>NZ_CP050504.1:0-1817500 GCF_011820545.1 Streptomyces sp. DSM 40868
CGGCACGCGCTCCGCGCGTCCCGCCAAACGCAGCGCATCCGGCCCGCGTTGCGGGCCGGGGCCGGCCTCCGGCCGCCCCGGTGGCCTCCGCTGCGCTCCAGCCACCTGACACAGCGCCAACTGGTCCCACGTCGCCCGCCATTGTCGGGGTGCGCCACGCTCCGCGCGGCCCGCCCACGGGCCTACGGCCCGAGCAGCAGCAAGGGGAGGGGGCGGTGAGTGAGTCACGCGGCTGCCTGTCCGTCACCGCACCAGAAACCAAACGGTCATCCCCACAAGCCACGCGATACTGATGACGCCTAAGGCAAGGACAAGGCAGCAACTTCGCCGCTCTCCCTTGTCTTTGTCGTACATGTTGCTGAACCTGACATCGTCGGGACTGGAACCAGGCCATCCGGACATGCTGCGCCTCCTGCGGTCGCCTTATGCAACGCCAGGATCCCCACCGGAGCGGTAGATATGCCACGCGCCGTCAGGCGGCTTCAACGTGAGCCCATGACGCTCTTACAGTTTGACTGAGCTTACGCGGACTATCTCTAAGCACCTGCGCTTCAATCTGAAGTATCAGATAGACTCTGGACTCAGATAGCAGCACCCTTGAGGCAGAAGGATCGGTATTCGATCACGCTCCTCTGTTATTGATCTTGAGGCGGTGACCGGGTGCCGGTGAGATTCACCGTAGCCGATTACACGTCTTCTACGTGAAGGTTTCCCGTTTCCTGCCGCGTGATGCAACAGGCGCGGCCCGCAGGATAAGGCAGATCGGAATGGCAGTGAAGGAACTCCGTCCCCACCAGCGAGAAGCTGTGGACGGGGTGCTGCGGGCCCTTGAATTGCCTGCAGGATCCACTGTGTCAGAGCGGGGGCTGCGGACGCAGGTGGTCATGGCGACCGGATCGGGTAAGACCCTCGTCGCCGCGCGCAGCGCGGAGGAACTCCGTGCAGGCCGCGTGCTGGTGCTCGTCCCTTCGCTGGATCTGCTCGCCCAGACCGAGGCCGCGTGGCGCGAAACAGGCCGCACCGGCCCGGTGATCGGGGTGTCGTCCCTACGGGGAGAGGAGGTGTCCTTCCCCAACACCACGGACGTGAACGAGCTGGTCGACTGGGTGCGTCCCTTCGACAAGGTCACCGTGTTCGCCACGTACGCCTCCCTCGGGCTCGGCACCCTGGAGCGCGCACACACCGCTGGCCTTCCGGGCTGGGACCTGATCGTGGTCGACGAGGCACACCGTACTTCGGGACGGATCGGCAAGCCGTGGGCGGTCGTCCACGACAACACCCGCATCCCCGCCCTGCGCCGCCTGTACATGACCGCCACACCCCGCCTGTGGCAGCTGGACGAGGACTCCGAGGGCGCGCCGGGCGAGCTGGTGGCGAGCATGGAAGACGACCCGGACAGTCCCTTCGGCAGCAGGGCGTACACGCTGACCTTGTCGGAGGCGATCGACCGGGGAATTTGTGCCCCCTACCAGGTGGTGTGTGTGGACATCACCGACACCCAGCTCCAGGCCGCGCAGCTCCTGGGCGCCGAAAGTCGTTCGGACGAGGTCCGCGGGGCCCGGCTCGCCGCGCTCCAGACCGCGCTCCTCAAGGCGTCGGCCGAGGAAGGCTTTAGGCGCACGCTCGTCTTCCACCACGTGGTGAAGGAGGCCGAGGCGTTCGCGGCCGGTCTCCCCGATGTCGCTGCGCAGCTGCACGCTGCGGACCCCGAGCTGTACCCGCGCACGATCTGGGCGGACTGGCTGTGTGGCGACCACAAGCCGGGCCATCGGCGCCGGGTGCTGGGCGAGTTCGCGTCCGGGATCGCCACGGACGGCACGGTGGTGGAGAAGAGCTTCCTCGGCTCGGTGAAGGTCCTCGGGGAGGGCGTCGACACCAAGAACTGCGACTCCGTCTACTGGGCCGACGTGCGCGGCTCGATGCCCGACCTCGTCCAGGCCGTCGGCCGCGCGCTGCGTATGCAGCCGGGCGAGGGCAAGGTCGCCTCGCTCGTGGTGCCGGTCCTGCTCGGGCCGGGCGAGACGGCGGACAACATGCTCACGTCGCGGGCGTTCGGGGGGCTGGCGAAGCTGCTGGAGGCGCTCCGGGCTCACGACGCCCGCGTGGTGGAGGCTCTGGCGCAGCAGCAGGCGCCAAGCCGTGTCAGGGGTGTTCAGAGCCGCAGGGAGGGCCAGGAAGGCGGTGGCGAGGGGGAAGGGTCCGGCCCGTCGATGTCCGCTCGGCAGCTGCTGAAGTTCTCCACGCCGCGTGACCCGGCGCAGCTGGCCGCGTTCATCAACCTGCGCGTCCTCAACCCGGAGCATGAGCACTGGCGGCGCGGCATCGAGGCGGCCGTCATCTACGTTCGCGAGCATGGCGACCTGAAGGTGCCGTTCACGTACCGGGTGCCCGGCTGCGACGACCAGGCGGCAGAGGCCGAAGGGTGGCCGGCCTCGCTCGCCGGGTTCCCCCTTGGGCAATGGATCGCCGACGCCAGGAGATTCTACACCCGCGGCGATATGGACGAGGACCGCGTCCAGCAGTTGGAGAAGTTGGGCATGGTCTGGAGCCACTTCGACGTCGCGTGGGAGGAGGGTCTGGCCGCCGCGCGTGGGTGGGCGGCCGAGGCGGGCCACCTCCTGGCGCCGCTGGACGCCACCTTCCAGGGTTACCGGGTGGGCATCTGGTTGAAGAACGCCAGGGCCGCGGCCCGGAAGGCTGCCGAGATCGAGCAGCGGCGGGCCGAAGGTCTGCCGGTGGAGTCGGCGGCCGGGGCGCTGTCTGAGGAGCGGCGCGAGCAGCTGGAGGAGATCGACCCGTCGTGGTGCCCGGCCTGGCCGGTGGAGTGGCAGCGCGCCTTCCATCTGGTCCGGCTGCACCTCAAGGCCGGCGGCACGCTGCCGATGGAGCCGGGCGAGGTCGTGCACCAGGGCGAGGACCTTGGCCGGTGGGTCCGGTCGGTCCGGCTCGGCTGGGACAAGCTCACCACCGTGCAGCAGTGGATGTGCGAGCACATCCTCGGGATCACACCCGCGAGCGAGGACGAGAAGCCCAGGCCGCGCCGTACGCAGGCCGAGAAGTGGGCGATGAACTACGAGGCTGCCAAGCAGTTCTACGAGCGCGAGGGACACCTGCAGGTCCCGAGGCAGCACGTCGAACGGATCGCCGTCGGCGGCGATGGGAAGGGCGGCAGCGGCGACGACCAGGAGGTTCGGGAGCTTCGGCTCGGAGCATGGATCGGGAATCAGCGCAGCCGAGCCGCGACGCTGTCCCCGGAGCGGGTGGAACTCCTGTCCGCAATCGGCATGCGATGGACTTGATGGACGTCGTCGTCACCGCGGCCGCCGCGCTCGCAGCCGGTGATCTGCTCGGACGGCTGCGTCCGTGGCGGCGCCCGGGCGACTGGCCGGCCGATCAGGCCCGCTTCACCGGGGCGTGGGCCCGGGGCGGCGCCGGGCGGCAGGCCATCGTCATCCTGGTCCACGCCGTCACCGCGCCGCACACCAGCTGGCACATCATGCGCACCCCAGCCACCCAGACGCTAGCGCCGAAGCCCGTACGCGATCCGGACCGGGTCGCCAACCCCACCCGGGCAGACAAGGAAGGCACCGCGTGAGCACCGAGCAGCACGACGCGACGCGTACGGCCAGGAGCTGGCCCGCATCAGCCACCACCAGCACGAGGCCACCGAGGCGCGGTTCACCGTGTTCCAGGCCCTGGCCGCCGTCGGAATCGGACACGAGCAGGCCGACGACATCGTGTCGAAGCTGGAGGCTGGGGCGGTGGCCGGCGCCCACACCTGGATCTCCGAGAGCAGCGCCCCGCACGGATCCGAGCAGCTCTTCCAGGACGGCTGGCACGCAGGAGTCCGCGATGTCGCCACCTACCTGCTGCGCATCGCCGACACCACCGCCGCCACCGGGCGCGGCCGCGCCGCCTCCAGCGCCACGTTGGTCGCCCGCCTCCAGCAGCCCGCCTCCCCCGCCCCGCAGAAGGCTTCGGTGGAGGACCCAGGCCCGGCTCTGACACTGGACGCGAAGGACGTCCTGGTGGCCGCGGAACGCTTCCCGTGGGCCCTTGGCCGCACCGGGCGAGCGGCACTGGCCGGACGGGGCGTTCCTGGACGTCGCGCTGAGCGCGGTGCGCACCGAGGAACGCCAGGGGTACATCGAGCGCCTGGAGGCTTTCGTGGAGCAGCACCGCGCACGCCTGGAGGAGCTGCTACACGCGTACGGGCCGGGCAACAGGCCCGCCTCGCACGGCCGGTAACGCGCTGAGACGACCTCGATCTCGCGTGGGGAGACCGCGCATCCGCCTCAGCCCGGACCCAGCAGAGGGGCCGGACAGGGTGATCCTGTCCGGCCCCTCTGTCGTCGGTCAGCCGAAGTCGAACGTCTCCTGGGAGAAGTCGGTCGGCGCCGGGGTGGGCGAGGGCGCCGGCGGGCCGTCCGGGCGGGCAGCCTTCCAGCGTTCGGCCAGCTCGTCCTTCCAGCCCTTCGGCGGAGGCCACGGCACGCCCCAAGCGGCGAGCTGGTCTCGCTTCCAACCGCCGGCAGGCGTGCGAGCGGCTTCGATCTCTTCGGGTGAGGGCAGGTACGTCATGGATGGTGAGCGTTCCGTGTTCAAGAGTTGTCCCGCAATGCGGTGACGAAAGACCGAGAGGTCAGATGCCTTGCTCAGAGGGAGCCACCCCTCGGGCATGGGAGAGCTCGCAAGCAAGGGAGGTTGAGCGCCGACGGGCGCGTAGTACATCTCGGCACGTTCTTCCCACACGGTCGACTTCAAGGCGACCTGCTCGTCGAACACTTCCTGTCGAAGTTTCAGCATCCCGGCTTCGTTCAGTGCCCGGACAAAATTAAGGAGTTCGATTGTGCCGACCATCGCCCAGGCCACCAGGGGCACAGCGGCGCGAAACCGATCGCGCAGTCCGAAGATGTCGCCTTCCTTGCGTCGCTGGGGATCGTGATGCACCACGTCTCCGTAGATCCAGGCCATGGCCAGCCCATGCGCATCGAGGTCACGCTCTTCGCCCGTGGACGTGTCAGCGACCATGACCCAATAGCCGGATTCGTCGCGCGTGGAGGGGCTTACCCGTGTCCGCCACTCAGCGCGTGCGGAACGTATCCACGCCGCATCTTGTGGCGCTGCTCGACAGGTGTAGCCCAGAGCTGAGAGCGCCTTCATGTGAAAGCAGTCCTCCTGCTCCAGCAGAATTGGCCTGATACGCGCTGCCGCAGACTCGACCACTTCCTCGGGCGGGAGCTCGTACGAGATCCGGACCTCGCTGCGGTCGACACGGACGTTGATGCTCATGCGGGTCAGCTCGACAAGGGCGTCCCAGTCGGCGGCCAGCGAGTGCTCCTCCACCCTGCGGGCCCTCAACACAAAGGCTTCCAGCAAGCGCTGGTGCTTCTCGTCAAGAGTCTCCGTCTGCCCGCGGCTCACGCTTCCCCCTCGCATCGATCGCTTCCAGCATGACGTGCCTTCTCCGTCGTATCCATCCAATTCGCCGGGCTGGTCCGTGCCAGGAGGAGAAGCGCTGCTGGTCGGGAGGCGTGCCCAGCTCAGCGGCGCAGGCGCGAGAGCCAGCCGGTGGCCTTCTGCTCCGGCACGGCCGGCTCCTGCTCCTCGCGCGTCGCGTCCGGCCAGGCTTCCTCCCAGTCGGTCCCGTGTCGCTGGTCGCAGTCCCCGCACAGGGTCGGACGGGCCTCCGGAGGGAGGGCGTCCCAGCCGGTGCACCCCACCGCTTGCCACCGCTCGTACGTGAACGCTGCCTTGCACTCGGTGCGGCGAGGTCGGCGGGCGTAGCGCATGAGGGCATGCTGTATGGATCTCCGGGCCTCAGCTCTTGCCGACCCCGCTCAAGAACAACTCTTCGAACCGCTGATACTCGCGGCGCAGGCTGCCCTCCCCTGTGTAGGCGGCGTGTGTTGCAAGGAAGAGACGCGGTCCCGCCCAAGCACCGTTCGACCACAATTGGATCAACCATGCCGGAGCTGTGCCGATGTCCTGGGACAGTTCAACCCACACCGCCGTGTCGGCAGCATGCTCGCCGTGAGCCATCGACGAGCCGCTCGTCCAGGCGTACCCCTCGATGCCGATACGGCGCTCAAGGTTCTCGCTGAGCCAGTCAATCGAAAGGGGTGTGATCTCGGAGGTGCGACGGCCCCTCTTCACAGGCCAGCCCCGGTCCTTGGCGTAAGCCAAGATGTCGCTGATGTCCTTCGCAGGATCGCGGTTGGTCCCGTGCGCGTCATCCACATCGGCGTCGTTCTCAACGAGCTGGTTGGCATCGGTATCGCCGCCTAGCATTTTCCTGAGACGGATACCTGCCGAGAGTCGTGCGAGGCGACGCGTCAGGGCACGTTGCAGGCGCTCGTCAGTGCTGATGGTCGGGTCGATTACCGCTGTGGCCCACAGACACGCCTCGAAGACGCCACGCGCGACCGAGACCGCGCCCATCAGCGATTTCTCTGCACGAAGCAGGACGGCGAAACCCCGAAGCTGATCGGCGGCGCTGAGGATGTTGACCGCTGATTCATACCGGAGAACCGTTGCGGCTGGTTCGGCGCGGTCACCGAGCATGACGTCCGGGACCTTCATGTCCTCTCGCGCCGGGCTCTTACGCTTCGATTTCCAAGGCTTGAGGCCCAGTTGCGTGAAACCGTCGGCTATTTCGTCGACCGCTGCCGCAAGCGCGTCGCGACGCGCATGTGCCTCCTGCCTGCCTTGGCGCAGCTGGACGAGGATATCCATCGCCCACGCCTCGCTGTCCTTGCTCGTATCGCCTTCGCTTGTCACACGCCACACCCTGCCAGACGGCTCCGACCAAGAAGTAGCGCTTTCCGTCCCGTGCTCCTTCGCGGCGACCGCTACAGGGTGGTGGACTCCTGGTTCAGCTACGACCACCACGGCGACTTCGATAACGGCCTGCACATCTTCCTCGAACCGGTCACTGAGGAAGACGACCGGCTCCGGCACCTCGCCCCCGACTACTTCCGGCAAGAGCCCGACGCCTGAGCACCGCAACCACAAGGCGCCCCTCCACCCGGCCCGGGGAGGGGCGCCTTATTAACGCCTCACGAAATCCTGGTCCGGCTGCGGGCCCGGGTGGCCGTGGTCGGCGCCATGGCAGCTACTCGTCCTTACGGTCCATCCGTTCGGCCTAGCGGCTGCCGCTGGCAGCCCGGTCCGGTTGCCTTACCTGCGGAAGCGGGAGAGCCAGGTGCCGCCGGCCTTCTGCTCGGGCACGGCCTGGTCGTGCTCCTGGTGCTCGGGCACGGCCTGCTCGGCTTGGCGTTCGGCGGTGATGGCGCGCTGCTTGCAGTCGTCGCACAGGTGCGGGTGAGTCTCGCATGGGGCGTCCCACCCGGCGGGCTCGATGGCCTTCCACCGTTCGTCGGTGAACCGGGTGCCGCAGCCGGCGCACACGGGACGGCGGGCCTCCCGCTCGGCCCTGTGCTGTGCGGCGATGCGGCGCAGCTCCTCCTGGTGCTCCCGCTGGCGGGCGGCGTACTCGGCCTGCTTGCGGGCGTCGTGGGCTTCGCGGCGCGGGTTGCCAATCGCCTCGAGGAGGGGCTGGTTGTACGGCCGGCGAAGCGCCGAAAGACCGCCCCGGCCGGGCCATGCTCCTTCAGCTGCTTCGTGCCGGTGACCACGATGGGCAGCTTGCCGTCGTACATGTGGAAGCCGTCGTAGGCGGTGCCCTGCCAGTGCCGCTGGGTCAGCTCGGCCAGCTGCGCGACGACGGTGTTGGGGTTGCGCGGGCCGACGCGGTTGAAGACGAGCAGCAGCGGCGGGTGCGGCTGATCGCCGTGGCGTCCGTCGGGCACCCACCATCGGGTGCGCCACATCGGCCGCTCACGGCCGTCGACGTCCTTCACCTTCCGCTGGCAGAACCGCATGTACTTGTCGACCTTCGCGGCAAGGACCTACGCCGACTCGAAGCAATTGTCGATCACCACAAACAGCAGCGGCACCCCGTCCTCGGGCACGGTGATGACGATGTCCGCCTGGGCGCCGCCCCTGCCCGGGTTGGACAGGTGCCGGTCGCGGGCAACGCCACCTCGGTCGCATAGGAGGCGATGGTGCCCAACCCAGCGGGCGCATCCACGGCAGCCTGCGCGGCGGAGAGGACGTCGGCCGGCTCGCTGGCGAGCTGGGGCAGGTCCGGCTTCGGGCGCAGCAGGGCGAGCACGGCCTCGTTGACCGTCATCGGGTGCAAGGCGCCGGTGCGGCCGCGCGGGCCGGGTCGCCCATCTCCCCCACCGGCCGCCCGAGCTGAAGGATCGGTGCACGACGATCGGCGCGCTACTCACGCCTTCCAGCGTGCCCCGATCCGGGCTGGTGGGCGAGTCGGCCCGGAACGGTTGGGGAGTGTCGCCGGTCCAGTCCCAGCGGTCCGGGTCCCCGGGGCGCGGGTCGTACAGAGCACGGCAGGAAAGAGGGCTTCTGCGGCCGTACCCGTACGCAATCCGGCCTGACTCGAACGCTGTGCGCGGTCAGCAACACACAGGGCCCGTTATACGCGGGGAGCCCGCGGCAGGTCACAGAGGGTTCGGGCGGTTCACCGCTTCTCAGCGCAGGCCCTGCAGTTCGCGCAGCCCGTAGTCGGGCGGCAGCCATCCCCGCTTTCTGCGGTCGATGGTCTTTTGGGTGTGCGGTGGAGGGTGGGGGCAGCCTTGCATCAGGTCCGGCATCTCGCTGGCCCAGGAGAGCCGGTAGTGCGCGGCGCACACGGGCCAGAGGGTGTTTGCGGGTTCCTTCGGGCGCGGGGCCGGGCCACGTTTGGTTCGGCGTCGCTTGGGGCGGGGCGGTTGGGGTGGGCGCAATTTGCAGCTCTCAGCGAAGTCTGTCAGGGATGGCAGTCCTGCACTGCCCAACGGATCGCTGAACAGAGGCCCGTCGGTGCCGGTCTCGATGCTCCAGGCGAGTGCGGCGGCCCTCAGCAGGGGGCGGGCCCAGTCGGGGACCGGGTGGGTCATGCAGCCCTGGCGGAGGCCGTGGTCGTGGAGCGTGATGGTCGAGGTGTCCGGGCCCAGGTCGCGGGCATGTGCGGTGTTGAGTTGGGTGGTGGAAGCCGCGGTGAACGTCGCTGTGGCGAGCTGGGCTGCTAGGTGGGGGTGGGCTGAGGCGCGGTGGAGGCGCCAGGCGACTTCCGCTTCGGTGACCGGCGGCATCACTGGTGGGAAGAAGTCCCGGTCCGTTGCCGTCGGTGCTGCGCAGTGGCACGGGCCGGTGGCCTCGTCGAAGGCTTTGAGGGTAGTCAGGGCGGGCAGGCTGATCCATCGGTTCGCCAGCGGCCGCGCTGCGGGGAGCGGGGACAGGGGGGCTGATTCGGTCTCGGGGAGCAGGGCGGATGCCTCGGCGATGTGGTGTTCCACCTGCCGTAGTTCGCGTTCCAGGAAGGGCCTCATCTTCCGGCGGTGGCAGACAAGGGTCAGGCGGATGCCGGTGCGCCGGCGCAGGGTGAGGAGGTCTTTGAAGCGGTGCGGGGTGAGGAGGTGGGCGCGCAGCAGGGTCAGGTGGGTGATGGAGGTGGCGAGGATCCAGGCGGCGGCGAGCGACCAGGCCGGGGCCGGATCGGCCGGTCGGTAGCCCGTCAGGGGGACGGGCTTGCCCAGGGCGGCGAGGATGTCGTAGGCGAGTGCGAGGGCGGCGTCCACGCCGGGAGTGGGGTGGACGGTGAGGCGCCCGTGATGTGGGGCGTGGGAGGCAAGGGCCGCCCGGGTGTGGACCACGTCGTCGTGTGGGTCGATGATCACCGTGACCGGTGGCGGGTTCGGGCAGTCCAGCATCAGGCCGCCCGGCGGTGGCTCAGCTTGCTGTAGGCCCAGCGCAGCAGTTCCTCATCCACGCAGGCCCGCCCGGTCTCTTTCATCCCCACGGTGAGGTGGTGGGTGATCTTCGCCCAGGCCCGGAAGTTCCCGTGGGCCGCTTCCCGGTCGCACAAGGCGACCAATTCAGGGTCCGCGTCCATCCAAGCAGGGTGGAAGGCCGGGACGACGGCCAGGACCTCGTCCAGCGGCATGCGGTCGATCTCCTGCCACGCGTAGACGCGGGACTCCAGCATCGGCTCGCTCTGCAGCATCTCGAAGCAGCCGTTCCCGCCGGTGAAGATGATGGTGAGGTCGGAGTCGGAGTCGTCCCACAGGTAGCGCAGGTACTCGAAGCAGAGTTTCGACAGCCACTGAGCTTCGTCGCAGACCAGGACATGCGGTTCTTGAAGGGCGCCGCGCAGCGTCCGGTCGAACTCGATCGGCTGCGCCGGCGGTCGGCCTTGCAGGCCGAGGGCGTGGAACAGTTCGTGACGGAGGTCGCGGGTGGAGGGCCGGGCCCGGAACTGGATCCGGCGTGTGAGCTTCGGGGCGAGCTCGCGCAGGCAGGCGTTGACCGCGAAGGACTTGCCGTTGCCGGCCTGGCCGTAGATGCAGATCATCGCCTTGGCGTCGATCGCGGCCCGGATGTTCTCCCGGGCGGTGAGCAGGGCGCGGGTGGAGACGACCTGGGCGCCTGGCAGGCGCATGTAGTGGTCTTCCCGTTCCGCGGGCAGGCGGCCTCTGCGGGGCGAGGTGGGCATGCTGGTCACTCCTTGCTGCCTGGTGCGGGCCTGGCGCCGGTGGGGTCTTCCGGCGGGGCGATGTCGGCTGGGTCTGTCACCGCCGGCGCGGTGGTGTCAGGGCGGGGACGGGGCCGGGCCCAGCCCGGCGGAGGATCGCGGGGTGGGATCAGGTCCGGCAGTGCACGGGCCGCGAGGTCCACCGCCCGGGCGCGGCTGATCTCCTCGTGGGCCTGCTGCTCGGTGACCGACCGCCGCGGATGGGGCGCGGCAGGGGTGGTCGTTGCGGTGTAGCGGGTCCGGCTCAGCTTCTCCGCTGCTTTGAGGTCCGCTTTGAGAGCGCGGGCCTTGCTCTCACGGACCTTGGACAGCGCGCGGCGCTGCGCGGGTGTCGCGGCCTCGGCAAGGTAGGCGCTGCCCAGGTGCCGAACAGGGGTGTCGGCGGTGAAGACCTCGATCGTTCCGTCGAAATGCGGCAGATAGCGCAGCCGTACCCTGGTGCCGACATTGCCGGCCATCCAGTCCGCGATGTAGGCGCGGCGCCGCCACGCGACCCCGTTCGTGGTGATCTTCCGGATACGGCCGTCGTCCTCCATCGCGAAGAACGCCAGTTGCTTCTCAGGCACGTCCTCGATCGGTGTCGGATCCGCCTCCCACGCTTCGCTCGGGGTCATCCCGTCCGGGACGCCGGCCGGGTGGTGCTCGGTGTTCCACCAGGCCACCCAGTCCAGCAGGACTTGGACGAAGTCCGGGTAGGACAGCAGTCCCTCCACGGGATCGGGCCGGTATGCCTGCGCGGGGCGGGCACGGCGGGTGTAGCCCGGGAGGGAGACCAGCAGCATCTGTTCCACCGCGCTGTTCAGGGCCTCCACGGTGCCCTTGCGGTAGGGCTTGTAGGCCGGCAGGTCGTGAACGGGGACCGCAAAGCCGCCCAGTGCCCTCGCAACCGCCCCCGAGAGGAAGTCCTTGCCTCGGTCCACCCGAACCCGGTCCGGCAGGCCACCGAACGGCCCGTACGGGGCGGACCGGCTGATCCCCGAACGCAGCGCGGCCAGGACGGCGTCCCGGGCCGGCTGGTGCGGTGTGACCGCTACCCCCACGATCACCTTCGACGCCACATCGATGAACCACGTCACCCACGGACACACCGCGGCCCCGTCCAGGGCGACACGGACCGGGATACGTTTGTGATCACCCTCCCAGCAGGCGTTGCGGTGCGTGGGCGGCCGTTTGCCGTAGACGTCGTAACGACGACGCGCTGCTTCACCGCCCTTCAGCCCGGCCCGCTCCCCCGCCGACAAGTCCCGGCGTACGGCGCGTTGCAGGGTCCGAAGAGAAGGCACCGAGCCCGGGTCACCGGCCGCGGCCGCTTCCGCGAGCAGTTCGCGGTGGACCGCTGACACGTTCCCACCCCACACCGCCAGACGGACACGCATATCTGGCGTCACACCGGCCCGTGACGGAGTCCGTGCGGACAGCCGCCCCTCCCGCCGGGCCACCGCCACCCAGTTCCACACCGTCCGCAGTGACACACCAAGAGACCCAGCGACCGCCCGTGCGTGCTCGGTGGCCAACTCGCCCCGGGAATCATGGGCCATCAAGCGCGCCACCGCGCCCTCACGCCCGCCGGCCGGCCAGCGCCGCGGCATGTCCTCGCCACCAGGAACCCGATCGGACACTCCTCACCCCCGGCTGCACCTCGTGCAGGTGGTGGCTGTCCGCCGTGGCCTCATCCATCCCGACACGCCGATCAGGCACACACGAACGGATGAAGCAGGCCCCCGATCCCCCATGGGGCACCGGGGCGCGGTTATGGGCGTTTCCGGTTACGTGCGAGGCGTCGGCTCGATGAGCAGTGCGTCCATGGGCTTGGTCCGATGAGGCCGCAGCACTTCCAGCCAGGTCACTCCGCTGTCCAGGAGACGCCCCATAGATCCGAAGCCGTTCCATCCCAGGTCGACGAAGCAGCGTTCAGCCTGCTGGTCCCGGCCGAACAGCCGCTGGCCGTGCAGCGTCACCGCGCTGAGGTCAACGCCTCGCTGCTCCAACGCGGCCAGGGCGCACGTCGCCGCCCGGCGCAACGGGCTCGTCTCCACCCAGCGTCGCCGTACATGCCGGACGGCTTCAGGGTCCTCGATGTCTCCGCCCAACAGCCTCAGCGGCGTGATGCTGATCTTGCCCTTCACGTGTCGGCCGAACAGCTCGATCCGCGCCGGGCGCGGCACCAGGCTCTCCAGCTCCTCGAACTCTGTCAGCATGTGGTCCCTGGGCGCCGGCCCGGCTTCCGGGTCCGCGGTCAAGGAGGCGAGGCGCTCACGGGCCAGGGAGAACGGCTCACCCTTCCGCCAGAGCAAGAACAGCTCGAAGCCCTCGTCCAGCAGGCTGCTGCGGCCACGGAACTGGAAGGAGATACCCCGGGTCCGGCCCCGCAGGGCCTGCCTCATCCCCACGTACGAGTCACGCCCGTTGATCGATGCATCCAGCGACTCGCCCAGCCAACGCCTGTCCGTGCCGTGCTCAATGACGACGTCGACATCGTTCGGCTCCAGCGCCCCACGCGCGTACGACCCGAAGACATACACCTCCTCAACCAGGCCCAGCGGCCAACCACCGTTCTCGAGCCGCGTGATCATGTCCGCCAGCAGCCGCGTCGCCCGCTCACGCTTCATCCGGCCACGCCCTCGGCATACGCGGCACGAAACTCCTGTGCCACCACGAAAACGGAACCCGGGACCGCACGCGGCTTACCGTCCTGCCACGTCCGCCCGATCACCTCCGCCGCGGCCCTCCCCCGCTGCAGCTCATACTCCTCAACCGCGGCGGCGAACTCTGCAGGAACCTCCCGCCGGTCCACCACACCCGCCACAGCAACCTGCGGGAAGGAACCCCCAAACGTCTGCAGCCTGGTCCATCCCAGGGACCGGCCGGCCTTACGCATCGCCGAGCGGATCAGAGCGACCCCGCCAAGCTCCTCCGCCTCATCAACACCGAGCCGGAGCTCGTACGACCCTCCGTACCCGCCAGCGCCCGGCGGACACGACCGACGCAGCAACGGCACCAGGACAGCAACAAGACGCTCATGACGCGGATCACCCACAAACGACGGCATCCACCGAGCGTAGCCAGACACGACACGGCCCCACCCGGCGTTTCGCCACACCCACCCACAGGAGCGACAAGCCCCCCACCCACCGAACGACACCAGCCTTCACCGGCAAAACGACACCATGGCACCGGCATCACCCCAGCCCAACACCAGTGAAAACCTATGACGCACACCCAATGCACATCACACGACGCCCATCACACAACGAATCTACCGGCCCCGATCCCGCGCTGAGCAGCCATTCTCTGCGCCGGGTGAGCCAGTATCAGACGGCAGGCGTCAACGCCCGGTTGAAGGTGTTCGCGCTCCTGGAGGCGCAGGGCGTTCCTGCGAGCGAGACGGACGACCTGGTGGCCGCGCTGGAGGCCGGGGCGGTCGCCGGGGCGCAGTGCCATGTGGTGGAGCTGGACGGCACGGCGCCGGCCTCTCGGGGCTCGCTGTTCGCGGACGGCTGGGATGACGGCGTCAGGGCCGTGAGCGAGGCACTGGTGGGCATCGCGGACCGGGAGTGGTCCCAGCGCGGCGGCCGGTCGGTCGGGGCAGCTGAACTGGCCGTACATATCGCGGACGTGCGGCAGCGTGAGCGGGCGGACCTGGTAAGGCTGGAGAAGTTCGTCCGGGAGAGCGTGCTGCCGGGCACCCATCCGCACACCACGGAGCGGCGCCGGGTGTTGGAGGCGCTGGGCGAGGCCGGTGGTCTGTGCACGGCCCGGACGCGGAACGCGGACGGGGACGTCATCGTCTGCACGCTCGATGCCGGGCACTACGACGTGGACGACAAGCCGCCCTTCAAGGGCGGAAAGCCGGGCGGCTGGCAGAAGGCGGATGCGTCGATCTGGAACGACCTTGGTGCGGCCTGCATTCCGCACGCGGCCATCTGAAAGACCACACGAATTCAGCGCTCGGGGAGGGCATAGAAATGTCAGCGATTCCGCTCAAGCAACACCAGGTAGATCAGCGCTCTGCGTTTCGCAGGTGGGTGGGATTCCCTGCAAGGTCATCTGTGCCCCCGCAAGGTGCCCGTGCCACGATCGTGTCAGCGACCGGCTCGGGTAAGACGATCATGGCCGCCGCGTGCGCGCTGGAGAGCTTCGCGGACGGCCGGATCCTCGTGACCGTGCCGACCCTGGACCTGCTCGTGCAGACCGCCCAGGCGTGGCGGGCGGTGGGGCACCGGGCGCCGATGGTCGCGGTGTGCTCGTTGGAGAACGACCTCGTGCTGAACGAACTGGGGGTGCGCACCACTACCAACCCGATCCAGCTCGCCCTGTGGGCCGGGTCCGGGCCCGTGGTCGTGTTCGCCACATACGCCTCTCTCGTGGACCGTGAGGACATCGATGCGCCCGTGGGCCAGCGGAAGGTTCGCGGGCCGCTGGAGGCCGCCCTGGCGGGCGGGGACCGGCTCTACGGCCAGCGGATGGACGGCTTCGACCTCGCGATCGTGGACGAGGCACACGGAACCGCCGGTGATCTCGGTCGTCCATGGGCGGCGATCCACGACAACGCCCGGATCCCGGCGGACTTCCGGCTCTACCTCACCGCGACCCCGCGCATCCTCGCCACCCCCCGGCCGCAGAAGGGCGCGGACGGCCAGGAGGCGGAGATCGCGACCATGGCCGACGACCCGAACGGGACGTACGGCGCGTGGTGGATCGCAGAACTCGGGCTCTCGGAGGCGATCGAGCGCGGGATCCTCGCCGGGTTCGAAATCGACGTCCTGGAGATCCGCGACCCCTCCCCCGTCCTCGGGGAGTCGGAGGAAGCGCGGCGTGGCCGGCGCCTGGCCCTGCTGCAGACCGCGCTCCTGGAGCACGCCGCCGCGCACAACCTGCGCACGGTCATGACGTTCCACCAGAAGGTGGAGGAGGCGGCCGCGTTCGCGGAGAAGCTCCCGCAGACTGCTGCCGAGCTGTACGTCAACGACGCCACCGACGAGGACCTGGCCGCCGTCGGCAAGCTGCCGAAGTCGTCCATCGACGCGGAGTTCTACGAGTTGGAGGCCGGCCGCCACGTCCCGCCGGACCGGGTGTGGTCGGCATGGCTGTGCGGCGACCACCTCGTGTCCGAGCGCCGGGAGGTGCTGCGCCAGTTCGCCAACGGCATCGACGCGAACAACCGGCGCGTACACCGAGCTTTCCTCGCATCCGTTCGCGTGCTCGGGGAAGGCGTCGACATCACCGGCGAACGGGGCGTGGAGGCGGTGTGCTTCGCGGACACCCGCGGCTCGCAGGTGGAGATCGTGCAGAACATCGGCCGGGCACTCCGCCTCAACAAGGACGGCAGCACGAAGATCGCGCGGATCATCGTGCCGGTGTTCCTGGAGCCGAACGAGGACCCGACCGACATGGTCGCCTCCGCGAGCTTCAAGCCGCTCGTGGCCGTGCTCCAGGGCCTGCGCTCGCACGACGAGCGCCTGGTCGAGCAGCTCGCCTCGCGCGCCCTCACCAGCGGGAAGCGCAAGGTGCACGTGAGGCGCGACGCGGACGGGCGGATCGTCGGGGCCGGCGGCGAAGGGGGCGGCGAGGACCAGGAGCAGGACGGTGCCGACGCTGCTGCCGAGTCCGCGTTGCTGCACTTCTCCAGCCCGCGCGACGCGGCGACCATCGCGGCGTTCCTGCGTACCCGGGTCTACCGGCCGGAGTCGCTGGTGTGGCTGGAGGGCTACCAGGCCCGGCTGCGCTGGCGTGCGGAGAATGGCATCACCGGCCCGTACGCCATCCCGTACGACACCGAAGTCGTCCTCGGTGTCACCGTCTTCCCTCTGGGCAGGTGGGAGTACCAGCAGCGGCGCGCGTACCGTGCCGACGAACTCGGTGAGCACCGCTACGAACTCCTGACGGAAACCGGGATGCTCTGGGAACCGGGCGAGGAGGCGTGGGAGGCCAAACTCGCCGTGTTCCGGTCCTACCGACGGGCAACTGGGCACCTCGCCCCCCGCCAGGACGCGGTGTGGACCAGTCCCGCCGACGGGAGTGAGGTGCCCATCGGGCAGCACATGGCCAACCTGCGCAGGAAGGATGGCCTCGGTAAGGACCCCGAACGGGCCGCCGTGCGGGCGGCGCAGCTAACGGCGATCGACCCGGACTGGAACTGCCCCTGGCCGCTCAGCTGGCAACGCCACTACCGCGTCCTCGCCGGCCTGGTCGACGCTGACGGCCGCCTGCCCTACATCGCGCCCGGCGTCACCTTCGACGGCGACGACATCGGCACATGGCGGTGGCGCCAGCAGGAACCAGGCACCTGGGCGCAGCTCCTGCCCGAGCAGCGGGAGCGGCTGGCCGCGCTGGGGATCACAGGTGCTGAGGCGCCGTCTCCCGCCCCGGCGGCCGCTCGTACGGCGAAGGGCAAGGCACAGGCGGCGTTCCAGCGGGGCCTGGCCGCCCTCACCCAGTGGGTAGAGCGAGAAGGCGCCGACCGGCCGGTGCCGCGCGGCCACATCGAGGAGATCGTGGTCGATGGCGAGACGGTCTTCGTGAAGCTGGGAGTGTGGGTGTCGAACACCAAGTCGAGGATCAACAAGCACACCCCCGAACAGCGAGAAGCACTGCGGGGACTGGGCGTGAAGTGGGCGTGACGCGCCCGCCGGCCGTTCGCACAGCTCGCACCAGTGCACACGGGGTCCAAGGCAATAGGCGAAACTTCGAGGGGCCGTGCCGCTGAACGTCAGCGTGCCGGTCACACTGGCCCCCTACGATGTTGCTCCGCTTGTCTTTCCTCTGGAGCACCATGCGCCTCGAACACATAAAGATCGACAACTTCCGTGGCCTCAACCAGGTCAACATGCCGTTCTCCCGGTTCGGTTGCCTGATCGGCGAAAACAACGCCGGCAAGTCGTCGGTGTTCCAGGCCCTCAACATGTTCCTGCGTTCGGGTACGGCCACGGAGACCGACTTCCTGACTCTCGCGCGACCGGTGCGTATCCAGCTCACCTTCACCGGCATCAACGATGCTGACCTACTTCGCCTTGAGGAAGGACACCGGACGCGTATAGAACCCGAGATCCATGACGGGCGGCTCTCCCTGGCCCGCATCTACCCGAGCCCCGGCAAGGGCGTGATGCGGTTGGTCAAGAAGGTGCCCAAGGATCTCCGTTACCAGCGGTCGGCGCTCGACGACCTCCTCAAGATCAAGAACGAGGAGGAACTCAGGGAGGGCCTCAGACTCACCTACCCGGACATTCATTCGACCCTGCCGCCCGGAAAGATCAACCGTACGGCCGTAAGGCGCGCGTGGGCCCAGCTCGTCACAGATCTCACTGACGAGGACATGACCGTTGGTGACGAGCCGCTGCCGACGGGATTGGACAAGTCGGTAGCGGCACTGTTGCCTGAGCCGATCTACATTCCGGCTGTCAAAGAACTAAACGAAGAAGTCAAGACCACTTCGACAGCGACGTTCGGGCGGCTGCTGTCCATCCTGTTCGAGGACATCGAGCATCAGCTTCCTGCGCTGGAGTCCTCCTTCGATCAACTGCGCACCCAGCTCAACGTGGTGACGAAGAAGGACGGCAAGGAGTCGGATGAGCGCCTGCCGGAGGTGCGTCAGATCGAGTCGTTGATCCAACGGAATTTGCAGGAATCCTTTCCCCGCGCACACGTTCGCCTGGAGATTCCTCCGCCTCGTCTGCGCAGCCTTCTGGAAGACGCACAGATCGCTGTCAACGATGGCATCAGCGGCCCGTTCAAGACCAAGGGTGACGGCCTACGCAGGTCAGTGGCGTTCGCGATCCTACGAGCTTACGTAGACCTGAAGGTCGCAAGGCCGGCCCGGGCGGACAGCGCACAGCAGCCCTGCCTGCTCCTGTTCGAAGAGCCTGAGGTCTTCCTGCATCCGCGCGCGCAGCGCAAGCTCTTCGAGGCGCTCACCGTCTTCTCGGAGTACAACGACGTGCTGGTTAGCACGCACTCCCCCGCCTTCTACGCCCCGGGGGGCGACAGGGACTTTCGTCAAGGTGCTCAAGGACCATGCACTGAACCCGCCGGCCAGCCGAACCTGTGTCGTCGACCTCTCTGACCTAGACGCCCGGGACCAGTTCGAGATCATCACGCACGAGAACAACGAGGCGGCGTTTTTCGTCAATTCCGTGCTCCTCGTCGAGGGTCCCAGCGACCACTTCCTCATTCCCCATCTCGCGCGCACCCTCAACCCTGAGTGGGACTTCGACAAGCATGGGGCGGCCATCGCCAAGGTCGAAGGCAAGGGCAGCATCACCCGGTACCGTAACTTCTTCCGTCGCTTCGAGATGAGAGTCGCGGTTCTCGCCGACTTGGACGCAGTGCTCGACGGGTTCGACAAGCTGGGTGCCAGCCGCGAGTGTCACGAGTTGCGTGACCGCGTTGTCGCCAGAGTCAACCTGCTGGCGGAAGACGAGGATGCCGATGTCTCGAGCAAGACCCTCAAGGGGCTGCGCACCAGCGGGGCCGCTCGTGAGCTGTGGCAGCAGGCTCAGCGTAAGCGTGAGGAGTACGCCCAGGGTTTGTGCGAGTGGGAGGAGCTCGATGCCGCAGTTGCGGCCTTCTTCGCCCGTTCCGCTTCCGGCACCGCACGCAGAGTCCTCGAAGAGGCCCAGGACCCGGAGCTGAAGAAGATGAAGACGGAGCTCCTGATGATGCTCCGTAAGGAGGACATCTACGTGTGGGAGCTGGGGGCGATCGAGGCCTACTATCCACCCTTGGATGCGAACGAGTCGAACAACAAGAACGAGCGGGCTCGTCGATTCTGCGAGCGCTATCTCACTGCGGACGACATCCGCGGCTTGCCCGTCTTCAAAGACACGAGCACTTGCGAGTTCGACCTCATCTTCGAAGCCTTCTTCAGGTCACCCGCCTTGCCGACCCAGAAAGCCGAGCTTCCCCTGCAGGCGACAGCCAGCGCGCTGGAGGAGGCAGCCGGATGACCACCATGCCATGCGTCATGAGATCGGCTTGATGATGACAAGTTGGCGGCCGGGCAGGTTGCGGCAAGCGGCGCCGTGCCAGACCGGCGCGGCCTAGTTCGTGCGCGCCGGACGGCCGGGACGCCGAGGTCGTCCTCACCATGCCCGGCATGCACCCCACCCGGTTCGCCGGCCCGGCCCGGCAACGCGTGAGCCCCGGCGCCACGTGTGAACGGCCAGTTAGCTGCGAGCGCGTCGGAGCCGCGAAGTGCCGTGGCGGCCTTCGGCTACACGTACTAGCCGGGCCCGGTCTTCCGTTCGTCGGAGGCCGGGCCCGTGCCGGATAGCGCCGCTCGCCGCGATGGCGCCGGACGCGGTGCTCAGCGCCTTCGGCTACCTCCGGGCCGTGGAGGCCGGCGACACCGAAGCGGCCGCCGATCTCGCCGACGCCGAACCGCGGATGCCGGCACTGCTCGTCGACGCGGCGGAGCGGATCATCGTCCCGGTCACCTCCCTGTGCGGCATCGACCGGGACCCGTGCGACCACTCCTTCGCCCTGGAGGCCGTCGGGCACGTCCTCGTAGCCACCCTGCGCGGCTGGGCCCAGGCCGGACCCGACGGAGTGGAGGGCATCGCCCGCGCGGTCATCACCTTCGTCCGGCAGGTCCTCACCCAGGAAGAGTGCGGTGAGACCGTCGCCGACGTCCTGCGCCAGATGGAGGCCGTCGGCTTCGGCCAGGCCCTCGAAGCGCACCCCGCACCGTCCGGTGCGCACCCGGGGCGCCGCGCGATGGCGGTGGCGCACCACGACCGCGCGGCGCGCCGCCGAGCCTCCGCCAACCTGAATTTGCAAGTTGGAGGGCTGGTGTGACGGTCCTTTGGAAAGCCCGTGCTGGTCGTGGCAGCAGTCTACGGAGTAGATCGTCCGTCAACGGTGGACTCGCCGCTTCCTGCTCAAGATGGCCGGGCGGCCTTCTATGATCCGATATATGGATCCCAAGCTGCTGGCACGGTTCACCGCGCGGCGCGCGGAACTGGTCGAACTGCCGCGGCAAGACGGCAACGGTCACGCGGCGGAGGAGCCAGGTGTTCGGTCCGGGCCCCTCCGCGTGTGGGTCAGCCGTGGACGAGGGGTGAACCCAGGAGTTCCTCGGTGACCGGCCCCTTGCCGTCACCCTCGATGTCGTAGACGACCGTGGAGTCCGATGACCACCACAAATCACCGTCATAGAGCGTCGATGGCACGGTGCACGTGTTGACCGGCTCGTCGAGGAACCACGTGTAGTTGTCGTTGACCAGCTTGGTTAGGTTACACGTCTTGGTCGCCTCGATCGCATCCGGGTTGTCCTTGCCCGGACGGGACTCGAGTCGCGTGGTGATTTTGAAGCTGGTGAACCGTTTGCTGAGGTCCACCACCTGGTCGTCGAGAATCTGCCAACTCACGTGGGACTTGGCGGAAATGTTGCCGGAGATCAGCTTGGCCTCGTTCGCCACATAGTATGTCGACGCTGGCCTCTTATCCGGGAAGGTGACGGTGAAGTCGCTGGTGTCCGTCGCAGCCGAAGTCGGCCCCGCGAGAGCGAGTGTGCCAGCCGCTGACAGGCATACCGCGGTGATGAGCGTCTTACGCACGGACGTTCCTCTCAGGCGCGATTGACTTCGAAGGTGTCGACTTTGTCGTTCCAGTTCCCCCCGCCCGGATAGGGCAGGTTCTGGAAGTTGGGCCATCCCTTGGGCGGCTCGAGCTGGCGCTGCCGGTCGTCCAGTGGCCAGGACCGGGAGTCCCAGATCGTGGCGTCCCCGTAGTTGAGGCTCCATTGACCGACCCAGTAGAAGACCGAGCTGAGCTTGTCGCGGAATCCGTAGTCGCCCAGATTCTTTTTGCCGTCGCTGGAGAACTGCAACTTCCTGCCCTTGTAGTTGGCGTCCTGATACAGGCACCAGTAGTCGGCGGCGCAGTTGTCGCGCGGGTCGGAAGCCTGAAGCGCGGATGCCTTGAGGGACTGCTCACGGACCTGTGCAGGAAGATCGGGGTCTGCCAGGGCTTCCTGATCGGTGTCGTAGCAGTGGACTTCCCCGTTGGGGAGCTCGGTGCAGATGTTTGCGCCTTCCCACGACTCGGCGAGGTTGATCTTGCGCCCGTCGTAGTCGGCGATCACCGGATTCACCGGGTTTGCCGTCGGGTCCGTCGGCTCTTCGGTTGGGTCTGGGGTGGCGGTGACCGACGGTTCCGCGGTGCGTTCCACCGCGTGCGTCAATGGACCAGTGCCTAAGAGGAGGGCGCCCGAGGAGGCGGCCGTCAGGAGGACGGAGGCAAGGGGTCTGCGTATCACGAGGTGTTCTCCATAGTGGTGTCGTAGTGGTGCAATCTGGACCCGTCAGGGCCGTACACGTTCAGCACATAGCCCTGATCAAGGCTGACGCCCGTCCCGATTAGGAAGGACGTCAACGTCCTGTCGAACTTGTCGAAGCCGCTCCCATAACCCGACTTCTTGCGGGTCCACACGGTCAGGGTCAGCACGCCGTTTCGGTTCTTCGCATGCTTGATGCCGTACACGTCCGGGTCTCCGCCGGCCCGGCGGTAGCGTGCCGCCAGGTCACCTTCGCTGTCGGACGGGGAGGCGCTGGTGGTCGGCGGGCCGCCGGCAGTGGTCGGATCGCTCTTCGACGAGGTCTCTGTGCTGCAACCCGACAGCAGGACGGCGGCGGTCAACAGGAATGCGGGAAGGGTTCTTTTCATTGCATCAGCGTGGCAAGAGGCTCGTGCTGGAGCAAAGTTGAGCCCAGCAAGTCCTTGGTGATGGGACCCTTCCCGTCCCCCTCGACGTCGTAGACGTACGCATAAATTGCTCCCTTCCCTGGTAGCGAGCGGCGTGACGATGCCCGGACTGCCCGGTCACGTTGGCGAGCCCCTGCCCTTTTGGCCTGGAATCTCCCTTCAGACGCGGAGCTAGTCGTAGCTAGATCTGCTGAACCATGGTGGGCATGGACATGTCGCTCTGGTTTGTCCGGTGGCTCCCGTCTTGCGACAGGGGCAGCGTTCGCGAGTTTCGTGCGGGCGCCGGGCGCCGGGCGGCGGAGCCTTCGTCGGCGGAGCGGAAGAAGCTGGGGCGTGGTCCGCACAGCGTCCTGAGAGGAGAAAGGCGGGGCCAGGACTGACAGCACGGGTCATCCGCCCGTAAACCACGAACGCAGGTCAGGCCTGAAGGCGTGCCAGTCGCTCCGCGGCCCGGCGCCTCTTCGGCGCGAACGGGTCGGTGGTCGACCCGGCACCCTCGCCCGGGGTCGCGGCCCATCCGCGGAGCTTGTCGGCGACCTTGACCAGGTGGCCGTTCCCCGGCTTGACGGTGATGTAGAACAGGGCTTCATCGGCCTTCTTGTCATCACCGCCCCACCGGACGACGCCTTCCAGATCGGCGAGGATGTCACGGACGATCACTAGCTGGTTCGGGAAGTACCCGCCCCGCTGTCCGGAAGGGTAGAAGCCTGGGCGGATCTGGATGGCCGTCCCCGATGCAAGGTTCGACTCCGCCAGCCCCTTGCGGATCTTTGCGGGGTGCTGCCAGCCGCCGACATCACCGGGACGGAGCGTGTCGATCTCGTAGTGGAACCGCTGGATGGTGTGGACGAGTACGGTTTCGACGTCCCCCATCCGGATCTGCACGCCGTCGAGCGGGGTGCCGAGAACGGGGCGGGTCCAGACGTTGCCGCCGTCGTCGGCGGACTTCTCCATCTCCCAGCCGTTCAGGGACGGCTCACCTGTCGTCACCCGGTCCCGGGCCGGACCGTCGGTCATGGGTGGTACGGCCGCCTGGGCTGAGGGGGCCAGCAGCGTGTTTCCAGCGAGCGAAGCCAGGGCCGCACCGCCGGCGACGGCGGCAGTGCGGGAGAGCAGGGTACGGCGCGATATGCCAGCACTCACGTGCGTCACTCCAGAGTTGGCTACAGGGCCGAGGAAACGGCCTGAAATATGAGGAAGGGGACGATGACGACTGGCATGGCCTTCAGCCACAGCCTCATAGGCCGGTCACGGTGCAACGGCACGAGAACGTACGCCACGGCCAGCAGCAGCACCACCAGCAGCCCGGATGTGGTCGCGGTCCACGCGGCCACGCCGGTCCGGTCGCAGTCGGCCCCGCACACTTCGACGATCGTGCTGGAGCGGCCGATGACAGATCCGCCCCATCGGCGTTCGGACAGCCACCACAGGCTGTACAGGGGCACCATGGCCGGGATTCCGACGAGGAGATTGACCAGCAGCGCCGGCCACGGTGGCCGCATGCCTTTCATCAGGCGTGTTCGCGCATCGGTGCGTAGTACTTCTCGAAGACCCGGTACAGGCCCATGCGCTTCCTCCCCTCCGTCGTCGCGTCCTCGGTGGTGCCCTGATAGCGGATCAGCACCTTCTCGGTGTCCGCTTCCGAGGAGTCGACGGTCGGCCCGGCAACACCGATCAGGGAGGCGTGGTACATGTGGACGAACGGCACGGTCGCGATGGTGAAGGAGTTGTTCGTCCGCAGCTTGGTCCAGATCTCGAACAGGTCGGCGTCGTCGTCCGGGTTGCGCCGGGACGTCGCGGACAGCAGCCCGCGGTCGACCGCCAGGTTCCTCGCATTGATCGCGGTGACTCCGAAGATCTGCGCCAGACCGGTAGAGGAGTCCCGCATCGACTCCGTGATCTTATCCGGCCACCAGTCGGGCAGCTTACCGGTGTGGTACTGGTACACGGCGGCGTCGGAGTAGCGGTCGTCGACCTTGAGGATATTGCTGACGTTGTAGTGGCGCATCTCCCACAGTACGGGAATCTGGATCAGTGCCTTGCGCATCCTGTACCGGCGGGCCAGGTCGGTGAACACGTTGTCCCAGCTGAGCACGAAGTCGATGGCTTCAGTGGTGGTCCACTTGGTGTACCAGTTCGACTCGGGTACGCCGACCGACTCCATGTAGGCCCGGATGTCCGCGCGCAGAGCGTCCCAGAAGGTGTTGTTGAACTCGACGTCGAGGCCGGAACCGCTGGACGGTGACGGATCGAAGGAGTTCTGTCCGATGTCCCTGCCCTGTGCGATGTTGATGTCGACGTTGATACTGCCGTCTCCGGAACCGACCGTCTTGGTGACGATCTGGTCGAAGGCCCAGTTGTTCGGCATAGGGTAGCCGAAGTTGCCGGAGAACGCGTACGACATGTCGGACACGAAACTGGCGTCGGCCAGCCTGAGTTCGGATACACGCGAGCAGACATTCCTAGGCCCGTAGACACCCACCAGGTACTTGCCGCCGGTTGACTCGATGCCGTCGTTGATGCCCTGGAAATGCGGGATGACGTTGCTGGTGACCTCGTCATCGACGGCGTCGAAGTCGACGGCGAAGTAGATACGGGTACCGGGCTTGAAGCCGTGCCGCTCGGCGTGCATGACGGCGGAGATGGCGTCCGCCGTGCCCTGCGGCGCGCTGAACGAGTCCTTGCCGCGCCCGTAGGTCTGGTAGATGGGGAAGCAGCGCAGTCCACTGCCGGCGATGGTCTCCAGCTCGCCGGGCTGGATCTCCTTCTCCTTGGTGCTGCCACTCGGAACGGCCGCCGGGTTGTACAAGTAGCGGCCCACGTACTTGACGCCCTCCGCCTTCAGCGCCGCCGCACGAGCCGGAGTGATCTTGGTGACGCAGTCGCAGGCCTCGCCCTTGCGGGACTGGTCTCCGAACGAGACCAGCAAAGAGGCCCACGTGGAGAAATCGCCCGCGCCGGTGACCGGCAGTTTCACGAACGACTGGAACTCGCGGACCGCGTCGGCCAAGCCGGCGGTGAAGGCCCCTTCGAAGGACACCCCATACCGCCTGTTGAAGATCATGGCGGCGGTGAACAGCAGGACCCAGGTGCCCTTCGCGCCGACCGCGACCGTGTGGTTCTTCAGCCCGTCCTGGGTGCCGGGGCCGAAGTTGCCGTTGGCGGTGCCGTCGGCCATGCCCATCTCGTACTGCACGGCGTAGATCATGGCCTTGGCGACGTCGCGCGAGTAGATTCCGTCGCAGGGGACGATGAAGAAGTCCTGTCGGTTAACGTAGCGCCCGTTGAGCCACTGCTGGATGCTCCGAATCGTGTCGGTCCCGTTACCCACGGTGACATAGGCGTCCATGTTCAGCAGCCCTTTGAACACCTTCGGCACCAGATCACTGCCCTTGTAGACCTGGTCGACGCCCATGCGCTGCTTGAGCAGGGCGATCGAGGAGGCGACCCTGTCGCTGAACTTGCCGTCGATGCCGCCACCGTCGTAGCCCTTGCAGTACAGGGCGGACTGGACGATGCGTATGAAGTCCGCCGAGGGTGCCGTGGAAGCATTGATCTTCGGGTGCTTCGACTGGAGGGCGGACAGCGTTCCGGGGCCGAAGCTGTTGGACACAGGGCTGATACCCAACTCCCACTGCAGGGCGCGAGTGAGGGCGTACATAGTGTTCCAACCGGTCTGCCCGTCCTCCTTGACGGTCATGCCGATCCGGCTGCCGTAAGTCGCGTTGACGAATTTCTGCGCCTGCAAAACCATCTGGTCGGCCATCAGCACCCCTCCCATTTGCGGCAGGAGGCAGCCATACGATGATGCAAGCGACTCCCCCGTTGCCGTGCCGATACGCCCCTTGTTCGAACGGGTGGTCAGCCGCGTTCGAGGCGAGTGGGACCACTGTAGGCGGGTGAGTACTTGGAGGCACAAGAGAAGATCGACGAAGTGGCGGGAAAGCGGTGCCCTGGTTGGGCAAGCCAACACCAAGTCCTGTGCAGTTACGGGAAAGTACTCGCTAAAAAACCGATGGCGGGCGGAGACATTGGCTCATGGGAAACTGGGCCGAAAAGTAGGTGCTCGCGTGCCCGGGCGGCGAGGCGTCGCGGCACTCCGATCGCCCGAGGTGTGCCGAGCCCGCCGGGTCCTGGCGGGTGCCTCGGTGAGCTTCCACTAACTTGCAGGTAAAAGGGCTGGTGCAACGGTCTTTCGGGCTGTTCGTGCCGGTCGTGGGCGGGAGTCGCGGAGTAGATCACCCGTCAGCGGTTGACTTCGAGGTTGGTCAGGACGAGCAGGACGCGCGTCGCGCGAGCGGGATCGGTACGGAGCTTGGTGAGGATCCGCCAGTTCTTGAGGTGGGCGAAGCCGTGTTCGAGCGGTGCGCGACCGTCGGCGAGGTCGCGGTTGGCGGTCTTCTGGCCGTGGGTGAGCTTGTGGGTGCGGCTGGCGGTGAATCCGGTGACATCACGGGGTTGAGTACGTCGTTGTCCGAGCCGCGGAAGCCGAGGTCCGCCAGCGCCCCGAGGCCGGCGGCACGCAGGTGGGCCAGGATGTGGTCGTGGCGGGCGGCGGTGTTGTCATGGGTGCGGCGGGGCCGGGCGGCAGATATCCAGATCAGCCGGCCTCTCTCGTCGGTCAAGGCGAGGAAGTGCAGGCCGTGATGGCGGTGTTTACCGGAGCAGTTCCGCCGGTCGGCCTTTCCGGTGCGGCGCTGGGTGGGGATGAGGGTGCCGTCGATCAGGACCACCTCCCCGCCCTGCCTGGCGACCTTCTTCAAGGCGCTGTCCAGGCGCGGTGCCTGGGCGGCGAGCAGGCGATCAGCTCGTCACGCCAGCGTCGGACGGTGGACTCGGACACGTTGTTGCCGCCGGCCAAGTCGGCCAGGCGCTGGTTGTGACGCAGGACAGCCAGGACGATCACAGCGATCTTCCCGGGCGGCAGGATCCGCCACCTGGACCGTATCGCCTTCAGGTGACGCCGCAGCAGATGCTCCACTCGGTGGAGCCCATCGAGTGGACTCCACCAGGTGGGCGGTGCCCAGCATCGTCGCTACAGCCAAGGGGCGGAGTGCCGCGCGCGGCACAGGGCGCGGGCATCGCGGCGCGCGGCCGCGCCCTGTTCCGGCTCTGGCGGGAGCGAGACCGGCGCGACTGCCCGGCGGCCGGCGCTCGGCTTCCTGGAGTCACGGGGTGCTCACCTGACTCCTCCTGTGCTTCGGCCCGGTGTGTGCTGCTGGGTGCCGGGCTGCTGGGTGTGCGGCAGCGGGGCCGCCACCGCAGGCTGCGGTCGGGAGCCAGGGGCGAGGAGGGCACGCTCCCGAGCGCCTTCCAGGACTCTGGCGAGAGCGGCTTCGGCGAGCATCCGACGGGTCTCATTCACCGTGTCGACGTCAGTCGTCTACTCCGGGGCACGGCCGGCCGGTCGGTCCGTGCCGCCCACGGCCTGGGCCCGTGCCCTGAGCGCGTCGGCGGCGAGGCGGGCCCGCTCGTACGGCGGCACGGTCCGCTTGCGGGTCAGCGGGCGCAGCACGGCCTGGTCCTCGGTGTCGCGGGGGTAGAGGGCGCGCAGGTCGGCGGTCATCATCCGGCCGCGCCCGACGGGGCGGGTGTAGTCGTCGACGACGGTCTGCACGACTTGTTCGTCCAGGCCGGGCTGGTGGGGCCGGCCGCGCTGGACGTAGGAGAGGTGGCGGCGGGCTTCGGCGAGCAGGTGGTGGCGTTTGAAGGCGCCGCGCATCACGTACACCACGGCGACGACGTCGACGGCCGCCAGCACGGTGTCGACCACCGGCCGCACCCGCGCCCATACCGCTGCAGCTGCCGCCCGCGCCCGCTCGGCGAGCCGGTCGATGACGTCGGCGCCGTAGGCCCGGATCGCCGAGTCCCGCCATCGCTTGCGCAGTTCGGTCAGCGACAGCTGCTCGGTGCGCTTGGGCGGGCGGGTCTGGTCGGCGGCCTGGCAGGCCAGCGCGTAGCCGGCCTTCTCCCCCGGCGCGTGCCCCTGCTGTTCCTCGTACCTGGCCGTCAGGACGGGCAGCGCGTCCTCGATCTGCTGGCGGCGGGTCGACTGCCAGCCGATGAGCCGCCGGTCGATACCCGCGATGGCCATGACGGGCCGGCGGCCCGGGGTCACCTCGCGCGGCTCCCACGCCCACCCGAGCCGGGCCGTCACCTCCTCCATGAAATGGAGGGAGTAGAGGGTGTCGGCGGCGACGATGTGGGCTATCAGCGAGTCCGCGGACAGGTTGCCCCACTTCCCGTCGTGCGGCCGCCGGGCCCGGATCGACACCACCGCGTGCGCGTGGAGCAGGGGCCTGGATTCCGTGGCTCTGGACTCGTAGTGCCTGAAGACCGCGACGATCAGCCCGTCCTTGACCCGGGCCCGCTGCTTGCCGCCGGCCTTCGAGCGGATCTGCGCGACCGACTCCTCCAGCCACGCCAGGGTCTTGTCGCGGGCGACGTCGTCGCACCGCTCCAGCACCAGGCGGTGCTCGTCGTCCATCAGGGCCCACGCGAGGTGGGCCGTCGGCGGGGGCCGGAAGACCAGGTCGAAGGCCAGCCAGGGGGTTCGTTCCTTGGCCTTGTCGGTCTTGGGTGAGCGGTTGTGCTCGATGGGCCTGCCGAGCACGGTCGCCCGCCGCGCCTGCGCCGGGCTCTTGCCCTGCGCCAGGAGCTCGCGCTCGATCCGGTCGGCGTCCGGGTGCCGGCCCTCCCCCAAGAGCAGCTCGGCCTGCCGCTCGGTCACCACATCCCCGGACCTGAGACCGAGCGCGGCCAAGCCCCGGCCCTTCCACACACCAGGCGGGACACCGGCCTCGTCCTGGGCGGCGCGCAGCGGCGTGCCCGCCCGGCGGTGGCCGTCACCGACCATCACGCCACGGAAGAGGTAGCGCACCCCGTGCCCCGGGCGCATACTCGACATGCTGATCATCGGCCCATGGAACCCGGGCGCTGACCTGCGCAGAAGCGTGATCCGGGGTGCTTCCCGCCGGGCGGGAGGGCATCACCAGATCTTTACCGCAGCGCCCGTCAGGCGGGCCGCCGGGCCAGCCCGAGACGGTAAGCCCCCGGTGTGTGCACAGTCCGCCGTATGAATAGCGAACTGCTCCACGGAGACCTGTGCCCGCTGTGCTGCCGGCCCCTCACGCTGCGCTTCTCAGCTGCTCTATGGCTGGCTTCGTCGTGCCGTACGCAACCAGTAGGTGGCAGCTCCCCATACCGCGAGGAGTAGTACGAGCAGTCCCCAACCGCCAGCGTTTCCCTTGACGATGAGAATGACGCCCAGTAGCACGCCGATCACTGTGAAGATCGTGCCGAATTGCCACCATTGTCTGATGCCGGCCTTCTGTTCACTGGTCCAACCGAGAGGCACAGTTGCTCCTATCTGGCATCCGGACACTGCTCTTCGTCTACCCGGCTGTCTTAACCCGATACGAGGTTCGAAGCAGCCTGACTCGCTCCCCACGCGCCGGCGAAGCACACTGCTTGTCCTCCAATAGCAGAGGCGCCCCCAGTTACTGGTGCCCCACCGAGCATCACCGACTCGCACAAGGACCCGACGGCTGCGCCCGCTACGAAGCCAGCCACGTCCCCCCACAGACCCTGTGTGTTTCCCTGGAACAGGTGGGCACCTGCCTGAATCACATCTCCTGCTGTGCCAAGCACGTCCCAGGCAGACAGCCCTGTGGGGTCTGTGCCATTCACGGGATCGCCCGCCGCATAGAGGTAGGGGTTCTGTTCTTGGCCGCTGGGGTCGGGTTGGGTGAAGCGGCCGAGGTCGGGGTCGTAGTAGCGGGCGCCCATCTTGTACAGACCCGTCGGGTCGAGATAGGCGCTGGTGTAGCGGAAGGGCTGCTGGGTGCCGGAGTTGGTGCGCGGCTCGCCGTAGGGCCCGTAGGTGTACGTCGCGGTGCGCTCACTCGGTGGGCTCCACTCGGTGGAATGGAGCCGGGCGTCACCCGGTGCGCACCACCGCACCGGCTGCGCGCCATCGGGTCCACTCAGTGGCCGGCCTCCGGGCCGCGGTGCGGTCCGGGCTGCTGTGGGCGGTGCGCCTGCTGGTCGTCCGGGCGCACCGCGTCGGCGTCGGCTGGTGCGGTGTGGCGGTTCGCGCGGGCGCGGGAGTCGTTGACCATCTTGGTGGCCGCCTCCTGGATGCGGCGCAGTCGGTCGGCGGTGAGATCGAGGGCTTCCATGTCCGTGCGGGATTCCCGCAGGGCGCAGCGCCGTCATGTCGATCGCCTCTGGGCGCCCGGCCTCTGGCTCCTGGTCGTCGTGCTCGGGGTCGGCCGGCTCGGGCGCGAGCAGCTGCTCGGGCATCGCCGCCTGCTGGTGGGTGACGACGTCGTACGCCCGGCCCCGCACGGCGGTGGCGGTGGTGGTGCGCAGCTTCTCGCGCAGCACCGCACCGGCGAGGGCGGCACGGTCGTGCTGGAGCGGGATGCGGGGTATTTCCCACTCCCCCGCGTCCTGGCCGGGTGGCCGGAGCGCAGCCGGCTCGCGGGGATCGGCCGGGGGTTGCCGGTCCGGGTCGGGCGCGGGTGTGGGTGGGCGGGGCCGGGCGGGGAGGTCGGCCAGGTCCCACCGGGCGGTGTAGAGGCGGTAGTCCGCCAGCAGGCCGATCGTGGTTGTCGGCTCGGTGATGTCCAGGCAGTGGGTGGAGATGGCGACGGCCACGATCTCCTCGTCCAGGCCGGGGTCGCGGCGGCGGCCGAGCAGGACCAGGGCGAGGTAGCGGCGGGCTTCGGCGAGCAGGTGCCGGCGGTGGAAGCGGCCGCCCTCGTTCATCACGAACACCGTCGCGGTGACGTCGACGGCCGCCAAGGCGACATCGACCGTGGCCGTGACGCGGGCCCGGATCGCGGCTGCGGCGCGGGCGTGCTCGAGGAGGGAGGTGATGACGTCGGCGGCGACCTTGGAGGTGAGGATCGCGCTCACCTTCCACCAGGCGCGCAGCTGCGCGAGCGGCTGGGTCTTCTGCTTGGGCGGGCGGGTCTTGCGGGCGGCGATCTGGTTCATCTTGGCGCGGGCCCGCTCGGAGACCACGGGCAGGAAGAGCGGCTCGCCGTCGTCGTCGACGGCGGTGACGTATTCGTGCTCCGGCTCGGCCAGGCAGGCGGCGATCTGGTCGCTGCGCCGGGAGGTCCAGCGGATCAGCTCGTGCGGCACCCCCGCAATCTCCATCACCGGCCGGCGCCCCGGGGTGACGATGCGCGGCTCGGTCGCCAGCCCCAGCGCCTCGCAGACCTCCGCGGCCACCAGCTCGTTGTAGAGCGCGGAGGCCGCGACCGTGTTCTCGTGCAGGGCCGTGGTGTGGATCGAGCCCCACTTCCCGTCCAGGCGCTGCCCCTTAACCGACAGCAGCAGATGGTCATGCAGCAAGGGGCGGCCGGAGCGCGCCTCGTAGTGGCGGAAGCGGGCGGCGACCAGACCGCCGGGCGGCCTCACCCGGTAGATGCCGTCCTTGCCGTACCGGATCACGGCGACCTCGTCCTCGATCCACTCCAGCACCCGCTCGATCGCCTGCTCGTGCGCGGCCTCGATCACCCGACGGGTCTCCTCATCCCCGAACGCCCATAGGAGGTAGATCGTCGGCTGCGGCCGGAACACGAAGTCGACACCGGTCACCGTCACGTGGCGTCCGAGGGCGCCGGCCTTGAACGCCTTCTTCGCCGATTCGCCCTTGGCGAGCCGGTCGGCCTCGATCCGGTCTGCGTACGGGTGCCGGCCCCGCTCGCCGAACAGGTTCCGCAGCTGCGCCTCGGTGACCTCCTCACCCGCCGTCAGTCCGAGCACGGCAAGTCCCCGGCCCATCCAACGGCCGACCGGGACACCGGCTTGCTCCTGGGCGGCGCGCAGCGGTGTGCGCGCCGGGCGACGGCCGTCGCCGACGACGGTCTCGCGCAGGTAGTAGCGGTACATCTGCCCGGCCCGGATCACCCTGATATCCACTGTCATGCAGACCACGCCACACGGTTGTGACCTGCAAGGAAAGGCCGATCGGCGGTACGTCCCGCCAGGCGGGAGCAGCGGCCGAACTTTCTTTGCCGCGTCCCGCCGGGCGGGACGCGGCCCCGGTCGGACGCGAATGTCATCGCTCTCCGGCAGCACGCACACCACGACCCGAACGGCACCAACAAGCACCACTGAGCATCATCCAGCGCCAAGGAACGACACCACCAACGAGCACCGCCTACAGCAGCCCCCGGCACCCGCCGGGGGCTTCGTCGTGCTGCCCGGAGGAGCCCACCGTGCCCACCTTCGAGGCCCTCCCCCGCTTCATCTCCGACCTGGACCGCCTCACCCCAGAACAGCGCCGCCGATTCCGCCGCACCGTGGCGGCCTTCGTCGAGGACCTGCGCACCGGCAGCTTCCGCGCCGGCCTCCGCGTGAAGCGCATCCAGCGAGCACCGGGCGTCTACGAACTGACCTGGTCCATGGGCACCGGCCCCGCAGGACGCGCGACGTGGGAGTACGGGCCCGCGTGCCGCCCCGGCACACCGCACATCATCTGGCGCCGCATTGGCACCCACGACATCCTCAACGGCCCCGGACCATGGGAGCGGTGGGCACGGCCGGTCACCCGCTGGCGGGCTCGACACCCGCGCCGAAGGGTGGGACGTCGGTGACGGCGATGTCCAGCCCGGATCCGGGCGAAGCGCACCGGGTGCCGCCACGCGCCGCGCTCCAGAGCCGTGTCCACCGTGATCTCGGCCACCAACACGGGTTCGACCAGCACGACGTCGAGCGGCGTGCGCGACCCCCAGGAGGTCGTGAACCGCACACCCTTCCAGGGGTGCCGAGGTCCTGCCGGTGTCAGCCGGTCGGCCAGGTCGCGTGCAGCGTCCGGCCGCAGCGGCGTACTGCGGCCGACCGGCCGGAGCGTCCCGGCCGCGTCAAGGCGGCCCAGCACGAGCGTCTGCGGCCGGCGCACGGTCCCGGTGATGGCGCCGACCACCGCCTCGGTGGAGTCCCGGCGGCGCACCTTGTAGAGCGCGCGGGCTCCCGGCAGATACCGCTGGCCGCTCCCCCGGATCACCAGCCCTTCGACGCCGGGCACCTGCGTCCAGGACGTCAGCCACTCCTGCGCCGTCGCCAGGTCGGTCGTCTCCGGGCAGAGCGTCCACGGGGCACTCAGCCGGTGGTCGGTGAACAGCCGCTCCAGCCGCGCGCGCCGCTCGCCGTACGGGACGTGCAGCAGCGCTTGGCCGTCGATCTGAAGGACGTCGAAGGCGATGAAGTGCGCCGGCGCCTCGGCAGCAAGACGGGCGGCGGTCCGGCCGCCGGAGACCGCGCGCCTCTGGAGCGCCTCGAACGACATCTTCTCCTCGGCCCACACGACCAGCTCACCGTCGAAGACCAGGCCGTCGGGCAGGCGCGCGGCAGCGGCCACGAGGTCCGGGAAGCGGCTCTGCAGGAGGCTGCCGCGGCGGGACTGCACCAGCAGCGGGCCGGGCGCCGGCCACGGCGTGAAGACGATCGCACGGTAGCCGTCGAACTTCGGCTGGAACCGAAGCTCCCCGGGCAGCGCGCCCAACGCGGGCACCGTGTCGCGGGCCTGGGCCAGCATCGGTTCCACCGGCGGCCGAAGCACCATGTGTCCGGTCTACGGGCAGCCCGGTGCCCCCGCGACCGGAGGCGGCCAACGGTGTCACGGGCGTCATCATGTGATCAGCGCGCATGACCATGCGCGGTCACATCTCGTTGGGCGGGACATGAAGCCGACTGGTGAGCCGGGCAAGGTGGGGGCGCTGGCGGAGGAGGCCGTCGTCGCGGCGTGCACGCTGGCCGACGCCGCCGATCCTTCACGGTGGAGTGCGGGCGCGGTGGAGGATGTGGCCGCCGCCCTCGAGGTCCTGGCCGGTGCGCTCGCCCAGCTCGTGTCCGCGCCGGCCATGGCGGGGCTGCTGGGCACCACGCGGAGGTTTGGGATGTATGCGAAGGCGTCGTCGTCGTAGCCGTCGCCGATCCGGTACCGGGCGGGCAGAGCAACCTCGTCGAGGATGGCGTTGCCATACAGCAAGTCCATCGCCGTCTTCTTGCCCTGAGGGCGGTCTCGTCGTAGCCGAGGACGAGCGCGCAGGACATGTTGCTGTCGAGGTCGAACGTCTCTCAGCGCCGCGCAGCGCTGCCGTCAGATCGCTGGGGTAGTCTTTTTGTCCGCTGACAACGGCTGACGCCCACCCGGATTGCTGGGCACTGGTGAACGGGCCCGCCACGGTGGGCTGTGCCCTGACCTTCGCGGATTTCTTCTTCCTACCCGGGATGGCGACGGGTGTTCATGGGCGGCTCTGGTGTCCACCACGGTGATCGCAGGCACGGGCAGCGGCGGCCCTGGCATACCTCCTACCGGTTGCGGCGCCGGTTGATCACGATCGGTATGACGACGCAGAGGATGGCCACGATGAACAGGAGGACACCGAGCGTTCCTCCGGGAGTCACCTCTGTACGTGCGAATTCCATCAGCTGCCCTCTCCCTTACCGCCGGGACGCTTGTTGCGGAATGACAGGTAGACCAGCAGGCAGACGGCATCGGCGACGGCAACCACGATCAGCAGTGGATACGCGGCACCGAGCCCTCCTTTCGCCCACAGGAGTACGGACAAGGCGTAGGCGACCAGGGAGGCGAGGGTGACGATCAGGGCGTTTCTGCGGATTGCCTGCCTGCTGCCGTACAGATTCTCGAAGGTTCGTCCCACTGTGTCTCCTTGGCGGACGGGCGGCCACCCGGTGGTGGCCGCCCGTCGTTCATGACTTCAAGACTGTGTTCGAGGTCCAGTCGCCCACGGCGGTGCTCGCGTAACCGCACCCTGCTTCGACGGCCACTGCTCCGGCGCCTGCGGTGGGTGCTCCGGCGACGCCGGCCACGAACTGGCAAGCGGACTCGACCACGCTGCCGGCCGCGATACCGGAAGCCTGGGCTACCAGAGCGTCCGTGTCGCCCTGTGCGGCGCTGGAGACGGCGTCGTAGACCTCCTCTTGCCGTCGTCGATGGCGTCGGCCAGGCTGTAGAGCCCGTTGGGGTCGATGCGGTTGACGGGGTCGCCTTCGGCGTAGAGGTAAGGGTTCTTCTCCTGGCCGGAGGGGTCGGGCTGGGTGAAGCGACCGATGTTGGGGTCGTAGTAGCGGGCCTTGAGGTGGTAGAGGCCGGTGGGGTCCTGGTAGTTGCCGGCGAACCGGTAGGGCTGGTCGACCGGCTCGCTGGACTGGGCCAGCAGACGGACGCCGCGGGGGCTGTAGGTGTAGGTGTCGACCTCGTTGCCGTCTACGTCCACCAGACCGATCACCGAGCCGATCGCGTCGGTGAGGTAGTGGTAGCTCTTGCCCCCGGTCGTCATGGAGTTCAATGTGCCCCCGGGCTCGCGGTTGAAGCCCATGTCGACCCGCCCGTCGACTTCGCCGACAGGCCGAGCGGGCCGTTGTGGAAGTACGTGTCACCGAGCCGGATGCGTTCGCTCTGGTCGGTGGAACCGTACTGGCCCGCGTAGGTCTTGTCGTTGACGGTGATGGACGACATCTGGGAGTGGTCGGTCCACGTCTCGCCGGTGCGCAGGTAGTCGTCGCTGGAGGCGCCGGCGGTCTCGTTGCCGACCGGGTCGTAGGACCAGGTGCCGCTGGTGCCGGACTTCGACGTGAGCTGCTGGGCGTCGTTGTAGGTGTAGGTGGTGGTGCGGGGGCAGCCTTGGTCAGTGCCCTGGGAGGTGAGGTTGCCGGCGAGGTCGTAGCAGTACTGCCAGGAGTCGACGACGCTTCCGGCCTTGACCTCACTGGCGTAGGAGAAGCGGCCCGCGCCGTCGTAGGTGTAGGTGCGCTTGCGGCCGGTGACGTTGTCCGTCATGGTGCGGATCTTGCTGCCGTCGGTGGCGTTGTTCGTGCCGTAGCCGTAGGTGTAGTCCAGGTCGACCAGGGTTCCCTGGTCGGAGGTCACCTTGATGTTCTTCGGCCGGCTGGAGTTGTCCGGGTCGACCTTCTGGACCGTGCCGCCGGGGTAGGTGGTCGTGGTACGCACGTCGTTTTTGTTGTACTGGTACGTCGTCACCCGGCCCTGCGGGTCCTTCAGCTCGGTGAGCTTGTTGACCTCGTTCCAGGTGTAGTCGGTCTTGCCCGCCGGGTCCTGGGGCACCCAGCACCCAGCACCCAGCACACCCTGGACGGCGCCGCCATGGCCAAGCCGCCCGATCACTCACCCTGACGCAGCGGTTCGTGCACTCAGGGGCCGGTCCCCCAGCCGGTGCGTGATCCGGGCTGCTGCAGGTGCAGCAGCCCGGCCGTAATCGAGGGCCTCCACGTCGGCGCGGGACTTCCGCAGGGCCCGCAGTCTGGCTACGAACTTGATCGCCCGGACAAGTCCTGGGTGATGCGGGCGACGAGGGCGGTGGCGTTGTCCGCGTACGGGCCGTGCAGTTCGTGCGCGCGCCGGACGGCGTCGTCGACCAGGCGCTCGGCGGCGGCGTGCGGAGTGCCGGTGAGGTATCCGGCCAGGTCGCGGCCGGCGCCCTCGTGGGGTTCACAGGCGCCGTCGGAGGCGAGCAGCAGCAGCCAGCCCGGCCGGGCCGGGCCGGGCCGCGCAGATACTCGATGGTCGGGTGGCCCCAGAGGCGTTAGGTCTCCTCGTCGCTGCGTGCTTCCCCGAGGCAGGCGGTGATCAGGTTGCGGTCCCCGCCGACGCACGCCCGGCGGGCGTTGTGGTCTTCGGTCAGCCGGCGCAGGTGTCCGTCGAGGAGGAGGTAGGCGCGGGCGTCGCCGGACCAGGCGACCGAAAGGAGGCGGCCGGGGACGTGGATCGCGACGACGGCCGCCGCGCAGGGCAGGTCGTGGCCGGCGGTGCGGGCGGGGTCGGCGGCGTAGTGGCCGTACTCGGCGCGCAGGCCGGCCTCGGCGTCCGCGTGTCCGGCGGCCGCGGGGGCCAGGCGCAGGGCGGCGGTGCGGGTCCAGGAGCGGACGGCCGGGGTGTTGCCGACGCCGTCGAGCAGGGCGTAGGGGCGGGTGCCGTCCGGCGCCGTGCACACAGCGGTCGCGTCGCACTGGAAGGCCCGGTCACCAGGCCGCTGGGCGGTGGCGTACGACGTCACGGCCAGGCCTCGCGGTGCGGCCGCGCAGTCCGTCCGCCTGCTCGGGCGCGCCGGCGGGTCCGGCCTCCCCGGCCCTTTGTATAGGTGCCATGCACCTCATCGTTGACACCGGGTCTTAAGCAGGGCTGATAACGGCCGGATGCGGCGTGTGCTGCCGACGCCCCCGCTCTGAGCGCCCCTCACCTGGATGCTTGCACCGCGGGCGGATCTCTGTAAGCATTTACTACATGACAGGAAGCAGGGCTCGACTGCTCGCGGCAGCCGCCGAGGAGTTCGCCCAGTACGGCCTGAGAGGCACACGCATCCAAGCGATCGTCGACCGGGCCGGCGTCAATGAGCGAATGATCTATCACCACTTCGGCAGCAAAGAGGGCCTCTACAAGGCCGCCCTCGAAGACCAGATGAAGGCACTGCACGACGCCTGGCATCCGGCCCTGCAGCGAGCCGTGACCCTGCCGCCCTACGAAGGCATGGCGATGGCGCTGACCGCCCTCGGCGACGCCCTGGCCAGCCTGCCCTCTCTGGTGGGCCTCTGGCTCCATGAATCCCTCAACGACTGGCAGACCCTGCCCATCCCGTCGACCGACGCCCTCCCCACCGAGCTGCGGAAGCTCTACGAGCGCGGACAGGAGGAAGGAGTGTTCCGCCAGGACTGCCCCTTCGAGATAGCTCACGGGGTCGCCATGAGCGCGCTCATCGGTAGCGCGATCCTGGGCCCGCGCGGGGACGCCCTGATCAGCCGTCAGACCGCCGGACTCGGCGTGGAGAAGATCCGTGAGCTGACGCTCGGACAGCTTCTGGACGGCATGACCGGCCCCTCGGCGGCAAGCGTCTAGCGCCCGCCGGACACCGCTGGGGTCGCGAGGCGACCGCGCCCCCAGCGATCACCGGCCGACCCCGTCACTTCACCCCACTGTCAGGACCATGCATCCTCGCACCCTCTATGCAGTAAACATTTACCGCACTTTAGCGGCGTGGAAGGAGATCGCGCGATGAGCGCTTCCACGCAAGTCAACGAGACAGCCGGCGATCGTCTTCCGCCCCGGCTGATCAGCCTCATGGTCACGGTGGCCCTCGGGTCGATCATGATGCAGATGGACGCCACGATGACCAACATCGCCTACAACACGTTGCTGAAGGAGTTCGACACCACCCTGCTCACCATCCAGTGGGTCACCACCGGCTACCTCCTGGCGATGGCCGCCGTCATGGCGATCTCCGGCTGGGCCATGGAGCGCTTCGGCGCCCGGACCATGTGGATCACCAGCATCACCCTCTTCCTCGTCGGGTCCGTGCTGTGCGGTGCCGCCTGGGACGCCCACAGCCTCATCGCGTTCCGGGTCATCCAGGGTCTCGGCGGCGGCATGGTGCTGCCGCTCGGCATGGCGGTCCTCGCGCAGGAGGCCGGGCCGGGCCGGCTGGGCCGGGTGATGGGCGTCCTGGGCATTCCCTCCGCCCTCGGGCCGGTGCTCGGCCCGGTGGTGGGCGGCGCCATCGTGGACGACTGGAACTGGCGGTGGATCTTCTTCATCAACGTGCCGGTGTGCGTCGCCGCCATCGTGATCGCCTGGCGGACCATGCCCTCGCGCAAGTCACCGACCGCCGGACGCCTGGACGTCCCGGGTCTGCTGCTGCTCTCCCCCGCCTGCGCCGTGGCGGTGTTCGGACTCACCCAGGCCAGCAAGTACGGGTCGTTCGCGGACCGTCATACGGTCATTCCGCTGGCCATCGGGCTCGCGCTGCTCGCCGCGTTCGCGGTGCACGCGCTGCGCACCGAGAATCCCATCCTGGACCTGCGGCTGCTCAAGGTCCGCAGCTTCCTGTCCTCGTCGGCCGTGCTGTTCTTCGCGAGCGTGGCGCTGTTCGGCGCGGTGGGTGTGCTGCCGCTCTACTTCCAGCAGGTGCGCCACCACAGCGCGCTGGAGGCCGGTCTGCTGCTCGCCCCGCAGGGCGTCGGCATGGCCGTGTCACTGCTCGTCGTCGGCAAGGTCGCGGACAAGACCTCGCCGCGGCTGCTCGTCATCGGCGGGCTCGCCCTCACCGCCGTCGGTGCGCTGGTGTGCACCCAGCTCGCCGCGGACACCCATGTCGTCCTCCTCGGCGCCGCGCTCGCGCTCAGCGGTGCCGGCACCGGCATGGTGATGGCACCCGCCATGGCCGGGGCGATCCGGGACATCCCGGGGCCGGTGATCCCCCGGGCCAGCGCGGCGAACCGGATCATCATGCAGATCGGCTCCTCGTTCGGCTCGGCCGTGCTGATCCTCGTGGCCCAGAACCGTATGGACCATCTGATCGAGACGAGGGACCTCACACCCGACAGCCTGGCCGGTGCCTACGGCATCACCTTCTGGTGGGTCATCGGGTTCGTGGTCGTGTCCGTCCTGCTCGCCCTGCTCATCCCGTCCCGCAAGCCGACACAGCACCAGCACGCCGGGGAAGCGTCGGTCCCCGTCCTCTGACCGGAAGGGAGGGGCGTGTCCACCCCCGTCGCGCCCCTCCCTTCCTCTCTCCTCCGCGCCGCTCCCCCGCGCGACCGGCTGTCGGACTCCGATGCCGGTGGGGGGACTCGGCGCTGCGAGGAGGAGCGAAGGAGCGAGGGCGGTCATGGGCCAAGGGGTCGAGGAGGTCGCGGTGCCGGAACGGACAGGGGCGGGACGGAGGGCGGTGGGGCGGTCAGCGGTCGGAGCGGGCTGCGGGCACCGTCATCAGACGGTTGTCCCCGGCGAGGATGGCGCGCCGCAGCTCCTGCAGCGCACGGCCGGGCTCCAGGCCCAGTTCGTCCTTGAGGGTCCGGCGCGCCGCCTGATAGACCTTCAGTGCGTCGGCCTGCCGTTCCGACCGGTACAGCGCCAGCATCAGCTGACGGTAGAAGGTCTCGCGCATCGGGTTCTCGGCGGTGAGCGCGTAGAGCGTGCCCACGGTCTCCCGGTGGCGCCCGACATGGAGCCGGCACTCGGCGAGCATCTCCTGGCATTCCAGGCGGGTTTCGGTGAGCCAGGTCGAGAATCCGTCGATGATCGGGCCGTTGGCGTCCCGGCCGTTGCCTCCGGGTCCCAGGAGCGGTCCTCGCCACAGGTCGAGGGCTCGCTCGAAGCACCGCGTGGCCTCTTCGTAGCGGCCCTGCCGGAGGAGGGTCCGTCCCTCCTCGACGCGTCGGGGGAAGACATGAGCGTCGATCTCGTCGTCGCCGATGTGCAGCACATAGCCCGGGGCGCGGGTCTCGACGGGGCTGGTGGAGCGGCCGGGCCGCTTGAGGAACTTGCGCAACTGCGAGATGTACACATGAAGTCCCGCGGTGGCCCGGCGGGGCAGGTCCTCGCCCCAGATCTCCCCCATCAACTGCTCCGAGGAGACGACCTGTTCGGCCCTGATGAGCAGGACCGAGAAGAGGATCTCCACTTTGCGGGCATTCACAGATGAACACCGGGTCCCGTCCGCGACGCGGAGCGGACCAAGCATTTCGTACCTCATCGTCCGTTGCCTCCAAGCGTTTCCATCGGGCGGGCCACCCGCTCCAGAGCCTGCGAGAGGGCGTCGGCCACGCCTTGCCGGTGGACGTCCAGGTAGAAGTGACCACCGTGCTTCAACGCCGATGCGGTCGTCGCCGTACGCCGGGCCGCACCCGAACTGCACACCGCGCTCACCCACGAGAAGACGCCGATCACGGGCAAGGAAGCGGCGCGGTACGGCACCTCGCTGAACGTCTCCCGATTCCTCGCCACCCCGAATGCGGTCCGCGACTGGCACACCGCCGGTCTGAAGGTCTACACCTGGGCCGCGAACTGGCCGCCGGCATGGGAGAAGGCGAAGGCCGCCGACGTGGACGCGGTGCTCACCGACCGCGTGGAGCCGTACAAGGAGTGGGCCCGCACCGCGTGCGGCCCGACGGCGACAGCGGCACCGTACCTCCGAACAGTCCGAAAACCCGCTGCCGTCAGCATTTTTCGGGGCTGGTGGGCTGCCAGGAGCAGAGTCTTCCGGCAGCCCACCTCTGTCCCCCCCCCTGCGCGCGGTGGCCACAGGCGCGGACCGGCGCTCGACCCCGCCCGGAGCGGCACACGCCCGTTGGCGGCAGACGGCTGGGGCCGGACACAGCAGTGCCTCCGGCCCCAGCCGGCCAGCCACAACCACCTGCCGGACGGCCTGCCTGACGGCGAGGAGCGACGTCTGGAGGCTTCCGCCGGCCGCGGGCCCACGAAGCCAACGAACGGCTGAGGGGCGTCAGGCTCGGCGCGACACCAAGAGACCCGCTCACCGTGCGGGCGACCGTCCACGGCGCCGACCGCCCCCGGTGATGCCTCCAGCACCCCCGCCCGGGGATCCGTTCCGGCCGGCATCGGGCCCAGCCCCGGGCATCACCGGGCCCAGCCCAGCACCCAAAAAAAGGGGGCAATGGGTTGCCCAGGGGCGGGACTCCCGCATGCTCGGAGCGCCGGCCTCGGTGTCGTGGCCGCGCAGGGTGACGAGCCGGACCGGCAGTGGGGGCATCCGCAGCGGTCCGGGGCCCCGGCCCGCGACGGCACCGGCCCGCCGGGGGCCGGCCGAGGGTGATGTGCGAGCCCCTCCGGCTGCCCGGCGGCATCCGCCAGAGGACTTCGTCGTGCTGCCCGGAGAACACCGTGCCCGCGCCGGCTGGGGATTTCATGCCTTCTAGGGCGGAGGGGCGCCGGATACTATCCGGCTGGCCCCATGGATCCGGGCGCACGGGGCGGCCAGGATCGCGTCATGCGATTCAGGGACGCCTTCGACTCCTCCAGCCCGTCTGATTCCTCGGCCATGTCCGTGACACGGCGGCGGCTGCTCGCCCGCGCGGGCGCCTTGGCCGTGGTGGGGGCAGCCCCGGCTCTGGGCCCGGCCGCCCGCGCGTCCGCCGCGCCGGCCGCCTCCACCGGGCCCGTACGGCTCGAACTCCCCCGCCCCACCGGGCCGCATCCGATCGGTGTCACCGAACTGCACCTGGTGGACCGCACACGTCGTGGCCCCTGGTGGGCGGGCGAGGCCGCGTCCGGGTTCAGGGAACTCATGGTGAGCCTGTGGTATCCCGCCGACCGCGCCACAGCCGAAGACGGACCCCGGGCGCCGTACATGCGTGCCGGCGCGGCCGCGGTCTTCGCGGCGGGCGCGGCGAAGATCCTCCAGGTGGAGCAGGGGGCGGTCGACTGGGCCGGCTTCGTCACCCACGCCCGCATGGGCGTGGCCGCACTGTCCCGGGGCGGGCGGCTGCCCGTGGTGCTGTACTCGCCGGGCATGTACAACGAGCGCACGCTGGACACCACCGCCGTGGAGGAGTTGGCGAGCCACGGCTATGCGGTGATCACCATCGATCCCGTCCACGAGGCACACGCGGTCGCATTCCCCGACGGCCGCGTCGTCCAGCCCGCGCCCGGGCTCGCTGCCATCGAGGGGGGCGCCGAGCGGTCCAGGGCCGCGCTCGAGGTCAGGGTCGCCGACATCCCGTTCGTCCTGGACCAGCTCGCCGTGCTCGCCCGCGGCGGCAACCCCGACGCCGGAAAGCGGCCACTGCCACGCGGCCTCGGGCAGGTGCTGGACCTCACGCGTACCGGGATGTTCGGGCATTCGCTCGGCGGGATGACGACCGCCGAAGCCATGCGCGTGGACGGCCGTGTCCGTGCCGGCGTCAACCTCGACGGCCCCCTCGGCTACGACTGGACCGACCCCGAACAGCTCCTGCCCATCGCCCGCACCGGGCTCAACCGGCCGTTCCTGCAGATGGGAGCATGGCTCCCGGTGCCCTCCGGCAGGCTGCCCCACACCCACGAACACTCCCCGTCCTGGCAGACGATGTGGCACAACTCCACCGGCTGGAAACGTGACCTGTGGACCGAGACGGCCGAACACAACTCCTTCACCGACTACCAGACCATCCTGCCCGCCCTCGCCGAACAGCTCACACTGCCACAAGGACTGCCGGCCCGGATGACCGGCACCGTCGACCCAGCCCGGTTCACCACCAGCCGCCGCGCCTACCTCACCGCCTTCTTCGACCAGCACCTACGCGGCCGCCACCAGCCACTACTGGACGGCCCCTCCCCCCTCCACCCGGACATACAGTTCATCGACTGACACGTCCTCTCATCCGGTGAGTCCGCGGCAGCAGATAAGGCTGCGGGCAAGGGCGGTGAAGACGAGGAAATGACCGGCCCTGCGTTCATAACGGCAGTGCAGGCCCCGGCAGCCACCCGGCCAGGACATCATGCGCTCGATCACCCAGCGACGCCCGCCCAGCCGGGCGGAGGACGCGATGGCACCACCCACACACCCGCCGACCAAACCGCCGACAACTCCCCCGGCCGCCTCGCCCAGCCACTTGAGGCCGGCGGACGACAGGGAAAGCCGGATGCGTAACTGTCGTGTATGTACCAGGACCGAGGACCGGCCAGCCCGATCCCGACCAGATCGTGCCGACGCGGGGAGCAGTGCTCCTGGTCGTACTCGGCGTCCTCTCAGGAGGACCATCCCCGCAGGCGCGCGGAGCAGATCCCCGACGCCGCCCGCGCGTTTCGCGCCGGCGATGTGCATGCTGTGCCGCAACGTGGTCGTTTTCCCTCCCACCTGCCACGCCTGGTGCTGCTGGCCGAACACATCGAGCAGATGCGCAACCGGCTCACCCCGCCCCCAGTGGCAGGCATTTTGGGGCCGCCAGGCCGCCGGACGCCCAGGCCCGCCGACAGGCCCGAGAACATCAGAACCACCTTGACGCGCCGGCCGCCGTGACCGCACACCTGTACGCGGAAAACCTCGCCCTGCGCAGGCGGCTCGGCCGACCGGCCATCGCGGCTCCACGTACGCCGGCCCCGTAGACGGACCCACTGGCAGGCCAGTCGGATACGGCCGCGGATGCCGGCCTCTCCGATGAGAAAGCCGCTGGGCAGCGGCGTCGTCGATAGAGTGTCCGCATGCCGTATGCGCCGATGCCGCTCCAACTCCACACCGACCGGCTGACGTTGCGTCCATGGACCGAGCCCGACATCGACGCCCATCGTGCGCTCGTCGCCGAACGGGGTGGCGGCATGCCGTCGATCGAGGACAACCGGCGGATGATCGAGGATCAGCGCGCTGCGTCGGCACGGACAGGGATTGCTCTGCTGCCCGTCATCCGCCGCGATGTAGGCGACTTCATCGGGTATTGCGGGCTCACTGTCGGTCGGGCTTCCGTTGACGAGCCGGAGATCGCCTACGAGCTGTTCCAGCGCGTGCACGGACAGGGCTATGCCACCGAGGCGGCGTCCGCGGTACTGGACGCGGCGATCGCGACTGGGCGGAAACGGCTCTGGTCGACGGTGCGTCCCTGGAACGCGCCATCGTTTCGCGTCCTCGAAAAGCTTGGGTTCCATCGCGACCACGTCTCGACCGAAGACAGTGGCGAACTGGTGTGGCTCACCCGTTCCCTGCCGTAGGAGACGCGCTGCGGTCAGTTCGATGTGGCTCCGCCGCATCGGAGGCGCCACCGCCGGGCCGGTTCTCCTCGGTTCCGGTCCCCTCGAATGGTTGGACCCCTGTCAAAGTTCGGGGGCGGCGGGCAGGATGATCGTCATGATCCGCGCCTTGGATGATGTCGCCTCGTTCCACGACCTGTTCGCCACACACCCTCGCCTGACGAACCTGGTCCTGGCGCCCGACGGAACGCGCTTGATCGCGTCCGTGCAGATCATCAACGACCAGGGAACCGGGCACGTTCGGCGGTTGTGGGAGGTGGACCCCTCGGGCGAGCGCGAGAGCCGCCCCGTGGCCCGGTCCGTGCCGGGTGACTTCGCTCCCGCTTTCGCTGCCGACGGCACACTGCTGTTCCTCTCCGGCCGCGAGAACACAGATTCCGCCGCTGAAAAGAGCGAGAGCCAGGGCGTGGGGCTGTGGGCACTGCCGGAGGGCGGCGAGGCCAGGCAGATCGCCCACCACCCGGGAGACATATCCTCCTTCGTCGCCGCCAAGGACGCCCGCACGGTCGCCTACACCGCTGATCTGCTGCCTGGCACGGTGAATGCCGCCGCATACGCCGAACTTCGCCGTGCGCGAGAGAGCGCCATGGTCAACGCGGTTCTGTACGAGGCGACCACACCGTGTGCCTTCGGCGCAGGCCACGGCCCTGACGAACCCCACACCTTCGTCCTGCACGCCGACGGGGAGCCGGTGAACGCCGGCAGTCAGGGTCTGGCCGGCATCGCAGACATGGCGCTCTCGCCGGACGGATCGCTGGTCGCCTACACGCGGGCCCCGACGGGCCGCGCTCCCGACACGAATGTCGTGACGGTTGCAGACGCGGCCACGGGCGTCGAGCGCCACACATTCTCCCGCCCCGGTCATCAGTACTACCGCCTGGCGTTCACGGCCGACGGCTCGGCGTTGGTCTGCCAGCGCCAGCGAGAGGAGACCTATGACACGCAGTGGCGAGTCACTCTGGTCGCGTTCGACCTGGCTTCGGGTGAAGAGACCGACCTCCTGCCGCAGTTCGACAACTGGCCGTGGCCGGGACGGGCGCTCCTCTCGCCGATCCGTGGGGACGCCACGCTGTGGTTCACCGGCGACGAGCGGGGCCACTGCCCGATCTTCCGCCGCGACGCGGACGGCACGATCACCCGCCTGACCGCCTCCGGCGCCTACGCCTCGCTCTGCGTGTCGCCCGATGGAACCACCCTCTATGCACTGCGCAGCACGATCGACAGCCCGCCTCGAGTGGTTCGGCTGGATGCCGTCACAGCCGATCAACACCCCGCCTTCCTCAGGGCACCCGGTGACCTCGACTCGCTTCCCGGCACGCTGGCCGAAGTGCACGTCGAGGCGGACGACGGTTTCCCGTTGCGCGCCTGGCTCGCGCTGCCCGAGGGCGCCTCGGCCGAGCGTCCAGCACCACTGATCATCGCCCCGCACGGTGGACCACAGATGTCCTGGAGTGCCTGGACGTGGTTGTGGAACCCATGGCCGTTCGCGGCGCGCGGCTACGCGGTGCTGTTACCGGATCCGGCACTGTCCACCGGCTACGGGCAACGCATGCAGGAGCGAGGCCGGGGCCAGTACGGGGGCCAGCCCTACCGTGATCTCATCGCGCTGACGGACGCGGCACTGGCCCGCGACGACCTCGACGCGACCCGGACCGGCCTCGTCGGCTGGTCCTACGGCGGCTACCTGGCCAACCGGGCCGCGACCCTCACCGACCGCTTCAAGGCGATCGTCACCCACGCCGGGATGTGGCACCTGGAAGCGTTCCAGATCGACACGGACATGCACGCATACTTCCGGAAGATCTTCGGCGACCCGCAGACGCAGCGCGAACGGTACGAAGCCAACTCACCACACCTCCACGCGGCGAAGGTGACTACACCGATACTGATCGTGCACGGCGGCAAGGACCACCGAGTCCCGATAGGCCAGGCACTGAGCCTGCACAGCGATCTGCAGCGGCTCGGTGCGCCCGTCAGCTTCTTGTACTTCCCGGAAGAGGGCCACGCCATCGGGGCGCCGAACCACATCCGCCTCATGTACGACACGGTGCTGAACTTCCTCGACCACCATGTCCTCGGACAGCAGTGGCAGCGCCCCCGCATGCTTTAACTGAACATCCTCACTGCTCCTGGCCGTCGTGCTCGAAGCCGGCCGCCTCGAACACGAGCAGCTGCCCGAACAGCGCCGCCTGCAGTACACCGGGCGACATCCGTACGCCCGCCCCCGCACGGCACTAGCCGTGGTGATGCGCAGCTCCTCCCGCACCACCGCACCGGCAAGGACGGCGCGTTCGCACTGGAGCAGTATGCGGGGTATCACCCACTCCCCCGCGTCCCGGCCCGGGGGCCGGGGCACAGCCGGCTGGAGGAGCCTACCGACCGACACGCTCCTGACGGAAGTACAAGGTGCGGGTCACGACCGCGGCCGTCATCACAGTCGTCACCGGCCCCCTCACCGCGCCCCGGACCATGCTGCTGGACCGCTAGAACGCAGCGGGCCGCCTTCAGTACACCAGGCGCACCACCACGCTGTCCCAGACCGCCGGCCACACCCTGACCGACGCACCGGCCCCACCGACAGGCGCGCACCCGTGGCAAGGGCGAACGTTCCCGGCGGGCCGGGAGGGCAGCGCACGCTCGATGAGGTGATGCTGGTCGAGCCCGAGGTGGTGATGAAGGTGGCCGTCGACATCGCCCGGGACAGCACCGGGAGACGGAGGCACCCCGTCCGCCCGCACCGCAACCGCACCAACGTCGACGTGACGCAGGTACCGCTGTCCGGCGAGGGATGGTACCTCGGTATGAACCGTCTCAGACCGTGACCGCCTCAACTACCGGCGGTGAGTTCCTGGCGCGGGTCGAGGTAGCAGCGCAGCCGGACGCCGGGCTGTCCGGGGTCCCGCGTGGTGCTCTCCGCTGTCACTGTCGCCCACCGGCCGGCGAGCATCCGCTGGAAAGCGAGGGCGGTTCATCGTCGGCGGCCGCGACGTCGACCACGACGAGCCCCGGCTCCCTGATGTGCATCTCGCTGACCGGGAGCACGTACAACACCACACCGCAACCCCCGCGAGGGTCCCGCCAACCCGATGGATTCACCCAGCCGGGTGCGGCTGGCGCCAGCCAGATCTCGTAGCCGGGGGGGACCATCCCCGCGGGCGCGGGGAGCAGTCGGCGCTGTCGACGATGATGCGCAGGCCGACGGGACCATCCCCGCGGGCGCGGGGAGCAGTTCGACTACTCCACCACATTCGGCCTCCCCTCGGGACCATCCCCGCGGGCGCGGGGAGCAGTTCACCACCGGCGTCGGCCCGGCCACCGGGGTGGGACCATTCCCGCGGGCGCGAGGAGCAGAAGCGGGCCGCGAGCGCCCAGACGTTGCCGAAGGGACCATCCCCGCAGGCGCGGGAAGCAGTTGAATAGCTCCCCACTGTAGGCCACGCTGAGGGGACCATCCCCGCAGGCGCAGGGAGCAGGACCCAGTGTTCGACGCCCAGGTCAGTGAGGCGGGACCATCCCCGCGGGCGCAGGGAGCAGTGCGGTCAAGATGTCGCCGTACACGTCGGCCCAAGACCATCCCCGCGGGCGCGGGGAGCAGTTGCCGTGCTCCAGGATCGCCACCCTGTGGGCGGGACCATCCCCGTGGACGCGGGGAGCAGGCGTCTAGCAGCGCGAAGGCGTTGCGCGGGCCGGGACCATCCCCGCGGGCGCGGGGAGCAGAGGCCGGCGGTGCAGCGGGCGTCGCGGATGCGGGGACTGGCTTTGGAACAGGGCTGCCCGGACGCCGGACGTACGGTACCGCAGGCGGGCGTCAACACCCCGGGCGTTCCCGCCTCGAGCAGCAGTTCCCCGCCGCGACGGCGTCGACGTACGGGACGACGGAGGCAGGGGTCGCGCAGCACGACGGCGCGGCCCGGGACTGGGGCGGCGACCGAGCCGGACGAGGAGACGGCCGAGCCGAGAGAGACAGCGCGGTGACCGACGGCGGGGTGAGCGGGGTCGGGGCCGTGACCGCGCACGACGACGAAAGGGACGACGGGGCGGCGGCCGGGCGGACGTGGAAGGGCGGCACCCGGAACAAGGCCCGGCGGCCGGTAGTCCAGGCCTCGCACTCGGTGGAGGAGCAACTCGGCCGTGCCACCGCTCCACGGGCCGACGGCGTGCAGCGGTGATATGACGCGGTACGAGAAGTGCATGGGGCTGGACAGGTCGTCGAGGCTGGCCGCGCGACCACGGGCCGGGTGTCGCGGATCCGGCCCGTGGTCAACGGCACGGCCGGGTCGTCAACGGCACGGCCGGGTCGTCGACGGCGTACTCTGCGGAGTCGGCCACGAAGGCGGTGCACCACGCCGAGCAGCAGGCCGGGGTTGCCTTCGGCGGCGGCCGTGATCTCGTCGCGCGCCCGGGGGTCGAGGGCGCCCGGCGCGGCGTCGTCCAGCAGGGCGGCGGTGTCCGCCGTCGACAGCGGGGCGAGGCGGAGCAGCGGCAGTCCGGCGAACTCCGGGTTCACCGGCCGGTGTCCGGCCACGGTGAGCACCAGGGAGACTCCGTCGCCCGGGGAGAGACGCGCGGCCAGCCGGCCGAGGGCGGTCCGGGAGGCGGCGTCCCACAGGTCGGCGTCGTCGGCGGGCACTCCGGCCGCCCGGCACGGCGCCCGGAGACAGGCCAGTGGCTGTCGGCAGCGCTCGGGAAGGGCGGGCACGACGACGGCGGGACCGGCGGCGCGGGCCACCCGGGCGAGGATGGTCGAGCCGCCGCCGCCGGGCTCACCGGTCAGGACGCACGCGCCGCTATCGCGCAGCCGCTCCCCCAGCGCCGCGACCGGGCCGGGCCGGTACCGCCCCGCGCCGGTCCCCGGAGTCGTCTGTCCGCTCATTCCCGAAACCTTACTGACGCGTAAGGACGGGCGGAAGCCGTACGTCCGCGCCCCTCGGGCCGGCCCTGTTCTCCCGGAGCTACGGCGAGGTGACGAGCAGCGCCGCCCGGCGGGCCCCGGCCCCGCTGTTCCGGACCCACACCAACTCCTTCTCGTACGGTTGCCCGATCCTCTTCCCGGGCGCATCCCCCGCGAGAGCTACCGGAGTTGTCCATGTGCGGGTGACTCGCGGACGGCGCCGGACTCCTAGCGTGGTTGTCAGGTCGCAGCCTGTGCGACCGCGGCAGGGGAGGCCACGATGAGTACAACGTCCACCGCACGGCAGGACGCCGGAGGCCCCGGCCCGGACACGGGCCCCGACGGTCCCGACGCTCGCGGCGGCCGTCTCGGCCGGATCGTCCGTTCTCCGCTCGGCTGGATGCTGACGGGTCTGATCGGCGTCGGCGTGGTCTCGGGCCTGACCGCCACGGGTCCCGGTCCGGTTCCGGTGCTCGGCGCGGTGGCGGCGGTGGCCGTGTACTGGCTGGTCATGCGCCATGTCGCGCGACGCTCGACGCCGGAGACGGCCCGGCGGGGAGCCGGCCGGGAGGCGCTGCTGGGCGGCGCGATCGGCCTCGGCTTCGTTCTGGTGTCCGTCTCGCTGATCACGGCGTTCGGAGGCTACTCGTTCTCCTGGGCGGGCCATGGCTTCATGGCGGTCGTCTGGTCCGCGGTCATGGTGCAGATCGGCACCGCGGTCACCGAGGAGCTGTTGTTCCGCGGTCTCGCGCTGCAGGCTCTGGAGCAGTTGTGGGGCAGCCGGGCCGCCATCGTGATCACCGGGCTGTTCTTCGGCATCGCCCATCTGGGCACTCCGGGCGCCAGTGCGTGGAGTGCGGTGGCGATCGCTTCGGAGGCGGGCGTGATGCTCGGCGCCGCGTTCCTGTGGCGGCGTAACATCTGGTTCGTCGCGGGTCTGCACTTCGCCTGGAACACCACCGAGCAACTGCTCGGCATCCCGGTCTCCGGGCACACCTCCGAGGGCCTGTTCACCGCCGACGTGCATGGCTCCGCTGTGCTGACCGGCGGTGGCTTCGGCCTGGAGGCGGCGCTGGTGCCCGTCGTCCTCGGTGTGCTGCTCGCCGTCCGCATGTTCGTCCTCGCCCGCCGCGGCGGGCGGCTGCTGCCCCGTCGATCCGCATGACACTTCAGGCCGACTGACCGGAGGAAACAGTAGTGATGTCCCCTCAGGCGCAGTGGAGCCGTGCGCGGCTCCGGGCGCCGCTCGACTGGTGGGAGGAGCGGGACGCCTTCCTCAAGGACGGCGTCCTCGCCCTGGTGCTGGCCTCGTTGGCCTTCGTGCCGACCCTGTCCAACATCGGAGCGCAGATCGGGGATCTGCCCGAGCGGCCGGCGAGCGCGCTGAGCGTCGGGCTGGTCCTGGCCCAGACCCTGCCGCTGGCGGCCCGCCGGCGCTGGCCCGCGGGCTGTCTGGCTGTCGCCGCGGGCGCGTTCGCCGCGTACCAGGCGCTGGGCTTCGCGACGACGTTCGGGAGCCTGGGGCTGTATCTGGCCCTGTACTCGGCCGGAGCCCACCAGGTCCGCTTCCGCCGTGGTCTGGCGGGCGTGGTCAGTGCGGGCTATGCCGTGCTGGCCCTCGTCCTGGACCGCCTCGGCTCACCGCAGGGCATCGCGGACTATCTCGCGTTCTATCTGGCCCTGGCCGCGTTCTGGACAGCAGGGAGCATCGTGCGCACACGGCGGGCGGAACAGACGCAGCGGCGGCGGCTGGCCGCCGAAGTGGCCACGGCCGCGGAGCGGGCACGCATCGCCAGGGAGCTGCACGACGTGGTCACCCATCATGTGACGGCCATGGTGGTCCAGGCGGACGCGGCGCAGTTCCTGCTCGCCTCCGCACCGGACAAGGCCGGCGAGGGGCTGTCGGCCGTCAGCGACACCGGCCGTCGGGCGCTGACAGAGCTGCGGTACCTGCTCGGCGTGCTGGAGGCGACCGGCGAGTCGGCGTCCGCGGACCCGGCGCGCGGGGACCGGGCACCCACCCTGGGACGGCTCGGGGACCTGGTCGAACAGGCCCGCAGGTCGGGGCAGCCGGTCGAGTTCAGCGAACAGGGCGAGCGGCGAGCGCAGTCCGTGGACGTGGAGCTGGCCGTGTACCGGGTGGTGCAAGAGGCGCTCACCAATGCGATGAAGTACGCCGCCGGGCAGACGACACGGGTCCTGGTCCGGCACGGCGAGGAGCGCGTCGAGATCAAGGTGACCACCGACGGACCCACCGCCTCCCCGGCGGCCGCGCCTGCCGTGCGCAAGCCGGACCCCGCGGGTGGGCGCGGACTGGCGGGGCTGCGCGCACGGGCGCGGTTGGTCGGTGGTGAACTGGAGGCCGGACCCCGGCCCGAAGGCGGGTTCGAGGTCCACGCCACCATTCCGTCCAAGCCTCTATCGGAGTGACCCCGTGAGAGATGCGCTGCCACCGATCCGTGTGCTCGTCTGCGACGACCAGGCACTGGTGCGCACCGGCTACGTCACCATCTTCTCGGCCCAGCCCGACATGGAGGTCGTCGGGGAGGCCGAGAACGGGCACGAGGCGGTCCGGGCCGCCGAGCGCCTGCGTCCCGACGTGGTGGTGATGGACATCCGGATGCCCCTGCTCGGCGGCATCGAGGCGACCCGGCAACTGGCCGGTCCCGACGCCGAGGCACCGCCGAAGGTGCTGGTCGTCACCACCTTCAACGTCGACGCGTATGTCTACGACGCGCTGCGTGCCGGGGCCAGCGGCTTCCTCCTCAAGGACGCGCCCCCGGCGGAGCTGGTCAACGGCATTCGGACGGTCGCCGGGGGCGAGGCCCTGCTGGCCCCCGCCGTCACCCGCCACCTCATCGGCCGCTTCGCCGAACACCTGCGCCCGGCCGATACGTCCCGGCCGGCCAGGGAGGACGTGGTACGTGCACTGACCCCGCGCGAGCTGGAGGTGCTCCGGCAGATCGCCGAGGGGCTGTCGAACGCGGAGATCGCCGCGAAGCTCTTCATCACCCCGGAGACGGTCAAGACCTACGTGTCGAGGATCCTGGCCAAACTCGGCCTGCGTGACCGGGTCCAGGCCGTCGTCCTCGCCTACCGGGTCGGGCTGGTGTCCTCCACCGGCTGAATCCGCGCTCGTTGGCCTGGACACCGAGGTGGGTACGACGCACGCCGACTGGCCGGGCTCTTGCGGCCGGCCGGCACGGCCGAACCGACCGGAGCCTCGCGCGGGCGGCGCGGGCCGCGCCGCCGGACGACACGACGGCCGCCCCACTCCGCCCGGCTCCGGGCCCACCTCCCACCGTTTCTGCTGCACCACACCAGCATGATCGGCTTGTCTTCCAAATCTCAACACCCACCTGGCCACCGGGCAGAAGCGGTACGAGGCCGACCACGACTGGCTCACCACTGTCCGTCTCCCGCCCTACGCACCTGACCTCAATCCCATCGAGGCCGTCTGGTCGCTGGTATGGCTTTATTCACGAGTAGTGCCGTCGGTTGTTCACGGGTTTGGGAGGCACCCAGATCCACGGTCGGGTGATGTTTACGAGTTTTGACAGCACTGGGGCACTTGCCAGGGCAGCATCGGGATGCTCCTGGTGAAAGGTCCTGGTCATGCCGCAGATGTCCAAGGTCGAGCTGTACGCGGCGATCCGGCGTGATCACCGTGCTGGCATGAAGATGCGCGAGCTTGAGCGCAAGTACAGCGTGTCGTGGCGGACCGTGAAGAAGGCCGTGGACTCGGTCTGGCCGGAGCCCCGGAAGAAGCTGCCGCCGCGGCCGACGGCGTTGGATCCGTACAAGCCGGTGATCGACGAGATGCTGCGGACGGACCTCGACGCGCCGCGCAAGCAGCGGCATACGATCACGCGGATCTTCCACCGGCTCGTCGAGGAGCACGGCGCTGATGTGTCCTACCAGATGGTCCGGCGCTACGTCTCCGACCGGTAGCCGGAGATCCTGGCGGCCTTGGGTAAGGCCCCGGTGGAAGCGTTCGTGTCGCAGACTCACCTGCCGGGTCACGAGGCGGAGGTCGATTTCGGCGAGGTGACCGTGCGCCTGGCCGGCGAGCTGGTGACCTGCTACCTGTTCTCGCTCCGCCCGTCCTACTCGGGCAAGGCCGTGCACCGGGTCTTCGCCTCCTGCGGCCAGGAAGCCTTCTTCGAAGGGCACGTGCACGCGCTTCGCACGCTGGGCGGTGTCCCGCGAAGCAAGATCCGCTACGACAACCTGAAGTCGGCCGTCGCCCAGGTGCTGGGACTGAACCGGGCCCGGGTGGGAACCGACCGGTGGATCGCCTTCCGCTCGCACTTCAACATCGAGAGCTTCTACTGCCGCCCCGGCGTCGAAGGCGTCCACGAGAAGGGCGGCGTCGAAGGAATGATCGGCTACTTCCGCCGCAACCACTTCACCCCGGTCCCGGAAGTCGACTGCCTCGCCGAGCTGAACGAGATGGTCGACCAGTGGGACCTGCACGACGGGCACCGCAGGATCGGTTCACGGCCGCGGACCGTCGACGAGTACTTCGCCGTCGAGCAGCCGCTGCTGATGCCGCTGCCGCGGGAACCCTTCGAGACCGGCCGGCTGTTCACGCCACGAGTCGACCGCTACAGCCAGATCGCCGTCCGCACCAACCGCTACTCGGTCCCGACCCGCCTCATCGGTAAGCGGGTACGCGTTGTCCTGCACGCCTCTCACCTGGTCGTTTAAGACAGGAACGTTGAGGTGGCCCGGCACGAGCGGCTGATCGCGAAGGGCAGCTGCCGCCTGGACTTGGACCACTACCTCGAAGCCCTCATCCGCAAGCCCGGCGCCTTCCCCGGTGCCACGGCCCTGGAACAGGCCGGTCCGAAGGCAAGTTCACCCCCGTCCACGACGCCTGGTGGGCCCAGGCCCGCAAGATCCACGGCGAGCGGGACGGCACCCGGGCACTGATCGAAGTCCTCCTACTGAACCGCCACCTCGCCCACGAGCATGTCGTCGCGGGCCTGGCCACCTGCACTGCGGGCCGGCGCCCTGACCGCCGACGCCGTTGCCCTGGAGGCCCGCAAAGCCGCCCAGACGGAGGACGAGCCAACCATCGGCTCATCCATCCCGGCGGCTCCGGGGCAGACGCCGGCGACCGTCACGTCGCTGCACGCGTGGCGCCTTACGCACCTCCCGCCGGACACCAGGCCGCTGCCGTCGGTGACCCCCTATGACCAACTGCTCCGACGCCGCCGCACCAGCGGCAGCGACCACCGTGAGGGAGAAGCACAGTGACCCTGCCCCGCCAGCGAGGCTTGACCGAGCAGGCCGCCGACGCCGCCATCGACACCGCCTGCCGCCTGCTGCGGCTGCCCTCGATCCGCAACGAGTTCAACGAGATCGCCGACCGGGCGATCAAGGACCAGATGACCTACCGCGGCTTCCTCGCCGAACTGCTAACGACGGAGTGCGACGACCGAGCACGACGCCGTTCAGAACGACGGATCAAGGCCGCAGGCTTCCCGCGGGAGAAGTCCCTGCGCGCCTTCGACTTCGACGCCAACCCGAACATCGGCGCAGCCACCGTCCACACCCTCGCCAGCTGCGAATGGCTCAAGAAGAGTCAGCCGCTCTGCCTGATCGGTGACTCCGGGACCGGCAAGACACACATGCTCATCGCCCTGGGCACCGAGGCGGCGATGAAGGGCTACCGCGTCCGATACACACTCGCCACGAAGCTGGTGAACGAGCTGGTCGAGGCCGCCGACGAGAAGCAGCTCAACAAGACCATCGCCCGCTACGGACGCGTCGACCTGCTCTGCATCGACGAACTCGGCTACATGGAACTCGACTGGCACGGCGCCGAACTCCTCTTCCAGGTCCTGACCGAACGCGAGGAGAAGAACAGCGTCGCGATAGCCTCCAACGAGTCCTTCGGCGGCTGGACCAAGACCTTCACCGACCCGCGTCTCTGCGCGGCCATCGTCGACCGCCTCACCTTCAACGGCACGATCATCGAGACCGGCACCGACTCCTACCGCCTCGCCAGCACCCGCGCACGAGCCGAAGAGCCAGTCAAAGCCAGCTGACCCCTGCATCTCCCACGCCGATGGACCGCCGCCTCGCTGGCGGCGGTTCCGCCTATGCTGGCGGCGCGCGAAACAGCAGCAACAGCACTGGTCAGACGCCTTCAGACCGACCAAGGGCCTCGTCGAGCTCGGTACAGTGTGCGATCGTCGCGTCGTCCGCCGCCACCGTGTGGCGTGCCTCCGCCTGCCGGACCCGATGGATGATTTCGACGGGTCCGCTCGACGCCAAGACGGCCATGACCCCTGGCCAGTCCGCGAGCTGGAACCGATCCACGATGCGGCTGGCTCCATTGCTGAGCAGGACGGCACCGGTCAGCTCGGAGACCGGACAGCTCCCGGTGATCGCCTCCTCTGCCGCCCACGGGTCGTCCTTGGCCACCCAGAAGCCGCCCGGCTGGTTTCGGTTGGCGCGCAAGTCCCGCAGGATTCGGTGGTACTCTTCGCTCCCTTCGGCGACGGGCTCGAGCGCGGCTTGGTACGACCGGCTGATGATCACCTCCCTGGGATCGGAGACGACAAGCGGCCCACCAGCTGCTTTGTCGAGCACGAGAACCGAGTCACCGAGGACCAGGTACTCGATGAGGCCGCCGGACAGCCGCAGGATGGCTACGGTTGCTGACGGACTGATAGGGTTGGCGACGTCGCAGGTACCCCGGTGAATGTCCGTCACCTGCTTGATGGCCTCGGCGAGGAGCGCCGCGAGGCTGTGGTCCCGCTCGCGTGACAGGAGGCTGAGTAGGCTGCCTCCCAGGTGGCTGGCGTACCAGGCCACGCCGTGCCGGCAGATCGATTCGGTGCCGGCGATGCCGGCGCCGTCGATTAGCACGACTCCCGTCGGTACAGCGCCGGTGAAGTCCTCGTTCGCGTGGCCAGTCCGTGCCGCAGCGCTCGTCATCGTCACCCGCATGCCCTGCCGCTGCCCTCCTGCTGATTGAGGCGTCGACCATACAACCGCCGATGCCTTGGGGCGCACACAGCACGTTCAGCCATATCGTTTGGGCACGTTGACCTGCACGCCGACACGCCAAGCCGCAGTGCCGTCATTTCTCGTGAACACCCACCGCGACGCCGAGCACCAACTGCTGCTGAAACAGATCGACAAACGCTGTCGCTGGAAGTGAACGAAGCCAGCGGCCACTCTGCTCGGATAGAGGCGCCATAAACGTCTGCGGGGAGCAGGACACACCGCGCAACGCGGCGGAGGCCAAGGGGGAACCATCCCCGCGCGCGGGAAGTCAGGGGCCACCCAGCGCGCCGGCGATCCAGGGCCAGGGACCATCCCCGCGGGCGCGGGGAGCAGCAGCCGGACACGGGCGGCCGGGCGCCGACCGCGGGACCATCCCCGCAGGCGCGGGGAGCAGGTCTCCGTCGACCTGGACGACGTTGACGTGGAGGGCCCCCCGGAGCGCGGGGAGCAGCCCGGGTACGACACTGGGGCCGCGGCCTTCGTGGGGCCATCCCCGCGGGCGCGGGGAGCAACAGGTACTCCACAGCCTTCTGCGTCCAGTCCGCGGGACCATCCCCGCGGACGCGGGGAGCACCAGTCCAGGAACACCGGCGGCTCATTGGGCACGGGACCATCCCCGCGGGCGCGGAGAGCAGCCCGTGCCGGGATTCCTCCCGACGAGCGAAACGGAGCCATCCCCGCGGGCGCGGGGAGCAGTACGCTCCCGACCGGGAGCTGGCCCGGCAACTGGGAGCGGGGAGCAGAAGGCGCACGCTTAGGGAGCGGGAGAGCGCAGGGGACCATCCCCGCGGGCGCGGGGAGCAGCCGCCGCGCCGCCGGGCCCGGAACTTCGGAGCGGGACCATCCCCGCGGACGCGAGCAGTTGTCCCTGCCCGGGAAGGCCGGCGGGGTCGGCGGACCATCCCCGCGGACGCGGGGAGCAGCGGTGCGCACAGCGGTACCCCCTCTTCACGTCGGGACCATACCCGCGGGCGCGGGGAGCAGCTGGTGGTGTCCTCGCTGTGGACGCCGTCGGAGGGACCATCCCCGCGGGCGCGGGGAGCAGGGGAGGCTGACCTCCAGCTCGAACCCTGTCCCGGGACCATCCCCGCGGGCGCGGGGAGCAGAGCCACTTCGTCAGGCCACCGTTGGGGAGTTCGGGACCATCCCCGCGGGCGCGGGGAGCAGAAGGCCGGACCGGACTGGGTCGGGACCAAGCAGGGACCATCCCCGCGGGCGCGGGGAGCAGGCATCCTCGCGGTTGGTCAGTGCGGTGATCCGGGGACCATCCCCGCGGGCGCGGGGAGCAGTACCGCGATCACCGGATTCCAGCGCCGGCGTCGGGACCATCCCCGCGGGCGCGGGGAGCAGCACGGCGCGTTGCGATGGACTGGACCTCGATGGGGACCATCCCCGCGGGCGCGGGGAGCAGCCGCCTTGCACAAGGCCGCCGCCCATCAGCTCGGGACCATCCCCGCGGGCGCGGGGAGCAGTCTTCGTCGCCCGGCCGCTGGCCCGGGACCTGGGGACCATCCCCGCGGGCGCGGGGAGCAGCGGTTGACGGCCGCGAGGCCGGCGGCCGACTGGGGACCATCCCCGCGGGCGCGGGGAGCAGGCCCGCCGCGTCCTCCGCCGGCGTGCCGCCCAGGGACCATCCCCGCGGGCGCGGGGAGCAGTGGGCCGGGCGGCAGGGGTCCGGGTTGGTGACGGGACCATCCCCGCGGGCGCGGGGAGCAGGCTGGTGACCGCAGTGACCGACGGCTCGTTGCGGGACCATCCCCGCGGGCGCGGGGAGCAGGAGCCGTCCGCCAAGCTGATGGCCAGCCACCGGGGACCATCCCCGCGGGCGCGGGGAGCAGCATGACCGATCCAACGACTGGGATGTCAAGAAGGGACCATCCCCGCGGGCGCGGGGAGCAGTTCTTCGAGCAGGGGCAGGACCCGAGCACGGGGGGACCATCCCCGCGGGCGCGGGGAGCAGCCAGCGCGGTCCACGACCAGCGGGAGCGGGGCGGGACCATCCCCGCGGGCGCGGGGAGCAGTCCATGAAGATCGGACCGGCCGGGGCCACGTCGGGACCATCCCCGCGGGCGCGGGGAGCAGTCCTTGGTGGTTGGGGTTGCGGTGTGCGGGGGGGGACCATCCCCGCGGGCGCGGGGAGCAGCGGTGGTTCGGGTCGAGGGCGTCACGGCGGATGGGACCATCCCCGCGGGCGCGGGGAGCAGGGCCTTGGCCCGGTCTTCGGGCGTTGGGAGGGAGGACCATCCCCGCGGGCGCGGGGAGCAGACCGCGCCGATTCCGCCGGCGGCGGCTCCCACGGGACCATCCCCGCGGGCGCGGGGAGCAGCTTCAGCCTGAGCCAGCGCAGATCCAGGCGGGGGGACCATCCCCGCGGGCGCGGGGAGCAGTTCAGCCCGGTCACCGAGATCGCCACCATCGTGGGGACCATCCCCGCGGGCGCGGGGAGCAGACTGAATGACCTGCGGTTTTACTGGCGCTGGGGGCGGTTGCCGAGTACTTTCTCCGACTCCGACAAATGAGACAAAAGACTTCCGGTGTGCATCAGCCTCTCCCGAACCGTCGGCGTTTGGCGGCCCTGCTCCAGCCGGATGGCGGGCCGTTTCGGGGAGACGGAGCGGTGGGGGGTGCGTTCGGGTCGGGGCGGCGGATCAGGGTGATGCCTTCGTGGTCGGCCGGATGCCAGGCGTGGTCGTGGGTGCGGAAGGTGAAGCCCTGCTCGTTGTTCGTGGTGTGGGCCAGCAGGGCTCGGCCTTGCCCCGCGTACTGCTGGATCTCGTTCCAGAGCACGTCGCGGATGCGGGCCGAGGGGTTGCCCACGAACACGCCCGCGGAGATCTCCAGCATCCAGCGTGTGAGGAAGCCGCGCAGTCCGGCGGGGCAGTTGGTGAGAACGATGACGGTCACCAGAGTTCGTCCCCGTAGTCGGGCCCGTCGTAGTTGACGCCGGAGGCGACCTGGTGGTTGTGGTCGCTGTGGAGCGTGACGACGTCCCGGTCATCACCGGGATCCGAGGGTGTGGTCGTCTGCGGTAGCAGGAGGCGTTTGATGTCGTCGACGCACCGGCTCAGCAAGGATGTTTCGGTGATGCGGTCCCGCAGTGCGCGGCGGGTGCGGGAGCCGACGTCTTCCTCGCCTTGTGCGGCCACGTCGAAGGCGAGCGGGATGCCGATCTCTGTCTTGTAGAGGTCGGCGATGTCCAGGACGAAGGACAGTTCGTGGCCGGAGTGGATGAAACCGAGGGCCGGGCTGCATCCCAGGGAGGTGACGACGGCATGGGCGATGCCGTACATGCACTGGGCGGCGGCGGTGATGGCCTGGTTGACGGCGTCGCCGCCGGCGAAGTCGCCGGGGGTGTAGCGGCGGCCCCGCCAGGGGACGCCGGTGCGGGCGGCCTGGGCCCGGTAGCAGTCCTTGAGCCGTCGCCCTTCACGTCCGAGGAGTTCGTGCCTGGTGAGGCCGGCCGGGTCCTCGTCCGGGAAACGCAGCCGGTACATCTCGCGGGCCACGGCGAGGCGGCTGCGCGGGTTGGCCCACTGCCGGGCCTGGGCCTCCACGAGGGCGGAGGAGCGGCTGAGGGCGCGGCCGGAGGCGTAGTAGCGCACGCCGTGTTCGCCGACCCAGCAGACTGCCGCGCCTGTCTCGCCCAGCACGCTCATGGCCTGGTGGGTGACGCGTGTGCCGGGGCCGAGGAGGAGGGTGCCGATGGTCGCGGAGGGGATGTGGGTGGTGCCTTCGGCGTCCTGGGCGGTGATGGCGTTGGCGTCGCGGTGGACCGTGCAGCGTTCGAGGTAGACGAAGGAGAGGCGTTCGTCGGTGCGGGTGAGCTGGCGAGGAGTGAGTGCCGGGCGTTGGGCGGGTGTGCTCATGGCGTTTTCGGGGTGAGGGGGGCGAGGGTGAGGAGGCCGCAGCCGTAGGCGCGGGCTCGGCCGATGCCCTGGGTGAGGGTGCGGCGCAGGGCGTCGGGGTCGGTGATCTCCAGGCGTCCTTCGAAGGTGACGGTGACGACGGTGACCGGCTTGTCCCGGCGGCCGCCCGGGCTGCGGGTCTTGTCGAAGGCGAGGGAACGTGTGTCCCGTACGGTCAGTTCGTAGCGGTCGCCGGGGTGGGGGCGTTTTTGGTGGGTGGTGCCCTCGGGCAGGAGCCGGCTCTCGGCGGGTTTCTCGCAGATGCGGAAGCCGAGGCGTTGCTGGCGTTTTTCGTCGAGCAGCCAGCCCATCTGGTGGATGGGTGTGAGGTGGGCGGTGATCTTGCGGGGTTCGCCTTCTGTGCGGCGGATGGTGTGTACGGGGTTCGCGGTCAGGCGGAAGGCCCAGCGGTCACCGGCGGTCAGCCGGTCGAGGAGGGGGGCATAGGGACGGGTCTGCCAGCCGGGGTTGTCGGGGCCGGTGACGGCGGGCCATCCGGCCTGCTCGACCAGGTGGGTCAGGTCGGGGCGCTCGGGGCTGACGATGTACAGCAGTACCTCGGCGCGGGCGTGCTGGTCCAGGCGCCACAGCACGCGCGGTGCGCCGGGCTGCGGGGTGTCGGAGGGCAGGATGTGCGGGAAGGACGACATGACGGCGGCGTGCATGGCCTGGGGTGAGGACAGCAGGCGGCGGGCGCCGGGCCGTGCGGTGTTGACGCGGAAGCGGGTGAGGAACATCAGGCGCTGTCATCCTCCAGGGCAGCGAGGGCGGCGAACGGATCGTGTGTCGCCCGCGGGCCGCCGCCGGCCGGGGCGGGGGTGGGCACGGGGGTGGTGGCGATGGTGCGCAGTGTGTGCCGCCGGTGTGCGGCGTCGAAGCTGACCGGCTGGTCGCGCAGGACGTCCGCCGCTGCGACGGATTCGCCGGGGGCCGTCTCGCGCAGCACGGTCAGGGTGCGCGGGGTGGGGTGGCGCCTTTGGTACCAGGCGGAGGCCTGCCAGGGCACGCGCGTCAGTACGTCCTCCAGGCTGGTGTCCTCGTGCAGTGCGAGGCCGACCGGTTCGGTGGGCGGGCAGGAGCGCCGTCCGAGGTAGGGCGGGTACGCCGGGGTGCGCAGGGCGTCGTGCAGGCCGGTGAGCAGGGTGTGGTCGCCTTCGAGTGCGGCGACGAAGACGGCGTCGGCGAGGTAGAAGCGTTCGGACAGGGGCATGGAGGCGCCGGTGATGCCGTGGTGGGCGGTGTGGAAGTCCCTGATGCGGGTGCCGGGCTGGTCGACGCGGACGCCGAAGCGGAGCGCCGCCAGGGGGGCGAGCCGTGTGTCGTCGCCGCGTTCGATGCCGGCGGCCGCGGCGAGCAGGCCGACGACGCCGCTCTTGGTCGGGGCCGATTCGGTGGTGCGCCGGGTGAAGCGGGAGGCGGCGCCCCAGGACTGCAGGGGGCCCGCCAGGCGGAGGGCGAGGACGCCCGTGCGGCTCATGCGGGCTTCTCCAGGCGTTCGACGACGGCCCGGGCGACGGCGGCGGCGAGTTCGCGCTGCGTGCCGGTCTCGGTGCCGAGCTCGGCGAGCTTGAGCGTGGCGGGGCCGACACGCAGGACCCAGGTAAGGGTGGTCTCCGGGTCGCCGTAGACACGTTCGACGTCGGCGGCGTAGGCGGCGAGCCGGTCGGCGGCCTCGCGCAGGTGGCCGCCGTTGCTGCGGACCGGGTCCTCGAAGGCGGCGACGTAGCTGATCGGCCGGGTGGTGCGCAGCCTGACGACGACGGCGTCGGGCTGGGTGTGGTGCCCGAAGGTGTTGATCTTCCCGGTGGGCAGGGAGGAGACGAAGGCGAGCACGAACGCCTCGACGGCGCGGCGTACCGGCTCGGTACGCGGTTCGTCCTCGCGCAGGCCCTGGCCGAGGTTGGCGGCGAGCTGATGCACACCGAGCGCGGCGTAGCGGTAGAGGGTCGCGGAGTTGAAGTCGACGGTGCCGATCATCCCGGCGCCGGTCTCCTCGTCCGTGTTCTCGTCGTCCACGGCGGTGTAGTAGTCGGACTCGTTGTCCACCCGGTGGACGCTCAGGGCGTGCGCGACCTGCACGGCGGCGTCGACGTTGATGTCGGCGACATCGGCGACCATGCGGCCGAACAGGGCGATGTCCACGGAGTGGCGCATGTCCGCGAGTTCCCTGGCGCGCGCCTTGTTCTCCTTGGACTTCACAAACGCGGTGATGTCGGCTGCGCCTTCGAGGGCGTGGCGGGCCAGGCCGTCGAGTTGCCGGGAGCTGAGGAAGACCAGGTACTTGCTCTCGGGGGCGGGGAGGGGCCCTGCGTCCTTCTTCGCCTGGTCGGCTTTCCGCTTGGGGACTTCGGTCTTGATGCCCGCGGCCCTGATGGTCTCGTCAGCGAGCGTGATGGCCGTCTCTCGTGCGACGGACGGGTCGAAGGCGGTGATCCGGTCGGCCAGGAGTTCCACGACCTTCTTGGTCCGCACCCCCAGCTCGGCGGGGTCGAGGAGGTGCTCGTCCTTGAAGTAGGTGCGGATGGCCCGCTTCCAGGCCTGGCTGGAGACACGGGCGCGGGGGACACCGCCGTAGACGGCCGTCTTGGGCGCGCCCGTGTCGTCCCGGTTGAGGTTGCTGGGCGGGACGGTCTGCAGGGCGTGTACGTCCAGGAAAATGCGGTTCACGAGGCGTCCTTATTCGCTGTCCAAGGTGGTGTTCTCGTCCGAGGCCGGCCGGGTTAGTCGCTGCTCGTGGAAGGAGCGGCCCCACGCGCGGCGGACGGTGGCGGGACCGTCGGGCCACTGCCAGAGGTAGAGCTGGCCGGCCAGGAGGGCGTAGTCGAGCGGGATGTCGTCGCGGCGCAGCAGGGCGACGATGTCGCGCAGCCGCTGGGCGAGCGTGACGAGGTCGGGGGCGGTGCCCGCCCGGACCAGACGCTTACGGGCCGGCTCGTCGGTGCCGTCGGCCGGCATCAGACGCCGGACCGCCGCGCCCAGGCCGCCGGGCCGTTCCCGGGTGTGCCGGCGGTGCATGGGCGCGGTGCGGGACTGCTGGTGGAACGCCCACAGGGTGCAGGCGGCGTGCAGTGCGTTCTCGGCGCGCACCAGCTCCACCTCGCTCAACGGCCGCGTGTTCTCGGGCCGGGTGTGCAGGGGATCGTTGTCGATCATGCCCCACAGGTCGGGCGTCTCGCCCGCCTCACGGCCCGCACCGCGGCGCAGGCGGGCCAGGGCGGCCACGGCCTGGGGTCTGTCCTGGAGGTATCCCTGCTGCCAGGAGCCGATGTGTGTGGCGGCGAGGTCTGCGACCCGCCGGTGAACCGGGACCACGGTGGGCGCAGCCGCCGGGGACACGGGCGTTGCGGGGGTCATGCGTGCTCCTCCGGGTCGGTCGCGGCGTGATCGGTCTCCGGCAGCGGGTCTGCGGGCCCGGGCCGGGGCAAACCGTCGTCGTCCGGGACGGCGGTACTTCCGCCGGTCCCCGTGGAGTTGGGAGCGTCGGGGTTTCCGAGTGCTCGGGCCAGGCGTCCGCGGAACCACACGTCGGCCAGGCCCGCGTTCAGCCAGTAGGTGCCGCCTTTGTCGCCGGTGTGGATGCGGCCCTGCCAGGCCGCGTCGCCCGCGCCGGCGATGAGGCGGTCCCCGAGACGGCCCACCGTCTGCCGTACCAGGCGCTGCCAGGTCGCGCGGTGCTCGAACGGGTCGTCAACTGTCGCCAGGTCGGACAGCCAGCCGCGGTACGGGTGGTCCAGCGCGTCGAACCCTTCGGCACGGGCCGCGGCCTTCGGTCCGTCCTGCTCGGCTCCGGTGGCGCGGGCCAGGTCGGCCGCGAGGTCCCCCAGGGCCCGTACCGCCCGCTCGGCGTCCTCGGCCGCGGCGATGGCCTGCCGGGCGTAGGCGGGGTCCTGTTGGTGGAGGAGGACGACCGGCATGACCAAGCGGTCGTCGACGACCTCGTCGATCACGGACTGCTGGGTCCCGTACCTGACCCCGGCCACCCGGGCCCGGATCAGGAAACGGCGGGGCAGGTGGCCTTCGGTCACCACACGGGCGACCCAGTCCAGGATCCGCGGCCGCAGACGCGACGGCCCGCCGGCACCGCCACTCTCCTCCAGCCGGTCGGCCAGGAGCGCGGCGATCCCCCGCCACGCCGAGCGGGCCGGATCGTGCTCCAGGGGCAGGTACACGGGAGACCGCCCCAGCTTCTTCTCCTGCACGGGGCTGCGCCGCCACGCGGTCATCGGCTCACAGCGGTGCATGTTCCGCCAGGCCAGCGGGTCACCGTAGCCCAGGACGACACCGTGGACGCCGTCCGCGTCATGATGCAGCCGCACCCGCCGCGACTGCCACGTGTACAGGTCGCGAAGCCCGCTCGCGGCGCGGCCGCCGGATCCCGGCCCGCACGGCTCCCGGCGCCAGGCCGGCCGGTCCCCGACAGAGAAGTCGAGGGCTTCGGTGTCCGCCGCCACCAGATTGAGCAGCAGCGTCTGGCGCAGCGTCGCACCCTCCACGAAGACGCCGCCGAGCCCGCCCGCCCAGCCGGTACCCAGCGGATACACCTTGCCGCCCCTGACCCGCTCGTCACCCACCATGCCGGTCTTGATGCCGGAGGTGTCATAAGCGTGGACGTGCACGAGCCAGCGCGCGGCCTCGGCGAAGGACAGCCGCTCCACGTCCGGTATCCGCGCGGTGAAGAACGGCTCCCCGGCGGGCACGTCGGCCACGATCCGGTTCAGGGAGAACACCTCGTCCTTCCCGGTACGCAGCCCGGCACTCTGCAGAAACGGCGTACGCGGGTGCAACAGGTCGAACCGCTCACAGTGCTCCTCCAGATACGCCTGGACGGGGGCGAAGCAGTCAGGGTCCTCCCACAGCTTTGCCCACTCCTCGACGTCGGCCGGACCGTCCAGGGCATCGTGCGCGATAGCCAGCAGGAGGCGGATCAGGGCGAATTCCTGCGTGGCCAGGTCGCCCACGACACGTCGCAGATCACCGGCCTGGTCGAAGACCTGACGCAGCGACAACTCGTCCTGGGAACCGTTGCTGTGCAGCACCGGGATCCACGGCCGGCGGGTCAGGTCGAAGGACAGCGCCTCACCCGCACCACCGGCACCGGCACCGGCACCGGCACCGGCACCGGGTAATTCAGTCGTCTGCATCCTGGGTCACCTTCAGACCATCGGCTTGGCTGTACTGGAGCGAGAATCCTGCCAGCCGGGTCTGACAATCCTCGTCGAGCGCGAGAATCAGCTGGTCGGAGAGCCAAGGGCTGTCCTTGCCCTGCCACGTGGGCATGTACAGCTGCTCCAGTTCCTGGATGGCCCGGTCCATGGTCTGGCCGGAGAACTGCATGGGGAGCCGCAGGGCGCAGCTCGCGGCCGTGCGGGCCGCGAACCGTGTCGGTGTGGCGTCCTGCGGCAGGGCGAGGCCGGCGCGTTGCCGGTTCTTGCTGTCCGGCTTGAGCCACGGCAGGGTGACGAGAGTGCCGTCGCCGCGGCGCTGGACGACGACGACTTCCAGGCTGTCGCGGCTGTCGCGGACCTGGGCGCGCCCGGTGGGGGTGTCGTCCGTGTCCCCCACCCCGGCGGCGACCCAGCCGAACAGCGGACGCCCCGGTTTGCCGACGTCCCCGAGGCGGAACACGGCGGCGCGCGCGGCCTGGTCGTCTCGGTGACGCTCGAACTGTTCGCGTGCCCTCTTCAGCGCGTCCTGCCAGTGGTCCGGGCCGACCGGTGCCTGGCCGTAGGCGCTCTGCACGAGAGGGCTGATGTCCGCCGGGAGCCGCACCGGCCGCCCGGACCCGCCGTCCAGGTGAGGAAGGAGCACTGCGGCCGATCGCAGCAGGGTGTACTGCCCGTACACGGCGACCGAGCCCCGCACCGGGGCGGGCACGTCCGCCGTCCAGTCGGCACCCGTCAGCAGGCAGCGCGCCGTCCGCAGCTGCTTGGGCCGCTCTGCCTGTCCCGGGCCGCGCTGGTGACGGTGCAGGCGCCCCATGCGTTGCAGCAGCAGGTCGACGGGGCACAGGTCGCTGACCAGCAGGTCGAAATCGACATCCAACGACTGTTCGGCGACCTGGCTGGCCACCACGATGTGCCGGCCCGTGGGCCGGTCACCGGTCTTCTCCGGCGGCCCGAACAGGCGCAGCAGTGTGTTGTCCTTGTCGGCCCGGTCGAGGTCGACGAAGCACGAGTGGGCCACGGTCACGTTTTCGGCCCCGAACCTGTCGCGCAGCACGCGGGCTGTCTCGAGTACCCGCCTGACCGTGTTGCGGATCACCAGGGCGCACCCGCCGTCCGTGAGCTCGCTCTCCAGCCGGTCACCGAGGACATCCAGGCCGTCGTCGAGGCGTTCCAAGCAGACGGCCGTCGACCGGGCCGACGCCTGCGGGCGGCGGCACAGTGCGGTGCCGCCCGGAGCGACGGCGGTCAGCAGCGGGTATGCATCCGGTGCGGCCGTCTCCGGCGCGGCATCCGTCCGGCCGGAGTACGCCTCGACGAGTTCGCGTCTGCGGGAGGCCGGCAGGGTCGCGGACAGCACCACCACCGGCACCCGGTAGGCACCCAGCCACGACAGCACCCGGTCCAGGTACACACTCATGTACGTGTCATAGGCGTGCGCCTCGTCGATGACGACGACCTTCCCCGCCACCGCCAGGTGCCGCAGCGCCAGATGCCGGCTCTTCAGCCCGGCGAACAGCAACTGGTCGATCGTGCCCGCCACGAACGAGGCCAGCATGGCCTTCTTGTGGCCACGCAGCCAGGCATGCGCCACCAGTTCGGCAGCAACCCGGTGCTGCCCGTCGTGCCGCCGGCGGGGTGCGGGCGGCGCTTCGTCCACCCCGACAGCGGTGACCTGCCCGGCACGGGCCATCAGGCCGGCGAAGTCCTCGTTGAGTGCGGCCTTGGAATGCGCCAGATGCACCGAGCGGCGCTCGCCGGCCACCCCCGGCAACCGCTCCAGCCAGGTGAGCAGCCGCGGGAACATGGCGTTGCCGGTGGCCATGGTCGGCAGGGCGAAGAACACCCCTCCCGCACCCGAACGCGCCGCGAAGATCTCGGCCACGGCGAGCGCCGCCTCCGTCTTCCCCTCCCCCATCGGCGCCTCGACGATCATCAACCCGGGCGCCTCCATCTCCCGGGCCAGGTTCACGGCCGCTTCCTGGACCGGGCGTATCCGCGCCTGCGCCGGCAGGTCGAACCGGGAGGCGAACAACTCCTGCGCGTTCAGGCCGGTTTCCTCGGCCTGCCAGGGTTCCGGCAGGTCCAAGCCCTGCCAGGCCGCGGCGAGACGCTCCTGGTCACTGCGGGATGTGCCGTCGGGGAAGTAGGGGAAGAGGTCGGGGTTGCTGGCGATCCAGTCGCAGACGATGACCAGCGCGGCCAGCAGCACCTGCACCGGCTGCGGCAGCTGCACCGTCCGCCATGCCGCCAACCGTTGTCCCACGCCGAAACGCTCGGCGCAGGCGTCGAGCAGCTCGGTCTGCACCTGCCGCCACACGCGGCCGCTCGCCCCCGGGGTACGCAGCAGCTCCTCATGCTCGTACAGGGCGGTGATCTGCGCGTGTTCGGGCGGCACACCGTGATGCCCGCCCACAGCCACCGTGAACTGCCCAATCCGGGCAGGCACCCACCTGTGCCGCTCCTCCAGCCACTGGCCCAGCAGCACCTGCCCGGCCAGGCCGTGCGGCGCGATCCGGCGGTCCGGGCCCATCGCCTTCGCCGAACGCATCTCCAGCCCGTGCCCACGCATCGCCTCAGCGAGCTGATCGACCTGGCAGGCGAACGCCGGCGTGGCCTTGCCGATGTCATGCACACCCGCAAGCCACACAGCCAGGGCACGGGCATCCGCATCACCCCCCGGCAACACCCCGGCCACCAGAGCGCGCACCCCCACCGGCAGCCACCGATCCCACAACAGACCCGCCACCGCAGCGGCATCCTCCATATGCCGCCACAACGGCAACCACCCCTCGGAGTCCCGGTCAAACTTCGCCCACACCGACCGAGCCGGCCCCCCAAGCCGGCCCAACAAGCCGGAACAAGCACTCCCCTCACCACTCATGAGCGATAGATACAGGCAGCAACCACCACCCCACACAAAAACAAGCCAACCGGAGCATCTGCAGGGCAAACAGCCACCCCCGTCACGTAAAATCATCCGCTTGCTCTGATCCAGCGAGAACCACCTGCGAGACCGAATACCCCTAATGCCCCATTGGCCGGAACCCGCAATAGTCACTGAAAACGTCTCCCTGCGGCAATAAACCCACAGGTCAACAAGTCTGCTCCCCGCACCCGCGGGGATGGTCCATCTGGTCGAGCAGCTTTCCGCGCACGGCGAGGCTGCTCCCCGCACCCGCGGGGATGGTCCCGGGTTGGGTGTCGGCGAACGAACTAGGAGCCGCTGCTCCCCGCACCCGCGGGGATGGTCCCCGGGGTGCCGGCACCAGAGGGGCCCCGGCCGGCTGCTCCCCGCACCCGCGGGGATGGTCCCTGCCACGAGACCGCCGAGGAGCTCGCCGCCAACTGCTCCCCGCACCCGCGGGGATGGTCCCCTTCTGTACTCCAAGGGCGTCAACGTGGTGCACTGCTCCCCGCACCCGCGGGGATGGTCCCCAGCCAACCTCCGCTGCACCCACAGCAGCACCCTGCTCCCCGCACCCGCGGGGATGGTCCCTCGGCGAAGCCGGTGCACAGGATCACGGCGACCTGCTCCCCGCACCCACGGGTATGGTCCCCGTCTCGCCCGGCACGTCCTCGGCACGCTCGCCTGCTCCCGGCACCTGCGGGGATCGTCGGGCGGTTCCGAAGCGGACGCCTCTGCTCCCCCGCACCCGCGGGGATGGTCCCCCGTCGGCGACGATGTCGGCGCACGCTTCGGCCTGCTCTCCGCACCCGCAAGGATGGCCCCCTCCACCCCTGGTGGCGCGGGAACCGCGAGATCTGCTCCCGCACCCGCGGGGATGGTCCCGACTACACCGCGCTCTTCGCGAAGGAGTGCACCTGCTCCATGCACCCGCAGGGACAGTCCCGGCAAGAAGGGCGCCCACGGTCGCCGCCGGCGCCTGCTCCCCGCGCCCGCGGGGATGGCCCGGGACGCCCGGCTCGGTCCCGGAGGCGGAGTCCTGCTCCCCTCACCCGCGGGGATGGTCCCCCGCCTATGCCAGGATGTGGACCCATGGATGACTGCTCCCCTCACCCGCGGGGATAGTCCCGGCCGGCTCCGTACGGAAGCCGTGATCGACGCCTGCTCCCCGCACCTGCAGGGATGGCCCCGCTTTCTCGGCTGCCCTGCTCGGCCTCGGCGACTGCTCCCCGCACCCGCAGGGATAGCCCCATCCCGCTCACCGTGTACGGAGAGGTGAGCAACTGCTCCCCGCACCCGCGGGAATGGTCCCGCTGCCATGGAGGTGCCGGCTTCGACGCCAGATGCTCCCCGCACCCGCGGGGATAGTCCCCAGTACCAGACCGCCCTGGCGCACCACGCGCCCTGCTCCCCGCACCCGCGGGGGTGCTCCCTGGGCCAGCACCTCGCACGCGGTGCTCTTGAACTGCTCCCCGCAGCCGCAGGGATGGCCCCGAGTGCGCGTACCCGAGATGCACCCGTCCTCGCTGTTCCCCGCACCCGCAGGGATGATTCCGTCGCCCGGGTGGTCTGGGCGGTGCGCAGAGACTGCTCCCCGCACCTGCGGGGATGGTCCCTCGCAGTTCTGGGTGAAGCGTCCCTTATGGGGCTGCTCCCCGCACCCGCAGGGATGATCCCTCCCGCAGCGCCCTGGTGGGGATGGATGCCAACTGCTCCCCGCACCCGCGGGGATGGTCCCGGGTTCCGGGCGCCGGTCGTGCGGGCCGGCTTCTGCTCCCCGCACCCGCGGAGATGGTCCCTCTGGCCGAGGAGACCGGAAATCCGCTCCTCCCCGCTCCTCGCACCCGCGGGGATGGTCCTGCGGTCACCTCCACCACTCCCCCACGTCCTGTCCATGACGCATGGTGGGTTCAGGCCCGTAAGGTCCACGGCGAGCGGGACAGCACCCGGGCGCTGATCGAGGTGCTGCTGCTGGCCCGGCACATCCTCACAAGTACCTGGTCGCCGGGCTGGCCACCGCCCTGCGGGCCGGGGCCCTGGCCGCGGACGCGGTCGCTTTGGAGGCCCGCAAGGCCGCCCAGGCCGAAGACGACCCGCCTGTCACCACTTTACCCTCAGGCGGCCCCGGGTCGGCGACGGTGACGTTTCTGCACGAGTGGCGTCTTGCCCACCTGCCGCCGGACACCAGGCCGCTGCCCTCGGTGACCCCCTATGACCAGTTGCGCCGCCACCGTCGCGCCAGCGGCGGCGCCCATCCAGAGGGAGAAGCCCAGTGACCCTGCCCCGCCAGCGAGGCTTGACCGAGCAGACCGCCGACGCCGCCATCGACACCGCCTGCCGCATGCTGCGGCTGCGGCTGCGGCTGCGGCTGCGGCTGCGGCTGCGGCTGCCGAGCATTCGCAACGAGTTCGCCGACATTGCCGACAGGGCGGTGAAGGATCAGATGACCTACCGCGGCTTCCTCGCTGAGCTGCTGATGGCCGAGTGCGACGACCGGGCTCGCCGCCGCTCGGAGCGCAGGATCAAGGCGGCTGGCTTCCCGAGGGAGAAGTCGCTGCGGACCTTCGACTTCGGCGCCAACCCGAACCTCGATCCGGCCACCATCCACACCCTCGCCTCCTGCGAGTGGATCAAGAAGGGGCAGCCGCTCTGCCTGATCGGCGACTCCGGCACCGGCAAGTCGCACATGCTCATCGCCCTGGGCGCCGAGGCCGTGATGAAGGGCTACCGAGTCCGCTACACGCTGGCCACGAAGCTGGTGAACGAGCTGGTCGAGGCCGCCGACGAGAAGCAGCTGAACAAGACCATCGCCCGTTACGGTCGCGTCGATCTTTTGTGCATCGACGAGCTTGGATACATGGAACTCGATCGGCACGGCGCCGAACTGCTCTTCCAGGTGCTGACCGAACGCGAGGAGAAGAACAGCGTCGCCATCGCCTCCAACGAGTCCTTCGGCGGCTGGACCAAGACCTTCACCGACCCCCGCCTCTGCGCGGCCATCGTCGACCGCCTGACCTTCAACGGCACCATCACCGAGACCGGCACCGACTCCTACCGCCTCTCCAGCACCCGGGCACGAGCCGAGCAACCCGCCAAGGCCGGCTGACACCTGCCGGTCCTGCCCCGACCGCTGCCCTCACGGCCGACGGTCGAGCCGGACGGTGGAGGAATCACCTACTTGTCGGCGCGGGCCACAAGCAGCGGCTGGAAAAAGCCTGTCTCCTGCGGCATCCGCCACCGGGCGTCGACAAAGCCGGCCTTGGCTGCGAGGCCGGCCAACCGGTCCTGGCTGAGGGCCCAGTAGGTGGTCCGGCGGACCTTGACGCGCCATTCTCCGCCTGCCGGAAGGAGTTGGAAGTGCTCCAAGTCGTAGTGCTCGCCGTCGCCGTGCCAGTGCCAGAGCTGGAAGGTAACGGTCCGTTCTCCGCCGTCGGCGCAGTCGGCGGCCCGGTGGACTTGTGGAGGCGTCGAAACGGGGTGGTCGCGCAGCAGATCGTCGTAGTGGCGTGTGCTGACCAGCAGCAGGCCGTCGGGGCGCAGCACGCGGCGCATCGCAGCCAGGGCGGCGTGCACGTCCTGCTCTGTCAGCAGGTGGGGCAGCGAGTTGTCAGCGCACACGACGACGTCGAACCGGCCATCGGGAAACGGGAGGCGTCTCATGTCGGCGGCTGCCGTACGCAGGCTGAGGCTTCGGCGGGCGGCCTCACGGCCAGCGCGGGCGGCGGCACGAGGGCTGAGATCAGTGCCGGTGACGCGGTGCTCGCGCAGCGCCAAGCCGATGGCCTGCGTGCCGATGCCGCAGGAACAGTCGAGCACCTCGACACGATCCTGACCGATAAGGGCGTCGAGGGCGTCCCCCTGTCGGCGAATGCTGGCGTCCCAGTCTGAATAGATCAGGTGGTAGTCGTCGGCCAGTTCGTCGTAAAAGTGCGCCACCGATGTCTCAGGCATGGCCAGAGGCTACCGTGCCTGATCTTCCCCAGGCGCTAGTCACCTCAGTGGTCCGCGTGACGCCCTCACCGACGACAGCGCCGTCATTTCCCGTGAACATCTCCGAGTGTGTTGATCGCCAACTGCTGTCGAAACTCATCGACAAATGCTGCTGCTGAACGTGAACGAAGCCACGCGTTCGGTGGCGATCTGCTCCCCACACCCGCGAGGATGGCCCCCTGCTTTGTAGGAGGCACCATGCCCCGACCTGCTCCCGCACCCGTGGGGATGCTCCCCCGGGACCCGGGAGCCGGGGACCAAACCCGGGCTGCTCCGCGCACCCGCAGGGATGGTCCCGTGATCGTGCGCGGCAAGCTCCGGGCGCACTGCTCCGGCACCCGCGGGGATGGTCCCAGCTGGTCCCCGGGGAGGATCGGCACGGTGGTCTGCCCCCCCCGCACCCGCAGCGATTGGCTTTAGACGTCGTTTCAGTTGGTGAGTTTGCGGTAGCTGATGAGGGCCGCGGCGATGCCGACGAAGGCCAGGAAGTGCTCGGCCTTTCGCTCGTAACGGCTGTGCAGCCTTCGGCATCCGGCCAGCCAGGAGACCGTTCTCTCGACGACCCAGCGGTGTCGGCCCAGCCGGGTGGAAGACTCGATGCCCTTGCGGGCGATACGGTGGCGGATGCGACGCTCGCGAAGCCATTTCCGCAGGTGGTCGTAGTCGTAGCCCTTGTCGGCATGGAGCTTGGCCGGACGCCGGCGGCGGGGTCCGCGGCGGGAACGGATGGGCGGGATCCCACGCACGAACGGTTCCAGGCCGAGGCTGTCGTGCAGGTTGGCGCCGGAGACCCCCAGCGACAGCGGCACGCCGTTGTGGTCGGTGATGAGGTGGATTTTCGATCCCGGCTTGCCGCGATCGGTCGGATTCGGTCCCGTCAGCGGCCCCCCTTTTTTGCCGCCCGGACGCTGACGGAGTCGATCGCGCACCGCGACCAGTCCAGCTCGCCCCGAGCACCGAGTTCGTCGAGGATGACGCGGTGCAGCCGGGCCCACACCCGCTCCCGGCTCCACTGGGCGAAGCGCCGGTAGACCGTGGGCCAGGCCGGCCCGAAAACCGGCGGCAACTGCCGCCAGGCGCAGCCCGAGGTGGCGACGAAGATGATCGCCGCCAGGCATTCACGGTCCCCGGCACGCCGGCGACCGCCACCCTGCGGGCGTATGACCTCCGTCGGCGGGACCACCCGCCGAAACAGCGTCCACAACTCGCCCGGCACCAACCGCTCCACCAGATCCGTCACGCACGGCTCAACGAGCGAACACACCAACAGAAACGGCGTCTAACGTACAGAACCCTCCATAAGCTGCGCGATCCGCGCGGCCAGCTTGGCGACGGTCAGCGCGTCGAAGAGGTCGGTGATGGACAACTTGACCCCGTACCTCTTGTTGATTTGCCGCACGCTGGTGAACATCATGATCGAGTGAGCCCCGTAGTCGAGCAACGAGCGGCCGGGGTCGACCTGTGCCACGTTCAACAACTGGGCCCACATAGCAGCGAGTTCGGCCTGCAGGTCGCTCGCACACCCGGCAGGTGAGTCCACAACAGACTCATCAAACCGCGCGTCGCGCAGCAGTGCGACGCGGTCGAACTTGCCATTGCCGGTGGTGGGAATCCGGTCCACAAGCAGAAGGTGCGCGGGCACCATGTAGTCCGGCAGCCCGGCGCGTAGAGCGTCCCGCAACTGGTCACCCACGAAGTCTTCGGCTACCGCGAACAGAACGATCGCCTTGCCTCCGTTGACATCGCGGACGGCGGCGACGGCCGCGCGCACACCGGGAACCGCACGGGCGACGCTCTCGACCTCGCCGAGCTCGACCCGGAAACCGCGGATCTTGACTTGGTCGTCGTCGCGGCCGAGGAAGACTAGGGTTCCCGTCTCGTCGCGCAGAACCTGGTCGCCGGTTCGGTACATCGTCCCGCCGTCGCTGCGGAACGGGTCCGGCAGAAACGCCTTGGCGGTCCGCGCCTCGTCGTTGATGTAGCCGAGCGCCGGGCAAGCGCCGCCGAGGCACAGCTCCCCTGCGACGCCGGTGGGCGCGAGGTGGCCGGTGACGTCGACGACATATGCGGCCACGCCGGTGAGCGGATTGCCGATGGGCGCGTGGTCCGGCCATTCCGTGTCGGGTGCGGTGAACCGCGCGGTGGTTACCGCGTGCGTCTCGGTCGGGCCGTAGAGGTTGATGAGTGTGCAGTGCGGGTGCGTACGGAAGAGCTCCCGGATGTCCTGGTCGATGATCAGCTGCTCGCCGGAGACGCACAGGTGGGTCAGGTGTTCCAGCCGGGCTCCTGCATCCGCGACCGCCTGAGCGAGCGGGCGCAATGCGGCCACCGGCAGGTACAGGTGGGTGACGCCCGCATGCTGGACATGGTCGACCAGCGCGGCGAAGTCCTGGCGCCGCACCGATTCCCGCGAGACGACCGTGCCGCCGCCGCACAACGTCGGGACGATCTCCTGGAACGACACGTCGAATCCCAGCGGCGCATACTGCATGAACCGGGTTTCGGATCCCATGTCCAGCGCAGCCAGCTGCCAAGCGGTGAGGTTGCGCAATACGCTCTGCGCCATGTGGATGCCCTTGGGCTTGCCCGTCGATCCGGAGGTGAACATGACGTACGTCGCCTCCGCGTCGGTGGTGACCGCGGCGTCGTGCGAAGACGGCCGCAGGTCCGCCACTGCCAGGGAACGCACGCCGGGCAGCGTGATGTCACCGATCAGCACGCGGCATCCCGCGGTGGTGGCCATGTACTCCAGGCGATCCGCCGGCAGCGCACCGTCCAGCGGCAGGTAGGCGGCTCCGATGCGCATCACGGCGAGCATCGCGGTCGTGGTGTCAGCGAGAGTGTCAAGGTTCAGCCCGACGACGTCCCCCGAGCCCACCCCGAGCTCGCGCAACGCGGTGGCCACACGGCTGACCCTGATATCCAGATCAGCGTAGCTGATCCGCTGACCCGCTTCCTCGATCGCGATCCGCTCCGGCTGCTGTACCGTCACCTCGCGGATCCAGTCAACGAGCGAGTGCATCGCTGGCTCCCGCCAGTACCCGTCCACGGTCACCGACTCCTGCCGGGACGCGTCCTCGAACAGGCCGGCCAGCTCGACGGCCGGGTCGGCGGCCGCTCGGTCGCACGCTGTCTGCAACGATGTCAGCACCGCGTGCCCCGCTCCGGCCCCGACCAGCTCCTGATCATACTCCAGCTCGATCCGCCACCCGTCGGAGAGGGCAGTAACACCTACCCAAAGGTCAAACTTGGCGGTGTGGTTGCCGTGGGAGCGCACCGAGCGCACCTCTTCCGGCCAGACGGGCACGTCGTACAGGGCGAACAGGACGTTGAAGACGGGGTTGCGGTTGCCGACCCGCTCCGGATTGAGGCGCTCGACCACCTGACTGATGGCGACCTTGCCGCGCTCCCTGGTGAACTCCACCTCTTGGCGCACGGCGGACCGGGCAAAGTCTCCGAACCCGGCCGCCCAGTCCAGCCCGACGCGCACCGGCAACGTGTTGACGAAGAAGCCAGCGAGGCCCACCGCGCCGAAGGTGCGACGGTTGTAGAAGACGTTCGCGATGGTCACGTCCTCACTCGAACTGTGCCTGCCCACCGTGGCGCTCAGTACCGCCATGAAGAACTCGTAGGGAGTGATGCCGTATTGCTGGCAGGCAAGGCGAATCGCCTCGCCGCCGACCTCGCAGGTCAGCCGCTCCCCCAGAAACTGGGTCTGGGCCGGTCGCTGCGGATGCGGGTGCAGGGTCACCTGTGCAGCGTGCCGCAGGCGCTCAGCCAGCTCGTCGGCCTGCGCGGCAGTCTCCGGTGAGCTCGCGATGCGCTCGTGCACAGCGAGCTCGGCCGCGTACTGCTCTTCTCGCGTCACCCGAAGCTCCGCGAGCTCTTTCTGCGGCAGGTCGTCGGCGAGGATTCGGTGCAGGTCCTCGAGGACCGGCAGCAGGGAGAAGTGACAGAACACGATGTGGTGAACGCCGAACACGAGCACGGCCCGTTCCGGCGAGTAGAGGTAGACAGCACGGTAGAGCGGTCCCGCATAGGGATCGAAGCGGACAGCACCCACCTCGTCGACCACCGCACGCATCTGATCCGCGACGAACTCACGGCACTCGAACGGGAAGTCGGCATCCCCTGGCGGATCGACCAGCACTGCGTGTGGCGCGGGCACTTCGCGGAAGAGCGTGCGCAGTGCCGGTTGCGTCCACGTGGCCTTGTGCAGCGCCTTCCGCAGCAACTCCGGGGCGAGCGGCCGCGTCAGCTCTATCTCGTAGGTCAAGTTGTACAGGTGCCGTGCGGGTATTTGCTGGTCCAGCACCAGCAAACCCAGCTGCGAGGCGCTGATCGGAAGCGCGCTCACGGGGGCCGTGCTGCCGACGACGGTGGTCACGAGTCGCTCCTCACTGAGCCGGCCGCAATGTCGGCGAGCTGCCTACGGTCGATCTTTCCGTTGCTGTTGCGGGGAAACTCACGCACGGGCAGGTAGTGCCGCGGGTGCAGGTACACCGGCAGCCTGTCCGCGACGAGCGCCGCGAGGTCCGGCTCGGCGACATCACCGGTGAACATCACGACGAGCTCCACCTCGCCGCTCTCGGCCGCCGCGGGCAGCACGACGACCTCGCCGACTCCGGGGTGGCCACGCAGTACGGTCTCCACCTCACCTGGTTCAACCCGGTAGCCGCGGATCTTCACCTGGTTGTCCAGCCGGTCGAGGTGCACGATCAGACCGTCCTCCAACCGAACCCGGTCGCCCGTCCGGTACCAGCGCTGCCCGTCGATGACGACGAAGCGGCCCTCGTCGCGAGAGCTGTCGAGGTAGCCGTTGAACACCTGGGGTCCGCTGACGAGGAGCTCGCCTTCGGTGGCAAGGCAGTTCGCGACGTCGACGATCAGGACGCGCGCGCCCGGGAACACGGAGCCGATTGGCACAGAATGGTTGCTCGTGCCCGGCCAGTCCGCCGGGTTCTTCGGCAGCAGGTATCCGGTGCACGCCACCGTCGCCTCGGTGGGACCGTAGAGGTTGCTGATCCGGCTCGCCGGCGCCGCGACGGACCAAGCGCGAGCCTGCGCGACGGTCAATTGCTCGCCGAGGAACACACTGTGCCGCAACAACGGCAGCACACCAGGGGTGAGCATCCGCAGCCGGTCGGCGACCGAGACGGCGGACGGCACGGAACACCAGTGCGTCAAACGCAGCTCAGCGGCGTACCGCACCGGGTTGAGCAGCTCCATCGGCGAACGCGGCGGCACGAGTGTCGCCCCCGCACCCCAGGTGGCGAACATCTCCAGCACGGAGATGTCGAAGGTGAGGTCGGCGGTGCTGGGCATGCGGCAGCCCGGCCCGAGCTCGATCGCGCCGATCACGTGCCGCAGGAAGGCGGACACGGCGTGGTGCCTGATCGCGACGCCCTTCGGTGCACCGGTGGATCCGGAGGTGAACAGCAGGTAGGCGGGCCGGTCGGCGGGAGGCTGCCGCACATCGGTGGCGGCTTCGGTCGTCACGGTGGACATGTCGAGCGCGTTGGGAAGGTCGTGGCCTTCGGTGAGCACGACCTCCACACCTGCCGCCGCGCACACCTGCAGGTGGCGCGAGGTGGGGTGAGCCGGGTTCAACGGCACGACCGTCGCCCCCAACCGAAGCGCGGCGAGGTAGCCAGCGTATGCGTCGGCGGTGCGCGCGGCCAACAGGCCTACGACGGTGGGAGTGCCGCTTGCTTCCACCAGCCGTGCGGCCAGTGACTCGGCTCGTCGGCTCAGCCGCGCGTAGCTGTAGACGTCGCCCGCCACCTCGAGCGCGGGGGCGTCCGGGTATGCGCGGACCGAACGATCGAACCACGAATACAACGTGTCCGGTGTCATGACGCCTCCTGCAACGGGGTCAACAGCTTGATGACAACGGCGAAACTGTTGTCCACAAGGGACGGACGTGGCCGGCCTCGCTTGAACGACTCGACGGCGAAGCGCAACGACCTGACCAACTGCCACCACGCCTCCGCCGCCGCACCGGCATCGTCGACGGCCGTCTGGCCTGTCGCGGCGAGCCAGCGCAGCCGGTAGTCCTGGTGCCGGGCGGCGGCCCATACGTCTTCATGGTTCGCCGCGGCCTCGGCGGAGCCGATGGTGAACCAGTCCCTGAGATGCGCGAGCGCCGCCGTGCCGGTCACCCACTCCCCCGGCATGGTGGCCTCGCGCGTTCTCTGCCGGGTCAGCCAGCGCAGGTGCGTATGGGGCGGCGTTTCGACGCGGTCACCGAACACGTAGGCGTCGCGCAGCAGTTGCGCCGGAGTCGGATCGGCGGGCGTGCGCATGGCGGTGATCAGAGCGTCGTCGGTGATCCAGCCGGTGAACGGCCGCTTCTCACCGCTTGGCAGCAACGCTGCGAACAGGTCGACGACGTGCCACCGCCCGGTTTCCCGCCCGTCCAGGAGGATCCAGTGCGAGCTGGTACCAACCACCAGCACCCGGCCGTGCCGCCGCAGCTCGGTTTCCACCGCGTCGAGTGCCTCTCGGGAATCGCCGCTGGACCGGTAGCCGAGCGACATGCCGTCGGGCAGGAGGGCCAGCGAACGGCCGTGGTGCGAGAACTCGGGCCGCGCTGTGTCCACCCGCACCGCGAGCTGAACGGACCGGGCGATGTGGGCGCGCACGTCGTGGTGGTCGTCGGCCAGGTAGGCGGCGAGGTTAGCGGTGTAGCAGCTCAGTTCATTCGTCATCAGCATTCCCGCGTTCGTGACCCAGTTCGGTGAAGGCACAGCTGAACGGGACTGCCGAGTGCTCCCGCAACGCCACCCACTCCACCTCGTTCCAGCTGCCACCTGGCTGGCCCGGGGCGACCGGGACCGTCCACGGAAGACCGCCAAGCCCCGCGCCCGTCGCCTTGACGCACGCTTCCTGCGTCGACCAGATCCAGGCGAACTCCAGCGCGCGAACGCTATCGGGCAGCGCCGCGAGCCCGGCGGCATCCGCGGCGGAACAACACCGCGCGATCACCTCAGCCGAGACTTCGACCGGCGTCTGCACGTCCACCCCGACCGCCCGGCCGGGGCTCACCGCGGCAGCCACCCACCCGGCAGAATGCGACAGGCTGATACCGACGCCGGGCAGTCCCGGAATCCACGGCCGACCGCATCCCCGGTTGGCTATCGGACCATCGTGCGGTCGGCCGATTTCCGCAAGCAGGGTCCGCACCAAGGTGCGCGCGGCCAGGTATTCCTCGGCGCGCCACGAGGGCATGCCGGTCACGGCCGCGCGGTCGGAAGCGGCCACCGGCAAGTCGGCAAGAACCCGGTGAGTGCGGCGCGCCGCGCACACCACGTCGGTGGAAACCTCGATAGTGGTCACGGGGCGTCCCGCCGGTGGTGCGGGACGGCCGACTCGGCGCTCAGTCCAGCACGCGAGCCCACCGACCCGAACTCTCCACCAAGCGGCCGAAACCCGGTCATGCAACCACCCGCCCATCGCGCCGCGGTGCCGGCAGCTCGTCAGCGATCAACCCCAGCAACATCTCGGTTGGCCCGCCCGCGATCCCGAACATCCCGGCAGCTGCCCGCAACGCCTGTGGACCGGCCTCGGCGAACCCGTCCGCCCCGTGCAGCTGCCCGCAGCACGCAAGCACCCGGTCGAGAGTTCGCGCGGCTGCCACCTTCAGCACCATCGCACTGGCAGGTGTCAGCTCCTCCGCCGTACGCGTACACAGCGCCTCCAGGGTGAGCTGGTCGACCAGGCACTCCGCTAGCCGCTGCCGGACCGCGTCGCTCTCCCACAGCGGGGTCCTGGACAAACGGGCGGACGCGTCGCCAACAGCCCTGCGGCACAACGCATTCGCCCACGCACCGGAGAGGAAGCGTTCGGTCGTTATGTGCCGGGCGAATCCTGCCATGCCGAATCCGACACGGCCTACGACGTGCGTACGGGGCAGCCGGACGTCGTCGAAGGTGAGGTGGCCGAGTCCGGCTCCCGCGAAGAACGGCGTCTGTACGGACTCAATGGATACGCCTTCAGCGGACGTGGGCACGAGCACCCAGGTGAAGCTCGTGAAGTGCGTGCCTTCGCGGTGCCGAGCCAGGACCAGGGCGTGGTCGGCGAAGCAGGCCGCAGTGATCCAACGCTTGCCGCCGCGCAGGACCACCTCGTCATCCGTGATGCGAGCAGAGGTCGTCATGGCGGTTAGATCGGAGCCGGCGGCGCCAGCATCGGTTGCCGCCAGCGCCACCACCGCGCGGCCGTGCAGGGTGTCCTGCCAGATCGTGCGTACGGACTCACCCGTGGCCAGCACAGGGATCACGACCGCAAGCTGAGGGCACAACGACAGCACCTCGCCAAGCGGGTGGTCGAGCTCCTCGACCAGGGAGCGAAGCCGGCCAGGATCGGGCGCTGCGCCCGGTGCCGGATACAGGCCGGCGATCACGCCGGCGGCGCCCAGCTCACACCAGAGGTCACGCCCAGCCAAGGTGCACCTCGGGGTCCAGCAGAGCCAGCCGACCGTTGGCCAACAGCAAGCGGTCGTTACTGTAGTTCAGCGACGCCGACCTGAGGTCGCGCAGGGTGCGTTCCAGGCGCAGCGGCGAATCGCGCAGGTAGCCGTCACGCAGACCAGTCAGCTCGACGAGGTCGTTCACCGCAGCGAAGCACTGCTCGGCGGCCTCGATCTTCAGCGCGTTCAACCGCAGCTGGGCCGAGGGAACGGACAGGTCGCCGCCTCCGGACACCAGCGCGATGCACTGGTGCAGGCTTGCATCGACCAGTTCCAACCGGTTGCGCACCCGGCCGAGCCGGCTCAACAGCAACTCGGAGCCGAGGTCGGCGGACTTGCGACCGGCTGGGCTGCGCAGCTTGGTCACCACGCGGGACAACGCCCCCTTCGCGGCTCCCAGCCAGCACGCCGACCAGCCGATGTGCGCGAGCGGCGCGAACACCTGAACGGTCAGCGCATGGAAGCCGCCGTGCGCGCCGACGACGTGGTGGCCAGGTACGGTTCCGGTCAGCCGCACCGGCAGGCTGTGGCTCGCACGCATGCCCATAGGGTTCCAGCTGCCGACAGTGGTCACGTCGAGGTCCGCGCGGTCGGCGTACACCAGCGACACCTGCGTCGGCGAAGTCGCGCCGGGTGCGCGCATGGTGATCAGGAACCCGTCCGCATGCTCGCCCCCGGTCACGATGGGGGCGTCCCGATCGATCACCAGCCTGTCGCCAGCGGTGTCTAGGGCCGAGTCCGACGTCAGCAGGTGACCGCCCTTGCCGCGCTCGGTAGTGACCGATGCGAGGTAGACCTCACCGCGGGCGATCCGTGGCAGCAACGACTCACGCAAGGCCGGACCTGCATGACTGACCACGGCGGCGACCTGCTGGCAGTGCATCGCGAAGATCATCGCGGCGGACATGTCCTCGCGGGCGATCCGTTCGCTCACCGCCACCAGATCGCGGAGGTCCCCGTTGCGGCCACCATGCGAGCGCGGCACCAGCAGACCCAGCAAACCGGTGCGGCGCATGGCGCCCAGCGCCGCCACCGGGAACGCGGCGGCGGCGTCGGTGGCCTGCGCATGCTCACGAGTCACTGCGGCGACCTCCTCCACGATCGCGTCGAGCAGGAGCAGCGGCTCAGCGAGCGCGGTCATGACCGCACCCCCGCGGTGAGCTGCGCGACGGCCTCCCAGAGACTGCCTGCGGTCTCGAAGGTGGCGTCGGAGAGCAGCTCGTCGGGCAACGAGACGTCGAAATTGTCCTCGATCGCGAACAGCAGCTGGATGGCCTGCATCGAGTCGAGACCCAGCTCGCGCAGCCGCGACTGCGCGGTGAGCTCGCCGTCACCGGCGAACTTCAGGAACGGGCGGAGAATGTCGGTGAACGCGGTGTCCACTGCGGTGTCCTTCCTTATGCGATAGTCGTCGGCCGACGGTGCAGGGCCAGCCGGGATTCCGAACGGAACTGGCCGTCGTCCAGGACGACCTCGGTGGGCAGGTCGTGACCGAGAAAGGCGACGAGGCTCGCGGTGAGCCCGTACGCCCCGACGTTGGGTACGGTCAGCACGTCACCCGGCGCGACGGGCGGGATCTCCGCACCACGCGCCCACACGTCGAGCGGAGTACACAGTGGGCCGGTCACCAGCGCGGGTGACCCCGGCCCGGCATCGGCGGCGTGCAGCGCGGGGGTGATCACGGGCAGCCGGCGCAAGCCGGACATGCCACCGAGGTGATTGACCCCGGACTCCAGCACCACGACGCGTTGTCCGTGCGATTCCTTGACGTCGAGCACGCGCACGAGCAGCTGTCCGCACGTGGCGGTAAGGTAGCGGCCGGACTCGAAGACGATGCGAGGACCGCCCTCCCGCCAGCCGGGGAACGAGTCGTCCAGCAGCGCGGCAAGCCCCTCGGCCAGACCGGTGAAGCGCGGCAGGTCGCCGTCACGGGCGAACGGTGCGCCGAAGCCACCGCCGAGGTTCAGGACATCGAACTCGGTGCGCAGCACCTTGCGCAGGCGCACTGCGGTATTCAACGCCTGCGCGAACTGGCCGAGCAACGCCTCGGTGTCCCCGATGTTCGTGCCCATGTACAGGTGCAGCCCTGTGACTCTCGCGTGCTCCCTGGACGCGAACAGCTCCGGCTGCGCCTCGATCCAGCCGAGGTCGGCACCGAATTGCGATGTCACCCCAGTCATCACGAGGCCCTGGCCTGGCACCGGCTGGTCGTCGTTGACCCGCAGCAAGCAGCGCGTCCCGGTACCGGTGCGGTCGAGCTGGTCGATCGCCGCCGGCGAGTCCACCGAGAACTCCCGGACTCCTGAGCCGAGCGCTTGCGCGACCTCGGCATCCCGCTTGCCAGGGCCGCCGTAGATGATCTCGTCCGGCGCCCATCCTGTGTCCAGCGCGGCGACGAGCTCACCGGTCGAGCACACCTCGGCCCGCACGCCGAGCCCGCGCAATGCCGTGAGCACGTCGGGATGGGGGTTGGCCTTCAGCGAGTAGTGCACCACCGAGGGCGTGGGCAACGCGGCGGCGAGCAGCGCGTGACTGCGCCTGATCTCGGCGAGGTCGTAGACGTACGCCGGGGTCTGCACCTGATCAGCTCGCACGGTCGCCTCCGCTCGGTGCGGGCACGAGGCGTGCGGCCAGGACCTTGCGGTCCGGCTTTCCGTGCTGGGTCAACGGCAACCGCTCCAGCACGATGCAACGCGCCGGGATCTTGAACTCCTCGATCTGGCCTTTCATCGCGGTGAGCACGGCCGCCGGAGTGAGTTCGGTGACGGCAAAGAGCGCCGCGTGTTCACGTCCGGCGGCTGGCGCCAGCAGCACCGCCTCGTCGACACCGGCCACCCGGCGGGCGGCCGCCTCGACCTCGGTCCCGCTCACCCGGAACCCTCGTTCCTTGTAGATGTCGTCCCGGCGACCGGCGAAGTACAGGTAGCCGTCCTCGTCCAGCCAGCCGTAGTCACCGGTGTGCAGCTCGGGGAACAGTCCGTCACGACGAGGGAACCGCTGCTCGGTGAGTTCCGGCCGACGCCAGTAGCCGGCCATCACGTGCGGCCCGCGGACGACGAACTCGCCGACCTCGCCGGGCGCCAGCGCGCGGCCCTCGTCGTCCAGCGCGACGACCTCGGTGCCCGGCAATGGACGCCCGCAGCTGCCGGGGCGCAGCAGGTCCCCGTCGGGCGGCATGATGGAGACCCGCTTGCACTCGGTAAGACCGAACATGAGCTGCAGCCGCGCCGACGGGACGGCGGCTCGCAGGTCCGCGATCGTCGCCTCGGACAGCGCAGCACCAGTGTTCGTGATCAGCCGCAACCGCAGCGCCTCACCCGACTTGCGCCGGACCAGCCGGATCAGCGTCTCCGTGACGGACGGCACGCTCGCCAGCACGGTGGCACGGGTGCGCTGCAGGGCTGCGAACAATCCCGCGCTCGCCTCCGCAGCGTGCCCCATGTGTACCTCGGCACCGCTGAGCGCGCCGAGGAAAACCTGGTAGAGGCCGTAGTCGAAGGACAGCGGCAACGGCGTGAATACGCGGTCGTCCGCCTGGTAGGCCAGCTCGGCCTGCACAGCGCGCGCCGCGAAGACCATCTGCTGATGCGTGCAGACCACGGCCTTCGGCATCGACGTGCTGCCGGAGGTGTAGATCAGGCAGCAGGCGTCCATCTCGGTGCCGACCGGGCCGCACACGACATCGCCGCCGGTCGCGCAGGCGTCGAAGTCCACGGCGGCGGCGCCCTCGCTCTCGGCGATCGGTGCCACGTGTGCCAGGTCCGAGGTGATGACCAACTTCGGCATGCAGTCGGTCAACACATGCCGTAGCGCGTGATCGCGCACCTGGCCGTGCACGATCGCCACGACCACGCCGACCCTGGACGCCGCGTACACCAGCGACGGGACGCTCAGGTGGGTGGACGCATGCAGAACCAGCCGATCGCCACGCACCAGCCCGCGCTCCAGCAGCCACCCGGCGAGCCTCCTGCTCTCCGCCGCCACCTGCCGGTGCGTCATGGTGGCGGCGCCGCGCACGATCGCCAGGGCAGAGCCGAACCGCTCGGCGGCGGTGTCCACGAGGTCGTGCAGGAACTGCAGTTCAGGCATGGAACACCTCACGCTCGGTGCACCGGGCGAGCAGCGCGGTGAGTGACTCGACACTGGTCAAGGTTTCGGCGGTCAGCTCAGTGCCAGGTACGACGACACCGGTCGCGCCTTCCAACCTGGCGAGCACGTCGACCAGCCGGAACGAGTTGAACTGGGGCAGGTCAGCGAGCCGGGCCGCGCCCGACACCACCTCGCGCGGCAGGCGCAGCACGTCCGCGATCGTTGCGACGACCTGGTCGCGAACCGCGCTGTCCGCAGTGGATGCGGTGGCGTTCCGCGCGTGTTCGTGGCCCAGCAGGAGTTCCTCAAGGGCGGTGAACAGCTCGACAGGTTCCGCACGCCCTGCCGCAAGCCGCTGGCCGCCGACGAAGGCCTGTTGTGCGAGTCGTCCCCAGGGATCCGCCGCTTCTGGGGCACCCGTCGCGACGGCGTGCAGCAGGTGCTGCCTGGCCAGCAGCCAAGTCTCCAGCGTCAGTCGGTCCCAGGCCTCCACCCGATCGGGCAACTCGCGGTAGGCTGCGACGTACCGGCGCACAATGCCGGGGTCGGCGGGAACGGGTTGCGGCGCGGCACTCCACAGCCGGCCCGCTTGCACCAACAGACTGGTGACTCGCTGGCCGGAGAGGATCGCGCGCAGCTTGTCCTGGCGTAGCGTCAGGATCGTCGGTCGGGCCGCGCCCCACTGGGTGTCGTTGTGGTAGGCGTCGGTCACCACAACCTCGTCAGTGCCAGCGTCCACCAGGAAGCTGTGATCCATGTGACGCTGCTGGAAGTACGGCGTCCACGGCAATGTGTACGCGTCGGCCACCACGTAGTGCGTGCGCCGGTCCGCCAGCAGTCTGTCGGTGTCGTGGTGCCGTTCGGTGACGACCAGTCCCAGCAGGGACTCCGCCTCGTACAACCGTTCGTCCACTGTAGAGGAAACTGTGGGCGGGTCTGTCCACTTCGGACTGAACCGGATCGTGGCACCGAGCCTCAGATGGGTTCCTGGACCGTGCGCCGCATCGGCGAGAACGGCCAGGTTGACCTGCAGGCAGTCCATCGCATCGGCGTAGACGCCGGAGAGAACGTCTTCAGGTATCACAGCTTGCCTCCAACCGGTTGGAGAGCGGCGGTGGCCAGTTTGATCAGATCGTCGTCCGCGTGCTCGTCGCGCAGCAGCCCGGCGAGGTGCTGCTCGTAGGCACCGAGGTCGAGGTAACCATGGCCGCTTACGCAGACCAGAATTCCGTCGCGCGCACTGAGGTGTTCGCCTCGGTCGGTCACCCCGGTCGTGGCGAGCCGGGCGGCGGCGGCCAGAGCGTGCCCGGACTCCGGCGCGGGCAACACGCCTTCGTGCTGGACGAAGGTACGCGCGGCCGTGAACGCCTCCTGCTGGCCCACCGCGGTGGCGGCGATCTGGCCGTGGTGGCGCATGGCGGAGAGCAGCTTGGCTGAGCCGTGGAAGCGCAGTCCCGCCGAGTGCGAGCCGGGAATGGTGAAGTCGCTGCCCACTGTGTACATCGCTTCGCTGGGGCCGAAGCCCGTGGCGTCGGTCCGGTCGTAGGCGTATACGCCCCTGGTGAGCTTCGGCGTGGCCGTGGATTCCGCCGCCAGCAGCAGCGGCTGGGGCCGCGCGGCGTTCGCGGCGGCGGCGAACACGGGCAACGCGACGCCGCCGAAGTTGGAACCCGCGCCGACGCAGCCCACGACCGCGTCGACATCGGCTTCCAGGTCACCAAGCTGATCGATGGCTTCGACGCCGATTACAGACTGGTGCAGGATGCTGTAGGTCTCCCCGCTGCCGATGGCGAACGCCCGGCCGTCAGCGTCCCGCGCGTACTCCACCGCCTCGCCGATGGCGAGCGCGAGGCTGTTGCCGCCACCGGCCGGCCGCGACCCGATGGCCGTCCGGCCGCTCGGGCTCGCGTGCAGCTCGGCGCCGAGCATACGCATGAGGGTGCCACGGTAGGGCTTGCGCGTGAGACTGTCGCCCACCATGAACACTGTGCAGCGCAAGGAGAACACGGCACATGCGGCGGCGAGGGCGGTACCCCACTGCCCCGCGCCGGTGCCGGTCACCAACTCACGCACACCCGCCTGCCGGTAGTAGTGCGCCTGGGCGAGAGCGGTGTTGAGCTTGTGGCTGCCGGAGACATTGCCGCCCTCGTACTTGACGTAGATCGGTACCTTCGCGCCGATCGCCTCGCCGAAGTCCTTGGCGTGCCAAAGTGGCGTGGGCCGATAGCGGCGGTACTGGTCCAGCACGGGTTCGGGGATGTCCCAGAACTCCTGGCGAGACAGGCTCTGCCTGGCCAGGTGCAGCGGCAAGTTCACCGCCACGCCGCCCGCGGTGCGGGTGGTCGGCGGCTGGTCGGCAGGCAGGTCGTAACCCAGGTGCGGCAGGGCGCTGTGCCACTGCTTCACGATCGAGCTCATCGGCAGTCTCGCAGCACCAAGTCCACGATGTCGGACACCACGCGGAACTGCTTGCCGGTGAACAGGTCGTCGGGCAGAGTGACGTCAAGCGCGTCCTCCAGCCGGATCAGCATGCCGAGGAATCCGAGCGAGCTGACCCGCAGCACGTCGCCGTTCAACGGTTCGTCGTCAGACAGCTCATCGGGGCTCATGGTGAGCCTGGACTCGGCGATGAGCATCTTCTTCACCGCGGTCGCGACCGCGGCGTCGTCGATGTCGGTGGCAGGCATTGTTTCAGTTCCTCCCCTGATGGCCGGGCTTCCCGCGCAATGCGCCGTCCGCTTTGATCACCCAGGCGCTGGTGGTGAGCGCGTCGAGTGCGACCGGCCCGCGCACGTGCAGCCGGCCGGTGCTGATGGAGATCTCCGGGCCGAGCCCCATCGTCGGACCGTCATGCAGGCGCAGTGATCCGTTGCAGACGATCGCCGCCGCGTCCACATGCGAACAGAACTGCTCGACCACCTCGCGATCGGTGGCGACCACACCCTCGGTGTGGCCGGAGCCGTTGGCACGCACGAAGTCCACGGCCTCATCAAGACCGGCGACCGGGCGGATCGCGATGGTCCGGTCCAGGAACTCCCGCCCACGGTCGTGCTCGGCGAGCGTGGTCAGGGTGACGAACTCGGTGCCTGGCACCAGGTTCGCGACGGGCAGCTTGAGGGTGCACGACTGCCGCTGGGTCGTCGCCTCTGCGATCACCGATTCGACCACTGTGGACAGCACCCTGTCGTCGCACAGCACCGTCTCCAGCGTGTTGCACGCCGTCGGCTCCGGCAGCTTGCTGTCCAGCACGATTCTGGCGGCCAGCCCGATGTCCGCGCTGGCATGCACGTAGAGGTGGTTGACCCCGCCACCGCTCGCGATGACCGGAATGGTCGAGCCGCGGCGGCAGAAGTCGATGAGGCTCGGGCCTCCGCGCGGCAGCACCACGTCAATGGCGTCCGGCCGCTTGAGCAGGGCGCGCAGCCGGCTGCGATCGTTGTCGTCGAGGATTGTCACCATCGACCCGGGCAGACCGGCCGCGCGCAGCGCGCCTGCAACGACCGACGCCAGCACACGGTTTGACGCACTGATCTCCTTGCCACCGCGCAGGATCACCGCGTTACCCAAAACCACCGGCAGCAGCGCGCCCTCGACGGTCACCGTCGGCCGCGCCTCGTAGATCATGAAGACCACGCCGAGCGGCTTGCGGATCCGGCGGGCTCGCAACGGGCCCACCTCTTCGCCCTCCTGAGGCTCCAGCAGGGCCTGGCGCACGGAGTCGATCAGCGCGAGCACCGCGTCGAACTGGGGATCGGCCAACCGGACCCGCTCGACGAGCACGTCCGACTGGCCCTGGGCGCGCATCGCGTGCAGATCGGCCTCGTTGGCCTCGCGGACGGTCTTCCACTCGCGCCGCAGTGCGGCGGCGAGCTCGTCGCAGTACCGCAGGTAGGCGGCGGATCCGATCGGTGGCGCCGCCCGCAGTGCGGCACGGACCTGTTCGAGCATCTGGTCAGTCAACGGGGCTCCTACCACATGAACTGGCCGCCGTCGACGATCAGACGCTGACCGTTGACGTACGAACCTGCTGAGTTGACTAGGAATTCGAGAGCGGCCGCGATGTCGTCGGTGTGCCCGAGCCTGCGCTGCGGGATCTCCTCGATGACGCGCTCGCGCGCGACCGGGTCGCGCAGGTGGAACCGCGTGACCAATTCCTCAGTCTCGATCATGCCGGGCACCAGGCAGTTGACCCGGATGTCCGGAGCCAGCTCAAGAGCGAGGCACTTGGTCAGCTGCATCAGTCCTGCCTTGCTGGCGCAGTAGTTCGCACCATTGACCCGCGGCCGGATACCCGTCGTGGCACCGATGTTGACGATGACCGGGTCCGACTGTGCGCGCATGTGCGGCACGAGGGCCCTGGTGAGCAGAAACGCGCCGGTCAGGTTGGTGCCGAGCACGGCGTGCCAGTCGTCGTCGGTCAGGTCGAGGAACGGCTTGTCGACGTTGAGGCCCGCGTTGTTCACCAGCACCCGCACCGGCCCGTGGTTCGCGGTCAGCGTCCGCACGGCCGCCGTCACCTCCGCGCTCGCCGACACGTCGCACGCGAGGGCCGTGAAGCCGGGGCCAAGCGCGGACCGCGCGGCCTCGGCTTCCTCCTCGTTCGCGTGGTACAGCGCGACAACGCGGTGACCGAGCTTGAGCAGCCGTTCACTGAGCGCGCGGCCGATCCCACGGGTGCCGCCGCTGACCACCGCCAGCGGGCCGGTCATCGGTACCGATCCGAAATCGGACATGGCACTTTTTGCCTCCTGAGTACGGATGAAGGGCCAGAGGTCACGGCTGCAACGGCGTGCAACCGGTGAACCGGAGAGCCTTGTTCTCGTCCTCGACGTAGTGGCCGATCCGCAGGCTGGCCGACATTGCATGATCGAGAGAAAGACCGACGAAGAAAACGACGACGTGCGACAACGAGACCTCCGCGCCCAGCCACATATGTTCCACGGGTATCGCGGCGCCTGCTGCGGCGTCCATCACGGTCTGCCTCAGGACCTCCAATGACGGCGGTAGACAGCCAAAATCGTGTGCGAAGGTGAGCCGGACTCCGTGCACGATATTTACCCCAAGGCCGAGGGAAACAGATCAACTTACTGCCAGCCGTTGTTATCCAAATAAGCACTGCTCGCCGTTGTTACCGGATGGGCGTCCGCAGCCGGAGTGAGGGTGAACGCACCCGCGATCGCGAACATCGCGACGCAGGCAAAAGCCGAGAACTTCTTGACGACGGCCGAAGTCGTCTTGAGCATGAACGTGCCCTCCAGTTTCGGAAGAATAAGTGCGCGCACCCCGGTTGTCCCGGTGAGGCGTCTTGCTGCGATGACTCGATTCTTTCCGCGTCCAGCCGGGCTTGTCGTCACTTTTCAGCTTCAGGCTGCTGTCATGGCAGGTGTGTGCCACGGGTCCGGAGTGTTGTTGGTCTGCTCCTTCCTGGTCCTTGCATCCTTGCGGGGTAGTGCCCGGCCGGGCAGTGGCAGCCGGGAGGGCGGTGAGTCGCTGCCAACAAGTGGTGAACGCTTGCGCCCAGGGCCAGGTGGCACCGATGCGCAGCCGGAGGCCCCCGTTATGTTCTTCGCGGCTCCGCAATGCGGCCGCTGGCCTCCGGGCCCGGCATGACTGTTGCCCCCTGTCGAAGGCATGACCTGGGGGGTGTCACCCGGTCCGGTGGTGTTCGTCGGAGACGCTGATGAGAGGTCCGGCCACCGTCCGGTCCGGCGCAACGCCGGACGGTTCGCGGGCGGCAGGTCTGCATAACGTGGATGCGCGAGCACGACACCCGAGCCAAGGCCGGCACCTCAACATCCGAAAGGGCACGATGTTCGAGATCCAAGACGTCGGTGTGTTCCTCGGCCTGGACGTCGGCAAGAGCACCCATCACGGCCACGGGCTCACCCCGGCCGGGAAGAAGGTGTTCGACACGCCGCTGCCCAACAGCGAGCCCCGGCTGCGGGCCGTGTTCGACAAGCTGCCGCGAAGTTCGGCACCGTGCTGGTGGTCGTGGACCAGCCCGCCTCCAGCGGCGCCCTCCCGCTGACCGTCGCCCGCGACGCGGGCTGCCAGGTGGCCTACCTGCCCGGCCTGGCCATGCGCCGGCCTCTACCCGGGCGAGGCCAAGACCGACGCGAAGGACGCCGCGGTCATCGCGGACGCCGCCCGCACCATGCCGCACACCCTGCGCTCGCTGGAGCTGACGGACGAGATCACCGCCGAACTCACGGTCCTCGTCGGCTTCGACCAGGACCTCGCCGCCGAGGCCACCCGCACCTCCAACCGGATACGCGGCCTGCTCACCCAGTTCCACCCCAGCCTCGAACGTGTCCTCGGGCCGCGTCTGGACCACCAGGCCGTGACCTGGCTGCTGGAGCGCTACGGCTCTCCGTCCGCCCTGCGCAAGGCCGGCCGCCGCGGACTCGTGGAGCTGATCCGCCCGAAAGCCCCGCGCATGGCCGCCCGGCTGATCGACGATGTCTTCGACGCGCTCGACGAGCAGACCGTCGTCGTCCCCGGCACGGGCACCCTCGACATCGTCGTCCCCTCTCTGGCCGCCTCCCTGGCCGCCGTCCACACCCAGCGCCGGGCGATGGAAGTCCAGATCAACCCCCTGCTGGAGGCCCACCCTCTTTCCCCGGTCCTGACGTCGATGCCCGGCGTCGGCGTCAGGACCGCCGCCGTCCTGCTGGTCACCGTCGGCGACGGCACCAGCTTCCCCACCGCCGCCCACCTCGCCTCCTACGCTGGCCTCGCCCCGACCACGAAGCAGTCGGGGACATCGATCCACGGCGAACACGCACCCCGAGGCGGCAACCGGCAACTCAAACGGGCCATGTTCCTGTCCGCCTTCGCCTGCATGAACGCCGACCCCGCCTCCCGCACCTACTACGACCGCCAACGAGCCCGCGGCGAAACCCACACACAGGCCCTCCTCCGCCTCGCCCGTCAACGCATCAGCGTCCTGTTCGCCATGCTCCGCGACGGCACCTTCTACGAATCCCGTACACCCAAGACGCTCGGGCTCGCCGCATGACCACGACGAGCCCGAACCACCCCAGACCCGACAGTGGTGCTTTGACGAAAGACATAGAGGCACCCCCCGGCGTGGTCGGCGAGGCGGGCGGGTGGTAGAGGCGGAAGCGCATGGTGACCAGTTCGATGTCGGACTGGCCCTTGAGGTGGTGCGGAGTCAGCAGCCGCACCCAGGCGTCGAGATCGCTCGCGAGGTTCGCGGCGAGCACCCGGCCGCGGGAACTGACTGTGGCCGAGCCGGTGATGCCCCACATGTGACGGATATTGGTAGCCGTGCTGCAGTGCCGCCAGCCGGTCTTCTTCTCGAAGGCGGTCAGTTTCTTCAGGTGCCGCCGGGTAGACCCGACGCGGCGCACGATCAGCCGCATGTCCTGCGGCCAGTTCTCACGGGTGTTCGGCCCGGCCAGCTCGGCGACGAAGTGTTCACCGCCTCCAGGTGTTCCAGCAGCCCGCGGGTGGCTCCGGCCCCGTCCGCCCGGACGGGGATCTTCGCGGCCGAGGAGCCGGGGATCTGGGCTAGGGCGTCGGTGAGCAGAGTGATGTGCTCGGCCACCGTGTTTGCTCCGGCACTCCCCGGCAGTAGGCGCATGGCCAGGGACTCGGTGGTGTTGCACTTCATCCGGCCAGGGGAAGCCGCCCGGCCGCAGACGCAGCAGACTCCACACGTGCCTGCGGACAAGGGTGCGTGCCTTCGCGATCTTTGCCAGGACTGTCTCGTCGAGCGCGGCCAGGGTGCGGCGGGCGGTGGAGTCCAAGGCCGGCGGCCCGAACAACGGCCGGTGACGCAGTCGGAGTTGTTCGGCCTCCGTCAGGTTCGCCACCTCGAGCGCGATCGCGAACGTCTGGTGCAGCAGCACGCCCGCTCGTTCCCGCCAGCCGGCCACCGCGCTGGACGGCAGCATCTTCTCCCGCGCCCCGGTGAGCCCCGTGCGGTACGCGCACCGGCGCAGCAGCACCCCACTGGCATGCCAGATCAGTCTCTTCCAGTCGACCACCACGGACAGCCGACGGTTCCACCCCGTCCTCTCACCAGATTGGCGCCTTGGCTCTTGCAACGGATTCAACGTAAAAACTCGCATCCTCGCAGCTCAGCGGCACCATCCTGCCATCGGGCGCCAGATCACCCAATTGCGCTGAATGACCACGGACAAGGAGAAAAAAGATCAAGGGACTGTTCCGTGTCGCGGGGCGCGAGATATCGTCATGGAAGCAAGCAGGTACGCATCATGAGTGATCGAGGGAGAGCTCTTGTGGAAGTGCTGACACTGTTCGGCCTGGGCTCTGATGCGGACGCGGTCTACCGCACCATGCTGCGGAATCCGCAGGCCGGAATACCGCAGGTGGCCGACCAGCTGGGTTGGCACGTCGACCAGGTCCGGCAGGCGTTGGACGAGCTGAGCAGGCTGTCACTCGTCCGCCCGTCGTGGGAGGTACCTGGGAGATATCAGGCGGTGGCGCCCCAGGTGGGGCTGGCCGTGCTGCTTTCGCGCCAGGAGGCCGAGCTGCGCGAGCGCCAGGAGCGGGTCGCCGCCAGCAAGGTCGCGCTTGAACGGGCCATCGAGGAATACGCCGAGATTCAGCGGCACCAGCAGTATGCGGGCGTGGAGCAGCTGCTCGGCATCGACGCGATCAGGGGCAGGATCGAGGCGCTCGCGCACGAGGCCCGCTCGGAAATCATGGGTTTCGCGCCGGAGGGTGCGCAGACCCCTGAGAACATGACGGCCAGCAAGCCGCTGGACGCCGAGATCATGCGTCGCGGTGTGCTGCTGCGCACGATCTACCTGGACAGCATCACCAAGGACAGTTCCTCCATGTCCTACGCCCAGTGGCTGGTCGAGCAGGGCGGTGAGATCCGCTCGATACCGGTGCTGCCGCTGCGGATGATCATCTACGACCGCAAGGTGGTAATGCTGCCGATGGACCCGGAGAACAGCACGGCCGGCGCCGTGCTGCTGCGTGGGGTCGGCGTCGTCACAGCACTGTGCGAGCTGTTCGAGCGGGTGTGGACCTCGGCCACGCCGCTGGGCGCGGCAGCCGGTTCCACCGACGACGGGTTGACCCCGCAGGAACAGGCGGTGCTCAGGCTACTGGCCCAGGGCAACACCGATGAAGCGGTGGCACGCAAGCTCGGCGTGTCGGTGCGCACCGGTCGGCGGATCGTCGCGGGTCTTGCGGCGCGACTGGGGGCGCAGAGCCGGTTCCAGGCAGGGGTCGAGGCGGCGCGGCGCGGCTGGCTCGACGCGGCACAGCAGGCTCCGCGAGCTGACAACGTCGCGCGGGCGAGCTCACACCAGGCGAACTCCCCACGCGACCCGGTCACCACGTGTTAATCAGCCCGCATCCATCAGCGCGCGGCGGTCGACCTTCCCATTGCCGGTCAACGGCAGTGCGTCCAGCACGGCGAACCCCGCGGGCACCATGTACTTCGGCAGCTTCGCCTCCAGGAACTCCCGCAGTTGCCCGACGTCGACCCCGCCGTCTCGCGCGACCAGGTACGCGCGCAGCACCGGGATGTCTTGCCCGGTCCGCGCGGCGACCAACACGGCGGTGTGCACGGCGGGGTGGGCGGTGATCGCGGACTCGATGTCGCCCAGCTCGATGCGCACGCCCTGGATCTTCACCTGGAAGTCCTTGCGCCCCACCAATTCGACGTTGCCGTCCGGCAAGAACCGGCCGAGGTCACCGGTAGCGTAGGCACGCCTGCCGGAGGGCAGCACAACGAACTGCCGCGCCGTGCGTTCGGCGTCGCGCCAGTAGCCTTGTGCGAGCCCGATGTCGCTGACCAGGTACATCTCCCCCGGCACCCAGACCGGGCATGGGCGCAGTTCCTCGTCCAGCACGTGCACTTGCTGGTTGGTGAGCGCGGTTCCGTAGGGGATGCTCGGCCAGCTCGGGTCCACCTCGCCGATCGGGTACAGAGTGGACCACACGCACGCCTCCGCTGGTCCACCGCCGGACACCACCTGGACATCGCCGATGAGCGCGCGCAGGCGGTCCGGCAGCGTGACCGGGATCCAGTCGCCGCCGATCAGCGCGAGCCGCAGCGACTGCAGCCGGTCAGGGCGGCGGGTCACCTCGGTGTAGAGCACCAGCATTTCCAGCAGCGCGGGCACCGAGTGCCAGAACGTCACGCCATGGTCGGAGACAAGCCCGGCCCAGTGCGCGGGGTCCGGCTTGGGTGACGGGTCCGGTACTACAACCGCGCCGCCTACAGAGAGCAGGCCGAATGAGTCGAACACGGAGAGGTCGAATTGCAGCCCGGACATCGCGATCACGCGGTCCTCCGGCCCGATGCCGAAGCGGCGGTTGATGTCGGCGATGGTGTTGAGCGCGCCGCGGTGGTCCACCATCACGCCCTTCGGTACCCCGGTCGAGCCGGACGTGAAGATCACGTAGGCGAGGTCGGTCGGGGCCGCGACCGGCTCCAGCACCCTATCGTCGAGCCCGTCGAAGTCGGTGTCGACTCGCAGCCGGTTCACCTGCTCCGGCCAGTTCAGCCGCTCGTCGACGACCGCTTGGGTGAGCACGTGCGTAACCTCACCGCGTTCCAGCACCACGTGCATGCGTTCAGTGGGCAGCGTCACGTCGACCGGCAGGTAGGCGGCACCCGCAGCGAGCACGCCGTGCACCGCGACGATCTGCTCCCAGCCCTTCTCCATCGCAACGGCCACCAGCTGGTTCGGCCGCACGCCCAGCTCCCGCAGCTTCCTGCCGACCTGGTTGACCCTGCTGGTGAACTCGCGATAGGAGAGCTGCCGGTGCGCGGTGATGACGGCGGGCGCGTCGGGACGCAGCCGCGCGTGCTCGGCGACCGCGGTGTGCAGCAGGCCTCCCGGCGCGGGCGCTGCCGTGTCGTTGACCTGGACCCGCCGGTCGAGCTGCCACTGCGGCAGCAGGTCGAACCGCGTGCGCGTTGCGGCGTCTTCGGGATCGCGCAGCTCGGCGAGCAGCCAGCCGAACGCCTCGAACATATCGTCCACCAGACCGGCCGGAAACGCGGTGTCGCGGAAGTGCCACTCGCAGCGGTCGCGGACGAGCCGCAGCTCCAGGTCGACGCCGTCGGGCACCAAACCGGGCTCGAACGCAACCGCGACCGGGAGATCCCCGCCCGCGGCCGGTCGCTTGCCGAGCTCCAGCTGGGCGTGCACCGAGGCGAGCCGCTCGGCGAAATCACCCTGGTCACTGAAGACGAGCGCGGTGCCGCCTGGCAGCCGGACGGAGAACCGCGGACTCCTGCTCCACGCGTGCAGCACCTCGGCGAAAGCTGCCACGGCCACCGAGTGGCTGGGCACTCCCGGCCATGCCACCGGCGCCGCGCATTCCCGCCGCCGGAGCGGCGCGTGCCGATCACCCGGCGCGAACGGCAGTCCAGGCGCGGAGGGCAGGTCAAGCACCGGTGCCTGCGTCATCAGCTAGCCCTCCCCAGCTGCGCCGACGCACCGGCGATGGCACCGAGCCACCGCTTGAGGTCCGCGACGGTGTGCACGTGCGCCAGGCCCTCGATGTCCAGCTCGACACCGGGGTCCGGGTGCAGTTCGGCGATCATGCGGAATATCGAGAGCGATACCACCCCGGCGTCGACAAGTGTGGTCGAATCCGTGAACGAGCCGGCTGCGTGCGACTCGATCAGCGCGTGAATCTGTGCGGCTGAGCTCATTGCCTGAATTCTCTTTCCAATCGGTGTGCGCTCCATTTCCTGCCGCCGAGCGTAGATCCACGCAACCGCAGCGTACTGGCAGCGGCGGTGGCAGGGAACTGTCATGGCAACAAGCGCCCGGTGCGACTCGATGCGCTGCCATCTAGCGTTGCCGACACGGGTTTCGACGAAGACAGGGGTGTGTCGCAGGTGAGCGGAGAAACCGGGTTCAAAGTGGTGCGCAACGAGTTCGGACACGTCTCCATCTGGCCGGCCGGACGTGCGCAGGCACCGGGATGGCACGACCACGGATTCAGTGGAACTCGCGAGCGCTGCCTCGAACACATCGCGGAACTCGGCGACGTGAGGAACGAGCGATGACGGCAGTTGCGACCGGGCTCGCCCGACCACCCGCGGAATGGTTCGACACGGCGCGGCCCTGGCGCCGGGACGTCGTGGTGCCCGAGCTGCTCGCGGAGGCCGCGCGGCGGCATGGTGCGCGCCCAGCTCTCGTTACGGCGCAAGGCACGGCGTACACGCATGCCGAGCTGTTCACGGCGAGCGGCCGGACGGCCGGCTTGCTGCGTGAACTCGGCGCGGGGCCCGGCAGCTTCATCGGCCTGCTGTCCGATCACCACCCAGAGGCCGTGCGCGGCATCATCGGGGCACTGCGGGCGGGAGCCGCCTACGTGCCGGTCGATCCGCGCTGGCCGACCGACCGGATGGCACGAGTGCTGAACCAGGTCGGGTGCGACCGGCTGCTCGTCGACCGGTCGAACCTAGCCCGTGCTGCGGAACTCGTTTCGCGCATCCCGACAGTGCAGCAGCTGGTGTGCCTGGACGGCCCGTCCACCGATGTGCCGGGTGCACACGTGTGGGGCACCGACGCCGCCGACGCGAGCGAGCCGCTGTCACACGCCGCCGTGGGCTGCGGACCGGAAGACCTCGCGTACGTCATCTTCACCTCCGGCTCCACCGGCCAGCCCAAGGGCGTCATGGTCCGGCACCGCACCATTGTGAACGCCTTCGAGTGGGTCAACCGCGAATTCGCGGTGACTGAGTCGGACCGTCAGCTGCTGGTGACGTCGTGGGCCTTCGACCTGTCCGTGCACGACACCCTGGGGGTGCTGAGCGCCGGTGGGTCGGTACGCATCGTGCCCGACGACGACCTCGTGAACCCCGGTGTGCTGGCCAGGATCCTGGACACCGAGGAGATAACCTGCCTGACCGCGGGCCCGGCGGCGATCTCGCTGATCCTGTCCAGTGCTGGACCCCGGGCCGACGGGCCTGTGCCGTCGCTGCGGCTGGTACTGACCGGCGGCGACTGGATTCCGGTCAGCATGCCCGGCGCGCTCCGCGAGCGCTTCCCTCGTGCTGAGGTGGTCTCCGCCGGCGGGGCAACCGAGGCGACGATCTGGTCGAACTTCTACCGGATCCGCGAGGTGGATCCCAGCTGGCCGAGCATCCCGTACGGCACACCGCTGCAGAACTCCCGCTACTACGTGCTGGACGAGAACTACGACCACCAGCCGATCGGCGAACCGGGAGACCTCTACATCGGCGGGGAGTGCCTGTCCGAGGGCTACTTCGGCGACCGCGCGCTCACTGCGGCCAAGTTCCTGCCGGATCCTCACTCCCCGCTGGCCGGCGGCCGCATGTACCACACCGGGGACCGCGCCCGCTGGCTCACGGACGGCAACCTGGAGTTCCTGGGCAGGCGGGACGACCAGGTCAAGGTGCGCGGCTATCGCATCGAGCTCGGTGACGTGCAGGCCGCGCTGGCCACCCATCCCGCGGTCAGCGCTGCCGCGGTGGTGGCCGTCGACGTGGCCGGTGAACGCGGACTGGTCGGCTACTACGCGTGCCGGGCGGACGCCGTCGTACCGGGCGAACTGCGCGCACACATCGCGAAGCTATTGCCGGAGTACATGATTCCGAGCCCGCTGATCCCTCTTCAGCACATCCCGATGACGGCCAACGGCAAGTTCGACCGCGTCGAGCTGGCCAGGCAGGCGAAGCAGGCGCTGCATGTGCACGGCCCGGAGTGCGGCCGTTTCTGCGTAGGGGAGTGAGAACGATGACCGTAACCGCATTGACCCGCATGGCGGGTACCGACGATCCCGACCTCGATGTGGTGGTGTTCCCCGGCGCCGGCGCCGGGCCCGCGTCCGTCGCGTGCTGGCGGACCCTGCTGCCCCTGCGCTGGCGCCTGCACGCGGTGTGCTTTCCTGGCCGCGGCACCAGGTTCGGCGAGCCGCTCGGCACCGATCCCGCACCATTGATCGACGAAGTGGTCACCGAGATCCAGCGGCGGATCACCGCCCCTATCGTTCTCTTCGGACACAGCTTGGGGGCGCTCTGGGCACTCGAGGCCGCGGCGAAGCTGGACCCCGTCGCGCTGGTCACCGCAGGTGCCTACGCGCCGACGCCCGGCGAGCCGATTCCGCGGATCGTGTCAACCGACGAGGACGACCACGAGTTCGCCAAGGCGCTGATGATCGCCAACGGGATCACCGACCCCGGCATCGCCGAGCAGCTGGCCGCGGCGAGTGTGCCAATCATGCAAGGAGACATCGCGCTGGCCCACGTTTGGACGGCACCGGCCGAGCCGCTCACGTGCCCAATCCTGTCCTACTTCGGCACGGAGGAGCAGCTCCCGGACAACACGTGGGAGCGGCACAGCACCACGTGGACCGAGCAGATCACCATTCCCGGTGACCACTTCTTCTACCAGACCTCCGCCTTTGCTCTCATCGACGACATGGCGTCGCGGCTGGAAGCGGCGAAGGATCCGAGGCAAAGGACGGTCACTCGATGAAACTCGGTTCCGCCGGGCTGGTGCTGCGGTACCCGCAGTTACGGCTCCCCCTGCTCGGTTCGCTGATCGGCCGCGTCCCGCTCGGGGTAGCGACTGTTGCGCTGCTGCTCGGCGTGCAGGCCGCGACCGGGTCGACGGAAGCGTCCGGGATCGTCACGGCGGCGGCGACCATCGGTGTGGCGGTCGGCGCAGTCATCCAAGGCAGAATGCTGGACAGGTTGCCACGCAAGACGGTTCTCGCGTCGTTTGCGTGCGTGCAGATCACGGCGCTGTGCCTGCTCGCCGTCACGACGTCGGCCAAGGCGCCGCTGATGCCGCTGGCCGGGCTGGCCCTGCTGTTCGGGCTCTCGGTGCCCTCGCTGACCGCGACGACCCGGTGGCTGATGCGCTCGATCGTGACGGAGGACGAACTGCCGGCCGCGTTCACTCTGGACACCGTCGTTCTGCAGTTCCTGTTCGTGATCGGCCCATCCGTGGCGGCAGTGGCAACCTCATTGTTCGGCCCCTCGCCCGCACTATTCGGCTGCGCCGCGTGCACGCTGGCCGGTGCCGCGATCTTCCTGCGGACCACGGCCGCGGACCTGCTGGTACCGGCACCGAGACCGGTCAAGTCCACCGTAGACAGTCTGATCAGCCAGGTACGTCCCACGCTGCACATCGCGGTGTTCCTGCTCGCGATGGCGTTCGTCTCGACGTCGTCCGGATTCCTCTCGCTCGGCATCACCGAGCTGGCCACCGTCCGGCAGGGATCGTTGGAACCGGTGGGCATCGCGTTCTCCGCGATGAGCATCGGCAGCCTGGTCGGCGGTCTGGCCTTCGGCACGCTGAAGTGGAAGAGCCCGCTCGCGACGCAGTACCTGTTGCTCGCCGCCGGCAACGCCGCCCTGCTCACGGTGCTCATCACGTTGCCCGCCTTCGGCGTCTTCTACTTCGTGATCGCGGTGGCGGGCCTGTTCCTGTCGCCACTGGCGAGCCTCGCCAGTCAGACGCTCGACCGGCTTGCGCCGCCGTCAGCGTGGATGCAGACCCAGGGCTGGGGCACCGTCGCCAACACCGCCGGTCAGACAGCGGGTCTCGCCGCCGGCGGCATCGTCGCCGGGCTGGCCGGACCGTCACTCGCCTTCGCCTGCTCCGCGGGTGCGGTTGCGCTCGCGGCGGTCGTCGCAATGCCAACCCTCCTGCGCGCGAGCAGGAAAGCAACGAACCGCGCCGAAGAACCGGCGCCGGCTCTAGTTCCCGAGGAGAAGACGTGATCGACACAACGGCGCAGCCGCGCTGGCAGGTGGTAAGCACCCGGTCCGGTCGGTACAGCGTCTGGCCGGCTGCCAGGCAGGTCCCAGACGGCTGGACGGCAGCGGGCTGTGCGGGCGACAAGCCCGAGTGCCTCGCCTGGATCGCCGAACACTGGACCGACGAACGGTCGGCCGGAGTCGGTGCGGCCGGCGCAAGGGCGGAGAGTCGATGAGCACCCGCTGGTTGTTGCGCGCACCCGACCCCGCGGCCGAACGGCTGTTGCTCTGTCTCCCTGTCTCGGGGCTGGGCGCCACGACCTACCGCGACTGGCCGGCGCACATCGGAACCACAGACGTGGTCCCAATTCAGCCTCCCGGCAGAGAGAACCGCACGAGGGAACGCCCGCACACCACCATGGCGGAGTTCGCCGCCGCGGCCGCCGACGATCTGCTGCCCATGCTCGACCGGCCCTACGCGCTGTTCGGCCACTGCCTCGGCGGCAGACTGGGCTATGCGCTGGCCGTCGCCCTGATGGAACGGGGCGCGCCACCGCCGCAGCGGTTGTTCGCGTCGTCCTGCCTGGCGCCGCACCAGGGCGGGCGGTTCGGGCCGTTCCTGCCGGAGATGACCGACGACGAGTACCTCGCGGAGCTGCGCCGCGGCTGCGAGCGCCGGGGCGAGGTCGTGCCGCCGGACGAGCTGCTGGCGCTGGCCGTCCGGGTACTGCGCGTGGACGTCGAACTGTCCTGTGGTTACGCCCCTCCCAAGCCGACTGGATATCCGCTCGCCGTCACCACCATCGGCTGGGCGGACGACGCCGACGTCGATCCCGGTGCCATGACGGAGTGGGAACCCTACGGCGAGATCCGGCACGTGGTGCTGGACGGCGACGAGTTCTCCTTCAGGGCCATGCCGGAGCGGCTGCAACGCCTGCTCGAGGCCGAACTGACACTGGAAGCGAGCGTGCGATGACGATCACCGTTGTTTCCCCTGCCGACGTGCGGGTGCGCACCTTGACCGATCTGGTCGCCCGCTCGGTCACCCAGTTCGGCGACCGGGTCGCGGTCACCGACGAGACCGGGCGGCGGATCACCTACGCGGAGCTGGACGAGGCCGCCACGCGGCTGGCCCTGGTGCTCGCCGCCGCCGGGGTGCGGCGTGAGGACCGCGTCGGCGTCTACCGGCGGCGTGGCGTGGACTTCGTGGTGTCCGTGCTCGCGGTGCTGCGCGCGGGCGCTGCCTACGTCGCCGTCGATGACCGCTACCCCGACGCCCGACGCGACCTGATGCTGACCGCCGCCCGCTGCCAGCTCGCTGTGGTGGACCCCGACTGGACCGACCGCCTCGACGGCGTGTGCGAGACACTCGGGTGGAGTTCGGAAGAGCCCGTCCACCTCGTCGAGGCCGAGCTCCCGGAGCCCTCACCCGAGGACGCGGCTTGCGTTCTGTTCACCTCCGGCTCGACCGGTACGCCCAAGGGAGTGGTGTTGGAGCACCGCAACGTGGCGGCGTTCGCGGTGAACCCCGCATTGCCCCGGCTGCTGCCCACGGACCGGGTTGCGCAGATAGCGAACGTCTCGTTCGACGCCGTGCACTTCGAGATGTGGGGTGCACTGGGCGTCGGCGCCGAGCTCGTCGTCATGCCATCGCTGCCCGATCTGGTGCAGTCCGACCTGCGCAGGGAACTGCGCCGCCGGCGGATCACCGCGATGCTGGCGCCGACGATGGCGTTCAACCACATCCTCAGCGAGGACCCGGACGCCTTCGGCGGCGTGCGCGTGCTGCACACCGGCGGCGACGTGGTGCGCCCGTCCGCGTGCCGCGATCTGCTCGCCGCCGGGTTCGACGGCACGCTGTGCAATCTGTACGGCCCCACCGAGGCGGCCACCGCGGTGACCGTGCAGGAAATCACCGAGGTTGCCAACGAAGCGGTGAGCGTGCCGATCGGCTCGGCCGTCGCAGACGCCTCGCTGTATGTGCTCGACGACCTACTGGAGCCCGTACCGGCCGGACAGCCTGGTGAGTTGTACATCGGCGGAACTGGTGTGGCGCGCGGATATCTGCACGATCCCGCGCGCACGGCGGAACGTTTCCTGCCCGACCCGTTCTCCGGCAGCGGCGCGATCATGTACGCCACCGGCGACCTGGTACGCGACCGCCGCGGTGACGGCGTGCTCGAGTATCTCGGCCGCGCGGACGACCAGGTGAAGATCCGCGGCTACCGGGTGGAGCCGCGCGAGGTGGAGCGCACGCTGATGGGCTGCGCGGGCGTGCTCGAGGTCGCGGTCCTGCCTGTCGGCGACGGGCAGGACCGGAAGCTGGTCGCCTTCGTGGTCGTAGGCCCCGCGACCGGTCCCCACGAGGTGCGCGCCCACGCGGAGCACACGATGCCGGACTACCAGGTGCCCGCCGAGATCGTGGTGGTCCCGGAGATCCCAGCCAGCAGCCACGGCAAACGCGACAATACCCGCCTGCTGGACGTGCTCGCCGACCACGAGCGCAGGCGCGACACGTTCCGTGAACCGGCGACCGACAGCGAGCGGTACCTCACCAAGCTGTGGGAGTCGTTGCTAGGCATGGAGAACATCGGCGCGGACGACGACTTCATCGCCCTGGGCGGGCACTCGATGCTCGCCTTCCGCATGCGCAAGCGGATCCAGCGCGAACTCGGCATCGCTATCAGGCTGGAGGACATACTCGAAGCCACCGTGCTGAGCGAACTCGCGTCCGCAATGGACCGTGCGGGCGCCGAGGTCGTGGAGCCTGTGTCATGACCGCCGCGCTGAGCGTCGACCTGACCGACACCGAGCTCTTCGTCACCGGCGACCCGCACGCGGCCTGGACCCTGCTGCGCCGCGAAGCGCCGGTCTGCTTCAACCCGACCGAGGACGGTGGGTTCTGGTCGCTGACCAAGTACGCCGACGTGATGGCCGCCTACCGCGACCACACCACGTTCAGCTCCGCGCACGGCGCGATCCTGGGCGGTTCCTACCGCAGCGGCGTGGACACCGCCTCCGGGCGCATGCTGGTCGCCGCCGACCCACCGCAGCACCGTCTGCTGCGCAAGCGCATGCAGCGCGTGTTCGCCACCGCGATGGTCGACCGGGTACGCGCTGCGGTGCGGATCCGGATCGACGGCGCACTGTGCGCGCTCGTGGCCGCTGGAGGTGGAGACTTCGCGACGGACGTGGCGCTGGAACTGCCGCGTGGCGCCCTGATGGCGATGTTCGGCATCGACCAGGACGAGGCCATGGAGCTGCTCGGCCTGACCAGGGCGATGATTGGCTACCGCGACCCGGCGCACATCGGCGGCATCGAGAACACAGCCCTACGTCTCGCGGCGGCGCAGGCCGACATCTTCGACTTCTTCACCGACCTCGTGGCCCGCCGTGCAGATGCCCCCGGCGAGGACGCCGTGAGCATCCTGATGTCTCACGAGCCGGGCGAGCGGCAGCTCAGCGAGGAAACGTTGCTCTTCAACCTGATGAACCTCGCAGTGGGCGGCAACGAGACGACCCCGCACAGCGCTAGCGGCGGCGTGCACGCGCTGATGGAGAACCCCGACCAGTGGGATCGTCTGGTGGCGGATCCGGGGGTCGTACCGACCGCGGTCGACGAGGTGCTGCGGTGGACGTCTACCAACGCTTACGTGCAGCGCGTCGTAACGAAGCCGGTCGAGGTGCGCGGTGTGGCACTGGCCGAGGGCGACCTGGTGCTGTTGTGGAACGCCTCCGCGAACCGCGACGAGGAGAAGTTCCCGCAGGCACACCGGTTCGACATCGCACGTAAACCCAACCAGCACATCTCGTTCGGCAGCGGCCTGCACCACTGCATCGGCGCCGGCACCGCGCGACCGGAGCTGACCGAGCTCCTCACCGCATTGCACGCCACCGGCAAACGGCTGGTGCCCGCCGGTCCACCGGAGCGGTTGCGATCCAACTTCATGCTCGGGATCAAGCATCTGCCAGTGGAGGTGACGGGCTGACATGTTGGCCACGGAGAATGTCTACCCGGCTTCCGTCGCCCAGCGGCGGCTGTGGTTCACTCAGCAGCTGCACCCGGAGAGCTGCGCTTATACGCTCGGCCAAGTCTTCCTGCTGACCGGGACGCTCGACCTGCCGGCGCTGGAGAAAGCGGTGATCGCGCTCGCTGACCGGCACCGCAGCCTGCGCACCAGGTTCGCCGAACACGACGGCGTACCGCTCCAGATCGTCGACCCGGTGTGGCGTGGCGAGGTCGTGGTGACCGAGCAGGGAACTGCCAATGAGTTCGTGCACACGGTCTTCACCCGCCCGTTCGACCTTACGGTGGATACGCTGCTGCGGGTGGACGTCCTCCGCGAGTCCGCCAACCGGCACGTACTCGCGATCACCGCGCACCACATCGTCACCGACGGCGTGTCGGCCAACATCGTGCTGCGCGACCTGGCAACGCTGTACAACGGAGGTCGGCTCGACGAAGTCACCTCCCAGTACACGGACCTCCTCGCGGAGGACGGGGATCTCGACTACTGGCTGGAGCACATCGACGGTGCGCCGATGGTGTTGCCCCTACCGACCCGTGACGCCGCGCGCGGTGACGAGTCGTTCCTCGGGCGCTACGTCGACTTCGACGTTCCCGACGACCTGACGCACGAGCTGAAGACCTTCGCGCGAGCAAGCTCAGCCACGCTCTACATGGTGGCATTTGCCGCGTACCAGGTGCTGCTGTCGCGGCTCAGCGGCGAGCAGGACCTGTTGGTGGGCATGCCGATCTCAGGCAGGACGGCAGGCGGCAGCGAGGACGTCGTCGGCTTCTTCGTCAACACCCTCCCGGTCCGCGCCGACCTACGCGCCGACCCCGCGTTCACCGAGCTGGTCACCGCCGTGCGCACCAACGTGCTGGAAGCGTTCATGCACCAGGACGTACCGGTCGACCGCATCGTGGAGGCGGTCAACCCACCGCGTCAGATGGGCATGAACCCGTTGATCCAGGCCACCTTCCAGCTCTTCGAGGAAGCCGTCGGAACGGAACTGTCCCTGTCCGGCCTCGACACCATCGCGCTGCCGGTACCGGTGCGCGACGTGCCGTTCGACCTCTCCATCGACCTGTACCACGTCGACGGTCGGCTGCGGGGCATGCTGTACTACCGCCAGGCGGCGCTCGACGAGCAGATGGCCGACCAGATCATCACCACCTTCCTCACGGTGCTACGCGCGGCGGTGACCTCGCCGGACACCCCCGTGTCCACACTGCCTCTGTCCGGCGCCCAGCAGCCCGCCGCCCTCCCGGTGACCACGGAAGCGGTGCTCGCGCTCGATCGGCTCGCCGAACTGGACGCGGATCACGTCGTGCTGGTGCGCGGCGAGCGCAGGTGGACCGCGGCGCAGCTGCGCCGGGACGTGCGGGCGGTGGCCGGTGCGCTGCCGCAGGACTCGGTGGTCGGTGTGCCCGGCCCGCTGTCCTACCGCGCGCTGGTCAGCGTGTTGGGCACGTGGTCGGCGGGCGCGGTCGTGCTGCCCGCCGACCACGCCGAGGCCGATCTGGTGTTCAGCGGCGAGATCCCCGACCGGGAGGCGCCCGCCGTATCGTCACCGCGCGCCGAAGCACCCGCATTGCTGCTGCCCGGTGACTCGGCAACCGCCGTCGTGACGCACGGCGCGTTCGCCGCGCTGCTGGCGGCACATCGTGAGACGACAGAGGAACAGCGGGTGTTCCTGGCCGAGGACATCTGGGACTTCGCCCCATGGCGGGCGTTGGTGTGGCTGCTGTCCGGTGCCGAGGTGCACCTGCCGGTGGGAAACGAATCATCCGGAATTGACGTTCACACGTCGGCAGACGCTGGTGCGTCGGCCGGCCACCACGCGAGCCGCACGAAACCGTCCGGAGCGGACATCCGCGAGTCCGCCGCCTCCAACCTCCATACCGTCACCGCATCGGCCGAGTTCCCTGCCCGCTACGGCCCCATCGAATGCCTCGGTCACGCCCTCATCCGTCCCGACGGCGATCCACACCACACCGTACCGGCCGCTGGCGTCACCGTCCGCATCCTCGACCCGGCAGGCCGACCGGTCCCGGCCGGCGTGGCCGGTGACCTCTGGGTGGGCGGAAACCACATCGCACTCGGCTACCTCGGCGACACCGCGCTGACCGCCGCCCGCTTCCGCCCGGATCCGTTGTCCGCCGGCCGACTCGTGCACACCGGAGCACGGGCGCGTCTGACTCCGGCCGGCAGAGTACACCTGCTCACCACCACGGACCTGCCCGGTCACTCGAGCGAGACCGAGTTCGCGGCTCCCCGCGGCGGGGCGGAACACCTCGTCGCGGCGGTCATGGCACACGTGTTGGGCCGCGACCAGGTAAGCCGCCACGACCACTTTTTCGAATGCGGCGGCCACTCCGTACTCGCCATGCAGCTGACCGCCCGGCTCCGGTCGATGCTGCAGAGCGACATCTCGGTGCGGGTGGTGTTCGAAAACCCGACCGTCGCCGGCCTCGCCGCTGCACTCGCCGAGACCGCGCACCTGCCCGCTTCGTCGCCCCAGGCCGGCGAGGCACCCGAACGTGCGCCCGTCTCGTTCGCGCAGCAGCGGCTCTGGTTCATCCACCAGCTCGACCCGACGAGCACCGCCTACAACATGTACGAGCCGGTGCGGATAACCGGATCGCTCGACGTCACCGCGCTTGCGATCGCCGTCGAGCAGCTGGTGGCCAGGCACGAGTCGCTACGCACCCGGTTCACCGAGGTCGACGGCGAGCTGCTGCAGGTGGTCGACGACACCTGGGCTGGTGCGCTCGAGATCGAGGACGTCGAGGACTCCGACCACGCGCAGCGGCGGCTGGCCGACCTCGTGGACACCCCGTTCGACCTCGTCCGGGGGCCGCTGTTCCGGGCGAACCTGTTCCGGATCGGGCAGAGCGACCACCTGTTCGCGCCGTCGATGCACCACATCGTGAGCGACGGGCACTCGATCACCGTGCTGATGTCAGACCTCGCGAAGCTCTACGAGGCGGCTCTCACCGGTACCGAGCCCCAGCTGCCCGTGCTCCCAGTCCGCTACGCCGACTACGCGACGTGGCAGCGCGGCATCCTCCGCGACGAGCTGCTGGACGCCCAGTTGTCGTACTGGACCAACCAGATCGGTGACGCACCACACCGGCTGCCGCTGCCTGCCGACCACGCACCCGACGGTCCGCCGAGCATCGAGGGCGGCGTCGCCCGGTTCGAGCTGCCGCCCGAGGTGACAGTGAAGTTGCGCGAGCGGGCCCACGGACAGGGAGCAACCCTGTTCATGCTGACGCTCGCCGCGTTCGAGGTGCTGCTGGCGAGGATCAGCGGGCAGCCGAACTTCCTCGTCGGCGTCCCTGTCGCCGGTCGCACGCAGCCGGAGCTGGAAGATCTGATCGGCTTCTTCGTCAACACGCTCGCGGTGCGCGCGGACCTGCGGGCCGACCCCACCTTCACCGAGTTGGTCAAGGAGACCAGGGACCGGGTGCTCGCCGGCTTCGCCCACCAGGAACTGCCGTTCGAGCGGCTGGTCGAGGCGGTCAACCCCGAGCGCGTGGCTGGCACGAACCCGTTGGTGCAGGTCACCTTCCACCTGTTCGAGGATGACCTCACCGGTGGTCTGCGGCTGCCGGGGACCGAGTGCGGGCCGGTCGAGACGTTCAACCGGACGGCGCGCTTCGACCTGGCGCTGGACCTGTTCCGGACCGGGCAGGGACTCAGCGGAAGCCTGTACTACCGCAGGGACATGTTCACCCACGCTACCGCGCAGCAAATCGCCGACTGCTACCGCGAGCTGCTGATCGCGGTGCTCGCCGGCCCCGACCGCCCGGTCTCGGCGTTCCCGGTCGACTTCGAGCGCGTCGTCACGGCACCCGTGGCCACGGGTACGCGCCGACCGGTGCGCGACGAGTTCGTCGCGCCGCTCGGCCCGGTGGAGCAGGTAGTGGCCGGGATCATGGGCGGGGTGCTCGGAGTCGGCCAGGTAGGCCGGTTCGACGACTTCTTCGTCCTGGGCGGGCATTCGCTGCGCGCGGTGCAGCTGGCCGCCCGCCTGCAGTCCGTTCTGCAGGTGGAGGTGAACGTGGTGACAGTGTTCGAAAACCCCACTGTCGACACTCTCGCTGCGGCAGTGGCAGAAGCCACCCAGCTGACGACACCACCACTGTGCACAGGGCTGGCGCCGGACTCCGCCCCCGTCTCGTTCGCCCAGCAGCGGTTGTGGTTCATGCAGCAGCTGGAGTCCGAGAGCACCGCCTACAACATGTACTCGCCGATCAGGGTGCACGGCCGACTGGACCGGGCAGCGCTGCTGACCGCCGTCGATCGGCTGGCCCGTCGGCACGAGGCGCTGCGCACCCGGTTCACCGATGTGGACGGCGTGCTCTGCCAAGTGGTCGACGACGAGTGGAGCGGCCGCGTGGAGTTCGCCTCCGGTCAAGAGATCCAGCCGTGGCTGGAGGAACTGATCGACCGGCCGTTCGACCTCGAGAACGGTCCGCTGTTCCAGGCCGATGTCCTGCGAATCGCCGACGACGATCACCTGCTGACGCTGTCGATGCACCATATCCTCAGCGACGGCCGATCGATGACGGTGCTGCTGTCCGACCTCTCGGCGTTCTACAACGCGGCACTGACCGGTGCTCGCGTCGAACTGCCCGAGCTGCCGGTGCGCTACGCGGACTTTGCGGTGTGGCAACGGGATGTGCTGCAGGGCGAGCTACTCGACCGCCACCTCGCGTACTGGACCGAGCACGTAGCGGGCGCTCCGCAGGTGCTGCGGCTGCCGTCGGATCAGCCGCCGGTCGAGACACCGAGCTTCGAGGGCGGCGCGGCACGGTTCGACCTCGATGCCGAGCTCGTCGGCCGGCTGCGCGACCTCGCCTCCCGTTGCGACGCCACGTTGTTCATGGTGGTGCTGTCGGCATTCCAGGTCCTGCTGTCGAGGCTGACCGGGGAGCCGGACCTGCTGGTCGGCGTGCCGGTCGGAGGACGCACCCGGCCCGAGGTCGAGGACGTGGTCGGGTTCTTCATCAACACCCTGCCGATCCGCTCGGACCTCCGTGACGACCCCTTGTTCACCGACCTCGTCGACCGGACCCGCGACGGCGTCCTGATGGGCTTCGCGCACCAAGAGCTGCCGTTCGAGCGGCTAGTCGAGGCCGTCAACCCGGAACGCGTACTCGGCAGTAACCCTCTCGTGCAGGCGACCTGCCAGCTGTTCGAGGACGAGCTGATCGTTGGTCTCGACCTGGACGGTACGACGTCGGAGTACTTCCCAGCGTTCAACGACACCGCGCGGTTCGACCTCTCGCTCGACCTGTACCGCGTCGGCGACGGTATGCACTGCTCGCTGTACTTCCGCCGCGACCTGCTCAGCCAACAGGCGGCGGACCGGATAGCGGAGAACTACCAGACACTCCTGGCCGAGGTCGCGGGCAACGCAAGTCGACACGTGTCCGAGCTGCCGCTCGCCACAGAAGACGAGCACGAGTCGTTGCTGCAGCTCGGCGACGGGACCTCGGTGCCCGCCAACGGGATCGAGACGATCCTCGACCTCTTTGCCGAGCAGGTCGCCGCCCGTCCGGACGCGATCGCGGTGTCCGGACGCGACGACCGGCTCACCTTCGTGGAACTGGACGAGATGGCGAGCCTGATCGCCGCGCAGTTGCGGCGCCGGGGCGTGCGGCACGGGGACCACGTGGCACTCGCGGCTGCCCGGACCCCGAAGCTCGTCGCCGGCGTGCTGGGCGTCCTGCGAGCCGGCGCCGTGCTCGTTTCGCTTGACCACGGCCAGCCGGTCGACCGGCTGGCCGCCGTGCTCGCCGCGGCCAAGCCGGTCTGCCTAGTCGTGGACGGTGCGACCGTGGGGCTGGCCGACCAGTTCGGGCTGCCGGCGCTTGACGTGACGGTGTTGCCCGCGGCGTCGTTCGAAGGTGCCGCACCGATCGGTGCCGACCTCGCGTACGTCGTGTTCACCTCGGGCTCCACCGGAACACCCAAGGGTGTGCTCGTCGAGCACCGCGCGCTGGCGAACCTGGTGTGCGGCCACCAGGAAACCCAGTACCCCGTCGCGATCGCGGCAGCGGGAAAGCCGCGGCTCAAGGTGGCGCACACCAGCTCGATAGCGTTCGACGCCGCGTGGGACCAGATCCTGTGGATGATCGCGGGTCACGAGCTGCACGTGGTGGACGACGACGTTCGCAAGGACAGTGCGGCGTTGGTGGCATTGCTTGCGGAGCAACGGGTCGACGTCCTCAACACGACGCCGACGTTCATGGAACAACTCGTCCACGAGGGCTTGCTGGAGCAAAGCGCCAGCAAGCCGTCGTTCCTAGTGCTCGGTGGCGAGGCGGTCCGCCCGTCACTGTGGGCACGGCTGCGAGCCGAACCCGGAATCGAGTCGATCAACTGCTACGGCCCGACCGAGTGCACGGTGGACGCGTTGATCGCACGGCTGCGCGACAGCGAACGGCCGGTGGTGGGCACACCGATCCCGAATACGTCGGTCCGTGTGCTGGACTACGCTATGCGGCCGGTGCCGCCGGGTGTCGTCGGCGAGATCCACCTCGGTGGCCCGCACCTGGCGAGGGGCTACCTGAACGATCCAGACCTGACGGCGCAGCGGTTCGTCCAGGACCCGTCCGGCAGGCACGACCGGCTGTACCGCACCGGCGACCTGGGCCGGTTCACTGCGGACGGTGCCGTCGAGTTCCTCGGCCGCGCCGACCGACAGTTGAAGGTTCGCGGGTACCGGATCGAGCCAGGCGAGATCGAGTCCGTACTGCTGAGCCAGCCGCACGTACGCGATGCCGTGGTGAGCGTGGTGACCGAGCAAGACAGCTCGCGGCTCGTAGCGCACGTGGTCGTGGACGAGGGCTTCGACGACTCCGAGTTGCGCGCGGACCTCGTCGCGTCGTGGCAGACGGTGTTCGAGGACGCCCACGAGGCCATCAACGCCTCCGACAGCACGGACGCCGCGATTTTCGGCTGGACCGACAGCTTCAGCGGCAAGGCGATCCCCGCTCCGCAGATGCGCGAGTGGGTGGACACTACGATCGACCGGATCCTGCGCCTGCAGCCGCGGCGGGTACTGGAGATTGGTGCGGGCACCGGCCTGCTGATGAAACCGTTGCTGGAGCGCACGGACATCGAGCGTTACGTCGCGACGGACTTTTCCGGGCCTGTGCTCGACGTGTTGCGCAAGACACTCGACGAGATCGGCACCAGGTCCGAGGTGCTGGTCGGGCAGGCAGAGGCGGTGCACGCGCCGGGCCTGTTCCCCGGCACACACGACACTGTCGTGATCAACTCCGTGGCGCAGTACTTCCCGTCGATGTCCTACCTCGTACGGACGATCGAGAACGCGCTGGAGGTCGTATCCCCCGGTGGCCACGTCTTCCTGGGCGACCTGCGCAATGCAGCGTTGCTCGAGGCGTTCGTGGCGCTGAAGCACCACCTGCTGCACGCGGGCGCAGACCGGGCCCGGCTGGTCGAGCTGATCACGCGCGAGCTGCGGGCCGACGGCGAGCTGAGCGTCGACCCCATCGCGGTGCATCGGCTGCTCGACCGCTTCCCGGCGGTCACCGCGATCGAGATCAGCCCGCGGCGTGGCGAGTTCGGCAACGAGATGACGCTGTTCCGCTACGACGTGGTGTTGCACGTCGGCTGCCCAGCCGAGGCCGATCCGACGCAGTGGGAGCACGACGACCAGCTCACGCTTGGTGCGGTCGAGCGCCGCCTGGCCGCAGCCGACGCGCCGTTCGGCTATCGCGGGGTGGGCAACGCACGCCTCGCCGAGGCACTGAGTCTGCGCGACGAGTACGGCTGCACGCCGTCGAACGCGACCAGCCGTGCCACCGCGCTGGACCTGGAAGCGTTGTGGCGTCTGGGAACCCGGTACGGCTGGCATACCAGGATCAGCTGGACCGGTGACGACTCGGGCGCGATCGACGTCTCGTTCGCACCGGCGGGCACGCACTACGAGCTGGCCGGGCCGGTCACGGGCGGCACGGCGGGCAAGACGACCGCCGACCCGCTGTTTCCGCCGCTGCTTCAGTCCACTCTTGAGGATCTGCTCGTCGGCAGCGTCCGCAGGGCGCTGCCGGACTACATGGTGCCGGCCGACGTGGTGTTCGTGACCGAGCTGCCCAGGAACGCGGGCGGCAAGGTGGACACGACGCAACTCGCCCGCCCGCGCCGCGTCGGCGCAATCCATCGCCAGCGCACCACCGCGCAGGCGGCCGCGCGAACCCCGCTCGCCGTAGTGATGGAGGTGTTCTCGCGGTCACTGCGCACGACAGTGCTCCCCGAGGACGACTTCTTCGACCTCGGGGGCGACTCCCTCACCGCCGGGCTGTGTGTGCGGGAACTGTCCTCACTCGAACTTGACGTGACGATCAGGGACTTGTTCGAACGCAGAACGCCAGCCAGGATCGCCGAGCTGTTGTGATCAACCGATCCAGTCGAGCACCAGCTCCGCGACCGCTTCAGGTGCCTCCAACTGGGGAAAGTGACCAACGCCCTTGAGCAGCACCGCGTGGGAGCCGTCGGCCAGATGCGGCACGACGGCTCCCACGTTGGGCACCCGCAGGCACCCGTCCTCATCGCCGTGCAGGTAGAGCGTCGGCGTGGACGCCTTGCGCAGCGCAGCCGACTGCGCGGCGGCGTACTGCCGCACGTGCCTGGCCGGGTCGAACAACGCCCGGTAATACCCAAGGGCGGCGCTCAGCCGCTTCGGATCGCCCAGCGCCTCCTTCACCTGCGCAAGATCCTCGTAAGCGTCGTAGCCGGGCGCCCAGTCCCGCCAGAGCGCGTCGAGGAACGCCATCTTGTCCGCTGCGACCACCCGCTCTGCCAACGGCGTCTGGAACAGGTACAGGTAGAACCATCGCTTGTACTGCTCGTAATCGGCGATCTGCACCGTGGCCGGCGGCACCGAGATCGCGACCATCCGCCCCCACCTCTCCGGCGCGAGCGCCGACGCCCCGTAGGCGGCGACCGCTCCCCAGTCGTGCCCGATCAGCACCGCGTCGTCCTGCCCGCCCAACGCCTCATGCAACGCGACCGCGTCCGAGGCCAGCGCTCCAGTCTGATAGCTCCCGTCCGCAGGTACCGCCGTCGGCGCGTACCCGCGCTGAAACGGCGCCACCGCCCGGAAACCACGCTCCGCGAGCACCGGCAGCAGGTGCCGCCAAGTGTGCGCCGTGTCGGGGAAACCGTGCAAACACAGTGCCAACGGGCCCTTACCCGCCTCAATGGTGCCGAACTCTACGCCATTGGCAACTACCGTGCGCGTTTCGAATTTCATACACTAAGAGTAACGTTGCCAATCCCTTGGTTGCATAGGAATCTCTTCTAGTGACCTGAGTCAGAGATTCTCTGGCAGTAGGCGGCGACCTTGTCGCGGATCTCGTCGGCGGTTTTCGTCCAGGCGAAGGGCCGGGGGTTGTCGTTCCAGTCGGCGACCCATGTCCTGATGTCGCGTTCAAGGGCCTGGACGGGTCGGTGGACACCTCGGCGGAGCTTCTTCTGGGTGAGCTCGCCGAACCACCGTTCCACCAGGTTCAGCCACGAGGAGCCGGTGGGCGTGAAGTGCAGGTGGAAGCGAGGATGTGTCAGCAGCCACTTCTTGATGGCAGGTGTCTTGTCAGTGGCGTAGTTGTCCAAGATCAGGTGCACATCGAGGTCTGCGGGGACCTCCTTGTCGAACTTGGCCAGGAACTTTTTGAACTCGGCGGCCCTGTGCCTGCCGTGGATCGACCCGATCACCTTGCCGCTGGCGACTTCCAGGGCTGCGAAGAGGGTGGTCGTGCCGGCGCGGACGTAATCATGGCTGCGGCGTTCAGGAACGCCAGGCATTATCGGCAGTACCGGCTGAGAGCGGTCCAGGGCCTGGATCTGAGACTTCTCGTCCACGCACAGCACCAGGGCCTTCTCCGGCGGGTCGAGGTAGAGGCCGACCACGTCGCGGGACCTTGTCGATGAACAGCGGGTCGGTGGACAGTTTGAATGTCTCGGAACGGTGCGGAGCCAGGGCGAAGGCACGCCAGATCCTTGAGATGGCCGACTGGGACATCCCGGTCGCCGCTGCCATTGAACGGGGCGACCAGTGCGTGGCGTTCGCTGGTCTCTCTTCCAGTTTCTTGATGATGACCCGTTCCACATCCGCGTCGGTGATCTTTCTGGGGACACCCGGCCTGGGCTCGTCGGACAGGCCGTCCAGACCGCGGTCGAGGAAGCGCCTTCGCCAGGTGCGGACCGTGTCCGGAGCGACCTGTAGCCGCCGTGACACCTCCATGATTGAGTGTCCCTGGGCGCACTCGAGCACGATCCGGGAGCGCAGGGCCAGAGCCTGAGCCGTCGAGCGACGACGCACCCATCCCTCAAGCACAGCACGCTGGGCATCCGTTACCGACAACGGTGGGATCTTCGGTACACGACGATTCACACCAAACCAACGATGAATCTCTGACTCAGGTCACTAGTAGTGCTTCGTTAGGTTCTGGAGCTGCTGGTCGGCAACGGTCGGCCGCAGGTGGTGCAGGTGCCGGTCCAGCACCTCAGCAGGTCCTGGATGACGTTAAGGACCTGGTAGAGGGTCAGGCCGGCATCGGGACTTTTGGGTCGAGCCGCCGCAGAGTGAGGAAGGCCTGGGCGGCGGTGACGAGGGTGACGTGGTGGTGCCAGCCGCGCCAGGTGCGGCCTTCGAAGTGGTCCAGGCCCAGCCCGTGCTTGAGTTCGCGGTAGTCGTCCTCGATCCGCCAGCGCATCTTCGCCCACCGCACCAGGTCGGCGACCGGCGTGGTGGCGGGCAGGTTGCTCATCCAGTAGCCGGTCGGCTCGGCCTCGTCTGCGGACTGCTCGACCCAGCAGGGTCCGCAGCGGCAGCACCCCGTCCCACCGGCTGCGTCCGCCGGCCTGTTCCTGGGCGGTGCGGGACGCTTCCTTGCCCGAGGGCCGCACCTGGAGCACGGCGAAGCGCGAGGTCATCATGCCCTTGCTGCCCTGCCGCCAGGTGACCTCCTCGAACACCGCGGCCTCGGCAACGAGACCGGGCAGCGAGCGGGGCGCCTCACGGTACTGGGGCAGGGTCGGCGGTCCCAGCCCGCCATAAGACGTCGTTTCAGTTGGTGAGTTTGCGGTAGCTGATGAGGGCCGCGGCGATGCCGACGAAGGCCAGGAAGTGCTCGGCCTTTCGCTCGTAACGGCTGTGCAGCCTTCGGCATCCGGCCAGCCAGGAGACCGTTCTCTCGACGACCCAGCGGTGTCGGCCCAGCCGGGTGGAAGACTCGATGCCCTTGCGGGCGATACGGTGGCGGATGCGACGCTCGCGAAGCCATTTCCGCAGGTGGTCGTAGTCGTAGCCCTTGTCGGCATGGAGCTTGGCCGGACGCCGGCGGCGGGGTCCGCGGCGGGAACGGATGGGCGGGATCCCACGCACGAACGGTTCCAGGCCGAGGCTGTCGTGCAGGTTGGCGCCGGAGACCCCCAGCGACAGCGGCACGCCGTTGTGGTCGGTGATGAGGTGGATTTTCGATCCCGGCTTGCCGCGATCGGTCGGATTCGGTCCCGTCAGCGGCCCCCCTTTTTTGCCGCCCGGACGCTGACGGAGTCGATCGCGCACCGCGACCAGTCCAGCTCGCCCCGAGCACCGAGTTCGTCGAGGATGACGCGGTGCAGCCGGGCCCACACCCGCTCCCGGCTCCACTGGGCGAAGCGCCGGTAGACCGTGGGCCAGGCCGGCCCGAAAACCGGCGGCAACTGCCGCCAGGCGCAGCCCGAGGTGGCGACGAAGATGATCGCCGCCAGGCATTCACGGTCCCCGGCACGCCGGCGACCGCCACCCTGCGGGCGTATGACCTCCGTCGGCGGGACCACCCGCCGAAACAGCGTCCACAACTCGCCCGGCACCAACCGCTCCACCAGATCCGTCACGCACGGCTCAACGAGCGAACACACCAACAGAAACGGCGTCTTACCCTCGCCGACGGTACCTCGGTGATCGGCGAGCGCATCTACCCCCGCCGCGACACCCACGTTCAGGGACTGCGCGCCTTCGTTGCGCACATCACCGCCACCGGCTCGACCCTCCACGTCCGCGGCCCGGCCCGCCTGTGCGGCGCCACGGTGGAGGCCGCGGGCATCCGTGCGGTGACCGCGCTGCTGATCGCCGCACTCGCCGCTCACGGCACGTTCCATCTCCGGCGCGGCTACGCACGCCTGCTGCCTCATCTGGCCACGCTGGGAGCCGAGATCACCACCACCAACCCGCAGGCCCGTGATGCCCGTCCCGTTCACCACCGATGACAGCACCCGCCTGCAGGACACCCTTGAGCGGGTCGTCGCCGACGGCGCCGCCCCGGGTGGCGTCATCGCCTATGGCACCACCGACGGCAGCCCCGGTTCCTCAGCGCCGGCGCAGTCGCTCCCGAGTGCGGCAACACCGCCCCGGGCCGGGACACTATGTACGACATCGCCTCGCTGACCAAGGTCGTGGCCACCTGGCCCCTGACCGGCCAGGCTCTGGGCGCCGGGCTGCTCGACCTCGACGCCCCCGATCCGCGACTTCCTGCCGCCGGTGAACAGCGAGACCCCCAGCGGCGAGGCGACCGTGCGCCAGTTGATCGCGCGCACCTCCGGCCTTCGTGCCTCCCCCCCCGCCTCGACCACTACCGCGGTTCCGACTTGCCGTTGCACGAACTCCTGTGCCGCGAACCACTGTAAGACACCCCTGGCCGGCACCGGTACATCAACCGCGGCTACATCCTGCTCGGTCTGGCCCTCACCCACATCCACCACCGCCCCCTCGACCAGCTCGGCAAAGCCCTGTGGAAGACGCTGGGGATGCACGCCACCGTGTACGGCCCCGTCGCCCGCACCCCCCAGGTTGCCCCGACCGAGCAGCGCATCCCCGGCGCCCCGCGGATCTGGGGCGCTGCGCACGACGACAACGCCGCCCTGCTCGGCGGCGTCGCCGGCCACGCCGGGGTGTTCTCCACCCCGGGCGACCTGGCCGTCTACGCCCACCGGCTCCTCGCCGCGCACGGGGACGGTGACGAGCGGGGCCTGGGCGCATGGCTGCACGCCAGCCTCGTCCCCCAAGCCCCGATCGAACCCGGTCTGGACCGCGGACTGTCCTGGATCCTCGCCGCGAGCGGGCGGGTTGCCTACCACCACGGGTTCACCGGCACGAGCCTCTACCTCGCGCCGGAGACCGGCCGCTACATCGTCATCTGCACCAACGCCGTCTACGGCGGCAACGCCCGCACCAAGATCGCCCCGCTGCGGGCTCTCGCGCTCAAGACGATCTCCGCCACCTGAGACACGGAGGCATCCCCATGGGTGAGCTGCTGGCCGACCACACCACCCTCTGTCTCGGCGGACCCGCCGACCAGTTCCTCACCCATACCGCCCCCGCCGCCTGGCCCGAACTCACCCACGCCGCACGCCGCAGCGGCACGGCGCCGTTCGTGCTCGGCGGCGGCAGCAACACCCTCGCCGCCGACACCGGCTACCCCGGCACGGTGATCCGCATGGCCACCCGCGGCATCGCCATACGTCCGCTCGGAGACAACCTCGTGGAGGTCACCGTCCAGGCGGGAGAGCCGCTCGGCTCACTGGTCGCCTTCACCGTCACCGAGAGCCTGTCCGGCATCGAATACCTCGGCGGGATCCCCGGTACCACTGGAGCCGCGCCAGTGCAGAACACCGGCGCCTACGGACAGCAGGTATCCGACACCCTCACACGCCTGACCGTCCACGACTGGGCCCTCGGCCGCACCCGCAAACTCCGCCCGGACCAGTGCCGCTTCGGCTACTGGACCAGCACGTTCAAGACCCAGCCCGGACGATTCACGATCCTCGACGTCAGCCTGCGTCTCACGCGGCGGACGTACGCCTCCCCTATCCGCTACCAGCATCTCGCCGACGCGCTGGCCGTACGCCTCGGCGGCCGGCCACCGCTCGCCGAGGCGGCCCAGGCCGTCCTCACCGACCGGCACAACCGCGGCCTCACCCTGCCCGCCGGCGGACCGGACGCCCGCCAGGCCGGCTCCGTCTTTCTCAACCCGTCTGTCGCCCCCGCGCAGGCGACGGCCATCCGCGCGGCCGGCGGCCCCGTGCACCACAGCCCGGACGGCAGCCAGCGCGCCAGCGCGGGATGGCTGCTGGAACAGGCCGGATTCCTCCCCGGCACCCGGGTAAGCCCCGGCGTGTACTGCTCCCAGGCCCGAGCCCTCACCCTCACCGCCCGCGACGGCGCCACGGCGCCACTGCCGCATCCTTCACGACCGCCCTCGACGTTCTCGCCCACGCGGTTCTCACCACACACCAGATCCGCCTACAGCCCGAACCTGGCCAGCCACACCCAAGCTGCCCTGCACAGTGGCGGAACCCACCATCGGGCACACAGTGCCGATCATGACCCCGGAGGCGACCGCGTCAAGCTGCCGAGTGGACGCGGTCGCGGATCAGGGCGCGCGGTGCGGGGGGCTGTGTCCGGCGCTCGAAGGCGGCGCGTCCTTCTCCGACCCTGTCGGTCGAGCACAGGGACCACAGACTGTGCAGGCTGTCCACCAGCACCTGGGCAGGACGTGATCCGGACGGGTACGCCTGTCGTGCGGTGGTCCATTCCGCGAGCATGCGGCCGGCCAGCCGGGCGTGCGCAGATGTTTCGAGGGGAAAGTGGCGGCTGCGCCCTTCTGATGCCATGAACCACATGGCATCCAGTGAGCGTTTTCAGCGCTGACGCTCCACGGTGAGGATGGCTGCGGCGATTGACGAAAGGCGGTTCGGACTGCAGCGTGCCCTGCGGAAGACCCGCCAGGACTTCAACCTTGCGACACCCCGTTCGACCGGTGCTCGCGCCGCTGACACGCTCGGTTCGTCGTGCGCTGAGTCGCTGTGCGTTCTCGGTGGGGCGGGCGTCAGACGGGTGTGGTCACCCAGGGGCCGGCGCCGATGTAGGCGCGGTCGGCGAGGACGGGGACGCCCTGGCGTTCGCAGATATGATCTTGTGAGTGCGGGCCGCAGTGAGGTCGTGTGTGTGCGGCCGGGCAGCGCGGGTGAGACCCACAGCAGTCTGCCCGTGGGATCGGTCATGACCTGCACGTTCACGCCGTGGCGGCGGTGCTTGTGGGAGTAGTCGGCCCGGCTGTCGCCGACCCGGTCGCACTCGGCAAGCGTTCCGTCGAGCAGGACGTGCTTGGGACCGGCCTCCCGCAGCACCCGCAACAGGCCGGGCGCACGTACGGACAGGTGGTGGATGACGGCGGCGGTGTAGGCATGGGCGGTGCCGACCGAGATCCCGAAGCCGGCCGCGATCTGCGCCAGGGCGTCGTGTCGGCGCAGGTACACCAGGCCGACCAGGGCACGCTGGTGCGGCGGGAGCTTGCAGCGGCGGTCACCCTCGCGGGTGACGATGAGCATGGTGACCCACTCGACCAGGGCGTGAGGCAGGTCGAGTGCGGCAGGATAGACAACCAACGAGGCTCCCGCGCCGATGGGTTGAGACGTAGAACACCTCCTCCAACGGCACGGGAGCCCTGTGCGTTGCGGGGACCGGTCCCGTCACCCGATCAGTGGCCACGTTGAAAGAGCTCAGTGACTCCCGCACCTGCTCCCTCAGAACGCCCAGCTCTTCGCCGGTCACCGCCATAAGGTTCTCGCGTCGTTCCCGGGCGCAGGTCTCGCTGCGCTTGGCGAGTTGCTGGCTGTGGCAGACGGCTGCGAGCAGCCACGCCGCGCGGGAGTTTACGGGCGGCCCGCAGAAGGCCATGGCGGCGCGCAGGTCCCCCATGAACTCGCTGTCGTGGACGGGCAGGGCCGGCATGTTCAGCCAGATCAGCACGCCGCGGACGCGACCGTCGAGTTCGTCCTGCGATGCCGCCGCCAGGTCACGGCGGCCCCGCAGGTTGTCTCGCATCTGTCGGACGGCCGCCTCGTACTCCTCCATGTCGGAAGCGGCTACGGCCTCTGCCCAGTCGTACTCGGGCCCGTGTTCCCCGCGGTGCTCCACCGGGATCCGCTGCAGATGCATGTTCTCCTGCTCGCGGGCCTCGGCATGCTGTGGGAAATAGACGTCGGCCAGGGCCTCACGGACAGCATCCGGGGGCACCGGCACCTCGTTGAAGAACGCCAGGAGTGCCAGGTCCTCATGCCTCCTGCATAAGGGAGCGCATGTCGCGAGCCCCGCTACGAGGACGGCCGTCGCCGGCGTATGAATCTTGCTGTCTCCGCTCCGCATCAGGGTGTGCGGTCCAAGCCGGGGAATGAGACCGACTGTGCGCCACCGCTCCAGTCGGTAAGGAATCAGCTTCAGATGTATGGACGGGCCTCGCTCCCACTCCTACGCAAACGAGTCCTCCTCGCATGACTCTCCGTCACTGCTTCACAGTCAACCCTGCTGTCTGCTCGGCGAAGGTTCGACGAGCACAGCGGGTGGTATCGCAGAACAAGCGCCGGACACTCAGGTCAATGACGACCGGGCGACTTCCCATGGCGGCATCGGCCAGATGCCGCCGGTAGCGACTGTGGACTCGCCGAGCCGACATACCGCAGTCGGGACAGGGCACGGCTGTGCCAACCCGGGTCCGAGCGACGACCAGTACCTTTCCTCCTCCACTCGCACCTGCTCCACCAGCACCGCGGCCAGATGCGGGAGGAACTGCTGCAGCATCGCCTCACACGATCGCAGCGTCCTACTGCCCCGACCGGCGCGTCACCGGCGCAGCACAGCACAGACCGTGCACGCCAGCCCAACATGACGTTCCGTCACCGCTTCACGAAAATCTTGACTGAACCCATCGAGAAGCCGGCCTCGTCCTCGAAGACGATCCAGGCACCGGACGCCGCCGCGAGCCTTTTACCTGCGGCCACACCTCCCTCTTCCACAGCTCCACCGTATGCTCGTCGCGTTCGAGTGCTCTGCGGGCAGGTGCCTGCCAGGACCAGCCGTGCCGTTTCAGCAGCCGCCAGACCGTCGCCACCAACAGGCTCACCCGCAGACGCCGGCGGATCACCGTCTGCACCCGCGTCAGGGTCCAGCTTTCGTCCTCCAAGCCGTGTGCGGCCGGTCCCTTGCCGAGTTCTTCCTCGAGCACGGCGAACTGGGCGTCTGTGACGGTCGGGGAGTTCGCCGGACCCGCCGAGCGCAGGGCCTCCATGCCGCCCTCGCGCCAGGCACGACGCCAGCGCTCCACCGACCGCACACTCACCCGCAGCTCCTTCGCGATCGCCGCCGTCTTCTCGCCCGCCGCGAACCTCTGCCGGCCTGAAGCCGGATCCCCTCACGAAACGCCCGACGCTCAGCGGTCAGGCCCCCCACCCTCTGGACACCTCACCTCATCGGCATACTGCGGGGATCATGAACCGTCACCACCCGACGACAACCCGAAAACCTCAGAAAGACCTGGAAGACCTCCCGGGACCCGGACTACGCGGCCAAGAAGGCCCGCGGCGAGCACCTCTACGCGATCGCCGACGGCGAGGTCATGCCCGAGGACGGCGAGCCTGAAGTCGTCTTCTGCCTGGACGAGTTCGGTCCGCTCAACCTCCAGCCCCACCCGGGACAGCAGTGGGCCGAGCGCGGAGGACGGCACAGGGATCCTGCCCGCCAGCCACGGCATCGAAGGCGGGCGACCTACACCCGCCTGCACGGGGTCAGGCACCTGTTCGCCGCCTACGAACTCGAGTTCTGCCGCTATCTGCGCAGCCTCTACCCGCCGAAGATCCGCATCGCGATCGTGCTCGACGACTTCTCGCCGCACCTGACCACGAAGAAGGACAGCCAGGTCGGTTACTGGGCCGCAGCCCACAACGTCGAATTCGCCTACACACCGACCAACAGCTCCTGGCTGAACCGCATCGAGGCCCAGTTCACCGCCCTGCGCTACTTCGCACTCGACGGCACCCACCACGCCAGCCACAAGGAGCAGGGCAGCATGATCTGCCGCTACATCATCTGGCGGAACAAGCACGCCGCCGACGAACGGCTACGCGAGGTCGTCGCCACGGCGAACGTTGCCTGATGCGGCACTAGCGTGCACCGGCGGTCATGTTGGGGTGCACGTCTCGGTGTCGTCTCTGACAGCGCCGGAGATATGGCTCCAGGGCCCTGTCTTGCCGCGGTCCGGCCGGATCATCACCACGCCGTCGTACTCCCCCTGGAGCGATCCGGGGGTCATCAGCGTGGCGCACCCGTCACCCGTGTTGTTGTAGGCGTAGTACACCGTGAGGTCCTGATTCATGTCCCGGGTCAGGGCGGTCATCGGTGACGAGGGTGACGTCCAGGCGCAGACGTCTCCGTAGGGGCAGCCGCTCACCTCTATTTGAGGGGCTTTGGGGGCGGCGTGTGCTGCTGATGACAAAGTGAGGCCAGCGGCGGGGACCGTGGCTGCGAGCGCGGCATGAATCTTGGGGTTCACGTCGGCTCCTTCCCGTCCCGAGCGCAGCAGCGTGGGCTGTTGAGGCTGGTGGATTGCCTTGCGGGCTCAAGTACGGAACCCGCCCGCGGCGAGAGATGGCGGCTGAGGCTGCCTCGGCTGTTGCAGGCGCGTGTGAACCGCCACTGGTATCCGACGGTATGGCCGAGCTGTGAGGGTGCCAACTCGAAGGCTGTTCGAGGCTAGTCTGTCGCACTTCCTGGCGCCACTGATCGGCGTCTGCGCTGTCCACCCAGCCGGTGTTGACATTTTCTGATCCGACCCGGAGCACCCGGGCCAGCGCGAGTATCGCCGACGCGCGAAGCGAGGCTGGCAGTTCGGGCAGTGGTTCCCTGAAGCCGTCATCGGGGTCAATCACGATGGGGCTGTCCGGGAGGGTGCTGGCCACGAGAGCGGCAACGGCTTCGGCTCCGTCTGCGGTATCGACGCGCTCTCCCGAGTCGGTGACTCGCTGAAACGCCCGCCCCAGCACGTCGATGCCCTGCTGGGGGGAGAGTCCCGCCGGCGACCCAAGCCGAAAGAGGGCCGAGCAGGCGTTCACCAAGGCCGCGGCGGAGACCCGGAAGGGCCAGGACCGAATTGGACGGCTGGCCGAGAGCGCACAAGCCGAGCTGGCCGCGGACAACGCCCGCCGTGCGAAGGTGGCGACGGTCCTCGAGGCCGGAGAGCGTGCGCGCACCCGGTTGCGGGTACGCCTGCGCGGCCGGTTGCCCGACGCGCTCACCGGCACCGACCTGCTGCCCGTGTGGTTCACGACGGCACTCGGCCCCATGACTCCACCACGCCGGGCAGAGGAATGACTGGAGACCGCCCTGGATGTCCTGTCCTACCGAGTGACCTACCAGGTCACCGATCCCGTCCTCGCACTCGGCAGCGCACCCGATACGAGCCGAGCCCCTCGCCGGGCCGCACGGTTCAAGGAGCTGAAACGGGACCTGCGGAACCGGGGATAACCGTGCGCTCCCTGGCCTGCCCAATGGTGCAGTCCGGGCCGGACCGAGTCCGCCCTCCCTGGTCCGGGTGAACCCGTCAGGCCCGTGAGGCATTCACCAGCAGCGAACTGAAAGGGCCCGTCACTTCCCGGCGCGCATGCGGGTCACATCCCTGCGAGGTCCAGCCGGGCGCGCTGTTCGTCGAGCATGCGCAGGAAGCTGCGGACCTCGGCCATGCGGGCCGGGTCCAGGTCGGCCAGGATCGTGCCCTCCTTGTCCGTGCCGGCGCCGGCCACCAGGGTGCCGTCCGGCGCGTACACGACGCTCCCGCCGCGCGCAGGGCGGGCCGCCGGTCCGCCGACCGGGTTGGCGAACACGCTGTAGACGGTGTTCTCCAGGGCCCGGGCCGCCAGGTAGACGGCGGCGCGGTGTTCGTTTCCGGACGCGAAGGCGCCGAGACACAGGTAGGCGTGCGCGCCGGACAGCGCGGCCGCCCTGGCGTGCTCGGGGAACGACATGTCGTAGCAGACCGCGAGCCCCAGCCGCCAGCCGTCGGCCTCCAGCGCCGCGCCTGCCCGCCCGGCCGTGAACAGCCGGGCCTCGTCCGCGTGCCACAGGTGCTGCTTGTCGTACACGGCGGCCACGGCGCCGGAGGGCCGCGCGGCCACGACGGAGTTCGCCAGCCGCCCGTCGGGCCGGCGGATCGCGGCCCCCGCCAGGATCAGTGCCCCGGTGCGGGAGGCCGCCTCGGCCAGGGGCTCCAGCCTGCCGTCCGTGATCACCCCGGACTCGTCCGCGGCGATCTCACACTCCGCGGGCGCCGCGGCGACGGTCGGCAGGTCGTAGGCGCACAGATGCAGTTCGGGCAGGACCACGACACGCGCACCGCGCGCGGCGGCGCCTGCGGCGAGATCGGCCGCCCGGCGGGCGTTGTCCGCGACGGCCCCCGGCGTCGCCTCGATCTGCACGGCGGCCACCCGCAGCGGTGCGGACGGCAGCTCCGGCACGGCGGACGCCCGGGCGGACGGCTGCTCGGCCGGCCCGTTCACGGCCGCGCGCTCCTCTCCGGCAGGCGCGCGAAGCCCGGCTTGGCGCCCTCGCGTTCCACCACGACCCGCATCCCGGCAGCCGGCGGAAGGTCCCGAGGGAGCGGCAGGTCGACCAGGAAGTCGCCGTACTCGGCCGACGGGTGTTCGCCGAGGTCGGTCCGGGTGCCGTCGGCACACACCAGGCTCACCCGCCAGACGTCGGCGCCCGGTGCCGCGGGCCCCGTGGCCGCCACCCGCAGCGTGCCGTCGGGCAGCACCTGCGCGGCGGCCGCGACGGCCGTGCGCTGCACGGGCTCCCCGAGTGTGTGCATGGGGCCGTGCTTCACCAGCGGCCGGCGGGCGGTCTCGGGCAGGTGGGCGGCCACGACCTCGGCGACGAACATGGTGTGCACGGGAAACGGTACGGTCTCGCGCAGCACGCACTCCAGAGCGACCAGGCCGCCCCCGACCCAGGGGGTGCTGGTGGCCCGCGGGGTGCCGAACTCGATGAGTTCGCAGCTCGTCTTGTCGAGGTCGCCCAGGGAGAAGCTGCCGGCGAAGTCGGCCAGCTCGGCCTGCTCCTCGGAGCACAGCGTCAGGCTGAACTCACCGCGCTCGGGGATCAGTTCGCGGCTGCGCGCCCGGGGACTGAGCACCACGGCCGCGTACAGCGGGTCCTTGTTGACGAAGTAGGACCACTCGGCGGACATCACGTTCACACCATGATCGTGGCGCACGGCGATGAGACCGATGGTGCTCGTCGCCTTCTTCCACAGCTGGTCGGGGATCTCCGGGGACACGTACCACCCTCATCACCTGTATCGACCCGGCTCACTGAGCCCTTGGGAACGGTCACTCTAATCCGGGGGTACGGTCCGACACCGATGCTTTTCGGCCAATCATCTCCGGTGCCGTGCCACCCTGGATGGGCACATGCCGAGAGTGGCGCAGATCACTCTGGCGGCCTCTTGTCACTCTCGAAGGACGGTCCCTTCCATTGAGTCGCAAGTTTGCTGTCGGATACCCGGAGGGGGGTGCTTTCCCATGAAGAAGCCGATCCGCCGCAACGTGCGCACCAACAAGTGACGCGCTGATCACTTCGCGGTCCACAGCCCGCGAACCACACGGTCCGGCCGACCGCCGATTCGTCGCGGCCGGCCGGGCCGCCGACCCGGCAGAAAATCTCGTACGAGGAATGTGGAAAGCCGCCGTGAAGCTGACAGACCGCGCCATGCGCATCCTCCACGTCGCGGGCGAAGGACTTCTCGTCTCGGATACCTTCGGCCGCGTGCACCTGCTCGACGACGAGTTCCATGTGATCCGCTCCTCGCCCCGGGTCCGGGAGGGCAGACCGCTGTACGGGCTTGCCGTCGCCGACGGCTGGGTCATCGGCAAGGACCGCATGGGAGCCGTGCTGCGCTGGTCGCTCGACACGCTCGACCTGGTCAACCGCCTCGACCCGGTGACCGTGTGCGACCCGTCGGGGCTGATCGAGGGGGAGGAACCCTCCCCGGTGAGCTCCCGCGGGATCGGCGTGTGGGACGGCCGGGTCTTCGTCACCAGCGGCTACCACCACCAGATGCTCGTGCTCGACCTGCACACCTTCGACGTGCTCGAGATCCGCCCCAACATCTGCGGGAACAGCCCCATGGAATGGGCCTGCGTCGAGCACCCCACCCGGCATGCCGTGTCCGACAAGGAAGGAAACCTTCGGTTCGGCAGCTTCACCGACCTGGAATTCTCCGACCACGTCAAACTGGACGACGGAAATATCCACCGGGTCCGCTACGACAGCCGTCACGACCGGTTCTGGTGCACACAGGACTTCGGCGAGGGCGACAACGCCGACATCGCCAACGGCGTGGTCGTCGTCTCGGTCGACGGCGAGAAGCAGGACGAATACCTTTTCGCCCGCGACGACGTCGAATTCGTCGCCTTCTCCCCTGATTTCAGCAAGGCCTACTCCGGCGGATTCGACGGCGAACTGCACATCTTCGACAACAGCACCCCCGAACTGCGGGTCCAACGCGTGGTCAGCGGCTTCTCCCACCAGCTCAGCGACATCACCGTCAGCCCTTCCGGCGATGTGTTCGTCCTGTGCCAGGACGGCGAGATCACCCGGCTCACCGCGGACGGCACCTTCGTCCGCGCGATGGGTTTCCGGCGGCAGGCCGTCTGGGACATCCAGCCCTCCCGCGAGGACCCGGCCGTCCTGTACTGCGCCACGGACTCCGGCGTCGCCGTCGCCGAGGTGCACCAGAGGGCGAGCGGGCCGACGCTGCACATCACGGAGGACCACGAGACCGGACTCGGTTTCACCCGCCGCGTCGCCCCGGTCGAGGGCGGCTGGCTGGCCGTCACCCGGGACCGCCACGTCCTGCGCGCCCGGCGCGGCGGCGAGGTCGTATGGGACCGCCGGCTGCCCGAGGGGCTGCTCCACACCGTCGCCGCCTCGCCCGACGGCACGCGCGCCTTGGTCGCCGGCAACGCCGGCGCCGTGGAACTCGACACCGCCACCGGCGAGACGCTGACCACACTCGGCGTGGACGGGCTGCCGGTGTGGGCCGCCACGTACCTCCCCGGCGGCGAACGCGTCGTGGCCACCCGCAACGGCGTCCTCGCGGTCTTCGGCGAGGACCCCGGGAAACCGCAGTGGCGCCTGGACCAGGGCGAGTACCCCAAGCGCATGTGGGCGCAGGACGGCTTCCTCTACGTTGTCGGCGACGGCGGCCTGAAGGAGATCGCCGTGGGCCGGGGCGTCACCCGCACCTGGCGGGAACTGCTGTCCAACACCGCCGAGAACGCCACCGTCAGCGACGGCCTGGTGTGCGTCAGCTCCTACGGCATGCAGGTGGCCGCCTACACCTACGACGGCGACGGGTTCGTCGGCTTCATGGAGGACCTGCCGGACTATCCCAAGGCGCTGAGCATCGTGCGCGACCGTGACGGCCGGCCCCATCTGCTCGTCGGCTGCCGCACGGGGCTGCTCTCCCTGTACCGCATGGACAAACCCGCCGAGGAGGGCACCTTCGCCAAGCTGGAGGACCGCTGGCTGCCGCGCAGGCCCGCCCGCTTCACGCTCAGCTACGGCGCTCCCGCGGCGCGCTGAGGCGCGGACCGGACACCGTACGGATGAACCTCCGGACAGCCGAGAGTCCCTCCCCCGGCCCCTGGCACGACCGCCGCTTCGTCGTCTTCGCCACCGGGAACTTCGTCAACAACCTCGGCGAGGCGGCCTACAAGGTGGGCCTGCCGCTGTTCGTCTACGAGCTCACCGGCTCGCTGACGACCATGTCGCTCCTCGCCGCCCTGGCCCCGTTCATGCTGCTGCTCAGCCCGTGGCTCGGGGCGGTCGTGGACCGCTGGGGACCGCGTGTCTTCGTCGTCCCCGGGCTGCTGGTCCAGCTCACCGGGGCGGTGGCGCTCAACCTCGCCGTGCTGGCCGGGCGGGCCTCCACCGCGGCGCTGTTCTGCCTGGGCGCCCTGGTGCAACTGGGCGGCGAGATGTACCGGACGGGGTGGATCACCGGCGTCGCGACGATGTTCCCGCGCAACGCCGCCCGCTCCCGGGCGGTGCTCAGCAGCCTCTTCGTGACGTCCAACGTCATCGGTCCGCTGCTGGTCGCCACCGGAGTCGGCCTGGTCGGATATCTGGGGCTGCTGTGGTTCAACGCCGCCACTTTCCTCGCGCCGATCGCCGTCTGGCTGATGGGCATCCACCCGCCGGCCAAGGACGGACCGCGCGACGGCGGGCCGGGCCGGCGGCCGGCCCTGTTCCGCGACATCGCCGCCGGCTGGCGGATCATGCGCGCGGAGAAGCGCGTGCTGTACGTGCAGCTGACCTCGCTGCCGCTGCACTTCGCCGGCGGGGTGGGCGTGCTGTCGTTCATGGTCTGGTACCTGCGCGACCACTGGCACATGTCCGCCGGCGGCGTCAGCACCGCCCAGGCCGTCGCCAACATCGGCGCCCTCGCCGGAAGCGTCTACATCGCGGCCCGGGCCCGCACCCGCCCCCGGACCGTCCTCGCTCTCTCGGCGACCGTCATGACGGGTGCCCTCTTCGTCATGGCGCTCCCCTCCACCCTGGTCTTCGTGGCCTGCATGGTGGCGTTTTTCACCATGCGGTCCGCCATGACGGCCGTCACCTCGATGATCGTCATCAAGTACCTGCCGCCCGAAGTCGTCGGCCGGGCCGAGGGCCTGTTCAACCTGATGAGCGGCCTGCCGATCCTGGTCGCGCCCCTCCTGATCCCCGCGGTGCAGCAGACGTGGGGCGACGTCGCCGTCCTGGTATTCCTGGGGCTGGCCGCCGGCCTGTCGCTGCTCTGCCTGCTCTGTTTCTGGCCCCACTGGAGCGAGGCGGACGCCACCGACCCGGCCGCCGCCAACGACGACGACACGCCTGTCACATAGCGTCACACAGCCGAACAGCAAGGGACGATATGCGCTCGATCGACCTGCCCGTCAACGCCACCGGACACGCCGCCCCCGTCACCCATGTCGCGCTGCGCCCCGACGGGCAGCGCCTGGCGAGCTGCTCCTACGACGGGACCGCGCTGGTCTGGGACATCCAAAACCCGGCCAGACCGAGGCTCCTGCACCGCCTGCGGCACCGGCGCCTGGTCAACGCCTGCGCCTGGAACCCCGCCTCCCCGGACGTGCTGGCCACCTGCTCCGCCGACAAGACCGTCGCCGTGTGGCGCATACCCGACGACGACTCGGACCAGCCCGACCTGGTCAGCGTGCTCGCCCGCCACACCGACGACGTCAACTCCGTCGACTGGATGCCCGACGGCGAGCGCCTCATCTGCGTCTCCGAGGACGGCCGGGCCACCCTGTGGAACGCCCTGACCGGAGCGTTCCTCTCCGAGGTGGGCTCCCACACGGCGCACTGCATGGCCGTCTCCGTCGGCCCGGACGGGTTGGTCGCCACCGCCGGCGAGGACGGCATGGTGGCCGTACGCCGTCCCGGTTCCGACTCCGACACCGCCGTACGGCACTACGACTCCTCGATCGAGGGCTGCGCCTGGTCCCATTCCGGCAAGGTGCTGGCCGTCGCCCGCGACGACGGCCGCGTCGACCTGCTCACCGGCCGGCTGGAGCTGCTGCGCACGCTGGAGGTGTCGGCCTCGGCGGCCCGCACGGTCGGCTGGTCCGAGGACGACACCTCCCTCGTCATCGGCGCGTACGACGGTGCGCTGCACTTCTTCACCGCGGACGGCAGGCGCACCCACCGCGTCCAGGACGCCCGGGTGTGGCCCCGCTCCGTATCGGTGGCGCGCGGGCTGATCGCGGCCGGCAGCTTCTGGAACGGCCCCCACCTGTACGCCCCCGACGGCGCCGAGATCGCCGCCCCCGCCGTGCCCAACCACGGCCCCAACGCGCTGGCCGCACACGACGGGCAGCTGTTCATCGGCTGCGACTCGGGGACCGTGTTCGCCGTGGACCTCGACGGCACCAGCGACGAAACCGGGGCGCCCCGTGCGGTGCGCGCCCTGGCGGTCGCCGACGGCCCGGTACTCTCCCTCGCCGTCCGCGACGGCGCCCTCTATGCGGCCACCTACTCCGGCCAGGTGATCGGCCTGCTGGACGGCCGCCGGATCGTCAGCGAGCAGCTCGGCGCGCCGCTGCCGTCCCTCTGCTTCCACGGGGACGCACTGGTCGCCGGCACGTACAACGGCGAGCTGGTCGCCCTCGACCCGCGGACGCTGGCCGTCACGGCCCGGCGCAGCGCCCACGGCGGCTCGGTCAAGTCGCTCACCTCGCTGCCCTCGGGGTTCCTGTCCGCCGCCACCGACCACACTGTCGCCGCGGGCGACCTGCACCGGCGCGAGACGCTGTGGGAGCACGGCAACCTGGTCAACGCCGTCGCCGTCCTGGGCGGCCGGGTCGCGGCGAGCGCCTCCCGTGACCACACCGTCAAGGTCGGCCGCATCACGGGCGACGGCCCGGGCGCGTTGCGGGCCGAAGCCGTCCAGACGCTCCTCGGTCCGGACGAGTCGGTCAAGTGTGTCGGCCTGCTCGGCGACCCCGACGCCCCGGTCGTGCTGGCCGGTTCCTATGATTTCGGCCTGTACGCGTGGCGCGTCGACTGGGACGCCACCGCGCGGACCCTCTCCTGCGGACACCTGCTGACCGCGTTCGACCAGGGCCTGTCCTGCATGGCATCGCTGGACGGCGACAACGTCGCGGTCGCCGGCTGGGACGGGCGGATCGTCGTCGTGACCCGCGGACCCGACGGCGAGCCCCGGGTACGGCGGGACTGGCGGATCGAGGACCTGGCCGCCCGGTCCGATCGCCACGAGGAGGCCCTGGCCGTATGAGCATCTCCGAGCCCCGGCCCACAGCAGTCGTCGCCGCCCCGGAGGTGGCGGTACGGGCCCGCGTCGGCGTCACCCTCCACCGAGCCGGCGGACAGCACGCCGAACTGGTCACCTTCTCCGGACTGCCCGACGCGGCCGAGCATCTCGCGATCGTCCTCGGCAACCCCGCCCCGAGCGTTCCGCTGGTCCGGCTGCACAGCGAGTGCCTCACCGGGGACGTCCTCGGCTCCGCCCGCTGCGACTGCGGCCCGCAGCTGGAGGAGTCCCTGCGGCGGATCGCCGCCGACGGAGGAGCGGTGTTGTACCTCCGCCAGGAGGGACGTGGCATCGGCCTGTACAACAAGCTCGACGCCTACCTGCTCCAGGACGGCGGGGCGGACACCTTCGAGGCGAACCGGCTCATCGGCCGCGAGGCCGACGAACGCGGCTACGGTGTCGCCGCCGCGATGCTCAACGCCCTCGGCATGAACCGCGTACGGCTCCTGACCAACAACCCCGACAAGGTGGCACAGCTGCGGGAGTACGGCATCGACGTCCTGGACGCCGTCCCCACCGGCGTCTACCGGACCGCCGAGAACGCCCGCTACCTCGAGGCCAAGGCCCTCCGCCAGGGCCACACCATCACTCTGGGAGGCACCTCGTGAGGCTTGAGGACGTCGCCCGCTCGCCCCACTTCCGGGAGCACGCCGCCCTGGCCCGACCCCAGGACGTACGGCCTCCCGGACCGCAGGCGGCGGCCCTGGCGGCGCTCACGCCGCAGCAACTGGCCGCCCGAGTGGAGGACCCGCAGGTGCCGCCGGCGCAGCGGCTCGTCGCCGGGGGCATCCTCGCGCTCACCGGTGATCCCCGCATCGACGTCACCCGTCCGGCCGTCTGCCACGTGCCGGGCGGCACGGTGGAGATCGGCCTGGACCCCGGGTCGGTCGACGCGGTCGTCGCCGGCTGGGCGCACGTCGGCGTCGAGCGGTCCTGGATCGAGAAGGAAACCCCGGCCCACACCGTGGTCTTGCGGGACTTCTGGATCGGCCGCTACCCGGTCACCAACGAGGAGTACCGCGCCTTCCTCGCCGACACCGGCCACCCCGGCCGCCCGACCACCTGGTACCTGGGCGCCTACCCGTACGACCGGAGCAACCACCCCGTCGCGGGCGTGCGGCCCGAGGACGCCGACGCGTACGCGGCCTGGCTCAGCGACCGCACCGGTCACCCGTGGCGGCTCCCCACGGAGGCCGAGTGGGAGCACGCGGCCAAGGGGCCGGACGGCCGGGAGTTCCCCTGGGGCGACACCTTCGACCCGACGGCCGCGAACACCCGGGAGACCGGTGTCCACACCACCACCCCCGTCGGCGCCTTCCCCGCCGGGCGCTCCCCGCTCGGCGTGTACGACATGGCGGGGAACGTCGAGGAATTCACCGCCGACGACTACCGCCCCTACCCCGGCGGACCGTTCGTGGCGGACCACCTGGTGGAGACCATGAACGTCTACCGGGTCGCCCGGGGCGGCAGCTTCTGCCGTTTCGGCGACCTCACCCGCACCCGCCGCCGCCACGGCGCCTTCCCCGGCCCCCTGTACCCCGTCGGATTCCGCCTGGCCACGAGCCGGCGGCCGCCCCATGCATGACGGCGGCGGCGCGGTCGGGGAAGACGCCGACCACGCCGGTGCGGCTGGTGGCACCTCCCAGGGCGCAGTCGCGGGAGGATTTCCTCGTTCAGCCGCTCCTGCGGGTTGTTCGACCAGCTCTGTCGTCAGATCCCCCGCGGGTGGTGTCGGACTGTTCGAAGGCGGTCCGCAGCAGGGTGGCCGCCCAGAGCCGGGCCGACGTCGGCACCTGGCTCGGCAGACACGGATCGTCAGTCGGTCGGTTGCGTGAACACCCGCTTCCGTCGGCCTACTTGGGCACGACCGCGAGCCGTACGGCGAGTCCGGCGAACACCGTCCCGCTGAAGCAGTCCAGGGCGCGCGACACCCGCCGGCTGCGCCGCAGCAGCGCGGCGAGCCGGCCGGAGAGCAGTCCCACCTGGGCGGCGAACGCCACGCTGATCGGGCACCAGGCATCCATCGGGCTCGTGAGCGCGTGGGGTGGCGGCTTCGTCGCCTCGGTCGCCGAGATGCGGTTTGTGGGAGCACCCCCCGCAGGGGCGGGGGATGCTCGTGGGAGGCGAGCCGTCTGACCTTGCCGGTGATGTCGTCCCCGCGCCCACGGGGGTTGCTCCTCCGCCTCGTCACCATGACGGACTGAACCCGCGGCACGGCCGCGCCCCGAGTCGTACGAGACGGCGGCGCCGGACCGTACCTGACCGCTGAACAACGTCGCACCGGTCCGGTCCCCTCTCCCGGGGCCCGGCCCCGGTCGCGCGCGGCGCCGAGCGGACGGGCGCCCGGTGTCGCCCGTCCGGACGACACCGGGATGCAGTAGCCGCCCAGTTCCGTACGGTCATGTGCAGGGCCGGAACACCCTCCGGCCCTGCACGTGAGGAGGCGCGCCATGCGTCACATCAGCTCGACACTCACCGTACTCGCGGCCGCCGGACTGCTCACGCTCACCGTTCCCGGCCCGGCGTCCGCCACGAACGGATTCCTCCGCATCGGCGGAGTCGTCCACAACCACCCGCTGGGCTGCTACGAGGTCGTACAACTGTCCACCGTACTCAACTTCACGGACGTTCCCGTCCGCGTCCACAACGTCCCGGGATGCCAGGGCAGCGTCGTCCAGATCCTCCCCCCGGGACTGGCGGCGCAGGTGCCCGGGACACACAGCATCCTCGTCAAAGACCCCCTCGGCGTGGCATGACGTGCACGGCCGACGGGTCGGCCGGGTGGGGGGTGATCCGCAGGGGGATGACCGCGCCGTCCGTGGCTTCCGCCTGAGTGACGAGCACCTCAGCGGCGACGTCCTTGCCGCGGCCTGGCGGCGGCCTGGCCAGCCGAGGAGGCCCAGCAGGACGGGGTGGAGGTTTCGGCGACGGCGGCAGGTCCGTCCTGTGTCGAACGCGGCCCGACGGGTTCCAGTGCCGTCTGGAGGGCGGACCAGTGGGGGCTGGTCCGGTATTCCTGCCGGATCATCGTCTCGGTCCGTCGCCGGGCTGCGGCGGGGTCGGCGATCAGGGCGTTCCGGATGGCGGTCTGGCGGCCCTGGGGCAGGTGGGTGGGCATGGACAGCCATCGGGTCCGTCTCGGCGGGAGACAGGGCGTCGGTGACGAGGTCGGTGCGCATGTGGTCCGCGATCGCCCAGCCGGCCAGGCGGCGTGAGGCGAGGCCGATGACAGTGGTCAGATACAGGAACTTCCCGCCGTCCAGTGGGAGATAGGTGATGTCGCCGACGTACTTCGTGTTCGGCTTGCGTGCCGTGAAGTCGCGGCCGACGAGGTCCGGGGCCTTCGCCGCGGTCGGGTCCGCGACAGTGGTGCGGTGTCTGCGGCGCAAGCGCACGCCTGTCAGGCCGATACTCCGCATCAACCGCGCGATCCGCTTGTGGTTGACCCGCTCGCCCGCCTCACGAAGTTCGGCCGTGATCCTGGGAACGCCGTAGCCGTGACCGACCGCGCGCGCGAGGCGGGTGCCGGTGAGCAGCACGCAGTGGCCCATCGGCAGATTGCTCGCCATCGGAAGCGTCCCGAACGTCCAGACGCCGCCCGCCGCGTGACGTCCCACAGGTGCCGGGCACGTCCAGGTTGTGTGGCTCCCGGCCTCGGCGCGCCAGTCAGCGGACCGACCGGCGCCCCAAAGCGGACCCCTGGTGATCGTGCGCACGTTGCGGATGGCCAGCGACAACGGGGGCAACGGGTCGTCGTCCTCCGCGAAGGCGACACGGGGCGCCCGTACGTGGTCTGTTGCGCGCGGGCGCGGGGCCCGGATCCGGCCGTGCGACAACACTCACTCGCGGGTCCTTCGCGATTTCCGGAGTGGCAAGTCTGGGTCGGCGTCCGGCCCTTTGGCAGCGACGATCCACTCCCACGTCGGGTCGCCGGGCCTCGCCCGCCGGGCGGCTGGACGGCTGGGACTTCATCGTCGGTCTCCTTCGTCTTCCGGGCGGGTGCCGGTGAATTCGGTGGTCCCGCTGCCGGTTTCCCCTGTGCGCACCCTCTCCCTCGACGTCGATGCCCGCCGCGGTGAGCAGGTCCCGGGCGCGCGGACGCGGAGCTGCTCTTGCCGCGGCCGATGCCGCCGAACTGCGTCGCGCTGCCGGGAAGGCCGGCGCCCGGCTGCGGGAGGGCCCGGCACGGCGAGGTGCCGCGCGGGCCGGTGTCGGCTGCGGCGCGACGGCAGCTGGCGCGGGCGAACCGGCCGGCCGGCCGCGCGGCGACGATGCCGCGCTCGGCGGCCCCTTTTCCGGCAGGACGCGCGCCGTGGCGAGCGGACCGCACACCGGGTGTCCCCCGGGCATCCGGCCGGTCATCGGGCGTCTTTGCGGGTACGGGCGGCGAGGCGGGCGAAGTCGTCGGCGGTGAGCAGGCCGCCGACCGGGCGGGCATAGGTGGTCTCGGTGCGCACGGTCCTCACCGTCACCGGAAACAGCGCCTGCTGCCCGGCACCGGCCGACTCCTCCTTCCCCCGGGGGTCCCCGGTGCTCTCGCGGGGGTTCACGCGGCGCCGCCCTTCAGGCCGAGGGCGTCGTAGGCGGCGCGGGCGTAGTCGCGCGGGGTGGCAGCGGGTCCGTGCACGGCGGCCATCGCGGTGAGCAGCCGGGTGTGGCGCGGGTCCGAGGCCACGGCGTCGGTGTCCTCCAGCAGCTCGAACCGGCGGGGGCTGACGAGGTGGTTGACGTGGATGGTGGTGGTGCGTCAGACGAGAGCGCCGTCCTGGTGCAGGTCATACTCGACGACGCAGGCGGCGCGGCCGTCGGGGCCGATGGGGCCCACGCGCAGCCGGTGGTCCCGGCCCGCCATGTACCGGTCGAGGTCGCGGTACAGCTGCCCCCTGCTCCACCGTGCGGCCCGCCGGTCCGCAGGGGGATGGGGGCGAAGCCGAAATGCCGGTAGAGGCCTTCCAACCGGCCCCGGTCGGCGCCGTACCCGTAGATCGGGGTGCACGCCACCCGGGGCCGCGGGCGTCGGCCTCGGCGCTCACCCGGCTCGGCTTCCTCGCCGACGCGGTGGCGGATGACGAGCCGGCAGGCCCTGTCCGCTGCCGGGTGTGCCGGCCGGCTCAGTCCTGCGCGGCGGCGTGGGACCGGATGGTCGACCAGATCCGGTGGACGGCCGCCTCGTCGGTGTACGGGGAGCCCAGCGCGGCCCGCAGGACCGGCCGGCCGTCGACGGTGGCGGGCGTGCACAGCACGACGGGGTCTCGGGTGAGGCGTTCGACGAGGTCGCGGGTCCGGGCGTCGGTGTCGCGGCGGAAGACGACCAGGCCGAGGCGGTGCACGACGACCTCGAAGCCCCCTTCTGCCTCGATCAGCCGGGCCAGCAGCACGGCGAGACTGACATCGTGACGGATCGCCTCCCGCAGCCCCTCCAGCCCGTGGGCACGCATGACGTACCACAGCTTCAGGGCCCGCATCGGGCGGCCGAGCGGCACCTGCCAGTCCTTGAAGTCGACGACGGTCCTCGACTCGCTGGCCGGGTTGCGCAGGTAGGACGCGGTCAGGCCCACGGCGTCGGTGAGGGCCGTGTGGTCCGCGACCCACAGGACGTCGCAGGGGATGCCGGTACGCATCCACTTGTGGGCGTTGACCGCGTAGGAGTCGGCGTGTCCCAGCCCGGCGTTCCCGTCGCGGAACTCGGGGCAGAGGGCGGCGCTTCCGGCGTAGGCTGCATCCACGTGGAGCCACACCCCGCGCTCTTGGCAGACCGCGCCGATCTCGGGCACGGGATCGGTGGCGCAGGTGGTGGTGGTGCCGACGGTGGCGACGACGGCCGCGGGAATCAGTCCCGCCGACCGGTCCGCGTCCATCCGGGCAGCGAGCGCGGCCGGGTCCATCTCGTGGGTGCCGGGCAGCAGGGGCACCTGGACGGCCTCTCCGGCCCCGGCGATCCGCACCGCCTTGGGCACGGACGAGTTGGTCTGCGCGGTGCAGTAGACCCGGTAGCGGCCCTCCGTGCCGTGCGCGCGCCAGCGTCCCACCGACGCCCGGTTGAGCGCCGCGACAACCGCGACGAGCACGGCGGACGACGCCGAGTCCTGGATCACCCCGCCTCCCTGGCCGGAGGCATGCTGGAACCGCTGCGGCAGGGCGAGGGCCCGGGCCAGCCAGTCGCAGACCCGCTGCTCGAGTTCGGTCGCGCCCGGCGACGACGACCACATCATGCCCTGCACGCCCAGCCCCGCCGTGACCAGCTCCGCCAGTACTGAGGCGGGCGAGTTGTTGGTCGGGAACCAGCCGAGGAAACCGGGATGCTGCCAGTGGACCAGTTGCGGCACGATCGTGCGCCAGGTGTCGTCGAGGATCTCCGCCAGGTCCTCGCCCTTCTCGGGCGCCTGCTCGGGGAGCGCCTTCAACGTGGTGCCCGGCGGACCGGACGGCACCACGGGGAGTTCCGCGGCGGCAAGAGCCCGCCAGTGGGCCACGAGCCGCTCGGCGGCGTCGGCGGCGACGGCAGCGAAGACCTCGTCGTTCATACGCCGACGCTAGACGCGACGCCTGCGACAACCCCTCCCGCGGAGCCCGTGATCACCCGTACGAGCCTCCCGTGGCTGACTCCGCTCGAACTGCTGCCCGCCTCCCCCACCGCGCCGCGGGACGGCGCCCGGTCAACGCCCCCGCCGGGCCCGGCCGAGCCCCCGCCCGATCCCCAGGACACCGTCTACAGCACGTACTTCGATGCCGCCCGCACCTCACGGGCGCCCGCAACCGCCCTCGCCCGGGCGCTGCCGGCGACCACCGCCGAGGTGACCGCCTGGGGGGCCTGCCGCCCGTCCCGGTCATTGCTCGGCTGGCCGGACGGTGGGCGAGCGCCGGAGTGAGGGTGGTGAGCAGTCGTCTGTTGGCGGCTTGGTCGTAGGTGAGGTCGACGGCGCGCCGGGGCAGACGGTTCAGGATCTGGAGGACCTCGTCGCGGGCCCTGGGGGTTCCGGTGTGGTGGCCGTCGGTGAGGCAGAAGAGGTCGGGGTAGCGCTCCTTGCTGGAGGTGACGAAGACGTCGGCGGTGACGTGTGTGCTGCGGTCGTCGTTCACACGGGCCGGGGCGCTGGCGACAGGACCGGCTGACGGGATCAGTCCGGTGCAGGAACAGAATCCTGGTCCCAGCAAGGCCAACGGTCCTAGATAAGCGGGTGCACCATCACGCCGCCTCATCCTGTGACCCGTTGCGATGCGGCATTGTCTGCGAGCAGCGCGCAGAAGAGCCGGTCGATGGGCGTGAGCTGCCGAGCCACGGCACGATGCGCAGCGCCACGAAACCCAGTTGTCTGTAAGCAGTTCTTTGGGCTCCACTGCACCGAGCTGTTGTGGCCCCACTGATGGGCTGAAGGGGCGTGCGGTGGTGTGATTCACGCCCCGGTAGCAAGGTGATTTGGCCCCACTTCGATCGGGTGGTTCTGCTGGCCCGAGTGGGGGGTGTTGACGGTAGTTTTGAAGCCTCGGTGGACCTCCGCCAGCGCATCCCCGACAGGTGCGTGGAGGGTTGCCGAAACCCGGCTCGACTCAGATCGTGGACCGCCCAGTGTCCGCGGTGGCTGGTCGGCCTCGGCCACGAAGTTGAAGCCGACGCTGGTCAGCCTGCCAGCGAGGATCCGTTCGTCCTCGGCCGCGTCGATCTCGGTGAGTCAGGCGTTCAGCTCCTGAAGCGTGGCGACTTCGGGGACCGGGACCAGGTGTGTGCGGCGGAACCGGCCACCCTCGTGCTCGACCCCGTCTTTCTCATGGGCGCCGTCCTGGCCAGGGATGCAGTAGAAGGCATCGAAGCCGTAGTGAGCGCGGAAGGCCAGCCACCGCTCGGATTCCACCCGGCTGCGGCCGGTGCAGATGCGGTTGACCGCCGGTTTGAGGTTGTCGTAGCGGATGTGCCGGGTCGGGACTCCGCCCAGGACGTTGAACGCCTCGACGTGTCCTTCCATGAAGGACTCCTGGGCTTGCGAGGCGTAGACGCGGTGGAAGGCTTTGCCGGAGTACGACAGTCGCAGCGTGAACAGGTGGCACTTGACGACCTCGCCTGCCAGGCGGACCCACACGTCGGCGAAGTCCACCTCGGCTTCCTCGCCGGGCAGATGGACCTGCGGGACCATGCCGGTCAGATGCCGGCGGCCCTCCAGTACCTCCGCCTCGATCTGCGGACGTCTGGCCAGGACGTAGTCGCAGACCGTGGAGTACGACGCCTGGTCGAAGCCGTTTCCTGAGCCAGACGTTGATGGATGCGGCGGGCGGTGTGCTTCTACTTGCGTGGCGCGGTCGCATCCTCCCGCAGCATCGCGTCGATCCAGCCCTTGGCCGGATCCAGGACCGTGGCCCTCGGTGCTGGTTTCTTCCTCGGCGGCGGGACCGCAGAGGTCAGTGCCTGCCGCACCGTCCGGCGGTGCACTCCGTATTTCTCCGCGAGTGCCCGCTGCGACATCTCCGGATCGAGACGCTTGTCCCTCCGGATCGCAGCGAACAGCTCCGTCCGCGACAAACCCATCCCGGCCTCCCGACAGGACCGTGATCAAGCACCACGGCCTCCGACATGACCGTGTTGACGCACAAACCCTGCCGTCGCCGGGCGGACGGAGCAGCGCATTCACCCCAAAGAGGGCACGTCGCGGAGTCCTCGTGTCACTTTCGCCAGAACAGGTGGTGCGTCACACCACTCGGGCTGGGCACGACCTCAAGGTGGAAGCGGTCAAGCAGCTCATCGGGGGAGTCCCACAGCCGCAGTCCGGATCCGAGCTTCACCGGTGAGACCGCCACATGCATGGTGTCGACGAGGTCGGCGTCGAGGAACTGCCGGATGGTGGAGACACCGCCACCGAGTCGGACATCCTTGCCCTGAGCCGCCTCCCGCGCCTGCTCAAGAACCGTGACCGGGTCGCCGTCGACGAAGTGGAACGTGGTGTCGGAGAGCGTGAACGAAGGACGCTTGTGGTGGGTCATGACGAACACCGGCGTGCGGAACGGGGGCTCGTCACCCCACCAGCCGCACCACTCATGGTCCTGCCAGGGCCCGCGCTGGGGCCCGAACTTGTTGCGGCCCATGATCTCGGCTCCGATGTTGCGTGCGTAGTCCCGCGTCAAGTAGTCGTCAAGGCCCCGACTGCCCCCGGGGTCGGTACGCATGGGCCAACTAGCTGTGGCGCCGGCCCACGCGAACAGCTTCGCCGGATCGATGCCGTGGCCGAACGGATTCTCGAAGCTCTGGTCCTCACCGGCACCGATGCCGTCACTTGAGACGTTGAAGTTCTGGACTCTCAGCAACTGGGTCACGTGTTTCCTCCCGCGTTGTCGATGACGGTGATGAGACCCTCCAGGCCACGAAAACTCATCGATATGTCCATGACCGGCCAGGATTCCGTCGTCCGGCACCCGACCCGGCAGCCCAGCTTGGCCCTGATTCCCTCAACCGCCCGTCGGTCTCATCGACCGCATAGTCGATCCGCAGAGCCTTTCACGGCCTCTCTGACCGCCAGGTGGAGCCAGATCAACTTCTTACGCCGCGGAGCCACTTCCGATCCGTGTGGTGGAGCCCAATGAGGTGCCCATGGACACCCAGTTCTTCAACAGCCCTGCGCAGTTCCCACCGCAGACTTGCTCCTGGGGGTACGGCCATGCCGCATCGAATTGGCGCTACGGGCTGCGGCCCCCGTGCGGCCCGAGCCGCACCAGTGCCGCAGATACGACAAAGCGGGGTCGGAAAAGCCGGGTGCGAGACACGGGGCGCCGCACGAGGGAGGTGTGGTCGCACTGTGGGCGGCCGCGCATTGCGCGACTCCTGTGACGCGAGACCCGCCTCGTGGACGCAGCTCGAGGCGGGGTCTCGTCGGCGAATCCTTCGCGATGCGTGCCCCGCTGCCTGATATCGCGGACGGCCGCGAGGAGCACGACGTCAAGACGAGGCGAGGCGCGCCTCAGTCTCCTCGATGGGCACGTCGTGCCCGGCCTCGCACCGCACCGCGGGCACCAGCAGGGCGCCGCAGTCCGCGTGAGCGAGTTCCACCCCGCCGTGCGCATCACCCTGGATGGTCCGCCCCCACCGCATCAGCGCAACGAGCAGCGGGAACAGCGCCCGGCCCCGTTCGGTGAGCACGTACTCGTAACGGGTGCGTGCGCCCGGCTCGCGATAAGGGCTGCGCTCCATGAGCCCGTCGGCCACCAGCTGCCGCAGCCGCTTGGAGGCCACCGTCTCCGCGAGACCGGTGCGCCGCACCAGGTCATCGAAGCGCCGCCCACCATAGAACGCCTCTCTGACCAGCATCATCGCCGAGCGGGTGCCGACTACCTCCAGTGAGCGCTCCATGGCGCACCAGCCGGCCGCCGTGAAGGCGTCCCGGTCGGCGAACTCGCCCGCGCGCGTGAACACCGCGTCTTGGCTGTGCAGGTCAACGTGTCCCATTCCCACATTCTACCCTGGCTAGCCTTTTCAGCAGGCAGACTGCTACCTTCCTGACTATGCAAAACAGCAGTCAGCCGTCGGCGGCAGGCGCCGCACGCCCACCCGTCCCCGCCGTCCCGGACCCGACTTCTCCACCAGCCGGACACGGCGGCACCCCGGCCCATCCCTGGCAGGGCGTACTCACCGTGTGCCTCGGCGTGATGATGGCGTTCGTCAACGTCTCGTCCACGATCGGCGCCCTCGGTGCCATCCAGCAGGACCTGCACCCCTCGGCGAGCACGCTGGTCTGGGTGACCAGCGCCTACTCCCTGGCCGTAGCCAGCCTGGTGATGTCCGCCGGCACCCTTGCCGACTTGATCGGACGCCGCGCGGTCTTCCTCGGCGGGGCGGTGGTCTTCACCGTCGGCAGCGTGCTCGCCTTCACCGCCGACAGCACCGCGTTGCTGATCACGGCTCAAGCGGTCATGGGCCTGGGCGGCGCGGCCGTCCTGCCCGCGAGCCTGTCGATCGTCAGCCACTCCTTCACCGACCCTCATGACAGGACCAAGGCGATCGGTGTATGGGCCGGCTGCTCCGGCCTCGGACTCGCCGTCGGCCCTGTCGGCGCCGGGCTGCTGCTGGTCCACTTCTCCTGGCACGCGGTGTACCTGACCGATGTCGTCATCGGCGCGCTCACCGTCGTCCTGACACCGTTGCTGGTGACGGAGTCCAAGCATCCGACCCGGCGCCTGGACCTGCCGGGAGTCCTGCTGGGCACCGCCACGATCGCCTCGGCGACCTACGCGGTCATCGAGGGCGGCTCCCGCGGCTACACCAGCGGCCGCATCGTCATCATGTACGCCGTCTGCGCGGTCTGTCTGGTCCTGTTCCTGGCCGCCGAGGCGCGCCACCGCGACCCCATGCTGGACCTTAGCCTGTTCCGCAACGCCTCATACAGCGCGGTGATGGGCGTCGCGGCGGCCTCCATGTTCGGTTTCGTCGGAATCTCGCTGCTCGCCGTCCTGTACATGGAACGCGTCCAGCAGCTGTCCGCGCTGGACACCGGCGTCCGCCTGCTGGTCATGTTCGCCACCTATATCGTGGTCAGCGCGCTCGCAGGACGCCTCGTCCACAAGGCCGGTTTCACGATTGTGCTGACCGCGGGCCTCGTCGTGCTGGGAGCCGGATCGCTCGCCCTGCTGGCCATCGGCCCCTTCGCCGGCTACCACGCTCTGTGGCCCGGCCTGCTGCTCGCAGGCGTCGGATCCGCGCTGCTGACCGCGCCATCGACGGCCGCCGCGGTCAACAGCGTTCCGCGGCTGCAGGCCGGCATGGCCAGCGCCACGGTCAACATGTTCCGGCAGATCGGATCCGTTCTGGGGCCCAGTGTCCTCGGCACCATCGTCACCACCCGCTTTCCCCGCTACTTCGAAGACCGCCTGGTCTCCGCCGATGTGCCGGCCCCGGACGCTGCCCGTATCGCCGCCGCCTTCCCCGGCGCCGGCACACGCGACCTGCCCGGCCCGCTCCGTCACACCGTCACCGAGTCCGCCGCCCGTGCCTTCACCGACGCCGTCCACCTCGGACTGCTCATCGCAGGCATCACCCTGCTCGTCCTCGCGCTGCCCACCGCAGCCTTCGTACGGCACCGCACACCGCACATCTGACACAGCCGCGGCGCTGAGCTGTGCAACAGGATCTCCCGACCGGCCCATCCCGCCAGCTGTGAGCAGCCCGCGCTCGCGGGCTGCGGTGCCTGCCAAGCACACCCCGGACCGAGCAACACCCGTTCCCAGCAGCACCCAGCCCGACCAGGCAACGCCCGCAATCCGCCGGACGGCCTCCGAGAACGCCGCCCAGGAGCGGCTCCCCCCTCGCGTCCGGACAGCCTCTGCGTTCCCGGACATGCGGGTGATGCGCAGCCGGACCACTCCGCCGGCGCAATGACCTTCCGGCCTCATGCACCACAGAACTGACCACCCCTCGATCCAGAGAGACGGACAAGGTCGGCGGCGGCGAGCCGGGCCGCAACCGGCAGCTCGCCGGGCGTGGCAGTCGGGACCAGACGGGTGAGCGCGGACAGCAGCGCGGCATGCGCGAGGACCGGCTGCGGCAGGAGGCCGGCGGCGGCCTCGCGGGCGGCCGGGTCGGCGAAGTGTCCGCGGTCGCGGCCAGGGCGCGGGCGAGCCAGGCGCCGACGTCGGCCTGGATGTGCCACCCGGAGCGGCGGGTGAGTTGGTCAGGGACGGCTTCGTCGCTCTCGCGGGGCTCGGCCTGCTCCAGTGTGTCGAGCTCGCGCAGCGCCTGGAGCTCGTTGCCGCCTCACGCAATTCCCCACCCTCGTGGTCACGTTTCCCCAGGGGGACGGCGATCGCGGACTGGTGCGCCATACGGGTCGGGGCGGGCAGGGGTGGATCGTCTCGGTTGGTGCGCGGGCAGTGTTCTCACGCGTGCTGTGGCGTCGCGTGCAGTCCTTCGAGGAGTGTGGCCAGATAGCGGTGGGCGGTGTCGATCCGGTCGGCGGGTGTGCCGCCGTGGACGTTGACGGCGTAGGCGATGCCGCACATGAGCGGGACGAGGTCGGCGTCGGCCAGGTCACGTCGGACCGCTCCGGCATCGCGAGCCCGGCCGAGGAGTGCGGTGCCGACCGACCGAAGCGTCTCTTTCAGTTCCGTGGTGCGCGGCAGGGTGTCGGTGGCTGCGGCGGCGACCGGGGCCAGGGACGCGTCGGTGACCTGCGCTTCGACGGTGCGGAGCAGGAAACCTTCGAGCGCGCGCCAGGGGTCGGTGCCGGTCAGAGCCTGCTGGCCGTGGTTGGCCAGGGCTTCCAGGCAGGGAGTGGCGACGGTCTCCAGTAGCGCCTCGGGGGTGGCGAAGTGCCGGTAGACGGTGCCGACTCCGAGTCCGGCGCGGCTAGCGACGTCGTTCAGTTGCAGGGGTATGCCCTGGTCGACCAAGGCACGGGCGACCGCGACGATCCGGTCCCAGTTGCGGGCCGCGTCCTTGCGCAGGGGCATCGTCATGGGGGACATGCTAATCGGATTCTCCATCCGGATGATGCCGCCGACAGCACCCGCACCGCTTGGCGGGTCAGGAAATCGTGAGAGGTGCGTACCGTTCACTGAGCCGGCGCACGTCCTGGGCGATGCGGGGGTCGGTCGCTGCTCGCAGCGGCGTCACCGGGTGTGCCTGGGCCCCGATGACGATGCCGGTCCGGCCCGCGAGGGCTTCGTCAGTGGCGGCGACGATCGAGGGCCGGGCAGCCACGGACGCCGGACCCGAGGTGGAGCGTTCGAACTTGCGGCGCACCAGCGGCCACAGCAGCCGCAGGGCTGGTGAAACGACCTTCGGGTCGGTCAGGGTCCCGTTGGTCATGTCGGTCGCGGCGCCTCCCGGGTCGGCGGCGAAGACGGAGGCGGCCGTGCCCTTCAGCCGGTTCGCCAGGTCGAGCGTGTAGGCGAGGTTGGCGAGCTTGGCGCGGCCGTACCAGTGGAAGCCGTAGTAGCCGCCGGGGGGCTCGACGGCGTCGAAGGCTCTCTTCGCGAGCCCGACCGCGCCCGAGGTCACGTTCACGATCCTGCTCGGCGCCCCGCCTGTCAGCGTGGGCAGCAGCAGTTCTGTCAGCAGGTACGGGGAGAGGTGGTTGACGACGAACGACGCCTCGATGCCATCCAGGGTCTGTCGCTGCGGGAACATTGCCCCGACGTTGTTGACCAGTACGGTCAGCGGGTCGCCGGATGCGGCGTGCTCAGCGGCGATCCGGTCGGCGAGCGCGCGCACTTGGTCGAGCGAGCCCAGGTCGGCGGGCAGGAACCGTCCGGGATGCGCCGGGTTCGTTGCGTTGATTCGGTCGACCGCCCGGGCACCCCGGTCGGCGTTGCGTCCGACCACGGTGACCGAGAATCCGGCGCCGGCCAGCCCCAGGGCCGTCTCCAGTCCGATGCCGGCCGTCCCCGCCGTGACCACAGCCGTCTTCGCCATGTGCTCCCCCATCCAGTCATGCGGATAGTTCATCCGCTTGTCGGGGACCGCAACACACAATCGGATGAGCTATCCGTTTAGAGATGTCGGGTGGCGGGACAGGCAATGCCGGGCGGCATGAAGCCGCGCCGATCCGAGCACGCCGGACGGCCCGGGCCCATCGGCCACTGCCGCTACCGCACGCCTGGGGAACTGCGTCATGTCGGCCCTGGCGCGCGGTGTCAGCCGTCGGAGTGTGGTGTGAGGGGCTGGGGTGTGGCCGCCCATGAGGCGAGCAGGCGTAGGGCTTCTTCGGAGGGTGAGCCGGGTTCGGCGGTGTAGATGGTGAGGGTGAGGCCGGGTTCGGCTGCCATTTCCAGGCCTTCGTAGGCGAGGGTGAGGTCGCCGACGGTGTGGTGGTGGAAGCGTTTGGTGCCGGTGCCGTGGTGGCGGACGTTGTGGGCGCCCCAGCGGGTGCGGAAGTCGTCGCTGCGGGTGGAGAGCTCGCCGACGAGGTCGTGGAGATCTTTGTCGTGAGGGTTGCGCCCGGCTTCGGTGCGCAGGATGGCGACGGCGATGTCGGCGGCCTGGTCCCAGTCGGGGTAGAAGCGGCGGGAAGCGGGGTCGAGGAACTGGAAACGAGCCAGGTTGGCCTGGTTGCCGGCCGTGGCATAGACGTCGTCGTAGAAGGCGCGAGCGAGCTGGTTGGCGGCGAGGAGGTCCATGCGGCCGTTGCGGACGAAGGCCGGGCCGGCGGTGACGGCGTCCAGGACCCACTGCAGGCTCCGGTGTGCGGTCCAGGTCCGGCTGGTGCGACGACGAGGCCGGGTGAGCGCGTCGGAGCCGTCCGCGGCCTGCGCGAGGTTGAGCAGGTGGGCGCGTTCGGCGTCGTCGAGCTGAAGGGCACGGGCGACGGCTTCAAGGACGGCAGGGGAGACGCCGGCGAGGTTGCCGCGCTCGAGCTTGGCGTAGTACTCCACGCTCACATCGGCCAGGGCGGCGACCTCGCTGCGGCGCAGGCCGGGTACGCGCCGGCGGTTCCCGGAGGGCAGGCCGGCCTGCTCGGGGGTGATCTTCGCTCGCCGCGAGGTGAGGAACTCGCGGACCTCTGATCGGTTGTCCACGCTATCGACGGTACGTCCCGACCGTGTCCACAGGGATGTACTGGCAGTACACCCCTCGAGGGTGTCTCGCTACCGGTGTGAAGAGCGGGTTACCTGGATGACGTGGTGCTTTCCGCCCGGTCATCACGACGGGCTTGCATCTGGCCCTGCACTCTGCGACGGCCCCGACATCCGGGATCGCACGCATCGGCAAGCAAAGGAACCTTTCTCATGCGCGGAGCAATGATCTACGCCCCAGGCGACGTCCGCTTCGAGACCCTGGAGGACACGAAGATCCGCAAGCCGACCGACGCGGTCATCCGTACGGCCGTGACCTGCGTGTGCGGCTCGGACCTGTGGCCTTACCGCGGGGCCGAGCCGATCGGTGATCCGCACCCGATGGGCCACGAGTACGTCGGCTTCGTGGAGGATGTCGGCTCCGCAGTCACCTCGGTGAAGCCGGGCCAGTTCGTCGTCGGCTCCTTCGCGACTTCGGACAACACCTGCGCGAACTGCAAGAACGGCTTCCAGTCGAGCTGCTTGCACCGCGAGTTCATGTCCACCTGCCAGGCCGAATACGTCCGCATCCCCAACGCCCAGGGCACCCTGGTCGCCACCGACGAGGTGCCGGACGAGAAGTTCTGGCCCGGTCTGCTGGCCGTGTCCGACGTCATGGGCACCGGCTGGTGGGCTGCCGACGCCGCCGGGGTGAAGCCTGGGTCGACCGCCGTGGTCGTCGGCGACGGCGCGGTCGGCCTGTGCGGCGTGATCGCGGCCAAGGAGATGGGGGCGGAGCGGATCATCGCCATGTCGCGGCACGAGACGCGGCAGAAGCTCGCCCGGGAGTTCGGCGCCACCGACATCGTCACCGAGCGGGGTGAGGAGGGTGTCGAGAGGATCAAGGAGATGACGAACGGGATCGGCGCCGACTCCGTCCTGGAGTGCGTCGGCACCGCCGAGGCCATGAGCCAGGCCCTGCACTCGGCCCGGCCCGGTGGCAACGTCGGCTTTGTCGGTGTCCCCCATGAGATCGCAGTCGACGGGCAGGAGCTGTTCTTCTCCCACGTCGGCCTGCGCGGCGGCCCCGCCCCCGTACGCCGCTACCTGCCCGACCTCATCGACCGGGTCCTGACCGACCGGATCAACCCCGGCAAGGTCTTCGACCTCACCCTGCCCCTGGAACAGGTCGCCGAGGGCTACCGCGCCATGGACGAGCGCCGCGCCATCAAGACCCTCCTCAAGCCCTGACCCACGCCCACCCCGCCACCCGTACAAGGAGCTTTTCATGCAGATCACCCGTAGCTCGATCGACACCGTCAAGGGCCCGGCCGACTGGTTCACCGGCGACGTCTACATCGACGCCGTCGCCGCCGCGCCCGCCCCATCCCGGGTCACCGCGTCGCTGGTGCACTTCATGCCCGGCGCCCGCACCCACTGGCACCGCCACCCGCTCGGCCAGACCGTCTTCGTCACCGAGGGCATCGGTCTGTGCCAGCGCCGCGGCGGACCGGTGGAGGTCATCCGCCCCGGCGACCGCGTCCTGTTCGAGGCCGACGAGGAACACTGGCACGGCGCCGCCCCGAACCGGCTGATGGTGCATGTGGCCATCAACGAGGGCGACGACGACCACGCCCTCGTGCACTGGCTGACCCCCGTCACCGACGAGGAGTACGCAGCCGCCCCAGCCACCGCCTGAAACCCGGCGCCGCGCCACCACGCCCTGCCGGCGCCCATCCCCGGCACTGCCGCGTGCGCGGCCCGGCAGCGCTCATCCGACCCAGCGGAGTCTGGAGAAACGGGCCCGTGCTTCGTGCCTTCCCTCGCACTGTCCTGACTGTCCTGCTCGCCGTCCTGGTCGGGCCCATGACGGCCTGCAATGATCAGCCGCCGCCTGCTGCGCCGTCCCCGCACCCGTCGGCTAGGACGCGCGAATCATCACCACCGTCCCACGGGAACGACGCCATGCGTATTCGCCTGACCATCGACGGCCAGTCGGCCGACGGCACCCTGAACGACAGCCCCGCCGCCCGCGACCTGGCCGGCCTGCTGCCGCTCACACTGAAGCTGGAGGACTTCCACGGCACGGAGCGGATCGGCTATCCGCCGCGCAGGCTCACCACCGACGGTGCCCCCCAGCCGTCCGCAGCCAAGGCGGGCGACCTGGCCTACTACGCGCCATGGGGCAACCTGGCCATCTTCTACCAGGACGGCCCTCCCCCCTCGGGCGACCTGCTGATCCTCGGCCACCTCGACGCCTCCGTCGAGCAGATGGCCAAAGCCGAGCGGATCACCGTCGAGCCCGCCACCTGACCACCCCTTCTCCAAGCCTGGAAAGAAGTTCTTCATGCCCCATCCCGCCGCTCCGGCGCCGGGCAAGCTGCCCTTCGTCGTGTGGATGCTCGCGGCCGGCACCTTCCTGATGGGCACCACCGAGTTCGTCATCGCCGGGATCCTCCCGGACATCGCCCCCGACCTGGGCACCAGCGTCTCCCACGCCGGACTGCTCGTCACGGCCTTCGCCGTCGGCATGATCCTCGGCGGGCCGACCATGGCCCTGGCCACCCTGCGCCTGCCCCAGCGTCTCACCCTCGTTCTCGCCCTGACGGTCTTCGCCGCCGGTCACATCCTCGCGGCCCTCACCAGCTCCTTCACCGTCGTCCTGGCCGCCCGTTTCGTCACCGCGCTGGCCACGGGGGCGTTCTGGGCCGTCGGCTTCGTCATCGCCACCGCCGCCGCCGGACCGGCGAACGCCACCCGGGCCGTGAGCGTGATGATGGGCGGCCTGACCTTGGCCAACGTCGTCGGCGTCCCCGCCGGCTCCCTGGCCGGACACATCACCGGCTGGCGCGGACTGTTCTGGGTCCTGGCCGCCCTCGCCGCCCTGGCCGCCGCCGTAATCGGCCGCTTCCTGCCCCGCACCCCGCAGCGCGCCCGGGTGTCCGTCCGCGACGAGATCCGGGCTTTGCGCCAGGGCCGTCTGTGGCTGGCGCTGGCCGCGGCCGTCCTGATCATGGGCGGGGTCCTCGCGACCTACACGTACATCACCCCGCTGCTGACCGACCGGACCGGCATCCCGGCCGGGGCCGTGCCGCTGGTCCTGGTCGCCTTCGGCGCCGGCGCGCTGGGCGGCACCGCGATCGGCGGCCGGTTCGGCGACCGGCGCCCGATGGCCACGACGATCCCCGCCGCCGCGGCGACCGCGCTGGCCCTGCTCGCGCTGATCCCGCTGTCCACCACTCCGCCGGCTGCCGTCACCCTGATCTTCCTGATGGCCCTGACCGGGTTCACGATCAACCCGGTCGTCACCGCCCTCGCGGTCCGCTTCGCCGGCGACGCGCCCACCTTGGCCTCGGCGCTGACCACATCCGCCTACAACACAGGCATCGCCGCCGGCTCCGCGCTGGCCGGCCAAGCCCTGGCCTCCTCTCTCGGCGTGACCGGCCCGGCGCTGATCGGCGCCCTCTTCACGGGCCTGACCCTGCTGCCGCTGATCGCCCTGGCCACCACCGCCCGGCGGGGGCCGGCCCGGAGCGTCACCCAGAACAGCCCCGATGCTCAGATCCCGGCACCACGGCAGACCACCGAAGCGACATCGACGCGGTCCTGAATCCGTCCGGCCGTCCGGCACTCCGTCCACCAGGAGGAAACCCCGTGAACCCCACCTACGACTTCACCGGCCAGGTCGCCTTCGTCACCGGCGCCGGCTCCGGCATGGGCCTGGCCGCCGCCCGCGCCTTCGCCACCTCCGGCGCCGCCGTCACCCTTGCCGACGTCAACGAGGCCGCGGTGCAGGAGGCGGCCAAGGACCTCACCGACGCCGGGCACCAGGCCCTCGCCCTGGTCTGCGACGTCACCGACGAGGATCAGGTCGCAGCCGCCGTCGACCGCACGGTGGCCACGTTCGGCCGTCTCGACATGGCCTACAACAACGCCGGCCTCCAGATTCCGCCCGCCGACGCCGCCGACGAAGGCGCAGACCAGTTCGACCGCGTCCACGCCATCAACCTGCGCGGCGTCTGGGCGTCCATGAAGCACGAACTGCGGCACATGCGCGAGCAGGGCAGCGGCGCCATCGTCAACTGCTCCTCCCTCGGCGGCCTCGTCGGCCTGCCCGGCCGCGCCTCCTACCACTCCTCCAAGCACGGCGTGATCGGCCTGACCACCAGCGCCGCCCTCGAATACGCCCCGCGCGGCATCCGCATCAACGCCATCTGCCCCGGCACCATCGACACCCCCATGGTCAGCGACATGATCGCCAAGGGAGAACTCGACCGCGCCGAAGCCGAAGCCAACCAGCCCATAGGCCGGCTCGGCACACCTGAGGAGATGGCTCAGGCCGTCCTGTGGCTGTGCAGCCCCGGCGCCGGCTTCGTCATCGGCGTCGCGCTCCCCGTCGACGGCGGCTACACCGCCCAGTGATCACCCGGCGCAGCTCGGCGGTGCGTTCGGGATGGGCTGAACTTCACTACGTCAGTGACAAGAAGGTTGCCTAGGGGCTGTCCCGTAAATGATCTTTGAGTCGCCAGAAGGGGGTCGGTCGCGGTGCGGTCCGCTCGCCTATCCGGCGAGGGCGAGGCTGTGCAGGCGGGCGATGCCGAGCATGGCGTGGTGGACCCCGTCGCCTTCGAGGCGGCAGTCTCGGAGGATTCTCCAGGTCTTCATGCGGGCGAAGGTGTGCTCGATGCGGGCACGGACCTGTTTGCGGGACTCGTTGTGCGCCTTCTTCCCGTCGGGCAGGTCTTCGCCCTCGCGCCGACGATGGAGCATGACGAGTCCCGTGCCCGGACAGCCGCCGTCGGCGATCGTGAGGGTCCTGCCGACGGCGGCTTCGGCACCGGATTCCTCCCATGCCTCGCAGTCGTTGCGGTTCCCGGGCAGCGGTTGGCCGACCACGACGACGAGTTCGGTGTCGGCGTCCATGACGACCTGGTGGTTGGTGGAGTACCGGTAGTTCTTCGACTGCTCGGCGATGGTGTGATCGCGAGTAGGCACCAGGGTGCCGTCCACGATGAGCACGGCGTCCTTGGCGAACCGCTTGCGGGACTGGAGCGCGAGCAGCGGCCCGAGGTGGTCGATGATGCGGTTTGCTGCCGAGGTTCCGTCCCGCTGTGCCCCCTTGACCTCACCGAACGGGTGTCGCCCCGGGCGGGCGGAGGGCCAGCAGGGAGGGCACGGCCTCCGGCGCGGCGAGCCGCAGCAGTCCGTAGCCGATCCCGGCGACCCCGGTCATCAGCGAGGGGCTGTGCACCCCGCTCGGCATGCCGCACACCCAGCCCCGCGCCTCCAGCGCATCCAGGGTCACGGCGGCCTGCCGCAGTGCCGTGTCCGCCGCCGCCCCGCCCGCCAGGAGCAGCGGGTCCAGGTTGCCCAGGTCGCCGTGGCAGAGGGAGAAGTTGTGCCCGAAGCCGTCGCGGGCCACCGTGGCCAGGGCCACCGCGCGTTCCTGGCGCAGCCGGGCGTCGTCCAGCTCCGCGCACAGCTCCACGCGGGCCAAGGCGATGCCCGCCGCCCCGTGGCACCAGAGCACGGGGTGGGACGCGGCGGCGCCGGGCGAGCCGTCGGCGCGTACGTCGCGCCAGTTGGCGGCCTCCGCGTCGAAGAGGGTCCGCTCGTACTCCAGCGTCTCCCGGGCGAGGGCGGGCAGCCGCTCGTCACCGAGCAGGCTCCCGGCCCTGGTGAGCGCCCAGGCGATGCCCGAGGCTCCGTGGGCGAACCCGGCCAGTGGCCGGTCGGCCGTGCCGGCCAGCGCGCGGGGCAGCCAGCCGACCCCGCCGCCGGGCTGCGGGGCGGCCCGGTCCGCGAGCCGCCCGGCACAGCGGGCGAGGGCGTCGGTCACCGCGCCGCAGGGGTGCACCGCTGCCCAGGCGGCCAGCCCGGCGATGGTGCCCGCGCAGCCGTCGATGACGTCGAAGGACTCGTCCTCGGCGGCGGTGGCGGCGGCCCGCTGGACGAGGGTGCCGGCGAGCGCGGCCAGTCGGGCGTCGGGGCGGTGGGCGGTGAGGTGGGCGAGGGTGTAGAGGATGCCTCCGGTGCCGGTCAGGCCGCCGGTGAGCCGGTCGGCGCGGCGCCCGGCCTGGTGGCGGAGGGTGACGCTGGCGGCCCGGGCGGCGCTCTGGTACGTCGCCTCGCCCGTGCGGAGGGCGAGGTGGTGGAGGAAGAGGGCGATGCCCGCGGTGCCGCTGTAGAGGTCGGGGCCGAGTTCCGCCGGGGCCCAGCGGCCGGGCGGGGTCCAGTTGGGGCCGATCCAGGCCAGGTCGGCCGGTCCTCGGTAGGCCCGGCGCAGCAGGTGGTCGGCGGCCTCGGCGGCCTTGGCCAGGGCGCGGGCGCGGATCGCCCCGGGGTCCGGGTCCGGGGCCGGGGTGACCGGGCGGGGGGCGGTGGCCTGCGGGCGGGACGGTTCGCTCGTACCGGTGGCGGTGGCCACCGACAGGCGCAGGAGTTCGCGTTGGCGGGCGAGGTCGGCGGGGCCCAGGGAGTCGAGCTTGTCGAGCGCGGTGTCGAGTGCGGGCCGGTCGACGACGGAGGGGATGAGGGCTCCGGTGGAGGCGCGGGCGTCGACGCCGTCGGGGCGGAGGGTGAACAGGGGGACGTCGTTGTTCCACAGGTCGGCGCGTTCGTGCGCGAGGAAGGCGTCGGCGCTCTCCTCCCAGGTCGCCAGCGCCCACAGCCGGTCCAGGTGGCGGTCGTGGTCCAGGGCGTCGCGCAGCAGGTCCGGGTGGTCACCGGCGGCGAGCAGGCTGCGGTACTCCAGCGTGTCGCGGCGCAGCAGCCGGGTGTGGTCGGCGGCGAAGGCCCGCAGCAGGCGGCGCACCTCCGGTCTGGCCCGCGCCATGATCCGGTACGCCTCGGTGAACCCGGTGTCGAGGTCGTCGGCGAAGTCCGCCAGCTCCAGGGGCTGGTCGACGGGGAGGGGTCGGCTGTCGACGCCCTGGAGGTTCCTCGGCCGGTACGCGATGCGCATCCGGTCGGTGCCTTCGCCGTCCACGTACGGCACGGTGCGGGGCGGTGCCTGGTCCGGGTCCCAGCCGAGGGCCGACACGTCCGCGCCGCCGTTGCCGTCCTCGTCCCACACCCGCTGGGGCAGCAGTCCGGACCGGAGCACCGAGTGGGCGGCGTCGTGGCGCGCCAGGCGTTCGGAGGGGGACAGGTCCTTGGCGGGTTCGCGCAGGTCGGGGTGGAAGAGTGCCTCGCAGTCGACGAGTACGGGCTGGTCCCCGTGGGCGATGAGGTTCTGCGCGTGGCAGTCGACGGCGTCCAGTACGTAGAGCACGGCGGCGAGTGTCCCGGCGCGGTGGTAGAAGGCATGGAGTTCGGCCGCGTCCCGGCAGTGCCCGGCCGCCACGTGGGCCACCCAGCCGTAGCCGTCCCGGGGCAGGTGGGTGACCTCCAGCAGCGGCAGCCGCAGCCGGGGGTTGAGCCAGCGCAGCAGGTCCTGGAAGTGGAGGTCGACGTCGAGCGGGCGGGGCTTGTAGACGATCCGGGTGCCGTTCTCGAAGCGCAGGGCGGTGACGGTGGCGCCGCCCCGATGGGCGTCGCCGAGGCCGGGGCGTATCTCGGTCAGGCGGCCCAGGGGTACGCCGGGGGAAAAGGTGCGGGAGACGTCGGGCAGGTCGGCCGCGAGGCGGCGTACGAGGGCGAGGTGGGTGTCGGTCCACTGCTCGGCGGCCACCGTGAGGCGGCGGGCCAGGACCGGGTACTCGGCGAGGATCTGGACGGCCCGCGCGGGGTCGGCGAGGCGGCGCACGAAGTCGCGGTAGCGCTCCTGCGGGGTGGCGCCGGTCAGTTGGCCGGTGAGCCGGGCGATCTCCAGTTCCACGATCATGGTGCGTACGGCCATGGCGTGGGCGGGGGCGGTCAGGGACGGCAGCAGGTGGGCGGTGATCTCCTCGGGGGTGCCGAGCGGGGTGGGGCCGAGGGCGGCGATGCCCCCGCGCAGCCGGTCGCGGGCGGCGGTGAGCAGCGGGGCGACCAGGGTGGCGAAGGCGTCCCGGTCGGGGATCTCGACGGCGGGGGTGGGCGGGGGTTCCTCGAAGACGGCCGCCAAGTGGCGCGCCCACGGCTCCTCGGCGCCCAGCCGTTCGGCCAGGGCTTCGGCGGGCTCGGTGAGCAGTTCGCGCAGGAGGCCGGGGTCGAGAAAGTCGGCTGCCAGCCGCCTTTCGAACCAGCCGCCCTGATCGAACGGGCGTTGTGCCCGCCAGCGGGCCAGTACGCGGTCGGCGCGCCCGCCGAGGGAGGCGTCGGTGACGGTGGCCCGGCCCCGGCGGCTCAACGGGACGGCGCGGGCGGCGGCCAGGCGCAGCGGGGACGTGTCCACCACGGCGGTACCCCCTCGGGTTGGCTCATACCGCGCGCCGCACCCCACGGGGGCGCGGCGCGGCGGGCGGTCGGGTCAGTAGCTGCACATCCGTGCGCAACTGGAGTAGGACTCACAGGTGTTGGCCGCTTGCCCGGCGGACACGTAGACCTCCTCGGCCGGGCTCCCGGCCGGGTGGTCCCCGAACTCCCGCGTGAGACTCAGCCGGAAGTCCTCGTCCTTGAGGGCACGGACCCGCTCTGCCGTGGTCAGCACGGCGCCTCCCCTGGTCAGTTGGTGTTTCCGCATCGTCGTTCGGACGGCTCATCATGGCAGCGGGGCCCTCACCACACCAGGGGGCCGCTGTGCGGTGGCCTACGACGTCACGGCCAGATCCTCGTCCACGTCCTCGCGCATGCGGCAAGCCTTCCAGAACGCGGGAGCCGTACGGATCGCTTCGCGAGGGCGCCCGTGCCCGGGCGGGTGATTCTTCGACTGGACGGTCCGGCTCGGCTGGGTCCGCTCCCCGCAGTCGATCGAGGTCCGCTTCGGCACCAGCCGGGCCGGCGCCGTCGACGTCGCCCTCTACACCACCGTCTCCGTCGACGCGAGCCCCGCCGCACACCCGGAAGTCGACTGGGAGCAGCTGCGCGCGGTGGAGAAGGGCCGGCGCTCTGCGCTGGCGTCGCTGCGCCCGGAACCGGCGGCGGCATCCGCGTGAGCCCGCCGGAACGGAGGCGGCCCTCGCACCCTGAACGTCGGGTGCGAGGGCCGCGTCCTTTTGTCGCCGTGGTCAGGGTGTGTCGCCGCAGTGGTAGCAGCGGCAGCTCACCCCGGGGCCGGAAGAGCGCTGTTCGCCGGGGCGCGGGTCGTACAGGGCCCGGCCGCCGGGGCCGAACTGCCCCAGCGCGGTGACCAGCGCGACGCCGGTATCGACCTCCTCGGGCGTCCAGCCGGTGATGTCCGGCAGCAGGGGCGTCCAGCGGGCCGCCGACCACTTCGGCGCAGGTCCGGTGCGCAAGCGGGCCGGGATCGGGATCGTCGTGGTCGGCGCCGTAGACCCGGCGGCGCAGCAGCTGTTCGCCCTCATGGTCCACCCCGTCAAGCCTGGCAGCCGCCGCTGACAACCGGGGTGCGGGTACGTCACCGATCCGCGGTCGCTGAGTCGGCCAGCTCTCCCGGGAGGCCGCCGGTTCCCTCGAAGGGGCCAGGTCTGCGGCGGCTGGCTCAGACTTGCCCGGCCGCTGGCTCCCACAGCGGGCATCGTGATCAACCGGGAGGGGGAAAGCTCTCCCCCTCCGGCGGTCGGACTCTGCCCACAGGGCCGCGGTTCGAGGGTGGCTTCGAGGCCGCCGCGATCAGCAGGGCGGCCCGACGATGAGTGCCTGTTCCCGGAACTCTGTATCAGCAGGTCGAAAGGTGTCAGTGGTGAGCTGATGCCACCAAGCCGCTACCGGACGAGGAGGCTCTCGATGTGGTCGATCACCGCTGACACGGCCTGCCGGTAGGCGGTGCTCGACCGGCGGACCTGGGACAGCAGCATGCCGCCCTGGACGGCGGCCAGCAGAGCGGTGGCGAGCGCGGCAGTATTGCCCGCTCGGCACCGGGACGTGCTGCTGCTGATGGCCTGGGGTGGTCTCGGCTACGAGGAGACGGCCGAGGCCCTCGGTATCCCCGTGGGCACGGTCAGATCACGGCTGCACCGGGCTCGCGGCAAGCTGCGCGAAGCATTGGGCGGATCCGATCCGACGGCACTACGAGAGGTATCCGAGCATGAGTGACGAACTCGAACTCTTGAGGAAGTGGGACGCGGACGCGGCCCCCCTCACCGGTCCGGCCCGGGACCGCGCCCGGCATCAGTTGCTCAACGCGATGGCTCACGCAGACCAGCTCACCGGCGCCGGCCCCAGTCGCCGCCGCGCACTGCGCCTCGCGGCGGCCGCGGTGGCCGCGGTGGCCGCCACGGCGGGTTACGGGGACGGCCGTGCTGATCGGCACGGACGGCTCCGGCGAGGGCGGCGCACTGGGCACCAGCACCCCGCGAATGCAGAACGCCGCCGCGACGGTGCTGAACGGGGCGGCGGCATGGGAGCGCGGGCAGGAGAAGGAGCCGGTGGCACCGCGCGACGACCAGTTCGTCTACTCGAAGCGGATCATCAAGGAGACGGAGCAGAAGACCGGCGAGGTCAGGACCTACACAGACGAGATGTGGGACTCGGTGGACGTCTCCAAGCCCTCCTTGACCATGGCACTGGGCCGCGAGATGTGGGAGCAGCCCGCGGGGAAGGGCGGCGGGGTGTGGCCACCCCGGAAGTGAAGCGAGCTGAAGAAGCTGCCCCAAGATCCGGAGAGGCTCATCTCGGCCATCATCTCCTCCGGCAGTTCCCGGTTGCCATCAAAGTTGGACCACCCCTCGGTCCTGCGGGAGCTTATAAGTGCCAGCAGAAGACGAGTAGCCGTGACAGGCAATCCCGCAGCGAGGCCGCCGCAACGTACCGCGGCGAACACGAAGGACCGATAAGGCCAGGAAGGAATCAGACCGGCCTCCTGCCTACGACTTCATGTCGAGACGCACAAGCGCGCCAATCTCCACGAGCTGGTCCGGCAGCGCCAGATCGGAAATGCCCATGACCGTGCTGGTGGGCCGGTGTTCTCCGAAGTACTCGGCGTGCAGGCGTGCGGTCGTATCGAAGTTCTCCCGCAAATTCCTCACCAGCACCGTGGTCTCCACTATCTGGCTACGCTCGGCTCCGAACTGCTTCAGCACTCGGTCCAGGTTTCCCAGCGTGGTGCGGACCTGCAGTTCGAAGTTGTCTGCGCCTACAAATTCGCCGTGATGGTCGTGAGACAGCTGCCCGGACACGTAAACCGTGTCACCGACCTGGATGGCCTGCCTGTACCCGTACGACGACTCCCACGGCATACCAAAACCGAATTCCTTCACCTGAGAACTCACGACACACTCCCCTGAAAATAATGCGCGGGGGCGCCGGTCACAGATAAGCCCCTTGGCCGAAGAAGTTACAGGGCCACATTAAAAACGCTTGTCTCACAGCGAAGTCGTACTGATCTCTGCGTGCACAAAAATGGCCGTACCGTATCGTCGCCGTGGTCATGGCGCTCACGGCTGGCTCCCTCCTCGGACCCCTGTGCCCGTGGCAGCTCCTCGGGGAACGGACGGATCACCTCTTCGCTGTTACGAGCCGACTAGACGGTGTCCCGTAAATGCTTCGGATCATGCTGGTTGACCTGCTCGTTTGCCTGTCATCCGGTGAGGGTGAGGTTGTGCAGGCGGGCGATGCCGAGCATGGCGTGGTGGACGCCCTCTCCTCTGAGGCGGCAGTCGCGCAAGATCTTCCAGCTCTTCATGCGGGCGAAGGTGTGCTCGACGCGGGCGCGGACCTTGCGGTGGGAGGCGTTGTGCTCCTCCTTCCAGGCCGGCAGTTCCTCGTCCTTGTGCCGGCGGTAGTGCGGGATGGTCAGGCCGGTGCCCGGTAGCCACCGTCGGCGATCACCGCGGGGGTGGTACCGACGGCGGTCTTCGCGCCGGACTCCTGCCAGGCCCGGCAGTCGTTACGGTTGCCGGGCAGCGGTTTGCCGACGACGACGACCAGGCGGGTGTCGGCGCCGATGACGACCTGGTGGTTGGTGGAGCCGGTCGGCCGCCGACTTGGACACGCCGAACAGCGGGGCGAGTCGGCGCAGGGTGAGGTTGGTGCGCCAGTACGCGGCCACCAGCAGCACCCGGTCCTCCAACGGCAACGACCACGGCCGTCCCTTGCGGACCGGATCGGCTCCCTCACGCCCCAACGCGGTGATCAGCTTGTTGAATTGCCGAGGGCTCAGCCCGGTGAACGGGCCTCTCCACGAGGGCTCTGACGCCGTGATCACACCAGCCAAGGCAAGATCATCTCACCTCCGACCAGCAGTTACGGGACGCCCTCTAGCAGTCCAACTTCGATGGTAATCGGTCCAGGTTTACTGTCACCGGACACCGGACATGAGGTGATCCCACGGCGGGCACGTGCACGGTCGGCAGGCGGCGCAGTCCGCGCAGCTCATGCAGAACCGGCGGGGGACGGTGGGGCAGTTGCAGATGGGGTTGTAGTCGGGGTCGTCCTCGCCGGGGTAGTACGTCTCGCCGAACGGCGGCTCGGTCCACGTGTAGACGGTGCCGTCGGCGAGCAGCTCCTCGAAGTGCCGGCCGACGGCGCTGGCTGTGTGCCAGACCGCGACGACCTCCGCCTCCTGGTCATCGGTCATGCCGGGTTCCCCGAGGAGTCGGCCGGCTCGGTGGCGCGGGTGAGGAGCGCGGCGAGGCCGGCGGCGGCCGCCGGCTTCCCCAAGGAACTTATCGAAGCCGCCTCCCTCGACGGTGCCGGACGCTGGACCATCCTCTGGCGCATCATCCTGCCCATGAGCTGGCCCACCCTGTCGGTGATGTGCGTCTTCTTCTTCGTCTGGGGCTGGAACGAGTTCCTCTACCCCCTCGTCCTGCTGATCTCCAACGACAACCAGACCGTCCCTCTCGGCCTGTCCGTCATGCAGGGCCAGTACACCAGCGACCCCACCGCCATGAGCGCCGCCGCCCTCCTCGGCGTCATCCCCATGGTCGTCTTCTTCCTACTCTTCCAGCGCTCCCTCACCCGCGGCGTCACCGCAGGAGCAGTCAAGTAGCCCCAAACGGGGCCCAATGTGCACGACAAACGACTGCTGCTCGCGGTCGGCGTCCACGATCCGGTCCCTGCCCGCCCGGGAGACGCCGGTGACGCGGGCTCCGGTGCGGACGCGGTCGCCGAGGACGTCGGTGAGCGGCTGCAGGTACTGCTCGGCCCAGTCGCCGCCGGAGGGGTAGGACACGCGGGGGTGGTCTCCACGACCAGTCCGCCCGGCGCTCGGGCACGCTGTGGTCCCCGCGCACGCGGGGATGGCTCCAGCGCGGCAGCCGGACGGCATCATCGCTCGCGACGCACAGGCCCGGGTTGCCGCAACAACTTCACCCGGCTCGTCACCGCAGTTCCAGCACCCGGCTCTCAGCATCCCACGGCCAAGATCTGGGCCAAATACACACCAGGCCCAGAGCCGATCCCCTTCAGCCCTCGTTTCTGCTGGCCAAAGCACCACTCAGGCGTACCTCTGGCGCTACACATCTGCCTGCATGGGAGCGCTTGTCACAGCCCGGCAGCTTGTCACACCTGCAGAGCCAGGAGACCGCTACGACCACAGCGACGCGATACACCTGATGTCCCATCAGAACTAGCGTCAAATGAGCGTCAAGATGCCTCGCAGAGCGTCATTCGAGCGTCAAGATATCGCCCGTAACGCCCATAGCGCACATCATAACCGCAGGTCAGCGGCCCTTTTCGGCAGGCTCCAGAATCGCCACGCACTCCACATGATGCGTCATCGGAAAGGCGTCATGTCACGCAGAGCGAAGAGAAAGCCATGGTCAGAGGCCCTTTTTCAGCCTTTTGGGTGACCGTTTGGGTCATCTGAGCGTCAAACGAGCGTCACCGCATCGGCTGCTGACCGGGTCCAGGAGCCGGTTGCACATGCACTCTCACCCACAGGGAATCGCTCCACAGTTTCCGGCCGTACCCACTCGCGCAACGCCTGGCGTTCAGGTGTCAGCCCACCACCTTGCCGAAATCTCACACAACAGGCATACCGCCACGATGGTCACGCGTCGTGAACCCTCAACGACAGCACGCCACGGAGGCCAGTAGCTGCACGTGGGGGGCAGCGCCCCTCTTACGGGCCTCAGTGAGCGGCCGGGAGCCGCTGGATCCCCGGATCCGCAGGCAAGGCCGTGCGGAACCGCCTGTCCCGGGTACGAGCACTGCAGAGCGCGCCTCCGGGACGACGCCTTGTTGCATCGCCGGTACTGGGCAGAGAGACATCCGGCGTAGTCGGCTCGGCCTGCCGATTGTCAGTGCCTCGTGGGAGTCTTTGAGTACGTCAGCGGCACAACGAGCGGAGAGTACTGAGGTGCATGCCATGACTGTGCGTGTTCGCCATTCAGATCCCCCCGCCCCGTCCGGTTGCCGATGGTGCGGCGAGGAAAGAAGCCGGCACGGCCGGCGCTGGGTGTCGTCTGTGGGAGTGCACTCATGGCAGGAGCCCACACGCGAGCAACGTCTGAGCCGTATGAAGGCCCGCCGCGCGCTACGTGGGCTTCAGTCTCCCTCGGGCCAGTAAGCCAGGCCGGCCGCACGGGCCACCTTGATCGCATCTTCGAAAGACTTCACCAGGGCGCGCGGGACGTCGGATGGCTTGCGCAACCGGCGAGCCAGCTCCACGACCATCTCCTCCTTTTTGTCAGGGGCGCTGCTTGAGGACTGACGGAGCAGGCTGTGCAGCGACTTGCTGAACTTGCCGCCGAGCCTCAGAGCGCCGATGTCCTCAGTAGTCCATTGCCGGGCATCGTCACGGGGCCAGACGGCGTTCATCGTGTCTACCCACTGGTCGTCGCTGAAGACGTCCTCCAGCTCGTTGGGATCACCAAGAAAAAGACAGTCGGCCTCGGTGAAGCCTTGCTTGTTCAGACGGTCGATGTTGAACTTCTTCTGCTTGTCGCGCATGGTGTCGGCGTCGACCAGGAAGACGACGGTGCGCTTGTGCGCCTTGAGGAACTTGGCGAAGCTCAGGGCGCCGTCGTTGCCCCCGCAGTCCCACAGGGCGATCCCGGTGGACTGGATGGGATACCCGAACGCCAGCTTGAACAGAATGGGCAGCGCCGCGTACTCCGTGGGGCCTTCGACGCCGACAAAGCAGCGCTCGTGCAGAAGAACGCTGTTGCGGAAGCCCAGGGAGAGGGCCATGTTCGACAGGAATCGACGGGTCTCCTCGTCGTCGTCGTTCGCGCCGAGTGACTGTACGTAGGCCCGTCCGTTCCGGCTGTTGAGGTGCACGATGTCCTGGATGTCGACACCGTCGATCAAGTTGAGCGAATGGGTGGCAACGATCACGGTGGATTGGGCAGCCGACGCCGACACCTTGATCATCTCCATGATGCGGCGCTGATGGTCGTAGTCCAAGTGGGTGTCGGGCTCGTCATAGGCGATGATCACTCCACCGATACTGTCCTCGACCTGCTCCGACAGCAGTTCCTGGCTCGCCTCCCACAAGGCCAGGGAGATCCGGCGCGACCGGCCGGAGCCCGCTGCCGTCAATGACACGGCCCGCTGGCCCGGGGCCGCGGCAGCCAACGACAGACTGCCGACCGCCGGCCGGAACTGCACGCCGGGATCCACGGTGAACACGTCAAGCGCACATCGCTCCTCGACCAGCTTCTGCAGCCGCACGACATCGTCCTTGAGAAGGCTGGAAAACTCCTCCTCCAGGTCAGTGATTTTCTGCCGGGTCTCCTCGCGTAGCGTGTACTCGCGCAGCTTCGCCGTCAGGATGCTGCGGACGACGGCCTCCGGGGACTCAGCGGCATCGCCTTTGAAGTAGAGCAGCTGAGGCAGCGCAGCCGTGACGGGGTCAGGTGCTGCTACCCAGTCAGTGATCATCTCCGTGCCGGCGGCATGCTCCTCAAGCACCTCCACCCAACTGGCCTTCACGTTCGGCTGGCCCTCACGCAGGCTGACCCCCACCTCGGAAGCGAGCGCCCGCAACTCGGGGACCTTCAGAGCGGGGATGTTGCGTAGTGCCGGGTTCCGTGGCACCGCAGCCCACCACTCCAGACAGCTACCCTCGCTCTCCACATGCCGACGGCGCACACGGAGAGAGGGACCGACTCCCAGAGACCTCTCTTCAGTTGCCGAGAGAACAAAGCGACCCTCGACGGTGACTGTGCGCGGTCCTTCGGCCTCATCCGAGGGCAACGCCGCACGCGCCGGCTCTCCTACGGCGAAATCGGAGATGTCGCTGTCGGCAATGGCACGCTCGCCGAGCAGGAAAGCGATCGCATCCAGGGTGGCTGTTTTCCCGCAGTCGTTATGCCCTGTCAGGATCGTCTGCTTATGGATGGGTATGCCCTGAACATCACCCAGCGAGCGGAAGTTGGTGACACTGAGTTCGACGAGACGCACAATGCTCCCTTGCAGTACGGCACGAGCGCGTGCGGTGGGCAGCCAGCAACGCGCCGTTGTAACGCACCCATTTCCGACGTGGGTGGGAAAACTCTAGCGCCAGATGAGAGGGCGGAGAGCCGCGATCCCAACGTTGCAGCAGTGACCGCACCCAGGGAGAGTTGGTGATCTGTTACTGGGACATGCGGGCGGCGACGGGGGCACCGAGGTAGCGGGCGAACTCGGTGGCGAGGGTCTTGGCGCTGGCGGTCCCCGCGCGTGCGGAGCCAGCCATTGCTGGCCGGTGTCGGGGCGCGGTGGGATAAGGGAACTACGTATATGGGTGCCCCTCTCGCGAGGACCGCCCGCCCGCGCTCGCTGCACTGGCTGGGTCAAGGAAAGACGTCACATCATGCGGAGCAGAGAGACAGCACAGGTCAGAGGCCCCTTTCCGGCTCTGTGGGTAGCCGCTTGGGCCATCGAAGCGTCTAACGAGCGTCATCAGCAGCTGGCCAGGTTCTACCAGTCGGTTGGCCATGTACTCCGTCGATGCTCTGTGCCGGGTCGAGCTGACAGCGCCGGGCCAAGGAGCGGCGCACCGCTTCTCGGCCCAGGTTCACTCCAGCTCGTCGGATGAGCTGGGGCGTCCGGTGGGTTCAGGCTCGGTCTCCGTGACCGTGCAGGAGGTAGTGGGAGTCGCCCGGGTGGCGCTGGACCCGGGCCTGCCGCCAGGCAGCGTCGAACGAAAGGTGCTGGGGAGGCGAGGTGTGCGCGCGAGCGCGGCGCATCAGGAGCAGCGCATGCCAGCTGGTTCGCGGGGACAGCAGGAAGCGCCATAATGCCGTATATCGGGCTCTCACGTTGCGTCCGTGGCGGTGGGGCTGGCCTCACTCGTCGCCGACGGCGGTTTCAGCAGGGCTTCGGCCTGGTCGGCATGGCCGGGCTTCCGGGCGGCACGCATCCCGTTGGCCATGAGTACCACCAGTAGGCGCTTCTGTTCCTCCTTGGGGAACTCGGCGAGGAAATCCCGCAGGATGGTCAGGAGTTGCCGCTCCACGGGTTCGTCGCGCTCTTTCGGGTAGCCGCGCAGCCGTCGTGCGAGCGCTTCCAGCTGTGCCTCGCCCGGCGGCTGGGTGATCTGCGCATCAGGCTGCTGGAGCCATCGGGCCAGGAGGGCTGCCGGATGGGCAAGTTCCCGGGCGAGGGCTTCTGTGCGCTGCCGGGCGAGGGTGTCTGTGACTGCCTGGGCGCGTATGGCGGTGAGCAGCTCCTTCACTGCGGCACGGTCGTCGTCGGCAAGTTGGAGGTGAACGGAGGCGGTGACGGTGGCGCCGCCCGGAAGGCCGAGCTCCTGAGGTTGACGCAATTGCTGTGCGCACGCGTCCTGTGCGGCGGGAAGGTTGATCGGGTCCTGGTCGCGTACCGCAGCTGCCGCCACGGTACGCAGGGCGGTGCGGACACGGTCGGCGATCTCGTCCGGGTCGTAGGGGCCTGAGGGCTCCGGGGTCAGGGTGGCGTGGATGGTGGCGGTGAAGTGGATGCCGGGCCGGCTGCTACGCAACACTGCGAAGAAGGTGCCGATCTCCCGGTGGAGTCGCTTACGGCGGGCCCGTTTGGAACCCTGCCTCATGTCGCGCCCTCCGTCCCGGTACGAAGGGAGGAATCATCTTCAGGCGCGATTGCGGGGCCCAGCAGCGTCTGGGTCTGGCCGCCGGGCGGCGTCGGCCGGGGGTCATTCCATCGCAGGATGAGACGCTCGCGCAGGTCGACGACCGACTGTGCGGTGTATCCCGTGCCGGCCCGTCCGGCGATGAAGGTGGACAGCGGACCGGTCATCCAGTGCTCGCGGATGACGCGGTTGAGTACCTCGACCACTGCGTCGGCGTCGAGTGTGCCGTCGGCCACGGCTTCGGCCCAGGCGGTGAGGACCTCCTCGCACCGTGCTTCCAGCGTCGGCACGGACAGGGCGGCGGACCAACCCCGCACCAGCTCGTCGGCTGTGTCCGGGTGCTCCAGGGCGTTGGCCACCAGCAGGGTCGCGGCAGGGTGCTCGGTGGAGGGACGGAGCAAAGACAGGACCGCGCGGCGTGCCGCGAGATGGTTGCGATCGTCCGGCTGCTGGTATTCGGTCAGCCATTTGTTGACCGTGTCCCACACGCGCGGCAGCAGCCGGACGTCCGAGCCCATGGCGCGCAGGACCTCTTCAGCCACGGATACGGCGCTGTCGTGTTCGCCGCGGCCTAGCACCCAGCGCAGGCAGGTGAGGGCCTGGCGGGGGTATTCCTTGGAGAAGGACCCCTGGCACACCACCGCGGCCACGGTGGCGTTGGCCAGGGATCCCTGGCCGGCCCAGGATCGCAGTTTCGTACGGACTTCCGGGCCGAGGGCGGGGTCCCTGGCGACGCGCGCGAGCAGACGGGAGGCACCGTCCTGCCCGGCGTCGCCGGCGGCGGCCCATGACTGGGCGACGTCCAGGGGACGCAGATCGCTTTCCTCGACGGCGAGTTGGGCCAGCAGATCCGCGATCTGCGGGATCCGTCCGGCGCCAATCCCCTTAGGGGCAGTGAGCTGCTTGACCCACTGGATCAGGCTGGGCTGGATGTCACTGAGCTGGCGCCAGAAGTGCCGCAGTACAGCAGCAGGGTATCCGGGCAGGTGGCTGAAGGAGACGCGCTGCCCGTCACTCTTCGCCTGGACCGCCTCCAGCCGGGTGACGAGGTCACGGCCCGTCAGAATGTCCCGGATGCCACGCGTCTTCTGGTCCCCGAGCAGCAGACGCGCCCCGGCCAGGACCTCGGCGGGGCTGTGCCCTTCCAGCATGATGGCCGCCAGCAGCAGCGCCCGATCGTCCGCGCTGTCCTGTGTCTCACGGAAGACGTTGCCGACTCGTTCACGCCAGCGCAGTACGAGGTCGCGGGCGTCCTTGAGCGTGCCGCCCGATTCACTGATGCGGTTGAGTTCACGGGCGAGTACTGCGGCGTCGCCCGGATGCATGTCGGCACGGAGAAGATCATCCAGTGGGGCTCGCCGGTCCTCACTGTCGCTCTCCTCGCCCTGTCTGGCGACATCCCGGACACTTTCCTGCAACCATCCCCGGCGTGCGACCCCCGGAAAAAGCTGCTCAATGTGGTGCCGCGCGATCCGGTCCCCCGGGGGTGCGTGGACGGCGCGGACGACGGTGCGCCCCAGGACCGGGTCGCTCTCGGGCCAGCCGTGCTCACCGGCTACCACGACGAGGTAGGAGCCTCTTTTCCGCAGCATCTCGGCGTGCCCGAGGAACTTCCGGGCCGCGACCTCCGGCTTCTCCCAGCGCGCGCTTTCACCCGAAACGTCGAGCAGGTACCCCCGGCCGTGTCCGGCGGGGAGCAGGAATTTGTCCTTCTCGACCGATTCCCAGTCCGGCAGCACGTGCTCGAGGCGCAGCCGTAGCCTGGGCCCGCTGTTGCCGGGCAGAACAGGCCGCAGCTCGGACAGGGCGCGTAGTCCCGCTGCGGTCTTGCCCGTCCCGGGCGGGCCGGCGATCACGACTACGCGCTCATCCAGACCGAGCATCGCCAGCACTTCCGGGGCGGTCGCGATCTCCTTGCCCTCGCCGTCCTCGGCGACCCATGCACGGCGGACCGCGTCGATCTCCGACGTAGGCACGGGCACGCTGGGCAAAGGCTCCTGCTGGTGCAGGTTGATGTCCCGCCCGGCTTGCAACAGGGTCGAGTAGGTGTTGTTGGCGGCGTGAATCCCCCCACGGGACACACGGTTGTCGGGCGGCACACTGAACGAGGTCACGGCCCGCTCACGCCCTCGGGTTGCGTGGCGGCACCCCGTAGTTGATGCCTCCGCTGCCCGCGTCCAGATTGCCCGACGCTTGCACGATCTGGCTGTTGGTGTTGTTCTGCGCGGTTAACGCCGGAGCGCCCTCCGACGGCGCGTCGTCCTGCGTGGCGGGCAGGAGCGCCGCCAGTTCCTCGCCCATGTCGGGATAGCGGTCCAGATAGGCGGCGAGCTGCAGGACGAGCCGCTGCTCCAGTCGGCTGCGCAGACCGCCGCGGTCTTCCTCTGCCGCCTCAACGAGAGTCTGCTGTGCCTCATCCAGTAGCTCCAGTTGCCGCTCCACAGACGACTCCCCGTCCCGCCTGAAGAACCGGCGAAGGGCTTCGCGCAACGACAACCAACCGCCCCTGGCCATCTCCGCCGCCACGGCACTCGCCGCTGGCACGGCCACGGCCATAACGTCCAGTTCGGAAGCCACGTTCCCCCTCGTCTCATACATCGTCGCTCCACAGCCGGAGAACAGTCTGCGATCACCCCTGCACACCGAGCAGCGAGATGGGTAAGCATGACGGAAACGGATAGGGCCGGGCACACCGCAGCACATCGCACGCACTGTCCAGAACGAGTCACTCAGCGGTGAATCGAATTGCCTACCATGCTCGTGAGCGGTGCCGCCGATCAGGAGTTCGACACATATCCGGCCAGCTCGGTGCATGCTGTGCGAAGCCGAGGTCTATATAAGGCAATCGGTAGGATGGCTAAATTCGGACTCTCGTTGCCTTCTCCGGGCGGATCCTCACGTCCACCCCTGGCCGTACGACAGTGATGGCCGCTGGACGTCGCCCGACGAAGCGCTAACGGAGCATCCCTGAGTGCGCGGACGCCTCCGCCCTGTCCTTGAGGGGACAGGGCGGAGGCGTGTTCACGCGGCGATGACGAGCGGGGAGTCCAGGCGCTGCCACGCGCCGAGGACGGCCTTGTGAGCGTCGGGCTGGAGGTGGGCGTAGCGCTGGGTGGTCTGGAAGCTCTCGTGACCGAGGAGGTGCTGGACCTCGTAGAGCGATACTCCCTTCTGCACCAGCCACGAGGCGCAGGTGTGGCGCATGGAGTGCGGCGGATAGTGCGGGACGGGCTGCTGTTCGCCGTCGCTGTCGAAGTAGCAGGCGGCGTCGACGGCCGGCCACCAGGTCTGCCGGCGCCAGTTGCCGTCGTCCAGGCGGCGACCGGCCCGGCCCTTGGTGATGGTGGTGAAGACCAACGCGTCACGGTCGAGCCGGTGGATGTGGCGTTCGAGCGCCTCCAGGACGTGGGGCGGGAGCGGGACCTCGCGTCGGCTCTTGGAGCTCTTGGGGTACTCCTTGATGCCGCTCTTGGTGTTGACCTCCACCACGAACAGGCGCGAACGGCGCCGGTCGATGCGGTGGCAGTGCAGCCCGGAGAGTTCCCCCCAGCGCAGCCCGGTGTAGAAGCCGAGCAGGCACATCGTCTTCCACGCGGTGGGGAGTTCGTCCAGAATGCTCTGCGCCTGGTCGAGCGTGAACCACTGCGGCGGCTTCACGGCAATCGGGGGCAGGTCGATGCTGCGGCACGGACTCACCGCGATGACGTCGTCGTCGACGGCCGCCCGCATGATCGAGGACGTCAGGTTGTAGGCCCGCTTGATGGCCGCGGGGCCCGTGCCCTTCTCGATCAGGGACCGGATCCAGCTCTGGACGTCCATGCGGGTGATGGCCCGCATCTCCCACTCCGCCCAGTAGGGCAGAACGTGGTTCTTGATGCTGGAGGCGTCTCCCCGCAGGGTGTGGGGCTCGACCACACGGGCGTTCCACCACCGGTCGTGCCACTCACGGAAGGCCATCTCACCGGCCCGCGGATCACGCATGGTGCCGCGGGCGAACTGGGTCTCCATCTCGATACCCCAGGCACGGGCCTGGGCTTTGAGCGGGAAGCTCTCGCTGAACCGGTCTCCGCTCCGGTTGCGTACCGTCGCCTGCCACTTGCCTGACGTCAACTTGCGCAGGTACGCGGTACTACTCCTTTGTTCGGGGATGGGGGACAGGCTGACAGCACGAGGTCAGCGACGGTTGCGCGGGGAAACGACCGACCTGCTGGCGATGAACTCCTCCAGCCCGCCGACAGGCACACGGACACGGGAGCGACCCGTTCCGGTACGCAGGTCGACAACCGGCAGTTCCCCGGCGGCAATGAAGCGGTAGACGGTACGCCGGTCGACGTCCAGAACGGCGGCTACGGCAGGAACGGACAGCAAACGGGCAGACATCGATGAGTCCTCACGGGAGCTGGAGGGGGAAGAGGAGCAGCCGGAGCACCGGCCCCAGCCGCGCAACGAGAAGGACAAGGCCACAGCCACCAGAGCAACCGCCGCTCCAGAAGCGTGGAACGTGGGCCCCGCCTTCGCGCGCCGGCCAGGGACCGGCGCGGGAATCATTGCTTAAGCGAGTCCGGCAGAGCCATGACCTGATTCAGGTGCTCCCAGTCGAGTTCGACGTCCTCTACCCGGAAGCGATGCGGGTAGCGCTGTGCGAACCAGCTAGCGCTCAGGCCAGCCCATTCGGCGACACCCCAGACGGGGACACCCGTCTTGAGCCACAGATCCAGGCAGGACTCGCGGAGACTGGCAACCTTCTCCCCCACTCCCGCTTCATTCTCCTCGCGGCTCAGCACCGCCTCGCACGCCTGCTTCCACGCCTTCCGGTACACCGAAGACGGAAGCGGCCCACCGCGCTCGCCGGGAAACAGCAGCTCGCCCGGCTTCAAGCCAGCCTGGTCGATCCACCCCCGCAGCACACCCACGAGGTCCGGGGTGAGAGGAACACTGCGGCCCTCACCGGCGCGGACCCGCACCTCACCGAACCCCTCCTCCGGGAGCGTCACATCGTTCACCCGGAGCCGAGTGGCCTCACCAGGCAGCAGGGCCGCACCCGCCATGGAAGCGAGGAAGGGAAAAACCACCCCCGGTAGCCCGGGATTCTCCTGCACCCACCGCAGCAGGGCACCGATGCGCCACTCGGAAAGCAAGGTCGATTCGTCTATTGCGAGCTGTGACAAAACTGCATGACTCCTTACACGAGAGATCGGGACGCACTGACGTCCCCTGGTTCTTCAATGGTCCCAAGAAACGCCGGTTTGGCCAACCGGCGATCGTCGGCTATGTTGCGCCCAGTCCGGCGCTCGGCGCACCCGCTGATACACCTAGGACATGAGATAGGTCGCCGGGCTTTCCTAGGACCGCTCTAGATTTACTTGCTTCGCCGCTGTATTCCAGTCCCTACCGGGGTCAAATGTGTCTGCCGTCGGCGAATCAACATTCTCAGCCATGATGAGTCGGCCAGAGGATGCGTCTGCCACCATCCCCGCCAGCAGGGCAGCGGCAGGGCGCAGCACACGGATAGGACCCGCAACTCTCGGAATCGCTGGTGTACGCCAGAACAGAGCAGGCGCCTTCTAAGCGCTTGGCCGCAGGTTCGAGTCCTGCCGGGGGCGCCAGGCTCCACCCTCCCTCTCGGGAGGGCTTTTCGCTGGTCAGAGCGGCTTTCAGCGGGCACGACGAAGCCCCGGACGCCCTCTTGGTGATCAAGGGCTGACTCCGGGGCCGTCCGGCTGTCACCGGGTTCTCGCGGGTGGCCGTGTCGAATACGTGTCGAAGTTCTCGACCGGTGGGAGATCAGCCGGCGCCCGGCACCTCCGCCTCCGGAAGATCACCCGCGGGCAGCGGCCGATGTAACCGTCACTAAGGCGGCGCGATAAGCGAAAGTCTGGACCTTCTCTGGGCCGTCCTGGCCGCTCGACAGCGGCCAGTGACGACCACTACGGGCTGTCCCGTAATGATCAGCAATCCGACGTGGACTGCACGAACAGCAGCAAGACGGTTCCAGTAAGCGATCCTCGATCCCCCAAGTGATGCCCCCCGCTTTTTCCTACCATCTGCCTATGCCGTCCGTTAATCCTGATTGTGGAGTCTCGGCGGTCAGCGTTTGACGCGGCTACGGACGGCTAGGACCGCCAAACCGAGCAGGGAAGGTTCGATCATCCGAGAGGCCATCTCGGTGTAAGTGCCGGCCGTGGTCAAATCCTGGCCGGATGAACGAAAAATCACCGAGTTGATCACCACGCGTAGCGACTTCTCGAACCGTTCGCTTGTTACCCGGTTGATAAGGGGGCTGGTTGGGTTGGTCGGGTCGGGGATATCGGTGACCAGGGTGACATTTTGCCCGGCCTGCGCTTGGCGGCCGGTGGTGGTCTGTTTAGGTGAATCGACTGGAATGCCCCACAGTACCATGACTGCCATAGTGGTGGTAATAGCTACAGCCAGCCAGGCCAGGGCGCGGGAGGCACGCAGACCATAGCCGGACAAGGCCCAGTACATATGAAGCAAGACGCGCTCAGTCTTCGAAGTACTTTCTCTGTCGTGACGGCGCATCTCGCACTCGCCATAGTAGAAGTCCGCCGCTCCGGGCTCGTTCTTGCCGTCTTCCAAAGCCTTGCGCAACTGTCGGTAGAGCGCGGCGAGGGTCTCCGGACCTGAGATGTGCACCGAATTCGGGTGTTGCGGCCCAGGCCGCCACCCGCGGGCGGAAGGCTCCTGATTCGGGGAGAGATCTCTTGAGGCCGCGCGCCAATAATGTTCCTCGGCCAAAGTACGGCGTCGCGACCACCGCAACGGCATCAGTCCGCGACGGTGCCATCCGATCGGAGGGTGAGCGAAGGTCGTGCGGCCTCCCATATGGAGCTGATCTAGGTGCACCACGCCGGTGAAACGGCACTCGGAAAGGTTTACGTCTGTCAGTGCTAAATGCGCGGTGTCCACTCCAGCAAGAGATGTGATCTTCACGCTCGTATTTGAATCAGCCAGCACTTCCTCCAATGTAGGTCCCCCATGGCTGACCATGGGGGCTAGCTCTGCCGCCAGAGTAACCGGGTACTCCATCACAGCCCCGGTTAGGTCTACGCTGGCATAGCGGAGCCGCAACGCCGCCGTGGAGGCCCATCGTACCCGTCGGCACGACAATTCCTTCGCTGAAACCTCCAGCGTCACCGGCGCATTGAATACAGCATCATCCAGCCACACCACGCCACCGCTTGCCAGTGGTCCCACCTGCCGGGCTGCCTCGAACCTAGCCCTGTGGAATTGAGCGTTACATTTGAAGACTGCGCCACTGAAATGAGTGGCACTACTGAAGACCACCTCCCTGAACCGTGCGGTGCCGTTGAAAGTCACCTCGTTGAACCCAGCGGTACCTCCGAAGATCACCCCTCTGAACTGGGCGGTGCCATTGAAAAGTGTTTTGTCGAACCAAGCATTGCCATTGAAGTTCGCCTTGTCGAACTGAGTGTCACCATTGAAGGCCACCCCCCTAACCCACGTTGCGCCATTGAAGGACGCACTTCTGAACCGTGCTGTTCCTTCGAAGGTTACTTTGTCGAGTCGAACGGTGCCGTCAAAGGTCGCTTCGGTAAAACGAGCAGCCCCAATCCGTGGCTGACCAGTGGCGTGGTCGCGCAGAGCGTCGAATAACTGACTTAGCAGCTCCTCGGTGAAGGAGGTGCCACGGTGATCAATATCAGCGCCGGGCACAAGGGTGCTCAGGTAGGCGGCACGCTCGACCTCATTCAGATGGGGCAGACAGGCATTACGACCAGGCACATTGATGCCGCGGCAGCCAACCGGATCCTCCGCTGTGCTGCCGCGGCCGCAGTGCGGCCATCCCGGTGGTGTGGTGGACGACTGTCCAGAAGTCACAGACATCATGCTGCGAGGACGATTGAGCACTGTCCGGTGGTTCCCCACCTCGGGGTGCAGCGCTGGCATGTAGGTATCCACCATGGCGCTGCACCACAAGTGCACCAGATCGAGCGGGGAACAGCGGGAAATCACGGTGAAAGCCAGCGACACCGGCGGGGGCGCAGGCTAACCGTCAACGCAGGTCAGCGTCCGGACCGCCCGCAAGTGATCGCAGCTTCCCAATCTGAGGGCTCGGCCGGTCACCGCCGTCAGGCGCTGGCCATCGAAACAGGCAGCGTGGCTGAGGCCGGCGGGTGTGCAACGAGGCACACGCGGGCGTGGTCGGTCGGCGCACTCGCCGTCGTGGCGGGCTGTCGTCGGCTGAGGTTCGGGCTGGGCGCGTCGAAGGTGCCGGCCGTCAGGCGAGCGCGGCGAAGCTGGGCCGTCTCTGGGCCGTCCGAGGTCGCTCGACAGTGGCCAAGGACGACCAATTACGACCAGTAGGCGTACGAGCGCACTACCTCTGAGCAGCGAATACCCAGCTCGCCAAGATCCCCGGCAAGACCCAGGGCAAGAAGACACCTGCGAGCGGGGAGCCTTGACGACATGTCGCCGCAGGTCACGGGCGGATGTCCAACGGCGCAGCGTGTGCATCATGAGGCATGGGAATCGATCTGGAGCTGCACTCTTCACGGCCGGCTAACAGCAACTGGCGCAAGTCCCGCGTGACACTCCTGCGGAGTTCCTACGGGCACGGCGACGCGCTGGCCGATGCACTCGGCTCGCTCCATCTCTTTGGAGTACCGGGGCGGCTCACTGCCGTCGATCCGTACGGGGACACGTTGATGAACGAGCAAGAGGCCGTAGCCGCCCTCCAAGAGATCCACAGCCTAAGGCAAAGGTGCGGCGATGAACGTCAGCTCGCCGCGCTGGACGACCTCGCAACGTTGCTGGCAGAGTGCGCGGCCACCCCAGGAAGTTACTTGTGGTTCGCGGGCGACTGAAGCTGGTGCCACGTCCGCTATGTGCGTGTCTAACTGCGTGACAACGCCCACGCACAACGGCGAACAAGCGCGGACGTCTGCGGACCATCAGCGCAGGTGAGAGCTGCACCAGTCCCAGGCAGAGGCCTCACCCAAGTTGCTTCGGGACGAAGAGGTCATGGGTTCAAATCCCGCCACGCCGCGGGGCAGGCCCTGCCCCGCGTAGTAGTTTCCACTCGACCGCGACTACGCCGACCGGTCAACATCCGTACATGAACACGGAGATCACGGTCGCGCTGATTGGTGCCGCAGGCGTGCTCGGGACGATCGGCGGCACGATCGTGGGAGCCCGGATTCAGTCCAGCAGCGGCCACGCCCAAGCCCAGGCCGCGCGCGACGCGGCATCAACAGCTGCCCAGGCTACCCGCGGTCAAGTACTCGGGGAACGCCGCTGGGCTGTCTTGACGACCTACCTGCGGGCCGCCGACCTCTGCGTGGACGCAGTCGCGCAGTCCTACGATTCTGGGTCCCTGGGTGAGAACGACGGCGCCTACAAGGTGTTCGTGCTGGCCCAGGCTGAGGCAGAACTGGCCGCACCAACCATCATGGACACACACCTGGCCGAGATGCACAACGCCGTGAGAAACATCTGGAGCACGGCAAGTATTTGGGCGCCCCACGGATGGGGGTGGCGGGCTCTGACGGAGATGGCACAGTCAGGCCGGCCGGAGGCGGCGCAAGCCAGGACCGTGCTGCAACGTGTGCGCGGCGAAGGTCCTCGTGAATCACGTACCGTCGCCCAGCTCAGGGCTGAGCACGAGGAACTGCGCGCAACGCTCGAAGCTCTCCCCGGTTTCACAACTGATCACGTCAGTGGGCTGCTACGTGACCGAAGCGACCCGGACAGGGCGGGGCGAGAACAGCAATGGCGCGAGCAGCACTACTTCGAGGTGCGAGGAAAACTGATCGAGGCCGCCCGAAGCGTGCTTGGAACGAATCAGCTTTAAGCCGCCGACAGTGGCACCATCAACGGCAGTGCCTGTTACGCCAAACCCACGGTTGGTGGGATGCAGCTCCGCTAGCTTCGACATATGACTCTTGAGCTGCCGCATCCAACGGCTCCGGTTGTCGTCCACTGCCCTGAATGCGATAAGCCAGTGATCGCCAGTGCCGCTGGGCGCGTACTCGAGCCGGACACAGACGTGTGGGGGCCCGGCGATCTCGTCACCCTCGCGCAGTGCACTGGGTGCGGAAGGGCGCTGGTCGTTACCCAAAGTGACGGCCTCGAAGGGCGCTGGTCTGATCCCGTACGGGTCTACCCACCCACGGGCGATCAGCTCAGCTTCAGCGTTCCTAGCAAGCTGCGTGACGAGTGCGAAGAGGCCCGCCGTTGCTTCACGAGCAAGGCCTTCACTGCTACGGCTGTCATGGTCCGACGGGTCCTCGAAGGTCTCTGCCTCGACCAAGGAGCCACCGCAAAGCCTCTGATGAACGCGCTCAAGCAACTCGCGGCCGACGGGAAACTTGATGGTCGTCTGCTCGAGTGGGCTCAGGAGCTGCGGGGTCTCGGTAACCACGGAGCGCACCACACCGGCGTACCGGTACAGAGACAGGATGCGTATGATGCTCTGCTGCTCACGGAAGCGATCTTGACCTACGTATACGCCCTTCCCACGCAGTTCGAGGCATTCCGGCGGCGCAGGGCGGCTGAACCCCCGTTGCTCCCGCCGCTCACAAGCATCCCGGGGCAGCAAGCTCCGCCGACGACCGCCACGATTCCCGGCGATGGGCCAGCGCCCGCATCACAAGCGCACCAGACGGAGCGGGGAGCAGCGGGGACCCACAGGGAAAGCGGTCAGATCCGATGAGGCGGCTCTATGGCCATATGTGGAGGTCAGCGTCCGTACCAGCCCCAAATGATGGCAGCTTCGCAAGCTGAGGGCTCGGGGCAGCCGACTCCAACTTGTCCCCACGGCCCGGCCGGCGCGGTCGCTCCCGGTGACGGCATTGCACCACGGCTGAAGCCGGTCGAGGTGCAGCGAGACACACGCGCGCCTGATCGGTCAGCGCGCCCACCGTAGGGGCTGGCTGTCGGTGGCTGAGGTCCATGCGGCCCGTGCGACTGTGACCCCCGTCGGCCGACGCACCGGTTGCTAGTGATCAGCTCTAGGCCGCGCGAGGACGCCCAGCTATGACAGAAGCCCACGGCATGGGGTGTTCAGAACCGTGGGCTTCGTCGGGCTTGTTGTTCGGCGGGGACCGGTAGTCAGGAGACCGGCATCTCAGGTCGCACTCAGCCGCCGTGGCAGAGAAAGCTGCCTGAGCCTCTGAGAAAGCGCAGCGTCCCCTCAGGGTCGATGAGGATCGCTCACCTCCAGGAGGTGACCGCGGCTGACTGCAACGCGGAGAACATCCCGCAGCGACCCAGCCAGTTCCCTCGCCAGCGGGTGCAAGTCCTCCAGGGCAGCGTCCTGGTCGTCGAGGGTCTCGGCGGCATGCTTCAGCAACTCGGCCGCCGTGCCCAGTTGTACCGCTTCGATGTTGTCCGCCAGGCGGGACATGTAGCTGGCCTTGTCGTCGGTGTCCAAGTAGCAGGGCTTCCCGCCGGGCCCCGACCACGGGAGGAGGCGCAGTTCGTTCAGTGCCGTCATAGGTGGGTTCCCTTCTCATCAGTGACGTCGTGGGTGGTGAAGACCTCGTCGACGCGATCCCCTGGGAACACGAGGAGCGCGGCCTCGACGACTCGACCAGTGGAGTCGGTCGCGAGCCGGGTGATCGCGAGGGCTGCCGCCGTTGGGCCGATCCGGAGGACGGATGCCTCGTCCGGTGTCGGTGGACGAGCACGTACCGTCTCCCGGACAGTTGCCGGTGCCGAGCCGAGGACGGCGAATCGCGTGGCCGTGTTCCGCCATGAGGAGTCGTCGCCCAGCACCCCGACCGGCGCCAAGTCGCACGGGATGTAGATGCGGGCCAGACCGTGCGGTGAGTCCCCCTCGTGGCTGATGCAGAAGAACTCAGCGACAGGGCTGCCCGTCGGCACCCTCAGCAAGGTCGTCAGGTGGCCGTCTGCCTGCACGGTGGTGGTGCGGACAGTGACGCGCATTGCCGCTTCAGCGGCGGTCCAGGGATCCAGCGTTCCCCATCCCCCGACGTACATGATCTTGCGGAGTGAGCGGCGGACGAAGTTGCCTTTTCCGTGGATCTTTTCAACGAGACCTTCGCCTTGGAGGACTGCGAGCGCACTTCGCAGTGTGGTCGTACTGACGTTGTATCGGTCGGCGAGGTCCGCCTCGGACGGCAGGCGTTCACCCGGTTTGACTGCGCCGGTTGTGATCCGGCGCCGGAGATCGTCGGCGATGTCGTGGTGGCGTGAAGGCACGGACGGGATCACCGTCTTCTCTGCACGCGAACGGCGGCGAGCCGGGTTCGCGCGTGTATGGTCAGCAGCTCGCCCGACTCGAAGAGGAGTCGTTTGGCCCCTTGGGGCAGTTCAAAGAGGTCCATAACCCGGCACGCTCTGCTGCCCAGTTGGATGACGTCGCCACGCTGCACGGTGGTCGCCGTGACCTCGACCGTGGAAACCAGCGCGCCGCCCGGTGCCCAGCCGCTCACCGCTCTACCTCTCTGGGCTCTGAGCGGTCCGGGATCGAGTGACACGGGCACGCGCACCTCTCATAGACAACCGGCAGGTCAACCGGCGCGCAGACGGGAGAGGACTCCGTGCAGAGAGAGTGTGTGCCCATACGGCAGGCGGTCGAACGGTAGGGGACCGTCGAGGCGTCGGTGACGCGAGTCTGCTGGCGTGGAGACATCAGCCGGCCCCCGCGAGGGTCGCCCAGGCTTCAGCCGGCAGGTGGGAAGCGACGAACACCGCCCGTGGCCGTACTCGTTCCTCCCAGGCCAGCACGTAGGGGCGGACGAGTGCGTTGTCCTCCCCTGCGAGCGGGAGTCGGTGGTCGGCGCTGTCGGAGAACCGGCCCAGTGGCGGCCTCGACGCATCGGCGGACGCCGGGGAGGTGGGGGCGACCGTCGGCAAGGCGGGCGTTAAGGCGCGGCGGTGCCTGCCCTTGGGGGCGTACCGCGCTCTGGCGAGCGAGACGGCACGGCGGATACGGTTGAGCACGCTGCTCAGCTCCTATCGCTGATGGCTCGGTCCCCCGACATCGCCCGCGCGGGGACCGCTTTGTGTACGACCGCCCAGAGGGTGCGGCCGTTCAGGCTGGTGGCGAGGAGGCCGAACCGATCTGCCTCGGCCACGACTTCCAGGGCCTTCCGCCATGAGTCGGCGGAGAGCGCTTCCGGTACCTCCGCTTCGATCGACGTGTACCGGTCGTGCTCCTCCACGCGCGTGGCGAGCCCGATGGCGGACAGCCGGGCGGCGATGGCCGCCGCGCGAGATCCCGAAGCGGGCACAGGGCAGCCTCCGTCAACCGGCGATCACTTTCAGTGAAGCTAGTTAACTAGATTAGGGCTAGTGGACTAGATTTTCCATATGCCTGAGCAGCCGCCCTATCTCCGCATCGCCGACGAACTCCGGCGCCGGATCGCGGAGCACGTATGGGAGCCCGGGGACCGTCTGCCGTCCCGCGCCCAGATCGGCCAGGAGTACGGGGTCGGCGAAAACGTGGTCCGCCGGGCGCAGGAGTTGCTGATCTCCCAGGGTGTGCTGGAGGGCCGCGCCGGTTCGGGCACGTACGTCGCCGAGCCCCGGCAGCGCATGCGCATGGTCCGGTCGTCGGCGCGTGAGCGGCCCGACGGGTCTCCGTTCCGGGCGGACATGAAGGCCGCGGGCAGGCAAGGAGACTGGGAGAGCCGGACCGAGGCCAAGGTGCCGGCTCCCGCGGACATCGCGGCGCGGCTCGGCATCAGCGAGGGTGATCTGTGCGTCCGGACGACGTACGAGTTCCTGGGCGACGGCAGGCCGGTGCAACTGTCCACGAGCTGGGAGCCGTACGACCTCACCGCCGGCACCATCATCGTCCTCCCCGAGGGAGGCCCGCATGCCGGGGCGGGTGTCGTCAACCGCATGGCAGCGATCGGGATCACCGTCAGCCACGCCGTGGAACAGCCCGAGCCGAGGCAGGCGACCGCCGAGGAGGCGTCACTCCTCGGCATCCAGAAGGCCGCGCTCGTCACGCACATCCGGCGGACGTACTACAGCGACGAGGGACAGCCGGTCGAGACGGCGGACATCGTGGTGCCCGCCGCTCACTGCGAGATCGTCTACGAGATTCCGATCAACCGCTAGCTCCGCTCGCACAGAGCGCCTTCAGATTGGCGTGCCGAGTAGGGTCCGCAGGCATGACCACCTCTCCCGATCACGTCGGCAGCAGAGAAGACCTGGCAGCCTTCGTCCGTTCCCTGCGCCGCAGCCACGCCGAAGAAGGAAGCTCATGGGAGAACGCGGACCTTCCGAGCTTCTTGGAGGCCCTGGCCGCCTGGATCGACGATGCGGACGGCTGGTACGGCAACACCGGCCGGGAGTTGCCGCCCGGTGGTGACTGGATGTTCTTCGCCCGAGCCCTGCAAGCGGCGACCGTGTACGAGTAGGCCGAGCCGTGTCGAATGCGTGTCGAAGATCAGTCGGTGACCCGCGCGGCACGCAAAGAGAAGCAGGTCAGCAAGGGAGTGACTCGTGATCCACCAAGCGCCTTCTAAGCGCCCGCTCCGTCTCAATCACACGCACCGGCGTACGCAAGTTGTTCATGTCGATGTTGCGATCCTCGAACGCCCCGAAGGGCGACCGCTAGGCCGACGACGGTCGTCTACCAGAAGACGGCGATGGGGTTGCGATCCTCGGCCGCCCTGGGGGGCGACCGCCAGCCGAAGTGATGCTCGCGGATGCAGACCGACGATCCGTTGCGATCCTCGGCCGCTCCGAAGGGCGACCGCCAGTCGGGACCCGGCCGCAGCACCTCCGAGCGTACGTGCGTTGAGTTCCTCGGCCGCCCCGAAGGGCGACCGCCACCTTGTCGAGGCCGACGTCGTGGTACATGTCCCAGTCGTTGCGATCCTCGGCCACCCCGGAGGGCGACCGCCACCTGCGGCACAAGCCGTTTCGCCGCCGCCGCGCCGATGTTGCGATCCTCGGCCACCCCGGAGGGCGACCGCCACCCCGGACGGCGAAAAGTGCGAGCCGCTGTGGAGGCAGTTGCGATCCTCGACCGCCCCGAAGAGCGACCGCCACCGCCCCGTTTCCGGGGCTGCACCACCATGACACAGAGTTGCGATCCTCGGCCGCCCCGGAGGGCGACCGCCACGCTGCCTGAGCAGCAAAATCAGCCTACCGCTCGCTCCCGAGTAGTGGAGCGACAGGCGACAGAGCTGCTGAATGCGGACATTTTGCTTCGGTGCGATCCGCGTGTCGCGTGTGTGCTTCCGGTTCCGAAGCAGGCGGGCGGGAGGAAGACGCATCCGCCCGTCGGTCGACTAGCGGGCGTCATGGTCCGTCAGAGTACAAGGTCTCCACGATGGGGCTGGACCTGTGCGATGCCGAGAGTCTGGACGTGGTCGAAGCCGTCGACGGGCAGCCGGTAGAGCCGGATGCTGTCAGTGTCGGAGTCGATGATCTGGTCGAGGTCATGGAGGAGGGTGAGGAGTGTCTTTTCATCGGCGACGATTTCGAAAACGGATTTCTGGACCCGCAGGCCGTGGCCTTCACAGAGTTTCGCGACGCGGCGAAGGCGGCGTTGGCCAGCTGGGCTAGGAGTTGTCGTCAAATGTCACGCCCACATCAGCAGGGATGCGAGGGTAACGGCTGCCTGGTAGGACTCGGCCGTCTTGTCGTAACGGGTGGCGATGCCGCGCCACTGCTTCAGCCGGTTGAAGCACCGTTCCACCACGTTGCGCCGCCTGTAGAGCTGCTGGTCGAAGGCCGGGGGCCGGCCACCACGGCTGCCACGGCGGAGGCGGTTGCGAACCTGGTCGGCCCGCTCGGGGATCGTGTGAGCGATGCCCCGCCGCCGCAGCCAGGTGCGGATCGCCTTCGAGCTGTAGCCCTTGTCACCGATGACATGAGACGGCCTGGTCCGGGGCCGGCCAGGGCCGATGCGGGGCACCCGGATCGCCTCCATCACCGTGGTGAACTGGGTGCAGTCGTTGGTGTTGCCGCCGGTGACCACAAGCGCGAGCGGGCGACCGAAGGCATCGCAGGCCAGATGAATCTTGCTGGTCAGGCCGCCTCGCGACCGTCCGAGTGCCCGGGGCCCCCTTTTCGGGCTCCTGCGGCGTGGTGGTGGGCCCGCACGATCGTGGAGTCGACCGACACCAGCCAGTCGATGTCCCCGGCCGCGTCCGCCTTGGCCTGCGCTGCCCGCAGCATCCGCTCGAATGTTCCGTCCTTGGCCCACCGGCGGAAACGGGTGTGCAGCGTGGCCCACGGTCCGTACCGCTCGGGCACGTCCCGCCAGGCCACTCCGGTACGGAACTTCCATACGATCCCGTTGAGGACCGTCCGGTCGTCCAACCGCTTCCGGCCCCGCAACGAGACTGGCAGCAGCGGCCGAAGGAACTCCCACTCGGCATCGGACAGTTCATGACGACGTATCACACGACCATGATCCCCCAGCCAAGATCATTTGACGACAGGGCCTAGTACTGCAACGGTGTTTGTGCTGAGTGCTGGCCAGGTCAAGGGCTGTGTCCGCGTCGTTTGTAGTGGCTGGTGCGGGCTTGGTGTTGGCGTCGTCGGCGCCAGGTCGACCAGTGCAGGACGTGGCCGACCGGGGTGGGACGGCGGCTGGTGAGGCGGGTGATCAGCCGTCGGATTTCGGCGAGGCTGAGGTGGATGAGCTGGGAGGATCCGTTTCTGCTTTCTCCGTGTCCAGCTGTCGGGCCCGCAGGACGGTCAGGCATGCATGGGCGGCCATGGCCAGGGTCATGTGGCGGTGCCAGCCGGGGTAGCGGCGGACCTGGTAGTCGTCCAGGCCGCATTCCTGCTTGGCGGTCTGGAAGCATTCCTCAACAGCCCAGCGGCTACCCGCGACGCGGATCAGCTCGTCCAGTGTGGTGTCGGCGGGGCAGTAGGCGATGTAGTAGGAGATCTCCTCGGGTCGGCTGACGCTGCGGCGTGCGATCACCCAGTGCCGGCGGTCCTCGCGGTGCCAGGGCCTGACCTCGACGCGGGCCCAGTCGTAGATCCGCCGGCCGTGTGCCCCTTCGCCGCAGGAACGACGCTTCCACTTCTGCCGCGGCAGGCCGGGGAACAGGTCGTGGACGGGATGGTCGAGTGCCCAGCGCGTGACGACGGTGTCGTGCCGGGTGGTGGCCATGACATGGAAGACATCGGCCTGCTCGAGCTCGAAGCGCCAGCCCTTGCTGAAGCCGTAGGCGGCATCCGCCGTCACCCAGGTGAACGGGATCCGGTCCGCGATGGCCTTGTGGACCATCGCCTTGGCCATGGCCACCTTCGTCTCGAAGGCGACTTCGTCGCCGATGCCGGCCCGTCGGCAGCGTTCCCGGTCGTCCGTCCACGACGTGGGCAGATACAGCCGCCGGTCGATCAGCGTGCGGCCGCGGCCGGTGGCGTAGGCGAGGAACACACCGATCTGGCAGTTCTCGGTCCGGCCGGCGGTTCCGGAGTATTGCCTTTGCACCCCGGCCGACCGCAGGCCCTTCTTCAGGAAGCCGGTGTCGTCGATGATCAGCACGGCGTCTCGGTCGCCGAGGTGTTCCACGACGTAGTCGCGTACGTCGTCCAGGACCTCGTCGGCATCCCACTCGATCCGGTTCAGCAACCGGTGGATGCGATCGGGACCCTCGTGCCCGGCTTCCTCCGCCAGCGTCCAGCCGTTCTTCCGCTCCAGCGGTGCGACCAAGCCTCGCATGTAAGCGAGCGCCGACTGACGCGGTTCTTCCCTGTTGAACCGGTGCACGAACCGGTCATGCACAGCGTCCAGTTCACCGGCCCACAGCCTGACATCAGCAAGGTCCCCACCCATAACCACACCAACGACTGAGCTGGCCATCAGTCACGGCAAGCACCGTTGCAGTACTAGTGGTGTCGACGTCGTAGGTGAGCAGCAGGTCCATCAGGCGGCCGTCCAGGGGAGGTAGCGATCCTCAGTCGCCCTGGAGGACGACCGCCACAAGCCCTGGCGACTGGCCATCCTCACGATGGACGAGATGTTGCGATCCTCGGCCGCCCCGGAGGGCGACCGCCACGACCATGCAGGCCCGGTCAGGGCGTATGTCCGTGACGTTGCGATCCTCGGCCGCCCCGGAGGACGACCGCCGCGGAGCCGGTCTTCCTTCTCCTGGCCCGTGTCGAACGTGTTGCGATCCTCGGCCGCCCCGGAGGGCGACCGCCACCATCGTGGCCGGCCGGGGCAAGGTGTACGAGGCGCTGTTGCGATTCTCGGTCGCCTCGGAGGGCGACCGCCACCTTGCAGCCGGTGCACAGCCACGCCGCGCCCTCACGGTTGCGATCCTCGGCCACCCCGGAGGGCGACCGCCCCCCGTAACCGGTCACTCTGAACCGGCCGAACTGTTGCGGTCCTCGGCCGCCCCGTAGGGCGACCGCCACGGTCGAGGCCCGAGTGAACGTACGCGCCGCCAAGCAGTTGCGATCCTCGTCCGCCCCGGAGAGCGACCGCCACGAAGCCGCCGGGGCTGCCGGTGGTCGGGGTGATGCCGTTGCGATCCTCGGCCGCCCCGGAGTGCGACCGCCACCGGGCAAGTTGTTGTCTGCGGCGACCTCGTAGGTGGTGTTGCGATCCTCGGCCACCCCGGAGGACGACCGTCACACCCAGCCGCGGGGCTTCAGCTCGACGTAGAGGGCGTTACGATCCTCGGCCGCCCCGGACGGCGACCGCCACGGGGCAGCGCGGGGTGCCGGGCCTGCGCGGAGTTGATGTTGCGGTCCTCGGCCACCCCGGAGGGCGACCGCCACGTTCGAGGACCTGGCCCCCGTCCGCCAGGCCGACGTGTTGCGATCCTCGGCCGCCTCCGGAGAGCGACCGCCACCCGAGGGTCCGTGACCCGCGCCTGCGCTGGGCGCTGTGGTTGCGATCCTCGGCCGCCTCGGAAGGCGACCGCGACGCTGCCGTCGGTGTCCGCGCGCGTGGGTGAGCGGGTGTTGCGATCCTCGGCCGCCCCGGAGGGCGACCACCACGTGAGCTGGTCAGCGGTCACCGAGACGTAGAAGTCGTTGCGATACTCGGCCGGCCGCCCCGGAGGGCGACCGCCAGACTGCCAGGTGCCAGCCTTCACCATGCCGCCTCCGGTGTTGCGATCCTCGGCCGCCCTGAAGGGCGACCGCCAACTGCGTTCTGCCGCAAAGATAGATCGTGCCGTCCGCGCTGCGATCCTCGGTCGCTTCTGGGGGTGACCACCGCGCCTGGTTGGGACTTCAAGGGTTTTAAGCTCTCATTCCTATGCCATTGACCATCACACCATGGTCTCGACCAGCGCATCGACGAGTCGCTGCTTGGTGGTCTGGATGGTCATGTAAGAGGTTCGATACCTCGTTGGGGATGGTAGGAACCGACCCACTGGTGCAGATCACCGGCGATTTCGATGGCGTGGCCGGCGTTGATTGCCAGTTCCAGTTCCCGCTGGGGGATGGACGCCATGTGTTCCTGCAGGGTGTGGTAGGTCGCCGGTGTTGGCAGGCCACGGCGGAGCTGGTCGACGGCGTTCTGGGCGGCCTGTCGGGTTTCTTCTTTGAGGTGGGGGCGGATGACGACCACGGCTACGGAGTGCTCGTTGTCGATGATCCTCATTCTGCGCGCGACCTCCGGGTAGTGCAGTTTTGCGCGCAGCGCTTCGATGACTTCGCCGGTGGCTCCGTTGGGGTCCTTGGAGTGTTGTCCTGCCTGGAGGCGGTAGCGGTGCTGGTAGTACGAGCGGAGGGCGTCCAGATCGTCGGGATAGGCCAGCCCGTCGCCGAAGTGGCGGGATGCTGCTGCGATGGCGCACGTGTTGTAGACCAGTTCCGGGTTGAGTCCGTCCCGGGGGTCGAAGATGGTCATGACGCTGTCTTGCTTGGGGCGTTTGCCTTCGCGGTTGACTCGTCCGGCGGCCTGCTGTTCGGACTCTGGTGTTGATCTGGCGCGGTATCCGCGGGGGAAGTCGAGGTTGACGCCTGCTTCGATGAGCGAGGTCGACACGAGGAGAGTGTCCAGGGCCTCCTCCAGACGTTGTTTCGTCGTCTGGATGGTTTCTCGGCGGTGGCCGCCGGTCATGCGGGTCGACAGGTGCAGGACGCCTGGGTCCTCGGCATGGTTGGTGCCGATCCAGACGCGGTGGACCTGGTTGGCGTCCTTGGTCCCGTTGACGACGACGAGGGCTTGGTCGTGCTCGGCCGCCTCGGTGGCGATGCTTGCCAGGGTCACGTCCGGGCCGGTCCGCCACTCGTACCTGACGCGGCGCAGCTGTTTGAAGAGCGGCGTGGGGTCGGCGACGACGTCGCGTTGGGGGAGGCCGGAGCGCCAGGGGTTAAGTGCGGCGAGTTCCGGCTGGGTCGCCGATGACAGTACGAGGGTGACTCCGTAGTGCTCTACGAGTTCTCGCAGGCCGGAGAGGATCGGGGTCAGGAGCCTGTCGGGGAGGGCCTGGACTTCATCGAGGACGATCACGGAGTTGGCGAGCCGGTGGAGCCGGCGGGTGGCCCAGGGGGTGTTTCCGAAGATTGTTTCGATCAGGCGGACGGTGGTGGTGACGATGAAGGGGGCGTCCCAGTTCTCGGTCGCCAGTTTCGACCACCGGTTGGGTCGGCCGCCTTTCTGGCCGTGGCTCACGTTCGTCGAGGTGCCGGCGGACTGCGGTGTGCGCTGCTGCGGCGCTTCGACGCTCACGGCTGAGTGGTGTTCCAGTACGACCGATGGTCCTTGCTCGGGGTCCAGGAGGTTTCGGTACTCCGCTGCGTTCTGTTCGGTGATGGAGATGAAGGGGACTGCGACGATGACGCGCCGCAGTCCGTGCAGGGAGGCGTGGCGGAGGGCGAAGCCTCCGCCGGTGAACGTCTTTCCGGCGCCGGTCGGGAGGTGCAGCCGGTAGACGCCCGGCTTGCCGGTGGCGGCTTCGAGTGCCTCCTGGTAGACGTTTTCGCGGAGTTTGTCCAGCCAGGAGGCTCCCTTGGAGCGCTGGCGTTCGGTGATGGCCTCCTGGCGGCGGGCCTCGTACCGCTCCCAGAGTTCCGCCATCCCGATGTGCGGCCGGATGTGCGTGCCGGGCCGGAAGTGGGCTGCAGTGTCGAGCCGGTCGGCGTCGACCACGGCCGAGTAGGTCATGCGGACCAGCATCTCCACAGCGATCGTGTCACGGGGGTCGAGCCAGTCCGGAGCGGCCGGGCATGAGCCGTCCAGGATTTCCGGCATGACCGCGGCGACCCTGTAGATGGCTTCGTCCACCTCGCTGGAGTCAACCATCAGGGCCTTGAGCCGGAGCCGGACTTCCGACCACGCGGACAGACCGGCGTGGTGTCCCTCGATCACACCGGCGCAGGGCAGCAGAGCGGGGGAACGTTCGGCCGCCCGGGCGAACAGGAGGGCTCCGGCGTCGTTGTGCGGGGGCCGTCTGGTCTTGCGGCCGGTGGTGGCCTCCTCGATCAGCCCCTCCTGCCACGCACAGGCCCCTTTGCCCGTGTCGTGGTCGCGTCCGAGCTGGTAGGCGAGGTCACCGCCTCCCCATGGCTCTGCGAACCGACGGGCCAGCTCGCCCGTGCCGCGGGCGTGGTCTTCGTACCAGTGCCAGGTCCCTTGGTGGCCCGGCGAGTGGGCCACCAGTCTGTCCTCAGGGACCGGATTCAAGCCAGCTAACGCATCAACTACTCTGCCTGCAAGCATATTTGACTTTCTATCAGTTATACGCTGAGATCCCACCAGATCGCCGCATACCCCTCGAATCCCACGGCGTAGACCTCGGGGTTGCGCGACGTATGGAAGCTAGCCGCAGGCACTGACAATGGGCCGTGTCAGCAGGCAGGGAAGGGAACAAGTGCATGGTTGCGTCGCGTCCCCGAAAGCAGCGCGAGGAGAGGGCTGACCGGCCACTTCACGTCCAGGTGGAGGCGTGGGGGCCGCTGGCCTGCTTCACCCGTCCGGAACTCAAAGTCGAACGTGTTTCCTATCCGACCATGACTCCCTCAGCGGCGAGGGGACTGCTGGAGGCCATCTTCTGGAAACCGGAGATGACCTACCGAGTCGAGCGGATCGAGCAGCTCAAGCCGGTGAGGTGGACCCGCTTCCGGCGTAACGAGGTCAACAACTCGATCATCACCAGGCACGCCTACGAGAGCCTGCGAGCCAACACCGGCTACCGCTACGACACCGCCGAAGACCGCGGCCAGCGGGTCACCGTCGCCTTGAGCGACGTCGCCTACCGCATCCACGCAACGATCCGCGCCACCGACCGGTGCACCGCGCCCTTACCGAAGTACCGCGACCAGTTCGATCGCCGGCTCGCACGCGGTGCCTGCTACGAACAGCCCCACTTCGGCTGCCGCGAGTTCGCAGCCTTCTTCGGGCCTCGCGGATCAGCGGAGGAGGCCGGCGCGGTCACGGTCGCCGATCAGGCGGGTATTCCGCCCATCGACGAGCTCGGGCTGATGCTCCACCACATCGAGTACCTCCCGAAGGGCAAGGAGCGCTACCACTGGTTCCGGGCCAGCCTGGAGCACGGCGTTCTTCACGTGCCCGACCGCCCGCTGGCCCCTGCCGAGGTCAACGGCATGCCCGGCGCCGAGGGACGCGCCTCCGCGGAAGGGGTGGCCTGACGTGCTGCTGCAGAGCCTCGTCCAGCAAACCGACAACCGCCAAGGCGATGTCCCCCAGTACTACCTCGCGCGCCGGGTCATGTGGCAGATCGACCTCTCCAGCACAGGGAACGCGGAACCGCTGGTGATCGACCTCCGCCAGGAACAGCGGAGGATCACCGCCCCGTACACCGGACGCTCCGGGCAGAAGCCTGCACCGATCCTGTTCGCCGACACCGCACAGTTCGCGCTCGCTCACCCCGGCCTGGTGAAAGGGCCGGACGGGGAGAAGGTCCTCTCGATCAGCCCTGCCGACGTGACCAAGGCGAGAACCCGGCACGCCGCCTACCGCTCACTGGTCACCTCCTGGTGCAACGACCACTCTCACCTTCCCCAGGCGCAGGCAGTGGCCGCGTGGCTGAACAGCCCGGCGCCGACCGCGTGGCCGCTGGAGATGGACAAGGATCACCTCGTCGCCATCAGCGTGGACGGCGAGTGGCTCCACGACCTGCCGGAAGCCAGAAGCTGGTGGGCCGACAAGGTCAGGAAAGCGAAGAGCGGAAAGGCGGGCAAGGCGAACCAGGGGCTCTGCCTCGTCTGCGGGCATGTCGCGCCGTTGCTGTCCACGCTCCCGGTTCCCATCAAGGGCATCCCCAACTCCGGGATGAACACCCAGCTGGTCTGTCTCAACCAGCCCGCCCACTTCAGGGCCGGCACCAAGCAGCTCGGTGCCACTCCCATCTGCGTCGACTGCGGCACCAAGTCCGCCACCGCCCTGAACACGCTGCTCGCCGACCCCGAACACCGCGCCTGCGCCGACGACTCCGCCATCGTCTGGTGGACCCGTAACCCCGACACCGACACGTCCATGTGGGCCCTGAACAACCCCGAACCCGAGGAAGTGGCCCAGCTCATCGCCGGCCTCCGCCACCCCCGTCGGGGACGAGACGCGCTGGTAGTCCTCGACGAGGACGCCTTCTACGCCCTCACCCTGCGGGTGAACACCAACAGGGTCATCGTCGCCGACTGGATCACCATCCCCGTCCCCGAACTGAAACGGAGACTCGGGACCTGGTTCGCCGATCAGCAGACCTGGGACGGCTGGAACAACACCTACACCTACTGGTCGGTCTGGCGACTCGCCCTCGCCTGCGCCCGCTGGGACAAGCGCAAGAACAAGTACGTCGACACCACCGTCCCCAAGCACCTGCAAGCCGACCTCACCAAAGCCGCACTCCACGGTGCCGCACCACCGGCCCATCTCCTGCCGGTCCTCCTGCAGCGCGTCCGCGCCGACCACCACCTCGACCGGCCCCGCATCGCCCTGCTGCGCCTCGCCCTGATCCGTACGACCACTCGCCACAAGGAGCTCTGTGTGCCCCAGCTGAACCCCCAGTCGACCGAGCCCGGCTACGTATGCGGACGGATCATGGCCATGCTCGAAGCGATCCAGCGCAAGGCCATGCCCAAAGTCAACACCACCATCACCGACAAGTACCTGAGCACCGCGGTCGTCTCCCCCCAAGCCGTCCTCACCCGCCTCCGCATCGGAGCACGCCCCCACCTGCGCACCATCGCCCGCACCAGCGGACCTGCGGCCAAGGCCATGGACAACCGGCTGCGGGACACCTTCGACCTGCTCGACACCATCCCCGCCCACCTGAGCACCGAACAGCAGGCCCTGTTCGTCCTCGGCTACGACCACCAGCGAGCCCACTCGGCACGCGCTGCGGCAGAGGCCATCAAGGCACGGGAAGCCGGCAAGGAACTCGCCGCAGGGCAGCAAGCGGACGCCCTTCCTGAAGCCGTCGTCGAGGACGCCGACGCTTCGGACGACACCCTCTGGTGACGGACGCCCCGCCGCCGCCAGCTTCACCACGACACCACAGCCCCGGAAGGACACCCAGCACAACCATGACCGTCGCGCACCTGGACCCCACCCGCAAGCACGACTACGTCTTCCTCATCGACGTCAAGGACGGCAACCCCAACGGTGACCCCGACGCCGGCGGCATGCCCCGAACCGACCCCATCACCGGCCAGGGCCTCATCACCGACGTCGCCCTCAAGCGCAAGATCCGCAACACCGTCACACTCATCCACCAGGGCCAGCCCGGCTTCGAGATGTACGTCGAACAGGGCGTCGCCCTCAACCCGCAGATCCAGCGCGCCTACACCGAAGGGGGCGCCAAGGAAGGCGAGACCGCCACCGCGCAGGAGTGGATGATCCGCAACTTCTGGGACGTGCGCCTGTTCGGAGCCGTCATGTCCGTGGGCGACCAGAAGAAGCACGCCGGCAAGGCCCGCGGGCCCATGCAGCTCACCTTCTCCCGCTCCATCGACCCCATCACCCCACTGGAGGCCGGCATCACCCGCGTCGCCCCGAACAAACCCGAAGACCTGGCCAAGGGCAAGGTCACCGAGATGGGCAACAAGCACTACGTCCCCTACGGCCTCTACCGCGGCCACGGCTTCTACTCCGGAGCCCTCGGCGCCAAGGCCAACGTCACTCCGAAGGACCTCGCCGCCTACTGGCAGGCCCTGACCATGATGTTCGACCACGACCGCGCATCCTCCCGCGGCGAAATGGCCATCCGCGGCCTGTACGTCTTCTCCCACGACGACGCCTACGGACAAGCCCCCGCCCACAAACTCTTCGACCTGATCCGCATCAAGCCGCTCGGCCACAGCGAGGCACGCTCCTGGGACGACTACACCGACCGCATCAGCATCGACGAAGAGAAGGTCCCCACAGGGGTGACCCTGACCCGGCTCATCGACTGAACTCGCCCTCCGCAGCTGCCCAGGATCGCAACATCGAGGTCACCTAGCACGCCGCGCCCGGAAGATTGCTGGCGGTCGCCCTATTGAGTGACCGAGGGTGGCAATGAGGCACAGGAGCGTTGGCGCGATGCAGAAATGGGCTGTGGCGGTCGTTGCTCCGGGCGGCCGAGGATCACAACGTCGTAGAAGGGCAACGGTACGGAAAGCTCAAGCGAGGTTGGCGGTCGCCCCTGGGCGACCGAGGATCGCAACGTCGTGCTACGGGGGAAGGTGCTAACGGCGAGATCTTGACGGTCGCCCGCCGAGGCGGCCGGGGGTCACAACCGGCGAAAGGCACTCACGAACTTCTGCGAGAGTGCTCTGACAGTCGATCTCGGAGGTGACCGGGGATCGCAACGACGGCTCCAACTCCGACGACCGGACCGCTTGCGCGTGGCGGTCGCCCTCCAGGGCGGTCGAAGGTCACAACAACGTCGATGCGCGTCTCCGCGCCAAGACGAAGGACGTGGCGGTCGCCCTTCGGAGCGGCCGAGGATCGCAACGCAATCTGACCGAGTAGGTGATGTGGTGGGGCCTGGGCAAGAATGCCCTCTGGACGCACGAGGATCGCAACGCCCACGAGGATGACCGGTTGGAGCACGCATTCAGGTGGCGGCTGTCCTCCCGGACGGACGGTCGAGAATCGCAACCACTGGATGGTGTCGTAGTAACCAGGCAGCCGGAACAGTGGCGGTCGTCCGCTGGGTCGGCTGAGGACTGCAACCAGCTCGATCCGACCGTCATCCCCACCTGGAACGGGTGGCGGTCGCCCTCCGGGGCGGCCTGCGGATCAAAACCCCGTCGTCGTAGTCAAACTCCGCGGGGGCGCCCCGTGGCAGTCGCCCTCAAGGGCGGCCAAGGATCGAAACCACGCTCACATCGCGCCTGGGGTGTGAGCTCAATGCGTCTGCGGTCGTCCTCCGGGGCGGCGAAGGATCGCAATGGAACACAAGCGGAAGACCTGGGCCACGCCTTCTTTGCGCTGGCGGTCGCCCCCGAGGCAACCGAGGATCGAAGCAATGCCTGGATGGACTGGTGCAGCCCGTCGGGCACCCTCCTGTGCGGCCGCGCAGGGCTGGCAGGCGCCCTTCCGCGTGACCGAGACCCGGACGGTTCCCGCGTCCCCGACAACCGCTGGCGGTCGCCCATTGGAGCGGCCAAGGATCGCAACGCCACGCTCTTCTGGCTGGGGTATATCCCGCCCGCGTGTGACGGTCGCCTTCGGAACGGCCGAGGATCGCGACGTAATGTTGTCGACGACGCTCAAGTGCGGCATGCACCCTGAGCAGCAGGTCGCCCGTCACGGGGACGGCCAGCCCGCAGCGCAGCGCAGTGTCGGCTTCTCTCTTGGGCAGGGAGGCCGTGTGCTGTTGGAGGCTGCGCAGCACCTCCGGGCCGCAGGGCCGGGATGGATCCGTCAGCTGTGCGACGGCTTCTTCGATCTGCTCCCGGTCACGCTCGTCGCAGATGACGACCACCGGGACACTGTGCTCGTCTTCGATCATCTGGAACTCGCGGTCCACCTTGGGGAAGTCAAGGGCGCGCCGCAGCTTCTGGATGTGCGCTCCCAGCCCCGCCTGCAGGTTCCCGCCCTGATGGTACGAATGGTACGAATATCGCCGCTCGTAGTACTGGTGCAGCGCGTCGAACTCGTCCGGCACGGAGCGGATGCCGTCCGAAGAACTGTTCCCCGGTCTGCACCGCGGGGCGGTACTCGTCGCTGCGCGGCCGGCCGCCGTCTGTGGGGTCGAAGACGATCACGGTGCCGGAGGGCAGGCGTCCGTCGCGGTTGCAGCGTCCTGCCGCCTGCTGCAGGGACTCCGGCGGCGCCCACGCCCGGTACAGGCGTGGGAAGTCGACGTCCACACCCGCCTCGATCAGATTGGTCGACACCACCTGGACCGGCTCCCCCCGGCCGAGCAGTGCACGGATCTGTGCGATCACCTCCCGGCGGTGGGCGCTGGTCATCCGTGTCGACAGATGCAGCACCACACCCTGGGCGGAGGCGGCTTGAAGGTGACGGTGGAAACGGGCTGCGTCCCTGGTCGTGCCGACCACCGTCAGCACCTGCGGGTGCGTGGCCGTCTCCCGGGCGATGCTCTCCAGCGTGACTTCCTGCCCCGTCCGCCACTCGTACTCCACCCTGCGCAGGGCGTCGAAGAGCGCCGCCGGGTTGTCGATGACCGCTTTGCGCTCCAGCCCCTTCCACGCCGACAGCTCCCAGAACGACGGCTGGGTCGCCGAGACCAGCAGCACCGTGGCCCCGAAGTGATCGACCAGCCCCCGCAGCCCGCTCAGGATCGGCGCGAGAAGACGGTCCGGCAGCGCCTGCACCTCGTCCAGGACGATCACCGAGCCGGCCAGGTTGTGCAGACGCCGCATCTGCGACGGCTTGTGTGAGAAGAGGGACTCGAACAGCCTGACCGTGGTGGTCACCACGAACGGCGCGTCCCAGTTCTCCGCCGCCAGCTTCGCCGTCCGGGCACGCTGCCGCAACGCCTCGCGCTGCTCCTCGGCCAGCTCGCCGAACCCAGCCTCCTCCACGTCGAGGTCCACCGCACTGTGATGCTCCAGCACCACCGCCGTCGCGCCGCCGGCGTCCTCGGGGTCGAGCAGGCCCCGATACACGGCCGCGTTCTGCTCGGTAATCGAGATGAACGGCACCGCCAAAACGACACGGCGCTTGCCGTGCCGGGCCGCATGCCGCAGCGCGAAGGCGCCCGCGGCCATGGTCTTCGCCCCACCGGTGGGGACCTGGAGCACATACACGCCCGGCTCGCCCGCCGCCGCGCACGCCCGCTCGTACACCGACTGCCGCAGCGCATCCACCGGCGAGGACTCCCGCCCCGCCAGGTACCGCTTACGCCGGGCCTCATAGCGCTCCACCAGCGCCGCCATGTCCGCCCGCTCCCCCACCCGCACCGCCGCACCCTCGAAGTGGGCGGACGTGTCGAGGTAGTCCGCGTCCACGACACAGGAGAACAGCATCCTCACCAGCAGGTCCAGCCCCAACCCCTGCTCCCGCCTCGGCAGGTCGAGCAGCCAGCCGGGCAAAGCAATCCGCGACGAACGGTGCATCTCCGGAACGATCCCCTCCACAGCACGGATCGCCTCCTGAACCCGCGCAGCCTCCGAACCACCCGGACGGCCCTTGTGTAACTCATCCCGCAGCCGCTCCAGGTCCGGAAGCCCGCCATGATGCCCGAACACCACCGCCGCACACGCCAACTGCGTGTACCGCTCCGCCAGCACCGTGCCGGCATGCTTGTGTCCAATCCCCCCTCCCCCCACCTCCGCGCGCCTCGACCGCCCGGAGCCCGTCCTGCCACGCACACGCCCCCTTGCCCACGTCGTGCACCAAGGCCAGATACTCCGCCAACTCCCCGGCCCCGAAAACCTCCCCGAAACGCCGCGCCAACGCAGCCGAACCACGCAAGTGGTCCTCCAGCGTGTGCCGCACCCCCGAGACACCACTCAGGCTATGCGCATACAACACACCCGCCACTACACCCTCTCCTCCCCCACCAGACGCACGGCACCCTCCAGCCGAGACCAAGACCGTATCCGCCCCCTCGGACACCGGCCCGCCACAGACCCGAATCAGCACCGCCCAAATGCCTGGACCGCACCGGAAACACCGAGCCGCGAAGCCGTTATATTCTTGCTGACCTGGCAGCCACCACCTCTCCAGCATCCGAGCCCAAGCCAGCAGAAGCGTCGAAGACCCGAAGACACAACAGGTGCAACTCACCGATCAACGATCGCCCCAGGACAACCGCCAGAAGGCCACTGCCCCCTGGCCACCGACGTGGTGCGCATTGCGATCCTCGGTCGCCCCGGGGGCGACCGCCAGGACGAGCCGGCTTGCGATCCAGGTCTTGCCGACGCCGTTGCGATCCTCGATGGCCCCGGAGGGCGACCGCCAGCCGAGCGGGTCCTGACTCCGCGCGGGGGGGGGACGGCGGTGTTGCGATCCTCGGTCGTCCCGGAGGGCAACCGCCAGGGTGCAGCCGTCGGCCGGAGCGGACACGCTGTGGACGTTGCGATCCTCGGTCGTCCCGGAGGGCGACCGCCAGCGATGGATAGACCGAGTTCATCCCGGACACCACGTGGTTGCGATCCTCGGTCGTCCCGGAGGGCGACCGCCAGGCTGCGTGAGCAGTGGAAACAGCCTACCGCTCGCTCCTCTATGGGTGCGCATCGGGTAACAGAGTTACTGAATACGGACATACAGCCTAGGTGCGATTCGCGTGTCGCGTGTGCGCTTCCGGTTCCGAAGCAGACGTGAGGGAGGAACACACATCCAACCGTCGGCCGTATCGCGGCCATCATGCTTCGTCAAAGTACGCGATCGCCATAGGGAGGCCGATGTCGAGGCGCTGGCGACTCACTTCGCCCGGGACCGCGTCCCGACAACGGCCCTGCTGGCTCGGGGGCTGCGGTCCGGACGGTGGTGGCTGGGTGAGCAGCTCGATGTCCCCGACAGCCCGCAGCGCGATACACCTGATGCCCCATCAGAACGAGCGTCAAATGAGCGTCAAGATGCCTCACAGAGCGTCATTTGAGCGTCAAGATATCGCCCGTAACGCCCATAGCGCGCATCATGCATACCCACGGAAACCGCAGGTCAGCGGCCCTTCTCGGCAGGCTCAAGGATGGCAACGCACTCCACATGATGCGTTATCGCAAACATGTAGAGCCAAAACAGGTTAAGGAAAACCGCAGTTCAGTAGCCTGACGGGCGCAAAACGGACTCAAGGTCAATGTGCATTACGTGCATCGTGGGCGCTACGTGCGATCCCTGACGCACGCGCGGAGGGCACCGGGGCGCTCTGCGCCCGCGTGCCGACGTGCGACGTCGGCCTCTGGGCGGCGGTGTCAGCGTCGCCCTCGCCGTCGATCGCAGACGTTCCGGAAGCGATGCCACTGGCGAAGGCAGGCCGCCTGGGCACCGTCCGGGCGCCCGCGCGGTTCTGCCCGCCTTTCCCCGTCTCGCCCTTCCGGGCTCTTCCCTGAGCAAGGAAGCTCGAGCACCGCAGCTGCGTGGTGTGAGCTCAGCTCGGAACGACCGTCACGATGTCAGGCGCGATGTCCAGCACCGAGAGCGCCGCCGCCACGTGGGTCGGATTCTCCTCCACCTTGACGGTCGAGAGTTCGTTGGCGCGTGAGACGCGCCGTTCGACGGTGTTGCGGTGCGCGTAGAGGTGGGCGGCCGCCCGGGTGGTGCTGAAGCCGCACTGCACGTAGGTGAGCAGGGCTTGCCGCAGGGCTGTGTCGGCTTCGGCCAACGGCCCGAGGGTGTTGATGACGAACCGACGTGCACCGGGCCGGTCCTTCGTGAGCGCATCGATCAGCTCGACGTCGGCGTAGGCGGTGAATCGCCGGTCGGACCCCAGCCGGATCACCAGTGCCTGCGCCGCGAGGGCGTCCTGGTGGCTGGAGCGGAATCCTTCGAGTCCGCGTCCCGGCCTTCCCACCGCCGCGCGGACCTCGTCGGTCGCCGCGAGGTCCTTCTCCACGTGGTGAGGGTCCGGGACGGCTTCCCCTGAGAGCCAGATCCACCGCGACGTGGCGCTGGCGCGCGCCACCAGGGCGCTCCGGCCGCCGGCGGAGGAGCGCGCGGCGGCGATCGCCTCGTCCAGGGCGTCGGCCTGCTGGGGATCATCGACCCAGAGGACGAGACCCATGTGCCACCGCGCCATCCGGTAGCGCAGGCGCCCTTCGGCGAGGTCCTCCGCCATCGGCGCCCCACTGGCGATCAGCTGGATCAGTGCGATCCCCTCGGCATCCGTGTTCCCCATCGCCGCGGCGAGGCCGGCTTGCCGCAGGGCCGCGACGGAGTCGAGGGCGTACTGCACCAGCGACTGCGCCGTCACGTCCAGGACCCCCACGAGAAGATCGGGGTCCGCGCAGTCCGCCACGCATTCCTCAAGCCATCGCCGCCAGCCGATCCCCAGGGCCACGCGCCAGGCACCGGCGAAGTCGGGCGCGATGCCCCGGGAGACGAGATCGTTGATGTACTCCGTGGTCCTCGGACTGACGTAGGGCTCTACCCTCCGCCCCGGTTGCTGAACGTTTGCGGTCAACCATTGGACCAGCTCAGAGCGGTTGAGCGCGCGGTCCTCCTCGACCAGCGATGCGTCCGCGAGGAGAGCGGGATCGTTCTGGGCGACGAGAGAGGGCCTTGCGAAGGCGTCGACCAAAGCGTCCGTTTCCGTCAGCAGGCGCTGACACAGTGACCTGATCGCATCGGCAACCTCGCAGGAGGGCGGGGGCCACAGCTCTTCCATGTTCTCAGTGTCCCTCTGCTCTCGGGGGGCCGAGGCGGCCCGACATGCCGTGCCACAGACAGATGAAGGGTGTGTCGGCGGCCTGGCCGACGACGAAGGCGCGGGCCGCCGACCGCTGTTTACCACCACTAAACGGCGGCAGATTTATCACACCCACGTCGGCGCCACAAGGGGTTCTACGCTGTCGCCACCTCCGCAAGGGCGCACCGACTGCCTCTGGCGCGCATGCCTTGGATTAGCCTCGTGTCACGGAGAGGACTCGTCCGGGTCGGCCCGTCATCTGACAGGCACACGACCTCGGCCTCAGGACGGGCGGGGCGGTGAGCACATCATGTCCATCGGTGACGGCAGGACAGCAGGCGGAGCGGAAACAGGCGCCGCCGCCCTCAAAGCGTCCACGGGCGCGCAGCTGCGGAAGATCAGGCTCGATCGTGGGTTGTCGTTGACGGAGGTCGCGCACCGGGCGGAGGTCACCAAGGGCTTTCTGAGCCAGTTGGAGCGTGGGCTCACCAGCGTGTCCGTCCCGACGTTGCTGCGCGTCTGCGAGGCGCTGGGGATCGGGGTCGGGGAGCTGTTCGCGTACCCCGACGAGCAGGTCGTGGACGGCGGAAACCGGATCGGTATGGGCGGTGAGGGCGTGGCCGAGTACCTGCTCACGCCCGTCGGCGCCACGGCGTTCCAGGTCTTCCGTTCCGTGATCGAGCCGGGCGGGGGCACCGGAGGCCCCTATCGGCTCGACACCGCCACGATCTTCGCGATGGGGCTGAGCGGTTCGACCCGTCTGATTGTCGGGGGCGAGACCCGGATGCTGTCGGAAGGGGCGTCCACGTCGTTCTCCGGCCAGACGCTTCACCAGTTCGACAATCCGGGTACGACGGTGAGCGAGGTCCTCTGGGTCCTGTCGCCTCCCCTGCCGCGCGCCGCGCGAGGGGCCGCCTAGATCCTGTCGTCGCATGCCGGCCCCGCGTCAGGAGTGGTGCGGGGGCGGCGGCTGTTTCGCAGGACCCGGCGGTCTTGTCGTAGCGGGTGGCGATCTCACACCGCGTCGTCACGGAGCAGGCGTCGCCCGACCCTCAGGAACCCCCGCGCCCACCACGACGGAGCGCCCGCCGGGCCCGTGTCCTGCTGCCGTTGAAGAAGTCGTTGAACCGGTCCAGCCCCCAGACGGTCCGGAGGACGAACGGCTGCATCAGCAGCGACATCGACGACGAGTACTTCGGGGTGTCCGACCAGATGCCGGCGAGGTCGTCCGACATCTCACCGTCGACGATGTAGTCGGCGAGCTGGTGGGTCACGTACGGCACCTGACAGAGGCCGTGGCCGTTGCAGGCCATCGCGTAGAACACATTGTCACCCACCTGCCCGGCGACCGACAGCCAGTCCGGGCTGATACCGATCCAACCGCCCCAGGCCCGCTCGATGGCCACGTCCGACAGTGACGGGAACCGGTTGGCCAGATCCTTCCCCATGTCCCGCACGACACGGGGGTCCGGGACCCGGTCCGGGAGCGGGTACGTCTGTCCTCGCTGCGCTTGGCGGACCCCGCAGACGATGGTGTTGCGCTCGGTGAGCCGGTAGTGGGTCATCAACTGGTGCTGGGTGATGATGCCGGACCGACTGGTCCAGTCCAGCGCGGCGAGCCGCTCCGGCGCGATGGGTTCCGACTCGATCTCGATGACGTACAGCGGCGTCGCGAGGTTCTTGGGCGTGATGTCCCACTCGCCGCCATAGACGCTCGTCGCGAGCAGCACCTTGTCGGCCCGCACGGTGCCGTGCGGTGTCGTGATCTCGACGGTACTGCCGGTCCGCCGGACATCGCTCACCCGCGTCTGCTCGAAGACCTTGGCCGAGGAGGTGAGCAGTGCACGACGCACACCACGGGCGAGCTTGCCCGGGTTCAGCATCCCGCCGGTGGATTCCCGCATCCCGCCCACGAAGCCGGCGGGGAGGCCGAGCTCCTCCCTGCTGCCGACGGTCCCGTGCCCGCCGAAGGCGCGCAGGATCGCCGCCTGGGTACGCACCCTGAGCATCATGAGGGGTGAGACCGCACCCCACACCAGGCCGTTCGCCACGTAGTCGCAGTCGATGTCGTGCGCCTTGATGAGGTCTTCCACGTAGCGGCCCGCGTTCTCCGCCAGTTTGGCCATGACCGGCATCTTCTTCGGGGACTGGAGGCTGAGCATCCGCAGGTCGCCACCCGGCGCCCCGGCGATCTGACCGCCGTTGCGCGAGGCCGAGCCGTAGCCGCAGAACTCGGCCTCCAGCAGGACGACGTCCTGGTCGCGCTCCGCGAGGCGCAGCGCAGCTGCCATGCCACCCATGCCGCCGCCGATGACGGCGATGTCACAGGTGAGGTCGCCGTCCAGCGCGGGCTGCACGTCGTCCGGCGGGTCGATCCAGCCGGTGAAGCTGGTGTACTTCGTGCTGTCGGTCCTCATGCTGTCCCGATCTCCTTCCAGGTGGGGCGTCCGCCCCACTTCGTACTCCGCGTCGAGGCGTGCTCGGCAGCGCGCCCGATCCCCCGTTCCCGTCCGGCCGATCAACCGTGGCGGGCGGCTCTTCGGCGAGACGCGTGAGAACGGCGAACAGGAGGTTCTCCGTCTTCTGCGTCTCCGTCTCAGTCCTGAGAAGTCGTGGCCCCGAGCGAGGCCCGGCCCGTTCGCCGCTCTCCCTTGGCCGCGACCGAACGGGCGGGCAGGTCCCCCATCGACAGGAGACCGGGACGCGCCTCGACGACCGCGGCGGAGGCGTTGACCGCCGCCGCGACGGTGCTGAGGAAGGAATCGAAGCCCACGGAGGAACGGAGGTCGACGACCTGCTCCTCTCCGACGATCCGGTAGTCGTCGCCCGCGGCCACCTCATCGGCCGGCTCGAAGAACCCGAACGTGATCTCCAGGTCGATCACCACGTCGCCCTTGAGCACGCCCCGGGCGGCATGAGTGACAGCCGCGATCTGCCCCGGTTCGATACGCATGTGGTCGCCGACGCGCGGCGAAGTCGTCACGACGGCGGGTTCGACCTCTCCCACGTCCACCGAGTCGAGATCCCATCCGAGCCCTGCCGCGAGCGCCCCGATGGCCTGCTCGAAGCCGTGGTGCCCCCGACGACCTCGCCCCGGCTGCGAGCCGTCGCGAACTCTCGCACGGTCAGACCGAGGCCGAACTTCGACAGGATCGCGCCGTAGCGTGACATGTTCGTCCGTCGGCGGATCCGCACGCTCTCCACACGCTGGGTCAGTGCGGTCAGAAGGAGGGGAAGGGTGTCCATCAGGACGCCCGGGTTCGCCCCGCTGCCCAGGACGGTCACGCCGTGCGCCTTCGCCGTGTCGTCGAGCCGTCGGGCCAGATCGGGGTGGCTCCGCCATGGATGGGCCAGCTCTTCGCAGATGCTCAGGACGTTGTACGAACGCTCCAGCAGCGGCAGCAGGACGTCGGCCGCCCTGTGCAGATCCGAGACGGTCGCCACGATCGCGAGGTCGGCGGCGGGCAGCTCGGCCGGGTCGCTCACGACGACGACACCGTTCGCGAGGCCACCGAGGAGCACGCCGAGGTCTTGACCGACCACGCGGGGGTCCCGGTCCGCCGCTCCCACGATCTCCACATCCGCGCGTCGCAGCAAGGAAGAGGCGATGGCCCGGCCAGTGGCACCGAGCCCCACCACGACAGTCCGATTCTTCAACGTCACTCCCTTGGGCGCCACGGTCGGCCCGCCCACGACACGGTGCTCGGCGAAACCGGACTTCGCCCGTGGCGGTTGCCTGGTACCCCACTGTCACAGGCCGCGGCCGTGGTGAGAACGACACTGGGCACCGGCTTCCCCCGAGGGCGGTGCACGGTGCACAGACCGGCCGCGCCCTTGCGCTCATGAGCTGACCGGCAAGTCGCTCAGAGTCGCTCGTAGACAGCCGGCCGGCGCGCTCGCAGGACGAGGGCCTGCACCGCGCCGGCCACGGCCGAGAGGGCGACGAGGCCGCCGATCACCCAGGCACCCGCGGTGGTACCGACGAGGAGCGCGAAGTTGGCGACCAACAGGCAGACCACACAGGCCAGGCCGAGGAAGGCGACGCCCGGGGCCACGACCGTACGCCACACCGGCTGCCGCCCGTCGGCGCGCCGGAAGAAGCCGATGACGGCGAGACTGGTGGCCGCCATCAGCAGGACGATGCCGAGCGTGGCGGCGCCGGAGAACCAGGCGTAGAGGTCCCCGACCGGGTCGAGGTCGAGCACGGCGACGACGACCGTGGTGACGAACGCGACCGCCGAGGCGACGGCCGAGGACGCCGACGGCGCGCGGTGCCGGGGATGGACGACGCTCAGCGACGCCGGAAGCGCACCGGCCCGGGACAGCGCGAACTGGTAGCGCGTCACGACGTTGTGGAAGGCCAGTACGCAAGCGAACTGGCTTGTGATCAGCAGGAGTTGCATGGCGTCGGCCCAGACGGACCCCACGTGGCTCCGCGTCAGCGTGAGGACCAGGCCCTCGGGGTCGGCCTGCGCGGCTCCGACCACGGCGTCAACGCCGGAACCCACCACGATCGCCCACACGGTGAGCGAGTAGAAGGCTCCGATCACCAGGATCGCGACGTATGTCGCCCGCGGGACCGTGACGTCGGGGTCCTTCGCCTCGTGGCGGAACACGGCCGTCGCCTCGAAGCCGATGAACCCGAAGAGGGCGAACATGACGCCGAGGCCCAGGGAGCCGGTGCCCACGATCGAGGGCGAAACCGGCTCGGCCGTCAGTCCGTGGGCGCCGCCGTGGCCCACGATGCCGAGGTCCAGGACCAGGAGCAGCAGGGATTCCAGCACCAGCACGGCACCGAGCACCTTGGCGCTCAGTTCGATGTCGCGATAGCCGAGAAAGGCGATGACGCCCAGCGAGACGAGCGCCCAGACCCACCACGGGGAGCCGACGTCGGCGTACCGCTCGATGACGTCGCTCGTCGCGACCCCGACATAGGCGTTCACCCCGACGAGAAGCAGCGTGTAGGAGAAGAGCGCGAGGGTCGCTGCCGAGAGACCGGGGATCCGGCCCAGCCCCGCCTGGACGTAGGCGTAAAAGGCCCCCGCGTCGCGTACCCGTCCGGCCATCAGTGTGAAGCCGACCGCGAAGATCAGCAGCAGCACGGTGGACAGCGCGAAGTACAGCGGCATCCCCGGGCTGCCGCTCACGGCGAAGGCGAGCGGCACCCCGCCGACCACAAGCCCGAGCGGTGCCGCCGCGGCGACGACCATGAAAACGATCTGCGACACGCCGAGCCCACGGTGGAGCGGGTTGCCCGACCCCGCTTCACCGCCGGGTGCATCGGCGTGCCCTGTCCTGGAGAGGTCGGTCATCGCGATCACCTTTCGGCTCACGGGCCGGTACCGGCTCGTCATGGGTGGATGAAGGAGTGCGTGGAGCGGTACGCCTGCGCGCACGAACAGGTGCGGCTCCCTCGCGGTGGCTGAGCCGGAGCGGCAGGAGGCGGCTCCTGCCGCCCGAGAAAACGTGGCCCCGTGCGGGTCCGGGGTCGTCGGCCGCTTCCGCTCGGCCGCGATCGCGGGAGCGACGGCGGCGCCCCCCCCTGCGGCTCGATACACCCGGGGGCGCGACGCGCAGCGAGGTCGTGACGACAGCGGGTACGACCTCTGCGCACGACCACGACGAGACGTTCAGTAGCACTAAACACCGGGAGTAAGCCCTTACCGCGCCGGTCTTGCTGCCCGCAATGGCTGCGGCACGACCGTCCGCTGGACGGCCGTCTCCGGCCGCCCTGCTCCCGGAAGGGCCGGGCCGCAGGCTCGGCCGGGGGCCCCGCCCGAACGTCGGACACCGTATGGGCGCAGCGGCCCGGCCCGCCTGTGCATCGTGCACCGAGCCCTGGCGAAGGAGGTGCCCGCTGTCGTTCTCGCAAGCGGTCCTGGCTGGCGACAGTGAGGCAACCGCCACAGGAACAGCGAGGAAACGCCATGACAGCTGAGGTGTTGGACGCCGTCGAGGAATTCGACGTGGTGATCATCGGAGCCGGGATATCCGGGATCGGCGCGGCCACCTATTTCAGCCGGGATCTGCCCGACAAGTCGCTCGCCGTACTGGAAGCGCGCGACGACATCGGGGGCACTTGGGACCTGTTCCGCTATCCCGGCATCCGCTCGGACTCCGACCTCCACACCTTCGGATACGCGTTCAAGCCCTGGCGCCACGAAGCCGCGATCGCCGACGCTCCTCTCATCAAGGAGTACCTCCACGAGACCGTCGAGGAGAACGGCCTGGAGCGCGTCCTCAGGCTCGGCCACCGGGTCGTCCGCGCGGAGTGGTCCACGGCGGACTCACGGTGGACCCTCACCGTCCAGACGTCGGACTCCGCCACGGGAGCGAACCGGACCAGGACGATCCACGCGGGATGGGTCTTCGCCGCCACCGGCTACTACCGGTACGACGAGGGGTTCTCCCCGGAGTTCCAGGGACGGGACGAGTTCGAGGGACAGATCGTCCATCCGCAGCACTGGCCCGAGGGACTCGACTACAGCGACAAGAAGGTCGTCGTCATCGGCAGCGGCGCGACCGCGATCACTCTGGTGCCGGCCATGACCACCGGGGCGGGCGCCGCCCGGCACGTGACGATGCTGCAGCGCACCCCCACCTACGTCATGGCACTCCCCCGCGTCGACAAGGTCGCCCTGGCGCTCACAAAGCTGCTCGGGGAAGAGCGCGGGTACGCCGTGACGCGGTTCAAGAACATCTGGACCGAACACGCCGTCGTGAAGGGCCTGCGGACCTTCCCCAAGGCAGGACGGGCCTTCATCCGGCGCGAGAACGTCAAGCGCCTTCCCAAGGGATTCGACGTCGACAAGCACTTCAACCCGCCGTACGACCCGTGGGACCAGCGGCTGTGCGTGGCACCGAACGGCGACTTCTTCGACGCGATCAAGGAAGGAAGGGCCTCCGTCGTCACCGACGCCGTGGCGAGGTTCAGCAAGCGCGGAATCGTCCTGGCGTCGGGTGAGGAGCTGGAAGCCGACATCATCGTCACCGCGACGGGGCTGAACCTTCGGCTCTTCGACGGCATGCCCATCGTGGTCGACGGGCACCAGGTCGACATCGCGGACGCGCTCTGTTACCGCGGCATGCTGCTGAGCGGGATCCCGAACTGGGCGATGGCGATCGGCTACACCACCTCGTCCTGGACGCTCAAGGTGAGCCTGATGTGCCGTTACTTCATCGACCTGGTCAGGCACATGGACGCCCGCGGATACGACACGGTGGTTCCGGTCGCACCGCCGGGAACGAACCGCAGGCCCGTCATGGACCTTCAGGCCGGGTACGCCAAGCGCGGCGAGAAGCTCCTGCCCAAGCAGGGCCCCGAGAAGCCCTGGCGGATGGCGATGTCCTACCCCGAGGACGCCAGGGCGCTGCGCGGCCCGGTGGCCGACGAGAACCTCCGGTTCGGCGCTCGCCGGGCGGCCGCGCCGGCGCCCGGCGGGAGGCGGGGCACCCGTGTCTGAGACGAGCGCCGCCGAGGGCGGCGACCAGTACGCGACCCTGCCGTCCGGGATGACGATCTGCTTCCGGGACCACGGCCACAAGGACGCCCCCGCCATACTGCTCATCGCGGGACTGGGCGAAGACCTCACCTTCTGGTCCGACTCCTTCGTCGGCTCCCTCACCGCCCACGGTTTCCGGGTCGTCGCGATCGACAACCGCGACGCCGGCCAGTCGACGTTCGTCGCCTCGCCCCCTCCCGGGCTCTGGCGTCAGATCGCCGCGCGTCCGCGCGGCGACGCGTACACGCTGGCCGACATGGCCCAGGACGCCGTCGGCGTACTCGACCATCTCGGGATCGCGCGGGTGCACCTGGTCGGGCGGTCGATGGGCGGAATGATCGCGCAGACGATCGCGGCCACGGCGCCCGAGCGGGTCCTGTCGCTGGCCTCCCTCTACTCCACGACCGGGGCGCGCAAGGTCGGTCAGCCGGCCCTGTCGACGATCCGGCTCCTCGCCGCCCCGCCGGCGAGGAACAGAACCGCGGCGGTCCGTGCCCACCTGAGGCTCACCCGTCACATCGCGGGATCGGGGCACCCCATCGACGACGCGGCCGAGGCGGCCATCGCGGCGCGCGGTTGGGACCGCAGCGCCGGCGACCCGGCGGCCGGCACGGCGCGCCAGATCCAGGCCATCCAGCGCTCCGGGGACCGGACGGCCCAGCTGAGCCGGATCACCGCCCCGACGCTGGTCATCCACGGCGACCGGGACCCACTGGTGAGCCCGAGCGGCGGCGTCGCGACGGTCAAGGCGATCCGCTCGGCACAGCACGTGGTCATTCCCGGCATGGGCCATCACCTCCCCGAGTCCCTCGTCGACCCCATCACGACCTACATCGCGCAGCACGCGAACCGCGTGGGTGAAGGAGGCAGCCATGTCCGGATCTCGTGAGCCCCGCTCCGGCAGCACCACGGTCGACGTCGTGGTCGTCGGTGCCGGTTTCGCCGGTCTGAGCGCGGCGGAGCGACTGGTGAGCACGGGGCAGTCCGTCCTGGTCGTGGAGGGCCGCGACCGGGTCGGAGGCCGCTCGCTCTCCGGCGAGGTGGCCGGTGTGAAGGTCGACCTCGGAGCGACGTGGGTGTCCCGGCGCCACACCGCCGTCCGGGACCTCGCGAGCCGGGTGGGGTGTACCACCACCGACCAGTTCGCCCAGGGCCACAACGTGCTGTGGATGGCGGGCCGGCGCCGCACCTACAGCGGCACCATTCCCAAGGTCTCCCCCGCGGCCCTGGTGGACATGGCCCGCATGCAGGCGGCGGTGAACAAGCTGGTCGCGACCATCGACGTGAACGCCGCGTGGGAGACGCCCGGGGCCGGCCGGCTCGACACCCTCTCGTTCGGCGAGTGGCTCGACCGGAAGAACGCGCTGCCCGGCACCCGCGCACTGATGACCGTGATCAGCAAGGTGCAGTGGGGTTGCACGCCGGGAGACGTCTCCCTGCTGCACGCACTGCGCTACATCCGTTCGGCGGGCGGGCTCGATCACATGCTGGACGTCGAGGGTGGTCAGCAGCAGGACCGGATCGTCGAGACCACCCAGGAGATCGCCAAGCGGGTGGCGGCGCGGCTCGGTGACCGCGTGCGCCTGGAGACACCGGTGCGCTGCATCGCGCAGGACGACGACGGCGTCACCGTCCGCACCGACTCCGGCGAGATCCGCGCCCGGTACGCCATCGTCACCGCCTCGCCGGCGCACCGCGCCGCCATCACCTTCGAGCCCGCTCTGTCAGAGCAGGGCGAAGGGCTCGCGCGGACCTGGCGCATGGGCGTGCTGAGCAAGGCGTTCGTGGCCTACGAGAGGCCGTTCTGGCGGGCCGACGGCTGTTCCGGCGAGGCGGTGACCGACACCGGAACCGTGTTCATCACCTTCGATGTGTCCCCCGCCCCCGGCGGACCGGGCGTCCTGATGGCCTTCTGCGATCCGCGCGTCTTCGACGGCTTCAGCCCCGAGACCCGGCGCGACCGGGTGGTCCGGCAGCTCGCCGACCTCTACGGTCCGCAGGCGCTCACCCCGATCGACTACGTGGACCACTGCTGGGGAGCGGAGCCCTTCGCCCCGGGCGGCCCCAATCCCGCCGTCGCTCCTTACGCGACCACGAGCTTCGGCAAGGCGCTGAGCGAGCCCCACGGGCGCATCCACTGGGCGGGCTCCGAAACCGCCGGCGAATGGGCCGGAACCATGAACGGCGCGGTTCTGACGGGCCAGCGCACCGCGGAGAGCGTCATCACCCTGCTGTCCCGCGACGTCCGAGAGGGGGCGTTTCGATGAGGGAGACGCTGTTCCTGCTGGCCGACCTGTGGATGATCTTCGCCGGTTACTTCTACGGCTGGAAATTCATTCGCCGCTACGGCAACTACCTCCTGGGCCTCGAATGGATGGTCGTCGCGACGTCGGGCAGCAACTTCCTGCTCTGGTCGCTCCTCGGAGCCAAGAGCGACAGCGTCCTGTACGACCTTGCGTACTTCTTCGACGCGTTCTCCAGGTCGGTCGGCATCACGCTCATCCTGGTCCTGGGCCTGATGAAGGTCACCCATCGCTACAAGCCGAGCCGCGGCGTCGACGTCGCCGTGTTCGGGGTCGCGATCGTGGCCGCCCTGTTCCTCCGCCCCTTCCACGGCGCGGATCTCCACACCGACCGTGGCGCGTTCTGGGTCTCCGTGTTCTACGTCGTCGTCAACCTCCTCACGGCCGTGTTCCTCTGCTGCTTCGTCAAACGGCTCTGGAGCGCGGGCGCGAGGTGGCCGGCGGTCTGGACCGGACTGGTCACGGCCGCCGGGACCACCATCGCGATCACGTACGACTTCTTTCCCCTGCCGTTCGACGACGCGAACCGCACGATCTTCTACACCGCCGCGCTGGCGACCTGGGGCACCCAGGGATTCGTCTACTTCCGCGCCTACCGCGCGCTGCACGCCCGCAACGCGGCTCTGGACCCGTACCCGGCCCGCACGGCCGGGGCCCCCGCATGAACCCGGATCACGACGAAGGAGTCAGCATGGTGAAGCGGCACATGTACGCGGTGGTGGATCCCGCCAGCGGCAAGCTGGTCAAGGAGTACCCCACCGCGACGGACGAGACCGTCGACGCGGCGCTCGACGCGGCGGCTGAGGCCTACGCGCACTGGTCGAGGCAGACCTCCGTGGAACAGCGCGCCCAGCTGTTGCACACCGTCGCCACCCTGCACGGCGAGCGCAGCCGGCAGCTCGCCGAGATCATCCACCGGGAGATGGGCAAGCCGGTGGAGGAGGCCGTCGGGGAGGTCGACTTCAGCGCCTCGATCTACCGGTACTACGCCGAGAACGCGGAGAAGTTCCTCACCGACGAACCGATCGAGCTCCTGGAGGGAGAGGGCACCGCCTTCGTCCGCCGCCAGCCGGTCGGCGTGCTGCTGGGGATCATGCCCTGGAACTACCCGTACTACCAGGTGGCCCGGTTCGCCGCACCCAACCTCGCCCTGGGCAACACCATCGTGCTCAAGCACGCGTCGCAGTGTCCGGAGTCGTCCGCGGCTCTCCAGCAACTGTTCACGGACGCCGGCTTCCCCCAGGGCTGCTACGTCAACGTCCGCGCCACCGGCGAGCAGATCGGTCGCGCCATCGCGGACCCCCGCGTGCAGGGCGTCTCCTTCACCGGTTCGGAGCGGGCCGGCGCGGAGGTCGCCGAGAAGGCCGGGCGCAGCCTCAAGAAGGTGGTGCTCGAACTGGGCGGCTCGGACCCGTTCATCGTGCTCTCGACCGACGACCTCGACGCCACGGTCCAGGCGGCGGTCGAGGCGCGGTTCGAGAACGCCGGGCAGGCGTGCAACGCCGGGAAGCGCTTCATCGTCGCCGATGACGTCTACGACGCCTTCCTCGACAAGTTCACCGAGAAGGTGCTCGCGCTGACCGACGGACTGGCGCCGCTCTCCTCGGTCGCCGCCGCCGAGTACGTCGAGGAGCAGGTCGGGCGAGCCGTCGACGAGGGGGCGACCTTCGTCTCCGCACGGCAGCGCGAGGGGGCGTACTTCCCGCCCGGCGTGCTGACGGGCCTCTCCCCGGCGTCGCCGTCGGCCGCCGAGGAGCTCTTCGGTCCCGTCGCGACCGTCTACCGGGTCGGTTCCGAGGACGAGGCCGTCGAGCTGGCGAACGACACCCCCTACGGGCTGGGCTCCTACGTGTTCACGACGGACGCCGAGCAGGCGCTGCGCGTCGCCGACAGGATCGAGGCCGGCATGGTCTTCATCAACGGCGTCGGCCTCGATGGCGCGGAACTTCCCTTCGGTGGCGTCAAGTTGTCCGGTTTCGGCCGCGAGCTGGGACGGGCGGGCATCGACGAGTTCGCCAACAAGAAGCTCATCCGCACCGCTCGGACGTGACCGCCCCAAAACACGGAAGGAAGACTTTCATGACGATCGAGTTCGACGCCGCCGTCTTCAGGACGCCGAACGAACCGCTGACCATCGAGCGAGTGACGATCCCCTCGACGCCTCCGCCCGGCGAGGTGCTCGTGCGGCTCCAGGCGAGCGGGGTGTGCCACAGCGACCTCCACGTCCTCCTGGGCGAATGGGAGGTTCCTACGCCGATGATCCTCGGCCATGAGGGAGCCGGGATCGTCGAGAGCGTCGGCGAGGGCGTCACGACGCTCAAGAAGGGCGACCACGTCGTGCTGTCCTGGACGCCCTCGTGTCGCCGCTGCCGCTACTGCATCAGCGGCAGGCCCGTCCTCTGTGACATGGTGAGCGAGCACTCGGCGAACCACCTGTCGTTCGACGGCCGGTCCCGGATCACGTCCGCCGGCGGGGACGACGTCCTCAGCTTCGCGGGCCTCGGAACGTTCGGCGAGTACGCCCTCGTGCCCGAGTCGGGTGCGATCGCCGTCCGGGACGACGCCCCGTTCCCGCAGGCGGCTCTGGTCGGATGCGCCGTCACGACCGGTGTCGGCGCGGCCGTCAACACCGCCAACGTGCGGCCGAGCGACACCGTACTGGTCCTCGGCTGCGGCGGCGTCGGCCTGAACGCGATCCAGGGTGCCCGGCTCGCCGGCGCGCGGAAGATCATCGCCGCGGACATCTCCGACGAGAAGCTGGAGCAGGCGCGCGTCTTCGGGGCGACCGACCTGATCAACAACGGCCGCGATGATTTCGCGGACCGGGTGCGGCAGCTCACCGACGGGCGCGGTGTGGAGATCGCCATCGAGGCCATCGGACTGCCCCGCACCATCGAGGCGGCCTACGAGGTCCTGGCCCGGGGCGGCACGGCGGTGGTCGCCGGGCAGGTGGCGGACGGCCTGAAGGTCTCCATCGATCCCTTCGTCATGTCCGATCAGGAACTCTCGCTCATCGGCTCGAACTACGGCTCCAGCAAGCCGACTTCCGACTTCCCGCTGCTGATCGACCACTACATGAACCACCGCATCGATCTCGACTCCCTGGTGACGAGCGTGATCGGTCTGAAGGACGTCAACGAGGCGTTCGACCAGATGAAGCGCGGCATCGGCATCCGCTCGGTGATCACGTACTGAAAGGCAGGGGCGATCTCATGGCCCTGGCATCATCACGCTCGGCCTTCGAGCGAGCCCGCCGCAGCGTCGGCGGGGGTGTGGGATCGGGCCTGCGCGCCGCGATGCCACCCCATCCGCTCTTCGTGCGCGAGGCGCGGGGCGCACACGTCTGGGACCTGGACGGCGACCGGTACGTCGACTACGTGATGGCCTGGGGGCCGCTCGTCCTCGGTCACAGTGACCCGCGCGTGCTGTCAGCGGTGTCCGAAGTCGCGACGAAGATGCAGGTCGTCGGCACCGGCCACCCGCTCGAGTACCTCGCGGCGGAAGCGGTCCTCGAGGCCGTGCCGCACGGCGAGCGACTGCTGTGGAGCAACACGGGGACCGAGGCGGTGCAGGTGGCGCTGCGCCTCGCGCGCGCCGCCACCGGGCGGCGCCGCGTCCTCAAGTTCGCCAAGAGCTACCACGGCTGGCACGATACCGTGTACGCCGGCATGTCCGAGGACGACTGCGATCGCCCCGCCACCCCCGGTGGGGCGGGACAGTCGGCCAGCGTCCTCGACGACCTGGTCGTGGCGCGCTTCAACGACGTGCGGCTGGCCGAGCGCCTGCTGAGCGAGGCCGTCGAGCGCGACATCGCGGCCGTGCTCGTCGACCCGGTGATGAGCAACGCCGGCGTCGAAGCACCCACACCGCAGTTCCTGTCGACGCTGCGGACCCTCTGCGACCGGCACGGCGTCGTCCTCGTCTTCGACGAGGTGATCGCCGGATTCCGGATAGCCCGGGGCGGGGCGGCCGAGAAGTACGGCGTGCTGCCCGACCTGTCCGTCTTCGGAAAGGCGATGGCCGGCGGTTTCACCCAGAGCGCCGTCGTCGGCAGAGCGGAGCTGGTCGATCAGGTAACGTCCGGCGTCGTTCACGCCGGGACCTTCAACGCCAACCCGATCGCACTGGCGGCCGTCGCGGCGACGATGCGCGCCCTGGCCGATCCCGCGGTCTACGAGCAACTCGAACGGACCTCGTCCGAGTTCGAAGCCCTCGTCGGCGCCGTTCTCGGTTCATCGCCCGACTTCGGAGGCTTCAACCGGGTCGGCTCGCTCCTCCAGTACGTCCCCGCCGGTGGCGCCACGGGGCTTCACGGAACGAGTGGGCTCTGGGCGGTGATCCTCGAAGGGATGCTGCGGCAGGGCTTCCTGTTCATGCCGTCCGGCAAGGTCTTCCTCAGCACGGCGCACACCACCGCCGACGTCGAGGCGACGGCCGAGGCCCTCGACCGGCTCCTGCGGAAGTTGTGACACCCGCATCGAATCACGCGTTACCCCCACCCGCTCCGAGCCAGGCCGCGTGTTCTGTTCCCCCGCGGCCTGGCCCGGTCCACCTTTCCGGAAATGGCACCATGCTGAACCTCTCGGTCCTGCTCGAGGACTCCGCCCGCACGCACCCGGACCGGGACGCGGTCGTCCTCGGTTCGTCGCGTCTCACCTACGCCCAGACCGACGCCGCCGCCAATCAGGTCGCCAACCTCCTCGTGGACCGCGGCATCTGGCCGGGCGACAAGGTCGCGCTCAGTTGTCCGAACGTGCCCTGGTTCCCGATCGTCTACCACGGAATCCTCAAGGCCGGCGCCGTCGTCGTCCCCCTCAACATCCTGCTCAAGGGCCGGGAGGTCGCCTACCACCTCGCCGACTCGGAGGCGAAGGCGTACTTCTGCTTCGAAGGCGGCGAGGGCCTGCCGATGGGGGCGGAGGGGCACGCCGGGTTCAGCCAGACCCCTGCCTGCGAGCACTTCTTCCTCATCACCGCCGACCCCGCGGCGGAGAGTCCGATCGAAGGCGTCGAGACCATGGGCACCGCGTTGCGGGGAACCGCGGCGACGTTCGACAGCATCCGGACGTCGGGGGACGACCCGGCCGTGCTGCTCTACACGAGCGGTACGACGGGGCAGGCGAAGGGCGCCGAACTCAGCCACGCCAACCTGGTGCTCAACGCCCTCGCGGTCAACCGGCTGCTGGAGAACCGGCCGGCCCAGGACACCCATCTGGTCGTGCTGCCACTGTTCCACTCCTTCGGCGCAACCGTGCAGTTGAACGCCGGCTTCTCGACGGCGAGCACGCTGGTGCTGCTGCCACGGTTCGACGCCCGGCAGGCGGTGTCCCTGATGCAGCAGCAGGACATCACCTTCTTCGCGGGTGTCCCCACCATGTGGTGGGGCCTGTTGCAGGCGCTCACCGACGACGTCGACGTCGAGAGGATCGCGAGAAACCTGCGCGTCGGCGTCTCCGGCGGCGCCGCGCTCCCCGCGGAACTCATCAAGCAGGTCAGGGAACGACTGGGCGTCCAGGTCCTGGAGGGCTACGGCCTCTCCGAGACCTCGCCGGTGGTGACCTTCGGCGATCCGGCGCGGGAGCCCCGGCCCGGGTCGATCGGCGTGCCGATCTGGGGGGTAGAGGTCAAGCTCGTCAACTCGGACTGGTCGGAGGTCGAGGACGACGGCACGGGCAGTGCCATCGGGGAGATCGCGGTCAAGGGCCACAACGTCATGAAGGGCTACCACGGCCGCCCCGAGGCCACCGCGGAAGCGATCCGGGACGGTTGGTTCCGCACCGGCGACCTGGCCCGCAGGGACAAGGACGGCTTCTACTACATCGTCGACCGGGCGAAGGACCTGATCATCCGCGGTGGCTTCAACGTGTACCCGCGGGAGATAGAGGAGGTCCTGGTGACGCACCCGGCGGTCAGCCTGGCCGCGGTCGTCGGCGTGCCGCACGAGAGCCACGGCGAGGAGATCAAGGCGTTCGTCATCCTCGACCGCGGCGCCGAGGCCCGTCCCGACGAGCTGATCGCCTGGGGCAGGGAGCAGATGGCCGCCTACAAGTACCCGCGCATCGTGGAGATCGTGCAGAGCCTGCCGATGACGTCCACCGGAAAGATCCTCAAGCGCGAACTCACGTGACCGGCGCGCCAAACGCATGGACATGGGCGGGAAGGGCGGCAGATGACAGTGGATGAAGGTCGGCTGCGGGACACGTTCCCCAACGGGTCCGGTACGGGGACGGACAAGGTTCCCGGCTCACTCGTGGCCGCCTGGAAGGCACGCGTGGCGAAGAACCCGGAGGGCACGACGCTCCGCTTCTTCGACGGTGCTCTGTCCGCGCGGGAGGTGGACGTGGCGTCCGACGCCCTGGCCGCCGCGTTCGAGGCGCGCGGAACCGGCCGGGGTGATCGCGTCGGGGTGTACCTGCAGAACGTTCCGCAATACACGCTGGTGCTGCTGGCTCTCTGGAAGCTGGGGGCGACGGCCCTGGGACTCAACCCGATGTACCGGCGCCAGGAGCTCCGCCGGATCATCGACGACTCGGGGGCGGTCGGGGTCGTCTGCGCGGACACGGACGTCCACGAGACGCTCGGCGCGCTGGCGGGGAGCACGGTGCGATGGCTGATCAGCACTTCGGGGCTGGACTGCCAGTCGAGGAACGATCCACGGGTCTTCGCGACGACGGAACGCCTGGCCCCCGCACCGGACGGTGACCTGATGGCGCTGATCCGTGAGTTCGAGGGCCGCAGCCCCTCGCCCGTGAAGCTGACCCGCGACGACATCGCGTTTCTGACGTACACCTCGGGAACGACGGGGCCGCCGAAGGGTGCCATGAACACCCACGGCAACGTCCTGAGCGTGGTGTCGACCTGCGCGTCGTGGATGGGTGTGGGTGACGGGGACGTCGTGTTCGCCATGGCCCCGCTGTTCCACATCACCGGGGCGGTGGTCAACGCGACGATCTCCCTGCTCACCGACACCACGCTTGTCCTGGCGGGCCGGTTCCACCCCGAGGTCGCCCTGGATGCCTTCGCCGAGCACGGGGTGACCTACACGATCGGCTCCATCACGGCGTACAACGCGATCTACGAGCTGCCGCAGGCCGGACCGGAGCACTTCGCGTCGGCGAAGGCCCTGTACTCGGGCGGCGCGCCGATCCCGCCGGCGACCGTCGAGCGGTTCCGGGAACGGTTCCGCGTCTACCTCCACAACGGCTACGGGATGACCGAGACGACGTCCGCTGTCATCGCCGTGCCGCCGGGCGAGCGGGCGCCGGTGCATCCGCCGAGCGGCACGCTGTCCATAGGCAGGCCCCTGCCGCACCTCACGGCACGCGTCGTGGACCTGCACGGCGAACCGGTGCCCAGCGGGGAGCAGGGCGAACTCGAACTGAGCGGGCCGCAGGTGGTGCCCGGGTACTGGGGCAAGCCCGAGGCCACCCGCCGGACGATGCCGGAGGGCCGGTTGCGTACCGGTGACGTCGCGGTGATCGACGAGGAGGGCTGGGTCTACCTGGTGGACCGGCTCAAGGATCAGATCAACGTGTCCGGGTACAAGGTCTGGCCGCGCGAGGTCGAGGACGTCCTGTACGAGCACCCGTCGGTGCTCGAGGCGGCTGTCGTCGGGGCGCCGGATGCCTACCGCGGCGAGACCGTCGTCGCCTACGTCTCGCTCAAGGCGGGTCTGAACACCACGGCGGACGAACTGATCGGCTTCTCCCGCGAGCGACTTGCCGCCTACAAGTGTCCGCGCACGATCCACTTCCTCGCCGACCTGCCCAAGACGCAGAGCGGCAAGATCCGGCGCGCCGAGCTCCGCGGGCTCGACGGCCCGGAGCCGGCTTCCCCTTCGAAGGACTGATCCATGAGCGAGAAGGACACGGCCACGGCCGCTTCTCAGGCCGTGTTGCCGTCGTGACGGGAGCGAGCCGGGGCATCGGCCTCGCGATAGCCGAGCGGCTCGTCGCCGGAGGGACGCGCGTGTGCATCACGGCGCGCAAGCCCGGGCCTCTCGCAGAGGCTGCCGCCGCTCTCCCCGAGGGCAGCGTCATCACCGTCGCGGGCAAGGCGGACGACCCCGAGCACCGCCGCGAGGTCTTCGACACCGTCGCGCGCGAGTTCGGTGGGCTGGACGTCCTCGTGAACAACGCGGGCATCAATCCGGCGTACGGTCCCGTCGTCGGCCTGGACCTCGACGTAGCCCGCAAGGTCCTTGAGGTCAACGTCCTCGCCACCCTCGCCTGGGTGCAGGATGCCGTGGCGCACCTGAAGCTCGGCTTCACCGAACGCCGCGGCACGGTCGTGAACCTCTCCTCCGTCACCCCCTGCGACGTCTGGGCGTGCCGTCCGACATCGCCTCCGCCGTGGCGTTTGGGTAGCCGTCGGCCACCTCGGCTTCCCTGTTCCTGGCCTCGGAGGACTCCTCCTGGGTCACCGGCCGCGTGCTCACCGTCGACGGCGGCCTCACGGTCACCGGCGGCACCGCTTAACGACCTCGCCCACCTCACGAAGGACAGCAATGACTTACCCTCACCTTCCGCCGGAGATCGCGGAGCTGCGTGAGCGCACGCGCCGGTTCATCCGCGAGGTCGTCGTCGACGCGGAGCCAGTACCGGGCGAACGTCTCGACCAGGCCACCCGCGACCGGCTGCAGGCCGCGGCGAAGGAGGCAGGCGTCTTCGCTCCGCTCGTGCCGAAGGAGTACGGCGGGCAGGGCCTGCCCATCGAGCGCTGGTCGCCGATCCTCCAGGAGGCCGGCTACTCGCCGATCGGTCCCGCCGCACTCAACTGCATGGCTCCCGACGAGGGGAACATGCACATGCTCAACCTCCTCGCCACCGAGGAGCAGAAGAAGCGGTATTTAGCGCCTCTGGCGGCGGGGGACGTCCGGCCCTGTTTCGGCATGACCGCCCCCCCCGTTACCGTTTTCATGGCTCCGCAATGGGGCCTCCGGCCTTCGGGTCCGGCATGACTTCCCCCCCTTGTTGTTCATGATCCGGGGGGTGGTGTCACCGGGTCCGGAGGCATCGACGGACCGCTGATGAGGGGCTTGAGCACCGGCTTCACCCGGGCCGGAAGAGCTCTCCGTAACGTGGATGTGGCAGCTCGGTGCCCTGGCAAGGCCGGACGAAAGCGTGATGGAGGGGCCTGCACGTGATCGACACCGGCGACATCGACGTCTTCCTCGGCCTGGACGTCGGCAAGGGCGAACACCACGCCACCGCCGTCACCCGGGCCGGCAAGAAGGCGTTCGACAAGCGGTTGCCCAACACCGAGCCCAAGCTCCGCGAGCTGTTCGCCAAGCTGCAGGCCAAGCACGGGACGGTGCTGGTCGTGGTCGATCAGCCGGCCTCGATCGGCGCCCTGCCGCTGGCGGTCGCGAGGGACATGGGCTGTCCGGTCGCCTATCTGCCGGGGCTGACGATGCGGCGGATCGCCGACCTCTACCCGGGCGAGGCGAAGACGGACGCGAAGGACGCGTTCATCATCGCCGACGCCGCCCGGGCGATGCCGCACACGCTGCGGGCGATCGACGGCGAGGACGAGACGATCGCCGAGCTGGAGATGATCGTCGGGTTCGACGACGACCTGGCCGGCGAAGCCACTAGGGTCGCGAACCGGCTGCACGGTCTGCTGACCCAGGTCCATCCGTCGCTGGAACGGGTTCTGGGGCCGAGGTTGCAGCACCCGGCTGTCCTCACGTTGCTGGAGCGGTTCGGGTCACCGGCCCAGATACGCAAGGCCGGACGGCGGCGGCTGGTCACGCTGCTGCGGCCGAAGGCACCGCGGATGGCCGAGCGGCTGGTCGAGGAGATCTTCGCCGCTCTGGACGAGCAGACCGTCACCGTTCCGGGGACCGAGGCGGCCGCGCTGATCGTCCCGAGCCTGGCCGGATCGCTCGCTACCGTCCTTGACCAGCGGAAACTACTGGCCGGGCGGATCGAGGAACTGCTGGAGGCCCACCCTCTTTCGAAAGTCCTGACGTCGATGCCGGGAGTCGGCGTCAGGACGGGAGCCAGGATCCTGATCGAGGTCGGCGACGGCAGCACGTTCCCGACCGCCGGCCACCTCGCGGCTTACGCCGGACTCGCCCCGGCCACGAGGAGCTCGGGCTCATCGATCCGCGGCGAACAGCCCTCCAGGAGAGGAAACAAGCAGCTCAAAAGGGCCTTCTTCCTCTCCGCGTTCGCCGCCCTGGGCGACCCGGCCTCCCGGGCCTACTACGACAAGAAGATCGCCCAGGGCAAGCACCACACCCAGGCCCTGCTCTGCCTCGCGAGACGTCGGGCCGACGTTCTCTTCGCGATGCTCCGCGACGCAACCTTCTACGAACCCCAACCCGCAGGAGCCAGGTGACGGTTCAGACTCATCGATCAGTCCTCCTCCGGCCGAAGCCGTCGGCGAGCGGCCTCAAGTTGCTGGTCATAGTCAGGCGCGAACAGCCCAGGAAGGGACTTGTCCAGCGTCCCGGCGATGCGATGGATCGGCGCCCAGACCGCCGGATCGTCGACAACCCGGCTCAGGTCCGTCATCTGGAGCTTCTCCAGCCAGTCCGACAGCACCAGCGCCTCGTCACTCGTGAGCTTGATCGTGACCTGGCTATCCCCCATGCACACCCCTACGGCTCGGCCCCGCCCTCGACCACACGAACCTACTGGTCCTCGACCTTGACCAAACAGATAGGGGCACCCCCCGGAGCGGGATCCGACCCGGCCGGGCTGCGGACCACGGCAGTGCGCGCCGACGGCGGCTGGATCATCGACGGTCGCAAACGGTTCACCAGCGGCGCCGTCGGCGCCGCGTTCTGCATCGTCATGGCGCGGACCCCGGCCATGGACGGCGCCCCCGAGGGAGCCACCATGTTCCTGGTGACTTCAACCTGTTCCCGCTCCACACCCCCGGGCTGGTCTCCGTCCCGGCAGCTTTCCTCCTCGGATGGCTCGGCAGCGCGCGTCCCTGGGAGCGAACCACACACCCCCGGCACACAGCGCCGGGACCCACTCCTGCACGTAGCTCCCCTGGAGCGCGCATCGACTCCGACGAGGACGTCGTGAGCGGATAGCTCCGCCGTTCCCCCGACCGGACCGTGCATCGTGCACCGGGCCCGGGCGAAGGAGGTGCCCGCTGTCGTTCTCACCCGCGGTACTGGCTGGCGACAGTGAGACCACCACCACAGGAACAACGCGGAAACGCCATGACCACCGTACCCACCTGCCCCTCGCGAGGACGCCGCGCGGGAGTCCCCAGATCGAGGAAGAGGACACACATGACGACACAGGAGAAGGCCCAGACCCTGACGTCCGTGGCGAACGACACGCCAACGGAGGAGATCCTCGAGATCGTGACCCGTGACGGCGGCGTCATCATCAAGAACTTTCTGACGCGGGAGCAGATCGCCCGCTTCAACGCCGAGATCGAGCAGCCGCTGCGGGCGCTCGCCCCGGGGTCCACCCACGAGGACGAAATCGTGGCCGCGTTCCACGGCAGCAACACCAAGCGCCTCACGAATCTGGTGACGCACAGCGCCACGTTTCGCAGCGAGGTCATCGACCATCCCCTGGTCCACGAGATCAGCGACCTGGTCTTCCTCCAGGAGTCGGGCACGTACTGGATGACCACCGCACAGGTGATCGAGATCGGCCCCGGCAACAAGGCGCAGATGCTCCACCGTGACCTGGAGAACTGGTTCCCCTTCATCAGCATGGGGCCCGACGGCCCGGAGGTCACCATCAACTTCCTGGTCGCCCTGACCGACTTCACGGAGGAGAACGGCGCCACCCGCGTCATCCCCGGAAGCAACCACTGGAGCGACTTCGAGGACCGCGGGGCTCCGGAGCAAACGATTCCCGCGGTCATGAACGCCGGAGACGTCCTTCTCATCAGCGGCAAGACCGCGCACGGCGGCGGGGCGAACCAGACCGGCGACGAGTACCGGCGGGGCCTCGCCTTCACGTTCAACGCGGGCTTCCTCACCGGCGAGGAGGCATACCCCTTCCTGGTCGACAGGGAGCTCGTCAAGACGCTCTCGCCGCGTGTCCAGCGCATGCTCGGCTTCCGCTCCCAGTACCCCACGGGCTCCCCCGGCCTGTGGCAGGTCGACTACGCCGACCTCGGCGACCACCTCGGTCTCTGAGGTCCGAGTCGATCAGAGGCCGCCACAGCCGTCCGTGGAGGAGCTGGTGGTCCGCGAACGGGTGACGAACGCGATCCGCTACGGCAGGGCTCCCGTCCAGCTCCGACTGATCCTCCAGTCGACGCTCACCTGCGAGGTCTCCGACGCCAGCAGCACCGCCCCGCATCTGCGCTGCGCCCGGATCTACGACGTAGGCGTCCGCGGCCTGCTCCTCGTGGCGCAGTGCGCCGAGCGCTGGGTACGCGACACGGTCGCGAGGGAAAGGTCATCTGGGCCGAGCAGGCCCTCCCCGCACACAGCACGTCGACCGCCGAAGTGATGCAACGCCTGCTCCGGGGCCGACTTGATCGATCGACTAAGTCGATATAGTGGACGCATGGCTCACGTTTCCGCGGCGGAGCGCCGCCCCCAGTTGATCAAGGCGGCCATCGACCTCATGACCCGGGAGGGCGTCGCCGCGGGGAGTACCCGTGCCATCGCCGCGGAGCTCGGTGTCGCGCAGGCCACCGTCCACTACACCTTCGGGACGAAGGAGGACCTCTACCGCGCGGTCATGGACCAGATCACCGACGAGCTGGTCGCCCAGGTGCGGCGGGCGGCGCCGGAGGACGCGGGCTTCGAGGACACCTTCAGCGCCCTAGCGGGTGCCCTGTGGGGCACCTTGCGCGAGCCGACGTCGCACCACCAGTTGCTCAGCGAGCTGACCATGTTCGCCCTGCGCGTGCCCGGCCTCAACGAGGCCCGGCAGAGCCACTACCGGCGGGTCGTAGAGGTGACCGCACAGGTGATCACGGAGACGGCCGAGAGGGCAGGGCAGGAACTGGCCGAGTCCCCGGAGACGGTGGCCCGGTTCTTCCTTTCCGGCTTCGACGGACTCACCATGCAGGTCCTCCAGTGCCTGCCGGACGAGGCCACCGAGCGGACGGGGCTCAGGGCGCTCGTGGGCGCGACCGTGGCGCTGGCCAAGGGGGACCTCGACCTGCCTGACGTACCGACGGCCTGACACGACGCGAGAACGGTGGTGGGCGCACCCGGGTAGGTGCGCCCACCACCGTTTCTGCGGGGGAATCAGCCGGCCCAGACGTCCTCGACGTAGCGTCCGGACCCTACGAGCGCGGCGAGCCATGCCACGGCCTGCTCATCGCTCGCACCGGTCCGCTCGCGGTAGACCGCCATGAACGCTTCCCGTACGGCGGGTGCCATGCGACGGCCGTCGCCGCAGACGTAGACGCGTCCGCCGGCCTCCAGGACCGCCCACACCTCCTCGCTCTCGCGGGCGATGCGCTCCTGGACGAAACGGGCTCCGTTCTCGGGCGCGTGCATGAAGGTGGGGCGCATGCTGACGGCGCCGTCCGCCTCGGCCGCCTCGAACTCCTCCCGGTGCAGGAAGTCCACGTCGGGGTGGTCGCAGCCGAAGTAGCAGAGCAGGGTACCGGTCGAGCCCGTGTGGTGGCGGTCCAGGACGGCTCCGCGGAAGGGCGCGAGTCCGGTGCCCGCGCTGACCAGGATCACCGGTACGGAGGTGTCCTCGGGGAGGCGGAAGGACTCGCTGCATGGCAGGACCCGGGCCTGGATCACGTCGCCCGCATTCACGGTCTGCAGGAAGTGGGAGGCGATGCCCCGGAAGGTGCCCTCGCCCGCCCTGTGGGGCGCTGCGAGCAGCGACACCATCAGGTCGGCCTCGCCGGGCCGGGCCGCGGCGGACGACGAGATCGAGTAGTGCCGGGGCCGCAATACCGGCAGCAGCTCCAGGAAGCGCTCGAAGGGCAGCTCGCACGCGCGGTAGCGCTCCAGGAGGTCCAGGACGCTGAGGCCCGCGACGGTCACCTGCTCCCGGAAGGTCTCGGGATCGGCGGTGGCAAGCGCGGTGAGCGGCTGCTTCTCGGGCGGGCAGGCGGTGTGCTCGGCGAGCACGGCGACCTGCTCCTGGGCGGCCGCGTCCTGGAGCTCGACGAAGTCGGTGAGCAGGCGGCGCAGGGTCAGCGGCCGGTCCACGGGCAGGGCGTTCCGGCTCCGGCGGCGGGCGCGCAGCCGGACGGTGCGGTCCAGGTCGAGGCCGAAACGATCGGCGACGCGCCGGACGAGGGCCTCGGGGTTACTGGGCAGGACGGCCAGGTGGTCGGCGGTGCGATAAGTGACGCCCTCGGGCAGCCGCAGTCGCAGGAACCGCTTGGAGCGGCCCAGTTCGTGGTCGGTGTCGACGAGTTCGTACGCTTCGAGGACCTCCATCGGCTGGACGCCGTGGCGCTCGGCGAGACCGCCGAGGACCGACTCCGAGGTGTCCTCCAGCTCGTACAGCCCTTCCCCTTCCGTATCGGGTGCGGGGGCGGCCGCTTCACCGGCGACCGCCTCGCCGTACTCGTCCAGGAGCGCCTTCCACAGGTCTTCCGTCCACTGGTCGACCGCTCCGCCGAAGTCGCCGGAGGCGTCGGCGCTGCCGCGCTCCAGGAGCGGGACGGCACCGGCGGCGGTCAGACGCTCGTCGATCAGGGTGGGGATCCGCTGATAGGTGGCGGCCCAGTTGCGGTCGCCGACACCGAGGACGGCGTACCGCATCCCGGTGAGCGAGCCGGGGGCGAGGTTCTCCAGGGAGGCGACGAACTCGGCGGCGTCGTCGGTCGGGCGACCGTTGTAGGAGGCGGCGACGATGACGACCGGACCCTTGGAACCGGCCAGCCTCTCCGTGTACGCGTCGAGGGGGGCGACGATCGGGGCGAAGCCGTGCTCCTCGCCGTCCGTGCCGAGGTCGCGGGCGATGCCGGCGCAGGTGCCGAGGTTGGAGCCGTGGAGCAGCGTCAGCGCGGTGCCGCTCGCCCGGCGCGTCACGGTCGCGGTCCGGCCCGCGGCGGGGTCCGCCGCCGCTGCGGCGGGCAGGCGCCGTTCGTCGCTGGTGCGGCGGGCGAGCCTCAGGCTGAACCCGTCGGGCTTGATGGTCAAGGTCGACTTGATCTTCATCTGGTAGTCGGTGTGGTCGATCAGCCGATAGCGGTGTACCAGCAGGCCGAGCAGCAGGGTGGCCTCGTGCAGCGCGAACTGGCGTCCGATGCAGGCCCGCTCGCCGTTGCCGAACGGCTTGAAAGCGTGGACCGAGCGGGCCGCCTCCCGCTCGGGAGTGAAGCGCTCGGGGTCGAACAGCTCGACGTTCTCCCCCCAGGCCGAGTCGCGGTGCAGGGCCGAGGCGATCACCATCAGCGACTCGCCCTTGCGTACGGGGTACTTGCCGCCGATGACGGTGTCCTCGATCGGCTCGACGGCGTACGCGGGCGCCGTCGGCCACAGCCGCAGGCTCTCGTTGAGCACCTGGCGGATGTAGGTGAGCTTGCCGATGTCGCCGTACTGGGGATCCGGGGAGTCGGTGTCGCCCCACAGAGCGTCCACCTCGGCCTGGGCCCGGGCGAGGACCTCCGGATGCTTGGTCAGGTAGTACAGGGCGAACGAGAGCGCGCTGCTCGTAGTCTCGTGGCCGGCGATCAGGAAGGTGATCACCTGGTGCCGGATGTTGACGTCGTCCAGCGGCTCGCCGGTGACGGGGTCCTTCGTGTGCAGCATCAGCCCCATCAGGTCGTCCGTGCTGGTGTCGCCGGAGGCGCGGCGCTCCCTGATCACGTCGTCGACGAGGTCCGTCATCAGGTCGACGTCCGCGCGGAACTGCTCGACCTTCTTCCTCTTGAACAGTTCGGAGCCCGGGATGGACTCGCCCTTCTCCTGGGCGAAGACGAGGGCGCGGGCCATCGCCTCGACGAACGGGTGCAGGTCGTCGCGGCGGAAGGACTGGAAGTCGTAGCCGAAGCCGCACAGGCCGATCGTGTCGAAGGTCAGCCGGGTCATCTCGTCGGGCACGTCCACCGACTCCACTCCGGCCAGCCGGTCCCACTTGTCGATCAGCGAACGGGCGACCTTGAGCATCGGGTCGTGGTAGCTGCGCATCGCGCCGAGCGAGAACGCGGGCATCAGGATGTCGTGGGCCTTACGCCAGTTCGGTTCGTGGTTGTAGGCGGTGAACAGACCGTCCCCGGCCAGAGCCCGGACCTCGACCAGGTCGGCGTGGACGTGCTTGCGGAAGCGAGTCTCGTCCGACAGTTCGGTCACGAGGTCCAGACCGCCGACCATGACGGTATCCCTCCCGAAGAGCCGCAGCCGGTACACGGGCCCGAGTTCCCTGAACTCCTTCAGCAGGTAGGCCAGGAAGTCCGCGCCCGCCGGAACGTTGAACGCGTGGCCTACGAGGGGCAGCGGGGGGCGCTCGGGGATCGCCCGCGCCGCGCCTACGGACACCTGAGTCATGAGCGTGCCTTTCGTTGCACTCCAGCAGTCACCAGCCAACATACATACGACTTTGTCGAGTGAACATGTCGAATGACTGTATCGAATGACACAGCCATCGGGCGGAACTCGGAGTACCCCGCGAACGTCCGGCGGGATCGGCTTGACAGGCGACCTGGTCAATAGACACGGTTGGACGACATGGTCACTCGACCATGTCGAGCGCCTGAGCTATGCACGCGCTTCTTCCACCGAGCACATCGAGGTCTCCGCATGAACACCATGCTGGCCGGGCGGCTGCGCCTGGACACCCGTACCTTCGCCGTCGAAGAGGTCCCGATCCCTGTCCCCGGCCCCGGCGAGGTCCTCGTGGAGGTGCGGGCCGCCGGCGTCTGCCTGTCCGACATCCATCTGATCGACGGCAGCCTGAGCCCCTTCTTCCCCACCGACGCCGTCACGAAGGCGGGCGCCGTCACCCTCGGCCACGAGGTCGCCGGAGTCGTCCACACCCTCGGCCCGGACGTGAAGGGCGACTGGACGCCCGGACAGCGCGTGGTCCTCCAGGCCGGCGAGGCCTGCGGCGACTGCCCCGGCTGCCTGCGACGGATGATGTGCCACCGGCCGCTCACCCGCGGCCTCGACTACGACGGCGGCTGGGCGCAGTACACGATCGCCCGCGAGCACACGCTGCTGCCCATCCCGGACGGCCTGCCCTTCGACCAGGCCGCGATCATCCCCGACGCGGTCTCCACCCCGTACGCCGCGATCGTGGGCACCGGCGCGGTCCGCCCCGCCCAGTCGGTCGGCATCTGGGGCGCGGGCGGCCTCGGCGCCCACGCCGTGCGGCTCGCCCGTATGGTCGGCGCGGCCCCGATCCTCGCGATCGACCCGCTGCCCTCGGCCCGCGAGCGGGCCCTCCTCTTCGGCGCGGACGTCGCCCTCGACCCCCTCGCCCCCGGCTTCGCGGAGGCGGTGCGGGAGGCGACGGCCGGGCGCGGCCTCGACGTCGCGTTCGACTTCGCCGGCGTGGGTGCCGCCCGTGCCCAGGCCGCGTCGACCCTCGGCCCCTTCGGTTCGCTCGTCCTCGCCGGACTCACCCCGGAGCCGGTCGCGATCGCCGACAGCATCGGCTTCTGCTTCAACGTCCAGCAGATCCGCGGACACTACGGCTCCGAGCCTGAGCACGTGGAACAGCTCGTCGGACTGGCCGCCGCCGGACGGATCGACCTCGGCCCCTCCGTCAGCGCCCACGTCCCGCTGGCGGAAGCCGCAGACGCCGTCGCCCGGCTGGAGAAGAAGATCGGAGACCCGATCCGTCTCGTGCTCACCCCCTGAGCACGAAGGGCGGTGGCCGTGGACTACCTCTTCAGCATCATCAAGACCTTCGGCCACCGCACCGACTTCCTCCTCCCCGACCGCGCGAAGGTCACGATGACCGCCCCTTTCCTGCGCGCGTACACCGAACTCCTCGTCCGCACGGGCCACAAGCGCGGCGCCCACGCCATCGGCGGCATGGCCGCTCAGGTCCCCGCTAGGGAACCGGCCGAGAACGAGGCCGCGCTCGCCAAGGTCCGCCTGGACAAGGAACATGAGGCCGAGGACGGCTTCGACGGCGCGTGGGTCGCCCACCCGGGGCTCGTCCCAGTGTGCCGCGAGGTGTTCGACCCCAGAGCTGTTCCGATCGGACAGGTACTTCAAGGTCTGGCAGTACTCCGTCGGTCACCGCAGGCTGCTGCTGCGCAGCAGCCGGGACATGCCGCCGGAGACCCGGATCGACATCCACTTCGCCAACGTCGACCTCATGCTCCTCCGCCCCCAATACGACGGTCTGGTCATCCGCCGGGCCGACGACGAGGAATGCGAGAAGACCGGTTTGGACTACGGGGTGGAGGTCAAGCCCGGGCGTCTGTTCGTCCTGGGCGATGGCCTGCGGAGCTTCGTCGTATCGGCGCCTCCGCAGTGGCACGAGGACGAGGGCACGATGGACGATCCGTCATGGTTCGGTCACATGCGAGGAACGCGCTGAGAACCGTCCGGGACGCCCGCCCTTGAAGAGACATCCGAGCGGACCCCGGGAGAACCGGGGGCCCGAGGAACCGGACCATCGAAACCTCGGTCGCCAAGGGGCCGCCGCACCACCCACGTGGTGCGGCGGCCCCGCGCGTCCCGCACCCACACGGCCGGAGCCAGCGTGACGCACCCACCCAGCAGCCCACTGGTCGCCTACACCATCAGAACTGACTCAATATCAGGTCTTGCGCTGACTGCCACCCTGGAGACGACGACGCCCTGGCCGCGCTGGTTCCCGCTGGCCCGATCCGGGCTATCCATAGGCCGGAACGCGGTCGTCGTTTTCTCCATACGCTGCTGCCCAAGTCGATCACACGGGGGTGTGCAGGATGCGGTACGGCGTGGTGGTGGAGGATTTACAGCGTCCCCTTTCCCGGACGAAGTGGACCGACCTCCTGAACGTGATCGATGTCAAGATCACTGGTCGGCCCGAGCGGGAACTCCTCGAAGCCGTGCGCGCGTTCCCGGGCACCCGGGACAAGCTCCGCCTCGACCCCGGCATCAGGCGTTACCTCGATGCGTTGCCGCGCGGATCTCACATCATCCAAGACAACGGTCACGAACCCTCTGGCGAAGAAAGGCCGGCGCTCCCCGCTCGCCACGCTGGCGAGGCAGGCCGCCCCGGCGGTGCGCGGTGCGCCGGGAGGGAGAGATCTCCCCTCCCGCACCGGGCATCAAGGGCCCGGTGCGGGTCACCTCCGTGGCGGTAGCGGAAGGTGTCAAGGGGAAACGTCGAAGATCGCTCGGAAACTCGTAGGTGGACAAGGGTTGCTTTCCACTTGATGGGCCGGGTGGAATTCGGCGGCACACCTGGTCAAGGGGGGTGCATCGAGTGCTCCGCATCCGATGCGCCGTCACCCTCCGTGGTCGCATCGGGTGGAACGTGCGGGAGTGGCGGCCGCTCCGATGCGCGCCGGAGGACCTGGGTGTGCTTGCGGCACCGAGCCTCTGATTAACCGTCAGTTCGCGGCGGGGCGTCGGGGCCAGGCGAAAGGGGACCTCCAAGCTCCCGACAGAAAAAAATCGACTCTGAGGCGAACGTTTTGAGTTCCTTCTCCGTCGTATGAGGGACTGGAGGGGAACGCCGGCTGGTGACCACACCACGAAGATTCGCAGCGGACGGTCCACTCTTGGATCCGTCTGACATCGAACTGGTACGTGCCATGCTCGTCCTCGGCGGAGTCCCCTGGGGCGAGATGGAGGACGGGGTTCAGCAGGTCCGGATGAAGCTGCTGGAAGCCGGGGCGAGGATAGACAATCTGCAGGCCTGGTTGACCGTCGTCTCCTCGCGGATCGCGGTCGACTGGCACCGCGGCCGTGCCCGAGATGCCTCGTTACGGGACCGGCTCGCAGCTCGCTGGGAGGACCGGCCGCCCCCAGGCCAGTCCGAAGATTCGCGGCTGCTGGCCCCGGTCGTGGCGGAGGAACTGGAGCGGGTGCCCCCGGCGCAGCGCCAGATCCTCGCGCTACGGTATTTCGCCGATCTGACCGCGCGGGACATCGCGGACCGTCTCGGCATTCCCGAGGGGACCGTAAAGAGCCGACTGCACAGCGCCGTGGCCGCGCTCGGCCGGCGCCTGAGGGACGTGGAGGTGCTGTGACGATGGACGGACCAGACGAGCGGGCCCATGAGGAGGCTCCGGCCGGGTCGCGAGCGGGAGCGGACGAGGCCGAGCAAGCTGTACGCCTCGCTCTGAGAATGATCGGTGAAGAGGCCGGGCGAACCGACAGGCCCGGGGACGCGGTGCCCGAGGCTCTGGTACCACGGCGGCCGGATCCGCGTCGGCGGCTCCGTACAGCCGCTGTGTGGGCTACAGCGGTCGCCGCGTGCGCCGCCGTGGCCGTCACCGTGGCCCTCTCCGGCCTGCTCTCCGGAGAGGCTCCCGGAGACGGCGTGGCTTCACCCGGCACACGGTCGACCGCGGCGGCCGAGGGCGGGCAGGGGCAGACGCTGCTCGAATGGATCGCCTGCGCCCGTACCGTTGTCGTCGGCGATGTCACCGAGGTCGCTCCCAGCGGCAAGGGACGGCTTGAAGTCGGCCTCGACGTCGAGGAGTGGATCAAACCACCGCGAGGTGACCACAAGATCACCATGGATGTGGTGGATCCCGGCGTGGCCCAGGACCGGCCACCGATCGAGGAGCGGACGCGTGTCCTGGTCGTCCTGCCCCGGAAGGCGGACCAAGCGGCGGACACCTTCGAGGGCGGGCAGCTGACCCAGTACCGCTCGGCGATCATTGCGGCGCTGGACGACGCGGGGCGGACGACCTGCCCGCAGCCCTGGAACTGACATGAACGCGCCAAACTGGCCACGGATTGTCCGATGAGGGTGTGCGCAGCCATGTCGCCGGGTCGGTCGTGCGGCCCTCCAGGTACTCCTCGGGCATCACGGCCTGCTGGTGGGCCTGGACGGCGGCGGCCCGCTGCACCGGGGTCAGGGCGGCGGCCCGACCGGGGTGGTCGACGGTGTGGGGAGCGGACGCCGTCTCGCCCTCGAGGTCGCGGTGATCGGCGGGCGCGGAGACGGCCGAGGTCGTCGCCTCGTTGGCGGTAGCGGTGTCGGCTCGGATGCGGGCGTCGCGGATCGCGTTCTGCACGGCAAGGCTGGCGAGACGGGCCCGCTCGCAGCGGCTGGACTCCCGTGGCGGCGTGCCTTCGGCGGGGGCGATCCACCACCGGTGCGGCACCGGAAAGTCGGCGGTGTAGGTCATCCGGTCCGCCGCCGGCGCTTCCCGGCCGGGCTGTGTGACCGTGTGACGGCGGGAGTACCGGAGCAGGGCCCGGCGGGCGATGTAGTCGCCCAGGCCGCGGGTGAACTCGCGGCCGCGCAGCGTCTCCAGCAGGTGGCGGCGCGCTTCGGCCAGGATGTGGCGCCGGGAGAACTTCTCTCGCACGGTGAAGACGACCGCGGCGACGTCGACGGCGGCGAGCGTCACGTCCACGGTGGGATCCACCCGCGCCCGGATCGCCGCCCCCCTCGGCCCGGCACCTGTCCAGGAGGGTCTCGATGAGCTGCTGGCCGAAGCGGAGGATCGCGGAGGCGCGCCACCATGCGAGCAGCTGCGCGAGCGGCTTCGGCTTCTTCTTCGCGGGCCGGGTCTCCTGCGCCGTCCACCAGCCCAATCCGTGACGGCCGCACTCGCCGGGCGGGTGCCTGTGGTCCTTCACGTACTGGTCGGTGAGCACCTCCAGGGGGTCCTCGATGCGCTGGCGGCGGGACGCCGACCAGTTGATGAGGTCCTCGGGCACTGCGGCGATCTCCATGACCGGACGCAGGCCCGGTGTGACCTCGCGCGGCACGGTCGCCCGCCCCAGGGTTTCGCACACCTCGGTCGTCATCGCCGGGGTGTAGAGCGTCCCGGCGGCCACCACGTTCTGGTAGAGGCGGTAGGTGTCCAGAGACATCCTCGACCAGCCGTGACCACGACTCCATCAGCCGCGTCGTCGGGTCAGGCGCTGCGGGGCCGGCGGCCTGCCGTCTTCTTCGCCCCGGCCTGCTTGGCCGGCGGCTTCCTCGCGGTCGTCTTCTTCTTCGGCTGCGGCAGCTCGTGCAGTCGGCGGGCCTGACATCGGCGGGAAACCTTCGCCTTGGACACCGACTCCTGCAGGGCGGCCATCAGGTCCAGCACCCGGGCCGGCTCCTTCGGCTCCTCCACCGCGGGCAGCGGCTTGTCCTCGCGTTTCGCCTCGATGATCCGGGCGAGTGCCTCGGTGTAGCGGTCGGTGAACTCGGGGCCTTCCAGCCGGTCGACGGTCATGGTGTCCATCAGGGCGAGCGCGCCGGCGATCTCCTTCTCGCAGACCTCGGTGGGCGGGGGCAGGAGCTCGGTGGGGTCGCGGATCTCGTCGGGCCAGCGCATCGCGTGCAGGACCAGGACGTCGTCGCGCACCCGCAGCAGCCCGAGGCGTTCGCGGCCGGACCAGGCGTACTTCGCGACGGCCACCTTCGCCGACCGGGAGAGGGCTGCGACCAGCAGCTTGTACGGCTTGGCCGCGACCTGGCCGGCGGGCTGCAGGTAGTAGCCCCCGGCGATCCGGATCGGGTCGACCGACTCCAGCGGGACGAACGCGTCGATCTCGATCGCCTTCGCGGTCGGCAGGGGCAGGTTCGCGAGGTCCTCGTCCGTGATCGGGATGACCTGCGTCTTCGTCAGCTCGTATCCCTTGCCGATCTCGTCCTGGGGGACCTCACGGCCCTCCAGCTCGCACACCTTGCGGTAGCGGACCCGGCCCTGGTCGGGCAGGTGGTACTGGTAGAAGTGGATGCTGTGGTCCACCGACGCGCCGACCACGTTGATCGGCACCGTGACCAGGCCGAACGAGATGGCACCGGTCCAGATCGTTCGGGGCATGGCAACCTCTCCCACTCACCCCGAGCACCACCAGGCTATGGACCCCGCCCGGGGCCCCGCACGTGCGCTCAGCAGGCGTCGGCGGCGCGCGCCGCGCTGCTCACACCTCCCAACGTGTCCAGGGCCGGGACACACTGGCACAGCAAGCCGCACCCACCGCTCAGGGGTGAGACTCAGCCCGGGCGGGGCCGGCGCTGGCGACCCGGAACACCGGCCAGCCGATCTCGGTGCGCCACTCCTCGGCGGCCGGGGTGTCGCGCGGGCCCACGAGATAGGTCTCGCGCACCGGCCCGGCCACGGCGAGGGCGTGCTCGGCGACCCACCTGCCCAGCTCGCCGTAGGTGATGTCGATGGTGTCATGGGACCCCGGGTGCACGGTGACCGCCAGCTCGGCGGGCGGCAGCTCGGTGCCGTGGACGCGCCCCAGGTCCGGCACGGGCGCGGCGACCGGGACGTACACGAGCACGTCCCCGCGGCCCTCGCTGAACAGCGCGTTGTCGTAGAGGCCGCCCGCGGGGCCCGTGGGCGCGTCGATGACGGCGTCCAGCTCGGCCATCGCGCCCGCGTACCAGGACAGCACCTCCTCGTGGGTGACCGTGCCCCGCACCGCGGCCACGTGGCGCGCGGGCGCGTGGCGCAGTTCGACGGCGACGCCGGCCGGTTCGGGGCGCAGCAGCCGTTGCAGCGACGCGACGGCCGCCTGGGTCCGCGACAGCTGGTCCTGGAGTCGCTGGAGGTGCTCGCCCACCAGGTGCGCGCGCACGGTCGGGTCCGGGGTGAGCAGGATGCGCCGGACGTCGGCGAGCGGTACGTCGAGTTCCCGCAGCCGGGAGATGACCTGTGCGCTGGGGATCTGGCCGGGGTCGTAGTACCGGTAGCCGCTCGACGGGTCCACGTGCGCGGGCTCCAGCAGCCCGGCCTCGTGGTAGCGGCGCAGCGTACGGATGCTCAGGTGGGTCAGTTGGGAGAACTCGCCGATCGTCAGCACGCCCCCACTGTGCACCCTCCCGCAGGGGGAGAGTGCAGCGCTTGACCCGCCTGCCACGGGAGGCGGCACGCTCCGGCACATGAACAGCACCCTTTCCGTCTCCCCCGACCTCGCGGGGCGTCTCGCCGTCGTCACCGGCGCCGGGCGGGGCACCGGCGCCGCGATCACGGCCCGCCTGCGCGCGGCCGGCGCCACCGTGCTCCCGACGGCCCGCACGGCGCCCGCGACCGCAGCGGCCGACCCGCTCTTCGTCACGGCCGACCTGACCACGCCGGACGGCGTCGACACCGTGGTCTCGGCGGTGCGCGACCGGCTCGGCACCCCGGATATCGTCGTGCACACGCTCGGCGGCTCGCACGCGCCGGCCGGTGGGTTCGCCGCCCTCACCGACGCCCACTGGCAGGACGAGCTCGCCCTCAACCTGCTGGCCGCCGTACGCCTCGATCGCGCACTGCTCCCGGCGATGCGGGACGCGGGCCGGGGCGCCGTCGTCCACGTCTCCTCCATCCAGCGCCGGCTGCCCCTGCCCGACGCCACACTCGGCTACGCCGCCGCCAAGGCCGCGCTGACCACGTACAGCAAGGGCCTCGCCCGGGAACTGGCCCCGCACGGAGTACGGGTCAACGTCGTCTCCCCGGGCGCGATCGCGACGGAGGGCACCACGGCACTCGTCGCCCGTATCGCCGACGCGCAGGGCATCGACCGGGCCGCGGCCTGGGACCAGGTGCTGGCCTCGCTCGGTGGCATCCCCCTCGGCCGCCCGGCACGCCCCGAGGAGGTGGCCGAGCTGGTCGCCTTCCTCGTCTGCGACCGCGCCGCCGCCATCACGGGCGCCGAGCACACCATCGACGGCGGCACCGTCCCCACCCTGTAACCCCACCCCGGGGCGGGTCAGCTTGCCGTCCGCTATGAGGCCGTCGAGCTGGTCGCGGCCATCGGAGAGTGGGCTGCGACCAGCCCCCGGTCCCTTGGCCACCCAGGCGTGCCGACTCAGGCGAGGTGCTTGCTGAAGAACTCGACCAGCTTGGCGACGGCAGGGGTCACGTACTGGTCGCGGTCGTACAGGTCGACGTGGGTGGCGCCCTCGACGAGGAACAGCTCGGCGTTGCCGGGACTGTCGGCGACGGCCTTCTCGGAGAACCCGCGGGTCATTGCCTCGGTTCCGGCGATCATGAGCAGCGGGCGAGGCGCGATCTTGGCGACGTCGGCGAAGGAGTCGAACTGGTCGAGGAGGTCCGCGCTGCGCACGACCATGTCACCTGTGGAGCGCGGGTGCCTGCCGCGGGGCGTCTTGTAGTAGTCGACGAACTCGGCCGTCGGTGCGGGGGTGTCGGCATCGGCCGTCTCCGGCAGCACGGCGAAGGTCGCCGCGGGCTCGCCGGCGGCTTCGGCGGTGCGGAGGTTTCCGGAGTTTGCCACCATCTGCTGCCAGCCCTCGGGGTCGGCACCGCGGAAGAAGCTGGGGACGTCGGTCCCGGACACGCCGGCCACGGCCTTCATCCGGTGGTCGGTCTGGGCGGCGTAGGGGGCGTAGGCACCGGAGCCGCACACGCCCATCACGCCGATGCGGTCGGAATCGATCTCGGGGCGGGTGGTGAGGTAGGAGACCGCCGCGCGGAAGTCCTCGGCGCGCTGGAAGGGGTCCTCCAGGCCGCGGGGCATGCCCTCGGATTCGCCCTGGAAGGCGGCGTCGAAGGTCAGGACGGCGAATCCTTCCTTGACCAGGCGTGTCGCGTACGCCGCCGGTGCCTGCTCCTTGACTCCGGTCGTGGGGTGGCCGACGACGATGGCGGCGAGCGGGCCGTCGACGCCGTCGGGGAGGTAGAGGTGGCCGGCGAGCTGCAGGCCGTTGGTCGGGAAGCGGACGTCAGTCCTCATTTTCTGCTCCTGCGGGATCGTGGGTGGGCCGGCGATCTGCGGGCCTGTATCCACAGTCCGGCCGACGGCCGGGCGCAGGAAGGTCGTGTTGCTTCCTAGGAAAGATCTTTCCCAGGCAGAGCCTTTTCCCCGGTGCCATGCTGGAAGGGTGACTGGTTCCGCGCATCTTCGTGAGCTCGGTGAGTTCCTCAGGCACCGCCGTGGCGAGCTCACACCCGCGCAGGTGGGGCTCCCCGAGCGCGCGCACACCCAGCGCCGTGTGCGGGGGCTGCGCCGCGAGGAGGTCGCCGAGCTCGCCGCGATCAGCACCGACTACTACGTACGCATCGAGCAGGGCCGACTGGCACCGTCACCGCCGGTGCTCGAAGCCCTCGCACGCGAACTACGGCTGGACCGCGACCAGAGAGCGTACGTGGAAGGTCTGGTCACCCAGGCCGCACGGGCCGGACACCGCAAAACGCCGCGTCGGCCCCCTCGCCCCCACGTGCACCCGCACCTGACCCGGCTGCTCGGCCAGCTCACCAGCACACCCGCCATCGTCTTCGGCCCACGGCTCGACATCCTCGCGTGGAACCCACTGGCAGCGGAGCTGCTGTGCGACTTCGCGGCCGTGCCCGAGTCCGAGCGCAACTACATCCGCATGGTCTTCACCGACCCGGTGATGCGCGACGTCTACCCGGATTGGGAGGACGTGGCCCGTACCTGCGTCGAGGTCCTGCGGATGGAAGCCGGAACGAATCCGACGGATCCGGCCCTCACAGCTCTCGTGGGCGAACTGGCCGTTGCCGATCAGCAATTCCGGGCCTGGTGGGCCGAGCACCGCGTCGCGCACCAGGACTTCGGCAGCAAACGCATCACTCACTCCACCGTCGGTGAACTCACCCTCGACTGGGACACCTTTCGTTACGCCGGTGCCCCAGAACAGCAACTCGTGCTCTGGTCGGCCGAACCCGGCACCTCAGACGCGGAACGACTGGCCGCTCTGGCCCGCGGTACGGCCCAGAGCATGTGACCTTCCTGAGCACCACTGCGACGGAATGCTCCAGGAGCAGCCACACCACCCGTCCATCCCACGATCGGTGAGGACGACGTCCAGGCGCGCGCCGAGTACGCCGCGTACCCGTCCGGCCTCCTCGCGGATTACACCACCGATCTGCCGGTGCAGGACTGACCACCCGGTGTTCGGGCCGCAGCGTCCCGGTGCTACCGGGCGAGGGTGACGGTGACCGGCGTGTTGGGGCAGTGGCTGAGGACCTGGGACAGGGCGGCTTCCTCGCCGGCGTCGATGCTCAGGCGCCAGCCCGTCTTGTCGGCAACCCAGTCGATGACGTACTGGCAGCGGTAGCCGGTGGCGGGCGGCAGCCACGTCGTCGGGTCCTGGTCGGCCTTCGACCGGCGCAACGGCGAGGGCCGGCCGATCGAGCGGGTGGGCAGCGCACCCGACGCCTGGTGAGCGGCGGTGAGACCGGCGACAGGACCCCGGGACGCATGGGCGGCGCGAGGGGAGCGGCTCTCCCGGTTGAGACTCCGCGCAGGAAGGGGACCATGGGCGGCGGTTGGTGTCTCGCGGTCCCGCTCGACGAGCTTCGGCTTCGCGCCAGCGGCGGGCCGCCCCCGCCAACAAGATGAATCACGACTCCGACCCCTGCGGCCAGATCGGCGACGTCACCGCGTTCGACCGCGCCGTGGAGGTGGCCCGCCAGTACGTTTCCGAGCACCCCCGACACACTGGTCGTCATCACCGCCGACCACGGGTCACTCGGCAGCCGACCGGGGTGACCGCGCCTATTCGAGGATGCCGAGGGCGGTGTCGGGTCGGCAGTGGACGCAGGTCGGGACACTTTGGAGCAGGAGGTCGAGTGCCTGCTGCCGGGTGGTGGGGTGACACCGACCGTTCCGGGCGGCGGCTCAGCAGTCAGCCCCCGTGTACAGAGGCGACCCGGGCCGCGTTTTCGTCCGCCCGGTATTCCGCCTGTCCGTCAAAACGGTCCCGCAGCCGGCTCAACATCCGGTGGCACCCAAGCGCAGCGCGAGACAGAAAGTCCTGGAGCGGCTGGGCAAGCGCGACTCCCATGCCGCGGCGCCGGTACGGCGACCGTGAGGTGCTGGCGGCGATCATCTTCGTGGCCACCACGGGCTGTACCTGGCAGCAGCTGCCGCCGGTCTCCGGGCCGTCGGGGCCTACCGCGCACCGGCGCTTCACCGAGTGGAGTGCCGCCCGGGTCTGGGCGAAGCCGCACCGCCTGGTCCTGGACGAACCGGGCTCGCGCGGGGAGCTGGACTGGTCGCGGTGCGCCATCGACTCGGTGAACATGCGGGCTCTGAAGGGGGGAGCTGACGGGTCCGAATCCTGTCGACCGGGGCAAGAAAGGCTCGAAGATCCACTTGATCACCGAGCGGACCGGTCTGCCCCTGCCCATCGGCATCTCAGGTGCGAACCTCCACGACAGCCAGGCGCTCAAGCCCCTTGTCCATGGCATCCCTCCGATCCGCTCCCGGCGCGGCCCGCGCAGGCGGCGGCCCGCCACACTCGACGGCGACAAGGGCTACGACTACGACGACCTGCGCCGATGGCTGCGCGAGCGCCGCATCCGGCACCGCATCCCGCAAGGGCACCGAATCACCCACCCGGCTGGGCCGGCACCGCTGGACCATCGAACGGACAATGCCCTGGCTGACCGGATGCCGTCGCCTGCGCCGCCGTTACGAACGCAAGGCCGACCACTTCCTCGCCTTCACCTCCATCGCCTGCACCCTCATCTGCTACCGCAGACTCACCAAATGAGACGATGCCTAAGCAGGCCGCAGGGTACGCCCCCGACGCGGACGCCGCCGCCGACCGCGCCGCCCAGGACACCGCAGCGGCCGAGGAGTCCGCCGCCCAGGCAGAGTTCTCCGCCGACTACGCCCGCAACTCGGCCTACCAGGCAGCAGAGGCACGCGACCGGGCCCAGGCCGACGCACTCGCCGCTCAACGGCACCCGGAAGTACGGGGCGTACACCGAGGACGCCGACACCGGCGCGATCCGCGGCCTGATCTACGCCCCCTTCGCCCAGTACGTACGCGACGTCCACCCCTTGGACGCCGAGGTGGACGGGACCTGACCGTGCCCAACCTCCTCACCCTGCTCGACCGCGGGCGCGTCGTGATGGCCTCCGTGCACAAAGAGATTCGCCGCCCCGAGAACCCCGCCCCGGGCATGTGCGGCCACCTCGTGCTGGTCACCGGCCGCCAGGGCGACACGGTCCACTTTCGCAACCCCTCCGGCCACACCGCCCCGGCCCGCAACGCGAGCCTGCCCGTGGCTCAGTTCGCCGAAATCTTCGGCGGCCGCGGAGTGTCCCTGACCTGACAGTTGGCGCCGGTCCGCGGCCGCCCCCCGTCAGCGCCATGGGAGGCCGGCCGCCGCCGAGGTGCAGCAGTGCACACGGCTCCGGGAAGCAGCCCTCAACCTCTCTCCACGATCCAGTTGTCCTGGCCGGTGACTGCTGCTCTGCTGCCCAGGCAGAGAAGCAGGCCTGGACACTGGCCAAACTGTGCGGCGAACCCGCGAGCAACGACAGCAACGGGGGCGCCGAGCGGCTCGCCGCCGTGGAGTTCGACGGCGAGAGGACGCCCGGCGAAGAGCTCGGTGAGCCGCCGCACATGACCGGCGCCGATCCGGTCTCCCCGACGCCAGCGCGGCGCCTGTGATCACGGTGAGCTTGTCGCAAAGACGCACGTGGCTCCCTGCCATGTCCTTGGGTGCTGGGTTCTCATGCGGCGGGCCGCTGCCGGCCGCGGGTGCGGAAGCCGAAGGTGACGGCGCCGCCGGCGAGGAGGATCAGCACCAGTGTCGTGCCGTTCCCCCCGGTCAGTCCGGTGACCTTGTCCGAGAGGCCTTCCCAGAAGCCCTTGTCCGGCAGGTCTGCCGAGCCGCCCAGCCACAGCGAACCGTCGGCCGCGGTGACCGGGCTGTCGGCCGAGGTCCGCGCCGACCGGGCCAGCTGCGGAAAGCGTCGCTCCGCCTCCGCCTTCCCCACGGTCGTCAGGTCCAGTTTCGTGAAGTCGGCGCCGCCGTAGACGTAGCGGTTGACGCGGGTAGTGTCGCCGTCGCGGGTCTCGCGGGTGAGGTCGAACTCCTTGTTCCGGTAGGAGTCGACGTAGTCGTCGAAGACCTGTCGGGGCCGCCAGTCGCCGCTCATCGCGGCCGGACCGAGGTCTTTCGAGTCGATGAGGTCGTCGAACGAGGTGCGGTGCCCCTGCTGGTGCCTCTCGCGCACCCACTGCGCGACGACGCGCGCCATGAAGGCCCGGCGCAGAGGCGCGTATTCAGGTGCGGTGTTGACCGCCTTGACGATTTCGGGCAGGACGAGTGTCCGGTCCAGGTCCTCGTTGTGGGCGGCCGTCGCAGCGTCGGCTGTGCAGGGCGGTGTGTAGGGGTCGTCGATGTTCTCGGACTCGCTCTTCACGTCGAGTTGTGCGTCGAGGACGTACAACTCGTCTCCGTCCTCTCGGACCTCGACCTTTCCGGGGACGATCCACATACGGCCGGAAAAGCAGGACGAGCCGTCCGCCGCGGACCGGAACTCCCGCCAGAAACGTGCCCCCGTTTTCGAGTCGGGGTGCAGGATCTTCGCCTCCGTGCGCTTCATCTGCAGATCGGCCTCCAGCATGGCGCGGCCCGCGTTGGTGCGCCCCAGGGTCGGATCGATGATGCGGTCCGGTTCCGTGGGATTGAGGTTGACCCAGAAATCCTGCGGATCGAGGACCAGCCAGGTCCGTAGATCCTCCGCCGTGGTGGTCAGCGCGCTGTAACCGGATTCGGGGTCCCGGTAGCTTTCCTCTCCTGCGGAATTCGACTGTGCCGAGAACGCGTACCGCACTCCTTCGGTGTCGGGGCGGTCGGAGAGGTAGCGCAGTTCCATCGTGGAGAAGTCGACACCGCCGTAGTCGGCGGACGTGAGCGCCTTGCCGAGACCACTGGACGACGCCTCCGGATCACAGGGCGCGGCCAGTTGTGCCGCTGCCAGGACGAGGCCGTCCCGGTGCCCCTCGCCGTCGGCCCGGCCGGGTGCGAGGGGGGCGCTGACGGTGGAGCAGTCACCCTGCGAGAGGTTCATCGTCTGCTGCATCTGCGACTCCGCCTGCTTCTCGCGGGCCTCGTCCCTCTTCTGGATCGCGGGCGTGGTCTTGCTCATGACCTCCCGCGCGGTGGCCACGGACAGATCCGACGTGGGTTTCCCGTAGCCGTAGTAGGAGATCGCCTTCCTGACCGGGAAGAAATTGGTCTTCTTGTCGCAGCTCTTCATGCAGGGACTGTTCTCGCTGATGAGTCCCGCCCCGGAACCGTGCACCATCTCGAGGGCCAGATCCCTCACCTGCTGGGCGCTGAGTTTCTTGCGCTCCAGACGGATCGCCGCCTCGGCAATGGACTGGAAGCGCAGGATGGGGATCTCTTCGGAGTGGATCCCTTGGTACACGTTGTAGGACCTGGCTCTGATCAAGCGACTCTGGCTGCCGAGCCCGAGTTCCTCGTAAAGGTCCTCGTTCTCCTCCCGGTACGGGACCGCGAACGCGTCGATCTCGTACTTTCCCTCGATGCGGAAGTGGGACCAGTGGGAATTGAGTCCTCTCGTCAGACGGTCGTAGAACTGCTCGACGTTGAGCCAGGAGAACTGGGGGTCATCCTTCAGCCAGCCCAGGTCGAAGTACTCCACCGACACGTTCCCGGGCATGGATCTCTTTCCGAACTTCTTCCGCGCCCGCGCCAAGTCGCGTCCCATCGGGGTCGCGAGCAGCCTCTCGGAGGCTTCCTGCTTCTCCTGGTGGGAGTTCAGGCTCTTGCCCTGAGGGACGATCAGACTTACGTCGTCGGAATCGGAGCCGGGCGCCGAGGGCTTCGCCAGGGCCCCCGGTGCCACCAGCGACACAGTCGCGACCGATGCGACGACCAGGGTGACGAGGCGCGACCAAAGGCGTCGGTGCGCCGCCCGCCTAGGCGAGGGGATCCGCATCACGGCCTCCCTCGCCCCGCGGGTCGTGGCCTTCCTGGGGGTGTGGAACGCGACCATCTGGGGCCTGAGGAGCGTGGCCTCTCCCGGCCGCGGGCGCGTCCCCGGTGGCGTGGGGGGCCCGCAGGTAGTCCTCCAGGACCCGCGCCGGTCCGGTCTCGTCGCCGAGGGTCCTCGCGGTGGCCTCGCCCTTGCGGAAGAGGGCGGCACCGACGGCGGTCAGGGCCGCTGCCGCGACGAGGGCGAGGAGTGAAGTGCCCGCCAGAGAGGTGGCGTTGGAGCACTGTTTGACGCCGAAACCGGACCCGTCGAACTTGATCGAGGGCACATACCGGTAGCTGACGTCACAGGCGGACGCGGTGGGAGCGGTCGACAGAAGCGCAAGCAGCGCCGCGAGCAGCACGCACAGCGCACCGGCCGTGCGGAGACACAGCGCACCGGCCGTGCGTCGGGTCGCCGTGACAGCGGTGCGTGACGTCATGACCCCACCAGCCGACCGACGTCCGTACGCAACCGCATCGCTCTCGCCCGCAAAGCCTCTCCCTCTTCCCGCGCTTCCTGAGCTTGCTGGACTTCCTGAGTTTCCTGTGTTTCTTGAGCGTCCTGTATTTCTCGCTCTTCCTGTGCCTGCGGCTGTTCCCGTGCGCCGAGGGCCTTCGCCTCCGCGGCGGCGCGCTCCTGCTGCCAGCGCCAGCCGGCCACCTCCAACTGCGCCCGCTGGAAGCGTCGCAACGCCCGTGCCGCGGCCGGTCCGTGCCGTCGCCATGTGCTCACCAGGGCCCAGAACCGCAGGGCCGGGTCCATGAGGAACGGCACCTCGCGTTCGGTGATGGCGCCACCGACGCCCGCCTCGGCGGCCTCGGCGGCCTCGGCCGTCACCGCCGTACGCGCGGCGGCGACGCGGGCCCGGATCCCGGAGCGCAGCAGCAGGAGGCACACCGTGAGGAACGGCACCTGCGGCGCCAGCCAGATGGCCGGGGAGATCACCAGGGTGTCGAGCGTCCCGCCGATGCCGACATGGTCGCGGACCAGCCCGGACAGCCACGCCGACAGGACCTCGTTGGCCACGGCCCCGCCGATCGCCGCCACCAGCCCCGCGGTGACCAGGCCGACACGCTGTGCGCGTCGCCGCGTCTGGGCCGCGAGTCCGATCCCGGCGCCGACGAGCGCGCCGAAGACGACCTGGCTGCCGAACAGGGACGCCGACTGGCGGATCCAGTACTCGAAGCCGCCGGTCGCGCCGTTGAGGCTGCTCAGGATCGACCACAGCTCGATGGCGATGACGCTTTCCGTGAAGTTGTATCCGAGCCCGGCGGCTGCGCCGAGCACGAGGCCCGTCACGACATCGGTGACACGGTGCCGGAACATCAGGATCAGCAGGACGACGCCGACGGCTGCGGCCAGTTGGTTGACCGTGCTCAGGTGAAGCAGCGTGACGTCGATCGTCCGGTAGCCGAGGTCGAAGGTGAAGGTGAAGTCGACCTGGTTGCCGGATCCGTCGGTCGTGGACCCGGTAAGGTCCGTGCCCTCGTACATGTAGCCGTTGATGGTGCCGTACGCCAGGTTGGTGAAGGCGCGGCCCACACCCCACTGGATCAGCGCGCCCCAGCCGAACGCCGTGAGCAGCATCGGCAGTGGCAGCCAGCCGAACCGCTGCGCCCGGTGGATGAGCCACAGGGCGAACGCGCTGGTGGGGACGCAGGCGAGGACGAGCAGGGGGGACTTCGCGAGGATGAACAGGGAGAACAGCGCGAACGAGCCCAGGAGAGCCGCCAGCGCAGCCCAGGTCAGGACGGTGGCCCGGCGGTCCTTCGACGGCATCCGGACGATGACCGCCTGGAGCGCGATACCCACCACGATGCCCGCGAGCACACCCCAGAAGGCGGTCCGGGGGATCGCGAAGAGGGAGCCGAACGAGTCCAGCACACCCTCCTCCGGCATCCCCGGAAACCGCCAGAAGATGGTGAGGGAGGGCTCGTCGGGCAGCACATGCGGCCGGGTCATATTGAGCAACAGCTCCAGCAGGTACACCCCGATGACCAGCCGGGCCACGAGCAGGGCGCGTCCCCGGGTGACCTCGTCGTGCCGCAGGAGCCGTCCGCCGGCCGCGACGGTGAACGCGGGCGTGGACGTGGGGGCAGGGGTGGAGGGAGAGGCGGGGTCGGAGGGGGGTGTGGGGGTGCCGATGGTGGGTCGCTCCGTCATGAGACATCACCCGGCAGGCCGGGGAGGTCCGTGGGCAGCTCAAGGTCCGTGGGCAACTCGAAATCCGTGGGCACTCCGCCCGTGGGCGGATCGGCGGGCCAGGAGAAGGAGGGCAACTCGGTGGGCAGCGAGGTCGGACCGCCCGGCGTGGTGGGAAGCCCCGTCGGAATGCCCTCGGGCCCCGGGGAGAGGGAGGGAAGCCCCGGGATCTTCGGCATCTCGGGGTCGATGGACCCCGAGAACTGCACGGCCAGGGACGTCCCCAGGGCGATCACACCGATCATCGCGCCAACCACCAGGAACCATGTCTGCGGACGTGGCTCACCGACACGCGACTCCACCGCGTCCCCGTCCTTGTGCTTGTTCTCGTCCTCCAACAGGTTCACGTGAATGTTCTCGTAACTGACGCATCGGCAGATGACAGCCTCTTCATGCCGCGTATCAGACAGTCACGAGCCGTCAGGCGTGATGAATGTCACAGAATCAACGCCAGGACGAGACCATTTCTTCACAATGAGGCGTTTGAGCGCCCTGACCCACATCGGGGGCGTCGGCCGACGCGGCGAGTACATGGTGACAGGGTTGCCCAGCAGTTCGTCCGCGCGGAGGACGGTGAAGCCGAGTCCGTCCGCCACACGCACCGAGGCGGTGGTGCCCGGACGGATCATGGCGGTGAAGTGGTCCGCGTCCAGGGTCGCGAAGCCCCATTCCGCGCTGGCTGGAACTCACCGACGAGATCACCGCCGAGCTGACCGTGCTGACCGGCTTTTCGCCGCAGACCTCACCAAGACGCACCCGGCGTTCTCCGACATGACCGCCAAGCTCCGCCGTACGATCATCACGGCCCGATTGATGCCCATCGACGCCGGCCAGCCCACCGATACCGAAAACCGCGCCGTGCAGGGAGCATGGGCCTCAGCCAGCACACACATGGCATGACGATCAATCAGGTCAATGAAAGTCGCGGGAGAACAGCCGATCGTCAATCCGCCAGGGGCCACCCGACCGCGCACGAGATGAGGCACCTGGATGAGCACCACCGAAGTCACGACCAAGGCATGGTCTGCCGGTATGTCCCAGGACAAATTTGCCTGGTACGCCCTCCGGAACCCGCATGGGGAAGTGAGCCTCGGCACGAACGGCCCGCTGATGCCCAAGCTACTGGCCGTACTCCTCGCAGCCGGCCCATGCTGCCGGGCGACGTGCCACCGCGCTGGGACTACCTCGCGAAGAAGGTGGGATATGTCGCCTTGTACGTGTCCGATGACCTCGGGCTGCCGCTGAGCGGCGACGAACGGGAACCCCAGCGTCAGCTGATGGCAGCGGCCGAACCCGGCCGGTTCGTGGCGGCCTCTATCGCCTACAGCACACTCTGACTACGGCGGTCACGACCGCAACTACGCCGGCGACGGCAGCAGAAATCGGGCACGTACGTCGCCGACCGACCGTGCGCGTCATTCCGTTCGAAGATGACCTCGCCGTGCTCGCGCGGCACCAGACACTGCCTCCCGACGACCCGTACCTGCACCAGGCCACCGTTGCCGGTCACCAGCCTTAGAGGTCCTAACAAAGGCGTTGGACGTGGCGGTGTGTGATGAGGCAGGTGGCGAGGCCGAGGAAGGCTTCGTGGATGTCGTCGCGTCGTTCCCAGCGGGTGCGCAGGCGGCGGAAGCCGTGGAGCCAGGAGATGGTGCGTTCGACGACCCAGCGGGAGATGCCCAGGCCGGTGCCGTGTGGCCGGCCGCGTTCGGCGATTGCGGGCCGGATGCCTCGTTTCCACAGCAGACGCCGGTACTTGTCGTGGTCGTATCCGCGATCCGCGAAGAGCATGTCCGGCCGTCGCCGCGGCCTGCCGACGACGCCGGCGACCGGTGGGACCTTGTCGAGCAGGGGCAGGAGCTGGGTGACGTCGTTGCGGTTGCCTCCGGTCAGCGACACCGCGAGCGGGATGCCCTGGCCGTGCTCGGTCGACCGGGCTGGGACCGCTTTTGGGCCCGGCGGGCGGCCCTGACGTGGGAGGAGTCGATCACCGCCCTCGACCAGTCCAGCTTCTTCGCCGACCGCAGCTTCCTCAGCAGCACCAGGTGCAGCTTCTCCCACACGCCGGCCTCGTTCCAGGCGGCCAGGCGCCTCCAGCAGGTCATCCCGGAGCCGAAGCCCAGCTCCTGCGGCAGGTACTCCCACTGGATCCCGGTGTGCAGCACGAACAGGATCCCGCACAACGCCTGCCGGCCCGCTACCAGCTTCGGCCCCGGCTCGGACAGCAACGGCTCGATGAGCGACCACAGTTCGTCCGACACGATCCACGGCCGCGACTGACGCTTCCCCACGACCCGACCAACGACCAGACAAGCCGTTAGTCACTTGATCAACAACTTCTGTTAGGGCCTCTTAGTCGCGGTGATCTCCCGGAGGAGAGCTATCGCGCGGGGTACGACGTCGGATTCGGCTCTGTCCGGTGCTGAACCGATGGGTGAGGGCTGAGTGCCGGACCGGGGGCGTCGGCGTAAGGGATCGCGGGGCCATCGATCAGGTCTTCAAGCCAGGCTTCGACCGTCGGAGCGTTCGCCGGCTGCCGGTCGGCCAGACGCGCCATCGTACGACCCGCTCGCACCGTACGCGCGAAGGCGCAGAGCGCCCATGGACCTCTATCGCCCGCACGGCCACTGCAGGGCGGCGGCCACCTCCGGCCCAACGAGCCGAGGACGCTGGAGGAGTGGAACGGTTCTCCAGACACTTGAAGGCCGGGCAGAACACCGGCCTCGGCTATGCCAGGCTGACCAGCCTCTGCAACTCCGGTGACATTCGTGCGCGTGACCGGTAGTGTCGCGATCTTCGGGCGGCGAAGCCTCCGGAGTCCCCCTGAGGCTGGCCAACGACCATGAACAGCGACACGACTCCTGCACGACTCCGACTTGACAGCGCACTGGACTGCTTGGCCTCCACGTTCCGCGGAATGACCGCCCGCGAGGACGAAACGCAGTGTGACTGCCACTGGGGCAGCGAGGAAGAGCTCAAGCTGCTGAAGGTTCCGGACGCGGAGCTCGGTCCAGACCTTCTGTACCGCACTTGGAGCGCCCCCGACTGGAGCGACCACGGCGCGGTGCTGCGCCGCGTCCTTCCCGAACTCTCCAGAGCTTTGGTCAGCGGCACCGTGGAGCCGCTCTTCGGAATGGAGGAGGTCGGACACTCATTCGCTCGAGGCAGCTGGCAACAATGGCCCGCGCTCCAGAGTGCGGCGGTACAGGAGTTTCTGCATGCCTGGTGGGCTCACACTCTGAGCGATCCATCCCCCGCTGTCCCCGTGCACGAAGTTCTCGCTCTGTGTGCCGAGGCATCCACCACGCTCAGCCCGTGGCTGAGCACCTGGGAGACAGCCGACCATCGCGTTGCCGACCAGCACCTGGCCACAGCGGCAGCCCACTGGGAATACGACCTACTCGGTGACGAACTCCCCTGGAGAGCAATGGGAAACGCAGACGCCCTGGTCAGCGAGCTTGCGTCCTGGCTCGTCCGCCACGCCCCGCCTCGGCTGCTCGCTCAGGACGCCCCCGACAACCTGCTGCACCGCATCCGGCTGATAGGACTCACCGGCCCCGCTCGCTGGACGGACCCGCACTGGCCCAACCACCGTTACTAGTGCTCTGACCACATAGGTCGGCCGGGTTGATGGTCGTGGCGGTTGGATGTGCGGTGACGTCCGATCCGACCGCTGGCGGTGTGGTGACTGAGCCTGTCCGGGTGCGCAGGATGACCGGCCAAGAAGGGCAGAAGCTCCAGCAGATCGTGCGCCGGGGCAGTACCAGTTCGGTGCGGTTCGGGCGCGCGATGGTGCTGCTGGCCTCGGCTGGCGGGAACCGGGTGCCGATGATCGCGAAGCTGGTGCAGGCCGACGAAGACACAGTCCGGGACGTCATCCATCGGTTCAACGAGATCGGCCTGGCCTGTTTGGACCCTCGGTGGGCGGGAGGCCGTCCCCGCCTTCTCCGTACTGACGACGAGGACTTCGTCGTCCAGACGGCCACCACCCGCCCGACCAAGCTGGGCCAGCCCTTCACCCGCTGGTCCATCCGCAAACTCGCCGCCTACCTGCGCCGCGTGCACGGTCGCGTGATCCGGATCAGCCGCGAGGCGTTTACGGTGCCTGCTTACCCGCCGCGGAATCACCTTTCAGCGCACCAAGACATGGAAGGAGTCACCTGACCCGGAGCGTGACGCCAAGCTCGACCACATCGAACACGTGCTGGAGCGATTCCCGGATCGCGTGTTCGCGTTCGGCGAGTTCGGGCCGCTTGGCATCCGGCCCACCGCCGGCTCGTGCTGGGCTCCTGCCGGTCACCCCGAGCGGCATCCCGCGACCTACCACCGCACCCACGGGGTGCGGTACTTCCACGGCTGCTACTCGCTCGGCGACGACAGGCTGTGGGGCGTCAACCGCAGCAAGAAGGGCGCCACGAACACACTCGTCGCGCTGAAGTCGACCCGCGCGGCCCGCCCGGACGGCGCCCCGATCTACGTCATCCTGGACAACCCCTCCGCCCACAAAGGCGAGACCGTCCGGCTCTGGGCGAGGAAGAACCGCGTCGAGTTGTGCTTCACCCCGACCTACGCCTCCTGGGCCATCCCGATCGAGGCGCACTTCGGAGCTTTGCGGCAGTTCACTCTGCCCAATTCAAATGATTGCAGCCACCCCGCGCAGACCCGGGCCCTGCACGCATATCTGCGCTGGCGCAACGCCAACGCCCGCCACCCCGACGTGCTCGCCGCACAGCGCAAGGAGCGCGCCCGCATCCGCAGCGAGAAGGGCATCCGTCGGGGTGGACGCCCTCTCACTGCGACAGCCTGACGGGCTACCGCGACTCAGCCGAAAATTCATTCGGGGACGCTGTGCGGGCTCGGTCCGTAATAGGCGCTTGCCGCTCCAGTGGCCAACGCCCAGTAGCGGTCACCGAACGACCAGTGCCACCACTCCGTCGGGTAGTTCACCAGGCCCACGGCCGTCAACACGCGTCCAAGGATTTTCCGGTGGGCGCGGGCCTGCGCGCTGATCCCATCAGCGTCGGTGTAACAGGCGCCGGCACTCTCTTCTGGAGTCGCGTTCATAGATGTACCCAGATCCAGCTCACGGCCGTCCGCATCCACGAGCGTAAGATCCACTGCCGCTCCCGCGCTGTGCGGCGCGATCTCCGGTGGCGACACGAAACGGCTCGCCGCCGACCGGATCTGCTCGTCGGTCCAGCCAGGCTGCTCGGCTCGCAATCTGGCCGCGTATTCCTCAAAATAGCGCCGCTGCAACGTCGGAGGGCGATAGCCCTCCACCACCAGCAGCCCCAGATCGGCCGGCAAGTGCGCCTGTGCCTGGAGCAGACGCTCCAGCACGCCTTCTCGCAGGTAGAAGAACGCGTCCGAGTCGTCCTGTTTCCGCAAGTCCACGAGGAGCGGCCCCCTCCGGACATCGACCAGCCGCTCACCGCACTCATGTACGGGGACAGCTGCTACCCGTGGATCCGACATCAAGATGATCTCGCTCATCCCGCGATGATCCGCGAGCACGGTCAACGAACACAACGTTGCTCAACCACCCGGCGTACGTTCCTGGCCAAAGCACTAGAGGGGCGGTCATTGTGTCTCATGAGACACAACGAAGTCTGATGAAGGACGGCTACCGAGCCCAGCTCGCCGTGCACAAGCGGCCGGGTACTGCTGCGCTCGAGGCAAGGAACCGACGTGACCGGCTCCTTCCCCGAAATTCGGGAGGCGGCCCTCGCACAGCCGCCCGCCGACACCGGCCTGAACGGCGAGCTCGTGATGTGGGAGTCCGGCCAGCTCGCGTTCGAGCGGCTTCAGCAGCGCCTCGCCCGGCGCAGGGCGGGGGCGGTAGAGGCGGCGCGCCAGTGGCCGGCGCAGTACGTGGTCTGCGATTTGGTGCACGCTGGCGGAGACGTGGTCGGCTGGCCGTGCCAGCGGAGGCGCGCGGCGCTGGAGTCGTTGTTCGCCGACCACGGATCGCGGGGCATCGCTGACGCTGTGCCCGTGCCGACCAATCCGGTGACGGCACGCGGATGGCTGGACTGGACGGCGGCCGGGCTGGCAGGGCTGTGCTTCAAACGGCTGGACGAGCCACGTCCGGGGCGCTCGATCGTGGCGGAAGTACAAGGTGCGGGCCACCACCGAAGCGGTGGTCGGTGCCGTCACCGGTTCCCTCACGGCGCCCCGGACGGTGCTGCTGGGCCGCTACGACGCAGCGGGCCGCCCGCAGTACACCGGGCACCACCACACTGTCCCAGGCCCCTGGCCGCGCCCTGGCCGATCTACTGGTCTCGCCGACAGGTGCGCATCCGCGGCAGGGGAACGTTCTCGGCGGGCTGGCCAACACAGCGCGCTCTCGTGGCGCAGATGCCGCTGTTCGGTGATAACGGCACCGCGGTATGAGCTGGGCGGCAGGGCGTTCCGCGTCTGACTGTGCGGAACGCCCTGCGTGTTGAGTTGGGCCAGTCTCCTCAGGCCCTCAAAGGGATCTTCGTTTTCACTGGAACGGAGCGCATCACCGGCGGCGAGCCCGGGTCACACCGATACCGGCTCCGACCACGAGGAGCACAGGCAGCGGTGCCAGCCATGCCTGTCTGACCGATGAGCCAGTCACGGTCATCACGATGCCGATCAGCGGGTAGACAGCGAGGAACGCTGCGATCAAGTTGCCCCACGGGTGACCGCGAGTCCCGTCCTCGCCGTTCTCGATCCTGCGGCCGATCCCCATACTGACCTCCTACTGGTTCGTGAGCCTGGACGAGAGTGCGCCGGAGACCTCAGGAAAGCCAGGATTCGACGCTTTTACTCGTCAGTTAGCCTGCAGCGAAGCATCCTGCTGTCGACATGAACCCGCTCTCTGGTCCGGTGGCCGCTTCACAGACAGCACCTACCACGTACCCTGCAGCGAGGCTGGCAGACGAGCGGGCAGCTGCTGTGACGTTCGTAGGTGTGGCTGGTGGTCGCGCCGGACTGGGTGTAGGCGGCGAGTTGGGTGTACGGGGTCCAGTTCTCGTTGGTTCGGGTGCCGGTGGGGCTGGCGGCACTGGTTTCGTTGCCGGCGCCGTCGTAGGTGAAGCCGGTCGCCGTGTGTCGTAGGCGGTGAGTTCGCCGGCGTCGTTGTAGGTGAAGGTGTGCTGGGGCTTGTCACACGTGGGGAGGCTGGTGCCCGAGGAGCGGCCGGTGCGGTTGCCGGCCTTGTCGTAGCAGTAGGCCCAGCCGGCCGTGGTGGAGTTGGACTTAGTTTCTACAGCCTTGGTGAGGCGACCGAGGGTTTCGTAGGTGTAGGTGGTGGTGGCGCCGTCGGTGGTGCGCTGGCGGAACTTGCAGGGACCATCCCCGCGGGCACGGGGTTGGTCCGCTGCTCCCCCAGGGAGTGGATGCCACCGGGTGGCGGTAAGGGCCACTCGGTGGAGGCCATCGGACGAGGTGGGACAGAGAAGCCCACCGAGTGGAGTGGATGCGGCATCGCCGGTGCGAAACGCAGCACCGTATGCGCTCAGCGGCCGGCCTCCCGGCCGCGGTGCGGTCCGGGCTCCTGCGGGCGGTTCGCCTGCTGGGCGTCCTCGCGCACCGGGTGCGGCCTCTCGGCAGCGTAGCGGTATCGTGGCGCGGCCTGGTCGGCCGCTGCGGTGAAGGCGTCCTGGAGGTGGCGCAGCCGCTCGGCTGTGAGGTCGAGGGCTTGCACGTCGGTGCGCGACACCCGCAGGGCTCACAGCGCCGTCAGGTCCAGCGCCTCGCGGCGGCCGGGCTGCTGCTCCTGGTCATCGTGCTCGGGCGCGAGCAGTTGCTCGCGCATCGCCGCCTGCTGGTGCCGGGCGACGTCGTACGCCCGGCCCCGCACGGTGGTGGTGCGCAGCTTCTCGCACACCACCGCGCCGGTGAGGACGGCGCGTTCGCACTGGAGCAGGCTGCGGGGGATCTCCCACTCCCCCGCGTCCTGGCCCGGGGGCCGGTTCTCGGCCGGCTCGCCGGGATCGGCTGGGGGTTGCCGGTCCGGATCGGGCGCCAGGGCGGGGAGGTCGGACAGGAACCACCGGGCGGTGTAGAGGCGTTAGCCGGTCTCCCGGCCGCGTACGGTCTTCGGCTCGCTGATGTCCAGGCAGTGCGTGGGGATGGCGGCGGCCACGATCCGTCGTCCAGGCCGGGAGCGCGGCGGCGGCTGCGCAGGACAAGAGCAAGGTGGCGGCGGGCTTCGGCAAGCAGTTGCCGACGGTGGAAACGGCCGCCGTCGTTCATGACGAACTCCGTCGCGGTGACGTCGACGTCCGCCAGCGCTATGTCGACCACGGCGGCGACCCGGGCCCGGAACGCCGTGGCTGCGGCGCGGACTTGATCGAGGAGGGAGGTGACGATGTCGGCGGCGACCTCTGAGGTGAGGATCGCGCTCGCCTTCCACCACGCGCGCAGCTGCGCGAGCGTCCGGGCCGACTGCTTGGGCGGGCGGGTCGTGCGGGCGGCGATCTGGTTCAGCTTGGCGCGGGCCCGCTCGGAGACCACGGCAGGAACTGCGGCTCGCCATTGTCGACGGCGGTGATGTACTCGTGCTCCAGCTCGGCCAGGCAGGTGGCGATCTGCGCAACATGGCACGACACAGCAAAGAGGGCAAAGTAGTGCCATACCAAAACCGAACTGGGGCGTGCTGAATGACTGAGATGACCTCCGAATCCACCGGCTGCGAGATGTTCCGATCGGACAGGTACTTCAGGGTCTGGCAGTACTCCGTCGGTCACCGCAGGCTGCTCCTCCGCAGCAGCCGGGACATGCCGCCGGCGACCCGGATCGACATCCACTTCGCCAACGTCGACCTCATGCTCCTCCGTCCCCATTACGACGGTCTGGTCATCCACCGGGCCGACGCCGGGGAATGCGAGAAGGCCGGCCTGGACTACGGGGTGGAGGTCAAGCCCGGACGTCTGTTCGTGTTGGGCGATGGCCTACGCAGCTTCGTCGTATCGGCGCCTCCGCAGTGGCACGAGGACGAGGGCACGATGGACGATCCGTCATGGTTCGGCCGCATGCGGGGAACGCGCTGAGAACCGTCCGGGACGCCCGTCCATGAAGCGGCGTCCGAGCGACCCCTGGGAGAACGGGCCCGAAGAGCCGGACTATCGGAACCACCGCCGTCAAGGGGCCGCCGCACCACCCACCTGGTGCGGCGGCCCCCGCACGTCCCGCACCCCACACGGCCAAGGCCGGCGTGACGCACCCACCCCGCAACCCCGTGGCCGCCTATGCCATCAGAACTGAACTGGTCAGGTCTTGCGAGTGATTGCCACCCTGGAAGCGGCGTGGGGCGGTGCCGGCGACGCCCCGACCGCGCTGGTGCCCCGGGTGGAGCGGCGAGCGGCCGCCGCCCGTTCTGGTCGCCGAGTGCCGTGTTCGGCGAGAGCCGGCTGCTGAAGACGGTGCCGGCCGGCACCGGGATCGACGGCCTGGAGAGCGCCGAGCCGGACAGGGCGCTGGTGGAGTACTGCAGAGCCTCACCCCGCATCTGCTCAGTGCGGCATCGGGTCTGAGGGCCGGGTGGGCTCTGAGAGGTCGTTTTCTCCCGATGTTTCATCCCGGAATTGGTGTTTGATCCTGTGGTGTCGGGTCGCGTCAGGAGATGGTGGCTTCGCCGGTGAGGCGGCGGGCCATGAGGTTGGTCATGGCGAGGTGGATCATGGCTTCGGAGCGGGCGGGCAGGGTCTCGTAGTCGCGGGCCAGGCGCCGGTGGAGCATCAACCATCCGTACGTGCGCTCGACCGCCCAGCGTTTCGGGTTCGGGGTGAATCCTTCGGTGCCGGGGGCGCGTTGAACGACTTCCATGTCGATGCCGAGGCAGGCGGCGTGCTCGACGAGGTGCTGTCGGTAGCCACCGTCGACCCAGACTTTGCGGATGGTGGGGTGAGCGGCCGCGACCTGGCCGATCAGGTCGGTGCCGGCGACGGAGTCCTGCACGCTCGCCGCGGTGACCAGCGCCGCGAGCAGCAGTCCGAGGGTGCCGGTGACGATGCTCCGCTTGCGGCCCACGGTCTTCTTCGCCGCGTCCGTGCCCTGGCCGGCGGCCGGGACGCTGGCAGAGGTCTTGACGCTCTGCGCGTCGATCACGCACGCGGACGGCTCCGCGCCCTTGCCCTCCTTCTGCCGTAGCGCTTGGCGGAGCATGCCGGTGAGCTGGATGAACACGCCGTCCTTCTGCCACTTGGCGAAGTAGCGCGCCCGTGGTGTTGACGGTGACCGGCGGCCATGTGACACATCATGGGTCGGCGGCAGCGGTCCGTTAGGCTCGCGTACGGCACCGCCTGCCGATCACCGTCCGGGTGAGGCGTGGAGGTGCCCGTGCTTCGCCACGGTCCCGGCGGAGTCGATCGTCACGCACCAAGACATCACGGAGACCGGCCACAAGGACCGGCCTCCGGCGTGCGCCCTCTGTTCAGCTGATGGAAATCTTCTGCACGATCGCTGTCCCAGCAGGGCGCTTCACAGTGAAGACCTTGCTGCTGTACTGCTGGTCATTTCCGTCGGGATCCTCGCAGGTGACGGTGGCCGTCGCCTTGGTCCCCGCTGACGGGATGTTCCGGAACCTCAGCGCGCCGAAGGTGGCCGACTCGTTGTCGGTCTCCACGCTCTTCGACTTCGTCTCCGGGTTGGTCTGGGTGCTGACGGTCACCGCCGTGGGAACCGAATCGTCCGCGAACCTCGCACAGCTCGCGGTCACCACGAGGTTGACTCTCGGGCTGTTCACGTCAGCCTGCGCCGAAACGGCTGTCATGGGGTTGACAGCTGCCACTGCTGCGAGCGTGAGCACGGTGCTCCCGATGACTTTCACTCTTCTGCGACGAGCCTGGACGGGCATTGCAGCCTCCTCCATGGTTGGCTTGGACGGCCCTGTCGAGTGCGCCAACGGCGATGTCGCACCACTGCCGACCCACCGCGTGCAGCGTGCACGTTCGAGTGCTTCCGCGGCCAGGAACCCCATCGTGACCTGCACTTCGCGCGCTGAGCGATTCGAGCGGCCCAGTCGGCACATGACGCATCGAAGGTCCCGCCAACCAGGCTCGCACAGCGTTCTGTCGCACGCAAACGCGGCACTGCGTTGCGCAGGCAACACCGCGCTCCGCGGAGTGGTCAGGGATGTCCCTCGGCGGAATGCCCCTCGATCGTGCGGCAACGTCGCACGCACGCTCCTGGTGGACAGTCCCATCGGGCGCCCCACGACGGAGACGCCCAGAAGCCTGGCGTGGCCCCCACCGGGCCCGGGGCCCTCATCGGCACGAGGGGAGGACACGTCAGGCGGCAGGAGGTGGCGGCTCCTCGTCGCACCCCGGCCGGCCCGGTGACGCGGTAGGCCTTCGCTCGGACGCCAATTCCCGCAGGGCGACCATGACTTCCGGGGAGGAGTCGTGCCCACCACCGGAGGCTACGCCGGCTCCGGAACGCTTCCGGAGACTCGGACTTCTACCGCGCCGACGTTCCCCGGCACTGTCGCCTGCTCTGCCGCCCCGGGCGGCGTGAGCTGACTCCTTCACTGCCGTCCCGGCTCCTTGAGGGCGTCGAGCAGGGCCGCCTGGCTGGAGCTGTCCCCGGCCGCCATCGACCTCCTCGCCTGGACTCAAGTGCTCTTGCTGAACGGTGAGTTGGCCACCGCTGAGCCGAACAAGCTCCGCTACCGGCTCCTCCGTGCCGCGGCCCGCATCACCCGCGGCGCCCGCCGTCTACATCTGCGGATCGCCGCCACCTGGCCCTGGCGCCAGGACCTGGCAGCCGCCCTCAACCGACTGAAGGCTCTGCTTCGGCCCACCTGACCCAGCGGGACCGTCCCTGCCCAACCACGAACCCAGGACCCTTGGAGAACCCGGCCTCCGTGTCGGGCCCTCTGCATGCCCGCAACCCTCACACGGCCCGGAAGACACCACCGACGCCGCAACCCATCTCAACCGGAACCAACTGAAACGCGGAGGTCAGAGGTCCTGGCAGAAGTTGTTGCTCAAGTGACCGGCGAAGAAGCTGGACTGGTCGAGGGCGGTGATCGACTCCTCCCACGTCAGAGCGGCCCGCCGGGCCCAAAAGCGGTCCCAGCCCGGTCGACCGAGCACGGCCGGGCAGCAAGCACCACGTCCTTGTCGACGGCCAGGGCATCCCGCTCGCGGTGTCGCTGACCGGAGGCAACCGCAACGACGTCACCCAGCTCCTGCCCCTGCTCGACCAGGTCCCACCGGTCGCCGGCGTCGTCGGCAGGCCACGGCGGCGGCCGGACATGCTCTTCACGGACCGCGGATACGACCACGACAAGTACCGCCGACCGCCGTGGAAACGAGGCATCCGGCCCGTGATCGCCGAACGAGGGCAGCCGCACGGTTCCGGCCTGGTCATCTTCCGCTGGGTCGTCGAACGCACCATCTCCTGGCTCCACGGCTTCCGCCGCCTGCGTATCCGCTGGGAACGACGCGACGACATCCACGAAGCCTTCCTCGGCCTCGCCACCTGCCTCATCACACACCGCCAGGTCCAACGCCTTCGTCAGGACCTCTAAGAGGCGGGGACGGCGGTCCTTCGCCGGGTTTCGTGCAGGTGGAGGTCGATGTACCTGGCCAGGGTCAATGCGTCCTGCGGCTCCTCGGCCTGGAAGGAGACGCGGCGTAGCAGTCGTACGTCGTCGAGTGCGACATGCTCGCGGGCCAGGACGAAGAGGCAGGCAAGGAGCGCGCAACGGGCGTTGCCGTCATCGAAGGGATGGAAGAAGCAGATGTCGAGGAAGGCGCGTGCGGCCCGGGCGGTCAGTGGGAGGGGCCGGGTTGTGTCCTTGGTGCTCTCGGCCAGGCAGGCGTCGAGACGGGCACGGATGTCGGGACCCGTGCCGTACCGTTCCCGGCCGGCCTTGGCGAAGGCGGGCAGGCTGCGGAACGGCGGCGGTCCGGGCGTGGCCAGGATGTGCCGCTGCCAGCCCTGGATGAGACCGAAGTCGAGCCGGGCGCCGCGCGCGGCATCGGCCCGCATCTGCTCCAGGGCGGTGAGCATGCCTTGCCCACGGGCGGGGTCCAGGACCGCGTCGAAGACGCGGATCTCTTCCACCGCCCCGTCGCGGACCGGCGTCACCGGGCCCTCTCCGCCGCCGTTCTGTGCGTTATGCCATGGCACGGCTTCCCGCACCACGAGCCAGCGCTCCAGGTGGTCGGGCAATGGTGGCTCGGCGGCCCGGGTGTCCTCGTCCGGCTGGATGGAGACCGCGAGCTGCTCGGCGATGTCCTCGACCAGTACGGGGTCGGGGCCGGTCCAACTTTCGAACCGGCCGCCGATCGCCTGATCGACCAGGCGCCCGGCGTCGTCGGCCGGGACGCCCCAGCGGCTGAGGAACCATTCGAGTACCTGATGGCAGTGTGCGTACCAGCCGCTGCCACAGCCGGTGCGGTCGGTGACGTGCAGTATCAGGTTGCGGGCGGTGCGGTCCCACAGGATCCGCTGGTCGTCGATGCCGGCCAGGTCCAGTGGGTGTGCCTCGAACCGTGCGGCCAGGCTCTCCAGCCACTCGCGCCACTCGCACAGCGCCGCGGTCACACGCTCGAGGGTCTCGTCCGGAGTGGTGACCGAGTGCTGGGGGCAGCACCAGTTGCCGACCGGCCCTCCGTCGAAGTCCCCTTCATCGTGCGCCCACCGCCACCCGGCGACCCAGCGGCCGTAGTGCTCGACCAGGGCCTGCGTCATGGCGTCGGTCCAGGGCTTGGCCTCGTCCCAGCTCCATTCGCGCAGGGCGCGGTCATCGAGCGGTACGTCGGGGCGTCGGGGCATCCGTCGAGCCGGCCCGAGTGACCTGACCACCCGCGCTGCCGATTCGCTGTCGAACGGATGACGTGCGGGATCCACCTCGTCCCAGGTCAGATTGCGGGGGGACAGCTCTACGATCACCGCGCAAGTCTCTCCGCCCGCCGATACCGCTTCAACTCAATTTCCGGCCGCTCCTCGTAACCCTCGTCGGGGCGGTTGTGGCTCTCGGAGTGTGCGATGCCGCAGTCGGCGGAGGGCCGGGCCGTGAACCGTCAGCACGCACAAGAAGCGTGCCTCCGGCGTACGTGTGGTCGGAGCGAAGCCGCTGATCGCCCTTTCGAACCCGTTCTCGAGATGTCACGCCGGTTTGCCGAACATCAACTGCCATAGGTTCAGCGTCGCTTGGTGGCTTTTGATCCAGCAGAACCAGTACAGGCGGTTCCAGGACTCGGCGGGCTGGACCGGCCGCACGATGCCGGATGAGCGTTGCGGCCCGTCTGAGCGGCGTCGCCGTCACCGCTCCATACTCGCCCGCCGCCTCGCCAGACGCCGCGCCTACGGCGGCGGGCCGGAACACCGATGCGCTCGGCACCTCGAACCTGATCACATGCGGGCGACACCACCACAGGTGTCCGCTGTCCTCGACTCCTCTGCTCAAGGGAGCAGCGTCATGACCCCGGACAACGTTCCCGCCCCGGCCTTCCCGGCCGGACGCGGCGCTCCGCATGTTTCCGTCCCCTGGCCGCCTCCTGCCGAGCACGGACCTGCTCCCGCTCGGCCTCGCGGGCCCACGCCCTGGCCATCACGTCCTGAAGAGTCGGTGGCGCCCTGCTCCCGGGTGACGAACAGGCGGTCCGCGGACACCGGAGGCAGGGCCTGGGTGGACAAGTCCGCGGGCGGGTCAACGGGCCGCCCATGACAGCCTCTGGTGAGTGGTTGACGTTGCCCTTGAGGGCAGGGTTTAGCGTCCATGGAGATGAGCGGCATGAAAATCGGCGAGTTGGCCAGATCCGCTGGTGTGACGATCAAGGCGGTCCGCTACTACGAATCGCTGGGGCTGATCACCCCGCGTCGTCTGGCCAACGGGTACCGGGACTACGACGAGGACGACGTGCGTGCGGTGCGCGAAATCCGGGCTCTGAGCAGCCTCGGGATTGCGGTCGAACGCACGCGCCCGTTCCTGGCGTGCCTGGCGGCCGGGCAACAGCACGCCGACGACTGCCCGGCGTCGATGGCCGGCTATCGCGAGGCCATCGACGAGCTGACCGAGCGGATCGAAGCGCTGACCTCCCGCCGCGCGACCCTGATCTCACACCTGAGACAGGCCGCTCACCGCAATAGCAGCACGACACCGCCCGACCACGGAGAGCACGCCATGAGCGACTTGTACCGGCTGCCCGAGAACCTACCCGTTCCGCAGGATGACGGCGCGGCCGACCACCTTCCCGGTCTCAGGGCGCCCCACCTGGAACTGCTCAGCACCACGGGCGAGATGATCGGTATCGATGCCCTCGGCATTGGCCGCACGGTCATCTACATCTACCCGCTCACGGGTCGCCCGGAAGCCGACCTGCCGCACGGCTGGAACTCCATACCCGGAGCACGAGGCTGCACCACCGAAGCCTGCGACTTCCGCGATCACCACCAGGAGCTTCTCGCAGCCGGAGCGAGGCGGGTCTTCGGCCTGTCCAGCCAGGAGACCACCTATCAACGTGAGGTCGTCGAACGGCTCCGCCTGCCCTTCGCGATGTTGTCCGACCCTCGGCTGAACTTGGCCACGGCACTCGGGCTGCCCACGTTCGAGGTCGACGGGCTGACTCTGTTCAAACGACTCACCCTCGTCATCCGCGACGGGGTGATCGAGCACGCCTTCTACCCGGTCTTTCCTCCCAACGTGCACGCCCAGCAGGTCCTGTCCTGGCTACGCGACAACTCCCCCGAGTGATCGAACGGTCACGGTTGAGACTCCTCGTTCGGTCCTGCGTCGCTGGCGTGAGGAAGACGTCGTGCCCATGGCCGCCATCAACGCCTGACCCCGAGGTCATACGGTGGATACGTGACGGCAGCGTCCGTGACGAACAGCAGACTCGCGGCGGCCCGGCCGCCGAGGCCGCTGTACGGTTCGGGTTCGAAGAGCGGGGACTTGAGCGGATCGTCAGCATCACTCAAGTGGGCAACGACGCCTCCGAACGGATCATGACCAAGCTGGGGATGCATCCGGTCCGTGAGACCGTGAATCCCATCGGCGGTCGGCGAGTCCGGGTGTTCGAGCTGTCGTCGGACCAGTACGTCACAACCACTCGTTGATGTGGGCCGGCGCGGCGAGCAGGGCTCAGCCCGGCAGTCGGCCGAGGCCGTCCGGAGCCAGGAGCGTGGGGGTCAGCAAGCAACTTCTGGTGCCGCGCCTCGTGATGGAGTGGGGCTGTCGGGCGCTGCTGGTGAAAAGGCGTGGCCGCCCGTCAACCGTGATGCGACGATCAGTTCCGCATCTTGATCCACATCCGCATCCCGGAGGTCCGTATGGACGTCACCTCGCTGCTGCCGTTGACGACGCCCCGGTTGTCGCTGCGTCTGTTCACTCCCGGCGACGCCGACGACCTGTACGCCTACCAGAGCCTGCCGAGCGTGGCGCGCTACTTGTACCGGCCGACGCACACGCGGGAGCGCAGTGAGCAGGTTGCGGCCGAGCGCGCCGCGCACTCGGTCTGGAGCGCCGACGGGGACAAGCTGGCGCTTGCTGTGTGCCGACGCGATGAGCCCGGCCTCCTCGGCGAGGTGACGCTCACCCTGGCCAATGCCCGCGCCGCCCAGGCCGAGATCGGCTGGACTCTCCACCCGCGTCGCCAGGGGCACGGCTATGCGACGGAGGCGGCCAGGGCACTGGCCGGGTTTGCCTTCGACAAGCTGGGAGTGCACCGGCTCTACGCACGGCTGGATGTGGAGAACACCGGGTCCGCGCGAGTCTGCGAGCGCCTCGGCATGCGTCGGGAGGCGCACCTGGTCGAGAACGACCTCGACGGGGATCGCTGGGGCAGCGAGTACATCTACGCGGCCCTGGCCGCGGACATGGACGGTCGAGCGGACCGGCTGAGCCATTAGCGACCCTCGCTGCTGGACCAGGATGCCGAGGGCGATGTCCGGCCGGCAGTGGATATACGGCGGTACCCGCTGTCGCGATGCCGCCGGGGTGCCAGCGCTGTTCCAGCGCGCCGGATCCGGTCCTGCCCCAGGGCCTGTGGCCGCCCCGATGTCATGGCCTGCCCGCACCGTCGGTCACCACTGTCACGGTACCGTCGGGTTCCTCCTGGTCCAGCGGCCCGTGCCTCAGCAGTGCGGTTCGTTCCCAGTGCCGGAAGGCCGTTGTACGCAGCCGAACAGTGAAGTACCAGTGCCGGCAAGGGATCACAGGGCAGTGAAGCCGGGACGCCTGGGTCATTGACCGAGCCGGGTTGTCCGCCCGCTTCCAGCACGGGTGGCGGTCTCGGCGGCGGTCTCGATTTCGCCGTCGCGGAGGTATGCCTCGGCCTGGTAGGTGGGGAACGCCGCGCGCGTCTTGGAGCGGGTGGCCGGGAGTAAGGCGATGCCCTCGTCCATGAGCTGGTGAGCCCGTCGTCACCGGCCGAGATTCGCGAGGCATCTGCCGCTGTCTGCGGCCAGGTCCGCCATTACCGTCCAGGAGCACCAGGCGGGTGCCGGATCGCAGGAGGGGGCCCGCAGCGCCTGGGCGCCTACCTGCTGCCGCTGCTGCCCGCCGGATTGGCGTCCAGTGCAACCGTGGTTTCTCGTAGCGTGGCCCCTGCTGGTGGAGGCGGAGATACGAAGAGAGATACGGCATGGATCCGATTTCGGTGGCGCTCCTCGCAGCGCTGGCAGGGGGCGCCGGCGGTGAGCTCGGACGACGGCTCTGGTCGGGGCTGACCACCTTGGTGCGTCGCCCACTCGTGGGTGGCCAGGGCGAGTCCGCTCAGGCTCCGGCCGTCAGTTCCGGGGAGGCGGAGCTGGCCAGACTTCAGGAGAAGCCCGGGGATGCGGTGCGTGCGCAGGCGCTGAGCACAGCTTTGGCGGTGCGGGCCGTGGTGGACGCGGAGTTCTCTGTTGGTCTGCGGCAGTGGCATGAGCAGGCGAAGCTCGTGCGTACCGGTGACGGTGACGTCCACAACACGATCAGCGGCGGCACCGTGTACGGGCCGGTGCTGCAGGGGCGTGACTTTTCTGGTTTGTCCGTCACCACCTCCGCTCCCCCTCCGCCCGCCTCCGAAGGCGAGGCGCGGTCGACGCAGGGGTGAGCGAATGGCCAGGGAGGACTAGAGCGTGTCCAAGGCGGTCAACGGTGGCGTGTTCTTCAACCAGGGGCGTGTTCGTGGCACCTCCGAAGCGCCCGTAGCTATCGCTGGCTTGAGCGCGGGCCTGCTCCTGGGCTTGCGTATCGCCGCGGCACTGCTCGCCCTCGGTCAACTCTTCGGGTGGTTCCGCATCAGAGCGGAGGACGACAACCGAGTCGTACTGTGGGCGGGTTCACCAAAGCCTGCCCCTACGCTTGGGGGCGAAGGGACCAATTCCCAGGTCACGCCCGACGTCGCGCATGTGCTCGAACCGCCGGCTCGTCGCCATGTACCACTGTCCCAGGATGGCGATCGTGACCAGTGCGCCGACGGTGCACACCGCGATCGTTTCGAACGTTCCGCCTTGCAGGTACATCCACACCCCGGGGCCAATCACCACGAAGAGCCACCCCCTCAACCACACGAAGTAGGTGTGGGTGCGGGCGAAGGCGAGCTGATGGACGGCCAGTACCTCCAGCGCGACGCCCCAGTGCCAGCTCTGGGTGACGGCCAGCCATCCGAGCAGGCAGAACGAGCCGAGGAAGAAGAAGATGAAGAACAGCAACCGCGCCAAGAAGGCAAGCAGCGCAGCGCGCACCATGACGTCCTTGGGCTGCGAGTGCTTCTTCGGCCACAGCAGGTAGGTCAGGGACCACCTGACCGGCTGGAACAACGCGGGCTTCACCTCCTCCTCGTCCGTGGCGGAGTTGTAGACGACGACCTCGTACCCCTCGCCCTTCTGCCAACGGAAGAGCGTGGTCGGTGGCGCCGCGTTCAAGTAGTGGAATATCCGGGCCGTTCCTTGCAGCTCACGGGGGTTGCCCTGGGTGACGAGAAGCAGTCCGAAGGCGCCGAAGAAGCTGATCCTCGCCGTGAGCCGCGCCGCGCTGAGCATGAGGCCGAGTGAAGTGTCCATCAGCCGATCAGCCATTCGACCAGGTCCAGCGGGCCTAGTGGGTCGAAAGAGTCACTCCGGTCGACGGGCAGGTTGGTGACTACATCGCCGATGATTCGGGCGGCCCGCGAATCACGGTCTCTCAACGCTTCCGCCAGTACGGCGCCACCTGCGATGGCGAGCGCCCATGCGGCGACCTTCCTGCTTTCCCGTCGTCCGGTGGGCGGGGCGGGCAGACCACCCGCGATCGCCATCGCTGTCAGAAGGGCGCCACCGCGGCGGGGATCGGCCAGGTCATCGAACAACGTGGCCATCGCCGACGAGAACGACTTGTCAGCCACGGCGCGGGCGAACGTCTCGGCGCTGGGCTTGCGCTCATCTCGCGCTCGTTCCACGAGCGCCGCGAGCCGGGGTGAGGTGATCCGGGCGAGCTCGCCCTGCCAGCCCGGTGGCAGCTTCCTGGCGGTGACCACCGGCCACAACGAGAAGACGATCAGGTCGAGGAGGATCTGCTGTGGCACCGGCTCGTCCGGTGGAGCGCCGGGGCGGGCCAGGTAGCTGATGATGCCGGCGACGACGAGGCGCCGGACCGCATCCTTGCGCCGCTCGTCCTCGGGACCGGCGTCGTCCAGTCCCGCGCGCACAAGGGAAATCTGCCGGATGTGCGCGGCGCCCGCCCTGTCGCCGGTGTCCTCGACCATCGTGCGGTAGTCCGCCGCGATACGGTCGACCCATAATCGCAGTGCGAGCAAGTCCAGCGGTCGTCGGTCATCCCTATAGTGATGGTGGATCTCTCCGGTGAACGTGCCGGCCTGCACCACAGGGCCGAAGACAACGGTGTTGTCAGTGATCTGATTGCTCACCACTTCCGGCTTCGGGGTCGCCTCGTCGGCGCCACCACCCATCCCTCACCCCTCACCGCAGGCTCGACCCGTTTGAGGTTAGCCAGCGAGCGGCCGTCGGCGGAACCCGTACACCGCGATCCGGCCCGCCGGGCGTCGACCGCGCGGGCAGGGTCCGGGCCGACCTGGGGACCGTAGGGGGTGACCCCGTCGTAGGCGGGTCTGAGTCGGTGGCCGCTGTAGCGGGGCTGGTGGTTGAGCCAGCGGCTGCGCCGCAACGGCGGGGTACCGGTGGGGATCGCGAAAGTCCACGACAACTGGCGCGCCTCGAACTCGCGCGCCCCCTCCACCAGGCCCCTCGCCGAGCGCCCTGTCGTCACAGCCCAGACCGACCACGACCTTCGACTGCGACGACGAGGCAGTCACCGCGGGACAAGGCAAGTGAGAACAGGCCGCCGGGGACGTGCACAGCGACGACTACCGCCGCCCAGGCAGCGCGGGGAACGTGCGGACGCGGCCACCAGGACGCGCAGGCTGCGCACGACGCGGATGCGGCGCCGCGCCGGCCGGGGCGCGGCGGGTACCGCGCCCGGCGTCCGGGACTCTGCGGCCGGGCGGCAGATGTGCTTCACGCGGCCCCTCCCCCGGGCGCCGGGCGCACGGCGGGGCGTTGCCAGGTGTGCTGGGTCAGCCGGTCCGCCGGGGAGGTGAGGACGAAGCCGAACCTGCGGTAGAAGCTCTCTCCAACCGGCCGCGGTCGGCGCCGTGCTCGTCAGTCGGCGTACACGCCACGCCGAGGCCGCGGGCGTCGGCCTCGGCGCACACCCCGGGCCCGGACCCGCGTTACGCGCCCCTGACCCCGGTGGGCGGCGGAGACACGCAGGAGTCGCAGCTGAAGCACCGTGTCGTCGGCGACAAGCACCAAGCCCAGCAGGCGTCCGGCGGCATCGACCGCTTCAGCTCCCGGACCAGACCTTGCGCCCGAACGAGAACCGCTGCCGGGAGAGAGCTGAGGGAAAAGTCCGAGCGGGAGGGCCGAGGGGGCGAACCGCCGGAGTGCGGGCCGGAGCCCAGGCGGTGAAGCGGTCGCCGCCGGGCTCCCGTAGCACGACAGTCCTGCCCCGTAGACTGCGAGTAGGTAACCGCCACGCGGGTTTTACGGCGCAGGCTCGATCAGAGTGCGTCGCTCAGGCTGTTGTGACCCTTCTGCTCGATGAGGGTGTCACCGCGCTGTTCCACCGCGATGTGCACCTCCATCGCCATACGGCCGTACAGCGTCACAAGGTCAACCGTGCCGTCGGCACCGACCCGGGCGACTCGCCGGCCTTGACAATGTCGGCCCTGTGCTTGAGGGCATCGCGTTGGTCACCGGAGTGGTCCTCGTCGTAGGCAGGCAGCCGGGTCACGGCGTCACGCACCGGCGGAGTGCCAGTCCGCCCCGGGACGCGCCCGCTGGTGTGGCCGGCTTCCCGGCTCAGTGCGTCACCGGCACGCCCAGCAGCGACGGCGTCTCCGGGACGCCCAGCCTCTGCGCGTCCCGCTCCGGCCGAAGGAACAACGTCGTCAGGGCGCCCGCGACCGCCAACAGGGCGGCGGTGAGCAGCCAGCCGTTGCGGTAGCCCGCCGCGGCCGTCGGGGCCGCGTCCACGACGGAGCCCAGCACCAGCGGGGCCAGCACTCCGCCGAGCGCGAAGACGCACACCACCGCACCGAGCACGAGCCCGCGCCGCGCGGGCGAAGTGATTTGGGCGCAGGCCGTCTGGCCGACCGTCATCATGACGAGCGCCGGCGCCATCGGCCCGAACATCATCGGCAGCCGCAACCAGTCGGCGTCGACAGTCGCGAACACCGTCACGGCAGCCGCCGACAGCAGGAGCAGCAGCCCGGCCCCCGCCCCCGCGGGCAACCGGGGCGGCCGGTCCCGGCGCGCCGCCCGCTGGGCCAGCAAACCGTGCACCAGCAGCACCGCCCCGTTGGCGACCGCGGCCGCACCCGCCGTCAGTCCCGTCCGGTGGGCGTCCCAGCCGAGGACCGTCTCCAGATAGTCCGGCAGCCAGGTCAGCTGGGAACTCATCAGCCAGTACGCGGCGAACGAGCCCACGCTCGCGGTCAGGAAGGTGCCGCTCAGCAGGATCCGCCACAACGGTGTCCCGGGGACCGGCTCCCCTTCCCGTACCGCCGATGTACTCGTCGCCGTCCCCACCTCCGACGCACCGGCCGTCATCGTGCCCACTGGTGGCGCGAGCGGTCCCTCCGCGCCGTGCCGCCACCAGAGCGCCGCCCACACCAGGCCGGCCAGGCCGGCCGCGCCGAACCCCCAGCGCCAGCCCCAGGCCGAGATCACCGCAGACAGAACGGGTGCCGCCACCGCAACGCCCGCAGCCGCACCGACCATCAGGACGGCCGTCGGCAGAGTGCGCTCGCGCTGCCCGAACCAGCCGTGCAGATGGTGCACGGCGACCGGCGCCGCCGGACCCTCGGCCACGCCGAGCAGCACCCGGGTGGCCACCAGGGTGCCGAAACCCGCGGCGGCCCGCACCATCGGCAGCTGTGCCGCCGACCACAGCACGGCCATCACGAGCAGCAGCACCCAGGTGCGCACCCGGCGCGTCAGCGCGGACACCGCCAGCGCCGACACCGAGAACAGCGCGAAGAACGCCGCCTGCGCCGTCCCGAACTCCTGCCGGGAGATGCCGAACTCGCGCATGATCTCCGGCCCGGCAAGCCCGAGGACCGACTTGTCCGCGAAGTTGACCAGCATGAAACAGAGCAGTAGCCAGGTCGTGCCCCACGGGCCGGCTTTCGCCGTCGCGCTCGTCATGGGCAGCAGCCGTCCTCGTCCGCCGCGCCGCCCACGCCCGGCCCGGCCATGCCCACGCTGATCGCCCCCGCCGCGCGGGCCCGGCCCTCGGCAGAGCGGGTCAGCTCCGTCGTCACGTCCGTGCCTTCGGCGACGGCCGCCGACTCGGCCGCCGCCCAGTGGAAGATTCCGCGTGCCATCGTCGATGTCTCCCGCGCGGCCCGCGTCGCGTACACCTCGGCACGGATCCGGGCAACCGCCGTGTCCTCGGGCGCCGCCAGGGCCGCCGTCTCCGCCAGGTGCGAGGCGAGCCGCAGCTCCCCTGCCGCCAGCAGCCGCTCGGCGCGCCGGGCCAGGGCGAGGGCGCCGCCGGCCGCGTCCGCCAACTCCGCCGCCAGCGCCGCCTCAGGGGCCGGCTTGAGGTGGGCCGGGTTCTGGTCGTACCAGCCGCCCCACAGCCGCCACAGGTTCCGTACGACGAACTCCGGCTCGTCGTAGGCAGGGTGGAGGTACGGCTTGGTCAGCAGCTCCTCGGGCACGCGGACGCCGTGGACGACGGCGTCGAGCCGCAGTCCTCGGTTCATCAGCTCCCGGGTCTGCGCGCACAGCGACTCCAGGAGGGTCGCCGTGTCGTCCAGGGCCTGGGCGACCCGGTCCGCGCCGATGACGGGGATGCCGTGGCCGGGGAGCAGCACCTCGGCACCCAGTCGGCCCATCGCGCGCAGGGCGTGAGCCCACTGCTCCGGGTAGCGCTGGGCCTTCTGCGGGTTGCCGGCGTTGGGCGAGTTCCAGATGAAGAGGTCACCCGTGCAGAGGGTCTTCAGCTCGGGCACCCACACGTAGGTGTGGTCGTCCGTCTCCCCACGCGCGTGGAACAGCTCGAATGTCAAGGCGCCGTGACGGACGGTCAGCCGGTCCCGGTACGTGGTGTCGGGGTACCGGTAGGCCGTCGGCCACTCCAGGCCCGGAACGCCGAACTGGCGGCGGTTGATCCAGGAGTTGTAGCCGGCGGTCCGGGTGTAGCGGTCGAAGCGGGCGGCGACCGCCTCGTGGGCGATGACCTCGGGCCGGGTGGGCTCCGCGTCGAAGGGAGCGACGCCGAAGACGTGGTCGACATGGCCGTGCGTGTAGACCACAACCCGGACCGGGTCGGGGCTGAACGCCCGTACCGCCGTGTGCAGCCGTTCCGCCGTGCGGATGTCGCCGGAGTCGACCAGGACGAGCCCGGCACCGGTGTCGAACACGGCCACGTTCGCGAAGGCGGGGAAGAAGCCGGTCCGGTCACCGATCGGGATCAGTTCGTCCGAGGTGAAGGCTCCGGTCAGATGGGGCATCAGCGTCTCCTCGCCCCGCCAGACGCGGTCCGCGTAAGCCAGATAGCTTTTCGGTCCGTACTCCGACGGGGCGGGGCGCGGCGTGGGGTTGTGCTCGGTCATAGCGATTGCTCCTTCGCTGCGGTGCGGCGTGCGGGGACGACACCGAGTCTCGGCCGCCCACGCGGGGTGCGACACCCCGTCGCGTCACAGCTCCCGGGCCTGGGTACGGTGATCCGTCACAACGCGCCACCGAGCACAGGGAGCGAAGAGTGCAGGAGATCTCCGAGGCGGCCCGCGCGCTCGCGCTGCGCTGCGAGCCCGAGGTCAACGCTCTCGCCCGGCGGATGTCCCGGGAGTCCTTCGAGCAGTTGCCGGGGTACGCGGCACTGCCCGACGAAATGAAGGATCTGGAGATCGCGGCTACCGCGCGCCATGGGCTACGGCTCTTCCTGCGCAGCGTCGCGGAGCGGTCCCGCCCGGTGGATCGCGGGGACGCGGCGGGGGCGTCCCGGGCGGGCGGTATGCGGCTCTTCCGGGAACGGGCCGCCCAGCGCGCCGAGGAGGGCATGCCGCTCCACCTGCTGCTGCGCAGCCACGCCCTCGGCATGTACGTGCTGTGGCAGGGGCTGCGGGAGTCGGCCGCGCCCGGCGAGGAGGCCGCCCTCGTCGAACTCGCCGACCTGCTGCTCAAGTCCCACCACAGCGTCATCGGCGTGGTCGCCGAGACCTACCTCGACGAGCGCTCCGCCATCGACGCCGAGCGGCGTGCCCACCGCCGCTCACTCGTCCGCGGCCTGCTCGACGGCACTCTGCCGCCGGGCCACGTACTGCTTGAACAACTCGGCCTCGACGGCCCCTGCCTCGTCCTCGCCGTCGGCACCGCGACCGGTCCCGGCCCCGCCGCGACAGCACCGTCGGGAAAGGAGGGCGCCGTCGCCGCGCGCCGCCGACTGCGCCGCATCCAGACCGCGCTCGACCACGCCTTCGGGGTGGAGGTGCCTTCCCTCCTCGACGCCGGGCGCGACGGGGGCCGGGCGATCGTGCCGGGGGCCGCCGAACCCCCCGATGACTTGGTGGCACGACTGTCGAGGGCGGCGGGCGGCCCGGTGCGGATCGCCGTCGTGCCGGCCGCGGCGCCCGCCGACGTGCCGGAGTCGGCGCGCACCGCCGGGGAGATCCTGCGCGTCGCCCGGGCCTGCGGGCTGCCGCCGGGGCTGCACCGGCTCGACGACGTGCTCCTCGAATACCATCTGTCCCGGCCCGGTGAAAGCGGCCGCCGCATCGCCGCGCTCCTCGACCCGGTCGCCGACCGCCCGGAGCTGCTGGAGACGCTGCGCGTCCACCTCGGCCACGGCCAGGACCGGCGGGCGACCGCCCACGTGCTCGGCCTGCACCCCAACACCGTCGACAACCGGCTCGCCCGGATAGCCGAACGCACCCGCATCGACCTCTCCTCGCCCAAGGGCACGGCGACGGCCATCGCCGCTCTGCTGCTACGGGAGACCGACACCTGACGCCGCCTCACCGGCGTCCATGAAACGACCTGGCCCGGCGGGAGCCGGTTGATCCGGCGTAGGCTTGCGTGATCCGGGAGCCTAGCCCCGGCTCACCGAGTCCACAGCTCCGACAGCACCCCCGGACCGCCCAGGCCCGTCAGGGCGCCGAACGGGTCAGGGTCCGGACAGCATGGCGTGTGCTGGAGCTGTCCGTCCAGGACGTATGGAAATGCCGCGGCGAGGCGGCCGGCGAGCCACGGGGCATCAGCTGTCCGCGCAGCAGCGAAAAGGACGTCCGCGAAGCAAACCCCGCCGCCGAACGACGGCCCGCGCCGCGGGAGGTGAGCCTGGCACCGGAGGGAATCGATCACGTCGGTGTCGGCAAACGGTGCACCCCGGCACCTGGTCACGGTGCCGGAGCTCGGGGGTTTCACCAGCGCAGGCGTGCACGGCGGCTGTGCCTGAGCCGGGTACGGGGCTCGGCCTGGCGACGGAAGCCGCCGGTGTCAGTGGCGCCTTGCAGACTGTCCTGCGTGATCGACGTGCACGATGTCGGCGAGGCTCATGACCAAGGAGATGTCGACCGTATGCGTCACCGACCGCTTTTCGGTACCTGCCGTCGTCATCCGCGGCGCGGGACCACCGCGGAAGCCGGTGTTTTTTCCAGGTCCATGTTGGCCACGAAGCCTTCCCGATGGTCTTCCGCTCCCTCAGGGAGCGGATGCCACCGGGTGGCGGGCAGGGGCATTCGGTCAAGGGATCGGACGAGTGCCCGCCCCGCGTGACGGCGGTCGGCGCAATCGCGATCAGCGCGTTCCGCCGGAATGACCATCTCGACGCCGCCCGCCTGCCCTGATCAGGTCCCGAGCAGCGCAGCGGCGCACGCCACGCCTGCGGCGTATGACGCACATCACACTCCACGCATATGAACGGAGCGTTCATTACCTGCTTATATGGACGTGCCGTTCACAAACGGCATCGTCACGGATCAAGGAGGTCTCCCATGTCCAGCACGACCACCACCTCTCGCGTCGCCCTCGTCACCGGTGGTTCCGGGGGTATCGGCCGCGCCGTCGTCGAGCGTCTGGCCGCCGACGGGTACGCCGTTGCCGTGCATTACGCCGGCAACGCGGCCCGCGCCACCGAAGTCGCCGACCAGGTCACCGCCGCCGGCGGCCGCGCCGTCACGGTCGGCGGAGACGTCGCCGACGAGACCGCGATGGCTGCGGCCTTCGACGCCGTGGAGGCCGCGTTCGGCGGCATCGACGTCGTCGTCAACACGGCCGGGATCATGCTGCTGTCTCCGATCGCCACGCTCGACCTGGCCGACTTCGACCGCATGCACCGCACCAACGTGCGCGGCACGTTCGTCGTCTCGCAGCTCGCCGCGAATCGGCTGCGGGCCGGGGGCGCCCTCGTGAACTTCTCCACGTCGGTCACCCGCACGCAGTTCCCCGCCTACGGCGCCTACGTCGCCTCCAAGGCCGCGGTCGAGGGCATCACCCTGATCCTGGCGCGAGAACTACGCGGCAAGGACATCACGGTCAACGCCGTCGCTCCCGGGCCCACTGCCACCGCACTGTTCCTGAACGACAAGGACGAGGCCGCGGTCGCCAACCTCTCCAAGGCAGTGCCGCTCGAGCGCCTCGGCATGCCCGCCGACATCGCCGAGACCGTGGCGTTCCTCGCCGGCCCGGCCCGCTGGGTCAACGGCCAGGTCCTGTTCACCAACGGCGGCCTCGCCTGAGCTGTGCCACCCGATTCCACCTCCCGCCTGCCAGAAAGTAGGAGCATGCCGTGTCCACCCAGCAGATCGTCCTGATCACCGGTGCCTCCAGCGGATTCGGCGCGCTGACCGCCCGCGCCGTAGCGGACGGCGGTGACACCGTCTACGCCGGCATGCGCCACACCACCGGCCGCAACGCCCCGGCCGTCCGGGCCGCCGCCGACCACGCCACCGAGCACAAGGTCGACCTGCGCACCGTCGAACTCGACGTGACCTCCCAGGAGTCGGTCGACTCCGCCGTCGCGCGGATCCTCGCCGAGCATGGTCGCATCGACGTCCTGATCCACAACGCCGGCCACATGGTGGTCGGCCCGGCCGAGGCATTCACCGCCGAGCAGCTCGCCCAGCTGTACGACGTCAACGTCCTGTCCACACAGCGCGTCAACCGGGCCGTACTGCCCGGGATGCGCGCACGCGGCGCAGGCCTGGTCGTGTGGGTCTCCAGCTCCAGCGTCAAGGGCGGCACTCCGCCCTACCTCGCGCCGTACTTCGCGGCGAAGGCCGGCATGGACTCCCTCGCGGTCGGCTATGCCGCCGAACTCGCCCGCTGGGGCGTGGAGACCTCCATCGTGGTGCCGGGGTCGTTCACCCGGGGAACCAACCACTTCGCGCACGCCGGCACGCCTGCCGACGCCGCGGTCGAGGCGGCCTACGCGACGCGCTACGCGGGCCTCGTGGAGCAGGTCGCGGGAAAACTCGCGGCCCTGTCCCCGGCCGACGCCGAGGCGTCCATGGTGTCCGACGAGATCGCCCGCATCGTGGCCCTGCCCGGGGGCAGCCGGCCCTACCGTGTGCACATCGACCCGGCCGACGACGGGTCCGAGGCGGTCTCCGAGGTGGCCGACCGCGTCCGGAACGAGTTCCTCACCCGCATCGGCCTGGCCGACCTGCTGCCGGCCCACCCGTAACACCGACAATGCCCGGTGGGTGTGTCCGCGGGCACCCCACCGGCATGGGGGCCTCACCGTGAGCCCGCTGGCCGTCCGACACCCACGCCCGCGCGACATCCCGGCAACCCTCGACCCCGACCATTCAGGAGGCGCCCGTGACCAGCCAGCCGGACGAGACGACCACGAGCCCGCGCAGGCGCGGCCGCGGGAGACGTCCCGCCGAAGAGGTCCGCGCCGACGTCCTGGAAGCCGCCGGACGGCTGATCCTGACCGAGGGAATGGCAGGCCTGACGTTCGAGCGGGTCGCCAAAGTCGCCGGTGTCAGCAAGACCACCCTGTACAAGTGGTGGCAATCACCCGGCGCGCTCGCCCTCGACGGGTACTTCCACGCCGTGCGCACCACCCTGGCTTTCGCCGACACCGGCAACGTACGCGAGGATCTGCGTCACCAGCTCCACCACCACCGCCAGGTCATGGCAGGGCCGGGAGGCCGTGCCCTGCTCGAGCTCATCGGCGCCTCCCAGACGGACCCCGACCTCGCACGCGCCTACCGCGCCCTGTATTCCTCGGGCAGACGCGAACTGGCCTACCAGCGCCTGACCCGCGCCAAGGAGCAGGGCGAGATCCGCGAGGACGTCGACGTACGGGTCCTGGTCGACCAGCTCTGGGGCGCCGTCTACCACCGCAGCCTGATCCCCGACGAGCCCGTCACACCCGAATTCATCGACGCCATCGTCGACAACCTCTTCGACGGTATCCAGCCCCGCACATAGCGGCCCGAAGGCCGATCGCGCCCCGGACGCCTTCACCGGGCTTCCCCGCGGGCGCGCCGCACGGCGCCTGACGCGCGGGTGGCTGGTTCCACCGGAGGCCGAAGGTGCCGGTGCGGGGCCGTGGACGGTGCGGAGTCGGCGTAGGTCCGGTGCGGGAGCGGGCCGGGGTCGGGATCGTCGTGGTCGGCGCCGTAGGCCCGGCGGCGCAGCAGCCGTTCGTCCGCACGCTCCATGCCTTCGGCCTGGCAGCCGCCACTGTCGGCCGGGCTGTGATCGCGTCACCTGCGGAAGCGGCAGAACCAGCTGCCGGCCTCCCGTTCGGGCACGGCCTGCTGCTGCTCCGGGTGCGGCAACATGCCCAGTCCAGGCATGCTCCAGGTCGACGTGGGCCTCCCGGTCGCGATCCTCGCACAGAGCCGGCCGGGGCTCGTGGGCGGTGCCCCAGCCGGTGGGCGCGACCGCCCTCCACCGTTCGTCGGTGAACTCGGCGCCGCAGCGCGTGTGGAGGGGACGACGGGCATACCACTGAGAGTGCTGCCGTGCCCCGACAGGTACCGGACCCTGGCGCCCTCGCGTACCGGCCGCGCCCGGACGCTTGCGTTCCCGCTCGCCTGCCGCCGGGACCACGGCGGTTCCGGCCCTCGGCCTGCGGCCGTCGCACAGGTGCGGGTGGATGTCCTTCGGCCTGCCCCAGTCCGTCGCCTGTGTCGCCTCCCAGCCTCGTCGGTGAACCTCGCTCCGCAGGCGGGACGGCGGGCCTCGCGCTCGGGCGTCTGCTCCTGGGCCACCCGCCGCACCCGTGCCTGGTACTCCTCCTGCCGTGCCCTGGCCGTTTCGCGGGCGCGGGCCCCGGGCACCTCAGGGCGGGGATGGCCGTTCGCTTCCCGCAGGGGTTCCCGTCGGGTACGGCCGGTGCCGGTCAGGGTGAGTTCTGGTGTCGTGTCTCGCGGCGGCCGCGGGTGGCGTGGAGGGAGCCGAGCAGGTCCAGCGCCTGGGCACTGGGGCCGCCCGGTTCGGCGTGGTAGATGACGAGCTGCTGGCCGGGCGCGTCGCGGACGTCGAAGGCTTGGTAGGTGAGGGTGAGGGGGCCGACGTCCGGGTGGTGGAGGTGTTTGGCGTCCTGGGTCTTGCCGCGCACGGTGTGGCTGTTCCACTGGCGGGCGAACAGGGTGCTGTGCTCGGTGAGGGTGCGGACCAGCTCGCGCAGCCGCGGAGCGTTCGGGTCGAACCCCGTCGCGTGACGGAGGTTGGCGACGACGGCCTGGGCTGCACGGTCCCAGTCGGTGTAGAAGTGCCGGCCCGCGGGGTCGAGGAACGTCATGCGGGCCAGGTTGTCCGGCGGATCGAAGGGGGCGAAGAGGGCGTCGGCCAGGGCGTTGGCGGCGAGGATGTCCAGGGTTCGGTCCAGGACGAACGCGGGGGTGTTCGGGTAGCCGTCCATCAGCTGGCGCAGTGCGGGACTGACTTGTCCGGACGTGTGCGCGGCGAGGTGGTCGCCGGGTGTGGCCCCGGCGAGGCGGTACAGGTGCGCGCGGGTGTCCTCGTCGAGCCGGAGCGCCCGGGAGAGGGTGTCGAGTACCTGGGGTGAGGGGTTGCGTTCGCGTCCCTGTTCCAAGCGCGTGTAGTAGTCGGCGTTCACTCCGGCCAGGACGGCGACCTCCTCGCGGCGCAGTCCGGTGACCCTGCGGGTCCCGTAGCTCGCCATGTCGACGTCCTGCGGCCGCAGGCCCGCGCGGCGTGCACGCAGAAAGTCACCCAGGTGGTTGTCGGTCATTTGTTCAGGTTAAACACAGGTCCGGGTGCGCTGCCTGGGTGTGCCGCACCCAGGCAGCGCACGTCCTGGTCGACGGCTGCCGACCTGCTCATTCTCGGTGGAGAGCGACTGGCGCGGAACGCGCGCTGATCGAGGAGAACCAAGGAGAGGAGCCGTCCGTGGCCGGGATGGGTGACGGTGACCGTCAGGATGCCGAGTTCGCCGGGAAGGTAGCCCTGGTCACAGGGGGCGCGCGCGGCGTCGGCAGGGAGACGGTGGCACTGCTGAGCGCCCGCGGCGCCCGCGTCGTCGCCGTCGACCTGCGCCCCGAGACCGAGGACCTGCCGAAGGAGTTTCCCGGTGTCCTCGCTGTGACCGGGGACGTGACGCGGGAGGAGACCGCCGTCGGGGCCGTACGGAAGGCGGTCGACGCGTTCGGGAGGCTGGACATCCTGGTGAACAACGCCGGGCGCACCGTGAACAAGCCCGTCACCGACACCACCGCCGAGGACTGGGACGCGGTGATGGCGGTCAACGCCCGCGGCTCGTTCTTCTTCGCCCGCGAGGCCTTCGGGGCCATGCGGGCCGGCGGTGGCGGGGCCATCGTCAGCACCGGCTCCTACGCGGGCACCGTCGGGCTGCCCGAGGGCGCCGCCTACAGCGCGTCCAAGGGCGCTCTGGCCCAGCTGACGAAGGTGCTCGCTGTCGAGGGCGGCCCCCTGGGCATCCGCGCCAACCTCGTCGCCGCGGGCGTGATCGAGTCCGACTTCCTCGACACCTTCCGCTCCGACAGCCGCGCCTACCTCGCGTCCTTAGCCGACGCGCAGCCCCTGGGCCGGGTGGCGCAGCCGGCCGAGATCGCCGAGGTGCTGTGCTTCCTCGCCTCCCCGCGCTCCAGCTTCGTCACCGGAGCCGTGGTCGCCGCCGACGGCGGCTTCACCGCGCTCTGAACCGGCACACGGGGCACCGAACACACCACATGAGGAATCGAGGGATGACCATGGCGGGACGCCTGGCAGGAAAAACAGCGCTGATCACAGGCGCGGCGGGCGGCATCGGACAGGCCACGGCGGAGCTGTTCGCTCGCCAGGGAGCACATCTGGTGCTCACCGATGCCTGTGCCGACGCCGCGGCGGACCTCGCGGCCCGGCTGGGACGCGCCGGCGTCGAAGCACTGGGCATCGGCCTGGACGTTTCGTCGCCGCAGCAGTGGAGCGAGGTCATCGCCCAGGTCGAGCGACGCTTCGCAAGGCTGGATGTGCTGGTGAACATCGCCGGAATCGTGGACTGGGCCGGCGTCGAGGAAGCCGATCCGCACACGTGGCACCGGGTGATCGCGGTCAACCAGACCGGCACCTGGCTGGGCATGAAGACCGCCATGCCGCTGCTGCGCGCAAGCGGCAACGCCTCGGTGATCAACACCTCGTCCGTCCTGGGGCTGATCGGCAGCGGGGGCGCCGCCGCGTACCACGCGTCCAAGGGAGCAGTGCGCCTGCTGACCAAGACCGCCGCCGTGGAGTACGCCGCCCAGGGCGTGCGCGTGAACTCCGTACACCCGGGAGTCATCGCCACGCCCATGATCCAGGAGATCCTCCGCCAAGAGGGAGACCGGCAGCCCGACATCGTGCGGACCCCGATGCGGCGCGCCGGCCGCCCCGAGGAAATCGCCCCCATGATGCTTTTCCTGGCCAGCGACGAATCCTCCTACGTCACAGGGGCGGAGTTCGTCGTCGACGGCGGGCTCACCGCGCACTGACCCGTCGGCCTCTCGTCGCCCATTCAACCGGGGCCCTCAAGGGGCCACCGTGAGGGGGTGGCGGTAGCGGCAACCACGCCATGGCGCTGGCTGCTTCTCGCGCTCACGCCACGTCGGTCTCAGCAGTTTCCGTTCGGGGAACAGTCACAGTGACCGTTCCCCGAAGGCTTCCGCACGTGGCGGCCGTTGGGCGGTCGGCTCCGCAGTCGCGTTCACGGTTCGAGGACTGTGCTCGATCACAGACTCGTGGCCAGCCAGACAGTCACGGCCGCGGTGGCGGTAGCCCGGCGTTGAGCGTGATCCGGCGGTCTTCGCCGGTCAGGTGGACGGCGATCGCACCGGCCTGCAGGAGTACGAAGCCGATGGCCGCAGCCGGTGCCGGCGAGGGAGCGACACCGGTCAGCAGCGGCAGGATCCGGCCGGCGCGCCGAGTATTTCGATCGTTCCCAGCGCCCTGAGGGCGGGCAAGGGTACGCGATCGACCCAGGTCATCATCGGGCGGAGCTGATCGCGGCTCCGGCTCACCTTCAGCGTGCCGGAGTAGAAGTAGAGGAGGGCGAGCAGCCCCGCGACGATCCAATCGGCGATGTTCATGGTTCCCGTTCATGGGCCACCGCTTCGCGGGGCCCGCCGATCGCGTCGATTGCCGGCAAGCCTTGATGAGGCCCGGGCTGTCGCCCGAGGGACCCGGGCACCGAAAGGCGGGAGCGCCACGGCTCCGCCGGCCGAAAGGAGGACGACCGGCCGTGCCGTCCCGTCGGCTTCAGGCGAGGTCGGTGGCGGGCTCGGTCGCGTAGCGGCTCATCGCGTCGGCCAGCACCAGGAGCGACGCCGGTGCGAGCACGCCGGCCTGCTCGTAGCACCGTAGCGGTCGATGTGGTCCGACACCCTCTGGTGCTCGTGAGCGGTGCGGGCACGCCAGTCGATGACCTGCTCCCGAGCCCAGCCCTTGGGGACGGGGCGTCATGATCACCGGGTTCGGCAACCGGGCCGCGCTGGCCTTGGACGTCGCCGAGCACCGGTGGGACACCGAGCCCATGGTCGTCCCCGACGACCGCGACAGGTTCGCCCGGGACCTGCCCGACCTGGTCATCCAACGGCTGTTCGCCGGGGCGCCGTCGCCGCAGTCCGCGCCGGGCCGGCGTCTCCGACCGGCCGCAGGTGGGCGAACGGATCCAGCGTGTCCGGTCTCGGCCTCGCCGTCACCGATCACGCAGGCGACCACGAGGTCCGGGTTGTCCAGGGCAGCGCCGTAGGCATGGGAGAGCGAGTAGCCGAGTTCGCCGTCCTCGTGGATGGAGCCGGGGGTCTCCGGGGCGACGTGGCTGGGCACCCCGCCGGGAAAGGAGAGTGTCCGGCCGGGCGTCGGGGTCGGCCAGCAGGGCCCGCTGGCCTGGTTGCCGCGGTTGAACACGCCGTCCAGGAGGTCGGGCTGTTCGGCGAACATGGTGCCGTAGAAGCGGGTGGTGATCTCGTCCAGGGCGCCGCCGACGGCGGGCAGGGTGGCGCGAACGACAGCGGCCGACTCGGGCGAAAGCATGGAACTCCCCTGAGGTGCGGATAAGTGGAGGGACGGCGTGCACCGTCGCAGCCGGGATCTGTCGTGCGGGTCCGGCCGGCACTTCGATGATCCGGCGCGGTCGGCACCCGGAACAGGGCCGAACCGCCCCGGACGACTGGGCCCGTCGGTCCGGCCCCGGGACGGGTCATGCCTCCCGTCACAAAGCGACCGGCCCAAAGTACTCGCGGCGGTGGCGGGACCCGGCTTCCCGAACGGTCAAGAAGCGGTGGAAGGAGTGAACCTGGGCCGTCGGCACGCATCGAGGACGAGTGCTCGACGGTGAAGACGACGTCCTGCGGGATCTGAGCGGGGGTGAACCAGCTGATGGTGCACGGCGCGGTCGGAGTGACGGTGCACGGCGCCGACCGGCCCAGCGCAAGACTTACCGACGGCGACCGCTGGGACCGGCTCGATGGTGTCGCAGCACCCGGCCACTGAGGACCGCGAGGATGAGGAACAGCGCGACCACCGCGGAGGGCATGGAGGCGACCGCCCACCAGGCCCTGCCGTGCTCCCGCTCCGCGACCGCCCCGAGGGCCGCCGCGGTCACGGCTGCGATCAGCCCGGTACCGATGAGCACGGCGACGGCGTGCCGGGCACCTCCGGTGTCCCGTGGTCGCCGAAGGTGGCCGAGCGCCGCCCAGTCGCGTGCGGCTTCCCGCGTCTCACGGCGACGTTGTACCGCCGCGTGTGCCCGAAGGCTCACCGTGGCGACGGCACCGGCCAGGGACGCGCCGGAAGGCGGCCACCACTCTTCGCAGACGAGCAGCAGTACGGCGACGATCCCGCTCGTGGCCCAGCCGCTGAGGCACGCCGCCGCGGCTGTCCGCCGGGCAACCGGCCGGTCGGCTCCCGCGCGCAGGTCGGCGAGGGCCGGCAGGTACCAGACGCAGCCCGCCGCGGTCACCGCAGCGGCTCCCAGGGCGAGGACGGCATGGGGCATGACCTACCTCGCCGCCTCGTCCAGCGCGGCGATCTCCGGGTGGTGGAGGTCGAAGGCCGGGGACTCGCTGCGAATACGGGGCAGGGAGACGAAGTTGTGGCGGGGCGGGGGGCAGGAGGTCGCCCACTCCAGTGAACGGCCGTAGCCCCAGGGGTCGTCGGCCTCGACCGGCTTGCCGTACTTGGCCGTCTTCCAGACGTTGTAGAAGAACGGCAGGACCGACAGGCCGAGCAGGAACGAACCGATCGTGGAGACGGTGTTGAGGGCGGTGAAGCCGTCGGCCGCCAGGTAGTCGGCGTAGCGGCGGGGCATGCCCTCGGCGCCCAGCCAGTGCTGGACCAGGAAGGTGGTGTGGAAGCCGACGGTGAGCGTCCAGAACGTCACCTTGCCGAGGCGTTCGTCGAGCATCTTGCCGGTGAATTTGGGCCACCAGAAGTGGAACCCGGCGAACATCGCGTACACGACCGTACCGAAGACCGTGTAGTGGAAGTGCGCGACGACGAAGTACGAGTCGGAGAGGTGGAAGTCCATCGGCGGCGACGCCAGGATCACTCCGGTCAGACCGCCGAAGAGGAAGGTGATCAGAAAGCCGGCGGTCCACAGCATCGGCGTCTCGAAGGACAGCGAGCCCTTCCACATGGTGCCGATCCAGTTGAAGAACTTCACCCCTGTCGGCACCGCGATCAGGAACGTCATGAAGGAGAAGAACGGCAGCAGGACGCCTCCGGTGACGTACATGTGGTGCGCCCATACGGTCACGCTCAGGCCGGCGATGGCGATGGTCGCGGCGATCAGGCCCATGTAGCCGAACATCGGCTTCCGGCTGAAGACGGGTATCACCTCGGAGACGATGCCGAAGAACGGCAACGCCAGGATGTAGACCTCGGGATGGCCGAAGAACCAGAACAGGTGCTGCCACAGCAGCGCGCCGCCGTTGGCCGCGTCGAAGACATGGCTGCCGAACTTGCGGTCCATCTCCAGCGCGAACAGGGCAGCGGCGAGAACCGGGAAGACGATCAGCACCAGGACGGCGGTCAGCAGCACGTTCCAGGTGAAGATCGGCATGCGGAACATCGTCAGGCCGGGGGCGCGCATGCAGATGATCGTGGTGATGAAGTTGACCGCGCCGAGGATCGAGCCGAAGCCGGACAGGGCCACGCCCATGATCCACAGGTCGGCGCCGAGGCCCGGCGAGTGGACGGCGTCGGAGAGCGGCGCGTAGAGGAACCAGCCGAAGTCGGCGGCGCCACCCGGTGTGAGGAAACCGAAGGCCGCGATCGCCGAGCCGAACAGGAAGAGCCAGTAGGCCAGCATGTTCAGCCGCGGGAAGGCGACATCCGGGGCGCCGATCTGCAGGGGCATGATCCAGTTGGCGAAGCCGGTGAACAGCGGCATGGCGAACATCAGCAGCATGATCGAGCCGTGCATGGTGAATGCCTGGTTGAACTGCTCGTTCGACATGATCTGCTGGCCCGGCCGGGCCAGCTCCGCGCGCATCAGCAGGGCCATCACACCGCCGACGATGAAGAACGCGAACGCGGTGACCAGGTACAGTGTCCCGATCTTCTTGTGGTCGGTGGTCGTCAGCCACTCCGCCCACGACGGCCGGACGGCCCGCTTGGTCGTCTTGGCGGCCACGGTGACCCCGGCACTCGGCCGCGCGGTCCCCACCTTCTGTATCCGTGCCTGGTCCACCGGACGGTGTCCTCCCCTTGTGCCATGTCGACGACGAGCCGGGAAGTGCCGTGGTGCGGGTGTGGACCTGGGCCCTTCCCGGCCGTCGCCTCATGATCCTCGGAGGGGTGCCCGGGCCGGGTAGGGCCGAACAGTCCCGGGCCGGCCGCCGGGTGGGGTCCGACGGCCTTTCTTTCGCCGGTCGGCGGCGGCAGACGTGGATCAGGATGATCCGGACGGACGAGTACGTCGGAGCCGGAGCGGTCGGCCAAGCAGTCCTCGACGTCGGCCACTGTGGTCTGGGAGATCTGCCCGACGGCGTCCCGGGTGAAGTAGGCGTGGTGCGAAGTGACCAGGACGTTGCCGAAGGTCATCGGTGCCCACCACACCGGCAGGCCGGTCGCGCAGGTCGCGGCCCGTCAACCCGTCGAGCCGGAAGCCGAACTCACGCGTGCGGTGCGCGGCCCGGACGATCCGGCGATCGACCGCCAGGGCCGCCGTCCAGGCGAACTCGGCCACCGAGTACGGCGAGCAGCACGAGACCCGGGCGACCGTGAGTTGACGCTGCTGAACACGGCCTCGTGGCCCGCGGCGGTCGGGGCGGTGTCCCGGTCGAGGCACAGTCCCGGAAACCTCGGTTCATGCCGGCCGGTGAACGCCTTGTCGAAGGCTTCTCTCAGCAGCGGCCCTAGTCCGCGAGAACGCCATACGCGACGATCTCCATGTGCTCTCGTCCCGACGGAGGCCGTACGGAGAGGACGACGCGCTCGCCTCGCACCGTGACCGCAGAGCCGAATGCGGCCGTCACCGGCTGTCGCTGGTTTCGACGCCCGCGAGGGCTGCTCGTCCCGCCTCCAACCGGGCGACCGGGATGCGGAAGGGAGAGCATGAGACGTAGTCGAGGCCGACGCGGTGGAAGAAGTGGATCGACTCGGGGTCGCCGCCGTGCTCGCCGCACACCCCGGTCTCCAACCGCGGATCGACGGCGCGCCCCGTCCTCATGGCCATGTCCACAAGCCTGCCGACACCCTCCTGGTCGATCGTCTCGAAGGGGGACACACTGAAGACGCGCTTCTCCAGGTACAGCGGGAAGAAGGACGCTTCTGCGTCGTCGCGGGACAGTCCCCAGGTGGTGTGGGTGAGGTCGTTGGTGCCGAAGGAGAAGAAGTCGGCGGCCTCGGCGATGCGTCCGGCGGTGAGGGCCGCGCGAGGCAGTTCGATCATCGTGCCGATCGGTAGGTGCAGGGACCTACCCGTCTCGGCCGCGACTTCGGCAAGTACGCGCTCCGCCTCCCGCCTGGCCAGCCGGAGTTCCTCCACCGTGCCGACGAGCGGAATCATGATCTCGGCGTGCGGCCGGCCGCCCTCGCGCAACCGGTGGACGACGGCCTCGGCGATCGCGCGGACCTGCATGGCCATGAGGCCGGGAACGACCAGTCCGAGCCGGACGCCACGCAGGCCCGGCATCGGGTTCTGCTCATGCAGGCGCTCGACCGCGTCGCGCAGTTCACGGTCGTGGACGTCCGGGTGGGTGGCGCCGCCAGGCAGACGGCCAGCGCGGTGCGGTCGGGCAGGAACTCGTGCAACGGCGGATCGATGAGCCGGATGGTCACCGGCAACCCGTCCAACGCTTCGAGGATGCCGGTGAAGTCCTCACGCTGCGGCGGCAGCAGCGCCTCGAGAGCCTCCTCACGGGTCGTGTCGTCGCGGGCCAGGATCATCGCCTCGACCAGCGTTCTGCGGTCGCCGAGAAACATGTGCTCGGTGCGGCACAGACCGATGCCCTGGGCGCCGAGCTTGCGGGCGCGTACCGCGTCTCCGGGGGTGTCGGCGTTGGCCCGGACCTCCAGACGGCGGACGGAGTCCGCGCGGGCGAGGGCAGCCAGGACCGCCTCGGTCAACGGGTCGGTGCTCACACCCGGATGACCTGGCGTCGGGTGGCCAGGCGTCGGGCGAGGAAGGCCATCACCCGGTTCATGCGGCCTGCGATGACGCTGGGCGGCGGGTTTTTGCGGTCCAGGGCGGCCAGCGCGGTGCGGACGACGTCGACGGGTGAGGCGAGTCTGGTCCCTCCGGCGGCCTGTGGGGTGCCCACGACGTCGAAGAACTCGGTCCGGGTCGCGCCGGGGGACAGGGCCAGCACCCGCAGGCCGGTGCCGCGTGACTCCTCCCACAGCGCTTCGGTGAGGCTGAGCACGAACGCCTTGGTCGCCCCGTAGAGCGCCATGCGCGGGTTGGGCTGGTAGGCGGCCATGCTCGCCACGTTGACCAGTACCCCGCGGCCCGCGGTGCGCAGTTGGCCGATGAAGGCCCGGCTGATGTCGGCGACCGCGGTCACGTCGACCGCGATCTCCCGGCGCAGCCGGTCCGGGTCCGCCTGGTGGAAGGGGCCGAAGGTGGCGAACCCGGCATTGTTGATCAGGCTCGTGACGTGCAGGCCGAGCTGGTCCACCTGCGCGGCCAGCGCCTGCCCGGGGTGGTCCGTGGCCCTGGTTGTGAGAGGTTTCCTGCGAACGGCGACCTGCCGAAAAGTGATCACTCGCGGGCCGTTCGCAGAACTGGGGACGGCCCGTCAGCGGAACAGGCGGAAGAACCCGCGTACCTGCTCGACCAACGACTCCGGCTGCTCCAGCGCGGCGAAGTGGCCGCCGTGCGGCAGCTCCTCGAACCAGCGCAGGTCGGTGAACCGCAGCTCGGCCTCCCGCCTCGACGGGCGGCTTATGTCGCGTGGGTAGACCGACAGCCCGGACGGCGCGGTCACCTTGTCCCGGAAGTTGGCGAAGCTCTCCCAGTACAGGCGCGCCGACGACGTGGCCGACGCGGTGAACCAGTAGACCGAGATCTCGTCGAGGATCGTCTGCCGCGACAACGCGTCCTCGGGATGGCCGTCGTTGTCCGTCCACGCCCAGAACTTCTCGGCGATCCAGGCGGCCTGCCCGGCCGGGGAGTCGGTGAGGCCGTAGCCGAGCGTCTGCGGCCGGGTCGCCTGGATCGCCGAGTATCCCCGGCCGGTGCGCTGCATCTCCTTCTCGGCCTCCAGATTTGCCAGCTCCGCGGGCGTCGGGTCGTTGAACGTGCCCGCCGCCACGGATCCCAGGTTCAGGTGGACGCCGGCGACCCGATCGGGCGCCGCCTCGCCCAGCGCCGCGGACACCGCCGAGCCCCAGTCACCGCCCTGCGCGCCGTACCGTTCGTAACCCAGCGAAACCATCAATGTGTCCCAGGCGCGCGCGATGCGAGTGATGCCCCACCCGGTCGTCGACGGCTTGTCACTCCAGCCGTACCCGGGCAACGACGGCGCGACCACGTGGAACGCGTCCGCCGGGTCACCGCCGTGCGCGCGGGGGTCGGTCAGCGGGCCGAGGACCTCCAGGAACTCGAGCACCGAACCCGGCCACCCGTGCGTGAGCACGAGCGGGAACGCGTCCGGCTCCGGCGAGCGGACGTGCAGGAAGTGGATGCCCAGCCCGTCGATGGTGTCGCGGTACTGCGGGAACACGTTCAGCCGCTCGGCGAACCCGAAGTCGTAGTCCTCGGCCCAGCTGCGGCACAGCTCCTGTGCGTACGCCAGCGGCAGCCCCTGTGACCAGTCGTCCACCGGCTCGCGCTCGGGCCACCGTGTCCGTCGCAGTCGTTCACGCAGGTCCGCGATCTCGGCTTCGGTGATGGCGACCTCGAATGGCTCGGCGGACATGGCAAGGCTCCTTGCTGGTCGAGGCGTTCTCGGATCGGTTGCAGTTGTACTGTCAGCGCGGGCTCCCACGCGTGGTACCGGGTTCGGGGCGGCGGTCGGCGGTAGGGCGCCGGGTCAGGCTGAGGGCGAGTCCGGACAGGGGGAGGGCCGCGAGCACCGCGAGGGCCACCGGCCCCGGCACGATGCCGGACAGACCCGCGACAGCGGCCGGACCGATCCCGCCGCCCAGGACGTTCATGAAGCTGAGCAGGCCCTGTGCCGTGTGGTGGTCGTCCGCGGCGACCAGCTCCGGCGCGAGGCTCACCAGTACGGCTTGGGCGCCGGCGAACCCGCACACGGTCGAGGCCGTGCCGAGGACGATCGGGACCGGCCCGGTGGAGACCGCGACCACGAGCACGCCGATGACGGTGAGTGCCGCAAGCCCGGCCGACACCTGCCAGCCGGTGAACCGGTCGGTCAAGGTGCCGACCAGCCGCCCGGCCGGCACCGAGCAGGCGGCGGCCGGGACCAAGAGCACGCCGGCTTCCAAAGGGCCACCGCCCGTGGCCTGCTCGATCAGGGACGGGGCGCGGAACAGCACGCCGTAGTAGCCGGCGAAGACGGTCCCGCCGATGAGCCCGGCCGCCAGGAAGCCCCGGGATGCGATCACCCGTCGGGGCACGAACCCGTCGGGCGTGCCGCGCACACGCCACCACAGACCCACGGCGGCGAGCGCCCCGGCGGCGGCCACGACAAGCGTGACCGGGGCGGGCAGGCCGACCGAGTGTGCCTGCAGCAACGTGATCAAGGAGCCGGCGAGTACCGACAGCACGGCCGCGCCGACGACATCGAGTCGCTCGGTCGAGCCGTTTCGCTCGCCGCTACCGCTCCGCGCCAGCGCGCGCCTGTTCGGCAATGCGGCCAGCAGGAGGGGCAGCGCGAGGGCCGGGATCGCGAGCACGGCACGCCACCCGAGCCATGCGGTCACCGCTCCGCCTATCAGTGTCCCGCAGCCCGACGCCGTCGCGCTGGCCGCCGCGATGGTTCCCAGGACGCGGATCCGTTGCCTCCCGGGCAGGGCGGTGGCCGCGGCAAAGACGGCGATCACCGTCGCGCCCGCCCCAGCGCCGCCGATCAGTCGGCCGACGATCACCACGGACAGTGCCGGCCCGGCTCCGGCGAGCGCGGAGCCCGCGGCGAGCGCCATGACCCCGGCGACCAGGACCTGGAAGGGGCTCCAGCGGACCAGCAACCGGCCCGCGACCGGCATCGCGAGCGCGGAGGTCAGGGACCACGCGGCGAGAATCCATGCGGTGGCCCCGAACGGCACCGCGAGTGCGCGGCCGATGGCCGGCAGGGCCACCGACGGCGCTCCCAGTGCCACGTACATCGGCAGCACCAGCAGCCCCAGAGTCAGTCCCAGCCGACGCCCACCCGGGGCATCCGTTCGCTCCGGTGCCGGAGCACCTCCGGGCGGCATCATCTGCGGCGTCGTCCCCTGCCGAGTACGCTGTGACATGCTAAATCCCCTTTGCATGTAACATTACGAGCAGTGTGGAGACACGTCAAATGCGGGATGCGTATTACAGTCCATTGGCGGTCCAGACGGCCGTCGACCTGGCCAACACCTTGAGGCCGGTCAAGGGAGAGGACGCGCTCGAGACCGTGGAGCAGCTCCGTGTCTTCCTCGACGAGCATCCCGCGGCTGAGCCCCCGAGTTCGGCTGCGAACCAAGGGACCGGTCCGCGCCATCTCACCCCCGCCGACCTGGCGGAAGTCCGCGCGTTGCGCGAGACGGTGCGTGAGGTGCTCGAACGGGCCGACACGGACGCGGACGCGACTGCGGCTCTGATCAATGCTGGTCTGCGTCGCAGCCGCGCCATCCCGGTACTGCGCCACGAGGACGACCGATGGTGGACCGAGGTGACCTCCGACACCGACCGCTGCGCGGCGCACCTTGCCGCGACTACGCTCAGCGCACTGGCGTCCGTGATCGCCACGCTCGGCCCCGCTCGTCTCGGCGTATGTGCCGGGCCGACCTGCCGGGCCACTTTCGTTGACCTCTCGCGCAACGGCTCGAAGCAGTACTGCACTCGAACCTGCGCACACCGGGCCAGCGTCGCGGCCTACCGGAGCCGACGCAGCCCGCGCTGAGTGCCGGCACCCGCGCATGCCCGGCCTGCCGTTGCCGTAGCGAGCGGAGAGCGTGGTTACTGACTTCGGCTCGTCGGGGTGAATCTTCGTGAAGTCACTGAGGGGCTGTGGAGGACCAGGTGTGGACCGCCGCTCGGGTGGCCACGCTGATCGGCAGGCAGTTCCACGTCTCCTACAGCGTCTCGGGTGCGACGAGACTGATGCACCGGCTCGGCTTCAGTCCGCAGGTCCCCGCACGACGGGTCGCCGAGCGCGACGAGCAGGCCGTGGCCGTGTGGAAGGAGGCGACCTGGGCTGAGGTAAAAGAGCCCGGGCGGCCTGCGGGGGCTACCTCTGCTTCGAGGACGAAGCCGGGTTCACCCGGCGGCCTCCTCACCCTGATGAGGGCCACCGGGGACCCGAGCCGACAGACGTCCTCGTCCTCGCCGTCTTCGGCTCATTGAAGTCGCGGAAGTTCCCGTTGCGCGGGGAGAAGTTGTCAGCCGAGCAGGGAGAACAGGCCGAAGACCATGTCGGAGTACGAGGCGTTGTCGGTGGCCACCGTCTCCGGCTTCATTCCGGCGTCCAGGTTCAGCAGCGTGTCAAGGATGTGCGGGGAGTCGCCCGGGGTTCCCGGCACGACCGTCTGCCCGATGCCCGCGGCCTGGTCCTTCACGGCATTGAGCCAGGTAGGAATGGCGGAGGGAAACCCGCCGCGAGTAGATGGGCCGCATGGTCGAACCGCACCAGCTGGGCGGCTTGGTGTCGCGGCCGAGAGCGGCTACGTCGACCAGTCCCATCTGCACCGCGACGTGAAGGCATTCACGGGGCTTACGCCCACTGCCGTCGCCACCGCGCCATGGCTGGCGATCGACGACGTCGCATGGCCGGACTCCTGGCGGGCGGGGAGGCCCGTGACAGGTGGCGCACTAGGTTCCGGCCGGCGTTGAGCCGCCCGGCCGTGGCCCTCACCGTGCTCCCGACCGACGACCGCGCGGGGGTGCCGGGCACGGCCGTAGACAGCTTCGGCCTGGTCGCTGGGTAGGCCGCCGAGCCGAAGCGGGACGGCTTCCGCGCCCAGCTCGCCGTGCACACGAGCGGCTGGGTGCTGCTGCGGGGGAGGCTGGCTGTACTTGCGTCGAGGCGGGGGCCGGTAGGCCCTGCTGGCCCGGCAGCAAGTGGAGCCGGCGCACAGCACATGCGCGTGGTCAACGTCGCCCGTGACGCCTCCGGCCGGTGGCGCCGCCCCGCACGCCTGCACCGTGCCCGCCCCGGCTGCTGCGCCGCCGACGCCCCCCGTCGGACGTCGCCGCCGCACTGGCGGCAACGCGGGCGCGGTGGCCCCGCCGACGTGCGACGAGCAAGCGCGCCCCGATCCCCGGCTGCGTCCGCGCCCCTCCCCCACCCTCAACTCCACGGGATACGGTCGAAGGGGGTCACAACGGGGATGTCAGCGGCCCGACCATGCCGACCGACGCCCACGACAGGCACTCGCACGGTGTCCGGTCGGTGGTCGACGGGCACAGTGCCCACGGGGTGAGGAGCCGACGGGCGGCGAACACCGCCTCCAGCGCGGCCCGACGCCTCCAGTACGGCCATCCGATCGTCACGGTACCGGAGGGGCGGTGAGGGTGGCGCAGCGGCCGGTGTCCTGCGGGCGCCCGGCATCGTCGCAGCGGCCCGGCAGCGCCACCCGGGGTGCAGCCGGCGTGCTGGTGACCGCCCCACGATGGCCTCCGTGGTGACCCGTGCCTTGCGCTTCCCTCACGAGCGGACCGGCCGGTACGGCCGCCCTGTCCCTATGCGAGCGGGTCTCCGGCCTGCTGGACGACCCCGGCGATCCAGGCCATGGCCTCGGGCACGTCATAGTTCCCGGCATGCGGCTGGTTCCAGGCGAGCCGGTAGTCCAGGTCCTCGACCTCCTTGTCCGCGGCCAGAGCACGGTCGAGGTTGACCGAGACGGTGAAGGCGGTGTCCCGGTCGCGGGTGCCGTGGCGGACGTACCAGTTCGGCGCGGTGTCGGCACCGGTGCCGATGAAGTCCATCGGGTTGATGAGGCGGACCTGGTCATCGACGGTGGTGCTCTTCTGCGCGGTGTACTGCTTCCAGGTCAGCCCGGTGTCATCCGGACCGCTGCCGTCGCCGGGCACGTCGTTGTGGTTCCAGCCGAACTCGGTGTAGTTCATGTAGGTCGCGGTCGGCGGGCCGAAGAGGTTGGTCTCGGTGCGGCTGGTGGTGTTCCCGTCGACGCCCGCGGCGTCGAAGGCGGGGGTCGTCTTGAGGGCGGCCTGGGCGGCGACGAAGGCGAGGTACCTCGCCATGTCGACGGAGCGCACCGTGCGGGTGGCGGTGTCGACGTCGATCCAGTCGTTGACGTACGACTTGGCGGTGCCCCCAGTCGTGATCTCGAAGGTGCCGCCCAGCGGCGGGATGGTGCGGGCGGGATCCGCCTTCAGGTAGGTCTCGGCAGAGCGGATGACCTCCTTCTTGACGGCGTTGAGCATGGTCGTGGCGGTGAGCCGGGAGCCGTCGGGGTTGCGCAGCCCGAGGCTCTTCTCGTAGGCCGCGAACCGGGCCGCTATTTCTGCAGCGGCTTGGGGCGTGGGGTTCTGTTCGGTGGTGTTACGGGTGTCGAGGACGTTGTAGAGCCACTCGTAGGCCGTGTCGGCGTTGCCGAGATCGGTGATCGGGCAGTAGGCGTTGACCGCGAAGACGTCGTCGCGCAGGGTGCTGCGCGCCTCGGCGTCGATGCCCGCGGCGCCGATCGCGGCGAGGTACGGGGTGTACTCGCCGCTGTTGCCGGAAGCGCCCAGGACCGACGCCAGCGCTCCGCCGCCGCTGGTGCCGTTGACGACGATCCGCTCCGCGCTGCCGGGCATCGCGGTGTCGTTGAGACGTAGGTAGCGCACGGCGGCCTTGGCGTCAGCGACGGCTGCGGGTGCCTTGCCGGGGAACGAGCCGTCGGCACCGACCAGTCCACGGCTGCGGTTGGCGACGTCGACGAAGACGTAACCCGCCTTCAGGGCGGCGCCGACGTTGCTCGTCGCACTGTTGTAGGAGGTGCCGGCGGTAACGCTGGCCCGTATGTAACTGGCCATCCAGCCGCTGTTGTTCACTGCGAAGTAGATCGGCGCCCGCTGGTCGCCGAAGGCGCTCTCGGGGACGAACACGTTCATGCTCTGGTAGCCGCAGCGGGTGTTGGGGATGGTGGTGCCGCCCCCGCCAGGGCCACCGGGTTGCCGCGCCGCCGCGGCAACCGGGTTCGCGACGTAGCAGATCTCCTTGTACCAGCGCACATCAACCGGACGGCCGTCGATGGTGACGGTGATCGTCGTGTAGCCGGAGGGGTCGAACGCGAGCGCCGCGTCCTGGGGGCCGGCGGCATGGCCACGGCTCTGCGCAGGGGCGGCCGCCGCGACGGTGGCCGGTGCTGCGACGAGGGTGAGGACGAGGGAACCCGCGAGTGCCATGCCTCTCAGGAACTGTTTGCGGGCCACGGGCCGTTCCGCCCGCGCGCTCGGCAGGTGGGTGCGTGCTTCTCGTCCGCGTGGCGCGGTCAACCTCTGCATGGGACTCCCCTCATCGAGCACCAAGTGCTTCGCGGATGCCTCAGGGCCAAGGCGTGACGCACGCTACAAGATTGTCAACAATATGAGTAGCACTATCGCCGACATTTGCGAGACCTGTGCGTGCGGAACCGGCTGCCGCGAGGTTCCCTCGGTACGGCGGCGGGGTCGGCGAGGATGTGTTCGCGTCCGGCACCGAGGGTCCCGGGCGTGACGACTGGGGAACAGGCCAGGAAGGCTCCCGGCGCGGGGCGAGGCGGGCGCCGATGCCGGGCCTCGGCCAGGGCAGCCAGTCAGCGAGTTGCCCACCGAGGACGACGCGATCAGGGTCAGTCAGTCCGGTGAGCGACTGGAACGCGGCGCCCAGGGCGTGCCCGGCGCGGTCCCGCGCGGCCAGAGCGAGCAACTCCCCCGTACGCAGGCGGCGGTCGGGGTCGGTGAGGGCGGCGCGGTGTCGTGGGGTGAAGCCGAATGGTCGAGACCGGCCTTCTCCAGGACCGCGCGGGTGCTGACGTACGTCGCCAGGCAGCCGGTCGCGTCGCACCGACAGACGGGCCCGTCGAGGGAGACCGGGATGTGGCCGAGCCGCCCGGCCAGGCCGTGACCACGCGAACCACCGGCACCAGGGCCACGCCGCCGATGAGGATTAGGGCGACTTCATCAAGCGGGCCGCCGAGGTGAGGGGCCACAAGAGCCGGCCACCGACACCGTGACACCGTGAGCCCGTTCCGCCGTCCCTTGCCGGAGCCGACCGCCATGGACGGCCTGAACACGCCGCGGCGATTGCGCCACCACCGCCGGCCCGCCGTGACTCGCACCAGCCGCAAAAGTGAGAACAGAATCGTTGACAATTCTGTTCGCCTAGATTTAGCGTCGACAGGCACTCACTCAGGGAGGGCAGATGCCGAAGGAAGCCCGTCCAGGCTCCGGAGAGCAGGCCAAGCAGTACGCACTCGAGCGGCTCAGGAAGGCGATCCTGCGGGGCGAGATGGCACCGGCACAGCGGCTGGTGGAGAACGAGCTGGCCGAGAGCTACGGCGTCACGCGCGCCAGCATGCGTGCCGCACTGCTGGATCTGACCTCCGAGGGGCTGGTCGAGCGGATCCGCAACCGCGGTTCACGGGTGCGGGTGGTCACGGTCGAGGAGGCCGTGGAGATCACGGAGTGCCGGATGGTGCTCGAAGGGCTGTGCGCGGCCAAGGCGGCGACCGAGGCCACCGACGCGCAGCTCGACGAGCTGACCGCCATGGGCAAGGCCATGGGCAAGGCGGTCGCCGACGGCGATCCGGTCACCTACTCCGAGCTCAACCATGACCTCCACGCCCTGATCCGGGACGCCTCCGGCCAGCACACGGCCGTCGGTCTCCTGGAGCGGCTCAACGCCCAGCTGGTGCGCCACCGCTTCCAGCTGGCGCTGCGGCCGGGCCGTCCGCAGCAGTCCCTGGGTGAGCACCTGGCCGTGATCGACGCGATCAGGGCCAGGGATCCGCAAGCGGCCGAGACGGCCGTTCGCGCCCACCTCAGCAGCGTGATCGACGCCCTGCGCGCCGACTGAAGCGCGCTCCTGGGGCGGGTGCGGCACCTGTCACCAAGGAGATACAGCATGACCCACGGCAACGGCGCACCCGCCGCCGCTCCGCCCCGATCGACCCTCGTCGTCACCGCGCACGCCGGCGACTTCGTGTGGCGGGCGGGCGGAGCCATCGCCCTGGCCGCCTCCCGGGGCGAGAAGGTCACCATCGCGTGCCTGACCTTCGGCGAGCGCGGCGAGTCGGCCAAGGCGTGGCGGGAAGGAAAGAAGCTCGAGGAGATCAAGGCCATACGCCGGGAGGAGGCCGAGAAGGCCGCCGCCGTCCTCGGCGCCGAGGTCCGCTTCTTCGACGCCGGCGACTACCCGCTCGTCGCCACGGCCGAGCTGACCGACCGGCTCGTCGCCGTCTACCGGGAGACGCAGCCGGACGTCGTCCTCACCCACCCCACCGAGGACCCGTACAACGGCGACCACCCGGCCGCCAACCGCATGGCCCTGGAGGCCCGCGTCCTCGCCCAGGCCGTCGGCTACCCCGGCGAGGGCGGGATCATCGGCGCCCCGCCCGTCTTCTACTTCGAACCGCACCAGCCGGAGATGAGCGGCTTCAAGCCGGAGGTTCTCCTGGACATCACCGAGGTGTGGGAGACCAAGCGCAAGGCCATGGAGTGCCTGGGCGCACAGCAGCACCTGTGGGACTACTACACCGATCTCGCCGTACGCCGAGGAGTGCAGCTCAAGCGGAACGCCGGCCCCAACCTGGGCCTCGCGCACAAGACGATGGCCGAGGCGTACATGCGGCCCTACCCGCAGATCGCGAAGGAGCTCGCCTGATGCCCGGTGTGATCGTCACCAACCCGCCCAGGGCCGAGGCGGAGGACGTCGAGGCGCTCGCCGGCCACGGGACGGCCACCGTCGGCGAGGCCATGGGTCGCACCGGCTTCCTCGGCACGCATCTGCGCCCGATCCAGCAAGGTGTCCGTGTCGCGGGCACCGCCGTCACCGTGCTGTGCTGGCCCGGCGACAACCTCATGATCCACGCGGCGGTCGAACAGTGCGGCAAGGGCGACATCCTCGTCGTCACCACCACATCGCCCTGCACGGACGGCCTGTTCGGCGAGCTGTTCGCCACCGCTCTGCAGCGGCGCGGAGTACGCGCAGTGGTCCTGAACACCGGCATCCGCGACACCGCCGAACTGCGCGCGATGGGCTTTCCCGCCTGGTCCGCCGCGGTCAGCCCGCAGGGCACGGTCAAGGCGACCGGCGGCAGCGTGAACGTACCGATCGTGATCGGCGGCCAGATGATCCGCCCCGGTGACGTGATCGTCGCCGACGACGACGGCGTGGTGGTCGTCCCGCGCGAGCGCGCCCGCGACACCGCCGAGGCGTCCGAGGCCCGCGAGCGGAAGGAGGCAGGGGCCCGCGCCGCCTTCCTGGAGGGGCAACTCGGCCTGGACCGCTACGGGTTGCGCGAAACGCTCGCACGGCTCGGGGTGACCTACCGGTCGTACGAGGAGGACGGGTCATGAGCGGCCCAGCGGGGATCCGCTGCATGCTGATGCGCGGCGGCACCTCCAAGGGCGCCTACTTCCTGGCGGACGACCTGCCCGCCGAACAGACCGTGCGTGAGGGGCTGTTGTTGCGGGTCATGGGCAGTCCCGACCCGCGCCAGATCGACGGCCTCGGTGGCGCCCACCCGCTCACGAGCAAGGTGGCCGTGGTGTCCCCGTCGGCCGACCCCGAGGCCGACGTGGACTACCTCTTCCTCCAGGTCGCCGTGGACAAGGCAGAGGTCTCGGCCCGCCAGAACTGCGGCAACCTGCTCGCCGGGGTCGGTCCGTTCGCCGTCGAGCGCGGACTCGTACGAGCGGGGACGGACGAGACGTCCGTGCGCATCCGCATGGTGAACTCCGGCGACTTCGCCACGGCGACCTTTCCGACCCCGGACGGGCGCGTCGACTACAGCGGCGACACGGAGATCTCCGGGGTCCCCGGGAGTGCCGCCCCCGTGGTCATCGAATTCCCGCCGGGCAAGGGAACGTTGCTGCCCACAGGGAACGTGCGCGACACGGTCGCGGGCATCGAGGTCACGTGCGTCGACAACGGCATGCCCACCGTCCTGGTCCCGGCCGAGGCCCTCGAGGTCACCGGTCACGAAGACCCGGAGGAGCTGGAGGCGAACCAGGATCTCACCGCCCGGCTCCACGACATCCGGCTGGCAGCGGGGCGGCTGATGGGGCTCGGTGACGTCACCGGCACCACCGTTCCCAAGCTCACCCTCCTCTCACCGCCCCGCCACGGCGGCGCCGTCACCACCCGCACCTTCATCCCGGCCCGCGTGCACACCTCCATCGGCGTCCTGGGCGCCGCCGGCGTGGCGGCCGGGCTGCGGATCGAGGGGAGCGTCGCGCACGGCATCGCGGCCCTCCCCGAGGACGGTGACCGGCTCCGCATCGAGCACCCCAGCGGATTCACAGACATCGACAGCAGCATCGAACGCGCTCCCGACGGCGGCCCGAGGGCCCGTCGCACCGCCGTCGTCCGCACCGCCCGCAAGATCTTCGACGGCACCGTCTTCCCCGTACCAGCCGCAGGAGGTCGCTCATGACCCCGCCTCTCGGCGACATCGCCCACATCGGCCACGCCCAGCTGTTCACCCCGGACCTGGACGCCTCCGTCGCCTTCTTCACCGGCTTCCTGGGCCTGACCGTCAACGGACAGCACGGCGACACCGTCTACCTGCGGACCTTCGACGACTACGAGCACCACAGTCTCGTCCTCACCGCCCGCGACCAGCCCGGCCTCGGCCGCCTCGCCCTGCGCACCTCCAGCGAGGAGGCGCTCCGGCGCCGGGTGCGGGCCATCGAGGCGGCGGGCGGCACGGGAGAGTGGACCGAGGACGAGCCCGGTCTCGGCCGGCTCTACGTCACCACCGACCCGGACGGCCACGAACACGCCCTGTACTGGGAGAGCGAGTACTACCAGGCCCCCGGCGCGCTCAAGCCCTCCCTCAAGAACCAGCCACAGGCCAAACCCAACCGCGGCGTCGGCGTACGCCGCCTGGACCACGTCAACTTCCTCGCCGCCGACGTCCTCGCCAACGCCGAGTTCCAGGAACAGGTCCTCGGCGCCCGCCCCACCGAGCAGATCCGGCTCGACTCCGGGAAGATCGCGGCGCGCTGGCTGACGTACACCGACAAGTCGTACGACGTCGTCTACACATCCGACTGGACCGGCAGCGCGGGCCGCCTGCACCACATCGCCTTCGCCACCGACACCCGCGAGGACATCCTGCGAGCCGCCGACCTCGCCATCGACACCGGCGTCTTCATCGAGACGGGACCGCACAAGCACGCCATCCAGCAGACGTTCTTCCTCTACGTCTACGAACCCGGCGGCAACCGCGTCGAACTGTGCAATCCGCTCACCCGCCTCGTCCTCGCCCCCGACTGGCCACTCATCACCTGGACCGAGGAGGAGCGCAAGAAGGGCCAGGCATGGGGCCTGAAGACCATCGAGTCCTTCCACACGCACGGCACACCACCCGTGCGGCCCTGACCTGATCCGTGCCTTTCCGGCCCCGGGGACGACGCACCCGCACCCCCGGGGCCGAATCGTTGCCTAAATTGTCAACAAAAGCGTTGACGCAACGGGAACGGCTTTCTTAACGTCTACGCCACAACAAGCTCGGCTCCCCTCGCGGAGTCCGCAGCTCAGGGGCGTGCTCCGTCCGTTTTCCCACCGGCCGCGCGAGCCACACCGGCCCCACCCCCTTGCAGCCAGGGACCAGGCCCCTGTCCGATGTCCCGCACGAGAGGAAACAACGATGTCCTCCTCCGCCGCCTCCCCGCTCGCCCAGGCGACCGGGACAGCGACCCGCCGAAGCCGCACCGCCGTCATCGCCCTGTGCTGGGGACTCGTCCTCCTCGACGGCATCGACACGTTCATCTACGGCTCCGTGCTCCCCAAGATGCTCGGCGGCCACAGCCTCGGCCTCACCCCCGACACCGCGGGCACGATCGGCAGCTACGCCAACTTCGGCATGCTGCTCGGCACGATCCTGTCCGGCATGGCCTCGAACTGGATCGGCCGCCGCGTCACCGTCTTCGTCAGCGTCGTGATCTTCACCCTCGCCACGCTGGGTACCGGCTGGTCCCAGTCCTCGGGCCAGTTCGGCTCCTTCCGCTTCGTGTGCGGCTTCGGCCTCGGCGCGCTGCTGCCGATCGCGATCTCGTACGGCATGGAATTCACCAGCCGCGGCCGCCGCGCCCTCGCCACCGGCGTCATCATGACCGCCCACCAGACCGGCGGCGCCCTGGCCCCGCTGATCGCCCTCTGGCTGGTCGACGACCACGGCTGGCGAACGACCTTCATCGCCTCCGCGATCCCCGCCCTGATCCTGCTCCCGGTCGCCTTCAAGCTGCTGCCCGAGTCGCCCACCAACCTGCTCACCCGCGGCCGCCGCGCCGACGCCGAGCTGCTCGCCGCCGACTACGGCACCGAACTGGCCGAGCCGAAGGCGAACAGCGGGGACAAGCTGGACGCGCTGAGGAATCTCTTCCGGCGCGGCCAGTGGTCCACCACTCTGTGCTTCTGGCTGACCTCCTTCGCGGGTCTGCTCCTGGTCTACGGAGTCGGCCAGTGGCTGCCGAAGATCATGGTCGACCTCGGCCACGACACCGGCGACTCGCTGCTCTTCTCGACGTCCCTGAACGTCGGCGGCATCTGCGGCATGCTCATCGCCGGCCGCACCGCCGACCGCATCGGCCCGCGCAAGGTCGTCATCGCCTGGTTCGCCCTGACCGCCGTCTTCGTCCACCTCATGGGCGTCAAGATGTCGGTCGGCGTCCTGTACGCGGTGGTCTTCTTCGCCGGACTGCTGCTCTTCTCCGGCCAGACCATGGTCTACGCGACGGTCGGCACCCACCACAACGACGAGGACCGCCCCACCGCCCTCGGCTGGGTCTCCGGCATGGGCCGCTTCGGCGCCATCTTCGGCCCGTGGATCGGCGGCGCCCTCATCGAGGCCGGCAACGCCGGCATCGGCTTCACCATGTACGCCTGCGCCGCCCTCTTCGGCGCGCTCATGATGGCCGCGGCCGCCCTCACCATCAAGACGCGTACGGCCGCCGCAGTCTGACCGCGGGCAGACGGACAAGACCCTGCACCGCCGAGGGCCTGCCAGGAGTCGTCGCACCACGTGCCGCGTGATCAGGCGGCAGCAGTCTCTGCAGACGCTCGGCCGGGGTCTCCCAGCCGAGCGTCTTGCGCGGGCGGCCGTTTTCCCCGGTCGGGGACGCGGGTGGAAGCGAGAGTGGCGGGATCCGGGACGGCCGGAAGGTAGTCGTCAAGATCGGCGCCACGCGAGGACCGGGAACGGTCAGGCCCCCCGAGTTGTACGCCCGCATCCCCCGCTGGAGTCGCCGGCCGTCGCGTGGCCGCGCCGAAGCGGATACGACCCGCTGCTGCGCGCCGCCCTCGGCCGGACCTCGGCGACGCCCTCCTGGAGCCGGCCGCCCGTACCGCGGTGGCAGCGGCCGGCAGGTGACGGACCGCGGCGCCCCGCCCAACGGCTACGCGGTCGCTGCCGGAGGGCCCGGCTCCCAGGCGTGGACTTCGCCGACGGGCAGTCTGCGGCGACCGTCCCCCTCGTCGTTCCACTGTCCGGCGGGGCGGCCACGGCGTACCGCTCGCCGCGTTCGACACGCTGGGCCACCCTGCGAGAGGCCCGTCCCCGGTCACCTCGGCACCGGCACCGGCATCCACTCGGGTGTGCGCCACGCTCCGGTCGGGACACGCGGCACGTCCCGCGGCCCAGTCGGCGAGTGCCGTGAGGCGCCGTCGCGTGCGCGCCGCAGGGCCCCTTCTCGCCTCCGGACTGCCCCAGCCCCTGCCGGTACACGTCCGGACCGTTCCCCGCCCGGCCCCGCCCTCAGAGCCGCGCCCCCCTCCGCTCGCCCCGCAGGAGCCACGCCAGGTACGCGCCGCCGGCCACGCCGGTCAGGACGCCGACCGGGAGCAGGGCCGAGCCGGTCAGGCGTTGCGTGGCGAGGTCGGCCGCGGTGAGCAGGAGGGCGCCCGTCCAGGCGGCGGGCAGGATGTTGGGGCCGGCCGCGCGGGTCATCCGGCGTGCGAGCTGGGGCGCGGCCATGGCCACGAACGGGACCGGTCCGGCCGCCGCGACGGCCAGCGCCGTCAGGCCCGTACCGGCGCTCAGCAGGATCAGGCGGCTGCGCTCGGGCGGGACGCCCAGCGCGGCGGCGGTGTCGTCGCCCATCTCCAGCATGGTCAGGCGCCGCGTGTACCCCAGGACGACCGGCCCGAGCACCGCCACGCCGAGCGCGGCGACGGTGACGTCGCTCCAGTCCCGGGCGTTCAGCGAACCGATCGTCCAACTCGCCGCCTGCGCCGCCTTGCCGATGTCGGCGCGCAGGTACAGGAAGTTGGTGACCGCGCCCAGCACCGCGGAGGCGCCGATGCCGACGAGCACCAGCCGGTAGCCGTGCACCCCCCGCTTCCAGGCCAGCAGGTAGACCGCCGCGGCCGTGGCGCAGCCGCCCGACACGGCGCCGACGGCCGTCTGCGTCGCGCCCGCGTCCAGCACGATGATGGCGACGAGCGCGCCCGCCGAGGCGCCGTTGCCGAAGCCGATGATGTCGGGGCTGCCGAGCGGGTTGCGGGTGAGCGACTGGAACACCGCGCCCGCCATGCCCATCCCGAACCCGACCAGCGCGGCGACCAGGGCGCGCGGCAGCCGGAGGTCGAGGACCACGAACCCGGCGCCCGGCGGCCCGTCGCCGAAGAGGGTTCGCACCACCTCGGCCGGGGACAGTTCGTACGTCCCCGTGCCGAGGGCGAGGACCATCGCGAGGGCGGCCAGCGCGGCCAGCAGCACGCAGACCAGGACCGCCCGGGGGTCGTACCGCAGCGACCAACGCCCCGTGCGCAACAGCCCGCGCCGCGGATCGACGTGGACGGCCGGGCGCTTCCTCTCCCGCACCGGGCTCACAACTGGGCCACCTTCCGCTGCCGTACCAGATGGATGAAGAGGAGTCCGCCGAGGAACGCGGTGACCGTGCCGACCTCGATCTCCGACGGCGGGACGACGATCCGTCCGATGACGTCCGAGACGAGCAGCAGCACCGGGGCGAACACCGCGCAGTACGGCATGAGCCAGCGCGGGTCGGGGCCGCAGAAGGCGCGGGCGGCGTGCGGGATCATCAGGCCGATGAAGGCGATCGGGCCGCACACGGCGGTCGCGCCGCCGCACAGCAGGGTGATGGCGACGACGGAGAGCACCCGTACCCGCCGCACCCGCGTGCCGAGCGCCAGCGCGTGGTCCTCGCCGAGCGCGATCGCACCGAGCGGCCGGGCCAGCGCGAAGGCGAGCAGCGCGCCGGCCACCAGCAGCGGTGCCACGGTGAGCAGGAGGGACGCGTCGCGTTTGGCGAGGGTGCCGACCGACCAGTACCGCATCTCGTCCAGGGTGCTCAGGTGCCACAGCGAGAGGCCGTTGACGTAGCCGAACAGGGCCGCGTTGACGGCGGTTCCGGCGAGCGCGAGACGGACCGGGGTGGCCCATCGGCCGCCGCCGAGGGCGTGCACGGCGGTGGCGGCGACGGCCGCGCCGGCCAGGGCGAACCACAGGTATCCGGTGAACGAGGTGATGCCGAGGACGCCGATCGCGGTGACCACGGCCGCGGCGGCACCCGCGTTGACGCCGAGCAGACCGGGGTCGGCGAGCGGGTTGCGGGTCAGGGTCTGCATGATCGCGCCGCCCAGGCCCAGGGCCGCGCCGACCGCGACGCCGATCAGCGTGCGCGGCAGTCTCAAGTCCCGCACGATCGCGTCGTTCTCGCTGCCTGACGGGGTGAACAGGCCGGACCAGACCTGGTCGAGGGGGATTCCCTTGGTGCCCACGGCCAGTGACAGGGCGGCCGCCGCCGCCAGCAGCACGGCTCCGAGGAGCAGACCGGCCGGGCGCAGCGCGGCCCGGGTGCGGGCGGCCCGGGTGCGGGCGGCCCGGGAGCCGGGTGCCGTGTCCGGCGGCGGGGCGGACGCGGTGGCCGCGCTCATGAGGCCGCCGCCGCGCGGGCCCGGCACCGCGGCCGGTGCCGGGGGGCGGACACCGTTTTCGGCCGATGGTGTGCACACATTCCAATGGACATGTGCTTAGCTTAGGCTAACCTAACCGGAGTTGTTGACGATCTCGTCCACACAACCGGTCGTCCTGCGCGCCTCAACGCGGTTCACGGAGAACACCGATGACCACCCTGTCCAGTTCCGCCCCGAATGACACAGCATCGGATGTCCGTCCGGTGCGGGTCACCGGCCCACGCGTCGCACGCCTCCTGGCGGAGACGGCCGGGGCGGACGCGGTCCGCCGCGCCGCGTCGGCCGCCGAGTTCTGGCGCGAGGCGGAACGTTCGGGCACGCCGCTGGTCGAGGAAATCGACGGTGATCCTCGGCATCGCGCGGTCACCTTCCTGTGGCGGGGTCACCGCGCCACCCGGCAGGTGCTGTTCAGCGGCAACCGCGTCACCGACCGGGACCGGCTCGCCGATTCGCTCCTGGAGCGGGTCCCGGGGACCGACGTCTGGCACCTGGGGCTGCGGCTGCGCGCCGACCACCGGGGCTCGTACCGGCTGGCCGCCGACATCTCGCTGCGCGAGCCGCCGGCCGACCCGGACGCCCTCCAGCAGCGGTTGCGCTCGCTCGCCGCGCACGCGGCGGCGGATCCGCTGAACCTCCGCAGGATCGCGACGCGTTGGCAGTCCGCCGACAGTTCGGTCTTCGCGCTGCCGGACGCCCCGGCCCAGCCGTGGTCCGGCCGCCGGGGCACCGTTGCGGCCGGGCGCGTCGAACGCCACCGGGTGACGGCCGCGGCCCCGGTCGGTGACCGGGACGCCTGGGTCTACCTGCCGCCGGAAACCGGACGCCGGGACGGAACACCGCTGCCGGTGGCCGTGGTGTGCGACGGCGACATGTGGTTCGGGCGGCTCGGTCTCGCCGACACGCTCGACGCGATGATCGCCGACGGGGCGTTGCCGCCGCTGGCCGTCGTCGCGCCGGACGCCGTGGACCGGACCGCCCGCCGGCGCGACCTCGGCGCCCGGGAGCCGTTCGTCGCCTTCCTGGCCGACGTCCTGCTGCCCTGGGCGGCGGGCCGCTGGCCGATCACCACCGACCCGCGCCGGACGGTGGTCGCCGGACAGAGCCTCGGCGGCCTGACCGCCCTGTACGCCGGGTACCTGCGGCCCGACCGGTTCGGCAACGTCCTGGCCCAGTCGCCCTCCCTGTGGTGGCGGCCGGGGCTGCCGTCCCCGCCCGGCCCCAAACCCCCCGTGCACGGCGACCCCTGGCTCGTCGCCCGCTTCAAGGCCGAGCCGCCACGCCCCCTGACCGTCCATCTGGACGTGGGGCTGCACGAGGGCACCATGGTCGACCACGCCCGCGTCCTGTACGACACCCTGCGCGCGGGCGGCCACCGGGTGACCTTCGACGCCTTCAACGGCGGTCACGACTACGCCTGCTGGCACGGCGCGCTGGCCGACGGCCTGGCCCGGCTGCTGGCCGGCTGAACCCCGGCCCCCGGCCGGAACCCCGAGAACCGTTTCCCTCCCCTCACCCTCGACCCAGGAGTTCTTCTTCCATGTCCACTCGTCGTTCCACCCGCAGAACCCTCCTGACCTCCGCCGCCGCGGTACTGACCGGCGCCGTCCTCCTCACCGGCTGCGGGAGCGACGGCGGCGGTGACGGCGCGAGCGGCAAGGAGCCGGGCACCCGTCACATCACCGATGCCACGGGCCGCGAGGTCGACGTGCCGGCCGCCCCGAAGAAGGTCGTCACGCTCAGCGAACCCACCCTGGACGCCGCCCTGGCGCTCGGTGTCGAGCCGGTCGGCGCCACCGCGGGCCGCGGGCAGAAGGGCGTCTCCACCTACCTCGCCGGCAAGGCGGGCACGGCGCAGGTGGTCGCCACGGTCGCCGAGGCCGACATGGAGAAGGTCGCGGCCCTCCGGCCCGACCTGATCCTGCTCGACGAGACGACGGCCGTGAAGACACAGGTCTCCAAGCTGGAGTCGATCGCCCCGACGGTGGTCACCGCCAAGCTCAACGAGGACTGGAAGAAGGCGTTCACGGCCACGGCCGACGCCCTCGGCAAGGAGTCCGAGGCCCAGAAGACCATCAGTGGCTTCGACGCGGACCTGGCCGCCGCCAAGAAGAAGCTCGGCGACAACGCGGGCGCGTCGGTCAGCGTGGTCCGCTGGCAGAACGGCGCCCCGTCGGCGGTCGGCCGCGGGGTGGGCCACGTCGGTTCCACCCTCTCGGACCTGGGCCTCGGCCGGCCCAAGGACCAGCAGGGCGTGGGCAGCGGCCACAGCGAGCCGGTGAGCCTGGAGAAGCTGTCCACCATCGACGCCGACTGGCTGGTCTTCGGCACCCTCGGTGACAAGGCCGACGGCGAGAAGGCGTACGCCGAGGCGAAGAAGGTCCCCAACTTCGGCAAGCTGAAGGCCGAGCGGAGCGGCCACGTCGTCGTCGTCCAGGGCTCCGCCTGGAACAGCGCCGGCGGTCCGCTCGCCGCGCGGATCGTCCTGGACGACCTGACGAAGGCGCTCGCCTCGTGAGCGCCACGGGACTGGACGGCCGCCTCGTCCTCGTGACGGGGGCGGGCCGGGGCATCGGTGCCGCGGTGGTCACGGCCCTCGTCGCGGAGGGCGCCCGGGTGGTCGCCACGGACCTCGCGTTCGGCGACGCGGCGGCGCTCGGGGAGCGGGTCACCGCCCGGACCCTGGACGTCACCGACGCCGCCGCCGTGGAGGCGCTGATCGCGCAGACCGAGGACACCCTCGGCCCGCTGGACGTCGCCGTGAACGTCGCCGGCGTCCTGCGCGACGCACCGGTGGCCGAACTCACCGACGAGGACTGGGCGGCGCACTTCGCTGTCAACTCCACCGGCGTCTTCCACGTCTCACGCGCCGTCGCCCGCCGGATGACCGGACGGGGCCGGGGCAGTATCGTCACCGTCGCCTCCAACGCGGCCGGCGTCCCCCGCGCGAATCTCGCCGCCTACGCCGCTTCCAAGGCGGCCGCGGTGATGTTCACCAAGTGCCTCGGCCTGGAGGTCGCCCGGCAGGGCGTGCGCTGCAACACGGTCTCCCCCGGCTCGACCATGACCGACATGCAGCGCGCCCTGTGGACCGGGGACGACGAGGGGGCCTCCGCGCGACGGGTGATCGAGGGGGACCTGGCGTCCTACCGCACCGGCATCCCGCTCGGCCGGATCGCCGACCCCGCCGACATCGCCGACGCCGTCGTCTTCCTGGCCTCCGACCGGGCCCGCCACATCACGATGCACGACCTGTACGTCGACGGCGGCGCCACCCTGCGGGCCTGACCACACGCCGGCCCGGCCCCTTCCTCACTGGAGACTGAGATGTCCGTTTCCCTGCACGCACCCACCGCGTTCGCGCCGGTCTCCCCCGGCGCGGCCACCTCCCTGCTCGACGCCTACAGCCCGGTCACCGACCGGTTCGTGGCCACCCCCCACCGGACGCTGCTGGGCCGCGGCACCGCCGCCGTCATACCCGACGACTCCCGCCCGCCGGCCCTGCGGGTGCGCGACACCCTCGACGGGCTGCGCCGGCCGGGAGCCGCGGCGCCGGTCGTCGTCGGCGCGCTGCCCTTCGCCCCGGACGGGCCGGCCGCGCTGGCGGTGCCGGACGTGGTGCACTGGGCGCCGCCGCTGCGTGAGGACCCGCTGGTCGCGCTGCCGGTACCGGACGACGCGGACCGGCCGGACTGGCGGGTCGAGGAAGTGCCCTCGTCCGAGCGGTACGGCGCCGCCGTCGCGGCGGCGGTCGCCCGCATGCGGGCCGGTGAGTTGGACAAGGTCGTCCTCGCCCGCAGCCTGGAACTGACCTCGGACCGCGCCCCCGACCTGCCGGCGATGCTGCGCCGGCTGGCCCGCCGCGACCCGTCCGGCTACACCTTCGCGGTGCCCGGCGGCCCGGGCCGCACCCTGATCGGCGCCAGCCCGGAACTGCTGGTGGCACGGCAGGGCGGGCGGCTGACCGCCAACCCGCTCGCGGGCTCGGCGCCGCGCAGCGAGGACCTGGCCGAGGACGTCCGGCGCGCGGTCGCGCTGCTGGAGTCCGAGAAGGACCTCCACGAACACGCCGTGGTGGTGGCCGCCGTACGGGAGGCGCTGGCGCCGTTCTGCACCGCCCTTCAGGTGCCCGAGCGGCCGACGCTGGCGCGCACCGCCGCGATGTGGCACCTGTCGACCACGGTCACCGGCGAGTTGGCCGACCCCGACGCCACCACCGCGCTGGACCTGGCGTCCGCGCTGCACCCCACGCCCGCCGTGTGCGGCACCCCGACCGACCTGGCCCGGCAGGTGATCGCCGAGTCGGAGCCCTTCGACCGGGGGGCCTACACCGGGATGGTCGGCTGGCAGGACGCCGACGGTGACGGCGAGTGGGTCGTGACGATCCGCTGCGCCGAGGCCGAGGGCAACACCCTGCGCCTGTTCGCCGGGGCCGGGGTCGTGGCCGCGTCGACGCCGGAGGCCGAGACCGCCGAGACCGCCGCCAAGTTCCGTACCTTCCTGCACGCCGTTGGAGCCTCCCTGTGACCATAACCCCCGGTGTGGACGCCCCCACCTGGCCGCCCGAGTTCGCCGAGCGCTACCGCGCCGCCGGCTACTGGCGCGGCCAGACCTTCGGTGACATGCTCCGCGAGCGTGCCGCCGCCCACCCCGACCGGACCGCCCTGGTCGACCCGGCCCCCGAGCGCCGTACCTGGACGTACCGGGAACTGGACGAGCGGGCCGACCGGCTGGCCGCCGGGTTCCTCGCGCGCGGCATCCGCAAGGGCGACCGGGTCGTCGTGCAGTTGCCGAACACCGGCGAGTTCGTCGAGGTGGTCTTCGCCCTGTTCCGGATCGGCGCGCTGCCGGTGTACGCGCTGCCCGCGCACCGCGAGACGGAGATCGCGCACTTCTGCTCGTTCGCCGAGGCCGTCGCGTACGTCGTCCCGGACCGGCACGCCGGCTACGACCACCGCGAGCTGGCCGCGCTGATGCGGGAGCGGACGCCGTCCCTGAGGCACGTCTTCGTGGCCGGTGATCCCGGTGAGCACACCGCGCTGAGCGAGGTGCCGTGCGAGCCGTCGGGGCCGTTCGACGGGCCCGAGCCGCACGAGCTGGCCTTCCTCCAGCTGTCCGGCGGCACGACGGGGCTGAACAAACTGATCCCGCGCACCCACGACGACTACATGTACTCGCTGCGGAGCTCGAACGAGATCTGCGGGGTGGACGACGGCACCCGGTTCCTGGTCGTGCTGCCCGCCGCGCACAACTTCCCGATGAGTTCGCCGGGCTGGCTCGGCGTGCTGTACGCGGGCGGCACGGTGGTGCTCTGCCCGAGGCCCGACCCGGCGACCGCGTTCCCGCTCGTCGAGGGCGAACGGATCACCATGACGGGTCTGGTGCCGCCGCTGGCCCTGTTGTGGACGGACGCCGCTGCCGCCACCGCGCACGACCTGTCCAGCCTGGAACTGGTCCTCGTCGGCGGCGCCAAGTTCAGCGAGTCGGCGGCCCGCCGCCTGGAGCCCGCGCTCGGGTGCCGGCTGATGCAGGTCTTCGGCATGGCGGAGGGCCTGGTCAACTACACGCGGCTGGACGACGACACCGAGACGGTCGTCACCACCCAGGGCCGGCCCATTTCCCCGGACGACGAGATACGCGTCGTCGACGACCAGGACGACGACGTGCCGGAGGGCGAGTTCGGGCACCTGCTCACCCGCGGCCCGTACACCATCCGCGGCTACTGGCGGGCCCCCGGGCACAACCGCCGCTCGTTCACCGAGGACGGCTTCTACCGCACCGGCGACATCGTGCGCCGCCTGCCCAGCGGCCACCTCGTCGTCGAGGGCCGGGCCAAGGACCAGATCAACCGGGGCGGCGAGAAGATCGCGCCGGAGGAGGTCGAGAACATCATCCTCGCCCACCCGGCCGTGCACGACGTGTCCGTGGTCGCCGTCCCCGACGAGTACCTCGGCGAGCGCTCCCTCGCCTACGTCATCCTCCGTGAGGGCGCCGAGCCGCTGAAGCCGGTGGCGGTCAAACGGTTCGTCCGGGAGCGGGGCATCGCCGCGTACAAGGTCCCCGACCTCGTGGAGTTCGTCGACGCCTTCCCGCACACCGGCGTCGGCAAGATCAGCAAGAAGCACCTGCGGTCCGCCGCCGAACAGTCCTGACCCTCCGAGAGGCTCCCCCATGGCACTTCCCGCCATCGCCCCCTACCCGCTCCCGGCACCGGACGAGCTGCCCGATGGCCGCGTGGCCTGGACCGTGGACCCGGCGCGTGCCGTCCTGCTCGTGCACGACCTGCAACAGCACTTCCTCGGCGCCTTCCCGGCCGGCGAGCAGCCCCTGACCGGCATGCTCGCCAACACCGCACGGCTGCTGAAGGCGTACCGCCGGCTCGGCGTACCGGTCGTCTACTCCGCCCAGCGCGGCGGCCAGACGCCCGAACAGCGCGGCCTCCAGCTGGACTTCTGGGGACCCGGTGTCGCCGACGACCCGGAGAGGCTCGCCGTTCCCGACACCGTCGCCCCGGCGGACGGCGACACGGTGCTGACCAAATGGAAGTACAGCGCCTTCGTCCGCACCGAACTGGCTGAGCTGATGCGCGACAAGGGCCGCGACCAGATCGTCATCACCGGCGTGTACGCGCACATCGGGGTGCTGATGACCGCCGTCGACGCCTGGCAGCGGGACATCCGGGCGTTCGTCGTCGCGGACGCGGTCGCGGACTTCTCCCGCGCGGACCACGACATGGCCCTGCGCTACGCCGCCGGCCGCTGCGCGGTCGTGACCACCACCGACACACTCCTCCAGGAGGTCTGAGGCATGGCGCTCACCGTCGAACAGATCCGTACCGATGTCGCCGACTGCCTCGGTGAGGACCCGGCGGACATACCCGTCGACGAGAACCTGGTCGACTACGGCCTGGACTCGGTCCGCATCATGGCGCTGCTGGAGCGGTGGCGTCACGAGCACGCCGTGACCGCCGGCTTCGCGGACCTCGCCGAGCAGCCCGCCATCGAGGCGTGGGCCCGGCTGCTGGGGGCGGCATGACCGCCGCCGCGGAGCCGGTCGCGTCGGTGCTGCCGCTGACGGCCGCCCAGTCGGGCATGTGGTTCGCGCAGGCCCTCGATCCGCTCAGCCCCGCGCTGAACACCGCCGAGTGCCTGGAGATCGACGGGCCGCTGGACACCGCGCTGTTCACCGAGGCGCTGCGCCGGGTGGCCGCCGAGGCCGAGGCGCTGCGGGTGCGGATCGAGGACACTCCGGACGGACCCCGGCAGCACGTCGCGGCGGACGTCGAACCGCCGCTGACCGTACGGGATGCGGCCACGCCCGCCGAGGCGGAGGCGTGGATGCGCGCCGACCTGGCCGAGCCGTTCGACCTGGCGGCCGGACCACTGTTCCGGCACGCCCTGTTCCGGGTCGGCGAGGACCGGTGGCTGTGGTACCAGTGCATCCACCACCTCGTCATGGACGGCTACGGCTATTCGCTGCTGGTGCGCCGCACCGCCGAGGTCTACACGGCGCTGGCGCGTGGCGAGGAGCCCGCCCCGCGGTCCTTCGGCACGCTGGCCTCGCTCGTCGAGGACGACGCCGCCTACCGGTCCTCGCCGGCCTTCGCGGCGGACCGCGCCCACTGGTCGGAGGCGTTCGAGGACCGTCCCGAGGCGCCCCGGCCGGCCGGGCGCGGCGCGCTGCCCTGCCGTACGTTCCTGCGCCGTACGACGCACCTCTCCCCGGAGGCCACCGAGCGGCTGAAGGACCTGGCTGGCCGGCTCCGCGCGACGTGGCCGGACGTGCTGATCGCCGCCCAGGCGCTGTACACCGCCCGCGCCACGGCCCGCACCGACGTGGTGCTGGGCCTGCCGATGATGGGCCGCATGGGGTCGGTGGCGCTGCGCGTGCCCGGCATGGTGATGAACGTGCTGCCGCTGCGGCTGCGCGTCACTCCCGGGGCGGCCTTCGCGGAACTGGTGCGGCAGGTGGTGCTCGGCATCCGCGAGGTCCGCCGCCACCAGCGCTACCGCTACGAGGACATCCGCCGCGATCTGGGCCTGCTCGGTGAGGGCCGCGCCCTGGCCGGTCCGCTCGTCAACATCATGCCGTTCGACTACGGCGTGGGCTTCGCGGGCGCCCCCGCCCGGGCCCGGAACCTGTCCGCGGGCCCGGTGGACGACCTGACGGTGAACGTCTACGACCGGGCCGACGGCCGGGGCCTGCGCATCGACCACGACGGCAACCCGGCGCTGTACGAGGACGCCGACCTGGCCGCGCACCAGGAGCGTTTCCTGCACCTGGTGGACCGGCTCACCGGCACCGACCCGCAGGCCCCGCTCGCGGTCCACCCGATCGCCACCCCGGCCGAACGGGAGCTGGTGGTCCAGGAGTTCAACCGCACCGAGCGGGCACTGCCGCCGACCACCCTGATCGGCCCCATCGAGGCGCGGGCCGCCCGCACGCCGGACGCCACCGCGGTGGTCTTCCGGGACACCGCGCTGACCTACGCCGAGCTCAACACGCGCGCCAACCGGCTGGCCCGGCACCTCCAGGCCCGCGGCGCCCGGCCCGGCACGGTCGTCGCCGTCTCCGTACCGCGCTCGGTGGAGCTGGTCGTGTCGCTGCTGGCGGTGCTGAAGGCGGGCGCCGCCTACCTGCCGCTGGACCCGGACTACCCGGCGCGGCGGCTGGCGTACATGCTCGCCGACGCCGCGCCCGTGTGCGCGCTCGCCGACCGCGCCGGCCGGCTCCCGGAGGGCACCGGCACCGACGTGGTCGTGCTGGACGGGCTGGACACCTCCGGGTACTCGTGGACCGACCCGGGCCGCGCGCTCACCCCGGCCCACCCGGCGTACGTCATCTACACCTCCGGTTCCACCGGCCGGCCCAAGGGCGTCGTCGTGCCGCACCGGGCCATCGACAACCGGCTGCGCTGGATGCAGGCCGAGTACGGGCTGACGCCGGCCGACCGGGTGCTGCAGAAGACGCCGTCGTCGTTCGACGTGTCGGTGTGGGAGTTCTTCTGGCCGCTGCGCGAGGGCGCGACGCTGGTGGTCGCCGAACCCGGCGGGCACAAGGACCCGGTGTACCTGGCCCGGCTGATCCGCGAACACGCCGTCACCACCTGCCACTTCGTGCCGTCGATGCTCCAGGTGTTCCTGGGCGCGCCGGAGGCCGCCGGCTGCGCGGGCGTGCTGCGCCGGGTGTTCTGCAGCGGCGAGGCGCTGCCCCGCCAGGCCGCGCACGCCTTCGCCCGCGCCCTGCCGGACGTCGGGCTGCACAACCTGTACGGGCCGACCGAGGCCGCGGTGGACGTCACATATCACGCGTGCGATCCGGCCCACGGCGGTCCGGTGCCGATCGGCCGGCCGGTGTGGAACACCCGCCTGTACGTCCTGGACTCGGCCCTTCAGCCCTGCCCGCCCGGAGTGCCCGGTGAGCTGTACCTGGCGGGCGTCCAGCTCGCCGACGGCTATCTGGGCCGGCCCGAGCTGAACGCGACCCGGTTCGTCGCGGACCCGTTCGGCCCGGCGGGCGGCCGGATGTACCGCACCGGCGACCTGGCCCGCTGGACGGCCGACGGCGAGGTCGAGTACCTGGGCCGCACCGACCACCAGGTCAAGCTGCGCGGACAGCGCATCGAGCCGGGCGAGATCGAGGCGGCGCTGGCGGCCCTGCCGGGCGTGGACGCGGCGTGCGCGCTGGTCCGCGAGGACCGGCTCGTGGCGTATGTGACGGGCGGCGCGGACCCGGCCGAGATCCGAACGGCGCTGGCCCGGGAACTGCCCGAGCACATGGTCCCGGCGGCCGTGGTGGCACTGGACGCCTTCCCGCTCTCGCCCAACGGCAAGCTGGACCGCCGGGAACTGCCCGCCCCGGTCTTCGCCGGTGCCGCGGGGACGCGGCCGTTCGCCTCGGCCCGCGAGGAGGCGCTGACCGGGCTGTTCGCCGAGGTGCTGGGCGCGGCGGGCGTCGGTCCCGACGACGCGTTCTTCGACCTCGGCGGCACCTCGCTGCTCGCCGTGCGCCTGATCGGCCGCGTCCGGGAGGAGTTCGGCCGCGAGCTGACCCTCGGGTCGCTGTTCGAGGCGCCGACGCCCGCCGCGCTGGCCGCCCGGCTGGACGCCGCCGCCCCGGCCTCGGACCACGCCCTGGGCGTGGTCCTGCCGCTGCGCGCCGAGGACGGGGGCACCCCGCTGTTCGCCATCCACCCGGCGGGCGGCCTGGCCTGGTGCTACGCGGGACTGACCGCGCGGCTCGGCCCCGGCCGGCCGGTGTACGGCCTTCAGGCCCGTGGTCTGTCGGGCGAGGAGGAACTGCCGCGCACGCTCCAGGAGGAGGCCGAGGACTACGCGGCGCGCATCCGTGAGATCCAGCCGCACGGCCCGTACCGCCTGGTCGGCTGGTCGGTCGGCGGTGTCCTCGCGCACACCGTCGCCGTCCTGCTCCAGGAGGCCGGGGAGCGGGTCGAACTCCTCGCGCTGCTCGACGCGTTCCCGTCCGAGCAGTGGCGGGAGCGGCCCGCGCCCGAGGAGGGCGACGCGCTCACCGCGGTGCTGCGCATGGCGGGCTTCGACCGCACCACCGAACGCACCCGCGAGGACGTGCTCGCCACGCTGCGCGCGGCCGGCAGCCCGCTGGCCGGGCTCACCGACCGCACCCTGTCCCGGATCGTCGACATCGTCCCCAACCACGCCCGGATGATGCGCGCGCACGAACACCGCGTCTACGACGGCGACGTGCTGTTCTTCACCGCCGCCGCGCCCCGTGCGGAGGACTGGCTGACCCGGGAGGCGTGGCGGCCGTATGTGACCGGACGGATCGTCAACCTCGATCTGCCGTGCACCCACCCGCAGTTGATGCGGGACCGGTACCTCGACGACATCGCGGCGGTGCTGGCCGCCCGGCTGAAGGAGCTGGACGCATGAGCGCCGACACCACCGGACCCTTCGACGCCCCGTCCGACGAGCGTGCGGACAGCCATCTGGTACTGGAGAACGCGGACGGACTGCGGTCCCTGTGGCCGGCCTGGTGTGCGGTGCCGGCCGGATGGACGGCCCGCTTCGGCCCGGCCCCGCACGCGGCGTGCCTGCGCGTGGTGGAGACGGGCCGGGGGTGAGCGCGGTGACGCAGGTGCGGCCGGCCGGGCGGAGGGACGCGTCCCTGTGGGTGGTGCGCGCCCCCGCCCCGGACGCACCGCCGGACGCCGCCCTTCTGGGCGTCCTCGACCCGGTCGAGCGCCGACGGGCGGCGGCGCTGCGGCGGCCCGCCGACCGGGCGCTGTACGTGGCCGCCCACGGCACGCTGCGCCGCCTGCTCGGTGATCGGCTGGGCCTGCCACCCGCCGAGGTGGCGCTGACCCGGCTGCCGTGCCCCGGCTGCGGCGGGCCGCACGGCCGTCCCGCCGTCGCCGGACCGGCCAGTGACCGGCTGCACTTCTCCCTCGCGCACACCGCCGGCCTCGCCCTGCTGGCCCTGGCCGGGCGGCCGGTCGGCGTCGACGTGGAGCGGGTGCCCGGACCGCGCCTGGCCGAGGACGCCGCCCGGGCCCTGCACCACGCCGAACGGGCCGAGCTGGCGCGGCTGCCGCCCGGGGCCCGACCCGGCGCCTTCGCGCACTGCTGGACCCGCAAGGAGGCGTATGGCAAGGCGACGGGCGAGGGTCTTTCCGGCGAGGCCCTGCGCGGGCTGTACCTCGGCACCGGTCCCCGGCCCGCCACGGTGCCCGGCTGGCGCGTCACCGATGTCGAGGTGCCGCCCGGCTGGGCCGCCGCCTGCGCGGTGCGCGAGGAGAGCCGGGTCAGCGGCCCAGGAGTTCCACGAGGCCGTCGGCCAGCTCGGTACGCCAGCACAGGTAGTCGTGACCGCCGTTGAACTCCCGGTAGGAGGAGTCGTGGTACCCCCGGTCCCGCAGGGTGTCGCGCAGTCGCCGGGCGGCGGGCAGCGCCACCCACTCCTGCTCGCCGAAGGAGAGCCGGAACCGCACCGGCAGCCGGGGCGCGGCGGCGAGCGCCCGGGTGAGCCACTCGGCGTCCTCCCCGGCCGGCCACCAGAAGGAACCCGACTGGACGAGGGCGTTGCCGAAGCGGTGCGGGGCGGCCGCGGCCGCGTAGGCGGCGGTGAGCCCGCCCAGGCTCTGCCCGGCGACGACGGTACGCGCCGGGTCGGCGGTGACGGGCAGGTGCCCGGCCGCCCACGGCAGCAGTTCGTCCGCGAGGTGGGCGACGTAGTCGGGGCGGCAGCTCAGCTCCGCCCAGCGGGTGGCTTCGTCGACGGCCTCCGGCAGCACGGCGGCCAGCGGCGGGAGGCGTCCGTCGGCGATGAGGTTGTCGAGCAGGTGCGCCAGGCCGAGCCGGGGTCCCCAGTGCTCGCCGTCCAGCAGCACCAGCACCGGCAGCCCGCCGGCCGGGGCCTCTCCGGCAGGCGCGTACAGCCAGACCCGCCGGTCCCCGCCCGGCCGGGCGCTCGGCATCCGGTGCTCGCTGAGGGTGCCGTGCGCGATGTCCGGCCGGGGCCGCCAGTCGCCCGCGTCGGGCGCGGCGGGGAGTTCGGCGTACGACACCTGCCCGCCGCCCCATCGGCGCGGCAGGGCGCGGTCGTTGAACGGGTCGGGGCGGGGCCGGGACCGCAGCCGGCGCCAGTGGCCGCCCTCGGTGTCCGCGGCTTCCACGTCCCCTTCGTCGACGTGGAAGTCGTACGTACCGCGCCAGTCGTGCCTGAGCCGCAGGGTCCAGTGCCAGACGTCCGTGCCCGGTACGTGTGTCATCAGGTTGCCCGCCGGGTCGCGCGGGTCGCCCAGCTTGTTGGGCAGCACCTCGACGGCCCGGGTGGCCGGGGTGCCGCGCCACAGGAACGTCACCGCCCGGTGCTCGGGGCTGCCCTGCGGATCGGGCCCCACCAGCGGCGTGCCGAGGCGGCGCACGTCCTTCCAGAACTCTTCCACGCCGGCCGGACCCGGCAGCGCGCGGACCGGCTCGGGGAGCCGGGGGACGGGGTTCGGCCGGGGCAGGCGGGGCGGGTGGCTCGCCGTGGCCCCGGGCGGATCGGTGAAGAGGCTGTGCACGGTTTTCATTTGACTGCTCACGATCTTCTAGTTAGGTTAGCCTTACCTTACTTGATCGCACGTCGCTTTACCGGCCGGCCGCCGCGCCGCCCCTCACGTGCCCTCCTCCTCATCGGACGTTCCGAGTGGCGTCCGCCTGCCTGGAGCAGCTTCATGACCTCTGTCAGATCCGCTTCGTCCCCCGCTGCCCGCCGGGGCCGCGTGGTGGCCGTGACCGCGGGCACCGCCCTCGGTCTCGGCGCCCTCGTCGCCGCCCCGTCGGCCGCCGCCGGCACCGGCGGTACGGACCTCACCGGCAGGGTGGCGCTGACGGCGGTGAACACGGCCGCACCCGCGGTCGCCCTGGACACGACGTCCGTACGGGCCGGCGGGGAGGTGCGGTTCACCGCCACCGGCTTCCCGGCCGGCGGCATGCTGAGCGTCAAACTCGACGACGCGACGCTGCTGGCGCAGTTCACCGTCGGCGACGGCGGCAGCGTCTCGGGCCGGGTGACGATCCCGGCGGCGACGAGCACGGGCGACGGCCACTGGCTCCGGTTCCTGGCGACCGGGACGAGTCTCAAGAGCGAGAGCCTCACGGTCACCGCCGCCCCGCCCGCCTCCCCCACTCCCACGCCGGCCCCGACGCCCTCGCGGACCACCGCGCCCGCGACGGACCCGAAGGTCAGGCTGACCGGCGGGAACAAGGTCACGGCCGGCGGCAGGGTCTCCTTCGCTCTGTCCGGGTTCGCCAAGGGCCAGAACATCACGGTGAAACTGGACGGCGGCGCCGTCCTCGGCCGGTGGAACGGCGCGGTGAAGGCCGACGGGACCTTCACCGGCACGGTCACCGTCCCCGCCCCGACCGCGGCCGGGGCGCACTGGCTGCGCGTCCTGGCCCCCGACCCGGCGTCCAGCCTCAGGGCGGATCTCACGGTCACGTCGTCCTCGCCCTCGCCGGGCGGCGGCTCGGGCGGGTCGGGCACAGCGGGCGGCTCGGGCGGAGCGAGCGGGCCGGGCGGCGTCGGCGGCGTCACGGACACCAACGGCTCCGGTCGGGGCTCCGCTTCTTCCGGTACGTCCACCGGCGCCTCCCCCGCTGCTTCCGCGACCGTCACCGGCGGCTCCCGGGTGGCCGCGGGCGGCAAGGTGTCGTTCCGGGTGACGGGCTTCCCGGCGGGGCGACAGCTGACGGTGAAGCTGGACGACAGCAAGATCCTCGGCCGGTGGACGGTCGGTTCCGACGGATCGCACGCCGGGATCGTCACCGTTCCACCGGACGCCACGAAGGGCGCCCACTGGCTGCGCTTCCTCGCCCCGGACCCGCCCACGAGCCTGCGCGCCGACTTCACCGTGACGTCCGAAGCCGCCGCGTCCTCCGGGTCCCCCGGCGGCTCGCCGTCCGGCGCGGCGGGCGGCGTCGCCGTTCCCGTGCCGGCGGCCTCCGGCGCCCCGGCCGCCGCCACCGACGACGCGGGCGCCAAGGCAGAGATCACCGCCGGCGAGGTGCAGCCCGGAGGCACCCTGCACTTCAAGGTGACCGCATTCCCGGCGGGCAAGCAGGTCACGGTCAAGCTCGACGACGAGGCCATCCTCGGCCAGTGGAAGACCGACGGCGACGGCTCCCACGAGGGTGACGTGACCGTCCCCGCCGCCACCTCCGCCGGCGCCCACTGGCTGCGCTTCCTCGCGCCCGACCCGCCCACCTCGCTGAAGGTGGAGTTCACCGTCAACGCCGCCGCCGCGGCGGCCGGTCCGGGCACGGAGGGGTCCGCCATGACCGCGCCGGGCACGGCCACGCAGGCCCTGGTGGCCGCGTCCCACTCCACGGTCTCCCACGCGACGGTCGCCTGGTCCGCGGCAGCCGCTGCGGCGGGCGGGGCCACGGGAGCCGCCGCCACCACGCTGATGGTGGTACGGCGTCGTACCGCGCGGCCCGCGCACGGCGCGTGAGACCACCTTTCCGAACCACCTCTCCCGAAGAGTTCCAACACCCCTACGACAAGGGAGCACTCCCACCATGTCCCACACCGGCACCCGCACCCACCGCCGCACCGCGATCGCCTCGGCCGTCGTCGTGGCGGTCGCCGCCGGCGGCGTCCTGACCCTGGCGGGCACCGCCTCCGCGCACACCGGCGGCTCGACCGTCAGCACGGCCAAGCTCACCAAGGGCCTGTACCAGTCGGCTTACTCCGAGCGGAACCACGTGCTGTGGGTCACCGCCGCCGTCGGCCGCCCGCCCGTCACCGAGTCCCACCTGCTGAAGGTCGACCCCAAGACCCTCACCGTCAAGGCGGACATCACCCCGCCGGTCACCGACGCCGCCACCGGTGCCGTCGAGGCCGTCTACGGCGTCGCCGTGGACGATGAGCACAACACCGTCTGGACGACCAACACCCGCAACAACACGGTGTCCGTCTACAGCCAGCGCACCGGCGAGCACCTCGCCACCCTGCCGAACGTCGGCCACGCCCGCGAGATCGCCGTCGACGAGAGGCACGACACCGTCTGGGCGAGCGCCTTCGGCGACGGAAGCCTCGTCGCTTTCGACAGCAAGACGTTCAAGGAGAAGAAGCGCGTCACCGTCGACGGCTCCGGCCCGGCCGGCCTGGCCGTCAACGAAAGGACCGGCACGGTCTACGCCGCCGACATGACCAACGACCGGCTCATCGCGGTGAAGCGCGGCTCCACGACGCCGGTCTTCATCCCGGCCGGGGACGGCGCGATCTCCGTCTCCCTGTCGAAGAACGGCAAGACCGCCTACACCGCCGACCAGGCGTCGGGCACCGTGTCCGTGATCGACCTCAAGAAGGGCGTCGTCACCAAGTCGGTGGCGACCGGCGCGGGCGCCCTGTCGGTCGCCACCGACGAGCGCTCCGGCGACGTCCTGGTCGTCAACCGCACCGCCGCCAACGTCACCCGCGTCGACGTCAAGAAGGGCGTCGTCGAGGAAACCGTGGCCACCGGCGCCAACCCGAACCACGTGGAGATCGCCGACGGCACCGCGTACGTGGTGGACAAGTCGGGCGCCGGCGCGGCCGAGGACACGCTCACCGAGATCCGCCTCGCGCGCTGACGTCCCACCCCTGGTGCCCGGCACGCCCCGCCACGGTCGGCAACGGTGCGTGCCGGGCCTCACCCGTGCCCCGCGCGGGACCGAGTCATCAGCGACCGGGGGATCAGGGGCCTGTCGGCTGACGTGATCGCGCGATGCGGGCTGCTGAGTACGATCCTGGGATCTCAGGAGCTTTCCAGGAAGCGCGCCCCCGGCCCGGGCGTGCGGCAGACGTCTTCCGGGGCGAGGTGGCTGTGCCCCGCAGCGCACTCGAGGACGACCTTGACCGGCTCGTCGCAGGAGCTCCCATCGTCGACGGGCCGGTGTCGGACGATGACCGACGGGCCCTGCGGGTCGGCGAGGTAGGTGTCGCCCCATTCCAGGAGCGCCACGAGCGTGGGCCGCAACGCCCGGCCCTGCTCGGTGAGCTCGTAGGCGAAGCGCTGCCGATCCCCGGGCTCCTGATAGGGCACGCGGCGCATCACTCCCGCGGTCACCAAGGTTTCGAGCCGAGTCGCCAGAAGGTTTTTGGCGATCCCGAGGCGGGAGTGGAACTCTCCGAACCGGCGCGCGCCGTCCAGCGCTTCACGGACGATCAGCAGCGACCAGCGCTCCCCCACCACCGAGAGGGCGCGCGCCACTGAGCAGTTCACCGGGTCGATTCGCCGCGTCTCCATGGGACGAGTGTACCCCTCTGGGTTTACAAGTTGTACTTAGCCCTCGTAGCCTCCGACCTGAGTTGAAAAATAAAACTCACTAAGGAGATCGGCCATGCCCATGCTCGACGTGTACATCCCCGACGGCGCGCTCCAGCCGGACGCCGAGGCGGCGCTGCTGAACCGCATCACGGAGATCCTCGTCCGCAACGAGGGGTTCGACCCCGCCGACCCGGTGAGCCGTTCCGTCTCCTGGCTCTGGCTGCACCGGCCGGCCGGCATCTACGTCGGCGGTGAACCGGCGGACGCACCTCGCTACAAGGTCGTCCCGTCCGTCCCCGAGGGCCAGCTCGACGAACAGAAGCGTGCGAGTGTCATCGCCGAGGTCACCGAGGCGATCCTCGACGCGGAGAACGGCGCCTGGCCGCGTGACGCCAGCCGGATCTGGGTATTCCCCACCGAGATCCCCGAGGGCCACTGGGGCGGCTGGGGCCGGATCAGGCCGCTCGCGACGATCCTCGCCCGACTCACCGGCGGCGACACCAAGCGGGCCCGTACGCTCGCGCGCGAGCGGATCGCCGCCAGCCGAGCCGAACACGCCCGCCTGCCCTGAGGACTGCGGCTCCGATCGCCAACGAACAGCATCTGGTCACCAGCACCCTCGCCGCATAACGGCACAAACAGGTGTCCACTTGGAGGGGGAAGGTTCAGTCGGCGTGTCTTCGTGGGCAGCAACAACCTCCTGGTGCGGGCGTCTTGACGCCGTCGCCGCCGAACTCGATGGCCGCCCACGCAAAACGCTCGGCTGGGAATCCCCAGTCGAGCGCCTGCACAAACTGCTCGCGGCCTGATCCACACGACCACGTGTTGCAACTCCTCGCTGAAACCGCCGTGGTAGTGGGCCTTACGCCCGTGGCGGGACGGCAGACGAGCTCAGAGCTGGGTTTCGCCGCCATCCACGGCCAGCTCGATACCTGTGGTGTACGTGGCATCGAAGGCGAGGAATGCGGCCGCCTTGGCGAACTCTTCGACGGTGCCGTAGCGCTTCATGGGGTTGCTCGCGGTCCGCTCCGCCCTGAACTGGTCAGCGGCCTCTTTGGACAGGTTCATCGTTTCCAGGATCCCCGAGTCGATGGGGCCCGGGCTGATCGCATTGACACGGATTCCCCGCGGAAGCAGCTCGCGGGAGAAGGTGCGGGCCATCGAGCGCAGCGCCGCCTTGCCGGCCGCATAGACGCTGGTGTCCACCATGCCGATGACGTTCGCGATCGAGGTGGTGAGGACGATGCCGGCGTTCGCGCTCAGCAGCGGAGCGAGCTTCTGCACAGTGAAGAAGGCGCCCTTGACGTTGATCGCGAACAGCTCGTCGTACACGTCCTCGGTCGTCGACTCGAGGGGCGTGAGGGATGAGATGCCGGCGTTGACGAACAAAGCCTCATTCGAACCGAGTTCGCTCTTCACACGGCCGACGAGCATATCCAGGTCGGACAGTGAGGCCACATCCGCCCGGACAGCCACGGCATTCTCGCCGAGCCGTTCGCGTGCCGCGTCGAGTTTGGCCTGAGAGCGGCCGGTGATCACCACGCGGGCTCCGCCTTGCACCAGCAGCTCCGCCAGCGCGAGCCCCATGCCACTGCTGCCACCCGTGATCACCACATTCTTGTCACTGTACGCACCCATAACCGAGGTCTCTCCGTTCCATCATCAAAAACATGCCGATAGAGCTGGATGTCGCCATTCATGAAGCGAATCAGCCGCGGGTTTCGATCTTCATGTCGCCTGTGGTGACCGTGCGGATGTGATCGCTGGCGAGCAGATCGTGCGGATTACCGAGGTCGATGGAGCTGACCTCGTCGAGGCGGGCCAGGTGGGAGGGAGTGAGGTCGACCCGCAGAGCACCCAGGTTGTCCTCCAGCTGGGCGATGGTGCGGGCCCCGATGATGGGTGCCGTCACGCCCGGGGCGCTCAGGGTCCAGGCCAGTGCGACCTGGGCGGGTGTGCGGCCTAGCTCCGAGGCCACCTCCTTCACCACATCGGCAATGGCAAGGTTGCGGTCGGTGACCCATCCCAGGGCGACGTTGAGGGTCTTGCGGTTGCCGGCGGTTTCGCCGACAACGGAGCTCGCCTGGTCCTGGTCCTCCCGGCTGTACTTGCCGGTGAGCACCCCGCCGCCCAATGGGGAGAAGGGGACCACGCCGAGTCCCATCTCGCGTGCCATCGGGATCAGGTCACGCTCCGCGGTGCGCTCGATCAGGCTGTACTCGGTCTCCAGTGCGACCAGTGGTGACCAGCCGCGCAGGTCGGCGATCGCCTGCATGCGCGACACCTGCCAGGCCGGGGCGCTGGAGATCGCCACGTACAGCACCTTGCCCTGCCTCACCAGGTCGTCCAGGCCCCGCAGTATCTCCTCCACCGGCGTCCTGAAGTCCCATACGTTCACATAGAGCAGATCGATGTAGTCGGTGTTCAGCTGCCGCAGACTGGCTTCCACCGACGCCAGCATGCTCTTGCGGTGGGCACCCCCGGAATTCGGGTCACCGGGCTGACGCAGCGTCGAGTACTTCGTCGCCAGCACCATCTTGTCGCGGTTGGCGCGGGCGAATTCGCCGAGCAGTCGCTCGGAGCTGCCGTTGGTGTAGGTGCTGGCGGTGTCGAAGAAGTTGCCGCCGAGTTCGGTGTAGCGGTCGAAGAGCCTGCGCGCCTCGTCGCGCTCGGCGCCCCAACCCCACTCGGTGCCGAAGGTCGCCGTGCCCAGCGCCAGCGGTGAGACCCGGAGTCCGGAACGGCCCAGCAGCCGATAGGTGTCGAGAGCGAGTGCCATCGTGTTCTCCTGTGAGGTGCGGTTCGTGGCGTTCGAGAGGTGCGGATCGGTGGTCGACTCGCCCGGGCTTCAGGCGCCGAGGCCGTAGCCGCCGGCCACGGTGATGTCCTGGCCGGTGATGTAGCCGGCGGCGTCCGAGGCGAGGAAGGCGACTGCTTCCGCGACCTCCTGGCTGGTGCCGAAGCGCTTGAAGGGGATCTTCGAGCGCATGGCGTCCCGGCCGCTCTAGGGCACCCCCAGCTTGTCGAGCAGCGGAGTGTCGGTGGTCCCGGGGCTCACGGCGTTGACGCGAATCCTGCGCGGGGCCAGTTCGAGCGCGAGGGAGGGCAGCATGGCGAGCAGCGCACCGCGTGTCGCCGCCCCCACCGTGGCGCCAGGGGCGCCATGACGGGAACCGACGCCGACGGTCAGCACGATCGAGCCGCCGTCGTTCATGAGGGGAAGGGCCTTTTGAAGAGTGAAGTACTGGCCCTTGAAGTTGAGGTCGGCGTGCTCGTCGAACGATTCCTCCGTCACCTCGGCAACCGGTGCCGGACGGAAGATCCCGGCGTTGAGGAAGAGCAGGTCCAACGCTCCGAACCGCGCCGACACCGCCGACATCAGGGCGTCGGTGTCGGAGAGCACGCGCCCGTCGGACCGGACGACGAGCACGTCACCGGGGAGTCCGGACTGCGCCCGCGCGACGGATTCGGGATTCTGTCCGGTGACCGCGACCCGGTAGCCGCGGGCGTGCAGCAGCTCGGCCGCCGCTCTGCCGATCCCGGTCGTCCCCCCGGTGATGAGCGCTGTAGGCATGGCAAACCTTTCGTCGCTGAAGCGATGGGCGAGACCACCCGTAACCGGGGAACTCCCCGGTTGTCTCACCGTACACTGAACCGGGGACATCCCCGAATCGTTCCCGAGCCCTATCCGACACTCACGATCGCGAAGGTCATGACACCTCCACGCAGCACCCTGCGCGCCGACGCGCAGCGCAACCGCGAGCAGCTGATCGCCACGGCCGCCGAAGCCTTCGCCTCCGGACGCCCGATCTCGCTGGACGCGATCGCCAAACGCGCGGGAGTGGGGAACGCCACCCTCTACCGGCACTTCCCCACCCGAGAGGATCTGGTCGAAGAGGTCTACCGGGACCAGACCCGCCCCTTGCGCGAAGCCGCGCGCACCCTGCTGGCCACCAAGCCGCCCGCGCAGGCCCTCCACGCGTGGATGCTCCGATTCGCCGACTGGGCCGGCGAACGACGCGGCATCTGCGAGGCCCTGGTCGCCATGAGCGCTTCCGGCCGCTTCGGCACCGGACCGGTCTGCGACGAGGTCCAGCAAGTCCTGGCGATGGTGCTCGAGGCCGGCGTCACAGCAGGGGAACTGCGCAGCGACATCGACCCGGTCGAGGTGGGCGGCATCCTCGCCGGTTTGCTCTCCGTGGCCGGCACACCCGAGCAGCGCCCCCAGCTGAACCGGATGCTGGACGTCGTCGTCGACGGGCTCAGGACCCGCTGATCGACACTCCAGCGGTTCGGCGAGGCGTCGGCCCATGCCGGACGGCATGGCTGCTGCCGCGGCGGTCGTGGTACCCCGGACCTTGGTGAGGACCATCGGGATGGTTGCCTACGTTCGGCTCGTTCCCCACCTCGCGACAGCGCCCGAACGGCTCCTCAGGTCTTCCTGTCGTCGCCGCCCCAGGCGGGGAAGACGCCCGCGATGTGGAGTCCGGCGAGGTGGATGGTCGCGGTCTGCTCGTGGCGGGTGGCGATGCCGCGCCCCTGTTTCAGGCGGTTGAGCACCGCTCAACGGTGTTGCGCTGCTTATATGCCTCGCGGTCAAAGGCCGGCGGTCTGCCGCCCGCATGTCCGCGCCGCCGCCGGTTGGCCTGCTGGTCGGCCCGCTCCGGAATCACCGCGCGGACGCCGCGTCTGCGCAGGTGGTCACGGATCGCACGGGAGGAGTACGCCTTGTCGGCCAGGACCAGGTCCGGCCTGGTGCGAGGACGTCCCACAGGACGCGGAAGCGCAGGCGGGCCATGACGTCCGTGAAGGCAGGTGCGTCTGCGGCCTGACCAGCGGTGAGGACGAACACCAGCGGCCGGCACCGGCCGTCGGCCGCGAGGTGGATCTTCGTGGTCGGTCCGCCGCGGGCCAAGCGCCTGACGGTGCCCGTAGCCGCCTTCCGGTGGGCCCGGCACACCGGCCTGATCCCCGCCCGGACGTGTCGTCGTCGCGGTGGTCGCGTGCCGTCGTGGAGGCGATGGACGCCGACGCCATCCGGGCCGCGAATGCCCACCCTGGCGTTCTCCGGCGGCGCGGCGGCGGACCGGATAGCCGATGCGCTCGGCACCCCCAACGTGATCGGCGAGCGGGCGAACGTGACGGCGTTCGTGGTGCGCCGGTTCGTCGACCGCGGCCTCCTGGTCGACCTGAGCGTGAACCCGGACGGGACGCTGCACCACCCCGGCCAAGCCGACCAGGTCTGCCGCCGCGCGGACCTGGCGGAGCTGGTCGTCGCCGACACCCCGCTCGGACCCGAGCAGGCCGCCACCCGGCTCCGGGTGCGCAGGGTCGACTTCGACCACATGGTGCGGCTCGGATCGGTCCGCGTCCCGCAGTCGGTCGAGGCCCGCTTCGGCACCAGCCGGGCCGGAACCGTCGACGTCCCGCTCTACACCACCGCCTCCGTCGACGCGATCCCCGCCGCACACCCGGAAGTCGACTGGGAGCAGCTGCGCACGGTGGAGAAGGGCCGGCGCTCTGCGCTGGCGTCGCTGCGCCCGGAACCGGCGGCGGCATCCGCGTGAGCCTGCTGGAACAAAGGCGGTCCTCCTCGCACCCTGAACGTCGGGTGCGAGGGCCGCCTCCTTTTGTCGCCGTGGTCACGGTGTGCCGCCGGAAGTGGTAGCAGCGGCAGCTCACCCCGGGGCCGGAAGAGCGCGGGCTCGCCGGGGCGCGGGTCGTACAGGGCCCGGCCGCCGGGGCCGAACTGCCCCAGCTCGGTGGCCAGCGCGACGCCGGTATCGACCTCGTCGGGCCTTCGACCGGTGATGTCCGGCAGCAGGCCGTCCAGCGGGCCGCCGACCAGTTCGGCGTGGGTCCGGTGCGGGAGCGGTCTGGGATCGGGATCGTCGTGGTCGGCGCCGTGGACCTGGCGGCGGAGCAGCTGTTCGTCTTCACGGTCCATCCGTTCAGCCTGGCAGCCGCCGCTGACAGCCGGGTGCGGTCGTCACCCGACCCGCGGTCGTTGAGTCGGCCAGCTCTCCCGGGAGGCCGCCGGTTCCCTCGAACGGGCGAGGTCTGCGGCGGCTGGCTCAGGCTTGCCCGGCCGCCGGCTCCCACAGCGGGCGGGCGCGCCCAGTCCCGCCGCCGCAGTGGAAGCACCGGCCTCCCCCTGGCGTGCTGCGGGCACCGATGGTGCCGGCGCGTGGCGGAAGAGCCGGTGAGGCCCGCAGTGTGGGCCTCGTGGATCGGGAGTTCCTGCCGTCTGCCGAGCGTTACCTCCAGCGCGACGCCGGGACCGGTGAAGTGAGGGTGCATGCTCCCGGTGATCGCACAGAGCGTCTCGTTCAGCTCCTGCATCGTCTCGGCGTCGGACAGCTGCACGCGGGCCGCGAGGACGGTGTCGGCGGCCGCGGCGAAGGGCAGCCATCCGACCGGGCGGGCGAGCGGCCCGATGCGGCCCACGGGGGCGGGGTGGGTGTGCTGGATTCGGGACAGGGCGTGCCACAGGTCGCCCGGCAAGTCCTGGGGTGCGGTTTCTTCTCGGCTGCGTCTCATACGGCCTGTGTAGGTCGGGCGTGGCCCGCTGGAAGATCCCGAGTGCTTGCAGGAGCTCCCGACGTCGAGGCCCGGTCGAAGTCCTCCAGTGCCTGGGACGCCTTGCGACATCTGCATGAGGGTTGTCGGATCTGCGGCACCCCCTGTCCGCCGGATCTGACCTGCGGAAACGTCCGGCTTCTGACGGTGGGGTGGTGGAGGGGCCCACGGAGGAGGTCTTTCCGGCCGCCTCGAACCGCGGCCCTGTGGACAGAGTCCGACCGCCGGAGGAGGAGAACTCTCCCCCTCCGGGTTGATCACGATGCAGTCACGACGGAGGGGTTTCTCGCCCGCCGGCGTCACACGGTGCCCGGATTTCCGACCGTGGCTTCGAGGCCGCCGCGATCAGCAGGGCGCCCCGACGATGAGTGCCTGTTCCCGGAACTCTGTATCAGCAGGTCGAAAGGTGTCAGTGGTGAGCTGACGCCACCAAGCCGCTACCGGACGAGGAGGCTCTCGATGTGGTCGATCACCGCTGACACGGCCTGCCGGTAGGCGGTGCTCGACCGGCGGACCTGGGACAGCAGCATGCCGCCCTGGACGGCGGCCAGCAGAGCGGTGGCGAGCGCGGCGGTATCGGCGCGCTCGCTCAGCTCGCCCCGTGCCTGCATGCGTGCGAGTCCCGACCTGATGGGCTCTTCCCACCGGTCGAAGGCGGAGACGAGTCTGGTCCGTGCCGACTGGTCGCCGTCGGCGAGTTCACTGGCGAGCGAGCCGATCTCGCAGCCGCCTTCGCATCCTCTTTCGTCCTGCCGGCTCCCTGCCCTGTCGCACCACTCGCGCAGGGCCTCGATGCTGTCCAGGTTGTCCAGCAGCGGACGCTGCTGGGCGAGCCGGGTGTCCGTCTGGTGGTCGATGACCGCCAGGACCAGGCCCTGCTTGTCGCCGAAGTAGTGGTAGATCTGCGACGCGCTGACCCCGGCGGCCGCCTGGATGTCCGGGATGCTCGTGCCCCCCGCGCCGCGGTGGAACATCAGCTCCGCAGCGGCCTCGATGATGCGTTCGCGGGTCTTGCGGCCCCCCTTGGTGAGTCGCTGTCTCTTCGGCTCTCCGGTACTCGCTGGTGCGCTCATATGCCCACGCTACTCAAGTTGGAATTGACATTCCAATCATGCCCTGCCGATGATCCTGGAAAGGTCATTCCATCCCGGGTGGCCGTCCCTTCAGACAGGTGAGTGCCATGCCCCTCGACCCCCAGATCGAGATTCTGCTCAAGGAAGTGGCCGCAGAAGGCGGACCGGCTCCCGAGACCCTGACGGTGGCGGAGAACCGCGCGTTCGGGCGCGCCTTCGGCGCCCTGGCCGGCGCTCCCGTACCGGTCGCCGACGTCCGGGACACCACGGTCCCTGCCATCGGCCGCGACATACCCGTCCGCATCTACCGGCCCTTCACCGAGCCGGACGCCGGGCCACTGCCCGTGACGCTCTTCTTCCACGGCGGCGGATGGGTCTTCGGCGACCTGGACACCCAGGACAACATCGCCCGCATCGTGACCAGCCGCTCCGGCACGATCGTGGTCTCCGTCGACTACCGGCTGGCACCCGAACACCGCTTCCCGGCCGCAGTCGACGACGCGTACGCCGCGCTGACCTGGGTCGCGGGCAACGCCGCGGGCTTCGGGGGCGACGGAGAGCGCATCGCCGTGTTCGGCGAGAGCGCCGGCGGCAACCTTGCCGCGGTTCTCGCACAGGAATCCCTGCGCCGCGGGGGACCTCGCATCACGCTCCAGGTGCTCGCCTACCCGGCGGTCGACCGGTTCGACGACAGCCCCTCGATGTACGAGAACATGACGGGTCCCGTCCTCTCCCGTTCCTATCTCGAGTGGTTCTGGGGCGCCTACCTCAGCACCCCGGACCAGGGCGCCGACCCGCGGGTCTCACCGGCGCGCTGCGACGAACTGGCCGGACTTGCTCCCGCCGTCATCGTCACCGCCGAGAACGACCCCCTGCGCGACCAGGGCGACCACTACGCCCGCAAGCTGGCCGACGCCGGCATACCGGTCCAGCACCTCCCGGTCGAAGGAGCCATTCACGGCTTCCTCTCGTTCACCGGCTCGGTGCAACTCTCGCGGGACATACTGAACCAGCTCTCGGACGCCGTGGCCACGGCCTTCAACTGACCCAACCTGGCACCGCCAGCCGACGAACCTCTGCCGCACGCCCGCGGGACAGCGACCACCACCGAGCTGCCCCTCGCCATGAAACGGCCGGTCCAGGGCCGCTCGGATCGGCCTCTTCATCGGCGGCAGAGTGTGGCCCCCCCCCGGCCGATGAGCCGTTCGGCGACCGGTCACGGTGACTGTTCACCAAACGGCAGGCCCTCACCCCCGGAGAACCCAAACGGACCCTGACCAGTCCTCAACGAGGTTCAGGAGCAGGCACTGAGGAGCCACCATGGCCGAGAACACCGTCACCACGCCGCTCGCCCCGATGGAGCTGGACGACGCCTTCGCCTACATGTCCGGGCGTTGCAGGCCGGAGAACATCGACACCGCCGGCGCGGTCGCCACGACACGGGACCCGGCTGCTCCTGGACGTCGCCGCGCGCATCGTCATCCCGGTCACCGCCGTGGACGACTGCGAGGGGGAGCCGTGCGTGCACTCCTTCCTGGCGACGGCGCCTGCCTGGGCTTCCCGCCGGGCATCGCCCGGGCCATCATCCGCTCCACCGAGAACATCCTCCCCGAGGACCACGGCGACGTCGCCGACGTCCTGCGCCAGCTGGAGGCAGCAGGGATGAAGCAGGCGATGGAGGCGCACCCGGCCCACCGCACCACCAGGTAGCCGCACCTCCGGGACGGCGGTGGTGCGGTGCGCACCGGACCGGACGCGGTGGCGCACCATCGCGGTGCGCCACCGCGTCCGGCACGATGTCATCCGCTTCTGAGAGCGGCACATCGCCGGTGTCAGCCGGTCCGTAGACCGTCGAGAAGAACGGTCAGCACCACATGGTGACCGTTTGCAGGGTCGGGCTCGAGTCCCAGCACGCATCCCTGTACCGCTGGGGCGCCGGTCAGCCGCAGCACTTCCTGCCAGGCCAGATCCCGGCGAAGACGTCCCTGGTCCTGAGCGCGTTCGATGACCCTCCGGGTGAGGTCGAGGAGCTCGTGGCGCTGCTGGGCGACAGCGGGCCCGCCGTGCTGGTCCAGGGAGCCGGACAGTCCCGCGTTCTGAGCGGTGCCCAGGGCCAGGCCGCTGAACAGCGACGAGAAGCCCTCCCAGGCGTCATCGCAGTTCAGCGCCTGGTGTGCGGTGTCGGTCAGTTCGGTGAGGATGTCGCTCAGCACCGCCGCCATGAGCTGGTCGCGTTCGGGGTAGCGCCGGTAGACGGTGCCCACGCCGACGCCGGCCTCCCGGGCGATCTCGTGGTAGCTCACGTCCAGCCCGTGAGCGGCGACGGCACGACGCGCGGCCGCGCGAACCCGCGCGGCATTGCGCTGGGCGTCGGCACGCACGGGCATCGCCGTTCGCTGGGTCGTCGCAGGCCGCTCGGTGTTCATCGCCCCATCCTATCTATAAGTGGACAGTTTCTGTCCGCATCCTCTACCCTGAAGAAACGGACAAGATTGGTCCGTTTATTTGCTCGTGCGAGAGGTGTGAAGCATGGGGTCTCGCGTGTGGCTGGTCACCGGCGCGTCCGGAGGGTTGGGTCAGGCTCTGGTCGGTGAGGTTCTGAACGCAGGTGAGCGAGTGATCGCGGTCACGCGTGCCGACAAGCCGCTGCGACCGCTGACCGCCGCCTTTCCCGGGCGTCTGCGCACCGTGAGCGTGGACATCACCGACGCCGGTGCGCTGCGTCCGGTACTGGATGACGCGATCACCGGGTTCGGCCGCCTCGACGTCGTCGTCAACAACGCCGGCTACGCGCTGGCGGGCCCCTTCGAGGAACTGGACGACGCGGAGCTGCGCGCCCAGTTCGAAGTGAACTTCTTCGCCGCCGCCAATGTCCTGCGCGCCGCTCTGCCCCACCTGCGCGCGGCGAAAGCGGGCCGTGTGCTGCAGATCAGCTCGCTGGCAGGGCAGATCGGCGCCCCCGGGATGAGCGCCTACACGGCCGGCAAGCACGCCCTCGAAGGTCTGAGCGTCTCACTGGCCGCCGAGCTCGCCCCGCTGGGCATCCGGACGACGCTCGTGGAGCCCGGAGCAGCCCGCACCGACTTCCGCGCCAATTGGGCGAGCCGGCTGCCCGGCAGCACCCCCCTCCCCGACTACCTCCACGTACACGAAGCGCTGGCGCGCTCCGCCGGCGCCGTCGGAGGCCAGGCCGGCGACCCCGCCCGTATGGCCCAGGCCCTCGTCGCCCTCGCCGACATGCCGAGCCCCCCGCTGCGCCTTCCTCTCGGCAGCGACGCCCTCGCCGGCATCGGGAACGCCCGCAGCGACCAACTCGAAGAACTACGCCGGTTCGCGACGCTGAGCGCTTCCACCGACCACACAAAGGCGATCTGACATGCCCGAGCACCGCACCACCGGCCGTTTCGCCGTCGTCACCGGCGGCAGTGAGGGCCTGGGTCTGGCCATCGCCGGTGCCCTCGCCCGCGACGGAGCGGACCTGATTCTCGTCGCCCGCAACCGCGGCAAGCTCGAGACCGCCGCCAAGGAACTCGGCCGGCACGGCACTGTCGTGCACACCGTCCCCGCGGATCTCTCGGCGCCCGACGCCCCCGCCCGGATCGCCGCGCACGTCGGAAACCTGACCGACCGGGTCGACACCCTCGTCAACAACGTCGGCACCGCACACTTCGCCTCCCTCGCCGACACCACGGTCGACGAGATGAACACCATGTGGCACCTCAACGTCCAGGTGCCGCTGCTGCTGAGCCGGCAACTCCTGCCCGCCCTCGTGAATGCCCGGGGAAGCATCATCAACATCAGCAGCTACTGGGCCCGCAAAATGGTCGCCGGCCGTCATTCGGCCGCCTACTCCGCCACCCGCGGAGCACTCAACTCCATGACCCTGGCACTGGCCAGCGAACTCGGCCCCCAAGGAGTCCGTGTCAACGCCATCGCTCCCGGCGCCGTCCGCACTCCCCAGTACGAACGCTCCTATCTCGCTCCCATGACCGCAGAGGAACGCACCGCACACGACGAGCAGATCGAGCACTCCTACCCCCTGGGACGCCTGGGCACTGCCCAAGACATCGCCACCGCGGCCGCCTACCTGGCCTCGGCCCAGTGGACCACCGGCACCATCCTCGCCGTCGACGGAGGCCTCACCATCCGCTGACTCCTGCAAACTTCCTGAGGCTGCGTCGATCTGACGGCTGGTCCTATGCGTTGAGTGTTCAGTTGTTGCTCGGGGGCAGGCGCTCCCGGAGGCGACCTGGAACGCGTTCAGTGGAGCCTTCCAGAGCATGGCCCACCGCTTGACTCTTGCCACCGCTGCGGTCGACAGCGGGCGGTGGCGTCGGGTCTTGCGCGAACGTGTGCTGGGGATACGTACCTCAGCTCTGGTCCCGCACCGCCGCGAGGCACTGGTCGTAGAGGTCTGCCAGGTCGATCCGCCCGTCATGTCCGGCCCAGAGTTCGGTTGCCGTGTCGATACAGGCGAAGACGGTCGCGACGATCGCCTTGGCCTGCGTGTCGGGAGCCGGGCGGCCGGGACCGTCGCCCAGCCGCGCCCTGACGACGGGGACGAGTTCCGCCTGCCAGCGCAGCCGCTTCTCGATGTAGCGGGCATGCAGCGAGGGCGTCTCGAAGATGAGGCGGGACAACTCCAGCGCACGCTCAGGAGGGTGGTTGGCGGTCAGAACGACCTCGAATCCGGCGCGCAGGGCATCCCAGGCGGACATCTCGGCCGGCTGCTGCTCGACGGTCCGTTTCAGCAGCTCGCCCAGCGCCTCCTGGTCGCCGCAGACCAGGTCCTCCTTGGTGCCGAAGTAGCGGAAAAGGGAGCGCTGCGAGATCCCCGCCTCCCGCGCGATCTGCGCGATCGTCGTCTGCTCGTAGCCCTGCTCGGCGAACAGGCGTACCGCCGTATCCAGGATCGCCTGGACGGCGACCTGCCGCGAACGCTCCCACAAGGTCGTCATGGACATCAGGGTACCCCTCTGGACAGCGACCGCCTACTTGGCATTAACTGCCAGAAAGGCAGCGAATGAAAGAAGGACGCCCATGCCGGCCGTCGATTACCACGGACACACCACCCTCATCACCGGGGCCAGCGCGGGCCTCGGCGCCGAGTTCGCCCGCCAGCTCGCCGCCCGCGGCTCCGACCTGGTACTGGTCGCCCGCCGCAGGGACCGCCTGGAAAAGCTGGCCACCGAGCTGCGCGGACAGCATCGGATCCAGGTGCACGTGGTCGAGATGGACCTGGCCACGGACCACCCCGGGCAGGCGCTGGCCGAGCAGGTGGACCAGCTCGGCCTGCACGTCACGAGCCTGATCAACAACGCCGGGTTCGCCACCTTCGGCCCCTTCCACCAGGCGGACCCGGACCGGCTGCGCCGGGAGATCGCGGTCGACGTGACCGCGGTCGCCGACATCAGCCGGGCCTTCATCGGCCAACTGCGCACCGCGGGCCGCGGGGTACTGGTCAACGTGGCGAGCATGGCCGCGTACCAGCCCAACCCGCGCATGGCGCTCTACGGGGCGACCAAGGCGTTCGTGCTCAGCCTCACCGAAGCGCTGTGGGAGGAGTCACGCGGCACCGGTCTGCGGGTGCTGGCCCTGTCCCCCGGCGCGACCCGGACCGAGTTCTTCGACGTCGTGGGCACCCCACAGGCCGCGGGAGGGACCAGGCTCGCCTCACCCGTCGACGTCGTCCGCACCGCGCTGGCCGCCCTGGACCGCAAAAACCCGCCGCCCAGCGTCATCGCAGGCCGCATGAACCGGGTGATGGCCTTCCTCGCCCGACGCCTGGCCACCCGACGCCAGGTCATCCGGGCCATCGGCCGGCTCACCGCCAAGGAGGCATGACCATGGACGGAAAGGCCGTAGTGACTCCCGAACTCATGCCGGTCATCTCCGTCCCTGTGGCATTGACGTTCCGAGGGCGACACACGCCGGTCCGGCGGGTGGACAAGACAGTGACGGGACTTCCGGGCCAGGCGCCTGTAGGGTCAGACGCCCTCGTCCGGCCGCGTACGCGGCGGCCCTGCCGACGAGCCGGCAAATCCCGGACAGGACAGTCGATGAAGTCGGTCAGTAAGTGAGCCAGGCTCACTTACTGACTGTCCCCACCATGAGCCATCCCCTCAACGACGGGTCGCTCCGCGCTCCCTGGGTCAGCCGAAGACGAGCTCAACGTCCTTGTCCACGCAGAACCGAAGGACGGTGATCAACTGCCTGACGTCTTCGATACGCCGTCGAAGGACGGGGTCGCTGTCGTCAGGCTGACGTTGGTCGAGAACCGCTTCCAGCCGGGGCAACATGGCCGCGCATTGAGCGGGTGCGAGGTCGGGGCCATCGTCGTCTGGATGGTTGAGCAGTGGCGCCAGCGTGGTGGAGACGCTGCACCACCGGCGCTCTCCGCCGAAGCCGTCCATCTCGGTGAGGGTGATCCCCTCGGCCTGGGCCAACCACTTCCTGAACATGCTGAAGCCGGTGTAGGACCAGGAGATGTCCGGGCTCGCCACGTCGTCGTCGCCTGGAAAGAGCATCAGTCCCACCTTGTCCCCCTTGGTTGCTCGTAGCCCAGGATCGCCGCGGGGAAGGATGTCGGCAACTGAAATGATCTCCGGATGGCTGGCATGATTACGGCGGCGCAGCCGTCCTGGACAGCCCCGTTCACCGGACTGAGCCCGCGCACCTTGAGCAAGCTGGTGACACAACTGCGCAGGGAGGGTGCGGACGTACCGGGTCGCGGGCGGCCGTGGAGGCTGCCGCTGGCGGACCGTGTGCTGCTGGTTGCCGCGGACTGGCGGACCAACCTGACGTTGCGGCAACTGGCGCCTCTATCTGATGTGTCGAAGTCCGCGGCCAGTCGCGTCATTGACCGCCTCGGCCCGAAGCTCGCGCTCAAGCCGCGCAAGCGGTTCGCGAAGGACGCAGTGCTGATCGTGGACGGCACCCTGGTACCCACCCGTGTTAGCTCGTCCTGCCGCGCAAGGTCACCACGGGAATTCGGGCCGCGCCTTTTCGCCACCGGCTGACCGGGACGAAGCGCCGGAGGGTCCAGGAAATGGTTTGCCGACCCGGTGGCTGTGTGTCACCGTTCGGCCTGGACTGGCAGTTGATCATCGGCGGCCGGTCGATGTTGACATGTCGCGGCCTCTCGGGGTTCCACCGGAGAGGTGACGAAACGATGGGAACCGGTGCCGTGGGGAACAATTACGAGGACGAGTGTCGCCGGTCGTTGGCCGAGGAGCAGGCGAAGAGCCTTGCCGGGACCAACAACTGGGAACATGTGGACAGGGAGCAGGTCCACCAGGACTGGGACGTCCTGTACCGGGAGATCACGACTTTGCTGGACGGCGGCTCCCTGCCAGGGGACCAGCAGATCCAGGAGCTCGTCCGCAGGCACTTCGACATCGCCTGCCGGTTCTACACCCCCTCCAGGAAGGCTTATGTCGGCATGTCCCTCTTTTACGCCGAGGACGAGGCCATGAGGGCGTTCCACGACTCCTACCACCCCGGGATGGTGGATTTCCTGGGCGCCGCGATCAAGGTGTTCGCCGAGCAGGGGAGTGGGTTCGCCCCCAGCGCAGAGGCCGAGACTTCGGCGTAGTCGGGCGGCACGGGCGATTCACTCGCGTTCACCAGATCCGTCTATTTCTATTTCCGTCGCGGGGGCCAGCCCATCGCTGCGCGGCGCAGAGGGCTGCTCGAAAGGGTGGTCAAACGCCGTCGGCGACGCAGCAGCAGGAGGGCCAAGGGGGCGATCAGTATGGGTAGCAGACGGATCGCCCAGGAGCCTGCGGACACGGGTTTCTCCGCCGGTTCGATGCCAGTGGCCGCCTGACGGGGAGTGGGAGCACCAAGCCAGACCGTGTTGTCGGGTCCGGTGACCGAAGGGGTGCGGAGGGAGCGGTCCACACTCGCGGGAATCGTCCCGAAGTCCGCCGCGAACGCGCTGTCGGAGACCTTGCGGACGGGAACGCTGGTGAAGTCGACTCCGCCGTACACGTACCTTCTGACGTAGGTCGTGCCGCCCCTGGTGGTCCGATCCGTAACCTTGTACTCGCCCTTTGTGTATGACTCGACGTACTTGTCAAAGGTGTCCCGTGGCTTCCAGTCGCCGGTGATTCGCCAGTCGGTGATGTCGCCCGAGTCCACGAGCTCGCCGTACGTGGTGTCCTTCGTGGTGCTCAGTTCGCGGTACCACTCGGCGGCCACCCGGGCGAGGTGGACGCGACGCAGGGCGGCGTACTCGGGGGCGGTGTTGATGGCCTTCCTGAGCCTGGGCAGGATCAGAGTGCGGTCCAGGTGTTCATTGTGATCCTCGGTGGCCTGATCTTGTTTCGGGCAGGTAGGGGTGTCAGCGGAATCCCCGGAGGCCACCACGTACTCCGTCTCCATCTTCACGTCGAGGGGTGCGTCGAGGATGTACAGCTTGTCGCCGTCCTGGTACACCGATGCGGGTGCGGGGACGATCCAGTTGCGAGACGAGACGCAGTCACCCCGGATGCCGTCCCAATACCGTTTGCCGAGTGTGGTGTGCGGGTGAGTGAGCTTGGCCACGGTCTTCTTCATCTGCAGGTCGGCCTCCAGCAGGACACGTCCGGCGTCCGTGCGGCCCAGTTGGCCGTCGACGATACGGTCGGGTTCGTCGGGGCTGAGGTTGACCCAGAAGTGCTGGGGGTTCAGGGCCAGCCAGACGAAGAAGGCGTCCGAGCTCTGGGTGGCGGCCGCCACGCCCGTGGACTGGCGGACGTCCCCCCGCAGAGGGTTCAGGTCGGCGTTGAAGGAGTACTGGAGACCACTGCCGTCGCCAGGATCAGCGAGGTAGCTCAGCTTCATGGTCGAGAAGTCGATGCCGCCATTACCCAGTCCTGGGTTGGTGAGAGTGGCGCCCAGGCCGGTGGCACCGATGGCGTCATCGGTGCCAGAGGCGTCGGCCGAGGCGGTGGAGTCCGCATCGCCCGACGTGGCCTTGTCTTCATCGCACTCGACATCCGCCGCCGCAAGCACCAGTGCCGGTGACTTCGCGTCACCGCCGGGCACGGACAGATGCTGGCCCAGGGCGCTCGGGCGCGGGCAGGCAGGCTCGGCGGAGGCGAACAAGGAGTGGCTGAGTACTTGGCGTTCCCAGCTCTTCGACACCTTCCGCGCCTCTTCGAGGTCGAGTTGCAGCTTTTCCCGTGTCGAGGCGTTCCGTGTCCTCTCCAACTCTTCGAGCTGGGAGCGTACGTGCCGCTCCGCTCGGTCCTGGGCCTTGGGGCCTGACACGGCCGCGTCCTTCCGTGCGCGCGCGACCAACTGCTCCATCCGGGCCGTCTCCCACACGGTGAGGCCGTAGGCGCGCCCGAAGCCGGTAGGCATGTCCGGCGGGTACAGGAGGGCGCACCTGGCGGCGCACTGCTGGCGTTCGGATGCGCCGTAGATACGGGCATCATCGGGGATATGCAGCCGCTTCCGCACCCGTTGGATCATTTGCTCGGCATGGAGTCGCCTCGGGTTGTTCAGCGCGCTGACCGCGATGAGGCGTTCGACGTGGTGTTTCCTCAACTCCTCGACGACCGCGCGCTCCAGGAAGCCATCCATCCGGTCGACCTCGACGGTCGACGTCCGCCATGCCTGGCTTCCGGTGAAGGACAGGCTGGTGGTCTCGCCCAGGAGCTGCTCGATCTGCCGGTCGGTCAGCCGCAGCGGGTTGAAGTATTCGACAGCCCCGTTACGCCGGGGATCCCAAGCGAGCTCCTTGTCCGCCTTGGGCAGAATGTGACCGACTGCAACGCGCAACTCCAGGACCGGCCTCAGAGGTGGGCTCAGCAAAGGGTTGTCGTACTGCCGGGAAAGGTCCATGCCCTCTGCCGATCCGGGCGGGCGCTTGTCGTCGGCCGCGGCCGTCGGCACCGCCGTGCCGGCGGTCAGGAATGCCAGCAGCAGCGCCGTCAGGGCGCGCAGCCAGAGGAGACGGGTGGCGCGCTGGCAGATCACTCCTCCCCCGCATTCCCGTGCTCTGCGTCACCGAACACCTCGTCGATCGTGGTCAGATCGCCGTCCGTGGTGGCCCGCCCCCGGGAGAGCGCGCGTGCAAGTCCCAGCACGGCCGCGAGGACGACGAGCGCCACCGCTCCCGCCGACGCGCCGCCAGCGACCGTCTCAGGGCACTCTCCGACCCGCAGGGGCAGACCGCCGTGATAGGTGGGCGCAGCGCACTGCGCCGAGGCGAGCGAGGGTGTGCCGAGGACAAGGGTTGCGGTGGCGGCGGTCAGGGCGGCCAGCCGGCCGGTACGGGAACCGGTCATGACGTCGCCTCCCGGGCGGACGGAGAGGGTGTTGTTGACGAGATCACAGGGGCGCCCTTCAACTCCAGTACCTTTACCCGGAGTTCCTCCTCCAGGGGAATGAAGGAGTCGGCTCCGGGACGTTCGCGGTGCCAGCGCTGGACGGCGAGGTCGAGCTGTGCTTGCTGGAACCGCAGCAGGAGGCGCAGCCCGGCCGTACCGTCACGGCGCCACACCCGCAGCTCCAGCAGAAGGCGGCGGCGGGGAGAAAGCAGCAGGCCGATCTCCGGCTCGGTGACCGCGCGATGCCCGGAAGCGGCTTCGGCGCGAAGCGCGCGGGCCACCCCCGTCGCCTGGGCCTTGAGCCCGCGCCGCAGGATCAGCACGTACAGCGCCACGAACACCCCCGAGGCGATGATCACCATCACCGGGATCCCGATGAGCAGACCGAGCATCTCGTTGGCGTACCAGTCCGCCCTGCGCCCGTCGAGCCACATCAGCAGCACGTCGGTCTCGTAGTGCCCGCCCACCGCGGCCAGCAGGCCGCCGCCGACGGCCACCATCCGGTCGCTGCGCACCGGCAGCCAGCGGGCCGCGCCGATGCCGGCGCCCGCGAGCGCGGTGAACGCCACATGTGCCGTCATCAGTCCCACCACCTGCCGGTCCCAGAATTGAGTGGGGTGGTGGGCCGGGTTGATGTGATCCAGATAGTGGATCGTCTCCGTGAGGTTGAAGCCCAGGCCGACGGCCGCTCCGAGGACGACTCCGGAGACGAGGCCGTCGATGTGGCGGCGGAAGAGCAGGCAGAGGACGGCCACTCCGGCGGCCTTGCCGAGTTCCGTCACGACGGCCGTGCCCAAGGGGAACAGAGTGTAGAGCTCGCGCACGCCATCCTTGGGGCTTGTCCACGAGCCGGAGATGAAGTAGCCCGGCATGGAGCGTTGGAACCATGTGATCATGACGAGGCCGAACCCGCCGCCGACCAGCGCTCCCCACCCGAAGCCTGCCAGCAGCAACCCTCCGGGCATACGCCGGTAAAGCTGCAGCCGGTGAACCAGGAGCAGCGCCGCCAGTGTGGTAGGCAGACAGAGCAGCAGGTTCGGCAGACCGCTGCCCATGTCTGCCAGGGGCATCGCCGTGAAGGGCAGGAGCAGGCAACCGAGAATGCCGTACTGGCAGGCCCGCACGGCACGGTCGGCCCATGCACCTGCCGCGCGGTTTCCCTGCGGTGTGCTGCCGGACCGAATGAGCAGCAGCGCGAGACCGAGCACGGCCGCGACACCCCAGCCGACCGGCACCAGGATCCGCGTCACGCGGAAGGGAGTCGGCTCGGGTACGAGGAAGAAGGCGACCAAACGGGTGCGGGAGGTGAGTTCGGGCGAGGACCAGAAGAGGATCTGTCCCGCCGCGTAAGCCGCGGACAACACCAGCGCCAAGGCGATCGCGTTCGTCACCCCGTGCCGTGGCCCGGGGGAAAGCCCGCCGCCGGGCCCGGGCGACACGGTTGCGGACGTCGCGGTCATGACACACCACCGACCTGCGGAAGCCGGGGCAGACCGGGAAAGTCCGTGGGGAAGGTCGGCAGATCCGCCGGCGGCGGCTCCTGCGGCTCACCGGTCGGCACAATGTCCGGAAGCCTGGTAGGCAGCGTCGGAAGCCCGCTCGGCAAGGTCGGGACGCTGTCCAGGAACGGCAGCGCCGGATCGGTCGAAAGCCCGACGGCCGCCGCGACGCAGGCGGCGATGATCCCGAGACCTCCGATGGCAGTCATGAGACGGAGATATGGCCGGGCACCGAGCTCCGGCTCGTCCAGCGACACTTGTTCCAGTGTCGGCCGGATGCCGCCCGACCGTTCACCGACTGCTTCTCCCTCGTCCGCGGCGGATGCCATGGCTACCTCCCCGAGGCGGTACCGCTTGCGTCCGTCTGTGCGCATGTCATGGTCTGGTTCGTCGGCACCGTGCCGGGCACATCAGCCTGTGCCGAGAGCGGCAACGGCGTCGGAGTCGACCCGCTTCAGAACGTCTTCGGAATGACTGGGCCCCGTGATGTCGGAGTCCAAGCGGCTCGCCCGGGTGGCGAACCACAGGTGCACGAATCCGTGCTCATCCGTCGCCTCATCGACCGCCTTCCGCAGCTCTGCCCCGCTGACCGTGCAGGCACCGCGGACCGTGGCACCCGGCCGGGCGGTCGGCAGCCGTACGGTGCAGGAGCCGAGGTCCATCTCGTCGAGACTGCGGCCAAACGGTTCTCGAGCCGTGAGACGGACCTCGTACAGTGCGGTAACCGACTCCTGCGGCATGTCGTTCGTCAACGTGACAGCCACGGTGGCGGTGTGGCACAACGGCCCGCACTGCGCGTCGCTGGTGCTGACCGAGACCGCTTTCTCGGAGAGGATGTCACTGACGGGCACGGTGGATGGCAAGGAGCGGACCGCCGTCCGCAGCGCCGCGTAAGTAGTGCGAGCGGCTGATGCGTTCTCCATACGGACCGACAGCTTCGCCGCAGCCGAGTCCGGCAGCCTCTCATACGGCTCGGCGTGGCTGTCGTACCGGACGTCGAGACCCGAGTAGCCGAGCAGTCGAAGAGGTGCCCCGGAAGAAACCCAGTAGACGCCGGGACCGGTGCCGTCATCCCCGGCGAAGGTCACTGGCACCGCGTCGGCGGGCACCCCGGGCGGGCGCGGGAACCGCCTGGCCACGGAGGATCGGGCGGGCAACGACGTTCCGGTGGCCTCACCGGTGCCGTCCGCCGTGGACGAGGCGAGGAGCGAGCCGAGGGACGACGGGGAGAGCCAGCTCAGCTTCAGTCCCAACACGTCGCTGAAACTGTTCGGCCGATTGATCTTCATCCAGCGGCCGGCAGGGGACCTGGGGTTCTTGTCACCTACGGCCCGATGCTTCGCGCGATCGTCCTTGACGAACAGGGCAAGGCCCGAGATCAGCATGACCTGAGTGTGAACCCCGTCCGCGGTGAGGGTGCCGAACACGTCACCGTCGCCCATGGCACGCAGATCGGCCGTCACGACGGTCGACGATTCGTCGGTCAGCCCCCCGTACTCGTCCCGGTGGTACAGCCGCCAAGACCCCGACCAGTGCAGCACCTTCGTCTGCTTGACCGCCGTACCCAGACTTTTCAGGGACGGCGCTGACGGGCCGTGCGAGTCGTGCGCGTCGTCCGGACTCGGCCCGGAACAGGCGGCAAGCAAGACAACCCCCGCGAGGGCGAGAACGCCCGGGATCCGGCGCAATCGTGCCGCATCGCTCCCTGCATGGTGCCGACGGCTTGTGCCGACAACGCGCATATGGATGCTCCCCCTGTCTTCGCTGTGCCCCTCCCCTGCACACCATCCTTCACCGGACCGCTGTGCGGGCATAACGGTTCTTCCATCAAATTCGCCGCCCGATCGATACCCTTCGTTCTATGGAACGCGTTCCGGACGGTGACCGGTCTGCGGCGAAGACGGACGGCTTCGCATTCCCAACGCACGACCGCGATCCCAGCACCCATCAGCTGCGCCTGTTTCTCACGCTGGCGCAGGAATTGCACTTCGGACGAGCGGCCACCCGGCTGTTCATGACCCAGCCCGCGCTGAGCAGGCAGATCCGCATGCTGGAGCGCAAACTGGGCGTCGACCTGCTCGACCGGACCAGCCGGTCGGTGACCCTCACACCGGCGGGACGGGCACTGATCCCCGAGGCCGAGCAAGTGGTATCGGCCATGGCCGGGTTACGGCGCCGGGCGACCGAGCACTCCCGCGAGGTTCGAGGCCACCTCGTCCTCGGCTTCATCGCGGGGGAAGCGGCGATGCCCTACACCCACGCCATCCTCGGTGAACTGCACCGGCGTCAGCCCCGTATCACGGTCGAACTGCGCGCGCTGTCCTTCGGCAACCAGGTGGAGGCACTCGCAAACGGCGACGTGCACGCAGCCCTCCTCAGGTCTCCGCTGCCGCCTCCGCTGCGTACGATCAGGCTGGCCACCGAACCCCGCGTCGCGTGCCTGCCGGCGGCAGACCGGCTGGCCGCCCTCCCCGACGAGCGGCCGGTCACCCTCACGGATCTCGCGGATCACCTGGTGGTGGACATGCCGGCGCAGGCGCCCCGCGACTGGTGGGACGACTGGGCCGCCAACCCACGCCCGGATGGCTCCCCCGTACGCTTCGGCCCCGTCGCCGCGGACATCGAGAGCCTGCTGCACATCGTCGCGCGCGGACAGGCCATCAGCTTCCTGCCAGCCGCGGCCCGCCGTCTGTACCCACGCGCCGGCGTCGCGTATGTCGACATGGCCGACGCGCCACCGTCCACGGCCGCCCTCGCCTGGATACCTGCCGGCCAGGAACGCCCGGTCCTCTCCTGCCTGCTGGACACGACCCGCACGGTGGTCGCGACGGCGGCGGAGAGACCAAGGACCGGCGGCGCCTACCGCGCCGCCGGGGCATGAACGGCATAAGAGGTCGTTTGTCGTCCAGCCGGTGCAGCACGGCTTCGTGCAGGCGGCCGCAGACACCGGCTCTTCTGGCTGCCGAAATCAACGCCAACGAGTCGACGTGCAAGAAGGTGCTCTCCCGGCTGACGAAGACGGCCCTGCTGCTCAAGCCCTCGCCGCGGGCCGCGGCGTACCAGCTGACCCCGCTGCACTACTGGGAGGGCGCCGGCAGCACGCACGTCACTGCGGCCAAGCGGCTCGGCCCACCTAGAATCGCCCCTGACGACAAGGCCAAGACCAAGACGGCGTCGAAGAACGCCGGGGACGCGAAGGCGACTCCGCTCCGACGAGCTGCTGGAGAGACGAGCCGATGACCGCGCCACCCACGCCTTCGCCCCCGAGAACGAGTTCGTCGCCCCGCTCCTCCACCCCCTGAACCTCACCGCGGCGCAGCGGTACGTGCTCAACTGGATAGAGGGCCACGGCGGGCTGTTCCAGGCGATCACCGTGCCGATGGAAGCCGTTACGGAAGACGTGGAGCACGCCGAGTCCACCGTGTATGACGCCCTGGCCCGGCTCACCGCACTCGGCCTCCTGGTCCACGACGAGACCGGCGGGCACCGCGTCAACGCCCGTACTTCTTCTCCGCCGATCCCGACCTGCGACGCTTGGTCGCGGCACCGCTCGCCGACCCGCCCATCACGCCGGACGCCCGGGCGGAGGCGCCCCGGAAACGGACCCGACGCAATAATCTCTACAGTCGCAGAGCCGACAACGAGTCATAGACACGACGCCCGCAACAGTGGATCACCAAAACTCTGGCTCTTGCCATTCAATACACGTCGGCTGCCGTCCTCCGGACAACAAAAATTCCTTGACAGCCTGACGCACAAGTGAAATTGGAATTTCTGAGCAACTCGGAAATTCGGTCGCGCTTCCCATGATGGAGTAGCAGACTTCCGGCCGTCCCGCCAAAGGGTCGAACGAAACCATAACTTTTTCATTCGTGAAAAGAGCGTCGAGTGTTCGATGGCAACGCAACCGCTGCCTGCACGGCCCAGACGGATTATTGATGACCACTTCCACTTTGCTTACGTCATCCCTAATTACGATGGCAGCCATCCCCTGTCCAACGTCGCCCGCACAGGCGGATCTAGTCTCTGTGACACCCTTGTCGCGAAGAGTCTTATGGACTATGTCTATCAAGCCAGAACCCGCTTTCTTATTCTCGCTGATGAGACTATAGAAACGTCGGAACTGGCACCAATGCCGCTCGTCGGGCCGTTTCCGATACCGGCAAGGAAGCGGCTCGGTATGGAACCTCGTTGAACGTCTCCCGGTTCCTCGTCACCCCCAATGCGGTCCGGGGCTGGCACTCCGCTGGGCTGAAGGTCTACACCTGGACGGCGAACTGGCCGGCGACGTGGGAGAAGGCGAAGGCCGCCGGTGTGCCGCCCTCGCGCAGGGAAACGCAAGGGCGGGCTGCCGGAAGTCTCCACATTCTGCGGAAGCGCTGACACCTCAAGATCATCACATTGCCGGGCAGGTCTGCCCGTCACAGCGCCATCCACCGGCTGGACGCAGGACTCGACGCGCCGTGAGCCGCGCTGACCCAGATCGTCAACTGATTGATTCTCACGGGTCTGGTCGCTGTCCCGGTCCTGCGTAGGGTTCCAAGAAGACGACAGTGCGGCATGTACGCACTCGATCTATTGCCGCGCCGAATGTTCAGGCACATCCATGAGAGAAGGAAACACACCCCTTATGCGCGCCCTTGTGGTCGATCACAGTGAGGCCGGACCCGTCCGGTTCGCCGACGTCGATGAGCCCGTACCGTCCACCGGTGAGGCGTTGGTGGAGATACGGCACATCGGTCTCAACTTCGGAGAGCTGCATTACGTGGACCAGTGGCCGGCCGGCGCTGTGCACGGTCACGACGCGGCCGGCGTCGTGGTGCGCGCCGCATCCGACGGCTCGGGGCCGCCCGAAGGTACGCGAGTCGCAGTGGGAATGGCTCCCCACGCGTGGGCGGAGCGGGTGGCAGTCAGCCCCGCCTCGCTCGGCACCGTCCCCGAGGGCGTGGATCTGGCCGACGCCGCCGCGCTGGGGATCGCCGGGGTCACCGCATTCCGGGTGCTGCGCAAGCGTTCCCTGCTGGCGCGCGACGTGCTGATCACCGGCGCCAGCGGGGGCGTGGGGCACTTCGCCGTCCAGCTGGCGGCGCTGGCAGGCGCCCGGGTGACGGCACTCGTCGGTTCACCGGAGCGGGCCGCCGGGCTCCGTGAACTCGGCGCCGACAGGGTCCTGACCGACTTGGCCGAAACCGGGGACCGGTTCGACCTCGTCCTGGACACGGTCGGCGGCCCGCTGTTGGCCCAGGCGTGGAATTCCCTCGCCGAGGGCGGCACCATCCACCTGGTCGGTTACTCCTCGGGGCAGGAAACCACGTTCCCGTCAGGGGCCTTGTTCGGCTTCGGCGAACCCCGCACCATCGCCACCTACGGCGACATGACGCCGACCGGCGGGGAGCTGACGGACCTGCTGGGCCTCATGGCCGCCGGAAGGCTCTCGGCACCGGTCGGACTTCGAGGCGACTGGCAGGACGTGGGCGACGCCGTCCAGGCGCTGTTCGCCCGCAAGGTGCACGGAAAAATCGTTCTCGACGTGGCCTGAAGCTGCGGACGAGGACACATGCGGCGGCGGTTCGCGGCGGTGGACGAGAATGGGCCCATGGATGTGCTGGCGGAGGTCTTGCGTGTTTCGGGTGCGCGTGGGGCGCTCGGGGTCATGCTGAAGGCCGGAGGAACCTGGGGCCTGTGGCTGGACTCCTTTCCAGTAGCGGCACTGCACGTGGTGTCCCGCGGCACCATGTGGCTCCACGTCACAGGCGAGAAACCTCTTCAGGTGCAGGCCGGAGACGCCGTCCTGGTGTCGCCGGGCACCGCACACGGGATAGCCGGCAGCCCCGGCGTGACGATGGGTTCCTGCGACCGGGAAGAGGCGGCCCGAGCTTTTGGCGATGGCCGGGCCCTGCGTCTGGGCTCGCCACCGGTGCAGACGGAAGTGATCGTCCTGCACTACGAGCAGGACCCGGAGGTGCACACACCGGTGCTTACCTCCCTCGCTCGGCCGATGCACGTCACAGCCCAGGAGAACGCGCAGCTCGGAAGGGCCGTCGAACTTCTCGCTGCCGAGCTCGCACAGCCGCAGATCGGCACCACCGCCGCCATCAACAGCATCGTCGACCTTCTGCTCGTCCAGTTCGTACGCGCCTGGCTGGCCCGCCACCCGCAGGAGCAGACCGGCTCATGGCTGGGAGCGATGCGTGATCCGGTCGTACGCGACGCTCTGGCACGTGTCCACGCCCGACCAGAACATCCCTGGACCACGGAGACCCTGGCCGCCGCGACGAGCGTCTCCCGGGCGACGCTGTCCAGACGTTTCCGGTCCGCCCTCGGGCAGACGCCGGCCGCGTACGTGACGCAGTGGCGCATCGACCTGGCGTCCGTCCGGCTCCGCGATACCGATGAGCCGGTCGAGTCGATCTCCAGCGCGGTCGGATACGGCTCTCCGCACGCTTTCAGCCGTGCCTTCAGACGTGCCCGGGGCACTGCCCCGGGCGAGTACCGTTCTCGACTTCGCAAGTGATTCGGGCGCGGGTGCCGTCCGGCGCCGTACACAGGGCGGCCGCGTCGCGCTGGAAGGCCCGGTCGCCGGGCCGCTGTGCGGTGGCGTACGACGTCACGGCCAGGCCCTCGTCCACGTCCTCGCGCATGCGGCAAGCCTTCCAGAACGCGGGATCCGGGCGGATTGCTTCGCGAGGGCGCCCGTGCCCGGACGGGCGAAGCCGACCGGCGGGGCCGGGGAATGTGACACCCCATCCCGGCACCGCCGCGGTCTACGCGGGAGACGTCCCGCCGGTCACCGGGACGTTTCCGACTCGCGGGTGCGGCGACGCCTGATCGCGTCCATGGATCTCACGCTGCCCTCGCCGTCCTCGATGCGACGGCGGTACTCCTGCCCGTCCTCGGGAGTCCATTGGTCCAGGGCCGCGGGGAACGCCTCGTCGCCGCCGTACACCGGTCCGCCCCCACGGCCGGGACACCGTACATGGCCGCGCAGCATGCGCAGGCACGCAGGCCGCCCACGGGGTACTGGGGCAATGCCGTCCCCGCGCACCACACGCACGACATGCCGCGCACTGTCGGTCCGTCAAGGCGTCCGGGTTGATCATCGGGGCGGGGCGTCCACCAGTGGCGGCAGGTGGCCAGTCGTGCTGCGCGTCGTCATGGTCCGTCGCCTCGCGCTCGCGGTCGGTTCGGCGTGGTCGTCACCGACGGGGGCGGGGACGACCACCGGGCCGCAACGCGCCCTGGTGCGGGGCGGTTGGGCTGCCATCCAGCCCTCCAGTGGCAGCAGAACTTGCTGCCCTGACCGGCACCGCCGGCAGCAAGAGGCCCCCGGCGGCGCCACGGGCCCGACACATCTCGGCGTTGCACAGCGGGCCGCAGACCCGGCGGCGTAGCAACTGCTCGTCATCACGGTCCATCCGCAGCGCGGGCTCAGCCCCGAGACCGTCGGGACGGCCGGGGTGGTGGGGGCGGTGGGGGCGACGTCGCCTCGGCGCAGGGTCAGGAAGAGCCGCCGATGAGGAGAATCCGCCCGGCGCCACGGCTCACTGCGTCGGCTGCTCCGCGACCGGGGCTGTGGGGGCGGGGTGACGTCAGGTGCGTGTACTGCCTGCGTCAGGTGGAGCCTCAGCCCTAGGCCCTGTCGTCAAATGATCTTGGCTGGGGGATCATGGTCGTGTGATACGTCGTCATGAACTGTCCGATGCCGAGTGGGAGTTCCTTCGGCCGCTGCTGCCAGTCTCGTTGCGGGGCCGGAAGCGGTTGGACGACCGGACGGTCCTCAACGGGATCGTATGGAAGTTCCGTACCGGAGTGGCCTGGCGGGACGTGCCCGAGCGGTACGGACCGTGGGCCACGCTGCACACCCGTTTCCGCCGGTGGGCCAAGGACGGAACATTCGAGCGGATGCTGCGGGCAGCGCAGGCCAAGGCGGACGCGGCCGGGGACATCGACTGGCTGGTGTCGGTCGACTCCACGATCGTGCGGGCCCACCACCACGCCGCAGGAGCCCGAAAAGGGGGCCCCGGGCACTCGGACGGTCGCGAGGCGGCCTGACCAGCAAGATTCATCTGGCCTGCGATGCCTTCGGTCGCCCGCTCGCGCTTGTGGTCACCGGCGGCAACACCAACGACTGCACCCAGTTCACCACGGTGATGGAGGCGATCCGGGTGCCCCGCATCGGCCCTGGCCGGCCCCGGACCAGGCCGTCTCATGTCATCGGTGACAAGGGCTACAGCTCGAAGGCGATCCGCACCTGGCTGCGGCGGCGGGGCATCGCTCACACGATCCCCGAGCGGGCCGACCAGGTTCGCAACCGCCTCCGCCGTGGCAGCCGTGGTGGCCGGCCCCCGGCCTTCGACCAGCAGCTCTACAGGCGGCGCAACGTGGTGGAACGGTGCTTCAACCGGCTGAAGCAGTGGCGCGGCATCGCCACCCGTTACGACAAGACGGCCGAGTCCTACCAGGCAGCCGTTACCCTCGCATCCCTGCTGATGTGGGCGTGACATTTGACGACAACTCCTAGGCGGGACGGCGGCATCCGGCCGTCGTTGAACAGTACGTACTGGATCCCGGTGTGCAGCACGAACAGGATCCCGCACAACGCCTGCCGGTCCGGTACCCGAGGCCGGCCCGCCACCAGCTTCGGAGCTCATTCGTAGCGGTCGGCTGCGCCAAGCCCGCCACGGCAGTGACACTTGAGCGCTGTCGGCGAGACCGGCCCGTCCAAAAGGTGGGCTCCTCGTCCTCCCTCGCGGGATGCGAGGGGGACAAGGAGCCCACTCATGGCCGAACAGGTCCAGCCTCGATCAGGCTGGGCGGCTGAGAACGGTCAGCCGGCGTCGCCGATCAGCTTCCAGGGCTCGTGGTCGGCGTCGGCCCCGGTGCCGGGGGCATCGCCCTGCGTCCACCACTTGGCCTTCCAGACCTTGCCGTTGTACTTGACCGTGGTCTGCTCGATCGGCTGGCTGGCCGGGGAGTAGGCCTTGGTCGCGTCCCAGTTCCCGGCGCTGCAGCCACCGGCCGGCGGGGTCGCCGAACCGAGTCCCTTGAGGTTGTCGGTCACCGGCGCGTATGCCGTACCGCCGATCGACAGACTCGTGTTCACCGGCCCGGTGATCGGGAGGTAGTAGATGATCGGCAGGTCGAGCGACTTCCCGGCCGGGATGATCTGGCAGTAGTCCAGCGTCGTACTGATCCGGTGGAGCGTCGTACCGGGTGTCAGCTTCCACTGGCCGCCTTGGGCATCGGTTTGCCAGTTGCCGTCCTTGACCAGCCATGACGTCGAGGCCGGGATGTCGAACGACAGCTTCGTGTCCTTGCCACCGCCGAGCGTGCGCCCGGTGTTGTTGGTGATGCGGACGGTCGGCTGCAACGGCCACAGGTTCGCCGTCGAAGTCGGGTAGTTGACCAACTCGACGCTCACGTTGGCCGTCACCGCCGGCGCGGCACCGCTGCTGCCGGTGCGCAGATCGTTGTCGTAGGCAGTGGCATTGCCCAGCTTCTGGTTCAGCCGGGTGGTCAGCGTGTACCCCATCCCGCACGGGGTGTCCGGCTGGACGTCGGCCGGGCAGGCGTAGTCGCCGCCGAGTTCCCACATCATCACGCCGCCCGCACCGGTCGACTTGACCAGATCGGTGACCGCGTCGATGCCCTGCTCGTCCTCGGTCGAAAGGAACACCTTCTTCTCGGCGTTCCACAGCCACGACGTCTTGGTGGTGTCGTCCCAGTACCGGGTGTAGTAACCCGTGCGCCGGTCGGTGACGTCGGTGTGCGGCTTCAGCCCGACGCTGGGGGCGTAGACCGGGGTGATGTTCTTCTCCAGGTTCTTGGCGTGCCACAGCGGGTTCGTCCCGGAGCCGAGCTCGCTGCCGTTGCTGGTCTCGTCGTGCCAGATGTTGTCGATGCCGAAGGCACCGTCACCGCACGGCCGTTTGATGCCCGTACCCGGCTCGCAGCCGTTCGGCTTGGGCGACGTACCCCACAGGCCGTTGGTGCCGCCGGTGACGTTCTGCCAGCCGCGCGTGTAGTAGGGCACACCGATGTTGACGCGCCCGGCCTGCATCGCGCCGCGCATGTACTTCATCGCCCAGTCGGTGTTGAAGTACCCGATCCTCCCGTACTCAGGGGTGGCGTACTGGTCGGCCAGTTCGGGGTCCTTGCCGTCGTCGAACAGTGCGGCGTTCGGGCCCACGACGTCGTTCCAGGTGCCGTGGTAGTCGTACGCCATCAGGTTGGTGAAGTCCTGGTACTTCAGCGCGGTCTGGTTCGCCATCCCGCGGGCCAGGTAGCCGGAGGCCGACGACGCCGAGGTGAGCAGGTAGTACTTGCCGTCCGCGGCCGAAGCCCGGTTCAGCGAGTCCCGCAGCGCCTTCATCAGCGCGGCGTATGTCGTGGGCAGGCCCTTGCGGCGCGGGTTCGACACCGCCCAGTCGGCCGGATTGCCGGTGTCCTCGAGGACCGTGGGGTACTCGAAGTCGATGTCGACACCGTCGAACCCGTAGGTCCGCAGGAAGTCCACGACCGAGCTCGAGAACGTGTCGATCCCGCCCTGGTTGACCGAGCCGTCGGCGTTGGTGGTCATCGTGTAGAAGCCACCGGAACCGGCCCAGCCACCGACCGAGATCAGCGTCTTCACCCGCGGGTGCAGGCGCTTGTACTTCGTCAGCAGGTTGAAGTGCCCCTTGTAGGGCAGCGAGGGATCCATCTCGGCGCCGGCCTCGCCGGGCCACTCCTTCTGGGTGGCGTTCGAGTCGACCTTGATCTTGTTGTTCTCCACCGACGCGAACGCGTAGTTGAGGTGGGTCACCTTCGACCACGGGATGTTCTTCACGAGGTAGTGCGGCGTGCCGTCGGCGCCCGTGCGGCCACCGTTGAAGTAGCCCACGACCCGGCGACTGCGGCCCTCGCCGAGCCATTCGCGGCCGTCGCTCTGATAGATCTTGCAGTACGGCGTCGCCACACCCGGAGTGGTCGCCAGACCGTCCGGTCGGCAGTCGCCGGTCGCGGCCGGCCGCGTACCGCCGTCGTCGCCACCGGGGTGCGACTCCATAGGGTCGCCGACACCACCATTGACACCGAGATCACCGGCACCGCCGTCGGTGCGGCTGCCGTCACCGTAGCTCGGCACCAGCCAGCCCTCGATGTCACCGTCACCACTCGCTGCGGCCTCTCGGACCGCCTTGGCTGCCTTGAGGGCGGTCTTCGCCTTCGTAGCCGTAGTCGTGGCCCCGGAGCGGGTCAGGGTGAAGTCCTGGATCCCGTCGCCATTGAGGTCGGCGAAGGTTCCGGTGGTGCCCTGGAACGGGTCGCCGGCGCGGATCACGCCCAGCGATTTCCAGCCGGAGGTGACGCTCCACGGCGAGCCGGTGTTCTCCCAGGCCCGGACGTCACCGGTGGTGAACTCGACCCGGACCGTGTCGGCCTTGCCGTCACCGGTGATGTCGGCGAAGGCGACCTGCGCGGCGGGCGACTCACCGGGAGTGGCGAAACCCGAGATCTTGCTCCAGCCGCCCGGAGTCGGCATTTCCTTGCCCTTGTTCTGCCAGGCGGTCGGGAAGCTCATCCGGTCCAACGTGATCAGGTCGTCGCGGTGGTCACCGTCGAGGTCGGTGAAGTACATCTGCGGCGGGTAGCCGAGGTTGTTCGCGACGATCGTCGCGGTGCCCCAACTGATGCTGTCGCCGCTGCTGGTGTTGCGCGACATCCGCATCGCGACGATGCCGGTCGGTGAGTCGGCCGGCGGCAGGATCCGGATGTAGTCGTCCTTGCCGTCACCGTCCAGGTCGGCGAAGTAGACCTCATCCGGGTTGTTCCCGCGGTCGGCCGGGCTGATGTCGCCCAGTGAGACCGCTTCCTTGGTCGGGTCGTCGTTGCGCCAGCCGGTGACCTTGCCGTCCGTACCGACCACCGCGTAGTCGGCCTTGCCGTCGCCGTTCAGGTCGGGGAAGGCGATCTTCGAGCCGGTCGCGGCGGCGTCCCGGATCTTGCCGATCGGCTTCCAGGCGTACGAGCGGCCGCTGATCAAGTGCTGCAGGAGCGCGATCCGAGTGCCTGCGGCGAAGGCGTCCGCGACCTTCTTGTAGCCGGCGTCGGTCGGGTAGATCTCGTCGGTGATGTCCTCCGTGGTCACCGCGCCCATGTCGACCAGCACCAGCCGTGCGCCGTCCTGGATCTTGTCGTGGGCCATCGTGCGGAGCGCGCTGTTGTAGGCGTCGATCCGGGCCTGGTACGTCGGGTTCGTCGACGGCGGCAGGGTGCCGAGCAGGACGGTCGTCGTCGGCGAGGTCCGGTGGATCTCGTCCAGGAAGCCCCGCATCTTCCCGGCCGTCGCGGCGCCGTCGGCACCGCCGGTCAGATCGGCCGTGCCCGCGATCAGGGTCATCATGTTCGGCCGCAGTGTTGTCAGCGCGGGGATCGTCTGGGCCTTGATGTCGTCGATTCCCTTGCCCACGAACCCCATGTGGTCGGGGTCACCGCGCTTGCCGTTCTTCTGCTCACCGACGAAATCCGTGCGCCCGAAGATGAGACTGAGCGCGCCACCGAACAACGCGGCGATGGTCATGCCCTCCGCCTGGGTGCTCAGTCCGTCCCGGTAGCCGGTCTCGTCGGTGCTGTTCGCGCCGACCGTGATCCCGTCACCGACCGGCATCACCCGGAGCTCTTCGATCGGGCTGGCGGCGGGCGACGGAGTGGGCCCGGCCGCGTTGAGCCGGCCGAACTGGACCGGCCGGTGGTCGGAGTCGCCCTCGGAGCGGACATCGACCGCGGTATCGAGATTCAGGTGGGTGGTGACGAAGTAATCCAGCTCATGACCTCCCTGGTGGGTCGCCCTACCCGAGCTGCGGATCTGCATGCCCTGCGGGAAGTTGGCCCGCGCGGAGAGGTCCTCCGGCTCGACATTGAAGTCGCCACCGACCGTCGCGTGGTAGGTCACACCACGCTGGGTCCCGAGGGCCGTGATCCAGTCGTTGATGGCTCTCAGCATCGGCGCGGAGTCACCGCCACCGCCGGACAGGCCATGGAAGGTGAAGTACCACTCGTTGCCGAACCGCGCCCCGAGCGCGTTCCGGCCGGCGTCGACCGGGTTGCCGACGACTGTCATCTCGTCGGGCCCCTCACTCAGGACGAGCGCGACGTTGACCCGGCCGCCGATCCGGCGCGGGTTGGTCGCGTCGTCGTCGGTCGGCAGGAAGTAGACCTCACGGGTCGGGATGGGATTGCGCCAACTGGAGTCGACGACCCAGGTGTGGTGCAGCACGGTGTGCTGATGCGTGTTGCCCTGGCTGTCGACCGTGGTGAAGGTCTCGTTGGGCTGTGCGGTACTGCCCACTGGAGGCTCCGGGCCGGCCTCCTGAACCATCACGATCGGCACCTGCAACGCGAACTGCCGGACCGTGTTGGTCCACTTGCTGCCCGTCGGTGCGCCGTTGTTGGCCCCCTGCATGTTCCAGGAGACCAAGGGCGTGGTGGCCGCAGGGAAATCGGTGGCGGAGGCCGGAACGACAAGTGCCGTTGCCAGCCCGGCCATCATCACCACTACGGCGATTAATCGGCGGAACAAAGAGTTCCTCCCGTTTCTCATGTCCAACGGATCGGGAACAACCGATCGCTGGTCACTGGTTGAGTTCTCAAGGTACGCTCGGTCGTTCCCGATGCTACGTCGAGTTATCGGTCACTCCTGGGTGTTGAGTGCCGATGGCCTACCGGAGTCGGGGCAGGCTGAGCCCGGATCCACCGTCTTGATTCAGGAGTGGTCATTCCGGGGGGCTCGTCGGCACCTCCCGTCCGCTCCGGAGCGACCGGCCGCCGCTCAGTGCGGGTGCGCACCGGCAGTGAGCCGACGACCGCGCGCAGCCCGCTGGGCTTGCGGATGGCATTGTCCGCCGTCTTCCCGCCCCTCTTCGCCGCCGCTACAGCAGGGCTCGCCGTGTGGGCCGCGCACCAGGGGCCCGGCGACAGCCCGAACCGTGGCCCGCCGACCGTGCTCGCGGTGATCTGTGGAGGGCTCACCTCGGCAGCCGCTGCCGACCTCATGATGGTCAGGACACGAAGGCGGCAGCACGAGCGCACCGACGACAGTGCATGACCGTGACAGCAAGGCACGGCCGCGCGCCCCGCCCGCGCTGCGGCTCGCCGAGGCCGCCGCGACGGAAGCCGGCGTCCTCCCGGCCTTCACGGCCGCCGAGGACGCCGGGCGGGCCCTGGCACGGGCCGCGAGGACGGATCTACCTGTTGATCCAGATGCCGAAGTCCCGCGTGGCCGTGTAGAAGTCCTGGAAGCCCAGGCGCGCCCCCGCACTACGGGTCACCGTGCCCTTGGCGATCGCGCCGCCGGCGGCCGAGGCGGTGTAGATCGGGCCGCCGCTGTCACCGCTGCGGGCCGCCTCCCGGCCGTCCATCTGCTCCGCCTCCACCAGGTCTTCGGAGTCGTTGTAGAAGAAGAGGACCTTCATGTTGCAGACCGGGCCGCCCGTGGCCCGTGCGCTGGTGATTCCGGACTGGCACAGGTACTCACCCGGGAAGACGTGGTCCCAGCCGTCCACCCGCACGCCCGCGTCGCTGTCGGGTCCCCCGGTGTACATGAAGTTGTCGGAGTTCGTGGGGATGAGCATCACGTCGTGGGCGTCACTGGACTTGGTGGAGGTGCCGATGTAGGTGCCCTGCGGGTTGGTGAACCGATTGCCGCTCCGACCGCAGTGCTCAGCGGTGAGCAGGTAGGTCGCGCTTGCGTCACGCACACCGAACCCGGCCGTGCACGCCCCGCCATCGAAGTTTATCTGTGCTCCGCCCGACCACGGCGCACCGTCGTTCACACGCGAGCGTTCCTGGAGAGGCTCCTCGCTGATCGTCTTCACGGACACGCCGGCGATCCGGTCGACCGTGCTGTGGTCCTGCGCGACAGAGGCGGTGCGTGCTGCGCGGGTGGTGTCCTGTGCCAGGACCAGTCCGCTGCCGTCAGTGGGGATCTTGACGCTGTGGCCGAGCGAGGGGTCCTTCTCCAGCCGGGCTTGTAACAGCTCGGAGGCGTCCTTGAGTTCGGCCAGCGAGTGGTCCGCGGCGACGATGTGCACGGGGGCGGTTCTGCGGGCCTGCTCCGCGGCCCGCTGTACGGGCTCGGGCAGGTCGCCCTTCCACCACAGGGTGACGTGGTCCTCCTGAAGGCCGATGCCCGTGTAGCCCTCGTAGTGGCCCCGCTCCTGGGCCTTGGCCAGGATGCTCGCAGCGGCGACGAGGGGTCGCTGCTCGTTCATCTTCCGCAGGTTGTCGGCGCCGACAACCTGTGAGATCGGGACGCTCTTCTCGCTGTTACCGTCGCGCTGCTGCTCGGCGCTGGCGCCCGGGGCGAGGGTGCCGACGAGCGCCATCGCCGCGGCCAGGGCCGAACCCGCAGCCCACAGGCTGGTTCTGCCGTATCTCATGAGTATGCCTTTCCTCTTGGCGTAGCAGTCTGTGATCAGACGGCACAGGCATCCTCATGGGCCCCGATTTACATTCGATCTACAAATGATTAATATCAACCAGATATTCTGGGGTCGGAAGTGAAACACGGAATTGCACGTTGCAGCCGGGTGCGGTGCCGGGAGAGCCACCTTCTCGACGGACTCCGTGAAGACGTACCGCTCGACGTCCACGCACGGCTGGACGCCGACCGGATACCGTCGAACCGAGTGCCGTGCCGGGTCCGGTGCGACCGGCAGGGAGCCCGGCTCCACCGCAGCGTGCTCTCCACCGCCGTCGGCCGGAAGACGGCCGGACCCCACGCCCGTCATACCGACTTCCTGCGCACCTGACGGACGGACAGCCGGATCTCAGGGAGCGCGCCGACAACTCTCTGCGACCCTCTGCGAAAGGGCTTCGGCAAGCGTTTCACCTGCGGCGTTCGGTCATGGCGGCACCGCGACGGATTCCTGTGACGCCTTCGACCGCCAGGCCCGCGTCCGGCATCTCGCAGAGCAGAACACTGCCGACCGGCGAAGCTCGTCACCAATCGACCACTCCCGGCCGCACACCGGGCACACGGCCTTGTCCCCACGCTGTATGGCAGCCACCCGCCGACGCGTCTGCTGCAAAGCCCGCCACCGCCTCGACCTGCACCTACTTGAACAAAACGCTGCTGCCGCCGACTTCGTCGGCGGCAGCAGCACCCCACACTCCCGGCAGTACCGCCGAACCACCCCGCCCAATGCCATAGCACCCAGGACCCAGACCACCGGATCCCCTCGCCAGAGATCTCAGACAGGCACTCACCAACTGACCGGCCACCGGGCCCCCGCCTGGCCGTGCCGGGGGATGCCGCCACTGGATGATGTGGTTCGCCGGACCGGTTTCGCCGCCACGTGCTCGTTCCTCGCAACGGCGCGGCCAACGTGGGTGCGGGACCGCCTCATTCCGTCGCCGTGGTCAGGGCATTCGCCGACAATCGTAGAAGCGACAGCCCACCCCGGGGCCGGGAGAACGCACCTCGCCGGGGCGCGGATCGTACAAGGCCCGGCCGCCTGGCCATCGGGAGAGCTCGGTGGCCAGGCGACACCGTCGTCGACTTCCTTGGTCCGCCAGCCGTGGATGTCCAGCAGCAGACCGTCCAGTGGCCCGCCGACCAGTTCGGCGTAGGTCCGGTGCGGCAGCGGGCCGGGGTAGGGGTAGTCATGATCCGCGCCGTGGACGCGCCGTTTCAGCAGCTGCTCGTCTCCGTTCATGCGATCAGCTTTCCAGCCGCCACCGACAACCACCCCGGCCTTCGAGCCCGTCCGTTACCGGCGACGCCCGATGCGGAACCGGCTGCGGGGCTCCACGGCGGGTGCTTCAGCTGCCGCGCGTTCGGCTTCCTCCGCCCGGCGGCGTGCGACGCGCTCAGCTTCCGCACAGTCGGCGGCTTCCCTCTTGCACGGCCCGCACAGCCGGTCCCATTCGCCAGGCCACGCGGACCGCTTGGTCTCCTGCCGGCGCTCGTCGGTGAACTTGATGCCGCACTGAGTGCACACCGGCCGCTGCGCCTCCCGCTCCGCAGCTTCGCGCTCCGCCTCGCGCCGGCGGACCTCGCGGAGCTGGACCTGATACAGCCGCACACCGTCCGGGTTGTCCACGGCCTCACTCAGCGTCTGCCACTCATCGCGCCCGCGCCTGCGCCACACCGCGCCCGCGGCCCCGGCCGGGTCGGCGGTGATCCGCTCCATCTCGGTGACGACCACGGGCACCGCCTGGTGGTAGTCGACCGACGTGAACCCCTCGCCCCGGTGCGGGGTGCCGACGCGAGTGGCGCCTCGGGTGGAACGGACGGAGTAAGCCTCCGCCAACTTGAAGTCGCAGGTCAAAGGGCTGGTGTGACCGGTTATCAGGGTCCTCACGCTGGTCGCGGGCGGCTGTCTGAGGAGTAGATCGTCTGTCAGCGGTTGACTTCGGGTTCGTCAGAACGAGCAGGGCGCGCAGGAGGTGGGTGGCGCGGGCGGGGTCGGTGCGGAGCTTGGTGAGGATCCGCCAGTTCTTGAGGTGGGCGGAGCCGTGTTCGACCGGTGCGTGTCCGACGGCGAGGACACGGTTGGCGGTCTTCTGGAGGGGGGTGAGCTTGTGGGTGCGGCTGGCGTGGAAGCCTGTGACGACCACGGGGTCGAGTACGTCGTTGTCCAGGCCGCGGAAGCCGAGGTCGGCGAGAGTGCCGAGGCCGGCGGCGCGCAGGTGGGCCAGGATGTGGTCGTGTCGGGCGGCGGTGTTGTCGTGGGTGCGACCGGGCCGGGCTGCGGATATCCAGATCAGCTGGCCCCGCTCGTCGGTCAGGGCGAGGAAGTGCAGGCCGTGATGGTGGTGTTTGCCGGAGTAGCTGCGCCGGTCGGCCTTTCCGGTGCGGCGCTGGGTGGCGAGGAGAGTGCCGTCGATCAGGACCACCTCCCCGCCCTGCTTGGCGACTTTCGTCAGGGCGCGGTCCAGGCGCGGGGCCTGGGCTGTGAGGAGGGCGATCAGCTCGTCGCGCCAGCGGCGGACGGTGGACTCGGACACGTCGTCACCGCCGGCCATGTCGGCCAGGCGCTGGTCGTGGCGCAGCACGGCCAGGACGATCACCGCGATCTTTCCTGGCGGCAGGATCCGCCACCTGGAACGGATCACTTTCAGGTGACGCCGCAGCAGATCGGCAAGGTGGTTGACGGTCCGCGTGGACAGCGGCAGACGGCACTGGTAGACAAGCAGACAGGTGTTCTCGGCGTGCTTTTTGGTTTTCGTCACACAATTCCAACGGCCGCACTCGAAGCTCTGCAGACGTCGAGCAATGCATCGCTTCAGACAGCACGGGCCCCTGCCAAGAGTCTGGCAGGGGCCCGTGGTGCAGAGAACCCAGGAGGGCCGGGACCTGTCCCTAGATGAGCATCCTGGCCAACACGGCTACCGTCTGCCGGTGGCCTGACGGCCCGGCGTCACTTCAGGTGTCGGGTGAAGAACCGGGCCGCGGCATCCCCCGCGAACTGCGGGACGCCGGTGTGCCCGCCCATATTGGCGTGCAGCGTCTTCTCCTTGGAGCCGAAGGTGTCGAACAGATCCAGGGCCGCCTGCCGGTCGTTCCGTTCGTCGTCCCACTGCAGCAGGACATGCAGCGGAATGGTGACCTGGCGGGCCTCCTCGAACATGGCGCGAGGGACGAAACTCCCGGCGAACAGAACAGCGGCCGAGATGCGCGGCTCGACCACCGCCAGCCGGGTCCCAATGGAGATCACTCCCCCCGAGTACCCGACCGGGCCGCCGATCTCGGGCAGCGACAGGAGGGCGTCCAGAGCGGCCTGCCATTCCGGGACCGCCTTGTCGACCAGCGGAAGGATGAGGGCATCGATGATCTCGTCGGTGACCGGCTCGCCGGCATCCATAGCCCGGCGCAGATCGGCGAGGGCCTGCTCGGCGGCGGGCCAACGCGGCCGGTCGCCGCTTCCGGGGAGCTCGATGGTGGCCGTGGCGAAGCCGTCCGCCGCAGCGTGCCGGGCCCGGGCCACCAGCCGGGGGTACGCCTTGCGCAGCCCGAGAGGAGGGGGGCTGAGCAGGATCAGCGGCGCCGGCGCGGATGCGGATCCGGGCGTCCACAGGATGCCGGGGATCTCACCGAGGGTGAACTCGCGCTCGAGGACAGCGCCGTCGAGACGCTGTTCAGAAGTGAAGTGCATGGTCGTGCCTTTCAGGAGTGCCATTGAACGGCGCTCCCGGACGACCTATCGCCCGACCGTGACCCCGGAGGGGAGCACCCATGTCGATACGTTCACGGGTACCACCTCCTCGCTCTCTTGCACGGCCTCCGAAAACGTAGCAGTGGCTGCCGTGGTTCCACCAACGGGTTTTTGCGGAAGCCCTGGGCCGAACACCACGGCGTCGGAGTCACGCCTGTCACTGGTCGGGAAGCGCGCGTCCGCCACCGCTTCGAGCACCCAAGAACCGGCAATCAACCGCTGACAGACGATCTACTCCTCAGACAGCAGCCCACGACCAGCGTGAGGACCCCGATAACCGGTCACACCAGCCCTTTGACCTACGACTTCAAGTTGGCGGAGGCTCACTCCCGTGCATTCCGCCCGGTGCGGTCGGCGGGAGCGCGGTGCTTCGTCGGCCGGCGCACCGTCACCGCCCCGGTGCGCGCGATGAATCGCGCCGCGCTCCGGATGCCGGGATGTCCTGCGCTCCCCCACCGGATGGTGCGCACCGGAGTGGAGTCCACCCGATGCGCACCACCGTGCTCTCCACCCTCCGGGTGGACTCCACTCCCGCGCCGCCGGGACGCACTCTCGACGGCCTTGCCGGCCGGGCGGACGCGCACGGCGGCGAAGCGGGACCGTAACCGGCCGCGCGAGCCCTGCCGCCTCGGAAGCCGATTCTCCGCCAGGGCGACGTGGTCGGCGAGGGCTGGACGGTGGTGGTCCGCAAGGGCTCGTCACGCTGATGTGCAGGCGTCCGGTGGCAGTGACCCCCATCGTCCGGTGGCGCTGCCATGGGGGGCCGTCCGGTGGCTGATAAAGCGCTGTTGCCGACGCCGGTGAGCGGCCGTGATCATCGAGTGACATCCACCGAGCGACCGGGAGGTTATGCCATGACGGTCACGGCCGAACAGCCCGTCCCCTATCCGTTCAACGAGCCCCACGGGCTGAGCCTGGCGGACGCGTACCAGGCGGCGCTGGAGGAGCCGGGCCTGATACGCGTGCGTCTGGCGTACGGGGAGCCCGCCTGGCTGGTCACCCGGTATGCCGACGCGCGCCTGGTTCTGGGTGACCGCCGCTTCAGCAGGGCGGAGGCGCTACGGCACGACGCACCACGTCATTCGGAGGGCAGCCAGGACAGCGGCATCCTCAGCATGGACCCGCCCGGGCACACGCGGCTGCGCACGCTGGTGGCGAAGGCGTTCACCGTGCACCAAGTGGAGAGATTACGTCCGGCGGTCCGGGATCTGGCGCACCGGCTGCTCGACGAGATGGAGGCCATGGGGCAGCCCGCCGACCTCGTGGAACACTACGCACTGCCGATCCCGGTCGCCGTCATCTGCCGCATGCTGGGAGTGCCGGAGGAGGACCGCCCCAGGTTTCGGGCCTGGAGCGACGCGGCGCTCTCCACCAGCTCCCTGTCGGCTGCGGAGTTTGAACGCAACAGGCAGGAACTGCGGGCCTACATGACCGGACTGGTGGCGGACCACCGGCGCAACCCGCGGCCCGACCTGATGACGGGCCTGATCGAGGCGCGTGACACCGGTGACCGGCTGAGCGAACTGGAACTGGTCGATCTGTGCGACGGCATCCTCATCGCCGGTCACGAGACGACGGCCACACAGATCCCCAACTTCGTGCACACGCTGCTCGACCACCCCGAGCAGATGGAGATACTCCGCAAGAGCCCCGAGCTGCTGCACGGCGCGGTCGAGGAACTCATGCGCTTCGTGCCCCTGGGCAGCGGCGCGACGTTTCCCAGGTACGCCACCGAGGACGTGGAGGTCGGCGGTACCCTCGTCCGTGCCGGTGAGCCCGTCCTGGTCGCGATCGGCGCCGCCAACCGCGACGCGTTGAAGTTCACGGACCCCGGCCGGCTCGACGTCACCCGGACCGGCGTCCAGCATCTCGGGTTCGGGCACGGGGTGCACCACTGTCTCGGCGCCCCGCTCGCCAGGCTGGAGCTTCAGGAGGCTCTGGGGGCCCTGCTCGAACGCTTCCCCGGTCTGCGTCTCGCGGGCGACGTGCGGTGGAAGGACCAGATGCTGGTCCGTGGTCCGCGCGAGATGCCGGTGGGGTGGTGAGGGCGGTGTCCTGGACGACCGGGGTGGACCGCGCCCTGTGCATGGGATCGGGCATGTGCGCCGGTATCGCACCCGAGCTGTACCGACTGGACGACGAGGGCCGGGCGGAGCCGCTCACCGCGGACATCCCCGAGGACGAACGTGCACTGGACGCCGCGGACTCCTGCCCGGCGACGGCGATCTCCGTACGTGCCGGACAACGGCTGATCGGGCCACGCCCGTGAGCGGTGCGTCCGGAGCGGGCGGCTATCGAGCGCTGCTCCGTGGAACAGACGTCCAAACGGTGTCGGCGTGTGAAGGGCCGCTGCTCCGACGGCCTGGTCGTCGCAGACTGCCCTCGCGTACCTTCTCCGGTGAGCCCTCTGCTGGAGTTCCGGAGGGTCCTGTGTCCGTCACCGGAAGGCATTCCATGCGTGCGCGAGACCTGGAGAAGAGTCCGAAGAGGCAACACCCGGGGACCCTACCTGCCCACACTGCCGGGCCCGTGGCCTCGCGCCCCCGCCCCGGTCTCCCGATGTCCCCCGCCGACGTACTCGCCCTCCAGCGCACCGCCGGGAACGGGGCAGCGGTGCTGATGTTGCAGCGTGCCCGGCGCCAGAACGGTGACGACCCCGTCGCGGGCTCGGAACAAGCCCGCATGCAAGCACCGCGCCGACCGGGGGAGGTCATCCAGCGGCTTGAGGATCTCACGGACAACGAGTGGAACGGTCAGGCGACGACCTTGTCCGCGGATCTGGAACTGAACGGGCAGCTGGCGCAGGAGCTGTCGAAGTTCCGCAGCGGAGGCGGCCTGCACGCTGAGGACAGGCTCATCGACCGCCTCGGGGAACTCGTCGACCAAGGGAATCTGGCAGCGGGCCACTACCAGTTGGTGATCAATATCAACAGATCCCCGTGCGGCACGATCGGTGGCGGAAAGGGGTGTGCCGAGCGGCTGATCGACCTCGCTCAGCGCGGACTTGGCGGCCCGCCTGCCACGCACACCTTTGCCATCGTGATCCACGCCCGGCACCTCTACGGCAGCTGCAGCGAAGAGAGGGCTTACAGCCAACTGGCCGTGCAACAGATGCAGCATGCGGGCATCCAGCTAGCGCTCGACATCGGCCATTTTGACACAGGCGCGGCCAAGGCGCTCTCCAATCTGGAGACGTGAGACGGGCGGATAGCCCAAGGGGAATCCCACCCTCGGGCCACCTGATCGATGCCGTGGCGGCCCGGCTTCTGGGTCATGCCGTGGGTCGAGATCGGCCTGCCTGGGAGCATGACCATGCCCGGGAAGAGCCATTGAGGCCGGCCCCGGGCGAGCGCGTGAGAGTTGCGGTCACGGCTGAGGCCGTTCGGCGAGTTGCCGAGGGAGTTCGGCGAGTCGTGGAGGCGGCAGCACCCGGTGACGGCCGAGGACCGGGTGGACGTGCTCGTGCGCGAAGTCGAGGCGTCCGGGCATCAGATGGCGGATGCGTTCGGCGGACAGGCCGAAGAGCGAGTTGGACAGGTGCGGGGGCCGACCAGTCACCCACCCCCGGCCCCACACCCTGCGCGCAGCCGTGGAACACGTCGAAGTCACATGTGGCGGTGCTGGGTCTGGCTGTGGTGGAGGTCGCGGCCGCCGATGACGAGACCGCCTTCGCGGTCCAGGAGTTGCTCGCCGCGCGGTGCGCGATCGCTCCGGCGGCCCGCACACGCCGCCGGAGCGGCGAAAAAGGTGACCTGCAGAAGGAGCCGCCCGTCGGGATCTTCGTCGAGCCGGCCGACCACGGCCTCGGACGCTCCCGCGGCGGACTGACCAGCAAGATCCACCTCGCGGTCGAGCAAGGGCAGAAGCCCTTGTCCGTCGTGAACACGGCCGGGCGGCGGGGTGATTCCCCGCAGTTCGAGCCGGTCCTGGAAGCGATCCGGGTGCCCCGGGCCGGGCGCGGGCCGACAAGGCGTACGATTCCCGCAGCAACAGCTCCTACCTGCGTAGACGCGGAATCAAGGCGAGGATCCGCGGTTCCGGCGGACCGCGTGCGCAACCGGTTGGGGCGCGCTCGCGCGGCGGCCGTCCGCCGAAGTTCAACAAGGACGACTACAAGCAGCGGCACGCGGTCGAGTGCGAGATCAATCGCCTCAACCTCTAGCAGTTGACTACCGAACCCACAGGTGTCCAATCCCCATAGGTGTCGTAGCTGCGCGCGCCCGGTGTTGTGTAGACCAGGGTGCCAGCACTGTTGTACCCGCTGTACATCCTCGCCCTCGTACCAGCGGACTGATTATTATCCCACGAGCCCTCGCCATAGAACGGAATGTTGTAGCTGTGGCACGCATACATGGGAATTGAGCTGCCGCCGAAGTACGGGAACTCGTAGGCACAGAAGTACCCGAAATCAGCTGAATTTCCACCACAGGGGTCATAGGTGATCTCGTTGTCGCCAGGCGTCAGGTCTCGGAAGTGAGCCTCACCGGGTACTGCCACGTAGACGGTTCCACCGTCGGCCAGGTTGATCAAATTGGGGGCCACTTGCGTCGCTTTGACCCCTTTCATGAAGGCGTCCACTTTCGCCTGAAGCTCATTGGCCTTAACGCTGCTCAGGTGCGCCGCTCTGGCTTCTGCAATGAAGCCAGCCTTGACGCTGTCGACCTGCGAGGTCTCCTGCGCCTCCGCGGTACCTAACGTCGCGACCGCCAGTATGATCCCTGCGAATACGGCGACCACACGCCACAACTTGCCGCCCCCCAAGGAGGCTTGCACTGCCCTGCGGGGAAGTTGATTCATTATTCCTACTCCACGCCATCAGATCGTTCTCTTAGTCGATCAACGATCACGCTAGGAGCGACCGCGATCGTCGAGCCTGCTGAATCCTGGCAGAACTTCAGACGCGGCAGATAGAAGCGAATAGGCCATTCGCAATATCACGTCATGTGGCTCGGTTCAAGGCGCAATGGACCGATGGGCCGATGCTCTCGGCGGCGGCTTCGGGGACTCCGCTTAGGGCGGTCACCGCGCAGGACTCGGCGGCCCAGCTCATGAACGTGGTGGCTCGGTCCGTGAAGAAGCAGGTGACCGCAGGTCGTCGAGATCGGAGAGGACGCCCCGTTGGCCTGAGCGGTGTTCAGGGAGTTGGACAGCCGCACGACCTGCTGGCGAGCGACCACATCCGCCAGGTGACCACGGGCGGCCTGCGGATCGAGACCCGCCGCTGACGTCCCAGCCCGACACCGCCTCGGCCTCCTCGAGTAGGCGCGGTCGCCCCGGCCGTGCTGCCGTGTGACCCAGTCCTGCTCACCGTGCTCCTGGCGGCCGGCGGGGAAGGCATCACCCATGACCTGGCCCTTGCCGGCCGCGCGAGGTCATCGCACGACGCCGCTCACCGGGCCTGGGTTCGGGGGACGGCTCGGGCGCCAGGAGGTCGACGACGGTGATGTCGACGGCCGTCAGCGCGAGTCCCAGGTCCTGTCCGGCCGAGTGGAGGACCGACCGGCGCACCTCACCGGCCCGGTCGGGCAGCGGGCGGTCCGGGGCGGCGGCCAGGGTCATGGTCACCCGCACGCCGGCGTCTGGGCCTTCGGGCGCGAGCCGGCAGGACGCGGTTCGCGCACCGGGAACCGCGTCCGCCGCGGCCCGCAGCACCCGGGCGGCGGCGCGCTCGGTGATCCGCGAGTCCTGGTCCGGGTCGGCCACGGGCAGCAGCCGTCCCAGCCGTGCCTCCATCCTGACGATGTCCATGACGCGGCGGGCGAGCGCGTGGTGGGCGGCGGCGCCCTCGGCGCGCAGCGCCCGGGTGGCCGCGTCCAGCGTGGCCAGTGCCTCGGCGGCCTCGCGGCAGTGCGGACAGGAGAGGGTGTGCGGGTCGGCGGCCGGCGCCGCGTCCCGCGCCTGTTCCCACACCCGGCTGAGCAGTCGGCCGCAGGGCAGCACCTCGTCACCCACGAACGGCGGCGCGCCGGCGGGGGGTCGGGCGGGTGCGGCGGGGCGCGCCCGCGTGTCGTCTAGCGCCATGGGCCCATCGCCTCCTGGAGGGATCGGCGTGCCCGGAAGAGTCTGCCGCGCACGGTCTGTTCGCTGGTGCGCGTCATCTGGGCGATCTCCTTGTAGGACAGGCCCTGCACCTCGCGCAGGATCCAGCACAGCCGCTGCCCGGTCTGGAGACCGTCGAGCGCGCGGGACAGCGCGGCGACGGCCGCGTCCTGCTCGGCGCAGGGGGCGGGCTGGCTCCGGGCGTCCCGCGCCGCGGGTTCGGGGGCCGTGTCCAGCGGGAGGGGCGGTGGCCGACGCCGACGGCGCGCGGCCAGGCAGCGGTTGACGGTGATCCGGTACATCCAGGTGCGGAACTCCGCGGTGTGGCGGAACTCCGGCAGCCGCCGCCAGGCGCTGACGAAGGCGTCCTGAACGGCCTCTTCTGCGTCCTGCGGGTTGCCGAGCATGCCGCGGGCCAAGGCGAGGAGGGGCCGGCCGTGCCGCTGGACGAGAACGGCGAAGGCGTCCTCGTCACCCTCGGCCGCCCGTACGGCCAGGAATCCGTCCGGCAGGCTGTATTCCGGCGGTGGGTAAGCAGTGCGTTCGGTCATGGCGTTCCCGCGCAGGGCTCGGACCGCCCGGGTACCCGGCCAGTGTTTTGTGATGTGCGTCATACCGAATGGGTGTGAGAGATACCCCGCCTGCCGTATCCAACCTTTTGAGGGCGCCACACCGGTGTCCGACCGACCGATCGAGGCGACCGCCATGACGGAGAACATCACCAGCGTCGGCGGGGGCAGCCGGCCCGACGCGGGCGTGAGCGCGCTGAAGGGTCGTACCGGGGCCGGGGCCCCGGCCGAGACGCGGGGGAAGACCACCATCGCGGACGGCGTGGTGGCCAAGATCGCGGGCATGGCCGCCCGCGAGGTACCGGGCATCCACAACCTCGGGGCGGGCATGGCCCGCGCCTTCGGCGCCGTACGGGACCGCGTGCCCGGCACAGGCGGCGGCACGGGGGTCACGCGGGGGGTGAAGGTCGAGGTCGGCGAGCGGCAGGCCGCCGTGGACCTCGACGTCGTCGTCGAGTACGGCGTCTCCATCGTCGACGTCGCCGGTGACGTGCGTACGAATGTGATCGGCGCCGTGGAGCGGATGACGGGCCTGGAGGTCGTAGAGGTGAACATCGCTGTCGACGACGTCCACCTGCCCGACGAGGAAGAAGAAGCCGAACCGGACGAGGGCCGCGTGCGGTGATCCACCCCCGCGTCCCGGGCGGACGCGGGCGAGACGGGTGAGTGCGAGATGAACGCAGCGACGACGGGCCTCGTGGCCGGCATGGCCCTGGGCTTCGCCGGTTGCTTCGGCGGCTTCTGGGCATTCCTGCTGGTCCTGGTCCTTGGTGCGGCAGGGCTGATCGCCGGCCTCGCCGTGCAGGGCGACCTCGGCCTCGGGACACGGAGGCAGCGGTGAGGAGCCGGACCGGTTCCGCCGACGAGGGGCCGGGCCCGGCGCCGGCCACCGGTCTGCCACCCCCGGCCGAACGGGGCGCCACCGTCATCCCGGACCGGGTGGTCGCGCGCATCGCCGCCCAGGCCGCCCGCACGGCGCAGGCGCGGCGCGCGGCCGTGCCGCCCGGCCCGGGCACGCCGTCGGCGCCGAGCGCCACCGCCGCGGTGCGCACCGGATCGGTGCGCCTGCACCTGGCCATGGACCTGCCCTACCCGGCCGACCTCGCCTACGTCTGTGAGCGCATCCAGCGGGACGTGGCCGAACGGGTGGCCCACCTGACCGGCCTGCGGGTGGGAGAGGTCACCCTCACCGTCCGGCGGCTGGTGACCGCCTCCGCCCCGGGCCGGGGGCGAGTCCGGTGAACAGCCACGCGCCCCGGACCATCCGGGCCGCCGCCCGGGAAGGGAGCCCGCGATGACACCCGACCCCGGCCCGCCCGGCCGTGGCCTCACACCGTCCGAGCGTCCCACCGTGCCGCTGACGAAGGAGCCCGGTCCGTCCGGGCACGCCGGACCCGAGCCGGACACCATGGCCCAAGAGCGCGGCAAAGGGCGCCGGACCCACCGCCCGTGGTCCGCGCGCCGCCTGCCGGCGGCGCTGGTCGCCGCGGTGATCCTGGTGGCGGCGGTCGCGGCGCTGGCCGACGTCGTCGCCGTACGGGCCGGTCGCCCCTCGGCGGCCTGGCGGCGACACCTGACCGACGCGCTGGCCACCCGCCCCGTGGACGACCTGTGGATGGTCACGGGAGCCGCAGCGGCCGGCGCCGCCGGCCTCTGGCTGATCGCTCTGGCCCTCACCCCCGGGCTACGGCACTGGCTGCCCCTGCGCTCCACCGCCGACTGCCCCCGGCTGCTGGCCTCGCTAAACCGCGACGGCGCCGCCGGCCTGCTGCGTGACGCCGCCCTGCGGGTCCCCGGCGTCGGCGCGGCACGCGTCCGGGTGCGCCGCCACCGCGTCAAAGCCCGCGCGGACGTCCGTTTCCGCGACCCCCGCCAGGTGAAGGACGACCTCACCGCCGTCCTCGGCGAGGAACGCGACCGGCTCGCCCTCGCGGCCCCTCCCCGCATCGTCGTACGGGTACGGCGACGCACCGGCTGACGCAGAACCCGGAGCCCGCGCCATGATCCCGCGATCCGTGCTCAACCGCACTCTGCTGGCCCTCGCCGGGCTGGTCCTGCTCGGCGGCGGACTGCTGATCCTCTTCGCCGGGTTCGACCTCTACCGGAGGCACGGCCTGGGGCCGCCCGCCGGCTGGCCCCTGACCGCCCCGGACGACGTCCTGCTCGGCTCCGCCGACCGGGCCCGCTGGAGCAGCCAGGGCTGGTGGTGGCCCGCGGTCATCGCCGCGCTCGCCGTCGTCGCCCTGCTCGCCCTGTGGTGGCTGCTCACCCAGCTGAACCGGCGCCGCCCCGGCGCGCTGCCCGTCGGCGGCACGCCCCCGCGGGAGGGCGTCGAACTGCGCGACAGCGCGCTCAGCGACGCGATCGAGACCGAGGCCGGGGCCCTGCCGGAGGTCCGGCACGCGGCCGTACGCATCACCGGCCGGCCCGCACACCCGCGCACCCGCGTCGGGCTCACCCTCACCGCGCACGGCGCCCCCGGCGCCACCCTCGGCGCCCTGTGCGAGGGCCCGCTGCGGACCGCTCACCGGTCCACCGGCCTCGACATGCCCACCGAGGTCCGCCTGAAGGTCGCCCGCCACCCGCCGCACCGCACGGAGTGAGCCGCAGTCCAACAGGTAATGCTGAGACCGCGCAGTGGCCGCTCGCCGACGGCAACGGCAACGGCAACGGCAACGGCAACGGCAACGGCGGCTACACCCGCGCCGACCGCCGGGTCGCGATACCGGCGACGCGCAGGCACCAGTCGGCGCCACCGGCCGTGAACCGGCCTCCGCCGGCCCCACAGGGCACCGGTAACCTTCAGCGGCGACCGGCGAGCGGACCGCCACGAGCCGAACGATCACGGCGGTACCTCCATCCGGCGGAAGCTTGCCGCCCCACCCCTTGGGCGGGGCTCAACACCGAAGTGCCGGCAGCTTCCCTCTCCACCCGGCCCCCGAGCCGACTGCGGGAGCGGCGCGGCGGAGCTACGCAGAGGCGGCTCTCCAGGGGGAGTCGACCGGCTCAGGGGACGCGGTCACGCGCGGTGGCCCGCCCCGGCTACTGCTGGCTGGACCTGACGGGCCTCGTCCTCGCGGCAGCCGGCACCCTCGCCCTCTCCCGCTTCGCGGAAGTCCGCACTTGACCCCGCCCCTGCCTGCACCGCAGCACGCTCCGGACCTCACCAGCGTGTCACCGGTGGGATAAGCGGGGCGGTCGGGGGTAGAACAGCTGATGGCTCGTGCGGTGCGCGAGCCGGAGCATGCCCGGCAAGAGGGCTGTTCCTGGGCATGACACGAAGGATCACCAGTATGGCCAGCGGTACCGTGAAGTGGTTCAACGCCGAAAAGGGCTTCGGCTTCATCGAGCAGGACGGCGGGGGCCCGGACGTCTTCGCGCACTACTCCGAGATCCAGGGCAACGGATACCGCGAGCTGACCGAAGGCGAGCACGTCACCTTCGACATCGGCCAGGGGCAGAAGGGCCCGCAGGCACAGAACATCACCCGCGGCTGAGCAGGGCACGAAAGCACACGAAGTGAGGCGGCTGACCGGTCCGGCAGCCGCCTCACTCATGTCCGCCAGCAAGCAAGGATCCGCCGGTTCCTCCGGGGCCGGCACGACAGCATGACCGCACCGGCGGCCCGGGGCGGCGGCGGTGGTCTCCTCCCCACCCTGATCGGTGAACTCCTGGTCGGTGAACGTGGCAGGGCCCCTCGCCGTCGGCGACGCCCACGGCCGCCAAGGCGACGTCTACCACGGCGGCGACCCGGGCGCGGTCCGGCGTCGCGGCGCCGGACCGCTCGAGGAGGGAGTTGACGACGTCGACGGCCACCGTGGAGGTGCACATCGCGCTCTCCTTCCCCTTCTTACGCAGTTGCGCGAACAGGCGGGCGTTCTCTTCGGCGAGCGCGTCATCTTCGCGGCCATCCCGTTCAGCTTCGTGTGCGGGCCCGCTCGGAGAGCACGGGCAAGAATCGCGGCTCGCCTACGTCGTCGACGGCGGTGACCTACTCGTCCTCCAGCTCTGCCGGGCAGGCGGCGATCTGGTCGCTGCGCCGGGAGGTCCAGCGGATCAGCTCGTGCGGCACCCCGGCGACGCCCATGACCGGCCGGCGCCCTGGGGTGACTGTCCGCGGCTCGGAGGCCGGCCCGAGCGCCTCGTACGCCTCGGCCATCACGAGTTCGTTGTAGAGCGCGGAGGCGGCCACCGCGTGCTCGTACATGACCGTGGAGTGCGCCGAGCCCCCTACTTGCCATCGGGGCGGTGGGCTTTGACGGACAGAAGGAGATGGTCGTGCAGGAGCGGGCATTCCGGAGGGCGCCGTGCGGTGGTGGAACCGCGCGGAGACCAGACCGTGCACCGGACGGGCCGGGCAGGCGCGCTGGGCGCCGACGCGGATGATCGCGGTCTCCTCCTCGGTTCAGGTGAGCACGGCGGCGATGGCTCGATCGTGCGCGGCCTCGATCGACCGCGGGTCTCTTCATCCCCGAGCGCCCGCAGGGCGGTGAGGGTGGGCCTCGGAGGACGAGGACGACGAACTTCCGGGCGGGGCAGTCGCCCAAGGGGGCTGGGGGAACCGCTTCGGCGCGATCGGCGAAGGAGAGGTGAAAGCCCAGGTATTCGAGCATCGTCCCTTGGACGAGAGGAGCCCCGATGGCCGTCGGACCAGGCGTCGGCGTCGGCACCGCGCGTGCCGACGCGGAGAGCGACGCCTCAGTGATCGCGCGGTCCCGGGACGAGCCCGAGGCGTTCGCCGCGCTCTTCGACCGGCACGCCGACGCCGTGCACCGCTATGCGGCCCGCCGCCTCGGCGTCGAGGTCGCCGATGACCTCATGGCAGAGACCTTCACCACCGCATTCCAGCAGCGGCATCGCTACGACCCGGCCCGCGGCGCGGGAGCCGACGCCCGGCCCTGGCTGTTCGGCATAGCGACCAACCTGGTCAGCCGGCATCGGCGGGCTGAGGCCCGCCGGTTCAAGGCCATGGCCCGGGTCCCGGCCCTCGCCGACCACGACGAGCCGCTGGCCGAAAGGGCCGCCGACCGGGTGGTGGCGCTGGCCGTACGCCGCAAGCTGGCGGCGGCGCTGGCCGCGCTGCCCGCTCGGCACCGGGACGTGCTGCTGCTGGTGGCCTGGGGTGGTCTCGGCTACGAGGAGGTGGCCCAGGCCCTCGGTATCCCCGTGGGCACGGTCAGATCACGGCTGCACCGGGCTCGCGGCAAGCTGCGCGAAGCGTTGGGCGGATCCGATCCGACGTCACTGCGAGAGGTATCCGACCATGAATGACGAACTCGAACTCTTGAGGAAGTGGGACGCGGACGCGGCCCCGCTCACCGGTCCGGCCCGGGACCGGGCCCGGCATCAGTTGCTCAACGCGATGGCCCACGCGGACCAGCGCACCGGCGCCAGCCCGAGTCGCCGTCGTGCACTGCGCTTGGCGGCGGCCGCGGTGGTCGCCACGGCGGCTACGGGGACGGCGGTGCTGATCGGCACGGACGGCTCCGGCGAGGGCGGCGCACCGGGCACCAGCACCCCGCGGATGGAGAACGCCGCCGCGACGGTGCTGAAGGGGGCCGCGGCGTGGGAACGCGGGCGGGAGAAGGAGCCGGTGGCACCGCGCGACGACCAGTTCATCTACTCGAAGCGGGTCATCAAGGAGACGGAGCAGAAGACCGGTGAGGTCAAGACCTACACCGACGAGATGTGGGACTCGGTGGATGTCTCCAAGCCCTCCTTGACCATGGAGCTGGGCCGCGAGATGTGGGAGGAGCCTGCGGGGAAGGGCGGCGGGGTGTGGCCGCCCCGTAAGTGGAGCGAGCTGAAGAAGCTGCCGCAAGACCCGGCAAAGCTCATCTCGGCCATCATCTCCAGCGGTGGTTCCGACGATCGGTCGATCAGCGATCTCGCCGAGTTCGATCGGTTCCAGGCCTACTTCCTGCTCGGCGAGCTCCTGAAGAACCCGGTACTGCCCCAGGGCCTGCGCCCCGCGGCGTACGAGGCGCTGGCCCTCGTACCCGGCGTCAGGACGATCCCTGGGGTGAAGGACTCCGACGGGCGGACCGGAGTGGGGGTCGCCTATACCGGGCGCGGGTCCTACGGAGGCGCGTACCTGATCTTCGACCCGGTGTCGTACGAATTCCTGGGCTTCCGCAACGAGCGGACCTCGGCTTCCGGGAAAAAGAAGTACGTCCAGCTGTCGCACGTCGTGGACTGGGGGATCGTCGACCGGGTGAAACAGCGCCCGTACGCCGCCATCCCGCGACCGGGACCCGCAGGGCCGCCGGCACCGGCAGATGGTCGCCCGTGGCCCTGAGGTCTGCAGCCTTCCGGAACGAGGCGGTCCTGACACCCTGAGCGTGGGTGCGAGGACCGCCTCATTTTGTTGCCGTGGTCAGGGTGTGTCGCCGGAGTGGTGGAAGCGGCAGCTCACTCCGGGGCCGGGTGAGCGCCGTTCGCCGGGGCGCGGGTCGTACAGGGCGCGGCCGCCGGGCCACCGCACGAGCTCGGTGGACAGGGGAACGCCGCCGTCGACTTCCTCGTCCCGCCAGGCGGTGATGTCCGGCAGCGGGCAGCCGACCGGTTCGGCGTAGGTCCGGTGCGAGAGCGGGCCGAGGTCGGAATCGTCGTGGTCGGCACCGTAGGCCCGGCGGCGTAGCAACTGGTCGTCTTCACGATCCATCCCGAGTGCGGGGCCTCGCCGGTCGGTGCAGCCTCCTCGGCCTGGTCCGGAAGCCGCGCCGATCCCAGCCACGATTGCCCGGCCGCGGCCACGTCCCACAGCGTCCGCAGCCGGCCGTCCTCCTGTGCGGCAAGACGACCAAGGGCGTCCACGACCTGCCACGCAGGCATCGTCCGGCCGGACGGACACCTTGCAGAGCGGGTCGGCGCGGGGACCTGTGCCAGTCGTCGGGTGACAGCGTCCTGTGCGGCCGGGGACAGCAGCGAGCCGACCCGCTTGAGCAAGCCGTACGGTTCGGGTCCTTGCTGCCTGGCCAGTTCCGCGTTGTGCGCCAGTGCGTCGAGTTCGTTGGCGGCCGTGATTTCGAGAGACGCCCGCAGGTCGTTGGGCGGGGGCGGTGCTCGCGGCTGGTGAAGCGGTCCTGGAAGGCGGCTTCCGTGGTGCCGTCGATGCGCGGGTGGACGGTCGCGCGGTCGCAGCTGGCGTACAGGTAGACCAGCGCCCCGCCGGTTCGCCGATCAGGGCGACGAGCGTCGGTCGGTCGCTGTGGGGCGGCAGTGATGGTGCGAAGCCGTCGGTTCCGTAGGTCGCATGACAGAGCCCTGCGGTCTGGACGGCGGGACTCGCCCCCCATTCGGCCGGCAGCTGCTGAACGCGCCGTAGGTGCTCCAGGAGCGTGCCGCCCGGATGAGGCGTCCGGGTGGCTCCACGGTCGCGCAGATATGCCTCGATTGCTGCCCGGTCCTTCCCGGCCGGGAACTGTTGCCGGGCTGGTGCCATGGTCGGGTGTCCTCTCACCGGTGGTCCCGGCCGGCCGGTGCGTCCTTGTCGTCATGCTGATCGACGGTGGGGCCCTTCGGCGGGCGGGCCCGGCCGGCGGTGTATACGCCGCAGCAGGAGGCCGACTCCCAGAAGCTGAACCAGGATCTGGGTGGCCAAAGCGATGCGGAAGTCTGCCGGGCTGGGGTCCGTGGAGGGGGCGTGCGTGTGGTCGAGCGTGACGCCGATGAGCATCATGGCCAGCAAGGCAGCTGCGTAGCCGCCGATGTTGGCGATGCCCGAAGCGGCGCCGACACGATGCGGCGGGCTGCCGGCGCGCGCGATGTCCAGACCGAATGCCGCAGCCGGGTTGCCCAGGCCAAGGATCATTGCCAGCAGGAACAGGGCGGGAAGGGGCGCCTGCGCGCCGGGCCACAACAGCACCATGGCCCACGTCAGGGTGGTGGCCGCCACGATGCCGAGCACCATGGGCATGCGCCAGTGGGGACGCCGGCCGGAGATGACGCCGAACACGGGGCCGAGTGCCATGGTGATGACCAGGGGCACCGCGGTCACGTAGCCGGCCGTCGTCTCGGACAGCCCTTGGCCCTGTGTCAGGAAGGGATAGCCCCACAGCAGGACGAACACCTGGACGGGGAAGTGAACCGTGAACATCAGCCACAGGCCAAGCTGCGTCGTAGGCTGCCGCCACGCCTCGGCCAGGCCGGTTCGCAGAGTGCCGCCTGCGACGGCGCCGCGTGGCCCGGACAGCGGACTGCCGGGTGGTGTGTCATGCACGGCCAGCCTTACCACGGCGATCATGCACGCGGTCATCAGCGCGATGGAGGAGAAGACAGGCTCCCACCCGAATGCCCGCAGCGCGGCGGACAACGGGGACGCGGCGGCGAGGCCGCCTGCGCTGCCCGCCACGATGGTGACCTGGGCGAGGACGGGAGTACGCGCAGCAGGGAACCACGCGGCGATCAACCGCAGTACGCTGATCATCACCATGGCGTCACCGCAGCCCAGCAGGGCGCGGCCGATCAGCACCGTGGGAAAATCTTCGCCGATGGCCACCATCGTCTGCCCGGCTGCCATGACCGACAGGCTCGTGGTCAGCATTTTCCGCGGCCCGTAGCGGTCGACGAAGAGGCCGACGGGGATCTGGGTGGCGGCAAAAACGGCGAGTTGTACCGCGCTGAACGTGGCCAGAGCTGTGGCGTCGATTCCGAGGCGGTCTGCGGCCATCGGCCCGGCGACGCCGAGACTGCCCCGATTGAAGATGGCGATGACGTAGGCCAGCGCGCCGGCCGCCCATGCCACCCAGGCTCGACCGAGGGCTCGGGCGACCGGTTCCACGCCACCTGGCGCCGGTGGCTTCCCGGACTTGGTCACCGCATCACCCGACCAGGTCCCCGCCGGAAGCGGTCAGGCTGCGCTTTGCGCGTCGGTGAACTCAACTCTCCTCCCGCACAAGGACACCCTGTGAGGCGAGGAGAGCCGCATGGCCTCCGTCCCCAGCCATCACCGCCTCCTTCTCGTAAAGGCCGAGCTGACGCCGCTGTCGCCTCATGTTCGCCTGCGAGAACAGCCTCGCGCGTTCACCGCCTCGGCCAAAGATGACAAAGGCCGAGATTCGCTCGCGCAGCGCGTCGGGCTCGGGCGAGTCCGGGCGGGGAGCCATGGCACCGGCATGGGTGACGCAGAGCGGGTCCCCCAGGGCTTCGCTGCCGCTGTCCTTGTGCCCGCCCAAGGTAAATCCCTGATGGGCGTCGCTGTGACCGGTGAAGGTGATGTCCCGCGTGCCCAGTGCGGCCCGGGCGACTTCGATGGCCTGAGGATGGGCGTAGAGCCAGGCGAGGCCGGGGGCGAAGTGAGCAGCGCCCGGCTGCATCTTCGCCTCGCTGAGTAACACGCCCTTGCCTGACTGGAAGTTCGTGCGCGGTGATATGGCAGCGGAGGCCCGCGCGGCGGGGCAACACGAGCGGGGCCGGCAGCGCAGCAGTACGTGGCCGGGCGGCACGGCGGTGCCGGAGCGGCACCGGCTGGGCGGGCTGGCTCGGCAGCGGTTCCTCCTCCGGACACCTTGGAGCGCGTGTTGAGCGGGATCGCGGGCCCGGGCAGTACGCGGACGCGGGCAGCCAGCGGCACGGCGGCGGCCGGGCGGGCCGGGCCTGGCCGAGCACTCGCAAGCGCGCTGGAGGCCCCGTCGGCCGCATCCGCCGAGCCCGCTCCCCTGGGTGGCTCATGGTCGGTCACGTCACCCGGACGACTGCGTACTTCGCTGGTGGCGCCGGCTGCCGACTTCACCCGGGATGGAGCCTGGGACAGCAGACGGGCTGGCTCGAGGACTGTGGACCGGTGACGGTGGCGGCCGGGCGAGCGACTCAACGTCCCGATTCCCGGGGTCGTGGCGGTGTGGCTCATGTCCAGGCTCGACAGGTCCCAAACATCCTCGGACATGCCGTTGATCGAGCCGATGGCCTGGGCCTCTGTCGCACACCAGCCCCTCGCGGCCCGCGTCAACGAGTAACGGCGCCCAACCGACGAGATCAGTAAGTGAAGGATTCCGCCGAGGCCCCGGGGCCACCACCTGTTGGACGTTGCCTGGGCCCGGACCCGTCGGGGCCGGTACGCCGCGGCGGCGGCCACCCTCCACGGCGGCCCGTGCACGGATCAGGACCTCGCCGTGCGCGGCCTCGGGTCGGGCGGCTCGGTGTACCGCAGATCGTCCGGGCCGCGCCGTATGTGTTCAGGGCGATGGCCTTCACGCTGTGGCCATCACCGCCGGCGTGGGGATGGCCTCGACCACCTGGACAAGGGGCGTGAGCTGCGGGTCCTCGGCGGCTTCGGTGAGGGCTTCGCGCAGTGCGGCCTCGTTGGTGGGGCGCGCCTCCTCGAGGAGTGTCAGGCCCTCCTGGGAGACGTCGGTGTAGATGCCCCGGCGGTCGGTGGGGCACAGGTAGCGGGCAAGCAGGCCGCGGGCCTCGAGGCGGGTGACCAGGCGGGTCGTGGCGCTCTGACTGAGTACGAGGGCGTCGGCGACCTGCTTCATCTGCAGGTGACCGCCGTCTCCGTCGTGCTGGCGGCTGAGCACGTCGAGCAGGGAGTACTCGCGCACGCTCAGGCCATGTCCGGTCTGGAGGGCGTGCTCCAGGTGGGACTCGATCCGACCGTGCAGCAGGGAAAGGGCACACCAGCCGTGGGCCAGGCGGTGAGTGCGGGGGTGGTGGCGGTCATCGGGTCTCCTTCGTCGGACCATTCTCTCAATAGTTGCACACGCCGACTAATGCACACCATGGTTGACCCCGTTTGCACTTATCCCGCGTCTGCAACTATTGTGATGTCACGTAACCGCCGCCCGCAATCATCTGGAAGGTACTCCCATGCCCCTCGCGCTCCTGGCCCTTGCCATCGGGGCCTTCGGGATCGGCACCACCGAATTCGTGATCATGGGTGTGCTGCCCCAGGTCGCAGGAGATTTCGGCGTCACCATCCCGACGGCCGGCTATCTGGTCTCGGGCTACGCGCTCGGCGTCGTGATCGGCGCCCCGCTGCTGACGGTCCTCGGAACCCGGGTCTCCCGCAAGAAGATGCTCATGTTCCTCATGGGCCTGTTCATCGCCGGCAACGCCCTCTCCGCCGCCGCCCCCAGCTTCGGCCTCATGCTGACGGGACGGATCGTCGCCTCCCTCGCGCACGGCGCGTTCTTCGGCATCGGCTCCGTCGTCGCCGCCGGCTTGGTCGCCCCGCAGAAGAAGGCCTCCGCGATCTCCCTGATGTTCATGGGACTGACCGTGGCCAACATCGTCGGCGTCCCCGGCGGCACCTACATCGGACAGGCCGCCGGCTGGCGCGTCACGTTCGCTCTCGTCGCCGCGCTGGGCGTGATCGGCCTGCTGGGCGTGGCCAAGCTCGTCCCCGAGACCGGCCGCCCGGAGTCGGTGAGCGTCCGCGGCGAGTTCGCGGCCTTTCGAAACGTCCAGGTCTGGCTCGCGATGGCGATGACCGTCCTCGGGTACGGCGGTGTGTTCGCCGCGATCACCTACATCACGCCGATGATGACCGAGGTCGCCGGCTACACCGAAGGCGCTGTGACCTGGCTGCTCGTCCTGTTCGGCGTCGGCATGTTCCTCGGCAATCTGCTCGGCGGGAAGTTCGCCGACCGCGCCCTGATGCCGATGCTGTTCACCGCGCTGGCCGCCCTCACCGCCGCCCTGCTGCTGTTCACGGCCACCGCGCACAGCAAGATCCTCGCCGCGATCACCCTCTCCCTGATCGGTGCCCTCGGCTTCGCGACCGTACCGCCACTGCAGAAGTGGGTGCTCGACCAGGCCTCCGCAGCCCCGACCCTCGCCTCCGCCGCCAACATCGGCGCCTTCAACCTCGGCAACGCCCTCGCCGCCTGGCTCGGCGGTGTCGTGATCGCCGCGGGCCTCAGCTTCACCGCGCCTAACTGGGTCGGCGCCATCCTCTCCGGTACGGCGCTGCTGCTCGCCTTCCTCGCGGCCTACCTGGACCGGCGCACCCGTACGGCGAACCGCGTCGTCACCGGCTCCGCGGCGGCCGAGCCCGCCCCGGCAACGGTCTGACCCGCTCCCAGTCCTGTCCCCGAGTTCCCCGATACATCCCTCCCAGAAGGAATTCCGTGAGCACCACCACCGCACCGGCCCCTGTCGCCCCGCTGACCACGCGGGACGCCGAGCTGCTGGTCGACTCCGCCCGGCGCGCCGCCGAGGCCGCCGGAGTCACCGTCTGCGTCACCGTCCTCGACGCGGGCGGCCACCTGCTCGCCTTCCGCCGCGACGACCGGGCCGTCCTGATCTCCGGCGAGACCAGCACCCGTAAGGCGTACACCGCGCTGCAGCTCGACGCCCCCACCGCCGACCTGGTCGACCTGGTCAAGCCCGACGGGCCGTTCCACTCGCTGCCCACCGCCCTCGACAAGCCGTTGCTCTTCATCGCCGGCGGCATCCCCGTCCACCGCGACGGCCGGCTGATCGGCGCGATCGGTGTCGGCGGCGGCGCCCCCGAGCAGGACCACGGCTTCGCCACCGCCGCGCTCACCGCACTCGCCCGGTGAGCCGCACCCCGCAGGAGGTCTTCGCCGACCACAGCGACCGGCTCGGCACCGGCGACCTCGACCTGATCAGCCAGAACTACACCGAGGACGCCGTCTTCCTCACCCCCGAGGGAACCCTCACGGGACGCGAGGGAGCACGGCGGGGCATCAGCGCCCTGCTCGCCGATCTGCCGGACGCCGACTGGCAGCTGACCCCGCAGTTCGCCGGTGACGTGCTGTTCCTTCAGTGGCGCGCCCTCACCGACACCCACGAGGTCACCGACGGCGTCGACACGTTCGTCTTCCGCGACGGACTCATCAGCGCCCAGACCGTCCACTACACCCTGACCCCCCGTACGACCCGTACCGTCTGAAAGGCCACCCGCACCGATGGCATCGCTCAGCAGCGTCCCCACCGTCACCCTCAACAACGGCGTCGAGATCCCGCAGCTCGGCTTCGGCGTCTTCCAGGTCCCCGACGCGGAGACCACCGCCGCGGTGAGCTCCGCCCTGGAGGCCGGCTACCGCAGCATCGACACCGCCGCGATCTACGGGAACGAGTCCGGCGTCGGCCGCGCCCTCGCCGACTCCGGGATCGCCCGCGAGGACCTGTTCATCACCACGAAGCTGTGGAACGCCGACCAGGGCTACGACGCCACGCTCAAGGCTTTCGACACCAGCCTGGCCAAGCTCGGCCTGGACCACGTCGACCTGTACCTGATCCACTGGCCCGCCCCCGCCCGCGACCTGTACCGCGAGTCCTGGAAGGCCATCGAGAAGCTCGTCGCCGAGGGCCGGATCCGTGCCGCGGGCGTGTCGAACTTCCAGCCCGACCACCTCAAGCGCCTCCTCGCCGACTCCGAGCTGGTCCCGGCGGTCAACCAGATCGAGCTGCACCCCGGCCTGCAGCAGAGCGAACTGCGCGCGGTCCACGCCGAACTGGGCATCGCCACCGAGGCGTGGAGCCCGCTGGCGCAGGGTGCCGTCCTCAAGGACGAGGCGATCACCACGATCGCGGCCCGCCACGGCAAGTCGCCCGCCCAGGTCGTCCTGCGCTGGCACCTCCAGCTCGGCAACGTCGTCATCCCCAAGTCGGTGACGCCCGCCCGCATCCGCGAGAACCTCGACGTCTTCGACTTCGCCCTCACCGACGACGAGATGGCCGCGATCGCCGGACTCGACCGCGACCTGCGCACGGGCCCGCACCCCGACCAGCTCAACTGAACCGGCTCCCACCGGCCGGCCCGGGCGGGGCGGCGCCCCTTCGCGCCGCCCCGCCGGGTTGCCCCGGCTCGCGCGGGCGCGGAGGGCAGGTCCCGCCCGCGCGGGCCGTCCCTCCCCGCCTCGTGCGCGCCCCCACCCGCTCCTGCCTCCTCGCGACGCTGAAAGACTCCCTTGGCCATGTCCCCCTCCCCTACCGCCCTGGACCGGCTCGTGAACCCCGCGGGCCTGCCGACCCTGGGTCTCGAACTGCCCCTCGACAACGACTGGGGCGCCACCCGGCTGCGTGCCGGCCAGGCCGCCGGCAAGCCCTTCGGCGTCCCCGACCTGACCCGTCACACCGAACTGGCCCGCCTCGCCGACACATCGGGTTTCGCGGGCCTGTGGGTACGGGACGTGCCGCTCTACGACCCCGAGCAATTCGGCGACGCCGGCTCGGTCTTCGAGACCTTCACCCACCTCGGGCACCTGGCCGCCGTGACCCGGCGGGCCGTGCTCGGCACCGCGGCCGTCGTGCTGCCCCTGCGCCGCCCGCTGCTGGTCGCCAAGGCCGCGGCCACCGTCGACGTCCTGTCCGGCGGCCGGTTCGTCCTCGGCCTGGCCAGCGGGGACCGGCCCGTCGAATACCCCCTGTTCGGAGAGGACTTCCACGCCCGTGGCGAGCTCTTCCGCCAGGGAGTGAAGACGCTGCGCGCCGCCTGGGCCCGGCACGCCGACGGCGCGGGCATGGCACTGCCCGAACTCGGCCTCGAAGCCGGACGCCGACTCGACGTCCTGCCCAAGCCGACCGGCCCGACCGTGCCGATCGCCGTCGCGGGACATGCCCAGCAGTCTTCCGAGTGGATCGCCCGTAACGCGGACGCCTCGCTCAACTACCCACGCCCCCTGGGAGCTCTGCGCCTGAAGACACGGCAGTGGCGGGAGCTGACCGGCGACACCCCCAAGCCGTACCTGACGCCCATGCAACTGGACCTCACCCGTGACCCGGCGACGGCCGCGACCCCGATCCGGCTCGGCCTGCGCACCGGGAGCCGCGCCCTCGTCGAGCATCTGCGCGCGATGGGCGAACTCGGTGTCGCCCACGTCTCGTTCAATCTTCGCCCGGGCGACCGGCCCGTGGAGGAGGTCCTCCAAGAACTCGCCGAGACGGTACTGCCCCACTTCCCTTCCCCCAACACCACCACCGGGACGGGAACGGCCGGCGTGCCCGCCCCCTGAGGAAGGCCACGGCAAAGGCCGGGTTCAGCGCAGCGGGTCGTACGGCGACAGCTCGATCCCCGCGTCACCCGCCGGGCGAGACGGGCCGCGATCAGGTCGGCGTACGGTCCGACCGCGAGTTCGGACGCGCCGAGACCGTTGACGGCGACCAGCCCGTCGATCTGCGGCACCGCCCCGAGCGACGGCCGGATGTCGGGACCGACCGGGCGGAAGCCGACACGGGTCTCCACGCGGGCGGCGCCGGCCGGTCCGGGAGCTCGCCGACCTCGGCGCCCGGCGCGCAGAGCTGCTACAGCAGGCCAAGGCTCTGATGCCGACGACCCAGGCGACGGCACCGGAGGCCGGCCGCCGGCGGAAGGAACTCGGCCAGCCTGTCACCGGCGCCACTCTCTCCGCCACCGCCGGAGTCAGCCGCCGGACCGTCCTGGCGCTGAGCCCCCACACCCCTTTTTGCCGTGCGCCCAGCCCGCTTCTGTCTGCCTCCGGACGGGCGCACCCGTGTTCTCCGCGGCTCTCGCCGTCGAAGCGGCCGGCCTCGGACCGGCGGCCGCTCGGGCGTCCGTGCAGGGCGTCAGGGCGAGTACGCGGACCGGCTCACCGATCCACCGGTCGGGGCAGTGGTGGCGATGATCGCCCGGTCCGGGCGATCCGGGGGCGGCCGGGCCGCGTACTGGCAGTGTGCCGCCGCCCGGGTTTCGTGCCGGACTACGGCCGGAGCGGCCGGGAGGTCCAGGTCGAGCACGGTGATGCCCGGCAGCGCGGCCAGGTGCTCCGCCGTGCCCGACCGGGCGCGGTCGGCTTCGACGAGCCCCCGAACAGACCTGGCTCACCGACGACCAAGGCCGCCGCTATGCCTCCGGACTCCGCCTCGTCGCCGTGACGGACTGAACCCGCGGCACGGCCGCGCCCCGACTCGCATGGGCGGATTCCGCGGATCGTCGCGACACATGATCACTGACGTGTGGTGGCGAGCAGTGTATGCAGGCGCTCGGCTGGGAAACCCCAGCCGAGCGTTTTGAGTGGGCCGTTGTCGAGTTCGGCCGGCAGCAGCGTCCAACTCCTGGCGGCTGCACGCGGCCGACGAGTCTCCAGTTCCTCAACCACGAGCTCACGTTGAGAACAGGTCAACCTCATACAGGGCGCTTGACGGGGTGCGGAGCTCGGGCGCTACTTGTCGGTACTCACTGCATAAATGCCGATCAAAGGGGGCTCAATGGGAAAGACCGTGCGATCGAGGCTGACTGTCACGCTGGCGGTTGCCGCCGCCGTCGGCCTTGCCCTTCCGGGAGTCGCCGGTGCGGCAGATGGCTCGACCCAGCCCAGGTCCAACACGGCCTGTAACGACGGCAAGGCGACAGCAGTGGAAAACGTGGCCATCCGCACCAGTACCAGTACCAGTGCCGCTCTGGTGACCACTGCCCTGAAAGGACAGACGTGGGCCTGTGGTGCAACCAGCGTCATCCTGGGCGGCCGGTATACCGCTTGCGGGACATCGAACGGCAACGGTTGGTTCTACGTCTACAACGACAACTACGCGGGCTATACCGTGTCAGGTTGTTGGGGGTGACGCCACCCGCGTGACACCTCCCACCGCCGAGAGGCGCGTTCCGGCGGTCGTCGCGTCACAGTGATCAACTGGCTGTCTCCAGGAGCTTTGCGAGGCGCTCGGCTGGGGTGTCCCTGCCGAGCGTTTTGCTTGGCCGGCTGTTGATTTCGGCGGCGACGGCGTCCAAGTGCGCACGGGTGTAGACGCCGCCGGTGGCGGCGAGCGGCTGCGCGGTGCGCTCCCGCTCAGCCACTTCGGTGGTCCCGTGTTCGCTGCCAGGCGGGATCGGGGAACAGGGGTGCTCACGCAGTCTCCCAATCGTCGCGGAAACGCGGGTGACGGAATTCCCGGCTGTCGGGCGGGGCTGCGGCAGCCGTAGATGTGCCGAAGCACGGTAGTTGTCACTATTGACATACCCTGGCCTACGGCTTCAGTAGGGCAAAGCATCACGGGCCATATTTCCCGCGCCCTATGCGAACCCCGCCTCCTACGATCACCCGGTACGACTGCTGGAGGAGCGGGAATGCTTGAGACCATCGAGGACGGGACAGCGGCAGCGCAGCGGCTCGCAGGTGGTGCGCCGCTTCAAAGCACGCTGGATGTCACTGACCCCGCTGACTGGCTCGCGCTGGACGCAGGAGTGCGTGAGGTGGCCTGGCACCGCCCGCAGTTCCTGCCCGGGTGGGGGCACTCCGCCCCACTGCCCGCCGACCTGACTCGGGTCGGCGAGTCCCGGCTCGCACTCGCCCTCTGCCACCGCGACGGGCGGATCCGTCAGGAAGCGGTGCGTCAGTCGGTGCGGTACCCCAGTCTGCTGCCGTTGGTCGTGATCCGTTGCGCCGACTGGGCCGACCCGGTGCGCGAGCACGCGCGGCGGCTGCTGTGCGAGGCCCTGAATGTGGACTCCGCCCTCGACCTCGCGCCGCTCATCCTCCGCGTCGGCCGCCGCGACAGAGGTGCCTTCGGCGTCGATGTGCTCAGTCAGATCCTGCGCCAGGCATCCCCTGGGCAGCTCTCGGTTCTCTTCGCTGACCCCGACCGCGTCGTGCGGCGGTTCGCGTACCGGCTGGCCATCGAGGACCGACTGCTCCGTCCCGCCGAGCTGGCCCGCGCGGCCGCCGGGGACCGGGACACCGTGGTCCAGGACCTGTGTGCCACAGCGGCGCTCACGGCTCTGGGGGATGAGGACGATTACGAGGGTGTGCTGCTTCCACTGCTGTCCGCACGCAACCCGCGTGTCCGTTCGGCCGGCGTCACCGCGCTGAGACGGGCGGGGCGACCGAAGCAGGCGGAGCCGTTTCTCAGCGACCGTTCCGCGCTCGTGCGCGCTTGTGCCCGGTATGTCGTACAACAGCAGGGTGGTGACCCGGCGGCCTGGTATCGGGAGCGGTGCACGGCGCCTGACGACCCCGAGTTGCCGCCCGGTGCGGTCATCGGGCTGGCCGAGTGCGGGAACCGCGCGGACGCCGGGTTGCTGCGGCCGCTGCTCGCGCACCCGGCGGCCGGGGTGCGGGCGCGAGCGGTAGCAGGGTTGCGGGCGCTGGACTGCGCGGATGCGAAGCAGTTGCGGCCGCTCCTCGACGACCCTGCCGCCGGAGTCGTCCGCGAGACCGCCGCCGCCCTGCTGCCCTCGGCCAGGGAACTGCCTGCCGACTGGCTACTGGAGCGCACCAGTTCCGAGCGGCCGCGGCACGTCCGCGTCGGTGCGTTCCGGCTGCTCGACGCGCGCGGCGGCGTCGCGGCGCTACGGGCGGCAGTCGGTCTGCTGGAGGACCCCGATGTGAAGCTGCGCACCTGGGCCGCGCAATCAGTGCAGCGCTGGCATCCGTCCCCGGACGGGCGGCGCGGCGACGCGGAGGTGGGTGAACTGCTCGACCGGAGCCGGCATCTCTTCAGCGACCACATGCTGCGCCGGCGCAAGTGGGAAGCCGGGCTGGACATCTGAGGCCGCACCGCGGCCCGGAACTCCGCTCAGCACTCGCCGCCCGGTGGCCCTGGTGACAACACGCCTGCCTTGGTAACAACTATCCAGCAGGTCTGGAATTCGGCCGGGGCAGAACCGGAACTCAATTTCCGAGACGTGCGTGAAGCCTGCGCGCAGGCCAACGGCGCGGGCGCCCCATTGCGTGAAATACGACTCGGATGCTGCGCTCGCGACCGTCGTCCGAGCTGTCCGTGCAGGTGAATCCGAAGTACGCGGTGACCTCCACCACATGCCGCTGAGGGTGGCCACCTGGTGCCGTTCCTGTGCTCCGACCTGCGGCTGCCACTCGGCTGCGGTCCGGCTCAGCAAGGCAGTTGCGCAGACATCGCCCACGCCCGCCAATCAGGGCTGGCCAGGCTCCTGGACGGCGGGCTCGCGCTGGAGGTCCTCGCGGATGCCGGCTACCAGGACCTCGGCGCCGAGACCGGCGGGCGCGTAGTGACGCCACCGCACCGCAAGTTCAAGACCCTCACGCCGTATCCGCGTCGAGAACGGCATCGCGCATTTGAAGAATTGGCAAACTCTGACCCGCACCTCGGCCGCCGTGAGCACATCAGCGACACCGTCCAGGCCGTCCGTCGCCGGCCTGCTGTCCCACCCGCAGACGACGGACCTGACTTTCGGCACGGCAGAAGTGAACACCGAGCCCAGCCACCGTCCTCGACGCCTCACCGCCTGCCGGGCACGAGCTCGCTGGGGCCGGCCGGGCCGGCTTTTACGCCTGCAACGCCCTGCAACACCCCCGAAGGGCAGTCGGACATCCAAAACAAGAAATATCCGCATTTATTCCACTTTGCGCTTCCCGGTGTGTCAGCTCATCCGAATGGCCAGGTGGCGGATACATGGAGCCACTTTGAGTCACGTGGCTCATTCGCGTTCGCCCAGCTCAAGAGAATGCTCGTTACACTGATTCCGGCGAGGCACACCAGCCTCAGAGCAGCAGGGACATCGCGAACACCATGAACGCAGACATGTCCGAACGGAATGGAAACACCAGCCGACTCACCACAGCCGACCCGACCGTCCGTACCGCAGCCCGCCCCCATTTCCCCCCTTCCACCCCCGAGGGGAAGAGAACGCGCAAGGCAACCAGGACACCACAGGAACCCAGGCCGTCCGGGCCCTCCGTACCCGCCCAGAACCAGGCCGCCGCAACGGACGCCACCTTCACGACCGCGCCCCTCCCCCTCTCGCGCGGCGTAATGACCGGCAGTTGCAGAGTCCGCTGCGGCCTCCTTATCGCGATGCGGTTCGGCATCGGCAATGGTTGCCATTGCCTGTGCTCGGGTGCGGACGTCGGCGCATTAATCGTCTCCGGAAATGCCGGTTCGGCCAACCGAAATTCGCGAGCTGTGTCGCCGCCGCTCCGGGCGGCAGTAGGCGGCCTTTCGGCCATTTCAGCTCATGAGCTGATCGAGCGGCTCGTCGCCCAGGGTCGCGTTCGGATCACCGGCCCTGATGATGACGAGGTCGCGGAGGAATCGGCGGACAAGCGCATTGAGAAGGTTCCGTACGGCGGGTCGGGGCTGGAACTCGTCATAGGGGGTCGTTCCGGTCACCGCGGGTCGGCCGGAAGCAGAACCAGGCGGCCCGGGTGTCCCGCGAGCCCGGGCTCCGCGCACATCAGGCCGTCCCTGCCCTCCGCGCCCGCCGGTCCCTCCAGCCGAGATGGCCGCGCCCCTCCGGAACGCGGGACCGGACGAGCGGGCACGGCCAGCTCACTGGCCGGCATGGAAATCGCCGTGTCATGGCGTGTTCAGCGCGTCACTTGATCGGCCCTGTTTCAGCACCTGCCCCGCCCTACGACCGACCGCCCGTCAAGTGACCGTCGAAAGGCAAGAGCCCCCCACATGGCGTACACAGCTCAAGAGCAACAAAGCGCGTCCCTGGCAGATCTGTCGTTCGAGGCTTTCGGTGTGATGACGGCTCGGCGCGGAGCCGAGCAGGTGCCTCTCGGTCCCCCACGGCACCGGGCCGTGCTGGGACTGCTGCTCATCCGGCTGGGCCAGGTGGTGCCCGCCGATCAGCTCATCGACGAACTGTGGGGCGACAGCCTCCCCAGACGTCCGCAGGCCACCCTGCAGACGTACCTGTCCCACCTGCGGCGGGTGCTGACGGGGCGGCACGGGCCGATCGCCCCGCTGCGCTACCAGGCCCCCGGGTACGTCCTGACGGTGGAGTCGGACACGTTCGACCTGTCCCGGTTCGAGAGCCTCGTCTCCCAGGGGCAGCGCCATGTGGCCGACAGCCGGCTCCAGGACGCCCGCGGCGCGTTCGACAACGCACTGCGGTTGTGGCGGGCGGACCCCTTCCTGGACCTCGCGGCCTACACCCCGCTCGCGGAGGAGGCCGCCCGCCTGGGCCTCCTGCGGACCACCGCCGTCGCGGCCCAGGCCGACACGCTCCTCACGCTCGGCGAGGCCGGTGCCGCCGTCGCGCTGCTGCGCCGCGAGGTGTCCCTCCAGCCCGTCGACGAACGCCTGGTCGGCAGCCTCATGACGGGCCTGTACCGCCTGGGCCGGCAGGCCGAGGCGCTCCAGCTCTACGACCGGACGCGCGCCTACCTCTCCGAGGAACTCGGGGTCGCCCCGGCCCGCGAGCTCCAGCGCGTCCACCTCGCCCTGCTGCGCCACGAACTCGACGACCAGACGTCCGCCCCGGCCGCCGTCGAGGTACGCGGCCGGCCCGACACCGCGGCCGAGCGGGAGGCGGAGGGGCCCGCGCCGGCAGACGGGCCGGTGGCCGTCCCCGAGGACGGACAGCGGGGTACGGCACCGGCGCCCTGGTCCGCCTTCCCCTGCCGCGGCGACGCCCTCGACGCCCTGCGGTCGTCCATCACCGGCGCCCTGCGCGGCAGCGGGCACACCACCGCCGTCGTCGGCGAGGCGGGCGTCGGCAAGACCGAACTGGTGGCACGGGCCACGGATCAGGCGCAGCCGCCGCTGCCGCAGGCGGAGGTGATCCGCGTCAACTGCCGCAGCAGCGAGGGGATGCCCGTCGGCTGGGTGTGGCAGCAGGTACTGCGCCGGCTCGACATCCCGTTCGGGACGTCCTTCGACGACCTGCGCAAGCAGCGCGCCGAACGGCATCCGGTGACAACGCTGTCGCAACCCCCCTCGGACCGGATGGACTTCCTCGCCCAGGACGCGCTGTGCGAAGCGATCCTCCAGTACGCCGACGGCAGCCCCCTCCTGCTCGTCCTCGAAGACGTGCACCTGGCGGACCGCCTCACGCTCGACGTGCTGGGACTGTTCTGCAGCCGCACGCAGGGGCGGCCCGTCAGCGTGGTGATCACGGTCCGCGAACCCGGTCTCGGGGCCGGGCCCGAGACCGACGGCCCGCTCGTCGACCTCCTGGCCGACTCCCGCACCAAGGTCGTGCACCTGGACAACCTCACCGAGGACTACGTCCGGGCCGCGGTCACGGCCCAGGCCGGGCCCGGCGTCGACGCGTCCGTCGTACGGGCGCTGTACGAGCGCAGCGCCGGAAACCCCTATCTCCTCGACCAGTTGCTCGCCGACGCCGGCGGGGCGCGGCGCCTGAACGATCCCCGTGCGGCCGACGTCGTCCGCGCCGGGATCCCGACGGGCGTCCGCAGCATGCTGCGCCGGCAGTTCGCCGGGCTGCCCCCGCGTGTCCTGCGCCTCCTCCAGTGCTGCGCCGTGCTCGGCGGCGAGGCGACGCTGGCCTCGCTGACCGCCATGCTGGACGACGACGGCGCCGGCCACGACGTCCTGGAAGAGATCCTGGCGACCGGGCTCATGCGCAGCGACCCCGACGACCCGCACCGGCTCGTCTTCCGCTGCGGCCTCATCCGCGACGTCCTCCTGGCGGAGCTGCGCTGCCAGGAGCGGGCGGCCCTCCACGCGCGCGCCGTCGGCGTGCTCGGTGCCCGCCACGGCGACTCCCCCGAGGCGAGCGAGCAGATCGCCGAGCACGCCTGGCAGGCCGTGCTGGCCCTGCCGGCCGAGGACGTGCTGCCACACCTCAGGCGCGCCGGCGAACAGGCCATCGTCGACGGCGACTACCGGCGCGCGCAGACCTGGTTCGAGCACGCGCACACCTTGCTTGGCGCCCTGCCCCGGGACGGTGGCGCGGCATCGGAGCAGACGCTGGACCTGCGCAGCAAGCTCCTCTACACGGCGAGCATCACCCGCGGCTACAGCAACCGGCAGGTGGCGGCCGAGGCCGGGCGCGTCCGGAAGCTGTACGCCGCCACGGCGGGCCGGTCCGTCGAGCAGGCTGCCTTGCTGCTGTGGCAGTTCGGGGCCGAACTGATCACCGGCCGGCACGCCGAGTGCGTCCGGCACGCGGAGCAACTGCGCGTTCTCGCCGAGCGGTCCGACGCCCCGGAGGTCCGGTTCTACGAGCGGATCGCCCGCGGTATGCTCCAGTTGCCCAGCGAGACCGCCGACGCGCTCGCCGCCCTGACCGAGGCGGAGCGGATCGCCGAGAAGCTGACCCCCGAACAGCGGGAGCGCATGACCGGCCGCTCCCAGCACGGCCCGCGGTTCATGGCCGCGAACCATCGCGTCCTCACCCTGTGGCTGCTCGGCGCCACCGACGAGGCGCGGGCGCTGTGCGAGGAGCTGCTCGTGGCCACCGGCCTGGACGGCACGCCGGTCGACCAGGCGAGCGCGCACTACTTCCACTCTCTGACAGCGGCCCTGGACGAGGACCCCGACGGGGCGGCGGCCTCCAGCGGCCGCGGCCTGGACATCGCCCGCGCCCACGGCCTGAGCCACTGGACTGCCATGCTCCAGGTGTGCCGGAGCTGGGCACTCCAGCAGAGCGGCGAGGCCGGCGCGCTCGACAGCCTGGAATCGGCCATCGCCGAGCTGCGCGAGCGGCGGCTGCTCATCCGGCTGCCGCTCCACATGGGCCTGCTGGCCCACGCCCAGCACAGCAACGGGGCGACCGAAGACGCCAGACGGACGCTGCGGTCGTCGACCGCGGAGGCCAGATCACGCGGGGAGCTCGCCTATGTGGGCCGCGCCCTGCCGTTCACCCGGCTGTGTCCCCTGACGCCCGCTTCGTAGCGGCCGGGTCGTCGGTTCCTCCGCCTCTCAGCCGGGCGCGGGCCTGGCCGGCCTCGGGGCGGCCGGGTCCGTCGGGGGTCCGCGCCGCCTCCCGCCGCGGGGGCAGGGCGGCGGCGCGGTCTCCGCGGGGGGCCTTCCCATCTCGTCGAGGACGAGCGCCTGTCCGGTGAGGTTGCCGGCCGCCCGGTACGGGTCGGGGGCCTGCGCGTGGTGGCGCAGGGCCGCGTCGTGGTCCTCGCGGCCGTTGGCCGGGAAGGCCGGCGACCGGTGGGTGCGGTCCTGGCCGCTCTGATCGCCGAGTGCGGTGAAAGGGCCGTCGCTTCCTGGAGCCCGGTGCGGGTTCGGTCGTCCTGGGTGAGGCGCACTAGTTCGTGATCTTCCTCGTCGTGCGGCCCGTCAACGAGGGTGGCTGGTCCGGGGCGGGTGGTCGTAGCGCCGTTCGTTGTAACTGAGCATGTCGAGGAGGCCCCGGGCGGTGAGCCGCTGCCGGTTCCCGGGCAGAGCGCGGGCCCGGGGAATCGGCACCCCTGCGGGGTCGGCCCAGGTGAGCCGGCCACGGTCGTCGATGCGGGCCCGGCAGCGGTTCGCGTTGTCCTGGTGCAGGCAGAACGGGATGTCGAGGTGTCCGAGGGCGAACGCGCGGACGAGCGCCTTTCCGACATCGCTGCCGAGGGTCAGCGTGTGCGTGATGATCGCCTGGGCCTCCTCGTAGATCCCGGAGTCCGGGATTCCGGCCGGTTCGGCCACCGCCTCCCGCTCGGCCGCCCTCGCGGCGCGTTCCAGGGCGTCGACGTTCTCCGTGATCGACGGGATTCTGCTGGCCTCCACCGCGGTCTTGACGATCAACCGCTCGGTCCCGGATCTGGCGGCGAGCCTCGCACTCTCCTCGAGGAGCCTGTACGCCCCCTGCCGGGTGCGGGGATAAACGCCCATGTAGGTGTACAGGACGGCGTGCCAGTCGGTGTCTCCGAGCCATTCCTTCGCCAGGGCGCGCAGGGCGTGGATCGCCTCGAGGTCCTGTTGCTGATTCGTCTGCTGGGCGTAGCTGACGGAAATGTCCCGCAGTCCGTGTTCGCGGAAGAACAAGCCTTCCAGAATGCTCAGGGAGATCAACAGGCTCGGCGGGCACAACTGTCCCAGCATACAGCCGCCGAAACTCTCCAGATGCACCGGTTCGCTGGTTCCCGCGAGCATCTCGCAGCATTCCGCCCAGGCGTCGACGGCTTGCGCCAGAGGGACGCGGCTATACGGCAGGCAGTAGGAGACAGGGCCGCCTTCGGTGGCGTCGATGCCGGCCGCCACCAGTCCCTCGAACAATGCGCCGGGCAACGCCGAGCCGTGCCTCACCTGCACCGGGAAGTCGTCGCCCGCGATTCCGGCGAGCAGCTCGCGGGTGGCCGCCGCGCCGTGGGCCACCAGCGGGAACCCGTTGAGGTCCGCGCCCTTCTCCAGAGCGAGAAGGGCCGAGGCGTGATCGTTCACCCGCGTGTAGCTGTCGACGGTGATGGTGCCCACCGTGGCCGCGTCGACGATCCTGACCGCGTCGAGTCCCGCGCGCATCTGCTCGACCGTGCCGAACCCCATGCGCGGCTGGACGACCAGTTTCCCTTCGCTCGACGCCCGCCGGACGAACCGGGTGAAGCGTCCGGGGCCGGTGGGAGGTGCCATCAGGTGCTCCGGATTTCCGTGGAGGCGACGCGTTGCGGCGCGGGCGTGCCCAGGCCGAGGCAGTCGAGGAACCGGTCGAGATCGGCGTCCGCCTCGAACACCGCGTCGAAGCCGTTCGCGACCAGTTCCGCCCGGGATCCCGCCTGCCGGGAACCGTGGACGCCGAGCTTTCCGCCGATGACGACTTTCATGGAGGCGAGCACCGCATGCCCGCGAATCCTTCTGATCAGCCGTAGGCCGTCGATGTGGCCGTGTCCGTTGACCGTGCTGATGACCAAGGCGTCCGGCCGGATTCTGAGGCATTCGGACATGACCAGTTCGTCCGGAGTGCACGCGCCGAGGTTGATCACCTTCCCGCCGTTCTCCTCGAGCAGCAACTGGAGGAAAACGAGGTTCCACATGTGGGAATCCGACGACACGCTGGTCACGACGAATGTCCTGCCGTTTCCACGGGAAGCGGAATTCACGGGCGGTTCATCTCGGCCGCTGCCAGGAACGCGTCGTTGTCCTCCGCGGCTCCTGTCGTCACGCGCACGCCGTCACCCGGATAGGGCCGTACGGCGACTCCGGCCGACGCGCACGCGGCGGCGAACTCCTCGGCGCGGGCGCCGAGCGGCAGCCAGAGGAAGTTCGCCTCCGAGGGCGGCACGTCGAATCCCAGGGCGAGCAGCGCGGCGCGGACGCGGTCCCGTTCGGCGGCCGTTTCCCGGACGCGGCCGAGGAGCTCCTTCTCCGCCGCCAGCGACGCGACGGCGGCGGCCTGGGCGACGTCACTGACGCTCAACGGCATGACCATGCTGTGGACGCGGGAGATCAGGCCGGGTTCCGCGAGCAGATAGCCGACGCGCATGCCGGCGAGGCCGTACGCCTTGGAGAAGGTGCGGGCGACGATCAGGTTCGGCCACGAGGTGAGGAGGCGGGCGCCGAGGCCGGGGTCGCGCGCGTATTCGCAGTACGCCTCGTCGAGCACGACCAGGCACGTGCGCGGCACGGCGTCGAGGAACCGCAGGAGGTCGGCCTCGCCCGACGCGGTGCCGGTGGGGTTGTTGGGGTTGCAGAGCAGCACCAGGCGGGTGTGCTCGTCGACCGCCGCGGCCAGGGCGTCGAGGTCGTGCCCGTCCTCGGCCAGCGGGACCCGTACCGTGCGGAATCCGGCGAGGTCCGCGAGCACCTCGTAGCCGTCGAAGGACGGCCACGAGTAGGCGACGGCTGCTCCCGGTCCGGCGGTCACCGTGAGCAGTGCCTGGAGGAGCGTGATCGATCCGGCGCCCACCGCGACGCGGTCCGGGGAGAGGCCGTAGTGCCGGGCGAGCGCGGCGCGCAGCGCTCCGCAGGCCGGGTCCGGGTACCGGTTGGCCTCGGCGGCGGCGCGGGTGATCGCGTCCAGCACGGACGCTGGGGGCTGGAACGGGTTTTCGTTGCGGGCGAGTTGGTGGGCGGGGGCGGGCCCGCCGGGGTGGACGCCGTCCCCGGCGCCGAGCAGCCGGGTGAGCCCGGCGTGCTCGCGGCCCTCGGCCTGGTCCGCCGCCGGAGATCCGGATGTTCCCGGGGAGCCCGGCAGGCCGGCGGTGCGCTTCTCCAGGAACTCGGCGATGTCCGCCAGCGTCCTGAGGCCGAACAGGTCCTCGTCGGCGATGGTGACGCCGAGGCGCTGGCTGAGCGCCAGGGAGAGTTCGAAGGTGGCGAGGGAGTCCAGGCCGGCGTCCTCGCGGCTCGCGTCCGGGGACACCTGGCCGGCCTCCACCTCCAGCTCCTCGATCATGATCGTCTTCAGCAGTTCGTACACGGGTCCTCCGGTCCGATTGCCGGGCCGCTACGCGTCGGCCGGCTTCCTTCGGGGCGTCTTCCAGCGGTCGGGCACCGCGTTGGTCCGGTGCTCCCAGACGACGTTGTCGTCCCACCACTCCTCGATCCGCCGCAGCTCCGCCCCGGTGTCCGGCTCGGTGAGCCGGAAGACCATCTCGGCGATGGGCCGGCCGAGTCCGGAGGAACTGCCGTAGCGGCGTCCGATGTCGCCGCAGGGCCGGTAGCTCACCGTCCCCGGCAGCGGGCACGTGTCGGGCAGCGCGCGCAGGACTCCCTTGGCCGGCGGGAACCAGACGAAGCCGAGCCGTTCGCCGGTCGGCCGGATCTCGACCTGGTCACCACGTCCGGCCTGGCCGAGCAGGCTCGCGCCGTGGAAGTTCACGCCCAGCACCGCTTCGTGGACGTCGCTGACGAGGGCCGCGCCCGCACGGCAGGCGATCTCGCAGACGACCACGCGGTCGTCGGCGGTGTGGAACAGTTCGAGGTGGAAGGCGCACAGGTCGGGTACGGCGGGAAGCGCGGCCACGACCTGCCGCGCGGTACTGCGCAGCCGCTCGGACAGGGGGTGGTCGTCGGGCATCATCCCCGTCATGGTCGGGGCGTCGTAGGCGACCGAGAACCAGTCGGAGTACAGGTTGCGGGAGGGCACCGCGAGCACCACCTCGCCGTCCTTCATGAGGCCGTTGACGTGATAGAAGTCGCCCTCGACCCAGGCTTCGGCCAGCCGGGGCGCCGCGGTGGCACGCTCCGGGAGGGCGCGCAGGTCCTCCTCGTCCATCAGGACCACCGTGCCGTTCGACGCGCCGGAGTCGAGTTCCTTGACGACGACCGGGAAGCCGACCTTCCACGCGAACTCGGCGAGGTCGTCGTTGGTCCGGAACTTGCGCATGGGGGCGACGTCGATGCCCGCCGCCGCCAGGGTCGACTTCATGACGTGCTTGTCCCGGTACGCCGTGGCCGAGGCGAGGCTCTGGCCGGGCAGGCCGAGTTCGGCCCGTATGCGTGCCGCGCGCAGCACCTCGCGCTCGCCGAGCGACAGGATCCGGCGTACGCCGAACCGCCGGGCGAGGGCCAGGAGTTCGTCGTCCGACAGCTCCCAGAGGTTGGGCACCACCTCCAGGTGGAGGAAGCGTCGTGCGTACGCGGGGATGTCGGCGGAGGGGATGTCCGCTTTCGTGGTCACCACGACCAGCTCCCGCGCCGCGTCGGGGAACCACTCGTGCAGGCGCGAGACGATCTTCTTGGTGTTCAGCAGCAGAAACGGCCCCTGTTCGGCCTTCATGTGCATCCTTCGGTCAGTCGTCGTTTCACGGTCTTCCAGCCGGCCGGGGAAGCCGGCCGCGCACACGTCAGTCGTCCGTGCCGAAGTAGCGGTCCCCGAAGTCCCCGATGCCGGGCAGCATCCACGCGTCCTCGGTCAGCCGCTCCTCGATGGCGGAGGTCACGATCCGCACCCGCGGGTACTGCTCGCAGAAGGCGGTGATGCCCTCGGGGACGGTGATGAAGTTGACGAAGACGATGTTCTCCTCGGGCACGCCGAGGTCTGTCAGCACGCGCAGCGCCGCCAGCGCGGTCCCGCCGGTCGCCATGACCGGGTCGAGGAGCAGCACGTGCCGCCGGGCGATGTCGGCGGGCAGGGAGGTGTAGTAGAGGCGGGCCTCTTTGGTCGTCTCGTCCCGCTGGATGAGGATCTTCCCGATCCTGATCCCCGGGCAGACGTCCCGCAGTTCGCCCTCCATGCTCTCCCCGGCGCGCACCACGGTGACCCCGCACAGCCCGGAGGCGAAGCGCAGCCCCTGGTAGGCGGCGCCGGTCGGGGTGCGGACCTCATGCGGCTCGAAGGGCAGCAGGTCCATGCCCGCCTCGATCAGCAGGCGGATGATCCGGCGCGAGTAGCGGACGAAGTCCTCGTGGCTGGCGTCCCGGTCGCGGATCGCGGTGTGCAGGGCGCGCAGCTGGTCGGTCTGGGGCAGCAGACGGACATTGGTGCCGAGGTATGTGTCGGTCGAGGGGGCGGTGGGCGCGGTCATGGGGCAGCTCTCCTCAGGCCCTCGGAACGAATTTCACGGGAAGCGAGTCGAACCCCCACAGCAGGTTCGAGCGCAGGCGGCGGACCTGGCCGGCGAGTTCGGCGACCTCGACCCGCGCCAGGAGTTCCTCGAACATCACCGTGAGTTCGAGCTTGGCGAGCGAGGAGCCGATGCAGTAGTGGTTGCCCTGGATGAAGCCCAGGTGGCGGTTGGGTTCGCGCTCGATGTCGAAGCGGTCGGGGTCGTCGAAGACCTTCTCGTCGCGGTTGGCCGAGGGCAGCCAGGCGACGACGTGGTCCCCGGCGCTGATCCGCTCCCCGCCGAACTCGACGTCCTCGGTCGCGGTGCGCAGCGCGTGCATGACAGGCGAGGTGTAGCGCACGATCTCCTGGATCGCCGAGGGCATGAGGGCGGGCTCGTCGCGCAGCCGGTGCCACTGATCCGGGTTGTCGATGAGGGCGAGCAGCCCGCCGACGGTGGCGTGCCGGGTCGTCTCGTTGCCGCCGGAGACCAGGGCGTCGCAGTTGTAGAGGATCTCCTGGTCGGTCAGCGGGGCGCCGTCGATCTCGCCGCACACCAGGGCGCTCATGAGGTCGTCCTTCGGCTCCCGCCTGCGCTCCGCGGCGAGGTCCTGGAAGTGGAGCAGGATCTCGGTGTGGGCCCGGACCTTGCGCGCCTCCTCCGCCTCGTCGAGGGCGGTGGAGCTCCAGGCGAAGCGGGTGCGCTCGACCATGAAGTCCCAGTCGGCGGGCGCGACGCCGAGCATGTCGCAGATGACCGAGACCGGCAGTTTCTGGGCGACGCGCGTGAACTCGCACTCCCCCGCGGCCAGCGCCTCGTCGATGGCTTTGGCGGCCGTCTCGCGCATGGTGGCCTCCAGCCGGCTCACCATGCGCGGGGTGAACGCCGAGCTGACGACCTTGCGGATCTTGTCGTGCCGGGGCGGGTCGGTGATGTTGAGCATCTTGCCGGCCGCGGCGGCGAGGACCTGCGGGTCGGAGTCGAGGCGCATCCCGTTCTGGGAGCTGAAGACGCGGGGGTCGGTCAGCATGTCGGTGCACAGGCCGTGGGTCATCACCGCCCAGAAGTGCTCTCCGTTGGCCCGCTCGTTGCGGTAGACGGGGTGTTCGGCGCGCAGCCGCGACCAGACCGGTGCGGGGTCGGAGTCCCGGTACAAGAGCGGGTCGGACAGGTCAACTCTCATCGGCTCTCCCGGTGTCGATCGTGGTGGCGGAAAGGAGGACCTCGCGCAGGGCGTGCAGGACGTGGTCCGGGTGTTCTCCCAGGTAGAAGTGGCCGCCGGGGAAGGTGCGGAGCGTGAAGCGGCCCAGGGTCGCGCCGGCCCAGGCGCCCGCGTCGCCGACGCCGACCGCCTCGTCCTGGCGGCCCACGAACGCGGTGACGTCGGTCCGCAGGAGCGGGCCGCCGGCGCGCGGGACGTAGGACTGGACGATGCGGTAGTCGTCGCGGACCGCCGGCAGGAAGACCGAGCGCATGTCCGGGTCGTCGAGCAGGCCCGCGTTGCCCGAGCCCAGCTCCTTGAGGAGGGCCACGAGCCGGTCGTCGTCCAGGAGGTGGGCACCTTCCTGCCCGGCGAAGGGGCGCACCCGCTGGGGGGCGCCGCACCCCGAGACCACGAGGTGGAGTACGGCGCCGCCCCGGCCGTCGGCCGTGAGGCGGCGCAGGACCTCGTAGCCGACGACGGCGCCCATGCTGTGCCCGAAGAAGACGGCGGGCCGGTCGAGGAGTCCGCGCAGCTCCTCGGTGACCTGGTCGGCGAGGGTGTGCAGGTCGGGCGGGAACCCCTCCCGGATCCGGTTCTCGCGGCCCGGGTACTGGACGGCCCACACCTCGGCCCCGGCGAGGTCACGGCCGCCCCAGTCCCGGAAGTAGCTGGCCGCGCCCCCGGCGTGCGGGAAGCACACGAGCCGGGCCGGGGCCGCAGGCCGCGGCGGGCCGAAGGTGCGCAGCCAGGGGCTGTCCGGGCGCGTGGCGGCGGCCTGTCGCGGTGCCACCGCCGGTCAGCTCCGTCCGGCGCGGGCCGCCGCGCCGTCGCCGGTCGCCCGGGTGACGGCTTCGGCGAGCCCGGCGATGGTCGGGGACTCGAACAGCACGCGGGCCGTCATGGCGACGTCGAACCGGGCGCGGATGCGGGCGATGAGGCTCGCGGCGAGCAGGGAGTGGCCGCCCACCTGGAAGAAGTCGGCGTCGACGCTGATGCCGCGGCGGCCGAGGATGTCCTCCCAGATGTCGGCCAGGACCGCTTCCTCGGGGGTGCGCGGCGCGATGTGGACGGCTTCGCCGTCGTCGTCGGGTTCGAGGGCGAGCAGGGCGGCCCGGTCGATCTTCCCGTTGGGGGTCAGGGGGAAGGCGTCCAGGACGTGGACGGCCGTCGGGATCATGTACCAGGGCAGCCGGCCGCGCAGGTGGGCGATCAGTTCGGCGGCCGGCGGCGCGGCCCGCCCACCCGCGGTCACGAAGCACACGAGGGCACTGTCGGGGCCGTCGTCGGTCACCAGGGCGACGCACGCCCGGACGTCCTCGTGCTCGGTGAGCACGGCCTCGATCTCGCCGGGCTCGATGCGGTAACCGCGCAGTTTCACCTGGTGGTCCCGGCGGCCGAGGAACTCCAGGCAGCCGTCGGCGTCCGCGCGCACCAGGTCCCCGGTGCGGTAGAGCCGGCTGCCGGGCACGCCGGAGAAGGGGTCGGGCAGGAACCGCTCGGCGGTGGTCTGCGGCGCGTTCAGGTAGCCGACGGCCACGCCCGCCCCGCCGATGAACAGCTCGCCCGGCTCTCCCGCCGGGACCGGCCGCAGGGCGTCGTCGAGGACGTACGTGCGGACGTTGTCGATGGGGCGGCCGATCGGGACGGAGCCGTACTCGCCGGTCTCCCAGTCGGCGCCCGGCTCGTGGACCGTCGTGGTGATGGTGCCCTCGGTGGGGCCGTAGACGTTGAACCAGCGGATGTCCTCGCCGACCCGTTTCTTCCAGGTCAGCAGGGCCTGACGGGCCGCCTTCTCGCCGGCCACGATCATCGTGCGCAGCGCGGACTCCGTGGCCAGCCGCAGCAGGCAGTCCTCCTCCGCGACCCAGCTGTGCCAGAAGGCCGTGGGCACGCTCAGGAAGGTCGTGCCGGTGTCGATGACCTGCTGGGTCAGGGCCCGGAACGTCTGGCGCAGGGGGTCGCTGCCGAGGACGAGGGCCGCGCCGTGCAGGAGCGGCGGGAAGATCTCCTCGGCAGCGGCGTCGAAGCTCAGCGGCCTGCACTGCAGGACGCGGTCGCCGGGGGCGAAGGCGAAGTACCGGTTCACGGCAGAGCTGTGGTTCGCCAGGGAGCGGTGCGTCACCAGGACGCCCTTGGGGCGGCCCGTGGAGCCGGAAGTGTGGATGACGTAGGCGGTGTCCGACGGCAGCGGGACGGGGCTGTCCGGTGCGGGCGCGGCGGACAGCGCGTCGATGTCCTGCCGGTGCTGGTCGAGGCAGAGGATCTCGCCGTCGTGGTCGGGGAAGAGCGGCCTCAGCGGCTCCTGGGTCAGGAGCAGGCGTGCTCCCGTGTCGGACAGGACGTACCGCAGCCGCTCGACCGGGTACTCGGGGTCGAGGGGCACGTAGGCGGCGCCGGTCTTCAGGACGCCGAGCAGGGCCGTGATCATCTGCGGCGACCGCTCGACGCACAGGCCCACGAACGCGCCGGGCCCCACGCCGCGCAGCCGCAGGTATGCGGCCAACTTGCTGGAGTCGTCGTCGAGTTGACGGTACGAGATCTCATGGTCCCGCCAGATCAGGGCCGGCGCCCCGGGGGTGCGCGCGACCTGGGCGGCGAACAGGTCGTGCAGGCAGGCACCCGCGTCCTTCCCGGTGTCCGGGAGTCTGGCGGGCCGGATGTCCGGCCAGTGGGCGCCGATGTACTCCAGGCACTCCCGGCGGCCGGCCGCCCGGTGCGCGACGCGCCAGCCCGGTGGTACGTCGGGGCCGTCGGCCCACAGAGCGTGCCGGTTCTCGCTGTTCACCAGGACCAGGCAGGCACCGTTGTCGTCATGAATCGGGTTGACCACGGATCGCAGTCCCCTTCGGATGCTGAATGTGCGGCGTGCGCACTGGCGTTGTAGCGGGGGAAGCCCCAAGGTGGTGCCCGCACAGCATGTCGCCGCGTCCCTGCAAGGACCTCGCCGCCTCGCTTGCCCCGCCCGCGGCGCCGGCCGGTCAGTGCACGGCAAGCCGTCGGCAAGGCCCCGGTTCCAGGCTGGGCCGCGTAGGGACCACCGCGGCCGGCCTCCGCGGGCCGGTCCCCCTGCGGATCACGCCGCACCTTGACGGAAAGGCGACCGTACATGCAAGCAACTGGACGGCTGTCCGTATCGGTCCTGGGCGCCGGACTCATCGGTATGGACCTGGCGACCAAGATCATGCGCTCGGACTGTCTCGACCTGCGGCTCGTCGCGGGGCGGCACGACGCCGCCGAGCTGCGGCGGGCTGCCCGGCGCGGGATGCCGGTGGCGACCGGGGGCATCCAGTCCCTCGTCGACGCCGAGGAGGACTTCGACGTGGTGTTCGACGCCACCAACGCGTCGTTCCACGCCGAGCACGCGGAGAAGCTCGCGGCGTCCGGGGCGATGATCGTCGACCTGACACCCAGCAGAGTCGGGCAGATGATCGTCCCGAGCGTCAACCGGGAGGACATCGGCTCCCACCGCGACATCAGCATGGTGACCTGCGGCGGGCAGGCGTGCGTACCGATCCTGCACGCGATCGCGAGAGCGCACGAGATCGACTGCGTCGAGGTCGTGACCACGGCCGCCACCCTGAGCGTGGGCCGCGCCTCACGCCTGAACCTCGACGAGTACGTGCAGACCACGCAGGACGCGATCCGCTGGTTCACCGGCGTCGAGGACGTGAAGGCCCTCGTCAACATCAGCCCGGCCCGGCCCGCGGCCACCTTCCGGGTCGCCATGTACCTGCGGGGCCGGGACCTCACCACCGACTCGGTGCGCGCGCTGGTGACGAGAGCCGCTGACGAAATCCGCACGTACGTCAAGGGGTTCGGCGTCAGCGTGTGCACCGTCAACGACTCCACGGCCTTCGTCTCCGTGGAGGTCACCTCGTCCGGCGACCGGCTGCCGCACTACGCCGGGAATCTCGACATCATCAATTCCGCCGCGATCCAGGCCGCCGAGTGTTACGCGGCGGGCCGGCTCGCACTGGCAGGCAGGGAGACGGCATGAGCCAGGAAGCGGCCCGGGACGCCGCCGCGGGCAGGCCGGTCCAGATCCACGACCCGACGCTGCGCGACGGTCAGCACGCCGTGCGGCACAGCCTCGGCGCGGAGCAGTTCCGCGCCTATCTGAAAGCCGCGGACGCCGCAGCCGTCCCGGTCGTCGAGGTCGGCCACGGCAACGGGCTGGCCGCCTCGTCCCTCCAGGTCGGCCGGGCCCGGCTGAGCGACGACGAGATGATGTCGATCGCCCGGGAGACCCTGACGACCAGCAAGCTCGGGGTTCTCATGTTCCCGGGCTGGGCCACCACCCAGGACATCAAGAACGCCCTCGCGTACGAGGTCGACCTGGTGCGCATCGCGACGCACTGCACCGAGGCCAGCGTCGCCGAGCGCCACCTCGGCTTCCTGCGCGACGAGGGCGTGGAGGCGCACGGCATCCTCCTGATGACGCACATGGCGAGCCCCGACCAGCTCGCCGAGGAATGCGCGCGCCTGGTCGGGTACGGCGCCACCGGTGTGGGCATCCTCGACTCCTCGGGGCACTTCCTGCCCTCGGACGTCACAGCCCGCATCGGGGCCATCTGCGCCGCCGTCGACGTGCCGGTGATGTTCCACGGGCACAACAACCTCGGCATGGCCGTGGCGAACTCGATCGCGGCGGCTCAGGCGGGGGCGGGCATCCTCGACGCGTGTGCGCGGGGCTTCGGCGCCGGCGCCGGCAACACCCAGCTGGAGGTCCTGGTGCCGGTGCTGGAACGGCTGGGGTTCCGGACGGGCATCGACCTGTACCGGCTCCTGGACGCGGCGGACATCGCCGGGCGGGAGCTGATGCCGGCGCCGCCCACCATCGACTCCGTCTCCATCGTCAGCGGGCTGGCCGGGGTGTTCTCCGGGTTCAAGAAACCGGTGCTCGACATCGCGGCGCGGGAAGGGGTCGATCCGCGCGACATCTTCTTCGAACTCGGCAGGCGTCAGGTGGTCGCGGGCCAGGAGGACCTGATCGTGGAGGTGGCGCTGGCCCTGCGCGCCGCCCGGGACGGTGCAAGCCCGGCGAGCAGTGGGACCGGCCCATGCTGACCGTGAACGAGAACTCCCGGTACTTCGTGCCGGCCCCCGCGGTGGGAAGCATCCTCGGGGGCGCCGAGCTGGCCGCGCTGGGCGAGGTCGTCCGGTCCGGCGAGAGCCTCTCCCAAGGGCGGTGGCGGGACGCATTCGAGCAGGCGATGCGCGAGCACGTCGGCAGCCGGTACGCGATGACCGTCACCAGCGGAACCGTCGCCGTCGCGCTCGCCGTGCACCTGCTGGACCTCGCCCCCGGTGACGAGGTCATCGTGACCCCGCAGACCTTCAAGGCCACCGTCGACCCCCTGCTGGCCCACGACGTGACGGTCCGTTTCTGCGACGTGGAGCCGGACACCCTGAACGTGGACGTCGACTCGTTCGAGTCGCTGATCACCCCGCGGACCCGGGCCCTGATCCTGGTCCACTACGGCGGCCGGCCGGCCCGCATGGACGAGATCATGCGGGTGGCCCGCCGGCACGGCGTCCGGGTGATCGAGGACTGCGCGCACGCGCTGGGCGCCCTCTACCGCGGCCGGCGGCCGGGCGCGCTCGGCGACATCGGGTGCTTCAGCTTCCACTCCAGCAAGAACATCACGACCCTCGGCGAGGGCGGCATGCTCACCTTCGACGATCCCGAGTGGGCCGAGCGCCTCGACCGCATCCGCTCCAACGCCGCCGACGGGGTCCTCATCCCGTCGCCGCTGTCGGCCGGGCCGTACCAGCACTCGGAGCCCTGGATGATGTGGGCGGGGGACTCGTACGAGAAGGAGTGCCTGCGCATCCGGCACCCCGGGAGCAACGCCACGCTCAGCGAGGCCGGGGCGGCTGTGGGGCTGGTCCAGCTGGAGCGTCTCGAGGAGCTGGCCGGGCGGCGGCGGTGGATCGCCGGACGTCTCGCCCGGACGCTGGCGGAGTTGCCGCAGGTGCGGCTGGCCGACGTGCCCGAGGACATCCACCACCCCTACCACCTGTTCACCTTCTTCGTCCGGCCGGGACAGGGCGTGAGCCGCGACGAGGTCATCCACGCCCTGGAGGACGCCGGGGTCCAGGTGCAGGTGCGTTACTTCCCCCTGCACCTGCGCCCCGAGTGGCGGGGCCGGGGCCACCGGCTCGGCGAGTGTCCGGTCACCGAGCGGCTCTGGTTCCACGAGCAGGTCAACCTGCCCTGCTACCCGTCGATGACCGACGGCCAGGTGGAGCACCTGGTGCTGGCCCTGAAGTCCGCGCTCACCGGACGGCGGGACACCGGCGAGCGCGGCACGTCGAGTTACGAGGAGGCCCGGGCATGACGGAATCCTATGACGTGGTGGTCGTGGGAGGCGGGCCCGTGGGCCTGGCCACCGCCTGGCAGGTCGCCGAGCGCGGCCACCGGGTACTGGTCCTGGAGCGGCACACGTTCTTCAACGAGAACGGGGGCACCAGCGGCGCCGAGCGGCACTGGCGGCTCCAGTACACGCAGGAGGACCTGTTCCGCCTGACGCTGGAGACCCTTCCGCTGTGGCGCGCGCTGGAGAGCCGCTGCGAGCGCCGCCTCATCCACGAGATCGGCAGCCTCTGGTTCGGGGACACCGACGTCGTCACCAACGAGGGCCAGATCTCGGGGACCGCCGCGATGATGGACAAGCTCTCGGTGCGCTACGAGTGGCTCAAGGCCACCGACATCGAGCGGCGGTTCGGATTCCGTGGCCTGCCCCGGGACTACGAGGGGTTTCTCCAGCCGGACGGCGGGACGATCGATGTCAGGGGAACGCTGGCGGCGCTCTTCACCCTCGCCCAGGCGACCGGCGCCACCCTGCGCGCCGGGGAGACGGTGACGGAACTCGTGCCGGACGCGGACGGGGTGAGCGTCACCACCGACCGGGGCACCTATCGGGCCGGCAAGGTGGTGCTGGCCTGCGGCCCCTACACCAACGACCTGCTGGAACCGCTGGGCGCGCGCCTCGCGTACTCGGTGTACGAGATGGCCATCGCCGCCTACCGGCAGGCCACGCCGGTGACGGAGGCGCCGTTCTGGTTCGCCTTCCAGCAGCCGGCGCCGCAGGACACCAACCTGTTCTACGGGTTCGGCCACAACCCGTGGGCGCCCGGGGAGTTCGTGCGCTGCGGGCCGGACTTCGAGGTGGACCCGCTCGACCACCCCTCGGCGGCCACCGGCGTCGCCGACCGGCGCCAGATGGACCGGCTCTCGGGCTGGCTGCGGGACCATCTGCCCACGGTCGATCCCGACCCGGTGCGGACCTCGACCTGCCTGGCCGTACTGCCCACGGACCCCGAACGGCAGTTCTTCCTCGGCACCGCCCGGGACCTGATGACGTACGGAGAGAAGCTCGTCGTCTACGGGGCGGGCTGGGCGTTCAAGTTCGTCCCGCTGTTCGGCCGGATCTGCGCCGACCTTGCTGTGGAGGACTCCACCGCGTACGACATCTCACGGCTCGCCCCGCAGTCGGCTCTCTGACGTGGCCGCCGGAAAGGAAGGTGACAGGGCGTGAGTTCATTCCGTCCCGAGGATCCGGGCCTCCCGAGGATTCCGCCGGAGCGTGCGCGGGAGTACCGCGACCGCGGGTGGTGGCGTCCCGAGCGGGTCGACCGGCTGGTGCTGCGGCACGTGGCCGAGGATCCCGAGAAGGAGGCCGTCCGCGGCCCCGGCGGCCGGCTGACCCGGCGCGAGCTGGCGGACGCGGTCGCCGGCGCCGCCGCCCGGCTGGCCGGCCTCGGGATCGCGCGCGGGGACCGTGTCCTGGTCCAGCTCCCCAACGACCTGGAGCTGGTCGTCCTGCCGCTGGCGCTGATGCGGCTGGGCGCCCACCCGGTGATGGCGGTGCCCACGCTGCGCCGCCGCGAGCTGCTGGCGGTCGTGGCGGCCACCCGGCCCACGGCCGTGGCCGTACCACACCGCTGGCAGCGCTTCGACCATGTCGCGCTGGCGAGGGAACTGCGGGAGAGCTGCCCGGGCATCCGGCACATCCTGGTCGCCGACCGCGCGGCGGACGCCGTTCCCGAAGGCACCGAGGACCTGGTCGAGCTGTGCCGACCGGACCCCGGGGCGAGGCCCCTGCCCGATCTGGGGCCGCCGCTGGCCGATGAGCCCGCCGTCTTCCTGCTGTCCAGCGGGACCACCGGCCCGCCGAAGGCGATCGCGCGCGCCCACGAGGGCTACGGCTACATGATCCGCACGGCCGCCCGGTGGGCCGGGCTGTCACCGGACACGGTGTACCTCGCCGTCATGTCGGGGGCGCACGGGTTCGTCCTCAACTGCCCCGGCATGTTCGGCGCCCTGGCCTTCGGCGGCCGGGTCGTCCTGGGCTCGCCGGGAGATCCCGGGGCGGCGCTCGACCTCATCGACCGGGAGGGGGTGACGCACACGACGCTGGTGCCCGCGCTGATCACCCAGTGGCTGAGCGAGGCCGGACGGCGGGGGCGCGGGCCGACGTCGCTGCGCGTGCTCCAGGCCGGCGGCGCCCGTCTGGAGCCCGCCCCGGCGGCCGAGGCGCACAAGCTGCTCGGCTGTACGGTGCAGCAGTGCTACGGCATGAGCGAGGGGCTGCTGACCTACACCGCGCTGGACGACCCCGATGACGTCATCGCCCACACCCAGGGGCGGCCCGCCTCACCCGGCGACGAGATCCGCATCGTGGCCGAGGACGGCACCGAAGTGGCACCCGGCGAGACGGGAGAAGTGCTGACCAGGGGCCCGTACACGGTCGCCGGGTACTACGCGGCGCCGGACGCCGACGCGCGCGCCTTCACCGACGACGGCTTCTACCGCACCGGCGACCTGGCACGGCTCCACCCATCGGGCGGGCTGGTGGTGGAGGGCCGGATCGGTGACGTCATCAACCGCGGCGGGGAGAAGATCTCCGCCGGGGAGATCGAATCGCTGCTCGCCGAGCACCCCCTGCTGCGGGCGGTCGCGGCGGTCGCGATGCCGCACCCGGTGTGGGGGCAGACGGTCTGCGTCTTCGCCGTCCCCTCCGACCCGGAGAAGCAGCCGACGCTGCTCGGCCTGCGCCGCTTCCTCACCGAGCGCGGCATCGCCACGTACAAACTGCCCGAGGACATAAGGGTGGTCGACGCCCTCCCGATGATCGGCGTCGGCAAGATCAACCGGGTCGCGCTCCGTGCGGCGGCAGCGGACCGGCAGGCCCGAGAGGAACGGGAACCCACCCCATGACCGAGACGTTCGGCCACGACATCCCGTCGTTCCCCATGGCCCGCGAGTGCCCCATGCACCCGCCCGCCGAGTATCGCAAGCTGCGCGTGCAGGAGCCGGTCAGCCGGGTCCGCATGCCCGACGGTCAGGTGGCCTGGCTGGTCCTCAAGCACGATCTGGCCCGCAAGCTGCTCGCCGACCCGCGGGTCAGCGCCGACCGCCTGCACCCGGCGTTCCCGGGCCGGCTGACCGCCGAGCAGCGCACGGCGACCGAGCGCGTCCGCCGGCTCAGCACCCGGCGGTCCATGATCCACCTGGACGGGGACGAGCACGGGGCTCACCGCAAGATCCTGACCGGCGAGTTCTCGCTGCGCCGGATCGCCGCTCTGCGCCCGCGGGTCCAGGAGATCGTCGACCGGAGCATCGACGAGATGCTGGCCGCGCCGCAGCCGGCCGACCTCGTCGAGCACGTGTCGCAGGCGGTGCCGTCGCTGGTGATCTGCGAGCTGCTGGGCGTGCCCCACGAGCAGCGCCGTGACTTCCACGAGTGGGCGGGCATGCTGGTCAGCCGGTCCGTCTCGATACGGGAGCGCGCCGCGGCCTCCGACGCGCTCAACGACTTCCTGGAGGACCTCGTCACCGAGAAGGAGCGGGGCGAGCCCACCGACGACCTGATCGGCCGGCTCATCGCGCGCAACCGGCGGACGCCGGTGATGACGCACGACGAGATCGTGGGCACCGCCGTCATGCTGCTGATCGCCGGGCACCAGACCACCGCGAACATGATCTCGCTGGGCGTGGTGGCGCTGCTGGAGAACCCGGAGCACAAGGCACGGATCGCCGCCGACCCCTCGCTGCTGCCCCCGGCGATCGAGGAGATGCTGCGCTACTTCAGCGTCGTGGAGAACGCGCCCGCCCGGGTCGCCACCGAGGACATCGAGATCGGCGGCGTGACCATCCGCAAGGACGAGGGCATCGTCGTGTCCGGGCTGGCCGCCGACTGGGACGACGAGGTCTTCGAGCACCCGGACCGGCTCGACTTCGAACGCGGCGCGCGCCACCACGTCGCCTTCGGGTACGGAGTCCACCAGTGCCTCGGGCAGAACCTGGCCCGGGTGGAGCTGGAGATCGTGTTCGAGACGCTGCTGCGCCGGGTTCCGGGCCTGTCGCTGGCCGTGCCCGCCGAGGAGCTGCCGTACAAGGACGACGCCGGGATCTACGGCATCTACCGGGTGCCGGTGAACTGCTGAGGAGAGGGGCACGCCCGTGCACATCACCGCGGACAAGGGGCGGTGCGTCGGCGCCGCCCAGTGCGTCCTGGCGGCGCCCGCCGTCTTCGACCAGGACGAGGAGGGGCTGGTCGCGCCTGTGACGGTGGATCCGGCCGGGGCGGATTGGCCGGCCGTCCGTCAGGCGGTCCACCTGTGCCCGTCGTCGGCCATCCGGATCGACGGGGAGTGACCGGCAGAAGCCGCCGTCCGAGACGACTCGGGCGGCGGCTTCCGTCCTGTCCGGCCGTCGGTGTCGGGCCGGGGTTCGCCGCTTACTCGAAGAAGGCCATGGTGACCCACCGCCGCACCAGGCCCCGCCCAGCGCTGACCGGCGCCATCTGGTGCCAGGACGAGGGCGACGGCGAGTAGAGCCAGGCGGTGCCTCCCGTCGGAAGCATGGTCGAGACAGGCCCGGCCGACCTGTCCGGGCCGGACCAGCACTCCTGTTCTCCGCCGCCGTCGGCCGGCCAGTGCTCGTTGGTGTGCAGTGCGAAGGACAGTCTCTTGTGCTGTTTGCCGACGCTGAGGTCCTCGAAGTCGCCGTCGTAGTGGTGGTAGATCTCGGCCCGGCGGTGGAGCCCGGTGGTGTCCACCCCGGTCTCGCGACGGAGCCAGCCGGTGAACTCGTCGGACAGCAGGTCGGTGACCAGTTCGCGCCAGGGCGCCGCCAGAGGGATCTCATCGGGCGTGATGCCGGTCCTGTTGTCGGAGATCGGCAGGACGGACGAACGATAGCGGCGCCGTACCTCACCGGTCGAGGTGTCGATCCGCCGGAACAGGCCCTCGTCCGGCGCGGTGGCGCCGAGGTCGGCCAGGTGGCGCGCGGACAGCAGACCGGCGCCGCGGAAGTGCCGGAAGGGGTGGTCCCACGTTTCGAGCCGGACGGCCAGGTTGATCAAGACTCGCACCTCTCGGCGGCCGGCGTGTGCGCCGGTTCGGGTATCAGGGCTGCCCCGCCAGTGTCACCCTGCCGCTTGCCGTGCGATGGCTCGCCGGTTTGCGAAGACCTTGCCGATCCCCGGCAGCGGCCGGGCAGCGAACCGACGAGGGGTCGGCAGGGGCCCGCGGACAGGCTGTGGCCAGGTCAGGCCCGGGCCGTCCCGGGCCCACGCATCGACCCCAAGGAGACACCGTGGTGCTGACGCTCGACTCGGCGCTGGAGGAGCGTACCCAGCCGTTCCAGCTCTTCCGCGGCCGTGACCTGCTCGACGACGGGCAACTGGACGAGCTGCTCGCGACCATGCCGACCGCCGACGTCGCGAAGATCGCGGTCGAGGACCCGAAGCACGAGAAGCAGTACCGGATGAACCTCGTGGACCTCATCGTCCTCGAAGAGGAAGCCCCGGTCTTCCCCCGCCTGCCCGCGGTCTGGCGCGACCTCGTGGAGGACCTGCGCGGCGCCGAGTTCACCGCCTGGCTGGAGAAGTCGACCGGGATCGAACTGGCCGGCCTGCAGCGCAGCATCGGCCTCTACACCCACCGCAACGGCGACTACCTGTCGGTACACAAGGACAAGCCGACCAAGGCGATCACCGTGATCCTCTACCTGAACCGTGACTGGCCCGTCGAGGCAGGCGGGCAGTTCCAGATCTTCGCGTCCCCCAAGGAGGGTCCGACGGAGGAGATCAGCCCGGTCGGCGGCCAGCTGCTCGCCTTCCCGCCCACCGACAAGTCGTGGCACGCGGTCTCGAAGATCGAGCACCCGGAGGGGACCGAGCGGATCACGGTCCAGATCGAGTACTGGCTGACCACCGGGCTCGCCGGCTCCGCGTACCGGCCGCAGAACTGACCGTCCGGCGCCCGGCACCGAAAGGACCCCCCATGGGAGAGATTGTGGACGAACCCCGGAAGATCCTCGTGATCTGGCCGCCGCAGGTGCTCAGCTACTTCAACGCGGGGCACCACCTCGCGCTCTACCAGGTCACCGGTCACCTGCGCGCCGTCTACCCGGGCGCCCAGGTCACCGCGATCGACGCCAGTGTCGAGCGGCTGACGTGGAAGGACCTCGGCAGCAGGCTCTTCCAGGAGCGGTACGACGTGATCGCCGTGATGAACGAGTTCGACGGCATCGACGGGCTGCGCCGGCTCGTCTCCTACGCGCGGGCGCTGAACCCGGACGCCCCGATCGTCACGTTCGGCAGGCTGTCCGGGGTCAACCCCCGCTTCTTCGAACGCTTCGACATCGACGCGATCGTGGAGAACGGCGACTTCGAGTCCGGCGTCGTCGCCGCGATCGAGGCCTTCCGTGGCCGGGCGGCCGACGCGCCGGGGGTGCACCTGCGCCGCGACGGCTCCTGGGCCGCTCCCAAGCGCCGCGGCGACCTGCTCCCGGCAGAGGACTGGTACCTGCCGACGCCCGACGAGATCCCGTACGGGCACTACGACGCCCTCTACTTCGACGACGCCAACAAGTTCTGCGGCATCCCGCGCCGCCGTGAACTGGTCGTACCGGCGGCTCGCGGGTGCCCGGTCGGCTGCTCCTACTGCGAGGTGCCACTGATCTACACGCGGAAGGAACGGCGGCTCACGGTCGAGCGGACGATCCAGTACATCGAGGAGTCGTTCGCCGCGGCGCCGTTCGAGTACGTGGCGTTCTACGCGCCGACGTTCACGCTGGACAAGAAGTGGATGGAGGAGCTGTGCCGGGAGCTGACCGGCCGCGGTTCCCCGTACCCGTGGAAGTGCGCGACGACGGTCCACCACCTCAGCGAGGGGATGATCCGGTCGATGGGGGCGGCCGGCTGCGTCCGGATCAGCGTCGGTCTGGAGACGCTCGATCCGCAGGAGGGTGCGTTGCTGCCCCGGGCGAAGCAGAAGTCCGCCATGGACCTCGACCGGCTCTCGGCCTGGTGCAAGGAGTCGGGCATCGAGCTGAACTGCTTCGTCATCGTCGGACTGCCCGGCACCACCATCGAGGGGGCCGAGCGGACCATCGAGGCCGTCCAGGAGCGCGGGGGCCGGGCCCGGCCGACCGTGTACGCCCCCTGGGAGCTCGCGGGCCCGGACCTCCTCGACCACGAGATGGCCGCGTTCAACCGGCAGTTGTTCGTGCCGGGCACCCACGCGCTGACCGACGACGAGCTGGCCCGCGGCTACGACATCGTCTTCGGCAGCCAACCGGACGTCACGCAGGTGTTCGAGAACATCCCCGCCCGCGCCGCCGGCCCGGCCCTGCGCCCGGCATGAGGGACGAGACGCTCGTGCCGGCGCGGGAAGGGGCGGACTCCCCCTTCCTGCGGGAGAGCGCCGGCCGGTTCCGCAACCGGCGCGTCCGGGTCCCCGACGAGATCAACCTGAAGAACTGCGGGCTGCTGGACAGCCGGGCGGCGGCGGTGCACCGGGCCACGCTGGCGGAGTTCGACCCGAACGACGTGCTGACCTACCCCATCCTCCAGCCGGTCTACGGCATGCTGGCCGACCGGTTCGGGGTGGACACCGACTCCCTCGTCCTGACCGCGGGCAGCGATCCCGGGCTGAACCTGCTGACCCGCGCGTTCCCGGAGGTGTCGCGGATCGTCCTGCACCAGCCGAACTTCGACGGATGGGCGAAGTTCGCGGCGATCTCGGGCTGTGTCCTGGACCCCGTGGCCCCGGACCCGGAGACCGGGCTGTTCGACCTCCGTGACCTTGCGCGGCGGCTGCGCGCGGGTGCGCCGGCGTTCGTCGTCGTCACCACCCCGCACAGCTTCACCGGGCAGGTGCACGGAAGGGAGGAACTGGCCGAGCTGGCGGACGCGGTGGCGGAGCACGGCAGTCTGCTGGTCGTGGACACCGCCTACCTGGCGTTCACCGAGGGCGGCGAGGAGCTGGTGCGCGGGCTCGCCGGTCTGCGGCACGTCGTCCGCGTCAACACGTTCTCCAAGTCCTACGGGCTGTCGGGCGCCCGGATCGCGGTGACGGTCGCGCACCCGGCGACCGCCCGCCACCTGTTCGACCTGGACCCGGAGGGCTCGGTCTCCGCTCCGGCGGTCGCGCTGCTGCGGCGCTCACTGGAGGAGCAGGCCGTCTTCACCGCGATCTGGGCCGACGTACGGCGGCTGCGGGAGCGGTTCGCGGCCGAGGTCGAGCGCGCGGTGCCCGGCTGGCACGCCCGGCCGAGCGGCGGGAACTTCGTCACCTGGGACGTCCCCGGTCCGGCGGACGCCGGGGCCGCGAGCCGGCACCTCCTGGACCAGGGGATCGTCGTACGGGACCTGTCCGGCGCGCCGGGGCTGCCGGCCGCCGTCCGTATCGCGGTCGCGAACGACGCCGTCGTCCGTCAGGCCGTCGCCGCCCTGGGCGACCGGTACCGCGAAGGGGTGGCATGAACACCCGGAGGATCATGGTTCCGGGCCTGCCCAACGTGCGCGATCTGGGCGGGCTGCGCGGTCCCGGCGGGGGGTACCTGCGGCGGGGACTCCTCGTCCGGGGGCCGGCGCCGTCTCCGGAGACGGCGCCCGCGCTCGGCGGCCTGGGCATCCGTACCGTCGTCGACCTGCGCCTGGAGGAGGAGCGCCGGCAGTACCGGGGGCCCGAGTACACGGGCGCGACCGTGCTGTCCCGGCCCGTGGCCGGCGACATGAGCCGTATCCGGGGCAATGTGCGGCCCCGGCCCAGCGACTACCTCGCGAACTACCGTGACATGCTCACAAGGGCGGCGCCGGTCGCGGCGGAGATCGTGGACCTGCTCGCCGAAGGGGCGGAGGTCCCCGTCTACATCTGCTGCGCGATGGGCAAGGACCGCACCGGCGTCGTCAGCGCCCTGGTCCTGCGGGCGCTCGGGGTACGGACGGCGGACGTCGCCCGGGACTACGCCCTGACCGCCCGCGCCTACCGCGCCCTGCGCAGCGCCGACGCCCGCCCGAACTGGACCCGCGAGGACACCCTCGCGCAGTTGCGGCTGCGGACCTCCACGCCGGCGGCGACGATGCACTCCCTGATCGCCGGGATCGAAGCCGAACACGGCAGCGTCGCCCGGATGCTCACGCTCCACGGCCTCCGGGAGGAGACCCGGCTGCGCACGGTCGTCGGCGCGTTCACCCATCCCGTTCGTCTGTGAGGAAGAAGACGTGTCCCTAGTCGACATCGAGACCATCAGCCGGGCCGAGCTGGAACAGGACCCGTTCGGCCACGTGGTGATCCCTCGCTCGTTCGTCACGGACGCCGTCGCCGAGAAGCTGCGCGGCGAGTTCAGCGACGACGGCTTCGAGGAGTCCGAGCGCACCGACCTGAACCGGTCCGACAAGCAGTACCGGATGTTCAACCGCAGCCTCGTCACCGCCGGCGCGGTCGACGAGGACCAGGTGCGCACGCTCCCCGCGAACTGGCAGCAGCTCGTCGCGGACGTCGTCTCCCGGCCCTACCGAGAGGCGCTGTCCGCGCTCACCGGCGTGGACCTGGAGGGGTGTCTGGTCGAGGCCCGTATGACCCGCTACGCGCGGGGCTGCTGGATCGAGCCGCACACCGACCGCCCGGACAAGGCGGTGACCCACCTTTTCTACTTCAACGACGGGTGGGACCCGCAGTGGAGCGGTGACCTGCGGCTGCTGCGCAGCGCCGACATGGCCGACTGCGCGAAGCGAGTGGCGCCGACCACCGGGACGTCCGTCGTGCTCGTCCGCTCGGACCGGTCCTGGCACGGCGTGCCGCCGGTCGCCGACACCTGCCCCGTGGACCGGCGGGCACTGCTCGTGCACTTCGTCCGCCCGTGATCCCGTTCCTGACCGGCCGGGGGCGGGAGACGCCCGGGAAGCGCACCTACCTCGTGGCGCTGACCGTCGACTGCGTGGGCAACGGCCTGTGGGCGCCGGTCGCGCTGATCTTCTTCACCCGGGGCCAGCACCTCCCCCTGGCGCACGTCGGTGCGGCGCTGACGGTCGGCGGGCTCCTCGGCCTGCTCGCGGGGCCGGTGAACGGCCTGCTGGTGGACCGGTGGGGTCCGGCGAACGGGGCAGCCCTGAGCTACGCCGTGCGCACCGGGGTGTTCGCGCTGTTCCCCTTCGTCTCCGCCACGTGGCAGGTCGGCGCGCTCGCCGTCGTCGCAGGCGCCGCGGACCGGCTGTTCTGGACGGCCAGCACCCCTCTGCTGGCCCGGCTGGTCCCGGCCGGGGAGCTGATGGGCGTGCTGAGCACGGCGAGCGTGCTGAAGGTCAGCGGATGGGCGGCGGGCGGTGCGATCGGCGCGACCGCCGGGGGCCTGCTGATCGACAGCGCTACGGGACTGCACCTGGTCGCGTACGCCAACGGCCTCACCTACGCGGCGGCCATGGGCCTGGTACTCACGGTACGTCGGCACCTGCGGCCCTCCCCCGCGGCCGAGCCCTCGGCCGACGGGCGGGCGTGGCGGTGGCGCGACCTGCGCGACGCCCCCGACTTCCTGCGGCTGTGCCTGCTGACGCTGTTGCTGGCGTTCGTCTCCGACTGCCTGACGACGATGCTCCCGGTGGTCGCCGTCGTGGTGCTGAGGCAGCCGTCGTGGGTGCCGGGGGTGGTGATCGGCGTCGCCTGCGGGGCGATGGCCGTGGCCCGGCGGCCCGCGGTCGCCTACGCGCGGCGTGTCTCCGCCCCGCGGGCGCTGCGCCTGGCGGCCGGCTTCTTCACCCTGTCGGTCCTCGTCATGGCGTCGTCCGGCTGGGCGGGTCCGGTGACCACCGCGGTGGTCCTGGGCGCGGCGCTGATCGGCACGCTCGGCGACGCGCTGTTCGCCCCGGTCGTCACGACGACGGCGAACGCCGCCGCGCCGCCCGGCCTGGAGGGCCGCTACAACGCGACTTTCCAGACGTCCTTCGGGATCGCGGGCGCCGTCGCCCCGGCGGCCGGGACGGCGCTGCTGGCCCACGGGAACACCGTGCTGTGGCTCGGCCTGGCCGCCGTCTGCGCGGGGACGGCCCTGTCGGTCGGGTTTCTCACGCGGCCCACCCGGCCGGTGGCGGCGCCCGCGGCCGCGCCGCTGCGGCGGATCGTCGTCGGCGGGATCTCCGGCGCGGGCAAGACGACGCTGGCCGCCGCCCTGGCCGGGGCGCTGGACATCAGGCACATCGAGATGGACGCGCTCTACCACGGTCCCGGCTGGACCCATCGGACGGAGTTCGCGGACGACGTGGAGCGCGCCACGCGGGCACCGGCGTGGATCTGCGACGCCCAGTACCACTGGGTCGTCGGCGACCTGCTCGGCGAGCGCGCCGACACGTTCGTCTGGCTCGACCTGCCCCGCCGGACCGTCATGCGCCGCGTGCTGCTGCGTTCGGTGGTCCGGGCCGCCACGGGCCGGGAACTGTGGCACGGCAACCGCGAGACCTGGCGGTCGATGCTGCGCAACCCGCGCCACCCGCTGCGCTGGGCCTGGTCCCAGCACGCCACCCGGCGGGCCGAGACGGCCGCTTTCCTCGGCCTGCACCCCGGCCTCACCGTCGTCCACCTGACCAGTGCGAGGCAGGCGCGGCAGTGGCTGCGCTCGATTCCGCACCGAACCCTTTCGCCCGACCCCTCACCACTCAGCTCAGGAGGTACCACCGTGCAGGACCGTTGGCGAGAACCCGTTCCCCCTGGTGAGCCGCTGCTGGAGATCCACGGCGGGAACCGGCTCTCCGGGGCCGTCCGCACCTCCGGGTTCAAGCACTCCTTGGTCACCACCGTGGCCGCCGCGGCCACCGCGAGCGCGCCGGTGCGCATCGAGAACTGCCCGGACATCGTCGAGACCGCGGTGCTGGGCGAGATCTTCCGCGCCGCGGGCGCGCACGCGCACTACGACGGGGCGGACGAGACGTTCACCGTCGACGCGTCCGCCTGGGACCGCGCGGAGCTGCCGGCCGATCTCGTCGGCCGCATCCACGGTTCGCTCTACCTGCTGCCCGCCCTCGTCTCCCGCAACGGCGTGGCCCGGCTGTCCGCGAGCGGCGGCTGCCCGATCGGCGAAGGCCCGCGCGGCAGGCCCGTCGAGCACCTGCTGGACGTGATGGGGCGGTTCGGCGTCACCACCCGGCTCACGGCGGACGGCTCCGTGGACCTCACGGCGCAGCGGCTCACGCCCTGCACCATCGACATGCTCGACTACACGCGCAACAAGGCGCTCATGAGCGGGCCCTGCTACAGCGGGGCGGTCAAGACCGCGCTGCTGATGGGCGCGGTCACGCACGGCACGACCACGCTGCAGCACCCGTACCTCAAGCCCGACGTGACCGACATGGTCACCGTGCTGCGCGACCTGGGCGCCGACATCGAGTTCGCCGGGCCCGAGACGTGGGTCATCCACGGGCGCGGCCCCGAGTCGCTGCACCGGCCCGTCGACGTGACACTGATCCCCGACCTGATCGAGGTGGTCACCTGGATCTGCGCCGGTGTGCTGCTGGCGGACGAGCCGCTGCGGATCACCGGGCCGGGCATCGACCGCGCGGTCCACGCGCTCGCGCCCGAGTTCGACCTGCTGGACCGCATGGGGGTGCGGGTCGACGTCGGCGCCGACGAGGTGACCGCGCACCCGCTGACGAAGCCGTTGCGGCCCGTGGAGTTCACCGCCATGTCACGCGGCGTGTTCAGCGACAGCCAGCCCTTCCTGGCCCTGCTCGGGGCGTACGCCGAAGGCCCCACCTACATCAGGGAGGCCGTCTGGGAGCACCGTTTCGGCTTCGCCCCGGAGCTGGAGGCGCTCGGCATGCGGACGGCGGTCGACGACACGGTCCTGCGCGTCGACGGCCCCTGCCCGCCGCACCGGCCCGGCACCGACCTCCGCGCCACCGACCTGCGCGCCGCCGCGGTCCTGCTGCTCGCCGCGCTCGCGGTACCGGGCCGGACCACGCTGCGCAACCACCACCACCTGGCCCGCGGTTACCGCGACCTGGTCGAGGACCTGGTGAAGCTGGGCGCCGACATCCGGCACACGACGGCGCCCGACGTCCGGCCGAAGCCCCCGGCGGGGGCCGGTGTGGACCCGGCCTGACGTCCTGGGCCTCGACCGCGACGAGGTCCTGCTGGAGCAAGGAGGCTCTGGGCGCGCTCGCCACCACCGCCCGTCCGGGCGGGCGCGTCCCAGCCTCATGGGTCCAGGAACCGCGTCCCGGCCGTATCGAGTACCGCCAGGGCCTGCCCGACTGGCACCGCCCCGTCTACGACCAGCTCATCGACCGCGCAGCCGATATCCACCACACAGGCATGACCGAGTCGACCTCCGAAGCCACCAGGACGGATCCGAGCTCCTCGTCGGCCTGGTCGACGCACTGGTCGCGGTATGGGACGGGAAACCGGTCCGGGGATACGGAGGTACCGCCGACGTAGTCGCCTTCGCCGAACGGACCGGCGTCCCGATGCGAGTCCTGTAGCCCGAAGGTGCCAGCCGATGACGGCACCAGCGGGCTGAGTTCCGTTGACTACGGTGAATACCGAACGGGAGTCGATGCGGGACGCGGCCTTCGCCGTCTTCGCCAGGGAGAGCGGGCGGGCCGGGTCAGGTCAGGTCGGCGAGTACGGCGGCCATCGCCTGGTAGCTCTCGGCGACCGCGTCGGCCTTGCCCGGCCTGAGCCGCTCCAGGCGCAGCGCGCCCAGGTGCCGGGCCTCGTAGATCCGCGATCGCCACCGCGCGGCCGGCGAGCGGTCCGGGGTGCCGTAGGTCTCCCGGAACGCGGTGCGTTCGTCGTTCCTGGCCGTGGCCATCCGGATCGTCCAGTCAGCGTCCGGTGCCCCGAACCACGCCCGGTCGAAGTCCAGCACCCCGGTGATCACCGGCTCGGCGCCAGCCAGGTCCAGCAGGCAGTCGACGGTCCACAGGTCCCCGGGCAGCGGCCTCGGCTCGGTGACCTCATCCAGCACGGCCCGCTCGCGGCCGGCCACCGCGGCAACCTGGCGTACGTCGGCGGAGTCCAGACCGGCACCGTCCAGGTCGGCGGCGATCTCCTCCAGCGACGCTATCAACGCCTCACTCCACGTCGCGTAGCCCGGCCCGGCCAGGCCACTGGCCCGAAACGCGGTCCGCGCACATCATGCACGGCCCGGGCAATGTCCCCGAGCTGCCGGTAGAACGCCGGCCACGAGGCCCGCGAGCACGACCCCACGAACAAACTGCCTGAATGCCCTCAGAGGCAGGCGCTGACGGCGGCCGCAGAGTGCCCCGATGTCACTCTGCGGATCCACCCCCTGAATTTCCCTGTACATGTCATGTCCGGCAGGTCAACGGTTACCCTGTACTGGGTCGATGTGCCGGAGATACCTGACCACGTGGTTCGTGAAGTACGGCTGCCCGGAACCGCCGAAGTGCCAAGCATCTCCCATGTGTTGACGGCGTATCACGTGCTCCTCGACCACGCCTGCATCATCGCCCCGCACCCTGATGAGTCGAAGGAAGCACTGCCATGACCGAACCCACTCGTCCGTCTCCCCGGATCGACACGTCCGTTCCTCACAGCGCTCGCGTCTGGAATTACTGGCTGGGCGGGAAAGACCACTACCCGGCAGACCAGGCGGCCGGCGATGCCTACAGCAGCAAATACCCCAATATCGTGCCGTTCGCAGGTGAATCACGGGATTTTTTGCGGCGCACCATCACATTCCTGACCCGGGACGCCGGTATTCGTCAGTTCATCGATCTCGGGGCCGGGTTACCCACGCGCGACAACACCCACGAAGTCGCCCAGCGCATCGCGCGCGACTCCCGAGTGGTTTACGTAGATCACGACCCCATCGTGCTGCTCCACGTCCATGCGCTGCTCACCAGCACTCCCGAGGGTGCTACCGCCTATGTGCAGAGCGACATGCGTGATACTGACACCGTCATGGACGGCGCTGCCGGAACGCTGGACATGAAAAAGCCGATCGCTCTGGTCATCAACGATGTTCTGGGCCACATCGTGGACTGGAACGAAGCGCGCGGGCTCGTGCGCAGGCTGGTGGACCGGCTCCCTTCGGGAAGTTATCTCTCTCTGAGCCACTCGACCGCCTCCGACCCGGAGCACCAAGTGGTGCAGGATGAATACAACCGGTCCGGGGCGATCCCGTACATTCTCCGTGAGCCGTCGGTGGCCGTGGAACTCTTCGAAGGCACGGAACTCATCGAGCCCGGCTTCACGAGCTGGCCTCGCTGGCGCCCCGACGCGAACACCGGCCGCCTCACCGACCGCGCCGGCTGGGGCGGGGTGGCGCGCATCAAATGACCGCGAGCAGGCCGGAGCCCGCGTCTGCCTTCCCTGAGAAGGCGACGCGGTATCAGGCGGTCCGGCGGCTCACAATGGAGCCACATGCGCAGGGGCACCTGAGCTACTGAAGTTGATTGGGTGATGTCGGGCCCGTTCGCCTGACGGTAGCCGGTTCGGTCGATCGCACCGTTACGCGGGATATGTGCAGGGTGAGGCGACGAGGGCCAGGTGGTATCGGGTGTAGGTCTCGAAGACCTCGGCGACCTTGAAGCCGAGCCGGGTCAGCACGGCGCCACTCTTGCCATTTCCGTGGGTGACGCCCGCGAACACGTCGGTGGCGCCCAATACAGTGGCTCCGTACTCGATCAGCGCACGGCAGGCTGCAGTGGCGTACCCATGTCCCGTTGCCTCGCGGTCGAGCCAGTATCCGAAGCCGTACTTGGGTGGGTTGACGGCCACAAGGTCGACGCGGCCGACGAGGGCGCCGTGAAGGAGGACGCCGCAGCGGAGGGACGGGCTGGGGTCGTTGAGCAGCTCGGCATGTGCCGTCTTGTAGTCCGATGCGGCCAGCGCCTGGTAGTCGCCGTGCTGGGTGAGGTGTGCGCGATTTCGGTCGATGAGCGCGTGATATTCATCGGCTCGCTCAGCAGTGAGTACACACAACGTCAATCCGGAGACGGCGGTTGTGAGTTCGGGAAAGACGTGCTTGTCGTGATGACTACCGGCCATGTCGACTGACCCTACGACGGGGTCTGCGCCCCTGCCATGGCCTTTTGGTGGCGTGCAGCGACTGAATGCCGGTCAGCCGTCCATGATCAGGCCGGTGCCGGTGAGACAGCCGTCGACCAGGTCCGGGCGGTACTGGATCTGCTTGAGTCTGCGCTTCACAGCCCGGGTGATCTGGCCCAGGTCGGCGGCGGCGAGGCTGCCAATGTCGCGCTTGACCAGCGACCACACGCCCCCTGCGGGTTGAGATCCGGCGCGTAGGAGGGCAGCTGGAATACAGTGAGCCAGTCGGCGTTGGCTGCGATGAACTCCCGCAGTGGGGCGGTCAGGTGGATGCGGACGTTGTCCCACACCAGCACGATCGGGCCGCCAAGCCGGATACGGGCCCGGATGAGCAGGTCGCGGAAGTCACGCCCGTCCCGAGCCCCGGCCCCGCACCCGCACCACTGGCGTGCAGCCGATCCGGCCCCAGGTCCCGGCACGCGGTGGCGTCATCGACTGCCCGGCCTCGTCCTCGAAGACGATCCAGCCGCCGCACGCCGCCGCGGTGCTCTTACCCGCGGCCAGACCTCCTTCTTCCACAGCTCCACCGCCTCCTCCTCGTCACGCTCGATGGTCCGCCGGGCGGGCTGTCGCCACGACCACCCGTGCCGGCGTCCATCGCTGGTCTGCCCAGCGGTGGGCGAGTGGTCCACGCTCCAGCCGACGCTCCAGCCTGTCCATCTGCTCCGGACCGAGTCTCGGGCGGCCAGGCGAGCCCCTCGACAGGACCCCGACATCTCCTCGTTCGCGCCAGGCACGGCGCCACCGCTCCACCGACCGCTCGCTCACCCGCAGCGCGGCCGCGATCTCCCCGTTCTTCTCCCTGCGCCCGACGCGTTCCACGGCCTCCAGCCGGATCCGCTCCCGCGTAGCCCTCCCGGCGTCGGTCAGCCAGCCGCTCTGCGCGTATTCACACCCCACGACTACCGGAAGCAAACGACCACCGTCAGACGAACAGGCCCGACATCACCCGATCAAGTTCAGTAGTACCGGGAGAGGCTGGTGTCTCCGGTGCCCCGCACGCCGAACGGCTGCGGGCCGCCCCACAGCCGCCCAGGTTGCCGGCACCGTCAGGGGGATCGCCGAGCACCGCGGTCGGTGTGTGCTCCGCGTCCGGGTGGGTGCCGATGCCGAGGCGGCGGTCGCGGCCCGGGCCGCCTTGAGCGACGAGGAGTACCGGGAGGCCGGCCTCACTCGGTGAAGGGCCGTGCGTCCGGCGTCACCGCCTGCGACACCGCGGCCAGAAGGGTTTCGGCCTCCGCGCCCCAGCGGGAGCTGACCACCAGGTCGCGGTCCGGGTCGACCCACAGCAGATGGCCGCCGCCGTTGCCGCGGGCGCAGCGGCCGGTCGGCGGGGCCGCGGGCCAGACCGTGCGGTCGTCGTTCAGCCACCAGGACAGACCGTAGTTGGGCTTGACCCGGCAGGGTGTCCACATCTCCCCGATCCACCGGCGGGAGACGACCTGCCGGTCACCCCACATCCCGCCGCGCAGACAGAGATGGCCGATGCGGGCCAGGTCGAGGGCGCTGATCCACAGGCCACCGCCCCAGTGCGCGCCGCCGGACACCACGGGTACGCGGGTGCCGCCGAGGTCCACGACGGAGTCGGTGTAGCCGTGCCAGGACCATGACGGCGACGCACCGATCGCCGTCATGACCCGCTCCCCCAGGGCCTCCGGCAGGGAGCGCCGCAGCAGCACCGTGAGAGCCAGCGCGGTCAGGTTCACGCGGACGTCGTTGTACGCCCAGCCCTCCCCCGGCGGACCACCCGCCGACTCCGTGCCCTCCCGGGTGCTCTGCGCGTCCACCGACGTCGGCTTCCCCCACAGCTCGCCCTCCCACTGGCTGGTCTGCTCCAGCAGATGGCGCCAGGTGATCGCACGCCCGTGCGCGTCCGCGAACTGCGGCAGGTCCAGGGAGGCGGACACCGGCTCGTCCAGTCGTAACAGCCCGTCGTCGTAGGCGATCCCCGCCACCAGCGACAGCACACTCTTGGTCGCGCTGTACGCCATCTCCTCCCGCGTCGGGTCCCCCCATGCCGCGATCACCGCGCCGCGCCGGACGACGACGCCGCTGGCACCCTGCCCGTTCAGCAAGGGGCCGACGACCTCCCGGTGAGAGGCGTCCGACACCTGCGCCGCCAGATAGGACGCCATGTCCTCCACCCCGGGCACGGGCCGCTCGGACTGCTCGCGGGCAGCCCGCGCCACACCGGCCGCGTCCACGCCCTCCCACGGATCGCCGAGGACAGCACCCTTCTCCAGGGCCTCCAGGTCCACGCCCATTCAAATCCCCACGGTTGTCCGGTTACGTATCCACCCGACCCCAGAATGCGTCGATCAAGAAGAGCCTTGTACCGGCGACCGCACGCGTCAACCGTACGCCGACCCGACGAGCAGCACCTCGACCTTCCTCTTCAACTGGGTCACCCCGATATGTTCCGTGTGAGACGCCCTCTCCCTTCGACCTCGTCTCATATTCGGTGGTGACGGCAGCGTGCTGTCATCCAAGGAAGACGCAGTGGGCGCCGCGCGCGGACGTGTCATGGAACCGGCGTGCAGGGCCCGGCAGATGACGCAAGCGGCACAGGGGGAAGCCCTCGGTATGTCGCAGTCCGCCGTCTCCCGTCCGGGAAATCGCGGGACCGCGCAGCGGACTCCCCTACACCGGCACGACCGAGCCGCTGCGCACCCATCAGACCGCATCCGAGATCCCCGCCGGCCTGGTCGACGAACCGGTCGCCGTGTCGGACGGGAACCCCGCCCGCCGACACGGCGGCACAGCGGACGTGGTGGCCCGCGTCGCACGGACCGACATCCCGGTTCGGGTACTGCGGCCCAAGAACGCCAACCGATGATCGCGAGGTTGCCTCCCGACGAGGACGCGCTACCGGCACACCGCCGAACCGGCCCGGGCCCTGGAGGAGCGCCCAGCCGGGCTCGAGACCGCCCTGGCGCCCGACCGGGGCCTGACCCCCGCTCCGAACCAGCATGACCGAGGGTAAGAGGTCAGTCCTCGCACGTGCTACCCGCGCACTGCCCTTGCCTCGTCCAGGCGATCGCGGAGGTGAGCGACGGCCTTCTGCGGCTGGCCGCGCCGCACCAGGCGTTCAGCGAGTGCGATGGCGCTGTCCACCGTTCCGCAACGAAGGAGTTCCTCGTCGGATCCGGCGAACTCGGCCGGCTCCGCTTCTGCGTCCGCGGCACGGCCGCTCAGCTTCATGACCTCCGCCCTCATGAACGCCTGTTCCCGGTGGTCGCCACCGTGGCGGGCGAAGTGGTCGTCGATCCAGGTGAGCGCGTCGTCGGTCTGTCCGGCATCGGCCAGGATGCGGCACAGCAGGTGGATGAGCCAGTCGCGGTCGCCGCCGGCTGTCTCCGCAGCCGTGCGCAGCACTTCCACCGCCTCGCAGTGGCGGCCCTGACGGGCGAGAAGCTCAGCGAGCCCGAAGGCCGCATGGGGGTTCCCGGCCCCGGCGGACTTCCCGAGCAGGGCAACCGCTTCCGGAATCCGGTCCTGCTCTTCGAGCAACCGGGCCAAGGCGGCCAGGGCGTACTCCTCGCATCCGTCAGCCGGGAACGCGCGCAGCTCGGCCTCACGTCCGTGGCGGCCCAGGAGACGCGCGAGCTGCTCGGCATGGTCTGCGTACACGACACCATCGACACAAACGTGCCTGCCCAGCAGGTGGATTGCCTCATCGATACGGCCTTGGAGTTCCAGGAACCTGGCATGCACAGGGACAGTGTCCACGACGTCCGAACTCCAGGGCTCGGACGGGTCCGGGCCCGTCCGGATACCGGGGAGCAATACGGCAATTTCGGCGTCGTGGCCCTGGCCCGCGGCGAGTTCCACGAGTTCCTGTGCGAGCAGGGGGTCCGCGGCCCGCGGTCCGAGCAGGGCGACGACTTGGTCGAAGCGCCCTTGCCGAGCCAACAGCCGTGCCAGATCACGCTGGGCGTACCGGTGCCCGGTGTCGGCGAGCGGACGCAGCAGCACGATGGCCTCGTCATACCATTCCCACTCGGCGAACAGCCCGGCGACGGTGTCGACGGCGGGCCACCAGCCGGTGGCCGCGAACGGCTTCAGCAATGCCAGCGCCGCCGCCCGTCCGTCGGGGCCGGACTCGGCAGCGGCCTCGGCGAGCCGGCGGGCGCAGAACCAGTCACCGTGGGCAGCCGCGTGGCGCAGGATGTCGTGATGGCCATGCTCGTGAAGGAGTGCAGCGACGGTGGGCGGTATCCAGCCGTCGTACGTGCGGTGACGGTGCTCCAGGTCGACTCTGTCCATGGTCGCGAACCCTAGCTTGCGCCGCCGACCTGACCGGTGCCTGTGTAGGAACCCCGTACGCAAAGAGGGCGAGCAGGGTGGCGGTGATCCAACTGGTGCACGAGTACCCGCCGACCGCCGCCCCGTACCGGCGCGTCGGCCACGACCCCGGCTTCCTTTCCGGTTCCGGGCCGGCCCGCAACGCAGGCTCCGTCGCGTGACCGGCCGCGGACCTGCCTCGACTTACGACACCTCCGGCACCTACGTCGGCACGGCCTCGGACCACCGGCCGCCCGAGCACGGCCGCGTGATCGCTGTGCGGAGTCATCGCCGGTGCCCGCGTACGGCCCGGGTTCCAGCGGCAGGGCAGTGAGTGGTTCCCCGCCCTTCCCGGTGTCGCGCGGCAGACGGGAGGTTGGCCGCAGGGCCGGGGGCCTTCCCCTCAGGGGCTCGGGTGGGGCCCTGTGCCCCGCTGCCGCGTCGGAGGTCAGGCCGGCTTGAGGCCTGGGGTGCCGGCTTCCGTGATGAAGGACGCCGCGGTCGTGACGGGTGCGCCCGGCCTGGTGACGTACGGGACGGTCTTGAAGTCGGCGCGGGCCGCTTGCCGGCCGAGTGTGACGGTCACGTAGCCGCGCCGTCCGTTGTAGAACTTCATGTGCGGGTTGGCCGCGAGGTAGGTGGCCCAGTTGCCCGGCCGGTCCGCTCCGTCGCGTCCGCTGGTGATGGACGTGGTGACGATCTCCGTGCCCACGGTCCGGGAGCCGGGGTCGTCGAAGTCGCGCTTGATGTCGAACGCGTAGTGCACGTGTACGTCACCGGTGAGGACCATGAGGTTCTCCACGCCCGCGGCCTCGGCTCCCGCCAGGACCCGCTCGCGGGAGGCCGGGTAGCCGTCCCAGGAGTCCATGGAGACCTTGGAGGGTGTGGCGGTGGTGTTGTACCGCCGGGAGAAGGTGACCTGCTGCGGTACGACGTTCCACAGCGCCCGCGAGGCATGCCAGCCGTCGATCAGCCAGCGCTCCTGCGTGGCGCCGGTGAGCGTGCGCGCCGGGTCCTCGGACTCCGGGCCGGGGTACTGCCAGCCGTCGCCGTAGGCCTGGTCCGAGCGGTACTGACGGGTGTCCAGGACGTCGAACTGGGCGAGCCGCCCCCAGTGCAGGCGGCGGTAGAGCCGCATGTCGGAGCCGGTGGGCAGCTGGGGCCGGCGCAGCGGCTGGTTCTCCCAGTAGGCGCGGTAGGCGGAGGCGCGGCGCAGCAGGAACTCCTCGGAGGAGCCGCCGTCCTCCGGGGTGTCGTCGGCGTAGTTGTTCTCCGTCTCGTGGTCGTCCCAGGTGACGACGAAGGGGTGTGCGGCGTGCGCGGCCATCAGGTCCGGGTCGGACTTGAACAGGGCGTAGCGCAGCCGGTAGTCCTCCAGCGTCACCGTCTCGCGGTTGTAGTGGGAGGGCAGGGTGCGGTCGGTGTACTTGCGGTCGTTCCCGGTGGCGTTGACGGCGTACTCGTACAGGTAGTCGCCCAGGTGGAAGACGACGTCCACGTCTTCCTCGGCGAGGTGGCGGTAGGCGGTGTAGTAGCCGTCGGCGTATGCCTGGCAGGAGACGGCACCCAGGGTGAGCGCGGTGGGGCGGGTGCCGGGCAGCGGGGCGGTGCGGGTGCGGCCGGTGGGGCTCAGCCACGTGCCGGCCCGGAAGCGGTAGAAGAACACGCGGTCCGCGGGCAGGTGGGGCACCTCGACGTGGACGGTGTGGCTGAACTCGGGGTGGGCGGGCGCGGTGCCGCGCCTGACGATCCGGCGGAAGTTCGCGTCGTGGGCCAGTTCCCAGTGCACGGTGACGCGCTGCGCGGGCAGTCCGCCGTCGGGCTGGTACGGCTGCGGGGCCAGCCGGGTCCACAGCAGGACGGAGCCCGGAAGCGGGTCGCCGGAGGCCACGCCCAGTGTGAAGGGGTCGTCGGTGATTCTCCGGGCATCGAGTTCGGCGGCGGCTGCCGTACCGGCGGCGGGCAGGTTCACGGCGAAGGCGAGCGCGGCGGCGGCGCCGGTGACGGTGAGGAAGCGGCGCCGGCCGAGGTGCCTGGCGGCGGCGCGCAGTTCGGGGGCGTGCTGGGACGGGTGTGCTGCGGGTGTCATCCGGTCTCTCCCCTGTCGCGGTCGGTGCAGGGGCAGTTGACAGGGCCGTGACCACGGCGACGGGGCAGAAGCCTGGCAGGCTCATGACGCTCATATGACGGAAGCATGTGTTCCGGAACCGCGCGGACCACCCCGCTCTCCCGTGCCGCCGTCGCCCCGGTGCCGGCTCCGCCGCCGGGCTCACGGTCGCCTCCCGACGTTCTTCTCCCGTGGCTGGTGCGGTCGGCAGTGGTCGCTCGGACAGCGTCGGCATGCGGCACGGTCGGCTCGTGGCCGTGGGCGACGACAGTCCACCGGCGGTCTCGGTCGGCGAGCCGGAGCCACAGGCCGGGACCACCTACCAGGCCACACCGGCCCGCACGGCCCGCACGGCCCGCACCGGCAGCGTCCTCGGGTACCACCTCATCACCGCCGCGAAGGGCCGGTCCCCCTGCCCCGGTGTCTTGCCTCCGACGGGGCACCGGCCCTCGGGCGTCCGCGGCTCGGCTCGCGTGTCCCGGTGGAAGGGGGCGGCCGCCGACTCGACGTCAGTCGGACATACTCTCGTCCGACGAGGACGAGGCATCCAGGATTGTCTCGACCTCGGGCGAGGCCCGCCGCGTCTTGCCGGATCGGACGCGCTTCTCGTGCTGGGCCCCACCGATACGCGCCTGGGGGAAGTCGTTGAGGAACTCCGGTGCTTCGTGTTCCGGGTTGGCCTGCCGGCGGAGCGCGCTGCGGATGTGCTTGATCGCTCCCGGCTCCCGCACCTCTTCGGCTTTGGCGATGCCGATGAGCATCGCCGCCGCCCGGCACTGCTCGTCGCTCAGCTGGTCGATCTGCTCTTCGCTCAGCTGACCCCCTTTCAGCGCCTCGACCAGGATGTCGAAATGCTCGGCGTCGAGTGTGGGAATCAGGCCGTCGAACTGGTTCTGTCCCTCGCGGACGTAGCGGTCGTCGCCCTGGGTTCCCGGATACTGCTCCCTGTTGCTGCTGATGTACGGAGCCCCTCCGCGCCCGGGGCGTTCGTTGTACGGCCCGAACGGGGTCTGGTGCGTGGTGAAGCTCGCCGCCGGCTGGGTACCGCCGCGCTTGTCGGCGCGCTTGGCCCAACGCTCTCGCCGAGCGTTGGCTTTTTCGCGTTCCTCGTCGGTCACCCGCTGCACCCGCGCGGCGGCGACAGCGTTCCCCGCCGTACGCTGGACGGCCATGAGGGACGGCTGCCCGACCTGGCGATTCCCCAAGAAGGGCGCCGCTTCGGTGCTCTGGGGCGCTGAGGTCCGGGGCGGCAGGGCCTTCTCTTCCCGCTCGCCACGTTCCTTCTTCCTGTCAAGTCCCAAGACTCAGCCGCTCCTTGTAGTGGGGCCGGTCAGCCGGGTGCGGTACCCGGCTCCGAACCGTTCCGTCAGTCGCCTTCGACGGTATGCGCAGCGGAGGCGTCCGTGCACGTTCATCAGCGAAAACCGGCGGCTTCTTCTCTCTGCGCGTGCGGCGCCGATCTGACGGGGTGATGACGGCCTCGTCGCAGGGACTGGTCATCGGGAGTCGGCAGGGGTGGGGCCGAGGCCGGCATCGGCGGCGCCTTCCCTCGCAGGCGTCTCGGTCCGGGGCCGTGGCACATCCGGTTCGGAGAGGGTGCGCAGGAGCAGCCAGCTCAGCACGGGCATCAGGACGAGAGGTGCCAGGGCGGTGTGCAGGGAGGTGGCGTCGGCGAGGCTGCCGATGGCGGGGCCGGCCAGGCCGCCGATGCTGACGGCCAGGCCGAGGGTGATCCCGCCGGCGGTGCCGACACGGGAGGGCAAGTAGTCCTGGCCGAGCGTGACTTGCAACGAGAAGGGCACATACAGGCCGCCCGAGGTCAGTGCCACGAACAGGTAGAGGGCCGGGCCGGGCACCCACACCACGCCTGCGATGGCCGCTGCCGTGATCAGGTACGACCAGCGCGAGACCGTCACCCGGTCCCAGCGGGCGGCCAGGGACCCGCCGAGTACCGAGCCGATCGCACCGCCGAGGTAGAGCACGGTCAGGGCCGCGGTGCCCGCGGCCGTGCCGCCGCCCAGGCGCTGGCGGGCGTACAGCGAGATGAAAGTGCTCAGGCCGATGAACGCGATCGACCGGAAAGCCACGGCCAGTGACAGCGTCACGAAGGAAGCGGTGTCGTCGCTTCCGGCGGGCACCGTCATCCGGGATCCGGCGGCCTGCCCGCCCCGCAGGGCGCGCACCACGGGCAGGCACATCGCGGCGCCGGCGAGGGCCGGCACCACCAGCAGGGGTGTCCGGCTCAGTCCCCCGGTGGCCATCACGGCGGCGACCATGGGCGGGGCCAGCGCGAAGCCGATCGTGCCGCCCGTGGAGAACCAGCTCATGGCGCGGTGGCTGCCCTGACCGGCGATGCGGGCGACGCGGGCGGATTCGGGGTGGTAGGCGGCCACGCCGAGACCCGATATCGCGACGAATGCGAGGGTGAGCGGGTAAGAGCCGCTGAGGCCGCTCAGCGCGATGCCGACACCGCCGAGCAACGTGCTGACCGGCAGCAGCCAGGGCATGGCCCACCGGTCGGTGAGCGCGCCGAACACCGGCTGCGCCACCGAGGACAGCAGCGAGGCGGCCAGCACGATGCCCGAGGCGACCGAGTAGGCGTAGGCACGCTCGGCGATGAAGAACGGCACCAGAGCCGCCACGGCACCTTGGTAGATGTCGACACACGCGTGCCCCACGGACAGCAGAACGATCGATGTGTTCCTTCGCATCCCGTCATGTTCCGGGCCCGGCATCGTGTCGCGCTTCCGATAAACTGCCACATGATGACGGAAGTCCGCCACGATCCCGTAGCGCCGACCCGTACCCAGTCGCTGGCGTCCGGCGGCTCGATCGGTGCCCACAGGCACGACGACCACCAGATCGTCTACGCGGGCCGCGGTGTACTGGCCGTCACGACCAGCGAGGGATCCTGGGTCGCCCCGGGCACGCGAGCCATCTGGGTGCCCGCCGGCACCGTGCACGCGCACCGGGCCTACGGCGAACTCGACCTGCACCTGGTAGGGCTGCCCGCCAGCGAGAACCCGGTCGGTCTCGACGCACCGACCGTGCTGGCCGTCAGCCCGCTGCTGCGCGAACTGATCATCGCTCACACACGCGCCGAGGACGACGGCAGCCCCGAACGGGCCCGCCTGCGCGCCGTGCTCCTCGACCAGCTACGGGCATCCCCCCAGCAGCCGCTGCACCTGCCCACCCCCACCGCACCCCTGCTGCGTGCGCTGTGTGACATCCTGCGAGCCGCGCCGGGCGACGGCCGCACGCTCGCCGAACTCGGCCGCGAGGTCGGCGCGAGCGACCGTACCCTGTCCCGGCTGTTCCGCAGTGATCTCGGCATGACCTTTCCGCAGTGGCGCACACAACTTCGCCTCCACCACGCGCTGGTCCTCCTGACCGAGCGGATGCCGGTGACCGCGGTGGCACACCAGTGCGGGTGGTCGTCCACCAGCGCCTTCATCGATGTCTTCCGCCGCACCTTCGGCCACACCCCGGGCTCCCACCCGACGGGCTGAGGGGTCCTGACAGCGGCTCGCACAACGAGCCGAGTTGTCCGACGGGGTCCGGCGCCGGGCCGCACGCGTTCTCCGGGCCCGGCACCGGGTCGCGGGCGCCACGAGCCCACGTCGCCGTCAGGCGTCAGGCGTCAGGCCAGCGGGTCATGGCCCCAGTTCATCAGGGAGTGCCGCCAGCGGGTGTCCCGTACGTCTCCCGGTGGCCGCTGGGCCAGATGGCGGCGGATGTAGCCCACCACCTTGCGCATGTGCAGATAGTCGTCGTCCGTGAGGTCGCTCTTCCTTGTCCGCAGGATCTGCGTGATGCGCCGGCCGGACGCGTGCCCGGTGGACTCCCCTCCCCCTTTGTGCTGCCCGGCGGCGTGGGACTCCTCCGACTCCAGCCATGTGCCCAGCTCGGCCGGTGTCATGTTCACCAGGTTCCGGAAGCCCTCCCAGACCTCCTGGCGTTCCTCGTCGTCCACGCCGCCTCACTTCTTCTTCCTCAGCGCGGACGGCTTGTGGACCGCGGGCCTGCCGGACTTGTCGCTGCGGACCTGGTACTGCGGTGCGTCCGGTGACGCGTCCACCGTACGGCCGGCCGCCTCGGTACGTTCCGTGATCTTCTTCTCCACCTCGCCCTCGGCCTGGCCGCCGTGGCTCTTCCAGGCCACCTTGTCGCCCTTCTCGAACTCGCTGCCCTCGTCACGGTTCTTCGCCATCGAGCATCTCCTTCGCGGACGGCGGGACTGCTCCTCCAGCGTGAGGCCACCGTGCCCTGCTCGCAGCGGGAGCGCGTCCACCGTGCCCCGGAGGTGGTCCGGAGCGGTGTCGGCTACGGCTTCGCGCTGGACGGCCGGGAGTGGTCCGACACGGCTTCAGGCGCGGGCGGCCGGAGTGTTCTGCTCCAGGCGGGCGCCCAGGGCGGCGGCGAAGTCCTCGGCACGGGCCAGCTGGACGCGCAGCTTCTCCACCTGCTCGGCCGCGGCCCGCTCGTAGGTCCGTACGCGCTCCAGCAGGGCCTCGCGCTCGTCGGCGTCGAGAGCGTCGCCGCTGTCCAGGCGGTCGGTGGCGTCCAGCAGGTCGCGCATCTGCTCCAGGGTGAAGCCGAGCGGCTTCATCCGGCGGATCACCATGAGCCGGGCGACGTCGGTCTCGGTGTAGAGGCGGAACCCGCCCTGGGAGCGGGCGGAGGGAATGACCAGGCCGGTCTCCTCGTAGTGCCGGATGGTGCGCAGGGACAGCTCTGTCCGCGCGGCGACCTCGCCGATCTGCATGTGCTTGCCGTCCACGCCCGTGGCCCTGGCCCTTCCCGTCGTGGCAGGCCGCGTTCCGCGCGACCCCATCAATCTCTACTCTAACGTTAGGGTAGAGTCATGGGCGGTGAGGGTGGTCCCGCTGCCCCGCTGTTGCCGTTCCGGGGCCGATGGCGCCCCCGGCGAAGAACCGAGTCCCGCAGGAGAGAGCGTGCGCGAGCCCATGCCGCCGATCGCCGCCGCCTGCCCGCCGTGACCCTTCGCCCCCCGATGTGAGCTGCCCGGCCGCCCGTGCGCGCCGCCGCCTCGCGTCTGTTTGCCACGACTTCCGGCCCGTCCCGCGGGCCGTCCGCGGAGTGTCGGCCCGGCCCCGCGCGTCCTTCCCGCACGCCCCGGCTGCCCATGGGTGTGCCCGACCACGGACAGGTACACATCTCCTTGTCTTCCACCATCGCGACTCCCGCCGCGCGCCTGCGCGGCCTCAAGCCGGACTGGCTGGGCAATCCCCAGGTGTGGCGCACCGAGGTCCTGGCCGGTCTGGTCGTCGGCCTGGCCCTGATCCCTGAGGCGATCTCGTTCTCGATCATCGCCGGTGTCGACCCGGCGATCGGGCTGTTCGCCTCGTTCACCATGGCCGTGACGATCTCCGTCGTCGGCGGACGCCGGGCGATGATCTCCGCCGCCACCGGCGCGGTCGCGCTCGTCACCGCTCCCGTGAACCGTGAACACGGCCTGGGCTACCTGGTCGCGACCGTCATCCTGGCCGGCCTCTTCCAGATCGTCCTCGGCGTGGCGGGTGTGGCCAAGCTGATGCGGTTCGTGCCCCGCTCGGTGATGACCGGCTTCGTCAACGCCCTCGCCATCATGATCTTCATGGCGCAGGTGCCGGAGATGCGCGACGTCCCCTGGCCGGTCTACCCGCTGATCGTCGGCGGCCTGGCGCTGATGGTGTTCTTCCCGAAGGTCACCCGGGTGATCCCGGCGCCGCTGGTGTCCATCGTCGTCCTCACCGTGATCACCGTCGCGGCCGGGATCGCCGTGCCGACCGTCGGCGACAAGGGCGAACTGCCGTCCTCGCTGCCGGTCCCGGGCCTGCCCGACGTGCCGTTCACCCTCGACACCCTGACGACCATCGCCCCCTACGCCCTCGCCATGGCACTGGTCGGCCTGATGGAGTCGCTGATGACCGCGCAGCTCGTCGACGACATCACCGACACCCCCTCCTCCAAGACCCGCGAGTCCATCGGCCAGGGCATCGCCAACATTGTCACCGGCTTCTTCGGCGGCATGGGCGGCTGTGCCATGATCGGCCAGACCATGATCAACGTGAAGGTGTCCGGCGCCCGCACCCGCGTCTCGACCTTCCTCGCCGGTGTCTTCCTGATGGTGCTGTGCGTCGTCTTCGGCCCGGTCGTCTCCGACATCCCCATGGCCGCCCTGGTCGCCGTCATGGTCATGGTCACCTTCGGCACCTTCGACTGGCACTCCATCGCCCCCAAGACGTTCAAGCGGATGCCGGCCGGGGAGATCGCCGTCATGGTCATCACCGTGATCGTCGTGGTCGCCACCTCCAACCTCGCCATCGGCGTCGTCGTCGGCTCGGTCACCGCCATGGTCGTCTTCGCCAAGCGGGTCGCCCGCCTCGCCCACGTCACCGCCGTCACCGACCCCGACGGCCACACGGTCGTCTACCGGGTCACCGGCGAGCTGTTCTTCGCCTCCTCCAACGACCTCGTCGGCCGGTTCGACTACGCGGGCGACCCGGAGAAGGTCGTCATCGACCTCTCGGCCGCACACATCTGGGACGCCTCTTCCGTCGCCGCCCTGGACGCGATCGAGACCAAGTACCAGCAGCGCGGCAAGACCGTCCAGATCACCGGTCTGAACGATCCCAGCGCCGACCTCCACGGCAAGCTCACCGCCAACCACTGAGCCCGCACCCCACGCCCACCGCGCAGGACCCCGGCCACTTGGCTCGGGGTCCTGTGCCGTTCTCCCGTCACTCACGTCTCCACCGCTCGTTCGCGGGCGGCGGGTGGGCGCCCCCACGCGGCCAGGGCCCTGAGGAGTGCGCTGCGCCCCCGGTCCGGCACCGTCCACAGTGTCTGGCCCCGCACACCCCACTGCTCCAGCAGGGTGTTGGCCGCGAGGAAGCCGCTCGTGGCGGCCCGTTCCATGAGGGCCACGGGCAGGCCGGTGCGGACCAGGTCGCCCGCCACGACCAGCCGGGGGTGCGGGGTGCGGACTGTGGGGCGGTCGCCGTAGCCGCCCACCGGGAACAGGGGGCAGTCCTCGTGCCACTCGTGGCGGGCGTCGAGGACCGTCGCCGGGCCGGTCTCCGGGTAGACGCGGCGCAATTGTTCGAGCAGACGCTTCTCTTCGACGTCCCGAGCGGCTCCGGGCGGTACGGCGTAGGCGTGCAGTTCGATGACGGAGCCCCCGGTGCGCGCGCTCCAGCGGGCCGCCTCGTCCTCGTACCGTTCCAGCACGCTGATGTTGTCCAGGGTGCCGAAACCGCTGGTCCCGAGGAAGCCGGGCCGATCGTGTGCGACGGGCCGGTCCAGCCACAGCCGGCTGACCAGGAACGGCGGGGCGGTCCGCAGCCGTCCGATCCGCTCGCGCCAGGCCGCGTCGCCCAGCTCTGCGCAGCGGCCGGCCAGTGAGCGCAGCCCGGCGGTGTCGAGGGCGAGGACGACCCCGTCGTAGCGGCGCTCGTCGCGGCCGGTGGCGGCCACGAAGCCGCCGTCCCGGGTGGGCGCGATGTGCTCGACGGCTGTTCCGGTGCGCACCTCGGCATGGTGCCGGGCCAAGTGGCGGGCGAGCGGATCCCACAGCGCGGCCGGGAAGGGGGCGCGGGGCACGTCGAACAGCAGTCCCTCGGCGGAGCCCAGGAAGTAGATGTGGAACATCAGCGCCATCTCGGCCGCCGACAGTTCCCGGGGATCGGCGAAGAAGCTGCGGGAGAACACCTCGAAGGCCAGGTGGCGGGCGCTTTCGGGGAAGCCCACGGCGTCCAGGAGGGCGTGGGCGCTGGTGCCGTCCAGACGGTCGTACACCTCCGGCACGCGCACGTCGAGCAGGGGCAGGGCGGTCCGCGGGTTCATCGCGCGCAGGTCCGCGAGCCGGAAGGAGGGGCTGAGCGCGACGAAGCCGAACGCGCTGAGCGGCGGGGTGCGCGGGACGTGCCGGAAACTGTCGCGCAGGCCGGTGGCGTGGCGCAGCGGGTAGTCCGGAAGGCCGGTGAGCCGCTCCAGGCCGGGGTCGGTCCGGCGCAGCAGCCCGCGCAGGTTGTAGTACTGGCGGAAGAACGCGTGGAAGCCGCGGCTCATGGTGACCGTGGTGCCGTCGCGCAGTTCCACCGGCCATCCGCCGACCCGTCCGCCGAGGCAGGCCCGCTTCTCGTACAGGGTGACGCTCACCCCGCGTTCGGCGAGGACGGTGGCGGCGGCCAGGCCCGCGATGCCCGCGCCGACCACCGCCACCGAGGGCGGGGCGCCCTGCACGCGGGGGGTGCCGGGCCGGGCGGGCAGAACGCGGGCCCGCCGGTCGCGGCCCGGGCGCGCGGCGCGCCGGCCCGGGGTCCTCACCCGTCCTCCTTCGGGGCGTGCGCCCGGCGGGCTACGAAGGTGTGGGTGATGCCCGTCTGCCAGCCCGGCAGCGGCAGGGCGCGGACTTGGTCGAAGCCGGCCGCGCCGAGCCGCCGCGCGAACCGCCCGGCGGTGTCGAAGTCCACGACGCTGCGCCACAGGTGCCGGTACAGCGGCCCGTCCCCCAGCACGGTCGCGGCGGGTTGTACGACACCCCGGCACACCAGGGTCCACACCGCGCGGTCCGCGCGCCGCCCGCTGAGGGTGTACTCGTGCACGCCGAGCCGGCCGCCCGGGCGCAGCAGTCCGCGCACGGTGGCGAGCACGGCGTCGGGGTCGGTGACGTTGCGGAGGAGATAGGCCGCGAACACCGCGTCGAACGGGCCGGACACCCCGGCCTCGCTCAGCCGCTCGGCGGGGGCGTGCACGAAGGTCACCCCGTCCGCCCACGGTTTGGCCGCGGCCCGCCGGAGCATGCCGGCCGAGGCGTCCACGGCCGTGACGCGGGCGGCGGGCAGGACGGACCGCAGCGCGGCCGTGGAGGCGCCGGTGCCGCAGCCGAGGTCGAGCAGGCGCAGGCCCTGGCCCCTGTCGGGCAGGCCGAGCCGGCGCACCGAGCGGCGCAGGTGGGCGTGGTAGCCGGGGTTGGCGGCCACGAGTGTGTCGTAGCCGCGGGCGGCGTGGTCGAAGGCGGCGGCGAGTCGCTCGTCGCGCAGCACTGTCATGCGGTCTCCGTCGGGGGAAGGCGCGGGGTGGCCCGATGCGCCGGCGGGCGCGGTGCCGGGGGCAGGTCGTGGGGGCGGCGGGGCAGGCGGGGCAGTTCCAGGGCGGAGCGCAGCATCGGTCCGACGGGGGTGCGCAGGCCGATGGACAGGTCTTCGTGCGGGTGGGTGTCCCCGTCGAGGAAGCGCAGCAGTCGTGTCATGGGCACGCGGGTGAAGAGGCGGCCGAACAGGTCCGGGCCGTCGGCCCGGCCGCTGTCCAGGGCGCGCAGCAGGACGGCGTCCATGCCGCGGTGACGCGCCGGGTGGGCGGCGGGCGGCACGGGTCGGCGGCCGCGGCGCAGGGCGGCGGCGACGGCCCGGGTCTGGCGTTGCAGTCCGGCGAAGGTGTAACCGGTGGCGGGGCGGGTCGCTCCGCCGGCGGCGCCGATGCGGAAGACCGAGGCCCCGGTCTGCCGGGCGAACGGCGCGTCGGTCATCGGGATGACACCGGTCTCGGTGGCCAGGACCTGCCGTTCGCCGAGCCGTAGCACCTCGTCGGCGTAGTGCCGCACGGCGGCCTCGTAGCGGTCCGGTTCGAGGGTGCGCCGGGAGAACTCGGTGTATTCCACGAGCGCCTCGTACGGCCCGGTCGGCAGGACGTAGCCGAAGGACAGGCCGTGGGCGGGCTGCGGGGTGCGGAAGTCCATCAGCTCGACGGCGGACGGGTCGAAGACGGGCCGGGCGGTGCGCACGAACCAGCCGTGGAAGTGCTGGAGCAGGGTGGTACGGGCGGCCGGGAGGCTGCCCAGGGGGCGGGAGTCGAACACCCAGCGGGCGCTGAGCATCCGCGTCCGGCCGTCGGTGTCCCTCAGATGGACGTACGCGCCGCCGGGCACGTCCTCCAGCGTGTCGACGGTCGCTTCGAGGCGCCGCACGTTGGGGCTGCGGGCCAGGTCCCGGGAGACGAGGCGCTCGAAGTCGTCGGAGCGGATCATGCGGTACCGCAGCGGGTCGATGTCGCCCTCGACCGGGGCGCCGGTGCGCGGGCGCACCCTCAGCCGCCGCCACTCGGCCCGGACCGCCGCGTCGAACCGTCCCGTTCCCGCCGTCCAGTAGCACCACGTCCGCGGGGGCGGCCGGAGCGGGCCGGGCGGCGCGTCGACCAGTACCACGGACGGCGTCCGCAGGCCGGGGACGTGCCCGGCGAGCCGGTGGGCCAGCGACAGCCCGGCGGCGCCCGCGCCCACGACGGCCACGTCCGTGTCCGGCACGGCGTCTCCTCTCCTCGGTGTCCTTCCTCCGGTCGCGGATCGTCGCGGCGCCCGACGCGCGCCCGGACCGGCCGTCGGGGATCACGTCGCCCCCGCCCGGTATCGCGGATTGTGTACCCCGGCGGATGCAGGGCGCCCCTCGGCGGCGAGCGGCCGAGCGCCGGACACGGCACGCTGAGGGGGCGGGTCCCCGGTGGTCTCGGCGATCGCGTGGGGCGTTCACGCATCCGTCCGCGCGCAGGCGGACGGGTGACGGCACGACGGTACGAACACGACGGAGGGACACCGGGATGCGGCCTGCCCACGCGAGGGAAACCGGGATGCGGCCTGTCCCCGCGAAGGACCACCCGGCGACGGCGCCGCCGGGCACGGCCGGGCCCGTGGGGTCGCTTCCGCACGGGCCCGTGGCCGACGACGGGGAGGAACTTCGCGTCCGCCAGAGCGTTCCCGTGCCGGGCGGGCCCGCCGAGGTGCGGCGGATCGACGCCGACGTACCCGGCGCCATCGGCCGGGTGCTCGGCCAGGTGCTGGCGGAGCGGCTGCGCCGCGCACTGCTGACGGACCCCCTGTCCGGCGGGGAACTGGCCGAACGGGTGGCACGCTTCACCCTCCAGGGTGGCAAGCGCACGCGCGCACGGCTGCTGTGGTGGGCCTTCCGGGCCTGCGCCGGCCGGGACGCGGCGTCCGCGACGGCGGCCCTGCGGATCGGGGGCGCCCTGGAACTGCTCCAGACGTGCGCGCTCGTCCACGACGACGTGATGGACCGGGCCGTACTGCGGCGGGGCCGGCCCGCGCTGCACACGGACCTGGCCGACCGGTACGCCGGCCGGGTCGGACCCGAACGGGCCGAGCGGTTCGGGCAGTCTGCGGCGGTCCTCGCCGGGGACCTCGCGCTGGCCTGGGCCGACGATCTGATGGCGGAGACACCGCTGGCACCGGGGACGGGGAAGGTGGTGCGACGGCTGTGGAGCGACATGCGCACGGAGATGGTGGCGGGCCAGTACCTGGACGTACAGGGTCAGGTCACCGGGGTGGGGTCGCTGCCCCGTGTGCTGCGCGCCGCCTGTCTGAAGAGCGCCCTGTACTCGGTCGAGCGGCCCCTCGCCCTGGGAGCCGCCGTGGCGGGCGCCGACCGGGTGACGCTGCGCCGGCTGGGTGACGCCGGACGCTGTGTCGGCATGGCGTTCCAGCTGCGCGACGACTTGGACGACGTCTTCGGGGACCCGCGGGTGACCGGCGAGGTGTGCGGCGACGACATCCGCGAGGGCAAGCCCACGTATCTGGTCGCGCTCGCCCGCACGCGGGCGGAGGCCGCCGGTGACGGTGCCGCGCTCGCCGTGCTGGACCGGTGGCTCGGTGACCGGGCCCTCACCGGGCGCGGCCTGAACGAGGTACGGGACGTGCTGGTCGCGACGGGCGCGCGCGCCACCGTGGAGGCCGAGGTGGACCGGCTGGCCGGGCAGGGGCTGCGGCACTTCGACGGCGCCGACCTCGATCCGGAGGGCGCCGGGCCGCTGCGCGAGCTGCTGCTCGCCACGGCGGGGGCGCGGCCGGAAGCGGACACCGCGGTAGGTCCCGCTGCTCCTGCCGCCGGTGGCATGGGGGGTGACCGGTGACGCGTACCGTGCCCGGTCCCACGGACCGGGTGGTGGTCGTCGGTGCCGGACTCGCCGGGCTGTCGGCGGCGCTGCACCTGCTGGGCGCCGGCCGCCGGGTCACGGTCGTAGAGCGCGAGGAGCTGCCCGGCGGCCGGGCCGGGCGCATGGACCTGGCCGGTTACCGGATCGACACCGGGCCGACCGTGCTGACCATGCCCGACCTGGCCGACGAGGCGTTCGCCGCCGTCGGGACAAGCCTGTACGAGCGGGTGGAGCTGATCCCCCTGCACCCCGCCTACCGGGCCTGCTTCGCGGACGGCAGCAGCCTCGACGTGCACAGCGGCGCGGACGCGATGGCCGCGGAGGTGGAGCGGTTCGCCGGGGCGGCGGAGGCGGCGGGATACCTGCGGCTGCGCGACTGGCTCCAGCGGTTGTACCGGGCGCAGCTGCGCCGGTTCATCGACGCCGACTTCGACTCGCCGCTCGGTCTGCTGCACACCGATCTCGTCCGGCTGGCCGCCCTGGGCGGCTTCGGCCGCCTGGACGCCCGGATCGGCCGTTTCCTGAGCGACGAGCGGCTGCGCCGGGTGTTCTCCTTCCAGGCCCTGTACGCGGGTGTCCCCCCGGCACGGGCGCTGGCCGCCTACGCGGTGATCGCCTACATGGACACCGTCGCCGGCGTGTACTTCCCCCGGGGCGGCATGCACGCCCTGCCGCGGGCCATGGCGGAGGCGGCCGCCGCGGCCGGGGCGGAGCTGCGGTTCGGGCAGCCGGTGACCCGCCTGGAGCGGTCCGGCGAGCGGGTCACGGCCGTCGTCACCGACGCCGGCCGCATCCCGTGCGACGCGGTCGTCCTCACCCCGGACCTGCCCGTCGCCTACCGGCTGCTCGGCCGCGCGCCGCGCCGGCCGCTCGGGCTGCGCCACTCCCCCTCCGCGGTCGTGCTGCACGCCGGCACGGACCGCACCTGGCCCCACCTCGCCCACCACACGATCTCCTTCGGCGCGGCGTGGCACACCACCTTCGACGAACTCACCCGCGCCGGACGCCTGATGAGCGACCCCTCGCTGCTCGTCACCCGCCCCACCGCGACCGATCCCGCTCTCGCGCCACCCGGCCGCCACCTGCACTACATCCTCGCCCCCTGCCCCAACACCGACCTCGGCCCGGGCCCCGCGGCCTGGTCCGACCTCGGTCCGCGCTACCGGGACACGCTGCTGCGGGAGCTGGAGCGGCGCGGACTGGCCGGCATCGAGGCCGCCATCGAGGAGGAGTGCCTGGTCACCCCGGCCGACTGGCACGCGCGGGGGCACGCCGCCGGAACCCCCTTCTCGGCCGCCCACACCTTCGCGCAGACCGGGCCGTTCCGGCCGCGCAACCTGGTACGCGGCACGGAGAACGCGGTCCTGGCCGGCTGCGGCACCACGCCCGGCGTCGGTGTGCCGACCGTGCTGCTGTCGGGGAAGCTGGCCGCGGCCCGCGTCACGGGCGTACCCGGGCGCGGCGGCAGCCGCCCGCGCCCCTCCCCGGCCCCCACGGGCGTACGGGCCGCCCCGCGGGCGCATGAGCAACCTCCCCGGCGCCGTCCAGCCCCCGCGCGGGAACCGTCGGCCGCCTCCCCTGACTTTCCGGCTGCCGCACGGCAGTCCCCGCCGCCGGGGAGCCCCCCGGCCGAACCCACGGCCCCCGCGACCGAAGGCAGGACCGGATGACCGATCGAGAGCTGGACGCGGCGGGAATCGACGATCCGGCGCTGCGCGCGGCCTACCACCGCTGCCGTGCCCTCAACGCCCGCCACGGCAGGACCTACTTCCTCGCCACCCGGCTGCTGCCCGTCGCACGCCGGCCCGCCGTGCACGCCTTGTACGGCTTCGCCCGCTGGGCCGACGACATCGTCGACTCCCTCGACCCCGGCACCGGAACGGACGTACGGGTGCGGGCCCTGGCCCGGCTCCAGGAGGAACTGGCGGAGGGACTGCGGCAGGGCGGCAGCGGCGAGCCGGTGGTGCGCGCGCTCGCCGACACCGCCCGCCGCTACGCCATCGACCACGCCCACTTCCGGGACTTCATGACCGCCATGCGCTCCGACCTGGTCGTGACGGGCTACCCCACCTACGCCGACCTGCGCGCGTACATGCACGGCTCGGCCGCGGTGATCGGGCTCCAGATGCTGCCCGTACTGGGCACGGTGGCCCCGCGCGAGGAAGCCGAGCCGTACGCCGCCGCGCTCGGCGTCGCCTTCCAGCTGAGCAACTTCCTGCGGGACGTCGGCGAGGACCTGGACCGCGGACGCGTCTACCTGCCCGCCGATCTGCTCGCCGGGCACGGCGTCGACCGGGAACTGCTGGTCTGGAGCCGCGCGACGAGCCGCCCCGACCGCCGGATCACCGCCGCGCTCAGGGAGTTCGCGGAACTGACCCGCGGGGTGTACCGGGAGGCGATGCCCGGCATCGGGTTGCTCGAGCCGGTGGCCCGGCCCTGTATCCGCACCGCGGCCGTCCTGTACGGCGGCATCCTGGACGCCGTCGCCCGGGACGGCTACGCCGTGCTGCACCGGCGGTCGGTGGTGTCGCGGCGGCGCAGGGCGGTGGTCGCCGCCGACGGGCTGGTCCGGGTGGCGGCGGTCCGGCTGCGGGCGCGGACCGCTCCGTCGCACCGGCCGGCCGCTCGCGCCCGCGCGCTGACCGCGGCCCCGCTCGCGCCGACGGCGGCCCTCCCCTCCCCCGAGGGCGTCGCGTGAGCCGCCGTCGCCTGCCGCTTTCGCTGCGCCGCGGTGCCGTGCCGTGGGAGGGGCAGCGGCCCACGTGGCGCGAGGCGCGGCCCGCGCTGATCGCCGGGGCGCTGAAGCGCGCGCGGACGCGGCCGTCGGGGAACTGGTACGTCGTCGGCGCCTCCCGGGCCCTGCGCGGGGACGGCAAACTGGCGCGGACCGTGGCGGGGCAGGAGATCGTCGTGTGGCGGGGGCCCGACGGCCGGCCCGTCGGCGGCCCGGGGATCTGCCCGCACCTGGGGGCGCCGCTGCGGGACAGTCCGGTGCGCTGCGGCACGCTGGTGTGCCACTGGCACGGGCTGGCCCTGGACGGCGACCCGTACGCGGGCTGGTCGCCGCTGCCGGTGCACGACGACGGGGTGCTGGTGTGGGCGCGGCTGGACGCGGTGGGCGGTGAGGAGCCCCTGGACGCACCGGTCGTACCGCCCCGGCCCGAGCCCGCGCGCGCCCTGACGGCCGTCTACACCGGCGTGGGTGTCTGTGAGCCGGAGGACGTGGTGGCCAACCGGCTCGATCCGTGGCACGGGGCGTGGCTGCACCCGTACGCGTTCGTCGATCTGACCGTGGTGGACGCCCCCGGCGACCCGGCCGGCGCGGTGGACGACGGTCCGGACGCCCTGACCGTCGACGTGTCCTTCAAGGTGGCGGGCCGGATCGTCGTACCGGTCCGCGCCGTCTTCACCGCGCCCGGCCCCCGTACGGTCGTCATGCGCGTCTGCGAGGGCGAGGGCGCGGGGTCCGTCGTGGAGACCCACGCCACCCCGCTCGGCGCGGACGGGGCCGGGCGGCCCCGCACCGCCGTCATCGAGGCGGTGCTCGCGGTCTCCGCCCGCCCGGGCTTCGCGGCCGCCCGCCGGGCCGCACCGCTGCTGCGACCCCTGGTACGCGCCACGGCCGGCCGCCTGTGGCGGGACGACCTGGCCTACGCGGAGCGGCGCTGGCTCCTGCGGTCCACGGGCCGTTTTCCGGGCTGAGCGGCCGCGGGGAGCGCGGGGCGTGCCGATCCCCACCCCCAAATAGGGCAGATGTGATGAATAGGACGATAGTGGGAGGTTACTCCAGCAGGGACATCCGAAAGAACGGAGACGCCCGATGATCATCCAGAAGATGCACGACATGGGCATCCGCAGTGAACACGCCTACATGGCCGCCTTCGCCTCCATCGGCCTGAGCGTCGCCTCGTGGGCCGGCTCCCTCAAGATGGAGCCGGGCACCGGTCTGGCCCGCGCCGACCGCTGGGGCCTCTTCGTCGGCGAATGGGCACCCACCTTCTTCGGCCTCGGCCTCGCCCTGTCCCACTACGAGCAGCAGGACGGCACCCTCACCGGCACCGTCCATCCACTGCGCGAGGCCGGCTGACACCAGGGCGCTTCTGATGGCTCTTGGACCGTGTCCCGGAGCCGGATGACGATCGCGGTGACGGCCAGGGTGCCGTTGAAGACGTGGTCGCGCCTGTCGTACCGGCCGGCCACCGCCCAGTACTGCTTCCACTTGCTGACACATCGCTCGACGGCATTGCGGCGGCAGTACTGGGCCTCACCCCGGAAGCCGGCGGACGCGCACGCCCGCCGGCCCGGCTCTTGCGCCTGCGGCCGGCCCGCCGGCCGTCGGGCCGGGCCATGGTCGCCTTGATCCCCCGTTGGCGCAGGTAAGCGTGGTTGTCACGGCTGGAGTCGGCCCTGTCGCCGCGGACGCGGGCCGCCCGCTCGAACCTGCGCTTCCCAGACCGGCGAAGCCTCCTGGAAGTTCGCCTCACCCAGCAGTGGCCACCGGCCTGACCCTGTCCGGCCCAGGCCCGGGGATGTCAGTGCTGCGGTCCATACTCGTGCCGCGGCGCCACCCGGGCGCGCGGTACGAGGGGAGCAACATGGCTGAGGTGCTGGTCTTCCACCATGGACACGGGCTGACCGCCGGCGTTCGCAGTTTCGCCGAGCAGGTGCGCCGGGCCGGACACACCGTCCACGCTCCGGATCTGTACGAAGGGCAGGTATTCGGCAGCCTCGAGGAGGGCGCCGCCCATGCCGAGAGTGTCGGGTTCGACACGATCATCGCGCGCGGAGCCGACGCCGCCGAGGGGATGCCTGCGGGCCTCATTTATGTCGGCTTCTCGCTCGGCGTCCTGCCGGCGCAGAAGCTGGCTCAGACTCGCCCCGGAGCAAAGGGTGCTCTGTTGCTCGAGGCGTGCGTCCCTGTCTCGGAGTTCGGTGCGGCCTGGCCCCAGGACGTCCCGGTTCAGATCCACGGCATGGACGCAGATCCGTTCTTCGCCGGGGAGGGGGACGCGGACGCTGCCCGCGCAGTGGTCAAGACGGTGACGGATGCGGAGCTGTTCCTCTATCCCGGCGACAGGCACCTGTTCACCGACAGCAGTCTGCCGTCCTACGACGAACAGGCCGCGATGCAGGTCAACCATCGGGTGCTCGGCTTCCTCGACCGCATCAGCAGGGAATCAACAGCAGCCCGAAGCTGATGAGCGCCAGCAGTGCCGGCGAGGCGGTAGGAGTCGGTGCCGGTGCCGGTGATCCGCCGTTCGGGCGGCTCCGTGCACGGTCGTCGTGCTCGGCCGTCATGAGGTCGGCGAGGAAGCCCCGGTAGGTCATCTGGTCCTTGGCCTCCGGACTGCGCATCACTGATCCCGCCGTCCGGTTCGAACGGGAGGCCGAGGCCCGGGTCTTCGGCGCCGTGGGTTTGCCGGCGCAGGACTCTCCGCTCTGGGAGAGGACCGCTGACACGAACGTGGCCGGCGCGGTTGGTGGCCGCCTGGGCGGCGCTGCCCGCTCACGTCACCTGCGGCGCTGGTGCACTCTCTGCGGCCCGCGACGGGAGCCTCCCATGCCCCCGCTCCGTCCGCCCCCGCGGCGGGCGGTCTTTCTTTCGGGACGTCCCGTGCAGGTCAACGCGCCGGCACACGCTTTGCGGTGACGACCGGTCATATATGGCCGGTCGAATGACCTGTTCGCGGGGCCGCTCTTGCCCGAGGCTCGCCACGGCGCCGTGCACCACCGCCCGGCGCGGCCTTCACGGCCACCCAGTGACGAGACGAGGTCTCATGAAATCCGTACGTCTGATGGCCGTCGGCGCGACGCTGACGCTCGCGGTGCTCACCGCCGCCGCCCCGGTCCACGCCGATACACCGACGGCGGCGGGCATCCTGCAGTCCGGCGCGCAGAAAGGCATCGCCGACGGCTACCCCGGCGTGGTCGGCCTGGTCCGCTCCGGTGACAGCGCGCAGTACGTATCGGCGGGCACCGGCAACACCGCCACCAAGGTGCCCGCCGATCCGCAGGCGCAGTTCCGGATGGGCAGCAACACCAAGGCGTTCATCGCGACCGTGCTGCTGCAACTGGAAGCCGAGGGCAGGCTCTCCCTGGACGACTCCGTCGCCCGGTGGCTGCCGGGCGCCGTCGACGCCAACGGCTATGACGGCAGCCGGATCACCTTGAGGCAGCTGCTCAACCAGACCTCCGACCTCCCGGACTTCGTTCACGACACCTCGTTCTACAACTCCTACGCCTCCAACCGCGAGCCCGCCCGGGCCTGGCCGCCGCAGACCCTCGTGGACCTGGGTCTCGCGCTGCGGCGGCCCTCCGCCGAGCCGGGCGAGAAGTGGGCGTACTCCAACACCAACTACGTGCTGGCCGGCATGGTGATCAAGGCGGTCACGGGCAACGACCCGGCGATCGAGGTCACCCGGCGGATCATCGAGCCGCTCGGCCTGCGGAACACCTTCTTCCCCACCTCCGACCCGGCCCTGCGAGGCAACTACCTGCACGGCTACGCGTACGGGTGGCTCGGCATGGTGCTCACGGACGTCACGGTCTCCAACGTCCAGGCGATGGGCTCGGCAGGCGCGATGGTGTCGACCCTGGACGACCTCGCCACCTTCACCCGGGCGCTGCTCGGCGGTCGTTTGCTGCCGCCCGCGCAGGAGGCCGAGCTGAAGACCACGGTCGCCACCGGGAGCGGCGACATCCGCTACGGGCTGGGCATCAGCCGGTTCCAACTGCCGTGCGGCCAGTGGGTCTGGTCCCACAACGGGGCCGTGCTCGGCTACTTCAGCACGTGGTACGCCGACGACGACGGCGACAAGCAGGTGCTGGAAGCCAACACCGAATACCACCTGCAGGCACCGACCCGGGGCCAGACGGACACCGACAAGGCGATGCGGGACGCCTTCTGCGCGCTCTGACCGGCCGAACCACGCGGGCACCGACGGCACCGACGGCGAGTCTCCCTGGGAGTCGCCCCGTGGAACGGGCGCTGCGTTCCGGACAATGAGCGCATGCGCATTCGATTCCCTCATGTGAGCGAGCTGCCCCTTCTCCAGGACATCGAGAGGGCCGCCGGCCAGCGGTTCCACGACATAGGCATGCCGGAGATCGCCGAGGACGAGCCGCTTCCGCTGGACGAGCTCGCCCGGTACCGGCGCGACGGGAGGGCCTGGGTGGCGGTCGACGCGGCCGGCACCCCGGTCGGCTACCTGATCGCCGACCTCGTCGACGGCAATTTCCATGTCGAGCAGGTCTCGGTGCACCCCGGCAGCGCTCGGCGCGGGGTGGGCAGGTCCCTGCTGGAGCATCTGGCCGGCCACGCCAGGAGCCGGCAGGTGCCCGCCCTGACCCTCACCACGTTCGCCGACGTCCCGTGGAACGCCGCCTACTACACCCGCTGCGGCTTCCGGATCCTGGCCGAGAGCATGCTCACGCCTGGCCTGCGGGAGATCCGAGAGCGCGAGGCGGCCCACGGCCTGGACCGGTGGCCGCGCGTGTGCATGCGCAGGGAGCTGTGACGCCGTGGGCGGCCGGCGCGGGCAGGGCACTTCCGCTCCGTCCACCGCACCGCCCCGGTGTCACCGCACCGCCCGTGAACCGCTGAGGCGGCTCAGGATCAGCGCAGGCGGCAGATCGTGTGCGGGTCGGCTTCCTTGGGGCCGGGGGGTGCGATGAGCGGTGCCTCGCTGCCCGCGGGCCGCCCGCACACGTTCTCCGACCGCACCTCACCGCCGTCGTAGCTCACCCGCACGATCCCGTAACCGTGGCCGCGCTGGTCGGCGTAGGGCCGGCTGCCGGCGAAGCCGACCGTGCCGACCGGCAGGTTCGGAACGGGGTGCCAGCGCAGGTCGGCCCAGGTCTCCGCGGCGGTCTGCGGGACGTCCCCGTTCCGCGCGGCCCGGTACAGGACGGCCGTGGCGCTGTAGGACAGCACCGTCTGCCCGTTGGAGAACAGCGCGTCGGTCCAGGGCCGGGCGGGATCGGCGAGCGCCGTCCGCCGTGCCCCGGCGGGCAGCAATCCCATGAGGACGCGGTGGGCGTCGATGTAGAAGCCGGTCGTCGCCGCCAGGTCCATGGGGGCGAGGGCGAAGTGGTAGAGGGTGACCTCGTCGGGGATGCGGAGGGCCTCACCCTCCTCGTAGTTGCTCTTGGTGAGGTCGTCGCCGGTGAACACGGTGATGCCGCGTCCCGAACAGCCGGGGGTGGAGCCGAGTTGGGACATCAGGTTGGGCACGTCCTCGACCCGGCCGGCGAAGTAGAGGGCCTTCGGGACGGTCCGGCTGCCGCAGATCTCGCCGATGGGGGTCGTCAGTTCGGGCTCGCCCTCGGCACTGAGCCGGTACGTCCGCGGAGGCGCCGGGGCGAAGCCCGCCTCGGCCAGCATCTGCTTGCCCACCCTGGCCTGTTCGGTGGTGTAGAAGTCCTTCTCGCTGCCGACCGACCGGGACAGCACGGCGCCCCGGGCGCCCTTCTCCCGGGCGGCCAGCTGACGGGCGACGACCAGCAGGGCGTTCGCCTCCTCCTCGTCGGTGGCGGCCAGCCCGAACCAGTTGGACAGCCTGCGTGCCAGGTGGCTGCCGGAGTTGGTGGTGCTCACGACGGGCAGACCGGCCCCCTTGAGGATGCGGGCGGCCTGCTCGGTCTCGGTGGTGTCGCGACCCATGCCCACGACGCCGACGATGGAGCGGTCCCGGCGCGCCAGGTCCGCGATGTGCCGGGCCATGGGCACCACGTGCAGCATGTTCTGGTCGGCGTTGGCGAGCAGGACCTTGATCTTGGTCGGCTGATCGGTGCTGACGTTGGCGTAGTGCTGGTAGAGGTACACCCCCGTGATCTCCTCCAGCCCCTTGCGGGTGTCGGCCTGCTTCGCGGCGGTGACCGGGCCGGCGTAGACGATCGTCACATGGGCGTCGCGCGGTCCGATGGCCGCGTTCTCGGCCCTGATCGCCCGCTCCACCGCGTCGAAGGTGACGCCCTTGCCGGCGCCGGACAGGCTCAGTGCGTTGCCCTGCGCGAGCCGTACGTTCCCGGTGGCGACGCCGACGCACCGTCCGTCGTAGAGGTTGGAGTCGGTGTTGGAGCCGAGCAGCCGGCCCTCGCAGTAGCGTCCGGCGAGGTAGTGGTTGCCGAGAAAGCCCGCGGCCAGGCCGAGGGCGAGGAGCACCGCGAGGCAGGGCCGGGACCACAGGAGCCAGGCGGGCGTCCGGCGGATGCGGTCGGTGGAGTGCTGTGCGGAGTGCCGGTGGCGCAGTTCGTCGCCGGGCATCGGGATGTACAGGATCCACGGCAGGGTGGCGGCCCGGCCCGGGGACTGGCCGGCGCTGAGGTTGGTCACCCACCGCTGGTACCTGGCGTCCGCTCCGAAGGCCTCTTCCTCGTCGTCGGCGTGGGAGCGGCCCGGCAGGGCGGCCGGCTCCGGGACGGCGGGGACCTGCGGCCGCAGGCGCTCCGCCGCCGGGACCGCGGCCAGCACGAGCAGGGGATCGACCTCGCTGCGGCGGCTGCGCACGTCGCTGATGGTGCGCAGCAGGAGCAGACCGCCGTCCTCCTCGGTGATCCTGGGCAGATACACCACGGGCGGCACGGTGCGCTTGCGGCGGCGCAGGTCCAGCGCCCGCGGGCGGAAGTTCTCGCGCAGATCCTCCAGCAGCGCCAGCACACGTAACTCCAGGTGGAACTGACGTGCCGTCGCGTCGCCCGCCTGGGCCGCGACCACCTGCTGGGCGACGGCGAAGGCGCGGCCCCGGATGGTCTCCCAGGACTTCGCCGGCCGCCAGCGCGACCAGTCGGCGGCGGCCGGCCGGTCGCTGAGCGGGGCCAGGAAGGTGGTCGTCGCGAACCAGCGGGTGGCCCGGCGCAACCACAGCAGCGGCGGTGCGCTGCGCGCGAGCAGGTGCACCAGGCCGAACGCCGTCAGTGCCAGGGCGCCGCCCCACAACGCCGTACGCCAGCCGCCCTCGCCCAGCAGCACGCTGAGGCAGGCGATGAACATGGCACCCGCGAAACCGGAGGGGTTGACGACGGCGCCGATGGTCTGCGCGAGTGCCGGAACGCGGCGCCGGCCCTCCTCGCCGCCGGGGCCACCGTCGGGACGCCAGCGCAGCTCGGCCAGCCGGCGCAGCAGACGCTCGCGGCGCTCCGCCGCCGTCCACACCGTCGTGACCCCGGCGCCGACCTCGGGCGCGGCCTGCTCGATGGCGCGCAGCAGGCGGGAACGCGGGAAGCTGAAGGGTTTGTACTGCGACTGCCGTGCGTTGTCCCAGGAGTGCTCGCACAGCTGGCGCACCATGTCGACGGCCGAGGAGTACGGGTCCGGGCCGCCCCCGCCGTCGAGCCGCTTGGCGATCAGCCCCCGCGGCTGCTGGCTCTGGCGGACGAACTCCACCACCTGGGCGACCCGTCGGTCGAGGGTGCCGGTCTCGTCCTCCTCGGTGGCCTGCAGCACCACCAGCGGGGTCACCGGAGGGTTCGCCCGGTAACCGTCGATGAGCCGTCTCATCAGCGCGAAGACCGCGTCGGCGGCCTCCACCCCGGCGCTGCCTGTCCAGACCCGTCTGCCCATATGCTCCGCCCCCGTCGCATCGACCTCATCGAACATCGAGTTCGATGGGAATACCCAGACCCGGGCGCCGCTGCACCCCGGGAACCCCAAGAATGTCGGGGGTGCCCAGGGTGGCGGGTTCGGACGTCCCGGGTCCGGTTTGCGCCGTATACCGGCCGCTTGATCAGTGCCGGGAGGCGATGATCAGGATGATGACGAGGATGCCCAGGGCGAGCAGGCATCCGCCGCCACCGCCGCCGGACGATCCCTTGCGGAACTCGACCATCCCGCCGGGGACGACGGCCGGGTGGCGGCTGCGGTAGTGCGCCTCGATCGCGTTCTCCCCCTGGGACTCGCTCCCCCAGGAGGTGTGGTGCCCGCACTCACCGCACCGGTAGCGGTAGCTGTCGGCCATGACTGTCTCCTTTTTCTGGTCGTTGGTCGTTCGGTGTTCGTTGGTTCAGTCGTCGTCCCGCCCGGCGCGGGCGAGGTGTTCGGCGAGGGACCGGAAGACGCAGAGGTTCGGGATGCCGGACGCGGCGGACGCCCACACCAGCCGGCGGCCGTCGGCGCGGACGGTGACGAAGCCGTTGCGGACCTCGATCCGCCGGACCTCGGTCCAGCGCAGGGACGTCCGGGCGGAACCGACGGCGTCCGCGGTGACCCACAGGGAGCCGAAGGCCAGCCGCGCGCCCTGCCGCAGCGCGGCCAGCGCCCGTGGGGCCTGTGCGGCGACGACGGCCCCGCAGATCGCGGACCACCACTCCTGCGGCCGGGCGAAATCGCCGCGGCGCAGCACGACCCGCTCGCCGTGGACGTCGACCAGCACGAGGGCGCCGGTGACGCCGCGGGAGGTGAGCACCGTGCACCGGCGCACCACCGTCGTATCGAAGCGGACGGCATGGATCCGCCGGCCGGAGGCGGCTGTCAGACCGTGCTCGTACAGGTCCAGCCGGGCGCCGGGGCTCCCGGACGGTCCCCTGCCGGCGCGCAGCAGGCGCCGCATCCGCACGGTGGCCGGCCGGCGCCGCCGGGGCTCGGTGGACGGCGCCCGGTAGGTGACGCGTCGTCTGCCCAGATGGGCCCGCCCGGCGGTCGCGGAGATCCGCGCCAACAGCAGTTCCTCGGCGCGCTCACGGTCGTCCGCCGGCCCGTTCACGCCGCGTCCGCCCGGTCCGGGCCGGCGTCCGCCCCGAGCAGTGCCGCCCGCCGGGCGCGCAGGAGCAGGTCGCCCGGGGCGACCCCGAGGTCGTCGGCCAGGCGCCGGGCGGTGCGGTCGAAGACGGCCAGGGCCTCGGCCCGCCGGCCGTCGTGCCGCAGCGCCCGCATCAGCAGCGCGGCGACCGGTTCGTTCAGCGGTTCCTCCAGCGCCAGGGCGGACAGCGCGGTGATCGCCTCCGCGCGTCGGCCCAGCCTCAGCTGCAAGTCCGCCTTCCGCTGTGCCAGGGCGACCCTGCGCCGCACGAGCCGCACCCGCTCCGACTCGGCGAACGGCCCGGGCAGTGCGGCCAGCGGCTCGCCGCGGAACAGCTCAAGCGCCCGGGCGCACAGCCGCTCGGCCTCCGGCAGGTCGCCGGTGCGTTCGGCCTCCTCGGCCCGGCCGGCCAGGTCGTCCACGCACAGCGCGTCCACCTCGGCGATGCCCTGGACCAGTCCGTATCCGTACCGGTCGCGCCGGATCACCGAGTCCGGGCGCTCCCCGAGGCGCAGGATCTTGCGCAGCCGGTACACGTAGACGGGTACGACGTTGCCGTCCGGCATCTCCCTGCCCCAGACGTCCTCCAGCAGGCGTGGCCGGCTGACGGAAGGGCTCGGGCTCAGGGCGAGCGCCGCCAGTACGGCCTGCTGCCGCACGGGGCCGATGTCCAGGGGCCGGCCGGCGAGCGTCGTCCGGAGCGGGCCGAGTACCGACACCTGGAGCCAGGGATCGGCTGCGGTGCCGGCCCGGCGTGCGGCGGTGTTCCCCGGCAGCGGCCGGCGCGGTCCCTGTCCCGGCCGGACCAGCCCGCAGTCGAAGGCGTGCACGATGGCGGCGGCCCGGTCGCGCAGCCCCAGTTTCCCGAGCACGCGGCCGAGCCGTTCGGCCACCACGTGTTCGGGCAGGGTCAGGGCGGCGGCGATCTCGGCGTCTCCCAGGCCGCAGCCGAGCGCGTAGAGCACTTCGCGTTCCTCGGCGGTGAGGCATGTGACGCCCCGGTCGCACCTGCCCGCGGTCGTCGTCGGCATGGCCACTCCCTGTTCTCTGGGTTCTCTGGACCGGTCGATCCCCTCGCCCCGGTCGCTCACGTCGATGTGGTCGAGGCTGGCCGTCGTGCAGGAAATGTGGACAGAGCATTCAACCGGTCATATGTGACCGGTGGCCGCGCTAGAGTCCCGACCTGCGGAAACGGACAATTCAAGGGGGAAGGGCCATGGCCTGTGGCCGGTGAGTTCGGCGCGGTGCTGCGCCGGCTGCGTGAGAAGGCGGGACTGACCCAGGAGGAGCTGGAGCGGCGTTCCGGTGTCAGCGTGAGCACCATCCGCGGCCTGGAGACCGGCAAGCGCGGCAACCCGCGGATGACCACGGTGCGGCGGCTGGCCGACGCGCTCGCCCTGGGCGGCGAGGACCGCGAGGAGTTACTCGGTGCTGCCGTCCCGGGATTCCGAGGCGGCGGCGCGGACGCGGCGGAAGCGAGCGCTCCGGACGCGGGCGCGGCGGAAGCGGGCGGGCCCGACGTGGGCGCGGCACCAGCGGGCGGGCCCGCCGTGGCGACGCCCGCGGTGCCTCCGTCGGCGGTGCGGGCCGCGCCGGCGGAGGCGGCCGAGCAGCTCGCGAAGGCGGTGGCGGCCCGCTGGCAGCGCGAGGAGGAGCAGCGGCGGATCCAGGACCCGTACCCGCTGCCGGTCCGCTGGAAGCCCGCCTGCGAGACGCTCACCGACCACTGGGCCAACATCCGCCGCCTCCCGCCGGGCGCCCCGAGCGCCCCGCTGGATCTGAGCGGCCGGCTGGAGGGCATCGCGGAGACCTACCGGAGCGTGCCCTCCGGGCGGCTGGTGGTCCTCGGCAGGTCCGGGTCCGGGAAGACGGTCCTGACCCTGCGCTTCGTCCTCGACCATCTGAGGACGCGGACGCCCGCCGAGCCCGTCCCGGTGATCTTCAGCATCGGCGCCTGGGACCCCACGGCCGTCACCCTGCGCGACTGGCTGACCGAGCAGTTGACGCGTGACCATCCCGGTACGGCCGCTCCGGGGCCCGGCAAGGTCAGCCTGGCCTCCGCGCTCGTCGACTCCGGCCGCGTGCTGCCGGTGCTGGACGGCTTCGACGAGATGGCCGACGGGCTGCGCCGCCCCGCGCTCGAGGCCCTCAACGCCACCACGCTGCCGCTCGTGCTCACCAGTCGCCCCGCCGAGTACGCCGCCGCGGTCGCGGAGACGGATGTGCTGACCTCGGCCGCGCCGATCGAGCTCACCGATCTCACCCTGGACGACCTGGACGACTATCTGCCCCGCACCACCCGCAAGACGGACCGCTCGGACCCGGCGGCGGGCGCCTGGCAGCCCGTGCTGAAGAAGCTGCGCGAGCCCTCGCCGGACGGGTCACCGGCCCCGCTCGCCACGGTCCTCTCGACGCCGCTGATGGTGGCGCTCGCCCGCACCGTCTACAGCGACACACCGGAGCACGATCCGGCCGAGCTGCTCGATACCCAACTATTCCTGGGTGTCCGGGAGTTGGAGGAGCACCTGCTCGACAACTTTCTGCCGACCGTCTATCGCCGCTCCCGGCCGGGGGCGCGCGGCTGGGAGCCCGAGCGGGTCCAGCGCTGGCTCGGGCATCTCGCCCGGCATCTGACGGAACTCAAGACTCCGGACCTGGCCTGGTGGCGGCTCGGCCACGGTCTGCGCGGTTCCACCCGCACTCTGGTCACCGCACTCGTCACCGCGCTGGTCATCGGGCTGGTCGACGGCGCCATGTCCGCCGCTTTCAGCGGCTCGTTGGCCGGCGGCGTACTGGACGGCACGATCGTCGGCCTGCTGGCCGGACTCATGTTCGGGCTGGTGCACTGGTTCACGTACACGGTCACGGGCAAGGACGTCCAGCCGTCCGCTGTGCGGCTGCGCATCCGCGGCCGGCCGGACACCACCACGTGGCGGGCGGGTCCCCGGCTGGTGATCGGCACTCTGGGCGGCGCGTTCTTCGGTTGCGCCTACGGGTTCATGGTCGGCCTGTTGCGCGCGCTCAGCCAGCGTGCCGGGCCGGCGTTGGTGCTGGAGAACGGGCTGATCAACGCGATCTTCTTCGGGCTGGTCTTCGGCGGCGCCGCGGGGCTCTCCTTCTGCCTCCTCGGCCTCCTCGAAACGCCCCGCGACATCGTCTCCGCCGTCAGCCCCGGCAGCGTCCTGCGCGCCGACCGCCGGACGGTGCTCGTCCGACTGTGCTTCTGGGCACCCGTGTTCGGCACGGCGGTCGGGCTCGGGGCCGGGCTGGTGGTGGATCTGCTGCAAGGGCACCTGGGCCGGCTCGCCACGGACCCCATGACCAGTCTGATGCTCGGCACCATCAGCGGTCTGGGCGGCGCGCTCGGCTACACGCTGACCCTGACCGCCTGGGGCCAGTGGTGTCTGCTCGCCCGCATCTGGCTGCCGCTGACCGGACGCCTTCCCTGGGCCGCCGCCGCCTTCCTGGACGACGCCTACCAGCGCGGCGTCCTCCGCCAGGCGGGTGCGGTGTACCAGTTCCGTCACGCCCGGCTGCAGAGCCGGCTCGCGCGGAGCCGCCGACGAGGATGAACGGGCGGGGCCGCCCTCCGGGCCGGGTTTCCAGGGGCGCGTGCGGGCGGGTGGCTCACGGGTTGATGCCGTCGTACTGCAGAACGCGGTAGGGCGACTCGTGGGGGCGGCCGTTCCACTGCGAGACGATCAGGGTCAGGGAGGTGGGGCCTGCGCTGCCCGGGTGGATGTACCCGCCGTAGAGGAAGGGGAGTTGGGGCTTGCCCCAGTGGTCGGGCGGCCAGGCGGTGTCGCCGGCGATCTGCGTCTTCGGCGCGCTCCACACGGCGTCGGGCCGGGGGGCGGTGCGGGTGCGGATCGAGTAGTCGGTGACGTCGAAGTAGCTCATGCAGTACGTGCCGCCGATGCGCTTGACGGAGAACTCGCCGATGTTGTTCCCGGAGAGGATCACGGACGGCTGGACCGCGCGGGTCCACTGCCAACGGCCGTCCAGGTAGGCCCAGTTCTCCTGCGCACCGAAGTTGCCGGCGCGGAACTCCTCCGGCCGGATGCGGAAGAGCTGGATCGCGCCGCCGTCACCGGTGTTGACGTGGCTGCCGTTCCAGCGCTTGGAGAAGATGTAGAGCCAGCCGTCGGGGTCGATGCCCGCGAACGACCACATGCCGTACAGCGACTGGTTGACTCCCTGGGTGTCCCCCGCCCAGTGGTAGGGGTAGTCGTGCCAGGTGACGCCGTGGTCGTCGGAGTAGGCGACGCCGGACATCCGCGAACCGTCGTAGCCCGCGGGCGGCTGCCAGACCTCCACGGAGGTGTACTGGATGTAGGTGCGGCCGCCGAACTCGATGCAGTCGTTCGGGATGCGGCTGACCTCGAACCCGTATCCGTTGTCGGCGTTGTGCCGGTAGTCGAAGAGCTGCCGGGCGCCGCCCCCCGTGGGCATGGCCCAGGTGAACGAGATCGGGGTGGAGCCGGAGGCGTCGAAGGAGCCCTGGTTCAGCATGACCGGGGAGCCGAGGTACTCCCCTCCCAGCGCGGGTTCGCTGAAGGAGTCACCGAAGACATAGCCCCAGGTGTTGTCGTGCTCCCGGTGGTAGGGGATCGCGAGATCGCCCGACCCCAGCCCCTGCGCACGGGCCGAGTCGCCCGGCTGTTCGCACAGCGGCGCGCCGTTCTGGGCCGCGACGGCGGACGGGGCGGCGGCGAGTGAGCCGCCGAGCGCACCGGCGGTCAGGGCGACGCCCGCGCCGGCCTTCAGCAGGGTCCGGCGGGTGGGCGGACGGCGGTCGGGGTGGGCGGAATCGGGCATGGTGGTCCCTTCGGGGTCGATCGGCCGCGGTGGCTGGCTCATCCTGGCGGAGGGCGTTGAAAAATCGATGAAATGCCGGTTCAGCGAACGGAATCGAGTTCCTGGAGTCTCGGCGGAGGAGCCACCGGAGAGCCGTCACTCGCCGGTCCCGGCCGCCGCACCCGCACGGCGGTGTCATGGGAATTTCACCGGCCTTCCCTAGCGTGACCGTGTCCGGGAGACACCGCCCGTACTCACGAGGAGGCCACGCTGTGGCAAGGACATCGAACCGCTTGCGACTGACGGTGACCGGGATGGTCACCGCCGTCGCCCTGGCCCTGGCCCTGTCGGCCGGTTCCGCGCAGGCCGCCGACGACACCGCACCACCTCCGTTGACGAACGGGTTCGGACTGACGCAGGTCGACACGGCCGTGGGCGGTCCCACGAACTTCACCATCACGGTGACCACGCCGGAGGTCACCGGCAAGCACCACATCAAGATCATCCTGCCGAGCGGCTACTACGACGACCCGAACAGGCGCTACCCCGTGCTGTACTTCCTGCACGGCTCGCCCGACGACCCGATCCGGCAGAACTATGCGGCGCTGACCATGTCCGACTCGATGATCACCGTCATCCCGGACGGCGGCGCCCGGGGCTGGTACGCCAACTGGCTGAACCAGAAGACGCGGCTCGGCGCCCAGAACTGGGAGAACTTCCACCTCAAGCAGGTGATCCCGTTCGTCGACGCGAACCTGCGGACCATCCCCACCAAGAAGGCCAGGGCCGTCGCCGGTGTCTCCATGGGCGGGTTCGGTGCCCTGCACTACGCGCAGGTCCGGCCCGACCTGTTCAGCCAGACGGCGTCCCTGTCGGGGGACATCGACCTGTCGGTCCGGTCCATGGACCTGCGGCTGGCCGTCGTCGCCTCCGTCACCGACGCGCTCGGAGCGATCTGCGGCTCGTCCTCCGGCGCCTGCGACCCCGACAACTCGCCCTACAAACCCGGCGTGGACAGCGACGCCCTGTTCGGCTCGCCCTACCCGGTGTTCAACGCCGACTGGCGGTGGAACGAGGTCGATCCGGCCGCGCACATGGACAAGCTGGCCGGGATCGGCGTCTCCATCTACGTGGGCAACGGCGGCGGCGTACCCACCGAACCGGAGTTCTGGCTCGAAGGCGCGGCCCAGCACGTCAAGGACAGCATGGACGCGCTCGGCATGCCGTACCACTACGTCGACTACGGCGACGGTTCCGCCTGGGGCACCCAGTGCAACGGCGGCCACAACGGCGGCTGCTGGGAGCAGGATCTGCGGGACCTGATCCCCAGGCTGGAGCGGGCGTTCGCCTCCTGACGGTACGCACACGCGAAGCGCCCCCGCCGGGTGGGCGGGGGCGCGGATGCGTCATGGGGTGCTGTCGGCTCAGTACCAGCCGTTGGCCTGCCAGAAGTTCCAGGCCTTGACGGGGCTGCCGTAGCGGGAGTTCATGTAGTCCAGGCCCCACTTGATCTGGGTGGCCGGGTTGGTCTTCCAGTCGGAGCCGGCGGAGGCCATCTTCGAGGCCGGGAGGGCCTGGACGAGGCCGTAGGCGCCGGAGGAGCTGTTGGTGGCGTGGGGGTTCCAGCCGCTCTCGTGGGAGACGATCTTGCTGAAGGCGTTGAACTGCGCGGCGTCCGGGATCATCTTGTGCGCGATCGCCTGGGCGGAGGAGGCCTGGGCCGGGGCGGCGTGAGCCGGAGCGGCGGTGAGCGCCATGCCGGCGGTGGCGGCGGCCACGGCGGCGGTGGTGAGAGCCTTCTTCGGGGAAGCGATGCGGCGGATGACGGAGACGGTCACGAAGTACCTCTTGCGTTCGGGGACGGGGGATCGCCCGCATGGGGTGGACCACCGTGAGGGGCGATCCGCATACGTCGGCGCCGCGGCCCGCTGCGGGGCTCGTGGCGCCTGGCGACGTCATCCAGATAAGCAGGCCCGGAAGGTGCCCGCAATGACCCCCTTTACTAGTGGTGACCGGATCCATGAGGGATGCGAAGTATGTGGCGTGCGCCTCAATCCGCAGGTCGGGAGGGGTGCGGGAGGGGGTGAATCGGACAAAAGGAACAACGATGTCGGGTCGTAGGTGACCTGCGTCATGTGGGGTCCTTCACCGACTCGCACACGCCACGCGCCCGGGTTCGTACGCTGGGTCACCGTCCGGGGCCGTCGAATGTGACCGCGGTCTCGAACGCGGCACGCTGAGGTTCTGAAGCCCCTTCCCGCCAGGCGCTCGTCCGGGGCAGCCGTCTGCTCACCGTGCGCGACGCGGCCGCCGGTGCCACGCCGCCCGCCGGTACCGCGCCCGGCCCGGCCTCTCCCCCGCCCCGCGCCCCGCCGGTCGCCGGCTCACCGTTCGGTTGAGTGCCGAGGAGGCGTCATGCCGCACGGGTCGCCGCGTTCGCGGTTTCCGAGCGGAAGCCGTGCCCCACCTCCGGCGCCAGCCCGTGGTAGTGGCGGAAGTTGTAGATGAGCGGGCTCCAGAGGGCGGGGTCGATGTGGTGCGTGCCGGGTACGACGATGCGTTCGTCGGCGTGGACGCGCAGCACCTCACATTCGACGCTGAAGAAAAGACCCGCTCCGCCCGGCGTCAGCGCGCGGGCCCGTGCCTCCAGCTGCAGCGCGCACTCGGCGACCCGCGGCGGCTTCACGAGGTGGGAACCGGCCGGGGTGAGGCCGGAGGCGGCGAACTTGTCGGGCTCGTACCGGTACACCGCCCGCTTGCTCTCGGGCACCGGGTTGGCCCCGGTGAGCGGCGCCAGGCGCTCCACCCGTTCCCACAGCTCCGGCGAGGCGACGTTGATCACCAGTTCGGAGCGCGCAGCGAGGTTGTGCGCGGTCTGGCTCTCCCTGCCCAGGCCCAGGACGATGTGCCGCCCCAGCGCCCAGGCGGAGGAGATGGGGGCGAGGTTGAACGTGCCGTCATCGTTCTCGGTGGTCAGCAGGACCACGGGCGTGCCGAAGTAGAGGATGCTCGGCCGGACCACTCGGTGGGTGTCAGTCGTCATGCCTGAAGACGCTAGGGGCAGGACGTTTCGGTGTGTGTCGAAACATCGGCTGCTGACAATGGTGCCGTGAGCAGCCCCGACATGTATGCCAAGGAACCGGACCTCGCCGCCCTGGGGGCGTTGCTGGCCGACCGTACCCGCGCCGCTTTCTGTCTCGCGCTGCTCGACGGCCGGGCATGGACAGCGACGGAACTGGCACGGCTCGCGGGGGTCGCACCGTCCACGGCGACCAGCCATCTGAACCGGCTGGTGACCGGCGGCCTGCTGACCGAGGAACGCAAGGGCCGGCACCGCTATGTGCGCCTTGCGGACCCTTCCGTCGCCGATCTGATCGAAGTCCTCGCCGCCCGGGCGCCGCAGCGGCTCACCCCGGTCCGCTCCCTCGTTGCCGCCCGCCGGCACCGTGCCGTGGCCTTCGCCCGCATCTGCTACGACCATCTCGGCGGCTCCTTGTCCGTGGCGATCACCGACGCGATGACCGAACAGGGTTTCCTGGAATGGGACTTCGGACCCGCTCTTACTCCCTCGGGTGCCGCCTGGCTCGCGGACACAGGCATCACCCAGGAAGCGACGCCACACCTACGCACGTGTCTGGACTGGACGGAGCGGCGCTTGCACGTGGCAGGCGCTGTCGCCGCGGCCGTATTCCGTCACGCGGTCCGGGAGTCCTGGCTCGTGCCGGCCGACGGCTCCCGTCTCGTGCGGCTGACGGACCGGGGGCGCGACGCCTTCCGCCGCCACCTATGCCTGACCGACGAGGCACTCACGGATCGCTGAGGTGTTCTTCCCGCCCGACGCGTCCGACGACGTCACACGGCCACAGCGCCGCCGACGAAGGTCCGTTCCGGGGGTGACGCCACGAGTTCGACCATGGTGCCGGCGCGGAGGTCTTCGCCGGCGACGCGCGCGATCGCGTCGGTGAGCCCGGTGCCGAGGCGCGCGGTGATCTCGGTGGCGTCGGGGCGCTCGAAGACACCGGCGCGGACGCCCATGATCACCGAGGCGTTTGTGTCCCCGGCCTTGCCGCCCTGCGCGAAGCGGCCTGCGGGGACTCCGGCCAGGCGGACACTCACGAGGTCACGGGCCCATTCGCCGTAGACGTCGACGATCGCGTCGGTCAGTGCGGCGACGAGCACGGGTTCCTTACCGGCCAGCCTGTTCTCTGGAAGGTGGACGGTCAGATGCGGCATAGTGGCCTCGTTCCCTTTGAGTCCAAAGGCTTTGTCTTTAAAGGTATATGGGAGAGGTCGCTCATGTCCACGGAATCGAACGGTCCAGCCGTGGACGAAGCCGTCCGCACCCTGCTGTTGCTCATGCCACGGCTCGTCGGCCGGGCCAAGCGCCTGCCCATCCCTCCGGCGCTCCAGGGCATGGACCTGGCGCCGCGGCATCTCGCGCTGCTGGCCCACCTGGAGTACGACGGCCCCACCAGCGTCAACGACCTGGCCGCCCGACTGGAGGTGGCCCCGACGACCGTCAGCCTCATGGTCAGCGAGCTGTCACGACTGGGCGTGCTTCAGCGCACTGCCGATCCCGCCGACCGCCGCCGCCGCATCATCGCCATCTCCCCCGCCCTCGCCGCACCGATCGGCGAATGGCTCTCCGGCAGCGCCTCTGCCTGGGAAAGCGTCATGCGGGGTCTTACCCCCGCGGAACGCGCCACGGTCATCACCGCCCTGCACGCCTACGAGGCCGCCTTGGAGCGTGCGGGCAGCCGGCACCGGGGCGCGTAGCCGCGTCAGCGTTCTTGATGGAGCGGGCACAGCACGGCCTCCCGCCACAGCCCCTACGCGAGGACCGGCCTGCTCCGGCACGCCCGCACAGCTGATCCGGCTCACCGGCAGCGTTCGGTGCCGCCGACCTCACATCAGCACGGCGAGCGTGCCCCGTGCTCCCCCCTTCCGGCGGGTCTCGACGGCCTCCGCTATCCGTGCGAAGGGGAGGACGGTGGTGCGAAGGGTGAGCCGGCCGTCGGTCAGCTCCCTCAGCAGTCGGTCGAACACCTCGGCGGGGACATGACGTCGAACCATGTTCATCGGCAGCAGGGCGACGTCCCGGGACATCAGCGTGGGCAGGTCGACACGGAGGGTGGTGCCGGCCACGTACCCGATCAGGACCGCCCGCCCACCGGGCCGCATGGCCGTCAGGAAGTCCGCGACGGTGTTCCCGCCGACGGTGTCGAGCAGGACGTCGGCCCGGCCTTCGCCCGCGACCTCTTCCGGGGCCGGGCGGATCAGGACCTCGTGCGCCATGCCGGGCACGGCTCCGGCCGCGTCCTCGTCCCGGACCACGGCGACGACGTACGCCCCGGCTCGCGCGGCCAACTGCACGCAGAGCGAACCGACGGCGCCGGCCGCGCCGGTGACCAGTACCCGCTCGCCCTCCCTGATCCGGCCCACCGCCTCCACGGCGGCCCAGGCGGTGGTCATCGGCGAGTAACAGGTGGCGGCGAGCGCCGCGTCGGCTTCCTGGGGGACCTCGCGGATCGCGTCGGCCGGGACGCTGACGCGCTCGGCCCAGGTGCCGTCCCGCTCCAGGCCGAGACCGCCGCCGCGCATCAGCACCCGGCGTCCGAGCAGCGCGGCGTCGCCCGCGACGACGGTTCCGACGCCCGCCGTGCCGGGGGTGAACGGCAGCGCGGGCCGGTGTGTGAAGGTACCGGTCATGACGGTGAGGTCCAGGTGGGTGACGGCGGCGGCCTCGACTTCCACGGTCACCTCGCCCTCCCGCGGCGGGCCCGGAAGCCCGGTCTCCTCCAGGTCGGGTGCGGTGTCCCAGGTGTGCAGACGAGCGGCGATCATGGCGTTCTCCAGGGGTCGATTCGGTCCGGGCGTCCGAGGAGAACACCGCGGCGAACCCGTGGTCCAATAATTCCTCAAGGCGAAAAAGCCCGCGCGTGCAAGCATCGGCGCGAGCGACTCGTCGGCCCGATCGCCGGGCCCGCGCTCATCCCGGCGTCCCCCCACCGCGGGGGCCGCCGGTGCCGTGGCGGTGCAGGAGGCCCCGGGCGACCCGGACGAGCGGCGCGTTTCCCCGAGCGGGTGATCCGTCGGGGAGGTACAGCGTGTCAGGGCGACGGCGGTTTCGAGCACCGGCCAAGCGGTGTCGTCGACGCCGTGCAGCAGGACGGGGCCGCCGAACCCTGTGACACGGGGCGGTCGGCTTCCGTCGTCATGCCGGTACCGGGCTCCGTCCGCTCGACCCGGCCCGCCCGGAACACGCCGAGACCCGGGCAGCACTGCGTGGGGATCTCGCACCACTCGAACCCGGTCGGTCGGGCGGCACGCTCCCGGCCCGTCCGGTGGTTCACACCCCTTCCTCCCGGCGACTCACTCCGCTTCCGCCCGGCGGTTCACTCCCCTTCCGGCGGCAGACGACGGGCGGAACGCTCGGCGGTGCGCAGGCGTCTGGCGACGTGCGTCGGCATCAGCGGGGCGTGTTCCCCCAGGGTCTCCAGGAAGGACGCGGTGACCGGGTCCGGGCTGGTGCGGGTGTATCCGGTCAGTTGCCGGCGCAGGGGCGGATCGGGACGCAGGAAGGCGCCGGCGAAGTGCGGCGGGATGGTGTTGGCGGGCACGAGTGTGGGGCCCAGCCCGGCCGCCGCGTATCCGATGGCCGACGGGGCCTGTTCGGTTCGTACCGCGACCCGGGGGCGGAAACCGGCGGCGTTGCATGCCTGTTCGAGGATGTCGGACAGGCCGCTGTCCGGGGTGAAGTGCACCCACTCCCGCTCGGCGAGATCGGACAGCCGGACACGCGGTGCCCGGGGCGAGAACGCCACCGGATCGTCGGACCGGGTGACGACCAGGAACTCCTCGGCCCCGATGTGCCGGGCGGTGCCTTCCCAGTCCTCCGGCAGCGGACCTACGGCGACGTCGGCTTGGCCCGCGGTCATGGCCTGCGCCATCTCGTCGCCCCTGCGGTGTTCGAACAACCGGATGCGCACGCCCGGGTGCTTCCGGCGCCACAGGCCCAGGACCGTGGGCAGCACGCCCGAGCTGACCGAGTAGAGCGTGGCCAGGTGCAGCTCACCGGTGGACACGCCGGCGGCCCGGCGGGCGGACACCGCGGCCCGGCCGGCCTCGGCCAACGCGGCCCGGGCGTGGGGCAGCATCGACCGGCCGGCCGGGGTGAGCCGCACGCCGCGCGGCAGCCGCTCCAGCAACGGCCCGCCGACCTCCCGCTCCAGCGCCTGGACCTGGTGGGAGAGCCCGGGCTGGGTGACGTTCAGGGTCTCCGCGGCGCGGGTGAACGATCCCTCGTCCACGATGGCCACCAGGTACTCCAGCTGTCGCAGCGTTGCCATGCACTCAGCTTATAGAAGGAATGCCTTGGTGTTCTTGGACTTATGGGTCGCTGCGGGAGCAGGATGAACGGGTGCCGGGGAGCGTACGGTCCTAAGGGGGCGGTGGCCCGCTCACCACGACTTCCCCGCGAAGAGCCAACCCCGAAAGCGAAGATTTCCCCATGAACCAGACCACCATGCGGGCCGTCGGTTACCGCAAGAGCCTTCCCGTCGACGACGCGGAGAGCCTGATCGACGTGGAACTGCCCGTCCCCGAGCCCGGCCCGCGCGACCTGCTGGTGAAGGTCGAAGCCGTGGCGGTCAACCCCGTGGACTACAAGGTCCGGCAGCACAACGACCCGGGCGGCGGGATCAAGGTGCTCGGCTGGGACGCGGCGGGCACCGTGGTCGCTGTCGGCGAGGAGGTCGAGTGGTTCGGGGTCGGCGACGAGGTCTACTACGCCGGCGCCCTGGACCGGGCCGGCGCCGACTCCGAGTACCACACGGTCGACGAGCGCATCGTGGCCCTCAAGCCCGCCACGCTGTCCTTCACGGAGGCCGCGGCCCTGCCGCTGACCTCACTGACCGCCTGGGAGGGCCTGTTCGAACACCTCGGCCTGGAGAACGGCGGGCTCAACCAGGACGGCGCCCTGCTGATCACCGCCGCGGCCGGAGGTGTCGGTTCCATCACCGCCCAGCTGGCCCGTGCCCTGACCAGCCTGACCGTCATCGGCACCGCCTCCCGTCCCGAGACCGTCGAGTTCGCCGGCCGCATGGGTGTGCGGCACATCATCGACCACCGCGAGCCCCTGGTTCCGCAGATCGCCGAAGTGGCCCCGAGCGGTCTGACACACGTGTTCAGCACCGTCAACACCGTCGGCAACCTCGGCGCCTACGCCGAGGCCCTGCGCCCCTTCGGCCGGATCGTCGCCATCGACGACTTCGACTCCCTGCCCGTCGGGGTGCTGAAGCCCAAGAGCATCTCCTACCACTGGGAGTTCATGTTCACCCGCTCCATGTTCCGGACCGCCGACCAGGACCGCCAGCGGCACATCCTGACCCAGGTCGCCCGCCTGGTGGACGCGGGCATCATCACCTCCACCGCCGTGAAGGACCTCGGCAGGATCAACGCGGCGAATCTCCGCGAGGCGCACCGCGTCATGGAGTCCGGCACCGCCATCGGCAAGATCACCCTCACCGGCTTCTGAACCAACCACCGACGGGCCCCGGCACCCCGTCGCCCGTCGCCCATGGTGGCGGCATCACGACGGCCCTTCCTCCCTTCCCGGCGTCCCGGCGTCGGTCATCCGGCCGAAGCGTGGAGGTCGGACCGCCCCGGCCGGCCCGCCGGGCGTACGGGGAGCGCGAGCAGGCCACGGGAGCGCATGGACGGCCGTCGGCGCAGGTCGTGCGGGGGGACGGCGAGCGACAGGCCGGGGAAGCGGTCGAAGAGCGCGGTGAGTGCGATGCCCGTCTCCATCCGGGCGAGCGGAGCGCCGAGGCAGTAGTGGATGCCGTGTCCCAGTGCCAGGTGCCCGCCGGCGTCGCGTCCGATGTCGAGCCGGTCGGGGTCGGGGAAGCGGCGCGGGTCGCGGTGCGCCGCGGCGAGCGACAGCAGCACCGTCTCCCCGGCCGGGACGGTGACGCCGCCGATGACGATGTCCTCGGTGGGGAAGCGGCGGATCGCCAGGGGGACCGGACCGTCGTAGCGCGCCAGTTCCTCGATCGCCCGGTCCAGCAGAGCGGCGTCGGCCCGCAGCGCGGCCAGCTGCTCCGGGTGGGCGAGCAGTGCCGCGACCGCGTTGCCGATCAGGTGCACCGTGTTCTCGTAGCCCGCGACCAGGACGAGGAAGGCCAGGGACATCAGCTCGTCCTCGCTGAGCCGGTCCTCCTGGTCGCGTACGGCGATCAGAGCGGACAGCAGGTCGTCGGCCGGACGGGCGCGCTTGTCGGCGATCAGCCGGGTGAAGAAGGACAGCAGGCCGCCGACCGCTTCCCTGGCCCGTTCCGGCCGTGTCGGGTCGGGCGCGACCAGGGCATCGGTCCAGGCGCGGAAGTCGGCGCGCCGGGTCTGGGGCACGCCGAGGAGGTCGCAGATCACGATGATCGGCAGCGGGGCGGCGTAGAAGGCGATCAGGTCGACCTCGTCCTGTCCCGACAGGGAGTCGAGCAGCCGGTCCGCGGTGCGCCGGACCGGCACCCTGAGTGCTTCGACGCGCCGGGGGGTGAAGGCCTTGGACACCATGCGCCGGATGCGTGTGTGGTCCGGCGGGTCCATGTTGAGGAGGTTGGCGTCCAGCGCGGGTGGCAGGGACATGCCCCGGTAGCCGCCCTGAGTCGCGTTGCGCTTGTCCAGGGACAGCCGGGGATCGGCGAGCGCCTGGCGGACGTCGTCGTACCGTGTGACCAGCCACGCGGGAAGGCCGTCCGTGCCGGTGATCCGGTGGACCGGTCCCTCCTCACGGAGCCGGCCGTAGACGCCGTAGGGGTCCTCGAACAGCTCGCCGGGGGCAACGGCCGGCTTCGGAGGGGACGTTGGGTTGCTCATTGCGCCAGCTAAGCAGATCCGGCGACGCGTGTGCCGCGCACCCTCGCCGACGGGCGGGCGCCCGCTCCTCCGCCACACCCGCACCACCCCGAACCGCTCCAGCACCGGCGGCGCGCGAGTTGACTCCTGGCACCCGTGGACATAATCGATTGCCATTGCAACCTCTACCGCAACTTCCCTGCACAGACACCCCCAATGCCCCGGCACCCCCGAACTCGCCACCACATCGCCGATTTAGGACACTGGGCCCCCATTTACACCTAACCGATTGTCACCCACGCTCACGCACAACGAGCCAAAGAATGTGACCTCGTTCACAGGAAACTCACAGCCTGCGGTGGATATTTGCAATGTCGAACGATCCATCCGCAGGCGCCACACAGGCGTCGACCTCCGTCAGCTCGCCGTGGGCCGTGCCGTCCAGGCACAGACGCCCTCCCTTGTCGCGGAGGTCGATGACGAACTTGGTGGCCCGGCCGGACTGCTTCAGGCCATGGATGCGCTCGTCGATGTAGCCGAGGCCGTGCAACGTCGCCCTGACCTGGGCGGGATCGGGCTGCTTGACCTGCAGGAGCGCCTCGGCCACGCGCTGCGTGTGCTGGACGCCGGCGCACCAGTCGTGGGCGTCCAGCTCCGCTTCCGGTCCCGACGTGGGAGCGACGGGTTCGACCGCGCCGCCCGGCGGCGGCTCCACCGTGGCACCGGGCGGCGCCTCCACCGGAGCCGTCCGCGCCTCGCCCGCCGGGGTCGGCGACTTCCTCTTCGTGCCCGGGGGCGGGCACTCCCGCGCCACCTCGTCCAGCATCTTGGTGAAGGCCGTGTCCTTCCTGGCCGAAACGGCATCGACGGACTTGGCCCGCTCCCCTTGGGAATCCTGCTCTTCGGAGCCGCAGGCGGTCAGGGCCAGAGCGGCGAGAGCCGTCACCGCGAGGGCGCGCCGACGACGGCGCATTACGGGGTCAACTGCCTCGATCCGGGCTCGGGTTCGCTTCATGCGCCCAGTCTTGGGGCGGGCCGTACCCGCCACATGAGTACGCGTACTCAACCTCGTACCGCGACCGGCTGCTCTTCACTGCCGCAAGGAAACGGAATCAACCACCCCCACTTGTAAGACCCTTGTGGTCGTGATCAACGCCGGTCTAGGGTCCGCAGCGATCAGGCACCACACCTACGACACGAGGGGGGACTCGTGCGCAAGACAGCTCTGCCTGTCATGGCCGCGCTCTCCATGGCGCTGCTGCTCCCGCAGCAGACCGCCGGAGCCGCTGTCAGCGAGCAGCCGCAGGCCGCGGCCGCCACTGTCGATCCGCCACTGGCCGACGGGGAGATCCAGCAGGTCGGTCCCGGCCTGTACTCCACCGCTGAGAAGTCCTTCGAGCTGTACGAGACCGATGTGGCCGAGGGCCTCATGGGCCGTACCCACACGGTGACCGAAGGCACGGACGGGGTCGCCAGGCCGGAGTCGGCGCCCGCGACCCGTCCGGACCAGGGCGTCTTCGGCCCCGGCTGGGAAGCCGGGTTCCTGGGGGGACAGCTCAACCGCAAGCTGGAGCAGAAGGCCGACTCCGTCGTCGTCACCGACCTCGACGCGAAGGTCTCCGTCTCGTACGCCCTGAAGAGCAGCGTCGACTACCCGAGCGGCGGCGGCGTCAAGAAGTACGAGACCGCCACGGGTGACAAGCTCACCGAGACGACCACGTACAACGAGGCGACCGGCGCGCTGGTGACCACCGCGGTCGAGACCCTCGCCCCCGCCACCGGCACCCCGGACACCGACGTGACCGGGGACGAGGACGCCGACGCGGCCGTCGGGGTCGCCAACCTCACGGCCACCTACAACTGGAAGCAGGTCGCTCCGGGCACGGACAAGTGGCGTGTGACCAGCGTGGGCAACCTCGCCGAAGGCGCCACCGCCACGGTCTCCTACGACACCAAGGGCCGGGTGGCCACGGTCAGCGAGCCCGCCACCGCCGACGCCCCGGCACAGTCGCTGACGGTCAAGTACTCGACCGCCACGACGGCCACGGGCACGGCGCTCGGTGAGTACACGGGCCGTGCCAAGGAGATCACCCTCACGTCGGGTGCCACCACGCAGACGCTGGCGCGCTACTCGTACGACTCCTCGGGTCTGCTGCGCAACGTGACCAACCCGGTCGAGGGCACCGACCCGGTCTCGTCGTACGCCTACGACTCCACGGGCCGTGTCTCCGACGTCGCCTCGCCGTCCAACGGTGAGTGGGACCTGACGTTCCCGGCCGACTCGGCCGCCCCGAACGCCGCGCCCGTCGGCACCGACCTGCCGTCCGCCACCGAGCCCCTGCAGGGCCCGGCCGGCGACGGAACGGCGACCACACCTCCGGCCGGGGACTTCACCACCGGTGAGATCACCGACCCGCAGGCCTACCCGCGCTACTGCAACCGCGCCACCGAGTGGATGTGGTACCTCAACCGCGGCTGCGTCGCGTGGGCCGCGCACTACGGCTGGCACTGGCCGCACTTCCGGTACACGCCGACCGGCTTCCGCGTGGCGGGCATCCTGTACGACGGCTGCAGCACCCCCGGCCCGAACGTCAGCCGCCCGGGCGGCTTCAACTTCCGGGCCGCGTGCGACACCCACGACTACGGTTACGGCCTGATCGGCAACACGTACAAGGGCTACAAGTACTACCTGGACCGCAGCAAGAAGTCGAACGTCGACAACGCCTTCTACTCCACGATGAAGACGCACAGCTGCAAGGCGTACAACATCCTGGTCCGCTGGCGCTGCAACTCCTACGCGTACGTCTACCTCAAGGCCGTGGCCTGGAAGGGCAACCCGAAGAACGGTGCCAACAAGACCTGATCACGGGTCCCCGCACCTTCTGACGGCGTACGGCACAACCTCCTGACGGAGCACGCCCATCGGGCGTGAACGGGCCGGGTGGCGGACACCTACCGCCGCCCGGCCCGTTCCGCCGGGATCCTCACCACATCGTCCCCCGCAACTCCCCCGGGCCGAGCCATGTCCGCTTTTCCACAGGTCCGGCCATGGCGCGCCCCCCTGCTCACCGAGGCAATATGAAGAGAACGATCTGGGCGACGGTCGTCGCCGCGACGACGGCCGTGACCCTCGGCGCCGCGATACCGGCCCACGCCGTCACACCCGCGAGCACCGCGACAGCGGCCGCAACCGCGAGCGACCCGGTCGACCCGCCGCTCTACGACGAGACCGCGGGCGGCGGCAAGGTCCGCGTCAACGTCGTCACCGAGACGCTCGCGGACGTCGCCGACGCGGCGACCGCCGGCGAGAAGAAGCAGGAATTCGAGACCGTGCCGGTGGTCACCCTCAAGGTGGACCGGGCCGGCCTCGACCAACTCGCTGCCAAGCCGGGCGTGGTCAGCGTCACCGAGGACAAGGTGGAGCGGCCGACCCTGGACGAGAGCGTCCCGCTCATCGGCGGTGACGAAGCCGCCAGGGCGGGCAAGACCGGTGCGGGCCAGACGGTCGCCGTCCTGGACACCGGCGTCGAGACCGGCCACCCGTTCCTGAAGAACCGGGTCGTGGCCGAGGCATGCTTCTCGCCGAGCGATGCCGAGAGCGGCGTCGTCAGCCTGTGCCCGAACGGCGCCGACACGCAGGAGGGCACCGGTGCCGCCAACACCGCGGCCGGTCCCTGCGCGACCATGACCGCCTGCGACCACGGCACCCATGTGGCCGGTATCGCCGCGGGCAACGGCAGCGGCATCACCGGCGCTCCCAAGCAGGGTGTCGCGCCCGGTGCCAACATCGTCGCCGTCCAGGTCTTCAGCCAGTTCACCACCGAGGAGTTCTGCGGCGGCGCCGCCCCCTGCGTGGGCAGCTACCAGAGTGCCCAGCTCAAGGGCCTGGAGCACGTGCTGAAGCTCAAGCAGGCCGGTACGCCGATCGTCGCGGCCAACCTCAGCCTCGGCAACGGCCGTTACACCACCGCCTGCGACAGCGATCTGCGCAAGCCCGTCGTGGACAGCCTGCTGAGCGCCGGCGTGGCCACCGTGATCGCGGCCGGCAACAACGGCCACACCGACGCGGTGAGCATGCCCGGCTGCATCTCCTCCGCCGTCACGGTCGGCTCGACCACCGACGACGACGAGCTGTCCGCCTTCACCAACCGGGGTCCGCTGCTCGACCTGTTCGCCCCCGGCACGGGCATCGTCTCCTCCGTGCCCGGCGGCACCTACGCCTCCAAGAACGGCACCTCCATGGCCACGCCGCACGTGACCGGCGCGTTCGCGGTGCTCAAGCAGGCGTTCCCCACCAAGAGCATCGCCGACCTGACGGCCCTGCTGAAGGGCAGCGGCCGGGGCATCACCTACACCGGTGCCACCACGCCGCGGATCGACCTCGGCACCGCTCTCAGCGGCGGGGGCACCACCCCGAAGCCGGCCGGGATGACCGACTTCAACGGTGACGGCGCCGAGGACATCGCGATCTCCGACTCCCAGGCCACCGTCGGCACGGACGCGAAGGCCGGTCTGATCCGCGTGGTGTACGGCGGCGGCAAGGGCACCGCGGAGATCAGCCAGGACCTGGACTGGGTGCCCGGCGGTTCCGAGGCGGACGACTACTTCGGCGAGACCCTGGCCACCATCGACTGGAACAAGGACGGCTTCACCGACCTGGTCGCCGGAACCCCGAGCGAGAGCGTCGGCACCGCCACCGACGCGGGCTTCGTCGACATCCTGTACGGCGCGGCCGGCGGTCTGGGCACCGGCACGCTGAAGGCCACGCACTTCGAACAGGGCGCCGGTACGGGTTCGATCGCGGGCGCGGCGTCCGAGGCGGGCGACCGGATGGGCCACACGATCGCGGCCGCGGTGAACGACGCCGGCCGGCCGTACCTGGTCGTCGGCGTGCCCGGTGAAGCCCTCGGCGACGCCGCGAAGGCGGGTGGCGCGTTCTACGTGTACGGCACCAGCAGCCTGGCGCTGAACCAGTCGACGGCCGGTGTTCCGGGCGACCCCGAGACGGGCGACCTCTTCGGCTGGTCCGTGGCCGCCGACCAGAACTACATCGCCATCGGCAGCCCCAACGAGGCCCTCGGCAGCACGGCGAAGGCCGGCGGCGTGGTGATCTTCGACGCCAACCGTTTCGACTCCACCGGCCATCCCCTGCCGCTGTCCGGGCTCGACCAGAACAACACGGCCATCTCCGGCGACGCCGAGGCGGGCGACCAGTTCGGGTACGCGGTGGCCATGGCCCCGTTCCGGGCCAGCGGCGCCGCGGCCGCCACGGAGTCGATCCTCGCGATCGGTTCGCCCGGTGAGAGCGTGACGGTCGGCACCGAGGACCGCGCCAACGCGGGCCGTGTGGTGCAGATCCGCATCAAGCCCGACGGCACCTGGAGTTACCTGCGCGAGCTCAAGCAGGGCACGGCGGACGACGACGTGTCCGGCACCTCCGAGACCGGTGACCGCATGGGCGAGTACCTCACCGCCGTCAACACCGCTCCCGGTTCGGTGAGCACTGTGGCGTCCATGCGGCTCGCCGTGGGAACGCCCGGTGAGGACCTCGGCACCGGCGCCAACGCGGGCGCTGTCCACACGTTCTCGCTGGCCGGATCGGCCGGTCCCAACGACCGCTGGATCGAGGCCGGCGACGGCGACGGCATTCCCGGCAGCCCGGGCGCCAACCAGTACCTGGGCAAGAACATCCACTTCACGGCGACCAAGCTGTACGTGGGCATGCCCTTCGGGCCCGTGGCCACCGGCGCGCTCTACGCGCTGCCGATGTCGAACGTGACACAGGGCGGCACGGTCGCTCCCGTCACCACCTACAAGCCCGGCTCCGGCGGCCTCCCGGCCAACGGGGTGGCCTTCGGCTACTCGGCACGGTAGACGGCAGACGATGCCAACAGCCCCTGGAGGCACCGGCCTTCGGGGGCTGTTCACCTGGTCGGCAGAACTTGCTCCACTCCGGATACCAGACCTGCTTCACCGCGAGCACGAGGCGGGGGTGGTTCTCGCAGGCCCTTGGTGCACAGGCAGTCGTCCGGCCAACGGTTCAGCCGCCCGTCGGTGCGGCTCCCTCCCCGCTCCGCGCCGGGCGCGGCAGTCGCGGGGCGGGCCAGGCCGGGTTCCACCGCCACGACGTCCACGCGGTGGCGTCGGCGAACGGGCCGGAGCGTTCGGTGAGCATCGCGAGGGCCTGGTCCCGGGCGGCGTCCACGGCCTGGTGCTCGGCGTCGGTGATGATGCCGAGCCGCCGTACGTGGGCGTATTCGTCTTCGTCCTTCCAGTGCCAGTCGGTCAGGCCGGGGCTGACGACCAGGTCCACGGCGAGGTCGAAGGTGTCGAACCCGTCGTCGGTCCGGACGGTGGGGCGCTCGAAGTTCACGTACCAGTTCCGCAGCCCGGCGTTCGTGTAGAAGGCGTTGACGCTGAACCACGCACCCGGCTGTTTCCACAGCAGCAGCTCGGTCTCCTGCCACACCGCGTCCGCGAGCTCCCAAGCGCCGGTCGCCATCACATCGAACGCCTCGGTGCGCACCGACCGGTCACCGTGCGTACGGGCCTTCAGGTACAGGGCCGGCCAGCGAGTCTGCGCCCCGGGCGGGCAGGCCGCCACCAGGGCCTCGCTGGTGTCGGCGACGACGCGCAGCGCGTGCTCGCTCCACACCCGGCCACAGCGGTACACATCTCGCCGCACGACCGCCTGCCCCGCCTTGAAACTCCCGGGGTGGCTTACGCGGATCATGGTGCGGGTCCCTCACTGGGAAGCGGCCTGGACGGCGGGCGGCGGGGCTTTCCCTATATATACACGTGCGCCCCCGCCGGGTGGGCGGGGGCGCTGACGCGGTGAGGTGTGCTGTCGGCTCAGTACCAGCCGTTGGCCTGCCAGAAGTTCCAGGCCTTGACGGGGCTGCCGTAGCGGGAGTTCATGTAGTCCAGGCCCCACTTGATCTGGGTGGCCGGGTTGGTCTTCCAGTCGGAGCCGGCGGAGGCCATCTTCGAGGCCGGGAGGGCCTGGACGAGGCCGTAGGCGCCGGAGGAGCTGTTGGTGGCGTGGGGGTTCCAGCCGCTCTCGTGGGAGACGATCTTGCTGAAGGCGTTGAACTGCGCGGCGTCCGGGATCATCTTGTGCGCGATCGCCTGGGCGGAGGAGGCCTGTGCCGGGGCGGCGTGAGCCGGAGCGGCGGTGAGCGCCATGCCGGCGGTGGCGGCGGCCACGGCGGCGGTGGTGAGAGCCTTCTTCGGGGAAGCGATGCGGCGGATGACGGAGACGGTCACGAAGTACCTCTTGCGTTCGGGGACGGGGGATCGCCCGCATGGGGTGGACCACCGTGAGGGGCGATCCGCATACGTCGGCGCCGCGGCCCGCTGCGGGCTCGTGGCGCCTGGCGACGTCATCCAGATAAGCAGGCCCGGAAGGTGCCCGCAATGACCCCCTTTACTAGTGGTGACCGGATCCGTAAGGGATGCGAAGTATGTGGCGTGCGTCTCAATCCGCAGGTCAGAAGGGGTGCGGGAAGGGGTGAATCGGGCAAAAGGTACTACGGTCGAGGGTCGTAGGTGACCTGCGTCATGTGGGGTCCTTCACCGACTCGCACACGCCACGCGCCCGGGTTGGTGCGCTGGGTCACCGTTCGGGGCCGTCGAATGTGACCGCGGTCTCGAAGGCGGCGCGCCTGGTGGCCCGGCGCAGTGCCCGCAGCACCGCCGGGCCGAGCGCGACGGACGGCACGACCGTGTGCCCGTTTCACCGTCCGTCCGGTGTACGAGCCCGCCGTCGTCGACGCCTCCCGAGCAGCGGGGCTGGGCCCGCTGCTCGGCTGCCGCACGTCGGACGAGGCATTCGCCGCGTCTCGGCGCGGGGCAAGCGCGGTGAAACTCTCCGCTCAGCCGCCAGCCAGTTCGCCCAGCAGCGCGAACGTCCGGCGCTGGTCGGCCTCCCCGCCCAGTTCGTTCGCCATGAACACCACCTCCGTCGCCCCGGCCTCGCGATAGCGGCGTACCTCGGCGGCGACGGTCTCCTCGTCGCCGATGGCGGCGATGTCGGCGGCCCGGGTGGCGCCGGACAGTTCGATGACCCGCTGGTAGGACGGGAACCGTTCATAGAAGGAGAGCGTCTCGAGCGCCGTCTGCCGCACCTTTTCCACGTCGGAGGTGACCACGCCGGGCACGAAGGCCACGATCCGCGGCGCCGGCCGTCCCGCCGCCTCGGCCGCCGCGGTGACGGCGGGCACGATGTGCTCGGCCAGCGCGCGCGGCCCGGCCAGCAGCGGGAGGATGCCGTCCGCGAGGGCACCGGAGACACGCAGGGCCTGCGGTCCCATGGCGGCGACCAGGACGGGCACCGGCGGTTCGGCGCCCGGCACGGCGGCCGGCAGCGGGGTGGTGGCGGTCAGCAGCTCGCCGTGGAAGTCGGCGCTGCCCGTCTCCAGCAGCGGTCGCAGAGCGGTCAGGAACTCGCGGAGCCGGGCGATGGGGCGCTCGTACGGGATGCCGAAGCCGGTCTCGGTGAGGTGCTTGGTGCCGAGCGCGAGCCCGAGGTGGTAGCGGCCCCCGGTGGCCGCCTGGGCGGTCTGCGCCTGGCTCGCGACGATCAGCGGATGGCGGCCGAAGACCGGGATGGCCGAAGTGCCGACCTGGAGGCCGGGCACCTCGCGGCCGACGACCGCGGCCAGCGTCGGGGAATCGTAGGAGAACGTCTGCCCGAACCAGGCGGACGTCAGCCCGGCTTCATGGGCCTCCCGGGCGAGCCGCACGGTGGTGTCGATCGAGTGCAGATGAGAGAGCGCTACTCCGATGGTCATGTACAGGCAACCGGCCCAGGCGTGACCGCCATTCCGGCCGAGTGTGTCAATCTCATGACAGTTCGGGGCCGCGGACGACGGCCGAGGGGCCGTCGGTGCGCAGGGGCGGGACGGCCGGCACCTCGGCCGCGTTCGCCAGATCCTCCTCGGTCAGCCGGAACGCCTGCGGGTAGGCGGCGCGCCGTGTGCGCCGGTCCGGCTCGCTGGTCCGCCAGGTGTACAGGCAACGCGCGCACTGTACGACGTCCCAGACACCGGGGACGGGCGAGGAGTACAGGGTCCTGACGCTCTCGTGGGCGCAGCGGGGGCAGCAGTCGGTCATGGAAATGCCTTCCTTGGTACAAGTCTTGCTACAAGCCGGATGGGTGCCTCGGACGGGTGTCAGCCGCGGGCTTCGGACAGCAGGCGCTGGAGCCTCGCCGCCCAGTCCTTGGCCTCGGGAAGGTCCTTGGTGGGCGTGGAGAAGTTGCCGCGCGCGTCGGGGTGCACGGGTGTGGTGGCGTCGATGATCATCTTGCTGGTCAGGCCCGCCGGCTGGGCGGCGGGTGCCAGTTCCACCACGGAGAGGTTGGGCAGGACCACGACGTCGTCGGCCGGGTTGACCTTCGACGACATCGCCCACATGACCTGCGGCAGGTCGAAGGGGTCCACGTCCTCGTCGACGACGAGGACCGTGGTGATGTAGCCGAGGCCGTGCGGGGTGGTCATGGCCCGCATGGCCACGGCCTTCGCGAATCCGCCGTACCGCTTCCTGGTGGAGATCACGGCCAGCAGCCCGTGCGTGTACATGGCGTTGACGGCCTGGACCTCGGGGAACTCTGCGCGCAGCTGCTTCAGCAGCGGGACACAGGTGTTGGGGCCCACGAGGTAGTCACACTCGGTCCACGGCATGCCCAGGTAGAGGGACTCGAAGACCGGGTTCGTGCGGTAGGAGACGCGGTCGATGCGGACGACGGGCATGCGGCGGCCGCCCGAGTAGTGCCCGGTGAACTCGCCGAACGGGCCCTCGATCTGCCGCTTGCGGCTCTCGATGACGCCTTCGATGACGACCTCGGATCCCCAGGGCACGTCGAAGCCGGTGAGGGGGGCGGTGGCGATCGGGGCGGGCGCGCCACGCAGGGCGCCGGCCATCTCGTACTCGCTCTGGTCGTATCCCATGGGCATCCCGGCCACGATGGCCATCACCGGGTCGTTGCCGAGGGTGATGGCGATGGGGAGGTCCTCGCCCTTCTCCTCCGCCGCGCGCAGATGGAGCGCGATGTCGTGCACGGGGACGGGCTGTATCGCGAGCCGGTTCCTGCCGATGACCTGGAGGCGGTAGGTCCCGACGTTCTGCTTGCCGAAGTGACCGGGGTCCTCGGGGTCGCGGGAGACGACGGCCGCCTTGTCGAGGTAGAAGCCGCCGTCACCGTCGTTGAGACGGAACAGGGGAAGGACCGAGAACAGGTCGACGTCGTCACCTTCCTGTGTGTTCTCCCGCCACGGGGCGTCCTCGCGCCGCTCGGGAGCGACGGGGAAGGCGTCCCAGCGCCGGGCGAACTCCTCCACCTGCTCCTTGACCGGGGTGTGCTTGGGCAGTCCGAGAGCGAGGGCGTGGTTGGCCCAGGAGCCGTGGACGTTCAGGGCGATACGGGCGTCGGTGAAGCCCTTGACGTTGTCGAACCACAGGGCGGGTGCGCCTTCGCCGATGCGGCCGGCGGCGTTGGCCGCCGCTGCCAGGTCGGGTTCGGGAAGGACTTCCTCGGTGATACGCAGCAGCTGGCCTTCCTTCTCCAGCGTGCTGAGGAAACCGCGCAGGTCGTCGTATGCCATGGGTACTCCGTGGGAACCAAAAAAAAGGGGGGTGGGTTGGACGGGGTGGGGGGATGCCGGTGGGCAGCAGGAACGAGCCGCAGTCGGCCGGCGGGCGTCAGGAGGCGGGCCGCAGCAGGCGGGCGGCGCGCATGCCCTCCCACCTCTTGGCGGCGGGGGCGGGCAGGTCGAACTGGTCGAGGACCCGGGTCACGACGTGGTCGACGATGTCGTCCACCGACCGCGGGTGGTTGTAGAAGGCGGGCATGGGCGGCACCAGTTGCGCCCCCATCCGGCAGAGCGCGAGCATGTTCTCCAGATGGATCTCGCTCAGCGGTGTCTCGCGCGGGACCAGGACAAGCTTGCGGCGCTCCTTGAGGACCACGTCGGCCGCGCGAGCGACCAGGGTGTCGGCGTATCCGGCGCGGATGGCGGCCAGGGTCTTCATCGAGCAGGGCACGATCACCATGCCGTCGGTGCGGAACGACCCGGAGGAGATGGCGGCGCCCTGGTCCTGCGGCTGGTGTACGACGTCGGCCAGGTCACCGACCTCGTTCACGGACAGGCCCGTCTCCAGCTCGATCGTCGTGCGCGCCCACCGGCTGAGGACCAGATGACTCTCGACGTCCGGCAGCTGGGCCAGCACCTGGAGGAAGCGGACACCGAACACCGCTCCAGTGGCTCCGGTCATCCCCACGACCAGTCTCATACCGGCCTTCCTTCCCGCGCGCACCGCGCTGAGCTGTTCTAATGTCTTCACGCTAGGAGCCCGGTCGCGGGGTGCGGCGGTACACTCGGGACTCGTCATGGGGAAAAACGGACAGGTTGCGCGGCGCTCGGTCATCCGGGACCTCCCCCTGCGGCGCACGGCCGGTTCCCCGCCGGGACTGGAGCTGGTCGAGCTGGCGGGACTGGCCGAGCGCGCCCGCCGGCACGGCAACGATCCGTACGCGTCGCTGCGCCCGGCCTTCCACCAGATCGTCACCGTACGGCCGGGCAGCCGTCTGACGGTCTCGGTGGATTTCACCCGCTACGAACTGTCCGGCGGTGCGTGGCTGTGGATCCGCCCCGGGCAGGTACAGCGCTGGGGCGCGGATCTCCCACGGGCCCAGGGCCTGGTGATCGCCTTCCCTCCGGGCTTTCCCGACACCGAGACGGCCGCCGCCTCGGTCGCCGGCCTGGCGACGGCCCAGGCGCCCCTCCAGCCGGACGCCCCACACGCGGAGGGCCTGCGCCGGGCACTGGAGCACCTGCGATACGAGTACCGGGCCATGGCCGAGCTGCCTCTGGAATCCCATGTGCAGGTGCTGCGGCATCTGCTGGCGGTCCTGCTGGTGCGCCTGGCCAGGGCGTACGGGTCCGAGCCCGGCGGACCGACCGCGAACGAGACGTTCCGCCGTTTCCACGCGGCCGTGGAGCGTGACTTCATGGTCACCCGCCGGGTGGAGGACTACGCGGCGGCACTGGGCTACAGCCGCCGCACCCTCACCCGGGCCACGCAGACCGCCATCGGTATGGCGGCCAAGCGCTACATCGACGAACGCGTCGTACTGGAGGCCAAACGGGAACTCGCCCACGGCCCGCTGACCATCACCGCCCTCGCCACACGCCTCGGCTTCACCGATGCCAGCGACTTCACCACGTTCTTCCGGCAGCGCACGGGCACCACACCGACAGCCTTCCGGGCAGCGGCTCGCGGCACATGACCGTATGACCGCACGACCGTGTTCATGTCGTGGACGCGGACCTCAGGCGCATCGCACGCGGGCCTTCTCCGGGGGTATTGACACAGCGGTGGTCGCCGGGGGCCCGGTCGAGCTGGAGGCCGAGGCAGGCGCCGAGGGCGAGCTGGCCGTAGTGGTTGGGGTGCAGGGACTCCTGGCGCTGTCCCTGTCCGGCACCGGTGGTCACGAAGCGGACCCATTCGCTGGTACGACCCGAGGGCCGCTGGTCGGGTCCGGCCTGGACGGTGGTGGTGGAACAGACCTCCCGGCCGTCGAAGGCGCGCGACAGGTCGAGGAATTCGGCGCCGGACGCACGGGCGGCGGAGGCGAGCGTGGTACTGATCTCGGGGACGAGCTGGTCGTGGGCCCAGGTGAGGTCCTTGTCGAAGAAGGGACAGCCCCCCTCGGTCAGGCGGTCGTACTTCTCGCCGGGATAGCGCACCCTTGCGCCGTCGGGCAGCGGGGAGGGATACGACTGCAGGATCAGGCGGTAGCTGCCTGCCGGGTGGCCCGCCCGGTCCATGGCGGTGGTGACGTCGGCGAGTGCTTTGACTGCCGCGGTGCGCATCTTGGGCAGCCGCTCCTTGACCGCCGGGCCCTCGGTAGGAGCGCAGGGTGTCGCGCCGAAGGGGCTGAGGAAGGCCTTGGAGCAGGAGACGATGACGTCCTCGAAGCCGAGGTCGTTGCCGCCGATGGAGACGACGACCGCCCGTACCGGGTGGCCGGTGACGGCTTTCTGGAGCTGCTGGGCCTGAGACGGCTCGGACTTGAAGGGGCTCCCGCCGTGGCCCGGCAGCAGGATCGCGGTCGAGGTGGCCCCCGAGCAGGCCAGGTTGAGCCGACGGGCCCCGGCCGGGACGGGCGCGGAGTTGACCTCGGCGCTGTCGGAGCGGTTGCACGCGTTGTCGTAGGACGCGCCGTACACCCGGTGCTCGTCCGTCGCGCCGGTGGCGGGGTCGAAGGCGCGGTCGGTGCCGGAGTAGCCGCCGTCGCTGTCGTTGCTGTTGCCCGACCAGCGGCCGGCCTCGCCGGAGATGAAGCTGTCGCCCAACGACACCACCCACGGTGTCTCCGCGGCCTTGCCCTGTGCGTGCGCGCCACCGCCCTGCATGAGGCCGGCCCCGCACAGCGCGGCCACAGCGGCGGCCGCGACCGCGAGGCGCCGTCGGCCTCGTGCCCGAGAAGTTCTCATACCGTCGTGGATTGCCGCGGCGGACACGGGATATGTGCCGTCGGCCGTACAGCCCCTCCGACGAGTGCGGCAGCGGCGGCAGGTTGACGCCGACACACGCGGGGCCGCACCGGCAGCTTTGCTCCGCGCTGGTGCGTGGACACCCTACGAATGCCACGGCCGGCCGTCCCGAACCGCCCGACCACCGCCCCGCACCCGGGTGGCCGATCCGTGAGCCGACGGAATTCCCCGGTTGCCGATACGTGTGCCGGGCGGTGTCAGTCCCACCAGAGCACGACGAGGAGCTGCCGCCGGGATGCGTCACGGTAGAACTCGCGCATGGCGCTGAAGTGCCCCAGCAGGTACTCCTTCGTCCCGCCGACGATCCCGTCCGCGCCATTGCCGATCAGAGAGGCTGCCGCCGCTCCATCCCTCCCTCTGTCGATGCGCCGGCTGACCGGCGGCAGGAGGCGAGGAACTCCGCCGAGACGCGGGCGAGTTGCTGAGTGACGGCCACAACGGCAGTATCCCGACGATGTCCACCGGTTTTCCCATCCGGCTTCCGCACCGCTCTTCACGACTGGAGATACCGCAGCACCGCGAGGACGCGCCGGTTGTAGCCGGTGGTGTGGGTCAGGTCCGGCTCAGCCGCGGCATGAGGGTTGCCATCGGAGCACAGGGGCCCGGCCTGTGGTTCTCCGCAGGGCGCGCCCTGCGAGGTTGTCCCCCCGCCGGCCCGTAGCATCTGGGGTGTCCGCTCGGCTGTCACAGATCCGGCCGCTGCCTTGTCTTGTCGATGTGCGTGTTGCCGCACCGGGTCCGGCGAGGTGTCGCCGGTGTCCGTCGGAAAGCCGGATCAACGAACGGAGACAGTGATGAGGATCGTGGTCGTCGGCGGTACGGGGCTCATCGGATCGCAGGTGGTCGCGCTGCTGCGCGACCGTGGTCACGAGGCCGTGGCGGCCTCCCCTTCCACGGGTGTGGACACCCTCACCGGTGAGGGTCTGGCCCAGGCTCTCACCGGCGCGGACGTGGTCGTGGACGTGCCGAACTCCCCCTCCTTCGATCCGGAGCCGGCGCTGGACTTCTTCACCCGCTCGGAGCGGAATCTGACCGGGGCCGAGAAGGAGGCGGGTGTCCGTCACCACGTCGTGCTCTCGATCGTCGGCGTCGACCAGGTGCCCGACTACGGCTACTACCGGGCCAAGGTCGCCCAGGAGGAGGCCGTGCGGAACAGCGGCGTGCCCTACAGCATCGTGCGCGCCACCCAGTTCTTCGAGTTCGTCGCCCCGGTGATGGACATGACCACCGAGGGCGCGGAGGTGCGCCTGCCGTCCCTGCGACTGCGCCCGATGGCCTCCGCCGATGTCGCCGCCGCCCTCGCCGACGCGGCGCTGGGCGAGCCGTCGTACGGCATCCGCGACATCGCGGGTCCCGAGGTCGAGCGGCTCGACCGGCTCGGCGAGATCACCCTGGCGGCGAAGCCCGACGGCCGTTCCGTCGTCACCGACGAGACCGCGGGCCCGTTCGCGGGCATGCCCGACGGAGCGCTCATCGGTGACGACACGGCCCACCTCGCGTCCACCCGCTACGAGGACTGGCTGAAGCGGAGCTGACCGGTCCCCCGGTCCTCGGAGCGGCTACCGGCGTCCCGTGGGCCTGCGAGTCGACCGCTCGTAGGTCCCCAGCTTGTCAGGCACCGGCAACCCGTACAGCCCGTCTGTGCCGTCCGGCCCCACGGTGACGCTCTGCCGCTGCGGGGCGGCGGTGTCGTCCTGCCCATCCTGGGCCTCGCCGACTGCGCTCGGCCGGCGCGCACACCGCATGCCTCACCGCAGACACCCACGGTGCGGTCACACCGGTGCCGGCGACGAAGGCGAGGGTGCGCTACTGCCGGCGCCGGGCCGCCGACGGCTGGGTGCCCTCGGCCTGGCGACCGCTCTCGCCGCCGTCACGCCCCGTCCGCGCAGTCCGATCGGGACCGTGGTCGCGCTGTCGTCGAGCGACGCGTTCGGTGGTGCGGAGATGAGCGCGCCGGCGGAGGCCGTCGACCTCGCTGTGGGGCTGGTGCACGAGTTCCGGCACATGAAGCTGGACGCCGTACTCGACTGCGTGGACCTGTACACCGAGGCGGACGGGGAACCGGAACACGCGCGGTACTACGCGCCCTGACGGGACGACCCGCGGCCTCTGCCCGGCTATCTCCACGGCGTGTTCGCGTACTTCGGTGTCGTGGACCTCTGGCGCCGGCTTCGCCGCGACCGCGATCCCGCGGTGCGGCGGCGGGCCCGGTTCGAGTTCGCCCATTGGCGCGTCCAGACCGGGGACGCCTACACCCTGTTGTGTGCCTCTTCCCGGCTCACCGCGGCCGGACGGGAGTTCACGGCGATGATGGCGGAGAGCGCGGCCCACTGGACCGGGCAGGAGTCCGTGCCCGACGACTTGGCCCTGCTCGCCCGGGAAGCCGTGATCGCCCACCGCCTCGGCTGGCGGGCGCACTACCTGAGACCGTCGGCCGGCCAGATCGCGGAACTCGCCGAGGCATGGCTCTCCGGTGCGGCCGGTCCCCCGCGCCGGCACGTGGACACCGTGTTCCGCGAAGTGTGCCCGGCACCGGGCCTCACCGAGTACGGGGATCGTCTGCGCCGGGCCGCGTGCGACCCCGGGGGCATCTCTTGGAGCACCCTCCATCCGGTGGACCACGCCCGGCTGTCCGGCGAGACCGGCACCGCCTGCCGTCTGGCCGTGGACCGTCTGCCCCGGGAGTGGGAGCAGCCCTGGCCGTGGATACGCTCGGTCTCGCCCTGCTCAGACAGTCCCCGGAGGCAGCCACCGAGGACGGCGACCGGGTGGCCGCCGGGACGGGCGATCACCCACCGCCCGGAGGTCGTCAGGGCGCTCTACGCGCAGGTCACCGAGGCCACCGGCAAAGCGCCGGACCCCGTCCGGCTGGCTGCCCGGACCGGGGCTCCGGACCACGCCGGTGACAGTCCGCCGCTACCGCTCACGGGCACGGTGTGAGCCGCCCGGGCACCGTCCGGGCGGAGAGATGCGCGTGGTGGGCGGGTCCGCACGGCCGAGAGAGCGCGGTGGCGCGGCAGCGCGTCGGCTGTGGCGTCCCGTCGGCCCGGCATTCCGGTCGACGCGCGCTGCGGCGGACGGTGCCGAGCCCGTCCGGTCCGGGCCGTCGCCCGACATCCCGGTCGACGCGCGCTGCGGCGGACGGTGCCGAGCCCGCCCGCCCCGGACCGTCCGCCGGGTCACCAGTCCAGCGGCACGGTGGCGAGGTACCGGTCGAGCAGGCCGGAGATGATCCGGTGGTCCTGGAGCGAGGGGTGCCAGTCGCAGCCGAGGTGGTCCAGGCCGGGGTCGTCGTAGTACCAGTAACCCACCCGGTCGTCGCCCCGCGCGTTGCGGTCCCTGACGATGGCCTGGGCGGTGTCGGCGAAGGCGGTGCCGGACACCGCGGTGGCGCTGACCACCAGGAACGTCCTGCTGCCGTAGCGGGCCCGCAGCTTGTCGAGGAAGCCGTGGTAGGCACGGGCGTAGGCGGCGGTCAACTCGCTCTGCGTGGCCCACGGTTCGCCCGGGTGCAGCGGGGTCGAGAAGTCGTTGATGCCGAGGCCGATGACGACGACCTGCGGCTGCCAGCCGCGCGGCTTGTGCCAGACGTCGCCGACGACGTTCAGCAGGGCCCGGTCGTAGTAGGTGCGGTAATCGGTGCCGGGGTCGCCGCCGTTGTAGTTGCGGACCATGCCACGGCCGGAGAACGCGTTCTGCTGGTGGTCGGCGTCGAGCTTCCGGGCGGTGAGGGCGCCGAAGGCGAGGCCCGCGTTGCTGTTCCGGTCGACTCCTCCGTTGGCCGAGCAGTCACGCGTGCCCGAGACGTTGCCGTACCCGGCGGTGTAGGAGTCGCCGATGAACTCGATCTGCCTTCTGCGCGGCGCGGGGGCGGGGAGGATCCTTCCTCCCCGAGCGGCGACGAACCCGCCGAAGCGGCCGACGGCCCACGGGCACTCCGTCCGTTTGACGAGCCGCACGGTGTGCTCGGTGTCGGCGAGGTCCGTGATCCAGGACGTGGTGCGTCCGGGAGTCACCAGTGTGCTCACGGTCGTTCCGTCGATCTGGACGTCGTAGTCGTTGGCGGAGTCGTCGAGCGCGATCCCGACGCCGCTGCCGCGGAACCGGCCTTCGAAGACTATGCCGGGCCAGCTGTACTGCACCCAGCCGTCGGCCGCCTCCTTGACCCGGCCCACGGTCCGGAACCCGGCGAAGGCGGGGGACGGCAGGGAGCGGTGGGCGCCGGATGCCCGGGAGGGTGTGGCGGCCGCGGTGGTGAGGCCCGCGGTGACGCTCGCGGCGGCGGCCGTGAGCAGTGCCCGCCGAGAGAGAGGGGAAGCGGTGCGCATGAGCGGTCCTTCCGGTGTCGGGAGATCTGCGCGTGCGTGAATACGGGAGCGCTCCCATGATGGCGGTGCCGGTGCGGCATGGGGAGTGGTCGGTTGGGACGGGTGCTTCGGATGAAGGCCACGGTGACCTGCGGCCGCCGTGGCCCGCACCCGGGACGTGGATCCGAAGCGGCAGCCCGACGAGCAGTGCTTTCCGGCTTCCTCGGCATCCGTGACAAGCCCTGGCGGGTCATAGAGTCGGCGTGTGACTGACGAGGACTCCACCTTCGACATGCTGGCCGTGCTGGGCGACCCCGTGCGCCGCCGCCTCTACCGATACGTCGCCGCCGCCCCCGAGGACGTGGGCCGTGACGCGGCCGCCGAAGCGGCCGGGATCTCCCGCTCGCTGGCCGCCTTCCACCTGGACAAGCTGGTCGAGGCCGGGCTGCTCACCGTTTCCTTCCGGCGGCTGTCCGGGCGCACCGGCCCCGGGGCGGGGCGGCCGGCGAAGCTGTACCGGCGCGCCGAGGGCGAACATGTCGTCTCCGTGCCGCCGCGGTCGTACGAAGCCGTCGGCCGGCTGCTCGCCGAGGTGCTGGAGAACGCCGGGCTGGACCGGGAGTTGCAGGCCGCGGCGCGGGCGGCGGGCGCGGCGCGTCCGGACGGACATGCCGACGACGTGGAGGCGGCGCTACGGGCTCGTGGCTACGAGCCCTTCTGGGACGGGGAGACACTGCGGCTGCGCAACTGCCCTTACCACGCGCTGGCTTCGGAGTTCCCCGCCCTGATCTGCGGGATGAACCTGGCGCTCATCGAGGGCCTGGCGCCTGAGCAGTGGTCACCGACGTTGGATCCGTGCCCCGGCGGCTGCTGCGTGGCCCTTTCTAAAAAGAAAAATCATTGACTATAGAAGTCGGGCCGGGCCATGCTGTGCTTCATGACTGACTCTCACCTCGCGCAGGTCAACATCGGCCGCATCGTCGCCCCGCTGGACAGCCCCGAGTTGGCCGACTTCGTCGCCCTGCAACCGGAGATCAACGCGCTCGCCGACCAAAGCCCCGGGTTCGTCTGGCGGATGGTGGACGCCGGCGGCATGGACGCGACCGGCATCCGCCCCGACGGGAACGACACGTTGCTGCTGTTCAACTGTTCGGTCTGGGAGTCGGTCGAGGCGCTCCAGAACTTCACGTACCACAGCGATCACCTTCGCGTGCTGAGCCGCCGCCGGGAGTGGTTCCGCCGCATGACCGAGGCGCACCAGGCCCTGTGGTGGATCCCGGCCGGCCACCGCCCGACCGTCGACGAGGCGATGGAGCGGATCGCGATGGTGCGTGAAAACGGCCCCGGCCCGCAGGCGTTCACCTTCCGCGACCCGTACCCGGCCCCGAGCGGGATGGCGCGGCTCTAGGCAGCGCCTCTCCGCATCCCTGGATCGGATGGGGCGGTTGTGTGAGCCGGAGCAGTGGCGGTTCGACTGGGTGCGTTTCCGTCGGGGTGGGACGGCGGGTGTTACCTCTCGGCCGTGTCGGGTTCCCCGGCAAGGGACTTCTGGTAGGCGTCCGCGTAGGTGGGAGAGTCCTTGACCAAGTCGTCGCAGAACGCGGCGACATCGGTTCCGGTGAGTTCCAGGACTCCCTTGCCCCCGGCGACGCCCTCCTCGAAGAAGTCGAGGATGCCAGGGAGCAGGGGCCCGTCGGGAAGGTCGATCGGGCCGACCTTGAACAGGTACCTCTGCATCTCCTTGTAGACGATCCGGTAGTCCTGCGGGAGGGCCTTGACCCGGGCCAGGTGCGCCCGCCACTGTTTCTTGCCCTCGATGATGTCCTGGATGCTCATGTCAGCCTCCCAGCCGGCTCAATTTCCTGGCGACGTTCCTGTTCAACTGCTTACGCCAGCGGTCGCGATAGGTGCGGGCCCCGGATCCGCCGGCCAACGCCGCGCAAAAGCCGCCGATGTCGTCGCCGAGCACCTCGTGGGCGCTCTGTCCGTCCGCCGCCGCTTCTTCGAGCAGCGCCAGGGCGGCGTCGACGATCGGTGTCAGGTTGCGGCCGGTGAAGTCCCCGTAGGGGAAGAGGTGGCCCTTGATCTGTACCCACGCCGCCCGGTGGTCGTCCGGCAGGGCCGCGGCCCGGACTTCGAATGCCTTCCAGTCCCTGGTGAGATCACTGCCCGTGACGTTCTCCCAGAAGTTTATCTTCCGCCGCTCTCCCTGAGCTTGTCGATGCGGGACGAGACGTACTGCCATTTCGCCCAGAACCTCGCGAGTTCCTCGCGTCCGGCGTCGTTGAGTGCGTAGAACTTGCGCGGCGGGCCCACCGCGGAAGGCCGTTTCGTCACCTGGACGAGGCCGTTCCTCTCGAGTCGCAGCAGGACGGTGTACACCGTGCCCTCGACGACATCGGTGAAACCGAGCTCGTTCAGCTTGCGGGTGATGGCGTATCCGTAGGTTTCCTCGCTGCCGATGATTTCGAGCACGCATCCTTCGAGCGTGCCCTTCAGCATCTCCGTCAGGCCCTCCATCGCGGGCGCTCCTCAGTCCTGCCGGTACCTTGTGCTACCGAGTACCGCTATACAGTATCACTCAGTAGAGGAGCCGGCAGGACTTCCGGGGACACCAGGTGGTCAGTCGTCCGACGGGACCTTCAGTCGGTCCCAGCTGGTCCGGCCGGGGATGCCGTCCGCGTCCTTGCCGCGGTAGCCGAGTTTCCGCTGCCAGGCCGCGTAGGACTCGCGGTCGGCCTCGGTCCACTCGGGGCTCGGGCCCTTCTCGTAGCGACCGCAGCCCTCGGCGACGAGGCGGCGGCCCATGGCGGTGATCAGGGGGGACTTCTGCCCCGTGCGGAAGAACCCGGCGCCGGGGAAGGGCGCGTACTTGGGCTTGGGTCCGGGCTTGGGATCGCCCGGCTCGTTGCCGCCCTTGCCCGCGAGCCGGTCGGCTATGCGGCGCCGCATGCCGTCCATGGTGAAGCCCCGCGGGTCCTGCTTGCCGGGCTGCCACTCCTTGTGGCCGATGACGGAGCGCTCCGACCACCCGTGGTACCGGCAGATCGCGGCGGACACCTTCTCGATGGCCTCCTTCTGCACCTCGGGCCAGGGGTCCTTGCCGTCGCCCAGGTTGACGCACTCGAAACCGTAGAAGTGCCGGTTGCCGTCGACGTCGGCCTGGTTGTCCGGCGGAAGCGCGGTCTCGTCGACCACCGCCCGCAGCACGTCGCCGTCCCCGAGACCGGCGTGGTTGGCGCGGCCGTTGCCGACGAGGTGGACGTGGCCCTCCTTGTCGATGACCCCGTGGCAGAGGGGCCCGGGCAGGCCCGCGTAGCCGTCGTAGCAGATGTTCACGGAGTTCCGGGTGCCCGAGGTGACGGTGTGGTGGATCATCACGCCGTTCACCGGGCCCCAGGGCCCCTTGGTGTTGCGGTTGTGGTGGCGCCAGTCGCGTACCTCGTGCACCGTCAGGCCCTCCGCGCGCAGGACCTCCAGCAGCTTGGCCGCGCTCATCGGCTGTGCCATCACTCGTCTCCTTCCGCGGCGGCCCCCGCCGCCGCCGTGGTCTGGGAGCGGCCCCGGGACGGGCCGGCCTCCGCGGTCCGTTCCTCGTGTGCGGCGCGGGCCTCGGCGTCCAGGGCCGCCTGGTCGGCCGGTGGAATGTCCGTGGCGAGCGCGCCGAAGGCCTGGCGCAGGTCGGCGGTGCTGCCCTCGCCGGTGACCAGTGCCAGCGGGGCGAGGTGCCGGTCGATGCCCGCCGGGGCCTTCAGCAGCGGGCGGCGAGCGGCGTCCGTGTCCCACTCGACGCTTCCGGTGGCGGTGCGGGCGGGAATCAGCCAGTGGTCGCCGGTGCGGTAGGTGCCGTTCTTGGCGAAGTAGACCTCGACGCCGTCCTCCAGCGGCAGCCACCGGCCCTCGGCGAGCGGCACGGCGCCCCCCTTCAGGGAGTTGGTGCGGCCCTTGCGCCGGGGTCCTTCGCGGTGGTCCCAGCGGCGCAGGAAGGGGTGCAGGTGCGGCAGGCGTCCCACGCGCGGGTCCGGCTCGGCGGAGAGCCGGACGCGGCGGCCGGGCAGGTCCAGTTCCTCGACCCGCAGCAGCGGCAGCGCCTCCAGCCGGGAGGCGTACGCGGTGTCGGTGAACTCGACGTGGTCGCCGACCTCCAGACCGAGTTTGGAGTCGAGGCCCAGGGTGGCCAACCGGACCCATGTGCCGTCGAGTTCGTCCACCGGGAAGACGGCCGAGCCGTTCTCCCGGGACCACTTGAAGGTGGCGTCGGCCGCCTCGCCGCCCGCGTGGATCTCCACCCGGTACAGCTGGTTCTCCGGACCCCGGTAGCGGGCGTCGGGGCGGACCAGGCAGGGGTCGTCGTCGGCGTGCTCGGGCCGTTCGCCGCGGGCGGCGAGCCGGGCGGAGGGCGCCGCCTGGGTCCTGGCCCACTTCTCGAAGGCCTCGCGGACGGCTCCCGGGGACGGTTGGGCGTCCTCGATGTCCAGCGCGGCCAGGGGCAGCGGCAGCACCTGCCAGACGACCTTGGTGCGCACGGCGGTGTCCGGCAGCGCGGCGCCGAGGGCGACCTCGCGCAGCGCCGGGTCCTCGGCCGCCGAGACCGCCCGCTCCCACACCTGGAGGTAGACGAGGAAGGGCGACCGGGCGGGCGAGGGCAGCCGGTCGCCGGGCCGTTCCGGGTCGCGGAAGCCGTCGGGCTGGTTCCAGTAGTCCCAGTGGGCGTCCGTCCCGGCGGGCGGCTGCTCTTCGGTGTCCTCGTCCGGTACGGGGACGCCGGGCGCGGGGCGGTCCGCGTCGCACAGGATGCCGTCCACGTAGTAGCGGCCGCCGTGGATGTACAGGGTGTCGATGTCGTGCTTGCCGCCCACGTACTCGATGCGGAAGCCGCAGGCGCCGGCGGGTCCGCCGTGCCGGCCGATGAGGTCGGCGGCGAGGGTGCGGGCCTGGTGGAGCTGGATGGCGGTCTGTTCGTTGAGGTCGGCGTCCAGCTGTACCCGGCCCTGCTGGGCGAGGACCGCGGAGTAGTGCCGCTCCGGGCGGAAGGTGGCGCGGGAGAGGTCGGCGTGCATGAAGGGGGTCCCCCTGGTTCGGAAGTCTGCGGGTGGGTCGTACGGCGGCACCGCTCACGTCACGAAGAAGATCCCGGCGTCGGCGATCGCTGGTGTGTACTCGGCGAGCCGCGCCCTGAGCGCGTCCTCCCGCTGGGGGCGGTACAGGTCGTGGAACGCGCCGAGTTCGCCGCCGTCGTCGGCGCCGCGCCGGATCTGTTCGGGGCCCTGGTCGGCCAATTGGCCGTACCAGGGTGTGCCGTAGCGAGTGGACACGAACAACGGCCGTACGGTTTCCGCCTGTTCGGCGCCGATGAGGTCGGGCTGGCAGCGATGGCGGCGCGGGGTGCGCGAGCCGGGCGGGACGTAGCAGTGGCGCAGACAGCCGATGCCGCGCCGGGCCACGTGCAGCCGGCCGGTGAACACGGAGTTCTCCGCGAACTCGACGGCGTGTGTGTGCACTTCCCCGATGACGGTGGTGCGGCGCAGGTGCAGCACGGCGTGGGCGTGGCGGCAGTCGGGGGCGGACAGGGCCGCGCGGTCGTCGCCGGTGGCGTCCAGGACGCTGTCGTACAGCTGGATGTCGAGGGGGTCCTGGCTCACCTCGTCGCCGATGACCTCGATGGTGCCGAGGATGCTGTGCTCGATCCGGAGGCAGGCGGTGGTGTGTTCGAGGACGACGCTGGGTTCGTCGGGTGAGTGCGGCGCGCACTCGGGCTCCAGCGACCAGCCGGGCACGAGCGTGGAGTGCCGGATGACGACGGCGCCTACGGGGCCGGTGACGTTGATGCCGCGCCCGGTGACGAGGAGTCCGTCCAGGACGATGCGCGGCCGTTCGTGCGGGGCGCAGTCGGATTCCACGGCGCGGATGTTGAGGGCGTCGGGGCGGTTGCTGTACCAGTCGAGGAGCCGGATCACCGGCCGGGTGCCCTCGGCGGCGCGCAGTTCGAGGCGGTCGCCGGGGTCGAGGTCGAAGTCCAGCTGTTCCTGGTAGGCGCCGCTGTGGGTGATCTCGATGATGCCGGTCCGGCCGGGGCCGCGGTGGTCCTGCCAGGCCCGGTAGGCGTCCATGATCCGCCGGTACGGCCCGCCGGGGCCGACCCGGTAGAGGTCGGCGTCGGGGCGGGCCGTACGGTCGGGGCGCTCGTACTGGCCGCCGCCCAGGTCGGCGGCGAAGGCGTGGTGGTAGTCGACCCAGACGCCCTGGCGGGGCGCGCGGCGGGCGCCGAACGCGATCCGGCCGAGCTCCGGGTCGACGGCGATCTGCCCGCGCCCGGGCCGGTAGCGCCAGTCGGACAGGTCGGCGACGACGATGTCCGCCGGCGGTACGGGGCGGTCCTCGCCGTCACGCCGGATGCACAGGCTCTTTCCGGGGCCGTAGTAGTCGGCGAGCCGGTCGTGCAGCAGCCGGCGGGTGATGAACGCGGGCACGTGGTCCACGGCGGCGATGTGCGCGGGCGAGGGTTCGGGCACCGGGCGGGTGAGCAGCGGGGTGTCGTTGCCGAGGATGGAGAAGGTGTAGAGGTTGCGGGCGCGGTCGACGCAGTAGGCCGGTGACGCGGTGAGCGCGTACGGCTTGAGCCGCCAGACGAAGAGACCGACCCCGGCCGGCGTCCAACCCCCTTGTCTCCTCGTGGAGTCGGCGCGGCGTACGTCGACGGTGCGGGACGTCGTGTCGAAGGGGCCGCCCGCGGTGGCGAGTGCCGAGCCGTCCCTGAGGTCGAGCAGCCGGCCGCGTTCGGTGCGCCGGCCGGTGCCGTGGAGCCTGACCGGCTGGGTGTGGGCCACGTGCCGGGACAGTTCCACGGCGCGGGCGGGCCAGTCGGCGACCCGGTCGGAGAGTTCCTCGAGCAGGTGCAGGGTGCCCTTGCGGCGCCGTTGGGCGACGGTGGCGGCCACGTCCCGGCGGGGGGCGACGGCCTCGGCGAGCGCCGCCCGGCCGCCGTCGTGCAGCCCGGTGGTGAGGACGTGCTCGTAGCCGGGCAGGGTGCGGTAGCCGACGAGGTCGCCGAGGTAGGGCAGCACCCAGGGCGCGGCGGTCTCCACGAACAGGTCCTCGTAGCCCTGGCGCACGCCGTCGCGGACCCGGTCCAGTTGTTCGGCGATGACGGCGAGCAGGGCCCGCAGCGGTTCGCCCTCCTCCGCGTCGCGCAACCGGTGCCGGCGGGGCAGCAGTTCGGCGAGTTCGTCGGGGTGCCGGTCGGCCGGCGTGCGCGGTGCGGCGTCGGGGGACATCACTTGACCTCCGTCAGGATCAGGGTGTCCGCGGCCCGCGCCGACAGCATGGCGAGCTGGGCCGGGCGGATGCCGCGGAAGACGACCACCGTCCGGCCCCTGGCCAGGCGCCGGGTGTCGGTGATGTCCGGGTTGAGGCGCAGCAGTCGGCCGAGCGGGATGCCGTGGCGGGCGCAGACCGACGACAGGGTCTCGCCTTCGGTGTCGCGGACCGTGTAGGTCTGCTCGTCGTAGGCCGCCGGGTGGGCGGGGACCGTGGGCCGCGGGATGCCGGGGCCGGTGAGCAGGGCGGTGAGCCGCTCCGGGGTGGCGGAGGCGGGCACACCCGTGAAGACGTCCACGTCCATGTGGTCGATGCCGGGCACGGAGTGGGCGGTGGCGAGCACCTCGGAGAGGCGGGCGGGCCGGCCGAGTTCCCGTCCCTCGTAGCCGAGGCGGCGCAGCAGCGCCTGGCGCAGCCGGGGTTCGACGGTGTCCCAGACGTGGTCCGGGGCGAGTTTCACCTTGGCGGCGATCAGCAGCAGGACGAGTTCGCGCGCGTCGACGCGTACCGGCAGGCCGGGGTCGCCGTACTCGGTCAGGGCGCGGCGCAGCGGCCGGAGGTTGTCGTCGGCGAGCGGCACGTCGTCGGTGCCGGCGACCGTCACATGGAGCACGCGCCGCCGTCCGTCGAACAGTTCGCGGGCGGCGGCCCGGCCGATGCCGGCCCGGGAGCGGGCGAAGTCCTCGTAGTCGGCCGGGGAGACCAGCCGGTCCAGGGCGGAGACGGCGAGCGGGATCGTACGTCGGGTCAGGCCCGGCCCGTCCGCGTCCGAACCGCCGGTCGCCGGGAGCGGATTGGTGACCGCGGTGACGCCGAGCGGGCGGGTGAGCGGCTGGGTGATCCGTTCGGCGGGGACGTCGGCGGCCTTGCCGGTGCCGAAGCGGTAGCGGGCGCGCACGTTCTCGTGCCCGCCGGGCAGCCGGGCGCCGTGGACGCCGTCGCCGAAGGTGATGGTGGTGCGGCCGTCGGCGGCGGTGCCGGTGATGTAGACGCGTTCGGTGGGGCCGCGTCCGGCGAGGCTGTCGACCTCGTGCCAGAGCAGGCCGTCCACGCGGATCTCCAGGACCGGGGTGGCGCCGAGCGGGTTGTCGGCGGCGAGCCAGGTCAGCGGGGACTGCCAGAGGGCGAAGGTCTGGTTGACGCGGTCGGAGTCGCCGCTGCCGATGGCCTCCTCGCGGCTCTCGCCGTGGGTGGCCTCGACGACATTGCCGAGGACGCGCACGCTCGCCCGGTCGTAGCGGTGGACCAGGTTCGTGGTCAGGGTGAGGCGGGTGTGGACGTGGTCCCCGGGGAGGTGGGGGTCGATGGCGGGGTCGGCGGCGGCGATGGTGACCACCTCGCTCGCGGTGACCCCGCGCGCGCCGGGTACGTCGGTGCGTTCGCCACTCACGACGAGGGTGCGGCCGGGCCGTAACCCGTCGTAGAGCTCGGCGAGTTCGATCTCGTTGCCGTGTACGTCCTCGTCGAGCGGTTCGCCGGCCGGGCGCAGCGGCTCGCCCGCCGCGTGCACGGTGGTGTCGCGGATGTGGGAGAGCAGGACGTCGTACTCGTCCAGCCAGGGGTCGGCCAGGGTGAGTTCGGTGCCGCGACCGGTGATGCCGTAGTCGGAGTACGCCGCCGTCCGGACGGCGGCCACCTGGGTGGTGACGAAGGCGAGTGCGGCGTCGCCGGGGACGCCCGTGCCCTTGGCCGGGCGCTCGATCGCCACCCAGCTGCCGACGGTGACGGTGTCGTGGACGCTGTCCAGTCGCAGGATGCGGCGGTTGAGGGGGTCGGGCTCGCTCGCGATGACGATCTCGACGTTCGGTGCGGTGCTGCCGACCGTGTAGCTGGCGCTCACCTGGTACGCGCCGTGGGTGAACTGCCTGCTGCCGCCGGGTTCCAGGGAGAACTGTTCGGTGGTGCCGTCGGTCAGGGCGATGTGTACGGTGCCGTCGTCCTCGGGCCGGGAGACGAACAGGCTGCCCTCGGGCAGGCCGGCGTGCAGGCGGGCGGTGACACCGGGTTCGCCGTCGGCGGCCGGGCGGATCGGCTGCCGGTCGCGGGCGGCCCGTGTGGACAGGTCGACCCGGCCGGGTCCCAGCGTGAAGGTGACCGGCTGGGTGACGGGCAGGTTCTCGGCGCGCTGGTCGGAGCTGCCGCCCTCGACGTACTGGAACTCGGCGCGTACCGGCGTCTTGCCCGTGGGGTCGTACACCACGCGCATGCTCGCCAGCGCGCCACCGGTCAGCGGCCAGTCGGCGGTGCGGATGACGCGGCCGCGGGCGTCCTGGACGGGTTTGAGGGGGGCGTTCGCGCCGAAGGGTGCGGCGGTGACGCGCATCGCGAGGAGGGCGCGCAGCAGTGGGCCGGTGGCCGGGGTGGTGGCGGTGCGCCAGGCCGGGTAGAGGCCGGCCAGGTCCGGGTGGAGGGCGGTCAGCAGGTGGGCGGTGTCGGTGCCGGGGCGATGGGTGCGGGTTTCCGGCCGGGGCGCGGGGGCCGTGGTGCGCAGGGCGGGGAGGAGCGTGTTCAGAGCATGGAGGGCGGCTTCGCGGGGGTCGGGCCGGACGTCGTGCTGTGCGGTGGCGAGGACGCTCGCCCGCTCCCCCGTGTCGTCGCCCCGGGTGGCTGGCCGGGCGGGTGCCAGCGCCAGCGCCCGCCCGGCCAGTTCCGCGAGGACCGCCGCCAGCTGGGCGAACCACGCCGCGACGTCCTCGTACGGCTCCGCCAGGACCTCGGCCTCGCGCAGGCGGGCCACCGGCTCGCCGAGGCGGGTGGCGAGCCGCTCCGGGGTGCCGATGGTGTCCAGGTCGGTGCGCAGGGGGGCGAGGACCTGGTCGTCGAAGTCCTCGATCAGACGGCTGACCGGGCGCGGGTTGGGCACCTCGGGGGTCGGCGGCTCGTCACCGGGTTCACCGGGGGTGGCCGGTTCGGCGGTCCAGCGGCGCACCTCGGCCACCAGTTCCCGCAGCGTGGGCGGGGCGGACTGGGGCAGAGTGAGCGCGGTGATCTCTTCCCCGGGGTCGGTGCGGACGCCGGCGATCGTGATCAACTTCCGTACTCCGCCCGCCTGTTCGCCGAAGACGAAGAGGAGCTTGTCGCCGGTCCGCAGGGAGGCGGCCGTGCCCTCCACGAACAGTTCGGAGCGGCGGGCGAGGTCGTCGGGGGTGAGGAGGGAGGGCCGGCGGCGCCGTACCGTCAGTTCGTTCCAGTCCCAGCGGGCGGTGAGGTCCCGGCAGGTCTCGAAGGTCAGCGACCGCTCGTCGGCGGAGGCGGGCACGCTGTGGCTGCGGGCCCCGCGCGGGATGGGCACCGGCAGGGTCTCGGCGCGCGGGTCGCGTTCGAGGGTGTACGCGAGATGGGTGGTGGCGGCCACTCCGGGGCGCGGCCGGTGCCCGACGAGCCGGCCCAGCAGGACCAGGGAGCGGTGTTCGCGGGCGGTGCGGAGGTAGGCCTCGTCGGCGATCCGCTCGGAGTGGAAGGTGAGCAGGTCGCCGAGGACGGCGGCGGCGTCGAGGAGTCCCACGGCCGGGTCGTCGGGGGTGCGTACGGTGAGCCGGCCGAGGGCCGGGTACGCGGGTGAGGCGAGCCGGTCGAGGAGGGCGGCGAGGAAGGTGCCGTACTCGCCGACGCGGTAGTCGAGGGCGGTGCGGCCGGGCGGGTTGTGGAGGGGGGCGGGCGCGTGGCGCTCGTCGTGGCCGCCGCACGCACCGCCGCAGGAGCAGGGGCGGTTCATCGGGCTCCTCCCAGGGTGATCTCCAGCCGGCCCTGTTCGGGCCGGTCGGGGTCGTTGTCGCAGGTGGCGATCTCCAGCGGGCCGAGCCGCAGCACGCCGTCCTCCCGCTCGCCCCGGTCCGGTTCGAACAGCCGTCGCAGCCGGGTCACTTCTACGCTTTCCACGCCGGGGACGGCCGCGGCGACGGCGACCAGACGGCTGAGCCGTACGGGCTCGCCGAAGGTCAGGGCGTCGGGGTGGAAGAAGCCGAGCCGGCCGCCGGGCAGCCGGCCGCGGCCGAGGACGCGGTACAGGTCGGCGAGGATCCGCCCGTGCTGGTGACCGGGCAGGGCGCACACCCGCAGCGCGATGTCGACCGGCACCAGCCGGGCGGGGCCGACCACCAGGTCGTGACCGATGCGCCGGTATGTCTCCAGGGCCTGGGCCACCGTGTCGAGCAGGCGCGGCGACGGGGTGCCGCCGTACGCGTCGACGGCGATGTGGGCCTCCTGCGCGCTGCCGGTCCAGCGGAGGTCGGCGGCGGCCCGCTGGACGCCGGGCACGGTGGAGGCGAGCGCCGCGTAGTCGGCGGCGGTGACGGCGCGCAGCCGGGTGCGGCGCAGCTCAAGAGGTGCCAACTGGCGTACCTGTTCCAGGGGTTCGGGCTCGGTACCGCCGGTGGCCGGCAGCGGGTTGCGGACAGTGGCGGCGGGTACCGGCTCGCCGGGCTCGCCCGCCGCCACGACGAGATGGTTGATGGCCTCCGCGCCCACGTTGCCCGCGCTGCCGCCGCCGAGGCGGTAGCGCACGGTCAGGCGGGTTCCCGGGTCCGGCCGGGCGCCGTGCCGTCCGTCGCCGAAGCGCAGGGCGAGCCGTCCGTCGTCCTCCGGTTCGCCGACGAAGTGCCGGTCGCGGGGCGCGCTGTCGAGCAGGTCGCGGCGCGGCTCCCACACCGCCTCGCCGTCGGTGAGGCGTACGGCGGGCAGGGCGCGGCGCGGGTCCTGGGCGAGCGCGGCGCCGGCCGGGCCGTGCAGCACCGGCTCGTCGGGGTGGAGTCCGATGGCGTACGACGGGCCCCAGCTGTGCGCGATCTCCCAGGCGATGTGGGCGTCGAGGACGGTACCGGCACGGGCCCGCGCGGTGAGGACGGCGACGCGCCGCCGCTTGGCGTCGAGCAACTCGTCACCGCGGTGCAGCAGTTCGCGCAGGGCGCGGACGGGGTGGCGGCGCAGTTCCAGCCGTTCCAGCAGCTTCAGGCCGAAGAGCACGGCGAGTTCGGTGATCTCGTCCTCGGCTAGTCCGTCGGCGTCGCGGGCGCTGCGCCACAGCTCGGTCAGCCGGTGCCGGGCCCGGTCCGGGACGGCGGCGATCCGCTCGGCCTGCGCGGCGGCGACCGCCGCCGGGTCGGGGAACGGTACGGCCTGGGTGACGGGAGCGTGGCCGAGGACGGGGCGGAGCCTCGGTCGGATGCCGGGGTAGACGCTCTGGGCGAGCAGCGTCCGCAGGGCCGCGGCCTGCCCGTACGCCGTACCGGGCACCACGTGCTCGTGGCGTTGTCCGGTTCCTTCCAGACCGATGCCGGCGCGCCGGACGGCCCGCTCCCCCACGACGTCGAACAGTTCGCGGACGTCGTCGGGGCGCAGCGCCCGGCCGCTTTCAGTGCGGTCCGTCAGCGAGGCGATGAGCCGTGCCGGTGCGTTGCCCCGGGTATGGTCCGCGCAGCCGGGGCCGGGCGGGCCGCAGGACGCCACGACGGCCGGGTCCGGCGGCACGGTGACCGTCTCGACGGTGCCGGTGCGGCCGTGGTCCACGAGGACGGCGTTGCCGCGGGCGAGGGTGACGTCCGCGACGGGCAGGCAGTCTCGTCCGCCCCGGGTGGTCAGGCACAACGGGACGCGCAGGGCGTCCTCGGTGGCCCAGGTGACCTCCAGCACCGGCTGGTCCTCGACCCGGTCCAGGCCGGGGGTGACGGAGGTGAGGCGGACGGCCTGCCGGTGGGCGGGGTCGGCGTCGCCCGGGGTGCCGGTGCGCGGGCCCTTGACCTCCTCCAGGATCAGCACGTCACCCGGTTTCAGGGCGAGCCTGCGCTCCCGGCACGTCGCGGGGTCCGCCCACTCGTCGCGCAGGGTGGCGGCGGTGGCTCCCGCGGGCAGCACGGACACCTCGCCGCCCCAGGTCCACAACCGGATCGCGTTGTGCGCGACCCGCAGTTCCAGCGGTTCTGTGGCGAGGACGGGTTCGAAGACCTCCACGGAGCCGCGCTCGTCCAGGTCGCCGAGGTCGTTGTCGTCGATGACCGTACCGGGTCCGGGGCGGTCGTGCGGGTCGAGGGTGCGTACGTCGACCGCGGCGAAGCGGTAGGTGCCGGGCGCCAGGGTGCGGTCGGCGGCGGTCTCGACGGTCACGTAGGTGCGGGCGTTGCAGCCGTCGTGCATCGCGTAGTCGATGAGCCGGACGTGCCGGCGTACGGAGACGCGGCGGCGGGCGGTGTCGAGGTAGGCCTCGGTGGCGACGGCGTCCTGCTGGTAGCTGATCTGGTCGCCGGTGTAGGCGAGCAGTTCCACCAGGGTGGTGCCCAGGTCGGCGGGGTTGCGCTCGGCCCAGTCGGGGGTGGTCAGCGTGAGCCGGTCGAGCAGGAGCCTGCGCAGGGAGTCGTAGTCGCGGGCCGTGTAGTCGGTCACGGGCGCGGCCGGGAGGGCGGCGTCGTCCTCGCCCGCGTCCGCGCAGTCGAAGGGGCTCGGGCAGTCGGGCCAGAAACCGAAGTCCGCGCCGGCGTACCGCTGGTCGAAGCCGTGGTACGGCTCGGTGCCCGGCCTGCCGTAGGGGTCGGCCTCCACCAGCGACAGCCGGTAGCGGGAGGTGTCACCGGCCCGGTCGAGGGTGACGTAGAGCCGGTCGTCCAGCTCGGGGTCCTCCTCGCGTTCGACGCTGACGTCCACGGCGGTGAGGCCGGTGACGCGCCGGCCGCCGTCGATGCGGACGTTCTCCGGGCCGAGGCCGCCGGGCGCCTTGCCGAGGAAGGTGACGGTGAGCAGCAGCCCGTCGTCGCCGACCTCGACGGTGTCGATCCCGTTGAGGTGGGCGGCACGCACCTTGGCCCGCCGGGTGGCGCCCGTGCTCATGCCGCCCTCCCCTCGAAGAGGTCCTCCTGGAGGGTGCCCGTGGCGCGGACCAGGTAGGACAGTCGGACGCGTACGGTGTCGTCGCCGGCGGCGATGTCGAGGGAGACCACCTCGATCAGGTCGCCCAGCCAGCGCTGGAGGGCGGCCTGGACGGAGAGTTCGAGGGTGCTGACCAGTTCGGGGCCGGCCGGTGCGAAGACCAGGTCGAGCAGTCCGCAGCCGAAGTCGGGGCGCATGACGCGCTCGCCGGGGCTGGTGAACAGCAGCTGTTCGATGAGGTCGTGGACGTGCTCGGCGGGGCGCGCGTGCGCGGTGCGGCCGCGGCGGTCGGCGTGGAAGGGGAACGCGATGTCGCTGCGCGGGCGGGTGTGCGGGCTCGGCGGTCTCATCGGACGGTGACCTTTCGCTGCGCGGCCTGGACGACGGGTGGTCCCTGCGGGACGAGGGCCGCGCTGAGGCACTGGGCGGCACAGGTGTCGAGCAGCACGGGCGCGCCGTCGACGGTGACGCCGGTGCCGGCGGCGGTCCAGCGGACGGACACGCACGGCGAGGGCACGCCGTCCACGGTGTGCGGGCAGCCGGTGACGACGTAGGCGTGGGCGGTCGTGGCCACGGTGACGCCGTCGACGCGGACGCCGCCGGAGGGTGTGGTGGCGGGTGCGGCCCGGCCGCCGTGCGGGCAGCCGATCACGGTGCCCGCGTGGAGCAGACTCCCGGACAACTCTCTTCCCCCGTTTGTCTATCGCTGGGACTGGGCGGTCAACTGCCCTTGGTTGATGGTGACTTCGCGGCCGCGCAAGGTGATCTCGGCGCCCGCGCCGGTGGCGATGACCACGGCTTCCTTGGTGATGCGGATGTAGGCGCCGCCCTGGGCCTGCAGGAGGATTCCCTGTTCGGTGCCGGCCGTGTCGTTGAGGACGATCTTGTGGTCGCCCGGGGTCTGTACGACGACGGGTTTGCTCGCCGCGTTCGCCCGCAGCTCGCGCCGGGCGTCGGGCGGCAGTTCACTCGCGTCGCCGTACCAGCAGCCGGTCCACACCGGGAAGCTGGGGTCCCCCTGTTCGAACTCCACCCAGACTCCGGCGCCGGGCGGCGGCACCACGAACTGTCCGGACCCGGGCCCGGTGAAGGGCAGGCAGGGCAGCGCCCAGGTGGACGGCTCGTCGCCGAGGACGTCCGGGACCTCGGCCGTGATCCGGCCGATCCGCAACGGGTCGTCGTTGCTGACCACCCGGCCGCGGAACTTGCCGAGGTAGCGATTGCTGGGTGCCGCCATGGTCGGGGTGCTCTCCTCGTCGGTGGGTCGGGGGGGTCACGGCCGGACGGTGTCGCCGCGTGCTTCCAGGCCCTCCCGGGAGAGGGTGAAGTTCTGCTGGAAGGAGCCCGGGCGGAGGTTGTGGGTGACGGATTTGACGAAGTAGTCGCCGTCGTACGCCCGTCCGGCGCCGCGGACGCCGACGAGCCGGCGTGGCTGGAGGAGGTAGCCGTGCCGGCTGACGTCGAGCGAACCGGAGCCGGAGACGACGTCGGCGGAGACGGCGGCACGGGCGAGGAGTTCGGCCTCGGCCTGCTCGCGCTGCTGTTTGGCGGTGCCGGAGAGGGTCTTGCGTTTGAGCGCGGGAGTGGGGCGGCGGCCGAGCGGCGGGCGCAGGGGGCTGACCGGCGGCTGGGGCAGCAGGGTGGCCTGGCGGGTGCCGGGGTCCTGCCAGCGCGCCTGGGGCTCCTCGCGGGCGGTGCCGTCGTAGGCGAACGTCAGCTGGTCCACGGTGGACAGGGCGTCCATGTTGACGTTGAGGGCGTGCTGGCGCAGTCCGATCCGTACCTCGGGGCCCCAGCGGGCCGAGGAATAGCCGGGGTCGGGGCCGGGCTCCAGGTAGAAGGTGTAGCCGTTGGCGCGGGCCAGTTCGGTGACGTACTGCAGGTCGGTGCCGGTTTGGTAGTGGACGCGGAGGTCCTGGTGCGGGGGCTGGGCGATCTTCTCCTGGTAGACGTCGGGGCGGATGCCGTAGTCGGAGTACCGGCGCAGGATCGCCAGTACCCGCTGGGACGGCGGCAGGTTGGGGTAGCGCGCGGTGCGTTCCTCCAGGTCCATCAGGAGCGTCAGGTCCTCCCCGGTGACGGTCAGGGTGGAGTGGCCGGGGAGGTTGCTGGCGCCGACCTCCTGGCGGACGATCAGCCCGTCGAAGAGCACTTCCGGGGTGCCGCGGACGCTGACGGTGAGGATGACGCGGGTCTTCGGGTCGAAGAAGCCCTCGGGCAGCAGCCGTCTGCTGAGGAGACCGTTCTTCGTGAGGTCGAAGGCGAACTGGAACCCGCTTCGCTCCCCCGCCGTGGTCGTGATCTGCGCGGACAGCAGCGCCTCGGCGACCTCCAGGGGGACCGGGCGGGCGAGCTTGGGTCCCATGAGGAGCTGGATGTGGACGGGGCCGTGCCCCACGGGCTGTTCAGACACGCCGCTCCCCCCGTGGGAACCCGCCGGCGAGCGGAATGCCGATGACCCGCCCCGGCTCGTCCGTCAACTCCCTCGGGTCCAGTACGGGGTTGGCGTCGGCGATCCGCCACCACTGGCCGGGGTCGCCGAGGAAGCGCTGCCCGAGGAGGTCGGGCCGCTCGCCGGCGCCGACGATGTGCGGCTCGGTCTCCTCGTCCAGCGGCGGCAGCAACCGCCGCTTGGTGTAACGGACTTCGGTGCCGTCGGCGCGCCGGTGGACACCGATCTCGGCGTCGTGGTACCGGCTGGTGCGCGGGTAGGGGTGGGCGCCCGGGATCGAGTGCAGCGCGCTCTCGTACGGCTCGGTCTCGGCCATGTCGTCCCTCATCCCCTTCCGGTCACGAGGCCGGCGCCGCCGAGGCCCGGCGCGCCTGGGCCACCGCCGCGCGCGGCGGCCGCGAGCCGCTCCTTCTGCGCCAGGTGGGCCATGTACAGATCCGCGCCCCTGTGTCCGGCCGGCAGGTCGCTGACGGTCAGGATCTTCATCCCGATGCTCAGCGAGGCCCGGATCGGGTTGAGGCGCACGTCGAACGCCGACTCGTTGACGGAGAGTTCGGTGAGCCGCACCGGCATCACCCGCTTGCTCCCCCAGGTGAACAGTGTCAACGGCATCTCGATCGGGCTGATCTCGATACTGCCCTTCTGCGTCAGCCTGGTCGCGGCGCGTAATTGCGCGGTGGTCGGCTGCACCAGCATCTCCAGCACGGCGAGCTGCGGATGGATCCCGTCCGGCGCGGCGATCTCCAGCTGATCGGTGGCGTCGATCTCGGCGGTGAACTTCCACGTCTCCTGCGCGGGCCCCTTCAACCGCAACGCCTCGTTCCGGTCCCCACTGCCGGTCCCCCCACCACCGGCGTCCCCGCTGTCCCCGGCGGACTGGGGCGCGATGCTGCGTTCCAGGGTGTCGGGGTTGAACTGGAGGACGATGACGCGTTGCGGCGTGCCGCGATCGGGGTCGACCACGACGAGGCCGGAGCGGATGGGTTTGGGGATGTCGGGGTAGCGGGTCATCCTTCGCCCTCCTCGCCCGCCACATACTCGAGCGCCATCGACCACCAGTTTTCGGGCCGTTCGAATGAGATGGGGTTCAGACTCCTCAAGTGATGCGAAAGCTTCTCGAACTCACCCGCCGCGTCTCCTGATCCCATCGCGCGGCTTTGATGGAGATCGATCAGATAGAGAAACTCAACGAATTCCTCGAGGTCCCGATTGACTACTTCGGCGCGAGGTGTCCCTCGCAACTGTGCCAACGTGACGAACCCTTCGCGCGCATCCACCGAAAACCGGAATCCTGGATCTCCGGGCGGCCCTCCGATGATGACCTCACGATGGCTGCCGCCATCCGGAAGGGGGATGTCGATCACCTCCAGGAAAGCCGGGCCTCCTTCGACCAGCGCGGAAAAGAAAGGTGGACTGTACCGAGGAATCCCCGTCTCCCCCAGAACGCGCGCATCCACCGAGCGAAGACCGAGGCGGTCGATCTCCACCTCGGACGGCCTCACTAGATTCCCCTCACCGTATAGTTCCGCCATTTGCTGATGCGTGATCATCTTCCCGCTTCCCCTGAAACCGACTTCCAGTTCACATCGATAACGATCACCGTACCGGCCGGCACGGTAACGTTATTGATCTTGAGTTCATTCGTGAGGTCTGTCCCCATCTCCCTGTTCGTCTGCTTGTCGAGCAGGTAGAAGTTCTTGTAATCATCCAGGCCACCGAGCTGCAGATCGACCACGTGATCCACGTCCATGTTGTCGATCCGTTTGTCGATGCGCCGCTTCAATTCCATGCTGTCGGTACTGGCACGGGCGCGGAGACGCACCATTTTCTTGAAATGAAAAGTCATCGCACCGAGCCGCCTGGCATCCTGCTGCGCCTGCAGGTGATCCACGAGCTTCTCCTTGCGGCCGAAGATGCTGTGATAGGAAGGAGACGCCTCCCTTCTGAACGTGGTCGCGTTCTCGCTGGCGCGCTTGATGGCCAGGGCCTTTCTGGTGAAACCTACCAGGTCGTAGTGGTGCTTCAGCTGGATCGTCGCTTCCTTCTTCCGGGCTGCCGGGTCCGGCTGCTCACCAGGCTGGCCGGACCGGAGCCGTTCCTTCTGACTCTGCCAGTACTGATCGTTCAGCAGTTCGCGATACGCGTTCCTGTACTCCTCGGTCTGGGGCGCCGGGGTCTCCGCTCTGTCCTCGTACTCTCCGTCCTCGACGTCGATATCCTGACCCAGGCCGTTTTGCACATCCCTTTCAGCCGCACGGATCCGCTGCAGCTCCGCGTTCGCAAGGTTCTTTCGCTCTTGCTTGTCCAAACGCCTGAGGAGATTTCTCATTCTGTTGATGAAATCTCTCTCGCTTTCACTTCCCTTGAACAGGAGCCAGTCTTCGAAGCTCTCGATCCCGAGGGCCGCCTCCAGACGACGCTGCCGTGCCGGATCTCCCTCCACGAGCAGACGGAGCTTCGCTCGAGTGGCCTCGGTGACGCGGGCAGACGGATTCAGTACGGCCGTGATCGAAACAGGTGCTGCAGTGCTTGTATCGAGGCTGGTCAGGCGATACCAAACGCGCAGCGCCGAGATAGCGGTTCGGAACACGAACTGCTTCACGCCTCGCTCCGTCATCCGCTCGATGCGGGGACGCAACCGTGCGACGATCTTCCGCAGCCGCTCGTCCTTCGAGTCCTTCGAGTCCTCTTCCTTCTTGCGCTGATCCTTCTTGTCCTGCTTCTTCTTGGCCGAGTCCTTCTGCTTCGGGCCTCGGCCCTCGTACTTCTCCCGTTTACGCTTCGGCCCCTTCGACTCGTGTCCAGGCCTCCGCTTCTTCCCGTCCTTGTCCCTCTCCTTCGGCGCCCGATCGCCGCCGCCCTCGTCCTGGCCCCTGGAGTCGCGCCTGGCGGCTTCCTCATCCGCGTCAGGCTTGCGCCTGCCCGGGGCGTCCCGGTCCGAGCGGTTCGGCTTGCCGGGGTCTCGGTCCGTCGGCTTGTCCGAGGTCTTGCCGTCCCTGCTCCGGGGCGCCGACGTGTCCGGCGTGTCCTGATCCGCGGTCTTGGGCCTGCTCGGGTCCCGGTGTCCGGGTTCGGGCTCGGTCCTCGGCTTCGGACGCGGTTGCGGCCCGGGTTTCGGCTTTGCGGACGGAGTGGGTTTGGTGTCCGGCTTTTCGGTGGGGTCCTTCGGGCGGCCGTTCCTGTCCTTGGCCGTGGGCTTCTCGGGCTGGTCGTCCTTGGGCCGAGGGGTCTTGGCGGCACCAGGGGTCCTGGCGTCCGAGTCTGGCTTTCGGGCGGGGGGCTGATAGTCCTTCGGCTTCTTCGGGCCCCGGCCCTCCGTCTCCTCCGCTCCCGCGCGCCCCCGCTCCCCCGGCTTGCCCGACTTGTCGTTGGTGAGTTTCGCCGCGACACCCCGCAGGCGGCGGCCCACCTTGGCGACGTACTTGCCGATCCCGCTGAGGAGGGCCTGATAGAGGACCTCCAGGAGGGCGACCACACCCGCGGCGACGGCCTTGGCGAAGAGGATGCCGGCGCCGCCCGTGCGGACGGCCTTGAGCCAGGTGAGGACCGCGTCGAGGGAGCTGAGGATGGCGCTGAGGGCGCCCCAGGCGGTGCGGATCGCGTCGATGACCGCCATCACCCAGCCGGCGCCGGGAATGAGCTTCGCGACGACCTTGGTGATCACCAACTCACCGATGATCAAGGGGAGTTGAGGAACGACCGCGTCCCAGGCCTCCTTGACGATCCGGTCGAGGGAGAAGCCGCCCCTGACGAGCTTGTCGATGATCGCCTTCGGGACGCCGATGATCTCCTGGATCTTCTCCTGGAACCATGCCTTGACGGCCGTGGACACCTCGCGGAAGAGATGGTTCTTCGCGCCGTCCACCGCGGAGTTCTTCGCGCCGCCGAGCCAGCCGCCCGGGTCGGAGAGGAAGTCGACCGCGATCATCATCCAGGCGCCGAGCGCGTTCAGGAGCTTCGAGGCGAACTCCAGGACCGCCTTCACCGCCTCGACGACCGCCTTCACCGCCGTCTGGAGCGCCTTCCTCAGGTTGTCCAGGAGGCTGCCGAGCAGCTTGCCGATGGCGTCGAGGAGGTCGGAGACGGCCTGCTTCAGCGCCTGGGCGAGCCGGTTGACCAGCGCGATCGCCGCCGCGATCAGGTCGGTGACGAACTTGCGGATCCTCGCGGCGAGTTCGATCACCGCCCGCACCATCGCCACCGCGAACTCGATCAGGTCCTTGATGAGGTTCTTGATCGCGTCGACGATGTTCTTGCGGGCCTCGTTGATCCAGCGCTCGACCGTGTCCTTGAAGTTCTTGATGAAGCCGACGACCGCGTCCCGGGCCGCCCGGATGACCCGGACGATCGCGTTCTTGATCTCGATGACCTTCTGCTTGATCCAGTCGAAGGCCTTGCTGACCCAGTTGCCGGACTCCTGGACGGCGCCGTCGCGCTTCTGGTCCGCTTCGCGTTCGGCCTTGTCGCTCTCGTCCTGGATCTTCTTGTCGCTGTCCTTCTTCTCGTGGTCGACGTCGTCGTCGGTCTTCTTCTCCTTGTCCGCGACGTCCTTGCGGACCTTGTCGTGCCGCTCGCTCTTCTTGTCGCCCAGGGACTCGAGCTGCTCGTCCTGCTCCTTGCGCCAGTCCTCCCGCTGGGCGGTGACGTCGCCCATGGCCTTCTCGCGCTCGGCGGCCTGCGCCTTGGTGTTCGCCGCGATCTCGGCGTCGACCTTCTGCCGGTGCCGGTCCTGGGCGTCACGGACGTCGCGGTCCTTGGCCTGCCGGCCCTCGGACATGCTCTTCGCGCCATCGGTGAACGCCGCCTGGAACTGCGGGCCCCGCTCGTGCTCCGCCACCTCGGAGGCCGCCTCCGGGGGTACGGCACCGGTCGCCGCGCCACCGGCGGCCGCCGCGCCCTGACCACCCCGTGCGCCGGGGACCTCGGCGGTCATCGTCTCCTTGGGCGCGTCCGGGTAGACCTGGTCCTCGCCCATCCGCCGGCCGGCGTCGTCCCGGGCGGTGCCGATCGTCTGTTGCCCCTTGGCGTCGACGTGGCCGTCCTGCTCGCCGGCGGACTGCTCGGCCGCGCCCGTCATGCCGACACCCGGAGCGTCGCCCGCGCGGGCCTGCTCGAGGGCCTCGTCCTTCGTCGGCAGCCCCGCGAACTTCGCAGCCAGCGCCTGCGGATCCACCACCGGCTTGTCGGCGCCGAAGAGGCTCGCGACCCCGTTCACGATCTTGCCGCCGATGAAGCCGAGGGCCATCTTGAAGGTGTCCCAGCCGCCGGGCTCCTCGGCCTTCTCCGCCTCGATCTGACCCTCGGGCTTCCGGGCGCCGGTGACCTCCGCGTCCTTCTGCTCCGGCGCCTGGGCTTCCTGGGGCTTGTCCTCGGAGTACTCCGCCGGGGCGTCCGTCCTCGGCTTGCCCCGCAGGGTCCGCGGGGCGCCTGCCGGGCGCTGCATCGAGGGCGGCGCGGCGGCCAGGGCCTGGTGCTCGTCGCCGACCGAGCGGTCCACCGCGCCGCCGACCCCGCCCATGGCCTGAAGTGCCTTGTGCGGCTTGAGTTTCGAGGCCGTCGCCAGGCCCGCCTCGGGGGACGCACCGGAGAGGTCGGGTACCGGCGCGCTGTCCTTCTTGCCCTTGGGCCGGGCCGGGGCGGCGCTCGCACCACCACCGCCACCCCCACCGCCACCGCCACCGCCCCGGGAGGCTCCCCCTCCCGCCGCCTCGGGCTCCGGCGCGGACTCCGGCCCGGCGGGCGATTCCGTGGCCGTCCTCGCGGGCGCCGGCGCGGCCTTCGCGGTGGGCGCGGGCCGCGGTGCCCCCGTCGCCGTGCGGGACCTCGGTGTCGTACGGGGCTCGGGGGCCGGTGTCTCGCCCGCCCCGGACGACGTGCCCGGCTCCCTGGGCCCGGCGGCGCCGGCGGGCGCGGTCGGCACGGATTCCGGGGACCCGGCGCCCTGCGCGCCCGCTGTCCGCGGTCCGGCGGCCCCGGTCGAACCGGCGCCCGCCCCCGCCTCCTCGGCCTCGGCGTCCTTCTGCGCCGACTGGCCGCCGGTCGCCTTCGGGGACTCCTTCTCCTGGCCGCCGGCCCCCTTGTCGCCCGCGGCGGCGGTGCCCTTCTCCTCCTTCGCGGCCGTCTCCCCCGCCGCTCCGCCGCCCTCGGAGGCCCCGTCGGCCCGGCCCGGTGCCTGCTGCACCGTGGTCTGCGCGGCGACCGGGCCCGCCTTGGGGTCGTCTCCGCTCTTGGGGTCACGGGTCCCGGGGGCGGGCGGGGTCGCGGTGGCCTGTTCCAGTGCGGGTCCGGACGGTCCCGCGCCGTCCGGACCGCCCTCGGTCTCCGGCGCGGACGGTCCGGGCTCGTCCTCCGGGCCAGTCGCGGCCGTCTCCTCCTCCGGGCCGTCCTGTGTCTCCTCCGCGTCCTCCGCGTCGCGCTCGGCCTGTACCTGGTCCGCCTTGGTGGGCGGCGGGGCGGGGAAGGACGGGACCGATGACGACGCGGACGCGCCGGGGTCGAGGGTGTCCGCCGTCGGTACGGCGGACACGTCGAGGTCCTGCGCCGGCAGGAAGTCCTCTGGCCGGAGTTTGACGTCCCAGGCGCTCGGCTCCCCGCCCCCGACGTCGACCTCGGACTCGCTGCCGGAGCCGAAGGGGTCTTCGTCGGTGTTCTCCTCAAGGCCGTCGACGTCCTGGGCGCGTCTGCCCTCAAGGGTGCTGAACGGCCCCGGGAGCCGGGGGTCCGTGCCCGGAGCCGGCGAGCCGGCGGGCTTCTTCTGCCCGCCCTTGTCCTGTTGCCGCAGCTGCTGTCCGGCGACGGCGGCCTCGGCCGCACCCGGGCGGTTCCGCGCCGCGGACTCCTCCTTGCTCGCGGCGGGAGTCCGCGTCTCCTCGGTCTGCTCCCGGCCCTCCTCGCCGGCCTTCCCGCTCCCTCCCCTGCCGTCCTCCCCGGCCTTCCCGCTCGCTTCCCGCTCCGCCGTCGGCGTCGTCTCCGTGTCGCTTCGCCGTCCGCCGCCCGGTGCCGCTCCGGAGACGGCGGCCGGCGCGGCCTGCTCCTGTCCGTCAGTGGACGCCGCCGTGCCCGCCGCCGGTGCCGGGCCCTGCGCCGGTCCGCGTGACCCGGGCGTCTGCTTCCGCCTCCCGTGCGGCGCGTCCCCGCCCTGGGGCGTGCTCCCGTGCTCGGGCGTACCGCCGTTCTGGGGGGTACTGCCGGCCGCGCCCTGGTCGTCGGCCCGTTCCTTCTCCGGTCCCGGTGCGATGCCCGGCCGTTCCGCCTCGGCACGCCGCTGTTCCTGTGCCCGAAGGGCCTTCTCCCGCTCGGTGCGCACCTGTTCGGCGACGTCCGGTTCGATCCCGGGCGCGTCGTGCGCGTTGACCTCCAGGTCCTGGGCGTGGTCGTCGTACGCCCCCGTCTCCTCGACGAGGTCGAGCACCCGGTCGTGCTCCGGGGCCAGCAGACGGTTCTCCAGGCGGACCAGAACGCCGTCGAGCAACTCCTCCGGAAGGAGCGCGAGTTGCTTGCGGGTGCGCCCGGACAGGTCCTCCGGGTCGCCCCGCAGGGACCGTACGACCGAGTTGGCGAGCCGGTCGAGCAGGGTCGCCGGGTCCATGGCCTCGGCCCGGCCGCGGTCGGCGTGCACGGTGGCGTAGCGGAGCCAGCCGGGTGTGGACTGGTTCTCGGTGACCCGGGGCCCGGTTTGCCCGGTCGAGGGGCGTACGAGGTCCTGGGCGGCGGACTCGGCCTCGCGTTCGATGGACTGCTGGGGCAGGCTGACGGCACCCGGTTCACGGCCCGCCCGCAAGGTGCCGAGGCCGTGCGGGTTCTGGACGGAGTGCAGCAGTTCGTGGGCGAGGAGGCGGCGGCCTTCGTCGGTGCCGGGCCGGAAGGCGCCGGCGCGGAAGAGGATGTCCTGGCCGACGGCGACGGCGTCGGCGCCGAGCAGCTCGGTGAGGCGGCCGGCGTCGCGGTCGGTGTGCAGGCGGACGCGGCCGAGGTCGTGGCCGAGCTGTTCCTCCAGCTCCCTGCGCAGGCCGGGGTCGAGGGGCTGTCCGGCGCCGCTGACGATGTTCTTCGGTTCGGGCGTGCGGGACTTGGCGGCGCGTTCCCTGCGTTTGCGCCGACGCTGCTCGGGCGTCTCCCGGGCGGCCGTGTCCTGGGCCCTGGCGGTCATGGGGTCACCTCCCCGTGGCCGCTGAGCCCTTCATGGACCGCGCGGGCCAGCTCCTGGCCGAGGCGGCGGGCCGACAGTCCGGCGGGCAGCGGGGGCAGGCCGGTGAGCGCCGTCACGGTCACTGCGCCGTTCGCCGCCAACGGCACGCCGTGCTGCCGTACGAGGCGGGCGAGTTCGCGTTCGAAGGCGGCCGAGACGTGGGCCGGGTCGGCGTGGAAGCCGTCGAGGACCAGTGCGCCGATCTCCACGCGGATCGCCGAGGGCCGCCTGTTCACACCCATCCGCGCACCTCCGCGGGGGTCAGTGAGCGCTCCAGCTTGAGGTATTCGGTGCGGGCGGCGGCGAGCATGTGCCGCATCCGCAACCGGTCGCCCTCCTCTGCGGCGAGGAACGCCCCGGACAGGGCGATGTTGCGGATGGAGCCGCCCGCGACGGTGAGCCGGGCCAGCAGCTCCGGGTCGATGTCCTTCAGCGGGGCCTGCGGCGGCAGCACGCGGCGCCAGATCTCGGCGCGTTCGTGCTCGGCGGGGAAGGGGAAGTCGACCACGAAGCGGATGCGGCGCAGGAAGGCCGTGTCGAGGGCCTGCTTCATGTTGGTGGTGAGGATGGCGAGGCCCCGATATGCCTCCATCCGCATCAGCAGATAGCTGACCTCCAGGTTGGCGTACCGGTCGTGGCTGTCCTTGACCTCGCTGCGCTTGCCGAACAGGGCGTCGGCCTCGTCGAACAGCAGCAGGGCGCCGCCGCGTTCGGCGGCGTCGAAGACGCGGCGCAGGTTCTTCTCGGTCTCGCCGATGTACTTGCTCACCACCTGGGAGAGGTCCACGACGAACAGGTCCAGGCCGAGTTCGTTGGCGATGACCTCGGCGGCGAGTGTCTTGCCCGTGCCGGAGCCGCCCGCGAACAGGGCGGTGACGCCGAGCCCCCGGCGCAGGGTGGCGGCGAATCCCCATTCCTGCAGGACGGTCGGCCGTCGGCGTACATGCGCGACGATCTCGCGGAGCACAGCGGTCTGGCGGTCGTGCAGCACGAGGTCGTGCCAGCCGGCCCGGGGTTCTGTCCGGCGGCCGAGTTCGTCCATGCCGACGCGGGCTTCCTCCAGTCCGGCGCGCCAGGCGAGTTCGGCGGCGTCCGCCTCTTCCTCGTACGGCAGTCGGTGGCCCACGGCGGCCGCGGTGGAGCGGATCACGTGCGGTGGCAGCTGGAACTGGGCGACCAGGGAGCGCAGTTCGCCGTCGGCCAGGTCGGCCACACCTGTGAAAGCGTCGGCCCAGAGGGCGAGTTGTTCGTCGTCGCCCAGGCGCGGCACGGCCACGCGGGTGCCGGGCGGACGCCCTGCGGGCAGCGGGTCCTGGCTGGAGACGACGACGGGTACGGCGGCCCCGGCGAGGAACGCCTCGGTGGCCGCGCGCTGTTCGCGGTCCAGGTCGCCGGCCTCCACCAGCAGGGCGGCGGGCAGCAGGATGGCCTCGCGCTGCCACAACCGGGCCAGCCGGTCGCGCTCGGCGGGGTCGGCCGGCAGGTCCTCGGCGCTCATCGCGTACAGCCCCAGCCCGCAGCGGGCGGCCGCGGTGGCCGCGAGCTCGGCGCGGCTGCGCGGATCGCCGCCGGTCACCTCGACCACGGGTGGCGCGTCGGGGCCTCGGCCGTCCTCCCGCCAGCCCTCGGCGAGCCGGCTCGCGGCGAGGTCGTACGACGGCGGGAGCGTGGCCGGTGGGGTGGTGCGGCGGAGTCTGCCGTGCAGCCGGGCGTCGAGGTAGGGCGAGTCGAGCAGGAAGTGCAGGACGCGTTCGTCCAGCCGGATCCGGGAGACGGTCAGCCGGGTCTCGTCCTCCAGTTCCACGATCCGCCAGCGGCGCAGCGGTGCCACGGGGGTGAGGGCGCTCCAGTGCGGTTCGCCGAGCGCGGCCAGGGCGAGGGAGAAGGTGGGGTACGCGCGCCGGGGGTCGCCCGCGGCCGCGGCGCACCGCGCGCCGGTGGTGGGGTCGAGTTCGTCGGCGGCGGTGAGCAGGACCAGGTCGCGTTCGAAGGGGGTGAGTCCGAAGAGGGCGACGAGGGCGTCGAGCGGGGTGGCGAGGGCGGAAGTCGGGGCCGGGGCGGGCTCGGGGGTGAGGGTGGTGCCAGGGCCGGCCTGTTCCTCGGTGGAGGGGCCCTGGCCGGTGCGGGCGGCGTGAGCGTCGACGCGGGCCAGGACACGCCTGATCCCGGCGGTCAGCGCGGTGCCGCCGCCCGTCGTCGGCTCCTTGTCGTCTCCCATGTGTTCACCTGCCCCCGTCGGGTTCGTCCGTGCCGGATCAGTCGTGGTCGGTGTGCTCGGTTCCGTCCGCGTCGCGGTTCCTCCCGCGCGCGGGCGGCCGTGCCGCCTTGGCCGCTCCGGACGTGCCCTTGCGGGCGCGCGCGGGCGTCTTGGCAACGGCCTTCGCGGGAGCCTTGGCGGGGGTCTTCGCCGGGCTTCTCGTCCCGGGCTCGGCCGCCTTCGCCGGCGCGGCGGCGCCCTGCGTTGCGGTCCGGCCCCCGTTCGCCGGCCGGGTGCCCGCCGCTTCTGCCCGGTCCTCCCCGGGACTGCCACCCGCTCCCGTCCCGGGCGGCACCGGCGCCCCCGGGGCGCCGTACGGCAGCACGCGTACCTCCGGCCGCTCGACCGGCTTGGCCGGCACCGGGGTCTCCTGGCCGTCGATGAAGATCAGGGATGCCTGGTAGACGACGGAGAGGGCGTAGGGGGTCTGGTAGAGCATCCCCCACAGCTTGGAGGTCTCGTCGACGTCCATCACGTTCGGTGTGAACCGCACGCGCTGCGCCGTCTCCGCGAGGTCGCTGCCCGCCAAGTAGGGCTTTTCCCCCGCGAGTTCGATGATGTCCTTGGGGAGGACCGGGATCTCGTGCAGGGTGCGCACGACCGAGCCGAGCAGCCGTTGCCCGACGAGTTCGGTCTCGTCGCCGTACGCGCTGATCACGTAGTTGAGGTCGAGTGCCGCCCGCGCCCGGCGCGTGAGCGTGCCGTCGGGGGCCCGGGTGGGCAGGTCGTCGTTGCGTCGCGAGGAGTTGGGGGTGACCTGGTAGAGGAAGACGGAGATGGTGGGTTCGGCCGGCGGCTCGGTGGGCGGCTTGCGCGGCTCCACCTTGACGGCCATGTCGATCTCCGGCTGGAGGTGGGACTCGATCAGCAGGGCGAGGGCCTGGCTGACATGGGCGATGGCGAGTGCGTTGCTCATGACGTCGGTTCCCCGTCCCTGTCGTCGTACGGCTCCCTCGCGTCCCGGGGTTCACCGGCGGCACCGCTCACCGGCACTCCTTCGTCCACCGATGTCCCCTGGCCCGCTGCCTGCCGCTCGCTGCCCCGGCCGGTGCTCACTCGCGCTCCCGGGCCAGGTAGTCGGCCAGGCTGAGGGTCGTGCCGGGTCGTTCGGCGGGGCGGGTGCCCGGCCGGGGACCGGTGCGGGCGGGTGGCTGGGCGGCCGTCACCTCGAGCCGGCCGATCTGTACCCGCACGACCTGCTCGGGCGCCCGGCCGGCGCGGCGCCCGGCGGACTGCCGTACCGCCGTGCGGGCCGCCGTCGTGTCCGCCGCGCCGGGGCGCGCCGCCGTGGGCACGACGGCGGTGGGGGCGGCGCCCGTCCCCAGGGGGGCGGGGGCGGATGCCGCGGTCCGGTCCGCGTCCGTCTCCGGGTCCGGTCGTCCGGTGCCGCGCGCGGTGGTGCGGGGCGCCGGGCGGGGTCCGGCCGTCAGGGGGCCGGCGGGGCGCAGCAGCCGCGCCTCGGGCCAGGCGGCCGCGGTCGCCTTGCCCGGCTCGTTTTCGGTGAGGGCCGGTTCGGTGCGGACGACGGTCCGTTGGTGTTCCGTGTGGTGGTGGATCTCGGTGGCGGGCCGGGGGCCGTCGCGCTCGGGCGCGGCCGAGGGGGTGGTGGCCGGCCAGGTGCTGTCCGCGGGGTCCGGCTCCGGGGTGCGGGGCCGGACGGCCTCGACGCGTTCGAACGGGCCGGGCAGCCGCGGCCGTACCCGGACCGTGTCCGGTGCGGTGGCGGTGTGCCGGGCGATCAGCCGGTCGAGGAAGTCGGGCGCCCCGGTGGGGTCGGTCACGGAGGAGTCAGACATCCGCACACAGCTCCAGGTAGTAACGGCGGCGCAGCGGGCTCAGGGCCAGGATCTCCGGCTCGCTCCAGCCGTAGGCGGTGGCCAGCAGATGGACGTCGAGGAGCGTGTCCCTCGCCCAGGAGTCGAGTTCGGTCCACAGGTAGGAGGCGATGTCGAGTTCGGCCCGGGTGGTGGTGGCGCACTCGGGGCAGCCGACGTTGAGCGTGATGTCGGCGCCGGGGTCGGCGGCCTCGACGGCCTCGGCGATGCGCCGCTGCACCGGTGGCGGGAGGGAGCCGGCGGTGCGGGGCGCCCCGTCGTGGGCCGCCGAGACCAGGCAGCGTGCGAGCAGCGCGGTGCGCGGGTCGGCGGCGCGGGCGGCGGCCGCGAGATCGGCCGCGGCGGGCAGCCGGAAGGCGATGTCCCAGCCGTCCTCCGTCAGCCGCACGACCTGCCGCGCGGGCCGGTCCAGGGACCGGGCGAACTCCCCGGCGTCCAGTTCGAATTCCATGTCCGCGCCGCAGGCTCGGCAGTCCAGCCGCACCTGCATCCGTTCACCGAACAGGGCGCGGCGCAGGGCGAGCAGGTCGCCCTCGCGCTCGCCGAGCGGTACGGCGGGCAGCGCCGTGGCGTCGAGGTCCGGGCGTGCCGTGCCGTGCAGCAGCAGGGCGCGCCCGGCGGGCGCCTCGGTGAGCCCCGCCTCCCAGGTGGCCAGCAGCGCGGCCGCTCCGGTGTCCGCCATCCGATCCCCCCGCATCCTCTCGTCTCACCGCGCCTTGCGTCAGGCCGGGTTGAGGAAGGAGGGTTCCTCGGGTTCGGGCACCTCGTAGTCCCGTTCCCAGCCCTCGCATTCGAGTTTCAGCGACTGGATGGCCACCGCGTTGGCGTTGGCGTCGAGTTCGCCGAGGACCTGGTACTCGCTGGGCCAGGTCCGGTACAGCTTGTGCGAGACGGCGACCTGTCCGGCCTCGTTGAGGACCTGGATGACGATGTCCTTGCGGAAGTCGGCCAGGGAGACCTCCGAGCCGAGGCCCGCGCCGACCTGCCAGACCTTGTTGGCCCAGCGGTCGAACTCGGGGTCGTGGGTGACACCCCGCTCCAGGGTGATGCCGTCGAACTCGGAGCGTCCCGGCGATTTGCGCGGGGAGCTGGGGTCGCCGCCGTGACGGTGCTTGACGACCTCGGTGGTGCGCTTGAGCGGGCTGATCTTGCTGATGCCGGCGACCGTACGACCGTCCCACAGGACCAGGAACTTGAAGTTCTTGTAGGGGTCGAAACGATGGGCGTTGACGGTGAACTCTGCCATCGGATTCCTTCGGCTCTCCGGAATTCCCGCGGGACTACAGCTCGAACTGGCCGGACGTCTGCTGGATCTTCACGATCACGAACTCGGCGGGGCGGACCGGTGCGATGCCGACCAGGACGTTCACGACGCCGTTCGCGACGTCCTCGTCGGTGGTGGTGTCGCTGTCGCACTTGACGAAGTAGGCCTCGCGCGGGGTGCCGCCCTTGAACGCGCCCTGCCGGAAGAGGGTGTGCAGGTACGAGGAGGCGGCGAGCCGGATCTGCTGCCACAGGTTCTCGTCGTTGGGCTCGAACACCACCCATTGCAGGCCGCGTTGGAGGCTCTCCTCGACGTGCAGGGCGAGCCGTCGTACGGGCACGTACTTCCACTCGCCGTCCAGCGCGTCGGTGCCCTCCAGAGTGCGGGCGCCCCAGACGGTCGGGCCGGTCAGCGGGAACGTGCGCAGGCAGTTGACGCCGAGCGGGTTGAGCAGCCCGGTCTCCCGGTCGGTGAGGTCGACGGTGAGGGAGTGCACGCCCGCCAGCCGTGCCTCGGTGCCGGCCGGGGCCTTCCACACGCCGCGCTCGGCGTCGGTGCGCGCGATGACGCCAGCGATCGCGCCGGAGGGCGGGAAGGCGCGCAGCCGTCCGGTGAGCGGGTCGGTGAGCTGGAGGTGCGGGAAGTACAGGGCGGCGTGGCTGCCGCGGACCGCGTCGAAGGCGGCGGCCCCGGCGCGTGCCGTGTCGGCGCCGCCCCAGGTGGAGGGGGCGTCGACCAGCAGGAAGATCCGCCGCTCGGCGCACAGTCGCTGGGCGGCCGAGACGACGGTGAGGATGTCCTCGGTCTTCTCGTACGCGGCGAGTTCGGGCAGCACGAGGAGGTTGACGTCGGCCACCTGGCGGAGCGCCTGGATGCCGGTCTTGGCGGCCTCGGAGCCGATCAGGTCGCCCGGGCCGGGCGCCTTGCCGTCCTCACCGCCGGTCAGTGGGAAGACGGGCGGGTTGACGGATGCCTCCAGGCCGAGGTCGTTGGCGCATTCGCCGACGAAGCGGACGACGTCCTCGGGGTCGGTGGAGCCGGCGACGACCTGGAGGCGGCGGCCGAGGACGGTGACCTCGGTGCCGGCGAAGGCGTGCTTGCCGGGAGCGTCGGGCAGGGCGCGCAGCTTGCGTTCGAGCAGCAGCGCCAGCTCGGCGACGGAGCACGGCGCCTCGCCGTCGCAGTCGGGATCGTAGAGGGTGAACTCGCGCTGCACCTCGCCGATCTTGACGGTCAGGTCGACGGCGAGGTCGGGCAGGCGGTGGCCGAACGGCTTGGAGACGGTGCCGGAGGGGTCGGGGCGGCCCTCGCCGACCGCGTGGACGCGGATCAGCCGGGAGCCGGCGTTGACGACGGTGGGGGCGTGGCGGCCGCTGGCCGGGTCCATGGACAGGCCGGTGAAGCTCTCGCGGGCCTGGCCCCGGGCGTCGTGTACGCGCAGGTTGAAGGTGTCGTCGGGGTGGGGGGTGTCGTGGTCGACGGCCAGGCGCAGGCCGTTTCCCCATGCGCCGGGCTCCTTGGCGTGCACCTCCAGGACGTCGCTGTCGCTGTGTCCCTCGGTGGACTTCAGGGTGACGCGGGCGGCCTTTCCGCTGCGGGCCTTGGCGACACGGACGACGACGGCGACGGTGCCGCCGTTGCCGAAGAACTGGTGGACCGCGTAGCCGACCGCACTGCGCGCGCTGAGGCCGCCGAAGCGGCGCTCGTATTCCGCGAAGCTGGTGACGCGCACCGGCTCGTTGAGCGGACCGCGCCGGGTGTGGCCGACGAACGCGGTCACCGACGTGGTCAGGGTCGAGATGGTGCGGGTGCTGCTGGGAAGCTCTTCGACGTAGACGCCGGGATAGGTCGGTTTGGCGGCGCTCACCGAGCTCATCGGCTTTCCCCCTCCTGCCCCTGTCTCGGGCACCGGGCAATGGCACCAAGAGGCAGGCGGCAAAGAGACAGGTTCCGTTCCGGCGCGGCGGACGACCTCACGTAACCGGCCGGTCAACGCTGGGCGTGCACACGCATTCGATTTCCCCCGCCAGTTCCCCGTCGGCGGCCGGCCGGCCGGGGAAAGCAACGCTTGTGACTCCTGATGCTCGTAGACGAATCAACCTTGGGGCACGCACAGTTCGGGCATCAAGGCGCGTTCCGGCCACCCCAAAGGAAAGTTTCGTGAACGTAAACACCCGGTATTCTCGCACTACGCCCGCATGTCATCGACAACAGGCTCGAAGGATCTTCACAGACAATGCCGCGGGGATATGAAGATCATATTCCGGCGTGCTTCCAACCGTGTGCGGAAAGATCCTTGATTCCGCCACGCGCGCATTCTGTGGTGGCGGGTTCCGATGTTTCCAGCGGCGCGGACGAAAGGTCCGCCGAGCCGGGGCACGGGCGCCGGGGGCCGGGGCCGCGGTGCGGGAGGTCGGCGAGGCGGCCGGTGCCGGCCGCCCGCGTGCCCGCTACGCCTCCCCACGGATCACCGGCGACCCGGATCCCGGCGCCCGGCGGCTGCGTGACAGAGGAGATCAACGCCCGCCAGGCTGATAGAGGCGGGTCGCGGTCTCCCTCTCGTAGGACATTCCCGGAGGCATTCTGATGAGTTCGAGCTGCATTCCCCAGGGAGAAAGGAAATACACCCAGCTGTCGCCTCTGGTCGACCCGGCCTCCAGGGGCTGCGGCTCGCCCAGTATCCGCACACCGGGCTGAGCCCGCAGATAGGCCACCGCCTCGTCCATGTCCTCGACGTGGAAGGCCAGATGGTGGCCGCCCCAGTCGCTGTTGCGCGGCATCTCCCTTCGCTGGTCGGGGGCGGAGTACTGGAAGAGCTCCAGGTTGGTCACCGGGCCGAGCCTGAGCATGGCCAGGTCCATCGCCGCCTTCCGGTCGACGCCGAGGTATCTCTCCATCCAGTCGCTGTCCGGGAATTCCACCGGCCCCAGACGGTAGGCGAGTTCCGCGCCGAGCACGTCGACGAAGAACGCGACGGCCTGGTCCAGGTCTGGAACGGTGTAGGCGACGTGGTGGACGCCTGACGATCCGGGAATTCCTCGGGTCTTGCCGTACACGGTTTCCTCCGTTGTGCGGTCCGGCCGGCGGGTGGCCGTCGAAGAGGGGGCGGGTGGGTGTGGTCAGGCCAGCGCGGAGAACTCCGCGGGGTGCCGGTAGCGGTCGCCCCACAGGCGGGTCGCGGAGGGAGCCGGTACGTCGATGTGCTCGTCCGCGGTCGCGGCCGTGGCGAAGCGGAGGCTGACGTCGAGGATGTGCAGGGAGAACTCCGCGCCGAGCGGCGGCCGGTCTCCCGTCAGCACCGCCCGGGCGAGGTCGGCGATGCCCGCGCCGACCGTCAGGTCGTGCGCCTCGTCGTCGTATCCGTGCTCCAGCGGGGGCAGGACGAAGGGGAGCCGCTCGGGCTCGGCCAGGTACCCGGTGTCCCTGCCGGTCGTCCGCACCCGGCGGCGCAGCGTGACCGGGCTCGACGCCTGCCACACGTCGTCGACGGACAGTACGCCCTCGTCGCCCACGACGAGCAGGGACTTGTCGGCGGGTGCCGCCCAGCCGATCGTGAGGCGGCACACGGTCCCGTCGGCGAAGCGCAGCGCGCCGAACGAGGTCTCGGGCGCCACGTCGGCGACGACGCCCTCCCACTGGTCCGCGAAGGGAGTGACGGTGTGGCCGGACATGCGCACCACGGGGCCGAACATGGCGGTCAGCCAGGTGAGGAGGTAACCGGCGTGTTCCAGCACGCAGCCGTTGGCGACCTCCTCACGGTACGGCCAGGGGACCCCGCGCTTGCTGCGCCAGTCGCGGTAGGCCATGAACGCGAGCGGTCCCATGTCGAGGGAGGCGTAGGCGAGCCGCGGTGTGCCCACCACTCCGTCGTGGACGGCCCGGACGAGGGTCTGCGCCGACCGGCTGAACACCGTGGCCGGCGCGCTGCACAGCAGAAGCCCGCGCTGCGCGGCGAGCGACGCGAGTTCCCTCGCTTCCGCCATGTTCGTGGTCATGGGCTTCTCGCAGTACACGTGCTTCCCGGCCGACAGGGCGGCCCGGTTCACCGTGTAGTGCCGGGCGGTCGGGGTGAGGTTCACGACGATCCGCACCTCGGGATCGGCGAGCACCTCCTCCATGCTGCCGAATAACCGCCCGCCGTACTCCGCGACGAAAGTTTTCGCTCGCTCCTCTTCGGGGTCATAAGCGCCTATGAGGCTGATTTCCGGATAGTTGGGCAGCGTGGGGCCGTAGAAGTCGGCGGCATAACCGCAACCGAGGAAGGCCACGCCTACCCGCTTGCCCCCGCCCATGGAAGTGGGCATTGCTCCTCCGTGTTCCTTGAAATGACTGCGGAGAGTCCCTGTAGAGGACATGCGAGAGACAGCCAACACGTACTCCGTTCGCCAACTCAAGGATCGAAAGAGTTTCGGCTGATTCCGCGCTTCCGGCCAAAAACGCAGCAGTTCGCGGCCGTTTACGGGGTGTTTACAGAAATTCGCTTGCACGAGCCACGGGATCATGCATTCATTGACGCCGCCCGGCCTTGTTTTCCGGGATCCCTCCCCCGGCCGCTCCGCGCGCCGGATGAATCAGACAGGAAAGGCAGTGACAGTGCCCCTCACCGGAACGGGAACGCCCCTACGCACCTCGACCGCCGTGGTCGTGGTGGTCGCGCTGGCGCTGGCGCTGTTCTCCCTGAGTACCGTGGAGACGCTGCCGGTCGGTCTGCTTCCGCTGATCGCCGACGATCTGGGCGTGTCCAGAGCCTCGGCGGGCCGCCTGGTGACCGGATACGGGATCGTGGTGGCCGTCGCCTCGGTGCCGTTGACCCGCCTGGTCCGCCGCGTGCCGCGCCGTACGCTGCTCTGCGCGCTGCTGGCCTTGTTCGTCATGGCGAACCTCGTCTCCGCCGCGGCCCCGGGCTACTGGGTGCTGCTCGCCGCCCGCGTCACGGTGGCGCTCACCCACTCGGTGTTCTGGTCGGTCATCGCGTCGACCGCCACCGCCCTCTTCGCTCCGGAGGTGCGGGGCCGGGTGGTCGCCGGGCTCTTCTCCGGCCTGTCCCTGGCCTCCGTGGTGGGCGTCCCGGCCGGAACGTGGCTGGGCCAGCAGACCGGTTGGCGGATCCCGTTCGTGGTGATGAGCGGGTTCGGATTCCTCGCCCTGGTCGCGGTCGCCGTCCTCTTGCCGTCCGGGGCAGGCGAGGAGGGCAGCGGCGCGGCCGGCGCCGAACCCAGCCGCCGCCGGTTCCTGGTCCTGATGGCGGCGACGGCCCTGGTCATCTGTGGTGTCTTCACCGGGTACACGTACATCACCGTGTTCCTCACCGACGTGACCGGCCTCCCCCAGTCAGCCGTGGCGCCCCTGCTCCTGGGCTCGGGCATCGCCGGGATCGCGGGCACCGCCCTGGCGGGTGCGCGTGTGGACCGCCGCCCTCGCGGCACCATGGCGCTGGCCGTGGCCCTGCTGACGGCGACCATGTTCGGGCTGTGCCTGCTGGGCGACCGGTCCGTCGCCGCCGTCTGCCTGGTCGCGCTGCTCGGATTCGCCATGTCCGCCATGACGACCGCGCTGCAGAGCAGGATCCTTCACGTGGCCCCCGGAAGCACCGAGATCGCCTCGGCCGTCGGCTCGTCGGTGTTCAACGTCGGCATCGCCTGCGGCTCCCTCGTCGGCGGCCTGCTGCTGCCCACCGGTCTCGGGGTGCGGGGCGCGGTGCTCGTCGGCGGTGTGCTCGCGGTCGGCGGCCTGGCCGTCCTGCTGTCCGAGTCATGGGTGGTGAGCCAGGGGGAACGACGGGCCGCCGTCCGCGGCGGAGTGCCGGACCTGCCGGCGTAGCCGCCGGCGAGCCCCTCGTCAGCGGTTCGGTGCCGCCGGGCGGTCACCCTGCCCGGCGGCACCGGGGCACGATCGGGCAGGCGGGTGACAGCCGGAGTGGCGTCACGATGTCAGCGTGACGTGCCGGGTCGTGTCGGTCGTGTCCACACACTCCTGGTACGGGTTCGGGTCGCCCTGCTGTTCCTGGCAGCGCCACACGGTGCCGTCCGAGGACACCACGGTGACCGCTCCGCCCTCCCGCAGCCCGGCCTTGGTGTAGGCCCCCGCCACCCGCAGGGCGGCTCCGCAGTCCCCGGCGCTGCCGGCCGACACCGCCAGACCCGTGGTCCCGTCCGTTCCGCAGACGACGCGCGGCGCCTCTGGACCCCCGGCCCTGGCGAAGGCCACCGTCGGGGCCGAAAGCCCCAGCACGCCCAGGCTCACCAGTGTCACTGTCCCCGCTGTTCCCATTCGGCTCATACGAGTTCCCATGATTTCGGTAGTGATCCGCACGACGCTGCGACCGGTCCAGCAGTGGGCCGTGGAACCCACGGTCAAGGACCGGGCACGGACTACGATGATCCCGCCCGTCGAACATCGCCACTCGAACACCCATATGGCCTACAGCTGGTGTCAGGCCGCCGAAGACGATCCCGCGGTGCTTGACGGCGGAGGCGTTCCGCAGCGGCTCGGCCGTACGCCCCGGACGGGGGTCGCACGGCCGAGGGGGAGGCCGGCGCGGCTCAGGAGGCCACCGACACATACTCCTGGCGCTCCAGCGGCACCCCGGGGAAGGCCTCCTCGATGAAGCCGCTGCCGAGCTTGTCCTGGACGGGTGAGCCGCGGCGGGCGCCGCTGGTGCCGTCCTGGAAGGCCTCGTTGACCACGTCCCAGGCGTAGATCTTGCCCTTGTAGTGCTGCATGACCTGGGTGATGTGGTTGTTCATGGCCGTGCGCAGATCGGAGGCGCCCAGGCCGGAGACGTGCGGGCGTAGGCGGATTCGCCGAGGTGGTTCGCCGCGACGGCGGTGCCGAAGTAGCGGCCCTTGGCGGCCTCGGCGGAGCCGAGCGTGTCGTCCGCGGCGGTGGCGGTGTGCGACAGGGCCGTGACCATCGCCGCGGCGAGCAGCGCGGTGGTGACCGCCCCACCCGCCCGCCGGGGCGGTGATGTAGACATGAGCATGCCATCTCCGCCCAACCGAAAGTTTCGTTGCCCTGATCGAATGTGACGGGCACATTACGAACCGAATCAGCGGTGGTCAACGGTCCGGGACGACTCTTCGGCGAGTTGGTTGAAGATCGACCCGTGTGGACCGGAAGGGGAGTTGCACTTCGGCGGGAGTGGTTGACGCCGCCCTCCCGGGCCCCTAGCGTGACGCGGCACGTTCCCGAAAGACGTCCGAATGTTTCGATACGGGAGCCGACGACATGATCCGAAAAAGGCCGAGACTACGGCCACTGCTGACAGCCGTGCTGGCGGTCCTGGCGCCGCTGCTGGCCATGCTGACCCTGTCCGCGCCGACCGCCCACGCGGCCTCCCTGACGGAGGTCACGGGCTTCGGCGCCAACCCGAGCAACCTGCGCATGTACGTCTACCGCCCGGACAGCGCGCCGGCCCGCCCCGCGGTCCTGGTGGCCGTGCACTACTGCACCGGTTCCGGTCCGGCCTTCTACTCCGGCACCGAGTTCGCCTCGCTGGCCGACCGGTACGGCTTCGTCGTGATCTACCCCTCGGTGACCCGCAGCGGCGGCTGCTTCGACGTCTCCTCGCCGCAGGCGCTCAAGCGCGGCGGCGGCAGCGACCCGGTCGGCATCGTGTCGATGGTCACCTACGCCGAACAGCACTACGGCGCCGACCCGAACCGCGTCTACGTCACCGGCGCCTCGTCGGGCGCGATGATGACCAACGTCCTGCTCGGCGACTACCCCGACGTCTTCAAGGCCGGAGCCGCCTTCTCCGGCGTGCCCTTCGGCTGCTTCGCCACGACCGACGGCTCCGGCTGGAACAGCGCCTGCGCCAACGGAACCGTCACCAAGACCGCCCAGCAGTGGGGCGACCTGGTCCGGGGCGCCTACCCGGGGTACAGCGGACCCCGGCCCCGGATGCAGCTGTGGCACGGCACCGAGGACACCACGCTGCGCTATCCGAACTTCGGCGAAGAGATCAAGCAGTGGACCAATGTCCTCGGCGTGAGCCAGACGCCCGCGTCCACCGACCACCCGCAGTCCAACTGGACCCGCACCCGCTACGGCGGCACCGGCACCCAGGCCCCCGTCGAGGCCATCAGCATCCAGGGCGTCGGGCACACCCTGCCGGCCGCGGGCATGGCCGCACGCGCCATCTCCTTCTTCGGACTGGACTCCGGGACCACCCAGCCGCCGACCGAGCCGCCCACCCCGCCGGCCGGCGCCTGCAAGGTGACGTACTCGACCAGCACGTGGAACTCCGGGCTGACGGCCGCGATCACCGTGACCAACACCGGCACCGAGCCGGTCGACGGTTGGGCTCTGACGTTCGCCCTGCCGGCCGGACAGGCCATCACCTCCGGCTGGAACGCCCAGTTCTCGCCTTCCAGCGGCACCGTGACCGCGCGGAACGCCGCCTACAACGCCTCCCTGGCCCCGGGCGCCTCGACCACCCTCGGCTTCCAGGCCACGCACACCGGCGACACCTCCGCCCCGGCGTTCTTCAGCCTCAACGGAGCGTCCTGCAAAACGAGTTGACCGACCGACACGGCCGGAGCGGCGGGTGACGCGCCTGTTCGTCGCCCGCCGCATACCCGGACCGTCCTCCTGTCAGGGGAGCGGTCCGGGCTCCATCAGGTGTGTACCGAGCGTGCGTCCGTGTTCCCCGCCTCAGCCGTCCGCGCCGCGCAGCACCGTGTCGAACCCGGCCGGCACCGGCTCCGACACGGCGTGGCAGACCTCGGTCCCGGCGGTGTCGTACGGCAGGGGGACGGTCATGAGGGTGTCCAGCGCCGCGCGGGCGGCCTGGAGATCGGCCACCGCCCGGTCGATGCGCTCGCGCTCCCGCTGAAGCCCGGAAAGCGTGCCGGAGCAGGCCGGTACCAGCATCTGACCGTCGTCCACCATGCACGGCAACAGGGCGGCGATCGTTCGCGTGGAAAGGCCGGCCCCCAGCAGCGTACGGATGTTGTGCACCGTACGGACGTCGTCCTCCTGGTATTCGCGGTATCCGCTGGGACGGCGTACGGGGTGCAGCAGTCCCTGTTCCTCGTAGTAGCGCAGAAGGCGCACGCTGACGTCGGTCCGGCGGGACAGCTCTCCGATGCGCATGTGTCGCTCACCACACAGTTTCGGTTTGACTCTCACATCAATGTCAGACCCCAACCTAGTCGGCATGACGACACAGCACTCAACTGGACCGCAGCACAAGCCCGTTACCTTGCTGGGACTCGGCCCCATGGGCAAGGCTCTGGCCGATACCCTGCTGGAGAAGGGCCACCCGCTCACCGTCTGGAACCGCAGCCCCGAGAAGGCGGACGGCCTCGTGGCCAGGGGCGCCCGGCGCGCGCGGACGGTGGCCGAGGCGGTCACCGCGAGCCCGCTCACCCTCGTGTGTCTCACCGACTACGACACGATGCACAAGGTCCTGGAGCCGGCCGCCGAGGCGCTCGCCGGCCGCGCCGTGGTCAACCTCAACTCCGGTACGCCCGCCGAGGCGCGAGCGGCCGTCCAGTGGTCGGAGGACCGAGGCGTGGACTATCTCGACGGTGCCATCATGGTGCCGCCGCCGATGGTGGGGCAGCCGGGCGCGGTGTTCCTCTACAGCGGTTCGCAGGCTGTCTACGAGCAGCACTCGGAGGCGCTGACGAGCCTCGGCGACCCGCGCTACCTGGGAGACGACCCCGGTCTGGCGGTGCTCTACAACACCGCCCTGCTCGACATGATGTACTCCACCCTGAACGGCTGGCTGCACGCCACCGCCCTGGTCGGCTCGGCGAACGTACCGGCCCGGGAATTCGCGGAGCTGGCGCTCGGCTGGTTCATGCCGGTCGTGGTCGACTACGCGGCCCTGGCCCGCCTGGCACCCGACCTGGACGCCGGCCACTATCCGGGGACCCTGTCCACGCTGGTGATGAACCTCAACGCGCTGGACCACATCACCCGCACCAGCGAGGAGCAGGGCGTCCACTCCGGCCACCCGCGGCTGATGAAGGAGATCGCCGAGCGCGCCATCGCGGAGGGCCACGGCGGGGAAAGCTATCTGGCCGTCCACGAGCTGTTCAAGAAGGCGACGCTGTCGAAGGAGGAGACCTCGACCCCACTCCCCTGATGCTCGTGCCGCCGTCGCGGTGGGCGGGGCCTGACCTGCGCGGAGGCGCCGTCAGCAGGGTGCTCTCCTCGTGGTCACCGCCGTGTCCACCGGGCCGGTCACCCGTCACACCATCAGGCCACCTGCGCGCGACCGGCCTCCGCGGGCACCGCAATCACTCGTAGAGTCGGCCCAGTTGGCGGGAAGGAGAGGCACGATGTTCCACGACATGACCGAACTGGCGCGTATCGCCCGTGTGTTGGAGGAGGCGCACGCTCTGCTGGAGGGCGAGCACAAACGTCTGGAGCGGCAGTACGGACCGACACCGTACGACGCCGTCGCGGGCAGCCCCGCGCAGACGCTGCGCGGCATCTCGGATCTTTCCGGGGCCATGGCCACGGCGCTCAAGCAGTTCGCCCTGGCCGTCGGTTACTCCGTCCTCGGCCTGGACGAGCGGGCCGACCGCATGCTCAGGGTGGCCCGGATGAAGCCCGTGTCCTTCCCGTCCGGCGCGGACCGCATGGCGCGTCCGCTCGGCGAGGACACCGTACGGGCCATGGAGCTGGTCCGGGACCTCGGCTTCTTTCCCGTGGAGACCGCGATCGCGACCGACGTGGCCCTCGCGGCCCCGCAGGCGACGTATCCGCCGGCCGACTGGAACGCGTACGAACGCGAGCGGCGCGACCGGTCCGAACGGCAGTGACCGTCCGCCCCGGCCGGCGGCCACGCCCACTCCTGAGCCCTGGTGTGGAAGGCGGGAGGGAGACCGCTTGAGCCGGGTGGCCGGACCGAGTGGGCGTCACCGGGTTCCGGTGGGATCAGCGGGGCTCCAACGGGTCGGCCCGGCCGAGCAGTTCCGCGAGCGGGACGCCGGTCCGCGCGGCGATGACACGGCGGGCGCGCACCTGGGCGCGGGTACGGGGGCGGAACTTCGGGTCCCGTCCGCAACCGCACGGCTCGAAGCCCTCGTAACGCAGTCCGGCGCCCAGGACCACCGCGACGACCGACCATGCCTTCCGATCGCTGCGGCGGGGTGCCGCGAAGTCATGGCCGGCGCACAGCAGCGGCGCGGCGCAGCGCGGGCACGTGTGTCCGGCGTCGCGGGGATGCCGTTTGAAACCGATCCGGCACGACACGCACGCGTAGTGCAGCTTGTAGTGGACGAAGGCGTAGGTGCACATGGACACACCGTAGCGGCGACTTCGTCCGGAGGCGCGGGACTCAGTGGCGCGTCCGCCTCGGTCAGGCGGCCGTCTTGCGTTGCCGCCTGATGGGTTCTCCCACCCGGTGCAGGTGGGTCAGGGCCTCGCGGTACGAGTGGATCAGACCGGTCTCGTGGTACGGCACACCGATCTCCGCGCAGTACGCGCGCACGATGACCTGGGCGCGGCGCAGATGCGGGGTGGGCATGCCCGGGAACAGGTGGTGCTCGATCTGGTAGTTGAGCCCGCCGAGCAGCACATCGGTGAGCCGGCCACCGCGGACGTTGCGGGAGGTGAGGACCTGGCGGCGCAGGAAGTCGGGCCGCTCGTCGCCGCTGAATGTGGGCATGCCCTTGTGGTTCGGGGCGAAGGTGCAGCCGAGGTAGACACCGAAGAGGCACTGGTGCACGGCGAGGAACGCGACCGCCTTGCCGGGCGGGAGGACCAGGAACAGCGCCGAGAGGTAGGCGGTGATGTGCAGCAGGAGCAGTCCCGCCTCCAGCGCGCGGTGCTTCATGGACGGAGAGCGCAGCGCCCGTACGCTCGCGACGTGCAGGTTGAAGCCCTCCAGCGTCAGCAGCGGGAAGAACAGCCATGCCTGGTGGCCGCCGATGAGACGGGCCAGGCCCCGGCTGTGGCGTGCCTGGGCGGTGGACCACACCAGGATGTCGGGGGCGACGTCCGGGTCCAGTTCCTCGTGGTTGGGGTTGGCATGGTGGCGGGTGTGCTTGTTCATCCACCAGCCGTAGCTCATGCCGATCCCCAGGTTGCCGAAGAGCCGGCCCCATGTCCGGCTCGGCCGGTCGCGCCGGAACACCTGACGGTGCGCCAGGTCGTGTGCTGCCAGGGCGATCTGGCCGTACATGAGGGCGAGGAAGGCGGCTACCGCGAGCTGCCACCAACTGTCACCCAGCGCGAGGAAGGCGCCCCAGCCCGCCGCCGTCAGCGCGACGACCAGTCCGAGCCGTGCCGCGTAGTAGCCGGGGCGGCGCCGCATCAGTCCCGCCTCGGTGATACGGCGGGACAGCCGGGCGAAGTCGCTTCCGGCTCCGGGGACAGGGGAAGGCTCGGCGGGGGCCGTGATCAGGGCCGCGGCCTGCGGGGAAAACGTCATGCCACCGAGTCTCGGCGTGCCCGTCCCCACGCGACAGCCAGCCAGGTACCGTTTCGGGCCGGGGGATTTCCCCAGGGCAACAGGGGTGGTTCCACCCCTTCACCCCTCCTGACCTGCGCCTCTCGAGGACAGCGTGCCGAGCCGGTCGCCCACCGGGGGGGGCTGTCAGGAACGCTGCTCGAGGTATTCCTCGACGCCCGGCGCCCGGTGCGCGTCCTCGACGCCGACCGTTCCGCCGAGCGCCTTCGTGTCCGGCTTGAGGACGTACGTCGACAGGCTGGCCGGTCGGGACGGGTCGGAGAAGTTCTGCGGGGTGCCGAGCCCGGTGTCCAGGTGCGTCTGCGAACGGTGCGCCTTGATCACCTCGGCGCGGGTCAGGCTGCCGGCCCCGCACGCCTTCTTCAGGTCCTCGCCCATGAGCCGGGCCGCGTTGTAGCCGGAGAGCACACCGGAATCCACGGAGGAGTCCGGGTACTTCTTCTTGTAGGCGGCGACCATCGCCTTGACGCCGGGCAGGTCGGAGTTCACGCTCGGGGCGGCGCTGACGATGCTGAGCATCGCGACCAGGGCGGGCGCCGCCTGGGTCTTCAGCAGTTGCGGGGCGTAGCCCGGGGCGTTGGTGACCACCGGGATCTTCAGCCCGCTCGCGGCGGCGACGCCCACGAGGGAGGCGGTCTGGGCGGGTCCGGCGCTGATCAGCACTGCCTTGACGCCGGCCTTGGCGAGCGCGGCGACCTGCGCGGACAGGTCGGTGTCGGTCGCCTGGATCCGCCGGCCGACGACCGTGAGCCCGGCCTGCTCCGCCGCCCAGGTGGAGCCTTCCAGCGCGTTGTCGCCGTAGTCCCCCTCGAAGTAGACGTGGCCGATCTTGTCGCCCTTCCTGATGCCTTTGGTGCGGGTGAGGTAGTCGACGGCGGCGAGTGTGTCGACGTCGTACGTGGTGCCGAGGACCTGCACGGCGTCCTTGCCGAGCAGGGAGGCGGACCATGCCTGCGGGAAGGTGAGCATCTGGTCCCGCTCGATGTCCTCGAGGAGGGCGGCGACCACCGAGGAGCCGATGACCTGGGGCAGCGCGGCGACGTCGGAGGCGATGTCGGCGTAGGCGGTGACGGCCTTCTGGACGTCGTAGCCGTGGTCCTTGACCACGATCTCGATCTTCCGATGGCAGATTCCTCCCCGGGCGTTGACCTGGTCGGCCCACAGCTGCTGCGCCTGCACGTTGCTCTTGCCGAGGGTGGCGTAGGGGCCCGTCAGGTCGGTGAGGGCGCCGAGTCTGATGGTGTCGGCGGTGACGCCCGGCCCGGTGCGCACACCGTCGGCTCTCGTGTCGCCACCGTCGCCGCTCTTCGCCTTGGAGCTGCAGCCGGTGGCCGCGACGAGCACGGCCAGGGACAGGGCGAGGGCGGCCCGGGTGGTGCGGTTCCTGGTGTTCACGGGGTGGGCTCCTTGACTCGTACAGCGGTCGTGGCGGAAGTGGGGTCCTCGGCCGGGCGGCGCCGGATCCGGATCCGGGCGCGCAGCCGGTGCGGCAGTCCGCTCAGACCGTCGGGGGCGAAGATCAGGATGAGGACGATGGCAGCGCCGTAGAGGTAGCGGGAGGCCTCGGTGGGACCGAGGGCGTCACCGGCCGAGCCGGGCGTGGCGACGAACGGGAGCCGGTCGGCGTACCGGGTCATCAGCAGGGGCAGCGCGGTGACGAAGACCGCGCCGGCGGTGGCGCCGGCCACCGAGCCGAGGCCTCCGATGACGATCATCGCGAGGTAGTCGACGGACAGGGCGAGCCCGAAGTAGTCCGGGACGACCCTGCGGAAGGCAAGCGCCAGCAGGACACCGGCCAGGCCCGCGTACATGGAGGAAAGGACGAACGCCCCGGCCCGGTAGCGGGCCACCGGTACGCCCATGACGGCGGCGGCGGTCTCGCTGTCGCGCAGCGCCTTCAGGGCGCGGCCGGCCCGGGAGCGCAGCAGGCCGCGCGCGGTGAACCAGGTGAACGCGAACAGGGCCAGGCACAGGTACCACAGGCGTTCTTCGGCGCCGAACGGTACGCCCAGGACGACGAGTTCCGGACCGCTCGCGTCGAACGTGAGGGGCCCCGCCGAAAGCGGCGGCACGGAGAGGCCGTTGAAGCCCCCGGTGACCGGCTCCGCGCTGACCAGGATGTGGTGGCCGAGGAAGACCAGGGCGAGCGTGGCCACTCCCAGGTAGACGCCGCGCACCCGGCCTGCGACGGGGCTGAACAGTCCGCCGGCCAGTCCGGCCAGCACGACCGCCGCGACCAGGGCGAGGGCGGTGGGCAGCCCGGCGCCCGGCTCCTCGCCGGCGAGCCAGGTGTAGCCGTACGCGCCGATCGCGAGGAAGAAGGAGTGGCCGAGGGAGAGTTGGCCGGCGGTGCCGGTGAGCAGGCCCAGGCCGACGGCGCCGGTCGCTGCCGCCATCGCGAACAGACCGATGCGCAGCCAGAACACGTCGAGGTAGAACGGCGGCGCGCACAGCAGCAGGGCCACCAGGAGGATCGCGAGGGCCCGCGGGGTACGGCGCGGGAGGAGATCAGACACGGACGGCACCCTTCCGGCCGAAGAGGCCGTGTGGCCGGACGATCAGCACGACGACCATCACCGCGTACGGCGCCACGTCGCCGAACCCGTCGCCGAGCACGTGCAGTTCGGACTGGTATCCGGCGGCGAACGCCTCGGTGAGCCCGATCAGGAGGCTGCCGGCGAGGGCGCCGACGGGTGAGGCGAGACCGCCGAGGATGGCGGCGGGGAACGCGGCCAGCGCGAGCTGTCCGGTGGTGCGCTCCAGGCCGGGGGCGGGGAACGCGGCGAGGAACACGGCGGCCGTCGCGGCCAGGGCCCCCGCGAGGCACCAGGCTCCGGTGCGCACCCGGGAGAGCCGGATGCCCATCAGGGCGGCCGCCTCGGCGTCCTCGGCGGCGGCGCGCAGGGACAACCCCCAGGCGGTGTACCGGAAGGCGGCGAAGACCGCGCCGATGACCAGGCAGGACACCACGATCGCGGCGAGCCGGCTGTCGGCGACGGTGACCGGGCCGATCCGGGTGACCGAGTCCGCCCAGGGGTCGCCGAGCGGCAGCAGGTCGCCGCCGATCCGGCGGGAGAGGTCGGTGAGCAGCAGTACGTCCACGCCGATGGTCACGATGGTCTGCGCCGGGGCGGCGTGCGAGCCGGCGCCGCCGCGTTGGAGCAGGAACCGGTCGACGGCTCCCGCGACGGACGCGGTGACCAGCACCGCCGCGGCCAGCGCGCCGGCGAAGCCGAGGTGGGCGTGCCAGACGGCGGTGAGGTAGCCGCCGAGCAGCAGCAGGGAGCCGTGGGCGAAGTTCAGCACGCCGGAGGCTTTGAAGATGACGACGAAGCCGAGCGCGACCAGGGCGTGGACGGCGCCCAGGGACAGGCCGTTGAGGAGGCTGGTGAGGAACGCGTTCACGCGATGTCCTCCCGGTCGCCCGCGGTGCCGAGGTAGGCGCGCAGCACCTCCGGGTGGGCGCGGACCTCGGCGGGGGTGCCGTGGGCGATGAGGCGGCCGAAGTCGAGCACGGTGACCTCGTCGGCGAGGCGCATGACCAGGCCCATGTCGTGTTCGACCAGCAGTACGGACAGTCCGAGCCGGGCACGGATCTCGGTGACGACCTCGGCGGTCCGGGCCCGCTCCCCCGCGTTCATGCCGGCCACCGGTTCGTCCAGGAGCAGCACCCTGGGCTCCAGGCAGAGCGCGCGGGCGAGTTCGACGCGCTTGCGGTCGCCGTACGGCAGCGACGCCACCGGCCGGTCGAAGTGGGCTCCGAGACCGGTGAGTTCGGCGATCTCCCGTACCTTCTCCCGGTGCTCGCGCTGCTCGCGCACGGCACGCGGCAGCCGCAGAGCCCCGGCGGCGAATCCGGCTCGGGTCAGCGCGTGGCGGCCGAGCATCAGGTTGTCGGCGACGGTGCCCTCGGTGGTCACGATGTTCTGGAAGGTGCGGGCCACCCCGAGGGCCGCGATGCGGTGCGGGGCGAGCCGGGTGAGGTCGGTGCCGCCGAGGCGGACGGTGCCGGAGGAGGGCCGGCAGAGCCCGGACAGGACGTTGAAGAAGGTGGATTTTCCGGCACCGTTGGGGCCGATGAGGGCGTGCACGGTGCCGGGGGCGACGGTGAGGGAGACCTCGTCGAGGGCGGTGAGGCCGGCGAAGCGGACGGTGACGTCGCGGACATGGAGGGGCGGAACGGTCTGGGCGGCCGGGGCGCCGTGGGTGACCGGCGGGGTGCGGGGTGCGAGCGGCGGAGTGCCTTCGGCCTCCGGCGGGACCCGTGGGGTGTTCACGCGGCCCCCTGTCCGGGTGCGTCGGTTTCCTCGCCCAGGTAGAGGCGGCGGACCGCGTCGGTGCCGGCGAGTTCTGCGGCCGGACCGGACAGTCGTACCTCGCCGACGTCGAGCACATGGGCGTGGCCGGCCAACGCCAGGGCCATCCCGGCGTTCTGCTCGACCAGCAGCACGCCGGTGCCCTGGCTGTTGATCTCCCGGATCACCTCGGTGATCCGCTCGACCATCAACGGGGCCAGTCCGAGGGAGGGTTCGTCGAGCAGGAGCAGGCGCGGGGCGGCCATGAGAGCCCGGCCCATGGCGAGCATCTGCTGCTCGCCGCCGGAGAGCAGCCCGGCGGCCTGCCGACGGCGTTCGGCCAGCCGGGGGAAGAGCGCGAACACCCTTTCCAGCGCCTGGCGTTGCCGGGCCGGCGAGCGCCGGGCGAGTCCCAGGCCGCCGCTGCGCAGGTTCTCGTCCACGGTGAGGCTCGCGAACACCCGCCTTCCCTCGGGCACTTGCACGACACCGGCGCGGACCGCCGCGACCGGGTCCCGTCCGTCCAGGGCGGTGTCCCCGTAGGTGATGCGGCCGGCGGTGACGGCACCCCGGTGCAGGCGCAGGGTGCCGGACACCGCGCGCAGCAAGGTGGACTTGCCGGCTCCGTTCGCACCGAGCAGGGCCACCACCTCGCCGGGCGGCACGGTCAGGGTGACGGCGCGCAGGGCGGACACGGCACGTCCGTAGGTCACGTCGAGGTGCTCCACGGTCAGGGCCGGCCGGTCGTCCAAGGGTGGTGCGGGCATCGCGGCTCCTCCGGTCCGTACCGGTGCGGCACGGGGGCTGGGGGCAAGGGCATGGGGGGCATACGACCACTGCGGGTGTGGGGCACTGCGGGCAGAGGACACTGCGGGTGTGGGGCACTCACGACAGCACATCCCGCGGCCGGCGGTACAGGCGTCCCGGCCGGCACGGTGCGCCGGCCCAGTACGGGCGGCACGGTGCTGTGCGCGGGCCCAGCGGGGGTGTGCGCACGGGTCCGACGGCCCCAGGGACCGCCCCCGCGATGAGACGGTCCGGCCCCGCGGCGGGAGAAGGGTGCCGGACACAGCCTCGCGACGGCGGGCAGGCGGCAGGGGGCGAGGGCCTGGCCGCGGCCCTTCGGCTACGGCGTCACGGGCGCCCTGTCCGGCGGTCAGAGCAGGGGGAGCCGGCGCGCGGTAAGGGCGAGACTGATCTCCACCACGTCGGACGGCCGGGCCAGCGAGCGCCCGGTGAGCTGTTCGTAGCGGCGCAGCCGGTTGAGGACGGTGTTGCGATGGCAGTAGAGGCGTTCCCCGGCCCGCTGCGCCGAGCCGTCGCAGGCCAGCCAGGTGGCCAGGGTCTCCACCAGTACCTCCGCGTCGGCCGGTTCGATGCCGGCCAGCGGTCCGAGCACCCGCTCGGTGAGCGACGCGGCGAGTTCCGGCGCGGACACCACCATCGCGGCGGGCAGGTGCTCCGCCAGCCGCACGGTGCCGCCCTCGGCGGGGCACAGGCTCAGCGCCAGGTCGGCCTGTGCCCGGGCTTCGCCGACCGCCGCGAGGCCGCGGACCACGTTGCCGATCCCGACCCGGGTGCCCGGTGCGGACGGCCCCACCGGATCGGGGAGTTCGCCGTCCTCGGTGAGCAGGATGCCGTAGTCCACGTCGGTTTCGGTGTGCCAGTGGGCGCTCGGTGACCGCTCCAGCAGCGCGGCGCGCAGACCGGCCGGTCCGGCGGGCCCTCCGCCGGCGACCGCGACCACCACGTACCGCCCCTGCTCGGGCAGTTGGAGCGCCTCGGCCGCCTCGGGCAGGTCGGCGATGCGGCTGGTGCCGTCCAGCAGCGCGGCGGCCAGCAGCCGGACCTGGTTCTCGCGCCGCCACATCATCCGTCTCTCCACCTGCCGGTAGGCATCGGCCACGACGGTGCAGTGTTCGTCGACGAAGTTCCACACATCGGCTGCCACGTGCACGAGCAGCCGGACGTCCTCGGGTGCCGTCCGGGCGGTCTCCTCCACCAGCCCCTGCCACACCAACGAGCCGCCGAGCCGGAAGGCGTGCAGCAACGCGTCCAGCGGCAGGCCCTGTTCGGCACGCGCGACGCCGATCTTCCAGGAGCAGCGCCGGGCCGCTTCCCTGGTGCCCCGCGGGTCGATCAGCGAGGACACGCTGTGCCGCAGCGAGCGGTGCGCCTCCCGCCAGGTGTGGTGCGGGTCGGTCCGGAGCGCGGACCTGTACGCCGGTTCCCGGTCCTCGAGCACCGTGAGCAGACGGTCGGTGAGACCCGCCAGATCGGCCAGGAGCGCCCGGGCGGCCCGGTGCAGCACAACGACCGCTTCGGCGTCGATCGGTGAGCGCGTCCGTGGCGGCCCGGGCCGGGGTACGGCCCTCGGGGCGTGGCGGAGCGCCGTCGGTGTCCCTGAAGCTCGGTGCATCGCGGTCATCCCCCGGGGTCGGCTCGGCGGCGGCGCGCCCGGGACTCCTCGGCGGCTCACGGCGGGCCGCTGGGTCCGCGCGGTGACTGCCGCCCGTCTGGTCCTGCCCCGAAGAATGGCATACCGTCCGGTCGGTCAATAGGGTTGTGCAACGCCTTTTCGCCGCCCGGGGACGCGTCGCGCACCACTCCGGGCCCGGCGGGTGCCGGTGTTGCGGGGGCCGGCCAGTGTCCCGGCGACGGGGCGCGGGGCGGGACACCTACGCGGCGGGAGGACGAGAGCACCGGGCACCCTCTGTGGTGCCGTCGCCGAACGCCCGGAGCAGATGCCGCAGGGCCGGGGAGGGTGGGCCGCAGGGGAAGGCGAGCGAGGTGGTGACGGTCAGTCCGGCGAGCGGGCGGAAGACGACCCCGGGCGCCGGAGGGAGCCCCGTCACCTCGTAGAAAACGGTCCACGACGGCGGGCCGGCGCCGATGTCCGCGAGGGTCGCCTGGAGGCTGGTGAACGGCGCCGCGGGCGGCGGCTCGGCACCGGCCGCGCGGAGCGCGCCGGTGATCAGGCCGTGGAACGGCGGGTTGCGGTCATGCGGCGCGAGCCGCAGCGGCAGCGGGGCGAGCTGCTCCAGGCGCGGCTCCGGCTCGTCTGCCAGGGGGTGGCCGGCGGGGAGTGCGGCGTACAGCGGATCGGTCCACACGGGGATCGCCTCCAGGTCCGCGGCCCGGCCCGGTGGCAGGGCGCGCACGAGCGCGGCGTCCAGCACGCCCGCGCGGACAGCCGCGAGGCGTTCCGTCGGCGGGAGCTTCACGGGCCGCACCCGCACGCGCGGCGCGAGGGCCGCGAACTCGGCCAGGGCGCGGTAGAGCCGGTCTCCGGGGACCTGGACGGTGCCCAGCCGCAGGACGCCCTCGGTGCCCGCGAGGATCCCGGCGGCCACCTCTCGGGCGCGGTCGGCGGCGGCGAGGACGGCGCGGGCCTCCGGCAGCAGGCGTTCCCCGGCGGATGACAGGCTCACCCGCCGGGACGAGCGGTCGAACAGTACGACACCCAGGGACCGTTCCAGGGCGCGTATCTGCTGGCTGACCGCGGACTGCACGATGTTCAGCCGCTCGGCCGCCCGGCCGAAACCACCCTCCTCGGCCACCGCCAGGAAGTACCGCAACTGCCGCAGTTCCATCCGCTGTTCCCCCTTGTGGTCGCGTCCTTGGGCCACCCGGCACCGGGCTCCCGCCGGACCGCGAGCGCCTCCCCCGGCCCGGCGGATCCGCGCCCGGCGTCCATCACGATCGGTGATCGCTGCCTGCGTCAACTGCTCCTGGTCCGCCCGGTGTTCCCGTGCTCGAATGAGGAAACGCGGCACAAGCGGCGAAGAGCGGCAACGAGAACGGAGCACGGATGTCCATACACAGCTCGGGGAACGCCCTGGTCGTACCCGCGGACGAGGCCGAGACCGTCGGGCTGGCCGACGGCGGCGCCTTCCGTCTCCTGGCGGACGGCGGCGCCACGGACCACGCGCTCGGCGTCAACCGGCTCTCCCTGGAGACGGGTGCGGACGGGGCCAGGCCGCACTACCACGCGCGGTCCTCCGAGATGTTCTACGTACTGCACGGAGCGGCGCGCTTCCTCCTCGGTGAGCGGCTGGTGACGGTGGACGGGGGCGGTCTCGTGGTGGTCCCGCCGGGACTGCCGCACGCGTTCGGCGCCGCCCCGGGCGCGACGACGGACCTGCTGGTGGTGACGGCGCCGGGGATCGAGCGGTTCGGCTACTTCCGCAGGCTGGGACGCATCGCCCGTGGCGAGGAGGCGTTCGAGGGCCTGCTGCCCGAGCAGGAACGTTACGATGTCCACTTCGTGGACGACGCGCTGTGGCGGTCCGACCGGGCCCGCTGACGGCGGGCAGAGAACTCCTCAGTGGGCCAAGGCCGGAAGCGGGGCGGACGGGCTGACGGGCGGGCTCAGCCGGTCGGCTCCCGGTGGTACGGGTACGGCGGCGAACACGGCGTCCTGCTGGGCCTGGAGCTCCTTCTTCCGGGCCGGGGTGGTGGAGGGCAGGCGCTGCTCCTCGTACAGCAGGTGGGTGACCTCCTGAGCGTGCTTGCCGGCGGGGGTGTGGAACTGGATCTCGAAGAGCTGCCCGGAGCGCGGGGCGCGCCAACCGGTGTTGAGGCCCTTGTAGCCACTGGTCCGGCCCCAGGTGTTGGACCACTTGGTGGTGTCGTTGCCCCAGGCGGACAGGACGGCGGAGGCGGTGGTGACGCCGTCGGTGTAGGCGCCGTCGGGCCACTGGAGGGTGTAGCGGACGGCGTCGCTCAGCCTTGCCAGGACCGTGTCCACGTTGTACTCGGGGTGTTCCCCGAGGGACGTGGCGACCTTCCGCTTGAGGGAGTCGGGCGATTTGAGGCGGTGCTCGAAGCCGACCAGTTCGGCGCCCGACGCGAGGGCGGCGGCGCGTACGTCCACGGTGATCGACCGCTCGGCCTCCTTCGCCCGGTCGACGTAGGCGTTCACCTTCGCGTTGTCGGCGGCGTTCAGCGTGAGCCCGCCCTCCCCCTTCCACCCGCCGGCGTCGCCGGGGGCCGCGGCCGCCGCCGGTCCGGCGCCGAGGGCCAGCGCGGTGGCGAGCGCCGCCGTGAGCAGACCCCGGCCGATGGCGGGGGTGCTGGTCGTGCTGTTGTTCGTCATGGAGTGTGCCTTCACCTTGCTGGGTCGACCTTGTGCAAGACACAACCGGCGCGGCGTCCGGACGGTTACTGTCGTGCCCCGAACTCGCAGGACAGGGCGAGACACTCAACAAAGCTCCCGGCACAGCGAGTTGCCGAGGAGTGGGCAAGTCGCCGTGCCGCCCGCCCTCGGAGGAGCTTCATGACCGTCCGCACCGCCGGCCTCGGCGTCCTGCGCCGCTGCGCCCCGCCCCCTGACCACGGCCTCTTCACCGCTGGAGCACACCATGCCGGACATCGAGACGGAGAACCGCGACACCTGGACCGCGTACGGCAGGCACCAGCTCACCAGGGCATCGAACCGCCCGAGCTGGACCGGTGGGCCTGGGACGTCCCAGGGGCCGGCCCCGGCCTCGAGGTCTTCGGCGACGTGAAGGGCGTGCGCGTACTCGACCTGGGCAGCGGGCTCGGACGGCACGCCGCCCTCATGGCCGCTCTCGGCGCGAGGGTCACCGCCGTCGACTCCTCGCCCACCCAGCACCAGCGCGCCGCCGCCCGCTGCTCCGCGGCCCCGGGCCTGCGTCTGGTGTGCGCCGACGCCGTGAGCCACCTGCGCGATGCCGAGCCGTACGACCTGATCTACTCGGTCAGCGGCCTGCCCTTCACCGACCCGCGCCGGCTCCTTCCCGCGCTCGCCAGCGGACTCAAGACCGGTGGACGTCTCCTCTTCAGCGCGCTGCACACCAACTCCCGCGGCATCGGCCCCACGGCCGCCGTGACCGCGCGGCCCGAGATCCTGCGGCTGCCCGGCACCGAGCGGGAGCACCTGGCCCACACGTGGGTCCTCGCTCCTGCGACCTGGGAGGCCCACCTCACCGGGCACGGACTCGTGCTGGAGTCGGTCGCCACGCTCGACGCCCCGCAGCCGGGCAACGCCGCCTCGTACCGGCTGTACGCCGCCCGCCGGCCGGAGCGGGTGCCCAGCCGTCCTCGTACGAGCGCGCCACCGCCGCCCAACGCCGCGGTGGGAGTCGGCGTGATCGCGCACGGCCCGGAAGGAGTGCCGCTGGGCCTGCACCGACGCGGGACCTGGGAGCCGGCGGGCGGAAAACCGGAGCCCGGCGAGACGTTCGCCGAGGCGGCCGCGCGGGAACTCGCCGAGGAAGCCGGTCTCGTGACGGATCCCGGCGATGTGCGGCTGCTGGGCACACTCCTGGACCGGTTGGGTGACGTCGTGCGGGTGACGGTGCCCGCCGTGGTCCATCGCTGGTCCGGCACCCCGCAGCAGCGCGAAGAGACCATCCGTGCCTGGCGGTTCTGGCCCCTGGACGCGCTGCCCGGGCCCCTCTTCGTACCGAGCGCCCAGTGCCTGACGGCCTGGGACCCCGCTCTCCCGCTCGACCACCCGCCGGCCTCGTTCCACCCCTACGACAGCACCCGGCGTGGGTGACTGTCATAGGGACGCGCACCCGGCCCACTCACCTCATCGGCGTGAAGTCGGGCAGGGTGAGGGCCGAGTGGGCCGGTCGTTCCTTTGCGGGAGGCATGGTCTGGAGGCTGCGCAGCATGTCGTTGCGCTGCTCCAGGGCCCGGGCCGTGGTCGGGAAGAGCGGGGCATCGCCCTCGCCGACCTGTTCCTGGTTCGCGGTCACGAACTCACGGGTGTGGCGTTCGTAGGTGGCGAAGCCCGCCGTGTGGTCCCGGTCGGCCAGGGAGGCGGCAAGCATGTACGCGCCGACGAGAGCGAGGCTGGAGCCCTGTCCGGTGAGGAACGAGGGTGCGTACGCGGCGTCGCCCACCAGCGCGACCCTGCCGCTGAACCAGCGGGGCATGCGGATCTGGCCGACCGCGTCGAAGAACAGGTCGTCCGCGTCGCGCAGGGCGGCGAGCATGCCGGGAACCTCCCATCCCGCGTCGGCGAAGACCTCGGTGAGCAGGTCCCGTTGGGCTCGCGGGTTGCGGAAGGCACCGTACGGCGGTTGCGGGCGGGCGAAGTTCAGGAAGGCGTGCACGTCGTCGTTGTCCCCCACGGCGTAGAGTGCCGCGGCCCTGCCCGGGACGTTCCACATCACGGTCTCGTGGGAGAGCCCGAAGGTGTTGCGCATGGTGAACACGGCGAAGCAGTAGCCGAGGTAGTGGTGGAACCGCTCTTCGGGGCCGAACTGGACTTCGCGGGTGCGTGAGTGCGTGCCGTCGGCACCGATCACCATGTCGAACGTACGCCTGCCGCCCCCGCGGAAGGTGACGTCCACCCCGTGGCCGGACTGGTCGAGCGTGTCGATGGAGTCGTCGAACAAGAACTCCACGTCGTCGTGGACCGCAGCGTACAGAGCGTCGGCCAGATCCCCGCGCCGCACCTCCAGGTCCCGTCCCGTGGCGCCGCCGGTGACGGTGTGCGGGTCGACCGAGGCCACCTGGCGGCCGTCCCCGTCCAGGAAGGTCAGCCGGCGCAGGTCGATGTGCGCGTCCCGCAGCCGCGGCAGGATGCCCATCCTCCGGACGACCTCCAGTGCGGTGCCGCGTACGTCGACGGGGTAGCCGCCGCCGCGAAGCGCGCCCGCCTTCTCGACCACCGTGACCTCGAAACCGTGGCGGTTCAGCCAGAACGCGAGGGCGGGCCCCGCGATACTCGCCCCGGATATCAGGACCTTGCGCCCAGGGGTGATGCGGCTGTCCCGCGACAGGCCGGTGTGGGTCATTCCTTGTCTCCTTTGCTCAGGGTGCGGGCGACCAGCAGGGACAGCGCCGTGACGGCGCCGGCTGTGACGAAGCCGGTGACGAAGGCCGATTCGGCCGGGACGTCCGAGCCGGAGGGGGTGCCGGCGGTGAGGAGCGCGCCACCGAGCTGCGCCCCCACGGCGAAGCCGATCACGCGGGTCACCAGGACCAGGCTGGTGGCGATGCCGGTGTCACTTCGATCGACGGATGTGGCGGTGCTGGTCACCATCGCCGTGACGCACAGGCCGTTGGCGAGCGCGATCAGCATCTTGCCGATGACGAGGTGCCAGATCTCGGAGTGCGCGGCCGCCAGGGCGGTCAGGGCGGCGGCCATGATGACGATCCCGGCACTGACCACGGCACGCGAGCCGAGACGCCGTACGCCCATCCCGCTGATCGGCCCGGCCAGCGACGCGGCCACGGCCCCGGGCAGCAAGTAGAAGCCGATCTCGGTGGCGCCGGCCCCGAATCCGTACGCGTGGGAGGGCACCGCGAACAACTGCGGGACGAGGTAGACCGCCATCGAGGTGCCGACGCAGATCACGAACGTCAGCACGCAGGACTGCCATATTGCCGGCCGTGCCAGCATGCGCGGGTCGACCATCGGCGAGGCCGTGCGACGCTCGACGGCGATCCATGCGGTCACGAAGGCGGCCAAAACCACGACGAGGACGCCCAGCAGCAGCGGCTGCGAGCCGACGTCGGGCGCCAGCGCGAGGACGAGCATGAGGGTGACGAGCGTCCCGCTCAGCAGAGCCAGCCCGGGCCAGTCGACTCCGGCGGTCTCCGACCGGCCCGGCGGATCATGCGGCATCAGCCCGTTCACCAGCGTGGTCGCACCGATGACCGCGATCGTCGGCAGCGCGAACATCCAGTGCCGGGACAGCCCTTCGGCCACGGGCCCGGCCGACAGCGTTCCCGCCATCCCGCCCCCCACGAACAACCCGCTGACCACCCCGATGGCCACCTTCGACGCCCCCTCGGGGAGGTGTGCGCGGACCAGGATGAACGACAGGGGCAGCGCGCCCACCATCGCGCCCTGAAGTACCTGGCCGAGCAGCAGCACCGGCAGGTTCGGCGCCAGGGCGGACACCAGACCGCCGGCCGAGACGACCGCCATCAGCCGGATGAGGACCCGTTTGCCGCCGTAGCGGTCGCCTAACCTGCCCGCGACCGGTGTGACGAGCGCGCCGGTGATGAGGAGCACGATGCTGAGCAACGCCCCTTCGGCGGGGCTCATGTGCAGTTCGCGTTGCAGGAGCGGGAGCGTCGGTGACACCACCGACTCCAGGGCGCCGGTGGCGACGGCCAGCGTGCCGAGGGCCCCGACAGCGGCCTTCCCGACGCGGATCGGGGGAGCCTGAGTTGCGGTCATGGACGTTCCTTTCCGTCATTGCCGGACGAGGAAGGGGTCAGTGATGCGCAGGACTCTTCGGGGACATGGGGGGCTGTCTGTCGAACGCCGGTGATCAGGCGCCGAGTTGGCGCTCGCATGGTCCCGCCGGACGGATCTGCGTACGAGTGCCGCACGCTCGAGCCGAGACTACACTACACCGTGCAGTGTAGAAGGGTTACGATGTGGCCATGCCGACGACGAAGACGCCGACCACGAAGACCCTGCGCGCGGGATCAGCGCACAAGCGGGCCGCCATCCTCTCGGCGGCCCGGGAACTGTTCCTCGCGGACGGCTTCGACCGGACCAGCGTCGACGCGGTCGCCGCCCGGGCCAAGGTGTCCAAGCGGACGGTGTACGACTACTTCGGCGACAAGCGGACGCTGCTGCAGGCAGTCGTCGACGCCATCGGCCAGTCGATGATCAGCATCATCCGGCGCACCCTCGACGACACCCTCACCGACCTCACGGAGGCCGCCGGTCTCGAGGACGCCCTGGTCGCGTTCTCGACGCGGATCGCGACCGACATGCTCGGCTCGGCGGAGTACGCGACGCTGCGACGACTGGTCCGGGCGGAATCCGGCCATCTGCCGCATCAGGACTACAACTCCATGGCCGACACCCCCGACGAGGCGATCGCCGAGCGGTTCGCCGCCATCGCCGCGGCCGGGCTGCTCGACGTCCCCGACCCCCGGCTCGCGGCCGACCAGTTCATCGCGCTGACCTTCGGCGTCGCGCTGGACAGGCTCGGTTCCGCGAACGCCGCGGAGGACCCCCGCGTCCGGCCGCTCATCGTCGCGGGAGTACGGACCTTCCTCCGGGCGTACCGGACCGCGTAGGGCCTCGGTGGTCGATGGCGGGCACCTCGACGGCCTCGTCATGGGCTGCCGGGTACTGCGGTCTGTCGCCTTCCTTCGCGTCGTCCCCGACGCCGGCGAACGTCAACACCCCTCTTCCGCAGCGCCGAGGCGGCCGAGTGCCGCGTTCGCTGCCGCAGGGAGCGAGCGGTCGGCGGCGGAGCCGGGCGAGGCCGGGCTCCGCCGCCGGGAGTCCCGCACCCGCTCCCCGGAGGCTCGGGGCGGGGCGGGAGCGGCGGGCTCAGCGCCTGACGAACACCGTGGCCGACGCTGTCGCGCTCGTGTGCAGATCGTCGCCCGGCCAGCTGACGGTGTAGGTCACCTCGCGCCGGGTGCGCGGCAGGTCGTCGATGGTGAAGGTGCCGTCGGCGGCGACGGTCACCGAGGACAGGGTGCCGGTGCCGAGCCGGTCCGTGCGCCGCACGGTGAGCGTGGCCCGCTCGGGCAGGGCCTTGCCCTGTGCGGCGAACGTGCCGGTGAGGTGGACGCCCCCGCTCATGGTGGCCTCTTCCGGCCCGGCCAGCGTGATCGAGGCGGGCGCCTTGCCGACGGTCACGGTGTGGGTGACATCGGTGGCGGGGCGGTGGGTGAGGTCACCGAGGAACGACACCCGGTACGTGGCCGCGCCGACCAGGTCGGGCTCGTCCAGGACGGTGAAGGTGCCGTCCTCCTTGACGGTCGCCGTGCCGAGCTGGTGGGTGCCGTTCGCGTCCTCGCGCACGGCGGTCACCTTCAGCGGCTGGGCCGGAGCGGGCCCGTCCCACTCCAGCCGGCCGCGCACCGACAGCGGCTCGCCCGCGACGGCTCCGGCGGGGCTGTGGGCGAGGTCGCCGGTGAAACGGGTGTCGTACTGGACGGCCGGCGGCTGGATGACGTGCAGCCAGTACTCCTGGCCGGTGCCGCCCCGGGTGACCGCGAAGAGCCGCGAGCCGTCCTGGGACCAGGCCAGACCCCGCGGGGCGACGCCGTTCCCGTCGAGGCTGCCCTCGAAGGCGAACTCCAGCGGCGGCGTGCCGTCGGCCGGGTCGGCGCTCTGCACCAGCAGGTCGGGCGTGCTGCCGCCGGCCTGGGCGCCCCGGGCGATGTACGTGCCGTCGCCGCTGAAGGCGACCGCGGTGGACGTCGCGCCGGCGGGCAGCGCCGAGTACTGGCCGGACGCGTCCGACAGGTCGCCGGCGTTCAGCAGCCGGGTACCGGCGGTGGCGTCGGCGACGGCCACCTTGGTGCCGTCCGGGCTCGCCGCCATGTCCTTCAGGTCGAGGGCGCCCTTGCCGTCGCCGTCCGCGAACCGGCGGGAGGCGTCCCGCACCGGGGTGGCGCCGCTGACGTCGAACGAGGCGAGGAACGGGTTCGCGGCACCGCTCTCCTTGGGCTGGCCCATGAGGAGACGGTTCTGCCCGCGGGCACCCGGGGCCAGCTGGAGCCGGCCTGTGTCGTTCCAGCCGGTCGAGTTGACCGCGCCGTCGGCGAGCATGTTCAGGGCCGTGGAGGCCGTGGCGCACTGGTAGCTCTGATAGACGTAGGCACTCGTGCTCCACACCGTGTTCCCGGCGAGGACGATTTGCCGGCCGCAGTTGTCATAGGCGGCGTTGTACGCGCCGTTCGGCTGGAGCGTGCCGGTGTCGTAGGTGATGACGCGGCCGCGCTCGCCCACGTACAGCGTCGCGGCATCCTCGCTGAGCGCCACGCCCGAGATCCCGAACTCGCGCTGGATCGTGGCGACCCGCCGGCCCTCGAAGTCGTATACCAGTACCGTGCCGTCGGAGTTGGTGTCGCGCTGGTCGGCGATGTAGACGCGCTGGTGCACCGAGTCGACGGCCAGGCCCGAGTACGTCCCGATCGGCAGCTTGGCCACCGCGTCGGAGGCCGCCGCGTGGGCCGCGGGCGCGGCGGCGACGGTCAGTCCGGTCCCGGCGAGCACGGCGGCGAGGAGTGTGGCCGCGAGACGTCCGGATCGCTGTGCTGTATTCAACTGTGCCCCCCACAGGCTGAGTAGAGCACCTCACCGGTGTCGGTGAGACGCCTGTGAAGGCCATGAAACAGGTGTGAAGATCACATGGGCAAGGGGGCGCGCCCGACCGGTCCGGCACGCTGCCGGCGGTCGCACGGGGCGCGGCGCAACCTCCCCGAGGAGGGGATTCCGTACTCCAAAGACGGAGGACCCGTTGGTCATCAGGCACGATGTCCGGTGCCGGTCACGCCGTCGATCATGAGTCGGCGATGAGACAACAGCCGTCCGGCGCCGGTACCGGCGCCGCCGACCACAGGAGCCGGCCATGGCAGAGGTGACACGACGCGGCGCTCTCGCAGGAGCGGCCGTAGTGGGGGGCGCGGCCGCGGGGCTGGGCTTGTCGAGCGCGACCGCGGCGGCGGACGCCGCGCGCACCGGTGCGCCGGGCGCGGCGACGGTCGGTCCGGGCGACACGCGGTACGCGTCGCTGACCCGCCGGGGCAGCAACGCGCGTTTCGTCGGCACCCCCGACTACGTACGCGTGGCGTCCTCGCCCCGGGACGTCGTCGACGCCGTGCAGCAAGCGGTGGACGAGGGGCGGCGCATCGCCGTGCGCAGCGGAGGACACTGCTTCGAGGACTTCGTCGACGACCCGGCCGTCAAGGCGCTCATCGACCTCTCCCCCATGTCCTCCGTCTCCTACGACGCGCGGCGGCGGGCCTTCGCCGTGGAGCCGGGTGCCCTGCTCGGCGAGGTCTACCGGCACCTGTTCCTCGGCTGGGGGGTGACCGTCCCGGCGGGCGCCACGGCCGAGGTCGGCGTCGGAGGTCATGTCCTGGGCGGCGGCTACGGTGCCCTGTCGCGCCGGTACGGACTGTCCGTGGACCACTTGTACGCCGTCGAGGTGGTGGTCGTGGACGAGCGGGGCAGGGCGAGAAGCGTGGTGGCCACGCGGGAGCCCGGCGACCCGCACCGCGACCTGTGGTGGGCGCACACCGGGGGCGGCGGCGGCAACTTCGGCATCGTCACCCGCTACTGGTTCCGGTCCCCGGGCGCGCGGGGTTCCGACCCCTCGCGGCTGCTGCCGCGCGCGCCGGAGTCCGTGCTCTCCTTCAGCGCCTCCTGGTCCTGGAAGGACCTGGACCGGCGGTCGTTCAGCCGCCTGGTCACCAACCACGGCGGCTGGTACGAGCGCAACAGCGCGCCCGGCTCCCCCTACGCGGGCCTGTTCGGCGTACTGATGCTCAACAACCGCCGGTTCGGCACGGTCGATCTGGTGGGCCAGGTCGATTCCACGGGTGCCGGGGCGCGGCGGCTGGTCGACGACTACCTGGCCGCGGTCGGGGCCGGGGTGCGGGCCCGGCCCACGCGGACCACGGCGGTCCGGCCGTGGCTCCAGGCGGCCGCGGCCGTCCAGGAAAGCGAACCGACGTACTACAAGGCCAAGGCGGCGTATCTGCGGCGGCGCTTCACCGACCGGCAGGCGGACGCGCTGTACGCACACCTGTCGAGCGAGGCGGGCGGCGAGGCCGACGGTTCGGTGTGGCTGGTTTCCTACGGAGGGCAGGTCAACGCGGTGGCGCCCGGGGAGACGGCGGTGGCACAGCGGGATTCCGTCCTCAAGGCGATCTATCTCACCAGTTGGCGGAGCCCGGACGCCGAGGGGCCTGCCCTGGGATGGGTACGCGATCTCTACCGCGCGGTGTACGCCGACACCGGCGGCGTGCCCGTGCCCGGCGCGGTCAGTGACGGCTCGTTCATCAACTACCCGGACGCCGATCTCGCCGACCCGGCCTTCAACACCTCCGGGACGCCGTGGCACACCCTGTACTACAAGGATCACTACGCGCGTCTGCGGAGCGTCAAGGCCCGCTGGGATCCGCGCGACGAGTTCCGCCACGCGCTGTCGATCCGTCTCCCCGAGTGAGGCAGCGGGCTCGGTATCAGGTGTCGGAGCCGCCGCTGGTACGGCGTCGCACCGCACCGCCGCCGTGCCAGTCCAGCACCAAGAGGGTCGCGTCGTCGGGCAGTTCCCCTCCGCACGCGTCGTGCACCGCCGCGGTCAGGGCCCGGACCACCTCACGGGGGTGCTCGTCGCGAGTGGCGCCGATGAGGGAGAGGAGGTCGACCGCGGCGGCCGCGCGTTCGTGCATGCCGTCGGTGATCAGGACGAGCCGGTCGCCGGGCTCCAGACGACGCCGCTGCACCTCGTAGCTGACCGGGGCCGGGACCCCGAACGGCATGTCCACCCTGATGGCGACTTCCTCCACATGGCCGCCGCGTAGTCGCAGGGGCCAGGGATGGCCGGCGTTGACCAGCTCGCAGGCGCCGGTGCCCAGCTCGACCCGGAGCAGTTGCCCGGTCGTCATGCCGCGGCTGTGCCGGCTGAGCGCCTCATGAGCGGCGTACGCCTGGTCGCGGACTCCGCCCCCGGCCCGGCGGGCGCCGCGCAGGGCGTTCACGGTCAGCGTCGCCAGCAGGGCGGAGTCGGTGTCGTGGCCCATGGCGTCGGTGATCGACAGATAGAGGGCGTCCTGGTCGAAGGCGTAGTCGTAGGTGTCGCCGCCGATGTCGTCGGCCGGGACCAGGCCACCGGCCAGGGTGAACTGCGCGGCCTCGCAGCAGGACGCCGAGGGCAGCAGCTGGTGCTGGATCTCCGCGGCCAGGGTCATCGCGCTGGTGCGCCGTCCCCAGTGGTAGAGGTCGGTGAAGCGGCGGTCGGTCACCACGATGTACGCCAGCGCGTGCGCGGCCTGTGCGACCGCCTCGCGCAGCGCGTCGTCCACGCGGGGCACCACCAGGTCCAGGACGCCGATGCAGTCACCGCGGTTGGTGACCGGGGCCGCCAGGCGGTGGCCGCCCTCTTCGGCCGGCTCCTGCTGCACGGCCTGGGAGCGCAGCACCCGGTCGTAGAGACTGCCCGTCAGCTCACGTCTCTCCGCCCGGCCGAGCGATTGCCCGGCCGTGCCGGCCCTGGGCAGCCGTACGGCTTCCCGTCCGAGCATGTCCACGAGCCAGAAGGAGACCTCCCTCGCCGAGCACCGCTCTTCCAGTTTCCGGGCGATCACGTCCACCGACTCCACCGGCGCGGCGTCCTCCGCCGCCCGCAGCACCTCGTCCAGGCCCAGGTCCTCATAGCCCACCGCGGGCACCTCCCGATCCTTCCGCCCCGGCTTCCACGCGGACCCTCCCGGACGCACCCGCACCCGGCCAGGACCGACACGCGCCGGACCGAGCCCACTCCGGCCGAAGAACCGGTCCCGCCCGGGCACTTCATCCATTCGGCCGACAGCACGGCACGGCCATCGGTGTACCGCCCTGGCGCACCCGCGCCGAAGACCCGGACGTCACGACCGCTGACCGCGGTACGGACGACCGCGCCGACCGGTCGACGCGATCCTCAGCGGGTGGCCGCCTCGACGGTGGCGAGGTCCTCGCCGGTGAGTTCCGCGACGCGGTGCGCCGGTACACCGGCCGCCAGGGCGCGGGCGAGGAGGGCGTCGCGGCCGTCGGTGCAGGAGCGGTAGCCCAGCAGTTCCTCCTCCAGCCGCGCCCGGTCCGGCGGGGCGGTGTGGTGGCGCAGCCGGCTCAGCTCCTCCTCGCCGAGCGGCACGGACAGCCGCTCGGCGTCCTCGGGGATGGCCGCCGTCTCCTCGGGCGGCACCAGCCGCAGGTCCGGGGAGGTTTCGGTGACCCCCTGGGCCTGGAGCCAGGCGCGTACCGCGGGTGTCTCCAGGAAGGCCAGGTCACCGACAGCCGTCGGCGGTACGCCGGGCGCGGCCATCGCATCGGACTTCAGCACGAGACAGGCGTCGTCGGTCATCGTCTGCTCCTCCCGTCGGAAGACTTGTCGGCACGGCACCCCGTATACCCGCGATCGGCGCGCTTGGTCATCCCCGCGCGGACCTGGTCGAAGGCCCGGACATGGTCCAGTCCGCCACCGGGCGCGCTGTACTGCGGCGGGGCACTTCCGTTCGACAAATTGGTCTAGTCCCTTTTTGGTCCAGACCATTGACCCGCCTCTGTGGGGGCGCTATCCAGTAGTCGGCAACTCCCTCCCCGCGCAAGAACTTTGGCCACCCCCTCCACACACCGGGACTGACATGAGACTCGTGCGTTCCTTCCGCGCGGCCCTCGCCGCGGCCGCCACCACGGCGGCCGCGGTGGGCCTCGCCCTCACGGGAACCGGCACCGCCGAAGCCGCGACCCCCCTGCCGAACCACGTCTTCGCCCCCTACTTCGAAGCCTGGACCGGCGAGAGCCCCGCCGCCCTGTCCGCCCAGTCGGGCGCCAAGCACCTGACGATGGCGTTCCTCCAGACCGCCGCCAAGGGCTCCTGCACGCCGTACTGGAACGGCGACACGAGCATGCCGGTCGCCGCCTCGACCTTCGGCGCCGACATCAAGACGATCCAGGCGAACGGAGGTGACGTCATCCCCTCGTTCGGGGGGTACACGGCCGACACCACCGGCACCGAGATCGCCGACAGCTGCACCGACGTCCAGCAGATCGCCGCCGCGTACGAGAAGGTCATCACCACCTACGACATCTCGCGGCTCGACATGGACATCGAGGTGGACTCGCTCGACAACTCCGCCGGCATCGACCGCCGCAACAAGGCCATCAAGCTGGTCCAGGACTGGGCGGCGGCCAACGGGCGCAAGGTGGAGATCTCCTACACCCTGCCCACCACCACGCACGGCCCCGCGGAGAACGGCGAGGCACTGCTGCGCAACGCGGTGAGCAACGGCACCCGGGTCGACGTCGTGAACCTCATGACGTTCGACTACTACGACAACCAGCCCCACGACATGGCGAAGGACACCCAGACCGCCGCCCAGGGCCTGTACGACCTGCTCGCCGAGCTGTATCCGGCCAAGACCCCGGCCCAGTTGTGGAACATGGTCGGTGTCACCGAGATGCCGGGCGTCGACGACTTCGGCAAGGCGGAGACCTTCACCCTGGCCAACGCCCGGACCGTGTACGACTGGGCGGTCGCCAAGGGCATCAACACCCTGTCCTTCTGGGCGTTGCAGCGTGACAACGGCGGCTGCCCGGGCGGGGGCGCCGCGGACAACTGCTCGGGCATCGAGCAGAACACGTGGGACTTCACGCGCATCTTCGCTCCGTTCACCGGCGGTGGCGTGCCCAATCCGGCCGACGACTTCTCCGTGGCGCTCAGCCCGGCCTCCGGGTCGGTGACGGCCGGCCAGTCCGCGACGGCCACGGTGAAGACGGCCGTGACGAAGGGCGAGGCGCAGGACGTGAAGCTGAGCGTCAGCGGCGCCCCGGCGGGTGTCACCGCCTCCCTCAGCCCCTCCTCGGTCACCGCGGGCGGCTCCTCCACGCTCACCCTGGCCACCACCTCGGCCGCGGCGTCGGGCACGTACACGGTCACCGTGACCGGCGCGGGCGCCTCGGGCAGCCACTCGGCGACCTACTCGCTGACCGTCACCGGCGGCTCCGGGAACCAGTGCACGGCCGCCCCGTGGGCCAAGGACGCGGTGTACACCGGCGGACAGCAGGTCTCGTACAAGGGCCACACCTGGAAGGCCAAGTGGTGGACGACGGGCGAGGAGCCCGGCACCACCGGCCAGTGGGGCGTCTGGCAGGACCTCGGCGCCTGCTGAACCGTGCCACCGCCGCCCGGGGTGCACCCGGGCGGCATGGGAACGGCACGTCCGGTCAGCCGGGACCGCCTGCGGGCGGTCCCGGTACCCGGCGCCGGTAAACCGGCCCCCGCGGTCGTCCGGCGCCCGCAGGCCGCGGGCCGCGGGCCGCGGGCCGCGGGCCGTCCAGGATGTGTGCCGCACCGCCTGATCGCCTCCTCGGGACACCGGGACGGCCGAGGTGGTCGCCGCCGGCCCGGGCGGCCCGTTTGCGGTAGGCGCGCCGGGGGGACCCAGCGATCCATGACGACAACACCACCTCGCCGGACGAGGCGGGACATGGTTCCGCGGTTCCTGGACGGTGTCGAACGGTGGCCGCGCGGTGACGCGGTGATCGACGCGCTCAGCCGGGGCGTACGAGCGCTGCCGCTGCGCGGCGGCCGGGATCTGCTGCACGGCAGATGGCTGGGCCACCCGGTGCACCCGCTGTTGGTGCAGGTGCCGGTCGGCAGCTGGCTGTCCGCCGCGGTGCTGGACCTGCGCCCCGGCCGGGCACGGGAAGCGGGCTCGCTGATCACCGTCGGACTGGCCGCCGCCGCCCCGGCAGCGCTGGCCGGAGCCGTCGACTGGGCGGACCTGCACCGCCGCCAGCAGCGCGTCGGCCTGGTGCACGCGCTGGCCAACACGGCGGCCGTCGGACTGTACGCCGCCTCGCTCGCCTGCCGTGTCAAGGGCCGTACGAAGGCCGGCCGCGGCCTCGGCTTCCTGGGGCTGACGGCAGTGGCGACCGGCGGCCTACTGGGCGGCCACCTCGCCTACCGGCAGGCCGCCGGCGTCAACCACGCGGAAGAAGTCCCGCAGGTCGTCCCGGCGGGCTGGCACCGGATCGGGTCCGTGGCCGAATTCCCGGCCGGCCGGACGGCACGGCGCACCGTGAACGACGTCCCGGTCCTGGTGGTCCGCGAAGCCGACGGGGACTTCTACGCGCTGGCCGAGCGGTGCAGCCATCTCGCGGGACCGCTGTCCGAAGGCACCCTTGAGGACGGCTGCGTCCGGTGCCCCTGGCACGGCAGCGTCTTCCGCCTCGCGGACGGCTGGAACGTGCAAGGCCCGGCCACTTCCCCCCAGCCCGTCTTCGACACACGCGTCGTCGACGGCCACCTCGAGGTTCGCCTGCGGGAGCCGGGCCCGGCGGAGGACGACACGGCCCAGTGAGCCGGCCCCCGCACTCGGCGGCAGGCGCAGCTCAGCGGCGGCCGGCCCTCGACCCCCGGTACGCCGCCCGGCGGACGGCGGCGAGCGCGGGGCCGGGGGTGAAGCCCCGGGCGTCATGCTCGTAGATGTCGAAGCCCGCGCTCTCCTCCGGCCCGGCCGGCAGCGCGGAGCGTACGGTGAGCACGGCGAACGGCCGCCAGGAACGGCCTGCTTCCCCCGCGCACAGGTCGAAGACGAGCGGCCCGGCGGCCAGCGCCCGTACCAGGCTCGCCGGGTCGCCGTGCACCGGGGCCCGCCCGGACCGGCGGGGGAAGGCGGCCAGGGCACAGGAGCGACCGCCCACCCGGTAGGGCAGGAGGCTGGAGTACGGCCCGCCCAGCGCGTCGGCGCGGGGCCGCGGCAGGTGCCGGCCGAGGCGTCCCCGGCCGCTGCTCGTCAGCAGCAGATCCAGGGCCCGGCCGGGACCGTCGGCCCGGTCCACCCGTACCGCCAGCCCCAGCGCGTCGGGCAGGCGCCGGGGCAGCCCGGCCGCCCGGGACAGCCGCACGGTGGCGGTGAACCGGCCCGGTCCGTCCAGCCAGGGCACGCACCAGTACCCACCGCCGTCCGGCACCTCCACTTCGCCCGCGCACATCAGCCCGCGCGGATGCAGGGCGGGCGCCCCGCGCAGCCGGGCCAGCCGCCGGAAAGCCGCCTCTATCCCTCGGACCTGCCATGACACCGCCGGTTCACGGACCGGCGGGGCCTGGGCACCTCTCGGCATGGTCGATCCCGTCCTCGTGGTCGCTGTCTCCTGAGCCCGCCCCCGGCGGTCCCGCCTCCGCTCGGCGCACCGGGTACCCCGGGGCCCGGCTCCGCTCACGCGGACGCCGGGCCTCCCCGCACGTCGTACGGAGTGCCGGCGTCCGGCTCGCCGTGCCGGGCGGCGTGTCGCGGGTGCGTGACGGGGGGAGGTTTTGTGCGGTGGGGGTGAAGCGGGTTAGCCTGCGGCGTATTTCTCATCATGCAGATCCGTGAAGTGCGGAAATGCACAGCGTTGGGGCCCTTGCGGGCCGCAGGGGTGTTCGGGTCCTCACCGCCGAGGGCCCATGGGGAGCGGGACGAGGTTGCGCATGACCAGCGACAAGTCCGAGACGGTCGACGCCGCGCCGGGCAACCAGGAGCTGCGGCAGCTCCTGGCGGGCCTGACAGCCGTGCGGGACGGCGACTTCGGGACACGCCTTCCGGAAGACGCCCATGGCCTCATGGGTGACATCGCGACCGTGTTCAACGGCATGGTCGACCAGTTGTCCGTGTTCACCTCCGAGGTCACCCGGGTGGCCCGGGAAGTGGGCACCGAGGGGACGCTCGGCGGGCAGGCGGAGGTGCCCGGGGTCTCCGGGACCTGGGCCGACCTGACCGACTCGGTCAACGCCATGGCGGGCAACCTCACCACCCAGGTCCGTGACATCGCCCAGGTGGCCACGGCGGTGGCCAAGGGCGACCTGTCGCAGAAGATCGACGTGCCCGCGCGCGGCGAGATCCTCCAGCTGAAGAACACCGTCAACACGATGGTGGACCAGCTCTCCGCGTTCGCCGACGAGGTCACCCGCGTGGCCCGCGAGGTCGGCACCGAAGGGCGTCTCGGCGGGCAGGCGAAGGTGCCGGGGGTCGCCGGTGTGTGGCGGGACCTGACCGACTCGGTCAACTTCATGGCGGGCAACCTCACCAGCCAGGTCCGCAACGTCGCCCAGGTGACGACGGCGGTGGCCAAGGGCGACCTCTCCCAGAAGATCACCGTCGACGCCCGCGGCGAGATCCTCGAACTCAAGAACACCATCAACACGATGGTCGACCAGCTCTCCGCCTTCGCCGACGAGGTCACCCGCGTCGCCCGCGAGGTCGGCACCGAAGGCCGCCTCGGCGGACAGGCCGACGTCAAGGGCGTCAAGGGCACGTGGCGGGACCTGACCGACTCGGTCAACTTCATGGCGGGCAACCTCACCAGCCAGGTCCGCAACGTCGCCCAGGTGGCGACCGCGGTGGCCAAGGGCGACCTCTCCCAGAAGATCACCGTCGACGCCCGCGGCGAGATCCTCGAACTCAAGAACACCATCAACACGATGGTCGACCAGCTCTCCGCCTTCGCCGACGAGGTCACCCGCGTCGCCCGCGAGGTCGGCACCGAAGGCCGCCTCGGCGGGCAGGCCGACGTCAAGGGCGTCTCGGGCACCTGGAAGGCCCTCACCGACAACGTGAACGTGATGGCGTCGAACCTGACCGGTCAGGTGCGCTCCATCGCCCAGGTCGCCACCGCCGTCGCCCGCGGCGACCTGTCCCGCAAGATCACGGTCGAGGCCAAGGGCGAGGTCGCCGCGCTGGCCGACGTGATCAACACGATGGTCGACACGCTGTCCGCGTTCGCCGACGAGGTCACCCGCGTCGCCCGCGAGGTCGGCACCGAAGGCCGCCTCGGCGGCCAGGCCCATGTGCCGAACGTGGCGGGCACCTGGAAGGACCTCACCGACAACGTCAACTCCATGGCGAACAACCTGACGGGCCAGGTGCGCAACATCGCGCTGGTGACGACCGCGGTGGCCAAGGGCGACCTGTCGAAGAAGATCGACGTGGACGCCCGGGGCGAGATCCTGGAGCTGAAGACGACCATCAACACGATGGTCGACCAGCTCTCCGCGTTCGCCGACGAGGTCACCCGCGTCGCCCGCGAGGTCGGCACCGAAGGCCGCCTCGGCGGGCAGGCCGAGGTGGAGGGCGTCTCGGGCACCTGGAAGCGGCTCACGGAGAACGTCAACGAGCTGGCCGGCAACCTGACCCGTCAGGTACGGGCGATCGGCGCGGTCGCCAGCGCCGTGGCCGAGGGCGACCTGACCCGCTCGATCACGGTGGAGGCCTCCGGCGAGGTCGCCGAGCTCAAGGACAACATCAACTCCATGGTGGAGTCGCTGCGCGAGACCACCCGGGCCAACCAGGAGCAGGACTGGCTCAAGACCAACCTGGCGCGCATCTCCGGCCTGATGCAGGGCCACCGGGAGCTGCCGGTGGTGGCCGAGCTGATCATGGAGGAGCTGACGCCGCTGGTGGCGGCCCAGTACGGCGCCTTCTACCTTTCCGAGGACGGCGACCGCGGCCCGGAGCTGCGGCTCGTCGGCTCGTACGGCAGGCCCGACGACGACCAGCGGCCCGACCGCTTCCCCGTGGGGCGCTCGCTGGTCGGCCAGGCCGCCCGCAGCCGCCGTACCATCACCGTCGACGCGCTGCCGCCGGGCTACGTCACCATCTCCTCCGGGCTCGGCCAGACCGTCCCGACCGCTCTGATCCTGCTGCCGATCCTGTTCGAGGACCAGGTCCTCGGTGTCATCGAGCTGGCGTCGGTCACCGCCTTCACCCCGATCCACCGGGACTTCCTGGAGCAGCTGCGCGAGACGCTCGGCGTGAACCTCAACACGATCGTGGCGAACGCCCGCACCGACGAGCTGCTGGAGGAGTCGCAGCGGCTGACCGCAGAACTCCAGGCGCGCTCGGCCGAGTTGCAGTCCCAGCAGGAGGAACTGCAGCGCTCCAACGCCGAGCTGGAGGAGAAGGCCACCCTGCTCGCCTCGCAGAACCGTGACATCGAGGCGAAGAACCTGCAGATCGAGCAGGCCCGGCAGGAACTGGAGGCCCGCGCCCAGCAGTTGTCGCTGGCCTCGAAGTACAAGTCGGAGTTCCTGGCCAACATGAGCCACGAGCTGCGCACCCCGCTGAACAGCCTGCTGATCCTGGCCCAGTTGCTGGCCCAGAACCCGTCGCGCAACCTGACCCCGAAGCAGGTCGAGTACGCCGGGATCATCCACTCGGCGGGCAGCGACCTGCTCCAGCTGATCAACGACATCCTCGACCTGTCGAAGGTCGAGGCCGGCAAGATGGACGTCACCCCGGAGCGGGTGCCGCTGCGCCAGCTGATCGACTATGTGGAGGCCACCTTCCGGCCGATGACGTCCCAGAAGGGACTGGAGTTCGCCGTCAGCACCGCGCCGGGCGCGCCCGCCGACCTGCTGACCGACGACTCCCGGCTGCGGCAGATCCTGCGCAACCTGCTCTCCAACGCGGTGAAGTTCACCGAGCAGGGCGGCGTGGAGCTGGCCATCGAGCCGGCGGCGGACGGGGAGGTCCCGGACAGTGTCGTGCGGGGCGGTGCCGTCGTGGCGTTCCGGGTACGGGACACCGGCATCGGCATCCCGGAGCAGCACCTGGAGACGATCTTCGGGGCGTTCCAGCAGGCGGACGGCACCACGAGCCGCAAGTACGGCGGGACGGGCCTCGGTCTGTCCATCACCCGGGAGATCGCGCATCTGCTCGGCGGCGCCGTCGCGGTGGACAGCACTCCCGGCCGGGGCAGCACGTTCACGCTGTACCTGCCGGTCGCCCGCCCGGACTTCGAGCAGTTGCTCGGCAGCGGCCGGCGCGCGCCGAAGGAGCCGGCCGAGCTGGACGCGGCCGCCCCGGCCGCCCGGGACACCGCCGAACCGCAGTCCTCCCCCGCCCGGCAGCGGCCGCGCCGGCTGCTCGTGGTGGAGGAGCGGCCGCGCGGGCTGCTGACCCTGGTCGCCGAGAGCGTGGTCGCGGAAGTGGCCCAGCACAGCCCGGACGACGGCTCCCCGCTGCCCGCCGTGGAGGTCATCACCGCCGTGGGGGCGCAGGAGGCGGCGGGCGCGCTGGCCGCCGAGCCGTGCCACTGCGTCGTGCTGGACCTGGACATGCCCGACGGGGAGGCGGGCCGGTTCCTGCGGGCCCTGCAGGGCGACTCGGGGCTGGCGGGCGTACCGGTGCTGGTCCACAGCGGCCGCCGGCCCGAGGTGGCCCGGGACGAGGCGTTGCGCTCGCTCCGGGACAACGGGGCGCTGGAGTTCCTGTCCAGCCTGGACGAGCTGCGCGAGCGCATCGCGCTGCACCTGTCGGCCGAGGAGCCCGGGGACGTGCTGTCCCTGGTCCGGGCCGAGGACCGGCAGGACCTCGCCCCGCCGGTGGACGACACCTTCCGGGGCCGCACGGTCCTGGTCGTCGACGACGACGCGCGGAACCTGTTCGCGCTGAGCGGGATCCTGGAGATGTACGGATTCCGGGTGCTGCACGCGGAGAACGGGCGCAAGGGCATCGACACGCTGCTCGGCAACCCGGACATCGCGATGGTGCTGATGGACGTGATGATGCCGGAGATGGACGGTTACACGGCGACCGCCGAGATCCGCAAGCTGCCGCAGTACGCCGACCTGCCGATCATCGCCGTCACCGCCAAGGCGATGCCCGGCGACCGGGAGAAGTCCCTGGCCTCGGGCGCGAGCGACTACGTCACCAAGCCCGTCGACACGCACGACCTCATGGCCTGCGTCCGGCGCTGGCTGTCCGCGTGAGCGCGCGAGCGCGCTTCGGCCGAGGAGCAGCACTGTCGTGAGTACGACCGAGCAGTCATATGAGCCCGAGGGCATCGCTGCGGGCCCGGAGCCGTCCGCACTCGTCGGACGGCCGGCCGCCGGCGATCCGGTGCCGTCGGACCTGGCCGGGGTCTCCCCCACGTCCCCCGTCGGCAGGCTCGCCGCCACCGTGGAGCGGCTGCGCCGCGAGGTACGCGCCGCGCAGGCGGAGGCGGAGGGCAGGGCGCTGATCGAGCTGGCCAAGGGCATCCTGGTGGAGCGGCTGGGCTGCGGTCCGGCGCAGGCCGCCCGGCAGCTCGCCGAGCTGACCGAGCAGTCCGGGGCGACCCCGCTGGAGTTCGCGGTGGAGGTCATCAACCAGGCCGCCCGCGACCGGTTGTCGGAGATCACCACCACCTTCCTGGCCGCCGCCACGGGCGCCGAGGAGCGGGAGGCCGCGGCCGTACGGCTGCGGGCGGCCGAGAGCGGGGCGCTGGCCGCGGACGACACCCAGGCCGTCGCCGACTCCCTGCTGGAGCACGCGCTGCGCCCGCTCGGCGCGGTGGCCGTGGCCGTCTGGGCGGCGGGTGCCGACGGCTCGCTGACCCTCGCCGGCAGCGCCGGGTTCTCCCCGGCGGAGGCCACCCGATGGCGTTATGTGCCGCCGGAGGTGGCGACGGTGGCGCGCCGGGGTCTGACCGAGCGCACCGGTCAGTGGTTCGGCTCCCTCGCCGAGACCGGGCTGCCCACCATCGGCCGGCACCTGTACCCGGACGGCGGGCGGGTGGCGGTGCCCGCGGGCACCGGGGGCCGGATCCACGGGGTGCTGGAGATCGTCTGGCCGGGCCCGCTGGAGCCCCAGCCGGCGGGGGTCGTCCGGCAGGTGGAGGCCCTCGCCGAGCTGTGCGCGCACACCCTGGAGTCGTACACGCCGCGCCGGGACGCCGGTCAGGAACCCCGTGTCCTGCCCGACACCGCCGAGTTGATGGACCTGGCGGACGGGCTGCACGATCCCGCGCTGGTCCTGGTGCCGTACCTCGACGACTCCGGGCAGCTCGTCGACTTCCGCATCCAACACATCAACAACCACTTCCTGGATCCGGCGGGCCGGCCGCGGGCGGTGGTCAACGGGGCGCTGCTGCTGGAGGCGTATCCGATGGCCGCGGGCAAGAGCGAGCTGTTCCAGCGGGTGGAGCGGGTGTACGCGACGGGCGAGCCGTTCCGGGCCCGCCGCATGCAGCTGACCTCGCTGGTCGACCAGGTGTCACTGTCGGCGGTCGCGGACATCAGCATCAGCCGGCACGGCAACAGCGTGCTGCTGATCTGGCGCATCGAGGACGAGACGGCGCGGCTGGCGAGCCTGCTCCAGCACGCCCAGCGCCTGGGCCGTATCGGCGGGTTCGAGGAGAACCTGCTCACGGGTGAGATCACCTGGAACGACCAGCTGTTCCATCTCTACGGCCGGCCCCCGGCGAGCACGCCCGTCCCGTTGGAGGAGCTGCCCGCGTACGCGCACCCCGACGACTCCGTGCCCCTCGGCCGGTTCCTGCGCACGCTGCTGCACCACCGCCGGCCCGCCTCGGCGGCCTTCCGGTTGCAGCGGCCCGACGGCGTGACCCGGCACATCCGCGTGGTCGCCGAACCGGTGCTGGACACCGACGGCCGGCTGTTCGTCGTACGGGGCGCCTACCAGGACATCTCGGCACAGCACTGGACGGAGGTGGCGCTCGCCGCGACCCGGGACCAGCTCGCCCACACCGAGCAGCAGGCCGCCGAACGCAACCGGCTGACCCTGCAGTTGCAGCACGCCATCATGCCGCCGACGCGGGCGCCGCTGACGGTGCCGGGTCTGGAGGTCGCGGTGCGGTACCGCCCGGCGGAGACCGAGCACCTGGTCGGTGGCGACTGGTACGACGCCGTGGTGCTGCCGTCGGGGCTGGTCCTGATGTGCGTGGGCGATGTCGCCGGCCATGGCATCGAGGCGGCCACCAGCATGGTCGTCCTGCGCAACGCGCTGCGCGGTCTCGCCGTGACCGGTGCCGGGCCGGGCCAGTTGCTGTCGTGGCTGAACATCGTGGCGCACCATCTGACCGGCGCGGTCACCGCCACGGCGGTCTGCGCGCTGTACGACCCCGACCGGCACACCCTGCGCTGGGCGCGGGCAGGCCACCTGCCGCCGGTTCTGGTCCGCGGTTCGGAGGCGGCGCCGTTGCCGCTGGTCAAGGGCCTGCTGCTGGGTGCGGTACCGGACGCCGTCTACGAGGAGGCCGAGCTGGAGTTCGCGCCGGAGGACACGCTGCTGCTGTACACCGACGGCCTGATCGAACGCCGGGACCGCTCCGTGGAGGAATCCCTGGCCCACCTGCTGACCACGGCCCGCTCGGCCCCGAAGACCCTGGACCAGCAACTGGACGGACTGCTGACCTACAGCAGATCGGACACGGACGACGACACCTGCATCGTGGGCATCCGGGTGGTGTAGCCGCCGCCGGGGCCGGATCACGGCGGACAGGACGCCGTGATCCGGCCCCGCGCCGCGGTGGGGCCGGGGCGCGGGGCCGCGGAGGGCCGGGCGGCCGGTGGCTCAGCCGCCGATGCCCGAGTCCTGTGCGGCGGCGACGATCGCCGCCGCGTCCTCCGGCAGCAGATATCCGGCGTCGACGGACGTCCGCGCGGCCGTGCGCACCTTGTCCACGTAGTCGGCGTGGGTCGGGTAGAGCCGGCTGAGCACCGGTTCGGCGGTGGGCGGGAAGTTCGGGTCGGACGGGTCGCCGTCGTCGTGGCGGTCCCAGGCGTCGGCGTCGCCGTTCCACGGGTCGCGGGCGCCGTACAGGCCGCAGAAGACACCGCTGCCGGTGGTGTCGCGCGCACCGGTGAGGGTGCGGGTGGGCACCGTGACGTCCGGCAGACGGACCCCGCCGGTGGCCAGGCCGGTGGCCGGGTCGCGCAGGACGGTGCTCAGCGGCTGTCCGCTCGGCGGCCGCGCGCCGCCGCGCGCCCAGTCGGCCAGGTGGCGCAGCGCCGCGTTCATCGCCCAGTGGCCGGGCCCGTCGTTGAAGGGGGCCGAACCGGCGGCGCAGTCGGCCGACGGCGCGGCCTCGCCCGCCGACTTCCGCACGGTGGCCTCGCCCGCGTCGTAGGCCCACTGGTCGCCGTGCGCGGTGCCGGCCAGCTCCCAGTGCACGACGCTGTCGGTGTCCGGCTGGCGTGCGATCGCGGCGCCCGGCACGTCGGTCTCGGTGAGCACGACGAACGTGGGCACCGGCAGGTCGGTCCTGATCCGGGACGGGTTCGGCATCCGCAGGGTGTCGGCGAGCACACCGCTGATCGGCGCGGCGATCGCGCTGTTGCTGTGCACCATGAAGCCGTCGTAGACCCCGGACACCGGCTGGACGGCGTTGGCGTACGTCGTCATGAAGCCCGCCGACTGCGACTCGCCGTCGGCGAGCAGCGCCCGGACCTGGAGCCCGCCGAGCGGGTCGGGCCCGTCCGGGGTGCGCAGCGCCTGGCCCGCCTGGGAGAAGATGTCGTAGGCGAAGGCGTCACCGGGGTGGACCAGGCTGCCGTACCGTGCCGGGTCCCAGCCCTTCAGGCCCTTGATCTCGCCCAGCCCGCCGTTGACGCCGACGGCCTGCGCCGAGACGCCGACCCAGGCGTAGCCCTGGCGCAGCAGTTCGTCCCGTTCGAACCAGTAGTCCGGGGAGAGGTCAAGCTGGCCGCTGACATTGAGCCATTCCACGACCACCGTGCCGTTGAACTTCGCCGGGTCGACGGGACGGCGCACCAGCAGGCGGCTCTTGTAAGGGGCGGTGGCGGACGCGCGGACGTTCCACCGGCCGTCCGAGGTCCACAGGCCGGACTTGGCGTACGACGTGGCGGTGCCCGAGATGAAGTACTCGCTCTCGGTGTAGCCGAACGAGCCGAGGTCCTCCGCCGCGGCGAGGAACGGGAAGCCGTGGGTGCCGGCGGGCGGGACGGTGACGGTGGGGCTCGCGGCCTCGGCGGAGGCCGCGGTGGCCGGCGGCGTGCCGAGGAGGCCGCCGCACAGCAGCGTCCCCAGCAAGGCGGCGGTGACGGACCGCCGGGATGGTCGAGCGAGCATGCGCACGGTTGCCTCCGTGAATGCGGGTCCTAAGGGGCTGAGACCGCAGTTTCGAGGAACGGTGACGGGCTGCCATCGGTGAATCCACCGGTGTTCCAAGGGCGGTGACGGGTCGGCTGGTTCAGGTCAATCACCCCGATCTCCTTGACGATTGATTGACCTTCTCTTTACTTTCGAGTCTTCGGTAAAGGCAGCGCGGCCGCTCGTGGACCCGGTGTCGTACGACAAGGTGATCCGCGAGGCGGTCCGGAAGAACAGGAGACCCGATGGTCAGCACGCCCGGCCCGCCGGTCGCAGCGCACCCGGTCGACGCCGTCGTCGTAGGCGCCGGGCTTTCCGGCCTCTACCAGCTCCACCGGCTGCGGCGGCTCGGCCTGTCGACGGTGGTCCTGGAAGCCGGTGACGACATCGGCGGCACCTGGTACTGGAACCGGTACCCCGGAGCCCGCTGCGACATCGAGAGCATGTCCTACTCCTATTCCTTCTCCCCGGAACTGGACCAGGAGTGGGAGTGGAGCGAGCGTTACGCCTCCCAGCCGGAGATCCTGCGCTACATCCACCACGTCGCCGACCGCTTCGGCCTGCGCGGGGACGTCGTCCTGCGCACCCGGGTCACCCGCGCCGTGTACGACCAGGACAGTCACCTCTGGCAGCTCTCCACGGACACCGGACGGACCGTCACCACGCGGTTCGTCATCCTGGCCACGGGCTGCATGTCGGTCCCCAAGGATCCCGGGATACCCGGCGCCGACAGCTTCACGGGCGCCGTCCACCACACCGCCCGGTGGCCGCGCGAGGACGTCTCCTTCGCCGGCAAGCGGGTCGCCGTGATCGGTACCGGGTGCTCGGGCGTCCAGGCCATCCCCGTCATCGCCGACGAGGCGGCTTCCCTCACCGTCTTCCAGCGCACCCCGGCCTACGTGCTGCCGGCGCACAACCGCCCGCTGCCGTCCGCGGAGACCGCACGGTTCAAGGCCCGCTACCCCGAGTTCCGGCGCGCCCAGCGGCTGTCCCGGGGCGGAACCGTCTTCGAGCCGCCGACCCGGTCGGCCCTGGAGGCGGACGAGAGCGAGCGCACGGCCGCCTACGAGGCCGCCTGGGACGCGGGCTTCCTGAACGGACTGCTGCGCACCTACACCGACATCCTGACCGACGAGAAGGCCAACGAGACCGTGGCGGAGTTCGTCCGTGCCAAGATCCGGTCGATCGTCACCGACCCAAAGACGGCCGAACTGCTCTCCCCGCGCACGTACCCGTTCGCGACCAAGCGCCCCTGTCTGGGCACCGGTTACTACGCCACCTACAACCGGCCGCACGTGACGCTGGTCGACCTGCGCACGACCCCGATCGAGACGATCACGCCCCGGGGCATCCGGACCTCGGACGGGGAGCACGCCCTGGACATGATCGTCTTCGCCACCGGCTTCGACGCCCTGACCGGCTCCCAGCTCGCCATCGACATCGTGGGCAAGGGCGGCGTGACCCTCCGGGACAGGTGGGCGGAGGGTCCCCGGAGCCATCTGGGGCTCGTCTCGGCCGGCTTCCCCAACCTCTTCACCGTACTGGGGCCGCTCAGCCCGTCCGTGCTCACCAACATCGCGGTGTCCCTGGAACAGCAGGTCGACTGGATCACCGACTGCATCGCCCACCTGCGGCGCAACGGCGTCACGGAGATCGACGCCCTCCCGGGCGCGGAGGCGGACTGGGGCGCACACGTGGCCGAGGTCGCCGACCGTACGCTCTACCCGGCGGTGGACTCCTGGTACACGGGAGCTAACGTCCCGGGCAAACCCCGGGTGTTCCTCGCCTACGCGGGCGGGCTGGACCGGTACCGGGAGGAGTGCGACGCCGTCGCCCGCGACGGCTACACGGGCTTCGTCCTCTCCTCCCGCCCCTGAGGGCAACGGCCGTCGGGGCGGGAGCGCGCCTGACCCGTTCGGCGGACGGCGTATCCGTCAGGTGCGGCGGAGCGGGAAGGAAGACGGGTGCACGGCACCGGCCACGGCATCCAGGGAGCACCATGCAGACGTTCCTGCCCGACTCCGACTTCCGGCGCTCCGCCCTGCTCCTGGACCGCCGTCGCCTGGGCAAGCAGCGGGTCGAGGCGCTCCAGGTCCTGCGCGGGCTGACCGTGCCCGGCTACGGCTGGCGCAGGCACCCGGCCGTGCGGATGTGGAGCGGCTACGAGGAGGCCCTGGTCCGCTACGGGCTGGAGATCTGCCGGGTGTGGCGGGAACAGGGGCACCAGGACAGCTGCGCCGCGTCACTGGTCGCCGACTACGCCGGCGCCCACCCCGGCGCTCACGTGCGCGACCAGGCCGCGCTCGCCCGCGCGGGGGAACTGCCGCCATGGCTCGGCGACGCCGCCTTCCACCGCAGCCACCAGTCCGCGCTCGTCCGCAAGGACCCGGAGACCTACGCGGACCTGTTCCCCGGCGTCCCCGACGACCTGCCTTACGTATGGCCGTCCTCGGACCGCGGGGCCGACGGGACGGCCGGCACCCCGCCGGGCCCGTCGGCGCCGTAATGGCTTGCCGCAGTGGGCGGTTCCGACCAGGACGTCCGGCGGGCCCGCGAGAGCGGGGCGGCGTCGCGGGACCCCGGTCTTCTACGGGCGGGTCGGCGCGAGCCCGCGACCGGTGTGTGTCCGGCAGTAGTCGTCGCGGACCGTCCGGTAGCCGGGGAGGCGGACAGCGCTCAGCAGTCGCGCCCATTGCGCCGCGTTCGTCTCGATCCTGCGGGCGACGCGGTCACGGGCGGCCTGGTCGGGGGCGTCGACGAGTTGCCGGGCGTGCTCCCACGCCTGGGCGCGCCAGGACCGGAACAGCTCCCGGCCGGTGAGGCCGGCGATGGGGTTCCACCGGTCGTCGGCGAGGGCGACGATCAGGTCGTAGCGGTCGGCGACGTCCTGGACGGCGGGGCCGTAGGCACGGTCCAGGACCGCCTGGAAGCGGTCGTAGTCGGGCTTGCGCGTGCCCCCTCCGGGACGGGTGAGCCCGAGGGCGGCGAGGACGTACGGCATGTCGCGCTGGATGTGCGCGTTGGCTCCCAGGAGCACGTCCTGCCCGGCGTTGACGTCGGCGGTGCGCGCCGCCGCGAACGCCGCGTGCCAGGCGGCCGGGACGGGGCGTCCCGCACGGTCGGCCTCGTAGGCGTCCAGGTACAGGTTGACGAAGCCGGTGTTGAGGCTGCCGGCGAGCCAGGACGGCTCGTCGAACGGTTCGCCGTGGGCGACCACCGTCTCCAGCGAGCGTTCGAGGTGGACGTAGATGGCGGGGAAGGGGGCACGGTGGTCACAGCCCAGCCGGTCCCGGATCCCCTCCAGGGTGCGGCGCGCGTCCTGCACGCACCGGATGACCGGACCCTGGCACATCAGGGGCCCGGCCGTGACCGGGGCCGGCGTGGCGGCGGAGGCGGTGCCGCCGCTCAGGGCGATGACGGCCGCCATGGCGACGGCCGTCCACCTACGGGCTCCGCGCGGCCGACGGCCCATGGCTCGTCCCTCCCCGTACTGCTGGACGGTGGATGTGTCGCCTGCTGGAACGAGACCGAGGGACGCGAGGTTACGGCCGGCAACGATGGAGGGGAGCCGAGATCCGGCCCCGCGCGTACGGGAACCATGCGGCGGGGAAAGGCGTAGAGAGAGTACGGGACGGCCGTGCGGCACGGGGTCGGGGTGTCGCGGAGTCAGGGGAGGGGCAGGATGCGCGTCACACTTGCCGTGGGCTCGGAGACGGGCGATCACACGGGCGCCACGGACGACCTGTACGCATGACTGCTGGAAGCCCCGGAAGGCTTCTTCGCGACAACCGAGGGCGAACTGGTGACCCGGGGCGCCGGCGGCACCCTCACGTACTGGGACGTCGGCGACCCTTCCGACCCACGTGTGCAGCGCACGGTGGACCTCGTCACCACGGACTCGACCCTCCATCCCTCCCCGGACGGGCGGTACGTGGTGGTGCGGGGTGCTTCCGGTGTCCGGTCCGTCCAGAGCATCGGTCACGAGCGGACACAGGAGCTCGCCTTGCTGGCGGGGGTGGTCGACGTCAGCGTGGCCCACGGGCGGATGGCCGTCACGGTCGCCAAGGACCAGCGGCCCCGGACCGGGCAGGACGCCGAGGAGGAACAGGACACGCTGACCTTCCTGCTCGACCTCGACACGGATCGGCTCTACGACACCCTGTGCGAGGCTGATCCGCAGAGTGTCCCCGAGTCCGCCTGGAAGGACTACTTCCCGCGCCTGCCGTACCGGATGTCCTGCGACCCACCTTCGTAGAGCCGGGGGCCGGGCTCAGGCGACCGATTTCCCCCGAGGTCAGGCGCGGGCCGCTGCCGCGTCGCACGCCCCCGGGGCGACCCCGGGATCCGTCACGCCTGCCTCCCGCATCATCCGCACACAGTTGGCGATGGGGGTGGCCCCGCCCTTGGCGCCCTCGTAGCACGCCTTCTTGCGGGCGTCCCGCAGCTCGTAGTTGTGATGGAGCAGATAGTCGTAGCAGCCTTGGACGCTCTGGACGTTCCGCACCGCCGCGCCGACCGGGGCCGCGGACGCGATGGAAAAGCCGATCAGGGCCGTCCCGGTGAGAGCTGCCGCGGACAGCATGGAGGTCAAGCGCTTCATGTCGTCTCCTGGTCGGGTGTCGCGATGCGCTCCAACACGAGCCTCCCGTATGGGCGGTACGGCCGGTTGGTTCCTTCAGTGCAGCAGCCGTCGACGTCGTCGGCAAGCGCTTCGCGACATCCGACACCGGGTTGGGCGCACCGCCCTTGGGACGACGCTGCTCAGGCGCCCGGTCGGATCACTCCGAGGAGCCCTAACCGCCGAGGCGAGTCTTCTCCTTCTGCGGGAAGCCGACGGACGCGGCGGTGATCATGCGGCTGCCCTTGGCGGTGGGGCCGCCGGTGCCGCCGGGGAGGACCCAGACCGCGCCGGTGGAGAAGTTCTCCTCGGCCGCGCTGACGAAGAGTTCGGGCTTGCCGTCCTTGTTGATGTCACCGACGGCCACGGTGCTGCCGAACGCGTCCTCGGACTCATCGGCGTCAGGGATGTCCGCGGTGTTCTGGTTGAAGGCGTAGGCGCCACCGCCCAGGGCCCCGGTACGGCGGCCGGGGATGACCGTCACCTGCCCGGCGTTTCGCCTGCCCGTGTCCTCCAGCGGGGCGCCGACCACGATCTCCGCCAGTCCGTCCCGGTTCAGATCGGCCACCGTGAGGGCGCCGCCGAAGTTGTCCCCCTTCTCGCTCGCGCCGGGGACACCGGGAGTGTCCTGGGTCAGTTGCACGGGTTTCGCGTCCCGCGCGATGCCGTGCGCCGAGCCGTACCACAGCAGCACCCGGCCGCCGAGCGCGCCGTCGGCTCCCGCCTTGTCCGGCTCGTCCGGGTCACCGACGACGAGATCGGCGTATCCGTCGCCGTTGACGTCCCCGGTGGCCGCGATCAGGCCGTTGCCCTTCTGCTGCTCACCCCCGACGACGGGGTCGATGTACACCGACCCGCCGCTCAGTTCGCTCAGCCGGACGGTGACGACCACCTCGTTCGGGGAGCCCCCTCGGTCGAAATCACCCAGCGCGACGCTTCCGACGCTGGCCGTCTCCCGGTTCTCCACGGCTCGGCCGTAGGTTCCCTTGCTGCTGAACGGCCCTGTGAAGCTCATCGCCCCCTCGTACCCGGCGACGAGCACCTCTGTCTTCTCGCCCGGGCCGGTGCTCAGCGCGGCCACGTCGAGGCCGTAGTAGCTGCCCGCGGTGGTCGCCGGCAGGTCGGTGCCGGAGGTCAGCCCCTTCTTGCCGCCCCACAGGACCGTCACCATGCCGGCGTCCCTACCCCTCGGGGTGTCCTCGTAGGGGGTGGAGACCACCAGGTCCGCGTAGCCGTCCCGGTTCAGGTCGGCCGTCGCGGTGGCGGCACCGAACCCGTCGTCCGTCTCCGCCGCGCCCGGCACCCCCGCGGTGTTCTGTGTGATGGTCGCCCGCCGGGACGTCGACAGCCCCGACTTCGAGCCGTAGAGCACGACGACGGCGCCGGCTCCCGCCTTACCGGCGACGTTCGCCCCGGGCGCGGGCAGCACGGCGTCGCGGTAACCATCGCCGTTGAAATCGCCGGGCACCGCCCCGTGCGCGGCCGCAGCGGGCGTGGCCGACAGCAGCGGAGCGCCCACGACGGCGGCGATCAGGAGCGCCCCCGATCTCCAACCGCCGCGCCAGTGATATCTGTTCACCATGAACCGGATCCCCTCCCACGCGGCGCACCTGGCGTGCGCCGCAGTCAGGGCATCGTAGGGGGCACGCGCGCAGCGGCCCGCAACGGCCCCCCGGCCGGCGCGGTCCATCCAGCTCAGCCTCATCCGTTCCTGATGTGCCGGGCCTCGGCCACGAGTTCGGCAGGCAGCGCGGGACCGGCACACGCGTGATCGATCAGCAGGTTCCGGTACGAGTCGTTCGGCATTTCCCGGGCCAGTTCGATGAGTTCGCTCAGATCGGCGACCGAGCCGGTCAGCCGTGCACGGTAGGCGGCCCCGGCCGCGCGCAGGGAGAGCTCGGCCGGCTCGTGCCGCAGGCCCTGATCGACCAGCCGGACCGCGGAGGTGAAGTCGCCCTGCTCCGCATGCACATCGGCCAGGTCGAGACAGAGCGACCAGTTGGCCGGTTCCAGGGCGAGAGCCCGCTCGAACGCCGCCACGGTCTGCTGGTAATCACCCACCTTGCGCCACGTGCCCGCTCGCACGACTTCCGTCAGCATGATCCGTTCGACGGAGTCCGCCTGGTCGCACAGGGCGAACGAGGCATCGGTGAGACCGCACGCCCGCAGCAGGATCGCCATCTTGGCCAACGCCTCCGGCAACGGCTCGCGGGCAGACACCACGTCGACGGCTTGGAACCAGGGCCGAAATCGTTCCCGCATGGTTTCGGTGTCGAGATCGTGGCCGTAGTCCATCGTCCGCATCGCGGCCTCGGCCAGCGCGTCGGCACTCACCGCACCGAGGAATCGTTCGTCGCCGAACCAGGGGGCGTCGGCCCAGGCGATGTCGGGTCGCACACCCGTGACCGATCCCATCGCCAGCGCCGCGCCGTCCATGTCGCCCCGAAGGAAGTTGACGTACGACTGCGCCAGTACGGTCCTCAAGGAGTCGGCCCCCTGGACGACCTCGGCCAGTTCCGACGGCTTGACCCTCCACAACTCGGCAAGGGCCGCGTACGGTTCGGGGTTCCCAGGTGCGGAGGCCATGGCACCCGCCAGATAGTGCACGGCTGCCGACGGACTGCCCCCGCAGTGCGCCATCACCCGGGCGAGACCTACTCCGGCCGCTACGGCCTGATTCGACATCTTCCCAGGATATCCCCGGTCCGGACGCTGCCGGCCGTCCCCCATGGCTCGCCGGACCGATGCGCTCGGGCATCGGTCACGCCCGAACACTTCAGATGTCGCACTTCTGACCTATATACAGAAAGAAGCGGACTGGACACGAAAGGTAGTCAAATTCCGGTCCGGTTCCGCTTGTTCATACGGAAGGATTGTCCTTGCCCTTCATGGCACCAGGCCGCACCAGGCCCCCGTAGCGGCTTTCCGTGGGCCGCTGGAAGGAGGAACGAAATGGACAACCAGGAAGTGACGGGTGAGGAGTACGAGTCCCCGATGATGGTCGAACTCGGGGAGTTCGCCGAGCTGACGAACGGCATCGGTTCCCGGACCTGGGACAGCATCTGGCTGTGGGACTGAGGCCCTGGCCGTGCCGGACACGCACGAGCCGGGCGGTGAGGGCGAGTTCGTCATCCTTCCCGATTGCGACGGCGTCCTCTCCCCCACCGTCCCGGGCACCGGGGTCCTGGCCACTCATCCGTCGGGACGGCCGCTGATCATCGGCGCGCTCCACGGCGACCGGCTCCTGGTGAGCCGTACCCCTGCGGGAACCGTCGCGGTGCTGGGTTTCTGCCCGGTGGACCGGCGCCTGCTGGAGAGCCGCCTGGCCGGCTCACGGACGCCGGCGGACATGCAGAGGGCCGCCTCGGGGCTCCCCGGCAGCCATCATGTCGTCGTCTCGTCCGGCGGAACGGTCCGCGCCTGGGGCACGTTGGCCCACACCCGACGGCTCTTCTACGACACGGAGGCGCGGGCGGCGAATCGCGCGGACCTCCTGGCCGCCGGCGCCACCGCGCTGGACGAGACCGCACTGGCCCTGCGGCTGCTCCTCCCCGGCGTGCCGCACCCGCTGTCGGAGACGACCGTGTGGCAGGGTGTCCGGTCGCTGCCCGGGGACCACTTCCTCGAACTGACCCCGGACGGCAGGGCACGCACCGGGCGGCGATGGAGTCCGCCCGACCCCGAGTTGACGCGGTCCCAGGCCGCAGTCCTGCTGCGTGAGGCTCTGTCCACCGCCGTGCACGCCCGAGTCGAGACGGGCGGCGCGGTCGTCAGTTGCGACCTGTCCGGCGGGCTCGACTCCACCCCGGTCGCCTATCTGGCGTGGCAGCGGGCGCCCCGGCTCGTCGCCCTCACCCTCACCGGTCTCACCAGTGAGGACGACGACACGGCAGCGGCGGTGCGGGCCGCCGGTCACATGCCGGGAGCCGACCACAGGCTGATCGGCGTGGACGGACTGCCCCATGCCCTGGAAGGGCTCTTCGACACCCGCCCCCGCCACGACGAGCCGTTCCAGGGCCTGCAAAGCGCGCGCTTCCTGGAAATGGCGCGCCTCGCCCGGTCGGCGGGCTCCCGGCTGCACCTGACGGGCCACGGCGGTGACGAGGTCCTGACAGCGCCGCCGTCGTACGTGCACACGCTGATCCGGCAACACCCCTTGTCGGCCCTCAACCACCTGTACGGACAGAGGGGATTGCGGCGGTGGTCGGTGCGGCAGACCTGGCAGCTGGTCGGCGACCGCCGCTCGTACGGGGCATGGCTGGCGCACAGCGCCCGGCACCTGCGTTCGCCGATGCCCGGCCAGTGGCGCGTTCCCCCGCCGCTCTGGCACCAGGCCCTGCGGCTTCCCCCGTGGATCACCGCGCGGGCCGCACAGGCGGTCTCGGACGCCCTGACCGACGCGGCCCGCCAGGCCCGGCCGTTGGCCGAGACCCGTACCCAGCACCTGGCCCTGGAGAACATCAGGACGTCCGGCCGGATCGCCCGGCTGGTCGACCAGCTGACGGCCGAGGCAGGAGTGCACACCGCCACGCCCTACCTCGACGACCGCGTGGTGGAGATCTGCCTGGCGACCCGCCCCGAGGAACGTTCCAGTCCCTGGGAGTTCAAACCGCTCCTGCGGGAGGCCCTGGCCCGGACCGTGCCCCACGGAATGCTCCAGCGTTCCACGAAGAACGACATGGCCGAGGACGTCCACACCGGCCTGCGCGGTCAGCGACGCAGGCTCGCGGCGCTGTGCGAGGACTCGCGGCTGGCCCGGATGGGACTGATCGACGCCGGGGAACTGCGACAGGCGTGCCTGGCCCCGCAGCGGCCAGGTCCCCTGCCGGCTGCCCTCATCCTGACGCTGAACTGCGAATCCTGGCTGCGTGGCCGTGTGTCCCCCACGCCTCGCAGCATCGTCGGCGGCACCGTGACCGGCGGGCCCGGCCCGTGACACACCTACCGGAGGAACAAGGTGAGGAAAGCGAGAGGTGCGGCCCTGGCGCGGCCCGGCGATCAGCCGCCCCTGACTCCGGGGCGGCATCTGTGCGCGGTACTGGCCGTCGGCGCGGCACGCCTCCTGACGCGCCGGCCACCCCATGACGTGCGGCGCGTGCTGACCCGCCTGGCCAGGGGAGCGAGACCGGCGACCTACGACGAGGCGGAGGCGGCGCGAGCGGCGGTGCTCAGGGTGAGCGTCATGTGCGCAGGTGACGGCTGTCTCCAGCGGTCCGTGGCCATCGCCCTGCTGTGCCGTGTGCGGGGCGCGTGGCCGACGTGGCGGGTCGGGGTCCGTACGATGCCTTTCCGCGCGCACGCCTGGGTGGAGGCGGAGGGGACCGCGGTCGGGGAAAGCACCGACACCGCTCTCTGGCGGCCACTGATCACGGTCGAAAGCAACTCCTCGGCCGAGGAGAGCCCTTCATGACACGCAGAGCACGACTGCAGCCGCACGTGACGACCGTCGCGACCGACGACGGGCTGGTCCTGCTGGACGAGCGCCGCGGACGGTACTGGCAGCTGAACACCACCGCGGCGGCGATCCTGGAGCACCTCGCCCGGGGGGCGGACCCACGCACGACCGCGGAGCATCTGGTGTCCCGTTACTGCATCGGACGCGAACAGGCGGAATCCGACGTCCACACCTTCCTCGAACAACTCCGCTCCGCCGGCCTCCTGGACTCCACCCCCGACACCGACCGGCCCACCGGATAACAGCGACCCGGCCCGAACCCCCAAGGCCGGCCCACCTCATTCAAATCGTCTTGCCGCCAGGGACGCAGCTTCACATCCCCTGCGAGCCGGAACACGAGTTGTCCGCTCCGGCTCATCCGGCCCGCGGGCACCACGGCAGGTGTCGAAGAGATCATCGGGGCATCATGCCACCGGGGACCTGTCACTCGGCGGCCCACCGGGGACCGCCCGTTGGCGAGTGGGCCCGGCCCGGGGAATGGTGGACCAGAAGGCAGGGCCGGGGAAGACGGGCGGATACCACCGTGTCCCATGCGCTCAATGGGCTCGGCAAGGTCGACCCCGGACGAGGGAGCGCATCCGGCAGGTCGCGGCCGATCTCGGTTACCGGCCCGATCTCCGGGCACAGCGGCTGCGGCGCGGGCAGGCGAAGGTGATCGCACTCGCCTCCTCGATGCCGTTCGCGGTGGCGGGCGGGCCGTCCCGGCTCGGATTCTGCATGGAGGTCGTGGCGGCCGCCGCGGAGCGCGCCCTGCTGCACGACTACGCGCTCGTGCTCGTACCGCCCGTGCAATCGGGCTCGGCGCTGTACTTCCGTCGGCATCGACGGGGCCATCGTGGTCGAGCCGGACGTCGAGGACGCGGCGGCCCGGCTACGTGAGCGCGGGCTGCCGTACGTGGCGCTCGGCCGGCCGGTGTCCCCCGAGGAGGACACCCCGTACGTCGATCTGCGCGGCCGGCTGGTGGCGGAGCTGCTGCTGCGGCACCTGCGCGAGCAGGGCGCCGTCCGGCCGGCCGGCTCCGACCACCCGCCTCGGGAAGCGTCCGGCACCCAGTTTCGGAACGGTCAGGAAGGCCGGGGTCCCGCGGCGCGGCGGAGCCGGTTGGCGACCGCGAGTCCCAGTCCCTCCTCCGCCGGCAGGGACGCCACGATGAGGTCGCACCCCCGCTGGTCGAGCTCGCGCAGGAGCCCGTACAGCCCGCGCGCGTAGTCGGCCATCGAATCGGGGACGGTCTCCACGACGTGCGTCTTCACCGAGGCGCCGGCGAGCGCGGCGGGAAGCAGGACACCCACCCGATGTCCCAGCTCCTGGGCTTGCTCCGCCTCGGCGACGACCTTCTCCGGCTCGACGAGGACGACCCGCGCACGCGGCGCGTAGTGCGACGGGTGCTGGCCGGGCACCCGCACATGGCTCGTGGCGGGGACGGCGACCGGGCGCCCCAGCACCGCTTCGAGGTCCTCGCGGGTCACCCCGCCGGGCCTGAGGATGCTCGGGACCTCGCCCGTGGCGTCGACGATGGTCGACTCGACGCCGACCTCGCAGGGGCCGCCGTCGAGCACGAAGTCGACGCCCTCGCCGAGCTCCGCGCGGACGTGGTGCGCCGTGGTGGGGCTGACCGAGCCGAAGCGGTTGGCGGACGGCGCCGTGACACCGCCGCCGAAGGCCGCCAGCAGCGCGAGTGCCACGGGGTGGTCGGGCACGCGCACGGCCACCGTCTCCAGGCCGCCGGTCGCTTCCAGAGGCACCCGCCGGCCGCGCCGCAGGACCAGGGTCAGGGGCCCCGGCCAGAAGTGCTCGGCCAGCAGGCGCGCCGTCGCGGGCACCTCTTCGACCCACTCGTCCAGATGCTCCGCGCCACCGATGTGGACGATCAGCGGGTGGGTGGGCGGGCGCCCCTTGACCTGGAAGATGCGCGAGACGGCGGCGGGGTCTTCGGCGTTGGCGCCCAGACCGTAGACGGTCTCCGTCGGGAGGGCCACCAGGCCCCCGGCGCGCAGCACCTCGGCCGCCTTCTCGATGTCACTGGTTGTTGCCTTCACGCCGGCAATTCTCTCACCGCTCCGCCGGGCCCGGCCGACGGCACCGCGTGACCCCTGTCTCGACATGTCCGGGTCACGCGGTGCCGTGGCTCCGCCGGGGCGGTCCCGGTGCGGAGCGAGTGATCAGAAGGGCTTGGTCGGCAGGTACTTGCCGTCCAGGGTGATGACCGCGCGCTCGCCGCCCTCGGGGTCGGCGACCTTCTTCACGTCGAGCTTGAAGTTGATCGCGGAGATGATGCCGTCACCGAACTGCTCGTGGACGAGTGCCTTCAGGGTGGTGCCGTAGACCTGGAGCATTTCGTGGAAGCGGTAGATCGTCGGGTCGGAGGGGATGCCGCCGGGGATGGAGCCGCGGGTGGGGATGGTCTGCAGGAGCATCACCGCCTCCTCATCCAGGTCCAGCAGCTCGGCGACGGCCTCGGCCGGTTCTTCCGGCAGGGCGTGCTGGCCGAGCACGGCGGCGGTGGTGAAGGCCACCGACAGACCGGAGGCCTCGGCGATCCGTTCCCAGGACAGGTTCTTGCGCGTCTTGGCCTCGACCGCCTTCACGGCGAGGGCCTGACGGGCGGCGGGGTCGAACTGGGCGTGCACCATGAGAATCACGTTCCTTACGGGATTGTCGCGGGGAATCCGCGAGAAAGGGGAGGTCAGGACGCCAGGGCGGTCGGGTGACCGGTGGGGGTGAGGACGTCGACGCGGCCGGTGGGGATGTCGTAGACCCAGCCGTGCGGGGTGAGCGTCCGCTCCGCCAGGGCGCGGGCGACCGAGGGGTGGGTGGCCAGGTTGGCCAGTTGCGCGAGCACGTTGTGCCGTACCAGCGCGTCGACGTCGCCGGCCCGTGCGGCACGGGCCTGGGAGGCGTCGGCATGCCGCAGCCAGCCGGCGATCGCCTGGGTGCCGGACAGGTCGTGGCGCCGGGCGAGGGCGGTCATCGCGCCGCACGCCGAATGGCCGCACACCACGACGTCCCGGACGCCCAGGACCGCCACGGCGTACTCGACGCTCGCCGCTACCCCGTCCGGGCAGGGGCCGTGGGCGGGCACGAGGTTGCCGGCGGTGCGGACGACGAACAGCTCGCCCGGCTCACTGCCGGTGATCAGCTCCGGGACGACACGGGCGTCCGAGCAGCTGATGAACAGGGTGTGCGGGCTGTGCCGGCCGGCCAAGCGGGCGAAGAGGCCCTCCTTGGCCGGGAAGACGTCCCGCTGGAACCGCGCGACACCCTCGGCTAGATCATGCACGGGGTCACTTCCCTTCACATCGGATCACTCCCTTGAACGGGATCGCCGCCCCTACCGGGCCGGCGCATCCCACCCTGCACGACCGGCTGCTATAGCGTCCAAGACTTGCTGGGCCTAGCCCCTATAGCTGTCACCTATAGTCACGTTCATGGCCTTGGAACTGCGTCATCTGCGCTATCTGCTCGCCGTGGCGGAGAACGGCACCTTCACCCGCGCCGCCGAAGAGCTGCACATCTCCCAGCCCACGCTCTCCCAGCAGATCAAGCAGCTCGAACGGTTGCTGGGGGCGCAGCTGCTGGACCGCACCGGCCGTAGCGTGCGCCTGACGGACGCCGGCGAGGCGTACGCCCACCACGCCCGCCGTGCCCTGCGCGACCTCGCCGCGGCCGAGCGGGCCGTCCACGACGTGCGGGACCTGACCCGCGGCCATCTGCGCCTCGCCGTCACCCCCACCTTCACCGCGTACCTCACCGGCCCGCTCGCCGCCGAGCTCCACAGCCGCCACCCCGGCGTCACCCTGACCCTGCGGGAGATGACCCAGGACCGCATCGAGGCCGGTCTGCTCGCCGACGAGATCGACCTCGGCATCGCCTTCACCGGAACCCACCTGCCCGGCATCACCGCCACCGAACTGTTCACCGAGGCCCTCACCTTGGTCACCAGCGCCCGTCACGGCGCCGACGATCACCGCGCACTGCCCGTGGAGAACCTGGCCCGGATGCAACTGGCCCTGCTCACCGGCGACTTCGCCACCCGTACCCACATCGACGACTACTTCGTCCGGCACGGCATCAGCCCCCGCACGGCGGTGGAGGCCAATTCCATCCAGGCCCTGACCGCGATCGTCCAGCGCACCACGCTGGCCACCGTCCTGCCCGACGCCATCGCCCACGACCACCCCCACCTCACCCTCATCCCCCTCGACCCGCCCCTGCCGGTGCGCACCGTCGCGCTCCTCACCCGTACCGACGCCTACCAGAGCGCCGCCGCGCGCGCCTTCACCGACCTCACCCACGACCTCGTCCGCACGCGTGGGTGAGGTCCATGGCCGACGGGGGTGATCCCGGCGGGTGCCGGGCCGGGGTCACCGGGCCTGGTCACAGACGGCGGCCGGGGGGCTTTCCAGGACCGTGGCGTTTTATGCGCCGGCCGACGGATTCCCTTCTTTCGTGTGCACGCGCCCGGTTTTCCGCGCCGGGGCGACAGGGGCGTGCCGATAGTGGTCGGGCCGCAGGGCCGGGATCCGCCGGCGTCCGCCGGGCGGCTCCTCAACGCTCCCGACAGCCCTTCGGTCATCCGTCGAACCGCTCTTCCGTCGTAAGGGGACACACCATGCCCACCACCGAGGCGAACGACCGCGTCCAGCTCGTCTTCTCCCTGTTCGACGCCGACGGCAACGGCGTCCTCGAAGCGGACGACTTCGAGCTGATGGGCACCCGGGTCATCGCGGCGGTGCCCGAGGCCGGCGACAGCGCGAAGAGCAGGCTGCTCGACGCCTTCCGCCGCTACTGGCAGACACTCGTCCGGGAGCTGGACGCCGACGGTGACGGGCGCGTCAGCCCCGAGGAGTTCACCGCGGTCGTGCTCGACCCGGAGCGGTTCGACGCCACGGTCGACGAGTTCGCGGACGCCCTCGCCACCATCGGCGACCCGGACGGTGACGGATTCGTCGAACGCGCGCACTTCACCGCCCTGATGACGGCCATCGGATTCCAACGCCCCAACATCGAGGCCCTGTTCGGCGCCTTCCAGCCCGTCGACGGCGACCGCGTCTCCGTGACCACCTGGGCGGACGGCATCAGGGACTACTACCGTCCGGAGAAGTCCGGCATCCCCGGCGACCACCTCACCGCGGGCACCGTCCGATGAACCTCCCCCAAGTGGTCGCTCCCGCAGGGGAATCGGGCACCGAGCGGCCCGTTGTCGGGCTGGCGGTGGGCCGGGGTACCGGGCCCGAGGTCGCGGACGTCTTCGAGCGGGTGCTCGGCGCGTTGACCGCCGGGCTTCCGCACGGCGTGGCGATCGAGCGCTCCCCCCGCCTCTACCACTCGTACCGGTCGCTGCGCGCCGAAGGGGACGTGGCCAGGATCCAGGCGCTGACCGCCGAGGACGCGGACCACTACGAGCGGTTCTGCCGCACCCTGGCCGCGCGGGGCGTCCGGGCGGTCTTCCGCACCGCCGTCAACGCCCAGTCGCTCTACCTCGTCCGGCAGCGGCTGCGCTCCGTGAAGGTCGATCTCCTCACCGGCGCCGGCCGCTCGCTGCTGCTGGTGCGGGACCAGGCCCAGGGGTTCTACACCGGGGACAACCGGCACACGCCGGGCGAGGTCACCCGGACCATGACCTTCAGCCGGGAGATCACCGAGGCCGTGGTCACGTACGCCCTGCGCCGGGCCCGGCGCGAGTGGCCGGACGGACCGCCCGACCGCATCGTCATGGCCTACAAGTTCCACCTGCTGGACGGCGCCCTCGACACCTGGGTGGCCGGACTCGCGGACCGGCTCGGCATACGCGTCGACCTGTTCCAGCCGGACACGGTCAACCGTGATCTGATCACCCACGGGCTGCCCGACCGGGCGGTGATCGTCGCCGGGAACGAGTGGGCCGACATCATGCACGTCATGCTGCTCGACCGGTTCGGCAACGACCGGCAGGAGAGCCGCTGCACCGAGAACGTCTGCCTCGATCCCGGGCTGTCCGGCCTGGTCGAGTACCAGACGGTCCACGGATCCGCCGACGACCTGGCCGGCCGGGACCTCGTCAACCCGGTGGCGACGATCCGCGCCGCGGCGCTCGTCGCGGAACGCCACGCCGGGTGCCCCGGAGCGGTACGGGCCACCGAGCAGGCCCTGCGCGCCCTGGACGAGCGGGGCGTACGCACCCCGGACCTCGGCGGGCGGCACTCCACCAGCGCCGTGGTCGACGCCCTGCTCCCCCTGCTCGACGCCTCCCGAACCGGCGGGGCCCCGAAGGGCGACGCCCTGGTCGGCGGGTCATGACCGGCGCGGAACCGGACCGGACGGCCCTGCTCGTCGTGGACCTGCAGAACGACTTCTGCGCCGGCCCGGCGGCCCTGGCCCGCTTCGGCAAGGACATGGCCGTGCTGGAACGGGCCGTCGCCGGCTGTGTCCGGGCGGTGGCCCGGGCGCGCGAGACGGGCGTGGAGGTGCTCTTCGTACGCTTCGTCGGCGACCCCGAACACCAGGGCCCCGCCTGGCGGTTGCGGGACCGTACGCTCGGCAAGCGGCCCAAGTGCCTGGAGGGCTCATGGGGCGCGCGGTTCCACGCCGTCGTCCCGGCCCCGGATGAACGGGTGTTCACCAAACGCGCCTGCTTCGACGCCTTCCTGTCCGACGGCTTCGAGGAGTACCTCGGCGCGCGGGGCGTGAGCCATGTGGTCCTCGCCGGGCTGTACGCGGACGTGTGCGTGGACACCACCGCCCGCACGGCGTTCCAGAAGGGCTTCCACGTGACCGTCCTGACGGACTGCACGGCCGCGCTGCACCTGCCGTACGACGCGGTGCTGAGGTTCATGCGGCTCGTCTACGGCGCCCGGACCATCACCGCGGACGACCCCCGGGCGTGGACCGCGCCGGTGTACCGAGCCGAGGAGGAGACGTGCGCGCGGCCGCCGCGGTGAACCCCGCCGTCGCGGCGGGTGTGGGCCGCACGGCCCTGCTGGTGGCCGCGGCCCGGGCCATCGAGACCCATCGCCCCGACGCCCTGGCCCGGGACCCGTTCGCGGAGCACTTCGTGCGCGCCGCGCCGGCCTCGGCCGGCTGGCCGGTCCGCCCGGACCAGGTGCCCGCCGGCGAGGCCGACCCGCTGTGGGGCCGGCTCGGGCGGTACTTCGGCCTGCGCACCCGCGTCCTGGACGACCACCTGCTCCGCGCGGCACGCCAGGGCGTCCGGCAGGTGGTCCTGCTGGGGGCGGGCCTGGACTGCCGGGCGTTCCGGCTCGACTGGCCGCCGGGCTGTGTGGTCCTCGAGGTGGACACCGCCGGGATGCTGACGTTCAAACAAGCGGTGCTCGACCGGGTCGGCGCCGCCCCCACGGCCCGGCGCCGGGTCCTCGCGGCCGATCTCCGGCTCGACTGGTCCGAGGCTCTGCGGGCGGCGGGTTTCGACGCCGCCGCGCCCACCGCGTGGCTCGCCGAGGGGCTGCTGCTCTACCTCCCGGCGGCGGCCGAGCGCCGCCTCGTGGCCACGGTCGACCGGCTGAGCGCCCCGGGCAGTTCCCTGGCGTACGAGGTGAAACCGGGCGTCGAGGCACCGCGGGTACGGGCCAGTCCGGTCTACGCCGCCGCCCGGCAGCGGGCCGGCATCGACCTGCTCTCCCTGTTCGACGGCGGGCCACGTCCCGACACGGCGGGTGATCTCACCGCGCGCGGCTGGACGGTGACCGCCCGCACGCCGTACGACTTCACCGCCGTACACGGCCGTGGCCCCCGCCCCGAACCGGACGACGCCTTGGCGGCCAACCGCTGGTGCTTCGCCACCCGTGGTGAGGAAGTCCGCGGTCGTGGCCGGTCCCGTCCCGCCGAGCACGGCGACGACGGGGCCGCTGCGGCAGCCCGCCGACGGTGACCGGCTGCCAGGAGACGACGGCGCTCGTACGGCGGCCCGTTTCCCGACCGGGGTGAGGCGGCACGGCAGCGCCCACGGTGCGGAGCCGGCCGCGAGCACCGCGACACCGATCAGCAGCCGGGCGGGACGGGCTATCCGGTCAGGACATGCTGATCTCCAGCCAGGGGCTCATCATGATTCCGGTCGCGCCGCGCGGCTGCTCGGCGAGTGCCGCGCGGGCCGCTTCCAGGTTCTGGCCCGGCCCCTGCCAGAACGTGTACGGCTTGCCCTTCTGCTCCGGAGGGATCAGCGCCCAGTACTGGTAGTGCGTCAAGGTGAGGTAGACGCGCTTCTGGATGTAGTCCAGCACCACCTTGACGTTGTGTTCCCAGTTGCTTCCCGTACCGGTGTACTCGGCGAACCCGCGGGGTGCCGTGGCCGCGTTCTGGACCGAGGAGCCCGCGCCGGACTGCGAGTGGGCGGTGTAGTGGGCGTGCAGACTCCGGGCGTGCGCGGGGACGGCCGCGGGGTCGAACCCGTTGTCGGGGAGCCTGCCGTAGTCGTCCTGGTGCCAGCTGCGCAGGGTCCCGGGCTCGTGCGGGCTCTTGTCGCGGTCCGCCTTCTGCGCCTCGGTCCGCTCGTCGATCACGGGTTGTTGCTGTCCCTGGTCCGGCTGCTCCAGCTGGTAGCGCACGTCGAAGATGAGGTTGAGCAGCGGGCGCGGCAGCATCTCGGCGGCCTGACCCAGCGTGAGCCGGGTCAACGGCAGGTTCCCGCCGCCGTGTGCGTGCTGCCCGAGCCTGGGCTGCTCCTTCGGGGCCTTGTCGACGAGCGGGCCGAGCGAGTTGGCGGTCTTCTCGCGCATCGTGGTGTCGTCGCCCCAGTACGGCTCCTCCCGGTTGGCGATGAGGGACGTGTGGTAGTAACCGGTTTCGCCGGTGTCCGGCTCCGTCGCGTACCGGGTCGTGGCGTTCGGCACCGGGACCATGGCGCCGGGTCCGTCAGGGTGGCCCGGCGGGTTGTAGTTGGGGACGTAGGTCTGCTGTTCCTCCAGGACGGCGTTCACCGCGTTGACGAGTTCGGTGGTCAGCCGCAGGGCCTCCGGCATGTCGGACAGCCTCCGTTTGATCTCCTTGAGCCTCGCCTCGTAGGTGCCCGTGGTGTCCACCTGCTGGGCGCGGTGCACCTCGTCCTCCACCGCGATCGCCAGATACCTCCGGAACTGGCGCGGGTCGAGCGTCGTTTCGGTGGCGCCCACGCCCCGCATGTACATGCCTGGGGTGATCTTGACGATGCGCTGCACCGCGGCCGGTCCGCCGGCCCCCGTGTGCGCCTCGGAAGCGGCACCGGGAGCGGGGGCGTGCGCCTGGGCGGCGTGCCCCGCCAGGACGTGCCGTGCGGTGGCCTCCGCTTCCCGCTCGAACCGGTCGGCGGGGTCCGAGACCCGCAGACCGGACCCGTTGTCGGTTCCGGCGACGGGGCCCCGGCGCTGCTGGATCACGTGTACGAGCTCATGGGCCAGGGTGTGCCGGTCCGCCCCGCCCTCCCCGAGGACGACATGGCTGCCCGAGGTGTAGGCCCGTGCTCCCACCTCCGCCGCCGAGGACCGGGCCGCCGCGTCGCTGTGGATCCGCACGTCGGAGAAGTCGGCGCCGAGCCGGGCTTCCATGTCGGTACGGGTGGCCTCGTCCAGGGGACGGCCAGGGGCACGCAGCACGTCGTGGACGGCGGAACGCTGCACCTCGGGCTGCTCGTGTCCACAGCCGGCACCGTGCTGGTGGGGCTCCGCGGGCAGGTGTCCGGCCCGGCGCAGCATCTGCACCACGGCGTCGTTCCCGGCAGCCGCCTGGAAAGCCGCGAGGCCCGGCGCGTCCGCCTGCGGTCCGGCGGTGGCCCGCCGGGCCGGCGCTCGGCGGGTGTCCGCCCCGGTCGTCCTCGTCCTGCTGTGGTCGTGCACGTGTTCCTCATCTGACGGCCGAATGCGACTCCCTCCTGGATACAGGGCGCGAGGGGAGGCACGCCAGAGACCTCGGGGCAGCCCGGGAGGACCGAACGGGCACCTCGGTGTGCCCTTGTGGCAGCCTGCCGGCAACCGGCGGGCGCACGGCCCGAATCGGATTGCTGCCGGAAGTCGGCTGCCCTAGGGTGAGGGCACTTCGACGAGAGGCTCCCTGGGAAGTACGCCGCAGAGCGGGAGCGTCCCACCTCCCTGAGGTGCCGGAGGGGCGGCAGCTGTCCTTGTCGGCCCTTCCTTCCTTTCGGAGGCTCCTTCATGAACGTCGGTATCGGCCTGCCCATCGGCGACCCTGCCACTCTGCTCACGTGGGCCCGGCGCGCCGACGCCGGTCCTTTCAGCACCCTCGGCCTGCTCGACCGGCTCGTGTACCACAACCCGGAGCCCCTGGTGGCCCTCGCCGTTCTCGCGGGCGCGACCTCCCGCCTCCGGGTCCAGACCGAGGTACTCCTCGCGCCGCTGCGGGACACCGCCCTCCTGGCCAAGCAGGCCGCCACGCTGGACCGGATGACCGGCGGCCGCCTGGTCCTCGGCCTCGGCATCGGCGGCCGCGATGACGATCACCAGGTCACCGGCATCGACAAGCGCACCCGGGGCCGGCGCCTGGACGAACAGATGGCGGTGCTGCGCCGCCTGTGGTCCGGCCGGCCGTACGGCGACGGGGCCGGCCCGATCGGCCCCGCTCCCGCCCGGCCCGGCGGCCCCGAGGTGCTGTTCGGCGGCTTCCAGCCCCCCGCGCTGGAACGCGTCGCACGCTGGGGCGACGGCTTCCTCTCCGCAGCGGCACCGTCCTGGGCGGGCGGCATGTTCGAGACCGTCCGCGCGTTCTGGAAGGAGTACGGCCGCGACGGCGAACCCCGCATGGTCGCACAGGTCAACGTCGCGCTCGGCCCCGACGAGGTCGTCGCCGACGCCCGGGCCGCCATGCACGCCTACTACACCTTCACCGGCATGGCCGACCGCATGGTGGCCGGCCTGCTCACCACACCCTCCGAGATCCGCGCCGCGATCACCGCCTTCGGCGACCTGGGCGCCGACGAGGTCATGCTCTACTGCTACGGCCTCGACCCCGACCAGGTAGACCGCCTCGCCGACGTCGTCTGAGGGCTCGGGATGGGCACTGGGCCGACAACACGGCTCCGCCACCCCGTCTTCCGGCCCGGCGGCCGCGGTGTGTTTCGTGGCCGCCGGGCGGGGGTGGTCAGGCGAGGGTCGCGTCCAGGGTGATCTCCTTGATGCCGGAGAGGGCCATGGTGACCGGGCAGTTGGTCTTCGCGGTCTCGGCGGCCTCGCGGAAGTCCTCCTCCGAGATGCCGGGGACGGTCGCGCGGACCGTGAGGGCCAGGCGGGTCAGGCCCGCGCCGAGTTCGAAGGTGACCTCCGCCTTGGTGTCCACGGACTCCAGGGTGTGGCCCTTGCTCTCCAGCGTGTGGGTGAGGGACATGTTGTAGCAGGCGCACTGGGCCGCCGCGATCAGCTCCTCGGGGCTGGTCCGGCCGGCCGGCTCCTCGGCCCGGCTCGGCCAGCTCACCTCGTGGGTGGCGGCGTTGGAGGAGGCGAGGGTGACCGTGCCCCGGCCGTCCTGGAGGGTGCCTTCCCAGTGGGAACCGGCGGTACGGATGACTGCCATGGTGAACCTTTCGCTATGGGTTGTGCGAGTGGAGACGGGGGCGTGGAGCGCCCCCGGCGGACGCCGGACGTCAGGCGTCCTCAGGCGGCGACGCGTTCCTGTTCCGTCAGTGACAGGCGGCGTGCCGACAAGGCGATGAGTACGACGGCCGCGCCCAGCAGTACCGCGGCATTGGGTACCACGTCCGCCAGGCCGTCCCCGGCGCCGAGGACGCCGGACAGGCCGTCCACCGCCCAGTACTGGGGGGTGACGTAGGCGACGGCCTGGGTCCAGCCGGGCAGGGAGTCCACCGGCAGGAAGGCGCCGCCGATCACCCCGCCGACGATGCCGACCAGGTTGGTCAGCGCGCTGATCTGCTGGCTGGACCCGCAATGGGCGACCAGGAACAGGGCGATCGCCATGATGACGGCCACCACCGCGACGATCATGAGCACGAGCCCGGCCACGGAGCCGCGCAGGTGCAGATCCAGGACGAGCCAGCCGAAGGCGAGCATCAGCAGGATCTGGAGCGTGGAGACCGCGGCGTAGGGCGCGGTCTTGCCCAGCAGCACCTCCGCGGAACGGGCGGACGAGGCCCGCAGCCGCTGCCAGGTGCCCCAACCGCGTTCCAGGAAGAAGCCGTTGCCCATGAAACCGGTCATGAAGAAGGCGAACATGACGGTGAAGCCGGGCACGGCGAAGTCGGCGCCGCTCATGGAGGCGCCCGCGTCGAAGCTCTCGCGGACCACCGGGGCGAGCCCGTCCGCCATGATCCCCATCATCACCGCGGGGGTGACGATCAGGAGCATGACGACGGCCTGGTCCTTCCAGAGCATGCGCCACTCGTTGCCGCCGATGACGGCCAGCCGGTCGAGCCGCATCACGCCACCTCCTCGACGAGTCCCGCCGGTTCCTCCCCGGTCAGGGCCCAGAACGCGGTCTCCAGGGAGGCCGGCAGCACATTGACGGACTTCAGTTCGGGGGCGCCGGCGCCGGTGTCGAGCCGGGCCAGCAGCGCGGGCAGTTCGGCCGCCGGGTCGGAGACCTCGTGCCGCTGCCGGGTGCCGTCGCCGAAGGTGAACTCGACGGCGGACTTGGCGTGCCGGCCGATGGTCTCGGCGACGGTGCCGTCGGCGAGCACCCGGCCCCGGTGGATGATCACGACCCGGTCGCAGATGCTCTCCACCTCGGCGAGGTAGTGGCTGGAGAACAGCACCGCGGCGCCGCTCTCCCGCGCCGCCCGGACCACCAGCTCCAGCATGTGGGTGCGGGTGCGGACGTCGAGGCCGACGGTGGCCTCGTCCAGGAGCAGCAGGCGGGGGCGGGCCATGAGCGCGACCGCGACATGGGCGCGGCGCGCCTCGCCGCCGGAGAGGACGCCCGCGAGCCGTCCGGCCTGGTCGGTCAGGCCCAGCAGGCCGATCAGTTCGTCCGCCCGCGCGTCGGCGTCGTGGCGGCTCGCCCCGGTGAGCCGGCCGAAGAACCGCAGGTTCTCCCGCACGGTCAGCCTCGGGTACAGGGCGGTGTCCTGGGCGGCGAACCCGATGTGGGCGCGGGCCCGCTCCGGGTGCGCGCGCACGTCGTGGCCGTCCACCGTGACGGTGCCCGAGTCGGGTGTGACCAGGCCGACGATCGTCTCCAGCGTGGTCGATTTCCCGGCGCCGTTGACTCCCAGCAGCCCTACGATCTCACCGGCCGCCACATGGAAGGACACACCGTCGACGGCGGTCACCTCGCCGTAGCGCTTGACTAAGTCGATGACTTCGAGCACTTCACTCCTCTCGCACACGGACCCGATGTCACTTCGAGCGCCTGCCGCCGCCCGGTCGTCCGCCCCGTTCACACGGCGGCGGACCCCTGGCGGTAGAGCGTCACCAGTTCGCCGCGCTCGTACAGGTCGGCGCACCCGGAACGCCGGAGCTTGCCGCTGGACGTTCTCGGCAGCGTGCGCATGCGGACGAGGAGCACATCGGCGGGGGCGATGCCGAACTCCCGCACGATCAGCGCCGTCACCTCGCGGGCGAGGGCCCGGTGGTCCTCGGGGGACGCGGGGCGTACCTCCTGGGCGACGACCAGTTCCTCGCCCTCCGCGGTGCGCGCCCCGAAGGCCGCGCACTCGCCCTCGTGGGCGCCGGGCAGGGTGCGCACGACGCGTTCCACGTCCAGGGCGTTGAGGTTGCGGCCGCGGGCGATCACCACGTCCTTCAGCCGCCCGGTGACGTACAGTTCGCCGTCGTGCAGGAAGCCGAGGTCGCCGGTGCGCAGGGCACCGCCGGGGAACGCCGCCGCGGTGGCCTCGGGGTCGTCCAGGTACCCCAGCGCCACGCTGCGCCCCGACACCTGGATCTCACCGATCACGTCGGGGCCGAGGGTCGTTCCGTGCTCGTCCACGATGCTCACTTCCTGATTGCCGGCAGGCGTGCCACACGATACTGCGGTCACCACCGGGCCGTCAGAGGTACTCCCGGTCGGCCGGACGGGGCCGCGTGCACCGTCCGGGCGGCGCACGGTGAGGGTGCGCAGCGGCTGTCCGTCCGGTACCGCCGTGACGACGAGCGTGTTCTCGGCCAGGCCGTACCCCACGCGTACCGCGCGCTCGTGCAGGCCGTAAGGGGCGAGCAGTTTCTGGAACGCCTCGACCGTCTCGGGCACGACGGGGTCGGAGCCGACGACGACGGTGCGCAGGCCGGACAGGTCCAGGCCGTCGAGGTGCTCGGCGGGTTCGGCGGCGAAGCGCCGGTTGAACAGGGCGAGGCCGAAGTTGGGCGATCCGGTGACCGTGGCGCCGCCCCGCTGGGCCGCGCGCAGCCAGCCCAGCGGGGAGCGGATGAACGCCTGAGGGGGCATCAGCACCAGGCTGCCGCCGGACAGCAGCGAGCTGAGCAGGCCGCCGATGAGGCCGAAGTCGTGGTAGAGCGGCAGCCAGGAGCAGAAGGGCCGGCCGGGGCCGAGGCCGAACCGCTCGGCGAACATGGCGGTGTTGTCGAGCACCCCCGCGTGGGTGACCTGGACGCCCTTGGGGACGCGGGTGCTGCCGGAGGTGAACTGGAGCAGGGCGACCGGGCCCGCCGCCTCGGGGGCGTCGGGCCGGTCGGGGACCGGTTCGGGCCGGTCCGGGACGAGCGGCAGGAACGGGTGCGCGGCGGCGCCGTCGAGCGCGCCGGCGAACTCGCGGTCGGTCAGGCCGAGCCGGGAGGCGCAGCGTTCGGTGACGCCGCGCACGTGCTCCTGGTAGGCGGCGCCCTGGCGGCGGCCCATCGGCGGGGCGACCATGGCCGGGGTCATTCCGGCCAGCAGGGTGCCGAAGAACGCGGCGACGGCGGCGAGGCCGGAGTCGAATACCAGCGGCACCCGGTCGCCGGGCCGGGCCCCGGACTCGCGCAGCAGCCGGCCGGCCCCGGCCGCGTGCCCGGCCAGTTCGGCGAGGGTGACGGTGCGGTCGCCGTCGGGTTCCACCAGGGTCAGGAAGGGGTGGCCGGGCCGGTCGTGGACGGCGTCGAGAAAGGCCTCGGCGAGGGTGCGTTCGCGGCTCATCGGGCGCCTCCCCGGGCCCCGGCCGCCGTGTGGGTGAAGAAGCCGCGCCCGGCCTTGCGGCCGGTCTCGCCGCGCTCCACCATCCCCACCAGCAGGTCGCAGGGGGTGAACTTGGGATCGCCGGTGTGTTCGCGCAGGACGTGCAGGGTGTCCACGATGACGTCCCAGCCGATGAGGTCGCCGGTCTCCAGCGGGCCCATGGGGTGGCCGAAGCAGTCCCGGAAGATCCGGTCGACGGTCCGGGCGTCCGCGGTGCCCTCCTGGACGACCTGGGCGGCCTCGTTGCAGGTGAGCATGAGCACCCGGTTGGTGACGAAGCCGGGGCCGTCGGAGACGTGGATGCCCTTCTTGCCGGTCAGCTCCAGCAGTCGCTCCGCCTGGCGCAGGGCCGCCTCGCCGGTCCTGGGGCCGCGGACGACCTCCACGGTGTCCTTCAGCGGGGCGGGGTTCATGAAGTGCATGCCCAGGACCTGTCCGGGGCGGCGGGTGCGGGCGGCCAGGCGGTCGACGGGGATCGCCGAGGTGTTGGTGGCGAACACCGTGTCCTCGGGGCAGGCCTTGTCGAGCTGTTCGAAGATGCGTTCCTTGACGTCCGTGCGCTCGGGGCCGCACTCCACGACGAACCAGGCGGTGTCCAGGTCGCCGTAGTCGGTGGTCCACCGGATGAGTGCCGCCGGGTCCGTCCCGGGGGCCGGCGCCGTACCGCCCCGGGAGCCGTGCAGCAGGCGGCTCAGCCGCAGTCCGTCCGCGACGCGGCGGCGCGCGCCGTCCAGGGCCTCCCGGCTGGGGTCGACCACCACCACGGGGTGGCCCGCCTGGGCGACGCACTGGGCTATCCCGGCGCCCATGACCCCGGCGCCGACGATCCCCACGGGCCGCTGGGTTTCCTGGCTCACTGTCCTCCTCCAACCGTCCTGGATCCTGCGCTGCCTGTGCCGCCGTGCCCGGTCGTCTCCCGTTCGCGCGCGCGGTGCGCGGCGAGCCGCTCGGCCAGGGCGGCGCGGTGCTCGGTGAGCATCGTGAAGTGGTCGCCCGGCACCTCCACCACGGTCAGCCGGCCGCGCACCCGTTCGCGCAGCGCCGCCAGCCCCTGGTCCGTCAGCCGTCCGCCGGCGGCGCGTACGGCCGTCAGGTCGCCGGGGTAGTCGGGCACCTCCCAGGCGGCGAAGGCCGCGTCGTTGGCGCGCAGGACGCGCAGCAGCCGCCGTACCTCCGGGTGGCCGGTGCCGGGTGGCAGCGCTCCGAGGTCGCGGGCGGTGGCGACGGCCTTCTCCAGGGGGGTGCCCGGCAGGCGGGCGTGCAGTTCCCGGGCGGTGTCCGGCGGGGTGAACGGGGCCAGCAGGCCGGCCAGCAGTGCGGCGTCGTCGTCGGTGTGGCGGGGCACGGTGGCGGTCAGGTCGGTGTCGAGCAGCAGGACGGGCGCGACCCGCTCGCCCGCCTCGAGGAGCCGCACGCCCATCTCGTAGGCGACGGCGCCGCCGAAGGACCAGCCCGCGAGGTGGTAGGGGCCGGTGGGCTGGATCTCGCGTATCGCGGCGAGGTAGCGCTCGGCCATCGCCGCCACGGTGCGGTCGGGTTCCGTGTGCTCGGCGAGGCCGTGGGACTGCACGCCCCACAGCGGGCGGGTCCCGGCGAGCGCGTCGGCGAGCGGCTGGTAGACGAGGACGTTGCCGCCGGAGGGGTGGACGCAGAACAGCGGTTCGCCGTCGCCCCGCTCGCGGATGGGTACGAGGCAGCGGGGGGCGGCCGGGTCCGGGCCGGAGCGCAGCAGGGCGGCCAGGTCGCGGACCGTGGGGTGCTCGAAGAGGGTGGCGAGCGGCAGGGTGCGGCCGGTCAGTTCCCGGACGCGGCTCATCAGCCGGACGGCGAGCAGGGAGTGGCCGCCGGACTCGAAGAACCCGTCGTCCACGCCGATCCCGCCGTGTCCCAGCACGGTCCGGAACAGGGCGAGCAGGTCCGCTTCGAGGGCGTCGGCGGGTGTGGCTGCCGGGGGGCCGGCGGGGGCGGGCGCCGCTTCGCCGGCGAGTTCGCGGCCGAGGGCCAGCAGCCGCCGGCGGTCGGCCTTGCCGTGCGGGGTCAGCGGCAGCGCGGGCAGCAGGGTGAGGGCGGCGGGCACCATGTAGGGCGGCAGCCGGTCGGCGAGCCGGGCGCGCAGTTCCTCGCCGGTGCCGGCCGGGTCGGCGCCGGGTACGGCGAAGGCGCGCAGCACACCGCCGTCGGTGTCCGTGTCCAGCACCACGGCGGCGTCCTTGGCGCCGCAGGCCCGCAGGGCCTCCTCGATCTCCTCCAGTTCGATGCGGTAACCGCGGTGCTTGACCTGGTTGTCGGCGCGGCCGACGAAGGCCAGCGATCCGTCGGGCCGGCGGCGTACGAGGTCTCCGGTGCGGTAGGCGCGCTCGGTGGTGCCGGGCACGGTGACGAACCGGCGCTCGGTCAGCTCGGGCCGGCCGAGATAGCCCCGGGCCACCTGGGCGCCGCCGATGTACAGCTCGCCGGGGACGCCGGGCGGCACGGGGCGGCCCCGTTCGTCGAGCACCCACAGCCGGGTACCGGGCAGCGGGCGCCCGATGGCGGGGCGGGAGCCGTCGGGCACGCAGTCGCCCATGGTGACGCAGACGGTGGCCTCGGTCGGCCCGTAGGCGTTGACGACCCGGCACCGGCCCGCCCAGCGGCGTACCAGTTCGGGCGGCACCGGTTCGCCGCCGAGCACCATGAGCCGCAGCGCGGGCGGGTCGGCGTCCTCGGGCAGGGAGGCGGCGACGGACGGCGGCAGCATCACGGTGTGCACCCGGTGCCGGGTCATGGCCGCGGCCAGGTCGTCGCCCACGAGTACGGTGCGGTGGTCGGGCACGCAGAGGACGGCGCCGGCGGCGAGGGCGGTGAAGACCTCCCAGATCCACGCGTCGAAGGTGGGCGCGGCGAACTGCAGGACGCGCTCGCCGGGCCGCAGTTCCCACTCCTCGCGGGTGGCGCGCACCAGGGTGGCCGCGCCGCGGTGCTCGACCAGTACGCCCTTGGGCCGTCCGGTGGAGCCGGAGGTGAAGATGACGTAGGCCGGGTCGCCGGGCGCGGCCGGGTCCGCCGGGGGCTGCGCGGTCCGCGGCGGCCGCCCGGCGAGGTGGACGACGGGTCCGGTCCAGGACGGTGGTGCCTCGCCGTCGGTGATCAGGGCGCGCGGGCGGGCGTCGGCGAGCATGGCGGCGGTACGGGCGTCCGGCTGGCGCGGGTCGAGCGGCAGGTGGACGGCGCCGAGCCGGAGGACGCCGAGCGCCGCCGCGACCATGTGCGCCGAGCGGGGCAGGCGTACGGCGACGATGTCACCGGGTGCGATTCCGGCGGCGGCCAGCCGGGCTGCGGTGTCGGCCGACCACAGGTCGAGGTCGCCGTAGGTGAAGGTGGCCTCGTCCAGCGCCACGGCGGGCGCGTCGGGGGTACGCCGCGCCTGGTCGAGGACGAGGGAGTGCAGGGTGGCGTCGGGCGCGCCGGGCAGGGGCGGGGTGGACAGGGGGGCGGCGGACGTCTCGTCCGTCAGCGGGAGCGCCAGGGCCTCGCCCTCGGGGTCGGCGGCCACCGCGCGCAGCAGGGCCAGGAAGGCGTCACCGATGGCGGCGGCGGTCTCCCGGTCGAAGAGCTGCGTGCTGTACTCCAGGCCGACCGGCAGGTCGTCGTGCCCGTCCCGCTCCCACACGCAGAAGGTCAGGTCGAACTTGGCGGTGCCGGGCGCCAGTCCGTTGTGGACGATGGTGCGGTCCTCTGCCTCGAAGGAGCTGAGCTCCAGCCCCGGCATCCGGCCCTGGATGACGGGGATCGTCTGGTGCAGCAGGACCACGTCGAACAGCGGGTTGCGGCTTAGGTCCCGCGCCGGTGCGACCGCCTCGACGACCTTCTCGAAGGGCACCTCGGCGTGTTCCATGGCGTCGAGCACCACCCGGCGGGCCTCGCGCAGCACCTCGGTGAACCGCTGGCCGTCGGCCAGCCGGGTACGCAGGGCCACGGTGTTGTTGAAGAAGCCGATCAGGCCCCGGGTCTCGGGCCGGTCGCGGCCGGCGGTCGGGGATCCCACGACGATGTCGCGACCGCCGGTGAGCCGGGCGAGCAGCACGTCGAGCGCGGTGAGCAGCACCATGAACAGGGTGGCCCGCTCCCGCCTGCCCGTCTCGCGCAGCGCCGCGGCGACCGGCGCGGGGATGGTGAAGGTGTGCAGGCCGCCACCGAAGTCCTTGCGGCGTGGGCGGGGCCGGTCGGCGGGCAGGTCGAGCACGGGCGCGTCGTGCAGCACCGTGCGCCAGTGGTCGAGTTCCCGGCGCAGTACGTCCCCGGTCAGCCACTGCCGCTGCCAGTGCGCGTAGTCGGTGTAGCGCACCGGCAGCGGGTCGAGGCGCGGGGCGCGGCGCTCGATGCGCGCGGTGTAGAACTCGGTGAGTTCGCGGTCGAGGATGCCCGGGCTCCAGCCGTCGTCCACGGCGTGGTGGACGTTGAGGCACAGCACGTGGTCCCGGGGCCCGTAGGTGACGATCAGGGCGCGCGTCAGCGGGCCGTGTTCCAGGTCGAACGGGGCCGTGGCCTCCTCCTCGACCAGGCGGCGGGCGGCGGCGAGCGGATCGGGTTCGCCGCGGACGTCCACGAACCGGCCGAGGTCGGGCAGCGACGGCGCGATGCGCAGTTCGGGGCGGCCGTCACGGGCCGGGAGATACGACCGCATGATCTCGTGCCGCTCCACCAGGTCGTGCAGGGCCCCGCGCAGTGCCTCGACGTCGAGGGTGCCGTGCAGATGGACGCGGGTGGGGATGTTGTACAGCGGGCTGCCGGGCTCCAACTGCTGGTGGTACCAGAGGCGTTCCTGGCCGAAGGACAGCACCGTGGCGTCGGTGCGGGTGATGGGGGGCGGGGCGGTGGGTGCGCCGGCGGGGGCGGGGCGTGGTTGGGGTTGCGGCTGCTGAGGCGCTTGGGGCTGCTGTGGCTCCGTGCCGGTGGTGTGCGGTTGCGGGTGCGGGACGGTGGGCCGGTGCTCCGCGGGCGCGGTCCTCGGCAGTCCCGCGCGGTCGGCGACGTACGCGGCGAGGTCGGCCAGGGTGGGGTGGTCGTAGAGGTCGATGAGTTTCAGCGTCACGCCGAACTCGCGGTCGAGGGCACTGATCACCTCCAGGGCGGTGATGGAGTTGCCGCCGAGCTCGAAGTAGTCGTCACCGTCGGCGACTTCCCCGGCGTGCAGGGCGTCGGTCCAGGCCCGGCGGACCCGGTCGACGACGGTCCCGCCGTCGGGCGCGGGGGCGTAGGCGGAGACGGAAGGGCCCACGGGCACGGGAGCTTCGGCGGACGTGGCCGGGGACGGGGCGAACTGTTCCGGCTCGGGGGCGGGCCGGGGCGCGGGCGACGCCTCCGGCCGGGGGCCCGCGCCCGGCCACAGCTCCTCCCAGCGCAGGTACTCGCCCTCCGGCCGGACCCAGCAGCGCTCCTCCTGGAACGGGTAGCCGGGCAGCGGGGTGCGCCGGGCGCCCTCGGGCCGGGGCCAGTCGATGTCCACGCCGAGCGCGTACAGCTCGGCGACCGCGCGGGCCACGGCGTCGGGACCGCTGCCCACGGTGACGAGTGCGGCGCCGGGACGCTCGGCGAGCCGGGCGGTGACAGGCGCGGGCCAGCTCGCCGTCCTCGCCCAGGGCGACGAAGACCGGCGCTCGCTCCGCCGTGAACAGCGGGTCCAGCGCGGCCCGCAGGCGGTCGCCGTCCGGGGCCGGACCGATCCCGTCCGCCGCGGCCAGCGCGGCGTCGGCCTCCTCCCGGGTCGCTTCGCCGTCGATCACCCGGGCGGCCCAGCGCCCGACGCCGGAACTGAGCAGGCTCGTCACGGTGATGCCGTATCCGGACAGCCGGCGGTGGGCGTCGAGCTGCCGGTCCAGCACGCGGGCCGCCGTCCCGCCCGGCGCGCGCTCCCCCTCGGGTACGTCCTGAGCGGGGTCCGCGACCGTGATGTCGCGGGAGAGCAGCAGATGGACGCCGTCGCGGGCCGGTGCCGCGGCGGCGCCCGCGCCCTGGCCCTGCCGGGTGCGCAGCGCCGCGAGGGCCAGGGCGCCCGCGAGTTCCTCGGTGGTCCGGGCGACCAGGCCGACCCGGTGGTCGTGGTGGTCACGGCCCGTGGTGAGGGTGAGGACGGTGTCGGCGAGCGGAGGACGGGTGGTGTCCAGGGCGGCGGCCAGGCGCTCGCAGGTCTCGGCCAGCGTGCGCGGGTTCCGGGCGGACACTCCTACGGCCAGGGGCGCGTCCAGGTGGGTGCGCGCGCCCCTCTCCTCCGCCGGTCGCGGGGGCGGGGCCTGCTCGATGACCAGGTGGGCGTTGGACCCCACCAGGCTGAAGGAGCTGACCCCGGCGCGGCGCGGCCGGCCGTCCGGCTCGGTCCACGCCCGGGCCCGGGTGACCACCTCCACACCGTGCTCGGCGGGGTCCTGCCCCTCGGGCGGGGCCGTGTAGTGCAGGGACGGATACAGCTCGCCGTGACGGACCGACAGCAGTGCCTTGACGAGTCCCGCGATGCCCGCGGCGTGGTCGAGGTGGCCGATGTTGGTCTTCACCGAGCCGATCGGCAGCGGTGCACCGGGCGCCTGGCCGCGGGCCAGCGCGATCCCGCGCAGCTCGACGGCGTCACCCAGCCGGGTGCCCGAACCGTGGGCCTCCAGGTATCCGGCGTCGCCCGGCTCCAGGCCCGCCCGGTGCCAGGCGCGGCGGATCACCTCGGCCTGGGCGGCCGGGGACGGGGTGCCCATGGCTCCGGTGCGCGGGCCGTTGTGGGCGACGGCGCCGCCCTTGACGACGGCGTAGACGTGGTCGCCGTCGCGCAGTGCCCGTTCCAGCGTGGTGAGCAGCAGGACGGCACCGCCTTCGCCGTCACCCGTGCCGTCGGCGGAGGCGTCGAAGGCGCGGCAGCGGGCGTCCGGGGAGAGGATCTCGGGGAAGTGCGCGTGGGCGTCGCGCGGCTCGTGCAGCACCTTCAGGCTGACCCCGCCGGCCAGCGCGTACTCCGCCTCCCCGTCGGCCAGTTCGCGGCAGGCGTGGAGGACGGCGACCAGGGAGCCGTTGCAGCCGGTGTCCATCGCGTACGACGGCCCGGTCAGGCCGAGCACCTGGGAGACGCGTCCGGGCAGGCCGGCGGGCAGGTTGCCGAGCAGGCTGAGCGTGTCGGGCCGGGGCACCAGCCGGAAGTAGTCGGCGCGCGGGGCGCTGAGGACGACGGCGGTGGGGGTGGCGCGCAGCGACGCGGGGCTGTGCCCGGCGTCCTCCATGGCGTGCCAGGCGAGCTGGAGGGCGAGGCGGTGCTGCGGGTCGAGCACTTCGGCCTCGCGCCGGGAGAGCCCGAAGAACCGGTGGTCGAAGGTGTCGACGCGGTCCAGGTGGGCGAGTTCCGCGTAGTCGCGGTGCGGGTCGATGCCGCTGGTGCGGATCCGCTCCGGGGACAGCGGCCGGACGCTGTCGTGGCCCCGGCGCAGGTTGTCCCGGAAGGCGTCCAGGCTGGGCGCGTCGGGGAAGCGGACGGCGACCCCGATGATCGCGACGTCGTTCATGGCTGCGACGGTCTCCTTGCGGGTCGTCTGGGGACCCGGGGCACGGCCCCGGGTCGTGGCTCCGGTCGGGGGTACGGGGTCCGGCCACCTGGCCGAGGGCCCGGACGGGGAGCCGGGATCGGGCGGTGATAAGGGATCGGGCGGGCGTACGGGAGCGGGCCGGGGCGCGGCACCAGGCGGGCGTACGGGACTGGGCGGGGGTGCGGTGTCCGGGTTCCCGGCCGTGGGACCGGGCAGGGGTGCGGGGCCGGGGCGCCCGGCCCGCGCGGGAGGCCGGTCCGTCACAGCTCCACCCTTCGCGCCCCGGCGCCCTCCGGCCCGGCGCCCTCCGGCCCGGCCGGTGCCGTGCGTGCTCGCCGCTCCACCGCCTCGGCCTGGGCCGCCACCGTGGTCAGGTCGAACAGCTCGGCCAGCCGCAGCGCCCCCGGCCAACGGCTCTCCAACCGTTCGTACAGGGCGACGAGTTTGAGGGAGTCACCGCCGGAGGCGAAGAAGTCGGCGTCGGTCCCCGGGCCGGGACGGCCCAGTACCTCGGCCCACAGGGCGGCGACGGCGCGCTGGGCGTCGGTGCGCGGCGGGCCGTCACCCGGTGCGGAGCGCCGTACCGTCGGCTCGGGCAGGGCGGCGAAGTCGGTCTTGCCGTTCCGGGTGAGCGGGATCCGGTCCAGGGCCACCACGGCGGCGGGCACCATCGCCTGCGGGAGCCGGGCGCGCAGATGGGCGAGCAGCTCGGCCTCGTCGCAGCCGGCGGGGACCGCGTAGGCGATCAGTTCGGTGATGCCGGCGGGTCCGGTGCGTGGGGTGACGACGGCCTGCCGTACCCGTGGGTGCTCCTCCAGGGCCCGCTCCACCTGGGCGGGCTCCACCCGTACGCCGCGCACCTTCACCTGGCGGTCGAGGCGGCCGAGGAACTCAAGTACCCCGTCGGTGCGGCGCCGGGCCAGGTCCCCGGTGCGGTAGGCGCGGCCGCCGGCGGCGGGGGCGTCGGTGAACCGCTGCCGGGTCAGTTCCGGCTGTCCCAGGTAGCCGCGGGCGACGCCGGTGCCGCCGATCCACAGCTCGCCGGGCACGCCCGGCGGGCAGGGACGGCCCCGCTCGTCGAGGACCTGGACGACCGCGCCGGCGACGGGCCGGCCGATGGGCACCGCGGCCTGTTCCGGGTCGGGGTCGGCGTGGTGGGTGGCGTACACGGTGGCCTCGGTGGGCCCGTACAGGTTGTGCACCCGGGCGTCGGTGGCGCGGGCCAGCTCCCGTACCAGCGGCCCGGTGAGGGGTTCGCCGGCCAGGATCAGGGCGCGCAGGCCGCGCAGCCCGGCGGCGGTGTCGCGGTCGGCGAGCAGCAGCCGGGCGGCCGAGGGCGTGACCTGGAGGTGGGTGGGCGCGAAGCGGCGCAGTTCGGCGGCGAGTCCCGGGCGCCCGACGCCGGCGGCGGACACCGCCACCGTGGCGCCCCGGGTGAGCGGCCACAGGAGTTCCGCCAGGCACACGTCGAAGGTGACGCTGGAGGTGGCGAGCCAGGTGTCGCCGGGGCCGATGGGGTCCACCTCGTCCATCACGGCCATCAGTCCGGCGAGCGACCGGTGTTCGATCATCACGCCCTTGGGCCGTCCGGTGGAGCCGGAGGTGTACAGCACATAGGCGAGCTGACCGGGTTCGGGCACCGCTATCGGCTCCGGTGACCCGGGCGGCGGCTCCTCGGCGTCCAGCAGGAGCGTGCGCAGGCCGTCCTGGGGCAGTGCGGGCCGCGCGGCGGTGGTGGTGACGGCGAGCCGGGCGCCGCTGTCGGCGCACACCCGCGCCAGGTGGGCGGGCGGGTGGCCGGGGTCGACGGGGACGAAGGCCGATCCGGAGGCGAGTACGGCGAGCAGGGCGACGGGCAGGTCGGCGGAGCGCGGTACGGCGACGACGACGGGCCGTTCGGGGCCCGCGCCGAGTTCCCGCAGCCGGGCGGCCAGCCGGCGCACGCGGTCCATCAGTCGTGCGTAGGTCACCTGGGTGTCGCCGCAGGCGACCGCGACGGCGTCCGGGGTGCGCCGCGCCCGGTCCGCGATCTGTTCGGTGACCGGCGGCCGCGCTTCCACGCGGGTGCCGGTGGCGAGCCCTGCCGTCTCCCGTTCCTCCTCGGGGGTGAGCAGGGGCAGCTCGGCGAGCGGCCGGTCGGGGGCGGCGAGCGCGGCGGTGAGCAGGGTGCGGAAGTGGCCGAGCAGCCGCTCCACCCGGTCGGGGTCGAACAGGGCGGTGCGGTACTCCACCGACAGGGCGGCGTCGTCGGCGTCCTCGGTGAAGTAGTACGACAGGTCGTAGCGCGCGGTGGGGAACGGCGGGCGCAGTTCGCGCACGGCCGGCCCGGTGTTGTCCGCGCGGGGGCCGCCGGCGCGCTCGTGGCCGACCAGCACCCGGAACAGCGGGGTGTCCGCGCCCCGGGGCACGTCGGCGGCCCGCACGATCTCGTCGAACGGCAGGTCGCCGTGGGCGACGGCGTCGGCCACGGCCCGTCCGGTGCGCCGCAGCGCCTCCCGGAAGGTCGTCTCCCCCGGCAGGTCCACGCGTACGGGCACGGTGTTGACCAGCATGCCGACGACCTCGGCGAGCGCGGGGTCGTCGCGCCGGGAGACGGGCATGCCGACGCACACGTCCCGCTGTCCGCTGAGGCGGTGCAGCAGCGCGCAGACGGCGGCGAGCAGACCGGTGGCGCTGCCGACGCCCTCCGCGCGGCACAGTGCGCGCAGGGCGGCGAGCCGGGCGCCGCCGAGCGCGGTGTGGCGGACGGCGCCTTCGTGGTCCGGGGTGGCGGGCCGCTCCCGGTCGGTGGGCAGCGCGAGCGGGGTGACACCGGCCAGCGCGCGCTTCCAGTGCGCCAGCAGCCGTTCGCGCTCCGGGACGAGCCGCTCCTCCTGCCAGGCGGCCCAGTCCGCGAACCCGGGGCCGTCCGGGGGCGGGGCGGCCGGCTCGCCGCGCCGCACCCGGGCGTACTCGCCGAGCAGCCCGTCGACGAGGACGGCGACGGAGGCGCCGTCGCAGACGGTGTGGTGGACGGTGAGCACCAGCACGTGCCGGTCCGCGCCGGTGCGCAGCAGCAGCGCCCGCAGCAGCGGGGGCCGGGCCAGCGCGAAGGGCCGCCGGAACTCCCGCTCGGCACGCTCCAGCGCCCGGGCGGTGGGGCCGGGTCGGCCACCGGGATCCTCGCCGGCCTGAGCGGCGGGACCGGGGCCGCCACCGAGATCCCCGTCAGCCAGAACAGCGGGACCGGGGCCGCCGTCGAGGTCCTCGTAGGCCAGTTCGGCGCGCACCTGGTCCGGGCCGAGGACGACCTGGAGCAGACGGCCGTCCTGGCGCAGCAGGCCGGTGCGCAGGGCCTCGTGCCGGGCCACCAGCCGGGTGAGGGCGGTGGCGAGCGCTTCCCGGTCCAGGGGCCCGGTGAGCTCCAGCAGGCACGGCACCGCGTAGAGGGCGCGGTCGGGGTCGAGTTGTTCCTCGAACCACAGCCGTTCCTGGGCGGAGGTGGCGGGCAGCACCTCGGCGGCCGCCTCCCGGGCGGGTGCGGAGTCCACGGGGCTCACCTGTCCTCTGCCGCCAGTACGGTGCCGTCGGCGCCGATCCTGACGGTGGTACGGGCCGCCGTGCGGCGCGGTGGGACCGCCGCCGGCGCCGTCCGGCCGGTCTGTTCCAGCAGCCGGGCGACGGCGGCCACGGTCGGCTGCCGGAACACCTCCGACAGGGCGAGCGCGGCTCCGTGCCGCCGCCGCAGGGTGGCCACCATGCGGGTGAGCAGCAGGGAGTGTCCGCCGCGTTCGAAGAAGTCGTCGTCGGCGCCGATGTCGTCCGTCTCCAGCAGTTCGCGCCACACGGCGGCGACGGCCCGCTCCGCGTCGGTGCGCGGTGCGGTACGGGCGCCGCCCGCGCCGGCGGCGGCCAGGGGTACCCGGGCCAGGGCGGCGAGGTCGGGCTTGCCGTTGGGGGTGAGCGGCAGGGTGTCGACGACGGCGTAGTGGCCGGGGCAGGCGGGTTCCGGCAGGGCGCGGCGGGCGATCGCCGTGGCCTGCCGCGGGTCGGGGTCGGCGCCCGGTTCACGCACGAGGTAGGCCACCAGGCCCTCGGTGGCTCCGCGCGGGTCGGCGACCACCAGGGCCCGGCGCACGCCCGGGGTGGCGGCCAGCACCGTTTCCACCTCCTGCGGTTCCACCCGCAGCCCGCGCACCTGGAGCTGGCGGTCCACCCGGCCGAGGAGCACCAGGTCGCCGCTGTCGAGGAGCACCGCCCGGTCACCGGTGCGGTACATGCGTTCGCCGGGCGCTCCGGCGACGGTGTCGGGCAGGTAGCGCCGGGCGGTCTCGTCGGGCCGGCCCAGGTATCCGGCGGTCACGCCCGCGCCGGCCACCCACAGTTCGCCGGGCGTGCCCCGCGGCACCGGACGCAGGTCCTCGCCGAGCACGTACAGGCGGGTGTTGCGCAACGGGCGGCCGATGGGCACCTGCTGTTCGTCGGTCCGGCCGGCCGGGTCGCCGGTGAACAGGGCGCTGTCCACGGTGGCCTCGGCCAGGCCGTAGGAGTTGGCGAGGACGGCGTCCGGGGCCATGCGGCGCAGCAGACGGCGGTGGGCGCCGGCCGGCCAGGCGTCGGAGCCGACGGCGAGGGCGCGCAGGAACGACAGGTCGGCATCTTGTTCCTCCAGGTGTTCGAGCAGTCCCTGGAGGACGACGGGCACGAACTCGGCGAAGCCGATCCGGTTCTCCCGCAGCAGCCGCAGCAGTGCGGGCGGGTCGAGCAGCGCGTCCTGCGGGCAGAGCACCAGGCAGGCCCCGGAGCACAGCGCGCGCACCAGGTCGGCGTGGAAGACGTCGAAGGACGAACCGGCCATCTGCAGGTGGGCGCGGACCTGGTCGAGGTGGTAGGCGGCGCTCCAGGCGCGGAAGTTGTTCAGCAGCGCGCGGTGGGTGACGGCGACGCCCTTGGGCCGCCCGGTGGAGCCGGAGGTGAACACGACGTAGGCGGTGCGGTCCGCCTCCTCGCCGGGTGGGCCGGGCAGGTGGTCACCGGTGCCGCCGATACCGTCGGTGTCGCCGGTGCGGTCGGTACCGCCGGTGTCCCCGGGTGGCGGTGTCGCGGGGAGGAAGCGGGCCGCGTCGGCGAGTTCCGGTACGAGGCCCGGGTCGCCGACGACGAGCCGGCAGCCGGACTCGGTGAGCATGGCCCGCAGTCGTTCGGCCGGGTAGCGCGGGTCGAGGGTGAGGTGGGCGCCGCCCGCCTTCCACACCGCGAGGGCGGCCGTGACCAGGCTCGCGGACTTGGGCAGGAGCAGGCCGACCACGGTGCCGGGGCGTACGCCCTCCCGGCGCAGGGTGTGGGCGAGTGCCTGGGCGCGGGTGTCGAGTTCGCCGTAGGTCAGCTCCTCGTGCCCGTCGCGGACGGCGGGGTCGTCCGGGTGCCGGGCGGCGTGGTCCTCGACGAGCCGGTGGGCGGCGAGGTCGTCCAGGGGTTCGGCCGGTCCGGTCAGGACCGAGGGCGGCGCGGCGGACGCGGCGGCGGGCAGGGTGGCGGCGAGGGGCTGGTCCGGGTCATGGGCCCAGGCGCCGAGCAGCCGGGCGTAGTCGGCGGCGAACTCCTCGGCCCAGTGGCGGCTGAAGCGCGAGGCCTCGTACTCCAGCGCGCACAGCACCCGTTCGCCGCGGTCCTCGACGGTGAGGGTGAGGTCGAACTTGGCCTCCTCGCCGGCCGCCTCGACGGTGTTGAGGGACACCGGCCGGCCGTCGAGCGAGGACACGGTGACCCCGGGCAGGTCGAGCAGGTCGATGGGCAGGCTGTGCATGTCGAACATGACCTGGAACAGGGGGTTGCGTCCGGGCACCCGGGGCGGGTTGACGGCGCGCACGATCTCGCTGAACGGCTCCTGGTGGTCGCGCACGCCCAGCACCGCCGCCCGGACCCGGTCGACGGCCTGGCGCACGGTGGGTGTGCCCGACAGATCGGCGCGGACCACGGCGGTGTTCACGAACAGCCCGATGAGCTGCTGGTAGGCGTGGGTGACGCGGCCGGTCACGGGTGTGCCGGCCACCAGGTCGGCGCCGGCGCCGCGGGCCCGCAGCAGGGCCAGGAATCCGGCGAGGAGCGTGGTGTAGAGGGTGTTGCCCTCGCCGACGGAGAACTCCTTCAGCCGGGCGACGAGGTCGGTCGGCAGGTCGAATCCGTGGGTGCCGGCGTGCGGGGCGGCGCCGTCGGTGTCGCCGGGCAGGTCGATGCGCGGTGGTGCCCCCTCCAGGTAGCGCTGCCACCAGGCCAGACGGGACCTGCGCAGCACCGAGCCGCGGCGCTGGGCCCGGGCGAAGGCGTCGTAGCCCTCCTCCAGGCGGGGCAGCGCGGCCAGGGGGTCGGTGCCCTCGCGGTGCGCGCGGTAGGCGGTGGTCAGCTCGCGCAGCAGTACGGCCGTGGACCAGGCGTCGAAGGCGATGTGGTGCATCGCCAGCAGCAGGACGTGCTCGTCGTCGGCGGTGCGCAGCAGCCGGGCCCGCAGCGGCAGGCCCGCGCCGAGGTCGAACGGGGTGTGGCGGTCCTCCTCGGCGGCGGCCCGGACCGCCTGTTCGCGGTCCGCGCGGTCGCGCAGGTCGGTGACGGGCAGCGGGAAGGGGGCGGGCGGGGGCATGGTCTCGGCGACGGGTTCGCCGTCCGGGCCTTCCGCGTAGCGGGTGCGCAGCGGGTGGTGGCGGGTGACGACGGCGGCGAACGCGGCCTGGAGGGCGGGCGGGTCCAGCGGGCCGCGCAGGCGCAGCCCGCAGGAGAGCAGGTAGCCCGAGGAGTCCTCGGCCAGCTGGTACAGGAACCACAGTCTGCGTTCGCCGTCGGACAGTTCGCGCCGGCCGCCGGCGGTCGCGGCGCCTCCCGGCTCCGGTTCCGTCCGGCCGGTGCCGTCCGCGCGCAGTTGCTCGGCGATGCCCTCGGCCGCCTCGGCGACGGTCTCGCGGTCGAGCAGCAGCCACGGGTCGAGGCGTGCGCCCAGGCGTTTTTCCAGCCGGGCGGCGAGTTCCAGGGCCCGCAGCGAGTCCAGGCCGAGGCCCACCAGGGTGTCGTCGTCGCCGATCTCGTCGTCCGCGCGGCCGACGGCCTCGGCCACGGTGCGGCGCACCAGCACGGTCAGCTCGGCGGTGTCGATCTCGCTCACGTGGTGGTCCCCTCCCCTTCCCCGGTGCCGGCCGGGCCCGCCGGGTCCGTGTCCTCGTCGATGATCCGCACGTGCGGGGAGCCGGCCTCGCCGCGGTCCGGGCGGTGTTCGAGCAGCATCCGGTCGCCGTCGCGCTCGACCGGGACGAAACCGGCGAAGCCGAGGGTGACGAGCGTGATCCGGTTGTGCGCGGTGGAGACGAACTCGGCGCGCGGCACCCGGCCGGCGGCGCGGGCCCGCTCCACGATGTGTCCGATCAGGATCCGGCCCATGCCCCGGGAGAGCACGCGGCAGGACATGAGCAGCAGCCGCAGCCGCTGTTCGCCGTCCAGCAGGTCGCTGACGGCCAGGCCGATGGTGCCGTAGGAGCCGAACCGGTCGGTGAGCCGGGCGACCAGCACCTCGTGCCGGGGTGAGGCGGCGAGGTCCCGCAGTTCCTCCAGGGAGAAGGTCAGGCCCGTGCTGTTGAGCTGGTGGGTGCGCACCGTCAGTTCGTGGGCGCGCTCCAGGTCGCCGGGGCGGGCGCGGCGCACGGTCAGGGTCAGCCCGAGGGAGGCGAGGAACTCCGCCGGGGAGCCGCTCGTGGACTCCTCGGCGGCCCTGCGGCGCTGCTCGGCCTGGTACATGGCGCGGCGCTGGCGGGACTCGGGGGTGACGAAGGGCGGCCGGAAGTCGTCCAGGTCGGGCAGGACGCCCACCTGGTCGGCCGGGTAGCAGCGCACCGTGGGGTGTGCCGCGGCGACCTCGCCTCTTTCGAAGGCGTCGTTGTCGATGAAGGCGAGGGTGTCGATGCCGATGCCGAGGGTCTCGGCCACGGCGGCGACGGCGTCGGATTTCGCGCCCCAGCCGATCTCCAGGGCGACGAAGCGGTCGGCCAGACCGCATTCCTTCAGCCAGCGTTCGGCGACGTCGCGCTCGCCCCGGCTGGCCACCGCGTGCAGGATGCCGCGGCTGTCGAGGGTGTCCAGGGTGCGCAGGGCGGCGGCGAACGGCCTGGGCCGGTCGCCTTCGAGCACCACCCCGTCCCACAGGGTGTCGTCCAGGTCCCACACCAGGCATTTGACGGTGGGAAGGCCAACGGCCGCGGTCATCTGCGTCCTTCCGGTTCGGGTGGCGCGGGGCGGCCCCGGGCGGACGGCCCGGGGCGCGGGCCGTCGTACCGGCGGGTCCCCGTGCTCAGTCGGGCAGCCGCTCCACGAGCGCGGTGCACCAGGCGGCGACGGGGCTGCTGTTCATCACCAGCACCTTGCCGCCGGCGGGCACGGACGGAGCCAGGCTCTCCAGGTTCATCAGCACGTCCGCCGGGCCGAGATGGCCGTGACCGGCCAGGTTGTCGCGGCAGACGTCGGCGATCTTCAGTCCCAGGGCGTCCTGCCAGAAGGCGAACGCGCCCATGGACAGGTTCTGCATGACCACGGCGGCCAGTTCGTCCTGTGTGGTCGCGCACCGCCGCAGCAGTTCGGCGTTGAGGTCCCGCAGCCGGTTGCGGCTTTCGATGGCGAGCTGGAAGGAGTACGCGTTCTCGTCCGCGCACTCCTCGGCCCACCGCTCGGGCGGCAGCTCGCGGTAGCGGATGCGGAACAGATCGGCGTAGCGGCCGTCGCTGCGCAGCTCCTGGCCGAGCAGCCGGTAGCGGGCGGCCCGGCCGCCGGCGGGACGCGGGGCTCCGCCGGCGGTCTCGTCGCCGGGGGTGTACGGGCCACCGCTCCCGCTGGTGTATGGGGCGGCTCCGACGGTGTGGCCGCCCGAGGTGTACGGGGCACCGCCCACGGTGTCGCCGCCCGAGGCGGACAGCACACCGCCGCTGTCGTCGTCGCCCGTGGTGAGCAGGAACGCGGCGCCGCAGTCGCCCAGGACCGTCATCGGCGGGCGGTACCGGGCGGTGGCCGCGGCCCGCACGCCCATCGCGACGAGGATGCGCCCGGGCCCGCCCCGGCCGCGCAGCAGCGCGGCGCCGATCTCGATGGCGGCGCTGCTGGACACACACCCCAGGTCGCCGACGCCGAGGGTCAGCGCCCGCGTGGCGCCGATCCGGTGCTGGAGCCGGGTGGCCTCGGAGGCCATGAGGTATTCCGGGGCGCGGCCCTGCACGAGCAGCAGCCCGTCCAGGTCGGCGGGGTCGGTGCCGGAGTCCGCGAGCACGCCCAGCGCGGCGCGCTCGGCGAGGTCGGTCTCGGTCAGCCCGCCGGCGACGCGCACCCGGTCGATGCCGAGCGCGAGCAACTGCCGGTCGCGTGCCTCCGGCAGGGTGGCCCGCTCGGGCAGGTCGGTGACGGCCAGGGTGTGTTCGGGGTGCCAGAAGTGGACGGGCCCGATGTGTATCCCGGCCCGCGCGTCGGCGTACGCGCTCATCGTGCCGCCCCGCTTCCGGCCGGGTTCCGCCCGGGGGCGGTCCGGGCCCGGCGTCCGCCCAGGACGTGCTCGGCGACCCGCAGCAGGGCCACCTCGTCGGCGCCCTCGATGATCTGCATGACCTTGGCGTCCCGGAAGAACCGCTGGGCCAGGCTGTCGGGTGCGCATCCGGCGGCGCCCTGGAGCTGCACCGCGTCCTGGCTGACGGAGGCCGCCGCGCGGGCGGCGGCGTATTTCGCGGCGAACGTCGCCGAGGCCGCGTCCGGGGCACGGTCGTCCCGCAGCCGGGCCGCCCGCTCTGCCAGCGCCCGGGCCGATTCCGCGGCCAGGTGCATCTCGGCGATCTTCGCCCGCACCAGCTCGTGTTCAGCGAGCGCGACACCGTTCTGACGGCGGGTCAGCACATGGCCGGCGGCCTCGTCGAGGCACGCGCGGGCCATGCCCACGCACCCCCAGGCGACCGTGAACCTGCCGTGGTCCAGTGCCGTGCCGATCACGTGGGAGAGGCCGAACCCCGGTGGCGCGACCCGGTTTCCGGCCGGCACCTCCACGTCCCGGAACCGGATGTGCGCGATCCGGGCACCGCGCAGCCCGAGCTGGCCGGAGACCGGTTCCCGTTCCACTCCGGGACGGTCGGTCTCGACCAGGACCGCGGTCGGGCGGTCGCCCTCGCGGCCCAGGACCAGCAGGACGTCGGCCCACTCGCCGTAGGTCACCCAGAGCTTGTGTCCGCTGATCCGCAGTCGGCCGCCGTCGCGCTCGATGGTGGTCCGGACGGCGTTCAGGTCGCTTCCCGCGTCCGCCTCGGTGACGGCGAGGCCCGCGATCCGCTCGCCCGAGGCGAGGGCGGGCAGCCAGGTGTGCCGCTGTTCCTCGGTGCCCCAGCGCAGCACGGCGGCGGCCACCATGGCCTGCACGGTGAGCAGGCTGCGCAGCGAGGTGCACACGGCACCGAGCGCGGCGGTCAGTTCGCCGAGCTGGAGTGCGGAGCGGGCGGAGCCGCCGTAGCCGGCGGGCAGGTCGGCGCCGAGGAGACCGGCCTTGGCCATCCGCTCCGCCATGTCCCGGGGCGGTCCGCCGGCCGTGTCCCACTCCGCCGCGGCCTGCCGGATTCCTTCGGTGAAGTGGTTCGGTTCGGTGAAGTCGTTCGGCTCGGTGGAGTCGTTCGGCTCGGTGGAGTTGTTCGGTTCGGTGCGGGGCAGGCGCTCGGTCACCGCCCGCCCCCGCCCGGGGCCGCGGCGGCGGCCCCCGGTGCGCCACCCTGTTCACGGGCAGAACGTTTCGCCAGGACGAAGTCGACAATCCTGGTCACCGAACGGAAGTTGTCCAGATCGAGGTCTTCCACCTCGACCGCTATTCCATACTGGCCCTCGAGGAAGGCGACGAGTTCCAGAGCGCCCAGCGAGTTGAGATAACCCCCGGCGAAAAGATCGTCGTCCGGACCGCGGACACTCTCTCGTGCGACAGTTTCGAGAAACTGCAACAGATCCCGCTCGATCACGGCTGCGGAAGACGGCATAACCGATCACCCCCGTATCTCGACCAGAGACGGCGGCACTGTAACAACCGTGATCGGGCGCCACAACGTCCCCTGCCGGCTACCGGGTTCTTTCGGCCAGGCATGACTGGTTGCCAACTCACCGGGGAATGGCGGTGTTTGATGGTGTGGTCGATGTCCGTGGCCGGAGGCGTGCGGCCGCTCGGCCTGCAGCGCCGTGGCCGACGGCCCCGGGACCGGGGGACCTTGGAGGAGTGGCACACAACGTGGCTCAGAACGTTCGCCGCTGGATGACCGATGACGTACTTGCGGTCCGGGAACTCGCCCGTTCCTTCTTCACCGACGAGGCCGTGCCCCGGCGGGCCGAGTGGGAGCGCCGGGGCGGCGTGGAGAAGGACTTCTGGCGCAAGGCGGGCTCGCTGGGCCTGCTCGGCGCCTCCGTGTCCGAGCGGTACGGGGGCGGTGGCGGGACCCTCGCCCACGATCTGGTGATCTTCCAGGAGCAGGTGCGGGTGGGCGAGCACGGTTTCGGGAACTCCATGCACAGCGGGGTGGTGGCCCAGTACATCGAGCAGTACGGCACCCCGGAGCAGAAGCTCCGCTGGCTGCCCGGGATGTGCTCGGGCGACCTGGTCGGCGCGCTGGCCCTCACCGAGCCCGACGCCGGGTCCGATCTGCGCGGGATCCGCACGACGGCGGTGCGCGGGGACGACGGCTACCGGGTCGACGGCAGCAAGATGTTCATCACCAACGGCTCCAGCGCCGACCTGATCGTCACCGCGGTCCGCACCGACCCGGGCGCCGGGACCCGCGGCATGTCGCTGCTGGTGGTGGAGGCCGACCGCACCCCCGGGCTGCGGCGGGGCCGGCGGCTGGCCAAACTCGGCCAGCACACCTCCGACACCGCGCCGTTGTACTTCCAGGACGCGCTGGTGCCGGCCGGGAACCTGCTCGGCCGGGAGGGCGCCGGATTCCTCATGCTCATGCGGCAGTTGCCGCGCGAACGGCTGATCATCGCGGCCGAGGCGGTGGCGGCGGCACGGCGCGCGGTGGACGTGACGCTGGACCGGGCCCGGGAGGCCGGGCTCTTCGCGCAGCAGCACGTCCGCTTCGAGATCGCCCGCTGCGCGACGCAGGCGCGGGTGGCCGAATCCTTCCTCGACAACTGCGTGGAGCAGGCACTGAACGGGGAGCTGGACACGGCGACGGCGTCGATGGCGAAGATCTGGTGCACGGAGACGACGGGTCACATCATCGACCGCTGCCTGGACGCCCTCGGCGAAACCGCCGCGCACGACCCGGAGTTCCCGCTCGTGCGGATGCGTGACGATCTGCGGGTGCAGCGGATCTACGGAGGGACGAACGAGGTCATGCTGGAGATGGTGGCGAGTTCGTTGTGACCGGGAGGGCGGCGAACGGCGCGAACGCCCGGATGGTCTCCGTCATCCGTAGCCCCTTCCTGTCGCGAGAGCCACCGCTCCCGGCCGCCACGGCCGCCTCCCTGCTCCGCGTCCCGCGGATCAGGAGGAGCTACGGCCACGCGTACGCGGCGCTTCGCCGGTGTGGGCCCGCTGGAAGGTCGCGTACAGCAGCCACAGGGCCGGGATCACCAGCACCGCACCGCAGGCGAGGGCGATGAGGCGGGCGGAGAGGACGGCGGGCCGGGAGGCGGACTGGTCCACGGTGACGCCGCCTACCGGCATGGCCGGGTACCGGGCCGCGCCCCACGCCCACAGGATCGCGGCGACGGCCAGTGCGGCCGCTCCACGGGCGGCGACGTGGCGCCGCCGGGTCAGCAGGGCGAGGCCCATGACGCCGCTGATCGCGCTGAGAACGACCAGCGGCAGCGCCCGATGGGTGAGTCCGTGGAACAGCTGGGGGCGTCCGCGTGCAGGACCTCCACGGCGTGGACCACGACAACCCCTGCCCCGGCCCGCTGCCGCACCGGACCTGCGCCGAACTGGTCGGCGGGCCGCTGGACGGCCTGCTGCTGGACGCCCACGGCCGGCGGACCGAGAAAGTCGACGACGGCGTCGCCCGGGCCCACCGAACTCTCCCGGTGGCCCGGCGGCCGTGCCCTGTACGATCCGCGCCCCGGCGAACCCCGCGCATCCGGGCCCCGGCGTCAGCTGCCGCCTCCACTGCTCCGGCGACCGCCCTGACCAGTACGTCGGCACCACGGGTCACTCGCCGTACAGCGGCCCCCGCGCCACGTCGACGTGCGGGCGGACGTCGTGCGGGCGGGCCTGACGCCGCCACCGCGCCGTCGCGTCGCGGACGACACCAACGGCGACCTCCGTCACCGCATCGGGCTGCAGCAGGCGCACATCCAGTGTCTGCCGCGTTCCCCACCCGGAGCGGCACGTGTGGCCTTCCCCGGGATGGGCGCCCGGGTGCTGCGGCCGGTGTACTCCGTGGCACGGCATCGGGGGCCGGTGACGGCCCGGACGATGACCTCTGTCGCGACCCGCCTCGTCGCACCTGCCACGACCGCACCGGTCGGCGAGGCTCGTCGAGCCGCTTGAAACGCAGCCCCTCCACCCCACAGCTTCCCCGGCTGCTGCTCGCCTCCGGCCGGCGTCCGTCCCACCGGCCGGACGACCGGGAGGCGAGAACATCGACGGCTCCTCGGTCCGGCGCACCCGGAGCGGCACCGGTGATCGTGGCCGTCCGGTCCGGTCGGCGTACTCGCGGGTCCGCGGACGCGGGCGAGCACTCGTCGTACCCCGCGTCCACCTCCGCCGTCGTTGCCTCTCGCCGGCATCAGGCCCTCCGCTGTCCTCCCCCGGCCCGGTGCCCGGCAGCCCGGCACACGTGCGGCTGACGGCGCCACGCACAGAGGGAGGCCGGCTGACCTGTACATCGGGGAACTCGGGAAAGGAATGCGGGAGAGCGCAAGCGCGCGGCAGGCCGGCGGCACGACCGGCGGTCACGAAGGAGGCACACGCGGTGATGGAGCCGGAGCGCACCAGGAGCGTCGACCAGCGGCCCCCTGGAGCAGGGGGCACCGCGCTGGCGGGGGCACTGGCCGCCATCGGCGCGGGGGCGTACGTGGTGGATGACAAGGGGTGCATCATCGCGGTCAACGCACGTGCCGAACAACTGCTGGCCCGGCCGGCCGCGGAACTGGTCGGGCGGGACGCGCACGATCTGCTCCACCGCGACGCCCACGGCCAGCCGATGCCGACCAGCCGGTGCAGCATGCGGCAGGCGTTCCACGCCAGGAATCCGGCGCAGGCCGCAGGGGACTGGTTCTCGCGCGGCGACGACTCTCTGCTGCCGGTCTCATGGCTGGTCACCCCCTACGACATCCAGGGCTCGGAAACCGCCACCCTCGTCGTCTTCCACACCGACCGGCAACCAGCCGACGACCGGCAACACACCGGGCCCGTCCCGCGGCCGCAGCCGCTGACAGAGCTCGAGCGTCTGGCCCTGCTGGCGGAGACCACCACACAGCTGACCTCCACCCTGGACGTCCAGGAGGCGCTGCGCCGGCTCGTGGGGCTGGTCGCGCCTCGGCTGGCGGACTGGGTGATCATCGATCTGATCACCCAGGGCGACGAAGTGTGGCGCAACACCGTGGTCCATGCAGACGGCCATACCCTGAAGCACCACGAGGAGCTCGAAGGGCCCATGCCTCCGGTGCCGGAGCAGTCCCCCATGCCCCTGTCCAGAGCACTGCGCGGAGTCGCCTCCACCGTGGCCGGCCCCGAGACCTACCAGCAGACTCCGGATTCCGGCATCGCGGTCGAACAGCGGCGCCTCTTCGAGGCGACCGGCATCCGCTCCGCCGCCATCGTCCCCCTCCGCAGCGCCCGGGACGTTCTGGGGGCCCTCACGCTGGGCCGCGCCGACCGGACGGGCGACTTCACCACCGCGGACCTCCCCCTGATCGAGGACATCGCACGTCGCGCCGCGCTCGCCGTGGACAACGCACGCCTCTACCAGCGCCAGCGCAAGGTCGCCGAGACCATGCAGAACCACCTGCTGCCCCGGCTGCCCAGCCTGGGCGGGCCGCAGATGATCGCCCGCTATCTGCCCGCACCCGACGCCTCCCAGGTCGGCGGCGACTGGTACGACGCCTTCCGCCTGTCCGACAATGCCACCGCCCTGACCATCGGGGACGTCGTGGGCCACGACCTGGAAGCCGCCGCCGGCATGGCCCAGGTACGCAACATGCTCCGCGCCTACGCCTGGTCCCGGCAAGATCCGCCCAGCCGCATCGTCGAACGACTCGACGAGGCCGTCACACACATCACCAACGTGCCCATGGCCACCATGATCTTCGCCCGCCTCGACACCACCGGCAACGGCCACTGGGAATTGTGCTGGACCAACGCAGGCCACCCACCGCCCCTGCTCATCACCCGGAACGGCCTCACCCACTACCTCACCGACGGCCACGGCATCCTCCTGGGTACCGGAGTCCGCGAATCCCGCCCCGACGCCACCCTCGTGCTACCCCCCGGATCCACCCTCCTGCTGTACACCGACGGCCTCATCGAATCAGCCGGTCACTCCCTGGACGAGGGCCTGGGCCGACTGCGCCAGCACGCAGCCGCCCTTGCCCACCGCCCCTTGGCGGCCTTCACCGACCACCTCCTGCGCCGGGTCCGTCCCGAAGACAACGACGACGACGTCGCCCTCCTCGCTCTGCGCATCCCGCTCGAACCCACCGCGAGATGACTGGGGGGGCCGGCCGGACGGACCCTTGTGCCGTTGACGCCTCCCCGCCGGGCCCGGGACGGCCCGGAAGCCGGGTCCGGCTTCCGGGCCCCCTTGCCCTGGTGCTCAGTACCAGTACCAGCGGCGGGCGGGCTTGTTGCTGAAGATGCGTCGCATCGATGCGGCCATGGCTGTTCACCTCCCTTCCCTGTCGTGCGCGAGTCCCCCGGGGCGTGGGGTGCGGTGGAGGACGAACGGTCGCGGAACATTGCCTTCGGAGATGACCGCGCGGGTGTCGCCGCCGGTGACGGTCAGACGGGCGTCACGGGTGAGCGCGGTCAGCGACTCGGTCAGCAGGGTCTGCGCCACCGCCGCGCCGGCACAGCTGTAGGGGCCCGCGCCGAACGGTACGTAGGAGCCGTGTTCGCCGGGCTCCGCCCAGCGTTCGGGACGGAACTCGTCGGGGGCGGTCCACCGGCCCTCCTCGTGGTGCATCAGGTACGGGCAGGCGGAGAGGAGGTCGCCGGGCCGGAAGGCGACGCCACCGAGTTCGACGGCGTGCGGGACGGTGCGGCCGAGCAGCCAAGGTACCGGGCGGTGCCGGAGCGCCTCCCGCACGACCTGGTCGGCGGGCCAGGGCCATGGCTCGTCCGAGGTGTGGCGCAGGCAGCCCAGCAGCACCGACCATGCCAGCGAAGCGCTGAGGGGAACCACGATCGCCCGGTACATCAGCCAGTGCAGCTCGGCCAGCGTCCGGTCGGTCACCTCGGCGGGAGGGCAGACACCGAGCAGGGCGTCCAGCACATCACGGGGTTCGTCGGCGGGGTGTTGCCGACGGTGGCGGACCTCGTCGGTCAGGGCGGCGAGCAGCCGGGCCCGCGGGAACTCCGCCCGCGCTCGCTGCCAGGCCCGCGGTGCGTGGAACACCACTCCCCCGCGCATCGCCCGATCGGTCAACCCGCCTGTCCTGACCGGGCTTTGGGGGCGCAGCAGCAGGTCGGCCAGGCATCGGTGCACCAGCGTGTTGCCGGCGGCGGGCCAGCGGCTGACCTCCGGGAGCGCGGTCACCGCCGGGGTCAGCTCGGCACGGTATCGCGGCAGGCCCGCGCGCAGGAAGTTCCGTACCGCGTGGCCGACTTCGACCTGTGCGTCCCGCGTGGACAGCAGCTCGTTGAAGAATCCCGACTTCCCCGTGTGGTATTCCGGGCTGCGCAGCAGCGTCTGCGCCAGACCCGCGTCCCTGACGCAATAGCCGCCGTGGGGAAGCCGGAACACGTCCGCCCCGCTGCGGCGACGGAGGATGTCGATGCACTTCAGGGGATCTCGCCGGAACCGGCGCTTTTCTCCGATTCTCATCGAGTCATCTCCTCGGCGAGTCTCTCGGCGGGGACACCGGGCCTGTCCGAGCTGTCCCTCTGCCCGGCCGATCCCCGCCCTGGTGTGCGGAAAACCGACATGACACCGCTATCACCCACGCGAGGTAAAGAGCATATAGATTGACAAATAGGCCCGCGTTCAGTCGCTTGACGCGCGCCACTTTCGAAAGTTTCGCCGACCATTCGACCGGCCGCACCCCGAGTGACCGCTCAAGCTCGTCACCCAACAGGCCAGACAGACCCTGCACACACCTTGACCCGGCTCGGCGGCTGACCATACATTCCCTCCCACCATTCGTCATCATGTCGGCCATTCACATATGTGACAGTCACCGGATGAGGTCAGCGTGCTGAAGGGCATTCTCTTCTTTCCCGTCACCCCGTTCGCGGGAAATGGTTCGATAGACACGGCGAAACTTTCGGATCATCTCAGAGCGGGGATCGAGTCCGGAGCCGGTGGTGTCTTCGTCGCCTGCGGGACCGGGGAGTTCCACGCGCTGGACCTGGCGGAGTTCGCCTCCGTGGTGCGCACGGCGGTGCGCGTGACGGCCGGCCGGGTTCCCGTGTTCGCGGGCACCGGCGGGCCGTTGCCCCTGGCCCGGCAGTACGCGCGGGCCGCCGAGGAGGCCGGCGCCGACGGGCTGCTGCTGATGCCGCCGTACCTGGTCGCGGGACCACCCGCCGGGCTGGTCGCCTATGTGCGCGAGGTCGTCGCCGCCGGTTCCCTGCCGGTGATCGTCTACCAGCGCGGCACCGCCCGGTTCGACGTCCCGGCGGCCGTCGAAGTGGCGCGCCTGCCACGGGTGGTGGGCCTGAAGGACGGCACCGGCGACCTGGAGCTGCTGGCCCGGATCGTGACCGCCGTCCGGGCGGACCCCGCCACCGGCGGACGGGACTTCCAGTTCTTCAACGGGACGCCCACCGCCGAGGGCACCCAACTCGCCTACCGCGGCATCGGCGTCGACCTGTATTCGTCGGCGGCGTTCTGCTTCGCCCCCGAGACGGCCCTCGCCTTCCACCGCGCCCTCACCACCGGCGACGACGAACTGGTCCGGCGGCTGCTGGCCGGCTTCTTCCACCCGCTCGTCGCGCTGCGCGAACGCGTGCCCGGCTACGCGGTGGCCCTGGTCAAGGCGGGCGTCCGGCTGCGCGGCCTCGACGTGGGAGGGGTGCGCCCACCGCTGACCGATCCGACGCCCGGGCACCTCGCCGAACTGGAGGAGATCATCGCGAGGGGGGCGGCGATCCGATGAGCGAGGCCCTGCGGATCAGCCGCGTCGACATCACACCGGTGGCGTTCAAGGACCCCGCCCTGCTCAACGCCGTCGGCGTCCACGAACCCTACGCGCTGCGCGCCGTGATCGAGGTGACGACTGATCAGGGCATCGCCGGTCTGGGCGAGACCTATGCCGACGAGGGTCACCTGCGCCGGCTGCGCTCGGCGGCCGACGTCCTCACCGGCATGGACGTCCACGCCCTCGGCGCGATGCGCCGCCGGATCGCCGAGCTGACCGGCGACGACCGGGGCGGTGACGGTCACGGCCTGACCGGCATGATCACCACCAGCAGCACGGTCGACCGGGTCTTCTCCCCGTTCGAGGTGGCCTGCCTGGACATCCAGGGCCGTGCCGCCGGCCGCCCCGTCAGCGATCTGCTCGGCGGCGCCGTCCGTGACGAAGTCCCCTTCAGCGCCTACCTGTTCTACAAGTGGGCCGCGCATCCCGGACACGAGCCCGACGAGTGGGGGCCCGCCCTGGACCCGTACGGCATCGTGGCGCAGGCCCGGCGCATGGTGGAGCGGTTCGGCTTCGGGGCGATCAAGCTCAAGGGCGGTGTGATGCCGCCCGAGCAGGAGGTGGAGGCGGTTCTCGAGCTCCGCCGGGCGTTTCCCGGCATCCCGCTGCGTCTGGACCCCAACGCCGCCTGGACCGTGGAGACTTCGCTGAAGGTGGCCCGTCGGCTGGAAGGCGTCCTGGAGTACCTGGAGGACCCGACCCCCGGCCAGGAGGGCATGGCCCGGGTCGCCCGGGAGGCCCCGATGCCGCTGGCCACCAACATGTGCGTGGTCGCCTTCGACGAACTGCCCTCCGCGGTGCGCGACGACGCGGTCGGGGTCGTGCTGTCCGACCACCACTACTGGGGCGGCCTGCACCGCTCCAAGCTGCTCGCCGGGATCTGCGCCACCTTCGGCATGGGGCTGTCCATGCACTCCAACTCCCATCTCGGCATCAGTCTGGCCGCGATGACACACCTGGCCGCCGCCACCGAGAACCTCACGTACGCCTGCGACACGCACTGGCCGTGGAAGGACCCGGCGGAGGACGTGATCGTCCCGGGCGTGCTCGGCTTCCGCGCCGGCGCGGTCGCCGTCCCCCGCTCCCCCGGCCTCGGCGTGGAACTGGACCGGGACGCGCTGGCCCGGCTGCACGAGCAGTACCTGCGCTGCGGCCTGCGCAACCGGGACGACACCGGGTACATGCGCCGACTGGACCCGTCGTACGAGAAGAAGTCACCGCGCTGGTGACCCACGGCGGACCCCGGCCCGGTCCGCCCGGTCCGCCTCGACGTCCGTACGCCTGCCCGCCGTTCTCGACGTCCGTACGCCCCCGCCGTTCACGACAAGAAGGTCCTCCCATGCACTGGCTCGACTGGGCCGCCGTAGGCGCCTACTTCCTGGTGATGCTCCTGATCGGCCTGTGGTCGCACCGGCGTGTCGACGACGTGTCCGACTACTTCACCGGCGGCGGCCGGATGCCCTGGTGGCTGACCGGCATCTCGCACCACATGTCCGGCTACAGCGCCGCCGTCTTCGTCGCGTACGCCGCGGTCGCCTACGACTACGGCATCACCGTCTACGTCTGGGCCTTCCTGCCGCTCGCCCTGGGCACCGGCGTCGGCGCCTGGCTGTTCGCCCCCCGGTGGAACCGGCTGCGCGAGCGCTACCAGGTCGCCTCCCCGCTGGAGTACCTGGTGCGCCGCTACAACCTGCCCACCCAGCAGGCGCTGGCGTGGAGCGGTGCCCTGCTCAAGGTCTTCGACGTGGCCGCCAAGTGGGCCTCGGTGGCCGTGCTGCTGAAGGTCTTCACCGGTATGTCGATGACCAACGGCATCCTGCTGACCGGCGTCGTCACCCTGCTGTACTGCACGGTCGGCGGGCTGTGGGCGGACGCGCTCACCGAGTTCGGGCAGTTCGTCATCCAGGGCGTGGCCGCGCTGTCGATGATGTGGGTCGTCCTCGACCGGCTCGGCGGCGTCTCCGGCCTCGGCACGCTGTGGCACCGGCTGCCGGCCGGGCACACCGACCCCCTCGTCGGCCCGTACACGGCGGGCTTCCTGACCGCGTACGTCGTCGTGAAGCTCTTCGAGTACAACGGCGGCATGTGGAACCTGGCCCAGCGGTACATGGCCACCGACTCCCCGCGCTCCGCCCGCCGTTCGGCCGGCCTGTCGGCGGCCCTCTACCTGGTGTGGCCGGCCGTACTGCTGCTGCCGGCGGTCGCCGCGCCGGTGCTCATGCCGCACATCGCCGACCCGCAGCAGACGTACGCCCTGATGGCACAGTCGTATCTGCCCGTGGGCCTGGTGGGGCTGACCCTGGCGGGCATGTTCTCGCACACCATGGCCATGGCCTCCTCGGACGCGAACGCCATCTCGGCGGTGGTCACCCGGGACATCCTGCCCGCCGTCCTGCCCGGTTTCCGCGAAGTGAGCACGGCGCGCGGACTGCGGGCGGCGCGGGTGGTCACGGTCGTCTTCATCACCGTCTCCATGGTCGTGGCCATCGAGGCCGACCACTTCGGCGGAGTCCTCGGCATCATCGTCGGCATGGTCGCGGCCGTCATGGGCCCGATCTCCATTCCGATGCTGCTCGGGCTGCTGCCCGCCTTCCGCCGCTGCGGGCCCCGGGCGGCCCTCACGTCGTGGGCACTCGGTCTCGGCGGCTACTTCTTCGTCAAGTACGGCCTGGACGGCGCCTCGCAGACCACGGTGGTCGTCACCCCGCTGGTCACCTCGCTCGTCGTCTACGCGGGCCTCGGCCTGCTGCTGCCCGAACCGGACGCGGAGGCGGACGCCGTGGTGGCGGCGGTCTCCGGCCCGGAGCCCGGATCCGGCACGGCCGCACGCCCCGTGGCGAAGCGGGCCTGACACCCACCAGCCCCAGCAACCAGACCAGTCGGAGGAACCTTCTCATGAAGCGAGCAGCGTCATTCGCGGCCGCCGCCGCGGCGATCGCCGCCACGGTGGGCCTCTCCCCCCACGCGTCGTCCGGCGCGGACGGCCCGCGAAGCGGTGCAGCCGCTCCCGCGCGGCCCGCGACCGTGACGGCCGGGAGCGGGCAGTGGACGGACACCTGGGCGTCCATGCCCCAGCTGACCGAGCCGGGCAACATGCCCCCGGCGCCGTTCACCCAGAGCGACCGCGTGTTCGACAACGCCACCCTGCGGCAGACCGTGCACGTCGGGCCGGGCGGCAAACGCATACGGCTGCGCCTGTCCAACGCCTTCGGCGGGGCCGACCTGCCCGTCACCGCCGTCTCCGTGGCCCGCCCGGCCGACGGCAGGGCGGGCGTCGGCGCGATCGTGCCGGGCAGCTCCCGGCGGGTGACGTTCGGCGGGCAGCCGGGCTTCGACATCCCGCAGGGCGCACAGGCGGTCAGTGACCCGCTGGACTTCGACGTGGCGCCGGGCAGCAACCTCACCGTGACGCTGTACCTCGCGCACGGACAGGCATCCACCGCCATCACCTCGCACCCCGGATCCCGCACGACGTCCCACCTGCTCGCCGGCGACCACCTGGACGACGCGGACCTGCCCGGTGCCACGACCGTCGACCACTGGTACTTCCTGAGCGGGCTGGAGGTGTGGTCGCGGCGGGCCGCCTCCGCCACCGTCGTCCTCGGCGACTCGCTCAGCGACGGCCGCGGATCCACGACCAACGGCAACGACCGCTGGCCGGACCGGCTGCGGTCACGGCTGGCGTCCCGCCCCGGCACGGCGGACATCGCCGTCGTCAACGAGGCGGCGGGCGGCAACCGCGTCCTGCGGGACGGGCTGGGCCCGAACGCCCTCGCCCGGCTGGACCGGGACGTCCTCGCCCGGAGCGGCGTCGACCGGCTCATCGTCTTCGAGGGCGTCAACGACATCGGCACCGCCGGCACCTCCCCGGCGGACGCGCGGCGGATCGCGGACGAACTCATCGGCGCCTACCGGCAGATCGTCACCCGCGCCCACGCCCAGGGCATCGAGGTCTACGGCGCCACCCTCACCCCCTTCGGCGGCAACGGCTACGACGATCCGGCCGGCGCCCACGAGTCGGCCCGGCAGCAGGTCAACCAGTGGATCCGCACCGGCGGCGGGTTCGACGCCGTCATCGACTTCGACCGCGCGGTCCGCGACCCGGAGGCCCCCGGCCGGCTGCGGCCGGCCTACGACACCGGTGACCACCTCCACCTCAACCCGGCCGGGTACCAGGCCCTGGCCGACGCCGTCCCGTTCGCCCTGTTCCACCGGTGAGCGACGCCTGACGACGAGCAACAGCCACGGACGGCCGGTCCCCCGGGGACGGAGGGGACCGGCCGTCGCCTCGGCGGCACGCACGCCCGTCAAGGAGACGGTGGTGGCGCCCGCACGACGGCACACGGCGGCCGTGCCACCGGGGCGGTGGCACGGCCGGAGTGCGGGTGTCGCGGGGCGGGCGTCAGGCCCAGGGGGAGGTGACGACCCAGCTCGTGTCGTCGGCCCAGGCGGTGGCGCTGTCCCAGGCGTGGGAGCCGCCGTGGCTCGCGACATAGGCGCCGTACTCGTAGTGGCGCACGAAGTCGCCGGGGTAGTTGGCGGACCGGAGGGACACGCCCTGGCCGTTGTGGCTCGGCTGCGGGCAGAACGTGGCGTCCAGCCTGGCCAGCGCGCTGCTGTCGAGGGCGTCGACGCGCAGCCGGAAGTCGTAGTGGCGCAGGTACTGCCCCGGCTTGTCGGCGGATTCGAAGGAGACGCACGAGGCGTCGCCCAGGCCGGCGCGCACGATCCAGGTCGCGGCGGCCTTGTCGGCGGTCGGACTGGACGAGGAGACCGCGCCGATGGCGGCGTTGTTGTCGGCCGTGTTGTGCCGGAGGTAGTCGGTCGTGCAGCAGGAGGTGGTGGCCCGCAGCGAGACCCTGGAACCCACGGTGGGCGCGCCCGCCGGAGGGGACGTCGCGTACCCGGCCGCGTTGATGTTGGCCTGTACGGCGTTCTCGGTGGCGTCGGACGGGTAGCCGGACGTCATCACGCCTTCGTAGAAGGTGCCGGCGGAACTGTTGCTGTTGTCACCGCCGATGCCGAGGATGATGGCCCCTTCCTTCTTCATCGGGTTGTAGCCGGAGGCGTTGGGGCGCGGTCCGTCGTAGTAGGTGGACAGGCCGCCCGACCGGGCGTTGCCGACCCGGATCGCCCAGTGGTTGGGGCCGCCCTTGACCACGGCGGTGAGGAACCGGTGGCCGACGCTGGGGTCGTTGGCGTTGTAGCCGCGGTTGACCCCGGAGAACAGGCCGTTCTCGAGGTCGGCCATGACCCAGGGGCCGTTGCCGGTGCCGTAGCCCCAGGCCTTGCTGTTGCCGAAGTAGATGGTCTCCATGGTGCCGTTGCCGTTGTCCCGGCTGTTGGTCTCGGCGTTGCCGTAGTCGAAGCAGCAACCGCTGTTGTAGTGGCTGCCGTCGAGGAGCGCGTACATGCCTTCCGGCTGGTCCCCGGTCGCGATCCCGTTGGTGTTGTTGTTCCGGTAGCCGGTGCCGGGGGCGATGAAGACGCCGTACGCCTTGTGGCCGCCGACGGTGACCGGTGCGGCGGACGCCTCGGCGAGGTTGTCGTAGCCGCCGGCGGCGGGGCCCTGGAAGCCGCCGGGGGGCGCCTGGGTGAGGTGGTTGCCGCGGCCGGACTGGTCGTAGACGACGGTGATCAGGCAGCTCGTGCCCGCGCAGAAGGAGTCCTGCGCGGCGGCGTCGGCGTAACCGCCCGCGCCGAGCGCGCCGATGTCCCGGGTGGCGCCGTCGGAGGCACGTTTCACCTGGTAGAGACGGCCGCCGTACGCGGAGTACAGGGCGCGGGTGGTGCCGTGCGCGGCCACGCAGGGGGTGCCGCCGGCCGCGTACAGGTCACAGGGCAGCGAGCCGGCGGCCACGGCGTCGCCCTCGGCGGCGGCCCTGCCGCCGAGCAGGGCCGTGGCCAGGGCCAGCACGAGGGCCAGCAGGGCGAGCGGCCGGGCCCGTCCGGGGCGGGCCGGTGTCACAGACATGAGCGGTCTCCTGAGGGAGTCGGGGGGCCGGTGGCGTCCCACCACCAACCCATGGACCAGTAGGTCATGCGCATGACAACACCACGCACAACAACACGGTTCGATATTTCGGGCATTGATCGCATCAGCGGACAAGGTTTGATGATAGGAAGCGCCCGAAGGGTGTCAACAGATCGCGCACGTCCGATACTTCGACCACCGGAACCGGAGGTCAGCGGCGACCGCGATCACCCGGGGCGTCCGGGCCGGGGGCGCACAGCTCGGCGACCAGGTCGCGCGCGTACCGCTCATCCGTCCCCGGGACCGAGAACACGACCCGGAAATAGAGGGGGGCGACCACCCGGTCGAGTACGCGCTCCAGCGGGGGCGCCACCTCGCCGCGCTCGGCGGCGGCGTCCAGCGGCGCCCGGAAGCGAGCGCTGACCCGCTCCAGGCAGGCGCGCAGTCCGGCCCGGCGTTCGTCCACGTCCGGCGCCACGTCCGCGCGGAAGAACGCCACACCGCCCGGCCGGGACAGGTCCGCGAGCGTCCAGACCGCCACCCGCTCCAGGTCCTCGCGGAGATCACCGAGCAGCTCGGGCGCCTCCTCGTCCTGACGCCGGTCGGCCACGTCCGCGAGGAGGGCGGAGGCCGTGCCCCAACGGCGGTACACGGAGCTGGGGTTGACACCGGCGCGGCGCGCCACCGCGGGGATGGTCACCTTGTCGGCGCCGACTTCGTGGACGAGTTCCACCACCGCGCGGTGGACGGCGGTACGCACCCGGGCACTTCTGCCTCCGGGACGGCTGTCTTTGCTTTTGGCGGGCACCCTCCCACCCTAAAGCAAAGAGTTGTGCTTTAGCCAGCGGGCCACCTAGGCTGACTAACGCAAAGATCGCTGCTTTAGCCACTCTTCCATGGAGGAGCCATGCCCTCGTACGAGGACCCGTACCAGGCCGCGCACCAGCTCGGCACGAGGTTCCACGCCTTCCTCGCCGCCGGTGACTGGGACGGCATCCGGTCCCTGCTCACCGACGACGCCACCTGGACGCTGCCCGGCGACAACACCATCTCCGGTACGGCCGTGGGCGCCGACGCCGTCGTGGAACGCGCCCGGAAGATCGCTTCCTACGGTCTCGACTTCCGGCTGCTGCACATCCTGGTCAGCCGGGAGAACATGGCACTGTCCCTGCACAACACCGCCCGGCGGGGCGATCTCCGGCTGGACGAACACCTCTCCACCGTCTGCCGTCTGCGCGACGGCCGGATCGCGAGCATCGAGACCTACCTCTCGGACGTGCCCGGCATGAACGCCTTCTTCGTCTGACGACGCCGGCCCGGGGCAACCGGCCTGCCGCGGCGATCGTCACGACGGTCGGCAGCGGGCTCGGTGTCAGCATCGCGCCGACGCTCGGCCGAGGGGCATGGCAGAACACCGAGGGTGCCGTCGTGGCCCGGCCGCTGCACCCTCCTCTGCACCGGACGCCGGCGCTGGCCTTCTCCCCCGCCGGCTCGGAGGCGGGGGACCTCTCCCCGGCGGCGCGGGCGTTCCGGCGACCGGTACGGCACCACGCGGAACCGGAACCTGCTCGGCCGGCCCCGGTGTAAAGAAGATCATCCGGCGGACCCGGACGAAACGCCTACAGTGGACGTGGCCCTCCCCCACCACGGCCCCTCCCTACTGTTCGGCAGACGCGCATGACGTACCACCCCGCAGACCCCGGCGACGACGGCCTCGACGCCTTGTTCGGCCTCGACGCGCTGGACACCGCCCCGGGGGCACCCGGGCGCGGCGGCACGGGACCCGGCCCGGACGACCGCCCGCCGTTCCGCGAGTCCGCCGCGGCCCGTCGTCTGCTGCCCGTCCGGACGATCTACGCGGAACCGGCCGCCGCGTCCTCCGCGCGCGGCCGCCAGATCCTCGCCCGCTTCCCGGACGCCGAGCTGATCGAGGTGGACTCCCACTGGCGCATCCCGGGGCTGCACGGCAACGAGGGCAACATCGAGCGCTGGGTGCGGGTCAAGGGGGAGACGCTGGTCCTGGGCGAGCGGAAGACGCTGGCCACACGGCCCAACGGACGGTCCGCCGACTGGATCGCCCCCGGCCCCTCCAACGGGTGCGCCATGGCCTGCGCCTACTGCTACGTCCCGCGCCGCAAGGGGTACGCCAACCCCGTCACCGTCTTCACCAACATCGACGCCATCATCGCCCACCTGGCCCGGCACATCGCCCGCCAGGGACGCAAGCCGGAACCGAACCAGTGCGACGCGTCGGCCTGGGTGTACGACATCGGGGAGAACGGCGACTGCTCGGTGGACGCGCTGATCAGCGACAACACCGCGGACCTGGTGCGCGTCTTCCGGGGCTGGCCCACCGCGAAGGCGTCCTTCGCCACCAAGTTCGTCAACCCGGACCTGCTGGCGCTCGACCCCCGGGGCCGCACCCGGATCCGTTTCTCGCTGATGCCCGCCGCGGACTCGCGGCTGCTGGACGTACGGACCTCGCCGGTGGGCGACCGGATCGCCGCCGCTGCGGATTTCCTGGACGCCGGTTACGAGGTCCACTTCAACCTCTCCCCCGTGGTGCTGCGCCCCGGCTGGGAGGAAGCCTGGAGCGAGGTGCTCCGGCAGCTGGACGACGTCCTGCCCGGCCGGGTCAAACGGCAGGCCGCCGCCGAGGTGATCCTCCTCACCCACAACCGGGACCTGCACCAGGTCAACCTGGGCTGGCATCCCCGGGCCGAGGAGCTGCTGTGGCGGCCGGAGCTGCAACAGGACAAGCGCTCGCAGAACGGCGCGCTGAACGTCCGCTACGGCGACCAGGTCAAGGCACGGGCCGTACGCACCCTGCGCGGCCTGGTCGCGGCCCACGCGCCCTGGCTGCGCATCCGGTACGCCTTCTGACCCGCGAGGGTGTCAGCCCCTTCCGGTGGCACGCCGGGACCCGGCTCCCGTGCTCCCGGGCGCCGTAGCGGCTCAGGACGCGTCGGCCCCACGCCCCCGGGGTGGCGGTGCCGCGCGCTCGGCGGTGCGGACGATGTTGCGGGCCATGCCGCCGAAGACGACCGCGTGCCAGGGCGAGACGCTCCACCAGTACAGGTGGCCGAGGAGTCCGTGGGGGTGGAACAGCGCCCGCTGCCGGTACCGGACCGGTCCGCCGTCGTCGCCGTCCACGCTCATCTCCAGCCAGGCCAGGCCGGGCAGCCGCATCTCGGCGCGCAGCCGCAGCAGCCGGCCGTGCGCGATCTCCTCGACCCGCCAGAAGTCCAGGGAGTCACCCGTCCTGAGGTGCCGGGCGTCACGGCGGCCCCGGCGCAGCCCGACGCCGCCCACCAGCCGGTCGAGCCAGCCCCGCACCGCCCACGCCAGGGGAAAGGAGTACCAGCCGTGCTCTCCGCCGATGCCCTCGACGACCTCCCACAACGCCTCCCGCGAGACATCCGCGTCGCGTTCGCGTACATCGGTGTAGAGGCTGCCGCCCGCCCAGTCGGGGTCGGTGGGCAGCGGGTCGCTGGGCGCGCCGGGCACGGAGGCCGACGACCACCGGGTGGTGACCTGGGCGTCGCGGATGCGCTGGAGGGCCAGCCGGACGGCGCGGTCGAAGCCGATCGGGTGTCCGGGCGGGCTGGGCACGTACCGCTCGATGTCGTTCTCGCGGCACACCACCTCGTGGCGCAGGGACTCGGTCAGGGGGCGGGCGATCGAGGCCGGGACCGGCGTCACCAGGCCCACCCAGTAGCTGGACAGCCGGGGGGTGAGAACGGGAACGGGCAGGATCAGCCGTCGGGGCAGCTCCGCCGCCGAGGCGTAGCGGCGCATCATGTCGAGGTACGTCAGCACCTCCGGACCGCCGATGTCGAAGGCACGGTTCACCTCGCGCGGCAGGCGGGCGCAGCCGGTGAGCAGGCGGAGGACGTCCCGTACGGCGATGGGCTGGATCCGGGTGTGCACCCAGCGCGGAGTGACCATCACCGGCAGCCGTTCGGTGAGGTAGCGCAGCATCTCGAAGCTCGCGGAGCCCGAGCCGATGATCACGGCGGCGCGGAGCACGGCCGTGGGGACGCCCGAGGCGAGCAGGATCCGGCCGACCTCGGCGCGGGAGCGCAGGTGCGGGGACAGCTCGTGTCCGGGCACGGAAGCGGGGGTGAGGCCGCCCAGGTAGACGAGCCGGCCGACGCCGGCCCGGCGGGCCTGCGCGCCGAAGATCCGGGCCGCCGCGCGGTCGGTCTCCTCGAACCCGCGGCCGGTGCCGAGGGCGTGCACGAGGTAGTAGGCCACGTCCACGCCGTCCATCGCCCGGGCCACGGACTCGGCGTCGGTCACGTCACCCCGGAGGATCTCCGCCCGGCCGGCCCATGGGTGGTCGCGCAGCTTCTCCGGGGTGCGGACCAGGCAGCGCACCCGGTGTCCGGCGTCGAGCAGCTCCGGCACCAGCCGGCCGCCGATGTAGCCCGTGGCCCCGGTCACCAGGCAGGTCAGGCCGCCACCCGCCGGGTCGCCGGCCGGGGTCGTGTCGTCGCTCATGGCCGCTCCCTTCCGTCTCCGCCCGCGGGCAAGCCGCCGTCGCGGCGCCCGCCACCCGTCTCCACCGTGCGCCCATACGGCCGGGAGCGCCCGGGCGCGGGCCGATCGGGTGAGGGGGCGACCGTACGGGAGAGCAGGGAACGGGCGGAGGCCGACGGTCCGGTCGCGGCCGGCAGCCCCCGCCTCCCCGGTCGGGCTACAGCAGCGCCGCCGCCTGGGTCAGGAGTTTGTCGTAGATCTCGGGGCGGTCCTCGTCGATGACGGGATAGCCGACGCCGAAACCGCCGTTGACCCAGTGGGCCGTGATGCCCGGGTTGGCGCTGTCCGTGCCGTCGTGGAGGAACAGATGCGGGCTGCAGTCGACCCGGCCGTCGCGGGCCGACTCGTACTGGGCCATGATCGCCGGCCGGGCGGTGCCGCCGTCGAAGGCCTCGGCCAGCGCCGCCACGTCCACCGCGCCGGTCTCCGCGGCGACGTCGAGGATGACATGGCGCTGGGAGATGCACCGGTTCTCGGCCCAGAAGGCGCGGCGCAGGGCGCGGTCCAGCTGCTCGCTGGCGTGCCAGCCCTGTGCCTTGGCCGCGTGCACCGCCTCCAGCGCCGGCAGCGTGGTCACCGGGTAGGTCCAGTCCGGTCCCTGCCACAGCCGCCAGCCTGCCTCGGGCTCCAGCGCGCCGAGCACGGAGATCTCCGAGTCCACTCCGGGGCGGGCGTTGACCTCCCGGTTGAACAGCTCCAGCGGGAAGGCCCGCAGGTCGAACCAGAGCCGCCCCTCCAGGCCGAGGCGGCGCCGGGTCTCGTGCAGCCGGTGCACGGCGACGTGGGCGAAGGAGCAGTTGAGGTCGGTGTAGACGGCGATGGTGTCGGGCGCGGCGGGCAGCCGGGGATCGGACCGCCCGTCCGTACCGGTGGTCGCAGGGGTCATGGAGTCTCCTCGATGCGGATCAGTCCCCACCAGCCCTCGCTGAGGCCCCAGTGGAGATTGCCGGTGCGGTAGACGTGATCTCCCGGGTGCTGGGCGCGGAAACGCACCGTCCGGGTGCTGCCGGAGCCCAGCGCGCCGATCGTGGACACATATCGGCCGAGGCCGGTCTCGGAAGCGTCCCACACCTGTCCGTGCACGGTGAAGCACTGGTTGCGCATCCGGTGGGAGGCGATGGCCAGGTGGACGGCCACCTGGTCGCCGGGCCGGCAGGTGAGCAGCGGGGTCGGCGGGTGGGGGTCGGCGAGCACCGGGTCCAGCGGGTGCAGGGCCGCGGTGCGGTAGTTGTACGCCTTCTGGCCGGCGTCGTCGGGGCTGTCGGAGAACAGGTCGGTGACCGGCTGGGTGAGGTCTCCGTCGTGGTAGAGCCGCAGGCCGTCCTGGGCGAGCAGGACGAGTTCGCGGACCGGTTCGGCGTCCGGGCGGCGCACCACGGCCCGCTCGCCGGTCCACCGCTCCCGTCCGGTGGCCGGGTCGTACGGGGTGGCGTCGGCCTCCTCCACCACCAGCACCCCGGCCAGTCCGCGCCGCGGGTGCGAGATGACGTCCGCGTGGGAGCGCAGCAGCACCACGCCGGGCTCGGCGGCGTACCAGCGGTAGGTGCGGGCGGCCCCGGGCTTGACGGTGGAGTCGGAGTTGCGGCCGACGTGGGCGCCGTCGTCGGTGCGGACGTCGAAGTCGAGCAGGGTGGGGTGCAGGGAGACCCGGCCGGAGACGGTCCGGGCCCCGGGGTCCGCCTCGTTCATGAGGGCCGGGTCCAGCGGGCTGGCGGGCGGCGGCCCGTCCAGCTCGTTGATCAGGGTGACCTCCACCCATTCACCGGCCCGGCAGCGCAGGACCAGCGGGCCCTCCTCCGGGCCGCCGTCCCCGTCGGCGGTGAGGACGAGCCCGTACGGGTCGGTGCGCAGCGCGCTGTACGCGATGACCTGGGCGCGGGCGCGTACGGTGTGCCGGCGCACCCGGCGGCGGGCCGGCAGCTGAGGGATGCCGGTGGTCCGGCCGGGCAGCGGCGGCAGGTCGGCCTGCCGGCGGTCGTGCAGCCGCAGCAGGCCCCAGCAGCCCAGCCACAGGTCGTTGCCCGCGCTGAAGGACCACAGGTGGTCGCCGGGGAGCATGGTCGGGGCGAGGGCCAGCTCGGCGACGTTGGAGATGCCCAGTGTCTGCTGGTTGCGCCAGGCGGTGTCGGCGCGGCGGGGCCACTCGCGCCAGCGGGCGCCGGAGACGGTGAAGCTGTGCTGGAGGTCGTGGGAGCCCTGCAGGATGTGCAGGCGCAGGTCCTCCCCGGGGTAGCCGCGCAGCAGCGGGGTGCCGGGGTCGCCGTGGACGGCGCTGGAGAACCAGTGGGCCGGGTCCCCGCCGCGCTCGGACAGCGGTTCGCTGCGGTAGTTGACGCCCATCGCGCCCTGGTCGTCCGGGGCCCCGGGCACCGGGGGCGGGTTGACGGGCTCGCCGTGGTCGCCGTGTCCGTGCTTGACCATGGGCACGAAGTCGCCGATGGCCAGGACCATTTCGCGGTGTGCCGTGCCGTCGGCCTTCTTGATCACGGCCTGGGTGCCGCGCCGCAGTTCCTTCCCGTGGTCGTGGGGCGAGACCCAGACCGCGCCCTCGGGTTCGGCCATGAGCGCTCCGAACAGGCCGTGGCGCTGGCGGTAGTTGGCGAGCAGGTGGTCGTGGAAGAGGACGGTGCCGAACTCCTCGTCGACGTACCAGCGGTAGGTCCAGGAGTTGTACTGGCCGTGGGCCTCCTCGCCCTGGTCGGCGGTGGTGGTGGCGGACAGGTAGTTCCAGCCGACCGCGGAGCCGTCGGAGATCAGCGGGTCGTACTTGACCAGGTGGGTGTGGAGTCCGCACTCCGGCTGGAACGGCAGGTGCGGGTCGAAGGCCGACTCCTGCTGCGGTCCGGTCGGCAGGGCGTTGGTCAGGGTGAGTTCGAGGACCTCGCCCTTGTTGGCCCGGATGACCAGCGGTTCGAGGGTGCGCTCGCCGCGTGCGAGCTGCCGCTTGAACTCCTCGAGGCCGCCTGCCTCCTCGATCTCCTCGGCGAGGACGTAGAAGTGGGCGTTGTGGTCGTGCCAGGTCACGGCGTGCTCGTCGGTGGGGTCGCCGTGGTAGTAGAGGGTGCCGTTGGTGACCACCAGGTGGTAGCGGCGCACCGGGGCGTCCGGTGGGCCGATCTTGGTGAAGGCCTCACCGGGCTGGGGGTCGTCCACGAAGGCGGCGGCCTCCAGAGGGGTGGGCTCGCGGCCCATGCCGGGCGGCTGCAGCGGGGTCCGCGGCGGCCGGGGGTTCTTCTGCGGGAAGGTGGCGGACTGGGCGAGGAAGCCGGGGAAGCCGGGCCGTTCGGGCGTGGGTGCCGGCGGGGCCGGGCGGTGCGGCAGCGGGACGAGCGGCTGGATGGTGCGGCCGTCGGGGTAGCTGCCGGTGCCGTCCTGGAGGGTGTCGAAGATCCGGAACAGTCCCCACATGCCCATGTGGAAGTGGACGTACATGTGGCAGTGCCAGATGGAGTCGCCGACCGCGCCCTGCCGGGAGCCGAGGCCGCCGATCAGTTCCAGGGTCATGGCCTCCTGCGGGCCGATGCTGACGGAGTCCACGACGGGCGCGTTCTCGTCGCCCGGCTGCAGCCGCCACTGGTGCAGGTGGGTGTGGAACACATGGGTGTCGCGCATGCCGCCGTGCACCAGCCGGATGACGGTGGGGTCGCCGGAGTAGCCGCGCAGGACCGGGGTGGAGGGGTCGCCGAACAGCCAGGAGCTGTGGTGCGCCTCCTCGCCGATCACCGCGTCCCGCACCGGGTCGATACGGCCCTCCTCAAGGAGCTTCCGGTAGCGGTGCATCCGCCATTCCATGGGCTCGATGCGGTGGTTGACCGGAAGCATCGCGTTGTTGAGCGGGGTCAGGTCGTCCACGGTGTCCGAGGTGTCCGGGCGGGCGGCCGCCAAGCCGGTGGCCGTCCGCGCTCCGGCCCCGGTGTGTCCGCCGCCGTGTCCCCCGTCCCCGCCGTGGCCGTGGCCGGGCATCGGCGGCGGCACCGCCGGGTTGTCGTTGCTCGGGTACTCCATCATGAAGATGACGAACTCGCGGAAGCTGCGGTCCGGCAGATGGACGTCCGCGTACAGGCCGGTGGCCAGCGGCGCTCCGGTCTCCGGGTCGGTCCAGGTCGCCTCGGGTGCCTCGACCACGACCGCGCCGACCATGCCATGACTCTGTGTGCCCTCGCCGCGGGCGTCGGACATGTCCCCGAAGTGGAAGACGCCTTCGTGCTCGCAGACCCATTCGTAGACGCGGGTGCCGCCCGGGGGCACACTGCTGTCCGGGTTGGCGCCCGCCGCGAGTCCGTCCATGGTGCGCACGTCGTAGCGGACACCCTGGAGTGTGATGCCGGCGGGGCGCGGCAGCTCGTTGGTCAGCCGGACCCGCAGCCGCTCGCCGCGCCGGACCCGCAGGACGAGCGGGCGGGCGAGCGGGTGCGGGCCGGGCACCAGCTCGGGCTGGACCAGATAGCTGGGGAACGGCTGCGGCCAGGAGGCCGCCACCTCCCTCAGCTCCGGCGCGTCGGAGGCGAGGGCGTACAGGGCGCCGTTGCGGTCGTGGTCGCCGAACTCGTTGTACGCGATGGGCACGTTGAGCGCGACCACGTCGTACGTCCGCACCGGACGTCCGTCCCCGTGCCGCTCGGCCGGTGCCGCTGTGCTGGTCATGTCTTGGTGAACTCCCCCGTGCGTGATGGTCATTCGGGCAGGTCGGTGGCGGGGCCGGTGCTGTGGGCGAACCGGTCCACCACCCGGGAGCCGGACAGGATCCGGCCCTGCCAGCCGTAGGTCTGGCCGAAGGGGCTGCCGTCCCGGCCGCTCCGACGGCTGAAGGTCATGGCGATCCGGTCGCCGCGCCGCACCCGCACCGGCCGTTCGACGGGCAGATAGCAGTGCTTCCAGCTGTCGGACGTGGTGCGTCCCGCGATGTCGTCGCCGGAGATGTCGAGCGCCACCGTGTCCGACAGCCGGGCGGTGAAGTAGCCCTTGAACCCGGTGAACACGCCGTCCCGCTGCACGGTGAACGCCAGCGGCACGTCGTACGAGACCGGGGTGCCGCCCGGTCCGGTCCGCTCGCCTCCCGGCTCGTAGCGCCGCAGCAGGCCGGGTGCGCTCAGGTGGCCGGAGACCGGGAGGATCACGTCGTAGTACAGGGAATACGGGTCCCGGGCGCCGCGGGCGGCCAGCAGGGCGGCGAACGCGCTCGGTCCGCCCGCGTCCTCGGGTCCGGGGCCGGTCAGCTGCGCGTGCGCGGACTCGGCGGTCACCGGCACCAGGAAGGTGTCCACCAGGCGGGGCAGCATGGTGCCGCCGGGGCGCAGGAAGCGTTCCCGGGCGTCGTCGAGGATCGCGGAGAAGTTCTCGTTGTCGCCGAGGTTCCCCATGATCTCGGAGATGACGATGTCGGCCCGCTCGGGCAGCTCCAGGTCGAAGGAGAGGCCCGCGAGCGGGATGAAGCGGTCGGCGAACCCGGCCTCGGCGAGCCGCTCGGCGGCGGTGGCCAGAACCTTCTCGTTCAGGTCGATCCCGTAGACCCGGGCCGCCCCGGCCTGAAGGGCCCAGCGGGCCAGGATGCCGGTGCCGGTGCCCAGGTCGAGGACCGTGTCCCCGGGGCGTACCGCCTCGCTGACGGCCGCCTGGTAGGCCGCCATGCGCAGTTCGTCGCCGAGCATCAGCTCGTGGAATTCCTCGCCCCAGTCCATGAGTTGCTCGGAGGCGGGCAGCCAGACCTGCTCGGCGCGGTAGTAGCCGGGCCAGAGGCCGCCCCGGTGCACGGTCAGCGACTCCTCGGCGGGGCCGCCCACCGGGCAGCCGGTGGTCAGGTCGAAGCTGCTGTGGTGCAGCGGGCAACTGATGCGCAGGGTGCGGGCGTTGACCTGGCCGTGGACGAGTCTGCCCTTGCGGTGCGGGCAGGCGGCGTCGGTCACGAACTCCCGGCCGGCCACCCGGACGCGCAGCCGGTCGCCGGGCAGTTCCTCCAGGGCCGGCTCCTCGGCTCCGGTGCGGCCCGTCATGCCGTCACCCCGCCGGCCGACTGCCTCGCCCGTGCCACGGCCGCGTCGAAGGCGCCGCCGATCAGCCGGGAGAGCAGTCGGGCACCGGTCCACAGCCGGGTCGGGTCGAGACCGTAGGCGGCTTCGTACTCCTTGATGGCCAACTGCATCTCCCGCATGTGGAAGGTGTCGATGTGCAGGTGCTCGGTGTAGTAGCGGCCGTGCCGGATGCCGAGCCGCGCACAGGCCCGCGCCTGGTGGGTGAAGGCGTCCGGTATGGAGGCCTCCAGGTAGGCCAGGGCGCCCAGGAAGTACTCGACGTGCGGGGCGCGTTGGGTGAGCCAGTAGAAGACGTTGAGGAACTGGAAGGTCTCGTCCCCTGTGGTGTCCAGGAAGTGTTCCGGCTCCTGGGGCAGGCCGAGTTCGGCGAGGAGCAGCCGGTAGAGCTGGGAGTGCGCCTGCTGGAGGTTGCCGCAGCCGAACTCGTCGATGAGGACCCGCATCACGGCCATCTGTGCCTTGATCGGCAGCCGGGGCACGGCGGGGAAGAAGTTCTGCGCCTCGGTCAGTCCGTCGAGCGCGAACTCCCTTACCACGTAAGCGAATTCCTCGCGGCTGGCCCGTTCGGCCAGGTACTCGGCGGCCGGGTTGCCCGCGCGTTCCCGGGCCAGCAGCCCGGCCAGCCGGCGCTGCCAGTCGGCTCGGTCGGCGACCGGTGCGGTGGCCGACTCGACGGACCGCACGAGCGGGAGGATCCAGTCCCGTTCGATCTCCTCGACCCGGGCCAGCAGCCGGGAGTCGAGCGGTGTGCGGTTGAGCCGGAACAGTTCACGGTGGACCGACTCGCCGCCGGAGGCCGGGGCGGGCCAGGAGGGTACGGCCGGGCGAGCCGTCAGAGAGCCCGGTACGACTGGGGCCTCGGTGTTCATTCGCCCACCTCCGCGGTCTCCACGGTCCGGTCGGTCTCCAGTACGCCGCGGTGGTACAGCGCGGTCTTGATCCGCCGGTACCAGTCGTCCCGCTCCAGGCCGTAGCGTGCGCAGGCGTCGGCGAGGCGGGCGGCCGGATCGGTGAGCCGGCCGGCGAACAGGTCGGCGCACAGCGCCGGTTCGGCGTTGGCGAGCGCGACCACGTATCCGTCGACGGGCCCGGACTCCAGCAGCAGGTGTTCCAGTCCGGCGAGGATCCGCGCCCCGGGCCGGGCCCGGACCAGCCGCCGGGTGAAGTCCGCGCTGCCCGAGGAGTCCTTGACGGCCACCACCGAGGGCAGTGCGCAGATCCGCAGCAGGGTGTCGAAGTCGGCGGCGTTCCCCGCGACCTCGGTTCCGTGGTAGACGACGACCGGCAGGCCGCCGCGCTCGCCGAGTTCGGTGAAGTGGCGACGGATCTCGTCCTGGGTGATCCCCGGGCCGTACGGGGTGGTGGCGACCAGCGCCTGGGCGCCGAGGTCCACCGCGACCCGGGCCCGCTCCAGGACCCGTTCCGTGGTGGGTCGCAGGATGCCGGCGAGGACGGGCAGGCCGCCGGCGTGTTTCACGGTCGCCGTGAGCATGTCCTCCCACTGCCGGTCGCTGAGCCGGCGTCCTTCGCCGGTGCTGAGGTTGGGCAGCAGGGCGTCGGCATGGGGTCGGACGGTGTCCAGCAGCCGGGCGACCCCGCTCTCGGAGACCTCACCGGTCTCCGAGAGCGGCGTCACCAGGGCCGCGATCACTCCCTGGTACATCTCGGGCTCCCTCAGGTACGGTCCCGCGCCGCGGCCCGGTCCGGTGCCGGTATGCCCAGCCGGTCCGGGGGCAGGCGCAGGGCGAGCGATGCGCGGTAGAGCCGCTCCAGCGGCTCGGGGAAGACGGGCTCGGGCACGTCGGCGGGCCAGGCGGCCACGGCGCGCACGGGGAGGCCCCCGAAGGCGTCCCCGCGGGGGCCGACGGTGTGCAGCAGCCCCTTGCGGTTGACGACCATGGCGACCAACAGCCGGTCGCTGAAAGGCAGTTGGCCGGACAGGGCGGGGTCGGACAGGGCCAGGCCGACATCCGCCCGGTCGTACCCTTCCCGGCTGATGTCCATGACCGTGTGGAGCTGGTCCATGAACGGGTAGTAGAGGTCCTGGAGTTCGCGTGAGTAGCTCCAGATGACGTCGTCGCAGCGGCCCACCTGTTCCAGGTTCATGACCACACGGGTGTCGAGCCGTTCCACGAAGAACGCCTTGCAGGCGACGCGCAGGCCGTCGTCCTGGCTGTGCATGCCGAGGAACAGCGCCGCGTCGACGAAGACCTCACGGTCCGGGGCGTCGGGGGTGTCAGCGGGCATAGCGGTCCAGCACCTTCCGCAGCCGCTGCATCGCGCCGGCGAACATCTCCGTCTCACGGGCCAGGGCCATGCGGACGTAGGGCTCGCCGCGGCCGGGCTGGCTCCAGTAGAAGTACCGCCCGGGCAGCACGTACACGCCCTCCGCGCGCAGCTCCCGCTGGAGTTCGCTCGCGGTCAGCTCGGGGTGGGTGATCCGCGCCCAGGCGACGCTGGTCTTGGCGACCGGTTCCTGGTAGTCGAGGATCGTGCCGCGCAGTGCCTCCCGGACGGCGGCCCGGTTGGTGTCGAGCACGTCACGGACGGAGGCCAGACCGTCCTTGCGGGAGTTCTCCACGTACTGGGTCAGCATGTTGAGCACGAACGGCGAGACGTTCAGCAGCACGCTGGTGTGCAGGTTGTAGATGTCGTCCTTGATGTCCTCGCTGGCCGTGAGCATGGCGGCCTTGGCGTCCTGCACCGGCCAGGTCTTCCCGGTGTCCTCGATCGCCAGGTAGCTCACCCCGGACTCCTCCAGCAGCTCGTAGACATCGAACCGGGCGAGTTCGGGGTCGTAGAGCGTGAACGAGGCGAAGCAGAAGTCGATGACCAGCAGTTTGTTGTGGTCCTTGCAGAACCGGACGACCTCTTCCAGCCCCTTGCGGCCGTGCCGCATGAGCGTGAAGCCGGTGGGGTTGTTGGGGTCGACGAGGAACAGCGCGTCGGTGCGCACCCGGCGCTTGAGTTCGGTGTAGATGCGGTCGGGGTCGTGCAGCGCCGACTCCTCGACGGGGTACAGCGGCACGCCCATGTTCGACAGGACGTCGTGCAGGTTGTCGAAGCACGGCTCGACCAGGGTGACGGCGGCGCGCCGCTGCTTGAGGTACATCGCCACCACCATGGTGGAGATGGAAGCGGCGTACGACAGGAGCGTCTTGTTCCTGGCCAGGGCGGTGGGCTGGCGGTGGAGGCGGAAGAACGCCTCGGTGAAGCGCTGCTCGTAGGTGGCCTGGAGGCCCTCCTCCGCCTCGTACCACAGCTGGGGAAGGCGGCCGACGATCTCGTGCTGGGCGGCGGACTGGCGCTGGTGGGTGTGGGCGTCGGCGAGGTTGAACTCGGTGCGCAGGGCCTGGATCTCATGCTGCGTCAGGTCGAGCAGTGGCTGGTCGTGTGCGGTGCTCAGAGTGGTGCCGGCGTGCATGGTCATGGTTCCTCCAGTCGTACGGCGTACGAGTGCGGGCACGAGCGGGCCCGTCCCGGCATGGACGAGACCCGGCTCGTGTTTCAGAGGACTCCTTGTGCGGGCCGCGGCCCAGGGCACACGGAGAACCGTCGCGGTCGGACGGTGGGAAGGGTGCTCCTACGGAAGGAGGCCAGAGTGCTCGTCGCCGGCTACGACGTGAGTTCGGAAACGAGTTCCAGACATGTATACCCCCGTATACGGACTTCGTCCGGTAGGTGACTGTGCCACAGTCGGCGGCGGCGGGACAAGCGACTCACCGTCACAAAGGACCGCCTTTTGACAGGCCGCGCACCGGCTTCCCGGCGTGCGCTGTGCGGTGCGCGATGCCGGGCATGAGTCGGGCACCGCGCCGCCGGCACGGCGTGGGAAAACGGTGTCTACGGGTGCCGCGACGCCGATGCCCAGGTGAGCAACGGCGGCCGGTTCCCACGGTGTTCGGCGGCATGGCGGGGCTTGCCGTCGTCCTGCTCCGCGAGTTCGACGGGAAGCATCCCGCCGCCCGGCGGACCATCGGCGGCCGGGCGGCCGAGCGGGCGCACGGTCAGGGCGGGGAGACGCGCGGGAGCACGCGGGCGCATAGGGGGCGGGCGGGTATGCGGCGTGCAGGACGCACGTGGCGCCTGTGGCACATATGGCACGCGGCACACCGGCACGCACACTGGCACGCGCGCCGGCATGACGGGGCACAGGTGGCACGCATCGCATGTGTCGGCGCATGCCGGACGGGCCCCGGTGCGCAGGCCGGCGCACCGGGGCCCCTCAGGGCGTGAGGTCAGGCCTCCTTGATCGCCTCCAGGTCCAGCGACAGCTCGATCTCCTTGGAGACGAGGATGCCGCCGGAGTCCAGGACCATGTTCCAGGTCAGGCCCCAGTCCTCTCGGTTGATCTTGCCGTGGGCGGAGAAGACCGTGCGGTCGTTGCCCCAGGGGTCGCGCGCGTAGCCCAGGTAGTCCACCTCCAGGGTCACCGGGCGGGTGACGTCCTTGATGGTCAGGTCGCCGGCGAGGGTGCCGCGCTTGCCGTCCCAGGTGACCGCGGTGGAGACGAAGGTGGCCTTGGGGTGCTTCTCCGTGTCGAAGAAGTCCGCGGAGCGCAGGTGGTCGTCGCGCGTCCGGTCGCCGCTGTCCACGCTGGTCATGTCGATGACGGCGGTGACCTTGCTGTCCTCCGGGCGCTCGCCGATCTCGACGGTGGCGTCCACGCCGGTGAACCGGCCGCGCACCTTGGTCAGCATGAAGTGCCGTCCGACGAAACCGACTTCGGCGTGCCCGGGGTCGATCCTCCAGGTGCCGGCGGCGGGCAGTTCCACCCCGTCGACGGTACGGGTCGGTGACGTGGTCATGTGCTCGGTCCCCCGATCAGGCGCCGGACTCGGTCGGCAGTCCGGCCCCGACCCAGTCGTCCTTGCCCTCGCCGTATTCCCTGACGTTGACGTAGCCGAGTTCCGCCAGCCGCTGGGCCGCGATGCCGGAGTTGGGGCACGGCTCGTTGGCGCAGTAGACGACGACCTCCGCCTCCTTGTCGGGCAGCAGGCCGGGAGCCAGCTGGTCGACCTGGTCGTGCGGCAGGTTGAGCGCGCCGGGCAGGTGCTTGTCGTTGTAGTACTGGGCGGGCAGGGCCTCGACGACCGTCACCAGCCCTTCATCGATCTTCTTCTTCAGCTCGTCACGCGTGATCCGCTGGACCATGTACGCCTCCCGTTTTCGAAGCGGAAATCAGTGCGTCTGCACACACCTTAATCCGTGCGTGCGCACGCAAGCAAGTCTGGATACACTCTCCTCGTGAACGAAGGTGAGCACCGAGTCGAGGCGTGGCGAGCGCTGCTGCTGGCCCACAACTCCGCCGTGCGGGCGATCGAGAGCGACGTCCAGCGCAACGGCCGTATCCCGCTGACCTGGTACGACGTACTTCTGGAGCTACGTGCGGGGGGCGAGCGGGGCCTGCGCATGCAGGAAGTCGCCGAGCGTGTGGTCCTCAGCCGGACCCGGGTCAGCCGGCTGGTGGACGAGATGGCCCGGCTCGGCCTGGTGAGCAAGCGGCCCGATCCCGTGGACAAGCGGGTGACCTGGGCGGTGATCACCGAGGACGGCCTGGCCGCGCTGCGTGAGACGGCACCGGTCTACCTGCGCGGCATCTGGGAGCACTTCGCCCGGCATCTGAGCGACGACGAGGCCGACGTGATCGCGAAGGCACTGCTGCGCGTGGCCCAGGCGCACACCGACATCAGCGTGTCCTGAAGCCCGTGGCCGTCCTGGGCCGGACCGGTGCCGGACGCGGTACAGGGGCCTGCCGAGGACGTGGATGGCCGCCCCCGGCAGCCCGGGCCGTCGCCCGTGAGTCCGGGGACGGGGCGATCGCGGACGTGGGGGCGGTCAGCGCGGCAGCACCCAGGCCGGTGTCCACGTCCCGGCGGCGTCGTGGCCGCCCGCTGTGGCGGCGAGGTGGGCGCGGAGCCTCTCCAGCGCCGGGTGGGGGTTGTCGCGGTGCCAGAGGAGCGAGTGCGGGTAGACGGGCGTCGGGTCGGTCACCGGGATGCGGCGCAGTCCGTGGCCGGCGGGCCAGACGAGGCGGGTGTGCGCGCCCATGAAGGTCGCCAGGGCCGGAGTGTCGGCGACGGTGTCGAGGAGGGCGTCGGAGCCGAAGTTGGGGCCGGTCGCCTCGATGGTGAGCCCGAACGCGGCCGTGAGGTCGTCGTAGTAGGCGGCCCACTCGGTGCCGGGGACGACGCCGGGCATCCAGATGCGGTGCCCGGCGAGCCGTTCGAGGGGCACGGACCGGGCGCCCGCCAGGGCATGGGCGGGACCGGTGAGGAGCTGGAGCGGCTCGTCGAGCACCCGCACGGACTCGATGTCCTCGGGAAGGGGCCGGCCGGGCGCGGCCACGGCGCGGAAGGAGGCGTCGATCTCGCCGTTCCGCAGCGCGGTGACGGCCGCGTCGATGTCGAACAGCCACACGACGTCGAGTTCGACCCCGGGGTGCGCTCGGTGGAAGTCGCGCATCAGGCCGGACGGCGCGGAGCGTGAGGCGATCACGTCGACGCGCAGCGGACGGCGGCCGGTGCGCACGGAGGTGACCGCGCGCTCGGCGACGCGCAGCAGCTCGCGCGCGTGCGGGAGGAAGGCCTGGCCGTCGATGGTGAGTTCGGCGCCGCGCGGGGTGCGGGTGAACAGCCGCACCCCGAGGTCGCGCTCCAGCGCGGCGATGCGCTTGGAGACGGCCTGCTGGGTGAGCGACAGCTCGGCGGCGGCCCCCTGGAACTGCCCCGCCTCGGCGGCGACGACGAAGGTCCGGACGGTTTCGAGGTCCATGCCGACACCCTATGACCACAACCATTGGTTGTGGTGTGGGGCTCCGCGGTTGTTTGATCCCCGGGCCCCACCCTCGCTTTGATGCCTCTGGTCGCGGGGCGGTTGTACGGATGCGAGGGGACGCGGGTATGGAGAGCGGACGCCGGGCGGGTCGTGTGCCCGGCCCTCGGCCGGGGCGGCGGTTCGGGTGGCTCTGGGCCGCGTACGGGACCAGTGCGCTCGGTACCTGGCTCGCCTTCGGCGCGTTCCCGCTGATCGCCATCCAGGTGCTGGACGCGGGCCCGGCCGAGGTCGCCGCGCTGTCGTCCGTGGGGGCCGCGGTGGGTGCGGCCGTGGCGGTGCCGCTCGGTCCGTGGGTGGAGTTCCGCCGCAAGCGGCCGGTGCTGATCGGGATGGACCTGGCGCGGTGCGCGGCGCTGCTGACGGTCCCGGTGGCATTCGCGTTCGGTGCCCTCACCTTTCCTCAGCTCCTGCTGGTCGCGGTCGTCGTCGCGGCGGCCGACATCACCTTCCGCACCGCCTCGGGCGCGTACCTGAAGACGCTGCTGCCCGGTGAGGACCTGCTCGTCGCCAACGCACGGTTCGAGTCCACGGCCTGGACGACCACGATCGTCGGACCGCCGCTGGGCGGCGCGGCGATCGGATTCCTCGGGCCGGTGGCGACGGTGCTGGCCGACGCGGTCAGCTATCTGCTCTCGGCGCTCGGCATCCGCGCGATGGGCGGACACGAGCCGCGGCCGGAGCCCCGGCGGGCCGCGCGCATGCGGGCCGGGGACCTGCTCGACGGCTGGCGGTACATCCTCTCCGACGCGGCGCTGCGCCCCTTGTTCTTCAACACCGCCCTGTTCAACGGTCTGGTGATGGCCGCCGAGCCGCTGCTGGCCGTCCTGATGCTCGGCCGGTTCGGGTTCGCGCCGTGGCAGTACGGCCTCGCCTTCGCCGTGCCCTCCCTCGCCGGGCTGGCCGGCTCCCGGCTGGCCCGGCCGCTCGTCGCCCGGTTCGGGCAGCTCCGGGTCCTGGTGGTCTCCGGTGCCCTGCGCGCGCTGTGGCCCGTCGGCTTGGCCTTCCTGGGGCCCGGCACCGGAGGGCTCCTGCTGGTGATGGGCGTGGAACTGGGGCTCATCTTCTGCTGCGGGGTGTTCAACCCGGTCCACGCCACCTACCGCCTGGAGCGCACCGCGCCCGACCGGGTCGCCCGCACACTGTCCGCCTGGACCGTGACCGTCAAGTCCTCGACGGCGCTCCTGACCGCCGTCTGGGGCGTGCTGGGCGGCCTGCTCGGCCCGCGTACGGCCATCGGCCTGGCCGGCGTGCTCGTCCTGGCGACCCCGCTGCTCCTCCCCCGCCGTACGACGGCTCCGCTCCCCGAACCGGACCCGGCGCCGAGCCGCGCCTGAACCTCCGGTGATCCGGCATGCCGGACGCGGCCACCGTCGCCGACCGGGCCGTCGGCCACCGTCCGGCTCGCTGGAGTGCGTGGGTCATGGGTGGGAAACGGGTCGGCCTGCGGGAGCTCTCCCGCCGCGCGGTGCGGGAGGAGATCGCCGAAGCCGCCACCGCGCTGTTCCTGGAGCGCGGCTTCGAGGCGACGACCGTCGACGACATCGGGGCGGCCGTGGGGATGTCCCAGCGCAGTGTCTTCCGCTATTTCGCCACCAAGGAGGAGATCGTCCTCGGACACTTCGGTCTCGTCCTGGACGACATGCTCGCCGCCCTGCGCGCTCGCCCGGCCGACGAGCCGGTGTGGACCTCCCTGCGCCGGGTGTTCGATGTGCTGCCGGCCCGCCCGGAGGCGCCGGGGCACCAGCACTGGATGGCACCGGTCCACCGGATGGTCTTCGAGACCCCCGTGCTGCTCGCCGGCTATCTCCAGAAGCTGCACCGGACGCAGGAGGCCGTCGTCACCGAGCTGACCGAGCGGGCCGCCTCGACCGGTGCCCCCTACGCCCCCGGCGACCCGGCACCCCGTGCCCTGACGGCCGTGGCGTTCGGTTGCCTGCTCGCCGCTCAGCGCTCCTGGCTCGCCTCGGACGGGAAGGGCTCCTTCACCGACGCCCTGGACCGGGCCATGGCAACGGTGGGGCCCCGCGCCTGAGGGGCGTACCCGCGGCAGGCGGCCCCGACAGAGGCAGATCCAGCGGCTGGCAGGTGAGTTCCAGCGGCCCGGCATCGGGAGCCGTCTCCTGCCGACCGCGCCGGTCACCGGCCTGGCGGGGGCGGCGAAGCCGCACCGGGCCACCATCGCCGGTACGGCTTCGCCCTCGCCCCCGGTTCCTGTCCGTCAGGTGGGGCCGCAGCCGTCCTTGCGGAGCTACCAGGGCAGCTCGCCGCCGTCCTCCTGGAACGTGCCGGTGGGGCCGTCCTTGCCGAGGGTGGCCATGCGTACGACGACTTCGGCGCTCTCTTCCACGGGACGCCCGCCCGGGAAGTCCGCGGTGAAGTCGGTGGCGGTGAAGCCGGGTTCGACGGCGTTGATCTTGAAGTCGGGCAGTGCCTTGGCGTATTGGACGGTGAGCATGGACACGGCCGCCTTGCTCGCCCCGTACACGATGAAGGCGTAGTGCGACTGGCGGCGCTCGGGGTTGGTGACCGCCCAGAACGAGCCGAGTGCGCTGGAGACGTTCACCACGACCGGGTTGTCCGACGCCCGCAGCAGCGGGAGCGCGGCCTGGGTGACACGGACGACGCCGACGACGTTGGTCTCGAACACGGCGTGCGCGCTCTCGGCGGTGACCCCGTCGGCGCCGAGGGTGTGGTCCGCGATGCCGGCGTTGTTGACGAGGACGTCGAGGCGGCCCTCACGCTCCTCGATCAGCCGCATGGCTGCCCGGACCGACGCGTCATCGGTGACGTCGAGGCGTACGAACCGGGCGCCCAGCTCGGCCGCCGCGGCCTGCCCGCGCTCCACACTGCGTGCCCCGATGTAGACGGTGTGCCCCTCCTTGATCAGCCGACGGGCGGTCTCGCGTCCGATGCCCTTGTTCGCTCCGGTGACGAGTGTCACGGTCCTGTCGGTTGTCACGGTCATGTCGGTTGCTTCCTCTCGTCGCTGAACCAGCTCGGGATCGATCCTTCGCCCCGGCACGGCAGCGGGACAGGGCCTCCGTGATCCTGGGGGTGACAGGACCAGGCACGTGTCCGAGGATCCGCCTACGCTCTCCACATGACCCGTCACACGAACATGCTCGGCGAGTATCTGCGCGCCCGCCGCGAACTCGTCACGCCGGAGAGTGTCGGTCTGCCGCAGATCGGGGTCCGCCGCGTGCCCGGTCTGCGCCGCGAGGAGGTCGCGATGCTCGCCGGTATCAGTGCCGACTACTACCTGCGCCTGGAGCAGGGCCGCGACCGCAACCCGTCCGTCCAGGTGCTCGAAGCGCTCGCCCGGGTGCTGCGGCTCGATGACGCGGGAACCGCGTATCTGCTCGGACTGGGATCGGACAGTCCTCGCCGCGTCCGCCGCCGGCCCCGCAAGGAGGTCGTGCCCGCCGGGATCCGGAAGCTCCTGGACTCGCTGACGCAGCCGGCGTTCGTCGAAGGCCGCTACTTCGACGTACTGGCGGCGAACCCGCTGGCGACAGCGCTCTCCCCCCGGCTGGTCGCCGGCCGCAACCGGCTGCGGGACGTGTTCCTCGATCCGGCCGAGCGCTCCCTGTACCCCGCTTGGGAGGAGGCCACCGTCAGCCTGGTCGCCGGGTTCCGCGAGTCGGTCGGCACGGACACCGACGATCCGCGGTTCATCGAGCTGGTGGGCGAACTCTCGCTCACGAGCGACCGCTTCCGCCGGCTGTGGGCACGCCATGACGTGCAAGCCCGTGAGGGCGCCTCCGTCACGCTCGACCATCCGCAGGTCGGCGAACTCACGCTGAACCGGGAGAAGCTCCTGGTCTCCGGATCGCCCGGTCTGCTCCTCGTCCTCTACCACGCCGACCGCGACAGCGACAACGACGAGAAGCTCCGCCTGCTGTCCTCCTACCAGGCCACTCCCCGCACCCGGGCGCCCGCGGACTCCCCTGTCACCTAGATCTCACGGGCTTCCCCCAGAGGCGAGATACGGTTGACGGCCGGTAGGTGACTTCCGGCAGACAGCCCTCATGGACCACTGCTTCGGGAGCCTTTCCTCATGTCGCCTGGCCACACGTCGGACACCGCACTCCCACCTGCCCTGTCCGGGGCACCACGTGCGGCGCCGGCCCCCTCGTTACGCACGGCCGTCGTGTGGCTGCTGCCGATGCTGTGGACATGCGCCTTCGGCCTGTGGGGGTTGTCGCGGCAGGACAGTGTGTGGCGGGACGAGGCCGCGACCTGGCAGGCGGCTCAGCGCTCGACGGCGGAGTTATGGCACATGCTGGCGAACGTCGACGTGGTCCACGGGCTCTACTACCTGCTGATGCACGTGCTGTTCACGTGTTTCGGAGCCGGCACCACGACCCTGCGGCTGCCGTCGGTGCTGGCCACAGCGGTCGCGGCGGCTTGCGTGGCCGTCATCGGCCGCCGGCTGGCGGGCAGATGGGCGGGTCTGGCCGGTGGCATGGCGTTCGGGCTGCTGCCGGCCGTGCAGTTCCACCTCCAGGAGGGCCGGCAGTACGCGCTGGTGACGGCCGGCGCGGCAATCTCCACCCTGCTGCTCACAACCGTCCTCCAACGACCCGTCCGGGCACGCCATTGGGCTGCCTACGGCACCGCTGTCCTCCTCACCGGCCTGCTGAACTGGCTCTCACTCATGATCCTCGGGGCGCATCTGGCCACCTTGCTGTGGAACCGCGCCGAGCGCGCGGTCCTTGCCCGCTGGGCGGTGGCGGCCGCATGCGGCACAGCCGGAGTGCTGCCGCTGATCGTGTTCAGCCAGAGCCAGTCCGGGCAGGTGGCCTGGATACCGCCGCTGTCCTGGCACATGCTGATCGGCCCGGCCGTGCTGCTGGCGATCGGCGGGACCGGCGCGCTGCTGGACCGGCCGCGGGCAGGCCGGTCATCGGCGACGGCCGTAGGGTTACCGCTGCTCGCGGTGCCTCAACTCGGCTTGATCACGGTGTCCTTGGTCCAGCCGATCTTCCTGGACCGCTACATCCTCTACAGCATGATGGGGCTGGCACTCCTGATCGGTACGGCCGTCGGCACGGCGGTACAGGCCGCCGGGCCCCGTTTCCCGATGGCGTCGAGGTGGATTCTCCCCGTCACGCTCGCCGTGGCCGTGCCGGCCCTGCTGCCGCAGTCACTGGCCAAGCGGTCCCCGGCGAGCAGAGTGGACGACGTCCTGGCGATCGCCTCGGACGTACGGCACCTGAAGCGGCCCGGGAATGCCGTGCTCTTCCTGCCCTCGCTCCGCAGGGACACCAAGTCCGTCACCCCGGACGCCTTCGCGGGCCTGCGGGACATAACCCTGGCGGAGTCCCCGGAGGAGGCCGGCACTCTGAAAGGTGTCGAGACGGAACCGGATCGCATACGCGCCGCGCTCCTCACCGAACAGCGAGTCCTCCTGGTGACGGACGCGTCCCCGGTGGCCCGCCCGGCGAGAGGCGCCCGGGACAGGATGAAGACCGCTGTCCTGAACGAGTACTTCATCCCGGTGGCCGACAAACAGACCCGCGGCCGCAGAGTGATCGTGTACGAACGCCGGTCAACGCGTCGCTGACAACTCATCGGTCCGAGCCGCCCGTTCGCGGAGGGAACGGAGGAACGTCACCACGCGCGGGCGGTCACGGCGGCGCTACGGTCACCGCGCCGACGGGCTCCCCGTCAGCTGTTGTCGCCCCCGTCGGCCGGAAGCCCCAGGGTGACGGTGAGGGTGCCCGGGGAGAAGCCGCCGAAGGAGTGCTGCCAGCTCGCTCCGGGCCAGTGGTAGGTCACTCGGCCCTCCTCGGGACGGTACTCGGCCGTGTACACCGTGCCCAGCCACTCGTCGTACGCACACTGGTACAGCGGCGGTCGCAGCATCGCCGCGACATCGACACCCGCCGCCCGTACAGCGGCCAGCCGCGCCTGTGTGCGGGTGACTTGCTCCTGCTCCTCCGGCACCGGAAGGTGCTGGTGGTTGGCCGCGCAGGAGTCCCGCGTCCCGGTCATCGGGATGTCGGGGCCGACATGGACCGTCACGGTCCGGTCCGGGCCGACGAGGGTGACGTTCTGCGGAATCGCGATGGGTAGGGTGCGCAGTCTGCCCAGCGCCTCGTCGACTGTCCGGCAGGTCTCCAGCAGATAGCGCAGCACCAGGGGGAGGGCGAATCCCGGCCCGTGGACGTACCGCCCGCCGAAGGTGAGCGACACCGCGAGGCCCGCGTCGTTCATGCCGTCCAGCAGTCCCCACCCGGCCTCCTGCATACCGATCACAGGACGCAGGAAATGGGAGGAGACGATGGTGCCTTCGCAGTGTTCGGGAGCGTAGTCGTAGTTCCTGAGCAGGGTGCCGTCGCGGCCGATCTGGGTGCAGCCGGAGAAGAACGGCCGCACCGCTGCCATGGTGAGGAGGGTTCCGGCCTGGGGTGAGGGCAGTTGGCCGGCGAGCCGGTCGAGTGCCGGGACGAGTTCGGGCATGTGCTCCTCGAAGAGCCGCCGGGCACGGGCAGCGCCCTCGGGCGTCCGCCCCTCCTCGGTCAGCCAGTCCGCCGCGCCCGCCATGGCCGGCCGGACCCGCTCGGCCCATCGCCCGTCGCCACCGTCACCGATCTCCAGGGCATGGAATGTCTTGACGTACTGAGTCATGAGGCAGGAGTCAACCCTGTTCCCCGTCCTCGTTTCCAGCCCCGGTCATGTGCTTGCGGAACAGGACGGCCGCGACCGGCAGGCACAGCGCGGACACCAGGGCTGCGAAGACCTGCACGGCTGAGGGCGCCGAGGAAGGCCAGTCCCTGCCCGGCGCCGCCGACGACGGTGGCCGCCAGCAGCAGCGGGAGGGAGGAGAGACCGCCGGCCACGGCCAGCAGCACCAGGCCCGCGGCCAGGACGACCAGGCCGGTGACCTGGATGCCGAGTGCCCGGCGCCCCGCCGCCGCGATCTGGGCGAGTACGGAACAGGCGAGCATCAGGGTGACGGCGCCGCCGGCCAGGGCGAGGTTGTCGCTGCCGGAGAGTTTCGTGACGTAGGTCGGCACCAGGCTCAGGAAGAGGCCGGTCACGGAGAAGGCGAGGAAGCTCGCCGTACCGCTGGAGAGGAACAGCCCGCGCATCGACGCCGGGACGGTGGGGCGGCGCGGGCGCCGGCGGGTCGTGGGCCGGGTGGCGGGAAGGGTGACCATGGTGATGGCCGCGGGGACCAGCAGCACGATCTCCAGGGCGTAGGGCAGGACGTAGGGCCAGGGGGCGTACTCGGCGAGCAGGCCCGCGATCAGGGGTCCCGCCCCCAGCCCGCCGACGGAGGCGACCGTGGACACCAGCGCGGCCCGGCCCCGGTCGCCACGGGGCTCCAGCTCGGTCAGTGCCGCGGTGAGCGCGCCGGAGGCGGCACCCACGGCGAGGCCCTGGAGCAGGCGGGCGGCGAAGAGCCAGCCGACGTCGTCGGCGAGCGCGAAGGCGAGCGAGCCGAGGGCGGCCAGTACCACGGACGGCAGGAGTACGGTGCGGGGCCCCACGGAGTCGGACAGCGGGCCGACGATCAGTAAGGAGGGGATCAGCGCGGCTACGTACACCGCGAAGATCAGCGTGACCACGAGCGGGGAGAAGCCGAACTCGCGCTCGTAGCCGCGGTACAGGGGGGTGGGCAGGTTGGTGCCGGTGAGCAGGCAGAGGAGCGTGTAGGCGGTGGCCCAGAAGCGGGCCGGGCTCCGCGGGCCGGTCTGGGGTTCCGCGGGAACCGTCAGGCCTTGCGTGGTCATCTCGTGGTCCTCGGGTGGGTGTCGCGGTGCGTCGTCGTGGCGCGTCGGCCGGGTGGGCGTGACCGGCGGTCAGTCAAACAAATGACCGACGGTCAGTCAATGGAAGGGGACCGACCGGCGGTCAGATATATTGGGCAGCCCTACAGGGCTCCACGACACCGCGTGAACGGAGGTGGGCATGCCGGCGACGACGCGGAGGAAGCGAGTCACCAAGAGCCCCGACGACCGCAGGGACGACATCCTGCGCGCAGGGCAACGCGTGTTCGGCACAACGGGCTTCGAACGCGCCACCATCTCCGAACTCGCGGACGCGGCCGAGATCGGCAAGGGCACCTTCTACCTCTACTTCGAGTCGAAGGACCACCTGCTCGGCGCCCTGTGGGAGCGCTATGTCGACGCCATCGTCTCCACCGCGCAGGAGATCCTGGCCGAGAGCGACGACTGGTGGCCCACCATCGACCGGGTGATGAGCGCCCTCGTCCGGCACGCCATCGCGAACGCCGAGCTGCACCGGATCGTCTACGGCTCGGCCAACGCCAAGGCCCTGGAGCTGTGCCGGCAGGCCAACCAGCGGGTCATCGACCTGATGTGCGCGTTCGTCGAAGAGGGCACGGACGCCGGGGCGTTCCGGGCCGGCGACACCCGCGTGGCGTTCCGCATGGCCTACCACGCGTCCGACGGCCTGTTGGACGACCTCATCGGCCAGGAGGACGACAGGACCGGCCTCGACGAGCGCCGAGTGACCGCCATGGTGCTCGAACTGGTCCACCGCGCCCTGGGCGACCACACGTACACGCCCGCGCTGACACCCGGCTGAACTGCGGGGCTTCCTTGTCGGATGACGCCGGCCCGACGCCGTACTGGAACACCAACGTCGCCCGGCACCCGGGCATCCTCCGTGTGGTTCCCGGTGGTTGCGGGGACGCGCTGGACGTCGGCTGCGGGGACGGTCTGCTGGCGCGGAAGCTGACCGGGCGGGCCGAGCGGGTCTCGGGGATCGACAAGTCGCCCCGGATGATCGCCCACGCGCGTGAGCTCGCCGCCGGCGACCCGCGACTCACCTTCGTCGAGGGCGACTTCCTGACCGCTGATCTGCCGGACGAGGGATACGACTTCATCTGCTCGGTGACCGCCATTCATCATATGGACCTCGAGGCCGCCCTGGTCCGGATGCGCGCGTTGCTGCGGCCCGGCGGCACGCTGGTGGTGGTCGGTCTGGCCCGCGAGGAGAGCCCGGCGGAGTGGGCGGCGACGATCGCGGCCGCCCCGGTCGTACGGATCACCAAGGTGTTGCGCCGGGCGCGCGAGCCGGAGGGCATGCCGGTCGCCGTCCCCCGGATGAGCTACGGACAGGTGCGGGCCGCGGCACGGCGGCTGTTGCCCGGTGTGCGCTATCGCCGGCATGTGCTCCGTCGGTACTCGCTGACTTGGCGGAAGCCCGGGCACGGAGAGACGTAGCGTCACGTCATGTCGTCCGTGCGGCCGAAGCGGTGGGCCGTGCAGAGGAGGGCGGTGATCGCGGTCAGCAGGAGGACGCCCGCCTCCACCACCGGCGGTGGCTGCCAAGTGCCCCAGTGGACGCCGGCGGCCGCGGTGGGGCTCACGGTGCGGCGCAGGAGGTCGGTGGCGTAGGCGAGCGGGTTGAGGACGGCCGCGGTGGTCACCCAGGAGGGGAGGGTGGACAGGGGGACGAGTGCGCCCGATCCGAAGAGCAGGGGGGCGCTGGTCAGCGCCAGGAGCGTGCTGAAGGTCTCGGGCCGCCGCGTGTGTACGGCCGGTACGAGGGCGAGCGCGGTCACCGTGAAGGCGGCCAGGGCCAGTTCCGCGAGGAGGCCGGCGAGCGGCAGGGGCCGGTAGGGCAGTCCGCCGGCCGGTGCCAGGGCGAGCAGGACGGCGCCCTGGGCCGTGGCCGTGGCACAGCCGCCGAGGCAGATCCCGCACAGCAGGCTCGACCGGTGGGCGGGGGTGACGAGCAGCTCGCGGATGGTGCCGTTGTACCGGTCGGTGATCAGACGGATGCCCACGCTGACGGCCGGCGCCTGGATGGCCATGAGCAGGATGCCGGGATAGAGGAAGGCACGGTACTGGCCGCCGACGGCGCTGTCGGGGACGAGTGCGGACAGGCCGCCGCCGAAGGCGAGCAGGAACAGCAGGGGCTGCAGGAGCATCAGCACGGTGTTCGTGGGGTTGGCGGCCAGTCGTAGCCAGTCGCGCGTGATGAGTGCGTGGACGGCGCGCAGTTCCTGACGCACGCCGTCCTCCCCGCTGGGGCTCACCCTGGACGAGACGCGTGCCGTCGTCATGGGGTGCCGCTCTCGGGATCGAAGGGGCGGCCGGTGTGGTGGAAGAAGACGTCGTCCAGGGTCGGCACGGTGGCGGTGGCCCGATGGATGTGGATGCCGTGTGCGCCGAGGGTGGCGCACAGCCTGGGCAGCCACTCGGCGCTGTCGGTCACCGGCACGGTGACCTCCTCACCGCCGTCGAAGGCGGTGCGGCCGTGGTCGGTTCTGAGCAGCGCGGCGGCCCGCCGGTTGTCGCTGGTGCGCAGCCGTACGGTCTCCTGCCCGAGGGCGGATTTCAGGCCGGCGGGGGTGCCGTGGGCGACGATGCGGCCGTGGTCGATGATGGCGAGCCGGTCGCAGTACTCGGCCTCCTCCAGGTAGTGCGTGGTGACGAAGACGGTGATGCGCTCGTCCTCCCGCAGGCGGCGCAGGTGCTGCCACAGCCGGGCGCGGGCGGGCGGGTCGAGTCCGGCGGTCGGTTCGTCCAGGAAGAGCACGCGGGGTTCGTGCAGCAGGGCGCGGGCGATGTCGAGGCGGCGGCGCATGCCGCCGGAGAGGGTGCGTACCCGTGCGTGCCGGTGTTCGGCGAGCCGGGCGGCGCTCAGCACCTGGCCGGTGCGGGAGCGGGCGTCGGAGCGGGACAGACCGTGCAGGCGCGCGTGCAGTTGCAGGCTTTGGGCGCAGGTCAGGTCGGGCTCCAGGGCGCTGTGCTGGAAGAGGACGCCGACGCGGCGCCGCACCAGGTGGGACTCGGTGAGCACGTTCGCCCCGGCGACCCAGGCGTCTCCCGCGCTGGGCCTCTTCAGCGCGCACAGCATGGACACGGTGGTGGACTTTCCCGCGCCGTTGGGGCCGAGGAAGGCGAACATCTCGCCGGTCGCGACGGTCAGGTCCACGCCCCGTACGGCGTCCTGGCCGCCGGGGTAGGTCTTGGTCAGTCCCCGGGTGTGGACCGCGTACGGCAGGGCGCGCCGGGTTCCCCGGCCGCCGGCGGCGGTGTCCGTGGTGGGGCTCGGACGTCCGGTCATGAGCGGTTCCCGGTGAGCGGCAGGGGCGGGACGGTGATGACGGGCGTGTAGCCGCGTTCGTGTGCCGGTTCGCCCACGGGTTCGGAGCCGACGGCGACCCAGGCGTGGGCGCGGAAGGGTTCGGTGCGCACGCCGGTGCACCAGGTGGGCCAGGTCCCCCATGCCCGGCACAACAGGGCGGTGGCCAGGGAGCGTTGCAGGCAGCTGCGGTCGGCGGCGCAGCGCGGGCTGACGGTGATGACGGCCTGCCGGGCCGCGGCGGCCTGCTGCCGGGTGGCGGGGACGGCTCCGCGGCGCAGCAGGTGCAGGACGGCGCGGATGCGGCGCGGTCCGGCGCCGGCCAGCGGGCGGGCGGCGGCCACGGCCAGCAGGGCGAGCAGACGGCGCGGCGGCGGGACGAAGGCTGGTTGTGGTACTCCGACGAGGTCGGTCATGGTGAGCGCTCCTGGTGCGGTGGCGAAAGTGTCTGTCTCAGGCGTCCTCCGGGCTCCCGGACCTCCTCCGGGCCTCCCGGTGTTCGGGTGGCGGGCGGGATGGTGGCGGGCGGCTCAGTCACGCAGCAGTCCGGCTCCCCGCAGGGCTTCCACGAGGCGCGCGACGTCCTCGCCGGCCCGCGCGCCGGCCTGCGGATAGCGTTCCGCCAGGGCCGCCGCGGCGTCCTCGGTGGTGGCGCCCCGCAGCAGCAGGCGGAGGACGAGCGCTCCCGTGGGGTTCAGCTGCCGGTATTTCCCGGTGCGTTCGTCCAGCAGGACCATGGCACCGCCGTCGGTGTCGACCGCGGTCACGTACGCGGCCAGCGAGAGGGACATCAACGCGCTCCTTCCATCGCCGTTCCCTGTTCACCGCGCTGTCGCGGCCGGCGGGTACGGCACCGGGGCCGGGCCGTCGTCCAGCGAGCGGAGCCAGACCTCGCAGCCCAGCGTGTGGAGCAGCGGGTCGAGTTCGGCGGCGGCGGCATTGTGGTGCAGGGAGCGGCGCAGCCGTTCGGCGTCGATCAGTCCGGCTTCCGCCAACCGCGAGTCCTCGGTCAGGGCCAGCAGCTCCCCGCGGTGGCGGCGCAGCCCGTGGTAGAAGTCGGCGTCGTACGGGCCCTTGTCCGGGCGGGCCAGGATGTGCGCGGGCACGATGCCGGACAAGGCGGCGCCCAGCAGCGGTTTGTACGCACCCGGCCGTACGGCTTCCAGCGGACGGACCGACAGGGCGGCGGTGACGACCGCGTCGTCGGTGTAGGGCAGGGCCAGGTCCGGGCCGGCCAGTGTCTGGTTCAGTACGCGGATCGCGTTGCCGCCCTCACGGACCTGTTGCAGCGCGCAGTGCACGGACCGGTGGGGCGCGAGCGGTTCGGGGCTGCCGTCCGCCGCGGTGCGCAGCGCGTCCGTCGTCATCGCCACCGCCTCGGGGGTGGCCCAGCCCGGCGCGCGGGGTTCGGGCTGCCAGCCGAGCATGCCCGTGAGGCCCGACGGCGGCGGGAGGGTCACGTGGCCGGCGGCGTCCAGCAGCCACCGCCGGTATGAGGTCCGGCCGAGGACTCCGCGGGCCACCGAGAGGTGGCCGGCGCGCCATTGGTGGCGTTGCCGGCTCAGCAGCTGCCAGGCCTGCCACGGCCGGGCGGCGGCCAGGTCCTGGAGGTGGCAGGGGAACGGCGTGAACATCTCGTCGCCGCCACCACCGCTCAGATGGAGCCGGGAGCCGTGCTCCCCGACCCGCCGCAGCAGGTCGGTCTGTTTGGCGAAGTCCCGTACCCAGGCACAGGGTTCCTCGCTGGGCAGCCGTAGTCCGCCGACGCCGGCGAACCAGTCGGGTGACTCCTCGCCGGTCAGCACCAAGTGGGTGGCCGAGGGCAGTGCCTCACGGGCGCGCGCGGCCCAGAGGGCGTCGTCGTTGTCCGGGTCCCGTCCCTCCCAGTGCACGGTGACCAGCCGGTCCGTTTCCCGGGCGGCCAGGAAGCACAGGCTCGTCGAGTCCAGTCCTCCGGAGAGATCGGCGCTGACCGTGCCGCCACCGGCCGTACAGGTGCCGACCGCGTCCGTCAGCGCCGTACGCACCTGGGCTGCGGCCTCCGCCAGGGACAGGTGCGGTTCGGGGGGACGCCACCAGCGGACCCGGGGCCCGCGGCGCCCGTCGCGCTCCCACACCAACGCCTCGTGTGGCGGTAGGGCGCGCACGTTCCGCCAGTAGGTGCGGTCGGCGAGAACCGTGGAGGCCACCGGCGGATGAAGAAGCCGCACGGCGAGCGCCCCGAGGTCGGGATCCGCGCCCGACAGGGCGGCCAGCACATCGGCGCGGCCGGCCGCCACCGGTACGCCGTCGATGTGTGCGGTGAAGACACGGCACACGGCCGATGCCGTACCGCGCGCCCACACCCGTCCGCCCACCGAGGCCAGCACATGGAAGCTGCCCGCCAGGCCCGTCACGGCCCGTTCCGCCTCCGCGGGCAGACGCACCCGCTCGATCCGCCGCCGTAGTGTCCCGGCCCGCGCGGTGCTCCGGCCCAGCACCATGATCCGGGTTTCCCCCGCCCGGGCCGACACCTCCTGCCGGGCGTCCCAACGGCCCACCAGCCAGGGCCGTCCCGAGGCGTGCGGCACGCGGCGCACGCCTTCCCGGCCCAGCCGGTCCGCGACAGCGGCGGCGGCCGGTGCGTCGGGCAGCATCACCCACCAGCAGTCCATGGCACTCCTTCTCCTCACGGACGGGTCGGGCGGCCCCGCGCCCGGTGGGCGCGCGTCGCGCGCCCACCGGGTTCACAGCACCGGGCTCAGTCGGTCCAGGGGTAGAGCCAGTACGGCGGGAGACCGCCGTCGCGGCGGTGTCCGAACGGCCAGCCGAGGGTGACCTCGGCGAAGTCGCCGGCCTCGCTCAGCGTCGGCGCCTCGTAGACCTCCTCGCGGTTCTCCATGTCTGTCACCTCCTTCCGTGCACCTCGAGCCGAAGGGGTGTGGATCGGCGCCCCGTCCGCCGGCATGCGGGGGCCGGTCCCGCAACGGTGATGACCGGACCGGCGTGGGATAACCGGCTGAACCGCATAAACACACCGCACGAATGAAGGTGCAGCACAACCCCGACGAAGCCGCACCACTCACCACGGAAAGTGCCTACGTCTCGCCTTTCGCGTGCCCGCGCACATCACCGGCCGCGCCGTGCCACGCGCGCGGGAGAGTTCCCGCGCATGCCACGGGGCCCTGCGGGCCGGCCCGCAGCCGCTCCGTCTCTCAGTCCCGCAGGAGCGCGGCCACCAGGCGCGTCATGGCGGGCCGCGGGTCGGGGGTGCCCGGCCGGCTCGTCATCAGCAGGTGGTGCGCGGTGCCGACCAAGGCGAGGGCGACCGTGTGCGGGTCGACGGTCTCCGCGACCCGGCCGAGTTTCTGTTCGTCGGTCAGATAGCCGGTGACGGCATCCTGGAGCGCGGTGAAGCCGGGCGCCCCGCCTTCCAGCGCCTCGCGGATGCGCCGGGTCGCCGCGGGCCGGGTCAGGGCGAGACCCGAGAGCGCGGGGCCACCCGAGTCGAACAGCGCGAGGACGACGGCGTCGAGGTTCCGTGCCACCGTGGCCTGCCCGACGAGTCCCGACAGTGCCCGAGCCTTGGCCGCCGTCCGCGCGAACCGGTCGAGGCAGAGTTCGGCCACGAACTCGTCGAGGCTCGCGAAGTGCGCGTGCAGCAGCCCCTTGGCGCAGCCCGCCTCGGCGGTGACGGCCCGGCTGGTGAGCGCGCCGGGACCGCCGTTCTCCACGACGCGCTCGGCAGCCGCGAACAGCCGCTCGCGCACGTCCGGCGTCGCCACTCCCCGCGGTGACATGGGCCGCTCTCCCGTTCGGCTCAGACGACACAACTCACCGGATACTACTGGGGATTGCCAGTTTGGGCACCTGCCCATACTGTTTGGGCCCACGCCCATTCCCGTCGTCGCCCCTGGAGGCACCCGTGCCGGAATCCATGCCGGACATCGTCAACACCGGTCAGTCGCAGGCGTGGAACGGCCCCGAAGGCACCCACTGGGCCCGCCACCAGGACCGCTGGAACGCCGTGAACGGAGGTTTCGACCAGCCGTTGCTCGACGCCGCGGGAATCACCGGGGAACACCGGATCCTCGATGTCGGCTGCGGCTCCGGGCAGACCACGCGCCGCGCCGCGCGCCGGGCACCCCGGGGGCGCGCGCTGGGCCTCGACCTGTCCGCCCCGATGCTGGCCGAGGCACGGGCCCGCGCGGAGGAGCAGGGCATCGGCAACGTCTCCTTCGTACAGGGCGACGCGCAGGTGTACCCCTTCGAGGAGGGCGCGTTCGACGCGGCGATCAGCCGCTACGGGGTGATGTTCTTCGCCGACCCGATCACGGCCTTCGACAATGTCCGTCGGGCGCTGCGCCCCGGCGGCCGGCTGGCGTTCGTCTGCCCGGCCGACGCGGCGGACAACGGCTGGGTGACGGCGATCGCGAGCCTGCGGGATCTGCTGCCGGTCGGCGACTTCGGGACGCCCGGGCTGCCGGGCATGTTCTCCCTGGCCGCTCCCGACCGCATCCGGGACATCCTCACCGCGGCCGGATTCACCGCCGTCACCGTCGACCGGGTCCAGACCCACGGGGTGTGGGGACACGGCGCCGAGGACGCGGCGGAGTTCCTGTGGGGCACGGGCCCCGGCCGCCACCTGCTGGAACAGGCCGACGCGCGCGCACGCGAACACGCCCGCCGCACCCTGACGGACCACCTGCGCGGCCACCTGGCGGCGGACGGAGTCGTGGCTGGTCACAGCGGACCGCGCGCGCTGACCCCGCCCCCGGGCACGCGTCCTGGCCCGGCGGCGGCCGGAGCGGGCCGGCCCGGCTCAGGCCGGCTGGAGCAGCAGGGCGCAGATGTCGTTCGGGAGCTGCTCCAGTGCCGACTCCAGCGTGCCGGGCGAGACGTGGTCGCGTACGACGGTGGTGACGGCGGCGGCCGTCTTCGGCACGTCTTCGGCGTCGACCTTGGCTTCCTGGACGAAGCGGTTGACGTAGCCGTCGATGTCGTACTTGATGGGCACGGAACTCGGGGTCCAGCCGTCGTAGTAGGCGCCGCGCAGCAGTTCGGGGAGTTGTGCGGCGAGGTGGGCCGACACCTCTACGGTGAGCCGGTCCCGGAGGGTGTGCAGCCAGGTGCGCAGGACCCGGTGGGCGAGATGGCGGTCGTCCGTTCCCAGGGCTTCCGCGACCGCCTTCAGCCAGATGTTCGCGCTGTGGATGGCGTGCTCGAAGTCGGATGAGCGGGTGGTGGGCATCGTCTTACCTTCCGGCTGCTCGGGGAGCGTGCCGGACCCGCCGGGTGCGGCACGCTCCTCGGCTCAACGCTTGTCCGGGCGGGCGACGCCGATGGTGAGACCCATGGCGGCCAGTCCGAGTGCCATGGTGACGACGCCGATCAGGACGTTGTTCCAGATGACGCCGGCCCGCGCGCTGTGCGAGGCGGTGACCACCCAGGGCGAGATCAGGAGCCAGATGCCCAGGGGTACCAGCGCCCAGGCCAGACGGAACATCCGCTCGGGCACGAGGGCCAGGCCGAGACCGATCAGGCCGATGGTGATGCCGACGATCAGGTTGTTGGCGGTGATGTTCCGCAGGCCCGCGAAGTGGACGGCCCACGGTGAGATCGCGGCGTAGAGACCGGTCAGGAGGATCAGCCCTTCGAGGGCGATCGCCTTGCCGGTGGAGGCGGTGCGTTCGAGCCGCTCCCGCATCTCCGCCATCTCGGGGTGTCCGGTCATGCCGGTGGAGTATTGCGGATACGACATGGGCGTCGTCCCCTCTCCAGCATTGAGGCTTATGTGCTTTTTATCCGAATTCCCCCACTTGGGTGAGCGAAGCAATGTTCACCGGCCCCGGACTGTGATTCACATCACATCACGCTGCGCGCACTCTTCCCGGACTCCGTGGATACCGCCGTGACCTCGCGTTTCGGCGCGCGGCGCGGCGGGGACCCGGTGGTGCACCCCGCGAAGGGAGGCGAGCCGTGCCCGACACCGAACAGGCCCGCATTCGGGAAGCGGCCCTGCCGCTGACCGATCCGGGCTCCCTGGACCCCCTGCTGGACCGCATCGGCGACGCCCGCTACGTCCTGCTGGGCGAGGCGTCCCACGGCACCGCCGACTACTACCGGCTCCGTGACGTGCTGACCCGTCGGCTGATCGAGGAGAAGGGATTCTCCTTCGTCGCGGTGGAGGGCGACTGGCCCGACTGCCACGCCGTGCACTGCTCGGTGGTCGCGGCCCCGGGCGCGCCCGAGGACCCCGGCGAGGTACTCGCGGACTTCGACCGCTGGCCGACGTGGATGTGGGGCAACGCCGAGGTCGCGGCCTTCACCCGATGGCTGCGCCGGCACAACCAGGGGCTGCCTCCCGAGCGGCGCGTCGGTTTCTTCGGGCTGGACGTCTACAGCCTGTGGGAGTCGCTGCACGCCGTCCTCGCCCATCTGCGCGAGCACGACCCCGAGCGGGTGCGGCCCGCCCTGGAGGCGTACCGCTGCCTCGAGCCGTACGCCGAGGATCCCCATTCGTATGCGCCGGCCACACGGTATGTCCCCCAAGGGTGTGAGCGGAAGGTGATCTCCCTGCTCACGGAGGCACGGCACAGGGCCGCGCGGGCGGCCTCCCCGGACGGTTCGCTCACGGAGTTCGCCGCCCGCCAGAACGCCGAGGTGCTGGCCGGCGCCGAGCGCTACTACCGGGCCACGCTGGACAGCGGCCCGGACGCCTGGAACATCCGCGACCGGCACATGGCCGACACGCTGGACCGGCTGATGGAGCACTACGGCCCCGGCGCCAAGGCGGTGGTGTGGGAACACAACACCCACGTCGGGGACGCCCGCGCCACGGACATGGCCGACATCGGCGAGATCAACGTCGGTCAGCTGGTCCGCGAACGGCACATGGGCGCGGGCGTGGCGCTGGTCGGCTTCGGCTCGTACACCGGCACGGTGATCGCCGCCGACGCCTGGGGCGACGTGCCCCGGGTCATGGAGGTACCGCCCGCGCACACCGGCAGCCTGGAGGATCTGTTGCACACGGCGCTGCCCGGCGAGCGGGCCCTCTTCGTCTTCCCCCCTGTGCAGTTCCAGCGGCCGCCCGCCACCGGCCGGCGCGCGTGGTTCCACGAGGAGCGCGGCCACCGGGCCATCGGGGTGGTCTACCAGCCGCGGTACGAACGCATGGGCACCTACGTCCCCACCGTGCTGGCCGAGCGCTACGACGCCTTCTGCTATCTCGACCACACCCGGGCCGTCACCCCGTTGCGCCCGACGGCCGCGGCGAGCCCCGAGGCGGAGACCTGGCCCGCAGGGGTGTGAGGCCGACGGGACCGTGAGACGGCGCTCATGTGCCGTGCCGGTTCTCGTACCGGCCGTTTCCCAGGCATGCCGAAGGAACCAGTCCTAGGAGGGCACCGTGAAGCTGGCGGAATTTCTGGCCGAGGTCCGCGATCGAGGGGAGTACCGCAGCCAGGAGGAGGCCGAGCACATCAGTACGTCGGTGCTGCGGGTGCTCGCCACGCGGATCACGCCGGAGGAGGCGGACGACCTGGCGGCACAGCTGCCCGCGCCGCTGGACGACGTCCTGCACACGCACCCGCGGCAACCGGAGGCCCTCGGGCGTGAGGAATTCCTGCGACGCGTGGCCGATCAGACCGGCGCCCGGCCCCGGACCGCCGAGTGGGACGCCAGCGCCGTCCTGTCCACCGTCGCGGACGCGGTGCCGGGCGGAGAGGTCGACCACCTGCTGTCGCAGTTGCCGACCGGCTACGCGGAGCTGTTCGGCAGGCCGGGCCCGACCTGACCACGCGCGGGGTCTGACCGGCTCCGGCCGGTGCCGGCGGAATTACCATGTTCACGGGCCCTGTTCCCCCCTCCGTGACAGACCCCGCGTCGGTATACCTCCGCACACCACGGGAAATCCCGCCGTCCACGGGTGGACGCCATGAAGATCGAACTCATTCAACGGGCCGCCGACGTGCTGTTCGACGTCCCGGACGACATGCACCAAGAGATCATCAGGCTCATCACGGCTGTCTCCGAGGACCGGCGGGCCCAGGTCCCGGATCTTGCCGCGGCCTTCGGTGAATGGTGCTGGCTGGTGTACACCGTCCATGACGACGTGGTCGAGGTACTGGATGTCGGCTGCGCCGGGTGACCACGGCCGGCTGGAGGAGCCCGGCGTGCGTGGGCCGGTGGGTTCGCTCAGGAAGCCGACGCGCGTGCCAGGACGTCCGTGACGAGGGGGCCTCGGCCGGTCCCAATGCCGGGGGTGAGGGGGAGGCCGGTCTCGGGGGTGAGGCGGAGGTCGGTCTCGGCGCCGGTGGGCGTGAAATCGTAGGTCCAGGTACGCCACTCGTCGGTCGCGGTGACGACGGCCCTGGGGTGCCCGTCGGCCTGGACGCCGAACGTCCTCCCCGCACGCGTGAGGCCGCCGTGGTCCGGGCCGGCGCCGAGGGTGTCGGCGCGGGCGCGGAAGGTGACGCGGACCGGGCGGCCGGGGATGGTGGCGAGTCGGGTGCCGATGCCGAGGAACCCGGGAGCGGCGCACAGGCCCACGGCGTGCGAGCCGTTGTCCAGGCCCGCGAGACGCCCGTGGCAGGCGTACACGCCGTGGTTCGTCCAGCCCGGGAAGTAGGCGGGAGCGTTGCCCCGGGCCCGCGGTTCCGCCTCGGAGAGCGAGGGGGTCCGAAGGTGCGGGTTGGGGTTGAGGATGGGACCGCCTCCGGGGGCGGGCAGCCGTGCGTGGAGCGCGTCCCGCCAGACGGCCGCCATCTTGGCGTACCCCTGGTCGCACGGATGGACCAGGTCGGACAGATCGTCGCCGCCCTGCGGGGAGGCGTGCAGCGCGGGGGCCATGTCGACGAAGAAGACCCGGCCGCGGCGCCCGGACTCCTCGGCGATCTCGCGCACCCGCCGGTTGTAGCCGTCGATGTGTGCCTGCCACTCGGGCAGCCGTGACGGAATGACCGAGGCGAGCAGGATGCCGGCGGACGGGGCCAGGCGCAGCAGGGTGTCCACGAAGGTGCGCAGAAGGCCGGGGGCGGCCGTGTGGTCGGGGCCGTACATGTTGTTCGTACCGATGTGCACGAGTAGCCAGTCCGGCCGGGCGGCCGGAACCCACTGCGACAGCAAGGGGGTCAGCGCCTCGATGGTGATGCCGCAGACGGCGGCGTAGCCGGGGTCCCCCTGCGGCTGGAAGGCGTTGACGCAGGGGCCGACGAAGCAGGCGTCATGGCCCAGCCGGTGCAGGTGGCCCAGGAGTTCGTCGCGGTAACCGGCCGCCCCGGTGCTGTTCAGACCGGCGGTGATCGAGTCCCCCAGCGGCATGATCCGCACCGGCCGCGGCGGGGAGTCCGTCACTCCCCCGCCGAGCGTCCCGTCCGCCACCGCGCCGGTGTTCCGTGCGGTGACCTGCCGGTGTACGGGGCGGGATTGCATGACCTCTCCCAACGTAAGCCTGAGCCATACGGCCGCGCATGGCACCGGGCACCCGGGAGATGCCCGCCGACGGCACGGGTTCCCCGTCAGCGGACGGTGCTTCACACAAAAGAAGGACCATCCGGCACGACGCGTCGGCTCCCGTGGGAAATCCACGGAGGCCGACCACGAGCCGAAGACCGACGGACCCCGGAGCCCTACGGTCCGGAAGGCCGGCCGGAGGCGAGGCGTCCGGCCGGCCGGAGGCGAGGCGTCCGGCCGGCCGGAGGCGAGGCGTCCGGCCGGCCGGAGGCGAGGCGTCCGGCCGGCCGGAGGCGAGGCGTCCGGCCGGCCGGAGCGTCATGACCGCGCCCGGCGCGCGGTCGCGCGGGCGCGTCAGAGGGTCGTGCAGGCGGTGCCGTTGAGGGTGAACGCGGTGGGCGAGGTGTTGGTGGCCGACTTGCCGCCGGTGAAGCCGACCGTGACCGAGCCGCCCGCGGGGACCGTGGACGTGTACGACGCGGCAGCGACCGTCACCGAGGCACCGTTCTGGGTCGGGGTGCCGCCCCACATGGTGCTGATGGTCTGGCCGCTCGGGAAGCTGAAGCCCAGCGTCCAGCCGCTGATGGCGGCGGTGCCGGTGTTGCCGATGGTGATCTCGCCCTGGAAGCCCCCGGGCCATTCACCGGTGACGCGGTAGCGCACGGAGCAGCCGGCTCCGGGGGTGCCGGTGCCCTTCTCCGTCTTGACGGAGACCGCCGCGGACCGGGGCGAGCGGTTGCCGGCGGCGTCCTTGGCGTAGACCGCGAAGGTGTATGTGGTGTCGGCGGTCAGGGCGGAGACGGTGACCGTGGTGGTCGTGGTGGAGGCGGCCGCAGTCTCCGTCGTGCCGTTGAGGCGGACCACGTCATAGCCGGTGATGCCAACGTTGTCAGTGGCCGCGGGCCAGGTCAGGGTGACCGAGGTGGCCGAGACACCGGATGCGGTCGGGGTGCCCGGTGCGGTCGGGGCCTGGGTGTCGGGGGCAGTGCCGCCGAAGACCGTGGCCTCGTGCGAGGTCGCGGCGATGCCGTTGGGGCCCTGGAAGATGCGCCGGCCCCAGGAGCTGAGCCGGGCCGGGTCGAAGTCGGTCGCGAGGTCGAGAACCGGGTCGGTGTTGCCGCTCCAGGACCAGGCCAGGTAGCCGAGGCGGAGCTGCTCGGCGGTGGCCATCATGGTGTCCTCGTCCGGATCGCCGTACTGGTCGGCCGGTCCGCCGAACTCACCGATGACGATGGGGAGTTTCGCGGTGACGAAGGCGTTGAGGTAGTCGGTGATCTCCTGCGCGGTGTCGAAGACGCTGTACATGTGGATCGAGAACAGGAGGTTGCCGGTGGTGTCGGCGTCGTAGACCGTGCGGGCGTTGGCGCGCATGACGCCCTGCCAGTCCTGGCCCCAGTTGGGCGCGTCCACCATGATCGTGTGCTGGAAGCCCGCCGCGCGGAGCTTCTTGACCGCGGCGATGGTGGGCTCGGTCCAGCCGGCCGGGTTCGTGTTGCCCCACGGCTCGTTGCCGATGTTGATGATGACGTAGTCCTCTTGGCCAGCCAGGACGTCCTTGAGGCTGATCCAGTAGTCGGCGGCGTGGTCGAGGGTGCCGGCGGCGGAGTCCTCACCGTAGCCGGTGGTGTCGTGCACCTCCAGGACGCAGATCAGGCGGTTGGCCTTGCAGTTCTGGATGACGGCCGCGACGTCCTGCGGGCTGTTGCGGGACCAGCGGTAGCCGTCGGAGAGGACGACGCGCACGGTGTTGGCCCCGAGCGCCTTGACGTCGGCCAGCGACTGGGTCTCGCCCGGGTACCAGGTGTGCGCGTGGTTGACGCCTCGCATCACGAAGTCGTTGCCGTTACCTTCGAGGAGGCGGCCGTTGCCGATGTGCAGCCCGGTCGCGGCGGCGGCCGGCCGGGAAACGGCGTGGGCGGGGGCCGGGGAGAGGGCGAGCATGCCCAGCACGGTGACCACGGCGGCCAGCAATACGGCGACCGGGTTCCTCGGTGTCGTACTTGTCGTTGTTCTCACTGCGGCTCCATGAGTGGATGAACAAGTAGGCCGAAAACATGTGGGAGCGCTCCCATACAGCCAGTCCCGACAGGTGCACGTCAATACATCGGTCGAGAAAGGGCTTTCTCGTTCAGACGGCTTCAGTCATTGCGCGGCCGTTCTCCAAGGCCCCCGTCCGGTGCCGCGGTGAGCGGGACGTGGGCCCGGGCGCGGCCCCACCGGTCCAGCAGTCTGCCCATGCGTTTGGCGGTGTGCAGGGTGATGCTCCGCGCGCCGATCCGCAGCCCGGGGTGGCGGTGCAGGATGCGTTCCTCCAGGGTGAGGCAGTCGGCGGGCGAGCGCAGCCACACGGACAGCAGCAGGTTGTCCGGCCCGGTGACCGACGCGCACAGCCGGGTTTCCGGCAGCCCCGCCAGCGCGTGTGCCACGGCCTCGGTCCCGGGTCCCGGGGCGGCGATACGGAACGTGGCGATGACCGGCCAGCCGGCCAGTTGCTGGGTGAGGTCGCACCGGAAGTAGACCTCCCCGCCCGCGATCATGCGCGCCAGCCGCCGGCGTACGGTCGTCTCGCTCAGTCCGCACTCCCGAGCCAGCTCGGCGTGGCCGCGGCGGGCGTCGGCGCCGAGCGCGCGCAGGAGCCTGCGGTCGCCCTCGTGCGGTCCGCCGCCGGGCCGTGGGCGCGTACGGCTGTCGCCGCCGGTGAGATGGGTGCGCTGGCGTTCGTTGAGGGTGTGCACCAGCCATCCGCTGCCCTCGCGGTACACCCGGGTGCAGATGCTCAGCCGCACCGAGCGCACCCCGTCCAGCCGCCCCAGCCGCCCGGTGAAGAAGTCGTCAAGGGACGGCAGGTCGTACGCTGCCACGCCCAGGAACAACGAGTGGTCGCCCGTGGTGCGTTCCACGCTGAACACCGGTCCCCAGCGGCACAGTTCGGCGGTCAGCGCGTCGAGTGCGCCGGGGGCGCAGGCGAGATCGACGTAACCGACGACCGAGGCGTGCTGCGCCGGGTAGGCCGTCATCCAGGCCAGGCCGCCGCCGGTGAGCCGCCGCCAGCGGCGCGCGGCGGTGGTGGCGTCGATGCCGATGACGGAGCCGATCTGCGCCCAGGTGGCGCGCGGCCGCAGCTGGAGGGCCTCGACCAGGGCGAGGTCGGTCTCGTCGAGTCCGTCGGGGGTGTCGGGGAGGGTGGTGTCGGTGGGCGGCACGCGTCTCATCCTGTCAGCGCGGACGGCCCGGCTGAAGAGCCGTGCCGGATCACCGGGTTGCCGGATTCCGGCGCCAAGTCCCCCCGAATGCCGGAATCCTGCGATTGCGCGGTGCGAAGCGGCGGACGGTGCAGGGTGTCCGCCAAGCGTCGCTCGCACGGCGGGAGGACCCCTTGCTCAGAACCACCCGGACCACCGCGGTCCTGCTGTTCACCGCCTGGGCCGTCGACTACATCGACCGACAGGTGATCAATCTGGCGCTGCCGTCGATCGGCGACACCTTCGGTCTCAGTCACGCGGAGCGGGGCGTGATCCTCTCCTCGTTCTTCGTCACCTACGCGCTGACGCAGATTCCCGCCGGACTGGTCGCCGCGCGCTTCGGCGGTGCGCGGGTGGTGTGCGCGGCCCTCGTCCTGTGGTCGGTCTTCACCGGACTGACCGCCGTCGCCTGGTCGTTCACCGCGCTCGTGATCTTCCGTTGTCTCTTCGGTGTGGCCCAGGGCCTGTTCCCGGCCGCGGCCATCGACACCCTCAGCCGGCGCAGCGTGCCCGAGCAGCGGCTGACCGCCAACGGCTGGATCCAGAGTTCCAACGCGGTCGGCGGGCTGCTGGCCGCCGTACTGGGCGGGCTGCTGCTGGCCCACTGGGACTGGCGGGTGATGTTCGCGGCCGTGTCCGTGCTGGGCCTGCTGGTGGTGGTCGCGATCCGGCGCGGGCTGCCCGGACCGCTGCCCGCCGGACAGACCGGCCCGCCGCTGCGGCAGCCGAAGGGGACCGCGACCGCCCTGCTGAGGTCGCCGGCCGTCTGGGGCTTCGCGGTGATGTTCTTCGCCTACGACGTCGTCGTGTGGGGGCTCAACAGCTGGAGCGCTTCCTTCCTGATGGAGGAGCGCGGTCTGGCCGTGGCCGACGCGGGGCTGGTGTCCTTGGCGCCGACCCTGCTCGCGGCGGTCGCCGTCGTCGTCGGGGGCCGGCTGAGCGACAGGTTCGAGGGGCGCCCCCGGCGGATCGTCGTCCCGGCCATGTGCGGGGCGGCCGGCCTGCTCGTCCTGCTGCCGCTCACCGCCACACTGGCCCAGTTCGTGGTGGTCGGCACGCTCGTCAGCGGGGCCGTCGGCCTGTGCTACATGCCGTGCTTCTCGGTGCCCCTGCGCAGCCTTCCGCCGGGCCTGACGGGCACGGCCTCGGGAATCATCCTCTTCGGCGGCCAGTTGTCCGGCATCATCGTGCCGACCCTGTTCGGTCACATCGTCGACGCCTTCTCGTACCGCACCGCGTTCTGGTCGTTGCTCCTGGGTCCCGTGCTCGCCGTCGCCGCCGTGCTCCGGGTGCCCCAGACCTCTCCCCGTTTCCTGGCGCGTCTGCGCGCCGTCGTCACCGACACCCCGAAGGAGGACGACAGTGATACGTCCGCTGCCGCCCGCCCCGCCTGAGACCGGCCTGAGCCGTGGCCTCGCGGCTCACCTCCCGCACTGGGAGGAGGTGTACCGCGATCTGCACGCCCATCCCGAACTCGCCTTCCAGGAAAGCCGTACCGCCGCCGCCGTCGTCCGGGAACTGGCGGACATCGGCGGGTGGGAGACCACCGAGCGGGTCGGCCGGACCGGTGTGGTGTCCGTCCTGCGCAACGGCGCCGGGCCGGTGGTCTGGCTGCGGGCGGACATGGACGCCCTGCCCGTGCGGGAGGAGACCGGGCTCCCGTACGCCTCCGTCGAGCCGGGGCTGATGCACGCCTGCGGCCATGACGTGCACGTCGCCGCCCTGCTGGGGGCCTGCCGGCAGCTCGCCGCACACCCCGACGCCTGGAGCGGGACCGTGGTGGCCGTCTTCCAGCCCGCCGAGGAGGTGGGCCATGGCGCGCAGGCCATGCTGGACGACGGTGTCCTCGACCGTTTCCCCCGGCCCGAGGTGGTGCTGGGCCAGCATGTGGGACCGCTGCCCGCCGGTGTGGTGACGACCAGGCCCGGCCCCCTCATGGCGGCGGCCGACAGCCTCCGGGTCACCCTGTACGGCGCGGGCGCGCACGCCTCCGCCCCTCATCTCGCCGTGGATCCGATCGTGATGGCGGCGTCCGTGGTGCTGCGCCTGCAGACCCTGTCCGCCCGTCTGGCGCCGCTGTCCCCGTCCCCGCTCCTCACGGTCGGGGCCCTGCACTCCGGGACCGTGCCGAACGTCATCCCGCACACCGCCGAACTGCTGTGCAGCCTGCGGACGTTCGACACGCAGACCCGCGAGCAGGTCCTGGCCGACGTCCGGCGCGTCATCGAGGCGGAGGCCGACGCCCAGGGCGCCACCCGGTCGCCGGACATCGCGACGTACGACTCCTTCCCCCTGACCGTCAACGACCCGGCGGCCACCGAGCGTGTCCTGGCGGCCGTGGCCGACGCGGGTGCCCTGGGGCACACCCTGCGCGCTCCGCTCTCGGCCAGCGAGGACTTCGGCCGGTTCGCGACGGCGGCCGGATGCCCGTCGGTGTTCTTCCACTTCGGCGGCGCGGATCCCGGGGACTTCGACGAGACGGCAGTGGCCACGCTGGAACGCGGCACGCTGCCGCCGGGCACGGCCATGAACCACTCCCCGCACTACGCGCCCTCCGACCGGCACGCCGTCGCCGCCGGGGTACGCCACCTCCTGGCCGCCGCCGCGTCCTGGCTGTCCCCCCAACCCGGGAGGACAGCCTGATGAAGTGCTGGAAGCCCGTTCTCCTCGCCGCCGCGCTCGCCCTGTCGGGGGCCGCCCCCGCGGCCGCCGCGCAGACCGGCGCCCCGGTGCCGGCGGTGCCCGCCTGCGCCTGGGAGCCGCTGGGTCACCAGACGTCCAACGTCGCCTATCCGGACACCAACGCCCGGTACTGGCTGCTGCGTCACACCGTGCGCAAGGGGCTGGCCATCCGGCTCGACGGCCGCTTCCCGGACGCCCGTTACGCCTCGGTCGCCACCTACGACGCCCACCGCGGCAGCTTCACGGGACCGGACGGAACCCCGTCGGCGCTGACCGACCACCGGCTCCTCCCGGACCGGGGCAGCGGCAACCCGTACCGCGAACCCGCCCGTGCCGGCGGCAAGTTCACCGTCACGGTCACGGACACGCCCGCAGGGCGGCCCAACGCCCTGCCGCTCGCCCCCGCGGGAACCCCGGAAGGCGCCGAGGGAACCGTCGTCTACCGGATCTACCTGCCGCACGGGAAGTTCCGCCTGCCGAAGGTCACCTTCGTCCAGGACGGGCACCGCGTCCGGGTGGGGACGTGCGCGGACGCCCTGTCCCCCGGCGCTCCCGCCGTCGGCGCGCCCACCGGGACCACGTCCCCGGCCGGGGAGGGCACCCCGGCCCGGCCGGTCTTCTCCCGGTCGGGCGGTGCCGGTCTCTACCCCAACCCGGACAACGCGTATCTGAGCGCCGGCTTCGACGCGCCGCCCGCCGGACAGGTCCTCGTCGTCCGCGGCAAGGCGCCCACCGCGACCGCCGGGGACCGCGCCCGGCCCTGGCCTGCCGGAAGTGCCCAGGTCCGGTACTGGTCGATGTGCGACAACCTGTGGTGGGGGCCGGGCGAGGTGGTCGCCAACCCGTTGCCCGGCGGCGGGGTGGACCCCGGCTGCCGCTCGGACTTCGACACCCGTCTCTCCCCGGCCGGCACCTACACCTATGCCGTCGGTACGGAGGAACAGCGGGCGGCCGTCGAACGCGTGCCGGGGGTCACGTTCCTGCCGCTGTCCTCGGCCACACCGGCCGCCCGGCACCTGCTGATCCTGCGGAACATGGTGGCCGCGCCGGGCTTCGCCGAGGCGATCCAGCGGGTTCCGGCGGGGAGCGACGCGGCCCGCACCGCCGAGGTGATGGGCGCCTACTACCCCGAGGCGGCCTATTGCGGCCTGAGTGTGCTCGCCGCGTCGGGGCCGGAGGCCTGCCCGGGAACCTGACGTGGTGCGGAACACCAAGTTCTAGCAGGTCAGTTACAACCTTTCGGCCGGGTCGGCCGTCCAAGGGGAGTCCGGTGTGGATCACTGCGCCGGGCTTCACTTGTTTCCGATGTGGGAGATGCCATGAGTTCTGTCTCCGTCGGCCGTGTGCTGCGTCGCGGCGCATGTGCCGGAGCCGTGGGGGCGTTGCTGGTCGCCGGTCTCGGCAGCGGGGTCGCCTTCGCCGATGAGGCGCAGACCGACCGGCTGTGGATCCAGGCGCCGTACGAGCAGACGGTCACCGCGGGTGCGGACGGCGCCGCCGGCGAATACCGCACGCTGGCGCTCGGTCTGTACCACGACAACTCCAACTTCACCGTGACCGACGGCCGGTTGACCGTCGACGTCTCGGGGCTGGCCGGAGCCGTCGACGTGGCCTGGCCCGACAACTGCGCGCCGAACTACGCCGGTACGGTCGCCGTGTGCGACACCGGGGACGTGCCCACCGATTACACCCCGCAGGTCGAGCTGCGGGTGCGGGCCGCCGCCGGCGCGGGCGCTGTGCAGGGCGCGATCGCGTACTCGGCGGAGGCCACCGGGCCCGACGGCAAGATGGTCGCCCCGGGTGCGGAGACCTTCCTCACCGTCGGCTCCGGCCCGAACCTGGGGGTCAAGGCCCTGCAGAGCGTTCGGGACGTGGCGCCCGGAACCACCCTCACGGTGCCGTTCTCCGTCACCAACACCGGTGACCAGGCGGCCCACGGCTTCAGCGTGAAGCTGTGGGCGACCTACGGCCTCGATGTCGCCACCCGCTACCCGCAGTGCACGTACGCGGGGCCGGACACCGACGACAACGAGTACACGCCCATGACGTACGTGACGTGCTCCTTCGACACCGAGATAGCGCCCGGCGCCACGGTGGAGCTGCCGGAGCCGCTGCGGCTCGCCGTGACCGGCCACGCGCTGTACGAGCGGTTCGACTACGAGGTGCAGCCCGGCGGTGGCGCCACCGACCTCGACGTCTCGGACAACGGCCAGGCATGGAGCATCACCGCCCGCAACACCGCCGACTTCGCGGTGCACGGCACCCGGGTGAGCGGCCAGGCCGGGGACACCGTCACCGCCGCCTTCCGCTTCACCAACGGGGGCCCGGCCTGGGTCGGGAACGTCAGCTCCGGCGACCCGGTCGCCGTGATCGACTTCTACCTCCCGGAGGGCACCACCGCCACGTCCGTGCCGGAGACCTGCAACGCCGCCGGGTCGTCCCGCTACACCTGCACGCTGCCGATGTGGGCCAAGCCCGACCTGGACGTCAGCTTCCCGTTCCAGCTGCGCGTCGACCGGGTCGTCCCCGACGCGACGGGGCGTGTCGTCGCCCGGCCCGACTACGGCACGTCGTTCGCCTTCGACCCGGACAGCGGGAACAACTCCGCGACGGTGACCGTCAATCCGTCCACCTGACGGCGATGAGCGGGGCAGGCCGTCGGCCTGCCCCGCTCCCGGGTCCCTCTCCTGTGACCGGCTATGCCTCGGCGCGGGTGAGCACGCCCTCGTCGACCGGCGGCTGCCGCACCGGGGAAGGGGAGGGCCGGGCGGCGTGGACGCGGTCGAGCAGGGCCGCCGGGTCCGGATGGGCCTGGAGGGCGGTGAGCAGCAGCCGCCACAGGTTGTGCAGGTGCTGCTCGATGTGTTCGCGGCCGTCCAGGGCGTCGGAGACGGTGTGGAGCCCGAAGAACGCGCAGACCACGCTGTGCGCGGCGGGCACCGGATCGACGCCGGCGGCGAGTTCGCCGTTGGCGCGTGCCTCGGCGAGGAGTTCGGTGACGACCTCGATCCAGTCGACGAAGGGCGTGGGCAGTGGAGCGGCGATGGCCTTGCGTTCCATCCACAGGCGTGAGCCGGCCCGTACGACGACGTCGTCCCGGAAGGCGCGGGCGACGGTGAAGCTCAGCGCCACCAGTTTCTCCAGGGCCGGGCGGCCGGCGGAGCGATGGTGTTCGATCATGCGCGGCCAGGACGCGAAGTGCTCCTCGACCACGGCGAGGGCCAGTTTCTCCTTGCTGGCGTAATGGAAATAGATGGCGCCGCTGGTGCGCCCGGAAAGTGCGCTGATATCGCTGATGCTGGTCCCGGCATAACCCCGTTCATCGAACAATTGTGCCGCGGTTTCCAGCAGAGCCCGCCGTGTCAGATTCGCTCGCACGCGTCGCAACCTTTTTCCGAGGTTCTCGTACCTCTTCCTGCCGCTAGGCAATGTAGTACCCGAGCCCGCCCGGACTGTCGAGTCGGTGTGCGGAACGCGCCGAACTGCGGTCTGCTGGGGGAATGGACGCTCGAATCCGTGGCACCGTCGAAGAGCCGCGGGACCTGAGCTGGTCCCGCACGGTCCCCCGGGAACTGGTCCACCGGGCGTCCGTGGCGGAGGTTCTGCTCACCGACGTACGACGCGTCGACGCGACGCGTTTCGTGGCGGCCGCCTGCTGGTCGCGGTCGCATCCCACCTTTCCGGTCGACGGCCATGCCGTACATCATCCGCTGATGGTGGTGGAGACATTACGGCAGCTGGGTATTTTCATCCCTTTGCGCTACCTCGGCGTTCCGGTGGACACCCGCATGCTGATCACCGACGTCTTCTTCACCACGGAGCCCGGAGCGCAGCCGCAGGCCTCCCACGGCGCCACCCAGGTCACCTGCCGGGTGCGGGTCACCGGGCTGCGCACCGGTTCCGACGGGGCCACCGCCGGACTGCGGCTGCACGCGGAGCTCCTGGCCGGCGGAGTGGTGTTCGCGAGGGCCGGCGGCGGTGCCCGGTTCCTCTCCCCCGAACGGTACGCCGCCTTGCGCGGGCCGCTCGTGGGCACCTGCCAGCCCCCGGCGTCGGCCGGGCTGCTCCGGCCCGACCCGGCACGGCTCGGTGTGCCCCATGCCCGGGACGTGGTCATCGGTTGCGCCGACGACCCCGGACGCGCCGGGGGTCCCGGCGGCGACGGCCGGCGCCACCGGGACCCGAAGGACGTGCTGGTGGACGCGGCCGACCCCTGGCATCCCTTCTTCTTCGACCACGCCACCGACCACGTGCCCGGGATGGTGCTGCTGGAGGCGGCGCGCCAGGCCGCCGTACTCGCGAGCGACGGCACCCTGTCCCGGCCCACCGGTGTCCGGCTGACGGCGCTGCGCTTCACCGAGTTCTCGCCGCCCGCGCGGATCGTGTGCGTGCCGCACCACCGCACCTGTGTCTTCCGGTTCGAGCAGGACGGAGAATGCCCGGCTTTCGGCGTTCTGCACTACCAATCACCCTTGCGAGCGTAACTTGACGTCACCGCTTGACTGCCACATGTGACCAAATCTAGCGTAACGATCGTTATGTTCCCTGGTGGGACTAGTCCGTACGGGCGTCAACGGCCGACCGTACGACGTCCGGCCCCGCCCGGAACCCTGCGCCGCCCCGCGCACACGGGTGGCCCGTCGGCGCCGCTCACACCCCCGCGGTGAGAGGACGTCACACCCCGGTCTGCGCTCTCGCGGCCCATCCGAACGGAAAGCACACAGATGACGCTTCATCGCATCCTTTCCTGGACACCGGCGGCCGTCGTCTTCGACTGCGACGGCACGCTGCTGGACACCGAACGACACTGGGAGACCGCTCGCCGGCGGGTTCTCGACGACGTGGGCCTCACCCCCGCCGCGGGCTTCGCGGAACGGGCCAAGGGCCTGCACTACACCGAGTGCGGGCAGCTCATGGCCGACGAGGGAGGCCGTCCCGAACTGGGGGCGGACCTCGCCGACCGGCTGCTCCGGCACTTCCGCGCCCTGGTCTGCGAGCACCCGGTGATCATGCCGGGCGCCCGCGACCTGGTGCGGGCGGCGGCCGCCTTCGCCCCGTTGGCCGTCGCCAGCAACTGCCCCCGTGACGTGGTCGAACCCGGTCTGGAAGAGGCCGGGCTGCTCCGTCACTTCCGCGCCGTGGTGGTGCCCGAGGGCACGATCCGGCCCAAGCCCGACCCCGACGTCTATCTGACGGCCGCCCAGCTCTGCGGCGCCGACCCGGCCGACACACTGGCGGTCGAGGACACGCACTGCGGGATCCTCGCCGCGGTCCGGGCCGGACTGACGGTGCTCGGCGCCGGCCCCTGGCCCGGCGAGGAGACCACCGCCCTGACCGACCTGTGGGTCGAGACGCTCGAGGACCCGCGGATCATCCGCTGGGCCACCGAGCGGACACCGCTGCGGACCTCGCCGCCCAAGCCCGCCGCGGCCCCGTCACCGACCGGTTCCGGACTTCAGCAGGCCACGGCTCCGTGACCGCCGTCCCACGGCGGGCGAACGGTGGCCTGGAAGGCGGGTCGCCGCTCGTTCAGTCCGGCCGCCGCGGTGGCGGACCCGTCACGAACGGCGGCAGTTCGGTGACCACGCCGCCGGCCGAGGAGAGCAGCAGGCCGACGCCCACCGCGCCGGGGTCCGGCACTCCTCTGCCCCGCTCGCCGACGTAACTGGCCCGGCCACGGCGCGCACGCAGACGTGCCGTCGAGCGCACCCCCTCCCATGCGGCGCGCGACGCATGGGCGAGGGCCACCCGGCTTCCGGCCTGCTCCGGACACACGCGCAGTGCCTCGCACGCCGGATACAGGGCGTCCACGAGGGTCTTGTCCCCCGGCCGCGCCTCGCCGACCCGCTGTACGGCGGCGAGCCCGCCGGTGAGACCGGCCCGCAGCGCGGCCACGTCCAGGACCGGGCCGACCGCCGCCAGCGCCAGTTCCGTCAGCAGCAGCCCGAACAGCGGGCCGCTGGTGCCGCCGACCCCGTCCAGGAAGACGGTCGCCACCGTCCGCAGTGGTCCGCCGGCCCGCACGGTGGCCGCCGGTGACACCGTCCCCGCCTGGTCCAGGGCGCGCACGGACGCGTCGAGTCCCGAGCGGAGATTCGTACCGAAGTCGCCGTCGCCCACCCGCTGGTCGAGCGCGGTGAGCTGGGCCTCGGTGGCCCGGACGGAGGCGGCGAACCTCCGCATCCAGCCTTCGGTGAAGGCCGCGTCCGCGGCAGGGGTGTCCGTCCACGTCGTGCTCGCGACAGCACTGTCCGGGGATGCCGCGTCGTCCTGCGCCGAGTAGTGCTCCAGCATGGTGCCACCTCCTGCCCGCCCTTGGTCACCGGGGCCATGAGGGCGTGTGCGCGGGCGCGTCGAACCATTTGACCGTCTCCGGGTCCGCCCGCATCAGCGTGAGCGAGAAGCCGCGCATGTCCAGCGCGGTCACGAAGTCGCCCACGAGGACGCGTTCGAGGACCAGTCCCCACCGGTCCAGGCCGGTCGCGAGTTCCCGCGCCACGCCGTACAACTCCAGACGCGTCACCCCGCCGAGCCCGTTGACCAGGGCGATGACCGAGTCACCGGCGGCCGGGTCCAGCGCGGCGAGCAGTTCCTCCGTCATCCGGGTGACCAGCTCGTCCAGGGCCGGCCGGGACTCCGTGCGGCGGGCCCGCTCACCGTGGATGCCGACCCCCCATTCGAGGTCCCCCTCGGCGAGGTCGAAGGCGGAACGCCCCGTGGCCGGTGTGCGATGTGCGGCCGAGGCGACCGCGAGGCTACGGCAGCGGCCCACCAACTCGGTGCCCATGTCGGCGAGTTCGCGCAGCCCGAGGCCGGTGTCCGCAGCGGCCCCGAGGACCTTCTCCACCAGTACGGCGGCCCCGGTGCCCCGGCGGCCCGTGGCCGACTCGGGTGAGTCCGACGCCAGATCGTCGTCGATCAGCACGCGGGCGCAGTCGATGCCCTCATGGGCGAGCCGCTCTGCCGCGATGCCGAAGTTGATGCGGTCCCCCGTGTAGTTCTTCACCAGGTGCAGCACGCCCGCGCCGCGCGACACGGCGCGGGAGGCGTCGAACACCTGGCGGTTGTGCGGGGAGGCCATCAACTGGCCGGGGCACACGGCGTCGAGCATGCCCGCGCCGAGGAAACCGAGGTGCAGCGGTTCGTGTCCGGAGCCGCCGCCCGACACGATCGCCACGCGGCGGCCGGGGGCTGGGTGCCGGGCCCGGAAGAAACCGGCCGTCTCGTCGTGGACGACGAGGTCGGCGTGGACTCGGGCGAACCCGGTCAGTGCGTCGGGGACCATTCGGTCGAGCGAATTCGTGAAGTACACCACTGGCCGGCCTCCCAGACGTCCTCGGCCTCGCAAGCTCCCCGGAACGGTGAGCGGGAGGCCGGAAACCACGGTGGGTCGATCGGAGGCACGTCATCCACGGACGCACAACCCGAGATGCTGCCTCGTGTGTCTTCGGGTCTCACCTGCCTCACGGCGGTCCGCCTCGCGGCTGTCGCCCTCGGATCCGTCTTTCCGGCCATGCTGCGGCCCCCCGGCCGCGGCGGCAAGTCGAGCCCGGCCACACCGGCCGCCGGGCATACTGGAGGCGCTCGGTGGATGCCTCATGCCCGGGCTCCGCTCGGTCTCCCGCAGGGGCGGGCGGGCGCAGCGCCGGGGGCCGGGTCGCCCGCACCGAGCCGGAGCGGCAGCATCCGGCCCAGCCTGAATCTCTTGCCTCGATGTCGGTCACCCTGGCGGAGGGGCGCGCGGACGGCAGGTTCACCGCCCGCGCGGGCCTGGTCGCGAACATGCCGGCACTGGTGGACGACGACCGCCGTGTCCGCGCCACCGTCAGTGTGATCAGGACCGGACGTCACTTGACGGAGCCGCCGGTGATGCCCGCGGCGATGTACTTCTGCGCGAGGACGAGCAGGATCGCGGCGGGCACCGCGGACAGCACGGACGCGGCCATCACCGAGCCCCAGTCGCCGACGTGCGCGCCGATGTACTGGTAGATGCCCAGCGTGACCGGCTTGACGTCGTCGGTGGTGTTGAGGGTGAGCGCGAACATGAAGTCGCTCCACGAGAACAGGAAGGCGAACAGGCCCGAGGTGATCAGGGAGTTGCGGCTCATCGGCAGCACCACCCGCAGGAAGGTGCGCAGCCGTCCCGCCCCGTCCATCTCCGCGGCCTCGATCACCTCGCCGGGTATGGACTGCATGAACGACCGCATCAGGACGATGGAGAAGGGGATGCCCAGGGAGGCGTCCGCGAGCATCAGCCCGAAGTAGGAGTTGACCAGGCCCAGATCGACGTACGAGGTGTACAGGGCGTTGGCGATGACGATGCCGGGCACCATCTGGGTGATCAGGGTGCCGAACACGATGGTGCGGGTGCCGCGCAGTCGGAACCGGGCCAGCCCGTAGGCGGCCGGGGCCGCGATCGCCAGGCAGATGACGACCGCGCCGAGCGAGACCAGCAGCGAGGTCAGCAGATGCCCGCCCTGGTCGTCGAGCGCCTTGGAGAAACCGGACAGGTCCAGGCGGTGCGGTACCGGATCGACCTCCAGCAGCCCGGCCTCGGGCTGGAGCGCGGTGTCGAGCATCCAGTACAGCGGGAACAGCATCACGGCCAGGACGAGCACCCCGGCCACGGTGGAGCCCCAACCACGCCGGTTCGCGCGCGGTTTCACGTTCTCGGTGGCCATCGCCGGTCACTTCCCCTCGGTGCGGTTGGCCCGCAGGTAGAACACGGCGAAGACCGCGGAGATCAGGATCAGTACGTTGCCGACGACGGCGCCGGCCCCGAAGTCCAGCCGTACGAAGGAGTTCTGGTAGGTAAGCGTGCCCAGGGTCTGGGTGGCGTCGGCGGGGCCGCCGTCGGTGAGGGCGAGGATCAGGTCGAGAATCTTGACCGTCGACATGAAGCCCAGGACGAGGACGACCGTGATGACGGGACGGAGCGTCGGCAGGGTGATGGACCGGAAGGTCCGCCAGGCGGAGGCGCCGTCCAGGGCGGCGGCCTCGTACAGCTCGCGGGGCACCTCCTGGAGGCCGCCGTACAGGATGACCATGTTGAACGGGATCCCGATCCATATGTTGACCAGGATGACCGAGAGCAGGGCCATGTGCGGACTGGTCAGCCATGGAGTGTGTCCGTCCAGACCGACGGCGTCCAGGAAGGAGTTCAGTACCCCCGTGTCCTGGTCCAGGATGCGCCGCCACACGATGCCGGAGACCACCATGGGCACCAGCCAGGGCAGCAGGATCAGCGACCGCAGGACGCCGTTCAGGGGGAACCTGCGGGTGAAGAAGACGGCGAGGGCGAGGCCCGCGCAGAACTGGCCGAGCAGGGAGCCCGCGGTGAAGACGAGCGTGTGCCACAGGGCCTTGCCGAACAGGGCGTCCCGGAAGACCGCCGACCAGTTGTCGAACCCGTTGAGGGGTGCCTCGCCGGTGAAGAACGTCTTCGGTGTGTAGTGCTGGAAGCTCATCACGACGTTGCGGACGAGCGGGTAGCCGAAGAACAGCAGCATGAACAGCACGGCGGGGGCGACGAACCCCCACTGGGCGAGGCGTCGCCGGGAGCGCGGCCGGGCGGCGGCCGGTACGCCGGCCGTGGGCGCCGCGCCGCGCGCGGTGACGGTGGGCGTGGTCATCTGCGCGTACCTCAGTTCCCGCTCGTGGCCCGCTGCTGGGCACGCTGGAGGGCGGCCTGGCTGGACTGGCCGGTCAGGGCGGCCTGGAAGGCGCTCTGCAGGGCCAGCGACACGGCCGGCCAGCCGGCGCCGAGCCGGGCCGTACGGGACCGGGCCGCGGCCACCTGGTCGGCCAGCGCGTCCAGTTGGGGCACCTGCCCGCGCCAGACGGCGGCGGCCTTCTCGTTCGCCGGGACCGTCCAGCTGTTGCGCGCGTAGGTCAGCTGCTCGCGCTCGCTGGTCAGGCAGGCGACGATCTTCCCGGCCATCCGCTCCCGCCGCTCGTCGCCGGTGTCCGGGACGGTGAGCACGGTACCGCCCAGCGGGGCGACGGACTTCGCGCCGGGCTTCGGCACGGGGATCCGCGCGATGCCCCAGTGCAGCGACTTCTTGGTGTTCAGGGTCTCGACCTGCCACGGGCCGTTGATCATCATCGCCGCGTTGCCCGCCATGAACTGGTCGTTGACGTCGGCCTGGGTCCAGCCCACCGTCGACTTCGACAGCGAGCCGTCCTTCAGCAGGCTCTTCCAGTAGTCCAGCGCCTCGACGACCCCCGGCCCGTCGAGGCGGGTCTCGTCGCCGCCGTTGGACCACATGAACGGCGTGAACTGGAAGACGCCGTCCTCGGCGCCGCCCGCGCTGAGCGCGAGGCCGTAGCGCTTGCCCCGGGTCAGCTCGCGCGCGGTCTCGCGCAACTCCGCCCAGGTGGTGGGCACTTTCAGGCCCGCCTGGCCGAGGAGGTCCTTGTTGTAGAAGAGCGCGAGGGTGTTCACGGACCGGGCGGCTCCGTAGTACGTCCCCCGGTAGGAGCCGAAGTTGACGATGCCGCGCGGCACGCCGTCGGTGTCCAGTCCGAGCGTCCTGAGGTCGGTCAGCCCGCCGGCCTCGGCGAACACCGGCATCTCCGAGGCGTCGAACTGCACGATGTCCGGCAGCGACTTGGAGGAGGCCATGCGCAGTGCCTTGGTCATCACCTGGGCCGCCGGGACGCTCTGCTGCTCGACGGTGACGCCGAGCCGCTCGCCGCACCGGGCCATCGCCTGGGCGTCCCAGCGGTGGTACGTCTCGTCGGTCGAGGAGTTCAGCACGGTGTAGACGGAGCCGTCGCGCTGCCGGCCGCAGCCGGTCAGTGCCGCCCCGGCGAGCAGGGCGCAGACGACGGCGAGAGGTATCACGGCCCTGCGGGAGCGTCTATTGAAGCGCTTCGACATGTACGGCCCTTGCTGTCGTACCGTCCGGCCACGGCGCCGGACGCCTTTGTTTATGGTGATGACTAATACGCCATGCACGGGCCGTCGCGCCAGACCCGAGCACGCCTCCGTTCCCCCGCGCCTCCGGTGACGAGCGCCGGGAAATCCGTAATCGCCCCTGTTCAGAAGGGATTTATCGGCGCCGGGACCTGCCCGGCCGGGAGGTGTTCTGTGTACGATCGAATCGCCGGGCGGCGCCTTCGCGCCCTACTCGAACCACTCCAGCTCCCCCGAGGAAGAACATGAAGTTCACCAACGGCTTCTGGCGCGTCCGCGACGGCGTGCAGATCTCCTACGCGGTGCAGCCGCGTGATGTGCGTCTGTCATCGAAGCGCTTCACCGCCTATGCGGCCGTACAGAACGTGGCGCGGAGAGGGGACACGCTCAACGCGCCGCTGCTCACGGTCGACTGCTTCTCGCCCGCCGAGGGCGTCATCGGCGTGCGGGTCACCCACCACGCCGGCAAGCGCCGCCCCGGCCCGGACTTCGCGCTGGGCCAGGAGCCGGACGGCGCGGGCGAGGTGCGCCGGGACGGCACGGTCACGGAGCTGACCAGCGGACCGCTGACCCTCCGCCTGGACGAGGCGGCCCCGTGGGCCCTGGCCTTCCTCGGCGCGGACGGCCGGGAGCTGACCCGGGCGGGCGCCAAGGGCACCGCCTTCGCCACCACCGACGACGGCGCCCACCATGTCCTGGCCCAGCTCGCCCTCGGTGTGGGCGAGCAGGTCTACGGCCTCGGCGAGCGCTTCACCCCGTTCGTGAAGAACGGCCAGGTGGTGGACATCTGGCAGGCGGACGGCGGCACCAGCAGCGAACAGGCCTACAAGAACATCCCGTTCTACCTCTCCTCGCGCGGCTACGGTGTGTTCGTCAACCACCCCGGCAAGGTCTCGTTCGAGGTCGGCTCGGAGTCCGTCGGCCAGGTGCAGTTCAGCGTCGAGGACCAGAGCATCGAGTACTACGTGATCGCCGGTCCCACCCCGAAGGAGGTGCTCGCCCGCTACACCGCCCTGACCGGCCGCCCGGCGCTGCCGCCCGCCTGGTCCTTCGGCCTGTGGCTGACCACGTCGTTCACCACCGACTACGACGAGGCGACCGTGATGTCCTTCGTCGACGGCATGGCCGAGCGCGGCATCCCGCTGTCGGTGTTCCACTTCGACTGCTTCTGGATGCGCGAGTACCAGTGGTGCGACTTCCAGTGGGACCCGGCCGTCTTCCCCGACCCGGAGGGCATGCTGGCCCGGCTGAAGGAGAAGGGCCTGCGGGTCAGCGCGTGGATCAACCCGTACATCGCGCAGAAGTCCCCGCTCTTCGAGGAGGCGGCGGCCCTCGGCCATCTGGTGCGCCGGCCGGACGGGGACGTCTGGCAGTGGGACCTGTGGCAGGCCGGCATGGGTCTGGTCGACTTCACCAGCCCCGACGCCCGCGCCTGGTTCCAGGCCAAACTGAAGGCGCTGCTCGACCAGGGCGTGGACTGCTTCAAGACCGACTTCGGCGAGCGCGTTCCCACCGATGTCGTCTGGCACGACGGCTCCGACCCGGAGCGGATGCACAACTACTACACCCACCTGTACAACCGGACCGTCTTCGAACTCCTGCTGAAGGAGCGGGGCGAGGGCGAGGCCGTCCTCTTCGCCCGCTCGGCGACCGCGGGCGGGCAGCAGTACCCGGTGCACTGGGGCGGTGACTGCTGGGCGTCCTTCGAGGCCATGGCGGAGTCCCTGCGCGGCGGGCTGTCCCTGTCGCTGAGCGGCTTCGGCTTCTGGAGCCATGACATCGGCGGCTTCGAGGGCACCCCCGACCCGTCGGTGTTCAAGCGCTGGCTCGCCTTCGGCCTGCTCTCCTCGCACAGCCGCCTGCACGGCTCCACGTCGTACCGGGTGCCGTGGAACTTCGGCGAGGAGGCGGTGGCGGTCGCCCGGCGGTTCACGCTGCTCAAGCACCGTCTCATGCCGTATCTGTACGGCGCCGCGGCCGAGGCCCACCGCACCGGCGTGCCGGTGATGCGCCCGATGCTCCTGGAATTCCCGCACGACCCGGCGTGCCGCCCGCTGGACCGCCAGTACATGCTGGGCCCCGATCTGCTGGTCGCCCCGGTGTTCACGGAGGACGGCGAGGTGGAGGTCTATCTGCCCGAGGGCACCTGGACGCACCTGCTGTCCGGCGAGCGGGTGACCGGCCCGGTCTGGCGCACCGAGCGGCACGACTACGACAGCCTGCCGCTGTACGTCCGTGAGGGCGCCGTGCTGCCGCTGGCCGCCGACGACAGCCGCCCCGACGGCGACTGGCTGGACACGCCCACCCTGCTCGTCCACCCCACGGCGGAGCCGGACTTCACCGCCGAGGTCACGGTCCCCGACCTGTCGGGCACCCCCGCCGCCACCTTCGCCGTCCGCCGCGACGGCACCGGGCTGCGGGTCACCGCGCGCGGCACCGGCCGGCCGTTCACCGTCCGCGTCGCGGGCGGCGCGAGCGCGACCGGCACGGACGAGGTGGCCGTACCCCTGGACTGAGCGGCCGGCTCCCCCGGGAAAAGCGCGGGAAAGGGCACGCGGTGCCCGGCTAGTCTGTCGCGGCAGGCAGGCCGGGCAGCAGTACTTGGGGGAACACGATGACCGCCGTCTCGAGAAACACCGCGCAGCACATCACGGCACCCGTCGTCACCGACCGGCTGGTGCTGCGGCTGTTCACACCCGCCGATACCGAGGACCGGTACGCCTACCAGTGCCTGCCGGAGGTGGCGCGCTACCTGTACCGTCCGCCGCTCACCCGCGAGGGCTGTGCCGAGTCCATCGCGGCCCGGGCCCGGGGCACCGACTGGCGGACGGACGGCGACACACTGCTGCTGGCCGTGTGCCGGAAGGAGGAGCCCGGTGTCGTCGGCGAGGTGGTCCTCACCCTCACCAGCGCGCACGCGCGGCAGGCCGAGATCGGCTGGGTCTTCAACCCCCGCCACGCCGGGCGGGGTTACGCCACCGAGGCGGCGGGCGCGCTGCTCTCGGTGGCCTTCGGGCAGTTGGAAGCCCACCGGGTCTTCGCCCGGCTCGACGCCCTCAACACGGCGTCGGTGCGGGTGTGCGAGCGTCTCGGGATGCGCCGCGAGGCCCACCTGGTCGAGAACGACCTGGACGGGGACCGCTGGGGCAGCGAGTACGTCTACGCGTTGCTCGCCCGGGAGTGGCAGGACTGAATCCCGGCCGGGCCGGGCGGCTCAGCCCGTCGCCGTGTCCGCAGTCAGTGCGTCACGGAGCCAGGCGTCGGCCGCGCCGAGGGTGAGGCCGGGGATCAGTGCCCCCGCCAGCTGCCAGTAGCGGTGCATCACCGGGTGGTCCGCCGCGGCGAGGCGGGCCGCCAAAGCCTGGCGGAAGGCAGGGGTGTCGCGGGTGCCGGCGGCCCGTGCGTAGGCGGCGGCATAGCAGTCCAGGGCCTCGCCCGGGCCCGGGGCGCGACCGGCCCGTACGGCGGCCTCCACCAGTTGGTGGGCCTCGTACAGGCCGTCGTAGAGCAGGTCCGGGTGTGTCTCGGTGACGGGCCGGTGGCCGGCGAGGCAGTGGTCGGTGGCGGCCGTGGCCAGCGCGTGCACCCGGGCGAAGGCGATGACCTGGTCCGGGGTGGGGTCGGCGGGCGGCTGGGGCACGGCCGCCTCGGTGATCGCGGTGCGGAGCCGGGCGGACAGCCGGACGGGCAGCAGCCGGCGCCAGTAGTGGGCGATCGCGGAGGTGTCGGGCGGGACACTGACCGCTCCGATCAGTTCGAGGCGCTCCGCCAACTGCCCCGGTTCGCACTCCTGTAGTGCCCGCAGCGCGGCCTCCCGCCAGCGCAGGGCGGCGAGTTGGCCGCCGATGGCGTCCAACCGCCGGGCCACCACGGCTTCCAGACCTTCGCCGGGTTCCGGACCGGCACCGGATTCCAGGACCCGCTTGATCTCGGGAACGGGGACGTCGAGGGCGCGCAGCGACCGGATCGTCCGCAGCCGGGCCAGGGCGTCCGGCCCGTAGCGCCGGTGGCCGCCGCTGCTGCGGGCCGCTTCGGGCAGCAGGCCCTGGTCGGAGTAGAAGCGGATGGTCTTGACCGTGGTGCGGGCCCGCGCGGCCAGGTCGCCGATGCTCAGGGTGCCGTCCGGTGACACAGGTTGAACCTCCCTCAGGGGGAGTTCCTACGTTACCCGCGACGACCTACTTGTCTGGAGGCGCTGATGTCTGCGTTTGTGCTGGTCTCCGGCCCGTTCACCGACGGGCGGATCTGGGACTCGGTGGTGGGCCGGCTGCGGCAGAAGGGGGCCGGGGCGTACCCGGTGTCGCTGGACATGCGGCCGGAGGCGGACCTGGAGACCCATGTCGAGGACGTGGTCCGGCTGATCGACTCCCTCGACGTGCCGCGGGTGGTGCTGGTCGGTCACGACTACGCCATCCACCCGGTGCTGGGCGCGGCCGACCTGCGGCCGGAGCGGGTGGCCCGTGTCGTGTACCTGGACGCCGGGCTGCCGCAGCACGGTGACCCGGCCCTGGCCCTCGTACCGGACCCCGAGGTGCATCAGCTGCTGGGGGCCGGTGACGACCCGCGGCCCGTCCCGCCGCCCGGGCCACGGGACTGGCAGCGCTGGGGCAGCACCGAGGGCCTCACGGCGGACCAGCTGGAGTTCCTGAGCACCCTGGCCGTCGCCCAGCCGCCGCGCACGCTGACCCAGCCGCTGCGGCTGACCGGCGCGGCGGCCGGCGTGCCGGTCAGCGCCATCCTGTGCACGGCCGGGGGGACGACCATCGAGGGGATCCAGGAGCTGGTGCGCGTCGGCCCGCCGCAGCTGCGGAAGCTCGCCGACCCTCGGGTGGGCTTCTTCGAACTGGCCACCGGCCACTGGCCGATGCTGTCCGGTCCGCGGGAGCTGACCGAGGTGCTGTGCCGTGCCGCCGCGGACGAGGGACACAGGCTGACCCCGCCCGAGGGCGAGCCCGCCTTCCTGCGTCCGTTCCTGCTGGACGTCCCGGAGCGGCCACGGGTGCGGACCGGTCACGTGGATCTGCACCTGCCGGAACCGGGGGAATCCGACGCGCCCCGGCCGGCGGTGCTGTTCGTGCACGGCGGCCCGCTGTCGCCGGACGTCGTCCCGGCGCCCCGCGACTGGCCGTTCTACCTCGGCTACGCCCGCCTCGCGGCGAGCCTGGGCGCGGTGGGCGCCGTCGTGGAGCACCGCCTGCACGGCCTCACCGCCTATCCGCGGGCCGCGGACGACGTGACCGAGGCCGTCGAGCTGCTGCGGGCCGACCCGCGCGTGGACCCGGAGCGTATCGCCCTGTGGTTCTTCTCGGGCGCCGGGCTGCTCGTCACCGACTGGCTCACCGCCCCGCCCGAGTGGCTGCGCTGCGTCGCCCTGACCTACCCCGTCCTCGCCCCGCTGCCCGGCTGGGGCGCCGTCTCCCCGCGCTTCCGCCCGGCCGAGGCGCTCCGGGCCGGCGGGGCGGAGCCGCCGCCGCTGCTGCTCACCCGGGCGGGCCTGGAGACCGAGCAGATCGCGGCCACGGTCGAAGGGTTCCTGGGCGCGGCGGAGGAGTCCGGGACCCCGGTCGAGATCATCGACGTACCGCACGGCGCCCACGGCTTCGAGCTGCACGGCCCGACGGACGAGTCCCGGGGGGCGGTCATCCGCGCCATGGGTACGGTGCTCTCCCACCTGGGGATCTGACGCCGAAGGCTCCTGCTCACGGGGCCGGGCGCCGCGGCTGCCGGCTCCCGGACGCTGTACTGGCGTTCCTCCGCGTCGGGACGGTCGTCGCGGTCGTGGCGCGAAGGCGTTCGGCGGTCGTGGGCTGATCGCGGCGACCGCCGGGGTCGGTGGTCCGGCCGGCGGCGGTCGTCGCCGTCGTGGTCCCGGTGCCGACCCCGGGCTCGTGCGTCCGGTGCCGTGTCATGGCTCACACCGGTTCGGGCTGCGGCTCCGGTCGGGGCGCTGGCACGGGCTTCGGTTCCCACCGGGAGGTGGTCCGCAGGTAGCCGTAGATCACCGAGAGCATCGCGAGAATGACCAGCGGCCCGAACAGCCAGGGAAGCCGGGCCATCTCCAGGGGCAGAAAACGGTACGCCAGCAGAAGCGCCACGAAAACCGCCGTGCCGTGGGCGACCAGTCGCGTCCCCGACCGGTCCCAGCCCCGTGCCTGCGCGCGCAGCGCGGCCTCGATCGTGAGCGTGAACACCACTCCGGCCACGATGTCGGCGCCGTAGTGATAGCCGAATCCCAGGGTCGCGGCGAGGGTGGCGACCAGCCAGAACGCGCCTCCGTACCGCAGGATTCGCGGGCCCTTGCGGGAGTGGATGAAAATGGCGGTGGCCCAGGCCGTGTGCAGGCTGGGCATGCAGTTGCGGGGGGTGATCCCGTCGTACAGCATCGGGTGCGGTGTGGTGATCGGCGTCGGTGTGTGCGGCCACAGGTTGGCCGCCGCCCACTCCAGACCGCCGGTGCCGGAGGCGCCCGGGCCGTAGGCGAAGATCGGTCCGACCACGGGGAAGATCATGTAGATGCCCGGGCCGAGCAGGCCGATCACCAGGAAGGTGCGCACCAGGTGGTGGCGCGGGAAGCGGCGCTCGGCCGCCACGTTGCGCAGCTGGTACAGGGCGACGACGACCGCGGCCACGGCGAGCTGCGCGTAGACGTAGTCGAGCAGGTGCGTGCCGACCGGGCCGCTGGCGTTCACCAAGCGGCCGACCAGCCACGACGGGTTGCCCAGCGCGTGGTCGGCGGTCGCGACGTACTGGTCGAGCACGGTCGGCCGGCTCTTCGACGTGATGAGCAGCCAGGTGTCGCCGGTCTTGCGGCCGGCCATGAGCAGCAGGCCCAGTGCGACGCCCTTGAGCAGGAGGGCGCGCTCCTGTCCCGTGCGGCGTGTGACGGCGATGACCGCGTAGCCCAGGAGCACCCACAGCGCGCCGTTGCCGAAGGGGTGGCCCTCGTCCAGGTCGAAGTGGTAGCCGGACGCCCATCGCACCAGCAGGAACACGACGTCGATGCCGACCGCGACACCGGCGGCGACGAGCCGCTGCCGCCAGGTGAGCACCACCATCATCAGGCCCATGCTGGCGTACAGCAGAAATCCTGACTTGGGTGGATATACCAGCTCTCGCGCCTCGGTGGTGAGCGGCCCCCGCAGACCGTAGTGACGTGCGGTGATCTCCAGTGCGACCAGGAAACCGACAGTCGTCACAGCCGCCACGGCCCAGAGGATCACCCGTGGTCGGCGCCACAGGGGGACCTCGGTTCCGCCCTTTGTTCGGGTAATCACCCGTGTTGGTATAGGTATCAATTCTCTGGCCGATTTGTTAGTTGTTGTCTATTTAGGTCATTTTTCGCGCCGTATAGCACGCTTTTCCGTGAATGACGAGCGTTGGGTGCGCTCGTCATGAGTTCGATCATGTTAGCCGAGTGGCGCGGCGGGGGTTTGCCTCTTACAGGCCGTCTTCCGTATTTCGATAGCGTGGTGCCATGCATCATGAGGTGACCGATACCGACACCGCCGTGGTGATGGGCAGCGGCGATGTGCCGGTGCTGTCCACCCCGCGGTTGATCGCGTGGCTGGAGGCGGCGACCGTACGGGCCGCCGCGCCGTTCACCGGGGCCGGCCAGACCACCGTGGGGACCGAGATCCGCGTCAAGCATCTGCGCGCCTCCCGCGTGGGCGCGCGAGTACGGGTGAGCGCCGAGCCGCCGTCGGTGGACGGCCGGCGCCTCACCTTCCCGGTCCGTGCCGTCGACGACTCCGGTCACCTCGTCGCGACCGGCGAGATCGACCGGGCCGTCGTCGACCGCGAGCGGTTTCTCTCGGGGGTGTCCGGGCGGGAAGAGAACCACTGAAGGGGTGTATGGAGCACGACCTTGACCTCAAGAGCACTTGAGGTACCAGGGTCATGATCCATGACACGTCTGCAGAACCTCCAGCACCCTTCCGCCGGCACGACATTGATGAGCGAGTGGCTCACCGGAACCGCCGAGCGGTCCCGTACGGCTGCCGACGCCCTGCTCCACGAGTGGGCGGCCGCGCAGGCGCCCGCCGGGCGGCTGGCGCAGCACGTCTTCCTCTCCCTGGACGGCACCGGCCTCTTCTTCTACGCGCAGTGGACCAGCGATGAGGAGCACCTGGCCTGGGCCCGCGCCCGGCGCACCGAGGTCGTCAGCCGCGTCGACGCGCTGGTGCCCGGCATCGAGCGTCCCGGGCTGATCCGAACGCGCCTCGCCCGCAGCGTCGTTCACGACGCGCGGCGGCCGGCCGGCCTGTTCACCGTGCGCACGGTGTCGGCCGGTGACGTGGAGGCCGCGACCGCTCCGGCGCCGGGCCTGCTCGCGGCGCATCTCCATGTGACGTCCGACGGCGAGCGGACCGTCGTCGTCACCGAATGGGCCGACGCCGCCTCCCAGGAAGCCGCCACAAGGAGTGACGCGGGCCTCAAGCGCTACACGCACGCCCACTCGTTCGTCGACGACCACGCCGGGCGCCGGACCTGACGCACCCCGTCAGCGCTCGTGCGTCCAGGCGAGCGTGATCCGCATGTCACCGATCCGCCAGCCCCCCGGCGTCCGTACGGTGGTGCAGGCCACGCGCAGGCCGCTGGTGCGGTGGGGCGGTTCGCCGTCCCGGTAGAAGTACACGAGTTGGTTCGCGGTGGCCTCCGCCCGGTCACCGTCCACCCGCACCAGCACATCTCCGTGGACGTGCTGGGTGTTCTCCCCCTCCACCCGGCTTCGCCTCAGGTGAGCGGTCACCTCGTCGAGGCCGTGCAACTCGGCGCGCGGTGAACTCACCGTGATGTCGTGGTGGTAGACGGTGGGCGCGTCCTCGTGACGGCCTTCGTCCAGCAGACGGGCCAGGCGGGCGAACAGTTCGGCGATGTCGACGCGATCGGCGGTCGGGGCAGCGGTGGTCACGGCGCCTCCTTGATGGTCGCTCCAAAGTTGGCGGGACCAACACTAACCACAAGTGTTGGTCCCGCCAACATGGTTAGAGTGGTCGCCATGGAAGAGATCCCCGAGCGTCTGACCGTGCGGCCGAGCTGGCTGATCACCCAACTCGCCGTGCACGCCCGCAAGCTGGTGTTCGACGGTTTCACCTCCGTCGGGGCGCGCGGGTACCACTACCGCATCCTGGCGGCCCTGCACGAGTACGGGCCCGCGAGCCAGGCGGAGTTGGGCCGTCGGTGCCGCATCGACCGCAGTGATGTGGTGGCCGCCGTCAACGAACTGGTGGCGCAGGGCTTCGTCGACCGGACGCCGGACCCGGACCACGGCCGGCGCAACAAAGTGACCCTCACCGGCGCCGGTGTCCGGCAGTTGCGCCGTATGGACGAGGTGCTCGACCGGGTGCAGGACGATCTGCTCGAACCGCTGTCGGCGGAGGACCGGCAGACCCTGACCCGTCTGCTCACCCACGCCCTCGCCCGGCACGAGCCGCGGTGACGGCCCGGGCGCACCGTGTTCAGGGCCGTCGGCGCACCGCCCCGATCCGGGTCCGGGACGGAGGCACGCGCCGCTTCCTGGGGTCGCCGGTGCGCCACTCCGGTCCAGACCGGGACGAAAGCGGGCCCCCTCCGGTCCAGACCGGGACGCAAGCGCGTCCCTCCGATCCAGGCCGGGACCAAGCGCGCCGCTCCGGGCCGGGCCCGGGGCGAAGGGCACCCTCTTCGGCGGCGTGCTTCAGGCGCCCCGTCAGCCGTCGCGGAGCCGGCCGGGCCTAGGCGGCGCGGGTGAGGGCGTCGGGGATCAGGGCGAAGGTCCGCTCGATGAGGTCCGTCAGGCCGTCGCGGCCCCCCTGGCCGCCCTGAGCCGTCCAGCGCAGGCACGCCGTGCGCCAGGAGGCGACGAAGATCTCCACGGTGAGCCGCAGACACGTGTCGTCCACGTCGGCGCCGGAACGGCCGGCCAGTGTCTCGACCATGGCCCGGGTGGTGTCCTGGCAGTACCCCAGGCTGTGCGACTGCAGCACGGGAACGGACTCCGACAGCTCACGGGTGGCCAGGAACCGGCGCTCCCAGTCCGGGTCCATGTCCTCCAGGGTGGCGTTCAGGGCCACTCGGAGCGCTTCGAGGAGCGGACCGTCCGGCTTCGCGGCGGCCACGCGGTCCAGATACGCCGACCACAGGTCGCTGTCGGCGGCGAGCGCGACGTCCTCCTTGGACCGGTAGTTCCGGAAGAAGGTCCGCTTGGACACCTCCACCGCGTCGCACAGGTCGTCGAGCGTGGTGGCGTCATAGCCGCGTTCGGTGAACAGCCGGAGCGCGGTCTCGGCCAGGGCGCGGCGCGTGCGCAACTTCTTCCGTTCCCGTAGCGGCAGTTCGCGCAGATCGTCACTCACGCCGTGAGCCTACCACCCGGACGCGGTTGCCCTTTGACAGCTAATGCCACTCAGTGGCACTGTCGCCCAAGTGGCCATTCGATGCCACCTCTTGCCGTCTCCTGAAGGAGCCCTCCGTCGTGACTACCGTTTCCGCGGGCCGCTCACGTCCGGCGATCACGCTGGCCGTGGTCTTACTCGCCTTCGCCACCGTGCCGATGTCCATCTCCGGAGCGGCCGTCGCACTCCCCGGCATCGGCGAGGACCTGCACACCGCGGGCGCGCCCCTGCAATGGGTCATGAACGCCTACAACCTGACGTTCGCCTCGTTCATGCTGGTCGCCGGGTCCGCGGCCGACCTGGTCGGGCGCCGGCGGGCCTTCGCGACGGGATCGGCGGTGTTCGCCGCCGGTTCGCTCGCCGCGGCGGTCGCACCCGGCGTCGTCCTGCTGGACCTCGCCCGCGCCCTGTCGGGCATCGGCGCGGCCGGGGTGTTCGCCAGCGGTGGCGCGATCCTGGCCACGGCCTTCGACGGTGCCGCCCGCACCCGTGCCTTCGCGGCCCTCGGCAGTGCCGCCGGTGTCGGGCTGGCGGTGGGGCCGACCCTGTCGGGCTGGCTGGTCGGCACGCTCGGCTGGCGCGCCACGTTCGGACTGCACGCTGCCCTGCTCGCCGTGGCGTTGACGGGTGTCGGCTTCGTCGTCGAGTCCCGCGCCCCACACCGTCCCCGGCTGGACGCGACCGGCGCGCTGGTGTTCGTCGCGGGCCTCGGCCTGCTCGTCCTGGGCGCGGTCCAGGGTCCCCAATGGGGCTGGACGAGCCCCGGCGTGGCGGCGCTGCTCGCCGGCGGCGCGGGTCTGCTGGTGCTGTTCGTCGTCCTGCAGTCACGTTCGGCGGCCCCCGTCCTCGATCTGACGCTGGTGCGCAACCGCCGCTTCTTCGCGTTGTGCATGGTGCCCGTGGTGTCGACGTTCGGCTTCGTGACGCTGCTGACGTACCTGCCCACCTATCTCGTGGGGGCGAGCGGCTTCTCCGCCCAACGCGCGGGAACGGTCCTGCTGTTGATGACCGCGCCGGTGCTGCTGGCCCCGCCGCTGTCCGGGGGCCTGGTCAACCGGGGCGTGTCCCCCCGTACGCTGATCACGTTGTCCTTGCTGATGTTCGCCGGCGGAAACGCGTGGCTCACCGTGATCAGCCCCGGCGGTTCCCTCACCGCGATCGCCGGCCCGCTGCTGATGACCGGGCTGGGCGCCGGGGTGTCGTTCGGCGTGGGCGACGGTGCGGCGATGAGCCTCGTCGAGCCCGAACAGGCCGGTATGGCCACCGGGTTCCTCAACACCATGCGCATCGGCAGCGAGGCCATCGTCATCGCCGTGTACGGCGCGGTCCTGGTCAGTCTCATCGAAACCCGGGTCGGGTCACGGGAGTTGGCGGCGAAGGTGGCCGCGGGCGACCTGTCCGGCGGCGGCTCGGCCGTGCTGGCCGACGGCTTCACCCACGCCCTGCGCCTCGCCCTGTACGGAACGGCCGCGGTGTGCGCGATCGGCGCAGTGGCCATCTTCGCCGCGCTGGCCCCACCGCGCCGGACCACCACCACGGCACCCCTCCCTCCCGAGCCCGCCCGGCAGCCCACGAAGGCGGCCTGACCGGCCCCGGGGAGAAGCCGCCGGGAGCGGCCCGCACCGAACCGGGATCCTCGAGACCGGTGCGGGCCGCGCCGCGCCACACCAGGGCGAATCGGGGCGGGTGCGCGCTCGTGACGGTGGTGACCACCCGGGCTGCTCGCCACCTGACGGCGGCAGACGGCCGTGCCCGACGGCAGGCTCCGGGTGGCCAGGGGCTATGACGGCGTCGTCGGAGACTGCTCCCGGACTCCGACCACCGCCCGGTGATGGCGGGGCATGTCGATCTCGTCCAGCAGGGCGAGCGCGAAGTCCGCGTAGGTGATCCGGCTCGTCGGGTCGGCGTGGTCGGCGATCCGGTACCGGCCGCAGCGCGTGCCGTCGTGGTCGAAGTCGCCTGCGGGTGCCACATAGGCCCAGTCGAGGTCGCGGGCGCGCAGTTCGTCGAGACCAGCCGCGTGGCCCAGAGACAGCGGGCGGTACTCGCTCGGAAAGCCGGGCTCGTCCATCAGGGGCACGCCCGACGCCCCGGGCAGGACGGAGGCGATGCCGACCACGACAAGTCGGCGCACCCCGGCCTGGGCCAAACCTGTGGCCAGGGCGCGGGCGGAGGTGGTGAAGAAGTCGTACGGCGGGACGGACAGGTCCACGGCGGCGCTGAGAGCGGCATCGTGCCCGGCCGCCACGTGGGCGACGCCGCGCGCGTCGGTGACGTCGCCCGCCACCGTCCGTGCGTCGGTGAGGTCGCCGTGGCGCGCGGGATCGCGTACCACGGCGGTGACCTGGTGGCCGCGCCGCCGTGCTTCGGCGACGGCCTGCCGCCCGGCCCGGCCGCCCGCTCCGAAGACCACGATGTTCAAGAGGAACCGCCTCTCACCAGGACCGGGCCCCTGCGCCCGGTCGGTGCGCCGACGCTAACAACGGCCTTGGTTACCAAGGGGATACCGGTGTTCGCCGATATCGTGACGGCATGAGGGAACCACTGCCCGTCGACATGTTCGACGAACTGTGCCCGTCGTCACTCACCCCGATCAGGTTCGGAGACAAATGGGCGGGGCTCGTCATCCGCTGTCTCGAGCACGGACCGCGCCGCTTCTCGGAGTTGCGCGTGCCGCTCAGGCGTGTCACGCCCAAGGTCCTCACCCAGTCACTGCGATCCCTGGAACGGGACGGTCTGATCAAGCGCACCGTCTACGCAGAGGGCACTCCGCACGTGGAATACGAGCTGACCCCGCTGGGCCGGAGCCTGCTCGGGCCGATGGCGGTCGCCCGCGCCTGGGCCGAGCAGCACTGGGAGGAACTCGTCGAGGCCCGCGAGTCGTACGACGGCGCCACCCGCCTCGGCCACACCGGCTGACCCCGCTCATGGCCGCGCCCGTCGGATCCCTCGGCCGTCGCGGGGCATCGCCGGTGCGGGCTCCGGCGGTCGCGGAGTACGCGGGCCACGGCCTCACGCTCGTCCCGCCCGCCGAGGGCGTCGCCCGCTCGAAGCGACCGCGGAAATCTGTCTGCCCGGACCGCTGAACTCGCCCTGCCGATAGGCTGCCTGATCATGATGCGTGCCTGGTTGCTGCCCCTCCTGTTCGTCGGCTGTGGCTCGCTCGTCGCGGCTGTGCCGGCCGTGGACGGGTCCGTCGGAGCGGGCGTCGCGGTGTGGCTGGTGTTCGCGCTGCTCGCGGTGGTCTGCTCCCCGCTGGTGTTTCCGCGGCCGGTCGGTGCGGTGGAGGCGCGGGAGCGCGGTGCGGTCGACGGCCGGCCGGTCGTCTACTGGCGGGCGGGGTGCAAGTACTGCCTGCGTCTGCGGTTCCGGCTGGGCCGGGACGCCCGTCGGCTGCACTGGGTCGACATCTGGCGCGATCCGGCCGGGGCGGCGGCGGTACGGGCGGTCAACGGTGGTGCCGAGACCGTGCCGACCGTGGTGGTGGCGGGCCGGCCGTACGTCAACCCCGACCCACGATGGGTGCGCGCCCAGCTCTGATCGGCACGCGTGTGGCCGCCCCGCCAGTCGTGCGAGTACGCCCGGCGGTAGTGCGCGTACGCCGTGCGGCCGCCGGTCCCGGTCGGGTCGATGCCCCGCCGGGAGCGGGCGCCCGGCAGCCGGCCTTCACAGGCTCAGGGTGATCGCGGCGCCGACGCCTCCCAGTACCAGGGCGACGCCCGCTTCGGGCCAGCCGCCGGTGCGCCAGGGGAAGAAGCGGTCGAGGGCCAGCCGGCCCGGGCCGGTCGCGGCCACGGTCAGGGCGACGACGGCGATGGCCACGTTGTACTCGACGCCGCCGTTCGAGTCCCACAGGCCGTGCGCCCAGGTCACCGTCGCCATCGCGTTGATCATCACTCCGATCAGCGCGGCGGCCGCGAGCGGGGTGAACAGTCCGACGGCCAGGCCGAGGCCGCCGAGGAACTCGGAGAGGCCGGCGATCACCGCGAACACCTTCCCCGGGTGATAGCCGAGGCCGGCGAATTGCTTGCCGGTGGCCGTGAGCCCCGGCCCGTCGAACAGGCCGAACAGTTTCTGGGCGCCGTGGGCCGCCATGAGGAGCCCGAAGGTCAGTCTGAGGAGGAGAAGTCCCCAGTCACCGGCGGTCACCCCGGGTGCGAGGGTCCGCCGTGCTGCCGGTCGCGTGGCGGTCGAGGACCGGTCCGTGTCGCGCTTGATCATCTGAGTGCTCCGGTACGGACGCACGAACAGGAGTTGTCGCAGGCCGGCCCGGTCAAGCACCGGCTCACCGGTAGGCGGCGTACGGCCCGCGCCGCGGTCGCGGGGGGGGGATGGGCCGCCGCTACCGATCCTACGCAAGAAAGAGGGAATCGACCCTGGGCAGAATTGCCCCGGGAGAACGGGCCGTCATCATTACCGTGATCGCGTTTGTCCCGTACGGCGCATGATTCGATCACTCGCGATCAACACACCTGTCATTGCGGCATGTTGTCCGATCATCCTCATGATGCCCGCCAGGGGTACACGCCTCACCTCTGTCAGTGATCTTCGCCGTCATCGGCCTGCGTTCCGGCGTGGAACGCGTACCTTTTGCCAGGTGATCGCAGTCCTTTTCCCCGGGCGAGGCGCCCATCAGTCCGGTTCGGGCGCGGAATTCCTCGGACGATGTCCGAAACTCGCCCAGCGCGCCCGGCGGGAAGGGCACGGCTGCCACGGCCGTCCCGCCCGGGGTCTCGACCGGGTACCGCGGCTCCCCGCCGAGCGGATCAGCTGACCGGATCCACCGCAGCCGATCCGCTCCACGGGACCCGGCCCACCAGCCGCATCCCCCCGACCCGCCCCACCGCCCGGATCCGCCCGGCCCGATCCGCCGAAACCGAATCCGCCCGGCGCGCTCCACCAGCCCTGAATCCACCCGGCCCGCTCTCCACCGGACCGGAACCGCTCGGCCCGCTCCACCGACTCCTGTCCCCGCCCCTCTCCCCGTCTGGACGACGCCATGTCCCTGCCGCGTACCGGCCCGCCCTCGCCCGCCGTCCCCGCCAAGCCCAGATCCCGGCGCTGCCGCCCCGGTGCCGTGCTCGTCGTCGAGTCCGTGGCCGTCTTCATGGTCATGCTCGACAACCTCGCGATGAACAACGCGCTGCCGGACATCGGCAGGGACCTGGCCGTGGGCATCGGCGGCCTGGAGTGGGTCGTGGCCTCGTACACGCTGGTCCTGGCGGCCTTCCTGCTGCCGGGCAGCATCGTCGGGGAGCGGCTGGGGCGACGCCGGCTGTTCCTCGCGGGACTGGCCGCGTTCACCCTGGGGTCGGCGCTCGGGGCGACGGCGGACAGCTGGGCGACGCTCGTCACCGGCCGGATCGTCCAGGGCGCGGGAGGCGCGGCGCTGCTGCCGTCCAGCGCGGCGCTGCTGCGGCAGGTCTTCCCCGAGGATGCCACCCGGGCCAGGGCGCTGGGACTGCGCGGCGCCGCGTCCGGCCTGGGGCTCGCCCTCGGCCCGGTGATCGGCGGTCCGCTCGTGGAGCGGTTCGGCTGGCAGAGCGTGCTGCTCATCAACGTGCCGATCGGCGTGGGCCTGCTGCTGTTCGGCGCGTTCTTCCTGCCGTACGCGCCGCCGTGCCGCAGCCGTCCCTGGGACCTGCCCGGACAGGCGCTGGCGGCCGTCGGTGTCGGCGGACTGATCTTCGCGCTCATCCAGGGTCCGTCGGAGGGCTGGACCGACCCGGCCGTCCTGGCCGGGTTCACCGCGGCAGGGCTGGCGCTGCCCGCCCTGCTGGCCGTGGAGGCGCGCGCCGCCGAGCCGATGATCGATCTGTCCTTCTTCCGCGACCGGCTCTGCGCGGTGGCCGCGCTGGCCGGTTTCTCCACGAGCCTGGCCCTGTTCGGAGCGATCTTCTTCCTGTCGCTGTACCTCCAGTACATCCTCGGCTGGTCACCGGCCGGCGCCGGTCTCGTCTTCCTGCTGGCGTCCGCGTTCATCGTGGTCACGGGCCCCGTCGCGGGCAGGCTGTCCGCGCGCCGGAGCGCCTTCCGGCCGCTGCTGATCGGCGTCACGCTGTGCCCGCTCGCGCTGGCGGGGCTCGCCGGGTACGGGGAGCACGCGCGCTACGCCGAGTACTGCTGGGTCCTGCCGGTCATCGGGGTGTGCGTGAGCCTGACCTTCGTACCGGTCAACGTCATCGTCGTGCAGCGGGTACGCGGCCCGCGGGCCGGCATGGCCACCGCGATCGCCGAGACGCTGCGCGAACTCGGCGGTGTGACCGGCGTGGCGGCGCTCGGGGCGGTGCTCAACTCCCGGATGCGGGAGTCGTTCCTGCGCCAGGCGGAGGCCGTCCTCCCGGCGGACCAGGCGACCGCCCTGGCCGACCGTGCCCTGGCCCACGGGCCGGCGGCGGCGCTCGCCGGTCCGGGCGCCGGTGCGGTGCGCCGCTGGTTCCATGCCGCGTTCCTCGACGGCCTGCACGCGGCGCTGTACACGGGGGCCGTGGGCACGGCCGTGGTGGCAGTGTGCACCTACCTGATGGTCCGCACGCCGGCGACGGCGCCTGCCGACGAGCCGGGCGGACTGGTGCGGCCGACGGCGTAGCCCGCGCGGGCACGGAGCACGCGCGGCCCGCTGTGACCCTCGGCGGCCTGCGGCCCAGCCAGCGCGGGCACGGGGTCGAGCGCCCCCGCAGGAGGGAAAGCGGAGGGAGACGGACGAGCCGCGCGGCCCCGATGTCACCCTGTGCGGCCCCACGGCGCAGCCCGCGGGCACGACACCCAACGCTCCCGCACGATGGGAAGCGGAGGGAGGCGGACGTGGCGAGCGGCCCGGATGTGACGCTGTGCGACCTGTGGTCCCGGCTGCCCGGCAGGGCCCGCTCGGAGCTGCTGGACCGCGCCGCCGAGGCGGACTGGTGGGTTCTCGACGCGCTGCCGGGCCGCTGGGAGGCGCTGCGCCCGCTGGTCTTCGCCGCGGCGGACTACCAGCGGTTCGGCGAGCTGGCGGCGGGCGTGCTGCGGTGCGCGCTCCTCGCCTGCCGGCGCCGGGCCGGGACCGCCGGCGAGCTGTGCCGGGCGCTGGACGACCACCGTGAGCCGCGGCTCCTGGACCCGGCGCAGCGGCTGTCCGACCCCGCGCTGCTGCGCATGGCCCGCCCCGACGCGCTGGTGGCCGGGGGCAGGCCCTGGTTCGTGGAACTGAACGTCGGCCCCAACATCTACGGCGTCCCGGGCCTGGAGCGCCGGAGTGCCGCGTTCGCCCGCGACTGGCCGGACGGCACGCCGGCCGAGGAGCCGCCGTCGACCCTGCGCGCCAGAGCGCTGGCCCTCGCCGGAGCGGTGCCGGTGCCGGACGGCGGGCACCGCCGGGTGCTGGTGCCGACCTGGCGGGCGACCTCGGGTATCGCGGCGAAGCTGGGCGACGCCGGCGCGCTGCGCCGCTATCTGCGGCCGGCCGCGCAGGCAGTGGAGGCGGTGGGACTGGAGGTGACGATCGCGGACCTGTCCGAGGTGCGCGGTGGCGCCGACGGACTGTGGGTGGGCGGGGACCGCGTCAATGTGGTCTTCAATCAGTTCGCCGGTTCCGTGGTGGCGGACACGGCGGCCCTCGGAGTGCTGGGTGAGGCGGTGCGGGCCCGGAGCGTGCGGTTGTTCGTGCCGGAAGCGGCGTGTCTGCTCAGCGCCAAGCGGGTGCTGGCCTGGATGCACGAGGATCTGGACCTGTACACGCCCTCCGACCGGGCGCTGGTCCTGGGGCATGTGCCGTGGACGGCGTGGCTGGGCCCCGGGCAATCCGCCGAACGGCGCCGGCACGTCCTGGCGCGCGCCGCGCGGGAGCGGACCGGTCTCGTCGTCAAACCGTCGCGCGGACACGGCGGTACGGGTTTCGTCGCCGGCGTCGAGGTCTCCGCCGGCGACTGGGTCGACCTGCTGGCGCGGCGGTCCCGCGAGGAGACGCTGGTCCTTCAGCGCCGGATCGTGCCGGACACCACGTGGATGCACTTCCGGAGCGTCGACGGCGCGCGGGAAACGGCCCGGGTGCCGTTCGTCGTCTCCCCGTTCCTGCTCAACGGCCGTACGGCGGGCGCGTACATCCGTCACGCGAGCCCCGAGACGGCCCCCGGTGCGCCGGTGAACACCGCGGCGGGAGCGGTCTCCAACACGGTGCTGCTGCTCCCGGGCCCGTGACGCCGGTCACCCGGGGACCGGGATCTTGCCGACGGGTCCCCTCTCCCGGCATAGTGAGTTTGAAAATCCAACTCACAGGGAGGGTGCCGGATGCGCGAGTCACATGTCACGGAGGGAGCCGGGCGGCCGAAACTGCCCGCGAAGCTCGCCGGCCATCCGTCCGTGCGGGCCGTCCTCGCGCGCCGGGACTCCGAAGCGGCGGACGGGCCCCCGCCGGTGATCGACGCGGAGTGGCTGCGGGAGCTGTGCCTCGCCGCCGGTGCCGACGACGCGGCGGCGGTGAGCCTCGGCCACCCGGACCTCGCCGGGGAACGCGAGCACGCGCTGACCGCCCTGCCGGGCACCCGCACCCTCGTCTCGCTCGTGGTGCGGATGAACCGCGACAACTACCGCTCGCCCGCCCGCAGCGTGGCGAACCAGGAGTTCCACCAGGCCGACGAGCAGATCAACCACGCCGCCCGGGCAGTCACCCGGGCCCTGCAGGACGCCGGCTACCGCGCGCTGAACCCGTCGGCCGGCTTCCCGCAGGAGATGGAGCGGTTTCCGGGCCGTCTCTGGGTGGTGGCGCACAAGACGGTCGCCGTGGCGGCGGGCCTCGGTGTGATGGGGCTGCACCGCAACGTCATCCACCCGAAGTTCGGCACCTTCGTCCTGCTGGCCACCGTGCTGGTGGACGCGGAGGTGAGCGCGTACGGGCAGCCGCTGGACTACAACCCCTGCATCGACTGCAAGTTGTGCGTCGCCGCCTGCCCCATAGGCGCCCTCACGAAGGACGGCGACTTCGACTTCCTGGCCTGCGCCACGCACAACTACCGGGAGTTCATGAGCGGGTTCACCGACTGGGTGCAGACGGTGGCGGACAGCGCGGACGCAGCCGACTTCCGCTCCCGCGTCACCGATCCCGAGAACGCGTCGATGTGGCAGAGCCTGGCCTTCAAGCCGAACTACAAGTCCGGTTACTGCGTGGCCGTGTGCCCCGCCGGGGAGGACGTCCTCGGCCCCTACCTCGACGACCGCAAGGGGTTCATGGACACGGTGCTGCGCCCGCTCCAGGAGAAGACCGAGACCCTGTACGTCCTGCCGGACTCGGACGCGCGGCGGTACGCGGAGCGCCGCTTCCCGCACAAGCCCGTCAAGGAGGTCACCGGCGGCTGGCGGCCCCGGCCGCAGGAGTCCTGAAGTCGCCTCACGGACCCTCGTGACGGACCCCCGTCCCCAAGCCTCCCGTTCGAGCGCCGCCTCGGTGCCGCACGCGCAGGCCGGCGCCGGGCCGGGGAACGGCCTCCCGAGGGCAGGAAATCCTCCGGCCGGGGGTGGCGTCAGGGCCACCACCCACACGTGCCCCAGCCCCATCCCGCGCCGCCGCGCGGCCCCGTAGCGTCCCCGTGCATGACGCTCTCCACCAGAACCTTGCCCCTCGTGAAGGGGCGGCGCGGCCTCTTGGTCTACCTCGGCGTCGCCTACCTCGGCATGTGGGCGGCCATGTCACCGCTGCTGCTCGGCGGTTACCACCGCGGCGACGCACGCGAGCAGACCGGTGCGCTGCAGGAGGTGTGCATCGCCGCCGCGATGCTCGCACCCGCCCTCGCCGCGATTTTCGTCGTCCGCCGGGTCGAGCGTCGCGGCCGGGTCCGGGACACGCTCGCCCTGCGGTGGCCGAGACCGTGGGGGCGTACCGCGCGGGCCTGCCTGGTGGCCTTCGCCGTACCCTGCGGGCTCACCGCGGCCGCCCTCGCGCTGGGCACCCTTGCCGGCCGCTACCCGTTCGGCGGCGTGCACTGGAGCGGGCTCGGCGGCTGGGCCGCCGGGGCCGTGCTGGGCATGCTGGTGTGGCTCCCGCTGTTCTTCGGCGAGGAACTGGGCTGGCAGGGATACCTCTTCCCGCGGCTCGCGGGGGACGGCGGCCGCCGGAGCCTGGTCCGGGCGTACGCGGTCACCGGCGCGGCCTTCGCCCTGTGGCATCTGCCCACGCTGCTGATGGGCGGCCAGTACCCGGGCCGGCCCTGGTACGTGTCGGTGCCCGCCATGCTGGTGAGCTGCGTCCTCGTCCTGCCGGTCTTCACCTGGCTGCGGCTGCGGTCGGGGTCGGTCGTGCCCGCCGTCATCGGGCACGCGTTCGTGAGTTCGATGAGTGTCGGCATGGTCAAGGAGTTCGCCGATCCCACGGCTGCCCTCGATCCGCTGCACATGGGCATGGCCGGCTGGCCCGGCTGGATCGTCACCGGCACGTTCGTCGCGTTCCTGGCGCTGACCGGCCGCCTCCGGCCCGCGTTCCACGCGAGCGCCCGTACCGGCGAACTCCCCACGCGCCGCGTGGCTTCCCGTTCCGAGCAGCCCGCCCGCTCCCGCTGAGGCCGCGGGCTCGTACCCTGTTCCCGTGTCGTCCTCCCGTATGCGTCGTGTCACCGTCCTGGTGCTGGAGGGTGCCAAGCCGCTCGATGTCGGCATTCCCGCCCAGGTGTTCACGACCCGGGCGAGCATGCCGTACGAGGTGCGGGTGTGCGGCGCCGCGCCCGGTCTGGTGACCGGCGGTGACGGCCTGTCGTACCACGTCGCCCACGGCCTCGAGGCGCTGGAGTGGGCCGAGATCGTCTTCATCCCTGGTTACCGGTTCCCGGACCGCGAGGACCCGCCGGCCGCCGTGGTCGAGGCGCTGCTCGCCGCCCACGCCCGGGGCGCGCGGCTCGCCGCCATCTCGACGGGCGCCTTCGCGCTCGCCGCCACGGGTCTGCTCGACGGCAGGCGTGCCACGACCCACTGGCACTACACCCGGGCGCTCAGGGCGAGGCATCCGCTGGTCCGGCTCGACGAGAACGTCCTCTTCGTCGACGAGGGCAGCGTGCTGACGTCGGCCGGCGCCGCCTCGGGCATCGACCTGTGCCTGCACATCCTGCGGGGGGACCTCGGGGTGGCCGCGTCGAACCACGCGGCCCGGCGCCTGGTCGCGGCCCCCTACCGCAGCGGCGGTCAGGCGCAGTACGTGCCACGCAGCCTGCCCGAGCCGCTCGGCGAGCGGTTCGCCGCCACCCGCGAGTGGGCGCTGCACCGGCTCGGCGAACCCCTCACCCTCAAGGCGCTCGCCCGGCACGCGGCGGTCTCGCCACGAACCCTCTCCCGGCGCTTCGTCGAGGACACGGGGTACACACCGATGCAGTGGGTCATGCGGGCCCGCGTCGATCTGGCCCGCGAACTGCTGGAGCGTACGGAACGCAGCGTCGAGCAGATCGCCGCCGACGTCGGTCTCGGCACCGGCACGAACCTGCGCACCCACTTCCAGCGCATCCTCGGCACCACCCCCACCGAATACCGGCGCACCTTCGTCCGGCGGGACTAGATGTCGTCGGCGGCCGGGATCGCGGGCCGGTCCGGGTACGGTGCGGAGCGTGAACCGTCAGCAGCTGGAGTACTTCCTCGCGGTCGCCGAGCACGGCAGCCTCGGTCACGCGGCGGTGGCCGCCGGGGTGAGCCAGCCGTCGCTGTCGCAGGCCCTCGGCACCCTGGAGAAGGAGATGGGCGCGGCGCTGGTGCGCCGGGTGCGGCGGGGGGCCGTCCTCACGCCGGCGGGGCGCGCGTTCGTGCCCCACGCGCGGCTGCTGCTGCGTGAGCTGCGCCGGACGGGCGAGGTGACCGGCGGGCCGGCCGGGGAGCTGGACCTGGTCACCACGCCGGTGCTGGCCGTCGATCCCTGCGCCCCGCTCCTCGGGCGGTTCCGCGGGCTGCACCCCGAGGTGCGGGTGCGCGTGCAGGTCACCGACCGCGACGCGGAGGTGCCCGGGATGCTGGCGGACGGCCGGGCCGAGGTGGGCCTGGCCTATCTGCCCCTCGACACGGACGGCATCGTGGTGCGCCCGCTGGCCGAGCACGAGATCATGGCCGTCTTCTCGCCCGACGAACCGCCCCCGCCCGACCCGTTGCCGGTCCGGTGGCTGGCCGGCCGGGAAACGGTGGGCGTCACCGGTCACAGTCGCCAGCGCGCACTGGTGGGTGACCATCTGGCGGCCCAGGGGGTGCGGCTGCGGGTCACGGTCGAGGTGGCGCACCGGGAGATGGTGGTTCCCCTGGTGCTGGCCGGGGCGGGCATGTCCTTCCTCGCCGGGAAGGCGGCGCGGTGGGCCGCCGGGCAGGGCGCGCGGGTCCGCCGGCTCGATCCGCCCCTGCGCCAGCGGTACGGGCTGGCGTATGTGCCCGGCCGGCTGTCCCCGGCCGCCCGGGCGCTGGCCGGCCTGGCGGTGGCACCGGACGACGGAGGGCGCGTGGGTGGTGGGTCCTTTGCCGGGTGAACCGGGCCGGGGCGCGCCGTTCACCGGTCTACGGCAGGCCGAGTACTTCCTGGCCGTGGTCGACAGCGGCGGCATCACCGCGGCGGCGCGCCGGCTGCACGTGGCGCAGCCGTCCCTGTCGCAGACCGTACGGGCGATCGAACGGCAGGCGGGTGCCGAGCTGTTCGAGCGGACGCCGCGCGGTGTCGTCCCCACCCCGGCGGGCCGGGCCCTGGTGGAGCCGGCCCGGCGGCTGCTGGCGGCGCGCCGGGCGGCCGGCCGCGCGGTCTCGGACGTGGCGTCGCTGCGCGCCGGGCGCCTGGAGCTGGTGGCGCACGCCTCGGTGGCGGCCGACCCGCTGGCGCGGGCGGTGGGCAGGTTCCGCCGGGCCCACCCGGGGGTCGGTGTGCTGGTGGAGGACGCGCCCGACGACGACGAGCTGGTGTACGCGCTCGCCGACGGGCGCCATGAACTGGCCGTGGTCTCACTGCCGTTGCCGCCGGCCCCCGACCTGGTGACGGAGGAGCTGGGGCACCACGACATCTGGCTGGCCATGGCGCCGGGCACCGTCATCGCACCGGGACCGGTGTCGCCGGCCGAGGTGAGCGCCATGCCGCTGGTGGCGGTCCTGCACGGCGGCTCCGTCCGGCACGCGATCCGCCGGGCCCTCGCCGACGCGGGGCAGGACGAAGGCACCGGGCATCAGCAGAGTAGTAGGCAGGAGCAGGACGCGGGGCGCGATGGGGACAGCCGGGAGCCGGCTCGGGCGGTGCGCTCCTGGGCCGGTGTCGTCACCCCGCGTCTGGGTTCCGTCATCCCGCTGGTGCTGACCGGTGCCGGGGCGGCTCTGGTGGACCGCTGGTACGCCGAGCGCATCGCGGAGCAGGGCGGGGTCGTACGTCCCCTCGGCCCGCCCGTGCGCGCCCCGTTCGGGGTGGCACGCCGCCGGGAACCCCTGTCCCCGGCCTGCCGGGTGTTCCTGGAGATCCTGCGGGAGACGTGCGCGGCACGATCCGCCGGGGGTCCGGGTCCAGGAGCGTGAGCCGGAACGTGAGTACGACTCCCCCGTACGACGCCCCGTACGCCTCCCCCGGTACGCCTCTCCCTCACCGCCCCGCGTCGGCCGTGCCGGTCACCTCGGCCACCTGCTCGGGGGTGTAACCGATCTCGGCCAGGACGGACGCGGTGTCCTCCCCGAGTTCCGGGCAGGGCCGCCGTACCCCGGAGGGCGAGCCGGAGTAGCGGACGGGGTCGCCGATCACCCGGTAGGCACCGACGTGCGGGTGCTGCTGCACGTCGAGCATGTGCCCGTCGGCCCAGTAGGGGTGCTCGCCGGCGTGGTCGAGGTTCATGACCGGGGCGAACGGGATGGAGTGCCGGGAGCAGAACGCCTCCCACTCCGCGGTGGTGTGCCCGTCGGTGTACCGGGCGAGCAGCTCGTACAGCTCGCCGATCTTCGACTGGAAGTTCTCGGGGGTGAAGCCGTCCAGTGCCTCGGGGTGCCCGACGAAGGTGAAGAATGCCTCGGCGTCACGGTAGTTGTACGGCAGGACGCACGCGTATCCGTCCTTGGTCGGGAACGCCGCGTGCCCCGGTTCCAGGGAGCGCGGGAAGCCGACGGGGCCGGCCGGGGGCTCGTACGCCTGGCCGCCGATGTGCTCGACCAGGGTGAAGGCGAACATCGTGTCCGCCATCGGCACCTCGACGTGCTGGCCCCTGCCGGTGCGTTCCCGGCCCAGCAGGGCGGCGAGCACGGCGTAGGCGATGGTCATGCCGCAGACCTTGTCGGCCATGGCCGTGGGTACGTAGTAGGGCTGGCCGGTGACCCGCCGCATCAGGTCGACCATGCCGGAGGCGGCCTGGATCACCTCGTCGTAGGCGGCGTAGTCGGCGGCCGGCGAGTCGGAGCGGAAGCCCTGGGCGTTGCAGTAGACCAGGCGCGGGTTGCTCTCGGCGAGGTCCTCGTAGGTGAGGCCGAGCTTGCGCAGGGCCCGTGGGCGCATGTTGGTGATCAGCGCGTCGGCCGTGCCGATGAGGGCGAGCGCGGCCTGCTTGCCCTCGGGCGTCTTCAGGTCCAGGCGGACGCTGCGCTTGTTGCGGTTGATGTTGAGTGCCAGCGCCCCGATGGTGTCGGCGTCCCGCCGGTGCACATGGCGCATCACGTCACCGGTGGGCGACTCGATCTTGATGACGTCGGCGCCGAGGTCGCCGAGGATCTGGCAGGCGTAGGGCCCCATGATGACGCTGGCCAGGTCGATGACGCGCAGGCCGTCGAGGGGGCGGGTGCCGGAAGCCGGGGTGGAGTGGCTCATGTACGTCTCATCCCCTTGTGGAATGACGCATCCCGGTCGTGCGGGATGGGGGAGGGTGCGGTGAGGTCGGGGCGCGCGGCCGGGTACGGGCCGAGAGCCCAGGGCTGGGGCTCGGGGCCGGGGCTCAGACGAAGGCGCTGATGCCGGTGGCCGCCCGGCCGACGATGAGGGAGTTCATGTCGCGGGTGCCCTCGTACGAGTAGAGCGCCTCGGCGTCGGCGAAGAAGCGGGCCGCCTTGTACTCCAGCAGGATGCCGTTGCCGCCGAACACCTCGCGGGCCCAGGCGACGGTCTCGCGCATCCGGGTGGTGCAGAACATCTTGGCCATGGCCGCCTGGGCCTCGCTCAGCGCGTCCTCGGCGTGCAGCTGGGCCATCCGCACCGCCATCGCCTGGGAGGCGGTGATGTTGCCGAGCATCCGGGACAGCAGGTCCTGGACGAGCTGGAAGCTCGCGATCGGCTTGCCGAACTGCTCGCGCTCCACGGCGTAGGCGCGGGCGGCCTCGTAGGCGCCGATCGAGCAGCCGATGGCCTGCCAGGCCACACCGCCGCGGGTGACCTTGAGGACGCGTGCGGTGTCGCGGAAGGAGTCGGCCCGCTGGAGGCGGTTCTCCTCCGGGACCCGGACGTCGTCCAGGACGATGTGGGCGTTCTGCACACCACGCAGGGCGATCTTGCCCTCCAGCTTGCGGGCGGTGAAGCCGGGGGTGCCCTTCTCCACCACGAAGCCCTTGACCTGCCCGTCCGCCTCGTCGCGCGCCCAGATCACCACCAGGTCGGCGAACGTGCCGTTGCCGATCCAGCGCTTCTCGCCGTTGAGCACCCAGTCGCCGCCGTCCCGGCGGGCCGTGGTCAGCAGCCCGCGGGCCGTACCGGAACCCACCAGCGGTTCGGTCAGGCCGAACGCGCCGATCTTGCGCCACTCGACCATCTGCGGCAGCCAGCGCTGTCGCTGCTCCTCGGATCCGCACTCACGGATGGAGCCCATGCCCAGCCCGCTGTGCACGCCGTAGAAGGTGGCGAACGAAGGGTCGACGCGGGCCATCTCCATGCTGATGAGGCCGCTCAGCAGCGGGCTGCGCGCGGTGATCCCGGGGGCGTCGCCGGGAATGCCGGTGATGCCGAGGTCGCGGATCGCGTCCACCAGGTTCAGCGGGGACTCGGCATGGGCCCACAGCTCGCCGGCGGTCGGTTCCACCTTGTCGGCGAGGAAGGAGCGGATGCGTTCCAGCGTCTGCCGTTCCTCTGGTCCGAGCAGGTCCTTGATCCGGAAGAAGTCGCCCTCGACGGCGAACGGATCCATCTTCTTGTGCTGCGTGGCCATGATCGCCCTTCCGTGTCGGAGAAACATGCGGGGCACCGGTCCGTCCCGGGTCCCCCGGGTACCTGGCGGGTGAGTCGTCACTCGCGCCTCGGTCCACCGCTGGTTGGCTTCTCTTCCAGTGCACGCCCGGCCGGCCCATAGGTCAAAGACGAAAAAACGACCAGGTTCCAAGGCGATACCAATGGCGGCCCCGCGCCGCGCGCCCTGCTTGATGTCCCCGCAGAATGGGATGAAATGTCCGGCGAACCAGCGGAGGCGGCTCGGTGATGCGTGACAGCGCCGAGGACGGTGAGGGGCCGATCGAGGAGCGACCGGGGCTGTACGACGAGGACCCGGCCGGCCTGGACGACGAGGTCTACGCGGACCCGGCGGGCCCTGAGGACGAGGTCTACGCGGACCCGGCGGGCCCTGAGGACGAGGTCTGCGAGGAGACGGCCGACGCGGACGACGACGCCTACGGCGGCATGGCCGGCCCGGACGGGGAGCCCGCCGGCCGGAGGAGGGCGGCCGGCGCGGAGCCCGATGTCTTCCTCGACGTCCCGGTGCTCAAGGTGGACCAGATCGATCTGGACGTGGAGGACCTGCGGGCGCACGTCTCGCTCCAGGCCGAGGTGCTGGATCTGCTGAGGCTGAACGTGGGCGCCGATGTGGCACTGGGCCGGGTGCATCTGGGCATCTCGGGGGTGGAGGCCCAGGCCCGGCTGGAGGTGCGGCTCGACAACGTGGCGACGATCATCAACCGGGTGCTCACCACGCTCGACCGCAATCCGCAGCTCCTCGAGGAACTGGCCCGCGGGGTGGGGTCCGCCGTACGGGACGTCGGGAGCGGGGCGCGGCAGGCCGTCGGCGAGCTGGGGACGGGTGCGAGCAGGGCGGTCGGCGACCTCGGCGGCGGAGCCGCGTCAGCCGTGCGCGACGTGGGCCGAGGCGCCGGCCGAGGGGTCGAGGGCGTGGCCCGAGGAGCCGGTCAGGCGGTGGAGGGGGTGGGCCGCGGCGCCGGGCGGGCGGTCGAAGGGGTCGGGCTGGGTGCCGGTTCGGCCGTGGAAGGGGTGGGCCGTGGCGCCGGCTCGGTGGTGGAGGGGGTCGGGCGGGGTGCCGCGGGTGCCGTCCGGGATGTGGGCCGTGAGGCCGGGGGCACTGTGGCGGGTGCCGCGAGCGGGGTGACCGGGGCGGTGGAGGGCGTACCCGACGCCGTCACGGAAGCATCGGATGCCGTCGAGGACGTGGCGGACGTTGTCGAGGAGGTACCGGACGTCGCCGAGGGTTCGCCGGGCGCCGCGCGTCGTGCCGTACGCAGGGCCGCGGCACCCGGACGGACCCGGGCGCGTAGGCCCGAGGACGAGGTGCGGGATCCGGCCGTCCCCGGGCGCGGCGGCACCCGCGCGCGCCGAGTACGCGGCGAGGACGGGAAGCTGCCGCCTCGTCCCGTGCGTCGCCGTGCCCCCAGGGAGCGGGACGAGCCGCCCTGAACGGCCGGCGCCCCGGCGCCGGACGCCGCGCGCCCGCCCTGCGACATCGTGTTCCGGGCGACCGTCCGCGCCGACCGCCTCCGTTTCGTGGAGGAACCGCGGACAGCGGTCCGCTTCCCCGGCACCGGGAAGCGGACATCGACGTCCCGCAGCGAGCGCACGAACGTTCCCGGCGAAGTCGTAGCCGGGAAGCAGTACCGGGACGCCCTGATCGTCTACCGCCTCGCGACCCGGCTCACCGGGCAGCCGGAAGACGGCCGGGACGCCGAGGACGGTGCGGGCGCGTGAACGCACGGCCGGGCGTCACGTCTTGACGCGGCGCAACTCGATGTTCCGGTTGACGAAGAGGTGCACATACCCGCAGTGCCAGCAGATCAGCCCCGTCGCGGTCTCGTCCGCCCAGGCCAGTTTCATGAATTCCATGCTGGTGCTGTTGAGCTTCACGCCTCGCTCGCGGAAGAGCTCTCCCCGGCAGACCTGACAGGTGATCCGCATGTCGCCCAGCCAGGCGTGCACCGCCTTCGCCATATCCGCCCTCCCTGTACGTTCGCGCCCGGAGCAGGGCGGTGTGACGCAAACACCGTGCCGTACGCGGCTGTTCGGTGCCGGGATGAACAACACCACACTTCCGGCCGGGATTGGCGGCAATTGAGCGAGATCTGAGGAAATGCGCCGAACGTGCCGCGCAACTCGATGTCCCGGTTGGCGAAAAGGTACGCGAACCGTCCACCGTCCGCGCGCCGACAATCCGAGGGGCCGGGAAGGGCGGACACGGCCGGCCCACCGCCTGGCGCGATCCTTGCGAACCATGGCGCTCGCGCCGTCGGCATGGGCGGACTCGGCGATCCAAGATGGTGGCGAACGGAAAGGAGAGCACTCATGACCCGCATAGCCATCAACGGATTCGGCCGCATCGGACGCAACGTGCTGCGCGCGCTGCTCGAACGCGACACCGCTCTGGAGGTCGTCGCCGTCAACGACCTCACGGAGCCCGCCGTCCTGGCGCGGCTGCTCGCCTACGACACGACGGCCGGCCGGCTGGGCCGGCCGGTGAGCGCCGACGGGGACACGCTCGTCGTCGACGGCCGGCGCATCAAGGTGCTGGCCGAGCGGGAGCCGGCGCGGTTGCCGTGGGCCGAACTCGGGGTGGACATCGTCCTGGAGTCGACCGGCCGCTTCACCTCGGCCAAGGCGGCCAGCGCGCACCTGGACGCGGGCGCGAGGAAGGTGCTCGTCAGCGCCCCGTCGGACGGTGCCGACGTCACGCTCGCGTACGGGGTCAACACCGAGGCGTACGACGCTGCCCTGCACACGATCGTCTCGAACGCCTCGTGCACGACGAACGCGCTGGCGCCGCTGGCCTCGGTGCTGGACGAACTCGCGGGCATCGAGCACGGTTTCATGACGACGGTGCACGCCTACACCCAGGAGCAGAACCTCCAGGACGGCCCGCACCGCGACGCCCGCCGTGCGCGTGCCGCCGCCGTGAACATCGTGCCGACCACCACGGGTGCCGCCAAGGCGATCGGACTGGTGCTGCCGAATCTGGACGGCAAGCTGTCGGGTGACTCGATCCGGGTGCCGGTTCCGGTGGGTTCGATCGTGGAGCTGAACACCACCGTCAGCCGGGAGGTGTCGCGGGACGAGGTGCTGGAGGCCTACCGCGCGGCCGCCGAGGGGCCGCTCGCCGGCATCCTCGAATACTCGGAGGACCCGCTCGTGTCGTCCGACATCACGGGCAATCCGGCCTCGTCCATCTTCGACTCGGCCCTCACCCGTGTGGACGGCCGCCATGTCAAGGTGGTCGCCTGGTACGACAACGAGTGGGGCTTCTCGAACCGCGTGCTCGACACGCTCGATCTGCTCGCCGCGCGCTGACCCCGCCGCGAGGACCGTACGCGTGCGGCGCCCCGGACTCCCCGTGCGGGGCCGGGGCGCCGCCGTGCCCGGTCAGCCGGGCAGGTCACCGGTGTAACGGTAGATGTTCCCGGCGGAGTTGACTCCCCACACGGTGCCGTCCGCGCCCGCCCCGATGTCGGACAGCCCACCGAGGATCTGCACCCACGGACTCGCGTCGTTGTTGGTGTAGTGGTAGATGTTCCCGGCCGAGTTCACACCCCACACCGTGGTGCGGGAGCCGGAGGCGATCGCCTTCAGTCCGCCGCTGATCTGCTTCCAGTGGCCGGACTCCTGGTCGCCGGTGTAACGGTAGATGTTCCCCGCCGAGTTGACTCCCCACACCGTGCCGTCCGCACCCGCCCCGATGTCCGACAGCCCACCGGGGATCTGCACCCACGGACTCGCGTCGTTGTTCGTGTAGCGGTAGATGTTCCCCGCCGAGTTCACACCCCACACGTTCGTACGCGAACCCACCGCGATCCGCGTCAACCCACCGCTGATCTGCTTCCAGTGGCCGGACTCCTGGTCGCCGGTGTAACGATAGATGTTCCCGGCGGAGTTGACCCCCCACACCGTGCCGTCCGCACCCGCCCCGATGTCCGACAGCCCACCGGGGATCTGCACCCACGGACTCGCGTCGTTGTTCGTGTAGCGGTAGATGTTCCCCGCCGAGTTCACACCCCACACGTTCGTACGCGAACCCACCGCGATCCGCGTCAACCCACCGCTGATCTGCTTCCAGTCGGCCATGCCGCCGACTCCCTTCGCTCGGGAAGCGCTGCCCCCGCATGCTGTCCGAGTGGAACGGTTCACCATGTAAAGCGAATTAAAGAATGATCTGCCTTGTTGTCTCGAAGGGTACGTTTACCGCCGCGATCGCCGCCCCCGACTGGCCCGTGGCCGCACCCCGGCACATCGAAGTGACGCGAACCGGCGTCATCCGTACGGGTGATACGAAGGCAAGACAATTGACACTCCCGTAAGATCATCCGCTCTATAGACTCTGCGAATGACCAGCGCTCCTCTCCGGCTCACCGTCCTGGGCTCCGCGACGCCCCACGCCACCGTCGACAATCCGTGCTCCGGCTACCTGGTGTCGCATGGCGCCACCCGCGTCTGGGTGGACGCGGGCAGCGGGACGCTGGCGCAGTTGCAGCGGTATGTCCGGCTCGACGAGGTGGACGCGATCTGGATCTCGCACCTGCACGCCGATCACAGCGCGGACCTGCTCACCACGTACTACGCGGTGCTGTTCGCGAACGTCCGGTTCGACGCGCCCATCCCCCTGTACGGGCCGCCGGGCATCACCGACCGGCTGGCCCACTTCCTGACCAACACCTCGACGCGCAGCCCCGTCGAATCCGCCTTCGCCATCCGCGAGTTGCATGACGGGCATCAGGCGAGCGTCGGCGGTCTCACGCTGACCACCCGGGCGGTGGAACACGGCATCCCGGCCTTCGCCCTGCGCATCGAGGTCGAGGGCCGGTCGCTGGTGTACTCCGGGGACACCGCTCCGTGCGCGAACCTCACACGACTGGCCGAGGGATGCGACGCGCTGCTGTGCGAGGCCGAGAGCAGCCGGGCCCCGGCCGACGGCCCGCAGGTACACCACACCCCCGAGGACACCGGCGACACGGCGGGGGCGGCCGGGGCGCGCCGGTTGCTGGTCACGCACGTCGGCCCGACCCTCACCCCGGCCGAAGCGGTACGCCGCGCCTCGACCCGATTCCACGGCCCCGTCGACTACGCCGCCCCCGGCACCACCTTCTCGATCGCTTAGGCACGCCTGCCGCGTCCGATGGACCGGGGCGTGAGGGCGAGCCGGCAGACGCGGCCGGGCACTCGCGCGGTCCGTCCCGCGCCGCGCACACGTCTCACGCGCCGGTGACTCCGTCGATCCGCTCTCGAATGAGATCCGCGTGACCGTTGTGACGCGCGTACTCCTCGATCATGTGCACCAGGATCCAGCGCAGGGAGACTCCCCGGTCACCGACGTGACCGGCCTCCTTCTCCGGCAGCCGGCCGAAGTCGTCCAGCGCGGCTCCGGCGATCACCGCACGCCCCCGGGCGACCTCCCCCCGCCAGACGGCCATCACCTCGTCGAGTCCTCGTCCCGGGTCGAGGGCGAAGCCGTCCGGGTTGCCTTCCCCGAAGACCCGCGGCACGTCCCGACCGGCGAACACCCGCTGGAACCAGTTGCGTTCCACCTCGGCCATGTGCTGCACGAGACCGAGCAGCGTCATCGGCGACGGAGGCACCGCGGCAAGGCGTAATCGTTCGTCCGTCAGACCGGAACACTTCAGCGCGAGCGTCGCGCGGTGAAAGTCCAGCCACGCTCCCAGCATGGCGCGCTCGTCGGCGTGCGCGGGCGGCACGGGCCGTCCATCGGGCGTCGTCTTCATGTGCCCACCCTGGCAGTGGTCACCAAGGCCCACGACCGTCTTCGCCGACGACGAACACGCCCGGCGTCCGGCCTCCGGCTCGGTCGGCGGGGGTGTCCTTACGCCCGCGCGTCGCCCGGAGCGGCGGCCTCCAGGTCGGTGATGGTGCCCGACATGATCGTGCGCACGTGCTCGGTGATGTGCTCCGCGGGCCAGTCCCACCAGGCCACCGCCAGCAGCCGGGCGATCTCCTCGTCGGAGTAGCGGGTGCGGATGAGGCGGGCCGGGTTGCCGCCGACGATGCCGTAGTCGGGTACGTCGGCGGTGACCACGGCACCGGAGCCGATGATCGCGCCGTGTCCGATCCGTACGCCCGGCATCACCGTCGTACCGTGGCCGAACCAGACGTCGTTGCCGACGACGGTGTCTCCCCGGTTCGGCAGGCCGGTGAGCAGGTCGAAATGGTCGGCCCAGGAGCCGCCCATGGTGGGGAACGGAAAGGTGGAAGGGCCGTCCATACGGTGGTTGGCACCGTTCATGATGAACCGCACCCCCGTCCCCAGCGCACAGAATTTACCGATGATCAGCTTTTCCGGTCCGTAGTGGTAGAGCACGTTGCGGGTCTCGAACGCGGTGGGGTCGTCCGGGTCGTCGTAGTACGAGTACTCCCCGACCTCGATCAGCGGGGACTTCACCAGCGGCTTGAGCAGCACCACGCGAGGCTGTTCGGGCATGGGGTGCAGGACGGTCGGATCGGCGGGAACGGGCATGGCGGATCCCTCGGTGGTTGCGAAGCGGCGACAAACCGGTCCATGATCGCGTCGGTGCGCCGTCCCCGCCCACTTGTTTTCGGCCCCGTCGTCGTCCCAGCTCACGGCAGTGGCCGAGGGACTCGTGCGACGCCGGCGGCCCGGTGTGTCCGGCGGACGTCACCGGCGGCGCCGGTGTGACACGAGCGCGTCGGACGCGCCGTCACCGCGCGTGACATACCTCCCGCGCACTCCTGTTGATCATATGACCAATTCGCTTCCGCGCTTCGGAACACATGCGACGTGGACATCACAGGAGTGGATTGCCCTTCCCGGTGAGGAGGTCGCATGGTGCGGGTCGAGCGGTTACTGGCCGACTGCCTGGACGACGTACGTGCCGAGCCCCTGGGCACCGTCCCCCTCACGGCGGAGGACCCCGGATACGCGGCGGCCCGACGGACGTTTCTGACGGCCGGGCTCGAAGCCCTGCGCGCCCACGCCCCCGAGGCCGGCTGGATCCAGCTCAACCTGGCCGTCACGCCGCCACCGTACGGCCGACTCGCCACGGCGGCCCGTGAGTTGCTCGGCACCGGACAGGCCCGCGACTTCTTCTTCATGCACAAACCCCCGGGGCTGCGCGTACGGTTCCTCGCGGCGGATCCGTCCCGGGCACCCGAACTGCGCGCCGACCTGCTGCGCCGGCTGACGCCGGAGCGGACCGGGGAGGCCGGGACGCCGCCCGTGACCGGTGTGTACGAGCCGGAGACCTATCTCTTCGGCGGACCGCGCTCCATGCCCTGGGTGCACGAGCTGTTCACCGCGGACTCCCGGGCCTGGCTGGACGTGCACACCGCCGTGGCCGGCGATCCGGCTCCGGTCGGCTGGCGGGTGTCCCTGGCCTTGCTGCGCGCCGTGTTCGACGGGCTGGGCATCGTCGGCTGGGAGCACCGGGGGGTCTGGCAGGTGGTACGGGAGGAGACCGGCCGACGGCTGCCGGGCGGCCTCGGCGAGCCGGACCTGCGCCGGGCCGCCGCCGGGATCCGCGCCTACTGGGAGCAGGGTCCCGAGGACCGGCTCCAGGCCCTGCCGAAGGCCTGGCGGGACGTCCTCGGCGAGCATCTGGCGGCGGTGGGGCGGGCCGCGGAGCGCTGGCACGGCCACTACTTCGCCTCCGGTGAGGCCACGGTCGGTCCGCGCCGGGCCGCCGCCCACCACGTGATCTTCCACTGGAACCGGGGCGCGCTCTCCACCGCACGCCAGTGCCTGCTCACCGAGGCACTCGCCGCCGACGGCCGGGAGGAGGCGGACTGAGCATGGAACACGTACCGGAACAAGCGGCCCAGCCAGCCGACAGTCAGGACAGGCAGGACAGGCACGCGAGCCACGACACGACACGCGGAACCACGGCCGAGCCCACGCCCAGCACGGCACCCGGCACCACGGCCGACCCCACGCCCGTACCGGCACAAGCCACCGAACCGGCCGACACGCGCGACACCCTGCTCGGGGCCACGGCGCTGCTGCGGCTGGGCGGCATGCCCGGCGCCGCCTGGACGGCCGGCGCCGCCGAGCACCTCTTCGAGGGCGCCGCCCGGCACGCCGACACCGCCGAGCGGCTCGCCGCGCAGGCCCGGGCGCTGGCCGACCGGCTGGGTGCCGAGGTCGTACCGCACCCTTCGCTGGCGTCCGCCGACCGGGGCGCCGTACTCGCGCTGCGGCGGCGGCTGCACTCGGGTACGGCACCGGGGGCGCCGGACTGCCTGCTGCTGGAGCGCTCGTCCGCCGTGCCCGCCGACCTCGCCGGGCAGGCCCGCGCCCTGCTGCGCGGCGCCGAGGCGGCGGAGGCGGCACTGACCCGGCTGCGGCAGGAGGTCACGGCCGAGCAGCAGCGGGTCGCCGAGCAGGCGTGGCGTACGGCGTGCTCCAGCCCCGTGATGCGCGCGTTCCTGGACAGCGCCGCTCCCGCACTCGCCGACGACATCGAACGGCGGCTCGCCGACGGCCAGTCGTGGTCCGGCAAGCAGTTGCGCAAACGTGCCGCCTATCTGTGGCGCATCGTGGGCCGGGCCGCGGTGAAGACGACACCGCGCGGCTGGGCCGGCCAGATCGCCGCGCTCCCGGTGACCGACGGCCCGGACGACGGCTGCCCGCCGCTGCTCGCGCCCGGTACCCCCCTCGGTGCCCTCGCCGCGATCGCCGTGGAGAACGTGCACCTCCTGCGGGCCGGCTCCGCCCCCGCGGATCTGCGCACCGCCGACCCCGCGACCCTGCTCGCGCCGACGCCCCTGCACTTCGCCGAACCGTCCGCCCCCGCTCCCGGCGACCCGCCCGGGCAGGTGCGCTGTTACGTCGTGGACCCGCGTGAACCCGGGCGGCTCCGGCAGATCGTGCTGCGCCGCACCCGCGTGCTGGAAAGCGTCCTGGCCCTGCTCGCCGACGGGCCGCGCACGCTCGGCGAACTGGACCGCGTGCTGCCGTCGCTGAGCGCCCCGCCCGGCCGGCCGGCCGTGGCCCCCGCGGTACTGCGCGGGTTCCTCCAGCACCTGCACGGGCTGGGCGTCGTACAGATCTGCCGGGCGCCCCGGCAGCACTGCTCCGGCTGGGTGCCGGCCGAGACGGTCGGCGCCACCGGCGCGCTGCCGCCGACGCCCGCGGGGGGCGGGGCGGACGCCTGGTTCCTCGACTCCTACCGCAGGCTCGGCGCCGACGCCGCCGTGCCCGCGGCAGCCGCCGCACGCGTCCGGCGCGGGCTGCGGATCGCGGCCCGGCTCGCCGCACTCCGGGAGGCCGACCGGCCGGCGGAGCCGCCGGAGCGACAGCCCTGGTTCGCCGGGCTCACCGAACAGGCGCGCCCCATCAGCGAGATCCTCGCCGACCGGCTGAGCGCGGACGAACCGCCGCCCGTCCGCCGCTACACGGGCTGGCACCCCGCCCACGACCCCGCCGGCGGCTACGCCCGGCTGCTGGCCCACCTGGACGCCGCCGCCCGCTCCGGCACGGCCTGCGTGGACGTGGACGACGCGCTGCTGGACGAGCTGGGCGCACCGCCCGGCGGTGCCACGCTGCCGCCCTGGCCGGTCGACTGTCTGCTGCGCCCGCTGCCCCCCTGCGCCGACGGCGGCCCGGTGGCCGTGCTGGAGACCGCCTCGTCCGCCGGGGTGCTCGACGCCCGGTTCGCCGACGGACTGCGCACCCTGCACGGCGGCTACGGCAACAGCGACGCCTACCGCGCGTTCCTCGCCGCCGTCGAGGAACGCACCGGGGTCCGCTTCGTCGACCTGCTCGTGCCGCCGCTCGCCGAGCGGTCCGCCAACGCCGTGCGCCGTCCGGTGACGACCCGCTGGTGGACCGGCGACCCGGACCCCACGCCCTACTACGGTTCGCCCGGCGGGCACGCGCGCTACCTCCCGCTGGACCGCATCAGCCTGCGGCGCGCCCACGGCCGGATCGTCGCCGAGGCGGACGGGCGGCGCGTCGTCCCCGTGTACCAGGCCACCCGCTCCCCCGCCCCGCCCTACGACACCCTCGTACGGCTGCTGCTCGCGGCGAGCCATCCGGCGGCCTCCTATCTGGTGCGGCTGGACGCGCTGGACGCGGCGCTGCCCGACCGGGCCCGGCTGCCCCGGCTCACCGCGGGCGGCGACCTCGTCCTCGCCCCGGCGACCTGGCGCGTCGACCGCGGCAAGCTGTGGGAGCCCGGTGACGACCTGCTCACCAAGGTCCGGTCCCTCGCCCTGCTGCGCCGGTCCGCCGGGCTGCCCCGGCACGCGTTCGTGCGCACCGCCCCCGGCGCGAAGCCGGTCCCGGTGGACCTCGCCTCGCTGACGGCCCTCCAGCTGATCGAGCGGCTGTGCGCCCGGGAGGCGGGCACCGCGCTGCTGGTGGAGGAGATGCTGCCGGCCCCCGAAGACCTGCTGTTGCACGACCCGCTGCACGGCGGCGCGAGCGTCGCCGCGCAGCTCCTGCTCCGGCTCCCCCACGACCGATGCGCCGGCCGGCTCGCCGAGGCCGCCGCCGACGCCTTGGTCCACGGTGGCCGGCACGACGTCCCCGGCCCGCCCGCCAGGCGGCCCGCCGGGGCGGCCAACACCCGATGAGTGAAAGGGGAAGTCCCATGCCCGCACACGAAATCACCGAACTCGACACCCTGATCAGCGACCTCGAGGAGCGGATCACCGACGAGGACCTGCCGACGGCATCCGTGTACACCCAGGGATGCAGCGGCCTGTGCACGATCGTCATCTGTGCCACGGTCGTCATCTGTGGATGACGCTCCCAGGAGCCGCCCGCCCGTGCGGGCGGCTCCGCCCTGTCCGCGACGACGTTTGGAGGACGATGCCGCACGACACGGCCGTACCGGCCGCCCCGCCGGACGAGGACGTCCACGGGCTCGCCGTCCGCTACCTGCTGGAGTGGGCCGAGGCGCCCGAGCGGGGCGGACACCGCTGCGACCCCGGTATCCCGGTGCTGGCCCACCTGGTCGCGGACGACGAGGCGGCGCCCGCCGCCGTGGCCGTGTGGTCCCGCACGGCCGGCCGCGGGCCGTCCCACCCCGCCCTGTACGACGGGGGCCTGGCCGGCACGCTCGTCGGCCTGCGCCTGGGCGCCCGGGTGCACCCCGGGCTGGGGGCCGCGGCGGACCGGCTCGGCGCCCACCTCGCCGGGCGCCCGCCCGGGTACCGCACCCGCGAGGTCGCGTTTCCCGACTACGACCTGATCTCCGGCCCCTCGGGCCTGCTGCTCGCGCTGTGCGCGACGGAACCGGAGCTGCCCGTGCCGCGACCGCTCGCCGCGCATCTGGCGCTGCTGTGCGACGAGGAGGAGCTGGGGCGGCTGCGCGCGGGCCAGTACCCGGACCACCCGCTGCTGGGCTGGATGCAGGGCCGCGTCAACACCGGTATGGGGCACGGTGTCGCCGGGCTCGTCACCGCGCTCACCGCGGCACTGCGCCGCACCGGGCCGGACACGGATCTGGCCGGCGACCTCGCCGGGGCGCTCGGCCGGGCCACCCGCTGGCTGGTCCGCCAGGCGTACGACGACGAGCGGGGCATCCGCACCTGGCCCGGCGCCGGACTCGCCGAGCCGCCCTCCCCCGAGGCCAACCCCCGCCAGGCGTGGTGTTACGGCACGCCGGGGGTCGCCTGGGCCCTGTGGGACGCCGCCGACGCCCTCGGGGACGGGGCCGCCGCCGACTGGGCCGCGACCGCCTTCACCACGCTCGCCGAGCACTACGACGAGACGTTCCACCTCTTCGGCGACGCCCCCGGCGACCGGCTCGGGCTGTGCCACGGGGCCGCGGGCGTGCTGGCGGTCGCCGACGCCTTCGACCGCCACGCCCGGCTGCCGGCGGCGAGCGCGCTGAAGGACCGGCTCGTCGGCCATCTGACGGCCCGGCTGGCCGTCCGGCCGCTCGCCGAGTGGCCCGCGGACCTCCTCACCGGCCTGCCGGGGGCGCTGGCCGCGCTGCTGACCGCCGCCCATGGGGCACCACGCGGCTGGCTGCCCTGCCTGGGGCTGCGCTGACGTGGGCGGCACGGGGCCGCCGCCCCGCGCTCCCCGGCCGGCGCTCCGTCTCTTCGCGGCGAGGTCCCGCCACCCGGCGGGGGTGGTCCGGCCACCTGCCGGATGGTTCCACCGGTGCTGCTGCCTGGAGTGTGGTGACTGGCGAGCACCCCCTGCTCGACGGGCACCCCCTGCTCACCGGGCCGGTGAGGTGCCGCTCCGTGCGGAGAAGGAGGCGGATGGCGGATGGTGACCGTGCGACTGACGATGCTGTGCGCGACCGCCACACCGGGCGGCCCGGACCGGGTCCTCGAGAACGAGAGCATGGTCAGCGCCGTGCGGGCGGCCCTGCCGCCGTACGCGCGGGCCCTGCGGGCGCCCTCGGCCCGCTGCGCGCGGATCGCCGGGGCGCTGGCGGTCGAGGCCACGCCGGAGGAGACCCTGCGGGACCTTGACTACGGCGCGTGGGGCGGCCGTCCGCTGCGGGACGTCGCGGCCGAGGACCCGCACGGCCTGTCCGCGTGGCTGACGGACCCCGAGGCCGCACCGCACGGCGGCGAGTCGGTCGCCCGGCTCTGCGACCGTACGGCGGCCTGGCTGACGGCGCTGCCCGGCGGCCCGGGCCTGCTTGCGATCACCGAGGCCGCGGTGATCCGGGCCGCGCTGGTCCATGCCCTGACCGTGCCCGCCCGCGCGTTCTGGCAGCTGCGGGTGCCGCCGCTGTCGACGGTGACGCTGACGCTGCGCAACGGCCACTGGACGGCCCGGCTCACACCGCCCTCGGCACCGCGGCGGCTGCCGCCGACGGCCGGGGAGAGCGCCCCCGTCACCGTACTGACCCTGCCCGCCGGCCGGGATCGGCTCTGCCTCGCCGGACGGCCGTGACCTGACCCACCGCGCGGCCACCGTGCCAGGACACCGGGCGGCAGCCCCGTACCGGTACGGCACCAGGCCCGCGAAGACGACCGGGACGCCCCCCCGGCGGCGCGGTCGCGCCCGGCGTGGTACGAATCGGACACAGTACTCCCACACAGGCTGGAGCACACGTGATCCGGGTACTGGTGGTCGACGACGAAGCCCTGATCCGCACGGGCTTCCAGCGCATTCTGGACGCGGCCGACGGCATCGAGGTCGTGGGGGCGGTCTCCGGCGGTCAGGCCCTGCGGGTGGTACGGGAGACGCGTCCGGATGTGGTCCTGCTGGACATCCGCATGCCGGACGTGGACGGGCTGACCGTGCTGAGCGACATCCGGCGGCTGCCGGAGCCTCCGGTGGTGGCCATGCTGACCACGTTCGACATGGACGAGTACGTGGAGACGGCGCTGCGCTCGGGCGCCGCCGGCTTCCTGCTGAAGGACACCGATCCCGAGGCGCTGCCGCCGGCGGTGCAGAGCCTGGCCCGCGGTGGCACGGTGCTGTCGCCCAAGGTCACGCGCACGGTGGTGGACGGCTATCTGAACGCGGGAGCGCAGGAGCGCCCGCCGAAGGCTCTGGAGCGGCTGACCGAGCGTGAGCGCGAGGTGCTCGTGCTGATCGCCGAGGGCCTGTCGAACACCGACATCGCGGCCCGGATGCACCTGAGCACCGGCACCGTGAAGGACCATGTCAGCGCGATCCTGACCAAGCTGGAGGTCAGCGGCCGGGTCCAGGCCGCCCTCCTCGCCCAGCGGGCCGGGCTCCTCGCGGAGGGCACGGGATGACCCGCCGGCCGTCCCCGCTGCTCGTGGACGGCGTGGCCGTGGCCATGGCGCTCCTCGACGTGTGGGCGCACTGGGACATCGACGAGCCGGTGCGGATGGCCTGCGCGCTGGCCGCCGCGGTCGCCCTGCTGCTGCGCCGGCCGCAACCGCTGCTCACCTTCCTGCTCACGCTGCCCGCGGTCCTGCTGTCCGACTCGGTGTTCGCCTGCCTGGCCGCGCTGTACACGCTCGCCTCGCTCAGCCGTCCCCGGGCGCTGCTGGTGGTGTGCGCCCTGGCGTTCGCGGTCAGCGACACGACGTCGCTGCCGTCGCCGCAGCTGGATCTGACGCGTACCCCGACACTGATCGCACTCGGTTACAGCTCCGCCACGGCGGCGGCGGCCGTCTTCCTGGGGCAGCTGGTGCGGACCCGTCGCGATCTGTCGCTGAGGCTGGCGGAGATCTCGGAGGCGCGTGACCATCAGCAGTTGCTGACCGCCCAGGCCGTCCTCGCCAAGGAGCGCGCGCAGCTGGCACGGGAGATGCACGATGTCGTCTCCCACCAGGTCAGTCTGATCGCCGTACGTGCCGGAGCGCTGCAAGTGGGTGCGGGCGACCCGGACACCAGACAGGCCGCGGCGACGATCCGGCGGCTGAGCGTGCAGACCCTGGACGAACTGCGCCACATGGTCGGTGTCCTGCGGGCCTCCAGCGGCCACCCCACGGAGCTCACCCCGCAGCCGGCGCTCAGCGACATCCGGCGGCTGGCCGACAACTGCGGCATCAGGACCGAGTTGCGCATGGCCCTGCCCGAAGGTCTTCCGCCGACCGTCCAGCGCGCGGTCTACCGCACGGTCCAGGAGGCGCTGACCAACACCCGCAAACACGCTCCGGGGGCGACCGCGCACATCGATCTGAGCCATGCCGACGGAGCCGTCCGGGTCCGGGTCACCAACACGGCGCCGACCCAGCCGCCGCTGCCCCTGCCCGGGGCGCACCACGGTCTGCTGGGTCTGCGCCAGCGTGCCGAACTCCTCGGCGGCACCATGACATCGGGCCCCACCAGTGACGGCGGCTATGAGCTGTGTGTCGTGCTGCCGGCCCAGGACACGAGGTGAGCGCACGCGTCGGAGGGGTTCATGTCGCGGCGACGAGAGTGTCGTCACCGCTGCGGCCGGCCAGGTAGTCCTCGATGTTGGACACGGTGGTGCGGACGATCTGGCCGACGGCGTCCTCGGTGAAGTACGCCTGGTGCGAGGTCAGCAGGACATTGCCGAAGGTCATCAGCCGGGCCAGGCGTTCGTCGGTCATCACCTCCAGCGACTTGTCGAGGAAGAAGACACCGGCCTCCTCCTCGTACACGTCGAGGCCGACGCCGGTCAGCCGTCCGGCGCGCAGGGTCGCCAGCAGGGCGTCGGTGTCCACCAGGCCGCCGCGGCTGGAGTTGACCAGGATGGCGTCGTCCTTCATGAGGCCCAGGGTGCCGGCGTCGACGAGGTGATGGGTCTCCGGGAGCAGCGGCACGTGCAGGCTGACCAGGTCGGCCTCGGCGAAGAGCCGCTCGCGTGGGACGTACTCCATGCCGAGGGCGACGCAGTCGGGGTTCTCCGTGATGTCCCAGCCCAGCAGCCGCATCCCGAATCCGTGGGCGATGGCGGCGAACGCGGACCCGATCTTCCCGGTGCCCACCACACCGGCCGTCCGGCCGCGCAGGTCGCGGCCCATCAGGCCGTCGAGCCGGAAGTCGAACTCGCGGGTGCGGTGCGCGGCGCGGACGATCCGGCGGTTGACCGCCAGGGCCAGGGTCCAGGCGAACTCGGCCACCGAGTACGGCGAGTAGGACGAGACGCGGGCGACCGTGACGCCGAGTTCCCGGGCGGCGGTGAGGTCGATGTTGTTGTAGCCGGTGGACCGTTGGGCGATCATCCGGGTGCCGCCCGCGGCCAGGGTGCGCAGCACGCCGGCGTCCAGGGTGTCGTTGACGCTGCTGAGCACGATCTCGTGGCCGGCGGCCGTCGGGACGGTGTCCCGGTCCAGGAACAGCCGCAGGCAGCGCAGCTCGTGCCGCCCGGCGAACGCCTTGTCGAACGCGGCCCTGAGCAGAGGTTCCTCGTCGGAGAGAACCCCGTACGCGACGATCTCCACGTGCTCTCCTCCCGTCGGATCACCCTGCGGTGGTCCGCCCTGCCGGGCCCGGCGCCCCGGGGCGCTCATGTGGTGTGGACGAGCTGGATCAGGTTCCCGCAGGTGTCGTCCAGGACGGCGGTGGTGACCGTGCCCGTCTCCAGCGGCTCCTGGGTGAACCGCACGCCCAGCCGGCGCAGCCGGTCGAACTCGGCCCGTACGTCGTCCACGGCGAACGAGGCGGCCGGGATGCCGTCCTGGACCAGCGCGGTCTTGTACGGCCGCACCGCCGGATGGCCGGAGGGCTCCAGCAGCAGTTCGGTGCCGTGGGGGTCTTCCGGCGAGACCACGGTCAGCCAGCGGTCCTCGCCCAGCGGAACGTCGTGTTTCTTCACGAAGCCCAGCACCTCGGTGTAGAAGCGCAGGGCCTTGTCCTGGTCGTCGACGAAGACGTTGGTCAGGTGGATTTTCATGGGGTTCTCTCCGGTGGGACGGTGGGAGGACGTGGCCTTGGGCCCATCGTCCGCCATGGACGCGGGTCACGCAGGGGCATGCCGTGCGCGTCCTCGTCCCTCCGAGCGCGGACGGCGGGCCGTGCGGCCCGCCCCCGTCCGCGCTCCCCGCGCGCCGGTTCTCCGCCCTTCGCGCCCCGCTCCTCGCCGCATCACCGTGAACACGCATGGGCACTCTCCCCACTGGATCAACTACGCAACGTGACCATCCTGGGTCACGCCGGCTCGAAAGGAACCGTGGTTCCCATGCGTCTCGCTGCTGCCCTCAGCGGTCTCGTTCTCGCTCTCGGCGGCGCCGTCGCCGCCGCCCCGGCCGCCCACGCATCCCCGCAGTCCTGCTTCTACACGGTGCTGGAGCAGCACCCCCAAGCCAACCCCGAGGTGGTCGAACGGGCCTGTCTCACCGGAGCCGCGGGCACCGAGGAGGCCATCCGGTCCTGTTACGCCCAGTTGCGGCGGGAGTACGTCCCCGCGGTGATCGCCTTCGAGGCATGTCGGCGCGCCCCGCAGTAGGTGCGGCAGGGGGGACGTCACCTGGTGGGGCCGCGCGGAAAACCGGGCGCGGCTCCGGCCGCGGCTGTGCCAGTCTGGCGGACCGTACCGAACCGGTCCGACACAGGAGCCCGCCATGACGGTGCCGTCCCGCCTGCTGCCACTGCTGGAGCAGTTCGACTTCGCGTACCGGCGTCTCGCCGACCGTATGACAGGGCCCGTCGTGGACAGCGGCGACGGGGCGGACACCCCGGTCGGTCCGTTGACGGACGACGAGTACTTCTGGGAGCCGGTGCCGGGCTGCTGGTCGGTACGGCGGCGTGAGGACGGGCCGGGGCCGCGCGCCACGTCCCTGGCGGGCGCGGGTGACTGGGGGCGCGACGCCGCCGCCTACCCGCACCCCTGGCCGCCGCCCTTCACCACCATCGCGTGGCGCCTGAGCCACCTCGGCGAGATGCTGACCCTGCGCGCCGACCACACCGTCGGCGGCCGGCGGCTCACCCGGGACGACTACCGGGTCAGCGGGGACGCGGCGACCGCGACAGCCGCCTTCGGCAGCGGCGCCGATGCCTGGCGGAAAGCACTGCTCAGCGCCGACGACACCGCGCTCGACACGGTCGGGTACTGCGCCTATCCGCACGGCAGCGATCCCGAAGAGCCGTTCCTCGACGTCGTGTGGTGGGTCAACCAGGAGCTGCTGCACCACGGGGCCGAGATCGCCCTGCTGCGCGACCTCTACCAGGCCCGCGCCCGGACCGACGGCCGCTGAGGACCGCCCGCAGGAGAGCGCGCCGTGGTCCGCAGGGGTGTGCACGGGGGCCGAAGGGCCCTGGCGGGCGGGCCGGCCGGCCCGTGGTGGTGGGGGCGGAAGCGGCCCAGGCTGGGGGCAGACCACACGAAGGGAGCCGGTGTGATGACCTCCGCCACCACCATGAACGCGGCACTCCCCGCCGAGCACCGCGCACGGCTGATGCGGACCGCCAGTGAGGTGTCCTTCGACGCCGGGACCCGGCTGTTCGAGGAGGGCCGGCGTGCCGACCGGCTGTGGATCGTCCGCACCGGCACGGTCGCCCTCGACCTCCGCGTGCCCGGCCGGCGTCCCGCCGTCGTCGCCTCCCTGGGGCACGGCGAGCTGGTCGGCTGGTCCTGGTACCACCCGCCGTACCTCTGGCACCTGGGCGCCGAGGCGATCAGTCCGGTGCGCGCGTGGGAGTTCGACGGCGGGACGGTCCGGGCCATGTGCGCCGAGGACCCGGAGTTCGGCCGGGCGATCGCGGGCTGGGTGGGCCGGGTGCTCGTCGAGCGGCTGCTCGCCTGCCGCGTCCGGCTGCTCGACCTGTACGCCCCCTACGGCAGCGGAAGCCTGGTCTGACCCCGCGGCGCCGGGAGGAGAGTACTCACTCACCGTCCTCGCCCCACGCGGCCGGGGTGACTTCCCGGCTGGCACAGTTCCGTCGTCCCGGGCAGCGTGGAGAGTACCGACAACGACTGCTGGTGAGGTGGCCATGCAACCCCCTGAACCGAAGGCCCGCGTGGTCGCGGGCGTGGACGGCTCCCCGACGTCGTACGCGGCGCTGCGCTGGGCGGCGCGGTACGCGGAGATGGTCGGCGGTTTCGTGGAGGCCGTGTGCGCCTGGGACACCCCGTCGGCCATCGGCTGGACGGGGCCCGCGATCGACCCCGAGTTCGACCTGGAGCAGGCGCAGGAGCGGTTCGCGGAGGAATTGCGCGCGGTCTTCCCGGACAAGCGGCCCCCCGGTATGCGCGAGATCCTGGTGGAGGGCGACCCCTCGGACGTGCTGATCGCGGCCTCGGAGGGGGCGGAGATCCTCGTCGTGGGCCGCCGGGGGCGGGGCGGCTTCGCCCGCGCGATCCTGGGCTCGGTGAGCCTGCGCTGCGCCCAGCACGCGGCCTGCCCGGTCGTCGTCGTCCGGGAGGACCAGGAGCGGCCCCGCTGATCCGGGCTGATCCGGACCGGGGGCCGTCGGCTACCAGGTGTCGATGCGGCGGCCGGTCAGCGCGCTCATCACGATCCGCACCCACACGTCGCGTTCCCCGCCGGCCCAGGGCGCGCTGTAGGCACGCTCGGAGAGACGGCGTACGGCGTCGGGGTCGGTCACCTGTTCGGCGGTGCCGTGCGCGACGACACTCCACCCCTGGCTGAGCGCGTCGTCCACGCGGTCGACCTCGAAGGCCACCTCCCGGTCGAGCCCCTGGAGGGAGACCGTCCCGGCCTGCGTCCTGAAGACGATGGCGTCGTCGATGACGCTGTAGTTGACCGGGACGACGACCGGGGCGGCCTCGGTGGACACCGCGATCCTGCCCACACCGTGCGTCGACAGCAACCGGCGGCAGTCCTCCTCGCCCAGCTCGGTGAAGCGGGGTGCCCGGGCGGCCTGCCCGAGGCCGGCCGGCAGGTCGACGTGTCCGCCGCCGAGTTCCGTGACACTGGTGCGCAGGGCCCCGGCGAGCCGCAGCAGCGTACCGGCTTCCGGTGCGGCGGTGCTGTGCTTCTCCAGGTGTTCGATGTAGGCCGGGGCCATGGCCGCGCGGAACGCCAGTTCCTCCACGGTGAGGCCCAGTTCCCTGCGGCGCTGTTCGATGCGGCGCCCGAGGTCGCCCTGCGGCAGCCGTCCCGGTGGTCTCTCTTCGGCCATGGTTCCTCATTCCTCGGGCTGCGGACCGTCGCCCCGTACGTCCACCATGACCGATGCCGGCGGGCCGGGCCCGGCCAAACGGCCTCCGGCCCCGGCGGGCTACGGCCGTTCGGGCCCCGCGCTGCTCCGCTCGGGCGACCCCGGACGGCGGCCGCCGTCCGGCACCGGGCACCGGTCGCACACGGCCGGGGCGCTACTCCCGCAGGGGCGCGTGCCAGACCAGCCGGGTTCCCCCGCCCTCCGGGCAGCCGAGTTCCAGGTTCCCGCCGAGGCTCCGGGCGCGTTCCGCCATGTTGCGCAGGCCGCTGCGACGGCCGTCGGGCGGGATGCCGACGCCGTTGTCGGTGACCGTGAGCCGTACCTCGGTGCCGTCGGTCTCCAGGGCCACGTCGGCACGGTCGGCGTGGGCGTGCCGGGCGATGTTGGCGAGGGACTCGGACAGGACGGCCACGACGTGGTCGGCGGTCTCCCTGGGCACATGGGTGTCGAGCAGGCCCTCCATCCGGACGCTGGGCGCGAATCCCAGCACCGGTGTCGCCTCGCCGGCCACGCGTACCGCGCGGGCGCGCAGCCCGGGTGTCTCGTCGCGGTCGTCGGCGCGCAGGCCGAAGATGGCCGACCTGATGATCTTGATGGTCTCGTCGAGGTCGTCCACGGCCCGCCGCACCCGCTCGGCGGCCTGGGGGTGCTGGATGAACCGGTCCGCGCTCTGCAGCGTCATGCCCGTCGCGAACAGTCGCTGGATGGCCAGGTCGTGCAGGTCCCGGGCGATCCGGTCACGGTCCTCCAGCAGTGCGATCTGCTCGGCGTCCCGGCGGCGCTCGGCGAGTTCCATGGCGACGGCGGCCTGCGCAGCGAATCCCCGCAGCAGTTCCGTCTCCTTGTCGGAGAAGTCCCCCGCGCCCGTCTCGCGGGCCAGCAGGACCACGCCCCGGACCCGGTCCTCCCGGCCGATCGGGACGGCGACGGCCGGCCCCAGTCCGGCGAACCGTGGCGGACCCGCCGTGACCCGCTCGTCGCGTGCCACGTCCGGGCTGGTCACGGGGGCGCCCAGGGCGAAGGCCCGGCCGGTGAGGGTGCCCTCCACGGGCAGCACGAGGCCGCGGTGGGCGTCGGCCTGCCGGCCGATGGCCAGCTCCACCGCGAGCGCGTCGGCGTCCTGGACGGGGGTCGCCACGGCGGCGAGCGCCGAGCCGCTGATGTCCCGCGCCCGCTCGGCGATCAGCGCCAGCGCCTCGGGCTGGTCCGCGCCGGACATCAGGCTGCTGCTGACCTCCGCGGTGGCCGCGAGCCAGCGCTCCCGCAGCCGGGACTCCTCGTACAGCCGGGCGTTGTCGATCGCCACGCCCGCCGCCACGGCCAGCGCGGACACCAGCGACTCGTCGTCCTCGTCGAACCGCAGCCCGCCGCGCTTCTCGGTGAGGTAGAGGTTGCCGAAGACGCGGTCGCGGGCGCGGATGGGTACGCCGAGGAAGGTGTTCATCGGCGGGTGGTTGGGCGGGAAGCCGTAGGACGCCGGGTGCTCGGAGAGTTTGTCGAGCCGCAGCGGCTCCGGGTGGCGGATCAGTTCGCCGAGGATGCCGTGGCCCTCCGGGTAGGGGCCGATGCGGGCGATGTCCGCCGCGTCGACGCCGTAGGTGATGAACGCCGAGAGCCGTGTGCCGCCGGTGCCGATCACGCCGAGCGCCGCGTACTCGGCTTCGGCCAGGACCGCCGCCGCCTCCACGATGCCGCGCAGCACCTGCTCCAGGTCCAGCTCGCGGCCGACGGAGACCACGGCCTCCAGCAGGGTGTGCACCTTGTTCTGGGTGCCGCGGGCGGCGTCCAGGCGGGCCTGCAACTCCTCCAGCAGCTCGTCCAGTCTCAGCTGCGGCAGCCGTACGACGTGTGCCGCGCCAGTGCCCTCGGAGCCCTCCACCGCCGTTCCTCCCGAACTCTCGCCCCGCGCGGCCGCCTCGTCCGGGATCACCGTAGCGGCCGGGGCCGGGCGGGTGTCGCACGGGGTCGGGCGGTACGCCGGCGGCAGCGGTTTCCGGACGCGCGGGCAGGGCCTATCGGCCCTACCCCTTGCGGTCGCCCGCGTCCACGATGGCCTGGTGCTTCATGACGTCGACTTCCACGCGCTCGGCAGACAGGCCTGCCTGCGCCTGCTGGGCCGGGTGCGGGTCGGCCGGATCGTGTACACCAGGCGGGCGCTGCCGGCCGTGCTGCCGGTCAACTTCCGTCTGGACGCGGACTCCTCGGTTGTACTGCGGACGTCGGCGGACTCGGACCTGGTGCGCGCGGTCGACGGTGCCGTGGTCGCCTTCGAGGCCGACGAGTTCGACGCGGCGGCCCGCAGCGGCTGGAGTGTGGTCGTCACCGGCCGGGCCGACCTGGTGACGGACCCGGCCGAGCGGGAACGCCTCGCGCGGTGCGGCCCGGACTCCTGGATGCCCCTGCGGGACGGGGTGTTCGTACGCATCGCGCCGGACTTGGTCACCGGCCGCCGGCTGTCGGGGATGTGACCGGCCGGGCACCGCCCGGGGCCGCGAGCCGTCGGCCTATGACCGGTGGCCGTCGGCGCGCGGGCGGCTCCGGACCTGGGTGGCGATGACGGCCGCCTGGACACGGCGTTCGACCCCGAGCTTGGCGAGCAGGCGCGAGATGTGGTTCTTCACCGTCTTCTCGGCCAGGAACAGCCTCCGGCCGATCTGCCGGTTGGTGAGCCCCTCCCCGATGAGGTCCAGGATCTCCCGCTCCCGCTCGGTCAGTCCGGGCAGGGCGTCCGGCCCGGCCTCCTCCTCCCGCCCGTCCCGCAGTCTGCTCAGGAGCCGGGTGGTGGCACTGGGGTCCAGCAGCGACTGCCCGCCGGCCACCGTGCGCACGGCGGAGACCAGGGCCGAGCCCCGGATCTGCTTGAGGACGTACCCGGACGCGCCCGCCATGATCGAGTCCAGCAGCGCCTCCTCGTCGTCGAACGAGGTCAGCATCAGGCAGGCCAGCTCCGGCAGGTGCGAGCGCAGTTCCCGGCAGACGGTCACCCCGTCGCCGTCCGGCAGCCGGACATCGAGGACGGCCACGTCGGGGCGCAGGGCGGGGACGCGCGCCAGGGCCTGTGCGACGGTGGACGCCTCGCCGGCCACCGTGATGTCCGGCTCGTCGTCCAGCAGGTCGCGCACACCGCGCCGGACCACCTCGTGGTCGTCGAGGAGGAAGACCCGGATCGGGTTGCCGGGTCCGGTCTGCGCGCGCTCCGCCATGGTAACTCCCTGTCACATACGTGGTTCTCCTCGCCGATCCTGGTCCCTTCCGGGACCGGGGAACAGGGCCGTCCGGCCCTTTCGCGCGCGTCCCCGCTCATCCTCCCGGGGTCAGCTCGCGTTCCGCGACCTCCCGGAAGCTGTGCGGCGGGCGACCGGTGAGGCGCTGGACGGTGTCCGTGGTGCGGTCCTCGGCGCCCTCGGCGATGGCACGGTCCATGCCGGCCAGCATCTCGGCGAATTCCCTGGGCAGTTGTCCGGCCAGCCGGTCCCGCATCTCCTCGTACGTCAGCGGCCGGTGGGTCACGGGACGGCCGGTGACCTCGGTGACGATGGCGGCGATGTCGTCGTAGCCGAGCGCCTGCGGGCCGGTGAGGACGAGGTCGGTGTCGGGTGCGCGGTCGTCGGTCAGGGCGTGGACGGCGACGGCGGCGATGTCGTCGGCGTCGACGAACCCGACCCGGCCGCTCCCGGCGGCGGTGTGGATCACTCCGTGCTCACGGATGCTCCGGGCGTGCATGTGGGCGCCGGTGAAGTTCTGCATGAACCAGGAGGGGCGCAGTACGGCCCACTGGTCGAACAGCTCGGGCAGGGCCCGGTGCACGGCCCCCACGCCCCGTCCGCCCGCGGGGATGGCCGAGGAGCTGAGCAGCACGGCGCGGCGCACGCCGGCGGCCCCGGCCCGCCGGAGGAAGGGCAGCATGACCTCGGCCGGGTCCGGGTCGCCCAGGGGTGGGACGAGGTAGACGCGGTCGGCTCCGTCGAGGGCGCCGTCGAAGGTGCCGGGGTCGTACCAGTCGAAGCGGACCGGCTGCGCGCCCGGCACCGGGGTGGCCCGGCGGCCGGCGGCCCGCACGCGGTGTCCGGCGGCGGTCAGCCGCGCGGCGGTCCGGCCGCCGGTGGTGCCGGTGGCGCCGATGACCAGGATGGTGCCGGAGGCCGTCATCGGGCGTCACCCCGGTTGAAGTCGAGACCGGGTGCCTGGACGGCGAGGGGGTTCCAGTAGTCCCGGTAGGAGGTGAACCGGCCGTCCCGGACGGAGACGACGGCGATGTAGGTCATGTCGTAGGGGTCGCCGCTCTCCACGATCCGCCCCACGCCGCGCATCTCGACGACGATGGTGTCCGGCTCGGTGGTCTGGTGGATCCGCACCTCGGGGAAGTCGTGCAGGTCGATGTGGTCGGGGTAGTGGCGCATGTAGGCCGCGATGGCGTCGCGGCCGGTCAGCCGGGCGGGCCGGCCGGGCGGGGCGAAGGGGAACTCCATCACGCCGTCCTCGGCCCACAGCCCGATCCAGCCGGGAATGTCCTTGTCCAGGAGCAGGCGCAGGCTGTGGCGGTACAGATCGGCCGGGGAGGCGGTGGCATGGGTGGTCACGGGCATGGTTGTCTCCGTTCCAGTACGATACGGACCGTCGGTCCGCTTCACTGAAGATACGGACCGCCGGTCCGGATTGCAACAGAGGAGGGGCCCATGGCCGACCGCAGACCGCGCAAGGACGCCGCCCGCAACCGCGCGGCCGTCCTCGCCGCCGCCGACACGCTGTTCGCCCGGTGCGAGCACCCGGACGACGTCACCATGGCCGACATCGCGGCGGCGGCCGGCGTCGGCAAGGGGACGCTCTTCCGCGCCTTCGGCGACCGCACCGGGCTGCTCCGGGCACTGTACGAGGCACGGCTCGAACCGGTCCGCGCGAGCGTGGAGGAGGGCCCGCCGCCGCTCGGCCCCGGGAGCCCGCCACGCCGGCGGGTGCTCGCCCTGCTCGACGCCGTGCTGTGCTTCAAGCTCGACAACCGCCACCTCGCGCTGGCCCTGGAACAGACCGGGGACGCCAGCCCGTACCGCACGGACCACTACGCGCGATGGCACGCCCTGCTGAAGGAACTGCTGGAGCGGGTGCCGGGCGGCGCCGACGCCGATTTCACCGCCCACGCCCTGCTCGCCGCCACCCGGGCCGACCTGGTCGCCCACCTGGCCGACGGAAGCGGCCTGTCCCGCGAGGAGATGCGGTCACGGCTGGCGGAGTTCGCGGCCCGGACGCTGGGCGCCGAGGACTGACTCGACCGGAGGGGCGACGGTTCACAGGGAACTGACGGTCACGGGGAGGGTGCCGGTCACAGGGAGGCTCCCGGCAAGTGACGTGACGTCAGCCGCGCCCGTCGCCTCCCGCACTGTGTTCGGTGCCGTCCAGGGGGCTCATGACACGGCTGCTCGTCTGCTGGTAGATCACCGAGCTGCGAAAGCTCACCACCTCCCGGCGGGCGCTGAAGCGGTCCATGAGGAAGGCGTGCAGCCGCTCGATGTCCGGCACCGCCACGTGCACCACGAAGTCGTCGTCGCCGGAGACCACGAACACCGAGACCACCTCCGGCAGTTCGGCGAGATACGCCTCGAAGCCGGAGATCACGTCCCGGCTCAGCGGGCGCAGCCGGGCGAAGACCAGGGCCTGGAGCGAACGGCCCAGCAGGCGTGGCTGCACGGCCGCGTGATAGCCGGTGATCACCCCGCGGGCCCGCAGCGACCGGACCCGCTCCAGACAGGTGGACGGGGCGATGCCGACCTTGCGGGCCAACTCCCGGTTGGTGAGCCGTGCATCGCGCTGCAGATGGCCGAGGATCGCCGAATCAATGGAGTCCATGGCCGCCATTTTTCCCCGTGCCCCGAATAGGGTTCGGCGGGCGCCCGGAACAGCCGTATCACGCTCTAGGTTTCCCTTCACCCACCGGATCCGAAGGGAGCCCTGACCGCCCCATGACGACCGCCGTCGATCACTACGACCGGTTTCTCGCCGAGCACTACACCTGGATGCTGGGAGGTGATCTCGGCGCGCTGGCCGCTGCCCAGCGCACCCATCTACTGGAGTGGGGCGTGGTGCCCGGCCCGGCCGGGACCACTGCCGTGGACCTGGGCTGCGGTCCGGGGCACACCAGTCTCGCCCTGGCCGGCCTCGGCTTCGATCCGGTGTTCGCCGTCGACCTGAGCGAACCGCTCCTGGACGAGCTGGCCGCGCACGCCACCGGCACCCCGGAGGTGCGCCCGGTGCGGGCGGACGTGCGCACCGCCCTGCCGGAACTGGTCCGCCCCGGCTCGGTGGGGGCCGTCGTGTGCCTGGGCGACACCCTGACCCATCTGCCGACACGGGGTGCCGTGGCCGCGCTGTGCGCCGATGTCGCCGCCGCGCTCGCGCCCGGGGGAACGGCCGTGTTCGCCTACCGCGATCTGACGGTCCCGCTCACCGGCACGGACCGCTTCCTGCCGGTCCGCTCCACCGAGGACCGGATCATGACCTGTTTTCTGGAGTACCCGGACGACTTCGACGCCTACACGGTGGTCGTGCACGATCTGATCCACACCCGCGACCCCGCGAGCGGCGACTGGTCCTTGAACGCCCACAGTTACCGCAAGCTGCGGCTCTCCCACGCCTGGGTGCTGGAGCGGTTCCGCGGCGCCGGGCTGCGGGTGGCGCACGAGCACGGCGGGCCGGGGGGCATGCGCACGGTGGTCCTCAAGCGGGCGTCGTGACCGTGCCCCGGACCGCGTCCACGAGGTCGCTCTGGTAGTGGGCGACGCCGTCCCGGAGGACCAGCGGGGTGCGCGGGAGACTGCCGAAGTCGGTGAAGGGGTCGCCGTCGACGACGGTCAGGTCCGCGATCTTTCCCGGCTCGACGGTGCCCAGGTCGTCCTCGACGCCGAACAGCCGCGCGGGGGCGGCGGTGGCGCACAGCAGGGCTTGGGCCGGGCTGAAGCCGTGGGTGTGCAGGGCGCGCAGGGCCAGATGGAGCGAGAGGCCGGCCGGGACCAGGGGCGCGTCCGTGCCCACCGCGAGCAGGGCGCCCTCGGCGGCGAGGCGGCGGTAGGCGGCCATCTCGGTGGCGAGGGCCCGCCGTTGCTCGTCGGTGGGCGGTGTGCGGGCGCGTTCACGGACGGTGGTGACGTCCCAGGGCGGCATGAGGGTGAGCACCCGGGGGTCGTCGGCCAGGGCGGGGTCGGCGCCCAGCAGGGCCTGCGCGGTGAACGGGGTGGCGATCAGGGCGAAGCGGCCGTCGGCGTACTGCTGGACGAGGTCCTGGTGGATGTGGCCGGTGGGGGTGGTGGCGTGGCCGTAGGGCAGGCGCTGGGTGGCCTGAAGGTGGGTGGTGAGGTCCTGTCCGGCGGCCCGGCCCGGTGCACACAGGTGGCTGCCACAAGGCACCCCGAGCCGGTGGGCGGCGTCGGCCGCCTGCGCCATGACCTGCCCGGAAGCGCGGACATAGGTCTTGACGAAGTCGACCTTCAGGGCGGTGGCCCGCTCCAGGGTGCGCCGCACACCGGCGGCGGTGCGGTGGGCGCGGCCCATGGCGTACGCGGTGCGGGCACCGTCGATGAGTTCGGCGCAGGCCAGCAGGCGCGGGCCGGTGCTGTGCCCGGAGGCGAGGGACTCACGCAGCCGGACCGCCTCGTACAGGGACGCGCCCATGCAGGCCATGGTGGTGATGCCGTAGGCGAGTGCGGTGAGGCTGTGCCGGGCGCCGTAGGTGGCGCTGTAGGGGTGGGTGTGGCTGTCGAACAGGCCGGGCAGAACGCTGTGCCGCGAGGCGTCCACGGTGCGGTGCCCCGGGCGGCGCGGGCGGTGGGGTTCGACCGCGGTGATCCGGCGGCCGTCGGTGAGGATGTCGATGTCCCGGCGCGGGGCGGTGCCGGTGCCGTCCCACAACTGCCCGGCGTGGACGCGCAGTCGCCCCCGATCGCCGGCCGGACGGTGGGTGAGCGGCACGGACAGCGTACGGGGCCCGGACCGGGCCGGGTCCAGGAGACGGAGCCGGCCCGAGGAGAGGTAGAGCAAGGTGTTCGTCTCGCGTGCCCAGGTGGGGTGGTCGGCCGGTTCGCCGGTGAGCCGGCGGGCGGGACCGGTCGGGGTGCCGTCACCGGTGACGGGCAGCAGCCAGAGCACCGACTCCGCGACCAGCGCCATCCAGCGGCCGTCGGGCGACCACACGGGGCCGGCGGCGGCACGGTCGGACAGGGACTGGTGCGCGGCGGGCAGATGACGCCTCTCGGTGCCGGTGCGGGTGTCGAGGACCCGGATGAGGTGGTAGCCCTCGCGGAAGCGGTGGTTGAGCCGGTTACGGTCGCAGAACGCCACGTACCGCCCGTCCGGTGACCAGGTCGGGGCGCCGGGCGGGCCGTCGGCGGCCAGCGGCCGGGCCAGCACCCGCTCCGCGCCGGTGGCCAGATCGCGCAGCAGCAGGTTGCCCCGGGTGTCCTGGCAGGCGAGGCGGGTGCCGTCCGGGGACGCCGCCGGGTACAGCCGGCCCGGTCCGGTGACCGGCTCGTCGTGCCCGCTGTCCAGGTGGAGCCGGCGTACGGCCGTCAGCCCGTCCCGATCGGTGCAGTACAGCAGGCTCCGCCCGTCCGGCGCCCAGGCGGGCATCTGCACATGGTGGACGGCGGCGGCCTGGAGGACCTTGCGGGGCGTCCCGCCGACGGGCAGCACCCACAGGGCGTTCAGCGCCACGAAGGCCACGCTGCCGCCGTCGGGCGCGAGGGCGGGCAGATGGATGCCGCGCACCGGTCCCACCGCCTCCAGGGAGAGCGCCCTGGGACGCCGCCGGGGTCGCGGCACCGGCATCCGGGCGGTGAACGGGATGTCCCGCACCGAGCCGGGTGTGCCGAGGGTACGGAGGCGGAGCCGGCCGTCGGCTACGTACAGGAGCCGGTCGTCGCCGAGCCAGCACGGCGGTGCCGCCGCCAGGTCCTCGCCCTCGGTCACCGCCCGCCCGTCCACCAGGAGCGTGGCCCGCGCGGCCGGCAGGGACGGGGAGCCCGTGGTGCCGGACAGGTGCAGGCAGGCGATCCGGCCCGAGGGGGACACCGACGGGCACAGCAGCCGGCCCTCCCCCACCCTGCGGAGCACCTGCGCGGGACCTCCCCCGGCGGGTACGCGGACCAGTGCCAGGCCGCCGTCGCTGCCGCCGTCGGGTGTGTGGGCGGCGCGGACGCACACCACCGAGTGTCCGTCCGGCCACCAGACCGGGTCGCTGTCCTCGTAGGCGCCGCCGGTCAGCCGCTCGGCCCCGCCGCCGTCCGCGTCCGTCGTCCACAGTCCGAACGAGGCACCGGTCACCGGGTCGCCGCCGCGCTCGGAGGCGAAGACCAGCCGGCTGCCGCCGGGCGACCAGGCCACGCCCCGGTCGTCCCAGGGTCCGTCGGTGACCTGGCGCAGCCCGCTGCCGTCGGCGCGCAGCGTCCACAGATGGAAGCCGCCGCCCCGGTAGCCGCCCACCGCCAGCCGTCCGCCGTCGGGGGACAGGACCGGGCGGGTCGCCTCCAGGTCCCAGTCGGTGATCCGCACCGCCTCCCCGCCCTCCGGCGGCACCCGCCACAGGACGCCTTGCACCTCGGCGATCAGCACGGACCCATCACGGGAAGAGGTCACCGATCCCCCGGTCACCTCGCGGTAAAGCAGAGTGCGCCGCTCTGCGGCGGCGGACGCGGCCATGGCCGGGGTTGCTGCCGGGACCGCGACCGCCGTCAGCCCGGCGGCGGACGCCCGCAGCAGGTCCCGGCGGCCGACCCGGCCGTGATCCGTCGTCATCGCTCTCCTCACCGGCTCGCCGAGCGGCCGTCCCCGGCGCACCGCCACGGTGGGCGGGCGGCACGGCCGGGTCCATGGTGGCGGGCACCGAGGCCGCATCCGGGACGGCGCGCGGGAGTTCGGGTCGGGCGGCGGATCGCGGTGCGTCGTCGTACGGGTGGCACGAGTCGCGACCAGCCGGAACCCCCGCACCTTTGCGGAGCACCCTCGCCGACCACCCGCTCCCGTGCGCGGTGCGCCCACGCCCCGGGCATGCACCCCCGCCCTTGCTCGTACGCCTCCGCCCCGCCAGTGCGCCCCGCCCTGTCCGTGCCCGGCGTCTCAGGCCTCCAGAGGCTGCCACGCCGGGCCGTCGCCACCCCGCCGGACCCGGCCGAACACCACGTCGGCGAAGTGGACGCCGAAGCCGATCGTGCCGGGCTCCGCCAGCTCGGCGACGAGACGCCGGCGGTGGTCGGCGGCCCGGACGGGATCCTGGTCGTGGACAGAGGACCATTCGGGGTGGTCCACCTGGATCGGCGAGTGCAGGGAGTCGCCGAAGGCTATGAGGCGGCTTCCGCCGCCGGTGATGACGTACTCCGCGTGCCCGGCCGTGTGGCCGGCGGTGATCCGGACCCGCACACCGGGGAAGATCTCCTGTCCGTCGGTCACCGTGCGCACGCGCGGTGCCAGCGCCGTCACGATCTCCTCGGAGAGGCCGCCGGCCGCCTCCGGCAGGTCACGCGTGGCCCATTCCGGTGCCGGTACGAAGTGGTCGGCGTGGGCGAACGCGAGCCGGCCGGTGTCCGGGACGGGGTGGACGGCCCAGCCGATGTGGTCCGGGTGCAGGTGGCTGAAGGCCACGGCCTCGATCTCCTCGGGCCCACGGCCCAGCTCGGCCAGGCTGTCCAGCAGCGCGCCGCCGTACAGCGCGCCGTTCGGAGTGTCCGGGTCGGCCGGCAGGGACCGGGGGCCGAACCCGGGGTCGATCAGCAGCGCGCGGTCGCCCTGTTCCACCAGAAGGCCGCCGATGCTCGCCACGAGATACCCGGAGGCGTCCAGATACTCCGGATGCGCGGTCCAGGTCTCCTCGGTGGTGTCCGGCAGCCAGGCGCGCGGCCTGCCCTGCACGGCTCCGTCCGGGACGAAGGACACCTTCGTGTCGCCCAGCCGGACCGAGCGGATTCCCGCGGGCCGTCGCAGCCGGTCGTCCTGGACGAGTGCGGAGTTGGCCACCATGTGCGTCGTCTCCCTCTTTTTCGCTCCCCGGCCCCGGTCGGCGGCGCAGGACCTCGGTGCCGGTGACCGTCATGTCTCCCGGTCGGCACAACACCACGATAAGCATCAAGCTAGAAACATTCAAGCTCTAAATATCCGAACTTGATGGACTTGATAGGATGAGCCCCATGACGACGCCCCCGGAACCGCAGACCAGCGCCGAACGACAGCTGTGCGGTCTGGTGAACGGACTGGCGCAGCAGATCGCCGAGCACGTACGGGAGCGGGCCGCCGCCCTGGGCCTCACCGCCGCCCAGGCGACCGCGCTGCGCGAGATGACCGGCCCGATGACCATGCGCGAGCTGGCCGAGCGCATGAGCTGCGAGCCCTCCAACGCCACGTTCGTCGTCGACAAGCTGGAGAAGCAGGGCCTGGTCGAGCGGTGCCCGCACCCCACCGACCGCCGTGCCAAGCAGCTCCTGCTCACCGCCGAGGGCACGGCGTTGCGTGACCGGCTCCTCGGGCTCCTCGCCCAGGACTCACCGCTGGCCGGCCTCAGCCCACAGCAGCAACGCACCCTTCAGGGCCTGCTGGAGCAAGCCATCACCCGGCCCTGAGCCGCGACGCCGGAACAGCGCTCCCCCTCGGCCCGCACTTCACCACCTGCGGCTGTGCGGGTGCCGCGCACCGGTGGCCCTACAGGGGCCGCGCACCGACGGCCGTCCGGAGGACACGCGTGCGAAACCAACGCCCCACCAGGGGTTTCCATGCGATTCAACGACGGGTGATGGGCTGACGCCCGTTGACGCCCGTCCGTCCCGGACGGGATGCCCCAAGGAGTCGCTTCCATGCACAGACCGTCCCGCCGTCACCTCACCCTCGCCACCGCGTTGCTGGCGTCCACCACCGCCGCAGCCGTCGCCTTCACCACCGGTGCCGGCGCGACCGACACCAAGCAGCAGGCCGAGGACGCCATCAAGGGCGGCAAGGCGAAGAACGTCATCCTGCTGATCGGTGACGGCATGGGAGACTCGGAGATCACGCTCGCCCGTGACTACACCGTCGGCGCCAACGGCCGCCTGAACATGGACAAGTTCCCGCTGACGGGCGAGTACACCACGTACGCCGTGCACAAGGACGGCACCCCCGACTACGTCACCGACTCCGCCGCCAGCGGCAGCGGCTGGGCGACCGGGGCGAAGACGGTGAATGGACGCATATCCAAGACACCGGGCACCGACAAAGCCGTCCGCACGATCCTGGAACTGGCACAGAAGAATGGTTACGCCACCGGCAGCGTCACCACGGCCGAGCTGACCGACGCCACCCCGGCCGTGCTCGCCTCCCACGTCACCGACCGCTCCTGCCAGGGCCCGGCCGACATGGCCAAGTGCCCCGCCGACACGATCGCGGCGGGCGGCCCGGGCTCGATCGCCGAGCAGTCCGTCAACCACAAGGTGGACGTCCTCTTCGGCGGCGGCAAGCAGCGCTTCGACCAGAAGGTCACCGACGGCAGGTACAAGGGTCTGACCGTCACCGAGCAGGCGAAGAAGCTCGGCTATCGGATCGTCACCGACAACGCCTCGATGAAGGCCGTGAAGCCGGGCAAGCCCGTCCTCGGCCTGTTCGCCTCCGGGAACGTGCCGGTCGAGTGGACCGGCAAGCCGGCCGCCGTCGGCGGCACCGACCCGCAGCGCTGCGTCACCTCCAACCCCCACCGGCCGTCCACCACGCCGAGCCTGGCGGACTCCGCCACCAAGGCGATCCAGCTGCTGGAGGCCAAGCAGCGGCAGAAGCACTCCAAGAAGGGCTTCTTCCTGCAGATCGAGGGCGCCTCCATCGACAAGCAGGACCACGCCGCCGACCCCTGCGGCCAGATCGGCGAGACCGCCGCCTTCGACCGGGCGGTGAAGGTCGCCCGCGCCTACGCGGCCCAGCACCCGGACACCCTCGTCGTCACCACCGCCGACCACGGCCACACCAGCCAGATCGTCCCGCTGGAGGCCACCCCGCCCGGCCTGTCCGCCACCCTGGTGACCAACGAGGGCCAGCAGCTGAAGGTCAATTACTCGACCAACACCCCGGGCCAGTCCCAGGAGCACACCGGCACCGAGGTGCGCATCGCCGCACAGGGTCCGCTGGCCTACCGGGTGCTCGGCGTCACCAACCAGACCGACCTGTTCACCACCCTCCGCGAGGCCCTGCGCCTGAGCTGAGTGCCCTGAAAGGGAGAAGGGGGAGGGGAGACCGAGCCACCGGTCTCCCCTCCCCCTACTCCCTTGTGCACGTTTTCCCTTCTTCACGCCCCCTCGACCGGCCGCACGACCCGTTCTGTTGGTTGCGCAAGTTTGCGACCATGAGACGCGCCGCCCCTCGCCGCGCCGCGCTGCGACGGGTGGCTGACCTACTGTCGGCGAACCTTCCGGACCTGGGGGATGGATGACGGACAGTGCCCCGCCCGGGCTGGAACTCGGCGGTGTGTTCGAGCGCGTACTCGACCAGGCCATAAGCCTCGGGCAGGTCGTGGAGGCGATGGAGCGGTGCGGGAGCCTCGTCGACCGCGCGGAGCTGCGCACGAGGGCGCTCGGGGCGATGAACGCGATCGCCGCGTTCGCCGACATCGAGTACCGCGATTACCTGGCGGCCGTGACCGCGAGTTCGGGCCGGAGGAGGGGCCGACGGGCCCTCCATGATCCCGCGCCGCCGTCCTGCGATCCAGGGGTGCCGTCGTACGGCGCCCTGCCGCCGTCCCGCGAGCCCGGGCTGCCGATCCGTTCCGCCGGGCCGCCTTCCTCGACGTCCACGAGGCTCGTCCTGGCCTCGGGGGGACTGGTGCTGCTGCTCTCCGGGTACGTCATGTGGTCCCCCGGTGCTCTGCCCCGCGCCGGTGAGGGTGTGCTCACGGTCTGCCTGCTGCTGGTCGCGCCGGCCGTCGGGGTGGCGCTCGGTCACCTGGTCCGGCGGTCCCGGCCGGCGACAGGCGACCGCTCCCGCGGCTCCGGCGCGGTGGCGGTCCCCTCGGACACCGTGGCCCGGGCCCGGCAGGCCTGGGAACTGGCCCTGCTGGAGCGGGGGGTGGTGCCCTTCCTCCTCGGCCGTCTCGAAGAGGCACGCCTGGGGCAGCGCCGGGATCGCGCGGGACGGTGACGGACCGGGCGCGGGCGACCGTGGCAGCACACGCTGACCGGAGCCCGGCGGCACACGATGACCAGGTACCCGGCGGCGTACGACGGCCGGTGACCGGCCCTTACGATGGGCGGGCTCATGGGCGTTCGGTCGCCCACGGGCCGGAATCGGAGAGGATCAGGAGAACTGTGACGGACCGCGCCGGCGGCCTGGAGGACCCGCCCGCCGAGGTGCTGGCGGCCGCGGCCGCCGCGTTCGGGCTGCTCGCCTCGACCGCCCGACTGCACCTGATGTGGGCCCTGTCCCAGGGCGAGAGCGACGTGACCGGCCTCGCCGACCGGGTGGGCGGCGCGCTGCCCGCCGTCAGCCAGCACCTGACCAAGCTGAAGCTGGCCGGACTCGTCGGCTCGCGCCGGGAGGGCCGGCGGCAGGTCTACTACATCGACGACCCCGACGTGGTCACACTCGTGCGGGTGATGGTCACGCATCTGACCGGGCCCTCCCGGTACGGCTCCGGCCGGGCGCGCGGGCTGCGCGGAACCCGTGCGTGAGGCCACCGCGGCCTCCGGCCGGGACGCGGCGGACCCGGCTCCCGGCGCCACCGCGCGGACGGGCCGGAACCGACAGGTCGACGGAGCCCGTTGCGAGGAGCGTCCGGGGCCCGGCGTGCTGGAGGTGCTGCTGCCGCCCGTCTCCTACCTCCCGCTCACCGCGGTGCTCGTGCCGTACGCGGTGGGACTCACGGTGCTGAGGCGGCGCCGGGACACCTGACGCACGGCGCGCTCAGGGCTGTGCGACGGTCTGCCCGGCCTGCTCCACCAGACGGGCCAGCTCCATCCGGGAACGGACGCCGAGGGCGGCGAAGACGTTGCGCAGGTGGTAGTCGACGGTGCGGGTGCTGACCGACAGGCTGAGGGCCACCTCCCGGTTGGTGAGTCCCTGTGCGACGCCCCGGGCGATGCGCAACTGCTGCGGGGTCAGCCGCGCCAGTCCGTCCGGCCGGACCGGGTCCCCGGGCACGCCCGCGGCCGGTCCGTCCGCGCCGGGCACACCGGCGGCCCCCGTGACCCCGGCCACCCCGTTCGCCCGGAGTTCCGCCGCCGACTGCTGGGCCCACGGGCCGGCGCCGCAGCGCTCGAAACCGAGCAGCGCGGCCCGCAGATGGGTACGTGCCTCGCTCAGCCGGCGGCGTCGGCGCAGCCACTTGCCGTAGAGCAGTTCGGTACGGGCGCGTTCGAAGTCCCCGGCACCCTCCGCGTGCCGCCGCAGCGCCTGCCGGTACAGCGCGTCGGCGGCCTCGGGCGGTGCCAGCAGGGCGCGGCAGCGCAGCAGTTGGGCGGGGGCCTGCGGGTCGGCGTCACACGCCGCCCAGAGCGCGAAGTCCTCGACCGCGTCGCCGGCGCCCTCCGGCTGCCGGGCGAGCGCGCAGGCCTCCACGTAGCACGGTACGGCGAGCATCCAGACGGCGAAGTGGCCGTGCCCCGAGCCGGGCCGCACCAGGGGCGCGAGCCGTTCGGCGGCCTCGCGGGGCCGGCCGTGCCCCAGGTCGGCGCGGGCCAGTGCCCACTGGGCCAGCGCGGCGGCCTGGGCCAGCCCGTGCCGGCGGGCGGTGCTCATCGCCGCGGTCGCGTGCTCGGCGACGGTGTGCGCCTCACCGGCGATGGAGGCGGCCAGAGCGAGTACGGCGTGGTGGTGGGCGGCCGTGTTGCGCAGCCCGGCACGGTAGGCGCTGCGCAGCCCCTCCTCGGCGTGTGCCCGGGCCAGCGCGTGCCGTCCGGCGCGCAGTTCGCCGTAGGCGAGGTACTCCAGGGCGCGTGTCTCGTGCAGGGCGGACCCGTGGGTACGGGCCACCGCGAGCGCCCGGGCGCCGGACCGGCGGGCGGCGGCGGTGTCGCCGAGCAGTAGGGCCGCCGAGGCCGCCCGGAGCAGTTCCTCCGGGTCGTCCGCCGTCCACGCGCGGTCCACGACCCGCCGCAGGGGGGCCGCGGCCAGGTCGAACCGCCCTTGCAGGACCGCGCGCATGCCCGCGCGGTGGTCCCGCAGGGCCGCCACGGCGCCGGGCCCCCGCCCGCCCGCGAACGCACCGGCGGCCAGGGGTGTGCTCCCGGGCCCCACCTGACCCACGAGACCGGGACCGGGGGCCTCCGGCATGCCGGGGGCCTGCTCATGCCCGGGTGGACCGGCAGGCATGGGCGGTGCCTGGTCCAGGTGGCCGGGGGCCTCCGCCATACCGGGGCCCCACTCACTCCGGGACGGACCGACGGGCATGGGCGGTACCTGGTCCGGGGGGCCAGGGGGCTCCGCCATACCGCGGCCTCGCTCGTCCCCGGGTGGACCGGCGGACACGGGCGGAACCTCGCCCACGGAACCGGCGGCCTCCGCCGCGCCAAGGCCCCACTCCTCCCCGACCGGACCAGCGGACACGGGCCGAAGCCGGCCCACGGGACCGACGCCGGGCATCCGCTCGGTCACGGCCCGGTCAGCGGTCGGGGGCGGGGTTCCAGGGAGTGACCGGCCCGTGAGAGCGGTGCCGGCGGCCTTCCCCGCGCGGTGGCCCCCGGTCCACCAGCGGCCCTGCGTCAGGGCGTGCAGGCAGGCGGCTAGGTCGCCCGCCGACCAGGCGGCGTCCGCGGCGGCCAGGGCGGCTTCGGCGGACCGTTCGGGGTCGTGCGGAGCGGACAGGGCCGCCGCGAGCAGCAGGGTTTCGCGGGCGTCGTCGACCGGGCCGTCCCAGCGCAGCGCGGTGCCGCGCAGCAGTTCGGCACGCGCGCGTACCGGCGCGGGAGCCGGTCGGCAGCGGGCCGTGTCGAGCAGTCGCAGCGCGCGGGCCGACTGACCGGCGAGCAGGGCCTGTTCGGCGGCGGCCGTGTACCACCGGACGCGCTCGACGCCGTCCGGGGCGAGTTCGGCGGCGCGGGTGTACGCCGTACAGCGCTGCGCGGGCGTGGCCGCCGACGCCGGGTCCGCCAGATCGGACGCGAGGGCGGCGGCGAGCGCCGGGTCGGGGGCCGTGACGGCCCAGGAGCGGTGCAGCAACGCCGGCAGGCCGCGTGCGTCGGGCAGCGCGCCGGCCAGCGCTTCATGGGCCGCACGGCGCCGCTCGGCCGACGCGCCGGCGTACACCGCCCGGCACAGCACCGTACTGCGGAAACCCAGCCGCCCCTCGGCGGCGAACAGCGCCTCCGGCAGCGTGATGCCGCCCGGCGGGAGCCGGTCGTCGCCGATGCCGTGGGGATCGGTGCCACGGCCGGGAACGAGACCCCCGTCGGGGTGTGCGGCGGGAAGCGGAACGCGGCCATGGGCGCGCGACTCCGACAGGGAATCGGGATCACGGCCCGGCAGCGCCCCGCCGTCAGGGCGTGGCCTCGACTCGGGCCGGAGGCCACGGCCCGGCAGGGGGCCGCGCTCGGCGCCCGGACGCACCAGTGCGTACCCGCGTGGAGGCGCGAGGGGATCGGGGCACGGCCGGGCGGCGGCGAGCCGGGCCACCGCGCGTCGTACGACGTCGGCCTCGGCGGTGGGCTCGCCCGAGACCTGAACGGCCGCCGCGGTCACGAGCAGCAGGTCCCGCTGGGCCGGCGGCAGTCCGGTGAGGTGGCGGTCCGCCGGCGCCGCGAGGATCTCGGCCGCGACAAGGGGACACGGCAGCGGAGCGATGCCGCCGAGCTGGGCCGGAGTCAGGCGGTGCAGTACGCCGAGCAGCAGGGCGGGGTTGCCTTCGGCGGCGGCGGTGATCTCCTCGCGTACCCGGGGGTCGAGCGCGCCCGGCGCGGCCTCGTCCAGCAGGGCGGCGGCCTCCGGCGCGGACAGCGGCGCGAGACGGAGCAGCGGCAGACCGGCGAACTCCGGGTCCACGGGCCGGAATCCGGCCACGGTGAGCACCAGGGCGACCCCACCGCCGGGGCAGAGCCGGGCGGCCAGCCGGCCGAGGGCGGTCCGGGAGGCGGCGTCCCACCGGTCGGCGTCGTCGACACAGAGCAGGACCTGTCCCGGACGCCGCGGCCGCCCGCAGCGCGCCGGCCAGGTCGCGCACCGGACCCGCGGCACCGGCCTCGGGCACCCCGGCCGCCCGGCACAGCGCCCGCAGCCCGTCCAGCGGCCGCCGGAACGGCTCGGGGCGGGCGGGTACGACCACGGCGGGCCCGGCGTCGAACGCGTGGGCGACCCGGGCGAGGACGGTCGAGCGACCGCTGCCGGGCTCACCGGTCAGGACGTACGCGCCGCCCTCGCGCAGCCGCTCCCCCAGCGTCGCGACCGGATCCGGCCGGTGCCGCGCCGCACCGGCCCCCAGAGTCGTCTGTCCGCTCATTCCCGAAACCTTACTGACGCGTAAGGACGCGCGGAAGGCATACGTCCGGGCCCCTGCGGTCCGTTGCGGCGGCGCCGTGGCCGGGGTGCGGGAAGCCGGAGGCGGGACGGCACGGCGCCGGCGGCGACCGCCACGAGCAACGGTCGCCGCCGGGGGCCCGGAGGGTCGGTCAGGAGGTGTGCGGGCAGTTGCCCCGGTACTCCTCGATGGTCAGGCTCGGCCGGGGCAGCGGGCAGAGGAACTGCTCGTAGCGGGAGTCGTTGTCGATGAACCGCTTCAGCCAGGAGATGCTGTACTTCGCGATCGTCGTGTTCGAGGTGTTGGGCGTGAAGTGGGTCGCGGCGTTCAGCTCCAGGTACGCCCGGTCGAGGGAGCTGGGGAGGGTGGCGTAGAAGGGCTCGGCGTGGGTGGCGACGGGGGCGATCGTGTCGCCGTCGGCGCCGAAGATCAGGGTGGGGGTCTTGATCTCGGGCCAGGTCTTGTCGAGGTTCCACGGGGTCAGCGGGATCGCCGCCTGGAGCGAGGGGCGGGTCTTGGCCGCCTCCAGGCTGCCGCCGCCGCCCATCGAGTGGCCCATGACGCCGAGACGGCTGGAGTCGATGCGGTTCCGTACGGAGCTGCTGCCGGTGAGGTAGTCGAGCGCCGCGAGCAGCTGGTTGCCCCGGGAGTCGGGCTGGTCCAGCGTCGTCAGGGTGTCGATGGTGAAGACCACGAACCCCTGGGAGGCCAGCCGGGGGCCGAGCCAGGCGATGGAGGACTGGGTGCCGGTGTAGCCGGGTGAGACGGCCACCGCGCCGAAGGTGCCGTCGGTGGTGCTGGTCGGGTAGTAGATGGTGCCCCCGCCGAAGCCGGTGACGGCGAGCCGGGAGACGCTGGTCTCCGCGACGGCGTACGGGCCGCGGAGCGCCTCGATGCTGGATTCGGTGGGCGCCGGACCGCGCTCGTAGGGGTTGTCGGCGCCGTGGGCCGCCGGCCCGCCGAGCGTGGTCAGGCCGACGACGGCGGTGACCGCCGCGGCGAGGGCCGCGAGCCGTCCGGCACGACGGGTGGAGCGGGGGCGGGGGGCCGGTGCCGTGGCGCTGGTGCGCGGGTGCTGCACGACGAGTCGTCCTCTCTGTCGTGGCGAGCCGCCCGTCCGGCCCGGATGGCACGCGTGAGCGCGCCGGCCGACGGGCTCCGCCAGTGGGGTGAGCAGTGCCACTGTCGGCGTCGCGCGGCACGACCGGACCGGCAATGTCACCGGTCTTGTGCGGGAATCCGCCGCTGGAGGCGCGTCCCGGTGCGGGGTGAGAACGGTGGCGAAGGCCGTGACTCCGGCCCGCCGGAGCCACCGGCGCCCTGCGTACGAGACCTACGAGGCGTACGTCGGGTCAGCTCTCCCCGGGCCGCCGCCCGCCGGGCGTGAACGTGACCGGAAGCCGCGCCAGGCCGCGCAGGCCGCCGGGGCGCCAGGTCAACTCGGCCGGCGGCACCGCCAGGGCCAGGTCCGGAAGGCGGCGCAGCACCGTGCCGATGGCGATCTGGCCCTCCAGCCGGGCGAGCGGCGCCCCCAGGCAGTAGTGGATGCCGTGCCCGAAGGCCAGGTGGCCGCTGTCACCGCGGGTGATGTCCAGCCTGTCGGGGTCGGTGAACCGGGCCGGGTCGCGGTCGGCGATCGCTGACGCGATCACCACGGTGGCCCCGCGGGGAAGGCTCACGCCCGCGATCTCGACGTCCTCGCGGGCGAACCGGACGATCCCCGGGTTGACCGGTCCGTCGTAGCGGAGGAACTCCTCGACGGCGTCGGGCAGCAGCTCCGGGCGCTCCCGCAGCGACGACAGCTGCCCGGGGTGGGCGAGCAGCGCGGCGAGGCCCCCGCTGATCAGGTTGACCGTCGTGACGTACCCGGCCACCAGCAGCAGGAAGGTCATGGCGATCAGCTCGTCCTGGCTGAGCCGCTGGTCCTCGTCGTGAGCGCTGATCAGCGCGCTGAGGAGGTCGTCGCCGGGCCGGGGGCGCTTGGTCTCCAGGTGCTTGGTCACATAGGCGTGCATCCGTTGCCACGCCTCGTTGACGACGGCCGGGTCGGGCATGGTCTCGTCGCGTACGAGCATGGCGTCGGTCCACCGCTGGAAGTCCTGCCGGTCGTCGCCGGGCACGCCGAGCAGTTCGCCGATGACGGTGACCGGCAGCGGCAGCGCGAAGTCCGTCACGAGGTCGGCCCGGCCGGCCGGTGCCACCGCGTCGAGCAGCCGGTCGGTGATCTCCTGGATACGGGGGCGCAGCCCGGCGACGCGGCGTGCGGTGAACGCCTTCGAGACCAGCCGGCGCAGCCGGGTGTGGTCCGGCGGGTCGGCGCGCAGCATGCTGCTCATCATCGACTCGCGCTCGAAGTCGGGCAGTTGTGCGATGAGGCGAGGGTCCGAGGCATCGCGGACGTCGCTGCTCAGCCTGGGGTCGGAGAGAGCGGCGAGTGCGTCCTCGTAGCGGGTGATCAGCCAGGCCTCCAGGCCGCCGGCGATCATCGCGCGCCGGACCGGGCCCTCCTCCCGCAGCCGCCGGTAGAGCGGGAAGGGGTCCGCCAGGAAGGCCGGGTCGGAGTAGGGAAGAAGGACAGGCTGCTGACTCATCGTGCCTCCCGGGCCGAGGTCGACCGGACATGCCGCTTTGTCGGCACCAGGGAGACATACCCGATATGAGCGCCACGGCAACGGCCGTTCCCCGCCCGCCGTCCGGAACACGCCGTCGCGCGGCCGGGGTCGCCGGAGGACTGCGGGGGCACTGCCCGTAGCTGCCGCAGGACTGTCGAAGGGCTGTCACGGGGGCTTCCCTTCCGACCGCCGGAAGGGTAGGTTCCGGCTACCCCGCGCCGGCGCCGCGAGGCGCTCGGCCCGCCCGTCCCGGGCGGCGGGCCGCGCGGGGGCCAGTCGTCCGTCCGCCCGCAGCCTTACCCGAAGTGCGCCACGTCACCAGGAGCGCAGCACGTCACCGGAAGCGCGCCCGTCACCAGGTGTGCGCCACGTCCACCACGAGCTGGTCGGGCAGCTGGATCACCCGGAACGGCAGGCGGGCGCGGACGCCGAGACCGATCTGCGTCTCCCCCTCGAAACTGGCGGAGAACCGGGTGTCCCTGAAGGTGCTGTACCCGCTGACGTCCACGCCCGGAAGGGGCCGGCCGGCCCGCCCCGGGTACGCGGGTGTGCCGCTCGCGGGGTCGTAGGCGGGCGCGCCCACCCGGACGTCGAGCACGGCGCCGCCGCCGACCGGGATGTAGTCCCCGCTGGCCAGTTGGTGGAGCCGGTCGACGTAACGCACCGAGTAGCCGAGGGTGCCGCCGCCGGGCACGTCGAAGACCAGGCGGTCGAAGCAGTCGTGCCGGCCGGCCCTGACGGTCTTCAGCGGCACGGCGCCCGCCGCGGCACCGCCCTTGTCACCGCTGCCCCAGCCGGTCGGACAGGCCGTGGCGCCGGTGCCGGCCGCCGTCGCGGTGCCCGCGGCGACCATCCCCAGCCCGGTTCCCGCCAGAACGAGCGCCGCTACCGCAGCCGCTGTTCGTCGCATGATGTTGCCCCCTTGATCGAATGTCACGCCATTGCGGAGTGAGACCCATGGGTCCGACGGAGGGTTGCCCACCGTTGCCGGTACCCGTGTTGCGAGGTCATGAACAACCCTCATCTCTCCCTGGACTCCTAGACGGGCCGCTCCTGTGGTCGCGGCGGCGCGACCACCCGACGCGCACTCCGAGGAGCCCCATGTCCCGCAGGACGCCCGGCCGGGCCCTGGCCTTCGCCCTGGCCCTGGCCGCAGGCACCGCTCTCGCCGCGCCGTCCCCCGCGTCGGCCGACCCGATCCCCAGGGCGCCCGGACACCGCCTGGTCGACGCCTGCGCCGGCGCCCCGGTGACCGCGCGGCCACTGCCCGGCACCCCGCCGCCCCAGCACCCCTACCTCGCACCGAACGGCCGGTCCGGTATGCACGCGGACGGCTGGGGCAGCGCGGCCTCCCCGTGGTCCGGACCGCTCGGCGCCCACCCGCGGGCCGACAGCGAGCGGATGGCACTGCTGGGCGGGGAGTGCGCCACCGTCACCTTCGACCGGGCGGGGCGGATCGTCACCGTGTGCGGAACGTTCACCGGGTTCCTGGTCAAGCCGCTCGACCCGCGCTCCCTGGCCACGCCGGCCGAGTACGAGCTGCCCCAACGCCCGTCCACCGTGGAGGCGATCACCCGGCTCGACTTCTCCCGGATCTCCATGGACACCTCCAGCGGGGCCTCTTCATACCTGGACAACGAGGACCGGCTGGTGCTGGCGGACTCCCGGCAGCACATCGTCCGCCTCACCCACCGGCAACGGGCGGACGGCGGTTGGGAGTTCACCGTCACCGACGACTGGGACCTGGGCGATCAGGTGCCCCACGACTGCGCGACCTGGACCGACCCGTACCCCGACGGGGGCTGTGACCCGGTCACCTCCGTCATGCCGGACCGGCAGGGCCGGATCTGGTGGGTGACCCGGCAGGGACGGGTCGGCACCGTCGCCCCCCGCCACCGGGACCGTCCGTTCCGTCCGGCTGGACGGCGAGGAGATCCAGAACTTCTTCTCCGTCGCCGCCGACGGCGTCTCCATCGTCTCCGACCACGCGCTGTACGAGTTCACCGCGACGGCGGACGGCACCCCCGCCGTGGTGTGGCGGCAGACCTACGACCGGGGCACCGGCACCAAGCCCCGGCTCGGTGAACCAGGGTTCGGGCACCAAGCCGGACATCTTCGGCGACGGGCCGGTACGTGGCGATCACCGACACCGCCGACGACCGGATGCACGTCCTGGTCTACCGGCGCGGCGCGGCCGTGCCCGCCGGCCGGCGGCTGGTGTGCGAGGTCCCCGTCTTCGCCCCCGGTGCGTCCACGACCGACAACTCCCTGATCAGCTGGGGCGACAGCCTGGTGGTCGAGAACAATTACGGCTATGAGAACGTCTCGTCCCTCACCTTCGGGCGCAGCGTCGCCGGCGGGTCACCCGGATCGACGTCCGCCCGGACGGCAGCGGGTGCGAGACCGTGCGGGAGAGCGGCGAGCGGTCGCCGTCCGTCGTGCCCGAACTGTCCACCGGCAACGGGCTGATCCACCTCTACACCAAGGACCCCCACAGCCTCGACGTGGACGCCTGGTATCTGACCGCCGTCGACTTCCGCACCGGCCGGACCCGTTGGAAGCAGCTCGTGGGCACCGGTGTGGGATACGACAACAACTGGGCGCCGATCACCGTGGGTCCGGACGGCACCGCCTACATCGGGGTGTTCAACGGCCTGGCCGCCGTACGCGACGAGGGCCGAGCTTCCGGCGCCGCTTCGACACGGCCCGCCGTGCGTCACGGCGGGTGAAGCTGCGGCGCCTCCTTCGCAAGTTCTTCGGCAGATCGTCTTGTCAGGGGCGGGCGCCTGTCTCTACAGTCCCACCAGACCGGCGATGGGAGCGCTCCCATTTCCTGTGCTCGCCGCCCCTCCCTCCTCCCCGGAGAGGACCCGCATGCGACTGTCCCCGCACCACAACGGCGCCGCCAGGCGCTTTCCGTCCGCCCGCCGCCGGGTGACGGCGGCCGTGGCCCTGTGCGTGGCGGGTCTGGTCCTCTCCGGGCCCGCCACGGCCGTCCCGGAGCGGGCCGCCGCCGCGCCGGCCGCCGGACTCCCCTATCAGGACGCCTCGCTGCCCGTTCCGGACCGGGTGAACGACCTGCTGTCCCGGATGACGCTGGACGACAAGCTCGGCCAGATGACGCAGATCGAGAAGGACTCCCTCCTCCCGCAGTCCGACCTCGCCGCGTACCGGATCGGGTCCGTGCTGTCCGGTGGCGACTCCACGGTCAGCCCCAACAACGCCCAGACCTGGGCGGACACCTACGACTCCCTCCAGCGCACCGCGCTGACCACACCGCTCGGCATCCCCATGATCTACGGGATCGACGCCGTGCACGGGCACAACGCGGTGCGCGGGGCCACGCTCTACCCGCACAACATCGGACTCGGCGCCACGCGTGACCCCGCCCTCGTCCAGCGGATCGGCCGCGCGGTGGCCGAGGAGATCTCGGGCACCGGCATCGACTGGGACTTCGCCCCGTGCCTGTGCGTCGCCCGCGACGACCGGTGGGGCCGCACCTACGAGTCGTACGGCGAGAGTCCCGAACTGCCGTCCGCCATGACGACGTTCGTCACCGGACTGCAGGGCGACGCCCTGGGCGCGGCCCCGGCGTCGGTGCTGGCCACCGCCAAGCACTACCTCGGTGACGGCGGCACCACCGCGGGCGTGGACCAGGGCGACACCGAGCTGTCCGAGGCCGAGTTGCGGGCGATCCATCTGCCGCCGTTCAAGGAGGCGGTGCGCCGCGGGGTCGGCTCCGTGATGCTGTCGTACAGCAGGTGGAACGGCGTCCGTTCGCACGCCAACAAGTACCTGGTCACCGATGTGCTCAAGGGCGAGCTGGGGTTCACCGGGTTCGTCGTGTCCGACTGGGCCGCGGTCGACCAGCTCGACGGGCAGAGCGGTTTCACCGGCGCCGAGATCTCCACGGCCGTCAACGCGGGCGTCGACATGGTGATGGTCCCGCACGACTACAAGAAGTTCCTCGGCCTGCTGCGCGGCGAGGTGACCGCGGGCCGGATCCCGCAGGCCCGGATCGACGACGCCAACCGCCGCATCCTCACGAAGAAGTTCCAGCTGGGCCTGTTCGAACACCCGCTGACCGACCGGTCGTTCACCGGTACGGTCGGCTCGGCGGCGCACCGGTCGCTGGCCCGGCAGGCGGTGCGGGAGTCCCAGGTGCTGCTGAAGAACGACGGCGGGGTGCTGCCGCTGGCGAAGTCGGCCAGGCTGTTCGTCGCCGGCAAGTCCGCCGACGACATCGGCAACCAGAGCGGCGGCTGGACCGTGGGCTGGCAGGGGCGCAGCGGCCCCGTCACCGACGGCACCACCGTGCTCCAGGGCATCCGCGCCGCCGTCACCGACCCCTCACGCGTCACCTACGACCGGTACGGCAACGGCATCGACTCCCGGTACACCGCCGCCGTCGCCGTCGTCGGCGAGACCCCGTACGCCGAGGGCCGGGGCGACCGGCCGGACGGCCTGGGACTGGATCAGGAGGACCTGGGGACCCTCGCCCGGCTGAAGGCGAGCGGGGTGCCGGTCGTCGTGGTGCTGGTCTCCGGCCGGCCGCTCGACGTCACCGCTCAACTGCCGGACTGGAAAGCACTGTTGGCCGCCTGGCTGCCCGGCACCGAGGGTGCGGGCGTCGCCGACGTCCTGTTCGGCGACCACGCCCCCACCGGCAAGCTGCCGATGAGCTGGATGCGCGGCGCCTCGCAGGAGCCCGTCAACGACGGCGACGGCAAGACCCCGCTGTTCCCGTACGGGTACGGGCTGACCTACGACGACGCCCCCGAACCGACCCCGACTCCCACGCCGACCCCGACTCCGACCCCGGGAGCGTGCACGGCGACCTTCCGCACCACCTCCTCCTGGCAGGGCGGTTACCAGGCCGAGGTCACCGTGGAGAACACCGGCTCCGGGGCGCTGACGGGCTGGTCGGTCGACTGGGACCTGGCCGGGGCCACCGTGACCAGCCTGTGGAACGGCACCCTGACCACGGCCCAGGGCCGGGCGACCGTCCGCAACGCCGCCTTCAACGGCGCCCTCTCCCCCGGCGCCAGGGCCACGTTCGGGTTCACCGCGACCGGCACCACGGGCACACCGTCCCCGCACTGCGCCGGCACCTGACCACCCGACCGTCGGCCACCCGGCACCAGGCACCTGTACGGCAGCCCCGCCCGGCGCGGCACCGGCGCTGCTCCCCTCGTCCTCGCCCGCCCGGGTGGCACCGACCCCGGGCGGGCGGGGCTCCCAACCCGCCGCGGCCGGCCGGGTCAGCGCAGGATCCGCAGCAGGCGCGGCGGGCGTGCCGCGGGTTCGGGCAGGCGCAGCGGCGTCCGGCCGGGGGTGATGCTGCCGAGTACGGTGGCGCGGCGGGCTCCGGTGCCCGAGGGCAGGGCTCCGGGCAGGCCGTGGGCGGTGAGGAAGCCCAGGACGGCGAAGGCCAGGGCCTCCTTGGCGGCCGACGGCAGGCCGAGGTCGTCGCTGGGGCCGAGCGGCACGTCCGGCAGTTCCTCGGCGAGCATGCGCATCAGCACCGGGTTGCGGGTGCCGCCGCCGGAGACGACGAGCCGGGTGACGCCGTGGGCGCGGCAGGCGTCCGCCACGGTGACGGCGGTCAGCCGGGTCAGGGTGGCCAGGACGTCGGCGGCGGCCGGCACGGGCACGGTGTCGAGGGCGCGCCGCAGATAGGGCAGGTGGAAGTGTTCCTTGCCGGTGGTCTTGGGGGCGGGTCTGCGGTAGTAGGGGTCGTCCAGCAGGGCCCGCAGCAGTTCCGGGCTGACCTGTCCGGCACCGGCGCGGCGGCCGTCCTCGTCGTAGGCTGCGGCGCCGTCGGTGAAGTGGTGCACGGCCGCGTCCAGCAGGGCGTTGGCGGGGCCGGTGTCGAAGGCGAGCGGCTCGGCGCCGGGTGCGAGGACGGTGATGTTGGCGATGCCGCCGAGGTTGAGCGCGGCGGGGGTGCCGGGCAGCCCGGACAACAGCAGGGCGTCGGTCAGGGCGACCAGGGGCGCGCCCTGACCGCCGGCGGCGACGTCCCGGCTGCGCAGGTCGGACACGACGGGAAGGCCGGTCGCCTCGGCGATCCAGGCGGGCTGGCCGAGCTGGAGGGTGCCGCGGACCGTGCCGTCCTCGACCCAGTGGTGCATGGTCTGGCCGTGCGAGACCACGAGGTCGGCGCTGCCGCCGCACAGGTCGCGCAGAGCCCGGTCGGCGGCGTCGGCGAAGGCCTGGCCGATGCCGGTGTCCAGGGCGCAGACGGCCCGGGTGGTGGTGTGGGCGGGGGGCAGGGCGGCGGCGATGCGGTCCCGCAGGGCGTCCGGGTAGGGGACGGAGAGGTGTCCGAGGGGCCGTAGGAGCAGGGCGTCGCCGTCCAGTGCGAGGTCCGTCGCGGCGGCCTCGATGGCGTCGTACGAGGTGCCCGACATCAGTCCGATCACGCGCACGGCGCCTCCTTCCGGCCGGGAACACGCCGGGCGGGCGGGGACGGCTGCGGCTGCATGGCTCCTCCGGGGGCTGTCACGGTCAGCGGTCGCCGGGCCGGCCGCCCGTCCGGTCACTCGGGGGCGACGGTGGCCGCCGTACGCTCGGTGCCGCCTTCGTCCAGCGGGGCCGGGGTGCTCGGGGGTGCCCGGTGCAGCAGGCTGGTCAGCCCGCCCACGGCCAGGGTGACGGCCACGCCGAGGGGGACGAGCCACTGTGCGGCGATGGCGGTGGGTACGGTGCCGCCGCCCGCGCTGACGTCGATCCTGACGCCGCGCACGATGTACGTCATGACGCCGACCGTCACCAGGAACGCGATCACGGCGTCGGTCTCGTTCGCCCGCCGGACCAGCCGGCCGAGGAGGAACGCGCCGAGGAGCGCGCCGTAGGTGTATCCGGCGATGGTCAGGCCGGTGAGGTAGACGTTGCCGGTACTGGTGCTGAAGGCGCAGGCGAACACGGCCATCAGCACCGCCCACACCAGGGTCATCAGCCGGGCGAGCCGGAGCAGGAACTCCTCGGTGGGCACGCTCCGGAAGAAGCTGTGGATGATGTCGGCGACGGTCGAGTTCGACATGGAGTTCAGCGCGGAGGACAGCGAGCCCATGGCCGCGCCGAGGATGCCGGCCACGAGCAGGCCGGAGACGACCACGGGCAGTCCGTGCAGGACGAAGTCCGGGTAGAGGTTGTCGGAGCTGCCCAGTCCCAGCTCCTGGAAGGACTTGCCCTGGTTGTAGGACCACAGCAGCGCGCCGACGAGGGAGAACGCGGCGAACTGGAGCGTGACGAAGACACCGGAGGCGATCATGGCCTTCTGGCCGTCGCGCAGTGAGCGGGTGGCCAGGACGCGCTGGACGATCAGCTGGTCCGAGCCGTGGCTGGCCATCGCGAAGATGGCGCCGCCGATGATCGCGGTGGGCAGGGCGAACGGGCTGGTGAGGATGTGCGCCAGGGTGAAGTCGGTGTCGAAGAGCCGGAACCGGCCCGCGTGCAGGGCGCGCTGGAGGCCGTCACCGCCGACCTGGGCGGCGAGCACGCCGATGGCGAGCAGGGCACCGCCCAGGTACAGGCCCATCTGGATGGCGTCCGTCCAGATGACCGCCCGGATGCCGCCGAGGTAGGTGTAGACGACGGTGATCGCCGTGAGTACGAGGATGATGACGCGGTAGCCGGCGTGCACGCCGAACTCGTCGAGCAGCAGCTTGATCGGGATGGCGGAGGCGAACAGCCGGACGCCCTCGGCGAGCAGCCGGGTGAAGACGAACGTCACCGAGGCGAGCCCCTGCACCTTGAGCCCGAACCGGCTGCCCAGGTACTGGTAGGCGCTGACGAAGCCGCCCCGTTTGTACAGGGGGATGAGGACGGTCGCCACGACGACGCGTCCGAGGACGTAGCCGAGGGCCAGTTCGACGTTGCCGAAGCCCTGTCCGGTGTAGGCGCCGCCCGGCAGGCTGATGACGGTGAGCACGCTGGTCTCGGTGGCCACCACCGAGAAGGAGACGGTCCACCAGGGCATGTGGCCTTCACCGACGAAGTAGTCCTTCGCCGTCTTCTGCCGTCCGGCCAGGCGCAGTCCGATCACGGCGATCGCCACGAGGTAGACGACGACCACCAACAGGTCGAGCTGACGCACACTCACGGAAGGAAAGTTTCCTTCGCAAACGCATTCATGCGATGAAAAGTAGTTTCAGCGGTCCCCCTCGTCAACAACCCGCCCGGTCCGCGATTCAGCGGAGCACGAGCGTGGTGGCGAGGGCCGGGCCGAGGGCGCCGCCCAGGAGATAGGCGAGCTGGAACAGGCCGATGGCGGCGGGGCGTTGGCGGTCGGGGACGGCGGAGGCGGCGATCACGGACTGGGTGGCGTTGGCGGCGGTGGCGGCGAAGACGGCCAGGCCGATCGCCGCGAGCGGCACGACCGCGCCGGGGGCGAGGGCGGCCGCTGCGGCGGCGAGCGTCCCGGCCGCGAGGAGGATCAGCCGTACCGTGCGGCGGCGCAGCCGCGCGGAGACGGCCGCGAAGCCGAGGGTGAGCAAGGACCCGGTGATCATGGCGGCCGTCTGGCCCACGGCCACCGAGGTCGCCGGCCGGCCCGCCCGGTCGGCGAGCATCTGGGGCACCGCGAACAGCAGTGTGAAGTAGGACCCGGACAGGGTCAGGGCGATCAGGACCGAGCCGCGGAAGTGTCCGGAGCGCAGCGCGGCGGCGGGGACGTAGCCGTCCGGGCGGCGCCGGATGTGCGGGACCAGCAGCGCGGCGGATACGGCTGCCACGGCCAGGGCGGGCAGCGGGCGGTACGGCAGCAGCACCAGTCCGCCGGACAGCACGGCCAGCAGCAGCGCGCCCCGGGCGTCGAAGCGGCCCCCGGCGGGTGGCGACGCCGGTGTGGTGCGGCGGCCGACCGCGGGGACGGCCAGCAGGGTGACCGCCAGGAGGGACAGCGCCGCGCGCCAGGAGACCGTCTCGGTGAGGCGCTCGCCGAGCAGCGGTCCCACGGCGCCGAGGATCCCGGTCCCGGCGCTGATCGCGCCCATGCGGCGGGCGGTGCCGGCCAGGTTCATGGCGATGGCCGTCATGCCCGCCCCGCCCGCCGCCTGCACGGCGCGTCCGGCCAGGAGGAGCGGCAGCCACGGGGATACGGCCATCAGCGCGGTGCCGGCGGTGACGCAGGCGGCTGCGAACCACAGCGCGGGCCGGGTGCCGCGCCGCCGCAGCAGCGTCGCGAACAGCGGTGTCGCGACCGCCAGGGCCAGCGCGTACACGGTGACCAGCCAGGAGGCGGTGGCCGCGGGAATCCCGAGGGAGCGGCCGAGATCGCCGAGGATCAGCACGGCGGCGTTGCCGGCGGCGGCCACCGGGGCGGCGAGCAACGCCAGCCACAGGACGGGGACTTGACGGAGGGACGGGGGCACGGCGGAGGGGGCGCGCGTGGCGGCCGCCCCGGACGAGGTGGACATGGCTCTTCCGGAGGGTGAGGGTGCGGTTGGCCGCCGCCCCGAAAGGGCTCGCGGGGCGGACTCTTCGACCCTGCGCCATCACACTCGTCGATGGAAATGCTTTGTGTGCATTCGTAGTATGCGCCGCATGGATGAGCTGCGTCGTATCGACCTCAACCAGCTCCTGACGCTGCACGCCCTGCTGGTGGAGAAGCACGTCACGCGGGCCGCCCTGCGGCTGAACAAGAGCCAGCCGGCCGTCAGCCACGCCCTGGCCCAGCTGCGCACGCGGTTCGGTGACCCCCTGCTGGTGCGGCACGGCGGCCGTATGGTCCTGACGGCCCGTGCGCAGGCGCTGGCCCGGCCTCTGGAGGAAGCGCTGACCCGCCTGAACGGGCTGCTGAGCGCACCGGACTTCGATCCGTCGCGCGCCCGCGGCCGCTTCCGGCTCTGCCTGTCGGACTACGCCTCACGGATCGTGCTGCCGCCGCTGGTCCGGCACATCCGCGAGCGGGCGCCAGGCCTGGACCTGGCGATCAGCCAGACGAGCCGGGAGGCGATGGTGGCCCAGCTCACGGACGGCGAACTGGATCTGGCGCTGGGGGTGTTCCCGCACCCACCCGAGGACATCCAGGTCCAGGATCTGTTCGAGGAGGAGTTCGTCAGCCTGGCGGACAAGGCCGTACTGCCGGAGAAGGGGGGCCTGTCGCTGGCGGAGTGGCTGGAGCGGCCGCACATCATGGTGGCCGTGCGGCCCGACGCGCACGACGAGATCGAGACGGCACTCGCGGCGCGCGGGCTGCGCCGGCGCCTCGCCGTGACCCTGCCCCACTGGAGCGCGGCCGTGGACCTGCTCGCGGGCACCGATCTGGTGCTGACCGTGGCCGGCCGGGCCGTCGGCCCGCTGCGCCGGCACCGGACGCTGCGCAGGTTCACCCCGCCACTGGACCTCCCCCGCTTCGCCTACCAGCAGGCGTGGCACACCCGGCGGGCGGACGATCCGGCGCACCGCTGGCTGCGCGAGGCCGTGCTGATGTGCGGCCGGCCCGGCGACGGCTGAGCGGTCGAGCAGACGACGGCGGCCGACCGGATGGGGGCTGAGCAGTCGGACAGACGACGGCGACCGACCGGATGACGACTGACCGGTCGTGTTGACGTGTCGTCAACCGGGAGTCTGCCGACCGGAGATCACCTGTTTTCCCGGGTGCGGACGGGGCAGTGTCCGGAGCAGCCGACCGTCAGCCCTGAGGGAGCCCGCATGCCGTACTACGACCTCGGCAGTCACGGCCGGCCCGTGACGACCTCGTCCGCCGAGGCGCAGACCTGGTTCGATCGCGGGCTGAACTGGACGTACGCCTTCAACCACGAGGAGGCCGTGCGCTGTTTCGAGGCCGCCGGCGCGGCGGATCCCGGGTGCGCCATGGCCGACTGGGGCCTGGCCTACGCGCTCGGCCCCAACTACAACAAGCCGTGGGACGCCTTCGACGAACGGGATCTGGGCCGGACGGTGGAACGGGCGCACGCCGCCGTACGGCGCGCGCACCAGAAGGCGGCCGGCGCCACACCGGTCGAGCAGGCCCTCATCGAGGCGTTGGCGGCCCGTTACCCGCGCGCCCGGATCCCGGACGCCGAGGAGGGCCCGGTGTGGAACGCCGCCTACGCCGACAGCATGCGGGCCGTGCACCGGCTGGCGCCCGACGACCCCGACGTGGCCGCACTGTACGCCGACGCCCTGATGAGCCTGACGCCCTGGCAGCTGTGGGACATCCGCGCGGGCAAGCCGGCGCCGGGCTCGCGCACCACCGAGGCCGGGGCGGTGCTGGAGCGGGCGCTCGCCACCGAGGCGGGGGCGCGGCACCCGGGCCTGCTGCACCTGTACATCCACCTGATGGAGATGTCCCCCACCCCCGAGGCCGCGCTGCCCGCGGGCGACCGGCTGCGGGACCTGATGCCGGACGCGGGCCATCTCCGGCACATGCCGTCCCACATCGAGGTGCTCTGCGGCGACTACCGCCGGGTCGTCTCCGACAACACCGCGGCGATCGCGGCCGACGAGAAGTTCCTCGCCCGCTCCGGGGCGCTGAACTTCTACACCCTGTACCGCTGCCACAACCTGCACTTCAAGATCTACGGTGCGATGTTCCTCGGCCGTTTCCAGGACGCGATCGAGACGGCGGAGCGGCTCGAAGCGGCGGTGCCCGAGGAGCTGTTGCGGGTGGACAGCCCGCCGATGGCGGACTGGCTGGAGGGCTTCCTCGCGATGCGGGTGCACGTGCTCGTCCGCTTCGGCCGCTGGGACGACATCCTGCGCCTGCCGATGCCCGCCGACGCGCGCCTGTACTGCGTGACCACGGCCATGCTGCGGTACGCGCGCGGGGTCGCGCTCTCCGCCCTCGGTCGCACCGGCGAGGCCGGGACGGAACGCGAGCTGTTCCGCGAGGCGGCCGCCCGGGTCCCCGAAACCCGGACGCTGTTCAACAACACCTGTACGGACATCCTGGCGATCGCCGGGTACATGCTCGACGGCGAACTGGAGTACCGCGAGGGCCGGTACGACACGGCGTTCGCGGCGCTGCGCCGGTCCATCGAGCTGAGCGACGGCCTGGCGTACGACGAGCCGTGGGGGTGGATGCAGCCGGCCCGGCACGCATACGGCGCGCTGCTGCTCGAACAGGGCCGGATCGCGCAGGCCGAGGCCGTCTACCGCGCCGACCTAGGGCTGGACGACACCCTGCCGCGCCCGCTCCAGCACCCGAACAACGTCTGGGCGCTGCACGGCCTGCACGAGTGCCTCGTACGGCTCGGCAAGGAGGGGGAGGCCCGGATCGTGGCCCGGCAGCTGAAGCTCGCCGCCGCGCTGGCGGACGTACCGGTCGAGGCGTCCTGCTACTGCCGGCTCGAGACCACCGCGCCCCGCGCACCCCGGCAGGACTGCTGCGCCGGCTGAACACCGGCCCCGGCGACCGGCGCCGGGCCGGACCCCGCGTCGAGTTGACCGTGGCCGGACATCTACGCTCGGTGCGCCGACGGTCCGGCGATCGCGCCGGACGGGTCCGAGCGGAAGGTGTGCGGTGCGCACGGGGTGGATCAGGCTGTGGCGGGGCGTGGCATGGGGCGGGATCGGGCTGAGCCTGTACGCGGGCTGGCTGACGGTCGACGACGTACGGGACCGCTCCGCGAGCGAACACGCCATCGCCGAGGCGTGCGACCGGCTGGTGTCCGGGGCCGCGGTGATGGATCTGCACGGCGGTACCGTCCGGGCGAAGGCCGGCGACGGCGACCGGATCGACGCGCGCGAGCCGCAGAGTTCGTGCACCGTCTACCAGGCGACCGGGTCGGGCCGGACCAGGGGTCTGTTCTCGCTGGCGGTGCGGATCGGTGGCAAGAGGGAGCCGTTGAACCGGATCGGCGCCGGTCTGGAGCCCTTCGCCCTCCGCAACCCCGACCGCACCTACAAGACGGACCTCACCGCCGTCGCCGACCGGCGCCCCGAGCCCCGGTCGCTGGGCGACGGCACCCTGGGCTGGTACGGCAACTGGTACACCACCGTCCGGGCCGAGTGCGGGCCCGGCAGCAGTCCGACCGCTCCCCCGCTGCTGCACATCACGGCCAGCGCCGACTACGACGACGACGTCTCCGGGGCGGACCGGGCGCGGCTGGCCCGCATCGCCCGCTCGGCCGCCGAGACCCTCACCCACCGGATCGGCTGTCGCACCCGGCTGCCCGCCCTGCCCGGCGGGGAGCCCGCGCCCGTGCCGACCGTCCTGCGTCCCGCCCGGTCGGCCGGCGGTTCCTGCGCGTGGTTCGCCGGGTACCTCCGGGGCTCGGACCACGGTCCGCTGCCCGACCGGGCCCTCTCGGTGCCGGTCCGGGACACGTATCCGCTGGAGAGCTGCCTGCTGGCGGTCAGCCCCGGGCAGGCGCGCCGCACCGCCGGCGGCCTGCCCGAGGACAAGCGCGACTACGCCACGGAGGACACGCCCTGGTGGCTGCGCACCGTCACCTACACCGGCGCCGAGGCCCGCGCGACGGGGTACGAATCCCTCGGCGGAGAGGACATCGTCATCAAGCCGGGGACGGCCGGGCAGACGAACAACGTCTGGTGGGCCTCCTCCGTGTGCGGCGGCAAGCCCGCGCTGCACACGCTCAGCAGCAGCTACTCCTATGACAACGTGCTCGGTTCCCGTGCGGTGTCGGCCCTGTTCCGGGCGTACGTCGACGACGTCGCCGGGCGCAGGGGCTGCACCCACGTGACGTTCCCGGACGCGAAGGACTCCGGCGACCGGTGAAGGTCAGCGCGGCGCGTCCGTACGGGCCCGCCGCCAGGCGGCCTCGCGCAGCAGCCGCAGTCCGTTGAGGCCGACGAGGACGGTGGATCCCTCGTGCCCGGCGACACCGAGCGGCAACGGCAGGTCGCCGGCCAGGTCCCAGACCACCAGTCCGGCGATGAAGACACCGGCGACGACGAGGTTCTGGACGACCAGGGCGCGGGCCCGGCGGGACAGTGAGAGCACTGCGGGCACGGTCGCGAGCTCGTCACGGACCACGATCGCGTCCGCGGTCTCCAGTGCCAGGTCGGAGCCCGCCCGGCCCATGGCGACGCCGGTGTGCGCGGCGGCCAGCGCGGGGGCGTCGTTGACGCCGTCGCCGACCACCATCACCTTGCGGCCGGCGGCTTCCAGTTCCCTGACCGCGCGCACCTTGTCCTCGGGCAGCAGCCCGGCCCGGACCTCGTCGATGCCGACCTCGGCGGCGAGGCGGGCGGCGGCGCGCGGGTTGTCACCGGTCAGCAGCGCGGGCACGGTGCCGGTGAGGGAGGCCAGGACGCCGACGGTGCGGGCCGCGTCCGGGCGGAGCCGGTCGGCGATGCCGAGCAGGCCCGCCGGGCCGCCGTCCACGGTGACCAGTACGGCCGTCCGGCCGCCCTCCTCCAGTTCGGCGGCGATGACCGCCGCCTGGGCGGCCCGCGCTCCGGTGGCCGCGCTCGGCAGCCGTGCCGGAGCGCCGACCGCGACCTGTCCGCCCGTCCACGGTGGCGGTCACGCCGACCCCGGGGGTGGCGGCGAAGCCGTCCGCCGCCGGCAGGGCCGTCCCCCGCTCCCGCGCCGCGTCCACGATTGCCCGCGCCAGCGGATGCTCGCTCGGGCGTTCGGCGGCCGCCGCGAGGCGCAGCAGTCCGTCCGCGTCGACGCCGGAGCCGGTCAGCGGCCGTACGTCGGTGACGCGCGGGGTGCCCTCGGTGAGGGTGCCCGTCTTGTCGAACGCCACCGCGTCCACCTGTCCCAGCCGCTCCATCACCACGGCCGACTTGACGAGGACCCCGTGCCGTCCGGCGTTGGCGATGGCCGACAGCAGCGGCGGCATGGTGGCCAGCACCACCGCGCACGGCGAGGCGACGATCATGAAGGTCATGGCCCGCAGCAGGGCGCCGGCGAGGTCGTCGCCGAGGGCGAGGGGGACGAGGAACACCGCGAGGGTCGCCGCCACCATGCCCAGCGAGTAGCGCTGTTCGACCTTCTCGATGAACAGCTGTGTCGGCGCCTTGGTCTCGGACGCCTCCTCGACCATGCGCACGATGCGGGCGATGACCGTGTCGGACGCGTCCCGCTCGACCCGGACGCGCAGGGCGCCGGTGCCGTTGAGGGTTCCGGCGAAGACCTCGTCGCCCTGCTCCTTGGTCACCGGGAGCGGCTCGCCGGTGATGGTGGCCTGGTCGACGTCGCTGCGCCCGTGGAGCACCCGGCCGTCGGCGCCCACGCGTTCCCCGGGGCGTACGAGGATGATGTCGCCGACGGCCAGGTCCGCGACGGCGACCGTCTCCTCGGTCTCGCCGGCGACCAGACGGGTGGCCGTGGCGGGCGCGAGGTCGAGCAGTCCGCGCACGGAGTCGGCGGTGCGGGCGGTGGCCAGGGCCTCCAGCGCTCCGGAGGTGGTGAAGATGACGATCAGCAGCGCGCCGTCCATGACCTGCCCGATCGCCGCCGCCCCGAGCGCGGCCACGACCATCAGCAGGTCGACGTCGAGGCTCTTCTCCCGCAGGGCGCACAGGCCCGCCCAGCCGGGCTCCCAGCCGCCGGCCGCGTAGGTGAGCGCGTACAGCGGGCCCCAGGTCCAGGCCGGGGCGCCGGTCAGGTGCAGGGGCAGCGCGAGCAGGAAGCAGACGGTGGCCGTGGCCGCCCAGCGGGCCTCGGGCAGGGACAGGAAGGGGGTACGGCGGCGGGTGGGGTCCCCGCCGCGCGGGGGTGCCGCGCGGTCGGCCGGGGCCGGGGCGAGTGCGGAGGTCATCGGGGAAGTCCTTCACGACGGCATGACGGAGCAGCGGGCAGCGCGGGGCGCGGCCGCTCTCCCACGGTACAGGATCAAATGAAGACCTATTCATGTATTCGCGTCGGGCCGGGGATGTCTCCGTAGGATGGGGGCATGGGCCACGGAGTTGACGCCAAGACCACCGCCACCGCGCGCCAGCGCCTGGAGACCGTGGGCGCCGCCGATGTGGCCGCCACCCTCCAGGCCCTGGCGACGCCCTCCCGGCTGCGGATCCTGGCCCGGCTCCAGGAAGGCCCGTGCGCGGCGACCGAGCTGGCCGAGGCCGTCGGCATGGAACAGTCCGCCTGCTCCCACCAGCTGCGCCTGCTGCGCAACCTCGGCCTGGTCGCCGGGGAACGCCGGGGCCGCTCGGTCATCTACGCGCTCTACGACAACCATGTGGCCGAACTCCTCGAACAGGCCCTCTACCACGTCGAACACCTCCGCATGGGCCTGCGCGACACCGCACCGACGGCGGTCGCCGCGGCTCGCTGAACGGACGGGCCGGGCTCCCCCGCGAGTGCCCGCAGCCGCAAAACCACTCGTGGCCGACCACGGCCTGCGACATGCTGCCCGCGTGATCGGTCGTGAGTACGCGGTGCGCATCGTCCGGGAAGAGCTGGAGCGCCAGGACCGGAGGTGGTCGGCTGTCGTCCCGGACTGGCTCCCGGCGACGGTGACGCGTGTCGAGGAACACGAGCTGGTGTGGATCGTCCACTGGAACTCCGAGGAGTTCGTACGCACCGGCAACCCAAGTGCCATGCTGGTCGGCAACGGTCCCTATCTCATCGACCGCGTCGACGGTGGACTGCACCAGATCGGAGTCGTCTCGGCGCGCGGCGGGGACTGGGAGGCCGACTACCGGGCCCGTATCCGGGGGGAGCCCGTACGGACCCCGGTGGACGACCTCCACCACGAGATACGCGAAGTCGCCGCAGCCCACGGGCGGGTACGCGCGTCCCGCACGCTCCGCCGGAGGCTGCCGGAGCTGTCCCCGGCGCAGTCGCTCGAGTACGTGGGGGCGTTGCTGGACGGCGGTGCCCCGGACCATCTGGTGGCGGTCGCCGTCGAGCGACTCGTGCAGCCCGTCAACCCGGTGCTCACCACACGGACCATCCGCCCGGGACACCCCCGGCCGGCCGGCGCGACGCACGAGGAGTGACGTGTCGCCGAGCCCGCATCCGGCACCGGTGCCCAGGCGTCAGCCGCCGGCGAGGGCGACGAGCTTGATGAAGACCAGGTCCGGGTCGGCGGTGAGGTCCACGGCCTCGTCCAGGTTCTCCACCTGGCGGTCGCCGGCCAGCACGAAGAACCCGTTGGCCAGGAACGCCCGCTCGGCGATCTCGGCCTGACGCTCCCAGTCGATGCGTCGGGGCGCGCGCAGCCGGTAGCCGTTCAGCTCGGTCTCGGCGTCGTCGGGGCGGACCAGGCCGTTGAAACGGTCGCCGGGACGGGCGTTGTACCGGAGGACCTCCTCGCGCACCCGCAGCCGTATCAGCTCCCGCACGGTCATCCGTTCCGGCAGCCCGGCGACCTCCCACTCGATGACCGGCCGGCCCGTCGCGGTCTCGTCCCGGAAAGTGACGGTGGCCATCAGCCACCCCGCTTGATCTGCACGAGGATGGACTCGTCGGTGATCCGGGTGTCGGCGGCCAGCAGGAACGCCTTGCTCAGGATCAGGGACAGCCGTTCGTCCTCGAACGGCAGGAAGACCCGGCCCGGGCCCTTGCCGCGCGCCGGGACGATGCACAGATAGGCATCGTCCGGTGCCATCAGGACGTTGGCCGAACCCAGGTGGATCCGGTACGTGCGCAGGTCCCCGCGCACGGTCAGGAAGCGGCCGTCGAGCGCGCACCGGCCGGCGATCCTCAGGCGCGGCAGGATCCGGGCCAGTGCCTCGCGCCGGACCTCGGCGCTCGCCGTCAGCTCGCCGAAGGTGGCCGTCCGCCAGTACGCGGCGTAGCGGTCCTGGCCCCGGTCGGTCCAGTCGGGGTCGGCCGCGATCGAGGTCACGCCCACGAACAGGTCGACGTCCCGCATCGCCTCGCTGAAGACCAGCGGGGGCACCTCGTCCAGGGGTGTCTCCCGCCAGCGCCGGCCGTCCCGGCGCTCGAAGCGGACCTGGTCCGTCGCGGCGTACTCGGGGGCGTGACCGGGGTAGTCGTGCGGCGCGGGCTCGTGGTGGAAGCAGGCCCGCCACTCGCCGTCGCCGAACTCGGCCCGCGCCCGGCCGTCGTGGCCGCCGTCGTACGGGCCGAGGAAGTTCGCCTGCCAGCCGCGCTCCTTGAACAGGGCGTAGAGCTGCCGGTAGTGGACGATATGGGCGGCGAATCGGTTGGAGTAGCCGCCCGTCTGCCGCTCCGCCGGAGTGAGCAGGTAGATCTCCCGGAAGGCCTGTTTGAAGGGCTGTCGCAGCCGCGCGGCGACGAGCCGTTCCCGCCATGCCTTGATCTCGTCGGCCGAGGACCGGATCGGGTGCCACAGCCGGACGCGCTCGGGCCGGCCGGGCGGCCCGGCCGTGGGTGCCACCGCCCGCCACTCGCCGTCCGCGCCCCGGAACTCCCAGATGAGGCCGCGCACGAGGGCCCCGGTGACGGGGTGGTCCCGGTAGTGGCGGCACCACTCGTCGTACGGCCACTCCCGCCCCGACGACATCAGCGCCTCCACCCGGGCGCGCTCCCCCGACAGCGTCGCCCGCACCTCCTTGGCCAGGGCCTTCAGCTCGCCGAGCGCGTCGGGGAAGCCGTCCTTCAGCGCCGCCGGCACGGTACGGGAGGTCGTGCCGTCGGGGCGGGTGCAGGTGAGCCGTACGGTCGCCGCTTCCTCGATCGCCACCCGTATCCGGTGTCCGCCCACCTGCCGCTCCAGCGCACCGTCCGGGGCCAGTCCGTGGTCCGGGACGCTCCGCTCGACGAGCTGCTCGGGGGTGATGCCCTGCTTGCCGGCCGCCGTCGTCAGCGCCGTGTCGAGCTGCTTGCGCAGCGCCCGGTGCCGGATGCGGGTCCGCAGCCGCCACAGCGCCTCCAGGGAGCCGTGGTCGCCGGTCTCGGCGAGCGCGTTGATGGCCGCGCCCGCGAGTTTGAGGTTTTCCATCACCTCGTCCTGAACACCGCCGCCGCGCAGCGCCAGCGTCCCGAGGTGCGCCACCGTGGCCGGGCCGCCGGTCAGCGCGGCGGCCCAGACGATGCCGCGCGCGAGGTCCGTGTCACGGTCGTGGACGACGTAGTGGTGGTGGACGTCGGCGGAGAGCCAGCCGTTGCCCGCGCCGTGCCGCCTGCTGCACATCGGGGCGTCCTCGGCCAGCGTCCGCAGCATCTCGGACACGAGGGCCCGCGCCCGCGCCGCGTCCAGGAGTTCCAGACACGTCCGCCGCCACCGCTGGGTGGGGCGCGGTCCCGGAAGGCTCGCCAAGTGTCCGGCCAGCCGGGCGAGTCCGGGGGTCGGGTCGGTCTTCGCCCGGTGGCTGAGCGGGGCCGCCCAGGGGGCGTCGGCGGGGACGAGGCCCTCGGGCAGGCGGGCCTCGTCCGTGCGGGCGAGAAGCGTGCGGAGGCGCTGGGCCAGCGAGGTGCGCCTGCGTGCCTCCATGGTGATGTCCCTGAGCCGTGCGTGCGCCTCATCCAGCCAGGGCAGGACCGCCCGGCGGCCGTCGGCGTCGAGCCGGTCGGCCGCGTCCAGTGCCAGCTCCAGCGCACGCGCGCCCCAGAAGCCCATGTCCCGCTCGGTAGCCCGCAGGAGCAGTACCGCGACCTCGTCCGGCGTCCAGCCACGCGCCCGGGACATGAGGGGCTCCAGTTCGGCGTCGTACTCCCACCAGCCCGTACGATCGCGACGGGCGGCCAGCATCAGGCACAGGGCCGCCGCCCTGGCCTCCTCGTCCGTGCAGGCCGCGAGCCGTCCGTCCAACTCGGCCTGCGTCGCCGCGCCCGCCGCTCTGGACCGCCGGTACCGGTGTCCCATGGCCTGCCGGAACCCGGTCCGCTGACGTTCCAGCGCGTCGACGAGCCAGCGGACCCGGTCGAGCGCGGCGAACCGCACGCCGTCCAGGGAGTCGTCCCTGCGGACATCGGTGATCAAGGCGTCGTAGAGCATGGCGGGATGATGACAGGGGGCACTGACAACGCACTCGCACCGGCGCCGCGGGCGCCCGGGTCCCGCCTCTATAGCGCCGCTATGGGCGTACGTGCTGGGCTGGGGCGATCACACCAACAGGAGGGTGAATCCGGTGTCGGATCGACGTAGAAGGCGCGCGCTCGCGACAGTGCTGGGCTCGGTGTCGGTGATGGTGGCGGGGCTGGTGACGTTACCCGCGGGGCAGGCCGGGGCGGCGGCAGCGGCCTGCACATGGCAGAAGACGGTGTGGGACCTGCCCGCCGGTGCGGACGTGGGCACGCTCGACGGCTACGACGGCGACCGCTGGGCCGTCGGCATCACCGGCAACCGGGCGTGGATGGGCGAAGGCATCACCGACGCACGGGGCACGCTGTGGGACAACGGGAAGGTCGCGCTGCGGGTCTCCGGTGAGATCCCGCACCTCAACGACGTGAACGCGTCCGGATCGGTCGTCGGCGACACCGTCGTCGGCAACGAGTTCGTCGGGATCACCGTCGACCACGACGGCACGACCCACCGACTGCCGGGCGATCCCGCGTGGGACAACTACTCCGCCGACCTCGTCAGCGACAACGGCGACATCGTCGGCACGGCCACCGTCGATCTGAAGTTCCGGGTGGTGGTGTGGCCGGCCGGCGCGCCGGGCACCTACCGGGTGCTGCCCACCCCGGATGTCACCTACCTGCACCTCCAGGACGTCGACAGCCAGGGCAGGATCATCGCCCAGAGCGACTCGAGCGTCGGCGGCCTGGTCTGGGACACCGACGGCCAGTGGCGCAAACTCGCGCCGATCGGCACCCCGTGGGCCATCCGGGACGGCCGTGTCGTCGGCGGCCTGAACGCCACCAACGCCGCGGCCGAGTGGACCGCGCGCGGCGGACTCGTCCGCACCATCGCGGGCGGCGCCATCAACGCCACGGCCGTCGGCGGCAACGGTACGGTCGGCGGCCACCGGTTCGTGAACTCCCAGCGACGGCCGGTGCTTTGGCGCGACGGTGTGGTCAGCGACCCGCTGTCCACCGTCGGCTCCGGGTTCGTCCTGGATTGGCTGAGCAACGACGAACGGACGCTGGTCGGTGTGGAATCCCGCCGGCCGGTCGCGTACGACTGCGGCTGACCGGCAGCTGTTCGCGGCGGCGGGCGTCGTCGTCCGGGCCGGCGGCCGTCCGGCCCGGACTTCGCGTGTCTCACGAGAAGAAGGACCAGTCTTACGAGGAAGAAGACCAGACGCCGAACCACTGCTCCGCGCCGTACTCCTCGAACCGCTCCACCTCGGTGAAACCGAGCTTCACCGCGAGGCGCAGCGCGCGCTCGTTGCCGGTCCGGGTGCGCAGCACCACCGGCTCGCCCGGAAGCGCGTCCGCGAACCAGCCGAGGGCCGCCGCGCACGCCTCGGCACCGTACCCGCGTCCCCACTCCGCCGGCAGCACCATGTAACCGAGTTCGACCTGCCCGGCCTCCGGACGGGCCTGCCCCGGCCGCCCGGTGGCACGCCGGTCGAGCGTGATCATCCCGATCATCGCTCCGCCGAGATCGACCACGAAGAGGCCGGGACGCCGCCCGGGCACCTCGGGCACCACGCGCTCGAGCTCGGCACGCGACCGGTGGCCACCGATGTAGGTGCCCACCTCCGGCGAGGCGAACAACTCGATGAACGCCCCACGGTCCCGGGCCTCGGACTCACGGAGCACGAGCCGCTCGGTCCTGACCGGTGCGGGCGGCCAGGCGACGGGTCCTAGCTCGGTCATGACGGGCAACTTGTCGCACGCCCGGTTCCCCAGTGGACGGGCCGTCAGCAGTGCGGCTGGAAGAGGAAGGCCCCGTAGCCGAACTCCTCCTCGACCCAGTGCCGTCGGCAGCGCATTCCGTGTTCGCCGACCGCGCGCACGAGGTCGTCCACCGTGAACTTGCGGATCACGTCGTGGAGGAGCAGCTCCCCCGCGTCGAGGTCCACCGCGAGCCCCAGCCCGGGCAATGTCACCCGCTGCCGGCGCAGGCTGCGGAGGCCGCCGCGCACCTCGCGCCGTGCCACGTCGTAGGTGAGCTCCGGCTCGAACGCGTCGACGTCGAAGTCCGCGCCGTAGCGGCGGTTGAGGTGGAGGAGGGTGTTCAGGGCGAACATCCGGCGGACGGGACGCGGCCCGGTGTATCCGGCCGCGTAGGCGCGCCGCACCACCTCGACGGGTTCGTTCAGGTCCACGCAGATCAGCAGGTGGTCGTTGGGTGCGCAGCCGGCACGGACGGCGCGCAGGAACCGCGTCTGCTCGGGTTCGGACAGATTGCCGAGGGTGTTGCCGAGCAGTGCCAGGAGGCGGCCGTCCGAGCCGTCGCCGTCGCCTCTGGTCGCGGCGCTGTGCGCGACCCGCTCCGCCCGGTCCAGCCACTCCAGGGCCGCCAGGAAGTCGCCGTGCACGGCGGTGACCCGGGCTCCCGGCCACCGCCGACGGATGCGGCCGGCGGCCTGCCGCATCGGCTCGGGGCTGACGTCCACGCCCGTGTACGCCCGCGCCAGGCCGTGTCTGTCCATCGCCGCGAGCAGGATCTCGGACTTGAGGGCACTGCCCGCCCCAAGGTCCACCAGCTCGGCCGGGTGCGCCAGGCCGACCAGGTCGTCGCCGTGTTCGGTGAGCAGCCGCCGCTCGGCCCGAGGCGGGTAGTACTCGGGCAGCCGGGTGATCTCCTCGAAGAGGTGCGAACCGGTCTCGTCGTAGCCGAAGAGCGACGGGATCCTGCGGTGCCGGACCGGAGCGGGAGCCGTGAGCCCGGCCCGGAGTCCCTCCTCCGGCGTACCGGACAGGCCGTCGGCCGCCCACGGCAGCGCGACCTCCGTGACCGGCGCCGAAACGCGTGACTCGGTCATCCGGTTCTCCTCGTCGGCGAGCCCTCACCGGAGCACTTCACTAAAATGGAACACACCTAGCGAAAGGTACATCAAGGAGGAATCGCGGGCGCGTCGGCGGGTGACGGCGCCGATGGGCCGTTCAGCGCACGTCACATCCGTTCCGTCGGTAATCGCACCGACAGGGGGTAGGCGGCAGGAGTGACCACTCCCTCCCCACCGACCACCGACGGCTCACCGCAGAACGGGACCACCGCGCTCAAGAAGGCGCTGACGACCCCTCTGCTGTACTTCTTCATCCTCGGCGACGTGCTGGGCGCCGGCGTCTACGTCCTCGTCGGCCAGATCGCCGCGGAATCGGGCGGTGCCGTGTGGTTGCCCCTGCTCCTCGCCCTGCTGCTGTCGCTCCTGACCGCCGCCTCGTACGCGGAGCTCGCCACGAAATACCCCCGGGCAGGCGGTGCCTCCCATTACGCCACCCTCGCGTACGGGCCGTTCACCGGCTTCCTCGCCGGGTACTGCATGCTCGCCGCAGGCATCGTGTCCGTCGCCGCACTGGCGCGGGGCTTCGCCGGCGACTATCTGACCGCCTTCGTCAGCCTGCCCGTGGTGCTGGTGGCTGCCGTCTTCCTGTGCTGCCTGGCCCTGCTGAACGCCCGTGGCATCAGCGAGTCCACCCGCGCCAACGTGGCGGCTACGGTCATCGAGGTCGGCGGCCTTCTGCTCGTCGTCGGGCTCGGGGCCTGGCTGATGCTGCGCGGCGACGGGGACCCCGGCCGGCTCCTCCGACTCGGCACCGCCGACACCGGGGCCGCCGCCGGCGTCCTGGGCGGAACGGTGCTCTCGTACTACTCCTTCGTCGGCTTCGAGACCTCCGTCAACGTCGCCGAGGAGACCCGCGATCCGCGTCACTCCTACCCTCGCGCCCTCTTCGGCGCTCTGGTGACGGCGGGTGCCGTCTACGTCCTCGTAGGAGTCGTCGCCTCGGCCGCCGTCCCCACCGGAACACTGGCCCGCTCCAGTGGTCCGCTGCTCGAAGTGGTGAAGGAGGCGGGCGGGGTACCGCCGAAGCTGTTCAGCGCCATCGCCCTGGTCGCCGTCGCCAACGGTGCGCTGCTCACCGGCATCATGAGTTCCCGGCTGGCCTACGGCATGGCGCGGGACGGCCTCCTCCCCCGCTTCCTGACCCGGGTGCTTCCCCGGCGGCGCACTCCGTGGGCGTCGATCGCGGCCACGACCGCCCTGGCGTTCCTGCTGGCGCTCACCGGAGACGTGGCGACCCTCGCCTCCACCCTGGTGCTGCTGCTCCTCGTGGTGTTCTTCCTCGTCAACACCGCCGTCCTGGTCCAGCGGCGCGACCGCCCGGCGCACCCCCACTTCCGGGCGTACACCGCTGTCCCCGTCCTGGGAGCGGTCTCCTGCGTGGTGCTGGCCACGCGGGTCGAGGCCGAGGTCTGGGCGCGCGGGCTGATCGTCATCGCGGTCGGCGTGGCCCTGGGAATCGTGGCCGCCCTGCACCGCCGCCGGGCCTCGTCCTGAGCGGCGGACCTCCGCCGCCGACGTCCGCTGCCGGGAGTCGGCCGTGCCGCCTGCCCCGCCCCCACATGGGGACAGGGCAGGCGGGGCGGGCCGGTTCAGACGCCGGCGATCGACTGGATCCAGGAGCGGTACGCCGTGACGTTGGTGTACGCCGTGTTCGTCTGGCGGTCGCTGGTCGAGGCGACACCGACCTGGACGCCGTTCGCCATCATCGGGCCGCCGGAGTCACCGCCGGCGGTGATCCCGTTGCCCCGGTAGGCGCAGATCGCGGAGCCGCCGTAGGCGTCGGTGCAGCCACTGGACACGGTGACGTTGGCGACCTTCAGGTAGCGGGACTGGCAGTTGATCTCCGAGCCGCACTGGGAGGTGGCGCCCCAGCCGTACACCTGCACGCTCTGGCCGACCCGCACCGTGCCGGGCTGTCCGAGGGAGGCGTAGGTCGTGGAGACGGAGCGGTCGAGGCGGACGAGCGCCAGGTCCGCGCTGTGGGTGTAGGTCTGGACGCCGTTGGCGACCGTGCCGCCGCTGTACTGGTCCAGGCTGCCCACGCGGAAGGACAGCGAGCCGCCGGACACGCAGTGTTTCGCGGTGAGCACCCAGGTCGGGGCGATGATCGTCGCCGTACAGGTCTCCTGGCCGTTCGAGTACAGCCGGGCGGCCCAGGGGCCGCTCGTGGCGTACCCGCCGCCGATGATGGGCTGGGAACCCCTGGCGGTGACGGGGGCCGCCGTCGGCGCGGCGGAGGCTGTGGGGGCGAACAGCGCGAGGGCGGAGACCGCCGCCGCGGCGAAAGCGGGCGCAAGCCTTGAAATACGCAAGGTTCCTCGATCCGGAGGGCGCCTGAAGAAGCGCACATGTGTGGGGTGGACGGCCTCACGGGCCGTGTCCATGGAGATGCGCCGCCACGAGACGGCATTTACGACATGGACATGACCTAGCTTTCGGGAAGAACCGTGACCCGGGTACTAGCACTTCGCCATAACCTCGCGTTATGCCCGGCGCACCGGCGGCTCCGTGTCGCGAGCGGCCGAACTCGATGTCGGATTCCCGCAGGCACCGGCGGCCCCGATCGCGCAGCCTGAACACATGACACCCTTGACCCATCAGCCGCTTGCCATCGCTCCCCACGTCCTCGACGAGCTCCGCGAACGCGACGACGCCGGCGTGGTTCCCCGTTCCTACGTGTACGACATGGACGGAGCGCCGTTGCGCTGCTGTCTGCGCCGCAGCCGTGCCGGTGAGCGGATCTCGCTGGTGTCGTACGCCCCGTTGCGCCGATGGGCGGCACAGGCGGGCGCCGACCCGGGAGCCTACGACGAGGTGGGCCCGGTGTTCATCCACGCCGGCGCCTGCCCGGGCCCGGATCCGGAGTCCGGGTATCCGTTCGCCGAGACCGGGGCCCAGCGCGTCTTCCGCCGCTACAACGCCGATGGCTGGATCAGCGGAGGCACGCTCGTACAGCTGCCGGCCGACCCCGTCCGGGCACAGACCGTCGTGGAACAGGCCCTGCACACCGCCTTCAGCGACCCCCAAGTCGCCCTCGTACACGTACGGGCGGTGGAGTACGGCTGCTTCCAGTACGAAGTCCGCAGGCCCTGACCAGGGCACGGATCCGCGGGTGACGCGGCGGGCGGTCCGCCCCGCTGACCGCCGCGCCGGAGCCGCCCCGGCCTTCGTGCTCGCCGACCGGAACCGCGCCCTCCCCGGACACACCGCCGCCGTGCTCGCCGTCTGTGGAACACCCGGCGACCGGTACGCGGTCACCGGGGACGAGGACGGCACGGTGCGGGTGTGGGACGTGGTGACAGGTCGCTGTGTCGGCCGGCTGGGGGGCACGGGTACGATGTGGACGCGGTGCACATGACCGCCGAGCGGCAGCACCTCCTGGTGGCGGGTGCCGACGGTGCCGTGCGCGTAGGGGACGCCGACTGGGACCTGACGGAGCGCGAGGCCGAGCACTGGATCCGGATGAGCACACCGGGGCTACGCGCCTCGCCGGGGCCGGCTCCCGCCAAGCCCTGCCCAGCCCAGCCCCGTTCAGCCTCCCCGTCAGCCGGGGGATACGCACTCCTTCCGGCCCGCGCCGGACACCGGCAGGAAACAGAGGCGCAGGGTGGATCTGGCCGGGGCGCCGATCATCGCGGTGAAGCGGTAGACACCGGTGTCCGACGCGTTCTCTATGACGGTACGGCGCGAGCGGGCGCCAGGGGCCGAGAGCTCGATCGTGTCCCCGACCCGCGCATGCCAGATCCGGCCCCACGCGGCGGCGCACACCGTGCTGTACCGGATCTCCACATGGGCGCCGGTGGCGGTGCGGTGCTCCGGCCCGAGCGAGTCCGCCCGGCCGGGCAGTCCGCAGAACATGCGGTCGGGGTCCTTCCCCTCACACGTCCTGCCCTGGCATCCGGGAACGGGATCCAGCGCGGGAAGCGCCGCCCTCGCCGGATGCCCGGTGCCCGGGTTCAGCACCGACAGCACCACGATCAGCACCCCGGTCATCGCCGCGGCCACCACCGCCAGGCCCGCCCCCACGACGAGCCGGTACTCGCGCCGAGCCCTGCCGAGGGCACCCGTGCCGGCGCCAGCCGAGGCGGGGGGCGCCGCGGGTACGGGCGGTGCGGTGGGGCCGGTGGACCGGGCCCGTCCGCTCCACTCGGCGTCCGCCAGCTCCCAGAGCGCGAGCAGCCGCGCGGAGGGCTCTCCCGCCATCGCGCACAGCGCCTCGACGGCCTGCCGGGGTACCGGCTTCTTCCCGTTGAGGTAACGCTCCCAGGACGACCTGCTGTAGGGCGTACGCTCGGCCAGCCCCGTCAGGCTCAGACCCGTACGTGCTTTGACGGCACGGAGACCTTCGGCCAACGCCGCGCACTCCGGTGCGAGGGCGGTCATCAGCGCGGCACCCGCCGGGTGCGCGGGCCCACGGCGCCGTCCGCCGGCAGCCCGCCCGGCTTCCGCCGAGGCGTCACCGCCGCGTCGGTCCGCGGCCCGTGGACGCCCTCGACGGCGCCCGGGTCCGTCTTGCGGTGGCATCGTCGTAAGCGCACGACGAGTTGCCGGTCTCTCCGTTCCGGCGGATCCGGTAGTTCCCTCCAACGCGCCATGCTTCCCCCATACGCGCCACGGATCTTCCGGGGCTTTCGCCTCGGTACCGTTCCGTTGATACACCTTGCGCGGTCCGCGAACCGCCACCCGCGGACGCCGACCGCACTATCCGGCCATTGCCCCGGGCGGACAGACCCCCCACGGGTGCCGGCACCACCGGGCATCCGGGCAGATCAGCGTGCGGAACGCGGCATGGCGTCCCCAGAGGCCGACGTCACCGGCCCGGATCCGAATGGCCGACAACCCGCGCGCCGCAAGCCCGTCGGCCGTCCGTCCCTCTGCACCCGGGCACTTGGTGACGCCGGTCGCCGCCGGACCCCGTGCCGGGGGCCCGAAGGCGAGTGGCGTCAGGCGGACCGGCTGACGTCGTCGAAGTCGGTCGAGGCCGACAGCTCGGCCCATGCCCGCATCTCCCGCTCGAAGGCGTCGCGTCCGGCCCGGACGAGCCGGAGCGCGTCGGTGCCGAGCAGCAGACGCGTCGGCGGCCGGTCGGCCGCCACGATGCGCAGCACCGCGGCCGCGGCCTTGTCCGGGTCGCCCGGCTGGTGCCCGCTGCCCTGGATGCGCCGGGCCCGCACCGGCTCGAACAGCTCGTCGTAGTCGGCTATCGCACGCGGCGCGCGGATCATCGAGCGGCCGGCCCAGTCGGTGCGGAAACTGCCGGGCTCGACGGCGGTGACATGGATACCGAAACCGGTGACCTCCTTGCCGAGCGTTTCGAGTATGCCCTCCACCGCGAACTTGCTGCCGTGGTAGAAGCTGAGGCCCGGCATGGTGATCAGCCCGCCCATCGAGGTGACGGCGATGATGTGGCCCGAGCGGCGCTCCCGCATGTACGGCAGCACGGCCTTGATCACCGCCACGGTTCCGTAGACGTTCACCTCGAACTGACGGCGGAGGTCGTCCATCGACGACTCCTCGAAGAGTCCGTCATGGCCGTACCCGGCGTTGGCGACGAGTACGTCGACCGGGCCCAGGTCCCGCTCGGTCTCGTCCACGACCGTGTCCACCGCGTCATGGTCGGTCACATCGAGGATGCGGGCGTGCGCGTCGCCGGCGAGCGCCTCGAAGTCCCGTGCGTCGGCGGGCGTACGCACCGTGCCCACCACCCGGTGGCCCTCGGCCAACGCCGCACGCGCGAGTGCGCGGCCCAGGCCGGTGCTGACGCCGGTGATCAGGAATGTCTTGGTGTCCGACACAGGAGTTCCCTTCGTGCGATACGAACAGGAGCCGGCCGGGGGGCGGTTGGGCCCCGGCCGGTCCCGACACGTTCCACTTCAGCACCGGAATCGGCCTCTGACCGTCTTCCAGGGGGTCCGCTTCACCCCGGGGGCAGCCGGACCGGGGGACTGCCAGTCCCCCTTTCGCGGGCCGTCGGGGCGATCTTGGCCCCTATCGTGAACGGTATGGACCGCAACACAGCTCTTGGTGAGTTCCTCCGCTCCCGGCGGGCACGGATCACGCCGCGCCAGGCGGGCCTGCCCGACGACGGCGGCCCGCGCCGTGTGCCGGGACTGCGCCGCGAGGAGATCGCGCGACTCGCGGGCGTGAGCGTCGACTACTACGTACGGCTGGAGCGCGGCCGACGGCTCAACGTCTCCGAAACCGTGCTGGACGCCATCTCCCGCGCGCTACGCCTCGATCCCGTCGAACGCGCCCATCTGTTCCAGCTCGCCAAGCCCGCCGCGGGCAGGGCGCGCCGCTCGGTGACGCGTCCGCAGTCGGTCCGCCCGGGGCTGCGCGACCTGCTGCGGATCCTTGAGCACACCCCCGCCCTCGTGCTGGGGCGGCGGCTGGACGTACTCGCGTCCAACCGGATGGCACGTGCGCTGCTGACCGACTTCGACGCGTTGCCGCACCGCGAGCGGAACCTGGTGCGGTTCATGTTCCGCGACGAGACCGCACGCTCGCTGTACACCCACTGGGACACCCACGCCCAGGACATCGTCGCCTCGCTCCGGCGCGACGCCGGACGCCATCCCCACGACCCGCTGCTGGCCGAACTCGTCGGCGAACTCTCCCTCGCGGACGAGGACTTCCGCCGCTGGTGGGCCGACCAGAACGTGTACCGGCACACGCACGGCAGCAAACACTTCCACCACCCCGTCGTCGGCCCGCTCACCCTCAACTACGAGTCCCTCACCCTGCCCGCCGACCCCGACCAGCGGCTGAGTGTCTACACCGCCGAGGCAGGCTCCGGCTCCGAAGAGGCCCTCCGGCTCCTGGCCGCATGGACACGCCGACCCGAGACGACACATGAACGGCACGCGGATCATCAGGGCCTGTCCGCGAACGGAGATCGCGCTGGGCGGGCATGACGGCGCGTGTGGCCGCCGCCTCGCCGGAGGCACCGCTGCCGGGCCGGTGGTGACAGCCGTGTCCCGCTGTCGCCGAGCAGACGAAGAACGCCGGCGCGGAAACACCCCCGTGGTTCCCGCGCCGGCGTAGTCCCTCGCCGGTGCGCTGTCCGTGTTCGGCACCATGAGCATGTCTGTCCGGGAACCCCGTCGACAACAACGTGCAGGCATGACGCAATGTCCCTGTTCACGAAGGTATCGGCAGGCGGGGGAAGGTACCGTGCAGCGCATCGTGTTGACCATGGAGGACCTGGTCCGGACTCGGATCGTGGAACTCGGGCCGATGGCCGAGACACACTTGAGTCTGCAGATGCTGCAGAGTCGGCACGACCGTGTGCTCTTCGACGCTTGGCGCAGACGCACGGGTCCTCGGGTGCCCCATGACACACGTGAGGCGGCGCCCTTTCTCGCCAACCCCAGTGGTTTCATCGCCGACTTGTACACCCCTCTGGGGCCGGTGGCATCGATGGAGGAGGGACGGGACCGTCTGCTGGGGGTGCCGCCCGGTGTATTGCGCAGTGAGCTGACACCCCCGGAGGGTGCCGAGCGATGCAGGCCCCGATGGTTGGCCGACCCCGGGCGGCGCGGCGGCGGACTGGACCGGCTGGCGGATGCCTTGAGTGAGTACCACGATGCCGCTCTGGCCCCCTACTGGCACCGCATCCGACAACACGTGCGTGCCCATGTCAGCCTGATGGGTTCGCTCATGGCGACCGGCGGCATCGGTGCCGCTCTCAAGGCCCTGGCCCCCGTGGTACATTGGGAACCGCCCACGCTGCAGGTACCCAAGTACAGACCGGGCAGTGTGGTGGATATTCACCTCAACGGTCGCGGTCTGGTTCTCGCCCCTGCCTTGTTCTGCGGCCCGCTGCCGTTGTTGTTCACACCGACCGACGACGGGGAAAGCATCCTGGTCTATCCGGTTCCGCGCAGCCCCTCCGTCGTGCGCGACATATGGTCGCCCAGCGACGCGGCCGGCACTCACAAAGCGCTCGCCGCCCTTCTCGGTGTCACGCGCGCCGCCGTCCTGGCCGCTTGCGCGGATGGCGCGACCACCACCGAAATCGCTCGCCGCCTGGACATCTCACCACCTGGCGTCAGCCAGCACACCGGTGTCCTGCGTCAGGCGGGCCTGATCACGAGTACGCGCCACCGCAACACCATGCACCACAGCCTGACCTCGCAAGGCCACGCTCTTCTCGACGACACACCGCGGACGCCGTGAGCTTGTCGGTCACTCCCGTACGCACGGCTTCTGCGGGGCGGGGACCCGGCTCCCGGGGGCGAAGCGGCCGAGCAGCGCGGTGAGGAGGACCGCGGTCAGGGTTCCGGCGACGACGCCGCTGCCGAGGATCGTGCGGGCCCAGTCGGGGAACCCCGCGTACAGGTCCGGGCTGAGCAGCGGCAGCAGTCCCATCGTGAGCGCGAGCGCGGCCGTCAGGTTGCCCGTACCCGGGCCGGACAGGTCGGCTCGGCGGAGCATCTCGACGCCCATGACGGCGATGACGGCGTAGACGACGAGTGCCGAGCCGCCCACGACGGCCTCGGGTATGCCGGCCAGCGTCCGGGACACGGGCGTGGCCAGGCCGGCGACGACCAGGAGCACCCCTGCCCCGGCGGTCACGAAACGGCTGCGGACCCCGGTGAGCCGGCCGATGCCGATGTTCTCGGCGCTGGTGATCATCAGGGACGTGCCGAACAGTCCGCCGGCCAGGGAGACAAGGGCGTCGGCGCGGGCGACGCGCGGAACGTCCCGTTCGGGAGCCGGGGTCCGGCCCACGGTCTCGCTGTTGAGCACGGTCTGCCCGGTGATCTCGGCCAGCGTGGTGAGGCTGAACACGAGCAGCGGAAGGGCGGCCACGAGGTCGAAGCGCGGTGCGCCGAAGGGCAGGAAAGCGGGCAGCGCGAAGCCCGTACCGGCCGCGGGGGCGAAGGCGCCGAGGCCGGTCGTCACCGCCACGACGGTTCCGGCCGCCATCCCGATGAGGACGGAGGTCTGACGCCAGACCCCGCGCAGGAGCACGTACGCGGCGACGGTCGCCGCGACCGTGAGCGCGGCCAGAAGCACCGCGCGCGGCTCGCCCCTGCCGTCCGGACCGGTGACGAGCCGGGCGGCGACGCGGATCATCGCGATCCCGATGAGCAGGACGGTCACGCCCATGACCAGGGGCGGGAAGAGCCGTACGACACGGGTGTACAGGGGCAGTACGGCGAGCAGCAGCGAGGCCGCCAGGAGGACGGAGCCGGTGGCGGTCGGCGCGCCGTGTTCCTGGGCGATCTGGAGGAACAGCGCCGTCGCGGCACCGCCGGGCAGCATGACGAACGGCAGGCGGCCGCCGATCCGCCACACGCCGAGGGACTGGAGCAGGGCGCCCGCGCCGCACAGCAGCAGGACGGCGCTCAGCAGCGAGGCCGTCGCAGCGGACGGCATCCGCAGGGTGCCGGCGACGAGGAAGACGGTGGAGACGGGGGCGGCGATCATCGCCAGGACGTGCTGGACGGCCAGCGGCAGGAGCCGCCGCAACGGCACCCGCGCGTCGACGGCTTCGGCTGAGCGGGGGGCAGCAGGGGCAGGGAGGGTCGTCATGCCGTCGCGTCCAGCCACGGGATGTCCGCCGCCGGGTAACGGTAGGCGCGGAAGACGGCGTTGGGCTCGGACGGGAAGAGGCCCCGGACCTCGCTCTCGTGGTAGCCGGCGAAGTACGGGACGACGTACTCCCAGCACAGGTAGCCGTCCTTCGTCACCTCGAACAACCGCCCGGACGGGGAGTCGGTCACGAGCGTGTTGCCGTTCGGCAGGCGCTGCGCGGAGCCCATGAAGGGCGCGAAGAAGAACTCGCGGGCCGGGTCGTGGTACTCCCACACGACGTCGCCGCCCGCCCGGTCGATCTCGATGACGCGGGAGTACGGCACGTCGTGGCCGGGCCGGAAGACGCCGTTGTCGAAGACCAGCAGCCTGCCGTCGTCCAGTTCGGTGGGCGCGTGCTGCTGGCTGACCGTGCCGGGGCGGCTGCGCCAGAGGATCTCGCCGGTCTCGCGGCTGATGACGACGACGGCCGAAACACTGCGCAGGCTGGCGAGGATGTTGCCGTCCCGCAGGGGCGTGACACTGTTGACGAGGGGCCAGTGTTCACGCGCGTACGCCTCGTGCAGCGGGAAGGACGCGCGGTCGAGGTGCTCGGCGGCGCGCCAGGACCACAGGAGTTCGCCGTCCGGGCCGACCTCCTTGATGGTGTCCGCCCAGACGACGCCGCCCGCGGCCTCGGTGCCGGGCACTCCGCCCCGTACGGCCGCCGCCTGAGCACCGGTCAGGGGCTCCAGGGCCGTATAGAGTATCCGGCCGTCTTCGAGGTGGTGGGCGTCGTGGTGCTGGAGGGGGTCGCGATGCTCCCGCAGTACCGTTCCGTCGGGTGCCGCGCGGAGCATGACGCCGCCCCGGTACTTGTGCCACATCGGGAAGAGGGCCTTCTCCCCCGGCAGCACCCCGTTGTAGGCGAGGGTTCCGTCGGCCAGGAGGCGGGCGTGGCGGCCGGGCCGGTAGGGGAGGTCCCAGCGGTGGACGGTGCGGCCGTGGATGTCGATGAGGTGGACCTCGCCGGTGCCGGTGAGCGGTGCGTAGAGGGTGTAGCCGTCGCACACGGCCGTCTCGTCGAGGGCGATGAGGCCGGTGGGACGCCGGCGGCGTGAGTTCTGGTCGATCGGGGGCACGTCGGAACTCCTCGATTCTTCAAATTTTCTTTGACGACATCAATCGACTTTGACGGTAGAGAGGTTGTGTGACGGGCGTGTGTCGGCAGTACGAAACCGCCTGCGGCCTCTCGGCGTGCGCCGCGTAAGGTGCCGTCAGGCACGGTCGGCCAGGGAGAACGGTGCCGCGGGGCGGGAAGGGGCGGGACGACCATGGAGGCCGGGAACACACCTCGGGTGGGTGCTGCCGTACGCCGTCGCCGCCGGGCACTCGACCTGACGCTCGCGGAGGTGGCACGGCGCAGCGGGCTGTCCTCCCCGTTCCTGAGCCAGATCGAGAACGACCGGGCGCGTCCCAGCATGCGTTCGTTGCAGCGGATCGCGGACGCCCTCGGCACCACGGCGGTACAGCTCCTCGCGGCCTCGGACGAGACCCGCACGGTCGACGTGGTGCGCGCGGGCGACGACGGCGGCCTCGACCGGGAGGCACGCGTCCGGCCGGTGGTGCGCGGCCGCCATCAGCTGCACGCGCTGGAGTTCGTCGGCGAGCACGAGGCGGACCGCGAATTCCGGCACCGCAACGACGAGTTGATGTACGTGGCGGACGGTTCGGTGGAGGTGGAGGCCGAGGGGCGGATCCACCGGCTGGGGCGCGGGGACACGCTGCTGCTGTCCGGCGGTGTCCGGCACCGCTGGCGCTCCACCGAGTCGGGCGCGCGGGTCCTGGTGGTCGCTGTCGGCGACCACGTGGAGGTGGTCGAGCCCTGACGGGTGACACGGTACGCCGGTGCCGGTCCGGCACGGGTGGTTCAGCCGCGCGACAGGCCGCCGAGCAGCCTCCGGGTACGGCGCCACGTCGTCACGTCACCACCGGCCTCCCGATTCACTTCTCCCCCGGCCTCCCGAAGGGTGGGACGCGTCGGCGCGCAGACGGTCCCTCAAGTGACTGCTTCGTGTTGCTCGCGTGCGGCAGCGCGGTGGGCTGAATCCGGACGTGTTCGGCACCGGGCCCGCCGGTCCGGCACTCGCCCGGTCCGAGCCGGGCCGGCGTCGCCGAAGAGCATCGGTGACCACTTGGCCGCCCGGCAGATGCCGGACGGCGGCCGGTCGTTCGGCGAGCACACACGGCACAGCGCCGCTGTTCTCCGACGCCTACGGCCTGAGGACGATCCGCGAACGGGCCGAGGACACGCTTGCACCGTCCGGCACCGCCGGGAGCCGGGTGACATCGCCGTCTGGGACAACCGCGCGGTGGCACACCTCCAGCCCGCCGATCTCCACCACACCGACCACCGGTGCCGGCTGTACCGGGTACCGGTCCTGGGCGACCGCCCGGCCGGACCGGACGGTTTCCGGTCCGAGTCCGTACGCGGCACACCGCTCGGGCCCTTCACCGACCCGCGGGACCCGGCTGCGGCAACCGTGCCGGCCTGACGCCGGCCAACCGGGCGCCGGGGGCGAGGCACACCGGACGGGTGATGCCGATCAGCGGTTCCGCTGAAGATGATCGCCGAGCAGTCACGTGATCCCGACCGGTCCGGGGATCGGCCGGGAGCGGGCGGAGGGCCGGCTGCGGCTGGAGCCGGCCCCGGTGCGAAGGGTGCCAGTGGCACGAAGAAGACTCATACATCTGATCTACGACCGCGCACTTCTCGCGTTTTGCCATGTACTAGTCATTGACCGGCCAGCTGGGCGCCCTTAACGTCAGATGTCTCGCGCGTCGCGGTTTCCGTCTCCGATCCGGAGGTCCCCATGCCAGCGTCTCCCCACAGCCGTCGCGTGTTCCTCACGGTGCTCGGCGCCACCGGAGCGTCCCTCGGCCTGGCGGGCCGCGCCGACGCGCTGGGCGACGCACCGACCGGCGTCAGCATCCCCGGCCCCGCCGGCTACTCCCCCGACTGGGCGTCGGTGGACCAGCACCCGCCCGCCGCGGAGTGGTTCCAGGACGCGAAGTTCGGCATCTACTTCCACTGGGGAGCCTTCAGCGTCCCGGCGTACGACAACGAGTGGTACCCGCGCAACATGTACATCGGCGGCTCGCGCGCCAACACCCACCACACGAGCGTCTACGGCGAGCCGAACGCGTGGCCGTACCACAACTTCATCGACGGCGCCCGGGACAAGGCCGGCAACTTCGTGCGGTTCGCGCCCAGGCTGAAGTCGGCCGGCGGAAACTTCGACCCCGACGAGTGGGCCCAGCTGTTCGCCGACGCGGGCGCCAAGTTCGCCGGGCCGGTCGCCGAGCACCACGACGGCTTCTCGATGTGGAACAGCGGTGTCAGCGAGTGGAATTCGGTGGCCAGAGGCCCCCGGCTGGACCTCCTCCGGCTGCACGCCGACGCGATCCGTGCCAGGGGCATGAAGCTGATGGTGGCCATGCACCACGCCTACAACTTCACCGGTTTCTACGACCACGTCCCCCCGCAGTCCACCACCGCGCTGAAGAAGCTGTACGGACAGCTCGGCGCCGCCGCCGAGAACCAACTGTGGTACGACAAGCTCAAGGAGATCATCGACGGGTACCAGCCGGACATCCTGTGGCAGGACTTCAACCTCTCCCGGGTGGACGAGGAACAGCGGCTCAAGTTCCTGTCCTACTACTACAACCGCGCCGTCGCCTGGGACAAGGAGGTCGTCGCCACCTACAAGGACGGCTTCGACAACAGGGGCGAGGTGTACGACTTCGAACGCGGCGGCCCGGCCGACATCCAGTCCCCGTACTGGCTGACCGACGACAGCGTCTCCAGCTCCAGTTGGTGCTACACGGCCGGCATCGGCTACTACTCGCTGCCCGCCATGCTGCACTCGCTGATCGACCGGGTGAGCAAGAACGGCACCATGGTGCTCAACATCGCCCCGACCGCCGACGGCACCATCCCCGGCGGACAGCGCGGCATCCTGCTGGGCATCGGCGACTACCTGAAGCGTTTCGGCGAGTCCGTCTACGCCACCCGCGCCTGGACCGTCCACGGCGAAGGCCCGACCAAGATGGGCGGCGGCTCCTTCGTCACTCCGCGCCCCGGTACCAGCGCCGACATCCGCTTCACCCGCGACAAGGCGGACACGGTTCTCTACGCGACCGTGCTGGGCTGGCCCGGCAGCACCCTCACCATCGGCACCCTGGCCTCCGGCCGGATCAACCTGGGCACACTCACGTCGGTCCAGCTGCTCGGCCCCAACGCCGGCACCTACACCAGCCTGCCCGGCCGCACCCAGGACGGCTCGGGACTGCACATCGCCATGCCGTGGTCGAGTGCGCCGTTCAGCGCCCCGGCGTACGTGGTGAAGCTGACCTTCTCCGGGCGGATCCCCGCACTGGGCGGGGGCAGCCTCCCCACCACGTGGGCCAGGATCAGCAATGTCACCAGCGGTCTGACCCTGGACAGCGGCGGCAACGTCGCCACCGGCTCGGTACTCAAGTCGTGGAACTTCGACGGCAGCACCAACCTCCAATGGCAGCTGGTCGGCCTGGGCGGTGGCTGGTACCGCATCGTCAACCGGACCAACGGCATGGCCGCCGACAGCTGGGGCGACAGCGCCAACGGCGCGGACGCCCGCCAGGCGCCCTGGAACGGCGGCGTCAATCAGCAGTGGCGGCTGGTGGACACGGGTGCCGGCCGCTATCAGATCGTCAACCGCGGCACGGGTACGGCCCTGGACGGCCGCGGCGATGTCGCGTCCGGTGCCACGGTGGGCCTGTGGGCGCCGGACAGCAGCACGAACCTCCAGTGGACCATCACCGCCGTCTGATCCGGCCGAGTGCTGCGGCCCACCGGCACCGCCCCAGCGAGTGGGCGGCACCCGCCGCCCACCACTCCGGACGCGGGCACATATGCCTTACCCGAGGCCGTAGACCCGTGAGGCGGTGCCGCCGAACACCTGTGCCGTCTCGTCGGCCGTGCAGCCGGAGAGCAGTTCCTCCGCGGTGGCGAACACGCGCGCGTAGTCCGCGGCGAGCAGGCAGACCGGCCAGTCGGAGCCGACCATCAGCCGGCCGGGTCCGAACACCTCCAGTGCGACGTGCGCGTAGGGCCGCAGGTCGTCCACCGTCCAAGTCGCCCAGTCGCCCTCGGTGACCAGGCCGGACAGCTTCGCCACCACGTTGGGCCGCTCCGCCAACGCGCCGATCCGGTCGGCCCACGGGCGCAACGACCCGCCCGCCACGTCGGGTTTGGAGAGGTGGTCGAGAACGAAGAGCAGGTCGGGGACCGCTCGTACCGCCTTCAGTGCCGCGGGCATCTGGTGCGGCAGGGTGAGCAGGTCGTAGACCAGCCCGGCGTCGCGCACCGCGCGCAGCCCGGCGAGGACATCGGGCCGCACCAGCCAGCGCGGGTCCGGTTCGCCCTGCACCAGATGGCGCACCCCCACCAGGAAGCGCCCGCCGGGACCCGACCGCAGTCCGGCCAGGACGTCGGCGACGTCCGGTGCGGTGAGGTCCACCCAGCCGACGACACCGGCGATCAGGGGCGAGCCCGCCGCCAGCGCCAGGAACTCCGCCGTCTCCCCGAGGTCGGGCAGCACCTGGACCAGCACCGTGCGCCCCACTCCGGCCGAGGCGGCCGCCGCGCGCAGGTCGGCTTCGGTGAAGCGGCGCCGGATCGGCGCCATCTCCTCGCCGGCCAGCCATTCATGGGGACGTGTGGCCGGGTTCCACAGGTGGTGGTGGGCGTCGATCCGGAGTGGACGGTGGCCGGGAGAAGGAGGAGCGTTCATCGACGAGCAGTCCTTCCGCTTCGGGTCCGCCCGCAGCGCTGCGCTCGGCGGGCTCCGGCCAGGGTATGCGCGTGCCGGCCGGGCCGGTGTTCCTCGACTCCGCCCCGATCCAGGGGTGGTCTGCCGCATCCGGCATCGCCCTGTTCATCGTGCCCGGTGGCGCTCCCGCCACCCCCTACATCTGACGTCACCTCGGGAGGCTCTGCTGACCTCCGCATCGTAGGTGCCGGACGGCAATCGACCGCCAGGGACAGCACTCGCCCCGTTGACAGGGTCTCCGCGTTCGGGGGTTGATCGGGGAGCGCCGACCGCGCGGCCGCCCATGAACAACCACGCTCGCACCGCCCGCGACCGAAGGTATGATGTCTTGCTCCCGCCGCGCTCCGAGGGGTTTACGTGGCACTGACCGACGAGGCGATCGCGAAGATCCGGTCCCTGATCCAGTCCGGTGAACTGCCGCCCGGTGCGCGCCTGCCACCCGAACCCCAACTGGCCGCCCAGATGGGCTTGTCCCGCAGTGGCGTGCGGGAGGCGGTGAAGGTTCTGGAGTCGGCCCGCGTGCTCGACGTGCGCCGCGGTGACGGCACATACGTCACCAGTCTCGCCCCGCGCCTGCTGCTGGAAGGGCTCGGCGTGGCGGTGGAACTGCTGCGCGACGACACCCTGCTGGAGGTCATGGAGGTCCGCCGCCTGCTGGAACCGATGGCGACGGGCCTGGCCGCGGTCCGGATGCGCGAGGAGGACCTGGACGCCCTGGGCAAGATCCTGGAGGACATGCGCGCCGCCCGTGACGACGCCGAACTTCTGATCCGGTACGACACGGCCTTCCACCGCACCGTCATCGCCGCCACCGGGAACGAGACGCTGACCTCGCTGCTGGAGGGGCTGTCCAGCCGGACCATCCGTGCCAGGGTGTGGCGCGGTCTGATCGAGGGCAACGCCTCGCACCTCACCCTCGCCGAGCACGAGGCCATCTACAACGCCCTGTGCGCCCGGGACCAGTTGCTCGCACAGTCCACCGCCTTGCTGCACGTCAACACCTCGGAAGTGTGGCTGCGCACGGTACTGGCCCACTCCTCGGAACCGGACAACGGGTAGGGTCCGGCCCACCTGCGGGTCGCGCACGCGAAGGGCCTGTCGACCGTGCACCAGGAGCAACCCCGGCCGCGTGGACGACGTGCCCCGGATCCGCACCGAACACCGCAGACCGATTGACGCAGTGACATGACCATGCAACGCTGCGTGGGAGCGCTCCCACTCCTGTCCCGTCCAGCCCAGGAGCAGCCCATGGCCTCCCCCTCCCCCACCGTCCTGCGTCGTTGTCGCGTGGCGGCCGTCAGCCTGGTGACGGCGCTGGCCCTCGCCGGCACGCTGACCGACGCCACCGGAGCCGCGGGGCTCACGCGTACCGTGGCGGCGCCCGCGGTCGCCCTCGCCGACTCCCCGGTGCGGGTCAACCAAGTCGGGTACCTCCCGGACGGCCCGAAACGCGCCACCGTCGTCAGCTCGTCGGCGCAGCCGCTGGTGTGGCAGCTGGTCGACGCCTCCGGCCGGACCGTCGCCTCCGGCGCCACGGCTCCGCGCGGCACCGACGCGGCGTCCGGCGACTCCACCCATCTGGCCGACTTCACGTCGTACAAGGGCGTCGGCAAGGGCTTCCGCCTGGTGGTGGACGGGCAGAGCAGTCCGGCGTTCGACATCCGTGCCGGCCTCTACAGCCCCCTGTTCTCGGACTCGATGTCCTTCTTCTACCAGCAGCGCAGCGGCACGCCGATCGAAGCCTCCCTCGCCGGGGCGGCCTACGCGCGGCCGGCCGGGCACCTGGGCGTGGCGCCCAACATGGGTGACACTCAGGTGCCCTGCCAGGCCGGTGTCTGCGACTACTCCCTCGACGTGCGCGGCGGCTGGTACGACGCCGGCGACCAGGGCAAGTACGTGGTGAACGGCGGAATTTCCACCTGGCTGCTGGTCAACTCCTACGACCGTGCGGCGCGCGCCGGCACGGCCAAGGCCCTCGGTGACTCCACGCTGCGCGTGCCCGAGCGGGGCAACCGCGTGCCCGATGTGCTCGACGAGGCCCGCTGGGAGCTGGAGTTCCTGCTGCGCATGCAGGTGCCGGACGGGCGGCCGTACGCCGGCATGGCCTTCCACAAGATCCACGATGCCAACTGGACGGGGCTGCCCACCCGTCCCGAACTGGATGCGCAGCCGCGTGAACTGCACCGGCCCTCCACGGCGGCCACCCTCAACCTCGCGGCGACGGCCGCGCAGTGCGCGCGGGTGTACGCCCCGTTCGACCGGGCGTTCGCGGCGCGCTGCCTGAGCGCCGCACGCACGGCCTGGGCCGCCGCCAAGGCGAACCCCGGCGTGATCGCGCCGGACTCCGACAGCACGGGCGGCGGCGCGTACGGCGACGGGCAGCTGAGCGACGAGTTCTACTGGGCGGCGGCGGAACTGTACGCGACCACCGGGGAGAGGACGTACCGCGACGCCGTCACCTCCTCTCCCTGGCACACGTCCCCGGACGCGTTCACCTCCTTCGGCTTCGGGTGGGCCGAGACCGCGGCCCTCGGTCGTCTCACCCTCGCCACCGTGCCGAACCGGTTGCCGGCCCCGGATGTGGCCCGGCTGCGTGCCTCCGTCGTCTCCGCCGCCGACGGCTACCTCACCACCTTGAGCAGCCAGGGCTATCCGGCCACGATTCCCGCGTCGGCGTACGTCTGGGGCTCCAACAGCCAGGTCGCGAACAACGCCCTCGTCATGGGGGTAGCCCATGACCTGACCCGGCAACGGCGTTACCGTGACGGCGCCGTCGAGGCGATGGACTACCTGCTGGGCCGCAATGCGCTCGGGACGTCCTACGTCACCGGCTACGGCACCCGGTACTCCCACAACCAGCACCACCGGTTCTGGGCGCACCAGTACGACGCCTCGCTGCCCAACCCGCCCGCGGGCTCCCTGGCGGGCGGACCCAACAGCGCCCTTCAGGACCCCGTGGCCGAGGAGCGGTTGCCCGGGTGCAGTCCGGCGGCCTGCTACGTGGACGACATCGGCTCGTACTCGACCAACGAGGTCGCCATCAACTGGAACGCACCCTTGGCCTGGCTGGCCGCCTTCGCCGCCGAGCACCGGCACAACTCCTGAGTCGGCTACGTGAGTTCGCGTCGTGGACGGCGTGAGCGTACGGCCCGTCGCCCAGGTCGACGATCACGTACACCTGGGCGGCGGCCAGGAGGGCCCGTCCGCAGACACCCCCTACCCGTGGAAGGTCGCGACCTCTTCGAGCGCGGCACGCTCGGTCGTGACGTGGTTCACGGGCGCGGCCTCGTCGGCGTACCCGAAAGAGATGCCTACGAGCAAGTGCCCGGTGGTGACCGCGAGTTCGGCGCGGACCGTGTCGGCGTAGAAGCTCAGCAGTCCCTGCGGGCAGCTCGCCACGCCGTACGCGGTCATCGCCAGGAGCAGCGTCTGCATGTAGGCGCCGACGTCGGCGGCCAGCCGGGGCCCGCCGTCCCCGGTGACGAACAGGAACGCGGCGTGGGGCGCGCCGTAGAAGCGCAGGCTCTGCGCGTCGTAGGCCGCTCGCGCCTCGTGATCGTCGGGGCCGATGCCCAGCGCTCCGTACAGTCGGGCGCCGAACGCCGCCCGGCGTGCCTGGTGCGCCTGTGTGTACATGTCCTCGGCGTACGGGAAGTCGGCCGAGGTGCGGTGTGCGGCGTGAGCCGCCTGCAAGGCGTCCGCCAGGCGCTCGCGCGCGGCGCCGCTGACCACCTCCACCCGCCACGGCTGCGCGTTGGAGTTGGACGGCGCGGCGCCGGCCAGCGAGAAGATCGCGCGCATCGTGTCCTCGGGCACGGCGTCCGGGCGGAACGCGCGGGTCGCGTGACGGCCGCGTATCAGCTTCTCCGCGCAGCCGCTCAGCTCGGTGGGGACCAACAGGCTCATGGGGCACTCCTCGACAACACGATGTAAACGTAACCGTTTACTTTGCGGGTGCCACGGGACCCTAGCAGACACCGACCGGCGAGGTAAACGGAGTCGTATACTTGGTGCATGAGTGCGACGACTACGGCCACCGGGGGACGCGGGCGTGGCGGGCGGGAGCGCATCCTGGCCGCCGCCGCCCGGCTGTTCGCGGTCCAGGGGATCAACGCGACCGGCATGGAGCAGGTCGCCGAGGCGGCACCGGTGTCCAAGCGGACGCTCTACGCGCACTTCCGGACCAAGAGCGACCTGGTGATCGCCCACCTCCAGGACCTCGCCTCGTCGGGGGCGACCCTGGAGAGCGTGCTGACCCGCGAGGACATCCCGCCGCGGGAGCGGATCCTCGGGCTGTTCGACCAGCCCGCGCCGGCGGCGGAACCGGTGCGCGGGTGCCCGTTCATCGATGCCGCGGCGGAGTTCCCCGACCCGGACAGCACGGTCCACTCCTACGCCCGCGAGCAGAAGCTACGCATGGTGGAGCTGGTCACCGCACTGGTGACGGAACTGGGCTGCCGCGAGCCGGCCGCACTCGCCGAACAGTTGGTCACCCTCGCGGACGGAGCGGCCAGCCGGGCCATGGTGCTGGGGGATCCGGACTACGGCCGGCACGCACGGGCGGCAGCGGAGACCCTCCTCGCACACTCCCTCGCCGGGTGACCCATCGGCCTCCGGCCGCGGCCCCTTCCGCTTGTTCGCGGAAGGGTGCGCGGCCCGGCGGTGCCCGCCGGGCCGATGACCCCGGGCCCGGAAACGCCCCGGGGTGCCCCGTGCCGGGACCGCGGGTGCGGGCGGTCAGCCGGTAGTGGCGGGGGTTGCGCCGAGGGGGGAGCGGTACCGGTCCAGGATGCCCTCGACGGTCCTCATCAACCGGTCCCCCGCCTGGTCGACGCTTCCGTTCTGCGTGCTGACCTGCGCGCCTTCGAGTACGAAGGTGATCTCGGCCGCGGCCTGCTCAGGGTCGGTCAGCCCGGCCTCGGCGCACATGCCGACCAGTCTGCGGGTCTGGCGGGCCTTGTGCTCCTCGATCACTCGCCGCGCGGGATGGGAGCGGTCGGGCAGTTCGGCCAGGGAGTTGATGAACGGGCAGCCCCGGTGCGAGATGGCCGGCAGCCCTTCGGCGATGAAGCGGGCCAGACCGAGGATCTGCTCCCTGTGGCGGCCGGGGTGTTCGGCCTCGACCCGGTCGAAGGCCGCCTGGTAGTCGGCGGCGACGATCCGCAGCCACTCCGCGACCAGGGCGTCCTTGGTCTCGAAGTGCCGGTAGATCGCCATTTTGGTGGTCTCGGCCCTCTCGGCGATCGCCTGGACGCTCACCCGCCGGATCCCCTCGCTCTGGAAGAGCTCTTCCGCCGCGTCGAGGATGCGCTCACGAGGTGGCAGCTTGGCCACCCTGCCCGGCCTTCTGGCGGTCGCTTCCATGGCTGCTCCGTGACGTCCGGTCCGGCTGTCGGGCCCCTGCCCACCGCTACGGTACCAGTCCGTTCCATGCGATACCGTTCGGTCTCATCAGAGACCCGTTGGTATCGTTCCGCTCTGCTGGGAGTGACTGTGAGGATTTCCGAGTACGTGAGCTTCGACGCGGTCGGGCTCGCGGAGCTGATGGCCAAAGGCGAGGTGACCCCCGCCGAAGTGGAAACAGCCGCACGGCAGGCCGCACAGGCGGTCAATCCGCGGATCAACGCCATCGTGGAGACCTGGCCGGCCGACGACGCGCCCGGCGCCGGCAGCGCACCGCTGGCCGGGGTGCCTTTCCTGATCAAGGACATCGGAGTCGCCATGGCCGGCAGGCGCACGGAGCTGGGCAGCCGCCTCGCGGCCGGCAACGTCGCGCGCGCCGACTCCTGCCTGATGGCGCGCTTCCGTCGGGCCGGCCTCGTGACGTTCGGGCGTACCGCGACACCGGAGATGGCCTACAGCATCACGACGGAACCACTGCTGTACGGCCCGACCCGCAACCCGTGGGACCCGGAGCGGAGTGCGGGGGGATCCAGCGGGGGCGCGGGCGCGGCTGTCGCCGCCGGGGTGGTCCCGATCGCACACGGCACCGACGCCGCCGGCTCACTGCGCGTCCCGGCCGCCTACAACGGCCTGTTCGGACTGAAGCCCACCCGTGGCCGGGTCTCCATGGGCCCCGACTTCGACGAGGTCTTCAACGGCCTGGCCGTGCACGGCACCCTCAGTCGCACCGTACGCGACAGTGCCGCACTGCTCGACCGGATCAGCGGCCCGGAACCGGGCGACCCCTACTCCGCGCGGCAACCGTCCCGGCCGTACGCGGAGGAAGTCACCCGCCCTCCGGGCTCGCTGCGGATCGGGGTGCTCTCCCAGGCGTGGGGCGGCCGCCGCACCACCCCGCCCGTGGCCGACGCCCTCTCCCGCACGGTGCGCCTGCTCGAATCCCTCGGCCACCGGGTGGAGGAGGCGGAGGCCGGCCTCGGGGCGCACTGGGAGGAGTTCGTCCTGGCCAACGCCCGCCTGATGGCGGCGAATCTGACGGCCCAGATCGACGAACTGGCCACCGCCTTCGGCCGGCCGGTCGACTCCTCCACCCTCGAAGCGCCCACCCTCGCCGGCTACCGATACGGGCAGCGGGTCAGCGGCGCCCAGTTCGTCACCGCCCTCACCATCCGGAACCGGGTCGCCCGAAGCCTGGCGCGGTCCTTCGACGTCCACGACATCCTCCTCACCCCCACGCTGCCGGAACTTCCCATGCCCCTGGGCAGCTACGCCGAGGGAGCGGAGGCGCTGGACGGCCTCGGCTGGATCGACCGCCTCAACGACCGCTCACCGTTCACCATGGCGTTCAACGTGGCGGGCATGCCCGCCATGTCCGTGCCCGTGACGGCCGACACCGAGACAGGGCTCCCGATCGGTATGCAGTTCGCCGCGGGTCACGGACACGAAGGCCGCCTCTTCCGCCTCGCCGGCCAACTGGAACAGGCGAGCCCCTGGTCGGGCCGAACCCCCACGGTGTGGGCGGCAAGTCCCGCCCGGCCCTGAGAAGCGCCCCTGTAGAGCCGGTAGCCCACGGGCGAGGACCGTCCACCGCGCGACGGGGAGCACCACGTCGCGCGACTCGGCCTACACGCCAAGAGGAGAGCGATGCCTCAGGAATCCGAAACGACCGTGAACGCCGAGGCTCGCGGCCCCGCGATCCACGACCTCGTGATCAGGCGCACCCATGTCTTCGACGGCCACCAGGCGCTCGCCGGCCTGTACGACGTCGCCGTCGACGGCCAAGAGATCGCGTCCGTCTCGGCCGGGCCGCTCAGGGGCAGACGGGAGGTGGACGCGGCCGAAGGGTGGGTGATGCCCGGCCTGATCGACACGCATATTCACCTCTACGACGTGCACGCGGTCTCCGGTCCGGACTCCCTGCGGGCCTTCGAGGAGCACGGACTCCTGGGAAGCCGAGGCTGTTCCTCGACCACGGGATCACCACCGTCAAGTCGGTGGGCGATCCGACGGACGGCGTCCTGGACACGCGGTCCAGAATCGCCGCGGGCGCGCTGAGAGGCCCTCGACTGCCGGCGACCGGCTGCGGCATCACCGGACGCGACGGGCATCCCGCCGTCACGGTCTTCGGCGACAACCCGTGGGCGCGCGAGCGGTTCACGGGAGAGGTCGACAGCGTGCGGCAGATCCGCGACCTCGTGCACCACCTCGCCGACCGTGAGGTGGACGCGATCAAACTCCTGTCGGAAGGCGCGTGCGCGCACTCCGGCGGACCGGGGTACCTCTGGTGGAATCCCGCCTTCCCGGACGGTGTCGAGCTGGTACGGCTCCCCCTCGACCTCCTGCGCGCGGGGATCGAGGCCGGTCACGAGCGGCGCCTTCGGGTGACCGTGCACACCACCGAGCAGGCCGCGGCGCGCGAGGCGATCGAGGCGGGGGCGGACGGCCTGGAGCACGGTGTCACCGTCGAGCCCCTCACCGATCACTCGCTCATCGACCTGATGCTCGACCACGGCATCACCTACACGCCCACGCTCTGGATCGACGACGCCCACCCGGACGCCCGTGGCAACCTCAAGAAGGTCGCCGAGGCCGGCGTGCACATCGCGCTGGGCAGCGACACCTTCAGCGGCCGGGGCCTGTTCGGGGCCAACACGCTGGAAGAGGCCGAACTCATGGTGGCGGCCGGGATGACGCCCGCGCAGGTGCTGGCCGCGGGCACCAGCGGCGCCTCGCGGCAGTGCGTCCGCCCCGACCTCGGCGCGGTGGCCCCCGGCAGGCGCGCCGACCTGCTCGTACTGAACTCCGATCCCACCGCGGACATCGGCAGCGTCCGTGACCTCGGCATGGTGATCCTGAATGGCGAACTCACCGTCGACAGGCGCGACCTCGACCTTTGAGCCCGGGCCTCGAACGGCGTCTCGTACTTGATCACCCGGTGTCAGAACCCCTCAGGCCGCCGGGGCCGTCCTCGTTCGGCCGCCACAGCCAGCGCAGAGCGTCCGGGAGCAGGACGCCTCCGTGGTTGGGGCTGTGTCCGCCGTCCCCCAAGACGAGACGGAAGTCGTAGCCCGCTTCGGCGAGGGAGGCTGCCACACGCAGGTTTTCGGCCAGCCAGTTCCGCAGTGGCTCGTTCCAGCGCAGGTCGCGGTGGCCGCCTTGCAGGAAGACGCGCAGCGGCTTGCGGGGGGTGCGGGAGACGAGGTCCGGGTAGGGATTGCCGCCCGGCATCTGCGCGAAGCTGGACAGGTATCCGATGACGCGACGGAACTTGTCCGGGCGCAGCCACGCGGCGGTGAAGGCGCAATTGCCGCCGCTGCTCCCACCGCAGATGCCCCACCTTTCGGGCGACCGGGCGAGGGCATAGCGCTCCGCGACCCGAGGGATGATCTCGGTGAGGAGGAAGGTGACGTACCGGTCGTCGAAGGCGTCGTACTCGTTGTTGCGGTTCTTCGGGTTCTCCGCGCCGGGGAAGACACCGGGGTCGACGAACACGCCGATGGTCACGGGGATGTCGCCGCGATGAACGAGGTTGTCCAGGACGATCGCGCCGCGCACCTCCCCCGCGGGGTCCAGGTACCACCATCCGTCCTGGAACACCATCAAGGACGCCGGTTCCGCCGGGTCGTACCGTGCGGGCACGTGCACCCAGAACTTCCGAACGGTGCCCGGGTAGACCTCGCTGTCCCCCCACTCGAACGCGACCGTCTCGCCGGCGGGCACGCCCGGCTGCGGAGCGGAATCGGGTCCGTGGACGTAGCGCACGTCCGACTGGTCGATCGGAAGTGGCTGGTAGGGCATCTCGATCGTCACGAGGAGCAACCGTAGGGCGATCACCGCACCTGCCCGCAAGGGAATTTCGTCGTCACTCGTACGGGTTATGTTCGGCCTATGGGAGGCGTGCATGGGTGTCGATCCACGGCGCACAGCGCGGTGTCCGTTCCCGGCGACGGGCCGGTCCGGCTTTCCCCCGGCGACCTGTCGAAAGGAGCAATGTCGAGATCACTCGCTTCTCTCCACCCGCGTGGGAAATCCCCATGTTTGAGAAGCCTGGTGTCCGCTTTGCGGAGTTCTGGAGATCCGTACGGGCAGCACACGTTGATGGACGTCGCGAAGTGGGCGCTGCTAGCATCCCACCGCACCGATGAATCAGCGTTCCACCGATGATTCACTTCCACCGATGACTCGGTTCCGTCGATGAGCGATTCATCGATGATCGGCGAGGATTGACCACCCTCCCCATCACTCCCTCATTCGACGCCATTCCTTTCAGGGCTCAGTCAGACGAAGTACGGGGGGCTCCGTTGGCTCATGTCTCTCTCGTGTCCTCCTTTCTCCGGCACGGGTACGTCCGTGTGAGAAATGCGCTCGACCTCAGCCCCGGATCGCGACTCCAGGTATTCTTCGAGACCACGCTCCGCCGGGAGGGACTCACCGTGGACGGGCGGCTCACGGTGCCGCCCGGCGTCACCTCGCTGCCTCCGACCCGCGTCGCCGACCTCGCCGACGTGGCGCCCACACTCTGGGCGGCCGTGTGCACCCTGCTCGGCGGAGCCGGCCGGATCAAGCGGCCGGCCCGGCTCGGCAACGCCCTGATCTGCAACTTCCGTACCACCGGACTGGCCGACAGCTGGCACGTGGACGGTGACTTCTTCGTGCACCATCCGGACAGCCCCGAACAGGCGCTCCTGCTGTTCGTGCTGTGGAGCGACGTGGAGGAGGGCGAGGGCGCCACGCTCGCGGCCCCCTCGGCCACCGCCGGCATCCTCCGGCACCTGGCCCGCCATCCGGCCGGGCTGACCAGCGCGCACATTCCCGCCCGGGATTTCGTCGGGGACCCGGCGCGGCACCTCTCCCTGACCGGAAAAGCCGGTGACGCCTGGATCCTGCACCCGCTGACCGCTCATCAGTCGGCACCCAATCCCCGAGGGCGCCCCCGGTTCATCTCCAATCCGGTCGTGGCACTCGAAGCGCCGTTGCATCTCGCCGACGGACCGGAACCGAAAAGCCCGCTCGAAGAATTGACCCGCCGTCTCCTCGGGCAGCCCTGGAGCCCACACGCGGACGCGGTGCGGCACACCTTCGTCCCCGGACGCATCGGCCGCTGGGACGGCGAGGGAACCTACACCGACCGCTCCTCCGTGCCTTCGCCGTGAAGTCACGAAGTCTCGCAGTCACGAAGTCGTGAAAGCCGTGACGTCGTAGAAACCGTGACGGCGTAAAAACCCTGACGTTTCAGAAACCGTGAAGGCCGGACCATTTCCCGGAACGGGACGAGGTGAGCCCATGCACCCACGCAATCCCGCACCCCCGTCCGATACTCCCCCCACCCCCGACACCCCCGCTACAGCCGATGCTCCGGACACCGCCCCCTCCTCACCCCGCGTCCTGCTGATCAACCCGCCGCTGTGGAACCCGTACGCCCCTCATCTCGCCGTACCCCTCCTGCTGGCCGTGCTGCGCCGCCACGGGGTGGCCGCCCGCGCGCTCGACCTGTCCGCCGAGACGATGCGCCACCTGCTCAGCCGGGACGGGGCCGGTGACTACGCGGCCCACCGGTCGGAGACGCTGACCGGCCGGTCCCTCGACCAGTTCGAGGCGGCACGGTCCGCGGTGGACCGCGCGGCGGCGTTCCTGCGCTCGCCGGCCTCCGTGGAGGACATCGACGGCCACCGGGCCGCCACCGCCGTGTGCCATGCCGTCCTCGACGGCATGGCCGCCCTCACCCCGGGCTCCCGGCTGAGCTTCGACCGGTTCGACCTGCGCCACCGCCCCGTCTCCAGCGCGCAGGTGATGCGCGCGGTCACCGACCCCGTGCACAACCCGTACCTGCACGTCTTCGAGCGCGTCCTGGTGCCCCGGCTGCGCGCGCTGCCGGACCTCGAAGTGGTCGGGCTGTCGGTGTCCGCCGACTCCCAGCTCATCGCCGCGCTGACGGCCGCACGGCTGGTCCGGCGCGAGCGGCCCGGCGCGCACATCACCCTCGGCGGCAACTTCGTCACCCGGATCGCCGACCGGCTGCGGCCGGGGCACCCGTTCTTCACCCTGGTGGACTCCCTCGTGTGCTACGAGGGCGAGGAGTCGGTCGTGGCCCTCGTGGACCGGCTGCTCTCGGGCCGGAGCCCGCACGGTGTGCCCGGCATCGTCGTACCCGACGGCGACACCCTGCACCGCTGCCCGCCCGTGACCGCCTCGCTCGGCGAACTGCCGGTGCCCGACTTCACCGACCACCCGCTCACCGACGGCTACCTCGCGCCCGGACCCGTCCTGCCCGTCATCGCCTCCCGCAGCTGCGCCTGGAAGTGCGCGTTCTGCGCGATCCCCTTCGCCTCGGACGCGTTCCGGATGCGCGCCCCGGAGGCGGTCGTCGCGGAGCTGGACGAGCTGCACCGGCGCCACGGCATCCGGCACTTCCAGTTCGTGGACGAGATCCTGACCGTCCGCAGCATGCGCGGCCTGGCCCGCGGGCTGGCCGGCCGCGACTACCGCTGGTACGGCGAGACCCGCTTCTCCCCCACCATCGACCGCCGTCTGACCAACGCGCTGTACGCCGCCGGGTGCCGCCGGCTCGACCTGGGCCTGGAGTCGTACAACCAGGACGTCCTCGACCGGATGCGCAAGGACATCAAGGCGTCCTGGATCGCGCCCAATCTGGACGCGCTGCTCGCGTCCGGCATCAGCGTCCACCTCTTCGGGATCGCCGGGTTCCCCGGCGAGGCGCGCTGGCAGACGGCCCGCACCGTGGAGTTCGCGGCCGCGAGCCTCGCCCGGTCGCGGGAGCGGTACGGCGTGCCGGACAGCACCTTCGGCATCGGCCCGTTCGTCCTGGACGCGCTGTCCCCGGTGGCCGCCGCCCCGGAGGAGTACCAGGTGCGCCTGGAGCCCCCGGACCCGGGCGAGGACCTCCAGATGGCGCTGCGTTACGACTACGTCGGCCCCGTTCCGCAGCCGGGCGGCGCGGAGGACCGGGACATCGCCGCCCGGGCGGACCGCATCCTCAGCGGCTCCCCCGACTCAGCGGACCGCCCCGCCGAGGAGGTCGTCTTCCTGCGGGCGGACTCCCGCCGAGGCAGCCACCGGACCGCCCCGCCCCGAGTGCCCTGCCCGGGGCCCCGCTGGGACCACATGGCGCTGCGACCGGCGGGTGGCTGGGTGGTCCGGCTGCGCGACGGCGACCGGACCCTCCTCTACGAACCCCGGGACGGAGCCCTCCTCAGCCTGCCGAGCAGACTGCTGGACGCGCTGCCCGGGCGCGCCGTGGACGTGTGCCGGGACCAGGCCGAACGCACGCTGCTGCGGGCCGCGCTGCACCACCGGTGCCTGGAAGCCGCCGGCCCGGACGCCCGGACTCTGACCTCGGCCGCCCAGCTGACCGGCGACCTGCGCTTGCGTCTCGCGCCGGGCACCCGCCTCGTCCACGAGGGCACCGACACCTTCCTGACCTCCTGGATCACCGGGCAGCGCCTGCGCCTGTCCGCCTCCGGGGCCGCCGCCGCCCGGCTCATCGCCGACGCGAGCGAAGGCACCGGCGCGGACAAGGGCGCCGACACCGCCGAAGACGTCGGCCGCGACCGCCACGGCGGTGGCGGCGGCCTCGAGTGGGCCGAGCTGGCCGCGCGTTGCGCCCCGGAATCCTTACCGCGGCTGCGCGCCTTCGTGTGGCGGCTGCTGATCGCCCGGTTCCTGTCCGTGGAGTCCCCGGACAGGTCAGCGCACCGAGTAGCCGGAAGGAGGTGAACCCATGGCAGAGGAGCAGACGGACACCGCCGCGGCGGAGGTCGAGTTCGAGGACGACGGTTTCTTCGAGCCCACGATCGAGGAGGCCATCATGGCCTCCGGCCTGCACAAGCAGTTCGTCGTGGACTGATCCGCCCGCACGGGCCGGGTCCGGTGCACCGGGGCCAAGCCGGTGCACCGGACCCGCACCACCCCTCATCATCGCGCACCACCCGCACGACGTCACTCGCACCGCCGGACGGCACGGAGGGACCCCCGGATGACGCCAAGCCCCGCACCCCTGTCGCTGACGCCGGTCCTCCGCGCCGCGCCCGCGGCCACCGTCGCCGTGGTCTCGCTGCCCTTCTTCACCCCCTTCGCGACCTGCTACCCGGCCGTGCTCATCACCCGGCGGCTGCGGCGGCTCGGCTGCCGGGCCCGGTTCCTGCCGGCGCACATGGAGTTCTACGCCTTCGCGCGCGGCCGGGGCCTGCCGGAGAGCGCGTACAAGCTGTTCACCAACCGGCACTTCGCCTCCGACGTCGCCCTGCTGCCCCTGTGGTCGCCGCCGGCCCCCGCCCACCGGGCCGAACGCGCCGAGCTGGCCCGGACCGAGATCCTCGCCGGCGCCGAGGACGAGACGCGGCTGCGGGAGCTGTTCGACGCGTATCTGGACCGGCTGGCCGAACGCCTCGTGGGCACCGAGGTGCTGTGCCTGACCAGCACCCACTTCCAGTTGCTGCCCAGCCTGCTGCTGGCCCGCCGCGCGGCCCGCGCCGCCCGGACCAGGGGTGTGCCCCGGCCGCGGGTGGTCCTCGGGGGGTACTTCGGCTCCTCGCAGGTGGCCCGGGACGTCCTCGCCCGGCACGAGGAGGTGGACGTGGTGGTGTACGGGGAGGCCGAGGACGTCCTCGGCGACGCCGTGCACCACGCCCTTCAGGGGCGGCGCCGGCTCGTGGCCGGCCGGGCGCACACCTTCAAGGAGGGGTACGCCGAGCAGTCCGCCCTCGTCGCGGCCGGGACGCGCCGGCCCTGGCTGCGCGACCGGCTGGTGGTGAGCCTGGAGCTGTCCCGCGGCTGTTACTGGGACCGGTGCGACTTCTGCAACTTCAACGACGCCTACGACGCCCGGTTCAAGATGCACGACCCGGCCCGGGTACTGGCCGAGATGGCCCACCTGGCCCGGACGTACGGGCAGCGCCGCTTCCAGTTCCTCGACACCGCGCTGCCCCCGCGCCTGACCCAGGCGCTGGACGCCTCCGGGGAGCGGCACGACTACCGCGTCTTCTGCGAGATACGGCCCGACTTCGGCCGGGAACGGCTGCGGCAGCTGGCCCGGCTCGGCCGGGTGACCGTACAACTCGGCATCGAGACCCTGCTGGAGGACCATCTGGCGCTGATGGACAAGCGGCAGAGCGTCGAGGAGGGCGTCCGGATGCTCCGCGCGGCCCGCTCGCTGGGCATGCGCAGCGTGTGGGGTGTGATGATCGGCCATCCCAAGGAGACGCCGGACCACCGTCGGCGCCTGCTGGCGGAGATCCGCGCGCACCGCCGGGCGGGCCTCCCCGCGCCCAAGTACCTGACCGAGTGCGAGCTGCGCCCCGGCAGCGGGCTGTGGGACGAACGGGGCGCGCTCGGGCTGAGCGTGGAGTTTCCGTGGCGGATGTTCGACAGCCTCCTCAGCCCTCGGGAACACGCCTGCTCCCTGATCCCGAGCCGGGTGCGGGGCATGCCCTTCGAGGAGCCCGGCTACCGGGCCGACCGGCGGGCCATCAGCGAGGAACTCACCGCCTGGCAGCGCGAGCAGGGTAGGGAGGCCGGTCTCGATGCCTGACCGCACGCACCCGGCCGTCCGGGCCCGCTTCCTCGGCACGACCGTGGACTTCCACTGCGCGCACCCTCGCGACGCCGACCACCTGCGCTACTACCTCGACGACCACCTCGTACCGGAACAGACGCACGCCGACGCGGAGTTGAGCGTGCGGCTGGAGGCGGACGGGGACGGCTGCCTCACCGCGGCCCTCGGCACGGCGACACCCAAGCGCGTCTGGTGGCGCACGCCGGACGGGCCCTGGCTGCTGTACGAGGAGTGGGGCGTCCAGGCCCGGTTGCCCTCGCCGGTGCCGCCCTTCGGCCTGCCGCCGCTGCGCGACCGGGTGCGCCTGCGGCACGGTGCCGCCCTGGCCGCCCCGGACGACGAGGGCCGGGCGCTGGCGGTCACCGGGGCCAGCGGCACCGGGAAGTCGGTCGTCGTCGCCCATCTGCTGCGCCTCGGCTGGCGGTTCGTCTCCGACGACCTGCTGGTGCTGGACCGCCGTACCAGGGGACGGCTGTACTACTACGGCCGGCCCGTCGGCGTCCGGGCGCGCAGCCTGCCGCTGCTGCCGTGGCTCGACGCCTCGCTGCTGGCCGGCGCGCCGTGCGTGCCCACCCGTTGGGGCAGCACCTGGATGGTGCGCCCGCAGCGGCTCGGCCGCTGCGCCCCGTCCGACCGGCCGTACCGGCTGTCCTGGCGCCTGGATCTGGCCCGCGGCGACCGCTTCACCGCGCGCGCCGACGGGCCCGTCATGCGCGTCGCCTGGGATCCGCACCGGCACCTGGCGCCCCTGCTGGAGACGTGCGAACAGCTGACCGTCGGAGGGAGCCGCCGTGCCGGGTGACCCGGGCGCCGAGCGCGTCCTCGACTTCTTCGGCACCGTGGTCCGGGTGCGGTGCACGCCGGCGGACGCCGTGGACCTGGACTTCTTCTTCGGTCCGCACCGGGCCCGGGACGGGGCGCGGCCCCGGTACCGGGTGGACCTGTCCGCCGGCGAGGGCGGGTTCCTGCGCTCGCTGCTGGCCAAGGACGACGTACCGAAGTCCTTCCGGCTGTGCGCGGAGCCCGGCGGCGACCTCATCGAGGAGCGCCGCTTCACCCGCTGGTCCTCGGTGCCGTCGCCGCTGCCGCCGTTCCGGGCCCTGCGCGACACGGTCGCCGCGGCGCAGGCCACGGTGCTGGTGCGCGCGGGCCGCTGCGTGGCCTTCTTCGGCGCACCGCACAGCGGCAAGACCAGCCTCGGCCTGGTGCTCCTCGCGCGCGGCTGGGCCCTGGCCTCGGACCAGTTGCTGGTGGTCGAGCGCGCCACCGGCGCGGCCCGGCCGTATCTCACGCCGACCGGGGTGCGCGGCCGTACGCTGGCCGCGATGCGCGAGGGCGCCCTGGCCGGGCTGGAACAGCGCCGCTCCTTCTGCACGGTGAGCGGTGAGGTGGTGCTCGCCCGGCCGGAGGGCCTGGGCGCGGTCGTGCCCGTCGGGCGACGGCTGCGGCCGGTGCGCCTGGTCGCCGTACGGCGCACCGGCACGCCCGCCCCGCCGGTGCTGGAGCCGGGCGGGCCGGTGCCGCGGGTGTGGCCGGCCGGGGCCTGGTCGTGGCTGGAGGGCACGCTCGCGACCGACCGAGCACGAAGCCTGCTGACGCTGCCCGCCGAGGGCGGCGAGGAGGCGGGCGCGGACCTTGTGGAGGAGTACTTCGGTGCCTAGCCTGACCGTCGATCACGTCACCAAGCGTTACCGCACGGGGACGGAGGCCCTCATCGACGTCTCCTTCGCCGTGGAGCCCGGCACCCTGCTGGCCGTGGTGGGCCACAACGCCGCGGGGAAGTCGACGCTGCTGAACATCGTCTCGGGGCTGATCCGCCCCACCTCCGGCACGGTCACCACCGGCGTCGGGCGCGGCCGGATCATGTGGGCGCCCCAGCGGACCATGGTCGACTGGTCGTTGACGGTGCGTCAGAACATCGAGCTGGTGGCACGGCTGACGGGCACGCCGGTCGCCGCCGTGGACCGGGTGCTGGAACTGCTGGACCTGGACAAGGTCCGCTCCCGGCAGGCCGAGTACATCTCGGGCGGGCAGTTGCAGCGCGTGCAGATCGGACGGGCGCTGGTGGCCGACGCGGCCGTCTACGTGCTGGACGAGCCGACGGCCGGTCTCGATCCGGCGGCCGGTGAGCTGGTGATGGAGCATCTGCGCGGCCGCGCCGCCGCGGGCAGCACGGTGCTGGTCTCCTCGCACGACCTGGACGCCGTCGAGCGGACCGCCTCCGACCTGGTCCTGCTGGACGAGGGCAGGCTGCGCGCCCATCTGCCCGTCGCGGAGTTCGTCCGCCGGGCCGGGGCCACGATGGAGGTGAACGTCGTGTTCGCCGAGCCGATGCCGGACACCATGCCGCAACGGCTCGCCCGCGCGCTGCCGGCGGAGTGGTCCCTGACGACGGCGGCGGACCGCGCGGGGCTGTCGGTGCGGGTGCCGCTGGCCACGGGGCTGCGCCCGGTCCTCGCCTGGCTGCCCTCCGAGCTGCGGGTGCAGGACCTCAGCGCCGAGAAGCAGTCCCTGCGCGACGTCTATCTCGCCCGCTACGCCGAACGCACGCCCGACCCCGAGACCGAGACTGTGACGGTGCAGCAGTGAAGACCTCCCTGACGCTGGCCCGCTTCCACCTGCTCAGCGTGTGGAACTGGCGGACCAGCCACCTCAGCCGGGTCATCGAGGCCCCCGCCTACTTCCTGTTCATGGTCACCGGACTGGACACCCTGGTCGCCGGTACCCGGGTCGACGGCATGGCCTACGACGACTTCGCCTACGCGGGCGTCCTCGTGGTGATCGCCGTACGCGCCCTGTTCTGGTGCATGGGCGACGTCGCCAACGACCGCAAGTGGGGCGTGTACGCGGTCGCCCGGACCACGGACGTGTCCTTCCCGCAGTACGTCGGCTCGATCCTGGCGGCGAACACCGTGGTCGCGACCGTGCAGATCGCGGCCATCTGCGTCCTCAAGCAGTTGCTGGGGCGCGGCAGTCCGGTCCAGGACCTGAGAATGGCGGGGCTGGCGGTGCTGGTGTGTCTGCTGACCGTGCTGACCGGGTGCGCGCTGGGATTCGGGATCAACAGCTACAGCAAGCGCGACCTGATGACGTCCCTGTTCAGCCTTCCGCTGGTCATGACGGCCCCGCTGTTCTACTCCCTGGACGGGCTGCCGCTGTTCATGCGGGCCCTGGCCGCGGTGAACCCGTTCACGTACTGCGTACTGCTGGTCCGCTCCCCCGCCTCGGACAGCTTCCCCACCCAGGCGATCACGGGCTGCCTGGCCGCCGCGCTGCTGGTCCTGGGCGGCCTGTACCTGGCCGCCGGACGGCACGAACTCGCCTCCAACGAGCAGGGCTGACGCGGGATGTGCGCGTACGGGGAGCGTCGTCCGTCCGGTGTGCCGGAGCCGGTGGCGGTGCACGGGCTGCTGGCCGTCGGGGCGGCCGGCTACTGGTGGCAGGACGCGGAGAGCGGGGCACGGCTGCTGCGCGGGGACGCTTCCGGGGTGAGCGAGGTCGCCTTGCCCGAGGGGCCCGACGGCCTCACGGTCCTCTCCGTCCACCCGGCCGACACCGGACCCGCCGCCGTGCTGTACGGCCACCCCGGCGGCGACTACGGCCATCTCACCGAGGCCGGCGCGCCGGACCGCGTGCTCGCCCGCCGTCCCGCCCTGGTCCGGCTGCCCCGCGTGCCGTCGGCGACCGGCGGGCCGGCCGGGCCGGGCTTCGTCTACACCGGTTTCCCGCCGGACGCCCGCCTGGAGGATCCCCCGGTGGACGGGATCAGGGTCGCGGTGCACCGCACCGGTGAACCCTTCGCGCACGACCGGGCGGTGCCGCTCGGCGACGTCCCGGACGCCCTGGTCACCCTGGAGCCGACGGCCGACCCGGACGCCGTACTCGTGAAGTCGACGGCACGCGGTGTGACGGCCCACCGGTTGCTGCGCCTCGCCCCCGGATCCGGCCGCCCCACCGTCACCGAACTGCCGGCGGCGTCCTCCCCGCGCACCCGTCTGGTCCTCGGGGCGCACCGCTGGTGGCGCGGTGAGGCGCTGGGCACGCCGCGCGCCGTCCTGTACGCCCTTCCGCCCGGCGAGACGCATCCGTCCGCCGGGGAACCGGTCGCCTTCCCGGACGCGACGGCCCCGGCCTGGTTCTGGGGCACACGACAGGGGGTGGTCGTCCGTGCCGTGGTCGCGGGCGGGACCGAGGCCCTGTACCGGATCGACGGCGACAGCCCCGAACCGCGCCTTCTCGCCCAGGGCGCGCCCGGGGACTCGTTCCCGGAGGTCACCGCCGCACCCGACGCCGGCTGCGCCCTGTGGCTGAGGGTCGGCCGCCGGTCCGACGGCGGCACCGCCGGCCACGTCGAACAGCTCCTGGACGGTACGCCGGCCCCGCGCACCCTCCGCACGCTTCCCTGGCCCGCGTCCGCGCCCGGCACCACCCGGTTCTGCGCGGCGGGCGACGGCCACCGGCTCCCGGTGCGGCTGTCCGGCACCGCGGGCCCCGTCCTGCTGCTGGAGCACGGCGGGCTCACCGCCCTCGCCAACGCCCCGCTGGAACGCGCGCTGGAGGACCTCGTCCGCGCGGGACGGCTCACCCTGGCCCGGGCGGTGACCCGGTCGCTGGTCCCCGCCCATCGGGTGCCGTCCGGCGAGCGCGGGTACAACGACCTGCTGCACGCCGCCCGGTACCTGCGCGAGCACACCGGGCCCGGCCGGCCCCTGTTCGTCCTCGGGCACAGCATGGGCGCGGTCGGCGCCGCACGCGCGGTCCTGCTGGAGCCCGGCCTCTTCGACGGCTGGATCCTGCGCTTCCCGGTCACCGACCTGGTCGGCTTCCCCGCGCTCGGCATCGGCCGGTACTGGACGGCCCTGCTCGGCGACCCGTCCCGCCCCGAGCAGCGCGCCGCCCTCGCCGCGCTGTCGCCGCTCCACCTGCCGCTGCCCGCCGGTCCGCTGCCGCCGGTGCTGATCCAGACCGGCACCCACGACACCCGGGCCGACGCCCGGCACGGCCGGCGCCTCGCCGAACGGCTGCGCGGCCGGGCCGCGGTGACCCTCAGCGGCTATCCGGTCGGCCATGTGGAGCGGTTCTGCCAGGCCGCCTCGCGCCGGGCCGTGGCCGAGGTGACGGCGTTCGTCCTGGACCGCGCCGCCTTTGGCCACGACCGCGCCGTTCCCGCGCGCGACAGCGCCTGTGTCCACGACGGCACCTCCGCGCGCGAGGGCGCCTCGGGCGCGCACGATCCCGCCGCCGCCCGTGACCCCGAAGGAGCCTCGCCATGACCGTCACCGGCATCGACCACGCCTCCCTCATCGTCGTCGACGACGTCTACGCGGACTTCGAGCGTGCCCGGGCCGCCGCGCTGTCCCGCGCGTTCACCCCGCGCACGGACAGCGCCTTCGCCTACCGCACCGCGCCGGCGCCCCGCTGGATGGAGGAGGAGGCCATCGGCCGGATCTGCGAGGTGCTGGGTCCCGGCAGCCGGGCGGAACTGATCGCCAACCATCTGCACATGTCGACGGCGATGGACTGGAAGGTCAACCTGCACCGCGGCGCCCGCATCCACATCGACGAGGCCCGCTGGGCGGGCGTGCTCTACCTGAACACGGCGGAGCAGTGCCGTGGCGGCACCTCCCTCTACGCCCACCGCCGCACCGGAGTGCGTCACTTCTCCGAACTGCGCGGCCGTCCGGACGCCCAGGAGATCCTCGCCGACGGCGGTGACATCACCCGGTGGCAGGAGCTGCTCTCCCTGGCGATGGTGCCGAACCGGCTCGTGCTGTTCGACCCCGGCCAGTTCCACCAGGCCCAGGAGTACTTCGGCGACAGCAAGGCCACCGCCCGGCTGATCCACAACTTCTTCTTCCGGCACGTCCCGGCACACTTCGACCCCGGCCGGGAGAAGACCGCGACGGACCGGGCCCCGGCAGACGGCTCTCCCTGATCGCGTCCTCCCTGTGAGTGACCGACGCACGTCAGGCCGGCGCCGCACCGCGCACTCGTCCGGATGAACGCACGCGTGGTCACACCGGTTCTCCGCTCACTCCTCCGACGGGCGGGGGCCCGCTGCCACGCCCGGCCGCGCGGTGCCCATGGCCACGAGGAGCCGCCGACGGCTGCCCGGCGGGCTCGCCGGAAGCCGGCTTCCGTGTCGCTACGATCTGCGCCGCTGTTGCCGATGCGTCCATGCATGCCGAGGCATGCCCGGCCGGCCTGCCGTATGCCGTCCATGCACCGGCGTGGACGCCCGGCCGACCCACCTGACGACCACTGGGGGACACGGACATGCGTGAGCAAGAGGACCGGGCGCCGGGAGCGCGGTTGGCGCTGTTGCTGCGCCGCTGGTGGGAGGAGGCCGGGAGCGCACCCGGCGGTGCCCGGCCGACACAGCAGGCGCTGGCCTCGAGACTGGGCATCGACCAGACCACGCTGTCGCGCTACCTCAATCCGAAGCACCCCTTGAACGCTCCTCCGCGGGTGGTGGAGGCCCTGCACGCCCAGTTGCGGGCCCCGGCGGCGGAGCTGGAACCGGCCAGGGCGCTGTGCCGGGCCGCGCTGGAGGAGAGCGGCCGCCAACGGCCGGCCGGCGGCAGGACCGCGACCGGCCACGTGGAACAGCCCGGTGCCAGCCCTGGAGCCGACGATTCCATCGGCACCGTCCCCACCGGTGCCGGTGACGCGGTACGGGCGGGCGGGAACGGCGTGTGGGGCCGGTCCCGCTCCCGCCGGCTGCTCCCGGTGCTGCCGACGTCGGCGGTCGTGCTGTCCTTCGTCGCCGGGATCGCCGTACACGCACTGGTCGCCCCGGTCCGCGGCGTCCCGGCCGACGGCGTTCCCGGTGCGTTCCGCGTGAGCGAGTCGCCGTACGAGTGGCCGCTGCTGCGGATGAAGAAGGAGGACCAGTACACCCGTGCCCGCGCGTTGCAGCACCTGCTCAACGCGCACGGCTACAAGGTGAGGACGGACGGTTTCTTCGGTGCGGAGACCCGGGATGCCGTCATGGACTTCCAGAGGAAGCACCATCTGGTGTCCGACGGCAAGGCGGGCCGGGACACCTGGCCGGAGCTGGTGAAGACGGTCGGGCCCGGCTCCTCGGGGCACATGGTCCTGGCGGTGCAGGAACTCCTGGACAACGTGGGCCAGGGCGGCACGGTGGTGTCGGGGCAGTACACCGCGGTGACCGCCGACGACATGAGGTTCTTCCAGCGCACCCACCACCTGCCCGTCACCGGCAGGGCGGACCCGGACACCTGGCTGGCCCTGCTGGTGCGGCAGCGTCCTCCGGCCGGCGCCCCGGCGTATCAGAGGTCCACGGGCATGCCGCCGTCCCCGTCCGCGTGAGAGACGGTGGCACGGGGCCGTCCGCATGTCATGCCGGCTCGCCTTCCCGCAGGCATAACAGCAGGTCATCGACGCCCTGTTCGCCGACGCCCGGACGCGGCATGGATGTGCCTGGGCAAGCGGCCGGCATGGGCTTCCGCTGTCCGGGTCCTCCGGCCATGCTGCTGCCGCGACCGGCGCTCCGGCCGCCCCGCCCCCGTCGGCGGTGGCGCGCCCCGAGACGTGTTCCGGTCCGGCTTCCACGACCTCATCCACCTGGAGGAGCAGCCATGTCCGCTGTCCGCAAGACCCTCACGTCCGCCCTGTCGGCCGCCGTTCTGGCCGGCGGCCTGGCCGTGGCCGCCGCCGGCCCGGCGAGCGCGGCCACGTGCCCCTCGTCGGCCGCGCCGGTGATCGACGGGGCGCGGGCCGCCTGGTCCCTGCGCTGCTCGGGCAACAAGGTGACGGTGTCCGGCTGGGTGGAGGACACCCGCGCCGACACGAAGTGCGCCGTGGTCCGCATCAACGCCGGCAACGGCGGCTACAAGACGAAGTCCGCCTGTGGCTCCGGGGTCCGGGAACAGTTCTCGTACACCTTCGGCGGGACGAAGTCCGCGCAGGTCCGGCTGGCCGTCGCCTGACCCGGCAACCGGGGGGCGGGCCGCGGCGCCCGCCCCCCCCCCGGCACCCTCTGTCGCACCCGCGTGCGCACGGCCAAAAGAGGCCGTGCGGAAAGAAGAAGGTACACACATGAGCAGCAACGTACGGCGCGTACGCGGCATCACGGCCGCCGTGGCGGTGGCGGCCGCCCTGACCGCGGTGCCGGCCCTCGCCCCGGCCGCCACCGCCCACGCACCCGCGGGAACCGTGACCGTGGCGGCGGGGCCGGCGACCACCCTGGTGTTCGACAAGAACCCGGACTCGCCCGCCCACTCGAAGCTCTCCGTCTACGAGGGAGACAAGCTCCAGGCCACCTACCGCGCCGGCTCGGGCACCGGCGTCAAGGACGACTGCGTCCGCGCCGAGGGCTGGATGCCGAACGGGAACTGGAGGATCAAGCTCAAGGACCCCTTCTACGACGGCCGTCTCATCAAGGGGTACGCCGTCCATCTGCAGGACATGAAGTGTTCCCGGGGGACCCTGACGCGCACGGAGATGTTCATCCACTCCGAGATGAACCGTGACGGCGGCCAGGGGAACACCGAGAGCCGACGGTGGGACGGCGACACGGACTACAAGTCCAACGGCTGCGTCAAACTGCGTCCGGCGGACATCAAGAAGATGTTCCGCCTGCTCAACCGCATCGGATGGCCGACCCACCTGCGCGTGGTCTCCTGACACCGGCTCACCTCCGGCCAGGCCGGCCGCACCGGGACGGCACGGCGCGGTGTTCCTTACCTCCCTGGTAATCGCCGCGCCGTGCGGCTCGCGGCTACGTTCGGAGCGTCGTCCCGCACGGGGACGCGAACGATCCGGCAAAGGAACCCGTCGTGCCCGCTTACGGCTTCGCGCATCTCCGCAACCGTCGTCATCACCCCGACGTCCTGGAGTACTTGGAGCGCATCCAAGGCACCCTCGACCCCTTCCACGGACGCTTCGTCATCCACGGTCCGCCGGCCGAGGTGGTGGAGGGCACCTGGCCCGGCAGCATGGTGCTGATCGAGTTCCCGGACCTGCCCACGGCCCGTGCCTGGTACGTCTCCCCCGCGTACCAGGAGATCCTTCGGCTGCGGACCGACCACATCGAGGGGGACGTGCTGCTGATCGAGGGCGTGGGACCGCGTTACGACCCGCGCGAGCGGTCGGCGAAACTGCGGGCGGAGGCCGGGAGCGCGGATGAGGACGCCGAGGCCTGATCCGCCGGGCCGGTGGCAGCGGGGCGCGGTCAGTTCCCGCCGGCGTCCCGGGCCACGCGCTCCAGCCGGCGGTGGTGGTTCTCCCACCAGGCCCGGTCCGCCGCCGGCAGGCTGTCCTTGTCCGGCGTGTACCCCGCGGATCCGTCGATGAGTTCGCGCACGATGTCGGCGTGGCCGGCATGGCGCTGGGTGTCGCAGATCACGCGCACCAGGACGTGGTGGAGGGTCACCTCGCGCCGCTCCTCGGGCCACCACGGGACGTGACCGGTCGCGTCGAGTGCCAGCGTCTCGATCGTGCCGTCCGAGTGCTCCCACGCCTGGCGGTACAGCCCCACGATCTCTTCCCGTGACTCCTCCGCGGTGGCCCACATGTCCGCGTTGGGTTCCGCGTCCTGTGTGTACCACCAGGGCGGCGGCTCCTTGTCGAAGAACGGGCGTCCGAAGGTGTCGCCGAAGTACGCCAGTTCCACGCCGGCGACATGTTTGACCAGCCCCAGCAGGTTGGTTCCGGTCGGGGTCAGCGGACGGCGGACGTCGTACTCCGAGAGCCCGTCGAGCTTCCACAGCAGCGCGTCCCGCGCCTCTTGCAGGTATCGGAGAAAGTCCGCTTTCGGGTTCGCTTCGATCATGCCGGACAGTCTTCCATCCACCACTGACAACCGGACCTGCCACTGGCGACCGGGCCCGCGAGGTCCTTGAGCGGCTGCTCGCACGGCAACCGTTCCAGGGAACGGCATCCCTTCACGGAACCGGTGGGTTCGCCGGGCGAGCGGGAGGGCACCGGCCGGCGGGCGTAGTCCTCGCCCAGGTCCTCGGCGGTGAGGAGAAGGGCCTGGAGCCATGGCTGCACCCCTCCCCTTCGCCGGGGGACCACGATACGGGCCGCGCGGCCCTTGGTCACCGGCGGTTCGGGGCGAGCACTCCCGCCACGAGTCGCCGCGCGTAGGAGGCGTCGAGTCCGTCCGGGCGGAAGAGGATGCGGTACATCAGGGGGGCCACGACGTGGTCGATGACCGTCTCGGTCTCGGGGGTGTGCTCGCCGCGTTCGGCGGCCCGGGTGAGGATGACGTCGATCTGCGCGGCGGCGTAGTCGGAGCACCGGCCTGCGTTGCCGCCGTCCGGGTCGCCGAGCAGCGCGTCACGGATGTAGGCGCGGCCGGCGGGGGCGGCCATGTCGTCGAGGAACTGCTCGGCCCAGGCGGTCAGGTCGGACGACAGGGTGCCGTGGTCCTCGGGCTCGGTGTCGGGCCGCAGCCGCTCCACCGCGACGTCCGACAACAGTTCCTGCAGGTCCCCCCAGCGGCGGTAGATCGTCGAAGGCGTCACGCCCGCGCGCTGGGCGACCAGCGGAACCGTCAGGGCGTCCCGGCCCAGCTCCGCCGCGAGTTCGCGTACGGCGGCGTGCACGGACGCCTGGATCCGGGCGCTGCGCCCGCCGGGACGCACCATCTGCCTGCTCATGGAAACCAGCTTAAAGCTCATCCATTGCTTCTAGCCGGGCGGCCTGTCTCCGTTCGGCATCGGGGTGTCAGGCCGCCGGTGCGAGTGTGGGCGCGGGCCGGGTCTGCTGGTAGGCGTGGCCGGCCCGCAGGAGCACGCTCTCTCCGAGCGGTCGCCCGAGCAGTTGCATGCCGATCGGCAGGCCCGCCGCGTCGTGGGCGACCGGCACGGTCAGGGAGGGCACTCCGGTGATGTTGGCGGGGGACGACAGGCGTACGTAGGCGTCGGAGACGCTCTCGACGGTGCCGTCGGCCCAGGTGATCGTCTCCTGGCCGGCTTTGACCGCGGTCGCCGGGACGGTGGGGGCGGCGATCAGGTCGACCTCCCGCAGCATGTGCGCCCACTCCCGCCGCATGAGGGTGCGGGAGCGCTGGGCGCGCAGATAGTCCCCCGCGGGCATCAGTTCGCCGGCCTCGAGGAGTACGCGGACGTCGGCCTGGTACAGCTCGGGGACCGTGCGCAGGGTGCTCTCGTGGTAGGCGGTGGCCTCGGGCACCATCAGGCCCCACTGGGTGGCCTGGATGTAGCGGGTCATGGGGATCTCGACGTCCACGAGGCGTGCGCCGAGGGCCGCGAGCCGGTCGATCGCGTGCCGGACGGCGGCTTCCACCTCCACGTCCACGTGCTCGAAGTAGTAGTTGCGGGGCACGCCGACGCGCAGCCCCGTGAGGTCCGTGCCGGCGCCCGGCCGGTAGTCCGTTGCGGGGGCGGTCAGGGAGGCGGGGTCGCGGGGGTCATGGCCGGCGAGGGCGGCGAGGACCAGGGCGGCGTCCTCGACGGTGCGGGTGATCGGGCCGACGTGGTCGAGCGACCAGGACAGCGAGGTGACGCCGTGGCGGGGGACGAGGCCGTAGGTCGGCTTCAGACCGACCACTCCGTTCAGCGCGGCGGGTACCCGGATCGACCCTCCGGTGTCGGTGCCGAGGCCGAAGGTGGCGGTGCCCGCGGCGACGGCCACGGCGGATCCTCCGCTGGAGCCGCCCGCGACCCGGCCGGTGTCCCAGGCGTTGCCGGTCTGCGGGGTGGTCAGGCCGTAGGCGAACTCGTGGGTGTGGGTCTTGCCGACCAGGAGCGCGCCGGCCGCCGACAGCCGGGCGGCGACCGTGCTGTCGGCCCGCGCGCTGTGACCGGCCCTGACCCGGGAACTGGCCGTGGTCGGCATGCCCGCGACGTCGATCAGGTCCTTCAGGGCCATCGGAATGCCGTGCAGCGGACCGCGGTGACGGCCGGCCGCGATCTCGCTCTCGGCTTCGCGCGCGGCCCGGCGGGTGTGTTCGGCGGCGACGGCGACGTAGGCATGGAGGTGCGGCTCCACCCGCTCGACGCGCTGGAGGACGGAGTCCGCCAGCTCGACGGGGGACAGCTGCCGGGTCCGGATGGCTTCGGCCGCGTCGCTCAGCGGAAGTTCATACGGCTGCATCGTGCGTCTCCTGTTCCGCGCGGTAGGCGAGGGCGGGCGGGGTGTCCCCGAAGTCCAGCTCCCGCAGGACCGCGACGACGGAGTGGATGTGGTCGGCGGTGGCCGCGACCACGGCGTGCCGGTCGGCGGGCAGCGGGAGCCCGGCGCGGGCGGCCCAGCGGGCCGCCTCCGCTGGGGTGAGTTCGGCGGAGGACATGGGCGTTCTCCCTGGGAGCGCGGTCTGGGGTGGTCCGGGCTGGTCCGAGTGGGTTCGTACGGCAGGAGCCGCGGAGCAGCCCCGACACCAAAAGCTAAATGTTTGCGTTAGCTGGACTCTAGGGCCTACGGTTCCTTAACGCAAACGGATTGCGTTTAGGCGCGTCACGCTGAGACCCGAACCAGGCGCCCGACCCCCCACACCCGCACACCGCCCCCGAGGAGAACGACCGATCATGAGCACTCCCCCGGCCACCGGCCCGACCGCCGTCCCCTCCTGGACCGTGGGCGACCTCGTCGTCCACCGCGTCGACGAGGTACTCCTGCCGCCCGCGACCGGACCCTGGCTGCTGCCCGGTGCCACTCCGGACCTCGTCGCCGGGCAGGACTGGCTGCGCCCGCACTTCGCGGACGACGCGGGGGTCCTGCGCCTGGACAGTCACAGCTTCGCGTTCACCGTCGGCGGGCGGCGCGTCCTGGTGGACACCGGCATCGGCAACGGCAAGGAGCGGGCCAACCCCGCGTGGCACGACCTGAACACCGACTACCTCGAGCGCCTCACCGCCGCCGGATTCCCCCCGGACTCGGTGGACCTGGTGATCCTCACCCACCTGCACGCCGACCACGTCGGCTGGAACACGCGGAAGGTGAACGGCGACTGGGTCCCCACCTTCCCCAACGCCCGCCACCTCACCTCCCGCACCGAGCGGGAGTTCTGGGCCGGGTACGACATGGACGAGCCGCGCAGGCAGATGTTCCGCGACTCCGTGATCCCGGTGGAGCGGGCGGGACTGCTCGACCTCGTCGACGTGCCCGCCGAGGGCGTCCGGATCGTCCCGGGCCTGCGCCTGATCCCCACCCCCGGGCACACCCCCGGTCATCTCTCCGTCGAACTGAATAGCCGCGGGCAGACGGCCCTCATCACCGGCGACTGCGTCCACCACCCGGTCCAGCTCGCCCACCCCGCCATCGGCGCCTGCGTCGACATCGACCCCGAGCGGTCCGAGGCGACGCGCCGCTCGCTGCTCGGCGCGCTCGCCCGCACCGGGACCCTCGTCCTGGGCACCCACTTCGCACCGCCCACCGCCGGCCGTGTCGTCCCCCATGAAGGCGCCTTCCGGCTCGAACCGGTCCCGGCCGGCGCGCACCGGCTCCGCGTCGGCGGATGACCCGACCCGGGCGTCGGGGGGCGCCGAGCCGTCAGAGCGGGTTGAGGCGGGCCTTGAGCAGGCAGAACTCATTGCCCTCGGGGTCGGCGAGGACGTGCCAGGACTCCTCGCCGGTCTGGCCGATGTCGGCCGGACGCGCCCCGAGCCTCAGAAGGCGTTCGAGTTCGGCGTCCTGATCGCGGTCGGTGGCGTTGACGTCGATGTGCAGCCGGGACTTGCCCGGCTCCGGCTCGTCCCTGCGGCTGAGGAAGAGCGTCGGCTGCGCACCGCCGAACCCTTCGCGCGGCCCGATCTCGATACTGCCGTCCTCTTCACGGCCGAGCACCACGAAATCCAGGACCTCGCACCAGAACCGGGCCAGCACCTCCGGCTCGCGGCAACCCAGCACCAGCTCACCGATACGACATGCCATCGACCAAACCTACTCTCGGCGTGGGAACTGCCGGGCGGCCGCGCACAGCTCTCGGCCTCCCCGCAGCGGGAACACGGTCGCGACCGTATCGGGCGAGGCGAGCGGGTGCTAAGGGTTTTCGGGACCCTCGCCTCCCGGCACCGCGACACGAGGTGTACGCGGACCGGCTTGTGCGGGCCATGCCCCCGCGTTCGGGTGCCGCCGGCGCCACAGGGCTCCGCAGAAACGGCTCTACGCCCTACCAGGTGGGCCACCGAGTCGCTCCAACTGCTGGGCAGGCTCGCCGCGCTGCAGAGGCTGGGCGAGGAAGAGGCGGCCCGGCTGCTCAAGGGCGAGCCTTTGTCCGACGTGACCGGCCTGGCGAGCCGGCCGGGCCCGGCGGGCGGGGCGCCGCTCGCCGGGCCGAGCGGTCATCCGGCCGGGGCCTCCGGCACGGCCGGTACGGCGGGAAGTGCCGTGGACCTCGCCACGGCACTGTCCGGTCTGCCCGCCAGGTCGCCCAGCTCCGGGAGACCCTCGCCTCGCTCACGAAGGCCCTCGAGTCCCTCCAGAGCCTGTCCGCTGCCGCCGGCCAGGCCACCGGCGGCGGTGCGCGGCCCGGCGGCAGCGGTGGCGGGAACGCGAAGAAGAATCCCTGAAGGGCCCGGGGCCGGAGCCTCAGCGGTCGGCCAGTGCGCGGTCCAGCAGGGGAAGCAGGCGGTCCCAGTGGCGGCGCAGTCCGGAGGGGCTGAACGCGTCGGTGTCGGACATGGTGAAGCCGTGGACGGTGCCGGGGTAGACCTCGGAGGTGTAACCGATCCCCGCGGCATCCAGGGCCTGGTCGAGCTCGCCGAGGGCCTCGGGGGTCATGTCTCCTTCGGCGTGGCCGAAGTGGACCTGGGCGGTGAGCCCGGACAGGAGGCGGGGGCCGTCGGCGCCCACGGGGGCGTGGAACGCGGCGACGGCGGCCACCTGGCCGGGGTGGGCCGCGGCGGTGCGCACCGCCAGGAGGCCGCCTATGCAGTAACCGGTCACCGCGACCGGTCCGGGCCGGGCCTCCGGCCGGGTGGTGAGGAATTCCAGGTAGGAGCCGGCGTCACGCAGGGTGCGTTCGGCGGTGTGCGCCTCGATCAGAGGCATCAGCCGGGCGAAGACCTGCGGCCGGGCCTCTTCCCCGATGTGCTCGGGCAGTTCGATCACCGGTGCGGGGCCGTGCCGGTAGAAGATGTTGGGGACGAGCACGTAGTACCCGTGCCCGGCCAGTCGGCGGGCCAGCGCCCGCAGCGCGGGCCGGACGCCGAAGCCGTCCGGGTACATCAGCACCGCCGGGTGCCGTTCACCGTGGTCGGGGAAGGCGGCGAAGGCGTCGGCGTGGCCGTCGGCGGTGGGGATCCGCAGCGTCTTGATGGGCATGAACTCTCCTGTCGTGGTTGATCTGCCGAACCTGTGATCAACACGACGGAGGCGGAGCGCGCGCGGCGGCGCCAGACCCTCGGCCGGACGGTGGGCCCTCACCGGCCCGCCCGGCGCTCAGGAGAGCACCGGGTCACCGATCCGTGTGTGGCGCGATGCCGTCCCGGTATTCATTCCCGACACAGTAGTCCACCGAACGAGCCGGCGTCGCCGCGTGCTCAGGGTGCCGGGCGTTCGATGCGCAGCACGTGCTGGTCGTGGCGGAAGGTGTACGTACCGTCCTCGTTGTCGAAGTGCCGCCGTACGTACGCCTCGACCGCCTCCCGGGTCGGGGAGGGGGCTTCGGGGACGCTGAGGAGGAAGTCGGCGACCATGAGGGTCTCCTCCAGGCTGCGGCCGTGGTAGCGGGCGGGTACGACGTCCAGCTCGGTGCGGCCGACCAGGCCGGGTGGGAGGGCGGCCAGTTCACCGACGAGTTCCCGCACGTCGAAATGGCGGCCGGTGAAGTGACGCACCATGCGCATGCAGGCGTTGTCGGGGTTCTGCAGCAGCACGAGCAGGACGCCGCCCGGCGCCACCCACTCCATGACGCGGGCCGTCGTCACCGCCCACTGCGCACGGGGGATGTAGTACAGCACGTGGGACAGCAGGGCCAGATCGGCCCGCGCGTCCACCCGGGCCTCGCCGACCGGCTCGGCCACCACCTCCGCCCGCGGGCACGCCCGCGCCAGCGCGCGCCGCATGGGCTCGCTCGGCTCGACGCACACGACGCGCTCGAAGTACGGGGCGAGATACCGCGTCGTCGTGCCCTGGGCGGCGCCGATGTCCAGGAGGGTCCGCCGGGCGGGCAGCCGGTCCACCACCCGGCGCAGGTACGCGTGGGTGGTGGCCTTCTCGTCCGTCCCGGAGAGGAACATGTCGAACGCCTCTCGATAGGCGTCGTCGTCCGTCCCCGCGATACGCGCCCGCGCGGCCTTGCCCAGCTCCACTTCCCACGCTCCCTCCACGGCGGCGGCATGCCCCGCCCGGCACACCACCGGTGCCCTTCGGCGACGCCACAGTGGCACGACAGGGGTGTCCGCCCGGCGGGCAACACGCCTTCGGGTGCGCGGCGGACGGGGCGCACCGGAGCGGACCAGGGAGGCACGGCGTACGCCCCTTCTCGCCCCGTGGGGCGCCGATGCCGGTGGGCGGGACGGCGTCGGGAGGGTCCGGTCAGTGGGTCAGTAGCCGACGGAGAACGTGGCGTCGGCCCGGTCCGTGGTGGTCGTGACCGGGTCGACGCGCAGGACGTAGTCGTAGTGCCTGATGTACCGGGTCGGGTAGTTGTGCGAGCGGAAGGACGCCCAGGAGGGGTCGGCCAGGCCCGGGACCCGGTGGAAGGTGGCGTCCTGGGCGAAGGCGGAGCTGCCGTCGTCGACGTCCAGGCGCAGCTGGTGGTCGTAGTGCCGCAGGTACCGGGTGGGGTGGCTGACGGACTGGAAGGACACGCCGGAGGGGTCGGCCAGGCCGGGGACGAGTTTCCACTGGGAGTCGGTGTACGGGTCGAAGGGGTAGGTGTCGATCCGCGCGGTGTAGTCGGCGTGGCGTACGTAACGGGCGGGCTGGTTGTAGGACTTGAGCCGGTTCCAGGCGGGAGTGCCCCAGCGGGCCACGAGGTTGCCGTACTCGGTGGCGGTGAGGGGGGCGATGGTGCAGTGCTTGGCGTTGACCGGGTGGGTGTAGAGCCGCTGGTCGACCGGGGTCCAGGTGCCGGCGGCGAGGTCGGTCGTCTGCCAGGCGTAGAAGACGCCGTTGGGTGTGTAGGTGTCGCCCCACAGGTACCAGGTGGGGGTGGTGAGGGACTTGACCAGGGTCGGAGCCTCGGTGCCGCCGTGGGCGACCGGTGTACTGAACGGCACGAAGCTGCCCGGGTTCAGCGAGGTGGACCGGGCGCCGACCAGGCCGCCGGCGCGACTGCTCTTGAAGTACAGGTAGTTGACGCCGTTCACGCCGACCGCCATGTCGCCGTCGATGACGTCGTAGCCGGGGTCGAAGAACACCTGGGGCGCGGAGACGGTCCGGAAGTCGGTGGTGTAGTTGACCATCAGGACGTTGTGGCCGCTGGAGTTCACGGCCGAGTAGAGGAGGGCGTACTGGCCGCGGCCCGCGTCCCAGAAGGCTTCCGGAGCCCAGCTGTGGGTCGCCATGGCGTGCAGTCCGGGGCGGCGGTAGCCGGTGAAGGTGCGCAGGTCGGTGGAGTCCCACACGTGGATGTACTGGCTGTTGTAGCCCCAGTCGGTGCCTTTGAGGTCGGTGGCCAGCACGACGAACGTGCCGTCCCGCTTGCGCATGATGAACGGGTCGCGCAGCCCGCCGGCCCCTTCGGTGGGGGTCACGACCGGGTTGTTCTGGTTGAGCGGCATCCAGTTCAGCCCGTCCGTGCTGACGGCCAGGTGCAGACCGTAGTCGGTGCCGAGGCCCTGCGGTGATTCGGTGAAGTACCCCATCACGTAGGCCGGGTCGGCGGCGTGGGCGGGGCGGGCGCCCAGGGAGAGGTCGGCGGCCAGGGCGAGCGAGGTGGCCGCGGCGGCCCCCAGGAAGCGTCTGCGGGAGGGCATGGGACGGGCGGGCGTGGTGGGCTGCATCGGTGCTCCGGGCTCGTGCGGGGGTGTGGGACACGGCGGACACGTGGGGTTCGGAAGCCGACTCGGCAACTCCGCTATGTGCGATATATCGAACCTGGTTCGGGAGACCGGTCAGACCGTAAGGCGTCACTCAAGACGCGTCAATGGTCGCGGCAGCCCCGGATGCGCGGCCCGGCGATCCGCCTTCCTCCGTCCGGCCCAGGGCTCCCAACCGGCTTGACACGGCTGCCGATTGCCCATGTCGATGACATTGACGGTCCGTCGGGCGCCCAACTATGTTCTCGACGACTTGGCGAACGATGTTCGATATTCCGGACATTGGCGGTGCGCGCCGCGCGTCCCCCACCAGCACGGGCTCCCACCGAAAGGGTGTGTCCATGTCCTCCTCCGTCAGCAGACGACGTCTCCTCCAGCTCGCCGGGGTCACCGCGGCGGCGTCCGCCGTGGGCCCCGTCCTCGGCGGCTCCGCCGCCCACGCGGTCGTACCCCCCGCCCGGTCCGACATCGGAGCCCAGGCCTTCCCCTTCGAGCTCGGCCAGGTCAGGCTGACCGCGAGCAGATGGCTGGACAACCAGAACCGGACCCTGAGCTATCTGCGGTTCGTCGACGTCGACCGGCTGCTGTACAACTTCCGCGCCAACCACCGTCTGTCCACCAACGGCGCGGCCGCCACCGGCGGCTGGGAGGCCCCCGACTTCCCCTTCCGCAGCCATGTCCAGGGACATTTCCTCACCGCGTGGGCACAGGCGTACGCGGTGACCGGGGACGGCGTCTGCCGGGACAAGGCCCTGTACATGGTCGCGGAGCTGGCCAAGTGCCAGGCCAACAACGGCGCCGCCGGATTCGGCGCGGGGTATCTTTCCGGCTATCCCGAGTCCGACTTCACCGCTCTCGAGGCGCGCACGCTGTCCAACGGGAACGTGCCGTACTACACCGTCCACAAGACGCTGACCGGTCTGCTGGACGTGTGGCGGTACATCGGCAGCACGCAGGCCCGTGATGTACTGCTGGCCCTGGCGGGCTGGGTCGACCGGCGCACCGGCCGGCTGAGCACCGCGCAGCTCCAGGCCATGCTGGGCACGGAGTTCGGCGGCATGAACGCCGTCCTGACCGACCTGTACCAGCAGACCGGCGACGCGCGATGGCTGGCCGTCGCCCAGCGGTTCGACCACGCCGCGGTGTTCGACCCGCTGGCGGCCGGCGAGGACCGGCTGGCCGGGCTGCACGCCAACACCCAGGTGCCCAAGTGGATCGGGGCCGTCCGCGAGTACAAGGCCACGGGCACCACCCGCTACCGGGACATCGCCACCAACGCCTGGAACCTCTGCGTCCACGCCCACACCTACGCCATCGGCGGCAACAGCCAGGCGGAGCACTTCCGCGCCCCGGACGCCATCGCCGCCTACCTGCGGCAGGACACCTGCGAGAGCTGCAACACCGTCAACATGCTCACGCTCACCCGGGAGTTGTTCGCGCTGACCCCGGACCGGGCCGAGCTGTTCGACTTCTACGAGCAGGCGTGGCTGAACCAGATGATCGGCCAGCAGAACCCGGCCGACCCGCACGGCCACGTCACCTACTTCACCCCGCTCAACCCCGGCGGCCGGCGGGGCGTGGGGCCGGCCTGGGGCGGTGGCACCTGGAGCACCGACTACACCACCTTCTGGTGCTGCCAGGGCACGGGCCTGGAGATGCACACCCGGCTGATGGACTCCGTGTACTTCCACGCCGGCACCACCCTGACCGTGAACCTGTTCGTGCCCTCGGTGCTCACCTGGACACAGCGCGGCATCACCGTCACCCAGACCACGTCGTACCCGGCGAGCGACACCACGACCCTGCGGGTCACCGGCAACGCCGGCGGCACCTGGACGATGCGCGTCCGTATCCCCGGCTGGACCACCGGAGCCACCGTCAGCGTCAACGGCGTCGTGCAGAACATCGCCACGGCCCCCGGCGGTTACGCGGCCCTGACCCGCGCCTGGACCTCCGGCGACACCGTGACCGTCCGCCTGCCCATGCGCATCGTGCCGCGCCCGGCCAACGACAACCCCGGTGTCGTCGCGGTCACTTACGGACCGGTCGTCCTGGCCGGCAACTACGGTGACACCGCGCTCGGCGCCCTCCCCGCCCTCGACGTCTCCTCCATCAGGCGGACCGGTTCCACCGCGCTCGCCTTCACCGCCACGGCGAACGGCTCCTCCGTCGGCCTGGGTCCGTTCCACGACGCGCACGGCCACAACTACACCGTCTACTGGAGGACCGGGGGTGTGGCGTCCGTCCGGCTCGCCAACGCGGCAAGCGGCCTGGTGCTGGGCGTCCAGGACATGTCCACCGCCGACGGCGGACGTGCGCTGCAATGGAGCGACTCGGGCACCGCCGACCACGACTGGGAGATGGTCCCCGACGGTGACGCCGTCCGCTTCCGCAATGTGCACAGCGGCAAGGTGCTCGGCGTACGGGACATGTCGACGGCCGACGGCGCCACCGTGCTGCAGTGGTCGGACAACGGCACCGCCGACCACCGGTGGTTCCTGATCGACCAGGGCGACGGCACGTTCAAGATCCGCAACGCGCACAGCGGGAAACTGCTCGGCATCGAGAACAACTCCACCGCGATGGGCGCCTTCGCGGTGCAGGCCCCGGACGACGGCACGGCCGACAACCGGTGGCGCGTCGTGCGGTGACGGCCCGCCGGCCCTGCCCCCGTGCCCGTCCAGTGGGCACGGGGGCAGGGCCGGTGCAACCGGACACCGGCACGTGAGGGCGGCCCTTCGTGCACCCGGTCCTGCCCGTCCGTACCTTCCCCGGGGGCTTCCGGTTGTGTAGGGGTAGAGGACGATCAGGATCTGAGAGGGGCCGTCCCGACATGCACGCCAAAGAACAGCCGGAGAAGGACGCGGGTCGACGGCGTCTGGTGAACCCGACGCGCCAGGCGGCGGTGTCGCAGCCCGTGGCCGGGGCCATGTCCCCGCGGGCGGCGGTGGCACTGCAACGGGCCGTCGGCAACGCGGCCGTGGCGCGGATGATCGAGGAGCAGCGCGGCACCGGTCACGATCACGGAGCGGCCCTGCAGCGCTGCACCGGCCACGAGGACGTCCCGGCTGTGCAGCGGTCCACCGTGCACGATGTGCTGCGCTCGGCGGGGCGGCCGCTGGACGACTCCGTCCGTTCCGACATGGAGGCGCGGCTCGGCGCGGACTTCTCCGACGTCCGCGTCCACACCGGCAGCGCCGCCCGCGCCTCCGCCGCCGAGGTGGGCGCACGCGCCTACACCAGCGGCAACCACGTCGTCATCGGCGACGGCGGCGCGGACCGGCACACCCTCGCCCACGAACTCACCCACGTCATCCAGCAGCGCCAGGGCCCGGTCTCCGCCACCGACAACGGCGCCGGGCTGCGCGTCTCCGACCCCTCGGACCGTTTCGAGCGCGAGGCCGAGGCCAACGCCACGCGCGTCCTCGCCGGACCGGCCCCGCACCGGGGGGAGTCCGTGCAGCGCGCGGCCACCGGCACGGACCGGGGCATGGGCGGGACCGTCCAGCGAGCCCCGGCCACCGGAGGCGCCCACGCGCAGGGCGAGCACATCTTCAACGCCCTCGACGCGCTGGCCAAGGAAGCCGGTACGACGCTGGCCGACCGGGTCACGGCCCGCATCGGCCTGCTGGACGGTCAGGACCTCTCCAACGAGCAGAAGGTGCGCAAGGCGACCAAGACCTGGAATTACCAGGTGCACAAGGAGAGCCTGAACACGGCGGCGACGCTGGCGGGGGAACTGCGTGACAACGAGCGCTTCCGGTCCGCCACGCGCGGGGAGCCGATGGACGCGCAGGGCAACGACCCCAACTCCATGCGCTACGGCGCTTTCGTCACACAGGTGCGGCAGGCGCTCCGCGACTGCGGCACGCCGGACTGGAACAACGGAGCGGCTCTCGTGGCCCTCCGGGAGAACCTCGTCGCGACCATCACCGACCAGGTGGCCCGGGGCGTGAAGCGGAACACCGATCTGGGCAACTCCCGCGACCGGGCGGAGTTCGACACCTGGTACACGAATACCGAAACCCAGATGAAGGCCCTGTTCAACGAACTCATCGGGGCCGCCAGGGCCGTCCACGACGCGCTGTTCACGACGGCCCACGCCGCGTTCGGCTACGAGGAGGGCGAGACCATACCCACCGATCTGTACCGCCAGTGAGCGGCCCCGGCCGCCGCTGGATCTCCGCGCAGGGCGCGGGGCCGAGGTGGTGCGGCAAGGGGACGCAGACGGCGCCGACCGCGAGGGCGGACACGGTCACCATCGCGTTGCCGAGCAGGAGTGCACGGTGGTAGCCGTGGTGCAGCAGCGGGGGGTGAGCAGGGGGCCGAGGATCTGGCCGATGCTGCACGAGGGCAGGGCCGCGAGTCCGACCAGGATCCAGGGGGCGCCGCCGGGTCCCGCCTCCCGCGCTCTGCTGGATCGCCGCCACCAGGAACGTGCCCGCGATGACGTAGCCGATGCCCTCGAAGGTGTAGCCGGCGAGTAGCGCGAGGAACCAGCGGCGGGGGCGGCGATGGGGCGCAGGGCGTCGGGCATGGCTGTGGCACGACAGGCATTTCACGTGACCGGGGGTTGTCATCAGCCTCGACGGCGTGAACGAAACCATCAACAGCACAGGGCCGGCCCGGCAGGACCGCGCGATCACCGTCCTGGGCGGTCCGACGGCCGTCATCGACCTGGGCGGGCTGCGCGTCGTCAGCGACCCGACCTTCGACGCGGCGGGTCCCCAGGGGTACCTCACCAAGACCGCCGGTCCGGCCGCCGGCGAAGACGTGGTGGGGCCGGCCGGCCTCGTCCTGGTCAGCCACGAAGCCCATCCGGACAACCTGGACGAGCGGGGCCGCGCGTTCACGAAGTCCGCTCCGCTGGTGCTGACCGGGCCGCTGTCCGCGCGGCGGCTCGCTCACCGGCCGTCGGTCTCGCCCCGTGGACCGCCCACTCCGTGCCCCGCCCGGACGGCGCCGGCGATCTGACCGTGCTGGCAGTCCCCGCCGTCCACGGCCCCGAGGACGCCGACCGGGATGCCGACGGCAACGTCAACTGCGAGGTCATCGGGTTCGTGCTCTCCGGACAGGGGCTTCCCACCGTGTACGTCAGCGGTGACAACGCCTCGCTCGCACGGTCGTGGAGATCTCCCGCCGGGTGCCGGACATCGATGCCGCCGTCCTGCACGCGGGAGCGGCCCGGGTACCGGCGAAGTTCGACGGGCGGCCCCTGACCCTGGACGGCCACCGGGCCGCCGCCGCGGCGGCCGTCCTGGGCGCGGACGTCGTCGTACCGGTGCATCACGACGGCTGGGCCCACCTCTCCGAGGGCCTGCCGGAGATCGAGCTGGCCTTCCGCGAGGCCGGTCTCTCCGCCCTGCTCCGGGTCGCGCCCCACGGCAGCTGGCTGTCGCTCGTCCCCTGACCCCGGCCGCCGAACCGGCCTGGGACCACAGGCCGGTTCGGTGTGTCAGCCCTCCGGACGCAGCAGGCCGCGCTCGTACGCCTTGGCCAGCCGCCGCGGTACCAGGTACGACACGCCGTCGACCGTGACCGGCACCAGCCGGGGCGCGTCCGCCTTCCACCGGGCGCGGCGGTGACGCGTGTTGCTGCGGGACATCTTGCGCTTCGGGACAGCCATGAGAGCTCCTGGTCGGAAACGGGACTCGCCTACCCTACATGAAAACGATTCCCGTTTTCGACACGACGGTGCAGGGGGATCTCGAAGTGCACGGTGCCGACGCCCGGACCGTGCTCCCCCGTGGTGCGCGCGTCGAACACCTCCGTGGCGATGCCGCGCCAGAAGGCCTCCGCGCCCTCCACGTCGACGTTGGTGTGGAGGTAGATGCTGTCGTAGCCGGGGGTCTCGGCGACGAAGTCGCACGCCTGCCGCACCAGCGTCCGCGCCAGCCCGTGGCGGCGGTGCCGGGGGCAGACGTAGACGCGGACGAGCTGGGCGGTGGTGCCCGGCGGGTAGCGTTCGGCGAGCCGGCGGGGGTGCGGCGGATGGGCCGGCCCCGCCGACCGCACGCCGGTCGTGGCCACCACCTCGTCGCCGTGGCGGGCGACGAGCAGGAGGTGGCGGGGGTGGTCCAGATACGTGGCCTCGAGGTCGATGACATCCCGGTGCCATTCGGGGACGTAGCCGTAGCCGAAATCCCGGTAGAAGGTGTCCAGCATCAGTCGCCGTGCGCCTTCCACGTCGGCCGTCGTGGCGGGGCGGACGGTGTACGGCGGGTGCGGGGGGTGGCTCATCGCGGTCTCCTGGGGTGCGGGAGGTGTCAGGGGGTCGGCAGGCCGGGCCCGGCGCAGCCGACGTGCGCCGCCGGCACGGTCCCGTCGACCAGGTACGCGGCGACCGTCCCGTCCACGCACGGGTTGCCCCGGCTGGCGAAGACCCCGTGGGAGTAGTCGCCGTACAGGGTGACGAGGCGTGAGCCGGGGAACCGGTGCGCCAGTTGCCGGGCTCCCTCGACGGGGGTGACGGGGTCGTGTTCGGACGCCACCAGCAGCACGGGCGGGGCGTCCGGGCTGCCGAGGCCGGGGCGCCGTACGGGCCGGTGGTGCCAGAAGGAGCAGACGGAGGCTTCCATCCCGGTGAGCACCGGCAGCGGACCGATCCGTCGTGTGCGCCGCAGGTCGGCCAGGACCCGGGCGGGTGCGGGACCGGGCCCGTCGGCGCACTTCACGATGCGGTTGGCGGACTCGTACGTACGGGAGGCGGCGCCGTCGAACGGCGCCTCGGGGCGGAGCCCTCCGGTGCCGCCGTCCCGCAGGTACGCGCGGATGCCCTCCGCGAGGCCGGTCCAGCGCTCGGTGCGGCCGAGGGCGCGGTAGACGGCGCGGTCGAACTCCGCGGGACCGAAGCCGTCCACGGGGCGGGCCGCGAGCCCGTCGCGTGCGCGTTCATAGGCCTCGCGCACCTCGTCGGCGCGACCGCCGAGACCGAAGCGGCCGTGGTGCCGGGCGGCCCAGGCGAAGAACACCTCGCGCTGGCGCAGGAGGGCCCGGCTCTGGCGCAGGTCGAAGTCGTACCAGCTCCACGGGCCCACCACGCTGTCGAGCACCATGCGGCCGACCCTCCGGGGGAACAGGGCGGCGTAGGCGGCGCCGAGGTAACTGCCGTACGAGACGCCGAGGAAGCCGATCCGTTCCTCGCCGAGGGCCGAGCGGAGGGCGTCCATGTCGCGGGCGGTCTCGGTGGTCGACAGATGGGGCAGCGCGTCGCCCGCGCCGGCGGCGCAGTCGTCCGCCATCCGCCGCAAGGAGGCGAGATACGCCTTCCGCGCCGCTCGGCCGACGGGAACGGGGTCGGGGGCCGGGACGTCGAAGAGGCCGCCCATCGCGCCGCAGTCGGCCGGCGCGCTCCGTCCGGTGCCGCGCGGATCGAAGCCGATGACGTCGTACGCGCGGCGGACGCTCTCGGGGAGCTTCGCCCGCTTGGTGACGGCGTAGGACAGTCCCGGGCCGCCGGGCCCGCCGGGGTTCACGAGGAGGACGCCGCGCCGCTCGCCGGGGGTGCCGGAGGCGGGCACCCGGGAGACGGCGATGCGTATCCGCCGGCCGTCGGGGTTCTCCCGGTCGAGCGGAACGTCCAGCCAGCCGCATTCCACTCGGTCGGGCGGCGGCGGGGACGGCACGGACCGCGGGCAGGCACCGAACCGCAGCGGCGCAGGGTCGGCAACCGCTGGGGCGGATACGACAGTTGGGGCTGCCGGGGCCGGGGCGGCGGTGGTGGTGACGAGGGCGCACAGAGCGCTCAGGGGGCGTACGGCAGGGAGCACGAGTCTCGCATTCAGAGAACCGACGTGACATCAGATGACAATGAAAACGAATATCGATAAGGTCCACCTCGGTCAAGCCGACGCATGTGCGACACGCCGTCGGCGCGACAGCAGTCCTTCGTCCACGCCATGAAAAGGGGAAGCCGTGGCTCATCTGCTGATGGTCGAGAGCTGGGTCGGATCGATGAGCAGACTGCTGCCACGGGCGATCCGCGAGGAGGGGCACGAGTTCACCTTCCTCACCCGCGACCTCCACCACTACCTGCGCTCCGCCCCCGAGGGCACCGCACACCCCCTGCTCGCCGCCCGCCATGTGCTGACCGCCGACACCAACGACGTCGAGGCGCTGCTGCCCTTCGTCCAACAGGCCCACGACTGCCTGCGCTTCGACGGGGTGATCACCTCCTGCGACTACTACCTCCCGGCCGCCGCGCGGATCGCCGGACGGCTCGGGCTGCCCGGACCCGACCCCGAGGCGGTGGAGAACGCGTGCCGCAAGGACGCCACCCGCCGGATCCTGGCCGAGGCCGGTGTGCCCGGCCCCCGCTTCGCGGTCTGCGGCGACTGGCCCGAGACCGCCGCCGCGGCCCGGGAGCTCGGCTACCCGCTGGTGCTCAAGCCGGTCGACCTGTGCGCCGGGATGTTCGTACGGCGCGTGGACGACGAACCCGCCCTGGCACACGCCTACCGCGCGCTGGCCGGCTTCCCCGTCAACGCCCGCGGACAGCGCCGCTCCCCCGCCGTGCTCCTCGAAGAACTCCTCGAAGGGCCCGAGGTCAGCGTCGAGACCGTGGCCCACGGCGGCACCGCGCACGTCGTGGGCGTCACCGACAAGAGTGTCGGCGGCGCACCCGCCTTCATCGAGACCGGGCACATGTTCCCCGCCGCGCTCTCGTCCGCCGACACGGAGGCCGCCGAGCGGACGGCGCTGGACGCGCTGAAGGCCCTCGGACTCGACACGGTCGTGGCACACACCGAGATCAAGCTGACGCCCGGCGGGCCACGCCTGGTGGAGGTGAACCCGCGCCCCGCCGGCAACCGCATCACCGAGCTGATACGCCATGTGACCGGCATCGACCTGGCCGCCGCCGGTGTGGCGGTGGCCCTCGGCCGCGCGCCGGACCTGCGGCGCGCGGACACCGGCCTGAAGAGCGCCGCCATCGCCTTCCTCGTGCCGGACGATGACGGGGTGCTGGAGGCGGTCGACGGCGCCGACGAGGTGCGCGCCGCGGCCGGTGTGCTGGAGGTCCGGCTCCCCGAGCCCGGCACGGCGGTGCGGGCGGCGGCCAGCAACAACGAGTACCTCGGCCACATCATGGCCGGTGACGCCGACGGGCTCGGCGCACGCGACCGCGTCGAGGCCCTGCTCTCCGGACTGCGGCCCCGGGTGGTGGGCCGATGACCGCCCCCACCGGCATACGGCCCACGGCGTCCTCCTACGACGACCTCGTCCGGCGCGTTCTCGACGGCCGCCTCGGACCGGATCCGTGTACCCAGCGCATCACCGTGGCGTTCACGACCCGGCAGGCGGTACGCCACGACGGGCGCGGCGGCGGGTACCGCAACGAGGTGCTGAGCCTGCGCCTGGCCGAAGCCGTCGGCTCGTGCGCGGTCGAGCCCGGCGCGCTGCCGGACGGGGCCGTGGAGGACTGTGTCGGCGCCGACGTCGCCCGGCTCCTCGGGCACGAGCTGCTGCCGGTGCGCGTGGCCGCCCTCGACGCGTACCTGATGCACGTCCGGCCGCACCTGCCCGCAGGCGGCGCGCGGCCCTTCCCGTTGCCGGCGGGCACGTCGCTGCGGAAGTCACGGGCCCGGGCCCGCGCGGTCGTGGAACTGCTCGACGCCCCGCCCGGCAGCACGGTGCTCGTGGTCGGCGTCGTCAACTCGCTGCTGGAGGCGCTGCGGCGGCGCGGGCTGGGGTACGTCCCGTGCGATCTCAAGGGCGGCACGACCGAGTGGGGCGAGCCGGTGCGGACCGACGCGCCGGCCGAGCTGGAGCGCTGTGACGCGATCCTCGCCTCCGGCATGACGCTCGGCAACGGCAGCTTCGAGCCGCTGCGGGAGCACGCCCTGCGGCACGGCAAGCAGTTGGTGATGTTCGCCCAGACCGGCAGCGCCGTCCTGCCGTGCCTCATCGGTGCCGGGGTCAGCGCGGTGTGCGCCGAGCCCTACCCCTTCTTCTGGCTGGACGGCGGCCCCGGGACCATCCACCGTTACGGAGCCGCCCTGTGACCACGGCCGTCCTGCGCCCGGCGGGCAACCGCGAACTGCTCGGCCTGCTCGGCGGCACGCCGCTCGCCCGCATCACCGTCGACCTGCCGTGTCCGCACCCCGGCTTCTGGGCGAAGCTGGAAGCGCTCGGCGTGGGCGGCATGAAGGCCCGCGCGGCCGTCTCCATGCTGCTCGGCGCCCGGGAGCGCGGTGAACTCCGGCCGGGCGCACCGGTGGTGGAGTCCACCTCGGGAACGCTCGGCGTCGGTCTGGCCTTCGCCGGACAGGCCCTCGACCATCCCGTCGTGCTGGTCGGCGACATCGAACTGGAGCCGTCGATGCGGCAGTTGCTGCGCTCCTACGGCGTCCGGCTGGAGCTGGTGGACCGCCCGGCCGCCGAGGGCGGCTGGCAGGCCGCCCGGCTCGCCCGGCTGCGCGAACTGCTCACGCTGCTGCCCGGCGTGTACTGGCCCGACCAGTACAACAACCCCGACAACAGCGCCGGTTACGCGTCCCTGGCGGCCGAGCTGGCCACCCAGCTCGACCACCTGGACGTCCTCGTGTGCAGCGTCGGAACCGGCGGCCACAGCGCCGGCATCGTCGGCCCGCTGCGACGGCACTGGCCGGGGCTGCGGCTGATCGGCGTGGACGCCACCGGCTCCACGATCTTCGGCCAGCCGGCCAGACCCCGGCTCATGCGGGGCCTGGGCAGCAGCATCCACCCGCGCAACGTCGCCTACGACGCCTTCGACGAGGTGCACTGGGTCGGCCCGGCCGAGGCCGCGGACGCCTGCCGGCGGCTGGCCGCCGGGAACTTCGTCAGCGGGGGCTGGAGCACCGGGGCCGTGGCCCTCGTCGCCGCCTGGGCCGCCCGGGTCCACCCCGGCGCGGTGGTCGCCACCGTCTTCCCCGACGGGCCGCACCGCTACCTCGGCAGCGTGTACGACGACGACTTCGCCGCCGCCCACGGGCTCGACCCGGCCCGCGCCGCCACCCGCCCCGTCGAGATCCCGCACCCCGGGGCCGTGGAGGCGACCGGCTGGGCTCGGTGCGGGACCGTGCGCGATCCACTCGACACCCCTACGGAAGAGAACCCCTGTGAAGGCCAGTCAGCGCACCGCACACCTGCGTCTCACCGAGCCGCTGCGCATCTCACGCTCCACGATGGCGGCCCGTGAGGCCGTCTGGCTGACCGTCGAGCACGAGGGACGGCACGGCCACGGTGAGGCCGTCACCAGCGTCTACTACGGTCTGGACACCGAGACCCTGACCCGGCTGCTGCACGTGGAGACGCGGTGGCTCGCCCGGTTCGCCGCGCCCGAGAGCGCCCTGGCGGCCCTGCGCGACGGCGAGCGTCACGACGCCCCGCCCGCCGTGGTGGCGGCCGTCGAGTCCGCGCTGCTCGACCTCGTGGGCAAGCGCGCCGGGGTCCCGGTGCACGCACTCCTCGGGGCCCCGGCGGCTCCGGCCGCCCGGACCGCCCGGACCATCGGTCTCGTCCCGGCCGGCCGGGCCGGAGCGCAGGCCGCCCGTCTCGCCCGGGACGGCTTCTCCGTCCTCAAGGTCAAGGCCGGCGCCCGGGACCCCGCCGAGGACGTGGAGCGCGTACGGGCCGTACGCGCCGCCGCTCCGCACGCCCGGCTGCTGCTGGACCCCAACGGGGCCTGGGACGCGGGCACCGCGGAACGTCTGCTGCCGCTCTTCGCGGAGCTGGGCGTCGAGGCCGTGGAGCAGCCGTTGGAGCCGGGCGACCCCGAGGCGCTCGCGCGGCTCGCCGAGCGGTCGCCGCTGCCGGTGATCGCCGACGAGGACGCGGTCGGCGTCGAGGACGCCCGCCGTCTGGCGGGGCGGGTACAGGGCATCAACGTCAAGCTCGCCAAGTGCGGCGGTGTGCACGCGGCGCTCCGGATCGCCGAGCTGATCGAGGGCAGCGGCACCGAGCTGATGCTCGGCTGTCTGACCGCCAGCACCCTCGGCATCGCCCCGGCCGTGCACCTCGCCGACCGCGCCCGCTGGGCCGACCTCGACGGGCATCTGCTCCTCGCCGACGACCCCTGGACCGGCATCGGCGGCCACGACGGCACCGTACAGGCGGGCCGGGAACCCGGCCTGGGAGTGCGGCCCCGCACCCGTCACACCGAGGGGGCGGCGGCATGAGGACGTGGCACGAGATACGCCGCTTCCCGCTCGCGATCCGGGTGCTGCTGGTCAACCAGCTCGGCGTCAACACCGGCTTCTATCTGCTCGTCCCCTACCTAGCTCTCCACCTGGGCGAGGACCTGGGGATGTCGGCGGCGGTCGTCGGCATCGTCCTCGGCGTGCGCAACCTCAGCCAGCAGGGCCTGTTCCTCATCGGCGGCTCGGCCGCGGACCGGCTGGGCGCGCGGGGGGTCATCATCGCCGGGTGCGCGCTGCGCAGCGTCGGCTTCGGGCTCTTCGCGCTCGGCGACGGGCTTGTGGTGCTGCTCGCCGCCTCGGTGCTCAGCGGACTGGCCGGGGCGCTGTTCAACCCGGCGGTGCGCGCCTACCTCGCGCTGGCGGCGGGCGACCACAAGGCGGAGGCGTTCGCCCTGTTCAACGTGTTCGCGACCGCCGGGGCGCTGATCGGGCCGCTGCTGGGCAGCGCGCTGCTGCTGGCCGACTTCCGGGTCTGCGCGCTCACCGCGGCCGGGATCTTCGCCGTCCTCACCCTCGCGCAGGCACTCGTCCTGCCGGCCCGCGAGGTCGCGCCGGCCCGCGGCAGCGTCCTCGGGGACTGGCGCGAGGTGGCCGGCAACCGCCGTTTCCTGCTGTTCGCCCTGGCGATGGTCGGCATGTTCACCATGGAGAACCAGCTCTACCTGCTGCTTCCCGACGGCGCGCGGAAGGCGACCGGCTGGGACGGGGCGGCGGGCCTGGTGTTCCTCGTCGGCACCCTCACCAACCTCGGGCTCCAGCTGCGGATCACGCGCGCGCTGAAGGCGCGCGGCACCAGGGCGCGCTGGATCGCCGCCGGGCTGGTGCTGATGGCGCTGTCCTTCGTACCGCCGATGGCGGTGACGGGGTACACGACGGCTCCCGGCGGCCACGCGGAAGCGGTGCTGCGCGCCGTGCCCGTGCTGGCCGGTGCCGTGCTGCTCTACCTGGGCGTGATGACGGCCCAGCCGTTCGTGATGGAGCTGATCCCCGGCTTCGGCCGCGCGGAGCTGACCGGCACCTACTTCGGGCTGTTCTACGTGGTGTCGGGTATCGCCGCCGCCGTCGGCAACACCGTCGTCGGCTGGGCCATGGACACCGCCGGACCGGCGGGCGCGCCCTGGCTGCCCTGGGCGTGCTGCCTGGCCTTCGGGCTCGCCTCCGCCGCCGGGGTCGCCTGGCTGCACCGCCGCCGCGTCCTGCCCGCCGTCGCCGCGCCCGTACCGGCGCCCGCGTGAGGAGACACCCGTGGACGACCTGCTCTCGAGAAACCTGCTCACCGACAACCCGGCGCTGTACGAGGCGCGTTTCCCCGATCCCGGACGGCTCGCCGGGCGCTGGGCCGAGGACTGCCTGCGCCGGTACGCGGCCCCCGGCCCGCGCGTGCTGGACCTGGGCTGCGGCACCGGCCGGGACGCGGCCCGCCTGCACGCGTCCGGCCGTACGGTCACGGGCGCCGATCTTTCGGAGGCCATGCTGGAGTACGCCCGCGCACACCATCCCGGGCCCGCCTACGTCCGGGCCGACCTGCGCGGCTTCGACCTCGGGAAGGGCGCCTTCGACGCGGTGGTGTGCCTGGACAGCGCCCTGCTGTACTGCCACACCAACGAGCAGCTCGACGGCTGCCTGGCCGCGTGCCGCCACGCGCTGGTGCCCGGCGGGCTGCTCGTCGCCGAGATGCGCAACGGCGCGTTCTTCCTCGGCCGTACGGAGCTGCTCGACACCCCGGCCGTCCACGGCTTCGAGTGGCAGGGGGTCGGCTACCGCTCCACCACCCGCCTGTACGTGGACCGGGCCGCGCAGTTGCTGTGCCGCACCCGGGTGTGGACCGCCGACGACGGCTCCCCGCCCGTCGAGCAGCGCTCCGCGTGGCGGCTGCTCTTCCCGCAGGAGCTGCGCCGGTTCCTCGCCGCCCACGGTTTCGAGGTGCTCGCCCTGCACGACGGGCCGGGCCCGCGTACCGAGCCCGTGTGGCGCGAGGGCGATCCGCCCGGCGAGACGGCCGACGCCGACCGGCTGCACCTCGTCGCCCGCCTGGCCCACCGCCCCTGAACTCCCCCGACGCGGACATCCGTTCGCACGGCACACCAAGGACACGCCATGAACTCCCCTCGGACACCAGTCGACGACTTCCGCTTCCCCGGCCTGCGCCGCCGGGGCCTCCTCGCCGCGGCCGGGGCCACGGCCTGTCTCGGCGCGCTCACCGTCACCGGTTGCGCCGGTTCCGGCCCCGCCGGCACGGCCGGCGAGGGCGACGGCAAACCCAGGCGCGGCGGACGGCTGCGGGCCGCGTTCGCCGGCGGCGGCGCGTCCGAGACCCTCGACCCGCACCTCGCCAACCTGTTCGCCGACGTCGCCCGCGCCAAGGCCCTCTTCGACAAGCTCGCGGACTACGGCGCCGACCTGTCCGCCCGGCCGCGCCTCGCCTCCGCGTGGGAACCGAACGCGGGCCTGGACCGCTGGAAGGTCACCCTCCGCGAGGCCGCCTTCCACGACGGCAGGCCCGTCACCGCCGAGGACGTGCTGTACAGCTACCGCCGCATCGCCGACCCCGGCAAGGCGTTCCGCGCCAAGGCGTCCCTGGAACCCATCGACCTCGAGGCGAGCCGGGCGCCGGACCCGCGCACCGTCGAGTTCGTCCTGAAGCGGCCGACCGCCGAGTTCCCCAACGTGCTGGCCGCGTTCGGCGCGTACATCGTGCCGCGGGGCGAGCAGGATTTCGACGGCGAGCCGGTCGGCAGCGGCCCGTTCCGCTTCGTCTCCTTCGCGCCCGGCAAGTCGGCCGTCCTCCGGCGCAACGAGGACTACTGGGACGGCGCCCCGTACCTGGACGAGGTGGAGTTCGTCGTCGCCAACGAGGAGTCGGCACGGATCAACGCCCTGCTCGGCGGCCAGGTCGAGTACGCCCACGAACTGAACCCCGCGACCGCCCGCGCCCACGAGGGCAAGGGACACATCGAGATCGTGCGGCTGCGCAACAGCGTCATGCAGGCCTTCGCGATGAAGACCGACCGGCCGCCGTTCGACGACAAGCGGGTGCGCGAGGCGTTCTTCCTGATGGCCGACCGCAGGGAACTGGTCGACGGCGCCCTGTCCGGCACGGGCGAGATCGGCAACGACCTGTTCGGCAAGGGCTACGAGTACTACGCCGCGAGCCTCCCGCAGCGCGAGCGGGACCTCGACCGGGCCAAGGCGCTGCTGAGGCAGGCCGGCGCGGAGAAGCTGAGGGTCACCCTCGACACCTCGCCCGTCGCCGCCGGGTTCACCGAGGCCGCCGCGATCTTCCGGGACCAGGCCGCCGAGGCCGGCGTCACCGTGGAGATCAGGACCGGCAGCAAGGACAGCTACTGGAAGGACATCCTCGACTCCGGCACCCTCTGCTCCTACCGCTCCGGCGCCATGCCCATCGAGGCGCACATCTCCCAGCGCCTGCTGACCGGTTCCACCACGAACGCCACCAAGTGGCACCACAAGGACTTCGACGCCCTGTACCAGCAGGCCCAGTCCACGAAGGACAAGCAGGAGCGCGCCGCCGTCTACGAGCGCATGCAGCGCCGCCTGTACGCCGAGGGCGGCTTCCTGGTGTGGGGGTTCGCCGACTGGATCATCGGCACCGCCCGCACCGTCCGGGGGGTCGCGGCCGGGGCGCCCGCCAACTCCCTCGACTGGGCGCGCTTCGACAAGGTGTGGCTCGCGTGAGGGGACTCGCGTCCTGGACCGTCCGGCGGCTGCTGCTCGGCGCCGCGCAGACGGCGGCCGTCGTGCTGCTGGTCTTCGCGCTGACCGAGGCGCTGCCGGGCGACGCCGCCGTGGCCCTGGCCGGCGACCAGCCGGACCCGGAGCGGATCGCGGCCATCCGGCAGGCCATGCACCTCGACCGGCCGGCTCACGAACGGCTGCTGGAGTGGGCGGGCGGGCTGCCGCACGGCGACTTCGGCACGTCGCTGGTCTCGGGGCGGCCCGTCAGCACGTACATCACCGACGGTTTCGGCCCGACGCTGCTGCTCGCCTCCCTCACGGTGGTGCTGCTGGTGCCGGCCGGTGTCGGTCTGGGCGTGCTCGCGGCCCGTCACGAGGGGCGGTTCGTGGACCGGTTCGTCAGCTCGGTGACGCTGGGCGCGTACGCGGTGCCGGAGTTCGCCTTCGGTGTGCTGCTGACCACGGTGTTCGCGCTGCGCCTGGGCTGGCTGCCGCCGACCGCCGTCGGGTACGGCACCGACCTCCTCGCCCACCCCGCCGCGCTGGTGCTGCCCGTGCTGGTGCTGCTGTCCCGGCCGGTGTGCTCCCTGGCCCGCCTGGTACGGGCCGGGATGATCGACGCGCTCGCCTCGCCGTACGTCGCGCAGGCCCGGCGCTACGGCGTCCCGGGCGCCCGGGTCCGGTACGGGCACGCCCTGCCGAACGCGGTCGCGCCCGCCGCCCAGCAGCTCGCCCGGACCGTCGACTGGCTGCTGTGCGGGGTCATCGTGGTGGAGGCGCTGTATGTGATACCCGGGCTCGGCACCGTCCTGATGAACGCCGTCGCCGAACGCGACGTCCCGGTGGTGCAGGGCCTGGCCGTCGTCTTCGGCGTGACGACCGTCGTCCTGAACCTGGGCGCCGACCTGGTCGCACGCCGCTTCGCGCCGCGTTCGGAGGTGGCGGCATGAGGTCGCGTTTCGTCGCCGGGGGGCTCGTCGTCGCCGTACCGCTGCTCCTGGCCCTGCTCGGGCCGCTGTGCGCGGGGGATCCGGGGCCGCGTGCCGCGTCCTTCACGCTCGGGGGCGGGCACTGGCTGGGCACCGACTTCGTCGGCCGGGACGTGTGGCGGCAGGTGCTGCTCGGCGGCCGGTCCGTGGTATTGGTCTCGCTCGCGGCGACCGCGCTGGCGTACCTGGTCGCCCTGCCCCTCGGGCTGATCGGCGCGCTCACCCACCGCGCCTGGCTGGAGGAGCTGCTGATGCGGCCCCTGGACGTGCTGCTCGCCGTGCCGTCGCTGCTGATGATCCTGCTCGTCGCCTCCGTCGTCACCCCGGGGGCGGTGGGTCTTTCGCTGCTGGTGACCCTGGTCAACATCCCGGACGCCGCGCGGATCGTACGGGCCGCCGCGGAGGAGGTGGCGTCCCGGCCCGCGGTCGAGGCGCTGCGCATGCAGGGCGAGAGCTGGTGGCGTACGGCCGTCGGCTACGTCGGCAGGTCGGTCGCGCGGACGCTCGCCGCCGACGCCGGCGTACGGCTCACCGGGGTGCTCTACCTCGTGTCGACCGCCGCGTTCCTCGGCGTGGGCGTCGAGCCGGACGCGGCCGACTGGGCGGTGATGGTGGACCGCAACCGCACCGGGCTGTTCGTCCAGCCCTGGGCCGTGGTGGTGCCCGCCCTGCTGATCGTCGCCCTCACCATGGGCGGCAACCTGCTCGCCGACGCGGCGCTCGGGAAGAGGAGACGCACATGAACGCGGTCGCCGAGATCAGGGACCTGCGCGTCGAGGTCGACGGCCGGGCGATCGTCGACGGAGTGAGCCTGCGGGTCACGGCGGGAAAGGTCACCGCCCTGGTGGGTGCCTCCGGAAGCGGCAAGACGACCACGGGCCTGGCGCTGCTGGGCGAGTACCCGGCCGGTGCCCGTGTCACCGGTGAGGTACGGGCCCCCGACGGGCTGGTCGGCTATGTGCCCCAGCACCCGGGCGCCGTCCTCAACCCGGCGCGCCGCGTCGGCGCGCTGCTGCGGGACATCGCCCGTACGCGGGTCCGCGCACTGCCCCGGCCGGAGCGTCGGGCCGCCGCGCACCAGCGCGTCCTGCGGGCCCTGTCGCTGGCCCAGCTCCCGGACCCGGAGGCGGTGTTGCGGCGTTATCCCCATCAGCTGTCGGGCGGCCAGCAGCAGCGCGTCGTCCTGGCCCAGGCGCTGCTGCTCGGTGCCCGGGTGGTGGTGGCCGACGAGCCGACCACGGGCCAGGACGCGCTGACGAAGCGGCGCGTCGTGGAGCAGCTCGCGGCGGTCGCCCGCCAGGGCATCGCCGTCGTCCTGCTCAGCCACGACCTGGACGTGGTACGGGCGTTGGCCGACGAGGTCCTCGTCCTGCGCGACGGCCGCGTGGTGGAGTCCGGCCCGGTGGACCGCCTGTGGCCTGCGCCGCGGCACCCCTGGACGGCCGAGCTGCTGGCGGCGGACGGCCCGGCGGAGCGCACCGGGCTCCCGGACGCCGGAGAGGAGGTGCTCCGGGTGCGCGGCCTGACCGCCCGGCACGGCCGGACCACGGTGCTCCGCACCCCCGCGCTCGCCCTCCGCGCCGGCGAGTGCCTGGCCGTGGTCGGCCGCTCGGGCAGCGGAAAGACCACCCTGGCGCGCTGTCTGGCGGGCCTGCACCGGGGTCACGACGGGGAGCTGCTCCTCGAGGGCGCACCGCTCCCGCGCAGCCTGCGGGACCGTACGCGCGCCCAACTGGCCGCCGTCCAGTACGTCTTCCAGGACGCCCGGGCCGCCTTCGACGAGCACCGCCCGGTGCTGGCGCAGGTGGCGCGCACGGCGGTGCGGCTGCGGGGAGCGGCGGAGGCGGACGCCCTGGCCGAGGCGGTGGCCACCATGACCGGGCTCGGGCTCACCGAGCGGCAGGTACGGCGCGGGCCGGCACGGTTGTCCGGCGGGGAACTCCAGCGGGCCGCCCTCGCCCGGGCCCTGCTCGCCCGGCCCCGCGTGCTGATCTGCGACGAGATCACCTCCGGGCTCGACACGGTGACCCGCCGGGGCATCCTCGACACGCTCGCCGGCCTGCTGCGCGAGCGGCGGGACCTGTCGCTGGTCCTGATCACCCACGACCTCGGTACGGCCGCCGCGCTGGCGGCCCGTATCGCCGTACTGGACGGCGGCGAGGTCGTGGAGGAGGGGCCCGCGCAGCGGGTCCTCGGCTCGCCGGAGCATCCGTTCACGGTGTCCTTGCTGAAGACGGCACTCCACCGTTTTTGACCTCCAGATCAAAAACGGTGGTGGTGTTCCGGTCATGGGAAGGCCCAAGCAGTTCGATCCGGACACAGCCGTCGAGCAGGCCATGGACGTGTTCTGGCGGAAGGGGTACGCCGGAACCACTCCGCAGGACCTCGTCGACGCGCTCGGCATCGGCAAGGGCAGTCTCTACAACACCTTCGGCAGCAAGCACGCCTTGTTCGAGCAGGCGCTCCGCCGCTATCGCGACAGCCAGGCCGTCATCCTCCTGGAGATGCTCGAGGAACCCGGCCCGGTCAAGGCGCGGCTGCGCAAGGCGCTGGAGTTCCTCGCCGAACCGGACCTCGCCGCCCCGGACCGCCGCGGCTGCATGGCCGTGAACGTGGCGGCGGAACTGGCGCGCACGGACGAGACGGCGGCGGAACTCGTCCGGCGCATGTTCGACCGGACGGAGGACGCCTTCCGGGCGCTGATCGAGGAAGGACAGCGCTCGGGAGAGATCGCGCCCGGCCGGGATCCCGTGGCTCTGGGCAGTCTGCTGCTCAACACGGCCATGGGCCTGCGTTTCATGGCGCGCATCGCCGAAGGCTCCGACCGGCTCGCCCGGGTGATCGACGCGACCGTCGACTCCTTCTGAGCCGAGCCGTGGCGCTCGCTCCCTCCGGAGTGTCCGCTGCCCATATTTTGTACCTCCAGTTCAAGAACTGGAGTGTCATGCGTCTCGGCCTCGCTTCCAAGACGGCCGTCGTCACCGGTGCCGGCCGTGGTCGTCACCGGTGCCGGCCGTGGGGCATCGGGCCGGCCACCGTCCGGGCCCTGACGGCCGAAGGGGTCCGCGTCGTGGGCGCGGCCCGCACCCTCACGCCCACCGATGACACCAGGTGGTCCCGCGTTCTCGACCTCCACCTGCTCAGTGCGGTCCGCGTCAGCCGCGCGGCCCTGCCCAGCCTGATCGAGCGCCGCGGTTCGAACGTCAACGTCTCGTCCGTCTCCGCCCATGCCCGGCACCGGCCCGGCCGCCTGCAGCGCGGCCAAGGCGGCCCTCAACGCACTGGGCAAGTCGCTGGCCGAGGAGTTCGGACCCCAGGGCGTACGCGTGAACACCGTCTCCCCGGAGTGACCCGCACCTCCGTCTGGGACGACCCCGACGGTTTCGGCGCCAAGGTGGCGGCCGGGGCCGGCGCGGAGCACGCGGCCTTCCTCCAGCGGGTCCCGGACGCCTTCGGCATCACCACCGGCCGGATCACCGAACCCGAAGAGGTGGCGGCTCTGATCGTGTTCCTCCTCTCCCGCGCGGCCGGTAACATCACCGGCGCCGACTACGTCATCGACGGCGGCATGGTCAAGACCGTCTGACCCTTCCCTTGGACGATCACCTCTTCCCTCATCAGGCCCTCCAGATCCGCGTCGGAGAGCGGGTCGCCCGCATACCGGAGGGCGTGTCGATCGTGCACAGGAGTTCCTGGTGCTCCCGGTACCGCGCGACCTCCGCCGTGTGCCGGTGCTGCCGCGCCTGGCCCGGGCCGATGAAGCCTCCGTAGGCCACCGCGGCGACGAGGGCGGCCGTCGCGCCGAGCCGTACCCGTCGGTTCGGCACGAAGAACGCGGCGGCCACCGCGTACGGTGCTCCGGTCAACGCGATGCGGGTGTCCGTGCTGCCCAGGGAGACACCCTCGTCGTAGACGGCCAGACCCGCCAGGACGCCGAGTGTGCCGAGGACGAAGACCAGGGCCGCCCAGCCGAGCCGCTTCGGCGCGGAGGCGCACAGCGGCACCACGGTCCTCACCGGTGCGGCCGCCGCGAACAGCAGGACCAGTGACAACGGCACGCCCACGGCCAGGACCGGCACCAGCGCCCCGTTCCCGGCGGCCCAGGCCGACACCAGCAGCGCCATGCCGAGTACCGGCACCGCGACCGCCATGAGCGCCCAGACCAGCAGGAGATGCAGGGCGGTCCGCGCCCCCGTGTCACTCGTCATGTCGCGGAGCCTGCCAGGGGGCGACCTGGTGCGCATGAGTTGTCGTACTCAGTGTTTTACGCAAGTCCTTTGACAGCCAAGGGGGTTGGGCCCGGTGCGGCTGGGCGGGGGCACCGGTGTCCATGGGTCAGGCCGCGGCCGGGAGCTCATAGCGCACGCCGGTCAGTTCCTCCGACAGCTCCCACAGCCGGGCGGCGGTGGCCGGGTCGGCGGCCCGGGGCGCCAGCTCCACCCGCTTCGGCGCGCCCCGCAGTTCGGCCATGCCGTCCGGTCCGTACAGCTCGCCGCCGCGCACGTCCTCGGCGGTGGCCGCGTACAGCTGGGGCAGGGCCCCCTGGTCCGGGGTCTGGGCGAGCGGCAGCAGCAGGCGGCCGAAGAGGAACTTCACCATGCCGACAGGGGCGGCCGTCTGCAGCCGGGTGGCCGTGTAGCCGGGGTGGGCGAGCACGCTGCGGACCGGGCTGCCGGCCGCGCTCAGCCGCCGGTGCAGCTCCCGGCCGAACACGGCGTTGGCGAGCTTGGACTGGTTGTAGTACGCCATCGGCGAATACGTGCGCTCGCCCGTCGGATCGTCGAAGAAGATCCTGCCCATGCGGTGGTTGGCGGAGGTCACCGTGACCACGCGGGGGTCGTCGCCCTGGGCCAGCAGGTCGAGCAGCAGGCCGGTGAGGGCGAAGTGGCCGAGGTGGTTGGCGGCGAACTGGACCTCCTGGCCCTGGGCGGTGAGCGTCCTGGGCGGCGCCATCAGGCCGGCGTTGTTGACGAGCACGTCGGGACGCACGCCGTCGGCGCGCAGCCGGTCGGCGAACGCGCGGACCGAGTCCGGGTCGGACAGGTCCAGCCGCCGCACCTCCAGCCGGGCCCCGGATCCGCCGGCCGTCGCCTGCGCGACCGCTCGCCGCCCCTTGTCCTCGTCACGGACGGCGAGGATCACCTGGGCGCCCTTGCGCGCGAGTGCCAGGGTGGTCGCCAGACCGAGGCCGCTGTTCGCGCCCGTGACGACGAACACCCGCCCCTCCTGGTCCGGAATCCGGTCGGCGGTCCAGCTCTTCTGACTCGTCATACGGCTCACCGTGCCCCACGTGTCACCGAGTGTCAAGGGTGACACTGTGAGCCGCGCAAGGCACGGCGGATACGATGGGGGGATGACGTCCCGTCCCGTGGAAACCCTGGCCCAGCGCAAGCGGCAGCTCGTCGCCGACGAGTTGACCCAGGCGGCGCTGGGGCTGCTGGCGCGCGGCGGGTTCGACGCGGTCACGGTGGACGAGATCGCCGCCGCCGCGGGGGTGTCCAAGCGGACGTTCTTCCGGTACTTCGCCTCCAAGGAGGACGTGGTCGTCCAGTTCCTGACCGGACTGGGCGCGGCCATGCGGGAGGAACTGGCGAGCCGTCCGGCGTCCGAACCGCCGTCCACCGCCCTGCGGCACACGGTATGGCGGTCCATCGACGCCTGCGCGGGTCAGACCGAACGGACCCTGCGCGTCGTGCAGTTGATCCTCGATACCCCCGCCCTGCTCGCCCGCTTCCTCGAACGCCAGGCCCAGTGGCGCGAGGAGCTGGCGGCCGTGGTGGCCGAACGCCTCGGCCTCGATCCGGCGACGGAGCTGTACCCACGCCTGGCCGCCGGGATGGCGCTGACCGCCTTCCACACGGTGCTGCAACAGTGGAGCGAGAGCGACGGCACGGGGGACCCCGCCGCACTGACCGACGGATGCTTCGCGGTCATCGCGCCGGCGCTGGACGCCGTGGCAGGCGAGTAGGCCGTCACAGCCGTGCCGCGCGGACGGGCCGCCGCCGCGTCGGACACCGTACGCGCGTCGGGCGCGCGTCGGCGGGGCCGGGACAACAGGCGATGCGTGCGCGCGAGAGGGTACGGGCTCAGGCGACGTACGCTCTCGAGTCAGGCGGGGACACGGGCACGCGCGAGGTACGCGCGCTGAGGTCGTGTCCGCAGGAGAGGTCAGGCCCGGGTCGGTCGCCGCGTGCGGCGGCCGGTGGCCCGGGCCTGGGGTAGGTTCCCTCGGACGCTCAGGCCGGTAGGTCCGCGCCGGCGCCCGCCGTCTCGATGCCCGCCGTTTCGGGGGCGGGCTCGGGCACCGCCTTCGCAGGGGCCCGGGCCGCGCGTCGTCCGGCGAGCCGGCAGGCGACACAGCCCGCGTGGCCCTGCCGGGCGGACCGGTCCCGCACGCCCAGGGGGTGCTGGTCGGCCGGCCGTACCCCGGGCGGCTTGCCCCAGCCGGCGAGATGGAGGACCCAGGTGACGACCACCGCCGCCGCCGTGAGGGCCAGGCCCAGCCAGATTCCCGGACGCCAGCCGCAGATGCCGAGACCGATGACCGCGGTGCCCATGGTCGCCACGGCGCAGCCGGTCCATCCTGCCACCGTGTGACCTTCGTCGTGATGTCCGCTCACGTGCCCCCTCCTCGCCACCGCCGGAACCGGCACGTTCGGTTCGCGGCCGGACCCCGGCACCACTCGACCCGAACGACTTGGCGAGCAGGGAATCTATCCGGAGGGCCCGAGGAGCCGCAATGGAGGCAGGAGCATGGAAACATGACGTCACATCAGCTGGCGTACGGGGCATATGTTGGGCGGGAACTCTGCGTTCCGTGGGTCTGAGGGGCCGTTGCTTCCGCTGTGGGGCTCGAAGCCCGTGCCGACGGGTCGTACCGGAAACAGCGAAGCACCGGGGAGCCGGATCATGTCCTACGCCGACTACCAGTACGAGATCTACCTCGACGGGCTGCGCGGAGAGGTGCCCAGCCTGCCGATGACCTACGCGGACCTCGAAGCACAGGCCCAGGCGGCGATGTCGCCGTCGGTGCGTTCGTACGTGGCCGGCGGGGCCGGCGACGAGCACACCCAGCGGGCGAACGTCACCGCGTTCGAGGGGTGGGGACTCGTGCCGCGGATGATGGTGAGCCCCACCCGGCGCGATCTGTCGGTCGACCTGTTCGGCATGCGGCTGGCCACGCCGCTGTTCATGGCGCCGGTCGGGGTGATCGGGCTGTGCGCCCAGGACGGCCACGGTGATCTCGCCGCCGCGCGGGCCTCCGCCCGTACCGGCGTGCCCATGGTCGCCTCCACCCTCACGGTCGACCCGATGGAGGAGGTGGCCCCGGAGTTCGGCGACACGCCCGGCTTCTTCCAGCTCTACACGCCCACCGACCGGGAGGTGGCCGAGAGCCTGGTGCAGCGGGCGGAGGCCGCCGGGTTCCGGGGCATCGTGGTCACCCTCGACACCTGGATCCCCGGCTGGCGACCGCGTGATCTGGCGACCGCCAACTTCCCCCAGCTGCGCGGTCACTGCCTGGCCAACTACTTCTCCGACCCGGTGTTCCGCTCCCGGCTCGCCAAGTCCCCCGAGGACGATCCGGAGGCCGCCGTGCTGCACTGGGTGCGGCTCTTCGGCAACCCGCTCACCTGGGACGACCTGCCTTGGCTGCGGTCGATGACCGATCTGCCGCTGATCCTCAAGGGGATCTGCCACCCCGACGACGTCCGCCGCGCGAAGGACGGCGGTGTGGACGGCGTCTACTGTTCCAACCACGGCGGCCGACAGGCCAACGGCGGCCTGCCCGCGCTCGACGCCCTGCCCGCCGTGGTCGAGGCCGCCGACGGCCTGCCCGTGCTGTTCGACTCCGGGGTGCGTACCGGAGCCGACGTCGTCAAGGCCGTCGCCCTGGGCGCCACGGCCGTGGGCATCGGCCGCCCCTATGCCTACGGCGCGGCCCTCGGCGGCACCGACGGCATCGTCCACGTCCTGCGCGCCTTGCTCGCCGAGACCGACCTCCTCATGGCCGTCGACGGCTATCCCACCCTCGCCGACCTCACGCCGGAGGCCCTGCGCCGCGTCCGCTGACCGACCGCACCGGCCGCGTGCGCGGGGGCCGTTGCCCGCTCCGGGCCACGCCCTCGGGGTGCTGGTGAAGTGGCAGGGGTGTGCGCCGCGGATCGGATCGCGGCCGCAGTGGCCGCCTGCCATCATGAACGCGTGTCCGGCCCCCGAGCCGGCGGAACTCCAAGGAGTGCGAACGCCTATGAGCATCCCCGAAGGACCCGTTCCCCCGGACGCACCGCCATGGGACGACATCGGCCGCCTGGCCGCGTTCTTCACCAGCCTGGACACCGAGCGCGGGATGACGCCGGAGCAGCAGTGGACGCTGCAAGCGCTCAAGATCTCCGAGGAGGCCGGCGAGACCGCACAGGCGGTGATCGGCGCCTGGGGCACCAACCCCAGAAAGGGCCGGAGCCACACATGGCGGCAGGTACAGGAGGAAGTCGCGGACACCGCGATCACCAGCCTGGTGGCGCTGTACCGGATGCTCGGCGAGGAGGCGCCCGCGTTCTTCGCCGCCGTACTCGCCGAGAAGTCCGCGAAGTTCCTCGCGTTCGACGCGTCCGGTGACCAGCGGCACCGGGCCCCGTGTGCTCCGGCGGCGGACCGACGGGAAAGAAGCTGACGGGAATCGGCAGCGCGGTTCACCCTCGTCCCGCGGCGGTCCGGCGCCGGAAAATCAGGTGCCGCGCGAAACCGGGGCGTCCATAATCCACGCGTGGCCATCATGAGCGTCGACGGGGCGGAACGCCGCCCGTCCCCCCGGTCCTCCCTGTCCGCACTGGCCGGACGCGGCTTCGGCGCCATCCCGCCAACCGCCCTGGTACTGCTCGGCGTTGTCAGCGTTCAGGTGGGCTCGGCCCTGGCCAAGCACCTGTTCGACGCGGTGGGCAGCTTCGGGACGGTCGCGTTGCGCCTGTTCTTCGCAGCGGTGGTGCTGATGCTGCTGTGGCGGCCGTCGCTGCGCATCCCTCGCCGCACATGGGCGGTCGTACTCGGCTACGGCGTGACGCTCGGCCTGATGAACCTGTGCTTCTACCTGGCGCTGGCCCGCATTCCCCTGGGGATCGCGGTCACCACCGAGTTCCTCGGACCGCTGGCGGTGGCCCTGGCCGGGTCCAGGCGCTGGCTGGACGCGCTGTGGGCCCTGCTCGCGGCGGGCGGTGTCGTCCTGCTGATGGAGGGAGGCGGCGACCTCGATCCGGTCGGTCTGCTGTTCGCCCTCGCGGCGGGAACGTGCTGGGGCCTGTACATCCTGGTCGGCGCGGCGCTGGGCCGCCACACCACGGAGGGCCACGGCCTGGCTCTGGGCATGGCCGTCGCGGCCCTGGTGGCCGTGCCGTTCGGCGTCGCCGACAGCGGAACGGCGCTGGTACGGCCCTGGATCCTGGTCGCGGGCCTCGGTGTGGCACTGCTCTCCTCGGTGATCCCGTACTCGCTCGACCTGGAAGCACTCCGCAAGGTCCCGCCGCATGTGTTCGGGATCCTGATGAGCCTGGAACCGGCGATGGCGGCCCTCATCGGCCTGGTCGTCCTCCAGGAGTCGCTGCACTGGACACAGTGGATCGCGGTGCTGTGCGTGGTGGCCGCCTCGGCGGGCGCCACCCGCGGCGCCCGCACCGACGACACCTAGGGCTGCGGGAGTGGGCCGTCGACGGCACGTGGGAGAAGGGTCTTCACCGCGCTGCTCGCCCAGTCCGGCACCCAGGCTGCCGGGCGTCACAAAAGCAGTCGACGCTGCCCCGGGCGCGGAACCCCCGAGCCGACTGCGGCAGGCACCGGCCCCGCTGAGCCAGGAGGCGCAGGTTCCCACTGCTGCTTCCGCGGGACCGGTGCAGTACACACGTACCCCGTGGGGCGTTTGACACGCCGCATGCGCCCGGTCGTCGGGCAGGGCGGGCCCTCTCGCACGACGTGGGGTCCGGCCGTCACCGGCCGGACCCCGTCCTTCGCTGTGAACCGCGCTTCTCGCGCCGTGCGCCGGTACCTACCAGCGATACCAGCGCCCCTTGCGGCCCGTACTGTCCGCGGACCGCACGACGAAGCCCAGGAGCCACAGCACCAGCACGATCACCGCGATCCACCAGAGCGCCTTCAGTGCGAAACCCGCGCCGAAGAGGATCAGGGCCAGCAGAAGAACCAGAAGCAGGGGAACCATCGTCATCAACCTCCTGGCCACCGGATGCCCTTGCCTCACCACTACAAGCACACAGAACGCGAGTTAACTTCACGCGTGGACGGGGCATACGCACGCCGCGCACGATTCCCCCTTCCGGGCGGTTGCCGCACCACAGCGGCACCCTGCCGATGACGCGTCGCGGATCCGCGATCCGGGTTTGCCTGCGCCGTGCGGGGACATGCGCCAGCCGGAACGACCTGCCGAAACGGAAGAAGGGTTGACCATGACCGCCAGTGAGAAGGCGCGGGCCAAGGCCGAGCAGGCCGTCGGCAAGATCGCGCAGGCGGCCGGACGGGCCATCGGAAACACCGAGCTGGTCGCCAAGGGCGACGCCGCCGAGGCCGTGGGAAAGGCCCGCGAGAACAAGGAGTCGCTCAAGGAGACCGGTCGCCGCTGACCGGCTCCCCACACCGTGTCGGCAGGCCGGATCCCTGGTCTGCCGACACGGTGTTCTCGTCCCGCGGAGACGCTGGACGCGGCATGACGGCCCGTCCGGTGACTTCGACGGTCACCCGGAAACCCTGACACCGGCGCGGGGCCGCCGGGCACGGCACGTCGGTCCAGCGGTGTTCTCCCGGGCCGCCGAGGGCCGTTCCGTCGCCGGGACCGCGACAGCGGTCCGTCCGTGGACGGTCGCGCCACAGGCTACCCACGGCCTTCTTGCCGTGAACGGCCGGGTGTCGTCGGTATCGTCGGAGGCCGCGGAACCTCCTCCGCACCAGTTCCTCCGTGCCGCGTGTCCGGTACGGAATCGGGGCACCCGGAGGACAGGAAGGAGGGGCTGCCGGATGACCGCTTCCCGTCTGTTCGTGCCCCGTTGGGCGACGACGGTGACCGCCTCGGGACCGGCGCGTGTGCTGCTGTTCGCCCCAGCCGAACCGCACGTTCGAGGTCGTCGTCGACCTGGAGAAGGCCGCCGAGTGCCCGCCGGATGCCCTGCACGGCCCCCGCACCCTGTACGCCGACGAGCCCGCCGCGTTCCTCCCGGATCCGAAGGGGTGCGCATCTTCTCCAGGTGATGACCGCCGGCACGAGCCGCCGGACTCGCGGACAACCGCCCTGCGACGCAGGGTCCTTGACGACTGGAGGACCGAATGACCCGCATCGCCTTGTCCTCACGCGCGGCCTCTCGCGGACGCGCGCCCCGAACGAGTCCCCTCGCCAGGTTCGGCCTCCGGGGCCGGATCAGGTCGCAGGCACATTCTCCCGAGGGCACCGACAGAAACCCGGTGACGAAGGCGACCGGGAACGGCGGACTGTTCCCGAGGGTGTGGGCGCGGCGGTGGGGCGGCCGTGCCCGGGACACGAGGGCGGACAGGGCGGGCGACGCCCGTGCGGCCTCCGCGGCGGGGGCCGTCGAGGAAACGACGGTCCGCCGTTCCCGCCGTCGGCACGTGCTCCCGTGGCCGGTACGGGCATTGGCGATGCTCTGCGCCTTCGTCTTCATGGTGGCCTTCGCCGCCGTACTGGCCAAGATCACCCTGGAGCCGTCCCCGGCCTCGGCTTCCCTGGCGCACAGCAATCTGCACCCCGGCCGCTCCCTCAAAGCCTATCTGGACCAGCCTGAACTGCGGGACACCGTCAAGCAGATAGGCGGCAACCTCCTGCTGGGCGTGCCGTTCGGGGTACTGCTGCCGGTGCTCGCCCCGGGGGCCCGGGGGTTCTGGCGGGTGATGCTGTCGACCGCCACGGTGATGCTGCTGGTGGAGATGGCCCAGGGTTCCCTGGTCACCGGACGGGTCTTCGACGTGGACGACGTCATCCTCAACACGTCCGGAGCATTGGCCGGTTACCTGCTGTTGGGCCGCAGGCTCGGACGGGTGCACGATCGCCGCGAGCGCACGTGAGGCGAACGGCGGTCCTTGCGGGCGTCCACGAACAGCTTGCGGCAGCCCTCCAGGCCGTGGGCGAGCGACGCAGGAAGTGGTGAACGCCGAACGCTTCGGGACCCGCCTGGTCCGCCCGGTGGGAACGGCGTGCGAGGGCTCCGCCACGGGACGGCTGCCGGTCAGGCGCCTGGCGGGGTGGGACGCAGGGCGAGGAGGGCGATGTCGTCGGTGCTACCGGCGCCGAGGCCGAGGACCAGTTCGTCGCAGAAGACGTCGAGGGGTGCCTGGGCGAGGTCGGCGGTGTGCCGGCGCAGCCTGGCCAAGGCGACGCTGAGGGATTCTCCTGGGCGTTCGATCAGTCCGTCGGTGAACATGAGCAGGGTGGAGTGGGCCGGCAGCGGGTCGCGGGCGGTGCTCCTGGGAAGGGTGCTGTCCACGCCGATCAGGAGGCCAGAGGCGGAGTCCAGGTAGTGGGTGTCACCGTCGGGACACGTCAGGATCAGAGGGAGGTGGCCGGCGGATGAGTGGTGCACTTCCCATGGGCCGTTTTCAGGGCCTTTGACGACGGCGTAGGCGCAGGTCGCGGTGGAGTGCGGGTACAGGGTGAGGGTCGCGAGGTCGAGGCGGCGCAGTACCTCCGCGGGCCGGTCCTGACAGTCGACGGCGATGCCGCGGAGCATGTTGCGCAGTTGGCTCATCGTCACGGCGGCGTTCAGATCGTGCCCGGACACGTCTCCGATGACCAAGGCGGTGTCGCCGTCGGGCAGGGTGAAGGCGTCGAACCAGTCGCCGCCGACCTGGGCGGTGGTACTGGACGGGGCGTAGCGGGCGGTGATCTCCATGGACGGGACGTGCGGAAGGCGGGGCAGGAGGGAACGTTGAAGCTGCTCGGCCGCGTTGCGGGTGTGCTGGTGCAGGCGGGCGTTGTCGACGCTCAGCGAGATGCCTTTCACGAGGTCGGCGACGAGGAGCGCGTCCTGTTCCGTGAAGGGGTCGTCGTGGCCGGTACGTACGACGATCAGGGCGCCCAGCACCTCGCGCCGGGCCCGCAGCGGCGCCATGATCGTGCTGTCGGCGTCCAGTTGCTCGAACAGCCTCAGCTGCCGGGCGTCCAGGGCGCTTTCCGCCTGGTCCGGTGAGGGAATGTCGGTGATCAGCAGGGGTCCCGCGCCGTTCAGTACCCGGGCCAGCGGTCCTCGTGCGTTCTCGGACACCGGGGGCAGCCTGCCGAGGTCCACCCCGGCGCTCAGTGCCCGAGGCTCACGGTGGACGACGCAGACCCGCTCGACATCCCCGTGCTCGCCGAGCAGGTCGACCACGCACCAGGCGGCCAGCTGCCGGGTGAGGACGTGGCACACTCGGCGCAGTCCCTCGCGCAAGTCGAGCGTGCTCGACAGCGCGCTGGTGGTGTCGGCCAGCAGGCTCAACCGCTCCCAGGACCGTGTCGCCTTCTCACCACCGCCCCGCGGCGCCGCTGCCGCGCCGGTATGCGGTCGCACCGAGGGCCCGGCACCGGAACGCGACACCGGCCGGTCCTCCCCGGGAGCCGTCGCTCTGGGCATGAACTGGCCGATCCGTACCGTGCGGCCGTCCACCGCCTCCTGACTGCGGACGTGCAGACGCACAGGGACCAGGCTGCCGTCGCGGTGCAACGCCGGCAGGGGGATGGACCGGCCCATGATGCGGGACCGGCCGGTCAGCCGGAGCGCGGTGAACCCGGCGCGATGACGCTCGCGCAGATGCGCGGGGATCAGCACGGTCAGCGGTCTGCCGATCAGTTCGTCCGTCTGCCATCCCAGCAGGTCGGCCAGAGCGGCGTTGGCCGCGATGATCCGGCCGTCGTCGTCGGCGGCGACAGTCGGGACATTGCTGTCCTCCACATCGCCGGCGTCCCATGGCGCCAGTTCGACGGAGGTCGCGTCCGGCACGCCGGGCAGCAGTGTCCAGGCGGTGGGCGGTCCTCCGGAGAGTTGGGTGACCAGCTGGTCGAGCACCCATTCGTAGTGGCTCCGCACGTGCGGCGGAGCCGGGAGGGTGAGCAGGGACCCCAGCTGTGCCGCCGCGTCGCCTTGTTCTAAAATGTGCCGCAACGTGTCCACGGCGGGCGCGGCGTCCGACGGGAACGCGATGTCCAGGGTCACCGTGGCGCCGCTGGTGACCGTCTCCTCCAGTGCGGATGCCATGCACGCGTTGATCACGTTGGCCACATCGTTGGCGACGAGCAGCTCGGGGCACGACACTCCGGTACGGTCCTCGACGCGTGTGGTCGACATCAGTTCGCGCAGCATCTCGTCACCGTGCTGCTGTGCCGCGCGGAACACGATGTACGGCATGTCGATCAGCGTCACGGTCGCGGTCCGCCCGCACATGGGCACGGACTCCCACCCGGACGTCGGCGGCACCGGGGCCTTGGGCCACAGCTCGAACCAGACCGTCTTGCGGCCCTCGCCGACGTGTGCCCCGTGGCTGGAGGCCAGCTCCTCGACCACGGCAAGGCCCCGCCCCGTACCGGCATACGGCCTGGGCTCCCGCGGCACGGGCGGACGATCCGGCCGTCCGTCGCCGACTCGCACCCGCACTTGTCCCTCGTGCGACCAGATCCGCACCTCCACCTCGGTGCGCGCGTGCAGCACCGCGTTGGTCACCAGCTCACTGGTCAGCAACTCGGCGGTGTCCACCACCTCCGGCGCGACACCACGCAACGCCGACCGCACGAACCGCCGGGCCAGCGGCGCACTGCGCGTCTCCGGAGGAAAGCACCGGGAGAGGACTCCGGATGGGCTAGAGCTGTTCATACCACCATCAATCCCTCTGAGGTGCGAAAATCTAACCCTCCTCGACCAGGTCGCGGTCGGGGTCGCGCCGGGCGTGGCCGGCCTCACGGTCGGGTCTTCGGATGCCGGTCCGTGCGGCGCGGTGTCGCCAGGCCGCCCGGGTGGCAGAACGGGTACGCGCCCGCGTCCTGCCAGGCCAGGCGCAGTGTCAGCCCACCACCCTGCGGACACCTCGTACAAACGGCATACCTCGACGATCACACGCCGTCAGCCCCCAACGACAACACGCCAACAAGCTCAGTGACAGACCCTGCGGTAGGGGACGTCCGCCACATACACCCGCCATTCTGGGCGGGTCAGCCCGCCTCCGGCGCGGCGGCACACCGTCTCGGCCACGCGGTCCGGGTCGAGGGTGACGCGCTGGAACGGCACGTGTTCGCCCGCGACGTGCAGGCCGCCGCCGTCGCCGGTGAAGGCGAGGGCGAGGACGCGGTCGCCGGCCGTGGGCAGGTCGGTGCCGAGTCGGCGGCGGGAGTCGACGTCCCACAGCCGTACGGTGCCCTGCGCCCCGGCCGCGGCCAGCACGCCGCCGTCCGGGGAGAACACCAGCGCGGTCGTCTCCTCCTGTTCGCCCGTGGCGCCTCTGAAGTAGCCGCCGGGCAACGTGCCCAGCGAGGTGGCCCGCTCGACGTCCCACACCGTGATGCCGCCGTCGATGTCCGCGAAGGCGGCGCGCTTGCCGTCGGGGCTCAGGACACTGGCACACGCGCAGTCCATCGTCTTCCGCCGGCCGTGGCCGTCGGCCGGCAGCAGGGTTCCGTCGCTCATCAACAGGACACCGCCGTCGTGGGACACGGAGGTGACGGAGTCCCCGGCACCGGCGTCGTCCTGCCCGTTCGCCGAGTCCTGGGGGCGGATGTCCCCGGTCTTCCGGCCGTTGCCGGCGTTCCACACGGTCACCGTCGCGTCGTCGATGCCGGTGGTCAGCAGTGACCGGCCGTCCGGGCTGAGCACCCACCCGGCCAGGGGCATGTCGCCGTCGTAGAGCTTCAGCTCGGTGAGCTTCCGGTTGCGGACGGTGTCCCACACGGTGATGTGCGTCGGCCCCGTCGGGTCGGCCGGGCCGGAACCGAAGGCGAGGCGTCGGCCGTCGGCGCTGAGGAACAGCGCCGTCCCGCCGCCCCCGCTCATGGCGTCGGGCTCCACGGGCGCCCCGGGGACGCTGATCGTGTACCGCGGCCGGCCGGTCCGCCCGTCGTGGATCCGCAGCCGGGCCGGGCCCTTGCCGCCGCCGTCCAGGACGGCCAGCACCGAGCCGTCGGCGCTCAGGGCCGCCGCGGCGGCGGCACGCGTGCTCCAGCGCGGCGACAGGGCGCTGCCGATGTCGACGCCGTGGACGACGGTCACCCCGTCCGCACCGGCGGCGGTGTAGCGCAGGACGCGGGCGGTGGTGTCGATGCGGACGTCGTCCGGCTGGATGTCGGTCAGCGGATAGCGGACCACGGGCGCTTGGGGATGGTCGAGCCGCCACAGCAGGAGGTCGTTGCCGCCCACCCCGGCCAGCAGTGTGCCGTCCGCGCTGAACACGTAGCTCAGCGGCGCCACTTGAGCGAGCCGGGGCGGTTGGCTTCCGGTCCGGACGGTGACCCGCCGTATCCCCGTCGTGTCCGTCGTCGTCAGGGTGCGGCTGTCGGGCGAGAACTGAAGCCTGGCCTCCGGTCCGCAGGCGAACCGCTGGCGCCAGCCCGTGTCGGCACGCCGCCCGGCCGGGATGTCCCAGACCCTGACGTCTCCCTGCACACACATCGCGACCAGCCGGTTGTCGGGGCTGATGTCGCCGGCGCCGGCCGTCTCCAGCGCCTTGGCGGTGTGGGTGAACAGGCGGTGCCCGCTGTCGGTGTCCCACACCTCCAGGCGGTTGCCGGTGAGGAAGAGGTAGGCGTGCCCGCTGGAGCTGAAGCCGAACTCCGCCCGGGTGCCGCTCGCCGCGCCGACCAGTGTGCCGCCCTCCCCGCCGGCGTCTTCGAGGCCGTCTTCCGGCGGCGGCTCTCCCAGCGTGCCGGAGCCGTCGTCGGAGGGCCCCAGGACCGGGCCGTGGTACCGGCCGGTGCGGGTGTCCCACATGCGGACGCGCAGGCCGTCCTCGCCGGCCGGCACGGACACGTAACGCCCGTCGGGGCTCAGGTCGCCCATGGCGAGGTCCTCCATGCCGGCGGGCAGCCGTCTGCTGTCGATCACCCGGTGCGTCACCAGGTCCCGGCGGACGAACCTGCCGTCGCCCAGGCCGAAGAGGGTCCGCCCGTCCGGGCTGAGCAGCTGGGTGTCCGTGGGGTCGGGCACGGTGAACGTGGGCAGGTCACGCTGGGCGAGCGCGCCGATGAGGGCGGACCGGGTCTCCGGGGTCCGGCTGAGCCGCCAGGCCGTGACCCCGAGCCGCAGCGCCGTCCCCGGATCGGTGGTGCGCAGACCGTCGGCGGCGGTGGCCGCGCGGCGGGCGGTGGCGGCCAGGTGCCGGCGTTCGTTCGTACGGTGCTGCTGCCAGGCCACGGCACCGGCCACCAGGGCGAGCACCAGCAGCACCGACACCGACCCGGTCAGCCCGCGCAGCCGTCTGCGTTCACGGGAGTGCGCGGCCGTGCTGGCGTGCAGGAATTCCCGTTCCACGGTGCTCAGTTCGCGGTCCCGGTCGGCCGGGTCGAATGCCTCGGCGGCCTCGGCCAGCCGGGTGCCCCGGTACAGCGCGCCCGGGTCCCGGCCCAGTTCCCGCCATGATTCTGCGGCCTCGGTGAGCCGGCGCAGTACCCGCAGCCGGTGCCGGTCGTCCTCGATCCAGCCCCACAGCCGTGGCCAGGCGGTGATGAGTGCCTCGTGCCCGAGGTGGACGGTCTCCCCGTCCAGGGTGATCAGCCGGGCGCGGGCCAGGCGTTCGAGGACCGTGTCGACGCCGCCGGCCAACTTCGGGTCAGCGGCGCGCAGTTCGGCGCGCGGCACCGGCCGGCAGGTGTCGGCGGTGCCCTCGCCGGGCGTGATCAGGCGCAGCAGCACCCGTCGTACGAGGTCGGCCTGGCTGTCGGACAGCCCGGCGTACAGGTCTTCCGCCGTCTGGGCGATGGCGCCGCGCACTCCGCCGGCCGCCTCGTAGGCGCGCAGGGTCAGGGTGCGGCCGGAGCGGCGCCGCCAGGTCTCCAGCAGCGCGTGCGACAGCAGAGGCAGACCGCCGGGCTCGCCGGCCACCTCCTCCACCAACTGCGCGGTCAGCGCCCGTTCGACGGTGAGGCCGCGCGCCATGGCCGGCTTGACCACCGCCTCGCGCAGCTCCTCGCGGCCCATGGCCGGCACCGGCACCGCGGCGTCCCGCAACACGCGCGCCAGTTCTGGGTGTTCGAGGCAGCGGCCGTAGAAGTCGGCGCGTACGCCCAGGACCACCCGCAGCCGGCTGCCCGGCTCCCGGGCCGCGAGCAGCGCCTCGATGAACCGGGCGCGTTCCCGCGGGTCCGGGCAGAGCGTGAAGACCTCTTCGAACTGGTCGACCACGACCAGGGTGTCGCCGGTTTCCCCGGCGGGCCGCAGCTTGTCCGCGTGGGAGCGCGCCGGGTGCGGGCCGGGGGTGAGGACGCGGATGGCGGCGAGGGGTGCGCCGGCGTCGGCCGACCGGCGCAGCCGGGGTATCAGCCCGGCGCGCAGCAGGGAGGACTTGCCGCTGCCCGACGGCCCGAGCAGCACCGCGCACCGGTGTCCGCGCACCAGTTCCGTCAGGTCCGCCACGAGTTGGTCGCGGCCGAAGAAGACGGCCGCGTCGCCCGGCTCGAACCGGGCCAGCCCCCGGTACGGGGAGTCCCGGGCGTCCTGGTCCTCGGGGGGCAGGGCGGCCAGTTCGTCGGCGGCCGCCTGCCGGCGCTTCTCCCACGCGTCCGGGTCCCCGCCGCACGCCGTGACGTACGCCCGTGTCACCTCCGCCGACGGCAGCCGCTCGCCCGCCGCCGCCTGGGACAGCGCCGCCGCCGAGTACGGGGTGCGCTGGGCCATCGAGCGGTACGTCGGACCGCCGGCCTCCGTCCGCAGGGCCCGTAACTCCACCGCGAACCGCTGGACCGGTCCCGCCTCCGGATCGATCGGGTTCTCCGGACGTCCCATCCCCTGTCCCCCTTTGTCCCCCTCCACCGCATCGGCGCCGTCCCCTTGCGCCGCGCACCCACGGTAGGGCCCGGCCCGTGCGGCGGCCAGGCGGCGCGTCGGGCGCGCGCACATTGATTACCTGCGCGAACAGGGGCTGCTAACCAACTCCGCGGCGGCTGAACTCGGTGTCCGGCGGCACCGCTGCGGCACACCGCACAGCGCCGGCCGGCCGGCCGTGCGCCGGACCGTCCGCGCCGCCATCGATCCGTACCTCTCGCACACGAAGGAGCGCTCATGACCGAGCCCGTGGAAACGCCGCCCTATCCGGTGGGCGGTGCGGGGATCTTCGACGTCGACCCCGACCAGGCCGGCGTCAGCCAGAACCCCGATGACGCGGTGACCGGAGACGTCCAGTCCCTTCCCGAAGACGTGGAGTTCTGACATGGGCAACGTTCAGGGCATGCTCGCCGCCGCCCGCAAGCTGCTGGGCACCACCGAGCACCCGCCCGGTTCCAACCGCAACCTGATCACCAAGTGGTACGGCTTCACCGGCCCGTGGTGCGACATGGCCGTCAGCTACGCCGCCGCCCACTCCGACAACCTCCAGGCGATCGGCGGCAAGTTCGCCCTCACCACCGCCCACGCCCGCGCCTTCCAGAAGAAGGGCCGCTGGCACTACGGCATCGGCGGGATCCGCCCGGGCGACATCGTGTTCTTCGACTGGTCCGGCTCCCGCTCCATCGGTGCCATCGACCACGTCGGCATCGTCGAGGCGGTGCACTCCAACCGCACCATCACCACCTTGGAGGGCAACACCTCCAACGCCTTCCGCCGCAGGCGGCGCAGCTCCGCCTGCATAGTGGGCTACGGCCGTCCCGCCTACAAGGGGGGCAGCGCGCCGTTGCCTAGCGGGGACGGCATCCTGCGGCTGGGCTCGAAGGGGCAGGCCGTCAAGACCCTGCAGAAGAACCTCAACACCGTGCAGAAGGCCGGGCTCACCGTGGACGGTCAGTTCGGGCCGGCCACGCAGAAGGCGGTGAAGACCTTCCAGACCAACCACCACCTGAAGGCGGACGGCGAGTACGGTCCGCAGTCGGCGGCGATGATGAAGGCCGCGCTGGCCGGGAAGAAGGCGCCGATCCGCCCGAAGGCCCTCGTCGCCGCCCCGGCGGTGCTGGAGGTCGACGGGATCTTCGGCCCGGCGACCTGCGCGGCGCTCCAGCGCGCCCTCAACAGCCGTGACAAGGCGGGCCTGGAGGTCGACGGGGCGTTCGGTCCGCTCACCATCACCGCGCTCCAGCGCCATCTGAAGGTCACGGCGGACGGCATCGTGGGGCCCGAGACGGTCAGCGCCCTGCAGAACCGCCTGGCCACGCCGGCGAGCGGCGAGTGGGACGCGGCGACCACCCGCGCCCTGCAGAAGGCCCTGAACGCCGGCTCGTTCTGACCGGCCGGCACGCGGGCCGGAGGGCCGCCACGGGGGACGGCCTTCCGGTCCCGCGCGGTGGGGACGGGCATCGCCCGTCCCCTTCCGTCCGCCCCCACCTCGCCTCTCCCCTCACGGACCAGGAGAACCTCTCCCTCACGGACCAGGAGAACCGCAGATGAGCACCTCCCAGGACACCTCGGGTACGGCAGCGGCGGCCTACCGGGTGGCGATCACCGAACAGCGCACCGGCCGGATCCTGCTCTTCGACCGCGACGCCCAGTGGACCGACGCCCATGTCCGATGGAGCTTCAGCACGGGCAACGCCCCCGGCTGGGACCATCCCTTCGAGATCCGCTTCCGGGACACCCGGCGCTACGGCATGATCGCGCTGATGACGTTCGGCCGCCCCGGCGAGGGCCGGGCCGCGATCGTCAACGTGACCTCGAAGGCGCACCTGACCCGGGCCGACCTGCTGTGGTCGGCACGCATCACCAGCTACCCGCACTGCATCGAGCGCGTGCCCGACGCCGGCACGGTCGTGGTCGCGGGGTCACGGGACCGGCTGCACGTCTTCGGGCCGTCCAGCAGTGACCCGGCGACCCTGAAGGAGGTGCAGACCCTCGAGTTCACCAAGGCCCACGCCGTTCTGTGGGACGACCAGAACAAGCTGCTGTGGGTGACCGGCGGCACCGTCGTGCGCAGCTACCGCGTGACCGGTTCGATGCGTGACTCCCGGCTGGTCAAGCACGGACCGGACATCAAGATCGCCGGCAACGGCCACGACCTCCAGCCGGACTACAGCCGGCCCGGCACCCTGCTGGTCGCCGACAGCCGCCACGTCTACTCCCTCCACAAGACGACCCGCGCCCTCACCACCGTCGCCTCGCTGCCCCACCCCAAGTCCTACGTACGCCACGCGAACGGTCAGGCCATGTGGACCACGGACCCCAATGCGGAGGATTCCGTGTGGGGCGGACCCACCGTCCACTTCTCCGCGGGCGGCGACCGCACCCGCCCCGGCGCCCAGATCTACAAGGCGCGGCTGTACACGACGCAGTTCCACTGAGCCCGGCCGGGAGCCGGGAGTTCCGGCTGCCGGAGGGCGCGCGGGCGGCCCGGGCGGGCGTGTTGTGCGTGGGCGGTCGAGGCGGTCCTCCGCGCGCGTACTCCAACTGGGGCCCGCGCATCGGCATCCCTGCGCCTACCTTCAGGGCACCAGCAGGGCCGCCCCCTGTCTTCAGCCGCGGCAACGCCTGCGGCGCGGGCCCGGACGCCGGCGACGCCGTACGGTCCCCGACCGCCCCAGCCGACCGCGACTCGGTGCCCGCGCTCGGCGAGCATTGACAATACATACGGTCGACCGCACTCTTTAGGGTATGGTTACGACCCTCACCGAGGAGACCGATCCCTTCTGCCTCGCCACGCTCGACGCCGCGGCGATGCTGTTCGACGCCCCCTGGCAGCGGTACGCCGTGATCGGGGACAGCCTCTCGGCAGGGACCGGGGACAAGAGCGTCGGTTACGGCGACCAGGGCTGGCCCGATCGCGTCGCGCACATCCTGCGGCAGGTGCGGCCCGGGCTGGCCTACCTGAACACGGCGGTGAACGGCGCGACGACGGCCGCCACCCTCGCCCGTCAGGCCGACGCGATGCGGGAGTTCGCCCCGGACCTGCTGCACCTGCCCTGCGGCGCCAACGATCTCCTGCGCCGCGCACCGGATTTCGGGGAGATCGAGCGGAACCTGCGCACGCTGTACGACCTGGCGGCGGCCACGGGTGCGCTGCTGACGACCTTCACCCTGGGGCGCTCCTACGTCGTGCCGGTCTTCCCCGACTGGACGGAGCGCGTGCGCACCCTCAACGACCTCGTCCGCGCCCTCGCCGGCGAGTACGGCGCCGTGGTCGTCGACATGTGGGATCACCCCGTCAACGCCCGGGAGAACCTGCTGAGCGCGGACCGCGTCCACTTCTCCACGTCGGGCCAGGCCGTGATGGCCGCCGAGATGGTCCGGGCCCTGGCCGCCGTCCTGGCGCACCGCACGCCCTGAAGGCCCGTTCACGCCGCGCGTCCGCACCCGAGTACGATCGACCGTATGGACACTGGGGCACGTACGTTCGCCACGCGGGCGGACACGGTGTCGGTCACCGACAAACGCCTGCTCAAAGGGGCGCGGACGCGTGAGGCCGCGCTGCGTCGCGCGGTCGACATCGCCTCGGTCGACGGGCTGGACGACGTGAGCTTCGGCCGGCTCGCGACCGATACGGGCATGAGCAAGGCGGGCATCCAGACCCTCTTCAGGTCCAAGGAGGTACTCCAGCTCGCGACCGTCGAGTACGCGCGCGACATGTTCATCGACGCGGTCATCCGCCCGGCGCGGGACGCGGCTCCCGGAGTCGCCCGGCTGCGCTCCCTGATCGAGCACTGGATCGAGTACGCGAGGACACCGCTGTTCGAGGGCGGCTGCTTCGTCGTCGCGAACATGGCCCGTTTCGACAGCAGGCCCGGCCCGGTCCGCGACACCCTCCTGCGCCATCAGCGGTCATGGCTCGACACCCTCGGGGCGGAGTTGCGGACCGCCGTCGAGTCCCGTGAGATCGCCGAACTCGACATCGACCTCGCGGTCTTCCAGATCGATTCCGTGCTCTGCGCGGCCAACACGGCCCTGCGGCTGGGAGACGAGGGTGTCATCGCCAAGGTCCGCCGTACCGTGGAAGATCTCCTGAAGGCGGCCTGAGCGTTCCTCGCGCCGGGCCGTACGCGGCAACGGCCCGGCGCCTTGGGGGAATCGCTCCCCGAAGGCGCCGGGCCGCCCACCCCGTGCCGTCACGGCTTCGCCGGCGGCGCCTTCGGCAGGAGGAACACCAGCAGGGCCGCGAGCGCCGCGATGGCGCAGGCCGTCAGGGACGTCAGCGCGAACGCATGCCCCGCCGCGTGCACCCGGTCCCCCGAGGCGGCACCGGTGTGGAAGGCGCGGAAGAACACCGCTCCGACGACCGCCACCCCCAGCGCGGCACCGACCTGCTGAGCCGTGGACAGCGATCCGGAGGCCATCCCCGCGGTCTGCGGATCGATCCGCGCCAGGACCGTATTGAGCAGCGGGGTGATCAGCAAGTCGCCCCCTACGCTCTGCAGCATCAGGGTCGGGATGACGAGCAGGGGTGTCAGCCGCGGCCCGGACAGCAGGACCACGGCGGTCGTCAGATAGCCGGCCGAGAGGACGACCGCACCGGTCTCCAGCACGCGGCGGCCGTACTTGGGCACGAGCCGCCCGGCGATCAGACCGCAGACGAAGAAGGTCACCGCCGCCGGCGCGTAGACCAGCCCCGCGCCGAGGGCCGACATGCCCAGCCCCTCCTGCATCGAGACGGACAGCGCCAGATAGTACGAGGTCAGCAGCGCGTACACGGCGATGACCAGGACGATGCCGAGCGAGAACGAGCGCTGGGCGAAGAGTGACAGCTTGACCAGCGGCTCACCACCGCGCCGGTCGACCGCTCGCTCCAGCGCGACGAAGAGCGCGAACGCCAGGGCACTCGCCGCGAAGCAGGCCCACGTCCACCAGGGCCAGCCCGCGTCCCGGCCCTGGATGAGCGGGTAGGTGAGCAGCAGCAGGGCCGCGCTGAGGACCAGAACGCCGGGCACGTCGAGCTTGCGGGTCCGCTCCGCCCGCGACTCCGGTACGTACGCGAGGGCCAGCACTATGGTGGCGATGCCGATGGGGATGTTCACCCAGAACACCGAGCGCCAGCCGGAGCCGAAGAGATCCGCGCCGATCAGGAGGCCGCCGACCACCTGACCGCTGACCGAGGCCATCCCCATGACGACCCCGAGGACGCCGAAGACGCGGTGCCGGTTCCGCGCCGAGACGGTCAGCGTGATGACGGTGAAGACCTGCGGCACCATCAGGGCCGCGCCGAGGCCCTGGACGACGCGGGCGCCGATGAGCACGCCCGGACCGCCGGCCACGGCACAGGCGAGGGACGCGAGCGTGAAGACCGCCGTCCCGATGACGAAGACGCGCCTGCGCCCGTAGAGGTCCGCGAGCCGGCCTCCGGTGATCAGGACGACGGCGTAGCTCAACTGGTAGCCGGCGAGGACCCATTGCAGCTCGCTCGCGGTCGCCCTGAGTTCCGTCCGGATGGCCGGGCCGGCCACGACGACGATGAACGAGTCCAGGATCGCCATGAACATTCCGATCATGACGGTCGACAGCGTGACCCAGGGCACCGCGTCCTCTGGACCCGGCCGCGCGCCGGGCGCGGCCTTGATGGTGGGGCTGGCATTCGACACGTGGGGCATCCCTTTCGCGGCAAGGCGCAACTGGCTCAGCGACTCCGAGCCCCACAAAGAATACGTACGACCGCATGCTTACTTCAATCGGCTTCTCCTCCTTTCCCGATCCGGGTGCGCACGGGCCGGCACTCCCCGCACGCCGTGACGGCGGCCGGCAGGTCGAGGCGAACCGGTCCGCCTCGCGCCTCAGTGGTCGCCCGTCGCCCGGCAGTCGCCCCCCGTCTCGGGCATCCCCGCGTCAAGTGCCGCCGGGCCGAGGAGCGTCGCGATGACCGACCGGAGGTACTTCTCCAGCTTGGCGTCCGGTGCCGACTGGAGCGCCGGGGGGCGGATTTCCGTGAGGACGAGGCTGGTGCCGAGCATCCAGGCCGCCAGGAGTTCCGCCCTCAGCTCGGCGTCGGGACCGCCGAGGCGGGCCGCCAGGCGGGTGGAGAACACCTCGCTGAAATCCGCCCGCAGCCGCGCGACCGCCTCGCTCTTGCCGGAGGACCGCAGCACCGAGAGCACCGGGTGGGTGAACTCCCCGTCCTTCGGCGCCCCCAGGAGCATGGCGCACAGCCAGTCGGGTATCGCCTCCACCGGCTCCTTGAGCAGGGGCTCGAATATCTTGCCGGCGCCCGTCACATCGTTGAACAGCGCTTCCTTCGAGCCGAAGTAGCGGTAGACGAGAGCCGCGTCCACACCCACGTCACCCGCGATGTCGCGCACGCTGGTGCCCTCGTATCCGTACTTGCCGAACCGGAAGGCCGCGGCGGTCCTGAGCGCCGCGCGCGTCGCCGTCGCCGAACGCCTCCGGGCGGGCCGCTCGGCCACCGCTTCCGACGCCTCGCCGTTGTGTACTCCCGTCACGTCACCAAACCTCCATCGTCAGGCGGCCCGCCCGCCAACGGCCCATGTTCCAGCCTGTGGCTGCTGGCTCAAAGTCACCGATCGTTGTCATCAATCGTTGACTTGTGTTCGCTCCGCATGCCATACCTGGAACGGGTCAACGATTGATGACTTAGGTTCCTCCCTGTCCCAGGGCCGTACGACGGAGTCGGCCCGTTCCAGGTCGCCCGCACGACGCGGTGGCACGCGGCCTCCCCGCGCGCCGCCGAGACCGTCCCACGGGCCCCATCGACCGGAAATGGTGATCTTCTGTGCCTGCTCAACGCGTCGCCGTGGTCGGTACCGGTTACGTCGGACTGACCACCGGTGCCTGTCTCGCCTCCCTCGGCCATGCGGTGGTGTGCGCGGACGCCGACCCCCGCAAGGTGGAACGGCTGCGCGCGGCCCGGGTGGACATCCTGGAGCCCGGCCTGCCCGAGACCGTCCGGGACGCCCTGGAGGCGGGCCGGCTGGAGTTCACCGAGGACACCGCGGCCGCCGTCGCGGAGGCCGAGGTGGTCTTCCTGTGCCTGCCCACCCCCATGGGCGCGGGCGGTGCCGCCGATCTCGCCGCCGTGGAGGCCGTCGCGGAGCAGATACGTGACGTACTGCCGCCCGGCTGCGTGGTCGTCAACAAGTCGACCGTGCCGGTGGGTACCAGCGAACGCGTCGCCGCACTGCTCGGGCGGGCGGACGTGTCCGTCGTGAGCAACCCCGAGTTCCTGCGCGAGGGACGCGCCGTCCACGACTTCCTGCACCCCGACCGGATCGTCATCGGCGCCGCCCGGCGGGACGCCGCCCGGCGGGTGGCCGACCTGTACGCCGCGCTGGACGCGCCGTTGGTGCTCACCGACCCGGCGAGCGCCGAACTGACCAAGTACGCGGCGAACTTCTTCCTCGCGATGAAGCTGTCCTTCGCCAACAACCTCGCCACCGCCTGCGAGCGGTTCGGCGCCGACATCGGCGATGTCACCGAGGGCATCGGCCGGGACCCGCGCATCGGCTCCTCCTTCCTGCTGCCCGGACCCGGCTGGGGCGGCTCCTGCCTGCCGAAGGACACCCACGCCCTGCTCACCGTGTGCGAGCAGGCCGGGGTCGACTTCCCGCTGCTGCGCGCCACGATCGACACCAACGTCGCCCATCAGCGCCGGCTCGTCGAGCGGATCGCCGCCGCGTGCGGGCGCGGCCCGGACGGCTCGCTGCACGGCGTACGGCTCGCCCTGTACGGGCTGACGTTCAAGGCCGGCACCTCCGACCTGCGCGACTCCCCCGCGCTCGCCGTCGCCCGGCTGCTGCGCGAGCGGGGCGCCGAACTCACCGCCTACGACCCGGCGTTGTGCGACGAGCAGCCCGACCTGAGCGATCTCGCCGAGCTGGCCGACGACCCGGTGCGGGCGGCGGAGGGGGCCGCGGCCTGTGTCGTCCTCACCGAATGGCCACAGCTGCGCGACCTCGACTGGGCGGCGATCGCCGCGCGCATGACGGGCCACGAGGTCCACGACTTCCGCAACCTGCTGGACCCGGACCGGCTCGCCCGGGCCGGACTGAGCTGGCAGGGCATCGGACGCGCGAGCGCACCGGCACGGGTGGCATGAGCCGGGAGCGGACGAACCGCCCCGTCACCGTCCGCGCCTGACGCACCGTTCCACACCGTGTACGCCGAGACCGGGCGCCGCACGCCGCTCAGCCTCCGGCGTACCCGCGTCTGTTCGCTCCGTCCGGGTCTCCCGCGTGCTCCGGCCGGCACCCCTTCGCCTGCCACCGCCGAAACTCCACGAGAGAAAGGCCCACCCCCCATGCGAGTCCTGTGCACCACGCTCGGCAGTCCCTCGCACGGGCGTGCTCAACTGCCCCTGCTGCGCGCCCTCGCCAAAGCCGGGCATCAGGTCCTGGTGGTCACCACCGAGGCCCTGGCCCCCGTGTTCCACGACGACGACGTGGAAGTCCGCGCCGTCTTACCGCAGTTCGACCCGATCGCGATGCTCGGCCCGCACCTCGCCGAACTCCAGGACAGCGCCGAGCTGTCCCTGACCTCGCCGGTACTGCCGCGCCTGCTGATGCGGGCCCTGGCCGGGCCGAGCGTCAAGCCGCACCTGGACATCCTCGCCCCCGTCGCCCGGGAGTTCCGGCCCGATCTGATCCTGCGGGACGGCATGGACATGGCCGCGGTGCTCACCGCCGAGCGGCTGGGCGTGCCGCAGCTGCCGACACCCTCCGGGTTCTCCAACACCATCGAGCCCGAAGAGGTACTGCCCCGGCTCAACGAGCGGCGCCGGGAGCTGGGCCTGCCCGAGCGGGACGATCCGCTGTCCCTCGTGGCGCACGGCCGTGTCGACTACGTACCGCCCTCCCACTCCTTCTGCCGGCACCTGCCGCCGGCCCTGGCGTACCGGCAGACGGTGGACGTCGAGCGCCACCAGGTGCTGCCCGGGTGGGTCGTCGAACTGCCCACGGACCGGCCCCTGGTGTACGCCGCGATCGGCACCGCCCTGCCGGTGGTGCGCGAGCAGATGGGGGCCGGGGCCAACCCGTTGCCGGTGGAGATCCCCGACGTCACCGAGAGCCTGGAGGCGATCCTGGGAGCGGCGGCCGAGCTGGACGACTGCACGGTGATCGTGTCGACCTCCGGGGTCCCGGTGGACACCGGGGGGCTGCCCGGGCACGTCCGCGTGACCGAGCGGGTGCCGCAGCCGCTGCTGCTGGAGTCGGTGGACCTCTTCCTCACCCACGGCGGCTTCAACAGCGTCCGCGAGGCCCTGCGCACCGGCACTCCGCTGGCGGTGCTGCCGCACTTCGGGGATCAGCACGTCAACGCGGAGCGCGTGGTGGAACTGGGACTGGGCGGTCACATCACCGACCGCAGTGCGCGGGGCATCACCGACGTGTGCCGGACGCTGCTCGCCGACCCGGCGCCCAGGGCGCGGATGCGGGCGGCCCAGCTGGCGATGCTGACGCTGCCCGACATCGAGCAGGCGGTCGGCGACCTGGAGGCGATCGCCGGGTAGCTCCCCGGGTCACAGCGCACGGGGGCCGCGCCCACGGCACGGGCGCGGCCCCCGACGCCTCTCCCCCGGCACCCACCCCTCCAGGACGACATACCGACGCGATCGAGTCGGTCAACGCGCGGATCCGGCGAGCGGTCAAGGCCCGCGGACGCTTCCCGGACGAGCAGACCGCCCTGAGGTGCGTCTACATGGCCACCATGTCGCTCGATCCCACCGGCACAGGACAGGCCCGCTGGACCATGCGCTGGAAGACCGCGCTGAACGCCTTCGACATCACCTTCGACGGCCGGCTCTCAGCAGCCCGCCAGTAACCCGACCACCCTGGATACACCGTTCGTCGGAAACGGTGACGCGCCGCTGTCCCCGGGCGGCGTGGCCGTTCAGCCGGCCGTGGGTACCTCGTCGGTCACGCTTCTCGCGGTGGCGCGTGTGCGCAGCGCCCGGGAGACGAGGGGCGGCATGGCCGCGCCCAGGGCGGTGTACGTCACGGCCAGCACCACCCAACCGAGGGCCCCGTGGCCGATCACGAGCCAGGTGAAGACCGCGGGCGCGATCATCTTGCCGACATCGGCACCCATCGCGTGCGTCGCCTGGTACTGGCCCTGGGCATGGTCCGGGGCCAGGTCGAAGGCGATGCCCCAACTGCCCGCCGCCTGCCGCACCTCGCCCAGCGCGTGCCCGACCGCGCCCACGACGAGCAACAGGCAGGCCGGTACCAGCGCCGCCCCGTCGCTCAACGCGAACAGCAGGCAGGCGGCCGCCACACAGCCCGCGCCCTGGAAACTCGCCCGGGCGGCGGCGCTCGGACGGTCCGCACCCCGGGCGGCCCTGGTCTGCACCGCCACCACCAGGACGGTGTTGACCAGCAGGATCACCGCGCTCATCCAGCGGGGCGCCCCCGTGTGCCGCAGCACCCACAGCGGCAGCACCACGTCGAGCAGGATGGTGTGCGTGGTCAGCATCCCGTCCAGCGCGGCGAAACCGAGGAACGGCACGTCCCGCAGGACCGTGAGGGCCGGCCCCGCCGAGGCCGGGACCGGGGGCACGGCCGGTTCCTTGACGGTGAGCAGGGCGGTGACCAGGAAGGCGACGGCGATGAAGCCCACCGCCCCCTGGTAGGCCAGGCGGGAGCCCACGGCGAGCACGAGGCCGGCCAGGCACGCGCCGACCGAGACGGTGGCGTTGGAGGCCGCGCGCACCTGGGCGAGCACGGTGACCCGGTCCCCCGCCGGGATCAGTCCCGCGATCATGGCCTTGCGGGAGCTGCGGCCGGACCGGTAGGCGATGCCCTGGAGCGAGACTATGACCAGGTACGGCCAGAAGGCGGTGGCGAACAGCAGCGCGCAGGTCAGCACGGCAAGCAGCAGGAACGACCACATCTGGACGGTCCGCGGACCCGCCCGGTCGGCCAGGTGCCCCAGCGGAATGCTGCACAGCATGACGATCGCTGCGGCGACGCTCACGCTGATGCCGAGCTGGCCCGTCGTCAGGTGCAGCACGGTGACCGCGTAGATCGCGCTGAGCGCCGTCCACAGCCCTTGGCCCAGTGACATCACCATGGTGATGACGGTGAGAAGGCGCGCGGGTCCGGGCGGCGGCAGCAGGGATCTCATGGGGGGCACTCCTCGCTGTGCTGTCCCGGCGAGGCTAAGGCACCGCAGGAACGGCCGGGGCTTGTGCCCACAAAGGGAGTTGAGCGCGAAAAAACCGTTCTGCTCACTGCGCGCGTTGTCGCCGCACGGCCGCACAAAGCAGCTTGGCAGAACGGGGTTTGCTCGCTCAAGGAGCACTGCGCTCGCAACCGCACGGCCTGCCGGGGGCCCGGCTAGCGTCGGTCCGGCTTCCCGTCACCGTCAGTTCGGACCGACATGACCACAGCACTTGACCAACGTCTCGGCGCCGGCCTGCTCCACCACGCGAGCACTCATCCCGGCCGCGTCGCCCTGTCCATCGGACGCCGCGACTACACCTACGAGGAGGCCGCGGTCACCGCACGCCGGTGGGCCGCGGCCCTCGTCGAGGCGGTCGGCGGACGCCCCCGACGGGTCGGCGTGTTCGCCCACCGCAGCGAGGTCTCCTACCTGGGCGTGGCCGCCGTCCTGTGCGCCGGTGCCGCCTTCGTGCCGCTCAACCGGAAGTTCCCGCAGGAGCGGACCCGGACCATGCTGGAGCGCGCGGACGTCGACGCCGTGCTCGTGGACGCCGCGTCCGCGCCCCGACTCGCCGAGCTGCTGCCGCAGATACCCGGGCGGCCGGCGGTTCTGCTGCCGGACGCCCGGCGGGCCGATGTCCCGGGGCTGGCGGGACACCCGGTGCTCGACGCGGTCGATCTCGCGGGTTTCTCCCCGCTCCGGGCGCTGCCCGAGCCGGCCCCCGACGACCCCGCGTACCTGCTGTTCACGTCGGGCAGCACCGGAGTGCCCAAGGGCGTCCCGGTCACCCACGCCAACGTACGCGCGTTCCTCCGGGCCAACCAGGACCGCTACCGGCTCACCCCCGAGGACCGACTCAGCCAGACCTTCGACCAGACCTTCGACCTGTCGGTCTTCGACCTGTTCATGGCCTGGGAGAACGGCGCCGCGGTGTGCGCGATGGACCCCATCGAACTGCTCGCACCGTTCAAGTACCTCGAGCGCAACGGCATCACCGTCTGGTTCTCGGTGCCCTCGGTCGCCGCCGTGCTGCGCAAGCGCGGCGCGCTGCGGCCGGGCAGCATGCCGACGCTGCGCTGGAGCCTGTTCTGCGGGGAGGCGCTGCCCCGGGCCACCGCCGAGGCATGGCAGGCGGCGGCGCCGCACTCCACCGTGGAGAACCTGTACGGGCCGACCGAACTCACCATCGCCTGCACCGTCCACCGCTGGGACCCGGTGACCAGCCCCGCCGCATGCGTCCACGACAACGTGCCCATCGGACGTCCCTATCCGGGTCTGCACACCCTGGTCGTGGACGAGCGGTTGGCCGAGGTCCCCGAGGGCGAGCCCGGAGAGCTGTGCGTGGCCGGCCCGCAGACCACGCCCGGCTACTGGCGGGCACCGGAGCTGACGGCCGAGCGCTACTTCGAGCACGCCGGCCGTACCTACTACCGCACCGGTGACCTGGTACGGCACCTGGACGGGCAGTACGTCTGCCTCGGCCGCAACGACCAGCAGGTCAAGGTCGGCGGGCACCGGGTCGAACTGGGCGAGATCGAGGCCGCGCTGCGCCGGGCCGGGGCCCTGGAGGCGGTGTGCCTGCTGCGGCCGGACGACCAGACGATCACCGCCGTGGTGTCGGGCGCCGTCGACCCGGACGCCCTGGCCGACGCCTGCGCGGCGGACCTGCCGGCCTACATGGTGCCGAAGTCCGTGCACGTCGTCGAGGAGATGCCGGTCAACACCAACGGCAAGGTGGACCGCGCGGCACTGCGCACCCGGCTGACGAAACAGGAGCAGGAGCGGGAGCGGGAGCAGACGGCCGGGCGCCGCTGAGACCGCCCTGCCGCGGCATGACCACCCGCACACGAATCAACGCAGGAGGGGAACCATGAGCAGCGTCGACGCCCTCATCGCCCGCACCCTGGGCATCAGCGAGGACCGCGTCACCACCGCCCTCGAATACCAGTCGATCCGGGAGTGGGACTCGCTCGGCCATGTCTCGCTGATGGCGGCGCTCGAAGAGGCGTACGGGGTGACGATCGACGACGAACTGACCCTCACCCTGCGCTCGGTGCCCGCGATCCGGGCACTCGCCGAGGGCAGCGCCCCCGGCGCGGCACCGGCGCCGGAGGAGCGGCCCGCCGTGCACCGGGGCCTGGACGGCATCAGCTTCGACCGCACCACGATCACCCGCATCGACGGCACCGAAGGTGTCCTGGAGTACCGCGGCTACAGCATCCACGACCTCGCCGAGAACGCCTCCTTCGAGGAAGTGGCGTATCTCCTGATCCACGGTGAACTGCCCGACGCCGCCGCCCTGTCGGCGTTCGACAAGGAACTGCGCACCGCCCGCGAGCTGCCCCGGCCGGTACTCGACCTGGCCCGCTCACTGGCCGGCGCGCACCCCATGGAGGCGCTGCGCACCTGTGTCTCGGCGCTCGGCGCGTTCGGCCCCCGACGGGACGCGGGCACCGACGAGACCTACGACGAGGCCCGGGAGGCCGGTGTCGCGCTGCTCGCCCGGATCCCGATGATCGTCGCCGCCCATCATGCCTACCGCACCGGCCGGGAGCCCTTGATCCCCGCCGAGGAGACCTCCTACGCCGACGCCTTCCTGACCGCGCTGCTGGGCGAGCGGCCCACCCCGGCCGCCGTACGGTTCATCAACAAGGGGTTCATCGTCCACGCCGACCACAGCTCCAACGCCTCGGCGTTCGCCGCCCGCGTGGCCGTCGGCTCCCGGGCCGGCATGACGGCCGCCGTCACCGCGGCCGTCGCCACCTTCGCGGGATCGGTGCACGGCGGTGCCGCCGAACGCGTGGTCCGGCTCGTCGACCAGGTGGGCACGCCCGAACGGGCCGGGGAGTACGTGGCCGCACTGCGCGGCCGGGGCGAGCCGGTGATGGGCTTCGGCCACCGCGTCTACCGCACCGAGGACCCACGGGTGCGCCATCTGCGGGCCACCGTCGTGGAGCTGAGCCGGGAGCGCGGCGACAGCAGCGGCCTGGACATCCTCGACGCCGTCGCCGCGGCCATGCGCCCCTACGGCCGCTACGGCCTCGCCCCGAACGTGGACCTCTACGCCGGGCTCGCCTACCGCCTGCTCGGCCTCCCGGACGACCTCGCGGTGCCGCTGTTCGTGGTGGGCCGTACCGCGGGCTGGGTGGCCCAGGCCCTGGAGCAGCACGCGAACAACGTGCTGATCCGGCCGCTGCTGGAGTACGTGGGCCCGCGGGGCCGGACGTACCCGTCCGACCGGCGGGCGGAGGCCCGATGAGCGCGCTGGTCAGGACCCGGCTGGCAGGCCGCGAGGCCCGGGTGTACGGGCTGCCGGAGTTCGCCGGGGCGAGCGGCTTCGACCTGGCGGCCGTCCCGTTCACCGGGCGGGTGCTGCTGGAGTCGCTGCTGCGCGGCGGGGACACCGCCGCGGCCGCCGCCCTGGGCAAGCGGCTCGCGGCGGGGGAGGAGCCCGGCCTGGAGATGCCGTTCCGGCCCGCCCGCATCCTGGTCCAGGACTACACCGGCATCCCGCTCCTGGTGGATCTGGCCGCGCTGCGCGACCGCGTGACCGAGCCGGCCGGGGTCAATCCCGCGCTGCCGGTCGACGTGGTCGTGGACCACTCCGTGCAGACCGACTTCGCGGGCCGCCCGGACGCCCTCGCCCGCAACGAGGCACTGGAGCGGGAGCGGAACAACGAGCGGTACGCGTTCCTGAAGTGGGCCGAGGGCGCCTTCCACGGACTGCGGGTCATCCCGCCCGGCAGCGGCATCGTCCACCAGGTCAACCTGGAGCGGCTGGCCACCGTCGTGGCGCACGGAACCGGTGACGTGTTCCACCCTGACACCGTGATCGGCACCGACAGCCACACCACGATGGTCAACGGCCTCGGCGTCCTCGGCTGGGGGGTCGGCGGTCTGGAGGCGGAGGCCCTGATGCTGGGGCTCGCGCAGCCGGTGCGGATACCGGCCGTGGTGGGTGTGCGCCTCACCGGGACCCCGCGCCCGGGGGTCTCCCCGACCGATGTGGTCCTCGCGCTCACCGAGCGGCTGCGCCGGGAGAACGTGCGGGGCCTGATGCTGGAGTTCACCGGCCCGTCGGTGGCCGCGCTGTCCGCCCCGGACCGCTGCACGATCGCCAACATGGCACCTGAGTACGGTGCGATGTCCGCCTTCTTCCCGGTGGACGGCGAGACCCTGGACTATCTGCGGCGCACCGGCCGCACCGAGGCGGACACGGACCTGGTCGCGGAGTACTGCCGACGTCAGCGGCTGCTGCGCGACGGGCAGGAGCCCCGGTTCGGGCGGGTGATCGAGTTCGATCTCGCCGGGGTCGGACCGAACCTGGCCGGGCCGAGCCGCCCCGACCAGCGGATCTCGCTCGCCGAACTGCCCGGCTCGTTCGCCGCGCTGCACTCCGGGGCGCCGCGCACCGAGGCCGGTGTCCGCGACGGCGACCTCGTCATCGCGTCGATCACCTCGTGCACCAGCACCTCCAACCCCAGGGCGATGCTGGCAGCCGGTGTGCTGGCCCGGCGGGCCGTCGCACGCGGGCTGTCGGTCCCCGGACACGTGAAGACGAGCCTGGCGCCCGGCTCCCGCGCCGTCACCCGGTACCTGCGCGCCGCCGGCCTGCTCGACGACCTCGAGCGGCTCGGTTTCCACGTCACCGGGTACGGCTGCATGACCTGCAACGGCGGCAGCGGCCCGCTGAACGAGGGCGTCGGTGCGGCCGTCGAGCGCGCGGGCCTGACGGTGGCGGCGGTGCTCAGCGGCAACCGCAACTTCGAGGCCCGGGTGCACGCCCAGGTCCGGGCCGGGTATCTGGCCTCGCCGGCCCTGGTCGTCGCGCTGGCGCTCGTCGGACACGTCCGCGCCGACCTGGAACGCGAACCGCTGGGCACGGATGCCGACGGCAAGCCGGTTCTCCTGCGCGACCTGTGGCCCGACGACGAGGAACTGCGGCGCCTGGAGGCCGAGTTCGTCACACCGGACGTGTTCGCCGACGACCCGGCGGCGCGGACCGGCTGGGACGCCGTACCCGCCCCCCGGGCGGACGTCTTCGCCTGGGACCCGCACTCCACCTACATCCGGCCGCCGGCCTACGCCGACGCCGGGCCCCGCTCCGGCCCGCTGACCGGCGTCCGGGTGCTGCTCGCCCTCGGCGACGACGTCAGCACCGACCACATCTCCCCGGTCGGCGCGATCCCGCCCGCCTCGCCCGCCGGCCGGTATCTGACCGAACACGGCGTGCCGGAGCGGGAGTTCAACTCCTACGGGTCGCGGCGCGGCAACCACGAGGTGATGGCGCGCGGCACCTTCAGCAACCCACGGCTGCGCAACCGGCTGGTCGGCGACGGGGACAGCGGCGGCACCACCCTGCACCTGCCGACCGGCGAGCGGCTGCCGGTGTACGAGGCGGCACGCCGGTACGCCGCCGAGGGCACCCCGCTGATCGTGCTGGCGGGCCGCTCCTACGGCATGGGGTCCTCACGCGACTGGGCCGCCAAGGGCCCGTGGCTGCTGGGCGTCCGGGCGGTCCTCGCCGAGAGCTTCGAGCGCATCCACCGCGCCAACCTGTGCGCCATGGGCATCCTGCCGCTGCTGCTGCCCGAGGGCCGCGGCTGGGCGGACCTCGGGCTCACCGGGCACGAGGAGTTCCGGCTGGCCCTGGAAGGAGTGCGGGAGACCGGCACGGCGCACATCACCGCCGGCGGGGTCTCCTTCACCGTCCGGGCCGACGTGCAGTCCGCGGGCGAGTGGGACGTCCTGCTGGCGGGCGGCACCCTGCCGTACCTGCTGCGCCGGCTGCGGGCGAAGGAGGCGCGATGAGCATCCTCGACGCGCTCGGCCTGCGCGCCGCCGCCGGAGCGGACGCCCTCGCCGCCGACGAGAAGTCGTTCCAGCCGGTCCACCTGGGCACCCAGGACGTCACCATCGGCGCGCTGCTGGACCTGCTGCACAGCGACCCCGACCTGCTGCCGCCGCGCACCGGGCACCTCGGCAACTGGGAGGACATCGCGCTCGGGCGGTCGGGGCCGATGGACTTCAACACCGCGATCTGCGGCGCGGGCCACGGCTATCCGCTGATCTACGGCTTCACCCGTACCGAGGCCGCCACCGAGGGCGGCGACGAGGCGTACCAGCCGGGCTCGCTGATCGAGCAGGGCAAGCGGGACCCCCTCACCCTGTACACCTGGGACGGCCGTGCCTTCGTACGGCGGGACCGGAGCCGGCCGCTGTTCTGCCCGCTGACCCAGGCGGAGGTGGACGGCAGCCTGGTGCCGCTGGCCGATCTGCACTGGCGCCGGATGCGCACGATCCCCGGCTACCGCTTCCGGCGGTGGGCCGATGTCCTGGTCGCACACGCGGCACTGGTCACCGACATGCTCACCCTGCTCATCGAGCAGGCCGACGCCACGGCCAAGCAGGGCACCCGGCTGTCCGAGCTGATCAGCCAGGCGGTCCGGCTGGACGGCGACGTGTCCCGCTGCGACCTGGCGGCCGACGGCACGGGATACGTGCTGGACGGGTACCGCTACCCGTCCGCCCGCGCGCTGGCCGAGGCCGCGATGGCGCTGGTACGGGCCCTGGTGGCACCGACGGCGTTCTTCGAGCAGTTGCCCGGGCTGCCGCCGGTGCTGCCGGTGATGTCGCTGCAACTGACCAACGTGCTGTTCGGCCTGCTGGACACCCACCACCCGGACCGCCCGGCCGGTCCGCCGGAGAGTCCGTTCATCACGCACGTGCACTGGGGCGCGCGGGCCATGGCCGGATGCCCGCCGCGGCGCGGCGGCTACTTGACGCGCCGTTCCACCGTCCGCTCGCTGCGGGCCATCACCACCCCGCTGGTGCGCGGCTTCGAGCAGGCGGCCCCGGTGGCGTTCGTCCTGCTGCCCGCCCAGGTCTTCATGCTCTGCCCGCCCAGCACCTCCCCGGCCGACGCCGACCTGCTCGCGGACCTGTTCCGACGGGTGCGCGCGGCCGGGCCCGACGCCGCCCACGCCACCGCCCTCGGCTGGCTCGGGGAGCACGGCGGGAAGCTCTCCGCCTATCTGCGCGACCGGTTCCGGCCCGGTACCGGTGTGCCGGCGGACGGCACACCGCGCGATCCGGCGGTGCCCGTGGAGCCGGACGGCTTCCGTGCTCTGACGTTCCGTCAGGCAAGCGCCGTCGTCGCCGCCTTCGAGGAGGTGCTGGGGTGAGATTCGTCCACCGCACCCTGTCCATCGGCCTCAAGGAGCCGTTCATCAGCAACACCGGCGTCACCACCGAGGTGCGCCAGAGCGTGGTCGAGCTGACCTGGGAGGAGCTGCGCGGGTACGGCACCGCGCGCGGCGCCGACCCGGCCGAGGTGGCCGCGTGCGCCCCGCTGCTGGCGGGCGCCGGGTCCCCGTACGAGCTGCGGCGGGTGCTGGACCGGCTGGCAGAGGCGGGCATCGGTCCCGCGGCCCGGGCGGCCGTGGACATGGCGCTGCACGACCTGCTCGGCAAGGCCTGCGGGCAGCCCCTGCACCGGCTGTGGGGCCTGGCCGGACTGCCGCTTGCGCCCACGGCCCTGTCCATCGGCGCCTGCCCGGACGACGAACTCGTCACCCGCGGCAGAACCCTGGCCGACTGGCCGGTGCTGAAGCTCAAACTCACCCCGCGGGACGACGGCAGCCGGGCCGGACTGCTGCGCTCGGTCTACAGCGGCCGCATCCGCGTCGACGGCAACGGCTCCTGGAGCCCCGACGAGGCGGTGCGGGTCGCCCGCACCCTGCACGAACACGGCGTGGAACTCCTCGAACAGCCGGTCCCGCCCGGCGATCCGGAGGCCCTGCGGTATGTCCACGAGCGCTCGCCGGTGCCGGTCTACGCCGACGAGGACTGCGCCGGACCGCAGGACATCCCACGGCTGCGCGGCCGGGCGAGCGGCGTCAACGTCAAGCTCGTCAAGTGCGGTGGGCTGCTCGCCGCCCGCGAGACCGTGACACTCGCCCGCCGCGCCGGGCTGCGGGTGATGCTGGGCTGCAAGCTGGAGAGCGCCCTCGGTGTGACGGCGATGGCCCAACTGGCGCCGCTCGCCGACGAACTGGACCTGGACGGCCATCTCGGACTGGTGGGTGACCCGTTCACCGGCGCGGCCGTCGACCGTGGTGTGATCGGTCTGCCGACGGCCCCCGGCCTCGGCGCCACCACGACCAGCACGGACTACGGAGACAACTGACATGCGACTGCGCTGTGCCGTCCTCGACGACTTCCAGAACGCGGCTCTGGACTCGGCCGACTGGAGTCCGCTCGAGGACCGCGTCGAGGTCGTCATCTTCCGCGAGCACATCGCCGACGAGGACGAACTCGCCGCCCGCCTGGCCGACTTCGAGATCGTGGTCACCCTGCGCGAGCGGGTGCCGTTCCCGGCCACGCTGCTGGACCGGCTGCCCCGGCTCCAGCTGCTCATCGCCTCCGGCATGCGCAACTCGGTCATCGACTACGCGGCCGCCGAGCGCAACGGGGTGACCGTGTGCGGCACCGCCAGTTCCTCCACCCCGCCGGTGGAGCTGACCTGGGCCCTGCTGCTGGGCCTGGCCCGCAACCTCGTCACCGAGAACAACGCGCTGCGCGCGGGCGGCCCCTGGCAGTCCACCGTCGGCGCCGACCTGCACGGCCGCCGGCTCGGCCTGCTGGGCCTGGGCAAGATCGGCAGCCGGGTGGCCCAGGTCGGCCTGGCCTTCGGCATGCGGGTCAGCGCCTGGAGCCAGAATCTGACCAAGGAACGGGCCGACGAGGTGGGCGTGGAACTCGCCGCCTCCAAAGAGGAGTTGCTGAGCGGCAGCGACTTCGTCTCGGTCCATCTCAAGCTCAGCGACCGCACCCGCGGCCTGGTCGGCGCGGCCGAACTCGCCCTGCTGAAGCCGACCGCCTACCTGATCAACACCTCACGAGCGGCCATCATCGACCAGGACGCCCTGCTCGCCGCGCTGCACGAGGGCCGGATCGCCGGCGCCGGACTCGACGTCTTCGACACCGAGCCCCTGCCCGCCGGCCACCCGCTGCGCTCCGCACCCCGGCTGCTCGCCACCCCGCACCTCGGCTACGTCTCGCAGTCCAACTACGCGGCGTACTACAGCCACGCCGTCGAGGACATCCAGGCGTTCCTCGCCGGCGAACCGGTACGCCGGCTCGGCTGACCGGCTGCCCCGGCCGGCCGCCCGCCGGTGACCGGCCGGGCACGCGGGCGCCCCTCGAAGTCCCCACCCCTGCACCTTGGAGATCCACGTGAGCCAGCAACGCCGCATGATGAAGCTCGGCGCGTTCCTGCCCGCGCCGGGCCACCACGTCGCCGCCTGGCGCCATCCGCACGCCCGGCCCGACGGCGGGCTCGACTTCGACTACTACCGCGGCCTGGTGCGGACCGCCGAACGCGGCCTGTTCGACATGGTCTTCCTCTCCGACGGAGCGGGGGTGCGCACGAAGTACCGGGACGCCGACGAGCTGAGCCGGCAGGGCCGTATGGTGCACTTCGAGCCGCTGACACTGCTGTCCGCGCTCGCCGTGCACACCACGCACATCGGCCTCACGGCCACGGCCTCCACCACCTACAACGAACCCTTCAACGTGGCACGGATGTTCGCGTCGCTGGACCACCTGAGCGCCGGCCGCTCCGGCTGGAACGTCGTCACCTCCGCGACCGACGCCGAGGCCCGCAACTTCAACCTCGACCGGCAGCCCGACCACGCGGCCCGCTACCGCCGGGCACGCGAGTTCATGGAGGTCGTCACCGGGCTGTGGGACAGCTGGGAGGACGACGCCTTCCTCTACGACAAGGTTTCCGGCCGGTTCTTCGACCCGGACAAGCTGCACATCCTCGGCCACCGGGGAGAGCACTTCCAGGTCCGCGGCCCCCTCAACGTCGCCCGGCCGCCCCAGGGTCATCCGGTGATCGTGCAGGCCGGATCGTCCCCCGACGGCCAGGACTTCGCGGCCCGCTGGGCCGAGGTCGTCTTCACGGTCCAGCAGACCCTGGACGGCGCCCAGACGTACTACCGCGGGCTGAAGAAGCAGGTCGCCGACTACGGCCGCGACCCGGACGAGGTGAAGATCCTGCCCGGCGCGTTCATCGTCGTCGGCCGCACCCAGGCCGAGGCGGAGGACAAGTACGCCACCCTCCAGGACCTGGTCGACCCGGTCGTCGGGCTGGGCATGCTGTCGTACCAGCTCGGGATGGTGGACCTCGCCGGCTACGACCTCGACGGCCCGCTGCCCGAGCTTCCGCCCACCGAGGGGTCGACCAGCAAGCAGCAGCTGATCTACGAGAAGGCCCGCAGGGAGGGTCTGACGATCCGCCAGCTGTACCTCTCCGTGGCCGCAGGACGCGGTCACCGGTTCCTGCTGGGCACCCCCGAGAGCATCGCGGACGCGCTGGAGGAGTGGTTCGTCGCCGAGGCCGCCGACGGCTTCAACATCATGCCGGACTACCTCCCCGACGGCCTGGACGCGATCGTCGAGCTGCTCGTGCCCGAACTCCAGCGGCGCGGGCTGATGCGCACCGCGTACGAGGGCACCACGCTCAGGGAGAACCTCGGGCTGCGCCGGCCGGCGTTCCGCGGCGCGGCAGGGGTCTCCTCGTGACCGTCGCGGAGACGGCCCTGCGGTCGGTGCTGCGCGCGCACCCCTCCGGTGTCGCGGTGCTCACCGCCCGGGGCCCGGCCGGACCCGCGGGAGTGACCATCACCTCCTTCACCTCGCTCAGCGCCCGCCCGGCCCTCGTCTCCTTCGCCCTGGCCGACACCTCCAGCACCTGGGAGCTGATCCAGGACGCCGAGTGGTTCGGGGTGCAACTGCTGGGAGCCCACCAGGCGGACTTGGCCGAGCGGTTCGCCACCCGGGGCACCGACCGGTTCGCCCCGCCCACCGCCTGGCACACCGGCCCGCACGGGGTGCCGCTGCTCGACGACTGCCCGGGGTGGCTCGTGTGCGCGAGGCACGACCGGTTCCGGGTCGGCGACCACCACCTGGTGGTCGCCGCGGTCGAGCACGTACGGGAAGGCGAGGCCGCCACCGGCCTCGTCCATCTCCACGGGGGCCTGCGGCCGGTCGAGTCCACCATCGTGTCGAGGATCTGAGAGTCATGCCCAAAGTCCTGCTGTTCTCCCGTCAGCCGCTCACCGACCGCCCGCTGCACGAGTGGCTGGACGACACCGCCGACAGCGTCGTGCTGATCACCACCGCGAAGGCCGTCGAAGGCGCCGAGGACCTCCTCGCCGAGCACTTCCCCATGCACCGCCTGGTGCCCGATTACCACTCCTGGGCCACCGAGCAGATCGCCGAGGAAGCCGCGCGCGACCACGGAGTCGACCTGGTCGCGAGCACCAGTGAGAGCGACGTGCTGCGCGCCGCCCGGCTGCGGGCCAGGCTGGACCTGCCCGGCCAGCGGCCCGACTCCGCCACCGCCTACCGCGACAAGGTGGTCATGAAGCGGATCGCCCGCGAGGCCGGGATCCGGGTGCCGGCGTTCACCCCCGTCGACAGCGTGGCGGACCTGCTCGGCTTCCTGGAGACGGCCGGCTGCCCGGTGGTGGTCAAGCCCCGCTTCGGCGCCGGCTCGGAGGGCGTCACCGTCCTGCGCCGCCCGGCGGACGTGGCCGGCTTCCTGGCCCGGCAGCGTGAGGCGGAGGTGCCCTATCTGCCGGGGCAGTGGATGGCGGAGAGCTTCGTCCACGGGGACTTCTTCCACGTGGACGGCATCATGCGGGACGGCCGCGTGGTGCACGCCTGGCCGGGACAGTACCGCGGCAGCGGCATCGCGCAGCGGGTCTGGGAGGACTCACCCCTCAGCAGCGTGATGCTCGCCCCGGACGACCCTCGGTTCACCACGCTGACCGCGCTGACCCGGGACGTGATCGCCGCGCTGCCCGCCGCCCCGCTGCCGCTCGCCTTCCACCTGGAGGCATGGATCGACGCCACCGGCGAGCCGGTGCTCTGCGAGATCGCCAGCCGGGCCGGCGGCGCGCTGATCGCCCACGCCTACGAGAGGGTCTTCGGCGTCCAGCTCGCCAAGGAGGGCCTGCGCGCCCAGTGCGGCAGCGACCTCACCCTGACCGCGCAGCCGCCCGCCCCGCGGGAAGTCGCCGGCTGGACCCTTCTGCCGCCCGGCTACGGCGCGTTCGTGCCGCCGGCCGAGCCCTGCCCCGTGCCCACGGCGGAACTGACGCTGCAGATGGCACCGGGTGCGGTGGGGCGGGGCGTGGAGCACCTCACCCAGGCGGCCGCCGTCGGCCTGGTGGCGGCGCGCGACGCGGAGGAGGTCCACAAGGACCTGGACGAGTTGGTGCGCTGGTGGTACGCCGCGACATCCTGGATCCCCACCGAGCCGGTCACCTCCTGACGGCCGTCGTGCCAAGGCGGCCATGGCCGGGGGGCATCGCTCGCCCCGAGGCGCCGGCTCCGGGCGAGCGAGGTGAGAGAGCGAGAGCGGCGAGGTGACCCGCCGGTCCGCCCTCAGGGTGCCGCCCGCCAGTTCGGCGGGCGGGCGGCACCTCAGACGGTGGAGTAGTAGTGCTCGGGCCGGCCGCTGTCCCCGTACTTCAGAGTGAGGTGCAACCTCCCCTCCTCCTCCAGGTACTTCAGGTACCGCTGGGCAGTGGACCTGCTGACCCTGGCCTGTTCCGACACGTCGTGGGCGGACACCGGCCGGCCGGCCCGCGTGACGATATGCCGGATCAGCTCGGCCGTGCGCTGTGTGTACCCCTTGGGCATCGGAGCCGCCGCGGCCGGAGCGCACAGGCTGCCCAGGAGACGGTCGATCCGCTCCTGGTCCAGCTCGGTGTCGCGAAGGGCCCCGCGCAGCCGCGCGTATGCCTCCAGCTTGCCGCGCAGCGCCTCGAACGTGAACGGTTTGACGATGTACTGCAGCACCCCGGCCCGCAGCGCCTCCTGCACGGAGGCGGTCCGGTTGTCCGCGGTCACCATGAGGACGTCGACGGCCGGCCCCTCCCGGCGCAGCCGGCGGGTGAGCGACAGGCCGCTCTCGTCCGGCAAGTAGTGGTCCAGAAGGATCAGGTCGACGCCCCCGGCCTGGACGGCGGCGAACGCGGAGGCCGCGTCGTGCACCCGCCCCACGACCCGGAAGCCGGGCACCCGGGACACGTACCGGGCGTTGATGCCGGCGACGTAGAAGTCGTCGTCCACGACGAGCACGCCGATCACGAGGCGTACCGTTCGCCGGAGGACACCTTCCCGGGCAGCCGCACGGTGAACACCGCGCCGCCGCCCGCGCGTTCGGACACGGACACCGTGCCGTCCCGCTCGTGCGCCAGGCGCCCGACGAGGGCCAGGCCCAGACCGCGGTGGCCGGCGCCCGTGTGCCGTTTGGTGGACGCTCCCTCGATGAAGATCCACTGCCGTCTCTCCGGTGGCACGCCCGGGCCGTTGTCCGCCACCCGCAGCTCGGTCACGGATTCCCGCTCGTGCAGGCGCACTTCGACGCGGGGTTCGTCCCCGGCGGCCGGCGGGTGTCCGGCGAGCGCGTCCACGGCGTTGTCGATCAGGTTGCCCAGGATGGTGATCAGGTCGCCCGCGGACCCCGGCCGGCGGCCCAGCCGGGAACAGCCGCTCACCGAGAGCCGTACCCCCTGGTCCTCGGCGGTCATGACCTTGCCGACGAGCAGGGCCCGGACGAGCGGATCCTCGATCTCGGGCGGAATGTCCTCCCAGTCGTGTGTGGCGAGTTCAAGCAGTCCGACGAGGGTGTGCAGGATATTGCGCCGTTCATGTCTGCGTGACACGTCCGGCAGGTGCGCAGGAGGCCGCAAGGCAGGCAGACACGTGATCATCAAGCCCCGTTCCTAATCCCCGTGCATACGATTCGGTCGCGGTGGCCGAATCGCATACGATCCGATCGAGCCAGCGCGGAGGATGGTTGCCCCCACCACGCTGTTGGCGGATTCTCGGTTCCGCCGAAATTCATTGATCCGGATCAACGACGACAGAGGCAATCCCTGTTGGGCAAAGAGATCCTTTAAACAAGGTGTTTACCGGGGAGTGTTTCCGGGAGATTACCGGGCACAGCGGAAGGCACGGCCCCGGCGGCGTTCACCATGGTCAGCGTGTTCCGCACCGTCGGTCCTGGGACTGCCGGGCCACCGGGCCCGGCGGCTGCCCCGTGTCCTGAACCGCGTGGGTGACGAACAGACCCAAGGGGCGGCCGTCAGCCGTGGGGGTCCTCTGGGATTTCTCTGGGACTTCCGGCATCATCAACCGGCATGAGCATGAAACAACTGAAAGACCGTTCCCGCAGGTCAGCGGCCAACTTACCCCCATCGGCACAAGTCACCGCGCTGACAGGTCTCTTGGACGACGTGTGACCTCCTCCGAAACCCAACGGCAGAACGCGGCCGGGGACGCGCCCGTGCGGCTCGGCCACCGGCAGATCACCACGGTGATGTCCGGACTGGTCCTGGGCATGTTCCTGGGGGCGCTGGACCAGACGGTGGTCGCGTCCGCGCTGCGGACCATCGCCGACGACCTGCACGGGCTGACGGCCCAGGCGTGGGCGACCACCGCGTACCTCATCACCGCCACCCTCGCGACCCCGCTCTACGGCAAGCTCTCCGACATCCACGGCCGGCGGCCCGTGTACCTCGCCGCGATCGGCCTGTTCACGGCCGGCTCGCTGCTGTGCGGCTGCGCCACGTCCATCTACGAACTGGCGGCGTTCCGGGCCGTGCAGGGGCTCGGTGGCGGCGGGCTGATGTCGTTGGCCATGACGATCGTCGCCGACATCACCACCCCGCGCGAACGGGGCCGCTACCAGGGCTACTTCATGGCCGTGTTCGGCGGCGCCAGCATCGTCGGCCCACTGGCGGGCGGGGCCCTCGCGGACCGGGAGACGCTGCTCGGCATCGACGGCTGGCGCTGGATCTTCCTGCTCAACGTGCCGCTCGCGGCCGTGGCGGCCGTGGCGATCGTCCGCGTCCTGCGGTTCCCGCACCGGCGGGTGCGGCACCGGCTCGACTACCGCGGAGCCCTCGCGCTGGCCGTGGGGATCGTGCCGCTGCTGACCGTCGCCGAGCAGGGCCGCACCTGGGGCTGGGGCTCGCCCCCGGCGCTGCTGATGTACGCCGTCGGCGCGCTGGGACTCGTCGCCTTCGTCGTGGTGGAGCGCCGGATGGGCGCGGCCGCGCTGCTGCCACCGCGGCTGTTCCGCATCCGTGCCTTCCGGCTGGGGGTCGGGCTGCACTTCGTCGTCGGCATCGGCATGTTCGGCGCGATGACGACCCTGCCGCTCTACCTCCAGCTCGTCCGCGGCATGAGCCCCATGGAGGCGGGGCTCGCCACCCTTCCCACGGTCGCCGCGAACCTCGCCGTGACCTTGCTGGTGGGCCGGCTGATCGCGCGCACCGGCCGCTTCAAGGTCCATCTCGTCGCCGGCATCGGTTCGTTCACCGCCGCGATGCTCGTGTTCGCGACCCTGCGCGTGGACAGCCCGCTGTGGCAGGCGGCCCTCGGCATGGCCCTGATGGGCGCGGGGCTCGGCGCGTCGATGCAGACGCTCACCACGCTCGCGCAGGCCGAGGTGCCCCGTACGGACATGGGCGCGGCGACGGCGTCGGTCAACTTCTTCCGTTCCAACGGCGGCACGGTGGGCACCGCGGCCTTCCTGTCCATCCTGTTCTCCACGGCGGGCGGCCGCATCGCCGAGCGGCTGGCCGAGGCCCGCCGCGACCCGGCCTACCGCCGTCTGCTCGCCCAGCCCGACAACGCCCACGCCCTGACGGGTGTACTGCGCCCCGGCGGCGGTGTCGACCTGGAGGACTCGGCCTTCCTGCGGTCGCTCGACCGGGGCGCGGCGCTGCCGTTCCTGGAGGGCTACATCACCTCGATGCGGCTCGTCTTCCTCACCGGTGCGGCGGTGGCCCTGGTCGCCTTCCTGATCGCGGCCTGGCGGGTGCCGAACCTGACGCTCGCCGACGAGTGACCCGCGCTGTCCCGAGACCGCGCCCCGGCGGGCGCCCGGGCGCGGCAGGGACGCGGAACTCAGCCGGGCGGTGGGCGAGGCCGCGCGCTCAGCCGGGGGTGGTCCGGAACCGGCGCCGGTAGTCGGTGGGTGTGGTGTCGAGCCGGCGCCGGAAGGCCCTGACCAGGGTGTCGACGGTGCCGAACCCGCAGGCGGTCGCGACGCGTTCGAGGGTGGCGTCGGTGGTCTCCAGCTGGTTGCGGGCCCGTTCGACACGCACCGATTCGATGTAGGCGTGCGGTGTCATGCCCAGTTCGTTCTTGAAGATCCGGGTGAGCTGCCGCTCGCTGACGTGGGCGTGGTCGGCGAGGTGCGCGACGGTGAGCGGTTCGGTGATGTGGCGCAGGATGTAGTGCCGGAGCACCTCGATGCGCCCGGTCGCGGCGACCTGTTCCAGCGGGACGCTGAACTGGCTCTGCCCGCCCGGCCGTTTCAGGTACATCACCAGTTGCCGGGCGACGCGCAGAGCGACGGCCTCGCCGAGGTCCTCGGCGATGAGCGCGAGTGACAGGTCGAGGCACGCGCTGATGCCCGCGCCGGTCCATACGTTGCCCTCGCGGATGAAGATGGGATCGGAGTCGACCTCGATCGCGGGATGGTCGGCGGCGAGTTGCTGCGCGGTCGACCAGTGCGTGGTGGCCCGCTTTCCGTCGAGGAGTCCGGACGCGGCGAGGATATGGGCCCCGACGCAGACGGAGGTGACCCTCCGGGTCCGGGGAGCGAGCTGTCTGACCCGTTCCACCACGGCCGGATCGACCAGCGCGTGCACGCGCCGGTGCCCGTCGACCTCGACCGCGCCCGGCACGACCAGCGTGTCGATGCTCAGTCGCGCCAGCTCGTCGAAGGTGACGTCGGGCAGGATCCGGACCCCGGCGGCCGTGACGGTGGGGGCCATGGTCTCGGCGGCGAGGACCACGCGGTAGCCCGCCGCGTCCTCCGTCTCGCGCCGGGCGAGGGAGAACACCTCCGGTGGTCCCGTGACATCGAGCAGGTCGACGCCTTCGAACAGGACGATGACGATCAGTCGTTCAACGGTGTGCACAAGCTCCCCCAGCCGGCAACGTCGATGTCTGTTTCTGCATGCTAGATGACATTGCCGACGCGTGTGGCGGGCCGTAGCGTCATAGGCGCAGGTCAACGCACCCAACACGCTGACCTTCACCGAACCTTCCCCCTATTGGACTTCTTCCCACACTCGATCCCCCCGCCCTGAACTCCCCCCACGCCCCCCACCTGAACTCCCCCCACGCCTTTCCCCCCAACCCCACGGAACACCGAACTCACTATGGAAAGACGGGGCATGGCAACTCGTAGAGGATTTCTGGGTACCGTTTCGGCAGCAGGGGCAGCCACCTTCCTCACCCAGACGCAGGCGGCCACCAGCGCGTCGGCCGCACCGGCGGCGACCGACGAGAAGGCGGCTCGGGACGCGATCCGCAACGTCAACGCCGGGATGCGCGCCAACTACGCGTCTCTCAAGGCCGAGCTGATCAAGCACCTCAGCCCGGTCGTCGTCGTCCAGAACAACGCGGTCGGCGGGCGCTTCACTCTCATCAACAACGGAGTCCAGGTCGAGACCGTCGACCCGGTTCCGGAGTACTTCGAACTGGCCAAGTCCATCGCCCACGTTCCGCTGGGCATCTACTCGGTGATCGCCGCCTACCTCAGCGACCAGGTGCCGAACATCCCCAACGCGGACCGCATCGACCCGCACGACCTGGACATGGTCGCGTTCAAGACCCCGGGCGACAAGGGCTGGATCACTCCGCTCAACAGCTTCCGCACCACGCTGAACTCGGCGTACACGAAGCTGCCCACCGCCAACCTCCCGCTGGACCTGGAGAACTCCTGCACCACGATCCTGTCGGAGGCCATGAAGTTCATCGACACCATCGTCAAGGCGCAGTCCTTCGACATGGTCGCGTACAACCGGTTCGCCGCGACCGTCTACCCGTCGATCCGCGTCAACATGACCTTCGCCGCCACCGCGCAGATCACCGGCATCGAGACGCTGATGAAGCGGTGGCGCACGCTGCTCGGTGAGGCGGCGTGGAGCGACCTGTACGTCACGGTGCTGTCGATCTGGACGACGTCCGATCTCAACCAGGCGTCCATCATCATCCGCCGCACCATGAACCAGGCGAAGGTGGACACCCACCTGATCGACCTGCCCACCGTGGAGACCCCCTCGGACCCGATCGCCGTGGCCCTCGACAACCTGGCCCGCATCGTCCAGGACAACGTCGCGGCCGAGATGGTGTTCAACACCGACCTCAAGGTCGCCGACGCCCTCAAGGGCAAGGAGGACCTGCTGTCGGACGAGATCCTCAAGCAGGTCGGCGGAACGGCTCCGGCCGCGAAGACCGCCGCCTTCGGCGCGGCGGCGGCCGCCGCGACCTGCCCCATCACCGGGCACACCGCGTCCGTCTGACCCCCGGACCGCCCCGCCGGACCTGACCGGCGGGGCCCCGCAGGAACCCGCACCGTGACCGATCCGTGCCGTCTCCCGTTCGTACGACAGGGCTCCGGCCCTCGGGAGGCGGCACGGCTCGTCGGTTTCCGTACGGGCACCCGCACGCTGTCTCCGCCGGCGACCACGACACCGACGCCGGGGATGCGGCGGAACCTCCGGCACGCCGGCAGGGAGTCACACCGGCCGCGACCAGGGCGCGCCGTCATGGCATGGCCGGCCGCTCACACCCCCGCTCCGCGACACAAGGCCTGGTGAGCGTGTGCCGGTGTGGCGGCCGGTGTCGTGTACGGTTCGGGGCGGCTGCCCTGCGGTGATCAACGGATGACCACCGGTTTCGGCGGTCAGGTGCGGACGTCCCGGGGTGAAGGAGGTGTACGGCGGTGGACGAGGCGAAGCGGCGCGGAGACGACTCCGCCGGGGCTCCCGCGGAGCGGACGGCGCGGGTGCGCAACCCCCGCGGGCAGGGCGAACGGCTCCGTGAGGAGATCCTGCGCGCCGCCGGGGGCCTGCTGGAGCAGGTGGGCAGCGAGGACGCCCTCTCGCTGCGGGCGGTGGCCCGGGAGGTCGGCATCGCCACCCCGAGCATCTACCGGCACTTCGCCGACAAGACCGAGCTGGTGTGGGCGGTGCTGGCGGAGCACTACGAGCGGCTGGCCGTGCTGATGGCCGAGGCCGACGCCTCCGCGCCCGCGGACGACCCGCTGGAACGGCTGCGGCACCAGTTGCGCGCGTACTGCCGTTTCGCGGTGGCCAACCCGGCCAAGTACCGCCTGATGTGCGAGACCTGGCAGACCCCGGTGGACGAGGAGCGGCTGCACGGTCACCCGGCCGGGCTGCTCCTGCGCGGGCTGCACGAGGCGCTCACCCACTGCGAGGAGGCCGGCTGGCGGGTGCGCGGCACCCGTGCGGAAGCGCCGTACCTGCTGTGGTGCGCCCTGCACGGCCGGGTCGCGCTGTGGCAGGTCATGCCGCGCCGCAAGGACACCGCCCGGCTGAACCGCTTCGTGGACGAACTGCTCGGCCTGCTGCTGGAACGCTGACGCGTCCTCAACTCCCTCTCCACGCCTTCACCCGGCGCCCGTTCCCCCCGGCTCCCCTCCCTTCGGACTGCCGCCGGCATGCGTCCGGTCCCTTCGGGTTGCCGTCGGCGTCGCGCCCGAAGCACCCCTCCACCACATCACCCGATTTCCTTCACCTCTCCTGCGGCCCAGGCCGCCCTCCGCCCTAAGGAAACGGTCGTAAGCTAACAGGTGTTAGTCGAAGGTCTTCCCCCACAAGGAGTGGCATGACCACCACCGCACCGCTTCCGCCGCTGCCTGCCCGGCCGCCGTCCGGGTGCCCCTTCGATCCGCCCGAGGGTCTTACCCGACTGCGCCTGGAAGAACCGCTGTCCAAGGTCGCCCTGGACGACGGCGGCTGGGCCTGGCTCGCCACCCGGTACGCGGACGTCCGGGCGATCCTCGGTGACACGCGCTTCAGCTCCGACACCTCCGCCCCCGGCTACCCGGTCAGCGGCATGACCGGCGGCAGCCCGCGTCCCGGCGCCACCCGGGGCTTCATCCGCATGGACCCGCCGGAGCACACCCGGCTGCGCCGCATGGTCACCCGGGACTTCATGGTCAAGCGGGTCGAGGCGCTGCGCCCCACCCTGCAGCGGCTCACCGACGAACTGTGCGACGCGATGGAGCGCGTCGACCGTTCCGAGCACCCCGTCGACCTGGTCCAGGCCCTGGCGCTGCCGCTGCCCTCGCTGGCCATCAGCCTGCTGCTGGGCGTGCCCTACGAGGACCACGACACCTTCCAGCGGCTCACCGGCACCCTGCTCTCGCGTGACCTCACCGAAGAGCAGCGCGAGCCCGCCCGCACCGAACTCCTCGCCTACATCAACCAGTTGGTGAACGCCAAGAAGGCCGAGCCGGGCGACGACATCATCAGCCGGCTCGTCACCGAGCAGTACGCGCGAGGCGAGCTGACCCACGAGGACCTCGTGGCGTTCGCCGTGCTGCTGCTGGTCGCGGGCCACGAGACGACGGCCAACATGATCGGCCTGAGCGCGCTGTCCCTCATGCTCGACCAGGAGACCGCCGGCCGACTGCGCGAGGACCCCTCCCTGGTCCGCGGCGCCGTGGAGGAACTTCTGCGTTTCCACAGCATCATCCGCAACGGCCCCCGGCGCGCGGCCCTCGCGGACGTCGAGGTCGGCGGACAGCTCATCCGCCGCGGGGAGGGCGTCATCGTCGCCGTACCCTCCGCCAACCGCGACGAGGACACCTTCCCCGACGCCGACCGGCTCGACATCCGCCGCCCCAACGCCCAGCACCATGTGGCCTTCGGCTACGGCATCCACCAGTGCCTCGGCCAGGCGCTGGCCCGCGCCGAGCTGCAGGTCGTGATCACCACGCTGCTGCGCCGCTTCCCGGGCATGCGCCCCGCCGTACCGGTCGAGGAGATCCCCTTCCGCACGGACATGGTGATCTACGGCTGCCACGCCCTCCCGGTCACCTGGTGACCCGCCGCCCCCCTGACTGACCCCACCCCTGGAGGAATCCTGATGCAGATCACCATCGACGAGGCGAAGTGCTGCGGCGCCGGCCAGTGCGTGCTGGTCGCCCCCGAGGTCTTCGACCAGCGTGACGAGGACGGCATCGTCGTCCTGCTGGACGCCACCCCGGAGGCCGGTCAGCACGCCGCCGTGCGCGAGGCCGCCACCATCTGTCCCGCCGCGGCCATCCAGGTGCGGGAATGAGCGCCCCGCACACCCCCCGCCCGCGTATCGCCGTCGTCGGCGCGGCGGCGGCCGGGCTGGCCGCCGCCGAAGGGCTGCGCCGCCTGGGCTGGGACGGGGAGATCACCCTCATCGGCGACGAACCCCACCCGCCCTACGACCGGCCGCCGCTGTCCAAGCACGTCCTGTCCGGCGCCTGGGAGCCCGAGCGCACCGCGCTGCGGGACGCCGACCGGCTGGCGGAGCTCGACCTGGACCTGCGGCTGGGCACCCGTGCCGTCGCCTACGACCCCGCGCGGCGCGCGCTCACGCTCGGCGACGCCGGGCGGACCGTGCTGCGCTGCGCCGGTGTCATCGCCGCCACCGGTGTCGTGCCCCGCACCCTGCCCGGCGGCGACGCGGTCGAGGGGGTGCACGTGCTGCGCACCCTGGACGACGCGCTCGCCCTGCGCCGGCGCCTCGCCACGCCCGGCCGGCGGCTGGCCGTGGTCGGCGGTGGCGTGCTCGGCGCCGAGGCCGCCGCCGTGGCGCGTGCCCTCGGCCACCGGGTCACGCTCGTCGGCACCGAGGACACGGTGATGGGGCGGGTGCTGGGCCCGGAGGTCGGCCGGCTCCTCGCCGACGTCCACCGCGCCCACGGCGTCACCCTGCGCTCGGGGCAGGCGGTCACCGGCATCCGCGCCGAGGCCGGCCGGGCGACCGGTGCCGTGCTCGCCGACGGCACGGTGGTGGAGGCCGACGACGTACTGCTTGCCGTCGGCTCCGTCCCGGCCGTCGACTGGCTGCGCGGCCCCGGCGCCGAGGCGGCGGGCCTGGACCTGTCGGACGGGCTGCGCTGCGACGAGTTCTGCGCCGCGGCCCCCGGCCTCTACGGCGCCGGAGACGTCGCCCGCTGGTACCACCCCGGCCTGGGCCGGGAACTGCGGATCGAGCACCGGATGAACGCCAGCGAGCAGGGCCTCGCCGCCGCCCGCAACCTCCTGGCCGAGCTGGACCCGGAACGCTTCGGCGAGCGGCGCCCGTTCACCCCGGTGCCGTACTTCTGGTCCGACCAGTACGACCTGAAGCTCCAGGCCCACGGTGTACTGGCCGGTGCCGACCGGATCGAGGTCCGCACCCTGGGCAAGGACCCGCTGCGGCTGGCCGCGCTGTACGGCACCGCCGGCCGGGCCACCGGAATCCTGACGATCGGCCTGCCGCCGCGTCAGACCCGGTCCCTGCGCGCCCTGATCGCCACGCCCGCCCCGTGGCCGGAGGCGATCACCGGGCTGACGGAGACGGTGGAGGCCTGACCGGGCCCGCCCGGAGCAGGACGGCTGTCCCCTGCCCCGGGCGGGCCGAACCCTCAACCGCCGGAGCAGACCGTGCCGTTGAGACGGAAGACCGTCGGGTCCGGGTTCGGGCCGTCGTTGGCACCGACGAATCCGAAGGAGGCCGTCGACGCCCCGCCCGGGGCCAGTGGCCCGGCGCCCTCGGGGGCGGTCACCCGTACGTGGGAGCCGCTCTGGTGGAACGTGGCGTTCCAGCCGGAGGACACCGACTGGCCGCCGGTCGGCCAGTCCCAGTCCACGGTCCATCCGGTGATCGGCGTGTCCGACAGGTTGCGGACGGTGACCGTGGCGACGAAGCCGTTGCCCCAGCCGGAGTCACGGTGGTACGTCACCGCGCAGGTGGCGTTCGACGGGGTGCCGGTGGTGAAGGTCAGCGGGGAGGACGGGGCGGAGAGCCGTCCCGAGGCGTCGGCCGCGAGCACGTTGACCGTGTGGCCGCTGCCCGGGGGCAGGTTGCGCAGGGTCACGGAGGTGCCGGTGGTCTCGCCGACCAGACGGGTGTACGTGCCGTCGCGCTCCTGGACCAGATAGCGGGCCGCGCCCGTCGCACCCGCCCAGGACAGGCGTGCGGTGGTGTCGGTCACCGCTTCCAGCCTCGGGGTGCCCGGCGTCCCCGCGGCCGAGGCGCCGGGCCCGGTGCCGGCCCGCGGGTCGAGCGTGACCGTGAGCAGCGCGTACGGTGGCACGGTGACCTGGGACGCGGTCGCCGCCCCGGCGCCGGCCTCGGTGATGTCGCTGTCACCGCGCGCGTAGCGGTGCACCACGGGCGCGGCGGCGGACGGGGTGAAGCCCGCGTAGTCCAGGTCCACGGTGTGCGCGGCGTCCGGGTCCTTGTTGACGAGCAGGACGCTCAGGCGGCCGTCGCGACGGAGCACGGCGTGCGCCGAGACGTCCCGCGCGGAGGACTGGGCGGCGACCATGGTGTCGCCCGCGGTGCCCAGTTCGCTGGTCATCTTCATGCCGTAGTACGGGTGGAACGGCGTGTTCGGCGCCGGCTCGCAGACGTCGCCGGTGCAGGCGCCGCTGGAGAGCATCCCCATGTCGCCGTAGTCGGTCTCGCCGTCCACGGTGGTGATCTGGCCGGCGCCGTTGTGGGTGTCCCACCAGTCGACGTTGAACACGCCGTTCTCCAGCGCCGTCATGAAGGCGTCGGCGGCGAACAGGCCGTTGGGGCGGGCGGTCAGCCGGGCACCACCGGTGTTGGTGTTGATCTCGGTGAGGGCGATGCCGATGCGCGGCGAGTCCGCGCCCGCGTACCGGTCGAGCTGGGCGCGCACCTCCCGCAGTTCACCGGGCAGCCGGGCCAGCCGGGCCATGGCGTCCTGGGCGGTGGTGTCGGACCCGCCCGCGTACCAGTGGACACTCACGAAGTCGATCACGTCGGTGACTTCGGCGAGCACGGTGTTGTTCCAGTCACCGGGATCGCCCTCGCCGACCACGCCGTCCGGCCACTCGCCCGGCGAGGTGAGGACCGCGCCGATCTTGACCGTCGGGTCTACGGCCTTCATGGCCAGGGCGTACGCGCGGACCTGGCGGGCGTACTCCCGGGGGCTCTTGTCGGCGTGGTCGTCGTGCTCCCAGCCGCTGCCGTAATGGCCGTTGCCGTAGATCTCGTTGCCGATCTCCCAGTACTTCGCGCCGTAGTTCTTGGTGATGTTCGCGTACCTGACCCAGCCGGCCGCCTCCTCGGGCGTTCCCGAGCCGTAGTTGGCGATCAGGATGGGCTGCGCGCCGGTGGCGCGGACGGTGCCCATGAAGGCGTCGAAGCCGGTGCCGGGGGCGACGTATCCGCCGGGCGCCGTGTGCGTCTCCCAGTGGTAGATGTCCGCGTACGAGCCGCCGGGGTAGCGCATCATCCCGACGTCGGCCGCCTTCATCAGGCGGGTGACCTCGGGGTCGTTCATGTGCGAGTCCCAGATGGCGGTGTTGACGCCCCGGGCGGTGTCGGACAGCCGGCCCAGGGCCGCCTGGGCGTTGACCCGGACGTCCACGTCCCCGGCGGCCGCCGTGTCCCCGACGGCCGCCGTCCGCGGTGCGGCGGGCGCGACACCGGCCAGCGGGGCCAGCAGGGCGAGCGCGGCGGCCAGCACGAACGCGCCGCGCGCGAGGGCGCCAGGGCCCCCGGCGCCGGCCGGTCGGCCGGGTCTGTGCAGTGGTGGCATGGGGTCCTCCCTCATGGGTCCGGCGGCACGGCGGATGCCGGACGGGACCGCCGGACGGGCGAAGTGCCGACGCGGCAGCAGGACGTTCCGCGCCGGTGACACGGGAAACGGAGCGGGGGTGCGGGGCGATCGTGCGCGTGCGGGGCGGTACGGGGCGGCCGGATCCGATCTATGGGAGCGCTCCCATGATGGGAGGGGTGTGACGCCGTGTCAACGCCTGTACAGGAGGGAGGATCGGGGCCCGTAGTGCGCGGGTACCCGGCGCGCGCCTGCCCCGCCCCGGCTTGGCCGGGGCGGGGCGGGGCAGGCGTCCGGTGTGCGGGGGCGGTCCGGCTCAGTTGGAGTGCGGCCGGCCGTCCCGGACCCAGGTCATCACCACGAGAGCCGCGGTGATGTACATCAGGACGCTGAAGGTGCTGACGGATTCGACGTACTGCTCGTAACCCTGTGCGCGCAGTTCCAGCGCGAGGGAGCCGAGCGCGGTGCCGAGCACCGCGGTGGCGACGGACATGGCGACGAACGGACCCTTCGTCATGGGTACTTCCTCCAAACCGCGAGACTGTTGACCGAGACCGAGGCTACCCGCACCACGAAGTCACCTTGCACTTCACGCGAATTGGGTCTGCCACGGCTCGCCCACGAGCCCGTTAGGGTGACCCCGTGGCCGACGAGACCGTGGACAGACCGAACCGCTTCCGAGCCGAGGCGGCATCCCGGGGACTGCCGTCGGAGGAGGTGGAGGAGTGGATACGTATCGCCCGGCCGGCGGTGTACGTGGCCGAGGGCGGTGACGGTCCCCTCGTGGCCCGGGCCGGCGGCGACCCCCTGCTGCCGCACGGTGCGCCGAAGCCGTCCGAACCCTTCGTGGCCTCCGTCGACCTCGCGGCCCTCCCGCCGGACGCAACCGGCCTCCCCCTCCCCGCCGACGGCCACCTGCTCTTCTTCGCCGGCAGCGAGGTGAGCCTCGAGGGGCAGGTGCCCGACGCGGTGATGTACGTACCCGCCGGGACCCCGACGACCCCGAGCCCTCTCGGACACAGCTGGCGCAAGCCGTACCGGCCGCGTGAACTCCGTACGGTGTGGCATCGGTTGAGCGACCAGATGCCGGAGAGCTTCGCCGTCGACAGATGGGGCGACCTCACCGACGACGAGCAGTTCGAACTCGCCGACGAACTGAGCGACGCCTGGGCACACGTGGGCGGCTACCGCCCTCCCTGGTCCTTGCAGATCGGCGGTCATCCGGTGTCGCCGCAGAACGACCCCGTCCACTACGCGCGTGATCCCGGGGAGGCGGGCCCCTCGGCCGACGGAGAGGGCGCCGGCGACTGGACTCTCCTGGCCACCTGGAGGTTCGGCGACGACGTCACGGAACTGGACTCCGGCGTGGCCCACTGGGTGATCCGGCGCGGGGACCTGGCGGCCCGGCGCTTCGACCGGGTCCACCGCTACGTCGAAATGGCCTGAACGGCGCGGGGCTAGGACGACCGGCTCCCCGAGGGGAGTCAGCCGTCCTCGCCACCCCGGCCGATCACGCCGGCTCGGTCCGTACCGTCATCGTGACGGCCCGCCCGCCCGGTACGGGTGCCGAGCGCCCTCGCTTCCCCTCCCCCGGCCGGCTCAGCGGAGCAGCAGGTCCCGGATCGCCCCCGCGATCTCGTCGGGCGACTCCTCCGCCATGAAGTGCCCCGCGCCGGTCAGCCGGTGGTCCAGGTCCGGCGCCCACGCGCGCCAGACCGCGGCGGCGTCGTAGCCCAGTTGCGTGCCCCAGTCCTGCTGGACGACCGTCACGGGCATGGCCAGCTGGGAACCGGCGTCCCGGTCCGCCTGGTCGTGTGTGACGTCGATGCCCGCCGAGGCCCGGTAGTCCGCGACGATCGACGGCACGGCCGCGGCGCTCGCCCGCAGGTACTCGGCCCGGACCGGTTCCGGCAGGGCGGCCGGGTCGGCGGCCCAGGCGTCGAGGAAGGAGCCGAAGTAGGCGTCCGCGCTGTTGGCGATCATCGTCTCCGGCAGCCCCGGCGGCTGCGCCATGAGGAACAGGTGGTAGCCGACCGCCGCCCGGACGCCGTGCAGCACGTCCCACATGTCCAGCGTCGGCACCACATCGAGGATGCCCAGGTGGGTGAGGGTCTCGGGGTGGTCCAGCCCCGCCCGGAAGGCGACCAGGGCACCCCGGTCGTGGCCGGCCAGGGCGAAGCGTTCGTGGCCGAGCGCCGCCGCCAGGGCGACGACGTCCGCGGCCATGGCGCGCTTGGAGTACACCTCGGGGCCGGTGGCCGCCGGCTTGTCGCTGGCGCCGTAGCCACGCAGGTCGGGACAGATGACCGTGTGCTCGCCGGCGAGCCGCTCGGCGACGTGCCGCCACATCAGGTGGGTCTGGGGAAAGCCGTGCAGCAGCACGACCGGGCTGCCGCTGCCGCCGACGGCGGCGGCCAGCTCCACTCCGTCCGTGCCGGGCAGGCGGACGTGGTCGAAACCGGGAATCCTGAGCGTCATGAAAGGCCCTTTGCTGGGGTCGGGGGACTGACCGGACCAGCGTGGGCGAGGGCGATCAGCAGCCGATCAGTACGCTTCGACACCGCCGGCCCGCGGCACGGAAGATGGAGGGCATGCGAATCGACGTGCTCGGTGCCGTGCGGGCCCTCCGCGATGACGGCACCCCGGTTGACCTGGGCGGACCCCGCCATCGCGAGGTGCTCGCCCGGCTCGTCGCCGCCGGGGGACGGATGGTCTCCACCGACACCCTCGTGGACGACCTGTGGGCCGAGCCACCGGTGCGCGCCGTGGGCGCGTTGCGTACGTTCGTCGCCGCGCTGCGCCGGGCCATCGAGCCCGACCGGCCGCCCCGCACTCCGCCGCGCGTACTCGTCACGGAAGGCCCCGGCTACGCGCTGCGCCTGCCGCGCGCCCAGGTGGACGCCCACCGGTTCGAGGACGCCCTGGCCCGCGCCCGGCGGACCCCCGCTGCGCTGACCGACCTCGACGCGGCCCTCGCGGCCTGGCGCGGCCCGGCCTACGCCGACCTGACCGGCTCCCTGTGGGCGCGGCGCGAGCGGGCCCGGCTGGAGGAGCTGCGGCTGGAGGGGCTGGAGCTGCGCGCCCGCCTCCTCCTGGACTCCGGTTCGGGGGCCGAGCTCGTCGCCGAACTGGGCGCGCACGTCACCGAACACCCCTGGCGCGAGCCGGCCTGGGGGCTGCTGGCCCGCGCGCTGCACCGGGCGGGCCGTCAGGCGGACGCGCTGGCCACGCTCCGCCGGGCCCGCACGATGCTCGTGGAGCAGCTCGGGCTGGACCCCGGTGCCGACCTCCAGCGCCTGGAGGCGGACATTCTCCAGGGCGCCACGACGCTCCGGCCCGCGCGTACCGTGTGGACCGCCGGTGTACGGCTCGGCCCGCGCACCACCGTGGAACTGGCGCGCACCCTGGCCCTTGCGGGTGGCGACGCCCTCGTCCACTCGCGGCGCGACCGCCTCGCCGCCGTCCAGGCGGCGGAGCGCACCGGGGACGTCGCCCTGACCGCCCGGGTCATCGGGGCCTACGACGTGCCCGCCCTGTGGAGCCGGGCCGACGACCCCGAGCAGTCCCGTGCCGTCGTCGCGGCGGCCGAGCGTACGCTCACCGCGCTCGGCGCCGACGGCCCCGCCGAACTGCGCGCCCGCCTGCTGGCCACCGTCGCGGTCGAGAGCCGCAGCGCCGATCTGTCCGGCACCGAACGGGAGCGCGCCGGGCAGGCGGCGCGCGAGGCCGAGGCGCTGGCCCGGGAGCTGGGCGATCCCGCACTGCTGGTGTTCGCCCTCAACGGCGTGTTCCTCCAGTCCTTCACCCGCCCCGGGCTCGCGGCGGCGCGGGATGCGACCGGCGCCGAGATCCTGGGCCTGGCCACCCGGCACGAGCTGCCGAACTTCGCCGTGCTGGGCCGGCTCATCCGCCTGCAATCCGCCTCCGCCCTCGGTGACCTCGATGCCGCGGCCGCACACGCCCGGGTCGCCGAGCGGCTAGCCGTCAGCACCGAGGCCTCTCTCGTCCCCGTCCTGACAGGCTGGTTCCGGGCCCGGGCCACGGCCGCCCGCAGCGCGGAACCCGGCGGGCCGAGCGCCGCCACGGCCGCGGCGCGGTACCGCGCCGCGGAGGACGCCCTCGCCGGGACGGCGAGCATGCCGGGGCTGCACCGGGGCCTGTTCGCCCTCGCCCTCCTGGGCCTGCGTCTGCTGCACGGCCGTCCCGCGCCCACCGATCCCGCCCTCGACTGGGGCCCGTACCGCCCCTGGGCGCAGCCCTTGGTGCTGCTCGCCCAGGACCGGGTCGAGGAGGCCCGTGCCGCCCTGTCCGCGGCGCCCGAACCACCCCTTGATCACATGCAGGAGGCACTCTGGTGCCTGACCGCCCACGCGGCCGCCCGCCTCGGCGAGCCCCCGATCGCCGCCCGCGCCGCGACGGCCCTGCGCCCCGCCCGCACCGAACACGCGGGCGGCGCGACCGGAATGCTGACGCTGGGCCCGGTGGCGCGCTACCTGACAGAGGCAGAGACATGCGCCACCCAGGGCTGACCGACAACGCCCGGACACCGCACCTGCCCGTCCCGCCCTGACGTCCGGCTCGGCCAGGACCCCGTCTGCGGTGACCAGTGGGTCAGCAAGCTCATGGCCGGGCGGCCCCGGTCACTCCGTGAGTCTCTCGCATGTTTCGGTGGTCAGGCGGTCTGCGGTGTCGAGTGTGGTGATGAGGGTGCGTGGAGTCGTGCCGAGGGCGGAGAAGAGGTTGTGCGCACGCTCGGCGAAGTCGACCGGGGCGATGGCGAGTTGTCCGGCGGCGCGTACCGCTCCCTTCTCGTTGAGGACCCAGCGGCGGGCGTGGGCGTGGAGGGCGTGTACGAGGAGTCCGACCGCGCGGAAGAGACAGCCGGCGACGAAGAAGGCGTCACCGCGGGCCGCCCCCTTGCGGGCGCCGGACAGGATGAACGGTGCCTCCCAGCGGGCGTTGTCGATGAGCGCCTCGCGCAGTGGCTCGGGATAGTGGCGCGTCTGCTCCCGCAGGGTACGAAGCTCACCGCCGGGGTCGGTGAGGACGCGGCCGAGGGCCACCTCACCGGCGTAGGAGTGGGAGTACACGCCCAGGGGGTGGCCGGGCTGGGTGCCGATCTCGAACCGCCCGGCGCGGCACTGCTGCCAGACGCGGTGCACCCGGTCCAGGTCCCGGTAGATCCAGTCGACTCGGTGGCCGTCGATGGTCAGCCAGGCGCCGCCGTCCACCCATGGCCCCCAGCCGCCCGGCTCGGTCACCTCCACCGGCCCACCGGTCAGCTCGGCCGCGAGCAGGCGCAGGGCGGCGGTGTCGAGCGGCGGCCGGTAGTACAGGCCCAGGTCGAAGTCGGAGTCGGGGTCATGGGTTCCTCTCGCCCGGCTGCCGCCCAGGCACACCCCGACGACGCCGCCGACACCGGCCAGCCGATCCGCGATCTCCGTCAAGCGTTCCACGCTTCTCAGTCTGCTGGGGCGGATCATCCGCCGCGACCGAATTACCCTGCCGGAAAGGAGTGCTCCCGCAGGGCCTTGGCGATCAGGTCGTGGATGAGGTGTTCGCCGGGGGCGCGGTTCTCCTTGAGGACGGGAAGGTCGTCGGGGCCGATCCAGCGGTAGGCGGTGTGTTTCGGCCACTCCAGGGCGGGGCGGTCCAGATCGCCGTGGACCTCGACGAGGTAGTCGGCCTCGTGCCGCGGTCCGGCGCCGTCGTCGCCGGTCCAGGTGGTGATCCCGAGCAGGCGCCGGACGCGGCGCAGGCGCCAGCCGGTCTCCTCCTCGATCTCGCGGGCGAGGGTGTCCAGCAGCGACTCACCGGGCTCGACATGCCCGCCGACGATGTCCCAGCAGTCGGGGAAGAGCCGTCGGCGGGGACCGCGTTTCTGGGCGAAGGCCCGGCCGTCCCGGTCGAGGACGACCGCACCGACCGTCCACGCTTCGCCGGGGGCGGGGACGGGGAACTCGACGTCGTCGTCCACGGTCACGCGGTGCTCGTAGTCCGGCATGCCCTCACCCTACGGCCGCCTCAGGGCCGTGTCCGGCCGTCGGCCCGGCCGGCGGTGATGCCCGCGAGGATGAGGTCGATGCCGGCGAGAAACTCCGCCCGGTCGTCGTGTTCGCGCAGTTGTCCGGCGACGTCGCGGGTGAACGGGTACTGGTCGGGGTCCAGTTCCCGCCACGCGGCCGCCACGGCGTCCAGGAACGCGGCCCGGTCGGTGTTCGCCCGGGCCGCCAGCGTATTGGCGGCGTTCTGGCCCGCCACGCCGAGGATGTAGCTCAACAGCGCGGACGCCGCGGTGAACTGGGCGGTTTCGGGCACCCGCAGCGCCTGGACCTGGCGCCCGATGCGTTCGAAGACCCGCAGCATCGGTGACTTCCCCGGCGTGCGGGGAAGTCGGGCGAGCGTGGTGCCGACCCATGGGTGGGCGTCGATCGCGTCGAACACCCCGAGCGCGAGCGCGCGGATCGCGTCCTGCGGCGTCGCGCCGGTGTCGTCGCCGGCGAGGGTGGGGGCGATGACGGCGTCCATGGCGGCGAGGAGGAGTTCGGTCTTGCCCGTGACGTGCCAGTAGATCGCTCCGGGGCCGGTCGCGAGGCGCTCGGCCAGCGCGCGGAACGTGAGACCGCCCTCGCCGACGGTGTCGAGGAGTTCGACGGCGGCGGCGACGATGCGCTCCCGGGAGAGTGGTTCCTGCCGTCGCTCCGGACGACTCTTCCTGCTTGCCATGTCTTCAGTCTAGGCGCAGTGGAACACCATTCCAGCTTGACAAGACATGGAACACCGTTCCAGTGTGGGACTGCTGGAACAGCGTTCCAGTCGGCTGACGGAGCTTCGTCCCCGTGGCACTCCGGCCGATCCGTCGGGCGCCCGCCCGGCGGTCCGCGACCCGAAGGGAAACACCATGACCACTCCTGTCACGATCATCGGGGCGGGACTCGGCGGACTCACGCTCGCCCGCGTGCTCCATGTGCACGGCATCCCGGCGACGGTCTACGAGGCGGAGTCCTCACCGACGGCCCGCGCCCAGGGCGGCCTGCTCGACATCCACGACCACAACGGGCAGCTCGCCCTCAAGGCCGCCGGGCTCCACGAGGAGTTCCTCGGCGTCATCCACCAGGGCGCCGAAGCCTCCAGGGTCCTCGACAAGGAGGGGAAGGTCCTGCTGGACGAGCCGGACGACGGTACCGGCGGACGTCCGGAGGTGCCCCGCGGCGAGCTGCGGCGGATTCTGCTCGACTCGCTGCCCGCCGGCACGGTCCGGTGGGGGCGCAAGGCCACCTCGGTACGGGCCCTCGGCGACGGCCGTCACGAGGTGACGTTCGCGGACGGGGCCACCGTGACGGCCGGCCTGCTCGTCGGCGCGGACGGAGCATGGTCGCGGGTCCGTCCGCTGCTGTCCGGGGCCACGCCCGAGTACGTCGGGACATGCCTGCTCGAGACCCACCTGTACGACAGCGACACCCGCCATCCGGCCGCCGCCCGGGCCGTGGGCGACGGCTCGCTCTTCGCACTCGCCCCCGGCAGGGGCATCTCCGCCCATCGCGAGCCGGACGGCGTCCTGCACACCTACGTGACGCTCCGCAAGCCGCGGGAGTGGCTGGACTCCCTCGACTTCGGCGACGCCGTGGGCGTCACCGCCCGTATCGCCGCCGAGTTCCACGACTGGGCCCCGGAACTCACCTCCCTGATCACGGACGGAGAGACTGCGCCGGTGCCGCGCGCCCTCCACGCCCTGCCGGCCGGACACCGCTGGGACCGGGTGCCCGGCGTCACGCTGCTCGGCGACGCCGCCCACCTGATGCACCCGTCCGGCGAGGGAGCCAACCTCGCCATGTACGACGGCGCCGAACTCGGCAACGCCCTCGCCGCGCACCCGCACGACACCGAGGCGGCACTCGCCTCGTACGAGGAGGCCCTCTTCCCCCGCAGCGCCGCCGCTGCCACCATGGCTGTCCGCATCCACGACCTGCTCCTGGACGACGACGCCCCGTACAGCCTCGTCGACTTCTTCACCGGCCACGGACAGCGGGCCGAGTGAACCACCGGCGCTCCGGCCGGAGGGCTGTGGGTGGCGGATCATCCGGTGCCGCGACAGCGCGCCGTCGAACACCGGGGCGTCTACGACCCAGTCCCTGGTGCGCCGGACGCACCTCTCCTGCCCGGCGGCACGACACATGGCGTCAGGGCCGGGGCACGCCGCTCCTCGACCAGCCCCGCGCCTCGCCTTCGTCGATGAGGCGCTTCCCGGCCCGCCACAGCGAGGAGGACGCCTCCCCGATCACGGCCTTGCGGGAGCGGACGTCGTCCGCCGTGATGCCCGGGGTACGCCATGTTCCGCCCCGGGCCATCCAGTTGAGCAGGAGTGGCTGGAGCCGGTCCATCGCCTTGGCGAACCTCGCCTCGGGGGTGCGGCGTTCCTCGAACTCGTCCCACAGGGAGCGCATCCGCCGGGCCTGGTCCGGCGGCAGCAGACCGAACAGCTCGTCCGCCGCGGCGACTTCACGCTCCTGCTGACCGGCGCCCGCGGCACTGTCGTACAGCGGGGTGTCGCCGGCATAGATCTCCACCAGATCGTGCAGCAGGACGAGCTGGATGGTGTGCCCGACGTCGATGGGCCGGTCGGAGTGTTCGGCGAGGACCACCACCATCATCGCCAGGTGCCACGAATGCTCCGCGTCGTTCTCGCGCCGGTCCGCGGCGGCCAGGGGGGACTGCCGGAGGATGGTCTTGAGCTGATCCACCTCCACCAGGAAGGTGAGTTGGGCGCGCAGTCTTTCATCGAGGTCGTCGGGGAAGGGTGTCTTCTCCGCGAGCAGGCTTCGCCGTTCATCGCTCATGCGCTCATCGTGGCACGAGGACTCCGACGCGCCCTGGACCACGGTGGGGGTGCCCGGCCCCCGTCAGCCGCGGGCGACGGACTCCGCCTCGGCGGTGTACAGGTGGACCGGGTCGAAGCGCATGCCCGTGAACTGGCCCGCGAGTTCGAGGGACAGCACGCCGTGCAGCCGGGTCCAGAAGGTGAGGGCGCGCCGGAGGGCGGACGGGGGTGCCGGGTGCTGTCCGGCCCAGTCCCGGTGGGCGTGCAGATGTTCCTCCAGGGGTGACGCCGGATCGTCGGGGACCTGTCCGGCGGTGCAGGCGTCGAGGATGACGGCCATGATCTCCGAGGCGATCCGGGTGGTGTCGTCGGGCGCCCGGTAGCCGGGCACCGGAGTGCCGTAGACGAGGAAGTAGCGCTGGGGGTCGGCCAGGGCCCACTCGCGCAGGGCGTGCGCGAGGTCGCGGAGATCGGCGCCGGCCTCGGCGCGGGCGCGGAAAGTATCGGCCAGGCTGCGGTAGGCGTCCCTGATCAGTGCGGTGATCAGTTCGTCGCGGCCGGCGAAGTAGCGGTACAGGGCCGGTCCGCTCATGCCCATCCGCTTGGCGATGGCGTTGAGGGAGAGCGCGGAGGCCCCCGCGGTCGCGATCTGCTCCCAGGCGTGCTCCTTGATCTCCTCGCGCACCTGGGCGCGGTAGCGCTCCCTGGGAGTGCTCGCCTCCGGCTTGCTCACGACCGTCTCCCCGCTCTCTCGGCAACCGACGGTTAGAAGGTATCACCAACGCTATCGACCGTCGCCAGGGAAAGGGCGATGTCCCGAGCGCACCGGCGGCCCCACCGCGAAGCCGCCCGCACCTCTGGACGGGGCGGCCTGCCGACACCGCACGCGCTGCCGTCACGAGGCGACCGGCAGGGCCGGTGAGGTCCGTCCGTCACTCCTTCGGCCCCGTATCACGGCCCTCCGACGGGCGCGCGTACCCCGTCCGGCCGAGGCTTCCTTACGACACGACCGAAAAGGACGTAGGTGAGGGTGGTGGCGATGGCGATGCGCACGCGGGCGTTGGCGTCGGAGTTCCTCGGGACTCTGCTTCTGGTCTTCTTCGCCGTGGGCTGCGCGGTTCTGGGGGTCGAGTTCATCGGCACCGTGGGGATCGCGCTGGCCTTCGGCTTCGTGCTGCTCGCCCTCGCCTACGCGCTCGGGCCGATCTCCGGGTGCCACGTCAATCCGGCGGTGACCCTGGGCATGCTGTGCGCCCGCCGCATCGACGTGGCCACCGCGATCGGCTACTGGATCGCGCAGTTCGTCGGCGGTATCGCCGGGGCGGCCCTGCTCTTCCTGCTCGCCAAGCAGGTGCCCGGCATCCAGACCCACGGCGCCTTCGGCAGCAACGGCTACGGGGACCGGTCCGCGGTGCACATCAACACCGGCGGCGCGTTCCTCGCCGAGGTCGTCCTCACCTTCCTCCTCGTGTTCGTGGTGCTCGGGGTGACGCACCGGGTCGCGGTCGTCGGCTTCGACGGCCTGCCGATCGGCATCGCCCTCGCCGTCATCCACCTCATCGGCATCCCGCTGACCGGCACGTCGGTCAATCCGGCGCGCAGCCTCGGCCCGGCCCTGTTCGCCGGTGGTTCCGCGCTGTCGCAGCTGTGGCTGTTCATCGTCGCGCCATTGGTCGGCGGTCTGCTCGCGGCGCTCGTCCACCATGTGACGCACCCGGCGGGCGAGGAACGCACGATCGCCGACGAGGTGGCGGCGGCCTGAGGGCCCGTCAGTCGAGCAGCTCCGCGACGCTTGCGGCGGACTCGCCGGGGACGGCGCGGCGGACGCCGAGGGACTCGGCCTTCGCACGCCTGGAGCCGCTCGCCTGCGACGACCGGGCTGGTGTTCTTCGGGACGCTGCCCGACGACGTGCCGCCGGCGCGCTCGATCAGCTCGTTCATCCGGCTGCGGGAGAGGTCCGCGAGAGGGCCGGTCATCGCACCGGTGACCACGACCTTCATCCCGGCCGACGGGCCCGCGTCCCCGTCGCCCCCGTCTCCTCCCCTTCCGGGGCGGGCGGAGTGGGCCCGCGACGCGCGTACCGACGGGCGTGATGACGCCGCGCCCGGCCGCGCGGTCGATGAGCGCGCTGTGCACCGCCTCGGTCAGCTCCGTGGTGAGTGCCTCGCCGGTGCCGGGCAGCGGCAGCAGTCCGTAGGCGAACGTCATCTCGACCGTGTACGCGCGGTCCTTGGCGCGCAGGGTGTCCGCCGCCGCGTTGCGCGGATACGAGTCCACCCCCTTTCGGGGTTGCCCAGTACGTGGTCCTACGCGGCCGGGGCCGCCAGGCGGAAGCCCACACCGATCGCTTCTGGATCCGGCTCGTAGGCGCCGTGCCTGCGGGCGCAGCGGGCGAGGTCGCGGTCGTGGCGGAAGGCGCCGCCTCGGGTGACGTGCGGGTCGAACGCCCACCCCTCGGTGTTCGGTACGCCGGCGGGCGCCCCGGGGTAAGGGGCGTACCGGGTGGAGGTCCACTCGTCTGCGTTGCCCGCCATGTCCAGCACCCCGAACGGGCTGGCGCCCTCGGGGAACGAGCCGACGGGTGTCGTGGTGCCGATGCCGAGGTCCACAAGATTGGCCAGGCCGGTGCGGTACTCGTCCCCCCAGGGGAATTCACGGTCGTCGTCCCCCCGTGCCGCGCGCTCCCACTCGTCCTCGGTGGGCAGCCGTACGGCGAGGCCGCCGAGCCGCTCCCCGAGCCACCGGCAGTAGGCCGTCGCCGCCTCCCAGGCGACCCCGATGACCGGATGGTCCGTCGGCGCCTGGGGGGCCGGTCGCCGCGTGGCCGCCGCGAAGCGTTTCCACTGGCCCACCGTGACCGGGGTGCGGGCGATCCGGAACGCCGGGACGTGGATCTCCGCGCGCGGGGCTTCCTTCAGGTACCACTCCATCGGCACACCGGTGTCCGCGTAACGGCGGGCCACCGCCGCCACCTCGTCGACCGGCGTGCCCCGACGCACCACCCCGGCCGGGATGTCGACCCAATCCACTTGCTCCACCTGCACGGCTCCTCCTCGGCTCGAGCGGACGGATCTCATGATCACCCCCTCGCGCGGGGCGTCCATCGGCCTATGGACCTGCCGCGACAGCGACTTTGGAACGAGGACGCCGGTCCCGGGACCCAGTGCCTCGCTCGCCGCGCACCTCGACTCAGCCGGGTGTACGCCGTCACGCACGGTGACCGCGCCGACCCCCGCCCGCTCAGCGGTTCAACGTTCAGTGGTTCAGCGTTCAGTGGTCAGCGGTTCAAGAGGGGTCTGTCGTCCCGTACGCGGTACCGGATACCTGCCAGCCACTGCCGCCACACTTATCGGAGGCCCTGATGCAGCGCGTCCAGAACCTCGCACGCCGGGTCGCAGCCGGCGCCCTGGTCTCTTCCCTTTCCGCCGTCGTCCCGGCCGCGGCCGTCCCCGGCTCACCTGCCTGCGAGCACGTCACCTTGTCCTGGGCGGGTGGTACGGCCAAGCAGGGCGGCGGCAGCGACCGGCAGGAGACGGCCCGCGTCCAGGTGAAGAACACCGGGGACCGTGCCTGCTCCCTGCTCGGCGCGCCGTCGGTCGAGCTCACCACGGACGGCGTACCGGAAAGGCTGCTCCCACAGCGAGGAGGCGCCGGCGTGGATCTCGCTCCCGGCAGGACCGCGACGTTCACCATCACCTTCCTCGGCGACACCGGGAGGAACGGGAACGAGATCATCCGTCCCGACCAGGCCGTGGTCACCCTGCCCGGCGGTACCGTGAAGACCCTCGCGTGGCGGTGGGGCAGCGTCACCCGGCAGGAGGCCGCCAGCCGCCCGGGCAACTACGTCAGCCCGGTCGCCTGACCCGGCCCGTACCGCTCGGCGACCCGGGCGCCGAACAGCGCCACTCGTGCGACCCGCCTCGGGTACTCGGCGAACGGCTGCTCACCGGCCGGCCGGTACCGTCCGCAGGTAGTCGCCCAGCCGGGCGATGGCCGACGGGTTGCGGGGGCTCTCGACCAGGTCGGCGTAGTCGAGGGAGACGATCCTGCGGTGCTTGACGGCGGAGACGTTCCGCAGCGGGGCGTAGGAGAGCAGGAATTCCTTCTTCTGCTCGGCACTGACATCGCCGTAGTCGCAGATGACGATGACCTCCGGGTCACGCTGCACGACGGTCTCCCAGCCGACCGTGGCCCACGAATCCGCCAGATCGTGCATGACGTTGACACCGCCGGCCTCGGTGATGATCTGTTCCGGGGCGGCGTAACGGCCGGAGGTGAAAGGGGCGTCCCGGCCGCTGTCGTAGAGGAAGACCGAGGGACGGTCGGCCCCCTGGGGCGCCTCGGCCCGCACCTGTGCGATCTGCCTTTTGAAGTCGGCGATGAGCGCGGCCGCACGCTTCTCGACGCCGAAGAGCCTGCCCAGGTTGGTGAGGTCGGCGTACAGGGCGTCCAGCGGTGGCATGATGCCGCGGGATGATTTCGAACGGCCGTTGTGGCAGGACTCGGTGAGGATGTACGACGGGATGCCGAGCTTCTCCAGGGCGTCGGGGGTGAAGCCGCCGTCCTCGCGGAAGCCGTAGTTCCAGCCGGCGAAGACCAGGTCGGCGCGGGCATCGAGGACGTTCTCCTTGGTGAGCTGGTCCTTGGACAGCCACGTCGTCTTCTCGTAGCCGTCCTTCCACGGCACACCGCGCAGGTCTCCCTTTTCGTCGGGCATGGCGAAGCCGGCCATGCGGTCCTCCAGGCCCAGGGCGAACATCAGCTCCGTGATGCCGACGTCATTGGTGACGACCCGCTCGGGGACCTTGTCGTACGTCACCCGGCGCCCGCAGTTGGTCAGGGTGACCGATGACGAGGACTTCGCGTCCCGGGAGGACTCCACCGTGGCGCCGCATCCGGTTGCGGTCGCGGCGAGACAGAGGGTGGCGGCGAGGAGCTGCTTGCGCATGGGCGTCCTTCAGGTGGTGGGCGGAAGCAGGTCGAACAGCAACTGGCGGGCGCCCGTCGCGGGATGCCGCACGGTGTGGGCACGGACGCCGAACACCTTCGCCAGCAGCGGGGGTTCGAGGATGCCATGGGGTGGCCCGGAGGCGACGATCCGGCCACCGTCGAGGACGTACAGGACATCGCAGTGGGCTGCCGCCAGGTTGAGGTCGTGGAGGGCGGCCAGTACGGTCGGGCCGCTGCCGCGGACCAGGGACAGGACGTCCAACTGGTGGGCGATGTCGAGGTGGTTGGTGGGTTCGTCGAGAACCAGGACGCGGGGCTGCTGGGCGAGGGCGCGGGCGAGGAGGACGCGTTGCTTCTCGCCGCCCGACAGGCCGAGGAACCCGCGGTCGGCGAGGTGGGCGACGCCGGTGCGTTCCATCGCCCGAGTGCAGATCTCCCGGTCCGAGGCGGCCGTGCGGCCCTGGTGCGGCAGCCGTCCCATGGCGACCACCTCGGTGACGGTGAAGTCGAACTCGGCCGAGGATTCCTGCGGCAGTGCGGCCAGTACCCGGGCGGCGGCACGGGGGTCCATGGCGTGCAGGTCGCCGCCGTCCAGCCGTACCACTCCCCCGGACGGCCGCAGGGCCCGGTAGAGGGAGCGCAACAGGGTCGTCTTGCCGCTGCCGTTGGGGCCGACGAGTCCGACGAACGCCCCGCTGCCCACGGTGAGGTCGACATGCTCGACCAGGCGGGTTCCGGCGGTCTCGATCGTGACGTCGTCGATGTCGAGTCGCATGCTCAGCGCCCCCCGAACGCGTAGCCGCCCCGCCGCATCAGCAGCAGGAACGCGGGCACGCCGACCACCGCGGTGATCACTCCGACCGGCAGCTCGGCCGGGGCGAGAACCAGCCGGGACAGCACGTCGGCCCACACCAGCAGTACGGCCCCGGCGAGCGGGGCGACGGCCAGCACGCGCCGGTGGTCGGCGCCGACCAGCATCCGTGCGACGTGCGGCACCATCAGCCCGACGAATCCGATGGCACCGCTGACCGCCACCACCGTCCCGGTCACGGCCGCGGTGACGACGAACAACTCCCGGCGCAGCCGGACCGGTCCCACGCCCAGGGCGGCCGCGGTCTCATCTCCCATGGCGAGCGCGTTGAGCGCCTCGGCCCGTCGGCGCAACCAGGCCCATCCGGCCGCCACGGTGACGGCGGCGAGCGGCACCTGGGCCCAGGTGGCGCCGCCCAGGCTGCCGAGCAGCCACATCATCGCCGACCTGGCCGCCTCGCCCCGGGCCGCGCCGAACACCATGACGGTGGTGACAGCCTGGAAACCGTACGCCAGTGCCGTGCCGGTCAGGATCAGCCGCAGCGGTGTCAGGCCCTGCGGGGAGCGGGCCACGGCGTACACGAGCGCCATGGCCGCGAGTGCCGACACGAAGGCCGACGCAGACAGCGCCCAGACCCCGAGCCCGGCGAACGCACCGAGGAGGATCACGGCGTTGGCGCCCACCGCCGCGCCCGAGGAGATGCCGAGGACGAACGGGTCGGCCAGCGCGTTGCGCACCAGAGCCTGCACGGCGACACCTACGGCCGCGAGACCCGCTCCGACCGTGGCGCCGATCAGCACCCGTGGCAGCCGGATCTCCCAGACGATCGTGTAGGCGGCCGCGTCGCTCGCGCGTACGGTGCCGCCGGTGAGCCCGGCCCACAGGAAGCTCGGCACCTCCGCCCAGCCGACCCCGGCGGCGCCCAGCGCCACACCGCCGACGAGCGACACCAGGAGCAACAGCAGCAGGGACAGACTGAGCGGCAGCACAGGGATGCGGCTGGGGGCCGTCCTTCGGCGCACGGGTGGGCCGTCCTTCACACGGGCCGCCTGCTGAACGTCGAGCAGGAGCAGCCCGCGCGGCCGTACCCGGCCGGGCGATCCTCTCTCGCAGTCCACGGCGAGCAGTCAACGGGTCGACACGCCCCCGCAGGCGATCGGGCTCGCACGGCACCCCTGGATCGCGGTGCCGTGCACACCGTTGCGGGTCAGCGCCGGACTCTCACCGGACTTCCCCCACGGAAGGCGAGGCAAGCCTAACAAACAGCCTCCGCCGCCTCTTTCGCGGAGCACCGCCCGGGCAACCGGAGCAGGAGGGGCAGGGGGCAGGGGGCAGGACAGCTGACGCCGATCGGGGCAGCGCTTGGTGAGGTGGCCGAGGTAGTCGTCGGCGGTGGTGCAGGACCGGCCCTGGGCGCTGCGTCGGTGCGGTCCGAGGTCTCCGTCGGCGTGGACGCGCACGGTGGTCGTGGCCGGGCGGGCCGCCGGCACGGCGGGCCTCCTGCTGCCGGCCGAGGGCCGGATCGACGACGATTTCGAGGGCGCTGACAGGGCTGCGTCGCGCTTCGATGAGGTCGAGCGACAACGCCAGACGTTCGACGATCATCCCGTCGTTGGCGTGGGGGTGCCGACACGCTCCAGCCACACGGATCCGACCGAGCACGCCCGCTGCGGCGATCGTGCGAGCGGCTCGGTCGGGTGCGTCCGGCCGTCGGGGGCGCGACGGCTGATCCGCCCGCGCCGGTCCGCCCCCGCGACGACTCCGGACAGCGCGGCCGCGCCGCGCGGCAAGGCGTCGAGCCCGGCGCCCGCGGTGACCGGTGTGTCAAAGTACGGGACGACCTTGAGGCTCTCGCCGGCCTCGGGATCGAGAGTGGTGAGCCGTCCGAGGAGCTCCTGCGTCTGCTCTTCCTCGCTCAGGCAGCCAGTCCACCGACGCCCTCTGCCCCGCCCACCGCTCCCTCCACCCGGCCGGATCAGGCTTTGAGCAGGCGCACCGAGCAGCCACGCGGCACCGGCTGCCTGCCCGGGAGCTTTGTTCACCCCCGTGAAGGGGCTGCCGAACAACGGCCGGACCGCTGAAGTCGGCATCGGAAGAACCGTGAACGGTACCCCGGAGGGAAGATCCGCATGCGCATCCGCACCAGTGGCGGAACAGGGCTGTCGCGCCGTCTGTCGGCGGCCGCCGTGAGCTGCCTGGCGTTCCTGTCCGTTCTGACGGCGACGGCACCGTCGGCCCACGCCGATGACGGGCCGGCCGGTGACGTGTTCGTCTCGTTGTCCGACGGCGGCAGGTTCGTCCAGAACGGCTGGAAGTGGCACGATCACTTCGGCATCGGCAACGAGACGCCCCTCACCGGCGACTTCGACGGCGACGGCAAGGACGACGCCGTGACCTTCACCCGCGGCGACGCGGCCGACGTCTACGTCTCGCTGTCCGACGGCGGCAGGTTCGTCCAGGACGGCTGGAGATGGCACGAACACTTCGCTGTCGGCAACGAGACGCCCCTCACCGGCGACTTCAACGGCGACGGCAAGGACGACATCGTCACCTTCACCCGCGGCGACGCGGGCGACGTCTACGTCTCGCTGTCCGACGGCACCAAGTTCGTCCAGGACGCCTGGAAATGGCACGAACACTTCAGCATCGGCGACGAGGTCCCGGCCGTCGGTGACTTCAACGGCGACGGCAAGGACGACATCGCGACCTTCACCCGCGGTGACACCGCCGACGTGTGGGTGGCGCTGTCCAACGGCCAGGGCTTCGGCACGTCATCCGTCTGGCACAACCACTTCGGCGTCGGCGGCGAGGTCGTCGACACCGGTGACTTCGACGGTGACGGCAAGGACGACATCGTCACCTTCACCCGCGGCGACGCGGCCGACGTCTACGTCTCGCTGTCCGACGGCACCAAGTTCGTCCAGGACGCCTGGAAATGGCACGACGGTTTCGCCGTCGGCAACGAGATCCCCACCGTCGGCGACTTCAACGGCGACGGCAAGGACGACGTCGTCACCTTCACCCGCGGCGGCGCCGCGGACGTCTTCGTCGCGACCTCCGACGGCGCGAAGTTCCTCGGCACCGGCCAGAAGTGGCACGACAGCTTCGCGGTCGGCACCGAGGTGCCCCGGGTGGGCGACTTCAACGGCGACCACCGCGCCGACGTCGCCACCTTCCTCCTCGGCGGCACCAGCGCCCTGCGCCAGCACATCGCCGACATCGCGCGCAGCCAGATCGGCGCGACCAACGGCAAGTGCGCCTACGGCCCCTGCGGCCTCGACTGGTGTGCCATGTTCGCCACCTGGACCTGGGAACGTGCCGGCATCGTCGGCGTTCCGCGCGGCTTGTACGTGGCCACGGCACTCGGCACCTGGGGGCAGCAGCGCGGGCTGTTCAAGGCCCGGCCGGCCGGCCAGACCGGCAGCCCGGCCGTCGGCGACTGGGCCGTCTACGGAGCCCCGGGCTCCGGCACCGGTGGCCATGTCTCGGTGGTGGTCGCGGTGCACGGCGACGGCACCATCACCACGGTCAACGGCAACTACAACGACAGGGTCGTCGAGACCCGCATCAACCCGGCCACCCACCGGGCCGGCTCCCGCAACGTCCTGATCTCGGGCTACGTCAGCCCGCCGGGCGCCTGACGGAGACCGCCCCACCGCCGTGACACCGCGTCACGGAGCGCCCCGCGCCCGGCTCCCGCCGGAAACCGCGCGGGGCGTCACCGCGTGGGTACGGCCCGCCCCGACAAACCGGACCGTGCTGCGGGATGCCACGCGACGCGTCTACTGTGCACGGTGGGAATCGGGGAAGTTCGGGGACGGGGATCGGCATGGGTCGTCGTGAGGCTCCACTGGATCCGAACGCGGGGCCGGTGGAACGGTTCGCGTTCGAACTGCGCAAGCTGCGGCAGGAGGCGGGCGGACCGACGTACCGGCAGATGGCCGCAGGCGCCGGGTACTCTGTCGCGACCTTGTCGCAGGCCGCCGCGGGGCGGCAGTTGCCGTCGCTGGCGGTCACCCTGGCGTACGTGCGGGCCTGCGGCGGCGACCCGCGGGACTGGGAGGCTCGGTGGCGGGAGGCCGCCGGGCAGGAGGCCGAGCAGCGTGCGGCCACCGACGACGCCGTACCGCCGTACCGGGGGCTGGCCCGTTTCGAACCGCAGGACGCCGATGTCTTCTTCGGCCGGGACGCGCTCGTCGGCCGGCTGTCCGAGCTGTGCCTCGCCCGCCGTCTGACGGCGGTGCTCGGCCCCTCCGGCAGCGGCAAGTCCTCGCTGCTGCGCGCCGGCCTCATTCCCCGGCTGCGCGACCCCGCGGGACCGCTGCCGCGCCCCGCCGCGGTCCGCGTGCTCACGCCCGGCCGCCGGCCGCTGACCACGCACCGCGACCGGCTCGCCCCCGCGGCCGGGGTCGACGGCGACACCTGGCTGATCGTGGACCAGTTCGAGGAGCTGTACACGCTCTGCGCCGATCCGGCGGAGCGCGACGCGTTCACCGACCGGCTGCTCACCGCCCTCGCACCGGACAGCCGGCTGCGCGTGGTCATCGCGGTGCGCGCCGACTTCCTGGGCCGCTGCACCGAACACCCGCGGCTCACCGCCGCGTTGCAGGACGCCACCGTACTGGTCGGGCCGATGACGCGCGACGAGCTGCGCCAAGCGATCACCGGGCCCGCGACGGCCGCCGGTCTGATCGTCGAACGCCCCCTGACCGCCCGGGTCCTGGACGACGTGGAGGGCGAGCCGGGCGGACTGCCGCTCATGTCCCACGCCCTGCTGGAGACCTGGCGGCACCGCAGGAACCGCAGCCTGACCCAGGCCGCCTACGAGGAGGCGGGCGGCCTGCACGGCGCCATCGCGCGCACCGCCGAAGAGGTGTACGCGGACCTGACACCGGCCCAGGCCGATCTCGCCCGCCGGGTCTTGTTGCGCTTGGTCGCGCCGGGCGGCGACGGCGCACCCGACACCCGCCGTCCCGTGGACCGGACGGAGCTGGACGGCGCCGGCCCTGCCGGTGAGACCCGTTTCGTCGTGGAGCGTCTGGTGCGCGCCCGCCTGCTCACCGCCCAGGGCGACACCGGGGGGACCGAGGGGGGCGGCGGCACGGTCGAACTGGCCCACGAGGCTCTGATCACCGCCTGGCCACGATTACGGGACTGGATCGACAGCGAGCGCGACCGGCTGCGCGTCCACCGCCACCTGACCGAGGCCGCCCGGGCCTGGCGGGCCGCCGGCCACGATACGGCCCTGCTGTACCGGGGCAGCCGGCTCGCCCGCGCCGAGGAGACCTTCCCCGCCCCGGGCGGCTCCCTGACCCCCGACGAACTCGCCTTCCTCGCCGCCTCGGCCCGCCAGCGCCGTCAGGCCGTACGGCTGCGGCGCACCGTCACCGCCCTGCTGGCGGTGCTGGCGATCCTGGCGTCGACCGCCGCGGTCGCCGCCTTCCGGCAGCGTGCCGTCGCCCAGGCGGAGCGCAACACCGCCGTCTTCAACAGGATCACCGCCGAGGCCGACGGCGCCCGCCCCACCCAGACGTCGCTGGCGGCTCAACTGGACCTCACCGCCTATCGGTTGCGTCCGACCCCCGACCTGTACACACGGCTGGTCGCCGACGGCGCCACCGCCCTGTCCCGCCCGCTCACCGGCCACACCGACATCGTCGCGTCCGCGGTGTACTCCCCCGACGGCCGCACCCTCGCCACGGCGAGTTACGACCGCACGGTCCGGCTGTGGGACGTCCGCGACACCACCCGCCCGGCGCCGCTGGGACGGCCGCTGACCGGTCACACCGACGCCGTCACCGCCGCCGCCTTCAGCCCGGACGGCCGCCTCCTGGCGACCGGGGGCGCCGACCGGACGGTCCGGCTGTGGGACCTGACCGACCGCTCCCGTCCGGCGACCGCGGGACCACCGCTGACCGGTTGTGAGGAGGCGGTCAACTCGCTGGCCTTCGGTCCGGACGGGCACACGCTGGCCGGTGCGAGCGACGACCACACGGTCCGGCTGTGGGACGTCACGGACCGGCACCGGCCCAGGGCCCTCGGCCGGCCGCTCACCGGCCACACCGACGAGGTCAACTCCGTGGCCTGGACGTCCGACGGGCACACCGTGGTCAGCGCCGGCGTCGACGGCACCGCCCGGCTGTGGGACGTCACCGACCCGCGCCACCCGGCCCGGCGGGGACGGATCACCGTCAACACCGCGGGCGTGTACCAGGCCGCGCTCAGCCCGGACGGGCACACCCTGGCCACCGCGGGCAACGACGCGCTGGTACGGCTGTGGGACATCACCGATCCGCGCCGGCCCAAGGCGCTGGGTTCGCCGCTGACCGGCCACACCGCGGCCGTGTGGTCCGTGGCCTTCAGCCCCGACGGCGCCACCCTGGCCAGCGCGGGCTACGACGACACCCTGCGGCTGTGGGACGTCGCCGACCCCCGCTACCCCGTCCCGCTCGGCGAGCCGCTCACCGACCACAGCGACGGTGTGTGGTCGGTGCGGTTCGCCCCGGACGGGCGGACCTTGGCCAGCGCCGGCTACGACCACACCGCTCGGCTGTGGAACCTGCCCGCCACGGTGCTCCCGGGGCACGGCGGCGCTCTGTCCGCCACGGCCTGGAGTCCCGACGGGCGGCTCCTCGTCACCGTGGACAACAACGGCGTCCGGGCCTGGGACACGACACGTCCCGACCGCCCGCGTGCCCTGGGCGACCGGCTCACCGGCTCCGCCGGACCACTGCGGGCGCTGGCCTTCCTCCCCGCCGGCCGGGTACTGGCCGGCGCCGGGGACGACGGCACGCTGCGCCTGTGGGACCTGGCCGACCCACGGCGCCCGCGGCTGCTCGCCCGGCCCGCGACCCCCGGCCGAGAACCGGTCGGCGCGGTGGCGTCCGGCCCGGACGGCCGCACCCTCGCCACCGGGGACGAGGACGGCACGATCACCCTCTGGGACGTCACCGACCCGCACCACCCGCTCCGCCGCGGCGACCCGCTGACCGGCCACCGCGGGAAGATCACCGCGGTCGCCTTCAGCCCGGACGGGCGCACCCTGGCCAGCGCGTCCGAGGACGACACCGTACGGCTGTGGCGACTCGCCGACGGCCCGCCCCGCCCGCTGGGCAAGCCGCTGACCGGGCACACCAACTGGGTGACGGCGCTCGCCTTCAGCCCCGACGGACGCGCCCTCGCCACCGCGGGCGTGGACCGCGCCATCGTGCTGTGGAACGTCACGGCCGCGGACCACCCGGTGCGCTACGGCGGTCCGCTGACCGGTCACCGCGACTGGGTGACCGCGGTCGCCTTCAGCCCGGACGGCCGCACCCTCGCCAGCGGCGGCTACGACCGCACCGTGCGGCTGTGGGACGTGGCCGACCGGTCCCGCCCCACGGCGCTCGGCCGGCCGCTCACCGGCCACACCGACGCGGTCGTCTCGGTGGCGTTCAGCCCCGACGGGCACACGCTGGCCAGCGCCGGCTGGGACACCACCACCCGGCTGTGGGAACTGCGGCAGGGCCGGGACACCGCGCGGATCTGCGCCGCCACCGGACAGGGCCTCACCCGGTCGCTGTGGCGCCGCCACGTGGGGCAGTTGCCCTTCGACCCGCCGTGTTCCAAGCGGTGAGCGCGGCGGGAACGCGTCCCGCCGCGCCGGTCCGCACGCCGGACTCAGCCGGCGAACTCCACCTGGCTGGGGCGCGGCCATTCGCCGCCCACCGCGAAATGGCCGTGCCAGGGGCTCCCGGCGGGCCGGAGGGCACCGCCGTCGGACAGCGCCACGTACACCTGCGCCGTCGAGCCCCGGGTGAACGCCACGGCGTCCGTCCGGCCGTCCCCGTCGAAGTCACCCGTACCGGGCACCTGGTCACCGGCAGCGAAACCCTCGTGCCAGCGCCAGCCGTCCTGGACGAACCGGGTGCCGTCGGACAGGGAGACGTAGACGTCGGCGGTGTCGCCACGGGTGAAGGTGGCGATGTCGTCACGGCCGTCCCCGTCGAAGTCACCGACCGCCGGGAGTTCCGTACCCGTGGCGAAGTGACCGTGCCACTGCCATCCGTCCTGCCGGAAGAGGCTGCCACTGGACAGGGAGACGTAGACGTCGGCGGTGTCACCGCGGGTGAAGGTGGCGATGTCGTCGCGGCCGTCCCCGTCGAAGTCGCCCACCGCCGGGAGTTCCGTACCCACGGCGAAATGGTCGTGCCACTTGCGGGACGGGGCGAACGACGAACCCGTGGACAGGGAGACGTAGACGTCGGCGGTGTCGCCACGGGTGAAGGTGGCGATGTCGTCACGGCCGTCCCCGTCGAAGTCACCGACCTCCGGGACCTCCGCACCCACCGCGAAGGTGTCGTGCCACTTGACACCGTCCCCGGTGAAGCGGGAGCCGTCGGACAGGGCCACGTAGACGTCCGCGGCCGGCCCCCGGGTGAACGTCACCACGTCCGCGCGACCGTCCCCGTCGAAATCACCGGTCAGCGGGATCTCCGTACCGGCGGCGAAGTGCTCGTGCCACCGGACGCCGTCGCCCGAGAACCGTGAACCCGTCGAGGTGGCCGCGTACACATCGGCGGTGTCGCCGCGCGTGAAGGTGACGATGTCGTCGCGGCCGTCGCCGTCGATGTCGCTGCGGGTGGGCGTGGCGGCGCGGCCGGACGCGGTGCCGCCCACGTCGCCGGTACGGCCGGCGAAGTCGACCGCCACCACGCGGTAGTACCAGGTCTGCCCCGCCTCGCGGACCCGGTGTGTGAACGCCGGGACCCGCGCGGTGCCGAGCAGGGTCTCCGCGCCGACCGGGGCGGGGGACGAGGTGGCGCCGTACACCCGGTACTCCCGCACGCCGGTGTCATCGGCGGGTTCCCGCCAGGTCAGGTGCAGCGCGTGCTCCGTGCGGCCGGCCGGCGTCGGCGTGTCCGTGGCGGCGGGCGCCTTCGTGTCGGTGTACGTGCCGGGGGCCACGCTGTCGGCGGTGTACCGGGCGGCCGTCCAGGCGGGCGCCCCGGTGGTCGGCCGCAGTTCCACCCGGATCCGGGTCCGGCCCGCCGTGGCGCTCGCCGGGAGCGGGAAGGCGTCGGTCAGCCAGCGCTGCACCCCGTTGCCCAGGGGCTGCGTCCAGGTCCCCACGTCCACGCCGTCCACCAGCACCCGGGCGGACTGGTGGCCCTTGGCCTGGTCGGAGGTGCGGCGCAGGAGCACACCCTGGTTGGCGCCGTCGACCGCCAGGCCGAAGGACACCGGCGAGGACGTCGACCGCAGGGCCCGCGTGACGCGGTCCTCGTCGTCGTCGCCCTCGTACACCGAGGTCAGCTCCGTCTGGGTCGCCGGGCCGCTGTCGGTGTACTGGTGGCCGGTACGGGCGGCCGCGTCGCCCACCTCGAGGGTGTCCGTGCGGTGCGCGGTGGCCTCGGGCCGGGCGTACAGGTAGGCGGTGGAGCCGTAGACCGCGGCGGCGTCGTTCTGCGGGCCGTGCTCCATGCCGAACCGCAGCGCGGTGGCGTAGCCCACGGAGTCGGACAGCATCAGCCGGTAGGCGGCGTCGCACTCGTGAGGGCAGCCGGTGCCGCCCTCCTGGTGGGCGGTGTTCCCGGTGAACGGAGCGGTGAACGTGCCACGGTTGAAGTACCAGCCCGACTCGTAGAAGTCCTCCGTCCCGGTGCCGTGCACCTGCGGGGTGAGCGCGCCGTCGACCCGCACGCGCTCGTCGCCCTCCAGGTACTGGCGGGTGACGCCGGCGGTGATCCGCCCCCGCATGGTGTGCGACACGCCGACGAACTTGCCGCTGCCGGTGCGGTCGGCGAAGAGCCAGTCCTGGCCGGGCACCGTGTCGCCGCCGTGGGATTCGGTGGTGAAGTACGCGGCCGTCCCGCCGGGGGCGAGCGCGGTGGCCCACTGGTCGTCGGGAGCGGACGTCACCTGGGTACCGATGCCCGCGAGGGGCCGTCCGGTGGTGTTGACGAGGCTCACCGTCGCCGAGGAGCGGTACGGCATCGGCCACCAGGCGGTGTACCAGCCGCCGGCGCCCGCGTCCACGGAGAACATCAGCGAGCGCACCGCGTGCTCGCCCAGTCCGGAGCCGAAGAACTCCCCGAGGGGCGAGTCGACGGTGGTGCGCCCGTCGAAAGCGATCCGCAGCCGCAGCCCGTTCAGCGTGTCATCGGTGGCGTCGGCGTCCGGGACGCGTACCCGTACGGCGGCGATGCTGCCCGGTCCGGTGGCCCGTGCGACTTGGGCGGTGGCGCCGGCGGCGAGATCCACGGTGCCCGTCGCGGTGGTCGCGCCGGGCCGCGCGGGCTTGGGGTCGCGGGTTCCCGCGGCCCTGAGCGCCGCGAGCACGTCGTCGGCGCGGTCGGACGGGTCGAACCGTGTCACCCCCTCAGCGTCGGTGAAGTGCCGGTAGGTGACGTGGTGGAAGAGCGGATTGTGCCGCACCGTGACCCGCATCGACTGCCGGTAGGGCATCGGTACCTTGATGTACACCCCGCCGGAGCTCTGGTCCGCGTCGGCGACCAGCGGATAGGCGAACGGCGCGCCGAGGGCACCGTCGACCACGTCCTGGAGCGGCGCGTCGAGCACCGTGACACCGTCGAGTTCGACGGTGATGGTGCCGGTGGCCGTGACATCACCGCCGTCCCTGGTGAACCAGATCGACGAGATCTCGCCCGCGCCGGTGTCCTGCGCGATCACGCAGCCCGCCGCGGTCTGGGAAAGGCACGAGTACTGGCCCGAGAAGCCGTCGTCGTTGCCGCCGGCCCGGTCGAAGCCGGAGTACTGGCGGGTCTGGGTGCCGGGGCTGAGGTAGGGGAGCCGGTCGAGGCGGCGGAAGGCGTCCCAGCCGACCGGGCCCTTGTCGGTCGCGGCCGCCATGGCCGCCGGGGAGGCGGCCGCCCGCTGTCCGGGCGCGGCGAGGCCGAGCACGGCGAGCAGCAGGGCGACGACCGCCGCCACCGGAATTCGAGTACGCATGTTGTCTCCCGGGTGCCGGCTCAGAGGGTGGTCTCGCCGGGGAGGCCGAAGAAGTCGTGCCATTTGCCGGCCGTGGCGCCGTCGCCGAACCGGGAGCCGTTGGACAGGGCCACCCAGACGTCGTTGGTGCCACCCTTGGTGAAGGTGACGATGTCGTCCTTGCCGTCGCCGTCGTAGTCGCCGACGTAGGGGAACTCGCCTCCCGGGGCGAACCAGCCGTGCCAGGTCGGCGCCGTCCGGCCGTCGCCGAACGACGACCCCGTGGACAGGGCGACGTACACGTCCGCCGTCGTGCCCTGGGTGAAGGTGGCGATGTCGGCCTTGCCGTCGCCGTCGAAGTCGCCGACCCGGGGCAGTTCGGCGCCGGGTGCGAACCAGCTGTGCCAGATCCGCGCGCCGGTGAACGAGGTGCCGGTCGACCGTGCCACCCATACGTCGGCGGTGGTGCCCTGGGTGAAGCTGATCAGGTCGGCCTTGCCGTCACCGTCCACGTCGCCGACGGCCGGGTACTCCCCGGCCGGCGCGAACCAGGTGTTCCACAGCTGGCCCGGCCCGAACGACGTGCCGTTGGACAGGGCCACCCACACATCGCCCTCCGCGTTGTGCGTGAAGGCGACGATGTCGTCCTTGCCGTCACCGTTGACGTCGCCGACCGCGGCGACCTCCTGCCGGGGCGCGAACCACTCGTGCCACTTGGCCGCGGTGCCGAACGAACCGCCCTGGGAGGGCGCGACCCACACGTCGCCCTCGGCACCGTGCGTGAAGGCGACGATGTCGTCCTTGCCGTCGCCGGTGAAGTCGCCGGTCAGCGTGGTCTCACCGCCGAGACCGAAGGTGTCGTGCCACTTCTGGGTGGTGCCGGCGAAGGCGGTGCCGGTCGAGGTGGCCACGAAGGCGTCCTCGGCGGCGTTCTTGGTGAAGGTGACGATGTCGTCCTTGCCGTCGCCGGTGAAGTCCGCCGGGGAGCCTGCGAGCATGTCGGCGGTACGGGCCGCGGCACCCATCAGCCCGCGTGCCAGGGACTCGGCCTCGTCGTACCGGCCGGGGTACGCCGAGCGCTGCACGCTCTGCGCGAGCCGGCCGGCGGTGTACTCCGGGTGCGCCCGGTCGTTGGCGATGGCACGGGTGACGAACTGGGTGGCGGCGTACACCGGGTCCATGATCTGCTCCGGGCTGCCCCAGCCCTGGCTGGGGCGTTGCTGGAACACGCCGAGGGAGTCGGAGTCGCCGCAGTCGAGGTTGTTCATGTGCGACTCCACCCAGCCGGCCTCGAACGCGGCGAGCATCACCTTGTCGTTGGCGTCGTGCCTGCGGGCGACCCGGTGCACCATGACGAGGACCGACGGGTCCTCGTGGGCCGGCACCGCGCAGGCCGCGTCGAGGAACTCGGCGTTCGCCTCGTGGGGCGCGGGGTACGGGGCCGGGCCCGACGCGGCGTGGGCGGGCGCCGCGGCGCCGATGGAGACGAGCAGCGCGGTGGCGAGGGCCGGTAACCATCTGTGGCGGAGGACCGGTCGGACGGTCATGGGGCAGAACCTTTCGTCGGGGAACTCGGAGATCTCGGAGGTCTCGGAGGTGTTGGCGGAGTCGGTGACGTCGGCGAAGCCGGGGCGTCGGAGCGGACGGGATGTCACCGAGTCCAGCGGCCGGCGGGGTTGTCCGGCAGCCCCCTGAGCCCGTTGAACAAAGCGACACCGTTGTTCAGCGGGGCCGCGGGCTGGTGAACAAAGCGGCCCACCGGTGGACTTGACCTCCGTCGCACCCGCCGGAAGCGAGCCACGCCGTACGGCGGTAACCGCGGGGCGGACACCACCGGGCCGCCCTCCGAACCCACTGCGAAAGGAAACCGATGACCCGCAGAATCCCGCTCGGCCGTCGGACGGCCACCGCCACCGTGATTCTGGTGCTCGCGGCCATCGGCGGACTCGCCCCGGTCCGTGGACCGGCGGCTCACGCCGTGCCGGGCGCGCCCACGGTGCCGGCGGAGCACGTGCCGGCCGTCCGCGCGGCCACGGCGTCCGTCGCCACCGCCGCGGAACGGTACGGCTGGGGGACGCCCCTGCCACAAGCGTCGGACGAGTTCGACTACGGTTCACCGGCCGCGCCCGCGAAGCCCGACCCGGTCAAGTGGGAGCAGGCGGGGGACGAGGACGGCTGCTGGCCGGGCAACGGCCGTCTGGGCGGCCACCGTTGTGCCGAGAACAGCGGGGTGGTGGGCGGTGTACTGCGGCAGGTGGGCGAGACGAACGGCGACACCGGATGGCTCGCCTCCCGCTTCGGGCAGCGCTACGGCCGCTGGGAGGCGCGGGTACGGTCGTCCGAGACGGGACTGGAGGGGCGGGAAGTCACCGAGCGGTACCAGCCGCTGCTGATCCTGTGGCCCGACTCCGAGCGCTGGCCGCAGGACGGCGAGTACGACTACCTGGAGAACGACACGCCGGGCGGCGACTGTGCGCAGGCCTACCTCCACTACCCGCACGACGAGAACGTCCCGGTGCAGCAGGAGTGGGCCACCACATGCGGGACCGACATGACGGAGTGGCACACCATTGCCATCGAGTGGACACCGGACCACGTCCGTGGATACGTGGACGGGCAGCAGACGTACAGCTTCTCCGGCGGCGCGGACGAGGTGCGCCGCTGCATCCAGTGCGCCCCGTCGATGCACCAGACGATCCAGCTGGACAGCACTCTGCCCGACCCCGACACTCCGGTCCGCGCCGCGGTCTACGAGGTGGACTGGGTCAGAACGTACGCACTCGACTGACCCGGAGCCCGGTATCCCCTGCGTGCGGCACCGAGTTGGTCCACACAGCTCCAAGTCCCGCCCCTACGCGGGCAAGGCGATCGACATCAGCCGCATCAGGGGAAGCATGTCGGGTCCGGTGCCCCGCACAGGGCGCTGACGGCCGCCTGCCGCAAGCTGGGGGCCACGGAAGTCCTCGGCCCGGGCAACGCCGGGCACGGCAGGCACGTGCACTGCGCCTGGCCCCGCTGAACATCCGCCGCAGCGGCCAGGACGGCGAGAAGAGTGCAGTCGTCGGGGGGTGCGTGCGTGTCAGGGCTTGATGTGTCAGGCGTGCAGGACGACCTTTCCGGCGACGGTGCCGGACTCGGCCAGCCGCATCGCTTCGGCGACCTGGGTGAGGGGCAGTTCGGCGGCGATCCGGGCGGTGATCTCGCCCCGGCGCAGGGCTTCGAAGACCTCGGTGAGGTCGTGGCGCAGCCGGGCCCGGAAGCGGTCGCGGTTGAGGGCGCGGCCGGCCCAGACGTTGTAGAAGTAGGCGTGGCGGCGGTTGGGCAGGGTGTTCCACAGCCAGACCCGGGCCAGCAGCTTCAGGACGGGCCACTGCTTGGAGCCTTCGGCGTCGCGGGTGGAGGCGCTGCCGTAGGAGACGAGTGTGCCGCCGGGGGCGAGCAGGCTCCAGGAGTCGGTGATGCCACGGCCGCCGACGTGGTCGAAGACGGCGTCGACGCCGTGCGGGGCGAGTTCGCGGACACGGGCGGGGATGTTCTCGGTGCGGTAGTCGATCGGGGTCACCCCCTGTTCCCGCAGGGCGGCGTGGTGACGTGCGGAGGCGGTCCCGATCACCCGCGCGCCCGCGGCCCGGGCGAGCTGGACGAGGACGGATCCCACGCCTCCGTTGGCGCCGTGCACCAGTACGGTCTGGCCGGCGCGCACCCGGGCCTTTCGGTGCAGCATCTGCCAGGCCGTGATGCCATTGATCACCACGGTCTCCGCCGCGGCGGCGCCGATCCCGTCCGGAACGGGCACCAGATCGGCGGCGTCGAGGACCACGTGGCTGGCCCATCCGCCGACCTTCAGCAGCGCGGCCACCCGGGTGCCGACCAGACCCGCGTCGACACCCTCACCGGTCGCCGCCACGGTGCCGACCAGGTCGTAGCCGGGGACGAACGGGAAGGGCGGCTGGTCGTAGTAGCGGCCGCGGCGCATCTGCTGCTCCGCGAAGGAGACACCGGTGGCTTCCATACGGACCACGACCTGGCCCGGACCGGCACTCGGAACGGCCCCGTGCCGCACCTGGAGCCCCTCCGGCTCGACCCTGCCCGGCAGCACGACCTCGACCATCGTTTCGGCGTTCATGAGGACCTCCCTCGACCGCCAGCTCTGTTAGCGGCTGGCATTTCCGTTAGAAGTTATAACTCGCACGCCGAGTGATGGTCAAGAACGTTCGTAATAGGGTCTAACGGCGAGCCGCCGGGGCCCGCGGCCGAACCCGCCGAGCGGGCCCGCAGGCTCAGCGGCCGACGGCGGTGCCCTCCGCACCCGGGGCCGGCCGTCGGGCCGGTGCGTCGTCATCCAGGTCCTCCAGGAAGCCGCCGAGGATGTCGGTCACCTCGTCCAGGGTGCGGGCGCTGAAGAGGACCGGCTGGTAGCCACGGATGTCGTAGGGGGTGGCGAGCATGGCGTCGATGTCCAGCGGCCGGACATCGGCCGCGCGCAGCCGACCGATCTCGCCGTAGGACGACAGCAGGGCCGCGCCGTACGCCTTGGGGATCCCGCCCTCGTCGAGGACGCCGTACTCCAGGGTGAACCAGTACACGTCGCTGATCATCTGCAACACGTCCGCGCGCTCCACCCGCATCGCCGCCTTCCCGATCAGGCGGTAGATCCGGGCGAACGCGGGCGAGGCGAGGTGGATCCCGTGGCCGAAGACGTCGTGGATGACGTCGGGCTCGGGGGTGAACAGCGGTACGGCGGGGTGCCGGACGAACTGCACCGCGTGGAAGTAGCCGTCCGCCATCGATCCCAGGAACCGTTTGTTCTCGACCACTCCCCCGGCGAGGGTGAAGTCGAACCCCGTCAGCCGCCGCAGGCGGGCACCTACCTCGGCGTGCTGCGGGATGTGGTCCGCGGGGATCGGAGCCCGCTCCCTGGCCTCGAGGGCGGCACGGCACGCGTGCTCACCCTGGGCCGACCACAGCGCCCGGTGAACGGTGCGCCAGGTTCTCTCCTCGTCCTCGGTGTAGTCCACGGGCGGGGACGGGTCGCCCACCCGGTGGCCGCGGGCCCGCGAGGCGATCTCCCGACGCCGGAGCAGGTAGTCCGGATCGCTCAGGCCGGGGTGCTCGCCGGCCTCGCCCAGCCGGCCGTCGGCCGCGACGGGCGTTCGCACCTGGATGCCGCTCATCAACCGATCATTCCTTCCCGGTCCCGGTCGGTCGGGCGGTACTCGTGGCAGCGGACACGTGCCCCGGCCGGCACCGAACCGACAGAGGCGTGACGACCGGACCGGCACACGGCGTGGTGACCGGGCCACAGCGCACAGCGCCGGGACGGCGGTCACGGGTGGGGACCTGCGCGGTCACCCCGACTACCGCCCGAGGCATCTCGGTTCGCGTGCCCGCCGCCTCTCACGGCGGCCGGGGCCGCGGGCCCGGACCGGCCGGCGACGAATCCCCCGGACCGACTGTTCAGCTAGCTCACTCGTTCGAGTGCATCGAGCGTGGCGCACGCCTTCCGTGGACAGTCTCCTCTCAGCACGACCGTTCGGCCACCGGCGCGGGGTGGCGGTACGGCGTGGTGGTCCTGCCGTCACCGTGGGTGTGGGCCGACAGGGGGTGCGCCGACGCGGGAGGGCCACGCCCGCGCGGGAGCGCCATGCCGGTGCGGGAGCACGGCGCCCGCGTGGGAGCACGGCGCCCGCGCGGCGGAGCCGGCCGCTCGTCGCCTTCCGTCCGCCTACGGCGCCAAGCCCCCGGCTCGCCGCCGTACCCTCCCGGACCGCGCCGTTCCGCCGGACCGGGGCGCGGCCGCCCCCCGGCCGGAGGCCCGCCCCGTCGGCACAGCGCGGCCCGCGGCCGCGGGCCGGGCGGCCGGGTCGCCGCTCGAGCGCGGGCGGGGCGGACTCACGGCGTGCGGGTCGTCGCCCACAGCAGCAGGGCGGCGCAGCTGAAGGCCGCTCCGAGCGCGGACACCCCGGGCCATCCCGCCGCCGCGTACGCCAGTGAGGAGCCGGTGGCGCCGAGGGCGCTGCCGGCCGAGTAGAAGATCATGTAGCCGCCGATGATCCTGCTTCCCGCGTCCGGGCGCACCGCGTGGATGAGGGTCTGATTGGTGACGTGCACGGCCTGGACGGCGAAGTCCAGCAGGACCGTTCCTACGGCGAGCGCCCACAGCGACTGCCGGGTGAAGGCCAGCGGGAGCCACGACAGGGCGAGCAGGACCAGCGCGGTGCCGGTGGTGCGCTGCGCGAGCCCGCGGTCGTTCCAGCGGCCGGCGATGCCCGCGGCCAGCGCGCCGGCCGCCCCGGCGAGCCCGAACGCGCCGATCGCGGTGTGCGACAGCGACCACGGGGGGCTGCTGAGGGGCTGGACGACACTGCTCCACAGGGTGCTGAAGGCGGCGAAGACGAGGAGCGCCAGCGCGCCGCGCACCCGGAGCAGGCGGTTGCCGGCGAACAGGGTGACGGTGGACGCGAGCAGGCGCCGGTACGGAAGCCGGGCCGCCGGAGGCGGACCGGCCGGCAGGGCGCGGCGCAGCAGCACGGCGAGGGTGGCGGTGACGGCGGCCGAGAAGAGGTAGACGGATCGCCATCCGGCCAGGTCGGCCAGGACGCCCGCCACCGTGCGGGCCAGCAGGATGCCGGTGATCACCCCGCTGGTGACCGCTCCGACGACCCGTCCCCGGAAGGCCGGAGCGGCGAGGTGGGCCGCCGCGGCGACCATCGTCTGGGCGACGACGGCGAGCGCGCCGACCATCGCGAGGGCGGCGAGCAGCACGGCGGTCCCGGGTGCCAGGGCGACCGCCAGCAGAGCGGCGGCGAGCAGGCCGAGCTGGAGCGTGATCAGCCTCCGGCGGTCGGCCAGGTCGCCGAGCGGGACGAGCAGGAACAGGCCCGCCGCGTAGCCGGCCTGGGTGACGGTGACGATGGCGCCGAGCAGGCCGGAGCCGAGCGAGAACCGCTCGCCGAGGGTGACCAGCAGGGGCTGGGCGAAGTAGACGTTGGCCACCGCGCTGCCGCAGGCGATGGCGAAGAGCAGGACCAGGCGCGCGGGCGGCGGTCCGGTCGGTGCGAGCGCGGTGTTGCGGGCCGTCCGTCCGCTCGTCGTGGAGCAGTCACTCGGCATACGGCACCCTCCCCATGGTGGTTGCAAGTTGCTACCTGTCGGACTCTAGGACGCACTGGTAGCGTGTTGCAACCAGGAAGTGAAGGAGGGGAGCCCGATGGTCGCCCGCACCCGGCTCGACGCCGACCCCTGCCCCGTCGCCCGGTCGATCGACGCCATCGGCGACTGGTGGTCGCTGCTGATCGTGCGTGACGCCTTCGACGGCAGCCGCCGTTTCGGCCAGTTCCAGCGCAGTCTGGGAATCGCCAAGAACATCCTCACCACCCGGTTGCGCGCGCTGGAGCGGGCCGGGGTGATGGAGACCGTGCCGGCCTCCGACGGCAGCCCCTACCACGAGTACGTGCTCACGGAGAAGGGCCGCGCCCTCTTCCCCGTGATCGTCGCGCTGCGCCAGTGGGGCGAGTCCCACTGCTTCGCCCCCGGGGAAGCGCACTCGCGGCTTCTCGACCGGCGCGACCGGCGCCCGCTGAGCCCACTGGAGATCCGCTCCGGCGACGGACGCCCGATCGGCCCGGAGGAGACGGTCGTCGAAAAGCTCGATCCCGCCGACGGCACCCGTTAGCGGACCGGCCCCGCCCGCGAGGCGGGTTGCACCGGCCGGCCCGCGGGCGTTCCCTGAACGTACCGGCGGCGCGGCGGAACCACGGCCGCGCGAACCGGCCGTCCCCAGGCCGCACACGGCCCCGGGCGCGGACGAGCGAAAGGCGTGTGACGGCGGTGCGAGACACGGGGGACGGGGGCACGGAGTCCGACGAGCCGGCGGCCCTCGGCGGGGCCGGGCCGCCCGACGTGCTCGCGGTGGCGTCGACTCCCCGCACGGCGGTGGCGTGGCTGCCGCCGCCCCGGCTCTGGCCGCCGATCCAGGACATCCGCTGGGAGCACGATCCGCAGGTACGGCGGTGGCCGCCGCATGTGAACGTGCTGTTCGGGTTCGTGCCGGAGGAGGAGTTCGGGCGGGCCGTGCCGCTGCTCGGCGCCGCGGCGGCCCGCACCCCTGCGTTCACGGCACGGCTGTCCGGTGTGCGTTTCTTCCGGCATCGGCACCACGCCACGGTCTGGCTCGATCCGGCCGCCGCCGGTCCGGCACCGTGGGCGCGCCTGTACCGGGAGTTGGAACCCTCGTTCCCGTTGTGCCGCGGGCGCGGCGGGGGCTTCACCCCGCATCTGTCGCTCGGCCGCACCCGGGACCCCCGGCGCCTGGCCGCCGAGTGCGCCGTGCGGCTCGGTGCGCTGTCGGCGGCGGTCGAGGAGCTGGTGGTGCTGTCCCGGCGCGGTGAGGGTCCCATGCGGCCCCGGGCAGTGATCACGCTGGGCACGGGCGAGGTCCGCTGGCCGGCGGAGGATCTGGACTGCCCTGGCTACGACTGAGGGGGGACCACTGAGGGTGCGCACGGGCAGCCGGGGCCGGGCGCGGACGGCGGGCGTGGACCGGCGGGCTCGCCGGTGGCCGGGCGCCGGGCAACGCGGGCGGTGGTGGAGGGGACGACCGCCGTCGGCTCCGTTCACCTCGCGGACGTGGGCGCCGGCGGGCCGACGTAGCGTTCACTTCGCACCGGCGCGGCCGGCCGGCCGGGGCCGTACCGGCCACCGCACACCCGCAGGTGCCCCGGTCCCCGGTACGGCCCGGTGCTGATCGGCCGCGTCGGCCCCTCCCCCACCTCCCGTGGGCCTTCATGGCCGGTCTCGCGGCCGCGTGACCGAAGTGGCACGGGAGGTGCGGCGGGAGGGCCGGTGCCGGCCCGGTCAGTTCAGCGGCGCGGGGGCCGGCGTGCCGTAGAAGGTGACCGCGGGCCAGCCACGGGACGCCAGGAGCTTGTTGATCGCGTCGGCGATCTCCTGCGGGGTGACGGAGTAGGTCGCCGGCATCTCGGCGGCGTTCGCGACGCTGAACTTGATCTCCAGCTCGGAAGGCATGTCGTTGCCGGTGTCCCGCTCCGACCGGCCGCCGAAGAGCGTCCCCTCGGGGAAGGTGGCCGCCGTGCTCGCCGCCTCGGCCTGGACGGCCTGGGCGGGCTCTGCGGCCTGGGCGGGCGACGCCGAGGCCGTACCGGCGATCACCGCGCCGGCGGCGGCCGTCCCCGAGTACCCGATCAGGGACCGCCTCGAAATGCTGCTCATAACTCCCCCTCTTTTCCCGGCCGTCGGGTGTTTCCCGAGGCCACTGCTTGATCGTAAGCGCATGCGAGGACGGCGGGGGCAGAATGATGTCGTCCGTTTCGCGGCGGTCCCGGGCCCGGGTGCGACCGGTCGTCGCCGCTCACCCCGGACCGGCCGGGTGCGTACGTTCACCGTGGCCGGCGTTCAGGCGGAGGTGTCCCGTCGGGCCGTGCCCCACTCCCACATGCCGCGCAGCACCGGTTCCAGTGCGCGGCCGGGGCCGGTCAGCTCGTAGCGGACCCGGGGCGGCCAACCGGGGATCCGGTGGCGTTCGATGACACCCGCCCTGGTCAGCTGGGCCAGCCGGTCCGAGAGGACCTTGTCCGAGAGGGAGGGCAGGGCGGCGGACAGCTCCGTGTAGGTGGCCTGGCCACGGCGCAGGAACTCGCGGAGCACCAGCGGGGTCCACCGGCCGCCCAGGGCGGCGAGGGTGATGTCGACGGGGCAGCGCGGCTCGTCACCGGGCGGCACGAGGGCGTCGTCCGGGCAGTCCGCCAACGGGCCGTCCCGGTCGGGTGTCCGCTGGTGTCCAACCGTTTGGTGAGTCACGAGGGCACCTCCTAGCGTCGGTCGTGAACAGCCCACCCATACGCGCTGTACAGGGGGAATCATGCGTATTCATCATCTCAACTGCGGTTCCATGCGGGAGATTCCACCGCTGTACGAGGAGTCCTCCGGGGCGGGTGCCGTGGACCGGGCACGGCCCCTGGTCTGCCATTGCCTGCTCGTCGAGACGGACGCGGACGGGCTGGTCCTGGTGGAGACCGGTCTCGGCACCGCCGATCTCCCGGACCCGGAGCGGTCGTTGGGGGCGGACTGGGTGGCGTACGCGCGGCCCGCCCTGGACCCGGAGGAGACCGCGCTGCGCCAGGTCGTACGGCTCGGGTACGCGGCGGCGGACGTGCGGCACATCGTGCTCACCCACCTGCACCGCGACCACACGGGAGGGCTGCCGGACTTCCCGCACGCGCGCGTACACGTGCACCCCGGCGAGTACCGGGCCGTCAGCGATCCCGAAGCAGCGCACCACCGGCACAGCCTGGACCGCTTCATGCCGACGCACCGGGCACACGGTCCGCTGCTGACTCCCGCGCCGGTGACGGAGCGCGCGGAGTGGTTCGGTTTTCCGGGCGTGGCGCGACCGGAGGGGCTGTCGTGCGAGCTGCTGCTGGTGCCGCTGCCCGGTCACTCGGCGGGGCACGCGGGCGTGGCCGTGCGCGACGGCGACGGACGGTGGCTGCTGCACGCGGGGGACGCGTACATGTACCACGGGGAGCTGGACGCCGACCCGCCGTTCGCCCACCCCGTCCTCGAACCGGTCCAGCACGGCGCGCAGACCGATGCGGCGGCGCGCGTCGCTACCCGCGACCGCCTCCGTCACCTCAAGCGTGCCCACGCCGACGAGGTCACGGTCTTCAGCGCACACGACCCCTGGGAGTTCGCCCGCCTCGCCGCCCGGTGACCGGTACACGCTCGGTCTCGCCCGACGGCGCGCCGCACGGCCCGGCGGCGGAACCTTCTCGGCCGGGACCGGCGGCCGAGGCGGGGCGACAGCGCGGCCGGAAGTCACTGTGCGAGGCTGTAGAAGCCGATCGGCGAGTTGGGCCGGAAACCGATCCTGGGGTACACCGGTGCCCCCGCCGTCGTCGCGTGCAGGGTGGCGCGGGTCAGGCCGGTGGCGCGGGCGCCCTCGTACAGGGCCTTGCGCGTCACCGCCTCGCCGTAGCCCCGGCGTTCCCACTCCGGCGCCGTGGCGACGAGTACGACGAACAGCCGGCCGTCGGCCTCCACCGTCGCGGCGCAGGTCACCGGGACGCCGTCGCGCAGGCCGAGGTAGGCGTGCGCCTGCTTCTTCCACAGGGTGGATCCGAGGAGTCCGTCGCGGCCGTCCTCCAGCGGGAAGCCGTAGGCGCGTGAGTTCAGGTCGGCGTACGCCCGGAGGTGGTCGTCGGTGGTCACGCGGGCGAACGTCAGCTCCGGGTGGGCCGGTTCGGGGATCGGGAGGAAGTCTCCCGCCATACCGGTGCCGGGGAAGGCGTACTCCAGCCCCGCCTTCTCCGCCTCCGCCCGGACCCGGGCGCGGGCTTCGGCGTCGAGGAGGTCCTCGAAGAGCCACAGGAACCCGGGGTGTTGCTTCGCGCGCATGATGTCCGCCGCCTGGCGCAGGCGTTCCCCGACCAGCGCCGTGTCCGCGTCGACCTCGGTCAGCGTGACGCAGTTCCAGAAGGCGAACCGGCAGTCGGCCCAGCGGACGGCGATGCCCGGCAGATCGCGCACGTCGGCGTCCGGATCACGGTCGAGCACCATGGCGCGCCAGACCAGGGCGAGTTGCTCCATCGATTCGATCGACTCCGTACGGTCCGTCATCCGGGCTCCTCGGGTGGTGGAGGTGAGGGTCGAGCCCACCCAGTAATACGCCACTTGGCCGTGTGTGTCGCGCACCCGCGGCACCGGGGGGTCAAGCCGCGAGGGCGCGTGCCGGGACGGCGGTCCCGGTGTGCGCCCGCACCCGGCGGAGGGCCTGGCGGATGGACGTCGCCGGCACGTCGATGCCGACGCGTTCCCCGGCGTAGGCGCGGACCAGCGCGGGCATGCGGAACCGGCCGGGTCCGGGTTCGGTCAGCAGGTGGGCCGCGCACAGCGCGTCGAGGTGACCCCGTACGGCCTGTTCGCACTCCCCGGCGAGTGCCACGGCCAGGGCGGTGTCCGTGCGGTCCAGCGGGTGGAGAGCCAAAAGCCGTAGCAACCTCCGGGAACCCGGGGCCACTTGGGCGTCGGAGGCCGCGATCGCCGCGCGGACGCCCTCCTCCAAGGCGAGCGGGACGACCGTTTCGCGGTGGTAGTCGGCGAGGGTCCATCCGGTGTGCTGTCGCATGTGCCGGCCGATGAGGGTCAGGGCCAGCGGGAGGTGTCCCAGGTCGGCGGCGATCCGCCGGAGGGCGGCGGTGTCCGTGGGGAGGGGATCGGCGCCCGCCGTCCGCCGCAGGAGTGCCACCGAGGCTTCGGGGGGCAGGGGTTCGACGGTGAGGCGGGTGGCGCCGGGCAGTGCGCGCGCCTTGCGGCGGCTGGTGACCAGTGCGGGGCAGGCAGGGTCCCCGGGGAGCAGGGGTCGTACCTGTTCGGCGTCCGCCGCGTCGTCCAGGACCACCAGAGCGCCTGTTCCGGCGAGGAGTTGCCGGTAGAGGGCGGCGCGGGCGGTGACGCCGTAGGGGATGCGGTCGCCGGTGACGCCGAGCAGCCTCAGGAAGGTCTCCAGCACGGCGGCGGGGTCGGCGGCCGGGCAGGCCGGCGCGGAGCCGCGCAGGCGGGCGAAGAGCACGGGTGCGCCGGCGGGGCTGCGGGCGGCGACACGGCGGGCCACGTGCAGGGCCAGCGAGGTCTTGCCGACGCCGGCGGCGCCTTCCAGCACCACCACGCGCGGCCGTCCCGCGGCCGTGAGGGCGGCCTCGGCGGCGGAGGCGGCCCGGGTCCGGCCGAGGAGCGGGGTCGGCCCGGCGGGCAGCCGGTCGCAGGCGCGGACGCGGGCAGCCGCCTCGGCTTGTCCGAGGACCGTGCGCAGCGCCTGCCGCCACAGGGCGACGGTCGCCTCGTCGCCGCCCACGAGGGCCCGTACCACGGCCAGCAGCAGGTCGGGGTTGGGGCGGCGGCGGCCCGGCAGGAAGCAGTTGCCGATGGTCGAGCGGGCCGGCCACTCGGTGCGCGGGCGGCCCGCGCGGCGCCAGTCCTGGTGCACGCGGCGGGTGATCTCGGTGATCGAGGGGCCGCCCGCCCATGCCTTCAGCAGCCGCAGCTCGCCGATGAACTCGTCCATCGTGCGGGCCTTGCCCGGATCCAGTACCTGCGGCACGACCATCCTCCCCCGTTGGGACACCTGGGCCACGAACAATAACTTGGAACGCCCGTTTCAAGTTAGGGGCCGGGGTCAGCCAACTGTCAAGCGTGGTTCATTGATCGGCGTGGACGACTCGGCCGGACGACCGGCTCAGACGGTGGGTGACCGGCCGATCGAGGCCAGCGCGGAGGTCACGGTCGCGCGCAGGGCGCGGGCGTCGGCTCCGGCGCGGGAGCGCAGGTTCACTCCGTAGGCGAGCAGGGCCAGCACGTCGGCGGTGGGCCCGGGGTCGACGCCCGGGGCCAGTTGTCCGCGCTCCTCGGCCGCGACGAGCGCGGCACGCAGCGCGTCCCGCAGGTCCTGGTGGTGGCGTTCGAGCAGGGCGCGCACCTCGGAGTCGCCGTACTCGGCGCCGGCCTGGGCGTTGACGGCCATGCAGCCCCAGCCGGCGTGCTCGCCCGAACACCGGGCCGCTATCAGGCTTTCGAAGAAGTCGGCGACGGCGGGCAGCCCACGGCCGTCCTCCGCCAGTCTGCGGTACTTGGGCCGGGAGCGAAGTTCCACATAGCGTTTCAAGGAGGCGAGGTACAACTCCCGCTTGCCGCCGAAGGTGGCGTAGAGGCTGGAGCGGTTCAGACCGGTGGCGGTGACGATGTCCTGGATCCCGGTCGTGGCCATGCCCTGACGCCAGAACAGCCGCAGCGCGGTGTCCAGAGCCGCGTCCGGGTCGAAGTGCTTGATGTCCGGCATGCCCCACCCGCCATCCTGGAATCGTGGTTCCAGGATACTCCGGGGCCGGGTACGGCGAACGCCGCCGTACCCGGCGGGATGTGGCGGCGTCCAGGATCGTCCACGATGTGCCGGGCCGGCACGGCCCGGGGCACATGCTGCGGGGCATGTACCGCATACCCGCGCTGTGGCCGGCGGCCTACGGGCCCCGGGTCCGCCCGCTCCCCCGCCTGCTCGCCCGTACGGCCGTCCGGCTGACCGACTTCGTCCGCGCGCTCGCTCTCGCGGACCACCGGCCGTTCACCTCGCTGTGAGCATCCGGTCCCGCCGTGCCCGCTCGCCCGGTGCTCGTCCCGGGGAGGGCGTCAGACGTACTCCGCCCGGTAGCGGGCCACGATGCTCTGGGCCTTCGCCACATCGGCCGCGTACTGCGCCGCCTCGGGGGCGGACATGCCCTCCTCGGCGGGGACGCCCAGCTCGGTGAAGAAGCGCTCGAAGCCGGCGGGCGTGAAGATGATGAGCATCTTGCAGGGCTCGTCGCCGACGTTCTTGAACGCGTGGACCTTGCCCCTGGGCACGAAGACGAACGCGCCGGCCCCGACGATCTGCTTCCGCTTCTCGTTGGAGATCTCCAGCTCGCCCTCGATGAGGTAGAAGGCCTCGTCGCTGTCGTGGTGGATGTGGAGCGGCGGGCCGCCGCCCGGCGGCACCATGGCCTCGATCAGGCCGAGCGAGCCGTTCGTGTTCTCCTTGTCCGCCTTGATCGTGTAGTGGTCCCCGAACACCCAGCGCGCCGGTCCTGCCTTCGGCGGGATGTGGACGATGCCCTCGAATTCCTCGAAGCTCAAGGTTTTCCCTTCTCCGCGGGTGTACGCGTGCTCGCTCAACTCCACAGGGCGGCGGGCCCCGTGGGCATCACGTGTTCACGGGGTCTCGCGGCGGGCTTTCTCGCCTTCCCGGCGGCCGGCAGGGCGGTCGTCCGCACGCGCCGGCTCCGCCCGGCGCGAAAAAAACCAGGTGAACACGTGATGGCGCGGGCGGCGGTTACGCCCATCGTGGTGCGTGCGCGGCGCGTGCGACGTGCGCGTGCACGCAGGTAGCGACGATGGGATGAGAGACATGACTGATCGCTTCACCGGCAAGGTGGCGCTCGTCACCGGTGGCGGATCCGGGATCGGCCGCGCCACCGCCGTGGCCTTCGCCCGCGAGGGTGCCACCGTGGTGGTCGCCGGCCGCACCTCCGACCGGCTGGTCGAGACGGTCGAGCTGATCGAGAAGGACGGCGGCGAGGCGAGCTGGGCGACCGCCGACATCGCCGTGGAGGCGGAGGTGGAGGCGCTGGTCAGGACGGTCGTGGAACGCCACGGCGGCCTGGACATCGCGGTCAACAACGCCGGATACCTGCCCGAACCGGCCGGGCTCGCCGAGCTCGCCGAGGACGTCTTCGAGCAGACGCTGCAGATCAACCTGCTGGGGACGTGGCGGTCGATGAAGCACGAGATCCGCCACATGCGGGCGCACGGCGGCGGTGTCATCGTCAACGTGGGCTCCGTGGTCGGCGCACATCTGACGATCCCGGGGGCCGGCGCCTACGGGGCGAGCAAGGCGGCGATCGCGGCGCTCGGGCGGAGCGCGGCGCGTGAGTACGCCGCCGACGGGATCAGGGTGAACACGCTCAGCCCGTCCTCGATGGACACTCCCATGTCACTGCTGGAGAACGAGACGCCTGAGGAGCGCGTGGAGCGCGCCAAGGGCATGTTCCCGCTCGGCCGGATCGGTTCCCTGGAGGAGGGTGCGGCGGCGGTGCTGTACCTGGCCTCGCCGGAGTCGGGCTTCGCCCTCGGCCACGACCTGGTGATCGACGGCGGCATCACGGCCTGACCGCCGCCGGGAGATTTCGGGCATGACCGTGCCCCGGTCCGTCGGCGGGGGAGGCAACGGGCCGGGGCACGGCGCTTTTCGGGTACACCCTCTGTCGGCTCAAGTGGCTTGGGCGGCCAGGGGCACTGGGCGGGAAGGGACAGGGGTTCCGGAGCCTGAGGAACGGGAGCTTCGGAGCCCGGGGCTCAGGATGCCGCGGGTTTTGAGGACCGCGGACTCCTGAGGGCCAAGGCTTCCCGGGCGGAGCGCGAGGGCCTGGACTTCGGGCGCCGGGGCCGGGGCTTCGGGCGCGACGGACGGGGTTTCGGGCGAGTGGGCCGGGGACCGAGGGCCGAACGCCGGGGCGGTCGGCGTCCGGGGCCGTCGTACCGGGTCACACGGGGGTTTCGGTCCGCTCCTGGCCCTGGGGCGCGCCGGTGCCGCCGCCCGCGACCACGCTGCCCTTGACCGGGCGGGAGCGGTACTGGAGGTGTCCTGCCCACAGGGTCCCGGCGAGACCGGCGGCGGCGAGCGCCGCTCCGACCCAGGCCACCGAGGCGAAGCCGAACCCGGCGTTGATGGTCATGCCGCCCAGGGCCGGCGCGAGCGTGTTGCCGACGTTGAAGGCCGAGGTGTTGGTGGCGCCTACCAGGGTCGGTGCGCCGGGTGCGACGACGAAGACCCGGGACTGCAGGATCGGGTTGGTGACGTATCCCGCCATGCCGAGGACGAAGACCAGGGCCACGGTGACGACGGTGTTCTCCGCCAGGACGGCGAGCAGTGCCGAGGTCACGGCGAGGACGCCGGTGCCGAGCGCGAGCGTGCGGATCGGGTACGCCTCCGCGGTCCTGCCGCCGATGACCATGCCGAGCAGGCCGCCGACGCCGAACAGCGCCAGCAGCACGGGCACCCAGCCGTCGGCCAGTCCGGTGACGTCGGTGAGCAGGGAGGCGAGGTAGCTGAAGGTGACGATGACGGCGCCGAAGGAGAACGCGGTCACCGCGTACGAGAGCCACAGCTGCGGCCGGGCCATCGCCCGCAGTTCGGCGCGGACCGTACGCGTCTCCTCCGCGGACCCCCGCCCGCCGGGGATGGCGAACACCGAGCAGGCGAGGCTGACGAGGGTGAGCAGGGCCACGCCCCAGAAGGCGGCGCGCCAGCCGGCGAACTGGCTGAGCACCGTGCCCGCGGGGACACCGATGATGGTGGCGAGGGTGAGTCCGCTGGCGACGACCGCGACCGCCTTGCCCTTGGCGTTCGCCGGGACGAGGGCGACGGCGGTGGCCACGGCCACACCCCAGAAGCCCGCGTAGGCAAGGGCGCTGATGACACGCGTGGCGAACAGGACTCCGTAGCCCGGGGCGAGGGCGCCGACGATGTGCGCGGCGATGAAGGCGGCCTGCAGGGCGACCAGGGCGGTGCGGCGGGGCCACTTGAGCGTGGCGACCGCGAGGAGCGGCGCCCCGACGACCATGCCTATGGCGAACGCCGAGATCAGCAGCCCGGCATCGGGGATGGAGACACCCAGGTCATCGGCCAGATTGGGGAGCAGTCCGGAGAGCATGAACTCCGATGTGCCTTGGGTGAAGATTCCCAAGCCGAGGATATAGACGGCAAGGGGCATGGAATGCCTCCAAATGCGGGGATGCGGACCGGTGTTGCGTCCGGTCGAGAGCGGAAGGGCGTCCTCGGCAGTGACGCTAGCACATTACGGAGCGATTGCTTCAAAACTCCGGAACGATGAGACGCTCCCCGAAGTCGCGGATCAGTTGCGCCAGTTGTCAGGAGCGTTCAGCCGCCACAGCAGCAGCGCCGTGCAGGCCCGCTGCCGCTGCGCGGGGTCGCTCAGCGACGTGCCCAGCGCACGCTCGGCCCTCGCCACCCGGTGGGCGACGGAACTGTGGTGCAGACACAGGAGCTTGGCCGCCTCCCGCAGCGACCGGGTGCGGCAGACGGTCTCCAGGGTCGCCAGCATCTGCGCCCCGTCCGGCTCGGCTTCCAGGCGGGCGAGCGCGGCCACGTCCGGGTGCGCGAGCGCCGCGTCCCGGGGTATGTCGGCCAGAAGGGCCTCGGCCCCCAGCTCCGCCGCGTCCGCCAGCCGCGGCCAGGTCGGACCCAGGCCCGCGAACCGCGCGGCGCGCCGGGCCGCGGCCCACGACTCCGGCAGCCGCTCGGGGGCGACCGCCGGACCCAGGCCGACGGCCACGCCGCAGGGCACCGGGGCCGGGCGCCGGGCGGCGCCGGCCGCGGGCAGCAGGAGGACGCCGACCGTGAGCCACAGCACCGCCTGCGGCGCCGGACCGCCCGCCCGTGTCGGCGGCGCGAGCAGACCCGCGGCGCAGGAGCGCAACGCCTCGGGCAGGGCCGCGGGTTCGGCGACGACCACGGCGGCGGCCCGCATGGGGCCGGCCAGGGCAAGTCCGAGCAGGTACAGCGCGCGGGACCGCTGGGCCTCGGGCATCGCGGACGACAGCACCGCCTGGACGAGCGCCGGGTCCCCGAGACCGCCCGGCCGCCACAGGTCGTCGTACGGCCCGGAACCGGCCGGCCCACCGGGCACCGGTCCCGCCTCGGCGCCGGCCTCCCAGCCCCATGGGGGATCAGCCAGGTCCCCTACGGGATCGGCGACGCGTTCGGACACCGGACCGGCCGCCAGGCCCCACGCGGCCTCCACGGGGACTCCGGTGCAGAGCCCGGCGGACGGCCCGGCGGGGAGTCCGGCAGACGGCTCGGCTCGGAGTCCGGCAGACGGCCCGGCGGCAAGCCCGGCAGAAGGCCCGGCAGACGAGTCCAGCGGACAGCACTGACCCGCAGCGGGACCCGCCGGACAACCGTGACCGGCAACGGAACCCGCCGGACAGCCCTGACGGTCGGACGGCCCCGCCGGACGACCGTGACCGACGGAGGGCCTCAGTCCGCAGACCTGACCCGCAGCGGGGCCCCGAGCCGCACACAGGCCCGGCAGCGGGCCCTGCCCGGAGGCCGTGGCGGAGGCCGTGGCGCAGCCCGGCAGCGAGTTCCGGCCGGATTCCGCCGCGGGGCGCCCGGCGGACGGCTGCGAGGGGTTCGGCATCAGTTCGTACACCCGCGCAGGCTAGATCCGGGCCGCGCACCGGCACCGCCCCTCGCGGAACACTCCGTCAGGTCGGCACACCAATCGGCGGTCCGGGCGCCCCAAGTCGCGACAGATGTCGGCGGCGAAGTCCCTTGCCCACAGGACACGATGACCCCATGAGTGACGCCACCAGCAAAGACGCCACGCCCGCCCCCACCCGTATGACGCTCCGCCCCGATCTGGCCCCGCTCGTCGGGGAGATCCCCTACCTCGATGTCGCCCGGCCGGAAGTCGCCCGCCGCACCCTCAAGGACCTCGAAGCCCAGTGGGAGCCGGCCGACACGAGCGCCCTCACGGTCACCGAGCGGCTCATCCCCGGCCCCGAGGGGGCGCCTGACGTCACCGTACGCATCTACACCCCCAAGACGGCCGGTCCGCACGGCGGTCTGCTGTGGATCCACGGCGGCGGCTTCGTGATGGGCGGCCTGGAGACCGAGCACAACCAGTGCGTGTGGTTCGCCTCCCGCGCGAACGTCGTCGTGGTGAGCGTCCAGTACCGGCTGGCGCCCGAAAACCCCTTCCCCGCGGGTGCGGAGGACTGCTACGCGGCCCTGCGGTGGCTCGCGGCCCACACCGAGGAGCTGGGGGTCGACCCCGCGCGCCTGGGTGTCGCGGGCTGCAGCGCGGGCGGTGCCCTCGCCGCCTCCGTCGCCCTGATGGCACGCGACCGCAAGGGCCCCGGGCTCGTCCTCCAGCTGCTCACCTACCCGGTGACCGACGACCGCATGGACACTCCGTCCGCGCGGAGCTTCCACGACACCCCCGTCTGGTCCACGCCCCAGTCCGAGGCGATGTGGCGCCACTACCTCGGCGAAGGGCACGAGGGGCGGGAGACCTCGCCGTACGCGGCGCCGAACCGCGCCGACGACCTCGGCGGTCTCCCCGCCGCGCACATCGTGACGGCCCAGTACGACCCGCTGCGCGACGAGGGCCTGGGTTACGGCCGGCGGCTGCTGGAGGCGGGCGTCCCCGTCACGCTCCACCAGTGGGCCGGTGCCTTCCACATCTTCGACTCCTTCGGCACCGAGTCCGGTCAGCGGTCGATCGACGAGCAAGTACTCGCCGTCCGGGAGGCGTTGGGCGGCTGACCGGTCCGCCTAGACTCGCCTTCCGTCAGTTCCCCCGTTTTCCTCGCTCCAAGGAGGAGTCCCATGTCCGACGCATCCGGTGCCCCGCAGCGCGTCCGCGTCACCGCCGACCCCGACTGGTACGCCCCCGCCGGGATCGCGCTCGGCATCCGCGTCGGCGACTTCGTGTTCACCTCGGGGCAGGGACCGATCGACGAGCACGGCGCGACGGTCGGCAAGGGCGACTTCGAGGCCCAGGCCCGGCAGGCGCTGGCCAACCTGGCCCTCGTGTTGAAGAACGCCGGTTCCGGTCTCGACCAGGTCGTCAAGGCGACCGTGTTCGTCACCGACATCGCCCGGCACCAGGATGCCTTCGCGCGGCTCAGGGCCGAGTACTTCGTCCCGCACACGTTCGCCGAGTCCTTCGTCCAGGTCGCCTCCCTCGCCGATCCCGACTGGCTGATCGAGATCGAGGCCGTCGCGGTGGCCGGATGATCCGGGCCCGAGTTTCCGTGCGCTCGCTCCAAAATACGTAGAATGCGGGTATGGCCAGGCCAAGGAAGTTCGACGAGACGCACGCCCTCACCGCCGCCATGGAAACCTTCTGGCGGCGGGGGTACGAGGCCACCTCGACCCGGAACCTCTCCGACTCGACCGGCCTCGGCCAGTCGAGCCTGTACAACACCTTCGGCGACAAGCGGGAGTTGTACCTGCGGGCCCTGCGCCACTACTACGAGACGCACACCGCCGAGCAGACCTCGCTCCTCGACCGGCCCGGCCCGGTCAAGGAGCGGCTGCGGGACCTGATGGTCCACGCCGTCGACACCGACCTGGCGGACCCCGAGGCCTCCGGGTGCTTCACCATCAACGCGTCGGTGGAGAAGGCCGATTCGGACGACGAGGTGCGCGAGGAGGTCCGCCGGCACTTCACCACGGTGGAGCGGGCGTTGGCCGAGACCATCGCGCGGGGGCAGCGTTCCGGCGAGATCTCCGCGGAGCGCAGCGCCGGGACACTCGCCCGCCAGATCCTCAGCACGTACTACGGACTGCGTGTGCTCGCCCGCATCCAGAAGGACAGGGACGCCCTGCTCGGCATCGTGGAAAGCACCGTCTCCGCCCTCTGACCGGCGCCCGCGCCGGACCGTCCTCCCGGCAGAAAAGCGCGGGGCCCCCGCACCCGTAGGCACTCCGGAGGGAACTCTCAGCCGCACTAAGGCTGCGATGTCCGCCCGCGCCGGCACCGGTCGGCCGTCAGACGATCAGGACGCGGCGCCCGCGCGTGTGACCGGCCTGGCTGTCGATGTGCGCCGCCGCGGCCTCGGCGAGCGGGTACGACTTCTCGACGGGGATGTGGAGCCTGCCGCGCGAGAGGAGACGGACGGTCTCGGCGAGCGCGTCCGGGACGCTGCCCGCCACACCGGAGAACCGGACACCGAACTCCCGCGCGCCCAAGTCGGCGATGGAGACCACCCTTTGCGGATCCCCGGTCAGCTCGACGAGTTCGCGGATCACACCGGAGCCGGCCAGATCGAGAGCGGCGTCGACGCGGCCGAGCCGCCGCACCCGCTCGGCCCAGCCCGCGCCGTACGTCGTGGCGAGGGCGCCCAGGCCGCGCAGATAGTCCTGGTTGTCGGCGCCGGCCGTGCCGATCACCGTGATGCCCCGGTCGCGGGCGATCTGCAGCACCGCCGATCCGACTCCCCCGGACGCGCCGCTGACCAGCAGCGTCTGGCCGGCCCGGACACCGGTTTCGCCGATGACGCGCAGGGCGGTCTCCATCACGGAGGGGTATCCGGCCGCCTCCTCGAACGTCAGACCCTCGGGCATCCGGGCCCAGGCCGACAGCACGGCGAACTCGGCGTAGGTGCTCGCACCCTCGCCGAACACCGGGTCGCCGACCTCGACCCCTTCGACGCCCTCGCCGACCTCGTCCACCACCCCGGCGGCGTCCAGGCCGAGTCCGGAAGGCAACTCGATCGGATGAGCCCCCTGGAACTGGCCTTCCCGGACGCGCCAGTCGAAGGCATTCACGCCCGCCGCCCGTACGGCGACGCGTATGCGGCCGGGACCCGCGTGGGGCTCGTCGGCGTCGATGAGGTGCAGAACGTCGGGACCGCCGAACTCGGCGAAGCTCACCTTTTTCATGGCGGCGACCGTAACACTAACCGTTAGCTTTTTGGAACGGTTACACCTTCGTATTTGGTAGCGTTGCGCCATGACCGCGCCGACCGGACGCCGTGAACGCAAGAAGGCCGCGACCCGCCAGAAGATCGCCGACGCCGCCCTGCGGCTCTTCCTGGAACGCGGGTACGAGGCGGTGGGGATCCGTGACGTGGCCGCCGAGGCGGACGTGGCCGTGACCACGCTGTTCGCCCACTTTCCCGCGAAAGAGGCCCTGGTGTTCGGCCACGATCAGGACTTCGAGCGGCGCCTCACCGAGGCGGTCACCGACCGGGCGCCGGGCGAGCCGCTCATCCCCGCGCTGCGCCGCGAGGTCCAGGCCCTGGTGCGCCACTGCACGGGGGACGGCGCCGCCCCGATCTGGCGCCTGATCGACGCGTCGCAGACCTTGCTGGACTACGAGAAGTCGATGCGGCTGCGCCATGCGGAGTCGCTGGCGGCGGCCATCGCCGCCGATCTCGGTCTGCCGCCGGCCACGACGGCGTGCCGGACCATCGCGAGGTTCGTGATCGACGCCTACTCGCTGGCCCGGGAGGCGGCCGACCCGGAGGCTGCGCTGGACGAGATCTTCCGGATGATCGAGGCGGCCTGGGCCGTCGCCCGCCCTGCGGTGGACCCCACCGGCACGACAGAGCCGTGAACCGCGGGACGCCGGCCGGCGTCTCGTACCGGGTACGGCGGTGCCGCCTTTTGACGCGGGTCCTTCCGCGCTCGGCGGTCTCGTGCCAGGGGCGACTCGCGGGCGCGCGGGGCGAGCAGGGCCCCGGACAGGACGCGTGCCACCTCCGGTGCCGTCCGATTCCACGACATCAGCAGGGCGCCGAGCGTCTGGGGCGGCCGTGCGGCCCGGCCCGGTGGCAGACACCGCAGAACGCCCGGGACCCGGCCGCCGCCAGGCCGCTCCTCGACGTCCCGGGCCCCACGACCGCCGTACGCCCCGCCTGCCGAGGCGAGGACCGGGAAGGCGCACACCGGCCGGTCACCGCCGCCGGTACCCCGCTGCGCGCCGCGAGCGTCGTCCGTGGGGCGGGGCTCAGGCCCCCGCGAGCCGGGGGAACAGCGCCAGCGCGTTGGTGCGGCCGATGGCCGTGCGCTGCTGGTCGTTCCAGCCCGGGAAGCGGGCGAAGCCCTCGACGTTCTCGGTGGTGTGGGAGGCCGGCATGAACGGGTAGTCGCTGCCGAAGAGGATCTTGTCGGGGGCGGCCAGCTCGGTCAGCGCGGGCAGCGCGAACGAGGTGGCGGACATGGCGATGTCGTAGTAGATGCCGCGCAGTTGCCCGATCACGTCGGCGGGGGCGCGGTCGGTGAGGTACTTGCCGATGGTCGGCCCGTAGGTGAGGCGCTGGGCGAGGAAGGGCAGGGTGCCGCCCGCGTGGGAGACGATGAGCTTGAGGTGCGGAAGGCGTCCGAGCACCCCGTTGAAGAGCAGGCTGACCACGGTACGGGTGGTCTCGAAGGTGAACTCGTACAGCGACGGCGGCAGATCGAAGGTCGCCAGGTCCTTGGCGGGCGGTGTGCCCGGGTGGACGTGCACCGGCAGTCCCCGCTCGGCGATCTCCGCGAGCAGCGGCTCGAACTCGGGATCACCCAGGTAACGGTTTCCGTAGCTGGTCAGCAGCCCGACCCCGTCCAGTCCCAGTTCGTCGATGGCGTACGCCAGTTCGTCCTTGGCGGCGGCCACGTCGGGCAGCGGCAGGATGGCGAAGGCACCGAAGCGGTTTGGGTGGGCGGCCACGGTCCGGGCGAAGAACTCGTTGACCTGACGGGCCAGCCGGCGGGCCTCGTCGCCTTCGGCGAAGGTGACCCCGGGGGCGGTGATGGACAGCACGGCGGCGGCGATGGAGTGACGGTCCATCACGTCGAGGCTGGCCTCGGCGCTCCAGGTGGGGTAGTCGACACCGGGGATGGCGACACGGTCGCCCAGCGCCTTGGCGTAGGCCGGCGGGATCGCGTGGTGGTGGACGTCGATGAGACCGGTCGGCTGTTGCGTCATGGTGGGTGTCTCCGTGGATCGGTGGAACGTCAGGAGTGCTCGTGGGCGTCGGCCGAGGGCGGGACGGAGGCCAGCTCGATGCCGAACACGGTGCGGTAGGCGGCCAGCAACGCGGTGTCGTCGGCGAGGTGTTCCTTGGTCTTCTCCGCGCCCGTGGTCCGGGTGAGGGTGCGCCCGGCCAGCGTGACGCGGCCCTCCGCGGTGGGCAGGGTGCACACCTGCCGGGCGAGGAACGGGGAGTCCTCGCTGCTGCGCAGCCACCAGGTCATGGCGGCGAAGTCCGCCAGCTCGCGCGGGCGTTGCTCCACGCGGTACTGGAGTTCGCCCTCACGCAGCAGGTCCAGGTCGCCGTGGTCCGCCTCGACCAGCCGGAAGGTGCCCTGCGGGTCGGCCTGTTCACCGCGCTCGGCCAGGCGCAGCGGGTGACGGAAGGCGTTTCCGTAGCCCACGTCGGCCAGGTACGGCCCGTCGCCGTCCTCGGTCAGGACACGCAGGGCCATGTGCCCGAGCGGCGGGGTGAAGCCGTCGTCCTCCATGACCCGGGCGGCCAGGGGCGCGACGTCGAACCCGAGGCTGCGCAGCAACTCGTGGAAAGCGCCGTTGAGTTCGTAGCAGCAGCCGCCGCGGTTGCGGCCGATGATCTTTTCCAGGGCGGGGGCGCCGAGGCCGATGGGCGGGCTGGGCCTGCCGTACGCGAAGTCGATGTTCTCGAACGGGACGCTGAGCACATGCCGCTCGTGCAGATGGGCCAGGGCCTTGGCGTCGGCACGTTCGGGGCGTTTGGCGCCGATGCGCTCCAGATAGGCGTCGACGGTCGCTGAGTCGAGCATCAGACCCGCTCCTGTGCACGGTAGGAGGTGCTGTGCGGTGGCGCGGTACGCAAAGGGATGTCCTCTCGACAGGTGAGTGCATCCGCATTCCAGCAAACGCGGACGGATCCCGCATCACGTGTCTGCGGGATGTCCCGACGTGAACCCCGGCCGGTCGCGCGGGACGGCCCCGTGTTGTCCGATACGGCGCGTTTTTTAGATCAGCTGAATCAAAAAACGTGTATCGTCCACTCCATAGTCAACGTCCGTGCGTTCCGCCCGACTTGAAAGGCTTCGCCATGCTGTCAGCCACGCGCTACCGGAAGGCGGCCCGCTGATGCCCGTCGCCGTCTTCGTCCTCGGCTTCGCGGTCTTCTGTCTCAACACGACCGAGGTCATGGTGGCCGGACTGCTCCCGTCCCTCTCGGACGGACTCGACGTCTCGATCACCGCCGCGGGCAACCTGGTCACCGTCTTCGCCCTCGGCATGGTCTTCGGCGGCCCGCCGCTGACGCTGCTGCTCATGCGGGCCCCGCGCAAGACGGCGCTGGTCTGGATGATGGTGCTGTTCCTGGCGGGACAGACCCTCGGCGCCCTGGCCACCGCCTACTGGGCCATGGTGATCGCCCGCGTCGTCACGGCCCTGGCCACCGCGGCCTTCTTCGGGCTCGCGGCTTCGGTGTGCGCCGGCCTGGTCTCCCCGGACAGGACCGGCCGCGCGCTGGCCATCGTCTTCGGCGGCTTCATGGTGGCCAACGTCTTCGGCCTGCCCCTGGCGACCCTCATCGACCAGCTCATGGGGTGGCGGGCCGCCTTCTGGGCCGTGGACATCCTCGTCGCGCTGTGCCTCGCACTCGTCCTGTTCACCATCAAGCGTGCCCCCGCCCCACGAGGTCTGGACGTCCGCTCGGAGCTGTCGGCCTTCCGCAGCGGCCGGCTCTGGGGCGCCTTCGCCACCAACGCCCTGCTGATCGGCGGGGTGTTCGCCACCTTCGCCTACCTGTCCCCGGTGCTGACCAAGGTGGCGGGCTTCTCCGAGGGCATCGTCCCGTTGCTGTTCGTGCTGTACGGCGTGGGTACCGTCATCGGCAACATCGTCCTCGGGCGCCTGGCCGACGCGTACACGCTGCGCGTCCTGTGGCTGGGCGGTGCGGTCCTGGCCGTGCTGCTGGGTCTGTACGCGCTCGTGGCGAGCGGCCAGGCCCTCAGCCTCGTCGCACTGTTCCTGCTGGGCTTCACCGGGCTGCCGCTCAACCCGGCCATGGCCTCGCGCGTCATGCGCCTGTCCAACAGCGGCGCCCTGATCAACACCATGAACACGGCGGCCGTCTGCGCGGGCATCACCGTCGGCACCTGGCTGGCCGGCGTGGGCATCGACGCCTTCGGATACCGCGCCCCGATGTGGGCCGGCGCGCTGCTCGCGCTCGGCGCGCTGGCCACCCTTCTGCTCTCGCGGATCACCGACCGGCATCACGTCGAGCGCGGCCGTCCCGCCCCCGCCCCGGCGGACCTGGAGTCCGCGGCGAGCGCCTGATCACGTACCACCCACGGCGGCGGGGAGCCGGGCGATACCGCCGCGGCCCTCCGCTCCGCCGGCCGTCGTGCCGCGAGGCCCGCTCCCGCGAGTTTTTGCGCGATCGATCCAATACGGCTAGGTTGCTTTCATGGGGAGGCCCAGGAAGTTCGACGAGACGCGCGCCCTCACCGCGGTCATGCACACGTTCTGGCAGCGTGGGTACGAGGCGACCTCCACCCGCGACCTGGCCGAATCCACCGGCATGGGCCTGTCGAGCCTGTCCAACGCCTTCGGCGACAAGCGGCAGTTGTACCTGCGCGCGCTGCGCCGCTACTACGAGACGAACACCGCCGTGCAGACAGAACTGCTGCGCCGGCCCGGTCCGGTCAAGGACCGCGTGCGCGCCCTGATGACGCAGGCGATCGACATCGACCTCGCGAACCCGCCCTCCTCGGGCTGTCTCATCATGAACGCCTCGATGGAGAGGGCCAACACCGACCCCGAGGTGGCACAGGAGGTGCGGCGCCACTTCACCACCGTCGAACAAGCGGTGCGCTCCGCGCTCGCCGAAGGGCAGGACAGCGGAGAGATCACCCGGGACCAGGACGCCGGCACGCTGACCCATCACGTCCTCTCCACCTATTACGGACTGCGCGTGCTCGCGCGCGTACAGCCCGACCGTACGGCCCTGACGAACGTGGTGGAGACCTTGCTGGCCAAGCTGTGACCCGCCGCGCCGCGCGGGCGGGCCGGTCCGGGCGCCGGCCCCGGAACCTGACGGACTGACCGTCGCGGCGTTGCCGCCCCCGGGTCCGCCGGAAAGAGTCTTCCGGTGACCTACACCATCGCAGCCGACCGGTACACCCGCCCGAACTCCCCCGCCACCCCCACGGCGGGCCTTCCCCGGCGCACGGCCGCGGTCCACCCCGGCTGGGCGAGCCTGACCCCCGCCGAGCTGCGGGTGGCCCGCCTGGTGGCCGAGGGACTGACCAACCGCGCCGTGGCCCAGCGTCTGTGCATCTCCCCGCACACGGTCGACAGCCATCTGCGGCACGCCTTCGCCAAGCTGGGCATCTCCAGCCGCGTCGCCCTGGCCCGGCTCACCCTGATCCACGACCACATCAGGGCGGACGAACCGGCCGACCGCTAGCCCCCGCCGTCCAGACCCTGTCGTCCCCGGCAGTCCCGGGCCTTCCGGGCGGCGTGCGCGACGAGGCGCCCGCCGACGCACCCGGAAGGCATCCGGCCATCGGCACGGTCTCCTCAACTCACTTTATTACAGCTGGAGTTGAGAGGGACCGAGCGCGACCACACCCCCTTCCCCGTACGTGACAGACTACGCGTCGCGGCGTTGCCGAACCGCACACATGTCCCGGACAGTGGTGTTCACAGCGGGGCGCTCCCGAGACACACACCGGCGCCCCACCCCCACCATCCCGGCCTCAGCGCCGTACACGAGCCGCTGCCGGATGAAAACACCGGGCGGTGAACCGGGCCGGTGCCCGTGTGCCCTGTGTTGTTTCGCGAACGATCACGCCCACCATCAGCCGGAGACGCTCCGGCGCGCTCTGCCGAGGGAAACTGATGATCGACGTTGAGTCCCACCTCCGTTCCCTGCCCGCTCTCCAGCAGCCCGACTGGTCCGACCACCCCGACCTCGCCGGCGTCCGCACCCACCTGGCCCGCATGCCCGCCCTGGTGGACCTGGAGTCGGTACGCCGTCTGCACGCGCTGCTGGCCGAGGCCGCCGCGGGACACCTCCAGGTGGTCCAGTCCGGCGACTGCGCCGAGGACCCCGCCGAGGCCACCCCCGAGGACGTCGCCCGCAAGACCGCGCTGCTGGACATGCTCGCGGGGACGATGAAGCTCGCCTCCGGCAAGCCGGTCCTGCGGGTCGGCCGGATCGCCGGCCAGTTCGGCAAGCCGCGCTCCAACCCGACCGAGACCGTGCACGGGGTCGAACTGCCCGTCTACCGCGGCCACATGGTCAACCGCCCCGAGCCGGACGCCGAGCTGCGCCGCCCCGACCCCGGCCATCTGCTCACCGGCTACCGCGCCGCCAGCGACACCATGCACTACCTGGGCTGGCTCGGCTCGGCGGGGCGCCGCCCGGAGTTCGGCGCGCCGGTGTGGACCAGCCACGAGGCGCTGCTGCTCGACTACGAACTGCCCCTGCTGCGGCGCGAGCCCGACGGCACGCTGCTGCTGACCTCCACCCACTGGCCGTGGGTGGGCGAGCGCACCCGCCGGCCGGACGGCGCGCACATCGCGCTGCTGGCCGCCGTGTCCAATCCGGTGGCCGTCAAGGTCGGGCCGGGCATGACGCCCGAGGAGATCCTCGCCCTGTGCGAGAAGCTGGACCCCCACCGCCGCCCGGGCCGGCTCACGCTGATCTCGCGCATGGGCGCCCAGAACGCGGCCGAGAAGCTGCCGGCGCTGGTCGAGGCGGTCGCCCGCGAGGGCCATCCGGTGCTGTGGCTGTCGGACCCGATGCACGGCAACACCGTCACCGGCCCCGAGGGCCTGAAGACCCGCCTGGTCAAGACCGTGGTGCAGGAGATCCGCGCGTTCCAGGATGCGGTCCGCGCGAACGGCGGCGTCGCGGCCGGCCTGCACCTGGAGACGACGCCCGAGGCGGTCACCGAGTGCGTCTCGCACGACATCAGCCTGGAGCGCATCGGCGACAAGTACCTCAGCTTCTGCGACCCGCGCCTGAACCCGCGCCAGGCCGTCGAGGCGGCCTCGGCCTGGCGGGGCTGAACCCCGGGCTCCGCCCACCGTTTCCCACCGACACCCATCACGTACGGAGGTTCGGACCGTGCAAGAAACCCTCGCCCTGGTCACCGGGGCGGCCGGCGGCATCGGAGAGGCCGTGACCCGGCTGCTGGCCGAGCAGGGCACCACGGTGGCGGCCGTGGACCGCGACGCCGAGCGGCTGACCGAGACGGCCGCCCTGCTGCGCAAGGAGGGCCTCGCGGTGACCGAGTTCGCCGCCGACGTCACCTCCAGCAGTGCCGTGGAGCGGCTCGTGGAGGAGGTCGAGACCCGGCTAGGGCCCGTGCACCAGTTGGTCAACGCCGCGGGTGTGCTGCGCCTCGGCCCGGCGCACACCCTGACCGACGAGGACTGGACCGCCACCCTCTCCGTCAACGCCACCGGTGTGTTCCACATGTCGCGGGCCGTGGTCGCCCGCATGATCCGGCGCCGCACCGGCGCCGTGGTCACCGTGGCCTCGAACGCGGCCGGCACGGCCCGCGCCGAGATGGCGGCCTACGCGGCGTCCAAGGCCGCCGCCACCGCGTTCACCAAGTGCCTGGGCCTCGAAGTGGCGTCGTACGGCATCCGCTGCAACGTGGTGGCCCCCGGCTCCACCGACACCCCGATGCTGCGTGGCATGCACACCGCCGAGACCGCGGCCCAGGCATCCGTGGCGGGCCGCCCGGACCAGTACCGGGTGGGCATCCCGCTGGGCAAGGTCGCCCTGCCCGAGGACGTCGCCCGGGCCGTCGCGTTCCTGCTCTCCGACGACGCGGGCCACATCACGATGCACGAACTGACCGTGGACGGCGGAGCCACCCTCGGTGTCTGACGACGAAAGGAACCACCGTACGATGCCCGGCATCCCCCCTGTCGCGCCCTACCCCATGCCCACCGCCGAGGAGTTGCCGGAGAACACCGTCGACTGGCGGGTGGACCCGCGGCGCGCGGTGCTGCTGCTGCACGACATGCAGGAGTACTTCCTCAAGCCGTTCCCCCGCGACACCGCCCTCGGCCGGGACCTGGTGGACAACACCGCGCGCCTGCGCACGGCCTGCAAGGCGCTGGGCGTGCCCGTCGCCTACACCGCGCAGCCCGGCAGCATGACCCCCGAACAGCGCGGTCTGCTCAAGGACTTCTGGGGGCCGGGCATGCGGGCCACGCCCGAGCACCGCAAGGTGGTCTCCCCGCTGGAGCCGGACGACGGCGACTGGACCTTCACCAAGTGGCGCTACAGCGCCTTCTTCAAGTCCGACCTGCTGGAGCGGATGCGCGCCGGCGGGCGTGACCAGCTGATCGTCTGCGGCGTGTACGCGCACGTGGGCGTGCTGATGACCGCGGTGGAGGCGTACACGAACGACATCCAGACGTTCGTGGTGGCCGACGCGGTCGCCGACTTCTCCGCCGACTACCACCGGCTGGCCCTCACCTACGCCGCCGAGCGGGCCGCGAAGGTCGTGACGTCCCAGGCGGTAGTGACCGAACTCGACGCGGCCACCGCGGCGGCCCGCTGACGGCCTTCGCCGGCGAAAGGAACCACACCATGGCAAGAACCGGGGACGCACAGCGCCTGCTGGCGCGCATCCTCGACGGGTCGGCGGGGGCGTTCGCGCTGCTGCGCCGGCCCGAGGCGGCGGGACCGGACACCCTGGAGCTGCTGACCGGCGCGGTGACGCGGGCCGAGACGCTCGCCGACCTGGAGCTCCAGGAGTCGGCGGGCACCGGCGCCCACCAGGAGCTGCTGGCGCTCATCCCCTACCGGCAGCTGTCCGAACGCGGTTTCGCCGCCCCCGACGACGGCACCCCGCTGCTGGCGATGCGCATCGACGAGCAGGCCTCGCTGCCGCTGCGCCAGACGCTCGCGCTGCTGCCCGACCATCCGGTGAAGATGACCGAGGAGCACTTCGACGTCGACGACGACGCCTACGCCGAGACCGTGCGCCGGGTCGTCGCCGACGAGATCGGCACCGGCGAGGGCGCCAACTTCGTGATGAAGCGGTCCTTCACCGCTCTGCTGCCCGACTTCGGCAGCACCGACGCCCTGTCGTTCTTCCGCCGGCTGGTGGAGCGGGAAGCGGGCGCGTACTGGACCTTCCTGATCCACACCGGCGAGCGCACGCTGGTGGGCGCAACGCCCGAACGGCACATCAGCGTCCACGACGGCAACGCCGTGATGAACCCCATCAGCGGCACCTACCGCTACCCGTCCTCCGGCCCCGATCTGAACGGCGTGCTGGACTTCCTCGCCGACGAGAAGGAAGCCGACGAGCTGTACATGGTCGTCGACGAGGAGCTGAAGATGATGGGCCGGATCTGCCCCGGGGGCGGCCGGGTGCGGGGCCCGTACCTGAAGGAGATGGCGCGCCTCGCGCACACCGAGTACTTCATCGAGGGCCGCACCGATCGCGATGTGCGCGACATCCTGCGCGAGACCCTGTTCGCGCCGACGGTGACCGGCTCCCCGCTGGAGAGCGCGGCCCGGGTCATCAGCCGCTACGAGCCGCAGGGACGCGGCTACTACAGCGGTGTGGCCGCCCTGATCGGCCGCGACGCCGCCGGCGGGCGCACCCTGGACTCTTCGATCCTGATCCGCACCGCCGACATCGACGCGGACGGACGGATGCGCATCGGGGTGGGGGCGACCCTCGTACGCCACTCCGACCCCGCCTCCGAGGTGCAGGAGACGCGCGCCAAGGCCGCGGGTCTGCTGGCCGCGCTCGGGGACGCCGAGCCCACCCGGTACGGTGCCCACCCGGCGGTGCGCGAGGCGCTGGACTCCCGCAACGACGGCATCGCCCGGTTCTGGCTCCAGGAGCCGGCCGGACCGGATGCTCCCGGCGGGCCGCTGGCCGGGCGCAAGGTGCTGATCGTCGACGCCGAGGACACTTTCACGGAGATGATCGCCCATCAGATCCGTTCACTGGGCTGCGAGGTGGTGGTACGGCGCTTCGACGAGCCGTACGACTTCGACGCGCACGACCTGGTGGTGATGGGCCCGGGGCCGGGCGACCCGCGGGAGACGGCGCACCCGAAGATCGCCCATCTGCGGGCGGCGGTGGCCCAGCTCCTGGAGGAGAAGCGGCCGTTCCTCGCGGTCTGTCTGAGCCATCAGGTGCTGAGCATGCTGCTCGGCCTGGACCTGCTGCGCCGCCCGGCGCCCAACCAGGGCGCCCAGCATGTGATCGACTTCTTCGGCCGCACCGAGCGGGTCGGTTTCTACAACACCTTCGCCGCCCACAGCGACTCCGGCCGCTTCGCGCACCCGGAGTACGGGACGGTCCAGGTGAGCCGGGACGCGACGACGGGCGAGGTGCACGCGCTGCGCGCCCGGGGCTTCGCCTCGATGCAGTTCCACGCCGAGTCCGTGCTGACCGTGGACGGGCCGCGCATCATCGGCTCGCTCCTGGCGGAGGTGGCCGGCACATGCACGCGGTGATCGTCTGGTGGGACCTGAGCCGCTCCCGGCAGACCATCGGGTCCCTGCGCGACTTCCTCCGCGACGAGGCGGTGGACCGCTTCTCCCGGATGCCCGGACTGCGGCTGAAGTTCTGGATCGCGGACGAGGCCACCGACCGGTGGGGGGCGGTGCTGCTGTGGGAGTCGCGCGAGGCGGCCACGGCTCCCCTGCCGAACCGGGCCGCGGAGCTGATCGGTTACCCGCCCACCGAGCGGCACGCCTTCGACGTGGAGGCCACCGTGGAGGGGGACTTCGCCCTCGCCGCGCTCTCCGGCCGGGGCCTGGCGCTCACCCGGACCGCCGGCTGACCGGCCCCGGCTCCGCACCTCCACAAGACCGCACGCGGCACCCGGCCCGGGGCCTCCTGCTCCGGCGCCGACACGGCCGTCCCACGAGGACGGCCCCCGGAACCCGCCCGCGCGCCGGGTCCCCCTCCCCCGGCGGCGGGCGGGAACCTCCCGTCGCCGCGGGGCCCGTGACCGGGCTCCGCGGCGACGCGGGAGCGGGCTCGTACGGCACGGCTCCGGTGGGCGCCCCCCTGCGGCAAGGCCCCGGCGGACCGCCGCCCCGCGAGTCCCCCGACCCGCCTGCCCCGGGCCCTGCGAGCCTCCTCGTGCCCGCGTGGCCCGGACCTCGCGAGCCCTCCCCGACAGCACGGCCGGGCCCCCGTGCCCGCCCTGCCCCGTTGTGGCTCGATGTCCCTCGATCCGAAAGGCAGCACCCCATGACAGGACCCGCGGCCATCCTGATCGGCATGCCCGGCGTGGGCAAGACCTCCGTCGGGCGGGAACTGGCCGGGCTGCTGGGTGTCTCGTTCCGTGACACCGACGAGGACGTGACCCGGCTCGCGGGCCGGCCCGCACCCGAGGTGCTGCGGGAGAAGGGCGAGCCGGCCTTCCGTCTCCTGGAACACCAGGCGGTCGCCGCGGCCCTGGCCGAGCACGAGGGTGTGCTCGCGCTGGGCGGCGGCGCGGTCCTGCACGAAGGCACCCGGGCCCGGCTGCACGGGTGCCGTGTGGTGCACCTGTGGGCCGGCCTGGACACGCTGGCGTGCCGGGTCCTGGCCGACGGCGACCGGCCCCTGCTCGACGGGGACCCCCGGGCCGGGCTCGCGCTGCTGATGCGTGTCCGGCTGCCCCTGTACCGGCGGCTCGCGGTCGTGTCGGTGCGCGCCGAGGACCGCGGTCCGCGCGAGATCGCCGAAGAGATCGCCGCCCTGCTCGCCTCCGCCGCCCCGTGACCGTACGGCACCCCTCCGCTGTGTTCCTCCGTGCCGTCGCAGACCATCAGCGCCGCTCTTGATGCCGGCCGCACTCGACAAAGGACAGCCATGACCACCGTCCCCGCGCCGCCCGAGGCGCTGTACGCCCGTGTTCCCGGCTCGAAGTCACTGACCAACAGAGCGCTCCTGCTCGCCGCCGCGGCGGACGGGACCAGTGTGCTCACCGCTCCGCTGATCAGCGACGACACCACGGCCTTCCGTCAGGCGCTCGGCGACCTGGGCGTGCGGATCCGGTCGTCGGACGACGACGCCTGGCAGGTGACCGGGCTGGGCCGCGGCCCGCGCGGCACCGGCCGTATCTGGTGCGCGGACGCGGGCACCGCCGCGCGGTTCCTGCCGCCGCTGGCCGCCGCCGGCCACGGTGACTTCGTCTTCACGGGCAGCGACCAGCTCACCGCCCGCCCCGTCGCACCGCTCGCCGACGCGCTGCGCCGGCTGGGTGCCGAGGTGGACACCGGTCCGGGCGGCACCCTGCCGCTGCGGGTGCGCGCCGAGGGACTGGACGGCGGCGAGCTGGAGGTCGACTCCAGTCTCAGCAGCCAGTTCCTGAGCGGGCTGCTGATGGCCGCCCCGCTGCTGCGCGGCGGGCTGCTGCTGAAGGTGCGCGAACTGGTCAGCCGTCCCTACGTCGACATGACCATCGCGCTGATGCGGCACTTCGGCGCCGACGTGGCCGAGGACACCCCGGGCGCCTTCGCCGTGCGTCCCACCGGCTACCGGGCGGCCGACCTGCGGATCGAGCCGGACGCCTCCACCGCCTCGTACTTCCTCGCCGCAGCGGCCGTCACCGGGCGCACGGTGACCGTTCCCGGTCTGGGACACGGCAGCCTCCAGGGCGATGTGCGGTTCGCCGAGGTGCTGGAGCGGGCCGGGGCCCGGGTGCGGCGCACCGAGGACGCCGTCACCGTTACCGGAACCGGCACGCTCAAAGGCGGTTTCGCCGTCGACATGGGGGAGATCTCCGACACGTTCATGACGCTGGCGGCGATCGCCCCGCTGGCCGACGCTCCCCTGACCATCCACGGCATCGGCCACGCCCGGCTCAAGGAGTCGGACCGGATCGAGGCGGTCGCCCGGAACCTGCGCGCGCTGGGCGTGCGCACCGACACCGGCCGGGACTGGATCACCGTGCACCCCGGCAACGCCTCGCCCGCGCGGATCGCCTGTCACCGTGACCATCGCATCGCCATGGCGTTCTCGGTGCTGAATCTGCGCACGGGGAACCTCACGCTCGACGACCCCGGCTGTGTCGCCAAGACCTTCCCCGGATTCCACGAGGAGTTCCACCGGCTCTTCCCCCAGCATCCGCTGCCGGCCGGCCCGGCCCGCGCCTCCGCCTGACCCACAGAACAGCAACGCGTTTGAACGTGAAGGGATTTGAGGAACGGAATGACACACATACTGATCGCCGGGGGCGGCATCGGCGGGCTGGCCACGGCCGTGTCGCTGGCCCGCAACGGGCATCGGGTCACCGTGCTGGAACGCCGTGACACCTTCGCCGAGATCGGCGCCGGCATCCAGCTCGGGCCCAACGCCTTCCACGCCCTGGACCGCCTGGGCGTGGGTGAGGGCGTGCGCGAACAGGCCGTGTTCACCGACGAACTGTGCTTCATGGACGGCACCACCGGCGAGAAGGTCGCCGGCATGGAGCTGACCCGCGACTACCGCGACCGGTTCGGCAACCCCTACGCCGTGGTGCACCGCGGCGACCTCTACCAGCCGCTGCTGACCGCCTGCCAGGGGCTGGACGCCGTGGAACTCGTCCCCGACGCCTCCGTGGAGCGCTACGAGCAGAGCGCCACGGGCGTCACGGCGCACACCACCGACGGACGGGCCTTCCACGGCGCGGCGCTGATCGGCGCGGACGGCATCCGCTCCACGGTGCGCGCGCAGATGCTGGGCGACGGCGAACCCCGGGTGTCGGGACACACCATCTACCGCTCGGTGATACCGATCGAGAAGGTGCCCGAGGAACTGCGCTGGAACACGGTCACCCTCTGGGCCGGCCCCAAGTGGCACTTCGTGCACTACATCATCGGCGGTGGCCGGTACCTCAATCTCGCCGTCACCCGCGACAACGGCGCCACGGTGCCGGTGGCCGGACGCGAGGCCGAACGCTCCCATGTGCTCGGCCAGTTCCCCGGCATCGGCGCGACCGCCCGGCGACTGCTCGAACTCGGGGAAGGATGGCGCGAATGGGTGCTGTGCGACCGCGACCCCGTCCCGGGCTGGACCGAGGGGCGGGTCGCGCTGCTCGGTGACGCCGCGCACCCCATGCTGCAGTACGCGGCCCAGGGCGCCTGCCAGGCCCTGGAGGACGCGGTGGTGCTCGGCGAGGTGACCGAGACCGCGCGGGAGGACGAGCTGGTGCAGCGCCTGGAGAAGTACAACGCCCTGCGCCGCGAACGCGCGGGAAGGACCCAGCTCATCGCCCGCCGCATGGGCAGCGAGCTGTACCACCCGGCGGGCGAGCGGGCGAAGGAGCGCAACGCGATGCTCTCCGCCCTGTCCCAGCGGGACATGTACGAGAAGGTCTCCTGGCTGCACGGCGACCGGGCCTTCACCGACAGCGGCACCGGAGGAGAACGTTGAGCACGCTGCGCTGGCTGACCGCGGGAGAATCACACGGCCCCGCGCTCGTGGCCACTCTGGAGGGTCTTCCCGCCGGCGTGCCGATCACCACGGAGATGGTGGCGGACCACCTGGCGCGGCGGCGGCTCGGCTATGGCCGTGGTGCGCGGATGAAGTTCGAGCGGGACGAGGTCACCTTCCTGGGTGGTGTCCGGCACGGGCTGACTCTGGGTTCGCCGGTGGCGGTGATGGTGGGGAACACCGAGTGGCCGAAGTGGGAGCAGGTCATGGCGGCCGACCCGGTGGACCCGGAGGTGTTGAGGGAGCTGGCGCGTAATGCTCCGTTGACGCGTCCGCGTCCGGGGCACGCCGATCTGGCGGGGATGCAGAAGTACGGCTTCGACGAGGCGCGTCCGATTCTGGAGCGTGCCTCGGCGCGGGAGACGGCGGCCCGGGTGGCGCTGGGCGCGGTGGCGCGGTCGTACCTGAAGGAGACGGCCGGGATCGAGATCGTCTCGCACGTGGTGGAGCTGGCGTCGGCGCGGGCGCCGTACGGGGTGTACCCGACGCCGGCGGATGTGGAGCGGCTGGACGCGGATCCGGTGCGGTGCCTGGACGCGGACGCGGCGAAGGCGATGGTCGCGGAGATCGACCAGGCGCACAAGGACGGCGACACCCTGGGTGGTGTGGTGGAGGTGCTGGCGTACGGGGTGCCGGTCGGGCTGGGCTCGCATGTGCACTGGGACCGGCGGCTGGACGCGCGGCTGGCGGCGGCGCTGATGGGCATCCAGGCGATCAAGGGTGTGGAGGTCGGTGACGGTTTCGATCTGGCCAGGGTGCCGGGTTCGAAGGCGCACGACGAGATCGTGAGCACGGATGAGGGCATCAGGCGGGTCACGGGCCGTTCCGGTGGTACGGAGGGTGGTCTGAGCACGGGTGAGCTGCTGCGGGTGCGGGCGGCGATGAAGCCGATCGCGACCGTGCCGCGGGCGCTGCGGACGGTCGATGTGGCCACCGGTGAGGCGGCGCAGGCTCATCACCAGCGTTCGGACGTGTGCGCGGTGCCGGCCGCCGGGATCGTCGCCGAGGCCATGGTCGCGCTGGTCCTGGCGGACGCGGTCGCGGAGAAGTTCGGCGGCGACAGCGTCACCGAGACCCGCCGCAACGTCCGCTCCTACCTCGACGGCCTGACGGTTCGCTGAGGTGAGCGGGTGGGTGTGGGGCGCGGCCCCCACACCCACCCGGGTGGGCGGTGGTCCGGCCACACACCCTGGGTAGTCGGCGCAATACTCCGTCAACGGCGCGTCAACCGTGCCGCTGCGTCCCGGGCCCGCGGGCCCCCCACGGGTGGTGCTCCACGCAGGATCCGGCATATTCGGGTGGCAGGCACACCTCGTCCCGCCGAGGTCTCACCAGCCATGGTGCTCAGGTAACCGAAGAGAGCTGCCCGAACACGGCTGGAGCATCGTGAACACGTCTGTCCTCAGGAAAGTCGACGCACCCCACGCACCGTCCGTGCCCCACCAGCGCTCCCTGTCCCCCGACGGCGAGGTGCCCGACGACGACATCGTCGCGGAGCTGAGCGCCGCCTTGTTCTCCTTACTCGGCCGGAAGGACCAGCGGCGCCAGGCGGAGCAGTACCTGCGCGGGCTGCTGACCACCCGGGGCCGCAAGTCCATCCGCAACATCGCCGCCCATCTGGGCCGGCCCGGCCTGGAGCAGAGCCTGCACCACTTCGTCGCCAGCTCGACCTGGGACTGGCAGCCCCTGCGCGGTGCGCTGGCCGGCTATCTGGAGCACACCATCGCGCCGCAGGCGTGGGTCATACAGTCGATGCACATACCGAAGGCCGGCAAGTACTCGGTGGGCGTGGACGAGCAGTTCGCCCCCCACCTGGGGCAGGTCGTCCGGGGTCAGCAGGTGATCGGCGCCTGGCTGGCCTCGCCGACGGTGAGCGCCCCCGTCAACTGGCGCATGGTGCTGCCCGAGAGCTGGGTCAACGACCCCGAGCGGCGGGCGCGGGCGGAGGTGCCCGAGCGGACGGCGCCGGAGAGTGCCGAAGAGTGCGCCGTGTCCGTGGCCCTGCAGATGGCGCGGCTGTGGAACATCCCGCGACGGCCCGCCGTGCTGGATCTGCGCCGCTGCGACATCGGCACCGCGTCCCGCCGCCTGGCCTCCGGCGGGGTGCCGTTCCTCGCCCGGATCAGCCCCTCGAGCCCGCTGTCCGTCGCCGACCCGGCGCTGCCCGGGCACCGGGCCGGGCCGCTGCCCGCCCGCCGGATCCTGGACCTGCTCAAGGGGATGCGGGTGCCCGCCGCCTGGTACGACCCGGCCGAGCCGCACCTGCCCCGCGCCTCCTGGGCCGCGAAGATCCCCGTGGCCCTGCCCGGCCCCGTCGGCGGGGCACCCCGGCGGCTGTTCCTGCTGGGCGAGTGGACCGACCCGGGGCGGCCCCCGTCCGCCCTCTGGCTCACCTCCCTGCCCCGGGTGCCGGCCGCGTCGCTGGTGCGCACCGCGAAGCTGGCCGACCGGGTGGAGCGGGACAGCGACGACATCGGTGAGCGGGCCGGGCTGCGCGACTTCGCGGGCCGTTCGTTCCGCGGCTGGCACCGCCATATGACGCTGGCGTCCGTGGCGCACGCGGCGATCGCCCTGCACGCCGCGGAGTACGGGCCGCGGCAGGCCGGCCGGCTGATCGGGGCCTGACCGGGCCGGCCGCCACCGCGCCCCCGGCCGCGCGGCGCACAGGCCATCATCAGGAGCCGCGCCGGGCGAAAGGAGGAACTCCGCACAGCAGCCGACGGGTTGAGGTGGATCCGCGCAACGGCGCGCGGAACCTCCCCTTCCCATCGACGTCCGTCCCAGGCGGACTCCCCCGCCGGATGTCCTGCCCTGACCGGTCCGTTCAGCCGGAGACCCGGGCCCAGGCGGCGGCGAGCCGGTCCGGGCCGGGGTCGGCGAGGACACGGGTCCGGCCGATGCCGTCGAGGACGATGAAGCGCAGTGTGTTCCCGCGGGCCTTCTTGTCCACCCGCATGGCGTCCAGCAGTTCGGGCCACCGCCCGCCCGGGTGGCGCAGGGGCAGGCCGACCGCGTCGAGCACGCTCCGGTGGCGTCGTACCACGGTGTCGTCCGACAGGCCCGCCAGCCGGGCGAGTTCGGCGGCGAACACCATGCCCACGGACACCGCCTCGCCGTGCCGCCAGGTGAACCCCTCGCACTTCTCGATCGCGTGGCCCAGCGTGTGGCCGTAGTTGAGGGCTTCGCGCGGGCCCTGTTCGCGCAGGTCCTGGGTGACGACCTCGGCCTTCACCCGGATGGCGCGCTCGACGAGTTCCCGGGTGTGCGGGCCGTGCGGGGAGCGCGCGCCCTCCGGGTCCGCCTCGATCAGGTCCAGGATCGTGGGGTCCCGGATGAAGCCGGCCTTGACGACCTCGGCGAGGCCCGCCGTGTAGTCGGCGGCCGGCAGCGTGCCGAGCGCGTCGAGGTCGCACAGGACGGCACTCGGCGGGTGGAAGGCACCCACGAGGTTCTTGCCCGCGCCGGTGTTGATGCCGGTCTTGCCGCCGACCGCCGCGTCCACCATGCCCAGCAGGGTGGTCGGCACGGCGATCCAGGGCACTCCGCGCAGCCAGGTGGCGGCCACGAAGCCGGCCAGGTCGGTGGTGGCCCCGCCCCCGATGCCCACGATCACGTCGGTGCGGGTGAAGCCGTTCTGTCCGAGGGTCCCCCAGCAGCGGGCGGCGGTGTCGGCGGTCTTGGCCTGTTCGCCGTCCGGCAGCTCGATCACGGTCGGCCTGAGGCCCCGCCCGGCGAACAGGGCCGCCGCCCGGGCGGCCGTGTCGCGCAGCCGGGGCGCGTGCAGGACGGCCACGCGCGAGGCCGCCGCCACGGCGGGGACGCCGGCGAGTTCGCGCAGCGGGCCGTGGCCCACCCGCACGTCGTACGCGCCCGGGCCGGTACCCACGTGTATGTGTGTGTTCATCCACGGCACGCTAGTGACCGGTGCGGCCGTGTCCTGGGCCGTGCCGGGGAATACGTCACCTCCGGGCGGCGGTGTGACCGGACCTGACAGATCCGGTGGCCCGTCGTGGACCGGGCGGGCCCGTGGGACCACACTGCTGTCTCAGGCTTCCGGCGCGCCGACGGTGTCGGGGCGCAGCAGGGCCCTCATCCGGTGGATCCGCAGGGCGAGCTGGACGTCCAGGCTCCGGTCGGGCTGCTGCCACCGCGGGCCCAGCAGCACGGCGACCCGTTCCAGTCGCCGCGAGACGGTGTTGGCGTGGATGTGGAGCCTGTCGGCGGCCCTGCTGGGGCTCGCGCCCGTGGCGAAGTACGCCTCCAGCGTCTTCACCAGCTCGGTGTCGTTGTCCCGGTCGTAGGCGAGCACCGGACCGATGGCGTTCTCGATGAAGCCGCCCACGTCGTGGCCGTCGGACAGCAGGAGTCCCACGAAGCCGAGGTCGTCGAGCGCCGCGGCGCTGCCGACGGCGTCGAGCGTGGTCAGCGCCTTCAGGCAACGCACCGCCTCCTGGTGGAGCCGGCCCGCCTCGGTGGGCCCGCGGCCGGGCCCGGAGGCGCCCACCGTCACGGGGTGGCCCAGCACCGCGGACAGTACGCCGGCGACCGACCGGGCGGTGTCCGAGGCCGCGGTGCCCGGCAGCAGCAGCACGATGTTGCCGTCCCGGGCGGTCTTGAGACCGCCGTGCCGGTAAGCGTAGGAGGAGGCCCACATCATGGCGCGCCCGTGCGGTCCGCCCTCGATGCGGACGACGAGCAGCACATGGGGCGCCGCCGGGTCCAGGCCCGCCCTGCTCAGACGCTGCTCCAGGCGATGTGCGCGGCGTGAGTCGCCGGAGGGCAGGGCGATCAGTTCGTCCAGCAGCTCGTCGGGGACGGGGCTTTCCGCCGCGGCCGTGCCGTGCCTCAGGAGCAGATGGAGGGCGAAGACCTGGGTGACGAGGTGCAGCAGCCGTTCGTCCTCGCCGATCAGCGGGGTGGCCGGGCGCAGCACGGCGAACCCCAGGTTCTCCGCGCCCGCCACCACGGGGGCGATCCAGGTGTCCCCGCCGTACGGTATCGGGGCGCGCTGCGCGTGGGCGTCCCAGGACACCTCGGTCACCGCGTTGTCGTCCAGGTCGGGCAGGGGCGCGGTGGCGGTGATGATGCGGCCCGCCGGATTGCGCAGTTGGACGGTGCCGTCGAGCGCGTCGGCGGCGGCCTGGGCCAGGGTCTCCAGGTCCGCGCCGGACAGCAGCAGACCCATCAAGTGGGAGTGGATGTCGGCGAGTTGTTGCAGTCTGGCCAGGGTGGTGCGGGTGCGGAAGCCGTCGGTCTCGAGTTCGCTGACCTCGTCGCTGGCGTCCTGCAGGCGCTCGGCGCGTTCCAGTGACACGGCGCCCAGCGCGGCCAGTGAGCAGGCCAGGCCGATCTCGTCGGGGGTGAGGTGGCGTACGGTGCGGTTCGCGCAGTACAGGACGCCCAGGGTGCTGTCGCCGTGCACGAGCGGCACGGCGAGCAGTGAGGCGATGCCTTCCGCGCGGACCATCTCGTCGGCCTGCGGGCAGTGTTCGAACCGGTCGTCGCGCAGGTAGTCGGCCGTCCAGAACGGGGCCCCGCTCGTCATGGCCTGCTGTCCGGCCCCCGTGGACGGGCGCACCTCCGCCCACATGCCGGTGGTGGCCCCTTCGGCGGCGTGCAGGTTGAGGGTGCCGTCGTCCTCGTACAGCCCGATGCAGGCCATGTCCGCCTTGGTGATCCGTTTGACCCGGCGGCTGATGACCCGCATCAGCTCGCCCAGGTCGCGCGGCTGGGTCATGTCGCGGGCGGTGTCGACGAGTTCGGCGAGACCGTCCTCGCGCTGCCGGCGCCGGTGCTGCGAGGCGTGGATGACGTGGGCCAGCCGGACCGCCTGTTCCAGCCGTTCCCGCTCCTCGGGGGAGCAGGTGCGCTCCGCCCGTAGCAGCAGTTCCTCGAAACGGTGGGACGGCACCTCTTCGGCCAGCAGCCGGAGCACGGTGAGCAGGTCCGGACGGTCTCTGTCTGCTGCGTCGGTCATCGCCTTTTCCCCCGCCGGCCTGGCCTTTCGCGTTTGCGAACAGAACTTAGACAGACCGTGATCGAGCAGTCAACCACGCCTTGTCGGGGTGACCGGTCGCCGGGGCGGTGTCCGGCAGGAGCCGAGCGCCCGGGTCAGATTGGCTGTTTACGGCCGTCGAGGGCCCGTCGGCCGGCGGCGCGCATGGCGTGCACCGGTGCCGGGTGGCGGCCCGTCATCAACTCGACCTGGCGCACCGCCTGGTGTACCAGCAGGTCGAGGCCGCCGACGACGGTTCCGCCCCGGGACCCCCAGTGGTGCGCGAGCCGAGTGGGCCAGGGATCATACAGTACGTCGAAGAGCACTCCCGGGGTGTCGGGTACGGATTCGGCCAGGGCGTCGGTGGCCTGGGCGGGGGTGGTGGAGATGACGAGGGGCGCGTTCAGGGCCTGGGCCGCCCGGTCCCAAGGGGCCGTGCGGACGGCCAGTCCGAGCCGCTCGCCCCACCGGACCATCTCGGCCGCCCGGCCCTCGCCGCGTACATAGGCCGTGACCTCGGGTGCCCCCATGCGGGCCAGGGCCGCCAGCGCCGAGGCCGCGGTGGCGCCCGCCCCGAGGACGGCGGCGTGACCGACGCGGGTGATGCCGCGTTCGCGCAGCGCCGATGTCATGCCGGGGACATCGGTGTTGTGCCCCTCCCTCCGGCCGTCCGCCGTGAACAGCACGGTGTTGACCGCCTGTACGGATCGCGCGGTGTCGGTCACGGAGTCGAGCAGCGGGAGCACGGCACGCTTCAGCGGCATGGTCAGCGACAGTCCCGCCCAGCTGTCGTCGAGGCCGCCGAGGAAGGACTCCAGGGCGTGTTCGTCGACGTCGTGACGGTCGTACGTCCAGGTGTGCAGGCCGAGTTCGCGGTAGGCGGTGCGGTGCAGTACGGGAGAGAGCGAGTGGGCGATGGGGGAGCCCAGAACCGCGGCGCGTCGCCGGGTCGGCATCAGCTGGTTCCTTCCTGTGCTGCGGGGGCGGGGCGGGTCAGGCGCGTTCGGTCCGCCGGGCCCGCTCCAGGCTGGCGCGCACCGCGGCGGCGACCTTGTGCGGGGTGAAGCCGAACCGGCGGTACAGCGCCTCGGGGGCGGCCGAGGCACCGAACTGGTCGAGGGAGACGGCCTGTCCGGCGGAGCCGAGCAGGGCGTACCAGCCGAGCGCGGTGCCCGCCTCCACGGAGACCCGGGCCGTGACCTCGGGCGGCAGGACCGCGTCCTGGTAGTCCTGGCTCTGCTCCAGGAACCACTCCAGGCACGGCATGGACACCACGCGCGTGTCGGTCCCCTCGGCGCGCAGCAGTTCCCGGGCCGCGAGCGCGAGGTGCACCTCGCTGCCGGTGGCGATGACGATCGCGTCCGGGGTGCCGCCCTCGGCGTCGGCGAGGACGTATCCGCCGCGGACCGCCTCGTCGGCGGGGGCGAGCCCGCTGCCCTCCCCGCGGTCGAGCACCGGCAGGCCCTGCCGGCTCAGGCACAGCCCGGCCGGGCGGTCCGCGCGTTCCAGGACACCGCGCCAGACGGCGACCGTCTCGCCCGCGTCGGCGGGGCGTACGACGTCCAGGCCGGGGATGCCGCGCAGCGCCCAGAGGTGTTCGACGGGCTGGTGGGTGGGGCCGTCCTCGCCGAGGCCGATGGAGTCGTGGGTCCACACGTAGGTGACGGGCAGCCTCATCATCGCCGCGAGCCGTACCGCCGGCCGCATGTAGTCGGAGAAGACCAGGAACGTACCGCCGTAGGGCCGGGTGCCGCCGTGCAGGGCGATGCCGTTGAGGACGGCGCCCATCGCGTGCTCGCGGACGCCGAAGTGCAGCGTGCGGCCGTAGCGGTGGCCCGGGAAGGCGGCGGTGGCGAACTCCTCGGGGACGAAGGAGGGTTCGCCGCGCATCGTGGTGTTGTTGCTCTCGGCCAGGTCCGCCGAGCCGCCCCACAGCTCCGGCAGCGCCGCGGCCAGCGCGGTGAGCACCTCCCCGGAGGCCTTGCGTGTGGCGATCTGCTGTCCGGGGGCGAAGACCGGCAGGTGCGCGGTCCAGTTCTCGGGCAGCCGGCGGGCGCTGATCCGGTCGTACAGGGCAGCCCTGGCGGGCTGGGCGGCGCGCCAGTCCGCGTAGCGCTTGTCCCAGGTGGCGCGCAGGTCGCGGGCCCGGTCGGCGACCGCGCGGGCGTGGGTGAGCACCTCGTCCGGCACCTGGAAGGCCGCGTCGGGGTCGAGGCCCATCGCGCGCTTGGCGGCGGCGGCCTCCTCGGCGCCCAGGGCCGCGCCGTGGATCTTGCCGGTGTTCTGCTTGTGGGGCGCGGGCCAGCCGATGACGGTGCGCAGGGCGATCAGCGAGGGCCGGTCGGTGGTGTCGCGGGCCCGGGCCAGGGCGTCGTACAGGGCGGGGACGTCCTCGCGGTAGCCGTCGGGGGTGGTCCAGTCGATCCGCTCCGTCTGCCAGCCGTAGGCCCGGAAGCGGGCCAGGACGTCCTCGGACTGGGCGATCCGGGTGTCGTCCTCGATGGAGATGTGGTTGTCGTCGTAGAGCACGACGAGGTTGCCCAGTTTCTGGTGTCCCGCGAGGGAGCCGGCCTCGTGGCTGATGCCTTCCTCCAGGTCGCCGTCGGAGGCGAAGACCCAGACGGTGTGGTCGAAGGGCGACTGGCCGGCCTCGGCGTCCGGGTCGAACAGGCCGCGCTCGCGCCGGGCCGCCATGGCCATGCCCACCGCGTTCGCCAGCCCCTGGCCGAGCGGCCCGGTGGTGGTCTCCACGCCCGGGGTGTGGCCGTGCTCGGGGTGGGCGGGCGTCAGGCTGCCGTCCGTGCGCAGCGCCTTGATGTCGTCCAGTCCGAGGCCGTAGCCGGAGAGGTAGAGCTGGGTGTAGAGGGTGAGGCTGGAGTGACCGCAGGAGAGGACGAACCGGTCACGGCCGGCCCATCGCGGGTCGGCGGGGTCGTGCCGCAGCAACCGCTGGAAGAGGAGGTACGCGGCGGGGGCGAGGCTCATGGCGGTGCCGGGGTGGCCGTGGCCCGCGGTTTCGACGGCGTCCACGGCGAGAGCGCGGGCGACGTTCACGGCACGGCGGTCGAGTTCGTCCCACCGCAGGCCGGCGGCGGACGAGGCGCTGGTGTCCTGGTGCTTCACGAGGGCTCGCGACTCCTTGTTCAGGGACCGGTGGAGGAAGGGCCGTACACCAGGAGGAGCGGGGTCGCACACAGTCCCCGTCGTCGCTCCGGCCGGGCGGCACGGCGCCCACCGGACCGCCATCCTGGTGGACCCCGCGAGCACCGCCAACGCTCCGCCACCTGCTCCGTCAGGTCACCGGGCAGTCCGTCAAGTCCCTGGAGCGGCAAGCCCGTCGCACAGGAGCGGGCCGGCCTCGACACCCTCAGCCACCGGCCTCTGGGCCGGGTATGTGACGGGGTTGCTCACCCCCGCCCGCCTCCCGGCCTCCGTGGCCGTACGCGTCCTGCCCCGCCTCGCCGGCCGTCCGCGTCCCGGCCCTCCCCCGCCGGGCCCGCCGCGCGTCAGGCGCTCTGCAGGTCCCCGAGCGGAACGCGCGGCAGCGTGCCGGCTTCGAGGCCCGCGCAGTGCGACCGCCGGCCCGGTTCCCTCCGGTCGGGGACGAGGCCCGGCAGGGGCCGGACGGGCGCGGTGCGCGTCTCGCGCCGTCCGCGCAGATAGTCCCGGATGACGTCACGGTCCTGGCCCCGGTGGTCCAGGTCCGCCTTCAGCCGGGCGTACGGCGGCGTGTCGGGGCAGTAGCGGGTGAGCACCTGCGCCAGGTCGAAGCACAGTTCCCGCCAGCGCCCGAGCCTGAGTTCCGCGTCGATCCACCGGTCCACGGCGCGCTGCCAGGAGAGGGTGAGCCGGGCCGCGTGGGCCTGGAGCTGGGGTCCGTGGGGGACGCCGGAGAGCGGGGCGCCGGTCCACAGGGCGAGGGCCTCGCGCAGCCGCCGGCCGGCCAGGTGCAGGTCGCCCGCCTCCATGGCCCGGTATCCGGCGCCGGTCAGCCGCTCGAACGTCCTGAGGTCGCTGGAGCCGCCGCCGGTGTCCAGCCGGTAGCCGCCGGGCACCGAGGCCAGGACCTGCTCGGCCGGCCGTTCACTGCCCGCCGCCTGCGAGGCCGCGCCGATGACGGCGCGCAGCCGGCCGATGTGGTGGTCCAGCGCGTCCTGGGCGCCGTCCGGCAGGCCCTGGGGCCACAGTTCGTCGGCGAGGGCGTACGCCGGTACGGCACGGTCGGCCGCCGCCATGAGGAGGGCGAGCACCTGTCTGGTCGGCACCTCGGCCGAGTAGATGGGTAACGTCCCCTCTCGTACCGCCACTTCCCCGAGCATCCTCAGTTCCACGTCGTTCCCCTCCGACTCAGGTCACTTCCGGTGCCGTCAGCAGCGCTTGAGCGGGGCGCCCCTCACCTGTATGCAGGCACTCCCCTTCCATAATAATAGGATTATTTTTCTTTTTCTTTAGCGGACGAGACGGAAGACCGGCCTCCGGTGGCCTCGTCCCCCCTCTGCCGGCCCGTGCGGCCTGTCCCCGAACATGCCGAACCCGGGGCCCACCCCATCGCCCCCTCCGGTACGTTGCCGGTCGTTCCGGTTCCCAAACCGTAGCCGGACGAAGAAAAAGAGGCGTCACGCGTCAGCGAGGCCCGCCGCCCTGACCCGCTCCTCGCCGAACACCAGCTTCCTGGCCGCGCTGGGCACGGCGAGGGCGGGCAGCAGACATCGCCACATCTCCTCGACGCGCGCGGGCAGCTCCCGGTGCGAGGTCTCCAGCTGGGTGTGGATCTGGGCGCCGGTGCAGGAGCTGACGATCAGCCGGGCACAGGCCTCGGTGTCCACGTCGGCCCGCAGCTCGCGGCGGCGCCGGGCCTGCTCGAAGTCGTCCCGCAGGATGCCCGTCCACTGCCGGTAGGAGTTCATGTCCGGCTCGATGAAGAGCCGCTGGTCCATCACCAGGCGCGCGCCCGCCCGGAGCACCGGGTTGTCGAGCAGTTCGTAGGCCCAGGCCAGCGTCAGATCGACGGCGTGCTGCAGCCCTTGCGAGTCCAGCGGCGGGACCACCAGTTCCGGTTGGCTGGTGACGATCAGACGCGCCAGCTCTTCCTTGGACTTGAAGTGGAAGTACATCGCGCCCAGGGTCAGCCCGGCCCGCTCGGCGATGCGCGAGACGGTCGTGCCGGCGAAGCCGTACTCCGCGAACGTCTCGGCCGCCGCGCGAATGAGGGCGGCACGTGTGCGCGCCGCTCTCTCCTGTTTCACCACTCGACCTGTCATGTGCCATCGCCATCCACGGCTAGAAAAAAGTGAATACTATTCTTTAGCCTATAAGAGACACCCTGTCTCACCGCCAAGAATCGGGCACGTGGAAGTACCAGGGGCGGACACTCACATGATGTCCACGCCGGCCACACATGCCGGTCCGGCCGGGCCGTCGGCGGGGAGGCAGACCGCGAGTGCCGCGATGTCGTCCTGGAGGCGGTCGCCGCTGTAGGCCAGCAGGTCGTGGTGGAGCTGTTCCAGGAGCCCCTGGGGCGGCAGGGAACGCCAGGCGCGCAGCCGCTGCAGGAGCGGGTAGAAGGAGCCGTCCGGGTCGCGGGTCTCGGTGATGCCGTCCGTGTACAGCAGCAGCTGGTCGCCGGGGCGGAAGGAGTACTCCTCCACGTGGTAGGGCTCCCCGGCCAGCACCCCGAGGTTGAGCGGCGGGGCAGACCGTCCGCTGTCCAGTTCGCGGACCTCCCCGGAGCGGATGAGGACGGGCGGCGGATGACCGCAGTTGACCACGCGCAGCACCGGCTCCCCCGCGGGGATCTCCACGAAGACGGCGGTCACGAACCGTTCGCCCACCTCGTTCCCGCCCAGCAGGGCCGCCCTGCGGTCCATGCTGGTCTCCACGCGGTCGGCCAGGGCGGGCAGCGCGGGTTCGTCGTGCGCCGCCTCACGGAACGCGCCGAGCAGGGCCGCGGCGGTCTCCACCGCGAGCAGTCCCTTGCCGCGTACGTCGCCGATGAGCAGCCGGGTGCCGTACCGGGTGGGGACGGCCTCGTAGAGGTCCCCGCCGATGCGTGCCTCCGCCGCGGCGGACAGGTAGAGGCTGTCCAGGAGGAGGTCGCCGATCCGGTGCGGAACCGGCCGGAGCAGCACCCGCTGGGCGATGTCGGCCACGAAGCGCACGTCGGCGAGGGTGCGCTCGCGGTGGGTGCGGTGCGCGGCCAGGATGGTGCCGAGGACGCCCACCAGGGCCGTGCAGACGTAGGAGGCCACGTAGTAGCGGTCCCACAGATGGCCGACGGGCCGGCCGGCACAGCACGGGGTGCCGGCCAGGACGCCCTCCAGGACGACGGCGAACACGGTGGCACCGGCGACGGCCACCGGACCGTAGGCGAACGCGGTCACCAGGGGCAGGGCGATCAGCACGAAGCTCACCGGCCACTCGACGGGGGTCGCGGGCTCCAGCAGCAGGACGGCGGCGACGTACAGGACCGGCAGCCACCGCAGCCACGCGGGAGGCTCCGGCAACCGCGTCCGCGCACCGGCGCCGTCCTCCGGCTCCCGACCGGTATGTCCAGGCTTCGGCATACGTGGTCTTCGCACACGGACTCCTGTCACAGCAGCGCACGACAAGGTCCCCAGCCTGGTGCGCCCGTGCGCGGCACACCGGCGATTGCTCCGCTCAGCGGCATGTTTCCGCCCCGGCCGGTACGAAACCCAGCATGCCCGGGTCCGGCCCTCCCGCGGCGGACGGGCGCCGTCCGCCATCCGTCCGGAGCAGGCCCGGCCCCGCGCCCCCTCACCCGCCCGGCCGACGCCGCCGTGGCGACATCCCGCGCGGCCGGCGCACAGCGGTCGCCGGTCACCGAGCCGCAGTGCTAGAAAAGGGAGATGAGCGGACGTTTCCGCCGTCCAAGGGCGAAAGCGGTGCCGCCGCCCGGCACCCGGTGGGCCTCCGATCCGCCCCGTCGACGAGTGCCGTGGCCGTTTCGCGGGCGCCGGATCCCGTCGTCCCTGAGCGTCCGCACCCTCGCCGCGCAGGTCTTCCTGTTCCAGGCGCTGATCATGCTGCTGCTGGTCGCGGTGGGAGCCGCCGCCCTGGTGGTGCAGGGGCTGTACGACGCCGAGCGCAGCGCCAGGGACCGGTCGCTTGCGGTGGCCGAGGCCTTCGCGCACGCCCCCGGCACGGCACAGGCACTGCGCTCGCCGGATCCGACGGCCCGGCTCCAGCCGGTGGCGGAACAGGTGCGCAAGGGCTCCGGCGTCGACTTCGTCGCCGTGCTGGACAAGCGGGGGGTCCGGCTGACCGACCGGGACCCCGCCCTGATCGGCACCAAGGCCCAGGGGGTCGGCCGGGCGCTCCTGGGAGAGTCGTTCACCGAAACCTTCCACGGCCGGCCGGCCGACGCGGTGCGCGCCCTCGTCCCCGTGACGGACCCGAGCCGACGCGTGGTCGGCGTCGTCACGGCGGGGATCGAGTACGAGAACGTGGGCGACGTCCTCGTCCGTCAGCTGCCGCTGCTGCTCGGCACGGCGGCCGGGGCGCTGGTCCTGGCGACCGGAGGCGCCGCCCTGGTCAGCCGCCGGCTGCTGCGGCAGACCCATGGGCTCGGCCCGGCCGAGATGACCCGGATGTACGAGCACCACGACGCCGTACTGCACGCCGTGCGCGAAGGGGTGCTGATCCTCGGCGGCGACGGGCGGGTGCTGCTCGCCAACGACGAGGCGCGCCGGCTGCTGGACCTGCCCCGGGACGCCGACCGGCGGCAGGTGCGGGAGCTGGGGCTGGGGCCGGGGCCGACCCGGCTGCTGGAGGCGGGCGAGGCCGCGTCCGACGAGGTCGTCCAGGCCGGTGACCGGCTGCTGGCGGTGAACATCCGGCCCACCGCCCCGTACGGCGGCGCTCCGGGGCTCGTGGCCACCTTCCGTGACACCACGGAGCTGCTGGCCCTGTCGGGGCAGGCCGAGCTGGCGCGGGGCCGGCTGTCGTTCCTGTACGAGGCGGGCACGCGGATCGGCACCACGCTCGACGTGCGGCGCACCGCCGAGGAGCTGTCGGAGGTGGCGGTGCCGCGCATGGCCGACTTCGTCACCGTGGAGCTGCTGGACTCGGTGCTGCGCGGCGAGGAGCCCACGAGCGCGGTCCGCGAGATGCGCCGTACCGCGCTGCGCACCACGCACACCGGGCACCCGTTGCAGCCGGTGGGCGAGGTGATCCGGTTCGTGATGGCCGACACCCCGATGGCGGCGGCACTGCGCCGCGGCAAGGCCGTCCTGGTGCCGGACCTGCGCACCGCCCAGGACTGGCGGGCGCGGGACACCGGCGGGGCCGAGCGGGCACTGGACTACGGCATCCACTCGCTGATCACGGTGCCGCTGCGGGCCCGCGGGGTGATCCTCGGCATGGCCGACTTCTGGCGGGGCGCGGGCTCTCCCCGGTTCGAGGAGGAGGACGTCGCGGTGGCCGAGGAGCTGGTCGCCCGGGCCGCCGTGGCCATCGACAACGCCCGCCGGTACGCCCGTGAGCACGAGATGGCGGTGACGCTGCAACGCAGTCTGCTGCCGGTGGGGCTGCCTGAGCAGGACGTGCTGGAGATCGCGTCGCGGTATCTGCCGGCCCGCGCGGGCGTGGGCGGCGACTGGTTCGACGTCATCCCGCTGCCCGGGTTCCGGGTGGCGCTCGTCGTCGGGGACATCGTGGGCCACGGGATGCAGGCCGCGGTGACCATGGGGCGGCTGCGCACGGCCGTGCTGAACTTCTCGTCGCTGGACCTCACTCCGGACGAGCTGCTCGGGCACTTGGACGAGATGGTGAACCGGCTGGACTCGCAGACCGCGACCGCCGACGACGACCATGTGCCGCTCACCGGCGCCACCTGTCTGTACGCCGTCTACGACCCGGTCTGCGGGCGCTGCGCCGTCTCCCGCGCCGGGCATCTGGCGCCCGCCGTGGTGGATCCGGAGGGCCGGGTGACCTTCCCGGACCTTCCCCTGTCGCCGCCCCTGGGGGTGGGCGGCCACCCCTTCGAGACCGGCGAGCTGGAACTGCCCGAGGGCAGCCGGCTCGTCCTGTTCACCGACGGTCTGATCGAGAGCCGGGGCCGGGACGTCGACGAGGGCCTGGCGCTGCTCTCCTCGACCGTCGCGCACGCGGACCGGACACCGGAGGAGACCTGCCGCGCCCTGGTGGAGCGGATGCTGCCCGAGCGCCCCAGCGACGACGTGGCCCTGCTGGTCGCCCGGACCCGGCGGCTCGACCCGTCCTGCGTGGCGACCTGGGACGTGCCGTTCGACGTGACGGCCGTGCCCCGGGTACGGGGCGAGGTGAGCCGGCGGCTGGCCGAATGGGGGCTGGAGGAGACGGCGTTCGCCACCGAACTCATCCTCAGCGAACTGCTGACCAACGCGATCCGCTACGGCGCCCCGCCCGTGCGGGTCAGGCTGCTGCTGGGCCGCACCCTGGTCTGCGAGGTGTCGGACGGCAGCAACACCTCCCCCCGGCTGCGGCGCGCGGCCAGCACCGACGAAGGGGGCCGGGGGCTGTTCCTCGTCTCCCAGTTCGCGGACCTGTGGGGGACCCGTTACGCGGCGCGGGGGAAGGTCATCTGGGCCGAGCAGACCCTGGACCGGGCGACGGAGCCGGATCCGTCCCTCCTGTTCGACGTCATGGGCCTGTGACCGGATGACCCGCGGGTTCGCGGGGACGGCCGCGGGTCTCCCCGCCCTGCTGGTATTACTGGTGCATGCAGGAAGAGACCGCGCGGTCCGCGATCGACACGTTCATCTCCGCGTTCAACGCCTCGGACGACACCTATGTGACGGCTCTGCTCTCCCAGGCCCTGACCCCGGACGTGGTCTTCTGGGGGCCGCTCGGGCGCAGTGAGGGGATCGAGGCGGTCGAGCGGTTCGTGCGGGACATCCGGCGCCACCCGGCGGGGGCCGGCACGATGGTGCGCTGTTCGGCGGTGGACATGCCCGACGAATGGGCCCGCTACCAGTGGGTCTTCACCCTGCCCGACGGAGGCCCCCGCCTGGCGGGGACGGACGTCGTCCATCTGCGGCGTAACCTCATCGACCAGGTCATCGTGTTCGCGGGGGAGATCGGACCGCCCGCCTCCTGAGCCGTCCTCCCCCGGCGCCCGGATGCCCTGCGTCATGCTGCTCCAGCAGCTTTGACCGGGTGCACTAGTTTTCCGGGCGACGCCCGCCGGCACCGCCGGTCGTCGGGCGACGGACTCACCGGAGGACGACCCATGCCACGACAGGCGCCGTATCTCGCGATGGCCGACGTGCTGCGCGCGCGGATTCTCGCGGGAGAGTGGGGTGTCGGGGAACGGCTGCCGTCCCGGGCCCGGCTCGCGCGGGAGTACGGGGTCGGACGCAACGTCGTACAGCGGGCGATGGACCGTCTGATCATCGAGGGTCTCCTCGAGGGGCGGGCCGGTTCGGGCACCTATGTGCGGGTGCCGCGCGAACGCCTGCGGCTGGTGCGCTCCCGGCACCGGGAACGACGCGGTGCCGCCCCCGCCGGCACCGGGGAGCGGGGCCGGGCCGACGCCTGGGACGCGCACAGCGTGGTACGTGTGCCCGCTCCCGAGGACATCGCCGGGCGACTGGCCGTCGGCGTGGGCGACCTGTGCGTGACCACCCACTACGAGTTCCTGGCCGGAGGACAGCCCGTGCAGCTGTCCGAGTCGTGGGAGCCGATGGCCCTGACGGGCGGCACACCCGTCGTGCTGCCGGAGACGGGCCCGCTGGCGGGCAAGGGCGTGGTCGCGCGCATGCGGTCCATCGGGGTGGTCGTCGAGACCGTGGTGGAGGTGCCGCGTCCGGCCCGCGCCACCCGGGAGCAGGCGCACCTGCTGGGGATCGGCCTCGGGGACCTGGTGCTGCGGATCGAACGGACCATCTTCGCCACGGACGGACGCCCGGTGGAGACCGCCGACATCGTCATCCCGGACGCGCGCCGGGAAGTGGTCTACGAGTTCGGCGTCGAGCGGCCGTAGGCCGCGCGGACACGGCAACGGCCTTTCCACGGACGGTGACGGGAGACTCGTATGTCCAAGGCGTCCCGGCTCGGGCTGCTGCGCGACCCGGACTTCGGGCGGCTCTTCGCCGCCACCGCGCTCGGTCAACTGGGCGACCGCATCGTGTTCCTGGCGCTGCCGCTGGCCGCGCTGGAGGCGACGCACGCCGACGAGTTCCGACTCGGGCTGCTGGCCGCGGCGACCACGGCGGGTTCGCTGCTGGTCGGGCTGCCGGCCGGAGCGTGGGTGGACCGTACGCGGAAACGGCCGGTGCTGGCCGGCGCCGATCTGCTGCGGGCGCTGGTCCTGTCGACGGTTCCGGTGGCGTGGTGGGCGGGGACGCTCACCATCGGCTGGCTCTACGCGGTCGCCCTGGTCCATGGAGTGCTGACCGTGTTCTTCGATGTCGCCTACGCCGGTTTCCTTCCGCACGTGGTGGGGCGCGGCCGGCTCCTGGAGGGCAACGCGAAGCTGTCGGCGGTGCGTTCGGTGACGAGTATCGGCGGGCCGACGGTGGCCGGGCCGCTGGCCGGTCTGGCGGGAGCCCCCGCGGCACTGTGGGCGAGTGCGGCCGGGATGGCCGTGTCGGGACTGCTCGCGCTCACCGTCCGGACCCGCGAGCCGCGGCCGGAACCGGGCCCGGCTCCCCGGCTGGGCCGGGAGATCGGGGAAGGGGTGCGGTTCGTGTTCGGGCACCCGGTCCTGCGTGCGGTCGTGCTGGGCGACGCGGTGTTCAACCTGTTCCTGGTCCTGTACCAGAGCATGCTGCTGGTGTTCCTGACGCGTGAGGCCGGCCTGACACCGTCGGGCATCGGCCTGGTGCTGTCCGGGATGGGCTGTGGTGCCCTGCTGGGCGCGCTGCTGGCCGCCAGGATCTCGGCGCGCGTGGGGCAGGGCCGGGTCATCTGGCTGGCGTCCCTGGCCACTTGCCCGCTCACCGCCCTGATGCCGGTGGCGCGGCCGGGCTGGAGCCTGTACGCGGCCGCGGCCGGGCTCGCGGCTCTCTCGCTGGGCGGGGTCGTCCGGGTCGTGGCCCAGTCGAGCCTGCAACAGGCCCTGACGCCGGACCGGTTGCTGGGCCGGACGAGCGCGACGGCGCGCTTCGTGTCCTGGGCCGGTATTCCGCTGGGCGGGGTGCTGGGCGGGGTCTCGGGTGCCGTGTTCGGTGCCACGGCCACCCTGTGGACCGGGGCCGTGGGCATGACGCTGAGCGCCCTGCCCAACCTGCTGTCTCCGCTGCGGGGTCCGGGTGCCGGTGCGGTGCCGGTGCCGCGGACACCCGCCTGACCTCAGCCCCGGGCGAGGATCGCGTCGAGGCCGAACTCGAAGCGGGCGTCGAAGGATTCCGCGCCCAGGTGGGCCAGGGTGCGGTACAGGGCGGGGTGGGTGTCCGCGGAGACCGCCCGGGCCAGGCTTCCGTCCCGGGGCCGGGCGGCGGCCGACTGTTCCTCCTGGGCCAGGCCGAGCGTGAAGTAGACCAGGGCCCACATGGTCCAGGCCGCCTCGCGTTCGGTCATGCCGCCGTCGAGCAGGGCGCCGACGAGTGCCTCGGCGAAGCGCAGGGTGTGCGGCTCGGCGGGGTAGGTGCCGGTCACCAGGGCGGCGCCGTCACGGCGGGCGAGCAGGGCCTGGCGGTACCGGCGGACGAGTTCGCGCGCCCGGTCGTCCCAGGCGTCGGGCAGGCGGTCGAGGGGGGCCTGTCCGACGACGGCGTCCGCCATCAGCTCCAGCAGCCGGGCCTTGGTCTTCACATGCCACAGCACGGTGTTCATCCGGACCCCGAGCCGGTCGGCGACCGCTCGGGTGGACAGGGCGTCGAGCCCGTTCTCGTCCAGCAGTTCCAGGGCCGTGCGTACCACCGCGCCGGCGTCGAGCCGGGGGCCGCGCTCCGCATCCGCTTGCTTCTTGGTCACTGACCTAGTTTACTGCACCCACGACTATTGGTCACTGACCAAGAAGGAGGCAGGCGTGGAACAGCAGGTCGTCATCGCCGGAGGAGGTCCCGTCGGGCTCTGGCTCGCCGCCGAACTGCGGCTGGGCGGGGTCACGGTCACCGTCGTGGAGGAACGCCGGGAGCGCGACCAGCGGTCCAGGGCGCTCACCGTGCATCCGCGCACCCTGGAGATCCTGGCGTCCCGGGGTGCCCACGGTCCCTTCCTGGAGGCGGGGTCTCCCATCCCGAGCGGCCATTTCGGCGGGCTCGACGCCCGGCTGGACTTCCGGGCGCTGGACACCCCGTTCCCGTACACCCTGGCGCTCCCGCAGGCCAGGACGGAGGAGTTCCTCGAGGAGCGTGCGCTCGCGCTCGGCGTGCGCCTCCTGCGCGGACACCGCGTCACCGGCCTGACCCAGTTGCCGGGCGCGGTGACCGTACGCATACAGGGCCCCGAGGGGCCGTACGAACTGCGGGCCGCGTACGCCGTCGGCTGCGACGGAGTGCGCAGCACCGTCCGCGCGGCGGCCGGCATCGGCTTCCCCGGCACGCCCGCCACCGTCCTGGGCTTCCTCGGGGACGTACGGCTGGACAGCCCCCCGCCGCCCGGTTTCAGTGTCTGCGGTCCGTCCGGCGGGCTGATGGCCGTACCGCTGCCCGGCGGGACGACCCGGCTGGTCGGCATCACCCCGGACGACCTGACCGCCACCTGGCCGGGCGATCTCACCCTGGACGAACTGCGGGCCAAGGTACGGGCGATCGCCGGGCGGGACTTCGGGCTGCGCGACCCCGTCTGGCTCTCCCGCTTCGGCAACGCCACCCGGCAGGCCGAGCGCTACCGCGACGGGCGGGTACTGCTCGCCGGGGACGCCGCCCACCAGCACTTCCCCACCGGCGGGGTGGGCATGAACGTGGGCATCCAGGACGCGCACAACCTCGGCTGGAAGCTCGCGGCCGTCCTCGCCGGCCGGGCCGACGAGACGCTGCTGGACTCCTACCACGACGAGCGGCACCCGGTGGGCGCCCGCCTGCTGGAGAGCAGCCGCGCCCAGACCGCCCTGATGACGGCCTTCTCACCGGAAGGGCTCGCGCTGCGCGCGGAGTTGAGCGCACTGCTGGCCGCCCAGCCGGCCCTCAACGCGACACTGGCCGAACGGGTCTCCGGGCTCGCCGACGGCTATCCTCCCGAAGACCCGGCCGCCCATCCGCTCACCGGCACCCGCGCCCCGGACCTGGCCGTCGAGGGCTCCGAGGGGCTGTTCTCCCTGCTGCGCCCGGGCCGCCCGCTCCTGCTCGACCTCGCCGGGGACCTGCCCGCCGGACCCTCGGCGCCGGGCGCCGTCCGGCACACCGGCGCCCTTCTCGGGCCGCCGGCGGCCTGGGCCGGGGTGCGTGCCGCGCTGATCCGCCCGGACGGCCATGTCGCCTGGGCCAGGACGGAACGGGACCACGCGGCCCGAGAGCACGGCCGCTGAGGGGAGAAAAACCAAAGGCAAGGAGGTCACCCACTCCTTGCCACTCTCAACTTATAGCGCACAGGGGGCCTTGCGGCAAGGCCCCCTTCGTACCGCAGAATCGTCGGCCTGAGCCGGGAAGCCACCGAAATTGGAGTTCTGCGAAGTGCGTGTGCTGTTGTCGACCTATGGGTCACGTGGGGACGTGGAACCGCTGGCGGGGCTCGCGGTCCGGTTGCGTGAGCAGGGCGCCCAGGTGCGGGTGTGCGCGCCGCCGGACGAGGACTTCGCGCGGCGACTGGCCGACGTCGGCGTGCCGCTGGTCCCGGTCGGTCCCTCGGCCCGCGCGCTGACGCGGGCGGCGCCGTCCCCCTCCTCCCTGCCCGAGCGCGCGGCCCGGCTGATCGCCGGGCAGCTCGGGCCGGTCACCGAGGCGGCCGAGGGCTGCGATCTGCTGGTGGCGACCGGTGCGCTGCCCGCCGCCGCGGGCGCGCTGTCGGTGGCCGAGAAACTGGGCATCCCCTCGGTGTCCGTCACCTTCCAGCAGCTCACCCTGCCCGCGCCGCACCGCCGGCCGCTGGCGTACCCGGGCCGCCCGCTCCCGCCGGAGGTGACCGATCACCAGGCGCTGTGGGAACTGGACGCCCAGAACGTCAACGCGCTGTTCCGCGAGGCGCTCGACACCAACCGGGCGTCGCTCGGCCTGCCGCCGGTGGACGACGTCCGCGCCTACGTCGTGGGCGACCGGCCCTGGCTGGCGAGCGATCCGTTCCTGGACCCGTGGCACGGGACGGCGGACCTCGACGTCGTACAGACCGGCGCGTGGATCCTGCCCGACACGCGACCGCTCCCCGCCGGCCTGATGGCGTTCCTCGACGCCGGCGCCCCGCCGGTCTACGTGGGTTTCGGCAGCATGCCCCTGCACGCGGCGGCGGACATGGCCCGGGTCGCCGTCGAGGCGGTCCGCGCGCAGGGCCGCCGCGTGGTCCTGGCACGCGGCTGGGCGGAGCTGTCCCCCGGCGGCGACCTGGACGACTGCTTCGAGGTCGGGGAGGTCAACCAGCAGGCGCTGTTCGCCCGGGTGGCCGCCGTCGTGCACCACGGCGGCGCGGGCACCACGACGACGGCCGCCCGGGCCGGAGCGGCCCAGGTGGTGGTGCCCCAGGTGGCCGACCAGCCGTACTGGGCGGGACGGGTCGCCGAACTGGGCATCGGCGCGGCCCACGACGGCCCCGCCCCCACCGTCGCCTCGCTGTCGGCGGCGCTCCGCACGGCGCTCGCCCCCGGAACCCGCGCGCGGGCGACCGCCGTGGCGGGCCGGGTCCGCACGGACGGGGCGTCGGTGGCGGCGCGACTGCTGCTCGACGGCGCCACTTCCGGCCGGCAGAACCATCGGCCCGGCGGATACGACCGCTGCTCCCCGCTCACGGGAATCGCCAGTCCGGCCGGCACAACTGCCGCTCGCTGCTGACGGAACCGTGATTCCCGGCGGACCGGGCCGCCACTCCCCGCTGACAGAATCGCCGGTCACGGCCGGTTCGACCACCAGTCCCCTCCGGCTCGACGGCCGGCCCCGACTCCCCCGACGTCCCGACCCCTACCCGGCCGAACCCGCGGCCACATCGGAGACACCCACGTGACACCCCACCTGACCACCAGCGCCTTCGACCTTCCCGACCGGCTGTCCGCCAAGGCCGATCCGGCGCTGATCGCCGACGACGAACGGCACTTCGCGGCGATCGCGGAGTGTCTGGAACAGTCGATCGCCGAGCTGTCCGCCCGTCTCGACGCCGAACGCAGGGCGCCCGGCGGCACCGGCCGGCAGGCGATGGACCGGGACGCGGAGATCCACCGGCTGACCGCCCGGCTGCGCACGCTGCGCCGCTTCGGCCTGGACCTGTGCCTGGGGCGCATGGTCTCCGCGGACGACCCCGAGCCGGTGTACGTCGGACGGCTCGGCCTCACCGACAGCACGGGCCGGCGGCTGCTGGTGGACTGGCGCTCCCCCGCGGCCGAGCCGTTCTTCGGGGCCACCCACGCCAACCCGATGGGCCTGGCGAGCCGCCGCCGGTACCGCTGGACGAACGGCCGGATCGGTGACTACTGGGACGAGGTGTTCACCGCCGAGGGCCTGGTGGGGCACGCCGCGCTGGACGACCAGTCCGCGTTCATCGCCGGTCTCGGCGGCAGCCGTTCGGAGCGGATGCGGGATGTGCTCGGCACCATCCAGGCCGACCAGGACGCCATCATCCGGGCGGGCTCCCGGGGCGCGCTCGTCGTGGACGGCGGTCCGGGCACCGGCAAGACCGTCGTCGCCCTGCATCGTTCCGCCTACCTCCTGTACGCCGACCCCCGGCTCGGGCACCGCAGGGGCAGGGTGCTGTTCGTCGGCCCGCACCGGCCGTACCTGTCCTACGTCTCCGATGTGCTGCCCAGCCTCGGCGAGGAGGGCGTGCAGACCTGCACGCTGCGGGACCTCGTCGCCGAGGGAGCGGAAGCGGTGGCCGAGGCCGACCCGGAGGTGGCCCGGCTGAAGTCGTCCGCGCGGATGGTGCGGGCGATCGAGACGGCCGTGAGGTTCTACGAGGAGCCGCCCGCCGAGGGCATGACGGTCACCACCCCTTGGTCCGACATCCGGCTGAGCGCCGACGACTGGGCGGCGGCGTTCGACGCGGCGGAACCGGGCACGCCGCACAACGAGGCCCGCGAGCAGGTGCTGGAGGAGCTGCTGACGATCCTTCAGGACAAGCACGACGGTGATGCCCCGCCCGAGTTGCTGCGCAGGTCGCTGCGGGCGAACCGGGAGCTGCTGGCAGCCGTCGACCGGGCGTGGCCGCTGCTGGAGGCGGCCGACCTGGTCGGGGACCTGTGGACGGTGCCCGCCTATCTGCGGCTGTGCGCGCCCTGGCTGGACCGCGACGAGGTCCGGCGGTTGCAGCGCGCGGACGCCCAGGCGTGGACGGTGTCGGACCTGCCGCTGCTGGACGCGGCACGGCAGCGGCTCGGCGACCCGGACGTGGCGCGGCGCGAACGGCGGCGCGTGGCGGTCCTCGCGGCGCAGCGGGAGCGCATGGCGCAGGTCGTCGACAACCTGATAGAGGCCGTGGCGACCTCCGGGGCCGACGGGGACGACGGTGAGGGCCTGGTGCGGATGCTGCGCGGCGAGGACGCGAAGGTCAGCCTGGTGGACGAGTCCGAACTGCCGTCGGCCGACCCCGACCTGCTCGCCGGGCCGTTCGCGCACATCGTGGTGGACGAGGCACAGGAACTGACCGACGCCGAGTGGCAGATGCTGCTCCAGCGGTGCCCGTCGAGGAGCTTCACCATCGTCGGGGACCGGGCGCAGGCCAGGCGCGGGTTCACGGAGTCGTGGCGGGAGCGGCTCGAACGGGTGGGGTTCGACCGGATCCGGCTGGCCTCCCTGAGCGTGAACTACCGGACGCCGGAGGAGGTCATGGCGGAGGCCGAGCCGGTCATCCGGGCCGCGCTGCCCGACGCCAACGTGCCTGTGTCCGTGCGCCGCAGCGGGGTTCCCGTGGTCCACGGGTCGGTCGCGGACCTGCGCCCGGTGCTGGACACCTGGCTCGCCGCACACGCCGACGGGATCGCCTGTGTCATCGGCGACCCCTCGTTCCCGGGGACGTCCCGGGTCCGCTCGCTGCCGCCGGAGCTGACGAAGGGTCTCGAATTCGACCTGGTCGTCCTCGTCGACCCGGACCGCTTCGGCACCGGTGTCCAGGGAGCGGTGGACCGCTACGTCGCCATGACCCGGGCCACCGGCCGACTGGTCCTCCTCACCGCCCCGTGACCCCGTTCCGGCGGCCCCACCGGGACGTGCGACGATCCTGACACGACGAAGGAGGGGCTTGTGCGGTTGCGCGACGTGTCACCGGGTGATGTCGATGCCTATGTCCGGATGCGGTGCGATCCCGTGATGATGGCCGACCTCGGCGGGCCCCTGCCCCGCGAGGGGATGGCGGACAAGGTCGGGCGGGATGTCCGGCAGGCGGCGGCCGGACAGGCGTGGATCAAGATGATCGTTCCCGACCCGGCCCGTCCCGACGTGGTTGCGGGCACGGTGACGATCTGGTCCCACGACACCGGTGACGGGCCGCTCTCCGAGATCGGGTGGATGGTGCTGCCGGAGTTCCAGGGGCGCGGGCTCGGCAAGCGTGCCGTGCGGGCGCTGCTGGAGCAGGCCCGGGACCAGGACCGCTGGGGCGTGGTGCACGCGTTCCCGGCGATCGGCAACGCGGCGTCGAACGGCGTCTGCCGGTCCGTCGGCTTCCGCTTCCGGGGAGAGACCGAGGTGGATTTCGCGGGCCGGGTGATCCGGGCCAACCACTGGGCCGTCGATCCGCGGACGCTTGCGCGCCGATGACGACGACGGGTGCGGGCGGCCCCGGTGCGGGAGACCGGTCGGTGTCCGGTGTGGACTTCTGCGCTCATGTGGCCACGCGCGGCGAGGTGCTCGGGGTGGGGATCGGGTCCGGTCCCGGTGCCTGGACAGCGGTGTTGGGGGCGGACTGTCTGAAGGATCCCGGCACGGGGCTGCTGCGCCGGGACTACGGGCTGGTGGAGGTCTCCTTCTCGGCGGACGGCGGGCCCCTGTCCTGCTTCGGGATCAGCGTGCAGGCGCACCGGCTGATCCACGGCCAAGCGGTGCCGCCGGCCCTGGCGCGGGCGTACGGGGAGTTCGCGCCCCGCGTCCGGTTCGAGGAGGTGCGGGCCGGGATCCTCGCCCTGGGGTGCACGGTCGAGCCCGACGACCTCTCGGGCGACGTGCACCGCTACCGCGTGCCCGAGTCCGGCGTCCGCGTCTTCGTCGTCGACGACCCCGACCCGTACGGCGACGGTGATCACGACGTCCACGATCCGCAGCTCCACCAGGCGGGCGACATCTGGTCGTTGAACGTCTCGCCGGCCTGGTGGGCGCGGAGCCGGTAGCCCGCGCCCCGGCCGTACGGTCGTCGCCGTGGTGACGGGTGCCGGTGCCGTACTGGACCGTGTCCGCCCGGGGCCCGCGCGCCGCCGGGCGCGCGAGCGCGGGGGTCAGGCTTCGAAGCGGTAGCCCATGCCCGGTTCGGTGATCAGGTAGCGGGGGCGGGAGGGGTCGGTCTCCAGTTTGCGTCGCAGCTGGGCCATGTAGACGCGCAGGTAGTTGCTCTTGTCGCCGCGGGAGACTCCCCAGACCTCCTGGAGCAGCCGTTTCTGTGTGACGAGCCGGCCGGGGCGGGTGACCAGGATCTCCAGCAGATGCCATTCGGTGGGGGTGAGGCGGACCTCCCGGCCGTCGCGTACGGCCTTCTTCGCGCACAGATCGATGGTGAAGGCCTCCGTCTCCACCACGGTCGGCTCCGGCACCGGCGGTGCCTCCTCGGTGCGGCGCACGGCGGCCCGTAACCGGGCGAGCAGCTCGTCCATGCTGAACGGCTTGGTGACGTAGTCGTCGGCGCCGGCGTCCAGTGCGGCGACCTTCTCGTCCGAGGCCTGCCGGGCGGACAGGACCAGGACGGGCACACGGGTCCAGCCCCGCAGGGCCCTGAGCACGTCGACGCCGTCCATGTCGGGCAGGCCGAGGTCCAGCAGCACGACGTCGGGCCGCCGGGCGGCCGCGAGGCGGAGCGCGGTGGCTGCGTCGGGGGCCGTGTCGACGCCGTACCGGCGGGCCCGGAGGTTGATCACGAGGGCCCGTACGAGCTGCGGGTCGTCCTCCACGACGAGGACCCGGGTCATGGGTGTGCACCTTTCCTGTCATGGCCGCGGGAGCCGGCGGCACCGGGACGCGCCGTGGTGCCGCCGGCTTCCGTGCGGTCGTGCGGGGCCGTCACCGCCTGGCCGTGAGGTCCTTGAGCGCGATGTTCAACTCCAGGACGTTCACGCGTGGTTCGCCGATGAATCCCAGCGTGCGCCCCTCGGTGTGGTCCGTGACCAGTTCGCGTACCGCGGTGACGGGCAGGTGGTTGCGCGCGGCGACCCGGCGCACCTGGAGTGCGGCGTAGGCCGGGGAGATGTCCGGGTCCAGGCCGGAGCCGGAGGAGGTGACGGCGTCGGCGGGGACGCCCGAGGGGCTGACGGGGTGGCCGGGCACCGAGTTGTCCCGGACGACCTCGGCCCTGGCGTCCTCGACCTGCCGGAGCAGTTCCTTGTTGTCGGCGGCGAGATTGGTCGCCCCGGACACGAGCAGCCGGTATTGGGTGTTGACCGAGTTCTCGGCCAGTCCGTGTGCCGGGCGGGGCTGGAAGTACCGGAGGCTGTAGCCCTGTTGACCGATCAGGGAGGAGCCGACGACCTTGCCGTCCGCCTTGATCTCGGAGCCGTTGGCCGCGCCGGGGAAGAGCGCCTGGGCCACGCCTGTGACGGCCAGCGGATAGAGGACGCCTGTGAGCACGGTCAACACCAGCAGTGCGCGCAGGCCGGCGCCGAGCAGACGGCCGGTGTTCACAACGGAGTTCTTCATGTCCTTCACGCGATCCCGGGGATCAGAGAGACGAGCAGGTCGATGAGCTTGATGCCGGCGAACGGCGCGATCAGGCCGCCGACGCCGTAGATCCCGAGGTTGCGGCGCAGCATCCGGTCCGCGCTCATCGGCCGGTACCGCACGCCCTTCAGGGACAGCGGCACCAGCGCGACGATGATCAGCGCGTTGAACACGACCGCCGACAGGATCGCGGAGTCCGGCGAGGACAGGTGCATGATGTTCAGCTTGTCCAGGCCCGGGTAGACCGCCGCGAACAGCGCCGGGATGATCGCGAAGTACTTCGCCAAGTCGTTGGCGATGGAGAACGTCGTCAACGCGCCCCGGGTGATGAGGAGTTGCTTGCCGATCTCGACGATCTCGATCAGCTTGGTCGGGTTGGAGTCGAGGTCGACCATGTTGCCGGCCTCCTTGGCGGCCGACGTGCCGGTGTTCATGGCCACGCCGACGTCCGCCTGGGCGAGGGCCGGCGCGTCGTTGGTGCCGTCGCCGGTCATCGCGACCAGCCTGCCGCCGGCCTGTTCCCGTTTGATGAGGGCCATCTTGTCCTCGGGGGTGGCCTCGGCGAGGAAGTCGTCCACGCCCGCCTCCTCGGCGATGGCCTTGGCGGTCAGCGGGTTGTCACCCGTGATCATGACCGTTCTGATGCCCATGCGGCGCAGTTCCCCGAACCGCTCGCGCATGCCCTCCTTGACGACGTCCTTGAGGTGGATGACGCCGAGCACCCGGGCGCCGTCCGCGTCCTCCACCGCGACCAGCAGCGGGGTGCCGCCGGCCGCGGAGATCCGGTCGGCGATCCGGTCCGCGTCCTCGGCGACCGTGCCGCCCCGCTCCTCCACCCAGGCGATGACCGAGGCGGTGGCGCCCTTGCGGACCCTGCGGCCGTCGACGTCCACGCCGGACATACGGGTCTGGGCGGTGAAGGCGACCCATTCGGCGCCGACGAGTTCGCCGCGGTGCCGTTCCCGCAGCCCGTACTTCTCCTTCGCCAGGACGACGACGGAGCGGCCCTCGGGGGTCTCGTCGGCCAGCGACGACAGCTGGGCGGCGTCCGCGACCTCCGCCTCCGTGGTGCCGCGCACCGGCACGAACTCGGCGGCCTGCCGGTTGCCGAGGGTGATGGTGCCGGTCTTGTCGAGCAGCAGCGTCGAGACATCACCGGCGGCCTCGACCGCACGCCCCGACATGGCCAGCACGTTGCGCTGCACGAGGCGGTCCATGCCCGCGATGCCGATCGCGGAGAGCAGGGCGCCGATCGTGGTCGGGATCAGGCAGACCAGCAGGGCGACCAGCACCACCATCGTCAGATGGGTGCCGGCGTGGTCGGCGAACGGCGGCAGGGTGGCGCAGGCCAGCAGGAACACGATGGTCAGCGAGGCCAGCAGGATGTTCAGCGCGATCTCGTTCGGCGTCTTCTGCCGGGCCGCGCCCTCCACGAGGCCGATCATCCGGTCGATGAAGGTCTCCCCGGGCCTGGTGGTGATCCTGACGACGATCCGGTCCGACAGCACCTTCGTACCGCCCGTGACGGCGCTGCGGTCGCCGCCGGACTCGCGGATGACCGGCGCGGACTCGCCGGTGATGGCCGACTCGTCCACGGACGCGACGCCCTCCACCACGTCCCCGTCACCGGGGATGACGTCCCCGGCCTCGCAGACCACCAGGTCGCCGACGGTCAGCCCGGTGCCGGGGACCCGTTCCTCGGCGCCGTCCGGCAGCAGCCGGCGGGCGACGGTGTCGGTCTTGGCCTTGCGCAGGGTGTCGGCCTGGGCCTTGCCCCGGCCCTCGGCGACCGCCTCCGCCAGATTGGCGAACAACACGGTCAGCCACAGCCAGGCGCTGATGGTCCAGCCGAACCAGTCGCCGGGGTCCTTCAGGGAGAAGGCCGTGGTCAGCACGGAGCCGATCCACACCACGAACATCACGGGCGACTTGACCATCACCCGCGGGTCGAGCTTGCGGAAGGCGTCCGGCAGCGACTTGACGAGCTGCCGGGGGTCGAAGAGGCCCGCTCGGACGCGGCTCTCGGCCGTCTGGTGCCCCGTCGGTGTGTCGTGGTGGGGCGCGAGGGTGGGAGTGGACATCGAGTCCTCTTGCTCGTGTACGTCGGTGCTCATCACGCCAGGCCCTCCGCGAGCGGGCCCAGTGCCAGGGCCGGGAAGTAGGTGAGACCGGTGATGATCAGGATGGCGCCGACCAGCAGGCCGGTGAACAGCGGCTTCTCGGTGCGCAGGGTGCCCGCCGTCACCGGGACGGGCCGCTGCCCGGCCAGCGAGCCGGCGAGTGCCAGCACGAACACCATCGGCAGGAAGCGGCCGAGCAGCATGGCGAGTCCCGTCATGGTGTTGAACCAGTCGGTGTTCGCGTTCAGCCCGGCGAAGGCCGAGCCGTTGTTGTTCGACGCCGAGGTGAACGCGTACAGCACCTCGGAGAAGCCGTGCGCGCCCGGGTTGAGCATCGAGTGCGGCGGGGTCGGCAGGGCGAGGGAGGCCGCGGTGAAGACCAGTACCAGTGCCGGGGTGACGAGGATGTAGCAGGCGGCCAGCTTCATCTCGCGGGCGCCGATCTTCTTGCCCAGGTACTCGGGTGTCCGGCCGACCATCAGGCCGGCGATGAACACCGCGATCACCGCCATGATCAGCATGCCGTACAGGCCGGAGCCGACACCGCCGGGCGCGATCTCGCCCAGCATCATGCCGAGCATCGTGATGCCGCCGCCCAGGCCCGTGAAGGAGGAGTGGAAGGAGTCCACCGCACCGGTCGACGTGAGCGTGGTCGACACCGCGAAGATCGACGAGCCGCCGATGCCGAAGCGGACTTCCTTGCCCTCCATCGCCCCGCCCGCGGCCTGGAGCGCCGGGCCGTGGTGGGCGAACTCGGTCCACATCATCAGCGCGGTGAAGCCCAGCCAGATGCCGGCCATGGTGCCGAGGATCGCGTACCCCTGCCGCACGTTGCCGACCAGTACGCCGAAGGTGCGGGTCAGCGAGAAGGGGATCACCAGGATGAGGAAGATCTCCAGCAGGTTCGTGAACGGGGTCGGGTTCTCGAACGGGTGGGCGCTGTTGGCGTTGGCGACGCCGCCGCCGTTGGTGCCCAGTTCCTTGATGGCCTCCTGCGAGGCGTAGGCGCCGCCGCCCCACTGCTGCCGGCCGCCCATGAACTGCCCGACCTCGTGGACGCCGGAGAAGTTCTGCAGCGCACCGCACGCGACCAGCACCACGGCGGCGAGGGCCGCGACGGGCACCAGGATCCGCAGGGTGCCGCGCACCAGGTCGGCCCAGAAGTTGCCCAGTTCGCCGGAGCGCGTCCGGGCGAAGCCGCGCACCAGCGCGACCGCCACCGCCATGCCCACGGCGGCCGACACGAAGTTCTGCACGGCCAGGCCGGCGGTCTGCACGACATGGCCCATGGTCTGCTCGCCCGCGTACGACTGCCAGTTGGTGTTGGTCACGAACGACACGGCCGTGTTGAACGACTGCGCGGGAGTGACCGCGGAGAAGCCGAGCGAGCCGGGCAGGACGCCCTGGAGCCGCTGGAGCAGATAGAGGAAGAGGACACCGGCGAGCGAGAAGGCCAGCACACCGCGCAGATACGCGGGCCAGGTCATCCGGGCGTCCGGGTCGGCGCCGATGCCCCGGTAGATCCACCTCTCCGCCCGCAGGTGCTTCTCGGAGGAGTAGACCCGGGCCATGTGGTTGCCGAAGGGGATGTGGACGAGCGCCAGCGCGCCCACCAGGGCGAGCAGTTGGAGCACGCCTGCCAGTACGGGACCCATGTGCGTGCTCAGAACCTCTCCGGGAAGATCAGGGCGAGGACGAGATAGCCCAGCAGGGCGACGGCCACGACCAGGCCGGCGATGTTCTCGGCGGTCACAGCTTCGTCACCCCCTTGGCGACGAGAGCCACCAGCGTGAAACCGGCGAGCACGGTGAGGACGAAGGCCAGATCGGCCATCGCGAACTCCTGGAGTGAGGTTCGGTGGAAACGGACGAGTACGAGGAAAGCGCCTCTCTGGCCGGATCCGGCCGCTTGTTGACGCCTCTCTTACGGCCTCGCCCGCGTCTTTGACGGTTCTCTTACGGCTAGCGGTCGTCACCGGCGGCCGATCGCGTGTTCCCAGGCGTTCAGGACGGCCGGAAGCGCAGGCGGCAGATCACCGCGTCCGTCTCCCGGCGCATGGCGTGCGCGACGACCGCGCCCCGCTGGTTCTGCAGCAGCCCCTGCCACAACCGCTCCGGCTCGGTCTCCGGGATCAGCACGGTGACCCGGGTGCCGGGCTGGGCGGCGGTCACCTGCCGGACGTAGGCGGCGATCGGCCGGCCGAGGCCGCGCCGGGCGCAGCTCAGCCGCACCAGCGGCACCCCGGGGTCCCACGCGGCCCAGGACCGCTCCAGGGCGTGCAGCGCGGCGCGGTCCTCCGGGTCCGGGTGGCACACGGTCACGGCCCGGACCTCGTCGCCCAGGGAGACGGCGGCCGTCAGCGCCTCGGAGGTCAGCCGGGACAGCGAGGACACCGGGACGATCACCAGCGAGCGCTCGCGGTGCGGGGGCTCCGGGACGCGGCCGAGGCCGAGCCGCTCCCCGATGCGGTGGTAGGCCCGGTGCACGGCGACGAACGCGGCGACCAGCAGGGGCAGCGCCACGACCACCAGCCAGGCACCCTCGGTGAGCTTGCTCGCCGTGACCACGCCGGCCGAGACGCCGGTGAGCAGCGCGCCGAGGCCGTTGAGCAGGGCCTTCCCGCGCCATCCGGGTCCTCGCTCCAGGCGCCAGTGCCGGACCATGCCCACCTGGGCGACGGTGAAGCCGACGAAGACCCCGATCGCGAACAGCGGCACCAGCGTGTTGGTGTCACCGCCCGAGAAGACCAGCAGGCCCGCCGAGACCGCGGCGAGGGCCAGGACGCCGTGCCGGTGCACCTGCCGGTCGGCCTTGAGCGCGAAGACGTGCGGCAGGTAGTTGTCCCGGGCGAGCAGCTTCAGCAGCACCGGCAGGCCGCCGAAGGAGGTGTTCGCGGACAGCGCCAGCAGGATCATGGTGGCGAACTGCAGGACGTAGAAAGCCCCGTTGTGGCCGAGGGAGGCGTCCGCGAGCTGGGCGAGGACCGTCACGCCCGCGACCGGCTGGAGGTGGAAGCGGCCGATCAGCACGGCCAGGCCGATCAGCATCAGGCCGAGGACGGCGCCGAGGGCGGTCTCCGCGCGCTGTGCCCGCCGCACCCGGGGGGCGCGGAAGGAGGGGACGGCGTTGGCGATGGCCTCGACTCCGGTCAGAGCGCTGCACCCGGAGGCGAAGGCCTTGAGCAGGAGCAGCGCCCCGACCCCGCCGGCGTTGTCCGCGACCACAGAGGCATGTCCGGCCGCGGTCGCCGTACTGACCGGGGCGGACCGGAACAGCCCCACGACGATCAGCGCGAGGACGGCGCCCACGAAGACGACGGTCGGCACGACGAACGCCTTCGCCGACTCCGCGATGCCCCGCAGGTTGACGCCCGTGACCAGGGCGAGCACGGCGAGGCACAGCCACAGCCGGGCGCCGTACAGGGCGGGGAAGGCGGACGTCAGCGCGGCAACGCCCGCCGTGACGGCGACGGCCACGTTCAGGACGTAGTCCAGGACCAGTGAGGCGGCGGCCACCAGGCTGGTGCGCGTGCCCAGGTGGGCCTTGGCCACAGCGTACGAGCCGCCGCCGTCGGGGAAGGCCGCGATCACCTGCCGGTAGGAGGCGACGAGTACGGCGAGCAGCGCGGCGATGGCCAGGGTGACGGGCAGGGTGAATCCCAGGCCCCGGGCGCCCGCGGCGGCCAGCACCAGGGCGATGGCCTCCGGGCCGTACGCCACGGAGGCCATCGCGTCCAGGGACAGCGCGGCCAGGCCGGTGACGGCGGTCAGGCGGTGCCGTTCCCCGGTATCGGGCGGCTCCTCGCCGGCGGGGGCGGCGCCGGGCCCGGTGGTCAGGACGGACATGGATGCGTGCTCCTTCGTTCTTCGGTCCCGTGTGCGGACCGGGTGCGCGGTGCCCCCAGGGTGTGTCCGGTACCGGCCGCCCCCGACCGGTCCCTTACGGGACCTTGGCGCCCGGCGCCCCCGCGCTGACGGGATCTTGACGCCCGCGCGCGGAATCACGCCGGGAAAGTGGCACCGGCGGCGGGCCGGCTTCATCAATGTGCGCCTGCCGGTGCCGGTGGTGGCCGGGCACGCGCCACGGTAGGCCGACGGGCCGGGGGGAACTCGTGTCCTCATGCGCATCGATCTCACAGGACGTACCGCACTGGTCACCGGCTCGACGCAGGGCATCGGTGCCGCCATCGCCGTCGCGCTGGCCCGGGCCGGGGCCCGGGTGGGCGTCAACGGCCGTGACGAGCGGCGGGTGACCGCGAGCGTGGAGGCGCTGGCGCGGGAGGTGCCCGGCGCCGAGCCGGTACCGGTGGCCGCCGACGTCTCCACCGACGAGGGCGCGGCCCGGGTCGCCGAGCTGCTGCCACGGGTGGACATCCTCGTCAACAACCTCGGCGTCTTCGGCACCGCCGACCCGCTGGAGATCACCGACGCGGAGTGGCGGCGCTACTTCGAGGTGAACGTCCTCGCCGCCGTACGGCTGACCCGGCTGTATCTGCCGGGCATGACCGAGCGCGGCTGGGGCCGCGTCCAGTACGTGGCGAGCGACTCGGCGGTGGTCATCCCCGCGGAGATGATCCACTACGGGATGTCGAAGACCGCCCTGCTGGCGGTGGGCCGGGGCTTCGCCAAGAAGGCCGCGGGCACGGGCGTGACGGTGAACTCGGTCATCGCGGGGCCCACCCATACCGGCGGGGTCGAGGACTTCGTATACGAGCTGGTCGACCGGGAGCTGCCCTGGGAGGAGGCGCAGCGCGAGTTCATGCGGCGGCACCGTCCGCAGTCCCTGCTCCAGCGGCTGATCGAGCCGGAGGAGATCGCCCACATGGTCGTCTATCTCGCCTCCGATCAGGCGTCGGCGACGACCGGCGGCGCGCTGCGCGTCGACGGCGGGTACATCGACTCGATCCTCCCCTGACCCGCCCGGGGCCGGGGGCGGTGCCCGAACGGGCAGCGGAAAGGCTTTCACGTGACCGATCTCACGGTCGTCCGTGCCCGGCTCCTTTCATTCATCATCCGGTAAATAAACGGTCTGTAAAACGATGCCTCGGCGGACCGTCCGGCCAGTAGGCAGGAGGTATAACGAGACCATAAGTGACCGACACATGACGAGAGTTGACAACGTTGATCTGGACAGATAACGTTTCAGTCTGCTATGTGTTTCTAAACTTTTAATTCGGGGATCGACCAGCAAAGCCGCAGACACCCCGCATGGATTTCAGCCAATTATTGGCCGAAAGCCCGTGCGGGGTGTCCACAGTACGCGGCGCAAACGGGAGACCAGAGGATGCAACGCCTCTCGCGATGCAGGCAGGGAACACACCGGCGGACGCGCGCACGCCGCGCCGCCGGTCAGCAGCCGTCCGCCAGGGCCCGAACCGCTCCGGCGCGCCGCCTTTGCGACGCCGTCGCCGCCCTTGTGAACTCTCCACGCACTGTCGCGTGACACCCCGCCGCCACCCATCACGCGACAAGCGGAACATCCGATTCGGAATTCAGAATCCATGGGGAGAGGCACGATGCATATCTTCGGCCGTTCGAGAGAACTCCAGTCCCTGGCCGAGGCATTCGACGACAGTGCACGGGGAAACGGCCGACTCGTGATCATCACAGGGGGCCCCGGATCCGGCAAGACCCAGTTGTTGCACGAATTCCTCACCACGCTGCACAGTGCCGACGCCCGCATACTGACCGGTACGGCCAGTACGGCGGAACGGACCCAGCCGATGAGTCTGGTCGGGCAATTACTCGACCGCCGTCCCCGGGACTCCGGTCCCCACCCCCTCCCCGTGTCCGCCCTACCCCGGGCGGCCGAGGCGGCCGAGGCGCTGCTGCGCCTGGTCCCCGGCGAACGGCCGCTGGTCATCGCCCTCGACGACGCCCACGCCATGGACCCGGACTCCCTGACGACGGTCGTCCACCTGCTGCGCCGCAGCCGCTCCCGGCGGGTGCTCGTGGTGTGCGCCACCTCCGGGCACCTCGGCGCGCTCCACACGGCCGCCCACACCGAGCTGCTGCGCCAGCCGCACCGGCGGGTCCGGCTGGCCCCGCTGTCGGAGGCGAGCGTCGGCGAACTGCTCGCCGCCCAGGCCGGACGCACCCTGCCGGGAGCCGTGTGCGACGCCTACCACCAGGCCACCGCCGGCAGCCCGCTGCTCGTGCACGCCCTGCTGGACGACAGCGCCGGCCTCGGCCCCGAGATCGGCCCGCCCGTCCCCGGCGCCGCCTACCGCCAGGCCGTGCTGTCCCTGCTGCACCGCGGCGAGGCCGGCCAGGTCCGGGTGGCCCGGGCCCTGGCCGCGCTCGGCGCCCCAGCGCCGGGCACCGCCGTCGCGGAGCTGGCCGGCACCACGCCCGCCGGCACCCAGGAGGCCGTCGCCGTCCTCAACTCCTCCGGCCTGCTGGACGGGCACGCCTTCCGGCACCCCACCGCCGCCGCGGCCGTCCTGGAGGACATGGACACCGGCGCCCGCACCGAGCTGCACGGCCGGATCGCCCATCTGCTGTATCGTTCCGGCGCCCCCGCCGTCGAGGTGGCACGGCATCTGCACGCCGCGGACCTGGTGCCGGCGCGCTGGGGCGCGGAGGTGCTGCGCACCGCCGCCGAACAGGCGCTGGCCGCCGACGACGTGGAGCGCTGCACCGCCTATCTCGGCATGGTCCTGCGCGTCTGCGCCGACCAGCGCGAGGGCCACGCCCTGTCGGTGGCCCTGGCCCGCGCCCAGTGGCGTACCAACCCGGCGGCGGCCGGCCCCCATCTGGAGCCGCTGCGCGAGGCCGCGCTGGACGGCGAGCTGAGCATGCGGGACACCGCCACCGTGCTGCGCTATCTGCTGTGGCGGGGCGACACCGAGCTGGCGGCCAAGGCCGTGGCCACGCTCGTACGCGTCCAGTCGCCGGCCGACGCGCAGACCGTCGCCGAGGTGGAGTTCGTACGGCAGTGGTTCTACGGGGTGGCGCTGCCCGGCAGGAGTGTCCCGGCCGCCGGCCTCGACACACGCCCCCGCCCGGTGCGCGCCGACGCCGGCGGACTGGCCTCCCGGGTGGCGGCCCTGGTCGGCGGCGAGGCCACCGACGAGTCCGCGGCAGCCGTCGCGCAGGCCCTGCAGGGACACCGGCTGGACCATCTCAACCTCGAACTGGTCGCGATGTCCCTGCTGGCCATCGCCCACGCCGACCGGCCCGCGCTGGCCGCCGACGCCTGCGACGGGCTGCTGGAGTGCGCCGTGGAGCGCCGGGCGACGACCTGGCGGGCCCTGCTCGGCTCCATCCGGGCCGAGATAGCCCTGCTCCAGGGGGATGTGACCACCGCGTCGCAGGGCGCGCTCGACGCGCTCGGCCTCCTGGGCGCCCAGAGCTGGGGAGTGCTCATCGGCCTGCCGCTGTCGACGGCCATCTCCGCGTACACCGCCCTCGGCTCCTACGCCGAGGCCGAGGAACTGCTCAAGCACGATGTGCCGGAGCCCATGTTCCGTACCGTGTTCGGCATCCAGTACCTGCGTGCCCGCGGCCACCACCACCTCGCCACCGACCGGCCGTTCGCGGCGCTGGGCGACTTCGAGACCTGCGGGCGGCTGCTGCGCGAGGGCAACCCGAACCTCCAGAAGGGCATCCCCTGGCGGTCCGACCTGGCCCTGGCCAACCTGCGGATCGGCAAGGCCCGCACGGCCCGCGAGTGGGCCGAGGAACAGCTGCGGCTGCCCGGCGGGCACAGCTCCCGGGCCCGGGCCATGGCCCTGAGGCTGCTCGCCGCGACCTGCAAGCCGCACCGCCGGGCCACGCTGCTGCGCGAGGCGATCGACCTGCTCAAGACGTGCGGCGACCGCTACGCGCTGGCCCAGGCGTACGCCGACCTGTCCGCCGCGCACTACGAACTCGGCGAGTACGCCCGGGCCCGGCTGGTGGCCCGGCAGGCGGCCCGGGAGGCCGAGGCCTGCCGGATCGAGTCGCCGGTCGACGCGCACCTGCTGGAGGACCCGGCACGGCCCGAAACCGCCGAGTCCGAGGACGGCCAGGCCCTCCTGAGCGACGCCGAGTGCCGGGTCGCCGGGCTGGCCGCGCTCGGCTACACCAACCGCGAGATCAGCACCCGGCTGCACGTCACGATCAGCACGGTGGAGCAGCACCTCACCCGGGTCTACCGCAAGTTGCAGGTGGCCAGCCGTGCGGAGCTGCCGTCGAAAATGCTGGAGCATCGCATCCCCAAGCTGTCGGACCGCTGGGCCGAGACCCACTCGTCGGCGGGCTGAGCGGTACGGCGGTACCTCGTCCCGTCCGGTCGGGAACCGGCGCGGGGAAGGGCACGCGGCCCCACCGGAAGGTCATCGGTGGGGCCGCGTGCCGCCTGCCCGTCCGCGGTCAGCTGAAGCTGCCCAGTTCGTCGTCCAGGATGCCGAACAGCTCGTCGGCCGTGGCCGTCTCCAGCCCCGTCCCGGCGCCCTGCCCGGTGCCGTTGTCCCGCCACTCCCCGGTGCCGTCCCAGCGGGCGGTGAGGGTGCGCAGCCGGGCGGCCACCCGGGCGCGCTGCTCCTCGTCCAGCGCGGGCGAGTCCAGCGCGCTCCCCGACAGCTCCTCCAGGCGCACCACTTCGGCCTCGATGTCGACCGGGGCGGCGGCGCCGTCGACGCCCAGTTCCGCGAGCAGGTGCCGGGCGAGGGCGTCGGAGGTCGGGTAGTCGAAGGTGAGGGTGGTGGACAGCCGCAGGCCGGTGTCCGCGCCGAGCCGGTTGCGCAGTTCCAGCGCGGCCAGCGAGTCCACGCCCAGGTCGCCCAGGGGGCGCTGGGGGTCGACGGCGCCGGCGGAGCCGTGCCCGAGGACGTCGGCGACATGGCCGCGGACCGTCTCCACCAGCAGGTTCAGGGCGTCGGCGGCGCCGAGGCGGGCCAGCCGGTCCGGCAGCGCCTCGACGGTGGCGGCCACGGGGACGGCCGCCGGCCGGGCGGTGCGCCGTACGGCCGTGGGGGCGAGACCCCGTACCAGCGCGGGGGCGTCCTCGGTGACCTGCACACGGACCGGCAGCAGCAGGGCCCGGTCGGCGGCCAGGACTCCCGCGGCGGCCTGGACTCCCTCGGTGGTGGGCGTGTCCCCTGCCGTCGGCGTGCCCCCGGTGGTCAGCGCGCGGTCGAACAGGGCCAGGGCCCGGTCGGCGGGCAGCGGGAGGATGCCGTCGCGGGCCAGGCGGCGCAGCTCGGTCTCGCCGAGCCCGGCCGCCATGCCCTCCCCCGTGTCCCACAGCCCCCAGCCCAGCGAGAGGGCGGGCAGCCCCTCGCTCCGCCGCCGCGCGGCCAGGGCGTCCAGGAAGGCGTTCGCGGCGGCGTAGTTGGCCTGGCCCGCCGCGCCCAGGGTGCCGGCGGCGGAGGAGAACAGCACGAACGCGGCGAGGCCGAGATCGCGGGTCAGCTCGTGCAGGTGCCAGGCGGCGTCCGCCTTGGGCCGCATGACCTCCTGGAGCCGCTCGGGGGTGAGGTCGGTGACCAGGCCGTCGTCGAGGACGCCCGCGGCGTGCACCACGGCGGTCAGCGGGTGCGCGTCCGGCACGGACGCCAGCAGACCGGCGAGCGCGTCCCGGTCGGTCACGTCGCAGGCGGCCACGGTCACGGTCGCGCCCAGGGCGGCCAGGTCGTCCAGGAGGCCGGGCTCGGGCAGCCGCCCGCCGCGGCCGGCCAGCAGCAGCCGCCGTACCCCGTGCCGGGTGACCAGGTGCCGGGCCAGCAGCCGCCCGAGGCTGCCGGTACCGCCGGTGACCAGGACGGTTCCCTCCGGGTCCAGAGCGGATTCCCGGGCGGGTCCCGCCGGGGCCGAGGCGGACGCGCCAGCGGTTTCCCCCGGCTCCGGGTCCGGGTCCGTGACGCGGGTCAGCTCCGGCGCGTACACCGTGCCGGCGCGCAGGGCGAGTTCGGGCGCGCCGGTGGCCACGGCGGCCGCGAGGACGGCGGCCGAGGCGGGGTCGCCGTCGGTGTCGGCCAGCACGAACCGGCCGGGGTGCTCGACCGCCGCCGACCGCACCAGGCCCCAGATCACGGCCTGCGCCGGATCGGGCGTGTCGTCGGCGTGGACGGCGACGGCCGACCGGGTCAGCACCACCAGCGGCGCGTCCCCCGGTTCCCCGGCGAGGTGCCGGCGCAACGCGGCGAGGGCGCGTACGGCGCTCTCGCGGGCCGCGGCGGGCGGTTCGGCGCCGGGGTCCGGGTCCACGGTGAGGGTGAGCGGTGCGGAGCCGAAGTCACCGGCTGCGACCGGCAGTTCGGTCCACCGCACGCGGAACAGGTCGCCGGGCTCGGGCGCGGCCGCGTGCAGCCGGCCGGCGGTCACCTCACGGATGCGCAGGGAGGCCACCTCGGCCACCGGCGCGCCCGTGCCGTCGTACAGGCCGAGGGTCATGTGGTCGGTGCCGTGCGGGGTCAGCCGCAGCCGGACCGCCGTGGCGCCGGTCGCGTACACGGTGACGCCCTCCCAGGAGAAGGGCAGGGTGAGCACGGTCGGGTCCTGGCCGTCGAGCAGGTCGATGGCGTGCAGGGTGGAGTCGAGCAGCGCCGGGTGCAGGGCGAAGCCGTCGGCCGCGGCGGGGTCGGGCAGGGCGAGTTCGGCCCAGACCTCCTCGCCGAGCCGCCAGGCGCCGCGCAGGCAGCGGAACAGCGGGCCGTAGGCGTAGCCCTGCGCGGCCAGGTGGTCGTAGGTGCCGGTGACGTCCACGGGTACGGCGCCCGCGGGCGGCCAGTCGGTCACGGCGGCCGGCTCCGGCGCGGTGCGCGGGGCGAGGACGCCGGTGGCGTGCCGGGTCCACGCGTCGTCGGTGCCTTCCGGGCGGGCGTGCACGGTGAGCCGCCGGCGCCCGTCGGCGTCGGGGGCCGCCGCGGACACCTGGAGGTGGACGGCACCCTGCCCGGGCAGGACCAGCGGGCGTTCCAGGGTGAGTTCGGCCAGGTGCGGGCAGCCGGTGCGGTCGCCGGCCTGGACGGCCAGTTCGACGAAGGCGCTGCCCGGGACGAGGACCACGCCCGCCACGGCGTGGTCGCCGAGCCAGGGGTGGGTGGCCAGGGAGAGGCGGCCGGTCAGCGTGACCCGGTCGTCGTCGGCCAGGTCCAGGGCCGCGCCGAGCATCGGGTGCCCGGCCGGGGCCTGGCCGAGGCCGCCCGCGTCGGTGACCGCGCCGGGCTCGTCGTCCAGCCACAGCCGCCGCCGCTGGAAGGCGTAGGTGGGCAGGTCGGTGCGGCGGGCGCCGGTGCCGGCGAACACACCCGGCCAGTCGACGGGGACCCCGCGGACGTGGGCGGTGCCGAGCAGGGCCGCGTAGGTCCGCTCCTCGTCCCGGTCGCGGCGCAGCGCCGGGACGAACGCCGCCCCTTCGGTGTCGGCGAGGGCGGGCGCGCCCAGCGCCGACAGCACGGCGTCCGGGCCGAGTTCGAGGAAGGTGCGCACCCCGTCGGCCGCCAGCGCGCGGACGGCGTCGCCGAAGCGGACCGTCTCGCGGACGTGCCGCACCCAGTAGCCGGGGTCGCACACCTCGTCCTCGCCCGCGCGGGCTCCGGTCAGGTTGGAGACGAGGGGGATGGCGGGCGGCGCGTAGCGCAGTTCCCGGGCCGTCTTCTCGAACTCCGCGAGCATCGGGTCCATCAGCGGGGAGTGGAAGGCGTGGCTGACCCGCAGCCGCTTGGTACGGCGGCCGGGGAAGGCGGCGGCGACCGCGGCGACGGCGGCCTCGGTGCCGGAGACGACGACGGCGCGGGGACCGTTGACGGCGGCGACGGACACCTCGGGGCCGAGATGGGGCAGCACCTCGTCCTCGGTGGCGTCGAGGGCGAGCATCGCGCCTCCGGCGGGCAGCGCCTGCATGAGCCGGCCGCGCGCGGCGACCAGCCGGGCGGCGTCCGCCAGGTCCCAGACCCCGGCGGCGTGCGCGGCCGTCAGTTCGCCGATGGAGTGGCCGGCCAGCAGGTCCGGGCGGACGCCGTGGGACTCCAGCAGCCGGTACAGCGCGGTCTCCACGGCGAACAGGGCGCTCTGGGTGTAGAGCGTGTGGTCGAGCAGGCCGGCGTCCTCGGTGCCGGGTTCGGCCCACATCACGTCCCGCAGCGGGCGGTCGAGGTGGGTGTCGAGCGCCTGGCAGACCTCGTCGAGCGCGTCCCGGAAGGCGGGGTGGGCGGCGTACAGGCCGCGGCCCATGCCGGGGCGCTGGGCGCCCTGGCCGGTGAAGAGGACGGCCGTCCTGCCGCCGGCGGGCCGGCCGCGGACCACGGCGTCGGAGGCGGTGCCGTCGGCCAGCGCGGTGAGCGCGGCGAGGAGTTCGTCCTCGTCGCGGGCGACGACGGCGGCCCGGTGGGTGAGGGCGGCGCGCTCCGCGGCGAGGGAGCGGGCGAGGTCGGGCAGCGGCCGGCCGGCGACCGCGCGCAGCCGGGCGGCCTGGGCGGCCAGTGCCTCGGGGGTGGCGCCGGAGACGACGAGCGGCAGCAGCGGGGCCGTGGCCGGGGCCGGTGCGGGCTCCTCGGCGGGTGCCTCCTCGAGGATCGCGTGGACGTTGGTGCCGCTGATGCCGAAGGAGGACACCCCGGCCCGGCGCGGCCGGTCGGTGGCCGGCCAGTCCCGTTCCTCCGTCAGCAGCCGTACGTTCCCCGCCTCCCAGTCGACCTTCGTGGACGGCTCGTCCACGTGCAGCGTCCTGGGCAGGACGCCGTGCCGCATCGCCATCACCATCTTGATGACACCGGCGACACCCGCGGCGGCCTGCGTGTGCCCGATGTTCGACTTCACCGAACCCAGCCACAACGGCTGTTCACGGTCCTGGCCGTAGGTGGCCAGCAGCGCCTGCGCCTCGATCGGATCGCCCAGCGTCGTCCCCGTGCCGTGCGCCTCCACCACGTCCACGTCGGCGGTGGTCAGCCGGGCCGAGGCCAGCGCCTGCCGGATCACCCGCTGCTGCGACGGACCGTTCGGCGCGGTCAGCCCGTTGGAGGCACCGTCCTGGTTCACGGCCGAACCGCGCAGGACGGCCAGTACCGGATGCCCGTTGCGCCGGGCGTCCGACAGCCGTTCCAGGACCAGCATGCCGGCGCCCTCGGACAGGGCGGTGCCGTCCGCCGCGTCGGCGAAGGACTTGGCGTGACCGTCGGCGGCCAGGTTGCGCTGCCTGCTGAAGTCCACGAACGTGTCGACGGTCGACATCACGGACACCCCGCCGGCCAGCGCCAGCGCGCACTCCCCCTGCCGCAGCGCCTGCGCGGCCAGGTGCAGCGCCACCAGGGACGACGAGCACGCCGTGTCGACGGTGAGCGTCGGGCCCTCCAGGCCGAGGGCGTAGGCGACCCGGCCGGAGGCCACGCTGCCCAGGCTGCCGTTGCCGAGGTGGTCGCGCACGGCCTCGGGGACGCGGCGCAGCCGGCTGCCGTAGTCGTGGTACATGACGCCCGCGAAGACGCCGGTGCGGCTGCCGCGCACGGAGTGCGGGTCGATGCCGGCCCGTTCCAGCGCCTCCCAGGACGTCTCCAGCAGCAGCCGCTGCTGCGGGTCCATCGCCAGGGCCTCGCGCGGGCCGATGCCGAAGAAGTCGGGGTCGAAGTCGGCGGCGTCGTACAGGAATCCGCCGAACCGGGTGGAGGAGTGGCCGGCCTTGCCGGGCTCCGGGTCGTACAGGCCGTCCAGGTCCCAGCCGCGGTCGGCGGGGAAGGCGCCGATGCCGTCGCCGCCGTCGGCCAGCAGCCGCCACAGCTCCTCGGGGGTGGCGACGCCGCCGGGGTAGCGGCAGGCCATGGCGACGATGGCGACCGGCTCGTCCGCCTCCCGTACGGTGACGTCGGCGGCGGCCTCGGCCCGCTCTCCGAACAGTTCCGTCCTGAGGTGGGCGACGAGCGCGCCCGCGTCCGGGTAGTCGAAGACCAGGGTGGCGGGCAGGCGCAGGCCGACCGCGGCGCCCAGGCGGTTGCGCAGTTCCACCGCGGTCAGCGAGTCGAAGCCGGACTCGCGGAAGGAGCGGCGCGGATCCAGCGTCATGTCGCTGCCGTGGCCGAGCACGGCGGCGACATGGGTGCGGACCAGCTCCATGAGGGCCGCGTCGCGTTCGGCGGGGCCGAGGGCGGCGAGCCGGCCGGCGAGCGGGGCGGAGTCCGCGTGGGTGGCGGCGGTACGGCGGGCGCGGGCGGGCACCAGGCCGCGCAGCACGGCCGGAACCTCCGTGGCGCGGCGCAGGACGGCCAGGTCCAGGCCGACCGGGAGCAGCAGCGGCTCGGCGGCGCCCAGGGCGGCGTCGAGCAGGCGCAGTCCCTCCTCGGTGGTCAGCGGGCGGACCCCGGCGCGGGCCATGCGGGCCACGTCGGCGTCGGTGAGGTGGGCGGTCAGGCCGGTGCGCTGCGCCCAGAAACCCCAGGCCAGGGAGTGCGCGGGCAGTCCGTGGTGGCGGCGGTGGGCGGCGAGGGCGTCGAGGAAGGCGTTGGCGGCGGCGTAGCCGGACTGGCCGGCGCCGTCGAGGGTGCCGGCGGCGGAGGAGAACAGCACGAACGCGGCGAGGCCGAGGTCGCGGGTCAGCTCGTGCAGGTGCCAGGCGGCGTCGGCCTTGGGCCGCAGTACGGCGGTCAGGCGCTCGCCGGTCTGGTCGGTCACCAGGCCGTCGTCCAGGACGCCGGCGAGGTGGACGACGGCGGTCAGCGGGCGGTGCGGCGGTATCCCGTCGAGGAGCCGGGCCAGTTGCTCCCGGTCGGCGGCGTCGCAGCGGGCCACGGTGATCTCCGCGTCCAGGCCGGCGAAGTCGTCGGCGGCGGTGCCGCTGCGGCCGGCCAGCACCACGTGGCGGACGCCGTGCTCGGCGACCAGGTGCCGGGCGACCAGCGCGCCGAGCACACCGGTGCCGCCGGTGATCAGCACGGTGCCCTCCGGGTCGAGGGCCGGTGCCGGTCCGCTCGGGGTGGCGCGGGCGAGCCGGGGCACCCGCACGGTGCCGTCGCGCAGGACGAGCTGGGGTTCTCCGGTGGCCGCGGCCACGGCCACCGCGGTGTCCGTGTCCTCGCCGTCCACGAGGACGAACCGCCCCGGATGCTCCCCCTGGGCCGCCCGGACCAGCCCCCACACGGCGGCGCCCGCCAGGTCGGTGACGTCCTCCTCCCCCGCCGCCACGGCGCCCCGGGTGAGGACCAGCAGCCGGGCGGAGGCGGTGCGTTCGTCGGCCAGCCAGTCCTGTACGGCCCTCAGCACGCGCTCGGCCGCCCGGTGCGTGCCGGTGCCCGGGCCGTCGCCGCCGGCGGGCAGCACCGCCCAGGCGGGCACGGTCTCCAGCGCGGCCGGGCCCCGTTCGTCCAGGACGGCGTACTCGGGCGCGGGTGCCTCGGGGGCGGGCAGGGCCGGCCAGTCCAGCCGGTACAGGGCGTCGGGGCGGGCGGCGGAGGTGAGCGCGGCCGGGTCTACGGGCCGGGAGACCAGGGCCTCGACCTCGGCGACCGGGGCGCCCGTGGGGTCGGCCAGCCGCACGGACAGCGTTTCGTCGCCGTGCAGCCGGACCCGCAGGGCGGTGGCGCCGGCCGCGTACAGCGAGACGCCGGTCCAGGAGAACGGCAGCAGGGCGGTGTCCTGGCCGCCGGCGGTGAGGCCGCCGGCGTGCAGCGCGGCGTCGAACAGGGCCGGGTGCAGGGCGAACGCGTCGGCTTCCACGGGGAGTTCGACCTCGGCGAAGGTCTCGTCGCCGCGCCGCCACAGGGCGCGCAGCCCCTGGAAGGCGGGCCCGTAGTCGTAGCCGAGGGCGGCCAGACGGTCGTAGGCGTCCTCGGCCGGTACGGGCTCGGCGCCCGGGGGCGGCCAGGCCGTGAGGTCGAAGGCGGGCACACCGGTCTGGGGGGCGAGCAGGCCGGTGGCGTGCCGGGTCCAGGCGTCGTCGTCGGCACCCTCGGGGCGGGAGTGGACGGTCAGCGCGCGGTGCCCGGTGTCGTCGGCGGCGGCCACGTGCAGCTGGAGCTGGACGGCGCCCCGCTCGGGCAGGGTCAGCGGTGCCTGGAGGGTGAGTTCGGCCAGGTGTGCGCAGCCGAGCCGGTGGCCCGCGCCGAGGGCGAGTTCGGCCAGGGCGGTACCGGGCAGCAGGGGGGTGCCGGAGACGGCGTGGTCGGCCAGCCAGGGCGTGGTCGCGGTGGCGAGCCGGCCGGTGAACACGGTGCCGCCCCCGGCGACCGGTACGGCGGCGCCCAGCAGGGGGTGGCCGGTGGCCTGGAGTCCGGCCGCGGTGACGTCGCCGCCGCCGGCGGACCGGCCGAGCCAGTACCGCTCGCGCTGGAAGGCGTAGGTCGGCAGGTCGGCGGGGCGGACCGGCAGGCCGTCGAAGACGGGCGTCCAGTCCACCGGGATTCCGGCGACGAAGGCCTCGCCGAGGGCGGTCAGCAGGCGCTCGGCGCCGCCGTCGTCGCGGTGCAGGGAGCCGAGGGCGGTGATGCGGGCGTCGGCGGTGTCGGCGGTCTCCTCGACGCTGTGCAGCAGCACGGGGTGCGGGCTGCACTCGACGAAGACCCCGTACCCGGCGTCGAGCAGGGTCCGGGTGGCGGGCTCGAACAGCACGGTCTGCCGCAGGTTGGTGTACCAGTAGCCGGCGTCCAGGCCGGTGGTGTCGAGGCGGGCGCCGGTGACGGTGGAGTAGAACGGCACCTCGGCGGGCCGGGGCCGGATGTCCGCGAGGTCGCTGAGCAGCCGCTGTCGGATCGATTCGACGTGCGCGGAGTGGGAGGCGTAGTCCACGGGGAGCCGTTTGGCGCGGTGGCCGTCGGCCACGATGGTCTCGCGGAGTGCGTCCAGGGCGTCGGCGTCGCCGGACAGCACCACGGAGGAGGCGCCGTTGACGGCGGCCACCGAGACCCGGCCGTCGTAGGGGGCGAGGAGGTCGCGCACCCGGGGCTCGGGCAGGGCCACCGACATCATGCCGCCGCGGCCGGAGAGTTCCCGGGCGATGGCCTGGCTGCGCAGGGCCACGACGCGGGCGCCGTCGGCGAGGGAGAGCGCGCCGGCCACACAGGCGGCGGCGATCTCGCCCTGGGAGTGGCCGACGACGGCGGCGGGCCGGACCCCGTGGGCGCGCCACACCTCGGCCAGGGACACCATGATCGCCCACAGCACGGGCTGGACGACGTCCACGCGGTCGAGGGGCTGCCGGGACCGTACGGTCTCGATGAGGTCCCAGTCGGTGACGGGGGCGAGGGCCGTGGCGCAGTCGGCCATGCGCGCGGCGAACACCGGTGAGGCGTCGAGGAGGTCGGCGGCCATGCCGGCCCACTGGGAGCCCTGGCCGGGGAAGACGAAGGCGATGCGGGACTCCGCCGCGGGCCGGCCGCGCACCACGTTCGGCGCGGTGTCGTCGCCCTCGGCGAGGGCGGTCAGCCCGGCGGCGAGGGCGGAGGGGCCGGCGGCGGTGACGACGGCCCGTTCGTCCAGCGCGGCGCGCCCGGTGGCGAGGGTGTGCGCGATGTCGGGGACGGGGTCGGTGGCGGTGGCGAGGTGGTCGAGGAGGCGGCGGGCCTGGGCGGCCAGGCCATGGGGGCCGTTGCCGGAGAGCACCAGCGGGAGCGGGCCGGTCCAGGCGGGGTCCGCGGCGCGGGGCTCGGTCTCGGGGGCGGCCTCGACGATGACGTGGGCGTTGGTGCCGCTGATGCCGAAGGAGGAGACGGCGGCGCGGCGGGGCTCGCCGTCGGCGGGCCAGTCCCGGGCCTCGCGGAGCAGTTCGACGGCGCCCGCCTCCCAGTCGACCTGGGTGGTGGGCCGGTCGGCGTGCAGGGTCCTGGGGAGCCGGCCGTGCCGCATGGCCATCACCATCTTGATGACGCCGGCGACCCCGGCGGCGGCCTGGGTGTGCCCGATGTTGGACTTGACGGAGCCCAGCCAGAGCGGCTCGGCGCGGTCCTGGCCGTAGGTGGCGAGCAGGGCCTGGGCCTCGATGGGGTCGCCGAGCGGGGTGCCGGTGCCGTGCGCCTCGACGGCGTGCACCTGGCGGGGTTCCAGGCGGGCGTTGGCGAGAGCCGCGCGGATGACACGCTGCTGGGAGGGGCCGTTGGGGGCGGTGAGGCCGTTGGAGGCGCCGTCCTGGTTGACGGCGGAGCCGCGCACGACGGCCAGGACGCGGTGGCCGTTGCGGCGGGCGTCGGAGAGCCGTTCCAGCAGGAGCAGTCCGGCGCCCTCGCCCCAGCCGGTGCCGTCGGCGCCGTCGGCGAAGGACTTGCAGCGGCCGTCGAGGGCGAGGCCGCGCTGGCGGGAGAAGTCGATGAAGGTGTCCGGGGTGGACATCACGGTGACGCCGCCGGCCAGGGCGAGGGTGCACTCGCCGGTGCGCAGGGCCTGTACGGCGAGGTGGAGGGCGACCAGGGAGGAGGAGCAGGCGGTGTCGACGGTGACGGCGGGCCCTTCCAGGCCGAGGAGGTAGGAGACGCGGCCGGAGGCGACGCTGCCGAGGTTGCCGTTGCCGAGGTAGCCCTCGACGCCCTCCGGGACCTCGGTGAGCCAGCTGCCGTAGTCGTGGTACATGACGCCCGCGTAGATGCCGGTGCGGCTGCCCTTGAGGGTGTGCGGGTCGATGCCGGCGCGTTCGAATGCCTCCCAGGCGGTCTCCAGCAGCAGCCGCTGCTGCGGGTCCATGGCGAGGGCCTCGCGGGGGCTGATGCCGAAGAAGCCGGGGTCGAACCGGGCCGCGTCGTACAGGAACCCGCCTTCGCGGACGTGGGTGCGGCCGGGGGCGTCCGGGTCGGGGTCGTAGATCGCCTCGGTGTCCCAGCCCCGGTCGTCGGGGAAGTCTCCGACGGCGTCCGTGCCCGTGTCGACCAGCTGCCACAGCTGCTCGGGGGTCTGGACGCCGCCGGGGTAGCGGCAGCTCATGGCGACGATCGCCACGGGCTCGTGCGCCGCTTCGGTGATCTGGTCGTTGTGCCGGCGCAGCCGCTCGTTCTCTAGCAACGACTCGCGCAGCGCCTCGACGATCTGCTCGACGGATGTGTCCACGGTCGGTGTCGCTCCCTGCTGGCTCGGCGGCGCTGGTGACGCGGTGAGGGTGCGCCGGTGCGGGTGGCCCGGTGCCGGACGCGGCGCGTCGTCCGGCACGGGGGTGGTCACTGGGGGGCGGTGCGGTCGAGTGCGGCGCGCACCAGGTCGGCCACGGCCATGGTCCTGATGTCCCCCACCGGTTCGGCGGGGGCGGGTTCCGCGGCGGGTTCGGACAGCTTCAGCAGGCTGTCGAGCAGACCGGCGGCGCGCAGACGGGCGACGGGGATGCGGGAGATCAGGGCGCGCACCTCGTCGTCGCCGCCGGGCGCGGCCGGCTCCGGCTGGGGCCGCAGCCGCTCGAGGAGGTGAGCGGCGAGGGCGGCCGGGGTGGGGTGGTCGAAGATGAGGGTGGAGGGCAGGCGCAGTCCGCCGGCCGTGTTCAGGCGGTTGCGCAGTTCCACGGCGGCGAGCGAGTCGAAGCCCAGTTCGGTGAAGGCGCGGCGGGGTTCGACGGCGGCGGGCCCGGGGTGGCCGAGGACGGCGGCCACCTCGGTGCGGACCGCTTCCAGCACGGTGTGTTCGTGGTCGGCGGCGGGCAGTTCGGCCAGGCGTTCGCTAAGGGTGCGGGCGTGCTCGGCGCGCTCCGGGCGGGCGGTGACGCCGGCCAGGGTGCGCAGCACGGCCGGGACGTCATCGGCGCGGCGGCGCAGGACGGCGGTGTCCAGCCGTACCGGGACCAGGGCGGGGGCGCCCGCGGCCACGGCGGCGTCGAACAGCTCCAGTGCCTCGTCCGGGTCGAGCGCGCCGATGCCGGTGCGTTCGATGCGCTGGACGTCGGCCCGGTCCAGGGCGGCGCCCATGCCGCCGCCGGACCACAGGCCCCAGGCGAGGGAGGTGGCGGGCAGGCCGAGGGCGGCGCGGTGGGCGGCGAGGGCGTCCAGGAACGCGTTGGCGGCGGCGTAGTTGCCCTGGCCGGAGCCGTCGAGGGTGCCGGCGGCCGAGGAGAACAGCACGAAGTGGGCGAGATCCCGCTCCCGGGTCAGTTCGTGCAGGTGCCAGGCGGCGTCCGCCTTGGGCCGCAGGACGGTGTCCAGCCGGGCCGGGGTCAGCGAGCCGATCAGGGCGTCGTCCAGGACGCCGGCGGTGTGCACGACGCTGTCGACGGGGTGCGCGGCGAGCAGGGCGGCGAGCGCGGTGCGGTCGGCCGCGTCGCAGGCGACGATGTCGGCTTCGGCGCCCAGGCCGGCGAGGTCGGCGCGCAGTGCGGCGGCGCCGGGCGCCCCGGGTCCGCGGCGGCTGGTCAGCACCAGGCGGGTGACGCCGTGCCGGGCGGCCAGGTGGCGGGCGACCAGGGCGCCGAGGCCGCCGGTGCCGCCGGTGACGAGGACGGTGCCCCACGGCCGGCCGGTGCCCTCGGTGTCGCCGGTGTCGTCGGCGCGGACCAGCCGGGGCGCGTGCGCCGTGCCGCCGCGCCAGTGGACCTCGGGTTCCCCGGAGTCGAGGAGGGCGGCGAGCGCGGCCCGGTCGGGTACGGGTGCGTCCGGCGCGGCCCGGGTGACGAGCAGGATCCGGCCGGGGTCCTCGGCCTGTGCGGCCCGCACCAGCCCGTGCACGGCCGCGTCGGCGAGCGAGCCGCCGGTGAGGACCACGAGCACCGAGCCGGCGTACCGGTCGTCACCCGTCCACGCCCGGAGGACTTCCAGGGTGCGGCCGAGCGCGCCGCGCACGGCGCCGGGCAGGTCGTCGGTGCCGGGTGCGGTGACGGGCAGGATCACCACGTCGGGGACGGTGGCGCCGAGTGCGTCCAGGCCGGGGTGGACCGGGGCGCCGAGGCCGAGGCCGTCGTCGCCGAGGACCGCCCAGCTACGGCGGTCGGGGCGTCCGGCGGCCTCGGGCAGGGGGGATGCGGTGACGGCGTAGAGGTGGCGGTGGCGCCGGGTGAGCCGGTCGGCGGCGTAGGGCCGGGTGACGTAGGAGGCGACGGTGGCCAGGGGCCGGCCGTCGGTGTCCGTCAGCTCGATGCGGGTGCCGTCGGGGCCGGGGGTGATCCGGACCCGGGCGGTGAGGGACGCCTGGGCGTGCGCGGTGACCGAGGTCCAGGCGAAGGGCAGGGCGATGCCGTCGGCCGGCCCGTCGGGTGCCGGCTCGCCGTCGAGCAGGGAGGTGACGTGCAGGGCGGAGTCCAGCAGCGCGGGGTGCAGGACGTGCCGGGCGGCGTCCTGGGCCGCCTGGGCGGGCAGTTCGAGGTCGGCGAGCAGGGTGTCCCCGTCCCGCCAGGCGGCCCTCACGCCCTGGAAGACGGGGCCGTAGTCGTAGCCCTCGGTGTGCAGGCGCGGGTAGAGGCCGTCGACGTCGAGCGGGGTGGCCCCGGGCGGCGGCCAGGCACCGGACGCGGGCGTGGGTGCGGGGGCGGTGCCGGAGCCGGTGAGGGTGCCGGTGGCGTGGTGGGTCCAGCCCTCGTCGGCGGGGGCCCGCTCGGCGCGGGAGTGGATGTCCACGGTGCCGTCGGGGCGGGCGGCGACCTGGAGGCGTACGGCGGTGTCCCCGGGCAGCGCCAGCGGGGCGTGCAGGGTGAGCTCCTCCAGGACGGGACGGCCGGTCAGGCGTCCGGCGTGCAGGGCGAGGTCGACCAGGGCGGCGCCGGGCACCAGGACCGTGCCCAGCACGGCGTGGTCGGCGAGGACCGGGTGGGTGGCGGTGGAGATCCGGCCGGTGAGCAGCACCCCTGCGTCGCCGGGCAGGTCCAGGCGGGCGCTGACCAGCGGGTGCCCGGCGGCGGCGAGCCCGTGCCCGGCGGCGTCGCCGGCGGTGACGGCGGGCGTGGGCAGCCAGTACGGGCGGTGCTCGAAGGCGTACGTGGGCAGGTCGGCCGGGCGGCCCGGGTAACCCTCGTACAGCACGCCCCAGTCGACGTCGAAGCCCCGGGTGTGGACGGCGGCCAGGGCGGCGAGCAGTCCGGGCAGGGGGGCGGTGTCCTTGCGGGCGGCGGGGACGAAGGCGGTGTCCTCGGCGTCCGGCAGGCAGTCGGGGCCCAGGGCGGTGAGCACGGGCGCGGCGCCGAGTTCGAGGAAGGTGCCGGTGCCCTGCGCGGCCAGGGTGGCGACCGCGTCGGCGAACCGTACGGTCTCCCGCACGTGCCGTGTCCAGTACTCGGCGGAGCCGAGGTCGGCGGCGGTGGCGGGGGCGCCGGTGAGGGTGGAGACGATCGGCAGGGCCGGTTCGGCGGCCCGCAGCCCGGCCATGACCTCCCGGAACTCCTCCAGCATGGGTGCCATGCGGGGCGAGTGGAAGGCGTGCGAGACGCGCAGCCGGCGGGCGCCGGGGAAGTGCGCGGCGACCTCGGCGACGGCGTCCTCGTCGCCGGAGACGACCACGGCCCGGGGGCCGTTGACGGCGGCGATCGCGCACCGCTCGCCGTCCACCAGCGCGGCCACCTCCTCCTCGGACGCCTGGACGGCGGCCATCGCGCCGCCCGCGGGCAGCGCCTGCATGAGCCGGCCGCGGGCGGCGACGGCGGTGACGGCGTCCGGCAGCGACCACACGCCCGCGACGTGCGCGGCGGCGAACTCGCCGACGGAGTGCCCGGCCAGCCGGTCGGGGCGCAGCCCGAAGGACTCCAGCAGCCGGTGGAGGGCGACTTGGGTGGTGAACAGGGCGGCCTGGGTGTAGGCGGTCTGTTCCAGGGTGCCGGCGTCGTCGCCGAGGACGACCTCGGCGAGGGGCCGTTCGAGGTGCTTGTCGAAGAGCGCGGCGATGCGGTCGAAGTGCTCGGCGTAGACGGGGAAGGCGTCGTACCAGTCGCGGCCCATGCCGGGGCGCTGGGCGCCCTGGCCGGAGAACAGGTAGGCCAGGCCGCCGTCGGTGGCGGAGCCGGTGACGAGCAGTCCGGGTGCCTCGGTGCCGTCGGCGAGGGCGCGCAGGGCGGTGGTGGCCTGGTCGTCGCCGGTGGCGAGGAGGACGGCGCGGTGGGGGTGGGTGGCGCGGGTGGTGGCCAGGGCCCGGCCGAGGTCGGCGGGGGCGGTGCCGGTCAGCTCCAGCAGCCGCCAGGCCTGGCCGCGCAGGGCCTCGGGTGAGCGGGCGGAGACCGGGAGGGCGAGCACCGGCGGGGCGGTGGCGGGGTCCGGCTCGGCGGGTTCGGGCTCGGTGGACTCCTCCAGGATCACATGGGCGTTGGTGCCGCTGATCCCGAAGGAGGAGACGCCCGCGCGGCGGGCCCGGCCGGTGGCGGGCCACGGGCGTGGCTCGGTGAGCAGTTCCACGGCGCCCGCGCTCCAGTCGACCTGGGTCGAGGGCTGGTCCACGTGCAGGGTCTTGGGCAGGACGCCGTGGCGCATCGCCATGACCATCTTGATGACTCCGGCGACGCCGGCGGCGGCCTGGGTGTGGCCCATGTTCGACTTGACGGAGCCCAGCCACAGCGGCTGTTCGCGGTCCTGGCCGTAGGTGGCGAGCAGGGCCTGTGCCTCGATCGGGTCGCCCAGGGTGGTCCCCGTGCCGTGGGCCTCCACGGCGTCCACGTCGGCCGGGGTGAGCCCGGCGGCGGTGAGCGCGGCCCGGATGACGCGTTGCTGGGAGGGGCCGTTGGGGGCGGTCAGGCCGTTGGAGGCGCCGTCGGAGTTGACGGCGGAGCCGCGCACCAGGGCGAGGACCCGGTGCCCGTGGCGGCGGGCGTCGGAGAGGCGTTCCACGACGAGGACGCCGGCGCCCTCGCCCCAGCCGGTGCCGTCGGCGCCGTCGGCGAAGGACTTGCAGCGGCCGTCGGCGGCCAGTCCGCGCTGCCGGGCGAAGTCCACGAAGGTGTCCGGTGTCGACATGACGGTGACGCCGCCGACCAGGGCGAGGTCGCATTCGCCCTGGCGCAGCGCCTGGGCCGCCAGGTGCAGGGTGACCAGCGAGGAGGAGCAGGCGGTGTCGACGGTGACGGCCGGGCCCTCCAGGCCGAGGGCGTAGGCGACCCGGCCGGAGACGACGCTGCCGAGGCTGCCGTTGCCCAGGTAGGCGGCGAGGTCCTCGGGGACCTCGGCGAGCCGGGTGCCGTAGTCGTGGTACATGACGCCGGCGAACACGCCGGTGCGGGAGCCGCGCAGCCGGTGCGGGTCGATGGCGGCGCGCTCCAGGGCCTCCCAGGACACCTCCAGCAGGAGCCGCTGCTGGGGGTCCATGGCGGTGGCCTCGCGCGGGCCGATGCCGAAGAAGGCGGCGTCGAACTCGGCCGCGTCGTACAGGAAGGCGCCCTCGCGGGTGTAGGTGCGGCCGGGGGTGCCGGGCTCGGGGTCGTAGAGCGCCTCGGTGTCCCAGCCGCGGTCCGTGGGGAAGCCGCCGACCGCGTCGGTGCCGTCGGCGACGAGCCGCCACAGGTCCTCCGGGGAGCGGACGTCGCCGGGGTAGCGGCAGCTCATGCCGACGATGACGATCGGGTCGTCGTCGGTCGCGGTGCGGACGGGGGCGCCGGGGTCCTCCTGCGGGCCGGTGCCGAAGAGGCGGTCGCCGATGTGGCCGGCCAGGGCGCGGGAGGTGGGGTGGTCGAAGACGAGGGTGGCGGGCAGTCGCAGCCCGGTGGCGGTGTTCAGCCGGTTGCGCAGTTCGACGGCGGCGAGCGAGTCGAAGCCGAGGTCGGTGAAGGCCCGGCCGGGGTCGACGGCGGCCGGCCCGTCGTGCCGCAGGACGGCCGCGACCTCGGTGCGCACCAGGTCGAGCAGGGCGCGGTCGCGGTCGGCGGCGGGCAGCGCGGCGAGCCGTCCGATCTCGTGGCCGGTGCGGGGGCGGTGCGCGCCGTGGCCCGGCGGGTGACCGGGCGGACGAGGCCGGTCAGCAGCGGCGGTACGCCGTCGGGGCGGCGGCGGACGGCGGCGGTGTCGATCTCCACGGGCACCAGGTGCGGGGCGCGGGAGCGCACGGCGGCGTCGAACAGTTCCAGGGAGCGGGCGGCGGTCAGTCCGGGCACGCCGTAGGCGGCGATGCGGTCCCGGGCGGCCTGGTCCAGGGCGGCGCCCATGCCTTGGTCGGTGGCCCACAGGCCCCAGCCGAGGGAGGTGGCGGGCAGGCCGAGCGCGGCGCGGTGGGCGGCGAGGGCGTCCAGGTAGGCGTTGGCGGCGGCGTAGTTGCCCTGGCCGGCTCCGTCGAGGACGGCGGCGAGGGAGGAGAACAGCACGAAGCGCGAGAGTGCGCGGTCGCGGGTCAGTTCGTGCAGGTGCCAGGCGCCCAGGGCCTTGGCGTGGAAGACCTCGTCCACCATCGCGTCGGTGAGGGTGTCCACGGTGCCGTCGTGGACGGTGCCCGCCGCGTGCACGACGGAGTCCACCGGGTGCCGCTCCAGCAGGCGGCGCAGGGCCTCGCGGTCGCCGGTGTCGCAGGCGGCCACGGTCACCTCGGCGCCCAGCTCGGTCAGTTCGGCGCGCAGGTCCGGGGCGGTGCCGCGGCGGCCGGCGAGGACCAGGCGGCGTACTCCGTGGGCGGTCACCAGGTGGCGGGCGAGGAGCGCGCCGAGGCCGCCGGTGCCGCCGGTGACGAGCACGGTGCCCCAGTCCGCGGCGGGGGCGTCGCCGACCGGCTGCGCGACCAGCCGGGGCACGCTGAACGTGCCGTCGGCGAGGGAGAGTTCGGGTTCGCCGGTGGCGAGGGCGCGGCGCAGGCCGGCCTCGTCGGGCAGCGCCTCGTGCTCGATCAGGACGTAGCGGCCGGGGTTCTCGGCCTGGGCGGAGCGGACCAGGCCGCGGACGGCCGCGTGGGCGGGGCTTCCGGGCGGGGTGACGACGACCAGCCGGGTGCCGGCGAGGCGCTCGTCCGTCTGCCAGGTGCGCAACAGCCCGAGGACGTCGCGGACATGGGCGCGGGCCCGGGTGGCGTCGGCGTCCGCCGGTCCGGGGACGCGGTGCACGACGGCGTCCGGGGCGGGCCCGTCCCCCAGCGGCTCGGTGACGTCCGTGAGGACGGCGGTCCGCAGCGGTTCGGTGGCCGTGGGCCGGGGGTACGGCTGCCATCGCACGGTGTACAGGAGGTCCTGGTCCGGTACGGGCCGGGAGGTCAGGGCCTCGACGGCGGCCACCGGGGCGCCGGTCGGGTCGGCGAGGTGTACGGCGATGGTGTCGCCGCCCCGGCGGGTGATCCGTATGCGCAGGGCGGTGGCGCCGGTGGCGTGCAGGGTGACGCCGGTCCAGGCGAACGGCACCAGCACCTCGGGCCGCGGCGGGGTGCCGAGGTCGGCGGCGTGCAGGGCGGCGTCGAGCAGCGCCGGGTGCAGGCCGAAGGCGCCGGCGTCGGCGGTGGCGTCCTCGGGCAGGGCGACCTCGGCGTAGACGTCGTCACCGTGCCGCCAGGCGGCGCGCAGCCCCTGGAAGGCGGGCCCGTAGTCGTAGCCCTGGCCGGCGAGTTCCGCGTAGACGCCGGTGGTGTCCAGCGGCCGGGCGTCCGGCGGCGGCCACTCGGCGGGGGCGGCCGGGGCGGGCGGGGCGGTGGTGGTGAGGACGCCGGTGGCGTGCTGGGTCCAGGGCGCGTCCCGGTCCGCGCGGCTGTGCACGGTGACGGTGCGCCGGCCGGTGGCGTCGGGTTCGCCGACGGCGACCTGTACGGCGACGTCCTCCTCGGCACGCAGCACCAGGGGGGCGCCGAGGGTCAGTTCCTCCAGGGTGCCGGCGCCGGCGTGGTCGCCCGCGCGCAGGGCGAGTTCGACGAAGGCGGTGCCGGGGAAGAGGATCCGGCCGGCGATGACGTGGTCGGCGAGCCAGGGCTGGGCGCGGGTGGAGACGCGGCCGGTGAGGACGACGCCCTCGGCGCCGACGGCGACCACGGCGGCCAGCAGCGGATGCCCGGCGGGGAGCTGGCCGAGGCCGGTGGCGTCGGTGCCGGTGCGCTGTTCCAGCCAGAAGCGGCGGCGCTGGAAGGGGTAGCCGGGCAGGTCGATCCGGCGCCCGCCGAGGCCGGCGAAGTGCCGCCGCCAGTCGACGGGGACGCCCCGGGCGTGGGCGGCGGCGAGCGCGGTGAGGGCCTCGCGCGGCTCGGGCCGCTCGCGCCGCAGCACCGGCAGGAACGCGGTGCCGGGTGCATCGGTGCAGTCCGGGCCCAGGGCGGACAGCACGGCGTCCGGGCCGACCTCGAGGAAGGTGCGGGTGCCGGCGTCGGCGTCGGCGAGGGAGCGGACGGCGTCGTGGAAGCGGACCTTGGCGCGGACGTGCTCCACCCAGTACTCGGGGTCGCGCAGTTCGGCGGTGACGGGTCCGCCGGTGACGGTGGAGACGACCGGCAGCCGCGGTTCGGCGTAGTCCAGGACGTGTGCGATCCGGCGGAACTCGGCCAGCATCGGTTCCATCAGCGGCGAGTGGAAGGCGTGGCCGACCCGCAGCCGCTTGCTGTCGTGGCCTCGCGCGGCGAGTTCGGCGGCGATCAGCTCCACGTCGGCCGCGTCCCCGGAGACGACGACGGCGCCGGGCCCGTTGACGGCGGCGATGCCGGTGCGCGCGGTGAGCAGGGGTGTCACCTGGTCCTCGGCGGCCCGTACGGCGAGCATGGCGCCGCCTTCGGGCAGGGCCTGCATGAGCCGGCCGCGGGCGGCGACCAGGATCGTGGCGTCCTGGAGGGTGAGGACGCCGGCGACATGGGCGGCGGCGATCTCGCCGACGGAGTGCCCGGCGAGCTGGTCGGGCGTGAGGCCCCAGCTCTCCAGCAGCCGGTACAGGGCGACTTCCAGGGCGAACAGGGCGGGCTGCGCGTACTCGGTGCGGTGCAGCAGTGCGGCCTCGGGGGTGCCGGGTGCGGCGAACAGGATCTCCTTCAGCGGCCGGGCGAGCTGGAGATCGAAGTGGGCGCAGATGTCGTCCAGGGCGTCCGCGAACAGCGGCTGGGCGGCGGCGAGTTCGCGGCCCATGCCGGGGCGCTGGCTGCCCTGCCCGGTGAACAGGAAGGCGAGTTCGCCGTCGGCGCGGGCGGTGGGCGGGGTGGTGCCGGCGGCCAGGTCGCGCAGGGCGGCGCGCAGTTCGGCGCGGTCGGCGGCGACGAGGACGGCCCGGTCGGGCAGTGCGGCCCGGGTGGTGGCCAGCGAGTGGGCGAGGTCCGGGAGAGGGGCCTCGTCCGCGAGGGGCAGCAGGTCGGCGGCGCGGGCCCGCAGGGCGGCCTCGCCCCGGGCGGACACGACGAACGGCAGCGGTGTCCCGGCGGGCGGGGCCGGGCGGACGTCCGGGGCGGTCGCCTCGGGCTCCGGCTCGGGCTCGGGGTGTTCGAGGATGACGTGCGCGTTGGTGCCGCTGACGCCGAACGAGGACACCCCGGCCCGCCGGGCCCGGCCGGTCTCGGGCCAGGGGCGCTCGGCGGTGACGAGTTCCACGGCCCCCGACGACCAGTCGACGTGCGGGGTGGGCGCGTCGACGTGGAGCGTGGCCGGTACCCGCCCGTGCCGCATGGCGAGGACGGTCTTGATCAGTCCGGCGGCGCCGGCGGCGGCCTGGGTGTGCCCGAGGTTGGATTTCACGGAGCCGAGCAGCAGGGGCGCGCCGGCGGGGCGGTCCTGGCCGTAGGTGGCGAGCAGCGCGGTGGCCTCGATGGGGTCGCCGAGCCGGGTGCCGGTGCCGTGGGCCTCGACCACGTCGACGTCGGCGGCGGTCAGGCCGGCGTCGGCGAGCGCCCGGCGGATCAGCCGCTGCTGGGCGGTGCCGCTGGGCGCGGTCAGGCCGTTGGAGGCACCGTCCTGGTTCACGGCCGAGCCGCGTATCAGGGCGAGCACCCGGTGCCCGTTGCGGCGGGCGTCGGACAGCCGTTCCAGGACGAGCACGCCGACGCCCTCGGCGAATCCGGTGCCGTCGGCGGCGGCGGAGAACGCCTTGCAGCGTCCGTCGGGGGCGAGGCCCCGCTGCCGGCTGAAGGCGGTGAACACCCCGGGGCCGCCCATCACGGCCACGCCTCCGGCGAGCGCGAGCGAGGACTCGCCCTGCCTGAGCGAGCGGCACGCCAGGTGCACGGCGACCAGGGCGGCGGAGCAGGCGGTGTCGACGGTGACCGCGGGGCCCTCGGTGCCCAGCACATAGGCGACGCGGCCGGAGATGACGCTGTTGGCGTTCCCGGCGAGCAGATAGGCGTCCAGGCCGTCCGGGGCGTCGTGCAGGCGCGGGCCGTACTCCTGGATCTCGGCGCCGAGGAACATCCCGGCCGGGGTGCCGCGCAGCGCCGTGGGGTCGATGCCGGCGTCCTCCAGGGCCTGCCAGGAGGTCTCCAGGACGAGCCGCTGCTGGGGGTCCATGCCGAGCGCCTCGCGCGGGCTGATGCCGAAGAAGTCGGCGTCGAACTCGGCGGCGGTGTCGAGGAATCCGCCGCTGCGCACGTAGGTGCTGCCGGGTACCTCGGGGTCCTCGTGGTAGAGGGCGTCCAGGTCCCAGCCGCGGTCCCGGGGGAAGCCGGTCAGTACCTCGCCGCCGTCGGTGAGCAGCCGCCACAGGTCGGCGGGCGAGGCGATGCCGCCGGGGAAGCGGCAGCCCATGCCGACGACGGCGACCGGTTCGCCGGGGTCCGGGTCACCGGCCGGCTCGTCGGGGGTGTCCGGGGTGCCGTGGACCTCGGCGAGCAGCCGGGCCGTGAGGTCCTGGACGGTCGGGCAGTCGTAGGCGAGGCCGACCGGCAGGTCCAGGCCGGTGCGTGCGGTCAGCCGCCGGTGCAGGTCGACCGCGGCGAGCGAATCGAGTCCCTGCGCGGCGAGGGGGGCGGCCACATCGAGGGGGGCCGCCGTGCCCGGCCGGGCCGCCTCGATCGCCTCGGCCACGGCCGTGCGCACCAGGTCGGTCACCAGCGCGCGGTGCCGGGACGGTACGGCCGTGGCGAGCCGTCGTGCCAGAGCTGAGTCGGATCCGGGCCCGTTCATCCACGCATCTCCACTTTCGGCCGACACCGGTTTTCCTCACCTTTTTCCACACCGTAGTGACGGCCCCGGAAAGGCCACACCCTTAACCACCCCTAGGGGCGGGCGGATTCGACGCCCCGGGTGTTCCGGGGGTCGGGTCCGTCGAACGAACGGCGTACGTAGGACAGGGAATCGAGCAGTTCCGCGGCGGTGACGGCGTGGGCCGGGCGTACGTCGGCGATGCCGTTCAGCGGCATCCTGCCGATGTCGGCCCAGGCCAGCCGGCCGTCCGCGGCGATATAACTCCGGCTGGATCCGGCGTTGTCCGGATGCAGACAGTAGGGCACGTCGAGGCGTCCCTCGGCGAACGCCGTCAGCAGGGCCTTACCGGGGTCGTCGTCCAGCTCCAGTACCGCGTCGACCAGGGCGGACGCCTCGGCGTAGGTCTGGGTGCCGGTGGCGTCCAGCGGGGCCCGCGGGGTGCGGGCGGCGACCTCGGCCGCGTATTCCAGGGCGGCGACGTTCTCGGCCACCGTGGGAATGCGGCGGGATTCCGCGACGGTTTTCACGATGAGCCTCTCCGAGCCGCTGGCGACGGCGAGTTCGGCCGCTTTCCCGAGCAGCCGGTAGGCTCCTTGTTCCGTTTCCGGGTACAGCCCCATGTAGGCGTAGACGACGACATGCCATTCGGCGTCCGGCAGATGGTGTGCGCACAGGCGGCGCAACGCGGCCACCGCTTCGGCGTCCTGGCCGGGATGGGTCTGCTGGGCGTAACTGACGGAAATGCTGCGGATGCCGTGCCGGTGGAAGAACAGCGCCTCCAGCACGCTGACGGCGACGAGCAGGCTCGGCGGGCACAACTGGCCGAGGACACAGCCCCCGAAGGTCTCCAGGTGCGGTTCGCCGCCCGACCCACGGCGGGCGGCGAGCAGTTCGCAGGCGTCGGCCCAGTGGGCGACGGACGCGCGCAGCGGGACCCGGCCGTAGGGCAGGCAGTAGGAGACCGGGCCGCCCTCGGAGGCGTCGAGCCCTACGGCGGTCAGCGCCCGGAAGATGTCCTGGGGCGCGGCGGAGCCGTGCCGGACCTGGACGGGGAAGCCGGGGCCGTGGATCCCGTCGAGGACGCCCGCGGTGGTGGCCGCGTCGTGGCTCACGATCGGGTAGCCGTTGAGGGGCACGTCCTCCAGGACGGCCAGGCGTGCCGACTCCAGGTCGCCGACCCGGGTGTAGCTGTCCAGGGTGATCGTGCCGACGGTGGTCGCCCCGGCGTCCCGGGTGGCGAGCAGCCCGGCCCGCATCCGCTCCGGGCTGCTCATCCCCATCCGGGGCTGTACCACCAGGCGGCCGGCGTCGTGAGCCCGGCGGACGAACGCGCCGAACCCGCCGCCGGTCACACCAGGGCCCGCTGCGGCAGCGCGCCGAGCATCCGCCGGAAGGCGGCGACGCCCTCGGCGCTGTCGTCGAACACCGCGTCGTACCCGGCGGCGCGCAGCGCGGCCGTCTCCTCGGCACCGCAGGCCCCGGCGATGCCGAGCTTGCCGCCGATGACGACGGGCACCGCGGCGAGGGCGGGGTGTTCGCGCAGCCGGGTGACGGTCCGCATGCCGTCGTGGTAGCCGTGGCCGTTGACGCTGCTGACCACGATGAGCGCGGGGTGGTGCGCGAGGGCCTCGGCGATGAGCAGGTCCTCGGGGACGCAGGGGCCGAGGTTGACCACGCGGTGGCCGTGCTCCTCCAGCAGGAGCTGGAGGTAGACGAGGTTCCAGGTGTGGGAGTCGGAGATGCCGCCGGCCACCAGCACGGGCCGGTCGCCGGGTCGGGGGGCGTTCGGGAAGGGGCTCATCACAGGGCCTGTCCGTGGTCGTAGATACGGGTGTGCTCGATGCGGGAGGCGGACACGAGGTCGTCGCCGCGGACGACGATCTCGGCGGGCGCGGGCCGGCCGAGGAACATCAGCAGGCTGGCGGTGGGGCCGTACGCGCCGGCGTTGGGGACGGTGAGCAGGTCGCCCGGGGCGAGCGCGGGCAGCGGGACGCCCCGGCCGAGCAGGTCGCCCGGGGTGCACAGCGGCCCGGCCAGGCTCGCCGGGGTGCCGTCGGCGCCCACGGACTCGTGGGGTTCGACGGACACGGGCAGGATGCGGCCGAGCCCGGACATGCCGCCGAAGGTGTTGATGCCGGCGTCGAGGACGAGGTAGCGGTGGTCGCGGCTGTCCTTGACGTTGACGACGGAGGTGAGCAGGGTGCCGCTGTCGGCGACCAGGTAGCGGCCCGACTCGCAGGCGACCTGGGGGGCGCCCGAGCGCCAGCCGGGGAAGTGCTCGTCCAGCGTCCGGGCGAGGGCGTCGCGCAGTTCCCGGTAGACGGGCCGGGTGCCCTGCACGGCGTAGGGCGCGGCGAATCCGCCGCCGATGTCGAGGAAGCGGAAGGTGACGCCGAGTTCCTCCTGGAGGGCGGCGGCGGTGGCGACGGTGTGCCGGAACTCCGCGATCAGGCTGGCCTCGTCCTTGGCGTTGCTCAACGGGAAGAAGTGCAGTCCGGCGACGCGGGTGCCCGGGATCTCGCGCAGTTCGGCGGCGAGGCCGGGCAGGGTCTCGCTGTCGAAGCCGAACTGCGAGGGCACGCCGGTCATGCGGATGCCGGTGGCCGCCGCGCCGGTGGCGTTGTTGACGCGGAGCAGGCAGTCGGCGGTGAGGCCGAGCCGCAGCGCGGTCTCGCCGACGCGGCGCAGGTCGCCGGGGGACTCGGTGGAGAACAGGCGGACGCCCCGGGTCAGCGCCTCGGCCAGTTCGGCGGTGGTCTTGCCGGGTCCGGTGTACAGGATCCGGTCGCCGGGGAAGCCGGCCCGCAAGGCGGCGTCGAGTTCGCCGACGGAGCTGATCTCGGCGCGGCAGCCGCCGGTGCGCAGCTCGCGCAGCAGCTCGGGGTGGGGGTTGGCCTTGGCGGCGTAGAACACCTCGACCTCGTCGGGCAGCGCGGCGAACAGGTCGTCGCGGGCCGCCGCGACCCGGTCCAGGTCGTAGACGTAGGCCGGGGTGCCGAAACGCCCGGCGAGCTCGGCGGCCCTTGCGTGACGGTCGCGGCCGGCCGGCTCGGTGGTCGTCCGGTGGTCGCGCCGGACCGGATCCGTGGCGGTCACGCGGTGGCTCCTTCCAGGAGGCGGGCGAGCGCCTTGCGGTCGTGCTTGCCGTGCGGGGTGAGCGGCAGTTCGTCCACGACCCGGCTCACGGTGGGCACCTTGGCGGGTTCCAGCCGCAGCGACAGCTCCTTGAGCAGGGTGTGCGGGTCGATGTCGCCCTCGGCGAACACCGCGAGGGGGCGGTCCTCGGCGGGCGGCAGGACGGCGGCGGCACGGACACCGGCGATGTCGGTGGCGGCGGCCTCGATCTCGGTGGTGCTCATGCGGACGCCCTTGTGTTTGAACATGTCGTCGCGGCGGCCCTCGTAGTAGAGGAAGCCGTCCTCGTCCACATGGCCGAAGTCACCGGTGTGCAGCCGCAGTCCGCCGCCGGGAGCGGGCCGGAAGGCGCGGGCGGTCTGCTCCGGGGCCCGCCAGTAGCCGGGCATGACGTGCGGTCCCTCGACCACGATCTCGCCGGTCTGCCAGGGCGGCAGCGGCCGGCCCTCGTCGTCCACGGCGAAGGCGCGGGTGCCGGGCAGCGGGCGGCCGACCGAGTGCGGCTTGGCGTCCTGGAAGGCGGGCGGCAGCACGGAGACGCGTTTGCACTCGGTCTGCCCGAACTGGACGACCACCTCGGCGCCGGGGAACGCGGTGCGCAGGGCGTCGGCGGTGGACTTCGGCAGCGCGGCACCGGTGTTGGTGAACAGGCGCACCCGGGACTCGCGGGCGGGTTCGCGGGCGGCGAGGGCGCAGATCATGGCGGCCAGGGAGGGCACGATCGGGACGACGGTGGCGCCGGTCTCCCGGATGCGGCGCAGCAGCACCAGGTCGGACTCGCCGTCGGCGAGGACGAGTTCGCTGCGGCCGGCGGCGGTGAGCAGCACCTTGTACAGGCCGTAGTCCCAGGAGATCGGGAAGCGGCAGAACACCACGTCGTCGGGGCGGTAGCCGAGTTCCAGGCCGATGGCCTCGGTGGCGAAGACCATCCGGCCGTGCGGGCAGATCACCGCCTTGGGCGCGGCGGTGGAGCCGGAGGTGTAGACGAGGACGGCGATGTCGTCGGCGCCGACCGGGGCCTCGGCCGGGCGGACCTCGCGCTCGCGCAGCGCGGTGATCTCCTCCCAGGCCGGGCCGAGTCCGCGCACCGGCACCTCGCCGGCCAGGGCGCCGATCCGGTCCACGGCCGGGTCGGTGACGACGATCAGCGCGGGCTCGGCGTTCTCCACGACCGCCCGCAGGTGGTAGTCCTTCATGCCGGTGTTGACGGGGACGAGGACCGCGCCCCGGCGCGCGGTGCCGTACAGCAGCGCCACCAGTTCCCGGGTGCTGGGCAGCTGGACCAGGACCCGGTCGCCGTGGCCGACACCGGCGGCCCGCAGCCAGGCGTCGACGGCGTGGCTGTGGGCGGCCAGTTCCCGGTACGTCCAGCGGCCTGTGGCGTCGGAGACCGCCCAGGCGTCGGGGTGCTCGGCGGTGGCCTCGTCGAGCAGGTCGTGCACCCGGGCGTCGGTGCGGGCCGGCACTGTCGGTTGACCGTTCACTGCGACTCCTGCCGCCTTTCGTGTGTGCCTCCGGCCGGCTGCCGCATGGCCGCGGCCCGGGAGGCGAGCTTCCTGCGGTCGGTCTTGCGGTTGGCGTTGAGCGGGAGGGTGTCCAGGTGGTGGTAGGCGCGCGGGACGACGGCGGCCGGCAGCAGCGCGCGCAGATGGCGGGCGAACCGGGCGGGCGGCACGGGCTCGCCGGTGTGGAAGACGGCGAGTTCCACGGTGCCGTCCACGGGTACGGCCACGGTCACGGCGTCCTCGACGCCGGGGCAGGTGCGGGCGGCGGCGTCCACCTCGGCCAGTTCCACCCGGATGCCGTGCACCTGGACCTGTGCGTCCTTGCGGCCCAGGTAGTGCCAGCCGCCGTCGTCGGCGCGCCGGACCCGGTCTCCGGTGCGGTAGTAGCGCCGGCCGTCGTGTTCCAGGAACCTCCCGGCGTCGTCGGCCGGGTCGAGGTAGCCGGGTGTCAACTGCGGTCCGGCGATGCACAGCTCGCCCTCGTCACCCGTGCCGGGCGCGCCGGAGGGGTCGAGCAGCAGGGTGTCGTGGCCGGGGTGGACGGCGCCGATGGGCACCATGTCGTTCGGCTGGCGTCCCGGTGTCCAGCGGTGCGCGGTGATGGTGATGGTCAGCTCGGTGGGGCCGTAGAGGTTCTCCAGCGCGGCGCCCGGCGCGGCGGCGGCCCAGTCCCCGGCGTCCTTGCAGCCGAGCGCCTCCCCGGCGAAGAAGCTCCAGCGCAGCGAGCCCAGCGCGCCGGGGGCGAGCCCGCCGGTGCGGCGTACGAGGGTGATCGCGCTGGGCGTGGAGAACCACACGGTCATGCCCCGTTCGGCCACGAACTCCGGCAGGCGCGCGTACGCCCGGGCGGGTACGGGGACGACGGCGGCCCCGGCGCCCCAGGCGCAGAACAGGTCGAACATCGCGCAGTCGAAGTTGAGGTCGAAGGTCTGCGAGAAGACGTCGTGCGGCCCGAAGTCGTAACGCTGGTCGAGCAGTTGGAAGTAGTGGGCGGTGTTCGCGTGGGTGACCGGGACGCCCTTGGGCCGGCCGGTGGAGCCGGAGGTGAACAGCACGTAGGCGATGTCCGAGGGCCGGGTGGGCTGGGGTGCCTTCAGGGCGCTGTCCGGGTCGAGGGCGAGCGCCGGCATGGGCTGCCCGCCGGGCGCGAACAGCGTCGGCAGCCGTACCCCGTCCTCGTGCAGCGCGGTCAGGGCGGGCAGGGCGTCGTCGTCGGCGAGCAGCGCGCCGACCCCGGCGGCCTCGATCATCCGCCGGGTGCGGGCGGCGGGGAAGGCCGGCTGGAGGGGGACGACGGTGACGCCGCTGTACAGGCCGGCCAGCAGGCTGGCGTACGCCGTGGGTCCCTTGCCGGCCAGCACCCCCACGGCGGGCGGGCGGCCGGGGAGCCCGGCGAGCAGTGAGCCGGCCCGGACGAGGGCGAGTTCGTGCAGTTCGCGGTAGGTGAGGTCGACGCCGTCGGCGTGCAGCGCGGGCCGGTCGGGGGCGAGGGCCAGGCCGCGCGCGAACCGGCCGGACAGCGTGCCGTCCACGGTGGGGTCCACGGTGACCGCCCCGTCAGCCCGCGGTGCTCTGCAGCATGCCCCGCAGGGTGTCCCACAGCACGCCGGCGGTGCGGAAGGTGTCCATGGTGAGCGCGCTGTCGCGGAAGCGGACCTGGTAGTCCTCCTCCAGGGTGCCGAGGAGCTGGACGGTGCCGAGCGAGTCCAGGCCGAGGTCCTTCAGGTCGGACTCCGGCGTCAGCTCCTCCTGCGGCGGCAGGAACGGCAGGAAGGGGCGGAGTATGTGTTCGAACCGGTCGTCCCACATGGGGGCCTCCAACGAGTCGGGCGGGGGTTCAGGCGGCGCGGGTACGGCGCCGGGGTCAGGCGGCGGCGCGGGTACGGCGCCGGGGGTCAGGCGGCGGCGCGGGTGCGGCGCCGGGGGGTCATCGCCAGCCGTGGCTGGGCCGCGACGACGTCGAACTGGCGGATGGTGCGGGGCACCCGGCCGAACAGGCTGTCGGGTCCGGCGACGCACAGCCGGCGGACGCCGGCGTCCTTCAGGGCCGTGGTGACGCTCGGCCAGTCCATCGGGTGGTCGAAGCCGTCGAGGAGCATGGTGCGCAGTTCCTCGCCGGTGCGCAGCACCCGGCCGTCCTGGTCGGCGACGACGGGGAGTGAGGGGTCGGCGAAGGTGTAGCGGGACACCACCTCGCGGGCGGCCTTCTCGCGCAGCGGCCGGAACGCCGAGGCGTGCATGGGGGGCCGCATGGTGTACAGGGGGAGGCTGCCGATGGCGCGCAGCCGCTCCTCCATCCAGCTCACCCGGTGTTCGGAGAGGGAGAGCATGAAGAAGCCGTCGTCGATGCGGCAGGAGATCTCGTGCCACTCCCCCTCCTCGTCCAGTTCGGCGAGGATCGCGTCGAGGCCGTCGTGCGGGGCGCGGACGAAGGACAGGGTGACGATGTCCCGGTGCTCGGTGGCGAAGTACTCCTCCAGGCAGCGGGCGATCTCGGCGGTGAGGCGGACGGCGTCGGGCAGGTCCAGCGCGCCGGTGTAGGCGAGGGCCGCCTTCTCGCCGAAGCTGGGGCCGGCGACGATGCCGGGTTTCACCCCGAGGTGTTCCCCGGCCCAGTGGGCGCAGGCCAGGCAGTTGACGAAGAACGCGACCTGGGCGGCCTCCGAGTAGTCGCCCGGGGAGGTGCGGAAGGCGTCCACGAGGGAGTAGCCGAGGGCGTCGTCGGCCACGGCGACCAGGTCCCGGGCGATGGGGTTGGCCACCATGAACCTGCCCACCTCGGCGAACGGTACGGGGCCCATGCCGGGGAAGACGAGGGCGGTGTCGGATGCCATGGCGATGTCCCCTTTCGGGCCCTTACGGGTCACAGGTTTCAGGCCCTTACTGGTCACAGGCTCTTGAGGAAGTCGGTCAGCACCGCGCGGAACCGTTCGGGCTCCTCCAGGTGCGGAAGGTGGCTGGACTCCTCGAAGATCTCCCAGCGGGCTCCGGGGATCCCGTCGTGGTACGGCTGGACGACGGCCGGGGTGGCCTCGTCGTGGCGTCCGCTGATCAGCAGGGTCGGGGTGCGGATGCGGTGCAGGTCGCCGACGATCGACCAGTCCTTCAGGGAGCCGATGACATGGAACTCGTTGGGGCCGTTCATCGCGTAGTAGACCGTGGGGTCGTTGTAGATCTCCATGAAGGAGGACAGGAAGTCCCGGGGCCAGGGAGTCACCCGGCACACATGGCGGTCGTAGAAGACCCGCATCGCGGCGAGGTACTCCTCGCTGTCGTAGGTGCCGGCCGCCTCGTGCCGCCGCAGGGTGGCGTCCACCTCCGGCGGGAGCGCGGCGCGCAGCCGGGCCATCTCCTCCAGCCACAGCGGGTACGAGGCGGGCGCGTTGGCGACGACCAGGCCGCGCAGGCCGGGCGGGGCGGTCATGGCGTGCCGGGCGCACAGCGGGCCGCCCCAGCTCTGCCCGAACAGCACGTAATCGTCGGCGACGCCCAACCGCTCGACCAGGTTGGCCAGTTCGTCCTCGAACAGCTCGACGGTCCAGAACTCCGGTTCCTTGTCCGGGAGATGGGTCGATCCGCCGTTGCCGAGCTGGTCGTAGTGGACGACGGGCCAGCCGTCCTCGGCGAGCCGGGCGAGCGGCAGCAGGTAGTCGTGGGTGCTGCCGGGTCCGCCGTGCACGACGACGACCGCCGGCCGTCCCGCGCCGAGTTCACCGGTCACCCGGTACCAGGTCCGGTACTCCCCGAAGGGGACGGTGCCCTTCGCGCTGGCTTCCGGGGACACGCTGATCACCTCTGCTCGCTGCGGGACGGAACGGCGGCCGGGCGCGGACACCGGCCGGGACCGGAAGAACCGGGGCGCGGTGCCTCCACCGTCTCCCCCGAGTTCCGCAGCCGACGCTAACGGCCCCCGCCCCGCCACCAGACCCCTAACCGCCCCTAGGCGGTGTGCGGGGGCAGGGGGGCATACGGGGGGTGGGGTACGGGGTGACCTGCGGGCGGGGTGACGCGGCGGGCGGGGGCGAGACCTTCGGCAGTCGTGACCGACGCGGCGGCGGGGCCTTTCAGCAGTCGTGCCCACACGGCAGTGAGGCGAGGTGAGTGAGCGAGGGCAAGCCCTGTCGACAGCCGCACCGCAGCGGCGGTGGGGTGACAGGGGCGGACGGGCGCGGCGCCGTTCCCCCCGAGCCGCAGCCCGACGCGGCGGCGGGGGCACGTGGACAAGCGGGGCCAGGCCGTGCCAGGCCGTTTCGGCACTCGCGCTCGGCACGGCGGCGGGACGACGTGGCGAGCGGGTGCGGGCCGTGCCGGCAGTCGCGTCCCACGCGGCGGCAAGGTCGCGCAGGCGGGAGGGGGCGGGCCCCTCGGCACTCGTGTCCGACACGGTGGCAAGGCCACCTGGGTGAACGAGGGCGGGGCCCTGCGGCACCCACACCCGGCGCAGCAGCAGGACGAGTTGACGGGCGGGCGCCGACCCCTCCGACACTCGCATCCAACGCGGCGGCAAGATGACGCAGACCAGCGGGGAGGGACCCTTCGGCAGCCGCGTCCGGCGCGGCAGCGAGGTCATCTGGGCGAGCCGCGTCCGATACGAGTACCGAAGGCAGGGGAACCACGTGGGCCGGCGTGGGTCCGCCGACACGCTGATGGCGCAGCCCGGCCGGCGGCCACGCTGTCGGCCGGGTCTGCTGTGAGGTGGCGGCCTCCCCCACCACCGGAGACGACCCGTGACCCGCGCCCGCTGTGTCCACCGGGCCTGCCCGCGACAGGCGGCGGATCAGGGTGTGCCGGTGCGGACGGCGGTGGTCGCCAGGGTGGTGTAGCGCATGGTGAAGCGGCCGCCGAGGGCGTCGATGGCGTCCCCGACCGCGCCCAGTATCCCGGCCAGACGACCGGAGTCGAGTCGGGTGAGGCCGCCGGTGGTGGGGAGCAGGGCGAGCCACTGGTCGCGGGTGTAGGACCGTTCCCAGTCGAAGCGCCACTGTTCCGGTTCACCGAACCACCCGGTCTCGCGGAGCGTGTCGGCGATCTTCGCGTACCCCGCTTGGTACGTCTCCAGCGGACGTCGCGCCGGCCCGCCGGCGAACGGGGAGTCGGGCGCCACCCGGCGGTAGGCGGCCGCGAACGGCTCGGCCACCTCGGCCGGCGGCTCGTAGACGTGCCCGAAGACCGCCAGACGCCCGCGCGGACGAAGCACCTCGGCCGCCTTCACGGCCCCGGCGACCGGGTCGACCCAGTGCCACGACTGGGCGGCGATCACCGCGTCGAACGTCCGGCCGGCCGGCTCCCAGGCTTCGAAGGCCGCCACCTCGACCTCCAGGCCGCGCGCCCGTGCGAAGCCGGCCATCCGCGCGTCCGGCTCGACGCCGAGCACGGCGCAGCCGGCGGCCTGGAACTGGCGGGCGGCGATGCCGGTGCCGCAGCCGACGTCGAGCACGTCGGGCCCCGGGCTGCCGGCGACGATCCGTGCCACCAGGTCTTCGGGATAGCCCGGGCGGGCCTGGTCGTAGCGTTGCGCGTCCGTGCCGAACGACTCGGCCACCTGCCGGACTTGGTGCGGCCGCACCGGCTCCGGCCGCTCACCCTCAGCTTGCTCTCGCGGTAAAGTGGGCATGCGTTCACTCTAGTGGGCAAGCGCCCACCCAGCAATGGACGCCCAGGACCGGGCCGACGAGAGGATCCGCGAGTGCCGACCGGGGTGCACCTTCGCGACGCGCGGCGGCAGCTGTTCGACGCCGCCGAACGGGTACTGCTGCGCACCGGCCCGAACGGGCTGACCAGCCGGTCCGTCACCGACGAGGCGGGCTGTGCCAAGGGTGTCCTGCACCGGCACTTCCCCGACTTCGACGCCTTCCTCGCCGAGCTGGTGCTCGACCGGGCCGCGCAGCTCGCACGGCAGGCGGAGGCGCTGCGCGCGGCCGTGGGCACCGGCACGGTGGCCGGCAACCTCACCGATGCGCTGACCACCCTCTTCGGACCGGTCCCGGTGGCGATCATCCCGCTCATCACCTTCCGGGACGAGCTGCGCGCCCGGCTGCGGCAGGCCAGGCCGGGAGGCGGCCTGGCGATCCTGACCGAGGTCACGACCGCGGTCTCCGCCTATCTGGCCGAGGAGCGCGACAGGGGCCGCATCGCGGCCGGCGCCGACATCGACTCGCTCACCCTCTCCCTGGTCGGCGGAGGGCATCTGCTGTTCGCGGACCGCGACCCGGGACCGCCGACGACGGCCACCGTGCACAAGCTGGTGACCACGGTGCTCGCCGGTGCCTTGCCAGGCAGGCCCGACGCGCACTGACACGACGTCAGCGCGGGATCTCGGCGAGCTGCGTCCCTACGACGGCGAGCAGCTCCAGCTTGCCGGCGCTGTCCGTGCCCGGCGCCGGAGTGAACCACAGCAGCCGCTGCCGGCCGTCCTCGCTGAGCAGGCTGAGGCAGTTCACCTCCAGCGTGCCGAGCGCCGGGTGATTGACGCGCTTGCGGTCGTCCCGGCGGACTCCGACCTCGTGCCGGGCCCACAGGGCGGCGAATTCGGGTGAGCGGGCGTTCAGGTCGGCGATCAGGGTGCGGGCCTCGCGGACGGCGGCTGGAGTCTCGGCGGAACCATCCTCACCGCCGAGATCCTCGGCCGCGGCTGAGCCGGCAAGGCCGCCAGCCCACGTCATCGGTACAGGTCGATGCCCCCGGAACAAGGTCACTGGTCGTCCTCCTCGTGGCAACGGGTCCGTACGACGCGCCCCGGGAACCAACGCCCCCGCCCCCTAGGGGCGGCTAGGGGTTGGGCCCCGCACCGGTGGGTGCCTAGCGTGCGAGGGACGGCCGACAGCGCCGCCGCGCCCGGAGCATCCGTCGCCGGCGCGTCCCGCTCCCTCCCGTGCGAAGAGGACCTGATGACTGCACCTGCCGAACCGGCCGACCAGGCCGCGCCGCCGGACTTCCCGATGCGGCGGGCCTGTCCCTTCAGCCCGCCGGCCGCCTACGCCGAGCTGCGCGAGACCGCTCCCGTCTCCCGGGCCCGGCTGAAGGTCAACGGCAAGCCCGCCTGGCTGGTCACCCGGCACGACCTGTACAAGAAGCTGCTGGGCGACGAGCGGGTCAGCGCGAACCTGAAGCTGCCCGGTTACCCCCTCCAGGTGCCCGTGCCGGAGGAGATCCTCCAGTCGGTGCCGCTGACCTTCCTGTCCATGGACCCGCCGGACCACACCGTGCAACGGCGCATGCTGGCCCCGGAGTTCAGTGTGCGGCGGATGCGCGAGCTGCGCGGCCGGGTGCGGCAGATCGTGAACCAGCAGATCGACCACATGCTGGAGAAGGGCGCGGACGGCCCGGTGGACCTGGTCACCGCCCTCGCCCTGCCGGTGCCCTCCCTGGTGATCTGCGAACTGCTCGGCGTCCCCTACGAGGACCACGGCCGGTTCGAGGAGTGGGCGTGGGCCATCATGAACCACGACATCAGCGAGGAGGACCGCGGCCGCGCCCACTACGAGCTGGACCGGTACGTGGACGGGCTGGTCACCGCCAAGGAGAGCGAGCCGGGCGACGACATGATCAGCCGGCTGATCGAGTTCAACCGGCAGACACCGGCCGTGGAACACTCCGACATCGTCAGCATGTCCAAGCTGATGCTGGTCACCGGGCACGAGACGACCGCCAACATGATCGCGCTCGGCGTGCTGGCCCTGCTGGAGCACCCGGACCAGCTGGCCGCGGTCCGTGCGGAGCCGGAGCTGATGCCGCGCGCGGTGGAGGAGCTGCTGCGCTTCTTCTCCATCTCCGACGCGGGCACCGCGCGGGTCGCCCTGGAGGACATCGAGCTGGGCGGGGTCACCATCCGGGCCGGCGAGGGGATCCTGCCGCTGAACAACGCGGCCAACCACGACGCCCGCGTCTTCCCCGACCCGGACCGCCTGGACGTGCGCCGCGAGGCCCGCAGCCAGCTGGCGTTCGGCTACGGCGTCCACCAGTGCATCGGCCAGAACCTGGCCCGCATGGAGCTGGAGGTCGTCTACTCGGCGCTGCTCGAACGGATCCCGACGCTGCGCCTGGCCACCCCGGTGGAGGAGCTGCGGTTCAAGGACGACGCGATCGTCTACGGCCTGTACGAGCTGCCCGTCACCTGGTGACGCTCCCCCGCCCCGCCCTCCTCCCGTCGTCACCGATGTCCGAAAGGCAGCCATGACCCAGTCCGCCGACGCCGTAGCCGGGACGGAAGCGCCGCCGGTGCAGTTCCCCCTGCGGCGCACCTGCCCGTTCGCCGAGCCGCCCGAGTACGCCGGGCTGCGCGCCGACGCCCCCGTCTCCCGTGCCGCCCTGAAAGTGAACGGCAAGCCGGCCTGGCTGGTCACCCGGCACGAGCACGTCCGGCAGGTGCTGGGCGACAGCCGGGTGAGCTCCAACCTCAAACTGCCCGGCTATCCGCACCAGTTCCACATCCCCGAGGAACTGCTGGCGCAGGTCCGGCTGATGATGCTGAACATGGACGCGCCGGAGCACACCGCCCACCGGCGCATGCTGATACCGGAGTTCACGGCCCGGCGGGTGCGGGAGCTGCGGCCGCGGATCCAGCAGATCGTGGACGAGCACGTGGACGCGATGCTGGCCGCGGGCGGCCCGGTGGACCTGGTCACCGCCCTCGCGCTGCCGGTGCCCTCGCTGGTGATCTGCGAACTGCTCGGCGTGCCCTACGAGGACCACGCCCGGTTCGAGGAGTGGTCGGCGGCGCTGATGAACCACGACCTGAGCCCGCAGGAGTACGGGGCGGCGGTGCAGGCCCTGGACACGTACCTCGACCAGCTCGTCACCCTGAAGGAGAACGAGCCGGGCGACGACCTCATCAGCCGCTTCCTGGAGAAGAACCGCACCGAGCGGGTCGCCGACCACACCGATGTGGTGACGATGGCCCGGCTGATGCTGGTCGGCGGCCACGAGACCACCGCCAACATGATCGCCCTCGGGGTGCTGGCGCTGCTGGAGCACCCGGAGCAGATGGCCGAGCTGCGGGCCGATCCGGCGCTGCTGCCGAACGCCGTGGAGGAGTTGCTGCGCGTCTTCTCCATCTCCGACTCCGGCACCGCCCGGGTCGCGGTGGCGGACATCGAGGTCGGTGACGTCACCATCCGCGCGGGCGAGGGCATCCTCGCCCTGAACAACGCGGCCGACCACGACGAGTCGGTGTTCCCGGACCCGGACACCCTCGACATCCGCCGCAAGGAGGCCCGTTCGCACCTGGCGTTCGGCTACGGCGTCCACCAGTGCATCGGCGCCAACCTCGCCCGGGCGGAACTGGAGGCGGTCTACGGCACGCTGCTGCGCCGCGTCCCCGGCCTGCGGCTGGCCGCTCCGGTGGAGGAGCTGCGGTTCAAGGACGACGCCATGGTCTACGGCGTCTACGAACTTCCCGTCACCTGGTGACGGCCGACGCGAACGGACTGTCCCTGATGCGTGTTTCCGCCGAACGCGACCGGTGCGTGGGCTCCGGCCAGTGCGCGCTGCTGAGCCCCGAGGTGTTCGACCAGGACGCCGACGGCCTAGTCACCCTGCTGAGCGAGGAGCCGGCCGAGGAGCTGCGCGAGCAGGTCGCCCAGGCCGTGGACCTGTGCCCGTCCCGCTCGATCCGCGTGCACGACTGAGGCCCCGCGCGTCGGCGGCGGGACCGGGTGGCCGGTCCCGCCGCCGACGTCGTTCTACCGGGGGCCGGCGGGCCGGGGGCCCGCCAGCGACCGGGCCTGCTCCAGGAAGCGGGGCAGCCACTGCTCGTAGGAGACCCCGTCGAGGAACTCCAGTGCCGCCCGCGCGTCGTCGCCGACCACGGTGTGCAGGGGGGTCGTGGGGTCGTCGGCGGCGGCGAGCACCGCGCGGGCCGCCTCGGCGCTGTCGGCGGCGCCCTCCGCGACCCGGGCGAGGAACCGGTCCAGCCAGGCGTGGTCCGCCGCGTACGGGCCGGACCCGGGCGGCTGCCCGTCGGCCGCGCCGGCCCGGGAGGCGCGCTGGATGGCGGTGGCGAAGCTGCCCGGTTCCAGGCACACCACGCGGATGCCGAACGGCTGGACCTCCGCGTACAGGGCTTCGCTGAGGGCGCCCAGGGCGGCCTTGCTCGCCGCGTAGAACCCGCCGTGCGGCACGGCGAAGGTGCGGGCGGCCAGCGAGGAGACGTTGACGATGACGCCGGAGCCCCGGGCGCGCATCCCGGGCAGCACGGCGCGGGCCACCCGCAGCGGACCCCAGAAGTTGGTCTCGAACACGGTGCGGGCGTGGTCCGGGGGCATGGTCTCGGCCGGTCCGGTGCGGTCGACACCGGCGTTGTTCACCAGGACGTCCAGGGGCCCGTACCGGTCCTGCACCGCGGTGACGGCGGCGGTCACGGAGGCGTCGTCGGTGACGTCCAGCCGCGGGACGTCCAGGGTGAGTTGCTCCGCGTCGGCGCGCCGCAGCAGTTCCCCGGCGGTGGCGGGATCGCGCACACAGGCGTGGACCCGGTCGCCGCGCCGGGCGAAGGCCAGCGCCGTCTCCAGCCCGATGCCGCTGCCGCATCCGGTGACGAGGACCGACCTCATGCCGCTGCCGCCTTCTCCGCCAGCAGGCCGAGCACCTGCTTCTGATGGGCCGTCAGATAGAAGTGGCCGCCGGGGAACACGCGGTGTTCGAAGGGCGCGTCGGTGTGCCGGGACCAGGCGCGCGCCTCCTCCACGGTGACCTTGGGGTCGTCGTCGCCGACCAGGGCGACGACGGGGCAGCGCAGGTTCGGTCCGGGCTCGTAGACGTAGGTCTCGGCGGCCCGGTAGTCGGCGCGGATGGCGGGCAGGGCCATGCGGATCAGTTCGACGTCGTCCAGGATGGCCGAGTCCGTGCCGCTGAGCAGCCGCATCTCCTCGATGAGCCCGTCGTCGTCGCGCAGGTGGACGGACTCGTCGCGCGGGCAGGAGGGGGCGCGGCGGGCGGAGACGACCAGCGCCCGCGCCACCACGCCGTGGTCGCGTTCCAGCCGGCGGGCGACCTCGAAGCCGAGGGTGGCGCCCATGCTGTGGCCGAACAGGACCAGGGGACGGTCGGCCCACGGCAGCAGCACGGGGGTGAGGCGGTCGGCCAGTTCCTGGATGCTGTCCGCGCAGGGCTCCTGGCGGCGGTCCTGGCGGCCGGGGTACTGCACGGCGAGCACGTCCACGGACTCCGGCATGCTCGCCGAAACGGGGTGGTAGAAGGTCGCCGAGCCGCCCGCGTGCGGCAGGCACACCAGCCTGGCCGCCGCGTCCGGGCGGGGATGGTAGCGGCGTATCCAGAGGCGGTCGTGCTCGGCGAGCGTGGTCATGGGGCGGGCGTTCCCTTCCTGGAGACGGCTGCGCCGCGCGGGGCGCGGACGGGCTCCAGCAGTCTCACGCGGGCGAGGGCCCCTGGCCACCCCTACCCGCCCCACCTCCCCCGGTTCCGCTCAGGCGTTGAGGTAGGCGAGCACCGCGAGGACCCGGCGGTTGCTGTCGCTGGACGGCGGGAGCATCAGCTTGGTGAAGATGTTGGAGATGTGTTTCGCCGCCGCGCCCTCGGTGACGGTGAGCCGCTGGGCGATCGCGGTGTTGGAGCAGCCCTCGGCCATGAGTTCCAGCACCTCGCGTTCGCGGGCGGTGAGGGCGGCCAGCGGTTCGTCCCGGGAGTGGCTGGTCATCAACTGGGCGACGACGGCGGGGTCCATGGCCGTGCCGCCGGCCGCGACCCGGCGTACGGCGTCGATGAACTGCTCGTCGTCGAGGACGCTGTCCTTGAGCAGATAGCCGATGCCGCCGGTGCCGTCGGCCAGCAGTTCGCGGGCGTACATCTGCTCCACGTGCTGGGACAGCACGAGGATCGGCAGGCCGGGGCGTTCGCGCCGGGCCCGCAGGGCGGCCTGGAGGCCCTCGGTGGTGAAGGTGGGCGGCAGGCGTACGTCCACGATGGCCACGTCGGGCCGGTGGTCGGCGATCGCGGCGGCGAGGTCCGTGCCGTTGTCGACGGCGGCGGCGACCTCGAAGCCGTACGCCTCCAGTAATTGGATGATTCCCTGCCTCAGGAGGAAGAGGTCTTCGGCGAGGACAACGCGCACGGCAGCTCCAGCTTGATCACGGTCGGTCCGCCCGGAGGGCTGTTGATCTCCAGGACGCCGTCAAAGGATGCCAGCCGTCTGCGGATGCCCTCCAGACCGCTCCCGGCCGAGGCGTCGGCGCCGCCGCGGCCGTCGTCGGTGATCCGGGCGTGCAGGGTGTCGTCCGCGCGCCAGGCGACGATCTCCACCCGCTGGGCGTCGGCGTGTTTGAGGGCGTTGGTGAGCAGTTCGGACACGGCGAAGTAGACGGCGGACTCGACCGGGTCGGGCAGCCGGCCGGGCAGGTCCACCACGACGGTCACCTCCAGCGGGCTGGCCAGGCCCAGGGCGCGCAGGGCGTCGGCCAGGCCGCGTTCGGCGAGGACCGGCGGGTGGATGCCGTGGACGAGGTCGCGCAGTTCGCGCAGGGCCTGCACGGAGGAGCTGCGGGCCTGCCGCAGCAGCCGGCGGGCCTCCTCCGGGTCCTGGCCCAGCTTCCGGTCGACGGCGCCGAGTTGGAGCCCGAGGCTGACGAGCCGGGCCTGGGCGCCGTCGTGCAGATCGCGTTCGATGCGGCGCAGTTCGGCGGCCTGGATGTCCAGCGCGCCCGACCGGGTCTCCGACAAGTGCTGAACGCGCGAGGCCAGTTGGGACCCACGGGTCGGACCGAGCAGGAACCGGACGAAGTAGGCGTGCCCCTTGAGCGCCAGCGGGGAGAGCAGCAACCAGCCGGTGAGCACGACGAGCGCGAGCAGTCCGGCGGCGAGCGCGGCCGGCCAGCTGCCGACGGTGACGCCGGCGTACCAGCGGCCCGCTCCCCCGTCCGCGACCGGCCGCCACAGCCCGCAGGCCAGGAACAGCCCCTCCCCCGCGTAGTACAGCAGGGCGGCCGGTACGAAACCGACGAGCCCGGCGACGGTGTTGAGCAGCAGCCACAGCAGGTCCCGCCAGGTCGCGGGGTCGGCGAGGATCCACTTGCAGCGGCGCGTCCAGCCGACGATGTCCCGCTCGATCTCCTGCGGTTCGGGCCGGTAGGGCCGCTCGACGGGGACGCCGGAGCGGGCGGCGGCACGCCGGTTGAGGTCGCACAGCCACCGCACGGCCCGGGTGAGGTAGGGCAGCGCGAGGAAGCCGATGCCGATCAGGCAGAGGATGACGAAGTAGGTGGTGGTGACGAAGAGGACGACCGACAGCAGGGCTCCGGTGGCGGTGGCCACGCCGACCAGGGTGTCCAGGGCGGCGCGCCTGAGTCGGCCGCGCCACTCGACCGGCACAGTCTTCATGCGCTCATGTTCCCATCCCCCGCCGCCCGTTGCGCCGGGGCCGCCCCCGCCCGGGGGAAGCGGGGACGGCCCGGCAGGGGCGACGCGGCTCACGCGGCCTTCACCGTGTCCACGGCGGGGCTGCGCATGCCGCGCCAGGAGGGCAGCAGCGTGGCGCCGAACACCAGCAGCAGGGACCCGCCGACGATGGCGAGGTAGATGCCGAGGGATCCGGAGGGCAGGTACGAACCGCTCTTGACGAGGCTGTAGGGGACGATGGTCGTCGCCGAGGCGAGGGTGCCGAGGACGGTGGCGACGACGCCGATCAGTGCGCCTTCCACGGTCAGCATGCCGATCACCTGGGCGCGGGTGGCGCCGGTGAGCCGCTGGAGACCGAACTCCGCGCGCCGTTTGCGGGTGACGGACACCAGGGTGTTGACGACGGTGATGGCCGCGTATCCGACGATCATGGCGACGATGGTGTAGTTCGCGGACACCAGGATCTGCTGGATCTGGTTGTTCCGGCCGGCCAGGGAGGAGCTGTCGTCCAGCTCGGTGCCGGGCACCCGGGCGGCCAGCGCGGCCAGCCGGTCGTGGACCTCGGTGCCGGTGCCGTGCGCGGCACGGACCAGGATCTGGTGCGGCAGGCCGTCGCCGGTGTGCGGGGCGAGGGTGGCCGCGGGCAGGGTGAGGTACTGCTGCTTGGGGTTGTCGGTGTAGAGGGCCACGACGGTGGGCCGTAGCGGAGTGCCGTCGCCGAGGTGCAGCGGCAGCCGGTCGCCGACCCGTACCCCGTACTCCCGGGCCTTCTTCTCGGACAGGGCCACGGTGTCGCCCCGCAAGTCCTCCAGGGAGCCGGCGACCACGGGCAGGTCGAGGCTCTGGCGCACCCCTTCCGCGGAGACTCCGCGCAGATCGGTGTCGGCCGGGCCGCCCGGGCGGTCCACGAAGCCCCGGCTGGTGACGAACTCGGAGGCCGCGGCCACCCCGGGCGTGGCCCGCACCGTGGCGACGACGCCGGGCGCGAATCCGCCCGTGGTGGAGTCGAGGACGTAGTCGGCGAGGATGTTCTCGTCGTAGGAGGTCCGCGAGACGTGGTTCTCGGTGGACTGCATGTACAGGGTGCCCGTGGCGATGCCGATGAGCAGGACGATCGGTGCGACGGCGCCCGCCATGCGGACGTGGGCGGTGGCGGCGTTGCGCAGCGCCAGCTGCCCGGAGAGCCCGGACAGGGCCCGTACGGGCGGTCGCAGCAGCGCCACCATGGCCTTGGTGAGGCCGGGCGCGAGCAGGGCGAGGCCGACGCAGAACAGCACGGAGGCGGGTCCGGCGGTGCTGGCGAGGGTGGGGCCGTCCTCCATCACGGTGGCGGTGGCGATGGCCAGGCCGATGCCGTTGGCGAGGAAGAACAGCGCGAGCAGCAGCCGGGGCAGGCTGAACCAGCGGCTGCCGGCGGTGGATTCGGCCAGCGCGGCGACCGGTTCGGTGCGTGCCGCGCGCCGTCCGGCGAACCGGGTGGCGCCGGCCGCGGCGAGCACGGTGACGGCGGCGCCGGTGGCCATCGGCAGCGGGCCGGCGTGGTATGTGATGGCGGGTGCCACCACGCCGCTGGAGGTCAGCACCTTGAACAGCAGCCGTCCGATGGCGTAGCCGGGCGCCAGGGCGAGCAGCACGGAGGCCACCGACAGCACGGCCGTCTCGGTGAGGATCATGCGGCGCAGTTGCTTCGGGGTGGAGCCGACGGCACGCAGCAGGGCCATCTCGCGGGCGCGCTGCTGGAGGGAGAGGCCGAGGGTGGAGGCGACGCCGAACATGACGATCAGGACGACCGAGGAGCCGAAGACCGCCGAGAGGATGACGACGGTGCGCCGGCTGGAGAGGGTGCCGGGCAGCTCGGCCAGTCCGCGGCGCTCGCCGGTGAGGACCTCGGCGCGGTCGCCGACCTCGGCGCGCACCGCGTCGGCGACGGCGGCGGCGCTCGTGCCGGGCTCGGGCAGCACGGCGACGGAGTCGATCCGGCCGCCGGCGAGGGCGCGGGCCCGGTCGTCCGTGAAGAACACGGCCGCGTCGGGGTTGTGGTCGCCGCGCTGTTCGGCGATGCCGCTGACCCGGAACCGGTGGGCGGTGCCCCGGACGACGATGTCGACCGAGGAACCGGGGCGGGCACCGGCCCGCCGGGCCAGCCCGGCGTCGAGCACGGCCTCGCCGCCGGTGACGGGGGTTTTCCCGGCGGCGAGGGTATAGGGGGTGAGCCGGGCGCTCGCCCAGCCGTGGCCGTACGACGCGGACTTCTCCGTCAGCGGCTTGCCGTCCTTGAGGACGGTGGCCGGGAACGACACGTCGGGCACGGCCGTGCGCACTCCCTCGGCCCGGGCCACCTCGCCGGCCAGGCCGGCGTCGATGCGGTGCCGTTCGGTCAGCGCGCTGGAGTCGTAGGTCTGTTCACCGGTGACGACGACCGGGGCCTCGCCCAGGCGCTGTGGTGCGGCGGCCATGCGGACTCCGGTCTCCATCAGGCCGCCGCAGCCGATGACGATCGCGGCGCCGAGGAACATGGCGAGGAAGGTCGCGACGAAGCTCGTCCGGCGGAACTTCAGGGTGCGCAGTGCCAGGCGCCACATCAGTACCGCCCTCCCGAGTGCTGCGGGGCGCTCTGCCGGCGGGTGTCGTCCTCCCAGGCGCCGAGCCTGGTCATCCGGGCGGCGACCGCGTCGGCCGTGGGCCGGTGCAGTTCGCCGGCGAAGGCGCCGTCGGCGAGGAAGACCACGCGGTCGGCGTAGGAGGCGGCGACCGGGTCGTGGGTGACCATGACCAGGGTCTGGCGGGCGGTGTCGACGGATTCGCGCAGCAGTCCGAGCACGGCCGCGGCGGTACGGGTGTCCAGGGCGCCGGTGGGCTCGTCGGCGAAGACGACGGCGGGGCGGGTCACCAGGGCGCGGGCGATGGCGACGCGCTGCTGCTGGCCGCCGGACAGCTCGGCCGGCAGGTGGCCGAGCCGCTCGGCGAGGCCGACGCGCTGGACGACGGTGCGGATCAGGGCCTTGTCGGGCCGCTGTCCGGCCAGTTGCAGCGGCAGCGTGATGTTCTGCATGACCGTCAGCGCGGGCAGCAGGTTGAAGGACTGGAAGATGAAGCCGATCCGGTCGCGGCGCAGCTTGGTCAGATGGGTGTCGTCCAGTCCGGCGAGGTCGGTGCCGCCGACGGTGACCGTGCCGGAGCTGGGCTGGACCAGTCCCGCGGCGCAGTGCAGGAAGGTGGACTTGCCGGATCCGGAGGGGCCCATCACGGCGGTGAAGGTGCCGTCGGCGAAGCTCATGGTGAGCTCGCGCAGCGCGGCCACCTGGCCGTCTCCCCGGCCGTAGATCTTCGACACGGCGTCCAGCCGTACCGCCTCCGTCCGGCGGAGGTCGTGTGAAGTGTGCACTGGGGCTCCCTCGGGGCTGACGCGTCTCTCACGCGATGTCTGGGGACCAGATTAGGAACGGCACGCCCGCGGCACATTGGCATTGTCCGCCCGGTTCGAGGTAGAGGTTTCTCTACCTTCCCGGTCCAGGTTTCGGCAGTATTCCGGTGACATGTGTACGGCGATGTCTCCATCTTTGTGCAGGGGTGACGCCATTTTTGTGCAGAGGTGTCACCACCTCGACCGCATATCTGGCTCCCCCCGGAAAGGGCCGATTGCCACCCGTGTCCCGGGGCGTGACTGCGGGTACGGTCGAAACCGACCGGATAAATCCACGATAGATGGGAAGTCCCATGGCCAGGAGGCCTGATCACGAGCTGACCGCGAGCGTCCGGCCCGATGGTTATCTGGAGCTGTTCTCCCGGCGCACCGGGAAGCGCCACCGGTGCGGTCCGCGCGGTACGACGATGTGGCTGGCGCTTCAGCGCGGCGACTGGCAGCCGGAATCGGCGGCGGACGAAATCGCCGCGCGATTAGGAGTCGACCCCGACAGTATCCGATGTGATATCGAGGCATGGGTGTCGCATTTCCGCGAGGTCGCCGAATAAGGGAGATATGCGGGCGCGGGCGGCCTTTCGGCCGCCCGCGCGGGACGATGTCCGCACCTCGTCCGCTGTCCGCCGCTTTTCCGGCGGCGCCGGCTCAGCACGGCCCGGCGGCCAGCCATGCCTCGACCGCCTCGGCGGTGGTCTCCGCGTGGTCCTCCAGCAGCGTGAAGTGGGTGCCGGGCACGTCGGCCGGCCGGTGCTCGGCGGGCCAGAGTGCCCGCCAGTCCCCGGTGCCGGGCCCGGTGGCGAAGGACTCGGTGGGCCGTACGAACAGCACCGGCGCCGTCAGCACGCCCGGCGGGCAGTGCTGGATGAGGTCGCTGTAGCGGCTCATCGCGGCGAGGCGGGCGGTGCCGAAACCGCCGAGGGCGGACTCGCGGGCCAGCATGCCGTCGAACATCTGCCGCCACAGCTCGTCCTTGCCGTCGTCCCCGGGCAGGTAGGTGTCCAGCAGCACCACGCCCGCGGCCGGCCGGCCGGCCTTCTCCATGATCTCGGCCGCCGCGTGGGCGAACTGGCCGCCGGAGGAGTAGCCGACGAGCACGTACGGCCGTTCGTCCGGGCAGGCCCGGCGGATGCCCTCGACGACCGCCTCCAGCACCGCGTCCACCGAGCGCGGCAGCGGTTCACCGGGGCCGAAGCCGGGCATCGTGGGCACCAGCAGGTCCCGGCGGCCCTCGAAGTGCCGGGCGAGGCGGGCGTACTGGTGGGCGCCGCCCAGGGCCATCGGCGAGGGCAGGCAGACCAGCCGGTGCTCGGCGGGGCCGGTGGCCAGCCGCACCGGGTCGGTGAGGTCGCCGAGTTCGGCCAGGCGGGAGAAGCCGGGGAGGATCCCGGCGACGGTGCGCAGCAGTTCGATGGCCTGGTCCATGTGTCCGTCGGCCGCCGCGCGCCGCACCAGGCCGCCGACCGATTCGAGGTCGCCGCTGCCGTCCGGGGCCGCCGGTCCGCCGGCCAGGTGGGCGCGCAGGGCGGCGGCGAGGGCGGCCGGGGTGCGGTGGTCGAAGACGGCACCGGCGGGCACGGTGGTGTCCAGGGCGGCGCCCAGGGCGGCGCGGAGTTCGGCGGCGGTGACGGAGTCCAGGCCGATCTCCAGGAAGACGGCGTCGGGCTCGACGGCCTCCGGTCCGGTGTGGCCGAGGACGGCGGCGGTCTGCAACCGGACCAGGTCCGTGAGCAGGGCCTCCTGTTCGGCCGGCCCGGCACCGGCCAGCCGTCGCCGCAACGGCCCGGTGTCCCCGGGGGCGGTGGGCCGGGCGGGCGGGACGGGCTCGGCCAGGGGGCCGGCGGTGAGGGGCACGTCGGCGTTCAGCCAGTAGCGCGTGTGCCGGAAGGCGTAGGTGGGCAGTTCGGCGCGGGCCGTGCCGGGGAACAGGGCGGCCCAGTCGGGGGCGAGGCCGTCGGTGTGCAGGCGGGCCAGGCCGGACGCCAGCGCGGCGGGTTCACCGCCGTGGCGGCGGCCGAGTGCGACGAGGACGGCGCCTGTCGGCCGCCGGGCAGGCGCGGGCGAGGCCGGTGAGGTGGGCGTCGGGGCCGAGTTCCACGAAGCGGCCGGCGCCGGCGTCGGCGAGGGCGGTGACGGCGTCGGCGAACCGGACGGTCTCCCGGGCGTGTCGCACCCAGTAGCCGGGGTCGCTCAGGAGCCCGTCCCCGGCGAGGCGGCCGGTGAGGGTGGACACCAGCGGGATGCGCGCGGGGCGGAAGGCCAGCTTCTCGGCCACGGCCCGGAACTCGTCGAGCATGCCGTCCATCAGGGGCGAGTGGAAGGCGTGCGAGACGGTGAGCCGCCTGGCCCTGGGGAAGCCCTCGGCGGCGGCGAGCACCGCCTCCTCCTCGCCGGAGAGGACCACGGAGTCCGGGCCGTTGACCGCGGCGAGGGCGACCCGGTCGTCCAGCAGGGGCCGCACCTCCTGCTCGGTGGCCTTCACGGCGACCATCGCCCCGCCCTCCGGCAGCGCCTGCATCAGCCGGCCGCGCGCGGCGACCAGGGCGCAGGCGTCGTCCAGGTCGAGGACGCCGGCCACATGGGCGGCGGCGATCTCCCCGACGGAGTGCCCGGCGAGCAGGTCGGGCCGCACGCCGAAGGACTCCAGCAGCCGGAACAGGGCGACCTCGAAGGCGAACAGCGCGGGCTGCGCGTACTCGGTGCGGTGGACGGCGTCGGGGTCGTCGCCCGCGAGCACCCCGGTCAGGTCCAGGCCGAGCCGGGTCTCGATCGCGTCGAAGGCGTCGGCGAACACCGGGTAGTGGGCGCGTAGTTCCAGGCCCATGCCGGGGCGCTGGGCGCCCTGCCCGGTGAACAGGAACGCGGTACGGATGCCGGAGCGCGCCCGGCCGGTGACGGCGCCGGACGCGGGCGTTCCGGTGGCGAGGGCGCGCAGCCCGGCCAGCAGTTCCTCCCGGCCGGTGCCGGTGACGGCCGCCCGGTGGCCGAAGGCGGTGCGCCGGGTGCCGAGGGCGCGGGCGACGGCCGCCGGGTGGAGTCCGGGCCGGCCGGCGAGGAAGGCGTGCAGCCGTTCGGCCTGGGCGGGCAGGTCGGGTGCGGAGCGGGCGGACAGCGGCCAGACGACGACGGGGGCGTCCGGTTCGCCGTCCGCCGGGTCCTCTGCGGGTGCCTCCTCGATGATGACGTGCGCGTTGGTGCCGCTGATGCCGAAGGAGGACACCCCGGCCCGGCGCGGCCGGTCGGTGGCCGGCCAGTCCCGTTCCTCCGTCAGCAGCCGTACGTTCCCCGCCTCCCAGTCGACCTTCGTGGACGGCTCGTCCACGTGCAGCGTCCTGGGCAGGACGCCGTGCCGCATCGCCATCACCATCTTGATGACACCGGCGACACCCGCGGCGGCCTGCGTGTGCCCGATGTTCGACTTCACCGAACCCAGCCACAACGGCTGTTCACGGTCCTGGCCGTAGGTGGCCAGCAGCGCCTGCGCCTCGATCGGGTCGCCCAGCGTCGTCCCCGTGCCGTGCGCCTCCACCACGTCCACGTCGGCGGTGGTCAGCCGGGCCGAGGCCAGCGCCTGCCGGATCACCCGCTGCTGCGACGGACCGTTCGGCGCGGTCAGCCCGTTGGAGGCACCGTCCTGGTTCACGGCCGAACCCCGCAGCACGGCCAGCACCTCGTGGCCGTTGCGCCGGGCGTCCGACAGCCGTTCCAGCACCAGGACGCCCAGCCCCTCGGAGAACCCGGTGCCGGCCGCGTCGTCGGCGAAGGAGCGGCACCGCCCGTCCGGGGAGAGCGCGCCCTGCCGGCTGAACTCCACATAGGTGCCCGGCGAGGCCATCACCGTCACTCCCCCGGCCAGCGCCAGCGCGCACTCCTCCTGCCGCAGCGCCTGCGCGGCCAGGTGCAGCGTGACCAGGGACGAGGAGCAGGCGGTGTCGACGCTGAGGGTGGGCCCCTCCAGGCCGAGGGTGTAGGCGACCCGGCCGGAGACGATGCTGCCGGAGCCGAAGCTGCCGAAGTAGTCGTGGTACATGACGCCCGCGAACACGCCGGTGCGGGAGCCGCGCAGGGTCGCGGGGTCGATCCCCGCGTTCTCCAGGGCCTCCCAGGAACCTTCGAGCAGCAGCCGCTGCTGGGGGTCCATCACGAGGGCCTCGTTCGGGGCGATGCCGAAGAAGGCGGCGTCGAAGTCTCCCGCGTCGTGCAGGAATCCGCCCTGCCGGGTGTACGAGCGGCCCGGTGTGCCCGGGGCCGGGTCGTACAGGCCGGGGTCCCAGCCCCGGTCGTCGGGGAAGGCGGTGATGCCCTCGCCGCCGTCCGCGACCAGCTTCCACAGGTCCTGCGGGGAGCGGACACCGCCGGGGTAGCGGCAGGCCATGCCGACGATCGCGACCGGTTCCCGGGCCGCCGCGGTCAGCGCGCGGTTGCGTTCCCGCAGCCGCTCGATCTCCTTCAGCGAGGCGCGCAGCGCCTCGACCATCCTGGTGTCCGGCATCTCGGACTCGGCCATGGTCCTCTTCCTTGTCGCGGGCGTCGTCACAGGGCGTCGTCGTCCCCGCCGAGGCCGTCGAGCGCCATGCTGATCAGGCTCTCGGCGTCCATCGCGTCGATCGGGGCGGGGCCGGCCTGGCCGTCGCCGGCCGGGTCCGGCGCGGGCCGCAGTCCGGCCAGTTCGAGCAGGCCGTCCAGCAGACCGGCCTCCCGCAGCCGGGCCACCGGGATCGCGGCGAGCGCGGCCCGTACCGTGTCCTCCTCGGCACGCGGGCCGTCCTGGACGGCCGGAGCCAGTTCGGCGCCCAGGTGGGTGGCGAGCGCGGCCGGGGTGGGGTGGTCGAAGACGAGGGTGGCGGTCAGCCTGAGGCCGGTGGCCTCGTTGAGCCGGTTGCGGAACTCCACGGCGGTCAGCGAGTCGAACCCCAGGTCCTTGAAGGGCAGTCCGTCCTCGAACTCCTCGGTGCCGAGGACCGTACGGGCCTCGTCCCGGACCAGCCGCAGCAGCCGTTCGGCGCGGTCCTCGGGCGCGAGGCCGGCCAGTTCGCGGCGCAGTGCCGTCGCGGCGGGCGGGGCGGCCGGGCCGGCCGGGCGCGGCGCCCGCACCAGGGTGCGCAGCAGCGGGGCGACGCGGGCCGGGTCGCGCGGGGCGAGGTCCAGGCGGGCCGGCAGCAGCACCGGTTCCGGGCGGCCGGTCGCCGTGTCGAACAGGGCGAGCCCGGCCTCCGCGTCCAGGGCGAGCACCCCGCCGGCGGCGACGCGCCGGGCGTCGGTGCCGGTGAGCCGGTCGGCCATGCCGCCGCTGCCCGCCCAGGCGCCCCAGGCGAGCGAGACGGCGGGCAGGCCGAGCGCCCTGCGGTGGGCGGCGAGGGCGTCGAGGAAGGCGTTGCCGGCGGCGTAACCGGACTGGCCGGGGCTGCCGAGCAGACCGGCCGCCGAGGAGAACAGCACGAACGCCGTCAGGGGCCGCTCGCGGGTCAGTTCGTGCAGGTGCCAGGCGGCGTCCAGCTTGGGCCGCAGCACCGTGTCCAGCCGTTCGGGGGTGAGCGAGGTCAGCACGGCGTCGGCGAGGACGCCCGCGGTGTGCACGACCGCGGTGACCGGGTGCTCGTCCAGGACCCGGGCGAGGGCGGCGCGGTCGGCGGCGTCGCAGGCGACGAGCGTCACCTCGGCGCCGAGCGCGGTCAGTTCCCGGTGCAGCCCGGCCGCGCCGGGTGCCTCGGGCCCGCTCCGGCTGAGCAGCACCAGCCGGTCGGCGCCGTGCGCGGTGACCAGGTGCCGGGCGACCAGCCCGCCCAAGGCGCCGGTGCCGCCGGTGACCAGGACGCCGCCGGAGAAGTCCGCCGGGGCGGGCTCGGGCAGGCGCGGGGCGCGCACCAGCCGGGGGACGTGCACCGCGCCGTCGCGCAGGGCGAGCTGGGGTTCGCCGGAGGCGACGGCGGCGGGCAGCAGCCGGCGGGATGCCTCGGTGCCGTCCAGGTCGGCGAGGACGAGGCGGCCGGGGTGCTCGGACTGGGCGGAGCGGATCAGGCCCCACGCGCCGCCGGCACCGGGATCGGTGACGTCCCCGGGGCCGGTCGCCCCGTGCGTCGCCACCACCAGGGTGGAGTCGGCGGACCGGGGGTCGGCCAGCCAGTCGCGCACCTGGGTGAGCAGGCTTCGCAGGCCGGCCCGGACCGCGTCCGGGTCCGCGCCGCCGGGGTGGACGACGACCAGGGTGTCGGGGCCGTGGGCGGCGGCCTCGGCCGGATCGGCGGCGACGGTGACCTCGGCGACCTCGCCCGCCAGGGCGGCGGCCAGGTCCCCGCGGCCGGGGCCGCAGACGGTCCACCGCCCGGCCTGCGGGGCCGCGGGCACGGCGACGGGCACCCAGTCCGGGGCGAACAGGTCGTCGTGGCCGCCCGCGGCGGCCGCCGCGATCCGCTCCGGGTCCACCGCCCGCAGCGCCAGCGACGCCACCCGCAGCACCGGCCGCCCGGCGGCGTCGGCGGCCTCGACGCGTACCGCGCCCGCGCCGGCCGGGGCGATCCGCACCCGCAGGGCGGTCGCACCCGGCGCGTACAGCTCCACGCCGCTCCAGGCGAACGGCAGTGTCATGCGCTCCTCGGTCCCGGCGCGCAGCGCGATGGCGTGCAGGGCGGCGTCGGACAGCGCCGGGTGCAGGGCGAACCCCTCGGTGCCGCCGGGGACGGCGACCTCGGCGCAGACCTCCTCGCCGTGCCGCCAGGCCGCCTTCAGGCCCTGGAAGCCGGGCCCGTACTCGGCGCCCAGCTCGGCCAGCCGCTCGTAGACGCCGTCCAGGGCGACCGGTTCGGCGCCGGGCGGCGGCCAGGCGGCCGTGCCGGGTGCGGACGGTTCCCCGGCGGGCCGCAGCACACCGGTGGCGTGGGTGGTCCAGGGGTCGCCGTCGCCGTGGGCGGCGTACACCCGGAAGGCGCGGGCGCCGGTGGCGTCGGGTGCGCCGACCGTGCACTGGAGGCGGACGGCGCCGTCCTCGGGCAGGAGCAGCGGTTCGGCGAGGGTCAGCTCCTCCACCGCGGGGCAGCCGGCGCGGGCCCCGGCGGCCAGGGCCATCTCCACGAAGGCGGTGCCCGGCAGCAGCGCCGCCCCGCCGACGCGGTGGCCGGCCAGCCACGGCTGTCCGGTCAGGGACAGGTGCCCGGTGTACAGGACGCCGTCGGTGCCGGCGAGTTCGACGGCGGTGCCGAGCAGCGGGTGCCCGTCGGCCGGGTGCGCCGGGGCCGGGTCGCCGGTCATCCAGTAGCGGGTGCGCTGGAAGGCGTAGGTGGGCAGGTCGAAGCCGTCGCGGTGGGGCAGCAGGCCCGTCCAGTCGATGTCCGTGCCGCGCACGTGCAGCGCGGCGAGCCCGGCGAGCAGCGCGTCGGTCTCCTCGCGGTCCTTGCGCAGCAGCGGTACGACGGCGGTCTGGTCGGGCAGGCACTCGCCGGCCGCGGCGGTCAGCGCGCCGCCGGGGCCGACCTCGGCGAAGTGCCGTACTCCGGCGTCGTGCAGGGCGGTGACGGCGTCGGCGAAGCGGACGGCCTCGCGGGCGTGCCGCACCCAGTACTCGGGGCGGGACAGCTCGTCGGGGGCGGCCGGGGCGCCGGTGAGGGTGGACACCAGCGGGATGCGCGCGGTCCCGTACGACACGGCGGCGGCGATCTCGCCGAACTCGGCCAGCATGGGCTCCATCAGGGCCGAGTGGAAGGCGTGGCTGACGGCGAGTTCCCTGGTGCGGTCGAAGCGGGCGGCCAGCGCGCGGGCCGGTCCGGCGGGGCCGGAGACGACGAGGGACGCGGGCCCGTTGACGGCGGCGATGCCGACGCCGTCGCCGAGCAGCGGCACGACCTCCTCCTCGGTGGCGCGTACGGCGATCATCGCGCCGCCTTCGGGCAGGGCCTGCATCAGGCGGCCCCGGGCGGCGACGAGCGCGCAGGCGTCCTTCAGGCCGAGCACGCCGGCGGCGTGGGCGGCGGCGAACTCGCCGACGGAGTGCCCGGCGAGCAGGTCGGGCCGTACGCCGAAGGACTCCAGCAGCCGGTACAGGGCCACTTCGACGGCGAACAGCGCGGGCTGGGTGTACTCGGTGCGCTCCAGCAGCTCGGCGGAGTCCAGCACCTCGGCGAGGGGGCGCTCCAGCAGCGGATCGAGGTGGGCGCGGACCTCGTCGAAGGCGGTGGCGAAGGCGGGGAAGGCCGCCGCGAGGCGGGTGCCCATGCCGGGCAGCTGCGAGCCCTGGCCGGAGAAGAGGAAGGCGAGCCGGCCGTCGGCGGCGGTGCCGAGGGCCCCGGCCGGGGGCGTGCGGCCCTCGGCCACGGCCCGCAGTCCGGCGGTCAGTTCGTCCCGGGTGCGGCCGAGGACGGCGGCCCGGTGGCCGAGCCGGGTCCGGGCGTGGGCGAGCGCTCCGGCGAGCCGGTGCGGGTCGGTGTCCGGGGCGGCGGACAGGTGGTCCAGCAGCCGGGCGGCCTGGGCGCGCAGGGCGTCGGGGGTGTGCCCGGACAGCAGCCACGGCACGGTGCCGCCGGCCGGTGCGGCGGGCTCTCCGGCGGGCTCTTCGGCCGGTGCCCCGGCGGGCGCTGCCTCGATGATGACGTGGGCGTTGGTGCCGGAGATGCCGAAGGAGGAGACGCCCGCGCGGCGCGGGCGGCCCGGGTCCGGCCAGGGGCGGTTCTCGGTCAGCAGCCGGACGTTGCTGCCCTCCCACTCCACGTGCCGGGTGGGCCGGTCCACGCCGAGGCTGGCGGGCAGCGTCTCGTGGCGCAGCGCCTCGATCATCTTGATGACGCCGGCGACTCCGGCGGCGGCCTGGGTGTGGCCCAGGTTGGACTTGACCGAGCCGAGCCACAGCGGGCGGTCGTCGGTGTGCTCGCTGCCGTAGGTGGCGATCAGCGCCTGGGCCTCGATGGGGTCGCCGAGGGTGGTGCCGGTGCCGTGCGCCTCGACCACGTCGACGTCGGCGGCGGCGACACCGGCCGCTTCGAGGGCGCGGCGGATGACGCGCTGCTGCGCGGGCCCGTTGGGTGCGCTGATGCCGTTGGAGGCGCCGTCCTGGTTGACGGCGGTGCCGCGCAGCACCGCGAGGACGCGGCGCCCGTTGCGGCGGGCGTCGGAGAGCCGCTCCAGCAGCAGCACGCCGGCGCCCTCGCCGAAGCCGGTGCCGTCGGCGGCGTCCGCGAACGGCTTGCAGCGGCCGTCCCGGGACAGGCCCCGGTGCCGGCTGAACTCCACGAAGGTGCCCGGGGTGGCCATGACGGTCACTCCCCCGGCCAGCGCCAGCGAGCAGTCGCCCTGCCGCAGCGCCTGCGCGGCCAGGTGCAGCGCGACCAGCGAGGAGGAGCAGGCGGTGTCGACGCTGAGGGTGGGCCCCTCCAGGCCGAGGGTGTAGGCGACCCGGCCGGAGACCACGCTGCCGGAGCCGTAGCTGCCGAAGTAGTCGTGGTACATGACGCCCGCGAACACGCCGGTGTCGGAGCCGCGCAGGGTCGCGGGGTCGATGGAGGCGCGCTCCAGCGCCTCCCAGGAGGTCTCCAGCAGCAGCCGCTGCTGGGGGTCGGTGACCAGGGCCTCCTCGTCGTCCATGGCGAAGAACGCGGGGTCGAAGCCGGCCGCGTCGTACAGGAAGGCGCCGTGCCGGGTGTAGCTGGTGCCGGGGCGGTCCAGGGTGGGGTCGTAGAGGCGGTCGAGGTCCCAGCCGCGGTCGGTGGGGAACTCGCCGATGGCGTCCCGGCCTTCGGCGACCAGCCGCCACAGGTCCTCCGGGGAGGCGATGCCGCCGGGGAAGCGGCAGGCCATGCCGACGACGGCGATCGGCTCGTCGTCGGCGGCGGCTCGCGGGGCGGTGCGGGCGGGTGCCGCGGCGAGGGTGCCGGTGAGCTCGCCCAGCAGGTGGCGGGCGAGGACGGCGGGTGTGGGGTGGTCGAAGACGAGGGTGGCGGGCAGCTTCAGGCCGGTCGCCGTGGTGAGCCGGTTGCGCAGTTCGACGGCGGCCAGGGAGTCGAAGCCGAGTTCCCGGAAGGCCAGGGTGCGGTCGACGTCCTGGCCGGAGCGGTAGCCGAGGATGGTGGCGACCTGGCCGCGCACGAGGTCGGTGAGGAACGGCTCGCGTTCGGCTGCCGGCAGTCCGGCGAGCCGCTCGCGCAGCGCGTCGGCGCCGCCGGCCGCGCCGCGCGCACCGGCCGCTCCGGCCCTGCGTACGGGCACCAGGGTACGGAACAGCGGGGCCGCGTCGGTGCCCTGGGCGCGCAGCGCGGCCAGGTCCAGCCGCACCGGCAGCACGGCGGGGTCGGCGCCGCGCACGGCGGCGTCGAACAGGGCGACGCCCTCCTCCGTCTCCAGCGGGGCGACGCCGCCGCGGGCGATCCGGCCGAGGTCGCTGTCGCCGAGGGCGCCGGTCATCCCGCCGGCCCGCGCCCACAGACCCCAGGCCAGGGAGTGCGCGGGCAGTCCGAGCGCCCTGCGGTGTACGGCGAGGGCGTCGAGGTAGGCGTTGGCGGCGGCGTAGTTGGCCTGGCCGGGCGAGCCGAGCGTGGCGGCGGAGGAGGAGAACAGCACGAACGCCGACAGGTCCAGGCCGGCGGTGAGTTCGTGCAGGTTCCAGGCGGCGTCGACCTTGGGCCGGAACACGGTGTCGAGCCGCTCCGGGGTGAGCGAGGAGAGCACCCCGTCGGCGAGGACACCGGCCGCGTGGATCACGGCGGTCAGCGGCCGGCCGGCGGGTACGGCGTCCAGTACGGCGGCGAGCGCGGCGCGGTCGGCGACATCGCAGGCGACGCTCGTCACCTCGGCGCCCAGCGCGGTGAGTTCACCGACCAGGTCGTCGGCGCCGCCGCTCCGGCTCACCAGCAGCAGACTCCGCACCCCCCGCTCGGCGACCAGGTGCCGGGCCACGATCCGCCCGAGGGCACCGGTGGCACCGGTGACCAGGACGGTACCGGTGCCGAAGCCGCCGCCCGGGACGGTGGTCTCTGCTTCGGGTGGGGTGGGGGTGGTGTCGGCGGTGTCGCCTTCGGCCGGCACGGGGGCGGTGACAGCGGGGTCACCGGCGTCCATCGCGGCGGCCTTGCCGGAGACCGGCACTGGTGCGGGGTCCGTCTCGGCCGGGCCGGCTGTTCCGGCGGCCGGAACGGGCCCGGCGGAAGCCGGGGAAAGAGCGTCGGCACCCTCGGCGGCCGAGGCGGACCCGGCGGCCGGAGCCGCGTGTGCCCCGTCAGCGACCGTGGCTCCGGCGGCAGCTCGTACGGACCCGGTGTCAGTCGCCGCCGAACCGTCGGCGGCCGGGGTTTCCGTGGTGACGCGGGTCAGACGCGGCAGTTTCCAGGTGTCCTCGTGGAACGCCACGTGGGGTTCGCCGAGGGACGCCGCCTCGGGGAGGCGTTCGGGGGCCGGGGGCGTGTCGGACTCGACGAGGACGATCCGGCCGGGGTTCTCCGACTGGGCCGAGCGGACCAGGCCGGCGGCGGCCGCGCCCGCCGGGTCGGTGCCGGTGACGACGACGAGGGGAGTGTCGGCGAGGCGGTCGTCGGCCAGCCCGGCGCGCAGCCCGTCCAGGACCGCGTCGACGGCCGCCCGGGTCTCGGCGGCGCTCACCCCGGCCGGGGCGCGCACCACGTCCACCGGACCGGCGGCCTCCGTGACCGGCGGGGCCGGGACCCACTCGACCCGGTACAGCGCGCCCGCGCGGGGCGTTCGGGCCGCGGCGGCCAGTGCCTCGGTGCGCAGGGGCCGCAGGGTGAGGGCGTCGACGGTGGCGACGGGGGCGCCCGTGGGGTCGGCGAGCGTGAGGGCGACGGTGCCCTCTCCGGTGGGCCGGACGCGGACGCGCAGCGCGGTCGCCCCGGTGGCGTGCAGCCGTACCCCGGACCAGGCGAACGGCAGCAGGGCCTCCTCGCCGGCCGCGTCGGTGAGGCCGACGGTGTGCAGCGCGGCGTCCGAGAGCGCCGGGTGCAGGGCGAACCCGTCGGGCGCGGCGTCGGTGGCGACCTCGGCGTACAGGCCGTCGGCGGTGCGCCAGGCTGCGCGCAGGCCCTGGAACAGCGGCCCGTAGCCGAGGCCGAGGCCGGCCAGGTCGTCGTACAGGCCGTCGAGCGGGACGGGTTCGGCGTCCCGGGGCGGCCAGTCGGTGAGCGGGTCGGCGGGGACGGGCAGGGTGCCGGTGGGGGCGAGCAGGCCGTCGGCGTGCCGGGTCCACGGCAGTTCCCCGTCCGGGCTCTCCGGGCGCGACCAGATGGCGACCGGTCGGGTGTCTCCCTCGGGCGCGCCGACGGTGACCTGGAGCTGGACGGCGCCGTGGTCGGGCAGGACGAGCGGCGCGTGCAGGGTGAGTTCGGCGAGGTCCCCGCAGCCGACCTGGTCGCCGGCGCGCAGCGCGAGTTCCAGGTGTCCGGTGCCGGGGAAGAGCAGCCGGCCGCCCACCCGGTGGTCCGCCAGCCAGGGCTGGGTGGCCGCGGACAGCCGGCCGGTGAGCACGGCGCCCTCGGTGTCGGCGCGGACCATGGCGGCGCCGAGCAGGGCGTGGTCGGTGGGGGCGAGGCCGGCGGAGGTGACGTCGGCGCCGCCGGCGGTGCTGTCGAGCCAGTACCGTTCGCGCTGGAAGGCGTAGCCGGGCAGCGGCACCCGGCGGGGCCGGCGGCCCTCGGCGACGGCGGCCCAGTCGACGGCGGCGCCGTGGGTGAACGCCTCGCCCAGCGCGGTCAGCAGCCGGTCCCGGCCGCCCTCGTCGCGGCGCAGGGAGCCGACGGCGGCCACGGCGTCGTCGGTCTCCTGGATGCCGACGGTGAGCACCGGGTGCGGGCTGGCCTCGATGAACAGCTGGTGTCCGGCGGCGACGGCGGCCCGTACCGCCTGTTCGAACAGCACGGTTCCGCGCAGGTTGGTGTACCAGTACTCGGCGCCGAGGGCGGTGGTGTCGAGGGGGCCGCCGGTGACGGTGGAGTAGAACGGTACCCGGGTGGCGCGCGGCTCGATGCCGTCGAGGACCTCGGCGAGGCGGACGCGCAGGGTCTCGACGTGGGCGCTGTGCGAGGCGTAGTCCACGGGCAGGCGCTTGGCGCGGACCTTCTCGGCGCGCAGCAGGGCGAGGAGTTCGTCGAGGGCTCCGGCGTCGCCGGAGACCACGGTGGAGGCGGCGCCGTTGACGGCGGCGACCGACAGCCGGCCGCCGAAGGCGGCGAGCCGGGCGCGGACCGCGTCGGCGCCCTCGCCGACCGACATCATGCCGCCGGTGCCGGACAGCAGCTCGGCGATGGCCTGGGAGCGCAGGGCGACGACGCGGGCGCCGTCGGCGAGGGAGAGCGCGCCGGTCGCGCAGGCGGCGGCGATCTCGCCCTGGGAGTGGCCGATGACGGCGGCCGGGGTGACGCCGTAGGCGCTCCAGGTGTGCGCGAGGGACACCATCACGGCCCACAGCAGCGGCTGGACGACGTCCACCCGGTCCAGGGTGCCGCGCAGCTCGGTGGCGAAGTCCCAGTCCGTGTAGGGGGCCAGGGCGGCGGCGCACTCGGCCATGCGGGCGGCGAACACCGGTGACTGTTCGAGGAGTTCGGTGGCCATGCCGGACCACTGGGAGCCCTGGCCGGGGAAGACGAACACGGGGCGGGCGCGGCCGGGGGTGGTGCCCTGGACGAGGGTGCGGGCGGTGGTGCCGTCGGCCAGCGCGGCCAGGGCGCCGCGCAGTGCGGCCGGGTCGGCGCCGGTGATCGAGGCGCGGTGCGGGAAGCGGGCGCGGGTGGTGGCGAGGGACCAGCCGACGTCGGACAGGTCGAGGCCGGGGTGGGTGTCGAGGTGGCCGAGGAGGGCGGCGGCCTGACCGGCGAGCGCGGCGGGTGTCCTGGCGGTGAGCAGCCACGGCACGGCGAGGCCCTCGGGTGCGGGGGCTGCGGGCTCGGCGGGGGCGGGCGGGGCCTGTTCGAGGATGACGTGGGCGTTGGTGCCGCTGATACCGAAGGAGGACACCCCGGCGCGGCGGGCGCGGCCGGTGGCGGGCCACTGCCGTTCCTCGGTGAGCAGCCGTACGTTCCCGGCGTCCCAGTCGACCTTCGTGGACGGCTTGTCCACGTGCAGGGTCCTGGGCAGGACGCCGTGCCGCATCGCCATGACCATCTTGATGACACCGGCGACACCGGCGGCGGCCTGGGTGTGCCCGATGTTCGACTTCACCGAGCCCAGCCACAACGGCTGTTCGCGGTCCTGGCCGTAGGTGGCCAGCAGCGCCTGCGCCTCGATCGGATCGCCCAGCGTCGTCCCCGTACCGTGCGCCTCGACCACGTCGACGTCGGCGGTGGTGAGGCGGGCGTTGTCCAGGGCCTCGCGGATGACGCGTTCCTGGGCGGGGCCGTTGGGGGCGGTGAGGCCGTTGGAGGCGCCGTCCTGGTTGACGGCGGTGCCGCGGACCAGGGCCAGTACCGGATGGCCGTTGCGGCGGGCGTCGGAGAGGCGTTCCACGACGAGGACGCCGACGCCCTCGCCCCACACCGTGCCGCCCGCCGCGTCGGCGAAGGCGCGGGTACGGGCGTCGGGGGCGAGCGCGCCCTGCCGGCTGAACTCGATGAACGTCTCCGGGGTGGCCATGACGGCGACACCGCCGACCAGCGCCAGGCTGGACTCCCCCTGCCGGAGCGACTGGGCGGCCAGGTGCAGCGCCACCAGGGACGAGGAGCACGCGGTGTCGACGGACAGGGAGGGGCCCTCCAGGCCCAGGGTGTACGCGACGCGGCCGGAGATGATGCTGCCGGAGCCGAAGCTGCCGAAGTAGTCGTGGTACTGGACGCCGGCGAACACGCCGGTGCGGCTGCCCTTGAGGGTGTGCGGGTCGATGCCGGCGCTCTCCAGCGCCTCCCAGGACGTCTCCAGCAGCAGCCGCTGCTGGGGGTCCATGACGAGGGCCTCCTTGGGGCTGATGCCGAAGAAGGAGGCGTCGAAGTCGCCCGCGTCGTGCAGGAAGCCGCCCTCGCCGACGTAGGAGGTGTCGGGGCGGCTGCGGGTGGGGTCGACGATCCGGTCCACGTCCCAGCCGCGGTCGGCGGGGAAGGCGGTGATGGCGTCGGTGCCGTCGGCGACGAGACGCCACAGGTCCTCAGGGGTGCGTACGTCGCCCGGGTAGCGGCAGGCGAGGCCGACGATCGCCAGCGGCTCGCCGGCGTGGGCGGCGCGGTTGCGCCGGGCGCCGCGGGCCGCGGCCGGGGCGTCGCCGACCAGGGTGCCGAGGTGGGCGGCGAGCGCGTCGGGCGAGGGGTGGTCGAAGACCAGGGTGGCGCTCAGCCGCCGGCCCAGTTCGGCGGAGAGGGAGTTGCGCAGTTCGATGGCGGCGAGCGAGTCGAAGCCGAGGTCCTTGAAGGCCCGGTCGGTCTCCACCCCGCCCGGGTCGGCGTGCCCGAGGACGGCGGCGACATGGGCGCGGACCGTGTGCAGCAGCGCCTCGGCGCGCTCCTCGGCGCCCAGGGCGGCCAGCCAGATCGGCGAGGCCGGCGCCGGTGCCCTCGGCGGCGGCTTCCCGGCGCACCGGGCGGCCCGCGAGGGCGCGGAAGACGGGCACGAGGCCGGGGCCCTGGGCGCGCAGCGCGGGCAGGGAGAGCCGTACCGGTGCCAGGGCGGGGCGGCCCGCGCGCAGGGCGCGGTCGAACAGCGCGGTGCCTTCCCCGGCGGACAGGGCGGTCATGCCGCCGCGGGTCATCCGGGCCCGGTCGGCCTCGTCGAGGGTGCCGGTCATGCCGCCGGCCGGTGCCCAGGGGCCCCAGGCCAGCGACAGGGCCGGGGCGCCGTGGGCGTGGCGGTGCGCGGCGAGGGCGTCCAGGAGGGCGTTGGCGGCGGCGTAGTTGCCCTGGCCGGGGGCGCCGACGGTGCCGGCGACGGAGGAGAACAGCACCAACTGGACGTTGTCGCCGGTCAGTTCGTGGAGGTGGAGGGCGCCGAGGGCCTTCGGTGCGAGGACGGTGTCGAGGCGTTCGGGGGTGAGGGCGGAGACCACGCCGTCGTCCAGGACGCCGGCGGCGTGCACGACCGCGGTGAGGGGGTGGTCGGCGGGCAGGCCGGCCAGGACGGCGGCGAGCCGGTCCCGGTCGGCGACGTCGCAGGCGTGGGCGGTCGCGGTGGCGCCGAGGGCGGCCAGTTCGGCGATCAGGTCGTCGGCGGTGCCGGAGCGGCTGAGCAGCGCGAGGTGCCGTACGCCGTGCGCGGTGACCAGATGGCGGGCGAGGACCCGGCCGAGGCCGCCGGTGGCGCCGGTCAGCAGGACGGTGCCCTCGGGGTCGAAGGTGAAGTCGGCTGCGCCGGCGGGGAGTTCGGCGCGGGTCAGACGGGCGGCGCGGGCGGTGTCCGCGCGCACGGCGAGCTGGGGTTCGCCGGTGGCGAGGGCGCCGGGCAGGACGGCGGCGGCGTCCGCGCCGGGTTCGAGGTCGAGCAGGGTGAACCGGTCGGGGTGCTCGGACTGCGCGGACCGCACCAGGCCCCATACGGCGGCGCCGGCCAGGTCGGGCACGTCCTCGCCGGCGACGCTCACCGCGCCCCGGGTGACCACGGCGAGCGGGCGGGCGTCGTCGTCCTGGAGGGCGGCGAGCGCGGTGCGCAGGGCCTGGCGGACGGCGTCGGGGGTGGACCCGGGGGCGCTGTGCAGCACCCGGTGGCCGGGGTCGGGGGCGTCGGTGTCCAGGGGCAGCGGCTGCCAGTCGAGGGTGAACAGGGCGTCGGCGGCGGGGTCGTGATCGGCGAGGTGGGTGAGCGGGCGGGAGGTCAGCGAGGCGACCGTGGCGACGGGGGCGCCGTCGGCGTCGGCCAGGTCGACGGCGAAGGCGTGGTCGCCGACGGGCGTGAGCCGGGCGCGCAGCACCGAGGCGCCGGTGGCGTGCAGGGTGACGCCCGCGAACGCGAACGGCAGCCGGGCGGTGTCGTCGGCGGTTCCGTCGCCGAGCAGGGCGAGGGAGTGCAGGGCGGCGTCGAACGCGGCCGGGTGCAGGCCGAAGCGGGGCGCGTCGGCGGCGGGCCGCTCGGGCAGCCGTACCTCGGCGAACACTTCCCCGTCGCGCCGCCAGGCGGCCGTCAGCGCCCGGAAGACGGGCCCGTACTCCAGTCCGGCGGCGGCGTGCCGCTCGTACAGGCCGCCGGTGTCGAGCGCTTCGGCGTCCTCGGGGGGCCAGTCGTCCAGGCGGGCGCCCGGGGCGGCGGGGCCGGCGGTGAGGAGGCCGGAGGCGTGCGCGGTCCACGGGGCGTCGGCGGGCAGGCTCTCGGCGCGGGCGTACACGTGCACCGTACGGGCGCCGGAGGCGTCGGGCGCGCCGACGGCGACCTGGACCCGTACCCCGTCGTCCGGGGGCAGCACCAGCGGGGTCTCCAGGGCGAGTTCGTCCAGGTGGGCGCAGCCGACCTGGTCGCCGGCGCGGACGGCGAGCTCGACCATGGCGGTGCCGGGGACGACGATCCGGCCGGCGACGACGTGGTCGGCGAGCCAGGAATGGGTGCGCGCCGACAGCCGGCCGGTGAGCACGGCGCCGTCGGTGTCGGCGAGGACGGTGGCGGCGCCGAGCAGCGGGTGGTCGGCGGAGTCGAGTCCGGCGGAGCCGACGTCGCCGGCGGTGGCGGTGGTCTCGGGCCAGAACCGTTCGCGCTGGAAGGCGGTGGTGGGCAGGTCGACGGTGCGGGCGCCGGTGAACAGCGCGGTCCAGTCCACGGCGGCGCCGCCGGTGTACAGCCGCGCGACGGCGGTGAGCAGGGTCTCGGTCTCGTCGCGGTCGCGGCGGGAAGCGGCGGCCAGGACGGCGTCGGCACCGGCGTCGGTACCGGTACCGGTCTCGTCGGCGGTCAGGCAGTCGCGGGCCATGGCGGTCAGCACGGCGTCCGGGCCGACTTCGAGGTAGCGGGTGACGCCCTCGGCGGCGAGGGCGCGGATGCCGTCGTGGAAGCGGACCGCCTCGCGCACGTGCCGTACCCAGTAGTCGGGGGAGGCGATGTCCTGGGTGGCGAGCGCGCCGGTGACGTTGGAGACGACGGGGAGGGTGGCCCGGTGGTAGGTCAGGGACTCGGCGACCGTCCGGAAGCCGTCCAGCATCGGTTCCATCAGGGGCGAGTGGAAGGCGTGCGAGACCGTCAGCCGGCGGCTCTTGCCGAAGCGGGCGGCCACCGCCTCGGCCTCGGCGGCGTCGCCGGAGATCACCACGGAGCGGGGGCCGTTGACGGCGGCGATGCCGACCCGGCCGGTGAGCAGCGGGCGGACCTCCTCCTCGGTGGCGCGTACGGCGATCATCGCGCCGCCCTCGGGCAGCGCCTGCATGAGCCGGCCGCGCGCGGCCACCAGCGTGGTCGCGTCCCTCAGGTCCAGGACGCCCGCCACGTGGGCGGCGGCGATCTCGCCGACGGAGTGCCCGGCCAGGTAGTCGGGGGTGATCCCCCAGGACTCCAGCAGCCGGTACAGGGCGACTTCGAAGGCGAACAGCGCGGTCTGGGTGCGGGCGGTACGGTGCAGCGGCCCGGGGTCGTCGCCGAGGACGAGGTCGCGCAGCTCGTCGTCGCCGGTGAGCGCGCAGATCTCGTCGAAGGCGCGGGCGAAGACCGGGAACCGCGCGTGCAGTTCGCGGCCCATGCCGGCGCGCTGGGCGCCCTGGCCGGTGAACAGGAAGGCGGTCTGCCCCTTGCGGACCCGGCCCGAGGCGGCGCCCCGGCCGCCCTCGGCCACGCCGGTCAGGGCGGCCAGCAACTCGTCGCGGCCGGCGCCGAGGACCACGGCCCGGTACGGGTGGGCGGTGCGGGTGGCGGCCAGGGAGTGCGCCACGTCCACCGGGTCCAGGTAGCCGACGGCGGCGGCGAGCCGGGCGGCCTGTTCGCGCAGGGCGCGTTCGGTGCGGCCGGAGACCACCCAGGGCACCAGCGGCGGCGCCGTACGCGCCTCCGCCTGCCCCGGTCCCCCAGCGGTCCCGGCTTCCCCGGCTTCCTCGGCGGGGGCCTCCTCCAGGATGGTGTGCGCGTTGGTGCCGCTGGCGCCGAAGGAGGACACGGCGGCCCGGCGGGGGCGGCCGGGGTCGGTCCAGGGCCGGTTGTCGGTCAGCAGCCGGATGTCGCCCTGTGCCCAGTCGACCTTGGTGGAGGGCTGCTCGGCGTGCAGCGTCCGGGGCAGGACCCGGTGCCGCATCGCCATGACCGCCTTGATGATGCCGGCGACGCCGGCCGCGGCCTGGGTGTGCCCGATGTTGGACTTCACCGAGCCCAGCCACAGCGGCTGTTCGCGGCCCTGTCCGTAGGTGGCGAGCAGTGCCTGGGCCTCGATGGGGTCGCCGAGGGTGGTGCCGGTGCCGTGCGCCTCCAGCAGGTCCACGTCGGCCGGGCCGAGGTCCGCGGAGGCCAGGGCGGCACGGATGACGCGCTGCTGGGACGGGCCGTTGGGGGCGGTCAGGCCGTTGGAGGCGCCGTCCTGGTTGACGGCGGAGCCGCGGACCACGGCCAGTACCTCGTGACCGTTGCGACGGGCGTCGGAGAGCCGCTCCAGCACCAGCATGCCGGCGCCCTCGCTCCAGCCGGTGCCGTCGGCGGTGTCCGCGAAGGACTTGCAGCGGCCGTCGGCGGCGAGGCCGCGCTGCCGGCTGAAGGCGATGAAGTTGCCCGGGGTGGACATCACGGTGGCGCCGCCCGCCAGGGCGAGGGTGCACTCCTTGTTGCGCAGCGCCTGCACGGCGAGGTGCACCGCGACGAGCGCCGAGGAGCAGGCGGTGTCGATGGTGACGGCCGGGCCCTCCAGGCCGAGGGTGTAGGAGATGCGGCCGGAGATGACGGCGGCCAGCACGCCGGTGCCGAGCGCGGCCTCGCTGTCGTCGGGCATCCGGGCCAGCAGGTCCTTGTAGTCCTGGCCGTTGGTGCCGGCGAACACCCCGACGCGGGCGCCGTGCACCGCGTCGGGGGCGATCCGGGCGCGTTCCAGGGCCTCCCAGGACACCTCCAGCAGCAGCCGCTGCTGGGGGTCCATGGCGAGCGCCTCGCGGGGGCTGATGCCGAAGAAGTCCGGCTCGAACCCGGCCGCGTCGGTGAGGAACCCGCCGCGGGTGACGTAGCTCTTGCCGGTGGCGTCCGGGTCGGGGTCGTACAGCGCGTCGAGGTCCCAGCCCCGGTCGTCGGGGAAGTCGCCGATGGCGTCGGTGCCGTCGTGGACGAGTCGCCAGAACTCCTCCGGGGTGGTCACGCCGCCGGGGAAGCGGCAGCTCATCCCGACGATGGCGATGGGTTCCCGGTCCTGGGTCTCCGCCTCGCGCAGCCGCCGGCGGGTCTGGGCCAGGTCGGCGGAGACCCGCTTGAGGTAGGAGAGCAGCTTTTCGTCGTTGGTCATCGGGTGTCGCCACTCCTGTGCGAAGAGGGGGACCGCGGTGCGGCCGGGGTGTCGTGGGAGGGTCGCCTCAGGCCGAGCCGAGTTCGTTGTCGATGAACGCGAAGACGTCGTCGGCGGTGGCGTCCTCGAGCCGTCCGGCGACGGCGACGGCCTCCTCCTGGCCGAGGGCCTGGTCCAGGTCGCCGAGCAGCGACCGCAGGCGGCCGGCGATCCGGCCCTGTTCGATGTCCTCGGCGCTCAGGCCGCCGAGCCGGGCGGCGATCCGGTCGAGGTCGGCGAGGACGGAGTCCACGGAGGAGGTGCCCGCGCCGGCGAGTTCGGTGCCCAGGTGCTGGGCGAGGGCGGCGGGCGTGGCGTAGTCGAAGATGAGCGTGGCGGGCAGCGGCACCCCGGCGGCGGCGCTGATCCGGTTGCGCAGGTCGACGGAGGTGAGGGAGTCGAAGCCGAGGTCGCGGAAGGCGGTGCTCGGCTCGACGGCGCCGGCGTCGCCGTAGCCGAGGACGGCGGCGGCCTGGCCGCAGACCAGCTCCCGCAGGGCGCGGTCGCGTTCGCCGCCGGTGAGGCCGGCGAGTTTCGCCGCGAAGTCGTCGGCGGCGCCCGCCTGTTCGGGTCCGCCGGTGGCGGGGCGGGCCCCGGGCAGCGTGGACAGCAGGGGGCTGGGCCGGGTCGCGGTGAAGGCGGGCGCGAACACCGCCCAGTCGACGTCGGCGACGGTGACGGTGGTGTCGCCGCCGGCCAGGGCGCGGTGCAGCGCGGTGAGCGCGCGGGCGGGGTCGAGGAGGGACATGCCCATGGCGCGGGCGGCGGAGCGGACGGTGCCGTGGGCGGCCATGCCGTCGCCGCCCCACGGTCCCCAGGCGATCGAGGTGGCGGGCAGTCCGGCGGCGCGGCGGTGTTCGGCGAGGGCGTCGAGGTAGGCGTTGGCGGCGGCGTAGTTGGCCTGGCCTGCGCCGCCGACGGTGGCGGTCAGGGAGGAGAACAGCACGAATGCCGACAGGTCCCGGTCCGCGGTGAGTTCGTGCAGGTGGCGGGCGGCGTCGGCCTTCGGGGCGAGGACCCTGTCGAAGCGCTCGGGGGTGAGGGCGTCCAGGACGCCGTCGTCGAGGACGCCGGCCAGGTGCAGCACGGCGGTGAGGGGGTGTTCGGCCGGTACGGAGTCCAGCAGGGCGGCCACGGCCCGGCGGTCGGTGAGGTCGCAGGCGGTGAGGGTGACCCGGGTGCCGGCGTCGGTGAGTTCGCGGACCAGGTCGGCGGCGCCGGGGGCGTCCATGCCGCGGCGGGAGGTCAGCAGCAGGTGGTCGGCGCCGTCGGCGGCGAGCCGGCGGGCGACGGCGCTGCCGACGGCGCCGGTGGCCCCGGTGACCAGCACGGTGCCGGACGGGGTCCAGGGGGCGCCCGTACGGGCGGGGGCGGGCTCCAGGCGCCGGCCGTAGGCGCCGGTCTCCCGCAGCACGACCTGGTCCTCGCCGCGGGGGTCGCCGAGCAGGGCGGCCAGCCGGGCGAGGGTGTCCGGGCCGGGTTCGGCGGGCAGGTCGGCCAGTCCGCCCCAGCGTTCGGGGTGTTCCAGGGCGGCGACCCGGCCGAGGCCCCACACCGGGGCCTGGTCGAGGCCGGTGACGGCGGCGGCCGGGCCGTGCGCGACGGCGTCGCGGGTGACGCACCACAGCGGGGCGGTGACGTCCGCGTCCCCGAGGGCCTGGACGAGGGCGGCGGTGGCGGCCGGCGCGGACGCGGGCGCCAGCAGGGACAGCACCCCGTCGGCGCCGTCCCGCCCGTGGAGCAGCGCGGCGAGTTCGGTGCGGCCGGCCGTGGCGGGCACGGTGAGGGTGTCGAGGGCGAGGCCCCGTTCGGTGAGCCCGGTCAGGACGGTGGTGGTCCACGGGTCGTCGGCGGCGGGCACGACGGCGAGCCAGCGGCCGCCGCGCGCCGGGGTGGCGGCGGGGGCCAGCGGCTCCCAGGCGACGCGGTACCGCCAGCCGTCGGCCGCGGCGTCGGTCTGCCGCCGCTCGTGCCAGGCGGCGAGGGCCGGTACGACGGCGGCGACGGAGGTCTCGTCGGCGACGCCGAGGGTGGCGGCCACGGCGGTGACGTCCTGGTCGCGGACCAGGTCCCAGAACGGGTCGGCGGCGTCGCCCGCGCGGGCCGCCGCCGAGCGTTCGGCCTGGAGGATGGGGGCGTCCTCCCAGTGCCGGTCGCGGCGGAAGGGGTAGGTGGGCAGGTCGACCTTGCGGCCCCCGGGGAACAGCGCCGTCCAGTCGGGGCCGGTGCCGGTCACGTGCAGCCGGCAGACGGCGTCGAGGAGGGCGGCGTCCTCGGCGCGGTCGCGGCGCTGGGCGGCGATGACGACGGGCGCGGTGTCCTGGGCCAGGTTGCTGAGGACCGCGTCGGGGCCGACCTCCAGGAAACGGGTGGCGCCCTCGGCGGCCAGGGTGGTGACCCCGTCGTGGAAGCGGACGGCCTCACGGACGTGCCGGACCCAGTACTCGGGCGAGGTCAGTCGGTCGGCGAGGCGGCCGGTGACGTTGGAGACGACCGGCAGGGCGGGCTCCCGGAAGGTCAGCTGCGCCAGGACCTCGCGGAACTCCTCCAGCATGGGGTCCATGCGGTGGGAGTGGAAGGCGTGCGACACCTTCAGCCGGGTGGACTTCTCCACCCGGGCGGCGACGGCGAGTACGGCGTCCTCGTCGCCGGAGACCACCACCGCGCGCGGGCCGTTGACGGCGGCGATGCCGACGCCGTCGGTGAGCAGCGCGGCGACCTCGGCCTCGGTGGCGAGCAGGGACACCATCGCGCCGCCGGCGGGCAGTTGCTGCATGAGCCGGCCGCGGGCGGCGACCAGGGCGACGGCGTCCTTCAGGTCCAGCACGCCGGCGACGTGCGCGGCGACGACCTCGCCGACGGAGTGCCCGGCGAGCAGGTCCGGGCGGATGCCCCAGTGCTCCAGCAGCCGGTACAGGGCGGTTTCGAAGGCGAACAGGGCGGCCTGGGTGTACACGGTCCGGTGCAGCGGCGCGGGGTCGGTGTCCTGGTCCCACATCACCTCGCGCAGCGGCCGGTCCAGGTGGGTGTCGAACGCGGCGCAGATCTCGTCGAGGGCGGCGGCGAACACCGGGAACCCGGCGTACAGGGTGCGGCCCATGCCGGGCCGCTGGGAGCCCTGCCCGGAGAACAGCACGGCGAGCCGGCCGGGTTCGGGGGCCGCCTCGGCGGGCCGGCTGCCGTCGGCGACGGCGCGCAGGCCGGCCAGCAGCTCGTCCCGGTCGCGGCCGGTGACGGCGGCCCGGTGGGTGAACACGGTGCGGGTGGTGGCCAGCGAGTGGCCGACGTCGTACGGGTCGAGGCCGCCGGCCGCGGCGAGCAGCCGCTCCGCCTGCCGGCGCACGGCGTCGGGGCCCTTGCCGGACAGCACCCAGGGGATCACGGGCAGCGCGGTCCGCTCGGGGGCGTCCTGTTCGGTGGCGGCGGGCGGCGCCTCCTCCAGGATGGTGTGGGCGTTGGTGCCGGAGATGCCGAAGGAGGACACGCCGGCCCGGCGCGGGCGGCCGTCGGGGGTGTCCCAGGGGCGGGCCTCGGTGAGCAGCCGGACGTCTCCGGCGCTCCAGTCGACGGCGGTGGAGGGCTTCTCGACGTGCAGGGTGCGGGGCAGGGTGCCGTGGCGCATCGCCATGACCATCTTGATGACGGCCCCGACCCCGGCCGCGGCCTGCGGGTGGCCCATGTTGGACTTCAGGGAGCCGAGCCACACCGGCCGGTTGTCCGGCCGGTCCTGCCCGTAGGCGGCGATGACGGCCTGAGCCTCGATGGGGTCGCCGAGGGTGGTGCCGGTGCCGTGCGCCTCGACCGCGTCGATGTGGTGCGGGGCGAGCCGGGCGTCGGCGAGGGCCTGCCGGATGACGCGGATCTGCGCCGGGCCGCTGGGCGCGGTCAGGCCGTTGGAGGCGCCGTCCTGGTTGACGGCCGAGCCGCGCACGACGGCGAGCACCTCGTGGCCGTTGCGCAGCGCGTCGGACAGCCGCTCCACCAGCAGCATGCCGGCGCCCTCGGCCCAGGCGGCGCCGGCGGCGTCGTCGGAGAAGGAGTGGCAGCGGCCGTCGGGGGAGAGCGCGCGGCGCTCGCTGAACTCGATGAACATCTCGGGGCTGGCCATGACGGCGGCGCCGCCCGCCAGCGCCAGGGAGCACTCGCCCTTGCGCAGCGACTGGATGGCCTGGTGCAGCGCCACCAGGGAGGAGGAGCAGGCGGTGTCCATGGTGACCGCCGGGCCCTCCAGGCCCAGGGTGTAGGCGATGCGGCCGGAGACGATGCTGCCGGAGATGGTGCCGCCGAGGTAGTCGTGGTGCATCAGGCCGACGAAGACGCCGGTCGGGGTGCCCTTGACGGTGGTGGGGTCGATGCCGGCCCGTTCGAACGCCTCCCAGGTGACCTCCAGCAGCAGCCGCTGCTGCGGGTCGGTGCCGGGCGCGTCCTTGGGGCTGATGCCGAAGAAGGCGGGGTCGCACTCGGCGGCGTCGTGCAGGAAGCCGCCGTGGCGGACGTAGGTCTTGCCGGGGGCGCCGGGTTCGGGGTCGTAGATCGCCTCGGTGTCCCAGCCCCGGTCGGTGGGGAAGTCGGTGACGACGTCGATGCCCTCGTCGACGATCCGCCACAGGTCCTCGGGGGTGCGCACACCGCCCGGGTAGCGGCAGCCCATGCCGATGATGGCGACGGGCTCGCGCTCGCGGTCCTCCAGCTCCCGTACGCGGCGGCGGCTGCGCTCCAGCTCGGTCGTGGCCCGCTTGAGGTAGTCGCGGAGCTTGCCGGCCGTGGCCGAGTCTTCCATCACAGGGCTCCCAGTTCGTTGTCGATCCTGGCGAAGAGTTCCTCGTCGCTGGCGTCGCCGACGTCGGCCGGCGTCCCGGGCGCGGCAGGCCGGCCGTGGGTGTCCTGCCAGTCGCGCAGCAGCGCTTCGAGGCGGGCGGTGACCCGGGCGTGGCTGCCGTCCTGGTCGGGCAGGGCGTGCAACGTGGCTTCCAGGCGGTCCAGTTCGGCCAGCGCGGACCGGGCCCGGTCGGCGGGGCCGGGCACCAGCGCGGTCTTGAGGTGGGCGGCGAGGGTGGTGGGTGTGGGCTGGTCGAAGACGAGCGTGGCGGGCAGGGTGAGCCCGGTGGCGCCCGCGAGGAGGTTGCGCAGTTCGACGGCGGCGAGCGAGTCGAAGCCCATCTCCTGGAAGGCGCGCCCCGGTTCCACCGACTCGGGCGAGGGGTGCCCGAGCACGGCGGCGACATGGGTGCGCACCAGCTCCAGCAGGGCGCGGTCGCGGTCGGGGTCGGCCAGCGGGGCCAGCCGGTCGCGCCAGGAGCCCGCCGGGGTGGCGCCTTCGGTGCCGCGTCGCCGGGCGGGCCGGACCAGGCCGCGCAGCAGCGCGGGCACGCCGTCGGTCCGGGCGCGCAGCGCGGCGGCGTCCAGGCGTACGGGCACCAGTACGGCGTCCTCGCCGCCGGGGCCCGTGTCGAGGGCGCGCAGGCCCTGGGCGGGGGTCAGGGGCGGCAGGCCGAGCCGGCGCAGCCGTTCCAGGTCGGCGGCGTCGATGCCGGAGCTCATGCCGTCGGTGCCGGACCACAGGCCGTAGGCGAGGGAGACGGCGGGCAGGCCGAGCGAGCGGCGGTGGGCGGCGAGACCGTCGAGGAAGGTGTTGGCGGCCGCGTAGTTGGCCTGGCCGCCGCCGACCAGCAGTCCGGCGGCGGAGGACAGCAGCACGAACGCGGACAGGTCCTTCTCGCGGGTCAGTTCGTGCAGGTTCCAGGCGGCGTCCACCTTGGGCCGCAGCACCCGGTCCACCTGGCGGTCGTCCAGGCCGGCCAGGACGCCGTTGTCGACGACGCCGGCGGCGTGCACCACGGCCCGTACGTCGTGCTCGGCGAGCAGCGCGGCCAGTTGGTCCCGGTCGGCGGCGTCGCACCGGACGACGGTCACCTCGGCGCCCGAGTCGTGCAGCGCCTCGGCGAGTCCGGCGGCCCCGGGGGCGTCCAGGCCGCGCCGCCCGGCCAGCAGCAGGTGCCGTACGCCGTGCGCGGTGACCAGGTGACGGGCGATCAGCGCGCCGAGGCCGCCGGTGCCTCCGGTGATCAGAACGGTGCCGTCGGGGTCCCAGGCGGGCGGGCCACCGGGCTTGGCGCGGGCCAGCCGGGGCAGCCGCACCTCGCCGTCCCGCACCGCGATCTCCGGTTCCCCGGCGGCGAGCGCGCCGGCGAGGGCCGGTGCGGGGTCGGCGCTGCCGTCGCTGTCGACCAGCAGGAACCGCCCGGGGTGCTCGGCCTGTGCGGCGCGGACCAGCCCGTACAGGGCGGCGTGACCGAGGTCGCCGGCGCGCAGCAGCACGGCGAGCCGGCGCCCGGCGTACCGCTCGTCGGCGGGCCAGGAGCGCAGTACGTCCAGGACCTCGTGCACCCGCGCGCGCACCAGGGCGGGCAGGTCGGGTACGGCGTCGGGGGCGGGCGGTACGGCCAGCAGGACCAGGTCGGGGACGGGACCGGCGGCGGTGAGGGCGGCCAGATCGGGGTGGTGGGGGACGTCGGCGCCGATCAGGGGAGCACTGCCCGGACCGGCGCTCCCAGGGCCGGTGTCGTTGTCGCCGAGGCCGCACACGGCCGTCGCGGGCAGGGCCGGGGCCGTCGCGGCGGGCGCCGGGACGAGGTCCACCCGGTACAGCGGGTCGTCGCCGTCCCCGGCGAGCTGGTCGGCGGTGACGGGGCGGGCCACGAGGCCGCGCACGGTGGCGACGGGCGCGCCGGCGGCGTCGGCCAGGGTGAGGGCGACGGAGTCGGGGCCGGACGGGGTCAGGCGCAGGCGCAGGGTGTCGGTGCCCGGCGCGTGGAGGGTGACACCGGCCCAGGCGAACGGCAGGACCGCCTGGCCGTCGGGCAGGTCCAGCAGGTTGACGTGCAGGACGGCGTCCAGCAGGGCCGGGTGGATCCCGTATCCGGCGGCGGTGGCGCGGGCGCTGTCGGGCAGGGCCGCCTCGGCGAACAGCTCGTCCCCGCGCCGCCACATGGCGCGCAGGCCCTGGAAGACCTCGCCGTAGCCGTAGCCGGTGCGGGCCAGCGCGGGGTAGAGGCCGGCCAGGTCGACGGGTTCGGCGTCCGGGGGCGGCCAGTCGGTGAGCCGGGCCGGGTCCGTGCCGTCGGCGGAGGTGAGGACTCCGGCGGCGTGGCGGGTCCAGGGGGCGTCGGGGGTGTCGGCACGGCGGGACCAGATGGTCAGCTCCCGCTGTCCGTCCCGGTCGGGGCCGACGGCGGCCTGGACGGCGAGGGCGCCCTGCTCGGGCAGGATCAGCGGGGCGTGCAGGGTGAGTACGCCGACGGTGTCGCAGCCGGTGCGCTCCGCGGCCTGGAGCGCCAGTTCCACGAAGGCGGTGCCGGGCAGCAGCACGGTGCCGTGCACGGCGTGGTCGGCGAGCCATGGGTGCGTGGCGCGGGAGAGCCGTCCGGTCAGGACCGCTCCCCCGCTGTCGGGCAGGTCGGTCGCGGCGGTCAGCAGGGGGTGGCCGGTGGCGCTCTGCCCGAGGCCGCCGGCGTCGCCGCTGCCGCCGGTGCCGGCGTCCAGCCAGAGGCGGCTGCGCTGGAAGGCGTAGGTGGGCAGGGTGGTGGGCCGGGCGTGGTGCGGGGCGAAGAAGGCCGCCCAGTCGACGTCGGTGCCGGCCGCGTGCAGCCGGGCCACGGCCGTGACCAGGTCGTGTTCCTCGTCGCCGGCCCGGCGCAGGGCGGCGATGGTCACGCTGTCCTCGGGGACGCAGTCGGCGGCGAGCGCGGTGAGGGCGGCGTCCGGGCCGACTTCGAGGAACGTCCGCACGCCCAGGTCGTGCAGGGTGGTCAGGGCGGGGGCGAAGCGGACGGTGCGGCGGACGTGGTCGACCCAGTAGCCGGGGGTGGCAAGGTGCGCGGGGTCGGCGAGGGCGCCGGTGAGCGTGGACACGAGGGGGATGCGGGGCTCGGCGTAGGAGCAGCGGGCGGCGGCCTCGGCGAAGCCGGCGAGCATCGGCTCCATCAGCGGCGAGTGGAAGGCGTGCGAGACGGTCAGCCGCTTTCCGCCGCCGAAGCGGGCGGCGAGGGCGGTCACGGCGTCCTCGGCGCCGGAGATCACCACCGAGCGCGGGCCGTTGACGGCGGCGAGGCCCACCGTCGCGTCCAGGTGGGGGGTGATCTCCTCCTCGGTGGCGCGCAGCGCGGCCATGGCGCCGCCCTCGGGCAGGGCCGCCATCAGGGTGCCGCGGGCGAGGACGAGCCGCACGGCGTCGGGCAGGGAGAGCACCCCGGCGGCGTGGGCGGCGGCGATCTCGCCGACGGAGTGCCCGGCCAGGTAGTCGGGGGTGACGCCCCAGGACTCCAGGAGGCGGTAGAGGGCCACTTCGGTGGCGAAGAGGGCGAGTTGGGCGTAGTCGGTGCGGTTCAGCGGGCCGGTGTCGTCGTCGAGCACGTCGGCGAGCGGCCGGTCCAGGTGCGGGTCGGCGAGGGCGCACACCGCGTCGAAGGTCTCGGCGTACACCGGGAAGGCGCGGTGCAGGGCGCGGCCCATGCCGGTGCGCTGGGCCCCCTGCCCGGTGAACAGGAACGCGGTCCGGCCGCCGGTCCGGGTGAGCGGTGTGGCGGCGGTGAGCGCGGCGAGCAGTTCGGCGGTGTCCCGGCCGACGGCGACGGCACCGTGTTCGTGGCGGGCGCGGGTGGTGGCGAGCGACAGTCCGAGGTCGGCCGGGCGGGCGCCGGGGTGGGTGCCGAGGTGGTCGCGCAGCCGGGCGATCTGCGCGGTGAGGGCCTGGGGGGTGCGGCCGGAGACGATCCAGGGCACGCAACCGCCCTCCCGGGCGGGCGAGTCGGGTGTGTCCTGGTCCGGTTCGGGGTCGGCGGGTGCCTCTTCCAGGACGACGTGGGCGTTGGTGCCGCTGATGCCGAAGGAGGAGACGGCGGCGCGGCGGGGCCGTCCGGTGGCGGGCCAGGGGCGCCGTCCCAGGGCCAGTTCGACGGCTCCGGCGCTCCAGTCCACCTGATCGGTGGGCGCGTCGACGTGGAGGGTGGGCGGGACCTCGCCGTACCGCATGGCCAGCACCATCTTGATGACGCCCGCGACGCCCGCGGCGGCCTGGGTGTGCCCGAGGTTGGACTTGACCGAGCCGAGCAGCAGCGGCCGGTCGCGGTCCTGGCCGTAGGTGGCGAGCAGCGCCTGGGCCTCGATGGGGTCGCCGAGGGCGGTGCCGGTCCCGTGTGCCTCGACCACGTCGACGTCGGCGGGGGTGAGCCCGGCGCCGGCCAGGGCCTGCCGGATGACCCGCTGCTGGGAGGGGCCGTTGGGCGCGGTCAGCCGGCTGCTGGCGCCGTCGGAGTTGACCGCGCTGCCCCGGATGACGGCGAGCACCGGGTGGCCGTTGCGGCGGGCGTCGGCGAGCCGTTCCAGCAGCAGCATGCCCGCGCCCTCGCCCCAGCCGGTGCCGTCGGCCGCGGCGGCGAACGCCTTGCAGCGGCCGTCGGGGGCGAGCCCGCGCTGCCGGCTGAAGTCGACGAAGGTCTCCGGGGTGGACATCACGGTGACCCCGCCGGCCAGGGCGAGGGAGCACTCGTCGGACTGCAGCGCCCGTACCGCCCAGTGCAGGGCGACCAGGGAGGAGGAGCAGGCGGTGTCGACGGTGACGACGGGCCCTTCGAGTCCGAAGGTGTAGGCGACGCGGCCGGAGGCGATGCTGGCGGCGCTGCCGTTGGCCAGGTAGCCGTCGAGGTCGTCGGGGACGGAATCGAGGCGGGTGGCGTAGTCGTTGTACATGACGCCGGCGAACACACCGGTGCGGCTGCCGCGCAGGGACGCGGGGACGATGCCGGCCCGTTCGAAGGCCTCGTGGGAGGTCTCCAGCAGCAGCCGCTGCTGCGGGTCCATGGCGAGGGCCTCGCGGGGGCTGATGCCGAAGAAGCCGGGGTCGAAGTCGGCGGCGTCGTGCAGGAATCCGCCGGTGCGGGCGTAGGTCTTGCCGGGCCGGGCCGGGTCGGGGTCGTACAGGGCGTCGACGTCCCAGCCGCGGTCGGTGGGGAAGCCGGTCACCGCGTCGGTGCCGGTCGCGACGAGGTCCCACAGTTCCTCGGGGGTGGTGACGCCGCCGGGGTAACGGCAGCCGATGCCGACGACGGCGACCGGGCCGTGTGCGCGTCGCTCGTTCTCGCGCAGCCGTCGCCGCGCCTCGCGCAGGTCCGCCGTCGTCCGCCTGAGGTAGTCGAGCAGTTGCTCTTCGTTGTTCACCAGCGCGCCATCCGATCGGGATCGAAGTGAGGGCCTGGGCCGTGCGGATCGCCTCCGGACGGTTGCCGGTCCGCTTCCCCTTTCGATTTCGGAGGCTAGGCAGGGGGTGGTGACGCACGACACCCCTAGGGCCCCCAGGGGCCCCTGCGACGGCTAAGGGGTCCCCCGGTGACGACGGCCGGCGAGGGGCCGTGACGGGGTCATCCGCCGGCCGTGGTCACGGTGGACAGCCGGTAGCTGCCGGCCAGTTCCCTGACCTCCACCGAGACGACCGCCTCGGGCACCCCGGCCGCGCGCAGGTGTCCGTCGGCCAGGTCCAGTACGCGCTCGGACAGGCGGGCCCGCTGGTGTGCGGGGCGGCCGGCCAGGAGGCCCACCTCGATGTGCAGGAAAGCGGTCTCCCCGCTCGACATGTCACCGATGTACGTGTCCACCGGCCGGACCAGCGTCTTGCACACACCCGTCGATCCGGATTCCTCCAGGACCAGCGGATGCAGCTCCTTCACGAGGACGCCCGCGTCGAGGACTCCGGCCAGACGGGAGGAGTAGTCGATGGTGAGGTGCGGCATGCGGGACCTTTCATCACACTTCCTAGTTTCTCAAGGCAACTATTTTCTCTCACGGTGTCCGGGCCCCCGCGCCCGCCCCGGCATCGCGGCCCCCTCCCCTGGCTCACATAGGTTGTGCGCATGATCGAGGACGCGAAGACGAGGCCACGGGGTGTGCCGGCACAGCGCCGGCCCCGGGGCAGGCACGCCGCCCCGGCGGGCCGGGCGGACCGCCGTACGCGAGGCCGTCGCCGGAAGAGACCGGCCCCTCCCGGGCCGGCCCGGGCCTCGATACTGATGGCGGCCGGCACCGTGGTGTCCCGGGCGACGGGACTCATCCGCACGGTGCTCCAGGCCGCCGCACTGGGCACGGGCCTGCTGGCGAGCACCTACAACACGGCCAACACGGTGCCGACCAGTCTGTACACGCTCCTGATCGGCGGCGCCCTCAACGCCGTCCTCGTACCGCAGCTGGTGCGCGCCCGCGCCACACACCCCGACCAGGGCCGGGCCTACGAGCAGCGGCTGGTGACCCTCGTGGTGTGCGTCCTCGGCGTCGGGACGGCGCTGGCGGTGTGGGCGGCACCCCAGATCGTCGGCGTCTACATGCGGGACACCGCCGACAACCACGAGGCGTACGAACTGACGGTCACCTTCGCCCGGTACCTGCTGCCGCAGATCTTCTTCTACGGACTGACCGGCATCTACGGCCAGGTCCTCAACGCCCGCGAGAAGTTCGGGGCGGCGATGTGGACGCCGGTGCTGAACAACGTCGTCCTGATCGCCATGTTCGCCGCCTACCTGGGCCTGATGACGGTCCCCGACCGGGTGGCGGACATCACGGCCGGCCAGGTCCGGCTGCTCGGCATCGGCACGACCGCCGGCATCGCCGTACAGGCCCTCGCCCTGATCCCGTTCGCCCGCGCCGCCGGCTTCCGGTTCCGGCCGCGCTTCGACTGGCGCGGCACGGGCCTCGGCTCCAGCGTCCACGCGGCCAAGTGGACCCTGCTGTTCGTGCTGGCCAACCAGGTGGCCCTGGCGGTGGTCACCAACTACGCCAACGCCGCCGACCAGGAACTCCCGGACGCGGGCGCGGGCTACTCGGCGTACACCTACGCGCAGACCATCTGGATGCTGCCCCAGTCCATCGTCACGGTCTCCCTGGTGACCGCGCTGCTGCCGCGCATGAGCCGGGCCGCCGCGGAAGGGCGGGTGGCCGACCTGCGGGCGGACCTGTCCCGCGCCCTGCGGGTCAGCGGCGCCGTCATCGTGCCCGCCGCGTTCTTCTTCCTCGCCCTGGGCCCGCTGCTGGCGGTGCTGCTGTTCGCCCACGGTGCCGCCGACGCGGCCACCGCCCGGCCGCTCGGCCACATGCTCCAGGCGTTCGGCCCCGGCCTCGTCCCGTTCTCCGCCCAGTACCTGCTGCTGCGCGGCTTCTACGCCTTCGAGGACACCCGTACGCCGTTCTTCATGGCCGCGTGGGTCGCCGTGGTCAACATCGCCCTCGTCACCGCCTGCCATGTGCTGCTGCCCGCGCGCTGGGCGGTGACGGCGATGGCCGGTGCGTACACGCTGTCGTACGCGATCGGGCTCCTGGTGACCGCGCGGCTGCTGCGGCGCCGGGTCGGCGGACGCCTCGACGACGGGGCCCTGCGCCGCACCTACGCCAAGCTGCTGGTCGCCGCCGGCCTGGGCGCGGCCCTGGGCTGGACGGTGGCACGGCTGTGCGGCACCAGCCTCGGCACGGGCACCGCACCCACGGCCCTCTCCCTGGCCGCGGGCACGCTGACACTGGCGGTGGTCTACCTGACGACGGCCCGCCTGCTACGCGTCCCGGAACTGAGCCGACTGCCTGGGCTGCGCTGACGCGGCCGGGGGGCCGCCGGAACCGTGCGCGTCAGGGGCTGCCGGAGTGGTCGGCCGCCGCCCGCTTCAGCAGGGAGTTCAGCAGGTGTATGTCGGGCCTGCGGGCGGTGCCCGAGCGGCTGACGGTGAAGACCGTCCGGCTGACCGGCCTGGTCAGCGGGTGCAGGCTGACCCCGGCGGCGTCGTCCGGGACGGCGAGCCGGGGGGCCAGCGCGACGCCCGCACCGGCGGCGACCAGGGAGGTCAGGACGGCGAAGTCGCTGCTGCGGACCCGGATGTCCGGGACGAACCCGGCGGCGCCGCAGGTCCGCTGGATCATCTCGTAGCAGGAGGTGTCCGGCGCGGGTGTCAGCCAGGGCGCCTGGGCGAGCGCGGAGAGGTCCGCGGGCGCCCCGGGGGCCAGCCCCAGCCGGTCCGCGTGGTCGAGGCGCAGCACGGCCACCACGGGGTCCTCCATGAGGGCCTCCTGCTCGCTGCCCGAGGGGAAGTCGCGGGGCAGTACGGTGTAGCCGTGGACGACGGCGACGTCGATCTCCCGCTTGTGCAGGGCCTGGAGCGCGTCACCGGGTTCCAGGACGGTGAGGTGCAGGGCGAGCCGGCGCGACCACGCGTCGTCCTCCTCGGCGAGCGCCCGGTACACGGCCGGGAACAGGGTGCGGGCGGCCGAGGCGAACGCGGCCACCCGGACCTGTCCGCGCCGGCCGCCGCGCAGCGCCGCGAGGTCGGACTCCGCGGCGGCGAGGTCGCCGAGGACCACCTCCGCGTGCGCGACCAGCAGCTCGCCGGCGGTGGTCAGCCGCAGCGTGCGTCCGTGTTTCTCCACGACGGGCAGGCCGGCCTCCCGTTCGAGGACGGCCAGCTGCTGGGAGACCGCCGGCGCGGTCAGATGCAGGGCCTCGGCCGCCGCCGCGACGGTGCCGTGGATGGCCAGGTGGTGCAGGATCCTGAGCCGGCGAACATCAAGCATCATCACTTCTTACGCTTTACATAAAGAAAGCTAACTGGACCTTCTTGTTTCCGTCTCGGCATCGTAGAGGAATGCGCACACGGTTCGCCTCCCCCCGCTTCCTCGCCCTGGCCGGCACCGTCGTGCTGTGGGCGTCCGCGTTCCCGGCGATCCGCGTGGGGGTCGGCGGACTCGGCCTGGCGGCGCTCTCGCTGCTGCGGCTGGCCATCGCCGCCGTCGTCCTGGCCGCCATCGCCCCGTTCGCCGGGGTCCGGGTGCCCCGGCGCAGGGACCTGCCGCAGATCGCGCTGTGCGGGCTCACCGGCATGACCGCCTACCAGGTGCTGCTGAACTGGGGCGAGATCCATGTCGAGGCGGGCACCGCGAGCCTGCTGATCGCCGTCGCCCCCGTGTTCAGCGTCCTGCTGGGCAGCGCCTTCCTGGCCGAACACATCAGCCGCAACGTGGCCCTCGGCAGCGTCATCGCCCTCGCGGGCACCGCCGTCGTCACGCTGAGCGACGGGGTGTCCGGGTTCACCGCCGCGTCCCTGGTGGTGCTGGCCGCGGCCGTCGTCCAGGGCGTCTACCACTTCGCCAGCAAACCGCTGCTGCGGCACTACACCGGGCTGGAGGTGGCCACGTACGCCATGATCGCCGGCACGGTGTTCGCGCTGCCGCTCGTCCCCGCGACGGCCCGGGCGATGACCCACGCCCCCCTGGACGCGCTGCTGGCCGTCGCCTTCCTCGGGCTGCTGCCGTCCGCCCTCGGCTTCGTGATCTGGGGCTACGCCGTCGCCCGTCTGCCGCTCGCCGCGTCCACGGCCGCGCTGTACCTGGTCCCGCCCGTCGCCCTGCTGGTGTCCTTCGTCTGGCTCGGCGAGATCCCGCACCCGGTGGAACTGCTCGGCGGCGCCGTCGTCGTGGCCGGCGTCGTCCTGATCAACCGCCGCTCCGGCCCGGCACCGCGCTCCCGGGCCGTCGCCGGACACACGGCCCGCACGAAGCACACGCACGAACACACCGACGAGCCCTCCATACACCGCTGACCCACCCGGCCCCGGCGGCGCGACACCGAGCCGAGGGCGTCACACCCTCACACCACGCGCGATTCGGTACAGCACGTTCGGACGCAGTGGCCCTTCGGGCACGGTGGGGTCGTCGAAATCGTCAGCCGGGTCGCGGGTCATGCCGATCCGGCGCATCACTGCCCGGGAACGGAGGTTGGCAGCAGTCGTCACCGCGAGGATCTCGGGGAGTTCGAGCGTCTCGAAGCCGAAGGCCAGACAGGCCCGGGCGGCCTCGGTGGCGTAACCCCGGCCCCAGGCCGAGCGAGCGAGCCGCCAACCGATCTCCACCCCCGTGAACGGCATGCCGTCATCCACCCGGTCCAGGCCCGCGAAGCCGATGAACTCGCCCGTGGCCTGCAACTGAACGGCCCACCATCCGTATCCCCGCCGATCGAACTCGGCTTGGTACCGCGCCACGGAGGCATCGCTCTGTTCGCGGGTGAGCAGGCCGCCCAAGTGCTGCCGAACCTCGGGATCAGCGTTCATCGCCGCCCATGGTTCAAGGTCGGAGTCCTGCCATCGACGGAGCAGGAGGCGTTCGGTACGCAGTTCAGCCATGCTGCCCAGCCAACGTGAGCGCCGCCCCCGAGGCAATCCGTTTCGGCCGGGCCCCCTGTCGCCTCGGCCATCGCCGGTTGGCTGTGACACGGCGCGGTGGGCGGGCCGGGCCGGTGTGCCGGGATGATCCGGCGGTTGATGCCCGGCAGCGCGTGGTGAAGTGTGGGCCTCTGACAACCTCGACTTCGACGGCAAGGAGCGTTTCCTCGCGATGACCGTACAGCCCGCACGCCCTGAGCGCGGTGGTCCCGGGACCGCCGCGGGCATGGATGTCCCGCCGTTCAAGCCTTCTCTCGTCAGAGCGGTGTTCAGGGACGTGACTCCGCTGCACGTCTCCCGGCCGGCCGCGTGGGCCGCCGCGTCGGTGACGCGGACGGTGCTGACGGAGATCATCGACGGCGCGAGGCGAGCGGCGGCGGCGGAGGCCCGGAAGAAGCTGGTCCCCGGGGACCTCCTGTCGGCGATCGACCGGAACGTCGAAGTCGAGGTGGGGACCAAGTGGTACGACCACAGCCCGACGTTCCGGGGTCTGACCGGTGTCCTGTACGACGCCGAGGGCGCCGTCGTGCCTTCTCGTCAGCGCCGCGGGCCGCGCAGACCGAGTGCTGTGGCCGGCGCCCACCGGTTCGAGGCCGGGGTGAGGAAGCTGCTGCGCAGCCGGGGGGCGAGGGCCGTTCCGGCGATGGTCCGCGACCTGGACGGAATCGCGAGCATGTTCCTGACGGACCTCGCACGGGACGCGGCCATGGTCGTCCGCGAGGGCGGGGTCAAGCGTTTCGGTTCGGTCCACCTGGTGACGCCGGGCGAACCGGCCCCTCCCCCGCTCCTCAAGGATCCCCTCCTGGCCCTGTCCACCCGCAGGGGGGACGGGCGGACCATCGGCAGGGACGACGTCCTGGCCGCCACCACGATCCAGTTGTTCGGCGGCAGCCTCAGGCAGCGGGCCCTCACCGAAGCACGCGAGGCGACACGGAACGCTTCGGCCGGCTGAGCGGGTGCGGGCGACATCGCCGCCCGCGCCCCCCTCCTCGATCCAGGACCGCTAGGACGGCTGTGACAGGTCGATCGCGCGGTCCACGTCCGCGGGGCGGAGCACCCGCAGGATGCCTTCGAGGAGGTAGTAGTCGGCGTAGGGCAGCGAGATCTCGATGCCGTCCTCGCCGGGACGGTTGCGGGTGCAGCGGGCCACGACCGCCTCCGCGCGGGCCGAGTTCCTGGTCAGGCACGTCTCCGCGAGGGCGGTGAGGATCCGCAGCGCCACGTCCCGGTAGGCCCGCCGGCCGGTCGCCGCGTGCAGGTCCAGCAGTCCGCACGCCATGATCGCCCCGGCGGAGGCGTCCTTGATGTCGTACGGCTGCTGCGGCGCCCGGTAGTCCCAGACGGGCACGTGGTCCGGGGTCAGCGCCTCGATGGCGTAGTCGGCGAGTCTGCGCGCGGTGTCCCGGAACCCGGTGTCGCCGGTCCTGCGGTACATGGTGGTGAACCCGTAGATGCCCCACGCCTGCCCGCGCGACCAGCAGGAGGAGGCATCGTAACCCTGCACCGTGGCGGGGCCGAGGGGTGCGCCGGTGTCCGGGTCGAAGTCGAACACGTGCGGGGTCGAACCGTCCGGTCGGGGGAAGACGCGCTGGGCGGTCCTCGCGTGCGCCACCGCGATGTCCAGGTAGGCGGGGTCACCGGTCTGCCGGCTCGCGAACGCCAGCAGGTCCAGGTTCATCATCGTGTCGATGATGACGCGGCCGGCGTTGGCGGTGTCGTTCAGCGCGCCCCATGCCCGGATGAACCCGCCGCCCGGGTTGTACCGCCGTATCAGGGAGTCGGCCGCGCGTATCGCGCCGGTGCGCCACTCGTCGTCGCCGGTCAGGCGCCAGGCGGTGACCCAGGAGGGGTAGAAGAGGAAACCCAGGTCGTGGGTGGTGGTGTCGGTCTGGCGGGGGGCCAGGTTCCGGGCCGACTCGACCGCCCGGGCACGGAAGGTGTCGTCCCCGCTGTAGAGGTACGTCATCCACAGCGTCCCGGGCCAGAAGCCGCCCACCCAGTCCCCGCCGCGCGAGTACGTCCACTTCTCGAACCTGGTGCCGACCGGGAAGCCGGTCACGCGGGGCGCCACGGCGCGGACCTTCGCCACGGCGTAGTCCGCCGCCGCGCTCAGCGTCCGCAGGGTCGCGCCCGTCTCCACCCGTCCACCCGTCTCCGCCCGTCCGGCCGCCGCCACGGGTGCCGCCGACGCCTCCGTGACCGGCCCCACGGCCGCCGCACCCGCCGCCGTGACCAGCAGCGCACGCCGGGAAACGCTCATGCTCGCCCTCCCACTCCGCCGTGTTCGAAGGAAGTCGGCTGAGCTTGGCACACCCCCATATGACATGTACACCCACGTGTGTGAAGTTCATGCACGTGAACGCCCCTTGCCTATGCCCGTCCCGGTGCCAGGATGAGGCGAGCATCGCGCCGACGGGGGAGGGACAGCATGGCCGGCCACTGGGTGAAGCTCGAACCGGACGTCGCCGCGTTCGACGGGCCCCGCTTCCAGCCGTACGTGGAGCGCTGCCGTGCGGCGGCCATCCGCTTCGCCACCCTCGCCGAGCTGGGCGACACACCGGAACACCGGCGCGATCGCCGTGAACCGCGAACCGGGTTTCGAGGACGCGATGTTCTGAGCCGGACACCGCCGCGCTGCGTGCCCGCGCGACCGGCGGGCGTGGGAGCACGGCCGCCGGGCATTCGACGGGCGGCAGGCTCCCCGGGATGCGGGGCGGCCGCCCCGCGCGCAGCTCGCCGTGCCGGTTACGCGGTATCGGTCTTTCGGTGATCGGTCATGACCGCCGGCATGCCTGATCCGACGGGGCCCCGCGTCGTCAACGGGCCGACCGATGCCGAGGGGACCCACGTCGGCAGTCGACCGGCCGGTGCCGAGGGAGGCCCGGGTAAATGGGTCGAAGCGCCCCACCGCGCGCTGCTAGCTTGCGGGGGTGGACCTCTTCCCGCACTCCTGGACCGCCTTGCGCACCGCCGTGGCCCGGCTCGCCGACGAGGACTTCGCGCGGCCGTCCGGCTGCGCCGGCTGGCTCGTCCGGGACCTGGTGTGTCATCTCGTCATCGACGCCCAGGACGTACTGATCACCCTCGTGACACCCGCGGCGGGCGAACCGACGCACGACGCGGTGACCTACTGGCACGTCACGGACACACCGCCGGCCGGCGACGACCCGCTGGACGCGCTGACGGTCCGGCTGGCCGCCGCCTACGAGGATCCCGGACTGCTCAAGTTCCATCTGGACGATGTCGGTTCGGCCGCCGGACGCGCAGCGGAGCTGGCCGATCCCGGACTGCGGGTGAGCACCCAGGACATGGTCCTCACCGCCGGCGACTACCTCTCGGCGTACGTCCTGGAGTGGACCCTGCACCACCTGGACCTGATCGCGCACCTCCCCGACGCCGAACGACCGCCCGCCGAGAGCCTCGCCCGGGCGCGCGGGATGCTGGAGGAGATCGCCGGGGCGCCCTTCCCCGCGTCCTGGTCCGACGAGGACGCGCTGCGGATCGGTACGGGCCGCCGGGCCCCGACCGACGCCGAACGGACCGAACTCGGCGACCGGCCGGCCGCGAGACTCCCGCTCGTCCTCGGGTGAGTTCCCGCTGAGTTCCCGGTGGTTCCAGGCAGGTCACCTCGCCCCGCACCCCGGGTAGAACGGCGTGAGGCCGGCGTGCGGGAGGCGGGCCGGCGGGCGGTGGCCGGTGGCCCCCGCGTCCGTGGTGTACGCGCGGGTGCCGGCCCTCAGTCCGGTGCGCGGGTCGCCGAGCCTGGCCTCGAACACATACACCCCGTCGCCCGCGTAGGTGTAGGCCGCCAGGTCGGGATACCGGTCGTGGTCGTGGTCGGCCACCGCGATGTCCTGCGTGGCACCCAGGTCGAGCCGTACGGTGCGCCGGCTGCGGCCGGTGCCGGAGAAGGGTCCCAGCCGCAGTTCGGCCACGCGGGGCGGGACCGGGTCGTCGCCGCCCTGGGCCTGCCCGGCGACCACGACCAGGTCGCTCCAGCCGTCCTGGTCGAAGTCCGCCACGGCGGCGCGGACATACTGCTGCCGGTTCCCCGGGCGGTCGGCCAGTCCCCGCGCCGGTACGGTCCGTTCGCGGCGCGAGCCGGTGCCGAAGGTGATGGTCAGGCGGGCGCCGTGGTGGGAGGGGTCGGTGATCCGGTCCGGGCGGCCGTCGTTGTCGACGTCGGCGATCAGGCCCCCGGAGCCGGTCAGGCACGCGGCGACGGCGGATGGCCCGGCCGGTCGCGGCGGGGGCTGCCCCAGGGAGTCCTCGCACCCGGAACACATCAGCAGGCCGACCAGGACCAGAGCCGCGCGGGTACGGCGCCCCAGCCGGGGGGTACCGGTGTGTCCGCGCGTCGCCATGAGCAGGAATCCTAGCCACGGAGCGTACGGGACACGGAAGTTGGGGGCGCGATCTGCCGTCCCGGCGCCATTGGCATCACGTCCTGCTCGCCGGAACACGGGTGTCAAGTGCACGACTTCCGGGTCCACGGCCGGACACTCACCCCCGCCGAGGTCGCGGCCCTGGCCCAGGGTCGACCGCCGTGTCTGTGTGTCACGAAAGGTGAGAACGGGTTAACTCACCCGTATCATCCAGGTGTCGCACCACAAGCGGAGGTAGATATGCCGGAAACCGCTGGGCCCGTCACCGAATTGGCCTCTCAGTACGTCAGCCAGGTGACCAAGGACCTAGAACAGAACGTCAAGGAACAGGAGCGCGTCACCGCGGAAATCGCCGCGTTGCAAGAGCGGTTGGCCGCACTCCAGCACGACCACGCCATTCTGCTGAACATGCAGCAGGCTCTCGGCATCGCGGCCCCGGCCCCGGTCGTGCCCGCTCCGCGCGGGAAGAGCGGCGGCGCCCGACGCCCCGACACCAAGAAGCCGGGGCCGAAGAAGCCGGCCGCCAAGAAGCCCACGGCCCGGAAGCCGGCGGCCAAGAAGGCCCCCGCGAAGCCCGCACAGCCCGAGCCTGCGCAGCCCGCACAGCAACAGCCCGCGCAGCCGTCGCAGCCCGCGCAGCCGACGCTCGTCGAGCTGGTCCGCCGGTATCTGACCGAGCAGAACGAGCCGCGCTCGGCCGCGGAGGTCGCCGAGGCGCTGGGCCGGACGTACCCCGAGCGGGCGGTGCAGACGAAGGTCGTGCGGACCACTCTGGAGAACCTCGTGGCCCGCAACGGCGCGCACCGCAGCAAGCAGGGCTCGTCCGTCTTCTACACCGTGGCCGCCGAACCGGCGCCGGAGACGGCCGAGAAGGCGGAAGGCGCCGACACCGCCGAGTGAAGCCGGCCGCCTCGCGCAGGGCCCCGCACTCAGGCGGACGGCGCCCCGGCTTCGCCGAAGCTGGCGAAGTAGGCGGCGGCCATGTCCTCGTCGGCGTGGCCCTGCGCGGCGGCGCGCTCCAGGCGTGCGGCGCTCGCGGCGGCCACGTCCAGACGCACACCGTGTTCCTCGCCCGCCCGGACGATGAGCCGGGCGTCCTTGACGGCGGTGGCCACCGCGAACTGAGCGGGCGTCAGTTCGTCGTCCAGGATGAGCCGGGCCTTGGCTCGCAGATAGCCCATGTCGAGCGGGCCGCCGGCGATGGCGTCGAAGAAGTGCCGCGGGTCCACGCCGAGCGCCTTGGCCAGGGCCAGCGTCTCGCCGGTGGCGGCGGTGGCCGCGACGACCCAGCTGTTGGCGACCAGCTTCAGCCGGGTCGCGGTGCCGGCGGTGCCGTCCTCGCCGGTCCACACCGTACGACTGCCGATCGCGTCGAACACCGGGGCGACCACGGGCCGGTGACCGGCCGGGCCCGCGGCGAGGACGAGGAGTTGTCCGGCCTCGGCCGGCTGACGGGTGCCCAGCACCGGCGCGTCGAAGAACACCAGTCCGTGTTCACCGGCGAAGGCCGCCAGGTCGCCGAGGGACTCGGTACCGGCGGTGCTGCACTGCGCCCAGGCGGTGCCGGGGCGCAGTGCGGGGGCGGCCTCCCGCATGGCGTCCAGGGCGGCCGGGCCGTCGTAGAGCATGGTCAGCACCACGTCGGCGCCCTCGACGGCCTCGGCGGGCGTGCCGGCGACCAGCACCCCGTCGGCGGTGAGCGGTTCGGCCTTGGCGCGGGTCCGGTTCCAGGCGCGCACGGTGTGTCCGGCGCGCGCCAGGTTGCGGGCCATCGCGGCTCCCATGATGCCGGTGCCCAGGACGGCCACGGCGCGGGTGTCGGTCATGACGTCAACTTCCTTTGCATGTAGGGCTTTTACGGGTCGACGGACGTACCTTCCGGGAGAGGACACGGCTCCGCCCACGGAACCGATCTTCCACCAGCCGACCGCACACCCTCGCACACCACCGCACCGCTCGGCGTCATGTCTGCCGACGGGCCGCGCACGGTGGCCCCGTGCTCCATCGGCGCCGAGTCCCCGAAGTGCGGGCCGTCACCGCCTCCCAGGGCCGTCGCCGCCTCCGTGGGCTCATGTGCGGACCCGCCGGTGCGCCGCTCACCCGGTGCCCGGGGTGTCCTCCCCGGTGCCCCCCGGCCCGGCCGGACGGTCCGTGCCCGGCCAGGGCGCGGCAGCCCCCGGGTGGGCGGTCCCGGACGGTGACACGGGGGCACCGGTCGACGGGTGACCGGGCCACTGTCCGGGCACCACACCCTGTCCGGGCACCACACCCTGTCCGGGCACCACACCCTGTCCGGGCACCACACCCTGTCCGGGCATCACACCCTGCCCGGGCATCACACCTTGTCCGGGCATCACACCGTACGGGTGAACCGGCCACTGCCCGGGCACCGAACCGTACGGGTGCACCGGCCATTGTCCGGGCAGCGGCGCGGGGGCGGTGCGGTCCAGTCGGCGGCGGCGCAGCCACCACGTCACGGCCGCCGTGTACAGCACGATGCCCGCGACGTCGAGCACGACCGTCTGCCAGCCCGCGTCGGCCGCGGTCTCGTCACTGGCGAGCCCGTCCACCACGGCGGCCGACACACCGAAGGCGAGGAGGTTGTTGACGGTGTGCAGGGCGATGGACGCCTCCAGTCCCCCCGTCCGCCAGGTCAGCCACCCCGCGCACATCCCGAACACCAGCAGGTCGGCGAAGCCCCACACCGTGCCCCAGCCGTGGGCGGCGGCGAACAGCACGGCCTGGGGCACCAGCGCGGCCCACGGCGAACGCAGGAACGCCCCCGCCGTCTGTGTCAGCCAGCCACGGAAGACGTACTCCTCCGCCGCCGCCTGCAACGGCACCAGCACGACCAGCATGGCCAGGGCCCGCCCGAAGGCCGGCCAGCCCACCCACTGGCTCTCCGCCTCGCCGCCGTCCGAGGGCAGCAGGAACATGGCGCCCATCGCCAGGGCGAGGACCGGCACGGCCGTCAGCACGCACAGCCCGAGCCAGCGCCACCGCAGCCGCCCGGTGACCGAGGAGACCGTGCCGGCCGGGCGCCGGCCGATCCAGCGCACGGTCAGCAGCAGCACGGGTATGCCCACCGCGATCGACAGCAGGTCCAGCGCGGTGCCCGAGACGGGGCCGAACTCCGGCCAGCCGTCGGCGTCCTCGGGGTACCCGAGGGCCACGCCCAGGACCAGGAAGCAGAGCATGAGGACGAGCACGGCGAGGACATAGCCCACGGCCACGACCAGGGTTCCGAGCAGCGGGCGCCACCACCGGTGGCGCGGCGCGAGACGGGCCAGACGGTGGTACGGGAGCTGCTCGGCGAGCGGTGGCTGTGTCATGCCGTCAGCCTGCCAAAGTTCCGGAGCCGTGCCATCGGCCCACGGCAGGAGCGGTGTCTCTACCCGTGGTTGGGGACGCACCTCCACCCCGGGGCCGGTGCCCGCCGCACGGAGCGGCCCTTACGCTCGTCGGCGACATGGAGACGATACGCAACTGGCTGCTGCCCCTGCTGCTGGCGGCCGGGCAGGGCGTCCTGCTGTGGCCCGGGGTGTACCCGGACGGCACCCCCGGTCCGCTCGCCCTGGCCGCCGTGGTGGCCGCGCTGGCCGTGGAGACCGCCGCGCTGGGGTGGCGCCGTACCGCACCGGTGCGGTCGCTGGCCGGCACCCTGGCCGCCGGGGTGCTCGGCGGGCTCGCCTGGCCGGACGGCTATGTGGGCCCCGGCTCGCTGATCGCCCTGTACTCCGTCGCCGTGCGCTGCCCGGTGCCGGTCCTGGTGCGCGCGCTGGCCGCCGTGGTGGGCGTCGACTGGGTGGGGGCCGCGGTGACGGAGGGCCTGCGGGCCCCGCTGCTGTCCACGATGGCCATCTCGCTGGGCACCTGTGTGCTGTGCGCGGGGCTCGGCGAGGCCCGGCACCGGTGGCTGGCCGGCCGGCTGTCCGCCGCCCGGCGGCTGGCCGGGGCGGAGCAGGCCCGCCGCCTCGCGGGCGACCAGGAGCGCCGGCGACTGGCCAGGGAACTGCACGATGTGAGCGCCCATCACCTCACCTCCGTCGTGGTGACCGTGGACGCGGCACTGCGGCTGCGCGACGACCGGCCCGAGCTGTCCGCCGAGGCGCTGGCGTTCGCCGAGCGCACCGGCACGGAGACCCTCACCGCGCTGCAACGGCTCGTGGGGCTGCTGCGGGACTCCGGCCGGCCGGACCACCGGCCGATGAGCGGGCGGATCGAGGAACTCGTCGCCGGTTTCGGCCGGCTGGGCCGTCCGGTCACCGCGCGGGTCCCGGACGACCTCGCGGGCCCGGCGGCCGAGGCGGTGCACGGCATCGTCCGCGAGGCCCTGACCAACGCGCTGCGGTACGCGCCCGGCGCCGCCGCCCGGGTGGACGTCCGGCGGGTGGACGGGCTGCTGGAGCTGACGGTGGAGAACGCGCCGCCGCGCGTCACCGCGCAGGGTGCCGGAGGGCTCGGCGCGGGGCGCGGCGTGGCCGGGATGCGCGAGCGGGCCGCCTCAGATCGGCGGCGAGCTGACCGCCGGGCCCACACCGGAGGGCGGCTGGCGGGTGCGCGCGACGCTGCCCGACGCCGCCGCCGCGCGGCGGCCGGAGGAGACCGGCTGGCGGCGTGACGTCCTGCGGGAGCAGCGGTTCGCCGATCCCGCGCTGGTGCTGGCCGCGGTGCTGCTGCCGGTGGCGGGCGTGCTGGCGGTCACGGAGGACTGGCCGGGCGCCGCGCGCCGGGCCGTGCTGCCGGAGCTGCTGCTGGTGTGCGGGCTGCTGGTGGTGCGCGCGTTGCCGCTGCTGTGGCGCAGGCGGGCCCCGTGGGCGGTGTTCGGCGCGGTGCTGGCGACGGCCTGGCCGGGACCGTTGGCCGTCGTCGCGGTGCCCCTGCCGTCCCACGTCGCGCAGCTCCTGGTCGCCGGCACGTTCGCGGAGACGCTGGCCGTGTACGCGGTCGCCGCCTACGGTCCGGGAGCCGGGCACACCTGGCCCGCGCCGGCCGTGACCACGCTCGGGGCGGCCGGTGCCGTGACGGCGCTCGCGTGCGCCGACGGCATGGTGGCGGGCGAGCCGGCGGGCCCGGCCGACGCCGTGCTGCTGTCGTTCCTCCTGTCCGTGATGCTGGCACCGGTGTTCACCGCCGTGTGGGGTGCCGGTCTGCTGGTGCGCCGCCGCCGGGTACGGGCGATGGCGTACGACGACTTCGCGTTCGCCGGCTCGATGTGGCAGGCGGACCGGGCGGCCGAGGCCGAACGGCAGCGGCTGGCGGCCACATTGCGGGAGGCGGTGCTGTCGCACACCCGGGCGCTGGTGGGCGCGGCCCGCCGGGGCGAGTTGACGGAGGTCGCGGACACGGCCCGGGCGGCCCTGGCCGCGATGCGGGAGATGCTGCGCGGTCTGGCGGACGACGGCGACGGCGGTCCCGGCGGGCCGCTGGCCCCGTCGCCGTCCGCCGCCGACCTCGACGCGCTGGGCCGGGCCTGCGCTCGGCCGGCCGCGAGGTACGGCTGCGGGGGCTGCCCGAGGCCGCCCGGGGGCTGCCGCCGTCCACGCAGGTGTCGGTGTACCGGATCGTCGAGGCCGCGCTCGGCGCGGGCGACCCGGGCCCGGCGCGGGTGACCCTGCGACGCCGCCGCGGCACGCTGCGGATCACGGTGACCGGGGTCCGGCTGGCCGTCGCGGGCCCGGTCGCCGAACGCCTGCGGGTGCGGGTCGCCGCCGGTGAGGGACGAATGGTGTGCGAACCGGCCGGTACGCTACGGGTGTCGTTGCCGGCCGGGGCTCCTGGGGCCCCCGTCCAGGAGGTGTCCCCGTCGCCATACGCGTGATCGTCGTCGACGACCAGGCCGTGGTCCGCGCCGGATTCGCGGCCATCGTGGACGCCGAACCCGATCTGACCGTGGTGGCCGAGGCCGGTGACGGGGCGACGGCCGTGTCGCTCGCCGCGGCGCGGGAGGCCGATGTCGTCCTGATGGACATCCGGATGCCGGGCATGGACGGGCTCACCGCCACCCGGCTGATCACCACGCAGCCCGGCGGGCCGCGGGTGCTGGTGCTCACCACGTTCGACCTGGACGAGTACGTGTACGAGGCGCTGCGGGCCGGGGCGTCCGGGTTCCTGCTGAAGGACGCCCGGCCCGACGAGCTGCTGTCCGCGATCCGGGTGGTCGCGGCCGGCGACGGCATCCTGGCGCCCGCCGTGACCGGCCGGCTCATCCGCACCTTCGCCCGCGGTGCCCCTCCCCCGCCCGTGGCCGGCGGGCCGCTGGGCAAGCTCACCCAGCGGGAGCGCGAGGTCCTGCTGAAGATCGCGTCCGGGCTGACCAACGCCGAGATCGGCGCGGAACTCGGCGTCACCACCGGCACGGTCAAGAGCCATGTGAACGCGCTGCTGTCCAAGCTCGGGCTGCGCGACCGGGTCCAGGTCACCATCCTCGCCTACGAGACCGGCCTGATCAGCCCGCGCGGCCCCCTGACGGGCTGACCGCGCCCATCGCCGGGCAGGTCGGTCTCCGACCCCGTCAGACCGACGTGCGGCCACCCCCGGTCGGGTCGACGTGCGGCCCCCCGCCGGGCAGGCCGATGTCCGGCCCACCCCGGTCAGGTCGACGTCCGTTCCCCGCCGGTGCTCCCGCGCCCGGGGCGGTGGGATGGGCACATGACTTCACGAGAGCTTCTGAACGGCAGGACGGCCCTGGTCACCGGCGGCAGCCGGGGCATCGGCGCGGCGACGGCCCGGCGGCTGGCCCGGGAGGGCGCGGACGTGGCCCTGACGTATGTGCACGACAAGGACGCGGCCGACGCGGTCGTACGGGACATCGAGGCACTGGGGCGGCGGGCGGTGGCCCTGCGCGCCGACGCGGCGGACACGGTGGAGGCGGCGGACGCGGTACGGCGGGCCGCCGGGGAACTGGGCGGGCTGGACGTCCTGGTGGGCAACGCGGCCGTCGGGGTGATGGAACCGCTGGAGAACCTGTCCCTCGCCCACATCGACCGGGTCCTCGCGGTGAACGTGCGCGGTGTGTTCCTCGCGGCCCGGTCCGCCGCCGCGCTGATGGGATCCGGTGGACGGATCATCACCGTCGGCAGCTGTGTCACCGCGCGCGTGCCGGGGCCCGGGGCCACGCTGTACGCGATGAGCAAGTCCGCGGTGGTCGGGCTGACGAGGGCGCTGGCGCGGGAGCTGGCCGGGCGCGGCATCACCGCGAACGTGGTGCATCCGGGCCCGACCGACACCGACATGAACCCGGCGGACGGCCCCTACGCCTCCGGTCAGGCGGCCATGACCGCCCTGGGCCGGTTCGGCACGGCCGAGGAGGTGGCGTCCATGGTGACGTTCCTCGCCGGGCCGGAGGCGGCCTATGTGACGGGCGCGGAGTTCTCGGTGGACGGCGGCTACGCGGCCTGAGCCGGCCGGGCCGGGGAGGACGTACGCGTCATGGCCGGTCCAGGCGGCGTACGTCCTCCTCGTCCCACTTCCGGGTGTCGCGGGGCCGCACATAGGGCTCGGCGTGGGGCGGGTGGCCGCCGGCGATGGCCCGCTGCCGCAGGGTCTCCGCGTCGAACTCCAGGCCCAGCAGGATGGCCAGGTTGGTGATCCACAGCCAGACCAGGAAGACGATGACGCCGGCCATCGCGCCGTAGGTCTTGTTGTACGAGGCGAAACCGGCGACGTAGAACGCGAAGCCGGCGGACGCCACCAGCCAGATCAGCAGGGCGAGGACACTGCCCGGGGTGATCCACCTGAAGCCCCTGACCTTGGCGTTGGGGGCCGCCCAGTACAGGATCGCGATCATGAGGGTGACCAGCAGGACGAGTACCGGCCACTTCGCGATCGACCAGGCCGTCAGGGCCGTGTCGCCGAGGCCGAGCGCCTGTCCGGCGCGCTTGGCCAGGCCGCCGGTGAAGACCACGATGAGCGCGCCGGCCACGGAGAGCACCATCAGGACGACCGTGACGCCCACCCGCACCGGGAGGATCTTCCACACCGGACGGCCCTCGGGCATGTCGTAGACGGCGTTGGCGGCGCGGATGAAGGCGGCCACGTAGCCGGACGCCGACCACACGGCCAGCACGATGCCGACCAGCGCCATCACCGAGCCGATACCGGCCTTGTCCTGTAGTTGTCCCACGGTCCGCTCGAGGATGTCCCGGGCGGGGCCGGGGGCGAGACCACGGACGTTGGCCAGCACCCGGTCCGTGACCGACCGGCCGACGACGGACAGCAGGGAGACCAGCACCAGCAGGGCGGGGAACACGGACAGGACGCCGTAGTAGGTGAGCGCCGCGGCCCGGTCGGTCAGCTGGTCGTCCCGGAACTCGCGCAGCGCGCCCCGGAACACCGCGCCCCAGGCCCGCCGGGGCAGCCGCACCGGACTGTCCGGCGCGGCCCGTTCCGTCTCGGGCGCGGGCCCGGCCTCCTGCGGGGTGGGCGGCCGGTCATGGTCCGACTGCCGCTGTTCGTCACGGTCCGGCACGCGCTCCGGCTCCGCCGCGGGTGTCCGGGACTCCCGCTCTTCGTAACGGTCCGGCACGTGCCCCGGCTCCGGCGCGGCCCCGGCCTCCTGCCGCGTCGGTGTCCGGGGCTCCGGGTTGTCGTCGGCGGCCCGCCGGTGCAGCCGCCGTGGAACGTGCAGCTTGGTCATGGGTGCCGGGTAACCAGTCGGGCCGCCCTCACGCGCGCGGGGCCGGGGCCTGTACCCGGGACCGGATCGTCGCCCTCACGCGCGCGGGGCCGGGCCGGGCGACGGGTGTCCGTACCCGCCCCCGGGTCAGCCGACGCCACCGCTGAGGTTCCCCCACCGGGGTCCGATCTGCTTCCACTCCTCGTCCCACTCGGCCATGCGCCGCCGGATGAGCGAGCCGCGGATCAGCCGTACGCCGCCCCAGACCAGCGCGCCGGCCGCCGGGGCGACGAGGGCGCCGGTGAGGGCCGCCTGGACGTCGGCGGCCGTGCCGGTGACGGGCGCGGGCACGACCCGGCCGGCCTGGTCCGTCCACACCGTGACCCGGCTTCCGGCGGGGGCGCCGGGGGCGACCTTGACCTGGTCGGTGCGCACCGATCCGGCCGCGTCCGTCCAGCGCACGGTCGCCCACACCCGCCCGTCGTCGTAGCCGCCGCCCGCGGCCGGGGTGCGGGCCGCGCCGTCGGTGAGCACGGCGGAGACGGGGTGCAGCCGGGCCAGCCGTTCCGTGAACGCGGACTCGGAGGTCTGGGCCGCCGCCACGCCCGCGACGATCCCGACGAGTACGGCCAGCAGCCAGCCGGCGAGCACGATCCACGCCTCGACGACGTCGCTGTGCCGCTTGAGCGGGTTGCGCCGCCAGCGCCACAGCCGCACCCGGGTGACCGCCGTGGGGGGTGTCCGTGTCATCGTCACCGCCTCCTTCCGCGCAGCGGCGGCCCGCGACCGGGGCGGTCCTGACGCGGTGACCGGGTTCCGGCCGCGGAGCGAGCGTCACGACACCATCCTGCACCCGTCCCGGCCGGTCGTAGGCCCTGCTTCCGGAACCCGTCTCAGGAGGACGGGGTCAGCGGGAGGTCGTCGGTGTAGGCGTTCACCGGCGGGGCGATGGGCCGGGCGTCCCGGACGTCGAGTGCGGCCTGGGCGGTGGGCGTGCCCAGGGTGCCGTGCGGGTGCCAGGTACCGGTCACCGCCAGCCAGGTGTCGGCGGGCGGCGCCGGTCTGCCGTACACGCGCACCCGGACCGTCTGGGAGTCCGCGGCGCAGCAGGAGAAGACGATCCGGGTCAGGTACCAGCCGCCGTCCCGCCCGGCCGGGGTGACGAAGCCGGTCAGCCGGACGGTGCGGCCCTCGATGGCCAGGCTGCGGTCCTGCCGCACCCGCTCGGTGAACTCCGTGAGGGTCAGCGGCAGGGGCGAGGTCGCGGGCAGCGGGGCGAATCCGCGCTGTACGGTCACCGGTTTGTCGTTGGCGCGGGCCGCGGTGTACGCGCCGAGCGCGGGCGGGGCGAAGCAGAGCATGCTGAGCGCGGGCAGGAGCAGCAGCCAGGCGACGCGGGGGGTGCCGGTGTGGTCGTGACCGTGGTGGTCGTCGGCGTGCCCGTGGCCGTGGTCGTCGGCGTGCCCGGCGGGGCGTCGGCCGGCGGGGGTGACGGCCGTCGTCAGGGCGAGCAGCAGCAGGATCGCCCCGGACCCGATCAGCAGGGGGCGCAGTCCGGCCTTGACGTAGCGCAGGTAGAGGTCGGTGAAGAGGGCCGTGTGCAGCAGGCCGGCCCCAATCAAGGCCGGCAGCAGGTTCTGGACCGCTCGTTTCACCACAGTGCTCCCCCGATCAGGACGCTGGCGGCGACCGCCACGACGGTGGTCGCCGTGCAGAACCGCCAGGCGAAGGCGCGGCCGAAGGTGCCGGCTTGCAGCGCGATGAGCTTCAGGTCGACCATCGGCCCGACCACCAGGAACGCGAGCCGGGCGGTCGGCGGGAACCCGGTGAGGGAGGCGGCGACGAACGCGTCCGCCTCCGAGCAGACGGCCAGCAGCACGGCGAGGCCCGCCAGGAACAGCACCGACAGCCACGGCGAGCCGGAGAAGGCGTCGAGGACGGCGCCCGGCACGGTGACGTTGAAGGTGGCGGCGGCCATCGCGCCCAGCACCAGGAAGCCGCCGGCGTGCAGGAAGTCGTGCCGGAAGCCGAGCCGGAACTCGGTCCAGCGGCTGTGTCCGGGCCGGTGCCCGGTGTGCCGGTGGCGCAGCAGGGGGCGCAGCCATTCCTCCTTGCCGAGCCAGAGCCACAGCCAACCCATCACGGCCGCCGTGGTGAGGGAGGCGAGCAGCCGGGCGGCGACCATCGCGGGGTTGCCGGGGAAGGCGACGGCAGTGGCCGTGAGCACCACGGGGTTGACGGCCGGCGCGGAGAGCAGGAAGGCGAAGGCGGCGGCCGGTGGCACGCCCCGGCGGATCAGGCTGCTCGCGACGGGCACGGAGGCGCACTCACAGCCGGGCAGCACGGCACCGGCGGCCCCGGCGACCGGTACCGCGAGGGCGGGCCGCTTGGGCAGCACCCTGGCGAACAGACCGGCCGGCACGAAAGCGTTGATGGCGCCGGACAGCGCGGTGCCGAGGAGCAGGAACGGCAGCGCCTGCACGGTGATGGCCAGGCAGACGGTCCGCCATGCCTGGACGGCCGGATGCCCCAGCCACGAGGTGCCGGCCGGCCCGAGCACGACCGCGGCAGCGGCAGCGGCCAAGAGAGCGGCACCGAGCCACCCCGACCGGACGCGTGACGGCCACAGCCGGACGCCAAACGGCCGGGACCGGCCGTTTGGCGTCACGGTCGGACCGGCGGGTACGACGGTCACGCCCCGCGCCACACCCGCCGAATCATCCGTTTTACCCATATTCACTCCGGATGTCGGTGTCGGGGCGACCATAAGACGAGGAGTCCGGCCCGGCCGCGTGTACACGCCGCCGGGGAGGCGAGCCGGGCGGCACGATGCGTCCCATCGGTGGCTCTTGTCACAATCCGCGGGAACAGGGCCCGAACGTGACGGCGGCCATGCCGCCGGACGCGCCGGTTGTCTACGTTCGTGACCCATGCCGATCCGCCCCTCCCGCACCGCACGGACCACCGCCGGCGCCCTCGTGACCGCGGCCGTCGCCCTGTCCGCCGCCGCCCTTCCGCACCCGGCGGCGGCCGCGGCCCCGCCCGCCCCGTCCGGGAAAGCCCGGGCGCACGCCACGGCGGCGGTGCTCGACCTGGACGGCACCGGCCGCACCGCCGTACTGCGCGGCGCGGACCGGGCGTACGACACCGCCAGCATCGTCAAGGTCGACATCCTCGCGGCGCTGCTGCTCCGGGCGCAGGACGCGGGCCGCCCGCTGAGCGAAGCCGAACGGGACCTCGCCGAGCCGATGATCCGGCGCAGCGACAACGCGGCGGCGAACGCCCTGTGGCGGCGGATCGGCCGCGCCTCCGGACTGGCGGCGGCCAACGAGCGGCTGGGGCTGACCTCGACCACGGGCGGGCCCGGCGGCAAGTGGGGGCTGACCCGGACCACGGCGAGCGACCAGATACGGCTGCTGCGGGCCGTGTTCGACTCCAACGGCACGGTGCGCCGGGGCTCCGGCGGGCTCGACGCCGGTTCCCGGGCCTACGTCCGTACGCTGATGAGCCGGGTGGAGTCCGGGCAGTCCTGGGGCGTCTCGGCGGCCGGGAGCCCTGGGGCCCGGCCGGCGCTGAAGAACGGCTGGCTCCAGCGGAGCACCACGGGCCGCTGGGACGTCAACAGCGTCGGCGAGATCGCCGTGCGGGGGCACCGGTACCTGGTGGCGGTGCTGTCCGACGGCAACGCGTCCATGGGCGACGGCGTGTCCTTGGTGGAGCGGACGGCACGCGCGGCGGTCTGAGCCCTTCGGTTTCCCACGTTCGGCGGCCGGGGCTTTTCGGCGGCCGTGGAAGGGGCACGCGGTCGGGGTACGACTTCCGACCGGAAGGGGCGCTCCCACGATGTCCGAGTACGAACGTTCCCGCACGATGCCCGCGCAGCCCGAGCACGTCTTCGACCAGGCGGCCAACGTCGCCCAGCTCGACGCCTGGCTCCCGGACGCCCTGCACGTGCGCGTCGAGGACCCGCCCGCCGTGACCGTGCACGAGGACCTGTCCGGCCAGGACATGCCCGCCCTGCTGCGGGCCGCGCCGGACCAGATGCGCCTGGAGTGGGGCACCCGCGAGCAGGGCGCCTACACCGGCTGGCTCCAGGTGGCGGGCATCGGCAGCGGCGCCAGCGAGGTGACCGTGCACCTGTCGTTCTTCGACGAGAGCCACGACCCGGGCGAGCGGGCGGTGGGCGAGGCCCTGGACGGCAGCCTGCGGCGGCTGGAGGAGCAGGTGCGCATGCGGGTCGACAACGCGGCCGGCTGACCCGCGCACCGGGACCTCGGGGGCGTTTGCCGCCGGAAGGCGCGGGGGGATCCGGGTGCCGGAGGTGATCGTCGTGCCCGAACCCGGCAGGAAGAAGTACGACACCCGCAGGGCCCGGCTGCGCAAGGAGGCCGAGCGCTCGGGAATCTCCGACCAGGACGCCGACGCCGCCGCCAAGCCGACCCTGCGGCAGGAACCGGCAGGGCGGCGCGGCGGCCCGAAGACGGAACACGGACGCGGCCCGAAGGGCGAACGCCCGGAGAACGACTGACCGAACCCCGCGTCCCGCCGCGCCGAACACATTCCTGGTGAAACCGTGACCGAGGCGCCGGTCCTGCCGGACGGCGAAGTCGTCGCGCAAGCTGTGGTAACCGTCAAGGTACGCCTATCTGATGGAACCGCTCAGCAAGCGGCCGATTACGCTGAACGGACGCGGCCCTGCGCGAGCCGGACCTCACCCACGAGGAGTGGTGCGCGCTGCGGGTCGATCGACGGCCAGTGCGGATATCGAGATACTCGTCGACGTCTGGCAGCGCCTCCTTCTCACCGAGCCACGGAAGGACGGCGGCACGGCGAGTTCTGTGTCAGACCCGTGATGAAACCGCAGATCGGTTGTGAATATCCGGGCCCTTTTCCGTGCCCTTCTCCACAGCATTGCCGCAAAGCAACGAATCGAGCTGTGGCGATATGGTCGGCCGATGTACCGATATGCGGCCTCGCACCCGCCCCAAGCAGGTTGAGCAGCTCCGACACCGGCTCGAGTGACCTGCTGGCGGAGCGCTTTATGATCGTCGGCGAACTACTGGCTTTGCGTCCGTCCTCCCGTCGTCGACGTTTCTCGGCGACCGGGAATGCAAGAACTCCGAACGAGTCGCGTGACCGAGGCGCAGGGGAAGAAGGGTGAACTCCATGGCTCTCGGGCTGCTCCGTCGTCGGCGTTCCCGTGGTGCCTCCGGTGCCGCGTCGAGCATCTCGGTCCCGCTGCCGCCCGGCGCCGGGGCGTGCGGCTTCGAGGTGCTCGACCCCATGGGGCAGCCCATGGGCGGAGCCGAGGTCACCGTGACCGCGCTGGACAGCCACCGGATCGCGACGCGTGGCGCCACGGACCCCCACGGCTACTTCATAGCCACGCTGCCGCCCGGCTCCTACAGCGTGATGATCGTGGCCGAGGGCCTGTCACCCGCCCGCGAGAACCTCGACATCGTGGCCGGGGTGGCTCGGCCCACCGCACAAGTCACGCTCCAGCCCGCCCGCCAGCTGGAACTTCCGACAGCCGGTACCTGGCTGTTCGACCCTCCGCACACCGCGATCCGGTTCATCGCCAAGCACGTCGGCATGGCCCATGTCCACGGCCGGTTCACCCGCTTCCAGGGCAGCATCCGCATCGCTCCGAACATGGCCGACTCACAGGTGGCGGTGCGCATCGACGCCTCCAGTATCACCACGGGCAACAACACCCGCGACAACCACCTGCGTTCGGCCGACTTCCTGGACGTCGAACGCTACCCGTACATCGACTTCACCAGCACCCGGTTCGCCCACCTCGGCGGCTCCAAGTGGACCCTGCACGGCACCCTCAGCATGCACGGCACCAGCCGCTCCGTCGGCCTCGACACCACCTACCTCGGGTCGATCAACGGGGGCTACGAACAGGAACTGCGCTGCGCGGCCCTCGCGAAGGCCGAACTCCATCGGGAGGACTTCACCCTCAACTGGCGCTCCATGCTCGCCCGCGGCATCGCCGTCGTCGGGCCGACCGTCCAATTGGAGTTGGACGTACAGGCGATGTACCGCACCCACGACACGCCCACGCCACCGCAGTAACGCCGCGTAGCGGGTTCACCGTCGACCGCCTCCCTCTCGGGCGGGATCGCCGATCGGGGCAGCGCCCCGGCGACACCTTGGCAGCACAGAGCACTCAGATGGGAAAGGGCTCACGATCATGGGTATCTTCGGCCGGCGCCAGACCGCCGTCAGCGAGCCGGCCCCGGCTCTCGCGGGGGCCACGTCCCGGGGTGTCGCACTCGACCCGGCACTTCAGGCCCTGACCGGACGATGGACGATCGACCGCCCGCACAGCCACATCGGATTCTCCGTACGGCACGCCATGGTCACGACGGTCCGGGGGGCTTTCACCGATTACGACAGCACGTTGTACTTCGACGGAGCCCAGCCCTCCGAGTCGCGGGCCGACCTCGTCATCCGGGTCGCCAGCGTCGACACGGGCGTGGAGCAAAGAGACGCGCACATCATCGGCGCCGACTTCTTCGACGCGCGCCAGTACCCGGAAATGACCTTCCACAGCACCTCCACCGTCCACGAAGGCGGAGAGACCTTCCGCATGACCGGGGACCTGACCATCCGCGACGTCACCCGGCCCGTCGACCTGCAACTCGACTACCTCGGCTCGGTAGTGGACCCATTCGGCTTCGAGCGGGCCGGCTTCGACGGCACCACCACCATCGACCGCACCGAGTGGGGCCTGGTCTACAACCAGCGCCTCAAGGCAGGGGGCACCATGGTGAGCGAGAAGGTCCGGCTGCAGTTCGACATCTCCGCGATCCGGTCGACGTCGTAGGCGGCGTCGGGAGCGCCCGGAGCCGACCGATGTGAATGAAGAACGGCTCCCCCGGCCAGCATCGTCACGCTCGCGCCGCCGCGCGGACCTGGGTGCACCGCGGGCGCAGGATAGCCCCGTCCGGGAGACCGCGTTTCGAACAGGGCGCAGACCGGTGCGGTGGCCCGCTGGCACGGGTCAGGCCGCGAGCGGGTGGTTCGGGGTGAGGCGGGCCAGGAGCTGGTCGTGGTGCAGTGCGGCCACGGGGGCCAGCAGGTCGGGGTGGCGGAGCAGGGCGGCGGCGCGGCGGTCGCGGTCGTCGGGGGCGAGCAGCCGGCGGTACTCGGCCGGCGCGTGGGCGGTGTGCCCGCCGTCGGCGAGCGCGGTGACGGCGAGGGCGGCCAGCTCAGGGTCGGTGAGCAGCGCGGCGGCCCAGCTGGCGACGACCTCGTCCACCCAGGTGCGCCAGGCCCACTCCTCGGCGGGATGCTCGCCGGCCGCTTCGGCGCCGGTGACCCAGTCGAGGCGGGCTGTGCCGCCGGGGCCGGCCAGGGTGACCAGGCCCGCGTCGATCTCGGTGGGGTAGCGCAGCCGGGCGGCGACCGTCGCCGCCTGCCGGGCCTGCGCCTCGCACAGCGCGGCGGCGAGCGCGCCGCCGCTGGGCGGATAGGCGACCGTGAGCCAGCGCGCCGTGGCGGCGATCAGGGGGGACAGGTCAGTGAGCACAGCCGGGCCGTCCGAGGTGAGGGGTACAGGGGCTCCACGCCACGGTAGCCGGGCGCCCGGTACGCCCGGGAGGGGGTGCGAACCAGGTCATATGTGAGGTGACGCACGCCCCGCGCCGGGCCGCGGTGTCAGGGGGTGCTGCTCGGGATGACGCAGTTCCTCGGCTGGGGAGTGCCGGTGGGCCAGCCCAGGCCGACGTACTTGAGCGTGCCCTCGCCCTCGCGGCCCGGGTCCAGTTCGACCACCGCCACCGGCTTGTCGTACGGGTTGCCGCCACCGGTCAGGCAGATCAGGCCGCTGGTGCCCGGCACCCGGTGCTGGGCCTTCAGCTGGCGCCACTCCCCGCCGACGTCCTCCAGGCTGGGCACCTTGTCGGCGGGGCCGCTCTGCACCAGGTGCAGCGCGGTGTCGATGGTGACCATGCCGTCGTACACGAGCATCGTGCGGGAGTCGTCCAGGCTGGGCGGGGCTCCGAGGTCGGTCCCGCGGCGCCGGACGGTTTCGATCAGGTCCGTCAGGGTGTCCAGGGCCTCCTTGGGCTCCTCGAGGTACTGGGGCAGGTCGTCCTTGGTGGGCTCCCGGCCGTGGCTCTTGCGCCATTGCTTCCGCCAGGCGCTCAGCTCGGTCTCCCATGCCTTGGGGTGCGCGGGGGCCGCGTACTGCACCGTCACCTTGGCCTCGCCGTCCGTGCCGCGCAGCTTGTCCCAGTCGTCCGGGCTCATGTACTGCCGCAGCGAGGCGGCGTCGGAGCCGCTGATGATGGTGTAGTGCCGTTTCTCGCAGCCGACCTCGGCGAGTTTGAGCGCGAAGAGCCGCAGGTGCAGGGTGCGCCCCGCGAAGTAGACGGTGTCGGCCTCGGAGCTGCAGATGTTGTTGGCGATCTGGGTGAACTGGTTGCCGGTGGAGCCCGCCTCGTCGATCGCCGGGGAGGTGAAGGACATCTCGGCGGGGCCGGCCGGGCCCTTCTCCTCGATGCTGTCGAACGCCTTGGCCAGCGACTCGTTGTAACTGTCCTGGCGGGTGTCGTGGACCAGCACCGTCCTGCGGTCCTCCCGGTCCTGTCCCCCGGTGAAGGCGGCCAGCGCCCGGGCCACCTCGAGGTTGGTGGGGATGATCCGGGCCAGGCCGGGGAACTTCGGCTTCGCCACCGCGTCCAGGCCCTCCTCGTTCGCGATCCCGTCGCCGGTGATCCGGGAGGCGAGCACGGGGACCTTGTGTGCGGTCAGGCGTCGGACGGCCTGGGTCGTGGCGTCGAGGCTGAGGTTGAAGCCGGTGACGGCGCGCAGCCGGTCCTCGGGCGAGCGGGCCATGCGCAGCAGGGTGTCCACGACCGCCGCCTGGTGCGCGTACTCGCGGCCGGGATTGGCCAGCACCAGCCGTATCCTCGGCGGCTCGCCCTCGCCCTCGTTGGCCTGGAGCTGTCCCACGTACGCCCCCTGGAGGTCGCTGCGTATCTGCCGGCGCAGCGCCTCGCTGCCGGACTGGAGGGGCAGCATCATCGCCACCGTCACATGGGGGTCCTTCTCGATCCTCTTGTTCTCCTGTGCGATGGCCCGGGCGACGCCGCCGATCTCCGGGGTGCCGAAGTCGTAGCCCTCGCCGTTGACGCCGACGCATTCGTCGCCGATGCGTTCGACGCCGTCCGCGCAGGTGTCCGGCCGGTGGAGGAAGGTCCAGCCGAACAGGCCCCCCGCCACCAGGACGGCCGTGCCCAGCAGGGCGTAGAGGATCTTCTTCCACCTGGGCATCCGCGTTATCTCCTTCGCCCCAGCTGATCGGTGCAGGTGCAGCGGAGCAACGGCTGGTCGTTCTCCGCCAGCCCGCTCCACTCGGTGGCGGTCCGGCCCAGCTGTCCGGCGCCCTCGAACTCCATGATCGACAGGAGGTCCAGCAGTTGGGCCAGTGTGCGGGCGGTCTCCCGACCGGTGGGCCTGGTCCGCTCCTCGCACAGCCACACCGCGTGCAGCAGTTGGTCGACCTTGCGGCGCAACGCCGGTCCGTCCACCGCGACCAGTCCCCGGGCGCGCTCCCGGCGGGTGTCCGCGCCCGACGGGTACGGCGCCTGGGCGATCTCCAGCAGCTCCGCGCACCATTCCCGGGGCCGGCCGGGCAGTGTGCCGGCCAGGTGGCGGACCACGTCGTCGACTCCGCCGGAGACCAGGTGGTGGTTCATCCGGTGGGCCGTGACCGAGTGGAAGGCGGCCCCGCTCGGCGCCGCCTCGTCCGCCGCGCGTCCGGTGTAGTGGTCGCGCAGCAGGTGGTGGTCGGCGTACCAGGCGGCGCCGTCGGGCTGTAACGCGTACAGCCGGTGCACCAGCAGCTGGCGCAGACCGAAGTCCCCGATGAAGTGCCGTTCGCAGGCGGGCCATCCGGTGTCGGTGAGCAGCTGCTCCACGTGATGGGCCGTCAGCCGGTGGACGCGGCCCCGCTGATGGTGACGGAGCAGGACGTCCGCGCACTCCGTGTCGTGCGCCACCGACAGATGGGTGAGCAGGTCGAGCCAGTGGTCGTGGTGCTCGGCCGGCAGCCGCACCGGGAGCTGGTCCAGCACGAGTTCGCGCAGCAGCACCTCGGCCACGGGCCGCTCGGCGGTGCCGTCGCCGGGGGCGTTCAGCGGGGCGTCCAGGATGGCCCGGTCGTTGGCGTCCGCCGGCATGCGGAAGGCGGCGGCGGCCTCGGCCAGCCGGATCACCGTGTGCGGGCGTCCGCCGCTCAGCCGTGCCACGGCGGCGTCGATACGGCGGCGGTTGGTGCCGCCCTCCGGCTCGGCGCGCCGCTGTCTGCGCTCGGTCTCCCGGCGCAGCTGGTCGCCGGTGAGCAGGGGCATCCGCAGCAGCAGGACCCCGTCGGCCAGTGGTGCCCGGCCCGCCGTGGCGTCGGTGCGCCGGGACCATGCGGGCGGGGCGCCGTCGGCCGGCCGGAACTCCACCGGGGCCGGTACCCCCTGGGGCGGCAGGCCCTCGTACAGGAAGGCGCCGCCGTCCGCACGGCGCGCGGTGCCGACGATCACCACCCGGTCGCGCTGCCCGTCGCGGCGGTCGATCAGCACGGCGCGCAGCAGTTGCTCACCCAGCGGCGACTCGGCGCGGTCCAGCAGCACGGCGGGGCGGCCGACCCTGCGCAGCCAGCCGACCGCGCCCGTGTAGGCGGCCTCGAGGTCCTCGCGCAGCGCCTGGAAAAGGAAGCGCTCGGCCACCTCCCGCCCCTCGCCGCCGGCCTTGAAGTCGGCGGCGAGGTCGCGCAGGCCGTGCTCGGGCTGGCCGGCCGCGCCGGGGTAGGCGCCGTAGACGCGGGCCATCTCGGCCTTGCCGCGGGGTGCCAGACCGGAGACGAGGGCGTCCACGAGCGCGGTGCTCACCGCGGCGGAGTACGGGTCGAGGGCCTGTCCGGACAGGGTGGCCAGCAGGTTACGGATGGCGCCGAGGAGGGCGCCGCGCCAGAAGTCGCCGGCGCCGAGGCCGCGGAAGCGCTGCCGCTGGGGTAACTCCGCGTACCGTTCGACCTCCGCGGCGACCGCCTCGGGGGTGCCGTCCGTGACACCGGTGGCGATCATCGCGAGGCCCGCGAAGAGCCGGGGGAAGGTGAAGGAGCCGCCCGTGCCCTGCCAGGTGGACAGCCGGCGGGCGGCCTCGACCAGGACCTCGGTGGCGGCCGAGCGGGCGCCGGGCTCCGGCTCGGCCCGGTCGGCGTAGACCGGTGAGCCGCAGTCCAGATAGATCACCGGCAGCTTGGTGGCGAAACGGTCCCGTACGGCGCGCAGCAGCCGCCCCTTGCCCATGCCGGGGCCGCCGGTGAGCAGCACGACCGGGATATCGGGACCGTACAGCGGTTCACGGCCGGCACCCGAGGGTGACCGCCCGAGCATGCGCGCGAAGAAGCCTTCCTCGCCGAGGAGCCTCTCGAACCCCAGGTCATCACACACGGATCCCTCTGGATGGCTCTCCCGCCCGGGAGCGGGTGATCGTTGTGACGGAAGGAGATTAGTGGAACACGGAGCCTTCTGTTCCGACAACGGTGCTTACACGAAAGAAAGATGGTGATGTTCCGGGCCGAACCGGCGGGCGCCGGCGGGCGGGTGGGCCGGGGTGGGCGGGGTGTGGCCGCTTGATGCTGATGAGGCGTCAGGCACCTGGCCGGGCAGACCGTCCTGGTGACCGTAGGGTGGGCTACTAGGGGCTGGCGGGGTGGTCGGCGGCCGGCGGCCGGCGGCGGGTCGCCGGGGCCGGCGGGCGTTCGCAGCGGGCGCCGTAGGCGAGGAAGTACGCGGGGAGGCGGCGCAGCCAGGGTGCCGCGGTGACCAGGGCCGCGACGCGCCGGGCACGCTCCGGGCCGCCCAGGGGCGGGGCGCCCCGCAGGACCGGTGCGATGAAGCGGGCGTGGGCAGCGCGTTGGAGCGCCTGCGTGGCGACCGTGGTGGGGCGGCGACGGCGCTGCACGGCGCGTACGTCGCGCAGCCGCACGCTCCCCTGCCGCAGCGGCCCGGCCAGGTGGCGGGCGGCGGCGACGGCGTCCTGCACGGCGAGGTTGATGCCGATGCCGAACACCGGGGACATGGCGTGCGCCGCGTCGCCGATGCACAGCAGGCCGGGCCGGTGCCAGCGGCGCAGGCGGTCCAGGTGGACGTCGAGCAGCTTGACGTCGTCCCACGACCCGAGGGCCTGCATGCGGTCGGCGAGCCAGGGGACGGCGGCGGTGTAGTCGGCCCGGAAGCGGTCGAGGCCGGCGGCGCGGCGCTCGGCGTCGCTGCCTTTGGGGATGAGCGCCGCGCACTGCCAGTAGTCGCCGCGGTCGATCATCGCGGACAGCAGGCCGTCGCCGGCGCTGCCGACGAGCCCGGACGGGTCGCCGTCGCGTCGCGGCAGCCGGAACCACCAGGCGTCCATCGGGCAGGCGAAGCGGCGCAGCCGCAGTTCCGGCCGGGCGCGCGCCAGCGATCCGCGGCCGTCGCAGGCCACGGTGAGGACGGCGCGCAAGCTGCCGGTGCGGCCGTCGGCGGTGCGGTAGCGCACCCCGGTGACCCGCCCGGACTCGACGAGGAACCCGGTCGCCTCGGTGTTCATCCGCAGTTCGAAGGACGGTTCGCGCCGGGCCTCCTCGGCCAGCAGGTCCAGCAGGTCCCACTGGGGCACCATCGCCACGTAGTCGTAGGGGCCGCGCAGGACCGAGAGGTCGGCGACCGTGACCGGTGCGCGGCCGGCCCCCACCGGCAGCTGGACGGTGCGGACCCTGCGCTGCGGCAGCCGGGCGAAGCGCTCGGCCAGGCCCAGCTCGTCCAGCAGGGCCAGGGTCGACGGGTGGACCGTGTCGCCGCGGAAGTCGCGCAGGAAGTCGGCGTGTTTCTCCAGCACCGTCACCCGGACCCCGGCGCGGGCCAGCAGCAGCCCGAGGACCATGCCCGCCGGGCCGCCGCCCACGACACAGCACGTGGTCTTGTCGTCCATCACCGCGCCGCCCTTCTCAGAAGCAGTTATTCATCACGTGATGAATAATATGCCCTTCCGGTCGCCTGCACAAGGCGGAGTGTCGCCATCGGCCAGGGGGGCACTCGTTCCGCACCCGGCACGGGGACGCAGGACACCGGTGGGATCTGGGAGGTCTCATGACGACGGACGCCGAACCATACGACGACGAGGACGGCCTGCCGCTCGGCGGCTACGCCACCCTTGCCTCCGTGTTCGCGGCGGGCATCGGCTCCTTCGCCCTGCTGGCCCGGCGCCGGGGTGTACGGCTGCCACCGGACGTGCCGCCCTGGGACGTGCTGCTCATGGGCACGGCGGCTTACAAGGCGTCCCGGGTGGTGACCAAGGACAAGATCACCAGCTTCCTCCGGGTGCCGTTCACCCGCCGCGCCGACGAGGGCAAGGCCAGCGAGATCATGGACGAGCCCAAGGGCTCCGGGCTCCGGCGGGCCGTCGGCGACCTGGTCTCCTGCCCGTTCTGCACCGCGGCCTGGGCCGCCGGCGCCCTGGCGTGCTCCTACGCCGCGTCACCCCGGCTCACCCGGCTGGTGTGCGCCGGTTTCGGCGCGCTGACCGTGTCGGACTGGCTCCAGTACGCCTGGACCGCGACCCAGCAGACGGTCGAGGACTGAGTCGAGGGGGCCCGGCCCGGGTCGAGGGCGTCAAGGGCCGGCCGAGGGCCGAGCGGCGGAGCCTCCACGGTCCACGACGGGCGCGTATCCCGCCGTGTCCACTACGGGTGCGCGTTCCGCGGGGGCCTGTCCGGCCGGCGCGGGGTCACTCTTCCTCGGCCGCGGCGGACAGTTCCACGTCCAGCACGCCGTCGTCCCGGAACAGCTCCGACGCCAGCCCGGAGGGCTCCGCGGTGCCCTCCAGTTGCAGCAGCACCCGTGCGGCGTCGTCGGTGCGGCCGGGCAGCCGCTCCACCTTGACCTGCACGATGCGGAAACCGCGCCGGGTGCATATCTGCAACAGGCGGGGCAGCAGCGCCGTCCCGGTCCGGTAGGTCAGGCGCGCCTCGAACGCGGTGACGGCCCGGCCGGGGACCAGCCGCGACGACAGCAGCGGGAAGCCCCGGACCACCAGGAAGTGCAGGGCCGTCACCGCCAGCGCGAGCACGGGCAGCCCGCCACCGCAGGCCATGCCGACCGCGCAGGTCAGCCAGATGGTGGCGGCCGTGGTCAGACCCCGTACGGCATCCCGTCGTACGAAGATCAGGCCGCCGCCGATGAAGCCGATCCCGGAGACGATCTGCGCCGCGACCCGTGAGGGGTCGAAGGACACGTTGGGCAGGCCGAGCACCGCGTTGAAGCCGTGCTGGGAGACCTCCATCATCAGGGCGCTCGCGATGCCGACCAGGGTGTGGGTGCGCAGCCCCGCGCTCTTCTGCTGGGCCTCGCGCTCCCAGCCGATCAGGCTCGACAGCAGCAGCGCGAGCCCCAGTTCGGCCAGTTGCCGCGGCCCCTGCCCGCTGTGGAGGTCCCACAACGGTGCCGCCAGTCCCGCAGCCGTCACACGCACCTCCTGTCTCCGCTGTCACCGATGCCCCGCTGCCGACGCGTACCCCGCGACGGGCGGCCGACGCAACCGGGACGGCGGCCCGGTCGCCGGTGACCCGGGGCGGGCGCGGGGTACCCGGGCGCATGGGCGCCACGCCCGCGGGACGGGCGTACGGGGCGCATCGTGCGGAAGGGACCGGTCTCATGCGGCACGACGAGATGATCGGAAAGGTGCAGGCACTGGCCCAGCTGCCGGACCGGGGTACGGCCGAGCGGGCCACGCACGCGGTCGTCAGCACCCTGGCGGAACGGCTGCCGTCCGGGCTCGCCCGGCATGTGGCCGCCCAGCTGCCGCCGGACATGGCGGCGGCCATGCGGGAGGCGGCCGACGCCTCCGCCGGGCGGGACTCCGGGGCCGCGGGCGAGCGGTTCGGGCTGACCACCTTCACCGGACGGGTCGCGGTCCGGGCGGGCACCGACGAGGACAGGGCGCTGCGGGACGCCGCCGCGGTGCTGGAGGTGCTGGACGCCGCGCTCGCCCCGGAGCTGACCGAGCGGATGGCACACGCGCTGCCCGCGGACATCCGGGAGCTGCTGCCGGTGGGCCGCGCGACCCAGGACATGGGGCGGTACGGCTGACACCGACGGCCGTGCGGGGAAGCGGACGGTGACGGCCGCCCCGGGACGCGGACGATCACGGGGACGCTGAGGCGGACGCACGTGGATCACGGGGACGCTGACGCGGACGCACGTGGACGCGGACGCGCACGCGCTGCCGCCGACGGGCGCCCGGCACGGGCGCGCGCTCCCGCCGCAGCTCACGCCGTGCTCCCGACGTACTGCCTCCGCGCCTCGCGGACCGCCGTCACCCGGTGCGCCGCACTCCGTGGCCCGCTCCCACGTGACGGCGGTCCGCGAGGCTGATTCAATTCGTGTGCAGGCGCCCGCTGGGGGCAGGCGTAGGCCGTGACGCCCCCCACCCCGAAAAGGTGCTCCATGGCCTTCTTCGCCCTCTCCCGGATCCAGCCCCTGGCCCTGCTCTCGGCGACCGACCTGGCGGCGGGGTACGACCGGCTGCTGGAGGAGAACCGGCACCTGCGGCGCGCCGTGACCTCGCACGCGGTGATCGACCAGGCCATCGGCGCCGTCGTGGCCCTGGGGCAGATCGCCCCGGAGGAGGCCTGGCGGGCGCTGCGGGATGTCTCCCAGCGCACGAACGTCAAGCTGCGCACGGTCGCCGAGCACGTCCTCGGCTACATCCAGGGCGGCACCCTTCCCGAGCCCGAGCGGATCGAGCTGGCGAAGGCCATCGTCCGCTACCGCCGGTGCGGCGGTCGGCCCGCGCCGCTCGGTGACGGCGTGCCCGCGCCCGCCACCAGGGGCGGAGCCACCGCGGGCGACGATGCGGAAAACGGTACGGGAGGCGACGCCGGGGAACGCGGCGGTGCCGGGAGCACCGCGCCCCGGAGGGCCACGGCCCCCGCCGGCCCCCGCCCCGGTCCGGCCCGGCCGGCATCGGACGGAGAACGGGGACCAGCGGAACCGAAGCGGTGACCGGCGAAGGCTCTCCGGCCCCACCGGGTGTCCCGGTCCCCGTACGCCCCCCTGTACGACCCACCCCCGTACAGCCCGCCCCCGGGCGGTAACAGCCTCCCCCGGCGGGGGGTACGGCCACCTGCGCGCCCGGCGCGCCGCCCGGCGCCCGGTGTGCTTACGGTGCTGTGGAGGTGACCGGCCGTCAGGCGGAGAGGAGGCGGCAGCGGTGGTGGGCGACGCGCGCCGGCCCAGGGGCGGGCGACCGGGCCGGGCCCGGGACACGGTCCTGGGCAGCCGGCCGGCGTACTCCGTGCGGCTGCCGGTCCCGCCCCGCGCGGAGCCCGGGGCGGCCCCGGTAGGGGCGGCGGAGCGGACGGTGCCCTGGCTGCGGGTGGCCGCGGCGTACGCCTGGCGGCTGATCCTGGTCGGAGTCGCCGTCTATGGCGTCTTCAGCGTCCTCGGCAGCTTCCAGCTGGTCGCCGTGGCGATGTTCGTCGCGCTGGTGGTGACGTCCGTGCTGCGCCCGCCGACCGATCTGCTCGCCCGGTTCCTGCCCCGGCCGCTGTGCGTGGCCGTGACGCTGGTGGGCAGTGTGGTGCTGCTGCTGGGCCTGTTCGCGCTGGTGGGCAGCGCGGTGGCGGACGAGTCGGGGCGGCTGGCGAGCGAGTTCCGCGGTGGAGTGAACCGCATCGAGGAGTGGCTGCGCCGGCCGCCGTTCCGGCTGGGCCCGGGCGCGCTGTCCCGGCTGCAGCAGCAGGTGACGCACTACGTGGCCACGCACCGGTCGGCGCTGATCAGCAGCGCGGTCGGCGAGCTGGGCCGGGTGGTGGAGCTGGTCACCGGCGCCGCGCTGGCGCTGTTCGCGTCGGTGTTCTTCCTGCACTCCGGGGAGCGCCTGTGGGCCTGGGCGCGGGACCGGCTGCTGCCGAGCGGGGCCCGTCCGGTGTGGGACCGGGCGGGCGGGGCGGCCTGGCGGACCTTCGCGGGGTACACGCGCGGCATCATCATCGTGGCCGCCACCAACGCCGTGCTGGTGGGTGTGGTGCTGCTGGTGCTGGAGGTGCCGCTGGCGCTGCCGCTGACGCTGCTGGAGTTCTTCGCCGCGTTCGTGCCGCTGGTGGGATCCCCGGTGGCGCTCGGGGTGGCCACGGTGGTCGCCCTGGCCGGGCGGGGGCCGCTGACGGCGGCGGGGGTGCTGGTGCTGATCGTGGTGATCGGCCAGTTGGAGGGGCATGTGCTGCACCCGCTGGTGATGAGCTGGGCGGTGCGGCTGCATCCGCTGGTCGTGGCCGTGTCGGTGATCGCGGGCAGCATCGTCGCGGGGGTGATCGGCGCGGTGGTGGCGGTGCCGCTGGTGTCGGTGGTGTGGGCGGTGCTGAACGCGCTGCGGTCGGTGCCGCCCTGAGCCCCAGGCGAGCCGTCGGCCGATCCGAACAAGGGATCAGTTGTTCCCTGGAACAGGTGATCGTCGCTCGTGTGACCACCGTGACCGGTGTGCCGGGACGACACTCGTGATGTGCGAACGGACGGGCTGCAGACCGCAGTTCACACATGTCCCACTAGGAAACACCGCAAGGAGCAGCACGACATGAACCTTCTCACCGACATCCTCGCCGGCCTCGCCCACTTCCTCGGGTGGCTGATCTGACGCCGCGAGGCGTGTGAGGAAGGCGGCGCCGTCTCCCCGTCCCAGGGAGGCGGCGCCGCCGTCGTGTGCGCATGGAAGGGCGCGGGAGGTGGCACCCGAGGCCGCGTGCGTGGAATACGTGGGATACGACTGACCTGGCAGGCACTGCGGCGCGATCTGTCGGCCGCGGCGGGCGCGGCACGGCGGGCCTGGGCGGGGCCCGGACGGGAGCGGGACCTGGCCGTGCAGGCCATGAAGGCGGCGCTGGCCGCGTGGGTGGCCTGGGCGGTGGCGGGCTGGTGGCTGAAGGCACCGGTGGCGTTCGTCGCGCCGTGGGTCGCGGTGGTGCTGGTCGAGTCGACCGTGTACCGGTCGATCGCGCACGGGCTGCAACAGCTCGCGGCGATCGCGGCCGGCACGATCGCGGCCACGGCGGTCGGGCTGCTGCTGTCCAGCCCGGTGGCCGCGATGGCGGTGGTCCTGCCGCTGGCGATGCTGCTGGGCCAGTGGCGGCGCCTGGGCAGCCAGGGGGTGTACGCGGCCACCGGTGCCCTGTTCGTGCTGACAGGCGGACCGGTGTCCGTGTCCACCTCCGCGGCCCGGCTCGCCGAGGCCCTGTTCGGGGCGGTGGTCGGCATCGCGGTCAACGCGCTGGTCCGGCCGCCGCTGTATCTGCGGAACACCCGGGCGGCACTGCGGGACGCGGTGGCGGAGGCGCACGGCATCCTGCGGGACGTGGCGGACGGGCTGGCCGCGGGCCGCTGGGACGCCGCGGAGGCCGGCGCCTGGCACGACCGCGCCCTGCGGCTGCCCCGGCTGGTGGAGCAGGCCCGCTCGTCGGTGGAGTGGGGCCGGGAGAGCCTGCGCGTCAACCCGCGCCGCCGCACGGGGGCCGCACCGCCGCCCGGCAAGGGGTACGAGGACGCGCTGATGGTCCTGGACTACGCGGCCGTGCACACCGCCGAGGTGACCCGCACGGTGCTGGAGGCCGCCGCCGAGGACCGCTCGGCGCCCCGGCCGGACCCCGCGCTCGCCCGGCGGTACGGGCAGTTCCTGTGCCGCACCGCCGACGCGCTGCGGCTCTACAGCCACAGCCGGTTCGGCGACGACCACGAGGGCGAGCTGCGCGAGGCCGTGGCGGACCTGCGCGAGGCCCTCACCGTGCTCCGCCGGGACCTGGCCCGCGCCACGACGGACGATCCCGACGAGGTCGCCACCTACGGCGTGCTGCTGGCCCAGGCCCACCGACTGGCCGACCAGCTGCTCGCCTCGGGCACCTAGGGCCCGTCCGGTGACGGATGGCCCACGAGGGCAACTCCTCCCCGCAGCTGCCCGATCGGGTGATTGACTGTGTCCAGACGAGTCCGGCTGAGTCCGTGTCACGAGGATCACCATGAGCATGCGCGATTTCCCTGAGGTCACGACCACGGCGGGCGCGGTCCGCGGCCGGCGCGAGGCAGGACTCGCGGTCTTCCGCGGCATCCCTTACGCCCAGCCGCCGGTCGGGGCCGCGCGGTTCGGCGCACCACGCCCGGTGGACCGCTGGGACGGCGTCCGGGATGCCCTGGCGTTCGGGCCGCCCCCTCCGCAGGAGCCGATCGGCCCCGAGGCGGCTCCTGCCGGGAACACACCGGCCGGCGACGACTGGCTGACCGTCAACGTATGGACACCGGACCCGGATCCGGCCGCGCGGCGCCCGGTCATGGTGTGGATATACGGCGGCGCCTACAAGCTCGGTTCCGCCGACGATCCCGCCTATGACGGGAGCCGCCTCGCCCGGGAGAACGAGGTGGTCCTGGTCACCTTCAACTACCGTGTCGGGGTCGAGGGTTTCCTGCGGATCGAGGGCGCGCCCGCCAACCGCGGTCTGCTCGACCAGGTTGCCGCCCTGGAGTGGGTGCGGGAGAACATCACCGCCTTCGGGGGCGATCCGCACCAGGTCACCGTCTTCGGCGAGTCGGCCGGCGCCGGATCCGTCACCGCTCTCCTGGCCATGCCCCGGGCCCGGTCGCTGTTCCGCCGGGCCATCGCCCAGAGCGTGCCGGGACCACTCTTCTCGGACGCGCTGGCCGGGGACATCGCCGAGGCCCTCGTCGGCGGGATCGGGCTGCGCCCGACGACGGCCGACCTGTCGGATGTGGATCCGGGCGAACTGGCCGAGGCGGGGGCCGCACTCTGCTCCCGGATGCGCGAGTACGCCCACCGCTGGGGCCCGGTCGCCCACACACCGACCGCCTTCGCCCCCGTCGTCGACGGTGACGTGCTGGCGGCGACACCCTGGGAGGCGCTGGCGCGGGGTGCCGCGCGGGACGTGGAACTCGTCGTCGGCCACACCCGGGACGAATACCGTTTCTTCCTCCACCTGGACGGAACGCTGGGCCGCCGCGTGGACGAGGACCTCGCCTCGCTGCTCCTCGGCCTGTTCGGTCCGGCGCCGGACGCCGAGCGGGCCTACCGCGCGGCGTTCCCGGACGCCTCCGCGGAGTACCTGTGCGAACTCGTCCGGTCCGACTGGCTGTTCCGCATGCCCTCCCTGCACCTGGCCGAGGCCCACACGTCCGGCGGCGGCCGGGCGTACCTGTACGAACTCACCTTCCCCGCCCCGGCCGACGGCGGTGCGCTCGGCGCCTGCCACGCCCTGGACGTGCCGCTCACGTTCGGGGTCTACGGCGGCATCGGGGAGATGCTGATCGGTCCGGAGCCCTCCCCTCGGACCGAGGCGTTGTCCGCCCGTTTCCGCTCCGCCTGGACCGCCTTCGCCGCCACGGGAGACCCGGGCTGGCCCGCTTACGACACCGGCCGGCGCCTCGTCCGGCTCTTCGACGCCGCTCCGGCGGTCGCCGCCTATCCGGAGGAGGCCTCGCGTCGGCTGTGGCAGCGGCACGTCTTCGCCCCGCTTCCCTTGGTGACCCCCTGACGGCCCTCGGGCGAGGGCCGGCGGGCGCGGTTGCCCGCCACCGGACCGTGATCGCCGGTCCCTGCCGCGTCTAACCGATGAGGCCGGCTCCCGGCAGCGGGCCGCTCGGCTGCCACTCGAACATCAGGATCGTGGCGTCGTCGCGGAGCCGGCTGTCCTGGGAGTCCAGCAGCGAGTGGATGAGGCGGCGGAGCGTCTCGGGCGCGATCTCGCCGGTGGCGCTGGCCCGGATGACGTAGTCCGCGAACCGTTCCAGGCCGAGCAGTCTGCCGTCGGCCGTCCGCGCCTCGGTGACGCCGTCGGTGTAGAGCAGCACACGGTCCCCGGGCTGGAGCCGGGACTCGTGCACCTGCCGGTCCCGCGCGCGCAGCAGGGACCGCAGGCCCATGGGCGGGTCGGCTTCGCGGGAGAGCGCGTCGACGATCAGCCGGTGGTCGCGGATCAGCAGCGGCGCGGGGTGGCCGCAGTTGACCCATTGCAGGACGCCGCCGCGGAAGTCGAGGCGGGCGAGGATCCCGGTGCAGAACTGGTCCGGCAGCCACTGGCTGAGCGCCTCGTCGACGCCGTCCACCAAGGAGAGCAGATCGGCGTCGACGCGCCGGGCGTTGCGGCAGGCGGCCAGGGCGACGGCGCTGGTCAGTCCGGAGAGCAGGTTGTGCCCCATGGCGTCCAGCACGACGGCGTGCAGGGTGTCGGTGGTCAGGGCGTGGTCGAAGGCGTCGCCGCCGAGATCGTAGGCGGGTTCCAGGACGGCCGTGGAGACGACGTGCGGGTTGCCGATGGTGCGCGGGGGCAGGAAGGCGCGCAGCATCTCGGCGGGCAGGTGCATCGCCCGGGTGCGGGTCCGGCGTACGAAGGTCTCCTTGTACGCCCGCTTGGAGGTGGTCATCATGGCGAGCAGCGCGGCCATCGCGCGGCCCTGGCGCAGGGACTCGGCGGTGAGCGTGTGGGTGTGGACGGCGAGGACGCCGAGCCGTTCGGCGCCGTCGAGCAGCGGGAACCACACGGTCATGCCGTCCCGCTCGGACTCCTCCACCCGCAGCGACTGGGTGCGGTAGCACCAGCCGGCGAGCGTTTCGTCGATGGGCAGGGACGCGGTGACGTCGGTGAGCGGCACGAGGTGCCGCTGCTGGATGTCGGCGAGGTAGACCACGGCGTGCCGCAGGCCCAGCGCCTTGGCGCAGCGGGTGACGACGCTGGCCATGTCCAGGGTGCAGCTGGCGGGGTCGGCGAGGAAGTCCTCCAGCGGGGACCCGCCCGGTTCTGCGGTCACCTCTGCATCACCACCCAGGCACGGTCGTCTTCCCAGCAGTCTCCCCTCGGGGCACGCGCCCCGCAGCGCCGGTACGCCCGCCCGGGTCGGGCCGCTCCACCCCCGGGTACCCCACCGGAGCGGGCCGGGCACGTCCGCCCGGGTACGGCCGCCTCGGGTGACCGGCCCGCACCCCCGTGGCAGGCCGGCTCCCCCGCGGGGGGCTTACGGCAGCCGTTCCAGGAAGGCGGAGAGTTCGGCGTTGTAGGCGTCCGGGTTCTCCATGTTCGGGTAGTGGGCGGCGCCCGGGACGGTGACGCCGCGGCCGTCCGGGACGAGGTGCGCGAGCCGGGCGGCCATGGCGAGGTGGTCCGGGGACTCCAGGGCGCCGTTGATGGTGATCAGCGGCACCCGGATGTCCGGCACGCGCTCCCAGGTCCGGGTGACCGGGACGCGGTGGTCGGGTTCGCCGGGCGTGTGCTTGCGCAGCGTGGCCAGCCCCATCTCCCGTATCAGGCGCACCACTTCGGGGTCGACCTCGGACAGGTCCCGGTCCGGGCCCGCGGCCCACAGCGCGAACGCGTCCGCCCAGCCCTCCAGGTCGCCCGCGGCCAGGCTCGCCTGCTGGTCGGCGATGACCTCGAGCACCCAGGGGTGCTCGAAGACGGGCTCGCTGGTGCCGGCCCCGCTGACGACGAGCGCGCGGACCAGCTCCGGGTGCTCCAGCGCGCAGTCGGTCGCGATGCCGCCGCCCATGGACAGCCCGACGAGCACGGCGGGGGCGGCGTCGAGTCCGCGGAGCAGCGCGGCGAGGTCGTCGGCCTGCCGGAACGGGCGGGTGGCGTTGTCGGAGGCGCCGTGGCCGCGGGCGTCCCAGGCGATGACCCGGTGGGTCGGTGCGAAGGCCCTCAGCTGCGCCTCCCACATGCGGTGGTCGGTGAAGCCGCCGTGCAGCAGGACGAGGGGCGTACCGGAGCCGGTCTCGCGGTAGGCGAGGCGGCCGTCGGAGGTCGTCAGGTGGCGGACGGGAAGGGATGCCGTATCGACAGTCATGACAACCAAGGTGTCATTTTTCCGGCTGGTTGGCAACCAAGGTGTCATCCTGTACGCATGAACGACGACCGCACCGCCCCCGCCCGGTCCCCCCGCACCGCCCAGGACGAACTGGCCGAGCGCCTCACCGAGGTCTTCGACCTGGTCGGCCCGCTCTACCGGCGGGTGCACCGCAAGGTGGAGCAGGCGGCACCGGTCGAAGGGCTCTCCGTCGGCGTCCGCGCCGTCCTCGATCTGCTGCGCGCCCGGGGGCCGATGACGGTCCCGCAGATGGGCCGGGCGCAGGCGCTCAGCCGCCAGTTCGTGCAGCGCATGGTGAACGACGCGACACGGCAGGAGCTGGTGGAGAGCGTGCCCAACCCCGCGCACCGCCGGTCCTCGCTGATCCGGCTCACCGAGCGCGGCCGGGCGGCGATCGGCGCCGTACGGGCCCGCGAGCACGAGCTGCTGCGCCGGGTCGACGGCGACCTGACCACCGCCGACGTCGACGCCTGTCTGCGGGTGCTGGGCGCGATGCACGCCCTGTTCGACGACGTGGACGTGGACTGAACGCCGTACCGGGGGCTCAGCCGGTGGCGAACTCCCGCAGCTTGTCCTCGGAGCCGTTGAAGCGGTCGTGGTCGCCGACCGACGGGCCCGAGGAGGTGTACTGCCACATGGTGTACGCCGACCAGCCGGCCGGCAGCGTCCCCACCGTGGAGGCGTAGCGCGCGATCCACAGCGGGTTGACCGGTCCGAAACCGGCGTAGTTCCCGGTGCACTCGGACCACCAGCTGGTGGCCGTGTAGAGGACCGCCGCCCGGCCGGTGCGGGACTTGTAGCGGTCGAGGAAGTCGCGGATCCAGTCGACCATGGCGCTCGCCGACTTGCCGTAGCAGGCGTCGCCGTATGGGTTCCACTCGATGTCGAGGACGCCGGGGAGGGTCTTGCCGTCGGCCGACCAGCCGCCGCCGTGCGCCAGGAAGTAGTCGGCCTGCGCGGCACCGCCGGCCGTGTCCGGGGTGGCGAAGTGGTAGGCGCCGCGGACCATTCCGGCGTCGAAGGAGCCGTCGTACTGCTGGGTGAAGTAGGGGTTGGTGTAGTACGTCCCCTCGGTGGCCTTGGTGTACGCCCACCGGACGCCGCTGCCCCACAGGGACCGCCAGTCGACCTCGCCCTGGTGGCTGGAGACGTCCACGCCCTCGGTCTGGGTGGCGCGGGCGTCCGGGGGCGGGGCGTCCGAGGCGCCGTCGTGGGCGAGGACGCCGATGCCCATGTAGGCGTTGCCGCGGGTGATCGGGTCCCCGGTCGGGTCGGGTGTGGCCGGGGCGGCCGGGGTGCTGGACAGGAACAGGACGAGGACGGTCAGGGCGCCGGTGAGGCAGAGCCGGGACCGGCCGCGGAGAGGGTGTATGGGGGTTCGCACGATTCCATCTGACCCGGCGCGGGCACCCGCCGCACGCCGGGCTGGGCCGGGCGAAGCCGTCCACGGCCGGGGGTTGGGCCGTGCGGGTGGCCGGCCTCCCCCGGCCCGGTGCCGTCCGGACGGAGCCGGCGGAGCGCCGTGGACGCGGGGTTCAGGCCCGGCTCAGCGTCATGAAGACGGCCCACAGCCGGTTGTCGTCCGGGCCCGGCCAGCCGGCGGCGACGTGGCCGAGCGCGTCCTGGGGCGCCGGCGGGCGCTGTCCGGCGACGGGTTCGAGGACGCGGTGCACCCGGAGCACGGTGCCGTTCGGCGCGGGCAGCCGCGTGCCGTCGGCGTCGTCGGCCGGCTCGGGTGTGAACCCGTCCAGCGGCAGCGGGGCAGCGGTGCAGGAGCGGATCACCTCGCGGTCGGGGGTGTCGCTGACGCTCTGGGCCATCGCCTGGGCCCGGCCCTCGATCAGCGCCAGCGTCTCGGTGACCAGCACCGGGTCGTGGCAGCCGTCGTAGACCCAGCGCGTGCCCAGCACCCCGTGCTCCATGGTGCCGACCAGGGCGTGCTCGGCGCCCTCCAGCGGCGCCCCGCGGTAGGTGAGCGGCGCCAGGTACGCGGTCCGCTCGGGGCTCGCGGTGTCGGTGGCGACGATGAACTCGATGCCGACCTCGCCCTCGGGGTCGTCCAGCCGGAAGCCGCCGGACCTCTCCAGCACCGGGGCGGGGCCGCCGCGGTACCACGGGCGGCCGGGCAGCCAGCCGGCGAGCAGTTCGGTCTTGGTCGGCTTGAGGGTGGTGTGGTGGATGACGGCCATGCCGTTCGCTGCCTCCCGGGTGCGGATGCTGGTCCGCTCAGCCTTGCACACCGCTGCCGCCGGTCAGCGCCGGGGTCAACGCCGCCCAGGGGTTCGGGGGTTCGCCGGTCACCGGCCCGCACACCCCCGCGCCCCGCTCGTGCGCGGTGCGGACCGCGAGCGGGACCAGGACCTCGGGGACGCCGTAGACCAGGTGGCACAGCCGCTCGGGCGGCTGCCGGGCGGTCCACGCCGGGCGGCTGAACGACGACACATAGGTGCTCCAGTGCCCCTCGAAGGTGACCGTGAGGTCGGCGAGGCGGACATAGCCGGGCGCCGGATGGACGCCCGGATTGAGGACGACGGTCCCGGCGCCCGACCGCCTGAGGTCGCGCACCAGCCGGCGGCAGGCGGGCAGGCCGTCCGGGCCGGCCGTCACCCGGTCCAGGAAGCAGCCGTCGGTCGCGTACCACTCCCGGTGCCGACGCACCTCCTCGGTGATCCGGGCCCGCTCCCGCACGCCGTAGTCGGTGTCGACGTAGCCGAGCAGACGGGCCCCGGCGGCGCGCAGCGCCCGGGCCGCCGCCGTGAACGCGGGGTCGGGGGCGGCGCCGGGCCCGCTCGCCGGGTTGAGGACGACCGCGTAGGTACGGTCGGCCGCCCCGACCAGCCGGTGCCAGGCGCCCGGATCGTCGGCCGGATGCACGTACAGCGGCACCAGCAGGCTCACGGCACCCGCTCCCCGGTGGCCGCCCACAGCGTGGCGAGGGCGTCGTCCAGGCTGTGCGCGGGCCGCCAGTCGAGGGCCCGGGCGGCGGCGGAGATGTCCGAGCACTGCCAGGACACCCGCGCCGAGCGCGCCGAGCCGCCCGCGCTCTCCTCCAGCCGGCCCCGGAACCCGGCGTGCCGGGCCAGGCCGTGAGCCAGCTCCCGGACCGGTACCGCCGTGCCGCCGCCGATGTTGAGCACCCTCGGCAGCGGGGCGGGGGCCGTGACGGCGCGCTCCACCGCCCGGGCCACATCGCGTACGTCGACGAAGTCCCGGTGGGCGGAGAGGTCCCCGAGGCGCAGTACGGCCTCCGGGTCCCGGCCGGCCGGGCGGAGCAGGGCGGCGAGCCGGCCGGGCAGGCTCGCCGCGGGTGCTCCCGGGCCGACCGGGTTGCCGATGCGCAGCACCACCGCGTCCAGGGGGGCGGAGGTCACCGCGAGGGTGCCCGCCAGCTTGGTGGCGCCGTACGGCGCGACCGGGCAGGCGGGTGCCGACTCGGTGACCTTCACCCCCGGGGTGCCCGGCCCGTACTCGGCGGCCGAGCCCAGGTGCACCAGGCGGGCCGTGGGGGCCGCCGCGCACAGGGCCGCGCAGAGGGCGGCGGGGCCGCGGGCGTTGACCTCGGCCAGGGTCACGGGGTCGCCGCCGGTGGCGCCCGCGCAGTTGACCACGGCGTCGGGGGCGGCCGCCGCCAGGGTCTCGGCGAGGCGTTCGGGACGGTCGCGGGCGAGGTCGGCGCCGAGTCCGGCACCGGCCGGGCGGCCGGCGGCGAGGACCTGCGCGCCCGGCAGGGCGCGCAGCCGCTCGGCCACGTGGCGGCCCAGATATCCGGTGCCGCCGAGGACGAGAATGCGCATGTGGTACTCAGGCTCCCTTGAGCAGCAGGGACTTGCGGGTGGTGAACTCGGCGTTGGCGCGGTCGTAGTCGTCGGGGCGGCCGATGTCCAGCCAGTATCCGTCGAACTCGTAGGCGTGCGGCGGGTTTCCGGCCTTCAGCAGGTCGAGGACGAGTTCGTCGAAGCCGAGCGGCAGGCCGGGCGTGTAGCCGTCCAGGGTGGCGCGGCTGAGGCCGTAGACGCCCATGGAGACCCGGTAGTCCATGCTGGGCTTCTCGGTGAACGCGACGACCTTGCTGGCGTCGGTGGTGAGCACGCCGAAGTCGATGTGCACCTTGCGGGCGTAGGTGGCGATGGTGAGCGGCGCGCCGGAGTCCCGGTGGCGGCGCAGCACGTCGGCGTAGTCGAGGTCGGTGAGGACGTCGCCGTTCATCACCAGGAAGGTCTCGGGCAGCCGGTCTCTGAGGCCCAGCAGCGGGCCCATGGTGCCGAGCGGGCTGTCCTCGGTGGCGTAGTCGACGGTCATGCCCCACTGGGAGCCGTCGCCGACGTAGGCGCGGATGATCTCGCCGAGGTGGCCGATCGCGAGGGTGCAGCGGGTGAAGCCCGCGGCCGACAGCTGGCGCAGCACGATCTCCAGGATGGCGTGCTGGTCGCCGATCGGGACGAGCGGCTTGGGCAGCGCGGTGGTGTAGGGCCGTAGCCGGACGCCCTTGCCTCCGGCCAGGATCACTGCGTGCATGGGGCTCCTCCTTGGTGGGGCGATGCGTGCCGGACGGGGTCAGATGTTGTAGATGCCGGTCTTGTAGCGGGCCAGGTTGGCCGGGTCGCGGAAGAACTCCACGGTGTGGGCGAGCCCTTGCTCCAGGGTGTGCGCGGGCTGCCAGCCGGTGGCCCGGGTGAGCCGGGTGGCGTCGCAGACCAGCCGCATCACCTCGGAGCCGGCGGGCCGGATGCGGGCGGGGTCGGCGCGGACGTCGAGGGCGGTGTCCATCACCTTGCCGATCAGCGCGACCAGGTCGCCGACGGAGATCTCGCCGCCGGTGCCGGCGTTGAAGGTGCGGCCGACGACCTGTTCGGCGGGGGCGGTGCCGACGGCGAGGAACGCCCGGGCGGTGTCCTTGACGAAGGTGAAGTCCCGGGTGGGCCTGAGGTCGCCGAGGGTGATGGTGCGTTCGCCGGCCGCGACCTGGCCGATGACGGTGGGGATGACCGCGCGCATGGACTGCCGGGGCCCGAAGGTGTTGAACGGCCGCAGGGTGACGACGGGGGTGGCGAAGCTGGCGTGGTAGCTGTCGGCGAGCCGGTCCCCGCCGGCCTTCGAAGCGGCGTACGGGGACTGGGTGTTGATGGGGTGGTCCTCGGTGATGGGCACGGTCTGCGCGGTGCCGTAGGTCTCGCTGGTGGAGGTGTGCACCAGCCGGGGGGTGCCGAGGGCGCGGACGGCCTCCAGCACGTTGAGGGTGCCGGTGACGTTGGTGTCCACGTAACTGTGCGGTGCCCGGTAGGAGTACGGGATCGCGATGAGCGCGGCCAGGTGGTAGGCGACGTCGGCGCCGTCGAGCAGGGCACGCACCGAGCCGGGGTCGCGGACGTCGCCGAGGACGATCTCCACCTGGTCCAGCACATCGGGCGCGAGGGTCTCCAGCCAGCCGTAGGAGGAGAAGGAGTTGTACTGGGCCATGGCTCTGACCCGGTGTCCGGAGGCGACCAGGGCCTCGGTGAGGTGGGAGCCGATGAAGCCCTCGGCTCCGGTGACGGCGGCGAGCGGTGCGGAGGTCAACTGAGGTGTCCTTCCGGTGGGTTGGCAGGGCGGGGACGGGGTCAGACGTGCCGGGCGGGCCGGCCGAGCAGCAGCAGCGCGTAGGTCACCAGGGCCAGGACGGCAGCGGCGCAGCACAGCGGCAGGAGGGCGGGGCCGGACGGTGGGCGGAGCGTCGGGGCGAGCCCGGCCACCGCGGCGGCGGCCAGGCAGATGACGGCCGGCGGCCAGGCGGTGCCGAACGCCTGGAGGAGCAGCGCGGTCCACAGGGTGGCCGCGAGGAGCAGCAGGGGGGCCGGTGCGGCTCCGGTCAGCCAGGCGGCGGGCAGCAGCGGCAGCAGGTAGGCGCCCAGACAGCCGGCCAGGACGGCGGCGGAGCGCAGCAGGAAGCCTGCCGGGGTGGCGGTGGCGCGCAGCGCGGCCACGGACAGGCCCCGGTAGCGGTACAGCAGCCATTCGGCGGGGCCCATGCTGACCGTCAGCACGATCACCGCGTACGGCTCGTGCCTCCCCTCCAGCAGCACCAGCACCCCGGCGGCCAGGCCGAACAACCCGTACGGCAGGGACCACAGCGGCCGGGGCCGGGTGCCGCCCGCGGTGGCGGCCGGGGTGGCGAGGGCGCCGCGCAGGACGTGGCCGGTGGCGGCCAGGGTGGCGACGAGGGCCAGCAGCGGCAGTCCGGCACGCACGGCGGTGCCGGGTTCCCACCAGGGCAGGACGGCAGCGCCCGCGATCAGCGGGGTCAGCGCGGCGAGCAGCAGCCGCTCGCGGGCCAGGACGAGCAGTACGCCGGCCGCCGCGAGGTACAGCGACTGGGCCGCCGCCGCGAGCAGCACGGGGCCGGGACCGGCGAGCGGGGCCGCGGCGGCGGTGGCGAGGGCCGCGCCGAGCGGGGCGCCGGTCAGCAGGGTGCGGGCGGCTTCCCGGCGGCCGGTGGCCAGCCGCAGATGGGCGCGGTGGCCGAGGGCCTGGCCCCAGGCCCAGGAGACCAGGCCGGCGACGATCGGCGCGGTGGCGTGCCGGCCGGGGTGCCACAGCGGCGCGGTGAGCAGGTAGGCGAGTCCGGGCAGGGCGAACAGTACTCCGCGCAGCAGGCAGCGCACGGTGTCCGGGCGCCAGGGGTCGGCGGCGGGCGGGGGCTCCGGGTAGCTGCGGGGCACCTGTTCGTAGAGGGCGGTGGCGAGGGAGAAGAGGTTCGGGTGGCCGTAGCGCTGCTTGATCTGTTCGGCGGTCAGGCCCTCGGCCTCCAGCAGGGCGGCGACCTCGTAGGGGTGGACGGCGGGGCCGATGCGGTCGGCGAGGGCGGCGGCCAGCCGGCTCACCGCCTCCGGGTCGGGGACGTGGCCGGGCAGTCGCAGGGCAAGGGTGCGGTCGTCGCCGCGTGCGGGTGCCTGGGCGAGCCGCAGGGCGAGGGTGTCCTGTTCGGTGCCGCCCGGTTCGAGCGCCATGGGCCCGCTCATCCGGCCAGGCTCCCCGCGGCGGCCCGCAGGCGCTGCCCGCGTGCGACGGGTTCGGGCAACGACCGGGCGTGGTGGGGCAGTTCCAGGTAGATGGAGCGGAAGGTGTCGATGGTCTGGCGCAGCGTGAACTGTTCGATCACGCGCAGCCGGGCGGCCTCGCCCATCGCCCGGCGGCGCCCGGCGTCGCCGAGCAGCTGAAGTGCCGCCGCCGCCATGCGGTCCGGGTCGCGCGGCGGGACGACGAGGCCGGTGTCGCCGACGGCCTCGCGGACCCCGCCGACGTCGGTGGAGACGGTGGCCCGGCCGCAGGACATGGCCTCGATCAGGGTGAACGGGAAGCCCTCGCTGATGCTGGAGAGCATCACCACGTTCCCGGCCGCGTAGGCGTCCTTGATGTCCTCGACCCGGCCCTCGAAGGTGACGGCGTCGGCGTGGCCGAGGTCGGCGGCGAGCGCCTCGCAGCGTATCCGATACGCCTCCCCGCCGCGGGGGGTGCCGCCGAAGAGGCGCAGCCGCGCCTCGGGTATCTCCTTGCGGACCAGGGCGAAGGCGCGGATGAGGGTCTCCAGGTCCTTGATGGGGTCGACCCGGCCGGCCCAGCTGAGGGTGGGTGTCTCCGGTTCGGGGCCGGCGGGCGGGAAGGCGGCCGGGTCCACGCCGTTGTAGACGGTGCGGATGGACCGGGGGTCGGCGCCGCCCTGTTCCTCCCACAGCCGGTTGTAGCGGTTGCCGGGGGTGATCAGCGCGGCGCGCCGGTAGCTCTCCTCGGCCAGCAGCCGGAAGAAGCCGAGGACGACGGCCTTCACCGGCCAGCGGTAGGGGGCGGTGCGGTAGCCGAGGTAACGTTCCCGCAGGTAGACGCCGTGCTCGGTGAGCAGCAGCGGCACCTGGTGGCGCTCCAGGCCGGCCAGGCCGGGCAGGACGGCCACCCCGCCGCTGACCGCGTGGGCCACACCGTGCCGGGGCGGGGGCGCGGCGAGCGGGCGCAGGGCGTGTTCCAGCAGGGTGGTGGCGGTGACCGCGTCGTGCAGGGTGGGCCGGGCCTCCCGCACGGGGAGGCCGGGGCGGTTCCACACCCCGGCGAGCAGGGAGACGGCCCGGTCGCCGCGCAGGAAGGCGCTCAGGGTGCCCTCGGCCGCGGCCTGCGCCAGGGCGTACAGCGCGGCCGGGAACCGGTCCTCGGCCCCCGGGTCGAGCAGCGCGGTCAGGAAGCGTTCGTAGGCGTCGGTGAGCCTGGCCAGGGCCCGTCCCCGGGGCGGGCGGCCCTCGGGCGGGGCGCCCCACATGGGCACGGACAGCACGCCATGGACATGGCCGGGCAGTTCCCATACGACGGGTTCGCGTCCGGTGCCGGTGACGGCGATGACGTCGAAGTCGAGGTCGGGCATGCCCTGGACGAGCTGGTCGCACCAGACGCTGACGCCGCCGTGGCTGTGCGGATAGGTGCCTTCGGTGAGCAGGGTGACGTGCGCCGCGCCGGGGCGGCGCGCGCCGTGCTGAACGTGCATCGATGGGGCTCCACGGCCGAGGTGTGGGGTGGTCGTGCGGTTCCGGCCCGCCGGTGGGCGGGGGCGGAGCGGGGCCCGTCCGCCCCGTGCGGGAGCGGACGGGCCCTGGGGTCCGGTGCGCGTTCAGCTGTCCGGGGTGGCGGAGACCCGCTCGGTGACGCCCGCCGGGACCTCGGTGCGCGGGGCCGGGGAGGCGGTGGCGCCGGTGCCGTCCGGGTGCGCGGCGGGAGCGGCGGCGGTGGACGGCAGGGTGAAGGTCAGCGGGGTGCCCGAGGAGGCGGTCCAGCCGGAGACCGCGCCCGCGTACGCGGTGCCGTAGGCGGAGTTGCCGAGGGTGGTGCCGGTGGGGAGGGTCGCCGGGACGGCGGTGCCGGCCGGCCCCTGCACGGTGACGGTGGTGCCGATGCGGTAGGCGGTGACCCGGCCGGCCTGTACGGCGCTCTTCCAGGCGGCCCGGCGCTGGAGTTCGGCGCCGATGGCCTTCATCCGCAGGTTGACGACCGGGGTGTTGTCGGCGAACAGGGCGTCGTAGCCGTCGAGCACACCGTTCAGGACCGGGTAGGCGATGCGGTCCTCGGCGAGATTGGACTGGTGGATGAAGTGCGGCTTGGGGTCGTTGGACAGCACATGGCCGAGAGCGATCCGGGTCTCCAGCGGCACGATGTGGTCGGTGTAGCCGGTGGCGGGGTCCAGCGGGGCCGGCAGGCAGGTGGTGGTGGCCGGGTTGTCCTCGCAGATGCCGCTGCCGCCCTGGGCCCGGCTGGTGTAGAGCCAGTTGTACTCGTCGACCTGCTCGGCCGCCCGGCCCGCGTTGTAGAAGACGTTCATCGGGTAGCGGGAGACGGTGGTGGCCGGGCCGACCTTGCGCTGTTCGGGGTCGCGGGAGTTGTCGGAGGCGAGCCACTTGACGCCCTCGACGGTGAGCGCGAGGCCCAGGTTGGGGTTGTCCTGCGGTTGCTGCGGCAGGATCTTCAGGCCGGAGTGCTCGCCGGTGACCAGCTCCTCGGTGTCCAGCGGGAGCCCGGCGACCTGGCCCCAGGCGCGGTTGGTGGCGATCTCGTAGTCGATCGTGGCGAGGCCGACCCACTTGGTGCTGCCGTCGAAGTCGGTGGCGCAGGTCCAGGGCACGACGGTGACGTTCTGCTCGCAGCCGAGGAAGGCGTGCGTGTAGGTGTGGTTGATCCAGCGGAACTTGTCCCGGTCGGCGATCAGCTTGTCGGCGAGCTGGTCGACGCCGTTGTTGTCCTCGCGCTGGTCGACGCTGCCGGCGCCGTTGTAGGCCAGGTCGAGGGTGAAGCGGTGGCTGTTCTGCCAGGCGATGGCCTGGTCGACGTCCGCCGGGGTCATCCGGATCGGGTTGGGGGTGCCCCCGCCGTTGGCGCAGTCGACGTCGCCGGGCGTGCAGTTCAGCTGGGTGTCCCAGCGGTCGTCGGCGGCGAACACGTCGTCCACGTGGACGGCGAAGTAGTTGCGGGAGGCGCCGAGGTGCACCCCGCCGGTCATCCACTCCACGATCCCGCGGGCCAGCAGCCGGAACTGCTGCTGGTACCGGTTGTAGACGAAGGTGACGACCAGTTCGCGCCGGCCGTCGTGCCGGTACTCGCCGACCAGCGAGCCCTGTTTCGTGCTGCCCGGCACGGGTGCCTGCACGTACGGGGTGAAGTCGGCGCCGGCGGCGGGGGTCGACAGGTAGGCGTAACTCTCGCCCACCGTGGGCGAGTTGTCCTCGAACGGGACCGCACCGTCGAGGTAGCCGAAGGGGCCGGCCTGTCCGGCGGGGGTGACCTGGGCGCGGACGCCGTCGACGCTGCCCGAGTAACCGCCGAAGGTGGGTACCTGGAGGCCGACCTGGGGGCGGGCGTAGGTGTAGGCGTCGACCTGGGGGATCGCGTACGTCTGTTCGTAGGCGGCGAGGGCGCTCATCTCGGCACTGCCGGCCGCGAACGGGTTGTCGTTGGGCAGGACGACGGCCTGGTACTTGGCGCGCGGGCGGCCGTCGACGGTGTCGGCGAGGAAGGCCGCGTCGATGGTGGGCCGGTCGGCGCGGGTGAGATCGACCTTGGTGTACGGCGTCCCGGCGGTGTCGAGTTCGGCGGCTATGGCGTCGGTGGCCGGGCCCCCGTCGCTCACCACCAGGACTCTGAGGTCGATGCGGGCTGTGGTGGTGTCGGCCTGGGCCCAACCGGCCGGCAGGGCGAGCGCGCCGACGAGCGCGCCCACCGTCAGGGCGGTGGTGCGTATGGTCCGCTTCATTGCGGTGAAGTCCCCTCCCCGGACAGGGGTGAGCACGGCTCCCATGGAGCGGACGCACCCCCTCGCGCGACGCCGGCGTCCCCCTCAGAAGCCGGTCGTCGGCGCATCCGTCGCGTCACATGGTGATGTCTCTGTGGAGCTTTTGTGGTCGAGTTAAGAAAGATGACGGAAAAGCAACACATGTTGGTCGCCGACCGGGGCAACCGAGGGGGGCTTTTTCCCGCCAAGGCCGTGCGGTGGTACAGGACGCGGGGCGGGTCCGGCTGGCTGGTCCGGCCGCCGTACGACGCACCGGCGGACCATGCGGTCCGCCGGGCGATGTGTCGCGGCGCGCCCCGTGACGGGCTCGCGGCCGGGGCTGTTTCCGGTCACCGGCCCGCGGCCGCCACCGTGCCCGTCAGGCGCAGAGCACCCGGGTCTCGGGGGTGTAGACGGGTCCGCCGTTGGTGTTGCTGCTGTCGCTGAACTCGGCGTAGTAGTACGAGTAGAAGCCGATGTTGCCGTTGCAGCCGGAGTCGGCGGCGACCTGGAGGGTCAGCGTGACGGTCCGGCTCTGGCCGGGCGGGATGGTGGAGCCGTAGTTCGCGCCGAGGTTGTTCGGGCCGGTGCCGGAGCACGGGGTGCTGCCGGCCGCGGTGGCCAGGCTGCAGCCGGTGAAGCTGTACTTCAGGTCCGGGCGCTGGGTGGTCAGCCAGGTCGGGTCGATGGTCTGGTACACGAACCAGACGTCGTAGGTCTTGTTGTTGGTGAGCGTCATCGACAGCTTCACCGTGCCGCCGGGGGTGGTGGTGGCGGAGTCGGTGGCGAAGGTCAGGGTGGTCGGCGCGGGGTCGGCGGCGCTCGCGCTGGGGGCCAGGCCGAAGACGGCGAGGAGGAAGGCGAGGACGGCGGTGAGTCCGAGGCGTCTCGGCAGAGGTGATCGCATGGCCCGGGAGGCTAGGCACGGGCCGGGCGCGGCGTCTGCACCCGTGCACGGATCCGGAGTCGGATCGGCCGAAAGTGATCGCCGTGTGAAGAAGTTGCGATGACGCCGTGCCGACGTGTCCCCTTTCGCATCCGCGCACGCCGGGGGTGGTGCACACGGAAGGAGAGCGGGCCGTGGCGGTGCGGTGACACACCGTACGCCGTTGGCGCGTACGCGCCGCCCGGCCGGCGACGGAACGGCGGCCGCCGCTTGTAAAGCGGACCCTTTCCGGCCACAGGGCGGTTTCCGGCCGTCGTACGCGGCGCCGGGCGGGGCATGTACGCGTGCCGTGGGGGTATCCGGCCTGCGAATTCGATCGTCCGGCGGATCATCAGGAGGCGAAACGCATGCTCATGGCACACCCCGCGGTACTGAAGGACCTCATCGCCCAGTACGAGACCCTGTCCCTGCTCGGGGCCGAGGAGAGCACCCCCGAGGCCCGGCAGCGGCTCGCGGACATCTCCTACACGCTGTGCGTGGCCACCGGCACCCGGGATGTCGACATGGCTCTGATCGCCGCCCGCCACCGCCTGTCCGGGGCCCGCCCGGAGGACGACTCCCTGCTCCAGGCGTCCGGGGCCTGATCCGCCCCTCCCCCGAACCCGCCGCCTCCCGCTTCTGGTCGGCGGGACGCACCGGACGGTATACAGATCCGGTCGGACCGCGAGGGTGAGCACAGGGGGAGGGCGCATGGCGCGCGAGAGGCGACCGGCGGGGCGGCGCGCCGCCGTCGTGGCGGCGGTACTGGGCGCATCCGTCCTGGCCACGGCCGGCACGGCACCACCGGCCGGCGCGCACCCCGGCGGGCACGGCCGCGCGGCCGCCTACGTGGCGCTCGGCGACTCCTACACCTCCGGCCCCGGGATCCCGGCGCAGGTGGACGCCGGCTGCGCCCGCTCGGACCACAACTACCCCTCGATCGTGGCCGCCGAGCGGCGCACGCGCGCGTTCACGGACGTCAGCTGCGGCGGGGCCACGACCGCCGAGATGTGGCGGGCGCAGGGCGGCAACCCGCCCCAGCTCGACGCGCTGGACCGGCACACCGGCCTGGTGACCGTGCAGATCGGCGGCAACGACGTCGGTTTCGGCTCCATCATCGGCACCTGCGCCCGGCTCGCCGCGCAGGACCCGGCGGGCAACCCCTGCGAGCGTGCCTACCGGGCGTCCGGGCACGACGAACTCGCCCTCGCCGTGCTGCGCACCGCGCCGAAGGTCGACCGGGTGCTGCGCGCCGTGCGCGCCCGCGCCCCGCACGCCCGGGTGCTCGTCGTCGGCTATCCCGCCCTGCTGCCCGACGACGGCAGCGGCTGCTTCCCCCAGGTCCCGTTCGCGGCCAAGGACTTCCCCTACCTGCGGGACACCGAGAAGCGGCTGAACCGGATGCTCCGGCTGGTGGCCGGGGTGAACCGGGCCGAGTACGTGGACACCTACGGCCCCACGGCCGGCCACGACATGTGCCGGGCGCCCGCGGACCGGTGGATCGAGCCGCTCCAGCCGGCCGCGCCCGCGGCGCCCGCGCACCCCAACGCCCAGGGTGAGGCGGCCATGGCGCAGGCCGTCCTCGGCCGGCTGGAGCGGGGACGCGGGCACGGCTGAGCCGGGGCGGCCCCCGCCGGAACCGCCCCTGGCCCCGGTCGGCCGCCCTGGATCCGGTCGGCCGCCCCGTGGGCCCGGTCAGCCGCCGAGCGCGCCCAGCACCACGGCCTGGGCCTCCTCCTGCACCCGGGCGAGGTGGTCCGGGCCGAGGAAGGACTCGGCGTACACCTTGTAGACGTCCTCGGTGCCCGAGGGCCGGGCGGCGAACCAGGCGTTCTCGGTGGTGACCTTGATGCCGCCGATCGCGGCGCCGTTGCCGGGCGCCTCGGTGAGCACGGCCGTGACCGGCTCCCCGGCCAGCGTGTCCGCGGTGACCTGGGCCGGTGACAACTTGCCGAGCAGCGCCTTCTGTTCGCGGGTGGCGGGCGCGTCGATGCGGGCGTAGGCGGGGGCGCCGAAGCGGTCGGTCAGGCCGGCGTAGTGCTCCGACGGCGTCTTGTCGGTGACCGCCGTGATCTCGGCGGCGAGCAGCGCCAGGATGATGCCGTCCTTGTCGGTGGTCCACACCGAGCCGTCCCGGCGCAGGAAGGAGGCGCCGGCCGACTCCTCGCCGCCGAACCCGAGGTCGCCGCCGACGAGTCCGTCCACGAACCACTTGAACCCGACCGGCACCTCCACCAGGCGGCGGCCGAGGTCGGCGGCGACCCGGTCGATCATGGTGGAGGAGACCAGGGTCTTGCCGATGCCCGCGGCGGCCGGCCACTGCTCGCGGTGCCGGTAGAGGTAGGAGATGGCGACCGCGAGGTAGTGGTTGGGGTTCATCAGTCCCGCGTCCGGCGTGACGATGCCGTGCCGGTCGGCGTCGGCGTCGTTGCCGGTGGCGATGCGGAAGCGGTCGCGCTGCTCGATGAGGGAGGCCATCGCGTACGGCGAGGAACAGTCCATGCGGATCTGGCCGTCCCAGTCCAGGGTCATGAACCGCCAGGTGGGGTCGGTGTGCGGGTTGACCACCGTCAGGTCGATGCCGTGCTGTTCGGCGATCCGGCCCCAGTAGGCGACGGAGGCGCCGCCGAGCGGGTCGGCGCCGATGCGCACCCCGGCCGCGCGGACGGCGTCCAGGTCCAGCACGCTGGGCAGATCGCCGACGTAGGTGCCGAGGAAGTCGTAGCGGCCGGTGGTGTCCGCGGCGAGGGCGCGGGCGTACGGCAGCCGGCGTACGTCCTTCAGGCCGCCCGCGATGATCTGGTTGGCGCGGTCCTGGATCCAGGAGGTGGCGTCGGAGGCGGCCGGGCCGCCGCTCGGCGGGTTGTACTTGAAGCCGCCGTCGGCGGGCGGATTGTGCGAGGGGGTGACCACCACGCCGTCGGCCAGGCCCGAGGTGCGGCCCCGGTTGTACGTCAGGATCGCGTGCGAGACGGCGGGGGTGGGCGTGTAGCCGTCCGCGTCGTCGATGAGCACGCTCACCTCGTTGGCGGCGAAGACCTCCAGCGCGGTGGTCTTGGCCGGCTCGGACAGGGCGTGCGTGTCGGCGCCCAGGAAGAGCGGGCCGTCCGTGCCCTGGGCGGCACGGTATTCGCAGATGGCCTGGCTGGTGGCGGCGATGTGGTCCTCGTTGAAGGCGCTCGCCAGGGACGAGCCTCGGTGCCCCGAGGTGCCGAACGCCACCCGCTGTGCCGGGTCTGCCGGGTCGGGGTGCAGCGTGTAGTACGCCGTGACCAGACGGGCCACGTCGACAAGGTCCTCGGGACGGGCCGGCCGGCCGGCTCGTTCGTGCGGCATGAGTACCGTTCCTCCGCATCGGTGGGTCGTTCGCTCACCGCACATCTTTCCTCGTGGGGGGCGCGCCGGGCGAGTGCGCCCCACCAGGAGGGATGCCGTGCCGGGCGGGCGGCCCGGCCCCGACGGCCTCAGGCCCCGGCGCGGACGCGGGCCGCGGCACGTTCGGCCTCCCGCACCACCTCGGCCGTGTCGACGTCCACCAGTTTCCCGCGCACCTTCCGTGCCCGCCCGTCGACGTACACATGACTCACGTTGCCGGGCTGGCCGTTGAGCACGATCTGACCGAGCCGGTCGAAGCGGGGCGCGAAGTTGAGGGTGCCCGGGTCGAGCACGAGCACGTCGGCGCGCTTGCCGGGGGTGAGCGAGCCCACCTGGTCGGCCATGTGGAGGCATTCGGCCCCGCCCAGCGTCGCCATCCGCAGCACGGCCGGGATCGTCGGGTGCGTCTCGACACTCTGGTGCAGGGCGCGCTGCAGTCCGACGGCCGCCTTCATCACGCCGAACATGTCCGAGGTGTCGTTGGTGCCGCCGTCGTGGCCGAGTCCGGTCCGCACCCCGCGCCGCCCGAGCTCGGGGAGCCGGATGATGCCGGAGCCCAGCCGCATGTTGCTCAGCGGGCAGTGCGCCACCCGCACATCGGCCTCGGCCGTCTGTGCGATCTCGTCGTCGGTGAGGTGGATCGCGTGGTTCATCAGCAGGTCCGGTCCGAACGCGTCCGCGGCGCGCAGGGAGCGGATCGGCTCCTGCGCGCGGTCGCCGCGGTGCTCCAGCACATGCGAGTTGATCATCAGTCCCAGATCGCGGGCGACCTCGCGGGATCGGCGCAGCGGGTCGAGCCGGTCCATGCCGGCGTGCACGGCGACCTGGGCGGAGGCCAGCGGCAGCGGGTCGAGGAGTTCCTGCTTCACCCGCGGTACGAGGTCGAGGTCCGCGGTGTTGTGCGCCATCGCGTACACGAAACGCAGTCCCGTGTGGTCCAGCGCGCGGATGTACTGCTCGCTGGTGTCGAACGGGATGGGGTGCACCCAGTCGACGACGGTGGTCACCCCGGCCTGGAGGGCGTCGAGCGCGGCGAGCCGTACGAACCGGTACATGTCCTGCGGGCCGATCTTCGGCAGGGTGGCGCGGTTGCAGTCGGCCAGCCAGCCGTACAGGTCCTGGGTGTGACAGCCGCCGCGGATGCTGGACTGCCACAGGTGGTTGTGGAGGTCCACGAAGCCCGGCAGCACCAGCATGCCCGAGACGTCCACCACGCGGGCGCCGGCCGGTGCGGGCAGCCGCCGCCCCACCCCGGCGATCCGTCCGTCGCGCATCAGGACATCGGCGCGCTCCAGCGTGCCGAGGTCGCCCGCGCCGAGGGCGGGGTCCATGGTGAGGACGAGTTCGGCCCCCTGGAGCAGGGTGGTGGGCGCGGGCCCGGCGGCCGGGTCGGGGCGGGGGGCCGCGGTGGTCACGGGGGTCGCGCCCGCCGCCAGGGGGACGGCGCCGATGCCGGCCAGGACCGTCCGGCGGCGCGGTGGCCGGGGAGTCGTGGGGGAGCTCGTGGTGGGGGTCATTGCGGTGTTGTACCGCGGGTAACAGGGACACCGCACGACCAATTCCAGTCAACGGAACCACTTTTCCGTATAGCGGATATACGAGCCCGCGCGGGCCCGTCAGCTCCGGCGCGCCTTCTCCTGTTCCCGCGCGAAGGCGTACAGCTCCTTGGAGGTGGCGATGAGTTCGCGCCGCTCCTCCCGCGAACCGACCATCGGCTGCGAGCCCTTGAGCGGTACCTGGGCGCTCTCCGGCAGGAACCGCACGGTGAGCAGGCCGATGGCGCCGGCCAGCATCAGGTAGTAGGCGGGCATGAGGTCGTCGCCGCTCAGCTCGACCAGCGCGGCGGTGACCAGCGGGGTGGTGCCGCCGAACGCGGCGACCGCGAAGTTGAAGCCGATACCCATGGCCGCGTAGCGCACGGCGGTCGGGAACAGCGCGGGCAGGGTGGCGGCGCTGGGCGCGGCGAAGCAGGCCAGCAGCGTGGCCAGGATCAGCACCCCGGCGATCGGCGGCCAGGTGCCGTCCGCCTTGATCAGCAGGAAGGACGGCACGGCGAGCACGATCATCGCGGCGGCGCCGACGGCGTAGAGCGGCCGCCGGCCCACCCGGTCGCTGAGCCGGCCGAGGAAGGTGATCAGGATGACGATCCACACCATACCGACGAGCACCAGCAGGTCGGCGGAGCCGCTGGAACGGTGCAGGGTCTCGGTCTGATAGGTCGGCAGATAGCCGGTGACCATGTAGTTGGTGACGTTGTAGAGCAGCACCAGGCCCATGCAGACGAGCAGGGCCCGCCAGTGATTGCGGACGATGTCCTTGAACTCGCTGCCGGCCGACTCCTGCGCCAGGGCCTTCTCGTGTTCGTCCAGCTGCTGCTGGAAGGCCGGGGACTCCTCCAGTTTCATCCGCATGTAGAGACCGATCACCCCGAGCGGTCCGGCGACGAGGAACGGCACGCGCCAGCCCCAGGACAGCATCTGGTCGTCGGTCAGGGCCAGGTTCAGCGCGGTGACCAGGGCCGAGCCGAGGGCGTACCCGGCGAAGGTGCCGAAGTCGAGCCAGCTGGAGAGGAAGCCGCGCCGGCGGTCAGGGGAGTACTCGGCGACGAAGGTGGTGGCCCCGCCGTACTCGCCGCCGGTGGAGAAGCCCTGGACCATGCGGGCCAGCAGGAGCAGCACGGGCGCGGCGATGCCGAGGGTGGCGTAACCGGGGATGAGGCCGATGGCGAAGGTGCCCGCGGCCATCATGATCATGGTGGTGGCGAGCACCTTCTGGCGGCCGATCCGGTCACCGAGCGGCCCGAAGACCAGTCCGCCGAGGGGGCGTACGACGAAGGCGGCGGCGAAGGTCGCGAACGAGGAGATGACCTGCGCGGCCGGGGAGGCGCCAGGGAAGAACACCTTGCCGATGGTGGCGGCGAGGTAGCTGTAGACGCCGAAGTCGAACCACTCCATGCAGTTGCCGAGCGCGGAGGCGCCGACCGCGCGCCGCAGCAGCGGCGGCTCGACCACCTGGACGTCGTCGGCGCGGAAGGCCCGCCGGTTGCGGCGCAGCCTGCGGCTCAGCTCCTCGCGGACCTGGTGCGGCAGCCGGGCCACGGCCCTCGGCACCCGCGCCCCGCTCCGCGCGCTCCCCTCCCCGCCAAGCGTGGACTCCCCGCCGGACCTCTCACCGCTCATCAGCGCCTCCTTCCGCTCGCCGTCTTGATCACCGCCTGCCCCTCTCGCCGGGCCGGAAACGGAAGCGTTCCCCCCGGTCCCGGCGGCGGGGAATATGAGGCACGCCACAGACGTAAGGAAAAAGTAGGACATAATGGAGGTCACCGGACGACGTTGTCAGCCCGACCTTCGCGCGACCCGCGACCCCAAGGAGCCGTTCACCGCATGGCGCACGGAGCCCACCGCACCCCCCTTCTGCCGCCCCGCCCCGACCTGGCCCTCGCCCGTGACTGCGAGCAGTGCCTCGGCTGGGGCACCGTCGTCACCCGCGACGGACACCACGAGCTGTGCCACACCTGCCAGCCGGGCCCCGCCGAGGGAGCGGCCCGCACCCCCTGCTCCTAGCCTCGCCCCAGCCCCCCTCGCCCTGCCCGGAAGGATCACCTTCCGGATAGGCTCGGGTAACGGTTTCCCCAAGAAACATTCAAGGCCGAGGCAGGGGGGCTGCCATGAGCACCGCACGCACCAGCAGGACACCGTTGCCGGGCATCGGCGTCCGGTACGACCTGACGACCCGCGACCACCGCCATCTGTCGGTGGTCGCCCACCGGGACGGTTCGCGCACCCTGAGCGCCTACCGGAACGACGACCCCGACGCCTGCGCGCTGTCGGTCCGGCTCACCGGGCAGGAGGCGGAGGCTCTGGTGGACGTCCTGAAGCCGACCCACCACAGCCCCACCCTGCTGTCCACCACGGAACTGGGCCTGGTGGCCGAACGGATCGAGCTGTCCGGGACCTCCCACTGGAACGGACGGCTGCTCGGCGACACCCGGATGCGCACGGAGACCGGCGTGTCGATCGTGGCAGTCCTGCGCCGCGCCGAGGCGATCCCCTCCCCCGGCCCCGGCTTCCGGCTGGCCGGCGGAGACACGCTGATCGTCATCGGCACCCGCGAGGGCGTGGACGCCGCCGCCGCGATACTCGGCCGGGAGTGAGCGCCGATGCATTCCTCCGCGGTCTTCCTGATCGAGTTCGGCGCGATCATCCTCGGCCTCGGGCTGCTCGGCCGGCTCGCCGCCCGCCTGCGGTTCTCGCCCATCCCGCTGTATCTGCTGGCCGGGCTGGCCTTCGGCGAGGGCGGGCTGCTGCCGCTCGGCACCAGCGAGGAGTTCGTGGCCATCGGCGCCGAGATCGGTGTCGTCCTGCTGCTGCTGATGCTCGGCCTCGAATACACGGCAGGCGACCTGGTCTCCAACCTGAAGACCCAGTACCCGGCCGGAATCGTCGACGCCACCCTCAACGCCCTGCCCGGCGCCGCCATGGCCCTGCTGCTGGGCTGGGGCCCGATCGCCGCCGTCGTCCTGGCCGGCATCACCTGGATCTCCTCCTCCGGCGTCATCGCCAAGGTCCTCGGCGACCTGGGCCGGATCGGCAACCGGGAGACCCCGGTGATCCTCAGCATCCTGGTGCTGGAGGACCTGTCCATGGCGGTCTATCTGCCCGTCGTCACCGCCCTGCTGGCCGGGACCGGCATCGCCGCGGGCAGCGTCACGCTGGCCATCGCGCTCGGTGTGGCGAGCGTGGTGCTGCTGGTGGCCGTGCGCTACGGCCGGCACATCTCCCGCTTCGTCTCCACCGACGACCCCGAGAAGCTGCTGCTGGTGGTGCTCGGCCTGACCCTGGTGGTGGCCGGGGTCGCCCAGCAGCTCCAGGTCTCGGCGGCGGTCGGCGCGTTCCTGGTGGGCATCGCCCTGTCCGGCGAGGTCGCCGAGGGCGCGCACAACCTGCTGGCACCGCTGCGGGACCTGTTCGCGGCGGTGTTCTTCGTCTTCTTCGGCCTGCACACCGATCCGGCGAGCATTCCGCCGGTGCTGCTGCCCGCGCTCGCCCTGGCCGCCGTCACCACCCTCACCAAGATCGCCACCGGCTGGTGGGCGGCCCGCCGCGCGGGCATCTCCGGGCGGGGCCGCTGGCGGGCCGGCGGCACCCTGGTGGCCCGCGGCGAGTTCTCCATCGTCATCGCGGGACTCGCCGTCACCTCCGGCATCGACTCCGACCTCGGCCCGCTGGCCACCGCCTATGTGCTGATCCTGGTCGTCCTCGGCCCGCTCACCGCCCGGTACACCGAGCCGCTCGCCCTCCGGCTGACCGGCAGCCGGGGCCGCACGCACCCGGCACGGGAGCCGGAGGCCGGGCCCGGAGCCCAGCCCGGGGCCGAGGCAGGGGCCGGGACAGGGTCCGAGGACAAGGCCGAGCCCGGGACGGACGCCCAGGCCGGGGGCGGCCCGGAGCCCGTCGCCCCGGACCAGGAGACACCGGTGAGCCGGCCCTGAGCACCACCGGTCAGCCGGTCCTGAGCGCCGTCGCGGCGCCGACGTACGGTGGAAAGCATGTCGTCACCTCCCCTCCCGGGACCGCTGGCCCACCTCGAACCGCTGCTCGGCCACTACGGCTACTGGGCCGTCGGGGCCGTGGTCTTCGTGGAGGACTTCGGGGTCCCCGCGCCCGGCGAGACGATCCTCCTCGCGGCGGGCGTGTACGCGGGCGCGGGGCGGCTGAACGTGGTGGCCGTGGCACTCATCGCGTTCGCCGCGGCCGTCGCCGGGGACAACGTCGGCTACCTGATCGGCCGGGCCGGCGGACGGGCCTTCGTACACCGGTGGGGCCGGTACGTCTTCCTCACCCCGAAGCGGTTCGAGGCCGCCGAGGGATTCTTCACCCGGCACGGCGGCAAGATCGTGACCGTGGCCCGGTTCGTGGAGGGTCTGCGCCAGGCCAACGGCATCATCGCGGGCACGACCGGCATGCACTGGCGCCGCTTCCTCGCCTTCAACGCCCTCGGCGCCGCCCTGTGGGTCGGCCTGTGGACCACCCTGGCGTATCTGGCCGGCGGCCACATCACCGCGATCTACGACGAGATCCGGCGCTACCAGCTGTACGTCGTCCTCGCCGTCGCCGTCGTGATCGCGGGGTTCGTCGTACGCCACCTCGTGCGGCGGCGCCGCGCCCGCTGATCCGCCGGCGGGTTTGGACGTCCGCGCAGCGGCAATCCGGAGGGGGACCACAGACCGCGTCCGACGTTGGGAAGTGACACACGATGGCCGGCAACCAGAAGGCGAAGGCCAAGGCGGAGCAGGCCAAGGGCAAGGCCAAGGAGGCCCTGGGCCGCGCCGTGGGCAACGAGCGCATGGAGGCCGAGGGCCGCGCACAGGGCGCCAAGGGAGACGCCCGGCAGACCAAGGAGAAGGCGAAGGACGTCTTCAAGCACTGAGAAGACGGCTCCGACCAGCGAGGTGTGTGCCGGTCCGGCACCGAACGGGCCCGGGAGTTCCAGCGCGAGCGGAAATCCCGGGCCCGTTCACGCGCACCGGACCGGAGCGTTCCTGTCCATCCGGGGGATTCCTCGCAAACGTCCCCTTGACCCGCCGCCCAGCGGGTAGCCGAGCAGGGACGGCACGGCACCCCTGTGCACAGGAAGAGCCCCTGACCCCAGAGGAAAAGGGCAACGAGGTATGGACATCCCGCTCAGGACCCACGCGACGACCACGCGGGACCGCCCGGCGGTCCTGCGGTACAGCCGCACCTGGGACGCCGGCGTCTCCAGCATCGCCGAGGCCAGAGACGCCGTCGCCGACCTGCTCGCGCAGGCGCGGCCGGCCCTCGAACGGCGTTCGGTGCAGGATGCCCAGCTGGTCGTCAGCGAACTCGTCACCAACGCGGCCAAGCACGCGCCCGGCCCCTGCGCGCTGGGCCTGGAGCTGCTGCCGGGCGCGCGGGCGCTGCGCGTCATCGTCACGGACACCTCCCGGGAGCCGCCACGCAGGCGTCCCCCCGACCCTCGCCGGGTCGGCGGCCACGGCCTCCACTTGGTGGCCATGCTCGCCGGCGACCTGGAGGTGACCTGGCCGGCCCACGGCAAGCGGGTCACGGTGACCGTACCGCTGATACCGCGAGCGACCGGCTGACCGACGGCGCCCGGCGACCGCGGTCACCGCCCCCACGCGCGGCAGCCGCCCCGGCCCGCGGAGGACCCGGCGTACACGGTCGTCCCGCGGCGGGAACGCCTGTGGAGACGCTCGCGTCGCACCCTTGACGGGGCTGAGCCGGTGCTGGCGGAATTCCGTGACTGTCTGTCACTTTCGCCGCTGTCGGCCCGGACCGGCCGTTCCTAGGCTCACGGTGACCAGTCGCCCGTGAGAGGAACGCGCAGATGACCGAGGCACACACCGACGAACGTGACGTCACCCGGCGCACGCTGCTCCAGCGGGGGGCCGGTGCCGCCGCGGCCGGCGCGGCGCTCGCGTTCGCCGGTCCGCCCGCCGCCGCCCACGCCCGGCCGGGCCCGGCCGCGGACCCGCTGCCCGCGACGGTGGCCGGGGTCCGCATCCCCGACAGCGCGGTGGCCCGGCACACGGTGGCCTTCGCACGCGAGGTCAGCTCCCCGTCGCTCTTCAACCACGTGCTGCGCAGCTATGTCTTCGGTGCGCTGGTGCTCGACCGGCAGGGGGCGCGGTACGACCGGGAGCTGGCGTTCGTCGCCGCCGTGCTGCACGACCTCGGGCTGGTGGAGGCGTTCCAGACCCCGGCCGAGCGCTTCGAGGTCGACGGCGCCGACGCCGCGCGCCGCTTCCTGCACCGGCTGCGCGTGCCCGCCGGGCGGCTGGACGTGGTCTGGGACGCGATCGCCCTGCACACCAGCGCGGGCATCGCCGCCCGCAAGAGGCCGGAGATCGCCCTGGTCTCCGTGGGCTCCGCGCTCGACTTCACCGGGAACGGACTGGAGAACATCCCGTCCGACGCGCTGACGGAGGTGCTCGGCGCTTTCCCCCGGCTGGAATTCAAGAAGGTCGCGCTGGAGACGATCCTGTCGCTGTGCCGCACCAAGCCCATGGGCGAGCTGATGCACCCCTTCGCCGAGGTCGGCCGCCGTCACCTCCCCGGTTTCGCGGTGCCCACCGTGGAGGACCTGCTGGTGAACGCGCCGTTCGCGCAATGAGCGTCCCCGGGGCCCGGCTCCGCGGCCAGGGCCTCGCGTTCCTCCCGGTTGACCCACGCCCAGGTGACCGCCGCCGCGGTGACGCCGACCGGCAGCATGCCGGTGATCATGGCGAGGCCCGCCGCCGGCCGCCCCGCGGCGACCACGCCGACGGCGGGCAGGTCCGGCAGCGGTGCCGCGAGGAACAGGTACAGGCACCGGCCGGCGTCGTCCAGCCGGTGCCGGGTGCGGGCCAGCACCGGCAGCCAGAACGGCACGGCCGCCGCGAGCAGCGGGGGCTGGGTGACCAGGGCCCCGCCCGGCGGCCGCAGGGTGCCGAGGTCGCCGAGGACCGCCCAGGCGTGCGTGAGCACCAGCAGGGTCGTTGGCCGCCTGGCCGGTGGCGAACATGTGGGCGAACGGCGTCATGACCAGGTAGGTCGTCCCGGAGCCGTGGAGGGTGAAGACCTGGTCGCACAGGTGCGGGCCGAGGAAGGCCTCCTCGGGCGGGCGAGCCGGCCGCGCATCAGCAGCGCGAGGAGCCGTTCGGAACGCTCGGCGGCGGCCGGGGGCGGGTGCCCCGGTGGCGCGGGAGCGTTCAGGCGAGCAGGCCGAGGACGGCGAGGAACACGGCGCCGGCGATGGCCGCCTCCACCGTGAACACCGTTCCGAAGATATGACGCTGCCTCACGGCGCCACCCTCTTCGCCCCGCCGCCCCTGACCGTCATCCGATCGCTCCCGTCACTCACCCGGGACCGTGACCAACCGGACATTACGGGCAGCTCGTCCGGTCCGGGTGCCGACACACCGGGAGCGGCCCGGCCCCCGCGACCGGGATGCCGTACGCGCGGGGCGGCGGGACAATCGAGGCATCCGAGCGGGAGGAGCAGCCGTGGGCGTACGCGCCCAGATCGCCTCCTGGCCGGTCTACCGCCGGCTCACCGGCACCGATCCGCTGGGCCGGGGGCCGGGGCCGAAAGCGCGGCGAGCGCCCGGCTGACGTCCCGGTGGCCACGGCCGACCGGGTGGTGAAGTCCGTCCGCCCGTACCGCTCGGTGGGCTGCGGCCAGAACGTGTACGTCGAGGACGGCCGGGTCACCCAGATCGAGGGCGACCCCGACTCCCCCGGCCGGCTGTGCCCCACGGGCGCGGCCAGCCTCCAGCTGACCACCGGGGACGCCCGCGAGCGGCACGTCCGCTACCGGACATGGCGCCCTGTCCCTCCCGGTCCGGCCCGGTGCCCGTGCGGGTCCGGCCCATCGTCCCCCGCCGCCCGCGCGGCACCGTCCGGCACCCCGGGACGCACGTTGGCGGTGGCCGCCGCCCGGGTACTCGGCGCCGCATGAACGCACGCGAACACGAGCACGAGCACCAGAACGACCGCGACCGGCGGAGCGAGGACGCGACGGCGGCCGCGCGGCGGCGGCGCGAGGAGGAACGGGAGCGGGCCGGTGCCGAGCCGTTCGACTACCCGTACCCGGAGCGCCGGGCCGGGGTCCGGGCGCGGCGCCACATCAGCGAGGCGCAGGCCGCCGCGGACACCCCGCCGGGCATCCCCGGGGGCTACGGCACGACGGGCGGCGGTCAGGCAGGCGCGACCGGCGCCGCCCATCCGCCGGTCCCCGAGCGCCGTACCGCCTCGGACCGGACCCCGGCCGCCGAGCCCGGCAGCGACGACGAGGGACCGACGAACCGCTCGGAGCGCTGAGTCCTCGGCGCGGGCGGACCGGCCCGGGGGTCAGCCGTCGTCGTGGCCGGGCCCGGACGGGCCGGTCATGGGATGCGCTGGAGCGGTCGCCGGTGTCATGGGATGCCGGACGCACCGGAGCGGTCGCCAGGGTCGTCGGGGGCGCCGGGGTGCGGGCGGGGCCGGGGTGGCGGGGCCTCGCCCGCGGTGAGATGTTCGAGGACCTCGACCAGCTCCTGGCATGCCTTCTCCACCGAGTCGCGAGTGTTGCGCTGCTCGATGATCACGGCGGACAGCAGCAGCGCGGTCAGGGCGGTGGCGCCGTTGAACGCCTGGAGTTTCAGCATCACCTCGATCCGGTCGAGCCCGGCGAACGCGCCGACGCCGTCGGTCGCGGCGGCGGTGGCCACCACGGAGGTCAGCAGCGCGCAGAGCACGCTTCCCACCAGCTGGAAGCGCAGCGCGGCCCAGATGACGACCGGGTAGACGAGGAAGAGCGTGCTGATGGGGCTGTAGGCGGCCAGCGGCACCAGCAGGCAGGCGACGACGGCCAGCGCGGTCGCCTCCCGCCAGCGGTCAAGGGGCAGTGGCAGGCGCGCGCGGTGCAGCGCCAGCAGCAGCGGGGTGACGATGAGGACGCCCATCGCGTCACCCACCCACCAGGCGAGCCAGACGGGCCAGAAGCTGTGGCCGGGCAGGCCGTCCGTGAGGACGAGGAAGCCGGCTCCGACGGTCGCGCTGATCAGCATGGCCGCCAGCGCGGCCAGGAACACCAGGGCGAGGCCGTCGCGCAACCGGCTGAGGTCGGTGCGGAAGCCGGCCCGGCGCAGCAGGAGCGCCGCGCACAGGGGCGCCGCGGTGTTGCCGGACAGGACCCCGAGGACCTCGACGCCGGGCGTGGTCAGGGACAGCACGGCGAGGAAGGCACCGAGCGTGATGCCGGGCCAGCAGCGCAGGCCGAAGATCAGCAGGGCGGCGACGGCGACGCCGGTGGGCGGCCAGATGGGGGTGACGACGGCACCCTCGACGGTCAGCTCGCGCAGCAGGCCGAGCCGGGCCGCGGCGTAGTAGCAGACGGCGACGGCGACCACCCGGACGACAAGGCCGCCCGGACGGCGCAGCTCCTCGATACCCACCACAGCAGCCATCTCACACCGGCGGACGCGGGTCGGCGAGGCGAGCCACGCTCTCGTCCGGCCCTATGGCTGAACACCGGCCACCACGGTCCCCGGCCGACCGGACGCCGGGCCGCCGAGCGGACGGGCCACTGCACACACCGGCCACACCGGAGCCCGCCGCCGCGAAACCCGGCCGTCCCGACGTCCGGCCGCCGAAGAAGCCGGCCACCGGACACCGGCCACGCCGGGCACCCCGCTGCTGGACACCGGCCGCGACCGACGTCCCGCCGCCGCGAAGCCGGTCGGCTGACGCCCGGCCGCCAAGGGACCCGGCCACCTGGACACCGGCCACGCCGAAATCCCGTCGTCCGGTCGCCCCACCACCACCGGCACCCGCCCGGCTCTTCCGGCCGCCACGGGAGCGGGCCGGGGGCGGTCAGGCCAGGGTGGAGGGGCCGTCGAGGCCCACGACCAGGACGGCGGCGTCGTCCTCGTGTCCGACGCTCTCCGCGCCCTTGATCACGGCCGCCGCGAGCGCGTGGGCCTCCAGACCGGCGACGGCGGCGATGCCCGCGAGCCGGACCACCTGGTCCAGGCCGTCCTCGATGTTCAGCGAGGGCCCCTCCACGACACCGTCGGTGAGCAGCACGAACACTCCGCCGGTGGTGAGCCGGTGCCGGGTGACCGGGAACTCGACGCCCCGCTCGATGCCGAGCGGTGGTCCGCCCTCGTCGTCGACCACCCCGGACTTCCCGTCGGCCGTGGCCCACACGAACGGGATGTGTCCGGCCCGTGCGCTCTCCAGCACCCCGGTGGCCGGGTCGAGCCGCATGAAGGTGCAGGTCGCGAACAGTTCGCTGCCGAGGGAGAGCAGCAGGTCGTTGGTGCGGGCCAGCAGCTCGCCCGGCTCCCCGGTGACCGACGCGAGCGCCCGCAGTCCGGCCCTGACCTGGCCCATGAAGGCCGCGGCCTCGATGTTGTGCCCCTGTACGTCGCCGATGGACAGCCCTATCCGGCCGTCGGGCATGGTGAAGGCGTCGTACCAGTCGCCGCCCACGTTGAGGCCCAGGTTGGCGGGGGTGTACCGCACCGCGACATGGACGCCGGGGGCGTCGGGCAGGTCCCGGGGGAGCATGCCCCGCTGGAGGGCGACGGCCAGCTCGACCTGGGTCCGCTGGAGCTGAGCGCGGCGGCGCGCCTGGGCGGTGAGCGAACCGAGTCGGGCGAGCAACTCGTCGCCTTCGTCCGTGGAGCGCTTGCGGGGCATCGATCACTTCCGGCGGGGCGGTGACTCTCGACGGGCCGGTAACCCGAATTTTCAGCAAACGCCTAGATTTTACCTATTTAGGATGATCAGCGGATCTCCGAGTCGATGCCGGTGACCACGGCGGGGCCGAGCGGTGCGCTGCGCTCGTCGAGTCCCGCGTCCCGCAGCGCGTCGCCGGCGAGCCTGCGGGCCGCCTCCTCGGCGTGCGGGCGGGTGTCCGCGTCGACGGTCAGGCGCAGGGTGAAGGTGTTGTCGTCGTTGACGCTGAGCACGTCCAGGTCCTCCGCGCTGCCCATGCGGGTGCCGTGCGGATCGGCGGGCCGGAGCGCCCTGGCCAGCCGGGTACGGGTGTCGGCCTCGATCCCGGCGGTGAAGGTGCCGGGGACGCTGATCACGTAGGTCGTCATGAGACGGTCCTTTCCTCGGGCGTCCCCCCGTCTACCCCGTTTCCGGGGCTTCGCACGGCCCCGGCGGGGCAACGCACCCGACCGGTCTGCGGGCCGTTGTCCCCGCGGGCCGCCCGCCGTCACTCGAACGGTGGACCTGCCCGTGTCGGCTCCGGGGGCGGCCCGGGCCGGGGTGGGAGATTACGGAGGCGGCCCGGTCCGCGCTCCCCGCCTCCCGGTCGCGCTCGCCGTCTTCCGTTGTCGTCTGCCGTCTTCCCGTCGTCTTCCGTCGTCTTCAGCCGTCTCCCGATTTCAGCCGTCTCCCGATCCCGAAGTACCCGAAGGACATCCCATGCGTCTGTATCGTCGTCCGCTCGCCGCCGTGCTCGGCGGTCTCGTCCTCGCCCTGACCGCCACGGGCTCCGCGCTCGCCGTCGGCGGCACGTTCGCCTGGACCGGTCCCGAGGGCAAGACGTACAGCATCCAGAACCCGCCGGACAACAAGTGCTTCGACATGGCCCAGGAGGCGCGCGGGGCCCGCAACGCGACGAAGAAGACGCTCGTCGTCTACACCCAGAAGCGGTGCAAGGGAACGGCGACGCGGCTCGCCGCCGGCAAGTCGGCACCCAGCGGCGCCCGCTTCGCCAGCGTCATCTTCAATCCGCGCTGACCCGCACCACCCCGCACCGGGGTCGTACGTAGCTCCGCACACCCAGGCGCGCCGCCGTGGAAAACCCGGTGGCGCGCGCCCGGGTCCGCGCGTTAGCCTGCGGGACATGTCCAGCCCCGAGGCATCCAGACACTAGCCACCGGCCGTCCGGTGGCTTTTCGTCGTTCGCAGGCCACCACCGGGCTGCCGTCCTTTGGGTTCCGGACCGGCACGCACCTCTTTTTTCTTCTTGTGCCTCCTCACTCGTCCGTGTGACGCGTCGCCCCCGCGCGGGCGGCGGTGCCGGCCGGGACCGCACGCGATGCCCCGCGCGCTCGGCCTTTCCCCCGCTGTCCGTTCCAGGACCGCACCGACCGGTCGTGACCGTCGCGGGTCCGCGTGCTCGCTTCCCGTACGCGACACGGTGTGTGGAGTCCTGATGCCTTTCGCTCTCTATCTGCTCGGACTGGCGGTCTTCGCCCAGGGCACGTCCGAGTTCATGCTGGCCGGCCTGGTGCCGGACATCGCCCGCGACCTCGGGGTCTCGGTGCCCACGGCGGGCACGCTCACGTCCGCCTTCGCCGTCGGCATGGTCGTGGGCGCGCCGGCCGCGGCGCTGCTCGGCCGGCGCCGGCCGAGCCGGCAGTCGCTGCTGGTGTTCCTCGGGGTTTTCCTGGCCGCCCATGTCGTAGGGGCGCTCACCTCCGACTTCTCCGTCCTGCTCGCGACCCGGGTGGTCGCGGCCCTGGCCAACGCCGGTTTCCTCGCCGTCGGTCTGACGGCGGCGACCGGCATGGTCGCGCCGGACGCCAAGGGCCGGGCCACCGCCGTCCTGCTCGGCGGCACCACGCTCGCCTGTGTGGCGGGGGTGCCCGCCGGCGCCGCCCTGGGCCAACTTCTGGGCTGGCGCTCGGCGTTCTGGGCCGTTGCCCTGGTGTCCGCCCCGGCGCTGGTGGCGATCGCCCGGTCGGTGCCGCGCGGCCCGGCGGCCGGCGGACCCGTCCCGGGCGCGGGGACGGAGCTGCGGGCGCTGCGCCGTCCCCGGCTGCTGTGGGTGCTCGGCCTCGCCGCGCTCGTCAACGGCGCCACGTTCTGCACGTTCACCTACCTGGCGCCGCTGGTGACGGAGGTGTGCGGACTCGGGGCCGGCTGGGTGCCGGGGGTGCTGGCGCTGTTCGGCGCGGGGGCGTTCGCCGGGGTGACGGCGGCGGGCCGGCTGGCGGACCGGGGCGTCCGGCCGGTACTGCCCCTCGCCGGCGTCGCCCTGCTCGCCGGGTGGGCCGCGCTCGCGCTGGCCGCCGGGCGGCCCGGCGTGGCCGTCGCCCTGGTGCCGGTCCTCGGCCTGCTGGCCTTCGGGGTCGGCTCCACGCTGGTCACACGGGTGCTGTACGAGGCGGCCGACGCGCCTTTTCTGGGTGGCGCGTTCGCGACGTCGGCGCTGAACGTGGGCGCCGCGCTCGGCCCGGTCCTCGGCGGTTTCGCGCTCGACGGCGGGCTCGGTCACCGCTCCCCGGTGTGGGTCAGCGCGCTGCTGGTCTCCGTCGCGGGCCTGGTCGCCCGCTGCCGGCCTCGGCGGCCGGAACAGCGCGTCTGACGCCGGGTGCCGGCGCCCGGCGTCAGACGGGCCGCGACGCGGGCGCCGGCACCCGGCGCGGTGACCTGCGGGGGGCTATAAACCCGCCACAGCCATGTGGTTATCATATGAGCGCTGCCTAGCTCGAAAGATGGATCTGTGACTGTCAACGACGACTCGTTCACCAACTGGAAGATCCGCGAAGAGATCGCGGAGTCGATGATCCCGCTCATCGGGAAGCTGCACCGCGAGCGGGACGTGACCGTCCTGCTGCACAGCCGCTCCCTGGTGAACAAGTCGGTGGTCAGCATCCTGAAGACCCACCGCTTCGCCCGGCAGATCGCCGGCGCCGAGCTGTCGGTCACCGAGACCATGCCGTTCCTGCAGGCCCTCACCGCCCTCGACCTCGGGCCGTCCCAGATCGACCTCGGCATGCTGGCCACCATGTACAAGGCCGACGAACGCGGCCTGAGCGTCGAGGAGTTCACCGCCGAGGCGGTGGCCGGCGCCACCGGCGCCAACAAGATCGAGCGCCGCGAGCCGCGCGATGTCGTCCTCTACGGCTTCGGCCGCATCGGCCGCCTCGTCGCCCGGCTGCTGATCGAGAAGGCCGGCTCGGGCAACGGCCTCAGGCTGCGCGCCATCGTCGTGCGCGGCGGCGGCGCCCAGGACATCGTCAAGCGCGCCTCGCTGCTGCGCCGCGACTCCATCCACGGCCAGTTCCAGGGCACGATCACCGTGGACGAGGAGAACGGCACGATCGTCGCCAACGGCAACGCCATCAAGGTGATCTACGCCGACGACCCGACGTCCGTGGACTACACCGAGTACGGCATCCGGGACGCCATCCTCATCGACAACACCGGCAAGTGGCGCGACCGCGAGGGCCTGTCCCGGCATCTGCGCCCCGGCATCGAGAAGGTCGTGCTGACCGCCCCGGGCAAGGGCGATGTGCCGAACATCGTGCACGGCGTCAACCACGACACGGTCAAGCCGGAGGAGCGGATCCTGTCCTGCGCCTCCTGCACCACCAACGCCATCGTGCCGCCACTGAAGGCCATGGACGACGAGTACGGGGTGCTGCGCGGCCATGTGGAGACCGTCCACTCGTTCACCAACGACCAGAACCTGCTGGACAATTACCACAAGTCCGACCGCCGTGGCCGCTCCGCGGCGCTGAACATGGTCATCACCGAGACCGGTGCCGCCTCCGCCGTCGCCAAGGCCCTGCCCGACCTGAAGGCGAAGATCAGCGGCAGCTCGATCCGTGTCCCGGTGCCGGACGTCTCGATCGCGATCCTCAACCTCCAGCTGGCCCGCGAGACCACCCGCGAGGAGGTCCACGACTACCTGCGCGAGGTGTCGCTGACCTCGCCACTCAAGCGCCAGATCGACTTCATCACGGCTCCCGACGCGGTCTCCAGCGACTTCATCGGCTCCCGCCACGCCTCCATCGTGGACGCCGGTGCCCTCAAGGTCGACGGTGACAACGCGATCCTCTACCTGTGGTACGACAACGAGTTCGGCTACTCCTGCCAGGTCGTCCGTGTCGTCCAGCACGTCTCGGGCGTGGAGTACCCGACGTACCCGGCGACGGCGGTCTGATCCGCCCGGCCTTGCACAGGTGTGCGGCCGCCGACCGGGCTCTGCGGTCGGCGGCCGTTCCTTGTGGGCGGGTGTGCGGTCAGGCCGGGGCCGGCTTGCCGCACGCGCCCGCGGCGCACGCCGTCAGCCACCGGTCGAAGTCGGCGTCGTATCGGGTGCCGATGCCGTCGTGGTAGACGGCGTACCCGCCGGCGTAGTCACCGGTGCGGAAGCGGGCGAGCATGCGCCGGACGTCGTCGGGGTGCCGCTCGACCATGTAGCGCGCGGCGAGGTGGCCCCACGCGTAGGTGCGGGTCACATCGCTGTTGTCGTAGGTGCTTTCGAACAGCGTGCTCAGCCGGTACGTGTGCCGGCCGGCCTCCTGGACCGCCTGGTCGTCGGTGCGGCCGCGGTAGCCGTAGGAGACGTACTCGGCGATGCCCTCGATCCACCACACGTCCGGCACCGACACCTGCCGGGCGAAGTCGCCCTTCATGTCGTCGCGGGCGTCCAGGAAGTGCGTGTACTCGTGGTTCAGGTTCCAGATCCGGGCCGGGAAACCGTCGTCGGAGGCCTTCTGGTACATGATCGACACGGGCTGATTGGCGGGGTCCGACGGATCGCCGCCCAGGGTCATGCCGCCGTTGTCGGTGCTGATGCCGTACATGGCGCCGGCGTAGGTCTGGTAGTCGGACCGGCCGGCGAACACCACCAGGCGCAGGGTGGAGGCGTACTGGCCGGGGATCGGCCCGTCGGACCCCACGGCCGAGCGGAAGTAGGCGTCCTGGCCGAGCACGCTCGCGCAGGCGGCGTCGAGGTCGGCGGCCGTCATCGCCTGGGCGCGGACGGTGATGTTCGCGTCGCAGTGGTGGGTGACCGGCAGGACGGCCTTGTCGAGCTTCCCCGGCAGGTCGCAGACGCCGTAGTACCCGCAGTGCGCGCCGTCGTAGGCGGCGGCCTGGGTGGCGACGGCCACCCACAGCGCGGCCGTCGGCCCGGTCATCGCGGTCCGGTTCAGCAGGTCGCCGGCCAAGGGCTGTACGACACCGCGCAGTTCGGGGTGTTCGACGTAACGGGCCAGGTTCATCCCGGCGTTGGAGTCCAGGAAGGCCAGGGCGGTGCCGAGCCGGTCGGTGTGGGCCAGCGCGAAGTCGTAGAGGGTGTCGACGATGCGCGGGTCGGCCTGCACCGCCCGCACATAGGCCGGGTTCCAGTTGCCGCGCCACAGCGGGGTGTGGACGTCGTTGACGGCCCTGACCATGCTGTCGACGGCGTCGTAGGAGCTGTCGTAGTCGGTCAGCAGCCGCCGGTAGACATACAGATAGCGGTCCTGCTGGTCGGCGCTGTCGGTGAGGGTCACGGCCTCGCCCAGGATGCCGCCGTTGGCCTCCGTGACGTCCCGCGAGTGGGGTCGGGCGAAGAAGGCGTCCAGGCCACCGGTGACGGCGGCGGTGAGCCGGGAGGTGTACGTGCCCACGTCCTGTGCGTGGTTGAACTGCACGTAGTAACCGGCGCGCAGGAAGAGGACCAGTTGCAGCAGGCCGCCGGAGTTGTCGCCCTGGTACTGCCCGGCCGTGCCGGTGAACGCGTTCGCCACGGTCAGCATCTGGGCCTGCCGGAAGACGGCGCGCGCGTCGCCGCCGGAGAGGGCGAAGAGGCTGTTGACGCAGTCCGGGGTCGCGGCCTTCACCTGCGCGACGAGGGCGGAACCGGTACGGCTCCCGAAGTCGGCCGGGGCGCAGGAGCCGGCCTTCGCCGTGCGCGGGGCCGACCGGGTGGACGTCGGCTGCCGCGGCGGGAGTTGGGCCGGGTCGAGCCGGCTGGGCCGGACCGCGGGCCGTTCGGTGGCGGCGGTGGACGCGGCGGCCGGCGACGGCGCGGGAAGGTGCGTGCGGGGGGCGGCGACCGGCCGGTGTGCCGCCTGCGCGGGCGCGGCCGGCACACCGGCGAGGGCGACGCAGACGGCGACGGCACCGGCGATGCGGCCCGCGGCGCCTCTGGGCACGCGGGCGGGCAGCGCGAAGCGATGGCGCATCGGGGTTTCCTCCACGAAGTGGCGTGCCTCTGTGGGGTGTCGAGGCGTGTGAGGCACTGTCTCAGCGCGCACCGGGACCAACAATGGCGTGTGACATAGCACATGACACCGTCTGCCCATAACACCGCTGTAGGCGCGGCGAGTCGAGGGGGGCGTGTGTCCCGCGTGCCGGACCGGGGGTGTGCGCCCTCCGCCCGGCCCGGCACGATCGGGCCCTCAGCCGCCCGTTCTCACCACGGGCCGGTCACGGCGAACGTGGTGCCGGGGGTGTAGCAGTTGACGTACATCGTCGCTCCGTCGGGGGCGAAGGTGACCCCGGCGAACTCGCCCCACTCCGGCTGCCGGTCCGTCCCGATGTTCTGCCGGCCCCGGGCCAGCGCGTACACCTCGCCCCGGCGGGTCAGCCCGAAGACGTGCTGGGCGCCGTTGCCGTCCTCGCAGACCATCAGGCCGCCGCCGGGCGCGAGGCAGATGTTGTCCGGGGACTCGCCGGGCAGCCGTATGTCGGTGTCCGGGCCGAACACGACGGCCAGGGTCAGCCGGCGGTGCGCCGGGTCGTAGCGCCAGACCTGGCCGTAGTGGTCGGCCGCGGAACCGTCGGCGCCGCGCGCGAAGGACGACACGAAGTACACGCTGCCGCCGCCCCAGTAGCAGCCCTCCAGCTTCTGCGCGTGGGTGATGCCGCCGGGGCCGTAGTCCTGGAACCTGGTCGGCGTGGCGGCGGCCAGCGGGTCGGGTACGTCCACCCACTCGATGCCGTCGAAGCGCGCCCCGGTCTCCCGGATCTCCGACAGGTCCGCCACGCCGGGCACCCGCATCGCCTGGAGCCGGCCGCCGGCGCGCAGTGAACCGACGCCGCCCAGCGGCCGGTTCGGCAGGAAGCGGTAGAACAGGCCGAACGGCTTCTGGAAGGCGTCCTCCGTCTCGTAGAGGACGCCGTCGCGCGGGTCGATCGCCACCGCCTCGTGCTGGAAACGGCCGAGCGCGGTCAGCGGCACGGCGCCGGTGCGGTGCGGGTCGGTGGGGTGCACCTCGAAGACGAAGCCGTGGTCCTTGGTGTAGCCGTTGGTGCCGGCTTTGTCCTCGGTTTCCTCGCAGGTCAGCCAGGTGCCCCAGGGGGTCCGGCCGCCCGCGCAGTTGACGGCGGTACCGGCGATGGCGACCCGCTCGGAGAGCACCCGCCGGTGCCGGTCGAGCGTCAGGGCCGTACAGCCGCCCTTGCCCGCCGGGTCGTAGGTGAGGCCGCCGACGGTCGGTACCGGGATCTGCGCGGTCGCCCGGTTCTCGTGGTTGCGGACGAGGTGCGTACGGCCCGCTCTGCCGGCGAAGGCGGCCATGCCGTCGTGGTGGGAGGGCACCGGGCCCTCTCCGGAGCGGAGCGGGTCGCCCTCGCGGGACAGCACGGTGTAGCGGAAACCTTTCGGCAGATCGAGCAGGCCGTTCGGATCGGGGATGAGCGGGCCATAGCCGGTGTGGCCCAGGCCCTGCGCGGCGGCCGTACCCGCGAAGACCTCGGACAGGGCCCCGGTGAAGGCGATGCCCGCTCCCAGGGCGCTCGCTGCGGACAGGACCTGACGGCGTGTTGCAGACATACGGCGGTGACCTTCCTGCTGGCGGACAGGAACCGTGACCCCGCCGTGTCTACCACCTGGTGCGGGCCACGTGAACCACGCGCGGCGCATGGGTCCCGCCGTTCGGGGGACCGCCGGTTCTCCCGCGGCCGGGACAAAAGCGCGTCCGGGATTCCGGTGGCCGGGCGCGGCAGGGTGACCGGTGCGGGGTTCCGGTGGCCGGGTGCGCCGGCGTGGGGTGCCTACGTCCCGGCGGCGCTCCAGGTGCGGGAGGCCCAGGTGCGCAGGTGCGGGGCCTGGGCGACGAGATCGCGGTAGGCGTCCGTGGCGGAGCCGACCATGGTCTCCACTACGTCGTCGAGGACGGTGTCCGGCCGCCAGGCCAGCACATAGCGGCACCACAGCGGCGAGCCCACCAGCGGCTTGACCACGACGTGCGGGATCGGCCGCAGCGTCGGCTGCACCATGGACACCCCGAGACCGTCGGCGATCATGCTCTGCAGCTGCGTCTGGTCGCCGAGCCACTCGTGCACGGTCCGCGGGGTGAACCCGGCCGCCGCGCAGGCGTCGTAGAACACCCCCGGCCACCCGGCGCCGTCGTCCGGGGTCACGAACCAGGCGTCCTCGGCGAGGTCGGCGAGCTGCACCTGGGGGCTCTGCCGCAGCCGGTGCCGGGCGGGCAGGGCGACGAAGGTGGGCTCGGTGACGATCCCGCGGTGCCGTACGGCGGCCGAGTGCCGTAGCTCCATGCCCGGGTAGTCGGCGGCGATGGCGGCGTCCACCGCGCCGTCCTCCAGCAGCTCCACGATCCGCGAGGACGCGTAGACGCTGGTGACGGCCAGGGTCAGTTCGGGCAGCCGGGCGCGGACCCGGGAGACCGTACCGGACAGCATCGGCGAGTTGGTCGCGGCCACCCGCAGGGTGCGGCGGGGGCGGGCGGCGGCCGGGCGGTGCCCGATCGCGGCGGCCCGCGCGAGCACGTCCCGGGCCTGCTCGACGACCTCGGCGCCGTACCGGGTCGGCCGGACCCCGCCCGGCCCGCGCTCGAACAGCGGCTCGCCCAGGTGCCGTTCGATGCGCCGGAGCTGGGTGCTCACGGCGGGCTGCGAGTAGCCCAGCTGGGCGGCGGCCCGGCCCACGCTGCCCGCGTCGGCGATCGCGCACAGCACCCGCAGGTGCCGCAGCTCCAGCTCCATCGGTCCACTCCCCCGTTCGTCCCTGCGGCCGGCCCGGCGGTGGGGTCCCGTGCGCGCCCGGCGCCGAGACCGGCGTACCGCCCGGTGGCCCGGCCCGCGCGTCCCTGGGCCCGTGCCCGCTCCCGGCCGCGCGCACGGCCCGTTCCGCACCGCCGGGACCGGCTCCCGCGACGACCCACGACGACCCGCGGCGACCGGCGGACCGAAGCGTTCCACGCTCTCCCGCGCGGCACAAGTCGCGCGTCCGCCGAGGTGGGGACGGTATCGAGCGGGCACCGCCCTGCCGGTGGGGCGGAGGCCGGACGGGGCGCCGAATCCCGGCGGACGGAGGTATCGGCGGCCGTGGTCCCGGACTTCGGCCGGACCCGGCCGGGGCGGGTGCGCAGGGGCCCCGGCCGGGGACCGGCCCCCGGACCACGACCGGCGGCGTGCCTGCCGTCCGCCTCGCGCGAAGCGTCACCCGCGCGGACCGAGCGGTCACGGGCGCGGCCTGTTCGTCACCGCTCTCCGCCGTCCCCCGGCACGCGTGCGCACGGTGCGACCGCGCGGCCGGCCGGCGGACCATCCGTCCACGGCAGGAAGCAACCGCCGGTGCCCTCGGGGCCGCCCGCCGGGGCGGGGTGGGCCGCCCGGCCCGGTCACCGGGCGAGGTGGGCCAGACTGCGCCACTGGTCCAGCGGGAGCGCGGCCGGGTCCACGGGCAGTGCCTGGAGGCACACATGGTCGGCACCCGCGGCCAGGTGGGCGTGCACCCGCTGGATGATCTCCTGCTCGCCGATCGCGACCAGCGCGTCGACCAGGCGGTCGCTGCCGCCGCCGGCGAAGTCCGCGTCCTCGAACCCCAGCCGCCGCCAGGAGGCCCGGTACGGTGCCGCGGGCAGATAGCCGGCGATGTGGGCGCGCGCCCTGTCCCGTGCCTCGTCGGTGCGCAGCCCCGTGACCACGGCTTGTTCGACGATCAGCACCCGGTCCGGGCCGAGTACCGCGCGGGCGTCGGCCGTGTGTTCCGGCGTGACGAGGTAGGAGAACGCGCCTGCCGACCGGTCCCGGGCGAGCGCGAGGGCGCGCGGGCCCAGTGCGGCGAGCACCCTGGGCGCCCGGGGTGCCGGGCCGTCCGGGATTCCCGCCAGTCGCAGGACGGGGTCGGGTTCGTCGAGGCGGTCGAGGTGTTCGCGCAGCGCGGCGAGGGGCCGTTCATAGCGAAGGCCCAGCACGCCCTCGACCATCCGCGCGTGGGAGGTCCCCAGACCGAGCACGAACCGGCCCGGATGGGCATCGAGCAGCGCCCGGGCCTGCGACCTGATCACGCGCGGGTGACGCCCCCAGATCACCGCGATGCCCGTGCCCACGACCAGGGAACGGGTCGCGCCGAGCAGTGTGGCCGCCTCCATGAACGGGTCGCGGACCAGCCCCTCGCTGAGCCACAGCGCGCCGTATCCGAGCGCCTCGGCCTCGGCGGCCGCCCGGGCGGACTCGGCCGGCGGCCGCAGATCCATGCCGGGTACCCACAGTCCTACCGTGCCGATGGACGGCAGAGCCGACTCCATGCGCCACCTCCCCCTTAGAATCCGGAGTGCCACTCCGGATAGTACCGGAGTGGCACTCCGGTACAAGCAGAGGAGGACGACCCGATGACGGCCCAGCCCAGGCGCAGCGACGCCCGCCGCAACCGGGCCCGCCTGGTCGAGGCGGCGACCGCGCTCTTCGACGAGGTGGGAACCGACGCGGCGTCGATGAACGACATCGCCCGGCGGGCGGGAGTGGGCCCGGGGACCCTGTGGCGCCACTTCCCCGACAAAGACGCGCTGACGGCCGAGGTCGTCGGCCGGAGTCTGGACGGGCTCGCGGCCCTGGCCGCCGAGCTGCCCGGGAGCCCGGACGACCCGGACTTCCTGCGGCAGTGGGTGTCCGCGCTCGTACGTCACATCACCCGGTACCGCGGACTCGCCGTCCGTTACGCCGAGGCCGCGCGGAGCGCCGACGGCCCCCTGGGCGCGCGCTGCCGGGCCGTCGAGGAAGCCGCCGCCGGACTGCTGGAACGGGCGCGGGAACGCGGACAGGTGCGGGCCGACCTGACCGCGCCCGAGCTGATCCGGCTGGCCACGGCCGTCGCCTGGGTCAGTGAGACGGCCGCCCCTTCGGACACCACCGCACGCCTGCTCGACCTCGTCTTCGAGGGTGTGCGGCCGCACTGAGCCGGGACGCGGCCGTGCCGGGGGCCCGGCCCCCCGGGCATCCCCCGCTCCGGCCGGGCCCGCCCGCCCTGGATCAGTGCCGTCCCAGCATCTCCGCCACCCGCATGAACCCGTCCCCGCCGTGGCCCAGCCCGATGACGCGGCGGGCCAGTCCCTCCACGGAGCGCATCACGCCCGCGTCGATGCCGTGGGACTCGGAGACGGCGACGACGTGGGACATGGTCGAGGCCGCCGAGGTGATGGGGTTGATCTCACCGGAGTAGGTGCCGTCGTCGGCGTCCCGCGCGAACTCCTCGAACAGAGGCGGCAGGATCGTGGCGATGCCCTGGGCGAACGGGGCCAGTTCCCCGGCGGTGACGCCCTCCGCCCGGGCGATCGCCACGGCGTGTGCGTAACCCGCCATCGCGGTCCAGAAGATGTCGAGCAGCGCGATGTCGAAGGTGGCCGCGCGCCCGGTCTCCTCCCCCAGGTGGGTGTGCGTCCCGCCGAGCGCCTCCAGCGCCGGCAGGTACCGCGCGTACAGGTCGCGCGGTCCGCTGTGCAGGAAGACGGCCTCCGGGGTGCCGATGCTGGGGGCCGGCGTCATGATCGCGCCGTCCAGGTAGCCGATGCCATGGGCCGCCGCCCACTCGGCGGTGTCCCGGGCCCGGGCCGGGGTGTCGGCGGTCAGGCTGACCACGGTACGGCCCTTCAGCGCGCGGGTGACCTCCTCGCGGCGCAGGATCCCGTCCGAGGCGTCATAGTTGACCACACAGATGACGATCAACTCCGAGGCGGCCACCGCCTCTTCGGCCGTCGCCGCGACGACGGCGCCCCGCTCGGCCAGGTCCCCCTCCCTGCCGGGCGTGCGGTTCCAGACCGTGGTCCGCAGGCCGGCCTTGACGAACGCGCCCGCCAGCGAGCGGCCCATCGGGCCGAGGCCGAGCACGGTGACGGCAGGAAGATTCACGGCTGTTGACATGTTGCGACTCCCGTATGTGCTGATCGTGAACAGTGGAGAAGAGCGGCCGGAGGGCCGCGGGGAAGACGAAGAGGACGACGATGACGCGCAGCCGTGCCCAGGACCCGAACGTCTGCGGAGTGACCGCCGCGATCGCCGTGATCGACGGCAAGTGGAAGACGTCGCTGCTGTGGCTGCTGGAGTCCGGCCCGCACCGGCCCGCCGAACTGCGCCGCCGGCTGGCCGGGTTGAGTGAGAAGGTGCTGACCCAGGCGCTGCGCGAGATGGAACAGGACGGCCTGGTGCACCGGGAGGTGCACGATGTGCTGCCGCCGAAGACCGTGTACTCGCTGACCGCGTTCGGCCGCGACCTCGCCAAGGCACTGGACCCGCTGGCCGAGTGGGGCCACCGTCGTCTGGACCTGCTCCGCGCGAGCGAGGCGGCGTCCTGACGGGCCGCCGGCTGTCACCTCCTTGTCCGTCTTCCGGCAGCCCCTGACCTCGGGAAACAGCTTCTCCCGGGCGGCCGGGTCTGCCAAGTACCCACAAAAAAGTGGGTGTCAGGCACCTCCACCGCGCTCCTTCGTCACCGTCCGGACCCCCTTGGGCGGCCGGACCGAGAGGACACCACCGTGGACCGACCCCTCCCCGCACGCCGGCTGCGGCCGCCGATGGGCTGGAACAGCTGGGACTGCTACGGACCCACCGTCACCGAGCAGGAGGTGCTGGCCAACGCGGAGTTCATGGCCCGCCGGCTGCTGCCGTACGGCTGGGACACCGTGGTCGTGGACATCCAGTGGTACGAGCCGACGGCCCGCGCACACGGCTACAACCCGGACGCCCCGCTGGTCCTGGACGCGTACGGCCGGCAGCTCCCGGCGCCGAACCGGTTCCCGTCCGCCGCCGGCGGGGCGGGTTTCGCACCGCTGGCCCGCCGGGTGCACGAGCTGGGGCTGCGCTTCGGCCTGCACGTCATGCGGGGCATCCCGCGCCGCGCCGTGGCCGCCCGCCTGCCCGTGTACGGCACGGAGTTCACCGCCGACGAGATCGCCGACACCGCCTCCGTGTGCCCGTGGAACACCGACAACTACGGCCTGGACCACAACCATCCGGGCGCCCAGGCGTACTACGACTCCCAGGTGGCGCAGTTCGCCGCGTGGGGCGTGGACTTCGTCAAGGCCGACGACATGCTGTTCCCGTACCACGAACGGGAGATCGCCGCGTACGCGCGGGCCGTCGAGCGCTGCGGACGGCCGGTCGAGCTGAGCCTCTCCCCCGGCACCGACGTCTCCCTCGCCCGTCTGGAGCACCTGCGGGAGCACGCCACCATGTGGCGCGTCTGCGACGACCTGTGGGACCGCTGGGCGGACGTGGAGGCCCAGTTCGCCCGGATGGCCCGATGGGCCCCCTGGCAGGGCGAGGCGGGCTGGGCGGACGCCGACATGCTGCCCCTCGGCCGGATCGGGATCCGCGCCGAACGCGGCACGGACCGGCTGTGTTCCCTGACCCGCCCCGAGCAGATCAGCCTGCTCACCCTGTGGCTGATCGCCCGGTCGCCGCTGATGATGGGCGGCGACCTGCCCACCAGCCCGCCCGAGACCATCGAACTGCTCACCAACGACGAGGCGTTGGCCGTGCTGTGGCACAGCACCGGCAACCGCGAGGTGCTCCGCGAGAACGGCCTGGTGCTGTGGACCGCCCGGGACACCGACGGCCGCACCCGGTACGCCGCCGTCTTCTCCCTGGCCGGCGAACCCCGCCGGTACGAGGTGCCGCTCGGCTCGGCCGGGGCCCGCCCCGCCGACCGGATCCGCCAGCTGTGGACCCACGCCGACGTCCCGCACGACGGCCGGCACCTCACCGTGGACCTGCCCGCCCACGGCGCCGCCCTCTTTCGCCTCGCCCCCTAAACGTTGATCGCGTTTGCCTAAACCCTTTAGGAAGTTCCATACTCCTCTCCGACAGACGGGAGAGAAGATGATGGCGCGTGCGGGCCTGACCACGCAGCGGCTGGTCCGGGCCGGGGCGGAACTCGCCGACGAGGTCGGCTTCGACCAGGTGACGGTCTCGGCGCTGGCCCGGCGGTTCGACGTGAAGGTCGCGAGCCTGTACTCGCACCTGCGCAACTCCCAGGACCTGAAGACGCGGATCGCGCTGCTCGCCCTGGAGGAGATGGCCGACCGCGCCGCCGAGGCACTGGCCGGCCGGTCCGGCAAGGACGCCCTCGCCGCCTTCGCGAACGTCTGCCGGGACTACGCCCGCGCCCACCCCGGCCGCTACACGGCGGCCCGCCACCCGCTGGACGACGCGACGGCGGCCGGCAGCGCGGGTGTCCGCATCGCCCAGCTGAACCGCGCCGTCCTGCGCGGCTACGACCTCGCCGAACCGGACCAGACGCACGCCGTACGCCTCCTCGGCAGCGTCTTCCACGGCTACGTCAGCCTGGAGACGGCCGGCGGCTTCGCCCACAGCGCGCCCGACTCCGAGGAGTCCTGGGCCCGGATCCTGGACGCCCTCGACTCCCTGCTGCGCAACTGGCCCGCCCGCCCCTGAAGACCCCTTGGCAGACACGATGCACACCATCTCCCTCACCGCCGGCCTGATCCGCGGCGCCCTCGAACTGGAGCGCACCGCACGCGGGCTGCTGCCGCACCGGCTGCCCGCCCGGGCCCGCGCCCAGTGCGCCGACCCGCAGCTGGCCCTGGCCGAGTCCCAGCCCTCCGGCGTACGGCTGGTCTTCCGCACCCGCGCCACCGCCGTCGAGCTGGACACCCTGCCGACCAAACGGGTCTACACCGGCGCTCCGCCCCGCCCGGACGGCGTCTACGAGCTGCTGGTGGACGGCCGCCCGGCCGGCCGCGCCTCCCTCACCGAGGGCGACACCCTCACCGTCGACCTGGCCACCGGCTCCGCCGAGCACCGGCCCGGCCCCGTGGGCACCGTGCGCTTCGCCGGTCTGCCGGACACCGTCAAGGACGTGGAGATCTGGCTGCCGCACAACGAGACCACCGAACTCGTCGCGCTGCGCGCCGACGCCCCCGTGGAACCCGTACCGGACCGCGGCCGCCGGGTGTGGCTGCACCACGGCAGCTCGATCAGCCACGGTTCCGACGCGGCGAGCCCCACCACCACCTGGCCGGCGCTCGCCGCGTCCCTGGGCGGAGTCGAGCTGGTCAACCTCGGGCTGGGCGGCAGCGCGCTGCTCGACCCGTTCACGGCCCGCGCCCTGCGCGACACGCCCGCCGACCTGATCAGCGTCAAGCTCGGCATCAACGTGGTCAACGCCGACGTGATGCGGCTGCGCGCCTTCGGCCCCGCCGTACACGGTTTCCTCGACACCGTCCGCGAGGGCCACCCGGACACGCCGCTGCTCGTGGTCTCGCCGGTCCTGTGCCCGATGCACGAGGACACGCCCGGCCCCACCGCCATGGACCTGGCGGCCCTGGGCGCGGGACGGCTGCGGTACCGGGCCACCGGGGATCCCGCCGAGCGGGCGGCCGGGAAGCTCACCCTGGGGGTCGTCCGGGAGGAGCTGGCCCGGATCGTGCGCGAACGGGCCGCCGAGGACACCCGGCTGCACTACCTGGACGGCCGGGAGCTGTACGGCGAGGCCGACTTCGCCGAGCTGCCGCTGCCCGACGGCCTCCACCCGGACACCGCCGGCCACCGCCGGATCGGCGAACGGTTCGCGGCGCTGGCGTTCGCCCCGGACGGGCCGTTCGCGGCCGGGCCGGCCGCCTGACCGTGGCCCGGCCACCCGTGACCGCGGCGGCTCAGACCAGGTGCGCGAAGACGACCAGGTTGTCGGTGTAGTCGCGCACCGTACGGTCGTAGTCCCCGGCGCAGGTGATGAGGCGGGCCTCGGGGCGGTCGGCGTCGGCGTACACCCGCTCGCTGGGGAAGTCGTCCTTGGCGAAGGTCTCGGCGCTGTCGACGACGAACTCCGCCGTACGCCCGTCGGCCCGCTCCACGGAGAACCGGTCCCCGGCCTCGAGCCGGTCCAGGTTGGCGAAGACGGCCGCCGAGGTCACCGTGTCGACGTGCCCGGCGATGATCGCGGTGCCCCGCTCACCGGGCGAGACACCGTCGGCGTACCAGCCGACGAGGTTGGTGTCGCCCGCGGGCGGCGGCTCCAGCTGGCCCGAGGAACCGAGGGCCAGGGTCGTGAAGGGGGCATCCACGGAGATCGCCGGGATGCGCAGCCGGGTCGGCGTGGACCGGGGCAGTGCCTCGCCCGCCTGCCGGGGGCCGGCCGAGGCGGCGGCGCCGGAACCGGCACCGGCGCTCGACGCCCGGGGCGGCCCGGGCTCACCGGCCGGCTGGTGACCGCCGAACAGGCTGAAGGCGAGGAGGACCGCCGCCACCCCCCACAGTGTCAGCCGCCCACCGGAGCCGGAGCGCCGGTCGTCCGCCGACGCCGGGGAGGTCGCGGAAGGATCTGCTGCCATCGGACACCACCTCACTCGGGCACGGCAGCACGGGGATCGGAGCAGGAAGCACACCGGCAGAGCACCGTCGCACACCTGGGCGGTGCGGGCGCGGTGCGCGGGCCGCCGATGGGGCACCGTCCCGGGCGGGGGCGGGGCGATGGCGGTCCCGGCACGCTGCGGGGGCGCGAGCCTCCGACGGGAGCCCAGCGAGCGCCAGGGCGAACGGTGGCGGCGCGGGCAAGGCTGCCGACGGAGCACCGACGCGCGGAGGGGGCGACGGCCGTCCCGGCACCGCACGGAGCGTGGGCCGCCGGCGGAGCACCAACGCGCGCGGAGCCGAACGATGGCGGTCCGGCGCCCTGCGGGCAGCACAGGCCACCAACGGGACACCCCGCGCGGAGACGGGCAGTGGCCATCCCAGCGCACGGGCCACCGGCGGGGTACCGCCGCACGTGGCGACGGGGTGGTGGCGGTCCCGGCGCGGTGTGGAGGCGCGGGCCGTCGGCGCGGTCGGCGTGGCGACGGTGTCCGCACCCCCTGACGCACGGCGGTGTCCGCGGCCCTTGACGCACCGCTGACCGCGCCCCTGGCACACGGCGGGCCCGCAACCCTGGCGCACGGCGGCGGCCCGTCAGGACGCCGGGCCGGTGGCCTTCTTGCGGCGCAGCGTGTACGCGCCGGTGGCGGCCACGGCCAGCACCGCCAGACCGCCCGCGGTGACCCCGGGCGTGGCGAGCGCGCCGCCGCCGGTGTGCATGCCGCCGCGCGGCTTCTCGCGCTCGTCGTCCTCGCCCCACTCGCTCTTGCCGCTCCGGCCGCCCTTGCCCTTGCCGCCGCCCTTTTCCTCCTTGTCGCCCTTCTCCTCGCCGTCGTCCTCCTCGCCCTTGTCGCGGTAGCTCTCGGGGTCGAACCTGCTGTCGTCGTCCTCCGACCCCCAGCTGCCGCTGCGCACCGCGGCGAGCGCTCCGCCACCCGTGTGCATTCCGCCGCGTGGTCCGTCGTGTTCCCCTCCGCTGTCGCGCTTGTTGCCGTAGTCGTTGTCGTCGTCGCTGTCGGATCCCTTGTCACGGCCGGAGTCGCTGTCGTGCTCCCTGCTGTACGAGGAGTCGTCACGACCGCTGTCGTGTTCGCTGGGAACGGCGAACGCGGCTCCGGGCGTCGCGAAGGCGAGGGCGGCCGTGGTGGCCGCCGTCGCCAGGAGCATGCGGGCAGAGCGCATAGTGATGTCCTTCCGCCGTGACCGGGCAGCGGATACCTCATCAGCTGGATGGACCCGGTCCTGACATGAACCACCGTCAGTGAGGCCCCCGGCGCCCACCATCCGAGCCGCCCAGCCGGGTCACCATGCCACCCGTCTGCCCCAGCGCGCCCGCTTGGCGACCCCTCGTCCGGGTCAATGGCCGACGCGTCCGTACGCCTGCCGGAGTGAGCGCACAAGGCCCGCCCGTGAACGCCGGCGCCCGCGTCCGGACCGGCTCCGGATGACGGCGGGCCCCTTGTTATGACCGGCGTCATAAAGCAGGCTGGTGCCGACAGCACGGCAGGCCGACGCGGCGGGAGGAACCGGTGGCGGACGGAAGGGCGCGCGCCCTGTGGGAGCGGTACGAGCCGGTGCACGACCTCGTGTACTTCGCGCCGGAGGCGCACCGGGCGGCGGACGCCCTCGGGCTGCGCGGGTTCTGGATGGGGTATTTCGCGCTGCGCGCCGCCCCGCTCGGCGCGGTGTCCCCGTCGGTGGTGACGAGCTGTTTCTACGTCTTCCACCCCTCGCGGGTGACCCGGGCGCTGCCGGACGCCTGGGCGTACGCGGCTCCCGAGGAGGTGCTGGCGGCCCGCCTGGACGCGATGGACGCGGCGATGTCCCGTCTGTTCGGCGCGGACGTGGTCGGCGGTGCCGCCTTCGCGGAGGCCGCGGACCTCGCGTGGGAGGCGGCCGCGGCGGCGGACACCACGGGCAGGGTGCTGGGCGCCGCCAACCAGGCCCTCGAGCGTCCGGAGCGGCCCGCCGCCCGGCTGTGGCAGGCCCTGACGACCCTGCGCGAGCACCGGGGCGACTCCCATGTGGCGGTGCTGGTCGGCCTGGGGCTCGGACCCGTGGAGGCCATGGTGCTCAAGGCGGCGGCCGGCGAGTCCGACGGGGACTTGCTGCGCGAGACGCGGAAGTGGCCGCGGGAGGAGTGGGCGGCGGCCGAGGCGCGGCTGCGCGCGGACGGCCGGCTCGCGGCGGACGGCTCGCTCACCCCCTCGGGCGCGGCCCTGCGCGCGGAGACCGAGGCGCTGACCGACGCGGCGGCCGAGCGGCCGTGGACCGTGCTGGGTGCCGAGCGGACCGAGCGGCTGGCCGCGCTGCTGGAGCCGATGGCCGGCGCGGTGGCGGAGTCGGGGCTGTTGCCGGCCGGGAATCCGACGGGGGTGACCCGGGGGACGCGGCCCCTCGGCCGCTGAGGTCCGGCGGTCTTCGGCAGCGGCTCGGATCCTTCGCCGCCGACCTCATCCGTTTGTCCGACACCAGTCGTATCAATGGTTGAACTGCCTGCCGAGGCACCCTTGTTGGGGGCCGTACCCTGGGGCCGTGGTCAACCGTGAAGAGGATCCAGGACAGGTGGCGTCCCGGCTCACCGGGCGCACCGCCACCGGGACCCGGCCGCCGTCCGGCACGCCCGCCGAGGTGCTGCTGGACGACGGGACACCGGTGATGGTCAAGCGGGGCGACGGCCCCGGGGCGGTGCGCGCCGAGGTGGCGGGGCTGCGCTGGCTGGGCGCCGCGGGCGCGGTCCGGGTGCCGGCGGTACTGGGGCACGACGAACACTGGATGGTGACCGAGCGGGTGCCGACCGGCTCCCCCGGCCCCGGCGCGGCGCTGCGTTTCGGTCAGGACCTCGCCGCCCTGCACAAGGCGGGCGCGCCGCACTTCGGGGCGGCGCCGCCCGGCGGGCCCGAGGACGCCTGGATCGGCCTGGCCCCCATGCGCAACGCGCCGGGCACCGAATGGCCGTCCTGGTACGCCGAGCACCGTGTGCTGCCCTATGTGCGCGAAGCGGTCGACCGCGGCACGCTCCGCCCGGCCGAGGCGGGCGTGTTCGAGCGGGTCTGCGCGCGGCTGCCGGAGGTGGCGGGTCCGGCCGAGCCGCCCGCCCGGCTGCACGGCGACCTGTGGAACGGCAATGTGCTGTGGGGCGCCGACGGCGAGGTCCGGCTCATCGACCCGGCCGCGCACGGCGGACACCGGGAGACGGACCTGGCGATGCTCCACTTGTTCGGCTGCCCGCACCTGGACCGGGTGCTGGCCGGCTACCAGGAGGCGGCCCCCCTGGCCGACGGCTGGCGGGACCGGGTACCCCTGCACCAGCTGTTCCCGCTGCTGGTGCACGCGGTGCTGTTCGGGCGCGGGTACGCCGAACAGGCCCTGACGGCGGCGCGGGAGACACTCGCGCGGTAGGAGTCCACGGCGCTCCGCGCCGTGGTCACGGAGAGTGAGGAAACCAATCACTCGTTCGATTCGTATAAGGACGTGAAAGCCTAATCAGGGAGAGACCATGCAACCGTTCACGCTCAACTACGCGCGCCCCGCTGTGCAGTTGGACGTCACCACGCCGTACGCGTACGACTCCGGACTGCAACTGAACGTCCTCCCGGACGGGCGGATCGCCGCGACCGACCACGCGACGTTGCGAGCACTGGGGACCACGACCTCGACCGCCGGTTCCAAGACACACTTCGACGACTGAGCCGCGGATCCCCACAGATGACCGTACTCATCCTGACCAGTGAGGAAGACGTGACGGCGGACATGGTGGTCCTCCGGCTGGGCGAGGCCGGCGTGCCCGTCGTCCGGCTCGACCCCGCCGATCTGACCAACGGGGTGGCGCTGTCGGGCGAGTACGTACGGGGCGCTTGCCGGGGGCATCTGTCCGTCGGCGGGCGCCTGGTGAGCATGGACGGTCTGCGCTCCGTCTGGGTGCGCAGACCGGGCACCCCGGCCGCCCGGGCCGCCCAGCCCTCCGCCTGGCTGACGGAGGAGTCGTCGCAGGCGCTGTACGGCATGCTGCGGTGCGGCGACGCCCGCTGGATGAACCATCCGGACGCCGCCCGCCGTGCCCGGCACAAGCCCTGGCAGCTGGGTCTGGCCCAGCGCAGCGGCCTCGCGGTGCCGGCCACCCTCATCACGACGTTCCCGCAGGCGGCGCGGGAGTTCGCGGAACGCTTCCCGGATCTGGTGGTCAAGCCGGTCTCCGGGGCGCATCCGCAGGAGCCGCCCCGGTCCGTGCCGACCAGCCGGGTCGCGCCGGACACCGACTTCACCGCGGTGGCCTACGGCCCGACCCTGCTGCAACGGCGGATCGCCAAACGGGCCGACATCCGGCTCACCGTCGTCGGCGACACGCTGCTGGCCGCCCGCAAACCCGCCGACCCGGACGCCCACCCGGACGACGTGGACGTCCGGTTCGCCCCTTCGGTCTCTCCCTGGCAGCCCGCGGAGGTGCCACCGCGCGTCGCCGAGGGCGTGCTGCGGTACATGGCGGGCGCGGAACTGGCGTACGGCGCCTTCGACTTCGCGGAGGACGCGGACGGCGTCTGGTGGTTCCTGGAGTGCAACCAGTCCGGCCAGTTCGGCTTCGTGGAGATGGACACCGGCCAGCCGATCGCCGCCACCATCGCCAAGTGGCTCGCGGGGGAAGGGCCTACGGGTGACGGGTGTGCGCGGGGCGAGCGCGGCGCACCCTCCTGAAGAGGCGGGAAACGGCTGTGAGAGGGGAACGCGAGATGCGCATCGGACTGCTGGGGACGGGCCCGTGGGCGCGGGCGACGTACGCTCCCGCCCTCGCCGGACATCCCGGGCTCCGGTTCGCCGGGGTCTGGGGCCGCCGGCCGGAGGCGGCCACGGAGCTGGCGGAGCGGTACGGGGTCACCGCGTACGCCGACGTGGACGCGCTGCTGGCCGACGTGGACGCGGTGGCGGTGGCCCTGCCGCCGTCCGTGCAGGCGGAGTTGGCGGTGCGGGCGGCCCGCGCGGGCCGTCATCTGCTGCTGGACAAGCCGCTGGCGGTGTCGGCCGCCGGGGCACGGGCCGTGGTGGAGGCGGTGGAGCGGGCCGGGGTGGCGTCGGTGGTGTTCTTCACCGTGCGCTTCCAGAAGGAGCCGGATGCCTGGGTCGAGGAACAGGCCGCCGTCGCGGGCTGGTTCACCGCGCGGGCGCACTGGCTGGGCGCGGTCTTCACGAGCGACAGCCCGTTCGCCGCCTCGCCGTGGCGGCGGGAGAAGGGCGCACTGTGGGACGTCGGCCCGCACGCCCTGTCGGTGCTGCTGCCGGTCCTCGGTGACGTACGGCAGGTCGTGGCGGCGGCGCACGGTCCCGGGGACACCGTCCACCTGGTGCTCGACCACGCCACCGGCGCGTCCAGCTCCCTCACGCTGAGCCTGACGGCCCCGGCGGCGGCGGCCGGGGCCGAGGTGGAGCTGCGGGGCGAGGCGGGCGTGTCGGTCATGCCCGGCAGCTCGGAAGGAGCGGTCGCCGCGCTCTCCCGTGCCGCCGACGCGCTGGTGCGGGCCGCCGGCACGGGCCGCCCGCACCCCTGCGACGCCGCGTTCGGTCTCCGGGTCACCGAGATCCTGGCCACGGCCGAGGCCCGGCTCACGGCCGGAGAGTAGGCGGCCGCTCTCTACCGGGCGCCGGGCGTGGTCCAGTAGTTCACGCGTTCACGTACGACGGGGTAGCCGGCCGTGGTGAAGTGCGCGGCCATCGGGAGGTTGCCCTGGTCGGTGGCGGCGGCGATGAACCGGGCGCCCTGTCCGGCCAGGAAGTGGGTGCAGTCGGCGAGCAGGTCGTAGGCGTAGCCGTGGCCGCGCTGTTCCGGCACCACCCCGATGAAGCCGACGCAGGGTCCGGAGGGGTTGCGGGCCGGGATGTGGATGCCGACCGGCTCGCCCGCCGGGGTGCGGGCGAGCCGCCACCAGTCGCGGGGCGAGGGGAACCAGTGGAAGACGTCCAGGTCCTCCTGGGCCGCCCGGTCCACGCCGTCCCGCTCGACGGCCCGGCGGGCGTGGGCGTCGAGGGTGCCGCGGTGGATGCGGCGCAACAGGTCGTAGAAGACGGTGTCGTCCGGTTCGGCGGTGAACACGAGCCGTCCGGGCCGTTCGGGCAGGCCCCGGTCGGGGGTCCAGCGGTAGACGAAGCGCTCCACCAGGGGGGCGTAGCCGGCCTGGTGCGCGGCGGCGGCGCGGGTGTCGGCCGCCGCCCGCATGCTGGGGTCGTCCCGCCAGCCGGCGGGCAGGTCGAGTTCGAGTTCGGGGGTCCGCCAGGGCGCCGACCGCAGCAGTGCGGCGCCCGCCTCCTGCTCGCCCTCGGCGACGTCGAACCAGTTGATCACCAGGGGCTCGGGGTCCTCCGGCCGGGCCCACCAGGCGGCGCGGGCCACGGTGCGGCCGTCGCGCAGGGCGACGCGCTGCCAGTCGGGGCGGTAGCGGGTGCGGCGGTGCCGGTCGCCCAGGGCGAGCGGGTCGGGCATGGTGTGGAACAGGTGCGCGCTGCTGTCGTCGAGCGCGCGGATGACCAGGCCGGTCATGGATTCCTCCGGGATGCGTGGGATGGGCGACGCTCCCGGTCGGATCAGCGGATCCTCGTCATTCAGACGTGACACGCCCGGGGCACGGGGAGGGGGGAGCGCCGACTGCTGCTGTCCTGCATGACACTCGCCTCCTTCTTCCGTCCGGTTCGGGCGTGGCGGGCCCAGGCTAGGCGGTCGGCCGGGCGGCCGTCCACCGGTTTTCCGCGCGGGCGCCCGGAGCCCGCGGCGGCGTAGCTTGGGGATGTGGAGTCGGTGCGCGGCCGGTGGCCGCGCGGGAACCGGGAGGAGCGCGGCTGGCTGCGCGGCGCGCCACCGCCGTGGTGGGTCCGTGTGCTGCCCGTCCTGCTGCTCGCCGCCGTCGGCTCGGCCACGCTGATCACGCCCCACGCGCGCGACCTCGGCTTCCTGCTGGGCGCGATCCCGCCGCTGGCGGTCCTGTCGTACGGCCCGCTGACCACCGGGGTCCTCGGCGTGGGCGTGGTCACGGTGCTCACCCTGCCGGTCACCCATCTGAACCGCCCCGGCGACACCGATCTGCTGACCGTCGTGTTCGTGGCCGCGCTGAGCGTGTTCGTCTCCTACGTGCGCAGCCGCCGGGACGCCCAGCTGGACACCGAGCGGGCGATCGGCGAGGCGGTGCAGCGGGCCGTGCTGCCGCCGCTGCCGGACCGGGTCGGGCGGGTCGGGTGCGCGTCCCACTACCGGGCGGCGCAGGACGGGACGCTGGTGGGCGGGGACTTCTTCGACGTACGCGCGGGGCCGTACGGGGTGCGGGCGGTGCTGGGCGACGTACAAGGGCACGGGCTGACGGCGGTGGCCACGGTGGTGTCGCTGCTGGGGGCGTTCCGGGAGGCCGCGCTGGACCAGCCCGACCTGGAATCGGTGGCGGCGCGGCTGGACCGCCGGCTGGCGGTGGACTCGGCGGACGAGGGGCACGCGGAGCTGTTCGCGACGGCCCTGCTGCTGGAGTTCACCGACGGCGCGGCCGTACGGGTGATCGCCTGCGGGCATCCGCCGCCGGTGCTGGTGCGCCCGGGAGCGGCGCGGGAGGTGGGCGTCGTGCCCGCACCGCCGCTGGGCATCGGGCTGGTCGGCGTCGACCCGCCGAAGGAGGTCACCGTGCCGCTCCGTGCGGGTGACCGGCTGTTCCTGGCCTCCGACGGCGTGTGGGAGGCCCGGGACGCCGCCGGTGCCTTCTATCCGCTGCCCGAGCGGCTGACCGCCCTGGCCGGCACCCCGTCCGCCGAGCTGCCCGGCGCGGTGTGGGCGGACCTGGTACGACGCCACTACCGCGTCCGCGACGACGCGACCATGCTGGTGCTGACGCCGGGGGCCACCGGGGCGCGGGGGGCCGGTGGGGAGCCGAACTCGGCCTGATTCCTGGCCTGATGACACCGAAGCGGTGTGCACACGGCCGGTGACGCGATGTACTGGACCGGAACCGCCCCAGGCAAGGCCGACCAGTCTGGAGACCGTCGTGACCGTCACCGACCGTATCGCCCTCGACCCCTTCGGCTCCGACATCGCCGCGGAGAGCGCCCGGCTGCGCGCCCTCGGGCCCGTCGTACCCGTGGAGCTGCCCGGCGGCATCCCCGCCTGGGCACCCACCGGCTACGACACCCTCAAAACCCTCATCCTCGATCCCCGGGTCAGCAAGGACGCCCGCCGGCACTGGCGGCTGTGGCCGGAGCTGGACCGGCACCCGTCCTGGGGCTGGATGGCCAACTGGGTGGGCGTGGTCAACATGCTGACCACCTACGGCACCGACCACACCCGGCTGCGCAGGCTGGTGGCACCGAGCTTCACCCACCGGCGCACCGAGGCGATGCGGCCCCGGGTGGCCGCGCTGACGGCCGAGCTGCTGGACGCGCTCGAGGCCGCGGGCGCCGACGGCGGCGTGGTCGACCTGCGCGACGCGCTCGCGCAGCCCCTGCCGATGCGGATGATCTCCGACCTCCTCGGCGTGCCCGAGGAGTTGCGGCCGGAGGCGGCGCGTCTCATCGCCGACTTCATGGACACCTCCGACCCGAGCCCCGAGTTCGCGGCCTCCGTACACGAACGGGTCGGCTCGGTGCTCGGCGCGCTGATCGCGCACCGGCGGGCCCGCCCGGGCGACGACATCACCACCGAGCTGATCCGGGTACGGGACGAGGACGGCGACCGGCTCTCGGACGAGGAGCTGCTGCACACGCTGCTGCTGGTGGTCGGCGCCGGATTCGAGACCACCGTCAATCTCCTCGGCAACGCGGTGGTCGCCCTGCTGACCGATCCGCGGCAGCTGGCCGCGGTGCGCGCCGGGGAGATCGGCTGGGGCGCGGTGGTCGACGAGACGCTGCGGGTGCATCCGTCCGTCTCCGCGCTGCCGTTGCGGTTCGCGGTGGAGGAGCTGACGGTCGCGGGCGTGACGATTTCGGCCGGGGACGCGATCATCACGACGTACGCCGCCTCGGGCCTGGATCCGGCGCACTACGGCCCGGACGCGGCCGTCTTCGACGCGGCGCGGGGGGCCGAGGACCATCTGGCGTTCGGCATCGGCGTGCACCGGTGCGTCGGGGCGCCGCTGGCCCGGCTGGAGGCGCTCACCGCGCTGCCCGCCCTGTTCTCCCGCTTCCCCGCCCTGCGCCTGGCCTGCCCGGTGGACGACCTGCGCCGCGTGCCGTCGTGCATCTCCCACGGCTGGCAGGAGATCCCGGTGCGGCTGGGAGGTTGAGGCGCGGCGGAGCCGTCGGCTCCCTCGGACGGGGACCCGCGAGTCGGGCGGTTTCTTCCACTCCGCTCGTCCAGGTCCGCCTGTGCGTACGGCGGGTGGCGCCGGACACGGCTCCGCCGGCGGCCCGGGGGGACGGGAGCCGCCGGCGGAGACGCCGCGCCCGGGGTGGGGGGGGATCCCCGGGCGACCTAGGGCTCGGATGCCCAGGATCGCGGGATGTACGCAGTCGAATTCCGGCCGATCCGAGAAACTTCCGGCGCCCTTCTCACCCCTCCTCGGCCTCGGCCCGCGCCCCGCCCCGCATCCCCGCCGCCGCGAGGGCCGCGCCCAGCAGGCAGAGGACGCCGGTGACCACCGCGGAGGCGTGCACGCCGTTCATGAACGCCCGGCCGCTGCCCTCGACGACCGCCGCGCGGAGGGTGTCCGGCATGTCCGGGGAGACGGGGGCGACCCCCATGGCCACCGCGTCCTTCGCCTCGGCCAGCTTCCCGGCCAGGCCGCCCGGCACGCCGGCGCCGGTCAGTTCGGTGCGCAGGGTTGAGCCGACGCGGGCGCTGATGACGGAGACCAGCACGGATGTGCCGAGGGCGCCGCCGATCTGCAGCGTGGTGGCCTGGAGGCCGCCGGCCACGCCGCCGTCCCGCACGGGCGCGTTGCCCACGATCGCGTCCGACGAGGCGGACAGCACCATGCCGACGCCGAGCCCGAGCGCGACGAACGGCGGCCACATGGTGGCGTACGGGGAGTCACCGGACCAGGTGAGCAGGGTGAAGCAGGCCGCGGCCTGGAGCAGCATGCCGAGCGGCATGCAGAAGCGGGCGCCGAACCGCGCGGTCAGGGCGGCGCCGAGCGGGGAGGCGACGAGCGAGGCCAGGCTCAACGGGAGGGTGCGCACGCCCGCCTGAACGGGCGTCAGCCCCCGTACGTTCTGCAGATAGAGCATGACGAAGAAGATCACGCCCAGCATGACGAAGAAGTTGAGCGCGGTGATGACCGCGCCGACGGTCAGGGCGCGGCTGCGGAAGAGCCGCATCGGCAGCAGCGGGTGCTGGACGCGGGTCTCGTGCCGGCCGAAGAGGAGGAGCAGGAGCAGGCCGGCGCCGATCGCGGCCCAGGTGCCGGCGGACGTCCAGCCCCAGGTCTCGCCCTTGACGACGCCGAAGACGACGCTCAGCAGGCCGAGCGCGAGCAGCACGACACCGGTGACGTCGAAGCGGTCGTGCCCGGTGGCGTTCTTCGACTGCGGCAGCACGAACGCGCTGAAGGCGCAGGCGAGTACGCCGATGGGCAGGTTGATGTAGAAGACGGACTCCCAGCTGACGTGCTCCACCAGCAGACCGCCGACGATGGGGCCGAGGGCGGTGGACACGGCCGAGACCATCGCCCAGATGCCGACGGCCATGCCGAACTTGCGGGGCGGGAACACGGCCCGCAGCAGGCCGAGGGTGTTGGGCATCAGCAGCCCGCCGAAGACTCCCTGGAGGGCGCGGAAGGCGACGACGCCCGTGATGGAGCCGGACAGGCCGATGGCGACGGAGGACAGCGTGAATCCGGCGACGCCGGCGAGGTAGAAGGTGCGCCGGCCGAACCGGTCGCCGAGCTTGCCGCCGAGGATCAGGGTGGCGGCCAGGGCCAGCAGATAGGCGTTGGTGACCCACTGCAACTGGGCGGTGGACGCGTGCAGTTTGCGGCCGATCTCGGGGTTGGCGATCGCGACCACGGATCCGTCGAGCTGGACCATGAACAGGCCGAACGCGACGGCGCACAGGGTGAGCCAGGGGTTGGCACGCCGCCGGGCGGCGGCGGTGGCCGGTGCCGCGGGAGCGGCGGGCACGGCGGAGTGATCCACGGGAGTGGACGGCATGGCTGAGCCTCGTCTGATACGGGGTGGAAAAGGGGTACGGAAGGGGTGGAGCCGACGCCGGAGCACGCACACGCCCACCGGCGTCCCGGGCGGCGAGGCGCGGGGGACGCGGGGCGCACTGGAGCGCGCACGCACGGGTGTGCGTACGGACGTAAGGGCGTGCGGACGTACCGGTCAGTGCGCGGCGGAGCGCAGTCCGTGCGTCAGGGATTCGAGCGCGCCGAGGGCGGAACCGAGCGCGTCGAGCTCGCCGTCGGTCATGGCGCGCAGGGCTCCGGTGAGATGACCGACCTGGAGTGCGTGCGCCTCGGCCACGCGCCGCCGGGCGACCGGCGTGAGGCGCAGCCGTACGACCCGCTTGTCCGCGCTGTCCTGCCCGCGCTCCAGCAGGCCCTGCTCGGTGAGCTGGGAGACCAGCGCGCTGACGTTGTTGGGCTTCATCAGCAGGGCCTCGGCGGCCTCACGTACCGTGGCGCCCTCGTGCTCGGCGACGTGCCGCAGCAGGTTGAGGTGTCCCTCGGGCGGCTTGGGGTGGGGGAAGTCGCGGGCGACGCGCCGGTCCAGGGCCCGGTACAGCGCGGGCAGGGCGTCGGCGAGCGCCGAGGCGACGCTGGCGACGTCCCGCTGGGGAGCGCTGGATCCGGACATGCCTCCGAGAATAGGTATGGGCACATACCCATGTCAAACAGGTATGTGCCCATAGGTATCTCCGTAGGCGTCATCGCGGGCGCCCCGCGTCCGGCGTGAGGGACGCCGGGGCGGATGGCCGCCCCTGAGGCGCGTGCGGTGTCCGGGACGGCATAAGCTCGACGGGTGGCGAAGTACTTCGACGTGCACCCCGACAACCCGCAGCCGCGCAGCATCGCCCAGATCGCCGACGCGGTCCGCTCGGAAGCGCTCATCGCGTATCCGACCGACTCCTGTTACGCGCTCGGCTGCCGGCTGGGCAGCCGGGACGGCATGGACCGGATCCGTGCCATCCGCCGGCTGGACGACCGGCACCACTTCACGCTGATGTGCCGGGACTTCGCGCAGCTCGGCCAGTTCGTCCGGGTGGACAACGACGTCTTCCGGGCGGTGAAGGCGTCCACCCCCGGCAGCTACACCTTCATCCTCCCGGCCACCCGCGAGGTGCCGCGCAAGCTGCTGCACCCGCGGAAGAAGACCGTGGGCGTGCGCATCCCGGACCACGTGGTCACCCAGGCGCTGCTGGCGGAGCTGGGCGAGCCGCTGCTGTCCAGCACGCTGCTGCTGCCCGACGAGGCGGAGCCGCTGACCCAGGGCTGGGAGATCAAGGACCGGCTGGACCACGCGGTGGACGCGGTGGTCGACTCGGGCGAGTGCGGCACCGAGCCGACGACGGTGGTCGACTTCTCCGGCGGCGAGGCGGAGATCGTCCGGCGGGGCGCGGGCGACCCCAGCCGCTTCGAGTGAGCGCCGGGCACGGACCCCGCACGCCGTTCACCACACCCGGCGCCGGTCGACGCGTCGACGATCTTGCGTGACAGCATGGTCGTAGCCATGGCGCCGGGAGCGACCGCCGCCCGCCGCCCGTTGTCCCGAGGGAGGGCCTGTCCACCATGACCGATGTCCAGCGAGACGATGTCGACATCCCGACCGAGGACGGCGTCGCCGACGCCTACCTCGTCCGCCCCGCCGACGACCGCCCCCATCCGGGCGTGCTGTTCTACCAGGACGCCTACGGCCCGCGACCGCACCTGAAGTCGATGGCCGACCGGCTGGCCGCGGCCGGCTACACCGTGCTGCTGCCGAACGTGTTCTACCGGCTCGGCCGGGCGCCGGTCGTGGACCTGCCCGAGTTCATCGACCCGGGTGCCGACCCGAGCATCTGGGAGCGGCTCGGCCCGATGCTGGCCGACCTGACGTCCGACCTGGTCAAGCGGGACGCGGGCGCCTATCTGCGCTGGCTGGCCGACAGCCCGCTGGTGGCGGACGGCCCGGTCGCGCTGACCGGCTACTGCATGGGGTCCCGGCTCGCGCTGTGGACGGCGGGCGCCCACCCGGACCGGGTCGCGGCGGCGGCCGGTTTCCACGGCGGGGGCCTGGCCACCGACGATCCGGACAGCCCGCACCTGGAGGCCCCGCGGATCACCGCCGAGCTGTACTTCGGGCACGCCGACGAGGACGCGTCACTGCCCCCGGCGCAGATCGCGCGCTTCGAGGAGGCGCTGACCGCCGCCGGTGTGCGCCACACCTGCGAGGTCTACACCGGCGCCCACCACGGATTCACCCAGGCGGACACCCCCGCCTACCACCAGGAGGCCGACGAGCGGCACTGGGCGGCCCTGCTGGACCTGCTCAAGCGCACGTTCTGACGGAGTGGCCCGGCGCCCGCTGGCGAGTGGGCGCCGGGCCGAATCCGGTCCCGGACATTGACATGAACTCGTCGTGGCTGGAATCTGAGAGCGCTCTCAGAACTGGTACGGACCATATCCGTACGACCCCGACCCCACACGGAGGTGGAGAGTGCCGCACACACTCACCCGGGGCGCGCTGCCCCTGGCCGCCGCGACGGCGCTGCTCGGCGGACTGCTGACGCTCGGCTCCCCCGGCCGCGCCGACGCGGCCGTCCCCGACACCATCCCCCTGAAGATCACCAACAACTCGGGCCGTTCCGAACCGGTCTACGTCTACGACCTCGGCACCCAGCTGTCCTCGGGACGGCAGGGCTGGGCCGACGCGGACGGCGTCTTCCACGCCTGGCCGGCCGGCGGCAACCCGCCGACTCCCGCGCCGGACGCGGCGATACCCGGACCGGCCGCCGGCCAGTCCAAGACCATCCGCATCCCGAAGTTCTCCGGCCGGATCTACTTCTCCTACGGCCGCAAGCTGGACTTCCGGCTGACCACCGGCGGTCTGGTCCAGCCGGCCGTGCAGAACCCGTCCGACCCCAACCGCGACATCCTCTTCAACTGGTCGGAGTACACGCTCAACGACGCCGGGCTGTGGCTCAACAGCACCCAGGTGGACATGTTCTCGGCGCCGTACGCCGTCGGGGTGCAGCGCGCCGACGGCGGAGTGTCCACCACCGGGCACCTCAAGTCCGGTGGTTACAGCGGCTTCTTCGCCGCACTGCGCGCCCAGCCGGGCGGCTGGGGGAACCTCATCCAGACCCGTTCCGACGGCACGGTGCTGCGCGCGTTGTCCCCGCTGTACGGGGTGGAGACCGGGGCGCTGCCGGCGAACGTGATGGACGACTACGTGAACCGGGTCTGGCAGAAGTACACGACGTCGACGCTGACCGTCACACCGTTCGCGGACCAGCCGAACACCAAGTACTACGGCCGGGTCTCGGGCAACGTCATGAACTTCACCAACTCCGCCGGCACGGTCGTCACCAGTTTCCAGAAGCCCGACGCGTCCAGCGTCTTCGGCTGCCACAAGCTGCTGGACGCGCCGAACGACAATGTGCGCGGGCCCATCTCCCGTACGCTGTGCGCCGGTTTCAACCGGTCCACCCTGCTGGTCAACCCCAGTCAGCCGGATGCCACGACGGCCGACTTCTACCGGGACGCGGTGACCAACCAGTACGCGCGCGCGATCCACGCGCAGATGGCCGACGGCAAGGCCTACGCGTTCGCCTTCGACGACGTCGGCCACCAGGAGTCGCTGGTGCACGACGGCAGCCCGCAGCAGGCGTATCTCACGCTGGACCCGCTCACCTGACACGGCGCGGTCCCGCACCCGGTGCGCCGGGTGCGGGACCGCGAGCGGTGTCACATGTTCAGCCGGTCGTCAGGGCGGTGTCGTCCACGACGAAGCTGGTCTGGAGGCCGGAGTCCTCCACGCCGTTGAACTTCAGCGTGACCGTGGAGCCCGCCAGCGAGGACAGGTCGAAGGTCTTCTGGCTGTAGCCGGAGGCCGCGTTGAGGTTCGAGTAGGTGGCCAGAGTCTTCGAACCGGCGGTCACCGTCAGCTTGTCGTACTGGGTGCTGGTGGTGGTCTCGTCGGTGTCGATGTGCAGGTAGAAGGTCAGGGTCGCCTTGCAGCCCGCCGGGATGGCCACCGACTGCGACAGCGTGTCGGTGTGCGTGGAGCCGTAGCCGTTCAGCCACGCCTTGTAGGAGCCGCCGTGGGCCGGCTGGCCGCTGTCGGTGGTGATGACGCCGCTGGTCGAGGACCAGCCGGTGCTGCCGGACTCGAAGCCGGGGTTGCCCAGCAACTGCTTGGCGGAGCAGCCGCCGCCGGTCGCGCTGACCGTCCAGGCGAAGGTGGCGGTGCCGGTCGCGCCGGTGGAGTCGGTCACCGTCACGGTGGTGTTGTAGCTGCCCGCCGTGGTGGGCGTGCCGGAGATCAGGCCGGTGGAGGCGTTGACCGACAGGCCGGCGGGCAGACCGGAGGCGCTGTAGGTCAGCGCGCCCGCGTTGGTGCTGCTCGCCTGGATCTGGAGGTTCACGGCGGTGCCGACGGTGGCGGACTGGCTGCCGGGGTTGGTCACCGTCACCCCGCTGGTGGGCGGGTTGATGTGGCTGCCGACGTTGATGCCGGCGAAGGCGTTGCCCACCGCGGCGTACTGGGCGGAGTTGGTGCCGTACAGCGCGGCGGCGGCGTTGAGCGCGGCGGTGCGGGCGCCGGCGTAGTTGGTGCTGGACGTCATGTACGTCGTCAGCGCCTTGTACCAGATCTTCAGCGCGGCGTCGCGGCCGATGCCGGTGACGGCGACGCCGTCGGACGTCGGGCTGTTGTAGGTCACGCCGTTGATGACCTTGGTGCCGCTGCCCTCGGACAGCAGGTAGAACATGTGGTTCGCCGGGCCGGAGGAGTAGTGGACGTCCAGGCCGCCGAGCCCGGAGTACCAACTGTCCTTGGAACCGCCGTCCTTGCTCGGCTTGTCCATGTAACGCAGCGGCGAGCCGTCGCCGTTGATGTCGATCTTCTCGCCGATGAGGTAGTCGCCGACATCCTTGGAGTTGTTCGCGTAGAACTCCACGCCGGTGCCGAAGATGTCGGAGGTGGCCTCGTTCAGGCCGCCCGACTCCCCGCTGTACTCCAGGCCGGCGGTGTTGGAGGTGACGCCGTGGGTCATCTCGTGACCGGCCACGTCCAGCGAGGTCAGGGCGTGGGTGTTGCCGGAACCGTCGCCGTAGGTCATGCAGAAGCAGCTGTCGTCCCAGAAGGCGTTGACGTAGCCGCTGCTGTAGTGGACGCGGCTGTAGGCGGCGACGCCGTCGTTGCGGATGCCGCTGCGGCCGAAGGTGTTCTTGTAGAAGTCCCAGGTCTCCTGGGCGCCGTAGGCGGCGTCGGCGCCCGCGGTCTGGGTGTGGGAGCCGGTGCCGTCGCCCCAGACGTCGTCGGCGTCGGTCATCAGGGTGCCGGTGCCGGAGGTGCCCCGGTTGAGGCTGTAGGTCTTGTGACCGCCGCGCGTGGTGTCGTACAGCTGGTACGTCGAGCCCGACAGCGTGGTGTTCAGGGTGACGGTGCCGCTGTACTGGGTGTTGCCGGTACCGTTCTTGACCGCCTGGTAGCGGTACAGCTCCTTGCCGGTGGTGGCGTCGGTGATGACGTGCAGCCGGCTCGGGGTGCCGTCGTCCTGGAGGCCGCCGATCACCGTCTCCCAGGCGAGCGTCGGGGTGCCGGCGCCGGCCCAGATCACCTTGCGGGCGCTGTCCGTGGTGGGCTTGTCCGCGGCCAGCGCCTTCGCGGCCTTCAGCGCCTTGGTCTCGGCGGTGGCCTTGGTGACGGTGGCGGTGGTGGAGGGCACCTTGATCGTGCGCTTGGTGTTGAAGGTGGTGCTCACGGTCCCCTTGGCCAGCGAGGCGGGCGGGGTGTGCACGACGAGGTCGCCGCCGAGGACGGGCAGTCCGTCGTAGGTGCGCTCGTAACGGGTGTGCAGGGTGCCGTCGTTGTCCTTGACGACGTCCTTGACGACCAGCTTCTCCCGCGTGCCGAGGCCGAGGGTGCGGGCGGTGTCGGCGGTCTTCGCCTGGGCGCTCCTGACGAGGGCCTGGTGCTGGGCCGGGCTGAGTTCGGCCACCAGTCCGCCGGTGCGCAGCGGGCTGGGGTGGGGGGTGGCCGGGGCCGCGGTCGCCGGGAGGGCCTGGAGGCCGACGGCGAGGAACGCCGCGGTGGACAGCAGGGCGGCGGCCGCCGTGGCGCGCTTGTGGGGAAGGGGTCTGTGGGGTCTCACTCGTACTCCTCCTGCTGCGGTCGCCGGTCGGCGGCCGGTGAGGTGATCGACGGGCAGCGGGTTCTGCCGCCCGGGTGAGCTGAGCCGTGCGGTGCCGTGATCCGTTGAACCGGTGGGGTGGATCGGCGTGCGCAGGGAGAATGACAGCATTGACCGAGCCATGTCACCTCTGGCCGGATCAATCGAGGGTTTTCCCTATCGGCCGGCGACGGCGAACCGGGAGGTGAGCGGCCGGTGCCGGGGCGTAAATTGGGCACGGGCCAGTCAAGGCCCCTGGGGGAACGCCGTGGCCGGAACCAGGCCCCGGAGGAGAGAAGGACACCGCTGATGACCCGTCCCGCGTCGCACCCGGCGATCGACACCTCGGTGCCGCACTCGGCCCGCATCTGGAACTACTGGCTCGGCGGGAAGGACAACTACCCGGTCGACGAGGCGGCCGGCGACGCGTACACCGCCGTCTTCCCCGGCATCGTCACCATCGCCCGCGGCAGCCGTGCCTTCCTGCGCCGCGCCATCACCCATCTCGTCACCGAGGCGGGCATCCGGCAGTTCCTGGACATCGGCACCGGCCTGCCGACCGCCGAGAACACCCACGAGGTCGCCCAGCGGCTCGCCCCCGAGGCGCGGATCGTCTACGTCGACAACGACCCGATGGTGCTCGCTCACGCCCGGGCGCTGCTGTACTCCTCCCCCGAGGGCGCGACCGCCTACATCGACGCCGATGTGACGGACCCGGACCGCATCCTCGCGATCGCCGCCGAGACGCTGGACCTCACCCGGCCCACCGGTCTCATCCTCAGCAACATCCTGGGTCACGTCGCCGACGACGACCAGGCCCGCTCCATCGTGGACCGGCTGATGGGCGCGCTGCCGTCGGGCAGTCACCTCTGTGTCAACGACGGGTCACTCGGCATCGACCCGGTCTTCGAGCAGGCCCAGGACGCCTACAACAACAGCGGCGCGGTCCCGTACAACCTGCGTACCGTCGAGGCGATCACCTCGTTCTTCGACGGCTTGGAGCTGGTCGAGCCCGGCGTCGTGCCGGTCACCCGGTGGCGCCCCGAGCCCGGCGCGCCCGCCCCGGAGACCGTCGCCGAACACGGCGGCCTCGCCCGCAAGCCGTGACCGCCGCGCGGGCGGCGACGCACTCCCCCGAGCTCTTCGAGCAGGGCCTCACTCGCCGCCCGACTGGAGCGCCGCGCCGCCGGTGTTGCGGATCATCTGCTGGAGGACCTTCACGGTGGTGACGTAGTCGGCGTCGGAGATGCCCCGGTGGATGCGGTCGCGGATCGCGGGGGCGTGCCGTTTGAGGGTGGCGCGGGCCTCGTCCCCGGCCGGGGTGATCCACAGCCGCCCGTCGCCGTCGCGGGTGAGCCGGCCGCGCTCCAGCAGGGTCTCGGCCTCGGCCGCCAGGTCGTCCTCGGGCCTGAGGTAGGCGCTCATGGCCTGCCGGAGTTCGGCGAGGGTCATCCCGTGGCCGTCGGGCGAGAGGTCGTGCTCCGACAGGTTGCGCAGCAGCCAGTACGCGGGCTGGGTGAAGCCCAGTTCGGCCTGCCGGGCACGGGTGAAGGCGATGAGGGCCTCGTGGGCGACCCCGGTCCAGTACGCGGCCGGCTCGGCGGCGAGTCCGGCGTCGGTGCGGGGCGGCTGAGCGGTCATGGCGGTACCTCCTGCGTATGTTCGCCGACCCCGGCACCGTAGAACCTCGACCACGCTTGAGATCAAGGCCGAACGGCGACAAGCCGAACGGGGCGCGGTCGTGCGGGTGTTGGGCGGGACCCCGGCATCCATGCCTTGACCGGCGCGTTGTTACCGTGCACCGCGTGTCTGACTCCTCACGCGATACCGCACAGGGCGCCGGCTGGGGCGCGGCCCGGCCCGGCACCTACCGGCGGCTGATGCCGGACCACGTCGAGCAGCTGTCGTGGCTGAACCCCAGGATCCTGTGGGCGGCCCGCAACGGCGTGCTCGCGTCCTGGTTCGGCGACCCGACCGGCCGTACCCGCAGCCGCTGGGTGGCCCGGCGGGCGGAGGCCGGGGCGCCGGCCGACAAGGTGATCCGGCGGGACGTGCCGGAGTCGTTCTCCTTCATGGTCATCGGGGACACCGGCGAGGGAGGCGAATCCCAGTACGCCGTCGTGCCGGGCTTCCTGACGGTAAGTCAGGGCACCGACTTCGCGGTGATCGCCAGCGATGTCATCTACCCCGTCGGCAGCGCCGACGACTACGGCGACAAGTTCTTCCGGCCCTACCAGGACTACCCGGGGCCGATCTACGCGATACCCGGCAACCACGACTGGTACGAGGATCTCGGCGCCTTCATGCGGGTCTTCTGCGCCGACACCCCGCCGCCGGCCCCCGAGCCCCGGCCCCGCCCGCTGACCCGCGCCTGGCTGCGCTCCCTGCTGTGGCACCGGGCGCGCCCCGCCGACGGGCAACGGCTCGCCGCCGCACGGGCGTTGCGGTCGGCGCCGGGCCAGCGGGCCGAACAGCCGGGCCCGTACTGGGCGATCGACGCGGGGCCGGTACGGATCGTCGGCATCGACACCGGCCTGCTGGGCACGGTCGACGCCGAACAGGGCGCCTGGCTGCGGGAGATGTCCCGGGGCCCCAGGCCGAAGATCCTCGTCACCGGCTCGCCGCTGTACGTCGACGGCGAGCACCACCCGTGCCCCATCGAGGGCGGCGGCACGGTGGACGACATCGTCCGGGACCCGGAGCACCACTATGTGGCCGCGATCGGCGGCGACATCCACAACTACCAGCGCTACCCGGTGACGGTGGGCGACCGCACCGTCCAGTACGTCGTGGCGGGCGGCGGCGGGGCGTTCACGCACGCCACGCACACCATCCCCCGGGTGTCGGTCGGCGGCGTCACCGAACGCGACTTCCGCTGCTACCCGCTGCGCGGCGACTCGCTCGCCTTCTACAGCCGCCTGTACGGCCACCGGCTGCGGCTGCGCCGCTTCTTCCGGCTGACCGAGGCGGAGGCGGCGGCCGTCGTCGCCGAACGGCTCGGCATCGAACCGGCCCGCGCCCCGGGCCCCGGCGTCCGGGTCACCCGCCGCACCCGGCTGGTCGCGAGCCTGCTCGGCACCGGCCGCCGCCCCGACCGTCCCGCCCGGTTCCGGCTGCCCGTGCGCAAGATCTACACCCAGTTGTTCTCGCCGTCCTCCGTCACCTACAGCCCGCCGTTCTTCAAGTGCTTCCTGCGGCTGGACGTCACGGCGGACGCCGTGCGGCTGCGCTGCTTCGCCGCGACGGGCAACCTCGCGCAGGAACTCGATCCGCCCGTCGAGGACGAGGTCGTGATCCCGCTGCCGATGGCCCGGGCGGATTGATCACACGGTTGTCACACTCGCCTGCCAGAATCGGGTCGGAGCCGACACACGACCGCTGGAGGAGCCGTGCCGCCCACCTCTCGCCCGCTGCGCAAGCTGGGCTTCCTGACCATCGGCCTGTTCGACGCGGCGGACCCCGGGCGGGGCCACGAGTCCACGCTGCGCATCATCGAGCTGGGCGAACAGCTGGGCTTCGACAGCGCCTGGGTCCGCCACCGGCATCTGCAGTACGGCATCTCGTCCCCGGTCGCGGTCCTGGCCGCCGCCTCGCAGCGCACCCGGCGGATCCAGCTGGGCACCGCGGTGACACCGCTCGGCTGGGAGAACCCGCTGCGGCTCGCCGAGGACCTGGCGACGGTCGACGTGCTGTCCGGCGGCCGGCTCAACCCGGGCGTCAGCGTGGGCCCGCCGACGCACTACGACCAGGTCAAGGGCGCCCTCTACCCGGACACCGCCGACGCGGAGGACTTCGGTTACGAGCGGGTGCGGCGGCTGCTGGACCTGGTGCGCGGCAAGCCCGTCACCGACTTCAGCGGGACGGAGGGGTTCGAGGTCTTCTCCGACATCGTCCAGCCCCACTCCCCCGGGCTGGGGCGGCGGATGTGGTACGGCGGCGGCAGCCTGCGCTCGGCGCGCTGGGCGGCCGAGCACGGCATGAACTTCCTGACCAGCAGCGTGGTGAAGGTGGAGGACACCGAGGGCCCCGGAGGCACGGACGGGCCGCCCGACTTCGCCGCGATCCAGGCGTCCCTCATCCGGGAGTTCCGGGCCCACCACCCCGACGGCGAGGCGGCCCGGGTCTCCCACGGGCTGGTGGTGATCCCGACCGACTCCGCGAGCCCCGCGCAGCGCGCCAAGTACGCGGAGTACGCGGCCCGGCGGCTGCCCCGCACGGCCTCCCCGCAGGGCCCGGCACGGCACCTGTTCGCGCCGGACCTGGTCGGCACCTCGGCGGAGCTGGCCGAGCGGCTGTACGCGCACGCCGCCTTCCGCGAGGCCGACGAGGTGGCGTTCGCCCTGCCGTTCACCTTCGAGTACGAGGACTACGTACAGATCCTGACGGACATGGCGACGAAGCTCGGACCGGCCCTGGGGTGGCGGCCCGCCGACTGACCCTGGCATCGGCGGCGGCCGCCGGGGGTACCCGGGCGCCTGGGCCGGACGCGGGGAAGGAGCCATGGGTGGCGGAGGACCGGCTGCGGACGTACCGCGGCAAGCGCGACTTCGGGCGGACCGGCGAGCCGTCGGGGCGGGCGACGGCGGACGGGGGCGGCAGACCCCGTTTCGTGGTGCAGATCCACGACGCGCGCCGGATGCACTTCGACTTCCGGCTCCAGGTCGGCGACGTCCTGAAGTCCTGGTCCGTCCCCAAGGGCCCGTCCGCCGACCCGGCCGACAAGCGGCTGGCGGTGCCCACCGAGGACCATCCGCTGGAGTACGAGGACTTCGAGGGCGTCATCCCGAAGGGCGAGTACGGCGGCGGCACGGTGATCGTGTGGGACCACGGGACGTACGAACCGCTCAGCCACGACCGCCGGGGGCGCCCGGTGGACTTCGCGGACTCCCTGGAACGCGGGCACGCCACCTTCCGGCTGCACGGCGCCAAGCTGCACGGCGAGTACGCCCTCACCCGGTTCCGCGAGGGCGGCGCGGACGGGGAGGAGGCCTGGCTGCTGGTGCGCAAGGGCCCGGCCCGGCCGGGGCACGGCACGCCCGATCCCCGGCGGGCGCGCTCGGTGCGCACCGGCCGCACGCTGGCCCAGGTGGCCGCCGGCACCGGCGGGGACGGAGCCCCGTAGCACGGCAGGGGTCCCGGTGGCGACCATCCGGACGCGAGGATTCCGCCCGAGATGCCGGTTTGAGGTACGTTTGCGGCGGTATCCGCCCGTGCCCCGGAGGCTCGCATGCGCACCGCACTCCGTACCGCCGTGACCGGCGTCGTCACCGTGGCCGCCCTCATGACCTGCGGCTTCGCCGGGGCCACCCCGCCGGGGCCGGGCATCACGTCCCGGCTCCTCGCCCAGACCACCATCGACGGCACCGACTACATCCTGCGGGAGGCCACGATCCCGCCCGGTCAGACCACCGGCTGGCACTACCACGACGGCCCGGTGTACGGCGTGGTGCGGCAGGGCACCCTCAGCCACTTCGATGCCACGTGCCGGTCGGACGGCGTGTACGGCCCCGGCGGGACGTTCCGGGAACAGGCCGGCCCCGGCTACGTCCACATCGGCCGCAACCTGGGCGACACCCCGGTGGTCCTGGAGCTGCTGTACGTGCTGCCGCACGGCTCCCCGCTCTTCGAGGACGCCCCGAACCCGGGCTGCCCGTTCCAGTGACCCCCGCTCAGCCCTGACGGGCGCGGAGGACGGCGAGGGCCCGGTCGGCGTGGGTGCTCATGCGCAGCTCGCTGCGGACCACCTCCAGTACGGTACGGTCCTCGGCGATCACGAAGGTGACGCGCTTGGTCGGGGCCAGGGAGAAGCCGCGCCGGACGCCGAACCGCTCGCGGACCGTGCCGTCGGCGTCGGAGAGCAGCGGCATGCCGAGCCGGTGCCGGTCGGTGAACTCCCGCTGCCTGTCGACGGCGTCCCCGCTGATGCCGACGGGCCGGGCGCCGACGGCCGCGAACTCGGCGGCCAGGTCCCGGAAGTGGCACGCCTCGGCGGTGCAGCCGGGGGTGAGGGCGGCGGGATAGAAGAAGAGCACGACGGGCCCGTCGGCCAGCAGTCCGGTGAGCCGGCGGGTGGTCCCGGTCTCGTCGGGCAGAGCGAAGTCCTCCGCCGTGTCCCCGACCGCGAGGGGCCTGGTCACGACCGCCCCTTTCCGTCGCGGGCGACGCCGCGCGCCCACAGCACCAGGGGCACCTGGAGGGGCAGCCGGGCCAGGGCAGCCGCCCGCAGCGGGGCCGGGCGGTGGCGCCAGTCCACGGCCATCCGCACGTTGGCGGGGAACACGCCGACGAAGAAGGCGGCCGCCGCCTTCGCGGCCGTCGCACGGGTGCGGGGCGCGGCAATCCCGGCCGCGAGGGCCAGTTCGACGGCCCCGCTGCCGTAGGTCCAGGCCCGGGGCGGACCCGGCAGCGACCGCGGGATGATCGCGTCGAACTGCCGGGGTACGGCGAAGTGGGCGGCTCCCGCGGCGGCCAGCAGGCCGGCGAGCAGCAGGGGTGAGCGTTCGGACCGGGGCACGGTTCCTCCTGTGGTGGCCTGCCGCCGGATATTACTGGAGCGTAGGCCGGCTCGGGGTCCCGGTGCCGGACGGACCGGCGGGGACCAGGCGGACCGGGGCTCGCCGGGCCGGGTCGGCGGGCGGTGCGCAGCCCTCGCGGCCGATCAGGCACGGGCGGGAGGGCGTGCACTGTCCGCCGGCCGGCGGCGTCGGCCGCCCCGGGCGCGGGGAACCGGCGCGGACGCTCGATGCGCACCGTAAGGAGCCGCCGGCGCGCGCGGGCGGCCGGCGAGTGCGGGCGACCGGCGCGTGGGGGGCGGCCGACACGTACGGACGACCGGCGCGTGGGAGGCAGCCGACACGTACGGGCGACCAGCCGCCCCGGTCGGGCGCCGCGTGCCGCCGCTCCGCCGGAGGCCGTCCGGCCGTCGTGGCGGCCGTGCCCGGCGCCCGACCGGAGCCGTACCCCAGACCGAAACCGGAGCCCGACCGGAGCCGTACCCCAGACCGAAACCGGAGCCCGACCGGAGCCGTGCCTCAGGACGCGACGAGCTCGGCCCAGCGGGTGACCCGCCCGGGGCTGACCCGTATGCCGTGGCGGGTCGCCAGGGCGTGGACGATCGCCTCGCCCCGGCCGTGCTCGTCCGGGTCGATCCCGGCGCGGGTCGCGCCCACGGCGGGGTCGGGTCCGGCGTCGGTGACCTCGACGCGCAGGGTGGCGGGGTGATCGCCGCGCACCCAGGACAGCCGGAGTTCGGCCGGCGGCCGGGCGTGCACGATGGCGTTGGTGACCAGCTCCGACACCACGAGCAGCGAGTCCTCGACGATCTCCGGACACACGTTCCACTCGGCGAGGAGCGCCGCTGCCCGCCGGCGTACGGCGGATACGGCACCGGCGACGGGCGGCACCGGGCACACGTGTTCATGTGCCGCCCGAAGCAGGGTATTGAGCTGGGCCACCATGTTCTCTCCCGATGTGCTGCCGGTCTCACGCGCTGTCTCGGCGTATTCCGGGCCTCAGAGCACCGTAGGGAGACAAATCGGGCGGGTCAATGAATGGAGGTCGGCATTACCGAACGCCCCTCGTCCCGCCCTTGCCGGGCCGCTCACCGCAGGACGGTGGGCCCGGTGTGACGGCGGTGCCAGAAGGGCTGGTCGGGCCACCACTGTTCACAGCGGTAGAAGGTGTGGCGGTTGCGCAGGTAGGCGGCGCGGACGGCGTCGACGGCGCTGGTGTAGCGGGTCATCGCCGCCGGGTCTCCGACCAGGTGGGCGTGGACGGCTTCGCCGGCGCGCATGCCGGTGTACAGGGCCGTGAGGATGTCCCTGCGAGGACAGGGGGTCGAAGGCTGCGGCGACGTCGCCGGCGGCGATCCAGCCGTCGCCGTGGACGGTGTCGAGGTGGGTGGTGTGCGCGGGGGCCCGCGGGGGACGGCCGGGGCCGGGAACGTGTGGGCGGCCGTACGGGCCGGGAGCCCGGCGGGTTGGGCGGGGCCACGACCACCCAGGCGGGCTCGACGGGGACGGCGCGGCCCTCGAGGGTGAGGGTGGCGGTGACCGGGCCGTCGGAGATGTCGTCGCACCAGCCGTCGTTGTTGCCGAAGGAGAGCGGTGGTTCACCGAACGGCGCGGCGGAGTGGCCCTTGCCGCCGAGGACGACCAGGCGGCCCTCGTCGTCGGTGTGCATGGAGCCGAGGGGCACGTCGAGCGTGTCGAGGAAGCGGCCGCCGGTGAAGGGGACGGTGCCGCTGGTGGCGGCGTCCAGCACCTTGCGGCCCGGGTCGATGACCAGCCGGCCGCGGTCGGTGACGCCCTTGTTGCGCCGGGGCACGCTCTTTCCGGCCATGTCGGGGATGTCCAGCGCGAGGCGGAACTCGTACCACGCGGCCTTCTTGTCGGCCACGTGCACCGCCCACTCGATGCTCACCCGCGGGTCGGCCACGGTCAGTTCCCGTACGACCGTCCCGTCCGCGGTGTAGCCGTAGAGGCGGAACCGGGCCGCCTGCCGCTTGACGGCCCCGGTGTCGTCCTTGCGGGAGCCCACCGGGGCGGGTTCCGGCGCGGGGGTCTCGGGGCCGAGGAACCAGCCGTCCCGCTGTTCGCTGTTGCCCGGCAAGGGCGCCGGAGCCGCGCACGATGTGCCCGCGCATACGCCCCCGCGGTTCCCAAGGTCACCGCCCGGGTCCCGCGCTGCCACCCGGAAACGCCGTACGAGGGATGGCGCGGGGCCGGGTCCCGCCGTCCCGCGGGGCGAAGCCTCCCCGGCGGTAATAGGCTCGCCTCATGGCCGGACCGGTCCAGTCGATCGAGCGGGCGGCGGCGATTCTGCGGCTGCTCGCCGGAGGGCCCCGCCGACTCGGGCTCGGCGAGGTCGCGGCCTCGCTCGGGCTGGCGAAGGGCACCGCCCACGGCATCCTGCGCACGCTCCAGCACGTGGACTTCGTGGAGCAGGACACGACGACCGGGAAGTACCAGCTGGGGGCCGCCCTGCTGCACCTGGGCACCAGCTACCTGGACGTCAACGAACTGCGCTCACGCTCGCTGAACTGGGCCGACGCCCTGGCCGCCCGCAGCGGGGAGGCGGTGCGTCTGGGCACCCCGCTGGAGGGCAGGGTCCTCGTCGTCCACCATGTGTTCCGGCCGGACGACAGTTTCCAGACCCTGGACGTGGGCACGCTGCTGCCGCTGCACGCCTCCTCGCTCGGCAAGGTGCTGCTGGCCTTCGGCACGGCGACGGCCGAACCGGACCGGGAGCCGGGGCTGGAGGCGTACACCCGGCACACCCTGGTCGATCCCGAGCGGCTAGCCCGGGCGCTCACCGCGGTCCGGGAGGCCGGCTGGGCGGCCGAGATCCAGGAGATGAGCATGGGTGACGCGGGGATCGCCGCGCCGATCCGGGGGCACGGCGGGCTGGTCGTGGGCGCCATCGGGCTGTCCGGGCCGGTGGAGCGGATCTGCGACGGCCAGGGCCGGCCCCGCCCCGCGCTGGTCAGCCTGCTCCGCGAGGCCGCCCGGGCGATCTCCAGAGACCTGGGAGCCGCCCGCTGGTAGGCCGGGACGGCCGCCCGCGGATCCGTCGGAAGGCAGACCCGATCATGGGTGAACGGTATGTGATGTCGGTCGATCAGGGCACCAACTCGACCCGCTGCATCCTCTTCGACCACCGGGGGCGGCTGGTGTCGGTCGCGCAGCGGGAGCACCGGCAGCACTTCCCGCGGCCCGGCTGGGTGGAACACGACGCCGTCGAGATCTGGCAGAACCTGCGCCGGGTGGTGCCCGAGGCCCTGTCCGCCGCCGGCATCGACCAGGCGCGGGTCGCCGCGATCGGACTGGCCAACCAGCGGGAGACGACGGTGCTCTGGGACCGGCGGACCGGCGCCCCGCTGGGCCGGGCGATCGTCTGGCAGGACACCCGTACCGCGCCGCTGGTCGAGGACCTGCTGCGCGACCCCGGCGAGACGTTCTTCCTCGAGCGGTGCGCCCTGCCGCCCTCCACCTATTTCTCGGCGCTGCGGATCCGCTGGCTGTTCGACCACGTCAAGGGCGTCGAGCAGCGCGCCCGGGACGGCGAAGTGCTGTTCGGGACGATGGAGAGCTGGCTGCTGTGGAACCTCACCGGGGGCGCCGACGGCGGCCTGCACCTCACCGACGTCACCAACGCCGGCCGCACGATGCTGATGAACATCCGCACGCTCGCCTGGGACGACGAACTGCTGGACTTCTTCGGCGTGCCCCGTGCGATGCTGCCCGAGATCCGCCCCTGCGCCGAGCGGTACGGCGAGACGCGCGCGCTGCTGCCCGGCATCCCCCTCACCGCCGCCCTCGGCGACCAGCAGGCCGCGTTGTTCGGCCAGACCTGCTTCTCCCCCGGCGAGGCCAAGTGCACCTACGGCACCGGCGGCTTCCTGCTGCTCAACACCGGCGACGAGGTCGTACGGTCCCGGCACGGGCTGCTCACGACCGTCGCCTACAAGATCGGGGACCAGCCCCCGGCCTACGCCCTGGAGGGGTCGATCGCGGTCACCGGCGCGCTCGTCCAGTGGTTCCGCGACCGCCTCGGCCTGATCGGCAGCGCCCCCGAGATCGAGACCCTCGCGCGCACGGTCGAGGACAACGGCGGCTGCTACATCGTCCCCGCCTTCTCGGGCCTGTTCGCACCGCACTGGCGCAGCGACGCGCGCGGGGTCATCGTCGGCCTCACCTCGTACATCACCAAGGGGCATCTGGCGCGGGCGGTGCTGGAGGCCACGGGGTGGCAGACCCGGGAGGTCGTGGACGCGATGAACGCCGACTTCCCGGTCCCCCTGCCGCAGCTCAGGGTGGACGGCGGCATGACCTCGGACAACCTGCTCATGCAGTTCGTGGCCGATGTGCTCGGCGTGCCCGTGGTACGGCCCATGGTCGCCGAGACGGTCTCCCTCGGCGCCGCCTACGCGGCCGGCCTCGCCGCGGGCTACTGGCCCGGCCTGGAGGTGCTGCGCCGCAACTGGCACCGGGCCGCGCAGTGGCTGCCCGGCATGGACCCCGGGCGGCGGGAGGCGGAGTACGACAACTGGAAACGGGCCGTCGAACGGTCCCTGGGCTGGGCCGGACCACCGCGCACCCGCTGACCCCCGGCGTCACGCGTCACTCCGGGCGGAACGCGAGCCGGTCGGCCGGCGCCCCGAGCCATGGCGGGAGCCGGACCGCCCGCACCCGGAAGCCGTGGCGCGAGTCGGACCGTCGGCGCCCGGAGCCTCGGCGTCAGCCGGTCGGTGATGCCCGGATGGCTCGGCGTGTGCCGGTTCGTCGGTGGCCGGGGCGCGGTGCGGGCCCGTTCAGGGGAACCGTGGGGGAAAGGGGCGTGAGCGCGCCGGGGGCGGTCGAGATGTTCTGCCGTGACCGCCGTGCCGCTGCCGTTCATCGCGCCGATGCTCGCCACCCCCGGCAGCCTGCCGCCCGCCGCCCAGGACCGGCGGTGGGCGTACGAGACGAAGCAGGACGGCCAGCGGGTGATGGTCTACCTGCCCGGCGACGGCAGCGTGCAGCTGCGCGCCCGCTCCGGCGAGGACATCACCGCGGCCTACCCCGAGCTCCGGCCGCTGGGAGCCGCCCTGGGCCCCACGCCCGCCGTGCTGGACGGCGAGGTGCTGGCCCTGGACGAGCGGGGGCGGGCCGACTTCCAGCTGCTGCAGAGCCGGATGGGCCTCGCGCACGCCCCCGCGCGGGCGGCGCGCCGGGCCGCGCAGGTGCCGGTGCACCTGGTGCTGTTCGACGTGCCGTATCTGACCGAGCCGCTGCTCCGGCTGCCGTACGCGCGGCGGCGGGCCCGGCTGGAGGAGCTGGAGCTGGCCGGGCCGTACTGGTCGACCCCGGGCGCGGTGACGGGGCACGGCGCCGAGGCGCTGCGCGCCACCCGGGAGCACGGGCTGGAGGGCCTGGTCTGCAAGCGGCTGGACTCGGTGTACGAGCCCGGCGTCCGCTCCCGTGCCTGGATCAAGATCCGGAACATGCGCGCCGAGGACGTGATCATCGGCGGCTGGCTGCCCGGGAAGGGCCGGCTGACCGGACTGCCCGGGGCGGTGCTGGCCGGGCAGCGCGACGCGGAGGGCCGGCTGCGCTACGTCGGCGGGGTGGGCACCGGCTGGAGCGAGGCGGAACGCGTCCGGCTGGCGGAGCTGCTGCGGGAGGCGGCGAGCGACCGGTGCCCGTTCGACCCGGTGCCGAGGATCCCCCAAGCGCGCTGGGTGGTGCCCAGACTGGTGGGCGAGGTCAGTTACAGCACCCGTACCCGGCACGGCATGCTCCGCCAGCCGTCCTGGCTGCGCTCGCGCCCGGACCTCACTCCGGAGGAGTCGGCGGCGGACCTGCCGCAGGCGCCGGGGTAGAGGGGCCGTGGGGCGCGGCCGGCGGGCCGACCTCCGTGGTGCGGGGGGCCGTACGGGCGACCGCGACCGGAGCCGGACCGGCCCCAGGGTCTATCGTGTCCTCATGTCTGCACCGGAATTGATCCGTATCGTCTCCCGCGACTCCCCCATGGCGCTGGCCCAGGTGGAGCGGGTCCGTGCCGAGCTGGCCGTGCTGCACCCGGGGGTGCGGACGGAGGTCGTCCCGGTGAAGACGACCGGCGACAAGTGGCTGGGCGATCTCTCCCAGGTCGAGGGCAAGGGGGCGTTCACCAAGGAGGTGGACGCGGCCCTCCTCGCCGGGGAGGCGGACCTCGCGGTGCACTGCGTGAAGGACGTGCCCGCCGACCGGCCGCTGCCCGCCGGCACGGTGTTCGCCGCGTTCCTGAAGCGGGACGACATCCGCGACGCGCTGGTGCACCCGGGCGGGCTGACCCTGGACGAGCTGCCGGCCGGCACCCGGATCGGTACCTCCTCGGTCCGCCGGATCGCCCAACTGGCCGCGACCCACCCGCATCTGGAGTGCGTGCCGTTCCGCGGCAACGCCAACCGCCGGCTGGAGAAGCTGGCCGCGGGCGAGGCGGACGCGCTGCTGCTCGCGGTGTCCGGGCTGGAGCGGATCGGCCGGACCGACGTGATCAGCGAGGTGCTGTCGACGGAGACGATGATGCCGCCGATCGGCGCGGGCATCCTGGCCCTGCAGTGCCGGGAGGACGACACCGCGCTGATCGACGCGGTCAGCGGGCTCGGCGACCCGGACACCCACCGGGAGGCCACGGCCGAGCGGATGTTCCTGCATGTGCTGCAAGGGCACTGCAACAGCCCGATCGCCGGGTACGCGCGCGTGGACCGCGGCGGCGAACTCTCGCTGCGCGCCTGCGTGTTCACCGCCGACGGCAAGACGCGGCTGAACGCCCACGAGTGGGCGGGGCGGCTGGATCCGGCGACCCTCGGCACCTCGGTCGCGGTCGCGCTGCTTAGGCAGGGCGCGCGGGAGATCATCGACGGCATCCCGCACTGAACCGCGTACGGACGTCCCGGCACCGAACCGCGCGGGACGTCCCACGCTGAACCGCGCACGACGTCCCGCGCGGGTGCCCGTCAGGCGGAGCCCGGCTCCGCCTGGTCCCGCAGGAAGGCGGAGACCTGGTGGGCCAGGCCGCCCTGCCCGGCGGCCGAGGGGGTGGCCGTCGGGGCCGGCTCCAGGACGCCGATGCCGCCCGCCCACAGCCGGCGGCCGGTCCACTCGTCGTCCACCCGCAGCTGCACCTGTACGTCCACGTGGCTGAGGGCGGCCTCGGGCGCGGCGGCGTAGATCACGGCGGTGGCCCGGCGCAGCGGGTAGACGTCGAAGCCCTCGACGAACTGGGAGTTGCGCCAGTCGATGAAGGCGCCCTCGCCGTCCGGGCCCACGCGCACGTCGATCTGGCCGTCCTCCAGGTGGATGCCGTAGGGCCGGGCGCCGCGGTTCTCCACGGTGACCCGGACACTGAAATACGTCAGCCCGGCGGCGGCGTCGTCCCGGCCGCGGGGCGGCTCGGCCGCCTCCAGGCGGTGGACGCGGACCCGCAGACCGGCATGCTCGTCGTACTCCTGCCAGTCACCGACCACGTTCGGCTCGTACACAGTGCCCCTCTCGACCCTCGAGAGCTGCTGTCTATCTGTGCGCCGAGCGCACTGTCAAATGCCGGGAACGCAGCGTGGTCAGGGGAATTGACCTCTGCCGACCGGTGATCAAGCGCTGCCCAGGAAGAACTCGTCCGCGGCGGGTTCCGGCCGCCGGGCCGGGCGTGCCGCACATCACGTCCACGGCAAGATCGGCGATCTCCGGCTCCCCTCAGCCCGTTTCGCCACATTTATTATTATTTGTTTGGAGGTGTCCCTCGGCGGGAAAAGGGCTCAGGAGTGCTTCGGACAGGAGGCACGTCCGTGGGAGACGGCATGGCCCGCCCCCGGTGTCCCACTCCATGTCCGAGCGCACCTCCCACGGTGTCTGTCCCATCAGCACCTGCCGAGAGAGGTGCGCGCGATGCGTGTCACTGGCAGCACGAAATCCCATCCCCACGACGACGCCCCGGACACGGGCGCCGCTTTCGAGCAGCTCGCCCTGCTGCCCGACGGCCCCGAGCGCCAGGCGCTCCGGGACGAGCTGGTCCGGTTGTGGCTGCCCATGGCCGAGCGGATCGCGGTGCGGTTCCGCGGCCGGGGCGAGGCCCTGGAGGATCTGTACCAGGTGGCCGCGCTGGGCCTGGTCAAGTCCGTCGACCACTACGATCCGGCCCGTGGCCGCGCCTTCGAGGCGTACGCGGTGCCCACCATCACCGGAGAGATCAAGCGGCACTTCCGGGACCACATGTGGACCCTGCACGTGCCCCGCCGGGTGCAGGACCTGCGCAACCGGGTGCGTGCCGCCGTGAAGGAGCTGGCGCAGACCAGCACGGGCCGGGCGCCCACCGTCGCGGAGATCGCCGCGTACGCCCGGCTCAGCGAGGACGAGGTGCGCACCGGCATGGAGGCGCTGGAGTGCTTCTCCGCGCTGTCCCTGGACGCCGAGGTCTCCGGCACGGACGGCTACGCGCTCGGGGACTCCCTGGGCGGGCCGGACCCCGGGTACGACCTCGTGGTGGACCGGGCCGCGGTCAGGCCGTGCCTGGAGGCGCTGCCCGAACGCGAGCGCACCATTCTCTACCTGCGGTTCTTCCAGGGCATGACGCAGAGCTGCATCGCCTCGCAGCTCGGTATCTCGCAGATGCACGTCTCGCGGCTGCTGAGCGGCTGCTTCGACCGGCTCCGCGAGGAGCTGCTCGCGGAGATCCGCTGACCCCCGCGGCCGTGGGCCCGGCACCCCTGCCGGCCCCGCTCCCCTACTGCCCCTCGGTCCCCGGCACCTGCGCGGGCCCGTACCGGTCCAGGGCGTCCTCCAGCTCGGCCCGGACGGGGTCCGGGAGGTCGCCGCGCCGCCCCCACACCAGGATCAGCTCGGCGACGCGGCGCAGCTTGATGTTGGTGTGCTGGGAGACCTCCTTGAGGACCTCCCAGCCCTGGTCCGGGGAGACCCGGGCGAGGGCCACCACCATCCCAATCGCCTGGTCCACGACCGCGTGCGAGGCCATGGCCTCCTTCATCTGGTCGACCTCCGCCTGCAACGCGGCGATCCGGTCCGGCTCGCTCTCTGCCATCCCTCCATCGTGCGCAGGGGCCTGCACCCCTGCCACCCGGGGTACCCGGGAGGCATTTCGACCCCGTCCGGCCGGACACTGGTGTCGTACCGGTGGCCGCCCGGGCCCCGAGAGCAGGACGCGACTGCCATGAACCACGAAAGCCCCGCCGGCGGCGCGCCGCGCGACAAAGAGGTCGTCTCCACCCACTCCGTCTTCGGCGCGCCCTGCTGGGTGAGCCTGACCAGCCGTGATCTCCAGGCCACCCAGGAGTTCTACACGGCCGTGCTGGGCTGGCGCTGGCGCACCGCCAAGCTCGGCGAACACTTCCGGATCGCCCTGGCCAACGGGGTCCCGGTCGCCGGGATCGCCGCCGTGGCCTCCATGTGGCAGATGGCGGTGGCGTGGACGCCGTACTTCGCGGTGCGGGACGCGGACGTGGCCGTGGCCCGGGTCCGGGAGCGCGGCGGTACGGCGGCGGTCGGGCCGCTGTCCTTCCCGCCGGGCCGGGCGGCGCTGCTCGCCGACCGGGACGGCGCCACGTTCGGGATCTGGCAGGGCGACCTGGTCACCAACTGGGAGGCGTGGCGGCAGGCGGCCCCCACCTTCGTGCGGCTGCACACCCGGGACGCCTTCGACGCCGCGATGTTCTACGGCGAGATCCTGGACTGGGCGACCGGCGAGCCGGGCTGCTGCGAGGTGGAGTACGACGGCGGCGAGGTGCTGCTGCGCAGCGAGGGCGATGTGGTGGCGCGCATCGACTCGGGCGCGGTGGAGGCCGCTCCGGACCCCTCGGTGCGCCCGCACTGGCAGATCCACTTCGCGGTGACCGACGTGCCGGCCTGCGCCCGCGCGGCGGAGAAGCACGGCGGCAGCGTGCTGCGCGAGGACGGCGAGCGGGAGGCGATCCTGCGGGACGCCGACGGGGCGCAGTTCACTGTGACGGCCCGCGGCGTCTGCTGCTGAGCCCCGGCCGCCCCCGGCTCAGCCCGTGGCGCGGGACGGGCGCGACAGCAGGACCAGGCTGCGGGCCTCCAGGCGGAGCCGGGTGCCCGCCTTGCGTTCGCGTTCGTCGGGGATGCCGTCGGGGTCCGCGGTGTCGGTCAGGGTGGTCCAGCGCTCGCCGAAGGAGTCGTCGGGCAGGCGGAAGACGACCGGCTCCCAGTAGCCGTTGACCAGCAGCAGGAAGGAGTCGTCGACCATGCGGCGGCCGTAGGGGTCGCGTTCGGCGATGGCGTCGCCGTTGAGGAACACGCCGACCGAGTGCGCGTCAGCGCGCTGCCAGTCCCGGTCGGTCATCTCGCGGGCGTCGGGCCGCAGCCACACCAGGTCGGGCAGCGGCTGGCGGGCGTTGGTCGCGGTCTCGCCACGGAAGAAGCGGCGCCGGCGCAGCACGGGGTGCGCGGCGCGCAGGGCGATCAGGCGCCGGGTGAACGCGGTCAGGGCGCGCTGCTCCTCGGTGAGGTCCCAGTCCACCCAGGAGGTCTCGTTGTCCTGGCAGTAGGCGTTGTTGTTGCCGCGTTGGGTGCGGCCGAGTTCGTCGCCGTGGCAGAGCATCGGGATGCCCTGCGACAGCAGCAGCGTGGCCAGCAGGTTGCGCTGCTGGCGGGCGCGCAGTTCGAGGACGGCCGGGTCGTCGGTGTCGCCCTCCGCGCCGCAGTTCCAGGACCGGTTGTGGCTCTCGCCGTCCCGGTTGTCCTCGCCGTTGGCCTCGTTGTGCTTGTCGTTGTACGACACCAGGTCGCGCAGCGTGAAACCGTCGTGGGCGGTGACGAAGTTGACGCTCGCGCGCGGCCGGCGCCGGCTGTGCTGGTAGATGTCGGAGGAGCCGGTGAGCCGGGAGGCGAACTCGCCGAGCGAGCCGGGCTCGGCCCGCCAGAAATCCCGTACGGCGTCCCGGTACTTGCCGTTCCACTCCGACCACAGCGGCGGGAAGTTGCCCACCTGGTAGCCGCCCTCGCCCACGTCCCACGGCTCGGCGATCAGCTTGACCCGGCTGATCACCGGGTCCTGCTGGATCAGGTCGAAGAACGCCGAGAGCCGGTCCACCTCGTGGAACTGCCGGGCGAGGGTGGCCGCGAGGTCGAAGCGGAAGCCGTCGACATGCATCTCGGTGACCCAGTACCGCAGCGAGTCCATGATCAGCTGGAGCACGTAGGGGTGCCGCATCAGCAGGCTGTTGCCGGTGCCGGTGGTGTCGTAGTAGTGCGCCCAGTCGCCGTCGACCAGGCGGTAGTAGGAGGCGTTGTCGATGCCCCGGAAGGACAGCGTGGGGCCGAGTTCGTTGCCCTCGGCGGTGTGGTTGTAGACCACGTCGAGGATGACTTCGAGGCCGGCCGCGTGCAGCGCCTTCACCATCGCCTTGAACTCGTTGACCTGCTGGCCGCGGGAGCCGAAGGCGGCGTAGGCGTTGTGCGGGGCGAAGAAGCCGATGGTGTTGTAGCCCCAGTAGTTGGACAGGCCCCGGTCCTGCAGGATGCCGTCCTGGACGAACTGGTGCACCGGCATCAGCTCCACCGCCGTCACCCCGAGCGAGGTGAGGTGCTCGGTCACGGCCGGGTGCGCGAGCCCGGCGTAGGTGCCGCGCAGCCGCTCGGGGATGTCCGGGTGGGTGCGGGTCAGCCCGCGGACATGGGCCTCGTAGATGACCGAGTCCGCGTACGGCGTCCGGGGCGGGCGGTCGTCGCCCCAGTCGAAGAACGGGTCGGTGACCACGCCCAGCATGGAGTGGCCGGCGCTGTCGGCCGGGGCCGGCCCGTCCGGGGCGCGCTCGTAGAGCGAGGGGTGGTTGTCGATCTGGCCGTCCACGGCGCGGGCGTACGGGTCGAGCAGCAGCTTCGCCGGGTTGCAGCGGTGGCCGAGCGCGGGCTGCCAGGGGCCGTGCACCCGGTAGCCGTAGCGCTGTCCGGGGCCGACGCCGGGCAGATGGGCGTGCCAGACGAAACCGTCGACCTCGTGCAGCCGGACGGGGGTCTCGGTGCCGGCGTCGTCGACGAGGATCAGGTCCACGCGCTCGGCGACCTCGCTGAACAGGGCGAAGTTGGTGCCCTGTCCGTCGAAGGAGGCGCCCAACGGGTAGGGGTGCCCGCTCCAGACGGGCACCCCTGTGCGTCGCGTACGGGCGGTCACCGGCTGCCCTCCAGGGTGGCGCGGTGGGCGGGGGCGGGACCGGCCAGCACGGTCACCGGCTGGTCGCGGGGCACCTTCAGGCCGGTGCGCAGCGCGGGGTCGGGGGCGAGCGGGACCAGCGGGACGCGCTGGCCGGCCCGGGCGCGCTGCGAGAACCAGATGATCGTGCTGCCGGTGGCCGTGGCGCAGCAGCCCCAGCCGTCGCTCATGGCGGCGATGTCGGCCAGGCAGGACCGCAGGTCCGCCTCCGGGCGCAGCTCGGGATCCTCGCCGCCGAGGGCGGTGATGAGGTGCTGGCCGTTCCACCACATCTCGATGGACGTGTGCTTGTTCCTCGCGTGCGCGTCGATCGCCCGCAGCAGCAGTTCGGCGCCGCGGCGGACGGGCTCCACGAGGTTGTCGAGGTCCCAGTGGCGCAGATGGGCGGCCAGGATGCGGCCGACCTGTCCCACCCGCTCCGGGCCGACCTCCACGTCGAGGTGGTAGTAGCAGGGCACTGCGGTCTTCATCGTCGCTTGCTCCTCACCGGCGAAGCTCTCGCTCCCCTCGCCCGCCCGGAGGGATTTCCGGACACCCAGCGTGAGCGTTGATCGCTTCAGAGTCACTTCCACGGTGCGGGCACTACGCCATTCGTGCAACACGAGCCGCCGACGGTCCCACTCGTTGAAGATCCAACAAGACGCTGCGTCGTCGCGCGTGCACCATGAGTGAAAGCCTCGATCGCCGTAACGGTGCCGTGCCCTCCCCTGCGCGGACACCACCCGACCGTCGGGAACGCGCCCAGTCGAGAGCGTGGAGGGTGAAGAGGGCCATGCTGCTACCCGCCAAGGCCGAAGTGGCCCGGCAGTTGCGGCGTTACCGGGCGTGGGAGCGCGTGATGCTCGCCGCGCCGCACGACCGCACGGTCCGGGCCACCTTCGAGGACTCCGGGTACACCCTGTGCGTGCTGATGGGCAAGCGCTGCGCCCGCGAGGCCGTGGACGCCGCCGAGCGCTATCTCCGCACGAACCTGGTCACCTACCTGCGGGAGCAGGACGGGCGGCCGCAGCCGCGCCGGACGGCGAGAAGAGGGCCGCCGTCGGAGCGGCGTTCCACGGCGCCAAGCCCCTGACCTGGCACCGTACAAGGCGTTCCCTGCGGGTCCGGCGAGAGACCGGCCCGACTTATCGGATCGCGGAGCCGGGCCGGGCGCCCGGCTCCGCGCACGGCGGAGGTGAGATATATGCGCAGGACCCCGGCCATCGGCCGTGTACCGGTACGTGACGTCCGGCCGGCCGTGGAGTGCGGCAGGCGCCCGGCGAAAGCGGTGGCCGGGGAGACGTTCGAGGTCACGGCCACCGTGTTCCGCGAAGGGCATGACGCCGTGGGCGCGAACGTGGTCCTGCGCGATCCGACGGGCCGGCGCGGCCCCTGGACCCCGATGCGGGAACTGGCCCCGGGCAGCGACCGCTGGGGGGCGGAGATCACCCCGGACGTGACGGGGCGCTGGTCCTTCCGCGTGGAGGCGTGGAGCCATCCGCTGGCGACCTGGCGGCACACCGCGTCGGTGAAGGTGCCGGCCGGGATCGACACCGGCCTGGTGCTGGAGGAGGGCGCGGAGCTGTACGAGCGGGCCGCCGCCGGGGTGCCCAGGGGCCCCGGCCGGGACCTGGTGCTGGCCGCGGCACGCGCCCTCGGCGACGACACCCTGTCGGTCCACCACCGGCTGAAGGCGGCGCTCTCCCCCGAGGTGGAGGACGTACTCGCCCGGTATCCGCTGCGGGAGCTGGTCACCGCGTCCGACGCGATGCCGTTGCTGGTGGAGCGCGAGCGCGCCCTGTACGGCTCCTGGTACGAGTTCTTCCCCCGCTCCGAGGGCACCGCCGAACAGCCTCACGGCACCTTCCGGACCGCCGCGCGCCGGCTGAAGGCGATCGCGGACATGGGCTTCGACGTCGTCTACCTGCCCCCGATCCACCCCATCGGCACCACCCACCGCAAAGGCCCCAACAACTCCCTGACCGCCGGCCCCGACGACGTCGGCGTGCCCTGGGCCATCGGCTCCCCCGAGGGCGGCCACGACGCCGTCCACCCCGCCCTGGGCACCCTGGAGGACTTCGACCACTTCGTCGCCGAGGCCGGCCGGCTCGGCCTGGAGGTCGCCCTCGACCTCGCCCTCCAGTGCTCCCCGGACCACCCCTGGGTGGAGAAGCACCCCGAGTGGTTCCACCACCGCCCCGACGGCTCGATCGCCTACGCGGAGAACCCCCCGAAGAAGTACCAGGACATCTACCCCCTCGCCTTCGACGCCGACATGGACGGCCTGGTCGCCGAGACCCTGCGGATCCTGCGGCACTGGATGGCCCACGGCGTGCGCATCTTCCGCGTGGACAACCCCCACACCAAACCCGTCGTCTTCTGGGAGCGGGTCATCGCCGGGATCAACCGCACCGACCCGGACGTGATCTTCCTGGCGGAGGCGTTCACCCGCCCGGCGATGATGCACACCCTGGCCCAGATCGGCTTCCAGCAGTCGTACACGTACTTCACCTGGCGCAACACCAAGCAGGAGCTGACGGAGTACCTGAGCGAGCTGACCGGTGAGGCGGCGGCCTACATGCGGCCGAACCTCTTCGCCAACACCCCCGACATCCTGCACGCCTACCTCCAGCACGGCGGGCGGCCCGCGTTCGAGGTGCGGGCCGTACTCGCCGCCACCCTCTCCCCCGCCTGGGGCATCTACTCCGGCTACGAACTGTGCGAGAACACCCCGCTGCGGGAAGGCGCCGAGGAATACCTGGACTCGGAGAAGTACCAGCTCAGGCCCCGCGACTGGGAGGCCGCCGAACGCGAGGGCCGGACCATCGCCCCGCTCATCACCCGCCTGAACACCATCCGCCGCCGCCATCCCGCACTCCAGCGGCTGCGCAACCTCCACTTCCACCACACCGACAACGACGCCGTGCTCGCCTACAGCAAACGCACGGGGACGGACACGGTCGTCGTGGTCGTCAACCTCGACCCGCACCACACCCAGGAGGCCACGGTCTCGTTGGACATGCCGCGACTCGGCCTGGACCGGCACGCGTCCGTTCCGGTGCACGACGAACTGTCGGGCGAGACCTACCACTGGGGCGGCACCAACTACGTGCGGCTCACGCCCGGCCGGGCGCCCGCGCACGTGCTCCACGTCGGGCGCTCGACGCCCCGGATCGGAGGGCCCGCAGCGTCATGACCGTCAACGAGCCCGTACCGGACACCTTCGAGGACACGCCCGCCAAGGACCGGGACCCGCAGTGGTTCAAACGCGCCGTCTTCTACGAGGTCCTGGTCCGCTCCTTCCAGGACAGCGACGGCGACGGCGTCGGCGACCTGAAGGGCCTGACCGCCAAACTGGACTACCTCCAGTGGCTCGGCGTGGACTGCCTGTGGCTGCCGCCGTTCTTCAAGTCACCCCTCAGGGACGGCGGTTACGACGTCTCCGACTACACCGCCGTGCTGCCGGAGTTCGGTGACCTCGCCGACTTCGTGGAGTTCGTGGACGCCGCCCACCAGCGCGGCATGCGGGTGATCATCGACTTCGTCATGAACCACACCAGCGACCAGCACCCGTGGTTCCAGGAGTCCCGCAAGAACCCCGACGGCCCCTACGGCGACTACTACATGTGGGCCGACGACGACAAGCGGTACGAGGACGCGCGGATCATCTTCGTCGACACCGAGGTCTCCAACTGGACCTTCGACCCGGTGCGCGGCCAGTACTACTTCCACCGCTTCTTCTCGCACCAGCCGGACCTCAACTACGAGAACCCGGCCGTCCAGGAGGAGATCCTGGCCGCCCTGCGGTTCTGGCTGGACCTCGGCATCGACGGCTACCGCCTGGACGCGGTGCCCTACCTGTACGCGGAAGAGGGCACCAACTGCGAGAACCTGCCCGCCACGCACCAGTTCCTGAAGCGGGTGCGCCGCGAGATCGACACGCTCTACCCGGACACCGTCCTGCTGGCGGAGGCCAATCAGTGGCCGGAGGACGTGGTCGACTACTTCGGCGACTACTCCGCCGGCGGGGACGAGTGCCACATGGCCTTCCACTTCCCCGTCATGCCCCGCATCTTCATGGCCGTGCGACGCGAGTCCCGCTACCCGGTCTCCGAGATCCTCGCCAAGACCCCCGCCATCCCCTCCGGCTGCCAGTGGGGCATCTTCCTGCGCAACCACGACGAGCTGACCCTGGAGATGGTCACCGACGAGGAACGCGACTACATGTGGGCCGAGTACGCCAAAGACCCCCGCATGCGCGCCAACATCGGCATCCGCCGCCGCCTCGCCCCCCTGCTCGACAACGACCGCAACCAGATCGAGCTGTTCACCGCCCTGCTGCTGTCCCTGCCCGGCTCGCCGATCCTCTACTACGGCGACGAGATCGGCATGGGCGACAACATCTGGCTCGGCGACCGCGACGCCGTGCGCACCCCCATGCAGTGGACCCCCGACCGCAACGCCGGCTTCTCGACGTGCGATCCCGGACGGCTGTTCCTGCCCACGATCATGGACCCGGTCTACGGCTACCAGGTCACCAACGTCGAGGCGTCCATGTCCTCCCCCTCGTCGCTGCTGCACTGGACCCGCCGGATGATCGAGATCCGCAAACAGAACCCCGCCTTCGGCCTGGGGTCGTTCACGGAACTGACGTCCTCCAACCCGGCGGTGCTGGCGTTCCTGCGCGAACACGGCGACGACCTGGTGCTGTGTGTGAACAACTTCTCCCGCTTCGCCCAGCCCACCGAACTCGACCTGCGGGCCTACGACGGACGGCACCCCGTCGAGCTGATCGGCGGGGTGCGCTTCCCCGCCATCGGCGAACTGCCCTACCTGCTCACCTTGCAGGGCCACGGTTTCTACTGGTTCCGGCTCACCCGAGTCGCATCCCGCATCGGCCGCCGCCGCTGACCCGTCCGGCGCCGAGGAAAGGACGCGTCACCATGCCGAAGACCATCACCGCCCGACCGCGTACCGCGACCGTGCTCGACGGGCCGCTGGACTCGCTCGGCGGGCTGCTGCGCGAATGGCTGCCGAGGCAACGCTGGTTCGCGGGCAAGGACCGGCCCGTCACCGAGCTGTCGGTGCTGTCCGTGACCGAGCTGTTCCCGGGCTGTCTGCACCTGCTGGTGCACGCCTCCCACGTGCCGGTGCCCACCCCCGGCGGCACACCCCCGCCGGGGGACTGCTACCAGCTGCTGCTGGGGCTGCGCCCGCACCTCGCGCCACGCCTGGAGCGGGCGTTCATCGGGCGGGCCGTGGACGGACCGCTGGCCGGCCTCGCGGTGTACGACGCGCTGCACGACCCGCGCTCGGCCCATCTGCTGCTGGAGCGGCTGCGGCACCCCGGCACGGCGGGCCCGCTGCGGTTCGAGGCGGACCCGGCCGCCCGGGTGCCCGGCGGACTGCCGCCGCGGCTGCTGGACGCCGAGCAGTCCAACTCCTCGATCGTGTACGGCGACGCGTACATCCTGAAGCTGTTCCGCCGGATCCAGCCGGGCGTCAATCCGGACCTGGAGGTGCCGGCGGCGCTGGCCGCCCTCGGCTGCGCCCGGGTACCGGCGCCGGTGGCCTGGTTCACCACGGCCGACCCGCGCCCGGCCACCCTCGGGGTGCTCCAGCCGTTCCTGCCGGACGCCACCGACGGCTGGTCGCTGGCACTGGGCGCGCTCGCGGCGGGCGACGACTTCACCGCCGAGGCCCGCGCGCTGGGCCGGGCCATGGCCGAGGTGCACCTGGCGCTGGCCGAGGCATTCCCGCCGGCCGGGCCGGGCGAGAACGGCCGTACGGCCGAGGCGATGCGCGCGCGGCTGGACGCCGCCGCGCACGCCGTGCCCGGGCTGCTGCCCTTCGTGCCCGGTCTGCGGGCCGCGTTCGCGGCGCTGGCCACCTGCGACACCGGGCCGCCCGCCCAGCGGGTCCACGGCGACCTGCACCTGGGACAGGTGCTGCGGGCCGGCCGCGACTGGTTCGTCATCGACTTCGAGGGCGAGCCGTCCCGTCCGCTCGCCGAACGGCGCACCCCGCAGTCCCCGGTGCGGGACGTCGCCGGGATGCTGCGCTCCTTCGACTACGTGGCCCGGCAGCGCCGCCCCTGGCGACCCGAGTGGGCGCGCCGCTGCCGGGAGGCGTTCTGCGCGGGCTACGCGGCCCGCGCGGGCTGGGATCCACGCAAGAAGCACGCGCTGCTGCGCGCGCACGAGACGGACAGGGCGGTGTACGAGGTGCTGTACGAGGCGAGACACCGGCCGGACTGGCTGCCGGTACCGATGGCGGCGATCAAGCGGCTCGCCGTGTGGGGAGGCTGACGCATGGCACTGCGCGACACCACGCGTCCCGAGGCCGCGGGCCCGGTGCCGCCCGTGGCCGCCCCCCTGGACCCGGCCGACCGCGGCCGGCTGCTGGCCGGGACGCACCACGATCCGCACGCCCTGCTGGGCGCGCACCCGGTGCCGGGCGGCACGCTGGTGCGGGCGCTGCGCCCGAACGCCCGCGCGGTGAGCGTCCTGGCCGACGGTGACCGTACCGAGCTGCGCTCGGAGGGCGACGGGCTGTTCGCCGGCGTGCTGCCCTGCCCGGACATCCCGTCGTACACCCTGCTGGTGGCGTACGACGACGGGGAGCGGGAGGTGCACGACCCGTACCGCTTCCTGCCCGCGCTGGGCGAGCTGGACCTGCATCTGATCCGGGAGGGCCGGCACGAGCAGCTGTGGCGGGCGCTCGGGGCGGAGCCGATGGTCCACCAGGGCGTGGCCGGCACCCGGTTCACGGTGTGGGCGCCTAACGCCCAGGGGGTGCGGGTGGCCGGGGACTTCACGTACTGGGACGGCACGCAGTACCCGATGCGCTCGCTCGGCGCGTCCGGTGTGTGGGAGCTGTTCCTGCCGGGGATCGGCGAGGGCACCCGGTACAAGTTCGAGATCACCTCCCGGTACGGCCACCGGTTCCTGAAGGCCGACCCGATGGCGCGGTGCACGGAGGTCCCGCCGGACACCGCGTCGGTGGTGACGGCCTCGCACTACACCTGGGGCGACGCCGAGTGGATGGCGCACCGCGGTGACACCCCCGTGCACCAGGCGCCGTTCTCCGTGTACGAGGTGCATCTGCCGTCCTGGCGACCCGGTGCCGGCTACCGGCAGCTCGCGGAGGAACTGCCCGCCTACGCGCGGGAGATGGGTTTCACGCACATCGAGCTGATGCCGGTGGCCGGGCATCCGTTCAGCGGCTCGTGGGGGTACCAGGTCACCTCGTACTACGCGCCGACGCCCCGGCTGGGTTCACCGGACGACTTCCGGTACTTCGTGGACGCCTGTCACCGGGCCGGGCTCGGTGTGATCATGGACTGGGTGCCGGCGCACTTCCCGAAGGACGACTGGGCGCTGGCCCGGTTCGACGGGGACCCGCTGTACGAGCCCGGGAACGCCTCCCGGGCCGAGCACCCGGACTGGGGGACGTACGAGTTCGACTACGGCCGGACCGAGGTGCGCAACTTCCTGGTGGCGAACGCCGTCTACTGGTGCGAGGAGTTCCACATCGACGGGCTGCGGGTGGACGCCGTGGCCTCCATGCTCTACCTGGACTACTCACGGGACTCCGGGCAGTGGGAGCCGAACGTGTTCGGCGGCCGGGAGGACCTGGACGCGGTGGCCTTCCTCCAGGAGATGAACGCCACCGTCTACCGGCGCTGTCCCGGGGTGGTGACCATCGCCGAGGAGTCCACCGCCTGGGACGGGGTGACCCGGCCGACCGACGGCGGCGGGCTGGGGTTCGGGCTGAAGTGGAACATGGGCTGGATGCACGACTCGCTGGAGTACATCCAGAAGGAGCCGGTGCACCGCAAGTACCACCACAACGAGATCACCTTCTCGATGGTGTACGCCTACAGCGAGAACTACGTCCTGCCGATCTCCCACGACGAGGTGGTGCACGGCAAGCGGGCGCTGGTGTCGAAGATGCCCGGCGACTGGTGGCAGCGGCGCGCCGACCACCGTGCCTATCTGGGGTTCATGTGGGCCCACCCCGGCAAACAGCTGTTGTTCATGGGGCAGGAGTTCGCGCAGGGGGCGGAGTGGTCGGAGGCGCACGGGCCGGAGTGGTGGCTGCTCGGTGACGACTACCACTCGGCGGGCGATCACCGGGGCGTGCAGTCGCTGGTCCGGGACCTGAACGCGGTGTACCGGGCGACGCCGGCGCTGTGGCAGCGGGACACCGACCCGGGCGGCTTCCGGTGGGTGCTGTGCGACGCGGCGGACGACAACGTGCTGGCGTTCCTGCGGTTCGCCGCGGACGGCGGTCCGCTGCTGGCGGTGTCGAACTTCTCCCCCGTCGTCCGGCCCGGCTACCGCCTGTGGGTGCCCGACGGCGGCGCGGTCTGGCGGGAGGAGCTGAACACCGACGAGGTGCGCTACGGCGGCAGCGGTGTCGGCGCCGGGGGGCCGGTCAAGGCCGAGGACGGGTTCCTCACCCTGACGCTGCCACCGCTGGCCACGGTGTGGCTGGTGCCGGAGGGCTGAGGCGCCGCGCAGGTGTCGGCGGCCGTTCGAGGGGCATTCGGGGTCGTACAGAACCCGACTGCCCCTCGCGGCACGACATGGAAGGGCGGCACCACGTGCGCACCGTTGGAGTGGAGGAGGAACTCCTCCTGGTCGATCCGGACAGCGGCGACCCGAAGGCGCTGGCGGCGGCCGTCCTCGCCCGCGCCGCCCAGGACGATCCCGGACAGCAGGTCTTCGAGAAGGAGCTGTTCGGGCAGATGCTGGAGTTCGCCACGCATCCGCAGTCGGACATGGCCCTGCTCGGTGACGAGATCGTCCGCTGCCGCAAGGAGGCGGGCCGGCACGCCGGGGAGATCGGCTGCGGGGTCGCCGCGCTGGCCACCTCGCCACTGCCGGTCAGCCCCTCGCTCAGTGTCAACGGGCGCTATCAGTGGCTGGCGGAGCGGTACGGGATACCGACCTGGGACCAGCTCACCTGCGGCTGCCACGTGCATGTTTCGGTGGCGTCGGACGAGGAGGGCGTCGCCGTCCTGGACCGGCTCCGTCCATGGCTGCCGGTGCTGCGGGCGATGAGCGCCAACTCGCCCTTCTGGCAGGGCCGCAACACCGACTACGCCAGCTATCGCAGCCGGGTGTGGAACCGCTGGCCGTCGGCCGGGCCGACCGAGCCGTTCGGCACCCCCGAGCGGTACCACCGGCGGGTGACCGACATGGTGGACACGGGGGTCGTGCTGGACGAGGGCATGGTCTACTTCGACGCGCGGCTGTCCGCCCGCTACCCGACGGTGGAGGTCCGGGTGGCGGACGTGTGCCTGGGCGCGGAGACCGCCGTCCTGATCGCGACGCTGGTCCGCGCCCTGGTGGACACGGCCGCGGCCGAGTGGCGGGCGGGCCGGCCGGCACCCGACACCGGGGTGAGCCTGCTCCGGCTGGCCGACTGGCAGGCCGCCCGGTTCGGCCTGGAGGAGAACCTGCTCGACCCCGTCACCCTGCGGCCCCGGCCCGCCGCACGGGTGCTGGAGTCCCTGCTGGAGCACACCGGCGACGCGCTCAAGGCCAACGGCGACGCCGACCGCGCCGCGCGGGGCATGGAGGAACTGCTGCGCCACGGCAACGGCGCGCGGGAACAGCGCAGGCTGCTGGAGCGCACCGGCAGCCTGCGGGACGTCGTCACCGAGTGCGTGCGGCGCACCCAGGGCTGAGCGTCCCGCCCGGCGGCGGTCACAGGATCAGGGTCAGCGCGTAGGCCAGGAAGAACGCCGCGATCAGGATCACGAGGACCAGGATCACGGTCAGCGGCGCCTTCCCCCAGCCCTTCGGCGGATTGTGCGTCTCCTGGGGCCCGGCCTCGGGCATGCTGCTCTCGGCGGGCGGGGTCTCGCCGGGCGGGACCGAGCCGCCGGGTTCCAGCCCGGTGCTGCGCTCGGGCTCAGGATCGGGGTTCACATGACTCATGTCCCCCGAGTCCCCCGGACACGCCCACATCATCAGCCGATCACGACTTCTCCGATCCGGTCACCGAACGCTGTCCCCTGAGCTACATTCGAGCACCGCCGACACCGAGCCGTTCGGCGGAGTGACCCTCCGTACCCCGGGAGCAGCGCATGCGGAACGTCGCCCCCGCCCCGGCCGCCGCCCCGCCGCTCACCGGCGGCCTCGCCGACAGCGTCTTCGCCGCGGCGGAACGCGATCCCGCGCTGCCGGTGCTGGCGCACCGCGCGGAAACCGCCGACGGCTGGCTCACGGTGACGGCGGCCGAGCTGCGCGACGAGGTGGTGGCCGTGGCCAGGGGCCTGGTCGCCGCCGGGATCTCCCCCGGCCACCGGGTGGCGCTGATGGCCCGGACCCGGCACGAGTGGACGGTGCTCGCCCACGCCCTGTGGGCCGTCGGCGCCGAGCTGGTGCCCGTCCACCCGGCCTCCTCGCGCGACCAGGTCGAGTGGATCCTGCGGGAGGCGGACTGTGTCGCCGTGATCGTGGAGGACGAGCAGGGCGTCATGACCGTCGGCACGGTGTGCGCCCGGCTGCCCCGGCTGCGGTACGTCTGGCAGCTGGACGCGGGCGCCCTCGCCGATCTGGTCGCGGACGGCGCGGCGGTGCCGTACACCACCGTGGAGTCGCTGCGCCGGCTCGTGCTGCCGGACGCCACGGCGGCCGTCGTGCACACCTCCGGCACCTCCGGCCGGCCGATGGGCTGCGCACTCAGCCACCGTGGCCTGGCCTACCCGTGCGACACCCTGCTGGCCGGCTGGGCGCACACCGCCGCGCCCCCGGGGCAGCGGCCGTCCGTGCTGGCCTTCCTGCCGTTCTCCCATGTGTACGGCCTGATGATCATGCTGACCTGTGTGCGCGGCGGGGTGCTGCTGGCACACGAGCCGGAGGTGACCGGGGCGGCGCTGGCGTCGGCGCTGCGCACGTTCCGGCCGACGTACCTGTACGGCGTGCCGTCGGTGTTCGAGCGGCTCTACAAGACCTTCCTGCGCACCGCCCGGCAGGCGGGCCGGGGCGCGCTGTTCGAGCGGGCCGCGCGCACGGCGCGGGAGTTCGCCGCGGCCGAGGAGCGCCGGCGGCTCGGCGCCGGGCCGGGTCCGGGGCTGGAGCTGAGACTGCAACACGCCCTGTACGAGCGGACGGTGTACCGGGGGCTGCGGGCGGCGCTCGGCGGCCGGGTGGTGCGCGGTGCCTCCGGCGGTTCCCCGCTCGGCCGCGAACTGGGCCTGTTCTACGAGGGCATCGGCGTGTTCGTGCACGACGGTTACGGACTCACCGAGACCGCCGGCGCGATCACCATGCAGCCGCTGGGCCGGGAGAAGGCGGGGACGGTGGGCACCGCGCTGCCGGGCACCGGGATCCGGGTGGCCGACGACGGGGAGATCCTGGTCCGCGGGCCCTCGGTGTTCCAGGGCTACACCGGCGACGAGCAGGCGACCCGGGCGGCGCTGCGGGACGGCTGGCTGGCCACCGGGGACCTCGGCCGGCTGGACGCCGACGGCTACCTGACGATCACCGGGCGCAAGAAGGACGTCATCGTCACCAGCGGGGGAAAGACCGTGGCGCCGGCCCTGCTGGAGGAGCGGCTGCGCGCCCATCCCCTCGTGCACGAGGCGGTGGTGATCGGCGACGGCCGGCCCTGCGTCGGCGCCCTGATCACCCTGGACCCGGACTTCCTGGCGCACTGGCGGACCGCGCTCGCGCTGCCCGGGGACGCCCGGGCCCGGGAGGCCCGCGAGGAGAACGCGCTGCGGGAGGAGATCGCGCGGGCGGTGGCCGCCGCCAACAGTGCGGTGTCCCGCGCGGAGTCCATCAGGGTCTACCGTGTCCTACCGGAACCGTTCGCGGCGGTCGCCGGGTTGCTCACGCCGTCCCTGAAGCCGCGCCGGGACGCCGTGGTACGGCACTACGCCGCCGAGATCGAGGCGATGTACGCGGCCCGGTCCCGGCCGCGGCCGGTGGTGCGGGAGCCGGCCGAGTGGGACGAGCCGGACGACGTGTTCCGCTGAGGAGGCCGCGCTCCCGGGGCGGGGAGTGCGGACGGATAGTCCGCGCGGCAGGGGGAACCCGCAGCGCAGCGAAGAGATCAGTTGACGACGACCGCCCGGACCGGCGGGGCCGGTCGGGGCCGGGGAAGCGAGATGGCGACGGAGCCGCGTTGGGACGACACACCACCGTCGGAGGAGAGGTACGAGCGTACGTTCTCCTTTCCCGGTGAACTGCGCAACGTCACGGGGGCGCGGCTCGCCGCGGAGGAGTTCCTGCGCGCCCTCTCCCGTCAGGCGCCACCGGGCGCCCAGGAGTACTGGGACGACATCCTGCTGGTGGTGACCGAACTGGCCGCGAACGCCATCCAGTACGCGCCGGGCCCGTTCGACCTGCGGATGCGCCGCACCTTCGACGGGGTGCACGTGACGATGCGGGACACCAACCCGGCCCGCCCGGAGCCGCGGCCCTTCCATCCGCGCACCGGTGGCGGCGGGATCGGCTGGCACCTGGTGCACACGCTGTGTAGCCAGGTCAGCGTCGTCGTGCACGACACCGGCAAGGACATCCACGCGTTCCTGCCCTGGTGACGCCGGGGACGGCGGACGGCCGTACGACGTGTAGGCGGGCCCGCACCGGTTACTCCACCGGGCAGCGGGGGCGAGGCCGCCCCCCACGCGTTCGTCTGCCTGCCGCACCCGGCTGGCGGGGTGCCCGCGGGCGCGGTGGGATCGGAATTGGCGCACGGCGATCCCGGGCATGCGAACAGCGTCGAGCCGGACCGCCCGGAGCCGCAGAAAGGGATGAACACCGTGACACGACCCAGGATCCTGGTGGTGGGCGCAGGCTTCGCCGGAGTCGAGTGCGTCCGCCGCCTGGAGCGGAAACTCGCCCCCGACGAAGCCGACGTCACACTGGTGACGCCGTTCTCCTACCAGCTGTACCTGCCTCTGCTGCCCCAGGTCGCCTCCGGCGTGCTCACGCCGCAGTCGATCGCCCTGTCGCTGCGCCGCAGCAAGAAGTACCGCACCCGGATCATCCCGGGCGGCGCGATCGGGGTGGACCTGAAATCCAAGGTGTGCGTCGTGCGCACCATCACCGACAAGATCGTCAACGAGCCCTACGACTACATCGTGCTCGCCCCCGGCAGTGTGACCCGCACCTTCGACATCCCGGGCCTGACCGAGCACGCCTTCGGGATGAAGACGCTCGCCGAGGCCGCCTACATCCGCGACCACGTCATCTCCCAGCTGGATCTGGCGGACGCCAGCGACAACCCGGCCGAACGGGCCGCGCGGCTGCAGTTCGTGGTGGTCGGTGGCGGCTACGCGGGCACGGAGACCGCGGCCTGCCTCCAGCGCCTCACCCACGCCGCCGTGCAGCGCTACCCGCGCCTGGACCCGGGTCTGATCCGCTGGCACCTGATCGACATCGCGCCCAAGCTGATGCCGGAGCTGGGCGAGAAGCTGGGCCGCAGCGCGCAGGAGATCCTCGGGCGGCGCGGTATCGAGGTCTCGCTGGGGGTGTCGATCGACAAGGCCGGCGCCGAGGAGGTCACCTTCACCGACGGCCGGGTGGTGCCGACGCACACCCTGATCTGGACGGCCGGGGTGGTCGCCAGCCCGCTGATCGCCACGCTCGGCGCGGAGACGGTCAAGGGGCGGCTGGCGGTGACCGCCGAGATGTGCCTGCCGGGCCACGACGGGGTGTTCGCGCTCGGCGACTCGGCGGCCGTGCCGGACCTGGCCAAGGGCGAGGAGGGCGCGATCTGCCCGCCCACCGCCCAGCACGCCATGCGGCAGGGCAAGGTGGTCGCCGACAACGTCATCGCGACGCTGCGCGGACAGCCGATGCGGCCCTACGAGCACAAGGACCTCGGTCTGGTCGTCGACCTCGGCGGCAAGGACGCGGTGTCCAAGCCGCTCGGTGTGGAGCTGCGCGGGGTGCCCGCCCAGGCGGTGGCCCGCGGCTACCACTGGTCGGCGCTGCGCACCAACGTCGCCAAGACCCGGGTGATGACCAACTGGCTGCTGAACGCGGTCGCGGGCGACGACTTCGTGCGCACCGGCTTCCAGGCCCGCAAGCCCGCCCGGCTGAAGGACTTCGAGTTCACCGACGCCTATCTGACACCGGAACAGGTGCGGTCCCGGGTGGAGGGCGCGGCCGTCGAACCGTCCTGATGTGACCGTGATCACCGGTGGCCGCCGATGAGTCCGCCCGGGCCCGGCCGTCCACCAGGTGATCACGAACACTCCACGGAGGGACGCACCACCATGACCGAGAAGACCGTCAAGGGCCCGGCGAGCTACTTCCCCTCGATCGAGAAGAAGTACGGCCGCCCGGTCGGCGAGTGGCAGGAGCTGATCCGTACCTCGCCGCTGACCCGGCACACGGAGCTCGTAGGCTGGCTGAAGTCGGCCCACGGGCTCGGCCACGGGCACGCGAACGCCCTGGTGGCCGCCACCCTGGCCGAGGGCAGGTAGCCCGGGCGCGCGTGCGATGCTGGATCATGGAATCGATGGCTGGCACGGGAGAGAGCGCGGCTAAGTGAGGGCAGCGGGACGGTCGGGACGGGTACGGCTGTGGGACCGGCTCGCGGCGTCGGACCCCGGACTGCTCCGGCTGACGGCGGGACTGCGCACGGTCACCGCCATCGCCCTGACCCTCGCCGTCCTGGCCGCGATCGGCGTCCCGGTGCCCCGTCTGGTCGCCGGGGCCATGGCCGCGATGGTCGCCACCTTCGCCATCCGGGAGAAGCAGCCCGTCCGGCAGGCCGGCACGCTCGCGCTCGGTCTGCCGGTGGCGCTGGCCTCGGTGTCGCTGGGCGCGCTGCTCAACCAGCACGTCGTCGCCGGCGACCTGTTCTTCGTCGCCCTGATCTTCAGCGCCGTCTACGGCCGCCGGTTCGGCGACCGCGGCACGGCGCTCGGGCTGATCGGGTTCCAGATCTACTTCCTGTCGCTGTTCGTGCAGGCCACGCCAGGTGTGCTGCCCGCGCTGTACGGCGTCATCGGCGTGGCGTTCGCGTGCAGCGCCACCGCCCGGTTCGTGCTGTTGCCGCAGACCCCGGCGGGCACCCTGGACCGGCTGCGGCGGGCCTTCCGCGCCCGGCTCGCCCAGTTGATCGCCAGTCAGGCGAAGCTGCCGGACGCCGGGCCGGAGGAGGTGGAGAAGGTGCTGGAGGAGCTGCGCACCCGCACCGCCCGGCTGCACGAGACGGCGCTGATGATCCAGGGCCGGCTGGAGGACGGCACCTCGGACCCGGCGGTGGCCCGGCTGCTCCAGCGCCGGGTCGCGGACGCCGAGATCGCGGCCGAGCGGCTGGGACTGTTGCTGCTCACCGCGCGCAGCGCCGAGCGGACCGACACCCTCACCCTGCATCTGCCGGGCGCCCCGGTGCCCTCGGGGGTCGAGTCGCCGGTGCGGGACGGGGCGGCTTCCGCGCTGCGCCGGGATCTGCGGGCGCTGCGGGTGCTGATGCTGCGGCCGGCCGGGGAGGCGTCCGGGACCGCGCTCGCCCAGGTGCGCAACCGGCTGCTGGGCTATCGCGAGGAGGAGAACCTGCCCGAGGCGTCCCCGGCCGTGCAGGACGTCTTCCGGGGGCTCGGCGAGGCGGCCCGCGCCTCGCTCGGTCTGCGCATGGCCCTGGACGGCCCGCAGGACGAGTCCGCCGACACCCCGGCGACCACCCGCTCGCGCGAGGAGCTGGACGCGGAGGACGCCGCGATCGAGATCAGCGAGGAACAGGAGCCGGAGGCGGAGCCGACCGGGCTGCGCCGGCCCACCACCCGGGCCGCCCTCCAGGTGGCCGTCGGCTCCTCGCTGGCCATCGCCGGCGGTGAGCTGCTGTCCAGTCAGCGCTGGTACTGGGCGGTGCTGACCTGCTGGATCGTCTTCCTGAACACCGCCTCCACCGGCGAGATCCTGGTGAAGGGCTACCGGCGGCTGCTGGGCACGGTGCTCGGCGTGGTGGCGGGCATCGGGCTCGCCGGGCTGGTCGGGCACCACACCTGGACGGCGTTCGCCCTAGTGCTGGTGTTCATCTTCGCGATGTTCTACAGCGCGCCGCTGTCGTACACCCTGATGTCGTTCTTCGTCACCGCGATGCTGGGGCTGCTGTACACCCTGCTGAACACCTACAGCGCGGAAGTGCTGGTGCTGCGGATCGAGGAGACGGCGCTCGGCGCGGCCTGCGGGGTGTTCGCCGCGGCGGTGGTGCTGCCGGTGCACACCGACCGCCGTACCAACGAGCTGCTGGTGGCGGTCCTGGACCGGCTCGCCGATGTCACGCGGGGCGCCGTCGACCAGCTGAGCGGCGGGACGGGCGGCGATCTGGTGGAGCGGGCGCGGGAGCTGGACCAGGCGCTGGCGGACCTGCGGGCGGCCACCCAGCCGCTGACCCACCCGATCACGCCGCTGCGCTCGCGCCGGGACTCGGTGCGGTACGTGGTGGCGCTGCTGGAGACCTGCGCGTACCACGGGCGGTCCCTCGCGGCGACGGCGGAGCTGCTGCCGACGCACCCCTCGATCGCGGCCGATCCTCGGCTGCGCGGGGCGTGCGGGCGGATCGTGCACAACATCGAGGCGATCGCGGCGCATGTGGCGGACCCGCGGGCCGCCGTGGAGATCGAGAGCGGCCCCAGCATCGCGTCGATGCTGGAGCCGGGAACCCTGCGCACCCCGCGCTACGGCCGGGTGACCGACCGGGTCCTGCGCCATCTGCAGCGGCTGGACGAGGCGGTCTCCGGTCTGGCGCGTCCGCTCGGCGTGACCGGCGGGCCGGCCCGCTGAGCGGCTACCGCTGCCGTCCGGCCGAACCGGGCCGGCGGGTGCCGAGCGCCTCCTCGCGGATGCGGGCGCAGCTGCGGCTGATCAGCCGGGAGACGTGCATCTGCGAGATGCCGAGCCGGTCGGCGATACGGCTCTGTGTCATGTCCTCGAAGAAGCGCATGTAGAGGATGGCCCGCTCGCGCTCGGGGAGCCGGCGCAGCCCCTCCTTCGCGGCCTCCCGGTCCACGACGACGTCGTAGGAGGTGTCCGTCTCGCCGAGGGTGTCGGCGAGGCTGTAGCCGTCGTCACCGGCGGACAGCTCGGCGTCCAGGGAGAGGGTGCTGAAGCTCTCCAGCGCCTCCATGCCGGCGGCGACCTCCTCCTCGGTGAGGCCGGTGTGGGCGGCGATGTCGGCGGCGGTGGGTTCGGGGCTGCCGGGGTTCTGGGTGAGTTCCCGTCGGGCCACGCGGACCCGGTTGCGCAGCTCCTGGACCCGGCGGGGCACCCGCAGGGCCCACATCCGGTCGCGGAAGTGCCGCTTGACCTCTCCGGTGATCGTCGGCACGGCGTAGCTCTCGAAGGCGCCGCGGGACGGGTCGAACCGGTCGATGGCCTTCACCAGTCCGAGCGCGGCCACCTGGCGCAGGTCCTCCACGGATTCGCCGCGGTCGCGGAACCGCCCGGCGATCCGGTGGGCCATGGGCAGCCAGGCGGTGACGAGTTCGTCGCGTACGGCGTCCCGCTCGGGGCCGTCCTCCAGCTCCGCCAGCCGGGCGAACAGCGCCGCGGTGTCGGGGGCGTCGTCGTGGTTGCGGCGGGCGGACGTCCCGCCGGCGGCGGGGGTGGTCGTGCCGGGACGGCTTGTCGACATGTCGGTCAGCATGCGGAATCGCTCCTGAACGTGTTGCAGGGCACCTCCGGAAACAGGGGTTCCGGGTTCTGGCCCGAACGGTGGTGTCAGGGTTTCGCCGCGGGTTCGCCGCCGGGCCCGGCGGGAGGGGCCCAGGCAGCGGGTCTCTTCCCCGCTGGGCGCGCGCCTCCGGTCCGAAGCACGAGATTCCGCCTGCCCCCTCGCCCAGCGGGCAAACACCGCCATGAGCGGAACTTCGCCGGCCGCTTCGCGCAAGCGGAACGCGGGCCGGGGCTCATTCCGGACCGGGCACGCTCGGTACGGGTGTCATCACCCGGCAGCGCGCGGGTACCCGCCGTACATGACGGATGTCGTGGACGCGGATGAGTTGTTGCGCCGCATCCGGCGCGGCCGGGAGCACGCGGCGGCGCAGGAGGAGGCATGGCGGGAGCGGGCCCGGAGCCTGGCGGCGACGGATCCGGAGGGCGCCGCGGAGGCGGCCGACCGGGCGCGGGCCTTCGAAGCGGTGCTGCGGGTGCTGGAGGAGATCGTCAGCCCGGGCGGGGAGCCCGTACGGGCGGACGGAGTGAAACAGGTCACCTGACCCGATATGGGCTATGGGGAGGCCCGGTAAATGGTTTATCGTTCATCCATACGTGATGCGGGAGCCGCGCGGGACCGCGCTGTGCCCCTCCATGCGTCACCACATACGGCCCTGGCTGGTTTCCCCCGTCCAGCCAGGGCTTTTTCCTGCCCTCGCACGGCCGGGGGACGGCGGGCGTCCCGCCTCGAGGTGCCCGGGGCGGCGGCAGCGGCTGAAATGGGCTTAAGACGCCGTTCGTCCCAGCACAGCACCCGCACCGCAACCGCCGCCGGCGAGGAGCCCCGCGCCATGACCAAAGCGATCAAACTGCTCACCGCCCTCCCCCAGGCGCAGCGCGAGCGCCTGATGGAGGTGGCCGAGGAGGTCTCCTTCCCGGAGGACAGCCGCATCTTCGAGGCGGGCGGCACGGCCGACCGGTTCTGGGTGATCCGCTCGGGCGCGGTCCACCTGGACACCCAGGTCACCCCCCGGCAGCGGGTGACCGTGGCCACACTCGGCGCGGGCGACCTGCTCGGCTGGTCCTGGCTGTTCCCGCCGTACGAGTGGGACTTCGGCGCGGTGGCCTTCACCGACGTGCGCGCCTACCAGTTCGACGGGCCGTCGGTGCTCGCGCTGTGCGTGGAGGACCCGCTGCTCGGGCTGTCGGTGGTGCGGACGGTGGCCGAGATCCTCGCCCACCGGCTGGAGACGACCCGCGGAAAGCTGATGGAGCAGTACACGATGCGACGGCGGGTCGGCCCCCTCTAGGTCCTGTCGTCAGACGCGGTAGCGGCGCAGTGCCGGGACGGTGCCGACCAGGGTCAGCATCGCCACCACGACCAGGGCGCCGCCGCCCGCGACGGCGGCGCGCGGGCCGAAGGCGGCTCCGGCGGTGCCGTGCAGGACGTCGGCCAGCCTCGGCCCGCCGGCGACGACCACCGTGAACACCCCCTGCATCCGGCCGCGCATCTCGTCGGTCGCGGCCGACAGCAGGATGGCGCCGCGGAACACCATCGAGACCATGTCGGCGACCCCTGCCAGGGCGAGGAAGACCACCGCGACCCAGAGGTTGCCGCTCAGTCCGAACCCGGCGATGGCCACGCCCCAGCCGACGACCGCCCCGGCTACCATCCAGCCGTGCCGGCGGGCCCGCGAGAACGCGCCGGAGAACAGACCGCCGAGCACCGCGCCGACCGGGATGCCGGCGAACAGCACACCGAGCGCCAGACCCTCGCCGTAGGAGCCGTAGGTCTCCGCGGCCAGCTGCGGGAACAGGGCGCGGGGCATGCCGAACACCATGGCGACGATGTCGGCGAGGAAGGACAGCAGCAGCACCTTGTGCCGGGAGATGTACCGGAACCCGTCGGCGATCTCGCGCAGCCCGGCCCGGCGGGTGCCGCTCCCGCCGAGCGGCGGCAGGGCGGGCAGCCGGAAGACGGCCCACACGGTCACGCACAGCGCGAGCGCGTCGATCAGATACAGCTCCGGCAGCCCGAGCACCGGTATCAGCGCGCCGGCGAGCAGCGGGCCGGCCACCAGCGCGGTCTGCATCACCGTCGAGCCGAGCGCGTTCGCGGCCGGCAGCTGCTCGGCCGGGACCAGCCGGGCTATGGAGGCGCTGCGGGCGGGCGCGTTGAGCCCGAAGAACGCCTGTTGCAGCGCGAGCAGCACCATGAGCACGAGGACCGAGTCCAGGCCGGTGACGGCCTGCGCCCAGAACAGCAGCGAGGTCACCGCGATGCCGGTGTTGGTCACCAGCAGCAGCTTGCGCCGGTCGACGGCGTCGGCGACCGCCCCGCCCCACAGCGCGAAGGCGACCATGGGCACCAGTCCGGCCAGGCTCGCGTAGCCGACCCAGGCCGAGGAGTGGGTGATGTCGTAGATCTGCTTGGGTACGGCGACGGCGGTCAGCTGGCTGCCGACGGAGGTGACGATGGTCGACGACCACAGCCGCCGGTAGGCGGGGATGCGCAGGGGGCGGGTGTCCATCGCCCAGCGGCGCCAGCCGCGCCGGGGCGGTTCCCCGGCCGCCGGCGCGCCGGTCGTGGTCTCGGTGCTGCTGCTCTCACTGGTGTCCACGGGTGTCCTGGTTGCTCGTTACATCTTTTCGCTTCGAGAGGCTAACTATCTCAGCGGCAGCCGGTGGACATCGAACGGGTTCCGGTGTGGACATCGAACGGATTGCGGTCAGGCCCCGGCGACCAGGCTCACCCCGAGCACCAGCATGGTGGCGGCGACCAGGCCGTCGAGCACCCGCCAGGCGCCGGGCCGGGCCAGGTACCGGCCGAGCAGCCGGGCGCCGAAGCCGAGGGCGGTGAACCAGCACAGGCTGGCGAACGCGGCGCCGAGCCCGAACGTCCAGCGCAGCGGGCCCCGGTCGGCGGCCAGCGAGCCGAGCAGGAACACGGTGTCCAGATAGACGTGCGGGTTCAGCCAGGTCATCGCCAGGCAGGTGAGCACGGCCCGGCGCCGGGAGCCGGCCGCCTCGCCCTCCGCGGTGAGCCCGGTGCCCGGCCTGAGCACCCGGCGGGCGGCGAGGACGCCGTAGCCCAGCAGGAACAGGCCGCCGACGACGCCGACCGCGCGCAGCGCGCCGGGCCAGGCCACGACGACCGCGCCGACCCCGCCGACGCCGAGCGCGATGAGCGCCGCGTCGGACAGGGCGCAGATGCCGACCACGGTGAGGACGGCGTGCCGGCGCACCCCCTGCCGCAGGACGAAGGCGTTCTGGGCGCCGATGGCGACGATCAGGGAGAGTCCGGTGCCGAATCCGGCGGCAGCGGCGGTCAGGGCGTGGTTCATACCGAAGACGCTAGGGACAGCGCGGTCTCAAGTACAGCTAATGATTTTTACGTACCATTAGTACGCGTGATGACAGAGCTTCCCCTGGAACAGGTGCGCACCCTGCTGGCCGTGGTGGACGAGGGCACCTTCGACGCGGCCGCCGCCGCGCTGCATGTGACACCGTCGGCGGTCAGTCAGCGGGTCAAGGCGCTGGAACAGCGCACCGGCCGGGTGCTGCTCCAGCGCACCAGACCGGTGCGGCCCACGGAGTCCGGCGCGGTGCTGGTGCGGTTCGCCCGGCAGCTCGCCCGGCTGGAGCGGGACGCCTGGGGCGAGCTGGGGCTGGACGGCACCGGGGAGCCGACCCGGGTGTCGGTCGCGGTGAACGCGGACTCGCTGGCGACCTGGTTCCTGCCGGTCCTGACCCGGGTCCCGGACGTCTGCTTCGAACTGCACCGGGAGGACGAGGACCACACGGCGGCGCTGCTGCGCGAGGGCCTGGTGATGGCGGCGGTGACCTCCTTGCCCGACCCGGTCCCCGGCTGCGCGGTCCGCCCGCTGGGCCGGATGCGGTATCTGCCGGTGGCCGCGCCGGAGTTCGTCGCGGACCGGCTGGCGGGACGGCCGCCGGCACAGGCGCTGGACCGGGCGCCCGTGGTGGTCTTCGACCGCAAGGACGACTTCCAGGACGGCTTCGCCCGCCGGCTCGGCCATGCCTCGGCCGGCCCGTTCCGGCACCAGGTGCCCACCTCGGAGGGGTTCCTCGACGCGGTCGCCGCGGGGCTGGGCTGGGGCATGCTGCCGGAGGCCCAGGCCGGGCCGCTGCTGGAGCGCGGACGGCTGACCGTGCTCGTCCCGGGCGAGCACGTGGACATCGCCCTCTACTGGCAGCAGTGGAAACTCGACTCCCCCGCGCTGGCGGCCCTGGCCGACGCGGTGACGGCCGCGGCGGCGCGGGCGCTGCGCCACTGAGAGGCGCCGCGGGGGCCGCCCGACTGCCCGGCGGGGCGGCCGGCCAGGTCCGCCCGGGGCCGTGGGAACCGCCTGACGGGGGCGCCCCGTCGCGCCCGCCGGCGGCCACCCGAACTTGCCGACAGGGGGCGCCCCGTCACACCCGCCGGCGGCCACCCGAACTTGCCGACAGGGGGCGCCCCGTCACACCCGCCGGGGGCCGACCGAACCACCCGACAGCAGACGCCCCGTCACACCCGCCACGGCCCACGCGAACCACCCGACGGGAGGCGGCCCCTCGCACGCGCCAAGCCCCGCCCGCCCCCGCTGCCCTGCCGGTCGGCCGTCAACGGCCGGACGCATGGCCGGTGTCCGGATCCCGGGAGGCCATCTTCCCCGGATCGCCAGGCGGTTGTGCCGTTTCACGTTCTCCCGACCGGTGACCCGGACGCGAGAACGCTTACGACAGGCACGGACGACTTCGACCGATCCAGGAGATTTCCGATGGACAACTGGCGCGAACATGCCGCGTGCCGCCACGAGGATCCCGATCTTTTCTTCCCCGTCGGGACCACCGGCCCGGCGCAGGTCCAGACCGAGCGGGCGAAGGCGGTGTGCGGGCGCTGCCCGGTCCGCGAGCAGTGCCTGGACTGGGCGCTGGACACCAGCCAGACCATCGGCGTCTGGGGCGGCACCACGGAGCTGGAGCGCCGGGCGCTGCACCGGCGCCGGGCCCGCTCCCGGCCCCGCTCCGGCTGACCGCCGGCCCGGCCGGACCCGGCGGTGTCCGGGGGCGTCGGCGGTCTTCCCGCCGCGGGGACCCCCGCCGCGCGGCTCAGCCGCCCTTGCGGCGCAGGGTCCCCCACTCCCGCTCCTGACGGGTCACCTCGTCCCGGGCCGCCTCGATCACGTTCTCGGCGATCCAGCACAGCGGCTCGACGTCGGCAACGAGCGGCTCGTTGTCGGGGCCCCGGCCGGTCTCCCGGCCTCTGAGCACCCAGGGCCGCACACCGGGCCCCTTGTCGTGCGGCAGGTGCGCGTAGTCGTAGAGCCGACGGGCCACCCACAGCTCGACCGACCGGCCGTTCCACCACTCCTCCACGTCGAGCGGGTTGGCGGACAGCCCGGGCATGGGCACGCCGGTCAGCTCGTCGATGCTGGACACCTTGTGGAGATCGGTGCCGGGCCCCTTGGACCACCGCACGTACAGGCCCCGGTGGCGTCGCACCAGACCCGCCGCGTCGGCGAGCGTGGTCACGACCGGCAGGTCGTCCGGTGCGCTCATGGCTTGACCTCCCTGTGCTGCGCTTACGCGACGCGACCGGAGTACCCCGGCCGCGCCCCGGAAATCGGACGTCGGCGTTCCGCCCGGCTCCCGGTGCCGGTCCGCCCCTGTGCCGGTCCCGGTTCTCAGGCGCGGTCCGGCTTGCCCGGCGCGTACAGCCAGGTCTGGAACAGCCCCTTCAGCCGCTTGCCCGAGATCCGCTCGGCCAGCGTGACGAACCGGGCGGTGGTGCCGTGTCCGCCGCGGTGCCCGTCCGCCCAGGCGCGCAGGACGCGGAAGAAGTCCCGGTCGCCGACGGCCCGCCGCAGCGCGTGCAGGGCCATGGCGCCGCGCTCGTAGACGGGTGTGCCGAAGAGGCGCTTGCCGCTGCCCGGGTCGCCGGGCGGGTAGGCCCACAGGGCGTCGCCGCCGGGGCGGGCGTAGAGCGTGTCGAAGGTCCGCTGGGCGCTCGGGCCGCCGTGCTGCTCGGAGTAGAGCCACTCGGCGTAGGTGGCGAAGCCCTCGTTGAGCCAGATGTCCTGCCAGGCGGTGAGCGAGACGGAGTCGCCGAACCACTGGTGGGCACTCTCGTGGACGAGGGTGCCGAGGCCGGGCGCGAAGGCGTAGACCGGGCGGGTCTGGGTCTCCAGGGCGTAGCCGACGTCCGGGGCGTGGTCGACGAGGGAGCCGGCCGCGCGGAACGGGTACGGCCCGAAGAGCCGGCTCCCCCACTCCAGCACGTCCGGCAGCTTCTTCAGCACGGGCGCGGCGGCGCGCGCCTCGCGGGGGTCCACGGCGTTGTACACCTGGATGCCGTCGCGGGTGGTGTACCGCTCGGTGCGGAACCTGCCGATGGTGGCGGTGGCCAGGTAGGCGGCCATCGGCTCGGTCTGACGCCAGCGGAAGGTGGTCCTGCCGTGGGCGGTGCGCTGTCCGAGGAGGACGCCGTTGGCGACGGCGGTGTGGCCCCGCGGCACGGTGAGCGTGAAGTCGTACGACGCCTTGTCCTTGGGGTGGCCGTTCGCCGGGAACCAGGTCATGGCGCCCTGGGGTTGGCCGGCGACGAAGGCGCCGTCGTCGGTGGGGATCCAGCCGTCCGGTGAGCCGTCGGGGTCGGTGACCGGCCCGGGGGTGCCGTGGTAGGCGACGGCGACGCGGAAGTCCCGGCCCTTGGTCCGCGCGGTGGGCGGGGTGACGACGAGTTCCCGTCCGTCGCGGGCGAAGCGGGCGGCCCGGCCGTCGACCGTGACCCGGGTGACGGTCAGCCCGGACAGGTCGAGGTCGAAGCGGGTCAGGCGCTGGGTGGCGCGGGCGGTGAGGACCGCGGTGCCGTCGAGGCGCCGGGCGGCGGGGTCGTGACGGAGCGTCAGGTCGTAGTGGCGCACGTCGTAGCCGCCGTTGCCGCTGAGCGGGAAGTACGGGTCGCCCGCACCCGCCGCGCCGGTGGTGCCGGGTGCCGTGGGTCCGGCACCGCCCGGGACCGCGGCCCCGGTGGTGGCGAGGAGCGCGGCCAGGGCGACGGGGACGGTGGCGAAGACGGCGGTACGGCGGCGGACGGGCTGTCTGCGCGGTGGCGTCACATGCGCTCCTCGGGGAGTGGCCGGTGATCGACTGGCCGTCAGCGTAGGCGGGCCGGCGCCCCGGATTCGCCCTCCTTCCGTTCAGGTCGTGCCGCGTCGCCGCCCGGTGGGCGGTGCGGTGCGCAGTACGCTCGCGGCACCGTCCCCGCCCCGGAAGGAGCCCCGTGCCGTGAGCGTGCGCCTGCGCCGGATCTACGAACCGCCCGAGCCCGACGACGGTCTGCGCGTGCTGGTGGACCGGCTGTGGCCGCGCGGCCTCGCCAAGGACGAGGCGCACGTGGACGAGTGGCCGAAGGGGCTGACGCCGTCGGCGGAGCTGCGCAAGTGGTACCACGCGGGCGAGGGGTCGTACGAGGAGTTCCGCCGCCGCTACGAGGCGGAGCTGGACGCGCCGGAGGCCGCCGGTCTGCTCGACGGCCTGCGCGCGTCGGCCCGTGAGGGGCGCGTGACCCTGCTGACGGCGTCGAAGCGACCGGAGGAGAGCCACGCGCGGGTCCTGCTGGAGCTGCTCCAGGGCTGACGGGCGGCCCGGGTACGAGGCCGGGGGCCGGGCGGCCCTGGTGCGAGGCCGGGGGTCAGCCCGTGGGCCGGGCGGCCCTGGAGCGGCCGGGTTCAGCCCGTGTGCCGGGCCGCGTGCCGGCCCGCCGCCCGGCCGGAGAACAGGCAGCCGCCGAGGAAGGTGCCCTCCAGGGCGTTGTAGCCGTGCACCCCGCCGCCGCCGAAGCCGGCGACCTCGCCCGCCGCGTACAGTCCCTCGATGGGGGTGCCGTCGGTGCCGAGGGCCCGGGAGTCCAGGTCGGTCTGGATGCCACCGAGGGTCTTGCGGGTCAGCACGTGCAGCCGGACGCCGATGAGGGGGCCCGCGGCCGGATCGAGGATGCGGTGCGGGGCGGCGACCCGGCCGAGCCGGTCGCCGATGTAGCGGCGGGCGTTGCGGATGCCCTGGACCTGGGCGTCCTTGCTGTAGGGGTTGGCGATCTGCGCGTCCCGGGCCTCGATCTGGCGGCGCACCTCTGCGGCGTCCAGCAGCCGCTCGCCGGTCAGGCCGTTCATCTTCTCCACCAGCCGTTCCAGGCCGTCCGCGGTGACGAAGTCCTCGCCCTTGTCCAGGAAGGCGCGCACGGGCGCCGGGGCGCCCTTGCCGAGCAGCCGGTCGCGCAGCACGGCCTTGCGGTCCCTGGCGGTGATGTCGGGGTTCTGCTCGGAGCCGGAGAGCGCGAACTCCTTCTCGATGATCTTCCGGGTGAGGATGAACCAGGAGTGGTCGTAGCCGGCGATGTCCTCGGTGGTGCGCAGGTACTTCAGGGTGCCGAGCGTGTCGTAACCGGGCAGACAGGGGTCGGGCAGGCGGCGGCCGAGGGCGTCGAGCCAGATGGACGACGGTCCGGGCAGGATGCGGATGCCGTGGCCGGGCCAGATCGGGTCCCAGTTGCGCAGGCCCTCGGTGTAGTGCCACATGCGGTCGCGGTTGACGAGCCGTACGCCGGCCTCGGCGCTGATGTCGAGCATGCGGCCGTCGACGTAGGCCGGGACGCCGGTGACCATCCGGGCGGGGGGCGTGCCGAGCCGCTCGGGCCAGTACCGGCGGACGATGGCGTGGTCGGCTCCGATGCCGCCGGTGGTCACGACGACGGCCTGGGCGGTCAGTTCGAAGTCGCCTGCGCGGTCGCGGCCGGAGGCGACGCCGCGCGGGGAGTCGTCGGGGGTGAGCAGAGTGCCGCGCACCCCGCGTGCCGTGCCGCCCTCGACGATCAGTTCGTCCACCCGGTGCCGGTGGTGGAAGGTCAGCAGTCCGTCCCGGGCGGCCTGCCGGGCGGAGCGGACGAAGGGCTCGACCACGCCGGTGCCGGTGCCCCAGGCGATGTGGAAGCGGGGCACGGAGTTGCCGTGCCCGTCGGCCCGCAGGTCGCCGCGCTCGGCCCAGCCGACGGTGGGCAGCAGCTCGATGCCGTGCCCGGCGAGCCAGGACCGCTTCTCCCCCGCCGCCCACTCGACGTACGCGCGGGCCCAGCGCACCGCCCACGAGTCCTCGTCCGCGAGCCGGTCGAAGCGCGCGCTGCCCTGCCAGTCGCTCCAGGCGAGGCCGAAGGAGTCCTTGATGCCGAGGCGGCGCTGCTCGGGCGAGTCGACGAGGAAGAGCCCGCCGAGGGACCAGAATGCCTGGCCGCCGAGGTTGGCGGCGTTCTCCTGGTCGACCAGGGCCACCCGGCGGCCCCGGCTGGTGAGTTCGTGCGCGGCGACGAGCCCGGCGAGGCCCGCTCCGACGACGATGACGTCCGCGTCCATGGTGTGTGTCCTTTCCTCGGGGGTGCTCGTCGGGGACCTGCTCGTCGGGGACCTGGGGGCGCTCTTCGGCGGGGCTCCTTGGAGCTTCCTGGCGGGCCTCGGGGGCTCGCGGGGCTCGGGAGGTCGGCGGACCTCCGGGGGCTCCGGCGGCCCTCGGCGGTGTTCGTCGGCGGGCTCGTTCCGGGGTTACGACGGGACGCGGCTGCCGTCCGTCAGCAGCGCGGTGAGCAGCCGTGCCAGCCAGGCCCGGGCGGCCTCGACGTCCCGGTCCAGCAGCAGCTGGGTGGTGACGCCGTCGTAGGCGGCGACCACGGCGCGCGCGGCGGCGTCCGCGTCGCCGAGGACCGCGGGCAGCGCGGTGTGCCCCCGGGCCCGGGCGAGCCGGTCGGCGATGGCCGCGCGGAGCCGGTCCCGGTGGTCGAGCAGGGCGCGGGCGACGGCCGGGTCCCGGGCGGCGTGCACCAGGAAGTCGGTCTTCACCAGCAGCCAGTCCACGTCGAGCAGCAGCACCTCGGTGACCCGGTCCACGGAGGCGGGCACGTCCAGGTCCGGCCCGTCCTGGGCGAGCGCGTCGGCGACCTGGCCGGCGATCAGGTCCGCGCGCTCCCGGTAGAGGGCGAAGAACAGCTCGTCCAGGGTGGCGAAGTTGGAGTAGAAGGCGCCCCGGCTGAATCCGGCCGCCTCGCAGACCTCCTCGATGGTGACCCGCCCGAACCCCTTCGCCGCGAACACGGCGAACGCGGCGTCGAGCAGCCGGGCCCGGGTGTGCGCCCGGCGCCGGGTGACGCGCGCGGGTGACCGTTCCGCCGGTTCCATCCGACCGTCCTCTCGTTCGATACGCGAATGTATCGAATACATCCATGTATCGAAAGGGCTCGGAGTATCGAAAGGCTCGAACGTCACCGGTGATCAAATGGAACAGAGTTTCGATTAACGGAGTAGGCTGGCGCCATGGCCACGCACCTCCAGGGCTCCCTGTTCGACCAGACCGACGAGCTGCGGCTCGGCCCGCTGGACGGGCTGCGCCGGACCGAGCTCGGTGCGGGGGCCTGGATCGACGTCCTCCCGGGCTGGCTGAGCGGGGCCGACGCGCTGTTCGAACGGCTCGCGGCCGAGGTGCCGTGGCGGGCGGAGCGCCGGAAGATGTACGACAACGTGGTCGCCGTACCCCGGCTGCTGGCCCACTACGGCGAGGGGGACCCGCTCCCCCACCCCGTCCTGGACGAGGCCCGCGCCGCGCTCTCCCGGCACTACGCCGAGGAGCTGGGCGAGCCGTTCACGACCGCCGGGCTGTGCTTCTACCGGGACGGCCGGGACAGCGTGGCCTGGCACGGGGACCGCATCGGACGGGGCGCCCGCGAGGACACCATGGTCGCGATCCTCTCCGTCGGCGCGCCCCGCGACCTGCTGCTGCGCCCGGCGGGCGGCGGCGGCCCGACGGTGCGCCGGCCGCTCGGGCACGGCGACCTGATCGTGATGGGCGGCTCCTGCCAGCGCACCTGGGAACACTGCGTCCCCAAGACCGCCCGGGCCGCCGGACCGCGCATCAGCGTCCAGTTCCGGCCGCACGGCGTACGGTGACCGGCCGGTGCCGCCCTTGCGCGGGGAGGCGGCCCGTCTGATTGGCTGTCCTTCCACCAACGATCACAGGGGCTCGGGGAGAACATGCGGGCAGAGGTACGCCAAGTCGCCGACGGCACTTACCTGGTGCACGGCAACAACGTCAACTGGGTGATCCTCAAGGAGGGCGACGCCGTCACCCTCGTGGACACCGGCTATCCGGGGGACCGCCCGGCCCTGCTGGAATCGCTCGCGGAGGTGGGCGCCTCCCCGGAGGCGGTCGCCGCCGTGCTGATCACCCACGCGCACAACGACCATCTGGGCTCGGCCGAGTACCTGCGCGCGGCCCACGGCACGCCGGTGTACCTGCACCCGGCGGAAGTACCGCACGCGCGGCGGGACTTCCTCCAGCAGGCCACCATCGGCGACGTCATACGCAACGCCTGGCGGCCCGGGGTCGTGCCCTGGGCGGTGCACGTCATCAAGGCCGGCGGCACCGAGCAGCACCCGGTCACCGCGCCCGAGCCGTTCCCGGCGGCCGACGGAGCCCCGCTGGACCTGCCCGGCCGCCCCGTGCCCGTGCACACGCCCGGCCACACCGACGGCCACTGCGTCTACCACCTGCCCGCGGCGGGCATCGTCATCTCCGGGGACGCGCTGGTCAGCGGGCACGCCACCTCGCGGATCAAGGGCCCGCAGATCCTGCCCGACTTCTTCCACCACGAACGCGCCCGGGTCGTGGCCTCCTTGGACCTGATCGGCGCGCTCGACGGGGACGTCCTGCTGCCGGGCCACGGCCCGGTGCACCGGGGCCCGGTGCGCGCGGCGGCCGAGCGGGCCCGGGAGCGGGCCTCGTAGAGCCGCGCGAGCGGCGCCCCGGAACGCCGGCGGGAGGGCGCCCCGGGTACGGCCTCCTGGAACACCCGTGCGGGGCCTTAGGGTTCGTGTCATGTCCTTGCAGATCAGCGCCACGAACCCGGAGCACCCCGCGCTCCTGCTCGCCCTGCCCTGGGACACCCCGCTGGAGGAGTGGCCCGAGGAGTACCTCGTGCCGCTCCCGCGCGGCATCTCCCGGCACGTGGTGCGCTACGCGCACGCCGGTGACGAGGTGATCGCCGTCAAGGAGCTGGCCGAGCGGCCCGCGGTGCGCGAGTACGGGCTGCTGCGCGACCTGGACCGGCTCGGCATCCCCGCCGTCGACGCGCTCGCCGTGGTCACCGGCCGCACCGACCGCTCGGGCGCCCCGCTGGAGCCGGTCCTGATCACCCGGCATCTGCGCGGCTCGATGCCGTACCGGTCGATGTTCGAGACGACCATGCGCCCGGCGACCATGCACCGGCTGATGGACGCCCTCGCCGTGCTGCTGGTCCGCCTCCACCTGGCCGGGTTCGCCTGGGGCGACTGTTCGCTGTCCAACACCCTGTTCCGGCGCGACGCGGGCGCCTTCGCGGCCTATCTGGTCGACGCCGAGACCGGCGAGCTGCACCCGCGGCTCAGCCCCGGGCAGCGGGACTACGACCTCGACCTCGCCCGCGTGAACATCAGCGGCGAGCTGCTGGACCTGGAGGCGTCCGGTGCGCTGCACCCGTCGGTGGACCCGGTCGAGTTCGGCCACGAGATCTGCACCCGCTACCAGGGGCTGTGGCGGGAACTGACCCGCACCTCGGTGTATCCGGCGGGCAAGTACCACTACATCGAGCGCCGGATCCGCCGGCTGAACGACCTCGGTTTCGACGTGGCCGAGATGCAGATCGAGCACTCCTCCAACGGCGACACGGTCACCTTCGTGCCGAAGGTCGTGGACGCCGGCCACCACCAGCGGCAGCTGCTGCGGCTGACCGGCCTGGACACCGAGGAGAACCAGGCGCGGCGGCTGCTGAGCGACCTGGAGAGCTGGATGGCCACCCAGGACGACTACGCCCCGGACGACCCCCTCGCGGCCCGGCCGGAAGTGCTGGCCCACCGCTGGGTCCGGGACGTGTTCCGGCCCACCGTGCGCGCCGTGCCCCCGGAGCTGCGCGGCACGATGGACCCCGCGGAGATCTACCACCAGCTGCTCGAACACCGCTGGTACCTGTCCGAGCGCGCCCAGCACGACATCGGACTGGACACCGCCGTGCAGGACTACATCGAGAACGTCCTGCCCCGGGCCCGCGCCACGCTGGAGCCGGCCGAGCCCGAGTAGGTCAGGTCAGTCGTGCGGGACCACGGCCACCGGGCAGCCGGCGTGGTGCAGCACCCCGTGCGCCACCGAGCCGATCCGGGCGCCGACGGCCGTACGGTGCGCCCGGCGGCCGACGACCATCAGCTGGGCCCGGTCCGCCGCCGCCAGCAGCACCTGCCCGGCGCTGCCCATCTCGACGTGCTCGGCGACGGGCACCTCGGGGTACCGCTCCCGCCAGGGCCGCACGGCATCGGCCAGCGCCTGCTTCTCGTACGGTTCGAGCCCGCCCGCCTCGTCCAGCAGCCGCAGCGAACCCGGGCTGTAGGCGAAGACCGGCGGCAGGGTCCAGGCCCGGACGACCCGTACGGCGGCGCCCCGGGCCGCCGCCGTGGCGAACGCGAACCGCAGCGCCGCCGCGCTGTCCTCGGGGCCGCCCTGCTGGCCGACCACCACGTCCCGGCCGGCCGCCTCCGCCGCCGGTTCGTCCCCGGCCCGCACCAGCACCACCGGCCGGGCGGCCTCGGCGATCACCTGCTGACCCACCGAGCCGAGCAGGAACCCGACGACGGGCCCGTGCCCGCGTGAGCCGAGCACCAGCATCTCGGCCCCGGCCGCGGCCCCGGCCAGCGCGTCCGCGGCCCCGCCCTCCACCACGTCGGTGGTCACCGTGAGCCCCGGGTGCCGCTCCGCGACGGAGCGCACGGCGTCCTCCACGCCCTGCGCGACCCACCCGTGCTGGGTGTCCCGGTCGGCCGCGGCCAGCGCCTCGGCGTACCGCCAGGCGTGCACCACGCGCAGCGGCAGGCCCCGGCGAACGGCCTCCCTGGCCGCCCAGTCCAGCGCGGCCACACTCTCCTGCGTACCGTCCACCCCTGCCGTGATCGGGCGTGTCATCCGTGGGCCTCCTCGTCGTCCCGCGCGCACGAGCCTGTCGTCGTGTGCACATGATCATGGTGCCCGCTCCCGGCCCCGGTTACCGGAGCGGCCCGGTGCGATCGAACATACGATGGCCTGGTACCGGTGACATGGGTGGGGAGTCGTATGGCACAGGCCGCCGAGACCGCGCGGACCGTCATCCTGACCGTGGACGACGACCCGGGGGTCTCCCGTGCCGTCGCCCGCGACCTCAGGCGGCGCTACGGCGGGTCGTACCGCGTCGTGCGCGCCGAGTCCGGCGAGTCCGCGCTCGCCGCGCTGCGCGAGCTGAAGCTGCGCGGGGACCTGGTGGCGGTGATCCTGGCCGACTACCGCATGCCCCGGATGAACGGCATCGAGTTCCTGGAACAGGCCTTGGACGTGTACCCGGGCGCGCGCCGGGTGCTGCTGACCGCGTACGCGGACACGCACGCGGCGATCGACGCCATCAACGTCGTCGACCTCGACCACTATCTCCTCAAGCCCTGGGACCCGCCCGAGGAGAAGCTCTACCCGGTCCTCGACGACCTCCTCCAGGCGTGGCGCTCCAGCGCGTACAAGCCGGTGCCCAGCACCAAGGTCGTCGGGCACCGCTGGTCGGCGCGGTCCTCGGCGGTGCGCGAGTTCCTGGCCCGCAACCAGGTGCCGTACCGCTGGTACTCGGTGGAGGAGCCGGAGGGGCGGCGGCTGCTGGCCGCCGCCGGACAGGACGGGCAGCGGCTGCCGCTGGTGGTGACCCCGGACGGCACGGCCCTGGTGGCGCCCGAGGCGCCCGAGCTGGCGGCGCGGGTGGGGCTGGCGACGACACCGGCGGCCGACTTCTACGACCTGGTGGTGATCGGCGGCGGCCCGGCCGGGCTCGGTGCGGCCGTGTACGGAGCCTCCGAGGGCCTGAGGACGGTGCTGGTGGAGCGGTCGGCGACCGGCGGGCAGGCCGGGCAGAGTTCACGGATCGAGAACTATCTCGGCTTCCCCGACGGGGTCTCCGGCGCCCAGCTCACCGACCGGGCGCGGCGGCAGGCGGCCAAGTTCGGCGCCGAACTGCTGACCGCCCGCGAGGTCACAGGACTCGAGGCGGGCGGCGCCGCCCGGATCGTACGGTTCGCGGACGGCTCGGCGATCGCCGCGCACAGCGTGATCCTGGCGACCGGGGTGCAGTACCGGCAGCTGCCGGCCGCGGGCTGCGCGGACCTGACCGGGTGCGGGGTGTTCTACGGCTCGGCGCTGACCGAGGCCGCCTCCTGCGAGGGGCAGGACGTGTACATCGTCGGCGGTGCCAACTCGGCGGGCCAGGCGGCGATGTACCTGTCCCGGTTCGCCAAGTCGGTGACGCTGCTGGTGCGCGGCCCCGATCTGTCGGCGTCGATGTCGCACTACCTGATCCAGCAGATCGAGGACGCTCCCAACATCTCGGTGCGCTGCCACACGGTGGTCGACGAGGCGCACGGCACCGGGCGGCTGGAAGAGCTGACGCTGCGTCACACGGTGACCGGCGAGCGCGAACGGGTCGGCGCCCGCTGGATGTTCGTGTTCATCGGCGCCGCCCCGCTGACCGACTGGCTGGGCGAGACGGTGCTGCGCGACGAGCGCGGATTCATCCTGGCCGGGCCCGACCTGACCGCCGACGGACGGCCGCCGGCCGGCTGGGAGCTGGACCGGCCGCCGTACCACCTGGAGACCAGCGTGCCCGGCGTGTTCGTCGCCGGGGACGCGCGGGCCGAGTCCGCCAAGCGGGTCGCGTCCGCCGTCGGAGAGGGAGCCATGGCCGTGATGCTCGTCCACCGGTATCTGGAGCAGTCGTGAGCGGGCGGGCCCTGCCGTGCAGCCCCGGGGAGATCGGCTCCCTGTTCCTCTTCGAGAAGCTGAGCCCCGAGCAGCTCGGCCGGCTGTGCGCGGCGGGCCGGGTGGAGCTGTTCGAGCCCGGCCCGGTGTACACCGAGGGCGACCCGGCCACCTGCTTCTTCGTGATGATCGAGGGCACGGTGGTGCTGTCCCGGCGGGTCGGCGCCGACGAGGTGGAGGTCACCCGGACCTCGCAGCGCGGGGTGTACGCGGGCGCGATGCAGGCCTACCTCGGCGACCGGGTGCGGCAGGTCTACCGCAACTCGATGCGGGTCACCGAGCCGACGCGGTTCTTCGTGCTGCCGGCGGACACCTTCGCGGACGTGATGCGCGAGTGGTTCCCGATGGCCGTGCACCTGCTGGAGGGCCTGTTCTTCGGCTCGAAGAACCTCCAGGCGGTGATCGGGCAGCGGGAACGGCTGCTGGCGCTGGGCTCGTTGTCGGCCGGGCTCACGCACGAGCTGAACAACCCGGCGGCGGCAGCGGTCCGGGCGACGGCCACGCTGCGCGAGCGGGTCGCGAAGATGCGGCACAAACTCGGCCTGATCGCCGAGGGCCCCTTCTCCCGGGAGGCGCTGGCGAGCCTGGTGGAGATCCAGGAACGGACCGCGGAGCGGGTGGCGAAGGCGCCGGCGCTCAGCCCGCTGGAGGCGTCCGACCGGGAGGACGCGCTCACCGACTGGCTGGAGGAGCACGGCATCGGCCACGGCTGGCAGCTGGCGCCCGCCTTCGTGCAGGCCGGACTCGACGTGGACTGGCTGGAGCGGGTCGCGGCGGCGGTGGGTGAGGAGATCCTGCCGAACGCGGTGGGCTGGCTCAACTACACCGTCGAGACCGAGCTGTTGATGAACGAGATCGAGGACTCCACCGCCCGCATCTCGCACCTGGTCGACGCGGCCAAGCAGTACGCGCAACTGGACCGGGCGCCGTACCGGGTGGTGGACGTGCACGAACTCCTCGACAGCACGCTGCTGATGCTGTCCGGGAAGCTGGGGCCGGGCATCGAGGTCGTCAAGGACTACGACCGGGCGCTGCCGCCGGTGCCCGCCTATCCGGCGGAGCTGAACCAGGTGTGGACCAACCTCGTCGACAACGCCGTGTCCGCGATGAACGGCGCGGGCGGGCAGGGCACCCTGACCGTGCGGACGGCACGCGACCACGAGCGGCTGCTGGTGGAGTTCCGGGACACCGGGCCCGGGATCCCTCCGGAGATCAAGGACCGGATCTTCGACCCCTTCTTCACCACCAAGCCGGTCGGCGAGGGCACCGGGCTGGGCCTGGACATCTCCTGGCGGATCGTCGTCAACAAGCACCACGGCAGCCTGCGGGCGGAGTCGGTGCCCGGCGACACCCGCTTCCAGGTGCTGCTGCCACTGACCGCCGAACCGCCCGAGGAGGAGCCGGTATGAACGACACCGAGGGAGTCGGGGGAATCGATCCGGCCGTGCCGCCGAGCGGGCCGGGCTGCGTGGAGTGCGAGGAGGCGGGCGGCTGGTGGTTCCATCTGCGCCGCTGCGCGCGGTGCGGGCACATCGGCTGCTGCGACGACTCCCCCTCCCGGCACGCCACCGCCCACTTCCGGGCGACCGGGCACCCGGTGATCCGCAGTTTCGAGCCGGGCGAGAGCTGGTTCTGGAACTACGCCACCGAGGAGCTGTACACCTCCGGACCCGAGCTCGCTCCCCCGGCGAGCCGTCCCGCCGGCCAGCCGGTGCCGGGTCCGGCGGGGCGGGTGCCCGACGACTGGGCGCGGAACCTGCGCTGACGCGGGAGCGGACGGGCGGATGCCCCGCGCGGGGCGGGGCATCCGGTGGTGCTGGGGTTCCCGTGCCGTCCGTCAGTGGCGGGCGCGCGGGGTGTTGGCGGCGGTGACGTTCACCGCCGCCCAGGACTTGTCGACCGTCTTGTACTCGGTGCTGTTCGCGCCGTACAGGTCCTTGGCCGCCTTCAGCGTCGCGGTGCGCGCCTGGTGGAAGTCGGTGCTGGAGACCATGTAGCGGGTGAGCGCCCGGTAGTAGATGGCGGTCGCCTTGGCCCGGCCGATGCCCTTGACCTGGAGGTTGCGGTAGGTCGGCGAGTTGTATTCGACACCGCCGATCTTCTTCTTGCCGCTGCCCTCGGCGAGCAGGTAGTAGGCGTGCGAGGAGACACCGGAACCCGCGTGCACCTCCATGTCGTAGAGCTTCGGCGACCAGTAGTCGACGGTGCCCTCGAGCTTGTCCAGCGACGGGCGGTCCAGGCGGCGCAGGAACTTCTGCGCGAGGCCCAGCTTCTCGCCGACCAGGTAGTCCGGGGTGTCCTTCGCGTTCTTGGCGTAGAACTCGACGTTCGAGCCGAAGATGTCCGCGAGCGACTCGTTCAGCGAGCCGGGCTCGCCGTACTGGTTGCCGTCGGCGTCGACGAAGGTCGGCTGGAGGTTGGCGGTCGCCTCCACCACGCCGTGGGTCAGCTCGTGACCCGTGACGTCGAGGACGACGAGCGGCTTCTTGAACATCTGGCCGTCGCCGTCGCCGTACAGCATGCAGTTGCAGGTGGGGTCCCAGAAGGCGTTGGCGACCTTCTTGCCCCAGTGGACCATCGCCTGGGCGGCCTTGCTGTTGTTGCGGATGCCCTTGCGCTGGAACGTGGACTTGTAGAAGTCCAGCGTCTTGGTGACGCCGTACTGGGCGTCGGCGGCGACCGTGACCCGGCTGCTGGTCGCGCCGTTGCCCCACACGTTGGTCGTGTTGGTGAACTTCGCGCCGGAGCCGAACTTCTCGGTGTACGAGCCCTTGGCATCCCGGGTCTCGGTGCCGTACCGGTTCGGGTCCTTGAGCTGGTAGTGACCGCGCGAGGTCTGCGTCGTGGTGAGGCCGACGTTGCCCACGAAGAGGGTCTTGCCGGTGCCCTTGGCGGCCGACGGGTAACGCGTGGCGCCGGTGGCGCCCGAGCCGGCCAGGCCGGAGGCGGCCGCGGCGGAAGCGGTGCCGGTGGCCGGGTCGAGGGTCTCGCCGCGCTCGCGCAGGGCGTCGAGCAGCTTCGGCGACAGGAACTCGTCCCGGGTGGGCGTGTTGCTGCGCACCTTGCCGCTGACCGCGTCGACGACGACCGTGCGGGCGGTGTCCCGGTCGGTGACGGTGACCTGGTAGGCGAGCGCGGAGGCGCCGCCCCGGGCGTCCACCACGAGCCGGGCGCCGCTCGCGTCGCCCTTCGCGGCCCGGGCGGCCGTGGCGGCGGCCTGGGCGGCCGTCAGCTTCGCCTTGGCGGCGGCGGGCTTGACCGTGTGACCGGCCGCGCGGGTCGCACCGGCGTAGCCGAGCTTGCCGTCGAGGTGGACGACGAGGTCGCCGCCGAGCACCGGCAGGCCGTTGTGGGTGCGGACGAAGCGGACGTGCCGCGCGCCCTCGGGGTCGAGCATGACGTCCTGGGCGTGCAGTTCGTCGCCCTGGGAGACGCCGGTCGCCGAGGCGTGCGCGAAGGCCGCGGTGCGCGCGGCCTCCACCACCACCGCGGCGTTCGAGGAGGCCGAGGCGGTGGCGTGCCGCTCCCCCGTGCCGGGACCCGCGAAGGCCGTACCGGCCAGGCCGGTGGCAGCCGTCGCCACCGCGACGGCCACCGCCACGGTGCGTATGTGCGGTCTACGCAATCTGATCAGGGTTCCTTCGTACGCAGGCGGCCGAGGTCGTCAACCGCCTTGAGACATGGCGCGGTTGGGCGCCACGGGGGCTGGTCTGGCCCCGGGGACAACCCTTGCCGATCAGTCATGGGCACGTAAAGCCGGAATGATCCATTTCGTGAACCTCTATGGCAATCCTTTACACATGAGAGCCACAGAGTGATCACAACATGACCCCTCGTGTGTCGACTGGGGAGACGGGGTTCTTGTCGCCTAGGTTCCCAGGGCGGAGTGTGACCGATATCGCATCAGTAACCGACCGGACGGAAGTGGGTAGGGATGGTCTCGGCAACTATGGGACGGGCAGGGGTACTCGGCGCGGTCGCGCTGTCGCTGCTCGCGGTCCCGGCACGGGCGGCGACGGGGACACCGGACACCCAGGCGGCGGCACGGCAAGCAGCGGCAACTCCCGCGGCGGTGGGACGGCAGGCAGCGGCGACGGCGGCACGCCAGGCGGCGACGGCGGCGGCACGGCTGGCAGCGACGGCGCCGCGCGGCCCGGCCGCGGCGGCGCTGCCGGCACCCGACACCGCGGGCCTCGCCGCGGTGTTGCGCTCGGCGGTGGCCCAGGGGGCGCCGGGGGCGCTGGCCCGGATCGACGACCACGGCCGGACCTACCGGGTCACCCGCGGTGTCGCCGACCGCGGCACCGGACGGGCCATCAGCACCGCTGACCGGTTCCGGATCGGCAGCGTCACCAAGACCTTCACGACGGTGGTGCTGCTCCAACTCGTCGACGAACACCGGCTCGCCCTGGACGCGCCGGTCAACCGCTATCTGCCGGGCCTGCTGCCGGACGACCGGATCACCGTGCGCCATCTGCTGAGCCACCGCAGCGGGCTGTACGACTACAGCGACGACATGTTCGCCGCGAGCGTCTCCGGCTTCGAGGCCGTCCGCAAAAAGGTCTTCACCTACCGGCAGTTGGTCGCCCTCTCCCTGAAGAAGCCCCGCACCAACGCGCCCGGCGCCGCATACTCCTACTCCAACACCAACTTCGTCGTCGCCGGGCTGCTCGTCGAGAAGCTCACCGGGCAGCCGGTGCGAACCGCCTACCAGAACCGGATCGTCAAGCCGCTGAAGCTGACCGACACCTTCTACGTCCACCCGGACACCGCGATCCCGGGCCGGCACACCCGCGGATACCTGACCCCGGACCGCGCGGGCGCCCCGCTGGTCGACGCGACCGCCCAGACCGTCTCCTGGGCGCAGAGCGCCGGGGCGGTCATCTCCAGCGCCCGGGACCTCGACGTCTTCTACGGCGCGCTGCTCAAGGGCAGGCTGCTGTCCGCCGCGCGGCTCGCCGACATGGAGCGGTTCACCAAGGTGAACAGCACGACGGCGTACGGCCTCGGGCTGCGGCGGCGCGATCTGTCCTGCGGGGTGTCGGTGTACGGGCACACGGGCGCGGTGCAGGGCTACTACACCTACGCCTTCGGCACGAAGGACGGCGGGCGGACCCTCACGGCCATGGCGAACACCTCGAACAACGCCAAGGTGCTCAACACCCTGGCCGGGGCGCTGGAGTCGGCGTTCTGCGGGAAGTGACCGGCGGGTGGCCCGGCCGACACGCTCGGTGATCTTGGCGGAATCAGACCGTCCGGGACACCATGCCCTGCATGAAGGGTGATCTCTTTTCCAGTCAGCACGTGGTGCAGCCGGCCGTGACGCCGGGAATGTCCGTCGAGAACGCCAAGTGCGTCAAGTACGCGGTGAACGGCGAGATGTACGCCCGGCAGGGCGCGATGGTCGCCTACCGCGGCGACTTGGTGTTCGAGCGCAAGGGGCAGGGCGTCGGCGGCATGCTCAAGCGTGCGGTGACCGGTGAGGGACTGCCCCTGATGGCGGTGCGCGGACAAGGCGAGGCCTGGTTCGCGCACGAGGCGCAGAACTGCTTCATCGTCGACGTCGAGCCCGGTGACCAGTTCACCGTCAACGGCCGCAACGTGCTGTGTTTCGACGCGTCGCTGTCGTACGAGATCAAGACGGTGAAGGGGTCGGGCATCACCGGCGGCGGCCTGTTCAACAGCGTGTTCACCGGACAGGGCCGGCTCGGTCTGGTCTGCGAGGGCAACCCGCTGGTCATCCCCGTGTCCGAACAGGCGCCGGTGTACGTCGACACGGACGCGGTGGTGGGCTGGACCACGCATCTGCGGACCTCGCTGCACCGCTCGCAGTCCCTCGGCTCGATGCTGCGCGGCGGTTCCGGCGAGGCCGTGCAGCTGATGTTCCAGGGCGAGGGGTTCGTGGTGGTGCGCCCGAGCGAGCTGACGCCCCAGAAGAGCCAGCAGCACTGAGTCCGCCGGCACCGGGGCGCCGGAGGCGGCCATGATCCGGAACGCCGTTGACCGCCGCCCTCCCGGCGGGTCAAGGTGCGAGCGGTACGGCTCCCGACCCGTGCCGGAAGGATGAAGCGTCTTGAACGACATCTCGGACAGCGCCCTGATCGGCCTGGCGGACATCGAAGCCGCCGCCCGGCACATCGCCGGCCACGTCGTCCGCACACCGACGGTGCCGAGCCCCGGGCTCACCGCCCTGCTCGGCGTCCCCGTCACCGCCAAGCTCGAACTGCTCCAGCGCACCGGCTCGTTCAAGGCGCGCGGGGCCACGGCGAAGCTGCTGTCGCTGAGCGCGGCCGAGCGGGCGGCGGGCGTGGTCGCGGTGAGCGGCGGCAACCACGGGATCGCGCTCGCGGTGATGGCGGCGGCCCTCGACGTGAAGGCGACCGTCGTCATGCCGCGCACCGCCCCCGCCCGCTCCCTCGCGCTCGTCGAGGAGGCCGGGGCGTCGGTGCGCGTGACCGACGGCATGGACAGCGCCTTCGAACTGGTGACGCGGTTGCGGGACGAGGGGCTGACCCTGGTCCACCCGTTCGACGACCCGGCCCTGATCGCCGGGCAGGGCACCGTGGGACTGGAGCTGGCCGAGGACGCCGGGGAGCTGACCGATGTCGTCGTCAGCGTGGGCGGCGGCGGTCTGATCGCCGGGGTCGCGGCGGCCCTGCGCGCGCGGCGGCCGGGGGTACGGGTGTGGGGCGTGGAGACCGAGGGCGCGGAGGCGATGTCCGGCGCGCTCCAGGCGGGCGGCCCGGTGCGGGTGCCGTTGTCGTCCCTGGTCACCACGTTGAGCGCGCCCTCGGTGTCACGGCTGACGTACGACCATGTGTCGGCCCTCGTCGAGGAGGTCCTGGTGGTGCCGGACCGGGACGCGGTACGGGGCTGTCTGGATCTCGCCGACCACGCCAAGGTGTGGGCCGAGCCGGCGGCGGGCTGTCTGCTGCCCGCGGCCCGGCAGGTGGTGGAGCGGGTCGGTGACGGCGCCCGGATCGGGCTCGTGCTGTGCGGCGGCAACACCACCCCGCCGGAAATCATGGGCTGGGCCAACCGGTTCGGGCTGCTGTGAGGGCCCGCCGGAGATCCACGCCGGCCGCCTCCGCCTCCCCCACCCCGCGCTGCCGGTCGGCTACCGCCCGTACGCGAACGCGCGCTCCCTGACCCGTTCCGGGTGTCGCGGGGACGACCCGCGCCGTGGGCCGTTTTCCGGGCGCCGAGCCGGGGACTCGCTGGATATGGTGCAAATCGGATACACGATGATGACCGAGCAGGCAGGTCCCCGGGACCTGGTGGAGCACGTGGTGGGCGCCGAGGAGGCGGGGTTCGACTTCTCGGTGATCTCGGACCACTACTTCCCGTGGTTGCGCGCGCAGGGGCACTCCTCGTACGCGTGGAGCGTGCTGGGCGCCGCCGCCCAGGCCACCTCGCGGATCCCCCTGATGACGTACGTCACCTGTCCCATCCTGCGCTACCACCCGGCGGTCGTGGCGCAGAAGGCGGCGACCGTGCAGTTGCTGTCGGAGGGCAGGTTCCGGCTCGGCCTCGGCGCCGGTGAGAACCTGAACGAGCATGTCGTGGGCGGCGGCTGGCCCCCGGTGGACGTCCGCCACGAGATGCTGGAGGAGGCGGTGCGGATCATCCGCGCGCTGTTCGAGGGCGGCCATGTCACCCACCACGGGCAGCACTACGACGTGGAGTCGGCCCGGCTGTGGGATCTTCCGGAGCAGGCGCCGCCGATCGGCATCGCCGTCTCCGGCGACCAGTCCTGCGAACTGGCCGGGCGCCTGGCCGATCTGGTGATCGCGACCGAGCCGAAGGCGGGCCTGCTGGAGGCCTTCGACCGGCACGGCGGCAGCGGCAAGCCCCGGGTGGGCCAGCTGCCGGTGAGCTACGACCCCGACCGGGACACGGCGGTCAAGCGCGCCCACTCCCAGTTCCGCTGGTTCGGCCTGGGCTGGAAGGTGAACGCCGAACTGCCGCACCCCGACTCGTTCGAGGCGGCGACGCAGTTCGTCACCGAGGACGACGTGGCCTCCTCCATCCCGTGCGGTGACGATCCGGAGGCCTTCGTGGAGGCCGTACGGCCCTACGCGGAGGCCGGGTTCGGGGAGATCGCGCTGGTGCAGATCGGCGGTGACGCGCAGCGGGAGTTCCTGGACTGGTCGGCGAAGACCCTGCTGCCGGCGCTGCGGGAGGCGTTCGGCTGACGGGCCGTCCAGCGGTGTGGCGCGGGAATCAGCCACACGGGTGAGCATTCCGGGCGGAGCCGGGGTACTAGGTGTCTCTACGCCGATCGTCTGCCGGAGGCCCCGCGTGAACCCGTTCGTCCACAAGACCCTCGTGGTGCAGCTTCTCGCGCCCGGCACCGGGCGGTGTCCGGTGCTGGCCCATCTCGGCTACGCCGCCGACGACCCGTTCGCCGTCACCGCCGCCTTCGCCCACGACGGCCGGGTGCTGGCCTGCTGGCGGCTGGACCGGGAGATGCTGTCCGCGGGCCTGGCCGGTCCGGTCGGCATGGGCGACGTACGGCTGCGGCCGCAGGGCAGCGGGCCGTGCCACGAGCTGCGGATGGAGTTTTTCGGCGACAGCCGGCCGGACGGCAGCCGGCACCGGGCGGTGGTGCTGGCGTGGGCGCCCGCGGTGGCGGCCTTTCTGCGCGAGACACACCAGGTCGTACCGCCGGGCCATGAGCGCGTCGACGTGGACGAGCTGCTGGCGGAGATCCTCTCCGGGGCTGAGTAGCCGTACTCATGCCCACGGGCCCGGCCCGGCACCACCATGGGGGCTCCACGACGCCTCAGGCAAGGAGCCCCCGCCGTGACCGCAGTGCACCCCGCCCCGCTCCGGGCGCCGCGCCGTGTGCCGCCCGCCGTCTTCGCCGGCGTGGCGGCCACGGCGCTGGCCGTGTCGGCGATCGGCGCGCACGACCGCACCACCTGGTTCCTGGAGACGGTGTGGGTGCTCGTGGGGCTGCCGCTGGTGGTGCTGGCCTGGCGCCGCTTCCCGCTGACCGGGCTGCTGTGCGGGCTGCTCACCGCGCACGCGCTGGTCCTCGCGGTCGGCGGGCACTACACGTACGCGCAGGTGCCGCTGGGCGACTGGATGCGCGACACCTTCGGCCTGGACCGCAACCCGTACGACCGTTTCGGGCACCTCGTGCAGGGCTTCGTCCCCGCCCTACTGGTCCGCGAACTGCTGTCCCGCACCTCACCGTTGCGCGGCAGCCGCTGGCTGGCACCGCTCACCGTGTGCGCCTGTATGGCCTTCAGCGCCTGCTTCGAGCTGCTGGAGTGGCTGGCGGCCGAGATCGGCGGCCACGACGCGGACGCCTTCCTCGCGACCCAGGGCGACGTCTGGGACACCCAGTGGGACATGTTCTGCGCCCTGACCGGCGCCCTGCTGTCCCTCGCCCTGCTCAGCCGCCTCCACGACCGCCAACTACGCACCTTGCGCACACCCGCGACCGTCCGCGGTTAGTCCTCCGACCCGTCCGTGTTGCGTCGGCGGGCCCAGAGGGGCAGGGCGTACCAGCACAGGACGTACCAGGCCACGACGGCCGTCACCAGGTAGGGCACGTAGCCGTCGTGGGTGGCCACGCGGAGGATCAGCAGGAGGGAGGAGGTCATCGTGGCGAGCAGGAGGGCGAGGCCGACCAGGGTCATCCGGGAGGCCAGCCGTACCGCCCGCGGTTTGACGCGGTGGCCGGAGACCAGGCGGTGCAGGGACACCGGTCCTATGAGGGCGCCGGTGGCGCAGGCGCCCATGACGACGGTCACGATGTAGATCACCTGGTCGGTGTCGGCCAGGCGGCCGTACTTCGGCTGGAAGACCACGGTCAGCAGGAAGCCGAACAGGATCTGTACGCCCGTCTGTGCGACGCGGACCTCCTGGATGAGTTCCACCCACATCCGGTCGGCCCGCTCCTCCTCGGTCTCGTCGCGCCCTCTGCGCCGCCCATCACGCGTCATGCGGTGCCGTGTAACCGTCCGTCCGTTCGCCAAACGGACGAAGCCGCTACCAGCGGTGTTCGACCTGGTCCTTGATCCGGCGGTCGTACAGCTCGCGGATCGCGGTGAAGGTCTGCGGCGGCAGCGGCGGCAGCTTGGCCGCGGCGGCGTTGGCGCGGGCCTGCTCCGGGTTGCGGGCGCCGGGGATCACGGTGGTGACACCCTCCTGCTCGATGATCCAGCGCAGCGCGAGCTGGGCCGGGGTGTAGCCCTCGGGGGCCAGCGCGGCGAACTCGGCGGCGGCCTCCACACCGGTGGCGTAGTCGACCCCGGAGAAGGTCTCGCCCTGGTCGAACGCCTCGCCGTGCCGGTTGTAGGTCCGGTGGTCGTCGGCCGCGAACACCGTGTCCTTGGTGTACTTCCCGGACAGCAGCCCGGAGGCGAGCGGCACCCGCGCGATGATGCCGACGCCGGCCGCGCGGGCGGCGGGCACCACCTCGCGCAGCGGCTTCATGCGGAACGGGTTGAGGATGATCTGCACGCTGGCCACGCCCGGGCGGGCGATCGCGGTGAGCGCCTGCTCACAGGTCTCCACGCTCACCCCGTAGGCGGCGACGCGCTCCTCCGCCACCAGGGTGTCCAGGGCGTCGAAGACCTCGTCGGAGGAGTAGACGGGGGTGGGCGGGCAGTGCAGCTGCACCAGGTCGATGCGGTCGACGCCGAGGTTGCGGCGCGAACGGTCGTTCCAGGCGCGGAAGTTGTCCAGGACGTAGTTCTGCGGGATCTGCTCCACCCGGCGGCCCATCTTGGTGGCCACGAGGACGTGCAGGTCGGGCCGGCCGCGCAGGAAGGAGGCGATGGTCTGTTCGCTGCGCCCGTCGCCGTACACGTCGGCGGTGTCGAAGAAGGTCACCCCGGCCTCGGCCGCCGCCTCGAGGACGGAGAGGGCCACCTTGTCGTCCACGTCGCCCCAGTCGGCGCCCAGCTGCCATGTGCCGAGCCCGACCACCGATGCCCACTGACCCGACCTGCCGATCACGCGTTCGTCCATGGCCTCAGTCTGTCATCCGGTACGGCGTCCCGTGCACCTGGCAGGCCGGATCAGCCGGTCAGCAGGGTGCGCAGCTGCCGCTTGTCCGGTTTGCCCGCCGCCGTCAGCGGGATGTCCGGCACCAGGTGCAGGGTGGCGGGGGCGTAGAGGCGCCCCTTGCGGGCGGTGACGAAGTCCCGGATCTCCTCCAGCGTGGGCCGCTGCCCGGCGGCGGGAACCACGGCGGCGTGGACGTGTTCCACCGCGTCGTCGTCCCGGCTGCCGAACACCGCGCACCGGCCGACGGCGGGATGGCTCAGCAGCAGTTCCTCCAGCTCCGCCGGGTAGACGTGGCCGCCCACGACCACGATCATCTCCTTGATCCGGTCCACCAGGTAGAGGTAGCCGTCCTCGTCGAGGTAGCCGACGTCGCCGGTGTGCACCCAGCCGTCCCGCAGCACCTCGGCGGTCAGCTCCGGCTGCTTCCAGTAGCCGCCCATCACATACGGCGAGCGCACCCGCACCTCGCCCCACTCCCCGGGCGGCAGGGTGGTGCCGTCGGCGTCCCGGATCGCGATCTCCACGCCCGGCAGGGCCCGGCCGACCGTCAGCTGGCCGCCGCGGCCGGTCACCTCCTGCTCCTCGGGGCCCGTCTGGGTGATGAGCTGCGTCTCGGCCTGCCCGTACATGCCGTGCAGCACCGGCCCGAGGACCCGGGCGGCCTGCCGCATCCGGGCCGGAGAGGCGGGCGTGCCGCCGTAGCTGATCCGGCGCAGCGCGGACAGGTCGGTGCGCGGCAGGTCGGGGTGGTCCAGCAGCCGGTACAGCAGGGGCGGCAGCAGCCAGGTGTGGGTGACGCGTTCGCGCTGGATCGTGGCCAGCACGTCCCCGGGTTCGAAGCCGTGCCGCAGCACCACCGAGCCGCCCTGGTACAGCGCCAGGTCGGCGAAGATCCCGGCGAGATGGGCGAGGGCGGTGCAGGCCAGGAAGCGGGGCGGGTCGCCGGCGACCGCGAAGCCCTGGTCCATGCTCAGCCGGTAGGCGCCGTGGGTCATGCGGATGCCCTTGGGAATGCCGGTGGTTCCGCCGGTGTGCCGGACGCACCAGTCGTCGTCGGGTCCCACCCGGCCGCCCATCGGCCGGGCCGGGCGCCGGGCCGCCGCGGCGAGCAGGTCCTCCGCGTCACCGTCCGGTCCCAGCCAGCGGAGTTCGGGGGTGCCGGGGAGCCGGGACAGCTGCCGGGCCGCCTCCCGCTGCCGGTCGTCCGCCAGCAGCAGGGAGCAGTCGACGCTCGCCATCACCCGCGCCATGACCGGCGGGCTCATGCCCTCGTAGAGGACGACCACGCGGGCGCCGGTCAGGTTGGCGGCGTAGCGGGCCACGAGGGCCTCCACGGTGTTGCCGGTGAGCAGGGTGACCGTGGTCCCGCGGCCGACCCCGCGCCCGGCGAGTTCCCAGGCGAGCCGGTGCACCTGGTCCCGGAACTCGCCGGCGCGGACCACCCGTCCCTCGGCGGTGGTGACCGCCGCCCGTGCCGGCCGGGCGGACAGCACGTCGAGGACGGCCTCCGCGTAGCTGCGGAACCCGGCCTGTGCGGGGGCGTGTTGCTCGCTCATCACTGTTCTCCCTCGTCCGGAGCGGTGGGCACGGTGCGACGCTAATGGGGAGGCGCTCATGCCTTCCACGACCGGTTCGGCCATGTGTTCATGACGCGAGGGGCATGAGCCGTTCCCGGGCCAGCCGGCGGAAGTCCCGCGCGGCGGGCGAGAGATAGGCGTTCTGCCGCCACACCAGGGTCAGCGTGCGGTGGCAGTCCGGGGCGTCCAGCCGCAGCCAGGCCACCGGTCCGTCCTCACCGATGGCCCGCCGGGCGACGGCCGGCAGCAGGCAGAGGCCGAGTCCGGCACCGACCAGCTCGGGGGTGGCGGCCGCCTCGTCCCCCTCGCAGACCACTCGCGGGGTGAGGCCCTCGCGGGCGAACAGCCGCTCCAGCAGCGCCCGTTGCCAGTGGCCGGCGCGGGTGCTGACGAAGTCCTCGCCGGCCAGCTCGGCCACCGCGACGCTTCCCCGGCCGGCCAGGGGGTGCCCGGTGGGTACGGCCAACAGCACCTCTTCGCGGGCCAGTTCCAGCGTGGACAGCCCGGGCCCGGCGAGTGGCTGGGAGGCGATGGCGAAGTCCACCTCGCCCGCGCGCAGATGGCGGTGCATGGCGTCCGCCGGGGCCTGGAAGAGGCGCACCCGCACCCCGGGCCGCAGCGCGCGGAACGCGGAGAGCACGCCGGACAGCTGGAGCAGGGTCTCGGCGGCCACGGCGACACGTCCGGGGCCGGGCCCGGCGGCGTCGGCCAACTCCCGCCGTGCGTCGTCGAGTTCCGTCAGCGCGCGGTCGACCCGGGCCAGGAAGGCGGCGCCGTGGTCGTTGAGCCGTATGCGGCGGCCCTGACGGTCGAACAGCGGGACGCCGAGTTCGGTTTCGAGCCGGGGGATGGTCCGGCTCACCGACGGCTGGGCGACCCGTAGTTCCTCGGCGGCCCGGCTGATGTGCTGGTGCCGGGCGACGGCCTGGAAATAGCGCAGGGACAGCAGATCCATGCCGACAGTGTCGCCGGATCCCCGGCGGTCGCCCCGCCGGACACCGGCCGGGTGGACCGGCAGCCCATCCCACGCGGTCGCCCCTCCGCACACCGGCCCGGTGCCGACACCCGGTCCCGCCCGGTCGTCCCGCCGGGCGGCTCAGGCCGGGTTGTGTTCCAGGGCGGCGAGGTAGTGGCGCATGAGGTGGTCGCGGACGCCGTCGGCGGCGGGTGCGAAGGGGTCCGCGGTCAGACCCCGGGCCCGGTCGCCCAGCGCCGGCAGCAGCGGCACGGACTCGTGCAGCCTGCCCTCGGAGTCGAGGTGACGCAACGCCCTGACGGGGGTGCGGACCGGCTCCGGCGGGAGCTACGGAACGATGCCGTTGTTGTTGACGAAGCGGTACATCCGGCCGCCGAAGCCCTGGTGGTCAGCGGGGGCGCTCGGTGCGGGCCTGCAGGACGCGGGCGGCGCGGGGGCCGAGCCAGCGCTTGAACCTGCGCAGCGGCTCCAGCCGTCCGGCCGCCTTGTCCAGGCCGTAGTACAGCTGCGGAGGGACGTACGGCAGCAGGGGTGAGTGGCGCTGGCCGAGCAGGGCGAACATCCGGTGCGGGGGCAGGTGGATGTAGCGGGGCAGGTTCTCGTACCAGCGGGCGCTGTGGCGGGCGGCGCTCTGCGCGGGCAGCAGCGCGGTCCGGCGCCGGCGCTCGTAGACGGCGAGGGCCTCGGGCAGGGGGTGCGCGCGCAGGGCGTCGGCGAGGCACATGGCGTCCTCCAGGGCGAGGGTGGTGCCGGCGCCGATGGAGTAGTGGGTGGTGTGGGCGGCGTCGCCGAGCAGGACCACGTTGCCGTCGTGCCAGGTGCGGTTGGTGAGGGTGCGGAAGGTCGTCCAGGAGGCGCCGGGGCGGGCGACGAGGGGGTGGCCGTCGAGGACGCGGGCGAAGAGTTTCTCCAGCTGGGGGAGGTCGTCGCCGGGGCCGGCGCGGTCCAGCCCGAGTCCGGTGAGGGTCTCCGGGGCGCACTCGACGACGCAGGTGCTGTGGTCGCCGCTGTAGCCGTAGCCGTAGGCCCAGATCCAGCCGTGCGGAGTCTCCGTGAAGGCGAAGGTGAAGGCGTCGAAGACCTTGGTGGTGCCGAGCCAGAGGTAGGGGTTGCGGCCCGGGGTGACGTGGGTGCCGAAGTGCTCGGCGCGGCGGGTCCGCAGGGCGCTGTGGACGCCGTCGGCCGCGACGACGAGGTCGGCGTCGGCGGGCGGCCGGGTCCGCGTGCTCCCGTACTCCAGGCGGACGCCGAGGACGCGGGCCCGGGCGGCGAGCAGGCCGAGCAGCCGGTGCCGGCCGATGCCGAAGCCCTCGTCGCCGTGGTGCCGGGTGGTCAGGTCGCCGACGTGGGCGACGCCGTCCGTCCACCGGACGGAGTGTGCCTCGATGGCGTGGGCGGTCTCGGGGTCGTAGGCCCGGAGCCGGTCGAGCAGGCCGCGCCAGTACGTCACGCCCCAGCCGTAGGTGGAGCCCTCGGGGTCGCGTTCGTGGACGGTGATGTCGTGGGCCGGGTCCTGCCGCTTGAGCAGGAGGGCGAGGCAGAGGCCGGCGGGCCCGCCTCCGACGCAGACGACCTTCACACGCACACCCCTGTCAGTGACCGTTCGCACCCGAACGGCACCGGAGAGTAGCAGGGCGGCGTCACATGATCGCGTCAGTCTGGAGTGGTGAGCCGCGCCACTCGGCCGGACCGCCACCGGAAAGGATCAAGGAAAACCGGGGCGCTCCAGCAAGGAATTCCCCGTTCCGGTGCGGATCGGAGCACCGCCCCAGCAAGATCATCTTTGTTGAACTCTGTATGACATGTGGTTAATTGTCCGGATCACAGCCAACCGGTTCCGGCGGATTTCTTCCGCTCCGGGTGCTGTCGATAGGCATGCGTCGTCACCAAATCTTCACTCTTCCGGAGGACACGCATGCCTGAGATCACCCGGCGCCGCGCGCTCACCGCGGCAGCCGCCGTCGCCGCGACCGCCTCGGTGGCCGTCACCTTCGCCGCTCCCGCCGCGTCGGCCGCCGGCCACCACGAGCCCGCCGCGCCCGAGTCCTTCGACGAGGTCTACAAGGGCCGCCGGATACAGGGGCGTCCGGCGGAGAGCGGCGCACACCACCACGAACACGGCGGCGGATACGAGGTGTTCATCGACGGCGTACAGCTGCACGTGATGCGCAACGCCGACGGCAGCTGGATCAGCGTCGTCAGTCACTACGACCCGGTACCCACCCCGCGCGCCGCCGCCCGTGCCGCGGTGGACGAGCTGCAGGGCGCCCCACTGCTGCCGTTCCCCGCCAACTGACCACCCCAGCAAGGACTTCGGAGCACCGCGCACCATGACCGTACGCAAGAACCAGGCCACCCTGACCGCCGACGAGAAGCGCAGGTTCGTCGCCGCCGTCCTCGAACTGAAGCGCAGCGGGCGCTATGACGAGTTCGTCCGCACGCACAACGAGTTCATCATGTCGGACACCGACAGCGGGGAGCGGACCGGCCACCGCTCCCCCTCGTTCCTGCCCTGGCACCGCAGATTCCTGCTCGACTTCGAGCAGGCGCTGCAGTCCGTGGACTCCTCCGTCACGCTGCCGTACTGGGACTGGACCGCCGACCGCACCGTGCGGGCCTCGCTGTGGGCGCCGGACTTCCTCGGCGGCACCGGGCGCAGCACCGACGGCCGGGTGATGGACGGGCCGTTCGCCGCGTCCACGGGCAACTGGCCGATCAACGTACGCGTCGACGCCCGGACGTTCCTGCGCCGCTCGCTCGGCACCAGCGTGGCCGAACTGCCCACGCGCGCCGAGGTCGAGTCGGTGCTGGCGATGTCGTCCTACGACCTGCCGCCGTACAACAGCGCCTCGGAGGGCTTCCGCAACCACCTGGAGGGCTGGCGCGGGGTCAATCTGCACAACAGGGTCCATGTGTGGGTCGGCGGGCAGATGGCCACCGGGGTCTCCCCCAACGACCCGGTGTTCTGGCTGCACCACGCCTACGTCGACAAGTTGTGGGCCGAGTGGCAGCGGCGGCACCCGGAGTCCGCGTACGTGCCGACGGGCGGCACGCCGGACGTGGTGGACCTCAACGAGACCATGAAGCCGTGGAACACCGTGCGCCCGGCGGATCTGCTGGACCACACCGCGTACTACACGTTCGACGCCTGATCAGGCCTCGGCGGTACGGCACTCCGGGTGGCCCCAGCCCTGCGCGTTCTTGGCGATCTTCTCGCCGGCCGCGTAGGACCGGCCGCACAGGCAGCGGCCGGGGAACTTGGCCTTGATGGTCCGGGAGGACGACGAGGACGAGGACGCGCCGGCGCCGGTGCGGCGGGGCGTCTTCCGCCGCGGCGCCCCGGCCGCCGCCGGGGTGTCGGGCGACGGCGGGGGCTCCGGGGAGCCCAGTTCACTGCCGGCGGACTCCTGGACGGAGGCCGCCTGGCTGGCCGCGCGGTCGGCGAAGTCGTTCAGCGGGTCGCCGTCGACCTGGTGGGCGGGTACGTAGCGGAACTCGACGGACCGGCCGCCGAGGAGTTCGTCGATGCGGACCACCAGGTCCTGGTTGGCGACGGGCTTGCCGGCCGCGGTCTTCCAGCCGTTGCGCTTCCAGCCGGGCAGCCAGGTGGTGACGGCCTTCATCGCGTACTGGGAGTCCATCCGGATCTCCAGCGGCACGTCCGGGTCGACGGCCGTGAGCAGCCGCTCCAGCGCCGTCAGTTCCGCGACGTTGTTGGTGGCCCGGCCGAGCGGGCCCGCCGCCCAGCGGGCGGGGGTCCGCTCGTCGCCGTCCGAGACCACCCACGCCCATCCGGCCGGTCCGGGGTTTCCCTTCGAAGCCCCGTCGCACGCGGCCACCACACGTTCACGCATGCGCTCGATGATGCCATGGCCGCGGGCGGGGCCGTGCCGGGGCCGGTCAGACGTCCCTGATCGCGGGCATCTGCCCCTCGGTGGTGGTGATGTCGATCACCGAGAAGTCGGCACCCTGCGGGTCGCTGAGCGCCGCGAACCGCCCGAAGGGGCTGCTCATCGGCCCGAAGCGGAGGATGCCGCCGAGTTCGACGGCGCGCGCGACGGCCGCGTCGCAGTCGTCGACGGCGAAGTAGACATTGATGTACGAGGGCACCTCGGGCGGGAAGTCCTCGGTCATCCGCATCCGGCCGAGGACGGTGTCCTCGCCGATGTCGAACATCCGGAAGTCCACCGCGTCGTCCTCGATCTCCTTCATCCGGTAGGGGAAGACGGAGGCGAGGAAGGCGTCCGCCTGCTCCGGCTCCCTGGTGAAGACCTCGGCCCAGCAGTAGGCCCCGGGCGTGGCCGTCGCCTCGAAGCCCTCGTGGGCGCCGGCCTGCCACACGCCGAACACGGCGCCGCTGGGCTCACGGGCCAGGCACATCGTGCCGAAGTCGCCGACCCGCATCGGTTCCAGCAGCACCTCGCCGCCGGCCTCCCGGATCCTGCGGGCGGTGGCCGCGGCGTCCGGCGAGGCGAAGTACAGACACCACTGCGACTGGCCCTCCTGGCCGGGCATGGGCGGGACGACGGCCGCTACGGCCTTGCCGTCGGCGTAGGCCTGGGTGTAGTTGCCGTACTCCGACGAGGACTCGCCGAAGGTCCAGCCGAGGACGTCGCCGTAGAACCGCTTGGCTCCCTCGACGTCGCTGAACATCGCGTCGGCCCAACAGGGCGTTCCTTCGGGTTGTACGGCCATGCCGACGGCCCTCCTGGAGTGGTGTGTCCCCGTTTGTTCACGCTAGCCACCGGGGGTCCGGCCCGCGCGCCGAGCCGGGACCCGTGACGGCGCCGGGCGGCCGCTACTCGCCCGCGTACGCCCGCTCCAGCCCGGCCGCGTCCAGCTTGCCCATGCCCATCATGGCGCGCAGGGCGCGTCCGGCCCGCTCCGGGTCCGGGTCGGCGATCATGTCGGGCAACGGGGCGTAGACGACCTGCCAGGACAGGCCGTACCGGTCCTTGAGCCAGCCGCAGGGGCCGCCCTCGCCGCCGCCCTCGGTCAGCTTCGTCCAGTAGTGGTCGATCTCCTGCTGGTCGGCGCAGAGGATCTGGAAGGAGACGGCCTCGTTGAACGTGAACTCGGGGCCGGCGTCGAGCGCGACGAACCTCTGGCCGTTGGCCGTGAACTCCACGGACAGCACGGAACCGGCCGGGCCGGGCCCGGACTCGGGCCACCGCACGACCCGCTCGACGGCGGAGTTCTTGAACACGGACACGTAGAAGTGCGCGGCCTCCTCCGCCTTGCCGTCGAACCAGAGACAGGTGGTGAACGCGTCGGCGGTCATGAGCGCCTCCCGGGGCGTGGAACGGGACAGGGAACGTCGGGGAACGTCGGGGAATGTCGGGGAACACGGTCATGGAGGCAGACCGTTCCGCGCCGCGGAACTCATCGGCCCGGCCACCGGTTCATTCGAACAGGTGAAAGATTCCGGGCGCCGGGGCCCGGCCTGCCTGCCGACAGGCAGGCAGACAGGACCCCTGTACGTCCGGTGCCGGGCTCAGGCGGCGAGGCAGAGGCCGCGGTACGAACGGGGCCGCGGGGCCGCCGCCCGGTGGTGGCCGGCCGTACGGCGGGCCAGCTCGCCGTGCGCCCGCGCCAGCAGGTCGCCGAGGCTCAGGCCGAGGGCGTGCGCGGCGGCCGCGAGGACCTCGGACGACGCCTCCTTGCGGCCCCGCTCGATCTCCGACAGATACGGCAGCGAGATCCGGGCCGCGTCGGCCACATCCTTCAGGGTGCGCTCCTGTTCCCGCCGCTCTCGGCGCAGCACCTCGCCGACCAGATCACGCCACAGGGGTTCCCTTGGGGCGGGCTCGGTCCGAGGCGCCTGAGGGCGGGCCGGGGCCGGTCGCAGGGGGATCACTCGGGCTTCGTCACTCACCGGGTTGCTCATCCCGTCAGCCTAGGAGCGATGCCGCCCGGGGCAAGGAGGGGCGTTGCGCCCTGAGGGAAATCGCGGGCCGGACCACGCCCGACCGGACGTTTCGCGCCACTGCGGCACGGCGGGGGCATGCGATGCGTCACCATGGGTACCCGGGCCGTGAGCGGCTCCGCGAGCAGGCATGACCCGTCGCACAGCGGGTACTCGCCGGAGACTGCCCGGACACTGGAGCCGGCCCTATGCGGGTGCCGGCCCGGAGGCCGTACAGGGAGACGTCGAACCGTGACTTTCGTGGGAGAGGCAATGAACACCGCCGCCGGGATCCGGTCGGAAGCCGAGGTCGTCGAGCAGACCGAGCAGGACAGGACGGGCGAGGGGTCTCTGCCTGGCATCACGGACCCGGCGTCCGTCGCACCGCGCGACGCCCGGGAGCTGTCCCGCCAGTTCTTCCGCCGCCTGGCCGAACTGGAAGAGGGAACGCACGAGTACCAATACGCGCGCAACACACTCATCGAGATGAACATGTCGCTCGTGCGGTTCGCGGCCGGACGGTTCCGGGGCCGCGGCGACGACATGGAGGACATCGTCCAGACCGGCATGATCGGCCTGATCAAGGCCATCGACCGGTTCGAGCTGTCGCGCGAGGTCGAGTTCACGTCGTTCGCGCTGCCGTACATCGTCGGCGAGATCAAGCGGTTCTTCCGGGACACCACCTGGGCCGTCCATGTGCCGCGTCGGCTCCAGGAGCTGCGGGTGGAGCTGGCCAAGGCACGCGAGGAGCTGTCCAGCCGGCTGGACCGGGACCCGACGGTCGCGGAGCTGGCCACGCTGATGAACCTCCCCGAGAAGGAGGTGGTCGAGGCCCAGCTGGCCTCGAACGGCTACAACTCCGCCTCCCTGGACGCCGCGCTCACCGGTGACGGCCCCGAGGACGGCGAGGCCGTGCTCGCCGACTTCATCGGCGTGGAGGAGGAGGGGCTGCGGCTCGTCGAGGACTTCCACGCGCTGGCCCCGCTGATGGCGGAGCTGAGCGAACGCGACCGGCAGATCATCCATCTGCGGTTCGTGGAGGAGGCCACCCAGGCCGAGATCGGGGAGCGGCTGGGGTGCTCCCAGATGCACGTCTCCCGGCTGATCAAGCGGATCATCACCCGGCTGCGCCAGGGCATGCTCGGCGAACTGGGCTGCGCCTGACGTCCGGGGACCGGGCCACCGTCCCGGCTGGGTCAACGTCCGGCCGGGACCGGCGAGCCACGTCGTGATACCGGCCCGCCCACAGGGGTCACACGGGCTCAGCGGCTCAAAGGAAAGACGGCCCGTACCCGCTTGCCCACGGGAACGCGTTCCACGGTGACCTCGGTGGCCAGTGCGTGCACGATCTCCAGCCCGTGCCGCCCGACGCGCTCGGGGTTCTTCGGGAAACGGCGGGGCAGAGCGGTGCTGCTGTCGTACACGGACACCACGACCGAGCTGTCCGTGCCCTCCAGCTCCAGGATGTAGGGACCGTTGCTGTGCCGGTCGGCGTTGGTGACCAGTTCGCTCACCACGAGCAGCAGCTCGCCGCCGGCCCGGTCGTCGACGCCGGCGCACCACTCGGTCCGCAGCTGCTGGAGGAACCGGTCGGCGAAGGCGCGTGCCTCGGCGATGCAGCCGGGCGCGCCGGTGTAGTGCGCCGCGCGCCGCAGCGGCTCCACGGGTACGTCGAAGCCAGTCGGTATCACTTCCCCGCCCAGGTGCTCGGTCATGCTGTTCTCTCTCGGAAAAAGGCCCGGTGCGGCCGGTCGCCGTCGCTCCAGTCCTGGTACCCCGAGCCCGGCCCCGCAGTCCCTACGAGGCGTTCGCCGACCGCGCACAGGGGCACCGGCCCCCGACGGAGATGCCACGGCGGCGCGGCGGTCAGGCGACGGGGACGATCAGCGCCGGTATGGTCCGCTGCATGCGCACCGCGTCGACGGACTCCGCGAGCAGCTCGTACTCGGTGGTGTCGTCGCCGGTCGCGATCCGCACCAGCCGACCCGCGGCCAGCTCGTCGGCGACCAGCTCCTGCCGGTCCGGGTCGCCGCACCACGCGCGCAGGACGGCCGGTACGTCGGGCACGGTGTCCGCGACGGGGACCAGCGCGCCGGGCGGGAAGTGCGCGGCCTCCGGGCGGGGGTCGAGCCGGTCGGCGATCCAGCTCGCCCGGTCGCGCAGCCACCACAGGGCGAGCGCGAGCGTGGGGGCCCGGTAGGTGCCGAGCGGTACCCCGATACGCTGTCCGCCGCAGGTGCCGTACGCGGTGACATGGCACAGGAACTCGTCGTGCATGCGCACTCCCCCGTCGCGTCGTCCGCCTGCGGGCCGGCCTCGCTTTCGCTGCGGCTCGTGTGCGGTGCGTGATCGGGGCCTCGCTGGAAGTGAAGCCCGCACAGTCGAGTATGTTCACTGCTGAACCACTGTCACCATGTTTTCCGGCCAGTCTCCCGGCATATTCCGCGCCCGCTCTGACCGGAATCCAGCGGTGCGGCAACGCCCTGCTCCGGGTGTGCTGCCCGCGGCCCCCGAGGGCCGCCGAACCGTACGAGCCCGGCCGCCGGGGCGGGCGGCCGGGCTCGTACGGTTCCGGTGGGGCAGGACGTCAGGGCTTGACGATGGCGTCGATCCGCGCCAGCTCCTCGGTGTCGAACTCCAGGTTGCCGATGGCCGCGACGCTGTCCTCGATCTGGCGGGTGCTGCTCGCGCCGACCAGCGCGGACGTCACCCGGCCGCCGCGCAGCACCCACGCCAGCGCCAGCTGGGCCAGCGTCTGGCCGCGGGACTTGGCCAGCTCGTCCAGCGCGCGCAGCCGGGCGACCAGGTCCTCGGTCACCGCGTCCGAGTTCAGGAACGGGCTGTCGCTCGCGGCCCGGGAGTCCTCGGGGATGCCGTCGAGGTAGCGGCCGGTGAGCAGGCCCTGCTCCAGCGGGGAGTAGACGATGGAGCCGACCTGGAGTTCGTCCAGGGCGTCGAGCAGGCCCTCGTCCTCGGGGCGCCGGTCGAGCATCGAGTAGCGCGGCTGGTGGATGAGGAGCGGGGTGCCGAGGTCGGCGAGGATGCGGGCGGCCTCGCGGGTCTGCTCGGCGGAGTAGTTGGAGACGCCGACGTAGAGGGCCTTGCCCTGCTGCACCGCCGAGTGCAGGGCGCCCATCGTCTCCTCCAGCGGAGTGTCCGGGTCGGGGCGGTGCGAGTAGAAGATGTCGACGTAGTCCAGGCCCATCCGCTTCAGGCTCTGGTCGAGCGAGCCGAGCAGGTACTTGCGCGAGCCCCACTCGCCGTACGGGCCGGGCCACATCAGATAGCCGGCCTTGGTGGAGATCACCAGCTCGTCGCGGTAGCGGGCGAAGTCGTCCTTCAGCGCCGCGCCGAAGGCGGACTCGGCGGCGCCGGGCGGCGGGCCGTAGTTGTTAGCCAGGTCGAAGTGCGTGACGCCGAGGTCGAAGGCGCGGCGCAGGATGGCCCGCTGGGTCTCCACCGGCCGGTCGGGGCCGAAGTTGTGCCACAGGCCGAGGGACAGGGCGGGGAGCTTCAGGCCGCTGCGTCCGGTGCGCCGGTAGGGCATGTCGGCGTAGCGGTCGGGGTGTGCGGTGTACAACGCGACTCCATGAGGGGTGGGCACAGGATCTACCGGTTCCACTGTTGCCCGGGCGGTGGGCAGCGGTCCAACAGAAGAATCCGATGAGATTCAGCGGCTAGGCTGCTCAATCATGGAACTGCGCCATCTCCAGCACTTCGTGGCGGTCGCCGAGGACCGGCATTTCACCCGGGCCGCCGAACGCCTGATGGTGTCCCAGTCGGGTCTGTCGGCGTCCATCCGGGCGCTGGAGCGGGAGTTGCGGGCGCCGCTGTTCGTCCGGACCACGCGCCGGGTGACGCTGACGGAGGCGGGACGGGCGCTGCTGGTGGAGGCCGAGCGGATCCTGGCCCAGGTACGGGCGGCGCACGACGCGGTGGCGGCGGTGCAGGGGGTGCTGCGCGGCACGCTCGCCCTCGGCACCGAGCAGTGCATCGCCGGGGTGCGGGTGGCCGAGCTGCTGGCGGCCTTCCGGGGCCGGCACCCCGATGTGGAGATCCGGCTGCGGCAGGCCGGTTCGGGCGAGCTGGCGGAGGAGGTCGCGGCCGGGCGGCTGGACCTGGCCTTCGCCTACCGCACCCGGGCCGACAGCGACCAGCTGCGCTCGGTGTCGCTGGCCGACGAGCCGATGACGGTGCTGTGCCATCCCGACCACCGGCTCGCCGCCGCGCCGGCCGTGCTCGGCCCGGGCGACCTCACCGGTGAGGTGTTCGTGGACTTCCACCCCGACTGGGGTCCGCGCCGCACCACCGACGCCGCGTTCGCCGCGGCCGGGGTCCGGCGCACGGTCGCGCTGGAGGTCAACGACGTGCACAGTCTGCTGGACCTCGTGGACGAGAATCTGGGGATCGCGGTCGTGCCCCGGCACTTCCGGCACAAGCGGCCGGCGCTCACGGCGCTGCCGCTGAAGGGCACGGGCGAGGCGCGGTACGAGACGGTGGCCCTGCTGCCGCCGGAACGGGCCACGAGCCCGGCCGCACGGGCACTGGTCACCCTGCTCGAGACGGGCACCTGACGCACCGGTCGCCGGATTCCGGGCGCGGGAGCGGCGGCGGTTTGCGATGGTGGTCGGTATGCATGCCAAGGACATCCTCATCGACGGCTACGGCCGTATCCGGGAAGAAGTCCACGCCGTACTCGACGGCCTCGGCCCCGAGGAGCTGCACCACCGCCCGGCCCCCGACGCCAACAGCGTCGCCTGGCTGGTCTGGCACCTCACCCGGGTGCAGGACGATCACATCGCCGACGCCTTCGACCTCGACCAGGTGTGGCTCGCCCAGGACTGGCAGAAGCGGTTCGGGCTCGGCCTGCCCCGGCACGACACGGGCTACGGGCACACCCCGGCCCAGGTCGCGAAGGTGCGGGTGGAGTCGGCCGGCCTGCTCACCGGGTACTACGACGCCGTCCACGAGCAGACCCTCGGGGTGCTGCGCACCCTGGCCGCCAAGGAACTGGAGCGCATCGTGGACGAGCGCTGGGATCCCCCGGTCAGCCTGGGCGTGCGCCTGGTGAGCGTCCTGTCCGACGATCTCCAGCACGTCGGACAGGCCGCCTACCTCAGGGGGCTGGTTCAGAGCGCGGCGGCGTAACCCGGCAGGACCACGTCCTCGATCAGGGCCGTGCGCTCGTCGAACGGGACGAACGCGCTCTTGAGGGCGTTCACGGTGACCGTGCGCAGGTCCTCCACCGTCCAGCCGGCCTGCTCCACCAGCAGGGACATCTCACGGGTCATCGTCGTCCCCGACACCAGGCGGTTGTCGGTGTTCAGGGTGACCCGGAAGCCCAGGTCCTTCAGGGCGGTGATGGGGTGCTCGGCGATCGAGGTGGCACAGCCGGTCTGGAGGTTGGAGGTGGGGCACATCTCCAGGGCGATCCGGCGGTCGCGCACCCAGGAGGCGAGCCGGCCGAGCTTGCCGTCCACGATGTCCTCGGTCAGGCGCACTCCGTGGCCGATGCGCTGGGCGCCGCACACCTGGAGCGCCTGGTGGATGCTGGGCAGGCCGTACGCCTCGCCGGCGTGGATGGTGAAGGGCATGCTCTCGGCGCGCAGGTACGCGAAGGCGTCGAGGTGGTCGGCGGGCGGGAAGCCGTCCTCGGCTCCGGCGATGTCGAAGCCGACGACACCGGCGTCCCGGTAGGCGACGGCCAGTCCGGCGGCCTCGCGGACCCGGTCGAACATGCGCATGCCGCACAGCAGGGTGCCGACCCGGACGGGGGTGCCGGCCGCCGCGGCCTTCGCCATGCCGGCGGCCAGGCCCTCCTGGACGGCCTCGACGACCTCGGTCAGGGTGAGTCCGCCCTTGAGCATCAGCTCGGGGGCGTAGCGCACCTCCGCGTAGACGACTCCGTCGGCGGCGAGGTCGAGGACGTACTCCTCGGCGGTGCGCAGCAGGCCCTCGCGGGTCTGCATGACGGCGAGGGTGTGCTCGAAGGTGGCGATGTAGCGGACCAGGTCGCCGGAGTTGGCGGCCTCGACGTACCAGGCGGCCAGCTCGTCGGGGTCGGTGGTGGGCAGGGTGTGGCCGACCGCGGCGGCGAGTTCCACCACGGTGGCGGGGCGCAGGCCGCCGTCGAGGTGGTCGTGCAGGACGGCCTTGGGAAGCCGGCGGAGGGTCTCGGTGTCGATGCGGGACGCGGTCATGGGCGTGTCGTTTTCCTCGGCTGGTGCTGTGGGTCGGGTCAGTGGGCGGCGGGCTGGAGCAGGTCCCAGCGGTTGCCGTACAGGTCCTGGAAGACGGCGACCGTGCCGTACGGCTCGTGGCGCGGCTCCTCCAGGAAGGTCACGCCGGCGGCGGTCATCCGGGAGTGGTCGCGGGCGAAGTCGTCGGTGTGCAGGAAGAAGCCCACGCGTCCGCCGGTCTGGTCGCCGACGCGGGCGCTCTGGGCGGCGTCCTTGGCGCGGGCCAGCAGCAGCCCGGTGCCGGGCCCGTCACCGCCGGGCTCGACGACGACCCAGCGCGAGCCGTCGGGCCGCGGGGTGTCCTCGGCGAGGCGGAAACCCAGGGCCTCGGTGTAGAAGCGGATCGCCTCGTCGTAGTCGTGGACGACGAGGGTGACCAGGGCGACGCGGCGCATGGCTACCTTCCGGCGGGGGGCGGTTAGCGGGTGAGGTTATACGTAAAACTACCCCGACGCCAGTCCGCTTTCTACGCGCGTCACTCCGGGGTGGGCGGGAGGTACCGGGCCGGGTGTCCCAGTACCGTCGGGTTTCCCGGACGCCCGGACCTCTGGACGAGCGGGCGCCGGTGACCAGCCGACGGCATCCAGGCTGTTTCGTGAGTGGCCGCCTGTGAAACACCCAGCGCCGACGGCGCCAACCTGCCGCGATCACGTTTCACGGGTTGTCGCGAACGACGGGGCAGGTGAAGCGCCCTCGTCAACGATCCGCGTCGCACCGGCAGGGGCGAGGTCACCGCCCCGTACCGCACCGGCCGCATCCGCCTGGCGCCCCGGCTCGCCGAAGCGCTCGACGTGCCCGCCCCGCCGTACGCGAGCCCGGCGCGCCGCCTGGTTCGCGCTGCCGCGGCCGCAGGCCCCCGACGCTGAGCCGGCCGGGCACATACGCCGCCGCGCACGCGCCTTCGATGACGCTCCCCGGCCGGACGTCGTCCGGCCGGGACGCACGGCCCTCACTCGGCCCGGATCTCGCCGCGCTCGACGCTGATCACCGGCTGCTTGTCACTTCGCCGTAGCTTGGGGAGAACAGGACCGTGAGTCCCGCGGGTTCACGCGAACTCAAGGGTTCTTGGTGGGAACCCAAGGGTCCGGCGCCGTGCTTCACGGTCCTGGTTCCGCGAGTTTGACTCCACCTCACGAGCATGCCGCTTCCTGGCTCGCTGGGCGGCCGAAAGGGTAAGCGGGTTGACCGAGGGGGTGGCCGTAACGCAACTTGTCGAGTGCGGCCCCGCCGGTGGTGTCCACCACGGCCGTGCCGTCGGGACGCCAACCGGCGGCCTCGTAGAAGCGCCGGGCCCGTTCGTTGCCTTCGACTACCCACAAGACGGCCTGTGCGTAGTCAGCCTGTCCGAGGGTCGTCAAGGCTGCCGCCATCAACTGCTTTCCGATCCCGGCGCCCCAGACCTCGGGCATCGCGTAGAGCGTTCCGATTTCCGCGATGGCAGAGTTCTCCTCGGAGGGGCCGAAACTCGCGAACCCGACGATCCCCGCCTCGCTTTCGGCTACCAGCACTCCCGACGATGGCCACCGTGTCCCTGCGATACGTGACTTCCAGCGGGACTCTTCGTGGCTCGGGTCCATGGCGTCGAGGTAGTGCTGCGGAACAAGACCGGCAAAGGCTGCCTGCCAGGAGCGCACGTGGACACGAGCGACCGCCGAGGCGTCATCAGGCCCTGCCTGTCGAATCCGCATGGCCGTCATTCTTCAAGGCTCCGCGCTCCGGGCCAAGTTCTTTTGGCGAGGGCCCTGTCGAGTGCTCGGCTGCCTGTTCCAGCAGTGCCCGCGCCGAGTTCGGCGGCGGTCTTCCGGGTGTCAGCAGGTGAGGGTTGGCCGTGTTCGGCCAGCGGCTGCGACGGTGGTCGAGCCGGTCCAGTACCGCGCGGTGGGTGAGGTCGTCGAGCGGGCGGACGTGCCCGCCGACGGTGATGCGCCGGTTGCCCAGGTCGACGTCTCCGGCTCCATGTCCCACGATGGCCGGCCGAGCCTCCTCGCCTTCGCCCCGACCACAGATCGATCGGACGAAGGTCACCGGCTCGAAGAACGCCCCAAGGAGCCGGAACACCCCGGCCACGGGGACAGGGTTCAGGGGAACTCAAGGGATGTCGCGCACACCCGCGACTGTGTCGCGCATGAGCTTCGTCGGCAGTCCGCAGGGCCGTCCACGCATCGTGGTCAGCGGGGTGCCGTCCCCCGTCGGGGGCGGGTGGAGCACGGCGTCGGGGACGTGCCGGGGACGTGGACCTACGCCCGGGGTCGGAGGTGCGCACGGACCCGGGCCCCAGGCGCCGGCGGGCGGGGCCCGGTAGCGTCGCCGGGCATGACGATCGACGAACGGGTCCGCCCTCCGGCCCGGCGCAAGAGCGACCTGCTGGCACGGCTGGAGCGGGAGACCGACATCTGGGTGGCGACGGCGGACGCGCACGGTGTGCCGTGTCTCGTACCGCTGTGGTTCGTCTGGCACGAGGAGTCGTTCTGGCTGTGCACACGCGGCACCAACCCCACCGGCCGCAATCTGCGCGACGGCGGCCGCACCCGGCTCGCCCTCGGTCACACCCGGGACGTCGTGCTGGTCGACGGGGAGGTACGGGCCTTCGGCGCCGGGGAGGTGCCGGAGGCGGCGGCCCACGCGTTCACGGCGAAGACGGGCTGGGATCCGCGCGCGGACAGCCCGGCGTACGCCTTCTTCCAGGTCCGGCCGGTCGCGGTGCAGGCGTGGCACGAGGAGCGCGAGCTGCGCGGCCGGCATCTGATGCGGGACGGCGCCTGGATCGTGTGAATCCGGCCGGTCGGCGCGCGGACTTCGCAGTCTCTCCGAAACGACCGACAGGGCTGCACATCGGCACCAGCCGGTGCTGGTCGTCGTCGCCGACAGTACGGCCGGGGGTGGTCTGAACGCACTGGCTGTGTCGGCCTGTGCCGCCGCGGTGGTGTTCGACGCGGCAAGAGCGGCAACGGAGAGGGACGCCGACGCACCGCTGAAGCGAAAGCCCAGCCGGCCACCGGAGTCAGCTGCTCCTCGCGAGTTCTACTCGGAAACCTTGAGTTCGAGTTCGCAGTCCAGTGTCTGCGTATACGCCCGGCCGCCCTGCTCGTATTCGAAGCGGCACTCGCGAACTGTATCTTTCGGCGGTGCAGTGATCTTCATCTTGGCCAGGTAGAAGACATTGCTTTCTTTTCCGGCCGCAACCTTGACAGGATGCGTGACGTAATTCTTCAGTTTCGCGAATTCGGGCGTGTACGACGCGCCTTCTTGAGCGAGAAGCGGAAGTCCTTCGGTGTCGTTCAGATCATAGGCACCATACTCAAGAACCCTGATACCGGAAGGGATGTGCTCGACCGCAACACCCTTGATCTCGATGGGCTTCGACGACGTGTTGTACGGCACGGGGAGAGCGAAGTACCAGATCTCCCCCACCCGGGCGTGCTCATTGCCCACGGTGCCGCTTGACTGAGTCCCGTCGGTCGCCAGAGCGTTTCCAGTCGCTGCCCGGCCCCCCTCATGCGCCGGTGAGCATGCGGCCAGCGCGAGAACGGCGAGCACGATGAGCGCCCTCGTACAAGTAGGAGACACCCGGCTCGCCGGAGACCCAGTCATTCTTGGCATCCCGAATCAGCCGTTGCGGCCCATCACCTTGTGGATCCATCCCGCGTAGGCAGAGGCGCTGGTGTAGAGCCCCGGACCCTCGCTGCACCGCACGCCTGGGGCGCCGGGACCCGAGGTGACGCCGATGAGTTCCCAGCGCCCCTTCCGGTCCTGCCGGAGCTGGGGGCCGCCCGAGTCGCCGTTGCATGCCATGGCCTCGGGCACCTGGCTGATCGTGCACAGGCGGGTGCTGTCCGCGTAGCCCGGCGCACACTCGGAGACCGCACCCCTGCGCGTGTCGAGTTCCTGGAGTCGGTCGGGGAAGACCCATGTGGCGGGGTCGGGGGCGTCGTCGATGGTGCCGAAGCCCAAGACCCGGGTCGGGGTGCCGGGCCGCCCCGGCTCGTCGGCGACGCGGATGGGCTTCTCGGCGACCGGGCGGTTCAGGCGGATCAGAGCGACGTCGTTGCGGTTGGGGCCGGTGCCCTCGCCGTTCCTGTAGCCCGGGTGGGACACCTTCTTCACGACGGACCGGACCGTGCCCCCGGAGTTCTTCCACTCACTGCCGATCCGGACGGTGCCGTCCAGGGTGACAAGCCTCGTGTCGACGCAGTGGGCAGCCGTGAGCACCCACTTCGAGTCGATCAGCGATCCCCCGCAGACACCCTTGAAAGCAGGGTCGTCCACACCCGTCACCGGGATCGACACCATGAACGGGTAACGCTGCGTGGAATCCTCCCCGTTGACGATGGCTTCGGCGTTGCCGGTCATCACGGCGGCGCACGCCGCTCCCGCCAGGACCACCGCGGCGGTGCGCGCCCCCGTACGGTGCGAGGACTTCGAGCTGAACACTGATTCTCCGATCGGACGAGCAGGTGCGATGTGCCCAGCCTGCGCGATCAAGAGAGAGTGATCCATCCGGCCAGCGGGCCTGTGCGGGGTAGGGAGTACCCCAGGACGGCATGTTCCGCGTCCGTTCGGCGCGATGAGCCGTCCCTGTCGAGGGAAGGCCGTGATCAAGGTGGCGTCCAGCGTCATCCGGCGCACCGAGGTGGGGCCTGTCGGGTGGAGTCCACTCGACAGGCCCACCCGGTGTCTCGCAGCGCCACTGGACGCGGAACATCGCGGGTGCCGCCGACTTCAGTCCGGCCGGGACGGCGCTGGACTACGCCGGAATCCGGCGTTGGTCACCTCACGCGAACGACGGAGTTGATCCGGCAGAGGACGGGTCGCCGCCCCGCGGAGGACGGCTACCGGCCTGAGTGGGCGGCCGTGCCGAGGCGCCGCTGCGGTTGCTCCCCGCCCCGGCCGCGCAGGGAGACCTCCGTCTCGGTGAGGACGCGGTGGACGAATCCGTACGACCGGCCGTAAGCCTCGGCGATGGCCCGTATGGACCTGCCGCCCTCGTACTGCTCCTTCATCTCCCGCGCGAGCTTCTCACGCGCCGCACCCGTGATCTGTTCGCCCTTCCGCACGGCTCGTCTCCTTCCGTGACCGGCTCCGGTTGTGATCGTCGTCTACCCCGGAAAGGACGCGATGTTCCCCGCCGCCGCATTCTTCCGCGAGCGGTCACCGCCCGGGACACGGGGGCGCCGGCGCTGTTGACGGGTTCGGGGTCGTGGCGGCGCAGCGACCGGTCCACCGTCCATGTCCGTCCCCCACAGGACCACCGATCTCGCCACGACGGCCCCCGAACCTCTGTCCGGCACCGCTCGGGCGGCCGGTCTCGCACAGGGAAGCGTGAGTTGTCCACTCCCGTCATCCAACCGACACTCACCCGTCACCCATTTGACTGCATGTCCATGCCACTCTCCCGGATGCCGCCCCCGTTCAACCCGCGTAGATGGGACCCCACATGCCGACGATACGCACCCGCCGCTGGAAGTCAGTGGCATTCGCCACGGCCGCCGTCCTGGTCGGCCTCACCTCCCCCGCCCTCACCGCCACCCCCGCCGCGGCGACCACGACGGCGTACGACTCGACGTACTACAAGAACGCCGTGGGCAAGACGGGCACCAGCCTCAAGTCCTCGCTGCACACCATCATCAGCAGTCAGACCAAACTGTCCTACTCGGCGCTCTGGGAGGCACTGAAGGTCACCGACCAGGACCCGGCCAACAGCAACAACGTCAAACTGCTGTACTCGGGCATCTCCCGCAGCAAGACGCTCAACGGCGGTGACGTCGGCGACTGGAACCGCGAGCACGTGTGGGCCATCTCGCACGGCGACCTGACGACCTCCACCGGTCCGGGCACCGACCTGCACCACATCCGCCCGGAGGACGTCCAGGTCAACGGCATCCGGGGCAACAAGGACTTCGACAACGGCGGCAGCGGCTTCACCAACTCCGGTGGCAGCCTCACCGACTCCAACTCCTTCGAGCCGCGCGACGCCGTCAAGGGCGACGTGGCGCGCATGATCTTCTACATGATCGTCCGCTACGAAGGCGGCGACGGCTGGGCCGACCTGGAGGGCAACGACAGCGTCAGCAACAGCAGCAACCCCTACATGGGCCGGCTGTCGGTGCTCAAGCAGTGGAACGACGAGGACCCGCCGGACACCTTCGAAGAGCGCCGCAACCAGGTCATCTACGACACCTACCAGAGGAACCGGAACCCGTTCATCGACCACCCCGAGTGGGTGGAGGCGATCTGGTAGGACGGGCCGGTCACACCGGGCAGCATCCGGTCGGCACGACCGCGGGCAGGGCGCACCACGCCTTCTCTGCGATGTCGGGCCGATCGGTGTCCAGTGCTCGACCCGGGTGAGATGGCCAGAGCCGGCTGGTCGGACCGCGTCGTGCCCGCGCCTCGTTCAGCCGTGTCCACGGCGGTCAGGTCGTCTGTGTGCGGGCCTGGTCGAGGCGGGTCAGCTCCGCGGTGGTGAGCCGCAGCGCTCCGGCGGCGACGTTCTCGGTCAGGTGGTCGGGGTTGCCGGTGCCGGGGATGGCGAGGACGTGCGGGCCCTGGTGCAGTGTCCAGGCGATGCGGACCTGCGCGGGAGTCACGTCGTGGGCGCGGGCCACGGAGAGCACCGCGTCGTCGTGCGCGGCCGTCGCACCGCTCTCTCCGGCCTCTCCGGCCACGGCGTAGAAGGGGACGAAGGCGATGCCGTGCTCGCCGCACAGCCGCAGCAGCTCGTCGCCGGCCGGGTCGGGCCGGTCCAGGGCGTACCGGTTCTGGACGGAGACCACCGGGGCGATCCGCAGCGCCTCGGTGAGGTGCCGGGGTTCCACGGCGGAGATCCCGAGGTGCCGGATGAGTCCCGCCGTGCGCAACTCGGCGAGGGCGCCGAAGTGTTCGGCGATGGAGTCCTGGCGCATCCGGCGCAAATAGACGAGGTCGAGATGGTCCCGTCCGAGCTGGCGCAGGTTCTCCTCGACATGGCCGCGCAGCTCGTCGGGACGGGCGGAGGTGCCCCACGCGCCGTGGTAGTCGCGGTAGGGGCCGACCTTGGTGGCGATGACGAGGTCGTCGGGGTACGGGGACAGCGCGGTGTTGACGAGTTCGTTGGCGGAACGCAGCGAGGAGAAGTAGAAGGCCGCCGTGTCGATGTGGTTCACCCCGAGTTCGACGGCCTTGCGCAGCACCGCCAGCGACCGTTGCCGGTCGCTCGGGGTGCCGTGGTGGAAGGCGGCGCTGCCCGTCAGCCGCATGGTGCCGAAGCCGATGCGGTGGACGGGCAGATCACCCAGCCCGAAGGTGCCGGAGGCGTCCGCGGTGATCGTTTCCGTGGTCATCGGCGGAGTCTCGCACACGGCGCCCCGCCCCACGTCAGCAGTACAGGTTGGCTCCCGGCGCGACCCCGAGGATCTGGGCGAAGCGCTGGTAGGCGGAGACCCGGCTCTGCACCTGTGCGGGGTTCTTGCCGTCGCACTCCAGTGAGCCGTTGATGCTGCGGATGGTCTGGCCGAACCCGGCGCCGTTCACCATGGCGTTGTGCGGGGTCATGGTGCCGGGCCCGGACTGTGTGTTCCAGTACCACAGGCCGGTCTTCCAGGCGACGGACGCGTTGTTCTGCACCAGGTTGGGATTGTTGAGCAGGTCGATGCCGAGCGCGTCGCCGGCGGCCTTGTAGTTGAAGTTCCAGGACAGCTGGATGGGGCCGCGCCCGTAGTACGCCGCCTGGCCCGCCGGACAGCCGTAGGGTTGGCTCTGGTCGCAGTAGTGCGGGTAGTTGGCGGTGTTCTGCTCGACGATGTACACCAGTCCGCCGGTCTCGTGGCTGACGTTGGCGAGGAAGGCGGCGGCCTCCTGCTTGCGCACGGTGTCGCTGCCGGTGTTCGCGAAGGCGGGGTAGGCGCCGAGCGCGGCGGTCAGGCCGCTGTAGGTGTAGAAGGAATTCCGGTTCGGAAACATCTGGTTGAACTGCGACTCGCTGACCACGAAACCGGCGGCGGAGGCCGGGGACGCCTGGAACGCCAGGGCGGAGCCGCCGATCGCGAGCGAGGCCAGGAGCGCGGCGATGCGGTGTTTCGACACGGACCAACTCCTTTGTACGGCACGGCCGCGCCCGCCGGAGTCGGGGAGCGGCCGTGGTGGGGGGTTGGGCACACTCAACCGCTTTGGTATGTACCAGTCAAGGGTTTAGACCAGTCGATCACGTACGACCGGGACGTGAACTTCCTTGCGGCGCGGGCAAGTCGGGCCCGGCCGTGCGTGCGGCCGGACCCGAGAGGCGCGCACAGCCAGACCCAAGGGAGGCGCGGCCGGGCCCGGATGGCATGCACGGCCAGGCCCAAGGGGACGCGCGGCCGGGTTCGAGAGGCGTGCGGACGGTCAGCTCAGCGGCTTCACCAGGACGGCCTTGCGGTGGCTGAACGTCTCGATGGAGTAGCGGCCGTGGTAGTTGCCCATACCGCTCTCCCCCACCCCGCCGAACGGCAGGTCGGAGACGGTGAGATGGGCGACGGGCAGGCCGTGTCCGAGGCCGCCCGAGGAGGTCTCGGACGCGATGCGCGCCCGGGTCTCGTCCGACTCGCTGAAGACGTACAGGGCCAGGGGCTTGTCGCGGTCGTTGATGAAACCGATGGCCTCGTCCAGGCCGGACACGGTGACGATCGGCAGGATCGGACCGAAGATCTCCTCCCGCATGACGGGCGAGGCGGGGTCGACGTCGGCGAGGACGGTCGGCGCGAGGTACTTCGTCGCCCGGTCTCCGACGCCGCCGACGGCGACCCGGCCGGAGCCGAGCAGGCCGGACAGCCGGTCGAAGTGCCGCTCGTTGACGATCCGGCCGTACTCCGGCGAGCGCGCCGGATCGGTGCCGAACAGCTTCTCGACCGCGCGGACCAGCGCGGCCTCCAGGGCCGGTGCGGTCTCCGGGTCGGTCAGGACGTAGTCGGGGGCGACGCAGGTCTGGCCCGCGTTGAGGAACTTGCCGCGGGCGAGCCGGTCCGCGACCACCTCCAGGTCGGTGCCGCGGTCCACGAACACCGGGGACTTTCCGCCCAGTTCGAGGGTGACCGGCGTGAGGTGCTCGGCGGCGGCCCGCATGACGATACGGCCGACGGTGCCGTTGCCGGTGTAGAAGATGTGGTCGAAGCGCTCGGCCAGCAGGGCCGTGGTCTCCGGGACACCGCCCTCGACCACCGCGACCGCGTCCGGGTCCAGGTAGGCCGGGATCAGCTCCGCCAGCGCGGCGGAGGTGGCCGGGGCCAGCTCGCTCGGCTTGGCGACGACCGCGTTTCCGGAGGCCAGCGCGCCGACCATGGGCGCGAGCAGGAGCTGCGCCGGGTAGTTCCAGGGCGCGATGACGAGGACGACGCCGAGCGGGTCGTACTGCGTCCAGGCCGTGGCGTCGGCGCCCAGGTGCGGCGGTACGGGCGCGGGCTCGGGGCGCAGCCAGTCCGCCAGGTGCTCCAGCGTGTGGTCGATCTCGCGGACGGTGAAGTCGATCTCGGTGCGATAGGCCTCGGTGTCGCTCTTGCCGAGGTCGGCGCGGAGGGCGGCGGCGAGGTCGGCGCCGCGCTCCGTGAGCAGGGCGCGCATCCGGCGCAGCTGGTCGGTACGCCAGTCGACGGACTTCGTACGACCGGTGGCGAAGGTGGCGCGCAGCCGGGCCACGACGTCGGCGGGCCGCTCGGGCAGGGAGTGGTTCACGGTGCCTCGGATGGATCACGTAGGAACAGTCGGATGCATTTAGCAACCTTTCATGTCCTCAAGTTCATTCCGGCGGGACCGGCGGAGTGGCGAGGGTCACATCGGCCTTCCGATGCCGACGACGCCCGGTCCGCTGTACGCCGACAATGCCCGGCACCGACCGCCGCAGGCCGGGCCCGCCGACATACATCCCGAAGGCCCGGAAGAATCTCCCGCATGGATCTCACTGCGCATCCGCTCGTCGTCCGCGCCCGCCGCCTCGCCGAGGACCTGCTCGCCCCCGAGGCCGAGCGGGTCGACCAGGAGGGGGTGCCCCCGGGACATATCGAGGCGGTGAAGCGGTCGGGCCTGCTCGGGGTGACCGCGCCGGCGGACCACGGGGGCGCGGGGGCGCCGCCCGCCGTGGCGCGGGAGGTCGCGGAGATCCTGGCCGGGGCGTGCGGTGCGACCTGGTTCGTGCAGACCCAGCACCACACGCCGGTGCAGACCCTGGCGCGGAGCGAACACCCGGTGCGGGAAAGACTGTTGGGCCCGTTGTCCCGCGGGGAGCTGCTGTCCGGGGTGGCGTACGCGCAGCTGCGGTCGTATCCGCGCCGCCCGGTACGGGTCCGGCCGGAGCGCGGCGGCTGGCGGTTCGACGGGACGGTGCCCTGGTACACCGGCTGGGGTCTGAACGACGTGATGCTGCTGGCCGGGGTCACCGACTCCGGCGAGGTGCTGTTCGCCTTCGCCGAGGCCCGCGAGCAGCCGGGGCTGCGGGCCTCGGAGCCGATGCGGCTGGCCGCCCTCACCGCCGCGCGCACGGTGTCGCTGGAGCTGGACGGCCTGTGGCTGCCCGCGGAGGCGGTGGCCCTGCGCGCGCCGTACGACCGCTGGGCCGCCGGGGACCGGATCAGGACGCTGCACACCAGCCCGGCGGTCTTCGGCGTGACGCAGGCCGCGCTCTCCCTGCTGGACACGGACACGGCCGCCCCGCTCCGCGGCCGCCTCGCCGGGATCCGCCGCAGGGCGTACGAGCTGGCGGACGAGCCGCCGCCCGAGGGGTGGACGGGGCGTCCGGCCACGGCGAGGCGCACCAGAGGGGCGGAGTCGGAGGCGAGGGCGGTGGACGCGTGGGTGGGGGAACGGCTGGCGGTGCGCTCGGATGCCTACGAGCTGCTGCGTACGGCCACCACGGCTGCGGTGGTGGCCGGCGGCGGCCGCGCGATGTCCCTGACCGGCCGCGCCCAACGCCTCGCACGGGAGGGGCTGTTCCTGCTGGTACAGGGCCAGACCGCCGAGTCACGCGCGGCACATCTGAGGGCCTTGAGCGGGGCGCCGGCGGACACCGGGGAACGGAACACCTGAGCCTGCCCGCCGGAACGCGCTCCGCTGGTCAGATCGCGACCGGTGTCTCCGGTGCGGCGGCAGGCGCTCGCCCGCCGGGGTGGGTCCACAGTCCCTGCGCGGCAAGCCGGGGCAGCACGCCCTCGCCGAACCAGTACGCCTCCTCCAGGTGCGGATAGCCGGAGAGGACGAACTCGTCGACGCCGAGGGCGTGGTACTCCTTGATGCGCTCGGCCACCTCCTCGTGACTGCCGACCAGTGCCGTCCCCGCGCCGCCCCGCACCAGCCCGATCCCGGCCCACAGGTTGGGGTGGATCTCCAGGCCGTCCCGGCTGCCGCCGTGCAGCGCGAGCATGCGCCGCTGCCCCTCCGACTCGCTGCGGCCGAGTCCCTCCTGCACGGCCCGTACGGTCTCCGGGTCGAAGCCGTCGAGCAGCCGGTCCGCCTCCGCCCAGGCCTGCGCCGCCGTGTCCCGCGTGATGACGTGCAACCGGATGCCGAAGCGCGGGGTACGGCCGTGCGCGGCGGCGAGCCCGCGGATCCAGGCGATCTTCCCGGCGACCTGCGCGGGCGGCTCGCCCCAGGTGAGGTACACATCGGCGTAGCGGGCCGCGACCTCGCCGGCGGCCGGTGAGGAGCCGCCGAAGTACACCTCGGGCACCGGATCGGGCACCCGGCTGAGCCGCGCCTCCTCGACCCGCAGGTGCTCCCCGTCCAGGTCGACGCTCTTGCCCTCCCACAACTCCCGTACCACGTGCAGGAATTCGCCGGTGCGGCGGTATCTGGCGTCCTTGTCGAGGAAATCGCCGTAGGCCCGCTGTTCCCGGCTCTCCCCTCCGGTGACGACGTTGAGCAGCAGCCGTCCCCCGGTCTGCCGCTGGAACGTCGCCGCCATCTGCGCGGCGAGCGTCGGCGAGACGAAGCCGGGCCGGAAGGCCACGAGGAACTTCAGCCGTTCGGTGTGCTGACTGACCATGGCGGTGGTCAGCCACGCGTCCTCGCACCAGGCGCCGGTCGGGGTGAGCGCGGCCACGAAGCCCAACTCCTCGGCGGCGCGCGCGATCTGGCTCAGATAGGCGACCGTCGGAGGCCGGTCCCGGCCGGAGGCGGTCGCCGGGGTGCCGTGGCCGCCGCCGACGACATCACGGCTGTCGCCGTTGGTGGGCAGGAACCAGTGGAAGGTGAGGGACACGGGGGTCTCCGATCGCTTGTGTCCGTGGGGTGGGCGGGCCGCTCAGCTCGCGGTCGCCACCGCCGGTACGGGCGTGCGGTCCAGGGCGGCGGCGAACTGGTCCACCACGTGCCCCAGGGCCTCGGCGGTGGCCGGTGCGACGGCCACGGAGCCGTCCTTCCGCACGGTGATGTCCTTGTCGAGGGTGAACCAGCCCTGGACTATGTGCGCGGCACCCATGGAGTTCAGCACCGGCCGCAGGGCGTAGTCGATGGCGAGGACATGCGCGGTGGAGCCGCCGGTGGCCAGCGGGAGCACGGTCTTGCCGGTGAGCGCGAACTGCGGGAGCAGGTCCAGGAGCGCCTTGAGGACGCCGGAGTACGACGCCTTGTAGACGGGCGTGCCGACCACGACGCCGTCGGCGCGGGCGAACAGCTCCGCGGCCTCGACGATGGCGGGGTGCCGGAAGTCCGCGCCGAGCAGGGCCTCGGCCGGGATGGTGCGGACATCGAGCGGGATCACCTCGTGGCCCTGGGCGATGAGCCGCTGGTCCAGGTGGCGCAGCAGGAGGCTGGTGCGCGAGGAGGCGGAGGGGCTTCCGGAGACGGACAGGACGGTGGCCATGGGTGTCTCGTTTCTGGGGTGCGCCGGACGGCCGTACGCGAGTGGGGCGCCCGGGGAGAAGACGGTCGGGAGCACCGCGTCCCGAGCCGGACCGGGCACGCGGAACCCCTGTTGCGGAATCGCTCGACGGGACGCCGGGCACGCCGAATCCGCTGGAAGACGGAGGGAGTTCAGTCGCGCCGGACGCCCGGAGGAGAAGGAGAAGGAGGGCGGTTCAGCCCGCGGCGCGACAGGAGGCGCTGGAGACGCGTGCGAGATCGACATGGCGTCGCCGCGTGAGATCCAGTCGCATGGTCATGCCATCGATCGTGGCAGCAGCCTGCGACGACCGTCAAGGAGATCGCTGCCGTTCTCGTATCGCGGACCCCTTCGGGGCCCGGTGGAGTTCGTGCCCTCCGTCCGATCTCCGGAGGGCGTTCCGGAGCACCCTTCCCGCCCTCTACACATAAGCCGAAAGTAAGGGCAAAATGGTCCATATGGCGCACTCGCCCTGCACCGGACCGGACCCGGTCCGGCCTGCGAAGTCGAAGGAGACGAGTCATGGCCGACTTGCACAGGGGTGACCTCTCGAGCCACCCCGATGTCTCCGAGATGCGGGACCGCTACGCCCGCGTGCTCGGTGGTCGTGATGTGGCGCTCGTGGACGGGCCGGTGTTCCTGCTCGGCCTGTACTGTGCCGCGTCCCCGTGGATCCTGCACTACACGGCGAGCCAGCCGGCCCTGGTCACCCACAATCTGATCGTGGGCATCGCGATCGGCCTGCTGGCCCTGGGATTCACCCGGGCGCCCGAGCGCATGTACGGCCTGAGCTGGGCCATGTGTGCCATGGGCATCTGGATGATCATCGCCCCGTGGATCGTGGGCAGCCGCCCGGACGCGGGCGTCATCGTCAACAACATCGTCATCGGAGCCCTGGCCCTCGTCCTCGGACTGGTGTGCGCCGGCACGGCCGCGAAGAGCACTCCCAGGCCGTAGCACGCGGATCCCCCGACCACGAAAGAGAAGACCGAGGAAAGGAGACGGGAACATCGGAAACGAAGAAGAACATCGAGGCCGGTCCGCCGGACGGACCGGCCTCCCCTTGTCCCCGGTCAGCCGGCCGGCACCCGCCACGGCTCCTGCGGCAGTGGCCGGCCGGTCTCCAGCAGCGATTTGAGGTTGGACAGCACGGCCGGCCAGCCGGACGCGACGGCGGAACGCTCGCGCTCATCGCCCAGGCCGTCGTGCGTGACGGTCAGCCGGACGATGTCCTCGTACGGCCGGATCTCGAAGGTGACCCTGGAGTGCCGGTCCTCGCGCCCCTCCTCACCGGGCGCGGCCCAGGTGGTCACCAGCCGGGCTGGCGGCTCGCTCTCCACCACCCGGCCGACCGCGTCGGCGACGCCGGAGCCGTCGGCGCGCACATGCTCCCAGCGGGAACCGGGCCGCCAGTCGGAGACGTTCCGGTGCCCCCAGTAGACGGCCGTCAGATCGGCGTCGGTGAGCGCCTCCCAGAGTCTCTCGGGAGTGCTCGCGATGTAGATGACGTACACGAAGCCGGGTTGCTCGGTCATGGTCGCCCAAGCTGTCGAGGTGATCGTCCGCTGTCAAAGGTCCGCGTCGGGAAGGGCCGGCACGGTGAGGGAGATCCACACGTCCGGCGGCAGCCCCGGCCGGCCCGGCACCGGGCGCGGCTCGCGGGTCCAGGCGTCGCCGGCGAGTTCCGTGGCGACCCGGGCCCAGAAGCGCGCCGCGGCCGGGTTGTCCTCCTGGTAGGCGATCTCCCACGGCCCGGGGTGCCGGATGAGCACCTCGCGCGCGGCCCGCAGCCCGATGCCCCGGCGCCGGGCACCACGCACCACGAAGAAGCTGTTCAGCACGCGTACCGGGCCGTCGAGCCCGCGGACGAACGCCAGCCCGGCGAGGCGGTCGCCGTACGTCAGCAGGTACGGTGCCCAGCCGGGCCCGGTGAAGGCGGACGCCACCCACTCGTTGCGGAAGCCGCCGTCGGCGGCGGGCAGGCCGCCCTGGAACTCGGACAGATCGTGGCGGAACATCAGCCACAGCCGCTCCACGGCGGGCCGGTCGTCGGGGGTCGCGGGGCGGACGGCGAGGTCCGCGGCCATGTTCTCGGCCGTGTTCCCGGTCGCGTTCTCGGTCGTGTTCTCGTTCGTGTTCTCGGTCATGAACGAAAGCGTCCCCGGCGGATCGTGGTCCGGCCGGGGGAGGTGGTGCCCGTAACTCTAGCTCATCTCAAGGGCGTTGCGCGTCTCGCCGATGTCCTCGCCGGTCTCCTTCGGGCCGAACGGCCAGACCCTCTCGTGCCGCGCCCACCCCAGGAAGGCCAGGCAGCCGAGGGCCAGCCAGGCCAGGGACCACTCGACGGGGTGGCGGTCCGGTGAGTTGTGGTCGGCGTAGCCGTAGATCACGCACCAGCCCGTGAAGGCGAGGACGCTCGGCAGCGGGTACAGCCACATGCGGTAGGGCCGGTGCAGGTCCGGCCGGCGTCGGCGCAGGACCGTCAGCGCGACGATCTGGGCCAGCGCCTGCACGATCACCATCACCGTGGTGAGCAGCTGGATCAGGGTGGCGAGGTCGGTGTGGCGGCCGACCAGGAAGCCGACGGCGGTGATCACGCCCATGGTGGCGAGGCCGGACACCGGGAACCGGTGCCTGGGGTGCAGCTTGCCGTACGCCCGGAAGAAGACCCGGTCGCGGGCGGCGTCGTAGGGCACCCGGGAGCCGCCGAGCAGGCCGGTGAAGACGGAGGCGAACGCGGTGACGAGGATCAGCGCGGTCACGGTGTCCGCCGCCGCCCTGCCCCAGGTGTCCTCCAGCACCGCGGAGGCCACCGAGGTGGAGGCGATGTCGTGCGGGTCGGTCATCCGGTGCCAGTCGACCACACCGAGCGTGCCGATCTGGAGCAGCAGGTAGATCGCCATGACGCCGAGGATCGAGAAGAGCACGGAGCGCGGGAGGGTCCGGCCGGGGTTCTTGATCTCGGCGCCCATGTAGGCGGTGGTGTTGTAGCCGAGGTAGTCGTAGATGCCGATGGTCAGGCCCGCGGCGAACCCGGGCCAGTAGTGGTCGCTCATCACATTGAACGCGCCCTGTGGGTAGGTGAACGCCATATGTGGGCTGAAGTGAGTGGCCGCGGCGATGATGACCAGCAGCACGGAGGTGATCATCACGGTCCACAGGACGGCCGTGATCCGGGCGATGTGCTCGATGCCGCGCCAGAGCAGGAGCACCACGAGGGCGATGACGCCGAGGCCGGTCAGGTCGCCTGCCGTCCGTCCGAGGCCGGGGGCGAGATAGCCGAGGTACTGGACGAAGCCGACCACGCCCGTGGACATGATCAGCGGGATGAACAGCATGGCCGTCCACACGAACAGAAACGGCATCAGACGCCCGGTGCGGTGCCGGAAGGCCTGGCGCAGATAGACGTAGCTGCCGCCGGAGCCGGGCAGGGCGGCGCCCAGTTCGGCCCAGACCAGCCCGTCGCACAGGGCCAGGACCGCGCCCGCGAGGAACCCGGTGACCGCCTGCGGACCGCCGAACGCGGCGACCATCAGCGGGATGGTGACGAACGGGCCGATGCCGCACATCTGGCTCATGTTGATCGCCGTGGCCTGGAACAGGCCGACGCGGCGGACGAAGCCACCCGTGGGTGGTGGGCTACCGGACATGGGGGCCTCCTGACACGGCGGGCATCCGACGCACCCGGCAGTGGCTGACCTACCGTCAGACCCACGACGGCGAAACGATCCTGCCCAGGCCGGCGGCGTGCCGTGCCGGTCTCCGCGAGGCTCGTTGACAGTGTCCGGGGCGCGACCTAGCGTGACCCAGGTTAGTAAAGTTTCCTAACTTTACGAGGCTGGAGACCGCCGTGTTCCCTCGCCCCACCCGCCGGCTCCCCCTGGCCGCCGCGGCGCTGCTCGCCCTGGGCGGTGCCCTGACCACCGGCGCCTGGGCCGGCCGCGGGGAGGCGACCGAGCCCCACCGGCCGGAGCGGCTCACCCCCGTCCCCTCCGCCGCGGGCACCAGCACCCCGCTGTCCCGCTTCGCCATCCAGTCCTCCGCGAAGGTCGGCGACTCGGCGGCGGCCGTGTCCTCCCCCGGCTATCCGGCGCGGAACTGGTATCCGGCCGGCCCCCGCTCCACCGTGCTGGCCGCGCTGCTGGCGAACGGCGTGTACCCCGACCCGTTCCGCTCCACCAACCAGCGGCAGATCCCGCGGGCCGACTTCGACGTGCCGTGGTGGTACCGCTCGGACTTCGAGGTCGAGGACACCGAGCGGCGCACCTTCCTGGACTTCAGCGGCGTCGTCTCGGCGGCCGACGTCTATGTGAACGGCCGGCTGGTGGCACCGGCCTCCCGAATCACCGGCGCCTACACCCGCCATGAGCTGGACATCACCTCGCTGGTCCGGCCGGGCACGAACACGGTCGCCTTCCGGGTACGGCCCAACGACCCGAACCGGGATCTGACCATGGGCTGGCTCGACTGGCTCCAGCCGCCGCCGGACCGGAACATGGGCCTGGTCCGGGACGTCCTGGTCCGCCGGGAAGGCCCGGTCGCGCTGCGCGACGCGCACGTGGTCACGAAGCTGGCGGTGCCCTCGCTCGCCACCGCCGACCTGACGGTCAGGGCCCAGGTCCGCAACGACACGGGCTCCGCGGTCACCACGGAGGTCACCGGCAGCGTCGGCGACATCCGGTTCGCCCGGACGGTGACGCTCGGCGCGCACGAGTCGAAGACGCTCTCCTTCTCCCCCGCCGACGTCCCCGGCCTGCGCCTCACCCGCCCCGAGGTGTGGTGGCCGGCCGGCATGGGCGGGCAGCCGCTGTACGACCTGGACCTCACCGCCACCGTGGGCGGCACACCGTCGGACACCGCGCACGAGCGCTTCGGCATCCGGGACGTACGGGCCCCGCTGAACGCCGACGGCGCCCGCCAGTACCGCGTCAACGGCCGTCCCCTGCTGATCAAGGGCGGCGGCTGGTCCCCGGACGAGTTCCTGCGCTGGGACCGCGCCTATACCGAGGACCGCCTGAAGTACGCCCTCGACCTGGGCCTGAACACCCTCCGCCTGGAAGGCCACCTGGAGCCCGACGAGTTCTTCGACCTCGCCGACCGCTACGGCCTGCTCGCCCTGCCGGGCTGGGAGTGCTGCGACAAGTGGGAGGGCGACGTCAACCCCAACGGCTCCGGCGAGCCGTGGTCCGCCGCCGACCACACCGTGGCGCGGGCGTCCATGGCCGCCGAGGCCGCCCGGCTGCGCGGCCATCCGAGCGTGCTGTCGTTCCTGATCGGCAGCGACGCCGCGCCGGACGCCACGATCGAGAAGGGCTACCTGGACGCGCTGGCAGCGGCCGACTGGCCCGTCCCCGTGATCCCCGCCGCGTCCGACACCTCCTCCCCACGGCTCGGCGACTCGGGCATGAAGATGACGGGCCCCTACGACTGGGTGCCGCCCGGCTACTGGTACGCCAAGCGGGAGGGCGGGGCCACCGGCTTCAACTCCGAGACCAGCGCGGGCCCGAGCATCCCCACCCTGGACACGTTGCGCCGGATGATGACACCGGCCGAACTGGACACCCTCTGGAAGGACCCGGACGCCCGGCAGTACCACCGTTCGCCGTCCGTCACCTTCGGCACGCTCAAGATCTACGACGAGGCGCTCACCGGCCGCTACGGCGCTCCGACGGGCCTCACCGACTATGTGCGCAAGGCCCAGCTGGCCCAGTACGAGACCGTGCGGGCCCAGTTCGAGTCGTACCGGCGCAACGCGACCGACGGCGACCGGCCCGCCACCGGTGTCGTGCACTGGATGTTCAACAGCGGCTGGCCCTCACTGCACTGGCAGCTGACGGACCGTTACCTCGACCAGAACGGCGCCTACTTCGGCGCGAAGAAGGCCAACGAGCCGCTGCATGTGCAGTTCTCCTACGACGACCGCTCCATCGTGGTGGTGAACAACCGCACCGCTCCGGTCCGGGGGCTCACCGCGCGGGCCACGCTGTTCGATCCCGACGGCACGCGCCGCTTCGACCAGAGCGCCGGCGGGGTGGCGGTGAACGGCGGCGGCGCGCATGCCACCGCGCTCACGCTGCCGCCGGCGGTGGGCGGGCCGGCGCGCACCCATCTGCTGCGGCTGGTGCTTTCGGACGCGGCCGGCAGGGAGGTGAGCCGGAACGTGTACTGGCTCTCCACCCGGCCCGACACCCTCGACTGGAGCGACACCACCTGGTACTACACCCCGACGACGGAGTACGCCGACCTGACCGGGCTGGCCTCGATGGCCCGGGTGCCGGTGTCGGCGAAGGCCGTCACCCGCGCGTCGGGCGGTGTGTCGACCACGACGGTGACCCTGCGCCACCACGGGAGCGGGACGACTCCGGCGCTGCTGACGGACGTCGACGTGGTGGGTGCGGAGGGCAGGCCGGTGCTGCCGGTGCGCTGGTCGGACAACCAGGTGAGCCTGTGGCCGGGCGAGTCGGTGACGCTGACCGCCACCTACCGGACGGCGGACCTGCGCGGCTCGGCGCCGGCCGTGCGCGTCTCCGGCTGGAACACACCGGAGACGACGGTCCCGGCGGGCTGACGGGGCGGGGGCGCGCTGGGTGCGGCCGGTGGCGGCGGTGCCGTTGCCGTCGAGCCAAGGGCGGTAGGAACCCGAACGTGCCGCCCTGCTGGTGGAGCAACCGGCTTGGGAGTCCTCCGCGCGCCGGTTGGCTGAAATGCACATGGCGAGCGGAGCGGGTCAAGCGGTTCCGGTGCCGACGGGATCGCGCCGGACCACCACCGGAGGCACATGGACGACGCGACACGACGGCCGTGCCGGGAGGTTCAGCCGCCGTCCGGCCCTACCGCCGCCAGGTAGGCGGCGAGCCGGTCGCGGTTGCGGGCCAGGCAGTCGATGCGGGCCTGGATGCGATCGATGTGCTCCTGGAGCAGGGCGGCAGTCCCGGGCGGCACGTTCCCGGGGGACGGCACCAGACGGCCGGACCCGCACAGGTACGGCAGGATCGCGCGGATCATCTCGGTGGTCAGCCCGGAGTCCAGCAGACCCCGGATCTGCCGCACCCGCGCGACCGCGGACTCCGGGTAGCTGCGGTAGCCGTTGCCGGAGCGGTCCGGGTGCAGCAGGTCCTGTTCCTCGTAATAGCGCAGCAGCCGGGTGGCGACGCCCGTGCGCCGGGACAGCTCACCGATGCGCATCGCACCTCCCGGGTTCCGCGCTTGACCTTCACACTGATGTGAAGCTTCCACCATGGTCGCATGACCCCGTCCTCCCAGGTCAAGGGCGGTCGCCTGCCGTGGTCCGGGCTGCTCGCCCTGTCCTCGGCCGCGTTCACCGCCGTACTGACCGAACTCCTCCCGGCCGGCCTGCTGCCCGCCATGGCGCCCCCGCTCGGGGTCGCCGGGTCCCGGATCGGCTTCCTCGTCACCGCGTATGCCGCGGCCTCCTTCGTGGCCGCGGTCCCGGTCACCGCGGCGCTGCGCGGACTGCCCCGGCGGCCGGTGCTGTGCGGTGCGCTGCTGGGGTTCGCCCTGAGCAACACGGTGGTGGCGCTGTCGTCGTCGTACCCGCTCACCGTCGCGGCCCGGCTGCTGGCCGGGGCGATGGGCGGCACGCTGTGGGCGATGCTGGCCGGTTACGCGGCCCGCATGGTGCCCGCCGAGCGGCGCGGCCGGGCCATCGCGGTGGTCCTCGCCGGGATCACCCTGGCCCTGGCGCTCGGCGTGCCCGCCGGTACCGCGCTGGCCGGCGCGGTGGGCTGGCGGGCCGCGTTCGCCGTCCTGGCCGTGCTCGCGGTGCTACTGGTGGGCTGGGTACGGCTCCGGGTGCCCGGTTTCCCCGGCGAGCCGCCGCACGCGCGCGTGCCCCTGGTCCGGGTCGCCCTCCGTCCCGGGATCCGCCCGGTGCTGTGCGTGACGTTCTTCCTGCTGCTGGGGCACCAGGTGATGTACACGTACATCGGACCGTTCGCCGCGCATGCCGGGTACGGCCGTACGGGCGTCCTGCTCGCGGTGTTCGGGACGGCCACGGTGGCGGGGATCTGGCTCACCGGGGTGCTGGCCGACCGGCGTCCCCGGGCCGCTCTGCTCGGGGCGCTGGCGCTGGTCGCGGCCGTGCTGCCGGCTCTGGGGCCGGCCGGCCGGGCGCACGCGTTCCTGGTGGGCGCGGTCGCGCTGTGGGGTGTGGCCTTCGGCGGGGCGCCGACGCTGATCCAGACCGCGCTGGTCGACGCCTCCGGACCGGGCGAGGCCGATCTGGCGACCTCGTTGCAGACCACGGTGTACAACGCGGGGATCGCGGCCGGTTCGCTCACCGGCGGCCTGGCCCTGGACGCGCTGGGCGCGGGAGCACTGCCGTGGACCGCGCTCCCGCCGGTGCTGCTGGCGCTCGGCACGGTCGCGCTGGGACGGCGCTACGCCTTCCCGGCCGAACGGCGCTCCGTTGCCCTGGAGGCAAAGCCGCTGGCCCGGCCGGGTGCGGTGGCCGTAACCTGCCCGGCCGGAGATCATGACGCACGGAGGTGAACCGATGGTCCGGGACGATGAGCTGCGGTATCTGCGCCGCTGTGTCGAGCTGGCCGAGGAGGCGCTGGACGCCGGTGACGAGCCCTTCGGGTCGGTCCTCGTGGCCGGGGACGGAACCGTGCTGGCGGAGGACCGCAACCGGGTGGCGGGCGGGGACCACACCCGGCATCCCGAGTTCGAGCTGGCCCGCTGGTCGGCCGCGCGCCTGACGCCCGAGGAACGGGCGGAGGCGACCGTCTACACCTCCGGCGAGCACTGCCCGATGTGCGCGGCGGCACACGCCTGGGTCGGGCTCGGCCGGATCGTGTACATCGTCTCGTCCGTGCAATTGTCCGGCATCCTGGCCGAGTTGGGCGTGCCCGCCCCGCCCGTACGGACCCTGCCGGTGCGGGACATCGCGCCCGGGGTGGCCGTGGCGGGACCGGTGCCGGAGCTGCTGGACGAGGTACGGGAGCTGCACCGGCGCTTCCACTCCGGGCGGCCCCGACTCGGCTGAGGGGGTCAGCCGAGTTCGAGGGTGGTGACGCCGAAGACCCGCTCCTGGGCGTACGCGCGCACCGGGCCGGTGTACATGCGGGCGGTCTCGAACGAGGGTCGCAGTCCCGCCTGTTCGGCGAGGGCGACGCCCGCCGCGTTCGGCTCGGGCACGTCGATCGCCACCTCCCGGCCGGCCACGTCGGCGGTGAGAGCGGCGAACAGGGCCCGGGCGTCGGCGGCGGTGTCCGCGAAGAGGGGGCCGATGCGCAGCGTGTCCCGGCCGGGGCGGATCACGCCGTAGCCGGTCAGGTGCCCGCCGTTGTCGCGCACGGCGGCGCGGTGGCCGGGTGCGGTGAGCCACTCGGCGAGGAACCGGGGGCGGTCGGCGGGGTGGCAGGCGCTGTCATAGGCGGTGATCGCGGCGAGGTCGGCGGGGCCGGCCGGGCGGACGCCGGCGGGCGGCTCGGCCTCGGGAGCGGGGCCGCTGAAGCGGATGGTGCGGTGGGCGAGCCGGAAGCCGGACTGGCGGTAGTTGTCCTGCTGGGCGACCACCCCGTCCAGGCCGATCGTCCGGCTCCCGGCGTGCGCCAGCGCGGTCTTCCAGGTGGTGAGGCCGTGTCCCCGGCCGCGCAGGCCGGGGCGGACCAGATAGCAGCCGAGGAAGGAGTAGTCGGGGCCGTGGTTGACCACGGAGATCGCGGAGACCGGCTCCCCGTCGATCCGGCCGAGGAAGAACCCCTCGGGGTCCTGGGCGAAGAAGGCGGGGCCGTCGGACAGTCCGGGGTTCCAGCCCTCCGCCGCCGCCCACCCGCTGATCACCGGCCAGTCGGCGAGGGTGGCCTGGGTGACGACGAGGTCCTGGGGGGCCGCAGAGGTCATCGGTGCGCTCCGTATCCGTCGGGGTCGGGCTGTCGTACGGCACGGCCCCTCGGCCGGCCGCCCGCAGCATCCTTCCGGATCAACGCGGGCCGCGCCACGGGGAGATCGGCCGGCGCGCACCTGAGAGCCCGTCCGGGCCAGGGCTTTGCCGGGCCGGGGCGTGTCCGGGCCGAGGTTCCGGCGCCGTTGGAGTGCGTGTGCACGGGCCCGTCCGGCTGGGGGGCACGTCCTGGGCGTCGCCGCGTCGCCGCGTCGCCGGCGCGGGAGGTGGCGCCCGGAGCCGAAGTCGCGCCCCGGTACCGTAGCCCGCCCGGGACTTCCCGCCGCGCCTCGGGCGTCCCGGGTCCGGTTCCTGTCAGAGCGGTGGGTCAGTGGTGGCGGGCCGGGCGGAAGCGGCGGTAGAGGAGGGCGCCCGCGACGATGAGCGCGGCGCTGCCGGCCGCTGCGGGGGCGGTGGCGTCCGCTCCGGTGTGGGCCAGCGCGGACACGGCCGGGCGCGGGGCGTGCGGGGCGGGGTGGGTCCGGGTGGGGGGCTGCGGCTTCGGGGCCCGGGGCTTGGGGGCCGGGGTGTGCCGGGCGGGGGTGTGGGGGGCCGGTCGGTGGGTGTCGCCGGGGCCGTTGACCGACTGGTTGCCGAACACCGGGTTGCCGACGCCGACCACATTGACGCTGTTGCCGGTGATGTTCACCGGCAGGTCGACGGGGAGCTGGATGCCGTTGCCCGAGACCACGCCGGGCGAGTTCGTGGTCGCGCCGTGGGCGGACGCCCCGCCGGACCGGGACGGCGCCCCGCCGTGTCCGGCACCGTCGGCCCGCGCCTTGCCGGTGTTCGCGCAGGCGTTGCCCGCGGCCGGGTTGAGCAGCCCCACGATGTCGACCGTGTTGCCGCAGACGTTCACCGGCACGTCCACGGGGAGCTGGATGCCGTTGCCGGAGATCAGTCCGGGCGAGCCGGCCGCCGTACCCCGGGCCCCGGCCCCGTCCGCCGCGAAGGCGGCGGACACCGGGAACGCCACGGCCATCGCACCGGATGCGGCGGCGACGGCGATCACACCGTTTCGGGTAGCGCGTCTCATGGGTTCCCTGCCTTCCGGACATCGCGCGGGCACTCACCCGCACCACCTAAAACGCCGGTGAACCATCCGAGTTATGGCTTATCGGCCTTTCACCCCATCGAGCGGCACTGTTATCGAACCCCACGCAAAGCCGTCGAATGATCCTCAACGGGCACGCAGGGTGCGCAGGATACGACGGCGGGTGCCGTCCCGCTCGCCGGGAGGCGGGCCGGAAGGGGGCCGCTTATGGTGATCCGAGGGCGCCGCCCCCGGCCCGTGGCGGGCGTGCCCCGGGAGGCGATCGATGCTGGCCATGCTGTCCACACGGCCCTTCGTACGGCGCTGCGCGGGCGCCTCGGTGCTCGCCCTGGCGCTGCTCGGGGCCGGACTGCCCGCGGCCGCCGCCGACCGGCCGCAGCCCGACCTGACCCGCTTCTACCAGCAGCGGCCGTCCTGGGCCGCCTGCCCGGGCCCGGACATGCCCGAGGACCTCGAGTGCGCGAAGGTCACCGTCCCGCTCGACTACGCGAGGCCGGGCGCCGGCACCCTCGACCTGGCGTTGGCCCGCTACCGTGCGACGGGCCCCTCCCACGGTTCGGTGGTGCTGAACTTCGGCGGCCCGGGCGGCGCCGGCGTCCCCGGTCTGGCCACCGAGGGCCGAGACTTCATGGATCTCACCGACGGTTACGACGTGGTCACCTTCGACCCGCGCGGCGTCGGCCGCTCCTCCCCCGTCAGCTGCGGCGAGGGCGGCGTCACGGTCCCCGCGGTGCCCAGGCAGGACCCGGGGGCCGGCCAACCGCAGGCACTGCTCCGGCAGTTGCGGCAGGTGGCCGAGGAGTGCGCCCGCAACTCCGGCCCGGTGCTGCCCCACATCGGCACCGTGAACGCCTCGCGCGACCTGGACGTCATCCGCCAGGCGCTCGGCGACAAGAAGCTCAACTACCTCGGCTTCTCCTACGGCTCCCGGCTCGGCGCGGTGTACGCGGCGCAGTTCCCGGACCGGGTCGGCCGGCTCGCCCTGGACGGCGTGGACACGCTGACCGAGTCGACGGCCGAGCAGGGCCTGGCGGGCGCCGAGGGGCAGCAGCAGGCGCTGGACGACTTCCTGGACTGGTGTACGACGGATGTCGGCTGTCCGTTCGGGCAGGACCGGCGCCGGGCCGGGGACGAGGTGCTGCGGCTGGTGCGCTCGCTCGACCAGGACCCGGTTCCCACGGAGTTCGGCGCCTCGTTCACCGGGCAGGATCTGGTGGGCGCCCTCGCGCAGGGCCTGTACAGCAAGCGGGCGTGGCCTCCGCTGGAACGCGCGCTGGCGTCCCTGGTGGAGGACGGCGACACCCGCCGGCTCCTCGGCTTCGCCCCGAGCGGCGTCGGCCTGCCCCACGCCGGCTACGGCGCGGAGCGCACCGGCCTGTCCCGGGAGCGTGACCGCAGCACGGACCGCGCCGGTGCCTCCCACGACCGCGAGCGCACCGTCCGCGCGGACGCGTCCCCTGCCCGGCGTCACGCGGACGGCGGGCTGGTGGACGTCGCCGACGTCCCCGTGGACAATCTGCCGGCCGCGCTGATGGCGATCAACTGCGCGGACGACCCCGACCGGCCCGACGCGGCGCGGCTCACCGAGGAGCTGAGGTCGCTGCGGGCCGCGTACGACCACGCCTCACCGGTCTTCGGCCGCTACCGGCTCACCCAGCTGCTGCTGTGCTACGGCCGGCCAAAGGGCACGGACTTCATCCGCGAGCGGGTCAAGGACGTGCACACGGCGAAGATGCTGCTCGTGGGCACGCGAGGTGACCCGGCGACGCCGTACCGGTGGACCGTGGAGACCGCCCGCCGGCTGGGCCCCTCGGCGGTGGTGCTGGACAACAAGGGTGAGGGCCACACCGGGTATTCCTCTTCCATGTGCGTGCACCACACGGTCAACGACTTCCTGCTCTACGGCACCCTGCCGGCCGGCGGCGGCTCCTGCCCGGCGGACTCCCCCGCGGCCGTCGGCCCGGAGGACGCCGGCTGACGGCCGGGTGCCCGCCGCCGGTGCCGGACGTGACACGACCGGGTGAGGGCCGCGGGCCGGGGCAACCTCCCGGCCGCGCCGGCCGTCACACAGGGCAGGCGGGTTCCGGCCGCCGCTCGCCCACGGCGTCCGGCCCGGGGCCGTCGTCCAGTTCCGCGAGCGCGGGCCCAGCGTCCCGCTCCCGACCACGACAGGGGGACACCCCAATGCCCATCCGCGCCGCCATCGCCGTATCCACCGCCGTATCCACCGCCGTCTCGGCCGCCGCGGCGGCCCTGCTGCTGACCGCGCCGCAGAGCCAGGCCGCCGCCGGCCACGAGCGGGCCGACCACTGCGCCGCGCGGGCGCTGACGCTGCGGGCGAAGGCCGTCACCGGCCACCCGGCCGTGCTGCGGGTCAGCGTCACCAACCGCACCGCCCGCGCCTGTGTCGTCGACCGCGTGCCCACGGTGACCTTCGGCGACCTGGACGGGGCCGCGCTGCCGGTGCCCGAGGGCGGCACCGGCGGCTACCGGCTGGCGGCGGGCGGCACCGCCTACGCCGCCGTGCGGACCATCGGCGACCCGGCGGATCCCGAGGCCCGCCGGGCGGACTCGGTCACGGTGGCGGCGTCGGCCGCGCACTGGGGCCGGACCTTCCAGCCCTGGGAGCTCGGCACCGGCCGGCAGGTGCTGGTCTGGGAGCCGGTGACCACCTGGTGGCAGCCGACGGCACGGGCCGCGGACCGGATCATCGGGCTGGGCTGAGCACCGGGCCCGGATCCCGCCGCGCGCGATGCCGCCCCGGACCGAGCACCGGCTCAGCCGAGCACCAGCTCCGGCGAGTACAGGTCCAGCCACCCGGCCAGGTCCAGGGTGCGTTCCAGTCCGCGTCGGGCGGCCTGGGTGCTGACCGGTGTGTCGCGTTCGGAGGCCGCCCGCACCCGGTCCCGGTCGAGCAGGTCGAACACGGGGTGGGAGGGCCGGGCCAGCAGCTCCTTGACCTGGTTCTGGAGCGCGCGGGCGTACCCGGGGTCCTGGGTGGACGGGTACGGACTCTTGACCCGGTCGTACACGGACTTCGGCAGGACATCCGCCGTCGCCTCCCGCAGCAGGCTCTTCTCCCGGCCGTCGAAGGACTTCAGCGCCCAGGGCGTGTTGTAGACGTACTCGACCAGCCGGTGGTCGCAGAAGGGCACCCGGACCTCCAGGCCGACGGCCATGCTCATGCGGTCCTTGCGGTCGAGCAGCATGCGTACGAAGCGGGTCAGGTGCAGATGGCTCATCCGCCGCATGCGGTACTCGAAGTCGCTCTCGCCGTCCAGCCGGTCGATGCCGGCGACGGCCGAGCGGTAACCGTCGGCCACATAGCCTTCGAGGTCCAGAGCCTTGGCTATGTCGTCACGCACCACATCGGCGTCCTCACCGAAGTGGCGGTTCATGGTGGCCAGCCACGGGAAGGTGTCGGCGCGGCGCGCCTCCTCGTCGAAGAACTGCAGATAGCCGCCGAAGACCTCGTCGGCGGACTCGCCGGACAGGGCCACCGTGGACTTCTCCCGGATCGCGCGGAAGAGCAGCAGCAGCGAACTGTCCATGTCGCCGAGGCCGGACGGCAGGTCGCGGGCCCGGATCACCCGCTCGCGCACAGCGGGGTCGGAGAGGGCGTCGGAGTCGAGCACGATGTCCTGGTGCTCGGTGGCGGCGAGCCGGGCCACGTCGTGCACGAAGGGCGTGTCGGGCGTGCCGCGCAGCTCGTCGGCCACGAAGTTGTCGGTCTGTCCGGCGAAGTCGACGGCGAAGCTGCGCACCTTCTCGCCGTGGACGGCGAGCTGCCGGGCGGCGAGCGCGGTCATGGCCGAGGAGTCGAGTCCGCCGGAGAGCAGGGTGCAGCGCGGCACGTCGGAGACCAGCTGGCGGCGCACGATGTCGTCGAGGAGCGAGCGCACGGTGGCGATCGTGGTGTCACGGTCGTCGGTGTGCGGGCGGGTCTCCAGGCGCCAGTACACGCGGGTGGACAGGCCGGAGCGGTCGACGGTGACGACCGTGCCGGGTTCGACCTCGGCCATGCCGTCCCAGACGGCGTGTCCCGGCGTCTTGATCATGACGAACAGCTCACGCAGGCCGTCCAGGGTGACGCGGGCCCGGGCCAGCGGGTTGGCGAGGATCGCCTTGGGCTCGGAGCCGAACAGGACGCCGTCGGGGGTCCGGTAGTAGTAGAAGGGCTTGATGCCCATGCGGTCGCGGATCATCACCAGCTTGTCGTGCCGGCCGTCCCAGACGGCGAACGCGTACATCCCGTTGAGCCGTTCGGCGACCGCGTCGCCCCACTCCAGATAGCCGTGCAGCACCACCTCGGTGTCGGAGTCGGTGGTGAAGCGGTGGCCACGGTCGGTGAGTTCCCGGCGCAGTTCGGTGAAGTTGTACGCCTCGCCGGAGTAGACCATGGCCACGGTGCCCTCGGGAGTGGGCACGGACATCGGCTGACGGCCGCCGGGCAGGTCGATGATGGCGAGCCGGCGGTGCCCCAGGGCGGCGGGCCCCTCGCTCCAGGTGCCGCGGTCGTCCGGGCCCCGGCAGGCCATCGTCTCGGTCATCGCGTCCAAGGCGGCGGCCTCGGTGGTCAGATCACGGTCGAAGGAGACCCATCCGGTGATGCCGCACATGCGCTACCTCCTGCCTCCGGCCGCCGACGGACCCCCGCTCACCTGCGTTTTCCTGGGGAACGGGGCCCGGCCGGGCAAACCAGTTGTATCGAGCATCTATATCGAGCGTCCGTCAGACGTCCGGCGGAGTCAACGCGCCGGAAACACGGGACGGGTATCCGGCTCCACGGTTTCGGCCGCGTTTTGCCTCAGCAAAATCGACGGATCCGCGTGTTCTCGCGGACCGACCGACAGGAACCGGCCACAGGCAAAAACTTCCTCAAGTAAACGGCGTGTTACGTCTTCGCGATCAGAAACCCGATGAGCAGACCCGGAAGGGTCCACGGCGGGAACGCGCGGGCACGGACAGGGCCGCCGCAAAGGTCCCGATTACCCCGAATGCCGTAATGGCGATTCCGCCCTATCGTGCTGTCATGGAGCACGCACTGAGTCCCGCGACCCTCGCCGAACTGCGCCGCCCGCGCCCCTATCCGGCGGTCTCCGTGCTGACCCCGACGCACCGCCGGCAACGCGGGGACGGCCAGGACCAGGTCCGGCTGCGCAACGCGCTGACCGAGGCGCGCCGGCGACTGGAGTCCGACCCCGCCGTCACCCGTGAACGCCGCGCGGATGTCGAGGCGCAACTCGACCGGGCCCTGTCCGAGGTCGACCTGTCACACCCCGAGGACGGCCTGGTGATCTTCGCCGCGCCGGGCGAGCACCAGGTGTGGTCCCTGGCCCGGCCCGTACCCGAGCGGGTGGTGCTGTCGGACACCTTCCTGACCCGCAACCTGGTGTCGGCCCACGCCGCCGAGCGGCCCTTCTGGGTGCTGTCGCTCTCCGCCGACCGCGTCACGCTGTGGAACGGCGGCGCAGGCCGCGTCGTGGAGGAGCACTGGGGCGGCTTCCCGCTGACGCGCGCCCGGGAGAACTTCGACGCCGAGCGGCTCATGCGGATCGGCGACCAGCCGAGCACCTTCCGCGACGAGGACACGCGCCGGTTCCTGCGCGAGGCGGACACCGCCATGAGCAGGGTCCTGCGCGCGGCGCCCCGGCCGCTGTACATCACCGGCGAGCAGGCGGCGCTGTCCCTGATGGAGGAGGCCGGCACCGTCGCGCGCCACGCCGTGCCGATAGGGCGGGGCGGGCTCGCCCACGCCGGTCCGGAGGCGGTGTGGCAGGCCATCCGGCCGGTCCTGGAGGAGGAGTCCCGCAAGAACGCCGCGTCCGTCCTGCGGGAGCTCACCTCGGCGCGCGGGCGCCGGGCCTACGCGGCCGGGGTGGACGAGCTGTGGCAGAGCGCCCGGGACGGCCGCGTCCGGCTGCTCGCGGTGGAGGAGAACTACCGTACGACCGTCCGCGAGACCGGCGACCACCTGGAGCCGGCCCGGCCCGGCGACCTGGACGCCCGCGACGACATCGTGGACGAGATCGTCGAGCGGTGCCTGGAGACCGGAGCCGACGTGCGCTTCGTCCCCGACGGCACACTGGGCGACGCGGACGGCATCGCCGGGGTGCTGCGGTACTGAGCCGGGAGGCGCCCTGCCCTCCGGCTCCGGCTCCCCCGCTCCCCGCCCTTGCCGCCGGCTGACCAGCCCCAGCCCCCGCGTACGCTACGGCGTGATCGTCGGCGTGAGGGAGCGTGCGCATGGGTGAGTTGCTGGGTGTGGCCGTACTGGGTGCCGGGCACATGGGCGCGGACCACATACGGCGCCTCGCTCGCGTGGTGAGCGGCGCCAGGGTCGTGGCCGTCGCCGATCCCGACCTCGCCCGGGCCGAGGCGGCGGTGGCCGGTCTGACCGGGGTCACCGTGCACACCGACCCGCTGGCCGCTCTGGACGCCCCCGGGGTGGCGGCGGTCCTGATCGCGTCCCCGGGTCCCGCGCACGAGGAGGCCCTGCTCGCCGCCTTCGCCCGCCGGCTGCCGGTGCTGTGCGAGAAGCCCATGGTGCCGGACTCCACCGGCGCCCTGCGGGTCATGGAGGCCGAGGCCGCGCTAGGCCGCCGGCTGGCGCAGATCGGCTTCATGCGCCGCTACGACGCCGAGTACCGGCGGCTGAAGGCACTGCTGGACGGCGGCGGTCTGGGCCGGCCCCTGATGCTGCACTGCACCCACCGCAATGTCTCCTCGCCCGACGGCTTCACCAGCGCCATGCTGATCAACAGCTCGGTGTCGCACGAGATCGACGCGGCCCGCTGGCTGCTCGGACAGGAGCTGACGGCGGTCACCGTGCTGCGGCCCACGCCGTCCTCGCGCGCGCCCGAGGGCCTGTCCGATCCGCAGTTCGTGCTGTTCGAGACCGAGTCGGGTGCCCTGGTGGACGTCGAGGTCTTCGTCAACTGCGGTTTCGGCTACCAGGTGCGCTGCGAGGCGGTGTGCGAGGCGGGCAGCGCGCGGATCGGCGAGGCGCACACCATGGTGGTCACCACCCGGGACGGCGCCCGCGAGGAGGTGGCGCGGGACTATCTCGTCCGCTTCGCCGACGCCTACGACTGCGAGGTGCAGGCCTGGGTGGACGCCACCCGGCGCGGCGAGGTCACCGGTCCGAGCGCCTGGGACGGGTACGCGGCGTCCGTGGTCGCCGAGGCGGGCGTACGGTCCCTGGAGACCGGTGCCCGGGTGACCGTCGAAGCGGCCCCCCGCCCGGCGCTGTACGCCCGGCCCGGCGGCTGACGCGGCGACCGGCGCGGCCGAGGTCCGGCCGCGCCGGCTCACACGCCGCCGAACAGCGCGCTCAGCCCGCGTTCCACCACCCCCGTCACGTCCTCCGCACCGCCCGCCACCACCTCGTAGGTGCGCCGCAGGAAGCCGCGCAGCGCCGGGGCCGGGAAGAGCAGCAGGGCCATGCCGTGCGGCGAGTGGAGTTCCAGGACGGTCCCGGTGCGGCCGTAGGGCCATATCCGCACGTCCCCCTGGCCGGCCGGGGCGCCGAGCCCCTCGTCGAGCAGGGAGCGCGCGAAGGTCCAGGTGACCTCCTCGCCGTGCAGGGCGGCCTCGGCGGGGAAGTCCAGGTACACCGCGAGCGGGTCGTCGGCGGTGTAGCGCAGCGTGGCGGGCACCGGGACCTCATGGTCCCCGGCGGCGACGAGACGGGCGTGGGCGAGCTGTGCGACGGTGGTCTCCATGCTCATAAGGAGTCCGTGAGGGCCGGTCGCATGCCGTCAATTCCGGTCAGAGTTCGGCGGGTACCGGCCGCTCCGCCGCCCCCTGGAACACGGCGGTGTCGAACGTCCGCCCGAAGGCCGGGCCCAGACCGCTCGCCTCGCCCAACACACGTACGATTCCTACGACTTGGGCACCGCGGCGGGTACGCCTTTCGTCCCCATGAATCCCTCCCGAAGGACTCTGGCATATGCCTGAGGCACCACCGTAACGTGTGTTGCCAAATCCCTTACAGGCGGTCGCGGGCTGTGCGAGAGTCGTAACGGTCCCCGCCGTCGCCCGCCGTACCGTCCCCCCATTCCGGAGTGCGTCATGTCGTCCCCTGTCTCCGCGGACCGCCCCGCCGCCCAGCCGCCCGGCCGTGGGTCGGTCGAGGCGCTGATAAGGCAGACGCGGCGGCTCAAGGGCGACGTGGACGCCGTACGGCGTGACACCCGCGGCGACGGTGCGGATCCCGAGGAACGCTGGCAGCGCGCCCTGTACGACCTCGCCCTGCGCCAACTGAACGACATCGACGCGCACTTGGCTCAGCTGCGGGACGGCCCGCCGCCCGGACCCGCCCGGCCCGCACCGCCGCCCGCCGCCCCGGACGGCTCGCTGCTCGCCCGCGTCGGCAGCGCCGAGTGGAACCTGCTGACGGACCAGGCCACCTGGTCCGCGGAGCTGTACCGCATCCTCGGCCTCGACCCGGCCGGCCCCGCCCTCACCCTGGACGAACTGCCCGGTCTGGTCCTGCCCGAGGACCGGCCGAAACTCACCGAGATGGTGACGTCCTGCCTGGTCGACGCCAAACCGATCGACGGCGAGTTCCGCGTCGTACGGCCCGACGGCACCGTACGGACCGTGCACATGATGGGCGAACCCGTGCTCGGCGCCGACGGCGGCACGACCTCCATGTGGGCCGTGCTGCGCGACGTCAGCGAACTGCGCCACAGCCAGCGGACGGTGTCCGAGACTCGTGACTCGCTGCACCGGCACCGCCGGCGGGAGCAGACCGAGCGCCCGGTCGCGGACGAGTCGCAGGAAACCGTGCTGCCGCCCTGGCACGGCTCCCTGCGGCTGCCGCACCAGGGGCCGGCGGCCCTGGACCTGGCCGCCCACCGCCTCCCCGCCGCGACCGCCACCCTGATCGGCGCGGACTGGCACGACGCGCTGGAACTGGCCGACGGCCAGACCCAGCTCACCGTGGGCGGCCTCACCGGGCAGGGCGTGGCCGCCGCCTCCGGCCTGGCGATGCTGCTCGGTGCCGTACGCGGTATGGCGATGGCCGGCACCCGGCCCGGCCGGCTGCTCACCCTGCTGAACCGGTTGCTCGGCACCGCCGCGCAGCCCGCCCTCGGCAGCGCCGTCTGCTGCCGCTACCTGCCCTCGACCCGCACCCTCCTGTGGGCGCGCGCCGGACACCCCGCCCCGCTGCTGTACCGCGACGGGACCGGGCGCCCGCTGGACGCGCCGGACGGCACCCCCCTCGGCGCCTCCTCGGGCACCCGCTACGAAGAGTGCGCCGTCACCCTGCGCCCGGGCGATCTGCTCCTGCTGCACACCGGCGCACTGCTGCCGGAACACGGCGGGACGGCGACCGTGGACCGGCTGCTCGGCCTCGCCCCCCGGTTCGGCCCCGCGCAGACCGCACGGGACTGTGTGCGCACGGTCGTCGAGGAGTTCGGCGGCCCCGGACGCGAGGACGACGCGTGCGTGCTCGCCGCCAAGGTCACCCCATGACGGCAACCGGCCCCTCGGGCGGGGCGGCGCGCAGGTCCCCTACACCTGCGCGCCGGCACCGTCCTTCTTGGTCCGCTCCTTGGGCAGGGCGGTTCTGATCTCCTCGCGCAGCTCCTGGATCCCGGGATAGCCGGAGTACTGCGCGGTCAGCCGGTACATCTGCCGCAGCCGGTCCCAGGTGCGGCGCGAGGAGTTGGAGCCCATCGCCATCAGGGCCAGCCGCGCGTAGCGGTCGGCCTGTTCGGGATCGTCGGCGATGAAGCAGGCCGACGCCATGGAGAGATGGTCGAAGATCTTCGACCGCTCCCGTCCGTCCACCCGCAGGGCGAGGGCCTTCTGCGCGTAGTGCTGGGCGGGCCCGGCCGCGTTCGGGTCGAACTCCGCCAGGGTGCGGTAGGCGAGCGCCTGCATGCCGTACAGGTCCTCGTCCTTGAAGGTCTGCATCCAGTCCGGTGTCGCCGCGTCCTGCCGGTCGCTGACGAACAGGTCCTCCGCCCGGCCGAGCGTGCGGCGCATCGCCTGCCCCTTGCCCATCGCCGCCTGGGCCCAGGCCTCGATGGTGTGGAACATCGCCTTCGTACGCGGCTGGAGGCGGTCCCCGGCGCCGGACTGGGCCAGCTTCATCAGGTCCAGGGCCTCGTCCGGGCGGCCGAGGTGCACCATCTGCCGGGCCGCCCGGGACAGCGCCTCCCCCGCGCGCGGCCGGTCACCTCCCTCCCGGGCGGCGTGGGCGGCGATCACGAAGTACTTCTGCGCCGTGGGCTCCAGACCGACGTCGTGCGACATCCAGCCCGCGAGGACGGCCAGGTTGGCGGCGACGCCCCACAGGCGCCGCTGGAGGTGGGCGGGATGGTGGTAGGCGAGCATGCCGCCCACCTCGTTGAGCTGGCCCACCACCGCCTTGCGCTGGAGGCCGCCGCCGCGGGCCGCGTCCCAGGCCCGGAACACCTCGACCGAGCGCTCCAGCGCCTCGATCTCCTGGGATCCGACGGGAGCGGCCTCGTACCGGTCGAACCCGGCCGGGTCGACGTGCAAAGGGTCGTCGAGAACAGGGGCATCGGCCCTGAGGGCCGGATCGGTGTGCAGCCATTCGTACATGGCACCGCTGAGTGTGGATCCCGTGGCGAGCGCGGCACCCGCGCCCACCAAGCCGCGTCGGTTGAGCATGAGGTCCATTCCCGTGAATTCGGTGAGGACCGCGGCGGTCCGCTCGGGCGGCCAGGGCAGGCCGTCGGGGTGTTCCTCGATCCCGTCGCCCTGCCGTTTCCCCGCACGCCCCTGCCGTACCAGACCGAGGTCCTCGATGGTCACGACACGGCCGAGACGCTCGGTGAACAGGGCCGCCAGCACCCGCGGCACGGGATCGCGCGGGATCTCTCCCATGTCGATCCACCGCCGCACCCGGGAGGTGTCGGTCGCCAGCTGGGGGTGGCCCATGGCCGCCGCCTGCCGGTTGACCAGTCTCGCGAGTTCGCCCTTCGACCAGCCGGCCAGGCCGAACAGGTCCGCAAGGCGGGTGTTGGGTCGTCCGCTCACGTCAAGCCCCCAGGTTCTCGGCTGAGTTGACACTAACCGGGTGCGGGTTGCCGGGCGACTATTCGCCACGGTTCGCCAGGGTGCGCCAGATGGTGTGCCACCACTCATCGGGTGTCAGGTAGGAACGCGCCACCCCGACCTGGTCCGCCACCTCACGGTGACGGCCATCCGGTCGCACATGCCGGGCACATTCCCCAGGGTGTGCCCGGAGGGCCGGGTCGGGTGGGCGTACGCTCCCGAAACCACGCTCACGGGGCACGCACCCGCGAGCACGGGTTCGGAGTGCGGACGTACAGGCAGGCACAGCAGGCACACGAAGGGATCTGTCTTTCCCATGTACGCAGCATCGTCCTCCGTGTCCGCCCCGGCCCGGCCGCTGCGCACCCGTCCTGCGGGTGGCGGGCCGTACCTGGACCCGGTGGCGCGCCCCGGCGTCCCGGTACCGGGGGTGGGCCGGCCGCGGCGGGTCCCCGGCCGGCCCGGGACCCAGCCGCTCAGCGGACGGCTGGACCTGTCCGGCCCGCAGGGCGCGCGGCTGCGGACCGCACTCGCCTCGGTGCAGCGGATCTGCCCCGAGTTCGTCCCGGTACAGGTGCTGCGGCAGGGCGGACGGTCGGTCCTTCTGGTCGGGACGACGGGGCGCGGTACGGCGGTCGCCAAGTGTCTGCTGGACCACTCGCCGGCGTGGGTGGAGCGGAGCCGTCAGGAAATAGCCGCATACCGCTCGTTCGTCCGGCACCGGCCGCCGGTGCGGGTGCCGAGGCTGATCGCGGCGGACCCGGACAACTGCACGCTGGTGATCGAACGGCTGCCGGGCCGTCCGGTGGCGTTCCAGCGGCATCCGATGGAGGCACCGCCGCGCGCGGACATCCGGGCGGCGCTCGGCGCGATCTGCCGGGTGAACGCCTGGCGGCCCCCGGCGGGCACCTTCGACATGCCGCTGGACTACGCGGCCCGGATCTCCCGGTACCACGAACTGGGCCTGCTCACCGACCGGGACCTCGGCGACCTGCAGAAGCTGCTGCACGGCATCGCCCACGAGGTGGGCCGGCAGGGCATGCTCCAGTTCTGTCACGGTGACGCCCTGCTGTCGAACATCCTGCTGTCCCCGGCCGGTCCGGTGCTGGTGGACTGGGAGCACGCGGGCTGGTACCTGCCGGGGTACGACCTGGCGACGCTGTGGCTGGTCCTCGGGGACTCCGCTCCTGTGGCCCGGCGCCACATCAGCCAGCTCGCCCAGTCGGCGGGCCCTGCCTCCCGGGATGCCTTCCTGGTGAACCTGATGCTGCTGCTGACCCGTGAGATCCGCACGTACGAGACGGCGGTGCAGCGTTCGATGCAGGAGTCGGCGCCGGTGCCCCCCGGCACGACGCCGCCCGGTGCCGTGCCGTCCGGCGAGCAACAGCGACTGCTGCTGCGTCGGTTGCACGACGACTGCCAGCTGGCCCGCAGGGCGGTGCGCGCGGCGGTCGGCACCCGCTGACGACGGAAGACCAACTCGCGGTGCGCCCCCAGAGGCGGCGCACCGCGACCTTTCGTACGGGCCTTGGCGACGGCAAGTGGTGTGCGCCGGTGACGGGATCGAGGTGCATCGGAACGAAAACGGGCGCTGAGCCTCCCGCGCGTCCGAGAGCGTCCTGGAGGTGGGGTGACCCCGCGGACGAAGCTGCTGGGGTGGCGCTGGGCATGGGGAGCGGGTCCGCCGAGCGCGTCGGCCTGCCCGCGCCATGGGTGATCGGCCGCCACCGGCTGCCCGTCCTACGGCGCGGAGTCCCTTCCCTGATCCGGCCCGGATCTTTTTCGTCCTGGGGCCCCGAACGCCCCTGAGCGATCCCGGAGCGGACCCGGAGAAGCCCCTGACACCGGCTCCGTGTGGTGGACAGAGCATCTAACGTGACGACGGTGCCCCGGCCGGGCCCGTACGTCTGACACACCTGCTCTCTTCACGAGGAGGATCCATGCCGTTAAGGGGCGGAAACGCACTGTGGCGCATTGCCGCGCGAGGCACGGCCATGGTCGTGGCAGCCGGCACGGCCGTCCTCACCGGCCTCGCCGCCGCTCCCGCGGTCCACGCGTCACCGTCTGCCGAAGGGGCCCTGCGGTGGGCACCGTGCGATGCCCCGGAGAAGCCGGGAGCCGAGTGCGCCACTCTTTCGGTGCCGGTCGACTGGACGCACCCGGGCGGGCCGAGGCTCGACCTGGCCGTGGCCCGCCGCAAGGCCACCGACCCCGGCGCACGCGTCGGCGCGATGGTGTTCGGCCCCGGCGGACCGGGCGACTCGGGTGTGGAGATGGTGGTGGGCCGTATCAGCCGGTTCAGCCCCGAGGTCCGCCGCAGGTTCGACATCGTCAGCTTCGACCCGCGCGGCGTGGGCGGCAGCAACCCGGTGACCTGCTCCGGCGCCCTGCTGGCCGAGCGGCCGTCACCGGAACTGAGGAGCCAGGCCGACTTCGACGCCACCATGGCGTACAACAGACGGCTCCGTGCCGACTGCCGGGCACGTACGGGCCCGGTCTTCGACCACCTTGACACCAGCCAGACGGTCCGGGACGTGGACGCCCTCCGGGCCGCCCTCGGCGAACGCGAACTGACCTTCCATGGCAGCTCGTACGGCACGCTGCTCGGCGCCCAGTACGCCGAGACCTACCCGCGCCGGGTGCGCGCGATGGTGCTGGAGAGCGTCATGGACCACAGCGTGCGGGCCACCCGTGACTTCCTGCGGTCCGAGGCGGCCGCGGCAGAGGATTCCTTCCGGGAGTTCGTGAAGTGGTGCGACGGTGCCGCGGACTGCGCGCTGCACGGCCGCGACGTCCGCGCCGTCTGGCAGGGCCTGTTGGCACGGGCCGGGCGCGGCGAGTTGGCCGACCCTGCGAAACCGGGCGCCCCGCTGTCGTCTTCGGACCTGGTCAACAAGATCGCGTTCCGGAAGTTCTACAAGGCCGACCACGCGGGCCTGGCCACGGCGATCGCGGGGATGGAGGCGAGCGAGCCGCTCCCGGCATCGCCCACCTCGACAGCACCGCTGCCCCCGGCCACCCCGGTCTTCTGCTCGGACTGGCACCTGCCGGTGCGCGACTACGAGGAGTACGCCTCGCTGGTCGCCCTGATGAACAGGACGGCGCCTGACCTGCCTTACCTGCTGCCGATCCACATGGCGGCGGCGTGTCTGGGCGCGCCGACCGCCAACCCACAGCACCGCCTGGACGTACACGGTGCCCCGCCGGTCCTGGTGTCCAACGCGCTGCACGACCCCGCCACCGGCTACCCGTGGGCGGTCTCGGTGGCCCGGCAGTTCGGCCGCAGCGGCGTGCTCCTCACCTACGAGGGCCACGGCCACGGCAGCGTGACCAGCGGCCCGTGTATGGAGGACGCCGTGGACAGCTACCTCACCGACCTGGCAGTCCCCGCTCGGGGCACCCACTGCCCCGCCGTGCCGTCCTGACGACTCGCCGGCCCGGATCCGCTGGGTGCTGGGCATCAGCCCCGCTGGACATGGTCGACGATCCGCTCGTACAGGCTCTGAGCCGACCGCTGACGGGTGGTTCCGGACCACGTCGGAGACCTGCCTTCTGCCGGCGGCAGAAGAGCGGCCCGGCCGGGCTCGGCGATCACTACAGTCCAGGCTCATGACGACGGTTACAACGCGCACGATCGAATACGCGGCCGACGGCCTGACGATGATCGGGCACCTCGCGCTCCCGGCCGGTGCCGACCGCCGGCCCGCGGTCCTGGTCGGGCCCGAGGGGGTGGGGCTCAGCGACGTCGAGCGCCGCCGGGCCGACGCGCTCGCCGAGCTGGGATACGTGGCCCTGGCCTTCGACCTCCACGGCGGGCGCTATCTGGGCGACCCCGAGGAGATGCTGGCCCGTTGCATGCCGCTGCTCGCCGACCCCGACCGGATGCGGGGCATCGGCCACGCGGCGCTCGACGTGCTCCGCGCCGAGCCGCGGACCGACCCGGACCGGATCGCCGCCATAGGCTACGGCACCGGGGGCGCGATCGCGCTGGAACTGGGGCGCGACGGCGTCGACCTGCGCGCGATCGCCACGGTCAACGGGCTGACCACGGGCCGGCCGGGTGAGACGGCGCGCATTCACTGCCCGGTGTGGGCCGGGGTCGGTTCGGAAGACCCGATCATGCCGCCCGCGCAACGGGACGCGTTCACCGCCGAGATGCAGGCTGCGGGCGTCGACTGGCGCCTCGTCGTCTACGGCGGTGCCTTGCACGCCTTCCATCACCCACCGGTCGACCACATCGTGCGTCCTGGGGTCGGTTTTCACCCTCAGCACGCGGAGCGAGCTTGGCGGGACGTCGTCGACCTGCTCGCCGAGTGCCTGCCCATAACGGAGTGATCGCAACCCGCGAGCGTGCGTGCCGGACGCCGCTGCGCAGATGGGGGTTCGTTCATGGGCTGTCAGGCGATCACAACGGGGTGCCGTCCTGGGTGTGATGGACGATGTCGCTGTACGGAAGCCGGTGCCTCTCATCGTGCCGGCAGATCCAGGCGCCGCCGTCGTGGTGAATCGCCCTTCCGACGGCGACATTGACGGGTTGTCGGTGAACCGGTACGACTGATCCACCCGGCGCCGCACGCCCCGCCCTTCACTGGAGGCCGCCTTGCGAAGACACGCCACCGCTCCCCCGGCCCCGGCCCTCCCCGGACGCCCGCTGCGGACCGCCGTCCCGCTCGCCTCCGCGGCCCTGCTGCTGTCCCTGCTCGGCGCGGCCCCCGCCCATCCCGTCCCGGACTCCTCCGCGCGCCGTCTGCAGCAGGCGTTCGCCGCCGCGGCGGCCGACTACCACGTGCCGCAGAGCGTGCTGCTGGCCGTCTCCTACCTCCAGTCCCGCTGGGACAGCCACGGCGGTGCGCCGAGTGTGTCGGGCGGCTACGGTCCGATGCACCTCACCGACGCGCGTACCGCGCTCGCCACCGCCTCGCGGTCCGCCCCGGAACGTTTCTCCGGGGAGCACTTCGCCGGGGGCGCGGAGGACCCCCGCGGCGACACCGCCCGTGCCGCACTGCGCCCCGGCGCACCGCGCCCCGCGGGCTTACGCCCCGCTGCCGGGGCTCCGGTGCCCTCGGCGGTGCCGGCCCGGCTGCGGACGCTGCCGAGGGCCGCGGAGCTGACCGGTGTCCCGGCCGCGCGGCTGCGCTCGGACCCGGCGGCGAACGTGGCCGGCGGGGCCGCGCTGCTCGCCGCCGCGCAGAAGGAACTGGGCGGGCCGGCGAGCGCCGACCCGGCCGACTGGTACGGCGCGGTGGCCCGGTTCTCCGGCGCCGACGACACGGCGACCGCCGCCGCGTACGCCGACGACGTGTACGAGGTGCTGCGCACCGGCGAGGAGCGGGTCACGGACGACGGCCAGCGGGTGACCCTGGCCGCCCGGCCCGGGACGGCCCCCGACACCGGGTGGCTGCGTCGGGCGGGCCTGCGCACGCTTCCGGCGGACGGCACCGAGTGTCCCCGGTCGGTCTCGTGCACCTCGGTCCCGGCGCCGTACGAGGAGTTCGGGGACAACGACTACGGCAACCACGACCTCGGCGACCGCGCGGCCTCCCAGCAGATCAAGTACATCGTCATCCATGACACGGAGGGCGCCTGGGAAGGGGTCATGAACCTGATCCAGGACCCCACCTATGTGTCGTGGAACTACACGATTCGCTCGACCGATGGGTTGATCGCCCAGCATGTGAAGGCGAAGGACGTGGCCTGGCACGCGGGCAACTGGGATGTCAACGCCCGGTCGATCGGCATCGAGCACGAGGGTTTCCTGGCCGCTCCGGACGCCTGGTACACGGAGGAGATGTACCGTTCCTCGGCGCGGCTGGTGCGGTACCTGGCCAGGACGTACGACATCCCGCTGGACCGGCAGCACATCCTGGGCCACGACAACGTGCCCGGGCCGACCGCCTCCACCATCCCCGGGATGCACACGGACCCGGGCCCGTACTGGGACTGGCGGCACTACTTCCGGCTGCTGGGCCGGCCGCTGGGGCGCACGGCCGGCCCGCACTCGGGCGTGCTGACGGTGCTGCCGGACTACGACGCGAACCAGCCCGTGTACACCGGCTGCACCGCCAAGGGCGAGCCGTGTCCGGCGCACGGCTCGGGCGAGGTGCGGCTGTACACGGACCACGACGAGAGCGCGCCGCTGGTCAGGGACATCGGGCTGAAGACGGGCCCGACCGACGGGGTGAACGATCTGTCCTCGCGGGTCTCCACCGGCCAGCAGTACGCGGTGGCCGGCCGCTGGGGCGACTGGACGGCCATCTGGTACCTCGGGCAGAAGGCCTGGTTCCGCAACCCGGCCGGACAGCGGACGGCGGTGCCCGCGAGGGGCCTGGTGGCGACCCCGCGCGCGGGCCTGGCGAGCGTCCCCGTGTACGGCCGTGCCTACCCGGAGAAGGCGGCCTATCCGGCGGGCGTCCCCGCCCAGTCGGTGGTGCCGCTGCCCTACACGATCCCGGCCGGGCAGCGTTATGTGGTCGGTGACGAGATGCCGGGCGAGTACTACTACGCGGTCACCTTCACCCCCGACGCGCACCGGGTGGTGGTGGGCGAGGACCGGTACTACGAGATCCAGTACGGCCACCGGGTCGCCTTCGTCCGGGCCGCGGACGTGACGGTCGAGGACGGTGCCGCGGCCGGCCGGTGAGGTCTCGGCCCTGCTGGAGGTGAGGTCTCAGCCCTGCTGGAACAGTTCCGCCGGGAGCGGCTTCAGCAGGGCGTACAGGTCGTCGGTGATGGGCCGGTCCCAGGCGGCGATGGTCACCAGCACGCCGTCGCTGCGGTCGAACTGGACGCAGGAGATCCGGCTCTCGGAGAGCTTCAGCCGCCGCACGATGAGGAGGTTGTCGCCCTGGAGCACCGGGGTGTCCTCGGTGCCGACGACGGTGACCTCCTCGTCGTTCTCCAGCGCCAGCAGCAGCTGTCCCACCTCGAAGGGGATCTCTCCCTCGGCGACGTCGCGGGCCGGGGAACCCTCCGGGAGGTTGCCGATGATCATGGCGGGGCCGCGTCCGCCGAACAGGTCGTAGCGCAGGAAGACACCCTGGCAGGTGCCGTCGGGGGCGGGCAGCAGGCCCGCGCCGAGATTGCCCGGCCAGTCGCCCGGGTCCATGGCCAGCACGTCGAAGTCGGGTCCGGCGGGGGTCGCGCTGCGGCGGCGGAGGAACGACATGCGGCCATGGTACGTGCCCGTGCCCCGCCGGGTGACCTGTGGGCGCCCGGTGGCGGGCTAGCCCAGCGGGCACCTGGTGAGCAGGGTGGCGGGGGTCGCGCCGGGCGGGCGGGCGACCGTGTGGTCCGCCGGGGGGCGGCCCGCTCCGGCGATCCAGCGTTCCAGGGCGGTGAACGCGGCACGGTGGCAGGGGACCATCGGGCGCAGCCGGTCAGGGAAGGTGTCGGCCAGGGCGTCGGTGTGGGTGCCGTCCTCGATGCGGTAGTAGCGCAGCAGGGAGCCGCGGCCGGCCGCGTGGACCATGCGGGCGTAGACGTCGGAGTCCTGGCTGATGGGGAGCAGCACGTCGAGGGTGCCCTGGAGGGTGATCAGGGGTTTGCCGATGCGGCCGGTCAGGGCGATGCGGGCGACCGCCCGGTGGACGGCGGCGGGGCGGGCCGGATAGGCGTAGTCGGCGTCGCAGCCGGGGGTGCCGGGGGCGCAGTACGGGGTGCCCGCCTCGGTGTCGCCGTCGTAGCCGGGGTCTAGTTCCTCGCGGTAGAGGCGCTGGGTGAGGTCCCAGTAGACCTGGTGGTGGTACGGCCACAGGAACTCGGAGCCGGCCGGGTAGCCGGCCCGGTGCATGGCCGCCGTGGCCTCGGCGGCCCGGGGGCCGCCGGTGGCGTGGTCGGGGTAGTGGCGCAGGGCGGCCGGCAGGAAGGTGAGCGGGTTGGGGCCGTCGGCGCGCCACAGGGTGCCCTCCCAGTCGACCCCGCCGTCGTACAGCTCGGGGTGGTGCTCCAGCTGCCAGCGCACCAGGTAGCCGCCGTTGGACAGGCCGGTGGCGAGGGTGCGGGCCGGGGGCCGGTGGTAGCGCAGGGTGACGACGGTGCGGGCGGCGCGGGTGAGCTGGGTGAGGCGGGTGTTCCATTCGGCGATGGCGTCGCCGGACCGGCGGCCGTCGCGGAAGAAGGCCGTGCCGGTGTTGCCCTTGTCGGTGGCGGCGTAGGCGTAGCCGCGGGCGAGGACCCAGTCGGCGATGGCCCGGTCGCCCGCGTACTGCTCACGGTTGCCGGGGGTGCCCGCGACGACCAGGCCGCCGTTCCAGTGGTCGGGCAGCCGGATCACGAACTGGGAGTCGTGGTGCCATCCGTGGTTGGTGTTGGTGGTGGAGGTGTCCGGGAAGTAGCCGTCGATCTGGATGCCGGGGACGCCCGTGGGGGTGGGCAGGTCCTTGGGGGTGAGGCCCGCGTAGTCGGCCGGGTCGGTGTGGCCGGATGCGACGGTTCCGGCGGTGGTCAGCTCGTCGAGGCAGTCGGCCCGCTGCCGGGCGGCGCCGGGTACGCGTGGCAGGGCGCGTCCGGCGCAGTGGGTGTCCGGGTTTCCGGGGCCGGCTGTCGTGGCGGCGGCCGGGGTGACCGGGAGGGCCAGGAGCGCGCAGACGGTGGCGAGCGACAGGGCGCCGAGCGGGGTGCGTCGGGTGCGGTGTTCTCTTCGGTGCGGAAACATACGCTCCTCCGGCGGGTCGGGGACGCGCTGGAGGCTAGAGGCGGTGTGGGGGTTCGGGACATGTGCGGGGCCGCCATGATGGCGGCCCGTTCGGCGGTGTCGGCCACCATGGCGGCGCTGTGTGGCCGTCGGCGTCAGGGGCATCCGCTGTCGGCGAGGGTGAAGTGGCCCGTAGGTGATTCCTTCAGGGTGTGGGTGACGAACGTGTTGTACAGGCCCATGTTCTGGCCGGAGCCGACGGCGTAGGTGTAGCCGCCGCTGGTGGTGGCCCGTCCCGCCTGGACGTGGGCGTAGTTGCTCGCCGTCCAGCAGGCGGCGGAGCCGGGGTCGCCCGGGTCCGGGTCACCGGGGCCGGGGTCACCGGGGCCGGTGGTGTCCAGGCCGAAGAACCGGGCGATCCAGCGGCTGGAGCAGATCGAGTCGAGGAAGTACGGGGCGCCGGTGCCGCCGCACTGCTCGGCGCCGGTACCGGGGTCGACCGGGGTGCCGTGGCCGATGCCGGGGACCCGGTCGACCTCGACGGCCACGGTGCCGTCGGCGGCCAGGTACTGGTCCTGCCGGGTGGCGTCCGGCCCGATGACCGTGGTCCGGGTGGGCGTCTGGGACAGGCCGTGCAGGGCGGTCCACTGGTCGCGCAGTTCGGTGGCGTTGCGCGGTACGACGGTGGTGTCCTGGTCGCCGTACCAAATGGCCGCGCGCGGCCAGGGCCCGGTGTACGACGGGTAGGCGTCCCGCACCCGCCGGGCCCACTCGGCGGGGCTCCGGTCGACGCCGGGGTTCATGCAGAGGTAGGGGCTGCTGTCCTTGGTGCAGTCGTAGGGCAGGCCGGCGACGACCGCGCCCGCGGAGAAGACGTCGGGGTAGGTGGCGAGCATGACGGCGGTCATGGCGCCGCCGGCGGACAGGCCGGTGACGTGGACGCGGCCCGGGTCGGCGCCGTAGGCGGTGACGGCGTGGCCGGCCATCTGCCGGACGGACAGGGCCTCGCCCTGGCCGCGCCGGTTGTCGCCGGACTGGAACCAGTTGAAGCACTTGCTCACGTTGTTGGCGGTGCCGGTCTCGGCGAACACCAGCAGGAAGCCGTTCTCGTCGGCGAGCCGGGGCAGCCCGGAGTTGTCGGCGTAGAGCTGGGCGTTCTGGGTGCAGCCGTGCAGGGCGACCACCACCGCGGGGTGGGCCGGCAGGGTGGCGGGCCGGTACACGTACATGGTGAGGGCGCCCGGGTTGGACCCGAAGTCGCTCACTCTGCTGAGAGTGACGGCGGCGTGGGCCTGGGGGGCGGGGGCGGCGAGTGCGGTGCCGAGGACGACGGCGAGGACGGCGAGCAGGCGGGGCAGGAAGCGGGGCAGCGACCGGACGCGGGGGCGCGCTGCGGGGGTTGCGCGCAACGGGAGCAGGGGCATGGCGGCTCCTTCGGCGGACACACGGACCCCGGCCGCTCCGGCACGGGTGGCGCCGAATGCGGCGGGGGTGGCGGAACCGTAGGCGCGGGTGTGCCCGGGCACCATGGCGTCGCACCCCACAACCGGCGGAGCACCGGTCGGCTCCGGGGGGATTGCGGAGCGCGGTACGGCCTGCTACGCCGCTTCCCCGGGCCTCATTCCTGGTGCGGGGCCGGAGGTACCACCGCGACGGGGCTTGCCGCGTGCAGCAGCACGGCCTGGGTGACCGAGCCCATCATGCGGGCCGGGGCGAGCAGTCGGCGCCGGTGCCGGCCGACGACCACGAGTTCGGCGTCCTTGGAGGCGGCGACGAGGTGGCCGGCCGCGTCGCCGGGCAGTGCCTCGGCGGTGGCGCGGACTTCGGGGTGGCGCTCGCGGTGCGGGGCGAGGAAGCCGTCGGCGAGGGTACGGGTCTCGGCCGCCACGGCGTCCTGGTCGGCCGGCGGCGGCACCGGCTGGCCGGGTGCGGACCAGGTCTGCGCCGGCCAGGGGTAGGCGGCGATCACCTGGAGCCGGGCACGGCGGTGGGCGGCCTCGGCGAAGGCGAAGGCGAGGACGTCCTCGCCGGGGCTGTCGGCGTGCAGTCCGACGACCACCCGGGGCCCGGGTTCGGCGGGGCCCTCCCCGTGCACCTCGCGGCCGGGCGGGGGCACGACGACCACGGGGCACCGGGCGTCCCGGGCGGCGGCGAGGCCGTTGGAGCCGAGCAGCAGGCTGGCGAAGCCGCCGCGGCCCCGGGAGCCGAGCACCAACAGCTGGGCTTCGTCCCCCAGTTGGGGCAGGACGGCGCCGGGTACGCCCTCCAGGGCGACGTACTCCACGGCCGGTTCCCCGGCGTGGTCCCCGAGCCGGGTGCGCACCTCGTCGAGCACCGGGTCGTCCTCGGTGTCGGGCGGCCCGGCGACCAGTACGCCCGCCTGACCCCAGGCCGCGTACTGCCGTACGTGCACCACACGCAGCGGTGCCGCGCGGCGGCGGGCGGCGTCCAGGGCCCAGTCCAGCGCGCGCAGGCTGTCGGCGGAACCGTCGACCGCGGCGATGACCGGCGTGGCGTTCATCCTTCTCACCTCCGGAACACGACCTTCCCCTTTGCTGGGGCCAGCCTGGCTCAGGTCCGGCCCCGGCGGGGGTGCTACCGGTCGCGTGTCCGGAAATCCGGGGGTGACACCCCCGGTTCAGGTGAGATCGAACTCGCCTTCGCGCGCGCCGGAGACGAAGGCGCCCCATTCCGCGGGGGTGAAGATCAGGGACGGGCTCTCCGGCCGGTCGCTGTTGCGCATCGCGATGAAGCCCTCGACGAAGGCGATCTGGACATCGCCCAGCCCTCGGCTGCTGGACTGCCACTCTGCCTTGCTGAGGTCCAGCTCCGGCTTGTCCCAGCCCGCGAGCGGCTTGTGCTGGGTGGTGCTCTCGGCCACGTCCGTGCTCCTCCCGGTTCGTCGTCCGCGGTCAGCCTAGCGACCGGTCGCTACGGCGCACAGGGCGCGCGAGGGCGATCTTCGCGGCGGTGCGGTCCCGGTCGTCCTGCGGCCCGTCCGCCGGGCGGTCGCCGGGAATGCCCGGCCGGGGCCGTCAGGAGTCGGGGGGGTCGGAGCCGACGAGCCACATGGCGAAGAACTGCGAGCCGCCGCCGTAGGCGTGTCCGAGCGCCCGGCGGGCCCCGTCCACCTGGTGGTCGCCGGCCCGGCCGCGCACCTGGAGGGCGGCCTCGGCGAAGCGGGTCATGCCGGAGGCGCCGATGGGGTTGGCGCTGAGCACGCCCCCGGACATGTTGACGGGCAGGTCGCCGTCGAGCGCCGTCACCCCGCCTCGGTGAGTTTCCAGCCCTCGCCCGCCGCGGCGAAGCCGAGGTTCTCCAGCCACATGGGCTCGTACCAGGAGAACGGCACGTACATCTCGACGGCGTCGATGTCCCGGCGCGGGTCGGTGATCCTGGCCTGCCGGTGGACGTCGGCGGCGCAGTCCCGGCCGGCCCGCGGGGGGACGAAGTCGTAGGCAACGAAAGCGCCGATGGTGTCGGGGGCGCCGCTGCGCCGCATGCAGGCGCGCACATGGGGGCGAAGAAGCCGCCGGCTCCGGCGAGCAGCGGCTGCTGGAAGGGAAGGTGCGGGGACAGGCCCCACATGGCGTTGGACTCGGACTGCTTTTCGAAGGCGAGGGTGAGGACCGTGCGGTGGACGCGGGCGGCGATCAGGTTCACGGCGACGAGTGCGGTGGACCCGCCGACGGAGCCTGCGGTGTGCACGCGCAGCATGGGTTTGCCGACGGCGCCGAGGTACAGCTCGGGCATCATCACGCCCTCGAAGAAGTCGGGTGCCTTGCCGATGACGACGGCGTCGATGTCGGCCCAGGTCAGCTCGGCGTCCTGGAGGGCGCGCGTGGCGGTCTCGCGGACGAGTCCGGCGATCGATACGTCCCGGCGGGCGGCGACGTGTCCGGTCTGGCCGACCCCGGTGACGACCACGGGCTCCTTGCTCATCGTGGATCCCCTTCGAGTACGGCGACCAGGTTCTGCTGGAGGCAGGGGCCGGAGGTGGCGTGGGCGAGGGCCCGGTCGGCGGGAAGGGACCGCCGGGGCCATCCGGTGTCCGTCCGCCACCGGGAAAATTCCGCAGACCCCTTGCCCGGAGGCCCGGTGGCCTGAATTACTTGCCACAGCGGCGGCGACCGAATGATCGGTCGTCCGGAATGTACGGCTGGGCAGGGAGAACGTTTCCGATGACGGATGCGGCGGATCCGCTCGACGCGGGCGAACGGCTCGGGACCGAGGAGCTGCGGGCACTCCAGCTGGAGCGGCTGCGTGCCTCGCTGCGGCACGCGTACGAGCACGTGCCGTTCTACCGGGAGTCCTTCGACAAGGCGGGCGTCCGCCCGGAGGACTGCCGTACGCTCGCCGACCTGGCCCGCTTCCCCTTCACGACGAAGGCCGACCTCCGGGCGAACTACCCGTACGGCATGTTCGCCGTCCCCCGGGAGCGGATCCGCCGGCTGCACGCCTCCAGCGGCACCACGGGACAGCCCACGGTGGTCGGCTACACCGATCGCGACCTCTCCGTGTGGGCCGACCTGGTGGCGCGGTCCCTCCGGGCGGCCGGCGGCCGGCCCGGCGATGTCGTCCATGTGGCCTACGGCTATGGGCTGTTCACCGGTGGTCTGGGCGCCCACTATGGTGCCGAGCGCCTGGGCTGTACGGTCGTCCCCGCGTCCGGCGGCATGACGGCCCGGCAGGTGCGGCTGATCCTGGACCTGGAACCGTCCGTCATCATGGTGACCCCCTCCTACATGCTCACGCTGCTGGACGAGTTCGAGCGGCAGGGCGTGGACCCGCGCGGCACCTCGCTGCGGGTGGGTGTCTTCGGGGCCGAGCCGTGGACCGAGCCGATGCGGCGGGAGATCGAGGAGCGGTTCGCGATCGACGCCGTCGACATCTACGGGCTGTCCGAGGTGATCGGTCCCGGCGTCGCCCAGGAGTGCGTGGAGACCAAGGACGGGCTCCATGTGTGGGAGGACCACTTCTACCCGGAGATCGTGGATCCGGTCACGGGCGAGGTGCTGCCGGAGGGCGAGCGGGGCGAGCTGGTGTTCACCTCGCTGACCAAGGAGGCCATGCCGGTCGTCCGGTACCGGACGCGGGACCTGACCCGGCTGCTGCCCGGCACGGCCCGGGTGTTCCGGCGGATGGAGAAGATCACCGGGCGCAGCGACGACATGGTGATCCTGCGCGGGGTGAATCTCTTCCCGACGCAGATCGAGGAGATCGTGCTGCGCACGCCCGGGCTGGCGCCGCACTTCCAGCTGCGCCTGACCAGGGAGGGCCGCCTCGACGCGCTGACCGTCCGGGCCGAGGCGCGCCCGGACGCGCCGCCGGAGGTGCGGGAGGCGGCGGCCCGGTCCATCGTCGCGGCGGTCAAGGACGGCATCGGGGTGTCGGTCCGGGCCGAGATCGTGGAACCGGAGTCGCTGGAGCGGTCGGTGGGCAAGATCCGCCGGATCGTGGACCTACGGCCCAGGGGTGACGGGTAGGCGGTTTCCACCCGGGGGGGCGAGCAGAGTCGATCGCGCGTCACGGCAACCCGGCTCGGCGTCACCGCACCCTCGGCCGGTGCGGCCGGCGGGCGCCGCCCGGCCGCCGGGCCGCGGACCGGGTGCGCGACCGCGCGGGGCCGGACGCCCACCCGCCGGGGGAACAGGCGGTCAGCCGTCGCCCTGATCTCTCCTGTCCAGCCCGAGCGGGCGGCCGAGGGAAAGCCTGGCAGCCGGAGAGGGGGCCGGGCGCCCCGGAGGGGCGGCCCGTGTCCGGCCGGCGTCCGGACAAGCGGTCGCCAGCCGGCCGTCGAGAGTGGGACGGTCGACGACCACTCCCGTGTACTGCCCGACCGCGTTCAGCGCCGCGAGCAGACGGGAACCGGAGGAGCCCAGTGCCGTGATGGCGGCCTGGACCAGAGGGAAAAGACATATACGAATGGCTCGACCAACCCGATCAAGAACGTAGAGCCCGCTGACCGCCCAATCCCAGCCGCGCTGCCCGCTGTTCATCTCATCCTCACCCAGAGTCCCGCGATTCGCCGAAGCGGTCGCGCAGTTCTCGTTTGAGGATCTTGCCGCTGGCGTTGCGCGGCAGCTCGGGGACGAACAGCACCCGTTTGGGCGCCTTGAAGGGGGCGATCCTCTCCTTCACGTGGGTGATGAGCTGTTCCTCCGTCACCTCGGCACGCGGGACGACGACCGCGGTGACGGCCTCGATCCACCGTTCGTCGGGCAGCCCGATCACGGCGGCCTCGGCGACCGCCTCGTGGGTGTAGAGCACGTCCTCGACCTGGCGTGAAGCCACCAGTACGCCACCGGAGTTGATGACGTCCTTCACCCGGTCCACGATGGTGAGGTAGCCCTCGGTGTCCCGCACGGCGAGGTCCCCGGAGTGGAACCAGCCGCCACGGAAGGCCTCGGCGGTCTCCTCGGGCCGGTCCCAGTAACCGTCGCACAACTGCGGGGAGCGGTAGACGATTTCGCCCGGAACCCCGGCGGGGACGTCCTTGCCGTCCGCGTCGACCACCCGGGCGTCGACGAACAGGACGGGACGTCCGCAGGAGTCCGGCCGCGCGTCGTGCTCTTCGGGGCCGAGGACGGTGGCCAGCGGGCCGATCTCGCTCTGGCCGAAGCAGTTGTAGAAGGCGAGGTGCGGCAGCCGTGCGCGCAGGCGCCGCAACACCGGGACGGGCATCACCGACGCGCCGTAGTAGGCCTTGCGCAGCCCGGACAGGTCCCGGGTCGCGAAGTCCGGGCGGCCCGCGAGGCCGATCCATACGGTCGGCGGGGCGAACAGGCTGTCCACGCGGCCGGTCTCGACCAGGTCGAACAGCCGGTCCCCGTCGGGCGCGTCCAGGATGAGGTTCGTCGCGCCGACCGCCAGGTACGGCAGCAGGAACACATGCGTCTGCGCCGAGTGGTACAGCGGCAGCGCGTGCACGGGCCGGTCGCCGGCCCCGAGGTCGAGGGCCGTGATGGCACTCAGGTAGGCGTGCACCAGGGCCCGGTGGGTCATCATCGCGCCCTTGGGCAGGGCGGTGGTGCCGGAGGTGTACAGCAGCTGCACCAGGTCCTCGGTGCGGGGTTCCGGGCCGTCGTACGGCGGTGCCCCGGGGAGCAGGGCGAGCAGCGAGTCGCCGGTGTCGCGCAGCGGCAGCGTCCGCGTGCCGTCCGGCAGCCGCCCGGTGAGACCGGGGTCGGCGAGGACGAGCGCGCTGCCGGACTGGCCGAGGACGTACGCCAGGTCGTCGCCGGTGAGGTTGTGGTTGACCGGCACATGGACCAGGCCCGCGCGGGCGCAGGCGAGGAAGGCGATCAGATAGGCGTCGGAGTTGTGGCCGTAGGCGGCGACCCGGTCGCCGGGCGTGCGGCCCTGGGCGAGCAGCAGCGAGGCCGCGCGGGAGACGGCGTCGTCCAGTTCCTCGTACGTCCACGCCCGGTCGCCGTACTCGACGGCGACGCGCGCCGGGGTGCGCCGGGCGCTGCGCCGCAGCATCCCGTCGACCGTGCTGCTCTGTCCCTGCGTCATGCCTCAGGATCCTCGGCATGCCGCCCGGGGCGGGTCAAGCACCCGGGAGTACCGAACGTCCCGGCACATGGGTCCGGCGCACATGTGGCGAGCCCACAGCAAGGTCACATCGGGCGTGTGCGTCCCTCCCAGTAGGGCTCCCGAAGCCGCCGTTCGTACAGCTTGCCGTTGGGGTCGCGGGGCATCTCGGCGGTGAAGTCGACGGTCCTGGGCCGCTTGTAGGGGGCGAGCCGTCCGGCACCATGGCGGCGAGGGCGGTGACCAGGAGGTCCCGGTCGTGGGCGCGCGCGATGACATCGGCGGGCGGGGGGGCCGAGGGCGCCGGCCGGCAGCCGGATCGGGTAGTCGAAGGCGACGTCGAGCTGGGTGCGGGCGACCTGCTCCATCCAGCCGGTGATGCGCCACCCGGATGCCTCGCCCTCGGCCGGTTCGCGCACGCCCTGACCCCCTCGACCTTCTTGGCGGGCATGACCACATCCAGCCCGTAGGGGCGGCCGTCGGCGTGCGCGTCGAGCCAGTCGAGATCGCGTTCGAGGTCGTCGGGGGCGGTGTAGCGGACCGCGCCGAGCACGCCGGAGCCGCCGGCCCGGCTGATGGCCGCGGCGACGGCGGGGAACGGCGTGAAGGCGAAGACGGCGTGCTCGATTCCCGGTTTCCTGCTCAGCTCCGTCTGCATGGGCGCAGGATGGCGCAGCCGCGCCGGAGGACGGAAGACCTGTTCTGATACACCGTCAGATTCTTGGGAGGGCCTCGCGCCCCGTTGACACACCCCTCGCCCGACAGGAAAGTTTCACGGTGCGGGACGGGTCCGGAAAGATACTTTCAGGCGGGAGGCCGCGGACGATGACGGACGACCTGGCAGGCGGAAGAGCGGGCGGGCCGACCCGCCGGCGGCTCGTCGTGGGCTCCCTGGCCGCGGGCGGCGCCCTGGCCCTCGGCACGTTCCCGGCGGGCCCGGCCGCCGCCGCGCCCGCCGCGTCCGGCCGCCGCACCACCCTGCGGCACGGCTCCCCCGAGCGCGCCGGACTGATCCCCGCGCAGCTGCGGCAACTCGTCGCGGACGCGGAGGCGTTCCTCGCCCCCTCCCCCCGGCATCCGTGGTACGCGGGCGCCGTCCTGCTCGCCGGGCGCGGTGGCACGGTGGCCCTGCACGAGCCGATCGGCATGGCGGTGCGCTACTCCGCGTACGACGAGAAGACCGACACCGGTGTGGAGTTGCCGCCCGACCGGCAACTGCCGATGACCCGGGACACCGTGTTCGACCTGGCCTCGGTCTCCAAGCTGTTCACCTCGCTCCTCGCCGTGCAGCAGATCGAGCGGGGCCAGCTGGAGCTGGAGGGCACGGTCGCCGCGTATCTGCCGGACTTCGGCCGCACGGGCAAGCAGTGGGTGACGATCCGTCATCTGCTCACGCACACCTCCGGTTTGCGGGCGTGGCTGCCGCTGTACGCGGCGCCGTCCCGCGAGGACATGCTCCGGCTCATCTGGGACGAGGCACTCCTCGCCCCGCCGGGTTCGGCGTACCTGTACTCGGACCTGAACATGATCACGCTGGGGCTGGTCCTGGAGACGGTCACCGGCCGCCCGCTGGACGCGCTGCTGCACGAGGAGATCACCGGTCCGCTCGGCCTGGCCGGCACCCGCTACCGCCCGCCCGCCTCCTGGAAGCCGCGGATCGCGGCCACCGAGGACGCCCGCAAGCCCTGGTCCGGGCTGGACCGCGGGCTGGTGTGGGGGGAGGTGCACGACGAGAACGCCTACAGCCTGGGCGGTGTCGCGGGCCACGCCGGGGTGTTCTCCCGCGCCTGGGACCTGGCGGTCCTCGGCCGGACCCTGCTCAACGGCGGCCGCTACGGCCGGAGCCGGATCCTGCGGCCGGAGTCGGTGGAGCTGATGTTCACCGACTTCAACACGGCCTTCCCCGGCGACGCGCACGGCCTCGGCTTCGAGCTGTACCAGCACTGGTACATGGGGGCGATGGCCACCCCGCGCACGGCCGGCCACACCGGTTTCACCGGAACCTCGCTCGTGCTGGACCCGACGACCGACTCGTTCCTGGTCGTGCTCGGCAACTCCGTGCACCCGGTGCGCACCTGGCGCTCCGGTTCCGCGCCCCGGGTGGCGGCCGGCAACCGGCTCGCCCGAGCGGTGCCGGTCCGCCCGGCCCGGGGCCGTACGGCGTGGTTCTCGGGCATGGCGAACGCCACGGCCGCCACGCTCACGCTGCCCGCGCTGGATACCTCCGCGGGCGCGGCCCGGCTGCGCTGCGCCCTGTGGTGGGACACCGAACCCGGCGCCGACCAACTGGTGCTGGAGTGCACCGCGGACGGCGGCGCCACCTGGCAGCCGGTTCCCTTCACCACCGTCCGGCCCGGCGCCGGCCCCGAGGAGCACCCGGCGGGCGCGGTCTCCGGCTGGTCGGGCCGCGTCTGGCACCGGGTGACGGCTCGGCTGCCGGCCGGCCCCGGCCTGGAGCTGCGCTGGCGGTACGGCACCGACGCGCGGTACGTCGGCCGGGGCGCGTACGTGGACGCGCTGCGCGTCGAGGCGGGCGGGGCGGCGCTGTTCGACGGGGCGCGCCCGGCGGACGCGGCGCGGATCACGGCGGCGGGCTGGCAGCGTTCGGGCGACTGAGCGGGGCGGGCCGGTCCCGTTCCAGTACCGCCATCGCCGCGTTGTGCCCCGGCACCCCGCTCACCCCGCCGCCGCGCACCGCGCCCGCCCCGCACAGCAGGACGTTCGCGTGCCGGGTCTCCACGCCCCAACGGCCCGTCCCCTCCTCGGCGTAGGGCCAGGACAGGGCCCGGTGGAAGATGTGGCCGCCGGGCAGCCGGAGGTCCCGTTCCAGGTCCAGCGGGGTCTTCGCCTCGATGCAGGGGCGGCCGTCGGCGTTGGTGGCCAGGCAGTCGGCGAGCGGCTCGGCGAGATGGGTGTCGAGCTGGGCGAGGGTGGCCGCCAGCAGTTCCTCGCGTGCGGCGTCGTTGTCCCGGTCGAACAGCCGGGCCGGGGCGTGCAGTCCGAACAGGGTGAGCGTGTGGCAGCCGCGCTCGGCGAGACGGGGGCCGAGGACGGTGGGGTCGGTCAGGGAGTGGCAGTAGATCTCCGACGGCGGGGCGGCCGGGAGCCGGCCGGCGGCGGCCTCGCCGTGGGCGGTGGCCAGTTGCCGGTAGCCCTCGGCGATGTGGAAGGTGCCGGCGAACGCCTCGCGGGGGTCGGCGTCGGGGTCGCGCAGCCGGGGCAGCCGGGTCAGCAGCATGTTCACCTTGAGCTGGGCGCCCTCGGCGGGCTCGGGCGCCGGGTCGCCGGTGAGCGCGGCGAGTTGGTGCGGGGAGGCGCCCACCAGGACGTACCGGGCGGCGGCGGTGCCCTCGCCGTCGGCCGTGCGGTAGGTGATCTCGGCGGTGTGTCCGTCGGTGTCGATCCGGACCGCCTCGTGCCCGGTGGCGATGCGCGCCCCCGCCGAACGGGCCGCCGCGGCCAGCGCGTCGGTGAGCGCGCCCATGCCGCCGACGGGCACGTCCCAGGCGCCGGTGCCGCCGCCGATGACGTGGTAGAGGAAGCAGCGGTTCTGGACCAGGGTGGGGTCGTGGGCGTCGGCGAAGGTGCCGATGAGCGCGTCGGTGAGGACGATGCCGCGGACCAGGTCGTCGGTGAACGTCTCCTCGATGGCGACGCCGACCGGCTCCTCGAACAGGGCCCGCCAGGCGGCCTCGTCGCCGACGCGGCGGCGCAACTCCGCGCGGCCGGGCAGCGGTTCGGTGAGCGTGGGGAAGACGCGCCGGGCGACATGGCCCGTCATGCCGTAGAACCGGCGCCAGGCGGTGTACTCACGGTCGCCGCCGGTCAGCCGGGCGAACGCCTCCCGGGTGCGCTGCTCGCCCCCGCCGACGAGCAGCCCCGTGGGCCGGCCCGCCCGCTGTACCGGGGTGTACGAGGAGATGGTGCGCGGGCGGACGCGGAAGTCCAGCCCGAGATCGCGCACGATCTTTTGTGGCAGCAGGCTGACCAGGTAGGAGTACCGGGACAGCCGGGCGTCGACACCGGCGAACGGGCGGGTGGAGACGGCGGCGCCGCCGGTGTGGTCCAGCCGTTCCAGCACCAGCACGGAGCGGCCGGCCCGGGCCAGGTAGGCGGCGGCGACCAGGCCGTTGTGGCCACCGCCGACGATCACGGCGTCATACGCGCGGGTCGGCTCGTTCGCGGACATGGTCCTTCGTAGCACGCGCTGATCCACGAGGGCCAGAGCCGGCCCGGCCCGGATGCCGCCGGTCGGATCCCGGCCGGCCCGCTTACGGTGCCGGACAGGAGCCGGTCCGGTCGGCGGTCGGAGGCGGATCACGGCCGGAGTGTGCCGGAGACCGCACCCGGACCGGACCGGCCCGGAGGTCACCGGCCGACCCGGCCCGGAGGCCACCGGCCGGTCAGGGCCGGAGCTTCTCCGGGGCCGGACGGGCGTCGGGGCCGAGGCGGGCCACGGCGCGCAGGATGTGCTTCGGGGGGAGCTGCCAGCGCACGCGGGCGGGTATCGCGCGCAGTACGGCGCCCGTGGCGCGCAGACTGCGGGTGACGGCGGCGGGCGCGGGGGCGGGCCTGCCGTACAGCTCGTGGGCGTACGCGGGCAGGGACGCGTAGGCCAGGTGTGCCACCCACCGCCACAGCACCTCCCGCGCCGGGATCAGGAGCGGGTGGGCCGGCGGGCGGCGCAGGAAGTCGTCCACCTCGCGGGCTTCGGGGCCGGCGGCGAGTTCCGGCCGTACCTTCTCGAAGTAGGCGGCCAGTTGGGCGCGGCTCGCCGGTACGGTCTCCGGGTCGAGCCCCACCAGGCGGGCGCCGGCCCGGTGTTCGGCCACGTACCGGTCGGCCTGGGCGTCGGTGAGCGGGAAGCCCGAGCGGCGCAGGACGTGCAGATAGGAGTCGATCTCCGCGCAGTGCACCCACAGCAGCAGCGCGGGCTCGTCGAGGCCGTACCGTTCGCCGGTGTCCGGGTCGGTCGCCGTCAGTCTGGCGTGGATCCCGCGCACCCGGGCCCCGGCCCGCTCGGCGGCCTCGGTGGTGCCGTACGTCGTCGTCCCCACGAAGTTCGCGGTCCGCCGCAGCCGTCCCCAGGCGTCGCGCCGGAAGTCGGAGTTCTGCGTCACCCCCCGTACCGCCCGCGGATGCAGCGCCTGGAGGTACAGCGCCCGCACCCCCGCGACCCACATCATGGGGTCGCCGTGCATCTGCCAGGTCACCGAGCCGGGCGTGAACAGCCCGGGATCGCCCGTGCCCGCGGGCGTGGCCACGGCCATCGCACGTCACCTCTCGTCGGTCCGTCGACGCCACCGGTGGAACGTTTCCGGCGGTCCGCGCTGCCCGGAGCCGCGCAGCGCGGACTGTCGCCTCATTCTCCCAGGTCCTCCGCGGGGATGGGCGCGTCGAACACATCGACGACGAATTCCGAGGTTCCGTTGCCCTCGAAGTCGGTGTCGCGATCGCTGTGGAGCAGGGTATGGACCCGGACCCGGCGCCCCTCGCCGCTGGCCGCTTCCGCCACGACGAGCGCCGCGCGAACGGGCCCGAGGTCTCCCAGCGGCTCCTGGCTCGTCCACGTGTTCAGAAGCCGGGTGCCTGCCGGTAGCGCCCAGGTACGCGGCTCGGCACTGGCCGGCACGGAGACCTCGTCGCTGCGCAGTTGGACCACCCAGCCGACGCCGCCGTCCCTGCGACGCTCGTTCCACATACGGATCCCGAGCCCGATCATGTACGCGCCGTCGAGAAATTCCTGAAGCTCGCCGTCAAGCCGCTGGAAGTACACGGCCTCCCGGACGATGTCGACCGGCCCGTACCCGGTGAAGGCTCCGAGTTCCGGGGCACACCTCTCCTCGAGATACCGCTGCGCCGCCATGCGCACCGCCTTCGGAACACGGTCCAGCACGGTCTGGAGGGCGGCGCCGTCCCGGTCGGCCAAGTAGCTGTTCAGGCCGCCGACAAGCTCCTCGGTGAGATGGAGATCCCCCGCACGCAGCGTGGTGACCGCCGCCAACTGTTCGTAGGGTTCCTTGACGAGGGCGAGAGTCAACAGATCACCACGACGAAGAGAAGATCGCACAAGGCACCGCGCGGTTCGCCGGGTCCGGCCGTTTTCGGAGCCGGCGGTCTCGTCGGCTACCGGGTGATGCTCCAGAGCTGTACGGCTTTGCCGTCGGCGCCGGCGAGGTACTTGCCGTCGGGGCTGAAGGCGATGTCCATGGAACTGCCGGGGCCTTGGACCAGTGCGAGGAGTGTGGCCCTCCGCGCGTCCCACAGCCGGATGGCGTCCAGGCCGGCGCTCGCGAGGACCTCCCCGTCGGGGCTGAAGGCCAACGCGGTGATCGATTCGGTGTGTCCCTTGAACACCTTCGTGCCGGACTCGGGGCCGGTCCAGGTCCGGATCACCTTGTCGTATCCTCCGGCGGCCCTGACGTAGTCCTTGGGGCTGTACGCCACCGCCGTGATGGCGTCGGACGACAGCTTCTCGTCGCGCCAGGTCCATCTGCCGCCCACGTCGTACTCCGCGGCCGATCTGTCGTAGCTGCCGCTGAGGACCATCTCCCCGTCAGGGCTGAAGGCCACGGCGAGCACGTCCTCCTTCTGGTCGTGGAACGTCTCGCGCGCGCTGCCGTCGCTGACGCTCCACAGTCGGACGGCGTCGCCCTGGCCACCGCTCACGAGCGTTCCCCCGTCCGGGCTGAAGGCCACGGAGTAGACCTGGCCGGGGTGGCTCAGCGTGTGGCGGGACTCGCCGCTGGACAGGTCCCACAGGCGTACCGTCTTGTCGTCGCTGGCACTGGCCAGAGTGGAACTGCCCGGGTCGAAGGCCAGGCTCGTGATCCTGTCGCTGTGCCCGGAGAGGATCCGCACCCTCTCCGCGGTGGCGGCATTCCACAGGTAGATGCTCCCGTCCTCGCTTCCGCCGGCGACAAGACGACCGTCGGGTGCGTAGGCGACAGCCGAGAGGAACGCGTCCTCCCCGACGTACGAGCGCGCAAGCCAGACGCGAACACCCTTTTCCTCTGGGTTCGTCCGGGCTGTCGGGTCCGGGCCGCGCTGCTTGGGTGTCGTACTGCCGGACGGCGTGAGGGACGCGCCCGGAGCGCGGGGCGTGCCGGGCACGACCGCCGAGGACGGCCGTACCCGGGGCTCCGCCGAGCGGCCCCCGGAGGCCCTGTCGTCCGTGCCCTGGACGGGCGGGTTCTCCGGGATGACCGGAGTGGCGAGTGCCAGCATCACCAGGGGCATGCCGAGCACCCTCAGGGTCCGTTCGGCTTTTCGCCGGCGCGCGACCGCCGCCTTCGGCCTCCGGGCCCGCGGATCCGCTTCCGCCGGCGCCCCGTACGCCCGGTTTCGCACCCAGGGCAGCCGGCCCGCGGCGTTCTGCCCGAACTGCTGGGGCTCCGGGGCTCCGCGCCGCAGGCACATGGCACGGGCGGCTCGCCAGGTCTGGTCCAGGGTGAGTTCGGGGCCCGCCGAGCGTATGCCCCGTTCCAGCACCGCGATCAGCGCGCCGGTGAACTCCGGGTAGGGCCGGTCGTCGTGGGCGAAGGCCAGCTGGGTGCTGGAGGCGGACGTGAGGAGATAGCTCCCCTCGATCGCCGCCTGATGCAGCTCCTCGCGGGGGGCTGCCCGTTGCCCCATACCGCCCGCCAGTCCGCTGTAGCAGCAGTCGAGCAGGACGATCTTGCGTCGCGCTCGGTGCCCGGCGGTGAGGATGTCCCGGATGTCGTCGTAGGCGATGCTGCCGATCTGCGGGTGCTCGTCGTCCGCGTTGGTCAGCGCCAGGTGCAGTTGCCGGGCGCTCCCGCCCCTGCCGCGCAGACCGTGCCCCGCGAAATAGAGCAGGAACGTGTCCGTCGTCTCCCGTGCCGCCCGTTTGACGGCGGTGAGGATGTCGTCGCGAGATGCCTGCGCTCCCAGCACCGCGACATGGCGCTGTTCCAGCCCCCACACGGTCGGGTCCCTCAGCAGTTCGGCCAGTCGGTCGCGGCCCCGGCCGACCGGGCGCAGCGAGGGCAGGTGCCGGTACTTGTCGACGCCGATGAGAACCGCGCGGCTGGCGCCGGGGTCAGGAAGAGCCACCGGACGCTTCCTCGTCGTCGCCGGAGCCGCTCAGGATCCGAGCGATACGCGCGGCCGCTTCGGGCGAGGCGTCCCGCAGGACGATCCGTGTGCCGTCGCGCTCGATGACCACCGAGACGGACTGCTGATGACGAGGCAGTGACGCGCGGAAGGCTTTGTGCGCGTAGACCAGGCCGGCGGTCGAGAAGCCCGACCCCACGATGAGCTGCACCCAGCCGAACCAGTCCGCGCTCATCGCACCGCCCGGAGCCGGACCGGGGTCGGTCAGTCGGCCGATGCGGGCGTGCCGGCCCACGTCACGGTCCTCCCTCAGCCAGTCGTGAAGGGCCGACGTCAGCTCTTCCGCCTCGTCGCGCACAGCCGACTCCACGCGCAGCCGGATTTCCATAGAGCGCTCCCCCGAAATGGTGATGCGTGGGTGAGGGCGCATGGCGATGTGCCCACCCGTCCCCGTTCACATCACTCGCCACGGCGCCCGGCCGTCAACGGCGTTTCCGGACAAGGTGCCTGCCGGGAGATGATCTCGCGTTGGATCTCGTTGGTGCCGCCGTCGAAGGTGAAGATGACCGCGGAGCGGTAGCCGCGTTCCAGTTCGCCGTGGAGGACGGCGCCGGCCGAGCCCTCCTTCAGGGGGCCGGCCGCGGCGAGGATCTCCATGAGCAAGGCATAGGCGTCCCGGCGGGCCTCGGAGCCGTAGACCTTGACCGCGGCAGGTCGGCGACCCGGCGGCCGTCGGCGAGCCTGGTCTTCCGCGTCCAGCGCCGTACGTCGTGCAGCGCGCGGATCGCCATGGTGCCGTGCGCGGCGAGGGTGACGCGTTCGTGGTTGAGCTGGTTGGTGATCAGCCGCCGGCCCTCGTTCTCCGCGCGGGTGCGGATCAGGGTGCAGGAGTAGCCGGGGTCGGACGTCGGCACCAGCAGCATGGTGATGCCCTTGTGCGGCGGCGCCCCGGGGTCGGTGCGCACGGCCGGCCACGCCCAGTCCGCGGTGTCGCCGTTCGCGTCCAGATCTTCTGCCCGTTGACGACGTACTCGTCGCCCTCGCGTACGGCCCTGGTCCTCAGCGACGCCAGGTCCGTACCGGCGCCGGGTTCGCTGTAGCCGATCGCGAAGTCGATCTCGCCGGAGGGGACGCGGGGCGGGAAGTATGCCTTCTGCTCGTCGGTGCCGTACCGCATGATCGTGGGTCCGACCGTGTTCAGCGCCATCAGCGGCAGCGGCACGCCGGCCTGCGCGGCCTCGTCGAAGAAGACGAACTGCTCCATCGCCGTCATCCCGCGCCCGCCGTACTCCTCGGGCCAGCCGACGCCGAGCCAGCCCGTCCGCGCCGCGCCGAGCCGGCGGATGGTGGCGCGGTAGAACCGCTTCTGCTCGGCCGGGTCGGTGTACCGGGCCTAGGCGTTGTCCGGGACCAGCTCGGCGAAGCAGGCCCGCGGTTCGGTGCGCAGCCGCTGCCGCTCGGGCGTGTGGTCGAGGTGCACGGCGCCTCCAGGCTCCCCAAGGGCGGTCCTGACGGAGCACACCGTAGAACGTGTTCCAGAAACTGCGAATGGCGGGGCCCGGGGATTTCGCCCGCGGGCCCGCGGTCGAGGGTTACGGTGCTCAGCCGAGCAGTTCCAGGAAGTCCGCGCAGGCGTCGGCGCAGGCCCGGCAGCTGGCCGCGGCCGACTCGGCGCCGGGATGCCCGTCGAAGGCCCGGGCGCACTCCAGGCAGACCGAGCGGCACCAGTCCACCCGGGCCCGGATGCCCTCCTCGTCCTGCTGGTTCTCCTCGCTCAGCACCCGGCAGGTGGCGTCGCACGCCTCGGCGCACATGATGCCCAGCCGGCGCACGCGTTCCTGGTCCTCGCTCCCGTCCGGGTCGACCAGACTCGCGCGCACGGCACAGGCCCGGGCGCACTCCGTGCACGCCTGGGCACAGGTGAAACGGTCCTCGAGGAACCGGTACAGCTGCTGGGAAGTCGGCGATGTCACGTCGGCCGGGTAGCCGGGGCGGGCGGGCGCAAACCACTGCCCGGGGGTGTGCGACCGGCCATCGTTCGCGCGCACCCCCACCTCGCCCCCATCCCCACCCTCACCACCACTGACCCATAGTGTCCGGATTTGTACCGTTATCGGAGGGGTATTCCTGTTCTATGAACATCGCATCGATGCAGCTGGCCGCGCCGAGTGGCCTGATGAGCCTCGTACTGTTCGTCGTGGCCGTGGCCGTGCTGGCACTGCTCGGCGGCGGCTTCTGGATGACCTCCCGCGTCCGCTACCGCGAATCCCCGCGCCCGCGCCCCGAGGAACAGCCCAAGATGCCGCCGGGCGGACCGGTGCGCGAGGTCCGGCAGAACAGGGAGTCCGCGGAGATACCCCGGATCCCCAAGGGCGAACGCCCGCTCACCCCGTACGACCTCTCCAACATGGACAGCCGGCCGAGCGCGTCGAAGGAACGCCCGCGCTGGAGCAAGGGCTCCAGCGGCTCGTTCGGCGGGGGCGGACTGGGGGCCCACTGAGCCGCGTACCGCCGCACACCGTCGAAGTCGGAACGGCCCGCGCCGGACCGCCGGACGCCCCCGGGACGAGGAAACATCCCGGGGGCGTCCGAGCGGCCGACGCGGGCCATGTCGTGTCGGGTGCGGCGGCCTGCGTGGACCGTGCGATCAGGGGTGATCCGGCTGCTGTGCCGGAGGCACTCCGCCGCCCTCTCCCCCGCCCTTGCCGCCCTTGTCCGAGCCGTGCGGGCGGGCGCCCGGGCCGCGATCGGTCTGCTGGCGGGCCTTCAGCTCGCCGCTGTCCTGCGGGGTGGCGCCTCCCTTGTCGCTGCGCCGCTGTTCGGGCTGCTGCGGATTGGACATGCGCCGGCCTCCCTCCGGGTGGTACGGGTACGTGCCCGGTCCGGGTTCCCAGGCCCGGGCCGGTGACGCACACCGGGGCGGACCGGGTCAGCGCGCGGCGTGTGCCAGGGCCCGGTGGAGGTGTTCCAGGGCGTCCAGGAGCACCGAGCGGTGGTACCAGCTCAGCCAGGCCGAGGTGTCCGCGGCCAGCAGGGCGAGCGCCTCGGCGTGCGCGGCGGTGGGCCGGTGGCCGGCGTCGGTCCAGTGCAGGCTGATCACGCCCGTGCACGAACCCGCCGAGGAGAGCACCGGAACGCTGTGCAGGGCGCGGGCATCGCCGGCCAGCAGGGCGCGCCGGCAGTCGTCGGCGAGCAACGGGTCCGTGGCCACGTCGGGCACGCTCACCTGGCGGCCCCGGGTACGGGCCGCCGCGTCGGCGGTGCCCTCGCCCCGGCCGCGCACCAAGTGGTCGAGGACCGGCTCCGCGCAGCCGTGGTGGGTCTCCAGCGTCAGGGCGTTCACCGCCGGGTCCACGAACTGCACGTATCCGGCGGGCGCCCGGCCGATGGCCAGCGCCTCGTGCAGGACGGCGTCGATCATCTGCCGGCGGTAGCGGGGGTCGCGGCCGCCGTGGGCCAGGATCCGCAGCTGCGGCACGGGCAGGGGGCGGCGGCCGGGGAACCACACCTCACCGGCCGGGGCGCGGGCCACCACCACGGCCGACACCAGGACGCGCAGCGGCACGTTGAACCGCTGGGAGGCGTCGCGCAGCACCCGGAAGGCGGCTCCGGAGTCCGGCAGGCCGTAGCGGGCCATGAGCACGCCCTGCGCCATGCCGATCACCGGGGCGGTGCGCACCCGGGCGCGCAGCGCGCGGACCTCCTGGTACAGGTCCTCGTACGAAGGCCGGACCGGGTCGGCGATCTGGGACCGCCAGGCGGGCAGCTCCTCCACCCGGGAGGTTGCGCGGGCCAGCTCGCGCAGCGCCTCGTCCAGGGTGGCGTAGAGCCGTACTCCGGTCAGGCGGGCCAGGTGCACCGCCTCGCGCACCCCGGGGCGGGCGCGGACGATGATCAGGTCCGGGCGGCCGGCGCGGGTCCGGGTCGTCTCACTGAGGGCGCGCAGCACGGCGGCGCCACCGAGCTGGACGTGGGCCATGTCGAGCACGGGGCGCAGTCCGGCGCGGTCGGCCTGTTGCAGATGACCGCGCAGTTCCTCCGACCAGAGCTCGGCGCCGTGCGCGTCCAGGCTGCCGGACATGCGCAGCAGCAGGGCTCCCTCGGCGGGCAGCCCCTCGACCACGGAGGACTCGATGACGAGGCGAGCGGGTGCGGCCGGCCGGCCGGAGGAAGGTTTCATCGCATCACCCAGACAGGACGTCACAGAGGTCTCGCCCGGCCTCTTCCCGGCCCCGGCTCACCTCGCACGGTAGGCCCGGGCAGCCGGACGCGCCATCCACCGCGCCGGGCGGGGGACGGCGGGCCGGGGACGGCGACCGGCGGGTCGCCCGGCCGCCGGGCCGGGCTGCCTGGTTCCGCGCGATGGCCTCCGGGGTGCGTCCGGCGGTACGGGATCCGCGCGAAGGGGGCGCTGAGCCCCGCCCGACACCACAGGGCCCGCCCCTACGGGGCGCTGAGCCGCGCCGGCGTCACAGGATCCGCCCCTACGGGGCGCTGAGCCGCCCCTGGCACTACGGGCTTCCGCCCGCACGACCCCTGAAGTGCGCCCGGCGACACCGGATCCGCCCATACGGACCACTGAAGTGCCCCGCGTCAGGGCCCGCCCCTACGAACCGCTGAGCCGTCTCCGGCACGACGGGCTTCCGCACGGACCTGAACTGCGCCCGGCGGCACCGATATCCGTCCGGTCGGGCCGCTGAGCCGCCCTGCGGCCCCCAGCGTCCCCGCGCACCAACCCCGGGTCCGCCGGCGGCCCCGGCATCCCCCGCCCCGACCCCGGAGCCGTGCTGGTCGGTTCACGGTCCGTGTGCGTCCGTACGGGTCATCGGTGGGTCGGCCGGGGGGCCGTCGGCACCGTGCCGGGTTCCGTGGGCGGCGTTTCGCCGGAGTCCAGGGCGCGCAGGGCGGTGGTCAGGTCGGCGTGGGCGCGGATGCCCGGCAGGCCGGCCTCGGCCAGGGTCTCCCGGACGTGCGGGCGGGGCTGTACGACGTGCAGCGCGCGGCCGGCGCGGGCGAGGGCACCGGTCGGCGCGGCCAGGGCGCGCAGCGCGGCGGCGCAGGCCAGGTGGGCCTCGGTCAGGTCGAGGAGGGGGTGTTCCCCGGCCCGCTCGGCGTCGGCGAGGTGCGCGGCGAGTGCGGCGGACAGGCGTCCGGCGTTGTCGGCGTCGACCGTGCCGCGGGCCTTCAGGACGCTGACCGCGCCGAGGCCGGTGCGGTGCTCGCGCTCGGTGCGCAGCAGCAGCGGGCCCGGGCCGCCGGGGCGGACCCGGGCCGGGGAGGGCTGACCGATTTCCATGGGCGGACGGCTTCCTGGGCGGGGGGGGGGAGGAGGAAGGATCGGCCGGCCGCTTCTTGACCGGGGGTTCACTGTGCCCGCACCCGGCTGCCGGACGCAACGACACCCCCGGGCGTGTCGTGCCGCCGGCCGGTCAGCCGACGTACCGCCGGGCGGGTGAGTCCCGGCGGGCGCGTTCCAGCGTGGCGATCCGGCGTTCCAGGTCCGGCGGTACGGGGTCGCGCTGGCGCAGCACCCACGGCAGTCCGGCGGTGGCGTGGGCGAAGGCGCGGGCGGAGGCGGCGTCCCGGGGCACGGTCCGGATCAGGTGCCCGGTGCGGCGCAGCGCCGGCAGCAGGGGGCGGCGCAGCCAGGTGAACCACAGGGTGTTGCGCAGGCCGAGGACACGGCGGGCGGTGCTGTCGCGCAGCCGGGAGGCGTGGTGGTGGACGGTGAGTTCCCCGGCGTAGGCGAGCCACCAGCCCTGGCGCTGGAGGTCGCAGGCGAGCAGTTCCTCCTCGCCGCCGAGCCACAGGCCGGGGTGGAAGCCGCCGGCGGCCCGGAATGCCTCGGTGCGCAGCACGGTGGCGGCGGCCAGGAAGGAGCCGAGCGCGGGTCCGGGCAGCCAGTCGGGTCCGGTCAGCGGGGAGTCGCGCAGCTCGGGTACGACGGGGTCCTCGGTGCCGCCCGGTTCGACCAGGATCCGGGCGGTGACGGCGGCCAGCCGGGGCCGGGGATCCAGCAGGTCGGCGGCCCGGCGCAGGCTGCCCGGCGCCCACCAGGTGTCGTCGTCGCAGAAGGCGACGTAGGGCGTGCGCACCCGCTGGACGGCCAGGTTGCGGCCGATGGCGCCGAGGTTGCGGCCGGGGCGCAGCAGGGTCATCTCGGGGAAGTTCCGGGCGACCGCTTCGGCGGTGCCGTCGGTGGAGGCGTTGTCGGTGACGATCACGGGCGGCCGCTCGGGGAGCCGGCGCAGCAGGCCGAGGGTGCGCAGCAGTTCCTCGCGGCGGTTGTGGGTGATCACGACGACGGTCGTACGGTCGTCGGGGCCGGTCCGGGTGGTCATGGTGCGGTGCCTTCCCGGGAGTGTCCGGTCGCCTCCCGGTCGAGCAGGCGGGCGGCGCGCTCGACGTGCGGGGGCAGGGGGCGGCGGCGGGCGAGCGCGGCCGGGAGCCGGACGACGGCCTCCTTCAGGGCGCGGGGGGCGCCGGGCCGGCCGGTCGCGGCGGCCAGCGCCAGGCCGGTGCCGGCGCGCAGCGCGACCGGCCAGGGGCGGCGCAGGCAGGTGGTGAGGACATGGTTGCGCCGGACGAGGGCGGAACGGCCGGCGCGGGTGTGGTCCCCGGGGTGGTGGCGGGCGCACAGGGCGGGTTCGTAGGCGACGCCCCAGCCGGCGGCGGCCAGGTCGTAGGCGAGCAGGGTCTCCTCGCCGCCGAAGAAGAGCAGCGGGTGGTAGCCGCCGACACCAAGGAAGGCTTCCTTGCGGACCACGCAGGCGCAGCCGAGGAAGCCGAGGACCGGGCGGCCCGGCAGGTCCGGCTCGGGCGGCAGGGGGGAGGCGGCGAGTACGGCGTTGAGCGGGTCCTCGGCGGCCTCGTCGCCGACCAGGGTGCGGGCGGCGAGCAGACCGAGGCGCGGGTGCCGGTCGAGGAGGTCGGCGGCGCGGGCCAGGCTGCCGGGCTCCCACCAGGAGTCGTCGTCGCTGAAGGCGACGTAGGGGGTGCGGGCGTGGCGGGCGGCCAGGTTGCGGCCGAGGGCGCCGGTGTTGCCGGCCGGGCGCAGCAGGCGGGTGATCGCGGGGTGGCCGGCGACGGCCCGGCGGGTGGTGTCGTCGCGGGAGTTGTCGACGACCACGACCGGCGGCTGTTCCGGCAGTGCGGCCAGGGCGTCCAGGGTGCGCAGCAGGCTGGCGGCGCGGTCGCGGGTGATGACGGCGACCGTGATCCGCGGGTCGCCCGGGGCGGTGGACCGGCGGGTGCGGGCGGGGGCGTGCTCAGTGGACATGCGCCACCTCCCGCCCGGCGGGTCGGCGGGTGCGAACGGGGGTGTGCTCAGCGGACATGTGCCACCTCCCGCCCGGCAAGCCGACCGGCCGAAGGCCGCGAGCCGGGGTGTGCTCGGCGGACATGTGCCGCCTGGCAGCCGGTGGGGTGGCGCACATGTGCCGCCTGCCGTACGGCAGCCCGGCAGGCTGGGCGGGGATGTGCTCAGCGGGCATGTGCCACCTCCGGGCCGGTGGGCCGGTGCCGGGTGCGGGCGTCCCGGAGGAGGGTCAGGCAGGCCGCGGCGACCTCACCGGTGCCGATGCGCAGCAGGCGGGCGTCGGGGGCGTGGCCGTGCGGGTCGCCGGGCGGGCCGGGTTTCCACAGCGCGAGGTGGTCCGGGCCGGGGGGCGGCCCCCACAGGCGGGGGGAGACGGGGCCGAACAGGGTGACGGAGCGGGTGCCGTGGGCCACCGCGAGATGGGCGAGGCCGGTGTCGCCGCTGAGCAGCAGGGAGGCGCCGGCGACGAGGGCGGACAGCCGGCCGGGCGGCAGGCCGCCGGTGAGCACGTCGGTGCCGGGCCGGCCGCTGCGTTCGGCGACCTCGCGGACCAGCGTCTCCTCGCCGGGGCCGCCGGTGAGGACCACACGGTGCCCGGCGGCGCGCAGGCAGCGTACGACGGCGGCGAACCGCTCCGGCGGCCAGCGGCGGGAGCCGGAGGCGGCGCCGGGGTGCACGACGACCGCGCCGGGGGCCGGGGACGGTGTGGCCGGCCGGGGCAGCCGCAGGTCTCGGGGGTCGGCGGGGATGCCGTAGCCACGCAGGAAGGCGCACCAGCGGTCGCGTTCGTTGACGTGGGCCGGCCAGGGCGGGCCGTCCGGGCAGGCGTGGGCGAGCAGCCGGCGCGGGCGCAGGGCGGCCAGGGCGTCGCGGCTCTCGGGTCCGTTGCCGTGCAGGTCCACGGCGACTTCGGGGGGCGGTCCCGGCCAGTGGCGGAGGTCGGGCACCGCGCGGCCCGGCGCCTCGGCCGGGAACACGGTGTCGACCGCCCCGGTGGCCAGGGCGAGTTCGGTCAGGCCCGGTGGCTGGGCGAGGACGACCTGGTGCCCGGGAAAGGCCCGGCGGATCCCGCGCAGCGCGGGCACACCGGCCAGCAGGTCACCCAGGCCCAGCGCACGCAGGACCAGGACGCGCGGGGTCTGCTCAGTGGTCATCGGGCGGCCTTTCGGGGCGGTGGCGGGAACGCGGGCTGGGCGGCGAGTACCCCGGAACGGTGGGGCGGCACGGGCCCGGTGCACCCGCGTTCCCGGGCAGCCGGGCCAGAGGCGGCACTCGGGGGGTGCCGGGGCCCGGCCGCCGGGTGGGCACGCTGGACGGCCGCGGGCGCGCGGTGGGCCTCCGCCGGGCGCGGAAGGCGGGTGCGGGGGTCACGGCTGGTCTCCCGCCGTGGGGGTCAGGGCCGCCCGGCGGGCGAGGACGGTGGTGGAGCGGCCGTCGAGGTAGGGCAGCAGCAGGACCTGTCCGCCCCAGCTCTCCACCAGGGGCTGTTCGGGCAGCCGGGTCCGCGCGTAGTCGCCGCCCTTGGCCCAGATGTGCGGGCGGAGTTCGCCGAGGATGCGTTCGGGGGTGTCCTCGTCGAAGACGGCGACGGCGTCCACGCACTCCAGGGCGCGCAGCACCCGTACCCGGTCGGCGGCCGGCACCAGGGGGCGGCCGTCGCCCTTGCGGCGGCGGACGGAGTCGTCGGAGTTGAGGCAGACGATCAGGCAGTCGCCGGCCCGGCGGGCGGCCTGGAGCAGGGCGACGTGCCCGGCGTGCAGCAGGTCGAAGCAGCCGCCCGCGGCGACGACGGTGCCGCCCGCGGCCCGGACCCGGCCGGCGGTGCGCACGGCGTCGGCGGTGGTGTCGCCGTCGGCCGGGGACTCGGCGGGTGTGTCCGGCCGGTCCGGCGTGGCGACGGCGCGGGCGCCGCCCTCGGCGACGTAGCGGGTGGCGGCGTGCACGGCGGACTGGACGGCGGCCTCGGTGAGGGCGCCGTCGGCGAGCAGTCCGGCCGCGGCGGCGGCGAACCGGTCGCCGGCGCCGCACGGGTCGCCGGTGGCGGTGCCCGGGGTCGGTACCAGCAGCGGGGTCTCGCCGTGCGACAGCAGGGCGCCGCGGTCGCCGAGGGTGACCGCGACGGCCTGGGCCCGCCAGGCCCGGACCAGGGCGCGGGCGTCCCGGGCGGCGGTGCGCAGTCCGGCCGTGTCGCCGGCCGTCTCCTCGTCGTCCCCGGCCAGCCGCCGGGCGAAGGCGCGGGCCTCCTGGGCGGAGGGGGTGACGAGGCGGACGCCGGGCACGGGGGGCCGGCCGCGCACATGGGGGTCCCAGACGACGGGGGCCGCCGTGTGGGCCAGGGCGTCCCGCAGGACGTCGGCGGTGCCCCGGCCGTAGTCGGCGACGAGGACTCCCCCGGCCTCCGCCACCGCCGTGACCGCCTGCCCGGTGGCCTCGCGGGCGCGGCCCTCGCCGTCGTCCAGGCGCAGCACCGGCCGGTCCCCGGCCAGGACTCGGGTCTTGCTGCTGAGGGTGCCGTCCAGGGGGATCTCGACCAGCCGGACGCGGCCCGCCAGCAGCTCGCGCAGGGTGTCGCTGGCGGGGTCGGTGCCGAGGGCGGTGACCAGGGTGACGGGGCGTCCGTCGGCCGCCGCGAGGCAGGCGGCGAGGGCCGCGCCGCCGGGGCGGGAGCTGCGCCGGGTGCCGTGCACGACGGGCACCGGCGCGTCCGGGGCGAGCCGTTCGGCCCGGCCGCACAGGTCGTGGTCGAGCAGGGCGTCGCCGACGACGACCAGGGGCGTCGGGGGCGTCGGGGTGTCGGTCATGCCTGCCCCTTCCGCGGGGCGACGGGTGCGCCGGGCGTGGTCCGGCCGACGGTGCGGGCCCGGCCGACGAGCCGCCCGACCACCCCCGGTTTGCCGTCGGCACCCGGTGTGCCGTCGGCGGCCGCCCGCCCGGCCTCGCCGTTCTCCACCGCCCGGTCGAAGGTCTCGCAGAGCATGTGTACGGCGACCAGGTGGAGTTCCTGGACGGTGGCGGCCACGGGGGCGTCGACGCACAGGGATTCGTCCGCGCCGAGTTGCAGCGGGTTGGGTGACCGTCCGGTCAGCGCCCAGACGGTCATGCCGAGCCGGTGGGCGCGCTCGGCGGCGGACAGCAGGTTGGCGCTGGCGCCGCTGGTGGACAGCAGCAGGAGCACGTCTCCGGGGCGGCCGTGGGCGGCGGTCTGACGGGCGAACACCTCCTGGACGCCGTAGTCGTTGGCGATCGCGGTGGTGGAGGAGGTGTCGGCGTGCAGGGCGAGCGCGGAGAACGGCGGGCGGTCGTCGCGGTAGCGGCCGACGAGCTCGGCGGTGAGGTGCTGGGCCTGGGCGGCGCTGCCGCCGTTGCCGGCGACGAGGAGCCGGGCTCCCGAGCAGAGCCGCCGGGCGAGTTCGGTGCCCCAGCGCTCGATGAGGGGGGCGTGGTCGCGGAACGCCTCCAGGGCCTTGGCGAGGTCGTCGCAGTGCGTGGTGTCGGTGGCGGTGTTCATCGGACGACTCCCGAGAGCGAGCGGATCGGGGACACGGCGCCGTACACCCCGGCCACGCCGTCGGCGACCCGGTCCCAGGTGTAGTGGGCGAGGACACGGGCGCGGCCGGCGGCTCCGTAGCGGGCGAGCCGGTCGGGGTCGGCGAGCAGGGCGCGCAGGGCCGCGCCGAGGTCGTGGTCCTCGTCGGCCGGGACGAGCAGGCCGGTGGTGCCGTCCACGACCGTGTCGAGCTGGCCGCCGACGGCGGTGGCGACGACGGGCGTGGCGCAGGCCATGGCCTCCAGCGGGACGATGCCGAAGGGCTCGTAGCGGGGCAGGGACAGCACCAGGTCGGCGCTGGACATCAGCCGGGGCATGCGGGCCCGGCCCACCCCGCCGAGCAGGGTGACCCGGTCCAGGACGCCGTACTCGCGGGCGATGCCGTACAGGCGGGCGGCCTCGGGTTCGGTGCGCAGCAGGTCGGCCTCGGGGCCGCCGACGATGAGGAGTTCGGCGTCGGGGACGCCGGCCAGGGCGCGGATGGCGCGGTCGAAGCCCTTGCGGGGCACCAGCCGGCCGACGGCCAGCAGCCGCTTGCGGGCGCCGGGCGGGCGGGTGTGGGCGACCGGGGTGAACTGTTCGGGGTCGACGCCGCAGGGCACGACGCTGATCCGGTCCTCGGGCAGGCCCATGGCCTTCAGTTCGGCCACCTCGTCGCTGCACGTGGCGATGATCCGGGCGCACTCGTGGCCGATGGCCTCCTCGACGGCGAGGCGCTGCGGGGGGCTGGTGTCGGCGGCGCCCTGGTAGCGCCTCTTGACGGTGCCCAGCGCGTGGTAGGTCTGCACGACGGGGATGTTCAGGTCGCGGGCGCCGGCCAGGGCGGCCAGGCCGGACATCCAGAAGTGGGCGTGCACCACGTGGGGCGGGTGCTCGGCCCACTGCCGGGCCAGGAAGTTCCCGAACTCGTGCATGTGGGGCAGGAGTTCGTCCTTGGGGACGGGTGCGGGCGGCCCGGCGGGCACGTGCACCACCTGGACGCCGTCGATGAGCGTCACCCGGTCCGGCAGGCCCACCGAGTCCCGCCGGGTGTACACGGTGACCCGGTACCCCTTCCTGGCGAGCTGCCGGGCGACCTGCGCCACGTACACGTTCTGGCCGCCCGCGTCCGGCCCGCCGAGCGCGGCCAGGGGGCTGGCGTGCTCGGAGACCATGGCGACGCGCCCGGCCGAGTGCGGAATGCGGCTCATCGGGTGACCTCCTTGATCAGGCGCTCCCAGTCGTCCAGGAAGCGCCGCTCTCCGTAGCGGGCGCGTGCGGCGGCCCGGGCCGCCGCGCCGGTCGCGCGGGCGTGCTCGGGGTCGGCGAGGAAGGCCCGTACGGCGTCCTCCAGTACGTCGAGTCGGTTCGAGACCACTCCGGCGCCCTCGGGGACGGCCTCGCGGACCTCGGTGGTGTCGAGGGCGACTACGGGCATGCCGAGGAACATGGCCTCCAGCAGGGACAGGCCGAGCGAGGTCCAGCGCACGGGGTGCAGGTACAGGCGGCACCGGGCCATCTCCCGGTGCAGCTCGTGCTGGGGCAGGTCCCGGGTGCGGCAGCGCCCGGGCGGCAGGCCGAGGTGGTCGGCGAGGCCCTCGGTGCGCATGCCGAAGACGTCCAGGGGGGCGCAGCGGGCGAACCGGGGCAGCAGGTCGGTGCCGGTGGTACGGCCCCTGCGCACCGGTTCGTTGACGACGACGGCGGCGCGCCGCTCGGTGCCGGTCCACAGCGGGCCGGGGTCGATGATGCCGTGCTCGACGACCTCGGTGGGGGCCCGGCCGTTGTCCCACATCAGCCGGTTGAAGTGGGTGACGTGCACGACCGGGACGGCCGACTGCCCAGCCAGCGGGTGGCGTTGGCGTTCGGGGGCGGCGTCGGGGCTGTTGTGCTCGACGTAGACGGCGGGGACGTCCAGGCCGGGCCGGCGGCCGGTCCAGCGCAGGGCCAGGCCGGGTTCGTGCGGCCGCTGAAGGACCATCAGGTCGATGTCGGCGTCCCGGAGTTCGGCCGGGGTGAGTTCCCGGACGGTCCCGGGCCAGTCCCAGGTCTTCGCGCGGCCCAGGCCGTCGGGTCCGCGGTCCTCGGTGACCGGGACGAGGTAGGTGTGCGGGCCCTGCACGAAGGCGGTGAGCCAGGATCCGTGCACGTGCCAGACGAGGATGTTCATGAGGGCCGCTCCTGGATGAGCTTGTGGACCGCGCGCACCACGTCCTGGCCGGTGACCTCGTCCAGGCAGGGGTGGCCGGGCACCGGGCAGGTCAGGGCCCGGGTGTCCGCGCAGGGTGCCGACTGGTCGCCGAGCAGGATGACGGGGACGCCGTAGGGCGCCCAGCGTTCGGCGGGTACGACGGGCGCGAACAGGGAGACGACCGGGGTGCCGACGGCGGCGGCGAGGTGGGCGGGGCCGGTGTTGGCGCTGATCACGACGTCGGCCAGGCGGAGCACCCCGGCGAGGGTGCGCGGGGAGGTCCGGCCGCCGAGGTCCACGGCCACGTCGCCGCTGACCCGCCGGGTGAGGTCCCGTTCGCCGGGGCCGCCGGTGACGACGACGCGGTGTCCGGCGTCGGCGAGCAGGGTGACCGCCTCGGCGCAGCGGTGCGGGCTCCAGGCGCGGGCGGGGGCGCTGGCGCCGGGGTGCAGGACGACGTAGGGGCCGTAGCCGGTCAGGCCGCCGGTGTCCGGGGGCGGCAGGACGCGCAGCCGTCCGTCGTCGTTGGGGGGCGGGGTGAAGCCCATGGCGGCGGCGGTGTCGAGCGCGGCCTCGGCCTCGTGCCGGCCGGGCAGCCGCCGGTGGCGTACGTCGAGGAGCCGGCCGGGGTGGTCGGTGCTGTCGGCGCCGATCCGGCCGATGCCGGCGAGCCGCAGCAGCAGGGCGGTGGGCAGCGGGCTCTGGTGGAAGGAGGTGAGGACGAGCGCGCTGTCGTAGGCGCCGGCGCGCAGCCGTCCGAGGAGGGCGTCGATGTCGGCGGGGCGTACCGGGGGCGGGTCGAAGCCCTCCCAGGGGGCCTCCCACACCAGGACCTCGTCCACGCCGGGCAGCAGCCGGGCGGCGTCCGCGCCGCGCGGGCCGCACAGCAGGGTGACCCGGGTGCTGTGGGCGGCGACGGCGCGGACGGCGGGCCCGGCGAGGAGCACGTCACCGAAGCTGTCGAGGCGGACGACGAGGGTCTTCATGCCGGTGCCCTCCCCGCCGCGACGCCGAGGGCGCCCCGGACGGCGGTGAGCACGTCGGGGGCGCTGTGGGCGGCGAACCGCCGGGTCTCCTCGGGCGCGGTGGCCGCGCCTGGCACAAGCACGCCCCGGGCGCCGGCGGCGCGGGCGGCCAGCACGTCGGCGGCGATGTCGCCGACGACCAGGCAGGCGGCGGGCGGGACGCCCAGCCGGACGGCGGCGGCGCGGACCAGGCCGGGGCGGGGCTTGCGGCAGGGGCAGCCGTCCTCGGGGATGTGCGGGCAGAACAGCCAGAGGTCCAGCCCGCCCAGCAGGGCGTCGGCGCGCTCGTTGACCCGCCGGACCTGCTCGGTGGTGAGCAGTCCGCGGCCGATGCCGGACTGGTTGCTGACCACCGCGGTGGCCAGGCCGTGGGAGCGGGCCAGCGCGACGGCCTCCCGGGCGCCGGGCAGCGGCCGGACCCGTTCCGGGTCGCCGTTGTAGGGCACGTCCGCGACGAGGGTGCCGTCGCGGTCGAACAGGATCGCGGACACGGTGGTCATCCGGCACCCCCCAGCGGCCGGGCGTTGCGGTGCCGGACGACGCCGCGCAGCCAGTGCCGCACGGCGAGCGGCGGTATGAGCACGCTGGTGCCGAGCATCCCGGCGATCTCCCGGGCGGTGCGCGGCCCGGGCAGGATCCGGGCGAGGGCGAACTCGGCGGTGCCGAGGGTCCACAGGGCCGCGCAGGCGGTGGCGGTGCGGCGCCGCCCGGCCAGCGCGCAGGCGGTGGCGGCGAGGGCCGCGCCGGTGACCGCCACGTGGCGGGGCAGCCGGCCGCGGGGCGCCTGGGCGCGGGCCCACCAGTCCCGGCCGTGCAGCCGGTTCATCAGGGCGTCGTCGGCGTTGCCGCGCTGGGCGGGCAGCGAGGCCCACCAGTGGGCGGGGCGGACGGGGTGCCGGGTGATCCGGGTGCCCCGGGTGAGGTTCCAGCCGGCCCGCTGGACGCGCAGGGCGAGGTCGGCGTCCTCGCGGAAGGCGCGCGGGAAGCGTTCGTCGAAGCCGCCGGTCCGCTTGAGCGCCTCGGTGCGGTAGGCCATGTCGGCGGTGGCCCAGGCGGCGTTCTCCAGGCCCTTGGTGGTGCGTTCCCAGTCGGTGGGCCGGCGGTCCGCGGGGAGCGGGACGCGCAGCCGCCCCTGGACGCCGCCGGTGTCGGGGCCGGCCGCGCGCAGGTCGTCGGCGAGGTGCCGGGACCAGTCCGGCAGCACTTGTACGTCGTCGTCCAGGAAGACCGTCCAGGGGGTGCGGACGGTGCGCCAGCCGGCGTTGCGGGCGGCGGCCGGGCCCTTGCCGCCGGTGCGCAGGGTGCGTACCCGGTCCAGGAGCTGTCCGGCGCTCTCCAGGGGCAGGCCGCCCTCGGGCGCGGGCCGGTCGTCCACCACGACCACCTCGTGCGGGGTGTGCTCGGCGGTGCCCTCGGCGAGTGCGCGCAGGCACTCGCCGAGGCAGGGCCGGCCGATGGTGGGGACGACGACGGTGTAGGCGGGCGCGTCGGTCATGCGAACGCCTTTCCCCGGCGGATCGCGAACGGGCCGAGGACCAGCAGGTCCACGGGGGCGGAGCCGAAGCACTCCAGGGCGTCCCGGGGGTCGTCCACCATGGGCCGTCCGGCGGTGTTGAGGCTGGTGTTGACCACGACCGGCAGCCCGGTGCGCCGTTCGAAGCCGTCGATCATCCGGGCCACCAGGGGTTCCCGGGCGCGGTCGACGGTCTGGATGCGGGCGGTGCCGTCGACGTGCACCACGGCCGGGATGCGGGCCTTCCAGTCGGCGGCGACGTCGTGCACGAACAGCATGTGCGGGCTGGGCAGCGGCCCGTCGAAGATCTCGGCGGCGCGTTCGGCGAGCACCATGGGTGCGACGGGCCGGAACTCCTCGCGGCCCTTGACCGCGTTGAGCCGCTCCAGGTTCTCGGCCTTGCCGGGGTGGGCGAGCAGGGAGCGGTGTCCGAGCGCGCGCGGCCCGTACTCGCTGCGGCCCTGGAACCAGGCGACGATCCCGTCGGCGGCCAGTGTCTCGGCGGCCGTCTCGGCGATGTCGGCGGGTTCCTCGTAGGGTACGGCGGCCCGCTCCAGCCAGGCCCGCAGTTCGGCGTCGCTCCAGCCGCGGCCCAGGGCGGCAGTCTCCATCGGCTCCAGGGTGTCCTTCTGCCCGGCGATGTGCGCGGCGGCGCCGAGCGCGGTGCCCGCGTCGCCCGCGGCGGGCTGCACCCAGATGTGGGTGAAGCCGCTCTCGCGCCACAGCCGGGTGTTGGCGACGCAGTTCAGCGCGACCCCGCCGGCCAGGGTGAGGGCGTCCTCGCCGGTGCGTTCGCGCAGGTGACGGGCGAGCGCCAGCATGGCCTCCTCCAGGCAGAGCTGGGCGCTGGCGGCGAGGTCGGCGTGGTCCTGGTGCCAGGTGCCGCCGGCCGGGCGGGGCGGGACGAGGTCGGCCCAGGGCACCGGGCGGGCGCGGAAGCCGCCCCGGTCGTCGGCGTGGACGTAGGCGCGCAGCCGGGCGGCGAAGCGCGGGGTGCCGTAGGAGGCGAGCGCCATGACCTTGAACTCGTCGCTGCTGCGCAGGAATCCGAGGTGCTGGGTGAGGTCCTCGTAGAACAGGCCGAGGGAGTCGGGCAGTTGCTGGGTGGCGAGGACGGTCAGCTCGCGGTTGGTGTACCGGCCGGCCAGGTGGGAGCCGCACTCGCCGCGGCCGTCCAGGACGAGCACGGCGCAGTCGGGGTACGGGGAGACGGCCCCGGCGGACGCGGCGTGCGCCACGTGGTGCGGGACGAACCGCACCTTGGCCGGGTCGAGTCCGGGCAGTGCCTCGGCGAGGAAGCCGGGGGCCTGCCGGGCGTACTCCTGGCGCAGGTGGTCCCAGGGGTCGTGCAGGCCCATCTCCTCGGCGGGGCGGGCGAGGACGGGATCGTAGGAGTAGGCGACGGCGTCCAGGTCGGACGGGGTGAGTCCGGCCTGCTCCAGGCACCAGCGGGCCGACTGCTCGGGCAGCTCCCAGGCGGAGAAGGGTACGGGCCGCTTGCCGTGCTTGCGGCGGGAGAACCGCTCCTCCTCCGCCGCCGCCACGACGTGGCCGTCGGTGATCAGGGCGGCGGCGGGGTCGTGGAAGAGTGCGTTGATTCCTAGGACGTGCATGCGCTGTCTCCAGGGCCGGGGAGGGGCGGGGGTCAGGACTGCGGGGCCGGGTCCTGCGCGGGCGCCACCGGCTGCGGGGGCAGGGCGGCGAAGTAGGCGATGGTCTGCTTCAGCCCCTCCTCCCACGGGACCTGCGGCGACCAGCCGAGCAGCTCGCGCGCGAGGGTGGTGTCGGGCCGGCGCCGGCCGGGGTCGTCCACGGGCCGGTCGATGAAGGCGATCGGGGAGCGGGAGCCGGTGAGGGCGACCACCCGGCGGGCCAGGTCGGCGACGGTGATCTCGTCGCTGCCACCGATGTTCACCGGCCGTACGGACCTGCTCGCGGCGACCCGCAGGATGCCGTCCACGGTGTCGTCGACGTAGCACAGGGAGCGGGTCTGGCTGCCGTCGCCGGTCACGGTGAGGGGTTCGCCGGCCAGGGCCTGGCAGATGAAGGTGGGCACGGCCCGGCCGTCGTGGGCGCGCATCCGCGGCCCGTAGGTGTTGAACAGCCGCACGATGCCGGCGTTCGTGCCCCGGGTGCCGGTGTGCGCGGTGACCAGGGCCTCGGCGAACCGTTTGGACTCGTCGTACACGCTGCGCGGCCCGATGGGGTTGACGTTGCCCCAGTAGCCCTCGTGCTGCGGGTGGACCTGGGGGTCGCCGTACACCTCGGAGGTGGAGGCGAGCAGGAACCGGGCGCCGTCGCGTTCGGCGACGGCCAGCGCGTTGCGGGTGCCGTTGCTGCCGACCTCCAGGGTCTCCAGCGGCAGGCGGAGGTAGTCGGCGGGCGAGGCGGGGCAGGCGAAGTGCAGGACCAGGTCGTACGGGCCCGGGAGGCGTTCGGCGCAGTCGGCAGCGCTGACGTCGCAGTACACGTACCGGAAGCCGGGCCGCGCCTCCAGGTGCGCGATGTTCTCGCGCCGCCCGCAGACCAGGTTGTCGGCGCAGTCGACTTCGACGCCCGAATCCAGCAGCCGCTCGCACAGGTGGGAGCCGAGGAAGCCGGCACCGCCGGTCACGAGGGCGCGCCGCCAGGAGAACGGTGTGGCACCAGTCATGGGGGCTTCTCCTTCGTCGTCCTTCGTCCCCGTCGTGCGCGGCCGGAAGCGCGCTGTGGAGGGCGCCGTCCGTCTACGGCCGGGCTGTGTACGGGTGTTCGGCGCGTGCCGTGTCACCGGGCCCGGCGTGACCGGCCCGTCGGGGAGGAAGAGGACAGGGCCCGGGTCCCGGAGACGTCCGGGACCGCCCTGCGGGGCCGCCACTGGCTGGACGGCACTGGCAGCTGGGTTCCCCTGCCAGTTGGATTCACACGTTGGACTCTTATTCTCCGGAATCAGGGGTACTCGCGCGACTCAGGCGCCTCGTTACCACGGTGGAGGCCCCCATGCACCACGACGTCCCGGCAGCCGTGCTGCACACCCTGCGCGCACCCGGCCGGCCCCCGGAGAAGCTGCTGCTCACCGGCTGGTTCAGCTTCCGGGACGGGGAGGCGACGGCCGGGGACGTGCTCGCCCAGCGGCACATGTCGGCGGCGCTGACCGGGGCCGGCATCCCCCACGACACGGCGTGGAGCCCCGGGTTCCGGCCCGGCGCGCTGTCCCTGGAGACGGCCGACCCGGGCGCCTACGACACGCTGCTGTTCGTGTGCGGTCCGGTGCACGGACCCCAAGTCGCCGCCCTCCATGCAAGGTTCAGGTCCTGCACACGACTGGCGGCCGGGGTCTCGGTGGTCGACCCGGCGGACCCGGCGGCCACCGGTTTCCACACGATCGTCGCCCGGGACGGCACCGCGGCCCCGGCCCGCCGGGACCTCGCGGCGGACGCCCCGGTGGGTCCGCTGCCGCCGGTGGCCGCGGTGGTGCTCTCCTCGGGGCAGGGCGAGTACGGCGCGCGGCGGCGGCACGCGGAGGTCAACGACACGATCACGTCCTGGCTGGCCGGCCAGGACTGTACGCGGGTGCCGGCCGAGACCCGGCTGGCCGTGGACGACTGGCGGCTGTGCGCCACCGCCGAACAGTTCCTCGCCCTGGTCGCCCGCTGCGACGTGGTGGTCACCACCCGGCTGCACGGTCTGGTCCTGGCACTGCGGACCGGCACCCCGGTGATCGCGGTCGACCCGGTGGCGGGCGGGGCCAAGGTCACGGCGCAGGCGCGTGCCGTGGGCTGGCCCGCGCTGGTGGCGGCGGACGCGCTGTCCCCGTCGCTGCTGGACCACTGGTGGGGGTGGGCGCTGTCCGGGGCGGGCCGGACGGCCGCCGCCCGTCACTCGACCCGCTGACCGCGCGTGGCGGTCCGTGTAACGCGCGGTACCCGGGGCACTCGGCGCGGCGACGGCACGGCCCCTCCCGGGCCGCCGCGTCTCACGCAGGAGGTAACGACCATGGGTCACGGCGGAAACGTCATCCAGGAGCTGACCACCGACCACCGTGAGGTGGAGGAGATCTTCGGCCGTTTCGAGGCGCTGCCGCCCGGCTCGCCGGAACGCAAGGACCTCTGCGACCAGGCCACGATCGAGCTGGTCCGGCACTCGGTCGCCGAGGAGGCATATCTCTACCCGGCGGTCCGCGAGCACGTGGCGGGCGGTGACGCGCTGGCGGACAAGGAGCTCGAGGACCACGCCGAGGCCGAGCAGATCATGAAGGACCTGGAGGGCTGCCAGGCGGACGACCCCCGGTTCGACACGCTGATGACACGGCTGATGAGCGAGATCCGCTCCCATGTGACCGACGAGGAACAGAACCTGTTCCCGCGGCTGGAGGCGGCCTGTCCTCCGGACGCGCTGATGGAGCTGGGCGACAAGGTCCGCCGGGCCAAGCAGATGGCGCCGACCCGTCCGCACCCCTCGGCCCCGGACACTCCCCCGGCCAACAAGCTGCTGGCACCGGGAGCGGGCCTGGTCGACCGGCTGCGGGACGCGCTGTCGGGGCGGGGCAAGGAGAGCTGACGGCCCACCCTGACGCGCCGCCCGGGCTGCGTGGCCCGGGCGGCGCGTGGCATGTCGTGCTCGTACACGACCACCACGGCTACGGAGGCATGGGGCTCAGACCCACGGCGTGGGCGGCGTGGGCCTGGGGCGGCGGTGGGGGCGCCGGGGGCGCGGGCGGGTGGCCCGGCACAGCAGCCGGAACGCCTGGAGGAGGGTGACCGGCCACAGCAGCGCGAAGCACCACAGCAGCGCGGGGTCCGAGGTGCGGATGCCCATGACGGCGACGAACACCGACGCGACCGCCAGCAGCAGCACCGCCACCGGCAGCCAGACGCCGTACCGCACGTCGCCCATCCGGCGCGCGAACCGCCGGTCCTGTCTGAGGCCCGCCTCGATCCGCGCCAGCGCCAGCCGCTCGCGCGCGGACAGTCGTACCCCGTCGTGCTCCCACATCTTCCACTCGTCCACGACGACGGCACCTCCTCCGGTCGGCGGCCTGCGGGGCTCCGTGTCACCGGGTTCCCCGGACGCGGCGGCCGATGCGGTGCCGGAGGCCGGGAGGGCCGTACGAGCGGTGACGATCTCCCCGGTGCCACTCCCCTACGGCCAACCGGCGCGGCCCGGCAGGGCAGTTGCCGCCGCAGCGGGGCCGGCGCGGCCCCGGTGTGCCGGTAGAGTGCTGTTCCCCTTGGTCGACAGTCCGCTACGGACCGTAAAGCCGGGCGATCGCACGTGACCTCGGCTGCCGCAGGGCAGATACTGCCCATAGACGGGACGAACGGCTGTCTCCACCGGGTGACCGTCGGCACCTGACGCCCCGTCACGGCAGTCGAGGGCCAGGTTCGCGAGGAGACACCTATGAGGATGCTGATCAACGTACCGGAGACGGTCGTGGCGGACGCGTTGCGCGGTCTGGCGGCCGCGCATCCCGAACTGAACGTGGATGTGGAGAAGCGGGTGATCGTCCGCCGGGACGCCCCCGTGCCCGGGCAGGTCGCGCTCGTCTCGGGCGGCGGCTCCGGGCACGAGCCGCTGCACGGCGGTTTCGTCGGGCCGGGCATGCTCGCCGCCGCGTGCCCCGGCGAGATCTTCACGTCGCCGGTGCCGGACCAGATGGCGCGCGCCGCGGCGGCCGTGGACGGCGGCGCGGGCGTCCTGTTCATCGTGAAGAACTACACCGGTGACGTGCTGAACTTCGACATGGCGGCCGAGCTGGCCGAGGACGAGGGCATCCAGGTCGCCAAGGTGCTCGTCAACGACGACGTCGCGGTCACCGACAGCCTCTACACGGCCGGCCGGCGCGGTACGGGCGCGACGCTGTTCGTGGAGAAGATCGCGGGTGCCGCCGCGGCCGAGGGGCAGCCGCTGGAGCGCGTGGAGGCCGTCGGCCGCCGGGTCAACGACAACTCCCGCAGCTTCGGGGTGGCGCTCAGTGCCTGTACGACCCCGGCGAAGGGCAGCCCCACGTTCGATCTGCCCGACGGCGAGCTGGAGTTGGGCATCGGCATCCACGGCGAGCCGGGCCGGGAGCGGCGGCCGATGATGACCTCCGGGGAGATCGCCGACTTCGCGGTCGACGTCATCCTGGAGGACCTGCCGCCGCGCGCTCCCGTCCTGGTACTGGTCAACGGCATGGGCGCGACCCCGCTGCTGGAGCTGTACGGCTTCAACGCCGAGGTGCAGCGGGTGTTGCGCGAACGCGGTGTCGCCGTGGCCCGCACCCTCGTCGGCAACTACGTCACCTCGCTGGACATGGCGGGCGCCTCGGTGACGCTGTGTCAGGTGGACGAGGAGCTGTTGCGGCTGTGGGACGCACCGGTGAAGACCCCGGCCCTGCGCTGGGGCATGTGAGCGGGCGATGTGCCCGCACCACCACCCCGGCCGCATGGTCAACGGCCCTGTCACGCAAGGAGATCCAGTGCTCGACGCCGATTTCTTCCGCCGTTGGATGACGACGGCTGCCGCGTCCGTCGACCGGGAGGCCGAGCGGCTCACCGCCCTCGACTCGGCCATCGGGGACGCCGACCACGGCAGCAATCTGCGGCGCGGGTTCACGGCCGTGGCGACGGCCCTGGAGAAGGAGACACCGGACACCCCGGGCGGTGTTCTGATACTCGCCGGACGGCAGTTGATCTCGACGGTCGGGGGTGCGTCCGGGCCGTTGTACGGCACCCTGCTGCGCCGGGCGGGCAAGGCGCTCGGCGATGCCGCCGAGGTCGGCGAGGAGGAGCTGGCGGCGGCGCTGCGCGCGGGCGTGGAAGGGGTGATGACGCTCGGCGGGGCGGCACCCGGCGACAAGACCATGATCGACGCCCTGATGCCGGCCGTGGACGCGCTCGGCACGGGCTTCGCCGCCGCGCGGGCCGCCGCGGAGGAGGGCGCGGCAGCCACCATACCGTTGCGGGCCCGCAAGGGCCGGGCGAGTTATCTGGGCGAGCGCAGCGTCGGTCACCAGGACCCGGGGGCGACCTCGTCGGCGCTGCTGATCGCCGCGCTGGCCGAGACCGCGGAGGCGACGGAGGCGGACGGTGAGTGAGGACAGGCCGGTCGGGATCGTGCTGGTGTCGCACAGCGCCCAGGTGGCCGAGGCCGTCGCCGAGCTGGCGAAGGGCCTGGCGGGCGGGGCGGCCGGGGTACCGGTGGCCCCGGCGGGCGGCACCGAGGGCGGGGGGCTCGGCACCAGCGCCGAGCTGATCTCCGCGGCGGCGGCCTCGGTGGACCGGGGGGCCGGGGTGGCGGTGCTCACCGACCTGGGCAGCGCGGTACTCACGGTGAAGGCGCTGCTCGCCGAGGGTGACGAACTGCCGGAGGGCACCCGCCTGGTGGACGCGCCGTTCGTCGAGGGCGCGGTGGCCGCGGTGGTCACCGCCGCCGCGGGCGCCGACCTGGCCGCGGTGGAGGCCGCGGCGGCGGAGGCGTACAGCTACCGGAAGGTGTGAGAGCGACCGGCAGGGGTGAAGGCCCGGAAGGGCCGCCGGGCCCGGCGGGAGCAACCGGGCCCGGCGAGAGTACGGGCTGTCGCTAGGGGCCCGGCGGGAGCGACGCTCACCGGAGCGGGGACCGGCAGGGCCGACGGGGCCCGGAGCCGCTGACGGGTCACCGGAAGCGCGGGCCCGACCCGAGCAGCGACCGCCGGAAGGCGAAGACCCACACCACTGACCGGACCCGGCACCGGTCACGGTCACCGGAAGGCGGAGGCCCGACCCGAGCAACGACCGCCGGAAGGCGAAGACCCGGACGCCTGACCGGCCCCGGCACCGATCACGGCCACCGGAGGCGGCACCGGTCACCGGAAGGCGGAGGCCCGACCCGAGCAACGACCGCCGGAAGGCGGAGACCCGGACGCCTGACCGGCCCCGGCACCGATCACGGCCACCGGAGGCGGCACCGGTCACCGGAAGGCGGAGGCCGGCTCGAGCGACGGCCACCGGAAGGTGGAGACCGGCCCCAGTGGCGGCCGTTGCGAGGCGGGGCCGGCCAGGGCGGCGGGAGCGCGGAGACGTGCGGCGAGGGTTACGTGGGGGCGGGTCAGCGTCGGGAGAGGAAGCGTCGGGCCAGGCGCTCGCCCTCGGCTGCCGCCGCCGCGCGGTTTTCCACGGCGGTGATCCGGGAGTTGCGGAAGACGATGTAGGTGACGCCGGAGGACACCCCGCCGGAGCGGGGGTCGGGCCGGATGCCGAGGGCGCGCGCGGTGGCGTAGGAGGCCTCGCCGATGAGGTCGCGCGGGCCGGTGTCGCCGACGACGGCGTACCGCACCCGGTCCCCGTAGACGACGGCGGCGACCGAGCCTCCGCGCACCCCCGAGGCCCGGTGGTCCCAGCGGCGGCTGGGCGCCGGGACGACGATGTACGGCAGGGTCTCGGCGTTCAGCCGGCGGCCGTCGGACCCCACGACCGCCGTGGCGGGGGCGAACACCGGGTCGGTACGGCGGTTGCAGCGGGCGGTGGGGCGGCCGTCGCAGTCGATGTCCAGGTCGGCCTTCCAGAAGACGGCGTCCCGGGTGCCGCAGACGGGAATGGTCGCGGGGCGGCCCGCGTCGGTGCGGTAGCGGCCCCGGGAGACCCGGGTGCACCTGCCGGCCCGGGCGAGGAGGCGCGCGGCGGTGACCGCGTCCTCGGCACGGTGCGTCCGCTCGTCGCGCGCCGCGTTCCCGGCACGGCCCGGCCCCCCGGCACGGTCCGCTCCCCGACTGGGCGCCGTGTCCCGGTCGCGGGCCACGCCCTCGCCTCGGGCGACACCGGCCACGCCGCCACCGCGCGTCGCGCTCCCCTCGCGGACCGCGTTCTCGTCACGGGCCGCGACCCGTTCGGCGGGCGGGACGGCGGTGGCCGGCGCGGGCAGTGCCGGAGCGATCAGGGCGGCGCCGGCCGCGGCCAGCGTCAAGGACGGGACACGCACGATGGGGGACCCTCTCGTCGGGGACAAGGAGGACGTCCGGCCCGTGGTGCCGCGGCCCCGGACGCCGAGCCCACTGTGCTGTGACCTGGGGTCCGCGGCCACGGGGTGCGCCGCGAAGGGGCCGGATGGAGCACGTCCCTGACACCCTGTCAGGGGAACGGCGCGGCGGTGTCCGCCAGGGCGGCGCAGGGGACAACAGGGGCCGGGGACCCGGAGCGGGTACCGTCCCGGATCCCCCGGCCACCCGCGCCGGCGCGGGATCGGCGACGACAGCGTGTCCGCGCCACAGGCGTGAACTCCCCTGTCCTCGGGGGCCGTTCAGCCGTAGGGAGCCTCAGCATACGTAACCGCGGGGGATGGTCACCAACGCGGCCCCCTTGCTGCGCTCCCGCCGGCCGGGTCACTATTGGTCCGGACCTTTACGTGATGCCGAGGCCGTCCGGGGAGGGCAGTGCCGTGCGACGCGTACCCTTTCCGCCCGTGCTGATCTGCGGGGCCGTGCTGCTGGTCGCCTCCTGCGGCTGGAACCGGGCGGACGACGACGGCCGGGTACCCGGCGCTCCCGTCGGGATCACCGCCGCGGCGGGCAGCGCCACGAGCGTGCACGTGATGTGGAACGCGGCCCCCGCCGACGCCGGGGTCCGCACCTACGAGGTATATCGGGACACCACGAAAGTGGCCGAAGTCCCGGGCGCGCAGCACATGGTGGACGTCACCAGGCTCAGGCCGTCCACCCTGTACGCCTTCACCGTGCGGGCCCGGGACACCGCGGGCCGGCTGGGTCCGCCGAGCCGGGAGGTCCGGGCGCGGACGCCGGCCGTGACGGCGGCGGACCGCTCGGCTCCGGCCCGGCCGGGGACGGCCACCGGGCGGGCCGTGGGCAGCCGTGCCGTCCAGCTGTCCTGGGGAGCGTCCCGGGACGACCGGGGGGTGTCCTCGTACGACGTCTACCAGGGCGGTGTGAAGATCCACAGTGTCGGCGGGAACCAGACCGCCACCGTCGTCACGGGCCTGCGTCCCGGCACCCGTTATGTCTTCACGGTGCGCGCCCGGGACGCGGCCGACAACCTCTCCCCCGCCGGCCCGCCGGTCCGCCTGACCACGCCGGGCGGCGACGACGGCCGGGCGACCGCGCCCGCCGGGTTCACCGCCGCCACCCACCGTGCCGACGGCGCCTACTACATCGACCTCGCCTGGGATCCGCCACGCGTGGACGGCGTGATCACCGAGTACCAGATCGGGCTGGACGGCGCCGCGGCCACCTCGCTGGTCTGGGGCGGCGTTCCCCCGCGCGGCCGGGCACACCACAGCTTCTACGCGGGCGCCGCCGCCGGGGAGGAACACCGGGTGCGGCTGCGGGCCCGGCTGCCCGACGGCACCTGGGGCGGCTGGTCGGCGGAGCGGACGGTGACCACGGGCCGCTGAGGGCACATCAGCCCCCGCACGGGCCGCCGTCACCTGATCGGGCCGCTCCGGGTGCGGCCGTGTCCGGCGGGGCGTTGGCTGCGGTTGAGGCAGCACGGGCGCTTCCCGACCCCCGGCGGCGCATGGGACGTACCGCCGACCGTGCCGCCGGAGGCCCGTCCATGGACAACTCGCGACTCCTGCTCCGCTCCGGCCTGACCCTGGCGGCCGCCGCCGCGCTCCCGGCCGTGCTCGCCGGGCCGACCGCGGCGGTTTCGGGCATCTCGGTCAGCACCATCGGTTCCACGGTGTCGGTGGTCACCAGCGCGTGCACCCAGGTCAACGGCAGCTGGGGCACCGCGGCCCTGCTCACCAGCCGTCAGGCGAACTTCTCCCAGGGCCGGCAGGTGGCCCTGGCCGGCACGTCGGTCAGCCAGTCCGCGGCCTGGACGGGGGTCAGCCCGGGGACCTACACCGTGGTCGTGCTCTGCTCCAGTGGCACCACCGCGGGCAGCCAGTCGGTGATCGTCTCCGGTTCGGCCGTGCCGACCGGGCCCGCACCGGCCGTCCCGACCGGGCCCGCGCCCGCCCGGACCCAGCCGGCTCCCGTCCAGACCCGGCCCGTGCCCGTCCAGACCCGGCCGACGGTCTCGGCGACCACCAGCCCGGCCCCGTCCCGGGGCGTGATGGGCGGCCTCGGCGGCGCCGCCCGCGACTACGGCACCCTCACCCTCGGCGCGGGCGCCGCCCTGGTCGGCGCCGGCGTCGTCGCCACCGGCTGGGTCCTGCGCCGCCGCTCCCGGCCGTACCGGCTCTGAGGCCCCTTCAGTCGGTGTCCGGCAGTTCGGCGAACTCCGCCAGGGCGCGGGTGAGCCACTGGGTCCAGAAGGTCTCCAGATCGATCCCGGCCCGCAGTACCAGATGGCGCAGCCGGTCCTGCGGGGCGTCCCGGCCGGGCGGGAAGTCCCGCTTCTCGATCTCCCGGTACTCGGCGAGCTGCCGCCGGTGCAGCTCCAGGTGGCGGCGCAGGTCGGCCTCCAGGCCCGCGGTGCCCACCACGGCGGCCGCGCGCAGCCGCAGCAGCAGCACGTCCCGCTGCGGCTTCGGGTCCTGCGCGGCGGCGGTCCAGCGGGCCAGTTCGGCCCGGCCCGCGGGCAGCACCTCGTAGCTCTTCTTCTGCCCGCGGGCCGGCTGCTCGGCCGGCAGCGCGCGGATGAGCCCCTCGGCCTCCAGTTTCCCCAGCTCGCGATAGATCTGCTGGTGCGTCGCGGACCAGAAGTAGCCGATCGACTTGTCGAACCGGCGGGTCAGTTCCAGTCCCGACGACGGCTTTTCCAGCAGGGCGGTGAGGATCGCGTGCGGGAGTGACATGGGCTCATCCTAGGGAGGGAGGTCCCCGGCCCCTACAGGGCCGCCGCCAGCTCCGTGCCCTGCTTGATCGCCCGCTTGGCGTCCAGCTCGGCGGCCACGTCGGCGCCGCCGATGAGGTGGGCGCTGCGGCCGGCGGCGATCAGCGCCTCGTACAGGTCGCGGCGCGGTTCCTGACCGGTACACAGCACGACCGTGTCGACCTCCAGGACCGTGCTCTCCTCGCCGACGGTGATGTGCAGGCCGGCGTCGTCGATCCGGTCGTAGCGCACGCCCGGCACCATGGTCACGCCCCGGTGCTTCAGCTCGGTGCGGTGGATCCAGCCGGTGGTCTTGCCGAGGCCGGCGCCGACCTTGCTGGTCTTGCGCTGGAGCAGGTGCACCTGGCGGGGCGGGGCGGGCCGCTCGGGGGCGGTGAGGCCGCCGGGCGCCCGGTAGTCCATGTCGACGCCCCAGTGCCGGAAGTAGGTCCGCGGGTCCTCGCTCGCCTTGTCGCCGCCGTCGGTGAGGTACTCGGCGACGTCGAAGCCGATGCCGCCGGCGCCGAGGACGGCGACGCGGTCGCCGACGGGGGCGCCGTCGCGGAGCACGTCGAGGTAGCCGAGCACGCGGGGGTGGTCGACGCCGGGGATGTCCGGGGTGCGCGGGGTGACGCCGGTGGCGACCACGACCTCGTCGTAGCCGTCCAGGTCGGCGGCCTCCACCCAGGTGTCCAGACGGACGTCGACGCCGTGCGCGTCGAGCTGGTGGCGGAAGTAGCGCAGCGTCTCGTCGAACTCCTGCTTGCCGGGCACCTTGCGGGCGACGTTGAGCTGTCCGCCGATCTCGCCCGCCGCGTCGAACAGGGTGACCGCGTGGCCGCGTTCGGCGGCGGAGACCGCGCAGGCGAGACCGGCCGGGCCGGCGCCGACCACGGCGACGCGCTTCTTCAGCCGGGTCGGCGCGAGGACCAGCTCGGTCTCGTGGCAGGCCCGCGGATTGACCAGGCAGGAGGTGATCTGCCCGCTGAAGGTGTGGTCGAGGCAGGCCTGGTTGCAGCCGATGCAGGTGTTGATGGCCTCCGGGGTGCCGGCGGCGGCCTTGGCGACGAAGTCGGGGTCGGCGAGCATCGGGCGGGCCAGGGACACCATGTCCGCGCAGCCGTCGGCGAGCAGCTCCTCGGCGAGTTCCGGGGTGTTGATGCGGTTGGTGGTGACCAGCGGGACGGACACCTCGCCCATGAGCTTCTTGGTGACCCAGGTGTAGGCGCCGCGCGGCACGGAGGTGGCGATGGTGGGGATGCGCGCCTCGTGCCAGCCGATGCCGGTGTTGATGATCGTCGCACCGGCGGCCTCCACCGCCTTGCCGAGGGTGATCACCTCCGCCAGCGAGGAGCCGCCCGGGACCAGGTCCAGCATGGACAGCCGGTAGATGACGATGAAGTCCTCGCCGACGGCCTCGCGGACCCGCTTGACGATCTCGACGGGGAAGCGCATCCGGTTCTCGTACGAGCCGCCCCAGCGGTCGGTGCGCCGGTTGGTCGGCGCGGCGGTGAACTCGTTGATCAGATAGCCCTCGGAGCCCATGATCTCGACGCCGTCGTAGCCGGCCTGCCGGGCGAGCCGGGCGGTGCGGGCGTAGTCGTCGATGGTGCGCTCGATGTCGGCGTCGGTCAGCTCCCGGGGCACGAAGGGGCTGATGGGCGCCTGGAGGGGGCTGGGCGCGACCAGGTCGCGGTGGTAGGCGTACCGGCCGAAGTGCAGGATCTGCAGGGCGATCCGGCCGCCTTCGCGGTGCACGGCCTCGGTGACCACCCGGTGCCGCTCGGCCTCCGCGTCGGTGGTGAGCTTGGCCCCGCCCTCGTACGGCCGGCCCTCCTCGTTGGGGGCGATGCCGCCGGTGACGATGAGGCCCACGCCGCCGCGCGCGCGGGCCGCGTAGAACGCCGCCATCCGCTCGAAGCCGCGCTCGGCCTCCTCCAGGCCGACGTGCATGGAGCCCATCAGTACGCGGTTGGGCAGGGTGGTGAAGCCCAGGTCGAGCGGGGTCATCAGGTGCGGGTAACGGCTCATCGGGCCCTCCGTGCGCGGTGTCGTCGCCTCTTGTTGTAGAGGAAGCCCGAGGCTTTGTGCAACTAGTTGCACAAAGAGTCGCCGGTGTAACTACTAGTATGTACAGTCGATGGTGACCGATCCGCCGCCCGGAAGGACGCCCCGCCATGCCCTTCGTCCGCATAGACACGCTCGGCACCGACCCCGCCCGCCTCGACGCCCTCGGCCAGGCCGTGCAGGACGCCCTCGTGGAGACGCTGGGAATTCCGCCGGAGGACCGCTTCCAGGTGCTGACCGGCCACGACGGCGCCGGCAGCACCCTGCGCTACGGCGACTACCCGGGCGTGCCGCGCGACGACTCGGTCGTCTTCGTGGCGATCACCCTGCGGGCCGGACGGGACGCCGGCCGCAAGCGGGCGGTGTACCGGCGGATCGCCGAGCTGGTGCACGAGCGGACCGGTACCGAGCCGCGCAATGTGCTGGTCACCCTGACCGAGAACGGCGACGCCGACTGGTCCTTCGGGTACGGGCAGGCGCAGTACGCCCCGGCCGGTCGGGGACCGGCCGGGGCGTCGCCGCGGTGACTCAGCGGCTCTCCAGGCGCAGGTGCAGGTCCCGCTCCTGGTCTCCGGAGGCCGTACAGGTCTCCTTCACGGTGAACATCGAGTCCAGGGTGGTGCGGAACCGGTCGACGGCCCAGTAGCCGCCCTGGACGTCCGCCTGGACCGGCTGCCCGAGGTGCACCGGCCGGCAGCCGCCCCGGGCGTCGGCGACGTCGTACGTGCCGAGCCAGACCATCGGCCGGGTCTCGTGGAGCTGCTGGGGCACCTCGTCCGCGCCCCGGTCGGAGGCGAAGCAGGACCTGAGCGCCTCGAACACCAGGCGGGCGTCCTCCTTCGATCCGCTGATCTCCACCGTGACGGTTTCCGGATGCGACCGCTCCGTGTCTGCCATGATCGCTCCTTTCGTGGCCGCGCTGCGGTGGAACGGGGTACCCCGCCGAACCGCGTCCACCCCCAGGAAAGCACCACGTGCCGCAGCGCACACCTCAGCCGCGGGTGAACTTGTACGTCTTGCTGTCCGTCAGCGCGCAGAAGCCGGGCGAGACGACGATCACGCGCAGGACGCCGCTGCGGCGGTCGTAGTCGATGCCCTCCGCCTCGAAGGACCCCTGGCAGGAGCTGCGCAGCGGCAACTGGCGCACCGCCGTGACATGCCCGGTGACGTCGGCGGTCCCGTCCGGCGGGGCGGAGAGGTCGATCTGGAGCAGCGGCTTGGTGAGGCCGAAGAGACTGCCCTCGGGGTCGTCGGAGGAGCACAACAGGGTGGTGGGGCCGGTGAAGTCGCAGCCCTGGACGTCGCGGACGGCGTGGTCCAGGCGGACGGTGGAGACCCGCGGGAGGTCCGCCGAGGGCGAGGTGGCGGGGTTGACGCCCGGGGTCGGGAAGACCAGCAGGCGGGTCATGGTGCCCCACTCGCCGGACAGCATCCACCGGCCGTCGGGCGAGACGGCGGCCCAGGAGTTGTTCAGCGCCTCGTCCGGGCCGAGCGTGTGGACGTACTCCGACCACGCGCCGCCGGGCGCCTGCACCCGGAACATCTTCGAGTTGCCGGAGTCCCGCTGGTAGGGCTCGATGTAGAAGCCGTCGTAGGAGGCGTCGGGGTCGCCGACGTGGTTCCAGCCGCGGCCGGCCAGGCCGAGCGGGACGGTGCCGATGCCGGTGTAGCGGTTCGGGCTGTTCGCCGGGACCTCCACCGAGGTCAGCCCCTGGCTCTCGGTCAGCGGGTCGGCGCGGTCGGAGCCGGTCTCGGTCCAGGTGTCGGCCGCCGAGGCGGGCGCGGGCGCGGCGAGGGACACGACAGCGGCGGTGACAAGGGTGACCAATCCGGCGAGGAGTGTATGACAGCGTTGCCGGGCGGACGCGGGCATGGCCGGCTCCTGGGCGGGCGACGGGGCACTCGGACGGCGGACAGTCTGGCGTGGCGCCATCGTCATGTACAGACCAATCGCACACCATGTGTGTGAACTCTCACCGCCCCCGGGACCGCGCGGTACGGTCGCGGTGGGGGTACCGGGCCGCGCGCACCACCGGCGCGGCGGCTCCGGCGGACGTCCGCCGCCGTGGTGAGAGATGGTGGAGGGAGAACGGCGACGGTGGCGGAGAGTCGGGTGTGAGCGCGGTAGAACGAGGTCAGTCGGCGCGAGGCACGGCGTGCCGTGCGGACGGACGAAGGCGGTGCGTGGCATGAGTGCGGCCGAGGCTCCGGCGACGGAGAACGGCGGGCCCGCGCGCGGTCCGGTTCCCCCGGGCGGCCTGCTGGACGTCCTGGGCGTGGCGTCGGTGGTGCTGGACACGGACGGCCGGATCGTGCTGTGGAGTCCGCAGGCGGAGGAACTGTTCGGGTACACCGCCGAGGAGGCCCTCGGCCAGTACGCCGCCCGGCTGATGGTGCACGAGGAGCACAGCCGGCTGGTGGGCCGGCTGTTCGCCGACGTGATGCGCACCGGGCAGAGCTGGGCGGGCGGCTTCCCGGTCCGGCACAAGGACGGCAGCACCCGTCTGGTGGAGTTCCGCAACATGCGGCTGCTGGACGACCGCGGGGACGTCTACGCGCTCGGGCTGGCCGCCGACCAGTCGACCGTACGGCGGCTGGAACAGGACGTGGCGCTGTCCGAGCGGATGGTGAAGCAGTCCCCGATCGGCTACGGCGTCCTGGACACCGAGCTGCGCTTCGTCTCCGTCAATCCCGCCCTGGAGCGCATCAACGGGGTGCCGGCCGCCGAGCACGTGGGCCGGACGCTGCGGGAGGTGGTGCCGCTGCTGAACGTCGGCGACCTGGAGGCCGCGGCCCGTCGGGTGCTGGAGACCGGTGTGCCGCTGATCGACGACACGCTGGTCGGCCGCACCCCGGCCGACCCGGACGAGGACCACACCTGGTCGCACTCGCTGTACCGGCTGGAGGACACCCTGGGCCATGTGCTCGGGGTGGCCGTCTCGCTGGTCGACATCACCGAACAGCACCGGGCCTCCGTCGAGGCGGAGACCGCGCGCCGCCGGCTCGCGGTGATCGCGGACGCCTCGGCCCGGATCGGCACCACGCTGGAGCTGGAGCGCACCGCCTGCGAACTGGCCGAGGTCGCGGTGCCGGAGCTGGCGGACGTGGCGGCGGTGGACCTGCTGGACGCGGTGGTGGAGGGCCGGCCCAGCGCGCTCGGACCCTCGGAGTCCGCGGTGATCCGGGCGCTGGCCGTGCGCCCGGCGGAGGGCAGCGACGCGGTCCGGGCCGCCGACCCGCCCGGCCAGATCGCCCGGTACGGGCCGGACCGGCTGGTCACCGAGTGCGTGCGCACCGGTGAGGCGGTGCTGGTGCCGCGGGTGAAGGACGCGGACCTGCCGCTGATCGCCCGCTCCGCGGAGGCGGCCGTGCTGCTCGGCCGGGCGGGCCTGCACTCGTACCTCGCGGTGCCGCTGATCGCGCGCGGCGAGGTGCTGGGCGCGCTGGACCTCAAACGCACCCGCAACCCGGCACCCTTCGACGAGGACGACGTGCTGCTGGCGCGGGAGCTGGCGGCCCGCGCGGCCGTGCAGATCGACAACGCGCGCTGGTACCAGAACGCCCGCAACACCGCGCTCACCCTCCAGCGCAGCCTGCTGCCCAGCCATCCGCCGGTCACCACCGCCCTGGAGGTGGCCTCCCGCTACCAGCCGGCCGGGGCCACCAGCGAGGTGGGCGGCGACTGGTTCGACGTCATCCCGCTGGAGGGCGGCAAGACCGCGCTCGTCGTGGGCGATGTGATGGGCAGCGGGGTCAGCGCGGCCGCCACGATGGGCCGGCTGCGCACCGCGACCACCACCCTGGCCGCGCTCGACCTCGACCCGGCCCGGCTGCTGGAACACCTGGACAAGACGACCTCGGCCCTGGACCACTCCATCGCCACCTGCGTGTACGCCGTGCACGACCCGCACTTGCGCCAGTGCCGGATCGCCAACGCCGGCCATCTGCCGCCGGCCCGGGTACGGCCCGGCAGGCCGCCGGAGCTGCTCGACCTGCCCACCGGGGTGCCGCTCGGGGTGGGCGGGGTCGGCTTCTCCACCGTGACGGTCGGTTTCGAGCCCGGTGACGAGCTGGTGTTCTACACCGACGGGCTGGTGGAGACCCGCTCCCACTCGCTGGACGAGCGGCTGGCCCTGCTGCTGTCGCTGCTGGACGACCCCGCCCGCCCGCTGGAGGAGACCTGCGACCACCTCCTGCGCACGCTGCGCCACCCGGACAACCACGACGACGTGGCGCTGCTCATCGCCCGGGCGCAGGAGCTGGGGTAGCGGGCGGGCGGGGCCGGTTACCGCGCCGCCCCCTCCCGCGCCGGTGCGGGGCGTACGCCGATGACCACATGCGCGTACAGGTCCTCGTCCACGGCCAGACGGGTCGTCAGGCCCGCGTCGGTGAAGGCGCGTACGGCGGCGGGGGCCTGGCGTTCGCTGGTCTCGGTGAGCAGGCTGCCGCCGGGGGCGAGCCACTCGCGGGCCCCGGCGGCGACCCGGCGCAGCACATCGAGTCCGTCGGCGCCGCCGTCCAGCGCGATCAGCGGTTCGTGGTCGCGGGCCTCCGCCGGGAGCAGGGGCACCTCGGCGGTGGGGACGTAGGGCACGTTGGCCGTCAGCAGGGCCACCCGGCCGCGCAGGCCGGGCGGCAGGGCGTCGTAGAGATCCCCCTGGTGGGCCCGGCCGCCGAAGGGGGCGAGGTTGCGGCGGGCGCAGCGTACGGCGGCCGGGTCGATGTCGGCGGCGTGCACCTCGGCCCCGGGCAGGGCGTGGGCGAGGGCCGCGCCGAGCGCGCCGGAACCGCAGCACAGGTCCACGACGACGGTCGCGTCCGGCGCGGCGGCCAGCGCCTGGCCGGCCAGGAACTCGGTACGGCGGCGGGGGACGAACACCCCGGGTTCCACGGCGATGCGCAGTCCGCGGAACCGGGCCCAGCCGAGGACCTGTTCGAGGGGAAGCCCGGCGGCGCGCCGGTCCACCATGCCGGCCGCCTCCTCGGGGGTGCGGGCGGTGGCGAGGATCAACTCGGCCTCGTCCTCGGCGAAGACGCACCCGGCGGCGCGCAGCGCCGAGACGACGGCGGAAGGGGTCATGGGGGTGGGTACGGGCATGGAAGCGGAAAGCCTTTCGGGAGCGCGAGACTTCAGGGCGCTCCCGCGGTCACCGCTGCCGGCGTACCGCGCCGTCACAAGGAGAGAGCACCCCAGCCGACACAGCGGTAATGGGTCTCACCTCCTCGCCCTCGGGGCCGCGGGTCTTCGCGGCCGGACGGCCACCATACCCCACGGCCCGACGGGCCTTCCGTCCCGGCGAGTTCAGACGCCGACCGACTCCTCGGCCTCTTCGTCGGCCTCCCGTGCGGCCTCGTCCTTGGCGTGCCGCGGGCCCGTCCGCCCGGTCTCGGTCCCGGCGGCCGCGGCACCGGCCTCGGCAGCGGCCCCGGCGTGGGCGGCTTCCCGGCGGGCGCGGCCGGCGCCCTCGTACCGGGCGGCCGCCGCGGTCACCAGGACGCCGGCCAGCAGCCAGGCCACCAGGGTCCACACCGTGCGGCCGAGGCCGTCGTTGCCGAAGTACAGCAGGCTGCGGACGCCCTCGACGAAGCCGGCGCCGTTCCAGAAGGCGTGCAGGGTGCCGAAGAACCCGTTCTGCAGCTCGGGCCGGAACAGCCCGCCGGAGCTGGTGAAGTTCAGCATCACGAACAGCACCATCATGGTCAGCGTGGTCCACCGCTTCAGGAAGGTGTGCAGGCCGACGCCGATCAGCAGGATGCCCGCCGAGTACAGCCAGGCCATGCCCCACACGCCCGCGAGGTCGTGGTGGGCGAGGTGGAACACCGGCCCGGCGAGCAGCGCTCCGACACAGCTGACCACCGCGGAGACACCGACGGCGAGCAGCGCGCGGACGCGCATGGCGAGGGCGGCTCCGGCGGCGCCGAGGGCGGCGACCGAGGCGTAGGAGCCGATGCTGACGGCGATCATCAGGAAGAACAGGCCCTGCCCGGTGGGGTCGTCGGCGACCGGCCGGGCCACATCGGTGATCTTCAGCGGCACGCCCTGTCCGGCGGCGACCGGGGTGAAGACCTTCTCGACGGCCATGGCACCCATGTCGGAGGCGGCGCTCGCCACCAGCAGCTCGGGCGCCTTGGCGCTCGGCACGTAGGCGCCGGTGACATCGCGGGACTCGAGCAGTTCGACGGCGTCGGCGCGGCTGGCCACCGTGCGCACGTCGAGCTTCTCGCCGGCCGTGTCCTTGACCGTCTGCGCGAAGACCTTGGCCTGCGGGGTGGCGCCGACGACGGCGACCGGCAGATGGTGCGGCTCGGGGGTGACGAACGCCCCCATGTAGGCGAGCCCCATGCCTACGCACATCAGCAGCGGGGTGATCAGGTGCGTGAGCACATGGCGCAGTGCCGGTGACCTCATCGCGCGCGACCTCCAAAGGTTGGCTTATACAACTTTCACTTCAAGTTGTACTATACAACTAGAAACCCCGGAGGAGGTACTTCCCGTGAGCGCAGCGGAGTCGGCCGTCGAGACGATCCAGCGCGAGATGACCATCTTCGCCCGCCGGGCCCGCGCCTCGGCGGGCCGTATGCACCCCGAGCTGTCCCTGGTGTCGTACACCCTGCTCGGACACCTGGAGGAACGCGACGGCTGCCGGGCGACCGACCTGGCGGCCCACTACGCGCTGGACAAGTCCACGGTGAGCCGGCAGGTGGCCGCGCTGGAGCGGGCCGAGCTGATCGAACGCCGGCTGGACCCGGAGGACCACCGGGTCCAGGTGCTGCACCTGACGGAGGCCGGCCGGGAGATCCTGGCCCAGGTCACCCGCAGCCGCCGGGCCGCCTTCCGGGAACGGCTCGCCGAGTGGCCGGAGGAGGACCTGGTGCGGTTCGCGGCCTACCTGGAGCGGTACAACGCGGGGCCGGCGGGCACGGACGGGGAGTGAGGCAAGGGGCGCATGACCTCCACCACCTCGCCCCCGGAGCCCGCCGTCTCCCCCGGCAGTCCGCGCAGGCCCCGGCGGCGGCCGCCGTCACGAAAGCCGATCCGGCACTCCGGGCACAGCCGGGCGAGCGGTGCGCGGAGACACGTGTCTTTCGTGGACCAGGTCGAGCTGGACATCGACGCGGAAGCCCCCTGGTCCATGGCCCCTGTCACCGCCACGCGCGGCCTCGTCGCCTACCGCGCCCCCCACGCCGCGGGACGCGCTGCCGGCCTGGCGGCCGGCCCGGAGGACGCACCGCACCGACTCCCCCGGCCCGCACTACTACGCGCGCTGGTTCCGGGACTTCGCCGACACCTCACTCGTCGCGGCCGCGGGCCGGGACGTGCTCGGGTTCCTCATCGGATGCAGGCGTCCGGACGCCCTGGACACCTACTTCGTCCTGCACACCGAAGCCGGCCCGCACCACGGCACCCCGGTCCTCTGTGCCCCGTCTCCTCCGGGCCGCCGCGGAGCGGGAGGTCGCCGAAGGGGCGCGCTTCGCCGGGGCCGCCGTCCCACCCGGGAACACGGCCGGCACCGAGGTCCTGCGAGCAGCTCGCGCGGTGGTACGACGCGCATGCCCACAGGGAGCCGCCGGGTCCCTCGTCGTGGTTGCCGGGCGGCGATCACGACGGGAACCTGCACCGGATCGGCCCGCCGCACGGCGGCTCCTGAGCGCGCCGCACAGCCGGCGCGCCCTGTCGTGAGCCGCGGGGAACCGAGCCGGTGACCGTGCGGATCCGTGGATGGGCGGCGGATCGGACGGCTGATCGCACTACTGGGGAACCGGTACCGCCGCGCGGTCCTCCGGCTGGTCCTGCGGTGCCCGTGCCTCGAGGAACGTCGTGCGGCGGCGCAGCCGGAAGCCGAGGGACTCGTACAGCCGGATGGCGTTCGTGTTCCGGGCACTGGTGTGCAGGAACGGCGTCTCCCCGCGCTCCCGGATGCCGTGCGCCACCGCGAGGATCAGCCGGGTGGCCAGGCCCTGACCGCGGAAGGCGGGGTCGGTGCACACCGCGCTGATCTCGGTCCAGCCCGGCGGATGCAGCCGCTCCCCCGCCATGGCGACCAGCGCTCCGTCGCGGCGGATGCCGAGGTAGGTGCCGAGTTCCACGGTGCGCGGCAGGAACGGGCCGGGCTGGGTGCGCGCCACCAGGTCCAGCATCTCGGGCACGTCCGCCGGCCCCAGCCGCACCGCCTCGGCATCCGGCACGGCGGCCAGTCCGTCGTCCACCAGCTGTACGCCCTCCAGCCGGAAGGTGACCTCCCACCCCGCCGGGAGCCGGCCGCGGAAGCCGGGCAGCGGGACCTCGGCGCCGGGGCCGGCCAGCGCGGCCAGGTCCGCCCAGTCCCGCTCGTCCGGGTCGTCCGGCAGCGCGAGCCACGGCGAGACGTCGACGGGGTAGCGCAGCACCCGGCCGCGCCGCTCGGCGAACCGGGCGTGCGGGCCGGTCAGAGAGGCGAGGGCCGGGTTGTCGAGGACATGCGGGTCGCCGGCGGCGGTCCGGCCGGGGCCGGCGTCCGGGCTGCTCACGACGCTCACGCGGCCCCCTCGATCACGGTGTCGGGCACATACGCCTGGGGCATCCTCGTTTCCTCGCTTCTCTCGGCCGGTCTCTGCGTGTGTCACCGGCCCACCGGGGGCCGGCACCGATCGGCAAGCGACGGCGCGGGGGCGGTATTCCCGGGCCCCGGCAGAGTTCATACAGCCGCAACGATGGGGGCGCCAGCCAGGAACGGAGCACCCGGAACGACAGCGTACGGTTGAACCATGAACGTCACGCGAGGCTTCACGGGCCGCCCGCGCGTCCACAACCCCGGGCTGCCCCCCGGGCAGTACGACGCGCGCGAGGACTGGCCCGTCCTGTCCGCCGAGGTCACCCCGGACCTCTCGCCCGCCGACTGGTCCTTCCGCGTGGACGGCCTGGTCGAACACCCGCACACCTGGGACTGGGACGCCGCGCACGCGTTGCCGGCGTCGGCGTACGAGGGCGACATCCACTGTGTGACCGGCTGGTCGAAGTTCGGCGTGCGGTTCGGCGGCGTCTCGCTGGACGCCTTCCTCGGTGTGGCCCGGCCACATGGGTCCGCCACACATGCCCTCGCCTACTCCCACACCGGCTACACCACCAACCTGCCGCTCGCCGACCTCACCGGCGGGCGGGCCTGGATCGTCTGGGAGTACGACGGCGCGCCGCTGCCGCCCGAGCACGGCGGCCCGGCGCGGCTCGTGGTACCGCACCTGTACTTCTGGAAGAGCGCCAAGTGGATCGCGGGCATCACGCTCCTCGACCACGACGAGCCGGGCTTCTGGGAGCGCAACGGCTACCACGCGCGGGGCAACCCGTGGGAGGAGCAGCGGTACTCCGGTGACTGATGCGACGACTCCCGTGACACGGTTCGCGGTGCCCGGGCGGATCGCCGTGAGCGGCCGGACGGCCTCGCGCTGGCAGACCGCCACGCTGACGGAGATCCGCCGCGAGACACCGCGCGCGACCACGTTCCGCCTGGCGGTGCCGGGGTGGGCGGGGCATCTTCCGGGCCAGCACCTGATGCTGCGGCTGACCGCCCCGGACGGCTACGCGGCGCAGCGCCACTACTCGATCGCGTCGGCGCCGGACGCGTCCGGGCACATCGAACTGACCCTGGACCGGGTGCCGGACGGCGAGGTCTCCGGCTGGTTCCACACCGTGGCCCGGCCCGGGGACACCGTGGAGGTGCGCGGCCCGCTCAGCGGCTTCTTCGCCTGGCCGGGTGACCGGCCCGCGCTGCTGCTCGGGGCCGGGTCCGGGGTCGTACCGCTGATGTCGATGGTCCGGCACCACCGGGCGCGCGGCCTCACCGTCCCGCTGCGGATGCTGGTGTCGGCGCGCAGCCCCGAGGAGCTGATCTACGCGGCCGAGCTGGGCCCGGAGACGACCCCCGTGTTCACCCGCAGCGCTCCGCCCGGGGTGCCGGTGGGACGTATGGCGGCCGCACATGTGGCGCCGCTCCTGGCCGACCGGCCCGAGGGTGGGTGGGAAGCCTATGTGTGCGGCTCCAACGCCTTCGCCGAGCACGCTTCCCGGCTGCTGGTCGCGGCGGGCCAGCCGGTGGAACGCATCCGCATCGAGCGTTTCGGCTGACGACGGTCGCCGGAGCCCGGCAGCGGCGGGCCGGGGGCATACCCCCGGCCGAGCACCGGTGCCGCCCGCCGAGCGGCGCGCCCGCCGAGCACACGGATCGCCGGTGAGCGGCAGGGGCCTCCGCCGAGCAGCGCCTCCGAGCCGAGCAGCGCGCCCGAGGGGAGCGCGCACCTCCCCGAGCCGCGCGCGATCCCCGGCGCCCGGGCCACACGGCGGTACGACGGCCCGCCGGGGCGTGCGGACGCAGTGGCCAGCGCCCGGGCCACACGGCGGTACGACGACCTGCCGGGGTGCGGCCGCAGCACCCGGCGCCCAGGTCGCACCGCAGCACCGGCGTCCGATTCGCCGCGGTACCCGGCGCCCGGGTCGCGCGGCGGCGCTCGGCGCGCGATCGTGGGGCGCGTGGTGTCCGCAGTGCGCCATATGGGCCAGAACTCGCGGTTCGCGGCGTGCGCGAGGTGCTCCGAACGGGGTACGAGACGGGTGTGGACGTTCGTGCGCGTGAGCGGCGCGGGCGGTGGGCCGGGCATCCGGCCCCGTCGGCTCGGCGGCGCCTGCGGTGGCGAGGAGGTGGACATGCGTACCCGGGTGCGTGGCTGGCGCTGGCGGCGCAATCCGCTGCGGCGCCGGGCGGACGTCGTGGAGGCGTGGACGGTGCTGCTGGTCACCGTCCTGCTGTGCGTGGCCGCTCCCCTGGTCGGGGTGTTCGCCGGCCTGCGCGCCCATGACGAGGCCCGGGCACTCGCCGCGGCACAGCGGGCCGAGCGCCACGAGGTGCGCGCCGTCGTGGTGGGCGACCCGGCCGAGCGGCCGTCCGCGCCGCAGGGCGACCGCCGGCAGGCCTACCGCGCCCAGATCCGCTGGACCGAACCGGGCAAGGGCGTCCGGACGGCATGGGCCCAGGTGCCCGCCGGGGCCCGCGCCGGGGAGCCGGTCTCGGTGTGGTTCGACTCCCGGGGCCGCAGCGTGGCGCCGCCGCCGGGCGATGTGGCGGTGTGGCAGCACGCCGTGACCGTCGGCCTGTGCGCGGCGGGCGGCACGGCGACGGCGGTGTACCTCGGCCGGGTGATCCAGCGCCGGATCGCCCTGCGCCACCGGCTCGCCGAGTGGGAGCGGGAATGGGAGCGGACGGGGCCGCGATGGACCCAGCCACGCATGTGACCGGCGGATGATCCGATCTCTGGGAGCCCGCCGTGTCCGTGCGCGCCCACCCGGAACAAGCGCTTACTCAACCCTGGACCTGGGCCCTCGCCTCCCCGGCCGGGCGGTGCGAAAGGGCCTGCACACCCCTGGATCCCTGGCCAAAGATCCGATCACCCACGTACCGTGAGACCGCATGCCCTTCCTTCACAAAGGCGGTTGTCGATGGCCCTGTTCGATCTCCCCCTGGACGAACTCCGCGCGTACCGCAGCGAGTCCACCGAGCCGGAGGATTTCGACGCCTTCTGGGAGAAGACGCTCCAGCAGGCCCGCGAACACGACCTGGACGCGCAGTTCGAGCCGGTGGAGACCGGCCTGACCACGGTCGAGGTCTACGACGTGACGTTCGCCGGGTTCGGCGGCCACCCCGTCAAGGGCTGGCTGCGGCTGCCCGCCGGGGCCACCGGACCGCTGCCGCTGGTGGTGGAGTTCCTCGGCTACGGCGGCGGGCGCGGACTGCCGCACGAGAGCCTGCTGTGGGCGTCGACGGGCCGGGCGCACTTCCTGATGGACACCCGCGGGCAGGGCAGCGCCTGGGGCGGCGGGGGCGACACCGCGGACCCGGTGGGCGCGGCACCGGCCTACCCCGGCTATATGACCCGGGGCATCGACGCGCCCGAGAACTACTACTACCGCCGGGTGATCACCGACGGCGTGCGCGCGGTGGAGGCGGCCCGCTCGCACCCGCTGACCGACGCGACGCGGACCGTGGTGCTCGGCGCCAGCCAGGGCGGCGGCCTGTCGATCGCCGTCGGCGGCCTGGTGCCCGACCTGGTCGCGGTCGCCCCGGACGTGCCGTTCCTGTGCGACTTCCCGCGCGCGGTGACGCTGACGGACCGTCACCCGTACCGGGAGATCGGCCTGTTCCTCAAGACGCATCGCGGGCGCGCCGCGGAGGTGCGGCGCACGCTGTCCTACTTCGACGGGGTGCACTTCGCGGCCCGGGGCCGGGCGCCCGCCTTGTTCTCGGCGGCCCTGGAGGACCAGACGTGCCCGCCGTCGACGGTGTTCGCGGCGTTCAACGCCTGGGGTCACGAGGACAAGGCCATCGAGGTGTACGACTTCAACGACCACGAGGGCGGCGGCCCGTTCCACGAGGCGGCGAAGGTGCGCTGGCTGCGCTCGTACGCCTGAGCGCGGCCGGCGGGCGGGGCGGCCAGGACTCCCTCTTCCCCGCAGACCGGGCAGTCGGTACGTTCGGAGCCACCCGGGCCGCGGCCGGCGCGGACCCGGGTTCCCGGCGACGACGGAGGCCTTATGTCCACGCAGGAGACACCGCCGACGACCCCGCTGATCCACGGGCACTGCGATCCGCGGTTCGCCGCGGTGCGGGATGCGTTCGAGGAGAACTTCCGCGCGCGTGGGGAACTGGGCGCCGCGGTGGCGGTCACCGTCGCCGGGCGGACGGTGGTGGACCTCTGGGGCGGCTGGGCGGACCCGGCGCGGACCCGGCCCTGGGAGCGGGACACCGTGGTCAACGTGTGGTCGACCACCAAGGGGGTCGTGGCCCTGTGCGCCCATCTGCTGGCCGACCGGGGGCTGCTCGACCTGGACGCTCCGGTGGCCGCGTACTGGCCCGAATTCGCCGCCGAGGGCAAGGAGACGGTGTTCGTACGGCATCTTCTGTCGCACCGCGCCGGACTGCCCGGACTGCGCGAACCGCACACCCTCCAGCAGTTGTACGACTGGGAGTCGACCACCGGCCGGCTCGCCGCCGAGGCACCCTGGTGGGAGCCGGGGACCCGGTCCGGGTACCACGCGCTGACGTACGGCTTCCTGGTCGGGGAGGTGATACGGCGGGTCTCGGGGTTGCGGCCGGGGGCCTTCCTGGAGCGGGAGCTGGCCGGGCCGCTGGGAGTCGGTTTCACGGTGGGCCTGCCGGCGCGGGATGCCGGCCGGGCGGCCGAACTGGTGCTCGCGCCGCCCCGGCCGGCCGCCGAACAGGCCGCCGCCTTCGGCGCGTTGACGCCGGTCGCGCGAGCCGCTCTGGCCAATCCGGCCACCGGGCCCGCACAGGCGAACAGCGCCGGCTGGCGGGCGGCGGAGATCCCCGCGGCCAACGGGCACGGCACCGCACGGGCGGTGGCGGCGCTGTACGGCGTCTTCGCCGGGCGCGGCACGTTCAACGGCCGGCGGTTCCTGTCACCGCGGGCCGCGGAGCGGGCGCGGGAGAGCGAGGGGCCCGGCCGCGACCTGGTGCTCGGCGCGGCCTTCGACGGGGAGACCGAGATCGGGCTCGGCCTGTGGCTGAGCGGCCCGCAGGGGCTGTACGGCCCGAACCCGCGCGCTTTCGGCCATGACGGCTTCGGCGGCTCCTGCGGGCTCGCCGACCCGGAGGCCGGGGTGTCGCTGGGCTACGTCATGAACCGCATGGGGCACCGCCTCGCCGATGATCCACGGAAGACGGCGCTGGTGGACGCCCTCTACCGCGCCCTGTGAGCGCGCGTCACGGCGCCCGGTGACCGCCGTGGCCGGGCGGGTGGATTTCGGTCGAAACCATCGGCCGCCCTTCCCTCGTGGTTTAGACCAATGCTAATTGTGGTCGCGCAACGAACCCGGACGACTACGTCTTGTCACCGACAGGAGGGCGCGGCATGGCCCGCACCACCCCGAACGATCCCCCGCCCGTCGACGCCCGGCCCCTGTACGGACGCATAGCGGCGCTGTTACTCGGCGAGCTGCGCGACGGCACGATTCCGCCCGGCGAACGGCTGCCGGGCGAACGGCACTTGGCGGCGCACTTCGGGGTCAGCCGGGAGACCGTCCGCCAGGCGCTGGAGGTGCTGCGCCGCAGCGGTGTGGTCGCCACCGACCGGCGCGGCAGCCACGCCATGCTGCCCGGCCGGCCGGTGGAGTCGCCCGGCTCGCTCGCCTTCCCGGTGGGCGCCCGCCCGGCGGACCCCTGTGCGCTGGACGAGGCCACGGTGACCTGGGAGGTGCCGCCGCCGGAGCACGCGCGGGAACTGGGCCTGGCCCCGCACCGGCCGACGCTGGTGCACCGCTACCGGTCGGTCACACCGGACGGCCGGTCGCTGCGGACGGCGGTGACGTCGTTCTCGGCGGTGGCCCTGGCCGAGGTGGCGGAGCTGGCGCGCTACCGGGACCGGGCCGACGGCGCCACGCCCGCGCAGTTGGGGCGGGCCTACGACTGGATGCGCAAGGCCGGGCTGTGCCTGCACCACCGGGATTCCATCAGCCAGGTCTCGCAGGCCGCCTCGGTCCGGGTGACCCGGCGCGTGCACGACCAGTACGCGCGCCCGCTGGAGATCACGGATCTGGTGGTGCACGCCGAACAGGACGCGCTGGTCTACGAGTTCACCCTGCCCGCCGCGGTGTGACCACCGGGCGCGGCGCGCCGTGCCCCGGCCTGGCTCACCGCCCTGAGGCGACGTCGTTGACGGCGATGTGGGCGAAGGTCATCGCGGGGCCGATGGTGGCACCCACCCGGGCAGGTCTCGCCCATGACGGACGCGGCGGCGTTTCCCGCGGCGTAGAGGCCCCCGATCGCGGTGCCGTCCTCGCGCAGCACCCGGGCGCGGGCGTCCGTCAGCAGGCCGCCCTCGGTCCCGAGGCCGCCGGCGGACGACGGGGACCGCGTAGTAGGGGGGCTTGTCCAGGACGGCCAGGTCGGGGTCGAGACCGGTGAGACCGCCCTGGTCACCGGCGCCGCGCGCGGCCGGGCGCAGGCCGGGCCGGGCCCTTCACTCCCGCTCGTCCCGTTCTTCCACGGCGGCGGATTCGTGCTGTGCGGGCTCGACAGCCACGACGGGCTCTGCCGTCTGCCGGCGGCCGGGACCGGTGCCGTGGTCGTCTCCGTCGACTACCGGCCGGCCCCCGAGCATCCGGCCCCGGCGGCGGTCCGGGACGCCTGCGCGGCGTTCGACTGGGCCGTGCGCCATGCCGCGTCCCCCGGACGGCCGGCCCGACGGTCCGGTACGCGATGGGCGGCTGACGGCGGGGGCGTGCGGGCCGGGAAGGACCGGCTCGAGGACGCGTGCGGCCTTCGGGAGCAAGCCGCCTCCCGTCCTGCCGGCTCTGACGGTGCCGGCGCCGAAGTCGTCCCCGGTGACGCTGTGGTGGCACAGCCGGGTGAGCGGCCGTGTTCCGGCGCCGGTGCCACAGCACAGGTCGAGCCCGTCCGCGAACGGCCCGAGGTACAGCGGCGCGAGCGCCTCGGCCACGGTGTCCAGCACGTGGTCGAACCCCGGCGCGAGCAGGCCGTATCCGCGTTCGACCGACGACAGGGCCTGGCACGGCGAGTTCGCGGACGGTTGGGCCTCGGGACCGAACATGCCGGCAGCCGACGGCGCCACGGCGGACCGCCGTCGCGGGCCCCCGCGCCGCCCTGGACCGAGCACGGCGGAGCCGCCTGCTTCGGCCACGGCCGGTCCGGCTCAGCCGTAGGTCTCGCGGCAGAGGCGGACGATCTCGGGCGCCGCCACGCCGTCCGCCCGGCGGCACAGGTCGCGCATCACGGCGGCGGGCGGGCGGGAGGCCGTACGGGGGCGGGGGGCCTGGTGCCGCACGGGCGGGCGGCGCTTCGCGCGCGGCTGGGGGGCCGGTGCGGCGGGGGTGGTCCGGGGCGCGGCGGGCGCCGGCCCACCGCCGGACGCGGACTCTCGGGTCCGGGCCGCCGGGCCCGGCCGGTCGGGGTGCCTGTCGCCGGTGCGCACGAGCGCCGCCCCGGTGGCCGGCTGGCTCACCGGGGCCCGCAGGGCCGACGGTCTCGTCTCGGCGTCCGGCGGGAGGGCGCGCCGGGAGCCGGCGGCTCCGGGCTGGGGGGCGGGGTTGACGGTGGTGCAGCCGGCGACGCTCACCAGAGCGGCGACCACCAGCGGAAGAAGTCGGCGAGGCACGCGCTCACTGTGCCGCACCGCCCGCGGCGACGGTCCGCTCCACGCCGGATCACCACCCCCACGAGCGACCGGCCGGGGTGACGGACCCGTCACGATGATCGGGTGTCCGCACCGGACTCCGGCAACTCCCTGCCGAACGTTCGCCGTTGCGTGGTGCGGTCGGTGGGCCCGGCGGGTGCTTCCGGCCCTGCGGGAGTGCCACGATCCGGTGGTTTGTTGTCCGAGTCACGGACGCGGCACCCCATCCAGTGGTAGCGTGCTATCAGCACTCGTGCACGCCCACAGTGGGCGCCGGTGCCAGTCTCTCTTTCTCAGCTGATCGCCTCGCCGCTGTCCCGGATCCCCCGGTCCCCGGCGCGTCAGCTTCCCGGTACCGCCTCGTGACGGGCCTTCTCCGCCGTACCCGAGGCACCGTCTCCGCCGCCCGGAGGCAGTCGCAGACGCCTCCCGCTCGCGGCCTCACCCCGCTCTTCCTCCCTGTTCCGTCCGCGAAAGGACACCCGCATGACCACCACACTCGCACCCCCTTCCGAGGCCCCGCAGGCACCGGCCGCCCCGCTCGTCACCGGCGTCCTGGACATCGACGCGCACGGGAAGGGACACCTCAGGGCCGCGAGCCTGCTGCCCACCCCGGCCGACCCGCAGGTCGCACCCGCACTCGTGCGCCGCCACGGACTGCGCAAGGGCGACCTGATCGAGGGCGTCCGGGGCGACCGGCGGACCCTGACCGAGATCGCTCGCGTCAACGGACGCGCCCCCGGGGAACCCCGCGCGCGCCGCCGCTTCCACGAGCTCACCCCGCTCCATCCGCACCGGCGGCTGCGCCTGGAACACCCCGGCGCCGGACTGACCGGGCGCCTCGCCGATCTGCTCGCGCCGGTCGGCAAGGGGCAGCGCGGCCTCATCGTGGCACCGCCCAAGAGCGGCAAGACCGTGCTGCTCCAGCAGCTGGCCGCCGCCGTGGCCGGCAACCACCCCGAGTGCCGGCTGATCGTCCTGCTGCTCGACGAACGGCCCGAGGAGGTCACCGAGATGCGCCGCTCGGTGCGCGGCGAGGTGTACGCCTCCACCTTCGACCGCTCGCCCAAGGACCACATCGCCCTCGCCGAACTGGTCGTGGAACGGGCCAAGCGGCTGGTCGAGGCCGGCGAGGACGTCGTCGTGCTGCTGGACTCGCTGACCCGGCTGTGCCGCGCGTACAACAATGCCTCCGCCGCCGGCGGCCGCACCCTGAGCGGCGGCGTCGACGCGGGCGCGCTGACCGGCCCCAAGCGGTTCTTCGGCGCCGCGCGCCAGGCCGAGGAGGGCGGCTCCCTGACCATCCTCGCCTCGGCGCTGGTGGACACCGGCTCCCGGGCCGACGGGTACTTCTTCGAGGAGCTGAAGAGCACCGGCAACATGGAGCTGCGCCTGGACCGGGAGCTGGCCGCCCGGCGGGTCTTCCCGGCCGTGGACATCGACGCCAGCGGCACCCGCCGCGAGGAACTGCTGCTCACCCCGGCCGAGTTGACCGCCGTACGCGGACTGCGCCGGGCCCTGCGCTCCCGGGAGGGCGGCCCGTCCGCCGTGGAGACCCTGCTCGAACGGCTGCGTGGCACCCCGGACAACGCCGCGTTCCTGCGGCAGATCCGGCCCACCCTCCCGGCGGGCTGACCCCGGCACCGGGCGCCCCGGTGCGGCATCCGGGTTGCCCGGCGCCCCGAACGGCCCCGGCGGGGTGAGGGACCCGCACCGTGTTCGTAGGTTGATCGTATGATCACCGGATTCTCGTATCGCGCGGCAGTGTCGGCCTGCTCCCTCTGTGTGGCGGGCCTGCTGGTGCTCACGCCGGCCGCTGCCGCCGCCGGACCCCCGGCCGGGGAACCCGCCCCGCCCCGCCCCCCGGCGGCGATGCCCGGGCCGTCCCTGCTGTACAGGTCCGGCACCCAGGTCCGGCCGCACCGGGACGCCCCCGAGCTGCCCGACGTCTCGGCGCTCTCCTGGCTCGTCGCCGACGCGGGCAGCGGCGAGGTGCTGGCCGCGCACGACGCACACCGCGAACTGCCCCCCGCCAGCACCCTGAAGACCCTGTTCGCGCTCACCGTCCTGCCCACGCTGCCCGGCGGGCTCCAGCACACCGTGGACTACGACGAACTGGCCGACGTCGGCGAGGGCAGCAGCCTGGTCGGCGTCGAGGAGGGGCACACCTACCGGGTGGCCGACCTGTGGCGGGGGGTGTTCCTCAGCTCCGGGAACGACGCCGTGCACGTCCTCGCCCGGCTCGGCGGCGGCTGGGAGGCCACCGCCGCCCGGATGCAGGACAAGGCCCGCTCGCTCGGCGCGCTGGACACCCATGTCGTCTCCCCGGACGGCTACGACGCCCCCGGCCAGGTGTCCTCCGCCTTCGACCTCGCGGTGTTCGGCCGGGCGGGCCTGCGCGACCCCGACTTCGCCCGGTACTGCGGCACCGCCGAGGCCAGCTTTCCCGGTGACGGCTCGTCGTACCCCATCGAGAACACCAACCGGCTGCTGACGGGCGAGGACGGCGTGGCGCCGTACCCCGGGCTGATCGGGATCAAGAACGGCTACACCAGCAACGCGGGCAACACGCTCGTGGCCGCGGCGCGCCGCGACGGGCACACCCTCGTGGTGAGTGTCCTCAACCCTCAGGCCGACGGCGGGTTGACCGTGTACGAGGAGGCCCGCGCGCTGCTCGACTGGGGCTTCGCGGCGGCCGGTCAGGTGGACCCGGTGGGCTCGCTGGACGGACTGCGCCCGCCCTCCCGCACGGAGCCGTCGGCCGCGCCGGTGGCGGCGGCCGGGGCGCCGGCCTCGGACGACGACTCGGACTGGTCCCCCGCCGCCGTCGTGGCGGGGCTCACCGGGCTCGGCGCGGGAGCCGTGGCGCTGGCGCTGCGGGCCAAGGGCGGCCGGACGGCCCGTAGCTGACCCGCGGGCAGGCCGAGCAGCAGACCCAGCGAGACCCAGACGTAGGCGTTGGCGCCGAGGAACCCGTCGAGGCCCGAGGCGTCACCGGCCCACAGCCAGACCACGCTGGTGCACAGCACCGCGTACAGGGCGCCCGCGATCCGCAGGTGCCCGGCGCGGACCAGGACCGCGAAGGACGGCAACAGCCACACCAGATGGTGCACCCAGGTGATCGGGCTGACCAGGCAGGCCGCGATGCCGGTGAGGGCGAACGCCGCAGGCCAGTCGCCGGCCGCGGCCGCCCGGCGGGCCCGCCACGCCCAGACGCACAGGGTCAGCAGGACCGCCGACGCCCACAGGGGGCGGCCGGTCTCGCCGAGGCGGGCCAGCACCCCTTGCAGCGACTGGTTCGACACATAGTCGAGCCGCCCCACCCGGCCGGTGTCCCACAGCGCCTCGGTCCAGTAGAACCGGGAGGCCGCCGGGTCGGCCCAGGCGGCCAGCGCGGTCGCGGCGGCGGCGACCGCGGTCGCGACGGCCGCCGCCCGGCGCCGTCCGGCGAGCAGCAGCAGCCCGATGAACAGGACCGGCGTCAGCTTCACCGCGGCGGCCAGCCCGGTCCCGGCGCCCGCCCAGCGGCCCCGGCCGGTCGTCAGCAGCAGGCAGTCGGCGAGGACGAGGGCCAGCAGCACCAGGTTCACCTGCCCGAAGCTGAAGGTGTCCCGCAGCGGCTCGAACAGGGCCAGCAGGCACAGGCACAGCGCCCACCGGTACCAGCCGTGGCGCCGCCCGCCGGACCCGGCCAGGATCCGCAGCACCGCCGCGAGCGCGGCCAGGTTCACCAGCAGGGACACGATGATCGCCGTGGTCCGGCCGAGCAGGGCCAGCGGCAGCATGGCCACGGCGGCGAACGGCGGATAGGTGAAGCCGTACACCGTGCCCGGCACCCGGTAGTCGTAGATCCGGCCGCCGTGGTGCGCCCAGGTGTGCACGGTGCCGTAGTACACGCGCAGGTCGAAGAAGCCCCGGAGCAGCGGCACGGTCGCCGTGAACGCGGTGACGGCCGCCACCAGCAGCAGGACCAGCAGCAGCCGGCCCCGGTCGGTGCGCGGTCCCGGACGGTCCGGTCGTGCGCGCGTTCCCCCGGATCGGCTCGGCCCCGTCATGCCGGGCGTCCCGGGACCGGGGCCTGGGCGGCCAGGAGGGCCTGCCACAGGACGACGACGCCGAGGACCCCGCCGGAGACCGCCAGCACCAGCTGCCCCGGGTCGGCGGGCCCGCCGCCGGGCAGCACGGCGAGGCCGAGGACCCCGGCCAGGGCGGCCGACCGGTGCCGTACCGGGGTGCCGGGCGCGGCGGCGGCCACGAGGAACAGGCCCCACAGCGCGTACCAGGGCCGGATCGCCGGGCCGAGGACCGCGACCGCGAGCAGGGACAGGCCGAGCGCGTACACCGGCCGGGCGCGCAGTCTGCGCCCGGTCAGCAGCACGGCGACGGCGGCGGCCGCGAGCCCGAGCAGGTGCCAGGCGGGGACGGCCAGCGGGGCCAGTCCGCTGTCGAGGCGGGTCAGCAGGGCGCCGGTCGCCCGGCCGAGCAGGCTGGTCAGCGCCCAGTTGTGCGGGGAGACCGGCGTGCCCAGGGCACCGATCCAGCCGTAGCCGGTGCCGGCCACGGCCGTCGCGGCGACCGTGGTCGCGGCCGAGGCCGCCGCCGTGGTCAGGACGGCCGGCAGCGGGCGGTCCCCGGAGCGGATCCGCAGGGCGACGACGACCGGCAGACCGAGCGCCGCCGGTACCTTCACCAGGGCGGCCAGGGTGACGAGAACGGCGCCGGCGGCGCCGGCGGCGGGCCGGGGGCCGTGCGCGGCGACCAGACCGAGCCCGAGCAGGCCGAGCATCAGGGCGTCGTTGTGGGCGCCCGCGACCAGGTGGAGCAGCACCAGCGGGTTGAGCGCGCCGAGCCAGAGCGCGGCGGCCGGGTCGGCGCCGCTGTGCCGGGCGAGCCGGGGCAGCGCCCCCGCCATGAGCGCCACGCCGGCCAGCGCGACCAGGCGCATGCCGAGCAGACCGGCGGGGATCTCGCCGTGGGTCAGCCCGGACAGCGCGGAGGCCAGGGCCAGGAAGGCGGGGCCGTAGGGGGCGGCGGTGTGCCGCCACATCGGGGCGACCTCGTCGGCGAGCGGCCCGCCGAGCCGGTCCGGGCCGTGGGCGTAGACGTCCATGTGGGCGTCGGCCATGGCGCCCTGCGCGAGGTAGCTGTAGACATCCCTGCTGAACAGCGGGGGTGCGAGCAGCAGCGGGGCCGCCCAGAGGGCCAGGACGAGCAGCAGGGCGCGCGGGGTGGGCGGACGCGGGCCGCGTACCAGTCGGCCCAGGAACAGCCAGGCCGCCGTCAGCAGGACGATGCCGAAGTACACCCCGACCAGGCCGAGGGCCGCGTGCACCGAGGCGGGCGCCCACAGCTCCCGGACCGGCAGGGCGCCGGCCGTCTCGCCGCCGAGCGCGAGGAAGGCGGTGCCGGCCAGGCCCAGGGCCTGGCAGTGGCGGAGATCGACGGGGAATGCCATGGCCAACACCGGGGCAGCGTGGCAACGCCGGGTGGCCGGTGGGCGACGCCGGTCCTGCCGGGCGGGAGCGGATGTGTGACCGGCAGGGGACGGGCGGGGTCGTCGGCCACGTATGCGTGCACCGAGTGCGTTCAGAAGATCGACAGGCCCGTGAGTGTGGTGAAGCGGTCCAGGGCCGCGACGCCGGCGACCGAGTTGCCGCGTTCGTCCAGGCCCGGGCTCCACACGCACAGCGTGCACCGCCCGGGGACGACGGCGATGATGCCGCCGCCGACCCCGCTCTTGCCGGGCAGGCCCACCCGGTAGGCGAAGTCGCCGGCCGCGTCGTACGTGCCGCAGGTCAGCATGATCGCGTTGACCTGCTTGGCCTGGCTGCGGCTGAGCAGCCGGCTGCCGTCGGCGCGGATGCCGTGCCGGGCGAGGAAACCGGTGGCGAGGGCCAGGTCGGCGCAGGAGGCGGCGATGGAGCACTGCCGGAAGTACTGGTCGAGCAGGACCGGTATGTCGTTGTCGATGTTGCCGTAGGACGCCATGAAGTGGGCGAGGGCGGCGTTGCGGTCGCCGTGCGCGGTCTCGGAGGCGGCCACCTCCGTGTCGAAGTCGAGGGCGGGGTTGCCGCTCTCGGCGCGCAGGAAGTCCAGCAGCTCGCCGGCCGCGTCCCCGGTACGGGTCTGCAGCCGGTCGGTGACGACGAGGGCGCCCGCGTTGATGAACGGGTTGCGCGGGATGCCGTTCTCGTACTCCAGCTGGACCAGCGAGTTGAACGGGTTGCCGGAGGGTTCGCGGCCCACGTGCTCCCAGAGTTCGTCGCCCTCGCGGGCCAGGTCCAGGGCGAGCGTGAAGACCTTGGTGATCGACTGCGCGGAGAACGGCTCCCGCCAGTCCCCCACCCCGTACACCGTCCCGTCCGGCTCGGCGACGGCCATGCCGAAGCTGCGCGGGTCGCGGGCCGCGAGGGCCGGGATGTAGTCGGCGGGACGGCCGCGCCCGGGCGTGTGGCTGATCTCCTCGGCGATGCGCTCCAGGACCGGCAGGAAGGTGGCGGACGACGTCGTTGTCATGATCACCATTGTGCCTCCCGGCCGGTTCCCGGGGCTTGTCGAGGTGGCCTTGTCGCAGGTCAGGCGGCCGGTGCCCCGCTGCCCGCGACGATCTCCGGGCGCAGCAGCTCGGCCAGCCGGCCGGGAGGCAGCAGGCCCTTCTCCAGCACCAGTTCGGCCACGCCGCGGCCGGTGGCGAGGGCCTCCTTGGCGATGTCGGTCGCGGCCGTGTAGCCGATGTGCGGATTGAGCGCGGTGACCAGGCCGATGGAGTTCTCCACGGTCGCGCGCAGCCGCTCGGTGTTCGCGGTGATGCCGGAGACACAGCGCTCGGCCAGCGTGCGGCAGGCGCTCTCCAGGTGCGTGATCGACTTCGACAGGGAGTGCAGGATGATCGGCTCGAAGGCGTTGAGCTGGAGCTGCCCGGCCTCGGCGGCCATGGTGATGGCGACGTCGTTGCCGATCACCTCGAACGCGACCTGGTTGACCACCTCGGGGATGACCGGGTTGACCTTGCCCGGCATGATCGACGACCCGGCCTGCACCGGCGGCAGGTTGATCTCGCCGAGGCCCGCGCGCGGACCGGAGGACAGCAGGCGCAGGTCGTTGCAGCTCTTGGAGAGCTTGACCGCGATCCGCTTCAGCACGCCGGACATCTGGACGAAGGCGCCGCAGTCCTGGGTGGCCTCTACCAGGTTGGCGGCGGTGACCAGCGGAAGGCCGGTGATGGCGGACAGATGGCGGCGGGCGGCCTCGGCGTACCCGGCGGGTGCGTTGAGGCCGGTGCCGATGGCCGTGGCGCCGAGGTTGATCTCGTGGATCAGCTCGACGGCCTCGGCGAGACGGCTGCGGTCCTCCTCGATCATGACGGCGAACGCGGAGAACTCCTGACCCAGCGTCATGGGTACCGCGTCCTGCAACTGTGTACGGCCCATCTTGAGTACGTCACGGAACTCGACGGCCTTGCGGGCGAAGGCGTCCTGGAGTACGGACATCGCCTTGAGCAGTCCACGTACCGCGAAGACCGTCGCTATCTTGACGGCGGTCGGGTAGACGTCATTGGTTGACTGGCTCAGGTTGACATCCTCGTTGGGATGCAGAGGTGTGTACTGCCCCTTGGTGTGGCCGAGCAGTTCCAGCGCGCGGTTGGCCACGACCTCGTTGGCGTTCATGTTGGTGGACGTGCCGGCGCCGCCCTGGACGACGTCCACGACGAACTGGTCGTGCAGCTTCCCGGCGCGGATCTCGCGGCAGGCGGCGACGATCGCGGCGGCCTTCCCGGGCGCCAGCAGACCGAGTTCCTCGTTGGCGAGGGCGGCGGCCTCCTTGACGGCGGCCAGGGCGTCGATCAGGTGCGGGTAGGCGGAGATCGGGGTGCCGGTGATGGGGAAGTTCTCCGTCGCGCGCAGGGTGTGGATGCCCCAGTACGCGTCGGCGGGGACGTCACGGTCGCCGAGCAGGTCGTGCTCGCGGCGGGTGGCGGCGGTCATGAGGGTGCGGGTCTCTTTCTGGGTGCGGTATCCGGCGGTACTACGAGCGGGCGGCGACCGGGGCGGGGTCGAGGGCGCGCACGGGCCGCACGCTGCCCACCGGCTCGCCTCCGCCGAGCAGCGGCTCCCCCGCGAACTCGGTGAGCAGCGCGGGGTCGACGCCGGCGCGGGCGAGTGCCGCCGCGGCGACGGGGATCCGGGCGCGGTTCGCCCCGTCGGCGATCTTCACGGCGACGGCCCTGCCGTCGGGCAGCGCCGCGACCTGGACGCCCTCGAAGCCGTCCTTGGCGAGCAGTCCGGGCACGGCCCGCATGAGCGCGGCGACGTCCCGGCCGGAGCCGGAGGCCATCTCGGCGTGCTCGCGCATGGCGTCGGCGACCCGGGCCTCGGGGGTGCCGGGGGCGGCCGTGGTGATCCGGGCGAGGGCGCGGGCGAGGCCGTGCAGGGAGATGGCGAACAGCGGGGCGCCGCAGCCGTCCACGGTGACGCGGGCGGCCCGCTGGCCGGTCAGGTCCTCGACGGTGGCGGCGATCATCCGCTGGAGCGGGTGCGCCGGGTCCAGGTAGTCGTCCAGGGACCAGCCGTTGAGCTTGGCCGTCCACAGCATGGCGGCGTGCTTGCCGGAGCAGTTCTGGGCGAGCCGCGAGGGCATGCGGCCCTCGCGCACCCAGGCGTCCCGGACGACCGGGTCGAACGGCATGTCGGGCACGTTGCGCAGGTCGTCCTCGGCGAGTCCGGCCAGTTCCAGGATGCGCCGGGTGCCGGCCAGGTGCCGCTCCTCGCCGGAGTGGCTGGCGGCGGCCAGCGACAGCAGTTCGCCGTCGAGCGGCAGCCCGGCCCGCAGCATGGCCACGGCCTGGACTGGCTTGAGGGCCGAGCGCGGGTAGAAGGCCGCCTCGATGTCGCCGAGCTGGAAGCGCACCCGGCCGTCGGCGTCGAGGACGACGACGGATCCGTAGTGGATGCCCTCGACGACCCCGCCGCGAACGAGGTGGGCGACGGGGGCGTGGAGGGGTTCGCGGACGAAGGGGGCGTCGGCGGGGGAACTGCTGTACATCACTGCCTGTATCAAGGGGTCGGGGTCGGCCGGAACGCGGGTCACGCGCCGGCGCCGGTGGAGGTGCGGGCCACGCGGGCGCGGACGGCGTACCAGCCCGCGACCAGCGCCGCGACGATCAGCGGCAGACAGAGCACGGTGGTGCGTCCGGCGCCGCCGTCGGCGTACATGAGGACCACGACGGAGGCGAGGAACGCCAGCGTCACGAGTTCGGTCCAGGGGGAGCCCGGCAGCCGGTAGGCCGGGCGGGTCAGGTCGCCCTGCCGGGTCTTCCGCCAGAAGAGCAGGTGACAGACCATGATCATGGCCCAGGTGGCGAGGATGCCGATCGCCGCGAAGTTGAGGACGATCTCGAACGCCTCGGCGGGGACCACGTAGTTCAGGCCGACGCCGAGGACGCAGATCCCGCTGGTGAGCAGGATGCCGCCGTAGGGGACCTGGCTGCGGCTCATCCGGGAGGTGAAGGCGGGGGCGGAGCCGCTCATCGCCATGGAGCGCAGGATGCGGCCGGTGGAGTAGAGGCCGGAGTTCAGCGACGACAGGGCCGCGGTCAGGACGACCAGGTTCATCACGCCGCCGGCCGCCGGGACGCCGATGTTCGACAGGACCGTGACGAAGGGGCTCTCGCCGGCGGAGTACTTGTTCCACGGCAGGAGCATCGACAGCAGGACGACCGAGCCGACGTAGAACACGCCCACCCGCCACATGATCGAGTTGATCGCCTTCGGCATGATCTTCTCGGGGTTCTCGGTCTCGCCGGCGGCGACGCCGACCAGCTCGACGGAGGCGTAGGCGAAGACGACGCCCTGGATGATCAGCAGCATGGGCAGCAGGCCGTGCGGGAAGATGCCGCCGTTGCCGGTGATCAGGGACGGGCCGGGGTGGTGGCCGTCGACCGGGTGCTGGGTGACCAGCAGGTAGATGCCGATGCACATGAACACGAGGAGCGCGCCGACCTTGACGATCGCGAACCAGAACTCCAGTTCGCCGAAGATCTTGACCGATATCAGATTGACGGTCAACACGACCGCGAGGGCGATCAATGCGATCAACCATTGCGGGATGTCGGAGAACATCCCCCAGTAGTGGGTGTAGGTGGCGACCGCCGTGATGTCGGCGATACCGGTCGTCGCCCAGTTGAGGAAGTACATCCAGCCCGCGGTGTAGGCGCCCTTCTCGCCCAGGAACTCCCGGGCGTACGAGACGAAGGCGCCGGAGGACGGGCGGTAGAGCACGAGTTCGCCGAGGGCGCGGACGACCAGGAAGGCGAAGACGCCGCAGACGGCGTACGCGATGAAGAGGGAGGGCCCGGCGTCGGCGAGCCGGCCGCCCGCGCCGAGGAAGAGGCCGGTGCCGATGGCACCGCCGATGGCGATCATGTTGACGTGCCGGTGCTTCAGGCCCTTGCTGTAGCCGGCGTCCCCGGCGTCGACATGACCGGTCGAGGGGCGCGTCTCGTCTTTGAGGTGCTGTTCGCTCACGCCTCGGTTCCGCCTTCTTCCGTGAGGGGATGCGTCCGCTGCGGGCGGACGATGTCGGTGAGGGTCGTCTCGACGCGGTCCAGGTGGTGGCTCATGGCCTGCACGGCGTCGTGTTCGCTGCCGTCGACCAGCGCCTCGACGATCGCCCGGTGCTCGCGGTTGGACTGCTCGCGGCGCCCGCCCAGCTCGTTGAGGAAGGCCGACTGACGCGCCAGTGCGTCGCGGATCTCCTCGATGACCCGGCGGAAGACCGGGTTCTGGGCGGCCTCGGCCACGGCGAGGTGGAAGAGGGTGTCCATCGCGACCCAGGCGGTGGTGTCCGTCTCCCGCTCCATGCGGTCGAGCAGATGGGCCAGGTGGTCCAGGTTCTCCGGGGTGCGGCGCACGGCCGCGTAACCGGCGACCGGGATCTCGATGTGGCGGCGCACCTCCAGCAGGTCGCTGGCCGCGTAGTCGCCGAAGGTGGGGTCCTCGACGGTGTTCGCGATCACGAAGGTGCCCTTGCCGGTGCGGGAGACCGTCAGGCCCATGGTCTGCAGCGCGCGCAGCGCTTCGCGGAGCACGGGCCGGGACACCTCGAGGGTGCGGCACAGCTCGGCTTCGGAAGGGAGCTTGTCGCCGATGGCGTACCGGCCGCTCTCGATGGCGCCGCGGAGGTGGTCGAGTACCGCTTCCATGGCGCTGACGCGCCGGGGGACGAGACCACCTGTCTGGCTGTCTGACAGGTTCACGGGTGCGATCCTGCGGGCTGCGGGCAGACACTGTCAAGGCGTGCGGTAAGAAAAGATTCACGGGGTGCGGCGCCTGAATGCGGGCATCCGCACCCCGTGGGTGAACAGCGGCGGCGGTTCAGCCGCCGAGCGTGCCGGTGGCGAGCAGGCCGAGCAGGAGCACGCCGACGACGATCCGGTAGATCACGAAGGCGTTGAAGGAGTGCTTGGCGACGAACTTCAGCAGCCAGGCGATCGAGGCGTAGGCGACCACGAACGACACCACCGTGCCGACGGCGAGCGGGGCGGCCCCGACCCCCGCGCCGAGGGCGTCCTTCAGCTCGTACAGGCCGGCGCCGGTCAGGGCCGGGATGCCGAGGAAGAAGGACAGCCGGGTGGCGGCGACGCGGTCCAGGTCCAGGATGAGCGCCGTGGACATGGTGGCGCCGGAGCGCGAGAAGCCCGGGAAGAGCAGGGCGAGGATCTGCGAGCAGCCGACCCACATCGCGTCCTTGAAGGAGGTGTCGTCCTCGCCGCGCTTGTGCCGGCCCATCTGGTCGGCGGCCCACATCACGCCGGAGCCGAGGATCAGCGAGCCGGCGACCACCCACAGGGAGGCGAGCGGGCCGTCGATCAGCGGCTTGGCGGCGAGACCCACCAGCACGATCGGGACGGTGGCGGCGATCACCCACCAGGCGAACTTGTAGTCGTGGTGGTAACGCTCCTCGCGGTCGGCCAGGCCTCGGAACCAGGCGGTGACGATCCGCCGGATGTCCTTGAAGAAGTACACGAGCACGGCGGCGATGGCGCCGACCTGGATGACGGCGGAGAACCCCACGACGGACGAGTCGTCGACGGGGATGTCCATGAGCCCCTCGGCGATCTTGAGGTGTCCGGTGGAGGACACCGGGAGGAACTCGGTCACCCCCTCGACTACTCCGAGGACGACGGCCTGACCGACGGAGATGGCGCTCATGGGATCCAGTTCTGGGGAGGAGTGGGTCGACAGTGCCGTAGACAGTACTCACTGGTCCGGACCGCGCGGCACACGCTCAGGCCCACAGGAGCCCGGCGAGTGAGACCCCGGTGAAAGCCGCGGCGAGCCCCGCCGCCACACTCGCCACGACGTTCCCGGCGGCGTAGAGGCCGGAGCCGGCCTCGGTCAGCCGGAGGGTCTCGTAGGAGAAGGTCGAGTACGTCGTCAGCGCGCCGCACAGCCCGGTACCCAGCAGAAGCCGCAGGTGGGGACCGGCGGCCCCGGCGGAGGCGGCGCCCGTGACCAGGCCGAGGACCAGGCAGCCGACGACGTTCACCACGAAGGTGCCCCACGGGAAGAGCGAGTCGTGCCGGGCCTGTACGGCGCGGTCGGTGAGGTAGCGCAGGGGGGCGCCGACCATGGCGCCCACGACGACCAGCAGCCAGTTCACAACGACTTCTTACCCTCCGGGTCCGTTTCCTCCGGGCCGTCGCAGGCCCCTGTCCACCGGACGACCTCGCACGCGTCCAGGGTCACCAGGCCCCGGCCGGCCAGCTCGCCGAGCCGGGGCAGGAACGCCCGGATCCGCTCCTCGGTGTCCACCACGACCACCGCGACCGGCAGGTCCTCGCTCAGGGACAGCAGCCGGGAGGTGTGGATGCGGGAGGAGGCGCCGTAGCCCTCGATGCCCCGGAAGACGCTGGCGCCGGCGAGTCCGGCGGCGTGCGCGCGGTGCACGATCTCGGAGTAGAGGGGCCGGTGGTGCCAGGTGGCGTTCTCGCCGACGTAGACGGTCAGCCGCAGGGCGCGGGCGGTGCGGGGGGTCATCGCTGCCTCCGTGCTCGTCGCTGCCCGCGGACCCATCGCCGCCTCCGGGCCGCACGCTGTCCGCCGGCTCATCGCCGACTCCCGGCTCATCGCTGGCTTCCGGCTCGACGCTGTCTCCCGGCGAAGACCCGGCGGGCGGCGGCCGAGGCCAGCCACACCGCGGCGAGGGCGGCGCACAGCGTCGCGGCCAGATAGGCGAGTGCCGGGCCGGGGCGGCCGGCGTCGGCGAGCCCGCGGATGTCGACCGCGTAGGTGGAGAAGGTGGTGTAGCCGCCGAGCACGCCGGTGCCGAGGAACGGCCGCAGCAGGCGGTGGGCGGCCCACACGTCGGTGACGAACACCATGAGGACGCCCATGGCGGCGCAGCCGGAGACATTGGTCCAGAAGGTCGCCCAGGGGAAGCCGCCGGGGGGTGTGGGCCAGGCGAGCGTGAGGGCGTAGCGGGCCGTGGCGCCGAGCGCGCCGCCGGCCGCCACCACCGCGACGACGGGGGCCTGCGCACGCCATTCGGACCGCCGGGGTGGTGCGGGGCGGACGCCGTGGGTCCGCGCCTGCGGGGCTGTCATCGGTACGTCTCCTCTTTCGGCCCTGCCCCGTCGGGCGATCAAGGCCGGAACCCAGCGTACCGCCGGGTCAGCGGGCGGCAGGCCGGGCGCAGACCGCCACCCCGGGCTCCCACAGGCTGCCCAGCACCAGGTGGTCACCGGTGACGCAGACGCTGGTGACCATGCGGAAACCGGACCGGCGGCGGGCGAGGTGGTGGACGACGCGCCCCTCGTCGTCCACGGCCACGACGCCGGCGGTCCCGCTCGGGCGGTACGGCAGGTGCACGGCGGCCCGGGCGGCGGCGCGGCGGACGGCCGGCGAAGCGCGGTGCAGCAGGTCCAGCGGGGGGACCCGGGGACTGGCCAGGGCGATCCAGACCGGGCCGCCGGGGCCCTCGCGCCACATGTTGTCCGGCATGCCGGGCAGGTCGGCGAAGGGCTCGGCGTGTCCCGCGCGGGGGCCGGTGAGCCGGTAGCGGACCAGGCGGCGGGCGCCGGTCTCGGCGAGCACCAGGAAGGAGCCGTCGGCCGCGACGGCGAGGCCGTTGGCGAACCGCAGCCCCTCCAGCACGACCTCGGGCTCGCCGCCCTCGGGGGGCAGCCGCAGCAGGCGTCCGGTGCCGGTGTGCTCGACGATGTCGCCGATCCACCGGTCCAGGGGGTGGCGGCGGCTGGAGACGGTGAAGTACAGGGTGCCGTCGGGCAGGGCGACGGCGTTGCTGCAGAAGCGGAGCCGCTCCCCCGCCACCGAGTCCGCGAGGACCCGGACGGTGCCGTCCTCCGTGCCCACCCGCAGCAGGCCGCGTTCGGCGTCGCAGACCACCAGGTCGCCGTCCGGGAGGAGTTCCAGCCCGAGGGGACGGCCGCCGGTGCGGGCCAGCACCTCGGTGCGGGCCGTGCGCGGGTCGCCGAGGTGGTGGACGCGGAGGATGCGCCCGTCGGCCACTCCGGTCAGCACCCGCCCGTGCGGGTCGGGGACGACGTCCTCGGGGCCGCGCGCGCCCAGGGAGACGTAGTGCAGGGGCACGAGTTCCGCGGGTCGGTTCACGGGCGTCACCTCACGCCCGCCGACGACCGCCCAGGACGATGAGAACACGTCACCAGCCCTTCTCGAAGATCCTGGCCACCTCGGCGATGCGGATCTCGTCGCGCCGGTAGTGGGTGCGGCAGCGGATCCGGCGGGTGCGCAGCATGCCGAGGCGGGCGAGGAAGTCCAGGTGGGCACGGACGGTCCGCGGGGGCAGGCCCAGCTTGGCGGCGACGGCCCGCGCGGTGACGCCCGTGGCGGCGAGGTCGCGGCGGCGCCCGGCCGGGAAGTGGGCCGGTGGGTCCTTGAGCCACTCCAGGATGGTGTGCCGTATCCGGCCCGTGGGAGCCCCCGGGGAAGTCACCGTCATCCGTTCGCCTCCGTCCCCGGCCTCCTCGTACGCAGTGTTCCCACTGTGGCCCGGGCGACGCCGCCGCGTCCGGGAGTCGGCGTCCGTTGTCCGGTAAGGAACGGCCCCGTTCCCGGGGAGAGGGGTAACGCCCCAGGCCCGTGGCGGGGGCCCGGTCACGGTACCGCGACCGGGCCCCGTCCCGATGGCTCAGCGGTGGCTGAACCACGTCATGGAGGAGAGCGCCTTGTCGTCGTAGCCGAAGAGGGCCTGGTTCTCCCAGCCGTTGCCGGAGCCTGGGTCCGCCGGGTCCCAGCCGTTGCCGGGGACGGCGGTCCAGGTGGCCTCCCAGTAGAAGACGCCGAGGCCGCGGCCGTTCGGGACGGCCTCCACGATGCTCGCCACGTCGTTCAGCCACTTGGTCTGGCCGGCCGCGGTCGCCGGGTAGCCGGGGACGAGTTCGCCGGTGGTGTCGATCTGGTTGGTGAGCGCGTCGTCGCTGTCGAGACGGAAGGGGTAGGCCGTCTCGGCGACGAACACCGGCTTGCCGTAGCGGGCGGCCGCGTCGTCCAGGGTGGTCTGGAAGTCGGAGAGCGCGCCGTGCCAGTAGCCGTAGTACGACAGGCCGATCACGTCGAACCTGACGCCGTTGGCCACCGCGTTGTCGAACCACCACTCGGTGCCGGCCTTGTCCCCGCCCTTGGCGAGGTGCAGCGCGACGGAGGTGGACGGGTTGACCGCCTTGACGGCGCTGTAGCCGGAGTTGATCAACCCGGCGAGCTGGGTCCAGTTGTCCGTGGATCCCTCGGACCACAGCATGCCGCCATTGATCTCATTGCCCACCTGGACCATGTCGGCGGTGGTGCCTTGAGCCTTCAAGGCGTTCAACACGTCGTACGTGTGGTTGTACACGTCGGTCTTCAGTTGACTGTACGTGTGACCCGACCACGCGGCCGGCTTCTTCTGGGCGCCCGGGTCGGCCCAGGTGTCCGAGTAGTGGAAGTCGACCAGCAGCTTCATGCCCTGTGCCTTGACGCGCTTGGCCATCGCCAGGACGTGCGCCTTGTCGTTGAAGCCGTCGGCGGGGTTCACCCACACCTTCAGGCGCGCGTAGTTCATGCCGTACGACTTGAGGATGGGCAGGGCGTCACCGGTGGTGCCCGAACTCGTCCGGTAGACGCCGCCCTTGGCCTCGCTCTTGGCGAGGGAGGAGATGTCGGCGCCATGGATGGAGGTACCCGTGGTGCCGGATGTGAAGGTCAGATCGTCAACGTTGATCCAGTTGCCCGCGTTCGCGTCGCTGTTGATGCTGATGGTGCACTGGTTGTTGGTCACATTGACCGGCGTGACGATCCGGATCCATCCACTGGACGAGACCGGCAGATCGGTGCGCTGTTCGGAACCCCCGCAGTTCTTGAGCGCTATGTACGCGGCCTTCTGTCCGCCGCTGGACCGCACCCACGCGGTCAGCCTGTAGTTCCCGTTGGCCAGCCCGGACAGGTACTGGTAGGTCTCCACCTTGTAGGCGGAGGCCGAGTAGTGGCTGAGGCGGTAGCTCCCGGCGTGGCCGCCGGCCTCGGTGTAGGAGGCGCCGGCGTCGCCGTACTCGGACCAGCCGGCGGGCACGGCCGCGCCCGTGCCGTCGGACTCGAAGCCGCCGTTGGCCAGCGTGCTCGCGGCCTGGGCGGTCTGGGCGGGCAGGGCGGTGAGGGCGAGCCCGGCCGCGAGCGGCGGCAGCAGGGCGGTGATGGTGCGTCTGGGATGGAACTTCATCGTCCGTCGTCCCTTCGACGTAACTGGGGAGGGGCTCCTCCCGCGGTGGGCCGGAGGAGGCCCCCTCCGCCCGCGGCTCCCACGGCTCACGCGGGCGGAGGGGAGTCGGCTCAGCCGTCGAGTCGCACGACCCGGACGGCTCCCGCCGGGACCGCCAGGCGGCCCGCGGCGCGTTCGCCCGTCAGCAGCTCGGTGCCGGGCGCGTCCAGCGGCACCTTGGTGTCGCCGGCGGTGTGGTTGATGACGAACAGGAAGGTGCCCGACTCGCCGCTGCGGCGCACGACCTCGACGTCGCGGGGCAGTTCGGCGCGCGGGGCGAGACCGGCGTCGTCGGCCGCGCGGGCGAGGAGCGCGTCCAGGCCCTGGGTGTCGAGGCGGGTGGACACGTACCAGGCGGTGCCCTGGCCGAGCCGGTGCCGGGTGACGGCCGGGTGGCCCGCGGTGAGCCCGTCGGCGTACCGCCACACGGTCTCGGCGCCGCGCGGGACGACGAACTCCGTCCACACGTCACCGGTCGGCCCGGGCCCGTCCGGGCCGGTCAGCCGCACCCGCTGGTCCTTCAGCAGGGGCGAGAACTCCTCCACGGTCAGTCCGAGGACATCGCGCAGCACGCCCGGACAGGCGCCCTCGTGGACGGCGTCGTGTTCGTCCACGATCCCGGAGAAGTACGACACCACTAGCGTGCCGCCGTTCTCGACGTAGCCGCGGACGTTGTGCCCGGCGGCCTCGGTCATCAGGTACAGGGCCGGCACCACGACCAGGGGGTAGGCGGACAGGTCGGCTTCCGGGTGGGCGAAGTCGACGGTGAGGTGGCGGTCGTAGAGGGCCTCGTAGAAGGAGTCGGCACGCTCGCGCGCGTCGTGGTCCTCGCTGGGCCGCCAGTCGAGGCCCTGCGCCCACCAGGACTGCCAGTCCCACAGCATGGCCACGTCGGCCTCGGTGCGGGTGCCCCGGATCCCGCTCAACGCGTCCACCGAGGCGCCGAGTTCGACGACCTCGCGCCAGACACGGGTGTCGGTGCCGCCGTGCGGGACCATCGCGGAGTGGAACTTCTCGGCGCCACGCCGGGACTGGCGCCACTGGAAGAACATCGCGCCCTCGGAGCCGCGGGCGACATGGGCGAGGGAGTTGCGGGCCATCTGCCCGGGTGCCTTGGCGGGGTTGCGGGGCTGCCAGTTGACGCCCGAGGTGGAGTGCTCCAGCAGCAGCCAGGGGGCGCCGCCGGCGACCGAGCGGGTGAGGTCGGCGGCCATCGCGAGGTTGACGTGGGTGCGGCGGCCGTCGGTGATCAGGTAGTGGTCGTTGGTGACGAGGTCGACCTCGCGGCCCCAGGCCCAGTAGTCCATGGAGTCGCACTGGCTGAGGGCGGTCATGAAGTTGGTGGTGACCGGGACGCCGGGTGACAGGCGGTGCAGGATGTCGCGCTCGGCGCGGAAGTTCTCCCGGATCAGGGCGTCGGCGAACCGCTTGTAGTCCAGGGCCTGGCCCGGGTTGCCGGCGGTCGGGGTGGTGCGGGGCGGGTTGATCTGTGCGAGGTCCGTGTAGCGCTGGCCCCAGAAGGCCGTTCCCCAGGCCTCGTTGACCGCGTCCACGCCGCCGTAGGTGTCCGCGAGCCAGCGGCGGAAACGGGCCGCGCAGGAGTCGCAGTAGCAGGCGGAGACGGGGACGCCGTACTCGTTGTGGACGTGCCACATCGCGAGCGCGGGATGGTCGCCGTAGCGCTCGGCGAGCCGGGTGGTGATGTTCGCGGCGGCTGCGCGGTAGTCGGCGTTGCTGTGGCAGATCGCGCCGCGCGAGCCGAATTCGTAGCGCACGCCGTCGGCGGTGACCGGCAGGGCCTCGGGGTGGGCCCGGTAGAACCAGACGGGCGGCACCACCGTGGGTGTGCCGAGGTCGACGCGGATGCCGCCCTCGTGCAGCAGGCCGAGGATCCGGTCGAGCCAGCCGAAGTCGTACTCCCCCGGCGCCGGTTCCAGCAGGGCCCAGGAGAAGATGCCGACGCTCACCATCGTGACCCCGGCCTCCCGCATCAGCCGGACGTCCTCCTGCCAGACGGATTCCGGCCACTGCTCGGGGTTGTAGTCCCCGCCGAAGGCGAGCCGCGTAAGACCCCTGGGGGCGGTGACCGGCATGGATCTCTCCCGGAAAATCGATCAGATGGGAACGTGCACACACAGCCGCTGCGGTGCGAGCCCAACATAACCGCACAGCAACAACCATTGACAAGTGTCCGGGATGTTTCTCTACTGTGAACGCTCACAGAAGCATGGCAGGGGCTCCCGGCAGGCGGGCGTCCGCGTCATGTGAGCGTGCACACAACTGCATGACAGGTCCCCGCAGCGGGCGGGGACCCGGGTCAGGGGAGAAACCATGCCGCACACGAAGCGCCGTCGCCTCGTGACAACCGCCGTCGCCGTGTCGCTCGGCGCCACCGCCCTCGCCGCCTGTGGGTCCGGGGACGACAGCGAGGCCGAGTCGGGTCCCGTGTCGCTGACGTACTGGACCTGGACACCCGGCATGGACAAGGTCGTCGACCTGTGGAACAAGGGGCCGGGGAAGAAGGAACAGATCACCGTCACGGTGAAGAAGCAGGCGTCCGGCGACACGCTGGTCACCAAGATCCTCACCTCGCACAAGGCGAAGAAGGCCCCCGACCTGGTGCAGGCCGAGTACCAGGCGCTGCCGACCCTGGTCAGCAACGACGCCCTGGCCGATGTGTCCGAGGACGTCGAGGACGTCAAGGACAAGTTCGCCGAGGGCGTCTGGCAGCAGACCACGCTCGGCACGGAGGCCGTCTACGCGGTGCCGCAGGACATCGGCCCGATGATGTTCTACTACCGCGAGGACCTCTTCAAGCAGTACGGCCTCAAGGTCCCCACCACCTGGGAGCAGTTCGCCGAGACCGCCCGCCAGCTGAAGAAGAAGGCCCCCGACAAGGACCTGACCACCTTCTCCGCCAACGACTCCGGTCTCTTCGCGGGCCTCGCCCAGCAGGCCGGCGCCAAGTGGTGGAGCACCTCCGGCGACAAGTGGAAGGTCGGCATCGACGACGCGGCCACCCGGAAGGTCGCCGAGTTCTGGGGCGGCCTGGTCGAGGAGGGCGTCATCGACAACCAGCCGATGTACACCCCGTCCTGGAACAAGGCGTTGAACACGGGCAAGCAGATCGCCTGGGTGAGCGCCGTGTGGGCGCCCGGCACGCTGACCACGGCGGCACCGGACACCAAGGGCAAGTGGGCCATGGCCCCGCTCCCCCAGTGGTCGGCGGACCAGGACGTCACCGGCAGCTGGGGCGGCTCCTCCACGGCCGTCACCACCGACTCCGCGCACAAGGAGGCCGCCGCCAAGTTCGCGGTCTGGCTGAACACCGACCACGACGCCCTGAACGCGCTGGCGAAGGAGGGCGGCATCTACCCGGCGTCCACCTCCGCCCAGCTCAGCGGCGCCTTCTCCAACCCGCCGGCGTACTTCTCCAACCAGCCGGACTTCTACACCAAGGCCGCCGACATAGCGAAGACCACCGCGCCCGCGTCCTGGGGCCCGAACGTGAACGTCGCCTACACGTCCTTCAAGGACGCCTTCGGCGCCGCCGCCAAGAACAAGTCGGACTTCGCCGCCGCCCTGAGGAAGATGCAGGACGACACGGTCGCCGACATGAAGAAGCAGGGCTTCGGGGTTTCGCAGTGAGCAGCCCGACCAGCCGGAGGGGGTACGGGGTCAAGGCGGCCCCCTACACCTTCCTCCTCCCCGCCACGATCCTGTTCGCCCTCTTCTTCGCGCTGCCCATCGGCTACGCGGTGTGGCTCAGCTTCCGCAAGGTGCACGTCTCCGGGCTCGGCCTGGGCTCGGGCGCCCGGCGGGAGGTCTGGGCCGGCTTCGAGAACTACCGCGCGGCCTTCCAGGACAGCGAGTTGCTGCACGGCGCGCTGCGCGTGCTCGGCTACGGCTGCGTCGTCGTCCCGGTGATGCTCGGCCTCGCCCTGCTGTTCGCACTGATGCTGGACTCCGAGAAGGTGCGGCTCGCCCCGTTCACCCGGCTCGCGATCTTCCTGCCGTACGCCATCCCCGGCGTGGTGGCCGCGCTGCTGTGGGGCTTCCTGTACCTGCCGGACGTCAGCCCCTTCTACTTCGTGCTCGACAAGCTGGGCCTGCCGCAGCCGGACCTGCTGGACGGCGGTCCGCTGTATCTCGCCCTGTCGAACATCGCGGTCTGGGGCGGCACCGGCTTCAACATGATCGTCATCTACACCTCGCTCAGGTCGATCCCGGCGGAGGTGTACGAGGCGGCACGGCTGGACGGCGCCACCCCGCTGCAGATCGCGCTGCGGATCAAGATCCCGATGGTGGCGCCCTCGCTGGTGCTGACCTTCTTCTTCTCGATCATCGCGACGCTCCAGGTGTTCAGCGAGCCGATGACCCTGAAGCCGCTCACCAACTCGGTCAACACGACCTGGAGTCCGCTGATGAAGGTGTACCAGGACGCCTTCGGCCGCAACGACATCTACTCGGCGGCGGCCGAGGCGACGCTGATCGCCGTGGTCACGCTGCTGCTGTCGTTCGGGTTCCTGCGGGCCTCGAACCGCCGCGACAAGCGGGACGTCAGTCAAGGAGGGGCGCGATGAGTGCTCTCGCCGTCCAGAAGGCGGCCCCGGCCGCCGGCACCACTCCGGGTACGGCGCGGCGTCCTCCGCTGCGGCGCCGGATCGCGCTGGTGCCGACGGTCACGCTGCTGCTCGGCGCGGTGTACACCCTGCTGCCGGTCGCCTGGGTGGTGATCGCGTCCACCAAGTCCGGGCACGAGCTGTTCTCCACGTTCACCTTCCTGCCCGGCACCGGCTTCGCCGACAACATCAGGGACCTCGACGCCTACCGGGGCGGGGTCTACTGGACGTGGATGGGCAACTCCGCGCTGTACGCCGGTCTGGGCGCCCTGCTGTCCACCGCCGTGTCGGCGTTCAGCGGCTACGCGCTCGCCACGTACCGCTTCCGGGGCCGCGAGTCGATGTTCAACGTGCTGCTCGCGGGCGTCCTGATGCCACCGGTGATCCTCGCCATCCCGCAGTACCTGCTGCTGGCGAAGGCCGACCTCACGGACTCCTACCTGTCCGTGCTGCTGCCGCAGATCCTCTCCCCGTACGGGGTCTACCTGGCCCGGATCTACGCGTCCGCCGCCGTGCCGGCCGACGTGGTGGAGGCCGGGCGGATGGACGGGGCGAGCGAGTGGCGGATCTTCACCCGGATCGCGCTGCCGATGATGATCCCCGGCATGGTGACGGTGTTCCTGTTCCAGTTCGTCGCGGTCTGGAACAACTTCCTGCTGCCGTACATCATGCTCAGCGACGACGAGAAGTTCCCGCTGACGCTGGGCCTTCACACGCTGCTGGAGCAGGGCGCGAACACGCCCGCGCTGTACACACTGGTGATCACCGGCGCGTTCCTCGCGGTGCTCCCGCTGATCGCGCTGTTCCTGGTCATCCAGCGGTTCTGGAGCCTGGATCTGCTGTCCGGGGCCGTAAAGTCATGACCATGAGCAATACGGGGGGCCGGCGCAGGGCACCGACGATCCACGATGTGGCGCGCGAGGCCGGGGTCTCGCGCGGCACCGTCTCGCGGGTGCTCAACGGCGGGCACTATGTGAGCCCCGCAGCCCAGGAAGCGGTCAACGCCGCCATCCGCAAGACCGGGTACGTCGTGAACCGGCACGCCCGTTCGCTGATAACGGGGCGTTCGGACTCGGTCGGCTTCCTGCTGACCGAGCCGCAGGAGCGATTCTTCGAGGACCCGAACTTCAACGTCCTGCTGCGCGGCTGCACCCAGGCGCTGGCCGCGCACGACATCCCGCTGCTGCTGATGCTGGCGGGCACTCGGGACGAACGGCGCCGGATCACGCGGTACATCACCGCCGGGCACGTCGACGGGGTGCTGCTGGTCTCCAGCCACTCCGGCGACCCGGTCGCCGAGGAGCTGCGCGCGGCGGGGGTGCCGCTGGTCGCCTGTGGCAAGCCGATCGGCCTCGGTTCGAAGGTGAGTTACGTCGCCGCCGACGACCGGGACGGCGCCCGGGACATGGTGCGGCACCTGCTGTCGCTGGGGCGGCGCCGGATCGGTGTGGTCACCGGTCCGCTGGACACCCCGGGCGGTGTGGAGCGGCTGGCCGGGTACCGGGAGGTGCTCGCCGAGGCGGGCCTCCCGGCCGACGAGCGGCTCGTCGTCTCCGGCGACTACAGCCGTGCGAGCGGTGAGGCGGGCGCGGAACGGCTGCTGGAGAGGGCGCCGGACATGGACGCCGTGTTCGTCGCCTCCGATCTGATGGCGCAGGGCGTGCTGGCGGCCCTGCACCGGGCCGGGAAGCGGGTGCCGGAGGACATCGCCGTGGGCGGTTTCGACGACTCCCCGGCGGCGACCGCCGCCACTCCGGCGCTCACCACCATCCGGCAGCCGTGGGACCGGATCAGCAACGAGATGGTGCGGGTGCTGCTCGCCCAGCTGGGCGGTGAGGAGCCGGCGGCGGTGATCCTGCCCACGGAGCTGGTGCGGCGCGAGTCCGCGTGAGCGGTGGGCCGGGGCGCCCGGGGAAGCGCCGGGTCACGTCGTCGGGCGGCCGCTGCCTCGCCGTGGCCGGTCGCGCGTTTCACCGCTCACCTTCGGGGCGCCCGCCCGGGGGCGTTTTCACCTTGTCCCCGGTCTCACCAGGCCCGTCTCGTAGGCGATGACCACCGCCTGGGCGCGGTCGCGCAGGCCGAGTTTGGCGAAGATACGGGCCACGTGGGACTTGACCGTGGCCTCGCTGAGGGTCAGTTCGGTGGCGATTTCCGTGTTGGACAGGCCCCGGCCCATCAGGGTGAGCACCTCCCGCTCGCGCGGGGTGAGCGCGGCCAGATCGGCGGGGACGGCCGTGGCCGTCCGGCCGGCCTCGGCCGCGTACCGCTCCACCAGGCGCCGGGTGATCTGCGGGGCCAGCAGGGCGTCACCGGTGCCGACGAGCCGTACGGCCGCCGCCAGGTGCTCCGGGGTGACGTCCTTGAGCAGGAAGCCGCCGGCCCCGAGGGACAGGGCGGTGTACACGTACCGGTCCAGGTCGAAGGTGGTCAGCATGAGCACCCGGCAGCCGGGTGCCTCGGCCAGGATGCGCCGGGTGGCCTCCAGGCCGTCCATGACCGGCATGCGGATGTCCATGAGGACGACGTCGGGCTTGAGTTCACGGACGGCGGCGACCGCCTCGGCCCCGTCGGCGGCCTCGCCCGCCACCTCGATGCCCCGGGCGGTCAGGATCAGCCGGAAGCCGGTCCGGATCAGCGTCTGGTCGTCGGCGATCAGGACGCGGGGCGCCCGCTCGGGCGCGTCCGGCGTCACGGCCGGTCCAGGGGTATGCGGGCGCGCACCCGGAAGCCGCCGCCGAGTCTGCGCCGGGCGTCCAGCTCACCGCCGTAGACGGCGACCCGTTCCCGCAGGCCGAGCAGACCGCGTCCGGTGCCCTCGCCGTGCGGTCGGGAAGCGGGAGGCGAGCTGTCGCCGACGGTGGCGGACGGCGCGGTGCCGGTGAGCACGCTGGGGCCGGTGCTGAGGATCTCGACGCGCAGGGCGTGGCCGGCGTAGCGCACGGTCACCTGGGCCTTGCCGCCGTCGCCGTGCCGGAGCGCGTTGGTCAGGGCCTCCTGGATGATGCGGTAGGCGGTCACGTCGACGCCCTGCGGCAGCGGGCACGGCTCGCCCGAGACATGGACCTCCACGGGCAGCCCGGCGAACGATATCCGGTCCACCAGCGGGCCGAGCCGGTCCAGGCCGGGCTGCGGGGCGAGCGGCGCCGCCACCGCCCGCGCCCCCGGTCCCGGGTCGCCGTCCGTGCCGTCCGGTGCGGGCGCCAGCAGGCCCAGCAGGTGTCTCAGCTCGGTCATCGCGCCCCGCCCCGCGTCCTCCACGGCGCGCAGCGCGGTCGCCGCCTCGTCCGGCATGGTGCCGAGCACTTCCCGGGCGGCGCTCGCCTGGACGACCATCAGGCTGACGTTGTGGCTGACGATGTCGTGCAACTCCCTCGCGATCCGGTCCCGTTCGGCCGCGATCGCGGCCTCGGCGGCGCTCTCCCGCTCCCGCTCCAGCAACCAGCCCCGCTCACCGACCGCCGCCTGCCAGCGGCGCCGGGTCCGCGCCAGCGCCACGGCCAGCCCCAGGACGGCCGCGCACGCCACCGCGAACGCCGCCGTCAACACCTCGTCCTCCCCCATGGCCCCACTCTGGCAGACACCACTGACATCCGCATCGGCCTGGGGATACAGCGCCCTGCATCCCCGGGACGAGTCCCGCGGCCGAGTGCCATCCGGGGAGGGATGCCCGGGGTGCCGGCCCGCGTCTAGCGTCCTGACCATGGTCACCGAGGTGAGAACGGAAGACGCCGTCGTACGGCTCGACGGCGTGCGCAAGGAGTACGGCGAGACGGTCGCGCTCGACGGGGTGTCGCTGGAGATCCGGGCCGGGGAGGCGGTCGCGGTGATGGGCCCCTCGGGGTGCGGCAAGTCCACGCTGCTCAACATGATCGCCGGACTGGACCGGCCGTCGGCCGGGCGGGTCGTCGTGCACGGCGAGAACGTCGGGGAGTTGAGCGAGAAGGGGCTGGCGCTGTACCGGCGGCGCCGGATCGGGATGATCTTCCAGTTCTTCAACCTCGTCGACGACCTGTCGGCGCTGGACAACGTGGCGCTGGCGGCCCAGTTGACGGGGACACCGGCCCGGCAGGCCCGGCGGCGGGCGCTGGAGCTGTTCGAGGAGCTGGGGATCGCCGGCCGGCGCAACGCGTTTCCGGCGGTGCTCAGCGGCGGGGAGCGGCAGCGGGTCGCGGTGGCGCGGGCGTTGATGAACCGGCCCGCGCTGCTGCTGGCCGACGAGCCGACCGGCGCACTGGACAGCCGGGCCGGGGAGCAGGTGATGGACCTGCTGATCGACCTGAACCAGATCGGCCAGACCCTGGTCATCGTCACCCACGACGAGCGGCTCGCGCAGCGGTGCGCGAGCCGTCTGGTGCTGCTGGCCGACGGCCGGGTGACCGGTGGGCACACCCTGGAGCCGTCCGCGTGAGGGCGGTGTGGCGGGCCGCGCGGGCGGCCGTGCGCCGGCGGCGGCTGCAGACGCTGGTGATCTGGCTGGTCACCCTGGTGTCGACGGGGTCGACGGTGGTGGCGCTGGGGCTGGTGGACGCGGCGTCGGCACCGTTCGACCGCGCCTTCGCGAAGCTGCACGGGCCGCATGTCGTGGCCGCCTTCGACAGCGGCAAGGTGTCGGACGCCCGGCTGACGAGCGCGGCACGGCGGCCCGGGGTGGAGGCGGTGGCGGGGCCGTTCGCGCGGGCGACCGTCGGTGTTCCGCGCGGTGCGGGGGACTTCGGGCTCGGCGGTGAGATCACGGTGGTGGGCCGCCCCGGTCCCGGCGGGCCGGTGGACCGGATGGATGTGTGGGCGGGCCGCTGGCCCACCCGGCCGGGCGAGGTGATCCTGAACCGGCAGCCCGACTGGACCGCCGACGACCTCGGCAAGACGCTCCAGGTGCCGTCGGGCCCGCGGCTCACCGTCGTCGGGTTCGCCTTCGACCTGAGTCACACGGCGGACGCCTGGGTCGCCCCGGAGCAGATCGAAGCGCTGCACCCGGCCGGGCGGCAGATGCTGTTCCGGTTCCGGGACGCCGCGACGGAGCGGGAACTGCGCGCGCAACTGGACAAGGTCACCAGGGAGTTGCCGCCGGGCTCGCTCGCCGGATCGCAGACGTATCTGGCGCTCAAGCACCGGATCGGCGGCAACGCGCGCGCCTACGCGCCGTATCTGATGGCATTCGGGGTGCTCGGCATCCTGGTGGCCGTGCTGATCGTCGCGAACGTGGTCGGCGGGGCCGTGGTCTCCGGGTTCCGGCACATCGGCATCCTGAAGGCACTGGGCTTCACGCCGGGGCAGGTGCTGGGCGTCTATCTGGTGATGATCTCCGTGCCGGCGGTCCTGGGCTGTGTGCTCGGCACCGGGGCCGGCAATCTGCTGGCGGAGCCGTTCCTGGAGTTCGTGTTCTCCGGACCGGCCTCGGGGGTGCTGCACGACAGCGTGGGAATCCCGCTCTGGGTGAACCTGTCGGCGCTGCTCGGCATGCCCCTGGTCTGTGGGCTCGCCGCGCTCGGCCCCTCGGTGCGGGCGCGGCGGCTGCCGGCGGCGCGGGCCATCAGCGCGGGCAGCGCGCCCCGGGCCGGGCGGGCGCTCGGCCTTCAGCGGCGTCTGGCGGGCTCCCGGCTGCCCCGCTCGGTGAGTCTCGGCGCCGGGCTCCCCTTCGCCCGGCCCGCGCGCAGCGCGCTCACGCTGGCCGCCGTGGTCCTCGGGGTGACGACGGTGACCTTCGCGACCGGCCTCGCGGCAACGCTGAACAGCTTCGGGAACGGCGCTGCCCGCACCTACGACGTCACCGTCTACGTAGGGACGTCCCGGAACGGCAAGGAGGTGCGGCCGGTGCACGGCGACCGTGAACTCGAGGCGCTGCTGGGCTCGTTGCCGGGCGCGCGTCATGTCACGGCGCGGTCGGACGACGAAGTGCTCCTCACGGGCAGTACGAACGTGGTGATGTTCGAGGGACGGCGCGGCGGCCGGTCCCTGGACACGATGCTCGTCAAGGGCCGCTGGATGAGCCGGACGGGGGAGGTGGTGGCCGGGTCGCCGTTCCTGCGCCGCAACGGGGTGCGGCTCGGGGACCGGTTGCGGCTGCGCAAGGACGGCCGCGAGGAGCAGGTGACCGTCGTGGGCGAGACGCTGGACACCGACGACCGGCTGGTCATCGGCGACTGGCCGACGGTCACCGCGCTGATGCCGGCGGTGCGGCCGATCGCGTACCACGTGAAGCTGGACGAGGGCGTGGACCAGGAGGCGTACGCCCGTGCGGTCCGGGCCGTCGACCGGGGGCTGTCCGTCCAGTCGAGCGGGGCGAACACCGTCACCGGCACCATTGTCGGCTCCGCGACCGCGCTGACCCTGATGCTGGCCCTGGTCGCCTCCCTCGGTGTCTTCAACACCGCCGTGCTCAACACCCACGACCGGCGCCGTGATCTCGGGATGCTGAAGTCGATCGGGATGACCCCGGGCCAGGTGACGGTGATGACGGTGACGTCGATGGCGGTGCTCGGCGTGCTGGGGTCGCTGCTGGGGGTCCCGCTGGGCATCGCCGCCCACCGGGTGGTGGTGCCGCGCATGGCGGCCGGGCTGGACATCACGCTGCCCGGCTCCATGACGGCGGTCTGGCATCCGCCCCTCCTGGCCCTCCTCGCGCTCGCCGGGGTGGTGATCGCCGTCGTGGGGGCGCTGGTGCCCGCGCGCCGGGCGGCCCGGCTCACCGTCGCCGAGGTGCTGCACAACGAGTGAACGCGGCGACCGGTCAGGATCGGAGAAGCCGCCGCGGGCCCGCCCGTCCTAGCGTGGAGGCACCGACGAGGAACCCGTCGGCGCCCCGGCCCCGTGACGCCGGGCACCGCTGTGCGAAGGAGTGAGCATCATGGCCGCCGGCCTGCAGACGATCATCTACCCGGTGAAGGACCTGGACCGCGCCAAGGCCCTGTTCGGCGCGCTGCTGGGCGTGGAGCCGTACGCGGACGAGCCGTACTACGTGGGCTACAAGGCCGCCGGCCAGGACGTCGGGCTGGACCCCAGCGGGCACGCCAAGGGCATGACCGGGCCGGTGCCGTACTGGCACGTGACGGATCTGCGGGAGCGGCTCGCGGCGCTGCTGGCGGCGGGCGCCGAGCTGCTCCAGGACGCGCAGGACGTCGGCGGCGGCCGGCTGATCGCCTTCGTGAAGGACCCCGACGGCAACCACGTGGGACTGCTCCAGGACCCGTCGGCCCCGTCGAACCCGTCGGCCTGAGCCGGGAGCGACCGCCCGCCCCGGCACTAGTTGCACACTCAACGAGTGGCCGGGGCGGTGCTACCGTGCGGTTATGGCAGTGAAGACGGCCGAGACCCGGCTGGAGGAACGCTGGCGGGACATCCTCGCCGTGCACGCGCGCACGATGTGCGAGATCGACCGCGTCCTGCACCCGTACGGGCTGGGCGCCAGTGACTTCGAGGTGCTGGACCTGCTGGCCACGGAGCCGCCCGAGCAGGGTGAGCAGTGCCGGGTGCAGAACCTGGTCGGCCGGGTCCACCTCAGCCAGAGCGCGCTGTCCCGGCTGATCGGCCGGCTGGAGAAGGACGGCCTGGTGGAACGCACGGTGTGCGCGGAGGACCGGCGCGGGGTATGGGTCGCCCTCACCCCCAAGGGCCGCGCCCTGCACACCGAGGTACTCCCGCTCCAGCGGGAGGTTCTGCGGCGCATGCTGACCGGGCCGCAGCTCTAGAGCGGCGGCCCCGCCGGAGGACCGGTGCGTACCGCCGCGGGCGCCGCCGGGGTGGTGCCCCAGTGGCGCCCGCGGGAGGTGGTCCGTGGGTCGGTGGATTCGCCGCTCAGCGGGCCAGCAGCGTGCGGACTCCCTGTGACGTGAGCGTCAGGGCGTGGGAGGAGCTGCCGTCGATGGCGAGGGACAGGTTCTCGTCGGGCCACTGCGCGGCGAGCGCGCCGAGCGGGATCAGACGGTAGCGCGAGACGAAGGGCAGCAGATCGGTCATCTCGCCCTCCGTGGTGAACACCGGGACGACCGCGTCGCCGCCGGGCTGTTCCAGGACGGGCAGGGCCACCGTCGTGGCATCGGCGCCCTCTCCGTCCAGCGCGTCGTCCGGCACCGGGACGAGTACGTCACTGTGGGCGAGGGTGTCCAGGGCGGCCTGGTCCTCGGCGTTCACGGTCAGCGCGTCCAGCGCCTGCTGGGCCGGCGTCGGCGGGTCGGCGTGTGCGGGTGTCTCCATGGCTGGTCCCCAGGTTCGACGGTCGTACGGGCTGCCGGGACGGCTCGGCGCCCCGGGCGTGCTCCCGCCTCGCGTACCCGGTGGGGTGCGGGGCATGCGTACACGGCACATGTGGGTCCCCGGCACATGGATTGCCCGCACAGAGGTCGCGGGTCGTGGCATGTGTGTGGGTCGGGCGCCGGGCACGGGCCGTTTCCGTCCCGGGGCTCACGGGCGCGGCAGCTCCTCGCGGGCCGGGCCGGGTGCCCGCGCCTCCTGGTGCCGTATCCGGGCCCTGCCCGTCGACAGGGTGCCGAGGAAGGCGACGACCAGGGCGACGAGGACGCCCAGGTTGGCGTACGCCCAGGGGCCGGTGCGGCCGCCGAGGCCGAGCGGCGTCAGCAGGTAGCCCTGCCAGGTCAGCCAGTGCGCGGCGGTGTTGGTGACCAGGCCCCAGCCGACGGCGGTGGCGGCGAGGGTGACGCACAGGGGGAGGAGGGGCACGTCGCCGTAGCGGCCGTGCGGGCGGTACAGGTCGGCTTCGTCGTAGTCGCGGCGGCGCAGCGCCAGGTCGGCGAGCATGACGCCGGCCCAGGCCGCGATGGGCACGCCGAGTGTGGTGAGGAAACCCATGAACTGGCCGAGGAAGTTGTCGGCGAAGAACACGATGTAGACCGAGCCGGCGATCATCAGAACGCCGTCGAGGAGGGCGGCCAGACAGCGGGGTGCCCGCAGACCGGCCGAGAGGAGGGCCAGGCCGGAGGAGTAGATGTCGAGGACGGCGCCGCCGACCAGGCCGAGGACGGCGACCACGGCGAACGGCACCAGGAACCAGGCCGGCAGGAGGGTGGCCAGCGCGCCGATCGGGTCGGCCGCGATCGCCTGGCTCAGCTCCGGGGCGGATCCGGCCAGCAGCAGGCCGAAGACCAGCAGCACCAGCGGGGCCAGACAGGCGCCGAACGTGGTCCAGCCGATGACTCCCCGGCTGGAGGAGTCCCGGGGCAGATAGCGGGAGTAGTCGGCGGCGGCGTTGACCCAGCCGAGGCCGAAGCCGGTCATCATGAACACCAGCGCGCCGATGAACCGCTGGGCGGAACCGGCCGGGAGGGCGTCGACCGTGCTCCAGTGGATCCGGTCGGCGACGAGAACGATGTAGACGATCGTGAGGACGCCCGTGACCAGGGTGATCCAGGTCTGCAGCCGCATGATCAGGTCGAAGCCCATGACTCCGCCGGCACCGGGACGAAGGCCACCGCCATCAGGGCGGCGGCCTTCGTCCCGGTGCCGCCGCCCCAGCCGAGGGCGCCGAGGACGGTGGAGGTGGCCATCGTCGCGAGCGCGGTGAGGACGGTCTCCCAGCCGACGGTGAGCATCCAGGAGACGACGGCCGGCAGCCGGTTGCCGCGCACGCCGTACGCGGCCCTGCTGAGCACCATGGTCGGGGCCGAGCCGCGCTTGCCTGCGACCGCGACGAAGCCGCACAGCAGGAAGGAGACGACGATGCCGAGCGCGCCGGCGGCGAGGGCCTGCGGGAAGGAGATGCCGAAGCCGTACGCGAACGCGCCGTAGCCGAGGCCGAGGACGGAGACGTTGGCCCCGAACCAGGGCCAGAACAGGGTGCGCGGGGTGCCCTTGCGGTCCGCGTCCTCGATCACGTCGAGGCCGTGCGTCTCCACCCGCAGGGGGCGGCCGGCGGACGCCCCGTCCGGGGCGTCGTGCGGATGGGCCGTCACCGAGCCTCCTGCCCTGCCTGCCCTGATGTGTGCGTCACGCTAGGTCGCGGCCCGGAGAGCGGTCAAGGTGCCTGGTGGAGTGCCGCTGCCCAGGCGGTGGGGGCGAGACCGGTCTGGCGCCGGAAGAAGGTGGTGAAGTTGCCGGCGTCGGGGAAGCCGAGGCGGTGTGCGCAGGCGCCGGCCGGCAGCGCGCTGTGGGCCAGAAGTCGCTTCGCTTCGAGCAGGATGCGCTGGTCGAGGAAGGTCTTGGCGCCGTGTCCGGTGGCGGCGCGGGTGGCGCGGGTCAGGGTCCGCACGTCGTAGCCGAGTGCCCGCGCGTAGTCGGCCACGCGGTGCCGGTGCGGGAAGTGTTGCTCGACCTCGTTCCGGTAGGCGTGGAAGATCTCGAACTGCCGGCTGACGGGCGCGCCGGGGGCGGGCGGTGCGGGTGTCCCGGGCAGGACGCGCAGGAGCAGGGCCGCCAGCAGATGGGAGAGCACCGCGGAGGAGGCCAGGCGCGGGCAGCGCACCGCCGCCCGGTGCTCGTGGCCGAGGTGGTCGGCGGCCGGCGCCGCGAGCCGGAGGATCTCGGGCGGCAGGCGCCAGCAGGTGGGTGAGGTGGCCTCGCGGGCTTCGAGGGCGGGGTCGGGCAGGAAGCCGGGCTGGAAGAGGACCAGCGGACCGTCGAGGCGCTCGACGTCGCTCCAGCGGTGCACCGTGCCCGGTCTGATCCACACGACGCTGCCCTCGTGCAGTTCGTGGCGGCGGAAGTCCGCTTCGTGCGCGCCGCTTCCCCCGGTGATCAGGGCGAGGACGTGGAAGTCGGGGCGCTGCAGCCGGGTGCGGCGCCGTTCGGTGTCGGTCTCGCGCAGTGCGGCGAAGCTGAGGACCTCCACGCCGTAGGCGGCACCGACCGGCGGTGCGTAGCGCAGTTGCCGCACGGCAGGCTGTCCGTTTTTCACAAGAGGTCGGTCTCTTTCCACGAAGACGGAGTCTGCCACCGGCCTAGCGTGTTTCCCGTGCCGGAGGCAGGTGGACGGCATGACCGGGCGCGGGTGCCACCGGGGCGCCGACGCCTGCCGCGATATGGAGGAGACGGGAAATGCCGGAAAGTACAAGGGTCGTGGCCGTCGCGGGTGGATCGGTGACGGTGCGGACCGGGGGCGGGGGCGGCGGGCCCGCGCTGGTGTTCGCGCACTACTGGGGCGGTTCCGCCGGCACGTGGGACGAGGTGGTCCGGCGGCTGCCGCCCGGGCGGGCGACGGTCCGGTTCGATCAGCGCGGCTGGGGCACCTCGCGGGAGCTGCCGGGGCCGTACCGCCTGGAGCGGCTCGCCGACGATCTCGCGCGCGTGGCCGAGGAGTGCGTCACGGGCCCGTTCGTCCTCGTGGGCCACTCGATGGGCGGCAAGGTCGCACAGCTGGTCGCGGCCCGGCGTCCGGCGGGGCTGGCCGGCGTGTTCCTGGTCGCGCCGGCTCCCCCACGGCCGCCGGCGGCCGTCACCGAGGAATACCGGGAGGCCCTGTCCCACGCCTACGACTCGCCCGAGTCCGTCGGCCACGCCCTGGACCAGGTCCTGACGGCCGGGCCACTGCCCGGGCCGGTACGGGAGGCGGTCGTCCGGGACAGCCTGGCCGCGTCCGACGAGGCCCGCACGGAGTGGCCGCTGCGGGGCATCGCCCAGGACATCACCGAGGCGGCCCGGCACATCGAGGTCCCGGTGGCCGTGCTGGCGGGCAGGGAGGACAAGGTGGAGCCGCCCGCCGTACTGCGCGCGTGCCTGCTGCCCTACGTTCCGCACGCCACGCTGGCCACCGTTCCGGGCGGGCATCTGCTGCCGCTGGAGGCTCCGGAGGCGGTCGCCGGGGCCTTGGCGGGCTTCCTCGCGGGCCTGCGCGACTGAGAACGGCTGGGAGCTTGCTCCGCTGAGGACGGCCGCAAGCCCGCTCGGCTGAGAACGGCCGCGAGCCTGCCCCACTGAGAACAGCCACAGACCCGCTCGGCTGAGAACGGCCCCGGGTCTGCCCCACTGAGAACGACCGCAGGCCCGCTGCGCCGAGAACGGCCGCACGTCCCGTACAGCCGTCCCCGGGCCGGTTCAGCGGTCGAACTCCTCATGGATGGGTGTCTTCGGCTCTTCCCGCAGATGCTGGGAGAGGCCCGGCTTGCCGCCGCGCCGTGCCTGTCCGGCCCGTTGGCCGGCGTCGAGTCCGAGATCGGAGTCCGGGTCCACCCGGACCGACCTCGCGACCTCGGCACGGCCGGTGTATTCCTCGGCGGGCATGCCACGCAGGGCCTTGACGACCTCCTCCGTGGCTCCGGCCTGCCGGGCGGCCGAGATCAGCTCTTCCTTGCCGGCCGGGTAGGTCACGTCCTTCAGCGCGTCCAGCACCTCCGGGACGCTGGTGTGTGCCGTGCTCATGACGCCTCCCTACGCGTCGTCCTCCTCGTCCGGGGTCTCCTCGGCGGTGTCCTCCCCCTCCGCCTGGGAGGGGGTGGTGCGGGCCGGCTGCTCCGTGTCCGGGGCGTCCGTCTCGCGCTCGCCCTCGGCCTGCGATGGGGTGTTCTCGCTCATCGGGTCCTCTCATCCGCGGTCCCGTACCTGCTTCCGGAACCGTCGGGTACCCGCGCGCGGCTTGGCCCATCACCAACCGGAATCTTTGAATCCGCTTCCGTGGGATGGGTACCTGAGCAGTCCCGGCGCTCCCTTCGCGCCGGTCGATCACCGACTCACTGCCAGGAGGAACCATGGCGGGCATCACCCCACCTGACCTGCAGAAAGCGCTGCACGGCGTGGAGTACCCGGCCGGCACCGACGACCTTCGGAAGGCGGCCGAGAAGAACCACGCGCCGAAGGAGATCACGGAGCGGATCTCCCACCTCGGGAAGAAGAAGTTCGAGAACCCCGCCGAGGTCAGCAAGGCCGTCTTCCGGAACGAGTGACGGCGCACGGCCCGCGGTGCGGGAACAGAGTGCGCGGCGGCCGGCCGCCCAGGCCCGGCCGCCGCGCACGCCGTCAGGGGGTTACGTGATGAGCAGGGCATCCGGTCACTCGGTCACCGCCGGACGGTGGGCATGCCGAGGGCGACCGGCCCCGGGGCGCCGGCTCCGCGTTTGCAGAAGTCGTGGCAGTCCTTCTCCAGGCTGCAGCACAGCGAACAGATGGGGCCCTGGTGGAAGGGGCAGCCGGCCATGTCGGGCCGTTCGAAGTCGGTCGCGCAGACGGAGCAGGTCAGTACGGCGGCCGAGGGCAGCCCGTCCGCGCCGAGCAGCGGCTCGTCCAGGAGGTCGGGGCGGGCCAGGTAGTAGCGGCCCTTGGTGAGCACCGCGAACAGCGGCGAGAACGCCATGGCGAGGAACAACGCGATGAACGGCGAGAACGCCTTGCCGTAGGCGCCGAACGCCTCGAAGTAGGCGGCGATGGAGACTCCGGAGGCGATCAGCATCGAGCCGAAGCCCACCGGGTTGAAATGGTGCAGGTGGGCCCGTTTGAACTCGATGTACGACGGGCTCAGCCCGAGCGGCTTGTTGACGATCAGGTCGGCGACGACCGCGCCGATCCAGGCGATGGCCACGTTGGAGTAGAAGCCGAGCACGGTGTTGAGGAAGCCGAAGACACCGCCCTCCATCAACGCGAGCGCTATGCCGACGTTGAGGAAGATGTAGACGACGCGACCCGGGTGACGGTGTGTCAGGCGGGAGAAGAAGTTCGACCAGGACAGCGAACCGGAGTACGCGTTGGTCGAGTTGATCTTTATCTGGGAGAGGATGACGAAGAAGGTCGCCAGCCCCAGGGCGACCGGCCCCGCGAACGTGCCGAACCCGTGGACGTACTGCCGGATCGGCTCGTCCGCCTTGCCGAGCCCCGCGCCGCCGGCGACACAGAAGGCCAGGAAGGCGCCGCCGATCTGCTTCAGCGCCCCGAGGACCACCCAGCCCGGTCCGGCACCCAGCACCGCGGACCACCAACGCCTGCCGTTACGCGGCGTCTTGTCGGGCATGAACCGCAGGTAGTCGACCTGCTCGCCGATCTGCGCGATGAGCGACAACGCGACGCCCGCACCCGCGCCCACCCCGAGCGCGCTGAGCGTCGAGCCGGTGGGCGAGTCGCCCGCGAAGTGGGTGAACTCCGAGAATTTCCCTGGGTCCTGGATCGCGATGGACACGAACGGGGCGACCATCAGCACCAGCCAGACCGGCTGCGTCCACACCTGCATCTTCGACAGCGCGGTCATGCCGTAGACCACCAGGGGCAGGATGACCAGCGAGCAGACGACGTACCCGATGGCGAGCGGGATGTGCAGGCCGAGTTCCAGCGCCTGCGCCATGATGGAGCCTTCGAGGGCGAAGAAGATGAAGGTGAAGCTCGCGTAGATCACCGAGGTGAGCGTCGAGCCGAGGTATCCGAATCCCGCACCCCGGGTCAGCAGATCCATGTCGATGGAGTACTTCGCCGAGTAGTACGCGATGGGAATACCGGTCAGGAAGATGACCACCGCGGCGGTCAGGATCGCCACCAGGGCACTGGAGAAGCCGTGCGCGACGGCGATCGAGCCGCCGATGGCGAAGTCCGCGAGGTAGGCGATGCCGCCGAGGGCGGTGGTGGCCACGACGTACGGCGTCCAGCGGCGGAAGGACTTGGGCGCGTAGCGCAGCGAGTAGTCCTCCAGCGTGTCGTTCCGCGCCCAGCCGTTGTACGTACGGCTGCCGGGCTGGGCCGGTGGCGCTTGGCTGTCGACGATGTCCGTCACGGCGCTCCCCTCGTCCTGCACTGCGCCCGGACGCGCCGGGCCGGTTGCAGGGAAGGTTCGTGCCGCCGTGTTGCCCCACGGTTTCCCCGTCTTTAAGAACAGCGTCACGGCCGGAGGAAGGACGGCGTCACGGCCGGAGGTGACAACCGTCACAGGGCTGTCGGCGACTAAGGGTGCCGGATAGTAGATGCCGCTCCCACGACATATGGGATTTGTCCGTCTTGCCATGGGCGTGGGACAGGGCCGGCGTGACGCGGGGACAGCCCGCGGGCGACTCGCCGTATTCCTCACCCAGGCCGGGTTCCTGAGGAACCGACAGCACCGTGCAAACGTCGCGGTCGCAATCTTCTGCATCTCCCGGCGTGACTGGCAAGGCCCCGGAGCGGCTACGAGGCGAGGTAGTAGCCGGTCTCTTTGCGTCCCGTGCGAAGCCGTCCCAAGAATGGGCGCTCCGCGATCACCGAGCGAGGTTGACGTATGGGACAGCACCGCAAGACCAAGCACTACCGGCGCATATTCATCACCGCCGTCGCCGTCGGCGCCGTGGGCGTGCCATCCGTCGCCCTGGCCTGCACCGACTGGCCGTACGGCACGGACCCGCGGCCGCGGGCCGACGCGACGAGCACGCCCGTGACAGAGGGACAGCACCTTCACAGGCATCACCACCGCAACGGAGTGGACGCGGCCGCCGGGCAGACCACCGCGCCGCGCACCACGGAGCCGGTCACCACCACGCCGTCCCCGTCCGCTCCGTCGTCCTCCACGCCGTCCCCGTCCACGCCGGACACGTCCACGCCGTCGCCGTCCACGCCGGTCACGTCCCCGGCCAAGGCGCGGACCGCGCACGCGCGTCCGGCCGTACGGCCCAGGACGCGTCCGGTGGCGGCGCGGCCCATCACCCAGTGGCCCCGGCCCACCACCGCGCCCGGCACCCCCGCGGCCACCGCCACCACCCCCGCGACCTCCACCGCCCCCACGGCCCCGACGTCCGCCGCGCCCGCCACCCCGGCGACCGCCGCCCCGGCGTCCGGAGTCACCGCCGAGATCCTGCGGTTGGTGAACGCCGAGCGGAACAAGGTCGGTTGTCAGCCGCTGACCCTCAACCCGGAGCTCACCAAGGCCGCGCAGGACCACAGCGCGGACATGGCCGCCCACCAGAACATGTCGCACACCGGATCGGACGGCTCGGACCCGGGCCTGCGCATCACGCGCGCCGGCTACACCTGGAGCAGCTACGGCGAGAACGTCGCCTACGGCTACACCACGGCGGAGCAGGTCATGGCGGGCTGGATGGCCAGCCCCGGCCACCGGGCCAACATCCTCAACTGCGGGTTCCAGGAGATCGGTGTCGGTCTGGCGCAGCCCGGCAGCTACTGGACCCAGGACTTCGGCACGGCCCGCTGAGCCGGGCCGGCCGGCGGGACCGCCCGCCGGCCGGGCCACTCGGGACGGCGGCCCCGAACGCGCCCGCCCGCACGCGGAGTTGTCCGCCGTTCAGAGTTTCGCGCCGAAGTTCTGGGTCCACCAAGGGCCGCCCGAGCCCTTGGTGGACACCCACGCCGATGTTCTTGAACGAGCAGTTGAGGATGTTGGCGCGGTGGCCGGGGCTGTGCATCCAGGAGTCCATCACCGCCTGCGGGGTCTGCTGGCCCCGGGCGATGTTCTCGCCGTACGTGGACCAGCGGTAGCCCGCGGCGGTGACGCGTTCGCCGGGGCCGGCGCCGTCCGGGTTCGTGTGGTCGAAGAAGCCGCGCGCGGCCATGTCGTCGGAGTGGCCCTGGGCGGCCCGCTCCAGTTGCGGGTCCTCGGTGACCGGGCCGCATCCGGCGGCCGCCCGCTCCTTGTTCACCAGCGCGACCACCTGGGCCACGGTGCCGGCGGGCGCCGGACGCGTCCGCGGGGTCGTCCGGGAGGGGCTGGGCGTGGCGGACGCGGGTGCGGGCGGCTGGGCCTTCGGTGTGCCGGTCGTGCGTGCGGGGCGGGGGCTCTTGGCCGGGCTCGGCTTCTTCGACCGCGAGGGGGACGGCGACGGCGAGGCCGAGGGCCGTGCCGAGGTCCGTACGGGGCTCGGTGCGGACAGGTCCGCCACGAAGGCGTCGGCGGTCGGTGCGGCGGTCGCCTCCCCGGTCTGCGGTCCGGAGCCGGTGCCGAAGTACCACAGGCCGCCGCCCGCCACGCAGGCCGCCACCACGGCCCCGCCGACGGCCCGGCGCCGGATCCGCCGCCGTCGCCGGGCCTCGCCGCGGGCGGTCGTACGACGCCGGGAGGCCCGCACACCGACGGGACCCGCCTGCTCGGGCCGGTTGTGCGCGACGTCCGGCCCCGTGGCCCCAGTGCCCCCCGTGTCCGGCGTGGCGGAGCCGGCGTACGCGGTCGGGTGGACGCCGGCCGCCACGGCGGACCGTGTCGCCGCCGTCAGCGTCGAGGAGACCGCGACGAGCGCGAGCCCGGCCAGCAGCCCCTCCGCCGGGAGCAGACCGCTCCACAGGCCGCCGCAGCGCGCGCACTCGCGGGCGTGCCGGGCTATCCGCTTGCGCCAGAGGGCGGAGGGCACCCCGTCCCAGGAGGCCAGCACGCCACCCAGTTCCGCGCAGGCGGGCCGGGTGCCGAGTGCCCGGACCACCACGCGGGCCGACTCCAGGCGCGCCTTCATCCGCTGCACCCGGACCGCCGTGTGCTGCGGTGACACCCCGAGGGCCGTGGCGACCTCGGCGCGGGTCAGTTCGCCGGCGCACTCCAGCCACCACAGCGAGAGCACCTCGCGGTCCTCCGGCTCCAGCCAGCGGGTGGCGCGCGCGGTCTCCTGGCGCTGGCCGGACAACTGGAGCCGGACGATGGTCAGGTCGACGAAGTCGGCGCCGGGGTCGGCGACGCCGGCGGCCTCCTCCACAGTGCCGGGGGCGAGTTGGCGGTCCCGCCAGTGCGCGCGGACCCGGTTCATCGCGATGGCCACGAGCCAGGAGCGGAAGTTCTCCGGGGTGCGCAGGTCACCCAGCGAGCCGAGGGCCCGGAGCATGGTCTCCTGGACCACGTCGTCCACGTCGACCGAACCGTTCAGGGCCCGCCCCACGATGTTGTACACCAGCGGGAGGTACGCGCCGACCAGGGCGTCCTGGGCCGCCGGGTCTCCCGCTCGGGCGGCGTCGACCAGTGCCGCCGTGTCCACCGTGTGCTGTGTCCTCATCAAAGCTTCCCTGTCCTCGGCGCCGAACGATGCTGTGCGTCACCTGGGAGACCGTCCGGCGCGGTGCCGATAACGGTTCTTCGCAGGAAAGTTCTTCGGAGAATCGTTCGAGGGGAGGCTCACAGGGTGGTGCGGCGGCCGCAAGGAGGGAGATCACACCGGACGGACCGGAGCGTCGTGACTCACTGCTCCTGCCGGTCTTTCAGCGAGTTGGCCCGGTCGACCTCGGCCATGTGCTCCTCGGCCCAGTCCCGTACGGCGGCGAGCACGGTGTCGAGCGACAGGCCGAGCGGGGTGAGCCGGTAGTGCACGGCGGGCGGTACGCAGGGCTCCACCCGGCGTTCGGCCAGGCCGTCGCGGACCAGGCTCCGCAGGGTCGCCGAGAGCATCTTCTGCGAGACACCCGGCATCCGGCGCAGCAGTTCGGCGAAGCGCACCTCTCCCGGTGCGGCCTCGGCCAGCACCTTCACCGCCATCGACGTCCACTTCGTACCGATCCGGTCGAGCAGCCGGCGGGTCGGGCACGCGGGGTCGAACAGGTCACCGCGCACGGCGGGCGCGTCCTTGGCCTGGGAAGTCACCTGAAGCTCACCAACTGACGGGAAAGTGCGGTCTGTTGCGCCCGAGCCTAGTTACCTAGCGTTCCCTTGTCACCATTTGTTACTCAAGCAGCTCCCAGGGGATCGCCCATGACTGTCACCTCCCTGCCCGGTGTGCGGCTGCGCCGGGTCACCGTCGACGGGACCGTACTCAACGTCGCCACGGCCGGCGCGGGTCCGGCCGTGCTGCTGCTGCACGGCTTCCCGCACACCTGGCGGCTGTGGACCGAGGTCATCGGGCCGCTGTCCCGCCGGTACCGGGTGATCGCGCCGGACCTGCGCGGGTTCGGCGACAGCGACCGGCCGGCGGACGGCTACGACGCCGGAACCCTCGCCGCCGACGCCGCGGGCCTGCTGGAGGCGCTCGACGCGGGACCGGCCGCCGTGGTCGGCATCGACCTCGGCACCCCGCCCGCGTTCCTGCTGGCCATGCGGCGGCCCGGCCTGGTACGGCGGCTGGTGCTGATGGAGTCCCTGCTGGGTGACCTGCCGGGCGCCGAGGAGTTCCTCGCGGCCGGACCGCCGTGGTGGTTCGGGTTCCACGCGGCGCCGGGGCTGGCCGAGTCGGTGCTGGCGGGGCACGAGGAGGCGTACATCGACTGGTTCCTCCAGCGCGGCACGCTGGGCCGGGGCGTACGGCCGGACGTCCGCGCCGAGTTCGTCCGCGCCTACACCGGCACCGAGGCGCTCCGCGCGGCGTTCGGCCCCTACCGGGCGCTGCCCGCCGGTGCCCGGCAGATCCGGGAGGCGGCGTCCGGGGCCCGTCTCACCGTGCCCGCGCTCACCCTCGGCGCCCACCCGGTGGGCCGGTCGCTGGAACGGCAACTGCGGCCGTACGCCGACCGGTTGACCGGCCACATCATCCCGGACTGCGGCCACATCATCCCGCTGGACCGCCCGGAGGCGCTGCTGGCCCTGCTGGAGCCGTTCCTCGCGGCGGACGACGACCGGGGGTGAGAGCCGCGGCGGGCACCCGGCGGTGGCTCACCGCACGGCATGCGTCTGCGACGGCGACCCTCGCCACGACTCGCCCCCAGGCCCCCGCACCGCACACCCCGGAGACGGCGGCCCCCCGCACCGCACACCCCGGAGACGGCGGCCCTCCGCCCGTCACGCCCCGGAGGACAGTGCCGCCCGGCGGCGTGGCGCGCGCCGGGTCGGTGCCGTGCCCGGCGAGGATGACGCCGGGCAGGAAACCGGCTGGGAGGCGGGTGTGCGGGTATGACGGTGAACCGTGTCGGCCTGGTCGTGCACGGCGGGCGCGCCGAGGCGGTGGCCGCCGCGCGCGAGGTGCGCGCGTGGTGCGCCGGGCACGGGGTGGGCTGCGCGGACATCGACGTGTGGCGGGCGGGCGCGCGGCACAGTGCCCGTGAGGAGCTGGACAGCGCGGGCGATCCCGACCTCATCGTCACCCTGGGCGGCGACGGCACGTTCCTGCGCGGTGCCCGGCTGGCGGCCGAGAACGACGCCCTGGTGCTCGGTGTCGACCTGGGCCGGGTCGGCTTCCTGACCGAGGTGCCCGCCCCGGCGGTCCGGGCCGCGCTGGACGCCGTACGGGAGGGCCGGATCCATGTGGAGCACCGGATGCTGCTCACCCTGCGCGCGTCCTGCCGGCTGGAGGTGCCCGCGCAGATGGAGGAGCTGCTGGGCTACGGGCGCGGGCCGCTGCTGCCTCCGCCGCCGGTGCGCACCGAGTGCGAGGCGGGCGGGGACTGGGGGGTCGCCCTGGACGTGACGGCGCTGAACGACGTGGTCCTGGAGAAGCTCTCCCGGGACCGGCAGGTGTCGGTCGGGGTCTATCTGGCGGGCCGGCTGCTGGCCTCGTACTCGGCGGACGCGCTGCTGGTGGCCACGCCCACGGGGTCCACGGCGTACAGCTTCGCCGCGGGCGGCCCGGTGGTCTCGCCCCGCGCGGAGGGCCTGGTGTTCACGCCGGTCGCGCCGCACATGGTGTTCAACCGGTCGGTGGTGGCCGCGCCGGACGAGCCCGTCGCGCTGCGGGTGCTCCAGGGGTCGGGGCGGGCCGCGGTCAGCATCGACGGCCAGTTGCGGGGGGTGCTCGGCCCCGGGGACTGGATCGGGGTGTACGCCGCTCCGCGCCGGCTGAAGGCGGTCCGGCTCGGCCCGATGGACTTCTACGGCCGACTGCGGGAACGGATGAACCTCACCGACGCGCCGGCCGCGCTCGCCGACGGGGAGGCCGCCCCGCTGTGGCCGGTGACCACGCCGCCGCCCGGCGATCTCGCCCATCTGGCGCTGCCCCCGGCCCCCGGTGACACGCACCGGCCGTCCTGACGCCCGCCGGAGGCGCGGTGCCGCGACCGGACCCGGCGGGCCGAGACCGTACCGGAGGGAAAGTCCACCGGGCCGGCCGGGGGCCTCGCCTTGACCCGGATGGCCGTTCGGGGCCCGGGGCGCCGCAGCACCGTACGCGTGACCTGTGGTCGTATATTCCATGGTGCGCTCGGGCTGTCGATCGGCAGCACGCCGGTCGCACCGGAGAACGGCCGGCCGGGCCGTACCTGTAGCGTGGGCGAGTCCCACCGGAATGAGGAGATTTTTTCAATGTCGACAGTCGAGCTGAACACCAGCGCCGGCCGGATCGTGCTGGAGCTGAACGACGCCGAGGCGCCCAAGACGGTCGAGAACTTCCTGGCGTATGTGCGCAGCGGCCACTACGACGGCACGATTTTCCACCGGGTCATCAGCGACTTCATGATCCAGGGCGGTGGCTTCACGCCGGACATGCAGCAGAAGTCCACCCTGGCGCCGATCCAGAACGAGGCCGACAACGGGCTGAGGAACGACAACTACACCGTGGCGATGGCGCGGACGAACGACCCGCACTCCGCGACGGCCCAGTTCTTCATCAACGTCAAGGACAACGCGTTCCTGAACCACACCTCCAAGACCCCGAACGGCTGGGGCTACGCCGTGTTCGGCCGGGTCACCGAGGGCCAGGACGTGGTCGACGCCATCAAGGGCGTGAAGACGGGCAGCAGCAGGGGTCACCAGGACGTTCCCGTCCAGCCGGTGGTCATCGAGTCCGCCAAGATCCTGGGCTGACATACTCCCGCCGGGCGGCACCGTCTCGACCGGTGCCGCCCGTCGCATGCGCCCGGCGCGTTCAGAGGGCCGCCCCGGCGCCGGGCGCGTACCGCCGTAGCGCGGCCCCCACCGCGGCCAGGACGGCCTGCTGCTGTGCGACCAGGTAGAAGTGGCCCCCGGGGTGGACGTGGCACTCGAACGGGCCGTCGGTCTCCCGGGCCCAGGCGCGGGCCTCGTCGGGGGTGACCCTGGGGTCGGCGTCGCCCGTCAGGACGACGAGGGGGCAGCCCAGCCGCGGTCCGGGGGTGGGCCGGTAGGTGTCCACGGCGCGGTAGTCGGCCCGCAGCACGGGCAGGATCAGCCGGCGCAGTTCCTCGTCCTGGAAGACGGCCGCGTCGGTGCCGTCGAGCCGGACGACCTCCTCGACGAGCCGCTCGTCGTCGTCCAGGTGGAGGCTCTCGGTCCGCTGGGCGGACGGGCCCGCGCGGCCGGAGAGGAAGACCACCGCGGGGGGCCGGCCGGCGTGCTCCAGCAGCCGGGCCAGTTCGAAGGCGACCAGCGCGCCCATGCTGTGCCCGAACAGTGCCGGCGGCGTCCGGTCCCGCTCGTCCAGCGCGTCGAACACCCCCTGGGCGAGTTCCCGCACGGAGTGTGCCAAGGGTTCCCCAGCACGGTCCTGGCGGCCGGGGTACTGCGCCACCCGTACGTCCACCGCGGGCGACAGCGCCTTGGAGACGGGGAAGTAGAAGCTCGCGGAACCGCCGGCGTGCGGCAGGCACACCAGCCGCGGCGCGCCCGGCCCCGGCTGGTGGAAACGGCGCAGCCACTTCGATGACCCCGCGCTGGACCGGTCTGCCATGCGTCCCCCTCGACGGTACGTGCCGTGTGCGAAAGCTGCCGGTACGGAGGCTAGTTGACGTGCGGCGGCGGTGCGATCCGGATCCCCTGGACAGCGGACACCAGGCAACTTAGACTCTGCGTCCAGAAGTAGACCGCATGTCGAGGCGGGCGGGAAGGGCCATGGACCACCGGGTGGACGCCACGGGCGAGGACGGCGCGGACGAGCACCTCCTGAAGGAGGCGGAGAAGATCGCGGTCGCACTGGGCCGCATGTTCCCCGGCCTGTGCGAGGTCGTGCTGCACGATCTGCGCGACCCGCAACACGCGATCCGCGCCATCGAGAACAACCTGTCGGGCCGTCAGATAGGCGATCCCGCCACGGAGTTGGGCCTGGCCCGGATCGCCGACCCGGACTACCCCGGCGTCGTGCAGAACTACCCGAACCGGTTCCCCGACGGCCGCCCGGCCAAGAGCACGTCCATCGGCATCAAGAACGCGGCGGGCGAGTACGTCGCCGCCCTGTGCCTGAACCTCGACGTGTCCGTGCTCTCCCCCGTCACCCTCGCCCTGTCCAACCTCGTGGCGACGGACTCCGAGCACCGCGAGCGTCCCCTGGAGACCCTGCGCGACCGCACCGCACGGGAGCTGCGCGAGGCGGTGGAGGCCCGCGCCGCCGAACGTGCCGCCACCCCGCGCTCGCTGAGCCGGGAGGAGAAGAAGGCGCTCGTACGGCAGTTGCAGCGCGACGGCTACTTCGACTCGCGCGACGCCGCGCAGACCATCGCGGACCTGCTCGGCGTGTCCCGGGCGACGGTCTACAACTACGCGAAGTGAGGGGTCACCCGCCCATGAGCACCGCCTTCTCCCCCGCCGCCGTCCGGACGCTGGCCGACCCCGACACGCCGTTCGCCGTCGTGGACGCGCACCGGGCCCGGCGCAACATCGCCCGTCTGCGGGCCCGGGCGGACCGTCTCGGGGTCGGGCTGCGCCCGCATGTGAAGACGGCCAAGAGCCTGGACGCCGCCGCCCTCCTGCACGACGGCGCGCCCGGCCCGCTCACCGTCTCCACCCTCGCCGAGGCCGAGGCGTTCGCCGACGCGGGCTACCGCGACCTGACCTACGCCGTCGGCATCGAACCGCGCAAACTCCCGCGCGTGACCGCTTTGTCGCGGCGCGGCGTCACCCTGCGCGTCCTGCTGGACAGCGCCGAGCAGGCGGAGTTCGTCGCCGCGGCGGCCCGGGAGACCGGCCTCGCCCTGCCCGCCCTGATCGAGATCGACTGCGACGGCCACCGCGGCGGCCTCAAGCCCGACGCGCCGGGGCTCACCGGGATCGGGCGCGTCCTGCACGACGCGGGCTGCCTGGACGGCGTGCTGACCCACGCGGGCGAGTCGTACTCCGCCTTCACCGCCGAGGAGCGGCGCGCGGCGGCGCGCGACGAACGCGACGCGGCGGTGACGGCGGCGCGGCGGCTGCGCGCGGCCGGCCTGCCCGTGCGCACCGTCAGCGTGGGCTCCACCCCCACCGCGCACGCCGCCGACGACCTCACCGGGGTCACCGAACTGCGCGCCGGCAACTATGTCTTCTTCGACCTGGTGATGGCCGGTCTCGGCGTCTGCGCGCCGGCCGACATCGCCCTGTCGGTGGTGGTCACCGTCATCGGGCACCGCCCGGAGTACGGGTGGATCGTCACCGACGGCGGCTGGATGGCCCTCTCCCGCGACCGCGGCACCGCCGGCCAGCCGCAGGACCAGGGCTACGGCCTGGTCACCGACCTGTCCGGCACCCTGATCCCGGGCCTGGTCATGACCGCCGCCAGCCAGGAGCACGGCACCCTCACCGCCCGGGACGGCGCGGCCCTGCCCGAACTGCCCATCGGCACCCGGCTGCGCATCCTGCCCAACCACGCCTGCGCCACCGCCGCCCAGCACCACGGCTACCACGTCGTCGACAGCGGCCGCGGCACGTCGGCGTCCCCCGCGATCGAGGCGTACTGGCCGCGCGTCTCCGGCTGGTGACCGCCCCGCTCCCCTTTACCCCGTCCCGTCGCCCGAAGGACCAGTCCATGGCCGCCGCACCGCCCCTCACGCTCGCCGACGTCCGCGAGGCCGCCGCCCGCCTCGAGGGCGTCGCCCACCGCACCCCCGTCCTCACCTCCCGCACCCTCAACTCGCTTGTCGGGGCGGAGGTGTTCATCAAGGCCGAGAACTTCCAGCGGGTCGGCGCCTTCAAGTTCCGCGGCGCCTACAACGCCGTCGCCCAACTCCCGCCGGAGCAGCTGGCGAAGGGCGTCGCGGCCTACTCCTCCGGCAACCACGCCCAGGCCACCGCGCTGGCCGCCCGCGAACTGGGCACCCGCGCGGTCATCCTGATGCCCGAGGACGCTCCCCGCTCCAAGCGGGAGGCGACGGCCGGGTACGGGGCGGAGATCGTCACCTACGACCGCTACACCGAGGACCGCACCGCGCTCGGCCACGCCCTGGCCGAGGACCGCGGCCTGGCCCTGATCCCGCCGTACGACCACCCGCACGTCATGGCCGGCCAGGGCACCGCCGCCCTCGAACTGCTGGAGGAGACCGGCCCGTTGGACGCGCTGGTGGTGCCGGTGGGAGGCGGCGGCCTCATCGCCGGCAGCGCCACCGCCGCCACCGCGCTGCACCCCGACATCCGGATCGTCGGCGTCGAGCCGGAGGCGGGTGACGACACCAGGCGTTCCCTGGCGGCCGGTGCGCGCGTCACCATCCCGGTGCCCCGCACCATCGCCGACGGGCAGGCGCTGGCCACTCCCGGCGAACTCACCTTCCCCGTCAACCAGCGTCTGGTCGACGCCATCGCCCTGGTCACCGACGCCGAGATCGTCACCGCGATGCGGTTGGCCTTCGAGCGTCTGAAGATCGTCCTGGAACCGAGCGGTGCCACGCCGCTGGCCGCGCTGCTGGCCGGGCGCGTCGACCGCCTCCCGCGGCGGATCGGCGTCATCGCCTCCGGCGGCAACATCGACGCCGACCGCTTCACCGCCCTCGTCGGCGGCTGAGGTGCCGTAGGTTCAGGCCGTCACACCAGGTACGCGCCGTCGGTGAGGCCGACGCGGGTGTAGTACTCGGTGCCCAGGAGGCGGTCACGGGTCTCCTGGGGGAGACGGGCGAGGAGCCCGGGCAGCGCCCGGTCCCGGGCCACCTCGCTGCGGTGGGCCTGGATCGCCGCCCACTTCCGCTCCCGCCACGGCCGTACGTCCACGGTGTCGGTGACGTGCGCGTCGGGCACGCTCAGCACGGACTTGCCCACGCCGTCCAGGAGTTCACCCAGCTCGGTCACGGCCGAGTGGGGGTGGGTCGCCAGATACAGGGCACCCGGCCGCCAGGGCTCGCCCGCCTCGGGGTAGAGCTGCCCGAGCCCGGCGGCGGTCACCGCGAGCAGGGTCGTCCGGTGGGTGTGGCGGTGGTCGGGGTGGCCGGTCAGCTGCCCGTAGGCGTCAGGGGTGAGGACGATCCCGGGCCGGACCTCCCGGATGTGGGCGACCAGCCGTCCGACGGCCTCGTCCACCGGGGCGTCGCACCAGCGCGGCCGGCCGGGGGCGGAGGCGGGGACCCGGTGGTCGGCGTAGCCGAGCAGGCGCGGCGGTCCGGGGACGCCGAGGGCCGCCAGGGAGTCGGCGAGTTCACCGGCGCGCGGACTGCCGGGCGCCCAGGTCGCCGTGACGACGGCCGTACGGGCGCCCTCGGCGGCGTACCGGGCGAGGATGCCGCCGGCGAGGAGCGCCTCGTCGTCGGGGTGGGCGAACACGGCGAGCAGACTGGGCGGCACGGCTTCCTCCACGGCGTCCGGGTACCTCTCGGCGACCCCGGCCGGCTCCGCCGCCGGGACCGGTTCCATGGTCACATCCGATCCCGGTGCCAGGTGGGGAAGTGCCCGGCCACACCGGTGCGGCCGTCCTCCGTCCGGCGGCGCCGGCCGCACGAGTCCCGGTACGGCGGCACGCGCGCCTGTTCGTGTTCCGCCGGGTCCGAGCTGCTCGGCGTACTCCTCGGGCGGCGGCACACGGTCACCGGCGGCCGCTGACGACGCGGCCTTTCTTGTCGGTACGGCCGAAGTGCGCCGGCGTCGGCGGGAGTTGGTGACGGCCGCCGCCGCTCGCCCTGACGCGGAGACGACAGCCCGCTCCCCACGGCATCGCCCGTCCGCCGGTTCCCCGCACCGCCGCGGGTGAACCGGGCGGGCCGTGTCCGGACGTCCGCCCGCCGGGTGCGGCCGGGTCGCCGGTGTGTTCAGCGCGGGCCGGCTGTGGCCGGGTCGTCGCCGAGTCCCAGCTCCTTGTCGCCGAGCGGGGCGAAGAAGCGTTCCACGTCGGCGTCGGTGACCTCGGCGAGGGTCGCGGGGGACCAGCGCGGACGGCGGTCCTTGTCGATGATCTGCGCCCGGACGCCCTCGACCAGGTCGGGGCTGCCGAGGGCGGCGCAGGAGACGCGGTACTCCTGGTCGAGGACCCGCTCCAGGGAACCGAGGCGCCGGGCGCGGCGGATCGCGGCCAGGGTGACCTTGAGCGAGGTGGGCGACTTGGCGAGCAGGGTCTCGGCCGCCTCCTTCGCCTCCGGACCGCCGTGGGCGAACAGCCGCGCGACGATCTCCTCGACCGTTCCGGCGGTGTAGCAGGCGTCGATCCAGGCGCGCTGGTCGGACAACGTCCCGTGCGGCGGCCGCTGTTCGTGGCGGGCCAGGGCGTCGGCCACGGGGCGGGCGGCGAGGTCCGCCAGGAAGGCGGGGACGGCCTCGGACGGCAGGTAGTGGTCGGCGAGTCCGCAGAGCAGGGCGTCCCCGGCGCCGATCCGGCTGCCCGTCAGCGCGAGGTGGGTGCCCAGTTCGCCGGGGGCGCGGCCGAGCAGGTGGGTGCCGCCGACGTCGGGGACGAAACCGATGCCGGTCTCGGGCATGGCGATCCGCGAGCGTTCCGTGACGACGCGGACGTCGCCGTGCGCGGAGACACCGACCCCGCCGCCCATGACGATGCCGTCCATGACGGCGACGTACGGCTTGGGGTAGCGGGCGATGCGGGCGTTGAGGTGGTACTCGTCGCGCCAGAACGCGGCGGAGGCGGTGCCGTCGCCGTCGCGGGCGTCGTCGTGTATGGCGCGGATGTCGCCGCCCGCGCACAGGCCGCGCTCCCCCGCGCCGGTGATGACGACGGTCTCCACGGCCGGGTCGCGTTCCCAGGCGGTCAGGGCCTCGTCGATCCGGCGGACCATGACATGGTTCAGGGCGTTGAGCGCCTCGGGACGGTTGAGCGTGAGGTACGCGGCCCGTCCCTCCGTGCGCAGCAGGACGGGCGGTTCGGCGGTGCCGGGCGCGGCGGTCCGCGCGCTGCCGGTCATCCGGACGCCTCCATCAGGCCACCGGCCACGATGACACGCATGATCTCGTCGCTTCCTTCCGGTCGGGTGCACCCACGGTCGCGAACGATCTTCTCAGTGCCCTGCCCGCCGGGGTGGCGGCAGCCCCCTCTCTCCCGCCGACGAGGCATCGCGGGCGTCCCCGGCGGGAGCCCGTGTCCGCGACGGCCCCGGCGTTCAGTCCGCCGTCGGCCGCAGCACGAGGCAGAGGAAGCCGAAGACGTCCCGGTAGACGCGCAGCCACTCGTCGCGGTGGGCCGTGGCCGCCGCGAGCGCCTGGGCGCTGTCCGGGTGGCCGGGGTGGTCCAGCGCCCAGGAGGCGAGCGTCCCCGTCCACGCCCACTCGTAGTCGTCCAGCTCCCGGCGGGTGCTGATGTGCCCGTGCACCGGTGTCCAGCCGTCCGCGGCGACCCGGTCCAGCGTGGTCGGCAGGTCGTCCAGGTCACCGAGCAGCGCGACGGCCTCGGCGGAGGGCTCGCGGTCCCAGTACCCCTCGCCGGCCAGGACCCGTCCGCCGGGCGCGAGGTGCCCGCGGGCCGCCGCCAGGGCCGGGAGCAGGCCGCCGAACGCGTGCGTGGCCCCCACGCACAGCACCAGGTCGAAGGAGTGCGGGGCGGTGAACCGGGCGGCGTCCTGCCGGTGCAGGACCAGGCGGTCCTCGACACCGAGCCGGCGCGCGGCCCGGCGGGCGTCCGCGAGCGCGCGCTCGGAGAGGTCGACGCCCTCGGCACGCAGTCCGGGACGCGCGGTCAGGGCCCGCAGCAGCCATTCCCCGCCGCCGCAGCCGAGGTCGAGCACGCGTCCGCCGCCGTGCGGCAGGGCCCGTTCCAGCAGCCCGCGCACCGCGTCGTCGTCGAGCGGCGCGGCTATCGGATGATCCGCGTGAGCGCGCCTGGAGATCTCCTCACGGTCCACCGGTGGAGCCTGGCACGTCCGGCGGCACCCGCGCACCCGGATTTCCGCCAAGGCCCCGCGGGGGGCGGGCCGAAACCCGTGGCCACTCGAAAGGGGCACGCGCCGCGCCCCGTCCGGACCCGCCCCCGGCAACCCCGCGACCGGGCCCCCGGCCAAGCCCCCACTCACCCGAAACGACTAATGACGCAGCGTGCACCCCTTGTGCCCATTGGGGCCTCCCCCGTTCGGAGTTGCGGCCGTACGGGCGACATGAGTCCGTGGGAGTCGTGTCCCACCGGATCTCACCCAGGAGGAGACATGGGCACCAACCACCAGGGCCGATCGGCCGACAAGCTGGGCGTCGTCTTCGCGGTCCGCGTCATCGAAGGCCGTGAACAAGGCTTCCTGGACCTGTACGAGCAGCTCCGGAAGTCCGTGGCCGGCACCCCCGGCCACATCGTGGAACGGCTCGGCCGGCCCGCCGACGACTCCCGTCAGTGGGTGATCACCAGCGAGTGGCAGTCGGCCGAGCAGTTCTTCGCCTGGCAGCAGAGCGAGGAGCACCGTGAACTCGTCGCGCCGCTGCGCGAGTTCGTCGACCAGCGGCAGTCGCTGCGCTACCGGGTCATCAAGGAGACGCGGGGGGTGCGGTCGTGACGCGCACCGCCCACGGCCCCGTCGCCGTGCTCGGCCTCGGCGCGATGGGCGCCGGGCTGGCCCACCGCCTGCTCGACCAGGGCATACCGGTCCGGGTCTGGAACCGTACCCCGGACCGGACCGCGCCGCTCGCCCGGGCCGGCGCGCACGTCGCCGCCCACCCCGCCGAGGCGGTCGCGGGCACGAGCGCCGCCATCTGCGTCGTGGCCGACAGCCAGGCCCTCGGCACCGTGCTGCGCGGGCCGGACGGCGTACTGGCCCACGGCCCCTACCCGGGCACGCTGCTGTGCGCCAGCACCGTCGCCCCCGAGGAGATCGTCCAGATCGCCGGGGACCTGCCCGCGGCGCTGGACGTGGGCATGCTCGGCAACCGCGACCACGCCCGCGACGGCGAGCTGCGGTTGTTCGTCGGCGGCACGCCGGAGGCGTTCGCCGCCGCCGGCCCGCTGCTGCGGGCGCTGGGCAAGGAGGTCGTCCATCTGGGCGCACTCGGTTCCGGCATGCGGATGAAACTGCTCCTGAACCTGCTGATGGGCATCGAGGTGCAGGCGCTGGCCGAGGCCACCGAACTGGCGGAGGCCTGCGGACTGGACCGGCAGCTGGTCCTGAAGACCGTCGCGGGCAGCGGTTTCGCCTCGCCGGTCATGGCGTTCAAGTCCCGGCGGCTGGCGGCGGGCCGCTTCGACGAGCCGGACTTCCGGCTGCGGCTGATGGCGAAAGACCTCATGCTCGCTACCAAGCAGGCGGCAGCCGCCGGCCTGAGCCTGCCGCTGGCGACCGCCGCGGCGGAGACCCACGTCCGCGCCACCGAGCAAGGACTGGGCGACCAGGACTGTGCCGCGATCACCCGCGCACTGAGACCGAAACCGGGAACCGACACGTGATCATCGACATCCACGGGCACCTGTCCCCACCGGAAGCCGCCGAGCGCTTCCCCATGCCCCCGGCCCTGACCGACGTCGACGGCATGCTCGCCGCCCGCGCCGAGGCCGGCATCGACCTGACCATCATCGGCAGCCCCGTCGGGGCCGGGGCGATGGCGCGGGTGCCGGGCGTGGACAACTACGCGCAGCCGCGTGACCGGCTGCGCGCCTTCCACGCGTGGATGTCGGGCCTGATCCGCCGGTTCCCGGACCAGTTGCGCGGCTATGTGTACGCCAACCCGTTCGGGGACGACGATCACCTGGAAGGGGTGCGGGAGACCCTGGCGGACCCCGCGTTCGTCGGCCTGATCACCACCTCCAGCGTCCACGGGGAGCTGCTCGGCTCGCCGCGCGCGGACCCGTTCTTCGCGCTGGCCGCGGAGGCGGGGGTGCCGGTCCTGGTGCACGCCCCGGCGGAACCGGCCGGCACCGAACGGGTCGAACAGACGCCCTTCGTGGAGCAGATCGGCCGCTTCGGCGACGTCACCCTGGGCATGGCGATGATCGCGTTCGCCGGGTGGCTGGACAAGTACCCCGGTCTGCGGCTGATCGGCGCGACCGGCGGCGGCGCGCTGGCGCTGCTGCCCGAGCGCCTGCAGACCGCGGCGCGCCCCCGGCACTGGGCCGGGGGCGCCCCCGCTGCCGGCCGGCCCGGAAGGCCTGAGGCCCCCGGTGCGGCCGGTGCTCCCGGTGCCCCCGGTTCCGCACACGCGCCCGCCGCTCCCCCGGCGTCCGGGTCCGCACCGGCCCCCGCCCTCACCCCGTCCCCCGACCCCGCCGCCGCCCTGCGGCGCATGTACGTCGACACCAGTCCGTTCAGCGCGGCGCACCTGAGCCTGAACGCCGAGGTGCTGGGGCCGGAACGGATGCTGTTCGGCACCGACTCCCCGCCGATGGCCGCGCCGCTGGAGGACTTCGTCCACATGGTCGAGAAGCTGCCGCTCGACAAGGCGTCCCAGCAGCTCATCCTCGGCGGAAACGCCCAAGCTCTCTTCGACCTCAGGAGCCGTCCGTGACCACCACGCAGGAGGCCGTCGCCGCGGCCGAGCGGTGCACCCCCGAGTTCCGCCGCGACCCCCACGCCGTGTACGCCCGGCTGCGCGCCGAGGCGCCGGTGTGCCCCATGAGACCGCCGCACGGCAACGAGACGTATCTGATCACCCGGTACGAGGACGCGCGGGCCGCGCTGTCGGACCCGCGTCTGAGCAAGGACATGTACGGGGCCATGGACGCCTACCGGAGGATCTTCGGGGACTCGTCCATCGCGCTGGACGACAACATGCTCAACTCGGACGCGCCCAAGCACACCCGGCTGCGCAGGCTGGTGAACTCGGCTTTCACCCCGCGGCGGGTGCAGGCACTGCGGCCGCGCATCGAGCAGATCGTCCGCGAGCTGCTCGACGCGTGCCCGCCCGGGGAGCCCGTAGACCTGCTGCCCGCGTTCGCGTTCCCGCTGCCGATCATCGTGATCTGCGATCTGCTCGGTGTGCCGGCCGAGGACCGGTCGCGGATGCAGCGGTTGTCCACCACGGTGGCGCAGACCGGTTTCGGCGAGGAGTTCAAGCGGGCCCAGCAGCAGGCGGAGGAGGACCTGCACGGCTACTTCACCGAGCTGATCGACGCGAAGCGGAACCGCCCGGGCGACGACCTGCTGAGCGCGCTCATCGCGGTCCGGGACGGCGCGGACGGCTCGCTCACCCAGAACGAACTGGTCTCCACGGCCTTCCTGTTGATGTTCGCGGGCCACAAGACGACCGCGTACCTCATCGGCAACGCCGTGCACCACCTGCTGCACCACCCCGAGCAGTGGAACGCCGTCCGGGAGAACCCGGAGCTGATCCGCGCGGCGGTCGAGGAACTGGTGCGCTACGACGGCTCGGTGGAGACCGCGACGTTCCGCTACGCGACCGAGGACGTGGAGTACGGCGGGACCCTGATCCCCAAGGGCGCCCTGGTCCAGATCGCGCTCAGCTCGGCCAACCGCGACCCCGCCAAGTTCGACTCCCCCGACGAACTCGACATGCGGCGGCCCGGCAACGCGCAGGACGCCCACCTCGGCTTCGGGCACGGCAGCCACTACTGCCTGGGCGCCCCGCTGGCCCGGCTGGAGACCCAGCTGGCCCTGACGCTGCTGTTCGACCGCTTCCCCCGGATGGCCCTGGCCGACCCGGCCGCCGGGCCACGGTGGCTTCAGGTGCCCTTCCCCGCCTTCCGCGGCCTGGCGGAGCTGCCGGTCGTCCTGGACCCCGCCGGGTAGGCGCGCGGGGAACGCGCCGGAAACCAGGGGCGACCGGCGTATGGCGGCCGGGGCGCGCGCTCCCTACTGTGTGCCGCGTCACCATGGGGCGCAGCACCATGTGGCGCGGCACCATGTGCCGGTCACCGTGTGGCGCCTCGCCTCGAAAGGGACCGCCCGTCCGGAAGGGGCCGCCCGTGCCGTCCGTGCGCCGCATCGCCCACGCATTCCTGGAGCGCCAAGGACTCACCACCGTCTTCGGCAACCCGGGCTCCAACGAACTGCCCTTCCTCGCCGGTCTTCCCGACGGGTTCCGCTACGTCCTGGGTCTGCACGAGGGCGCGGTCGTGGGCATGGCCGACGGCTACGCGCAGGCGTCGGGCCGTCCGGCGCTGGTCAGCCTGCACTCGGCCGCGGGGTCCGGCAACGCGCTGGGGGCGCTGACGAACGCGGTGGCCTCCCGCACCCCGCTGGTCGTCCTGGCCGGTCAGCAGGTACGGCCGGCGATCGGGCCGGAGGCCTACCTCACCAACGTCGACGCCCCGGCCCTGATGCGGCCGCTCGTCCGCTGGGCCGCCGAGCCGGCGTGCGCCCGGGATGTGCCGCGCGCGCTCGCCCAAACCGTCTTCGAGGCGCGGTTACGGCGCGGGCCGGCCTTCCTGTCCGTGCCGTACGACGACTGGACGGCCGACGCGGACGAGAACGCACCGGCCGTGCTGGAGCGCCGGGTCGAGCGGGCCGGGGCGCCCGGCGCGGAGCAGGGGCGCCGGTTGGCCGAGACGGTGGCCGCGGCCCGGCGGCCCGCCCTGGTCCTGGGCGGTGACATCGACACGGACGGGCTCTTCCACGACGCGGTACGGCTGGCCGAGCGGCTCGGCGGCCCGGTGTGGGCGGCGCCCTCGGTCTTCCGGCTGCCGTTCCCCAACCGCCATCCGCTGTTCCGCGGTGTGCTGCCCGCCGGCATCGAGCCCGCCTGCCGGGCCCTCAGCGGTCACGATCTCGTCCTGGTCCTCGGCGCCCCGGTGTTCCGGTACCACGAGCACCTGCCCGACCGGTACCTGCCGGAGGGGACCCGGCTGATCCAGGTCACCGAGGACGTGTCCGCCGCCGCGCGGGCACCGGTCGGCGAGGCACTGGTCGCCGACCCCGCCGCGGTGACCGGCCTGCTGCTGACCGCGCTCGGCGCGCCGGGCCCGCCCGTGGGCGACTACCGGCCCGTGCCGGCGCCGGCCGGTACGGAGGGGCCGCGGCTGCATCCGGAGGAGGTCTTCGCGGCCCTGCGGGAGGAACAGCCCGCCGACACGGCGTACGTCGTGGAGTCGACCTCGACCAATTCCTCCTGGTGGCGTCAGATGGACCTGCGCCGGCCCGGCTCGTACTACTTCCCGGCGGCCGGCGGCCTCGGCTTCGGGCTGCCCGGCGCGGTCGGCGTGGCCCTGGCCCGGCCCGGCCGGCCGGTCGTGGGCGTGATCGGGGACGGCTCGGCGAACTACGGCATCACCGCCCTGTGGACGGCCGCCCGGCTCCACGTCCCCCTCACCGTGGTGCTGCTGCGCAACGGGACGTACGGGGCCCTGCGCTGGTTCGGGGAGCTGCTCGGGGTGCCGGACGCGCCGGGACTGGACATCCCCGGCCTGGACTTCACCCGTATCGCCGAGGGCTACGGGGTGCCCGCCCGGCAGATCGGCGGCGTGCCGGAGCTGCGGGCCGCGCTGTCCGAACCGGTCGACGGACCCCGCCTGCTCCAGATCGACACCGCGCTCACCACGCCCGCCTAGCTAGCCGGAGAAGGGGTCCTCGAGTGCCGGGACACACGGGGACAGCAACGGTTCCGTGTGCTCCGTGACCGTGCCCCGGACGAGCCTGAACACGCGGAACTCGTTCTCATGGCTCCGGTCTTCGTCGTCGCGGACGTGGAGCAGCCCGTAGGAGCCGGGAGCGAGCGCCGCCACCTCCTCGAACAGCGCCACCACATCGGGCGGCGAGCGGTGGTTGGAATGGCCTCCGAGGTGGATGAACGGCTCGCCGTTCATCCACCTCAGGTCGAGGAGATAGGGGCTGGCCATGCGGGTGACGAGCAGCCGGAGTTCGTCGACGATCCGCCGCAGCCGGACATCGTCCTCGTCGTCGGTCGCGGACTCCCTGACCGTGACCCAGCCGTGGTACTCGAACACGCCACGATCCTAACGGCCGGAGCGGGGACGCGGGTTCGGGCCGCCGGGCCCTGCGGGACGACTCCGAGCAGGAGTTCGCTCAGTTCCGCCGGCATGGTGATCAGGCAGTCGTCTCCGGTCGGGAGCCGCCACCCGATGGAGGCTTTCCGGCCGGGCGGGCCCGGGATGCTCAGGCAGGTGCGAGGGGTTGCGCGCAGGCGATGAGGAGGGCCACGTCGTCGTGGTCGGCCGGGTGCCGCAGCAGGCGCAGGAGCCGGTCGCAGGTCTCCTCCGTGGACTGGTCCGACGGTGCCAGGAGACGCAGCAGGGCCTCCAGGCGCTCGTCGATGGGATCGTCACGGGTCTCCACCAGCCCGTCGGTGTAGAGCACGAGGCGGTCGCCGGGCTTCAGCTCGACGGTGGTGCTCTCGAAGGGCACGCCGCCCACCCCGAGCGGCGTGCCGGTGGGCAGGTCCAGCAGCCGCGGCTGCTCGCCGGTGCGCACCAGGGCCGGGGGCAGATGACCGGCGGACGCCACGTGCAGCCGGGCCCGGTGGGGGTCGTAGACCGCGTACACGCAGGTGGCGATGTACGGGTCCAGCTCGCGGGTGATCTTGTCGAGGTGGGTGAGGATCCGTGCCGGGTCGAGGTCGAGGTCGGCCAGGGTGGCGGTCGCGGTGCGCAGCCGGCCCATGGTGGTGGCGGCCTGGATGCCGCTGCCCATGACGTCGCCCACCGCGAGCGCCGTGCGGTCGCCGTCGAGCGGGATCACGTCGTACCAGTCGCCGCCGACCTCGTCGCGGGCCTGGGCGGGGCGGTAGCGGACGGCGATCTCCAGGCCGGGGCGCCGGGGCGGGGGCTGCGGCAGGAGGCTGCGCTGGAGGGTCTCGACGGCACTGCGGATGTGCTGGTGCAGCACGGCGTTGTCGATGCTCAGCGCGGCGGAGGAGGCCAGCTCGCAGGCGAGGGTGAGGTCGTCCTCGTCGAAGGGCAGCGGGTTGCGGGCCCGGGCCAGGCCCATGACCCCGATGATCTTCTCGCGGGCGATGAGCGGGACGGTCATGTCGGTGTGGACGCCGGCCCGGGCGAACAGCGCGGCGGCCTCGGAATCGGCGGCGATGCGGGAGTGGTCGCCCCCGCCCAGGTGGGTGATCAGCAGGGGGCGGCGGCTGCGGATGCAGTGCGACGCGGGGTGGTCGGCGTGGTAGGTGGTGAGGCGGCCGGGCGGCACCATGGCCCGGCCGGCGTCGGTGGGGTAGGCGGTCTTCACCGCCACGACGCGGAACAGCGCCGGTCCGTCGCCGAGGGCGGTACGGCCGGTCTGCAGGACCGAGTCGAGGAGGTCCACCGACACCATGTCGGCCAGGCCCGGCACCAGCACGTCGGCCAGTTCCCGCGCGGTGCGCTCCACCTCCAGGGTGGTGCCGATCCGGGCCGAACCATCGGCGATCATCCGCAGCCGCCGCTGGGCCTGGTCGGCCTTGCGCGCCGCCCGGTACCGGTCGGTGACGTCGACCACCACGTTGGCGATGCCGAGGACCCGGCCGCGGTGGTCCTCCAGCCGGTAGACGGACACCGCCCAGGCGTGGTCCTGCTCCCGGTCGGCGGCCGTACGGCCCACCACCTGCTCCTCCACCACGGGGGTGCCGGTCTCCAGGACCCGCCGCATCACGGTCTCGGCGCGCTCGAAGTCCGGGTCGGTGAGGATCTCGCGGAATCCGCGGCCGACGTGATCGGCCTCGGGAACGCCGTGCATGGCCGCGAGGGCGGGGTTGACGGCCAGGTAGCGCAGCTCGGTGTCCATGACGGCCAGCCCGATCGGCGCCTGGCTGACCAGCCGGTCGGACAGGGCCAGTTTGCGTTCCATCTGCCGCAGGGCGACTCGGTCGACGGCCAGCCCGAGGGCGTAGTGATCCCCCAGGCTGTCCGTCAGCCGGACGTTGCGGAACTCGACCATCCGGGTGCTGCCGTCCTTGTGCCGGACGGGGAAGGCCCCCGCCCAGCGCCGGCCGGTCTCCATCACGTCGGCGAACAGGGTGACCGCCGCGTCCTGGTGTTCGGGGTGGAGGAGCAGCGGCGCCGCGTACTGCCCGACCGCCTCGCCGCGGGTGTAACCGAACAGTTCCTCGGCCTGGGGGCTCCACATGTCGATCTTGCCGTCGGCCTCCAGCAGCACCGCGGCGACGCCCAGCAGGTCCAGCAGCCCGCTGGGGTCGGCCGCGGCGCCCGGCAGAGGATCGGCCCGCTCCGGGCGCGGCTTCTCTCGTCTCATCGAAACGCGCTCCTTCCCTTGGCCGCACCACCGGTCACCGCCGGTCACCGGCGGTCACCGCCGGTGCGGCCGGCTCGCCCCGCGGTTCGGACGAGACGGTGTCCTCCCCGCGGATCGCCAGCCCCCTCCACGATGCGCCACAGCGCCGGGGACGGCCACGGCGGCGGATCGGGGGCGGCTGTCGCGGCGGGTCGGGGGCGGCTATGACGGTGGGCTGGGGAGGGCTGCGGAGGCGGGCCGGGGGCGGCAACGGCGGCGGGCCGGAGAGGGCTGCGGGGCGGGTCGGGGGTGACCATGGCGGCGGGCTGAGGAGGGATGCGGAGGCGGACCGGAGGCGGCTATGGCTACGGGCCGGGGAGCGCTGCGGCGAGGGCCAAGGGTGACCATGCGGCGGGCCGGAGAGGGCTGCGGCAGTGGGTTGGAGACGGCCACGACGGCGGGCCCGGGCGGCTATGACGGCGGGGCGGGGAGGGCACGGCAGCGAGCCGGAAACAGCTACGGCAGCAGGCCGGAAACCGCTACGGCGGCAAGCCGGGGGCAGCCACGACGGCAGGCCGGAGACGGCCACGACGGCAGGCCGGAGACGGCCACGACGGCAGGCCGGAGACGGCCACGGCGGCAGGCCGGGACGGCATCTCCGCCGGGGCCGGGCCTCGCTGCCTCCTGCTCCTACGGTCCTGCCGGGAGGCGCCGTCGACGGGCCTGGTCAGGCCGTCCGGGAGCGTCCGGACAGCCGGCGGGCCCAAGTCGGTGTAGGGGTCAACAAACGGATCGTCACTGGTTAGGGTGGCGGTCATGCCTCGGGATTCCAACGCGACCAAAGCCCGGCTGCTCGACGCCGCCTTCGCCGAATTCGCCGCCCACGGCATCGCCGGCGCCCGGGTGGACCGGATCGCCTCGGCCGCCGGGGCCAACAAGCGGCTGATCTACGCCCACTTCGGCAGCAAGAACCAGTTGTTCGACGCGGTGCTGCGCCGGGCGGCGGAGGCGGGCGCCGAGTCCGTGCCGTTCGACGCGGACGACCTGCCCGGGTACGCCGGCGCGGTCTTCGACCACTTGGTGGCCCGGCCCGACCTCCTGCGGCTGCGGCTGTGGCAGTTGCTGGAGCGCCCCGCCGGCCCCGGCTCCGCGACGGAAGGCTTCCGGCGCCGGGCCGCCGAGGTGGCCGACGCGCAGGCACGCGGCGAACTGTCCCGGGCACTGGCGCCCGCCGATCTGCTGACCATGGTCCTGGCCGCGGCCCAGGCCTGGTTCTGGGCGGACGAGGACGGCCGCCCCCGGTCGCCGGAGCGGCTGGCCCGGCACCGCGCGGCCGTGGTGGAGACCGCCCGCCGCCTCACCGAACCGCCACCGCCCGAGCGGTGACGCCACCGGGGCGCCGCGCAACCCCGTCATCGGGGCGCCATGTGGCCCCGCCACGGGGGCGCCACGTGCCCCGGCCGCGAAGCACCGCGCGTCCCCGCCGCGAGCACCACGTGTCCCCGCCGCCAAGCATCACGCGTCCCCGCCCCGCAGCACCGCCGGCCCCCACCACCGAAGCACGTCGGCTCGCGCCGGAAAGCCGCGTGCGTCCCCCCGACGCCGGAAACTCCCGCACTCCTGCCACGGCGACGCCCCGCCCCCCTTACGCCCCTTACGCCGAGAAGCCGCGCACCCTCGAGATACCCGGCCCGTAGAGCACCAGGCACCGGACACCGGCCCGCCGAACCCGGTACCAGGCCACGCCCCGCATCCCCTACCCTGCTCCGCATGCCCGACGAGACCGCCACCGCGCGACGCGACGACCGGCCCGCGGAGTCCCGGCGGGCGCGGCTGAGCCGGACGTTCGACGAGATCGCGGAGCTGTACGACCGGGCCAGGCCCGGGTATCCGCCCCGGCTGTACGACGATCTCGCGGAGCTCGCGGGTGCCGGCCCCGGCAGCCGGGTGCTGGAGGTGGGCTGCGGGACCGGGCAGGCGACGGTGCCGCTGGCCGCGCGGGGGTGCCGGATCACGGCCGTGGACGCGGGCCCGCGCATGGCCGACGTCGCCCGCCGCAGGCTGGCCGGGTTCGCCACGGTGGAGGTGGTGACGGCGGAGTTCGAGCGCTGGCCGCTGCCGCCGGAGCCGTTCGACGCGGTGGTGTCGGCGACGGCGTTCCACTGGATCGACCCGGCGGTGCGGATGGCCAGGGCCGCGGCCGCGCTGCGTCCGGGCGGGGCGCTCGCCGTGGTGCGCACCCAGCATGTGCGGGGCGGCACCGAGGAGTTCTTCGCCGAGGTCCAGCGCTGCTACGAGCGCTTCGACCCGGACACCCGCCCCGGTCAGCTGCCTCCGAAGGCCGCCGACATCGACGGTTCGGACCACGCGGCGGAGGTGGCGCGGAGCGACCGGTTCGGGCCCACCCTGTTCCGCCGGTACGAGCGGGACATCACGTACACCTCGGCGGAGTACCTGGACGTGCTGCGCACCTACTCCGGTCACCGGGCCCTGCCGGACGTCGCCCGGAGCGGGCTGCTCGGCTGTGTCGCGCACCTGATCGACGGCCGGTACGGCGGCCGCGTGACCAAGCGCTACCTCGTCGAGCTGGCCGTGTCGCACCGCCGCTGACGACAGGCCGGCGCCCGCCCGGCCGGCGGGATCCCCGTTCGCCGGCGCTTCGCCCCGGTTTGCCTCCAGGGGCGGCGGGAACCCCCGCAGCGGAGAACGCCCGGAGCAGGGAACGCCCGACCGACGCGGGAGGCGCAGCCCATGGACTGGTACCCGTTGCGCCTGACCACGCCCGTCAAGCAGCACGTCTTCGGCGGGCGCGTGCTGGCCGACCGGTGGGGCCGCGCCGGACTGCCGGACGGCCCGGTCGCCGAGACCTGGGAGGTCAGCGACGTGGACGGCGAGGGCGCGGCGGTGACCGCCGGCCCGCTGGCCGGGCGCGCCCTGCGCGATCTGGTACGGGAGCACCCCGAGGACCTGCTCGGGCGCGGCCCGTACGGCGAACGCTTCCCGGTGCTGACGAAGTTCATCGACGCCACCGGTCCGCTCCCGGTCCATCTGCACGCCGACGACGAGACCGCCCGCCGCGTCGAGGGCGAACCCAACGGCAAGACCGAGGCGTGGCACGTCCTGGAAGCGGCCCCCGGGGCCACCGCCCTGGCCGGCGTCCGGCGCGGGGTCGACCGCGACCGGCTGCACCGGGCGCTGCTGGCACAGGACTTCGACGCCGTCCTGCGCCGCCTGCCGGTACGCGCCGGGCAGACCCTCTACGTCCCCGGCGGCACCCTGCACAGCTTCGGCCCGGGCACACTGGTCTACGAGATCGAGCAGACCTCCGACATCCAGCAGCACGCCATGCGCCACCGGATGGAGGACGGCGCCCCGATCCCCGACCGGGAGTGGCACGCCGCCGTCGAACGGCTCCTGGAGGAGTGGCGGCCCGAGCCGCGCCCCGACTTCCGCTCCGGTCTGAGCGTGCCTGTGGACGACGGTGTGGAGCGGACCGTGCTGTGCGCCGGGCGCTATTTCGCGCTGGAGCGGTGGCGGGCCGGGACCGCGGCGCCGCTGGTGCACACGTTCTCCACGGCGATGGTCCTGAGCAACGCGGGGGCGCCGGTCACCGTGACCACCCCGGGGGGACGGGAGCGGCTGGCCCGGGCGGAGAGCCTGCTGCTGCCCGCCGCGCTGGGCCGGCTGCGGATCGAGGGCCCGGCCGACGTCCTGCTCGGCTATCTGCCCGACCTCGACGCCGACATCCGGGAACCCCTGCTCGCCGCGGGCCACGGCCCGGCCGCGATCACCGCGCTCGGCTCCTGAGGGAACCGTCCGCCCGAAGGGCGGCAGCGCGACACGAGCGGCCCGGAGCCGGTGGGTGGGCGACGCGCCGCCCACCCGCACCGGCGCCCCCGGCACCGCACCTTGGCGCCCCCGGCACCGCACCTCGGTGCCGGCGGCACCCGTCAGTCGTCGGCGGGAAGCTCGCCGGCGAAGGCGGCGGCCATGCGCAGCCAGGGCGTGGCCTCCTCGTGACGGCCCTGCCGCTCCAGGGTGCGGCCCAGCATCAGGTGGGCGTAGTGCTCCACCGGATCCCGGTCGATGATCCGCCGCAGCTGCTCCTCGGCCCGCCGCAGCTGTGCCGAGTGGTAGTAGGCGCGGGCGAGCAGCAGCCGGGGCCCGGTCTGCTCGGGGGCCTCCTCGACCACGGCGGTGAGCAGCCTGGCCGCCCCGGCGTAGTCCTTGGCGTCGAACAGCAGCCGGGCGCGTTCCCAGCGCTCGGCCGTGGTCTCCTCGTGCGGGACGCCGGGGCCGTCGTCGAACAGGTGAAGGGCGCTCGCCCAGCGGTCCGGCGCGACCCCGCCCGTCGCCGGGTAGTCGTGGAAGGTGTCGCTCATCAGTCCTCCCTCGGGTACTGAGCGGCCAGTTGATTGATACATCAACCAACCACTGCCCGAACCGGCACGGGCCGACGGGTATTCCCGGGGCGCGACCGGCCGGCTCGGACCCGGCACCGGCACCGGCACCGGCACCGGCACCGGCACCGGCCCTGGGTACGACCCCGCCCGCCCCGCGTCAGTCCTCGTACGGCTCGTAGTCGAACCAGTCGAAGTGGACGGTTCCGGTGGAGGCGTACAGGCCGATCACGCGGCCGGTGAAGCCGCCGGCGACCTCGGTGGACAGGTACCGGCCGTCGAGCCTGGCGAGTTCGGTGAACGTGCCGTCCGGCTCCCGTACGCCGAGCGCGACGGTGTCGGGTCCCTCCCGCGGGTCGGAGACCTCCCGCGCGGGGGTCGTCTCGACGCCGAGCACCACCGGGCCGCCGGCCGACGGGCGGGAGGCCACCACGGACCGCAGCGGGCCGATCCGGGCGATCACCCGCACCTCGTCCGCCGTGGCCTCGATCTCGTAGTGGTGCCGCTCGTCCAGGCGGACGGCCAGCCCGCCGCTGCCCCCGGCCGGGTCGACCAGGGTCCGCACGCGGCAGGCCGGGTGCTGCTGGCGGCGGCCGGCGAAGGTGACGTCGGTGTCGTCCAGCGAGGCCCCGCGGGCGCGCAGGCTCAGCCAGCCGGCGCGTTCCTTGGTGGTGCAGTCCTCCTCGTGGCGGAAGCGCGGCGAGATCCAGCCCGGGGCGAGGCCGCCGCCTTCGAAGTCGTCCCGGACCGGCACGGCGGCGGGCCGCTGGAGCGGCCACGGCGGCGGGGCCGGGGAGGAGGCCACCTCGCCGACGACCGGCCAGCCGTCGACCCAGGTCACCGGGGCCAGGAACGTCTCCCGGCCCAGGACGTGCCAGCCGGGGGTCCCGCCGTGCGGCCGGACCCCGAGGAACACCATCCACCACGAACCGTCGGGCCCCTGGACCAGGTCGCCGTGGCCGGTGTTCTGGATGGGGTGGTCGGTGCCGCGATGGGTCAGGACGGGGTTGGCCGGGCACGGCTCGAAGGGGCCGTCGGGGGTGCGGCCACGGGCGACCGAGACGGCGTGGCACCGCTCGGTGCCGCCCTCGGCGATGAGCAGGTACCAGTACTCGCCGATGTGGTACAGGTGCGGTGCTTCGGGGGCCTTGGCGCCGGGCGTACCGGACCACACGCGCCGCGGCTCGCCGCGGGTCTCCCCCGTGTGCGGGTCGATGCGGACCTGGCTGACTCCCGCCACGGTGCACCAGCAGGTGCCCTCGTCGTCCCAGGCCAGGTCCGGGTCGATGCCCCGCACCCCGGGCAGCCGGACCGGATCGGACCAGGGGCCGGCCGGGTCGGTGGCGGTGAACAGGAGGTTCCCGTCGCCGCTGACGTTGGTCACGATCAGCCAGAAGCGGCCGTCGTGGTAGCGCAGCGTGGGGGCGTAGAGGCCGCCGGAGGAGGGGGCGCCGGGCGGCAGCCGCAGTTGCTCCGGCCGATCCAGGGCGTTGCCGATCTGGGTCCAGTGCACCAGGTCGCGACTGTGGAAGACGGGGATGCCGGGGTAGTACTCGAAGCTGGAGCAGGCGAGGTAGTAGTCCTCCCCGGCCCGGCAGACGCTCGGATCGGGGTGGAATCCCGGGATCACGGGGTTGCTGAGGCTGATGCCGCTCTCGGGCGCGCTCGGCACATCGAGTCCTTTCCGGGATGACCCGCACCTACGGCCTGGAGCGAAAGTTTCGCTCGAAGGTTCGAATGATTCCCGGGGAGGCTATCGACAGCCGTCGAAGCGGTCAACGGGTGTGCCCCGGCCCGGCTCGCGCCCCGTCACTAGGATTCCGCGCATGGCCACAGCCCATCACGCAGTCCTCGATCTCCTTGCCCGCTACCAGCCGAAGAGCACCGCCGAACGCGCGGACGTGGAGCGGGTGCGCGCCCTCGTCGCGTCGGGCGACCCGTGGCGGCGGGCGGCTCCGCTGCACGTCACCGGGTCCGCGCTGATCGTGCACCAGGACAGCGGGCGGGTTCTGCTGCGCTGGCACCAGCGCCACGGGACCTGGCTGCTGGTCGGCGGGCACGCCGACCCGGAGGAGTCCGACCCGCTCGCCATCGCCCTGCGGGAGGGGCGGGAGGAGACGGGACTGACCGACCTCGCGCCCTGGCCGGACGCCGGGGTGCGGCACCTGGTGATCGTGCCGGTGCCGGCCAACGCCCGGGAGGAGGCGCACGAACACGCCGACATCCGCTTCGTCCTCGCCACCCGCACCCCCGAGGCGGTCCGCCCGGAGAACCCCCAGGCGCCGCTGCGCTGGCTGACGCCGCGGGAGGCGCGCCGGGTGATCACCGAGGAGAACATCCGGGAGACCCTGTCCCGCGTGGAGCCACTGCTCGCGGGCTGACCGGCCGCAGGGCCCCGGACGCAGGCGGTGCTGTCGGTGCCCCGCGAAGACCTGCTGTGAACCACGTCGTCACCCGAACGCCCGTGTCCCACCCGAACGGGTGAGGTCGGCCGGGTCGCTGCCCCTCCATCGGGTCCTCCCCCGGCGTTCCCCGGACGCTGAGTGATCGGCCGTCTACGGTACGCACATACCGCGCTGTGTGCCGCGGCCACATGAGGAGGGACCCTTTGGCATCGGTCTGCGACCCCCAGTACGCCCCCGCCGGCGATGTGAGCGGAGCGCTCATGGTGATCGACTCCCGGCTCAAGTCCATCTACGACGGCGGGACCGCGATCGACCCCGAACAGCAGCAGTTGATCGACCAGTTCACCGCGTCCCTGGGCCCGAGAGGGGCGCACGACCTGCTGGACGGCGCCTGCACGATCATCTACATGTTCATGACGTGGCTGCGGATGGCGTACGAGGATCACGACAAGGACGTCATCGAGTACGTGGTGCCGAGCCTGGTGGCCTCGATGCGCATGATGCCCAAGAGCATCCGCCCGGAGGCCATCCCCACCATGGCCGGCCTGGTCGTCTCGGCGGGCATGGGCCTGAGTCCCAGCCTGTGGCGCAAGCAGTACGGCAAGTGGACCAAGGAGGAGATGAATCCCCTGGAGGCCACCGCGTTCCTGCTCGCCGAGCACATCAACCGCCTCACCGACGACCGCGAGTTCGCCACCCGCCTCATCAGCAACGCACTGTCCAAGGCGGAAGGCGCCTGAGCTGCGCGGAACACCACCGCCCTGGGGCGGAAGGCTCGGCTCTCGCCGACGAGGGCCGCGCGCCTCGACGTATGCCGACGCGGCCCGGCCGTGGTGAGCCTCTCCCCCACCGCGTTCAAAAAGGGACGTTTGTGCGAGCGCAGACGGTACACACGATGAGCTAACAAGCTTTACCCGACGAACGTTGAAACGGAGGCCACCATGGGCATCATCGCGTGGATCATCCTCGGCCTGCTCGCCGGCGCCATCGCCAAGGCCCTCATGCCGGGCAAGGACCCCGGCGGCATCATCGTCACCATGCTCATCGGTGTGGCCGGCGGTCTGCTCGGTGGCTGGCTCGGGAAGGTGGTGTTCGGCGTCGACTCCGTCGACGGGTTCTTCGAGCTCTCCACCTGGATCGCCGCCATCGTCGGCTCCCTGATCCTGCTCGCCCTCTACCGCCTCTTCACCGGCAGCCGGCACTCCCACTCGCACCGTCACGCCTGACCCGTCGACACCGACCGCGGGCCGCTCCGCGACGCGCCACGAGGCGTCACGGCCTCGCGCAGGCCGCCTCCCCGCCGTCGACGGGAAGGCCCAGCCGGCCGGCCACGGTGGTGAGAGACGTTCCCAGAGGGAGCCCGACCCGGGTGACCGCGTGCCGGTCGCCCCGGGTCGGGTCCCTGTTCACGATCAGCACCGGCTTCCCCTCCTGGGCCGCCTGGCGGACGAACCGAAGCCCGGACATCACCGTCAGCGAGGAACCCAGGACCAGCACCGAGGTGGCCTCCCGGACCAGCTCGCGACAGTGCTCGACCCGCCGCGGCGGCACCGCCTCGCCGAAGAACACCACGTCCGGCTTGAGAATGCCGCCGCAGAGCGCGCAGGGCAGCACGCGGAAGTCCCCGACCTGATCGTCGGTGAGATCGGCGTCGCCGTCCGGGTTGATGCCGGCGGCCACCGGCTCGAAGCCCGCGTTGGCCTCTTCCAGCCTCCGGGCGAGCTCCCGGCGCGCGCTGCGGGCGCCGCAGGACAGGCAGACGACCCGGTCCAGACTGCCGTGCAGTTCCACGTCATCCTCGCTGCCGGCGGCCTGGTGCAGGCCGTCGACGTTCTGGGTGATCACCCCCGAGAGCAGGCCGTGCCGCCCGAACGCGGCCACGGCCCGGTGCCCGGCGTTGGGCTCGGCGCGCCCGAAGGTGCGCCAGCCGAGGTGACTGCGCGCCCAGTACCGGCGCCGGGCCCGCGCGCTCGCGGTGAATTCCTGGTAGGTCATCGGGGTGTGCCGGCTCAGGCTGCCGCCCTCGCCCCGGTAGTCGGGGATGCCCGACTCCGTGGAGATGCCCGCGCCGCTGAGCACCAGCACACCGCCGGTGCTCAGCGCCTCCACGACCGGTGCCAGGTCCGTGCTGCCCGGCAGCGGCTCCTCGGGCGTCCAGTTCAGAGTGGGGCGCATACGCATGGAGCCAGCGTACGGAACGGCGGTCCCGGTTCGGCTCGCCGAGCGGGTCACGGCGCCTGCTGGGAAGCCGCGGCGTCGGGACGTAGATCCGCCAGGGTCAGCCGGTGTGCCGGGGGCTCCGTCAGGATCACCTCGCGGGTGGTGTGCGGACCGGTTCCGGCGTGGAGCAGCTCGCCCGGTTCCATCAGGCGCCAGCCGGGGTGGTCGTCCATGCGTTCGCTGGCGATGATCACGGCCGGGTGGCCGGCCAGGGCCGCGGAGCGGACGCGCATACGGCCGTGGCTGCCGCTGTGGTCCAGGTGCCGGGCGCCGTGCTGTCCGCCCGCCGGACGCTCCAGGACGTACAGCTCGTGGGTGTCGGGGTAGCGCAGGGCCCACAGCCGGCCAGGGGTGACGAGGACGAGGTTGAGGGCGTAGACGGGCAGGTGCCGGGCGATCCACCGGGCGGCGTGCCGGATGCCGGCGCCGGGGTCGCCGCCGTTCTCCCTGGTCTCCCGGGTGATCAGGGCGAAGAAGCGCTCGGAGTCCGTGTCGCCGCCGACCAGTGACCGGTCCTCGCCCAGGTGGTCGTCGAGCCGGTCGAGGCCCTCGATGACCCCGTTGTGCGCGAACAGCCGTCCGTCCTGTGCGAAGGGGTGGGTGTTGCGGGTGTCCAGGCTGCCGGTGGAGGCGTAGCGCACATGGGCGACGAAGGTGGCCGACTCCACGCGGCGGGCCTCCTCGGCGAAGGCCCGGTCCTCGTACGCGGCGACCGGCGCCTTGTCCACGCGTGGGGTGCCGTCCGCCGCGAAGCAGCCGAGGCCGGTGCCGTCGGGGTCGTGGTGGCTCTGCCGGCTGAGACTGTCGGGGGCGTCCAGCAGCCAGAACGTCGCGTGGGTGCGGTGTGGCGCGCTGCTGAGGCCGAACAGGCGGCACATGGTCGTTCTCCTCGCTCGCCGGGTGGCCGACGGGGTGACCGGCGGTGGTGGTGCGTGATCAGTGGCGGCCCGGGCGCCGCGGGTTCTTGGTCTCCGCTCCGTGGGCGAAGCCGCCCGCGTCGTCGGCATCACGGTGCGGCTCGTGCTGCTCGCGCAGGCGGGGCAGAGCGCGGCGCAGATCCTCCAGGAGCAGGTCGGCCAGGTCGTGACTGAAGCCGTTGCGGACCACGACGCGCAGGACGGCCAGATCGGTCCGGTGCTCGGGGAAGGTGTAGGCGGGCACCAGCCAGCCGCGTTCGCGCAGTGCGGCGGAGACGTCGAAGACGCTGAAGGTGTCGGTTCCGTCGCGCGTCCGGAAGGCGAAGACGGGGAGTTCACCGCCGTCGGTGATCAGCTCGAACGGGCCCAGCGCGGCGATCTCGGCGGCCAGCCGGGTGGCGACGTCCCGGCAGGTCTGCTGGACCCGCCGGTAGCCATGGAAGCCGAGGCGGAGGAAGTTGTAGTACTGGGCGACGACCTGGGCGCCGGGCCGGGAGAAGTTGAGCGCGAAGGTCGGCATGTCGCCGCCGAGGTAGTTGACATGGAAGACGAGGTCGTCGGGGAGGGCGTCCCTGTCGCGCCACAGCGCCCAGCCGACGCCGGGCATGACCAGGCCGTACTTGTGGCCGGAGGTGTTGATGGAGGCGACCCGGGGCAGCCGGAAGTCCCAGGTGAGGTCCGGGTCGAGAAAGGGCGCGATCATTCCTCCGGACGCGCCGTCGACGTGGACCGGGATGTCGAGTCCGGTACGGCTCTCCAGGTCGTCCAGGGCAGCGGCGATGCCGGAGACGGGTTCGTAGCTGCCGTCGAAGGTGGAGCCGAGCACGGCGACGACACCGATGGTGTTCTCGTCGCACAGTTCGACCGCCTTGTCCGGCGTGAGGTGGTAGCGGTCGCCCTCCATCGGGACGTAGCGCGGTTCGACCTCGAAGTAGTCGGCGAACTTCTCCCAGCAGATCTGCACGTTGATGCCCATGACCAGGTTGGGCCGGCCGGTGGGCCTGCCCGCGGCGCGCCGCTTGTGCTGCCAGCGCCGTTTGAGCGCGAGCCCGCCCAGCATCGCCGCCTCGCTCGAACCGGTGGTCGAGCAGCCCGTCGCACGGCGCGGGTCCTCGGCGTGCCAGAGCCGGGCGAGCATGTGGACGCACCGGTTCTCGAGTTCCGCGGTCTGCGGGTACTCGTCCTTGTCGATCATGTTCTTCTCGGCGCACTGGGCCATCAGGTGCCGGGCCTGGGGCTCGGCCCAGGTGGACACGAACGTCGCCAGGTTCTGCCGGGCGTTGCCGTCGAGCATCAGCTCGTCGTGGACCACCTGGTAGGCGGTGTCCGGTTCCATCCCGTGGTCCGGCATCGCGTACCGGGGCACTCGGACGGGTTCCCGGCTGAAGATCGGATTGATCTCCAGGTCCCGGCTCTCCCCGCGGTTGTCACGCTGCACCGTCATACGCGCTCGGTCCTCTCTGCCCCGGCCGGCGAGGCACTGTCCGGGGTTCCCCGCCCCCGCACCGACGAACCGGGGCAAAACGGAAGGCTGCCCGGAGGCCGGTCTCGTCAGGGCAGCACGACAGGGCCCTCGTCCGCGTCGGCGGCGTCACGCCGGATGGCGGTGCGGCGCCGGGCCGGACGGGGCGGCGTACGATCAACCGGTCCCCGACGCGCAAGGAGCACTCGTCCGATGTCCGCCGTCATTCCGCCGCCCCGCCCCGCCACCGGGTTGCTGCGGGTACGGCAGCACACCCGCGCCGAGGACGACGAGCGGCTGCACAGCCTGCTGTGGCGGGCAGGCACCGGCTGGCGGATGATCAGCAGCGCCGTGCTCGGCGGAGGGATCGGGGAACGTTCCTGGGTGCTCAACGCGCAGGTGTCCCACGGCTACCGGCGCACCGACCCGGACCGCCATCTCGCCGAGCTGGCCCGCGCCGCGGGCGCCGACGGGCCGGGGGTCGGGCTGATGACCGCCGCCGATGTCCGGGCGTACGGGCACGCGTCCGACGGCGGCGTGGAGGCGGTCGCCACCGCCGGGCTGGGGGTACGCGGCTGGGCCGCCTCCCCGGCGGAGGGCACGGCCGTGGCGGCAGGGCCCGGCACGATCAACATCCTCGTCGCGCTACCGGTGGCGCTGACCGACGCGGCGCTGGTCAACGCCGTGGCGACCGCCACCGAGGCCAAGGTGCAGGCGCTGCTGGGGGCGGGCCACGACTGCTCCGGCACCCCCACGGATGCCGTGTGCGTGGCCGCCCGGTCCCCTCGCGCGGGCGCGGGCGCCGAGGTCCATGCGTTCGCCGGCCCCCGCTCCCTGTGGGGCGCGCGCCTGGCCCGCGCCGTCCACCGGGCCGTGGACACCGCCGCCCGGGCCGACCACGCTGGGACGGGACGTCACGGCGAAACTCATCGCTGTGTGACGGCGGACGGGTGAGAGGCGGGTCGGCCGGGGGTGCCGGCGCGTCCGGCAGGTGACAGCCGCCCGGGCCGGGCTCGGGCAGGGGCCGGGCGGTGCCCTCCAGGAGAGGGTCGCCGCCCCACCGGCAGTCGACCCGACCCTTTCCGTCAGGCGACCTGGTGTACGTGAAGCGACCGCCGTCTCCGTCAGGCGACCGAAGGCTTGAGCCGTGCCCCGAGGGAGCGTGAGATGCCGCGTGCCGCGACCTGTACCAGCGGGACGAGGGCGTGCGGGTTCACGGCGTCGGCGTGGGCGACGACCGAGACGGCCGCGACGGCGGTGTTGTCCGGTCCGCACACGGGGGCGGCGACCGACACGGCGTCCATCGTCACCTGCCGGTCACTGATGGCGATTCCGGTACGGCGCACTTCGGCGAGAGCGCGGCGCACCTCGTCCGGGGCGCACAGGGTCTTCTCCGTGTGCCGCGCGAACGGCTGGGCGAGCACCCGCTCCTGGACTTCCCGGGGAGCGTGGGCGAGCAGGACGAGGCCGACGCCGGTCGGCGCGAGGTCGAACCGCCCGCCGACGCGGGTGAGGACCCGGACCGCGTCACGGCCGGCGAGGCGCTCCACGTACACGACGGACAACTCCTCGCGGACGGCGAGCTGCACGTTCTCGCGGGTGATGTGCGCGAGGTCGGAGAGGTACGGCAGGGCGGCCTCGCGCAGGCCCAGGCCCCGCGGGGCGAGCGAGGCGATTTCCCACAGCCGCAGCCCGATGCGGTAGCCGCCGTCCGCCTCGCGTTCGAGCGCGCCCCAGCCGGTCAGTTCCTTCACCAGCCGGTGGGTGGTGGTGAGGGGCAGGCCGGTGTGGCGGGAGATCTCGGCGAGCCGCAGGACGGACCGGTCGGGAGCGAAGGCTTCCAGCACCCGCAGGGCCCTGGCCGTCACCGAACCGCTGTCGGTCGGGGCTCGGCTCCGCATGCGGACCTCCTTGTCCAGGTGCGCACCGCTCCCAGCGGACTCAGGCACGTCACCGAAAAGCTAGGCAGAGTCTTGACGGCCGTCAATACTCCGGCGGGCATTCGGGGTGGCAGGTCAGGACAACGCCGGCCGTCAGAGATCCAGGACGAGCCTCGGGCACGCCGCCCGGGAGACGCAGATCATCATCGTGTCGTGCGCCTCCTGTTCGGCGGGGGTGAGGAGGGAGTCACGGTGGTCGACCGTACCTTCGAGCACGGTCGTCTCGCAGGTGCCGCACGTACCCTCACGGCAGGAGGACAGGACCTGCACTCCGGCCTCCTCGACCGCCTGTAGCACGGACTTGTCCGGCGGGACGCTCACCGTGATGCCGGTCTGCGCCAGCTCGACCTCGAACGCCCCGCCCCGCAGGGGTGCTTCAGGCTCCCTCGGTGTGAACCGCTCGACGTGGAGGGCGCCGGCCGGCCAGTCGGCGCACCGCTCCTCGACGGCCTCGAGCAGCGGTGCGGGTCCGCAGCAGTAGACGAGCGTGCCCGGGCGCGGTGTCCCCAGGAGCGCCTCGAGGTCGAGGAGCCCGTACGCGTCCTCGGGCCAAATGCGCACCCGCTCCCCGTACCGCGCGACAAGCGCCTCACGGAAGGCCATCGAGGCGAGCGTCCGCCCGCCGTAGGCCAACTGCCAGGCACTGCCCTGTCGTTCGGCCTGCTCCAGCATCGGGAGGATCGGGGTGATGCCGATGCCGCCGGCGATGAAGAGGTACTTCTCGGCGCCCTCCAGGGGGAAGTGGTTGCGCGGGCCGCGCACCCGGACCTGATCGCCCTCGGACAGCTTGTCGTGCACGTGGAGGGAACCGCCGCGGCCCTCCTCCTCCCGCAGGACGGCGACACGCCATACGCGGGTGTCCTCCGGCGAGGAGCACAGCGAGTACTGCCGTACGAGATCCGGGGCGAGTACGAGGTCGATGTGCGCGCCGGGCGTCCAGGCGGGCAGCGGAGCGTCGTCGGCCCGCCGCAGGTCGAGCGAGACCACACCGTCGGCCTCGTCCGTGCGGCGGGTCACGACGAGGTCGAGTCCGGCCTCGGGTGCGGTGGTGTTCACGGGCATCAGGGGTCCTTGAGTACGCATGTACGGGTGTTCGCGCGGGGTCAGGCGCCCACGAGGTGGCCGGGAGCGGGTGCGGGGGCCGGGGCGGGCCCTGGTCCCGGGTGCCCGGCGGGGTGGGCGAGCAGCCACTCCCACAGTTCCACCGGGTCCTCGGACTCCCGGGACTCGCCGCACCAGCACCAGCCGCCCAGCCGGTCCGTGCCGGGGATCCACACGACCCGGTGAACCGTGTCCCCGTCGAGCATGGCCGTGGGCCGCGGGCTCATCGGACGGCCGCCGCGGACCCGGTCGCTCCGGCCTCGACGAGCCGCTCGAGGATGCGGCGGGCGGCCAGGCCACCGGTGTCGATGTTGATGCTGAGCTCCTGCGTCCCGGCCGGCTCGGAGGCGACGACCTGCTCCAGCCTGTTCAGGGCGACGACGTCCTGGAGGACGACGGTTCGGTTGTTCTCGTAGAGGAAGTCGGTGACCGCCTGGTCGTCCAGGGCGAAGTCCCGGGCCACGGCCCAGAAGTCGTGGGTGCTGGTCTCGGTTTCGGGCGTGATGGCGTAGACGACCTCGACGTGGAAGGCGCCCGGGTCGCTGCCGTCCGCAACCGGGTCGGGTGTGCCGACGGGGGCGATGCGCGAGTGCAGCAGGTACAGGCAGGGGGCGTGGTACTCGCTGTCCTGCCAGCGCGTGATGCGGCCGTTGATGCCGGTGGACCTGGCGTAGAACGGCGGGCATTCGGCGTCGGGCATGTGGCGGCTGACGTAGACGACGCCCGCCTTCTCGTCGACCTCGGTGGTGATGGGGGTCTCGGCGACCTCGGGGGTGCCGATGTAGCCGCCGTGCAGGTACGTCTCGTGGGACAGGTCGAGCAGGTTGTCGACGAGGAGGCCGTAACGGGCCGCCAGTGGTTCCATGCCGCGGATGGTGGTGTAGTGGGGCGAGTCCAGCCAGGGGGCGCGGGGGATGAGAGTCTCGTCGGCCTTGTCCTTGTCGCCGATCCACACCCATACGAAGGAGTCCTGCTCCTTGACGGGGTACGAGGCGAGCCGGGCGGTTCGCGGCACACGCTTCTGGCCCGGCACCCGCACGCACACGCCGTCGGGTCCGTAGGTGAAGCCGTGATAGCCGCAGACGACCGTGTCACCGTCCAGCCGGCTCGGCTTCTCCGAGAGCGGGAAACGGCGGTGTACGCAGCGGTCGGCCATGGCGGTGACCTCGCCTGCTTCCGTACGCCAGAAAAGGATCGGCTCGCCGCAGACGGTCCGGGTGAACAACTCCCTCCCGATCTCGCTGCCGTAGGCGGCCACGTACCACTGGTCGCGCGCGAATGACGTCGTCGTCATCGTCATGTCCTTTGCGGGATTCACGGGTTGCGGACGCCATCACCCCGAAAGGCCGGAGCGGGCTCCGCGGGCTTTCCAGAGTGCTGCGGGCGCGGGCCCGTGAACAGGGCGCCTTCCGCTGACCGGAAGGCCGGGGCCGGATCCGTTCAGCGGGACGGGCGGGCACTGCCGCCGACCTCGGCGGACGCGGTCGCGTACGCGGTGGGAGCCCTCGTCACGTACTGAACGGCGACGCATCCCCGGCTGATCCATTGCACGGTATTCGGCCAGGTCCGATGGCTTTGTGCCATTCGTCGGCAACCGGCCGACAACGTCATCGGGGCGCCGCTACACAAGAACGCCGGAACGGCGTTCCGCCGCCCTGGTGCAGTGGTGGCTGATCGGTGGGGAGGTCTGGACGGTTGCTGACCATCAACGTGGCGGTGCTGCTCGCGGTCATCGTGTTCTTCCGGTTGCGGCGGCGCACGCAGTCCCGCAGCAGGAACGACGAGAAGATGACCGTCGCCATCGTCCTGGCGCTGGGCGTCCTGATCGCGCCGACCCCGGCGGGACAGGGCATCCTCAGCGTCCTCGAGGAGCTCGCGAGCGGCGTCACGCAGGCCGGCCGGTGAGGCCCCGCACACGCAAAGTCCGGGCGACGACGGTCAGGCGCCCGCCGGCCCGGCGGCGTTCCCGCAGGCCGGGCCGGGGGCGGCGGCGCGCCGAGGACCGGCTGATCGGCCTGCTCGTGACCGCCGTCCTCGCCGTGGCCCTGGTGGTGACCGTCGTCAACTGGCTGCTCGTCCACTGGTGGATCCTGATCGTCGCCGGTGGGCTCGCGGTGTCGGCCGGCAGTGGCTGGCTGTACCACAGGCGGCAGAGGGCGCGGTGGGAAGCGGTCCGCGCACAAGGCCTGCGCTACGGGCTCGCCCAGCTGGACGCCCTGCACCACACCCGGTTCGAGTACGCCGTACGCGACTTGATGCGCCGCGACGGCTGCCAGGACGCGGTCCGCGTCGGGGGCGGCGGTGACCTGGGCGCCGACGTCAAGGCCACCGACCCCTACGGCAGGCGCTGGGTGATCCAGTGCAAGCACCGGCGCAACGGCCTCGCCGGCTCCGCCGTGGGCACACCGGACCTCCAGGTGCTCAACGGCACGGCCCGCCAGGTCCACGGCGCCGACGTCGCGGTCATCATCACCAACGGACGTGTCACCGCACCCGCGTACGACTTCGCGAAGCAGCAGCGCCTCCACGTGGTGGACCGCCATACCCTCGGAGTCTGGGCAGCCGGCTCACGCCCGCTGTGGGAGCTGCTGCGCGCCGTCCCGCCACCCCGCAAGCCGACCGCCTTCTCCTGAAGAACGGCCTGTCCGTTCTCACATGGCGAAGGGGTACCGCACAGCGCGGGCGGCCCGGGCGGCCGACTCCTGATCCGGGGGCTACTTCACCGCGATGCGAGCGGTCGGGGCCTGGCCCGCAAGCACGGAGCGGATGCGCTGCTCCAGTACGCGCGCCCAGTCCTCCGCGGACGGGCTGTCACCGGAGCGGGGCGTGTGGACGAAGACCTCCACCGGGCCGACCCGCATGTGGACGTTCGCGAAGCGGTCCGTGTCGTAGCTCAGGCTGTCGTCGCCGATACCGGACTCCCCGGGGGAGAAACACGACCAGAAGTCCCGCGCCCGGGTCATGTTCTCCGTCACGAGTTCGACGCGGTCCGGTCCGGTGAGTTCGGCACCCAGGTTGTCCGAGTCCATCAGGACCGTGAGGGAGAAGTGGGCGCCGTCGCCCTTGTCCTCGTTGCCGACGCTGGAGATCACCCCGTGGTCGGAGCCGTTGAGGTCAGCGGCCTGCAGCCCTGTGGCCCCGCACGCGGTCGCGTCCTCGCCCTCCATGACGGCGTCGGCGGCGTCCCGCCAACCGACCGAATTCTCGCCGGACTTGACCCACCCGGCGGGCAGCTCCTCCTTCTTCGGCAGCGCCGCGCTGAGCCCGTCGCTCGTGGGGACGCCGTCGTCGAGCAGAGGGTCGGCCGGAGCGGGCGAGGAGTGCGCCGGGGCGGGCGATGCGTTCGCGGCCTCCTCGGAGCGCTTCACAGGCGCCGCCTTCTGGTCGCCCCCGCTGTCGGAACAGGAGGCGGTTCCCGCGATCACCGAAGCGGCGACGCCCAGCCCCACCACCGTACGCACGACTCCGGCCCACCTCATCGCTCCGCAACCCCCGTACCCCGACGCGGCCCTGTACCGAAGTGCCGCATCGTAGCCCGCCGTTCCCTCAAGTCATAGGGGACACACGTCAGTTGAGCGAGACGGCGACTGCAGGCCCACCACGCGTCCGGGTGCGCACAGCAGATCGTCGAGGTCACCGGTGACGACGTCGACGGCATCGTTCTGGACGGGTACGAGCCAGTGCGCGAAGTGATGGGCCTGTCCGACACATGGTGGCGCGGAGCCGACTCGCTGGTGGCGGTCTGCACAGGGAGGCCGAGGCTCTCTCCTTTCCGCGGGGCCGCACCGCGTTCATCTACTCCGGCTTGGATGAGTGGGGCCGGCGGCCGTCAGGTCAGTCCCGCCACGCCCCCGCGGCGGTGGCGTCGGCTACGAACTGGGCGAAGGAGCGCGGATCGCGGCCCAGCGCGGCCCGCACGCCGTCGGACAGGTGGCTGTCCATGTCGCGCCGGATCGGCCCGACGGCGTCGGCGAAGTCCTCCGCTTCGGCCTTGGGCCGGCCCTCGGCGACCAGTTCGGCGACTAAGTCCTCCGGCGAGAGGGGCACGTAGCGCACCGTACGGCCGGTGGCCTCGGAGATGAGGCCCACCGCCTCGCCGATGGTCACCGCGCTGGGCCCGGACAGCTCGTAGGTCTTGCCCGCATGCGTGTCCTCGGTGAGCGCGGCGACCGCGACCGCGGCGATGTCCTCGGCGTCCACAAAGCTCGCCGCGCCGTCGCCGGCGGGCAGCCGGAGCTCGCCCGCCATGATCGCGTCCCGGAAGAAGCCCTCGCTGAAGTTCTGCGCGAACCACGCCGGCCGCACGATCGTCCACTCCAGGCCGCAGGTGCGCACCGCGTCCTCGCCGTCGATGTGCGTCCTGCCCGCGCCGCTGTCCTCGCCGGCGTAGCCGGGCACACCGACTCCGCGGCCGGACAGCAGGACGACCCGTTCGACCCCCAGCTCCTTGGCGCGCGCGACGAACGGCCGGGTCAGCAGCTCGCCGTCGTACGGCACGATGAAGACCTTCCTCACGCCGTCGAGAGCTGCGTCCCAGGTGGTCCGGTCCGTCCAGTCGAAACGGGGTTCGCTGGAACGCGACCCCACGCGGACCGGCACACGTTTCGCGCGGAGTCGGGCCACGGCGCGTCCGCCGACCTTCCCCGTGCCGCCGGTCATCAGAATCGGATGCTCAGTCATATGGCCACCCAATCCCGGTCCACCGAGGCGGACCATGGTCGAGACGCCCATGTGCATGTCCGAGCGTCTACATTGGGCGGGTGGACACGCTGGCGGATCTGCTGGACGGGGTACGGGCGCGCGGAGCCGTGTTCACCCGGACCCTCATGAGCCCGCGGTGGTCCCTGCGTTTCGCGAGCGGCGCCCGGCTGACCCTGGTCGTGGCGCTCGGCGGCAAGGTCTGGATCACTCCCTCCGGCGGCGAGCCGATCGAGGTCGGCCCCGGTGACATCGCCGTCCTGCGCGGTCCCGACCCGTACACCGTCAGCGAGGACCCCGCGTCACCGCCCCGGCAGGTCATCACCAGCGCCGACTACTGTGCGCGGACCGCCCGCGCCGTCGCGGGTGGCGGGCCGGTCCCCGCCCCACGGACCTGCGGTGCCGACGAGACGGGCCCGGCCCTTCTGATCAGCGGCGCCTACGAGGGCCGGTCCGGCATCGGCGACCGCCTCCTGGACGCCCTCCCGGACGTCCTCGTCGTACCGGAACGGGACAGCGACCGCGCGCTGCTCACTCTGGTGACGCAGGAGCTGCGACGGGACGAGCCCGGCCAGCAGGCCGTTCTGGACCGCCTGCTGGACCTGCTGCTCGTCTCGACCCTGCGTGCCTGGTTCGACCGTCCCCGGAACCACGCCCCCGCCTGGTACCGCGCCACGGACGACTCCGTCGTCGCGAGCGCGCTGCGGCTGATGCACGACCACCCCGCCCACCCGTGGACCGTGGCGTCCCTCGCCTCCCAGGTGGGCTCCTCCCGGTCCGGGCTGGCCCGCCGCTTCACCCGCCGTGTCGGTGAACCTCCCATGACGTATCTGGCCACGTGGCGTGTCGCCCTCGCCGCCGATCTGCTGCGGGACACCGGTGCCACGGTCGACTCCGTCGCGCGCAGGGTCGGGTACTCCAACGCCTTCGCGCTCAGCGTCGCCTTCAAGCGCCACCGGGGCATCACGCCCGCGCAACACCGGGCCGCCGCTCTGCGCACCTGAGCGAGGGCGGGTCGCGCGGAGGCGCCCACGGTGACGAACCATCCCCTCAGAGGCCCGGCTAGGGTGTCGAGGGCTATATGGCACATCGTCAGCAAGGAGTCACCGTGCGGTCACCGCTGTCCTGGTCAGCCCGTCGCCGCACCTGGGGGCCGCGCAGTCTGCGCACGGCCGCGGTGGCGTCGGTGGTGGCCGCTGTGTTGATCATCGTCACCGGTGGTGTCGTACGGGTCACGGGGTCAGGGCTCGGCTGCCCGGAGTGGCCCTCGTGCACCGGCCGGAGCCTGGCGCCCACGGCCGAGATGGGTGTGCACGGGGCGATCGAATTCGGCAACAGGCTGCTGACCGGTGCCCTGTGCGCGGTGGTCGGCTGGCTCATCATCGCCGCACGGCTGCAGCGTGATCCCTCGCGCTCGGTGCTGCGCGGGGCGTGGGCCCAGTTCTGGGTCGTCGTCCTCAACGCCGTCGTCGGTGGTGTCACGGTGTGGCTGCGGCTCAGCCCGTACATCGTCGCCGCCCACTTCCTCGCCGCCGCGCTGTTGCTGGCCACGGCGACGGCCACCTGGGTACGCGTGCAACAGCTGGATCACGAGGTGTCCGCGCCGGTGGTTCTGCCGCGGCGTGCCGTCACCTTGAGCCGGCTCCTGCTGACCGGGACAGCCGTACTGCTCGTCGTGGGGACCGCGGTCACCGGTTCCGGACCCCACGCGGGCGACTCCTCCGACGTGCACCGGATGCCGTTCGACTGGGCGGGCGTCACCGTCGTGCACGGTGTGATCGCCGCGGGGTGCCTCGTCGTGGGCGGCCTGCTGTTCGCCGTGCTGCCCGGTGGTTCCCCGGCCCGCGGGCGTACCGGCGTGTTCCTGGCCGTCTTCGTGGCGCAGGGGGCCGTCGGGGTGTTCCAGTCGCTGACCTCCTTGCCCTCGGTGGCGGTCGTCCTGCATCTGTGCGGCTCCGCCCTGGTGTGGGCCGGAGCGGTCCGTGTCACCCTGGCGGTGCGTCAGCACGGCGCGGCGGTGCCGGTCGCCGACCGGCCCTCCCCGCGGCCCGCCCGGCCCACGGCGGCCGCCGACACGTAAAGGGTGAGCGGCCCTGGGTCCGTGCCGCCCGGAATCGCCGTAGCGCCCGGCGCGTCACTTCCGCCGGTCCGGGAGTCCGAGGATCTCCACCACGGCGCCGGGCCAGGTGAACCCCGCGCCGACGCCGCGCAGCAGAACCAGGCCGCCGGACCGCACCTCGCGTCGCTCGATCAGCCACGCCAGGCCCGCCGAACCGGTCACCGGCCACGAACGGGGCCCGGACGCGAGTCACGGGCTCGTCCGTGCCCCCCGGGCTCGGCGGTGGCGCCGGTCTGTGCCACCGCGCCGTCCGCGGCCGGTGACGACGGCTGCCCGGCGGCGTCGGTCGTCCCCATGTGACCGGGAACTCGCGTCGGCACCCTGTGCACATGGCTGAAATGCGGCGATGGCCTTCAGGCGTATTGAGCGGCGCCCGGAATACCGGGCCCGTGGGGCCGGTTGCGCGGGCATGAAGGCGATCGGTATTCACGAGTTCGGCGGCCCGGACGTCCTGCGGGTGCTGGATCTTCCTGAACCCCAGGCGGGTCCTGGCGAGGTCCGTATCCGCGTGCACGCGGCCGCGGTCAGTCCCACCGATGTCCTGCTGCGTACCGGCGGGCACGCGGTCCGCATGCCCGGCCGGCGGCCTCCGTTCGTACCGGGTATGGACGCCGCCGGGGTGATCGACCAACTCGGGCCCGGGGCCGACGGCCGTCTCGCCCTGGGCCAGCGGGTCGTGGCGCTGGTGCTGTTCACCGGCCCGCACGGCGGTGCCTACGCGGAGCAGGTCGTCGTACCCGCCGCATCGGTGGTGCCGGCTCCGGAAGGGGCCGGCTTTCCGGAGGCCTCCACTCTGTTGATGAACGCCATGACCGCGCGCCTCGCTCTGGACGTGCTGTCCGTGCCGCGGCATGGGACGGTCGCCGTGAGCGGTGCCGCCGGCGCCGTGGGCGGGTACGCGGTCGAGTTGGCCAAGGCCGACGGGCTGACCGTGATCGCCGACGCGGCCGAGCGCGATGGGGAACTGGTCCGTGGCTTCGGGGCCGACCACGTCGTCGAGCGCGGGCCCGGGATCGCCGGGCGGATCCGTGCGCTCGTGCCCGAGGGAGTGGCCGGGGCGGTGGACGGATCGGTGCAGACCACCGAGCTCGTGCCCGCGATCGGGGACGGTGGTGCCCTGGCCGAACTCCGGGGCTGGTCAGGACCGGCCGAGCGGGGCATCCGGGTGCACCCGGTGATGGTGCCCGATCGCATCGACGACACCGCCGGCTTGGACACCCTGTGCCGCCAGGCCGAGAAAGGTGTGCTGACGATGCGCGTCGCGGAGGTGCTGCCCGCCGCGGAAGCGGCCCGGGCGCACCGCTTGCTGGAGGCCGGCGGTCTGCGGGGGCGAGTGGTGCTGGACTTTTCCTGACACCTCTCTTCCCGAAGGTTCAGCCGACTGGGGCGGCCAGTGCTCGCTCGGCCTGGCGGACGCGCCATTCCTCGATCGTTTCCTGTTGCCGCCGGGCTCGCTCGAGCAGGGTGGCGAGCCGGGCGAGGTCCAGGCGCTCGTCGGCGGCGCCGAGCCGGCCCAGGGTCTGCCAGCAGGCCGTCTTCCCCTCGATGCCCAGCCGCAGGGCTTCCAGGTCCAGGAGGGTGCCGAGAGGTGAGGGACGCACCAGGTGGCCGTTGGGCTTCAGCCGTCCCAGTTTCTCGGCCGCCCAGGCCGCGCTCACCTTGTAACGGCGAACGGGGACGCCGAGGTCCCGCATGATGTCCAGCAGCGCGGTCCGGTCCTCGGCGATCTCGGCCGCCACGGGTTCGATCGCGCGACCGAGCGCGGAGCCGCGGGCGGTACGCGCCAGGCGAGCGGCACGGTCGGTACCGGCGGTGGCGCCGGCGAGGTGGTCGTTGAGGTAGATGCCGAGCAGTCTCAGCTCGGCACCTCGTCCGGTGGGCCGGCGCCGGTCGGCGCCGGAGTACGCGAGGGCGTTCATCTGCGGCCTCCTTCGGTTGCGGTAAGGCATTCCCACACGAGCGACGAGTCGGATCACCGTGGGGCCGACCGGGCGCCCGTACGCGCCGCCGGCTCACGGCTCGGCCTCGTTCTCGTCCGGGCCGCTCACCACGGTGAGCAGATCGTCCCGCGCGGCCAGGGCGTCCAGGGAGAGGGTGCGGTAGCCGACCTCGTCGAAGAGCACGGTGATGCGGTCGCCGTCCTCGCTCAGCACGGTGCCGCCGCCCCACTCTCCGTGCCGTACCACGGCTCCCGGCGGATAGGCGCCGGCGTCCGGATGCCGCTCGGCGCTCGTCGCGTCGCTGTCACCGCTGCCCGGCTCGTCGCACCTGTCGCAGTTGCCGCAGGGGGCCTCGTACTCCTCCCCGAAGTAACCGAGGAGGAAGCGCCGTCGGCAGCCGGTGGTCTCGGCGTACGCCCGCGCCATGTCCACGCGTGAGCGGTCCATGCGTTTGTGGGCCTCGGCGGTGTCCACGGCCCGGCGCACCGCGCGTGACGGTGTCGTGCCCCGGACCGGCCGGATGGCACCCGAGGCGTCCGTGACCAGGGCACCGGCCTCCTCCAGCAGGTTCACGGCCCGGGTGACCCTGGCGCGCGACATGTCGGTGTCCCGTCTCAGCCCGGCGACGTCCGGTGGAGCGTCGCGGTGGGCGTGGACCGCCCGTACGACCGCGTCCACGGCCTCCGGGCGGGGCGTGCGGCTGCTGAAGTACGCCTGCATGCCCGTGTCCTCGGTGCGGTAGTGCAGTACGGCGAGGGCGGGCCGTCCGTCGCGGCCGCAGCGCCCGATCTCCTGGTAGTAGGCGTCCAGGGAGCCCGGCAGCGAGGCGTGCAGCACGAACCGTACGTTCTCCTTGTCGATGCCCATCCCGAAGGCCGAGGTGGCCACCACGACATCCAGGCCGTCGGAGAGGAACGCCTCGTGGATCCGGCGGCGCTCGGCGGCGCGCAGGCCCGCGTGATAGGCGCCGGCCGCGAACCCGAGGGAGGCCAGCTCCGCGGCGTACGACTCGCTGTCCTTGCGCGTCGCCGCGTAGACGATGCCGGGCTTGGGAGCGGCCGCGGCGTCCTCGATGACGCGGGAGCGCCGTTCGTCGTCGTCCAGGTGGCGGTGCGCCTCGAGCCTGATGCCGGGACGGTCGAATCCGGTGACGAGCTGCCGCGGCCGGTCCATGCCGAGCCGTTCGACGATGTCCTGCCGTACCGGAGGCGCGGCGGTCGCGGTGAGCGCGAGCACGGGCGGGCGGCCCAGCCCGCGTACGGCCTGGGCCAGGCGCAGGTAGTCGGGCCGGAAGTCGTGGCCCCACGAGGACACGCACTGGGCTTCGTCGACCACGAAGAGGGCCGGGTGCGCCTCGGCGAGCCGCTGTACGACCTCGTCCTTGGCGAGTTGCTCCGGGGACAGGTACACGTACCGCGCCGAACCCTCGCGCACCGCCGTCCAGGCGTCCTCGGTCCCGGCCGCGCCGAGGTCGGAGTTGACGGCGACGGCGCCCGGGCCGCGGTCGCCGCCGGGCAGTCCCGCGATCTGGTCCCTTTGCAGGGCCAGCAGCGGCGACACGACGACGACCGGCCCGGACAGCAGCAGGGCGGGGACCTGGTACACGGCGGACTTGCCCGATCCGGTCGGCATGACGACCAGACAGTCCCGTCCCTCCAGCACCCACTCCATGGCGGTGAGCTGTCCGGGACGCAGCTCCTTCCAGCCGAACACCTCGGCGGCCGTCTCACGCAGCCGCCCGGCCCACCGGCCGCGGGCCGGTGGTCCTTCCCCGGTCATGGCGCACTCCTCGCTCGGTGGCAGGGCTGTTCCGGGTACCCCGGGCCGGTCCGGTGACGCGGGTGTGTCCGCACGGTCACGTGCTCAGCTGCCGCTGCAGCCAGTCCGCGGCGGCCCGGCGGAAGAGACGGCGGTTGTCGGCGCGGAGGAACTCGTGCCCCTCGTCGGGCAGGGTGAGCAGTTCGGCGGTCACACCGCGTTCCCGGGCCGCCCGTACGAACTGCTCCGACTCCCCCGGCGGCACATTGGTGTCGTGCTCCCCGTGCACCGCGAGCACCGGTGCCCGCAGTGCGTCGATACGGCTCATCGGCGACAGCGCCCGCAGCAGTTCGCGGTCGCGTTCGGGATGGCCGTACTTGTGGGCCGCCGACTGGGCGATCCAGGGTTCGGTGCCCGCGAAGAACGTCGCGAGGTCCGACATGCCGCACACCGCGATCCCGGTGCGGAAGAGGTCCGGGTGCCAGACCAGGGAGGCGAAGGTCAGATAGCCGCCGTAGGAGCGGCCCATCACCGCCAGCCGGGCGGGGTCGGCCAGGCCGGCCAGCACGGCGTGGGCGGCGCAGTCCGCCACGTCGTCGATCGCGGCGAACCGCCCCCTGCCCAGGTCCGCGTCGACGAACGACCGGCCGTATCCGGACGACCCGCGGACGTCGGGTGCGAACACGTCGACTCCTCGCCCGAGGATCTCGTGATACAGCGGGTCCAGCACGGGGCGTTCCTGGTCCTCGGGACCGCCGTGCAGATGGATGACGCAGGGCGCCGGTTCGCCGGGGGCGCGGCCCGGCGCGCGGTAGTACCAGCCGTGCAGCGGCAGCCCGTCCCGGGCGGTGGGGCTGAGGGGGACGGGCCGCACGGGCGGGCGGCCCGGGGGAACGGCGTCCTCGTCGCGTGACGACCACGGGGTGCGCACCGGGGTCGCCCCGTCGGGCAGCCACCAGATACCGGGGCGGCGCCGGGACCCGGACAGGGCCAGCAGCGGCCGGGGACCGGCGGCGGTGACGCGGGTGACCACTTCGTGCGGCAGGGACACGGGCCGGGGCGGGACCGTGCCCGCCCCTGGCCGGCCGGCCGCGTCCCCGTCCCGCCCGGGCTCGGCCCGGAAGGACGCCCCCGCGTCCGGTACCGGCCCGCCGGCCGCGCTCGTGTCCAGGTCCGCCGGCCCGCCGATCGCGCTCGTGTCCAGGACCTCCAGCTCGCTCACGCCCCTCACGTTCCAGGCGAGCACGGCGGAGTCGCCGTCGCGGGCGCACCGCAGCAGCTCCAGGTCGCTGCTGTCCCGGGAGGCGGCGACCGACCAGCCGCGCGGGCGTCCTTGCGGGTCGAGCCCGGCGGCGAGCAGGACCGCGAACTCGCGGTGGGCGTCGCTGCGCAGCCAGAGGGTGTCCGCGCGCGGTGAGAAGCCGCCGATCCACGGGTCCCCGTCCGCCACCGGCATCACACAGGTCGGCTCCAGGTCGGCGGTGCGCAGGACGACGGCCTCGCGCCGGCCGCGGGGTCCCCGGCGCAGCAGCGCGAGCGCTCCGTCGCGGCTGAGGTCGCACACGCGGAGCGTCGCCGCGTCCTTCTCGACGGCGAGCAGGACGGGGGCGGCGACACCGTCGGGGTCGATGAGGTACGCCGACAGTCCGTCGCCGAACCCGGCTGCCGGGGCGGTCGTGCCGCCCGGTGCGCCGACCGCCGCCGTCCGCACCGTGAGCACGGGTGAGGACAGTCCGGGTCCGGGGGCCGTGTGGGGTACCGGACCGAGGAGCTTCGTGTGGCCCGCCCCCTCCGGCCAGTGGGCCGGCAGGCGGCCGTCGGCCGCTCCGGGGCCGGGCGCGCCGGCCTGTGCCGTGGCGTCCGGGCCGGGTTCGGCGGTGGGCACCGCGACGGTGACCGCGATCGCCGACCCGTCGTACGCCCAGCAGCCCAGGTGGGCGGAGCTGCCCGGTTCGGCCCCGGCGAGGATGTGCCGGCCGCCGCCGTCGGGGCGGACACACAGCACCCGTGTGTGCTCACCGCCGCCGGGGGCCGTGGTGTAGGCGATCCAGCGGCCGTCGGGCGACCAGGACACCTCGGTCACCGGATCCGGTCCGTCGTCGAGCAGGTGCACGGCCTCGCCGTCGACGGGTCCCGTCCACAGCTGTGGTACGCCGCCGCGGTCGCAGATGAAGGCGACGCGTGTGCCGGACGGGTCGGCCGAGGGGTACCAGCAGCCGTGCGCGATGAGCCGTGTCGTCGCCTCGCGCGGCCCGGAGGCGTCCGGCAGCGGGACGCGGGCGGGTGCGGCGAAGGCGGCGGTACGGCCCCCCGGGGCCGGCGGGGGCGGCGGGACGCTCCGCTTCGGGAGGGCGGCGGAGGTCCGCCCGGCACCGGCGGGACCGGCGTCGGGCGAGCGTGCCACGAAGGGCTCCCCGGTCAGATTCCGTGCGTCTGCAGCCATATCTCCAGCAAAGCCACTTGCCACAGTGCGTTCGCTCCGCGCTTGGTGCGGTGCCGGTCGGGGTCCGCCAGCAGCCCGGCGACGTAGGAGTCCCGGAAGACGCCGCGGCGCTTCGCCTCGGGGGCGCCCAGCGCCTCGCGCACCCGCTCCAGGACGGGCCCGGCCATGTGGGTGATCGCCGGGACCGGGAAGTAGCCCTTGGGACGGTCGACCACCTCGCGGGGCAGCAGTTTGCGGCCGGCCTCCTTGAGGACGCCCTTGCCGCCGTCGGCCAGCTTCAGCTCCGGCGGGCAGGCGGCCGCCAGCTCGACCAGTTCGTGGTCCAGGAAGGGCACGCGGGCCTCCAGACCCCAGTCCATCGTCATGTTGTCGACCCGCTTGACCGGGTCGTCGACCAGCATGACGTGGGTGTCGAGGCGCAGGGCGGCGTCGAGCGCCGTCTCGGCCCCCGGCGCCGCCATGTGCTCCCGGACGAACCGGCCGGAGACGTCGTCGGGCGGCAGCATGTCCGGTTGCAGCATGGTGGCGAGGTCGGCGTGCGACCGGTCGAAGTACGTCTCGGCGTACCGCTGCGGCTCCTCTTCGCGGGCCGCGGACGCCAGGCGCGGGTACCAGTGGTAGCCGGCGAAGACCTCGTCGGCGCCCTGCCCGCTCTGGACCACCTTGACGTTCTTCGACACCTGCTCGGACAGCAGGTGGAAGGCGACCACGTCATGGCTCATCATGGGCTCGCTCATCGCCGCGACCGCCGCGTCCAGGGCCGTCGACACGCGCTGCGAGGGCACCACGAACCGCTGGTGATCGGTGGTGAACTCCCTGGCCACCAGATCGGAGTAGCGGAACTCGTCCCCTTCGTCGCCGCCCTCCGCCTCGAAGCCCACGCTGAACGTCGCCAGGTCCCGCTGCCCCTCGTCGGCCAGCAGGGCCACGATCAGGCTGGAGTCCAGTCCCCCGGACAGCAGCACGCCGACCGGGACGTCGGCGACCATCCGGCGCCGTACGGCGGTGCGCAGCGCTTCCAGCACCGCGTCCCGCCACTCGGCGGCGCCCATGCCGGCGTGCTCGGGGCGGCGGGTGTACGACGGCTGCCAGTAGCGGTGTTCCCGGTAGGTGCCGTCCGGCTCGACGACCCGCACGGTGGCCGGGGGGAGCTTGCGCACCCCCGCCAGCACGGTCCGGGGCGCGGCCACGGTCGCGTGCCAGCTGAGGTACTGGTGTACGGCGGCCGGGTCGAGGGAGGTGTCCACACCGCCGGCCGCGAGCAGGGCGGGCAGCGAGGAGGCGAAGCGCAGCCGCCCCGGGGTCTGTGCCAGGTACAGGGGTTTGATGCCGAGCCGGTCGCGGCCGAGGACCAGACGGCCGGTCCGGTGCTCGACGAGGGCGAAGGCGAACATCCCGTAGAGACGGTCGACGCAGGCGGTGCCCCACTGCCGGTAGGCCGCGAGGAGGACCTCGGTGTCGGAGGTGGACTTGAACCGGTGGCCGAGGGCCGTCAGTTCCGCGCGCAGCTCCTGGTAGTTGTAGATGCACCCGTTGAAGACGCCGGTGATCTCCTGCCCGGTGTCGGTCAGGGGCTGCGCCCCGCGCTCGGACAGGTCGATGATCTTCAGACGGCGGTGTCCCAGTGCGACGGCGTCCCGTGACCACACCCCCTCCCCGTCGGGTCCGCGGGCGGCGAGCCGGTCGTTCATCCGCTCGACGGCCGCCAGGTCGGGGCGGGTGCCGTCGAAGCGCATCTCTCCGCTCAGGCCGCACATCAGCGACGACCTCCCTGCCGCCCCTGGGGGTCGCACGGGGTGCGCGGTGGTGTGGTGCGCGACGGTATGTGGCCGGGACTGATCGACACGGTGGTACGTCTCCTTCACGACATCGGTGGATACGGGATGGGGCGAGTGCGCGCGTACGGGGGTGCCGCGCGTGTTCAGCGGCCGGCGATTCCGGCCCGGCCGGCCCCGGAGGGGCGGGCGAGGGGCCGCCCGGGGGTGGCGAGGTTCCGGGCGGGAGCGGCGGGCCGGCGGCGCGGATGGTCGTCGCCCCGGGTCTCCGCGATCGCCAGATCGGTGCAGGCGAGCAGGTCCTCCTCCTCGGCGGTGCGGCGCATGCGGTGGGCGGCACTGCCGGCGGCCAGGGCCCGCTCCGCGAGGTCCCGGACCGTGGGCCAGTCCCCGGCGGCCTCGAGTGCCGGGCGCACCCGTCCCAGCAGGCGCCGCACGACCTGCGCCGCGGGTGCCTCGTGCCGGGTCTCGGGGTCGATCAGGGCACCTTCCAGGCCCGACCGCGCGGCCCGCCAGGCGGCGGCGCGCAACCACTCGTGCCGTCCGCCGCAGACGGGCGCGTCCACCCCCTCCAGCCGCCCGAGGGCCTCGGTCACCAGGGCGCGGTAGAGCCCGGCGACCAGGACGACCGTTTCCGGCCGGGGGCAGGCGTCGCAGATGCGCAGTTCGAGGGTCTGCTGGTGGGCGGACGGCCGGATGTCGTGGTAGATCATTCCCGCGTCGCTGATGACGCCCGAGTCGATCAGGGACCGCACGGCCGCGTCGTACTCGGCGGCGTCGGCGAAGCATCCCGGCGGGCCCGCGGTGGGCCACCGCTGCCACACCATGGTCCGCCAGCTGGCGTAGCCGGTGTCGGCGCCCAGCCAGAAGGGGGAGCTGGCCGACAGGGCCAGCAGGACGTGCAGCCACGGGGACACCTCGCACATGAGGCGCACGGCCAGGTCGCGGTCGGGTACGTCGACGTGGACGTGGGTTCCGCAGATCAGCTGCTCGTCGGCGACCATGCGGTATTCGTCGACCATGTGGCGGTAGCGGCGCCCGGCGGTCGGGCGGGTGTCCTGCGTGCGGGCGAGCGGCACGGTACCGGCGGCCACCACGGCCAGCCCGTGGGTGCTCGCCGCGGCGTCGAGCCTGCGTCTGGCACTGATCACGTCGTCGTACAGGCCGGCGAGGGACGCGTGCACAGCGCTGTTCGTCTCGATGGCCGCCTGCTGCAGTTCGGTGGTGAAGGTGTCTGGGGGGAGCATTTCCAGCATGGCGTCGGCTCGGGGCGCGAGCAGGCCCGTCTCCACCTCGACGATGTGGAATTCCTCTTCCACTCCGATGCGAACGGTCACGGCACTCCTCAGGTGACGGGCAAACGCTGACTGCTTCAGCCCGGAATCGACCCGCCCCGCCGGTCCACCGGTACGGGGCTGTGCACCTCCGACTTCCCACCAGGCTCATTGCTAAGCAGGGCCGCTCCTCGGAGAGTGAGGTGTCACAGATGAGCGACAAGCACGAGCACGCCGGAACGCAGGGCGCGAGTACGGTGACCGGGGCGCGGGCGTGGATGTCGGGATACCGGCGGCCACGATCATGTGCCGGGTGGCCGGCAGGAGGACGCAGGAGGATCACGGCCTGCGCATGGCCGGGTGCCGTAGCCGAGGCGTTCGATCGCGGCGGCGCCATCGCTCGCCTCGGGCGCGGGAAGGCCGTCGAAGTCGCCAGCCCCCGTCCCGGTGGTCCGAGGCCGCGGATGCGGGCGCTCAGGCGCCCTGCCCGCGGTGCGCGTGGCGTCCAGGAAAGCGGTGATCCGGGACGCGCCGGTGCGCTCCAGCCAGGTACCGAAGTCCATCGTGGCGGGGTGGATCTTCCGGGTGGCGGGGATGTCGGCGCGGTAGCCGAGCGTGTTGAGCCACTCGTTGGCGTAGGCAAGTCTTCGCTCGGGGCGCGGATCGCGTCGATCGGTACCTGAACTCAGGGCAGCGGCATGCCGAGCACCTTCCCGATGGCCACGGCGGTCCGAACCGGCGCGAGTTCGTCTCCGGCCGGGGAAACCTTGCGGCCGACCCACTCTGCCGGCCGGGAGAACGCCGGCGCGGCGACGGCGCCGACATCGTCGACGGCCATGATCTGCTGAGGGACTTCCGGCGCGAGTCCGGTGGACGGAGTTCCGTCCCGCAGCACATATCCGCCGGTGAAGTTTTCCATGAAGGACACCGGCCTGAGGATCACCGCGGGCAGGCCGAGCGCGGCGATGTGCCACTCGAACGGCCACTTGCTGACCAGGTTCACCGGAACCTTCTCTTCGGGATGCCGGTCCGCTTCGGCGGCCGACGTGAAGACGAAGTGCCCGATGCCTGCGGCGAGCGCGGCCTCGTGACGTTCACACCCCAGCGCACCGCGTCCTCGGCGGTGAAGTCCGGCGCGGTGCCGGGCGAGCCGACGGTGGGCCGGCCGCTGAACAGGCCCCACGCGCCCTCGGCGGTCAGGGAGTCGACGTCCTCCCTCTGTGCCCGCACCACCTGCGCTCCGGCACGCGACAGTGCTGTGGCCTGAGCCCCGTGCGGGTCGCGCGTCAGTGCGCGTACCCGCCAGCCGTCCCGGAGCAGGTGCTCGATCCCTTCGGAGGTCACCATCCGGCGACTGCGGAAGTACCGCGCGCACAGCACGAGTACGTCCACCGCCGCGAACCGCTGCTCGATCTCCGCGATGACGCGCCGGTTCTCGCTGACGAGACTGAGGTCGGCCTCGATGAAGACGGCACGGTCGGCCGCCCCCGCCTTCTGTGCCGTGTCGAGGAACTTCTTCCCCTTCACCGGGTCCGGAGCGACGACGACCACCCGGTCGCCCCGGCCGAGACAGGTGTTCGCGAGTGCCTGCCCGATACCGGAAGTGCCTCCCGTGACAACAATGGTCTTCACCGTGATCCTCCCAGGAACACTCATTCGTGAGATTTCGCGCGGCGGAAAAGGCGGAGCATGTCCCGGGGCCTCGGCCGGCCGCGCCGCCTGCTCGGTCTCGCCGCGTACAAGGCTTCGTACGGGACGGTCGTGTTCCTACTGGACGTCGTTCGCCTCTCGCGCCGGCGCGACCACCGGGGCTGCCTCGGCCTTCGGCCCGGTGTCGGCCCCGGCCCCGGTGCCGGCCGTGGAACGCATCCGTGACGCGACGACGAGCGTGAGGACGACGACCACGGCCATGGCCAGGAAGACGTCGGAGTACGCCGAGCCGCTGTGACCTGAATAGAGGGGATTGATGGCGTCATTGCCGCTCTGCTGCCTGGCGGACACGAGCACGCCGAACACCGCGGGACCGGTGCCGGCCCCGAGGAACTGGGCCCCTTGGAGGATCCCGAGGCCGGTACCGACCTGCTCCGGGGGCAGTTCGCTCGCCGCGGCGCCGATGATGGTGGTCATCACGAACATGAAGCCGATGCTGAGCCCGAGGATCCCGACACCGGCGAAGACCACCGAAGAGCCGCCGGTGAAGGACGAGAGGAACAACGAGAACAGCCCGATGAGGCCCAGCCCGGAGAGCACCAGGACCCGCGTGTCGACGCGGCCGGCGAGGCGTCCGATCCACGGTGAGAGAAGCGCGGTCACGACTCCGGCCGGGATCATGACCAAGGCGCCCTTGCCCGGGGTGAGCTCGTTGACCTCCACCAGCAGCAGCGGGACGAACACCAGACCGCCGAGGTTGACGACCATGGCCAGGAACGCGACGAGGATGCCGGTCCGGTAGACGCGGTTGGTGAACAGCGACGGCGGAACGAACGGGTGGTCGATACGGGCGGTGCGCACCCCGAAGAGCACGAGCGCCGCGATCGCGACCACGAGGCTGCCCCAGGACAGGGGGTCGGCGAAGCCGGAGACCTGCGCCCGGGTCATGCCGAACAGGACGAGACCGGCTCCGAGGCCCAGGAGGACGCCGCCGGGGAGGTCGAGCCGGCCCGAGCCCTGCGGAGTCTCGTCCGGGAGTACGCGCAGCGCCGGGACCAGCAGCACCAGCGAGACCACGAGCATGATCCAGAACAGCGCGGGCCAGCCGAGCGCTTCTCCGATGCCGCCGCCCAACGCCGGCCCGGCGGCGGTACCGACGCCCGCACCGGCGGAGACGACACCGATCCCGACACCACGCCGCTTCGGCGGCAGCAGCGTCGTGACGGCGATGACCGAGAGCACGGGGATCGCGGCCGCGCCGATACCCGTCACGATCCGCCCGGTCACGAGCACGGCCAGATTCGGGGAGATCGCGCAGATCAGGCTCCCGACGGCGTAGGAGAGGAGCGCGAAGGCGAAGAGACGACGCAGGCTCACGCGGTCCGAAACGCGACCGTACAGGGGGATGCCGACCGAGAACATCAGCAGGAAGCCGGTGACGACCCAGGCGAGTTCCGCCTCGGAGGCCCCGAACTCGGACCCGATCGTGGGAAGCATCAGATTGACCATGTCGCTGGCCGTGACCGTGGCGAGGATCGCCGGCATCAGCACGGCCAATAAGCCCAGCCCTGAGCCAGCCCGCTCGATCGGTGTCGACGTGGAAGTCATACGAGACCCTTCGGGTGACTTACTGCCACCATGATAGTTACAGTTTGGGTAAAAGAACGGCGGAGGACACCGCCTCCGCCATCCGTCAGCTGGTGACGCGTTGCGCGACCTCGCGCTCAGTGGCCAGCACTTGCCGGACGAGGTGGGCGATCGTCGTCCGCCCGAGCCGTTCCTTCATGGCCTGCTCCGCGTCCTGGAACTCCACCTCGAGCAACTTCTGCATGTGCCTCCCCACCTCGCATTCGGCGCTCGGCGGATGCGGGTGCCGCGAGAGGATCGGCCCTGTCTCCACCGCGGCGTACGCGTCGTAGAGCGTGATCTCTCGGGCGGGCCGGGCCAGCGACCAGCCGCCGTTGCGCCCCTCGGCGGACCAGACCAGACCGGCATCACGCAGACTGCCGAGGATCCGCCGCACCAGGACCGGATTACTGGCCAGGCTCTCCGCGATCTCCGCGGAGGTCAGCGAGCGCTCCCAGCGCCCCAGCATGGTGAGCGCGTGAATCGCGACCGCACTCCTGCTGCTGACGCTCACCTTGACTCCTTCGCGACGGCCACCTCGCCACCAAACCGCAACAAGGCTAGTAGCAGTTTTACGCACGCGTCAATCCGCGATGCCGGTCACGGAGATCCCTCGAATCTCGACAATCGCACGCCAAACGAACACGGTGGCATCGCCGCAGTTCGGCGCCCTTAACTGGCCGACTTGACGACGAATTCACCGGGGAGGCTCCGCCGCCGGTGAACGTCCTACCCATGCCGGGAGACCGCGGCACCACCCGCGCCTGAGTGCACGCCGTCGCAACGCATACTGGCGGACGATCCGTGCCTCGTTCCGCCGGGTGGTGCCGCAACTCCACCCGACCCGTCACCACACCTCAGCACCCATGCGAGCAGACACACCTTGCCGGTACGCAGTTCTCGACCCGGCCCTCGCTGAGGAGGCCTGCTCCGCACCGTCCGGTACAGGGAGCCGGGCCGTTCGGAATCGTGGGCGAGCGCGAGATCGGCGCTCCTCGGAGACGAAATACGCACACCGCACACCCGTGACGGCACCGCATACAGCAGGCGGCCCCTCTTCCGGGCAAGGAGGGCCGCCTGAGCATGGCCGCACCCGCGTACGCAGGCGGCTACGCGGGATCCAGCACGGGCTTCGCGGGGAGCCCACCGTTCTTCTCGCAGCGCAGTTCCTTGGCCATGGCCAGCGAGAAGGAGTGGGCCACGGTCGCGTAGGCGTCCTTCAGGGCCTCCACGTCGTCTTCGGGGGGTTTGGGCATGCCCCAGCGCTCCACGCCGATGACGATGTGGGCAGGTCCAAGCGGATCGGCCAACTTGTCACTCGTGCAGGCGAACTGGATGTACGCCATATCTGCCGCTGCCAGGGTCTCTTCGCTCATCTTCAGCACGGTGAACTTCGGAGCGGGGGTGCCCGTAGGGGCGCCGTCAACTCGCCTCCAGGTGATCCTGAGCTGGAAATCCGGCGTGCCGATGGGCATGAAAACACGGCAGGCGTCCCCGCGATGTACGCGGGGGTCCCAAAACGCCTCGACAAAGTTCGCCGCGGCCTGGGCGACCGTGTAGTCCTTCGCCGACGCCTCGAAGCGCGACGATCCGGTGATCACCTTCAGCGCCTTGGCCGCGTCGACGGACATAGCGTCACCACCGCAGAGTTCCGTCCCCGCAACGACCTTGTAGTCTTTCGGAACGCCGTCCTTGTCCTCGTCCTCCCCGCAACCCCGAGAAACAACGAGCCGATCACGGCCGCGGCAAGGAGTCCCCCACGTACCGACCCATGTCTGATCACTTTTCGCCCCTCACGTCTCCTCGGCCGTTCACCGGCCTGAGCCGGTCTGCGGGGCGTTGCCCCTGCTGGATGCCGGCCGCGGGCTCTTCGTGATCCCGGATGTCGACCAGGTCGTCCCTGGCCTTCTTGATGGCCGCGTAACCCTCTTCCAGGATCTGCCGCACACCCTTGGCCTCGGCCGCGGCATCCGCGATCTCCTTGGCCGTCTTACCGATGAACGCCTTGGTGACCCCTGCGTTGACGCCCTCCCAGGCCGCTCTGTCCGCCTTCGCCTTCATCCCGTCGACGGCGTCCGTGGCGAGCTTGTCCAGCTTCTCCGCCATCTCCGACCAGTCGTCGGCGGCGGCCTTCAGCTTCGCCACCGGGGCGTCGATGACGTCCTCGTACTTCAGCATGCTGCGCGCGCTCCCCCGAGCCCTATTTCATGTATTCCGTGAGCACGGAGATCCTCTTCAGATCTCCCTCGACCTTCGCCTCGTCCTTGGCGTGCCGGGCCTTGCTGTAGTCGAGGTGATTCGAGATCTGCGCGCAGGCGTCCAGCAGCGTCTTCAGCTGGGTCTGCCAGCGGTCGTGCACCTTCAGCACGGCGGAACCACTCACGAAGTTCCCGTTGGTCAGCGCCGTCGCCGCGTCGAACGTGGAGGAATGGTCGATGTCGCCCTCCTTCCCCAGTCGGCCCAGCAGGTCGTACGCCTCATTGCCGATAGCGCCGAGGTTGATCCCGATTGACCACCAGATCGGTGCCACCGCCACCTCGGCCGCCGTCGGCCGGAACGCTGTTGATCCGCATGGCAGTCCGCTCGGCCGCCGCCGCGCGCAGCTCGGCCCACTCTTGCTCGAACGTCACGGTTCCCCCCAGTCCATCCGGCCAGGCCACACCACCACACTCGCGCACCCACCGACCTGATCACCTGTCACAGGCATCATCACCCACCCGCAACCGGCGGGTAGGTGACTTGCCGAAGCCTGGACGAGAACGATCGAATATCGGCAGGATCACGCCCCTGGCAGACGGGATCACGGGCGCAGCCGCCGTCACCTTCCTGCCCTCGCAGCGTCTGCCGTCCGTTGCCGACAAGAGTCCCGACGGCGACCGGGCCAAGACAACGTGCCTCATCCTGCCCCGGCGCACACGCGGCACCATCGAGGCCGACCGACGAGAACCTCCATCCGTGAGGCACTGCTCACCTCAGCGGCCCTTTCGGGGCGGTCTCCAGAATCGCCACCTACTCCACATGGTGTGTCATCGGAAAGACGTCACGTCATGCAAAACAGAGAAAGGCCGACGAATGCCGGCGTTGGAGGCACTCTCAACGGTTTCTGAGGGAGGCTCGCACCAGCGACCTGGCACGGCGTCGCGATCAGGACCGTCCTTGGTCCTGCAAGCCACCCTCCGTTTGCACCGCTAGATTGCAGACTCGTGCCCTGGTGAGTGCGAGAGATAACGCACACGCCAGTACGGGCGACGCCATTGTCTTAGCATGCGGAAGCTCACGGCATTCACATCAACCGTCGCCGTAGCGGCGCTCTTTCTCAGTGGTGCCGCCTTCCCCGCGCACGCGGGCCCCTACTGGAACAAGCACATCGGGTGTGAGGCGACCGACCCGGACGGCCGCCGGATCCCCACCCGTCTGGGCAACGGCGAGCTGGGCTGGAACCATTTCTCCGGCAAGCACAACATCAAGAAATGGGCGCTCGTCAGCATTCCCCTCCGGGACAAGGATGGCAAGGTGGACGGGCACAACCTCCAGTGCTGGGGATGGGCCTCGGACCGGGCTCACGGTCGGGTCAAAATCATCGTCAGGCCCGCTACGCTCGCAGGACGGACGACAGGAGCTACGACTCCGGAGAAAGGCAAGTGATCGGCGTGATCACCGCATACTGCAAGGGCATGCGGAAGTGCCCGAACTGGGTGAATGAGTAACCCGGTGGACGAAGTCGAGCGTGAGATCGCAGACCTCCAGGTCGAGGTGGCCGCCCTCCTGTCGGACCATGTCTACGCCCCGCTCTTGGAGGACCAGCACGTACGCGGAGTCCTGCCCGCCCCGTCGCGGGCGCCGGCCGTCCGGGCGGTCCTGGGTGACCGGGCCGAGAGCAGGCCGGCGCGGCTGACCGCGTACGAGATCCCTCTCAGGGACGGCGAGGATCTGCGCACGCCGCACGACGTCGTCGCATTGCTCAGGGCCGCGCACACCGGCACCCACATCTACCCGCGCAGCGGGGTCACCTCGGTCATGGGCATGGACCTCTACCTGGTCGACCCGGCCGATGTGACGGAGGCCCCGTTCACCACGGACGACTGGGCCGCCACACTCCTGCGCTGCCTGGCCCGTCCGACCGATCCGGCCGAGGACCGGCACGGAACGCGACTGCGCGGCTTCCTGTTCCGCGAGGAGGGTCTGCTGCGCCTGTACATGGACAGCGACGAGGTCCCCGGAGTGATAGCCGCCGACGTACGCCCGGGTGGTGCGCTGACCGCTGTGCTGGCGGCTCTGCCGTCAGTGCTCGATGAGGATTACCGGATCTCGAAGGACGCGATCGATCCCCACTGTCGGTACGTGGTGGACCTCACCGACTGGTGACTGCACCGCACTTGGCCTGGATGTCGCGGACGTAGTCCTCGATGACGGAGGCCCGCACGTTGCGGTTGTGGGTCCGGCGAAGGAGCCGGGAGGTCATCACCGGCTGGAGGATGATGACGCGGGCGCTGGGCGCGCCGTTGTTCGCCAGTGCTCTGACCGCTTAGGTTCGCCGAGCCGTTCAAGCCGCCGCGGCGAGGGGGCGACCGCCCCAGCGGATGCCTCTTTCGCTGCGGGTACGGGCGCGTTCCTTGCGTTCGGCAGCCAGGACGTCGCGGTGGCGGGCGCGAGGCCCACTTCGGATCGCTGAGGCAGTTCACCATCACCAACTCCGACCATCCCAACCACACCGGGCAGACCGGCGCGGATCGAATTCAGCGCGGCCAGCGTGTGTCCGGCGCCCTTCCTGCGCCGGTTGGCGCCCCACAGACGGTCGTCGCCGACGAGTAGCAGCCATGGAAATAGCGCACTCCGTGGGTGCGGTGATACGTGGCGGGCAGCCAGCCGGGGTGCTTCTGGGTGGCCCAGCCCGAGCCCGCGGTGGGCCGGAAGCCGAGCGGGCCGAACTCGTCGAAGGCGAACACCCGGTCGGGGAAGCGGTCCAGGACCTCCTCGATCCGGTCCAGCTTCGCCTCGCGGTCCGGGTCTGGAGACTCCTTCCAGGTCTTGGGGCGCTGGAAGGTCACGCCTCGACGGGCGAGCAGGCCGCGTAACGCCTCACGACCGATGCGGATCACCCGGCCGTGGACTTTCCGCAGGTAGGCGACGAGTTTGCGCAGCGACCAGCGGGTGAAGGGCTGGCCGAGCTTGGTGGGGCGGGTGGTGGCCGTCTGGACGACACCGAGTTGGTACGAACGCGTCGTTCTCCATCCGGATCGATTGTCAGTGCCCTGTGCCAAAGTCTCCCCATGATGGTGGACGCACCAGGCACCCGGAGAAACAGGGTGCATGAACTGCGGGGCGCGTTGGGCGCGTTGCTTGCGGAGCTGCATGGCCGCGCGCGGTGGCAGGGTGGACGAGGATGACTTCAGAGCGGCCACGGCTTCCCTGGGGCTGGACGCGGACGGCCTGAAAAGGCTGGAAGCGGCTCTGGCCCAGCAGGGGCTCGTCGTGGAACACGCTGCCGCGCCCTCCCGCGCCGCGACACGGATCGGCAGGGTACTGGGGTTGGCTCGTAAGTACGTCTCGGCGGGAGCCGTCCCCGTCCCAGCATTCACCGGATGCGTCTCGCCGGCCGGAACCAGTAGACGGCGCGCCCGGGGCCGCGGCTGCGTGTGGACCACAGCATGCCGATCCACAGGACCTAGAACAGGGGCCAGGTGGTCCAGTAGAAGGAAAGCTCGTTGAATGCCGTCCACGTCATACACGGCAGCGTGCCAGACGGCACTGACAGCCGCCCGAGGACGACTGGGGCCGACGCACGTCGTCTCCCAGTGGCTGGCCAGCGCCTCGACGTGGAACAGACCACGCCCGGAATCCGTCTCGAGGGAGCCGGCGGAAGGGTGCCGAGTATGGGCGAGCGGCGGTCGATGCGTGCGTTCGTCAGCTCGATACGGAGTGCCGCCGGGTTGTCCCGGTAGAGGGACAGACGGGAGTCCTGCTCCTTCACCCGGCCGTGTCCTACCGCGTTTGCGGCGAGTTCGGCTACGAGGAGCGTCGCCGTGTGGTTGACATCAGTGTCGTACGGCCATCCCCAGACGTGGGGTTGCTCGACGGCGAGGCGGGCACCTCTGCCGGTGGCCGAGAGGTGGATGCTAAGTGGTCGAGGTCGCGTTCACAACCGGTGGTCTGTCCGACGGCCGAAATCCGTCCGGTCCGCACGTCGCCGCCCCTGGCGCGGCGACGGCCGGAGGCCGGCGGCGTGCCCGCCCCGGCGGCGGCGCGGCCCGCTGTACGGGCCGCTGGCGCGTCGAAGGGGCCTGCTGCTCACCGCCGTGGTGGTCCCGGCCGGGGCTCCGGTGGGGGTGGAGGCGCGGGTCCGCGTGGCCGTGGAGGGTGAGGACGGGGCCGCCGTCACCGCCGGGACTCCCGCGAGGGATCCGGGCGCGGTCCGGTGACCACCCCGACGAGCCGCCGCCGGGCCGAGCCCCGGTCCGTACCCCGCTTCCCCTCAGCTCACCGGACCGGAGTCCCACGGCCGGACCCGCCTCATGTTCTGAGGACCACTGTCCGCCCGTCCGAGCCGGCGGTCAGCGTCTCCTCGGACCGCTTGCCCCGGCGGAACTCCTGCGGGCTGACGCCCCGTTCCCGCTTGAACGCGGCGCTCAGCGCGAACGGACCCGAATAACCCACCTGCTGGGCGATGTTGGCGACGGACAGGTCCGGGTCGCGCAGCAGTTCGGAGGCGAGCGTGAGCCGCCATCCGGTCAGGTAGGACATCGGCGGCTCGCCGACGAGTTCGGTGAAGTGCCGGGCCAGCACCGCCCGGGAGACCCCGACGGAGGCCGCGAGCGAGGCGACCGTCCACGACTCGCTGGGCCGTTCGTGCAGCAGCCGCAGCGCCCGTCCCACCACCGGGTCGCTCTGCGCCCGGAACCAGAGCGGCGCGCCCGTGCCCGGCTCCATGAGCCAGGAGCGCAGGACGTTGATGAGCAGCAGGTCGAGCAACCGGTCGAGGACGACCTCCTGGCCGATGTCCTCCTTGTCCACCTCGGTGGCCAGCATGCCGATCAGCGGGGTTCGCGCGGCCGAGGCGGGCTGGACGAGCAGCGTGGGCAGGCCGGCGAGCAGTCTGCGCCCTACCTCGTTGGGCGCCTGGTAGGTGCCGCTGAGCATCACGGTCGACCCGGTGCGGTGCGGTTCGCCCCAGGTACGCACGCCCAGGGACATCGCCTCGGTGACGTCTTCGCCGTCGATGGTGTTGCAGCGCTGCTCGGGGTCGACGGTGATGCACGGGGGCGTCGAGGGGTCGTCGACGAGCGTGTACGGCTCGGGGCCGCGCAGGACCGCCACGTCCCCCGCCTCGATCCGCACCGGGTCGGCCCCCTCGCGGAGCACCCATGCCGAGCCGTGCAAGATGGTGACCAACGACAGGGGCGCGCGGTCCTCGATGCGCAGTCCCCACGGGGGGCTGAACACCGATTTCAGCAGAAAGGCGCCCCGTGCCTTGGGGCTTTCCAGCAGACCGCTGAGCGCATCCACAACCTTCACCTCGCACCGTCTCACCCTCGTTTCTCGCGGGGCGCCCTCGTCCCCGGCCGTGCCCCCCCCCCGCCCCGTGAAGCCGCGCCATCGGGCGGTGCGGCTCCCGGAAGGAGGCGCGACCCTGGGATCCAGACTCCCGTGGGGAGTTCCGGACCCGCCGTGGTTCCCGTGTCCAGTCTGTCAACGGTCCCGGCGCCACGTCCGGTTGTCGCGACGGTCACTGGGTCCGCAGGGCCATCCACCGCCGCGCCGTGTCGCCCAGCAGCGTGAGAGCGCCCAGGCAGGCTGCCGTGCGGACCGCGTTGGCCCGGCGCCAAGGGCTCTCGTATGCCTTCCTGGCCGTGGCCAGGGCGGCGGCCGACGTGCCCGAGGCGGTGCGCAGCCGGCGGTTCAGGGGCAGGTTGACGCAGATCGTCACCACGACGCTGAGGCCGTACAGCACCGCGGCGGCCCGGGCCCGCCGGGCGGCGTCGCTCCGGTGCGCGCGGGCGAGTCTGCGAGCGGCCGCGCCGGTCGCCATGAACACACCGAGGAAGAGTGCCCCGAAGGCGGCATCGTCGTCCAGGGCGTCATTGACCCGGCGCATCGCGGCGACGAATCTCTCGTCCTCGCGGCGCGCGAGGACGGGCATCACGCCGACGTCGAACGCGAGGTAGAGACCGGCCATCAGGCCGGTGCCCAGGGTGGCCGCGACGAGCACGGGGTCCTTGGAGGTGACATCGGGGAAGGTGTCGGCAGTCATCATGTTCCTCTGGCCGGTTCCGTGCGGCGGGTATGCGGCGCCGCCGGGGCGGTCGTCGACCGCGAGCCGGCCCGGCGGACGGCCGTTCACCGGGGTTCCAGGATTCCGGCGAGCGAACGGCGGTAGGCGCCTTCCAGCTGGGTGCGTCCGACCAGGCGCACCGGTCCGGGCATCAGCCCGTCCGGCTGCGGGAGTCCGTCCAGCAGCCATGGCGGCAGGACCCGCTTGACGCGGAAGGGCGCCGCCGCGAGGACGCGGCGCTCCAAGGCGGCGAACACGTCGGCCGGTACGCGGGCGAAGGCCGGGAAGGTCAGCTCCTCCTCCTCGTGCAGGTGTTGGCGGAGGACGGTGTCGAAAGTGTCGACGGGGCCGCCGATCAGCTCGGCGCGTCCGCCCTCCAGCGCCTTGGTCACACGGAACATCGAGTCGTCGAGCGCCACGTGGCCCTGCACCATGCGGTGGGAACCGGCGGCGATCTCCGGCATGTGCCTGATCAGGCCCGGCCAGAGGATCTCGTCCTCCGTGCGGTGATGCCAGTCCACGATGGCCCTGAGCTGCCGCCACCACTCCGCGGCCCGGGGAAGACCGGCGGATGTCAGAAGCGGCGCCGCGGCCACCAGTCGCCGGGAATCGCGCCGCAGCGCGAGGTGCGTCTGCGCGAATCCGCGAAGGTGGCGGGGCAGCGCGTTCACACCCGCGCCTCCCCACAGCAGCCCGTCCATCGCGTCCCTCTCTTCTCTGGCCCCCGGTGCTCCGCCGCCGGGGCGCCTGGCTTGGTCGGTCTGTGGCGCTACACGGCCGGTGCGGTGTCCGTCGGCCAGGTAGCTCGGGTCCGGCGGACACCGCGGTGGGACACCGTTCCGTCAGGCGTCCCAGACGCCCGTGGCCGCGGCCTCCTTGGCGTAGTCCGCGAAGTCCTTGGGCCCGCGCCCGAGCGCTTCCCTGACGCCAGGCACAAGGCTGGCGTTGCGGCCGTCGACGATGAGGGTGAAAAGGTCCGCGAACTCCTCCGCCTCACCCAGCTCGCGCAGCGCCGCGCGGTAGTCGTCGGCGCTGACCGGGATGTAGGTGATGGTCCGGCCGGTGGCCGCCGACAGCTCGCGGGCCACGTCGTGGAAGCTCAGCAGTCGCGGGCCGGACAGCTCGTAGGTCTTGCCGATGTGCCGGTCGTCGGTGAGGGAGGCGACCACCACGTCGGCGATGTCGTCGGCGTCGACGAACGGCTCGACGGCGTCGCCGGTGGGGAGCGCCAGTTCGCCCGAGCGGACCGGGTCGAGGAAGAAGCTCTCGCTGAAGTTCTGGTGGAACCAGTTGGCGCGTACGACGGTCCAGTCGCAACCGGACGCCTTGAGGCCGTCCTCGCCGGCGACGGCGCCCTCCTCGCCCCGGCCGGAGAGCAGCACCAGGCGGCGGACGCCCCGCTCCACGGCGAACGCGGCGAACCGTTCGACGGCTTCCTTCGCGCCGGGGAAGGCGAGGTCCGGATAGTAGGTCACGTAGGCGGCCAAGACCCCGTCGAGCGCGGCCTCCCAGGTGCTCTCGTCCTCCCAGACGAAGGGGATCTCGCTGCTGCGCGAGCCGCTCCGGGCCGGGCGGCCGAGTCCCTGTAAACGCTCGACGACCCGCCGTCCGGTCTTACCGGTGGCGCCGATGACGAGGATGGGCGCGGTGTTCTGTCCTTGAGTGCTCATCACTTCATTGAATTCGCCGCGCGGCAGACGGTACATGGCTCACCGGCTCGCATTCATACGCGATCGTCTCGATTCGCGAGCGCGAGACGTAGGTCCGCACGGCCCGGCCCGGGGCACTCTTCGAGCCCTGTAACTGTCACAGTTCCGGATTGGCGTCTTTCCGCTGTCGCGTTCCCGTTTGCGTCGGGGCAGCTGAACCGGACACGCGACGGGGGACGAGTCGGTCGTGGAGTCCCCCCGCGTCGGCCGCCGGGCCACGCCCCCTGCCTTCGGAAGGCCCGGGCGCCGGTCGGCGGCCAGTCGAGCCGTCCTCCGACGGGCCCCGGCCCACGGCCCGGCCGAACGCTGCGTCCGGGCGAAGTACGCGCGGGTTATTGACACTTGACGTACGCGCTGGCTTCATGAACCAGTGGTTGGGAGCGCTCCCATTTCTTTCCGTCTCCACACCGCGAACCACCGCGCCGCAGCACGAACTCCCCCTGCCCACCGCACGGAAGGAACGTCCGTTGCGCCCGCTCGCCTTCCTCACCTCCCGAAGACGCTCCGCGCCCTCCGCAGCGGCTCCCACAACCTGCCCGGCAGTACCGGCCGGTGTCCGACGCTCCCGACCGGTGGGTGCGTGGGGAGCCGCGGTCGCCGTCATCGCCGGCCTGCTGCTGCCGTCGGCCGCCTCCAGCCCCTCCTCCGCCGCGCCGGCCGCCTTCAACTACGGTGAGGCGCTCCAGAAGTCGCTCTGGTTCTACGACGCGCAGCGGTCGGGGAAGCTCCCGGACGGCAACCGCGTCTCCTGGCGCGGCGACTCCGCCCTCGGCGACGGCAAGGACGTCGGTCTCGACCTGACCGGCGGGTGGTACGACGCCGGGGACCACGTCAAGTTCGGCCTGCCCATGGCCTTTTCCGCCACACTGCTCGCCTGGGGCGGCATCGAGCAGAAGTCCGCCTACGCCTCCTCCGGCCAGCTCCGGTACCTCCAGGACAACCTGCGCTTCGTCAACGACTACTTCATCAAGGCGCACCCGTCCGCGAACGTGCTGTACGGCCAGGTCGGCAACGGCGCCGACGACCACAAGTGGTGGGGTCCGGCCGAAGTCATGCCGATGGCACGGCCCGCGTACAAGATCGACGCTTCGTGCCCGGGCTCCGACCTGGCGGGCCAGACCGCCGCGGCCATGGCGTCGTCCTCCATGGTGTTCGCCGACAGCGACCCGGCGTACGCGAGCAAACTGCTCACCCACGCCAAGCAGTTGTACGCGTTCGCCGACGCCTACCGCGGCAAGTACAGCGACTGCATCACCGACGCGCAGGCGTACTACAACTCCTGGAGCGGCTACAACGACGAACTGGTCTGGGGTGCCGTCTGGCTGTACAAGGCGACCGGCGACGCCACGTATCTGGCGAAGGCCGAAACGGCCTACGACAAGCTGTCCACCGAGCCCCAGACGACCACCCGCTCCTACCGCTGGACGCTCTCCTGGGACGACACCTCCTACGGCTCGTACGTGCTCCTCGCCCAGCTCACCGGCAAGCAGCGGTACGTCGACGACGCCAACCGCTGGCTGGACTGGTGGACGGTCGGTGTCAACGGGACCAAGGTGCGCTACTCGCCCGGCGGGCAGGCGGTCCTCGACAGCTGGGGATCGCTGCGGTATGCCGCCAACACCGCGTTCGCCGCGCTGTCGTACTCCGACTGGCTGACCGGTGACCCGGTGCGCAAGGCCCGCTACCACGACTTCGCGGTCCGGCAGATCAACTACGCGCTCGGCGACAACCCGCGCAAGTCCAGTTACGTCGTCGGCTTCGGCGCGAACCCGCCGGCGAAGCCGCACCACCGGACCGGTCACGGCTCGTGGACCGACCAGCTCACCAACCCGGTGGACAACCGGCACGTCCTGTACGGCGCGCTGGTCGGCGGGCCGAGCGCGGCGGACGACTCGTACACCGACGACCGGTCCAACTACGTGAACAACGAGGTGGCCACCGACTACAACGCGGCCTTCACGGGTGCTCTGGCCCGCTTGTACGCCGAGTACGGCGGCAGCCCGCTCGCCGGCTTCCCCCAGGCCGAGAAGCCGGACGGGCCCGAGATCTCGGTCCAGGCGTCCGTCAACGCCTCGGGTCCCGGCTTCACCGAGATCAAGGCGTACCTGGTCAACAAGTCAGCGTGGCCCGCACGCGCGCTGACGCACGCTTCCCTGCGCTACTACTTCACCCTCGACGGCGGGGTCACGCCCGACCGGATCAGCACCACCACCAACTACAACCAGTGCGGCAAGGTGACCGGTCCGACGCACTTCGACGGTGACGTCTACTACGTCACCGTGGACTGCTCCAACGCGGTGATCGCTCCGGCGGGCCAGTCGGCCTACCGGAAGGAGGTGCAGTTCCGCATCACCTCGGCCGGGGCGTGGAACCCTGCGGACGACTGGTCCTACCAGGCGATCCCGACGACGCCGGGCAGTACGCCGGTGGACGCGCCGCACATCGTGCTGGCGGAGGGTGCGGACACGCAGTGGGGGGTGGAGCCCGACGGCACCACGCCGACGCCGACACCTACGCCTACGCCTACGCCCACACCTACGTCTACTCCCACACCCACTCCTACTCCCACCCCCACACCCACGTCTCCCTCGGCCCAGTGCGCCGTGACCTACACCGTCACCAGCACTTGGAACGGTGGCTTCACCGCCGAAATCGGTGTGCGGAACACCGGCACGGCGGCGGTCAACGGCTGGCGGCTCGGGTTCTCGTTCAAGGGCACCGAAAAGGTGACGAGTGCCTGGAACGCCACCGTGTCGCAGGCCGGTGCCGACGTCACCGCAGCGAACGCGGCGCACAACGCAACGATCCCGCCGGGCTCCGGCGTGAGCTTCGGATTCCAGGGCACGGGCACCCCGGCCGGGACACCCGCGGCCTTCACACTGAACGCGAAGGACTGCGGCTGACGGGTGGACCGTTGACGTCGGGCGGTCATGGCGGCAGAAGGGCGAACAGGGGTGGTTGCCATGACCGCTCGAAGTCGTGTCCACCGTAGTCGTCGTTCATCTCGGCCGGCCGGGGCCTTGACCGGCGGCGGAATGCCGGATCCGGCCATACGCCGTTGCGGTGTCCGACGGCGTCCCGGACGGCCGGGAAGCGGTGGTGCGGGGGCGGCCGCCCGTGATCAGGTGGGAACAGGCCAGGAACGGGTGGAAAGTGAGGGAACGTCAGGCAGGCGGATGCGGATCCGGCCGGGCGTGCGGACACGGTGAAGGCACCGTCGCTGTGGCACAACCGGGACTTCGTGCTGCTGTGGTCGGGTCAGGTGCTGTCCACGCTCGGCACCCGGATGTCCTCCGTCGCCGTCCCGCTGATCGTGCCGGCCATCACGGGTTCACCCAGCCGCGCGGGGGTCGCCGGTTTTGTCTCCACCCTCCCCTACGACCGCTCGGGGGCCTGCTGTACGGCGTCGCGCACGTGTTGCCCTTCCTCGCCGACGCCCTCTCCTACGTCGCCTCCTTCCTGACGGTCTCCGCCATCCGCGCCGATCTGCGCGCCCGGCGCACCGAGCCGGCCGGGTCGCTGTGGCGGGAGGTGGCGGACGGGGTGCGCTGACTGGTGGGCCAGCCGTTCATCCGGGTCACTGTGGTGTGCGTGGCGCTCACCAACGTGATGTTCCAGGCACTGACACTGGTGCTGATCGTGCTCGCCCGGCATCTGGGGGCCTCGTCGGGGCTCACCGGTGCCGTGCTCGGCTTCTTCGGCTGCGGCGGCCTGGCAGGGGCGTTCGCCGCGCCGTGGATCCAGCGCCGGCTCGCGCCGCGGACCGTGGCGATCGGGTCCATCTGGCTCTGGGTGCTGCTGCTGGTGCCGATCGCCGCAATGCCGCCCCCGCTGATGCTCGGCCCGCTGGTGGCGGCGATGGCGTTCATCGGCCCGGTGTGGAACGTGGTGGTCGTCGGCTACCAGTACAAGGTCATCCCGGACCACATGCTGGGCCGGGTCAACAGCATCGTCCTGCTGGTCAGCTGGGGTGCCATCCCCTTCGGCTCACTGATCGCGGGCGGCCTGCTGGACCACACCGGTCCGCGCGGCGCCGTCCGGGCCCTGTCCGGCCTGACCCTCTTGGTCGCCCTGATCGCCTCGCTGAGCCCGGGACTGCGGCGGGCGGCGGTCCTCGCCGAGGGATAGCGGAACTCGGAGTCGCCAGGCACGTGGCCGCCGCGCCTGTGCCGCACTTCGGCTTGCCGATGCTCATGCGATGGTGACGGGCATGGCGTACGCCGGGTTCCGGGCGGTCTCGTCCGTCGTCGCCGACCGGCGCGGCAAGGCGATGTCCGTGGTCGTGTCCGGACTGGACCCGGCCGTGATGCTCGGCGTTCCCGCCGGCACGCTGCTCGCGCAGCACGCCGACCGGCAGGCCGTCTTCCGGGCGGTGGCCGGCGCGGCCGCGCTGTCCCCGCGACCGCGGTGCTGCTCGCCTTGCACGGCGAGCAGGAGACGACGGCTCCGCACCCGGCACTGCGGCAGGAACTGCGTTCGCCGGCCGTGCCGCGGCTGCGGGCCGCCTACGCCACCACCACCCCGACCACATCCGCCACCATCGCCCCGCTTCTCCTACTCTTCGAGGGGCTCGTCCTGGTGCTCTCCCTGTACGGGGCGGCGCCCTGGCCGGCCTCACGGCGGATGGCCCGGAAGGCGCTCCTCGTGTGCGCGACGGCGTCGCTGATCCGCGGAGGGACAGGCGCTTCAAGTGCTCCGCGGTGTTGCGGGCCGATAACCAACAGGTCGGCTCCCATTCCTCGGCGGCCGAGGAGACGGTGGCGGCGATCTGAGTCGTCAGCGCACCGGCGACGGTGCTCTCCGCTTCCACACCTGCCTCGCGCAGGCGGGTGAGCATCTCACCGAGGATGTCCTCGACATCGTCCTCATTCTCAGGGTGACCACAGCGGCGAGGGGCGAGATGGAAGGGACGCCATGTGCGACGCCGATCTCGGCCCCGGCCAGCCGGGCAGGTCGCCGACCAGGTCGATGACGGAGCGGCGGCAGGACTGTTGTCGACTGCCACGAGAATGCGCTGGAACAAAGTCTGTCCCTTTCGGGATGTTCTTCGGTCCGGGACGCACGACCGTGAGTCGGCAGGTACGTCGACAGGGATACCGCATACCAGTGCCCGGGGGTCGGGACATCCGATAGCAGTGCTCTCCGGGGCAACGCTCCGTGCATTCTTCGGCAAACCTCCGAGCCGCCTCCCCATAGCATTCGAGGGGACACACCGATTCCGCACCATTCGGGGCATCAATGGAACAGCACCTCGGCACCGCTACGTGCCACATGACGGCACGCGTCAGCACCCGGGCGGGGTTGATTTCGCCCCTGCCGGCGGAATTTCTCTACCAGGCCGGTGACCCTTATGCCGTCCAGCTCTCTCTAGGCCCGTCGACAGGATCCGCAAGGGTCTGGACCTTCGCCCGCGACCTCCTTGCAGAGGGCGTCGAACGCCCCGCTGGAGCGGGTGATGTGAGGGTCGCTCCGAGATGCCGCCACCATCCGTACTCCCTGCGCATCGTTCTGACCAACAGGGACGGCACCGCATTGATCGAACTGCCGGCAGAAAAGGTTGCCGGATTTCTTCGGCAGGCGTTCTCTCTGGTTCCTCCCGGAACCGAGAGCAGACATCTCAATATCGACGGCACTATAACCGCCCTCATGGGCAGGAGCCGCTGACTCGACCTGGGCAGCACCTTGGCTCGCCGCGACGCCCGGGAAGGCCGAAGTGCCGGGCCACGAGAGGAGAACCCGAATGAAGACCATGACGAAACCCCTTCTGAGTGACTGGACGTGGCAGGCCGACGCCGCGTGCCGTGGCATGGACAGCTCGGTCTTCTTCTCGCCCACCGGCGAACGTCGCCGGGCACGCCGGCAACGCGAGGAGGCGGCACGCGCGATCTGCCGCGGCTGCCCCGTGATCGGCCCCTGCGCTCGCTTCGCCCAGGCGTCCCAGCAGCACTACGGCGTCTGGGGCGGCCACACCGAGGCCGAGCGTCGTTCCGCCGCCCGCCTGACTCACCGCGAGTAGCGGCCGACGCAGCCATCAGGCCGCCCCGTCCTTCCTCACCGCAACGCGGTCCCCGGCGACGTGCGACTGCCACCGCATCGATCTGTCGCCGTGACGACCGCCGCCTACGGCCATCGTGTGCGACGAGTAAGCGATCAGGTGGTCCGGAGTCCGCGGCTGCCGGACGGGCAACGGACTCCACGCCCGTGTACTGCACCACTCTCGCCTATCTCCCCGTGGGCGGTGAGCCTCCGACCCGGTCTCGCGACGAGGAGTTGCCCTTCTGGAGGCACGATCGGCGGCTTCGCCCGTGCCGCTCACCTCAGCCGGTCGTTCCGCGCCGCCTGCGGCGTGTCACCCAGTGCGTGGCACGCTGCGCAGCAGTCTGCGCTTGCCCGGTCCGCTGACGGATCCGCGTTCTGCGCCCGACGCCGCCCGTACGCAGCCGAAAGCCCGCGCCTGCCGCGGGGCCACCGTGGCAGGCGCGGGCTGCGAGCCGGGCGACGCGGCGGGTCAGCCGGCGGCGTGTGCGCCGATGACGGTCTGGGCGTAGACGACGCCGAGGCCGTGGGTGCCGCCGTGTCAGGGGGAGAAGCAGATTCGAGGACCGGGCTGTCGTTCTCCGGACCCGGGCCGTGGCGGGCCCGCCACGGCGGGTGCTGTTCGGACTCGGCGACGGCCTCGCCCAGCAGTTCGGCCTGGCGGGCGCCCCTGAACCCGGCTTCCGGCGCGGCCTGGTTCCACCGAAGTGCGCCACCGGGCTCCGCTCCGGGGTGACCGGGGGCATGGCCTCATCGATGCCTTCGTACTCCGGCACACCGTAGACGATGCGGCCGCCGACGACCGTCGGGAGGGCTTCGATGTTCGGGATCTCCTGGTCGGGCACCGCGAAGAAGTCCTCCGACAGCACGGTGAGGTCGCCGAGGAACCCGGGGCGCGGGACGTCCTTGCGGTCCTGCTCACCGGTGGGCGCGGCACCGGCGTGGTCAACATCTCCAGCGCCGTCTCCCTGTCCACGCGGTTGTGCGGCGGGCGGATGGTCGGGTCGCCGGCCGTTCGGCCGGTGACCAGCCAGTGCGGCGCGACCCACGGGGTGTAGGCCGAGACACGGGTGGCGTTGGTGCCGGCCTCGACCTTCAGTCCGCGGCGGCCCAGTACGGGACGGATCGGCGGGGCGCCCGCAGCGGCACCGATGCCATAGCGGCGCACGAACACCTCGTCCTGCAAGGGCAGCCGGTTCTGCACCGACATGGCACCCCTGGGTTCGTACAACTTCAGGAAGAGCAGATGTGGACCGGTCTGGGAGGCACTTGGTGATCTTTCGTCGTCTGGATGTCGATGGGAGATGACGGCATGAACGGCGGTGGAAGCTGGTTCATGCCCCTGAGACGACCCGGTCCTGGCCAGTTGTCGACTGTGGGGGGAAACCGACGTGACGGGCGACGTCGGTTGGGGAAGACTCGCGTCATGCGCGATCGTCTGGAAACCTCCTCCGGCCTGATACTGCGGAGTTGGAAGACCGAGGACGCCCAGGCGGTGATGACCGCGTTCACGGATCCCCTCATACGTGGCCAGTACATCGAGCCGGTTGATTCCGTCCGGGCCGCCGAGCGGTGGATCACGGCTCACGCCGAGCACTGGGCCGCGGACTACGCCTATTCCTTCGCCGTCGTCGATGGCGGCGGCCTCGTTCTCGGCCAGGTGTGTGTTGGCCCGGTGGATCGGCGTCATGCCACTGGATGGGTGTCCTATTGGACAACGGCCACGGCCCGGGGCCAGGGTGTAGCTTCCCGCGCCTGCCGTGCTGGGGCCCGCTGGGCTTTCGACGATGCGGAACTCTTCCGGCTGGAGCTCGGGCACCGGGTGAACAATCCCGCCTCATGCGGAGTTGCTCGCGCTGCTGGTTTCGCGGTGGAAGGGCGGCAACGACAGAAGCTCGAATACGACGGTGTCCGCGTCGACGTGGAACTCCATGCCCGCCTGGCAACGGATCCAGAGCCCGCTTCGTTGTGAGGCAAGCTCTCCCCTGTGGCACCTGATGGGTGAGGCGGCGTGGGACGGGCCCGCCGCCGGTGAGGGCCGACGGGCCGTCGGGTGAGCACCTGTATCAGCTGACCTTGGCGGGTTCTTCGGCGAAGGGACTGGACGCGGACCGATCGCCGTTGCCGGTGACTCCGTCACCGCCGTGCGCTACCAGGACGTCATCCACGGCTTCGTGATCTCAACGCCCTCCGCGAGACCCACGCCGCCGAGGCGGCGATCAGCATGGAGGCCGGCACGCTCCTGCCCTGCGCACCCGCTGACCGACGGATGGTGACGGTGAGGCAGCCGAGGTCGCGAGCGATCCGAGGCAAGGCGTGTCCGCCGTCCTCTTCGGCGTGTCCCCCACCGTCACCGAACTCGTGGCAGCGGAGGAGCACCGACGTCCCTCGGGCGCACAGCCACGCGGTCCCATCAAGGTGGGGCCGCGTGGCCTCCGCATGCGGCCCCTCGCCTCCGGCGGTGGCCGGTGACTTCGCCCCGGCCGCGCGGCCCCGAACCGGTCGCCTGCTCGGCGCCGGGCGCGTGTGCGCGCACGGGCACCGGCACATGCGCTGCGAGGCAAGGAGGCGTCGAGGGCGCCGCCTAGTGTCTGCCCGGTACACCGCACCTCGATCCCAGGAGCACGACATGTCCGCCAACTCCGCCCACCGAAGCGGCAGCCAGCCGTGGCTGCACCAGAAAGGCGAGGTCATCCAGGACTTCGGGACCGTCAAGCAGTTCCCGATCGGTCTGTCCTACGAGGCCCGCATGTACTCCTGCCAGCGCCTGAACAGGATCCTCGCGGACACGCAGATCCTCTACGGCCTCTACAAGAAGCACCACTGGCTGATGCGCGGCGCGACCTTCTACCAGCTGCATCTGGTGCTGGACAAGCATGCGGGTGAGCAGCTCGAACTGGTCGACACCCTCGCCGAACGCGTGCAGACACTCGGCGGCGTCGCGGTCGGCGACCCCCGGCACGTCGCTGAGATCACCTCGATTCCGCGGCCCCCGGACGGCGTGGAGGAAGTGCCGGCGATGCTGTCTCGGCTGCTGGAGGCCCACGAGACCATCCTCGTGGAGGCTCACGACGCAGCCGCCCGCACCGCCGAGCTGGGCGACGACGGTACGAACGACCTCCTCGTCTCACAGGTGATCAGGTCCGGTGAACTGCAGTCGTGGTTCCTCGCCGAGCACCTGGTGGACACCCCCCTCGTCCGTTCCTGACGGCGGCGCTGACTCGGGCCGGGAAAGCCTTCGTCCCCGCCGCCCGTGCCGCCCTCACGGCCGCCGAACCGGCCCGGGACGCCGTCGAGACCGTCAAGGGGCGACTGCACAACTGTCTCGCGGTGGGAACCATGCAGGGACGTATGGGCGGGACTGCACCATGACCCGGACCCGGCCACGTCACGGGCGAAACACCTGGACGTGGTGGTCCGGTTGCGGCAGGCGACTGTCGGCGTCATCCGCCAGGCAGCGCGCGACGGCACCGTGGATCAGGCGGTTTGTGGCACTCAACCGGCAGCAGCGACGCGGGTCGACCACACGCTGTCGCGTGAGGACACAGCCTTGGTGGCGTCCCCTCGTCGCACTTTGCCGAGGCGACGCCCGAGGGTCAGGTCGGTCTCGCCGACGTCACCCCTTGGTGGCCCAGGTCGATCGCGGACCGGTTCGCCGGCCTCGAGCAGCACACATTCCGAACGGCACACGCCGCACTGGAGATCATGGTGGTACGCCCTTCCGGCGAGGCGCCCCAGCGATCGCCCGCACTGCTGCACCACATCACCTGACCGCTGCCCCGACGGCTTCCGGCCGCTGCCCTGACGTCTTCTGACGGTGCGTAGCGTCGGCCGAGTACGGCTCGGCGGATCATTCCGGCCCGCGCACACGCGTCCGGCCCGGCTGCGCGTGGCAGCCGGGCCGGACCGGTTTCGGCGCCGGTCAGCAGGAACCGGACTCGGAGATCACATGCATGGCGGCCTCCTCCGCGGACGCCCCCGCCCCGTCCAGTCCCACGTCGGAGGCGAACAGGTCGGTTTCCGGGTCATCCGGATCACTGCGGTCGGCGGCGACGAGCCGGCCGGCGCGCAGATCACCGACCTCATCGTCAATGAGTTCCCCGTCCGTGTCCCAGGTGTCACCGAGACCGTCCCCCTCTCGGGGGCCGATGTCCGGTACTTCCTCGGCCAGGCGCTCGTCCAGCGACTCACCCCGCAGTCGCTCGGCCGCGGTCACCCCGGTACGGTCCGCGCCCCACGGCCTGTCCGCCGGTGAGCAGCCCTCGTCCAGGACCTCCCTCCCCGCCCGGTCGTCCAGTGTGTCGGAGGCGTCCAGCAGCCCTGTGCCGTCCTGCGTCTCCACCCCGTCCGGCTGGTAGACACCGTCGCCGGTCATCTCGTCCGTCATACCGGTCCTCTCAGTCCCCGTCACCCGGACGGAACGGGCTCACGACGGGGACCGACGCCTTGCCCGTGTTGGACACCGCACCGCCGGTCCAGCGCACCGGGAGCGAGGCCGTCTCGTCGGGCGGGGTGACGCGCAGTCCGGCCGGGACCACCGTGGTGACCCCGGTGAGCGCGGGATTGGTGTAGGTCAGTCCCGACCAGGCACTGGCACCGGGTGCGAGCGTCACCGTCCGCGGTTCCTCGCCGGTGGCTCGTTCCGGGGTGGGAGTGACGGTCGCGCCCGCTGCGTCGACGAACGCCACCCCGGGGAAGCCGTGCACCGTGCAGGTGCGACGGGAGCTGTTGGTCACGACCAGCGCGAAGGAGGACTGCCCCGCGCCCGGCCGGTTGGTACCGACGGACACGCCGAGGTCGGACGTATGGCAGCGCCCGGGTACGCCGGGGGCGGAGGCATCGGGGGACACCGAGCCCGCCGTACCGGGTGAGGCCGTCGCAGTCGGCGGTTCGACCGGCCCGGCGGTACCACCGGCTGCCCGGCCTTCGGCCGACTCCCCCGTCGAGGGTGTCGTGACCGGGGACGGGTCGCCGCCGACGGAGTCGTCGGTGTCCTGGCCGGAGCACCCGGCCAGGACGGCACACCAAGCCAGTGCGGCCGGCAGCAGCAAGCGGCGTCTCATGACGGCCCCTTCACCGACGCCGCAGCAGGTACTTGTGCTGCCCGGACAGCACCAATTCACCGCGCTGGTTGTGGATGGTGGCCGACGTCGTGACGACGCCGTCATCACCCTGCGCGTCCAGAGCGGTGACGGTCAGGGCCGGGTACAGGGTGTCACCGGAGTGCACTTCGCCGAGGAAGGTGCAGGACAGTTCCAGAAAACGGATGAAGACCTCACCGATGACGTGGGGGAACAATGTGGCTCCCGGCGCGGTGAAGGCGAGTACCTGCAGGCCGTGCACCACGGGCGCGGTGTGGCCGTGCCGTCGGGCCCACTCGACGTCGTAGTGCACGGGGTGGTTGTCCGCGGACACGGTCTGGAAGGCGGCGGCGTGAGCGTCGGTCAGCGTGCGGCTGGGCGCGCGGAACACCTCACCGACGCTCAGGTCGTCGAAGGTCCGGGCCGGTACGACCAAGAACGCCTCGGGATCGAAGCCGGTCGACGTCGGAGCCGCTGAGGAGGGCTGGGTCAAGGGATCGTCCTCTCGTACGAGGGGTGGACCTGCCGCTGCGCGGGGCGGCAGGGTGGCGGCTAGTTGCCCGGAACGATGCGGGCCGTCAGGAGGTTGGGGTCCTCGTTGGTGAAGTAGGCGCCGCTGGCGATATATGCGGTGCGGCCCCGCACGGCGAGCGAGGTGGGGTTCTGCAGGCCGTCGGTAGCGGTCAGGACGACCCGGTGACTGCCGTCGGGCTCGACGCGTGCCACCTCGTTGTCGGCGTTGATCGCCGCGAGGAGGGTGTCGCCCTGCCCGATGAAGGCGAAGTCGTCGATGTCGACCAAGCCGGTAGCGCGGATCTGCACCGGGCCGGCGGTGCCGCGGGGGGTGAGCGGTATGCGCAGTACGGTGCCCTGGTCGAGGTTCGAGACCCATACGGCGCCGTCGTGCACCTTGACGCCGTTGGCCCCCAGGAACCCGGTGGCGTCAAGCTCAGGCGCATCGGCCCAGCGCGTCGCCCTGCCTCCGGAGAGCGGTATCCGCCACACCGCGCCGAGAACCGAGTCGGCGGCGTAGAGCGCGCCCGCCCGCTCGTCCAGGGCCAGCCCGTTGGGCAGGCCGTCGGCCGGGAGCGCGGCGATGCGCCGGGGGGCGCTTCCGGGGCGCAGACGCCACAGGCCGGTGAGGTCGGCGCTGCCGGTCGCATACAGGAAGTACAGGGTGCCGTCGTGGGCGCGGACGATGCCGCCGAGGAACGGCGAGGACAGGGCAGGGGTGACCGTGCCGGCCGGGGGCTCGGGCAGGGTGGCCAGGACGTGGACGGTGCCGTCGGGGGTGATGCGCGCGACCTGACGACTGTAGGCGAAGGTGACCACCGCCGCGCCGCCGGGCTCGAGGGTGATGTTCTCCGGACGCTGCCCCTCGGCCATGTCCAGGTGCGCCAGGAAGCGGACGGCGTTGTGCGAGGAGTCGGGGGCCGGGGCCGCGGGACCTGCCGCGGTCACCGTGAGGGCTGCGGTCAGAGCCGAGGCCAGAAGGCCGGCGGCGATTCTCGGGAGGGTTCTGGGCATGTGCGTGCTTGTCTCTTCCTCAAGGATGTCTGTCGGTGGTCGATCGGGAAGCGGGGCACCACGTCGGCGACGACGTGAAGGACGACGGCAGGTGGCCGACGGGATCGCCGTGCCGGTCCGACGACACCGTCGGGATCGGAGGGCGGGGGTCCGGGCCGTGGCCAAGGCGCGAGGGGGAACTCGGAGTGCGCTCCGGTGCGCCGGATGTGCCGGTTGTACGTCGAGCGGTGGGCCGTGGAACGCCGACAGCCTAAGGGGCCGCCGACGCACCACGGTTGTCTCCGCGCGCCCGGGTTCTTTGCTCTGAGCGCCGCACCCAGGTGATCCGCTGCCCGACCGGCCGGACATGCCTTGACAGGCAAGGCTCCGTGCGTTCCCCGGCAAGCCCACCGGGGCGACGGCGCTTACGCTGCGGACTTCCACCTGTCGACCTCGACCCAGGGAATCGCACATGTCGCAAGGGAAGCCGACGGCCGTCGGCACTCAGTTCGGGATCTTCAGCGTCGGGGACGTGACCACCGACCCGACCACCGGACGGACCCCGACCGAGGGCGAGCGGATCAAGGCGATGGTCGCCATCGCGCAGAAGGCGGAGGAGGTCGGGCTGGACGTCTTCGCCACCGGTGAGCACCACAACCCGCCGTTCGTGCCGTCCTCCCCGACCACGATGCTCGGCTACATAGCCGCCCGCACCGAGCGGCTGATCCTGTCCACCTCCACCACCCTGATCACCACCAACGACCCGGTGAAGATCGCCGAGGACTTCGCGATGCTCCAGCACCTGGCCGACGGCCGGGTGGACCTGATGATGGGCCGGGGCAACACCGGCCCGGTCTACCCGTGGTTCGGCCAGGACATCCGGCAGGGCATCAACCTCGCCGTCGAGAACTACGCCCTGCTGCGCCGGCTGTGGCGCGAGGACGTCGTCGACTGGGAGGGCAGGTTCCGCACCGCGCTGCAGGGCTTCACGTCCACGCCCCGCCCGCTGGACGGCGTCCCGCCGTTCGTCTGGCACGGCTCCATCCGCTCCCCGGAGATCGCCGAGCAGGCCGCGTACTACGGCGACGGCTTCTTCCACAACAACATCTTCTGGCCCGCCGACCACACCAAGCGGATGATCGAGCTGTACCGCACGCGCTACGCCCACCACGGGCACGGCACCCCCGAGCAGGCGATCGTCGGCCTGGGCGGCCAGGTGTTCATGCGGAAGAACTCCCAGGACGCGGTACGGGAGTTCCGCCCGTACTTCGACAACGCCCCGGTCTACGGCCACGGGCCCTCCCTGGAGGACTTCACCGAGCAGACCCCGCTCACCGTCGGCTCTCCGCAGCAGGTGATCGACAAGACGCTCTCCTTCCGCGAGTACGCCGGCGACTACCAGCGCCAGCTGTTCCTGATGGACCACGCGGGACTGCCGCTGAAGACCGTCCTGGAACAGCTCGACCTGCTCGGCGAGGAGGTCGTCCCCGTACTGCGCGAGGAGTTCGCCAAGAACCGTCCGGCGGACGTGCCGGACGCCCCCACCCACCAGTCCCTGACCGCCACCGCGCGGACGAAGGAGGCCGTCGCATGAAGCTCGTCGTCATCTCGGCGGGGCTGAGCGTCCCGTCCTCCACCCGGCTGCTCGCCGACCGCCTCACCGCGATCGCCGCTTCCGCCGCCACCGCGCCCGAACCGCAGCGGGCCGACGTCCACGTGATCGAGTTGCACGACCTCGCCGTGGAGATCGCGCACACCTTCACCAATGGCTTCGCCGGACCGAAGCTGAACGAGGCATTCGACGCGGTGGACGGGGCGGACGGCCTCATCGCTGTCACGCCTGTCTTCTCCGCCTCGTTCAGCGGGCTGTTCAAGTCCTTCTTCGACACCCTCAGCGTCCACGACCCGGACGCCCTCGCCGGGAAGCCGGTGCTGATCGCCGCAACGGGCGGCACCGCCCGCCACTCCCTCGTCCTCGACCACGCTCTGCGCCCCCTCTTCTCCTACCTGAAGGCCGTCGTCGTTCCCACCGGCGTCTACGCCGCCTCCGAGGACTGGGGCGCCGAGGGCCTGGACGCACGCATCGCGCAGGCTGCCGGGGAGCTGGCCTCGCACATGTCCGGACTGCCCACGCACCCCCGGCCCCAGCGTGACTCCTTCCTCTCGGTCACCCCCTTCGAGGAGCGCCTCGCCGCGTTGCGTCCCGTGCCGGAGCCGCCCGAAACACACAGCGCCCCGGGAACCTGAGGTGAGGAGCTCCTTCCGGGGCAGGACTGCGCCGCCCGTGGTGTGCTTCCCTACGGCCCTCAGCAGCCTTTCCCGGTGTATTGGACCTTCCTGAACCAGGTGGTCCGGACAGTGCGCGCCGGGTCTTCTCACCCGCCGCGGCCTGGCGGACGAAACCGTCCCGGGTTCCAGTGGCCGGTGCCGACAAGGCCATCAACCGCTTCGGCGCCAAGCATGCCGGTGCGACGGCGATGGAGGTCGACGCACCTCGCACGCCGTGGCCGTCTCTCAACCCGGCGAAGTCGCCGAGCCGATCCGCGCCGCCGTGGGACGACCTGCCAGACGCTGCGCGGAACGGGCGTCGCCTGCCGCGCCGAGGTGTCCGTCCGTCGGCTTCGGCACGTGAACCACGCCTGTCCCGCCTTCCACCGGAGGCCGGGGCAGCACTCGGAGGCCAGTGCTGAATCCCATGTGTTCTTCCCGGAAAGCCTCGGGCCCTTCGACGTCCCGGCGGCGCACCATGGCGGGCCGTGACCCGCGAGAGGCCCACCGGACGGCGACCCCACTGGAACTCTTCGTCGACCTGTGCTTCGTCGTGGCCGTCGCCCAGGCCTCGCAAAGCCTGCACGAGGCTCCTGGCCGCCGGTGTCGCCCGCGCCTTCGACCACGGTGACCTGCTGGTCATCACACTCGGATACGCGGTGCTACGCACCGCACTGGCCGCGTTGTGGCTCCGCGCCGGGCCGGCCGACCCCGCCCGGCGCAGGACGACACTGAGGTTCGCGGCGGGAGTGACAGTTTGTCAGATCGGGTGGCTGTCTCTGCTCCTGCTGCCCGGCGCGGCCCGGCTGCCGGGCGTCGTGGTGTTGATCCTCGCCGAGGTGCTGGTACCGGTGTGGGCGCAGTCCGCCGGGATGACCCCCTGGCATCCTCGTCACATCGCCGAGCGCTACGAGCTGTTCACCCTCATCGTGCTCGGTGAGACGGTCGCCGCAGCCACCGTCGCCGTCCGGGGAGCGTTCGGCCGGAGCCACGGCACGGGCGGCGCGCTGTACGCGCTGGCCGGCGGCGGCCTGCAGATGGCCTTCGCCATGTGGTGGCTGTACTTCGACAAGCCGGCCCACACGCTTCTCGCCACCACCCACCGCGCCCACCGCAGACGGTTTGCCTGGGCTTACGGCCACTACCTCGTCCTCACGTCTGCCGCGGCCGAAGGAGCGGGCCTGGCAACCTACGCCGACCACCTCACCGGGCGTACCGGCATGTCGTCCGTGGCCGCCGGCATGAGTGTCACCGTCCCGGCAACCGTCTTCCTCGTCACCGTGTGGGCCGTGCACCACCGGCCGCATCAGACGCGCGGGAGGGAGTGGGTGCCCTTCGCCCTCGCCGCGGCCGGCATCCCGCCGGCCGCCTGGTCACCGGCCCCCCCCCGCTGGTCACGGGTCTGCTGCTGGCCGCCCTGGTCGCGGTGGTGACCCTGCGGCAGCGCCAGGGTGACGGGCCGGCCGGACCGCGGTGCGCTACCGGTCAACCCCCGGCGCACTGACCGGAAAAGGGCTCCTGCGGCCCCGGCCCAGCATTCGTGTCGTAACGCCGCACGAGGCACGGCGGGTACTCGTGGCAGGTGGGGGGCAAGGCCCTGCGGCCGGTCGGTCACGGCCGCAGGGGGCACGTCCTTGGGCGCAACGCCGTCGTCGCGCGCGGGAACGAGTGAGCGGCCCGGGTCAGCGCACGGAGCGCACAGCGCTCAGGATCAGATCGGTGACGGGCCCGGGGTCGCTCACGGACACCGCGTGCGGGGCCCGGACGGCGACGGTGCGGGCTCGGGCGCGCGCGGCCATCCACCGCTCGGCGGCCGGCGGGATGTTGCGGTCCTCGGTCGCCACGAGGTACCAGCTGGGGATCGTCTTCCACGCGGCGGCGGTGGCGGGCTCCTGGAGCGCGGCGAGGGTGACCGGCCGCTGTCCCGCGGCCATGACCTGGGCGGTCCGGAGGGGGACACCGGCCGCGAACTGGCGTCGGAACAGGTCCTTCCTGATGACCAGTTCCTCGCCCTGTCCGCCGCCGGGCAGCGGGTAGTGCTGGGTGACGGTGGCCTGTCCCAGGGTGCTTCCGGGGAATCTGTCGGTGAGCTGGAGCGCGCTCTCCCCCACCTCGGGCACGAAGGCGGCGACGTAGACCAGGGCCTTGACGTGCGGTGTGTCGGACGCGGCCTGGCTGATGACCGCTCCGCCGTAGGAGTGCCCCGCCAGCACGACCGGTCCGGTGACACTGTCCAGGACACTGCGGATGTAGGCGGCGTCGCTCGCCAGTCCGCGCAGGGGCAGGGCCGGCGCCAGCACGCGGTGGCCGTGCCGCTGGAGGCGCTGGACCACGCCGCTCCAGCTGGAGGCGTCGGCGAACGCGCCGTGGATCAGCACCACGGTGGGGGTGTCCGGGTGCCCGTGCGGTCTGCCCGGGCGGCGGTGTGACGTCTCCATCGGTGAGGCGTGCGTGACGCCCGAGGTGCCCAGGGCGGCGGCGCCGGCCAGCAGGGACGTGGTCACGGTGCGGCGTGAGATCGGTGAGTTCATCGGTCACTCTCTGCGAAGGTGGGTGGAGGAAGGAGGCCGTGCCCGGACGGTCTGGCGGGCGTGCGGGCGCGGCCGGCAGCCGGGGTCTCAGGCGGAGGTGGCCCGGACGGCTTCCTCGATCAGCTCGACCACGCGCTGGGGGTGGGAGAGCATCACCAGGTGGGAGGAGTCGACCTCGACCGTGGTCATGCCGGCCCGCTGGTAGCCGTAGCGCTCCACGTCCGGGTTGATGGTGTGGTCGGAGGAGGCCACCAGACCCCAGGAGGGCTTGGTCTTCCAGGCGGCGGCCGGCGCGGCGTCGGCGAACGCCTGGGCGGCCAGGGGTCGCTGGGAGACGGCCAGGACCTCGGCGAGGCGGGGGTCGACGTCGGCGGCGAAGATCGCCGGGAATTCGTCGGGCCGGACCGACACGTCGGTCCCGGTCTCGGCCGAGCCCTCGATGGGGAAGGGCGTGTAGACGAGGGCGGCGGCGAGGTCGGAGTCCGGGAAGCGGCCCTGGAGTTCGCCGAGGCTCTCGCCCTTCTCCAAGGCGTAACCGGCGAGGTAGACCAGCGCCTGGACGTTGTCCTCCGTGCCGGCGACCGTGATGACCGCGCCTCCGTAGGAGTGGCCCACCAGGACGACGGGGCCGGGGATCTGCCGGACGATCGAGGCGATGTACGCGGCGTCGCCGATCAGGCTGCGGTTGGGGACGGCGGGGGCGACCACGTCCAGACCACGGGCGAGGAGCCGGGGGATCACCTGGGCGTAGCTGGAGGCATCGGCGAAGGCGCCGTGGACGAGGACGACGGTCGGCTTGGCGGAACGGGACATGGGAGTGCTCTCTTCCGGAGGTGATGGTCGGTATGCGGGACGGCCTGAGCGAAACGGCGCGGGCCGGATGAGCGGGATGCCGCTGGTTCGTAAGGGACCTTAGAGCCGGCGGGTCGAAGGTATTTGTCCGTCCGTGCCCCGCTTGTGGACTTTCCGTGCCCGTGACGGGGATACGGGTCAGCCGCTCCAGTCGGCGAGGAAGTCCAGGAGTTCGCGGTTGACGACGTCCGGTCGTTCCTCCTGACACAGGTGCCCGCACTGGGCGATGGGCACGCCGCGGACGTCGCGGGCCATTCCCTTCCACACGTCGAGGACGTCGTAGGCCCGTCCGACGGCACTGAAGTCCTCGCCCCACAGGGTCAGCACGGGGCAGTCGATGAGCCGGTCGGCGTCCTCCTCGTCCTGGGCGACGTCCTGGGGTGCCGCGCGGTAGTCCATGCAGGACCCTCGTAGGGCGCCGGGCTGCTGGTAGGCGCGGACGTAGACCGCGATCTCCTCGGGGGTGAGCATGTCGGGGTTGTACGACCAGCTGCGGTAGAAGTGGGTGAGCCAGGTCTCCTCACGGCCGGCGATCAGCGCCTCGGGCAGGTCGGGCACACCGAGGAAGGTGAAGAACCAGTAGCCCTGCCGGGCGAGCCGCACGTCGTAGGTCTCGGCGATGATCCGGGTGGGGATGTTGTCCATGGCCACGAACCGGTCGATGCGCTCCGGGTGGTCCTTGGCGAACCGGGTGCCGACCCGGGCTCCGCGGTCGTGGCCGACCAGGGCGATCCGCTCGTGTCCGAGGTGGTCCGCCAGCGCGACGATGTCGTTGGCCATGGTCCGCTTGTCGTAGCCGGAGGCGGGTTTGTCGGTGCCGCCGTAGCCGCGCAGGTCCGGTGCGATGACGGTGAACCGCTCCGCCAGCACGGGTATCTGCTTGCGCCAGCCGTACCAGGTCTCGGGGAAACCGTGCAGCAGGTAGACCGGCGGGCCGTGGCCCGCGCTCACCCAGTGCTGCTTGATGCCGTTGAGTACGGCGGTGTGGTGCGTGACGCCTGTCGCGTCTGACATGCCGGTGGCCCTTCGGGTCGACGGGGGTACGGAGCGGGGGTTGCCGCGCGTGAAGGGGAGGGTGCCTGGTGGTCGTCCTCTCACGGACGCGGCACGTTGCGGAGGTTCGCCCGGGCCAGGTCGATCATGCGTCCGACGCCGCCCGTGAGCACGGTGCGGCTCGCGGACAACGCGAAGCCGGTGACCTGCTCGGTGGTGATCTTCGGCGGGATCGCGAGGGCGTTGGGGTCGGTGACCACGTCGACCAGGGCCGGCCCGTCGTGGGCGAATGCCTCGCGCAGGGCCTCGCGTACCTGCGTGGCCTTCTCGACCCGGATGCCGCGTGCGCCGGCGGCGGTGGCGATGGCCGCGAAGTCGGTGTGCGGGTACTCGGTGCCGTGCGGCGGCAGTCCGTCGACCATCATCTCCAGATCCACCATGCCCAGCGAGGAGTTGTTGAAGACGACGACCTTCACGGGCAGGCCGTGGTGGACGAGCGTCAGGAAGTCCCCCATCAGCATGGAGAAGCCGCCGTCGCCCGAGAGCGACACGACCTGGCGCGAGCGGTCGAGGAACTGCGCGCCGATGGCCTGCGGCAGCGCGTTGGCCATGGAACCGTGCACGAACGACCCGAGGACGCGGCGCCGGCCGTTCGGCGTCAGGTAGCGGGCCGCCCACACGCAGCACATGCCGGTGTCCACGGTGAACACCGCGTCGTCGGCGGCCTCCTCGTCGAGCACGGACGCCACGTACTCGGGGTGGATCGGGGTGTGCCGGCCGGCATCGTGGGTGTAGGCGCCGACAGCGCCTTCCAGCGCGTGGACGTGCCGGTGCAGCATCCGGTCGAGAAATCGGCGGGACGACTTCTCCCGCACCGCGGGGGTCAGGCACCGCAGCGTCTCGCGGACGTCTCCCCACACGGCGAAGTCCAGCTGGGTGCGCCGTCCCAGCCGTTCGGGCTGCACATCGACCTGTACGGTCCGCACGTCGCGGGGCAGGAAGTCCGTGTACGGGAAGTCCGTTCCGAGGAGCAGCAGCAGATCGCACTCGTGCATCGCCTCGTAGGCGGCGCCGTAGCCCAGCAGACCGGACATCCCGACGTCGTACGGGTTGTCGTACTGGATGTGTTCCTTGCCGCGCAGCGCGTGGCCCACGGGAGCCTTGACCTTCTCGGCGAACGCCATGACCTCCGCGTGGGCGCCTTCGACACCCCGGCCGCAGAACACCGTCACCTTCTCCGCCGCGTCCACCAGTTCGGTCAGCCGGGCCAGTTCCTCGTCCGCGGGCCGGACCGTCGGACGGTCCAGCGGCGTGGCGAGTTCCGCGCCGCCGGCCGGGGCGGCCTGTGCGGCGACGTCCCCGGGCAGTGCCACCACGGACACGCCGCGCCGGCCGACCGCGTGCTGGATCGCGGTCTGCACCACCCGTGGCATCTGCCGGGGTGAGGAGATCAGCTCCGAGTAGTGGCTGCACTCCTCGAACAGCCGGTCGGGGTGGGTCTCCTGGAAGTATCCGGTGCCTATCTCGCCGCTCGGGATCTGCGCGGCCAGGGCGAGGACCGGTGCCATCGAGCGGTGCGCGTCGAACAGGCCGTTGATCAGATGCAGGTTGCCCGGCCCGCACGACCCCGCGCACGCGGCGAGCCTGCCCGTCAACTGGGCTTCGGCACCGGCGGCGAAGGCCGCGACCTCCTCGTGCCGCACCTGAACCCATTCCAGGGAGTCGTGCCTCCGGACCGCGTCGACGACGGGGTTCAGGCTGTCACCGACCACCCCGTACACGCGTCGCACGCCGGCGCGCGCGAGGAGGTCCACATACTGCTCGGCGACGGTTTGTCTGGCCATGGTGCTCCTTGGATGGTCACTCACGGGGTCGCGGCCAGGCTAGGAAGACGCCGGGCGGACCGGTTGTTCCTCCGTGCACCACTCGGTGCTCCTGAGCGCACCACTGATGTCCAGGCCCCGTGACGACCGCGCGCGAGGCGTCACGGCCCGCGCGTCTCCTCACCCGGTGAACCGCCCGGGGCGCGAACCTGCAGGTGCCGTTCGGCCGACGGCGCACCCGCTGCCGCGACGAAACAGGAAGGAAGACGGTGGACGGCACCGCCCACGGCATCCCGAGAGCACCATGAACGGCCACCGGAGCAGGCCCGACGACCGGCACCTCCGCCCCGGAAGCGTGGGCGACCGGACCGCCGCCGCCCGAACCGCGCTCCCCGCGCGCGGGAACTGCCGTGCCCCGTCTTCCACCGGGCCACCAGTCCGCGCTCCTCCGCAAGGACTCGGAAGCCCACACGGACGTGTTCCCCGACGACCTGCCCTACGTATGGCCGACCTCGGACCGCGAGGCCGACGGACCGACCGGCATCCCGCAGGGCCCGTGGGCTCCGCCGTCACTCTGGTGGTGGTGTCCCCGCCGAAGGGGGCATGACGCCCCCACGGGCGGTACCCGCCGTTCCGCCAGGAGCCACCGTGAGGGCCGGTCCGTTCGCTGACAGGCAACACCCGGTGCGCTGACGGCAACCTCGCCCGCCTTCTCGTTCCTTACGCTCGGCTGACCTGCTTCCACGGGAAAGGACGGCGATGAAGCGCAGAACGATGGCCTGGGTGCTGCCCACGTTACTGGTGGCGTTGAGCGTCGTGGGCTCCGGGGCACCGACCTCGGCCCACAGCGAGCGGGCCGCCACCGCGGTCCCCACCACGGCGGTCGGCCCCCAGTACGACACCACGCACGTCTACGTCACCCCGGGCGACGTGGACACCTTCGTCGCGAGCTGGGAGGCGACCTTCGGCGGCACGCACACCGCGAAGGTCGTCACGACCGTCACCCCCACGCCCAGCAGCACCGAGTCCCAGCTCGTCCATTCGCCCGTCGGCACCCTGTCCGTCTTCGACTTCAAGACGCCCGTCCCTTATCCGTTCGGCACCGAGCGGACGGGCTGGCTCGTGAGCGACCTCGACCGGGGCGTCCGGCAGGCCCGCCAGAGCGGGGCACGCGTCGTCGTGGCACCCTTCGACGATCCCATCGGACGGGACGCGGTCGTCCAGTTCCCCGGGGGCGTCAGCGCCCAGCTCTACTGGCACACCAAGGCCCCGTCGTACGAGCCGTTGAAGACCGTGCCGGACAACCGCGTCTACCTGACGCCCGACTCGGTGGGCGAGTTCCTCGGCGCCTACCTCCGGTTCACCGGTGGCCGGATCGTCTCCGACCAGCGGGCGGCGGACGCCGGTGACATCGGTCTGCCCGGCCGGACATACCGGCGCATCGCGATCCGCTCCCCGTTCGGCAACACCGTCGTCAGTGTCACCGACGGCCACCTTCCCTACCCGTTCGGCCGCGAGACCACAGGCTACGCGGTGCACGACCTCACGGACACGCTGCGCAAGGCGGAGGCGGCGGGCGCGAAGGTGCTGTGGGGGCCGTACACCGCCGAGGGCCGCTCCACCGCGACGGTGCGATTCCCCGGCGGTTACATCGCCGAACTGCACACGGCCCACTGACGTCCACCCGACCTCACCCGCACGGCCGGCCGACACGGGCACGTTCCCGCGAACACGGCCGGACCGGACGGACGAGCACTGGCTGGAGCAGGGCGGGAGCCGGAGTTTTCACGGACACGGCCGGCGCGAGCTCACGGCCGGGGCGTGTCCGGCAGTAGCCGTCGCAGGGCACGCCAGGTCCGGAACAGCTGCCGGGCGGTGAGGCCGGCGACGGGGTTCAGCGGTCGTCGGCGAGGGCGACGATCAGGTCGCAGCGGCTGGCGACGCCTTGGACGGCGGGACTGTAGGCGCGACGCAGGCCCTTTTCGAAACCTCGGAACTGAGCCCCGCGCGCGTGCAGTCCCGGACGCCCAAGGCACGGCGGGCCTGGCGGGCGTACCAGGACTCGGCCGTGGGACGGATCCCCAAGGCGGCTGCGGTACCACGCTTGCCGCGTCCCTCGGCCAGCAGCTCTATGTAGCGGACGGTGATCGACGCGCTGCTTCCGGCGGTACCGGGCGGGGAAGTGGAGTGGGTTATGGCCATGGTTTGTACCATTCGGGTTGCAAGGAGTTCGGAGAGGAAGGACCCCGCAAGCGCGAGGAACATGAAGGCGATCAGGACGATGAGACCGGCCTCATGCACCAGGCCGTCCCCTCACGGTGACGGGCCGCCCGGTCGGCTCCGGCCGTGATCCCCGCGCCTGTTCCTCGCCGACCTGCCCGACAGCTCGAAGCAGGGCCCGAATGAGGCGGGCGATGTTCTTGGCCCGGTGAACGATCGCGTCGTCCGGGCCGGCCGGGAGCGGCAGCGGGAGGCGTCGGCCGGCTTCGCCGAGCGTGTGCCGCGCGCCGGCCCAGGCGGGTGAACCCTCGAAGACGCTCTGGCCCTGGGTCTCCAGGTCGCGAGCGAGCCACCTGGCCGTAAGCGGTGAGATGCGTCAGCAGGGTCAAGGCGATGTCGGCCAGCGGCAGGTCGGGACCGGCCGGCGGCCAGCCGAGCACCGTCTCGACCACTTCCAGGATCTGCAACTTGTCGGGGACGTCCGGGGGCAGCGTCATGCCCTCACCTGCCCCGCGGGCACCGATTCGGCGGCGGTGGCCGGCGGCTGGGGACGGCCGAGGATGCCGCACTGCCAACCGCGGACTACCGCGTGTAGCCGGTTCTTGGCGTCCAGCGCGCGCAGGATGTCCCTGACATTTTTCCGTACCGTCCTTTCCGTCAGGTCGAGTGCGACGGCGATCTCACAATTCGTGTATCCCTCCGCCAGCAGTTCCAGGATCCTCACCAGGCGCTCGCGCAGGTGGACGGGTTCAAGGGGTGGCAGGTGGACGACCCGGCTGCGGATCGCGGCGTTGACGACCGGGGCGTACTTGGAGCCGTCGATGCCGAGCTGCTGGCAGATCAGGGAGATGTCGCGGTTCATCGTCGACTGGGCGATGTTCAGCGTGGCCGCCGCGCGGTACTGGGGGGTGCCCTGGACCAGCAGCCTGATGGCGGCCAGGGTGCGGGCGGGCCAGGTCAGCATGCGCGGATCCGTGCCCCCGGCACGACCGGCAGCAGCGTCATCGGCCGCCACACGGGCACCCACGCCCGCGAAGACTTCGATCACCGTGCACTTACGCAGCTCCCGGACGGCCTCGCGAGCCAAGATGAATCGGGCGTCCGGGCTGTCGTACAGGACCAAGGCGCCCAGGTCGGTCGGCACCGGCTTCCAGGATGTTGCTGGATCCGCTGACGACTCCAGCTCGCCGGGGCGCCTGTAGAGGGTGCCGCGTACGCCGATCTCCTCGGCCCGTCGCGCCCGCAGTTTCACGTAGCCCCTACGCAGCCATGGACACAGGGAGATCACCGTGTCGGCGCACGGCTCGCACATGGGCGGGATGGCGGTGCGCACGCCCTCCCAGCCGCTGTCCGGCATCTCGTCGGCGAGCAGCGGCAGAACCCACAGCATCCCATCGCCTGTACGGCTGGCCGGCCGCAGCCCGCGCACCGCAGGGACTGCATCGCACGGCGCTGCCGCTCGGGGTGCAGGACGGCGTGCTGGGGGGTGCCGTCAGGTGTGCCGACGCGGGTTTCCCAAAGGATGTCGTCCACGCGGCAGGCATCGGGCGGCGTAGGAGATGCCGTCTGGGGTGGCGACGAGGGCGGCGGACGGCTTGGACTCACCAGTCCACTGGGTCACAAAGGCAGCCGCCGGGCTGGAACTTGCTAGGGTCTGTCGTCAAATGTCACGCCCACATCAGCAGCGTGGCGAGGGTGACGGCTGCTTGGTAGGACTCGGCGGTCTTGTCGTAGCGGGTGGCGATGCCGCGCCACTGCTTGAGGCGGTTGAAGCACCGTTCGATGACGTTGCGCTGCTTGTAGACCTGCTTGTCGAAGGCCGGCGGGCGTCCGCCCCGACTGCCGCGTCGGAGCCGGTTGCGAATCTGGTCGGACCGTTCCGGGATGGTGTGCCGGATGTTCCGTCGTCGCAGCCAGCCGCGTATGGCCCTGGAACTGTAGCCCTTGTCGCCGATGACGTGGTCGGGTCGGCCCCGGGGCCGCCCGGGCCCGGGACGGGGCACCCGGATCGCCTTCATCACGGCGGTGAACTGGGTGCAGTCGTTGGTGTTGCCGCCGGTGACGGTGAAGGCGAGCGGGCGTCCGGCGCCGTCGCAGGCCAGGTGGATCTTGCTGGTCAGGCCGCCTCTGGACCGGCCGAGTCCCGGGGTGCGGAGCCCCCTTTTCGCGCTCCGGCCGCGTGCTGGTGGGCCCGGACGATCGTGGAGTCGACCGACACCAGCCAATCGATGTCCCCGGCCGCGTCGGCCCTGGCCTGGGCGGCCCGGAGCATCCGCTCGAAGGTGCCGTCCTTGGCCCACCGGCGGAAGCGGGTGTGCAGCGTGGCCCAGGAGCCGTACCGCTCGGGCACGTCCCGCCAAGCCGTTCCGGTCCGGAACTTCCACACGATCCCGTTGAGGACCGTCCGGTCGTCCAACCGCCTGCTGCCCCGCTCGGACCGGGGCAGCAGCGGCCGGACGAACTCCCACTCCGCATCAGACAGTTCATGACGACATATCACCCGGCCATGATCTCCGACCGAAGATCATTTGACGACAGACCCTAGATCGGCCGCCGCCTGATCCTCCTTCGTCCGTTGGCCAGTCCTTCTGGGATCTTTCTTGTCTGCCCCCGGCGAACTGTGACTACTACCGTCCCATCCGAAACGGAGGTCCTCGGCCAAGACACCACCGAGCCGGACGCTGGCCTCGAACACCCGAGCAGACGGCCCCGGCCGGAGAGGAGATCCGCCGGGGCGGAACAACTGCACATCGCCCTTCCCTCCGCGCCGCTCACCAGCGGGGCGCGCCGTACAGGAGCACCAGGGTCGAGCGTCGAGCAGGTCAAAGCCGAGTCCCGGACGGGCCCTTACCGCCGGCGAGTGAGTGTGCGCTGTGGCTCTCAAGGACGTGCGCTGATGGTCAAGTCAGCCCGGAGGTGTACAGCGAGGATCCATCACGTCGTATTCATCCCCCTGCAGGAGTCACAGCGTGCATATGCAAGGCACACTCGGCCGACGGGTCGCGGGTCTGATGCTGGCGTTCGCCATGGCCATCGGTTTGATACAGGTCGCATCGTCATCGGCACACGCCGATCCGAGCGGCCCGATCAGCAAGTTCGACTGGGACATCGGCGAGCTCTACTTCACCGGTGATACGGCCCACCAGAGCTATTGGGGCGCGATCAACTCCCTCCATCAGATCAGTGGCCACGCCATCCCCAACCACCCCGAAGTGACGGGCCGGGTCAGCGAGACGACCCTCCTGCCGACGCGTCTCATCGAGGCTCGTCTGTTGAATGCCGGAGGAGACTACATCGGGTCGCTGTACTGGTGGGCGGACAACCTGTACTTCGCCGGTTTCTACCAGGACAGCACACACACGCACTACGTCTTCCCCGATGTCTGGCCGAACGAGTTCAGGCAGGTCACCGGTGCCACCCGGGTCGAGACGCTGCCCTGGAGCGGCAACTACACCGGTCTGCCGGGCGGGGACACCACGAGCCGTCAGACGCGGGCCATCAACACGTACAACCTCACAGGCGCGCTGGAGAGCATCGGGGACGCGCAGTCCCGGCTCAGCCGTGACAGAGACGCGTTTGGGAGGAACCTGACCACCATCATCCAGGCGACCTCCGAAGCGGCCAGGTTCGGCCGCATCTTCGACGTCATCAGGGGCAACCTCCGCGACGGGACGAGCAACGCCCTCGGGCAGGCGAACGTCACCCTCCAGCAGGGCTGGGACGGCGTCTCCAGCTGGATCTACCGATGGCTGGGCGGCACGCACTCCACACTCGTGTTCAACGGCGTCGCCTACGCGACGCTGGACGCCTGGCTCAACTACGTCGGATACATGGAACTGAACTCCAAGGCCCCTCGGTGACCAAGCCGTTGGGATGACCCACTCCCGGCCAGGCGGCGGTCGTGTTCGATCCGCTCGTGGTCGGCGATGAGGTCACGGTGGCCCTCGGACGCTGGTGCCGGGGGCCACCCGGCGTTGGAGCATCGGCCCCCGGCAGATGCCACCTCGATGGCCACGCGCGTGCTGCGCCCACTGACCCGTGGCCGTACAGCCCCGGTGAACCACCGCGCCTGGAACCTTGCATTTGTGCATATCCGGCCATAGAACGCCTGTCACCCATGGGAGACCTTTCAGGCCAGATCGATACCGAGGTCGGTGTCCGGGCGGCAGAAGCTGCAGGGGGTGACGGTGGGGTCGGTGAGCGCGGCGCGGGCTTCGTCCGCCCTGATCCTGTGTGGCGTGCCCTCGATGCGACCTGGTACCGGACCTACCGGGCCCGGTTCGCCCCCAACCCGGCCGCCTGGTCCGTCACCGATTCCGCGCCGGCCCGCAGGGCCGGGTGGATCGCCCCGCATCCAGACGGCCTCACCCGCAGCACCGGCGACCAGGGAGAGGGCCCGACTCTGAGCGGCAGCCCGGCGAACCCGATGAGGTGGTGGGCACGAGCGTCGTTCGGTCTTCCGGCCGCGGCGGACCCGGACTCGATCCGGGTGCGGATCACCGTGCTGAACGCCGACCAGAGGGCCAACCGGTTCCGCCTGAACGACGGAGCGTGGACGCCCCTGCCTCCCACGGCGACCCACAACGGCACGCCGTACACCTTCGGCCCGGCCCCCCTCCCCGGAGCCCGGCCCGGGACGAACACCCTGTACTTCGAGGCGCAGGAGACCGTCGTCAACAACCCCTTCAACGGGGCCGGCGTCATGGCGCACTTCATCATCAGCTACGACGTCCCCGGCCTGGGCACGCGCTCGTGGACGCGGATGGTGTGCTGCGACGGCTCGGTGTACTACCTCGACGAGAACGGGGACCGGCAGGACACGCTGCCGCTGTCCTCGTCTCTGGTCGCCTGCGGCAGCGGCCCGGACCCGCTCGTCCTGTGCGACGACAGCGGGATGTTCCTGCGGCACATCTCCTACGTCGGCGGCCAGGTCGTCACCACCGACACCGACCTCGAAGGAAGCCCGTACACTCCGAGCGGTCCCGTCCGCTCCTGCACCCCCGGTCAGTGAGCCCGGCCGCCGGCTCGGTTCCGCGGCGTCGTGGGAAGACCGCCGCACGTTATACCCGCCGGCAGTGGAGTGACGTGCGGCCGGAGCCGTCCGGGAAGACGTCGGCCCGGTAGGTCTGGCCGAGGCTGTCGGCCAGACCTACCGGCTGCCGGTTCACGGCCCTCCCGAATTCCTCTGGGACTCCCGGCTTCATCAACCGGCACGAGCATGAAACGGCTGAAAGACCATTCGCGCAGGTCAGCGGCCAACTCACTGCCATGGCCCCGTCCCGCCCCCGGCGGGTCACCCGCCCGTCCGCTGCTCGGTCCCCGCGCGGAACGACTGCGACGTCACAGCCGCAGTTCCGTCCGGGGCGAACGAGTGGCGGACGGTGGAGGCGTGCGGCGCGGAGCCGTGCTCGTGGAGGTGCTCCAGCCTGGCGACCCCACCCCGCCAGGTGGATATCTCTCCGTCGGGGACCCGCCAGGACGCGTGATTCGGGTGCGCCGTCCCCTCGAACCAGTCGTACCGCCTGTTCAGCGCCTCGCGGTGGAGGCCGGTGTAGACGGCGTCGAAGGCGGGGCGCAGGGGCGCGGCTGCCCCGCTGCACCGACCCCCTCGGCCGCGACTTCCGCGCCTTGCTGGCGCCGGCTGCGGACGGGCTGCTGGACGACGTGCGGAGCGGCGGATCCCGCTCGGGCGTAATCCGGCGGAGGGGCTGATGACGCACCTCATGATCGAAGAAGCGCGTGCCGTCCACTGTCGAGCGGTCGCGAACACCACGTTCCGGGCCGAGTGCGGCCTCTCCGACGATGACCTGACGGACCCCGAGCAGTTCGACTGGACCGGGTTGCACCGGCTGCTGTTCACGGAAGACGATCTTCTGAGCCTGTATGGCGGCGTCGCGCTGAGCTCCGCCGGCGAGCCGTCCCCGTCCCTCACCACCTCTGCAAAGGGGTGGTCCTCCCACTACGCCTTCCTCCCTGTCCCGCCGGACGTCCAGCCCGCCGAGATCCAAGAGGGCGCCGAGGCACCCACCCTGCTGAGTGCGGTAGAGGGCGATCCGTGGGTGGCGCTGAACGAACGCGAACAGGACCGTCCACGCGGGCCCCGGGCCGGTCTTCTCTCACCGGTGGGGGCCATGCTGTGGGCAGGCGTCGCAGAGGAGCTGTCCTCGTGCGCCTACCACCAGGCGCTTGAGTGGACGGACGCCCGTACGTCCCGCTGGTGCCGGACGACGAGGACCCCGAGGACATCGTCTTCATGCGGCTGCCGCGCTGCGCCGAGCGGCAGAATCAGGCGTTCAGGCTTCAGGTGGCCCGCGCGTTCGCCGACCTGGCCGCCGACGTCCGCGCCGGAGCGTTGCCGGTGCCCCGTGCCCACGGCGAGGACCTGGCGCTGCTGATCATCAGCCACCGGGCCGAGTCGGCACAGGCCATGGCCGAGGATCCCTTCGACGATGATGCCGACGAGGACCGGTATGGCATCCCGCTGCATGCTTTCGCGCGCTTGGCCCCGTCCGAGTTCGACTACTCACTGATGGACGACACGCTCACCGCCGCCGCTGAAGCGTACCTGTTGTGGGGCGAGACCACGGGTTTCGAGCACCCCGAGCAGGAGGTCAACCAGAGGGTGAGCCGGGAGGACCTGCGGCAGGAAACCTGGTTCGACACCTTCGCCAACGTCCACCCGCGGCCGGCCGGGCGCGGCTTCCCCAAGAAGTTCCTCGACCGGCTGCCCGCCGACGCCCAGGAGGCCCTCCGCTTCCACCTCTTCGGTGGTTTCGGTGGTGAAGACGTCCGCATCTGCGGCAGGGTCGGTGCCGACACTCTGCTCTGGGCGCGCCCGGGCGGGTTCGCCATGCGAGTGGGAGGGTTTGATGGGTGTGGGCGAGCGGGAGTCGTGGACGACGGAGGAGTTCGGTGCCTCGCACGAGGGCTCGGTTGGTGGGCTGCTGGCCGACAGCAGCGTGCCGGGCCCTGTCTTCATCGACATGACCTCTGCGGGCGGCGGGCGGGAAGTGTCGCAGTGGAGCGTCTACGACGGGGGGCGACGGTTTCGAACCGTGACGCTCAACTATGCAGCCCGGGGAGTCCGCGAAGGGGCTGCCCGGATGCCGACGACCTCCACTTCCACTCCCCACGACCGCAGTGTCTTCGCCGTCTCGACAAGCGTCACCTGGGAGAAGGGAAACAGCGTCTCCGGGGTCAACTCCTCCGTACCATCCTTCAAGAGAATACCGAACACGAGACGCCGGGGGACGAAGTCGAGGGGCATGATGCGCCTCCCCCTGCTCTGCTCGAAAACCTTGCGGGCGAACTGCGCGCGCACCTCGGCCGACTCCTTGAGCATCTGAACAGCCACCAGCCCCTGACTGAAAAGGTGGCTGAGCGGACCAGACCGGTGGGCGCGCTTCACCAGGACCAGCGTGTTGTCAGGTGTGAGGACATCGCAGATCTCCACCTCATTGCCAGCTTTGAGCGGGTTGCCAACGTTCTTGCGGTCGAGGCAGACGTAGCCGTCCCCCATCCGGGCGATCGACTCGTTGTACAGGTCCTCCTTCTCGCCCGGTTCCCAGGCAGGCAGCTCCACCGACGGCGGACGGTTGATCAACCGTGTCACGGTGTCCTTGATCGCGGCGAGGTACCGCGCCCCGGTCTCGTACCACTCGCAGTCCATCAGGAGGAAGCGTCGTTCCCCGAGGGAGATACCGGCCTCGATCCACCGCAGCAGGGGTGTGGCGACGAGCCGGTCCTCGTGAGCGGCCCGGTGGTGACGGTAGAGGGTGACGGTGCTGCGCCGAAGCGCGGCCAGGCGCCCGCCTGCCGGGCGTGTGCGCAGCCGGTCCAGCACATGGTCGAGCTCGAAGGCGTCCCCCATGGTGACACCGCAGCCGTCGATCCTCAGCTGGACGGCGCCAGCAGCCTGGTAATACGTCCAGTGGTCCCCGGGGACCCCCAGGGTGATCCGTCCGTCGGCGGGATCGCCCAACGCAGCCTCGAGCTCCTGCTCAAGGAGGGCCAGCGTTGCCGTGTCCTTGACCGGCGTGATGTGCTCGACGAATTCCAGCGCGGGATCGGGGGAGTCGTCACGGCACACCCGCGCGATCTCCCGGATGTCCGCGACCAGGTCGGCCGGCTCGATCCCGAGCGGAAGCCGGAGTCCGGCACCCCCTTCCACGCTGACGGTGACGCCTCTGCCGCTCTGGGCACGCGTAAGACCGTTGGACTGGAGGACGCCACGCAGGCTGGTGACGAACTGCTGGTGCTCGCGCACGCCGAAGCGCGTGACGGACGTCCCGCCGGGCACGAGGGCGATGTCGGTCCTGGCCTCGCCCATGGTGTGCGCGATGAGGCCCCTCACCTGCAGCGGGTCGACCTGGCGTGCGGCGTAGCGGAGCCCGAAACGCCGGTCCTTCAGGCGGTCCGGGATCAGGCGGTACCCCTGGTCGTACCCGATGGCGTACACCTCCCCGTCGACGGCGAGCATGAGCAGTGCGGCCGTCCTCCGGACACGCTCGGAAACGTCGCATCCGGTGGTGCGGGCGATCTCGTCGCACCAGGCCGCCTTCTCCTTTTCGATTCCAGCGCTGAGGAACAGCCAGGGCACCGGGAGCCTTTCGTGGTGGGCATCGTGGAACTCGGCGTCGAGCGACGCAAGCTGCTCGTGGTCGAGGGCCGCGCGCATGCCGTCCCGGTTCGGGACGACGTCGACGAGACGGTAGAGGGTGCGAAGGGACGTGCTGGGAGCCATGTGTGTCTCCAGTCGGTCGCGTACGTCACCGGTCTCAGGACCGCGGACGTGCCGGTCGGGTGACGGACATCGACATTGACAGGCGAAGTCCACGTCCAGAATCTGACTGCCTGATAGCACCTGCTATCAGGCTTTCCTGCATTGGCACTTCCAGGTCGGCCGTAGAGTGCGAACGGCGCCGGTGCCGCAGCACCGTAGTCGGGCGAAGAGGGGGACCGAAATGCCCAGCACGCACGAAACCCATGCTCTCGGCCCGTCCGGGGAGACGACATGGCGCATCTCGTCAACGGAGATCGCGGCTCTCGCCCGGGTGGAGCGAGCCGTGCCTGCCAACTGGCGCCGCCGCCACGGCGACTTCCCGGAACCCATCGCCCGGGACGGCGGCCGTACCTTCTTCGACGGCCGAGAGATCGTCGATTGGCTTCTGACGACGGGCCACGGCAATGCCGACGAGAACGACCTGGGCACGGAGCTGGCACTGCACAGCCTCTCAGCCTGGACCTCGCGCATTCCCGGTCGGCAGCTGCTGGACGTACTGACTGCGCTCATGTGCCTGCGCCACCACGAGGGCGTACCACTGCTTTCGGGGGAAGACACCTCTTGGGAGTCGATCGTGGAGCGGGCTGGAATGCTGGACGAGGACGACACCTGTCTGATCAGCGAGTTGACCAACGCCGGCCCTTGGGGACCGCCGCTGTCCCGGCTCGCCGACGAACTGGTGGCGGCCGCCGCGAACACAGGCCGACGCCACGGTGGCATGCTGGCGGTTCGTCACGGGCCTGCAGCGGATGCCTTCGAATGGCTGCTCGGCGTGCGCCACAGGCTGGGGTTCCACGATTTGACCGCAGACACCCTTACCCCCGGGATGACCGAGTGCATCGCGCGGCTCACGGGGATCGATGGCACGACCGACCCGGTTATCGCCAACCCGGGTGCCCGCGGCGGAGACCTCCTCGTCGCCCTGCACTCCGCGGCCGGGCCCGATATCGTGCCAAGATTCGTTGCCTCCGACACGAACCGCTCACTGGTACGTCTCGTACGACGTCGGATGCTGGTCCGCGGCGTCCTGGGACAGGCCCTTGACGTGCAGGAAGGCGAGAGTGTCCCCGACGCGGTCGACGGACCGAACGTCGTCGCCTCCGTCCTCCCCTACCTGCCCCGCGAGGAACGGCTGCCAGAGAAAACGCTGGAGCGGATCGAGGCCCTGACCGATCTCCTTGCCGAGAGGTGCACAGCCGTCGTACTCGGTCCCGCCGACGCCTTGACGGAGCCGTTGCGTCCCCACGACTGGGCCGACCGCTTCCGCAGGGATTTTCTGACCAACGGCCTATTGAAGGCCGTGATCGCTCTGCCTGGTGGGATCATGCCGTACCGGCCGGGGTACCGCACCGCGCTCTGGGTGCTGGCTCGTACACCGGAGCAGGAGAAGCGGGGCCGAGTCCTCCTCGCCGACTTGTCGGGCCAAGAGATGACCGAGCGGACTCTCACCGGGATCACCGAGGACATCCGACGGTGGCGAGCCGGTGGCTGGGGCAAGGACGGTCTCCCCGCGCTCGACCACGGCGTGATCGTGTCCGTCGAGAGGCTCAACAGCCGTGCCGGTGCCGCGCTCACGGCCCGGACGCGCGCTACTACGGGCGCTCGGGACAGGGTCCTTCGCATGGCCGATCTGGAACTTCGGCTGAAGGAGCTCGGCGAGCGGGCCCATCGCGAGTCCGGTGCGGGTGGCCAACTGACGGCCCATGCCTCACTCCGCCCGGAGAGCAGCACCCCACCGTCCACCACCATCGCGCGGCTGCGCAAGGAGCGTCGCGTGCGTATGCTCCCGGGGCACAGGATCGCCACCGAGTACCTGCTGGACCGCGGTGACCACAACGTCCTGACCCCCGCCGAGGTCCTTGGCAGGAAACCGGTCGGCACCCACCGCATCGACCGTGCCCTGCTGATGACGGCATACCGGCACGTCGCCTTTACCGAACCCGGTGATCTTGTGATCACGGCTCAGCCAGAGTTCGGCGCGTACATCGACGCGGGCGGCTTCTCCGTCGTCGCCTATCCCGCCCGCGTGCTGAGGGTCCGGTCGGAGGCCGCGCGCCCTGTGCGGCCCCGGGTTCTGGCCGCGTTCCTGTCCATGGCAGCCGCGGAGTACCGGCGCACCCGGGGCTCCGTACACTCCGCGCTTACGCTCGAAGAGCTGGAATTTCCCGATGTCGGTCCGGTGGAAGCCGATCGTCTCGATGCCCTGCTCGAGGACATCGAACGGCGGTCATCGGTACTGCGGCAGCAGATCGGGGCTCTCGACGAGCTGGGGAGCCTCGCCACCGCCGGGATGGCCGACGGCACCCTTACCCTGCATGCCGACCAGTGATCCGCCGCTCAAGGAAGAGGAACCGCTGCCATGCCGTCGCGGATGAACCGAGCCGACGTCCGAACCGAGCTGTCCGGCGTACCGGGCTCCGGTGAGATCCAGCACGTCTTGTGGACAGCCGCGGACAAGCTGCGTGGCTCGATGGACATTGCCCGGTACAAGGAGTTCCTCCTCGGCCTGGTCTTTCTGAAGTACCTATCCGACGCCTTCGACGAGCGTCGCGCCAAGCTCGACGAGGAGCTCGCCGAGGAAGGCATGAACGCGGCACAACGGGCCGTCTTCCTGGAGGACAAGGACGAGTACATCGGCTACGGCGCCTGCTGGGTGCCGGAGTCCGCCCGCTGGAACGCCATCGCTGCCCGCACGGGGAGCGAGGACATCGGCCGGTACCTCGATGACGCGATCGACGCCGTCATGCGAGAAAACCCACCGCTCGCCGGTGTCCTGCCGAAAATTTACGGTCAGGAAGACATCGGCTGGCGTCGTCTCGCCGAGCTGGTCGCCCTCATGGACGACGCGCGGTTCACGGGCCCCGGAGGCAGGCCGGCACGGGACGTCCTGAGCGCGGTGTACGCGGACTTCCTCGACAGGTTCTCCCGGGCGGAAGGGAAACGAGGCGGTGACTTCCACCCCCCGGGGAGCGTGGCCCGGCTGCTGGTGGAGATGTTGGAGCCGTACGCGGGCCGGATCTACGACCCGGTCTGCGGCACGGCCGGGCTGCTCGTCCGGGCAGGAAATTTCTCTGCCGGACGCGAGACCACGGCACACACATACGGCTTGGCGGTGCACGGCCAAGAGCGGGATGAACGCACGTGGCGGCTGGCGAGGATGAACCTCGCGCTGCACGGTGTCGAAGGCGACCTGGCGTGGGGGGATTCCCTCGGCGAGGACCGGTACCCCGGTCTGGAAGCCGACTTCGTCCTGTCCATTCCCCCCTTCAACCTCAAGGAATGGCCACGAAACCCGGAGGACCCGCGTTGGCGGTTCGGTGTGCCGCCGCAAGCCAACGCGAACTTCGCATGGTTGCAGCACATCATCGCCAAGCTCGGAGACAAGGGCACCGCCGGCGTCGTTCTGGCCGGTGCCTCGGTCACTCGCGGCCGGGGCCGCGAAGACGAGATCCGCCGGGCGTTGGTCGAGGAAGATCTGGTGGCCTGCATGGTCGCACTACCGCCGCTCCTTTTCCGCGGCACCGGCGTTCCCGTATATCTGTGGCTCCTGGACAAGGACAAGTCCTCCCGGGGAACCAAGAACCTGGAAGACCGGCGTGGCCGCATACTGTTCATCGACGCCGGGGCCATGGGCGAGACAGCGGGCCGAGGAGAGCGCACCCTCTCCGACGGGGACCTCGCGAAGATCGTCAGCACGTATCGCGCATGGCGGGGCACGGCCTCGGCCGGGGGCAAGCGGTACAAGAACGTTGCCGGATTCTGTTTCTCTGCGGATGTGGCGGACGTCCGGCGCGAAGGCCATGTGCTGTCGCCGAATCGGTACATCGCCGAGGTCGGTGTCGAGTCGGCTGCCGAACGCATCGGGCGCCTGACGAAGGAGCTCGATGGGCTCTTCGGCTTGGCAGACGACCTGACGGAGGCGGTGCGGGCGCAGTTGCGGAGGGTCGATGGCTGACTGGAAGTTCGTCGAGTACCAGTCGCTGGCCGCGCCCGAAGACCGTTCGGCCTTCGCCATGGGCCCGTTCGGATCACGGATCACGAAGGAAGATTACGTTCGGGACGGAGTACCCGTCATCCGCGGGACGAATCTGGCACGGGGAATTCTCGACGGTGAATTCGTCTACATCACGGAGGAGAAGGCGGACGAGGTGCTGTCGGCGAACGTCTTCCCGGGAGACGTCGTGTTCACCCACCGGGGTGCCATCGGCCAGGTGTCCGTGGTACCTCGCAGGCTGGGATACAGCCGGTACGTCATCGATTCGTCCCAGCTGCGGTCCCGGCTGGATCCGGCGAGAGCACTGCCCGAGTTCTACCACTACTGGTTCCGGTCGGAGGCGGGACGGCGTTCGCTTCTGACCCACACGTCGGCTGTGGGCGGGTCGGGCATGGCCGCTCCCCTGACGTCGATCCGCACCCTTCCGGTCCCGCACCCTTCGATGGCCGAGCAGGAGGGGGTGGTCGCCGTTCTCGGCGCGTTGGACGACAAGATCGCCGCAAACAGCCGCATCCTGGCCGCCACCCGCGAGCTGGCACTGGCACATTACGACCGGGCCGTCGAGTCGGCAGACGCTGTCCGGGTCGCCGTGGGGTCCGTCACGAGTGCGCTGCACCGGGGCGTCACACACCGGTACACGGACGCCCCTGATGGGGTGTTCTTGCTTGACCAGGAGTGCGTCCGAGAAGGCCGGGTGATCACCGAGTCCGCGCGCCGGGCGCTCAGGGAGGAGGTGGACGCCGCCAGAATACTGCAGCGCCACGACGTGCTGGTCACCTCGTACGGCGCCGGCACACTCGGCCGTGTCGCCCGCTGGACCGCGGACGCGAATGCGGTGCCGGGCGCCCGTCTGCTGACGGTCCGCTTCGCGCCTGAACTGACCGACCCGCTTTGTGCGGGGTTCGCGATGCTGCGTGCACAGCCCCGCATCGAGGCCATGGCCGAGGGGACGCCCCGGCAGACCGGACTTCGGGAGACCCACCTGGCAGCCCTGGAGCTCCTCCTGCCCGCCTACGCCCACCGAGCCGCGCTACGGGCTACGCTCGAGGCGCTGGAGAACCGGGCCGACCACGGACAGGCTGAGTCGGCCACCCTGGCCGAGCTCCGCGACAGCCTTCTTCCCCAGCTGATGACGGGCCGCCTGCGCGTAAGAGACGCCGAAGCAGTCGTGGAGGACGCTACGTGACCAGCCTGCCCATCGAGGCCGAGTTGGCGCAGCTCACGGTGACCGAGCTGACGCGGCTCGGCTGGGAGGCGTGTCCCGGAAACCGGCTCGCGCCCGGGTCCGGCCACCGCCGTGACTGGGACGGTCTGATCCTCCACAACCAGCTCCGCGAGGCGATCACCCGCCTCAACCCTGGCCTGCCTCCGGAGGCGGTGAGCCAAGCCGTGTCCGTCGCGGCCGGTCCTGTATCCCATGACGCGTACACCGAAAACAGGCAGACGCACGCGTATATGACCCATGGGATTCGATCCGTCGTCTACACGGACGAGTTCGGCGCACGGCACAACCCCCCGATCCGACTGATCGATCTGAGGAACGCGGACGCCAACAGGTACATCGTGTCGACCGACACCGCACTCGCCGGCGGGGACGGGCAGCGTCGCCGCTTGGATCTCGTCCTCTACGTCAACGGGCTGCCGGTGGCCGTGATCGAGACGAAGCGGGCCCAGAACGGGGACGGGGCGCTACGAGGGGCGCACCGCACGATTCAGCGGTGTGCGGAGGACTTCCCCGCCGCTTTCCGCTACAACGCCGTCACTCTGCTCTCATCTGGGACAGAAGTCGTATACGGGACGCCCTTCACTCCGTACGAGCAATATGCTGCCTGGAACGTAGACGAGTCGGGCCGGCCGGTACGGCCGGACCAAGCCGGTGAGGGAGACGCGACAGCGGAACAGCTGGCCCTGCGCGGCCTGTTCGACCGGGCCCGACTGCTGCGCCTCGTCGATGGGTTCATCGACTTCACGTCCACCGGGAAGCGCATCGCCAGGCCGCACCAGTATTACGCAGCAACCAAGGCCGCACGAAGCGTGGTCGACGCCTACCGCACCGACGGGCGGGCAGGTGTCGTGGCGCACGCCGCCGGAAGCGGCAAGTCCTGGACCATGGTGTTGACTTCCGGCGCCATCGCTCGCGACCCGGCACTGAATTGGCCTACGCTCGTCGTTGTCACGGACAATACCGAGCGCGACCACCAACTGTTCGCGACTTTCCAGGAGCACGGGCCTCCGCTGGAGCCCCTGTACCACGCGGTCTCCCGTGAGGAATTGCGTGGGCTGCTGTCCGACATGCGTGCCGGCGGCACCGTCTTCACCACCTTGCAGAAATTCGGCCTCACCTCACGTGAGCACACGTCAGGGTCCGGACACCCCACGCTGTCCGAACGGCGGAACATCGTCGTCATCGTCGACGAAGCCCACCGATCGCACCGTTCCCTGCACGCCCGCCATCTCCGCGGGGCCCTGCCGAATGCAACCCTGCTCGCCTTCACCTCCGTACCGCTCTCGTCAGCCGACCGGATGATCCGCCAGGTGTTCGGACGCTCCATCGACACCTATGACCTCGAGCGGGCCACCTGCGATGGGGTAACGGTCCCCGTCCACTACGAGGACCGGACCCTCGAACTCGCCGGGGAATCCTGGCCGGATCTTCCAGAGTTCGACGAGGAGTCCGGACTGACTGCAGGATCCGGACGCCGTCGCACCGAGCGGACCGTCGCCGATCTGAACACCACACACGGCAGCCCGGCTCGGGTCCACGCCCTAGCCTCCGACCTGGTGGAGCACTGGGAGCAACGTCGCGCGCACATGACGCCGTTCATCGGCACACCCGGCAAGGCCATGGTCGTCTGTGCCACACGCGAGATGTGCGTGCGGATGTTCGAGGCCATCCGGGAACTACGGCCCGGGTGGGCCCATCAGGCGGTTGACCACGGCACGATGAAGATTGTCTTCTCGGGCTTGGGCATGGATCCGGATCGGCTGCGTTCCCATGCTTTGACTCCAGCGGAGCGCTCGACGGTAGTCAGACGGGCCCAGGATCCTGACGACGAGCTCGAACTGCTCATCGTGCACAGCATGCTGCTCACCGGCTTCGACGCGCCGCCGGTCCACACCATGTATCTGGACCGCTCCCTCAAGGGCAACCTGCTGATGCAGGCCATGGTTCGGGTCAACCGTCGCTTCCGCGGCAAGCCGGACGGTCTCCTCGTCGGCTACGTGCCTCTTGCCGACAACCTCCGGCAGATGCTTGCCGAACGCTCCGACACCGGCCAGGCCGTCCGATACACGGCCGCGGACATCGACAGGGCACTGGATGAGCTGCGCAAGGAGTACGACGCCTTGTGCGGCATCCTCGCGGACATCGACTGGCGCGCGCTGCTCGCAAGACCAGGTCCCCGGTCACACCTGGAAGCCGTACTAAAGACCTTGAATCATCTGCGCGACCCCCGCACTCCCGGAAACGACACTGCCGACCCGGCCCGCAATCTCGGGCGGCGCTATCGCGAGCACGCCTATCGCCTGGAGCGCTTCCATGCACTGACCTTCGCCAGCACCAAGATCGCGGAACGGTTTCCAGATGCTCCGGACTGGCGATCCGACCTGAAGTTCATGACGCAGGTCCGTACCTGGATGGCCAGATTCGACGCCGCAGACAGCGAGGCAATCGGCCCGGATGAATCCCAAGATATGGCGCACATGGTGCACCAGCTGGCGCAGACCACCGGACCGGAGGCGCCCGCCACAGGACTCCAGGCGTCCGAAACCCCGCACTTGGCCACCGAGGCCATGCGGCGGCTGGCCGAGCGGTCCGTACACGAAGTCACCCAGCACAATGTCGTACGGCGCGGCGTCCTGTCGGCACGGTTGCGGGACCTGACGAGCGAATACGAACGGCAGCGGCTCACCAGCGGGGAGATCATCGCCGAGCTGACCGAGATGGTGCACGAGATAGCCTCGGACACCCACCGCGGTGAGCGGTTCGACCCGCCGCTGAGCCAGGATGAACTCGCCTTCTACGACGCGATCTCCGGCCACGGCAAGGCCCGCAACCTCATCGGTGACGCAGCGCTTGCCGACATCGCCCGCGCGCTGGTGACGGCTGTGCGTCGGCAACTGACACCGGAGTGGGTCTCCCACGAACCGGTCCGCGCCAGACTGCGCAGCACCATCAAACGGCTACTCGCCCGGCACGGGTACCCACCCGCCGAGGTCTTGGACGCGGTCGAGCTCATCACCAAGCAGCTGGAGTATTTCGCCCGAGAGTGGACGCGAGAGGAATTCAAGGACTGACGGCTTTGACAAGCAACAGTCCACACTACGCGGCGATGACAACCTTGACACCGGACGGCGAACACGGTGGACCTCGTGCCGCAGGCAAGTGTGGTTCGAAAACCGGGTGCAGCGCATGCAGGCCGATATCCTCTTCCTCGAGCCAGGTCTACCGGCTCGTCGTCGAGCGACCGGAGCGACTGAGCCTGAAGATTCTCATGGCCTTGCTCGACATCCTTGACTGCACCATGGACGACCTCATCGAGCCCATCGCGGTGGTCGGGGCCGTGAAGAAGCCGAAGAAGGCTGCCGTCGGCGGCACGGCCGCCGACACGGAAGGACTCGGCGGGCTGCGGCCAAAGCGGGCTCGGATCAAGGGTGTTGACCGGCCGTGACCGCTACCGGCTCTGCCGACCGCTCCGTCGCGGACCCGATCGGCCTGATCACGGACCTGGTCGCGGATGCCGAGAGCGAACTCGGCTCCGAGACCATCCGGACCGTGGTCACCGCGGTCGCGGGTGGCCGCGCGAAGTCACGAAACCTGGCCAAGTTCCTGGCGACGCGACCCGCTGCCCTGACCGATGGCCGGTCCCCGGCGCCACGGGCCGTCGGCGATCTCCTCATCGCCCTTCGCAAGGCCGGCGCCTCGGCGATCTCGCCACCGGTCTGCGCGGGCTGCGGGAAGGGGCTGCGAAGCCTCCAGCGGCAGGGCCAGGACTGGTACTGCTGGGTCTGCATCAAGGAGACCAGCGAGTGCGCCGCCTGCGGCAACATCCGGCGCGTCACCTTCCGGGACCGCAAGGGCCTGCCACGCTGTTCGATGTGTCCCGACCACGATGACCGTGACCCGGCCACGGTCATCCACACGGTGATCAACACGATCGCCCCGGGCGCCGACCGCGACGTGGTCGCCGAGGCTCTGCGCCGGTCGGCACCCCACCGTCCCCACTATCGCCAGCGAGTGGTCTGGGCTCTGGAGGAGAACCCTCGTCTGCTGACCGGCGAGGCCCACCTCTCCCCGCACCGCGCCATCTTGAAGTTCATCGACCTTCTGCACGAGGCTGGTGTCGCCGGGATCGTCCGGCCGTCCTGCCCTCGGTGCCACCGGGTGGTTCGTATCGACAAGCCGCTCGACGGGCAGCGGGTCTGCCGCAACTGCATCGCCAAGTCCCGCGTCGAAGAATGCGTACGCTGCGGAGCCCGCCGCGAGCCGGCCACCCGCGACGAGCAAGGGCGACCGCTGTGTCCGAACTGCCTGGTCACCGACCCTGCTAACGCCGAGGTCTGCATCGGATGCAAGGAACGGCGGCGAGTGCACACCCGCACCGCCGAGGGCCCGCTCTGCCCCAATTGCTGCCCCCTGTCGGTCCTGGTCTGCTCCATCTGCGGCCTCACCGCTCCCGGCAACCACTCGAAGCTCACCGGCCTGCCCCGCTGTCGCGGCTGCTTCCAGCGCCAAGCCCACTGCACCACCTGCGGACGCGTCCGTGGCATCCATTCCGGCACCGCGGACGCTCCGGTCTGCGGCCCCTGCACCAAGCCGGACGCCGAGCTCTGGCACCCCTGCCCCACCTGCGGACAGGCCGAGCGGCTGCGTTCACCGGGGCCATGTCGTCGTTGCACTCTCAAGCAGCGGCTCCACGAGCTTCTCGCCGACGACTCGGGCTCCATACCCCCGAAGCTGCAGGCCCTCAACGACGCCCTGGCCGTGGTCCGCCTGGAACGGCACGTGAACGATCTCGTCACCTCCCACACCACCGCCGAGGGACGGAAAATCCTGCACCGGTACGCGACCTGGCACCTTCTGCGACGGCTCCGCCGACGCAGCCGCGGCAACGACATCACGCACACCCAGCTCACCGTCGTCCGCCAGCATCTGCGGGCAGCCGTCCATCTCCTCAACTGGCTCGAGGCCCAGGGCTTGACCCTTGCGACCTGCCGTCAGGCCGACCTTGAACGCTGGATGACCAGCGACGACGTCCGCCACCGCAGGGAGGCGGGCCACTTCGTGCGCTGGGCTCTCGCCCAGAAGATCGCCCGCGATCTCAGCTTCCCGGCCGTCCGATGGAACGGCCCATCTCAGGCGATGGACGACGAGGCCCGCTGGGCCACCGCCCGCCGTCTGCTGCACGACGACACCCTCAAGTCCGAAAACCGCCTCGCCGGCCTGCTATTGCTCCCCTATGCCCAGTGGCCCGCGGCGATCTCCCGGCTCACCGTCGACCACATCGAGGAGACCGACGGAGCAGTCCGCCTCCGCCTCGGCGCCGTCCCCGTCGACTTGCCCGGTCCTGTCGCTGAGCTCGCCCTTCAGCAGGTTGCGGTTCGCCGGAGCCATGCCGTCCTCGCCCGGACAGACTCCCCCTGGCTCTTCCCCGGCGGCCAGCCTGGCCGCCCGATCAGCGTCTGGGCCATGGGCGAACGACTCCGCAAACTCGGCATCCGGCTCGCCGAGACCCGGTCGACCGCCCTGTTCCAGCTCGCCACCGAGCTGCCCGCCGCGGTCCTCGCCCGCACCCTCGGCATCGACATCACCGTCGCCGTCAAATGGCAGCGAGCCGCCGCCGGGGACTGGGGCGCCTACGCGGCCGAGGTCAGCCGCCGGAACAACTCCTGAGATCCGTCCCCCTGATCAGCTCCCGCCGACGAACCCGCTCTGGACGAAACCAAGGTCGACGGGCGTCGCCGGTGCACCGACTTTCCGCACGTCGGCGAGCAGTTCGGGCAGCTGCGGCGGCCACAACGGCTCACGACCACCAGACAGATCAGCTGGCGACCACCATCGCCACCGCAGGATCTTGTCTGCGGCATGCGAAGCAACAAGGTCGCCGACTGGATCCCGGCGGGGACCATGCGCGAGGAAGATGTGCTCGTGCTGGCGAACCGGCACTCCGGCCCTGGTGAAGTCGTGTTCCCACAGGCACAGCAGGGTGTCGTCGATCTCGATGTCAGCCCATCCGGTCTCCTCCCACAACTCGCGCTCAGCGGCCTGCAGCGGCGATTCGCCCGGATCCAGCCCGCCGCCAGGCATCGCCCAGTGAACGCCAACTTCCTCGTTGTCATACCGGAACATGAAGACCGACCCCGCCGGGTCCAGGACCGCGACTCTGGCTGCTCGTCTGGGTATCCGCATCGGGCCAGCCTGCCAGTGCCGAACACCTCTGTCGATCATGCCTGCGGCTGGGCATTCGGAGAGTTCCAATACCCGAGCACACCATTACCCTGCAGCCGGACGCTCACAAGGCAATCCTGGGAGCCTGGGAGCGAATGGAAGCCCCGCTCACTGTAGCTGCATGAACGTTCCTCCACCCCTGTCCGTGCAGGACGGGGGTGGAGGCGTTTGAAAGCAGGCCACGCCCGCCTCACGGCGTGCTGCAAATGCCGTGGTGAGCGGAAAGTTCCCGATGCCGGGCTACGCGCGTAGTCATCTATGCTCGCCCCCAGTTGGAATGATCAGTTCGCTTCAGGGGCGGGGAGCCGCATGGCCGATGAGATCAAGTATGAGTACAAGGTCGTGCAGACGGTTCGGGGCACCGACGGTTTGGTCATCTCGAAGATGCAGAAGGACGGCTGGGAGCTCGTGGAACAGCTCCCAGGCAGACTTCGCACCACCCTCAACTTTCGTCGGCCGAAGAGGCCACTACCGTGGCGTCTGATCGGGGCGGGGGCTGCCGTCCTCGTGGTTTTGGCCGCCATCATCGTCACTGGCGTTGCGGTCGGCGACGGACGCGAGGAGAAGGGCGCGTCAGCCAGTTCGACGGCCATCGGTGAGAAGCCTTCCGCTACGCCCCTCGCAGATGGGCCGACTGCCGCTGGGGTGATCACGGCGCAAAACAATCGCGAGTTCGCAGCGTTGTTGAAGGCGGACCCGTGCAGTGAAGCGAACGTGGACTTCGCAAGCAAACACGAGGGGCAGACGATCGCCTTCGACGGGGCAATCAGGCACATGGCGTCCTATGGGGATGATCAGACCCGCTACGACTTCCTTCTCGGCCCAGGCGACAAGGGACCGCAGACGACGGACGGCCCAAACTTCAAGTACGAGGACGTCAACATCGGCGACCTGCACCTGACTGGTCAACAGGTCCCTGCTTCCGTTGCAGTTGGCGACACGTTCCGCTTCGTCGCGAAGGTGATCGAGTTCAACACGGTCCAGTGCGTCTTCCGCCTCGCCCCGGTCTCGACGGAGGCCCGTTACTGAGGTTGAACTCGTGATGTCGTGGGGTTGCTCAGGCGGGTCTGATGGTCAGGCCGGTCTCGGCGAGGCAGCCGTCTATGAGGTCGCTGCGGTACTGGATGTGCCGTAGGCCGCGTCGGATGCGCTGGACGAGGTGTTCGGGGGTGGAGAAGGCGACGTTGGAGAGCCAGCCGCGTCGCAGAAGGGACCAGATCCCTTCGACGGGGTTGAGGTCGGGTGCGTAGGACGGCAAGTAGTAGATGGTCAGCCAGTCCCGGGTTGCCGCCCACGCGCGCAGGTCGGCGGCCTTGTGCACGTTGAGGTTGTCCCAGACGAGCACGATCGGGCCGCCGAGCTGCAGGTGGGCGGCGGTCAGCAGGTCCCGGTAGTCGCGCCAGGAGAAGCTCTTGCGCCCGTCGCGTCGGCCGTCGTCCCGGCGCGGCCGGTAGATCAGCCGAGACCGGTGGCCGGGTTTGCAGCAGGTCAGCGCCGCGATGGATATCCGTCTGCGGGACCGGCCGCGGACCCTCACCACCGGGGTCCGCCCGCGCTGCGACCAGGTCTTCACCTGCGGCGGCGTCATGGAGAATCCGGCTTCGTCCTCGAAGACGAGCCAGGCTCCACTCACCGCCGCGAGTCTTCCGCGCAGGGCCACACCTCCTTGACCCACCCGGCAACCACTTCGTCGTCCCGCTCCACCGCCCGCCGGGCCGGCACCTGGCACAACCAGCCATTACGCACCAGGAGCTTGCGCACACCCTGGATCGTGTAGGTCAGATGGAAACGCCGGCCGATCACCGTCTTGACCCGCGCCAGCGTCCACCGCTGGTCCTCCCAGCCGTGCGCGGCCGGCCCCTTCGCCAGCTCCGCCTCCAACTGAGCGAACTGCTTCTCGCTCAGCCTCGGAAGCAACGCAGGTCCCTGCGACCGCAGGGCACGCGGACCGCCTTCGTCCCACGCCTGCCGCCACCTCTGCACCGAGCGGACACTGACCCGCAGGTCCTTGGCGATCACCGAGCTCGCCTCGCCCTGGGCGAACCTCTCGGCAGCCTTCAGCCGTAACTCCTCGCGGAACTGCTGCCGTTCGGTGGTCAGCCCGCCTCCTTGTGGATACCGCATGCCCCGGTGATACCGCAGCAGACGGCCAGCCGTCAGCCCCTACGACTTCACGAGTTCAACCTCAGTAGTCGCAAAGTTCGGCGCGTACAAGCATACGAAACAGCGCCCGTCTCCCGAATCGGCTCGGGAGACGGGCGCTGTTTTCGTTGCCTGTCTCCGTATCAAGCAACGAGGAACCGCACTGTGAGCGGCGCCCCCTTCCACACCGACCTGCCACGCAACCCGAAGGAATCCATAACGTTCATGCTGGTCATCGCCGTGATCTCGGTGAACACCATCCCGGTGGTGATCGGCGGCCTGACCTCCGGCTTCACCCTGGCGATGTGGACCGGTCTACTGCAGGTGATGCCGGCCCTGCTGGTCGCGGTCGTGGCCGTCGTCCTGCTGACGATGAAGCCCGCCCAACCGCTCACCTCACGACTCGTGCGCCCGGGCGACAGCTTCCGCGCCCACATGGTCTTGCACGCCCTGTGCAGCGTGCTGTTGATCTCCCTCCTGATGACGGTGGTCGGCACGTGGACCGGTGCGCGGCAGATCTCCACCGAGCCCCTGGAGCAGTTCGCACACCTGTGGCCGCGGAACTGCACCATCGCGTTCCTCATCGAGGCGCTGCTCGCCTAGCCGGCCGCCCGGCAGGTCATGCGCCTTCATCACCGGCGCGTCGACGCCCGCGCCACGCTCATAGCGGCTTGACAGCCGCAGCCGGCACCCCGCATGAGAGGTTGTGTCGGCCGAAGAGGCCCACACCGACGTGGCTCTTCCGGGAACGAAGGCGAGCGATGACGGCCGCGGCACTCCGGCCCGAGCCGGCAAGCCCGCCCTCGCGGCAGTCACCGCAGCAGGAGGTCACGATCCGCCGGTAGTCCGGGCGCACCGGGCTCCGGAAAGGCGAACTCCTCGTGCTGCACTGGGAAGACCTCGACCTCGACGGCGGCACCGCCAGCATCCACCGCTCCCTCCAGCGCACCCCTACCGGCGGCCTGACCATCCTGCACACCAAGACCCGCGCCTCCGAACGCCGCATCGCCCTCCCCACCGAATGCGTCAACTTACTCAAGAGTCACCAGGAACGACAGCAGGAAGAACATGGAGCAGCCGGAACGGGCTGGACGGACGACGGGCTCGTCTTCACCACTCCCACCGGTAGACCTCTCGATCCCACCAAACTCACCCCCGGCTTCCGCCGACTCCTCTACCGTGCCGGACTCCGGACGATCCGCTTCCACAACCTCCGGCACTCCACCGCCACCCTCCTCCTCGAACAGGGCATCGACCTCGTCGTCATCAAGGAACTTCTCGGCCACGCCCACATTGGCGTCACCGCCGGCGTCTATGCCCACGTCCGCCTCCGCCTCCAGCGCCAGGCCATCAACACCCTCGGCGACGCCCTCAGCGCCACCGGCGACGACCCCGACGACCCTCCCACCGCGGCTGCCGTCCGCTAACGCTGCCGTCAGCGTTGCCGTCAACCAACCCAGAAGGGTCTGCCGGAAATATTTCCGGCAGACCCTTCTTAATTCAGAGTTCTGCGATTACTGATCTCGTCGATGCGCGAATTATCCCGATTCTGCACACCCCAGCAGCGCACGAATTCCATCTCTGGACGACAGCCTCCCCAAGCGTTTACCAAGAAGCCGCCACCCCAATCGCCGCTACCCTCAAATCTGCCCGCAGATCAGGAGAGTCCACTACTTCTTCGAGACCATTGAAATTCCACCCATCGCAAGGGAGAACATTCGGGCCAGAGCGTTCCGGACATCCGGGTCTCGATCAAGCCGCTCCAACGATTCGTACCTCGCCGGATCAAGATCGATGGTGACAACTCCACCCGCATCTCCGTCATCCACGGTCGAGAACAGGAGAAGGCATCGGTAGGCCCGCACAACCCCCCCTCTCTCTTCACGCATCAGCGACTGGAGGATGACGCTTCTTTCCTTGACCTGGCTGCGGAGTGCATCCACCGAGGTCCACCGAGTCGCCCAGCCTCGTTCCTCCGCCTCCAGTTGGATTTCGAGCAGCACATCGAAGCTGATCTGACACACACGGAAGTCGGAGTCAGTCGCACGAATCACAGACATCGAAGCATCAGTCCTCACCCAAAACGTCGATACGGATTGGCGTGTCTGGGTCGATACGCCCGTCCTGGATTCTCCTTTGGAGCTCATCCCAGCGATGATGCCCTCCAAGAATGGTCCCCCCGCGCGAGACGGCTATCCCATCCCCTTCCGCAGCCTTATTGATCGAGTCCAGAAGCTCCTGGTCGCTCAATTCCTCGTGATACCACTGCGATGCAGGATCCCGAGTCGACTGGCCCGGCTTGTATTTCTGGGCGACATCACCAGCCGTCTCTTGACGTGTCGCCCATCCGCACCCTCCAGAATTGTGAACCAGGACCGGCGTGGCCCCCGCCAGCACATAGTACGTGTGGAGGTCGTCTACGGTGAGGTTGTAGGTGCGGGCATGCTTCGTGAACGGCTTGTTCCCCGTGACGATGACCGTTTCGCCGTCATCGGTCAGCAGTGTCATACCTGCTGCCAGTTCGCCTGCAGGGATCCAGCGCTTCTCGGAAGGTGCCCAGAAGGGGTGCTCGTGTGTCGCCGTGAGCTCGTCGATGCCGTCTTCGGTTGCGATGGACAGCGTGTTGAAGTGCTTGTCGGCTTCGGTTCGAATGAGGCTGGTTACCTCACGTGACCCTTGCTCACCGGTTTCCGGGTCTGTTGCCAGTACCTTGTCACCGAGCGCGATGTCCTCAATGTTCTTGGTGGTGCCGTCTGCCATGAGGACGTCGGTGCCGGCGAGGAAACATTTGCAACCCGATCCTCCCTTCTTGGAGCCCTTCCCGGCGCTCGCAGCACCCTTCAAGACATCCTTGGAGAACTTCTTTATGGCGCCGACCACGCTGAACGCGGAAACGAGGTCCACGAGACTGTCGCCTGCGTCGTACGCCTTGTTGTCCTTCTTCAGGCCGTTCTCTTCGACCAGCTTCGCCAGGTCGTCTTGGTTGGGGGTGCAGCCTCGGTCGGTCCACTGGCACCAGGGGACGACGGCCATGTAGGCGACATCTGCGGTGCCGAAGACACCCTCGGCGACACTCACCGCTCCCCCGAGGAAAAAATCCTTGAAAGAGCCCTGGGCGCGCGGGTCCACGGGTTCGTTACTCATGCACTCTGGCCTCATGGCGGGATAGCCACTGCCGCAGGCGCTTCCTCCCCCGAGTCCGCCGCCACCGTTGCTGGAGTTGCCGCTGAGGTAGTCGCTGCCGCCGTAGTTGCCGCTGCCCATGGTGGTCATGCCGCCACCAGCACCGCTACCACCGCTACTGCCGCTGGCTCGGTTGATATAGGCAGTCACAATCTTGATGACCGCCTTGACCAACTTGATCAGGGAGAACCAGAACTTGCCGTCCGGGTCGGCGAAGGTGACGGGGTTGTTGTTGCTGTAGGCGTAGCCGTTGATCTGCTGCGGATCCGTCAGGTCGCCGACGGGATCGACGCTGATGAAGCGGCCGGTGGCCGTGTCGTAGTCGCGGGCACCGAGGTGCGTGAACCCGGTGGGGTCTTCGGTACCGCCGACAAAACCCTTCTCGCCTTGCCAAGCGGCGGGCTTGGTGCCGCGTTGTTCCCCGAACGGCTGGCTGTGGCGCCGTGTGAGGGCCTGACCGGCGGCGTTGACCTGGAGGCTGGCTGTGCCGTTCTGGTCGGTACACATCCAGGTCAGTGCACTGGGAGTGCGCATGGCGACGGTCTTGCCGGCGTGGCTGTAGTAGCGGGTGGCTTCGACCTTGCCGCTGGCCTTGTCAAGGCGGAGTTCGGTTTCGCCGAGGTAGAGAGTGGTGCCGGTGGTATCGCGCCGGATGAGGCGGTTGCCGTCGGCGTCGTTGAGGAAGGAGGTGGTGGCGTTGTTCGCCTCCGTCACCTTGCTGAGGCTTCCTTCGACGTCCCACTCAAGGCTCTGCGTCGTGCCGTTGAGGTTGCGGGTCGCTGTGTTGCCACTCTCGTCGTAGGTATAGGTGTCGGCTGTCTTCGTCCCGCCGGCCAGCTCGGTGACCGTGCCGGCAAGGGCGTGCGGGCGGGGCTGGTCGGTCGTCTTGTAGGTATAGGTGGTGGTGGCCGGTCCGCCGTCGGCCAGGTGGTCGATGGCGGTCTTGCGGTTGCCGGCCGTGTCGTAGGTGAAGCTCTGCCAGTACGGAGCGCGGCCACCCACACTGCTGGTGCTCGGGGTGGTGGCGCAGTCGGTGGTGACGGTCCAGGCGGCCTTCAGGCGACGGTGCCCGTCATAGCTGAAGCACTGCTTGTCGCCCGGGATGGTGGAACGGTCATCTATCTCGAGAGGGTTGCCCGCTTTGTCGTAGCGGTAGTAGATGTCGGCGTCGGTCCCGGTGTGCGTCTCGGACTTCACCGTCTGGCGTGCCAGGCGCTTGGTGCCGTCCTCGTACGAGTAGTTGACCTCGGTCCAGTCAGCGCTGGAGGACACCCCGAGAGTGGTACGGATCTGCTCGCCTGCCGGCAGGTAGTCCGTGTTCTGCACCAGGCCGGTCAGGCCCTGCAGTGTGTCGGGCAGCCGGGTCGAGGTGTAACCGTAGGTCAGGGTTTCGGCGGCGAGTCCTCCCATGGCGGGGATGGTGCGCTTTTGAAGCGTGCCGTCGAGGTTGTAGACGTTGGTGATGGTGTACGTGCCAGTGCCGGCGAGAGCGCCTTCCTTGGTGCTGACCGTGTACTGCTCCTTGAGGGGCCGGTACACCTTGTCGTAAGAGGCGTTGGTCGTGGCGTAGACATCCCCCGTCTTGCCGCCAACGTAGCGGACGGACGAGGTGGGCCGCCCCTTGGCGATGGTGTCGTAGGTCCAGCGAGCCAGGTACTTCCCGTCGGCCGGCGTGGGCACGCCATTGACGACAGGGACGGCTCCGTCAACCCGCGCGGTCTGACGTCCGATCAGGTCATAGGTATAGCCGAGCGTCTTTCCTCGAGCATCGGTGGCCTCGATGACCTGGTCGAGGTCGTTGTACTTGATGGAGCTCGAGCCGGAGTCGGGGTCTTTCGCGGAGGTCTGGCGACCGAGCAGGTCGTAGCCGTAGCTCCACGTGTTGCCGTCGTCGTCCTTGACGGTCTTGAGCCGGTCGGCGTGGTCGTAGGTGTAGTTGAGCGTGGTGAAGGTGGCGGTGGCGGTGTTGCCGTCGTACTCGCGCTTCTCCACCAGGCGGCCGCGGGCATCGACCTCCTCGCGTACGGCCGATGCTCCCACGGGAGGCTCGACCGTGGTGGCGTTGCCATCGTAGGTGTGGGTGGTGCGAGAGAACTCCTGCCCCTTGACGAGGATCTTCTCCACCGTGGGACGGCCTGCGCCGTCATAGGTGGTCACGGTGCCGGCGGGAGCTGCGGTCGTGGGATTGGCCAGCACGCCCGTCGGCGCGGTGGTGTCGATGAAGTCCGCGGAGGTCTCCGCCTCGAGACCACGGGTGTCGTACTTGGTTTCGGTGATCACACGGCCGGTGCCGGTGGCCGCCGGGGTCTGAGTCTGTCGTGGCCGCAGTAGCGCGTCGTAGATGGCGTACTGGGTGAGGTAGGTGCTGCCGTCGTTGTTGAGGGATTTGGTGGCTACCCACGATGCCGCCGTGGCCTGCACCTTGTACTCGAACTTCTGGCTGGCCGCGTGGCCGGCCGAACGGTCACGGTCTGCGAGCCACACGTCGGTGAGGCGGCCCATCGCGTCGTAGGCCATCTCCGTGCGGTTGCCGTTGGGGTCGATGCTGGCGGTGTTGACCCCCCAATCCGGTGCGATCTCGGTAGTGACCGTGTGGCCGAGTGCGTTGCTCTCCACTGTCTTGGTCAGCGGGCCGGCGCCTGCCGGGGTGAATTCGGCGTGCTTGGTCTTGGTACCGGTGGTGTCCCAGGTGTCGGTGGCCCGGCCCAGGGCATCGAAGGCCGCGGTGCCGACGGTCTGGTAGCGCGGGGTGCCATCGGCTGCGTAGCCGGTGGCCCGCTCGACTCGGGTGAGGTCCCCCTTGGTGGGTGCGGTGCCGTAGGCCTGCCCGTCGTAGGAGTGCCTGACATCGGAGATGACATCGGTGGTGTCCGGGTCGTTGGTCCGGTTCGGCGTTACCGCACACCCCGTGGAGACCTTCTCCACACGCTTGGGGTAGCTGAGCATCCAGGTGGCTGTGTTGGTGGCGTACTCGGTGCGGGTGCAGTCCTTGGTGCCTGCCGCGTCGGTCTCCACGGTCAGCGGCTGGCCGGTGGCCTCGTCGTACGTGGTGGTCGTGGTGGAGGTGAGCTCGCTGCCGCTGTTCAGACGGGTGCGCTTGACCTCACTTCCGGTGCGGACGATGTAGCCGTTGACGGTGCCGTAGGAGTGGGTGTCGGTGGAGGTCTTCTTCGACCACGGGGTGGTGACCGTCGCGGTCACTTCGGCACCGGACGCGCCGTTGTAGGTGATCTGCTCGCGGACCTGGCCGGCGTACTGCTCGGAGTCGGTCTTGGCCACACCCTTGGAGTCGGTGATGGACTCGCTGCGGGTGGTTCCGTCCGCCTGCTTGTCACCGTCCATGCCGCGGTAGTACAGCGCGGTGGTCTTCGACCGGGTGCCCGTGGCTTCACCGATGGTGGTGGTCACCTTGTTGTAGCCGCGCCAGATGCCCCAGGTGCGGTACTTGGCCTGCGTGATGGGTGACTGGTCGTCGTAGGCCCAGGCACCTCCGCCGCTGTAGGTGTAGTCAGTCTGCTTCAGCGGTGCGCCACCGGTCGGGTCGGATTCGGTGACCTGGGTGACGACGTACTTGTGGAAGAAGTCGGTACGCGGCTGCGGATCGGTGCCCGGCGTCGGGTTGGACGGCGGGATCCACTTGACCGGATAGCAGCGCTTGGTGTTCTTGTCGAGCGCGGTCGGGATGTTGGTGTCGGCTATGCACTCCGGGTCGGAGTAGTTGGCCGTGAGGACCGAACCCGTCTCCGAAATGATCGAGCGTACTCGCCACTTGATGTAGGGCGGGACGTCGTCGCCGGTCTTGTCGACGCGGTTGTGCAGCTGGATGCCGGTGAACTTCACCGCGGGCATGGTGATGGGGGTGCCGGACTTGCCTGTGTGCTGGATGGACTTCAGCCACAGGCCGGGAGCGGAGCCGTCGCCGGGGTCGGGGAAGGAGTGCTCCAGGTGCCAGTTGTTGACGTCGCGGTAGTCGGTGTCCGCGCCGGTGCCGGTTCCCTTGTAGACCTGGGTGGTGACGTCGGTGAGCCGCTTGCGGGTGAAGAAGGACGGGGCGGGCTGGTCGGTGCAGGGCTTGCCGGAAGCACAGATCTGGTCGAACGGCACGTCCGGCCAGGCGGCCTTGTTCGTGTCGGTCAGGTTGGCGCAGGTCTCGCCGCCCGAGACGGGGATGCAGCGCTCGGCGACGGTGAACTTCACGCGGGCAGCGGCGGGTTGGGTGGTCGAGAAGATGGTGTCGGTGCGCTGACCGTAGTCGATGCGCTCCAGGTAGCCGCCGCGTGTGTAGGCGCTTCCGTTGTCGGTGGTGCCGTTCTTGGCGTAGTAGTTGGTCTCTTTGTCGTACCAGTAGCTGGTGACATTGCCGTGCGGGTCCACGACGTAGTCGAGGTTCCAGCGCCAGGCCTGGGTCTTGGCCCGGTCGGCGAAGGTGCTGCCGTCAGAGTAGCCGGGCTCGCCGGAGTCGTCGCCGAAGACCGGTACGGTCCACACCGATTCGGTCTCGGGGTTGCCGCTCGTCCAGCCGGGAAGCCGGTTCTTGCCGAATACGTACTGCGTGCCGTTCGTGGCGGTGACGGTCCAGTACTCGCCGTTGTCGTCGCCGTTGACAGCGCCGGTTCCCAGCGTGACCTTCTCGCCGTCGTCGCTCTTCAGGTGCCAGCCCTTGGCGTCCTTGATCAGCGGGCTGGACTTGCCGTTGAGGACGACGGAAGCGTTGTCCTCCTTCCAGCACTGGTCGTACTTCTCGTCCTGTCCGTCGTCCTCGCAAGAGCCGTAGGACCGCTCGATGTAGGAGCCGGGCAGGTCGAAGCCCTCGCCGACCCAGGAAGGCTGAGCGGAGGTGGTGGAGGTGCGGCCATCGACGCTCTGCGCCGAATAGCCGATGGACAGCGACGGTGCGCTGCCTGCCGGTGCGGGCACCGTTCCCAGCGGGTAGTTCCAGGTGAAGTCACCGTTCGAGCCACCGCCGGCCCAGGTAGCGGACGCAGAGAGCGGGGTCGCCTCGTAGGAGCCCTGGTCGGATCCCGCACCAGCGGACAGGGCCAGCACCGTCATGGTGCCGGCGGCGTTCTTGGCCCGCGTGGTGGTGACCTGGGCGGTCAGAGTGTCCTGCTGGGCGTTGTTGTCGGTGGCCAGCACCTTGGTGGTGCGGCAGGCCGCCTTGCCCGGGGTCGTCAGGGCACACGCGGGCAGTTGGACGGCGCGCAGACGGCCGGACCAGTTGCCGCCGTAGGCACCGGCGAATCGGCTGTAGTCGACCGTGAGCGATAGCGAGGCGGGGTCGGTTTTCCCATCGGTGCGCTGCACCGTCAGCAACACGCCGTCCAGGCCCAGTTGCTGAGCTCTTTCGCGGTCAAGGACGGTCACCTTGGCCTGCTCAGCAGCCGGGGCGGCACTCTTCCTACCGGCAGCGGACTTCGGCTTCGCAGGGGCGCCGAGGGCGACCGGCAGCTTGCCCGCCTTCCCAGGCTCGCTCTTGGCAGTGGGTACGTCCAGCGTTACCGACCCGGACGTGGGCCATTTCGGAGCGTCGGTCGCCCGATCGCGAGTCTTCTGCGCGGCCTTGATCGTCGGATCGTCGATCCTTTTGAACTTGGCCTTGAACGGCGCCGACTTGCCGTACTCCGGCGCTGCCAGCTCGCTGTGCGGCCGGCTGGTGTCCTTAGGCGGAGTCGCGCCGAGCAATGTGGCCATCACAGCGCCGGCGACCGGCAGGCTGACCATGGTCAGCCTGCGCCGCCCGGCGCGCTGCCAAGACCACGCGTGCAGTTGGAATCTGCGGCGTTTCACGGGTGGATTTCCTCATGTCGATAGGCGGTGCGCCGGATGCCTAAGTGCAATGAGCCGGCGCACCGCAGTCGGTGTGATGCGAGAAGGTTCTGGCGGGCTGGATCAGCCGATGTCGACCGGCGGCTCGTCGACGATGGCGAGTTGCGCGATCTCCGCTTCGGAAAGCACTCCGGCATACACGCGCATGTCGTCGAGCTGGCCGGGCAGGGCATCTCCCCAGGCCCCCGTGTCGTGACGACGGGCGCCGCCGAGCGTGACCGGTCCGGTGGGCTGGAACGTGTCGCTGACGAGGACGCCGTCTTCAGCACCTTCTCGGCCACCGGTTACGTAGAGCTTGGCAGACTGGTCGGCCGAGTCGAACACGCCGGCCACGTGGATCCAGCCGCTGGGCGGGTTCACCTCGTCCGAGGCAACCGAGTAGCTCGGCCCGCCGATATCGTCGGTGCCGGCCAGGCCGAAATTCCAGTCGCCTACCGTCTGGCCCGCCTCTTGGCGATACCACAGACGGAACGCGTTGCGGTTCGCTCCCGGGTGGGAGAAGACGGTCGGCGAGTGGGCGACCGTGGTGTCCTCGAGTTCGGACTGCTCGAGCTTCACCCATCCGACCACGGTGAAACTGCCGGAGTCGTCCAGCTTGACCGGGGCGGAGGCTTTGCCCAGGGCGTCGGCGTCGAGGTTCAGCACGTTGCCATGGGCGTAATCATCCGTAGTGGTGAACGATGCGCCGGGCTGCAGGGTCAAGAGGTTACCCCGTCCGCTGCTGTCGGCACCACTGGTGCCGCTGGCCTCGTCCAAGTTCCAGTGGGCCATCAGTTCGGCCTGCGGCTCGCCTGTTTCAGGGTTTTGCAGGTTTATCAAGCCCCACAGCTCGTCCGGGTAGACGACGCGGTTGTAGACAGTGACCTGGTCCACTTCGCCGTCGAGCTGCGTACCGGTGCCCCAGCGGCCGACCTCGAAAGGACCCGGTGCGGCCCACGGCGTGGAGAAGGCGACTTCCGCGTTCAGCTTGCCGTTGACGTACAGTCTGATCTTTTGGGCCTGCCGGTCGTAGACGCCGAGGAGATGGGTCCAGGCACCCAGGACAGGTGGCTTGGCCGCGATGGCTCGGACGATGGTTGCACCGTTTGAGTCCGAGACGTCCTTGTCGTACCGGTTGAAAATCCACCGGTCGTATGAGGTCGAGTAATACAGCTGGAAGCCTCCGACGTTGGTACCGCGCTGCTGCAACACCGTCGACTGCGTCTTGGAGTTCAGCTTCACCCAGCTGGACACGGCGAAGCTTCCCGTTGTGTCCACGACGGGGCCGCTGGTGGCGGCGTAGCCGTTGCCCGCCGTGCTCCTGAAGCCCTGCCCGAGGCGGGCCTTGGGCACCCAGGACCCGCCGGACACGGTGAGCGGGTGACTGGCGCCCTGGGCGTTGGCAACGGTGGTGCCGGTACCTTCGTCGAACTTCCACACGCCGACCGGAGCCGATGGCTTGGCCACGTTGAAGAGGTAGTCCCGGGTCTCTCCGGGATTGCCGGCGGCGTCATACGTCTGCACGCGCAGCGTGTTCGTCAGACGCTTGTCCGGCGTGGCCGAAACCGTGTGGCTGGTAGTGTTGGCGGTGTAGGTCTTGTCGTCGATCTTGATGCCGTTCAGCCAGGTCACGTAGCGGCGTACGTCGCTGGAGCCGGCGGAGATGATGAACTTGCCGGTCATGCCGACGCTGCCGGTCTCCGGGGAGCCCGCGCAGGTGATGCCGGCGCACTCGGGGTACTGGTTCTTGTCCGAAGTGATGGTCGGCTTCGGCGGGCCGACGGAGTCGACCTTGAAGTAGCACGACGAGGACCACGGCCCGTACAGGTAACCGGTGGTGCCGCCGTAGGTGTACTTGAACTCCGTACGCGCCCGGAAGCGGTAGATCGTGCTCTGCGTGAGCCCTGCGGTGACCGCTGTGCCGGCAGTACCACTGGCAGTCCAGGTGGAGGGCTTCAGTGTGGTCGGCGTGGTGCTGCTCCCCGCGTACAGCTCGAAGTTCGGGCGCAGGCTCGCCTGCGAACCGTCCGACGAGGTCGGTGTGGCCGTCAGCCGCGGCGTGGTGTCACGGATCACCGCCGGACTGGTCGACGCCGAACAGGACACGTTCGGGTCCGACATCTTCACCGACGACGGCGCGGCCGTCGGCGGCGAAACATAGGTGATCGACAAGACCGGCTTGCGACCCGTCGTGGAGTCCGGGTCCTTGGGCGACATGAACTGCTTCCACGCGTTCGGGTCGCTCTCACTCGCCCGCAGGCCCAGCGTTGTCGTGATCGACTTGGCCTTCGCCGTATAAGCGACCGCAGCAGTGGCGTCGAACTCAACCGTGCCGTCGGGGCAGTTGGAGGAGAACCCCTTGGCAGCGGAAACCGTGTCGACTTTCGAGGACCACGATAGATTCGACGACCACTTCGTCGACGAAGAGATCGTTCCGGTCCGCCACAACTCAACATCAGTCTTCGTGCAGTTAGCCGACCAGATCTCGTACGCGGAGAAGTCGGCGTGCAGAATCTTCTTGCCCGCCACCGACCGAGTGTCGAACTGGAACACGGAGCGGACCTTCTTGTTGTCCACATACGCGTCATAACCCACGCCCATGGCGTGGCTGGTGTTCCAGAACGTCGAGCCGCTCTCGTTGGACCACAGCGCCGTCCAACCCGTCAGCTTCCCCGCCACCGTAGGCGGATCGATCACCACCGGGTACGACGTCTTCGGGTCCGCCAGGAACTCCTGGTCGGGCACCACCGTCAACTCGTCCTGCCCGACCGCCATCTCGGCGACAGACGTACGGGCCTGGGCCGGCGGGGTCACCGGGTCCACCGGGGCCGACGCGGCCACCGCCATTCGGCTGGCGGCCTGCGCCGGGCCGGCATCCCACATCAGCGGCGCGCTGTTGATAAACGCCGGATGCCCGCCCTCGTCAACGTAGGAGACCACACCGTCTTGGTCCCGGACCGTCAGACCGTCCGCCTTGACCGGATAGCTGATCGACTTCAGCTGAGCCGCGGCCTCCGGGGTATGGACCACCAGGCTCTGGGTGAATCCGTCGGGCAGGACCTGGACGACCAAGTCGACGTCCGGCCGCACTGACTTGTAGACGGCGCGCGAGCCTTCCAGGACCGGCTCCGGCAGCGCCCAGGGCGAGAAGACTTCGTAGGCGTGACCGCCGCGTTCGAAGCGCACCAACGGCGCCTTGCCACCGCCACCGGACAACGTCATGTCCAGAGCCGCTACCGGCACCAACGCCCCATCCGCAGCCTTCACCAGCGTGGTGTCGACAGACTTCCACGTGTCACCCTTTCGGACCCGCTCCACCGACGGAGATGTCTCAGCGGTGAACGTGCCGTCCGGGTTCGCGAAAACCTGACCGGTCTCCGTGGTCAGCACTCCGACCTCGACGCGCTCCCCGGTCTGGGCCGCCCTCGCCGACGCCTTCTGCTCGGGCGTGACCGTGGGCAAGGCGTCATCCTCCCAGAAGGCCTTACCTTTGGCAGCCTCGTCCGCCGGGGTTCCTGAGACCTCCTCGGCCTGCCCCACCTCGGCAGCCGCTACGGACCCCACCGGCGTCAGCACACCCCCCAGCATCGCTGCCGCAGCAGCGGCCCCCACCACACCGGACACAGGACGCCAACGACGCCCCAACCCCCCACGTTTCATCCCCAGAACCCTCGCTACCCGCAGAAAATGTGAATACAAGTAGCGGACTTTAAGGATCCGTTAAGGATTCTGTCCATGCTCATAATTCAGACAAGGGTGCACTTCAGGTGATCAACAGGGCATGGTTCGAAAGATCAATGAACCACCCCGACTGCCCAGGTGACCAGGAATGTCCGTCTTGCGCCTCACGCAGCCCCGAAAGCACAGCGCGCGATCTGTCACCCAGCTCCCCGGACGCGTTGGCGCCCTCCAACCTCGGACAGGGCGAGGCCGGCACTCGCCCTGTGCCGAGTCCGCGAGGCGTACGCTCCTTTCCCCGCCCGGACCGAGCGAAATCCGGCCTCCGTGGACCAGGTTCCCGGCCGGGGAGCCTGTCTCGACAAGGTTCCGCAAACACGCCTTGAAACCCGGCGAGACGCGGCGGGACCTCGGCCACGCCGCCTTTCGTGCTGTACAGCAGCCGCGCCCGCCTATCCGACCGAAGCCCGGTCCGGCGCCCGCACCATCGCGAACGGTGCGCCGCCCGTCTCCAGGGTCAGCCATACCCTCTCCCACCCAGCGGAGGCCGTGCAACGGTCCGAAAGATCCCGGTTCAACGCAGCGTAGTCAGCACCAAGTCAGCACGGGAGGGTTGAAGACGGGTGCCGACATGGGCTTTCAGTCAGCACCGAACCAGCACGGGAGTCAGCACCGCACCATCAAATCACCCCAAATCGCGCGTCCCGGACAGCGCCGGTCTCGGCCACTCCCGAACCCCCGGACCACCCCTCCCCCGCCCCGGCATGGTGGCCGCACGCATACCCGCCCCCCGAACTATGGTGCCCCACCACATGTGCCCCTGACCTGCGGCTTCCTACCGTGTGCCGACACGTATCCGTCGTACCCGTCCCCACCGCACACGAGGAAGTGGCGCACATGGCATCCGGAAACACCGCTCCCCCGCCCCCCGCGAGCCTCCCGAGGATCGTCGCCGCCAGCCTCATCGGGACGACCATCGAGTGGTACGACTTCTTCCTCTACGGCTCCGCCGCCGCGCTGGTGTTCAACAAGCTGTTCTTCCCGGACTCCGACCCGCTCGTCGGGACGCTGTTGTCGTTCCTGACGTACGCCGTCGGGTTCGCCGCCCGCCCGCTGGGGGCGCTGGTGTTCGGGCACTACGGTGACCGGCTGGGGCGGAAGAAACTGCTGGTGCTGAGCCTGGTGCTGATGGGCGGGGCCACGTTCGCCATCGGGCTGCTGCCCACGCACGCTACCGTCGGCTCCGCCGCGCCCCTGCTGCTCACCGCGCTGCGGCTGGTGCAGGGCTTCGCGCTCGGCGGCGAGTGGGGCGGCGCCGTGCTGCTGGTGTCGGAGCACGGTGACGCGCGGCGGCGCGGCTTCTGGGCCTCGTGGCCGCAGACCGGCGCCCCCGCCGGGCAGTTGCTCGCGACCGGTGTGCTGTCGCTGCTCACCGCCGTACTGTCCGACTACGCCTTCGGCACCTGGGGCTGGCGGATCCCGTTCCTGCTCTCCGGGGTGCTCGTGCTCGTGGGTCTGTGGATCCGGCTGTCCGTCGACGAATCACCCGTCTTCAAGGAGGCGTTGGAGCGGTCCCAGGCGCGGCGGGCCCAGGCGGACGAGCAGCCGCCGCTGGTCTCCGTGCTGCGCCACCACTGGCGGGACGTGCTGGTGGCGATGGGCGCCCGGATGGCGGAGAACATCAGCTACTACGTCATCACCGCGTTCATCCTCGTCTACGCCACCACCTCGGCCGGCGTCTCCAAGCAGACCGCGCTCAACGCCGTACTCATCGGCTCCGCCGTGCACTTCGCCGTCATCCCGGCCTGGGGCGCGCTGTCCGACCGGGTCGGACGGCGGCCGGTGTACCTGCTGGGCGCGGCCGGGGTCGGGCTGTGGATGTTCCCGTTCTTCGCGCTCGTGGACACCGGGTCGTTCGGGTACCTGATCCTGGCCGTGACCGTCGGGCTGGTGCTGCACGGCGCCATGTACGCCCCGCAGGCCGCGTTCTTCGCCGAGATGTTCGCGACCCGAATGCGGTACTCGGGTGCCTCGATCGGTGCCCAGTTCGCCTCCGTGGCGGCCGGTGCGCCCGCCCCGCTCATCGCCACCGCGCTGCTCTCCGACTACGACAGCTCCACCCCGATCGCGCTGTACGTGATCGCCGCCGCCGTGCTGACCCTGGTGGCCGTGGCGTTCGCGCGCGAGACCCGGCACCGGGATCTCGGCCGGATCGCGGAGGAGGACGGCGAGCCCTCGGGCACCGGCCCGGCCGCCGAGGCGCGGACGCGCTGACCGGCGAGGGGCCCACGCCCGCACCGGCCGGCCTTCGCGAGGGGCCGGTCAGTGCCGTGTCTGTGTCGCCAACCGGTGCAGTCTGAGGGCCAGTTGGATCTCCAGGGCGCGGGCGGGGGTCTGCCAGTCCGGGCCCAGCAGGCGGCCCACGCGCTCCAGGCGCTGGGCCACCGTGTTCACATGGACGTGCAGCGCGTCCTTGGTACACGCCGGGCTCATCCCGCCCTCGAAGTAGGCGTCGAGGGTGCGCACCAGTTCCGTGCCGCGCCGCTCGTCGTACGACACCACCGGGCCGATGGTCCGCTCGACGAAGCCGGCGATGTCCCGGTCGCCCGCGAGGAGCAGGCCGAGGAAGCCGAAGTCCTCGGCCGCCGCGCCGTCCCCGGCCCGGCCCAGCAGGCGCAGCGCGTCCAGGCAGCGGCGGCCCTCGGCATAGGCGGCGGCCACGGTCTCGGGGTGCCGGGCGAGGCCGGTGACGGGTGCGGAGGCGCCGACCGTGACCGGCTGGTGGACGGCGGTGCCCAGGTGGCGGGCGGTGCGGCGGGCCACGTCGGTGGCGGTGTCGCCGTCGCCGAGCGGCAGCAGCAAGACGGTGCCGCCGTCGCGGGCCGCGGCCAGCCCCCGCCGGGTGGCGGCGAGGTGGGAGGCGGCGGACCACAGCCGGCGGCGGGCCGCGGCCTCCTCGTCTGCGTCGGCCGCGGGGCCGTCGAGGCGGGCGGCGAGGACGACATGGGTGGCGTCCAGGTCCGCCTGGAGGCGGCCGGCGCGCTCGCGCAGCAGCCGCGGGTCCCGGTCGCGCGCGTCGAGCAGGTCGTCCAGCAGTTCGCCGCGCACCCGCTGTTCGGCCTCGGCGGCGGAGCGGCGGGCGAGCAGCAGCAGGGAGGTGACCATCGCCGCCCGTTCCAGGGTGCGCTGGTCGACCGGGTCCAGGCCGGGGTGGCCGCGCAGGACCAGGGCGCCGAGGAGTTCGCCGCCCGCGGCCACGGCGGCGATCCAGTCCTTGCCGTGCCGTACGGCGTGTCCCTCGGCGCGGGACGCCTCCAGCGCCTCGGCCGGTGCCGCGTCGGCCTCGGTGAACGTCACGGTGCCGTCGAGGACCTGGGAGACGGCGGCGGCCACGTCGTGCACCCCGCCGCCGCGCAGGACGAGTTCGGCGAGCCGGTCGTGGACCTCCGACGCCCGCTCGATGACGGCACTGCGGTCCCGGATGATCTCGTTGGCGCGCTCCAGGTCGGCCAGGGCGGAGCGGGTCTCGGTGAGCAGGTTGGCGGTGTCGATGGCCGCCGCGGCGAGCGCGGCGAAGGAGCCGAGCAGGGCGATCTGCTCGCGTTCGAAGACCCTTGCCCGCCGGTCCGCCGCGAACAGGACGCCGATCACGTGCGGGCCGAGCATCAGGGGTACGCCCAGGATGGCGACCAGGCCCTCGTCGCGGACGCCGGCGTCGATGGCGTGGGTGTGCTGGAAGCGGCCGTCCTCGAAGTAGTCGTCGGTGACGTACGGCCGCGCGGTCTGGGCGACGAGTCCGCCGAGCCCCTCCCCCATGCCGAGGCGCAGTTGCTGGAAGCGGGCGGAGACGGAGCCCTCGGTGACCCGCATGTAGGTGTCGCCGCGGGCCGGGTCGTTGAGGCTGAGGTAGGCGACGTCCGTGCCGAGCAGGGAGCGGGCGCGCTGCACGATCGCCTGGAGGACGGCGTCCACGTCGCGCAGTCCGGCGAGGTCGTGGGCGGTCTCGAAGAGCGCGGAGAGCTCCGCCTCGCGCCGCCGCCGGCCCTCCAGTTCGGCGCGCACGCGCAGGGCGAGCAGCCGGGCCTCTTCCAGCGCGGCGATCCGGCAGGCCGGCTCGGCGGCGGCGCGGGCGCGCAGGACGGGCTGCTCGAAGGCCTCAACGGAGGCGTCGCGGGCGAGCAGGTCGAGGTACGGCGCCTCGGCGCTGCCGGTGGGTGCCGGCTGGAGGTGATCGCGGGACATGGTCACAGGATTCCGTATCGGCCACCGGTCCGGCAGGCCTGTGGACAACCCCGGGAGCCGGTGGTGCAGGCGCTGGTCAGTGGGCCGTCCACCCGCCGTCCAGGACGAGTGAGGTGCCGGTGACGAAGGACGCCTGCGGGCTGCACAGATAGGCCACGGCCTCGGCGACCTCCTCGGGCTCGATGAGCCGCCGCAGGGCGCTGTCCTTCAGCAGCACCTCGGACACCACCCGGTCCTCGGGGATGCCGTGCGCCCGTGCCTGGTCGGCGATCTGCTTCTCGACCAGTGGGGTGCGCACATAGGCGGGGTTCACACAGTTCGAGGTCACACCATGGGCGGCGCCCTCCAGCGCGGCCGTCTTGGACAGTCCTTCGAGACCGTGTTTGGCGGCCACATAGGCGGCCTTGTAGGCAGAGGCGCGCAGACCATGGACGGAGGACACATTGACGATCCGGCCCCAGCCTTGCGCGTACATGTGCGGGAGGGCGCCGCGGATGAGGCGGAAGGGTGCCTCCAGCATCACGGTCAGCACCGTGTGGAACACCTCGGGCGGGAACTCCTCGATGGGCCGTACCAGTTGCAGCCCGGCGTTGTTGACCAGCACGTCGGCGCCGGCGGCGGCGCGTTCGGCGGCGTCCAGGTCGGTGAGGTCCACGACGTGCGGTACGACGGTGCCCGCGAGGTCGCCGGCCCGTTCCGCCTCCCGGGCCAGCCCGTCCAGGCCGGCCGCGTCCCGGTCGACGGCGCGCACCTCGGCCCCGGCGGCGGCCAGCCGCAGCGCGCAGGCGCGGCCGATGCCACTGGCGGCCCCGGTGACGAGCGCGGTCCGGCCGCCGAGGTCGAGGGCGAGAGCCCCCGGCCGGGGACCGGGGCCGGGCACAGGGGCGGAACCGGACGACACGGCGGAACCGGACGGCGCGGTGCGACCGGACGGCGCGGTGCGACCGGACGGCGCGGCGGAACCGGACAGGTCGGCGGCGGGCAGGGGGGTGGGCGAGGTCATATGCCGACCCTAAGGGGGACCCCACCCTCACCACATATGGTCACCACCCATACTTCAGCCTGCGGTCATAGGGTCGAACCATGTGGGTGCATCAGACATGGCCTGCTTGATCCGGAAGAGGCCGAACTCGTCCAGCGGGGGCAGGGCGTCCACCGCGAACCAGCCGACCTCCAGCGACTCGTCGTCGTTGACCCGGGCCTCGCCGCCCACCGCCCGGCAGCGCATGGTGATGTCCATGTACTGGCAGACGTCGCCGTTGGGGTAGGTGACCGGCGGCAGCGCCTGGACCAGGACCAGCCGCTCGGCCACGCAGTGCACCGCCGTCTCCTCGAAGACCTCCCGCACCGCACAGGCCGCGGGCTGCTCGCCCGGCTCCGGGATGCCGCCGATCACCGCCCACTTGCGCGTGTCCGTCCGCCGGCCGAGCAGCACCCTGCCGTCGTCGTCGAAGACGATCGCGGTGATCCCGGGCAGCCAGATCAGCTGCTGCCCGGCGGAGGCCCTGAGCGTGCGGAGGAATTCGGGAGTAGCCATGCCCCGACCCTAACGGGCGGAGCCCGGCGCCCCACCGGTTCCCGGAGTCGTACGACGGTCGTACCGGCGGAGCGCGGGGCTACGCGGCGCCGCCTCGCCGGGAGCGCAGGCCGGAGCCGATCGCCCAGCCGATCCCGCCCGCGGCGACCAGCACCAGTGCCAGCTCCGGGAGGACGCCCAGCTCGGTGGCGGGCGTCGTGGACGTGCGCAGCGGCACCTTCTGCACCAGGTAGGCGGGCACGAACATGCCGGTCCTCTGGGTGATCCGGCCGTCGGGCAGGATGACCGCGCTGACCCCGCTGGTCACCGGCACGGTCACGGTGCGGCTGTGCTCGACGGCGCGGATCCGGGACATGGCGAGCTGCTGGTAGGTCATCTCGCTGCGGTCGAAGGTGGCGTTGTTGCTCGGCACGGAGATCATCTCCGCGCCGTGCGTCACCGTGTCCCGCACGGCCCAGTCGAACGCGGCCTCGTAGCAGGTGGCCAGGCCCACCTTGGTCCCGGCGATGTCGAACACGCCCGGCTCGGTGCCCCGGCTGAAGTCCTGGCGGGCCATCTCGGTCCAGCTCTTGTTGATCGCCCCGACGAGCGAGCGCAACGGCAGGAACTCGCCGAAGGGCTGGATCTGCCGCTTGTCGTAGGTCTGCGTCGGTCCCTTGGCCGGGTCCCAGAGGATCTGCTCGTTGAGCAGCTTGCCGTCCCGCTCCACCACGCCGCCGACGGAGACGGGCACGCCGATGTCCTTGGCCGCCTGCTCGATGACGGCGGCGGCGTCGGGATACTCGAAGGGGTCGATGTCGGAGGAGTTCTCCGGCCACAGGACGAAGTCGGGCTCGGCCGCCTTGCCCGAGCGGACGTCGGCGGCGAGCTTGTGCGTCTCGCGCGCGTGGTAGTCGAGCACGGCCCGCCGCTGGGCGTTGAACTCCAGCCCGGCGCGCGGCACGTTGCCCTGGATCACCGCCACGGTGGCGGTACCGTCCTCCGCCTTGTCGCTCACCAGCGCGCGGGCCGCGACCGCGCCCGCCACCGGTACGGCCACGCTCAGCAGCGCGGCGGTCGCGGCGGCCCGCCGTACGGTCCGGGTCCGGCGCCGCTCGAGAAGCAGCCGCCCGGCCTCGTACAGGCCGAACCCGCACAGGACGACCGCGAAGCCGAGCACGGGGGTGCCGCCCACCGCGGCGAGCGGCAGGAAGACGCCGTCCGCCTGGCCGAAGGCGATCTTGCCCCACGGAAAGCCGCCGAAGGGCACGCGCGCGCGGGCCGCCTCGCCCGCCGTCCACAGGGCGGCGGCCCACACCGGCCAGGCGGGCAGCCTGGAGACGGCGGCGATGCCGGCACCGGCCAGGGCGACGAAGACCGCCTCGGCGGCGACCAGGGCCAGCCAGGGCAGGGGACCGACCTCCACGCTGGTCCACACCAGCAGCGGCAGCAGGAAGCCCAGCCCGAAGAGGTAGCCGAGGCCGAGCGCGGCCTTCCAGCTCCGGCCGCGCAGCACCCAGGCGAACCCGGCGAACGCGGGCAGGGCCAGCCACCACAGGGTCCGCGGCGGGAAGCTGACGTAGAGCAGCACTCCGCAGAGCACGGCGGCGGCGGCCGGGACCAGGCGCAGCAATCGGCCACGGCGCGCGGCGGACGCCGGGCGCGGCTCCAGCTGGTCCGGCTGGTCGACGGAGGTTGCGGTGACGGTCACCCGGGTGAGTGTACGGCGGTCACCGCGACCGCAGACAGCGCGGTCCGGCGCCGGTTCGGAGGAGATCGTCGCTGGTGGCGGGCCGTTCGCGGGGAGACGCGACCGGGCGCCCGGTCCGGTTTCCGCGCGTCGGCGCGGCCGGGCGCACGCCCGCCGGGCCGTGCCGGGGCGGGCGCCGGACCAGTGGAATCATGCCGATCCTGCGCGTACCGCCCCCAAAACGGTCCACAGCCGTTACGGTGTGCCCAGCCTCGGCGGCCCGGCCGGAAACCGGCCCGCGGCCGGGGCCTGCCAAGGTCGGGGGACCGGGTACGAGGGGCGACGGGTGGGGTCGACGGGGACGCAGTCCGCGGCCGGTATGTGCGGCGCGGATGCCTGTGGCATGCGAAGAAACGTTTCCGACGGGACGGGCATGATCCTGTTGGGGGCCTGTGCGGCGTGGTCGCTGATCACCGCGGCGGCCCGGGGCGGGCGGCCGGAGGGCCTGCTGCTCGCGGTGCTCGCCCTGGCCGCCGGATATGCGGCGGGCCGGGTCTCCGGCGCGCTGCTGCCGGTGGCCGCGCCCTGCGTCGGAGCGGCGGCGGGGCTGGGGCTGGCGGTGGCGCTGCCCGGGTTCTCCCCCGGTCCCTGGTACGCCGGCCCGCTCGGGCCCGCCGGCGGCACGGCCGCGCTGCTGGCGCTGGCCACCGGGGCCGCGTGCTGTGCCGCCTGGGCGACGCGCGTACCGGCGCTCCGGACCGGGCTGGCGGCGCTGGCCTGCGCCACCGTGCCGGCCGGGCTGGCGCTGGGGTCGGCGGCCGGGTGCGTGGCCGGCGGGGCCGTCCTGCTGTGTGCGCTGGCCGCGGGCTCGGCGCACGGCCGGGGCAGGTGGCTGGCGGGGCTGGCCGTGGCGGCGGGCGTGGTGACGGCGGCGCTCTGGGCGGTCGCGGCGGGCGCGCTGCCCGACGGGCTCGCCGGGGCGCTGGGCGGCTGGTTCCCCGCCCACCGGGTGCCCCAGTGGCAGGACGCCCTGCGGCTGGCGGACCACCACCCGGGGCTGGGCGTCGGTCCCGGCCGGTTCGGTGAGCTGGGCGACGTCGGCGGGACGCTGCCGGCCGACGGCAGACCGCACTCGGCGCCGTTGCAGCAGGCGGCCGAACAGGGTCTGGTCGGGGTGTCGCTGCTGGCCGCCGTGTTCTGCTGGATCCTGTACGCGCTGTGGCGCAGCGCGCGTCCCACGCCGGTCGCCCTGACCGCGGGCGCGGCCCTGACGGTGCTGGCCGCGCTCGCCTCGGTGAGCAACGCGCTGAGCTTCACCCCGGTGACGGCGGGCGCCGGCCTCCTGGCGGGCTGGGCCACGGCCCGGCCGTGGTCGGCGGCCTGGTCATCCCGGGACGCCGGGCAGGGGACGGGCTCTAACCGGCCGTTCCCGGCCTGATCGTGCGCAGGCGGTCGCGGATGAGCCGGACCGCGGACTCCGCGTTGTCCACGGTGATCGTGAACGTGTGGCCGTCCCACAGGCGCAGCACGATGCCCTCGCCGCGGCGGACGACGACGGCGGTCCCCTTCTCGGGGAGCCAGCGGTAGCCCCAGCCGCCCCAGTGCCGGGGGGTGACATGGGCGGTGAAGTCGGCGCCGGCCACGTGGGAGAGCGGGATGCGGCGGCGCGGCAGCCCCATGTGTCCGCAGCGCACTTCGAGGCACTCGCGGTCGAGTTTGAGGTCGACGTGTACGAAGGCGAGCGTGCCGAAGAGCACGAGCAGGCCGGCCGCGATGCAGCCGACGACGGACATCACCAGCGCGGCGATGCCGGACGTCCAGGCCGAGTCCACTGCCAGCGCGATGCCGAGCGCCAGGCAGGCGGCTCCGACGAGTGCGAACAGCCACTGCACCCGGTTGGTGGCGCGTCCCTTCCAGACCGGGGGAAGCGTTCCGTCGGCGTCGGGGTGGTCCCTCATGTGTACGAGGTTACCCGGATTTCGCCGTCCGGAGAGGGCGTAGCGCGCGGCGGGCGGCCAGCCGGTGTCCGTACGCGCCGGTCAGCGGACCGGGCTGACGGCGCGCAAGAAGCGGCCTTCGTCGTAGGACAGCGCGGTGTCCGGGAGGGTCGCCTCGCGGCCGCTCAGCAGCACGGTGAGGGTGGTGTCACCGACGGCCTCCGGGGCCGGTTCCACGCCGATCCGGCGCAGCGCCTGGGCGGCCACCGCCCCGGCGGTGCCGTGCAGGACGAGCGGCGGACGGCCGGGGCGCTGGACGGCCGCGCGGATCCGCTCCGCGACCAGCTCGTAGTTGGTGCAGCCCAGGACGAGCGTGGTGACGTCGTCCGGGGTGCGGGCGGCGGCCGAGGCGATCGCGGCGTCGATCGCCTCGTCGTCGGCGTGGTGCACGGCGTCCGCGAGGCCGGGGCACGCCACCTCGGTGACGGCCACGCCGTCGGCGAACCGCTCGATCAGGCCGCGCTGGTAGGCGCTGCCCGTGGTGGCCGGGGTCGCCCAGATCGCGACGGGCCCGCCGCCCGCGGCGGCCGGCTTGATCGCGGGTACGGTCCCGATGATCGGCAGCCGCGGCTCGAAGCGCGCCCGCATCGCCGGCAGGGAGTGCACGGAGGCGGTGTTGCACGCGACGATCAGGACATCGGGCTCGTGCGCGGCGGCGGCCTCGGCCACGGCGATGGCCCGCTCGGTGATGTCTTCGGGAGTGCGCGGTCCCCAGGGCATGCCGTCCGGGTCCCAGGACAGCACCAGATCCGCGTCGGGCCGCAGCCGGCGTACCGCGGCGGCGGCGGGGAGCAGGCCGATTCCGGAGTCCATGAGCGCGATCTTCACCCGGCCACGATAGACGATGCCCTCTCCCGGGCCCCGCCGGGTGGGGCAGACTGCCGCCGTGGACGCGTACTTGTGGATCACCGTCGTATCACTGGCCGCCTGGGTCTGGCTGCTGCTCGGCCAGGGCTTCTTCTGGCGCACGGACGTCCGGCTGCCGCCGCGCCGGGAACCGGAGGCGTGGCCGTCGGTCTGCGTGGTCGTCCCGGCCCGGGACGAGGCCGCCGTGCTGCCGGACAGCCTGCCGTCGCTGCTGGCGCAGGACTATCCCGGGCGGGCCGAGGTCTTCCTGGTGGACGACGGCAGCACGGACGGCACCGGGGGGCTGGCCGGCGAGCTGTCCCGGCGGCTCGGCGGGCTGCCGCTGACGGTGGGCTCGCCCGGTGAACCGCCGGCGGGCTGGACGGGCAAGCTGTGGGCGGTGCGGTACGGCATCGGGCTGGCACGCGCGCGTGACCCCGAGTATCTGCTGCTGACGGACGCGGACATCGCGCACGCGCCGGACAGCCTGCGCGAGCTGGTAGCGGCGGCCGAGGCGGGCGGCTTCGACGTCGTGTCGCAGATGGCCCGGCTGCGGGTGGCGAGCCCCTGGGAGCGGCTGGTGGTGCCGGCCTTCGTGTACTTCTTCGCGCAGCTGTATCCGTTCCGGTGGATCGGCCGGAGGGGCTCGCGTACGGCCGCGGCGGCGGGCGGCTGTGTGCTGCTGCGCGCGGGGACGGCGCAGAAGGCGCGCATCCCGGACGCCATCCGGCACGCCGTGATCGACGACGTGGCGCTGGCGCGCGCGGTGAAGGGCGCGGGCGGCCGTGTCTGGCTGGGGCTGGCCGACCGGGTGGACAGCGTGCGGCCCTATCCGGAGCTGGGCGACCTGTGGCGGATGGTCTCCCGCAGCGCGTACGCCCAGCTGCGGCACAACCCCCTGCTGCTCCTCGGTACGGTCGCCGGGCTGGCGCTGGTGTACCTGGTGCCGCCGGCCGCCGTGGCCGTGGGCGCGGCCGGCGGCGACGCGGCGACGGCGCTGGCCGGGGCGGTGGCGTGGGCGGTGATGGCGGGCACGTATCTGCCGATGCTGCGCTACTACGGGCAGCCGCCGTGGCTCGCGCCGCTGCTGCCGTTCACCGCGTTCCTGTACCTGCTGATGACGGTCGACTCCGCCGTGCAGCACTACCGCGGGCGCGGGGCCGCCTGGAAGGGCCGTACCTACTCCCGCCCGGACGCCGTGCCCGACGAGGGCTGAGCCCGGCCGGGTGTCGCGGGGTCACTTGCGGCCGGGTGTCCAGTTCATGCCCCAGCCGTAGGCGTGGTCCACGGTGCGCTGCGGGCTCGTTCCGCGCTCCGGCACCAGGTACCGCGCCTCGCGCTGGACGAGCAGGTCGCCGCCGGTGTTGGTGATCAGGGCGAGCGCGCACACCGGGGAGGCGACGGTGCACTCGTCGAGCGAGAACTCGATGGGGGCGCCGTGCTGTGGCTGGAGGGTGACGGTGGCGTTCAGGTCGGCGAAGGAGCGGGCGCCTTCGTAGATGGTGACGAAGACGAGGATGCGCCGGAAGTCGCGGGTGTGGTCGAGGTTGATGGTGAGGTTCTCGCCGCGGGTCACGGCTCCGGTGCGGTCGTCGCCGTCGAGATGGATGTACGGCGGCTGGTGCAGCGAGCCGAAGGCGTTGCCGAGGGCCTGGACGACTCCCTTGCGGCCGTCGGCGAGTTCGTACAGCGCGCACAGGTCGAGGTCGATGCCGCCCTGGCCGCTCAGCCGGCTGAGCCAGCCCGTGGGCTGCTTGAGCAGGTGCCAGTTGAGGTTCACCCGCATCGCGCCGGAGGTGCCGCCCTGTTTGGCGAGCGAGACGGACGGGGCCGCCTTGGTGAGCGTGACCTTGGAGAGCCGGACCGGCTGGGCCGCGGGCGGTGCCGAGGGGGCCGCGGCGGGACGGGGCTGCGGAGCCGGCGCCGCCGCGGGAGGCGCGGCAGGGGGCGGCGGGGCGACCGGTGCCGGGGCCGCGGGTGGTGCCGCGTGCTGGGGTTCGTCCACGCTGATGCCGAAGTCCGTCGCCAGTCCTTCGAGTCCGCTGTCGTAGCCCTGGCCGACGGCCCGGAACTTCCAGCCGCCCTGGCGGCGGTAGAACTCGCCGAGCACGAAGGCCGTCTCCACGGTCGCGCCGGGGCTGTCGAAGCGGGCGACCACCTGTCCGGAGGCGGCGTCGGTCACCTCGATGGAGAGGTCCGGGACCTGCCCGAACGTGCCGCCGTCGGCGGAGGCGGCGAGGACGATCCGCTCGATGTCGCCCTCCACGCGCGCGAGGTCGGCCAGCAGGGTGTCGGTGACCCGTCCGCCGGCCGTCCGCTTGCCCTCGTGACGTACGGCGCCGGAGGCGTGGGCGGGCTGGTTGTAGAAGACGAAGTCGGCGTCGGAGCGGACCTTTCCGGAGGCGAGCAGCAGGGCCGAGGCGTCGGCGTCGGGCACCCCGTGGCCGGAGCGCCAGCCCACCTCGACGCGTAGCGCCGTCGTGGGCACCTGCGTGTTGGATCCTTTCGGCATTGACATGTTCGCCCCCATCGCGTGTTCGGTCCGGCGGGTTCCGCCCGTCGGACCGGATCTTCTCGGCCGGTGCGTTCCCTGCCCCACAACCTATTCCGCGCCCCGGCGCACGCCCAGGAACGGCACAGGAAGATCGCCGGTCAACCGCCGGTAACACCGCAGGAACTCAGCCTTTACACGATCCAAACGTCGACTGGCGTCCCTTTTTGCCATGTTCGCTCGGATTGGGGATGTCAGACTCCCGACGACACGGAAAACAACCCTCTTATCGGTCTCCCCAACCAGCACATCGTGGGCTTAACTTATGTGCCATGACCTCCCCCCGCTCCACTTATGGTGGCGGCTACTACTCCGCCTCCTTCAAGGAGACCCCGATCTACGACTCGCTCGTCGCCGAGCGTGGCACTCCGCAGATCGCCCCGATCAGGGTCCCCGCCGCCTACGACACGGGCAGCGGCCTGCCCGCCCTGCCGTCGGCCCTGCCCGCCCTCCCGGCGGCCCCGTCCGCGCAGCAGCCCCCGGCCTACGGCTATCCGCAGGCACCGCAGCCCGCGCCGCTCCAGCAGGCGCCCACGGCGTACATCCCGCAGCAGGCGAGCGCCCCGCGCGGCTATCCCGGCCCGCAGGCCCCGCAGCAGCAGCGGCCGGCGGCGGGAGGCAACGGGTACGAGGCGATGCGCCCCGCCGCGCCGCGCCCCGCGCCGGCTCCCTACCAGGATCCGTACAACAACCAGCAGCAGTACCGCGGTTACTGACGGCACCCCCGGCTGTCGGTGCCGCCTGGCACGATGGACGGCATGGGAAACGCCGTAGTGCAGTCGATCCACGTCCATCCGGTCAAGGCGCTCCGGGGCGTATCGCCCCGGACGGCCGTGGTGGAGCCCTGGGGCCTGGCCGGTGACCGGCGCTGGACATTGATCGATGACGGGGGAACGGTCGTCACACAGCGCGAGTCGCCGCGCCTGGCGCTGGCCGCCGCCGAGCCTCTGGCCGGCGGCGGCATTCGTCTGTCCGCACCCGGCCGGCAGCCGCTGACGGTCGAGGTGCCCGAGCCTTCCGGGACCGTCCTGGTGGACGTGTTCCGCACGAAGGTCGAAGCGGTCCCGGCCGCCGCGGCGGCGCACGATTGGTTCAGCGCCTATCTGGGGACCGGGGTCCGTCTGGTCCACATGGACGATCCGGCCCTCCGCCGCCCGGTCGACCCGGAGTACGCCCGGCCCGGCGAGACGGTGAGCTTCGCCGACGGCTTCCCCCTGCTGGTCACCACGACGGCCTCGCTGGAGGCGCTGAACTCCCTGACAGCCGACGGGCCGCACGCCCACGAGGGCCCGCTGCCCATGAACCGGTTCCGGCCCAACCTCGTCGTCGCCGGCACCGAGCCCTGGGCGGAGGACGACTGGATCCGGATCTCCGTCGGCGACGTGGTGTTCCGGGCCGCCAAGCCGAGCGCGCGGTGCGTGGTGACCACCACCGACCAGGACACCGCCGCACGCGGCCGGGAGCCGCTGTACACGCTGGCACGCCACCGCAGGAGGGACGGGAAGGTGCTGTTCGGGCTGAACCTCGTGCCCGTCACGCCCGGCACCGTCGGCGTCGGCGACCCGGTGCGGGTGCTGGAGCGCGCCTCGGACGAGGCCCGGGCGGCGGAGGGACGATGATCCGCCGGCCCGGGAACCGGGGCCGTGCGCCGGCCGTTGAGGGGGCGTGAGAAATTCGTGAGAGACCGCGTACATCGGAGGTCACGGCGCTGGTGATGCCGCCCGCTCCCGGTCCGGGTCCGGACGGGCACCGCCGCCGGGGGTGGTGACGGACCGGAAGGGGGGACATGCGGGCACTCAGTGGGCTGTGGCGCTGGCGGCACAATCCGCTGCGCCGCGCGACCGATCTGGCCGAGGCGTGGCTGGCCCTCGTCGCGCTGCTGCTGATCGCCGTGGCCGCGCCCGTGACGGGCTGGCTGGCCGGAAGGGCCGCCCAGGACTCGCTCCAGCGGTCCGCGCGGCAGCAGCAGCACGCGCGCCATCTCGTGACGGCCACCGTGGTGAGGGAGTTGGGCGGCACGCTGCCGGAGGCCGACCCGGAGTCGGCCTCCGCGCGCGAGAGCCACAGCCGGGTCCTGGCGTACTGGCGGGCGCCGGACGGCTCCCGGCGGCACGGCCCGGTCCTCGCGGACCTGAAGTCCCCGCAGCCGGGGGACCACTTCCGGCTGTGGACCGACCCGCGGGGCCGGGTGACGACCCGCCCGCTGGACTCCGCCACGGCGACGACGCACGCCGCGCTCGCGGGGCTCGGCGCGGCCCTGCTGACCGCGGCCCTGGTGGAGACCGGCCGGCAGGTGACCGTATGGCGCCTGGTGCGGCGGCGGTACGCGCGCTGGGACCAGGCGTGGGAGCGGGCCGGCCCGGACTGGGGCAAGGCGGACACCAGCAGCTGACGGGCTCGAGGCTCCGGTCAACCCGGCGTATCGGCACGCGCTACGGTGGACCGGCCGGAGCGCTGCCGGCGACGCCCCTGGACGCGTGACCCCCGGGGCGGGGGGCCCGGGAGCGCGCACGCGCTCACGCCCGCGGGCGGGCACGACCGCGGTCCGTCAGCGGCGGCGGCAGCGCCCCGACGGGCGGCGGGCCATCAGGACGACAAGGTGGGGGCACAGCAACGCCATGACACAGGGCACGGTCCAGGTGACGCACACCGGTACATCGCGGTGGCGGCGCCGCACGGGTGAGTACGCGTCGCTGGCCGCCGCCCTGGAGGCCGCCGCCGACGGCGACGTCCTCACCATCGCCCCCGGCACCTACCGGGAGAACCTCGTCGTCCACCGGGCGGTGACGCTGCGCGGGTCCGAGGGCTCGGCCGGTTCGGTGCGGATCGCGCCCCTGGACGGGGTGCCGCTCACCGTGCGGGCCTCGGCGGTGGTGCGGGACGTGCATGTGGAGGGCCAGGACGCGGCGGTGCCCGCGCTGCTGGTCGAGGAGGGCACCCCCGAGCTGGCGGACGTGCGGATCGTCACCCGGTCCGCCGTCGGCATCGAGGTGCGCGGCGGCGCCCGCCCGACCGTGCGCCGGTGCACCGTCGACAACCCGGCCGGCGTCGGCATCGCCGTACTCGACGCCGGCGGCGGGGTGTTCGAGGACTGCGAGGTCGTCGCGGCCGGACAGGCGGGCGTGGCCGTCCGCGGCGGGGCCCGGCCGCGGCTGGAACGCTGCCGGGTGCACCACGCCTCCGGCACCGGCCTCACCGTGACCGGGGAGAACACCGCCCTGGAGGCGGTGGGCTGCGAGATGTACGAGGTGCGCGGCGCGGGCGTGCAGGTCACCCAGCGGGCCACCGCGCATCTGACCGACTGCGAGGTGCACCGCACCACCGCCGACGGCATCACCCTGGACACCGACGCGGTGCTCACCCTCGCCGACTGCCGGCTGCACGACATCCCGGAGAACGCGGTCGACCTGCGCTCCCGCTCGGTGCTCACCCTGACCCGGACGACGGTGCACCGGTTCGGGCGCAACGGCCTGTCGGTGTGGGACCCGGGCACCCGCGTGGACGCCAACCAGTGCGAGATCTCCGACAGCACCGGTGACTATCCGGCGGTGTGGGTGAGCGACGGCGCCACCGCGGTGCTCGACTCCTGCCGGGTGCACGACGTGCCGGACGCGCTGTTCGTCCTGGACCGCGGCTCCCGCGCGGACGTCGTCGACAGCGATCTGTCCCAGGTGCGCAACACGGCCGTGTCGGTGAGCGACGGGGCGACCGCGCAGCTGGACGACTGCCGGATCCGGGAGGCGGCCACCGGCGCCTGGTTCCGCGACCACGGCAGTGGCGGCACGCTGAACAACTGCACCGTGGAGGACACCCAGACCGGGGTGATCGTCACCAAGGGCGCCGACCCGGTCATCGAGCGCTGCACGGTCGGCTCGCCCGCCGAGGCGGGTTTCTACGTCTCCGCGGGCGGCCGGGGCAGCTTCCTGAACTGCCGGGTCACCGGCAGCGGGGGCTACGGCTTCCATGTGATCGACGGCAGCCGTACGACACTGCGCAAGTGCCGTACGGAACGCTGCGCGCGCGGCGGTTACGAGTTCGCCGACGGCGGGCCGGACGCGGCCCCGGGGACGGGGCCGGTCGTGGAGGACTGCACCAGCGACGAGAGCGCCGCCGCCAGGACGCCCGCGGTGCGGGAGCCGCTCGTGCAGACGGTGACCCAGACCCCGAACCTGCTGGGCGCCCTTCCGGGGCAGCGGGCGGCGGAGCAGGAGCCGCCCGGTCCCGCCGTGGAGCCGGCCGGGCCGCGGCGGTCGTCGCAGGACGTGCTCGGCGAACTCGACGCGCTGGTGGGCCTGGAGAGCGTCAAGCGCGAGGTGCGGGCGCTGACCGACATGATCGAGGTGGGCCGGCGCCGGCAGCGGGCGGGACTGAAGGCGGCCTCGGTCAAGCGGCACCTGGTCTTCACCGGCTCCCCCGGCACCGGCAAGACGACGGTCGCCCGGCTGTACGGCGAGATCCTCGCCTCGCTCGGCGTGCTGGAGAAGGGCCACCTGGTGGAGGTGTCCCGGGTCGACCTGGTCGGCGAGCACATCGGGTCCACGGCGATCCGCACCCAGGAGGCATTCGAACGGGCGCGTGGCGGTGTGCTGTTCATCGACGAGGCGTACGCGCTGTCCCCGGAGGACGCCGGGCGGGACTTCGGCAAGGAGGCCATCGACACCCTGGTGAAGCTGATGGAGGACCACCGGGAGGAGGTGGTGGTGATCGTCGCCGGGTACACCGCGGAGATGGAGCGCTTCCTCTCCGTCAACCCGGGTGTGGCCTCCCGCTTCTCCCGGACCATCACCTTCGGCGACTACGGCCCCGGGGAACTGCTGCGGATCGTGCGGCAGCAGGCGGACGAGCACGAGTACCGGCTGGCGCCGGGCGCGTCCGAGGCGCTGCTGACGTACTTCGCGGCGATCCCGAAGGGCCCCGCGTTCGGCAACGGCCGTACCGCCCGGCAGACGTTCGAGGCGATGGTGGAGCGGCACGCGAGCCGGGTGGCCCAGCTCCCCGACCCGACCACCGACGACCTGACCCTGCTGTACGCGGAGGATCTGCCCGAACTGCCGTGAGCGGCCGTACCGTTCGCCCCCGGCGGGCTACAGGTTGTCTCCCCAGCCGGACTGGATCATGGTCTGGAAGGCCCACCTCCCGTCCCGCTTGAGCAGGATGTCGGCGTACCTCAGGCGCTGGGAGTGGCCGTCGGCGGTCATGGTCGAGTCCGTGAAGACGACGGCCATCGAGGAGGACAGGAACACCGGGGTCCGGGTGGACTCGAAGGTGATGTCCTGGTCTCCGTCGCCCATCACGTGGGTCATGGTGGCGAGGAACCGGTCCCGGTCCCACTGCGCCGAGCGGCCGTCGCCCGCGGAGTCGTCGCTGACGAGGTTGAGCGGGAACACCGCCATGTCCGCCATGCGCCGCACGTCGCGCCGGCCGCTCGCCGCGTCGTACTCCGCGAACCAGGCGTCCAGACTCGCGCGGTCCTCGGCGGTCGGGGTGTATCCGGTGTCGGGCAGGAAGGTCATGCGGGCTCCTTCGACGGTGACGGAACGCCGACTAATCAAGTTTGACTAGCCGAGTCGCAGGGAGAGTACACCGCTCCGCGCCGGTGATCAAACTTGATTAGCGGGACGGGTCAGGAAGGGTCCGAGCGGACCGGGTCCGGACGTTGGGCAGGGAGGCCGGGCAGCAGACGGGTCAGGAGGCGCGCTCGTTCGCGGGAGAAGGCGGGGTCCGACGGGTAGTCGGAGTGGCCGAGGATCGGGGCCGGGAGCGGGTGGTCGAGGGTGCGGCCGTAGGCGAGGGGGTCCGGCAGCGGCTCGTGATCGACTTCCGGGGCGGTGCCGGCGGGGATGCGGACCGGGCCGCCGATGGGGTCGGTACGGCGGTAGAGGTTGCGCCAGCAGGCGATGTCGCGGTGCAGCGCGGCGAGGGCCGGCGGGCCGAAGTGGGCCGGGAACCAGCGGCCGTACAGGCGCTCCAGCGGGGAGCCGTAGGTGAGCAGGGCGACCCGGGTGCGCACCGACGGCGGGAGCTGCCAGGCCGCCGCGGCGGCGAGGACGCTGCCCTGGGAGTGCCCGGACAGCACCAGCCGGCCGCCGGTGCGCCGGGTCCAGGTGACCATGCGCCAGGTCAGGTCCGGCACGGCGCGCTCGGCGTAGCAGGGCGGGGCGAAGGGGTGGGCGGCACGCGGCCAGAACGTGCCGACGTCCCACAGGATGCCGATGGTGCGCCGGGCCGAGGCGTCCTTGTAGGCGCGCCTGCCCCAGGTCACGAAGAGTACGAAGCCGAGGCCGACCAGCCAGGAGCCCAGCGCCTGGGAGGTCTCGGCCACGGCCCGGACGAGGTGCGGGGTGCGGTCGGCCGCCCCGTCGGGGGTCTTCCCGGTGGCCGCGGCACCGGCCAGCGCCACCGCGCCCAGCAGCAGGGTGGTGGCGGTGAGGACGGCGACGACTAAAGGGACGCTGTCGGTCAGGGTGGCCATGGCCCGGGCGTGCGCGATGGCGCGGGTGCGGGGCGGGTCCTCGGGTTCGCCGGGGTACTCGCGGCGCACGCGGGCGCGTTCGGCACGGGCGAGCCGGGCGGTGCGCACGGCGAGGGCGGCGGCCAGGAGCAGCAGCACCGCGATGAGCGGCGGGATGACGGAGGCCTGCCAGGTCAGCAGGGCGGGCGGACCGGCGAGCAGGGCCCGGGTGCCGTCCAGCCAGTCGGCGACGCGCTGGGCGACTCCGCCGGAGATCACTCCGCCCAGCGCGCAGGCGAGCAGCGCGACGGCGGGCCCGCCGAGGCCCCGCATCCCGGTACGCGGGTCGGGCCGGCGCCGGTACAGGATCCGGGCCACGACCGCGAGCACGACGATGACCAGGCCCTGGGCCAGCATGAGGAGGCCGAAGGCCCCGGCGCCCGGCAGCCGCCCGGCGGACTGCCAGCCGGGCCGGGACCATCCGGCGTACAGCAGGGCGAGCAGAAGCAGGGCGAGTGCGCCGAGCTTCAGGCGGCGGACCAGGTGCCGGTCCAGACGCCGGTCGAGACGGCGCTCGCTGCGGCCCCGGCGGCAGACCACCCAGACCACCGCGACCGCCCCGGCGGCCAGGGCCGCGAGCAGGGCCCAGCCGAGGACGTCCAAGGCCGCCGCGCCGCCGGGCCGGCGGTCGAAGCGGGCGGCCGGGACGGTGACGGCCGCGGCCACCGTGAGCAGACCGGCAGCGGTGTGCGCCGCGCGCAGCCGGGCGACCAGCCGGCGCCCGTACCAGAAGCCGGGCCGGGCCAGCGCGCTGCCCCGCGGGTCCGGCCGGGCATCTGTGTCCGGCTCGGTGACGTCGGCGTCGGCGTCCCGCTCGGCAGCGGCGGCGTCGGCGTCCGGGTCGGGATCCGGGGACAACGGCCGATGGGACTCGTAGGCTCTCCAGGTGCGGTGCGAGAGGTACCACAGCAGGCCGGTCAGCGCGGTCGGCACCGCGGCGGCCAGGGCCAGTCTGCGGCCGGGCGCGCTCCACCATCCGCCGGCCCCGGCGGGCGCCCCGGGGGCCGCCGGGGCCAGGAAGCCCAGCCAGGAGTGGCGGCGTACGCACGCGGGGGCGCTCGCGCACTGCCAGGCCACCAGGTCCAGGGCGACCTCGCAGACGGCGGCGACCAGCAGCACCGTGAGGGTGAGGGCGGTCAGCCGTACCAGGAGGCCGTAGAGCCGCACGGTGCGCGGCCGGCTGGGTGCGGCGGGGCGCATCCAGTGGGCGAGGTTGACGACCATGAACGGCAGCAGCAACAGCCACAGGGCGCGGCTGCCGTCGCCGGAGGTGAGGTTGCACCAGACGTACGCCTCCCGGACCGGCCCGCCGCGCGGGTCCCGCCCGGCCGGGGCGGAACCGGCCTCCTCGGCCTCCCCGGTGTCCTCGACGTCCTCGGCGCGCCGGAAGACGGCGGCCGTGTCGTCGCCGGAGACCCGGACCGTGCGCGGATCGCCGAGCATCTTCTCGGGTGTGGTGCCGCCGACGCCGTGCACCAGCAGCTCCAGGTCGGTCCCCGGCTCCGCCGGCCGTCGCGCCGGCCACCCGGCCGCGCGGTCCCCGTAGTCCCCCAAGGGCGGTCCCCCTGGGGGCCGGTCGTCGTACCGGTCCGGTGCCGGGTCCTCGTACCGCTCTGCCGCCTGCTCCGCGGACCGGTCCTGCGCGCGTTCCATCGTTTCGCACATCCCCCGTGACGCCCTGACGTCTGTGTCGTGCGCGCTCCAGGATGGCCGGTCCGGCCGCCGTGTACACCTCTCGTCACGGAATCTCCCCGAACCGGGTCACGCCGGACGCCTTCGGAGGTGGTGGCGCGAGGGGAGCCGCCCCGTGAAAAGATGGGACGCCCGCGCACTGCCCGAACGGACGGAAGTCCAGGTCGCAGCCGGTGCGCCGGGCGTGTCGGACGGTTGGCGGCGAAAGGACCGGAGCGTACGTGAGCGAGAATCAGAACCTCCTCGCGGAGCAGCGCCGCGCCCTGATCCTGGACGAGGTCCGGCGTCGCGGCGGGGTGCGGGTCAACGAGCTGACCCGCAAGCTCGGCGTCTCGGACATGACCGTGCGCCGCGACCTGGACGCGCTCGCCCGCCAGGGCATGCTGGAGAAGGTGCACGGCGGCGCGGTGCCGGTGGTCGAGGCCAGCACGCACGAGCCGGGGTTCGAGGCGAAGTCGGGGCTGGAGCCGACCGCCAAGGAGGACATCGCGCGCGCCGCGGCCCGGCTGGTCGGCCCGGGGGCGGCGATCGCCCTGTCCGGGGGTACGACGACCTACGCGCTGGCCCGGCAGCTGCTGGAGGTGCCCGACCTGACCGTGGTGACGAACTCGGTGCGGGTCGCGGACGTCTTCCACGTCGCACAGCGCACCTCGGGGCAGCGACAGGGGTCGGCCACGGTGGTGCTGACCGGCGGGGTGCGCACCCCGTCGGACTCGCTGGTGGGACCGGTGGCCGACCAGGCGATCGCCGCCCTCCACTTCGATCTGCTGTTCCTCGGTGTGCACGGCATATCGCTGGAGGCGGGTCTGTCCACGCCGAATCTCGCGGAGGCCGAGACCAACCGGCGTCTGGTGCACTCCGCGCGCCGGGTCGTGGTGGTCGCCGACCACACCAAGTGGGGCACGGTGGGCCTGAGTTCCTTCGCCACGCTGGACCAGGTGGACACGCTGGTGACCGACGCGGGCCTGCCCGCCGAGGCGCGCGCGGAGATCTCCGAGCACCTGCGGGTGATCGTGGCGGGCGAACCGGGGGAAGAGGCGGCGGAGGCCTGACGGGAGGTTCTGCCTGACGGTCCCCATCCGGAGGGCCTTCGGCTAGGGTGTGCTGCCCTGGCCGGTCGACCGCCCCCACGGGGGCGGCACGAGGGGGGTTCGCGCCATGGCTCGTCGTCTGCGCCCGGTGGGCATCGACTTCGTCGGGACCGCACCCGTACGGCTGGTCTTCGAACGGGAGATGTCCGCCGCCCCGGAACAGGTCTTCCACGCGCTCGCCGCCGATGTCTCCGGCTGGCCGCGGTGGTTCTCGGCGGTGACGTTCGCGCGGGCCGCCGCCGACGGCACCGGGCGGGAGATCCGGCTCAGGGGCGGGACACGGTTCGAGGAGACGGTGCTCGTGGCGCGGGAACCGGAGGTGTACGCCTACCGCGTCGATGTCACCAACGCGCCGGGCGCCCGGGCCCTGGCCGAGGAGTGGCGGCTGACTCCCCACGGCACCGGCACCCGTCTGCGGTGGACCTTCGCCGCCGACGGACCCGCTCCTTTCCGGTTCCTCATCGGGCTGGCCCGGCCGGGCCTGGGGCGGGCCTTCCGGGACGCGGTGAGGTCCCTGGACCGGCGGCTGGCGACGCGCTGACCCGCACCGGTCGGGCGGCCGGACGGCCAAGGTGCCGTCAGTCCGGCCACACCCCCGTCGCCAGGAACGAGCCGAGCGCCGCCGCGTACGGCGCGATGTCCAGGCCCTGGGCCGCGAGCCACGCGTCCGAGTAGTACTTGTCGAGGTACCGGTCCCCCGGGTCGCACAGCAGGGTGACGACACTGCCGGTACGGCCCTCGGCCACCATCTCGGCGACGATCTTCAGCGCGCTCCACAGGCCGGTGCCCGTGGAACCGCCCGCCTTGCGGCCGATGGCGCCCTCCAGCGCCCGTACGGCGGCGACGCTCGCCGCGTCCGGGACCTTCATCATCCGGTCGATCGCGCCGGGCACGAAGCTGGGCTCCACGCGGGGCCGGCCGATGCCCTCGATCCGGGAGCCGCAGTCGCAGGTGACGTCCGGGTCGCCGGTGGTCCAGCCCTCGAAGAAACAGGAGTTGTCCGGGTCGGCGACACAGATCCGGGTGTCGTACTGCATGTAGTGGACGTAGCGGGCGAGGGTCGCGGAGGTGCCGCCGGTGCCCGCCGTGGCCACGATCCAGGCCGGCTCCGGGAACCGCTCCAGGCGCAGCTGGCGGAAGATGGATTCGGCGATGTTGTTGTTGCCGCGCCAGTCCGTGGCCCGCTCGGCGTAGGTGAACTGGTCCATGTAGTGGCCGCCGGTCTCCGCCGCCAAGCGGGCGGACTCCTCGTACATCTTCCGGGAGTCGTCCACGAAGTGGCACCGCCCGCCGTGGAACTCGATGAGCCGGCACTTCTCGGCACTGGTCGTGCGCGGCATGACGGCGATGAAGGGCACGCCGATCAGCTTCGCGAAGTAAGCCTCCGAGACCGCCGTGGAGCCGCTGGACGCCTCGATCACGGGGCGGCCGGGGCGGATCCAGCCGTTGCACAGGCCGTAGAGGAACAGCGAGCGGGCCAGCCGGTGCTTGAGGCTGCCGGTGGGGTGGGTGGACTCGTCCTTCAGATAGAGGTCGATCCCCCACCGCTCGGGCAGCGGGAAGCGCAGCAGGTGCGTGTCCGCCGAGCGGTTGGCGTCGGCCTGGACCTTGCGGACGGCTTCCTTGAGCCAGTCGCGGTAGGCGGGGTCGCTGCGGTCGACGTCGAGGGTGGCGCCGGTGGTGGTCTGGGGCGGGATGCTCACGGCGGGGCTCCTTGCACTCGTCGCCGACGGCGCCTCGCGCGGGTCGGCAGATCGAGCATAGGCGCCTTCCACACGCCTTCCCACCTGCATAAACGCATCTTTGGGCGGCTCCAAGGCGGGCTGGGGCACAGGCGTGCGACCCGGCCGGGGCGCATGAGGGCGCGTGCTCCGGGTGACTCGTTCACGCGCCCCCGCGCGCACTGGTGCTCCTCGCCCGGCCGGGGCAGACTGCACGCGACGGGACGGTCCGTCCCGCACGGGGGCGCACGAGAAACCGACGAACCAGGGAACCACGCACCCAGGGAAAGAGCGCGAGGGGGGCCGACATGGCTGAGCCGGAATTCAGGGCCACAGGCGTGCGGATCGGCAAGGGCCTGCGTTCGCTCACCCGGGCCGGACAGGTCCGGATCAGCGACGGCAGGCTCCAGTTGCTCACCAGCTACGGCAGCGAGATAGACAGCGCGCCGGTGCAGGCGGTGCGCGCCTCCAAGCCGTGGTTCGCCCCGGACGACCGGGCGCTGGCCGATCTGAACGGCACGCGGTATCTGCTGACGCTGGGCGAGCGCGACCCGGCGCCGGGACGGCCGGGGCCGCCCGCCGCCCGGAGGTTCATCGAGGCGGTCCGCCGGGCCGCGGGGCGCGGCGGCTGAGCGGCGCCGGACGCGGCGGCCGGGCGAGCCGGACCGTGCGCCCGTGCCCTTGCCCGGCGCGCGGTCGCGGCGAGTTGCGGGAGTGCGTGCGCTGCGTCACTCTGGTCTCACGTCACTCTGGGTTTACCGGCGATAACGCTGCGAACCAGCCCGCCGGCCACGACAGCAGGCGGACGTTTGGACGCAAGCACCCTGCTGGATCCGTTGTTCTCCGTGTTCTTCCGGTTCCTCCGGACCTCACATCGGGGAGTCGCAGCCGTGACCAGTCATCCAAGCAGGCACTGCACGGTGGAGCTCCAAGCCCTGCCGTCGCGGATCGGCCAGGTCCGCAGAATCGTATCTGCGCAGTTGCGCTACTGGCATCTCGACCCATTGATCGACCGGGCCGCGCTCGGTGTGACGGAGCTGCTGAGCAACGTCCACCGGCACGCCAGGCCCGACAAGTCGTGCACCGTGGAGCTGGAGTTGCTGCCGGACCGGCTCACGGTCTCGGTACACGACCACGATCCGCGCCTTCCGGTACCGGCCGACGCCACGGACCCGGCGGACGCCACCCCGCTGGCCACCTGCGGGCGGGGGCTGGCGATGGTGGCCGCGGTGAGCGAGAGCTGGGGTGCGCGGCCGGACGGGGAGAACGGCAAGGTCGTGTGGTTCACGCTGCCGGCCTCGGCGGCGGCCCACGGCCATCCGGCACGGCCACCCCAGGACACACCCCGGCGGGCACCCGCCACGGCGGCGGTCGCGGCCGGGGTCTCGGCTCCCCCGGGGGCCGGGGCGACGACGGGAGGCGGTCCGGCCGTCCCGATGAAAGTGGCGGCCATGACCACCACGGCCACCACGGCCACCACGGCCCCCGCGGTCGCCGCGGCGGCGAGCGCGATGGCCGACGGCGGTGCGGCACCAGGCTGAGCGGCCGGCCACGGCGGACGACGACACGGCGGGAGCGCCCTGGACACCTCGGGCCCGGGGCGCTCCCGCCGTGCTCGCCGTGCGGCTCACCTCCGGGGACCGACTGGCCGACTGTAACTACTAGTATGTAAAGTGATCGCATGAGCACCTCGGAACGACTGATCGAGTCCACCCGTGAGCTGCTGTGGGAGCGCGGGTACGTGGGCACCAGCCCCAAGGCGATCCTGGAGCGCTCGGGAGCGGGCCAGGGCAGCATGTACCACCACTTCAAGGGCAAGCCGGATCTCGCCCTGGCCGCGATCCGGCGTACCGCCGCCGAACTGCGGGCCACCGCCGAGGCCGTGCTCGGCGGGCCGGGCACGCCGTACGAACGGATCGAGGCGTATCTGCTGCGCGAGCGCGATGTGCTGCGGGGCTGCCCGGTCGGCCGGCTGACCATGGACCCGGACGTGATCGCGAGCGACGAACTGCGCGCGCCGGTGGACGAGACGATCGCCGCGATCCGGGACCGGATCGCCGAGATCGTCGAAGAGGGCAAGCGGCAGGGGCAGTTCGCGCCGGAGCTGGACGGCGCGGAGATCGGCGCGGCCGTGCTCGCGACCGTGCAGGGCGGCTATGTGCTCGCCCGCGCCTCCGGCTCCCCCGCCGCCTTCGACGCCGGCGTCCGCGGTCTGCTCGCGCTGCTCGCCCCCCGGACGGACGGAACCGGCTGAAGCTCCCGAATCCCACGTCCTTCCCGAACTCCCCGACAGGAGACCCGAGTCACGTGCACATCACCAGACGCCGGCCGGACACCCGGCAGGGTCCGGCGGACAACTTCACCGGCGCGGTCTGGGTGGACGAGACAGCCGCCCCCGCCGCCCCGTCCCGGCTGCGCATGTTCCACGTCCACTTCGCACCGGGAGCGCACACGGCCTGGCACACGCGTCCGCACGGGCAGGTGCTGCACGTCCTGGAGGGCGAGGGCCTGGCGGGGCGCGCGGACGGCGAGGTGGAGGAGATCCGCGCGGGCGACACGGTGTGGATCGAGCCGGGCGAACGGCACTGGCACGGCGCCGGGCCCCGCACCTTCATGACCCACCTCGCGGTCGTGGAGGCCGCCGCCGACGGCACGACGGCCGAGTGGCACGCGCACGTGTCCGACTGCCCCGCCTGAGAAGGGAAGCACGAAGTGCACGCGATGCAGTACGAGTTCACCCTGCCCGCCGACTACGACATGGGGCTCGTCCGCTCCCGGGTCGCCCGCGTCGGGCATGTGCTGGACGACTGGGACGGCCTGGGCATCAAGACGTACGTGATGCGCGAGCGGGGGGTGAACGGCTCGCCGGTGAACCAGTACGGGCCGTTCTACCTGTGGAACACCATGGAGGGCATGAACAGGTTCCTGTGGGACGGGGCCTTCCAGGGGCCGGTCGACGACTTCGGCCGGCCGGCGGTCCGGCAGTGGACCGGCCTGGCCTTCGAGGAGGGCACCGCGACCGCCTCCGCGCCGGCGTACGCCGTGCGTCGACGCCAACCGGTGCCGGAGGGCGTGGAGTTGGCGTCGTTCATGGCGGAGGCGGTGGCCGAGACGGCGAGGCTGGCGGCGGCGGACGGCGCGGTGCTCGCGGCGGCGGCCGTGGACACGCGTGCCTGGGAGGTCGTGCACTTCTCCCTCTGGGAGCACGACGGCCCCAAGGCGGACGGGGATCTCTTCGAGGTGCTGCACCTGTCCGCGCCCGGCCGGGACCGCCTCCCGCGCGGACGGCAGTGGTGAGGCGCGTCCGTACGGTCCTCGGCGACATCCGCCCCGAGGAGCTGGGCGTGTGCGACGCGCACGACCATCTCTTCCTGCGCAGCCCGCGGTTGCCGGGGCAGGAGCTGGACGACGTGCCGGCCGCGCGGGCCGAGCTGGCGGCCTTCCGCGCGGCGGGCGGCGCGGCCGTCGCGCAGTGGACGCCGTACGGCATGGGGCGGCGGGCGGCGGACCTGCCGGCGCTGTCCCGGGCGACCGGGGTGCGGATCGTCTGCGCCACCGGGCTGCACCAGGCGGCGCACTACGCCCCGGAGGTGCTCGAGGAGCTGAGCGGGGACCGGCTCGCCGAACTGTTCGTGGCCGAGCTGACCGAGGGCATCGGGACGACCGGGGTGCGGGCCGGTCTGATCAAGGTGGCGGGCGGTTTCCACGGGCTCGACGCGCACGCCCGCCGGACCATGACGGCGGCGGCCGAGGCGCACCACGCCACCGGCGCGCCCATCGCCGTGCACCTGGAGCTGGGCACCGGCGGGCCGGACGTACTGGACCTGTTGTGCGGCGAGCTGGGAGTGCCCGGGGAGCGGGTGATCCTGGGGCATCTGAACCGCTTCCCCGACCCGGTGGTGCACCGGGAGGCCGCCGCGGCGGGCTGCTGGCTGGCCTTCGACGGGCCGTCCCGCGCCCACCACGCCACCGACTGGCGGATGCCGGAGGCGGTACGGGCCCTGGCCGAGGCGGGGTTCGGGGACCGGTTGCTGCTCGGCGGGGACACGGTGACCGCCGGGGCGCGCTCGGTCGACGGCGGGCCCGGGATGCCGTATCTGCTGCGCCGGGTGCGGCGACGGCTGGCGGCGGCGGTGGGCGCCGAGCTGGTGGAGCGGATGCTCGGGGAGCATCCGGGGCGGGCGTTCGGGGCCGACTGGAAGTGAGCGCGCCCCGGCGGGGAAATGCGGGTGATCAGGACCGGTCCGGGCCCCTAACCTGGCCGGCATGATCACACCCGTGTATCCGCCCAAGCCCGTGCCCGGCGACCGGATAGCTGTCCTCTCACCCGGCGCCGGCCTGGCGGGGATCCTGCCGCTTCCGTACGAACTGGGGCTGAGACGGCTGCGGGAGGACTTCGGCCTGGTACCGGTGGAGTACCCCACCACCCGCACCATGGGCGCCGGCCCCCGGGAGCGCGCCGCCGACATCCACGCCGCGTTCGCCGATCCGACGGTCAAGGCGGTGATGGCCACCATCGGCGGGGACGACCAGATCACCGTGTTGCCCCACCTGGACCGCGAGCTGATCCGCGCCCACTCCAAGCCGTTCTTCGGCTTCAGCGACAACACCAATCTGCTGCTGTTCCTGCGCAACCTGGGCATCGTCGGCTACCACGGCGCCTGTGTGATGACCGAGCTGGGCCGCCCGTACGCGCTGCACCCGGTGACGGCCGACTCGGTGCGCGCCGCCCTGTTCACCTCGGGCCCGTACGAACTGCGTCCGGCCGAGCGCTACCGCGACACCGACCGCGACTGGGCCGATCCGGCCACGTTCGACGCCGAGCCCGCCTCCCAGCCGGCCGGCGGCTGGATCTGGCACCGGCCCGAGCGGCTGGTGGAGGGGCGCGCCTGGGGCGGCAACCTGGAGATCCTGTCGTGGCTGCTGATGGCCGACCGCGAGATCGAACGCGATCCGGCGGCCTACGACGGCGGCGTGCTGTTCCTGGAGACCTCGGAGGAGCTGCCGAGCGCCGCCGAGGTCTTCCGGATCCTGCGCAACATGGGGGAACGCGGTCTGCTGGAGCGCTTCCCCGCGCTGCTGATGGCCCGCGCCAAGGCGTGGTCCTTCGAGCGGCCGAACGACGCGGACGCCAAGCGGCGCTACGCCACCGAGCAGCGTGAGGCGGTGCTCCGCGCCCTGGAGGTATATGCCCCGCACACCATGGCGGTCTTCGATGTGGACTTCGGACACACCGATCCACAACTGGTGATTCCCTACGGCGGACAGGTCCGTGTGGACGGCCCGGCGCGCCGGATCACGGTGACGTACTGACGGTGTGACGTGTTGACTGTGTGACGTACTGGCCGTGTGACGTACTGACGGTCCGGCGCGCCCGGGATCAGCCCGTGGCTCCGGCCAGTGCCGTCAGCGGGTCGTCCAGGACCGGCTGCCAGGCCAGTTCCGCGGCGCCGACCAGGCTGCTGTGGTCCAGGGTGCACGGCAGGATGGGGACGCCGCCGCTCTGGCCCCACAGGCTGCGGTCCGCGACAACCGCGCGCAGCCGTCCCGGGTCGGCCGCCAGCAGGGTGCGGTGCAGGCCGCCGAGGACGATACGGTCCGGGTTCAGGATGTTGACCAGGCCGGCCAGGCCGAGGCCGAGGCGGTCGATGAGGGCTTCGGCCGCCCTGCGCACGGCCGGGTCGTCGTACCGGGTGCGCAGCAGGTCGTCGGCCTGCCGCAGCAGCGACAGCTCGGGGCCGGGCTCGAGGCCGGCCTCCACCAGCAGGGCCAGCGGGTCGGCCTCCACGTCCAGGCAGCCGCGGCCGCCGCAGTGGCAGGGGCGGCCCTCCGGGTTGACCGTGAGATGGCCGACCTCCAGCGCGAGGCCCGAACTGCCGGTGTGCAGCCGGCCGTCCAGCACGAGCGCGCCGCCGACCCCGCGGTGCCCGGTGGCCACGCACAACAGGTCCCGCGCGCCCCGCCCGGCACCGTGCCGGTGTTCGGCGAGCGCGACCAGGTTCACGTCGTTGCCCGTGAAGGCGGGCCCGTCGATACCGGCGGCGCGCACGCACTCCGCGAAGATCCGCCGGACGGGCGCGCCGACGGGCCAGGCCAGGTGCAGCGGGTTGAGGGCCAGGCCGTCGGGCTCGGCGACGGCGGACGGCACGGCGAGTCCGGCGCCGACACAGCGCCGGCCGGTCGTGCGCAGCAGCTCCGCGCCCGCCTCCACGACGCTGGCGAGCACCTTGGCCGGGTCGGCGTCGACGGTCTCGCAGCCGGGCGCGGTCGCCACGATCCGCCCGCCGAGTCCGACCAGCGCGGCCCGGAAGCCGTCGGCGTGGATCTGCGCGGCGAGGGCCACCGGCCCGTCCTCGGCGACCTCGAGCCGGTGCGAGGGGCGCCCCTGGGAGCCGGCCGCGGAGCCGGGCCGGGCGTCCACCCGGATCAGACCGAGCGCCTCCAGTTCGGCGGCCACCGCTCCGGCCGTCGCCCGGGTGACGCCGAGTTCGGCGGTGAGCACGGCCCGGGTCGGTGCCCGTCCGGTGTGCACCAGCTCCAGCGCGGGTCCGAGAGCGCCTCGCCCCCGGTCCAGCCGCGCCCTCGAGGTGGTCCTCTCCCCCGCTGTCCGGGGATCCGCCTTGCCGTTCATGAGGGCGAGTCTCCCATGATCCGCGTCCGGGGCGACCGCCGCGGGCTAGCGGCCGCTCACCCGCAGGGTGATGTTCAGGCGGCCGGAAAGGCCCAGCCAGCCGGGGGCCGTGCCCGGGCGGACGCCCGGCACGCCGTGGTAGGCGAGCCGGGAGGGGCCGCCGAAGACGAACAGGTCGCCGCCGCGCAGCTCCACGTCGGTGTACGGCTTGCCGCGCGTGGCGGTGTTGCCGAAGCGGAACACGCAGGTGTCGCCGACGCTGAGGGAGACCACCGGGGCGTCCGCCCGCTCGTCGGCGTCGCGGTGCATGCCCATGCGGGCGTCGGCGTCGTAGAAGTTGATCAGCGCGATGTCGTACGGCGCGGCCGGTACGGCGTCCGGGCCGAGCGCGTCGGTCACCGCGCGGCGGCCCAGCTCGCCGAGCCAGTCCGGGAACGGCTTGACGGGGGCGCCGTCGCCGTCGACGGCGGTGCGGGCGTAGGCGTACGGGTACCAATGCCAGCCCAGGCAGACCTGGCGGGCGGTCATCGTGCCGCCGCCCGGGGTGCGGACCGTGCGCAGCCCGGCGGGGGGCCGGGCCCAGTCCCGGCAGGCGGCGAGCAGGGCGCGCTGCCGTGCGGGGTCCAGCCAGTCCGGGACGTGCACGGCGCCCGGCGCGACCTGTGTGCGCTCCCTCGGGAAGAGCTCGTCCTCCATGCCCCCATCCTGCCCCACGGGCCCTGAGCTGCGGCTCGGCTAGCCTGGACGCACGATGAGCGACCGTATGACGACACCGTGGGGCGAGGTCGAGCTGACCCGCTTCCCCGAGGATCCGCGCGACCGGCTGCGTGCCTGGGACGCCTCCGACGCGTACCTGCTGCGCCATCTCGCCGAGGAGGAGGTGCCGCTCACCGGCACGGTCGTGGTGGTCGGGGACCGCTGGGGCGCGCTGGTCACCGCGCTGGCCGGGCACCGGCCGACGCAGATCACCGATTCCTTCCTCGGTCAGGAGGCGACCCGGGCGAATCTGGCGCGGGCCGGTGTGGAGCCGGGCGCCGTGAGGCTGCTCACCACGCAGGACCCGCCTCCGGAGCGGGTGGACGTGCTGCTGGTGCGGGTGCCCAAGAGCCTGGCGCTGCTGGAGGACCAGTTGCTGCGGCTGGCGCCGGCCGTGCACGCGGACACGGTGGTGATCGGCACCGGCATGGTGAAGGAGATCCACACCTCGACGCTCCGGCTGTTCGAGCGGATCCTCGGGCCGACCCGGACCTCGCTGGCCCGGCAGAAGGCCCGGCTGATCTTCTGCACCCCCGATCCGGCGCTGGAGCGGCCCGCGAACCCGTGGCCGTACAGCTACGCCCTGCCGGACGGTCTCGGCGCGGTGTCGGGGCGCCCGGTGGTCAACCACGCGGGCGTCTTCTGCGCCGACCGGCTGGACATCGGCACCCGCTTCTTCCTGCGGCACCTGCCCGGTCCCGGCGCGGGGCGCGTGGTGGACCTCGGCTGCGGCAACGGCGTGGTGGGGACGGCGGTGGCGCTGGCCGATCCGACGGCCGAGGTGCTGTTCGTGGACGAGTCCTTCCAGGCGGTGGCCTCGGCGGAGGCGACGTACAAGGCGAACGGGGTGCCGGGGCACGCCGAGTTCCGGGTCGGGGACGGGCTGGCCGGGGTCGCCTCGGGCAGTGTGGACCTGGTGCTGAACAACCCGCCGTTCCACTCCCATCAGGCGACCACGGACACCACGGCCTGGCGGATGTTCACCGGGGCGAAGCGCGCGCTGCGGCCGGGCGGTGAGCTGTGGGTGATCGGCAATCGGCACCTCGGCTACCACTTGAAGCTGAAGCGGTTGTTCGGCAACAGCGAGACGGTGGCGTCGGACCCGAAGTTCGTGGTGCTGCGGGCGGTCAAGAGGGGCTAGCGGTCCGATGGGGGACCGCGCCGCCGGTCCTGGCCGGTGGCGCGGTCCCCGGCCGGTGCCGGTCAGCCGCCGTCGGCCCGGGACAGTACCCCGATGATCCGGCCGACTTCGCGGGCCATCGCCTCCCGGCCCACGCCGAGGTAGGCGCGGGAGTCGACGGCCTCGGGGCGGGCGGCGAGGAATTCCCTGATCGCGCCGGTCATGGCCACGTTGAGCGCGGTGCCGACGTTGACCTTGGCGATGCCCTCGCCGACGGCCGCGACCAGTTGCTCGTCCGGCACACCGCTGGAGCCGTGCAGGACGAGCGGCACGCTCGACACGGCGGACAGCCGGGTGAGCAGGGCGTGGTCGAGGACGGCGGTGCGGCTGGTCATGGCGTGCGCGCTGCCGATGGCGACGGCCAGGGCGTCGACGCCGGTGCCGGCGACGAAGTCCCGCGCCCGGTCCGGGTCGGTGCGCGCGCCGGGCGCGTGGGCGTCCAGCGGGGGCCGGCCGTCCTTGCCGCCGATCTCCCCCAACTCGGCCTCGATCCACAGCCCTTGGGCGTGCGCCCAGTCGGCGGCGGCCCGGGTCGCGGCGAGGTTGTCGGCGTAGGACAGGCGGGCCGCGTCGTACATGACCGAGCCGAATCCGGCGTCGGGCGCTTGCCGGAGCAGGTCGTCGCTCCGCACATGGTCCAGGTGCAACCCGACGGGTACGGCGGCCCGTTCGGCGGCGGTGACGGCGGCGCGGGCCAGCGGCAGCAGCCGTCCGTAGCGGAACTTCACGGCGTTCTCGCTGACTTGGAGGACGACGGGTGAACCGGCCGTTTCGGCGCCGGCGACGACGGCCTCGATGTGTTCCAGGGTGATGACGTTGAACGCGGCGACGGCGGCGCGGGCCGCTGCGGCCCGGGTGATCAGCTCGCCGGTGGGCACGAGGGGCACGGGGTAGGTGTCCTTCCTGGGCGGGCCGGCGGGTCAGGGGGTGAGGATGACCGAGCGGGTGAGGTGGCGCGGCCGGTCGGGGTCGAGTCCCCGGGCGGCGGCGACCGCGACCGCGAGCCGCTGGACGCGGACGAGTTCGGCGAGCGGGTCCAGCTCGCCCTCGATCCACATGCCGCCGGTGGCGCGGACCTGCCCGGCGAGCCCGTCGGGTGCCGTGCCGAACATCCAGGTGGCGGTGCCCTCGCAGGTCACGCTGATCGGGCCGTGCCGGTACTCCATCGCCGGATATGCCTCGGTCCAGGACAGCGACGCCTCACGCATCTTCAGCCCGGCCTCGCTCGCGAGTCCGACCGTCCAGCCGCGCCCGAGGAAGGTGAACTGGCGGCACTCCACGAGCCCTTCGGGCAGGGGGGCGGCGAGGGCGGTGCGCGCGTCGGCCACGACGGCGTCGGTGTGCAGGCCGAGGTGGGCGCGCAGCAGGGTGAGCGCGGTGGTGGCGAACCGGGTCTGGACGACGGAGCGTTCGTCGGCGAAGTCCAGCACCACGAGGTCGTCCGCGGCGTCCATGACCGGGGTCCGCGGGTCGGCGGTGATCGCGGTGGTACGGGTCCGTCCGGCCAACTCCCCCAGTAGTTCGAGTACTTCGGTGGTGGTGCCGGACCGGGTGAGGGCGACGACCCGGTCGTAGGACCGCCCGTGCGGGAACTCCGAGGCGGCGAACGCGTCGGTCTCGCCCTGCCCCGCGCCCTCCCGTAGCGCGGCCACCGCCTGGGCCATGAAGTAGGAGGTCCCGCAGCCGACGACGGCGACCCGCTCCCCCGCCCGCGGCAACGCCTGACGGTGCCCCGCCGCCTGTTCGGCGGCCCGTGTCCAGCACTCCGGCTGGCTGTTCAGCTCGTTCTCGACATGGGTCATGGCCCATACCCTCCCCTTGCTGATTGTTCTTGCAAGGTATAGCGATCTTTCGAGCACAATCAAGCATTCGGCGGGGAAGCCGGGTGCGCTAGGGTCGCCGGGAGATCGTCCGGAGGAAGAAGACGGAGGCCGCGGATGTCCCGGGACGCCCGCTGGAAGGCGCTGCTGGAACTGCTCGTCGAGCGCGGCCGGCTGGAGGTCGAGGAGGCGGCGGCCGAGCTGGCGGTGTCGGCGGCGACGATCCGCCGGGACTTCGACCAGCTCGCCGAACAGCAGATGCTGGTGCGCACCCGGGGCGGCGCGGTGGTGCACGGGGTGTCGTACGAACTCCCGTTGCGCTACAAGACGGCCCGGCGCGCCTCGGAGAAGCAGCGCATCGCCAAGGCGGTGGCCGAACTCGTCGCGCCGGGCGAGGCGGTGGGGCTGACCGGCGGTACGACCACCACGGAGGTGGCCCGCGCGCTGGCCGTGCGCGGCGATCTCGCCACCGGCTCGCCGGCGCTGACCGTCGTCACCAACGCGCTCAACATCGCCAACGAGCTCGCCGTGCGCCCCCAGTTCAAGATCGTGGTGACGGGCGGGGTGGCGCGCGCGCAGTCGTACGAGCTGATCGGCCCGCTCGCGGACGGGGTGCTGGGCCAGATCACCCTGGACGTGGCCGTGCTCGGTGTCGTCGGTTTCGACGTCGCGCACGGGGCGGCGGCGCACGACGAGGCGGAGGCCGCCATCAACCGCCTGCTGTGCGAGCGCGCCGAGCGGGTGGTGGTCGCCGCCGACTCCAGCAAACTGGGCCGCCGCGCGTTCGCCCGGATCTGCGGGGCCGAGCTGGTGGACACGCTGGTGACGGACACGGCGGTGGGGCAGGAGACGGTACGGCGGTTCGAGGAGGCGGGCGTGCGGGTGCTGGCGGTGTGAGGCGCGAGGTACCGGGTACCGCCCGGCACACCCCGAACGCCCCGGCCGGGGCGTACCGCTGACGCCTTCCGGCCGCGCGGGGCAACGGCTGGGGCGGGTTCGGCCCGTACGCCCATCGACCGGGGCACTGCTCGCCTCGGACGCCGCAACGACTGGAGCGCCGTTCACCTCGATGCGGCAACCACCGCAGGGCCATTCACCTCGGCCACCGCGTGAACCGGGGTGCCATTTACCTCGGCCACCGCTTCGACCGAGGTGCCGTGGGCCTCGGATGCCGTATCCGCTGCCGCGCCGTACGTCCGCCCGCCCCCTCACATGCCGCGCAGGTCGGCCTTCACGAACCCCGCGCCCCGCTGGTCGTTGCAGAGGGCCGGCGGCCGGTCGGCCGGGTCCGGCCATGTCTGCGGGGCCTGGAGCGCCACGCTCACCAGCGTCAGCAGCAGGTCGACATCGCTCGCGGCGTCCAGGCGCAGCGTCACCCACGGCGAGCCGCGCACGATCCTGATCGCTCCCGAGTGCTTGAGGTCCTTGGTGAACCGCCGGACGGCCCGGTCGGTGAGCAGCAGGTCGACATCCCGCTCGGAGTGGAAGTGGACGATCTCACCCTGGGCGGAACTCACCGCCTGCCCCAGGCCGCAGCTCGGCACGGTCTGTCTCAGATCCGGCCAGGTCGCCAGTTGCGCGAGCGCGCGCGAGGCCAACGTCATGGGCCCATCATGGCGCGCTCACCCGTCCGCAACCAGCTCGTGAGCGAGCATTAACCGACCCGTATCCGCCGCGTGTTCAGCGACTCGCACACCTGTGCAATCGCCGAACAGGTCCGGATTCGCCTGGTGTTGCCTCGCCCCGCGCCGCCCGGCAGGGGGAACCCGCAGGTGGGCCCGTACGGCAGGACGGCCGGCCCGGTCCTGCGGCCCGGGCACGCGTGCGATCCATGTCCGTGGAGCGTGCGGGACGGCTCGGGACCAGGACCCCCGAAAGGGCGAAACATCGGACGCCGGTTCGTCACCACCACAACGGGAGGGCCCCGGACGGCGGCCGGCCGCACGGGACCGGCCCGAGACCGTCTTGCCCGCTCCCCGGGCCACCCGTACGCTGGATTTTGTGCCGATAATAAACAAAACCCGTGTGCACAGTGTCGTGCCGGGCCGGAGCCTCACGGCACTGCGCGCCGCGATCACCGCCTTCTTCGCCCTGGACGGTTTCATCTTCGCGGGGTGGGTCGTCCGCATCCCCGACATCAAGCACCAGACGCACGCCTCCGCCGGCGCCCTCGGGCTCGCCCTGCTCGGCGTGTCGGCCGGGGCCGTGCTCACCATGACGCTGACCGGGCGGCTGTGCCGTCGCTACGGCAGCCATCCGGTGACCGTGGTCTGCATGGTGGTGCTCGCGCTGAGCGTGGCGCTGCCCCCGCTCACCCACTCGGCGCCGGCGCTGGGGGCCGTACTGCTGCTGTTCGGCGCGGGCTACGGCGGGGTCAACGTGGCCTTCAACAGCGCCGCCGTCGATCTGGTCGCCGCGTCGCGCAAGCCGATCATGCCGAGTTTCCACGCGGCCTTCAGCCTGGGCGGGATGGTCGGCGCGGGCCTCGGCGGACTGGTCGCCGAGGTCCTCTCCCCCACCCGTCATCTCCTGGGCCTCACCGTGGTCGGACTGCTCGTCACGGCCGTCGCCGGACGCACCCTGCTGCGCTGCGAGCCGCCGGAGCCGCCCGAGCGCACACCGGAGCAGGCGGCGCGGGCGGACGGAAAGAACCGGCGCGGGATCGTGGTCGTCTTCGGGCTCGTCGCGATGTGCACGGCGTACGGGGAGGGGGCGATGGCCGACTGGGGCGCGCTCCACCTCCAGCAGGACCTCGAGGCCTCCGCCGGCAGCGCGGCGGCCGGCTACGCGTGTTTCGCGCTCGCCATGACCATCGGCCGGCTGACCGGGACGACGCTGCTGGCCCGGTTCGGGCGGGCCCGGACCGTGGTCGCCGGAGGTACCGTCGCGGCGGCCGGCATGCTGCTCGGTGCCCTCGCGCCCTCGCTGTGGGCCGCGTTGGCCGGTTTCGCGGTGACCGGGCTCGGGCTCGCCAACCTCTTCCCGGTCGCCGTGGACCAGGCGGGTGCGCTGGCCGGCGCGTCCGGTGTCGCCCTGGCCTCCACCCTCGGTTACGGCGGCATGCTCCTCGGGCCGCCGGCGATCGGGTTCATGGCCGACTGGTTCTCCCTGTCCACCGCGCTCACCAGCGTGGCCGCGCTGGCCGCGGTCGCCACCGTCCTCGGCCTGGCGACACGGCACGCCTTCACAGACACCGCTTCGCCCGGCCGACGAAACCGGTGACGAGGTCCCGGGTACGCACCCGCAACTCATCCGATTCCGCCCTGCTGTTCGCCTTGGACAGCTTTGTGATCTCCGCGAGCACGTCTTCCGCGGCCTGGCCGAGCCCCTCGTCGTCCGTCAGCATCTGCGCCCGGAACAGGGCCTCTTGGGCCTGGGAGCGCAGGTCGTAGGCGTGGATGCGGACGGTGTCGGGGTCCTCGGGCGGTGGCTGTTCGCGCTCGCAGAACCACAAGTGGACCAGGCACCGGCGGTAGTTGACCAACGCGCCCGCGTAGGCCGAGTATGCCTCCAGCCGCTCCTGCCGGAGGCTCTCGCGCCGGGTGAACTGGTGGTTTCTGTCCGTGGTGCGCCGCTGGAACGCGAGGGTGAGTGCCGACCCGAGCAGGGTGCCGAGGACGGCTATGGCGCTGGCGATGATGGTTTCCACGCCTCAAGCCGATCACGCGCACCGCGAGCCGGCCACGCGCACCGGGTGACCGGCCCGGCCGGGATGAACAACGGTGGTACGGGAGTTGGGGAGGGGGACAGGGCGATCGGTGATCGTCGTGTCCCCGACCGCACCGCTACCGGAAGGCGTTCCCATGACCCCGCTGCGCCTCGGCGTCTCCCTGCAACCGCGCTGGCCGCTCCACGACGGAGCCGATGCGCTCCGCGCCGCACGCCACGCCGAGGAACTGGGCTTCGACCATGTCGCGGTCGGCAACCGGCTCCTGGACAGCGGTTTCGGCCTCGACACGGACCCGTTCGTGCTGCTGTCGGCCGTGGCGGGGGCGACGACCCGTCTGCGGCTGCTGACGTCCGTGCTCGTCGCGCCGTACTACCCCGCGCTGGTGCTCGCCAACCAGGCCGCCACGCTCGACGTGATCTCCGGTGGCCGACTGATCCTCGGCGTCGGCACCGGCTGGAACCCCGACGAGTTCGCGGCCGTCGGCGTGCCCGCCGGGGAACGCGGTGCGCGCACCGACGATCACCTCGGCGCCGTCAAGGCCCTGTGGAGCCGGCGCCCCGCGGACTTCGACGGGCCGTTCACCCGGCTGCGCGCCGCGCACCTGGGCGTGCCTCCGGTCACCCCCGGCGGCCCGCCCGTGTGGGTCGGCGGCCACAGCGACGCCGCGCTGCGCCGGGTGGTGCGGTTCGGCGACGGCTGGTACGGCTCCGGTGTGGACGCCGCGGAGGTCACCGACGTCCGGCGCCGCCTGCGGGACCTCGCCGGCGCGGAACACGCCGACCGCCTGACGCTCGCCTCGGCCGGGTTCCTCACTCCGCCCGGTTTCCCCGCGGCGGTCGCCCCGCCGGGACGCCCGCTCGGCGGCGCCGCGCCCACCGCGGCGAGCGTCGCCGACGACCTCGCCCGGCTCACCGAGGCGGGGCTCGCCGAGTGCACCCTGTGGCTGCCGCTCGCGGCCGAGCACGTCGACCGGGCCCTGGAGTGGATAGCGACCGAGGTGACCCCACGCCTCGCCTGATCACCACCCCGGCGAGCCTGCCGGTTCACGTCGGCGCCGCGTCCGGACGACGGCCGGCACCGGCGGTGACCGCACCTGTCGGCGGTCGCCGCCGGTCCGTGCGTACGCGTCGCCGGCCGGCCGGGCATCGGCCGCCCCGTCCCACGTTCGGGTGTTTCGGCCCCGTCGTCCGGATGAGCCGGCGCGGCCATGAGCATCGTCGCCTCATGACCAAGCGAAAGACATCCAATCTGAAACTGGCCGCGGTGCTGGGAGCGACCCTGCTCGCGAGCGCCTTCGCGAGTCCCTCGGCGAGCGCGACCGCGAGCGCCGCCTCCTCTCCGCCCGCCACCTCCGCCCTGCCCGCCGCCTCCGCCGCGCCCTCGGCCGTCGCGGTCCGCGCCTGTGAGACCGGCGGGCCGCACACCGACTTCAAGGGCACGAACATCAACATGCGCAGCACCCCGGGCGGCAACCACGTCGGCACCGCGAACCAGGGTGACTGCGCGTACTGGTACCAGACCGACTCCGGCCCCCGCGTCCAGTGCCCGAACGGCACCAGCACGACCGCCTGGCAACTCGTGCAGAACAAACGCACGGGGGTGGTCGGCTATGTCTCCGCCTGCTATCTCTGACGACCGGCCGACCCGGTTGCGGGTCGCCGACTTCCTCGAAGTCCTGGACCACGAGGGCCGGTTGCTGGCGGCGGCCGCCGCTGCCGCGGGGCCAGGCGCGGACGTGCCCCCGTGCCCGGGGTGGCGCGTGCGCGATCTGGTACGGCACCTCGGCGCCGTACACCGCTGGGCCGCCGCCCTCGTCGCCGACCGGCCACCACGCCCCCGCCGCTCGGCGATCCGCCGGAGCGGGCCGACGACGAGCTGGTGAGCTGGTACCGGGACAGTCACCGCCTGGTGCTGGACACCCTGGCCGCCGCCCCCGCCGATCTGGAGTGCTGGACCTTCCACGCCGCGCCCAACCCGTCGCCGCCTGCGTTCCGGGCCCGCCGGCAGGCGCACGAGACGGCCGTGCACCGCTATGACGCCGAGAGCGCGCGTGGCGGGGAACCGTCCCCGGTCGGCCGGGAGTTCGCGGTGGACGGCATCGACGAACCGCTGCGCGGCTTCCACGCCCGCGAACGGAGCCGGCTGCGCAGCGAGCAGCCGCGCGTGCTGCGGGTGCGCGCGGTGGACGCGGGGCCGGACGCCGTGTGGACCGTACGGCTCACGGCCGGGCCGGCCATGACCGTGCGCGCGGCAGAGGGCGAGGCGGAGGCCGAACTGTCGGGCCCGGCGGAGCAGTTGTACCTGGCGCTGTGGAACCGGACGGCCATCCCGCGGGTGACCGGCGACCCGGCGCTCGCGGCCCTGTGGCGGGAGCGGTCCGGGATCTGAGGCCCGGTCAGTCGGCCTGGACCAGCATCCGGGACAGCACCTCGCGCTGCACGGGCCGTACCTCACCGTGCAGTGCGCTTCCCTTCTCCGTGAGGGAGACCCGCACCGCGCGCCGGTCCTCCGAGCACATGCCCCGCTCCACGAGGCCGTCCTTCTCCAGCCGGGCGATCAGCCGGGACAGCGCGCTCTGACTGAGGTGGACCCGCTCGGCGATCTCCTGCACCCGGTAGGAGCAGCCGCCGTCCAGGGCCGCGCCCTCGGCCAGCACGTCGAGCACCTCGAAGTCGCTCGCGCACAGCCCGTGCCCGTGGAGCGCCCGGTCCAGTTCGCACTGGGTACGGGCGTGCAGCGACAGGATCTCCCGCCACTGCTCGATGAGCCCTCGCTCGGCATTCTTCGCCGCCATGCCCGCAAGGTAGCAGAAATCCACGTTCGTTGCACTGTAATTAAATGAGCTTGCATCTGATGCGTGTGCATGTAATCTCGTCGCCATGACTTCTCCGCTCACCACCTCCGCGGCCCCGTCCCCGGCCGCGCGCTGGACTCCCCGGCTGTGGGGCACCCTCCTGGTGCTGTGCGCCGCGATGTTCCTGGACGCGCTCGACGTGTCGATGGTCGGCGTCGCACTGCCGTCCATAGGCTCGGAACTCGGCCTGTCCACGTCGACCCTGCAGTGGGTCGTCAGCGGCTACATCCTGGGCTACGGCGGTCTGCTCCTCCTCGGCGGCCGGACCGCCGACCTCCTCGGCCGGCGTCAGGTGTTCCTGGTGGCGCTCGCCGTCTTCGCCCTGGCCTCGCTGCTCGGCGGGCTCGTGGACTCCGGCCCGCTGCTGATCGCGAGCCGCTTCGTCAAGGGCCTCAGCGCGGCCTTCACGGCACCGGCCGGCCTGTCGATCATCACCACCACGTTCCAGGAGGGCCCGCTGCGCAACCGGGCCCTGTCGATCTACACCACCTGCGCCGCCACCGGATACTCCCTGGGCCTCGTCTTCTCCGGCCTGCTCACGGAGGCCAGCTGGCGGTTCACCATGCTGCTCCCGGCGCCGGTCGCGCTGATCGCGCTGCTCGTGGGCATGAAGCTGCTGCCGCGCGGCGAGCGGGAACGCGGCCACGGCGGCTACGACGTCCCGGGCGCCGTCCTCGGCACCGCCTCGATGCTGCTGCTGGTCTTCACCGTCGTCCAGGCACCCGAGGCCGGATGGGCGTCGGCCCGCACGATCCTGTCCTTCGTCGCCGTGGCCGTCATGCTGTTCGTGTTCGTCCTCGTCGAGCGGCGCAGCCCCAGCCCGCTGATCCGGCTCGGGGTGCTGCGCTCCGGCTCCCAGGTCCGGGCCCAGCTGGGCGCGCTGACCTTCGTCGGCAGCTACACGGGCTTCCAGTTCCTGGTCACGCTCTACATGCAGCAGGTGCTGGGCTGGTCCGCCCTGCACACGGCGCTGGCGTTCCTGCCGGCGGGTGCGCTGGTGGCGCTCTCGGCGACCAAGGTCGGCACCGTCATCGACCGGTTCGGCACGGGACGGCTGATCGTGCTGGGCTTCGTCCTGATGACGGCCGGGTACGCGCTGTTCCTGCGCATCGACCTCAACCCGGTCTACGCGTCCGTGATCCTGCCGACCATGCTGCTGGTCGGCGCGGGCTTCGCCCTGTCCTACCCGTCCCTCAACGTCCAGGCCACCAACGGGGTGGACGAGCACGAGCAGGGCATGGTCTCGGGCCTGCTGAACACCTCGGTGCAGGTGGGCGGCGCGATCTTCCTGGCCGTGGTGACGGCGGTGGTCACCGCGCACGCCCCCGAGAACGCCACCCCGCAGGCCGTCCTGGACAGCTACCGGCCCGGACTCGTCGTGGTCACCATCGTCGCCGTCGTGGGGCTGCTGCTGTCGCTCAGCGGACTGCGCCGGCCCCGGCCGACGGCCCGCTCGGTCGTGGTCGCCAGGTCCACCGTGAAGGAGGCGGACGCCGACCGGGTACCGGTCCGCGACTAGGGGGACCGCCTCCAACGTGCGCCCGGCGGGCATTCGTTGCCCGCCGGGCGCACCTCTGCGAGGCTGACGGCATGGACGCACACGGGGGCCGCCGCAGCCAGGCGGAGCGGGACGCGGTGACGGTCGAGATCGGGTACGCGCTGGTCAGCGCCGCGTTCGCGGCGGCGGTGCTGTTCGGAGCCGTGGCCGGGCCCGCACTGCTCTTCGACCTGCCCCATCTGCTGTCCACGGTGCTGCTCCGGCTGGGCCTGGTGGTCGCGCCGCTCGTGTTCACGGCCCGGGTGGTCAGCGTCCTGCTGCGTTTCCGGTGGCCGGCTCAACCCGACCGCCCCGGCCCGGACTCGTAGGCCGGCACGACGAGTCGGGCCCGGCCCCGGGCGCCCTGACCATCGTCCGGCTGACCTGACGCGGCTGCCCACGATGGCCGAGGGGGCCGTCGCCCGGCGCGGGTGCGTCTGGGCGGTGAGCGGGCCGACCACCAGCGGGCGGGCGATCTCCTCGTCGGACAGGCCCAAGCCGACCAGCGTCGTCACCTCACGCTCCCGCTCGGTGAGCCGGACGGGGCCGGCTGCGGGCAGGCGCGGGCACCGCAGCCGAACCGCGCGCACGCCCGGACGGCCCATCCGCCCGGGCCCCATGCCCGACCAGCAGCCGGAATCCGCGTTCGGCGCGCCAGGCCCCGCGCCCGTCAGGAACCGGCCGGCTCCTCCGTGGCGGGCTCCGCCGGAGGTGCCGGCCGGCGGTCGAGCGCGGTCAGGGCGCGCTGGGCGATCGGGCGGGAGCGGACGATCTCGGCCAGGGAGGTGGCGCCCGTGGTGATGTCCCGGAACGCCCGCCAGGCCGGACGGAAGCCGGTGAGCGCCGCGTGGAACAGGCCCGGACGCCGCTCGAACACGGACAGCAGCCGCTTGCCGACGCTCATCTCGACGCCGAGCCCCGCCTTGATCGCGAACGCGTAGTTCAGGGCCTGGCGCCGGGTGTCCACCGCGTCGTGCGCCTCGGCGATGCGCACCGCCCACTCCCCCGCCAGCCGGCCGGAGCGCAGTGCGAAGGAGATGCCCTCGCGGGTCCAGGGCTCGACCAGGCCCGCCGCGTCGCCGCAGACCAGTACCCGGCCCCGGGACAGCGGCGAGTCGTCGGCGCGGCAGCGGGTCAGGTGCCCGGAGGAGAGGGACGGCTCGAACCCGGCGAGACCCAGCCGGGCGATGAAGTCCTCCAGGTACCGCTTGGTGGCGGCTCCCTCACCGCGCGCGGAGATCACGCCGACGGTCAGGGTGTCGCCCTTCGGGAACACCCAGCCGTAACTGCCCGGCAGCGGCCCCCAGTCGATGAGGACGCGGCCCTTCCAGTCCTCGGCGACGGTCTCCGGCACCGGGATCTCCGCCTCCAGGCCGAGGTCGACCTGGTCGAGCTTCACGCCGACGTGGGCTCCTATCCGGCTGGCGCTGCCGTCGGCGCCGACGACCGCGCGGGCCAGCACCGTCTCCCCGCCCTGGAGGACGACGGCGACCGTGCGCCGGTCCGGCACCGCCGAGCCGTGCTGCTCGACCCGCTGGACCGTGACGCCCGTACGCAGCTCGGCGCCCGCCTTCTGGGCGTGCTCCACCAGTTGCTGGTCGAACTCGGGCCGGTTGATCAGGCCGAAGAGCATCTGCTTGGAGCGGCGGGTGCGGGTGAAGCGGCCGTTGTGGGAGAACGTGACGGCGTGCACCCGGTCCCGGAAGGGCAGTTCGAAGCCGGGCGGCAGCGCGTCGCGCGAGGGGCCGATGATGCCGCCGCCGCACGTCTTGTAGCGCGGCAGCTCGGCTTTCTCCAGCAACAGCACACGCCGTCCCGCGACCGCCGCCGCGTAGGCGGCCGAGGCGCCCGCCGGGCCCGCGCCCACCACGACGACGTCCCACACCCGTCGCACGTCGTCCGCTGAAGAGTTCTCGCCGCTCACGATGGTCTACCGCTCCGCTCAAGCCGCTGCCAAGTGTCTGTCGCATCCTACGGCGGCCGTCCGGCCGATCCGCTGTGGGAGGATCGTTGTACTCACCCCGTACCACGTCGCACCCACGAGGAGCGTGCCCATGCCGTCGAATCCGCTCGCCGAGACCGTCGCCTCGTTGCTGCCCCGGGCGAAGGCGGAGCTGGCCGAACTGGTCGCCTTCAGGTCGGTGGCGGACTTCTCACAGTTCCCGAGGAGCGAGAGCGAGGCCGCCGCGGGCTGGGTCGCCGACGCGCTGCGGGCCGAGGGATTCACGGACGTGGCCCTGCTGGACACCCCCGACGGCACGCAGTCGGTGTACGGCTATCTGCCGGGCCCGGAGGGCGCCAAGACGGTCCTGCTGTACGCGCACTACGACGTGCAGCCCCCGCTGGACGAGGCCGGCTGGACCACCCCGCCGTTCGAGCTGACCGAGCGTGACGGCCGCTGGTACGGCCGCGGGACCGCCGACTGCAAGGGCGGCTTCATCCTGCACCTGCTCGCCCTGCGCGCCCTGAAGGCGAACGGCGGCGTCCCGGTGCATGTGAAGGTCATCGTGGAGGGCTCGGAGGAGCAGGGCACGGGCGGCCTGGAGCGGTACGCCGAGCAGCACCCCGAGCTGCTGGCGGCGGACACGATCGTCATCGGTGACGCGGGCAACTTCCGGGTCGGTCTGCCGACCGTGACCACCACCCTGCGCGGGATGACCCTGGTCCGGGTGCGGGTCGACACCCTGGCCGGCAATCTGCACTCGGGCCAGTTCGGGGGTGCCGCCCCGGACGCGCTGGCCGCACTGATCCGGGTACTGGACTCGCTGCGCGGCGAGGACGGCTCCACCACCGTCGACGGCCTGGACGCCACGGCGCGGTGGGACGGCCTGGAGTACACCGAGGAGCAGTTCCGCGCGGACGCCAAGGTGCTGGACGGCGTCGGACTGATCGGTGAGGGCTCGGTCGCCGACCGCATCTGGGCCCGCCCGGCGGTCACCGTGCTCGGCATCGACTGCCCGCCGGTGGTCGGCGCCACCCCGTCGGTGCAGTCCAGTGCCGGTGCCCTGGTCAGCCTGCGGGTGCCGCCGGGCACGGACGCGGCGGAGGCCGGCAAGCTGCTCCAGGCGCACATAGAGGCGCACACCCCGTGGGGCGCCCGGGTCACCGTCGAGCAGATCGGCCAGGGCCAGCCGTTCAGCGCCGACACCTCCAGCCCCGCCTACGAGGCGATGGCCGAGGCGATGGCGGTGGCCTACCCCGGCGAGACCATGCAGTACGCGGGCCAGGGCGGCTCCATCCCGCTGTGCAACACCCTCGCCGCGCTGTACCCGCGGGCGGAGATCCTGCTCATCGGGCTGAGCGAGCCGGAGGCACAGATCCACGCGGTCGACGAGAGCGTGTCGCCCGAGGAGTTGGAGCGGCTGTCCGTGGCCGAGGCGCTGTTCCTGCGCAATTACGCGGCGGGCTGATCTCTTCTGCCCACCGCAGAGGGCCCTCGCCCGCGGGCGGGGGCCTCTTTACGGTCGGCGCATGGACGTCATCGAACTGCTGCCCCGGCTGCACCTGTTCCGCTTTCCCGTCGGCCAGGCCTATCTCTGGCGCGACGACGATGAGTTGACCCTGATCGACGCGGGCCCGATCGGTGCCGGCCGGCCGATCGCCGACGCGGTCACCGCGCTGGGGCACGCTCCCCGGGACGTACGACGCGTCGTGCTCACCCACTTCCACGAGGATCATGTCGGCGGAGCGGGCGAGTTCGCGGCGCTGAGCGGGGCGGAGGTGCTGGCGCACCACTTGGACGCCCCGTTCGTCCGCGGGGAACGGCCGGGCCCGCCGCCACGGACGGAGGAGTGGGAGCGGCCCCTGCACGCGGCGGCCCTCGCGCAGTTGCCCCCGGGCCCGCCGGTGCCGCCGGCCTCGCTCACCGAGTTGTCCGACGGCGATGTGCTGGGCTTCGGCGGTGGCGCCCGGGTGGTGCACGTCCCCGGGCACACGGACGGCAGCATCGCGGTGTTCCTGCCCGCGCACGGCGTGCTGTTCACCGGGGACACGGTGGCGGCGGCACCGGACGACGGGACCCCGATCCCCGGGGTGTTCAACCTGGACCGGGTGCGGCTCCTCGCCTCGATACGCCGGATGGCGGACCTGGGAGCGGAGGTCGCGTGCTTCGGGCACGGCGCCCCGGTGCTGTCCGGCGCCGCCGCCGTGCTCCGCTCGCTCGGTTAGCCGCACCGCGGGATCAGCCGACCGGCACGCCCGCCTCCAGGTAGAGCGCGCTGCCCCGTTCCCGGGCGCGCAGCGCCCAGCGCAGCCGCTCGTAGCGGACCGGGGGCAGCATCGCGGCGGCCTCCTGCTCGGTGGCGAACCGCCAGGCGCGCAGCTCGGGTCCGGGCAGCAGCACCCGGGACGCCTCGCCGGGTCCCAGCCGGCCCCCGTCGAAGAGCAGCCGCAGCCCGCCGTAGCCGGGCGGGGTGGGGCGTTCCCAGTCCACGACCAGCAGCCGGGGCACCTCGCGCAGGTGTATCCCGGTCTCCTCGGCGACCTCGCGCATCCCGGCGCGGGCCGGCGCCTCGCCGCGTTCCACCACGCCGCCGGGGAACTCCCAGCCGGGCTTGTAGGTGGGGTCGACGAGCAGCACCCGGTCGTGCTCGTCGAAGAGCAGCACCCCGGCGGCGAGCGTCTCGGCGGTCGGCTCGGGGGTCTGCACGATGTCGCAGGCGGGTACGGCGCCGTTGCCGACGGCCTCGGCGATGCGGACGGCGGTCTCGTACGGGGTGAGGGCGCTGGTGTCGAGCGGGTGGGCGTCGGCGGTGAGCCAGGAGGCGAGGGCGGCACGGTAGGGCTCGATGTGGTCGGAGGACCACTGCCGGACGCGTATCTCGCCGTCGGGTGTCTCGGGCGGGATCTCCCGGCCGGCTATCCGCTCCCGCAGGATCGTTTCGGTGGGGGCGAGGAGCAGATGGTGCACCGGGATCCGGCGGGCGGCGAGCCCGCCGAAGATCTCGTCGCGGTACTCCTGGCGGAGCAGGGTCATCGGCACCACGAGGGTGCCGCCCAGCTCGGCGAGCATCGCGGCGGCCGTGTCGACCACGAGCCGGCGCCAGATCGGCAGGTCCTGGAAGTCGCCCGCCTCGGCGAGACGCTTGGGCGGCAGCAGGTGTGTCAGTGCCCCGCCGATGATCTCGGGGTCGAAGAGCGCGCTGTTCGGGATCAGTTCGATCAGTTCACGTGCGGTCGTGGTCTTCCCCGCACCGAACGCGCCGTTGATCCAGACGACGGTCACGGACTCCCCCTCTTCTGTTGGCCCCCTGAGGATTGCCCGCTCCACCCTGCCATGGAAACCCGCCGCCGTTGAGGGCGCCTGCCCGCGCGTATACAGGCAAGTGCCGGTGTCCCCTGTCACGGAGACACCGGCACGGACGCCCCGGGGCCGCGGGTCAGTCGCGGTCGAGGACGGAGTCGCCGAGGTCCAGGCTGTCGTGGGCGACGAGGTCACCGACCTCGTCCACCGTGTCCGACACGTCGAGCGGGCGGTCGACCGCCGCGTGGGAGGGGCTGACGGCGGCCACGACGAATCCGGCGGCGAGAGTGGCGATGGCGAGCATGCTGCGCTTCTTCATGCGCTGATCAACTGCGGGGAGCGGCCGGGGGTCACGCGGATCGCGGAAGCTTTCCCCCTCTCGGGCCGCCGCTCCCCCGATCGAACACATCCGAACAACGGCACGCCCGGCCTGAACGCCCCTTCCGACACAGTCCGACACGCCCTACCGTGAGCGCGCATTCATGACGCGCACATGGCGTCATCCGCGTTTCGCGAGTGGGAGGAACGTCGACGATGCGTCACCCTCACAGCCGCACCACCCGTTCCAGAGTCGCCGGAGCGCTCGGCGCCGGACTGCTGTGCGCGACGGGCCTGGCCGCCCCCGCCCTGGCGGCCCCCGCGACGGCCCCGGCGGCGCGGACCGCGTCCGCGTCCCTGGACGACGGCCTCGCCCTCACCCCGCCGATGGGCTTCAACAACTGGAACTCCACCTACTGCCGGGCGGAGTTCAACGAGAGCATGGTCAAGGGCATCGCGGACATCTTCGTGGAGAAGGGCCTGAAGAAGGCCGGCTACCAGTACGTCAACCTGGACGACTGCTGGGCCCTGCCCCAGCGCGGCGCCGACGGCCGGCTGGTGCCCGACCCGGTGCGCTTCCCGAACGGCATCAAGGCGGTCGCGGACTACGTCCACGCCAAGGGGCTCAAGCTCGGCATCTACACCAGCGCCGGCACCAGGACCTGCGACAGCGTGGGCCTTCCGGGCGCCCTGGGCCACGAGTACGAGGACGCGCGGCAGTTCGCCGACTGGGGCGTGGACTACCTGAAGTACGACAACTGCAACAACCAGGGCCTGGACGCCCGACAGCGCTACCGGACCATGCGCGACGCGCTCAAGGCGACCGGCCGGCCCATCGTCTACAGCATCTGCGAATGGGGCGAGAACAAGCCCTGGGAGTGGGCCGGGGACATCGGCCACCTGTGGCGGACCACCGGCGACATCAAGGACAACTGGCCCTCGGTGGTGTCGATCCTGAAGCAGAACCTCCCCCTCGCCCGGTACGCGGGTCCCGGCCGCTGGAACGATCCCGACATGCTGGAGGTCGGCAACGGCGGCATGACGGACACCGAGTACCGCTCGCACTTCTCCCTCTGGTCGGTCATGGCCGCGCCGCTGCTCATCGGCACCGACCTGCGCAAGGCGTCCCAGGCGACCTACGACATCCTGGGCAACACCGAGGTCATCGCCGTCGACCAGGACCCGCTCGGCAAGCAGGGCACGGTCGTCTCCTCCGCGGGCGGACGCTGGGTCGTCGCCAAGCAGATGGCGGACGGCAGCCGCGCGGTGGCCCTCTTCAACGAGTCCGGCACCGCCCAGCGGATCGCCACCAGCGCGGCCGCGGTCGGCCTGCCCCGCGCCGACGGCTACGCCGTGCGCGACCTGTGGCAGCACCGCACGTACAACACCGCCGGCACCCTCGCCGCCACCGTCCCCGCCCATGGCACGGTCCTGCTGCGCGTCGCGGCCGACCGGCACTGGGCCGCGTATCCGCCCGCCGTCGAACTCGGCCTGGACGGCGGCCTGTTGCTGACGGCGGGCACCCCGGTCACCCTCACCAGCACCGTCACCGACCTCGGGCGCACGCCCGCGCGCCGCGTGTCCGTGGCGCTGACCGGCCCGGCCGGCTGGGGCATACGGGCCACCTCGGCGACCTCGGCCGCCGCCCTCCGCACCGGCCGGACGTTGCGCACCGGCTGGCGGCTGACCGTCCCGGCCGGCACCCCGACGGGCTCCTACGGCCTCACCCTGCGGGCGAGTTACCGGTCGCCGTCCGGCACGCCGGTCACCAGCACGGTACCGCTGACCGCGTCCGTGGTCGTACCACCGCCGGCCGGGACGTCGTACCTCAGTGATCTGCCGTGGATGTCGGCCGCCAACGGCTTCGGGCCGGTGGAGCGCGACACCAGCAACGGCGAGAAGGCCGCGGGCGACGGCCGTCCGCTCACCATCGGCGGCACGGTGTACGTCAAGGGGCTCGGCGTGCACGCGCGCGGCGACATCGCCTTCTACACCGGCGGGGCCTGCGAGAAGGTCACCGCGTCGGTCGGCGTGGACGACGAGAAGGGCGCCAAGGGCAGCGTCGCCTTCGAGATCCTGGCGGACGACACGCGGGCCGCCGCCTCCGGCGTCCTCACCAACGCGATGCCCGCCCGGTCGCTCACCGCCGACATCACCGGTGCCCAGGTGATCCGGCTCGTCGTCACCGACGGCGGCGACGGCACCGACTCCGACCACGCGGACTGGGCGGACGCCCGCCTGAGCTGCTGATGGGGACCCGGTTCGGCGGTGTCGCCCACATCACTCCCGGCAACGTTTAACGTTCAACCTCTTGGGAGCACTGTCACTCCTGTCCCGCCCAATCGGGACGATACCGGCACGAACATCCCCTGTGCCGGTGTCTGTACAGGAGGAAGATCATGAATCTCACCCTTGGACGGCGCACCACCGCTGCGGCCGTCACCCTCATCGCCGCCGTCGGCACGCTGCTGACCGCAGGCGGCACGGCATCCGCCGCCGAGCATCCGGCAGCCGGCCACAAGGTCGTGGCCACGTCGGAGCAGGGCGCCCGCTCGCACGGCGACGACCGGAACACCCGCCTCGAGACCAGGGGCGGCCAGGTCGCCCACCGGGCCGGACACGACCGGGACAGCACCGGCGAGCAGCACCGTCACCACCGAGCCGGCCGCGAGGAGTTCCGCGGCGAGCACCGCTCGGACGGACACCGCGACCGGGCGCGGGACGGCCGTGACCGGTACCGCCACGACCGCGGTCGCGCGTACCGCTACGACGGCGTCCGCCTCTACCGGTGGGACCACGGCCGGTGGATCCTGACGACCGGTGACCCGTACGGCTTCGACGGGGATCTCCTGCGCTGATCCGACGGACCGCGACGGCGCCGGAGCCGGACGACCGCCCACCGTCCGGCTCCGGCGCCCGGTCCCCGGGACGCATCGAGCCGACCATGACCGACTACGGCGCCGACGGACGGGAACTGCTCCACGTCGCCCTGTCCGCACCGGGCGGATCCGCGCATCCGACCACCGCACTGGCCCCCGTCAGGGAATGGCCCTGCCGCACCTATCGACTGGTGCCCGCGGATCGGGAGAGTGAGGCGCTGGACCTGGAGCACCGTCTCACCCGTTTCCTCGAAGACAGCTCCTGAGCCGCCCCGCCCCCGCCGAGAGCTTGACCCACCCCCGCGACTTCTTCTTCAGGTTTCAACTATATTGGCGGCGCACAGGGTGGGGACTCGCCGCGAGACCCAGCGCCAAGGGAGTAGAAGATCATGCACGGTTTCAAGCGGCGCGCGGCCACGGTCGGCGCCTCACTCGCCCTCGTGAGCGCCGTTGCCCTGGCCGCCGGCGGGACCGCCTCCGCGGCGCCCTCCGCCCTCGACGCGCACGCCGACGCGGTGGCCACCGCCGGCCCGGCTCACGCCCGGCACCACCACCGGCCGGGCAACCGGCCGGACCCGTGGATCGCGGGCCAGCTGGAACAGGCCCGCCGGATCGCGGGACATCCGGCACCGGCCGATCCCTGGATCGCGGATCAGCTCGCCCTGTTCGAGTGCTCTCGCGCCCTTCTCGGCTGACTCCAGACGGCGGGGGCCATGGCGGCCCACGGGGCCGGGACACCGCCGCCGACGGCAGCCGTACCCGGCCCGCGTGTCACCGGCGTCCCGGGACCACCCTCCTAGCGGCTCGCCGCGGTCACGTCCGGGGTGCGGGTCAGGGCCGCCGCCGCCGCGCCGACCAGGCCGGCGTCGGTGCCCGTCCGGGCGGGGACGACGGTCAGCCGCCGGACGAAGGACAGGGTCGCGTAGTCGGTGAGGGCCTTGCGCAGCGGGGTGAACAGGATGTCGCCCGCTTTGCCGACCCCGCCGCCGATCACCGCGATGTCGATCTCGACCAGGGTCGCGGTGGCCGCGATCCCGGCGGCCAGCGCCTGCGCCGCCCGCTCGAAGGAGGCGACGGCGACCGGGTCGCCCGCGCGGGCCGCGGCGGCCACCGCGGCGGCCGAGGTGTCGCCGTCGGGGCCGGGGACCCAGCCCTGCTCCAGCGCCCGGCGGGCGATGTTGGGGCCGCTGGCGATGCGTTCCACACAGCCGCGCGCACCGCACGGGCAGGGGTCGCCGTCGAGGTCGACGCTGATGTGGCCGATGTGCCCGGCGTTGCCGGTGGGTCCCGGGTGCAGCCGCCCGCCGAGGACCAGGCCGCCGCCGACGCCGGTGGAGACCACCATGCACAGCGCGTTGTCGTGGCCCCGCGCGGCACCCTGCCAGTGCTCGGCCGCCGTGATCGCGACCCCGTCGCCGATCAGCTCGACCGGCAGGCCCCCGGTGGCCGCACGCACCCGGTCGACCAGCGGGAACTCCCGCCAGCCCGGCACGTTCACCGGACTCACGGTGCCCGCCGAGGCGTCCACCGGGCCGGCGCTGCCGATGCCGACCGCGCCGGCGCGGTCCCACAGGGGCGACCCGGACAGCTCGCCGAGCACCTCCGCCACGGCCCGCATGACCGTTTCGCCGTCCTGCCGGGCGGGAGTGGGACGCTGGGCGCGGACCAGAAGGCGTCCGCCGCCGTCCACCAGCGCGCCGGCGATCTTGGTGCCGCCGATGTCCAGGGCCGCCACGAGGTCGGTGTGCATGAGAGTCAGATCTCCCCGTTGAAAGCTTGAGAACCAAAGAGAGCAGGCCGGTCAAGCGGTGGGGGCGCAGGCCGGAGAGCGGTGGACAGTCTCTCTCGCATCTGACAACGTTGTCCAGGCTCTATGCTCGACGCCACATCCTCATACAAGCCCACGGATGCCGCACCCCCGTGGACCAGAGAAACGACAGCCGGACGACAGACAGGACAGCGCACGTGCCCGAGACCACCCGCCGCGCAGACCGCCTCACCGGGAACCGCTACGGCAACCGCCCGACGATGAAGGACGTGGCGGCCCGCGCCGGGGTCGGGCTGAAGACGGTCTCCCGCGTGGTCAACGGCGAGCCCGGGGTCACCCCGGACACCGAGCGCCGGGTGCAGGAGGCGATCGACGCGCTCGGGTTCCGCCGCAACGACAGCGCGCGGGTGCTGCGCAAGGGGCGGACCGCGAGCATCGGGCTGATCCTGGAGGACCTCGCGGACCCCTTCTACGGCCCGCTCAGCCGCGCCGTCGAGGAGGTGGCCCGCGCCCACGGCGCGCTGCTGATCAACGGCTCCAGCGCCGAGGACCCCGAGCGCGAGCAGGAGCTGGCGCTGGCGCTGTGCGCGCGCCGGGTGGACGGGCTGGTGGTGATCCCGGCCGGGGACGACCACCGGTATCTGGAGCCGGAGATCCGGGCAGGTGTGGCGACCGTGTTCGTGGACCGCCCGGCCGGCCGGATCGACGCCGACGTGGTCCTGTCCGACAACTACGGTGGCGCCCGCGACGGCGTCGCCCACCTCATCGCGCACGGCCACCGGCGGATCGGCTTCATCGGCGACATGCCCCGGATCCACACGGCCGCGGAGCGGCTGCGCGGCTACCGGGCGGCCATGGAGGACGCCGGGATATCCGTGGCGGAGCGCTGGATGTCCCTCGGCGCGACCGACCCGGAGCGGGTGCGCCGGGCGGCGGAGGAGATGCTGGCCGGTCCGGACCCCGTGACCGCGGTCTTCGCCGGCAACAACCGGGTGACGGTCACCGTCGTCCGGGTGCTGGCCGAGCGGGCCCGCCGGGCCGCGCTCGTCGGCTTCGACGACTTCGAGCTGGCCGATCTGCTCCAGCCGGGCGTCACGGTCGTCGCCCAGGACTCGTCGGCCCTCGGCCGCACGGCCGCCGAACGCCTCTTCCGCCAGCTGGACGGCACCCTGGTCGCCCCGGAGCGCATAGAACTCCCGACCCGCCTCATCACCCGCGGCTCGGGCGAACTGCCGCCGACGGACTGAAGGGGGCGGGCGGGGACGGGACGCCAAGGCGGGGCCGGCGGTGTTACCACGCCGTGGCCATGCGGCCGAGCCGGGGCCGCCGACCCCGGGCCCGCCGGCCGGGGGCCGCACCGGGCCCGCGCCGGCCCACCCCACGACCGTACGACGCGGGGCCGGGGCGGAGCAGTCGCGGCGCGGCCGGGCCACGGGAGCGCCGGCCGGCCGGAGCCGGGGACGTACGACACCGGCCGGAGCGACCGCGGACCCACTGGACCTCCTGGACCCACCGGATCCGCCGCCCGTGTCCGCCACCGCCCTTGCCGACGGCGGACACGGGACCCCTCCGGCATGGCGGGGCCGCGGGCCGCGGGCCGGCGCGACAGTCCCCTGGCGAACCCGGGGGCGGAGCGAGCCGGCGGTGACCGGCCCTCGTGCCGGACGGCGGCTCGTACCGCTCGTGCCACCGGCCCCCTCGGCCCCGGCCTCGAAGCCGCCGGACACCGACGGGCCGCGGCTTTGGGGTTACTTCGCGGACGCCGTCAGGTCGCCGCGGCGGGGGGACGCGAAGGATTCCAGGTCGGCGCGGGTGAGGCCGGTGAGGCGGGCCACCTCGGCGATGTCCAGGGCGCCGCAGTCCAGGCCGCGCAGCAGATAGCCGCTGAGCGCCTTGGCGGTGGCGGGCTCGTCCATGACGTCGCCGCCGGCCCGGTTGGCGTAGCGGGAGAGGCGGGCCGCGGCCTGCTCGAAGCCCTCGCGGTAGAAGGCGAAGACGGCGGCGTAGCGGGTGGGGATGTGCCCGGGGTGCATGTCCCAGCCCTGGTAGTAGGCGCGGGCCAGCGCCCGCCGGGTCAGGCCGTAGTGGAGGCGCCAGGCGCCGTGGACCTTCGCCGTCGGGCCGACGGGCAGGACGTTGGTGGAGCCGTCCGAGACCCGGACGCCGGTGCCGGCCGCGGCCACCTGCATGACCGCCTTGGCGTGGTCGGCGGCCGGGTGGTCGCTGGCCTGGTAGGCGGCGGAGACGCCGAGGCAGGCGCTGTAGTCGAAGGTGCCGTAGTGCAGCCCGGTGGCGCGGCCCTCGGCGGCCTGGATCATGCGGGCGACCGCGGCGGTGCCGTCGGTGGCCAGGATGGACTGGCTGGTCTCGATCTGGATCTCGAAGCCCAGGCGCCCGGCGTCCAGGCCGTGCGCCTTCTCGAAGGCTTCCAGCAGCCGGACGAAGGCGCCGACCTGCTCGGGGTAGGTCACCTTGGGCAGGGTGAGGACCAGGCCCTCGGGCAGGCCGCCGGCCTCCATCAGACCGGTGAGGAAGACGTCGAGGGTGCGGATGCCCCGGTCCCGTACGGCGGCCTCCATGCACTTCATGCGGATGCCCATGTAGGGCGCGGCGGTGCCGTCCCGGTACGCCTCGGCGATCAGGCGGGCGGCGCGGGCGGCCGTCGCGTCCTCCTCCGCGTCGGGGCGGGGGCCGTACCCGTCCTCGAAGTCGACGCGCAGGTCCTCGATGGGCTCGCGCTCCAGCTTGGCCCGCACGCGGGAGTAGACCGGCTCGGCCAGCTCGTCCGACAGGCCGAGGACGGCCGCGAAGGAGGCGGCGTCCGGAGCGTGTTCGTCGAGCGCCGCGAGCGCCTGGTCGCCCCAGGAGCGGATGGTGTCGGCGGCGAAGGCGTCGCCGGGGACGTACACGGTGTGGACGGGCTGACGGGTGCCCGGGTCCCCGGGGTAGCGGCGCTCCAGCTCCGCGTCGACCGGTGCGAGGGAAGCGCTGATCTCCTCGCTGACGGCGCCCGCGAGGCTCGTCGCCACCTTCTCCTGCTGACCCATCCCACACCCTCCAGTTTTCCGCTTTATGGAATCAACAATCCGTATAGCGAAGTTATCTGGCAACCTTCCCACTGGTCAACACCACATCGTGTGCACTCCACTCCACGCTCTCGACACGGTCACCTCTCTCTGGCACCGTGCCGGAGCCGCACCCCTTCGACCGCGCCGGCCCGTCGGCGACGAGCCGCCCGGAAGCCGCAGCAGGAGGAGCACCCGTGCCGAGCCACAGCCGAGTCACACGCCGCAGGGGCCTGAAGGCCGCGCTGGCCGCCGCGATTCCCCTGCCGCTGTCCAGTACAGCACTCTCCGCCGGCCCCGCCGGGGCGGGCACGAACCACGACGTCCCGCTGCGCGTGATGTCGTTCAACCTCCGCTACGCGAGCACCGCCGAGCCGCACAGCTGGGCCGTCCGCCGCCCCGTGACGCGCGCCCTGCTGCACCGCGAGCGCCCGCATGTGATCGGCACCCAGGAGGGCCTCTACCAGCAGGTGCGCGACATCGAGGCCGACCTCGGGACGGCGTACGACTGGATCGGCACCGGGCGCGCCGGCGGCAGCCGCGACGAGTTCATGGCCGTCTTCTACGACACGCGCCGGCTCGCCCCCGAGGAGTACGACCACTTCTGGCTCTCCGACACGCCGGACGTGATCGGATCCAACACCTGGGGCGGCGGTTCCGTCCGCATGGTGACCCGGGTCCGGTTCCGGGATCTGCGCTCCGGCGACCGGCAGTTCCACCTGCTGAACACCCACCTCGACAACCACAGCCAGTACGCACGCGCGCGTGCCGCGGCCCTGATCGCCCAGCGCATCGCCGGACTGGGCAGCTCGCTCCCGCTCGTCGTCACCGGCGACTTCAACGTGGCCGCCCACAACAACCCGGTCTACGACACGATGCTGGGCGCGGGTCTGGCCGACACCTGGGACACGGCGGCCGAGCGGAGCGAGCTGTACGGCACCTTCCACGGCTACCGGCCGCCGACGCCGGGCGGCGACCGCATCGACTGGATCCTCGCCACCCCCGGTGTCACGGCGCACGAGGCCCGGATCAACACCTTCTCGGCGCACGGGCAGTACCCGAGCGACCATCTGCCGGTGCAGGCTTCACTGACGCTGGGATGAGGCGAGGCCCCCGTGACCGTCGATGCGGTCACGGGGGCCTCGGCCGGCGGATGCGGGGATCAGCCCTTGCGGGCCTTGATCTCCTCGGTCAGCTGCGGCACGACGTCGAACAGGTCGCCGACCACGCCGTAGTCGGCCAGCTCGAAGATCGGGGCCTCCTCGTCCTTGTTGACGGCCACGATCGTCTTCGAGGTCTGCATGCCGGCGCGGTGCTGGATCGCGCCGGAGATGCCGTTGGCGATGTACAGCTGCGGCGACACGCTCTTGCCGGTCTGGCCGACCTGGTTGGTGTGCGGGTACCAGCCGGCGTCGACGGCGGCGCGCGAGGCACCGACGGCCGCGCCCAGCTGGTCGGCGAGGGCCTCGATGATCGCGAAGTTCTCCGCGCCGTTCACACCGCGGCCACCGGAGACCACGATGGCGGCCTCGGTCAGCTCCGGGCGGCCCGTGGACTCACGCGGCGTACGGCCGGTGATCTTCGTGCCGGTCGCCTTGTCGGAGAAGGTCACCGACAGGGCCTCGACCGCGCCGGCGGCCGGGGCGGCCTCGACGGCGGCGCTGTTCGGCTTGACCGTGATGACCGGGGTGCCCTTGACGACACGGGACTTGGTGGTGAAGGACGCGGCGAACACCGACTGGGTGGCCACCGGGCCCTCGTCGCCGGCCTCCAGGTCGACGGCGTCGGTGATGATGCCCGAGCCGATGCGCAGCGCCAGGCGGGCGGCGATCTCCTTGCCCTCGGCGGAGGACGGGACCAGCACGGCGGCCGGGGAGACGGCCTCGTAGGCGGCCTGCAGGGCGTCCACCTTCGGCACGACCAGGTACTCGGCGTACTCGGCGGCGTCGTGGGTGAGCACCTTGACCGCGCCGTGCTCGGCGAGCGTGGCGGCGGTGTCGGCGGCGCCGTTGCCCAGCGCGACGGCGACGGGCTCGCCCAGGCGGCGGGCCAGGGTCAGCAGCTCCAGAGTGGGCTTGCGGACGGCACCGTCCACGTGGTCGACGTAGACGAGGACTTCAGCCATGGGATTGCTCTCCTGCGTAACGAAGTTGAGGGGCGGTCAGCGGGTCGGGCCCTTAGATGAACTTCTGGGCCGCGAGGAACTCAGCGAGCTGCTTGCCGCCCTCGCCCTCGTCCTTGACGATGGTGCCGGCCGTGCGGGCCGGACGCTCGGTCGCGGACTCGACCTTGGTGAAGGCGCCGTCCAGGCCGACCTCCTCGGCCTCGATGTCGAGGTCGGACAGGTCCCAGGACTCCACCGGCTTCTTCTTGGCCGCCATGATGCCCTTGAAGGAGGGGTAGCGGGCCTCGCCGGACTGGTCGGTCACGGAGACGACCGCCGGGAGCTGCGCCTGAAGCTGCTCGGAGGCGGCGTCGCCGTCGCGGCGGCCCTTGACCGTGCCGTCCTCGACGGAGACCTCGGACAGCAGGGTGACCTGCGGGACGCCCAGGCGCTCGGCGACCAGCGCCGGGACGATGCCCATGGTGCCGTCGGTGGAGGCCATGCCGGAGATGACCAGGTCGTAACCGGCCTTCTCGATGGCCTTGGCCAGCACCAGGGAGGTGCCGATGGCGTCGGTGCCGTGCAGGTCGTCGTCCTCGACGTGAATGGCCTTGTCCGCACCCATCGACAGGGCCTTGCGGAGCGCGTCCTTGGCGTCCTCGGGGCCCACCGTCAGAACGGTGACCTCGGCGTCGTCCGCGTCCTCCGCGATCTGCAGGGCCTGCTCGACCGCGTACTCGTCCAGCTCGGAGAGCAGACCGTCCACGTCGTCGCGGTCGACGGTCAGGTCATCGGCGAAGTGCCGGTCGCCAGTGGCGTCGGGCACGTACTTCACAGTGACAACGATCCTCAAGCTCACGCCGGCTCTCCTACTGCATCGTCATTTCGGGCTGCCTCTTGCAGGCAGCATAGGCGCCTCAAGCGGCCGATCCCGGTCGGGGCGTCCGCGCGCTCCGAACGAGATATTACTCGTCAGTACACCCAGTTCCTGCCCGCTAAGCAAGCGCTTTGAACTGTGACCTTCGCAACGCAGCGTAACCGGAACTCGACGGGCGCGCAGCGGAGCCCGGAGTGATCAATCCCGCAGACCGTTGAAGCGGCCCTGGTGATAGAGGAGCGGGCGGCCGTCGCCCGTGGGGTCGCCGAGCACGACCTCGGCGAGCACGATCCGGTGGTCGCCGGCCGGGACCCGCCCGACGATCCGGCACACCAGCCAGACCAGCACGTCGTCCAGCACCGGCACCCCCTGCGGCCCCTCCCGCCAGGCGGTGGGCGCGCCGAAGCGGTCGGCGCCGCTGCGCGCGAAGGTGGCGGCCAGGTCGCTCTGGTGCTCCCCGAGTATGTGCACGCCGACGTGGTCCGTCTCGGCGATCGCGGGCCAGCTGGAGGCACCCGTGCCGATGCCGAAGGAGACGAGCGGGGGTTCGGCGGAGACGGAGGTGAGGGAGGTGGCGGTGAAGCCGACCGGGCCCGAGGCGCCGCGCGCGGTGATCACCGCCACACCGGCGGCGTGCCGGCGGAAGGCGGAGCGCAGCAGTTCCGGGGAGGCGGTGCGGGGGGTGCCGAGTTCGGGAGTGGCCGTCATGGAGTTGTCCTTCTGCCGGGGGTCACGAGCGGGTCCGCGGGTGCTCAACGGCCCGGACACCCCGCGCTCGCGGTGCGGGCCAGGTCGATGTGGACCCGTCCGTAGAGAAGGAGTTCTGTCGGCATGCGGTCAGGTTGGCGACCGGCGAGGCGTACCGTCAAGCGGCTTCCGCGATCCGGAAGTCGGCGCACCGGGCGCCGGGGCCCGCTCATACCGCTTCTCCCAGGGCCGCTATGACGTCGGCCTTGCGGGGCTGTCCGGCGGCGCGCCGCACCACCCGTCCGCCGGCGTCCAGGACCAGGACGGTGGGCGTCTTGACGATCTCCAGCTCCCGTACGAGGTCCAGGTGGGCCTCCGCGTCGATCTCGACGTGGCTCACGCCCGGGACCAGCCCGGCGACCTCGCCGAGGACCCGGCGGGTGGCCCGGCAGGGCGCGCAGAAGGCGCTGGAGAACTGCACCAGCGTGGCCCGCTCCCCCAGCTCCGCGCCGAGTTCGGCCGCACCGATGCGCCTGCCGTCGTCGCGCCCGCCCACCCGCACTCTCCCGTTCCGCCGCCGGCGCGGCTCGTCGCGGCGGGCACGTCAGGGGGCGCACCGCCGGTCCGGTCGTCATCAGCACAACCGGTCCGGGGGCCGCGATGATTCCCGGCGGCACCCCCGAGGAAGGTAAAGGGGACCCAAAGATCCGAGGTGGGATGTAGGCCGACGTGACGAGGATCTCGCGTTACGGGGGCACCAGAACTGGCCACCCGTACGTTCTTCGGGCACGATCTGCGAGACGCCGTAAACCTACGGCTGCGTAACCTTCCCGCCGGGAGCCCCCTTTCCCGAGCAGAGCAGAAAGGGCACACCCCGCCCATGGCAGAGCTGGTCTACCGTCCCGTCATCGGTATCGCCAAGACGGCGTTCAAGGTCTGGGATCTGAAGATCGACTGCCGGGGGTCGGAGAACATCCCGCGCTCGGGCGGCGCCGTGCTGGTGAGCAATCACATCAGCTATCTGGACTTCATCTTCAACGGCCTGGCCGCCCTGCCGCAGAAGCGGCTGGTGCGCTTCATGGCGAAGGAGTCCGTCTTCCGGCACCGGATCTCCGGGCCCCTCATGCGCGGCATGAAGCACATCCCGGTGGACCGCGGGCAGGGCGAGAAGGCGTACGCGCACGCGCTGGACGCGCTGCGCTCCGGCGAGGTCATCGGACTGTTCCCGGAGGCGACGATCTCGCAGTCCTTCACGCTGAAGAGCTTCAAGTCGGGCGCGGCCCGGCTGGCCCAGGAGGCGGGCGTGCCGCTGGTCCCGATGGCGGTGTGGGGCACGCAGCGGCTGTGGACGAAGGGACAGCCGCGCAACTTCAAGCGCAGCCACCTGCCCGTCACCGTCCGGGTCGGCGAGGCGGTGGAGGCCCCCCGCGACCAGTACGCCGGCGCCATCACCCGCCGGCTGCGCGAACGCGTCCAGGAACTGCTGGAGGCGGCGCAGCGTGCCTACCCGGGCCGGCCCAAGGACCCGGAGGACTCCTGGTGGCTGCCCGCCCACCTCGGCGGGACGGCGCCCACGGCGGAGGAGTTGCGCGCGGTCCAGGCGTAACGCCCGCGGCGCCCGGCCGTTTTCCGGGCACACGGGTGCGTTGCCCGGCCGGGCTCGGTCTGCGCGGTCCACCCGCCGTTGAGGTACGGCCGCCTCCCGAGTGCGGGTCGTCCGTGGCCGATCGCGCAGTTCCCCGCGCCCCCTTCGGACGCGCCGGCACCAGAGATGTCGCCGTGCGGGCGGGTCATGCGGACCACCGACGTCCAAGTACGACCGCCTCCCGAGTGCAGGTCGTCCGCGGCCGATCGCGCAGTTCCCCGCGCCCCCTTCGGACGCGCCGGCACCAGAGATGTCGCCGTGCGGGCGGGTCATGCGGACCACCGACGTCCAAGTACGACCGCCTCCCGAGTGCAGGTCGTCCGCGGCCGATCGCGCAGTTCCCCGCGCCCCCTTCGGACGCGCCGGCACCAGAGATGTCGCCGTGCGGGCGGGTCATGCGGGCCACCGCCGTCCAGGTACGACCGCCTCCCGAGTGCAGGTCGTCCGCGGCCGGTCGCGCAGTTCCCCGCGCCCCATCGAGGACGCTACGGAGTGTCAGAGAGCTGCCGGGAGGGTCTTCCAGAGGGCCGGGCGGTCGGGGGCCGTTCGCAGGGCGGTGAGGACCGCCGGGTGCGGGGTGGCGTACAGGCCCGGGTAGTCGATCTCGCCGGCCGCGGGGTCCGGGGTCCAGGCCAGCCGTTCGCCGGACAGGGAGAACCGCGCGTCCACACCCGGCTTGTTGCCCCGGGGGTCCTGCCGGTGCCAGGCGCCGTGGAATCGTACGGCGACCAGGCCGTGGAGCAGATGGCCGCCGGCGTCGTCGGTCAGGCGCTGGTAGCACAGGGCCGTCGGGATGTCCTCGGCCCGCAGCAGGGCGGCCAGGGCGTGGGACTTGGCGTGGCAGATGCCGGTGCCCAGGGCCAGTACGTCGGAGGCGCGCCAGGTGACGCGCGGGTCGCCGGAGTCCGCGGAGTGCGGGATGGTGTCGCGGACGAACTCATACGCGGCCCGCGCATATTCATACGAGTCGGCGGCGTCGGCCGCGAGGCGTGCGGCGGTCTCCCGGACCAGTGGGTGATGGTGGTCGATCACCTCGTCCGCGGCGAGGTACGCGGACAGGTCGGCTGTGTTCTGGATCAGCTCCATGCCCGCAGAGCATAGGAACGCGATCACCCGGGCGTCAATGACTTTCCAGGTGATCGCATAACTATGCAGCACTGGGAGTCAGCGGGCCATTTCCTCCTTCAGGGCGGCCACGAACGTGTCGACGTCGTCCTCCGTGGTGTCGAAGGAGCACATCCAGCGCACCACTCCGGCGGCCTCGTCCCAGAAGTAGAATCGGAACCGCTTCTGCAGCCGCTCGCTCACCTCGTGCGGGAGCCTGGCGAAGACGCCGTTGGCCTGCACCGGGTAGAGGATCTCCACCCCGTGCACCGCGCGCACGCCCTCGGCGAGCCGCTGGGCCATCTCGTTGGCGTGCCGGGCGTTGCGCAGCCACAGGTCCTTGGCGAGCAGTGCCTCCAACTGCACGGAGACGAACCGCATCTTGGAGGCCAGCTGCATGGACATCTTCCGCAGGTGCTTCATCTGCCGCACCGCGTCCTGGTTGATGACGACGACGGCCTCGCCGAACAGCGCGCCGTTCTTCGTCCCGCCCAGCGAGAGGATGTCCACGCCGACCGCGTTGGTGAACGTCCGCATGGGCACGTCCAGGGAGGCGGCGGCGTTGGCTATCCGGGAGCCGTCCAGGTGCACCTTCATGCCGTGCGCGTGGGCGTGCTCACAGATCGCGCGGATCTCCTCGGGCGTGTAGAGGGTGCCCAGTTCGGTGGACTGGGTGATCGACACGACCTGCGGCATGGCCCGGTGCTCGTCCTCGAAGCCCCAGGCCTGCCGGTCGATCAGCTCCGGGGTGAGCTTGCCGTCGGGCGTGGGCACGGTGAGCAGCTTCAGCCCGCCCATGCGCTCGGGGGCGCCGCCCTCGTCGACGTTGATGTGCGCGCTCTCGGCGCAGATCACCGCGCCCCAGCGGTCGGTGACCGCCTGGAGCGCGACCACGTTGGCGCCGGTGCCGTTAAAGACCGGGAAGGCCTCCGCGGTGGCGCCGAAGTGGCTGCGGACGATCCGCTGGAGGTGCTCGGTGTAGTCGTCCTCGCCGTACGCCACCTGGTGGCCGCCGTTGGCCAGGGCCAGGGCGGCCAGCACCTCGGGATGGGCTCCGGCGTAGTTGTCACTGGCGAAACCGCGGACCTGCGGGTCGTGATGGCGACGCGCGTCGGTCTTGGGTGGGTTCACGGCTTCTCGGTCAGCCACAGACGGTTTCCGTTCACTTCTGCGGCGGGCTTGCTCCAGACGCCCTCGATGGCCTCGGCCAGGTCCTTGACGTCCGTGAAGCCCGCGAACTTCGCGTTGGGGCGTTCGGCGCGCATCGCGTCGTGCACCAGCGCCTTGACCACCAGGATGGCAGCCGCCGAACGCGGCCCCTGCTCGCCCCCGGCCTTGCGGAAGCCGTCGGCCATGGCGAGCGTCCATGCCTCGGCGGCGGCCTTGGCCGCGGAGTACGCCGCGTTGCCCGCCGTCGGCTTGGTGGCGCCGGCCGCGCTGATGAGCAGGTACCGGCCGCGGTCGCTGCGCTGGAGGGCGTCGAAGAAGGCGAGGGAGGTGTGCTGGACGGTGCGGACGAGCAGCTTCTCCAGCAGCTCCCAGTCGGCGAGGTCGGTGTCGGCGAAGGTGGCGCTGCCGCGCCAGCCGCCGACGAGGTGGACCAGGCCGTCGATCCGGCCGTGGTCCTTCTCGATGCGCGCGGCCCAGGCCCGGGTGTCCTCCAGGTCGAGCAGGTCGACGGTCTCGCCGGTGACGGTGGCGCCGCCGCGGGCGTAGCGCGCCGCGTCGACGGCCTCCGCGAGGCGTTCGGGGTTGTTGTCGGCACCCACGACGACCGCGCCCGCCTCGGCGAGCCGGACCAGCGCCGCGTGCCCGGCGGGGCCGCCCGCGCCGGCCACCGCGATCACCGCACCACTGAGAGACCCGTTGTTCGCCACGTTCTTCCCCTCTTGAACAGTGTTGTGGACGCGGTCGCTCACGCGGCGATCCGCTCGGCGCCGTCCGCCGTGATGCCCTTGGTGGAGGCGATCACATTCTTCAGCTTCTTCGCCAGCGCCTCATAGAACATGCTGAGCGGAAACTCGTCCGGCAGCACGTCGTCCACCAGCTTGCGCGGCGGCTGGGTCAGGTCCAGGGCGTCGGGGCCCTTGGCCCACTTGGAGCCGGGGTGCGGGGCGAGGTAGGTGGAGACCAGTTCGTAGCCGGCGAACCAGTGCACCAGCTTGGGGCGGTCGATGCCGTCCCGGTAGAGCTTCTCGATCTCGGCGCACAGCTGGTTGGTGACCTGCGGGGCGCGCTCCCAGTCGATGGAGAGCTTGTTGTCGGTCCACCGGACGACGTCGTGCTTGTGCAGGTAGGCGAAGAGCAGCTGGCCGCCGAGGCCGTCGTAGTTGCGGTTGCGGTCACCGGTGACGGGGAAGCGGAACATGCGGTCGAAGAGCACCGCGTACTGCACGTCACGGGCCTGCGGGACGCCGTCCGCCTGGAGCTTCACGGCCTCCTTGAAGGCGGTGAGGTCGCAGCGCAGCTCCTCCAGGCCGTACATCCAGAACGGCTGGCGCTGCTTGATCATGAACGGGTCGAACGGCAGGTCGCCGTGGCTGTGGGTGCGGTCGTGGACCATGTCCCAGAGCACGAAGGCCTCTTCGCAGCGTTTCTGGTCGTGCACCATGGCGGCGATGTCCTCGGGCAGCTCCAGGCCCAGGATCTCCACGGCGGCGTCGGTGACGCGGCGGAACCGGGCGGCCTCGCGGTCGCAGAAGATGCCACCCCAGGAGAAACGTTCCGGCGCTTCCCGGACGGCGATGGTCTCCGGGAACAGGACGGCGGAGTTGGTGTCGTAGCCCGAGGTGAAGTCCTCGAAGGTGATGCCGCAGAAGAGCGGGTTGTCGTACCGGGTGCGCTCCAGCTCGGCCAGCCAGTCCGGCCACACCATGCGCAGCACGACCGCCTCCAGATTGCGGTCCGGGTTGCCGTTCTGGGTGTACATCGGGAAGACGACCAGGTGCTGGAGGCCGTCCACGCGGTGGGCGGCGGGCTGGAAGGCCAGCAGCGAGTCCAGGAAGTCCGGGACCGCGAAGCCGCCCTCGGCCCAGCGGCGCAGGTCCTTCACGAGGGCCTGGTGGTAGGCGGCGTCGTGCGGGACCAGCGGGGAGAGCCGCTCGACCGCGTCGGCGACGCGCTCGACGGTCGCCTCGGCGTCGGCCCGCCGCGGGGCGCCCTCGGCGTCGAAGTCGATCGATCCGTCCTTCGACTGCCATGGCCGGATCTGCTCCACGGCATCCTTGAGCACGGCCCAGGCCGGGTGCTCGACCACCCTGGTCGGCGAAGGAACCCCTTCCTCCGCGCTTGCCTGCACAAGAATTTCCGTCATGTCCCATCCTCCACGGGAGAACCTCGCGTATGGACACCGTATGCGTACCCTGTTTCACTCAGCAAGAGCAGGAGCGGGAAATTATTCTGTCCGACCCCTTGGTCACCGATGTTTTTCCTGTCGTAAACCGTGACGGCGCTCACTTTCACCAACGGCGCGCGCTCCCCGGCGCGACGGCGCACCCGATGGTCAAGGGTGCGCGAGGCGCGCCCACCGACGGGTGACGGCCAAGGCGGATACCGGCCAACCGGCGCCTGTCCCGGCTCCCTAATGCCCGGCGCAGCCGCGGGTCCATCGCACGGCCAGGCCACTAGGCTGCGGCCTTGCCGCGTGGACGACGACGTCCGGCACGGGTCCGTCGGTCCGCGCGTCGCCGAGCCGCCGTCGACGGAAGCGAGTTGAACCTTGAACTTCCTTACCATCGGTCATCGCGGGGTCATGGGCGTCGAGCCCGAGAACACCCTCCGTTCCTTCGTCGCCGCGCAGCGGGCCGGCCTGGACCTGATCGAACTCGATCTGCACCTGAGCAAGGACGGCGCCCTGGTCGTCATGCACGACGCGGAGGTGGACCGCACCACCGACGGCTCCGGGCCGATCGCCGAGAAGACCCTCGCGGAGCTGCGCGCCCTGGACGCGGGGCGCGGGGAGCGGGTGCCGGTGTTCGAGGAGGTGCTGGAGGCGGTGCGCGCGCCGTTGCAGGCCGAGATCAAGGATGTGGCGGCGGCCCGGGCGCTGGCCGAGGTGATGCGCGCGCGGGACCTGACCGCGCGGGTGGAGGTGTCCTCGTTCCACGACGAGGCGATCACCGAGATCGCGCGGCTGGTGCCGGGGGTGCGTACGGCGCTGGTCGCGAGCCGCTACGGCACCGAGGTGGTGGACCGCGCCGTCGCCGCGGGCGCCGCGACCGTGTGCCTGAACATCCGCCGGCTCACCCTGGAGATCGTCGAGCACGCGCGCGCGTCCGGGCTGCGGATCCTCGGCTGGGTGGTCAACACCCAGGAGCACCTGCGTCTGGTCCGCGCCCTGGAGCTGGACGGGGCGACGACCGACTACCCGGAGATCAAGCGCACGGGCCGGTTCACGGCGTAGCCGACGGCGGCCGGGCCGGGAACCGGCCGTCGCTCCCTCACCCGAGCTTCTTGACCAGCAGCTCGAACTCCAGGTCGGCGCGGAGCGGGATGCCGAAGCGCTCGTCGCCGTACGGGAACGGGGACGTCCGTCCCGTACGGCGGTAGCCGCGGCGTTCGTACCAGGCGATCAGGTCCTCGCGCACGGAGATCACCGTCATGCGCATCTCGCCGACGCCCCAGGTCTGCCGGCACCGGCGCTCGGCCTCCGCCAGGACGGCCTTGCCGACGCCCGCGCCCTGCAGCGTGGGGCTCACCGCGAACATCCCGAAGTAGGCGTGGTCGCCGCGGTGCTCCAGCTGGCAGCAGGCGACGATCCGGCCCTCCAGCTCCACGGTGAGCAGCCGGCTGTCCGGCGACTTGATCACCGCCAGCACACCCTCGGGGTCGGTCCGCTGCCCGTCGAGGATGTCCGCCTCGGTGGTCCACCCGGCCCGGCTGCTGTCCCCCCGGTACGCCGACTCCACGAGTGCGACGAGGGCGTCCACGTCGGCGTCGGTGGCGTCGCGGAAGGTGAGTCCGGTGGCGGGGGTGTCCATGACGGTGGTCTCCGATCTCGGGCGTGGCCGGGGCACGGAAGAGGGTAACCCTGCTGCATGGTGCATGTACTCAGCAGCCGGACCCTGCTCCGGCCCTCCGATCCCGAACGCTCCCGTGCCTTCTACGGCGAGCAGCTGGGCCTGTCCGTCTACCGCGAGTTCGGGACCGGCCCCGAGCGCGGCACGGTCTACTTCCTCGGCGGCGGTTTCCTGGAGTTGTCCGGCCGGTCCGACGACCCGCCCTCCCCCGCCGTACGGCTGTGGTTGCAGGTCGAGGACGCGACGGCCGCGTGCGAGGAGCTGCGGGCGCGGGGCGTGGAGATCGTACGGCCCCCGGTGAAGGAGCCCTGGGGCCTGGTCGAGATGTGGATCAACGATCCGGACGGCACGCCGATCGTCCTGGTGGAGATCCCGGCGGACCATCCCCTGCGGTACCGGCCCGGGATCTGAGATTCGCCCCGCGAACGTGCCCGGGGGATGGCGAGGGCCCTCTGACCGGGCACGTTCGGGGGCTGCGGCCCTGCGTCCAGGCGGGTGTTTGCCTTCGAGAGCGCTCCAGCTTCTAGCGTCACTCGCATCACCCGCGACGAGGGAGAGACACACATGCGGTACACGCTGTTCGGGCGGACCGGGCTGCGCGTCAGCGAGCTGGCGCTGGGCACCATGACCTTCGGGGAGGACTGGGGGTGGGGCGCCGACAAGGACACCAGCGCCCGGATCCTCGACGTCTACGCCGACGCGGGCGGCAACTTCGTGGACACCGCGAACAACTACACCTCCGGCAGCGCCGAGCGGATCCTCGGCGAGCTGCTCGCCGGGCGCCGCGACCGGTTCGTGCTGGCGAGCAAGTACACCTGCGGCACCCGCGACGGCGATCCCAACGCGGCGGGCAACCACCGCGGGAACCTCGTCCGGTCGGTCGAGGACAGCCTGCGCCGGCTGCGCACCGACCGGCTCGACGTGCTGTGGGTGCACGCCCGGGACAACTTCACGCCGGTGGAGGAGGTGATGCGCGCCCTGGACGACGTCGTCCGCGCGGGCAAGGTGCTCTATGTGGGCGTGTCGGACTGGCCTGCCTGGGAGATCGCGCAGGCCAACACCCTGGCCGAGCTGCGCGGCTGGACGTGTTTCGCGGGCTCGCAGCTGCGCTACAGCCTGCTGGAGCGCACCCCGGAGCGTGAACTGCTGCCGCAGGCCCGGGCGTTCGACCTCGCCGTGTTCGCCTGGGCGCCGCTGGCCGCGGGCCGGCTCACCGGGAAGTACCGGCGCGGCGGGACCGGGCGACTGGACGACGTGCGGCCCGAGGCGTGGGAGGACGACGTCGTCGACGCGGTCGTGGAGATCGCCGGGGCGGGCGGCTGGAGCCCGGCGCAGGTGGCCCTGGCCTGGCTGCTGGGCCGGCCCGGGAACGTCGTACCGATCGTGTCGGCCACCCGGCCGGAGCAGCTCGCGGACAACCTCGCGTGCACCGGGGTCCGGCTGGACGCGGACGCGCGCGCCCGCCTGGACGAGGTGAGCGCGGTCCCGCTGGGCTTCCCGCACGACTTCCTGCGGGAGGCGCCCATCACCCGCAACGTGTACGGCGACCGCTGGCCGGACATCGTCGACCGCCGCTCCACGTACCGCCGTACCGTGCACGACGTCCTGTGAACGTCCGGCCGGTCAGGCCCGCAGCGCGCCCATCCGGCCCTCCAGGCGGCCGAGCAGCTCGGCCAGCAGTGCGGCCAGTCCCTCCTGGTCCCCCGGGGGCAGGACGGACAGCACGGCCGTCTCGTAGGCGAGTTGGTCGGGCAGGATGCCGTCGACCAGGCCGCGGCCCGCGTCGGTGAGCCGGACGTGGGCCACCCGCCGGTCGCGGGTGTCGCCGCGCCGTTCGACCAGGCCGCGCTCGGTCAGCTGCTTGAGCCGCTTGGTCACGGCGGCCCCGGAGGAGAAGGTCTCCCGGGCCAGCTCCCCCGGGGTCAGTTCGTGGCCGGTGCGGCGCAACGCGCCGAGCAGGTCGAACTCGGCGCGGCTCAGGCCGGCCCGGCGCAGCGGGGCGTCCTCGGCCTGCTGGAGCAGGGCCGCGCAGCGGTTGATCCGGCCGATGATCTCCATCGGCCCGGTGTCCAGCTCGGGGTGGACGGCCTGCCACTGGCGGACGACGGCGGAGACGGTGTCGCCGCGCGCGGGACCGGGGCCGGCCCCGGTCGGGGCTCCGGTCGCGTCGCTTCCGGGCGTCGGTCCGCCGTTCGTCGCCGTCATGGCCGTGTGTCCTCCGTCGTCCTGTCCGGGTCCCGGTCGCCGCCCGGCGCCCGGCCCGGGTCCTCGTCCCGGTCCTGCGGTACGAGCCCCTGGCGCCGTACCGTCGCCGCGAGCGTACGGTGTCCGGCCTGTTCGGTGAGCACCACCCGGTCCTCGGGCAGGGCGCGCTGCCACCACTCGCCGGCGGCGGCGTCGGCCGTGGCGCGCAGGTCGACCAGGGCGGCGGCCAGGGTGCGGCGGGCGGACTCCAGGGCGCGCGGCTGCGGGTGCGGTTCGGCGAGCAGGCGGGCGGCGTGCTCGCGGGCGCGCTCGGCGGCGGTCAGCGCGTGGTCCAGGCGGGCGCCGGCGCGCCGGTTGGTGACGGCGACGGCGGCGGCGAAGCCGACCAGTGCGCCGATGAGGGTGTCCACGATCCGGTCGGTGATCAGGTCGGCCGTGTCCTGGCTGCGCGCGAACTCGGTGATGAGCAGCGCCATCGGGGTGACGCAGACGCTGCCCAGCCAGTAGTTGCGGCCGATCAGCGCCTCGGCGCCGAAGTTGAGGGCGAGCGAGACCAGCACCAGGGCGGCGGGGTGCAGATGGGTGAGCGGGGCGAGGGCGGCGAAGACGAGGACGCCGACGAGGTTGCCGACGACCCGCTGGACGGCCCGGCTCCAGGTGAGGGTGACGTTGACCTGGTAGAGGGACGCGGCGGTGACCAGCGCCCAGTAGGGGCGGCCGACGCCGAGGGCGAGGGCGGCGTACCCGGCGAGGGCGCAGCCGAGCGCGGTGCGTACGGCCAGCGGGGCGAGGGGGGCGAGGCGGTGCCGCAGGGAACGGGGCGGCAGGGGCTGTTCGGCGGCGACGCCGAGGAGTTCGTCGGCGTCGCCGCCCGACGGCACGACGCGCGGGACCCGGCCTGTGCCGCGCAGCGCGCGGGACCAGGAGCGCAGACGCGCGGGGGAGGTGTCGGCGGGCGCGGCGAGGGCGACCTCGGCGCGGACCAGGAGGTGTTCGAGGGCGCGCCGGGTGCCGTCGGGGCGGGCGCCGGCGGCGAGCAGCGACTGCCAGGCGGCGTGGATCGCGGCGGCGCAGGCGGCGCGGGCCCGGGCGTGGCCGTCGCCGGTGCCGCGGGTGCCGGCGTACGCGGCGGCGGCGTTCAGGGCCTGGGCGGTGGCCCGGCGCTCGGGGCCGTGCGGGCGCAGCAGCCCGGGTGCCATGCAGACCAGCCAGGCCCAGGCACCGGCGGCCAGGGCCAGCCCGATGTGCCCGGGCAGCCGGCCGGGGGTCTGCGGGACGAAGAGCGAGGCGGAGCTGATGAAGGTGAGGACCACATTGCCCGGCGGTCCGACCCGGGTGGCGTCGCAGACCGTCTTCTGGACCGCCGCGAGGACGGCGCCGACGGTGACGAGGATTACGGCGTTCGTGGTCAGCGCCGAGGCGAGCAGGGCCACCGCGAGGCCGCCGACCATGCCGAGCACGACCCGGGCCAGGGTGCGGGCGCGGGCCGCGTAGGGCCGGTTGTGGCCGTAGAGCGCACACAGCGAACCGGCCATCGTGTACATGGCGAGATCGAGCCTGCCGAGCGCGAGCAGCGTCAGGTTGGGCGGGGCGACCGAGACGACCGCGCTCAGCGCGGGCTTGAACCAGATGTCGGAGGGACGGCCGAGGCGGAGCGCTCCGGCGAGGGGAAGACGGTGGGGGGTCGCACTGCTCATACCATCAATTTAACACGTGTTTTACTCGTAAAATAATGGTCGCGGTCAGGGGGTGACCACGCGTGCTCCCCCGGATGCTCCCCGCGTACCCCCTTGCGCTCGCGTGCGCTCCGCCGCCCCGGGGCATGGCGTCCCTGGAACGGGTCCGGAGCTTCTCCGGAGCGACCGTCGAGCGGGAGGTGCGCATGCACGGACCGGTGTCGACAGCCTGGCTGCTGGTGGCGCTGTGCGCGGCGACCGGGGCCTACTGCCTGCTGCGGATGCGCAGCGGCGTGGCCGAGCAGCGCCGGGCCGCGGGCGGCGAGGCGCTGATGGGCTTCGGCATGGCCGCGATGGCCGTGCCGGCGGCGGTGTTCACACCGCCGGGGTGGGCGTGGCCGGTGTACGCGGCCGTGTTCGGCGCGGCGGCGCTGCGCGCGCTGTGGGCCGTGCGCGACGGCATCGACCATCTGCACCACCTGGTGGGCAGCGCGGCGATGGTCTACATGGCGGTGGCGATGGCCGGCGCCCCGCCCGCCGCCCATCACGGTCACGGCGGCACCGGCATACCCCTGCTGACCGGCGCCCTGCTGCTCTACTTCACCGGCTATGTGCTGCTCTCCGGTGCCCGGCTGGTGCCCGCCGCCGCTCCCGTGGCCGGGGCCGCGCCGGACCGCTGGGGCGACCGCCCGGAACTGGCCCGCGCGTGCCGGCTGTCGATGGGGATCGGCATGGTGGCAATGCTGCTGGCGATGTGAGGGCGACATCGGGGGCGACGCGTTCGCACGGGTACGGGTGTCCTCGGAAGTACCGGTGTCCGTGGACGTCCGCGACGAGCCGGGCGGTCTCCGCGCGCTTCCGGTCATGCCGGGCTTGGCCGCGGCCGCCGTATCCACAAAGATCGCGGCATGCGCGATCGTCCCACCGCTCCCCCTCCGCCGCCGCCCTCCTCCGCATCCCCGCCGCCGGCCTCCTCCGGTTCCCCGCCGCACCGCGCGGCGGGCCGGGCCGCCGTGGCGGCCGCCCTGGTGCTCGGGGTCTGCTCGGTCCTGCTGCTGGTCCTCGTCGCGGTGCGCTGGCACCCGCTTCTCGCGCTGGACGGCGACATCGCCCGCGCCACCCACCGCTGGGCGGTCCGCGACCGGGCGGTGACGCAGGCGTGCCGGGTGCTGACGGACTGGGTGTGGGACCCGCTGACCATGCGCCTGGTGTGCGCGGCGGCCGCCGGATGGCTGGTCTGGCGCCGCGCGGCGTGGTGGACCGCGCTGTGGCTGGCGGGCGCCGTCGCGCTGGCGACGATCGTGCAGCAGTCGGTGAAGGCCGCCGTCGGCCGCCCCCGCCCGGTCTGGCCGGACCCCGTCGACTCCGCCCACTACGCGGCCTTCCCGTCCGGTCACGCGCTGACCGCGACCGTGGTCTGCGGCCTGCTGCTGTGGCTGCTGCGCCGGCACGGCGCGGGCCGCGCCCTGTGGCGTACGGCGGTGGCGGCGGCGGTCGTCTCGGTGGCCGGAGTGGGCGTCACCCGGGTCTGGCTGGGCGTCCACTGGGCCTCGGACGTGCTCGGCGGCTGGCTGTTCGGCGCGCTGCTGGTGGCGCTGGCGGTGCTGGTGTACGAGCGGGCGCGGAAACGGCCGGGGGCCCCGGAGCGCCGGCGCGGGTAAAGTCGCGCGCATGACCGCCGTGTTGTTCGACTTCTCCGGGACGCTGTTCCGCGTCGAGTCCACCGAGTCCTGGCTGCGCGCGGTACTGACCGAGACCGGACATCGCCTCCCCGGACCCGAACTCACCCGTCTGGCCCGGGCATTGGAGGAGGCGGGCGCGCTGCCGGGCGGTACGGCGCCGAAGGAGGTGCCGGCGGACCTGGCCGGTCTCTGGGCGGTCCGGGACGAGAGCGCGCGGCAGCATCGGGCCGCGTACACGGGCCTGTCCCGCCGGGTGCCGCTGCCGGACCCCGCTCTGCACGACGCCTTGTACGAGCGCCACATGACACCGGCCGCCTGGACCCCGTACCCGGACGCTCCCGAGGTGCTGCGCACCCTGCGCGAGCGCGGGATCGGCGTCGGTGTGGTCAGCAACATCGGCTGGGATCCGCGCCCGGTGTTCCGCGCGCACGGGCTCGACCGTTACGTGGACACCTACGTGCTGTCGTACGAACACGGCGTGCAGAAGCCGGATCCACGGCTGTTCGCGGTCGCCTGTGAGGCGCTCGGGGCGGATCCGCGGCGAGTGGTAATGGTCGGCGACAGCAGGGCGGCGGACGGCGGGGCGGCCGCGCTCGGCTGCCGAGTCCACTTCGTGGACCATCTGCCCGTGAACCGGCGCCCGGACGCGCTACTGCCGGTGCTGGACCTGGTCGTGTGAGCGTGCCCGCCGGATGCCTGGCGCGCTGTGCCGTCCGTCTGAGACGATCCCCCGCGTCGCCCCAGACGGACGGCTTCTCCGGGCGGCCCGAACACACGGGTGCCCCGATGCGTTGAGTATAGTTGGCTGGCAGCCAGTCAACGCAGGAGTTACAGGATGTCCCCGCGCAGCGCTTCGGTCAATGAAGAATTGCGGCGGCGTTCCAGGGAACGGCTGTTGCAGGCCGCCGTCGAACTGGTGGGCGAGCGTGGGTTCGAGGCCACGACGCTGGGTGATATCGCCGACCGGGCCGGTTCGGCACGTGGACTGGTGTCGTACTACTTCCCCGGCAAGCGCCAGTTGGTGCAGTCCGCCGTGCACCGGCTGATGCACCGCACGCTGGAGGAGGCGCTGGAGCGGGAGCCGCGCACCGAGGACGGCCGGGAACGGCTGGCCCGGGCCATCGACGCGATCCTCGGCCTGGCCCGGGACCGGCCGGTGCTGATGCGCCAGCACATGGCGGGCCTGCTCCACGCCGAGGGCTTCGTGCAGTGCCCGGAGCAGCGCCGGCTGGCGGAGCTGCTCGGCGAGACCGTGGCCCGCTACGGTTCGCAGACGGTCTCGGCCGACTACCCGATGCTGCGGGCCCTGTTGATGGGCGCGGTCTACGCGGCGCTGGTGCCGGGCGTGCCGATGCCCGTACCGGTGCTGCGGGCCGAGCTGTTCCAGCGGTACGGGCTGGACTGGGAGATGGGCGTGCCCCCCGAGAGCGCGCCGGACGCGAGGGTGGAGGAGGACCTGTCCCGGTTCTTCGCCACGGAGGAACGGCCGGAGCGGGCCTGAGCGAGATCGGCGGTCGCCGAGAGACCGGTCACCGAGGGGGCGGCACCCGCTGCCGGGCGACCGGACACCCGGTGCGCTCGCCCGGTCACGCCCCTGACGAGCGCGTACGCGTCCGGATCACTCCACCGGCCCTGCCCGACCGGGCCTCGCGGTGCCATGCTGGAAGCGTCCGCACGCCCCTCCTTCGGGCAAGGAGTACCGCTGTGCTGCGTGTCGCCGTCGTCGGATCCGGGCCGAGCGGGTGTTACACCGCCCAGAGCCTGGTGCAGCGTGACCCGGGGGTCCTGGTGGACGTCCTGGACCGGCTGCCGTGCCCCTACGGCCTGGTCCGCTACGGCGTCGCACCCGACCACGAGAAGATCAAGTCCCTCCAGGGCAGCCTGCGGACGGTGCTGGAGCACGAGCGGGTGCGGTTCCTCGGCGGGGTCCGGGTGGGCGGCCCCGGCGGTGTCCCGGTGGAACGGCTGAGGGGGCTGTACCACGCGGTGGTGTACTGCGTGGGCGCCGCCAGTGACCGGCGGCTGGGGATCCCCGGCGAGGACCTGCCGGGCAGCTTCTCGGCGACCGAGTTCGTCTCCTGGTACAGCGCGCACCCGGACGCGGCCGACGCCGGCTTCCTGCGCGGGGTGCGGTCGGCGGTGGTCATCGGGGTGGGCAATGTCGCGGTGGACGTCACCCGGATGCTGGTCCGGGGTGCCGCGGAGCTGCGCGGCACGGACATCCCGCAGGCCGCGCTGGACGCGCTGACGGCGAGCGGGCTCACCGAGGTGCACATGGTGGGCCGGCGCGGCCCGGCGCAGGCCCGCTTCACCACCAAGGAGCTGCGCGAACTGGGTGCCCTGCCCGGCACCGACGTGACCGTGGACAAGGACGACCTGGCGCTCGACCCGGCCGACCCCGGCGCGCTGCCGGCCGGGCAGCGCCGCAATGTGGAGGTGCTGCGCGACTGGGCGGCCCGGCCCGCCGAGGCCGCCGCCCGGCGGGTCCGGCTGCGGTTCTTCCTGCGCCCGGTGAAACTGCTCGAAGCCGGCGGCCGGGTGGGTGCCGTCCGCTTCGAGCGCACGGCGCCGGACGACCGGGGCGGCGTGACCGGGACGGGCCGGTACGAGGACCTGCCCGCACAGTTGGTGCTGCGCTCGGTGGGCTATCGCGGAGTGCCCCTGGAGGGGCTGCCGTTCGACCCCGCCGGCGGCACGGTCCCGCATCGCGAGGGTCGCGTCCTGCGCGACGGCGTGCCCGCGCCGGGCGAGTACGTCGCCGGGTGGATCAAGCGCGGCCCGACCGGGGTCATCGGCACCAACCGGCCCTGCGCGAAGGAGACGGTGACCTCGCTGCTCGCGGACGCCCCCGCCCTCGCCCGCGCGGACGTGCCGGCGGATCCGGTCGCCGCGCTCCGGGCGATCGGCGTCGAGCCGGTGCCCTGGGGCGGCTGGCTGGCGATCGAGCGGGCCGAGGCCGAGCTGGGGGCGCGGCTGGGCCGGTGCGTGGTCAAGCTGTCCGACTGGGACGCCCTGCTGGCGGCGGCACGGGTGCCGCAGGCGTCGTAGCGGAGCGAGGCCCCGGGAGGCGGGACACACAGCGGCAACAGACCTGAAATCAACAAACTGTTCAAGACGCTTACGGTCTCCTCCTGTCCGGCTGTCCGAAGGCCCGGCCGTCCGAAGGCCGGGATGCCCTGCCGTCCGGATGTCCGGCTGTCCGTATGCCTGGATGTCCGCGTGCCTGGCCGGATGCCCGGATGTCCGAAGGCGCGGATGTCCGGGTCCCGCCCCGTCCGCCGCAGATGGAGACCTCAGACCTCATGGCCACGACCGCAGCCGCGCACCCCGTCGACGAGATTCCCCCCATCCGGCAGCTGGCCGCCTTCGGGCTCCAGCATGTGCTCGCGATGTACGCGGGCGCCGTCGCGGTGCCGTTGATCGTGGGCGGCGCGATGCGGCTGCCACCGGCCGACCTGGCGTATCTGATCACCGCGGACCTGCTGGTGTGCGGGATCGCCACGCTGATCCAGTGTGTCGGCTTCCGGTGGTTCGGGGTGCGGCTGCCGGTCATGCAGGGGTGCACGTTCGCGGCCGTGTCACCGATGGTGCTCATCGGGACGACGGACGGCGGGCTGCCCGCGATCTACGGCTCCGTGATCGTCGCCGGGCTGGCGATCATGCTGCTGGCGCCGGTCTTCGGCAGGCTGCTGCGCTTCTTCCCACCACTGGTGACCGGCACGGTGATCCTGGTCATCGGGGTCTCGCTGCTGCCGGTCGCGGGCAACTGGGCGGCGGGCGGCGCCGGTTCGAAGGACTTCGGCGAGCCGCGGAACCTGGCGCTGGCCGGCTTCGTACTGGCCGTGGTGCTCGGGGTGCAGCGGTTCGCGCCCGTCTTCCTCTCCCGGATCGCCGTGCTCGTCGGCATCGCGGCCGGGCTCGCGGTCGCCGTGCCGCTGGGGTTCACCGACTTCGGCGGGGTCGCCGACGCCGACTGGCTGGGCATCAGCACGCCGTTCCACTTCGGGGCGCCCGAGTTCCGGGCCTCCGCCATCGCGTCCATGCTGGTGGTGGCTTTGGTGTCGATGACCGAGACCACGGGGGACCTGATCGCCGTGGGCGAACTGACCGGGCGGCGGGCCGAGCCGCGCACGCTGGCCGACGGGCTGCGCGCGGACGGTCTGTCGACCGTGCTGGGCGGGGTGTTCAACACCTTCCCGTACACGGCGTACGCGCAGAACGTGGGCCTGGTGGGCATGACCCGGGTGCGCAGCCGCTGGGTGGTCGCGGCGGCCGGCGGGATCCTGGTGCTGCTCGGTCTGCTGCCCAAGCTGGGCGCGGTGGTCGCGGCGATCCCGGCGCCGGTGCTCGGCGGGGCCGGGCTGGTGATGTTCGGGACGGTCGCGGCGAGCGGGCTGCGGACGCTGAGCCGGGTCGACTTCCGGGGCAACGGCAACCTGACCGTGGTGGCCGTCTCGGTGGCGATCGGCACGCTGCCGGTGGGCGTGCCCACGCTGTACGCGAAGTTCCCGGACTGGTTCCAGACGGTGATGAACAGCGGCATCAGCGCGGGCTGCCTGTCCGCGATCGTGCTGAACCTGCTCTTCAACCATCTTCCGGGGAGGGGTGGTTCAGCCGCCGGCCGGGACGCGGGCGGCGTCACCGAGCCGGGCGGCCTGGCGGTCGGCCGCGGCGAGGATGCTGTCGAGCAGCCCCGGGAAGAGGCTCTCTAGATCGTCCCGGCGCAGGCCGTTCATCTTGGCCGTGCCCCGGTAGACCTGCCGGACGACCCCGCTCTCCCGCAGCACCCGGAAGTGGTGCGTGGAGGTGGACTTGGTCACCGGCAGGTCGAACTGCGAGCAGGTCAACTCCGCTTCTTGGGCTGCCAGTTCACGCACGATCTGCAACCGCATCGGGTCGGACAGCGCGTGCAGCACGGACTCCAGCCGGATGTGCTCACGATCCGGGTGCGGCAGCGCGCGGCCGGTGGCGGCTGTCTCGGTCACGGCGTCCGCCCTTCGTCACGGGACTTCTTCGATGACCATCGTACGAGATCCCTCGTAGTTCGACATCTGCCGTAGTTTCACATTCATCGTAGTACGATGGATGACGTACGAAGGGATCAAGCCGTCCGCGACGAAATGGAGTCCGTCATGCCCGCGCTCTTCGAGCCCCTCACCCTGCGCGAAGTGACCGTCCCGAACCGGGTGTGGATGGCGCCGATGTGCCAGTACTCGGCCGAACCGGAGGGTCCGCTCGCCGGTGTGCCGCACGACTGGCACTTCGCGCACTACGCGGCGCGGGCCGCCGGGGGCACCGGGCTGATCCTGACGGAGGCCACCGCGATCGCCCCCGAGGGCCGGATCTCCCCGTACGACCTCGGACTGTGGAACGACACCCAGGTGGAGGCCTTCCGGCGGATCACCCGCTTCCTCACCGAGCAGGGCACCGTGCCCGGAGTCCAACTCGGCCACGCAGGACGAAAGGCATCGACCGACCGGACCTGGAAGGGGGGCGGTCCCGTCGGACCGGAGGCGCACGGCTGGCAGCCGCTCGCCCCGAGCGCGCTGCCGTTCGGCGAACACCACCCGGTACCGACGGAACTGACGGTTGACCAGATCCAGGAGATCATCGGGCAGTTCGCCGCCGCCGCGCGCCGGGCGCTGGCCGCGGGCTTCGAGACCGTGGAGATCCACGGCGCCCACGGCTACCTGGTCAACGAGTTCCTCTCCCCGCACACCAACCATCGCACGGACGCCTACGGCGGCTCGTACGAGAACCGCACCCGGTTCGCCCTGGAGATCGTGGACGCCGTACGCGAGGTGTGGCCCGCGGAGAAGCCGGTGCTCTTCCGCATCTCCGCCACCGACTGGCTGGACGAGGGCGGCTGGACCGCGGACGACACGGTCCGCTTCGCCCGTGACCTGCACGCCCACGGCGTGGACCTGCTCGACGTCTCCACCGGCGGCAACGCGAACGGCGTCAGCATCCCGACCGGGCCGGGCTACCAGGTGCCGTTCGCCGCCCGGGTGAAGGCCGAGACCCCGCTGCGGGCCGGCGCCGTCGGGCTGATCACCGAGGCCGGGCAGGCCGAGAAGATCCTGGCGAACGGCGAGGCCGACGTGGTCCTGCTCGGCCGCGAGCTGCTCCGCAACCCGTCCTGGGCCCGGCAGGCCGCCCGCGAACTGGGCGCGGAGATCCGGGTGCCGATCCAGTACCACCGCTCGGTCTGACCCTGGTCGGAGGCGGTCGCGGGGCGGCCGGGTGGACCGTCGGTCGGTCCTGGCCGCCCCTGCCGTCACCTCGTGGGCAGCAGTCGTCCCACGGTCTGCTCCAGGCGGGGCAGTGACCGCTGGCCCGCGAGGGCCAGGGCGATGGCGGCCACGACGCCCGCCCACGCGAACGGGCCGAGCGGGGTGCAGCCGAACGCGCGGCTGAGGACCGGGGTCTGGACCACGGCGACGAGCGCCAGCGCGGAGCCCAGCGAGGTCACCTGCACCAGCCGGCTGTCCCGCCGGTCGAGCAGGGTCTGCACCAGCTGGGTGCCGACCACCCCGCACAGGGCCATGGTGCTGGAGCGGCGGGCGGTGCCCGGGGTGAAGCGGCCGATCAGCCAGGCCGTGACCGCGCCCAGACAGGTGGTCAGCGCCCGGTGCCGGATCTGCCGCAGCAGCGGGGCGCCCAGCACCGCGGAGGCGTCCTCCGGCGATCCGCTCCGCGCCCGGACCGTGCCCTGTCCGTCCTCCTTCTCCGTCACCGCCACGGCCATCGACGGGAAGAGGTCGGTGAACAGGTTCACCATCAGCATCTGCCGGGTGGACAGCGGCGCCCGCCCGGACAGCAGGGTCCCGATGATGCCGAAGCCGACCTCGCCCGCGTTGCCGCCGATCAGGATGGCGATGGCGTCGGCCACGCTGTGCCACAGGGCGCGGCCCTCGCCGACCGCGTCGACCAGGACCGTCAGGTCGTCGTCGGTCAGCACGATGTCCGCCGCGTTGCGGGCGGCGGCCGAGCCCCGGGCGCTGATGCCGACGCCGATGTCCGCCGCGCGGATCGCCGCCGCGTCGTTGGCGCCGTCGCCGACCATGCCGACCACCCGGCCGGCGTCCCGCAGCGCCTCCACCACCTGGAGCTTCTGCTCGGGGGCCACCCGGGCCACCACGCCCGCGTCGCGCAGCATCCGGGCCCGGGTGGCGCGGTCGGCGGCGGCCAGCTCGTCGCCGGTGACCACCACCGTGTCCGCGGGCCAGCCCAGGTCGGCGGCGATGGCCCGCGCGGTCTGCGGATGGTCACCGGTGAGCATCACCGGTCGTACGCCCGCCCCGTTGAGCGCGTCCACCAGTGCCATGGAGGTCTCGCGCGGTACGTCGGACAGCGCCAGCAGGCCGATGAACTCCAGGTTCTCCAGCGGCCCTTCGAGGGCCTCGTCCTCCTGCTCGGCAGCGTCGAGGCGCCGTTCGGCCACCGCGAGCACCCGCAGCCCGTCCCCGGCCAGCGCGTGGGCGGTGTCGGCGGCGTGCTCCGGCAGCCCGGCGCAGGCGGGCAGTACGGTCTCGGGGGCCCCCTTGACCACCAGCACGGGCGGGCCGTCCCCGGCGCGGCCGACGGCGGCGGCGTATCCGCGCGCGGCCTCGAACGGCAGGTCGGCGATCCGGGACCAGTCCTGGTCGGGCGGCGCGGCGGCGAGCACGGCCTCGTCGGTGGCGTGCACCGGCCGGCCGGAGCCGCCGTCGAGCTGCGGGCAGGCCCGCGCCGCGGCCCGTACGATCTCCTCCGCGCCGGCGTCGTCCACGGCGTGGATCTCGCCCTCGGTGTCGGCGGTGCGCACCAGGCGCAGCCGGTTCTCGGTGAGCGTGCCGGTCTTGTCGAAGCAGATGGTGTCCATGCGGCCCAGCGCCTCCAGGGTGCGCGGGGTGCGCACCAGGACTCCGCCCCGGCTCAGCCGGCGGGCCGCGGCCAGCTGGGCGACCGTCGCCACCAGCGGCAGCCCCTCCGGTACGGCGGCCACGGCCACCGCGACCCCGCCGCTGACCGCCTCGCGGATCGGGGTGCCGCGCAGCAGCGCCAGGCCCGTCACGGCGGCGCCGCCTCCCAGGGTCAGCGGCAGCGCCTTGCGGCTCAGTTCCTGGAGCCGGGCCTGTACTCCGCCGGCCGGGGGCGTGCGCGCGGCGAGGTGGACGGCGCGGGCGGCCTCGGTGCGGTCTCCGGTGTCGACCACGACGGCCCGGGCCTCGCCCGCCACCACCGTCGTCCCTTCGAAGACCATGCAGCGCCGGTCGGCCACGGCGGCGTGCGGGGTGGGGTCGGTCTGCTTCTCCACGGGCAGCGACTCGCCGGTGAGCGCGGACTCGTCGACCTCCAGGCCCTCCTGCCACAGCAGCCGGGCGTCGGCGGGCACCACGTCGTCCGTCTTCAGCTGGATCACGTGACCGGGCCGGAGCCCGCCGGCCTCCACGGTGCGGGTGCCGCCGGCCGGGGCGTCGGTCTGCGGCGGCACCAGGCGGGCCTTCTGCTTCTGTTCCGCGACGAGTCCGGACAGCGCCCGCTCGGCCCGTAGCCGCTGGAGGCCGCCGACCAGGGCGTTGAGGTCCAGGGCGCCGACGACGAGCAGCGCGTCCACGACCGAGCCGAGGATCGCCGACGCCGCCGAGCCGACGGCCAGCACGGGGGTGAGCGGGTCCTGGAGTTCGCTCCGGACGGCCCGGCCGAGCCGGTAGGACCAGCGGACGGGCGCGGCGGCCGGGTGCCCGGTGACGCTCTTGGCCGCCTTGCGCACCCGGGTGGTCAGCGCGTCGGCCCCGGTGTCGGCGGCCGGTTCCCGGGCCAGCCGGTCCCGGGCCTCGTCCGCGTCCAGCTCGTGCCAGTGCACCCGGGGGCGCGGGTGCGGGGCGCGGGCCGCCGCCACGCCGAGGGCGGCGCGCACCCCGGACAGCAGCGCGGAGGCGGCGCCCGCGTCGACCGGCGCGTGCCGCAGCCCCGGCAGCACGGACCGGCGGCCCCTACCGCCGCCGGACTCGCCGACGGCGACGAGCAGCCCGGACAGCGCGGCGCCGGAGCGGGCCAGCGTCTGCGCGCGGCGGCCGACCCGGCGGGCGGCCGGGATCGCGGTCAGGACCCGCCACACGTCGGGCAGGCCGTGCAGGGCGAGCAGGTCCGCGCCCCAGACGACCGCGCCGTCCCGGTCGGTCAGGGCGAGGGCGATGTCGGCGGCGCGCAGGGCGGCCAGGACGTCGTGTTCGGCGGCCGTGCGCACCCGCGCGACCACCAGGACGGCACCCTCCTCGCCGCGCGCCTCGTACACCACGTCGTCCAGCGGCCGACGGGGGTCGACGACCTGGTCGGCGAGGCCGGTGAAGTCCTCCAGGGCCGGATCGTCCACGAGGACGACCCGCAGTCCGGCCCGGCGGGCCGCGTCCAGCACCGGTTCGGTCCACGGGTCCGGCTCGCCGTCCTCGGTGCGCAGCGCGCCGGGGTGCACTATGACGGTGCCGGCCATCTCCAGCTGGCGCAGCCGCTCGGGGGCGCGGACCAGTACGCCGGTGCGGGCCAGCGCGCCGGAGAGTACGGCGTGGAAGGCGGCCGGGCCGTAGCGGGCGGCCTTCGGGGAGCCGGCCAGCACCGCCTCCGCCGCCTCGGCGGTGTCGTGCTTGACCAGCAGAGTGGCCGCCGCGCCCAGCACGCTGCCCGCGGAGGCGTGGGCGGCGTACTCCTGGGCCGGGGAGACCCGCAGCGGCGGGCGGGGCGAGCCGTCCGGGGCGATGCTGACCCGCTGCGGAGCGCACAGCCGGTCGTGCACCGCGTCGAAGGCGGTCGAGCGGGCCACCGTCTCGGCCACCTGGCAGGCGCGCAGGACGCCGTCGAGCACCAGCGAGGTGGGGCTCTGCCCGGCGCCGTGCACGGCCGCGTTGGCGCAGGCCAGTGCGAGGTCCATCCTGTCGTCACCGAGCCGGGCGCGCAGCCAGGCGCGGAAGCGCGGGTTCTCCCGCAGCAGGGTCACGGCGGCGGTCACCATCCGGGGGGAGGGCGGCAGCCGCAGGGTGTAGGCGGTCAGGGCCACGGCGATCCCGACGGCGTCGGCGGCGAGCGTGGCCGCGGCGGCGCGCACCCCCGCCGGGTCGGCCGGGTGCGTGGTCTCGGTGTCGTCGCCGCCGGCCAGCGCCAGGCCGTGCCGTTCGGCCAGGTCCGCGGCGTGCGCCAGGACCCGGTCGGCGGCCTCTTCGCCGGTCGCGGTCACCACCAGGCGGGCGAGCCCCTGGTCCCAGTAGGCGACGAGCACCTCGGGGTGTTCCCGCAGTGCCTCGGCCACCCGGCGCGCCAGGTGCGCGGTGCCGCCGGCGCGCCGCGCCTGGTCCCGTTCCAGGGGACGTACGGCCAGATGGGCGCGGGCGCCGGAGCGCCAGTGGGTACCGGCGCCGGGCAGCGCGTTGCGGGCCACCCGGGCGACCCGGGCGGCGGTGTCCGCGCCGCGCACACCGGCGCGCGCGGTACTCGCGGCGGCACCGGCGGCCATGCCGACCGCCGGTGCCGCCGCCCGCGCGAGCAGGCGTGGTGCCGCGGGCAGCAGCCGTACGGCGGCTGTCGGTGCCGTCAGCAGTCCGGCCACCTCGACCTCCTAGAGCGTGGTGCGGTCGGGCCGGGCGGTCGGCCCGAGCGGGCCCGAGGACGTCCTGGTCCCCGTCCCGGCGCCGTGGTCGGCCGCGGGCGGCCCGGGCGCCGTTGCGTGTCCCGTTCCCTTGGCGCGCCCGGGGGCATGGCCGGCCGTATGGCTCCCGCTGCCACCCGGCGCGCCCTCGACCACCCGGCCGTGTCCGGCGCCGGACCTGAGGGCCGCGGTGCCGAGGTCGTGCGCGGGATCCGGGCGCTGCGTGCCGGCGTCCGCGCCCCGCGCCGGCTGGTCGGGCCGGGGCTGGGTGAGCCAGGCCACCGCCGCGCCGGTGAGCGCCACGGGCCACTCCACCACACCCGCCACGCCGAGCACCCCGGCGCCCGTGTACACCGCCATGCGCCGGCCTCGGGGCGAGACCGCGCCGATCCTGTCGAGTGTCCCCTCGGCGGCCCTGCCCACCGTTCCGGCGCCGGGCACCCTGCGCAGGACCGAGGCGGCGCCGCGCAGGGGCGCCGTGAGGACCGACGACGACTTCTGCTCAGCCATGACTCTCCACGGGGGTGAGATCGCCTAACGTGCCCACCGAGTGCCCGCGACCGCGCTGGTCATCCCCTCTTTCCAGGGGAGGCCCGCTGCTACCAGGAAACCTCTCGGGCCCGCGCGACGCCACCCCCGGCCCGGCCGGGAGAGCGGACGCCGGGGGGCATGGGGGGCGCCCTGCGCTGAGGGGCATACGGGATACGGCGATCCCCCGCCGGGCGGTGCGCACCGCCCGGCCGTCCCCTGCCGGACCGGTGCGCCTGAGCAGGTGATCAACCCACCGTGCACGCGCTTCCGTTGAGGCTGAACGCGGTCGGCGCCGTGCTGTCGCCGGTGTGGGTGGCCTGGTAGCCGAGGGTGACGCTCGCGCCGGGGGCGATGGTGGCGTTGTACGCGGCGTTGGTGGCCGTCACCGCGCCGGTGCGGGTGCCGTAGTCGGCGTTCCAGCCGTTGGTGACGGTCTGGCCGGCCGGGAGGGTGAAGTCGAGTTTCCAGCCGTTCACCGGGGCCGTGCCGGTGTTGGTGACGGTCACGGAGGCGGTCAGACCGGTGCTCCAGGCGCTGACGGCGGTCGTGACCCGGCAGGGGCCGGAGGGCGGCTGCGGGCCGCTGCCGCCGTCGTCGCCGTCGAGGCCGAAGAAGGTGAGGGCGCGGGAGGCCATACCCCAGCTGTAGAGGTTGTGGCCGACGCCCTGGAGGCTGATCGCCTCGACGGGGGCTCGGTCACCGGTGCCGCCGTAGCGGGTGCGGGTCCAGCCGGCGGCGGGGGTGTCGGTGGCGGCGGGGGTCTGGCTCACGCCGAGCACGTTCGTCCACTGCTTGACCGCCTCCCCGAAGTTGGGGTAGCGCAGGGTGTCGTCCTCGGTACCGTGCCACAGCTGCATGCGCGGTCGCGGACCGGTGTGGCCGGGGTAGGCGGCACGCACCAGGTCGCCCCACTGCTGCGCGGTGCGGGTGACGGTGCCGCCGGCACAGGCGCTGTTCCACTCGGAGCCGTCGGTGGTGGCGAAGCAGCCGAAGGGGACGCCGGAGAAGGCGGCGCCCGCCGCGAACACGTCGGGGTAGTCGCCGAGCAGGACGTTGGTCATCATCGCGCCGGAGGAGATGCCGGTGACGAAGATCCGGCCGGTGTCGGCAGCGTAGGTGCGGGTCGCCCAGTCGACCATGGACCGGATGCCGACCGGGTCGCTGCCGCCGTCGTGGCGCAGCGCCTGCGGGGAGGAGACGTCGAAGCACTTGCTGGCGCGGGTGACGGACGGGTACACGAGCACGAATCCGTGCCGGTCGGCCAGCGAGGGCCACTCGGTGCCGGAGTACATCGCGGAGGCGGAGCCGCCACACCAGTGCACGGCCACCACGACCGCCGGGTGCGGGCTGACGTTCTGCGGCACGTAGACGTACATCCGGAGGTTGCTGGGGTTGGCGCCGAATCCGGTGACCTCGGTGAGGGTGGCCGCGGGAACGGCCCCGGTTCGCGCCTGGGCCGGGGGCGCGGCGAGGCCGAGGATCGCGAGGAGCGGCAGCAGGGCGCCCAGCAGGGCGACGAGTGCGGTGCGCGGGCCGGTTCTCGGCTGGTGCGGTGTGGGGGGCACGTCACCTGTCCCTTCCGATGGCGGGTCGTACGGGGCGTGCTGTGTGCGTGTCACGCCGGAGGACCACCCGGCATCGTGGCATGGACACGCGACTCATGGAAGCGCTCCCACCCCTACTTCTCGCGGCCGGAAAAGCGTTGCGCGACCCGTTGACTAGAAAGCGCTTGCATCCTACGGTCCGTTCATCAGCGTGACCGTCCGGCACGCAAGACAGTCGGTCGGTCGACGTGATCCCGCAACTCGGTTCCACATGGCGTACGAGGTTCACGTACGTAACCCCCACAGAGCAGCACCCCACGGAAGAAGGCATTTCGGGACATGACCTCATCAGCGACCTCGCGCGGTCTGCTCGGCGGACTCGCCACGCTCGGACTCACGCTTGGCATGCTCATGACCTCCGGAGCGCCGGCGGACGCGGCCACCTGGCCGACCCCGAACGGCAGCCAGGCGGTCTCCTCCACCATCTCGGTGTCCGGCACCAAGGACTACGGGATGAAGCGGCTGTACGGCAGCGGCGACCTCGGCAGCGACGGCCAGGACGAGGACCAGGGGCCCCTGCTGGAACTGGCCCCCGGCGCGGTCCTCAAGAACGTCGTCATCGGCTCCCCCGCCGCCGACGGCGTCCACTGCCTCGGCAGCTGCACGCTGCAGAACGTCTGGTGGGAGGACGTCGGCGAGGACGCGGCCACCTTCCTCGGCTCCTCGTCGTCCAACGTCTACACCGTCAGCGGCGGCGGGGCGAAGGAGGCGAGCGACAAGGTGTTCCAGTTCAACGGCGCCGGCACGCTGAACGTCTCGAACTTCGCGGTGAAGAACTTCGGCACGTTCGTCCGCTCCTGCGGCAACTGCAAGACCCAGTACAAGCGGACGATCAACCTCAGCGGCATCGAGGCGACCTACAAGGGCAACAAGCTGGTCGGCATCAACACCAACTACGGCGACAGCGCGACCCTGCGGACCATCACCATCGTCGGCGACACCAGCAGGAAGATCGTTCCCTGCCAGAAGTACATCGGCAACAACACCGGCGCCGAACCGACCACCAACGGCTCGGGCCCGGACGGCACCTACTGCAAGTACTCCAGCTCGGACATCACTTACAAGTGAGCCCCGAGGGCCGGGCCGCCGCCGTCGGCGGCCCGGCCGCGGGTCAGGCGCCCGCCGTCCGCCCGCGCCGGCGCCCCGACAGGACCAGGTGGGCGGCCACGCCGAAGACGAGGCCCCAGAAGGCGGAACCGATGCCGAACAGGGTGACGCCGGAGGCGGTGGCCAGGAACGTGATCAGCGCGGCCTCGCGGTCCTTCTCCTCCTTGACCGCGCCGGTGAGCCCCCCGGCGAGCGCCCCGAACAGGGCGACACCCGCGACGGCGGCGACCAGTTCCCCGGGCAGCCCGGCGAAGAAGGCCACCAGCGTCGATCCGAAGGCACCGATCAGCACATAGCAGGCGCCGCAGGAGACACCCGCCACATACCGCCGCCGCGGATCGGGGTGCGCCTCCGGACCGGTGCAGATCGCGGCGGTGATCGCGGCCAGGTTGACCGCGTGCGACCCGAAGGGGGCGAGCACCGTGGACGCCACTCCGGTGGTGCCGATGAGCAGCCGGTCCCCCGGCCGGTAGCCGGAGGCGGAGAGCACCGCCATGCCCGGGGCGTTCTGCGAGGCCAGGGTGGCCACGATCAGCGGCACGGCGATGCCGACGAGCGAGGCGAGGGAGAACTCCGGGGCGGTGAGCACCGGCCGGGCCAGCTCGACCGTGTGGAGGCGGACGTGCAGCCGCGAGGTCGCCGCGCTGCCGGCCACCCCCGCGGCGAGCGCGACGAGCACGGCGTACCGGGGCAGCAGCCGCTTGGCCAGGAGGTAGGCGAGCAGCACGGAACCGGCGATGACCGGCGCCGTCTTCAACGAGGTGAAGACATGGGTGCCGAAGCCGAACAGGATGCCCGCCAGCATCGCCGAGACCACCGCCGCGGGCACCTGGCGCATCAGCCACCCGAACACCCCGGTCAGCCCGATCAGCGCGATGACGGCACCGCTGATCAGGAACGCGCCGACGGCTTCGGCGTAGGGGTACGCGCCGAGGCTCGTCACCAGCAGCGCCGCGCCCGGCGTCGACCAGGCGGTGATGACCGGCATCCGGGTGCGCAGGCTCAGCCCGATGCAGGTCAGGCCGCTGCCCAGGGAGATCGCCCACACCCAGGAGGTGGTCCGCGCGGGATCGAGGTGTCCGGCCGAGGCCGCCGCGAGCACGATGACCAGTGTTCCGGAGTAGGAGACGACGACGGCCACGAAGCCCGCCAGCACGGCCGACAGCGACGCGTCCCGCAGCAGCCGGGGCCGACTGCGCGGCTCCGGTACTGCGGCCGACGGCTCGGTCGGTTGCCCGGCAGCGCGGCCGTGGGGTTCCGGTTCCCCGGCAGACCGGTCGTGCGGCTCCGATCCCCCGGCAGACCGGTCGTGCGGCTCCGGTTCCCCGGACGGCCGTTCGGCCGGTTTCCGGGCGGGGAGGCCGGTGGCGGGCGGGGTGTCCGTCTCGGGGGTCTCGGGGCTCAACTGTCTTCCTCCGCGGCCCGCTTCGGGCCTGTTCCGGTCGGCTTGCGGGCCTGTTCCAGGTCGGCGACGGCCTCGACCGTACAGCGGGTGTCCGACGAGCGACGCCACGGGGGACCCCACGCCCGCCTCACGACGTGGAAACCTGTCACCGTCACCGCTTCGGGTCCGCGCACGGCGCGGGCACGGCGCGGGCACGGTGCACGCGCTCCTCCGCTACGCCCCGCGCACCCCGAGCCCCGCGCCGAGGTCCCGTCGATAACCGGCGTACGCCGTGCGCAGTTCCTCCCCCGGCCAGTCGGCGGGGAGCAGGGCGGGCGGCAGGACGGGGTCGGTGAGCAGATGGCGGACGGCCGCCGCGTAGGCGGTGAACCGGTCGGCCGGGCGGTCCGCTCGGGCCGCCCGGCCGAGCAAGGAGCGCGCGGTGGCCGACCAATCGGCCAGCGGCCACAGCCGGGTGGCCAGCTCGCCCGGGGGCTCGTCGGGACGGGCCGTGTACGTCAGCGCCACCCGGTGCACCTCGGCGGGCAGCGGCCGGTCGAGGTTGGCCGGGCGCAGCCAGACGCCCTCGCGCAGTTCGGCCAGGCGCAGGGCGGTCAGCCGGGCGCGCAGGTCGGCGCGTTCGGCGGGGCCGCGCCCGGTCGCCGTGATCACCACCATCTCCCAGTCACCGTGCCACGCGCGCGTGCGCGGCCGTACGGCGTCGTCCTGGCGCCGCTGCCGCTCCAGCAGCCGGTCGCTGAGCCGGTAGACGGCGTCCGTGCGCCGCAGGTCCCCGGCGGCCACCATCCGGCTCAGCGCGGCCCGGAGCGTGGAGCCGCCGATGCCGAACGGCTCCACGAGCCGGACCAGGTCCCGCACCGGCAGCTCCGGCGGGTGCACGCCGAGGAGCAGGCTCAGCACCACCGACCGGGCGGACAGGGGTCGCAGGGCCGCCGGGTCCGGCACCGGCCGGTCCGGCTCCGCCGGGACGTTCACGCACATGGACCCGTACTGTACGTGCGCCCGCTTGTTGCAGCATTGCTACGGCCGCACGGAGAGTGCAACATGCTCGTATGGTCTCGATTCCCGCGCAGTCGCCGCCCCAGCCGCAGTCCGGTACGCACGACGTCACCAACCAGCCCCCGCCGCTCGCCCCGTACGACGCCTCCGACGACCCGGCCCTGCTGGAGGGGCTGCGCCGGGAGGGCGCCGGATGGGCCGAGGAGAACCTCCGGCGGCTGGGGGCGCGTGCCGGGAGCGCGCAGGCGCAGGAGTGGGGCGAGCTGGCGAACCGGTACGAGCCGGTGTTGCGCACCCACGACCGCTACGGCCACCGCGTCGACGAGGTCGACTTCCACCCCGCCTGGCACCACCTGATGCGGACGGCGGTCGCCGAGGGTTTGGCCGGCGCCCCGTGGGCCGACGACCGGCCGGGCGCGCACGTGGCGCGGACCGCGGGCGGCCTGGTGTGGGGGCACACCGAGGCGGGACACGGCTGCCCCACCTCGATGACGTACGCGGCCGTACCCGCCCTGCGCGCCCAGCCGGAACTGGCCAAGGTGTACGAACCGCTGCTCACCAGCCGGGAGTACGACCCCGAGTTGCGCGTGCCCACCGACAAGCCCGGGCTGCTCGCCGGGATGGGCATGACGGAGAAACAGGGCGGCTCCGACGTCCGCACGAACACCACCACCGCCACGCCCACCGGCGAGCCGGGCGTGTACACGCTGCGCGGGCACAAGTGGTTCACATCGGCGCCGATGTGCGATGTCTTCCTGGTGCTCGCGCAGGCCCCGGGCGGGCTGTCCTGCTTCCTGGTGCCGCGCGTCCTGCCGGACGGCAGTCGCAACACCTTCCGCATCCAGCGGCTGAAGGACAAGCTGGGCAACCGCTCCAACGCGTCCTCCGAGCCGGAGTTCGACCGGACCGTGGCCTGGCTGGTGGGGCCGGAGGGGCGGGGCGTGAAGACCATCATCGAGATGGTCAACTGCACCCGGCTGGACTGTGTGATGGCCTCGGCGACCCTGATGCGCAAGACGCTGGTCGAGGCGGGCCACCACGCCCGGCACCGCAGCGCGTTCGGCGCCCGGCTGATCGACCAGCCGCTGATGCGCAACGTCCTCGCCGATCTCGCGCTGGAGTCGGAGGCCGCGACGACACTCACGCTGCGCCTCGCCGGCGCGGCGGACCGCGCGGTGCGCGGGGACGCCGGGGAGCGGGCCTTCCGGCGCATCGCCACCGCCGTCGGCAAGTACTGGGTCACCAAGCGCGGCCCGGCCTTCACGGCCGAGGCCCTGGAGTGCCTCGGCGGCAACGGATACGTGGAGGACTCCGGGATGCCCCGGCACTACCGGGAGGCCCCGCTGCTGTCGATCTGGGAAGGCTCCGGGAACGTCAACGCGCTCGACGTGCTGCGCGCCCTCGGCCGGGAACCGGACACCGCCGAGGCCCTGTTCGCCGAACTCGCCCTGGCGCGCGGGGCCGACGCCCGCCTCGACGCGACCGTGGCCGCGCTCAGGGACGAGCTGGCCGGAACCGATCAGGTGGGTGCCCGCCGGCTGGTCGAGTGGATGGCGCTCGCGCTCCAGGCCTCCCTTCTGGTACGGCACGCCCCTCACCCGGTCGCGGACGCCTTCTGCGCGTCCCGGCTGGGCGGCGACTGGGGGCACGCGTTCGGCACCCTCCCCGCCGGGACCGGCCTCGACGCCATCCTGGAGCGCGCCCTGCCCGGCGGGAACTGACCGCATCCCGCGCGCGTACGCGTGCACGTGACGACGGCCCCCCGAGGCCGCGTCGTGCGGCTCGGCCCCCCGCGCGCGTACGCGTGCCCGTGACAACCGGCTCCGGACGTCATCGGTGCCGTGGCGCGCACGCGCGCGTGGAGGGGACTACGTGTGGGCGGGGCCGCCGGGGACGAAGGGGCTGCTCGCTGGTGTGGGAGGCGAGGCTGGCCCCGGGAAAGGACCACGGACGACGGGCGAGGCGGTCACGCGGCTTCCGGGACCGGGAACCGGGGTCCTCTGGGACCGAGGACTCCGGGGACCACGGACCGCTGACCGGCCGTCAGACCATGCGTCCCCACTGCGGGCCGAGGCGGGCCCACTCCGTGTCCCACTCCCGCATACGGCGGCGCTCCAGGCGGCCCCGTACGGCCAGGCCCGCGACGCAGGGCACGGCGGCGGCGCTCACGCCGATCAGGAGGCCGATCAGGGTGGCCCGTAAGGCGGCCTCGGAGGCGCTGGTGGGGCGGTCGACGAGCCGGCCCCGCGGGTCGGTCCAGACGGTGACCGGCGTGCCGGGCGCGCTGCCGGAGCGTACCCGGATCCGGCCGGTGTGGGAGGAGCCGTCGACCGCCGTCCAGCGGACCTCGGTCCAGACCCGCTCCCCCGCCGGGGCGCGGTCCTCCCGCGCGGCGGGCTTCGCCGGGAGCGGCGTGACCACCCGGGCCACGGTGGGCCGTCGCAGGCTCCGTTCGCGGGCGAGCCCGTGCTCCACCGCGCCGGCCGCCGCCAGGCCCGCCAGTACTCCGGACAGGACGGTCAGCAGGAAGGCGCCGAGCACCACCCATGCCTCCACCACGTCGGCCCGGCGTCTGAGCGGGTTCCGCCGCCAGCGCCACAGCCACACCTTCGGACCACGGAACGCCTTCAAGGGCATCCTCCTCACGAGCGCACCGACCGGCCGGACCGCCCTCCCGTACGGGAGGGATCGCTCCGCTGCTCACGACGAGCCGTCACCCCGACGGTCGCACGAGACACCCCTCTTGCGCAGGCGCATGCCGGAACGGAACCGGCCGATCTTCGCCACCGGCCGGTGACATGGGCCGTGAGCTGCGCGGACGCCCATGGCGGGGGGATTGTCAGTGGTGGGGTGCACACTGGCCGATATCTGACGACTACCCGGACAACGGTGTCCCGGAGGTGATCGGTCATGGCCGAGGTACTGCTCGCGGTGGGAACCCGCAAGGGCCTGTTCATCGGGCGGCGACGGGGCGGCGGCCGCTGGGAGTTCGACGAACGTCCGTATTTCGACGCGCAGGCCGTGTACTCGGTCGCGATCGACACCCGGGCGTCCCGGCCCCGGCTGCTGGCGGGCGGCTCCAGCACACACTGGGGGCCGTCGGTGTTCCACTCCGACGACCTCGGCCGCACCTGGACCGAACCGGCCCGGCCCGCCGTGCGGTTCCCGAAGGACACCGGTGCCTCCCTGGAGCGCGTCTGGCAGCTGCATCCGTCCGCGGCCGAGCCGGACGTGGTGTACGCGGGCACGGAACCGGCCGCGCTGTACCGTTCGGAGGACCGCGGCGAGAGCTTCGTCCTGGTCCGGCCGCTGTGGGAGCACCCGACCCGGTCCCGGTGGGTGCCGGGCCTGGGCGGCGAGGGCCTGCACACGGTGCTCACCGACGCCCGCGATCCGCGGACCGTGACGGTGGCCGTCTCGGCGGCCGGGGTGTTCCGCACGGCGGACGGCGGCGCGAGCTGGGCGCCGTCCAACTCCGGGGTGTCCGCGGTGTTCCTGCCGGACCCGTATCCGGAGTTCGGCCAGTGCGTGCACAAGATCGCCAGGGATGCGCGCGACCCGGACCGGCTGTACCTCCAGAACCACTGGGGGGTGTACCGCAGCGACGACGCGGGTGCGCGGTGGACCGACATCGGCGCGGGCCTGCCGTCCACGTTCGGCTTCGCGGTGGCCGCCCACCCGCACCGGGGCGACACGGCGTACGTCTTCCCGATCGCCGCCGACGTCGACCGGGTGCCCGCCGAACACCGCTGCCGGGTGTTCCGCACGGCCGACGCGGGCCGGTCCTGGGAACCGCTGGCCAAGGGCCTGCCGGAGGCGGACCATTACGGCCCGGTGCTGCGGGACGCCCTGTGCACGGACGACCGCGACCCCGCCGGGGTGTATTTCGGCAACCGCAACGGCGAGGTGTTCGCCTCCGCCGACGACGGCGACAGCTGGCACCTGCTGGCCGCCCACCTGCCGGACGTCCTGTGCGTACGAGCGGCGGTGGTCGGCTGAGCAGCCCACGGACGAACCCGGCCGCACCCCCCGCGCGCACCGGTGGCGGGGGCGGCCGGGCGGGCCGGTGCGGGGTGGCCGGACCCGGTCGTGCTCCGGCCGTCGGTTGATCGGCGACGGGTGTACGGCAGTAGGGTGACGCCCGTGGCACCACGACCGTTGCATGAAATCGTCGAACCGGGCTGGGCGAAGGCCCTCAAACCCGTCGCCGGACGGATCGCCGACATGGGCGACTTCCTGCGCGCGGAGATCGCCGCGGGACGCACGTACCTCCCGTCCGGACCGAACGTCCTGCGGGCCTTCCAGCAGCCCTTCGACGAGGTACGCGTCCTGATCGTCGGTCAGGACCCGTACCCCACCCCCGGGCACGCGGTGGGACTGTCGTTCTCCGTCGGGCCGGAGGTACGGCCGCTGCCGCCCAGCCTGATCAACATCTTCCGCGAGCTGCACAGCGACCTCGGGCTCCCGCAGCCGTCCACCGGGGATCTCACCCCGTGGACACAGCAGGGCGTCCTGCTGCTCAACAGGGCGCTGACCACCGCGCCGCGCAGCCCGGGGGCCCACCGCGGCAAGGGCTGGGAGGAGGTCACCGAGCAGGCGATCCGGGCCCTGGCGGCACGCGGGAAGCCGCTGGTGTCCATCCTGTGGGGCCGCGACGCCCGCAATCTGCGTCCGCTGCTCGGCAGTCTGCCGGCGGTGGAGTCCGCGCATCCCTCGCCGATGTCGGCCGATCGCGGCTTCTTCGGCTCGCGCCCGTTCAGCCGGGCCAACGACCTGCTGATGCAGCAGGGCGGACAGCCGGTGGACTGGCGTCTGCCGTGACGACCACGGGGTATCTCGCCGTGGACTCCGGCGGTTCCGGCCTCCGGGTCGCCGTCGGTGTGCCCGGGCGGGACCCCTCGGCGCGGGGCGAGACCCGGGAGCCGGTCCGTACCGGTGCCCGGGGCATCGACCCCGCCCATCTGATGGCCCAGCTCGCTCCGGTGGCCCGTTCCCTGGCCGCCGAGGCGGGGCTCGACGCCTTGCCCACGGCTGTCGTCGGGGCCGCCGGGTTCGCCAGCCTGGGCGACGCCCTGCGCGCCGAACTGCCCGGCGCCCTCGCCCGGGAACTGGGCGTGCGCGCCGTGGCGCTGGCTGCGGACGCCGTCACCGCGTACGTCGGCGCCCTCGGGCCGCGTCCGGGCGCCGTGCTGGCCGCGGGCACCGGTCTGATCGCCGTCGGCACGGATCTGACGGGCTGGCGACGGGCCGACGGCTGGGGGCATCTGCTGGGCGACTGCGGGGGCGGCGCCTGGATCGGGCGGGCCGGTCTGGAGGCCGCGCTGCGCGCCCACGACGGCCGCGACGGCGGTTCCGCGCCGCTGCTGACCCGCGCCGAGGAGCGGTTCGGCCCGGTGCGCGGCCTGCCCGGCCGGCTGTATCCCCGGGCCGACCGGGCCGCCGTACTGGCCTCGTTCGCGCCCGAGGTGGCCGCGTGCGCCGCGCACGACCCGGTCGCCGCGGACGTCCTGCGCGCGGCGGCCCGGCACATGACCGACTCCGCCGCCGCCGTGTGCCCGTCCGACGGCGCCCCCGAAGTGGCGCTGACCGGCGGTCTGTTCAAGATGGGGGACCCGCTCCTCGGGCCGCTGCGCGAGGAGCTGGCGCGCCGGCTGCCGCACGCCCGGCAGGTGCCGGCCGAGGGCGATCCGCTGCACGGAGCGGTGCGGATCGCGACGGATCTGGCGACGGACCGGCTCACCCTGCCGGGTGAACCGGCGCTGTTGTACGTGGTGCGCGACCTGAACGACTGAGGGGGTCCCGTTCGAGCGGTTCCGTCCCGGTGCCGGGTCATGCGTCCGGCATGTGCCCGGCCCGGGTGGTATCCGTCCGTAACTCATCAGACAAAACCGGACGGATACCGCTCACCTGCACCCTCCCCGAACGGAGGAGCCCACGAAACCAGTAACATGCGGCGCCATGAGCTCCCCCACTGGACCCGCGTCCGGCCTGCCCGTACGAATGCCGCGCCCCCGCCAGCCCGGTCGGCACCGCCGCCCGGAACCGCTGGTGGCTCCCGAGGGCGCGCCCGCGCTCGTCCTCGCGGTGCCCGGCGCGCCCAGCGCCGGCACGCGCGGCCTCGCCGAGGAGGTCGTGAGCATCGCCCGCTCCGAACTGCCCGGCCTGGACGCCCGGATCGGGTACGTGGACGGGGACGACACCGAGTTCCCCGCGCTCCGCTCCGTGCTGGCGCGCACCGCCGAGGAGCGCACCGCGCGGTACGAGCAGGCGCTCGCCGCCGGGGTCGAGGAGGTCACGGAGCCCGAGGGGCCGGCCGCCGTCGTCGTTCCGCTGCTGGCCGGTCCGGACAGCGCGCTGCTGCGGCGGATTCGGCAGGCCGTGATGGACAGCCGGGTCGCCGCCGAGCTGACCGATGTCCTCGGCCCGCACCCGCTGCTCGCCGAGGCGCTGCACGTGCGGCTGTCCGAGGCGGGTCTGGCCCGTGCCGACCGCGCCCGGCTGTTCACCGTGGCCACCGCCGCCGACGGCATCATCCTGGCGTCCGTGGGCGGCGAGGAGGCCGTGCAGGCGGCCGGGATCACCGGCATGCTGCTCGCCGCGCGCCTGGCCGTGCCGGTGATGGCGGCGGCCCTGGACCAGGAGGGCTCCATCGCCTCCGTGGCCGAGCAGCTGCGTTCCGCGGGTTCGCAGCAGCTGGCCCTGGCGCCGTACCTGATCGGCCCGGAGATCGACCAGGAGCTGCTCGCCGCGGCGGCCGAGGAGGCGGGCTGCTCGACGGCCGAGGCGCTGGGCGCGTACCCGGCGGTCGGCAAGCTCGCGCTCGCCAAGTACACGACGGCGCTGGGCATCGCCCCGCAGCAGCCGCAGGGCGCCCCGGTCCGCTGATCCGCCGGCCACCGGCGCACCAGGGCTCAGGGCTCGCGTACGACACGGGGCCCGCTCCTTCCCGGAGCGGGCCCGTCGCCGTATCCGGGGCGGCGTGGCGCCTCCGGGCGGTCCGCGGTACCCGGGGCGGCGCGGCACCACCCGGCGGTCCGCGCCGTATCCGGACTGCGCAGCGCCACCCCGCGGTCCGCTCCCGTCCTCGGCCCGCCCCTCCTCTGCGCGCCCCCTCCTCGGTCCGCTCCCGTCCCCTCAGCCGAAGACGACGCAGGAGGCCGCGGCGACCCGCACCGAGCCGTCGTAGCGGGGGACGCCCGTCGTCGGGTCCACGGCGAACCAGGAGACCTCGCCGGAGCGCTCGTTGGCCGCGTAGAGGAAGCCGTCGTGTTCGGCCAGCGCGCGCGGCCAGTGCCCGCCGCAGGGCACCGTGCCGGTCAGCCGGAGCCCGTCCGCCTCGACGGCGAGGACCGACAGGACGTCCTCGCCGCGGGTCGCGGTCCACACGAAGCGGCCGTCGGGCGAGACGACGATCCCGGACGGGTAGGCGTCGCCGGCCGGCGCGTCGCGCAGCACGGGGACCTCGGTCAGGGGCCTGAGCGTGCCGCGCTCGGCGTCCCAGCGGCAGACCGTGACCGTGGGGGTCAGCTCGTTGACCACGTAGGCGTGGCCGCCGTCCGGGTGGAAGGCGAGATGGCGCGGGCCGGAGCCGGGGCGCAGGGCGAACTCGCGGTGCACGACGGGGCTGCCGTCCACCACGGTGCACACCCGGACCGAGTCCGTCCCGAGGTCGACGCTGACGGCCCACCGGCCGCTGGGGTCGGGCTGCACCTGGTGGGCGTGCGGGCCGCGCTGCCGCCGGTCGTGCGGCCCGGAGCCGGTGTGCTGGAGTCGTCCGGAGGGCATGCCGGCGAGCGAGCCGTCCGGGCGCAGGGGCACGGCGGTGACGCTGCCGCAGCCGTAGTTGGCGGTCAGCACGTACCCGGCGTACAGGCCGAGGTGGGTGGGGCCGCTGCCGCCGACCGGTACCGGGGCCCCGGCGGGTTCCGGCCGGTCCCCGGTGACACGGTAGGCGGCTACGGTCCCCTCGGCGGTCTCGCTGACCGCGTAGAGGGTGCGCCCGTCCGGTGCGAGGGCGAGGTAGGAGGGGTCGGGGACGTCCTTGACGGCGGACAGCAGGGTGAGGGCCCCGCCGCCCGGCGCGACCTCGGCGGTCACCAGTCCGGGGCCGCCCGCCGCCGTGAACGATCCGATGAACGCCCGGCGCCTGCCCGCCCTGCCGTCCCCTGCCACCGCTGTCCCCTCTCGGTCGAGCCCGTCGAGCCGGTCCGGGGCCGACGGTAGCAGTCGCCGCCGCGCGGTCTAGACCAAGGGGCGGTGGCAGGGCGGTTCGCGCCGTGCCGGGGCGCTCAGGCCCCGACCAGCCGGGACCGGGACGGTGTGCGCAGCGGCTCCGCGAGGTCGGCGAGGGCGCGCTCCAGGCCGTGCAGATGGGCGAGGGCGGGTTCGGCGGGCGGTTCGGCGGGGTGCGCGACGGGTTCGGCGCGGCCGGCGGTGAGGGCCTCGACGGCCGCCTCCACCCGCCAGCAGGCGGCGGCGAGGCGGGCGTCGTGGGATGCCTCGGGGTCGGCGGCGATCGCGACCAGGCCGCGGACCTCGCGGGCACAGTCGTCGAGCAGCGCCAGGACCCGGCGGGCCCGCGCCTTGCGGGCCGGCATCGGGTTCAGCGGATGCACCAGCGGCGCCACCGACAGCCGTACCCGGCCGAGCAGCTGCTCCAGTTCGGCGACACGCGGGGCGGGGTCGGCCGTGGCGGAGCCGGCCAGCCGGGCCGCGGCCTCGGCGGTGCAGGCGTGCACGCAGCGCAGGGCCCGCTGGATCCAGGCGTCGGTGGTGGCGTGCGTGGTGACGGGGAGCACGCACAGGACGGCGAGCGCGGCGCCGAGCGCGCCGACCCCGGTCTCGGCGAGCCGCAGCGCGAGCAGTCCGGGGCTGAGGACACCGAGCAGGCCGTAGAGGGAGGTGGCGAGCAGGGTCACCCAGAGCATCATCCAGGTGTAGGAGACGGCGGCGGTGTAGAAGATGCCGAAGACGCAGACGGCGACGAGGACCGCCGTCGGGACGGGCGCGCCGTGCAGGGGGACGGCGACGAGGAGGCCCAGGCCGATGCCGAGCACCGTGCCGAGGACCCGGCGGAAGCCGCGGACCAGGGTCTCGCCGCGCGAGGCGGTGTTGACGAAGATCCACCAGGTGGCGCCGACGGCCCAGTACCAGCGCTGTCCCGACACCAGCTGCCCCAGCACGAGCGCGAAGCCGGCCCCCGCGGTCGCCTGGACGGCCTGCCGGGTGGTCACCCGGGCGAGGCCGGTGCCGCCGAGCGGAGCGGGTGGGGCGGCGGCCGGGGCGAGCCGGCGCTCGTAGCACCACAGGCCGAAGCGGACGCCGGCCGCCGCGAGCACGGACAGCAGCACGGCGGCGTACAGCTCGGGCAGCCGGTCCGGGGTGGCGTGCAGGAACTGGGCCACGAAGAAGGTCATGAAGGCGAACACGCCGAGGCTGTGCCCGCGCGGGCCCCACCGCCGGGCGTAGACGCCGGCGCCGGTGACGGCCAGGAAGGTCAGGTCCCGGGCCACGGGGTGGTCGTGCAGTCCGGCCGCGGCGGTGAGCACCGGGAGACCCACGACGGGCAGCAGGGCGGTGGTCACCGCCTGGCCGCGCACGGTGGGGTCGGCGACGGTGAACAGCGCGAGCAGCGCGGCGAGCCCCCCGGTGACGGCTCCCGGGAGGGAGTGTCCGGCCAGTCCGCAGACCACGACCGCCAGCCCGATGCCGAGGACGGCCCGCGCGGCGAAACGCAACCGCGCCCGCCCCGGGTCCGGTGCCACGAACATCCTCTTCAGCACTGCTGCCCTCCCCTGGGACCACCGATACGGAAAAGGCGCCGCGGGGACCCGCAGCGCCATTGACACGTCCATGAGAGCATCACCGGGCTCGTTGGCTCAAGTGAGCCCCGTTTGGCCGGTCCATTGGCTCAGCACGGGCACTCCACCCGCACCCACCGGAATGCCAACGGACCAGGTCGGAGGCCGTACGGGGCTCCACCTCGGCTGGGCCATTGGTACAGTCGTCCATCATGGCCGTGGACGAGCTCGACACCCGCATCCTGCGACTGCTCCTGGAGCAGCCGCGCACCAGCGTGCGCGAGTACGCCCGCATCCTCGGCGTGGCCCGGGGCACCCTCCAGGCCCGCCTGGACCGGATGGAACGGGAGGGCGTGATCACCGGCACCGGTCCCTCCCTCTCCGCCGCCGCGCTGGGCCATCCGGTGCTGGCGTTCGTGCACATCGAGGTCACCCAGGGACACCTGGACGACGTGGGGGACGCGCTGGCCGCCGTGCCGGAGATCGTGGAGGCCTTCTCGATCACCGGCGGCGGGGATCTGCTGGCCCGGGTGGTGGGCCGGGACAACGCGCACCTGGAGGACGTGATCCAGAAGCTGATCAGCCTCCCGGGCGTGGTACGCACCCGCACCGAGGTGGCGCTGCGCGAGCGGGTCCCGTACCGGCTGCTGCCCCTGGTGGAGTCGGTGGGCCGGGCGACGGCGCGCGGCTGACGGTTGGCATGCTGGGCGCCATGAACGATCTCGGCACCATCTCGGTCATCTTCGATCTCGACGGAACGCTCGTGGACAGCGAGCCGAACCACTACGAGGCGAGCCGGCAGACCCTGGCCGCCCACGGCGTCCCCGGATTCACCTGGGCGGACCACGAGGGCTACGTCGGCATCAGCACCCGGGAGTCGGTACGCATCTGGCGGGAGCGCTACGGCCTGCGCGCCTCGGAGCCGGAGCTGCTGGCCGAGACGGACCGCCGCTATCTGGACCTGGCCCGCACCCGCACGCGCGCGTACCCGGAGATGCGCGCGTTCGTGGAGCTGCTGGCCGCCGGGAACGTCCCCATGGCGGTGGCCTCGGGCTCCTCCCCGGAGGCCATCGAGGCCGTCCTCGCGGGCACCGGCCTCGCCGCCCACCTGCGCACGACGGTCTCGGCCGACGAGGTCCCCCACGGCAAGCCGGCCCCCGACGTCTTCCTCGAGGCGGCCCGCCGCCTCGGCACACCCCCGGCCGACTGCGTGGTCCTGGAGGACGCGGCCCCCGGCGCCGCCGCGGCCCACGCGGCCGGCATGCGCTGCATCGCCCTCCCGTACGTCCCCGCCCAGGCGGACGCCCCCGAGTTCGCCACCGCGTCACTACTGCTGCGCGGCGGCCAGGCGGACTTCAGGGCGGGACGGGTGTACGACTGGCTGCGCGACGGGGCCCGCTGAAGCAGCGCGGGCATCGGGGCGGACCGGCGCAGGCGTGGCTCCGCTACGGACGGCCCTCTGCGCGTGCGCGGTCGGCCGTGGCTGCATAGCGTGACCCCATGAGCACAGTCCAGGCACGGCCCGCCCCCGACGAGCGGCGGTGGAAGGCGCTTGGGGTCTGTCTGGCGGCGGGATTCATCTCGCTCCTCGACACCTCGATCGTGAACGTGGCCCTTCCCTCCCTGGAGCGCGGGCTGGGGGCATCCGAGGCGGTCCAGTCATGGGTGGTCTCCGGGTACGCCCTCACCTTCGGGCTGGCGCTGGTGCCGGCCGGCCGGCTGGGCGACATGCGCGGCCGGCGTCAGGTCTTCCTGGTCGGCCTCGCCCTGTTCACGGTGGCCTCGCTGGCGTGCGGGCTCGCCTCCGGCCCCGGCTGGCTGGTGGTGTTCCGGCTGATCCAGGGCACGGCGGCCGGCATGGTCGCGCCGCAGACCTCGGGGCTGATCCAGCAGATGTTCCAGGGCGCCGAGCGGGCCAAGGCCTTCGGTGTGCTGGGCACGGTCATCGGGGTGTCGACGGCGGCGGGCCCGCTGGTGGGCGGGCTGCTGATCGACGCCGCCGGCACCGATGACGGCTGGCGCTGGGTGTTCTTCGTCAATCTGCCGATCGGGGTGGCCGCCTTCGCCGCGGGAGTGCGGCTGCTGCCCCGCTACCCGGCGGCGGGCAAGCGCGAGGTGTTCGACCTGTTCGGGGTGCTGCTCCTCGGCGCGGGCGTGCTCGCGCTGATGCTGCCCCTGGTGCAGGAGCAGCAGTGGACCGGACGGGAGAAGTGGGCGCTGATGCCGTTGGCCCTGGTCCTGCTGGGCGCGTTCTGGGTCTGGGAGCGCCGGCAGGGACTGCTCGGGCGCGCCCCGCTGGTGGACCTGGGCCTGTTCTCCCTGCGTTCGTTCACGCTGGGCGCCCTGATCAGCCTCACCTATTTCGCGGGCTTCACCACCGTCTTCTTCCTCTACGCCCTGTACCTGCAGAACGGCGTCGGCTACAGCGCGCTGGCGTCGGGGCTGACGGTGCTGCCGTTCGCCGCGGCCTCCGCGGTCGGGGCCGCCGCCGGCGGGCGGCTGGTGGTGCGGTTCGGTCGCAAGCTGGTCGTCATCGGGCTGGGCGGCGTGGCCCTCGGGCTGCTCGGAGTGATGGTGGCGGTGGCCCTCGTACCCGGGCCGAACCTGGGCTGGGCGTCGGCGCTGCCGCTGCTCGTCGGGGGCATCGGGTCCGGCCTGACCGTCTCCCCGAACACCACCCTCACGCTCACCCGGGTCCCCGTGCAGCGCGCGGGCGCGGCCGGCGGTGTCCTCCAGACGGGCCAGCGCGTCGGCTCGGCGGCCGGGATCGCGGTGGTGGGCTCGGTGTACTTCGCCCATCTCGCCAACCACGGCCGCACCGATACGGCGATGCAGATGGGGCTGCTCTCCGCCGTCGGCATCATCCTGGTCGCCCTGCTGCTGGCGGTCGCCGACCTGCGGGAACGCCATGTACGGCCCGAGCCGGAGAAGGCCGCGGAGCCGGCCGGGCCGGGCCGCGGGGAGGGCGGTGCCGTGGAGGGGGTACGGCCGGGCACGTGAGGAGGGGGGGCGGCCACCGGCAGCGGCGAGCGCCCTTCTGTGCCGGCTCCGGCAGGCCGCGCTCAGGACCTCCGGCGCGGTTTGCCCCGCTTGGCCGGTTTGGCCGGCCGGCCGCCGGTGCGGGCGCCCGACGTGCGGCCCGCCGGTTTGCCGGAGGACTTCCCCGACGACTTCGCCGCCGACTTGCCGTTCTGCTGGGTGCCGCTTCGGTCGGAGCGCCCCGGCCGGGCGTCGGCCGCGGGCCGGGCCGTCGTACGGCCCCGGGTGCTGTTGACCGTACGACCGCGGACGATGCCGATGAAGTCCTCCACCAGGTCGGTGGTGGCCTCCTCGGGCCAGGACAGGGCGATGCTCGACTGCGGTGCGTCGACGACCGGGCGGTAGGTGAGGTCCCGGCGGTGGTACAGGCGGGCCAGCGACTGGGGTACGACCAGGAGGCCGATGTTCGCCGCCACCAGCTCGATGGCGTCCGGGGTGGTGGCGGGGCGCTCGAAGGCGGGTTCGCCCGGCGGGGCCTCCCAGTCGAAGACGTCGTCCAGGGGGTGCAGGAGCACCTCGTCGGCGAGGTCGGCCAGGGTCACCTCCTCCGCCGCCGTGATCAGGTGGTCCTTGGGGACCACGACCACCGTGGTCTCCGTGTACAGCGGGATCGCGCTGAAGTACGTACGGTCGACCGGCAGCCGGACGAAGCCCGCGTCCGCCTCCCCCGCGCGCAGCACCCCGGGCGCCTCGGCGGCCGGGACCTGGACGAGGGTGAGCGGGACGCCGGGCAGCCGCTCGTTCCAGATCCTCACCCACTTGGCGGGCGTCACCCCGGGAACGTACGCGAGCCGGAACGACGGTGATTCCTCCGAGCCTGTCACCAGGCCAGACTACCGGCCGCCGGCGTCCCTCCGGTTCCCGCCGTGGTCGGCGCCCGCGCACGCGGCCGATACCCTTGACCTCATGAAGTCGCAGCAGAGCACCCAGACGATGAAGCCCGCGACCGCGGCGAAGAAGCTGGGTGTGTACCTCCCCGCCACCCCCGCCTCCTTCCAGGAGGGTGTGGTCTCCCGCGCCGAGCTGAACGAGCTCCAGGCCAACCCGCCGGAGTGGCTGCGCGAGCTGCGGCTCAACGGTCCCCACCCGCGCCCGGTGGTGGCCGCCAAGCTGGGCGTGTCCATCGCGGGTCTGGCCCGGGGCGGCGTCACCGAGGCGCTGACCACCGAGCAGATCGAGGCGCTCAAGCAGGAGCGGCCCGAATGGCTGGAGAAGGAGCGCGCCACCCAGGCCGAGGTCCGCAAGGAGGCCGCACGGTTGAAGAACGCGAAGAAGGAGAAGGCGGACGAGGAGGGCGCCGCCGGGCGCCACTGACCCGTCCGGCCCCGCCCCGCCGCCGACCCGTCCGGCCCCGCCTCATGGCGGGGCCGTTGCGTGCCGCCCCGGGGGAGCCCGGCCGTCCCCCGGCGCCTCAGCCCAGGAAACTCAGCCGTACCCGGCGGTCGGGGTTGTCCTTGTTGGTGTCCACCAGACACACCGACTGCCAGGTGCCCAGCTCCAGGCGTCCGCCGATCACCGGAAGGGTGGCGTGCGGCGGGACGATGGCGGGCAGGACGTGATCGCGTCCATGGCCGGGGCTGCCGTGCCGGTGCTGCCAGCGGTCGTCGGCGGGCAGCAGGGTGTGCAGGGCCGCGAGGAGGTCGTCGTCGCTGCCGGCGCCCGTCTCGATGACGGCGATCCCGGCGGTGGCGTGCGGGACGAAGATATTCAGCAGACCGTCCCGGCCGGCCGCCGCCTCCCGCAGGAACTCCTCGCAGTCGGCGGTCAGATCGACGACACGTTCCCGGGTACCGGTGGAGACGTGCAGCATGCGCGTGGTGAAGGCATCGGACATGCCCCCATCCTGGCCCATGGGCCGGTTTTCACACGCCCCCGCCGTACGCCGAACGGCCCGCCGACCTCGTCGCCGGCTGGCCCTCCTCCCAGAGCCCGAACGGGCCCCTCCCCCACTGGATCCGACGAGGAACCACAGCAACGCGGGGACGACACTTCTCAACCCAGTCGTTGGCGACCTCCTCGAAGACGCCGCGCAGGTTCTCCTTCGAGTCGACCTCGACGTCGATGTGGGGAACACCGCGCACGAGCTTCTGAAGCGTGATCTTGTACGGAGGGACCGGCTTGGCCGGCGCTGCCGATGCCGGCGCCTCCGCCTCGGCAGCGGGCTTTTCCTCGTCGCCTCCGCAGCCGCCGCCTGACGAGCTCATACACGGAGGCGGTGAGGCGCCGAGTTATCGATCGTCGATCATGGTCGCCCGGTGGGGAACGCGTCTCGTTCAGGGCAGCCCCTGCGCTTCCCGCGACGCGTCCGCCTGAGTACGAGCGGCATGGGCTCGGTCACAACCGACAACCCGCGCAAGTTGACGACCAGTTGTGCGACATTGCGAATCCAGGGCTCAACCAGGTTTATTACGAAGGGGGTCCACATAGTGGTCACCATCAAGCTGCCGCACCCGCGGCCGCCCCCGAGCACGCCGAGAGTGAGCGATGACGCACGACGAATCCCTGAGCCAGTTCGAGGTCCAGACCGACCCGTTCACCCCGGCGGAACTCGCGGCCATCGCCGACTACCGCGAGGCGATCAACGGCATCGGGGAACTGATGGAGGGCATCCAGCCCCAGAACCTCATCCGCCTGGGCCCGCCTGACTCGACGGGCGTGCGCTTCCTGCTCGCTCAGATGGCCGACAACATGAACACGTGGTACGTCGCGCTGGACCGGGCGGTCACCGAGTTGCGGACACACACGAGCGAGTCGACCAAGTACAGCGTGGCCGCTACCCGATTCCTGAAGTTCGAGTCATCCGTCTACCACCAGACGCGGCAGGCATTCGAGTATGCCGTCACGGTGTACATGCTGGGCCGTCACAACAAGTCGGACGGTGACTACCCCCCGAACACCTTCACCCTGAACCTGGCGTCGCAGACCCTTCAGGGCTACAGCTGATCGGGATGGAGTCGGCCCGGACCGAAACACCACTGCGCACAGCCTTACGTGCCTCAGGCCGTCAACTCCCGGCTGGGCTCCCTGATGCCCGATACCCCGCTGCCCGACCACGTGGACGACTTCAACCGAGTCCGGGTGATCTATCGTGACCGCCCTGCGAAAGATCAGAACCGTGGCGTACATCGAAGCCTGAGCAGTGATCGCGGCAGCGCCCGGACCGTCGGGTCCGGTCGCTGCTGCATATGCTGTACGCACGGCAGTCGGGACGTCGGGTGGCGGGTGTCCGGGATCCGGCGTGAGGCTCTCAGGGTGCGGATCGGCATTGACCCAGACATCGGTCAGGGGCAACACCATGCGCACCGAGCAGGTCCGCACCAGTAAGGTCCGCGCCGCGCAGGTCCACGCCGGTAAGGTCCGCACCGCGCAGATCCGCGGTGATCAGGTCCGCGCGGCGTAGGTCCGCGCCGCGCAAGTCCGCGTCGGACAGGTCCGCGGAGATCATGCCTGTACCTCGCAGGGTCGCGTTGCGCAGATATGTCTTGGACAGGTCGGCCTCGAACAGATTCGCGCCGGACAGATCCGCGCCGCCCAAAAAGCAGCGCAGGTCTGCATCGGCCAGGTCCGCGTCGACCAAGTCTGCGTTGGCCAAGTCGGAGCCGCGCAGGTTCGCACTGCGCGCGTCCGCGCCATGCAGGTTCGCGTCGGACAGGACCGTCTTGGACAGCTCTGCGCGGCGCAGGTGCGCGCCGGACAGGTCGGCGCCGCGCAAGTCGGCGCCGTGCAGGTTCGCGCCGGTGAGGTCCGCACCGAGCAAGTGCGCACGGCGCAAGTTCGCGCCGGTGAGGTCCGCACCGCGCAGATCCGCACCGGACAGGTCCGCAGTACGTCCGCGGCGCTCCTGGAGCTCGATACCGGCTAGACGGGTGTTCCGCAGGTCAAGCGTGAAGTAGTCGTCGTGGCTGGTGTCACGGTAGGCGAGGACGGTCAGGGCGGCGCGCACATCGGCCGGGACGTCTTCACCTTCTCTGAGGGGTTTGTCGGCGTGGGTGCGGATGTACGCGGCGAGGACGTCGGCGATGGTGGGGTGGTCCCGGGGGGCGTCCTGCATGATGCGCTGCAGTGCGTAGATGCCGCCCAGGCGGACATCGATGGCATCGTTACCGAGATTCTCCACCGCCTTTGTGTACCGGTCGGTGATCTGCCCCTCCCGAGCGACTCCCAGCTCCTGGCTGCTGATTTTGAGTTGATCACGGATTTGGTTGTTGGAGTACCAGATGCCGGCTGCCGCGATGAGAGAAGACAGGAGAACGCCGAGCACGACAGCACCGAGTTCGATGCGACGGGCCCAGTCCAGTCGGGGGGCTCGCGGATCACTTGTCGGGGAGCCCTCTCTCGGCCTGGCGGGTACTTGCCGCTGAGCGCCTGGACGGATTGCCGCCCATGGCGTCCGGGGCCTCGGTACGGCCGGCCCGCTTCCCGCAGCGGCGGAAGGACCTCCCTGCGAGGCCCGCTCGCCGGCCCGGCGAAGTTGCTGACTACGTCGGTGAGACATGAAGAGAATTCGATCCCCGCCACGAACGCATTCGCAGCGGTTCCGGAAGATTCAGAGCCGCGGCGGGGGAACATCCGAGAACTCGACGACGGCACCCCCAAGGGGCCCGGGCGCCGCTCCTACGCGATCACTGCCAAGCAGCGGCGACGCGCAGCGGCCAGTCGCCCCGGCACCACCGATTTCTGATACGACCGGTCCGTAACACGAGACGCCGTTGACCTGTGCACGTCCACCTGGCTAGGTTCGGCGGCATGTCGCGTTCAGCCCTGCTCACCACGCGCGGTCACATCGACCTGCTGCGGGTGGCCTCCGCCGCGTGTCGCACCGGCCGCTGACGCCTTTCCCCTCCCCTGGCTCCTTCGCCCGGACTCCGGGCCGCCCGCGGCTGCCCGTACGCACACCTTGACCGCTCACCGGCCTGAGCACGGCGTTGCGGCGCGGAGCCATCCCTCCCCCTGGAGCGTTCATGAGCATCAGCCACGCCCCACCCAACCCTCCCTCAACCGACATTTCCGGTATCTCCGGACCCGGGCACCCTGACGGGGACGCGTTCCCCGGCCTCCAGCCCGTCGTCCCCGTCTCCGCCCGCCGCGCCCGGGTCCCCCGCTGGCTGCGCCGCACCACCGGCCCGCTCCTGCTGCTGGCCCTGTGGCAACTCCTCAGCGCCACCGGGGTCCTGGCCCCGGACGTGCTCGCCTCGCCGGGCCGGATCGCGCAGGTCGGCTGGGACCTGGTGAGCGATGGTTCGCTGCCGTCGGCCATGGCGACCTCGCTCCGGCGTGTCGCGCTGGGCCTGCTGTTCGGCACGGTGACCGGCACCGGACTCGCCCTGTTCGCGGGGCTGTTCCGGATCGGCGAGGACCTGGTGGACGCTCCGGTGCAGATGCTGCGGACGGTGCCGTTCGTCGGCCTCATCCCGCTGTTCATCATCTGGTTCGGCATCGGCGAGGCCCCGAAGACCGCGATCATCACCCTCGGCGTCACCTTCCCGCTCTACCTCAACGTGTACGCGGGCATCCGCGGTGTCGACACCCAACTCATCGAGGCCGGAGAGTCGTTGGGGCTCTCCCGGTGGGGTCTGGTACGGCATGTGGTGCTGCCGGGCGCACTGCCCGGGGCGCTGACCGGACTGCGTTACTCGCTCGGCATCGCCTGGCTCGCGCTCGTCTTCGCCGAGCAGGTCAACGCCGACGCCGGCATCGGCTTCCTGATGGTGCAGGCGCGGGACTTCCTGCGGACCGACGTGATCGTGGTCTGCCTGATCGTCTACGCCTTCCTCGGTCTGCTCGCCGACTTCATCGTCCGCTCCCTCGAAAGGCTGCTGCTGCAATGGCGACCGACGTTCACCGGACGGTGACCGGACCCGCGGTCCATGTCGAGGGACTGACCCGCTCCTTCGACGGCCGCGCGGTCATCGACGGCCTACGACTCGACATCGCGCCCGGCGAGTTCGTCGCCCTGCTCGGCCGCAGCGGCTGCGGCAAGTCGACCCTGCTGCGCATCCTCGCGGGCCTGGACCGGGACATCGAGGGCACCGCGCTGGTCCCGCGCCGGCGGGCCGTCGCCTTCCAGGCACCCCGGCTCATGCCCTGGAAGAAGGTGTGGCGCAACGTTCTGCTCGGGCTGCCCGGCAGGCCCGAACGGGCCGTGGCGGAACGGGCGTTGGACGAGGTGGGTCTCGGTCACCGCGTCGACGCCTGGCCGAGGACCCTCTCCGGCGGCGAGGCCCAGCGCGCCTCCCTCGCCCGCGCCCTGGTGCGCGAACCCGATCTGCTGCTGCTCGACGAGCCGTTCGGTGCGCTCGACGCGCTCACCCGGATCCGGGCCCAGCGCCTGGTCGGGGAGGTCTGGCAGCGCCGGGGCTGCGCGGTGCTGCTGGTCACGCACGACGTCGAGGAGGCCGTACTGCTCGCCGACCGCGTCCTGGTCATGGACCACGGCCGGATCGCCCACGAGCAGACCATCGACCTCGACCGGCCACGTGAGATCACCGATCCCCGGTTCGCCGCGCTCCGCGCCCGGCTGCTCGGACTGCTCGGCGTCGACACCGCCGCCGAAACCGCCTGACCCCCGCACTCCCCCGCACTCCCTCGCACCGAACGGAACCGTCATGCGACGACGACTCGTCCCCGCCGCGCTGCTCCTGCCCCTCGCCCTCCTGCTCACCGCCTGCGGCGGCAGCTCGTCCGCGAGCACCGACACCGACGGAACGGGCCCGGTCACGCTCGACGTCGGCGACCAGAAGGGCGGTTCGGAGGCCATCCTGCGCGCCGCAGGAGAGCTCGAGAACCTGCACTACAAGATCAAGTGGTCGACCTTCACCTCCGGCCCGCCGCTGCTGGAGGCCGTCAACGCCCGGGCCGTCGACATCGGTGGTGTCGGCAACACCCCGCCCGTCTTCGCGGCCGGCGCCGGATCGAAGATCACCGTCGTGGCGGCCTGGCACGGCACCTCCAAGGGCGACACCATCCTGGTGCCGAACGGCTCGAAGCTGACCGGTACCCGGCAGCTGAAGGGCAGGTCCGTCGCCGTCGCACAGGGCTCTTCCGCCCATTATCAGCTGGTCGCCTCGCTCGAGAAGGCAGGGCTGAGCCTGTCCGACGTCAAGGTGAAGTACCTCCAGCCGGCCGACGCGCTGGCCGCGTTCACCTCCGGCAAGGTCGACGCGTGGGCGGTCTGGGACCCGTACACCTCACAGATCCTCCAGGCCGGGCGGGGCCGGGTGCTCACCACCGGCGACGGCGTGACCAACGGCCTCACCTTCCAGGTCGCCTCCCCCGCCGCGCTGAAGGACCCGGAGAAGGCCGCCGCCGTCAAGGACTATCTGGCGCGGCTGCGGCGGGCCACGGACTGGGTGCACGACCACCAGGAGGAGTGGGCCAAGGTGTGGGCCAAAGACACCGGTCTGCCGTACGAGGTGGCTCTGGCGTCCGTGCGGCGCACGAACTCCACCCGCGTGGCGGTCGCCGTCGACGATCCGCTGGTCGCCTCCGAGCAGCGGATCGCCGACGCCTTCGCCGAGCTGCGGCTCATCCCGCACAAGGTCGACTTCGCCGGCTTCGTGGACCGGCGGTACAACGGCGGTCTGCCGCCGTCGACGACCCCGGCGAAGGGCTGAGGACGACGCGGGCCCGCCGGGAAGATCCGTGTGCCGGTTCGTGTTGGGGACAGGCGTGAACGCAGCACACGAGGTCGAGGTCGTCGTCATCGGCGCGGGTCAGGCGGGCCTGTCCGCCGCCTATCACCTGCGGCGGACCGGTTTCGAGCCGGACCGCGACTTCGTGGTCCTCGACCACTCCCCCGGGCCGGGCGGCGCCTGGCAGTTCCGGTGGCCCTCGCTGACGTTCGGCAAGGTGCACGGGATGCACGCGCTGCCCGGCATGGAGCTGACGGACGCCGACCCGGCGCGGCCCTCGTCCGAGGTGGTCCGGGAATACTTCGACCGCTACGAGCGAGCCTTCGGCCTGCGGGTACGGCGTCCCGTGGACGTCCGCGCGGTGCGCGAGGGCACCGGGGGGCGACTGCTCGTCGAGACACCGGACGGCACCTGGGCGGCGCGAGCGCTGATCAACGCGACCGGCACCTGGGACCGGCCGTTCTGGCCGCGCTACCCCGGCCAGGAGTCCTTCCGGGGACGGCAGTTGCACACCGCGCAGTACACCGGTCCCGAGGAGTTCGCCGGCCGGCGGGTCGTGGTGGTGGGCGGTGGCGCCTCGGGCACCCAGCATCTGCTGGAACTCGCCCCGTACGCCGCCGCGACCACGTGGGTCACCCGGCGGCCCCCGGTCTTCCGTGAGGGGCCGTTCGACGAGGGCGCGGGCCGCGCGGCCGTCGCACTGGTGGAGGAGCGGGTGCGCCAAGGGCTGCCGCCGCGCAGTGTGGTCTCGGTCACCGGGCTGCCCCTGAACGACGCGATCCGGCAGGGGCTGGCGGACGGGGTCCTGGACCGGCAGCCGATGTTCGACCGGGTCGTTCCGGACGGTGTGGAGTGGCGGGACGGCCGCAAGGTGGCGGCCGACGTGATCCTGTGGGCGACCGGTTTCCGCGCCGCGCTCGACCATCTCGCGCCGCTCGGGCTGCGCGAGCCGGGCGGCGGCATCCGGCTGGAGGGCACCCGCGCGGTCGCCGATCCGCGGGTCCATCTCCTGGGCTACGGCCCCTCCGCCAGCACCATCGGGGCCAACCGGGCCGGGCGCGCGGCCGTCCGGGACATCCGGCGGCTGCTCGCCGGGGAGCCCCTCGCCGCGTGACGTCCCGCCGCTCAGCCGCCCGAAGGCTGCGCGGGGACCGGGGAGGACGAGGACCAGGGCACGCCGCCGTCCGGCTGGGCCGGTGCCGCGCTCTGGTGGACGGCGTGGAACTCGGCCACGTTCCGCAGGTGCTCGTCGTAGTCGGCGGTGAAGCGGGTCTCCCCGGGCCGGACCGTGACGAAGTACAGCCAGTCGCCCGGCGTGGGGTTCAGGGCCGCGCGCATCGCCTCCGCGCCGGGGTTGTCGATCGGGGTCGGGGGCAGGCCCATGCGCTGGTAGGAGTTGTACGGGCTCTGCACCTGCCCGCTGCTCTGGCCGGCCTGGGCGGGGTCGTGTTCGAGCGCGTAGCTGACGGTCGAGTCCATCTGCAGCGGCATTCCGCGGGCCAGCCGGTTGAGGATGACCCGGGCGATCTTGCCCATGTCCGCCTTGGTGTCGGCCTCGGCCTGGACGATGCTGGCGACGGTGACGGCCTGGTGGAGGTTCATCGCGTTGCGCTGGGCGCCCGCCGTGACCGGGGCGAGGCCGTACTTGTCGTTGGCGGTGTCGACCATGGTGCGCAGCAGCGACTCGGGGGTGGCTCCTTCCGGGATCGGATATGTCGCCGGGAACAGATAGCCCTCCGGGTTGCCCTGGGCCTCGCCCGGCAGTTTCAGCGCCGCCTTGCCGAGCGACTTGCGGGTGCTGCCCGGGGGCAGCCGCAGCGCCTTGTCGACCGCGTCGTACACCTGGCTCGCGCGCCAGCCCTCCGGGATGACCAGGGAGGCGGACCTGGCCTCGTCGCGGTCGCCCGCGAGCAGCAGCAGCGGCACCGCCACGGCGGTGCCGGCCGCGACGGCGCCGGCCACGAGCGTGACGAGTCTTCCCCGGCGTGTCAGTCGGAGCGTGTTCCGTGGCGGAGTGTTCGTCTGCATGCGGGCACGGTAATACGTATATCGTCATAAACCTGGCATATGTTCATTCTGTCGGTCGCAGTTGCGCATCGCGGCGCACCAGGGCCGCGTACCGCCCGTCCCGCTCCAGGAGTTCGTCGTGCGTGCCGCGTTCGGCGACGCGCCCGGAGTCCAGCACCACGATCTGGTCGGCGTCGCGCACGGTGGACAGCCGGTGGGCGATGGTGAGGGTGGTGCGGTCGGCCGAGAGCGCGTCGATGGCCCGCTGGACGGCGGCTTCGGTGCGGGTGTCGAGCGCGCTGGTCGCCTCGTCCAGGATGAGGACCGGCGGGTCGCGCAGGATGGTGCGGGCTATGGCCAGGCGCTGCTTCTCGCCGCCGGAGAAGCGGTGGCCGCGTTCGCCCACGATCGTGTCGTAGCCGTCGGGCAGCGCGGTGATGTGGTCGTGGATCTGCGCCGCCCTGGCCGCCGCGTGCAACTCCTCGTCGGTGGCGTCCGGCTTGGCGAAGCGCAGGTTGTCGGCGACCGAGGCGTGGAAGAGGTACGTCTCCTGGGAGACGACGCCGACCGCGCGGGCGAGGGTGTCGAAGTCGAGGTCGCGGACGTCCACTCCGTCCAGGGTGACCCGGCCGCCGGTGACGTCGTACAGGCGGGGCACGAGATAGCCGAGCGTGGACTTCCCGGCACCGGTGGGGCCGACGACGGCGAGGCTGCCGCCGGCCGGCACGGTGATGTCGATGCCGTCGAGGACGGGGCCGCTCTTGTCGTCGTAGCGGAACTCGACGTTCTCGAAGCGGACTTCGCCCTTGACCGTGTCGAGGCGGACCGGCCGCTCGCGCTCGGTGATGTCCACCGGCAGGTCGAGGTATTCGAAGATGCGCTGGAAGAGCGCCAGGGAGGTCTGGATCTGGACGCCGGTCGCCAGCAGGCTCACGGCCGGGCGGAACAGGCCCTGCTGGAGGGAGACGAAGGCGACGATGGTGCCGAGGGAGACGTCGGGGCGGCCGAACCGGAGGGCGAGGCCGGCGGTCCAGTAGATGACGGCGGGCATCGCGGCCATGACGATCGTGATCACGGCCATGCGCCAGCGCCCGGCCATGTTCGATCTGACCTCCAGATCGACCAGGCGCTCGGACTCGGTGGCGAAGGACGCGGTCAGCGAGTCGGAGCGGCCCATGGTGCGGCCGAGCAGGATGCCGCTCACCGAGAGCGACTCGGTGACCGTGGCCGCCATCGCCGCCATCTGTTTCTGCCGCTGGGTGGTGATCTTCTTGCGTTCGTTGCCGACGCGGCGGCTGATCCAGACGAACGCAGGCAGCAGGACGAGCGAGACGATCGTCAGCCGCCAGTCCAGGGCGACCATGGCGACGATCGTGGCGACCACGCTGGTGACGTTGGAGACCAGGGAGGTGGCGGTGGAGGTGACGGTGGCCTGCATGCCGCCGATGTCGTTGGCGATGCGGGACTGCACCTCACCGGTGCGGGTGCGGGTGAAGAAGGCGAGCGACATGCGCTGGAGCCGGCCGTAGACCGCCGTGCGCAGATCGTGCATGACCTTCTGGCCGACGGTGGTCGAGATCAGCGTCTGGAGCACGCCGAAGACGCCGGCCAGGACGGCACTGAGGATCATGCCGAGCGCGAGCAGGCTCAGCAGACCCGTGCGGCCCTCGGGGATGGCGACGTCGAGCGTCTCCCGCAGCAGGAACGGCGTGGCCACCGAGACCAGCGAGGAGGCGCCGACCAGCAGCCCGACGACGGCGAGGCGCCCGCGGTAGGGACGGAAGAGCCGCAGGATGCGGCGCACCTGCCGGGGCTGTTCGCCGGCGTCGGCAGGTGGGGTCCAGGAGGGTTCGTGATCGGGATGCATGGGCTCCTACGGAGGTGAGCGAGGGGGGCGGCCCAGGACGGCCGACGACGCATGACTGATCGTAGCTCATTGTTACCTATACTCACAATGAGCGGCGTCCTGATATTGTTCCCGCATGACGACCCCCGATCCCGACGGCCTGCTCGCCGAGCAGTTGCTACGGCTCACCCGCCGGGTGCACCGCATACAGAAACGCCATCTGGAACGGCGCGACCTGGGCGTCACCCCGGCCCAGTCCCGGCTGCTGCGCACCCTCGCGCACTATCCCTCACCGCCGCGCATGGCCGACCTGGCCGAGCGGCTGGAGGTCGTGCCGCGCGCGGTGACCACGCTGGTCGACGGACTGGAGGCGGGCGGCAAGGTCCGGCGGGTGCCGGACCCCGCGAACCGGCGCGTGACCCGGATCGAGCTGACCGACGAGGGCCGCGCCACCCTGCTGGAACTGCGCGGCGCCCGCCGCTCGGCGGCCGAGGAGATACTGGCGCCGCTGACGGAGAAGGAGCGCCAGGTGCTCGGCGTACTGCTGGACACGCTGATCGACGGGGAGGCCGCGCCGCGCTGCTGAGCGGCCGTCTTCCTCCGGCAGGGCCCCCGCCCGGGGTCGTCCGCACCGCCGGTGCGGCCTGCCCCGGGAGCGGGGGCCTTGGTGTTCGCGCGACGGCGGCCGGCCGGGCTCAGCAGCGGTCGCGGTCCTCCGTCAGCACGCCCTGGACCGTGGTCAGCGAGCGGTCGTAGCAGCCCGCCGATCCGAGGAGGCGGTAGCGCTCGGTCGATGTGCCCACCGCGTGCCGCTGGTCGCGCGGGACGTTCAGGGTGTAGGCGGCGTCGCCGCTGTAGGTGTCGTCCAGCCGCGACCACGCGGTGCGCCGGCCGCCCTGGCGCGTCACCGCCGAGGCCCGGTCGCCGACCGTGAGCACGGTGCGCAGCCGGTCGTCCGGGCCGAGGGTGACGGTGCCGTTCATGGTGTACGTCCGGTGGGTGCGCGTCGTGCGCGCCGGGCCGTGACCGGCGGTCCCGACCGACTCGTCGTCGCTCCAGGAGGCGTCGAGTCCGTCGGTGTTCTCGCCGTCGGTCCAGCGGTGGACTGAGGTGTGGGCGAGCGTCCGGGTGACGGTGGTGGTCACCCGTCCGTGAGAGGTGTCCAGGTAGCCGGAGACGGTGAGCCGGTGCCCCGCCTCGGTGTCCACCCGGTGCTCCCGGCCGGGCGTGTGGACCGAGGAGTTCACGAGGTCGGTGGCGGTGTCCTCGGTGAGCGCGCCGGGCACGTGGTCCCGGTGCGGGTCCTGCCAGACCAGGACGTTCACCGGTGTGCTCCAGCCGGGCTGCCCCGCCGGCACCCCGGCGACGGACACCTCGACGCGGTGCGGGCGGCCGTCGTTGAGCAGACCGGCGAAGGGTGTGAGGTCGTACTCGACGGGCCGCACGTCGAAGGCGCGCGGGGCCGGGACGACGTACCACAGGAAGGGGTTGGACCAGCCGCCCGTCCATACGTGCGGGTACGGCGCCGCGATGCCGGCGAGCCGCCCGTCGACGCTGATCCGCACCTCCCGGTACGGCCCGTGGTCGGCCTTGCAGGAGTACGGCGCCGGGTCGGCGACGGTCAGGTACCAGAACTCCTCGCAGCCGCCGCCCGAACCGGTCGCGTACACCTCGGCGACGATCCGTTCGCTGTTGCGCGGGGTGGTGAGCGTCGTCCCGGCGGGCGTGCCGGTGAGGGTGAGGACCCGGTCGGGCGCGGGGGCCGCGGGACGTCCCGCGTAGAAGGTCAGGGTGACGTGTACGTCGATGACACCGGTGTAGGTGTCGTCCACGACGTTGCCGATCAGCATCTCGACGTCCCGGGCGGCACGGAGGGTCTCGCTGTAGCGGGTGACGTCCTTCTCGACGTGCCACTCGATGCCGTCGGGCGAGGGTTCCGGGGTGGAGGTGCGCAGGACCTCGACCCCGCCGACCCGCAGATAGCCGAGCCGGTCGTACTGACGCCCCTTCACCTTGCCGTCGAGGCGCAGCACGACCTTGCTCCAGCGGTCGCCGCAATCCTCGGGGGGCGCGTAGGTGCCTCGGTAGGGCGTGAAGTCACGGAACCGCGCGTCGGCGAGGGTGACCTGGCAGGAGCGGGTGTGCGGCCGGCCGACGGGCGGGGCCGCGGTCACCGGGTCGTGCCAGTCGGTGCCGAACTCGGCGGGTACGTCCACCGCCCGGGCGGTCGGCGCGCCCGTACCGAGGAGCGCGCTCGCCAGAAGGGTCGCCCCGGCGAGCATGGACATGACCAACTTTCGTCTCATGGCCCGTGTTCTACGGGCAGACGGCCCGCCCCGCAATGACGCCTCAAGGGATCGGCGCGATGCGGACGGGCCGTCCGGGACACCGCGCAGGCACCCAGAAAAGTGACAATCAGTTATATAAGCGCATGGTACTGGCATAGTGCGAGCATGGACATCACGACCGTCGGCGGCCCTCCCGCCGGGCGCCCGGCTCCCCGCGCCTCCGAGGGACACCCGCGGTGAAAGCACCGGTCACAGACCCGTCGGGACACCACCGCCGGGCCGGTCGCACGCTCGCCGGAGTCGTCGTACTCGCCCTCGCGGGCGCCGCCGTCATCACCGTCAGTGCTCCGTTCGCCGGTCCCGGCCGGCGTCCCGCCCCCGGCGCCCCGGCCACCGCCACCGGTCCGGTTCCGTCACCCGGCGCGCCGGGCATCGGCGACCCGCTCATGCCGCTGGCCGGCAACGGCGGCTACACCGTCCGCCGTTACACGCTCGACTTCGACTGGCGCGCGCCCCGCACCCCCTTCGAGGCCGGTGCCACCGTCAGCGCCACCGCCACCCAGGCCCTGTCCCGCTTCGACCTGGACTTCGCGGGCAACACGCTGCACCGCGTGACCGTCGACGGGGCACCGGCCGCCGCCGAGCGCCACGGAGACGAACTCGTCGTCACCCCCGCGAAGCCGATCCCGCGCGGCCGCGCCTTCACCGTCCGCGTCGCCTACACCGCCGACCCGACGCAAGCACGCCACCGCGACGACGCCATCCAGGACTACGGCTGGGTGCCCACGTCCGACGGAACCGTCGTCTGCGCGCAGCCCGACGGCGCCAGGATGATCTTCCCGGCCAACGACCACCCGAGCCTGCGGGCGCCCATCACCTTCCGCGTGACGACCCCGCCCGGCGTGAGCGCGGTGGCCAACGGCCGCCTCGTCGGCACCGAACGGCATCCCGACGGCCGCACCCGGTGGACATACGACTCCGAACAGCCGATCGCGGCGCAGCTGGTCCAGCTGGCGATCGGAAAGTTTACGTTCGTCGACAGCGAGGGGCCGCACGGGCTGCCCGTCCGGGACGTGGTGCCGGACGGCCTGGTCGCGGACACCGAGGAGTACCGCTCGCTCACCCCGGACCACCTGGCCTGGCTGGAACAGCGGCTCGGCCCCTACCCGTTCCGCCGCTACGGCGTGCTGGTCGGGGACACCGACCTGCCGGTGGCGCTGGAGACCCAGTCGCTCGCCGTCGTGCCCCGGGACGACCTGCTGGGCGACCGGGTCGACGCCGAACGCGACCTCGTGCACGAACTGACCCACCATTGGACGGGCGACAGCGTCGCCATCCGGCGCTGGTCCGACCTGTGGTTGAGCGAGGGTCACGCCCGTTACTACGAACGGCTCTACTCCGACGAGCACGGCGGGGCCGCTCTGGAGTCCGTGATGCGGGCGGCGTACGAGCAGCACGACCAGTGGCGGCACGACGAGGGGGCGCCCGCCGAACCCACCGACGCCACCCTGTTCAAGGTGATGCGGTACGACGGCTCGGCGCTGGTGCTGTTCGCGCTGCGGGAAAAGGTCGGCGAGGAGACCTTCGGCCGGATCGAGCGGGCCTGGGTGACCGCCTACCGGGGCCGGGCGGCCGGCACCCGGGACTTCATCGCGCTCGCGTCCCGGGTCGCGGGCGAGGACCTCGGTCCGTTCCTGCGTCCGTGGCTGTACGGCGCGCACACCCCGCCGATGCCGGGGCACCCCGACTGGCAGGTGGACCCGGTGGAGGACTGAGCGTCCGGGTCACCGGGCGCCCGGGCCGGGACCGGACGGCATGTCATGTTTGGTTGCCCCGGGCAGCGGAGTCACTGCCGCCGACCGGGTGGCCTCTGCGGGAGAGCTGGTCCACACCGGTGACGCTCGCCACGACACGGCGCTCGGGGCACGGAAACGTACGAGGGGTGGCGCGACGGGCAACTCCTTTGCCCTGGTTGCGAACGAGCGTGGTTGGGAGCCCCTGCAATGAGAAGAACTGTCGTTGCCCGCATTCCCGGTGCCGTCCGGAGATGCCGCCGTACAGCCTGTGTGATCGCGGGGGCGGCGCTGCTGCCACCGCTGCTGATCCTCCCGATGTCCGGCTGCGCCGATCCGTCCGACCGGCGGCTGCAGGACGCCTTCACGGACGCCGCGCGCGAGTTCCACGTGCCGCGCAGTGTCCTCATGAGCGTGTCCTACCTGCAGTCGCGCTGGGACTCCCACCCCGGCGCGCCCAGCGTCGCCGGCGGCTTCGGGCCGATGCACCTGCTGGACCCCGAGCTCGTCACGACGCCCGCCTCCTCCGCCGACCCGCGGGCGGCGGACGGCGTCCACGCGCAGCCCCGCGCCGCGGCCCCCGGACCGGCCGCCACGGGCGGCGCCGACACCTCGCCCGGCCACGCCGTGCAGCCCGCGGACCTGCCCCACGCGGCGCGGCTGATCCACGTCCCGGCCGAACAGCTGCGCAAGGACGCCGTCGCCAACGTACGCGGCGGCGCGGCGCTCCTGGCGGCCACGCAGCGGCAGCTCGGCAAGCCCCTCAGCGCCGACCCCGGGGACTGGTGGGAGGCGGTGGCGCGCTTCCCGGGAACCCGTGACGTCTCGTCGGCCGCCGCCTACGCCGACGACGTCTTCGCCCTGATCCGCCGGGGCGCGCACCGCACCACCGCCGAGGGACAGGAGGTCACGCTCCCCGCCACCCCCCGCGTCCGGCCGCGCCAGCACACTCCCACCGCCCAGGGCCCGCAGCGGCAGAAGGACGTCGAGTGCCCCGCGGAACTGGCCTGCGACTGGCTCGGCGCGCCGTACGAGGAGATCGACGACAGCGCGTACGGCAACCACGACCTGGCCGACCGCCCCAGGGACCAGCCGATCGAGTACATCGTCATCCACGACACCGAGGCGGAGCTGCCGAGCATGCTCCAGACGGTGCAGGACCCCACGGAGTCGTCGTGGCACTACTCGATCCGCTCCAGCGACGGCCACATCACCCAGCACGTCAAGACCAAGGACGAGGCCTGGCACTCCGGCAGCCAGTTCGTGAACGCCCGCTCCATCGGCATCGAGCACGAGGGGTTCCTCACCCAGCCGGGAACCTGGTACACGGAGCGGATGTACCGGGCCTCGGCGCGCCTGGTGAAGTACCTGGCGAAGAAGTACGCCATCCCGCTGGACCGGCAGCACATCTTCGGCCACGACAACGTGCCGGCCCCGACCGCCGGCAGCATTCCCGACATGCACGACGACCCCGGCCCCTTCTGGGACTGGCGCCACTACTTCGACCTCCTAGGCGCACCGCTGCGGGCCACGGCGGGACCGGACAGTGACATGGTGACCATCCTGCCCGACTACGCCACGCACAAGCCGGCGTTCACGGGCTGCACCGGCAGTGGTTCACCGTGTCGGCCGCACGGCTCCAGCGCCGTCCGCCTGTACACCGAGCCGAGCGAGCGCGCCCCGCTGATCCAGGACCCGGGCCGCAAACCGGACGGCGACGACTCCACCGTGGACGTCAACGACCTGGGCTCGCGGGTCTCCGCCGGCCAGACCTTCGCCGTGGCCGACCGCAGCGGCGACTGGACGGCGATCTGGTTCCAGGGCAACAAGGCCTGGTTCAGGAATCCCCAGGACCGTCCGACCGCCGTCGGCGCGGCCGGGCGCATGGTCACACCGAAAGAGGGTCTGGACGAGGTCCCGGTGTACGGGCGCGCCCTGCCGGAGGAGGAGGCGTACCCGGACGACGTGGACGAGCCGGACGAGTCACCGCTCCCGTACAGCTTCGAGGCGGGCCAGCGGTATGTGACGCAGTCAGGTGTCGGCAGCTCCTACACCGCCAAGTCCTTCAGCGACACGCCCAACCCCGTGGTGTGGGGCCGGGAGAAGTACTACGAGATCCAGTTCGGCCACCGGCTCGCGTACGTACGGGCCAGCGACGTGGACGTGGTGTCGTCGTCCGCCACGTCGGGGCCGCCGGAGAGCCCTGCCACCCGGACCGACCCCTCCGGTCCGGCAGCCCCGTCCGCCCCTGCCGGCCCGTCAAGCCCCGCTGGTCCCGCCGGTTCCGCCGGTGCCGCCGGTCCCGCCCGACGATGACCGCGCGGCAGCCGGGAAGCAGGGTCCCCGGCTGCCGGACGGCGGTGCCATGGCCGGAACACGGCCGATTTCGCGGTCCGTCGGGAAAACTGTTTGAAATTCACCACTGCATGACGTCAACCTTTCACGGCTTGTTGCCGCGCACCGCGGCGTTCCGCTCCTGCCCTGCCCTGCCCTGACACGAGCCACTGGGACGTCATGCAGATCCAAGACCTTCCGTATCCCGATCCGGGCGTGCCCGACGCGCGCTCGGGTCCCCGATTCCTGTGGTGGCTCTGGCGCAATCAGCTGGGTGGACAGCTGAAGTCGCTCGCCTGGGGCCTGCTTCACTTCGTCTCCGTCTCCGCCCTGCCCTTCTGCGTCGGTCTCGCCGTGCAGGCGGCCGTCGACCGCTCCGGCACCCGGCTCGCGCTGACGGGCGGTCTGCTGGTGCTGTGCGGCACGGGGCTCGCCGTCGGCGACACCTTGCTGCACCGCGCCGCCGTCACCAACTGGATCACCGCCGCCGCCCGCGTCCAGCAGCTGCTGGCGCGCAAGGCCGCCCACCTGGGGTCCGCCCTGACCCGGCGGGTGGCCGCCGGTGAGGTGGTGGCCGTGTCCACGGGTGACGTCGAGAAGATCGGCTGGTTCGTCGAGGCCGTCTCCCGCTTCACCGCCGCCGCCGTGACGGTGGTGATCGTCGCCGTCGCCCTGGTCGTGTACCAGCCCGCGCTCGGTGTGGTCGTCGCCGTGGGCCTGCCCGTCGTGGCGCTCGCGGTGCTGCCCCTGCTGCCCCGGGCGACCCGCCGCGCCGACGTCCAGCGCGAGAAGGCGGGCCGGGCCACCGAACTGGCCTCCGACACGGTCGCGGGTCTGCGGGTGCTGCGCGGCATCGGCGGTGAGGAACTGTTCCTGGACCGCTACCGCCGGGCCTCCCAGGAGGTACGGCACGCCGCCGTGCGCAGTGCCCGGATGTGGTCGCTGATCTCCGCCGTCCAGGTGCTGCTGCCCGGGCTGCTGCTGATCGCGGTCGTCTGGCGCGGCGTCGACCTGGCCCGCGCGGGCCGGATCGACGTCGGCGAACTCGTCACCGTCTACAGCGCGGTCATGATCCTCACCTACCCGCTGCGGCACTTCGAGGAGATCGCCATGGCGTACTCCTTCTCCCGCCCCTCGGCCAAGCGCGCCGCGCGTGTGCTGTCACTGGAGCGGTCCACGGACACCGACGGCACCCGCGAGGCCGGGGTGCCGGGCGGCGACCTGTACGACCCGGTGACCGGTCTGCTCGCTCCCGCCGGCCGGTTCACCGCCGTGGTGTGCGGTGACCCGGACGCGGCGGGCCGGCTGGCCGAGCGGCTCGGCGGCCACCCCGCCGAGCCGGACCGTTCGGTCCTGCTGGGCGGGGTACCCCTGGACGACCTGCCCCTCGACAGCGCCCGCACCGCCGTCCTCGTCCAGGACAAGGACCCGGTGCTGCTGTCCGGCACGCTGCGCGAGCTGCTGGACGTGCCCTCCTCCGGTGCCGTGCGGGCCGGGGACGCGCTGGCCGCGGCGCAGTGCGAGGACGTGCTGGACGCGCTGGTGCAGGGTTCGCTGGACGCCGCCGATCCGCTGGACGCCCGGATCACCGAGCGCGGCCGGTCCCTGTCCGGCGGCCAGCGCCAGCGGCTGGCGCTCGCCAGGTCGCTGATCACCGATCCGGAGGTGCTGGTGCTGGACGAGCCGACCTCCGCGGTCGACTCGCACACCGAGGCCCGGATCGCGGACGGGCTGCGCCGCCTGCGGTCGGGACGGACGACCGTGGTGTTCACCTCCTCGCCGCTGCTGCTCGACCGCGCGGACCAGGTCGCCCTGGTGCACGAGGGCCGGGTCGCGGCGGTCGGCCCGCACCGCGAGCTGATCGACGGCGAGTCCCGGTACCGGGCCGTGGTCACCCGGGAGACCGACGAGGAACTGGCCGCCGCCGACGGCATGCTGCTGGACGGGCTCCAGGAGCTGGAAGAGATCGAGGAGAGCGCATGATCGGCGTCGCACCGCCGGACCACGACCCGGCGGCCCCGACGACCGCCACCACCCTGCCCGTCGGCGCCGCCACGACCGTGCGCGCCTACGTCACCGAGCTGTTCCGCCGGCACCGCCGGGCCTTCCTGGTGCTCATCGCCGTCAACACGGTGGCCGTGATCGCCTCCATGGCGGGCCCGTACCTGCTGGGCGGGCTGGTCGAGCGGGTGTCGGACGGGGCCCGGGAACTCCACCTGGGGCTGACCGCCGGGCTGTTCGTGCTCGCGCTCGCCGTGCAGGCCGTGTTCGTCCGGCAGGTACGGCTGCGGGGCGCGATGCTCGGCGAGCGGATGCTGGCCGACCTGCGCGAGGACTTCCTCGTCCGGGCCGTGGGGCTGCCGCCGGGCGTGCTGGAACGGGCGGGCACCGGCGACCTGCTCTCCCGTATCACCACCGACATCGACCGGCTGGCCAACGCCATGCGCGAGGCCGTACCGCAGCTGGCCATCGGTGTCGTGTGGGCCCTGTTGTTGCTCGGCGGGCTGGTGGTGACGGCGCCGGCGCTGGCCGCCGCCGTGCTGCTCGCCGTGCCTGTCCTGGTGGTCGGCTGCCGCTGGTACTTCAAGCGGGCGCCGTCCGGCTACCGCTCGGAAGCCGCCGGGTACGCCGCCGTCGCCGCCGCGCTCGCCGAGACCGTGGACGCGGGCCACACCATCGAGGCGCACCGCCTCGGCGCCCGCCGCGTCGCCCTGTCCGAGCAGCGGATTTCCCAGTGGGTCGCGTGGGAGAGGTACACGCTCTGGCTCCGCTCCGTGCTCTTCCCGGTCATCAACACCGTCCACCTCCTCGTGCTCGGCTCGGTCCTGATGGTCGGCGGGGTGTTCGTGCTGCGGGGCTGGATAGGGGTGGGCCAGCTGACCACCGGCGCCCTCATCGCGCAGATGCTGGTCGACCCGGTCAACCTGATCCTGCGCTGGTACGACGAGGTGCAGGTCGCCCAGGTGTCGCTGGCCCGCCTGGTCGGTGTCCGGGACATCGAGCCGGACGCCGGGGACGCGGCACTGGTCCCCGAGGGACGGGTGATGGACGCCGACCGGGTGCGGTTCGGCTACCGGGAGGGTGTCGACGTGCTGCGCGAGGTCTCCCTGCGGGTCGCTCCGGGCACCCGGATGGCCCTCGTCGGCCCGTCCGGTGCGGGCAAGTCCACCCTGGGCCGGCTGCTCGCCGGGATCTACGCGCCCCGGGACGGCCGGGTCACCCTGGGCGGCGCGGAGCTGTCCCGGATGCCCGCCGAGCGCGTCCGCGCGCAGGTCGCCCTGGTCAACCAGGAGCACCATGTCTTCGTGGGCTCCCTGCGCGACAACCTCCTGCTGGCCCGCACCGACGCCACGGACGCCGAGCTGTGGGCGGCCCTCGGCGCGGTCGACGCGGACGGCTGGGCGCGGGCCCTGGACGACGGCTTGGACACCGAGGTCGGCTCCGGCGGTCTCGCGCTGACCCCGGCACAGGCACAGCAGATCGCGCTGGCCCGGCTGGTGCTCGCCGATCCGCACACGCTGGTCCTGGACGAGGCGACCTCGCTGCTCGACCCTCGTGCGGCCCGCCATCTGGAACGCTCCCTGGCGCGGGTTCTCGACGGCCGCACCGTGGTGGCCATCGCCCACCGGCTGCACACCGCCCATGACGCCGACGTGATCGCCGTCGTCGAGAACGGCCGGATCAGCGAGCTGGGCAGCCACGAGGAGCTGGTCGCGGCGGAGGGTGCGTACGCGGCACTCTGGCGCTCCTGGCACGGGTGAGGACCGGACGGGGATGCGGGTGGGCACCCCCGCGGGGGACGGCCCCCTGGGAGAGGTGGCAGAGGCCGGCCGTCCGGGGGTGCGCGCGGGGGCGCCGACCGTGATGACGGCGGTCGATCCGGCAGGGGCGCAGGCGCCTGATGCCCTGGCCGCAGACGGCGCCCCTCCAGCCCGGCTCCGGGCAACCGGGTCGCGGAGCCGTCCCTCTGCCGCGCTCCGGGGCCCCGTGAGAGCGGGGCAGAGGGCCCCTCGGATTGCCGCGCTCTGATGCCCGGTGGGCTCCGTCCGGACCCGCGGCGCGGCTGGGCGCTCGGCCCCGGGGCCGTGCCGTTGCGCGGTGCCGATCCGGGGTGGAAGGCTGGAAAGCGGCAGCGGCTCGGGGCGCGCCCGGGGACCAGCCGGTTCACGGCGTGGGACCTTCGTGCCGCGCGTGCCGACGGCTCGCCGTCCGCTGGGGCGGCATCCGGCCGCCCTCACCATCTGGAGGTAGTCGTGGACAACGCCGACGGTTGGGGGGATGACGTCTACCAGCCCGATCCCTCGGAGATCCGGGAGGACTCGGGGGTGCTCGACGTCGAGGACACCCTGGACTTCGACGGCGTCGCCGACCCCCTCGACCGCGGCTGGTCCCCTCCCGAGCGACCGTGGGCGGTGGAACACGTCGGTGTGACGGCGGCCGAACGCCAGGCGGGCGAGACCCTCGACCAACGGCTCGCCGAAGAGCTGCCCGATCTCCCCGCGCCCGACGGTGACGGCATCGGGGACTGCGAGGGCACCGACGGGGAACCCCTCGACAATGAGGTCGGCAACTTCCGGTCCGGCCGGCTGGTGGCACCCGACGAGGGCGCGCACGAGGACGAGGAGGCCGCGCTCGTCGCCACCGACGTCGGCATCGACGGGGCCGCCGCCTCCGCAGAGGAGGCCGCGGTGCACATCGTCGACGAGGACGCCCTCCCCGGCTGAGCCGGACAGTCCGGACGCCTCCGTCCCGACCATCCGTCCCGAGGAGCCGCCATGCAGCAGGACAAGCACCCCGACTACCACCCCGTGGTCTTCCGCGACCGCGCCGCCGGGTACGCCTTCCTTACAAAGTCCACCGCCCAGAGCGAACAGAGCATCGAGTGGGACGACGGCCAGAGCTACCCGGTGATCGACGTGGAGATCTCCTCGGAGAGCCACCCCTTCTACACCGGCAAGGCGCGCACGGTCGACACCGAGGGCCGCATCGCCCGCTTCGAGCGCCGGTACGGCACGGCGGACGGGGGCGAGCCGGGCTGATCCGGCGCTCTCCGCCGGATCGCGGGCCACCGCCGAGGAACCGGCCCGTTCACGGCCCGGTGCGAAGGACGCCTGCGAAACTCCGCCTCCCCCCGGTGTCCTGGCCCGGGCGGGGCCTGCCCGATCCTCCCCCGCCCGATCGCGAGCCGGTGGCGTCGGCTTGGTCAGATCACATTGAGGGCCGCGGCGCAGCCGACCCCGCCGAGCAGCATGAACGTCGGCATCAGCACCTTGAGCTCGATCCAGCTGCCCGCCCGGAACCGCATCGCCTTCGGCGGCCCCACCGGGTACCAGCGCTTGCGGCCCACCGGGATCGGCCACAGGATCGGGCAGCCGGACACGGTCAGCGCGTCCCCGATGTCGTGCACCAGCGCGCCGAGCACGACCGGCAGCCCCAGCCACACGTACTCCTGCCCCGGCGCGGTGAACAGCCAGTCGGAACCATGGCCCGGCTTGTCCAGCACTCCGGCCAGGATCCACGCGCTGGTCGCCGCCAGCAGCCAGACCAGGACATCGCTGCTGGAGCCGCGTGCCGCCCGCCACAGCAGACCTTCGATCGCCAGCACCATGTGCACGAAGAGGATCGCCAGCACCCCCCAGCGGCCCCCGGCGATCGCCACGGCGGAGCAGCCCGCCCCGATCAGGACGGCCCACACCCAGGTGTGCGTCAGCGTGCGGTGTCCGCCGGAGCGCCGCGGGTCGCCCTGCTTCCTGGTCGCCTTGTAGACGGTGTAGGAGAGTTTGTCCACGATCTCGCAGATCCCGCGGGACAGCGGCCCGAAGGCCCGCGAGATGGTGGCCGCCTTGTGGTCGAGGTCCGGGGCGAGCGCTGCGCCGGCGCAGATCAGGGCGCCGCAGAGGAGGACCGGCCAGGGCATGGGATGTCCGGCCGCCGCTGTGGCGGCTCCCACCCCCAGCCAGGCAGCGGCCCCCGACAGTGAGTGTGCTGGTCCCATCATGGCCGCTTCCCGCCCTATTCCTCATGTCGCGCTGCCCAGTTGACCTGGTGCGCTGACGCCTCGCCGGCCACACAGCGTAGCTTCCATGATCTTCGTACCCGCAGCCGATTCCCCGCTCGGGCGGTGGGCCAGGCAAGATGGGGGCGTGACCCTCATCGATCAGCTGCCGCCGACCGCCGACCCCGACGCCCTGTACGAGGCCTTCGAGTCCTGGGCCCAGGAGCGCGGCCTCACCCTCTATCCCCACCAGGAGGAGGCGCTGATCGAGGTGGTCTCCGGGGCGAACGTGATCGTGTCGACGCCCACCGGATCCGGCAAGAGCATGATCGCCGCGGGCGCGCACTTCGCCGCGCTGGCCCGGGACGAGGTCACCTTCTACACGGCGCCGATCAAGGCCCTGGTGTCGGAGAAGTTCTTCGAGCTGTGCAAGCTCTTCGGCACCGAGAACGTCGGCATGCTCACCGGCGACGCCTCCGTGAACGCCGACGCGCCCGTCATCTGCTGCACCGCCGAGGTGCTGGCGTCGATCGCGTTGCGGGACGGCAAGCACGCGGACGTCGGCCAGGTCGTCATGGACGAGTTCCACTTCTACGCCGAGGGGGACCGGGGCTGGGCCTGGCAGATCCCGTTGCTGGAACTCCCCCAGGCGCAGTTCATCCTGATGTCGGCCACTTTGGGTGATGTGTCCTTCTTCGAGAAGGATCTCACCCGCCGTACCGGCCGCCCCACCTCGGTGGTCCGCTCCGCGACCCGCCCGGTGCCCCTGTCCTACGAGTACAAGCTGACCCCGCTCACCGAGACGCTCACCGACCTGCTGGAGAGCAAGCAGGCCCCGGTGTACATCGTGCACTTCACGCAGGCGCAGGCTGTGGAACGGGCGCAGGCGCTGATGAGCATCAACATGTGCTCGCGCGAGGAGAAGGACCAGATCGCCGAGCTGATCGGCAACTTCCGCTTCACCACCAAGTTCGGCCGCAACCTCTCCCGTTACGTACGGCACGGCATCGGCGTGCACCACGCCGGCATGCTGCCCAAGTACCGGCGTCTGGTGGAGAAGCTCGCCCAGGCCGGACTGCTGAAGGTCATCTGCGGCACGGACACGCTCGGCGTGGGCGTCAACGTGCCCATCCGCACGGTGCTGTTCACCGCACTGACCAAGTACGACGGCAGCCGGGTGCGCACCCTGCGGGCCCGTGAGTTCCACCAGATCGCGGGCCGGGCCGGCCGGGCCGGTTTCGACACCGCGGGACTCGTGGTCGCGCAGGCGCCGGAGCACGTCATCGAGAACGAGAAGGCGCTGGCGAAGGCGGGCGACGACCCGAAGAAGCGGCGCAAGGTGGTGCGCAAGAAGGCGCCGGAGGGCTTTGTCGGCTGGACCGAGAACACCTTCCAGAAGCTGATCGAGTCGGAACCGGAGCCGCTGACCTCGCGTTTCCGGGTGACGCACACGATGCTGCTGTCGGTGATCGCCCGTCCGGGCAACGCGTTCGAGGCGATGCGCCACCTCCTGGAGGACAATCACGAGCCGCGCAAGCAGCAGCTGCGGCACATCCGCCGGGCCATCGCGATCTACCGCTCGCTGCTCGACGGCGGAATCGTCGAGAAGCTCGACAAGCCCGATGCCGAAGGCCGCATCGTCCGGCTCACGGTCGATCTCCAGCAGGACTTCGCGCTGAACCAGCCGCTGTCCACGTTCGCGCTGGCGGCGTTCGAACTCCTCGATCCCGAGTCGCCGTCCTACGCCCTCGACATGGTCTCCGTGGTCGAGTCCACCCTGGACGACCCTCGGCAGATCCTCGTCGCCCAGCAGAACAAGGCGCGCGGCGAGGCCGTGGCCGCGATGAAGGCGGACGGGGTCGAGTACGAGGAGCGCATGGAGCGCCTGCAGGACATCACGTACCCGAAGCCGCTGGAAGAGCTGCTCTTCCACGCCTACAACACCTACCGCAAGAGCCACCCGTGGGTCGGCGACCACCCGCTGTCGCCGAAGTCGGTGGTCCGGGACATGTACGAGCGGGCGATGTCCTTCACGGAGCTGGTGTCCTTCTACGAGCTGGCCCGCACCGAGGGCATCGTGCTGCGTTACCTCGCCAGCGCCTACAAGACCCTGGACCACACCATCCCGGACGACCTGAAGTCCGAGGACCTGCAGGACCTGATCGAGTGGCTGGGCGAGATGGTGCGCCAGGTGGACTCCAGCCTGCTGGACGAGTGGGAGCAGCTCGCCAACCCGGAGGAGATGACCGCCGAGGAGGCCCAGGAGAAGGCCGACGAGGTCAAGCCGGTCACGACCAACGCCCGCGCCTTCCGGGTCCTCGTCCGCAACGCCATGTTCCGCCGCGTGGAGCTGGCCGCCCTGGACCAGGTCGAGGAACTGGGCGAGCTGGACGCCGAGTCCGGCTGGGACGCCGACGCCTGGGGCGAGGCGATGGACAAGTACTGGGACGAGTACGACGACCTCGGCACCGGTCCCGACGCCCGTGGTCCCAAGCTCCTTGTCATCAAGGAGGAGCCGGAGAACGGCCTCTGGCGCGTCCGTCAGATCTTCGACGACCCGAACGGTGACCACGACTGGGGCATCAGCGCGGAGATCGATCTCGTGGCCTCCGACGCCGAGGGCCGTGCGGTCGTCCGTGTCACCGACGTCGGCCAGCTGTGAGCCGTTCACGGCCAGTGGCAAGCCAAGGAGAAACCCATCGATGACGAATCCGGCCGAGAGACTGGTCGACCTGCTCGACCTGGAGCAGATAGAGGTCAACATCTTCCGTGGCCGCAGCCCGCAGGAGTCCCTCCAGCGGGTCTTCGGCGGCCAGGTGGCCGGCCAGGCGCTGGTCGCCGCCGGCCGCACCACGGACGGCGATCGCCCGGTGCACTCACTGCACGCGTACTTCCTGCGCCCCGGCCGGCCGGGCGTGCCGATCGTGTACCAGGTGGAACGGGTCCGCGACGGGCGTTCCTTCACGACGCGCCGGGTCACGGCCGTGCAGCAGGGCCGCACGATCTTCAATCTGACCGCCTCCTTTCACAAGCCTGAGGAAGGACCTTTCGAGCACCAGCTGCCGCCGGCCCGTGAGGTGCCGCACCCGGAGTCGCTGCCGACGGTCTCGGAGGAGATCCGCAAGCATCTGGGCACGCTGCCGGAGCAGCTGGAACGAATGGCGCGCCGCCAGCCCTTCGACATCCGCTACGTCGACCGGCTGCGCTGGAACGCCGAGGAGATCGAGGGGGCCGAGCCGCGCAGCGCCGTGTGGATGCGCGCGGTGGGGCCGCTGGGCGACGACCCCCTGGTGCACACCTGCGCGCTGACCTATGCCAGTGACATGACCCTCCTGGACGCGGTCCGCATCCCGGTGGAGCCGCTGTGGGGCCCGCGCAACTTCGACTTGGCCTCGCTGGACCACGCCATGTGGTTCCACCGGCCCTTCCGCGCGGACGAGTGGTTCCTCTACGACCAGGAGTCCCCGATCGCCATCGGCGGGCGTGGGCTGGCCCGCGGGCGTATCTACGACCTGGAGGGACGACTGCTCGTATCGGTCGTCCAGGAAGGTCTGTTCCGGGCGCTGTAGCCCCCGCGGCCAGGGCTCCCCGACAAGGCGCTCACACCCGCGCGGGCCCTGTGCGTCGTGGGCTTCTCCGCCGGAGCCAGGCCCGCAGGCCGCGGGGTGGCCGCTGTGGACCGGGCTGTGCCCGCCCGTGACCCCTGGGCGCGGTCGGCACCGCCGGCCTGGTGGCCGACATCGGCTCGGGGGGCCGTACCACCGGCTCGCAAGACCGCGCCGTCGGCCGCGCGGGCCGTGCCGACGGCTCCTCGGTCCGCGCGGCCGGCTCGGTGAGTCGTCGCGTCAACTCCGCGGAGGGGCTTTCCGGTCCCGGAGACGATGCCGTCGGCTTCGGGAACGTCGTCGTCTCCTCCGCGCGTCCCGTCACCGTACGGGCCATCGGTGGGATGGGCCGTGGAGCCGTGCGGATCACCGGCGGGATGGGGCGGGCGGCCGGGCGCGCGACGGGTGAGACGCTGCGGGCCTCCGCGACCAGGCGCGCCAGCTCGCTGCGCAGCCAGCCGATCTCGTCCGCGTCCTGCGCCGTCGTGATCTGCTCGGCTGCGTGCGTGACGGGTGATCCGGGACCGCCGTACCCGGGTGGCATGGGCCGGAACCGGTTCAGCTGCGCCCGTTCGTACGGATCCTTGACGATGTCCGCGACATCGACGGGCGTGAGGAAGGCGGCCACGGCCCCGGCGCGGGCCCAGGGGCCCTCGGCCCGCCGGAGCAGGAGTCCAAGGTGGCGTCCGCGCCAGTTGCGTGCCCGCAGGTCCACTCCCGCCGCCAGCTGGCCGCGCAGCGTCTCGGGCGTACGCCCCTTGAGCAGGTGCGCGTTCTGCGGTCCGGTCGCGAACTGGCGTAGATCTTCCGCGAGGTAGAGCCAGACCACGGATCGGTAGCGGTTGAGGTAGAACGTGACGGGCACGAGCAGGCCCAGGCGGGCGAGCCGACTGAACCTGCCGGCCGGGATCTCCATGAGGGCGGCCCCCTCGGCCGTCCCCACGACCCGCACCCGGTCCAGGAGGGAGTCGGGGAAGCCGTCCTGGGCTCGGACGCGCTCGATCTCCGCGCGTTCCACGCGACGGCCCCCTCCCCCTCCCTCGTCGGGCACGGTGCGGATGCAGCCGAGTTGTACGGCGCGGTCGAAATCGCCTCGCCTGAGCCCCAGCTCGCGGGCGGCATGGCTCGGCTTGCAGGTGTCGGGACGGGTGGGATCGAAAAGGTCGGCCGACATGGTCGTACTCCCCCGTGGAGTCCTTGGCTCACGCCCTGTGCGTTCGCCGTTCACCCACCGTAGCCGGTTCTTCGCCGGCTCGTTCCGGGCCTGTGGATAACTCCACGGGGGTAGAAAAACCGCAGGTCAGGCGTCTGCTTTGCGTGTTCGTTCGGGTTGCCTGGCATCGATGCCGAGGTGTTCGCCGACCCGGTTGACGAGCAGGGTCATCTCGTAGGCGATCTGACCGATGTCGGCCTCCGCCCCGGTGAGCACGCACAGACAGCTGCCGGTGCCGGCCGCGGTCACGAACAGCACGGCATCGTCGTACTCGATCATCGTCTGGCGCACCCTGCCCGCGCCGAAGTGTCGTCCCGAGCCCTTGGCCAGGCTGTGCAGTCCGGACGCCACGGCGGCCAGATGCTCGGCGTCCTCACGGCGTAGGCCCGTGCTCGCCGCGGTGACCAGCCCGTCGTTCGACAGGACCAGCGAGTGGCGGACGTGGTCCACCCGCTCGGTCAGATCGTCCAGGAGCCAGCCGAGGCCCTGGTTCTGCGCCATGTCCCTCTCCCCGTGTGATGTCTCCCCCTGGCTGGAGGAACTCTCCGCCAGCCTTCCCCACGACCGGCGTGCGGGCAAGCAGGATGGGCGCATGGCAGAGAAGATGACCGATGAGGAGTGGCGGGCGTTCGTCTCGGACGGCACCCGCACCGGCAAACTGTCCACCGTTCGCGCCGATGGGAGCCCGCATGTGGCCCCGGTCTGGTTTCTCCTCGATGGAGACGACCTGGTGCTCACCACCGGCAAGGACACCGTGAAAGGGCGCAATCTGACCCGTGACGGCCGGGTCGCCCTGTGCGTGGACGACGACCGTCCGCCGTTCCACTTCGTGGTGCTGAACGGCGAGGCCGAGGTGTCGGAGGATCTGGCCGAACTCCGTCAGTGGGCCACCCGGATCGCGGCCCGCTACGTGGGCGAGGACGACGCCGAGGAGTACGGCGCCCGCAATGGCGTACCGGGCGAACTCCTCGTGCGTGTCAGCATCGACAACGTGGTGGCGGTACGGGACCTCGCGGCCTGAGCCGCGGGAGCGCGCGTTGCGGTCACCCCGGTGACCGGCGGCGCCGGCGAAGGCCGGGCGGCGGTGCGGGATCATGCGGAGCATGAGCGACGACCACACACATGTCCAGGAGTTCTTCACCGCCCGGGCCGCCGACTGGGACAGCCGGTTCCCGGATGACGGCCCTGCCTACGCGGCAGCCGTCGCCGACCTCGGGTTGCGCGAGGGGGACCGCGTCCTGGACGCGGGCTGCGGCACGGGGCGGGCCCTGCCGCCCCTGCGGGCCGCCGTCGGCCCCTCCGGCGTGGTGCTGGGAGCCGATCTGACCCCGGCGATGCTCCAGGCCGCCGTACAAGCCGGGCGGCACCGCTCGGGAAGGCTGCTGCTCGCGGACGTCGCCGCGTTGCCGCTGCGGTCGGGCTGTCTGGACGCCGTGTTCGCGGCCGGTCTGATCGCCCATCTGCCGCATCCGGCGGAGAACCTGCGGGAACTGGCCCGCGCGGTGCGGCGGGGAGGCGTGCTCGGGCTCTTCCATCCGATCGGCCGTGCCGCCCTGGCCGCACGCCAAGGCCGCCGGATCACGCCCGACGACCTGCGGGCCGAGGCCAATCTCCGGCCGCTGCTGGCACGTTCGGGCTGGCGCATGACGTCGTACGTGGACGAGGACGCCCGTTTCCTCGCGCTCGCGGTGCGCGAGGACTGAACCGCCGCGCCGGATCAGACCGTGCCGGCGACTGCTGCCGCGAAGGCGCCGGGGTTGTCGAACATGACGTTGTGCCCGGCCTCGGGCACCGTCACCACGCGGACTCCGGCGGCTTCCAGGCTCTCGCGGCCCGCGAGTTCGCCGCTGGCCTCGCCCTGGAGGAAGATCCGGTCGACGGGCAGTCCTTCCAGGAGCGTACGCATCACGGGGCTGGAGCCCCGGCACAGACCGACGGCGCTGCGATGCAGGGCGCGCGGATCGGTCAGCCGCATGGTGGCCGCCCACAGCGGGCCCACCTCGCCCAGCACGCGCGCGTACCCCTCCTCGACGAACTCCTCCTCTTCGTAGGCGGCGATGCCGCTGCTGGCGGCGGTCGACGGCGGAAAGGCGTCCAGGTTGGCCTCTGTCAGCACCAGCCGCGAGACGAGGTCGGGCCGCCGGTGGGCAAGGACGATGGCCACGGCACCGCCCATGCTGTGCGCGATCAGTTCGGCGCTCGTGACTCCGGCCGCATCCAGTGCGACCGCAACGGCGTGGGCGTGGTCGTCCAGGGTGTAGCCGAAGTCCTGCGGGCGGTCGCTCGTGCCGTGCCCGGGCAGGTCGACAAGCAGGCTGCGCCTGCCGGCCAGTTCGGGCCGGGCGGCGATGTGGGCGTGGTAGACGGCGGACATGGATCCCAGCCCGTGCAGATACACCCGGGCGGGCTCCGCCCCAGGCACCTCGGCCCACCGGATGTGGCTGCCCCTGCTGTCGAACGCGGCCTGCCGCATGTGCCCCTCCCTGTACTTGCAACGACACCACACGATACCTCGTTGCCGATGTATACCGTCAATGCGGTACTGGAATGGCGATGTACCCCTGCGGAAGAATGCGGGCATGCTCGAACTCGCCATCCTCGGTTTCCTGTACGACGCGCCGCTGCACGGATACGTCCTGCGCCGCCACATCGCCGCGCTCACCGGGCATGTGCGCCCGGTCGCGGAGAGCACGTTGTACCCGGCGATCAAACGGCTGGAGAAGGCGGGCCTGCTGGTACGGGCCACCGAGCCCGGTGCCGTCGCCGCACCGCGCCATGTGCTGACGCTGACCGAGGAGGGCGGACGCGAGCTGATGCGCCGGCTCGCCGAGCCCGCCCAGCGGGAGATCACCGACGAGAACCACTGGTTCACGCTGCTGGCGTTCCTGCGGCACTTGGCCGATCCCGCCGCGCAGGCGGCCGTGCTGCGACGTCGGCTGGCCTTCCTGGAGGAGCCGGCGAGCTTCTTCTACGACGGCGACCGTCCGCTGAGCGCCGAGGAACTGGACGACCCCTTCCGGCGGGGCGTCCTCACCATCGCGCGTGCCACGAGCCGGGCCGAACTGGCCTGGCTGCGGGACACCCTCGCGTCACTCGACGGGGTCGGGCGCTGACGTGTCCCGGTGCCGCACCGGGCAGCCGCGCAGCCCGGGAACCGGCCGGGTCCCCAGGTCGGCCACGCGGTAGCCGTCGGGGTAGCCCTTGATCTCCCGATTCTGACGCGCGAAGTGCGGGCTGCGGCGCGGCGGCAGGAGCCGGACCAGGCGGCCGCGCGTCCATACGGCCCGGCGCACCAGCGCGGTGGCCGCCGCGCCGGGTTTCGGGTAGTGGAAGGCGCGTAGGAGCGGCTCGTCGAGCAGGGCGAGTGTCACCGTGCGCAGCAGCGGGGCCAGGGGACGCGGGTACCAGGAGGCCATCAGTGCGAGCGTGGCGTCGGAGACCCGCCGGGCCTCCTCGTCCCAGCCGAAGTGGGCTTCTTCGTAGGAGTCGAGAAGGGCTTCGAACTCCTCGTAGGTGCGGGGGATGTCCGGGATGCCCATGTGCCGGCCGAGAGTGCGGTAGTACTCGGCGGTGGCGATGATCTCGTGGCGGGACAGCCGTCGCCAGCCATAGGTGTCGATCCAGCGCCTGGGCACCACCACGAAGGTGCTCAGCACATACCGCATGTCGTCGTCGCTGATGTCGTAACTGCGGTGCATCTGGTTGATGCGGCGGATCGCCGTGCGCCCCTGCTCCGCGGCGAAGCCGTGCTCCAGGACGGTGTCGAGCAGGAGCGACGTGTCGTCGTACCGCTTCTGCGTGCGCTCGGTCAGTTCCGCCGTCCGCGCGAGCAGCCGTCCGATGCTCGGTACCGCGTAGGTGCGGTACAGGGCCAGTTCCAGGGCGCGCGTGTAGTCCCAGGGGAACTCCAAGGACACGCTGATCCGGTAGATCTCCAGTGCGTCCGCCACCGGGTCCAGCCGACGGATCCGCTCCAGATGTTCGAACCGCTTCACCGCGTCGCCCCTTCTGCCGTCGAAACTCCAACTCTACGTTGTGGGACAGCAGATGGGCGATCAGCACTGATCGGTTCGGGGAGAGGGTGGTCCAGGTGTTCGACGCGATCCGCCGGTACGCCGGCAGGTTCCGCGCCCCCGCGCAGGCGCGGCCGGCCGGCGCCCGGGAGAAGGGCGCGCACAACTTGTTCGAGGCGGCGGCCGTCTATGTGGCCGCTCGGGTGGAGGGCGACGAGGACCGGATCGAGGAGGCGGCGGCGTGGGTGTCGCCGGAGGCGCTGTCCTTCGGGGTGAGCGAGCTGGCCTGCCGGGCGGTCGTGGCGCTGGCCAGGGAGCGCGACGAGTCGCCTGGCGCGGTGGCTCGCGACCTCCTCGGTCTGCCCGCGAACTAAGCGGAAGTCCCGCCTCCCGGTGCGGTCGTTTCGCCCCTTTCCAGGTGGAAACCTGCAGCTCCGCGTGGTGCCCGAAGCCGTGACAACCGGCTTGCGCTCGCACTAGGGTGCGCGCCGACGGACCAACCACTGGGGAGGCAGGGATGGCCGGAGCGGATGATATGGCCGTCGCCGCCGCGGACGATGCGCTGTATGTGCTGACGGCGGTACTGATGACGCCGGCACAGTTCCCGAGCGTGCTGGGCGACGACTACCCGGCGGCGTGCGCGGTGCTGGGTCTGCCGCCGCTCGCCGACGGGTACGGCCTGGTGTTGGGGCAGGACGGGGACGGCGCTCGCTGGACGGTCGTCATCGACGACGTCGCGCTGGTCGCCGTGGCGATCGCGTCGTGGGACTGCGGCATGGAATACGAGCTGTCGCCGGACGAAAGCACGGTCGTGACCGCCCTGCCGGGGTGGCCCCTGGCCGTCGCCGTCGCCGCGCCCGGGGTCCCCGCGCCGCACGATCCCCCCGCCGAGTCGGCGGGCCGGCCGGCGCTGAGCCCACCGGACACCGGCTCCTGGGGGCCGGCCCAGCGCCGTCTGGGCGCCGACGAGATCGCGCTGCGATGGGCCGCGTGGCGGGAGCAGATCGACGACGCCGACTTCCGCGCGCCCGGCGGGCCGGCGAAGGACGCGCCGTCCGCCCAGGACGGCGAGGAGGGCCCCGCGCGCGGCGGCCACGCGGGGGTCCGCCGGGTGCTCGCGGAGGCGCGCGCCTATGTCGACTCCCCGCCGCCGCTCGGCCGGGTGCGCTCGTCGTTCGCCCCGGGTGACGCCCGTACGCTGCGTGCCGACGGCCCCGGCTGGTCGCTCGTGGCCCGCACCGACGACATCGCGTTCGTCCTGCTCGACGACGAGCCCGGCGAGGTCCATCCGGTGGGCCGGGGTCCCGAACTGCCGGGCCTGCTGGAAGCTCTCGACAAGCTGGCCGTACGTCCACTGTGAGGCTCGACAGCCGTACGACACCTGCCGGTCCCGGGAGTACCCGCCCCCGTACGACGACGCTGCCCCCTGTGGGCCCGGCCGGCCGCTGCGGTCACCCCGCCCGCCGGCCGCCTGTCGCGTGCCGGCGCCTCAGCGACCGAGTTCCTTGCGGGCGACCCGGCGGACCCTGCGCCGCTGCGAGGGGTCCAGGGCGAGATACGCCACGACCGGCACTCCGACCACGATCAGGAACGCCACCCACCAGGGCAGCCATATCAGCAGGATCAGCCCGACCGCCACGCCCCCTACGGCGATCTTCGCGTTCTTGGACATGAGCGTCGCCTCCTTCGCGGCCGCTGCCGCACTCTGCTCTGGAAAACGACCTCCCGCTCCCTGCGGTTCCGCCCCCGGACCCCGACTCAGCCCTGAGGTACGCCCCTAGTGGCTCTCCGGGGGCTCCGGCCACGGGTCCTTCGAACAGATGGTTCGGCTGCTGGGCACATCGCGAGACGGCGGGCCACTGGGTGCCGCCGCGTGCGTCCGATGAGTGGCGGACGCCGGTCGTTCACCCGTCCGTCGTGCCGTGTTCCTCCAAGAGCCCAATCGTGGCCGCTGTCAACGACCTTGTTCCCAGGAGACCCGATGTCCCCGACTGCCGCACGTCACCGCGTCCACCGTTCCGTCACCACGGGTCTGCCCCTGGTCCTGACCGCCGTCCTCGTGGCCGCGGGAACGGCCGCGGCGGCGCCACCCAAGGAGGCCCGTGTCGTGCGCACGGCGACGCTCGGTGAGATCCCGCTCGGCGCGTTCAGCAACGCGCTGCTGCCGGGAAGCGTGGCCGACGACCACGGCGTGCGGCTCGGCGGCATCGGCAGCGACATCTACCCGGCGGGCCGCAAGGGCGAGTACTGGACGGTGACCGACCGCGGGCCCAACGGCCAGATCAAGGTGGACAGCAAGAAGCGCCGCACCTTCCCGGTACCGGGCTTCGACCCCGCGATCGTGAGAATCCGGGTCTCCGGGAACACCGTCGAGGTCGTCGACGCGATACCGCTCACCACTTCCTCGGGGAAGGCCGTCACCGGGCTGCCCGACCAGCGGGGCCGGGACGAGGCGCCGTACACCTACGACGCGAGGACGCCGCTTTCCTACGACCCGAACGGCCTGGACACCGAGGGCATCGTACGGGCCGGGGACGGCAGCTTCTGGCTCGTGGACGAGTACGGACCGTCCCTCGTGCACGTCTCCGCGCGCGGCAGGGTGCTCGCCCGTTATGTGCCCGAGGGGCTGGCCCTGACCGGTACGGACTACCCGGTGGTGGAGGCACTGCCGTCGGTTCTGCTGCACCGCAAGACCAACCGGGGGTTCGAGGGGCTGGCCCAGCTGCCCGGCGGTGACCTCGTGATGGCCCTGCAGAGCCCGCTCTCCCTGCCGGACGCGGATGCCGGCGACGCCTCGCGCACCACCCGCCTGCTGCGTTTCTCGCCGCGCGAGAAGGCCGTCACGGCCGAGTACGCCTACCGTTTCGACCCGGTCGGCGTGGTCGACCCGGGCGAGGACGACACCTCGGAGCTGAAGATCTCGTCGGTGGTGGCGGTCGGCCGCGACCGGCTGCTCGTCGAGGAACGCACCGACAAGTCGGCGCGGCTGCAGTTGGTCGGGCTGGGGCGCGGGGCGAACATCCTGGGCGGCCCGTGGGACGACGACGCCACGTCCCCTTCGCTGGAGCAGCTGGACGATCCCGCGTCCGCGGGCGTACCGGTGCTGTCCAAGCGGCTCGTGGTGGACCTGGGCACGGTCGCCGGGGTGCCCGGGAAGATCGAGGGCATCGCGCGCGTGGATGACGACACGCTCGCGCTCGTCAATGACAACGACTTCGGGATGACCGACGGGGAGGGCGCGTTCGACGCCCGGGGCCGTCTGGTCGACAGCGGTGTGAAGACAACGGTGGTGTACGTCCGTCTGCCCGAGAAGCCGTGACAGGCGCGGGCCGTCCGCGGTCTCGCGGACGGCCCGCGCCCTGGGCGATCGCCCCTATGTGGCCCGGGCGATCGCCGGTACGCGCGCCTGGGCGTCAGCCCCGCGCCCCCAGCAGGTGGTCCATCGCCAGCTGGTCGAGCCGTTCGAAGGCCATGCCGCGCGCGGCGGCCGCGTCCACGTCGAAGTCCTCGAACGCCGTGCGGTCGGCCAGCAGCTCCTGGACGCCGTCGGCCGCGGTCGGCTGGGCCAGCTCGTCCAGCCGCGACGCGCGCAGCGCCTCCTGCACCTCCGGGTCGGCGCGGAAGGCGGCCGCGCGCTCCTTCAGGATGAGGTAGTTGCGCATGCAGCCCGCGGCCGAGGCCCACACGCCGTCGATATCCTCGGTCCGCGGCGGCTTGAAGTCGAAGTGGCGCGGTCCTTCGTAACCGGCGCTCTCCAGGAGGTCGACCAGCCAGAAGGCGGCCCGCAGGTCACCCGCGCCGAACCGCAGGTCCTGGTCGTACTTGATGCCGGACTGGCCGTTGAGGTCGATGTGGAAGAGCTTGCCCGCCCACAGGGCCTGCGCGATGCCGTGCGGGAAGTTCAGGCCGGCCATCTGCTCGTGACCGACCTCCGGGTTGACGCCGTACAGCTCGGGCCGCTCCAGGCGCTCGATGAAGGCCAGCGCGTGGCCGACGGTGGGCAGCAGGATGTCGCCCCGGGGCTCGTTCGGCTTGGGCTCGATCGCGAAGCGGATGTCGTAACCCTGCGAGGTGACGTACTCGCCGAGCAGGTCGAAGGCCTCCTTCATGCGGTCCAGGGCGGCGCGCACGTCCTTGGCGGCCCCGGACTCGGCGCCCTCGCGACCGCCCCAGGCGACGTACGTCTCCGCGCCCAGTTCGACCGCCAGGTCGATGTTGCGGATGGTCTTGCGGAGGGCGTAACGGCGCACGTCACGGTCGTTGGCGGTGAACGCGCCGTCCTTGAAGACGGGGTGCGTGAAGAGGTTCGTGGTGGCCATCGGGACGGTCATGCCGGTGGCGTCCAGGGCCTGCCGGAACCGCTTGATGTGCGACTCCCGCTCGGTGTCCGAAGAGCCGAAGGGGATCAGGTCGTCGTCGTGGAAGGTCACTCCGTGGGCGCCGAGTTCCGCCAGGCGCTGCACCGTCTCGACCGGGTCGAGGGCGGGGCGGGTGGCGTCACCGAACGGGTCCCTTCCCTGCCAGCCGACGGTCCACAGACCAAAGGTGAACCTGTCCTCGGGGGTGGGCTGGTAGCTCATGGCGCGGCTCCTTGCTGCGTACGAGTATTTCGTCATGGCCGTTTACAAATTAGTATGCGCACACACCGCTGGGAAGAGACAACATGTCTTTCGCCCACCAGATGTCTTCGTCACACAGCGCAGATGCCGCGGAGCCGCGGAAGAGGGAGAGTCCGATGTCAGCAGCCGAGGGTCCGCTCGTCGTCGGAGTGGACACGTCCACCCAGTCCACGAAGGCGCTGGTCGTCGACTCGGCGACCGGGCGAATCGTCGCCAGTGGCCAGGCACCGCACACCGTGACCAACGGGGCGGGCCGGGAGAGCGACCCGCGCCAGTGGTGGGACGCGCTGTGCACGGCGCTGCGCCAGTGCGGTGAGGCGGCGCACGAGGCGGCGGCGGTGTCGATCGGCGGCCAGCAGCACGGCCTGGTCACCCTGGACGAACACGGCGAGCCGGTGCGCCCGGCGCTGCTGTGGAACGACGTCCGCTCCGCTCCGCAGGCCCGCCGTCTCGTCGAGGAACTGGGCGGTCCGAAGGCATGGGCGGAGCGCACCGGCAGCGTGCCCGGCGCTTCCTTCACGGCCACCAAGTGGGCCTGGCTCGCCGAGCACGAGCCGGAGGCGGTCCGCGCGACGAAGGCGGTAAGGCTCCCCCACGACTACCTCACCGAACGCCTCACCGGCCAGGGCACGACCGACCGGGGCGACGCCTCCGGCACCGGCTGGTGGGCGTCCGGCACGGAGGCGTACGACGAGGAGACGCTGGCACACATCGGCCTGGACCCGGCACTGCTGCCCCGGGTGGCACGTCCGGGCGAGGTGGTCGGCACGGTGCGCGACAGCCACGACCTGCCCTTCTCCAAGGGCACGCTGGTGGCCCCGGGCACCGGCGACAACGCCGCGGCGGCCCTGGGTCTCGGCCTGCGGCCCGGCACGCCGGTGCTGAGCCTCGGCACCTCCGGCACGGTCTACACCGTCTCCGAGCGCCGCCCCACCGACCCGACCGGCACGGTGGCGGGCTTCGCCGACGCGCGCGGGGACTGGCTGCCCCTTGCCTGCACTCTGAACTGCACCCTGGCGGTGGACCGGGTCGCGGCCCTGCTGGACCGGGACCGCGAGGCGGTCGAACCCGGCGGCTCGGTGACCCTGCTGCCGTACCTGGACGGCGAGCGCACCCCGAACCTGCCGCACGCCTCCGGACTGATGCACGGGCTGCGGCACGACACCACCGCGGGCCAGCTGCTGCAGGCCGCCTATGACGGCGCGGTGCACGCGCTGCTGGGAGCCCTCGATCTGGTCCTGGACGCGGACGCCGACCGGGACACCCCGCTGCTCCTGATCGGCGGCGGGGCCCGGGGCACGGCCTGGCAGCAGACCGTGCGCCGGCTCTCCGGGCGGCCCGTCCAGGTCCCGCAGGCCAGGGAACTGGTCGCGCTGGGCGCGGCGGCGCAGGCGGCCGGACTGCTGACCGGTGAGGATCCCGCCGCCGTGGCCCGCCGCTGGAACACGGCCGCGGGACCGGTGCTGGAGGCCGTGGAACGGGACCGGTCGACGCTGGAAAGGATCACCGGGGTACTCTCCGACGCGGCCCCGCTGCTGGAGCGACGGCCCGAAACCGACTGACCAGGCCGCCCGCCCCAGCCGGGTGCAGACACCGAGGATTGACGCAGGCATGACCGCACCGCTGCACGAGGCGCGCCCGCCGGGCACCGGGCGCGCTCTGCCGGACACCCAGCAGGGCATGCGCCGGCGCAATCTCGCCCGGGTGATGCACGCCGTCAGCGCGGAAGGGTCGCTGTCGCGGGCGGCGGTCGCCTCGCGGATCGGTCTGACGCGGGCGGCGGTGTCGACGCTGGTGGACGAGCTGATCCGGTGGGGGCTGCTCGAGGAACTGGGTCCCGAACGGCCCGGCCGGGTGGGCCGGCCCGGGTCGGCGCTCGCGGTGAGCGGCCGGGGCCCGGCCGGGATCGGGGCCGAGATCGGCGTCGACCACCTCGCGGTGTGCGCGGTCGACTTGCGCGGCGAGGTGCGGGCACGGGCGGTCCGGCGCGGCGGCAACCGGGGCCGGGCGGCCGAGCCGGTGCTCGAGGAGCTGACGGCGCTGATCCACCAGGTGGTCGCGGAAGCCGAGCAGGCGGAACTGTGGCCCGCCGGGCTCGCGGTCGCGGTGCCCGGACTGGTGGCCAGGGACGGACGGACGGTCGTACGGGCCCCGAACCTCGACTGGCACGACACCGACCTCGGTGCCCTGCTGCCCGGCGGCTGGCCGCTGTCCGTCGACAACGAGGCCAACTTCGGCGCCCTGGCCGAGCTGTGGCTCGGTGCCGGTACGCCCGGCGACTTCCTGCATGTGTCGGCCGAGATCGGTATCGGTGCCGCGGTCGTCGTGGACGGACGGCTGCTGCGCGGCAAGCGGGGGTTCGCGGGCGAGCTGGGCCATGTGCCGGTACGGCCCGACGGTCCTCCCTGCCCGTGCGGCGGCCGGGGGTGCCTGGAGCAGTACGCGGGTGAGGAGGCGGTGCGGCGCGCGGCCGGGCTGGAGCCCCGGGAGGACCTGGTGGGCCTGCTCGCGGAGCGCGCCGGGGCGGGTGACGAGGGCGTACGGGCCGCCCTGCGGGACGCCGGTACGGCCCTCGGCATCGCCCTGACCGGGGCGGTGAACCTGCTCGATCCCGAGACCGTGGTCCTGGGCGGAGCCCTCGCGGGCCTCTCGCCCTGGCTGCTGCCGGCGCTGGAAACGGAGCTGACGGGCCGTACGGCGGGCCCGGCCTGTCCGGTGACGGTGTCCCCTCTCGGTCCGCAGGGCCCGCTGCTGGGCGCCGCGCACTCGGTCGTCCGCGCGGTGCTGGACGACCCGGCGGTGGTGGCGGAACGATCCTGACGCCGCTGGCGGTCCGGCACCGACCACGCTCCCCGAGTGGCGGACCGGGTGACGTGCGAGGCGGAGGGCGCGGCGGCCAGGGGTGCCTGCTCCTCATCCCTTCCGCGGGAAGGGGGCCTTGCCCCTGGCGGTTCCACAGGCGGGCGTTGGCCTGCTCCTCAGCGGATCCGCGGGAAGACGCGCGGCTGTGACGAGCCAGGAACTCGGCCTCTTGAACCCTCCGGCCTCACCCGATCGAGTGGCCGAGTTGTCCACAGGTGGCGGGTTGTCCACCGAACGGTCGCGCACCCTTCTGCCCAACCACCCCGCGCCGTACCGTGATTTCACGCGAGGCCGGCCGGCGGTTCGTCATATCCGTGCGGTGGCCGCCGAGCGGAAGCATGCTCGGGCGACGAATGGCAGCCGGGACAGGGATCGGGGGACACATGCACGCCAAGACGGCTGGAGCGCTGCGGCGTGACGCCATCGGATTGCGCGACGTCCTGTTCCAGAGCGTGACGGCGATGGCGCCTGCCGCCGCGGTGGCCGCGTCGATCCCTTCCGGCGCTGCCTTCGCGGGCGGCAGCCTGCCGTTGTCGGTGCTGATCGCCCTCGTGGCCTGCCTGTTCACCGCCTCGTGCGTGGCCGAGCTGGCCCGGGAACTTCCAGCGGCGGGCTCGGTGGCGACCTACGCGGCGCGAGGGCTGCACCCGGCCGTCGGTTTCCTCGTCGGCTGGGCGTACGTCTTCGTGGAGATGCTGGTACCACCGCTGCTGCTGTTGCAACTGGGCTTCACGGTGGCGGGCACGCTGCACGCGGAGTGGTCCGCGTACCCGGCGGACCTGTGGTGGCCGTGGGCACTGGCCGGAGCCGTCGTGATCGCCTGCGCCGGCTATCTCGGCGTCCGCGCCTCCGCCCGCTTCGGCACCGTCCTCGGTGTCTTCGAGATCCTCGTCCTCCTGGTGTTCGCCGTCCTGCTGATCGGCGGGGCCGGCAGCGCCAATACCCTCTCGGTGTTCGGCACTTCCCACACCCCTGACGGCTACGCGGGGGTCTCCGGGGTGTTCGCCGGGTCCGTGTACACGGTGCTGGCGTTCGCCGGCTTCGAAGCGGCCGCGCCGCTCGCCGAGGAGACCCGCGACCCACGGAGGACGATGCACCGTGCGGTCCTCGGAGCGGCCCTGGGGATCGGTCTGTTCTACGTGCTGACGACCTATGCGATGACCGTCTACTTCGGCCCCGACCGCTTCGCGGCGTTCGGCGCCTCGGGCGCGGCGTCCTGGGAGGGCGTCGCCCGGGCCTCGTTCGGTCTCTTCTGGGTGCTGGTGTTCCTCGCGGTGGTCAACTCCACGATCGCGAACGCCAACGCCTGCGCTAACGTCTCCACCCGCACGGCCTTCGCCCTGGCCCGGATCCGGGTCCTGCCCGGCGTACTCGCGACCCTCCACCCCCGGCACCGCTCCCCCGTGGCCGGCATCGCCGTGCAGACCGTTGTGGCGGTCGGCGCGGTGCTGGGCCTCGGTCTCGCCTACGACCCGGTGACCGCGTACCTGCTGCTCGCCACGGTGATCGTCACGGTCGTCGTCGGCGTCTACATCGTCGTGAACCTCTCCTGTGCCGGCTATTTCCTGCGCTCCGGCCGGGCGTCCCTCAAGCCTGTACGGCATCTGCTGTTCCCCGCGCTGGGCAGCGCCGCGTTCATCCCGGCCCTGCTGACGGCCGCCGGTCTGCCGGTGTTCGACTTCGTCACGGAACTGACGGCTCCGGTGTCCTACGCCGGTCCGGTCGTCGGCGCCTGGCTCGCCGTGGGTGCGGTGGTGCTGCTCGTGCTGATACGACGGCACCCCGGCCGGATAGCCGAGACCGCCCGCGTGCACCTCGACGCCGACGACACGGATGCCGAACGGCAGGGCGGGGCCGGAGTCCCCCCACCACCGTCGCAGCGGTGAACGGCCCTTCCGGGTCGACCCGAAACGATGAGCCCATCAGCATGATTAACCCCTTTTAGAAGGAGCCATGCCGCGATGACCGACCCCCGGATCCTCACCGTGCGCCCGGAACCGGATCAGTACGCCTGGACCTTCGGCGGGGCGCCGCCCATGGCCCGGATCGCACCCGGCACGGTTCTCGATCTGTATACCGAGGACTGCTTCGCCGGCCGGGTCCGTTCCGAGAAGGATCTGGTGTCCGAGGTGTGCGAGTTCCCCTACCTCAATCCCCAGACCGGTCCCTTCCACATCGAGGGTGCGGAACCCGGCGACACCGTGGCCGTGCACTTCGTCTCGATCGAACCGGCCCGGGACTGGGCGGCGTCCACGACAGTTCCGCTCTTCGGCGCGCTCACCTCCACGCACACCACGGCCACGTTGCAGCCGCCGCTGCCGGAACGGGTGTGGATCTGGCAGTTGGACCGGACCCGCGGGACAGCTCTGTTCCAGGCACGGGACAGCGACATCCGGGTGGAGCTGCCCCTGGACCCGATGCACGGCACGGTGGGCGTGGCACCCGCCAATCTGGAGGTCCGCTCGGCCCTGGTGCCCGACGCGCACGGCGGCAACATGGATACGCCCGAGATGCGGGCCGGCGTCACCTGCTACCTGGGGGTCAATGTCGAGGGCGCCCTGCTCAGCCTGGGCGACGGGCATGCCCGGCAAGGCGAGGGAGAGACCTGCGGGGTGGCCGTCGAGTGTGCGATGAACACGGTGGTGGTCGTTGACCTGCTGAAGGGCGTCACCACGCCCTGGCCACGCCTGGAGTCGGACACGCACATCATCTCGACCGGTTCGGCCCGCCCGTTGGAGGACGCGTTCCGGATATCGCAGCTCGATCTGGTGCAGTGGCTGGTGCGTGACTACGGGTTCAGCGAGCTGGATGCCTATCAGTTCGCGACCCAGACGGTCGAAGCGCCGCTGGCCAACGTGTGCGACACGAACTACACCTGCGTGGCCAAGCTCCGCAAGGAGTGGCTGCCCGCGCGGGAGACCTATCGCGGCGTGCACGCGCGGCTACGGGAGACCGCGCGGGCCCTGCGCCGCTGAAGCCTTCCGCGCGCCCCGGCATCCCTGCCACCGCCTCCCGAACAGGCTCCTCCGAAGGCATCCCCGGCCTTACCGAAAGGCATACCGCCATGGACATGGACCGAGCCGCACCCCGGCTCAGCCGACGACGGCTGCTGAAAGGCGCGGCACTCGCCGCCGTTCCCTACGCGTTACTGCCCGATCCGCGTGCCGGCGCGCAGCCCCAGTCCGCCGACTACCCGCCCGCCGAGTGGCGGCCGGCGAGCACCGCCAACTACACCGTGTCGGACCGCCCCGGCACCTACGCCATCGACCGTGTGATCATCCATGTCACACAGGAGACGTACAGCGACGCGTTGGCGATCTTCGCCGATCCGCAGAAGAAGGTGTCCGCCCACTACGTGGTCCGCTCGGCGGACGGGCACGTGGCCCAGTGCGTCCGTGAAGCCGACATCGCGTGGCACGCGGGCAGCTGGGGCTACAACACACGCTCCGTCGGCATCGAGCACGAGGGCTGGGTGGACCGGCCCGAGTACTTCACCGACGCGCTCTACCAGCAGTCGGCGAGGCTGACGGCGGCGATCTGCGCCAAGTACGGCATCCCCCGGGACAGGGAGCACATCATCGGCCACTATCAGGTGCCCGGCACCGACCACACCGACCCGGGCCCGGAGTGGGACTGGGTGCGCTACATCAGAATGGTCAACTTCTCCTGACCACACCGCCACGCCGTACCACCGCACCGGCAACGGACATCACCACCCGCCACACCACCGGCATCACCACCCCGCACCAGCTCCGCACCACCCGCGTCACGACCGTTTCACCGCGACCGCATCACTGTCGTATCTCCCCCCCCCGGGGGGAGGCGGGGTTGACCGGTTCATGGGTCCGCTCTCCCCGTAACGCGGACACGACCCCGGGCAGGCCCTTCGCCGCACACCTCATCCGCTCCCCGGGGCTGGCTCCCGCTCCCCCTTGGAGGCTCCGATGTCATCCGCCGGGCGAACATTCCTGCGGCAGGGCGGGACGAAACGCCGCCCTGCCGAAGAAGAAAGCGCGGAGGGCTACTTCAGCGCTGCGAGCGAGGGGACGACGATGCCGTAGCGGTCGGTGATCGTCGCGAGGGCACCGTCGTGGATCTGCTGGGCGGTCAGCGACGTGCCTCCCTCGTGCATGGTCTGCAGGGACCGGGTCGCGCAGGCGTTGGCGACGACGGTGGGCTGGTTGCCCCGCAGGGACGCGCCCTGCGCCGTGAACAGGACACACATGTTGGTCATGAACCCGGCGATGATGACATCGGAGTTCCCGGCGGCGTCGACATGCTCGCCCAGGTCCGTGCCGTGGAAGCCGTTCGGGACGCTCTTGACGACGACGGTCTCGCCCTCGATGGGTGCGACGCTCTCGTGGATCTGGCCGGCCTCGGACTCCACGTCGTAGCCCGCCTCTTGGACGTGGATGACCTTGGCGCCGGCCTGGCGGGCCGCGGCCAGCAGCTCGGCGGCGGCCTCCAGCGCGGGCTTCCAGCCGTCGAGCTCCATCACACCGCCGGTGTAGACGTTCTGGTAGTCGACCATGATGAGGGTCGCGTTGCCGAGCGACGCGGGCGTCTCGTCGGCGCCGGTGAGTGCTCGCAGAGTCGTCGTAGCCATGAACTAACCACCTAAAGATCGAGAAAGCTTGTGCCGCTCGCAGTGCTGCGGAGGCGTTGGACATGACGGCAACCACGGGCCGGACGCACAGGGGGAACCGAACGTGACGGAAGTGACTCCTGAGACGGGTCGGAGCGGTTGCACCCCGAAAGCCCGTATCGGTGCACCCGGACGGGTCCGCCGGCCTCACGGCCCGGAAGCAATCGGGACCCGAGGGCAGCAACCCCCAGGGCGTAAGCAACGCTAACACAGTTTGTGAGCACCGTGAAGCGAGGCTCGCAAACTCCGCGCCCTGTCTAACAAACGGGCAGTTCGAAGGCGTTAGCAACGTTTTCTTAGCTGTTACCATCGAGGCATGTCGACGGCACGAGAGCGCATCCTGGCCGCCACCGAGGAACTGCTCGCGTCAAAGGACGCGCTGGCCATCTCGACCCGGGCCATCTGTGACCGGGCCAAGGTCGGCATGCCCGAGATCTATCGCCAGTTCGGCGACAAGCAAGGGCTGCTCACGGCGGTCGCGTGCATCGGCTTCGAGCGTTTCCTGGCGAACAAGCGCCGCAACCCGACGACCGACGACCCGGTGGCCGACCTGCGCACGGCCTGGGACAGCCATGTCGCGTTCGCCTTGGACAACCCTCACCTCTACCGGTTGATGTTCACGCCGGCCCCGGAGTCCCAACCACCGGCGGTCGGGGAGGCCCGGGCCCTGTTGCTTTCGGCCTTGGAGCGCTGTCGTGCCGCCGGACGACTGCGTACGCCGCTGGAACTGGCAGGTCAGTCGATCCTGACGGCCAACGTCGGCGTCTGCCTGATGGCCCTCTCCTTTCCCGAGCTCTACGGCGCCCCCGAGATCTCCCGTTCCGTACGTGACGCCGTGATCGGAGCTGTCACAGGCGACGAGCGCGAGGACACGAGGATCACCGACGGGATCGTGCTCGCCCAGGCCCTCGTCGGCACCCTCACCGGGACCGCGCCCGCCGGCAGCGACGCCATCGCACAACTGTCCCAGGCACTTCAAGGGCCCGGCCCGCACGACGACGAGTGAACACCGCTACGCCCTCGCCGGCCGGGAAGCCGATGACAGCCGCCCCCTGAGGCGAGTAACTCCGTTCTCGCCCGGCTGAGGATGTTCGATCGATGCCCGCGAAAAGACGGCAGTGCGGCGCCACCGCGCCGCACTGCCGTCATCGCGCTTCCGAAGCAGCGCCCCGGTCCGCCACATCACGTGCACGCGCTTCCCGTCGCAGGATCTGCGCGGTCACGCCGGACTGGGCGCTTTCGAGGTTCTCCGCCGCATGCGAGGAGATAACCGAAGGCAGGCTTGCCGGACTTCTCCTCACCCCGCCGCTCCGAGCCGAAGACCCGCCCCTTCAGGCCAGGTTCTTCTTCTCACCCGCCGGCTCCAGGTCGACGAGCTTGCCGTCGACACCCTGTTCCTCGAAGGCCTTGACGAGGGACTTGATGTCTTCGGAGTAGATGTCCCAGCTGTCGGTGTGGATCGGAACCACCTTGCGGGGGTTGAGATCCTTCGCCACCAGGGCGGCGTTCTTCGACGTGAGAGTCAGCGGAGCGTTGTCGAGGATCGCGGGAGTGCGGGCGGCACCGGCGAAGAGGATGGCCGTGTCGATGGCTCCGATGTCCTTCTTGATCCGGTCGCCGACCTGCTTGGCGACCTTGACCGAGGCGTTGTCACCGGAGATGTAGGTGGTGGGGACTCCCTTACCGCTCAGCACGAACCCGGTGACCTCGCCGTCCGCCCCGCGGTCGACCCCGTCGGGACCGTGCAGGGCGGGTACCGCGGTGACCTTGATCGTACTGCCGGCGGACTTCAGTTCCCGCTCCTCCCAGCTCTTCATGGGAGTGATGTGATCGCCGAGACGCTTGTGAGCGCCAGGCGTGGAGAACACGACCGGCATGTCCTTCAGCAGCTCACGGCCCTTGCCGTCGAGGTTGTCGTCGTGCTGGTCGTGGGAGAGCAGAACGGCATCGATCTTGCCGAGCTTCTCAGGGCCGAAGGCGGGGCCCTTGATCTTGGACATGCCCGACTTGTACTTCTTGGGCGCGTCAAAGGTGGGGTCGATCAGGATGCGCTGACCGGCGATCTCCAGCACGGCCGTCGGGCCGCCCACGTGGGTGACGGTGAACGCGGCGGTGGCGGAGGGCGTCGAACCGGCGGATGACGGCTTCTTCTCCTCACCGTCGGCGCTGGCGTTCCCGCCACAGGCGGCGAGGAGCGACACGCCGGCTGCGGCTACGGCGGCACGGAGGAGCGTCGAACGGTTCATCAGGTATGGCCATCTCTCTTGTCTTACGGACAGTCGGGCACCCGACGAGGGCAGGCCCCAGGAGTGTTTTCAACGCTAACACAGTTCGTTAGCACTGACCACACACCCCTGCGCACGAGAGTCGCGCGCCTGAAATAAGCGCAGCTCACAGCCGTTAGCACTGCTATCGAGGAGTGCTCTACCCGCAGAGTCGGCGACGGGCCGTCGGCTCACGGGCAGGGCATGCTCATGTAGAGCGCCTGCTCGCCCTGCGAGGGCGTGCCGTCGTAGAGGGTGGTGTCGAGCCCGCAGAACGCGAAGCCCATCCGCCGGTACGCGTGGATCGCCGGCGCGTTGACGTTGGTGACCTCAAGCCAGATGTGGCCCGCACCCCGCTCGCGGGCGAACTCCGCCGCGAGTCCCATCAGCGCACGACCGACCCCCTTGCCCCGATGCTCCGGTGCGACCTCGATGTCCTCGATGGTCAGCCGGCGGTTCCAACCGGAGTACGAGACGGCGACGAACCCGGCCAGTTCCCCGGAGGCGCCCTGGGCGACGAAGGTACGGGAGTCCACGCCACTCTCGCCGCCCCCCTCGCCGCCATCCGACTCGTCCTCAGGGAACACCTTGGTCAGCGGCGGTTCCACCGGCACCTCCCGCAGCACGAACCCCTCCTCCGTCGCCGTCACTCGGAAGACGGTGCCGGTGGTGAATGAGCCGTCGAGGGCTTCGATGGCCGGGGCGTCCTCGGGAAGGGCTGTGCGGTACCGGTATCCCGTGTCGTCAGCAATGTTCATGCCCCGACGCTACGACCCCCGGCCGGGGACAGACCGGCCGATCCCGAGGGCCGCAGCCTGCTGACTGAGGCATTTGATGTGGTTCGTCGGATACGCGACGGGCACTCGAGGTCGCATGATGCGAAGCATTGTGCGGGGATGTGTCGCCGGTGCCGTCGGGACGACCGTGTTGAATGTGGCGACCTTCGCCGACATGGCGTTGCGGGGCAGGCCCTCCAGTCAGGCTCCCGCGCAGACCGTGGAGAAGATCGCCCAGGGCATGGGACGTCCGGTCCCGGGGTCGGGGGACGGCAGGGAGAACCGGCTCTCCGGGCTGGGCGGCCTGTCCGGGATCGCCGTCGGGGTCGGCACCGGTGTCATGGTCTCCCTGGTCTGCCATGCGGGGCTGCGGCTGCCCTGGGGGCTGGGCGGCCTGGCCACCGGTGCCCTGGCCATGGCCGCTACCGACCTGCCGATGGCACGACTCGGCGTGAGCGACCCGGCGGGCTGGTCGGCGACGGACTGGGCGTCGGACGCCGTACCGCATCTGATGTACGGGTTCGCGACGTACGGCACTCTCGTCGAGCACGGTGAGTGAATAGGCGGTCATTCTTCGCCACCGGGCCCGCGCCGGGGCGCCTTCGGGCGGTTCCTCGATGATCCGTCCCACCGGGCGCGGCCGGGCCGCTCAGAGGCCCTCTTTCGGTTCCTCGAACAACGTGCCGAACTCGTCCGGCAGGGCGCGCAGCAGGTCCTCCGCCAGGTCCGTGTCCTCGGCCGCGATCCGGCAGACCACCGTCTGCGCCAGGAAGAGCGCCTGCTCAGAGGTGGCACCCGCGGGCCGGGCGACGTCCGCGAGCAGATCGTCGAGCGACACCGCGGAGTCGTCCGCCACCTCGGCCCCGTACCGCAGCGCGGGGCGCTCGTGGGCCGGTACGGCCTTGCGCAGATGCTCCCGGCGCGGCGGATCGAGGCGGCTGCTCAGCGCGGCGAGTACGAGGTGTACGGCGGCGTCGGCGGCCTCCGTGTCGTCGAGATGGGTCCGCGACGCCACCTCTTCCACCAGATGCTGATGGCTGATCATGCTGCCTCCACCGGTGCGTGCTGTGGTTGAGGGCGGTGCGGTCTGACGGGTGCCCGTGCGGTCGACATCTACGCTCACATCCGGACGAAGTGGACGGGCGAAGGGGACGGGGACCCGTGAGGGAGGCAGGGCTCGTCGGGCGGGGCCGGGAGTGCCGGTACGACGAGTTTTCGGCGGCGGGAATGAAACCAGGGGGCGGCCCGTTGCACTGGGCGGTCGTAGTTTTTGTGTCTGTGTTTCACCGCACGCTCGCGAAGAACGATGTCGCGGGCGCCGCCTCCTTCAGGGAACTGGAGAAGTCGCGTCCAGGCCGGCCCGGGAGTCCGCACGGTGCGGCCCCCGTACCCAGCCCCTGTAAGGAGCAGCAAATGACTCAGGGAACCGTGAAGTGGTTCAACGCCGAGAAGGGCTTCGGCTTCATCGCCCAGGCCGACGGCCCGGACCTCTTCGTCCACTACTCCGAGATCGAAGGCAACGGCTTCCGTAGCCTCGAGGAGAACCAGCACGTCGAGTTCGACGTCGTCCAGGGCCCCAAGGGTCCGCAGGCCGCTCGCGTCCGCGCCCTCTGAGGCCGTCGCTGAGCAGGAGGGCCGGTGCCGTCAAGGCGCCGGCCCTCGGCATGTTCCTGTGAGCACGCCTTGCGCGAAGGGCCGACGTGCCGGCCCTGTTGGCGGCCGGCCGCCCGGCTACTTCTCGAAGTCGTCCGGTGTGATCCCCGCCTCTTCGATCGCCTCACGCATCGAGCGGCCGGACGCCCCCGGCTGCTGTTCTTCCTTGCCGGTGTCGGCCGGCGACTCGATCACATCGTCCGTGCTGGACGTCTTCGGACGGTTCTCCTCGGGCACGGTCACCGTGACCGCCTCCTCGCTGCGTCGGGTCTTTCGCGAACCGTCGGGTACCCGGGCCGACCTGCGGAATGCCTGAGTCGAGGCGAGTGGCGTACGACGCGTTCGGCAGCGGGGGCGAGACGTCCACGGAGCCGTGCACATGGGCCCCGTCGGTCGCGGGCCCTCGGGCTGCGTGACACCTCGTACCCGCTGGCGGACTGCGCGCCCCCCAACTCACCCTGCAGTGGCCCATCGACCCCGACGGCACACCGTAGTCGCCGAGCCTCGGCGTGTGGACGGGAATCTCTTGATCATCCTCGGTGTTGCGGCCTGCGTCAGCAGCCGTCCTGCGAAGGGTTCTCCGTGCGCGCCATACGGGTCCACCGCTTCGGCACCCCCGATGTTCTCGGCCCCGTCGATGTGCCCGAGCCCGAACCCGCGCCCGGGGAGGTGCTGATCCGGTCCATCGCGACCGGTATCAATCCCGTCGACGACAAGACCCGCGAGGGAGCCATCGGCGAGGGCACACCGCCGCTGCCGATGACCCTCGGCTGGGACCTGGCCGGCATCGTGGTCGACGGGGGCGACAGTGGGCTGCGCGCCGGGGAACGGGTCATCGCGATGTCGCATCAGCTCGGCACCGGCCGGGGCACGTGGGCCGACCTGGTGGCCCTCCCCGCGCGGGCGGTGTCCGTCGCACCTCGGGCGATCGATCTGGTCGAGGCGGCCACCTTGCCGCTTCCCGGGCTGACGGCCGCGCAGACCCTGGACTGGCTCGCGGTCACCGCCGGGGAACGGCTGCTGATCGCCGGGGCCGCGGGCGCCGTCGGCGGGCTGGCGCTCCAGATCGCCCGGGCCCGGGGAGTCCGGGTGGACGCTCTGGTGTCCCGTGCCGAACAGGTCGGTTTCGCCCGCGAGCACGGTGCCGGTCTCGTCACCACGGACCCCCGCGATCTACCGTCCCGCTCCTACGACGCGGTCTTCGACACGTTCGGGGCCTTCGTCACGGAGGCGGTGGCCGATGGCGGCCGGTACGCGTCGATCGCGACCCAGGCAGGCCCGGTTCCCGACCTGTCCTCCCGTGGTGTCCGTACGACCGTGCATCAGGTACGCGAGGACGGTGCGGGGCTGCGCGAACTGTCCGGCCTCGTCGACCGCGGCTCTCTGCGGCCGCGCGTGCACGCCGCCTTCGGCCTGCACGAGATCCGCGCCGCGCACGAGCGCTTCGCGCAGGGACGCCTGACGGGAAAGATCGCCATGATCTTCTGAGCCCGCGGCCCGCTGAACCACAGCCTTCCGAAGCATGGCCTTGCGCACCAGGGTCCCCCGCGGCGTGGTCTCGTGGGCCGTCATGGCGCGGCGGTGGCGCGCTCGTACAGCCGGTGCGTCTGGGTGTGGACACCGCCGAGGGCCTCGCCGTGGCGGCGGGAGGCGTGGTTGTCCTCCAGGACCCACGAGTAGGAGATCTCGGTGTATCCGAGGCGGAAGGCGGCGCGCTGGGCCTGGGTCACCAGGGCCGCGGCCAGACCGCGGGACCGGTGCTCCCTGGCCACGCCCATGGCGGCGAAGCGCACGCGGTCGATGCGACGGACGGCTCGCGCGGCCCGGATCAGCCCGACGGGCAGGCCCAGGGTGGTGAGCCGGCCGCGGGCCGCGTGCAGCGCCTGGTGGGCGTCGGGCAGACAGAGCAGGAAGGCGACGGGTTCGCCGTGCATCTCCGCGATCTGCAGGAAGCCGGGGCGCAGCAGTGGCCTCAGCTTTTTCATCATGTAGCCGAACTGCGCTTCGTCGACGGGGACCGAACCGTAGCTGTGGGTGAACGTTTCGTTGTAGAGCTTCCGGACGGTCTCCATATCGGTTTCCGTCCGCTGCGGGTCCATGGGCCGCACCGTCAGGCCGGGGGTCGCGAGGACACGGTCCGCGGCTTCACGGTATTCCGCCGGGGGCTCCCCGCCATCGGGAATCGGAATGGCGTACGAAACCAGGTCCTTGGCCTTCTCGAATCCACATACGGAGAACAGCTGCGGATAATACGGCCGGTTCCGGGGAATCATGACGATGTGCGGCTGGTCGAAGCCGGATATCTGTACGCCGCACTCGTCATTGGTGGTGAATCCGAGGGGGCCGAAGGTGCGTTTCATGCCCTGCGCGGCGAGCCAGTCGTCCGCCGTGTCGAAGAGAGCCGCCGCGGCCTCGGGGTCGTCGACGCACTCGAAGAGGCCGATCAGTCCGCGGTCCGGGCCGTGCCGCTCGTTGTAGCGGGGGTCGACGATCGCCGCGATCCTGCCGACGACGGTGTCGCGCCGCCGCGCGAGGAAGAGCCGTACCGTGGCCACCCGGTGGTAGGGGTTGCGGGCCGGGTCCAGGAAGGAGCGCCGTTCCCGCTCCAGCGGGGCCACCCACAGCGGGTCGTCGCGGTAGAGGTCGTACGGGAGCCGGATGAAGGCGGTCAGGTCGGTGTCCGTGCCGACCGGGGCGACCGTGACACTCATGACACCCAGTCCAGAAGCGTTTCCCTCAGCATCGGCTGCACCGGGACGGGCGGCGGCCCGGAAGGGATGAGTCCCAGGCGTCGGCCGGCGTGGGCGAACGCGACGAGGATGCGTTCGATGTCCTCGTCGGTGTGCGTGGCCTGGAGGGACAGCCGGACCAGCGAGCGTTCCTCGGGTACGGCGGGCGCGGAGACGGCGCTGGTGAAGACGCCCTCGGTGAGGACCTCCCGCCACAGGGCCGTGGCCAGTTCCTTGCGCCCGGTGATGACGGGCACGATCGGGGTGACCGACTCGCCCGTGTCGAAGCCGAGGCCGCGCAGGCCGTCCCGTACCTGCCGCGCCACCTCGAAGGCGCGCGCCCGGCGCTCCGGCTCGGACTCGATGATGGTCAGGGCCGCCAGCGCGGCGGCGGCCGAGGCGGGGGGGATCGAGGTGGTGAAGATGACGGACCGCGAGGTGTGCCGGAGGTAGTGGATCACCTCGGCGGGCCCGGCCAGGAAGCCCCCGATGGAGCCGAATCCCTTGGACAGGGTGCCCGTGTGGAGGTCGACCGCGTCGGGCAGCCCGAAGTGGTCGGTCACCCCTCGTCCGCCCGGTCCGAGCAGCCCGATGTCGTGGGCGCCGTCGACCACCAGGCGGGCGCCGTAGCGCCGGGCGAGCGAGACCAGCTCCGGCAGCCGGCACAGGTCGCCCTCCATGGAGAACAGGCCGTCCGTGAGGATCGCCTTGGCCGCGTCCGGGTCGGCCACCGCGAGCTTGCGCTCCAGGTCCGCCATGTCCGAGTGCCGGTACCAGCGTCTGTCGGCGAAGCCCAGCCGCACCGCCTCGATCAGCGAGGCGTGGTTGGCCTTGTCGCTGAAGACGATGTCGCCGCGGCCGAGCAGGGGAGCCAGCGCCAGGTTCGCCTCGAAGCCGGTGGTGGTCACGATCACCGCCTCGGCGTCGAGGAAGGCGGCCAGTCTGGCCTCCAGTTCCTCGTGCAGCGTGAGCGTTCCGCCGATCAGCCGGCTCGCCGAGGCGGAGGCACCCCAGCGACGGGCCGCGTCGGCCGCCGCGGCGACGACACGGGGGTGACCGGAAAGGCCAAGATAATCGTTTCGGGCGGCCATGACCAGGCGTTTTCCACCCAGGAACACCTCCCCTCCGCGTGCCTCAAGTGCGTTGTAGACGGCCCTCGGCCGCATGCGCGTCGCGTGCTGCATGACGGCCGTCAACTGCTTGTCGAAAATATCTGCCACTGCGCTCTCACATTCGACTCGCCACCCTTTTGAGATTTTCATACAAAAATGCGGAGAGGGTGGCCTCGGCATCCTCTCAGCCAGAGGAATGAAATGAAAAGCCAAGGCCTGGTTTCGTTAAGCCGTTCGGGTGAATCGAGTCCTGTGGACGGTGCGACAGGGGGTGCGAGTGCGGTACGACTCCGGCTTACGGCTCCGTCACCCGCGCGGCGCTCCGCTCTCCCGGCACCCGGCCGGACGCCCGCCCCGGCTTCCGGCAACCTCGACGGCGCCCCTCAGTACACACCCGACTGCGGCCGTTTCTTCCACCAGAACGGCGACTACTCGAAGTGCCCGGGCGGCGCCACGCGCATCACCGAGTTCGACAAGTGGATGCTGCGCGGCCTCTGGCGCCATCTGAAGAACCGGTACGGCTACTGACCGACCGGGCCCGGCAGTCCCTCGTACGACCGCCCGACCGGTGCTGTCCGCGCCGCACCGACAGGTGGCATCCCCCCAACACACACACCACCGGCCTGTCATGCCTGCCGGCCTACAACACCTACAACTGGCCAACCCGGAGCCGATCGAAGGCGACCGGTGCGCGCGGGTGCGCCGGGCGGGTGATGCTGGGGAGCGGACGAATCCGCGCACAGGCCGGGAGGTTCGGGCAGGTGACCGCCGTCAATCCGATGGACAGCGCCTCGGTGCTGGCCGCCTTCGGCGCGCTGGGCGTGCTGGCGGTCCTCTTCGCCGAGTCGGGCCTGCTGGTCGTCGGCTTCTTCCTGCCCGGTGACACCCTGCTGTTCCCGGCCGGGGTGCTGTGCGCGGGCAGCGCCCAGCAGCCGCCCCGGCTCACGCTGTGGCAGGTGCTGGTGTGCGCGGCGGTGGGGGCGGTGGCGGGCGGTCAGACGGGGTATCTGATCGGGCGGCACGGCGGGCGGGCGCTGCTGGCCCGCACGTCCAGCCGACGGGTGACGGACGCCGCGCAGCGGGCCGAGCGGCTGCTGGCCCGCTACGGCTACGGCAAGGCGCTGGTGATCGGCCGGTTCGTGCCGCTGCTGCGGACGGTGCTGCACCCGGTGGCGGGGGTGCTGGGCGTGCCCGCGCGGACCTTCACGCTGTGGCAGACGGTGGGCGGGGTGCTGTGGTCGCAGACGCTGGTCCTCGCCGGGTACACCCTGGGCGCGTCCGTCCCGCACATCGACGACTATCTGCTGCCGTTGGTGGCCCTGGTCGTCGTCGTGTCCCTGCTCCCGCTGCTGCCGGAGCTGCGCCGCTCCCGCCGTGAACGCCGCGAGCGGGACGAGTCCGCGAGCTGACCCGGGCACCTCGCGCCACCACCGGAAACAGCACGCCCCACACTCGCCGCGATGCGCTGCACCGCCCCCTCCACCGGAAGCGGCACGGCTCCCCACTCCGCAGAACCTCACAGTCCCGCCCGGCACCACCACAAGCGCCCCCCACCGCAGAACCGCACAGTCCCGCCCCCACCACCGGGACCGGCGCTCCCCCGGGCTACACCCCGGCCGCCCGGTAGGTGACCCGTCCCGCCACCGCCGTCAGCAGTACCGGCAGCGCGGCCAGCTCGGTGTCGGGTACGCGCAGCGGGTCGTCGGCGAGCACGGTGAGGTCGGCGCGGTGGCCGACGGCGAGCCGGCCGGCCCGGTCCTCCTCCCCCGCCGCCCAGGCGGCGCACACCGTCATGCCCTGGAGCGCCTGGAGGGGGGTGAGGGCCTGCTCGGGGCCGTGCGGGGGCAGGGAGAGGTCGGCGGGCCGCCGGTGCCGGGCGCCGGCCATGACCTGGAGCGGCGGGTACGGCGCGATGGGCCAGTCCGAGCCGAGGACGACCCGTGCTCCGGCCTCCCACAGGTCCCGGCAGCGGAACGCGCGCCCGGCCCGCTCCTCGCCGAGCCGGCGGGACCAGTTGTCGGTGTGGTCCGCCCGGGTGAACTCGCAGCAGTGCGTGGGCTGCATCGAGGCGGCGACACCGAGCGGCGCGAACCGTCGTACGGTGTCGTCGGGGACGGTCTCGATGTGCTCGACCCTGTGCCGTACGACGCCCGTACCGCTGCCGGTACGAGCCGCCCGTCCGCTCTCCGCCTGGGCCCGCTCGACGGCGTCCAGGACGTGGCGGACCGCCGCGTCGCCGATGGCGTGGGTGGCCGTGGGCACGCCGGCCCGGTGCAGGTCGGCGATCACCCGGGTGTAGCGCCGGGGGTCGGGCCAGTAGGCATGGTCCGACTGGCCGTGGCAGTCGGGGGTCTCCAGCCAGGCAGTGCCGTTGTCGATGGTGCCGTCCATGAACAGCTTCACCCCGGCCACCCGCCACAGCGCACCGCCGGTGCCCTGGAGCCGGACCAGCTCGGCGAGGTCGGCGTCGCTCGCCTCGGGCCGGCACCAAGGGGCGATCCGGAGCCGCAGGGGCAGGGCGTCCTCGGCCTCCAGACCGGCGTAGACGGCGAGGCTGTCGCCGTTCGCGTCCATGGCGTGGCCACCGGTGAGCCCGGACGCGGCCATGGCGGCCAGCACCTCGGCGGCGCGGGCGCGGACCTCGGCCTCGGTGGGCCGGGGGGCGACCGCCTCGACGACCTCGCAGGCGGCGTCCTCCAGCAGCAGTCCGGTGGGCCGTCCCTCGGCGTCGCAGACGATCTCCGAGCCCTGCTCGAAGCGGCGCGGCCCGTCGACGCCGGCCAGTTCCAGGGCCCGCTCGCTGGCCAGTGCCGAGTGCGCGTCGAACAGGTCGATCAGCGCGGGCACCCCGTCGAGGACGGGGCCGAGCGCGGCGGTGGCCACGGGTGCGGTGCCGAAGGCGTTGGGGTCCAGGCCCCAGCCGCGCAGCCAGGCGCCCGGCCGCAGGTCGCGTACCGCCGCGGCGAGCGCGGTGCGTACGGCGGCCAGGTCGCGGCAGCCGGACAGGTCGACGCCCATGGTGCGTTCGGCGCCGGAGACCGGGTGCAGATGCCCGTCGGTGAACCCGGCGGTGACCACCGCCCCGCGCAGGTCGACCACGGTGGTGCCGGGCCCGGCGAGGGCGCGGGCGTCCCGGTCGTCGCCGAGGAAGCCGATCCGCCCCCGTTCCGCGGCGAGCGCGGTGTGCGGCAGGAGGCGGCCCGTGCCGGGGTCGAGCAGCCGGGCGGAGAGCAGGACGAGATCGGCGGGCACGGGGGCTCCTTCACTCACAGGGGGGTATATCGCGCGCCCCTCAACTCACAGGGGTCACATAGCGGGTCCCTCGACTCACAGGGGGCACATCAAGGCCCCTTCGCTCTCAGGGGCTCAGCGAGGACGGCGGGCCGAGGGATCAGTCGGGGGCTTCGTCGAGCGTGCCGGGCCTCAGCCCGAGTTCCCGCTCGGCCGTGGTGCGAGGCATGCGCAGCACCGCGGCCGGGCGCTCGGGCGTCGCGGTGTTGGCGTGGACGCCCAGGCCGTCGAGGAGGACAAGAAGCTGCACGGCGACCGTCAGCGGATCGTCGGTGACGAACTCGCCGGCTGCCACGCCGTCCTCGATCAGGTCCTGGAGCCGGCCGCGCCAGGCGGCTTCCTGCTGGGCGACCCGGTCGCGGAGGACGGGCCGGTAGCGGCTGAGGTGGCGGGCGTTGATCCACAGCCGGCTGATCGCGTCGTACTCCTCCCCCGAGGTGCGGGCGAGGAAGCGGGCCAGTTGCCCGGTGGGCGTGGGCGCGGCGCGCCCGGCCGGGAGGAGGCGGTCGAGTTCGCCGGTCGCCGCGCTGCCGAACGCCTCGGCGACGAGGTCCTCGGCCGAGGGGAAGTAGTGGCTGATCAGCCCGGGGCGGACGGCGAGTTCCTCGGCGATCCGGCGGAGGGTGACGCACTCCAGGCCCTCGGCCAGGGCGACGGCCGCGGCGGCGGCGACGATCTCCGCCCGCCGGGCGGCCGGGTCCTTGCGAATCCGCTTGCGCTGAACGCTTGACGACATGACGGCGATGCTATTGAGTGTGCGACCAATAAGCAACTGGTCACCTGCCCAATAAGCGACCAGGCCCCTCCCACGGCTCCCGGAGGCCCCATGGCGTCCACGCTTCCCGACCCACATCCCGGCGCACGGCCCACACCCGCCGACGGCGCCGCCTCCGCCTCCCGGGCCGCCGCGCGCGCCGGTGTCGAGGCGCACGGCATCGACCACATCCCGGACTCCGAACGCCGGGGCCGGCCGCGCGAGTTGTTCTCGGTGTGGGCCGCCGCGAACGTCAACTACCTGAGCCTGGTGGTGGGCGGGGCGCTGGTGCTGATGGGGCTGAGCCTGTGGCAGGCGCTCGTGGTGATCGTCGTAGGCAATCTGTTCTGGCTGCTCACCGGCCTGCTGGCGGTTCCGGGCCCGGTGGCGGGCGCGCCGAGCGAGGTGGTGACCCGGGCGCTGTACGGGGTGCGCGGGAACCGGGTGAACAACGCGGTGACCGGCTGGCTGGTCTCCGTCTGCTACTTCGCGCTGAACCTGGCGGCGGCGGCCACCGCGGCCTTCTCCCTGGTGGACCGGGCCGGCCTGCCGGTGACCACCGGGGTGAAGGCGGTCGTGGTGGTGCTGATCGCCGCCGTCACGCTCGCCATCGGTGTCTACGGTCATGCCGCGATCGTCCGGCTCTACCTGCCGATCACCCTGGTGCTGTCGGCGGTGTTCGCCGTGGTGGGCGTCGCGGTGCTGCGGCACACCGACTTCGGCTACGCCCCCGGGCAGCCGCTGACGGGCAGGGACCTGTGGGCGACCGTGGCGGCCGGGACCGCCCTCATCGCCTCGGGCCCGCTGTCGTACACCACCAGCGCGGACTTCTCCCGCTATCTGCCCCGCGCCACCCCCGCGAAGGCGGTGGCCGGCTGGACCGCGCTCGGCGGGTTCGTGCCGAGCGTCCTGGTGTGCGGCATAGGCGCCTGCGCCGCGACCGCCGTCGACATGAACGACCCGGAGTCCTCGCTGCAGACGTTGCTGCCCGGCTGGTTCCGCCCAGTCTTCCTGCTCGCGCTGGTCCTCGGCACCATCGCGCTGAACGCGCTGACGTCCTACAGCGCCGGTCTCGCACTCCAGGCCGTCGGCCTGCGCATCCGGCGCACGCTCAGCGTCCTGGTGGACGGCGCGGTGGCCGTGTCGCTCACCCTGTACGCGCTGCTGGTCTCCGACTTCCTCGACACCGTCGGCGATGTGCTCCAGCTGACCGTGCTGTTGCTCGGCCCGGGTACGGCCGTCTACGCCACGGACATCCTGCTGCGCCGCAACCGCTATGACGGTCCCGCCCTCGCCGACGAGTCGCCCGGCGGGCCGTTCTGGTACACCGGCGGCGTCAACCGGTCCGGGGCGCTGGCCCTCACGGTGGGCGTGACGGTCGCCGCGCTGAGCGTCGACAGCGTCTACACCGGTCCCGTGGCCGCCGCCCTGGGCGGTGTCGACCTGGCCCTTCCGGCCGGGATGGCGGTGGCCTCGGGGACGTACGCCCTGCTGACCACGCGCCCCGGGCCGGGGACACCGCGTACCGGACGGCATCCTGAACGACCCTGAGCCGGAAGGGAGTCGAAGAGGAGCCGCGCCCCGGCCGTCCAGGACCGCGACACGGCACGGGACATGACGGCGGCTTCTCGCGGGAGGCACCCGCGGGGGTACGCCGCCGGAGACAGCCGAGAGCGTACGTCGCCGGAGGCACCCGAGGGGGTACGTTTTCTCACCCGTTCTCGCGTCGTCGACGCGTAGTCGCACCACCGGCCGCCCAAGTCTGCTGCACTGCCCCTACATCCAGGGGAAGTTGACGAGGCATCAGGAGGCACGGTGTCCAGACGGAACGGACGTTCGGCGGCGGGCAGAGCGGTTCTCACGACGCTCACGGCGCTCGGTGTGCTGGCCGGGGCGACCCTGGCGGGTGCGGCACCGGCCGGCGCCGCGCCGGCGGGCCGGCGGATCGCGCCGGGCGTCACCTACCGGCAGTTCGACGTCGACGCGGCGAAGGGCACGGCCCGCGTCCACCTGCTCACGGTGGACCTGGCCAACCCGCACGTCCGCGTCGGCCTGCTGTACCCGGGCACGGTCGCGGCCCGGGCGACGGTCTCCCGGCTGGCGGACGCGGCCGGGGCGGTCGCCGGGGTGAACGGCGACTTCTTCCACATCACCGAGTCCCAGCACCCCGGCGTGGAGGCCACCGGGGCGCCCGTCGGACCGGCCGTGGCGGACGGGCAGGTGCTCAAGGCGGCGGTGCCGAAGGGCCAGCGGTTCGGGCCCGCGCTGCCCCCGGGCACCGACACCCGGGAGGTGCTCGGTGTGGGCACCGACCGGCGGGCCCGCCTGGACCGCCTCTCCCTCACCGGCTCGGTCGGCACACCCCAGGGCACGCTGCCCCTGAAGGGGCTCAACCAGTACGCGCTCCCGGTGAACTCGGTCGGCGCCTTCACCGCGCGCTGGGGCGGCGCCTCCCGCGAGCGGGCCGTCTGCGGCACCGACACCCAGCGCTCGGCGCCGTGCAGCGAGGACACCTACGAGGTGAAGGTGCGCGACGGCCGGGTGGTCTCCGCCTCCGGCACCCCGGGCGGCGGCACGATCCCCGCGGACACCACGGTCCTGGTGGGCCTCGAGGAGGGCGCGCGGAAACTGCGCGAGCTGTCGGTCGGCGACCAGGTGCGGGTCACGCACACCCTGACGGCGGCCTCGTCCGAGGTGCCGTACGCCTTCGCGATCGGCGGCTTCCCGATCGTCCGCGACGGCGCCCCGCTGCCCGGGCTGGACGACGAGACCTCGGCGGTGCGCACGGCCGTGGGCGTCAAGGGCGGCGGGCGGCAACTGCTGCTCCTGGCGCTGGACGGGGCGGCGGACCACCGCTCGGGACTGACCGTCCACGAGGAGGCGGACGTCCTGCGCTCGCTCGGCGCCGCCGATGCCTTCAACCTGGACGGCGGCGGCTCGACGGAGATGGTGACCCGCGACACCGGCGACCGCGCCGTGACCGTGCGCAACCACCCGAGCGGCGGCGCCGAGCGCCCCGTGCCCAACGGCATCGGCGTCTTCTCGACCGGCTGACCACCGGCCGCGTCAGGGCCGCAGGCTGCTCACCAGGTCGGCCGTCGCGGTCAGCCCGCTGTGGATGGTGGGTGCCATGCTCGTACAGGCCATGTAGAAGCCGAACAGCATGCAGACCAGGCCGTGCGAGACCTTCAGCGCACCACTGCGCATGAAGATCACGACCAGGATCAGGAGCAGCAGCACCACCGAGATGGAAATCGCCATCGGAACCTCCTCCGCCACGCCTCATATGCGGCGTTCGGGCGCAAGTGTGACGTAGCGGAGGGTTCGTCCGGGCGGCTGACACGTCCGCCGATCGTGTGGTCTTACGCCGGGGCGTGGGCGTCGAGGAATGCCTCCAGCCCGGCGAGGTCGTCGGTGTTGAGGTGGTCCACCCCGGCGGCCAGCAGCTCGGTCCACAGCGCTTCCCGGGCCGGGCCGGCGGTGTCGGGGGTGGCCCAGAACCGGACCCGCTGTCCGCGCGCGTGGGCGGCGGCGGTGATGCTCCGCAGCTTGCGCCGCTCGGTGTCCGGGAAGGCCCCGGTGCCCGTCCAGGTGAAGTTCTGCGTCCAGTTGTCGCTGATGAGCGGGGCGAAGGAGGCCGGGACGGAACCGGTCAGGTCGGCGAGCCGGCCGTCGTAGAAGGCGCGCCGCTCGGTCTGCGCGGCCATCGGGGTACGGGCCGCCCGGTCGCCGGAGACGACGACGGTGACCGGCCCGGGGTGGACGCGGCCGCGCGCGTACCGGGTGAACAGGCGCGGGTAGCGGCGCAGATGACGGTCGAGTTCGAGGTAGGTCGCGGCGCCCTCGGTCTTGATGTCGACGAGGAGTTGCAGCGGCCGGCGCGCGCCGCGGTAGACGGCGCCGTGGTGGGCGGCGACGCGGGCGGCGAGCGGTTCCAGGTAGAGGGATTCCAGGGTGCGGGACGGGTCGAGGTCGGACACCTCGTGACCGACGAGGAGCTGACCGTCGACGAGGAAGATGTCGGCCTCGACGCTGCCGAAGCGGTGATCGAGGGCGTCGAGCAGGGGACGTGGGTGCGCGTAGTCGTTATGGGCATGGGCCCGCCACAACGGACGGGACCGCGGCCGACGACCACCGGCCGGTACGTCACTCGCGGCCCGTACGTCGCTCACGGCCGGTACGTCGTTCGCGGGCCCGGTGTCGCTCGCGGCCAGTGCCTCGCTCGTCGGCCGGGCGAGGGTGCCCGCGAGGACGGCGCCGAGCGTGGCGAGGGCTCCGCGGCGGGTGGTGAGGGTCATGCGCTGCCTCCCTGGGGGTGATGGGGACCGGGGAGAGTATGCGTGCGGACGCGCCTCAACGACCCGGTCGGGGCAACGAGTTGGCACGCTGTTCACTTCCGCCACACGGAAGGCCCGTCCCATCCGGGCGCTGTCGGCGGCCCGGAACGTGGCTTGTCACTCGTCGAGGCGGTGAAGGATCCGCGCGAACTCGCCGTTCTCGATCAGACCGGTGAGCACCCGGGTCATGTTGCTGATGCCGGCATCGCGGACGATGAGTCCGTCCGGGCACCAGAAGTAGCGGCCGCCCAGGGCCTCCCCGCTCGTGGCCCACCGCTTCATCAAGATCTCGACCTGCGCGAGAGTGAGGATGGTCGCGCTCCACCGGGATCCGTCAGGGAGGTCCACGAAGACGTCGATGTCGTCCACGGCCTCCAGGTCCTCGCCGGCATAGGCACCACCTGCGGGACTGGACCGAAGCCGGCCTCCGGCCCCGGTAGCGCCACCTGTTACGGCTTCGACAAGTAGCGACGTTACGGAGCGGTTCACCGGAGCCGGAGCGGGGCGGGGCGGGGGAACGTAGTCACGTGGAGGAAAGGCTCCTACCGTATGTCGTACTCGACATATGGTTCAGGCTGCCTCCATGATGGAGGCATGCCGCCAATTCGCCTGACGCGCCCGACACTTGAGGTCCTCAAGGTCCTCATGGCGTCCAAACCCGATGATCCTGCCTGGGGCTTGAAGATCTGTCTGGAGGCTCAGCTCGGCTCGGGCACCGTCTACCCCATCCTGGAGCGCTTGGAGCGCAACGGGTGGATCACCGCCACCGAGGAGTCCGGCCCGCACCCCGGGCGGCCAGCCCGCCGCTACTACGCACTGACCAGCGCAGGTGCGCAGTTCACGCGCGAAGCCTTCGCCGCCCGTAGCATCACCCTGCGTCCAGCGTTCGGGGAAGGTAATTCCCTCTGATGCCAGACCAGCCTCAACCGACGTTTATTGTGCCGCAGCAGCGGATCCCTTTGGTCCGCACCTTCGGAGTCGCGGTCCTCATCGGATACATCGGGACAGAAGTCTGGTTGCTTCAGACGCTCGTCCCCCCACTTCGCTCGCCTTACTGGTTCCTGCCATCGCTCTCCGTCCTCCTCATTGGGCACATAGCTGCGAATCTGCCCATCATCTCGCGCATCGTTCTCGACTTCTGGTACTGCACGTATACAGTGGCCGAGGCTCCTTGTGAGCCGGAGATGCCGTACGAGGATCTTGAGAGGCCTTCCCCGCTCGTTCGCCGTACCGTCTCCGTAGCGGCCTGGATTGCCGGCCGCCGCCGTCCGCACCTGGGAGACGAGTGGGCGACCCTTCTGGCGGCTGATCCGGAAAACGGGATCGTATTGTCGCGCCGCCAGCGATTCCACCTGGTGGCCGGCTTCTTGTTCGCGGCGGTCCGCTTTCGTCTGAAAGACATGGTCGCGCCGTTGTGGGTGCCGGTCGACTGGGTGCTCGCCTCTGAATCGCGATCGCAGGCACTGGTCGCGCTGCTGGTGGGCGGCCAGGCCGTGTACATCGTGGGTGACGGGGGCTTCGGCGCGCTGTTTACGGACATCTGGGAGCCGTGCGGGACCCTCGGTGTCGGCTTGTACATGCTGTTGCGGTGGCTGCGCCGGGTTCGCGGAATCGAGCTGACGCCCGCGCGGGAGGAGCCGCCGAGGGCTGCGACAGGACCATCCACAGCCCGCCTGTCCAACACCCCGGAAGAGGGTTCGCGCCATGGAGCCGAACGCGGGGTCACAAGCGCCGCCGCCGACGACCTGACGGACATCGCGAACCGCACGACCCCTTGAGTGACACACGGGTGCCGGGCGTCGCTTGGAGTTTCAGTGCCCGCCGCACGTAGGCCTCGAGGCTCTCCTGCTTGAGCATGGCCTTCCAGTTCAGGGTGAGGTGCAGAGGTTGTGCAGGACCGTCTTGGCGGCTTCCTTGCCACCCAGCGTGGTGGTGGCGTACCGGCGGTAGAAGCCATCCAGGTGCGGGCATCTCGTAGTGGACGCCGTGCAAGGCGCTGAGTTCGGTGCTGGACAGGGGGATCCGTGGCGGGCGACAAGGGCTTGTCCATCGGTCGTACGGGATTGCTGGGGCTGGGGGTCGGCGCTCCCCTGGTCGTGGGAACACAGCTCTGGCCGAGGGTGGAGAGCCATCCCCTGCTGGCCGTGGGACTTCTCTGCGCCTACGAAGTAGCCCTGGCTGTCCTCGCGTTCGTCGCTTCCATCTCGAAAGAGCTGGAGAGTCGCCTGGCGAAGCGGGTGGTTGACGGGGTCGAGCGGCTGCTGTTGGCGCGCCTCACCCGGTACGAGCGGAGGTATCGCCGATACCTGGTCGTGCGGCATTCGGCAGGCGGCGTCAAGGGCCTGATCATCCAGGGAGCGCGGAACCCCCGCCTCGATGACGTATTCGTCGACGTAAGCCTGAGGCCAAGCCCACTGCACCAGGCTCAGAACGTCACCCTCGCGGACCCCGAGCAGGAGGTTCCGGACGGCGAGCGCAGATCTCTCCTGGACCTCCTGGACCATCCGGGTCCGCAGTCCCTTGTCGTCATCGGCGCCCCCGGCACGGGGAAGACGACGCTCTTGGAACACACCACGGTGGTGTACGCCCGGCGCCGGGCACGGCGGTGGGCGAAGCGCCGGCTGCCGGTCTTTGTCACTCTGCGCGACCACGTCGAGCAGATAGTCGGAGACGGCGTCGCGGGTCCGGGGTTGGCGATCGCCGACGTCGCACGACTGACGCTCTCGGCCGCGGCTCTGGGGGAAGCGCCCGCCGGGTGGTTCGAGGACCATCTGGAACACGGCCGCTGTGTGGTGCTGCTCGACGGCTTGGACGAGGTCGCCGACCCGTCCACGCGCCGGCGCTTGGTGCAGTGGGCGGAGACGCAGGTCGCCCGCTACCCGGACAATCATTGGGTGCTCACCACCCGGCCACAGGGCTACGACGCCGCGCCACTGGACGGTGCCGAGGTGCTCGTGGTCCGCCGCTTCACGCCGGACCAGATCCGCCGCTTTGTACACGGCTGGTACGTCGCCGTTGAGCGCCTCTCGGGCAGCAGGGGCACAGGAGCGGCGGCGTACGCCTCGGCCGAGGATCTCATCGACCGGCTGCGCGCCCAGCCCAGTCTCTACGGATTGTCCTCCAACCCCTTGCTGCTCACCATGCTCTGCAACGTGCACCGCTATCTCGGAGCGCTGCCCGGCACCCGGGCTGAGCTGTACGGCCAGATCTGCCAGGTGCTGCTGTGGCGTAGGCACCAGGCCAAGGGGCTCTGGAAGGACGCCGACGCGGGACCGGCCCGTGAAGCAGTGCTACGGGAACTCGCGTACGGGATGATGGTCCATCAGACCCGCTCGCTGCCCGTCGGCGGGGCGCTCGCCACGGATCTGCTCTTTCCGGCACTCGTCCGCGAACTCCCCGGGGTGTCCGCGGACGCCTTCCTGACGTCCATCGCCCGCACCGGGCTGCTCATCGAACGTGAACCCGGACAGTTCAGCTTCGCGCACCAGACCTTCCAGGAGTATCTGGCGGCCTACCATATCCATCAGAACGGTATGGGCCACCTCCTGGAGCGGAGGATCAGCGAGCCCTGGTGGCGCGAGACCATTCTGCTGTGGGCGGCGGTCAACCCACCCGACCAAGTCATCGAGGCGTGCCTTGAGCTGGACACCGCCGAGGCACTGGGACTCGCGCTCGACTGCTACGACGAGGCCCGGCAGAAGCCGCATGAGCTCGGTCAGCGCCTCGAACAACTGCGCCTGGAGGCGCTGCGGTCGCCGGTGGACTCGCCCCGTCGACGGATAATGACAGGGGCCACGATCGCCCGCCATCTGCGCCAGGTCGTCTGGCTGGCGGACGGAGTACTGGTCAGCGCGCTGCCGGTCAACCACGATGTCTACCGTCTGTTCACCGACGCCCATCCGGAGTTCCGCCCCGAAGACGAGGAAGGGTCTCGACGACGGTCACGGGCCGCCACCACCGACTACGGTCCTGCGTTCCTCGGTATTCCGCCGGGCGCGCCAGAGGCTCTGGTCCGATGGGTGAACGACGTGCTCGACGGTTCTGCCGTCTTCCGGCTGCCCACCTGGAACGAGGCCTCAGATCCCGCCATGCAACCGCTGCTGCCTCCAGAGTGCTCACTATGGGCCCAGCCTCCGCATGACTGGAGCGACCGGACACCGGTCTGCTGGGCGCCGGAGGGCATGCCCCACCCCTGGTCAGTGCCCCTGGAGCGCGTGTACGAGCGGGCTGTCGGAAGCGGGATCGGCACCATTGAGAGTTCCGACGCGGGGGCCTGGTTCCCTTATCAGCACACTGATCCCAGGCTTCACGGCTTACTCACCAACGCGGTGCGTGCGATCACGAACACGGCACGCTACTTGAGTTTCGACCCCGTCGCGACCTTCCCGTCAATCGACATCAGTTCGCGTCAGGCTCTGATTCGCCCCTCGTCCCCTCGACTTCTGATGGAGCTGCTCACGGCCCTCCCCGACACGGTGGAACGCGCACCACGGCTCATAGCCCCCATCCATGGAGACCCCTCGATCAGCGAAAACCGCCGACTGGCGGCCAGCATTGCCGACCTGGGAGCGGAGACGGTCGCCCGTGGTCTGGAAAAGGAGCGGGAAGCCGCCGATCTGCTGAGGGTGGCGACCATGACCCTCGCACACCGCAGTGACGGGATGGAGATCCAGACGATGTGCCGTGACATCGCTCTTGGCATCACCACGCTGCAGGACCGCGCGGACGGCATCATCCCAGCACGCGAGGTGGTCCTCCTAGTGCGCGCCTGAGCGCCAGAACGGTCGGCCCCCTCCCGTCGGCGCGGTGTTCACGAACGACGGCGGACCGGCGTGGACGTAGACATCGCCCCTGGTTCCCCGACAGCACCCGTTCCCTCACGGGTCTGCATCGAAGCCTGGCTCACCGGCAGACCACCCGCCCGCACCCGCGCCTCACCCTCCGCCGCACGGAAAGCCCGCCCCGGGTTGGGCGGGCTTCACCAGGTGGGGGTCAGGGGGCCTGGAGGTCGGCCAGGGCGGCCAGCTTCTCGCGGTGGGCGCCCGGCGTGCCGTAGGCGATCGAGTCCGCCTTGGCCCGCTTCAGGTACAGGTGGACGGGGTGTTCCCAGGTCATGCCGATCCCGCCGTGCAGTTGCAGCGCCTCCTCGGTGGCGCGTACGGCGACGGGGGCGGCGTAGGCCTGGGCGACGGCCACCGTGATGTCGGTGTCCACGCCCGAGGAGAGGGCGTCGGCGGCGGCGCGGGCGGCGGCCCTCAGGTGGACCACCTCCAGCCACAGCCGGGCCAGCCGGTGCTTGAGTGCCTGGAAGCCGCCGACCGGCCGGTTGAACTGCTTGCGCTCCTTCAGGTAGCGGACGGTCTCCGTCAACGCCCAGTCGGCCACTCCCAGTTGCTCGGAGGCGAGCAGTCCGGCGGCGGCGCGCAGGGCCCGGCGTACGGCGGGCTCGGTGTCCCCGACGCGGCGGCCGGGGGCGCCCGCCAGCCGTACGGTGGCCAGTGGCCGGGTCAGGTCCAGGGAGGTCTGGGGCAGGATGGTCACGGCGTCGGCGGCGACGGCGTACAGGCCGCCGTCGTCGGCCGGGACGAGCAGTACGTCGGCGACGGCCGCGTCCGCGATGCCGGTCAGCTCGCCGTGCAGGGTGCCGTTCTCCAGCCGTACGGTCCTGACGCCGGTGGCCGGGCCGGTGTGCAGGCCGACCGCCAGGGCGCCGATGGTGCGCCCGGAGGCCAGCTGCCCCAGCAGTTCCCCGTCGCCGCAGGCCAGCAGCGCCTCGGTGGCCACGACCGCGCTGGTCAGGTACGGCACGGGGGCGACGGCCCGGCCCAGTTCCTCCAGGACGACGGCCGCCTCGCGGTGGGAGGCGCCCTGGCCGCCCTGCTCCTCGGGTACCAGGAGGCCGGCCAGGCCCATGTCCTCGGTGAGCGACTTCCACAGGGCGCGGTCGTGGGGCGCGTCCGACTCGGTGCGGGCGAGCACGCCGGCCGGCGGGCAGTGGTCCGTGAGCAGGTCGCGGACGGCGGCGCGCAGCGCCTCTTCCTCCTCGGAGTACAGCAGATCCGTCATCGGGCGAGGTCCTTCCAGGCGACGTCCTTGTCGGTGCGCGGTTCGGCGGGCAGGCCCAGGACGCGCTCGGCCACGATGTTCAGCAGCACCTCGCTGGTGCCGCCCTCGATGCTGTTGCCCTTGGAGCGCAGATAGCGGTAGCCGGCGTCACGGCCGGTGAAGTCGACGTGTTCGGGGCGGCGCATGGTCCAGTCGTCGTACAACAGGCCCTCTTCGCCCCGCAGTTCCACCTCCAGGCCGCTGATCTCCTGGTTGAGGCGGGCGAAGGCGAGCTTCATGCCGGCGCCCTCGGGTCCGGGCTGGCCCGCGGCGAGCTGCTGGCGCAGCCGCTCGCCGGTGAACCGGGCCACCTCGGCCTCCACCCACAGCGTCAGCAGCCGCTGGTGCAGTTCGTGGGTGCGCAGCTCCGGGCGCTCGCGCCAGGTCTTCGCGACGGCGCCGATCATGCCGCCCTCGCGGGGCTGGGCCATGCCGCCGATGGCGACGCGCTCGTTGTTGAGGGTGGTCTGGGCGACCCGCCAGCCGTCGCCGACCGCGCCGAGGCGGCGGTTGTCGGGGATGCGGACGCCGGTGAGGAAGACCTCGTTGAACTCGGCCTCGCCGGTGATCTGGCGCAGCGGCCGGACCTCCACGCCCGGGTCGGTCATGTCGCAGACGAAGTAGGTGATGCCCTGGTGCTTGGGCACGTCCGGGTCGGTGCGGGCGATGAGGATGGCCCAGCGGGCGAGGTGGGCGCTGGAGGTCCACACCTTCTGCCCGTTGACCACCCACTCGTCGCCCTCGCGGACCGCCCGCGTGCCGAGCGCGGCCAGGTCGGAGCCGGCGCCGGGCTCGCTGAACAGCTGGCACCAGACCTCCTCCCCGGTCCACAGGGGCCGCAGATAGCGCCGTTTCTGCTCCTCGGTGCCGTACGTGAGGATGGTCGGCGCGGCCATGCCGAGGCCGATGCCGATGCGCCGGGGGTCGTTGTCGGGGGCGCCCGCGGCCTCCAGCTCGGCGTCCACGACGCCCTGGAGGGAGCGCGGGGCGCCGAGGCCGCCGAGGCCCTGGGGGTAGTGCACCCAGGCGAGGCCGGCGTCGAAGCGGGCCCGCAGGAAGTCCAGGCGGTCGGTGCTCGCGGGCGGGTACTGGTCGAGCAACTCCCGGGTGCGGCTGCGCAGTTCGTCGGCGTCGGTCATGCGGCGGCTCCTTTCTCCGGTACGACGGCGATCCGGCCGGTGGTCACCCCGTCGGCGACCCGCTGCACGGCACCGGCCGCGCCGGCGAGCGGCACCCGCTCGCTGACCAGCGGCTTGACGGCGCCCCGCGCGGCCAGCTCGGTGAGCTGTTCGTGGCAGTGCCGGACCAGCTCCGGGTTCTTGGTGTTGTACAGGCCCCAGTGCAGGCCGAGGATCGAGTAGTTCTTCACCAGGGCGTGGTTGAGGGCGGGGGTGGGGATGGTGCCGCCGGCGAAGCCCACGACGACGATCCGGCCCTCGAAGGCGACGACCTTGGCGGACTGGGTGTATGCCTCGCCGCCGACCGGGTCGTAGATCACGTCGGCGCCCCGGCCGCCGGTGGCCTCCTTCACGGCGGCGACGACGTCCTCGGCGCGCCGGTCGACCACCACGTCACAGCCCAGTTCCCGGGCGACGGCGGCCTTCTTCTCCCCGCCCACGACACCGATCACGGTGGCGCCGGCCGCCTTGCCGAGCTGGACGGCGGCGCTGCCCACGCCCCCGGCGGCGGCGTGCACGAGCAGGGTCTCCCCCGCCTCCAGCCGGGCCCGCCGGTGCAGGCCGAACCAGCCGGTCTGGTAGCCGATGTGCAGGGCGGCGGCCTCGGCGTCGTCCAGCGACTCGGGAGCGGGCAGCAGGGTGCGGGCGTCGGCGACGGCGTACTCGGCGAAGCCGCCGTACGGCAGCGCGGGGTTGGCTATCACCCGGCGGCCGTCCTCGGTCTCGCCGCAGATCTCCACGCCGGGCGTGAAGGGCAGCGGCGGGCGCACCTGGTACTGGCCCCGGCACAGCAGCGCGTCGGGGAAGTTGACGTTGGCCGCGCGCACCCGCAGCAGCACCTGGCCGGCGCCGGGCGTGGGCCGCTCCGTCTCCGCCAGGCGCATCACCTCGCTCGGCTCGCCGTTCTCGTGCACTTGCCATGCCTGCATGCGGGGCCTCCACGGGACTGCTTCGTCTGACCGGGTCCGACCGCATACTAAGCGGTCGCTTGCCGATCAGGGAACAGCCGACGGGCCCCGAACGCGAGCGGATGTCAGGCAGCGGCAACCCCGCGCACGACGCTCACGTCAGGAACGGGCCGGCCGCGCCCGTACGTGCATCCGCTCCCCCTGCGGCCCGAACAGGCTCAGGAACTCCACCGGCCCGTCCCCCGCCGGCCCGAACCAGTGCGGCACCCGGGTGTCGAACTCGGCCGCCTCGCCCGGCGAGAGCACCACGTCGTGCTGCCCGAGCACCAGGCGCAACCGCCCGGACAGCACGTACAGCCATTCGTAGCCCTCGTGGGTGCGGGGGTCGGGCTCGGCGCCGCGCTGCGGTTCGACCACCTTGTACGCCTGGAGTCCGCCGGGCTGCCGGGTCAGCGGATACAGGGTGCGCCCGTGCCGGGTGATCGGCCGGGCCCGCACCCGGGGGTCGCCGACCGGCGGGGCGCCGACCAGTTCGTCCAGCGGGACCTGGTGGGCCTGGGCGATGGGCAGCAGCAGTTCCAGGCTGGGCTTGCGCAGGCCGGACTCCAGCCGGGACAGGGTGCTGACGGAGATGCCGGTGGCCTCGGACAGCGCCGCCAGGGTGACCTGCCGCTCCTTGCGGATCCGTCGCAGCCGGGGGCCGACCTCGGCGAGAACGTCGTCGGTACTCATGACCTTATTGCAGATTCGGCAAAGGTGTTTGTCAATGCGGCACGGCTTGGGCGACGGTCGGGGCGGAGGTGGTCACCATGACCGAGAAGTACGAAGTGGTCGTCGTCGGCGGCGGGGCGGCCGGGCTGTCCGCCGCGCTGGTGCTGGGCCGGTCCCGGCGCCGCACCCTGGTGGTCGACGCGGGCGAGCCGCGCAACGCGCCGTCCTCGCACATGCAGGGGTACCTCTCCCGGGACGGCATGTCCCCGGCCGAGTTCCTGGCGGTCGGGCGCGCGGAGATCGCCCGGTACGGGGTGGAGCTGGTCCGGGACCGGGTGGTGGACGCGAGCCGGGACACGGACTTCACCGTCGTCCTCGCCGGGGGCCGGACCGTGCGGGCCCGGCGGCTGGTGATCGCGACCGGCCTGCGCGACGAGCTGCCGCGGGTCCCGGGCCTGGCCGAGCGGTTCGGCCGGGATGTGCTGCACTGCCCGTACTGCCACGGCTGGGAAATGCGCGACCTGCCGACCGGGGTGCTCGCCACCTCGCCGCTCAGCGTGCACCAGGCGCTGATGGTCACCCAGTGGTCGAAGGACGTACGGCTCTTCCTGCACCAAGTGGACGAGGCCGAGCTGACCGACCAGGACCTGCGCAGGCTGGCCGCCGCCGGGGTCGCGGTGGTGCCCGGGGAGGTGGCGGGGCTGGTGGTCACCGACGACCGGCTCACCGGAGTCCGGCTTTCGGACGGCACGGTGCACGACCGCGCGGTGCTGTACGCCGCCCCGCGCGCCGTCGCGAACAACGATCTCCTGGTCAAGCTGGGCGCGGACCTGCACGAGACCCCGTTCGGCGACTACCCGGTGATCGACGAACGGGGCCTGACGAGTGTGCCCGGGCTGTGGGCGGCGGGCAACGCGAGCGGATTCACCGAGCAGGTGGTGAACGCGGCCAGCCGGGGCTACCGGGCGGGCGCGGCGATCAACGCGGAACTGCTGATGACCGACCTCGACGCAAGCGCCCCGTAAGGGGCGCGGGGAACCGCGCGAGCAGCCACGACGCGCCCCGCAGACAAGAAACCACGCGCCCCGTGGGCGCGGCCGTCAACGGGGAACCGCTGATGAGCGGCCTCCACGCGGCTGTGGGGGTGTAGACCGCGCGCCCCCGGTGCACTCTGGGGACATGCTGCTGACCCGGCTGGCCGAGGTGTCCCGGGAGGTCGCCGCGACGGCGGCGCGGTCCCGTAAGACCGCGCTGCTCGCGGAGTTGTTCCGGGAGGCCGAGCCGGCGGACGTGCCGATCGTCATCCCCTATCTGGCCGGACGGCTGCCGCAGGGCCGGCTCGGGGTGGGCTGGAAGGTGCTGGGCCGTCCGGTGCCGCCGGCCGCCGAGCCGACGCTCACCGTGCGCGAGGTCGACGCCCGGCTCGCCGAGCTGGGGAAAGTGGCCGGGCCCGGGGCCCAGGCGGAGCGGTCCCGGGTCGTCGGTGAGCTGATGGGCGCGGCCACCGAGGCCGAGCAGCGCTTCCTGCTCGGTCTGCTCACCGGCGAGGTCCGCCAGGGCGCGCTGGACGCGGTCGCGGTGGAGGGCCTGGCCCGGGCGACCCAGGCGGATCCGGCGGACGTACGGCGGGCCGTGATGCTCGCCGGGTCGCTCCAGACGGTGGCCGAGGCGCTGCTCGGCGAGGGGCCGGCGGCGCTGGAGCGGTTCCGGCTCACGGTGGGCCGCCCGGTGCTGCCGATGCTGGCGCACAGCGCGTCGTCGGTCGCGGAGGCGGTGCGCAAGCTGGGCGCCTGCGCGGTGGAGGAGAAGCTGGACGGCATCCGGGTCCAGGTGCACCGGGACGGCGAACGGGTGCGGATCCACACCCGCACCCTGGACGACATCACCGGCCGGCTGCCCGAAGTCACGGCCGCCGCCCTGGCGTTGCCCTGCGAGGGGTTCATCCTGGACGGCGAGGTGATCTCCTTCGACGCGGCGGGGCGGCCCCGGTCCTTCCAGGAGACGGCGGGCCGGGTGGGTTCCCGGTCCGACGTGGCGCGGGCGGCCGAGGAGGTCCCGGTCTCCCCCGTCTTCTTCGACGCCCTCGCGGTGGACGGCCGCGACCTGCTCGACCTGCCCTTCGCCGAGCGGCACGCGGAGCTGGCCCGGCTGGTGCCCGAGCCGATGCGGGTGCGGCGCACACTGGTCTCGGGGCCCGGGGACCTGGCGGAGGCGGAGCGGTTCCTGGCGGACACCCTGGCCCGGGGGCACGAGGGCGTGGTGGTCAAGGCGCTCGACGCGCCCTACAGCGCGGGCCGGCGTGGCGCGTCCTGGCTGAAGGTCAAGCCCGTGCACACCCTGGACCTGGTGGTGCTGGCCGCCGAGTGGGGCCACGGCCGGCGCACCGGCCGGCTGTCCAACCTCCACCTCGGCGCCCGCACCGAGGACGGCGGTTTCGCGATGCTCGGCAAGACGTTCAAGGGCATGACGGACGCGATGCTCGCCTGGCAGACCGAGCGGCTTCGGGAGCTGGCGGTCGAGGACGACGGCCGGGTGGTCCGGGTGCGCCCCGAACTCGTCGTGGAGATCGCCTACGACGGCCTCCAGCGCTCCACCCGCTATCCGGCCGGTGTCACCCTGCGTTTCGCCCGGGTGCTCCGCTACCGCGAGGACAAGCGCCCCGAGGAGGCCGACACCGTTCAGGCCCTGCTGGCGGCCCATCCGGAGGCCGGGACATGACGGTGCGGACGGTGAGGCGCAGCGCGGGACTGCTGTTGTTCCGGCACACGGAACAGGGCCTTCAGGTGTTGCTCGGCCATATGGGCGGCCCGCTGTGGGCCAGGAAGGACGCGGGCGCCTGGACCGTACCCAAGGGCGAGTACGACCCGGCGGAGCCGGCCTGGGAGGCGGCCCGGCGGGAGTTCCGCGAGGAGCTGGGGGTGGCGCCGCCGGACGGTGAGGCCGTACCGCTGGGCGAGGTCGTGCAGCGCAACGGCAAGATCGTCACGGTCTGGGCGGTGGAGGCGGACCTCGACCCGGAGACGATCGAGCCGGGGACGTTCACCATGGAGTGGCCGCCTCGCTCCGGCCGGTTCCAGGAGTTCCCGGAGCTGGACCGGGTGGCGTGGTTCACCCCGGACCGGGCCCGTGCGGTGATCATCACGGCGCAGGCCGCGTTTCTCGACCGGCTGGCGGAGCACTCGGGCTGATCCGAGGACCTGTCGCGTTGCGACTTGCCGGGCCGCGCGCGAAGGTCGAGACAAGCCCGCTCCCAGGGAGGTCGGTCATGCCCATCGCGACGGTGAACCCGGCGAACGGCGAGACGCTGAAGTCGTACGAGCCCATGGACGAGGACGAGCTGGAACGCCGGCTGGAGCTGGCCGAGGCGACGTTCCGCACCTACCGGACGACCTCGTTCACCGAGCGCGCCCGGTTGCTGACCAGGGCCGCGGAGCTGCTGGACGAGGACCGGCGGGAGATCGGCCGGGTCGTCACCACCGAGATGGGCAAGCCGATCCGGCAGGCCCGCGCGGAGGCGGCGAAGTGCGCCAAGGCGATGCGCTGGTACGCCGAGCACGCCGAACGGCTGCTGGCCGACGAGGAGCCCGCCGAGTCGGACGTGCGCGACTCGGGCGCCGCCCGGGTGCGGGTGCGCTACCGCCCGCTCGGCCCGGTGCTCGCCGTGATGCCGTGGAACTTCCCGCTGTGGCAGGTGGTCCGGTTCGCGGCGCCCGCCCTGATGGCCGGCAACGTGGGCCTGCTCAAGCACGCCTCCAACGTGCCGCAGACGGCCCTGTACCTGGAGGACCTCTTCCACCGGGCGGGCTTCCCGGAGGGCTGCTTCCAGACGCTGCTGATCGGCTCCGGCGCGGTGGACGACGTCCTGCGCGACGAGCGGGTCAAGGCGGCCACCCTGACCGGCAGCGAACCGGCGGGCCGGGCGGTCGCGTCCACCGCCGGGGAGATGATCAAGAAGACGGTGCTGGAGCTGGGCGGCAGCGACCCGTACATCGTGATGCCCTCCGCCGACCTCGACCGCGCGGCCGAGGTCGCGGTGACCGCGCGGGTGCAGAACAACGGGCAGTCGTGCATCGCCGCCAAGCGGTTCATCGTGCACACCGATGTCTACGACGCCTTCGCCGAGAAGTTCGTCGCGGGCATGCGGGCCCTGAAGGTCGGCGACCCGCTGGCGGAGGACACCGAGATCGGGCCGCTCGCCAGCGAGCGGGGCCGTGACGACCTGGAGGAGCTGGTCGACGACGCCCGGCACGGCGGGGCGACGGTGCTGTGCGGCGGCGAGCGGCCGGACGGGCCGGGCTGGTACTACCCGCCGACCGTGCTGTCCGGCATCACCCGGGAGATGCGCGTGCACCGCGAGGAGGCGTTCGGACCGGTCGCCACGCTGTACCGGGCGGACGACGTGGACGAGGCCGTGCTCATCGCCAACGACTCTGACTTCGGCCTGAGTTCGAACGTGTGGACACGGGACGAGACCGAGGTCGAGCGGTTCGCCCGGGACCTGGAGGCCGGTTCGGTGTACGTCAACGGGATGACCGCCTCCCACCCGGCGTTCCCGTTCGGCGGGGTGAAGCGCTCGGGGTACGGGCGTGAGCTGTCCGGGCACGGAATCCGGGAGTTCTGCAACATCACCACGGTTTGGCAGGGTGCGTGAGGGCCGCGCGGCTACCATCCCGTTCTGTGAACCGCGAAGTGACCCTGCCTCTGATCGTCGACGACCGCGGGGCCTTGCAGGTCTCCGCGGCCGACGTGAGTAAGTTGTTGCGGACCGTGGGCGCGCGGTGGCTGCATCTGGTCGAGGCGGGCGAGCAGGGGCTCGACGAGGACACCGTGGCCGCGCTGACCATCGAGCTGGCCAAGCTGGCGGACCGGATCGACGTCGCGTGCATCGCGCACAGCAGCGGGACGCAGTAGGCCGTCCCCACCGCGCCGCCGAACGCCCGCACCGCCCCGGCAGTCGGGCCGTACCCGACGGCCCGCCCCATGCCCCGGCCGCCCGCGGTCGGGGCGCCCTCACCGCACCCCCACCGCGTCCCCGCCGCGCCCCGGGCCGCCCAGCCGCCCGCCGCCCGAACCGCCGTCGGCTGCCGCTCGCCCCCTCACCGCCCGCGGCCCGGATCCGTATCGCCGCCCGAGCCACCGCCGCCCACGGCCCGCTTCCCTCGCCGCCGTCCCCTCCGACGTAACGCCCGGCCTGCCGTTTTCCCTCGTCCGGCCGCATGAATCGCCCTGCGGGCCGGACCCCGGGGTCCCCGGTTCGGAGTAATCCAACGCGAGATCATCGCCCTCCCGGGTGACGGTGGGTGGAGCGCCCACAGAGGCGAACCCACCTTCTGACCGGCGGGCGAAGGCCCCCGGAACGCGGAAAGCAGGGACGGTTCATGGCGACCTTGTGCAAGCCCTCGGTGTCGGTCCCGGAGTACGTGATCACGATGGAGGAGACGCTGGAGCTGGCGCGCTCCCGCCACGCCGACCACCCACAACTGCCACTGGCCCTCAGGCTGATCGAGAACACCGGCGTCAAGACGCGGCACATCGTCCAGCCCATCGAGGAGACCCTCAAACACCCGGGCTTCGAGGAGCGCAACAAGCTCTACGAGGCCGAGGCCAAGGCCCGGGTCCCCGCGGTGATCCAGCGCGCGCTGGACGACGCGGAACTGCTCACCAGCGACATCGACGTGATCATCTACGTGTCGTGCACGGGCTTCATGATGCCCTCGCTCACGGCGTGGCTGATCAACGAGATGGACTTCGACAGCACCACCCGCCAGCTCCCGATCGCCCAGCTGGGCTGCGCGGCCGGCGGCGCGGCGATCAACCGGGCGCACGACTTCTGCTCGGCCTACCCGCACGCCAACGCCCTCATCGTGGCCTGCGAGTTCTGCTCGCTGTGCTACCAGCCCACCGACCTCGGCGTCGGTTCGCTGCTCTCCAACGGGCTGTTCGGTGACGGCATCGCCGCCGCCGTGGTCCGCGGGCGCGGCGGCCGGGGCGTCAGCCTGGAGCGCAACGGCTCCTACCTGATCCCGAAGACCGAGGACTGGATCGCCTACGACGTGCGCGCGACCGGCTTCCACTTCCTGCTGGACAAGCGGGTGCCGACGACGATGGAGCCGCTCGCCCCGGCCTTGCGGGAACTGGCCGGCACGCACGGCTGGGACGCGTCCGACCTGGACTTCTACATCATCCACGCGGGCGGTCCCCGAATACTCGACGACCTGAGCAAGTTCCTCGAGGTCGACCCGCACGCCTTCCGGTTCAGCCGGGCCACGCTCACCGAGTACGGCAACATCGCCAGCGCCGTCGTGCTGGACGCGCTGCGGCGGCTGTTCGACGAGGGCGGCGCCGAGGACCGGGCGCGCGGGCTGCTCGCCGGGTTCGGCCCGGGGATCACCGCCGAGATGACGGTCGGGCGCTGGGCCGACGGGGACGGAGCCGGGCGGTGACCGCGCCGGCGCTCGCCGGGACCCGGCCCCCGGTACGGCACTGGCCGGCGCTCGACCTGCCCGGGACCGACTTCGACCCGGTGCTGGCCGATCTGATGGCGGAGGGCCCGGTCACCCGCGTCCAGCTGCCGCACGGAGAGGGCTGGGCGTGGCTGGTCACCCGGTACGAGGACGTGCGCAGGGTGGCGGGCGATCCCCGCTTCAGCCGTGCGGCGGTCATGGCCAAGCAGGTCACCCGGCTGGCCCCGCACTTCATCCCCGAACCGGGGGCGGTCGGCTTCCTCGATCCGCCCGAACACACCCGGCTGCGCCGCTCGGTGGCCGCCGCGTTCGGCGCCAAGGGCGTGGAGCGGGTACGGGAGAAGGCGCGTGACCGGCTGGCGGAGCTGGTGGACGAGCTGCTGCGCGGCGGCCCGCCCGCGGACCTGACCAGCGCGGTGCTCGGCCCGTTCCCGATCGCGGTGATCTGCGAGCTGATGGGCGTCCCGGCCGGCGACCGGCACGCCCTGCACACCTGGACCGAGCTGATCCTCTCCTCCTCGCACGGCAAGCGGATCAGCGAGCGGGCCAAGCGGGAGATGGCCGGGTACTTCGCCGAGCTGATCGGGCGGCGCGAGCACGGCGCCGGCGAGGACGTCACCTCCCTGCTGGGCGCCGCGGTGGGCCGCGGGGAGATCACGCGGGACGAGGCCGTGGGTCTCGCCGTCCTCCTCCAGATCGGCGGCGAGGCGGTCACCAGCAACAGCGGGCAGCTCTTCTACCTGCTGCTGACCCGCCCCGGGTTGCTGCGGCGGCTGCGCGCGGAGCCGGAGCTCAGGCCGCGGGCGATCGACGAACTCCTGCGCTACATCCCGCACCGCAACGCGGTCGGACTGTCCCGCGTCGCCCTGGAGGACGTGGAGATCGGCGGGGTCCGCATCCGCGCGGGCGACCCGGTCTACGTCTCGTACCTGGCCGCCAACCGCGACCCCGAGGTCTTCCCCGACCCGGACACCATCGACTTCTCCCGCAGCCCCAACCCGCACGCGGCCTTCGGCTTCGGTCCGCACTACTGCCCGGGCGGGATCCTGGCCCGGATGGAGGAGGAGCTGCTGACGGACGCCCTGCTGGACCGGGTGCCGGGGCTGCGACTGGCCGTACCGCCGGATCAAGTCCCTTTCCGCAAGGGCGCGTTGATCCGGGGTCCCGAGGCCCTGCCGGTGACGTGGTGAGCCGCCCATGACCGAGACCGAGGGACTGCCCATGACCGAGACCGAGGGACTGTACGTGCCGCCGGGGCACGGCCGTGTCGTCGAGACCCCGGCCCAGCGGGTGACGTTCAAGGTCACCGGCACCCATTCGCGGATGGCCTCCACCTTCGAGGTGGAGGTGCCGCCCGGCTTCGACGTGGGCGCCCATGTGCACACGCGCAGCGAGGAGTTGTTCTACGTCCTCGAGGGCGAGCTGGACGTCCTCGCCTTCGAGCCGCGCATCCGTACCCCCGACAACTGGCAGAAGTGGCAGTCGCCTTCGGGCAGCCGGGTGGTGCGCGCGACTCCGGGCACGGTCATCGTCGTACCGCCGGGCTGCCCCCATGCCTTCGCCAACCCGACGGACGCCCCGGCGAAGATGTTCTTCCAGGCGTCTCCCCCGCCGGACCACGAACGCTACTTCGAGGAACTGCTGGAGATCCTGGCCGCCGGGGGTCCGCCGGACCAGGAGGCGATCGAGGCGCTCAGGGCGAAGTACGACATCGAGCAGCTGACGCCGCTGAAGCACCGGTGAGCAGGCGGAGCCGTGTGCGGTACGCGGCTCCGCCCGCGCTCACCGGATGGGCATGCCCGACAGGGTCCGGGCGATGACCAGCCGCTGGATCTCGCTGGTCCCCTCGAAGATGGTGTAGATCGCGGCGTCCCGGTGCATCCGCTCCACCGGGTACTCCCGCGTGTACCCGTTGCCGCCCAGGATCTGGATGGCCTGCGCGGTCACCTGCTTCGCGGTCTCGCTCGCGTACAGCTTGGACATGGACCCCTCGGCCGCGGTGAACGGCTTGCCGTTGACGGCCATCCAGGAGGCCCGCCACACCAGCAGCCGTGCCGCGTCGATCCGCGTGCGCATGTCCGCGAGCTGGAAGGCCACGCCCTGGTTGTCGATGATCGGCCGGCCGAACTGCTCGCGGGTCTTCGCGTAGTCGAGCGCGACCTCGTAGGCGGCCCGGGCGGTGCCCACGGCCATGGCGCCGACGGCCGGCCGGGACGCCTCGAAGGTGGCCATCGCCGCGTTCTTCACCCTCCCCCAGCCTTCGGCCGGGGGGACCCCCACGCCCCCGGCGGCCTTCGCCTTCTCCCGGGCCCGTGCGAGGCGCTCGTCCAGCTTCTCCTTGCCGCCGAGCAGGCAGGAGCCGGGCACCCGGACATTGTCCAGGACGACCTCGGCGGTGTGGGAGGCACGGATGCCGTGCTTCTTGAACTTCTGCCCCTGCGACAGGCCGGGGGTGCCCGGCGGGACGATGAAGGAGGCGTGGCCCTTGGAGCCCAGCTCCGGGTCGACGACGGCGACGACCACGTGGACATTGGCGATGCCGCCGTTGGTCGCCCAGGTCTTCGTGCCGTTGATCACCCACTCGTCCTTGGCCTCGTCGTAGACGGCGCGGGTGCGCATGGAGGCCACGTCGGAGCCGGCGTCGGGCTCGGAGGAGCAGAACGCGGCGACCTTGACGTCGTTCTGGTCGCCGTACATCTGCGGGATCCAGGTGCCGATCTGCTCGTCGGTGCCGTTGGCGAGGACGCCCACGGCGGCGAGGCCGGTGCCCACGATGGACAGGGCGATGCCCGCGTCGCCCCAGAACAGCTCCTCCATCGTCATCGGGATGCCGAGGCCGGTGGGGTCGAAGTACTGCTGCGCGTAGAAGTCGAGGGAGTAGATGCCGACCTTCGCGGCCTCCTGGATGACCGGCCAGGGCGTCTCCTCGCGCTCGTCCCACTCGGCGGCGGCCGGGCGGATCACGTCCGCGGCGAAGCCATGGAGCCAGTCCCGGACCTCCTTCTGCTCGTCGTTGAGCTCCATGGTGAACTCGGCCATGTCCCCTCCAGCGGCGCTACTGTGTTACTAACGGTAACGCGAGTCTGTTACCGGCCGGTAGGATTGTCAACCGCCGAGTCCCTCGGCCTCCCGTTCGATGTCAGGGGCGCCGTCAGTGTTAGTTTGCGCAGGCGTCACCGAATCAGCACGGGTGGGGAGAGCACATGGACACCACACAGCGGACCGAGCAGCAGCGGTCCGCCGACCGCCGCCGGCGCGAGCTGCTGGAGGCCGCCGACCGGGTGGTGCTGCGCGACGGCCCGCAGGCGTCGATGAACGCGATCGCGGCGGAGGCGGGGATCACCAAACCGATCCTGTACCGGCACTTCGGCGACAAGGGCGGTCTTTACGCGGCCCTGGCCCAGCGGCACACCGACGCCCTGCTGGCCTCGCTGCGGGCCGCCCTGGACGCGCCGGCCGGGCGGCGCGAGCGCGTCGAGTCCACCCTCGACACCTACCTCGCCGCGATCGAGGCGCGGCCCCAGGTGTACCGGTTCCTGATGCATCCGGCCGAGGGCAGCGCGGGCGGGGAGCAGGGCTTCGACGTCGGCAAGCACTCCGTGCCGCTGCTGCGGCGGATGGGCGAGGAGCTGGCCCAGGTCATCGAGGAGCGGGTGGACCTCGGACCGGACAGCCGGCAGCTGGCCCGGGTGTGGGGCCACGGGATCGTCGGGATGATGCACGCGGCCGGCGACTGGTGGCTGGGGGAACGTCCCTGCTCCCGGGCCGAGCTGGTGCGCTCCCTCGCCGACCTGCTGTGGGGCCGGCTGGCCGCCGCCGGGGACCGGCTGGGCGGCCCGGGCTTCTGACGGCCGACGGCCACACTACCCCGTCGCGTCAGCTCCCCCGGTGCCAGGAGGCACGGGAGACCTGCCGCATCAGCTTCCGGTGACGCCACCCCGTCAGACGGTCGGCGTAGATCTCTCCCTCCAGGTGGTCGCACTCGTGCTGGAGGCACCGGGCGAAGAAACCGGTGCCGTGTACGGTGACCGGCTCCCCGGTCACCGTCCGGCCCTCGACCACCGCGTGGTCGTAGCGCTCGGTGCCCGCCTCCAGACCCGGCAGCGACAGACAGCCCTCCGGGCCCCGGATCACCACGCCGTCCGCCTCCACCAGCCGCGGGTTCACCACGTGGCCCAGGTGCCGCACGTCCTCGTCGTCGGGGCAGTCGTAGACGAACACCCGCAAGGGCACGCCCACTTGGTTCGCCGCCAGACCGACGCCGCGCGCCGCGTACATCGTGGCGAACAGGTCCTCCACGAGGGCCGCGAGGTCGGGGCCGAAGTCGGTGACGTCCCGGCAGGGCTCGCGCAGCACCGCGTCGCCGAGCAGGGTGAGGGGCCGGACGCGCCCGCGGGCGCCCGGAATGGAACCGTGTCGCATGGCGGCAAGGGTACGGTTCCTTCAGCTCATGCCCGCCGCGCGTGAGCGTAGGCCGGAATTCGGGTGTGTGAACGGATCTCGATAGGCTGAGGGTCCCACCACGCTGCCGGATGGCCCCAGGCGCGGCGCGTACGCAAGGAGGATCGAGAACTGATGGCAGGCAACTCGGACCCGCTCTCGCCGCGGGCCAAGCTGGCCGTGACCGCGGGCAAGGCGGTCGCTGCGGCATCGCGCGCCGCGGGGCGCGGCAGCGGGTCGGTGATCGGTGGCCGGGTCGCGCTGAAACTCGACCCCGACCTGCTCGGGCGGCTCGCCCAGAACCTGGACGTCGTCCTGGTGTCGGCGACCAACGGCAAGACCACGACCACCCGGCTCATCGCCGAGGCGCTGCGCGCCGCGGGCCCGGTCGTGTCGAACGCGCTCGGCGCCAACATGCCGGCCGGCATCACCTCGGCGCTCGCGGGCGGCTCGGACGCGAAGTTCGGCGTCATCGAGGTCGACGAGAAGTACCTGGCCGGAGTGGCCCGGGACACCGACCCCAAGTGCATCGCGCTGCTGAACCTCTCCCGGGACCAGCTGGACCGCGCGGCCGAGACCCGGATGCTCGCCGAGAACTGGCGCGAGGGCCTGGCCGGCTCCAAGGCGGTCGTCGTCGCCAACTGCGACGACCCGCTGGTGGTGTGGGCCGCGTCCTCCTCCCCGAACGTGGTCTGGGTCGCGGCCGGCCAGATGTGGAAGGACGACGCCTGGTCCTGCCCGTCGTGCGGCGGTGTGATGCAGCGCCCCGGCGACGACTGGTTCTGCGGCGAGTGCGGATTCCGCCGGCCCACGCCGACCTGGGCGCTGTCCGGCGACCACGTGCTGGACCCGCACGGGTCCGCCTGGCCGATCCACCTCCAGCTGCCCGGCCGCGCCAACAAGGCCAACGCCGCGTCCTCCGCGGCCGTCGCCGCCGTCTTCGGGGTGCCGCCGCAGGTCGCCCTGGAGCGGATGTACCAGGTGCAGGCGGTGGCCGGCCGGTACGACGTGGTCCAGTTCCAGAACCGCGACCTCAGGCTGCTGCTGGCCAAGAACCCGGCCGGCTGGCTGGAGACGTTCTCCCTGATCGACCCGCCGCCGGCGCCGGTGATCCTGTCCGTGAACGCGCGCGGGGCCGACGGCACCGACACCTCCTGGCTGTGGGACGTCGACTACACGCGGCTGACCGGCCACCCGATCTTCGTCATCGGTGACCGGAAGCTGGACCTCGCCGTCCGCCTGGAGGTCGCGAACCAGCACTTCCAGGTCTGCGACAACCTCGACCAGGCCGTGCAGATGTGCCCGCCGGGCCGGATCGAGGTCATCGCGAACTACACCGCGTTCCAGGACCTGCGCCGCCGCGTCGGCAACTGATCTTCGAAGGGCGATCACCTCATGAGCGACAACCAACTGCGGCTGGTGTGGATCTACCCGGACCTGCTGAGCACCTACGGCGACCAGGGCAACGCGCTCGTCGTGGAGCGCCGGGCCCGGCAGCGCGGCCTGGACGTGGCCCGGCTCGACGTGCGCAGCGACCAGCCGATCCCGACCTCCGGCGACATCTACCTGATCGGCGGCGGCGAGGACCGTCCGCAGCGGCTCGCGGCCGAGCGGCTGCGCCGGGACGGGCATCTGCACCGCGCGGTGGAGAACGGCGCGATCGTGTTCTCGGTGTGCGCGGGCTACCAGATCCTCGGCCACGAGTTCATCAACGACCTCGGCCAGCGCGAGCCGGGCCTCGGCCTGCTGGACGTGGTGTCGGTGCGCGGCGAGGGCGAGCGGTGCGTCGGTGACGTGCTCGGGGACATCGACCCGCAGCTCGGGCTGCCCCCGCTGACCGGCTTCGAGAACCACCAGGGCGTCACCCACCTCGGCCCGACCGCCCGCCCCTTCGCCCGGGTGAAGATCGGCAAGGGCAACGGCACCGGCGACGGCACCGAGGGCGCGTACAACGGCACGGTCTTCGGCACGTACATGCACGGGCCGGTCCTCGCCCGCAACCCGCTGATCGCCGATCTGCTGCTGAAGCTGGCGCTGGACGTCAACGCGCTGCCGCCGATCGACGACCGCTGGTACGAGGCGCTGCGCAACGAGCGCATCGCGGCGGCCCAGCAGCCCGCGTAACCGGCGGGAAAGGGACGGGTACGGCAGCCCCCGTAACCGTCCCTTCAACGGGATTTCAGCGTGGTCCGGCAGACTCCCGGCGGGCCCGCCTGACGGCTCGTCCGCTCACATGTGCGGGCGCGTCCAGCAGGCGGACGCCCGCTGTGGAGTCACCCCCTCACGCCGGTAGGGTGGCCGGGAATCCGCCGGACAACGTGGTCCGGTCACCCGGCCCACGTTGAGAAGGTAATTCGGGCTATGCGCATTGGTGTCCTCACGTCCGGCGGCGACTGCCCCGGCCTGAATGCCGTCATCCGGTCCGTCGTGCACCGTGCCGTCGCCGACCACGGCGACGAGGTCATCGGTTTCCGGGACGGCTGGAAGGGCCTCCTGGAGTGCGACTACCGCAAGCTCGACCTGGACGCCGTGGCCGGCATCCTGGCCCGCGGCGGCACCATCCTCGGCTCCTCCCGGGTCCGCCCGGAGCATCTGCGGGACGGCGTGGAGCGCGCCCGGGGCCATGTCGCGGAACTGGGCCTGGACGCGATCATCCCGATCGGCGGTGAGGGCACCCTGAAGGCGGCCCGGCTGCTCTCGGACAACGGCCTGCCCATCGTGGGCGTTCCCAAGACCATCGACAACGACATCGCGGTCACCGATGTCACCTTCGGCTTCGACACCGCGGTGACCGTGGCGACCGAGGCCCTGGACCGGCTGAAGACCACCGCCGAGTCCCATCAGCGGGTGCTCATCGTGGAGGTCATGGGCCGGCACACCGGCTGGATCGCGCTGCACTCCGGCATGGCGGCCGGCGCCCACGCCGTCGTCGTGCCCGAGCGGCCCTTCGACATCGAGGAGTTGACGCGGAAGGTCGGCGAGCGGTTCGCGGCCGGCAAGCGGTTCGCCATCGTGGTCGCCGCGGAGGGCGCCAAGCCGCGCCCCGGCACCATGGACTTCGACGAGGGCGGCAAGGACGTCTACGGCCACGAGCGATTCGCGGGCATCGCCCGGCAGCTGTCGATCGAGCTGGAGCAGCGCCTCGGCAAGGAGGCCCGGCCGGTGATCCTCGGGCATGTGCAGCGGGGCGGGACGCCCACGGCGTACGACAGGGTGCTGGCCACGCGGTTCGGATGGCACGCGGTGGAGGCGGTGCACCGCGGGGAGTTCGGCGCGATGACCGCGCTGCGGGGGACCGACATCGTCATGGTGCCGCTGGCCGACGCCGTGGAGACGCTGAAGACGGTTCCCGCGGACAGGTACGACGAGGCGGAGTGCGTTCTGTAGTCCGCGGACGTCTTTTCGTTCAGGGGAGAACAATCCGCCCCCGGTCGCAGTCGGGACCGGGGGCGGTTCTACTCTTGGGGGCGGACAACTCGCACAACCCCCACGAAACAGGAGCCGGCGGATGGATCACAGCGGGCACGGCATGATGATGGATCTGCCGCCGTTCACGCTGGGGCGAGGGCTCGAGTGGTCGGCGGACCCCTTCTTCCTCGTCGCCTGCGCGGCCGGGCTGGCCCTGTACGGGTGGGGTGTCGTACGGCTGCGGCGGCGCGGGGACGCGTGGCCGGCCGGGCGGACGGTGTCGTACGTCGTCGGCGTGCTCACCATCGTCCTGGTGATGTGCACCAAGCTGAACGACTACGGCATGGTCATGTTCAGCGTGCACATGGTGCAGCACATGGTGATCAGCATGCTGTCGCCGATCCTGATCCTGCTCGGCGCCCCCGTCACGCTGGCGCTGCGCGCGCTGCCGGCCGCCGGCAAGGGCCGCAAGGGGCCGCGCGAGCTGCTGCTGATGCTGCTGCACAGCCGGTACATGCGGGTCATCACCCACCCGGCGTTCACCATCCCGCTGTTCATCGCCAGCCTGTACGCCCTGTACTTCACCCCGCTGTTCGACTTCCTGATGGGCTCGAAGACCGGGCACATCGCGATGATGGTGCACTTCCTCGCGGTCGGTGTGGTGTTCTTCTGGCCGATCATCGGGGTGGACCCCGGTCCGCACCGGCCGGGTCATCTGATGCGGATGCTGGAGCTGTTCGCGGGCATGCCGTTCCACGCGTTCTTCGGTATCGCGCTGATGATGGCGTCGACGCCGATGGTGGGCACCTTCGAGCACCCGCCGGCCTCGCTGGGCATCGACGCGCTGTCCGATCAGAGTTCGGCGGGCGGCATCGCCTGGGCGTTCAGCGAGATCCCGTCGGTGCTGGTGCTGATCGCACTGCTGTTCCAGTGGTACCGCTCCGAGCAGCGGCAGGCCAAGCGCAAGGACCGGGCCGCCGACCGGGACGGTGACAAGGAGCTGGAGGCGTACAACGCCTATCTGGCCTCGCTGAGCGCCCGCAAGGGCTGAGCCGGGGTGCCCCCACGGGCCGGAGCCGACCGGGCTCCGGCCCGTCGTCGTATCCGGCCGCCTCCCGCCGGGGCGGGAATGGGGGCACCATGGGTCGGGGACGGACCACGAGGAGGGTGTCGCGATGCCCGGTACCACGAACGGCTCCAACGGTTCCACCAAGACGATGGGGGCTCTCACGGCCGGTGCGCTGGTCCTCGTGACCGCCTACACGGTCGCGCTCGGCAGCAACGGCTGGCTGTGGTTCGGCTGGGTGGTGCTGGGGCTGCTCACCCTGGCCGTGGCCGTCACCCGGTCCTGAGCCACGGCGCGCGGGAGCTGGCTACAGTGCCCGCATGAACAGCAGGACACCCGTGTTCGACGAGCTGGACCGCCGGATCGTCACCGCGCTCATGGCGAACGCCCGCACGAGTTTCGCCGAGATCGGCGCGGACGTGGGGCTGTCCGCCACGGCGGTCAAGCGGCGGGTGGACCGGCTGCGGGAGACCGGGGTGATCACCGGGTTCACGGCGACGGTGAAACCGGCCGCGCTGGGCTGGCGCACGGAGGCGTACGTCGAGGTGTACTGCGAGGGCGCGGCCCCGCCCCGGCGGCTGGCGGAGGTGGTCCGCAACCATCCGGAGATCGCGGCGGCCATGACGGTGACCGGTGGCGCCGACGCGCTGCTGCATGTGCGGGCGCGGGACGTGGAGCACTTCGAGGAGGTGCTGGAGCGGATCCGCGCCGAGCCGTTCATCCGGAAGACGATCAGCGTGATGGTGCTGTCCCATCTGCTCCCGGAAAGCCCGGAGGCGGGCGCCACCCACGCGGCCCCCGAGTGAGCCGAGCGGCGGAGCGTGCGCAGCAGGCGTGCGTGCGCCCCGGTGAGAACGCAGCGATGCTGCGCATCTACGCAGTCTTTCGCGCTTGTCGGCCGTCTTCCTCCCTTCCTACCGTGGTGTCACCCCCTCAGTGACACACAGGAAAGCGGAGGGAACCCTCTGTGACCGAACGTCGTGTGCCGCGTCCCCGGCGATTCCTCGTCTGCGAACCCAGACACTTCGCCGTCCAGTACGCGATCAACCCCTGGATGCACCCCGGCCGGCCCGTCGACGCGGGCCTGGCCCGGGAGCAGTGGCGGTCGCTCGTCCGCGCCTTCACCGAGCACGGCCACACCGTGGACCGCGTCGAGCCGGTCCCCGGTCTGCCGGACATGGTGTTCGCCGCCAACGCGGCCCTCGTCGTCGGCGGCCGCGTCTTCGGCTCCCTCTTCCACGCCCCCGAGCGGCGCCCGGAGTCGGAGCACTACGACACCTGGTTCAAGACGGCCGGCTACGACGTGTACCGGCCCGAGTCGGTGGCCGAGGGCGAGGGCGACCTGGTGTGGACGGGCCGGTACGTGCTCGCCGGCACCGGGTTCCGCACCACGCCCGAGGCGCACCGGGAGGCACAGGAGTACCTGGGCCGGCCGGTGATCGGCCTGCGGCTGGTGGACCCGTACTTCTACCACCTGGACACGGCGCTGTTCGTGCTCGACGACGAGAACATCTGCTACTACCCGGAGGCCTTCTCGCCGGGCAGCCGTGAGGTGCTCCGGCGGCTGTACCCGCGGGCGGTGCTCGCCACCCGCGAGGACGCGCTGGCCTTCGGCCTGAACTCCGTCTGTGACGGCCGGCACGTCTTCATCGCCCCCCAGGCCGCGGCGCTGGCCGGCCGCCTCGCCGATCACGGCTACGTCCCCGTCCCCGTCGACCTGTCCGAGCTCCACAAGGCCGGCGGCGGCATCAAGTGCTGCACCCAGGAGATCCGCTGATGACCGCACCCGCGCGCCCCCGTACGTCCGAGCAGCTGATCCGCGCGGAGGAGCCGGTGCTCGCGCACAACTACCACCCGCTGCCCGTGGTCGTGGCCCGGGCCGAGGGCAGCTGGGTGGAGGACGTCGAGGGCAACCGCTACCTCGACATGCTGGCCGGCTACTCGGCCCTGAACTTCGGCCACCGGCACCCCGCGCTGGTCGAGGCCGCCCACCGCCAGCTCGACCGGCTCACCCTGACCTCCCGCGCCTTCCACAACGACCGGCTGGCCGAGTTCGCCGAGCGGCTCGCGGAGCTGACCGGAATGGACATGGTGCTGCCGATGAACACGGGCGCGGAGGCCGTGGAGAGCGGCATCAAGGTGGCCCGCAAGTGGGCGTACGACGTGAAGGGCGTCCCCGAGGGCCGGGCGACGATCGTGGTCGCGGCGGAGAACTTCCACGGCCGTACGACGACGATCGTCGGCTTCTCCACGGACGAGACGGCCCGCGCCGGCTTCGGGCCCTTCACCCCCGGCTTCAAGGTGGTGCCGTACAACGACCTGGCCGCGCTGGAGGCGGCGGTCGACGACACCACGGCGGCGGTGCTGCTCGAGCCCATCCAGGGCGAGGCGGGCGTGATCGTGCCGGACGACGGCTACCTCGCGGGCGTGCGCGAGCTGACCCGGCGGGCGGGCTGTCTGTTCGTCGCCGACGAGATCCAGTCGGGCCTCGGCCGCACCGGCCGTACCCTCGCCGTCGAGCACGAGGGCGTGGTGCCGGACGTGCTGCTGCTCGGCAAGGCGCTGGGCGGCGGCATCGTACCGGTGTCGGCGGTGGTGGCCCGGCGCGAGGTGCTGGGCGTGCTGCGTCCCGGTGAGCACGGTTCGACGTTCGGCGGCAATCCGCTGGCCGCGGCGGTCGGCACGGCCGTGGTGGAGCTGCTGGAGACGGGTGGGTTCCAGCGCCGGGCGGCCGAGCTGGGGGTGCTCCTGCGGGAGGGGCTGACCGATCTGATCGGCAGGGGCGTGACCGGGTTCCGGGCGCGGGGGCTGTGGGCCGGGGTGGACGTCGACCCGGCGCTCGGCACCGGCCGGGAGATCAGTGAGCGGCTGATGCGCGAGGGGGTCCTGGTCAAGGACACCCACGGCTCCACGATCCGGCTGGCGCCGCCGCTGACCATCACGGCGGAGGAGCTGCGGTCGGCGCTGGGCGCGCTGGAGAAGGTGCTGGGCTGAGGACCGGACGGGCGGGGGCCGGTGGCGACACCGGCCCCCGCCTCGGTGTCACTTGGTGCCGAGGAGCTGCTTCATCTCCTTGATCTCGGCGTTCTGCGCGGTGATGATCGCGTCCGCCATGGCCTTGGCGTCGCCGGAGCGGCCCCGCTGCTTCTCGGTGGTGGCCATCTCGACGGCGCCCTGGTGGTGCTCGGCCATCAGCGACAGGAACCGGGTGTCGAAGTCCTTGCCGGTGGCCTTCTTCAGGGCGGCCATGTCGGCCTCGCTCATCATCCCGGACATCCCGGTGTGGCCGGAGTGGTCCGTGCCGGCCATCGGGGGCTGCTCGCCCCAGGCCTTCAGCCAGCCGGTCAGGGTGCGGATCTCCGGGTCCTGTGCCTTCTCGATGCGCGCGGCGAGGTCCTTCACCCGCGCCGAGGAGGCGCGGTCGGCGGCGAGTTCCGCCATCTGAAGGGCCTGCTGGTGGTGCGGGATCATGCCCTTGGCGAAGGCGACGTCCTGGGCGTTGTGCGCGCCGGCCGACGCGCTCGGCGTGGCGGAGGCGGCGGAGGCGCCGTGTCCGGTGTGGCCGGTGCCGCCCTCGCTGTTGTCGTCGCTGTTGCCGCCGCAGGCGGCGAGGACGAGCGCGGAGGTCACGGCGGTCGTGGCGAGGGCGACGCGGCGCGTCAGGGTACGGGTGATCATGGGAGGAACTCCTGCTGTTCGGGGGGATTTTCGGGCACGCGTGGGCACGGCCGCGGGTCCCGCGGGTGGCGGGGCGGGCGCGGCCGGGGCGGCCTCTAGATCCGCAGGCGCTGGAGTTCGGCCAGGTCGGGTGGGGCGCGGGCGCCGTCCGGCGCGACGGCCCGGGCGGTGAGCGGTCGGTGGGCCGCCGCCGGTGCCGGCACCGGGTCGGGGGCCGGCGCGGCCAGCTGCGGCCCGCCGCCCAGCGCGCCCGAGGCGCAGCTGGGGTCGGCGTGGTGCAGCCGGTGGCCGCCGCCGTGGCCGGCGCAGTCGTCGACGGCGACGAGCGCGGCCGTCATGTGCGTGGCGTGGGCGTGTCCGGCGTGTTCCGGGTGTCCCGCTCCGCCGCCGGGCGCGAGGGCGTGCATGCCCAGCAGCCCGATCAGCACCGCGAGCACGGACAGCGCGCGGTACCGCCTGAGCGATCGCCGCGGGTGCTGTCCGGTGGTGCGCATGGGGTCATCGTACGGGGGCGTGCGACGGCGCGCGGACAAGGCCCTCCGACACGCCCGCGCGCCCCCGGTTCGGCGCGGCGGTGTGCGGGCAACCGGGCGGTGTACGACGCGTGGCGCGGTACTGGCCGCGGGAAACCGGGCAGCGGATGATGGCAAGGGCGCCCGGGCCGGCGGTCCGGTCCGCGTGCCGCACCGCCGACGGTCCGCCGCCGGCCCGACGGAGTGAGGCGAGCCGTGTTCTATTACGTCCTCAAGTACGTGCTGCTGGGCCCGCTGCTCAGGCTGGTCTTCCGGCCCCGGATCGAGGGACTGGAGCGGGTGCCCGCGTCGGGTCCGGCGATCATCGCGGGCAATCACCTGTCGTTCTCCGACCACTTCCTGATGCCGGCGGTGCTGAAGCGCCGCATCACCTTCCTCGCCAAGGCCGAGTACTTCACCGGTCCGGGGCTGAAGGGCCGGCTCACCGCGTTCTTCTTCCGCAGCGCCGGGCAGATCCCGGTGGACCGCTCCGGGAAGGAGGCGGGGCAGGCGGCGATCCGCGAGGGCCTCGGAGTGCTGCGCCGGGGCGAGTTGCTCGGCATCTATCCGGAGGGCACGCGGTCGCACGACGGCAGGCTGTACAAGGGCAAGGTCGGGGTCGCCGTGCTGGCGCTGACGGCGGGGGTGCCGGTGGTGCCCTGCGCGATGATCGGCACGTTCGAGGCCCAGCCGCCCGGCCGGGTCGTCCCGAGGATCCGCCCGGTGACGATCCGCTTCGGCGAGCCGCTGGACTTCTCCCGCTACGCGGGCATGGAACGGGAGAAGGCGGTGCTGCGGGCGGTCACCGACGAGATCGTCTACGCGATCCTCGCCTTGTCCGGGCAGGAGTACGTCGACGAGTACGCGGCCGTCGTCAAGGAGCGGCAGACCGCCGGGGAGCGGGTGCCGCGCCGGACGCCGCTCGGCTGACCTCTGCCGTCGGCAGAAGATCCACGACCGTGACGGCGGGGGTGCCTAGGCTCGCCGTATGAGGAAAGCGGTGGTGATCGGGGCGGCCGGGCAGATCGGCCGTCCGGTGGTGGACGCGCTGGCCCGGGACGGCTGGGCGGTGACGGCGGTCTCGCGCGGCGGGGGCCGGGACGCGGGCTGGGACGAGGGGGTGCGCACGGCCCGGCTGGACCGCGCGGACGGCGACGCTCTGGCCGCGCTGGTGGGCGACGGCTGTGAGCTGCTGGTCGACGTGGTCGCCTATGACGCCGGGCACGCCCGGCAGTTGACGTCGCTCGCGGACCGGATCGGCTCGGCGGTGGTGATCTCCAGCGTGTCCGTGTACGAGGACGGCGCCGGGCGGGGCTTCGACACGCAGGGCGAGCCGGACGGCTTCCCGGTCTACCCGGTGCCGGTCCCCGAGACCCAGCCGACGGTCGCGCCGGGCGACGCCACCTACAGCACCCGCAAGGCCGCGCTGGAGGCGCAACTGCTCGCCGCCGGTGACACGTTCCCGGTCACGGTGTTGCGGGCGGGCGCGGTGCACGGGCCGTACAGCCCGCTGCCGCGCGAGCTGTACTTCGTCAAGCGGAACCTGGACGGCCGGAAGCGTCGGGTGCTGGCGTACCGGGGCGAGAGCCGGTTCCATCCGTCGAGCACCCGGACCATCGCCGAGCTGGTGCGGCTGGCGGCGGACCGGCCGGGTTCGCGGGTGCTCAACGCCTGTGACGCCGAGGCGCCGACGGCCGCGGAGATCGGCGCGGCGGTGGACGCGGTGATGGGGGCCGAGACCCGGACGGTGTGCCTGGACGGTCCGCCGGAGGGCTCGGTGGGGCGCACCCCCTGGTCGGTGCCGCTGCCGGTGGTGTTCGACATGTCCGCCGCGCGGCGGGAGCTGGGCTACCGGCCGGTGGTGTCGTACGCGGACAGCCTGCCCGAGACGGTGGAGTGGCTCGCCGCGAGCGTGCGCGGGAGGGACTGGCGGGAGGCGTTCCCGCTGCTCGCGCGGGCGTATCCGGACCTGTTCGACTACGCGGCGGAGGACGCCTGGTGGGCGGCATAGCCGAGGGGCGGCCGGAAGGTCCCGGCCGCCCCTGGTCAGCGTCAGCGTGGTGGTGCGGTTACGGCTTGGGCGTGGCGTGCGGGGCGCAGGTCACGTCCTTGCCGTCCAGCGCGCCCTTGAGCAGGTAGGCGTCGACGCGCTGGTTGACGCACGGGTTGACCAGGCCGGTCACGCCGTGGGAGCCCGCGTTCTTCTCGGTGATCAGACGGGAGCCCTTGAAGCGCTTGTGCAGCTCGACGGCACCGCCGTACGGGGTGGCGGCGTCCCGGGTGGACTGCACGATCAGCACCTTCGGCAGGCCCTTGTGGGTCTTGACGTCGACCGGGGTGTGCTGCTTGGCCGGCCAGGTGGCGCACGGCAGGTTCATCCAGGCGTTGGACCAGGTCAGGAAGGGGTGGTCCTGGTGGAGCCGGGTGTTGTCCCGGTTCCACTTCTGCCAGCTGGTGGGCCACTTGGCGTCGGCACACTCGACGGCGGTGTAGACGGCGTTGCCGTTCTCGGAGGCGATGTTGCCCGCGGTGTCCGACAGGTCGGGGGCGGCGGCGTCGACCAGCGCCTGGGTGTCACCGGCGACGTACTTGCTGAAGACCGTGGCGACCGGCACCCACGAGGAGTCGTAGTACGGCGCGCTCTGGAAGAAGGAGGTCAGCTCGGCCGGGCCGACGACGCCGCCGATCGGGTGCTTCTTGGCCGTGGCGCGCAGCTGGAGCCACTTGGCCTGGACGGCGGCGCGGGTGGTGCCGAGGTGGAAGGCGGCGTCGTTGGCGGCGACCCAGTCCTGCCAGTCCTTCCAGCGGCCCTCGAAGGCGACGTCCTGGTCCAGGTTGGCCTGGTACCAGATCTTCTCGCGGGAGGGGTCGACCACGCTGTCCACCACCATGCGGCGCAGGTGGCCCGGGAAGAGGGTGCCGTAGACGGCGCCGAGGTAGGTGCCGTAGGAGACACCGAGGTAGTTGAGCTTCTTCTCGCCCAGCGCGGCGCGGATGACGTCCAGGTCGCGGGCGGTGTTGGGGGTGGTCATGTGCGGCAGCATCGCGCCGCTGCGCTTCGCGCAGCCCTCGGCGTACGCGCGGGCGAGCTTTCGCTGCGCGGTCTTGTCGGCCTCGCTGTCGGGCACCGGGTCCAGCTTGGGCGCCTTGACGAACTCCTGCGGGTCGACGCAGGAGATGGGCGTGGAGTGGCCGACGCCGCGCGGGTCGAAGCCGACGAAGTCGTAGGCCTTGGCGACGTTCGCCCAGATGGCGTTCTTGGTGGTGACCCGGCGCGGGAAGCGCAGACCGGAGCCGCCGGGGCCGCCGGGGTTGTAGACGAGCGCGCCCTGGCGCTCCTTCTTGGTGCCGGTGTTGCCGATGCGGTCCACGGCGAGCTTGATCTGCTTGCCGTACGGGTGGGCGTAGTCGAGCGGCACGCTGACCCAGCCGCACTGGATGGGCTTCTCCAGCCCCCAGTCGGCCGGGCAGTCCTGCCACTTGACGCCCGCCTTCGCGGCCCGGGCGGCGGCTATCTCCGCGCCCTTGGCCTCCCGGTCCTGCGCCGGCCGGGACGCGGCCCCGGCGACGGGCGCCGATACGGCGCCGGCGATCAGGGTGGCGGTGACGAGTACTCCGGCGGAACCGAGCGCCAGCAGGCGGCTCTTCGGTCTGGCTTCCCTCACGTGGGCCCCTCCCCCTACCTCGATGCGAGTGGTCAGACGGGGATCCTCTCGGCTGTGAGGATGCTGAGGACAGGGTTTTCCGGTCATCTTTACCAATCCGATAACCGGATGATCATGTCCCGTTGAGCGACATGTTGTGAGTGGCCGGTCAGGCGAGGGCGCTCAGTACCTGGTCCAGGGTCCGGCGCAGGCTCAGTGCGTCCGGGGCGACCGCGCTGACGAGCGCCGCGGGGCCGGCGAGGGGCACCAGTGCGGCGTACTCGCCGAGCATCCGGGCGGGCGGCGGCTCGGTCGCGAACTCCGGTCGTACGAAAACCATCTGGCCCACCGCCCGATGACCGGCGAGCACCGCCGGACCGTCCCAGCCGCCCGGCGCGCCGGGGCCGCAGGACAGCTCCTGGTCCAGCACGGTCCGGCCCGCCACCCGTACGGTCAGCCGGCTGGTGAGCCGCCCGGGCTGCTCCCCGGTCCGCCCCAGCACCTGCTCCTCGCGCAGCACGAGCCGGGCGACGGCGCCGAGTTCGGCCCGGGTGGTGACGTACAGGTCGCTGCCGTCGGCGGAGATCAACTGCTCGGGCAGCCAGTGCAGTTCGGCGCCGTCGGCCACGTCGAGCCGGACGTCGTACCGGGCCTCGCCCTTGGCCTGGCCCGGCAGGGCGAGGGTGGCGGCGGCCGACCCGACGTGCAGCCGGGCGCCCTCCTCCACCCGGGCGTCCAGGGTGAAGCGGTCGCCGCCGAGCGGTCCGCTCATCGCGCCGACGAGCACCACCTTCGCCCAGGACCCGGCGGACCGGGTGCGGCGCGGCGCCAGTGGGCCCTCGCCGTCCAGGACGGGCAGGGCCGTACCGCCGCGCCCGTCGGCGCGGGCGACGATCCGGGCCCTCGCCCGGACCCGGACCCCGGTGACGGTCATGCCGCCCACGCGGCGAGCCGCCCCCGCACCCACGCGGCCACGTCGGCGACACCGGTCTCGCCACGCAACGACTGGAAGACCACCGGGAGTTCGGCGCGCTGTGCCTTGGCGTCGGCGGCCATCCGGGCGAGGTCGGAGCCGACGTACGGGGCGAGGTCGGTCTTGTTGATCACGAGCAGGTCGGCGGTGGTGACGCCGGGGCCGCCCTTGCGCGGGATGTCGTCGCCGCCGGCCACGTCGATCACGAAGATCTGGGCGTCCACGAGCCCCTTGGAGAAGGTGGCGGTGAGGTTGTCGCCGCCGGACTCGACGAGGATCAGGTCCAGCGGGCCGACCGCGTCCTCCAGGTCCTCCACCGCTTCGAGATTGGCGGAGATGTCGTCGCGAATCGCGGTGTGCGGGCAGGCACCCGTCTCGACGGCGGTGATCCGCTCGGGCGGCAGCACGGCCTCCCGGAGCAGGAACTCGGCGTCCTCGCGGGTGTAGATGTCGTTGGTGACGACCGCGAGGGACAACTCGTCGCGCAGTGCCCGGCACAGGGCGGCGACGGTGGCGGTCTTGCCGGACCCGACGGGCCCGCCGAGACCGACCCGCAGGGCACGGCGGGTGCCGTCCGGGCGGTGGGCGTCCGCGCCGACGGCGGAAGGGGCGGGGTGGGAGTGGTCGAGGTGCATGGACGGCTCCTTGTGCGAGAGGCCTGGTACCGGTGGGGGAACGGGGAGTCGCTGCCCGGTCGGTGGACAGCGGCGGGTCAGGACGCGAACAGCCGGACCGGCCAGGCCGCGTGGGCCTGCGCCATGACCTCCAGCAGCGGGGCCGACACCGCCGGGAGCGCGTCGACGCCCTCGGCGGCCACCGACCGCGCCGCCTCCACCGCGGCGTCCGCGACCCGGTCCAGTTCGGGCGCCAGCCGGGCCAGCACGCGCGTCGCGTCGAACGGGTCGAGGCTGAGCAGTCGTACGGTGGCGGTCGCCGGGCCGCTCACGCTCTCGTAGACCGCGCAGTGGGCGGCGTCCCCGGGCGTGAGCCCGGCCGCCCGGGCGGCGAGGCCGAGCACGACCGGCTGGTGGGCGCCCTTGGGGAACTCCCGGGCGAGCGCGTCCAGTTCGGCGCACGGCCAGGTCGTCCGCGCGGCCCGCAGCAGTTGCCGACCCAGACGCCGGGCGGCGGTCCGCAGCGCCGGGGACGGGGTGCGGGCGTCGGCCGCCGCGTCCAGCTCGCGCGGGTCGGCGCCGAGGACGGCCGCCGCCGCCAGCGCGCCCGCGACCAGCCCGGCGGTGTGCAGGCGGCCCCGGCAGAACTCCGCCAGGCTCGCGGGGTCGGTGATGCGTCCGGCCTTGACGGCGGCCTCGGCCCCGCCGGAGTGCGCGTGCCCTCCGGCGGGGAAGCGGCCGTCGGCCAGGACGAGCAGTGCTGCCCGTGTCATGGGAAAGACGCCTGTCAGAAGAGGAAGTAGCGCTGGGCCATGGGCAGTTCGGCGGCCGGGGTGGCCTCGACCAGCTCGCCGTCGATGTGCACGGCGAAGCTGTCGGGGTCGATCCGGACGTCCGGCAGGGCGTCGTTCTCGCGCATGTCGGCCTTGGTGACCGCGCGCGTGGACTCGATCGCCACGAACCGTTTGCCGAGCCCGAGCCGCTCCGGCAGCCCGTCCTCGAGGGCCAGGCCGGACACGAAGTTGACCGAGTTGGCGGCGGGGGCCCGGCCGATCGCGCCGTACATCGGGCGGGGCAGGATCGGCTGCGGGGTGGGGATGGAGGCGTTGGCGTCGCCCATCTGCGCGTAGGCGATCTGCCCGCCCTTGATCACCAGCAGCGGCTTGACCCCGAAGAACGCGGGCTCCCACAGCACCAGGTCGGCGAGCTTGCCGCTCTCCACGGAGCCGGTCTCGGCGGCCAGGCCCTGGGCGAGCGCCGGGTTGATGGTGTACTTGGCGACATAGCGCCGTACCCGGTGGTTGTCGGCGCGGCCGTCGCCGGGCAGCGCGCCCCGCCGGCGCTTCATGACGTGCGCGGTCTGCCAGGTGCGCAGGACGACCTCGCCGACGCGGCCCATCGCCTGGGAGTCGGAGGAGATGATCGAGATCGCGCCGAGGTCGTGGAGGATGTCCTCCGCGCCGATGGTGGACGGACGGATCCGGGACTCGGCGAACGCCAGGTCCTCGGGGACGGCCGGGTTGAGGTGGTGGCACACCATCAGCATGTCGAGGTGTTCCTCGGTGGTGTTGACGGTGAAGGGCCGGGTCGGGTTGGTGGAGCTGGGCAGGACGTTGGCCTGCGAGACCACGGTCATGATGTCGGGCGCGTGGCCACCGCCGGCACCCTCGGTGTGGTACGAGTGGATGCCCCGGCCCGCGATCGCGGCGAGGGTGTCGCCGACGAACCCCGCCTCGTTCAGGGTGTCGGTGTGGATGGCGACCTGGATGCCGGTCCGGTCGGCGACGGTGAGCGCGGCGTCGATGACGGCGGGTGTGGAGCCCCAGTCCTCGTGCAGCTTCAGTCCGACGGCGCCGCCGCGGATCTGGGAGAGCATCGCCTCGTGGCTGACGGTGTTGCCCTTGCCGAGGAAGCCGACGTTGACCGGGTAGGCCTCCATCGCCTCCAGCATCCGGGCCAGGTGCCAGGGGCCGGGGGTGACGGTGGTGGCCTTGGAGCCCTCGGCGGGGCCGGTGCCGCCGCCGACCAGGGTGGTGATGCCGGAGGCCAGTGCCTCGTCGGCGACCTGGGGGCAGATGAAGTGGACGTGGGCGTCGATGGCGCCGGCGGTCAGGATGCGGCCGTTGCCCGCGATGATCTCGGTCTCCGGGCCGATGACCAGGTCGGGGTGGACGCCGTCCATGGTGTCGGGGTTGCCGGCCTTGCCCAGGGCGGTGATCCGGCCGTCGCGGATGCCGACGTCGGCCTTGACGATGCCCCAGTGGTCCACGACGACGGCACCGGTGATCACGGTGTCGGGGGCGCCCTCGGCACGGGTGGCGCGGGACTGGCCCATGGACTCGCGGATGACCTTGCCGCCGCCGAAGACCGCCTCGTCGCCGGAGGCGCCGGGGCCGCCGGAGCGGTCCTCCTCGATCTCGATCAGCAGATCGGTGTCGGCGAGCCGGATGCGGTCGCCGGTGGTGGGGCCGAACAGATCGGCGTAGGCGCCGCGGGAGATCTCAGGCATCGAGGGCGCCTCCGGTCTCGCCGCGCAGCCCGGGCACGATCCGGGCGCCGGACAGCGGCACCAGCCCGACCTCGACGGGGATGCCGGGTTCGAAGCGGACGGCGGTGCCGGCGGCGACGTTCAGGCGCCGGCCGCGGGCGGCGGCGCGGTCGAACTCCAGGCCGGGGTTGGCCTCGGCGAAGTGGTAGTGGGAGCCGACCTGGACGGGTCGGTCGGCGGCGTTGAGAACAGTCAGACGAGTGACGTCACGGCCGTCGTTGAAGCTGACGGGCTCGTCCGCGAACAGGATCTCTCCGGGAATCATCGCGGCGCTCCTCAGATGATCGGCTCGTGGACGGTGACGAGCTTGGTGCCGTCCGGAAAGGTGGCCTCCACCTGCACGTCATGGATCATCTCGGCGACGCCGTCCATGACATCGTCCCTGGTCAGGACCTTGCGGCCGGAGGACATCAGCTCGGCGACGGTACGGCCGTCGCGCGCGCCCTCCAGGACGTGCGACGTGATGAGGGCGACCGCTTCGGGGTGGTTGAGCTTCAGTCCACGGGCCTTGCGCTTCTCGGCGACGTCGGCCGCCACATGGATCAGCAGCCTCTCCTGCTCGTGCGGGGTCAGTTGCACGTCCCACCTCACTGTCCTTGCTCCGGACCGTGCGGGGTCCGGTTGCCGCAGCCATCACGACGGGGATAGGTGTAACACACAGACAAATTCCCCGGATCGCTCTCAATTCCGGGCAGAAAAACCCCTGATGGCGTGGATGGGCAGGCTAGAGCGCCGGAGTTTCAACGACGTTAACCAGACCTTGGCCGGCCCATGACCGCGCTATGGGCTCCCGCAGAGACGGCGGCGGACCGGCCTCAGGGAGCGTCCGGCCGGCGATGCTCGGCCGCTATCCCGAAGCGCCGCTGCTCACGCGGCACCGCACCGGCGTCATGCACCCCGGAGACCGAGCTGATGATCCGCTCCTCGCCCGGTTCGTCCAGCGCGTCCAGCCGCTCCAGGTCGGCGGCCGAGACCAGCGCGACCAGCGGCTTGCCGTGCCGGGTCACGACGACGCGCTCACCGCCGTACACCACCCGGTTGATCAGGTCGGCGAGCTCAGCCCTGGCTTGCGTCACCGGAATCTCGTAGGCCATGCCCCCATTCTAACGTCACGTACGTCCTGTACATTCTGTACAGAAGTCGAGCCCATCGGGGCCTCGTCAGAGGAGGGGTATGTCCATGCACCGACCGTCCGCCCGGCACGTCCTGCCCGAGTTCACCGAGCGCGTCTCGGGCACCGTGCGCACCCTCGACCCGTACGCGCGGCTCTTCCAGGACCGGATCGTCTTCCTCGGCGCACCGGTCGACCATGCGACGGCAAGCGATGTGACGGCCCAGCTGATGTATCTGGAGCACCAGGCGCCGGACCGGGACATCACGCTGTACATCAACTCGGCCGGCGGTTCCTTCGACGCCATGGCGGCGGTCTACGACACGATGCGCTACGTCAGCTGCGACGTGGCGACCTACTGCCTGGGGCAGGCCGCCGCGTCGGCCGCGGTGCTGCTGGCGGCCGGCACCCCGGGCAAGCGGTTCATGCTGCCCGGCGCCCGGGTCGTGCTCGAACAGCCGGCCCTGCCCGAGCCGGTGCGCGGCCGGCCCAGCGACCTGTTCATTCAGGCCGAGGAACTGACCCGGATCCGCACCACCCTGGAGGAGATGCTCGTCCGGCACACGGGGCGCACGGCCGCGCAGGTCCACGAGGACCTGGAGCGTGACCTGATCCTGGACGCCCCCGGGGCGCTGGCGTACGGTCTGGTCGACGGCGTCGTGCCCAGCCGCCGGGACACGCCCGGCGCACCGGACGCGGGGTGAGCCGCCCGTGCTGCCGGACCTGCCGCCGCTGCCCGCGCTGACCCGGGCCGAGGGCGAGTTGATCGATCGTTATCTGGAGGCCGTCGACCTGCTGGGCCGGGTCAATCCGGCCCGGCACGGCCCCACCTACGGCGGGCTGCGCGCCGCCCAGGCTCTGGTGCGCAAGGCGGCAGAGCTGCGGGACGCGCTCGCGCTGATGCACCAGCGGGGCGAGACGGAGCTGCACGGGGACACGCTGGCACGGGCGCTGCGGGTGCTGGACGGCGAGCGCCGGGCCGCTCGCGTCGCGCTCCCGCCGGACGACGTCGGCTGAGGCGGACACCGGACCGGGCCGGCGGCACCGATACGTCGACACGCGTCGTTCGGACCGGAGTTCAAACGGCCCGAACGACGTACCGCCGACCGGTGTACATCCCGATCCTTTTCCGGGCCTCCCGGGTTGCGCAACGCACGGGTCCATGGATCGCCGGCGAGGACATCACCCCAGGTCCGGGGCTACGACGGTGATCTGACGGTGCCTCGAACAGAGCACTGTCCACCCGAACGGGTGAGTGGTGAGGAACACCACAAATCCCCGATTCCGTTGGGATTTTCAGACAGTTGTGAGCCAAGATCCCTGTCTGACGACAAGCCCCCGCCACCGCGGCGGGGCGGTCCGGGCGGACGCCGAGTCCTGCCGCCGCTCGGATGACCGGTCGACGGAAGTGGATCGGCAGGAGTGGAGGACCCAAGCAAGGCGGGTTCGCCGGAACGGATGTCCAGCCGTCCGACACAGGTCGGGCGGGGGCGGAGGTTCCGGGCGGCCCTTGGGGTGAAGCCGTGGCAACGCGGCCGGGCTACTTCGCCAGCCCGAATCCGACAGGTCATCCTTCACAGGCGGCTGACGAAGGGTTGCGCATGACTGCGCTCAATCGAGTCCCGTCGCTGATGGCCCGGGCCGGTACGGCCTCGGCTCTCACCCTCGCCGCCGTGGGCGGCTCGATCGCGGTACCCGGTCTCGCCACCGACGCCTCCGCCGCGACGATCGCGTCGAAGGCACTCAAGGTCGCGGCCTCCAAGAAGGGCTCCCCGTACCGGTGGGGCGCCACCGGACCGAGCAGATTCGACTGCTCGGGGCTGACGCTGTACTCGTTCAAGAAGGCCGGCAAGAAGCTGCCGCGCACCGCCGCCCAGCAGTACAACAAGTCGCGCCACATCTCCGCCCGCAACCGCAAGGCCGGCGACCTGGTCTTCTTCCACTCGGGTTCCAGCGTCTACCACGTCGGCATCTACGCCGGCCACAACAAGATCTGGCACGCCCCGAAGACCGGGGACGTGGTGAAGCTGCAGAAGATCTGGTCCAAGAGCGTCTGGTACGGCCGGGTCGGCTGACCCGCCCGCGCGACGGGGAGCGGCCCGGCGACAGGGCCGCATCCCCGCGCACGCCGACAGTGCCTCTCCGGCCCGCCTGAAGCCCTGGGGCGGCGGGGCCTTGGGGCCGACCACGACGGCCGGTGCCGCCCGCGGGGCGCGGGGAGCCACCGGCAAGAGGTCCAACCTGAAGGTGCCGTCCAACCGGTGCCGGAGGGCTCCCCTTCCGGCACGGGCGACAGACGGCTCGACGGGCCGCCACGGCTGCCTTCCGACGCGGGCGGGCGGCTTGGCCCCGGAGTGCCCGGCGGGCCATCACGGCCGCCCTCCGGCACGGACAGGCGACTCGCCTCCGGAGGGCTTCGGCGGATCACCACGCCGGGCCTTCCGGCACGGGCAGGCGGCTTGGCCCCGGAGTGCCCGGCGGGCCATCACGGCCGCCCTCCGGCGCAGGCGGGCGGCTCGGCCCCTCATCGCTCGCCGGACGGCCACGGTTGCCTCTCGGCAGGCAAGGGCAGCTCGCCGGACCACCACCGCCCACCTCCCGGCACAGGCGGGCGGCTCGAACCCGGAACACTCGCCCGACGGCCACGGTTGCCTCTCGGCACGCAAGGGCAGCTCGCCGGACCACCACCGCCCACCTCCCGGCACAGGCGGGCGGCTCGAACCCGGAACACTCGGCGGAACACCGCCGGCCGCTCGCCGGCCCGGGCCGGCGGGTTCGGCCCGGGAGCGCTCGGGAGCACGGCCGTCCTCCGGCTCGGGCGGGCACACGGGGAAATCTGGAGTCCGGGTGGCTGCCCGGCGCACCGACATGGCTCTGCCTGGCAGGGGGGCCAGACCGGGCGAGTGCCCAGCGAGGTCGGTCCGGGCGCGTGGCGGTGGGTCGTGGCAGCCCGGCCCGCCCGCCGTAAAAGGCTCTCGCCTCCCGAACTACTGCCCCGGGGGGCCGTACACCACAGGCGGGACGCCTCCGCCCGCCGGCTCCCACCCTGGCCGCCCCCAACCGCCGGAGCGTCCCCACGGGTACCCGGTTGGCGACGTCGGCTCAGTCGCCCCAGTCCGGCAGGCCAGGCCCGTACGACTGGTCCGAGTGTTCCGGCGGCAGTTCCTCACTGTCCCCTCGCCCGCGGCCGTGAGGCGTCCGCCGCCCTCGCGCCGCCCGCCCCCTCCGTCAGACCGCCGGAGGCTCCGGTGCCGTCGGCAGGCACCAGGGGAGTTCGATGGAGACCGTCTTGCCGCCCTCGGTGGTCGGGCGGACCCGGAGCCGGCCGCCGCACTCCGCGGTGAGCCAGCGGATGATCACCATGCCGCGCCCATTGTCCTGCTGGACCGCGGCGGGCAGTCTCTTCGGGAAGCGGGGATGGCTGTCCGTGACGCCGATGCGCAACTGTTCGTCATGGTGCAGCGCGATGTCGACGGTGAAGGTGGGTGACTGGCCGAAGGTGTGCTGCACGGCGTTGGTCGCGAGTTCGGACACGATGAGCCGGACGGTGTCGGCCGTCTCGGTGTCCGAGGGCAGACCCCACTCCGCGAGGGTGCCCACGACGTAGGAGCGCGCGGCCGAGACCGAGGCGGGATCGCTCGGCAGAGTGACGGAGGCTTCCAGATGGTCTGCCATGGCGACGTCGTCCCTTTCCCAACGGGACCGCGGCCCGCCATACGGCGGTGGGTTCGAGTACGGTCCCGGACTGGTGCTTGTCCGTCAGACTGCCATCACCGGGACGGTCACGGGGGGCGATCCACCAAGATATGCATATATCTGTCGCCCGAAGCGGTGAACTGTGCGACGCGAGACCGTATCGGGGCGGTCCGGACGGAGTAAGGAGGAGCCGATGCAGAACGGTCCCGCGGTGCGCCGCCGCAAGCTGGGCGCCGAACTGCGCACGCTGCGCACCGGCGCCGGGCTCACCAGCGGTGAGGCGGCCAGGCTGGTCGGCTGGCACCAGTCGAAGGTGAGCCGTATCGAGACCGGTGCCAGCGGCGTGAAACCGGCCGATCTGCGGTTGCTGCTGGACGCCTACGAGGTGCGGGACAGGCATCTGCGCGAGTTGCTGCTGATACTGGCGGGGTCGGAGGAGACGAGCGGCCGGCACCGCTGGTGGCACGCCTACCGGGGTGTACTGCCGCCCACGTACCGGGATTTCATCAGCCTGGAGTCACAGGCGAGCGCGATGCGCACCCTGGAGACCACGGTGGTGCCCGGTCTGCTGCAGACCGCCGAGTACGCCCGCGCGGTGACCCGGGCCGCCGTGAAGGACCTGGACGAGGACCGTCTGGACACCCTGGTGGAGGTGCGTCTGGCCCGGCAGGACGTGCTGCGGTCGGACCCGCCGCTGGCGCTGAGCGCCGTACTGGACGAGGCGGTACTGCGCCGCGAGGTGGGCGGTCCCGGGGTGATGGCCCGGCAGCGCCGGCGGCTGATCGAGGCGGCCCGGCTGCCGCAGGTACGGCTCCAGGTGCTGCCCTTCACGGCGGGGGCGCATATCGGCCTCACCGGGCCTTTCGTTATCTTCTCATTTCCGAGCACTTCTGATCTGGACGTGGTTGTTCTCGACCAGTTGACGAGTAGCCTCTACCTGGAACGGAAAGAAGACCTCATGGCCTACTCCGAGGCCTTCAGCACCCTTCAGTTCCACGCCCTTTCCCCCGAGGACTCGTTGGACTACATCGCCGGGATAGGTGACGGCGTGTAAGGAGGCACCATGTCAGCTCTGCCTCGGAACGTCCCCGTCAGTACCGACCTGCACGAGGTGCGCTGGCTGCGCAGCAGCCGCAGCACGGGAGCGAACAACTGCGTGGAGACGGCACGGCCGCGCTCCGGCCCCGCGGCCGGACTGCTCGCCGTGCGCGACTCGAAGAACCCCGCCGGACCCGCCCTGCTCTTCTCCCCCGAGAGCTGGACGGGATTTGTGACCGCCCTCTGACCACGTTCCGACTCACACACTGATCAGATTCGTTCAATCTTTCATCAATTTCGTGCGATTCACGGCCGTGTCACGCCGACTCATGGTCGCGTCTCGCCGATGACGCGTACAGCGCGTTCGATCTCGGCCCCGGAGAGGTCCGCGCGGGCGGTCAGCCTCAGCCGTGAGATGCCGTCGGGCACGGAAGGAGGACGGAAACAGCCCACGGCCAGACCCGCCGAGCGGCAGTCGGCCGCCCAGCGCACCGCCCGCTCCGGGGACGGAGCCCGCACGGAGACCACCGCGGCGTCCGGACGTACCGCCTCCAGACCCGCGGCGGTCAGCCGTGCGTGCAGTTCCGCGGCCACCTCGCGGGCGCGTGCCGCCCGCCGCGGCTCGCGCTCCAGCAGCCGCAGCGCCGCCAGCGCGGCACCGGCCGCCGCCGGCGCCAGCCCCGTGTCGAAGATGAACGTCCTGGCCGCGTTCACCAGATGGTCGATCACCCGGGCGGGGCCCAGCACCACGCCGCCCTGACTGCCCAGCGACTTGGACAGGGTGGCCGTGACCACCACGTCGCCGGCGCCCGCGAGACCGGCCGCGTACGGCGCGCCCCGGCCGCCCTCGCCCAGCACGCCGAGGCCGTGGGCGTCGTCCACCACCAGTCCCGCGCCGTACTCCCGGCAGGCGGCGGCCAGTTCGGCCAGCGGGGCCCGGTCCCCGTCGACCGAGAAGACCGTGTCGGAGACCACGATCGCCGTGCCCTGGCGCGTGCCCAGGGCCTTGCGCACGGCCTCGGGGTCGGCGTGCCCGACCACCTGGGTCTCGCCCCGGGCGAGCCGGCAGCCGTCGATGAGGGAGGCGTGGTTGCCCGCGTCGGAGACGATCAGCGAACCGTGCGGGCCGAGCGTGGTGACCGCGGCCAGGTTCGCGGCGTACCCGGAGGAGAACACCAGGGCCGCCTCGAACCCGCAGAACGCGGCGAGCGCGCGCTCCAGTTCGGCGTGCAGCTCGGTGCTGCCGGTGACCAGCCGGGAACCGGTGGAGCCGCCGCCCCAGCGCCGGGCGGCCTCGGCGGCGCCCTCGGTGACCTCGGGATGGCGGGACAGACCCAGGTAGTCGTTGCTCGCCAGGTCCAGCAGGGGTGAGTCGGCGGGGCGGGGGCGCAGGGCGCGCACGAGTCCGGCGCGGCGGCGCGCCTCGGCCTGCTCGTCGATCCAGCCGAACGCCATGGCTCCTCCGGTGCTTTTGTAGGTATCGAACAGACCCTAGCGGCATGATCAGCCGCCCAGGGTGTGGCAATACCCACACGATCAACCGTCTCCGTTGTGCCAAGTCTCCTTGGCCGGGAGCGGTCCCGTAGGACAGGATCGTCGCTCATGGACCTGCTGAACACGCTGGTGGACAAGGGGCTTCGGCGCGAGATGCCGACGCGCGAGGAAGCGCTCGCCGTGCTGGCCACCTCCGATGACGACCTGCTCGACGTGGTGACCGCGGCCGGAAAGGTGCGCCGGCACTGGTTCGGGCGACGGGTGAAACTCAACTATCTGGTCAACCTCAAGTCGGGCCTGTGCCCCGAGGACTGCTCGTACTGCTCCCAGCGGCTGGGCTCCAAGGCCGACATCCTGAAGTACACCTGGCTCAAGCCGGACGAGGCGTCCCAGGCCGCCGCCGCGGGTCTCGCGGGCGGGGCCAAGCGGGTGTGCCTGGTGGCCAGCGGGCGCGGCCCGACGGACCGGGACGTGGACCGGGTCTCGGAGACCATCAAGGCGATCAAGGAGCAGAACGAGGACGTCGAGGTGTGCGCCTGCCTCGGCCTGCTCTCCGACGGCCAGGCGGAGCGGCTGCGCGCGGCGGGCGCGGACGCCTACAACCACAACCTCAACACCTCGGAGTCCACCTACGGGGACATCACCACCACCCACACCTACGCCGACCGGGTGGACACGGTGCGCAAGGCGCACGCGGCCGGTCTGTCCGCCTGCTCGGGTCTCATCGCCGGCATGGGCGAGAGCGACGAGGACCTGGTGGACGTGGTGTTCTCGCTGCGCGAGCTGGACCCGGACTCGGTGCCGGTGAACTTCCTGATCCCGTTCGAGGGCACCCCGCTGGCCAAGGAGTGGAACCTCACCCCGCAGCGCTGCCTGCGGATCCTGGCGATGGTCCGGTTCGTCTGCCCGGACGTGGAGGTCCGGATCGCGGGCGGCCGTGAGGTCCACCTGCGCTCCATGCAGCCGCTGGCGCTGCACCTGGCCAACTCCATCTTCCTCGGCGACTACCTGACCAGCGAGGGCCAGGCCGGCAAGGCCGACCTGGAGATGATCGCGGACGCCGGTTTCGAGGTGGAGGGCGCCGGGGAGGTGACGCTGCCGGCGCACCGGGCCGACGCCGCGCACGGCTGCGGTTCCCCCGCGGAGGCGGGCTGCGGCTCGCACGCGGAGGGAGGCTGCGGCTCGCACGCGGGCGGCGGTGTGTGCGGTACGGCGGGCGGGCCTGCCGTCGCCGAGCCGCGTACCGACCTGGTCGCCGTCCGCCGCCGGGGGGCCGGCACGGACCTCGCGCCCAATGCCTGAGCCGAGCGTCGCGGAGCTGCTGGAGCTGGACCGGCGGCATGTGTGGCACCCGTACGGTCCGATGCCCGGCCGGGTGGACCCGCTCGTCGTGGAGTCGGCGAGCGGGGTCCGGCTGCGGCTCGCGGACGGTTCCGGCGAGCTGGTCGACGGCATGTCGTCGTGGTGGTCGGCCATCCACGGCTACAACCACCCGGTGCTGAACGAGGCCGCGCGCGAGCAGCTGGGCCGGATGAGCCATGTCATGTTCGGCGGGCTGACGCACGAGCCCGCCGTCCGGCTGGCGAAGCTCCTGGTCGACCTGTCACCGGACGGGCTGGAGCACGTGTTCCTGGCCGACTCGGGGTCCGTGTCGGTCGAGGTCGCGGTGAAGATGTGCCTGCAGTACTGGCGTTCGCTCGGCCGGCCGGCCAAGCGGCGGCTGCTGACCTGGCGGGGCGGCTACCACGGTGACACCTGGCAGCCGATGTCGGTGTGCGACCCCGAGGGCGGGATGCACGAGCTGTGGACCGGTGTGCTGCCGCGCCAGGTGTTCGCGGACCCGCCGCCCGCCGCGTACGAGGAGTCGTACGCGGACCACCTGCGGGAGCTGATCGCCCGGCACGCCGACGAGCTGGCCGCGGTGATCGTGGAGCCGGTGGTGCAGGGCGCGGGCGGGATGCGCTTCCACTCCCCCACGTATCTGCGGGTGCTGCGCGAGGCGTGCGACGCGCACGACGTGCTGCTGGTGTTCGACGAGATCGCCACCGGTTTCGGCCGCACCGGAGCGCTGTTCGCGGCGGATCACGCGGCCGTCGCGCCCGATGTGATGTGTGTGGGCAAGGCGCTGACCGGCGGCTATCTGACGCTGGCGGCCACCTTGTGCTCCGCCCGGGTGGCCGACGGCATCTCGCGGGGCGAGGTGCCGGTGCTCGCGCACGGACCGACGTTCATGGGCAACCCGCTGGCGGCGGCCGTGGCCTGTGCCTCCGTCGAGCTGCTGCTGGGCCAGGACTGGCTGGGCGAGGTCAAGCGGATCGAGGCGGGCCTGCGCGAGGGGCTGGCCCCGGCGCGGGAGGTTCCCGGGGTGCGCGATGTCCGGGTCCTCGGCGCCATCGGTGTCGTCCAGCTCGACCACCCGGTCGACATGCGGGCCGCGACGGACGCGGCGGTACGGGCCGGTGTGTGGCTGCGCCCGTTCCGCGACCTGATCTACACGATGCCGCCCTACGTCACCTCGGACGAGGACGTGGCACGGATCGCGCGCGCGGTGTGCGCCGCGGCGCGGGAGGGATGACATGCGGGTACTGGTGATCACGGGCACGGGCACGGAGGTCGGCAAGACCGTCACCACCGCGGCCGTCGCCGCCTCGGCACTCGCGGCCGGGCGGTCGGTGGCCGTGCTCAAGGCCGCCCAGACGGGCGTACGGCCGGACGAGCGCGGCGACGCGGACGAGGTCGCGTGGCTCGCGGGGCCGGTCACGACGGACGAACTGGCGCGTTTCCCGGAGCCGTTGGCGCCGAACACGGCGGCCCGGCGGGCCGGGATGGCGCCGGTGCGTCCCCGGGAGGTGGCCGAGCGGGCCGCCAAGCTGGCCACCGAGCACGATCTGGTGCTGGTCGAGGGCGCGGGCGGGCTGCTCGTCCGGTTCGACGAGGACGGCGGCACGCTGGCCGACGCGGCCCGGCTGCTGGGCGCGCCGGTGCTGGTGGTCGCGCGGGCCGGGCTCGGCACGCTCAACACCACGGAGCTGACGGCCCGCGAACTGCGCCGCCGGGAGCTGGAGCCGGCCGGTGTGGTGATCGGCAGCTGGCCGGACGAGCCGGACCTGGCCACCCGCTGCAACGTGGCCGACCTGCCGGAGGTGGCCGGCGCCCCGCTGCTCGGCGCGCTGCCCGCCGGGGCGGGGGCGCTGCCGCCCGCCTAGTTCCGCGCCGCGGCCCCGGGCTGGCTGGCCCCGCGGCTGGACGGGACCTGGGACGCGGAGGCGTTCCGCGCCCGGGAGGCCGCGTAGCGGGCGCGGCCGGCGAGGCACCTATGCTCGTGCGATGACGTACGACGACGCCACCCACCCCACGGTCCCCGTGCGGGTGGGTGACCGTCAGGCACGGATCGACGAGCTGCTCGCACCGGCGATAGAGGCGATCTGGACCTGCGGTTTCGAGACCTTCACCTGCTGTCAGGACCTCGGTGAGAGCAACGCGGGCTGGGTGGAGAAGCTGCCGCACATGGCGGCCTATGTGGAGTCCCGGCGGGGCTGGATGCTCATCGACTTCCCGGTCGACAGCGGTCTCGCCTTCCTGACGGCCGTGGCGAACGCGGGCCCGCGGGACGCCTTCTACGTCCGGATGACGCACTGGGCGGCCCCGGACGCGTGGGACGTGAAGATCAAGCCGATGGACGCGGCGATGTTCGACGAGGAGTCGCCGTCGCGGTTCGGGCTGCGCCTGCTCCAGGTCTCCTTCCCCGGGTACGACCTGCCGGAGCTGGTCCGGCGGCTGCGCGAACACGCGGCGGGCCGCTCGGTGCCGCCCGCACCCACGGACTGGAGCACGGTGGGCCGCTAGGTCTTCCGTGCGGGTCGCGTGGGGAGCGGCTGATCAGCCGCTCCAGCGGCGCAGTTCGCGCGCGATGTCGTCGACGCCGGCCGCGCCGTCCTTCACCAGCCGGGCCAGGTCGCGGACCTGCTCGGGGGTGGTCGCGATCTTCTCGCCGCTGGCGACCAGATAGGCGTAGGCGACGGCGGAGGCGAACAGGGCGTTGGCGCGTTCCAGCGCGGGGACGTGGATCAGCAGCTGGAGCAGGGAGGCGGCGCGGGCGTACGGGTCGGCGTAGACGGGGACGCCGAATATCTCGGCCCGGTGCCGGGCGACGGCGGCGACCAGGGCGCCCCAGTCGGTGACCTGCGGGTCCCCCGGGGTCTTCTGTTCGGCGAGCATGAGCAGCCAGGCGAGGTCGATACGGAGATCGTTCAAGGAATCCGCTTCAGGGCGTCGGCTCGGGCGGGTCGGCTTCGGGGAGGGGCCTCGAGGGAGGGGCGGGTCAGGGGCGGCCTTCCCCCGGTCCGGTGCCGTGGACTTCGGCGAATTCCTCGGCGAACACGGACTCGTACTGCTTCATGAAGTCGGCGGCGGCCTCCACGAACGTGCGGCCCGCCTCCCCGGCGTCCTGTCTGACCAGCTCTTCGATGTAACGGTTGACGCTCATCCCGCGGGCCAGGGCACGCTCGCGGGCCACCTGGGCGGTGCCCTCGTCCACGCGCACGTTCAGCTGGGTCTTCGCCATGCCCCGACGCTAGCGCCAGGGTGCTAGCAGCGGCAAGGGCGCACGGTGGCACGGGACCGGCTGCCGTGCGCCGGTACGCACGGTGATCAGCGCGACCGGTCGGGACGGGGTACACCCGCGCGGCCGAGCGGACCGGGTGCGCCCGCGCGGCCGAGCGGAGCGGCGTGGACATGATGGAATCGGAGCGGCTCAAGTGATCACCGACCGGGGAGAGTTCATGTCGCGTCCGTTCCGCTTCGGAGTCAACCTGCTGGACCCCGCGCCCGCCGGCGAGTGGCGCGCCAAGTGCCGGCGCGCGGAGGAACTGGGCTACGACGTGATCCTCGTCCCGGACCACCTCGGCATGCCCGCGCCGTTCCCCGCGCTGGTCGCGGCGGCGCAGGCCACCGAGCGGCCGCGGGTCGGCACGTTCGTGCTCAACGCGGGCTTCTGGAACCCGGCGCTGCTGGCCCGCGAGGTGGCGACCACCGACGCGCTGACCGGCGGCCGGCTCGAACTCGGTCTCGGCACCGGGTACGTGCGGGCGGAGCACGAGGCGGCCGGGCTGCCGTACGGCTCGGCGCGCGAGCGGGTGGACCACCTGGAGCGGACGGTCGCGGAACTGGACCGGCTGCTCGGCTCGGGCGACCACCTGCCGCGGCCCGCGCAGTCCCGGGTGCCGGTGCTGATCGGGGCCAACGGCGACCGGATGCTGCGGCTGACCGCCGCTCACGCGGACATCGCGGCCTTCACCGGGGCCCGGCCCGGCGACACGCCCGGCACCCTGGACCCGCTCACCGCCGAGGAGCTGGACGAGCGGGTGGCCCGCTACCGCGCGCTGGCGCGGCACCGGCCGGCGCCCGCCGAGCTGAACCTGCTGATCCAGCTGGTGGCCGTCACCGACGACCCCGAGCCGGCACTGAGGCCGCTGCTGGAGCGGCAGCCCGGGCTGACCCTGGAGCAGGCGGTGGCCCTGCCCATCGTGCTGGCCGGGCCGCTGGAGGACGTGGTGGCGAAGGTACGGGCGCAGCGGGAGCGGTACGGGTTCTCGTACCTGACCGTCCTGGAGCCGTTCATGGAGGCGTTCGCGCCGGTGCTGACGCGGCTGCGCGAGGAGTCCGCGTGACGAGACCCCGTGGGCCCGCGAGCCGTTCCCGATCATGATGGGGGCATGACCGACCTGCGTATACGTGCCGCCGTCCCCGCCGACCTCGACTCCGTGCTCGCCTTCTGGAAGACGGCCGCCGAGGGCACGAGCATCAGCGACGACCGCGCCGGGGTGGAGCGGCTGGTGGCCCGCGATCCCGGGGCGCTGCTCCTGGCCGAGCGGGGCGGTGAGCTGGTGGGCACGGTGATCGCCGGCTTCGACGGCTGGCGGTGCCATCTCTACCGGCTCGCGGTGCACCCCGAGCGGCGGCGGCAGGGCATCGCCTCGGCGCTGCTGGCCGCCGCCGAGGAGCGGTTCGTACGGCTCGGCGGGCGGCGCGCGGACGCGATGGTGCTGGTCCGCAACGAGACCGCGCACCACGCGTGGAGGGCGGCCGGGTACGGGCCCGAGGAGCACTGGCGGCGCTGGGTGAAGCCGCTCACGGACTGAGACGGGGGCTGGGGCGGAAGGCCGGGAGGGGAGACCGAAAGGCTTCTTTGCCCATCCTTTACTCTTGAGGGAGCACTCGGCCCTTTATGAAAGGTTGTGAGCGTCCGCCCATGGGCGAGCCTCCCAGTCCGCGACACCGCGCGTACTCCCCCACCCTGTCCGATCCTGGGACGGGGGTGACCCGATGACCGAAGTGCTCCTCCTCCTGGTGGCGATCCTGCTGTCGCTGGCCTGTGGCGCCTTCGTGGCGGCCGAGTTCTCGCTGACCACGGTGGAACGCGGCGAGCTGGAGCGGGCCGCCGCCCGTGGCGAGCGGGGTGCCGCGGGCGCCCTGAAGGCCGTACGGAACCTGACGTTCCAGCTCTCCGGCGCCCAGCTCGGCATCACCGTCACCAACCTGGTGGTCGGCATGCTCGCCGAGCCCTCGATCGCCAAGCTGCTCGCCGGGCCGTTCACTGCGCTGGGGCTGTCCCGCACCACGGCGACCACGGTCGCGCTGGTGCTGGGCACGGCTCTGTCGACGGTCGTCCTGATGGTCGTCGGCGAGCTGGTGCCGAAGAACTGGGCGATCTCCTCGCCGCTGGCCATGGCCAAGCGGGTGGGAAACGCCCAGCGCTGGTTCAGCGCGGCCTTCCGGCCCTTCATCACCCACCTGAACAACACGGCCAACCACTTCGTGCGCCGGCTCGGCGTCGAACCGGCCGAGGAACTGGCCTCCGCGCGCGGCCCGCAGGAGCTGGCCGCCCTCGCCCGGCACTCCGCCAAGGAGGGCGCGCTGGAGGCGGACACCGCGGAGCTGTTCGTACGCACCCTGAACCTGGCCGACCTCACGGCCGAGAACGTGATGACGCCGCGCGTGCAGGTCGTCGCCCTGGACATGCAGGCCACCTGCGAGGACGTGGCCAACGCCACCCGGGCCACCGGCCTGTCCCGGTTCCCGGTCTACCGGGGCAGCCTGGACTCCGTCGTCGGCACCGCCCACATCAAGGACGTCCTGGCCGTCCCCGCCGACCGGCGGCGTCACCGCACGGTCGCGCAGATCATGCGCGAGCCGCTGCTGGTGCCCGAGTCGCTGACCGTCGACCGGCTGCTGGACCGGCTCGGCGGCCGGCGCACCATGGCCGTCGTCATCGACGAGTACGGCGGCACGGCCGGCGTGGCCACCCTGGAGGACATCGTGGAGGAGGTCGTCGGCGAGGTGCGGGACGAGCACGACCCGCACGAGACGGCCGACCTCGCCCCGGCCGGCGCCGACGAGGAGGGCCGCGCCCTGTACGCGGCGGACGGCGCCGTACGCACCGACCAGCTCGCCCGCGTGGGACTGCGCGCGCCCGAGGGGCCGTACGAGACGCTGGCCGGCCTGGTCGCCACCGAGCTGGGGCGCATACCCGCCGCGGGCGACAGCGTCGAGGTGGCCGGCTGGTGCCTCGACGTCGTGGACGCCTCCGGCCGCCGGGCCGCCCGGCTGCTGCTGCACGCGCCCCTGGACGACGAACGGCCCGACGCGGCCCGGGAGCGCGGCGCGACCGGGCGGGGCGCCGGGACCAGGGGGAACAGGTCCGGACGCGGCCACGGGGCCGACCGGACCCGCGGGACACGGGAGGGGACGCGATGACCGTCGTACAACTGCTGATCGGCCTGTCGACCCTCGTCGTCAACGCCTTCTTCGTGGGCGCCGAGTTCGCCCTGATCTCGGTGCGCCGCTCCCAGATCGAGCCGCTGGCCCAGGAGGGCGACCGCCGGGCCCGCAGCGTGCTGTGGGGCCTGGAACACGTGTCCGCGCTGCTGGCCGCCGCCCAGCTCGGCATCACGCTGTGCACGCTGGTGCTCGGTGTGGTCGCCGAACCGGCGATCGCGCACCTGCTGGAGCCGGTGTTCCACGCGGTGGGCGTGCCGGCGGGCGCGGGGCACGCCGTGTCCTTCGTGATCGCGCTGGCCCTCGCCACCTATCTGCACATGCTGCTCGGCGAGATGGTCCCCAAGAACATCGCGCTGGCCGAACCGGTGCGCAGCGCGCTGCTGCTCGGCCCGCCGCTGGTCACGCTCTCCCGGGCGCTGCGCCCGGTGATCTTCGCGATCAACGCGTTCGCCAACGGGCTGCTGAAGCTGTTGCGGGTGGAGGCCAAGGACGAGGTGTCGGCCACCTTCACGGACGCCGAACTCGCCGAGATCGTCAAGGACGCCGGCCAGGCGGGCCTCATCGACAACCGGGCGCAGGAGCGCCTGCACGACGCCCTGGAGCTGGGCAGCCGGCCGGTGCGGGACGTGGTCGTCCCCTTGCGCCGGGTGGTCTACGCGCGCGTCGGCGTCACCCCGGAGCAGGTGGAGCGGCTGTCGGCCGAGTCCGGGTTCTCCCGTTTCCCGGTGGTCGACACCGGGCGCCGGATCGTGGGCTATCTGCACGTGAAGGACGCGCTGGACGCCTCGCCCCGGGACATGCCGTTCCGGCTGCGGGACATGCGGCCCATCGCCCGGGTCCGGGAGAGCACCCCGCTGGACGACGTGCTCACCGCGATGCGCGGCAGCCGCACCCACCTCGCCGCCGTACTCGGCGAGGACGGACGGCTGGCGGGCCTGGTGACCATGGAGGACGTGCTGCGGCAGCTGTTCGGCCAGCCCGCGGCCGGGTGACGCGAGGGGGTGGGCAGGGGGTTCCGGGGCGACCGACCGGCGGGTATGGCGCCGGGATACCATCGCTGTCGCCATGCAGACGAATCCCACCACTCCCGCGTACACCAGCCTGGTCGCCGTCGGCGACTCCTTCACCGAGGGCATGTCGGACCTGCTGCCCGACGGCTCCTACCGAGGCTGGGCGGACGTCCTCGCCACGCGGATGGCCGCCCGCACGCCCGGGTTCCGCTACGCCAACCTCGCCGTCCGCGGGAAGCTGATCGGGCAGATCGTCGACGAGCAGGTGGAGGTGGCGGCGGCCATGCGGGCCGACGTCGTCACCCTGGTCGGCGGCCTGAACGACACCCTGCGCCCCAAGTGCGACATGGTCCGGGTCCGGGATCTGCTCACGGAGGCCGTGGAGCGGCTGGCGCCCTCCTGCGAGCAACTGGTGCTGATGCGCAGCCCCGGCCGCCAGGGCCCGGTGCTGGAGCGGTTCCGGCCGCGCATGGAGCAGCTGTTCGCGTGCGTGGACGAGCTGGCGGCCAAGCACGGCGCCGTGGTGGTCGACCTGTACGGCGCGCCCGCTCTGGCGGACCCCCGGCTGTGGGACGTGGACCGGCTGCACCTGACGGCGGAGGGACACCGCCGGGTCGCCGAGGCGGTGTGGCAGGCGCTCGGGTACGAGCCGGAGGACGCCGGGTGGCACGTGCCCATGCCGGCGACGGCCCCGCCGGACTGGGTGGCGCGCCGGATCGCCGACGTACGGTTCGCCCGGCAGCACCTGCTGCCGTGGATAGGCCGCCGGCTCACCGGCCGCTCCTCCGGCGACGGCCGCCCGCCCAAGCGGCCGGAACTGCTGCCCTACGAGGCCCGCGCCTAGCCTCGAAGTGGCGTACGTCTCGTAGCTTCCGCCCAACGGGGGCGTGGCGCTGGCCTGCACTAATCGCCAGTAGACTCTGGACACGTGACTTCAGCGCCCGCCAAGCCCCGCATCCCGAACGTCCTCGCCGGACGGTACGCCTCCGCCGACCTCGCCACGCTCTGGTCGCCCGAGCAGAAGGTGAGGCTGGAGCGCCGGCTCTGGCTCGCCGTGCTGCGGGCCCAGAAGGACCTCGGCATCGAGGTGCCGGACGAGGCGATCGCCGACTACGAACGCGTCCTGGACACCGTCGACCTGGCCTCGATCGCCGAGCGCGAGAAGGTCACCCGGCACGACGTGAAGGCGCGGATCGAGGAGTTCAACGACCTCGCCGGGCACGAGCACGTGCACAAGGGCATGACCTCCCGCGACCTCACGGAGAACGTCGAGCAGCTGCAGATCCGGCTCTCGCTGGAGCTGATGCGGGACCGTACGGTGGCCGTGCTGGCGCGCCTGGGCAAGCTGTCCGGCGAGTACGCCGAGCTGGTCATGGCCGGCCGCTCGCACAACGTGGCCGCGCAGGCCACCACCCTCGGCAAGCGGTTCGCGACCGCCGCCGACGAGCTGCTCGTGGCCTACGGCCGCATCGAGGAGCTGCTCGGCCGCTACCCGCTGCGCGGCATCAAGGGCCCGGTGGGCACCGCGCAGGACATGCTGGACCTGCTGGGCGGGGACGCCGCCAAGCTCGCCGAGCTGGAGCACCGCATCGCGGGCCACCTCGGCTTCTCGCAGGCCTTCACCTCCGTCGGCCAGGTCTACCCGCGCTCGCTGGACTACGAGGTCGTCACCACGCTGGTGCAGCTCGCGGCGGCCCCGTCGTCGCTGGCCAAGACCATCCGGCTGATGGCCGGGAACGAGCTGGTCACCGAGGGCTTCAAGCCGGGCCAGGTCGGCTCCTCGGCGATGCCGCACAAGATGAACACCCGCTCCTGCGAGCGCGTCAACGGCCTGATGGTGATCCTGCGCGGCTACGCCTCGATGACCGGCGAGCTGGCGGGCGACCAGTGGAACGAGGGCGACGTGTCCTGCTCGGTGGTGCGCCGGGTCGCCCTGCCGGACGCCTTCTTCGCCCTGGACGGCCTGCTGGAGACGTTCCTGACGGTGCTCGACGAGTTCGGCGCCTTCCCCGCGGTGATCGCCCGCGAACTGGACCGCTACCTGCCGTTCCTGGCGACCACCAAGGTGCTGATGGGCGCGGTGCGGGCCGGTGTGGGCCGGGAGGTCGCGCACGAGGCGATCAAGGAGAACGCGGTCGCCACCGCGCTGGCGATGCGCGAGCAGGGTGCCGAGCGCAACGACCTGCTCGACAAGCTCGCCGCCGACGAGCGCCTGCCGCTCGACCGGGAGCAGCTGGCCGCGCTGATGGCCGACAAGCTGTCCTTCACCGGCGCCGCCGCCGACCAGGTCGGCGCGGTCGTCGCCCGGATCGAGGAGATCGTGAAGCAGCGCCCGGAGGCGGCCGGCTACACCCCCGGAGCGATCCTCTGACCCGCGCGCCCCGCAGCCCGCGCTTCACCCGGGCGGAGCTGGAGGCCGCCCGCGACCGTCTCGTCCCGGACGTGGTCGCGGACGGCCTCCGCGTGCTGTTCTGCGGCATCAACCCGGGACTGATGTCGGCCGCGACCGGCCACCACTTCGCCCGCCCCGGCAACCGTTTCTGGCCGGTGCTGCACCTGTCCGGATTCACACCCCGGCTGCTGCGGCCGGCCGAGCAGCAGGAGCTGCTGTCCTACGGACTCGGCATCACCAACGTCGTGGCCCGGGCGACCGCGCGGGCGGACGAGCTGACCGCCGAGGAGTACATCGAGGGCGGGCGGCTGCTGGCCGAGAAGGTGACGCGGCTGCGGCCGCGGTGGCTGGCCGTCGTCGGCGTGACCGCCTACCGCGCCGCCTTCGCCGACCGCACGGCCAAGGTGGGCCCGCAGGAGCGGACCATCGGCGACACCGGGATCTGGGTCCTGCCCAACCCCAGCGGGCTGAACGCGCACTGGACCCCCGCCACGATGGCGGAGGAGTTCCGCCGGCTGCGCGAGGCGGCCGACGGGCCCGGCTGACCCGCGCAGGATGCCCGAAAGGCCGGGCACGGCCGCGTAGCGCCTTTTGCGCGCACCCGCCTCTGAGCAGCGATCACTCGGGGCGCCTCAGCGTTCACCGTCGTACGTCTGTACGCGCCTCGATCCACCGGTGTACGGTCTCGGGCCGATGGGTTTTGGGAGCGCTCCCATCGTGCTGTTCCCGCTTCACACGAGGAGGAACGCTTTGAAACGCATAGTGGCCCTGCTGGCGACCTGCGCCACGGCTGTGGGTCTCACGGCACTGCTCGGCCCCCAGCCGGCGGCCGCCGCCGCCGGCTGCAAGGTCGACTACACCGTCACCAGCCAGTGGCAGGGCGGCTTCCAGGCCGGGGTGAAGATCACCAACCTGGGCGACCCCGTCACCGGATGGACGCTGAAGTTCACCCTGCCCGACTCGGGGCAGAAGCTCGTCCAGGGCTGGAACGCCACCTGGGCGCAGTCCGGTTCCACGGTCAGCGCCGCCGGCATCGACTGGAACCGCACCCTGGCCACCGGCGCGTCGACCGACCTCGGCTTCGTCGGCTCGTTCACCGGCTCCAACCCCAAGCCCTCGGCGTTCACGCTCAACGGCGTCGCCTGCACCGGCTCCGTGGAGGACCCGGGCACCGACCCGAACCCGGGCACCGGCACTCCGGTGGGCGTCAACGGGCAGCTGCACGTCTGCGGCGTCAACCTGTGCAACCAGTACAACCGCCCCATCCAGCTGCGGGGCATGAGCACGCACGGCATCCAGTGGTTCAGCAAGTGCTACAACAGCGCGTCCCTGGACGCGCTGGCCAAGGACTGGAAGTCGGACCTGCTGCGCATCGCCATGTACGTGCAGGAGGACGGCTACGAGACCGACCCGGCGGGCTTCACCAGCCGCGTGAACAGCCTCGTCGACATGGCCGAGGCCCGGGGCATGTACGCCCTGATCGACTTCCACACCCTCACGCCGGGCGACCCCAACTACAACCTGGACCGCGCCAAGACGTTCTTCGCGTCCGTCGCCGCCCGCAACGCCGCCAAGAAGAACGTGGTCTACGAGATCGCCAACGAGCCCAACGGCGTGAGCTGGACGGCCATCAAGAACTACGCCGAGCAGGTCATCCCGGTGATCCGGGCCGCCGACCCGGACGCCGTGATCATCGTCGGCACCCGGGGCTGGTCCTCGCTGGGCGTCTCGGACGGCTCCAGCGAGACCGAGGTCGTCAACAACCCGGTCAACGCCACCAACATCATGTACGCGTTCCACTTCTACGCCGCCAGCCACAAGGACAACTACCGCGCCACGGTGAGCCGGGCGGCCTCCAAGCTGCCGCTGTTCGTGACCGAGTTCGGCACGGTGAGCGCCACCGGCGGCGGCACGATGGACCGGTCCAGCACCACGGCCTGGCTGGACCTGCTCGACCAGCTGAAGATCAGCTACGCGAACTGGACCTACTCCGACGCCAACGAGAGCAGCGCGGCGCTCAAGCCCGGCACCTGCGACGGCACCGACTACAGCAGCAGCGGTGTGCTGACCGAGTCCGGGGCGCTGATCAAGAGCCGCATCAGCACCGCCGACTCCTTCCCCACCAGCTGACCCCGGCGGGGCTCCGGCGGGACCGGAGCCCCGCACCGGCGATTGGGAGCGCTCCCAGTCGGTTTCGGTCCGGACCCGTCTCACGGCGGGTCCGTCTCCGTCGGTGGGGCGGGTCCTCCGGCACCACGGCGGTCCGTCGCCGGGACTACGGCGGGTCCGTCTCCGTCACTATGCCGAGCAGTTGGAAGGGCAGCTCCTTGTCCCACTGGGAGATGCCGAGGGCGACCCAGCGGTGCGACTCCGGTGCCTGCCACAGCAGGACGTCCGGGACATGACCGCTGAGCCCGGACCAGGGTTCGGCGATCTCCTCGCCCGCCGTGGTCCGCTCGAACACGCTGTACAGGCTGAAGTGCCGGGGGCGGCCCCACCGTTCGCCCAGCCGCTCGGCGAGGCCGTCCCGGTCTGCCTCGTACTGCGCCTCCGTCTCCTCCCGGTCGCCGCCGTCGCCCTCCCAGAACTCCTCGCTGGTCTGTAAGGCGGCCAGGTGATAGCCGGGCCCGCTCTCGCCGTGCTCCGTCCTGCCGGGCACCGCCGGGAACTCCCGGGCGCACAGCAGCTCGATGAGGGTCAGGCACTCCGCGATGTCCATGCGGTCCAGTAAAGCGGGCACCACTGACAACTGGTCCGGCGTCAGGCGTCCCTGCGGCGCACGCTCCAGGCGCCCGCCGCGAGGGCGGCGGCCGTCCACAGCGCGGTCACCCCGAGCCCGCTCCACGGCCCGAGGGCACCGTCCCAGCTGCTGTGCAGGGCCACTTGGCCGGCCCGGTCGGGGAGGAAGTCGGCGACCGAGCCGGACAGGTCGCCGACGACGAAGGACACGATCAGCAGGAACGGGATCAGCACCGAGAGGGTGGCGACCCCGCTGCGCAGCACGGCCGCCACCCCGGCGGCGAACAGGGCCATCAGCGTCAGGTGCACACCGCAGCCGACCGCGCCGCGCACCCCCTCGGCCCAGCCGGGCGCGGACGCGCCGAGGGCCGCACGGCCCACCAGGAGCGAGACGAATCCGGTGAACAGCCCGACGGCCAGCGCCGGCAGGGCGATCGCCGTCACCTTCGCGGCGAACCAGCGCCCCCGGTCGGGCACCGCGGCCAGCGTCAGCCGCAGCGCGCCGCCCCGGAACTCCGACGAGACGGCCGTCGTACCGAACGCGATCGCGGCGATCTGCCCGAAGCTGATGCCGAAGAACACCGAGAACAGCGGGTCCGCGTCGTCGACGTCGACCGCGGCGAGCGTCGAGAACCCGGCGGTGGCGACGAGGACCGCGGCGAGGGCGCCCAGCTGGGAGCGCAGGGTACGGATCTTGATCCACTCGGCGTGGAGGACGGGGATGAACGGCATGGTCAGACCTCCTGGTGCGGTGCGGTGAACTCGGCCTCGGTCGCGGTCAGATCGAGGTACGCCTCCTCCAAGGTGGCCTCCCGGGCGGTGAGTTCCAGTACGGGGACGCCCGCCTCGGACATCAGCCGGCCGAGGTCCTCCACGCGCGCGTGCCGCACGGCCCAGGACCCGTCCTCCTCGCGGGAGGCGTCGTGGCCGTGCCGGGCGAGCAGCTCGGCCAGGGCGGCGGGATCGGTGGTGCGGATGCGGACCTCGGGCCGCACGCGCGCGTGGATGAAGTCCCGGACCGGTGTGTCGGCGAGGAGCCGGCCCCGGCCCAGGATCAGCAGGTGGTCGGCGAACGCGGCGGTCTCGCCCATGAGATGGCTGGAGACGAGGACCGTACGGCCCTCGTCCGCGAGCCGGCGCAACAGGGTGCGGATCCATACGATGCCCTCGGGATCGAGGCCGTTGGCGGGTTCGTCGAGCAGGACCACCTCGGGGTCGCCGAGCAGGGCGGTGGCGATGCCGAGCCGCTGGCGCATGCCGAGGGAGTACGTCCGCACCCGCTGCCGGGCCACGGTGGCGAGGCCGGTCTCCTCCAGCACGGTGTCGACCCGGCGGGCGGGTATCCGGTTGCTCGCGGCGAGGGCCAGCAGATGGCCGCGGGCGGTGCGCGAGCCGTGTGCGGCCCGGGCGTCGAGCAGGGCGCCCACCCGGCGCAGCGGCTCACGGAGCCGGGCGTAGGCGTCGCCGCCGATGGTGGCGGTGCCGGCGGTGGGCCGGTCGAGGCCCAGAACGAGGCGGAAGGTCGTGGACTTCCCCGCGCCGTTGGGGCCGAGGAAGCCGGTGACCCGGCCGGGACGGACGCTGAAGGTGAGGCCGTCCACGGCCCGTCGGCCGCCGTACTCCTTGGTGAGGTCACGAACATCGATGCTGGTCATGGCACCAGCCTGGCGGGGCGCGGCGGGCGGGGCCTCCCCCGCCGGCGGGGGCCGTCTCCCCCGTGCGGGGGAGGTCCGTTGTCAGTGCCGACTGCGACGATGTGGCCATGCCCCGCCTTCTCCGCCCGTTGCTGAGCGCGACGACGTACACGCGCCTGCTGCATCTGTGGGTGCCGATGCTGGTGGTCAGCGTCTGGCTCTTCATCGACCCGTCGACCCCGTGGATGCCCGCCCTGTTCCTCGTCCCGCTCGGCCTGGTGCCCGTCGTGCGGCGGGGCGAGGGGGTGCAGGCGCGGCTGATGCTCACGCCCGGCGAGCCGGACCCGGGCATCTCCGAGGCACCGGCGGCGAGCTGGCGGGACCGGCTGCGTACGGTGCTGTGGCTGGAAGTGCGGATGGCGCTCGGTGCCGCGACCGTGTTCGCTTCCGTGTGGCTGCCCGGCACCGCCTTCGAACTGGCACGGTGCGCGTGGGACGTGCCTCCGGGCGGGCTGCCGCTGCTGGAATGGCTGCCGTCGCACCGCGCCCTGGCCCTGCTGACGCCGCTGCCGCTGCTCGTCTTCTACGGTGTGGCGGTCGGGCTCGGCGAGCTGATCACGGCCGCCGCGCGCCGGCTGCTCGGGCCGTCGGCGGCCGAGCGGCTGGCCGCGCTGGAGCAGCGCACCGAGCAGCTGCTGGAACGCACGCGGATCGCACGGGAGTTGCACGACTCGATCGGGCACGCCCTGACGCTGGCGGTGGTGCAGGCGGGCGCCGCGCGCGCGGCCGGTGACCCCGAGTTCACCGAGCGGGCGCTGACCGCCATCGAGGACACCGGCCGGGCCGCGCTGGAGGACCTGGAGCGGGTGCTGGGCGTGCTGCGGGAGGCCGAGCGGCCGCTGAGCGCGCGGCCCACGCTGGCGGACGCCGGCCGGCTGCTGGAGTCGGCGCGGGCCTCGGGCGCGAAGGTCGACGCCGAGGTGACGGGGCCGGTGGAGGCCGTGCCGGGACCAGTGTCCCGGGAGGGTTACCGCATCCTCCAGGAGGCCCTCACCAACGCGCTGCGGCACGCGGGTCCGGTGCCGGTGCGGGTCCGGGTCGCGGTCACCGGCGGCACGCTCGCCCTGGAGGTGCGCAATCCGCTGCCGGGCGCGATACCCGGCCCCGGGCGGGGCAGCGGTCTGCGCGGCATACGGGAGCGGGCGGCACTGCTCGGCGGCTCCGCCGTCACCGGCCCTCAGGAGGGCGACTGGCGGGTGCGGGCGGAGCTGCCGCTCAAGTGATCTAGGCTGGCCGGATGCCGGTCACCGTCCTGCTCGTCGACGACGAACCCCTGGTCCGCGCGGGTCTGCGGGCCGTGCTGGAGGCGCAGCCCGACATCGAGGTGGCGGGTGAGGCCGCCGACGGCGCGGCCGTCATCCCGCTGGTGCGCCAACTGCGCCCCGACGTGGTCGCGATGGACGTCCGGATGCCGTTGATGGACGGGATCGAGGCCACGCGCGCGGTGCTGCGCACGGTGCCCGACCCGCCGAAGATCCTGGTCGTGACCACCTTCGAGGACGACGAGTTCGTGTACGAGGCGCTGCGCGCGGGTGCCGACGGGTTCCTGCTGAAGCGGGCCCGCCCGGCCGAGATCGTGCACGCGGTGCGGCTGGTCGCGGCGGGCGACTCGCTGCTGTTCCCGGCCTCCGTACGGCGGCTCGCCGCCCGGTACGGCGACGGCGGGCGGCCGGCGCGGGCCGCGCTGGAGCGGGCCCGGCTGACCGAGCGGGAGGCGGAGGTGCTGCGGCAGATGGCACGCGGGCTGTCGAACGCGGAGATCGCCGCCCGGCTGGTGGTGAGCGCGGAGACGGTGAAGTCGCATGTGAGCGCCGTCCTGGCCAAGCTCGGCGCGCGCGACCGTACGCAGGCGGTGATCGCGGCCTACGAGTCGGGGTTCGTGGAGCCGGGCTGAGCGGGCCGCGACCGCGCGCGGAACCCGGCACTCGCCGGGGTGCCCCCGGCCGAGTACGATCCGGCCAACACGCCCGCTAGCTGGGAGGACGGACGGTGGGGCAGCTGACCGGCGGCGATCCCTCGCTGCTGCGAAGGATCAATTCCGCGGTGGTGCTGCACGCGCTGCGTGCCACGGACTGCGCGACGCTCACCGAGATCACCCGGGTCACCGGACTGTCCCGGCCGACCGTCGAGGGCGTCGTGGAGGGGCTCATCGAGGCCGGTCTCGTGGTGGAGACGGCGGCCGACGAAGGGGGTGCGCGCCGGCAGGGGCGGCCCGCGCGGCGGTTCCGGTTCCGGGCCGAGGCGGGGCATCTGCTGGGGCTGGAGATCGGGCCGCACCGGGTCGCCGCGCTGCTGTCCGACCTGGACGGCCGGGTGCTGGGCGCGCAGGCCAAGGACTGTCGGCGCGGGCGCCCCGGCGGACGAGCGGCTCGACCGGCTGCGCGGCGCGGTCGCCGAGCTGCTGCGCCGGGCCGGGGTCGCGCGCGGTTCGCTGCGCGCGGTGGGCGTGGGCACGCCCGGCATCGTGGAGGCCGACGGCACGGTACGGCTGGGCACGGCGCTGCCCGGGTGGACGGGGCTGCGGCTCGGCGAGCGGCTCGGCCGGTCCTTCCGCTGCCCGGTGCTGGTGGAGAACGACGCCAACGCGGCGGTGCTCGCGGAGCACTGGAAGGGGGCGGCGGCCGAGACGGACGACGTGGTGTTCGTGCTGGCCGGGCTGAGTCCCGGGGCCGGTTCGCTGATCGGCGGGCGGCTGCACCGGGGCTACGGCGGGGCGGCCGGGGAGATCGGCGCGCTGCATCTGCTGGGCCGGGAGGCGACGCCGGAGGCGCTGCTGTCCACCACCGACGAGCCGCTGCACCCGCTGGACGAGCAGGCGGTCGCCGAGGTGTTCGCACTGGCGCGCGACGGCGATCTGCGGGCGCGGGCGGCCGTGGAGCGGTTCATCCAGCGGCTGGTGCACGACGTGGCCGCGCTGGTGCTGGCGCTGGATCCGGAGCTGGTGGTGATCGGCGGCTGGGCGGCCGGTCTGGACGGGGTCCTCGAGCCACTGCGCCGCGAACTGGCCCGCTACTGCCTGCGCCCGCCCCGGGTGGCACTGTCGCTCCTGGGCGAGGCGGCGGTGGCCACGGGGGCGCTGCGGCTAGCCCTGGACCACGTGGAGGAGAAACTGTTCACCGTGGACGGCACGCTGACGCGCCGCTGATCCCGACCGCTGGCGCTGAGCGTGGGCGCGGAGACTGGGTCAGGTCGCGGAGGCTGAGCTTGCGCGGAGACCGGGTCAGGTCGCGGACGTCGGCGCGGAATGCTGAGCCCGCCTGCGGAGTGTGGGCGCGGCGCTGGGTCCGGGCGCACAGTGGGCACGGGGCGCTGAGCCGGGGCCTGGCGTGTGGGCGAAGCACCAAGCCCGGCCGCAGAGTGAGCCCATGGCGCTCGGCCCGGGCACGGGGTGAGCGCGAGGTGCTGAGCCCCTGGCGCGGAGCAGGTGCGGGGCGCTGAGCCCGGACGTGGTGTGGGCACGGGTACTGGGCCCGGCCGCACAGTGGGCGCTGAGCCCGGGCCTGGCGTGGGCACACGGCGCTGAGCCCAACCCTGGCGTGGGCGCGAATCTACGTAGCGACCCGGCACTGGCCTCGCCGGACCCGGCCGTGCGGAAAGCGCGGGCCGCCTGCCTCGCCGCCATGTCCTGGCCGAAACCGGCGTGCCGCCCACGCGGGTCGGCATGCCTTGGCGGACGTGTCCTGGCCGAAACCGGCCGCACAGTGGGCGCGACTCGGCGTACCCGCGCCGCCAGGACCCCGGCGAAAGGGGGCCGTTGCGTCGGCGCTGGTGGCGTGCCGGTGAGGTGTTCTCGAGGTCTTCGGTGCGGGGCCGCGACTGCTGGGCGGGCCGGCACCGAAGATCTTCGTGGTCGGGCGGTGCCGGTTCAGGAGGCCCGCTGCTGTGGGTCGTGGTGTATCTCCACGCCTGCCGAGTCGCCGAAGGTGAGCCGGCAGGTGTCGGCGCGGTAGGTCGCCACCGACAGGACGGCGGTGCGGCCCTGGGCGAGGAAGCGGGTGGTGACGACGAGCACCGGGGAGCCGGGGAGCCGGTCCAGTGCCCTGGCGTCGTCCGCGCGCGCGGAGCCCAGCTCGACCGCGCGGTCCTCCCCTTCCAGGAGCAGGTGCTGGAGCTCCCGCAGCACCGCACGCGCGCGTGCCGCGCCGGACGGGGCGTCGATCGCGGTCAGGCCGGGCACCGAGGCCGCCGGGACGTAGAGCAGTTCGGTGGCTACCTGCTGGCCGTGGGACATCCGGGAGCGGCGCACGGTGTGCACGGCTTCGTCCGCGCCGGTCTCCAGCGCGGCGACGACCGCGGCGGGCGGCACCGCCTGGGCGCTGTCGACGGGCTGCCAGGCGTCTCCGGCGGCGCCGGGCCAGGCGTGCTGCCGCGTGCCGACGGCCACGCCCACGCGCGGGGGCGCGACGGTCGTGCCGACCCCGCGCCGGCGCTGGAGCCGGCCCTCCAGTTCCAGCTGTTCGAGGGCCTGGCGGAGCGTGGCGCGGGCCACGCCGAAACGGGCGGCCAGATCACGCTCGTTGGGCAGGATCTCGCCGACCGAGAACTCGGAGTCGAGTGCCTCGCTGAGCACGGTCTTGAGATGCCAGTACTTCGGTTCCGGTACCGATTCCAGCTGCGTGGTCCCCACCCTGTCCTCCGCGAGAGCCGTGGTCCGGCGGTTTTTGGCGCCCTTGTTTATTAAAGGTTGTTTCACTTCTCTGCGACCATAGGGCGGCGCTCACCCTTGGTCAAGACCAATCCTCGGCCGCCCTGCCGGTTCCCGGACGGCCGGCAGCGAAGCGTTCACGAGGCGTTCGCGCGCGCCGGTGTGTGTGACATCGCGGCAAAGCTCCCGTCGTACGGCGAAGCCCCCGCCGGACGACGGGGGCTCGCGGGCGGGGGCGGTGGCTCAGTGGGCGATGAGATGCCGGAGCTTGTCCGGGTTGCGGATGACGTAGACGGACGTGATGCGGCCGTCGGCGATGTCCACCTGGAACAGGCTGTCGGGCCTGCCGCCGGTCAGGATCAGCAGGGCGGGGCCGCCGTTGGTCTCCAGGACGCGGTGGGTCCGGTCCGCTGGGGCGGTGCGCGCGGCGCCGACGAGGAAGCGGCCGACCTTGTCGGCGGTGTGCAGGACGCGCACCGGCGCCTTGGCCTTGCCGCCGCTGTCGCCGACCAGCCGGACGTCCGGGGCGAGCAGCGACATCAGCCCCTCCAGGTCGCCCCCGCCGGCGGCGGCGAGGAAACGTTCGGTCAGTTCCCGGCGCAGGCCGGGTTCGACGTCGTAGCGGGGGCGTCGTTCGGCCACGTGCCGGCGGGCCCGTCCGGCGAGCTGCCGTACCGCCGGCTCGGTCCGTTCCAGCAGCGCGGCGATCTCGGCGTACGGGTAGCCGAACGCCTCCCTGAGCACGAACACCGCCCGTTCCGGCGGGGACAGCGACTCCAGGACGACCAGGACGGCGAGGGAGACGGTGTCGGCGAGCACGGCGCGGTCGGCGGAGTCGGGGGCGGTCTCGGCGAACTCGGTGAGATACGGCTCGGGCAGCCAGGGGCCGACGTATGCCTCGGCGCGCCGCTGGACCCGGCGGAGCCGGTCGATGGCCAGCCGGGTGGTGACGCGCACCAGGTAGGCGCGCGGTTCGCGGACCTCCTCGCGGTCGGCGTGGTACCAGCGCAGCCATGCCTCCTGGACCACGTCCTCCGCGTCGGCGACGCGGCCGAGCATGCGGTAGGCGACTCCCATGAGCAGGGGCCGGTGTGCTTCGAAGACGTCGGTGGCGGGCTGTGCGGTCACCGGCCCATCCCATCGTCATCCGCCCGCCGGTGTCCACCCGGTACGGGGCCGGTGCCCACCAAGGGCTACCCGCCGGTAGGCGGTTGCTGACAAGCTGTCTACGGCGTCCGTCGGCAGCACAGACGAGGAGCACCCCATGTCCGCCACCGTCTCCTTCCAGGTCCCCGCCCCGCACGGCCCGGGCGAGGTGACCGTGTCCTACGCGCGCGTGGGCCGCGGGGAACCGCTGGTCCTGCTGCACGGCATCGGCCACCACCGGCAGGCCTGGGACCCGGTCGTGGACATCCTGGCCACCGAGCGCGAGGTGATCGCCGTGGACCTGCCGGGCTTCGGCGCCTCCCCGGGCCTGCCGGAGGGGCTGCCCTACGACCTGCCCACCACGGGCGCCGTGCTCGGCGCCCTGTTCGAGGCGCTGGACCTGGACCGCCCGCACGTCGCCGGCAACTCGCTGGGCGGCCTGCTCGCCCTCGAACTGGGCCGGGAGAAGCTCGTACGGTCCGTCACGGCCCTGTCCCCCGCCGGCTTCTGGTCACCGGCGGAGCGGCGGTACGCCTTCACGGTGCTGCTCGGCATGCGCGGCGTCGCCCGCCGGCTGCCGCCGCCGGTGGTGGCGCGGCTGTCCCGCACGGCGGCCGGCCGTACCGCGCTGACCAGCACCATCTACGCCCGCCCGGCGCGCCGTTCGCCGGACGCGGTGGTCGCCGAGACGCGGGCGCTCGCGACGGCCACCGGCTTCACCGCGACCCTGCGGGCGGGCGCCGAGGTCCGGTTCACCGACGCCGTGGCGGGCCTGCCGGTCACGGTGGCCTGGGGCGCCCGGGACCGGCTCCTCGTGCCCCGCCAGGGCATCCGCGCCAAGCGGATCGTCCCGCACGCCCGGCTGGTCCGGCTGCCCGGCTGCGGTCACGTCCCGATGAACGACGACCCGGCGCTGGTGGCGCGGGTGATCCTGGACGGCAGCCGCTGACGCGCGCCCCCGCGCCCGTGCGCGGCGAAGCGGCCCGGCGGCGAGCCCGGCCGCTTCGCCGTCGCGCGCGGTGCCGACGGCCCGGCCGGCGACGGGAGTTCACCTCGGGTTCGCGTGCGCGCCGCGCCGCCCCAGTAGGTGTGGCTGCGCACACTGGCCGGATCCCGTCCCTGGAGGCGCAGCCATGTCCCACCGTCCACTCCCGGGCCGCCGCAGCGTACTGCGCGGCTCGCTCGCCGCGTCGGCGGCCCTGACCCTGCCCGCCGGCCTCGGCGCGGCCCCGGCGTTCGCCCGTTCCGGCCGTCCCCGGGCGGGCTGGGGGGTGCAGACCGGTGACGTGACCTCCGACTCCGGCCTGGTGTGGGTGCGTGCGGACCGGCCCGCCCGGATGATCGTGGAGACCGCGGCCACCGAGTCGTTCCGCAATCCGCGCCGCTGGCACGGTCCGCTGCTGGGCGCCGGCACGGACTTCACCGGCACCACCCGGCTGCACGGCCTGCCGTCCGGCGAGCAGATCCACTACCGGGTGCTGCTGGCCGACCCCGACGACCCGCGCCGCACCGGCGAGCCCGTCACCGGCACCTTCCGCACGGTCTCCCGGCGGCGCCGGGACGGCGTGCGCTTCCTGTGGTCGGGCGACCTGGCGGGCCAGGGCTGGGGCATCAACCCCGACCTCGGCGGCTACCGCATCTACGACGCCATGGCCCGGCTGGACCCCGATTTCTTCCTGTGCAGCGGCGACACCATATACGCCGACGGCCCGATCCCCGAGACGCAGGCGCTGCCCGGCGGCGGCACCTGGCGCAACGTCACCACCGAGGAGAAGGCCAAGGTCGCCGAGACCCTGGCCGAGTACCGGGGCAACTTCCGCTACAACCTGCTCGACGCCAACCTGCGCGCGTTCAACGCCCGGGTGCCCTCGGTCGTCCAGTGGGACGACCACGAGGTGCGCAACAACTGGTACCCGGGCGAGGTGATCGCCACGACCGACACCCGGTACACCGAGAAGAGCGTCGACGTCCTCGCGGCACGCGCCAGGCGGGCGTTCAGCGAGTACTTCCCGCTGCCCACGCTGCGGCCGGGTGCCAAGGAGGGCCGCGTCTACCGGGTGCTGCGCCAGGGCCCGCTGCTGGACGTGTTCGTGCTGGACATGCGCACCTACCGCAACGCCAACTCGCCGGACGACCAGACCACCGACCCGCAGGGCATCCTCGGCCGGGAGCAGCTGGAGTGGCTCAAGCGGGAGCTGGCCCGCTCGCGCGCGGTGTGGAAGGTGATCGCCGCCGACATGCCGATCGGTCTCGTCGTACCGGACGCGACGGAGGGCCGGCCGAACTTCGAGGCGGTGGCCCAGGGCGACCCCGGCGCGCCGCTCGGGCGCGAGCTGCAGATCGCCGAGCTGCTGCGGTTCATCAAGCACCGGCGGATCACCGGCACGCTGTGGCTGACGGCGGACGTGCACCACACCTCGGCCCAGCACTACCAGCCGTCCCGGGCCGCGTTCACCGACTTCGAGCCGTTCTGGGAGTTCGTCTCCGGGCCGCTGAACGCCGGCGCGTTCCCGGCCAGCCCGCTGGACGGCACGTTCGGCCCGGAGCGGGTGTTCGTGAAGGCGCCGGCCGCGTCCAACGTCTCGCCGGCCGGCGGCTACCAGTTCTTCGGCGAGGTGGACATCGACGGGGACAGCGGCGAGCTGACGGTGCGGCTGCGGGAGCAGGACGGCAGCGTGCTGTTCAGCCGGACGCTCCAGCCGGGCCGGGTCGGCCAGTAGGCCGGCCGGCAGGCGCACCGGCGGGCCGGAGCGGGGAGGGCGACCGGTCGGCCATAGAAAGCGCAACAAATGGGGCGGAGCATGCTTTTACTCGTCGGACACAATCAGTTCGTGATCGCGCAACACCCCTCCTGCACAGTGGCCGCATGACTCCAGAGATGCCTGATGTGACCCGGGCCCGGCACGGACGGCCCGTGCACCACTGGCGGCGGGACGTCGTCGAACTCGCCGCGCTGTTCACGGCGGTGGCCGTCGCGGACGCGGTGGCCAACCTGATCGGGCACGGGCCGGACGGACCGGCCCTGCTCGTGATCTCGGCGATCGTGCTGGCCGCGACGGCGGGCTTCCACGTGTGGTGGTCACGCCGCCACGGACACGCGCCGCCCGCGAGCGATACCGGTGCCCGGCCGGCCGCCGAGACGCGGCCGGCCGGGCCGTCCGAGCAGCCCGGCGCGCCGGCGGTCGCCCTGCCCGGCCCCGGCACGCTGTGGCGGATGCGGACGACGGTGAAGGACGAGCCCGGGTCCCTGGCCGCCCTGTGCACGGCGCTCGCCGGGCACCGGGTGGACATCCTCAGCCTCCAGACCCACCCGCTGGCCGACGGCACGGTGGACGAGTTCCTGCTGCGGGCGCCGGGCACGCTGACGGCGTCCGGCCTCACCCGGGCGGTCGCGCTGGCCGGGGGCACGTCCACGTGGATCGAGCGGGCCGACGCCCACGATCTGGTCGACGCGCCGACCCGGGTGCTGGGGCTGGCCGCCCGTACCGCGCTGGACGCCTCCGAACTGCCGTTGGCGCTGCGGCAGTTGCTGGGCCGGTGCACGATCCGGTCGCTGCCCGCCACACCGGTCGGCGGTGGCCGGGGTCCGCTGCCGGTGCCCGCCGAGGGGGTGCTGGAGGACACCGTGATGCGGCTGCCGGCGCCCGAGGGCGGGGTGCTCACCGTGGAGCGGCCGTATCTGCCGTTCACCCCGACGGAGTTCGCGCGCGCCCGGGCGCTGGTCGAGCTGGACGGCCGGCTCGGGCCGCGGATCCCCCGCGGGCAGGATGTGCTGACGCTGCCCGAGGGCGACGACATCACGGTGCGACGGGTCGACACCGGGGACCTGGCCGCGGCCAGGGCGATGCACGACCGGTGCTCGGCGCGGACGCTGGGGCTGCGCTACCACGGCCCGGTCGCCGACGCGGACCGCTATCTGAACCATCTGCTCAGCCCCCGCTTCGGCCGCACGCTGGCCGCGCAGACCGCCTCCGGCCGGATCGTCGGCCTCGGGCACCTGCTGTGGGACGGTGACGAGACCGAGGTCGCGCTGCTGATCGAGGACGAGTGGCAGCGGCGGGGCGTCGGCGGTGAACTGCTCGGCCGGCTGGTCGGGATGGCGGCGGAGGCGGGGTGCGCGAGCGTGTACGCCGTGACCAAGGCGTCCAACACCGGCATGATCGCCACGATGCGCGCCCTCGGCCTTCCCCTGGACTACCAGATCGAGGAGGGCACCCTGGTCATCACGGCCCGCCTGGACGCCCCCGGGCACTCCTCGGCCTCCCCGCTCGACCCCACCGTCCGCCACCACCTCACCGACCCGGTCCACCGGGACTGACGGCCGCCGGACCGGCGAGGCCGGCCCCCGCGCGGTCATCCCCGCGGGGGCCGGCTCCCCTTCAACGCACCGCTTCCCGCAGCTCCTTCGCCCCCTGCCGTTCGCGCGGGGCGCCCAGCGCGCGGTCCAGGTCCGCCCACAGGTCGTCCACGTCCTCCAGGCCGACGGACAGGCGGAGCAGCCGGTCGGTCACGCCCGCGCCGCGCCGGTCGTCGGCGTCCACGATGCGGTGGCTGATGGACGCGGGGTGCTGGATGAGCGTGTCGACGCTGCCCAGGCTCACCGCGGGCGTGACGAGCCGGACCCTGGAGATCACCTCGTGCGGGTCGCCGTGGACCTCGAAGGCGACCATCGCGCCGCCGAGGCGCGGGTAGCGCACCCGGGCCACCCGCGGGTCCGCGGCGAGCCGGCGGGCCAGCTCGGCGGCGTTCGCGGAGGCGGCCCGCACCCGCACCGGGAGGGTGGACAGGCCGCGCAGCAGCAGATAGCCGGCCAGCGGATGCAGGACGCCGCCCGTGGCGAACCGGATCTGCCGCAGCCGCCCCGCGAACCCCTCGTCGCAGGCCACCACCCCGGCCAGCACGTCCCCGTGGCCGCCGAGGTACTTGGTGGCGCTGTGCAGCACCAGCCGCGCACCCTGCTCGGCCGGCCGCTGGAGCACGGGCGTGGCGAAGGTGTTGTCGACGAGCAGCGGAACCGGGCCGCAGGCGTCGGCGACGGCCCGCAGATCGGCCTCGGCGAGGGTCGGATTGGCCGGGGACTCGATCAGCACCAGCCCGGTGTCCGGGCGCAGCGCGCCGGCGATGCCGTCCGGGTCGGTCCAGGTGACCTCCGTACCGAGCAGCCCGGCGGTCAGCAGGTGGTCGCTGCACCCGTACAGCGGCCGTACCGCCACGGCGTGCCGGAGGCCCGTCGCGGCGCACGCCAGGAGCACCGCGCTGAGCGCGGCCATCCCGCTGGCGAAGGCGACCGCGGTCTCGGTGCCCTCGAGCCGGGCCAGCGCGGTCTCGAAGCGGGCGACGGTCGGGTTGCCCAGGCGGGCGTAGACCGGCGGTCCGGCCAGGTCGGCGCCTCCTTCGGCGAAGGCGTCGATGCGGGCGGCCTCGGCCCGGCTGTCGTAGGAGGGGTAGGTGGTGGACAGGTCGATCGGCGGGGCGTGCAGGCCCTGCCGGGCCAGATCGTCGCGGCCGGCGTGCACGGCCTCGGTGGCCAGGGCTCTCGGTGCGGTGCGTACGCCGTCGTAGGCACCGGTGCTCGCTGTGTCCATGGCGCAAGGGTGAACATCGCCCGGTTCACGGGGTGCGAGCGCCGTGCTACGTTCGGCACATGGCCGAGTCCGTCGTACTGGATCCGGTCGATCTGCATCTGCTGCGGCTGTTGCAGAACGACGCCCGGACCACCTACCGGGACCTCGCCGCGCAGGTGGGCGTGGCCCCGTCGACCTGTCTGGACCGGGTGGCCCGGCTGCGCCGCTGCGGTGTGATCCTCGGCCACCGGCTGCGGCTGGACCCGGCCAAGCTCGGGCGCGGTCTCCAGGCGCTGCTGTCGGTGCAGGTACGGCCGCACCGGCGGGAGTTGGTCGGACCGTTCGTGGAGCGGATCCGGGCGCTGCCGGAGGCGCGGACGGTGTTCCACCTGACCGGCCCGGACGACTACCTGGTGCATGTGGCCGTCGCGGACATGGCCGACCTCCAGCGGCTGGTGCTGGACGAGTTCACGGCACGGCGCGAGGTCGCCCGGGTGGAGACCCGGCTGGTCTTCCAGCAGTGGGAGTGCGGGCCGCTGCTGCCGCCCGGCCACGCCCGGAGCTGAATACCGACGTAACCGGGTGACGCGGGGATCCCCGGCGTACGAGGATGGGCCGCATGTCCGATACCCAGATCCCGCTGCCCCGTCAGGTCGCCGACGCCTATGTGGACGACCTCATCGCCCTCGACCCGGTCACCGGCACCTATCTCGGTGTGCGGGAGAGTTCGAGCAGGCTGCCCGACTACTCGCCCGAGGGCTGGGACGTTCAGGCGCGGCTGGACCGGGACACGCTCGCGCGGCTGGACGAGGCGGAGCGGCGGCCCGGCGCCGACAGCGACGTGGAGCAGCGCTGCGCACGGTTGCTGCGGGAGCGGCTGACCGCCCGGCTGGCGATGCACGAGGCCGGCGAACACCTGCGTGAGGTCGGCAACATGCACACGCCCGGCCACTCCGTCCGGGAGGCCTTCACGATCACCCCGGCGGAGACGGAGGAGGACTGGGCGGCGATCGCCGAGCGGCTGCGCGCGGTGCCGGAGGCGTTCGCCGGCTACCGTGCCTCCCTCGAACTCGGCCTGGATCGGAAGCTGTTCGCGGGTCCGCGGCCGACCGCCACGTTCATCGGCCAGCTGGCCGAGTGGGCGGACACCGGCGAGGGGCGCGGCTGGTTCGAGGACTTCGCCGCCGCGGGACCCGAGGCCCTGCGCGCGGAGCTGGACGAGGCGGCGCGGGCGGCCACCGGTGCCGTGGTGGAGCTGCGGGACTGGCTGCGCCAGGTGTACGCACCGGCCATCGAGGGCGCCCCGGACGTCGTCGGCCGGGAGCGGTACGCGCGCTCGGCCCGCTACTTCAACGGCACCGACCTGGACCTGGACGAGGCGTACGCCTACGGCTGGGCGGAGTTCCACCGGATCCTCGGCGAGATGCGCGAGGAGGCCCGGAAGATCCTGCCCGGCGCCGCGACACCGTGGGCGGCGCTCGCGCACCTGGACGAGCACGGGCGGCACATCGAGGGCGTGGACGAGGTCCGCGACTGGCTCCAGGGCCTGATGGACCGGGCGATCGAGGACCTGGACGGCACCCACTTCGAACTGGCCGAGCGGGTGCGCCGGGTGGAGTCCCGCATCGCGCCGCCCGGCGGCGCGGCGGCCCCCTACTACACGTCCCCTTCGGAGGACTTCTCCCGGCCCGGCCGCACCTGGCTGCCCACGATGGGCCTGACCCGCTTCCCGGTCTACGACCTGGTCTCCACCTGGTACCACGAGGGCGTGCCGGGCCACCATCTCCAGCTCGCGCAGTGGACGCACGTGGCGGACAGCCTCTCCCGCTACCAGGCGACGGTCGGCATGGTCAGCGCCAACGTGGAGGGCTGGGCGCTGTACGCGGAGCGGCTGATGGACGAACTGGGCTATCTGGAGGGCCCGGAGGAGCGCCTCGGCTATCTGGACGCGCAGATGATGCGCGCGGTGCGGGTGATCATCGACATCGGTATGCACCTGGAGCTGGAGATCCCGGCCGACTCCCCGTTCCACCCGGGCGAGCGCTGGACCCCGGAACTGGCACAGGAGTTCTTCGGGGCGCACAGCAGCCGCCCGGCGGACTTCGTGGAGAGCGAGCTGACCCGCTATCTGACCATGCCGGGCCAGGCGATCGGCTACAAGCTGGGCGAGCGGGTCTGGCTGCTGGGCCGGGAGCGGGCGCGCGCACGGCACGGTGCCGCGTTCGACCTGAAGGCCTGGCACATGGCGGCGCTGTCCCAGGGTTCGCTGGGCCTGGACGACCTGCTGGACGAGCTGTCCCGGCTGTGACCGCCCCGGTCGGCACGGCAGCGGCTCCGGGCGCCTCGGGTCGCCACGACGGCGATCCCGGCGCCCGGGTCAGCGCCGGAAGCCGCCTTCGGAGGTGACGACCTCCCCGGTGATCCAGCCCGCCTCGTCGGTGGCCAGCCAGGCGATGAGGCGGGCGGGGTCGTCGGGCGTGCCCCAGCGTCCGGCGGGGAACCGCGCGGCCACCGCCGCGAGCACCTCGTCGGTGGCGTAACCGGTGTCCACCGGGCCGGGGTTGACGGCGTTCACCGTGATCCCCCGGTCGGCGAGCGTGGTGGCCAGCGAGCGGGTGATGGAGGCGAGGGCGCCCTTCTGCAGGGCGTAGGCGATCTCGCCCGGCATGCCGCCGCCTAGGTCCTGGCCGGAGGTCATCAGCACCACGCGCCCGCCGGGGGCGTCCCCGGCCGAGGCGGCGCGGGAGCGGGCGTACGCCTGGACGAGCAGCAGCACCGAGCGGGTGTTCACGGCCCAGTGGGCGTCCAGCATGGCGGCGTCGATGTCGTCCAGGGTGCCGTCGGAGCCGCTGAGGGCGTGGTTGGCGACGAGGATGTCCAGGCGGCCGAACTCCTCGGTCACGGTCCGCACCAGCCGGGCCGGCTCCGCCGGGTCGGCCAGGTCACCGGGGCCGGAGACGACCCGCGCCTGCGGGTCGGCGAGCGCTTCGCGTACGGAGTCGGCGACGGCGTCGGGACTGTCGGCGCCCCAGGGCATGGCGGCGTCGTGCGGCACGTGGTGGTGCAGGTACACGCTGGCGCCGTAGGCCGCCAGCCGCCGGGCCACGGCGTGCCCGATCCCGGCCCGCCGGGAGGCACCGGTGACGAGCGCGGTCCGGCCGCGCAGGGGCAGGGGGTCTCGGCGTAATGCGGAAGCAGTGATCACGGCCGTTCACCTTAGGCGCGGACGCGCGGGGCGCGCGAGCGGTTTTCGGCTCGGCCGGACGGCCGTCTCCCGGTGGCGCGGCCGGCGCGGGGGTGGCCCGCTGGTGCCGGAGGGCCGACGAGGAAAGGCGGGCCGGCATGCGGGAGAACGCGCCGGAGCACGGGGCGCTGCGGACACCGCGCGCCGCGGGCCTGGCGGGGATCGTCTTCGCGCTGCTCCTGGCGGCGGCGATGGTCCTGGTCAGGCTGGCCATTCCGGAGGGGGCCGACGCGGTGACCGCCCGGGGCTTCACGGACTCCGGGCGGCGCGACGCGCTGCGGGCGGCCCTCGCGCTGGTGCCGTTCGCCGGGATCTTCTTCCTGTGGTTCCTCGGCGCGATCCGCGCGCACGTCGGCGCCGTCGAGGACAAGTTCCTCGCCACCGTCTTCCTGGGCAGCGGGCTGGTCTTCACCGCCACGCTGTTCGGGGCCGCCGCCGCGGCGGGCGCCGTGCTGGCGGTGGGCCGTCCGCCGGGTCTGCCGCCGTCGCCGGTGGCCTGGGACTTCGGCCGCCACCTCGCCTACACGCTGATGACGGGGTACGCCATGCGGATGGCGGCCGTCTTCGTGTCGTCCCTGTCGGTCATGGGCCACCGGCTGGGCGTACTGCCCCGCCCGCTGACGATCGCGGGCTTCGTCACCGTGCTGGTCCTGCTCTTCGTCTCGTCGAACGTGCCGTGGGCGGAGCTGGTCCTCCCGGCCTGGTCGCTGCTGACCGGCCTGCACATCCTCAGGGTCGGCCGGGGAAAGGGCGGCGGGTAGGCCGCCGGGCGGTCACTCGATCGGCGTGCCCGGCGCGCGGGTGCCCCGTCCTCGCTCGCATGCTGGCGAGCGGGGGTGACCGCCGTCCGGAGCCCGCCCGCGCGAGCCGTGTGGCGCGCCCCGGACCTCGCCGTGGGAAAGGGCGGAGCGTCGATGAGGCTTGTCGTCGATCTCAACAAGTGCCAGGGGTACGCCCAGTGCGCGTTCCTCGCGCCCGATGTCTTCGCCATGCACGGTGAGGAGTCGCTGCTGTACGACCCGCGCCCGGAGGAGGAGCAGCGGGAGCGGGTGGCGCGGGCCGTGGCCGCGTGCCCGGTGCAGGCGATCACCGCCGACGGCCTGGACCGCGCGGGCGCGTCCCAGGAGGCGTCCGATGTCCGCTGACCACCTCGAACGGCTCAGGCGTGAGGGACGGATCGTGATCGTGGGCGCCTCGCTGGCGGGCCTGCGGGCGGCCGAGACGCTGCGCGCCGAGGGCTTCGCCGGTGACCTGACCCTGATCGGGGACGAGCCGCACGAGCCGTACGACCGGCCGCCGCTGTCGAAGTCCGCGCTGCTGGGCATGGCGTCCCCGCTGCGCACACAGCTGCCGCGCCGCCGGGAGATCGACGCGAAGTGGCGGCTGGGTGTCGCGGCGACCGGTCTGGACCTGGCGGCCAAGCGGGTCCGGCTGGCCGACGGGGACGAGGTGGAGTACGACCGGCTGCTCATCGCGACCGGGGTGCGCGCCCGGCCGTGGTTCAAGGAGGAGGAGGCCCGGCTGGACGGGGTGTGTGTGCTGCGCACCCGGGAGGACGCGGCGGACCTGGCCCGGCGGCTGCGGGCGGGGCCGCGGCGGGTGTTCGTCATCGGCGCCGGGTTCGCCGGTTCGGAGGTGGCCTCGGCCTGCCGGGAGCTGGGCCTGCCGGTCAGCATGGCCGAGCGGGCGGGGGCGCCGCTGGTGGGCGCGCTCGGCGGGGTGATCGGCTCGGTCGCGGCGGACCTCGCGACGGAGCACGGCGTGGACCTGCGCACCCATGTCACGGTGACCGCCCTGGAGGGGGACACGGTCGGCAGGGTGCGGGCCGTCCATCTGTCCGACGAGAGCGTGGTCGAGGCGGACGTGGTCGTGGTGTCGCTGGGGTCGCTGCGCAACACCGAGTGGCTGACCGGGTCGGGACTCGGCGCCGGACCCCGGGGTGTCGCCTGTGACGCGGGCTGCCGGGCCTTCGACTTCCGGGGCATCGTCACGGACGACGTCTTCGTGGCGGGGGATGTGGCGCGCTCCCCGCACGCGCTGTTCGGCTACCAGTTCCTGTCGCTCGAGCACTGGGGCAACGCCGTCGCGCAGGCGGAGACGGCCGCGCACAACATGATCTGCGACGGCGCCGACCGGCGCCCGCACCTGTGGATGCCGGCGTTCTGGTCCTCGATGTTCGGGGTCAACATCAAGTCGGTCGGCGTGCCGCCCATGGGCGAACAGCTGATGATCACGCAAGGCTCGCTCGCCGAGCGCCGGTTCACCGGGGTCTACGGCCACCAGGGCCGGGTCGTGGCCGCCGTGACCTTCGACAACGCGCGCTGGCTGGAGTTCTACCAGCGGCAGATCGAGCGGGGCGCGCCGTTCCCGGTGGAGTTCCCGACGCTGGACCGCCGTCCGGAGGGCCGGCAGCCGGTGCCGGCCGGTTTCCCGGACCCGTCGCTGCCGACCCACGGCCCCATGGTGACCCTCAGCGGTTACTCGCCGGCCGATCAGCAGCTGGTCTTCCACCCCTCCCGGCACTGACCCGCCGGCCCCGACGTTGTCAAGGAACCGTCATGCCGCACGCCTCGCTGGCACGCCAGATCACCGATTTCAGCAATCGCGCCAACCCGTATCCGCTGTACGCGGAGCTGCGCCGCACACCGGTGCTCCACGAGGAGGAGGACGGCCCGTACCTCATCAGCTCGTACTACGACATCGAGGCGTTGCTGCACGATCCGCGGATCAGCTCCGACGCCAGGAACCTGGCCGCCGCCGGGGCGGACGGAGCGGGCGAGCCGGAGGAGACGGGCGGGCTGCCGCCGTCGTTCCTGCGGCTCGACCCGCCCGAGCACGACCGGCTGCGCCGCATCGCCAACACCGGGTTCGGGCCGCCGCACCGGCCGCGCCGGATCGAGGGCATGCGGGGCGCGATGCGGGAGATCGTCACCGAGCTGATCGACGGTTTCGGCGACGCCCGCCAAGTCGATCTGGTCGACCAGTTCGCGTACCCCTTCCCGGTGACGGTGATCTGCCGTCTGCTCGGGGTTCCCCGGGAGGACGAGCCGACCTTCCGTACCTGGGTGGACCCGCTGGTCGCGAGCCTGGACCCGGAGAAGCGGCCGGGCGGCGCCCAGGAGGCGGAGTACCGGCAGAGCGCGCAGGAGGCGCGGATGCGGCTCGGCATGTATCTGTCCGGGCTGGTCGAGGAGCGGGCCCGGGAGCCCCGCGACGATCTGCTGTCCGACCTGGTCAACAGCCGGGGCCCGGACGGTTCGATGACGATGATGGAGGTGCTCAGCACGTCGGTGCTGCTGCTGATCGCCGGTCACGAGACGACGGTGAACCTGATCACCAACGGCATGCTGACCCTGCTGCGCCATCCGGAGGTCCTCGGGCGGCTGCGCGAGGACCCGGGGCTGTCGGTTCCCATCGTGGAGGAACTGCTGCGCTACGAACCGCCGGTGCAGCTCGTGCCGCAGCGCACCTGCATCGCCGACATCGAGGTGCGCGGGGTCACCATCCCGAAGGGCTCGCGGATCTGGCTGATGCTGGCCGCGGGCAACCGGGACCCGGAGCGGTTCAAGGACCCCGACCGGTTCGACCCGGACCGCGGGGACATCCGGCACCTCGGGTTCGGCAGCGGCATCCACAGCTGTTTCGGCGCCCCGCTGGCCCGTCTGGAGACCCAGATCGCGCTGTCCGAGCTGGCCCGGCGGCTGGAGAACCCCCGCCTGGTGGAGGACCCGCCGCCGTACCGGGAGAACGCCGTGCTGCGCGGGCCCCGGCATCTGGACGTGGCCTTCGACGGGCTGCGCTGAGCGCCGAGGGGCGCCGGGGTCAGCAGCCGCAGTCGCCGTCGACGGGGGCGGTCAGCGGGTCGGCGTCCCGGCGGGCCGGGCCCTGCCAGGTCTCGTAGGCGAAGCCCTCGCGCGCCCAGTACTCGAAGCCGCCGAGCATCTCCTTGACCCGGTAGCCGAGTTCGGCGAGGGCGAGCGCGGCGCGGGTGGCGCCGTTGCAGCCGGGGCCCCAGCAGTACGTGACCACGGGAACGGACTTGTCGAGGAGCCGCTCGGCCTGCTCGGGGACGAGCGCGGTCGGCAGGTGGACGGCGCCGGGAATGTGGCCCTGGTCCCAGGAGGCGGTGGAGCGGGTGTCCACGACGACGAATCCGGGATCGCCGCCGGCCGCCAGCGCCGTGGCCACGTCGGAGACGTCGGCGTGGAAGGCGAGGCTCGCCCGGAAGTAGGCGGCGGCCTCGGCGGGGGCGGCGGGGGCGACCCGCAGGACGGGGTTCTCGGAAGCGGTGTTGATCATGACTGGAAATCTACGGTCCACGGAGGGCCGCCCTGAAGGGACGAACCACGGGCTTGCCCTTGTCCCGCCGGGGTTTTCCCTGCTATCCATCCGGGATGACCGTGTATTCCCCGGACGCCACCGACTGGCGCATCCTCGAAGTCCTCCAGCGCGACGGACGCTCCAGCTACGCCGAGCTGGCGCGCGCCGTGTCCATGTCGCCGAGCGCCGTCACCGAACGGGTCCGGCGGCTGGAGGAGGCGGGCGTGATCCAGGGGTACGCGGCGGTGGTCGACCCCGAGCGGCTGGGCCTGCCGATCCTGGCGTTCGTGCGGCTGCGGTATCCGAACGGCAACTACAAGCCCTTCCACGACCTGGTCGCGGCGACACCCGAGATCCTGGAGGCGCACCACGTCACGGGCGACGACTGCTTCGTCATCAAGGTCGCCGCACGGTCGATGTCCCACCTGGAGGAGATCTCCGGGAGGATCGGCGCGCTGGGCTCGGTGACCACCAGCGTGGTGTACTCCTCCCCGTTGCCGCGCCGTCCCCTGGGCCGCTGAGGATCGACCGGGGCGGCCGTTCCTCCCACTGCGCTGCCGGGAAACGGAGTTCCCCTGACCCGGGCCGGGTCACCAGGTGACCGGGAGTGCCTCCACTCCGTAGACCGTCGAGCCCTGGCGGAAGCGGAGGGACGTCTCGGGGACGGCGAGTCCGAGGGTGGGGAAGCGGCGGAGCAGGGCCGGCAGGGCGATCCTCAGCTCCAGCCGGGCCAGTTGCTGGCCGAGGCACTGGTGGACGCCGAAACCGAAGGACAGCTGGGCGACCGGGCGACGGCGGAGGTCGAGGTCGTCGGGGCGCTCGGGGACGAGGCCGGGGTCACGGTTCGCGGTCAGCGGGGAGAGCAGTACGTGCTCGCCCGCAGCGATCGTGGTGCCGTTGAGGTCGACGTCGGCCACGGCCGTGCGCAGGAGCGGTGCCGGGATGGCGAGATGGCGCAGGAGTTCCTCCACCGCTGTCCCTTCGACCGCGGGGTCGTCGCGGAGGGAGGCGAGTTGGTCCGGCTCGCCCAGCAGGGCCAGCACGCTCAGGGCGAGCATGGTCGCCGTGGTCTCGTGTCCCCCGACGAGGAGGGTGGTGGCGAAGCCGATGAGTTCGTCGTCGGTGAGCTCCGCGCCGTGCTCGCGCACCACCGTGCCGAGCACTCCGTTCCCGGGGGTGGCCCGGTTGCGGGTGACGATGTCCGCCATGGCCGCGTTCAGTTCGGCCGAGGCGGCCACCAGGCGGTCGGCGTCGGCCGTCCCGTCCATGATCACTTGGGAGCAGCGCTGGAACATGGACCGTGTCCCGTACGGGACGTCGAGCAGTTCGCAGATCGCCAGTGAGGGGATGGGCAGGGCGAACATCTCGACCAGGTCGACGACGGGGCCGTGGTCCGCCATGGCGTCGAGGTGGTCGGAGACCATCGTCTCGATCGCGGGCCGCAGTCGCTCGACCCGGCGGACGGTGAAGCTGCCGGTGAGCATGCGGCGCAGGCGGGCGTGGTCCGGACCGCTGTACGCGGGCAGGAAGCCCGGGTGGTTGTACAGGGTGCGCGGCAGCGCCGGGTCGATGCCGGTGCCCGTCACCAGGCGTTCGTCCGCGAAGGCGGCCCGTACGTCGCTGTACCTGGTGAGGACCACGGCCTCGATCTCGCCGCGCACCGGGTGAAAGACGCGCAGCCGCCGCGGGCCGCCCTCCTCGCGCATGCGCAGGAGGTCAGGCGACGGGTCGAACGGGCACGTCCGGTCCCGTTCGGAGGCCACGAAGGACGCTGGACGCCGATCGGTCATGCCGCATGCTCCTCGACTGTGCGGTACCGGGTGGAGGCGTGGTGCCAGTCGTAGGCGCCGCGGATGGTGGTCTGCAGTGCCTCGGTGCAGTAGCGCCGCAGCAGGTCGCGTTCGGCCGGGCCGAGTCGGCGCGTGGCCGTGGCACCGAGCAGGGCGCGGTGGGCGCCGGTGAACAGTTCCAGGGCTTCGTCCTGGCGGCGAAGGGTCTTCTCGATCGCTTCGGGCCGGGAGATCCCGTACTCCCGTTCCAGGCAGAGCACGAGGTTGTTCCGCTCCCCCGAAGCCGCGTCCTTGTCCAGGGAGACGATGTCGTTGTCGCAGATGATGAACGTCTTCGTCATCTCGCGCATGACCGACAGGTGCGGCAGCGCGTACAGGTGGTCCGGGAGGACACACGAGGACAGGCGCTCGGCGAGATCGATGACCGGTGCCACGCCGATGGTGTGGCGCCTCACCCGCAGATACGTGCTCAGCGGCATGGGGGTGCCGGTCTGCCGGCTGAGCGCCTCGTGGACATGGTGGTCGAGGTAGGAGGACCAGTGGGCCGCGGACCGCTGGATCCAGTCCTCGGGCATGTCCCGGCAGCTGCGTCGTCGCATGTCCGCGAACGCGGCGGCCAGGGGCAGCGGGGACGCCTCACCGCCGATGCCCTCCTTGACGAGTCCGACGAGGTGACGGACCCGCTCGGGCGACCGTCCCCACCGCTCGTCGAGCGCGTCGTCGAACAGGAAGTACCAGCTCTGCTGGTCGACCCCGAGGTCCAGTCCGTCTCCGGTCGCGTTCGGATAGAACATGGCCGCTATCAGCGGGAACTGGCCCTTGAGGTGGTGGGCCTCCTCCTCTTGCGAGGACAGGAAGCCGAAGGACTTCGGCCAGGCGAGGTGGCGCTCGTGGGCGGGCCGGAAGTCCGTACTGATCCGGCGGGGGAAGGAGGGGACGGGAACCGGGGCCGGGGACCCGGAACCGTCCTCGGTCGCGGGCGCGGGCATGGTCGCCTCTGCCGTCGATGTCATGGTGGGGCGCACCTCCAGAGTGGGGACCGGTTCAGCGGGCCGGCCAGGGTGTGACGCGCATGGGCAGCGCATTGGGCCGGATCAGTGCTTGGACGACCGGCCGGACCCGGCGTCCCGCGACCGGCAGCACGCGCCACCGCGAGACGATCGAGCGGAGGACGACCAGCATCTCGGTCATCGCGAAGTGGTCCCCGATGCACTTCCGGCTGCCCAGGGCGAACGGAACGTAGGCGCCCGGTGGAAGATCCTTCTCGGTACGGACGAGCCACCGGTCCGGGTCGAAGCGCAGGGGGTCCGGGAAGTACGCCGGGTCCCGGTGCATCGTCACCGCGCTGTAGATCAGCTCGGCCCCCTGCGGGAGTTCGACGCCGCGGACCCGCACCGGCTCCGAAGCGCGCCGCATGAGCAGCCAGTTGGGCTGGTGCAGGCGGAGCACCTCCCGGAGGAACCGGTCGGTGAGGGGAAGCGTGGCCGAGCCGGGCAGGGCGCCTGCGGGCAGCGCGGCGCACTCGGCCCGGATCCGCTCGGTGATCTCCGGGCGCCTGCCGAGTTCGTGGAGCGCCCAGGACAGGGTGGTCGACGTGGTCTCGGCACCGGCCATGAGCAGGGACAGCAGCTCGTCACGGGCCTCCGCGTCGGTCATTCCCCGCGGATTGCCGGGGGTGCCGGCGAACATGACCGACAACAGGTCGCCGCGATCGGCGGGGTCCCGACGGGCCTGCCGGACGGCGGTGTCGGCGAGTTCGCGCAGCGCCGCGGCCGCGGACAGGTACTTGCGGTGCCCCAGCACGGGTGAGGACGCGATCGGCGCGGGCAGGACGGTGCCCACGAAGACCCCGCGCATCACCGTGGTGAGGTGCTCCGCGACCCGCTCCCCCAACTCGGCCACGCCCGCGGCGCCGTCCGGGCGTCCGGTGCTGAACAGGGTCGCGACGAGCATGCCCGTCATCATCCGGCGCATCACGAGGTCCATGGCGATCACCTCGCCCGGTTTCCAGGCCGACACCTGTTCCTCGGCGATGCCGGTCATCGTGCCGACGCACGCGGCGATGCTGTCACGGTGGAAAGCGGGCTGGAGCGCGCGCCGTTGACGCCGGTGGACATCACGCTCGGAGGTGATGATGCCGTTCCCGATGAAGGGCCGTGCAACGTCGAACAGCAGCCCTTTGCCGAACTTCCTGCCCTGCGTGACGAGTACGTCGTGGACGGCCTCCGGGGAGTTCAGGACGAACACCGGCCGGCTCCCGAGGAATATCCTGACGATGTCGCCCTGCGCCCTGACCGATTGCAGGAAGTCCACACGCCTGAGGGCCAGTTGCGGCAGGTGGCCGAGCAAGGGGAAGCGGCCCGGCACGACGGGCGCCGCCGCTGGAGCGGTGGTGGAGCGCATGAGCATGGGCCTCTCCGAAGTGAACGGGAAACGCGGGTGCCCCACCGGTGTTCCGTTCCGGTGGGCCCTACGGCGACGGCGTCGGCCCAACTGTGCTCCACGGCCACCCGCCGGCGCATCAGTCATGTGACTGCGGGAGCGGGCCGGCCGATCCCACCGGAATGAGTCGAGCATTAGGTCACGGTTCCCGCCCGGCCGCCCAGGGTGTCAGCGGTCGGGGCGGGGCATCGGTGGCCCCGCCCGGTCCCGCACCCCGTCGCCGACGGAGGTGACACGGTGCCTCGGGCCGGTGAGCTGAGCGGGCGCCTCCAGGTCCGGGTACGGGCGCCGCTCCACCGACTCCGTGAATCCGCCGCCGGGTACGCGCACGCCCCGGCCCCCGGTCAGACGCCCCGTTGCCGCAGTGAGGAGCCCGAGCGGCTTTTCACGACCTCCAGTTGGGCGTGGATCCGCCGTCGCAGGTCGGCGACGTGGCTGACGATGCCGACACTGCGGTCGCGTTCGCGCAGGCCGTCCAGGACGTCCAGCACCTCGTCCAGGGTCTGGTCGTCCAGGCTGCCGAACCCCTCGTCGATGAAGAGGGTGTCCAGGCGGACGCCGCCGGCCTCCTCGGTGACCACGTCGGCGAGGCCGAGGGCGAGCGCGAGGGAGGCGAAGAAGGTCTCCCCGCCGGACAGGGTCGCGGTGTCCCGTTCCCGTCCGGTCCAGGCGTCGACCACGTGCAGGCCGAGCCCGCTGCGGCCGCGCCCGGTGCGGTCGTCGGAGTGGACGAGGGTGTAGCGGCCGGACGACATGCGCTGGAGGCGGACGGTCGCGGCAGCGGCGACCTGCTCCAGCCGGGCCGCCAGGACGTACGACTCCAGGCGCATCCTGCGTTCGTTGTCGGCGGAGGTGCCCGCGGTGAGGGCGGCCAGCCGGGCCACCCGGTCGTGCTCCGCGCGCAGCGGGGCGAGCCGGCGTACCGCCGCCGCGGCGCGCGCGGACAGCCGGTCCAGCTCGGCGCAGCAGCGGGCGGCGGCGTCGCGCGCGGAACCGGCCTCGCGCAGCCGCCGTTCCGCGGCGGCCGCCGCCCGCTCGGCGCCGGCCGGGTCGGCGGGCGGTAGCTGGGCCGCCGCCGTGGTGCCGGGCTCGGCGAGGACCGCGCGGACCGCGGCCTCCTCCTGCTGCCAGGCGTCCAGGCGGTGCTGGAGTTCACGGTGGGCGGCCGGGTCCAGCAGCGCCGCGGCGGCGGCGCCGGGCGTGGCGAAGCCGGCCCGGTAGGCGGCGTCGGCGAGGCGGGCGTCGGCGGCCTTCAGCCGCTGGGCGGCGTCCTCGGCGGCGCGGACGGCGTCGGCGGCCTCGGTGAGCCGTGCCGCGAGCCGCTCCAGCTGTGCCGCGCGGGCCGCCACACTGCCCTGACCGCCCCGCGCCTGCTCCACCTCCGCTTCCAGCAGGGCCTGTTCGCGCTCCAGGGTCTCGCGGCGGGTGAGCCGGGAGGCGGCCCGTACGGCGGTCTGCTGGCGGTCGGCCAGCCGCTGCTCGCGCTCCTGCTCGGCGCGCCGCAGCTCCTGCTGGACGGCGTGCAGGGCGGAGGCGTCGTGGCGGGCGCGGGCGTACTCCCGTTCCAAGTGGTCCGACTCGGCGGCGAGGTCCGCGGTGGGGGTGTCGCCGGCCTCGGCGGTGGCGGCGGCCAGGGCCTCGCGGACCTCGCCGAGCCGCCGCTCGTCCTCGGTGTGCTGTTCCTCGGCCCGCTGGAAGTCGGCGAGGGCGCGGTCCTCGGTCTCGCGGTCGACGTGTCCGGCGGCCTTGCGGGCGGGCGCGGGGTGTTCGGTGGCGCCGCAGACCGCGCAGGGCTCGCCGTCGGTAAGGTGGGCGGCCAGTTCGGCGGCGATGCCGGTCAGCCGCTGTTCCTTCAGGTCGAGCCAGTGCGCGCGGGCGTCCAGGGCGCGTCGGCGGGACTCCTCCGCGCGCTGCCGGGCCTGTGCGAGGCCGGCGGCGAGCCGGTCGCGGGTGCGGGCCGCGTCGAGCCGGCGCCGCATGGGCTCGCGCTGCACGGCGAGCTGTTCGGCGCGGGTGGCGGCCTCCTGGGCGGAGTCGAGCCGGGTCTGGAGGGCGGCGCGGGTGGCGTCCCAGCCGTCGAGCCAGGCATCGGCCTCGCGCAGCACGTCCTCGTCGGCGCGCTCCTGCCGGTCGAGTCCGGCGCGCTCCTCGGCGAGCTCGGCGAGCCGGCGTTCGGCGCGCCGGGCCGCGTCCAGCCCGCCGAGTTCCTCGGCGGCCCGGCGGGCGGCGGCGGCGAGCCCGCTCGCGTCGGCACCCCCGTACGCGTCAACGCCCCCGTACCCACCGGCGTCGGCGTCCCCGAGGCCATCGACGCCCCCGTACGCGTCCACACGCCCGTACACACCGCCGCTCGCGGACCCGTCAGCGCCCCCCAGCATCTCGGACAGCGCCTTACGTGCGCGTGCCTCGGCTGCCGTCGCCTCGCGGTGTTCCCGGTCGGCCGCCTCGCGCAGCTCCAGAGCGGGCGCGACGGACTCCGCCTTGCGGGCCCGCTCCATGCGCTCCCGGTCCTCGCGGTGGGCGCCGGCCCGTTCCGTGAGCCGTTCGGCGCGCTCGCGGGCCGCGGCGAACCTGCTTTGCAGCCGGGCCAGTTCACGGGCCTCGTCCAGGGCGTGCCGGGCCGCGGCGTGGGCGGACTCGGCGGCGGCGAGCCGGCAGTGGGCGATGTCGAGGCGTTCCCGGGCGGTGCTGCGGGCGACGGCGGCTGCCTCGAGGACGGCCTCGGCCAGCCCGGGGTCGCCGGGGTCCGGCTCGGGCAGTTCCATGGCGTCGCCGGCCTCCTGCTGCATGCGGTGGGCGTCGGCGAGCAGGGCCGTGTCGCCCTCGCGCACGCGGGCCTCGGTGGCGCGGCGGCGTTCGGCGAGGCGCTTCTCGACGTCGGCGAAGCGCTGGGTGTCGAAGAGCCGGCCGAGGAGCCTGCCCCGGGCCTCGGCGTCGGCGCGCAGGAAACGGGCGAAGTCGCCCTGGGGCAACAGGACGACCTGGCAGAACTGCTCGCGGCTCATGCCGAGCAGCTGCTCCACCTCGGCGCCGATCTCCTGGTGGGAGCGGCTGAGGTCCTTCCAGGTCCCGGCCCGGGCGTCGTACTCGCGCAGCCAGGTCTGGGCCTTGTCGACCGTCATGCCCTTGCCGCGCAGCTTGGGCCGCTCCCACGGGGGCTGCCGGGTGATCTCCAGCCGGCGGCCGGCGACGGTGAGTTCGAGGCGGACCTCGGTACGGGTGCCGGGCGGGGCGTGGTCGCTGCGCAGGTGCATGCCCTGGCCGCTCTGCCGGGCGCCGGGGACCGAGCCGTAGAGGGCGTAGCAGACGGCGTCCAGGACGGAGGTCTTGCCGGCGCCGGTCGGGCCGTGCAGCAGGAACAGTCCGGCGCCGGACAGCGCGTCGAAGTCGACGCTCTGGGTGGAGCCGAAGGGTCCGAAGGCGGTGATGTCGAGCCGGTGCAGCCTCACCGGGCCACCTCCCGCACGGTGTGGCCGGCGCGCACGGCGTCGAACGCCTCGCGCAGTACGGCGGTCTCGGCGGCGTCGGGTCCGGTGCCGCGCACATGGGCGACGAAGTCCTGGGCGACCTGCTCGTCGCTGCGGCCCGCGAGCCGCCGGGCGTACGACACACGGGGGTCGTCGGGGGCCCGGTCGGGGGCGAAGACCAGGCTGAGGGTGTGCGGGAAGCGTTCGGTGAGGCGGGCCATGGGCTCGGCGGGGCGGAGCGGGTCGGTGAGGGTGGCCTCGACCCAGGCGTCCTCGTGGCGGGTCAGTTCCGGGTCGGCGAGGAGGTCGTCGAGGCGGCCGCGGATACGGGCGAGGGGGCGCGGCACCGGGCAGTCGACGCGCTCGGCGGTGACCGCGCCGTCCGCGTCCAGGTCGATCAGCCACATGCTCTTGCGGTGGCCGGCCTCGGAGAAGGAGTAGGCGAGCGGGGAGCCCGAGTAGCGGACGCGTTCGGTGATGGTCTGGCAGCCGTGCAGATGGCCGAGCGCCACGTAGTCGGCCCCGTCGAAGATCCCGGCGGGTACGGCGGCGACCCCGCCGACGGTGATGTCGCGTTCGCTGTCGCTGGCCTGGCCTCCGGTGACGAAGGCGTGGGCGAGGACGACGGAACGGGTGCCCCGCGGGCGGGCGGCGAGGTCGGCGCGGACGCGGTCCATGGCGGCGCCGAGCACGGCCTCGTGACCGGCCTTGTCGACGCCGAACTCGTCCTTGACCAGGGCGGGTTCGAGGTACGGCAGGCCGTAGAAGGCCACGTCGCCGTGGGCGTCCCGGAGGATCACGGGGGTGCCGGCGGCGGACGGCTCGGTGCGCAGGTGGATGCCGGCGCGGTCGATGAGTCCGGCGCCGACGCCGAGGCGGCGGGCCGAGTCGTGGTTGCCGGAGATCATCACCGTGGGCACGCCGAGGTCCGCGAGCCGGTGCAGGGCGGTGTCGAACAGCTCCACGGCGGCGAGCGGGGGCACCGCGCGGTCGTACACGTCGCCCGACACGACCACCGCGTCCACCTCGCGCTCACGCACGGTGGTGACGAGGTGACCGATGAACCCGGCCTGCGCCTGAAGCAGGTTCACCCGGTGGAAGGCCCGGCCGAGGTGCCAGTCGGACGTGTGCAGGATCCTCATGGGCCCCGAGACTAACGGCCGGGTCCGACATCACGTCCGGTCGCTCCGGTACCGGACGTCACCACCCGTCACCCGCAAGCCCGTTATGACCGATTCGCACCGATTATCGGGCGTCTCCGTAGGCTTCGCCGCCCAGTTCGAAGCCGGCCGTGCCCGCCGTCACATCGGCGAGCCAGGCCCGGAAGGCGTCCACGTCGGCGTCCGGCAGCCCGATCTCGAGGGTGACGGCCTCGCCGTAGCGGACGTCGCGCACCTCGCGTCCGGTGGCGCGCAGGTCGTTCTGCACCTTGCCCGCGCGCTGGTGGTCGACGGTCACCGTGGCCAGCCGGAAGCGGCGCCGGGTGATCGTGCCGAGGGCGTCCAGGGCCTCGCCGACCGAGCCGCCGTAGGCGCGGATCAGCCCGCCCGCGCCGAGCTTGACCCCGCCGTAGTAGCGGGTGACCACGGCGACGACGTACCGCATGTCGCGGCGCAGCAGCATCTGGAGCATGGGCACGCCGGCGGTGCCGCCCGGTTCGCCGTCGTCGCTGGCCTTCTGCACGGAGGCGTCGGCTCCGATGACGTAGGCCCAGCAGTTGTGGGTGGCGTCGGCGTGCTCCTTGCGCACGGCGGCGATGAACTCCTGGGCCTCCCGCTCGGTGGCGGCCGGGGCGAGGGCGCACAGGAAGCGGGAGCGGTTGATCTCGGTCTCGTGCACGCCCGCGCGGGCGACTGTGCGGTACTCGTCCTGCATCCGGCCAGCCTAGTCCGTGGCCGGCCGGCCGCTCCCCGGGTGGCGCCCGCCCCGCGGGACCGTGAAGGAGGTGAGCAGGGCCGCGCCCGGGGCGAGGGCCCGCCAGGTGGTGCCGTGCCAGGTGAGGGCGGCGATCGCGGAGGTCGGGAACCTGGCCCGGACCCGCTCCGGCGTGACGTCGAGCCCGTCGGCGGCCAGCGCCGCCACCAGTTCCGCCAGGCCGGGGTTGTGCCCGATCAGCAGCAGGGTCCGCACCTCGGCCGGCACCTCGCGCACCACCTCCAGCAACTCGGGCACGCCGGCCGCGTACAGCCGCCGGTCGTAGCGCACGGGCGGCGGCGTGGCCCACTCGGCGGAGACCAGCTCCCAGGTACGGCGGGCCCGTACGGCGGTGGAGCACAGGGCGAGGTCGGGCAGGGAACCGGCGGCGGCCAGGGCGCGCCCGGCGGCCGGGGCGTCCCGCAGCCCGCGGGGCGCGAGCGGCCGCAGCCGGTCCTCGACGCCCTCGGGCCAGGCGGACTTGGCGTGCCGCAGCACCAGCAGCCGCCGCAGTGGTCCGGTGCCCGCCGGTCCCTTCACCCGGGGTTCCCGAGGTCGCGCACGAGGTCCAGGGCGAGCAGGCGGTCGGCGTAGGCGTAGGTCTCGAAGCGGGCGCCGTCCGGGATGCCGGGCGCGCTCTCCACCTCCCGCAGGACACCGAGCACCGCGGGCAGGTCGAGGTCGTCCTCCCAGGCGGCGCGCAACCGGTCGCGCACCTCGCCGGGGACCGGCCGCGAGGGCTGCCGGGCCCAGCCGGCCACGGCCCGCCGCCATCGGGCGAGGCCGCGCGCGGCCTCCTCCAGCGTGGCCGGGTCCAGCCGCGCGGTTTCGCCGCGCGGTACGCCGAGCAGGGCCAGGCGCAGGGCGGAGGGGTCGTACGGCAGCACCGTGGGCACGGCCGGGCCGCCCCCGCCTCCCGCGGGCTCCCCGCCGGCCCCCGGCACCCATTCCACCTCGGCCACCGCCACCACCGGCCCCTCCCCCACCGTCTCGACGGAGTCCCGCCGGACCACGTGCAGGGCCTGGGCCTCGCCGAGGCCGGAGGCGAGGTCGCGGCTGAACTCGAAGGGGCGGATGGCCAGGCGGGCGCCGGCCGTGCGCAGTTCCGGCTGGTCGCGGGGGGCGGTGAGGCTCGTCCAGACCGGGGTGCCGCCCAGTTCCAGGGCGCGGACGAGCAGGTCGGCGGTGAGCAGGACCCGCAGGGCCGTCGGGTCCGGACCGTAGGCGTGGGCCTCGATGCGGGTCAGGCCGCGGCGGGCGGGCGCGGCGGGGACGGACTCACCGGTTCGGGCGTCGAGGATGCGCAGCACGGGGCGAGCGTAGGGCGGGCCGGCGGCCGTACGCAGCAGCTTGCGCCGTTTCCGGACAGCGTGCCGGAGTACGGCGGGAATCCCGGCGCGCCGGAGTGACGTTTCCCCGAGACAGTTCCCGCAGCCCGAGGAGGCGGCCGATGTACGGCGACGACGCGACGATCCGCAGGATCCTGACCGAGCTGGGCGACACCTGGGCGGTGGTCGGCCTGTCCGCGAACGAGCGCCGGGCCGCGTACGGCGTGTCCCGGGAGCTCCAGCGGTTCGGCAAGCGGATCGTGCCCGTGCACCCCAAGGCCGAGACGGTGCACGGGGAGCGGGGGTACGCCTCCCTCGCGGACATCCCCTTCGACGTGGACGTGGTCGACGTCTTCGTGAACAGCGAGCTGGCCGGCCCGGTCGCCGACGAGGCCGTGGCGAAGGGCGCGCGGGCGGTGTGGTTCCAGCTGGGTGTCGTGGACCCGGCCGCCTACGAACGCACCCGGGCGGCGGGCCTGGAGATGGTGATGGACCGCTGCCCGGCCATCGAGATCCCGCGGCTGGGCTAGCCGCTTCCGCTCACGTCCACGGCGGGAGACCGTCCCGCTCAGCGTTCCGTCAGGCGGTGGTCCGCCGTCTTCAGGGCCTCCTCGACCAGGCGCCCCAGGTGTCCGTGGCGCAGGGAGTAGATCACCCGGCGGCCCTCCTTGCGGGTGTCCACCAGACCGGCGAGCCGCAGCCTGGCCAGGTGCTGGCTGACGGCCGGGCGGGCGGCGCCGCATGCCTCGGTGAGCGTGGTGACATCGGCCTCGCCCGCCGTCAGGGCGTACAGCAGGGCGAGGCGGGTGCGGTCGCCCAGCAGGGCCAGGAGGTCGGCGGCGACCTCGAACCGCTCCTCGCCCGCGCTGTGCTCGTGCGCACCGTGCGCAGGTGATAGGTGCATGCGTGCGCTCATACGCACATAATGGCCGCGTGGACGCCGCGCGTCCACTCCCGCCCACCGGAAGGGGACCGACGTGAGCGACCGGCACCATCGCGACCACGGCCACGATCACCCGGATCGCGGCCACGAGGACGCGCAGCACGGGCACACACACCCGCACCGCGGCGACGCACACCAGGGCGACAGCCGGGAGCACTCGCACCACGGCCACGGCCACGGCCACGGGCACGGCCACGGGCACCCGCACCGGGGCCCGTTCCGCCGCCTCGGACACCTGCTCGCCCCGCACTCGCACGAGACGGCCGACAAGCTGGATCCGGTGCTGGAGTCCTCGGCGCGGGGGATGCGCGCGCTGTGGGTGTCGCTGGCCGTGCTGGGGGTGACCGCTCTGGCGCAGGCGGCCGTGGTGGCCGTCTCCGGGTCGGTGGCGCTGCTCGGGGACACCGTGCACAACGCGGCCGACGCGCTGACCGCCGTCCCCCTCGGCATCGCCTTCGTGCTCGGCCGCCGGGCGGCGACCCGCCGGTTCACCTACGGCTACGGCCGCGCCGAGGACCTGGCCGGACTGGTCATCGTGCTGACCGTCGCCGCGTCAGCGGCCTTCGCCGCGTGGGCGGCCGTCGGGCGGCTGCTGGACCCGCGTCCGGTCACCCAGGTGCCGGCGGTCGCGGTGGCCGCGCTGCTCGGTTTCGCCGGCAACGAGTGGGTGGCCCGGTACCGGATCCGGGTGGGCCGGGAGATCGGCTCGGCCGCGCTCGTCGCGGACGGGCTGCACGCCCGAACCGACGGATTCACCTCGCTGGCCGTACTGTTGGGGGCCGGCGGTACGGCGTTGGGCTGGCATCTGGCCGACCCCGTCGTGGGGCTGGCGATCACGGCGGCGATCGTGCTGGTGCTGCGGGACGCGGCACGGGAGGTGTTCCGGCGGGTGCTGGACGCCGTCGACCCGGCGCTGGTGGACCGGGCCGAGCGGGCGGTGCGCGCGGTGGAGGGGGTGCGCGGGGTGGGCGAGCTGCGGCTGCGCTGGATCGGGCACCGGCTGCGGGCCGAACTCGCGGTGGTGGTGGACGCCGAGGCCACGCTGCGGCAAGCGCACGCGATCGCCGTCGAGGCCGAACACGCCCTGCTGCACGCCGTACCGAACCTGACGGCCGCCCTGGTCCACGCCGACCCGGCCCCCGCCCCGGGCGAGGCGGATCCCCATCTGGCGCTGGCCCATCACCTGACGGCGTGACCGGCAACGGGACCCGGGCCCGGCCGTCGGCTCACGCCGCCCCGAGCCCCTCCAGCACGACGGCGCCGGGGAGTTCGGCGAGGGCCTTGCCGGGGATCAGGAGCTTGCCGCGCCGGCGTCCGCTGCCGATCACGACGTAGGACAGGTCGACCACGGCCGAGTCCACCAGCACCGGCCAGTCGGCGGGCAGTCCGAGCGGGGTGATACCGCCGTACTCCATGCCGGTCTCGCCGGTCGCCGTCTCCATCGGGGCGAACGAGGCCTTGCGGGCGCCCAGGTGACGGCGTACGACACCGTTGACGTCGGCCCGGGCGGTGGACGGCACCACACAGGCGGCCAGCCGGGTCTCACCGGCCCGCTTGCCCGCGACCACCACGCAGTTCGCCGACCGTTCCAGCAGGTCCCGGCCGTAGTGCTCCACGAAGGTGGCCGTGTCGGCCCAGCGCGGATCGGTGTCGACGTAGAGGATCTGGTCGGCCGGGACCGTGCCCTGCCAGCCGCGTACGGCGTCGGCGACGGGGGCGGTCAGCTCGTCCAGGCAGTCCGGGGCGGGAGTGGCGGTGTCGAAGTCTCCGATGGGCGCGCGCATGCCCGCACGCTAACAACACCCGCCGCACCGCCGGACCGGCGTCTTACGGAACGGACGGGCTCAGGGCGCGGGGGGCGCGCTCACGGCACGGGTGGTACGGACACGGCCATCACCATCTTCACAGGCACCTCGCCCGTGTTGCCGTACCGGTGCGGGACGTCGGCCTCGAAGGAGGCGCTGGCGCCGGTCGGCACGCGGTGCTCCACGCCGTCCACGGTGAGCGTCAGCTCGCCCGCGGTGACATGGACCATCTCGACCGTGCCGCCGGGGTGCGGCTCGGAGGGGCTGACGTCACCCGGCATCAGCCGCCAGTCCCACATCTCCAGCGGTCCGGGCGCCTCGGTGCCGGCGAGCAGCCGGTTGTAGCTGCCGGCCTCGGTGTGCCAGAGCTGTACGGCCCGTTCGGCGGGGACGATCCGCACCTTCGGGCCCTGCTCGTAGTCGAGCAGCGTGGTGATGCTGACGCCGAGCGCGTCGCCGATCTTGACGACCGTGCCGATGCTCGGGTTGGTGCGGGCCTGCTCGATCTGGATGAGCATGCCCCGGCTGACGCCGGCCCGGGCGGCGAGCACGTCCAGCGTGAAGCCGCGCACCGCGCGCCAGTGTCTGACGTTGCGCGCCAGGGACTGGGTCAGGAGTTCTAGGTCCGACACATGGGGTCCAATATCCGGGAAGTTAATTATTTTAGTTAGTTGAGTTCAATGGAATGAACTACGGTGAGGTGCACTCGTCCGTTCACCGAACTGTACTGCGAGGCCGGCCATGACAGCATTCTTCGCCCTGCTCACCAGCCTTGTATGGGGGCTGGCCGACTTCGGCGGCGGACTGCTGACCCGGCGTACCCCGGCGCTGACGGTCGTGGTCGTCTCGCAGGGCATCGCGGCGGTCGTGCTGGGCGCGATCGTGCTGGCCACCGGCGGCTGGAGCGAGGCCGGACCCCGGCTGTGGTTCGCGTTCGCGGCCGGACTGGTGGGACCGGTGGCCCTGCTCTGCTTCTACCAGGCCCTCGCGCTCGGCCCGATGGGCGTGGTCTCGCCGCTGGCCACCCTCAGCGTCGCCGTGCCCGTGGGCGTCGGGCTCGTGCTCGGCGAGCGGCCGGGGCTGGTCCAGGCCCTCGGCAGCGCGGTCGCCGTCACCGGGGTCGTCCTGGCGGGCGGGCCGCAGCTGCGGGGCACGGCCGTGCAGCGGCGCACGATCTGGATGACGCTGGTCGCGGCGGTCGGCTTCGGCACGGTGTTCGCGCTGATCGCGGAGGCGTCCACCACGGTGACCGGGCTGTTCCTCGCGCTGTTCGTGCAGCGGGTGACGGACGTAGTGGTGGGCGGGGCCGCGCTCGTCGTCTCGGTGCGGCGCGGCGGGGCCGCCCTGCCGGAGGGCGGGTTTCCGTGGGACGCGCTGCCCGCGCTGGCGTTCGTGGGGCTCGCCGACGTGGCGGCCAACGGCACCTACGCGATGGCCACCCGGAGCGGTCCGGTCACCGTCGCGGCCGTGCTCGCCTCCCTGTACCCGGTGGTGACCGCGCTGGCCGCACGCGGCTTCCTCAACGAGCGGCTGCGCGGCATCCAGACGGCGGGCGCGGGCCTGGCCCTGCTGGGCACACTGCTGCTGGCGACGGGCTGAGCCGCCGAAGGCACAACGCGAGGCCCCGGCCGGAAGGACGTCCGTCAGCCGTCGGAGTCCAGCGCGGCCAGCCGGGCCACCGCCTCCTCGTCCAGGTCGGCCAGCGCGCGCAGCTGGCCCGGTGTGATGTCGTCCGGTATCGGCACCGGAGCGGGGGTGCGCAGCGGCGGCTGCCAGCCGGTGTCGGGCGTCCAGCGCCGTACGACCTTGGCGGGCGCCCCCGCCACCACCGCGTGGTCCGGCACCGTGCCCCGGACCACCGCCCCGGCCGCCACGACCACGTTCCGGCCGATCCGCGCCCCCGGCAGGATCACCGCGCCGGTGCCGATCCAGCACCCCGGCCCGATCTCGACCGGCTCCATGCGCGGCCACTGCTTGCCGATGGGCTGGTGCGGGTCGTCGTAGGAATGGTTGGTGGAGGTGACGTAGACGTACGGGCCGAAGTAGCAGTCGCTGCCGATGGTGACCGTGGTGTCCGCGATGACATGGCTGCCGCGGCCGAGGACCACGCCGTCGCCGATGCGCAGGATCGGGTCCGGACCGAGGTCCAGGTCGGGCATCAGGCCCGCGGTGAGGGTGACCTGCTCCCCGATGATGCAGTACGACCCGAGCCGGATCCACGGTTCCCCGAAGACCGTGCCGAGCGGGAAGGCCAGCCGGGTGTGCTCCCCGATGGCGCCGAAGCGGAAGCGGCCGGGGTGCTCGGCCGTCACCGAGCCCGTGCGCCGCACCCACGCCCAGCCCGCGTGGACGGCGCGCTGGGCCAGGCGCTGACGCCAGGATGAGAACGTGTTCTTGCGCTTCGGCACGCGCTCACGTTACTCACCGGTTGCCCCGGGCGAGAGCCCAGGCCGCTGTGATCTTTGCCCCACCCGGTGTCGTACGGTTCGGGCACGGCACGCAGACAAGGAGACGGTGATGACGCAGAAGGCGCTGATCGTGGGCATCGGGGGCAAGGAACCCCAGGTCGATCCGGAGGCGTTCGTGGCGCCCACGGCGTCCGTGGTCGGGGACGTCACGCTGCACGAGGGGGCCAGTGTCTGGTACGGGGCCGTCGTGCGCGGGGACATAGAGAAGATCACCGTGGGGGCGCGGGCCAATGTGCAGGACAACGTCACCCTGCACGCCGACCCCGGGTTCCCGGTGCGCATCGGGGAGCGGGTGTCCATCGGGCACAACGCGGTGGTGCACGGGGCGACCGTGGAGGAGGACTGCCTGATCGGGATGGGCGCGACCGTGCTGAACGGGGCGGTGATCGGGGCGGGCTCGCTGGTCGCCGCGCAGGCGCTGGTGCCGCAGGGGATGGTGGTGCCGCCGGGTTCGCTGGTGGCGGGGGTGCCGGCCAAGGTGCGGCGGGCCCTGTCGGAGGAGGAGCGGGAGGGCGTGGTCCTCAACGGCACGCTGTACGCCGACCTGGCGCAGACGCATCGCGAGGTGCACGAGTAAGGGGTGCGCGGGCGAGGGGTACGCGGGGCGCACGAGCAGGGGGTGCTTCCGCCCGGCGGCGCCGGTTCACTCCCCGGCGTTCGCGGGCTCCGCTTCCGCTTCCCGCTGCTCCGGCTGGGCCTGCTTCGCCTTGCGCTTGAGGATCAGCATGGAGCCGAGTCCGATGAGGACGGCCACGCCCAGACCGACGTAGGAGAAGCGCTTCAGCCAGTCCTCGGCGACGATGCCGACGTAGTAGATGACGGCCGTGGTGCCCCCGGCCCAGCAGATGCCGCCGAGGACGTTGGCGATCAGGAACTTCCAGTACGGCATGTGCAGGACGCCCGCGAGGGGGCCGGCGAAGATGCGCAGCAGGGCGACGAAACGGCCGAAGAAGACCGCCCACATGCCCCACTTCTCGAAGGACCGCTCGGCGGTGGCCACATGCCCCGCGCTGAAGTGGCGTGGGAACTTCCTGCCGAGCCAGGCCAGCAGCGGGCGTCCGCCCTTGCGGCCGATGGCGTAGCCGATCGAGTCGCCGATCACCGCTCCGGCGGTCGCGCAGACGCCGAGGACGACCGGGTTGACGCCCGTGTGCTGGGAGGACATCAGGGCCGCCGAGACCAGGATGATCTCGCCCGGCAACGGGATGCCCAGGCTCTCCAGACCGATCACGAGGCCCACCACGGCGTAGACGGCGGCGGCAGGCACCGAGTCGAGCCATTCCTGGACGTGCACCGCCGGTTCCTCCCCTGTCGCTGACCTGGTCGTCCTGTGTGTCCGGGCGCCCGCATGCGAAGCGCGGCCCAAGGGAAGGCTACCTGGTCGGCGCCGAACGGCCGCCTGCCCGCCCGGCCGGCGGCACCGTTCCGCCCGCACTCCTTACGTTTCCGGACATCCCCGTGTCACGCGGGAGGGGAAGGCTCCACGCGGTTTCGCCCGGCCCGCTCCCCCAGGCCCGCAGGGGCCCGCCGCGGAAGGACGACGTCCCGTGTCCCCAGCTCCGACCCCGCCCCCGTCCACGTCCACCTATACGTCTACGTCCCGCTCGCTTCCGCGCCCGTGCGCGGAGGCCGACGGCCCTGGTCCGAAGTGCGCCCGCCTTGGTACGGAGACCACCGGCGCCGATCCGGAGTGTGCGGCTCCGGCGAGGTCGGCGGTGGCGCGCGGGCCGGGCCGGTCGCTGCGGCTGGCGCTGTGCCTGGCTCCGCTGCTGTTCGCCGCCGGCTGGGCGGCGGCGAACCGGCCCGTCGTGTACGAGGGGTTCCGGCGGCTGGTCGCGGCCGACCCGGGGTGGCTGGCGGCGGGAGCCGGGTTCACCTGTCTGACCTGGGTGGCCGCCTCCTGCGTCCGGCAGGGTGCGCTGCCCGACCCGGTACCGCCACGGCTGCTGCTGGCCTCGCAGTTCGCCGCCGGCGCCGCCAACCACGTGCTGCCCGGCGGACTCGGCGCGCACGCCGTCACCCTGCGGTTCCTGCGCGGGCAGGGCGTACCGCTGGAGCGGGCGACCGCGTCGATCGGCCTGTACTCGCTCGTCAAGTCCGTCGCGAAGGCGCTGGTACTGGTGGTGTTCCTGGCGGCCTCACCGGCCCGGCGGCGCCTCGGGGAACTGATACCGGACGGGCGGCTGCTGATACCGCTCGCGGCGGGCGTGGGCGGGGCGGTCACGGTGGCGGGGGTGCTGCTGACGGTCGTACGGCCGCTGCGACGGCCGGTGGCCGCGCTGCTGCGCACCGCCGTGTCCGACGCGCGCGCGGTGCACGCCCGGCCGCGCCGGGTGCTGGCGCTGTGGGGCGGGGCCGCCGCGATGCCACTGGTGCAGGCCGGCGCGCTGGCCTGTGTGGGGGCCTCCCTGGGGCTGGGGCTGCCCTGGGAGCAGGTGGTACTGGCCCATCTGGCGGCGGGCACGGCCGTCGGGGCGGTGCCCGCGCCGGGCGGCCTCGCGGTCGACGCGGCACTGGTGTGGACGCTCGTCGCCTTCGGCTCCTCCCCCGCACCGGCGACCGCGACCGTCATCGGGTACCGGGTCCTGACCGACTGGGCACCGCTGCTGCCGGGCGCGCTGGTGCTGTCGACGCTGATCCGCCGGAACGTGGTGTGAGCGGCGCTTTCAGGTGTTGGCGACGTTGACCGGGCCACCAGGTGCAGCGCCGGAGGTGGCTATCCGCTCGGTTCACGTGGCTGGCCGAGTCAATGCCGGGGATGCCTGAAAGCGGGGTGCACGCCAGCTTTCGCCCGCGCGCCTCACTCCGATCCCGTGGGGCGGTTCGCCCTCCGGGGTGATTCGCCTGGTGGCGGGGGCAAGGCGGAGAACGCCTGAAAGCCGAGTTCACACCGCCGCGTCTCGCGGTGCGGTTCGCCCTGTGGCCGAATCCACGCCGAGAACACTTGAAAGCCCCGTTCACACCGCCTCCGCCCCGCGCGGAAAATTACCGCGCACCGGCCGGGCATCCGGTGCCACCGTGTGGCCATGACAGGTATCGAGGTGCTGCTGATCGGCGGCCGGTCCGGTGTGGGCAAGACGACGGTCGCCATGGAGACGTCGGTCCTCCTACGGGACGCCGGCATCGCCCACTGCTTCGTCGAGGGCGACCTCCTCGACCACGTCCACCCCGCTCCCCCGGACGATCCCTTCCGCGCCCGCATCACCCGGCGCAACCTCGCCGCCCTGTGGGTCAACTACGCCGACCTGGGCATGCGGCGCCTGATCTACACCAACACCGTCAGCATCCTCGAACCGGACCTGATCCGGCAGGCCGTCTCTCCCGCCGCCCCGCCGAGGATCGTCAACGTCCTGCTCACCGCCACCGACGTGACAGCGCGCCAACGCCTCGGCGGGCGGGAACGCGGCTCCGAGCTCGACATCCACCTGCGCCGCAGCGCCGCCGCCGCGCAGCGTCTGGAAGCGGAGGCTCCGCCGGGAACGGTACGCATCCCCACCGACCAGCGCACCGTTCGCGCCATCGCCGAGGACGTCGTCGCCGCCACAGGCTGGTCCCGCTGAGCGGCCACCGGGGCCGGCTCGGGCGGTAGGCCCAGGGCCCGACTTCTCCGGCGCCTCGTCACCTCCTCGTACTCGTACGCCCTCACGGGTCCCGGTGTCATCGGCCCGGCCGGGCCGCCCGCCGCCTTCCCCATGGATCCGCGCGCCTCGGGGACGGTCTCGTTCCTCGGTCCCCTGGCCCGCGCGCCCCGGCACCCCCTGCGGGGTGTCACCGGCCCGGTGACGCCCGTCCCCGCCCGGCCGTCCACCGGGAACCCCGGCCGACGCGCCCGGTACGTCGGGCCGCCGCTCCGGGCGAGTCCCATCCTGGGGGCCCGGCAAGCCCGGTGCGACCGGCCGCCGTTCCGAACCGGCATCGGCACCGGCACCGGCACCGGCAGGGGGTGTTTCGTCCGCCTCCAGCACCCACCGCTGCGCCGGGGAACCCTTGTCACGGTGTACGACGCCGACCCCCGTGATCCCCCGGCCGGGCCCCGGTGCCAGGGCCAGGCCGGGGTGGCGGCGGAGCAGGATCTCACCGTGGAGCGTGACGTCGTAGGAGACCTCCCCGGGCGGTAGCGCGCAGCCGGCCAGCGCCACGGTTCCCGTGCCGGGGTCGGCGGCAAGACAGAGGGTGGGGTCGGCGGTGCTGCGCAGGAGGCCGTCGTCCTGGTAGGTCCACTGCTGGGAGCCGGCCGCCGAGCACGGCGCGAGCCGGACGCCCACGCCCGCCGCGACCCGCCCTCCGCGCACGTCCAGGCAGCGCCCGGAGGCCAGGTCGCGCAGGGTGCCGTGGACGGTCTCGGCGGGATCGCCGTAGGAGGCGGCGGAGTGTGCGCCGGCGCCTCCCGGGCGTGGGGAGTCCGCGACGGGTGCGGCCCAGGTCGCGCCGGGACCGGGGACACCGTTGTCATCGGACCAGCTCCTGACCGACAGGGCGGTGACGAGCAGCGCGAGGGACGCCAGCCCGACGCCGATGACCATGGCCTTGCGGTGGCGGCCACCGGACAGAGGACCTCCGGGTGCGATCGCCCGGGTCCAACGGACATGACGGCCATGGCGGTCGTGGCGGTCATGGCGGTCATGGCGATCACGAATGGGCGACCGGTCCTCACCGGCGGCACGGCCCCCACGGACGACGCGGGCCGGTCGGGAGTCGAGGTAGCGGCGGGCGCCCCAGCCGAGCACGCTCTCGGCGAGGAGCAGGGGCAGACCGGCGTCGAAGTGACCGAGCTGCTCGGCGGCGTACCGGCAGTGCGGGCAGACCGTCAGATGCCGGCGCACTTCCGGCAGCAGGGGGCCGCCGCGGCGCAGGGGGATGTCCAGGAGCCGGTTGTGGAAGCGGCATTCCTCGGTGGGCGCGAGTTCCCGGTGAGCGCGTACACAACCGGCACGGAATTGCTCGCGCGCCTGTTCCAGCGCGGCCGTCGCGGTGACCGTGTCGACGCCCAGAAGACCAGCGGGTATGTTTATGGGTTCGGCCTCGACCTCGGTATGCCAGAGAAGGCATTGCGCGGTGCCGGGAAGGGACCGAAATGCGTGGGCGGCGAGCCGTCTGCTTTCCGGTGGGCCGGGCTTTGTCGCGCGCAGTCCGCGACCGCCGGTGGTTTTGCGCAATTCCGGCAGGACGGCGCAGGCGGCGGTGTCCGCGGCCCAGGCGCGGACCGTGTCGCGCACGGCGACGAGCAGTTGCGGCCGCAGGGCGCCGCCGGTCACGCCAACAGCGCCGGTGGCGCCGGTCGCCGTACCGGCGAGCACCTGCTGGAAGGCCGCGGTGGCGACGAGTTGGGCGGTGGTACCGGCGGTGGCCAGGCAGACCACGGCATGGTCGAGGGTGGCCCGCCAGTGCCGGGCGAGCAGCAGCGCGACGGCGTGATGACGGGCGTCGGCGTCCGGGCCGCGGAGCCGGGCGAGGAGGGCGGGGTCGGACTCCCCGGCGGGGCCGGGCACGGGTGGGTAGGGCGGGCGTGGGGGGTAAGGGGGCTGCACGGAAACATTTCCTTTCCAGCCGCAGGACCGCATGCGCGCGGGCGTCCTGTGGAAAAACAGTGCCTGTCGGTGCATACGTGCATAGCTAAAGGGCCGGCCGGACGTCGGCGTCCGCCTTTGCCCTCCCGCGGGGAGGCTCACCTTGGCACAGGCGACTCACAGGAAACAAGAAGTCGGAATACCCCGGCGGTGAAGTCGGAGCTTCCGGCAATAGTTACCGCTGGTATCTCCGGACGGTGTTCGACCTGGCGGCCGACTTCTCGACGAAAAGGCCGGATGGCGGGCCAAATGTCCAATTCCGGTATTCGTACGGTCCGGGCCGGCGCGCGACTCCGCCGACATCCGGTCAAACCGTGGCCGACGCACCGACGCGCCCTTCCTCCTCTCAGGCACGGTGCGTGATGCTCTGCTCACCTGGGGAGAGCAGTGGTTCCCGCAACCCATGGAGGAGCAGACCATGCCGCTCGGAAGGATCGCCGTCTACAACGACGCGGACGGCGTGGGCATCATCACCGACGAGGACGGTGAGAGGCGCCCTTTCTCCTGCATGGAGACACAGACGACCCGCGAGGGTCAGCGGGTCGCCTTCGAGGTGATCGGCGCGAAGGCGACCAACGTGGTCGCCATCCGGTGACGCCGCCCCGGACACCGGCGCCCCGCCCCGGTGTCCGGGGCGGGGCGCGGGTCGTCCGGGCCGGCGCGGGCTACTTCGCCCCGTCGGTCGGCCGGAGCGTCCACAGGACGCTCATCTCGCCGGTCACCGCGCCGTCCGCGCGCCGTATCTCGACCGACACGGGGAACTCGGGGCGCTGTCCGGCGTCGAGTTCGGCGACGACCTCGGCGGCCGGGCGGCCCAGCGTCGCGGTCGCGGTGACGACGCCCATCGCCAGCTTCTTGTAGGCGATCTCGGCCCGTACGGCGAGCGGCACGGCCCGCGAGAGCTGGTCCCCGAAGGCGGCCAGCACGATGGCGCCGCTGGCCGACTCCCCGAGGGTGAACATCGCACCGGCGTGCGGGCCGCCCACGTGGTTGTGGTACGCGTCCTGGTCCGGCAGGGACACCACGGCCTTGTCGGCGGTGGTCTCCAGGAACTCGAGGTTCAGGGTCCGGGCCATGGGCACGGTGGCGGCGAGCATCTCGCCGATCGACATCTGGTCTGCGCTCATGGCCGTCATGTTACTCACGAGTAGCAGGGGCTGGCCAGAGAAGCACACTAGGGTTACGGGCCATGTGGCCAGATCAGCAGCCGCCAGGGGGCGCGCAGAACCCGCAGCACGATCCGCGGCAGAACCCGTACCAGCAGCCCGGACACCCGCAGCCGAACGCGTACCAGCAGCCCGGACACCAGCAGCACCCGCAACAGGGCCCGCAGCAGGGCCCCTACGGGCAGCAGCACCCCGGCACGCCCTACGGACAGCAGCCCCCCAGCGCCCCGTACGGGCAGCAGCCGCCGAACGGCCCGTACACGCAGCCGCAGACCGTCCCGTACGCGCAGCCGCAGACCGCTCCGTACGCACAGCCGCAGACCGTCCCCTACGGGCAGCCGCCGCAGTGGGGACAGCCGTCCGCGCCCGAGCCCCCGCGCGGTGGCGGGCGTACGAAGCTGGTCGCCGTCGTCGCGGCCACGGCCGTCGTGGTCACCGCGGCCGTCACCGGCTTTCTGGTGCTGGGTGGTTCGAAGGACGACGAGGCGGACGACGGCAAGGACGCACGGAGCACGAGCCCGTCGCCGACCGCCACCTCGCCCGCCTCGCCGTCCTCGACCGACAACCCGCGCTCCGGCGAGGCCGTGAAGCCGACGGTCGCGGGCTGGAAGGTCGTGGTCAACCCCAAGTACGGCACGGCCTTCGACGTGCCGGCCGACTGGGACGTGCAGCGGACCGGCGTCTTCACCTTCTTCGAGGACAAGGAGAAGGGCGACGGCTCGGCGTACATCGGTTTCTCCGGCGTGTCGTCCCTCAAGCCCAGCTACTGCGTCTCGGACGACGACAAGGACGGCAGGGAGGAGACGTCGTCGCTGGCCGCGGCCGGCACCAAGGGCGAGATGGGCGCCAAGGACACCGCGAGCATCGCCCGGGGCGACTCGGCGGCCTTCGCGTTCGGCGGGTTCACGGACCAGACGAAGGCGGCCAAGAAGTACCTGCACATAGGCGAGGCGAAGTCCTTCACCACCGCGTCGGGCGTCACCGGCAGCGTCGCGACGTCGTACGTCAGCGGTGTGCCGAAGAAGAACAAGTGCGACACCGACGGCAAGGCGGTCACGTTCGCCTTCAAGAACTCCTCGGGCAACTTCGTGTCGTGGTCGCTGTACGGCGCGAAGGGCGTCAAGGACGAGCTGTCGGACGCGACCATCGACAAGATCCTCGCCACGGTACGGCTGCACGGCGACCCGACGGTGGAGTGACCGCGCCCGTCTCAGCCGATGCCGAACGCCCCGTCGGGGGGCTCGGGTGAGGGTACGGCGTCGGCGTCCTCCACCGGCCGCGCCGACCCGGTGAACCGCCGTACCGCGGCCCCGTGTTCGACGCGTGCCGGGAAGGCGTCCGCCGCGGTGCGCCGGGCCAGCGCGGCGGTGTCCAGGGGCCGGTGGGAGGCCGCGACCACCACGTTGCCGAACCGCCGTCCGCGCAGCACCGCGGGTTCGGCGATCAGCGCGACCTCCTCGAACACGGCTGACAGCGTGGCCAGTTGGGAGCGCAGGAAGCCGAACGGCGCGGCGTCGGCGAGATTGGCCAGGTAGACCCCGTCCGGCCGCAGCACCCGCTCGGCCGTGCGGACGTAGGCCAGCGTGGTGAGGTGGGCGGGCACCCGGGAGCCGCCGAACACGTCGGCGATCAGCACGTCGGCCCGGTCGTCCGGCGCGGTCCGGAGCCAGTCCCGGGCGTCGGCCGCGTGCAGCGCGATGCCCGAGCCGGCCGGCAGCGGCAGCTGCTCGGTGACCAGCTCCAGCACCCCCCGGTCCGCCTCGACGACGTCCTGCCGGGAGCCGGGGCGGGTGGCGGCCACGTACCTCGGCAGGGTCAGCGCGCCCCCGCCGAGGTGCACCACGTCCAGCGCCCGCCCGGCCTCGGCAACGGTGTCCAGCACATGTCCCAGCCGCCGCGCGTACTCGAACTCCAGGTACGCCGGGTCGTCCAGGTCCACGTACGACTGCGGGGCCCCGTCGACCGTGAGCAGCCAGGCCCGCTCCCGGTCGACGTCGGGCATCAGCCGGGCGGTGCCGTGGTCGGTGGTCCGGGAGACGGGTATCGATTCGTTCACCCGACCATTGTGGGTCCCGTCGTCCACCCGCCATGGTGGACCCCGCGGCGGTACGTCACCGCACGTCCCGGGCGACACCGGCCGCCGTCGCCGCCCGCCCGGTACAGCAGGGGAGTTCGGTTCATACGGCGATCACACAGGTGCGTCGGTTAGTGTCTGCGGATGCTCGATGCCAACCGCTCTGGCACCGCCCCGCTCTCTCCCCCGGCTGCCACGCCCACTCCCCCGGCCGCCACGCCCTCCCTCCTGGTCGCCGCGCCCGAGCCGGCCCTCACCCCGGCCGGCCCGGGTGCCGCGGCCGTGCCCGTGCTGCCGCGCGCCGGGTGGGCCGGGCGCTGCACACGGCTGCTGCTGTCTCCCTACGCCCGGCTGTCCCTGCTGCTCGCGCTGCTGGCGGGCGGGGCGGCGGGGGTGCTGGTGTGCGAACCGCAGCGGCTGCTCACGCACGGCTGGCCACCACAGCTCGGCGGGGCCGCGGCCGCCCTGGTGTTCGCGGCGGCGTACGGGCTGTGCACCGTGGTGTTCGTGCCGCGCCCCCTGCTGAATCTGGCCGCGGGCGCGATGTTCGGCTCCCAGGTGGGGCTGGCGACGGCGCTCGCGGGCACGGTGCTCGGTGCCGGGGTGGCCTTCGGGCTGGGCCGGGCGCTCGGGCAGGATGCGCTGCGCCCGCTGCTGCGGGGCCGCTGGCTGAAGGCGGCCGACGGGCAGCTCAGCCGGCACGGGTTCCGGTCCATGCTGGCCCTGCGGCTGTTCCCGGGCGTGCCGTTCTGGGCGGCGAACTACTGCGCTGCCGTCTCCCGTATGGGCCCGCTGTCGTTCCTGCTGGCCACCGCCCTCGGTTCGATCCCGAACACGGCCGCCTACGCGGTCGCCGGCGCCCGCGCCTCGGCGCCGACCTCCCCCGCCTTCCTGATCGCGATGGCCTGCGTCGCCGTACCGGCCCTGGCGGGCACGGTGGTCGCCTGGCGCAAGCGGCACCGGCTGCGCGCCGGGTGAACCGTCGCGTCCGTCCGCCGGGCCGTGCCGGGATCCGGAGAGCCGGGCCGTGCCGGGATCCGGAGAGCCGGGCCGGAGGGATGTCCGGCCGGGGAGCCGTGCCAGAAGGGGTGTCCGATGTGGGCCAGCGTCATCGCCGTGGCCGGCACGCTGCTCGGCGGCGCGCTGACCGGGCTGCTCCAGCTGCGGCGCGAGCGGGCCGCCCGCGACGAGCGCCGGGCGGAGGCGCTGCGGGTGGCGCTGGGCGAGCTGGTGGCGGCCCTGGGTGACCACCGGCGGGCCCTGTGGCACCGCGAGGACCTGGTGCTGAGCGGCGCGAGCCAGGAGGCCGTCGACGCGGCCCGGGCGCAGAGCCGTGCCACCCGCTCCGCGGTGACCTCCCCGCTGGTCGCGGTCTGCGTCCTGGAACCGGCCCTCACCGGACCGGCCCGCCAGGCGGCCCTGGCCGCGTTCGCCCTCCGCGAGGCGCCCGGCCACGCCGAGCTGGCCGCCCGCCGGGAGGCCGCGATCGCGGCGACGGACGACCTGGTCGCCGCGGCGGGGCGGGTGATGGCTCGGTGAGCGGGGCGGGGGACGGCGACCGTGGCGGGGGCCCACCACCGCTCACAGGGTTGGAAAAACAAACCCTCCCCTAGACTGACGTCATGGCCGCCACGAAGGACCCGCGCCCCTGCTCGATCGCCGACGCCCTCGCGCTGGTGGGCGAGAAGTACTCCCTGCTCGTCCTGCGGGAGGTGTGCCTGGGCAACGGCCGCTTCGACCAGCTCGTACGCAACATCGGCGCACCGCGCGACATCCTGGCCGCCCGGCTGCGCCGGCTCGTGGAGGCCGGCATCCTCACCAAGCGCCTGTACAGCGAGCGCCCTCAGCGCTTCGAGTACCGGGCCACGCAGGCCGGGCTGGAGCTGGAGCCGGTGCTGATGACCCTCAGGGAATGGGGCGACCGCCACCTGCGCAAGGACACCGACCTGCCCATGGTCGTCGAGCACAGCTGCGGCAGCCGGCTGGTGTCGGTGGTCACCTGCCAGGCCTGCGGCGGGGCCGTGCGCCACGAGGACCTGACCGCGCGTCCGCAGGCCCCGGGCTGGACCCTCTCGGGGCCGGCGACCGCGTGAGGCCGCCGGGGCCGGCGGCGCCGGGGGGGCCTCAGAAGTGCTCGGCCAGGTCCGTGAAGCGGTCCACCTGGAGCAGCCGTTCGGTGGCCTCGGGGAACGGGTGGTGTTCCAGCACCCAGGTGTCGGGGTGCGGTACGTACACCGCGCCCAGCCCGGCGGCGAGCGCCGGCACGATGTCGGACTTCGGGGAGTTGCCGATCATCCACGTCCGCGCGGTGTCGGCCTTCAGGTCCTCCACCACCGTGGAGTACGTCTCGACCGTCTTCTCCGGCACGATGACGATCCGCTCGAACAGCGGCCCCAGCCGGGAGCGTTCCACCTTCGCCGCCTGCTCCTCGTGGTCGCCCTTGGTCAGCAGCACCAGGCGGTGCCGGGTGCGCAGACCGGCCAGCGTCTCCTCCACGCCCGCGATCAGCACCGGCTCCTGGCGCAGGATCCGCTCCCCCAGCTCGTCGATCGCCTTGCCGTGGTCGTCGGTCGCCCGCACCTCGTGCACCCGCTCGTAACAGTCGTGCAGGCTGCGCACGAAGCTCTTCGCGCCATAGCCGTACACCTGGCAGTTCTCCCGCTCGACGTCGTCCAGGACCTGCCGCAGTCCGGCCCGCGAGAGCGATGCGTGAGCGAGCAGGTCGAGGAACTCCTCGATCGCCCGCTCGAAGTAGATGTTGTTCTCCCACAACGTGTCGTCCCCGTCGACGAGAAGACACTGATCGGCTCTCAAGCAGACCTCCCGGCTGCGGCGTCGGAACTCTCGGACGCGTCCCATTACACAGTTGCGACCATGGGTGAGTCATGTCGTTTTCCCCTGTGAGGCGATTCCTCGAGAACAGCCGGACGGGGCCGGCACCTCTGTGCGCGCGGCCGCTCGCGCGGGCAGTGGTACGTGACGAGCGTCCGGTAGGCCGTACGGCCACGGCCCGCTGCCGCCGTGGACGGCCGAAGTGTGCGGCCCCTGTTGCCGTGTCGCCGGGCGGGCCCGCTACCCTTCCTTCGTCACATGATCACCTCTTCTCCTTTCAGCACTTGGACGCCATACCTTCATGTCTTGGTTTGAATCCCTCGTCCTCGGACTCGTCCAAGGGCTGACCGAGTTCCTGCCCGTCTCCTCCAGCGCGCACCTGCGGCTGACCGCCGCGTTCTCGGGCTGGGAGGACCCGGGCGCGGCCTTCACGGCGATCACCCAGATCGGCACCGAGACCGCGGTGCTCATCTACTTCCGCAAGGACATCGGCCGGATCATCACGTCCTGGTTCCGCTCGCTGTTCGACAAGTCGATGCGCCGGAACCACGACGCGCAGATGGGCTGGCTGGTGATCGTCGGCTCGATCCCCATCGGCCTGCTGGGTGTGACGCTGAAGGACCAGATCGAGGGGCCGTTCCGCGATCTGCGGGTCACCGCGACGATGCTCCTCGTCGTCGGCGTGGTCATCGGCATCGCCGACCGGATGGCGGCCCGCGACGAGACGGGCCGCCGGCACCGGGCGCCCAAGCAGCGCAAGACACTGGAGAACCTCGGCGTCAAGGACGGCCTGATCTTCGGGCTCTGCCAGGCCTGCGCGCTCATCCCCGGCGTCTCCCGCTCCGGCGCGACCATCAGCGGCGGCCTGTTCATGGGCTACAAGCGGGAGGCCGCGGCCCGCTACTCCTTCCTGCTCGCCATCCCGGCCGTGCTCGCCTCCGGTGCCTTCGAGGTGAAGGACTCGCTGAGCGAGGGCCACGTGGACTGGGGGCCCACCCTGTTCGCGACGGTGATCGCGTTCGCCTCGGGGTACGCGGTCATCGCCTGGTTCATGAAGTGGATCTCCAACAAGAGCTTCATGCCGTTCGTCTGGTACCGCGTCGCCCTCGGAATCGTGATCATCGCCCTGGTGGGCATGGGCGTACTGAGCCCGCACGCCGCCGAGTCGGCGGGCTAGCCGGCCGCGGCGGCGCACCGTCCGGGCCCCACACCGCACTCGCCCCGCACGCGTGCCGGCCGCCGGTGTGCCCGACGTGGTTCGCCATGAACCGGAGCCCGGGACCGTCGCCCGGCCGGCACCGCCGGTTTCGGACATCGTGCCGTCGATCGCGACCCGTCCGTGACCTGCGTGCCGCCCGGCGGGCCGTCGGCCGGCCGGCGGCAGCGCACGGCCACGCGCGGACGGCCGGGCGGCGCCGGTGTCCAACGCGTTACCGTCTGCGTAGCCGGGCGGTAGCGCAGGGTCAGTGCTTGGGCCTAGGCTGTGCGCATGTCCCCGGATTCCCCGCCCTCTGGTTCCGCGCGCTCCGCCGCCGAGCTGAACGACCGGATCAGAGCGCTGTGGCTGCGCGCGGGCGGCACCCTGTCGGCCCAGGAGCGCGCGGAGTACGAGCTGTTGGTGATCGAGTGGGCCGCCGCCGTCCGCGGCCGGATCATCGAGGCGGCCTGAAGCGGCGACCGCGGCAAGGAGTCCGAGCGGTCCTACGCCCGCAGATGCGCGAGCACCTCGTCGGCCACCGGATACGGCCGCTCCCCGGGCAGCAGCGCGCTCGCCCGTTCCGCCTCGCCCGCCCGTACCAGCGCGTGGATCTCCGCGGCCAGCGGGGTGACGTCCTCGATGCCGACGATCCACTCGTCCGCGTACCGGGCCGCCGCCTCTCCGGCGAGGCCGAGCTGCAAGGACCGGTACGGCAGCGGGTCGTGGTGCAGATCCCGCTCCGGGTCCCACTGCACCCGCGCCGGGCTGCGCGCCAACGCCCGCTTCCAGGCGGCCTGGTCCGGGTGCAGGGCGGGCACGTAGTGGGACAGGCAGGCGTGGCGCAGGGCCCACTCGAAGCCCTCCCGGGTGATCTCCACGGCGAGGACGGTCTCCTGGTTCTCCTTGGTGCCCCAGCCGCAGCGGTACATCATCCACAGGAACGACGGCTTCACCCAGGTCATCCGGTCCCGTTTCCAGTCGGACGGGAAGCGTCCGGTGCGGGCGGCGGCCCGGCCGATCCCCGGGTGGTAGGCCTGGTAGACGGTGACCGTGGTGTCCGTGTGCCGGGCACGGATGCGGAACTTCGGTTCGGTTTCGACGGTTTGCGCGTTCACACGGACAGGGTCGGCCGCCGCTCCGGTCCCGCACCACCGAATATTCACCCCGCAGGCCTCTTGGCTCGGCGTCCTCCGTACCCAACACTGTGGCGATGACGCAGCGTGCGGAGTTCGCGACCGTGAGGGACCGGCTGGCCGTGGAGGACCTGGTCACCGCCTACGCGGTGGCGCTGGACGACGGCGACTGGGCGGCGTACCACGGGCTGTTCACGGCGGACGGCCGGGCCGACTACCGTTCGGCGGGCGGTATCGAGGGCGACGCGGGGCGGGTCGCCGCCTGGCTCGCCGACAGCCTGGCCGGCTTCGCCATGCGGCAGCACCTGATCGTCAACCGGCTGGTGCGGTTCGGGGTCCTGGAGCACGACGCCGGGGACACCGCCCGGGTGCGCGCCGACTACCTCAGCCCCATGCGCCTCGCCGGTACCACCGGGTCCGCCGCCCCGGACCTGGTGTGCGGCGGCCGGTACGACTTCGGTCTGCTGCGCACACCGGACGGCTGGCGCCTGCGCGAGGTCGTCGTCCACGAGAAGTGGCGCCGGCTGCCGGCCGGAGAGCCCGGCACCGCGTGACGTCCGGACGCCCGCGCCCACGAGCACCCGTCCCGCCCGGCCGCCGGACGCGCATGCTTTCGAAGCCGCCGCGCACACTGGAGGCATCGGCTGGGTAGGGAGGCTCCCTATGAGGACGATCGACCGCTGGCTGACCTCCCCTTGGCGCCGTTCGGCCGCCGCCGCCCTGACCGGCGCGCTGCCCGTGCTCGCGTTTCCGGCTCCCTCGCTGTGGTGGTGGGCGTACGCCGCCCTGGTGCCGTGGCTGCTGCTCGCCCGGTCGGCACCGACCGCGCGCCGGGCCGCGTACGACGGCTGGTGCGGCGGCTTCGGCTTCCTGCTGGCCGTGCACCACTGGCTGCTGCCGAGCCTGCACGTGTTCATCTTCCTGATAGCCGCGCTGCTGGGCGTGCTGTGGATGCCGTGGGGATGGCTGGTGCGCCGGCTGCTGGGCGGGCCGGCGCCGGCGGGCCGGGGCGCCGCCGCGCTGCTGGTGCTGCCGTCGGCCTGGCTGGCGGTGGAACTGGTGCGGTCCTGGCAGGGGCTCGGCGGGCCGTGGGGCATGCTGGGCGCCAGCCAGTGGCAGGTGGCTCCTGCGCTGCGGCTGGCCTCGGTCGGCGGGGTATGGCTGCTGAGCTTCCTGGTGGTGGCCGTCAACGTGGCGGCGGCCGTGCTGATATCGGTGCCCGCCTCCCGCGTACCCGCCGTCGCCTCGCTGGCCGCGACGGCCGCCGTGGCCTCGGCCGGGTGGGTGTGGGCGCCGCGCCCGGAGGTGGACGGGCGGGCCCGGATCGCCGTCGTGCAGCCCGGCGTCGTCGCCGGGCGGGACAGCGCCGAGCGGCGCTTCGACCTGGAGGAGCGGCTGACCCGGCGGCTCGCCGGGCAGGACGTCGACCTGGTGGTGTGGGGCGAGTCCAGCGTCGGCTTCGACCTGGACGACCGGCCCGATCTGGCCCGGCGGCTGGCCGCGCTGTCCCGGACCACCGGCGCCGATCTCCTGGTGAACGTGGACGCCCGCCGCTCCGGCCGGCCCGGCATCTACAAGAGCGCGGTGCTGGTGGGCCCGAACGGCCCGACCGGCGACCGGTACGACAAGATGCGGCTGGTGCCGTTCGGCGAGTACATACCGGCCCGTTCGCTGCTCGGCTGGGCCACCTCGGTGGGCCGGGCCGCGGGCGAGGACCGGCACCGCGGCACCCGGCAGACCGTGCCGGACGTCGGACACGGGCTGCGGGTCGGCCCGCTGATCTGCTTCGAGACCGCGTTCCCGGACCTGGGCCGGCACCTCGCCGACGACGGCGCGGACGTCCTCCTCGGCCAGTCCTCGACCTCCACGTTCCAGCACAGCTGGGCGCCGGAGCAGCACGCCTCGCTGGCCGCGCTGCGCGCCGCCGAGACCGGCCGCCCGATGGTGCACGCCACCCTCACCGGTGTCTCGGCGGTCTACGGCCCCGACGGACGCCGCCTCGGCCCGTGGCTCGGCACCGGCACGAGCGCCGCCCGGGTGTACGACGTGCCGCTCGCGCACGGTGTCACGCCGTACGTCCGCCACGGCGACTGGCCGGTGCACGGCGCGCTGCTGGTGCTGGCCGTGCTGGGGGTGACCGAGGGGGTACGGGCGGTCAGGACGCGCCGTAGCGGTCCCGCACCTCTCGTACCACCCGCTCGCACAGTTCATGGGTCGCCAGCGCGTCCCGGGCGCTGAGCACCCGTCCGGACCGTACGGCGTCGAGGAAGGCGAGGACCGCCTGCTCGATGCCGCGCTGGCGGGGCACCGGCACCCAGTCGCCGCGCCGGCGCACGGTCGGCTGCCCCTTGTGGTCGATCACCTCGGCGAGGTTGACCACCTGGCGCTTGGTGTCCTGCCCGGACACCTCCAGGATCTCCTCGTTCGAGCCGCTGAGCCGGTTCATCACGCCGAGCGCGGTGAAGCCGTCACCGGCGAGCTGGAGCACGACGTGGTGGAGCAGCCCGGCCCCGACGCGGGCGCGCACCGTGACGTCGTCGACCGGGCCGGGCACCAGGAAGCGCAGGGTGTCGACGACGTGGATGAAGTCGTCCAGGATCATCGAGCGGGGTTCCTCGGGCAGTCCGGTCCGGTTCTTCTGCAGGAGGATCAGCTCGCGGGGGTGGTCCAGGCACTGGGCGTACCCGGGCGCGTGGCGGCGGTTGAAACCGACGGACAGCGAGACGCCGCGCCGCTCGGCGAGGGTGACCAGCCGTTCGGAGTCGGCGAGTTCGTAGGCGAGCGGCTTGTCCACGTACGTCGGGACGCCGGCCTCCAGCAGCCGGGTGACGATCTCGGGGTGGACGGCGGTGGGCGCGTGCACGAAGGCCGCGTCGAGGCCGGCGTCGAGCAGCGAGTCCAGGGTGGTGTGCCGCCGGGCCGGCGGCAGGTGCAGGCTGTCCCCGACCCGCTCCAGGGTGGCGGGGGTGCGGGTCTGGAGGTGCAGGTCGATCCCCGGCTGGGTGCCGAGCACCGGCAGATACGCCTTCTGCGCGATGTCCCCGAGTCCGATACAGCCGACCTTCACGTGCTCTCCCCTGTCGCTGGCCTGCGGGTTGCCTGCCGGAAGCATACGGGGGGCACCCGACCGGCCCTCGTCAGCGGCGGGGTGTCCAGCCCTCGCCGCCTTCGTCGCCCTCCCCCAGTCGCAGCGCCAGCCGGCTGATCGCGGACCGGACGCCCGCGCCGTAGCCGTCGTCGGCGAGGGCGGAGGCGGCGCTGCGGGCCCGGCGCAGATGGCTGCGGGCGGCCTCGGCGCGGCCCAGTTTGTCGTAGTCGGCGGCCAGGTTCAGGTGCAGGGACGGCAGGAAGCCCCGTACGCTGCCCGGGTCGCCGCCCGGGCGGCCGTCGGCCAGTTCCTCGGCCGCCGACAACGCCCGCAGGTCCCAGGCCAGTTCGTCCGCCGGGTCGTCGTGGGTGTCGGCCAGATAGTGGGCGAGGGTGCAGCGGTGCAGCGGGTCGCCGTCCTCGCCGATCTCCGCCCACAGGTCCAGGAAGCGGCTGCGGGCCTCCTCGCGGTCGCCGCCGTGGTGCAACATCACGACCTGCCCGATCCGCGTCAGCACGGCGTCCGGCGCCGTCTGCTCCTGTCGCTCCACCACGGTGCCCTCCGGGCCGTCGCCGGTTGTTGCCGCTCCCGACGCTAACCGGCGCGGACCGGTTTCCCGGACAGGCGGCGCCGTCGCGCCGACGGGCCGGTGATCGCGCCCGGGTGCGGGGTGGCCGGCCGCGTGCTTCCCCGCCCCGGGAAAGTCACGGCGACCGCACCCCGTCAGCGCCCCCGCTCCCGTCAGCCCAGGTTCGGGATGCGCCAGTCGATCGGCTCGTGTCCCTGCGCGGCGATCGCCTCGTTGATCTGCGTGAACGGGCGGGAGCCGAAGAACTTCCTGGCGGACAGCGGCGAGGGGTGCGCGCCCTTGACCACCACGTGCCGGGTCTCGTCGATCAGCGGGAGCTTCTTCTGCGCGTAGTTGCCCCACAGGACGAAGACCGCCGGGTCGGGGCGGGAGACCACCGCGCGGATCACGGCGTCGGTGAACTTCTCCCAGCCCTTGCCCTTGTGCGAGTTGGCCTCGCCGGCCCGGACGGTGAGGACCGCGTTGAGCAGCAGCACGCCCTGTTCGGCCCACGGCATCAGATAGCCGTTGTCCGGGACGGGCAGGCCCAGTTCCTCGTGCATCTCCTTGTAGATGTTCCGCAGGGACGGCGGGGTCTTCACCCCGGGCCGGACCGAGAAGCACAGGCCGTGGCCCTGGCCCTCGCCGTGGTACGGGTCCTGGCCGAGGATGAGGACCTTCACCCGGTCGTACGGCGTCGCGTCCAGCGCGGCGAAGACCTCCTCGCGCGGCGGGTAGACGGGGCCCTTCGCCCGCTCCTCCTCGACGAACTCGGTCAGCTCCTTGAAGTAGGGCTGCTGCAGTTCATCGGCCAGAACCCCGCGCCAGGACTCGGGCAGCATGGCGATGTCGGTCACGTCAACGTCCTCACGATGTCGATCAGGTACCGCGTGCGGTCACTTCCAGGCTTCAGAACCTACAGGCGACCACTGACAACCGGTGCCGCACGGGGCCTCACCAGCTGGTCTTGCGGTGCAGCGCCCACATCATCATGATCGTCGAGGGGTCCAGGGCCTGTTCGCCGCCGGATATGTCGACGCTGGCCGCCACGAACTGCCGTCCCTGCCACAGCGGGAGCAGCCGGGCGTCGTCGACCATGATCTGCTGGGCGGCCTCCATGTCCTTGACCGTCTGGGCGCGGTCGCTCTCGGCGCGCGCGTGGGGCAGCAGCCGGCCGGTGATCTCCTTGGCCGGGTAGGGCGTGCCGAGCGCGTTGTGCTCGCCGACGAACGGCGCGATGAAGTTGTCCGCGTCGGGGAAGTCCGGGAACCAGCCGCGTCCGAACACCGGGTACTCGCGCTTCTGGAAGCCGGTCACATAGCTCTTCCACGGGCGGTTTTTGAGGGTGATGGTGAACAGGCCGGAGCCGTCCAGCTGCCGCTTGAGCTCCTGGAACATCAGGCCGGTCTCGGAGCCGTAGCGGTCGGTGGTGTACCAGAGGGTGAGCGGGACGCGCCGGGTGATGCCGGCGTCGGTGAGGATCTTGCGGGCCTTGGCGACGCTCGGTTCGCCGTAGTCGTCGAAGAAGCCGGTGGCGTGGCCGGTCAGGCCCTTGGGGACCATCGAGTACAGCGGGTCGACGGTGTCCTTGTAGACCTTGTGCGCGATCGCGCCCCGGTCCACGAGCTGGGCGACGGCCTTGCGCACGGCGATCCGTCCGGCCCAGGGGTCGGCGGGGTTGAACACCAGGTAGCTGATGTCGGTGCCGGCGCCGTCGACCAGTTGCAGGTCCTCGTCGTCGTGCTCCTGGAGGGCCACGATGTCGTCGGCGGCCAGTCCTCGGTAGGTGACGTCCACGCTCTTGTCGCGCAGCGCCTGGACCATGCCGGCGGAGTCCTTGAAGTAGCGGATGGTCACCGCGTCGTTCTGCCGCTTGGCGAAGCCCTGGTAGTTGTCGTTGCGGACCAGGACGGCCCGCTCCCCCTCCTCGTAGGACCGGAGCTCGTACGGCCCGGAGCCGTGCACGTCGGTGCCCTCGCGCAGGGAGTCCGCCGGGTAGTCGTCCGGGTCGACCAGGGACATGGCGGGGGTGGCCAGCACGTAGGGGAAGGTGGCGTCGGGCTTGTTGAGGTGGAAGACGATGTCGCGGTCGCCGGAGGTCTCCACCCGGTCCAGGCTGCCGAGCAGTCCGGCGGGGCCGCCGGGGGCGTTGATGGCGCGGATGCGTTCGACGGAGTGCCGGACGGCCTCGGCGGTCAGCGGGTCGCCGTCGGCGAACTTCAGGCCGGCGCGCAGCTGACAGCGGTAGGTGCGGCTCGTGGAGTCGGTGAAGGAGCAGGTCCGGGCGGCGTCGGGCTGGGGGGTGGTGGCGCCGTACGGGTAGGCGAGGAGGGTCTGGAAGATGTTGCGGTACAGCTCCCAGGAGCCGTCCCAGGCCCCGGCGGGGTCCAGCGTGCTGGGGGCGCTGGTGGTGCCCACGACGATCGGCCCCTGGTCGTCGGGGTCGCCGTCGGACAGCAGGCCGCAGCCGGCGACCACGGACAGGGACGCGATCGCCGCGACTCTTCGCAGGAATCGGTACCGGTAGAACACGCGCACGCTCCTCGATCCGCCATACCAAGGGTCGGCAGACCATACCGCAGCGTCCGCGCCCTGAACCTCCCCTGGAACAGGGCCCGTTGATCGATCCGGCGATGACGACGTTGTCAGTCCGCCAGGCGGACGTCAGGCGGTCTTCCGGGCGCCGTTCCGTCCGGAAACCGGGCGCCCGGAAGAGTCGGTCAGGAGACTCCCGCGTTGAGGAAGATGCCGCCGTCCACGACGAGCGTCTGACCGGTGATCCAGTCGGACTGCGCGGAGGTGAGGAACGCGGCGGCGCCGCCGATGTCGGAGGGCACCCCCAGCCGGCCCAGCGGGTAGGCGGCCGCGGCCTCCTCCTCGCGGCCCTCGTACAGGGCCTGCGCGAACTTGGTCTTGACCACGGCCGGGGCGATCGCGTTGACCCGCACCCGCGGCGCGAACTCGTGCGCCAGCTGCTGGGTCAGGTTGATCATCGCGGCCTTGCTCACGCCGTACGCGCCGATGAACGGCGAGGCCGACAGGCCGGCGACCGAGGCGATGTTGACGATCGCGCCGCCGTTGTCCTTCTGCCAGGCGTGCCAGGTCTTCTGGGCGAAGCCGAGGGCGGAGACCACGTTGGTCTCGAAGACCTTGCGGGCGACGTCGAGGTCGAGGTCCGCGATGGGGCCGAACACCGGGTTGGTGCCCGCGTTGTTGACGAGGAAGTCGACCCGGCCGAAGGCGGCCATGGTGCGCTCGACGACCTCGGTCTGGTGGGCGAGGTCGTGTGCCTTGCCGGCGACGCCGATGACCCGTTCGGTGCCGAGCCGCTCGACGGCCTCCTTCAGGGCGTCCTCGCCGCGGCCGGTGATGCAGACGCGGTCACCGCGGGCGACGAGCGCCTCGGCGACGCCGTAGCCGATGCCGCGGCTGGCGCCGGTGACGATCGCGACCCTGCCGGAGAGCTCCGGGAGTTCAGTCATGTCCGTGCTACCCCTGCATCCCTTAGTTGAGCGGTCCGCCGGCGACGTACAGCACCTGGCCGGAGACGAAGCCGGCCGCCTCGCCGGTGAAGAAGGCGATGGCGTTGGCGATGTCCTCGGGCTCGCCGACGCGCTGCACGGGGATCTGGGTGGCGGCGGCCTTCTTGAAGTCCTCGAAGTCCATCTTGACGCGCTCGGCGGTGGCCTTGGTCATCTCGGTGGCGATGAAGCCCGGGGCGACGGCGTTGGCCGTGATGCCGAACTTGCCCAGCTCGATGGCGAGGGTCTTGGTGAAGCCCTGGAGACCGGCCTTGGCGGCCGAGTAGTTGACCTGGCCGCGGTTGCCGAGCGCCGAGGAGGAGGAGAGGTTGACGATCCGTCCCCAGCCGGCCTCGACCATGTGCTGCTGCACGGCCTTGGTCATCAGGAACGAGCCGCGCAGATGCACGTTCATGACCGTGTCCCAGTCGGACACGCTCATCTTGAACAGCAGGTTGTCGCGCAGCACGCCCGCGTTGTTGACCAGGATCGTGGGCGCGCCCAGTTCCTCGGTGACGCGGGCGACGGCCGCCTGGACCTGCGCCTCGTCGGAGACGTCCGCGCCGACCGCGACGGCCTTGCCGCCGGCCGCGGTGATCTTCTCGACGGTGTCCTTGCAGGCGGCCTCGTCGAGGTCGATCACGGCGACCGCGCGGCCCTCGGCGGCCAGCCGTACGGCGGTGGCGGCGCCGATGCCGCGCGCCGCGCCGGTGACTACCGCGACCCGCTGTTCATTGGTGGACATGCTGTTTCTCCTCGCCCTTGAGAGAACCTGTCGGACCCTCGGAGAGGGCCTCCGGTGCGGTGAGCGACCGCTTAGTACCTTCTCCACCCGTGACGCTAGAAGCCCTGGCACGCGGTGTCAACGGCAACCTAGGCCGGTGTGATCGATTACCTCACCAGGAGGTTCAGCAGGCGCTCCGTCTCGGCGGCCGGGTCGGCGGTCAGTCCGGTGTGCACGGGGCCGGGCTGGACGATGGCGGAGCGGGGCGCGACCAGCCAGCGGTAGCGGCGCCCGGCGTCGTCGCCGGCCGCCTGTCCGGCCTGTTCACCGCCCGCGCAGGTGCGCTCGATCGCGGCGAGCGCGGCGCGCACCCCGGCCACGTCGGCCGCCGGGTCCAGGGCGAGCAGCCGGGCCTCGTCCAGGTGGGTGCGGGCGCCGAGGTAGCCCCGCGCGCGGCAGTAGACGACCACGCCGGCGTTGACGCACTCCCCGCGCTCCACCCTGGGCACGACCCGTAGCAGCGCGTACTCGAACACGTCCCGGTCGCCGCCCTGGCCCGCCCGGGTGATGTGCCGCTCGGTGACATGGCCGGCCATGTGGATGTGACGCTCGCTCACTTGCCCTCCTCGGATCCGGTGCCGAGGCCGGTGATCCGCTCGGCGATGACGGCCGCGCGGGCGAGCAGCGGCCGCGCGTAGGCCCGGCGCAGGTCGTCCGGGGTGTCGAAGCCCGGCTCGCCGTCGAGCCAGACGTCCGGGATCTCGGCGGTGACCTCGGCGAGCAGGTCCTCGGTGACCCGGGGGGCGAGGTCGGCCGCGGCGGCGCGCACGTCCGGGGCGAAGCGGGCGAGGGCGTGGTCCGAGGCGTCGTAGGGGCGGGCCGCCGAAGTCTCGGCGCCGGGCCAGTTGTGGTGCCAGATCATCGTGGCGCCGTGGTCGATGAGCCACAGCTCCCCGTGCCTCATCAGGAGGTTGGGGTTGCGCCAGGACCGGTCGACGTTGTTGATCAGCGCGTCGAACCACACGATCCGGCCGGCCTCCTCCGGGCTCACCGGGAAGGCGAGCGGGTCGTAGCCGAGGGCGCCGGACAGGAAGTCCATGCCGAGGTTGGTGCCGCCGCTGCCGCGCAGCAGGTCCTGCACCTGCTGTTCGGGCTCGCCGAGCCCGAGGACGGGGTCCAGTTCCAGGGTGACCAGCCCGGGCACACGCAACCCGAGCCGCCGGCCGAGTTCACCGCACACCACCTCGGCGACCAGGGTCTTGCGGCCCTGTCCCGCGCCGGTGAACTTCATGACGTAGGTGCGGAGGTCGTCGGCTTCTACCAGTCCCGGCAGCGACCCGCCTTCACGCAAAGGTGTGATGTAGCGGGTCGCGATGACTTCTTTCAACAATTTCGAAGGTTCCCCACTCGCTGGCCTTGCTTTCCATGGTCCCATCGAGGCGCTGCAGCCCGGGCAAGACCACGATCAGCCCTGGGGAGAATCTGGGGAGTTCCGGCTGGCACGCAGGTGCCCCTTCCTCCAGCAGTCCATCGATCGCCGTAGGCCCGTCGGCTCCGGCCTCGAGGCACGAAGTGAGCATAGTAACCAAGCGTGACAGCCGGGGAGGGACGCCCGAGCCATCGCGGCCGGCGTCACCACGCACTCCTCGGGCCTTCGACGGGAAGACGCCGTGGGTGCGCGCAGCCGGTGCAAGAAGTCCCCACGCGCTGTGGTCCGGCACCGTGGCCGGGCTCGGCACCCTGGCCGGTGCCGCCCTGGCGACCGGGTCGGACTGCTCGTCGCCCAGTCGACTTCCTTCGTGTTTCCGGCACGGATCGGCACACGCGGGAAACGCCGGCGCTTTCGAGTAAGCGCCACAAAAAAAGGGGGGGGCACCCCGAAAGGCGCCCCCAGGACGTGCTTCAATCTCAGTAGATCCTGATGGAAATGATCTCGTGGATGTGGCCCGGGTTCCACGAGCCCCACTTCTGGAGGGTGATGGTTTCCAGCCTCGGATCACTCAGATTCCGCTGGAACTGCAGGGTGACGACGTTGTTTCCGGCCTCGACCCAGTTCACCCCGTAGATGGCGACGGGCATCGTTCCGGCGTTGGCGAAGCACAGCGTGTCGCGGCCCTCGTTGTTGTGGATTTCGAGGTAGCTGTTCTCGTTACAGTCCGTACGGTTGATGGTCGGGCCGATGGCGGAAGCCGTGGTGGGAGAGGTCGTGGCCGCCGCGGCGGGCACCACCGTGGCGGCCAGTGCGGCGGCGGCGACTGTTGCGACACCGAGCGAACGGCGCACGGAAAGCTTCATTCTCATCCTCTTCTGTGCGGGACTTGGTGCCCTTACCGTCACACATTCATCAGCTCGCCGGAAAGCGCTTACAAGCCAGATCGACTTCCATGCCGGATGCCCATACGACTCGGAGTGAGAGACACCACGTTTAAGGAGACTGGAGTCGGTATTACCAGCTTCGAAGCATGGTGGGGGAAACCAGGACCGGAGCGAACGGTAGTCGCAGCGGGGAAGAACGACACAAACGAGCCGCGGATGGCACGTACATGATCAGGGGCGATACCGGGATGGAACTCGACACGAGACAGCCGAAAATCGCGGAACCAAAAGGCCGTGGAACTACTCGGCTTCCGCGTCAGGTTGCGCGGGGGTGAACTCCCGGGTCCGCACCGCTATCGACATCCACCGGCGGCGCTTGGGCGTCCCCGGGATCCACGGCGGCGAGCGCACCGGGTCCATCCCCGGCGTCCGCCGTAGCGACCAAGCGGTGCTGCCCCACCCTTCGCCCACGGCAACGGCATCGACGTGAACCGGATCGCGTGCCCGCTCCTGCCGGTGGCGGCGACGTGGCCGAGGCGGCGGGCCCAGGGCCGGGGGTCAGTAAGGCGTCGGCGTGGGCGGAGGGGGTGTCGGACGGGAGAGCGACCTCGGGGCGCTTCCGCGGGGACTGCACGAAGGCGGCCATGCGGTCATCGACGCATGACCAGCCGTTTCGATGCCGGAGCCCCGGGAGGCGGGTGGCCGTCATGGACGCGGGACAGCGATGCCGGCCGCGCGCAGTTTCGCCTCGACCAGCGCGTTCAGCCGGGCGATGGACGGTGCCTCGTCCGCCCCGTGGCCGTTGACCACCGCGTACCGGGAGGCGGCGTCGGACCGCTTCTCGAACCCGGCCGGCATCGACGGCGGTGCGGGGTCGGCCAGCACCTTGCCGGCCAGCGCGGCCGCCAGCTCCTCGATGCGCGGGTCGTCCGGGTCCCAGGCCCTCGCCTCCCAGCCGCGCTGGGTCAGCTCGACATGTTCGGGGTCGTCCAGGAGACGTTCCAGCCGGGTCAGGAAGCTGTCGAGGATCTCCGGTACCAGCGCCCGGGCCAGCACCAGAGCCTCCCGTTGGACGGCCACGTAGTCCCCGCCGAAGCCGGCACCGGCGAGCCGGTCCAGAACCGCGCAGGCCCGGTCGGGCAGCAGGGCCCGGTCGCCGTGGGTGAGCCGGTGCAGCGTGTCGCGGCGCGCGGTCAGGTCCTCGATCTGTTCGGTGAGTCGGCGACGGACGTCCTCCAGGGCTGCGGCGAACCGCTCGGCACCGGCGTCCAGCAGATCGGCGATCCCGGCCAGCGGCACGCCGGCCCCGGCCAGGGTCCGGACCTGGATCAGACGGTGCAGGTCCGCCGACCCGTAGCGCCGGTAACCGGAACTGTCCCGGTCCGGCTCGGCGACCAGGCCGAGCCGGTGATAGTGCCGCACGGTCTTGACCGTGACGCCCACGAAAGCCGCCGCCTGGCCGATCGTCAGCCCGTTCGCCGGGTTGCGGTTGATCACAGCGGGGAGGGTAGCGGGCTTCCGCGCCAGTGCGGCACCCCCTTCGGGGACGCCGGCAGCGCAAGGTCATGGAAGAGGTTGACCTTGACCTCGGGTCAGGGTGAAGGCTCGTCTCATCGCCGCTTCGAAAGGGCCGGTGGCCGCCTTCCGCAGTCTCGTCACGCGGCCCGAGCGCTGCCGCGTACCTGCTGGCCTGAGACAAGGAATGACCATGAGCGAGTCCCTCCGCACCGCCCAGAACCCCGTCGCCGGACCGGATCGCCCGGAGCTGCGCAAGGCCCTCCAGGAGATCGTCGATTCCGGTATCACCGGAGTGCACCTGCGCGTGCACGACGAGCGGGGCGGGTGGGCCGGCAGCGCCGGGGTGGCCGAGTTGGGCGCGAACGCCGAGCCGCCGGCCGACGGGCACGTGCGGATCGGCAGCAACACCAAGACCTTCACCGCGACCCTGGTGCTGCAACTGGTGGCCGAGGAAAAGGTCGCGCTGGACGTCCCGGCAGCCGTTTACCTGCCCGGGTACGGGCTGGACGAGCGCATCACGGTGCGGATGCTGTTGCAGCACACCAGCGGGGTGTTCAACTTCACCGGCGAGTACTACGAGGACGGGACGGTGGCGCCGGGAATCATCCCTGCCACCGTCTCGGGCAAGGAATGGGTGGACAACCGGTTCCACACCTACCGGCCCGAGGAACTGGCACGGCTGGCGCTGTCCCGGCCCGCGCGGTTCGAGCCGGGCACGGACTGGAGCTACTCCAACACGAATTACGTACTGGCCAGACTGCTGGTCGAGAAGGTCACCGGCCGCTCGTGCGCCGAAGTGACACAGGAGCGGATCGTACGGCCGCTCGGTCTGTCGGGCACCAGCGTGCCGGGCACCTCACCGGAGATTCCCAGGCCGTACTCCCACGCGTACTACCGGTACGAGGACGCCGGCCGCCAGGAGACGGTCGACGTCACGCGCCACAATCCCTCCTGGATCTCCGCCGGCGGTGACATGATCTCCACCACCCAGGACCTCCACACATTCATCTCCGCACTGGCAGGCGGCCGGCTCCTGCCCGCCCCGCTGCTGGCCGAGATGGCGAAGCCGCACCCCAAGAGCGGTTTCGGTCTGGGACTGCGCGTACAGGAAGCGGGCCCCGGCGGCGGCACGCTGCTCTTCCACAACGGCGGCGCCGCCGGCCACGCGGCGCTGATGTACAGCACGTCCGACGGCGGCAAGACCCTGACCGCCTCGCTGAACTATGTGGACGACGCCGCATTGTCCCTGACCGGAGCATTCCTCAAGGCACAGGACAGGCTCGTGCAGGAAGTGTTCCGCGGCGGGCGGACCGGACCGGCCGACGAGGCGGCCGGGACCGCTCAGCCAGCGGTCTGAGGGCGGCGGGCCGCCTCCTGGGTGGGGCTTCCAGCCGCCCGGCCTGGTGGAGGGCGACGATCTGCGCACCTACGTCACGGAGTTGTCCGGTCGGAGGCGCGGACCTGCGAGATGTCGCCGGTCACAAGACCGCCGGGCAGGGCCGTGCCCGGCACTCAGGCTCAGGATGTCGGCCCAGGGCCGGCAGGGCAGGTCGGTCACGTTTCTCGTGGACGGTCAGCCGGATCGGCCGGGCGGGAGACCGCTGCCCGCACCGTCGGCACCTTGGAGTCCAGCCAGTAGTCGGCCCCTACGGCCACGGCCTTGGTGTCGAACTCGCTCTGCGAGTAGAGGGCGAAGGGCTGTCGGCGCACGCTCCTGATCAGCCGGTGGCCGTCGGATGTCTGGCTCTTGCGCTGTTCCTGGTGGAGGTCTTGTCCGGACAGGGCGCGCCGGGCGCCGGCACCTGTCTCACGGATCAGTCCGCTGGGCGGCGGCACGTGGGCGGGCGGCGCGGAGATGGGCGACGGTGACGACGGCGCTGACCGCGAGGGGCACCAGCAGCGCCGCGTTCATGGACTCCCAGCCGAGGGCGTCCAGCACCGGTCCCGCGGCCAGCGCGCCGACGGCGGACCCGCCGAGGGTGAAGACCTCGCCGATGCCCTGGACCAGGGAACGTTCCCGCGGCCGGTAGGAGTGGGCGACCAGCGCGGAACCGGAGACGTACATGAGGTTCCAGCCCACGCCGATCAGCCCCAGGGCGATCATGAAGTGCGTGTGGGACAGGCCCGTCAGGGCGGTCGCGGCGCCCAGTGCGCTGACGGCGGCGCCGATCAGAAGTGTCCGTCCCGCGCCGATGGACCGGGTGAGCGGTCCTGAGGCGAAGGCGGTGGCGTACATGCCGACCATGTGCCACTGGATGACCTGGGCGCCGTCGTGAACGGAGTGCCCGGCCCTGACCGCCGCGATGGGGGCCGCGGCCATCAGTGAGGTCATCGTGAAGTACCCGACGCAGGAGCCCGCGACGCCGGCGAGGAACACCGGCTGCTTCGCGATCTGCCCGAGGGTGCGCGGGGCCGCGTCCTCGGCGGCAGCCTGGGGCCCTGACGGGGCAGCGGCGGCCGCTTCGGTGTCCTCGGCCGTCAGCGTGGACAGCACACCGAGGGAGATCAGCGCCAGCACGGTGACCAGTGCGTAGGAGCCCGTGAACTCCACGGGACCGAGGTCCTTGACCGCCGTGGCGAGGAAGGGGCCGGCGACGGCCGCGATCACCCCGCCGGACAGAACGGTCGAGATGGCCTTGCCGCGCTCTTCGGGCGGGAACATGTCGGCGGCCGCGTACCGGTAATAACCCGCGAACGCCTGATGGACGCCGATACAGGCGATGCCGAAACAGAAAAGCACGAACTGCTCGGTGAGCAACGCGGTGACCGAGGTGATACCGCCGGTCAGCGCGGCACCGGAGCCGACCAGGAACCCGGCCTTGCGTCCGCGACTCCTCATGAAGCGGGACGCGGGGTAGGTGGCGGCCCAGGAGCCGACGCTGATGAGGGCGAACGGCAGGGTCGCCAGCGCGGGCACGGGAGCGAGTCTGAGGCCGGCCAGGCCGGTGAGCGTCAGGTCGATGCTGATGCCGAAGTAGTAGAGCATCTGGGCCGACGTCAGCACCGTCATGGCGCGGCGCCGGTGCGGAGTGCCGGGCACGGCCAGCGGCGTACCTCCTTCGGTGTCTCTCTGCTCGACTTCCTGGGAGGGCTGTGTCATCGGATTCACCGGATCGGGTGCAGTGACGCGAGGTCTGACAGTGCTGCGAGATCAAACGTGATTGGAACTCCCATCGAAAGGATAGGGAAGCGGGGCAACGCTTCTCGGAGAACGAGACAGTTGGACGCGGGAGCTCCCGCGCACCTGCTCCGCCTTCTGAACGGCCGCGGTCGTACGCCCGTATCCCAGGGCGGACCATGACCAGCTCCGCCGAAGGGAAACGTCCTATGAGCAGCGCCTCGTCCCACCCCAGCGCCGGTCCGGACCGTCGTACCGTCGTGGCAGCGGTCGGAGCCGCGGGGCTCGCCGCCGCGCTGACCGCCTGCGGCTCGGGCGACGACTCCTCCGACGCCGGGTCGGCCGACGCCGGTACCACGGCCACCGGGGCCGCGTCGGACGGCGGCGGCACCGCGCTCGCCAAGGCCGCCGACATCCCCGAGGGCGGCGGCAGGATCTTCAAGGACCAGGGCGTGGTGGTCACCCAGCCGACGGCGGGCACCTACAAGGCGTTCTCCGCCGAGTGCACCCACCAGGGCTGCGCGGTCGGCAGCATCGCGCACGGCATGATCGTGTGCCCGTGTCACGGCAGCGAGTTCTCCGTAGCGGACGGCAGCGTGAAGAAGGGACCGGCGACGAAGGGGCTGGCCCCGGCGCGGATCACCGTGTCCGGCGACGACATCAGGCTGGCCTGAACCGGCCCGGCTCAGCGCCGTTCCCGCGGCCCGCCGAGGCAGCCCGGTATCTCGTCGGTGGTCGTGACCGTGGCGACCAGCGCCAGCGTGTGGCGGAGCACCGCGGCCGTTGTAGTCGGCGGGTACGCCCGCGATGGCGTCGGCCGGGACCACGGCGGTGCAGCCGAGGTCGACGGCGTCGAACACCGCGTTGGGGACGGTCACGTTGGCCGACACCCCGGTGACGATCAGCACCCGGCAGCCGAGGTTGCGCAGCGGGGACAGCCCGTGCGGCCGCCGCAGAACGAAGTCCTCCTCGGCGACCTCGGTCGGCGGCGCGACCCGGACCGCCGCGGTACCGGCCGGCTGCCGCACGGGCAGCCGCTCGGCGGCCCGGAACAGCCGGGCGTTGCGGCCGACGACCCCCTGCTGGCACTCCACGGTGAGCAGGACGGTACCGGCGGGCTCGAGGAGTTCGCCGAGCTGCTCGTACGACGGCATGACGCGCCCCTTGAAGACGACCCGTTCTCTTTTCTGACGTCATGCCAGAGGATCGGCGGGAGCCGATAAGTCTCCGTTCCGACAGGGGAGAAGAGAGGGGGCCGCATGTCCGTCGCCCGTCAGCGCCGGGGCCGCAGGATCATGATGTCGCCGGCCGAGCTGGACGAGTTCCTCGCCACCCGGCGCACCTGCCGGATCGCGACCGTCTCGGCCGACGGCACACCGCATGTCAGCGCGCTGTGGTTCGCCTGGGACGGCACGTCGATGTGGCTGTACTCCGTGGTGCGCAGCCGGCGCTGGGCACAGTTGCGCCGCGATCCCCGGGTGGCGGTCGTGGTCGACTCCGGGGAGGAGTACGGCGAGTTGCGCGGGGCGGAGCTGTCCGGCCGGGTGGAGTTCGTGGGCGAGGTGCCGCGCCGGGGTGAGCTGTGCGCCGAACTCGACACGGCCGAGACGCTGTTCGCGCGCAAGAACTTCGGCCTGGAGGAGATGCCGCACGACGGCCGGCACGCGTGGGCCCGGCTGACCCCGGAGAAGATCGTGTCCTGGGACTTCCGGAAGCTGGGCGGGGCGTAGGGCTCAGTCGATCCGCCGGGCCGCCGTCCGCAGGGCCTCCACAGCCGCGCGGATGGAGGGCCGGCGGTCGGCGTCCGCCCGCCAGATCACGTACACATGGCGGCGCACCCGCTGCTTGAGCGGCACGAAAACCACACCGTCGGGCACCGGCTGCCGGCCCAGCCGCGGTGCGATGCACACGCCCAGCCCGGCGGCCACCAACCCGAGTTGGGTGTGGGTCTCACCGGCGCGGTGGCCGACGATCGGCTCGACGCCCTTGGACCGCAGGGTGAACAGCAGCCACTCGTGGCAGAACTCGCCCTCGCACCAGGTGATCCACTCGTCCTCGGCGAACTCGGTCAGGTCCACCTCCTCCCGGTCCGCGAGCCGGTGCCCCACGGACATGGCGACATCGGCGGGATCGTCCAGCAGAGGTGCCTTGACCAGGCCGTCGGGGACGGGCATCGGCTTGTTGTACCAGTCCAGCACCACCGCCAGGTCGAGATCGCCGCGGACGACCCCGGCGATCCCCTGCTCCGGTTCCAGCTCGCTGGAGCGCACCCGCAGCCCCGGGTGCTCGGTGCGCAGCGCGCCCAGCGCGGCGGGGAACAGGCCCCGGGCCGCGGTCGGGAACGCCGACAGCCGCAGTTCGCCGACGACCTGGCCGCGGTGCGCCTCCAGGTCGGACTCGGCCAGCTCGACCTGGGACAGGATGCGCGCCGCGTGCTCCGACAGCAGCCGCCCGGCGTCGGTGAGCCGCACGCCCCGGCCGTTCTTGGCGAGGAGCCGCTGGCCGACCTCCCGCTCCAGCTTGCCCAGCTGCTGGGAGACCGCGGACGTGGTCACGTGCAGCGCGTCGGCGGCGGCACTGACCGAGCCGTGCCGGGCCAGTGCGTCCAGGGTGCGCAGGCGCTCAAGGTTCAACATGTAAGTGATCCTAAGAGGTACCAGGTGGGAAATCTCGATTGTGCTACGAGGTTGCCTCCAGCATCGTTGTGGGCATGAGCACGATCAGCACCCGCGCCCGCAGCCGTACCCCCTCCCCCGCCACCGCCCCCGGCCCCGCCAGGAGCCGCGCCCGCCTGGACTGGCGGCTGCGCTTCGGCGTCCTGTCCCTGATCTGGGGCTTCAGCTTCCTGTTGATCAAGGTGGGCACCGAGGGGTACGCGCCGTTCCAGGTCACCCTCGGGCGGCTGGTGTTCGGCACGGCGGTGCTGGCGGCGACGATGGCCGTGAAGCGGGAGCGACTGCCGCGCGGGGCCCGGCTGTGGGGGCATATGGCGGTCGCCGCGTTCCTGCTGAACGCCCTGCCGTTCTCCCTCTTCGCCTACGCCGAGCTGACGATCCCGTCCACCCTGGCCGGCATCTGCAACGCCACCTCCCCGCTGTGGGGCATGGCCCTGTCCCTGGTCGCGCTGTCCGAGGACCGGCCGACCCGGGTACGCGTGGCCGGGCTCGGGCTGGGCTTCCTGGGCGTGCTGACCGTGCTCGGCGTCTGGCAGGGCTTCCACGGGCTGGACGCCGCGGGCACGGCGATGGCACTGCTGGCCTCGCTGAGCTATCCGGTGGGCTGGATCTACGTCCGGCGGACGCTGGCCGGTACGGGCAACTCCCATCTGTCCATGACCGGCGGGCAGTTGCTGCTCGCCACGGCCCAGCTCGCCGTGGTGACGCCCCTCTTCGCCGGCGTGCCCGGGCACTTCCCGCTCGTTCCGCTGCTGGCCGTCGCCGCGCTGGGCGCGCTGGGCACGGGGCTGGCGGTGCTGATCCAGTACGGGCTGGTGGCCGAGGTCGGGCCCACCACCGCCCAGATGGTCACGTACTTCATCCCGGTCATCGCCACGGCGGCGGGGGTGGCGATCCTCGGGGAGTCGCTGCGGTGGACGACGCCGGTGGGAGCGGTGATCGTGCTGGCGGGCGCGGCGCTTACCCAGGTGCGGGGGAAGGGTGCGTGAGGGAGTCGGGCGCGGGGGGGGCGTGCGCGGGTGCGAGTGCGGGCTCGCCGTGGCTCGTCGCGCGGTTTCCCGCGCCCCCTCTCCCGGTTCCCCAGTCCCCCGGTTCTCCCGTCCCTCCGGCTCTCCTCGCTCTCCCGGTCTTCCCGCCCGCCTCAGCCGTAGACGCGGGCCGGGGACGGGCGGATGGCCGCCGCCACCGCGTCGGCCAGCACGGTGATGTCCGCCTCGGTCAGCGGGGAGACCGTGATGCGCACGCCCTGCGGGGAGGCCAGGCGGAAGCGGGCGCCCGGGGCCACCGCCCAGCCTCTCTGGAGCAGCCGGGCGAGAGCGCCCGTCTCGTCGGGGACCGGGACCCAGACGTTCATGCCGCTGCGGCCGTGGGCGGTGACGCCGCGCTCCGCCAGCGCGTCGACGAGGGCGTCCCGCCGGGCGCCGTAGGACCGGGCCACCGCCGCCCGGTCCACCGCGCCGTGCGACCACAGGTGGGCCACGGCGCGTTGCAGCAGCAGGCTCACCCAGCCGGGGCCCAGGCGCTGGCGGCCCCGGAGCCGGTCCACGGTGACCGGGTCCCCGGTGAGGACGGCGAGGCGCAGGTCGGGGCCGTAGGCCTTGGCGGCGGAGCGGACGAAGGCCCAGTGGCGGGTGACGCCCGCGAGGGGGTGCAGCGGCAGGTCGACGATGCCGTGGCCGTGGTCGTCCTCGATGAGCAGGGTCCCCGGGTGCTCGCGCAGCACCGCGCGCAGGGCACGTACGCGGGTGGCGGTCACCGAGGCGCCGGTCGGGTTCTGCGCCCGGTCGGTGACGATCAGGGCGCGGGCCCCGGACTCCAGGGCGCGGCGCAGGTCCTCCGGGCGCGGTCCGTCGTCGTCCACGCCGACCGGGGCGGTGTGCAGGCCGAGCGCGGGGACGAGGTCGAGGAGGCTGCCCCAGCCGGGGTCCTCTACGGCGACCGTGTCGCCGGGTCTGAGGTGCGCGGTGAGGACGCGTTCGATGGCGTCGAGGGAGCCGGAGGTCACGGTCAGCGGGCCCGCGGGGACGCCGTCGGCGTCGAGTTCGGCGCGGGCGAGCCGGGCGAGGTCCGCGTCCACGGGGTCGTCGCCGTAGCGGACGGGCCGCCGGTCGCCCTGTTCGGCCGCCGCGGCGAGGGCCGGGGCCAGGCTGGGCAGCAGGGCCGGGTCGGGGTTGCCCGTGGACAGGTCGCGGCCGCCGGGGGGCACCTCGACGCGCAGCTCCTCGCGGCCGGTGGTGGCCGGCTTGGGGCGGACCCGGCTGCCCCGGCGGCCGGCCGTCTCGATCACCCCGCGTTCACGCAGGATGCGGTAGGCGGCGGCGACCGTGTTCGGGTTCACCCCCAGCCGCTCCGCCAACTCCCGCAGCGGAGGAAGGAGTTGCCCTGGCTCCAGCCCGCCCGATCCGACCGCCCGTTCGACGCTGGCCGCGATCTCGGCTGCGCCACGCCCTTCGATCCGATACTCTCCTAGCACAAAGCCCATTATGCACTAGTGCAATGAAGTTCGCCATGGAGGGGACCATGCAGGACGCCACCGAGGAATCGCGGCCCGCCGCCTACGCGCCGACCGACCGGACCGTGCCGACGCGTTCCGCGAAGCGGGCGTCGTACGACAAGGCGCTGGTGCACGCGATCCTGGACGAGGGGTACGTCTGCCACCTCGGCTTCGTCCGGGACGGCGCCCCCGTGGTGCTGCCGACGCTGTACGGCCGGGTCGGCGAGCGGCTCTACATCCACGGCTCGACCGGCTCCCGGCCGCTGCGGATGACCGGCCAGGCCGACCCGGGCCTGCCGGTGTGCCTGACGGTCACCCACGTCGACGGGCTGGTGCTGGCCCGCTCCACCTTCCACCACTCGATCAACTACCGCTCGGTCGTGGTGCACGGCATCGCGCACGAGGTCACCGACCCGGAGGAGCGGTGGCTGGCCCTGGACGCGCTGGTCGACCACGTCGTACCGGGCCGGGCCGCCGACTCCCGGCCCGCGAACAGCAAGGAGCTGGCCGCCACCGCGGTGATCCGCCTGGACCTGGAGGAGGTCTCGGCCAAGGTCCGCACCGGCGGTGCCAACGACGAGCCCGAGGACCTCGCTCTGCCGCACTGGGCCGGCGTCATCCCGCTCCGCAAGGGCTACGAGGCCCCCGTTCCCAACGACGACCTGACTCCCGGCATCGAGCTGCCGGACTATCTGGCGACGCTGTAACGGCGACGGCCCGCCCCGGGACCCACGGTCCGGGGCAGCCACCGGTCACACCACGGTCGGCTCCGGGGCGGCCGGGCAGTCAGACCCGGTCGCCCAGGAGGGCCGACCGGCCGGTCACACCACCGTCGGCTCCGGGCGGCCGGACGCGCGGGCCTCGCTCACGGCCAGGCCGGCGACGGCGCCGAGCATCAGCAGGGTGCCGGCCGCCGTGGCCGCCGTGAGCCGCTCGCCGAGCAGGAGCACGGCCAGTGCGGCCGCGGTCACCGGCTCCAGCAGCATGATCACGGAGACGGTGGCGGACCGGACGACCGCCGCTCCCGCGAAGTAGAACGCGTACGCGAGGGCCGTCGGCACGGCGGCGATGTAGAGCAGCAGGCACAGCAGCCGGACCGGGTGGGCGGTGTGCGGGAGCAGTCCCTCGTGGACGGCGAGCGGCAGCAGGCACAGGCTGGTCACGGCGAAGGCGCCCACCGTGGTGCCGGCGGTGTCGCCGCCGCCGTCCCTCCCCCACCAGCGGGTGAGCAGGGTCATGGCGCCGTAGCCCGCCGCCGAGACCACGGCGAGCAGCACCCCGGCCGGACGGACGGTCGCGGCGGAGCCGCCCAGGGTGAGCACGGCCAGCCCGGCGAGCGCGCCCACGACGGCCGCGGCACCGCCCGCGCCCAGCCGCTCGCCGAGCAGCAGCCGGGCACCCAGCGCTATCAGCACGGGACCCGCGCCGAGGGTCACGACGGTGGCCACGGCCAGCCCGGTCGACGCCACCGCCGCGAAGTACGCCGTCTGGAACACGGCGAGGGCGACACCGGTGGCCAGGACCCTCCTGACCGCGCGGCGCGCCGGCCGGGCGGGGGCGGTGCGGCCGGCGCGCGGACGCAGCAGGCGGCCGGCCAGCAGCAGGGCGAGCCCCAGCGCGCAGCGCCAGAAGGAGAGGGCGACGGCGCCCAGGTCGCTGGTCCGGTAGACCAGCGAGCCGGCGGCACCCGCGGTGCCCCAGGTGGCACCGGTGATGATCAGGTAGAGCAGGCCACGCCCGACGGGCAGGCCGGAGGAAGTGTTCGACAACAGAATCTCTCCGCAGAAGCGCGCATGACAGCGCGGAAGTTCGAAGGCGTCCCGGTTCGGCGGGGCGCGCTGACTTCATCTGCGGGCAGCACCGTCCAGCCCGGCGCGTGCGCGCGTCGGGCGAGTGTCCCGGAGGCCCGCCTCAGGCGGCCGGGGGCGGAAGGACGAGTGCGTTCTGCGGCATGATCGGGACTCTAGGCCGCGGTGCCCCGCGCGGACAACTCCCTTTCCGCGCCACCGGCGGCCACCGGCTCGGGAGTGCCCTTGCCGGAGCCGGCGAACTGGGCGATGAACGCGCCGACGAGGACGACCGCGCCGCCGGCGACCTGCGGCGCGGAGAGGTGCTCGCCGAGCAGCACCCAGGCCAGCACGGTCGCGATGACCGCCTCCAGGCAGGCGACGACGCCGGCGACCTGCGGCGACAGCCGGCGCACGGACAGCACCCCGGTGACGTACGCGATCACCGTGGCGACGAGCACGATCCAGGCGAGCAGGGCGGCGGCCGGTACGGCGGTGCCGTTCAGGTCGGCGGAGCCGCCCAGCACCGACCAGTCCATGTTCCAGGGGCGGGCCACCGCCGTCAGCACGGCGGCGCCGACGAGCAGCCCGTAGGCGATGACCCCGAGCGGGTCCGGTGCGGTCTCGCCCGCGTCGCCGCCCTGGTCGGCGAGGATGAAGTAGCCGACCTGGCAGCAGGCGGCGCCGAGGGCGAGCACCAGGCCGAGCGCGTCGAAGCTCAGCCCGGACCAGACCTCCACCACGCAGGCGAGGCCGCCGGCCGCGAGGACCACGCCGAGCGCGGCGGCGCGGGTGACGGGCCGCCGCTGCACGAACCGCACCCAGCCCAGCACCAGGGCGGGCGCCAGGTACTCGATGAGCAGGGCGACGCCTACCGGGATCCGGGAGAGCGCGGCGAAGTAGCAGGCCTGGACTCCGGCGACGGCGAGCAGTCCGAAGCCGGCGAGCAGCGCGGGCCGGCGGCGCGGCAGGGCGCGGTGGCGCACGGCGAGCGGCAGCATCACCAGGGCGGCGCCCGCCACCCGCAGCCACACCACGTGCAGCGGGTCGAGGCCCGCCTCGATCAGCGGCTTCGCGGCCACACCGGATCCGCCGAAGGCCAGCGCGGAGGCGAGGGCGAGGCCGAGCCCGGCTCCCTTGCCGGGACTGTCCTGACTGCTCACAGACGTATGCACCGGCACATGATGCCAGGCGCCGACAGGAGCGTCACCCCTGTTGACACCTGTCTCAGCCGGTGGACGGTCCGGGCCGTTCGCCGTCCGTCCGGTCGTCGTCGGCGCGTGTCCCGGTCCCGGCCTCGATCCGCGCGATCAGGTCGTCAGCCGCGATGCCGGCGCGTCCGAGCACCTCCACGGCCCGGGACCCCGGGTCGGCGGCGAGCGCCGCGAGCAGATCGGTACCGGCGACGCGGTGGGCGTTCCGCCGCCGGGCGCGGGCACGGGCGTCGACGAGCGCGGCGGCAGCAGCGGGCGACCAGCGGCCGGCGTCCCGGCCCGTGGCGTCGGCGTACCGGCCGACGGCGACGGCGTACCGGCCCATGCCGTCGGTGTCCCGGCCGGTGGCGTCGGTGTCCCTGCCCGCGGCGTCGACGTTCCGCTCCGTGGCGTCGGCGTACCGGCCCGTGGCGTCGGCGGGCGGCTGTCCGGAACGGGGGCCGGCCGGAGCGGTTACGACGGGGAGCGCGCCGGAGTCCTCGACGCCGGCCCGCCAGCGCAGTCCGTAGCCGATGCTGCGCTGCACGAGGTAGCCGAGGAGCCGGGCGAGCCGCCGCGGTTCGCCCACTGCGGCACGGACCTCGGGGTCGTGTTCCAGCAGGGCGTGGAGCAGATGGGCGGTGTCGGTCTGCCGGTCCCCGTCCCGGACGGCCCTCCTGCGGGCACCGGCGACCACCGCCGCCAGCTCCGCGTCGAGCCCGGCAGCGCCGTCCTGGTGCGGAACCGCTCGGTCGGGGGCGGTCCGGTCGGCTGTACGCGGTTGCACATCCCCTACCTCATCAGCCCCAACGGGACGGGACATCCGCGACAGGAACCATTTTCGCGTCCCACGCGGAGTGGACATCACCGGCCCGGATTTCATCCTCACGGAGGAGATCCGGCCGATGTGGCACGATTCCGCGCGCGCCGCCTTGCCGTACGTGCGCCGGCCCCGGAGTGCGGCTGACGGTTCGTCAGTGTTGAATGTTCGCGCCCCTGCGGCTACGTTCCGCGGCACCGCAGCCCGGTACGCCCGATCCGGAGGGGTGGTCGCATGGCCGAAGTCAGCACGGAGGCACGCGTCCAGGCGCCGGCCGGGGAGGTGTGGGCCCGGCTCACCGACTGGCCGTCGTACGGGGAGTGGAACGCGACCCACACCGGTTTTCCGCGGGGCGGCCCGGCGAACCTGGCCGCGGGCGGGACGTTCCGGGAGGACATGAAGCTGATGGGCTTTCCGGCGGAGGTCGACCGGACCATCGGGGAACTGGAGCCGGCCCGGGTCCTCGCCGCCCGCGGCAAGGGCCCGATGGCGGTGACCGTCGCCACCCGCCACACGCTGACCCCGGAAGACGGGGACGCCACGAAGGTCCGGATCGACGGCGAGTTCACCGACACCACCGTGTCCCTGACGGCGGCCAGGCTCGAGGACTCGGCGACGGCCGCGCTGACCGAGTCACTGCGCCGGCTCGGCGACCTGGTGACCTGGTGACCTGAGGGGGAGCTTCCACCCGGCCGGACCGCCAGGCGCCCAGCCGGGACCGGTCGCCGTATAAGCCTCAGTGCTCGTCGGCGAGGATCAGATACAGCTTCTTGCGGGCGTCGTTGAGGACGGTCAGCGCCTTCTCCCGCTGTTCCTTGCTGCCGGTCTTCCAGACCTGGCCGAAGGCCTCCATCAGACCGAAGCCGGCCTGACGGATCTCGCCGAGGGCCTCCCAGTCGACCCCGCGCGTGGCCTCCTCCCAGGGGGCGTCGGGACCCTCCTCGGCGGCGACGCGCCCGCTCTCGGTGAGCGCGAACAGTTTCTTGCCGCCCTCACTCTGGCTGGCGATCAGGCCCTCGTCCTCCAGCAGCTGGAGGGTGGGGTAGACCGAGCCGGGGCTGGGCTTCCAGGCGCCGCCGCTGCGTTCGGCGATCTCCTGGATCATCTCGTAGCCGTGCATGGGCCGCTCCTTGAGCAGGGCCAGCAGCGAGGCGCGCACATCACCGCGCCGCGCCCGCCCCCGCGGCCCGCCGCGCCCACGCGGCCCCCAGGGACCGGCCCCGAACCCGGGCCCACCGGGTCCGAACCCCGGCCCACCCGGACCGAACGGCCCGAAGGCCCCCCGCCGCCCCTCGAAACCGCCCATACCCCACCGCGCGGAACCCTCGTGCCGATGCCCACGCTCGAATCCCTCGAACCCATGGCCACGCATCATGATCACTCCATCCCATCGCTGATCAGTCACGTACGCATCGCGTATCGTTCGCGATGACTCAACGATATATCGGAAGAGAGGGAGTGCCAAGACCCCGCGTCCGCCCGGTGACCTGTGACAGCGGACCTCGCCCGAGTGCCACCGAAGTGCCACCGGAGATTGATTGACGACGGTTTGTGCCAGGGACGCCGTTTTGCAGGAGCGGCAACAGGAGTGGCGTGACCGGGCCGCGATGGGTGACGTTGGGCCCGTGACCGACAACATCACAGCGGGATCGCCCGCGTCTGACACTTTCTTGCCTGGCGACGGATACGTCGGAGACCCCGCGGTGCGGGCGGAGTGGGACAACCGGTACGCCGACCGACAGCAGCTGTGGAGCGGCCGGCCCAACGGTGCGCTGGTGGCCGAGGTCGCCGGGCTCACGCCCGGGCGGGTGCTCGACGTCGGCTGCGGCGAGGGCGCGGACGCCGTCTGGCTCGCGCGCGGCGGCTGGGACGTGACCGCCCTCGAGGTCTCGGGTGTGGCGCTGGAGCGGGCGGCCGGGCACGCGCGGGACGCGGGCGTCGCCGTTCGCTGGGTGCACGCCGAGCTGACGGAAGCGGCGCTCCCGCCGGCCTCCTTCGACCTGGTCTCCGCGCAGTATCCAGCCCTGCTGCGCACCCCCGACGCCGCAGCCGAGCGAGCGCTGCTCGCGGCCGTCGCGCCCGGCGGCGTGCTGCTGCTCGTACACCACGCGGGGATGGACGCCCAGCAGGCGCACGACAGCGGCTTCGACCCGGCTGACTACGTCTGGCCCTCGATGGTCGCCGCCCTGCTCACCGACGACTGGAAGGTGGAGGTGAACGAGCAGCGACCACGCGTGGCACCCGAAGGCGGCGCCGGCGCGCACCATACCGACGACCTGGTGCTGCGTGCGCGACGGCTGCGCTGAGCCCCTCCGCTCGCAGCACCCCGGCATCTGGGCAGAGTGGATGACCGAGCCGCCGAAAACGGGCTGCGGCCTCTCAACCTTCGGTGGCGATCGGCCACGGTTCGCCGTCACAGGTCATCTAGGCTGACGCGGTGACTGATGAGCAGCAGCGGGTGCGGCCGTCGGGAGTGTGGGCCACGGCGGTGGGGGTGGCCAGGGTGCGGGCGTTGGAGAACGAGCGGAAGAACGCGCTGTTCCGCGATCCGCTGGCGCAGGCCTTCGCCGCCGCCGGCGGCCTGTGGCCCTGCTCGCCGCCACCCGACGACGAGGCCGCGCGCCGCCGTCGGCTGGCGGTGTCGTTGTCCATCGTCATCAGGACGAAGTTCCTCGACGACCTGTTGCGGCAGGCCTCCGCGTCCGGGGTCCGGCAGGTCGTGCTGCTCGGCGCCGGGATGGACAGCCGGGCCTTCCGGATGGACTGGCCCGAGGGCACCCGGCTGTTCGAGGTCGACACCGCCGCACCACTGGACTTCAAGGCTTCGGTACTGCGCCAGGAGCGGGCCGTCGCACGCTGCGAACGGATCACCGTCGCGGTGGATCTGCGCGAGGACTGGCCGGGCGCGCTGGCCGCCGCGGGGCACGACCCGGCGTCGCCGACCGTGTGGATCGCCGAAGGACTGCTGATCTACCTGCCCGAGGACGCGGTCGAGCTACTGCTGGCCCGGATCAGCGCGCTGTCGGCGGCCGGCAGTCGGATGGGGCTGACCTTGGGCTCGCGCGGCGTGATCGAGCGCTTCGGCGCGGACGCCGAGCCGGGATCAGCGGCGTCCATGTGGGTCTCGGAGATGCCCGACGACCCGGTGGGCTGGCTGGCCGGGCACGGCTGGGAGGCCACCGGCCACACCCTGCGCGAGCGCGCCGCCGCCTACGGCCGCCCGTTCGACACCCCGCCGCAGCGCGAGGAGGGGCCCGGCGGGCTGATCTCCGCGGTCCGCCGGTAGCGCGCCCCCGGGCGGCGCCGCGCACACGACGCCGTCGGGCCGGGCTCGAGGCGAAGCGGGTGATGCCCCGCTTCCCTGCCTCGCCGCGCCGTTCAGCGCCCCGCCCTCCTCGAGTTCGCCGGGCTCGAAGCTCGTGGTTCCGCAACCCGGCCATGGGACAGGGGGCGGCGCCCGGCCGAGGTCCGCCCGCCGCGCCGATACGCTCGGCTGCGTGGCCCGTCATCGGAAGAAGCCCCGCCGCCTGGTCGCCGACGGGCGCGTGTACCTGTGGACGCTGCGCCACGGCCACCGCGTGCCGTACGGCGGCCGGCCCACGGAGTGCCGCCAGATCCTCACGCTGTACCCGCAGCCGGCCGGCACCGGCGGCCCGCTGCGCATCGTCTTCGCCGCCGGCCCGGGCCGGTATGTCCCCGGCGGGTTCCCCATGGGCTCGGGGGACGTGGGGCACGTACGGGGCGGTTCCCTGAACCTGCACGAACCGGGCGCCGTACGGGCCCTGCTCGACGCGGTGTCGGCCCAAGACCGGCGGCCGGGCGAGCGAGGGGCGGTGGAGATCGACGGCTGGCCGCTGCTGGAGGCGGTGACGGCCACGACGGCCGAAGACGCCGGCTCCCCAAACTCATAGGTTCCGTGGCGAGGGCCCGGCCGTCGGCGGTCCGGCGTCCCAGGTGGGGAATCCCCCCTGCGCGGGCGCGTCACGAGGAGTTCCGCGGACCGTACCCCGAATGCGTACACACGTTGCCCAATCGGACGTTTCCCCGAGACCGTAGCCGAACCGTGTCGCCGCTCTCGTGGCTCCACGCAGTCACCGGACCGCCACCACAGCGGCCGGCCGAGCCTCGCCGCGACCGACGTCCCCGCACCGGACGCCCACACCCGCCACGGCAGCCCGGAGAAACCCGGTCTGGCCCGTGGCCCGGAAAACCAGTCCGGTCCTCGTGAATTGGCCTTGGTCCCGGGGCCGTCGCTGCCGCTAGCGTCGGCGTCATGCGCATTCGAATCGTGGACGCCTTCGCCGACCGCCCGTTCACCGGCAACCCGGCCGGAGTCCTGCTCCTGGACGACGTCTTCCCGGACGACGACTGGCTCCAGAACGTCGCGATGGAGGTGAACCACGCGGAGACGGCGTTCGCCCACCCGCTGCCCGAGGGCGGTGACGCCGACTGGGCGCTGCGCTGGTTCACCCCCGTCACCGAGGTCGCCATGTGCGGGCACGCCACCCTCGCCACGGCCCACGTCCTGCACACCACCGGCGCCCACGAAGGGCCGGTGCGGTTCGCCACCCGCAGCGGCGTGCTGATCGCCACGCCCGGCGCGGACGGCTCCCTCACCCTGGACTTCCCGACCGCCCCGCTCACCCCCGCCGAACTGCCGGCCGGGGTCGCCGAGGCGCTGGGCGCGCAGCCGCTCGCCGCCTTCGACACCGGGCCCGGCATCGGCGACCTGCTGGTGGAACTGGCCGACGAGAAGACCGTGCTCGGGCTCTCCCCCGACCACAAGGCCCTCGGCGCCTACTCCGCGCGCGGCCTCATCGCCACGGCCCGCGCCGAGGAACCGGCCCGCGGCTACGACTACGTCTCCCGCTGCTTCTTCCCCAACGTCGGCATCGACGAGGACCCGGTGACCGGCAGCGCCCACACCGCGCTCGCCCCGTACTGGTCGCCCCGGCTCGGCAGTGACGACCTCACCGGGCTCCAGGCCTCCCGCCGTACCGGACTCGTCCGTACGGGCCTGCGCGGCGCGCGGACGCTGCTCACCGGCCACGCGGTGACGGTCATCGAGGGCGACCTGCGCGCCTGAGCGGCTCGCCGGCGGCCCGCGCGGTCAGGCCGTCGGCAGCCAGCCCACCTTGCCCGCGAGGAGGGCGTAGCCGACGAACGCCCCGATGTCGAGCAGGGAGTGGGCGACGACCAGCGGGCCGACGCGCCCCCAGCGGCGGTACAGCCAGACGAACACCACGCCCATGGCCATGTTGCCGAGGAAGCCGCCGACGCCCTGGTAGAGGTGGTACGAGCCGCGCAGGACCGAGCCGGCCAGCAGGGCGGCGCCCGGCCCCCAGCCCAACTGGCCCAGTCTGCGCAGCAGATAGCCGACGACGATGACCTCTTCGAGGACCGCGTTCTGCACCGCCGACAGGATCAGCACCGGGTACTTCCACCAGACGTCCGGCAGCGCCTCGGGTACGACGGTGAGGTTGAAGCCGAGGCCGCGGGCGGCCAGATAGAAGGCGATGCCGGTGCTGCCGATCACGGCCGCGACCCCGGCGCCCCGGGCCAGGTCGGGCCAGGGGCGGGTACGGTCGAAGCCGAGGACGCGCAGGCTCGCGCCCTCGCGCAGCAGCAGGTGGGCGACGAGGGCCACGGGGACCAGCGCGGTGGCGATGCCGAACAGCTGCCAGGCCAGGTCCAGCCAGGGGCGGCCCGGCGCGGCGGAGGCGTTGAGGGTGGCCGCCTGGTCCTTGAGACCGCCCGGCTTGGTGACCGAGCCGATGAAGCTGATCAGCGCGGACACCCCGCTCGCCCCGAGGGAGAGCGCCAGCACGAGCAGCGTCTCGTCCCGCAGCGTCCGCCGCGGGTCACGTGCCCGCACCGGGGAATCGGCCACCGCGTCAGCCTCCACCTGCACTCCCGCCTCCAGCCGGCTCATGGACCCGTGGCCCATCTTCGCCTGGCAAGGATCGCAGAAGCGCACCCGGACCCCACACACCAGCCCACACCCGAACGCACCCGACCCACGCACCAGCCGACACCCGGACCCCCGGCACCGGCCCGTACTGGTGGCCGGGCGGCGTCACGGTGCGACGGCCCAGCCGCCGTCACCCCAGCGGTACCGGCTCCGGCAGGCCCACCGGCCAGGTGTGGACCGGTTCCCCGCCGTGCATCAGCTCGGCGTACCGGCGGGTCGTCGCCGCCAGGGCCGCCTCGCGGGACAGGCCCCTCTCCAGCGCCCGGTGGAAGGTGGCCGCCTGCCAGGACGCCCCGTTGACCCGGCGCCGGCAGCGCTCCTCGATCACGCCCAGGTAGAGGTCCCGGTCGGCGGCCTCCACGCCCCACGCGTCCAGCCCGGCCGCGGCGAGCGGCAGCAGCTCGTCGCGGACCAGCGTCACCGCGTCGACCTCGCCCGTGCCGCCGTAGCGTCCCCGCCGGGGCCAGACGAAGCGCGCGTCGATCCCGTACCGGCAGGCAGCGTCGAAGTTCGCCTCGGCCGCGTCGAACGGCAGTCGCGTCCACACCGGCCGGGACTCCTCGGCGAGCGCCCGGACCAGGCCGTAGTAGAAGGCCGCGTTGGCGATGACGTCGGTGATGGTCGGCCCGGCGGGCAGCACCCGGTTCTCCACGCGCAGGTGCGGCAGGCCGTCCGCGATGCCGTACACCGGCCGGTTCCAGCGGTAGATCGTGCCGTTGTGCAGCACGAGTTCACCGAGCCGGGGCACCCCGCCGGCCTCGATGACCTCCAGCGGCTCCTCGTCGTCGCGGATCGGCAGCAGCGCCGGGAAGTAGCGCAGGTTCTCCTCGAACAGGTCGTACGCCGAGGAGATCCACCGCTCGCCGAACCAGGTCCGCGGCCGTACCCCCTGGGCCTGCAACTCGGGCGGCCGGGTGTCGGTGGACTGCAGGAACAGCGGGGGCCGGGACTCGCGCCACAGCTCGTGCCCGAAGAGGAACGGCGAGTTGGCGCCCACGGCGATCTGCGCGGCGCTCGCCGCCTGGGCCGCGTTCCACACGTCCGCGAACCGGTCCGGGGTGACCTGGAGGTGCAGCTGCACCGAGGTGCACGCGGCCTCCGGCACGATCGACTTGGACGTGCAGACGAGGTGCTCGACGCCGTCGATGTCGAGCCGGAAGTCCTCGCCGCGGGCGGCGACGATCTGGTCGTTGAGGAGGGTGTAGCGGTCGACCTCGGAGAGGTTGGAGGAGACCAGGTCGTCCCGGTCGAGGGTGGGCAGGATGCCGATCATCACGATGCCCGCGTCCACCTCGCCGGCCTTGCGGTCGGCATAGGCGAGCGAGGTGCGCAGCTCCTCGGCGAGCCGGTCGAACACCCGCCCGCCCAGCCGGTGGGGCGCGATGTTCACTTCAAGGTTGAACATGGCGAGTTCTGTTTGGAAATCACGGCTCGCGATGCGTTCCAAAACCTGACCGTTCAACATTTTCGGCATGCCGTCGGGCCCGGCGAGATTCAATTCTATCTCCACCCCCATGAGGTTCTTGGGGCGGTCGAATCGCTTCTCCCGCAACAATCGCTCCAGTCCCGTCAGACACTTCTGGAGCTTTTCGCGATAGCGCTGGCGATCGGACAGGTCGAACTGCCCCGCCACGACCTTTTCCCCCATCGAAGTGTCCCTCCTCGGATGGGCGGGCCGGCGCTCCGGCCGCCGGGCTCCCGGTCAGGGGGGATGATGCCCAGCCGAAGCGATCGATAACGTGCCCTGCCGGCCCGCCGCCCGTTACTCTGTCGGAATGTTCCCGGCGGCACATTCACGAGGCATGCCGCAGGGTGCACCCTCGGGTGCCCCGAACGCGTCGTGAAAAACGCCGATGACATCCGGCCGACCACTACCGGCGCGTAATGCGAGGTCAGCGGCGACCGGCCGGACCGGAAATCGGGATGAGTTCGGCAAATCGACGGCCTAATTCATCCTTGTTCCCGGAACCGGAATCGGATAGCCGAAACATCGGCCGAACAAACGTCGTATAAACTTCGTGCGCACGGCAGAGGTGGCACCCTCGGTCCTGGTTGCCGAGGCGTTACCGCCATCCCGGTTGACGGGGGGCGGACCGAGCCGCACCCTCGTTCACACCCGACCCGGGCCCCCACCTCTCCGGCCTTCCGTGAGCAGACAGCGCCGTCCGCCCCACCCCCTCCTCGCGCCGCCGCGCCTGTCGAATGAGAGGCGACCCACATGCCGCTGCACGTGCCCCCTGCCCCCGCGCCCGCCCTGCGCTCCGTCCTCACCGCCCTCGGTTCTCCCACCGCGGTCCGTGAGGCGCGTACCCCTTCCCTGCGCGCCGCGCAGGGGCCCGCGACACCCGAACTCCCACTGCCGGTCCATGTGTGGGACCGCATCTCCGAACAAGGCCTGTCCGCGACCCGGCTGGCCGGCTGGCGCTTCCTGATCCGGTGCGGCGACCGGGCGGTGGCCGCGGCCGACACCATGCTCACCCCCGATGGCTGGGCCTTCTCGCACTTCTTCGAAGGCCCGTACATCGCCTCCACCGAACGCGCCCTGAAGCAGGCCGATGCGCTGCAACTCCCGTACCAGCCAAGGCTGTTGTCGGTACCGGGGCTGTACATGCTCACCCTGTGGCTGCACGGCGACCACTCCGGCGACGGCACCGAAGGCCATCCGGCCGCCACCGATCTGCTCGTCCCGCTGGCCCCGGCCCCGCCTGGCATTCCGGCCCACCGTCCCTTCCGTGTCGCCGAGTTGCTTCCGGTGCTGACCCAGCGGGTGACTCCTCTCCCGCTGCTCGGCCCGACCGCGCTCGGCTCACCCGCCGCCTGACCGACACCCCGCCTACCCCGCTTCCCGCCCGGGAAGCGGGGTACGGCCGTTTCCGGGGCCCGGGCACCGCCGCGGCAGGGCCCGGGTAGGGCCGCTCCGGGGCCCCGGCCGGCCGGACTAGTCCCTTCCGGCCAGGGCGAACCACCCGAAGTGACCGGGGGGTTGGGCTGAACCGCCCGCGCGGGTGACGCGTCATGAACCTGTGAGAAGCGGTGGTGGGAAAACCCTGCGGAATGACACGCAGGAGAGAACACTGGACACAGACCGACTCTTTCATCACGGGGGACGGACATGATCACGACAGAGCGAAAGATCCCGCCCATGTGCCAGCACCAGCCGCCGTGCCCGCCAGCCGAATCCGCCGACCGGGAGTCCGCCCGCCTTGTGGCGCACCACCCGGAACAGGGCTGGAGCCTGCTGTGCAACGGCGTCCTGCTCTTCGAGGACACCGGTGAGCTGCTGCCCGACGGCCGCATCATCGCCCCGCACCGCCCGCTCGGTGCGGAGCAGGTGATGACCGCCGCCTGAGCAGGCACAACAATCCAGGGGCCGGCCGCACACACCCGTGCGCACCGGCCCCGACGCATGCCGGGACGCTCCCCGCGGGCGCCCCGCCGCCGACGCCGTCCGGCTGGTCGGATGCCTGATCCCGGGGGGCGGATGGAGACAAGGGGCCTCGACAGAGGGGCACCCAGCTCATGCCCGTACCCGTGATGCCGGTGCCCGTGCGGAACGCCTCGGCAGTGGCCCGGGTGGTGGCCGGGGCCAGCGGCACCTTGAGCAGCGTCACGGCCTGCGGTGGCCCACCGGCCGGGCATCGGGCTGTGGCCCGCCCCGGCGATACGGTCGCCGGCCCCGGCGATACGGTCCCGTCAAGAACGGCCGCCCGGCCGTCAGGGCGCCGTCAACGGGGGGCGCTCGGGCCGCCCGCGGGTCTACCGTTTTCCCCATGGAGCACCGCGACGACACCCGCCCCCTGGCGACCGGCCGGCACCCGTCCGGCACCGCGGCCGTGGCCTACGACCGCGACTGGGCCGGGGAGGTGCGCGGCGCGGTCCGCTACGCCACCGCGCTGCTCGGGCTGCTGCTGTGCCTGGACGGGGCGGCCGGCTCGCTGACCTGGTGGCGCGGTGTCCTGTGGCTGGTCACGGCCCTGCTGCTGCTCCTCGTCCTGTACCCGGCGCGCGTGTCGGCCGGCCAGGGCTGGCTGGCCTCCCGCCGCCTGGGGCGCACCCGCCGGGTCCGTACCGATCTGCTGATCGCGGTACGCCCGCTGGACGGTGTCAGCCGGCGGCTGGTGCTGCGCGACGCCCTGGGCCACCGGGTCGAGATCGACCCCGAGGTGCTGGTCCGCAACCCGGACCTGTGGTACCGGCTCGACGAGGGTGCCCGGCGCGCCGAGTCCGCCGGCATCCTGCTGACCGGTACGACCGCCCTGCACTCCCTCGCCCGCCGGGTGGACCGCGAGACCGCGCTGGGCGTGTTCCGCGCGTCGGACATGGAGTAGCGGCTCCCGATCAGAACAGCGGCGGCTGGGACGCCGAAGGCCCGGTGGTCATCGGCCTCACACACCCACGGTCTCGAGGCCCGCGCTCCGGCGACGGTGCGTGTCCCGTAGGCCCGGCCGGCCTCCCCCTCCGACGTTGTCCCGACGCTGCCGGCCCGCCCACCCGCTCCGACGATGGACATGTCCGGATGCCGTAGACCCACGGCCGACTCCGGCAATGTCCGGATGCCGTAGACGCCGCGGCCCGCTCCAGCCAGCGACCGTCCGGGTGCCGTACCCCGTGCCGCATGGCACCGGGCAGCCACGCCCACCCGGCGCGCGCCAGCCCTCGTACGCCATGACACCCGGTGACCTCACCCCCAGCCGACGCGCGCCCGCGCGCCCCAGACCATGACCCGCGGCAGTCCTCCCCCCAGGCGGCGAGCAGCCAAGCCTCGTACGCCATGACACTCGGTGGCCGTCGCCCAGCCGTCCCCGGCAGCCCCGCCACCCGGTCACCCGCTCGGCGCCGGCTCGGCGCACCGGTCCCGGCCTCCCCTTCTTCGTGCGCTCCCTGCGTTCCCGGGCCATTCTTAACGCAAGCTTGACGCCATCGGCGCGCCGATCCGCAGGCCCGAGCGTCACTCTCTGCTTACGCTGGTGCCGCCGTCCGGGTGATGGCCGGAAAGAGCCGCCGCACGTCAGGAGCACATCGATGGCCACGACCGAACGCCCTCCCAGTACCGGCCGCCTGCGCGCCTGGATGCTGGAGGGGCTGTCCGACCTGGCCAAGCAGCACCCGGGTCCGCACGCCGAACCGGAGCCCGCCCACAAGGGCCAGCGCTGGTGGCGGGTGATGTGTCTGACCGGTGTCGACTACTTCTCCACCCTCGGTTACCAGCCAGGCATCGCGGCCCTGGCGGCCGGCCTGCTGTCACCGGTGGCGACCATCGTGCTGGTCGTCGTCACGCTGGCCGGCGCCCTGCCGGTCTACCGGCGCGTGGCCGAGGAGAGCCCGCGCGGCGAGGGGTCCATCGCGATGCTGGAGCGGCTGCTCTCCTTCTGGAAGGGCAAGCTGTTCGTCCTCACCCTGCTGGGCTTCGCGGCGACCGACTTCCTGATCACCATCACGCTCTCGGCCGCCGACGCCTCCACCCATCTGGTGGAGAACCCGCATCTGACGGAAGCCCTGCAGGGCAAGCAGATGCTGATCACCCTGTGCCTGGTGGCACTGCTCGGCGCGGTGTTCCTCAAGGGCTTCCTGGAGGCCATCGGCGTCGCGGTCGCCCTGGTCGGCGTCTATCTCCTGCTCAACCTCGTCGTCGTGATCACCGGCCTGTGGCACGTCATCACCGCCGGGCATGTGATCACCGACTGGAGCGGTGCCCTGACCGCGGAGCACGGCAACGTCTTCGTGATGATCGGCGTGGCGCTGATCGTCTTCCCGAAGCTCGCCCTCGGCCTGTCCGGCTTCGAGACCGGCGTCGCCGTCATGCCGCACGTCCAGGGCGACCCTGGTGACACCGACGAGCGGCCCGCCGGCCGGATCCGGGACACCAAGAAGCTGCTGACCACCGCCGCGCTGGTGATGAGCTGCTTCCTGATCACCACCAGCTTCATCACGACGCTGCTCATCCCGGAGCGGGAGTTCAAGCCGGGCGGCGACGCCAACGGCCGCGCGCTCGCCTACCTCGCGCACGAGTATCTCGGCAACGCCTTCGGCACGGTGTACGACGTCTCGACGATCGCCATCCTGTGGTTCGCGGGCGCCTCCGCCATGGCCGGACTGCTCAACCTGATGCCGCGCTATCTGCCCCGCTACGGCATGGCCCCGCACTGGGCCCGCGCGGTACGCCCGATGGTCATCGTCTTCACCCTGGTCGCCTTCCTGGTGACATGGATCTTCGACGCCGACGTCGACAAGCAGGGCGGCGCCTACGCCACCGGTGTGCTGGTGCTGATCAGCTCGGCCGCGATCGCGGTGACCATCGCCGCGCGCAAGGCGGGCCAGCGCGGCTGGACCCTGGCGTTCGGGTCGATCTCGGCGGTGTTCCTCTACACGACCGTGGTGAACGTCATCGAGCGTCCGGACGGTGTGAAGATCGGCGCCTGCTTCATCGTCGGGATCATGCTGATATCGCTGCTGTCCCGGCTCGCCCGCGCCTTCGAGCTGCGCGTGACCCACGTGACGCTCGACCCGATGGCGGAGCGGTTCGTCCGGGACATGGCCCATCGGCGCATCCGTTTCATCGCCAACGAGCCGGGGCGGCGGGACCAGGCCGAGTACCGGGACAAGGCCGAGCAGATCAGGGCCGACAACGACATGCCGGAGCAGGAGGACTTCGTCTTCGTCGAGGTCACGGTCACCGACCCGTCCGAGTTCGAGGCGGGGCTGACCGTGCGCGGAGAGGTGCTGCACGACCGCTACCGGGTGCTGACGCTGGAGTCCGCCTCCATCCCGAACGCCCTCGCCGCGCTGCTGCTGCACGTCCGGGACGCCACGGGCTGCACCCCGCACATCTACTTCGAGTGGACCGAGGGCAATCCGTTCGCCAACTTCCTCCGTTTCTTCCTCTTCGGCCAGGGCGAGGTCGCCCCGGTCACCCGCGAGGTACTGCGCGAGGCGGAACCGGACCGGGACCGCCGGCCACGGGTACACACCGGCTGAGCCGCCCATCCGGCCCACCTGGCGTGGCCACCACCCTCGTCGGCCCCCGGCATGGCCACCGCGCGCGTCCGGTCCACCTCGGCTGGGCGCCGCCCGCGTCCGGCGCCCCGGCGCGACGACGCGTCACCCACCGCCGCCGCGCGGGCCCGCTCCCGTCACCCTTCTGCCGAGCCACCGTTTCCGGGGCCGCACCTCCAGCCGCCCGAAGCCGAGCCGGCCGTGTATCTCCACCCTCAGCACGGCCGGTGCCGCCGAGCCGCGGTCCGGCCGCACCCTGGTCTGGCCGTAGTCGATCACCAAGGAGTCGGCGTCCACGACCACGCCGGGCCGGGTGATCAGCCGGAGCGTGCCGGCCCGCATGTCCACGTCGATGCGGAGGGTGCCGTACGGGATCACCGCGTCACTGAAGTCCAGCGTCACGTCTCCCCAGGACGACTCGATCTCCATCCGGCGTGGCACGGTCCAGGCACCGCTCCGGGTGGCCGCGGCACCGCGCTGCTCGATGCGGACGATCTCCTTGGCCGGTGCCGGGCCGGCTTCCTCCGGCAGATCCGCCGTCAGCACCGCCAGTTCCCCGAGCGTGCGCGCGGTCAGCGCCGCCTCCACGCGTTCGTCCAGCTCCGCGGGCGTGAGCCGGCCGTCTCCCGCGGCGATCGTCAGCACCTCCACCACCCGGTCCCGATCCGTGTCCGAGGCACGCAGGCCGGGCGGCTCGCCCGTCCGCGCCGGTTCGGCCCTCATCATGCCCACCCCCGATTTCCACCACTTCCGGAGAAGCCTCGACCCGAGAAGTACACGCTATATCGCGTTATACCCCACGCGGTCGGCCCCACACACATGGTTTTCGGCACTTGCCTCTATCGTGACCGGCATGCAGTCCTACACCATCGGCCAGGCCGCGCGGCTGCTCGGCGTCAGCCCCGACACCGCCCGCCGCTGGGCCGACGCCGGCCGGGTGGCCACCCACCGCGACGAGTCCGGGCGCCGGCTCATCGACGGCAGGGACCTCGCCGCGTTCTCCGTCGAACTCGCCAAGGGCGACAGCGGCGAGGAGGAAACCCCGTACACCTCCGCCCGCAACGCCTTCCCCGGCATCGTCACCGCGATCAAGCTCGGCGACGTCGCCGCCCAGGTGGAGATCCAGGCGGGCCCGCACCGGCTCGTCTCGCTGCTGACCCGTGAGGCCGTGGAGGAACTGGGCCTGGAGGTCGGCGTGGAGGCCACCGCGCGCGTGAAGTCGACGAACGTGCACATCGACCGCGTCTGACCCGCACGCCGTCGACGCCCCCGTCGCCATCACGGCCGCTCCCCCGACGCCACGCCGTACGAACGCACATGCAAGCCGCAAGACTCTTACTCCCGGCTCATGCGATGCGACAGGAGACTTCTGCCTCGCGGATGCGGCAGTATCATCGCCGCACGGCCGATCAACGGGCGTGCCAGGGCGCGACCGTTGTCCAAGAACCGAGGAGTCGATCCGTGATGACCCGTTCCGTGCGCCGGACCCGGCGGACGCTGCGACTGGCCGGTGCCGGAGCCGCCGCCGCACTGGCCTTGAGCGCCTGCTCCTCCTCGTCGGACACGAGCGGCCAGTCCGGCTCCTCGAACGCGCCGGCTTCCCCGAAACTGTCCGGCACGGTCACCGTGTTCGCCGCCGCCTCCCTGAAGGAGAGCTTCACCAGCCTGGGCAAGGAATTCGAGCACCGGCACCCCGGGACCAAGGTCAGCTTCAGCTTCAGCGGCAGCGACACCCTCGCCGCGAGCATCACCGGCGGCGCCCCCGCCGACGTCTTCGCCGCCGCCAGCCCCAGGACGATGAAGACCGTGACGGACGCGGGAGCGGCGTCCGGCGCCCCGGTCACCTTCGTGCGCAACCAGCTGGAGATCGCCACCCGGCCGGGCAACCCCGCGAAGGTGTCCTCCCTGAAGGACCTCACCAAGTCCGGGCTGAAGGTCGTCCTGTGCGACAAGACCGTGCCCTGCGGCGCCGCCGCGCGAAAGGCCCTGGACGCCGCCGGGATCGAGCTCACCCCGGTCTCCTACGAACAGGACGTCAAGAGCGCCCTGAACAAGGTGCGACTGGACGAGGCGGACGCCGCGGTCGTCTACAAGACCGATGTGAAGGCCGCGAAGGGCACGGTGCAGGGCGTGGAGTTCCCCGAGTCCGCCGGTGCCGTCAACGACTACCCGATCACCGCGCTGAAGAACGGGCGGAACGCCGAGGCGGCCCAGGCGTTCATCGCCCTCGTGCGGTCCGCCGACGGCCAGAAGGTGCTGGGCGAGGCCGGGTTCCTCAAGCCGTGACCTCGCTCGACAAGCCCGGCGCCGCGCCCGGCCTCCGCACGGGCCGGCCGCGACGCCGCCGCGCCGGCGCGGGGGGCCGGCGCGGGGTGCCGTTGCCGCTGCTGCTGCCGGGCCTGCTGGCGCTGGCGTTCCTGCTGCTGCCGCTGCTCGCGCTGCTCGTCCGCGCGCCCTGGCGCTCCTTGCCGGAGCAGCTGGGCAGTACGGAGGTGTGGCAGGCGCTCCAGCTGTCACTGATCAGCGCCACCGCGGCGACCGCCGTGAGCCTCGTCCTCGGCGTGCCGCTGGCCTGGCTGCTGGCGCGTACGGACTTCCCCGGCCGTGGCCTGGTACGGGCCCTGGTCACCCTGCCGCTGGTGCTGCCGCCGGTCGTCGGCGGTGTGGCGCTGCTGCTGGCCCTGGGCCGCAACGGGGTCGTCGGACGGTGGCTGGACGCGTGGTTCGGGATCACGCTGCCGTTCACCACCACCGGGGTCGTGATCGCCGAGGCGTTCGTGGCGATGCCGTTCCTGGTGATCAGCGTCGAGGGCACCCTGCGCGCCGCCGACCCGCGCTACGAAGAGGCCGCCACCACGCTCGGCGCGTCCCGCTTCACCGCGTTCCGCCGGGTCACGCTGCCGCTGATCGCTCCCGGTATCGCGGCCGGCGCGGTGCTGGCCTGGGCGCGGGCGCTCGGCGAGTTCGGCGCGACGATCACGTTCGCGGGCAACTTCCCCGGGCGCACCCAGACCATGCCCCTCTCGGTCTACCTCGCCCTCCAGAACGACCCGGAGGCCGCCATCGCCCTCAGCCTCGTGCTGCTCACCGTATCGATCGCGGTCCTGGCAGCCCTCAGGGACCGCTGGATGACAACCCCATGACCCACACCACCCCCCACCCCGACGAACACCTCGCCAACAGCACCACCACCGGCCTGAACGCCCGCCTCGTGGTCGACCGCCCCGCATTCCGCCTGGACGTGACCCTGACGGCCGCCCCCGGCGAAGTCGTGGCGCTCCTCGGACCCAACGGCGCCGGCAAGACCACCGCCCTGCGCGCCCTCGCCGGACTCACCCCCCTCACGGACGGCCACCTGCACCTGGACGGCACCCCTCTGGAGCACACGCCCCCCGAGTCCCGTCCGGTCGGTGTCGTCTTCCAGGACTACCTGCTCTTCCCCCATCTGTCCGCCCTGGACAACGTCGCCTTCGGCCCCCGCTGCCAGGGCGTGGGCAAGGCCGAGGCCCGCGCCCAGGCGGCGGCCTGGCTGGACCGCATGGGTCTCGCCGGCCACGCGGCCACCAAGCCACGCCGTCTGTCCGGCGGCCAGGCCCAGCGCGTGGCCCTCGCCCGCGCCCTCGCCACCCGCCCCCGCCTGCTGCTCCTGGACGAGCCGCTGGCGGCGCTGGACGCCCGTACCCGCCTGGAGGTCCGCGCCGGGCTCCGCCGCCATCTGGCCGAGTTCGAGGCGGTCTCGGTCCTGGTCACGCACGACCCGCTGGACGCCATGGTGCTCGCGGACCGCCTGGTGGTCGTGGAGCACGGCCAAGTCGTACAGCAGGGCGCCCCCGCCGACATCGCCCGGCACCCGCGCACGGACTACATCGCCCGGCTCGTCGGCCTCAACCTCTACCGGGGACAGGCCGCGGGGCACACCGTACGGCTCGACGCCGGGCCCTCGGTCACGACGACGGAGGAGCTGTCCGGACCGGCCTTCGTGGCGTTCCCGCCGTCCGCCGTGACCCTGTTCCGGGACCGGCCCTCCGGTGTGAGCGCCCGCAACCTGTGGCGCTGCGAGGTCACCGGCCTGGAGACGCACGGCGACCGGATCCGCGCCGACCTCACCGGCGAGCTCCCGCTCGCCGCGGATCTGACGACGGTGGCCGCCGCCGAGCTGGGCCTGCGCCCCGGTACACCGGTCTGGGCGACGGTGAAGGCGACCCAGACCCACGCATACCCGGCCTGACCGGACCCGCGCCCTACGGTGGGTGCCCATGACCCTGAGCATCCGCAACCAGCTGCCCGGCACCGTCACCGAGGTCCACGCAGGCCAGGTCATGGCCACCGTCACGGTCCGGCTGGACGGCGGCCCGCACCTGCTGGCCGCCATCACCCTGGAGGCCGCCGAGCAGCTCTCCCTCGCACCCGGCCGGCCGGTGCACGCACTGGTGAAGTCCACCGAGGTCGCCCTCGCCGCCCGCCAGGCCGAGGGGCTGTCCATCCGCAACCGGTTCCCCGGCACCATCACCGAGGTCCGCCCGGGCGAGGTCATGGCCTCCGTGAAGATCGCCACGGCCGCCGGCGAACTCACCGCCGTCATCACCCGGGACGCGGTCGCCGACCTCGGCCTCTTCGTGGGCTCGGAGGTCATCGCCCTGATCAAGGCGACCGAGGTCTCACTGGCGTCCCCGTAGCAGCGGAAGGCCCCGCCCGGCAGAACCTGACGTTCCGGGCGGGGCCTTTCGAACAGCGCGGTTCGCTCAGTCCTCGTAGGCGTCCAGCGGCGGGCAGGAGCACACCAGGTTGCGGTCGCCGAAGGCCTGGTCGATGCGGCGCACCGGCGGCCAGTACTTGTCGGCGGCCGAGCCACCGGCCGGGAAGACGGCCTGCTCACGGCTGTAGGCGTGCGCCCACTCGCCGCTCAGCGCGGCCGCGGTGTGCGGGGCGTTCCGCAGCGGGTTGTCCTCCGCGGGCCACTCGCCCGAGCCGACCTTCTCGATCTCCGCGCGGATGGCGATCATCGCGTCGCAGAAACGGTCCAGCTCGGTGAGGTCCTCCGACTCGGTCGGCTCGATCATCAGCGTGCCTGCCACCGGGAAGGACATGGTCGGCGCGTGGAAGCCGTAGTCGATCAGGCGCTTGGCGACGTCGTCCACGCTCACGCCGGTCGCCTTGGTGATCGCGCGCAGGTCGATGATGCACTCGTGCGCGACCAGGCCGCCGGGGCCGGTGTAGAGCACCGGGTAGTGCGGCTCCAGGCGCTTGGCGATGTAGTTCGCCGACAGCACGGCCACCTGGGTGGCCCGCTTCAGGCCCTCGCCGCCCATCAGCCGGACGTACGCCCAGGAGATGGGCAGGATGCCCGCGCTGCCCCAGGGGGCCGCCGAGACCGGGCCCACACCCGTCTCCGGGCCGGCCTCCGGCTGGAGCGGGTGGTTCGGCAGGTACGGCGCGAGGTGCGACCGGACCGCGACCGGACCGACGCCCGGACCGCCGCCGCCGTGCGGGATGCAGAAGGTCTTGTGCAGGTTCAGGTGGGAGACGTCGCCGCCGAAGTGGCCCGGCTTGGCGAGGCCGACGAGCGCGTTGAGGTTGGCGCCGTCGACGTACACCTGGCCGCCGGCCTCGTGGACCCGGGCGCAGATGTCGGCGACGTGCTCCTCGAACACACCGTGCGTGGACGGGTAGGTGATCATCAGCACCGCCAGCTCGTCGCGGTGCTGCTCGATCTTGGCGCGCAGGTCCTCGACGTCGATCTCGCCGTCCTCTGCGGTCTTGACGACGACGACCTTCATGCCGGCCATCACGGCGCTGGCGGCGTTGGTGCCGTGCGCGGAGGACGGAATCAGGCAGACGGTGCGCTGGTCGTCGCCGTTGGCGCGGTGGTAGCCGCGTACGGCGAGCAGACCGGCCAGCTCGCCCTGCGAGCCGGCGTTCGGCTGGAGGGAGACCTTGTCGTAGCCGGTGACCTCGGCGAGACGGTCCTCCAGCTCGCGGATGAGGGTGAGGTAGCCCTCGGCCTGCTCGGCGGGCGCGAAGGGGTGCAGCTGCCCGAACTCGGGCCAGGTGACCGGCTCCATCTCCGTGGTCGCGTTGAGCTTCATGGTGCAGGAGCCCAGCGGGATCATGCCGCGGTCGAGCGCGTAGTCGCGGTCGGCCAGCCTGCGCAGGTAGCGCAGCATGGCGGTCTCGGAGCGGTGCTGGTGGAAGACCGGGTGGGTGAGGTAGTCGTCGGTGCGCAGCAGCGCCTCGGGCAGGGTGTCCTCGGCGGTCGCGTCCAGCGCCTCGATGTCGGCCTCGACACCGAAGGCGGACCAGACGGCGTCCAGCCCGGCCCGGTCGGTGGTCTCGTCACAGGCCACGGAGACGTGGTCGGCGTCGACCAGCCGCAGGTTGACGCCCTTGTCCCGGGCGGCGGCGACGATCCCGGCGGCCTTGCCGGGCACGCGCGCGGTGACCGTGTCGAAGAAAGCGCCGTGGACGATCTCGACACCGGCTGCCTTCAGGCCCTCGGCGAGGAGGGTGGCGTAGCGGTGCGTGCGCCGCGCGATGGTCCTCAGGCCCTCGGGCCCGTGGTAGACGGCGTACATGCCGGCCATCACGGCGAGCAGCACCTGCGCGGTACAGATGTTGCTGGTGGCCTTCTCACGGCGGATGTGCTGCTCACGGGTCTGCAGCGCGAGCCGGTAGGCCCTGTGGCCGTCGGCGTCGACGGAGACGCCGACCAGACGGCCGGGCAGGCTGCGCGCGAACTTCTCGTGTACGGCCATGTAGCCGGCGTGCGGACCGCCGAAGCCCATCGGCACGCCGAAGCGCTGGGTGGTGCCCACGGCGATGTCCGCGCCCAGCTCACCCGGCGAGGTCAGCAGCGTCAGGGCGAGCAGGTCGGCGGCCACGGTCACCAGGGCGCCCAGCTCGTGCGCCTGGTCGATGACGGGCTTGAGGTCCCGTACGGCACCGGAGGCACCCGGGTACTGGAGCAGCACGCCGTTGATCTCACGCTCGGCGATCTCCGCAGGGATGCCGGCGGACAGGTCGGCGACGACGACCTCCACGCCGGTCGGCTCGGCACGGGTCTCGATCACGGCGATGGTCTGCGGCAGCGCGTCCGCGTCGACCAGGAACAGGCCCTTCTTGTTCTTGCCCATCCGCCGGGACAGGGCCATCGCCTCGGCGGCGGCCGTGCCCTCGTCCAGCAGGGAGGCGCCGGAGGTGGGCAGCCCGGTCAGCTCGGCGACCATCGTCTGGAAGTTCAGCAGGGCCTCCAGACGGCCCTGGGAGATCTCCGGCTGGTACGGCGTGTAGGCCGTGTACCAGGCGGGGTTCTCCATGACGTTGCGCAGGATGACGGGCGGGGTGAAGGTGCCGTAGTAGCCCAGGCCGATCATGGAGCGCAGGACCTGGTTGCGGTCGGCGAGCGAACGCAGTTCGGCGAGCACCTCGGCCTCGGTGCGGGCACCCGGCAGGTCCAGGGAGTCGGCGTTCTTGATCACATCCGGGACCGCGGCCGCGGTCAGCTCGTCCAGCGAGCCGTATCCGACCTGCGCGAGCATCTTGGCCCGCGCCTCCTGGTCGGGCCCGATGTGGCGCTGCTCGAACGGGATGCCCGCTTCGAGTTCGGAGAGCGGAATGCGATGGGCGGTCATTGCGGAGGCCTCCTGGTCTGACGCGACCTGCGAGGGGCACCCCGGCGCGGGTACCCCGACGGCCTCCCCCTCTGTCATCTGCACCTGAGAGCTTCACCGGATACCCCGCGGGCTCCGGCTTTCACCGTCGGCGAGGGCGGGAGCCGTCGACGCCCGCCCTGCTTTCCAGAGTGACCTCGTCCGCGCGGTACGTGAGCCTGAGAGATTCCGGGGAGGAGTTGCTCCTTCGGCGCCTCCGAGGTGGTCGGAGGACTCTCCCGCGCGGGGTCAGCAGCCGCTGTCAGCCTACCAGCGAGGTCAATGGGGCAGCCTTCGAGTGGCCGCCTCCTCCAATGTGCTCTTTCGTAGTGCTTACGGATGAGTTGCGACCACGTGGAGGGAGAGGGACCGTGCAGACCGACATCGATCCGCGCAGCCTGATCGGCCGCAAGGCGTTCGACCGCGACGGCACCAAGATCGGCACCATCGATGAGGTGTACCTGGACGACGCGACCGGCGTGCCCGAATGGGCGGCCATACGCACCGGCCTGTTCTCCCGGGACGCCTTCGTGCCCCTGGAACCCAGCGAACTCGTCGACGGCGCCCTGCGCGTCCCCTTCGACCGCGCCCTGATCAAGAACGCCCCCGGCTTCGGCGTGGGCCGCCACCTCTCCCCCGAGCAGGAACTCCAGCTCTACCACCACTACGGCCTCGACACGGCCTCCTCTCCCCCGCTCCCCGACCACGACTTCGGCAGACTGGCGGGCTCGGAGGAAACCTGACCACGCGACTCCTCCCGCCCAGGCCCCTCCTCCCGCTCCCATATCCGGGTGTCCCCCCGAGCCCGGACCTCTCCCGGCACGGAGGCCCTTCCACCATCGCCGGCTTCTTCCGTGGCACAGACCTCTTCGGTCACCCGAACACCTCCAGAGCCACGGACCTCATCCGGCCCGCCACGCGACTCCGCCCGCCCGCGCGGCTCTTCCCGGTCGCGGCGCTCCTCCGGGGTCCGGGGCGGAACCCCGCGGCGGGCGCTGTTCGGCGGACCGGGACAGGTGGGCGGGTGGGAAGGATCCGCGACCAACGGCAACGGCTCCGCAGACGACAGGGCGGGATCGTCGACAAAGAACGTCCGCACACGCCCCGGCTCCGACTGAGGCGTCTCGAACCGCACCGTCACCCTCCCCAGCCCGCTCCCCTGCACCCAGCCGGGCCCGTACTCGGCATGCCGCACATCCTGCCCGGCCCGCCACTGCCGCTCCGCGGCCTCCGGCTGCTCCGCCTCGGCCTCGACGGCGGCCTCCTCCGGCTCCTCCACCACCCGCACCGGCATGGCCTGCGCGAACAGGTCCTCCTGGGTGTAGTCGGCGAGCCCGGACACCCCGACCCCGAGCAGCCGTACCCCACCGGTGGTGTCCACGGAGTCCAGCAGCCGCGCCGCCGCCTCGCGGATGACGGCGGGATCGTCCGTGGGCCCTCTGAGCGTCTCGGAACGGGTCAGGGTCGAGAAGTCGTACCGCCGTACCTTGAGCACGATGGTCCGCCCGGACAGCCCGGCCCCGCGCAGCCGCCGCACGCACCGGTCGGCCAGCCGCTGCACCTCCAGGCCGACCCGCAGCCGGTCGTGGATGTCCACGTCGTAGGTGTCCTCCACCGACACCGACTTGGCCTCCCGCTCGGCCACCACCGGCCGCTCGTCCCGGGCGTGGGCCATCGCGTACAGCGCCTGCCCGTGTGCCTTGCCGAGCAGCCGGACCAGTTCGTCCTCGCCCGCCTCCGCCAGCTCCCGCACCGTGGTGATCCCGGCTCTGCGCAGATGGTCCCCGGTGGCCGGCCCGACCCCCGGGAGCGTACGCACCGGCATGGGCGCCAGCATGTCCCGCTCGGTACCCGGCTCGATCAGCACCAGTCCGTCCGGTTTGGCCTGCTCGGAGGCGATCTTCGCGAGCATCTTGGAGGCGGCGAGCCCCACCGAACCGGTGAGCCCGGTGACCGCGCGGATGTCCGCCCGCAGCTTCTCCCCGGCCCGGCGCGCCGACTCCTCGTCCCAGGCCGTTCCCCCGGCCTCCAGGTCCACGAACGCCTCGTCCAGGCTGAGCGGCTCCACCAGCGGCGACAGCTCCCGCAGCAGCGCCATCACCTGCTCGCTGATCGCCCGGTACAGGGTGAAGCGCGGCACCAGATACGCGGCGTTGGGTGCCAGCCGGCGCGCCTGCGCCATGGGCATCGCCGAGTGGACCCCGAACACCCGTGCCTCGTACGACGCGGTGGCCACCACACCGCGCGGTCCGAGCCCGCCCACGACGACCGCCTTCCCGCGCAGGCTCGGCTTGGACGCCTGCTCCACCGCGGCGAAGAAGGCATCCATGTCGAGATGCAGGATCGTGGGCGCGTTTCTCACATCTCCGATGCTGCACCACGGCACTGACAACGCGGTGGCACCGGGGCGCCCCTCGGCGAAACCGGCCGGTCACGACGCCGGACGCCTGAGCGTGACACGTCACCCACCGCGTCACCCACCGGGACGTACTCGTGTCGGACGCCCGGACGCCGGCGCGTCAGACCGCCCGGTTGCGGCGCCGCGCCAGCTCGTCCGCGGGGTTGTGCCCGACCAGGGTCTCACCGGTGTCGATGCGCTCGCCGTGCAGCTGGGAGAGGGCGCTTTCCACATCCCGCCACACCACGCCGACGGCGATCCCGAAGACGCCCTGACCGCCCTGGAGCAGGGCGTGGACCTCGTCCGGCGAGGAGCACTCGTACACGGTGGCGCCGTCGCTCATCAGGGTCATCCGCTCCAGGTCACGGAAACCGCGTTCCCGCAGGTGCTGCACGGCCGTGCGGATGTTCTGCAGGGACACACCCGTGTCCAGAAAGCGCTTCACGATCTTCAGGACGACGACGTCCCGGAAGCTGTACAGCCGCTGGGTGCCCGACCCGTAGGCGGGCCGCACGCTGGGCTCGACCAGACCGGTGCGGGCCCAGTAGTCCAGCTGTCGGTACGTGATGCCGGCGGCAGCGCAGGCCGTGGGCCCGCGGTAGCCGATCTGCTCGGACGTCATGGACGCCACCCCTCCGCCGTTCGGCACCGCCGTCGGCAGCTGCGGAGCGTGCTCCACCGCGCCGCCGGGATGGGCATGTCCCCCGCCTGAGCGCAGCCGCGAACTCGGGGGCGGGTACGGACCGCTCTCCCCGAAACCGCGTCCCGGGGCACCCCCGACCGTACCGTCGCCGCTGGTTCTCACGCCGACCTCCGTCCTTGACCTGCCTTCTCGACGGTAGGCAGTCACCAGGGGTGCGTCAACGATCGCCACACTCGGCACGCCGAGTGATAATCACCCTAGGAGTGGTTTCCCGTGTCCCACCGCGGGGAAAGGCTAGCCGAATGCGCTCGCGGCGGGCCGTAGGACGCTCACACTGCCGCAGGCATGTGCCAGGACGCCGGCCGTGCCGAAGCCACCGGCCTCGTCGGGCAGAACCCCTGTTCCGACGGGCCGGCCGGGCCGCTCACTGGCTGCTGGTGCCGAAGTCCTCGGGGGAGATCTGGTCCAGGAACTCCCGGAACTTCTCCACCTCGTCCTCCTGCTCGTCGGGAATGGCGATGCCCGCGTCGTCCAGCACCGTGTCACTGCCGTAGATCGGCGTGCCGGTGCGCAGAGCCAGCGCTATGGCATCGGAGGGGCGGGCGCTGACCTCGACCCCACTGGCGAACACCAGCTCCGCGTAGAAGACACCTTCTCGCAGATCGGTGATGCGCACCTCGGTCAGCTCCTGGCCGACGGCCTCCAGCACGTCCTTGAACAGGTCGTGGGTCAGCGGTCGCGCGGGGGCCATGCCCTGCTGGGCGAAGGCGATCGCCGTCGCCTCCCCCGGCCCGATCCAGATGGGGAGATAGCGGTCGCCCCCCACTTCGCGCAGGAGCACGATCGGTTGGTTGGAGGGCATTTCGACCCGGACACCTACGACATCGAGCTCGTTCACACAGCAACCCTAGGCCGTGCCCGGGACGTTTGGGTAGTCGGGCCGGGAACAGGTGCCCGATCCGGCCGCCCGAGAACCCCCCGCTTCACGGGATCCGAAGCCCGAGAGCGGTCTTCACCAGGGCCGCGTGCAGCTTCATCGTGAGGTCCGCCAGCTCCTTCGTACGGGCCTCGGCGTGCGCGCGGGTCTGCGGGTTGCGGTGGCGCTTGAGCGGGGCCACGATCTGGTCGACCAGGCCCGCCTCACGGTCCGCGGCGGCCTTCATCACCCTGAGGTGGCGCGGCTCGATCCCGAACCGGCCCAGCTCGGCGACCAGCGCGGCCACCGTGACGGCCTCGGCGTCGTACGCCCCGTCCTCCAGCGGAGCGATGAGCCCGTAGGACTCCCACTCCTTCAGCTCGGCCTCGTCGATGTCCGCCGCGGCCAGCAGCTCGGCCCTGCCCACCCGGGCCACCGTGGGGCCCTCCACGGTCGCGGAGGCGTCCTGCGCGGTGCGCTGGCGCCCGACCAGGGGCAGCGGGGCGGCCTCGCCCCGCTCCATGGCGTCCAAGTGCTCCCGGATCACCTTGAGCGGCAGATAGTGGTCCCGCTGCATCCGCAGGATGTGGCCGAGGCGCTCGACGTCCCCGGCGCTGAACTTGCGGTACCCCGACGGGGTCCGCCGCGGCTCGACGAGCCCCTCCGACTCCAGGAAGCGGATCTTGGAGATGGTGACTTCGGGGAACTCGTCGCGCAGCACGTTCAGCACCGTGCCGATGCTCATCAGCCCACTGTCCCTGGCGGCGGTACCGCTTCCGGCACCGCCGCTCGGTGTTTGAAGCATGGACCTTCCCTCTGGGGTTCCCCCGGACAACCGTCCGGGGGCGGGTCAGTAGCCCTGCCGGCTCGCGTAGAACACCAGCCGGTACTTGCCGATCTGCACCTCGTCACCGTTCGACAGGGCGACCTGGTCGATGCGCTCGCGGTTGACGTACGTGCCGTTCAGGCTGCCCACGTCGGCCACCGTGAAGGAGCCGTCCGGAGAGCGCCGGAACTCCACGTGCCGCCGGGAGACCGTCACGTCGTCCAGGAAGATGTCGCTCTGCGGGTGCCGGCCGGCCGTCGTCAGGTCACTGTCCAGCAGGAAGCGGCTGCCCGAGTTCGGCCCCCGGCGCACGACGAGCAGCGCCGAGCCCGGCGGCAGCGCGTCCACCGCGGCCTGCGCCTCCGGGGAGAGCATCGGCAGCGGCGTCTGGCCGGTCGCCTCGGAGTCGTACGCCTCCAGCCCGGAGATCGAGATCGTGGACGTCGTCTCGGAGGCCCGCTCCGGCGTCAGCCCGGGACGCAGCGGCGCCCCGCAGTGGGAACAGAACCGCGCGTTCTCCGGATTGCGGTTACCGCACCTCGTACACACCAGGACCGACATCGACGGATCCTCCTGCCGCGGCTGCCCCGCCGGGGCATTGGACGCGTACGGGCCGGAGGCGAACCCTCCACCCGTACCTGAGGTTGACGGTTGCCCGAAACCTATGCCGCCGGACTGGGCAGGGTCAACTGACGCCGCGCCCTGACCTCCCTGAATGTCACCGCCCGGACCAGCGACCTGGTCCCGGAACAGCGGGCGCTGGCCCTCCGCGTCAGGCTGTGCGCGATGGCGAGCGGTCGCGTTGTCGCTGCCCTCTCGCGCGCTCTTGCCGAACAACTTCGCAAACAACTTCACGGGCGATTCCCCTTGACCGAAACAGACCCGCCCGTGGGGCAGGACGAACCCTGATTGCCTACACCGGCCGAGCCGGACATTCTCACAACGTCCGTATCCACCAGACAGTTTCCACCACGCACCACCCCTTCGGTGCGCCGACCCCCCGCAACCTCATGCCCCTGCCCGACGGGCCCCATGCACCGCCGGTTCACTGGGAGGACGACCGAGCGTAGTCAGGCCGCTCCGCCCGCCGCAAGGCGTCCACGACGATCTTGTCCGACCGCTCGACGGTCGCCGTGGCCTGCTCTTTCTCCAGAGTCTGCACCACGCCTCCAGGAATGTTCAGCGCCGGCTCCAGGTCCTGCGGCTTGCCGATGACCTTGAAACGATACGGCGCGTTGATCTTGTTCCCGTCGACGCTCACACTCCTGTCGGAGTCGGCGAAGTAGGTCCCGGCGACCACCCGGACCCCGTTGACCTGGATCGCCTCCGCGCCGGCCGCGCGCAACTCCTGGATCGCGTCGAGCAGCATGTCCGCCTTGACCGTCCCCTTCGTGTCCTCGATCGTCATGGTGATGCCGGGACCCTGTGCCGCCACGGTGCCCGCCAGGATGCCGAGTTGCCTCGCCTTCTCGGCGGTCTGCCGGCGTGCCTCCGCGGCCTGGTCGGAGCTGCTCTGCAGTTCCTGACGCTGCTTTTCGAGTCCCTGCTTCTCGTCCTCAAGACGCTGAGTACGCGAATCCAGTTCATCGAGGATGCGTACAAGATCTTCTTGACGTGCGCCGCGCAGCGCGCTGTCGGTGTCGCTGTTCGACGCCACCTGCACGGCCAGGCCGAAGCCGAGGCCGAACAGCAGCACGGCGACGATGAGTTGCGCCCGGGTGAAACGCGGCGGCCACAGGCCCTTGACGAGCCGCTGCCGGCCCGTCAGCGGCTGCGCGGGCCGCTCCTCGGCCCGCGGACCGGTTCCGGGCGCGGGCACCGGCACCTCGGCCGGCAGCTCCCTGCGCAGCCGGTTCTCCGGCCGCTCGTCCGGCTCGCCCTGGGGGTTCTGTCCGTTCCCGGTGTTCCGCTCGTTCTGGTCGCTCATGGAGGTCACGCCCGGAACACGTGCCGTCGGATCGCCGCCGCGTTGGAGAAGATCCGGATGCCCAGGACGACCACCACCCCCGTGGACAGCTGCGCGCCCACGCCCAACTTGTCGCCCAGGAACACGATGAGGGCGGCGACGACCACGTTCGACAGGAACGACACCACGAAGACCTTGTCGTCGAAGATGCCGTCCAGCATGGCCCGCAGACCGCCGAAGACGGCGTCCAGCGCGGCGACGACGGCGATCGGCAGATACGGCTCGACGACCGCCGGAACCTCGGGCCGGACCAACAGGCCGGCCACGACTCCCACGACGAGGCCCAGTACGGCGATCACGATGTGCCCTTCCCGGTTTTCCCGAACTTCGGCTGTGCTGTACGTACGATCACACTGGGGGCGGCGGGCAACCGGACCTCGCCCTCCGTCGAAATGGTGGCGCGGATGCCGTAGTTCTCCTCCAGGGCGTGCAGATACAGGCCGTCGGCGCTGTTCTGGAACCTGGTGCTCAACCTCTGCCCGTCCCCCACCGCCAGCACCGTGTACGGCGGCACCAGCGGCCTGTTGTCGACCAGTATCGCGTCCCCCGCGGCCCTGATCGCGGACAGGGCGGTCAGCCGCTGCCCGTTGATGGAGACCGCCTCGGCCCCGGACGCCCACAGTCCGTTGACGACGCGCTGCATGTCGCGGTCCCGGACCCGGCCGGTGTCGGAGAAGCCCGAGGTGTCCCGGGGGTTGGAGCCATCCGCGCCGCCGGCGTTCTCCTTGGCGTCGTTCACGACGAGTCTGACGCCGGGCCCGTGCACCGCGGTGGCACCCGACAGCAGGCCCACCAGATCCGCCTCGGCGCTGTCACCGCTCGACTTCAGGGCCGCCCGCCGGCGCGCGTCGACGTCGTCGCGCAGCTTGTCGACGGTGCTCTCCAGCCGGTCCGCGTCCGCGGTCTCGCTGTCGACGCGGTCGATCAGCTCCTGGCGCTCCTTGGCCACCACGGGCGCCGACACCCGCGCCTGGGCCGCCCCCACGGTCACCACCAGTGCCGCGAGGACCAGCCCCGCGGCCAGGCCCAGCTTGGCCCGCAGGGTCTTGGGCAGACCGCCCTCGCCCGCGGACTTCCGCCGGGCGGCGGCCTCGGCGTATCCGTCGTCGAGGCTGTGGTCCATGACGTTGGTGATCAACGACATGGAGGCGTCCGGGCGCTGCGGCCGCGCGGGGCTGCTCCGAACGGGGGGTTGCTGCGGCATGCCGCACATCGTCGCATGTCGCGAGCAGTACCTCCGAACGGCCCCACCGGCGTGCCGGACAGGCCCCCTTGGGGGACACTTGTCCGGCACGCGCGCGTGCGGAGGCTCCACGCCGTCCCGAGCCGTTCGGTATCGCCCGGGGCCGCCGTGCCGACGGCCCCGGGCCTGTGCCCGATCAGCGGCCGGCGCTGTCCACGACCGCCGACCACTCGTCCAGCAGGGCCTGCGCGGAGGCGTCGTCGGGGCCCTCCGCCCACAGATGGGTGACCGCCTCGGCCGGGTCGGGCAGCACCATCACCCAGCGCCCGTCGGTCTCCACCACGCGCACACCGTCGGTCGTGTCGACGAAGCGATCCCCGGCGGCCTCGACCACGCGCCGCATCACCAGGCCCTTGACGGCCCACGGCGTCGCCAGATCCCGCTTGAGGACGTGTGCCCGCGGGATACGGGCGTCGATCTGGCTCAGCGTGAGCTGGGTGCGCGCCACGAGCCCGATGAGCCGTACGAAGGCCGCCGTGCCGTCGTACACGCCGCTGAACTCGGGGACGATGAACCCGCCCTTGCCGTCGCCGCCGAAGATGGTGCCCTCCTCGCGCCCGACGCGCGTGAGGTCGTCCGGCGACGTGGTGGTCCACTCGACCTGGGTGCCGTGGTAGGCGGCCACCTGCTCGGCGATCCGGGTCGTGGTGACCGGCAGCGCCACCCGCCCGCTGCGCCGCTCGGCGGCCACCAGGTCCAGCATCACCAGCAGCGCCCGGTCGTCCTCGATGATCCGGCCCTTCTCGTCCACGAGCGACAGCCGCTCGCCGACGGGGTCGAACCGCACGCCGAACGCGGCACCCGAGGACGCCACTATCTCCCCGAGCCGCACCAGACCCTTGCGCCGCATCTCGGCCGTCTCCGTGGGCCGGGACTCGTCCAGACCGGGGTTGATGGTCAGCGAGTCCACTCCGAGCTTGCCGAGCAGGCTGGGCAGCACCAGTCCGGCGCTGCCGTTGGAGGCGTCCACGACGACCTTGAGCCCCGACTCGGCTATGCCGGTCGTGTCGACGTTGCGCAGCAGCGACCCGGTGTACGAGTCGAAGACGCTCGCCGGGAAGTACAGGTCGCCGATCTCGCCCGGGAACGCCCGCCGGTACTCCTGGCGCGCGAACACCCGGTCGAGCTTGCGCTGACCGCCCTGCGAGAGGTCCCCGCCCTGGCCGTCGAAGAACATGATGTCCACGGAGTCCGGGACACCGGGCGAGGTCCGGATCATGATGCCGCCGGCGCTGCCCCGCGCGGTCTGCTGCCGGGCCACGGGCAGCGGTACGTTCTCCAGGTCGCGTACGTCGATGGCACTGGCCTGGAGCGCGGAGATCACCGCGCGCTTGAGCGCCCGGGCACCGCGGGAGTGGTCGCGGGCCGTGGTGACCGTCGAGCCCTTCTTCAGGGTCGTCGCATAGGCGCCGGCGAGCCGTACCGCCAGCTCCGGTGTGATCTCCACATTCAGGATGCCGGAGACACCGCGGGCGCCGAACAGATGCGCCTGACCGCGTGACTCCCAGATCACCGAGGTGTTGACGAAGGCGCCGGCCTCGATGGTCTTGAACGGGTACACGCGGACGTTGCCCTGGACGATCGACTCCTCGCCGATCAGGCACTCGTCGCCGATGACCGCGCCGTCCTCGATCCGGGCGGCTCTCATGATGTCGGTGTTCTTGCCGACGACACAGCCCCGCAGGTTGCTGTGCTGCCCGACGTAGACGTTGTCGTGGACGACGGCCTTGTGCAGGAAGGCCCCGCTCTTGACGACGACGTTGGAGCCGACGACGGTGTGCTCGCGGATCTCCGCGCCGGCCTCGACCTTCGCGTAGTCGCCGATGTACAGCGGTCCGCGCAGTACGGCGTCGGGGTGCACTTCGGCCCCCTCCGCCACCCATACGCCGGGCGAGATCTCGAAGCCGTCGATGTCGACATCGACCTTGCCCTCGAGGACGTCGGCCTGGGCCTTCACATAGCTCTCGTGCGTGCCGACGTCCTCCCAGTAGCCCTCGGCGACATAGCCGTAGATCGGCTTGCCTTCCTTCATGAGCTGCGGGAAGACGTCACCGGACCAGTCGACGGGCACGTCCGGCTCGACGTAGTCGAAGACCTCGGGCTCCATGACGTAGATGCCCGTGTTGACGGTGTCGGAGAAGACCTGTCCCCAGGTCGGCTTCTCCAGGAAGCGTTCGACCTTGCCTTCCTCGTCGACGATGGTGATGCCGAACTCCAGCGGATTGGGCACGCGGGTCAGACAGACCGTGACCAGTGCGCCCTTCTCCTTGTGGAAGTTGATCAGCTCGGTGAGGTCGAAGTCGGTCAGGGCATCGCCGGAGATGACGAGGAAGGCATCGTCCTTCAACGCCTCCTCGGCGTTCTTGACGCTTCCGGCGGTACCGAGTGGCTTCTCCTCATTGGCATAGGTGAGCTCCATCCCGAGCTCTTCGCCGTCACCGAAGTAGTTCTTCACGAGCGATGCCAGGAACTGCACGGTGACGACGGTCTCGTTGAGCCCGTGCCTTTTGAGCAGCCGTAGCACATGCTCCATGATCGGGCGATTCGCCACGGGCAGGAGCGGCTTGGGCATGCTAGAGGTCATGGGGCGCAGGCGTGTGCCTTCGCCCCCGGCCATCACGACGGCCTTCATGTCGGAAGCGTCCTCCTCAAGAGACGACGGTCTAGCCGACTTCACCCGTCCAGATTGTCCCGCACTTTTACACCGCGGGCCATCGAGGCGTTATGTCAGGACAATCGCCGAGCTCAATCGACCATGGTGTCCGCCCGAACCAATCGGCGGACCTGAACCACGTAAAGCACTCCTGCCCACCAATACAGGGTTGTACCCCATCCGGCGAACGCCCATCCGAAAATAGCGGCGAGTGACGAGATCCAACCACTTCCGTCACTGAGGAGCAGGAGCGGGAAGGCGTACATCAAGTTGAACGTGGCGGCCTTCCCGAGGAAGTTCACCTGGGGCGGCGGATACCCGTGCCGGCGAAGGATGCCCACCATGACCAGCAGAACCAGTTCACGGGCGAGCAAGAGCGCGGTCAGCCAGATCGGCAGGATCTCCCGCCAGGTGAGTCCCAGGAGCGTGGAAAGCACGTAGAGGCGGTCGGCGGCGGGGTCGAGGAGCCGGCCGAGGCTGCTGATCTGATTCCAGCGCCGGGCGAGCTTGCCGTCGAGATAGTCGCTGACCCCGCTGAACGCCAGCACGAGGAGGGCCCAGCCATCACTCTTGGGGCCGCCGAACTCCGGCCTGAGGATCAACCACAGGAACAGGGGTACGCCGACGAGCCGTGCCATGCTGAGGATGTTGGGGATGGTGAGGACCCGGTCCGTTTGGACACGGGTCTCCTGGACCTCCACCCGGGGGCCTCCTGTGCGAAACGAGCCAATGATGCTCATTGACCTTACCTCAACGCAAAAAAGCTCCGGCTCCTGGGCAGTGCCCAGGAGCCGGAGCTTCAAAAGGAGTTCGGCGGCGTCCTACTCTCCCACAGGGTCCCCCCTGCAGTACCATCGGCGCTGTGAGGCTTAGCTTCCGGGTTCGGAATGTAACCGGGCGTTTCCCTCACGCTATGACCACCGAAACACTATGAAACTGAACGCCGCACCATGTGTGACACATGGGGCTGTTCGTGGTTTCAGAACCAACACAGTGGACGCGAGCAACTGAGGACAAGCCCTCGGCCTATTAGTACCGGTCACCTCCACACGTTACCGTGCTTCCAGATCCGGCCTATCAACCCAGTCGTCTACTGGGAGCCTTACCCCATCAAGTGGGTGGGAGTCCTCATCTCGAAGCAGGCTTCCCGCTTAGATGCTTTCAGCGGTTATCCCTCCCGAACGTAGCCAACCAGCCATGCCCTTGGCAGAACAACTGGCACACCAGAGGTTCGTCCGTCCCGGTCCTCTCGTACTAGGGACAGCCCTTCTCAAGACTCCTACGCGCACAGCGGATAGGGACCGAACTGTCTCACGACGTTCTAAACCCAGCTCGCGTACCGCTTTAATGGGCGAACAGCCCAACCCTTGGGACCGACTCCAGCCCCAGGATGCGACGAGCCGACATCGAGGTGCCAAACCATCCCGTCGATATGGACTCTTGGGGAAGATCAGCCTGTTATCCCCGGGGTACCTTTTATCCGTTGAGCGACGGCGCTTCCACAAGCCACCGCCGGATCACTAGTCCCGACTTTCGTCCCTGCTCGACCCGTCGGTCTCACAGTCAAGCTCCCTTGTGCACTTACACTCAACACCTGATTGCCAACCAGGCTGAGGGAACCTTTGGGCGCCTCCGTTACCCTTTAGGAGGCAACCGCCCCAGTTAAACTACCCATCAGACACTGTCCCTGATCCGGATCACGGACCCAGGTTAGACATCCAGCACGACCAGACTGGTATTTCAACGACGACTCCACCCACACTGGCGTGCGAGCTTCACAGTCTCCCAGCTATCCTACACAAGCCGAACCGAACACCAATATCAAACTGTAGTAAAGGTCCCGGGGTCTTTCCGTCCTGCTGCGCGAAACGAGCATCTTTACTCGTAGTGCAATTTCACCGGGCCTATGGTTGAGACAGTCGAGAAGTCGTTACGCCATTCGTGCAGGTCGGAACTTACCCGACAAGGAATTTCGCTACCTTAGGATGGTTATAGTTACCACCGCCGTTTACTGGCGCTTAAGTTCTCAGCTTCGCCCACCCGAAAGTGAGCTAACCGGTCCCCTTAACGTTCCAGCACCGGGCAGGCGTCAGTCCGTATACATCGCCTTACGGCTTCGCACGGACCTGTGTTTTTAGTAAACAGTCGCTTCTCGCTGGTCTCTGCGGCCACCCCCAGCTCAGAGCGTAAAGCTCATCACCAGGTGTGGCCCCCCTTCTCCCGAAGTTACGGGGGCATTTTGCCGAGTTCCTTAACCATAGTTCACCCGAACGCCTCGGTATTCTCTACCTGACCACCTGAGTCGGTTTAGGGTACGGGCCGCCATGAAACTCGCTAGAGGCTTTTCTCGACAGCATAGGATCATCCACTTCACCACAATCGGCTCGGCATCAGGTCTCAGACTATGTGCAAGGCGGATTTGCCTACCTTGCGTCCTACACCCTTACCCCGGGACAACCACCGCCCGGGATGGACTACCTTCCTGCGTCACCCCATCACTCACCTACTAACCGCTTGGTCCGGCGGCTCCACCACTTTCCATTCCCCGAAGGGTCCGGAACGGCTTCACGGCCTTAGCATCACGATGCTCGATGTTTGACGCTTCACAGCGGGTACCGGAATATCAACCGGTTATCCATCGACTACGCCTGTCGGCCTCGCCTTAGGTCCCGACTTACCCTGGGCAGATCAGCTTGACCCAGGAACCCTTAGTCAATCGGCGCAAACGTTTCTCACGTTTGTATCGCTACTCATGCCTGCATTCTCACTCGTCAACCGTCCACGACTACCTTCCAGTGCCGCTTCACCCGGCAGACGACGCTCCCCTACCCATCACAGCCTCCGTTGGGAGTACATGCTGCAATGACACGACTTCGGCGGTACGCTTGAGCCCCGCTACATTGTCGGCGCGGAATCACTAGACCAGTGAGCTATTACGCACTCTTTCAAGGGTGGCTGCTTCTAAGCCAACCTCCTGGTTGTCTCTGCGACTCCACATCCTTTCCCACTTAGCGTACGCTTAGGGGCCTTAGTCGATGCTCTGGGCTGTTTCCCTCTCGACCATGGAGCTTATCCCCCACAGTCTCACTGCCGCGCTCTCACTTACCGGCATTCGGAGTTTGGCTAAGGTCAGTAACCCGGTAGGGCCCATCGCCTATCCAGTGCTCTACCTCCGGCAAGAAACACACGACGCTGCACCTAAATGCATTTCGGGGAGAACCAGCTATCACGGAGTTTGATTGGCCTTTCACCCCTAACCACAG
>NZ_CP050504.1:1820000-2265000 GCF_011820545.1 Streptomyces sp. DSM 40868
TCCAAGATGCCTTGGAGGTTCGTATCCGGTATTAGACCCCGTTTCCAGGGCTTGTCCCAGAGTGAAGGGCAGATTGCCCACGTGTTACTCACCCGTTCGCCACTAATCCCCTCCCGAAGGAGGTTCATCGTTCGACTTGCATGTGTTAAGCACGCCGCCAGCGTTCGTCCTGAGCCAGGATCAAACTCTCCGTGAATGTTTACCGGTAATCCGGTGACACATCACGAGAGCGGTGCGAGAGGAGGAATAGTCCCCTCGCACACAGCGTCCTCGCTGTGTTTTTTCAAAGGAACCTCGTCCCAGCTGATGCTGGAGACGGGGTATCAACATATCTGGCGTTGACTTTTGGCACGCTGTTGAGTTCTCAAGGAACGGTCGCTTCCTTTGTACTCACCCTCTCGGGCTTTCCTCCGGGCGCTTCCCTTCGGTGTTTCAAACTCTACCAGGCTTTTTCCGTCTCTCTGACCACCCTCCTGCGAGCACGCAGAAGAAGATCCAGAGATCAGGATCTGATGAGTTTGGTTGCCGCCAGGAGCTGGGCACTGTTTCGTGCCTCTCTGCCCCGAGCAGGGTTATGACTGTACACGCGGCCTTGAAGGCCATGCAAATCGCCTTGGTTGGTGGTCTAGACCACTAGCTGGTAGCTTCTATCCGGAACCGCCAGTTCATTTGACATACGCTGCTGCTCAGTGCGCCGTCCGGGACAGGCGGTGACGGTCCGCGAGCAGCTCCACTCCCTGGGAGGCTTCCCATGACCACCGTGACGTCCCCTCTTGCTGGACGGGCCATCGGACTGGCCGCAGTGCCGGACCCGGTCTTCTCCGGGGCCATGGTCGGCCCGGGTACCGCGATCGATCCCGTGCGCGAGGCCTCCGAGGCGGTGGCGCCCGTGGACGGCGTCATCGTCTCCCTGCACCCGCACGCGTTCGTCGTGGTCGACGAGAGCGGCCACGGGGTGCTCACCCACCTCGGCATCGACACGGTGCAGCTCAACGGCGAGGGGTTCGAGCTGCTCGTCGCCAAGGGGGACAGGGTCACCCGCGGCCAGGCCGTCGTCCGCTGGAACCCGGCCGCCGTCGAGGCCGCCGGCAAGTCCCCGGTGTGCCCGGTCGTCGCCCTGGAAGCCACTGCCGAGTCCCTCTCCGAGCTGCGTGACAGTGGTGACGTGAAGACCGGCGACAGCCTCTTCTCCTGGAACTGACGGCCGGGCCGTTCCAGAACGGCGCACAGGACAACCACCACCGCGGCGGGACCCGCCGCACTATCGGAGACGGGTGAGATGGAGACAACGCTGCGAGGCGTCGGCGTGAGCCATGGTGTGGCGATCGGCGAGGTTCGGCACATGGGCACGGCGGTGCTGGAGCCGCCGGCCAAGCAGATCCCCGCCGAGGACGCCGAGCGGGAGCAGGGGCGCGCCCGGCAGGCCGTGGACGCCGTGGCCGCCGATCTGATGGCGCGCGGCAATCTGGCGGGCGGCGAGGCCCAGGCCGTGCTCGAAGCGCAGGCCATGATGGCCCAGGACCCCGAGCTGATGGCGGACGTGGACCGGCGGATCGCCGTCGGCAGCACCGCGGAGCGCGCGGTCTACGACGCGTTCGCGGCGTACCGGGAGCTGCTGGCCGGTGCCGGTGAGTACCTCGCGGGGCGCGTGGCCGACCTGGACGACGTGCGGAACCGTATCGTCGCGCGGCTGCTGGGCGTGCCGATGCCGGGTGTCCCGGACAGCGACCAGCCGTATGTACTCGTGGCCCGGGACCTGGCTCCGGCCGACACGGCGCTGCTGGACCCCTCCCTGGTGCTCGGTTTCGTGACCGAGGAGGGCGGTCCGACCAGCCACAGCGCGATTCTGGCGCGGGCGCTGGGGGTGCCGGCCGTGGTGGCGCTGCCGGGCGCCGGTGAGCTGGCCGAGGGCACGGTGGTCGCCGTGGACGGCAGCACGGGCGATGTCTTCGTCAGCCCCAGCGAGGAGAAGAAGGCGCAGCTTTCGGCCGCGGCCGCCGAGCGCAAGGCGGCGCTGGCCGCCTCGACGGGCCCCGGTGTGACCGCGGACGGGCACAAGGTGCCGCTGCTGGCCAACGTGGGCGGGCCGGCGGATGTGGCGGCCGCGGTCGAGGCGGGTGCCGAGGGCGTCGGTCTGTTCCGTACCGAGTTCCTGTTCCTGGACGACAGCAAGAAGGCTCCTTCCGAGGAGAAGCAGGTGGAGGCCTACCGGCAGGTGCTGGAGGCGTTCCCCGAGGGTCGTGTGGTCGTACGGGTGCTGGACGCGGGCGCGGACAAGCCGCTGGACTTCCTGACGCCGGCGGACGAGCCGAACCCGGCGCTGGGTGTGCGGGGCCTGCGGACGCTGCTGGACCACCCGGAGGTGCTGCGCACCCAGCTGACGGCGCTGGCGAAGGCCGCCGAGGGGCTGCCCGTCCACCTCGAGGTGATGGCGCCCATGGTGGCGGACCGCCAGGACGCCAAGGCGTTCGCGGACGCCTGCCGGGAGGCGGGTCTCCAGGCCAAGTTCGGTGCGATGGTCGAGATCCCGTCGGCCGCGCTGCGGGCGCGGTCGATCCTGCGGGAGGTCGAGTTCCTGTCGCTGGGCACCAACGACCTCGCGCAGTACACGTTCGCGGCGGACCGGCAGGTGGGCGCGGTGTCGCGGCTGCAGGACCCGTGGCAGCCGGCGCTGCTCGACCTGGTGGCGCTGTCGGCCGAGGCGGCGAGGGCCGAGGGCAAGAGCTGCGGGGTGTGCGGTGAGGCCGCGTCCGATCCGCTGCTGGCCTGTGTGCTGACCGGTCTGGGTGTCACCTCCCTGTCCATGGGGTCGGCGTCGATTCCGTATGTCCGCGCCACGCTGGCGAAGCACACGCTGGCGCAGTGCGAGCGGGCCGCGGCGGCGGCGCGTGCGGCGGACAGCGCCGAGGAGGCGCGCGCCGCGGCCCAGGCGGTGCTGTCCGGCGAGTAGCCGGCCGGTGCCTTCGGGTGCCGTTCGGTCAGGGGCGTCCCGCCTTCGGGCGGGGCGCCCCTGTCGTGTTTGCCGGCGGTGGCCGGTGTGTCAGTGGCGGTGGGCCGCTGCCGTGCCGTCGTCTCCGAGGTCGGGGGGTGCGTCGTAGTCGACGCCGGACTCGGGTGGGATGAGGTCGCCGGTTTCGACGTCGGTGCAGTAGGCGTCGAAGACTTCCGAGGCGGTCAGGGGCTCGAGGGTGCCGCCGCGCAGTCGCCAGCCGTAGACGCGGTCGGGGGTGCCGGCGGCGCTGGTGCGGATGACGAGTCCACCAGGGCTGCGGGTGGCCAGTCCGAGGGCGAGGACGCTGGTGAACTCCAGGGCCTCCGCCTCGTCCAGGCGGGTGGCGCCGTTGCCGTCCTGGTCGCCGTGCAGGACGGAGACGAGGGTGTCCGGTGGTCCGGAGACGGTGCAGACGAGGTGCCTCTCGCCGGGTGGGGCGGTGTCGAGGATGCGGACCAGGAGTTCGGAGGCACGGGTGAAGGCGGCCCTGCCGATGTCCTCGCCGCAGGTCGGGCAGGGTCCGAGGCGGGTGAGGAGGGTGGTGGCGTACTCCCAGGTGGCCTGGCGTACGGCTTCGTCCACGAGCTGGGGCAGGAGGTCGGTGAGCGGGCGGCCGTCGTAGGGGACGGTGGGGCCGGTGGTCGCGAGGTGTGCGGTGAACCGGCTGCGGCTGGCCGGGGCGTCCGGGTCGAGTCCGGTGTCCGCGCAGTACGCGGCGTAGTCCTCCGGGTCGAACAGGGCGAGTGTGGTGTGGCTGCCCTGTGCGGCGCGGGTCCTCAGGACCGTTTCCAGGTGCCGGAGGTAGGTCGTGTGGTCGTCGAAGGTGAAGCTGCGGTAGCGCCGCATGGCGCGGAAGTCGTGGTCGTCGGTGAGGACGCCGATGGTGCCGGCGATCTCGCGGCGCAGGACGCGTCGCAGGGTGTGGTGGTCGGTGTGCGCCATGATTCCCCCAATGCGCGGTCGATCAATGCTCACTCACCGTAACGGTCGGCACTGACAACGGCTGTCCGACGAGGCTCGCGGACCGGGGCATGGGGGGCGTTTTTCCAGGTCATGACTGGTGTTTGGTGCGACGGGTCCCGGACGCCGCAGCGGGGTCCGGGACCTGTGCGGAGGGTGATGTTCCGGTGGGTCAGCCGCGCTTGCGGGCCAGTTCCTCGTAGAAGGCGAGGAGGGCGAGGTTGTCGATGGAGCCGGGGTTGACCGCCTTTTCCAGGGGGGTGCCCTGCAGGAGGCGCTTGACCGGTACCTCGATGCGCTTGCCGGTGAGGGTGTGCGGGATGCCGGGGACCTCGATGATCTCGTCGGGGACGTGCCGGGGTGAGAGCTGTTCGCGGATGGTCTGCTTGACGCGGTTCAGGAGCGTCTCGTCCAGGACGGCGCCCGGTGCGAGGTGCACGAACAGCGGCATCCAGTAGCCGCCGTCGGGTTGTTCGACGCCGATGACGAGCGATTCCCTGATCTCCGGCAGGCGTTCGACGACCTCGTAGATGTCGGCCGAGCCCATGCGTACGCCCTGCCGGTTGAGGGTGGAGTCGGAGCGGCCGTGGATGATCACGGAGCCCCGGGAGGTGACGGTGATCCAGTCGCCGTGGCGCCAGACGCCGGGGTAGGTGTCGAAGTAGCTGTGGTGGTAGCGGCTGCCGTCGGGGTCGTTCCAGAAGTGGATCGGCATGGACGGCATGGGCTGGGTGACGACCAGTTCGCCGACCTCGTCCACGAGGGGTCGGCCGCTCGGGTCCCAGGAGCGCAGGTCGGTGCCGAGGCCGGGGGCCTGGAGTTCGCCGGTGTACACGGGCAGGGTGGGTACGGCGCCGGCGAAGCAGGAGCAGACGTCCGTGCCGCCGCTGACGGAGGCGATCCACAGGTCGTCGCGCACCTCGTCGTGCAGCCAGCGGAAGCCGTCGGGCGGCAGCGGGGAGCCGGTGGTGGCGACGCACTCGACCCTGGACAGGTCGTAGTCGCGGGCGGGGTGGACGCCGGCCTTGCGGCAGGCCATGACGTAGGCGGCGGAGGTGCCGTAGAGGGTGGCCCCGGTGCGTTCGGCGATCCGCCACTGGGCGCCGGTGTCCGGGTGGCCGGGGCTGCCGTCGTACAGGACGATCGTGGTGCCCGTCAGGAGGCCGGAGACGAGGAAGTTCCACATCATCCAGCCGGTCGAGGTGTACCAGAAGAAGCGGTCCTCGGGACCGAGGTCGCAGTGCAGGCCGAGCTGTTTGAGGTGTTCGACCAGGATGCCGCCCTGCGACTGGACGATGGCCTTGGGCAGGCCGGTCGTGCCGGAGGAGTACAGCACCCACAGCGGGTGGTCGAAGGGGACCTGTTCGTAGACCGGCTCGGTGTCCCCGGCGGTCAGCGCCGACCATTCGAGGGCGCCCTCGGGGGTGTCGGTGCCGAGCAGCGGGATGTGGACGACGGCGCGCAGGGTGGGCAGTTCGCGGCGCAGTTCGGCGACGATCTCGCGGCGGTCGTGCTCCTTGCCGCCGTAGCGGTAGCCGTCGACGGTGAACAGGACGACGGGTTCGACCTGCTGGAAGCGGTCGAGGACGCTGCGGGCGCCGAAGTCGGGGGCGCAGGAGGTCCATACGGCGCCGACGGCGGCGGTGGCGAGGAGGGCGACGACGGCCTGCGGGATGTTGGGGAGGTAGCCGCTGACGCGGTCGCCGGGGCGTACGCCGAGGGCGCGGAGTCCGGCGGCGAGCGAGCCGACCTGGCGGCGCAGCTCGGACCAGGTCACCGGGCGGGGTTCGTGGGTCTCGTCCACGCACAGGAGGGCGGGTTCGCCGGCGCGGTCGGCCGCGGCGCGCAGGGCGTGTTCGGCGTAGTTGAGGGTGGCGCCGGGGAACCATCGGGCGCCGGGCATGGCGCGGTCGTCGAGCACGCGCGCGTAGGGGGTGGAGAAGCGTACGTCGAACCACTCCGTGACGGCTTTCCAGAAGGTGTCGAGCTGGTCGACGGACCACCGGTGCAGGGCCGGGTAGCCGCCTTCGGCCGGGGCGCCGTGGTGTTCGGCGGCCCATGCCTGGAACCGGGTGATGCGGGCCTTGGCGATCCGCTCGGGGTCGGGCTGCCAGAGCGGCTGGGGGTTCGCGGTCGACATGGGAGGCTCCCGGGCTGTGCGCGTCGTGTGCGTCGGTCCGCGCACGGGCTGGGGTGTGCGCGTGACGCGGCTGACACGGACGATGCCATGTGATCGACTTCTGCACCAGGGTTCGCCCCACATAGTCGATGTCGTGAAGATGTGGCCCGGCCACGGGTGAACGGCAGTTGAACGGCACGCGCGCGTGGGGCGCTCAGTGGCAGGGTGAGCAGCATGGACGGTCGTGACCTGGTGCGTTCGGTGAGTGTGGTCGGTTCGGGGAGGGCGGCTCGGGGGTTGCGCACCGTGCGGGCCGCGTGGCGCAGGAGGCGTATCGACGCGGCGGGGCTGCCGCGGCGGGGGCCCGAGCGGGCCCGGGTGCCGGGGCTGGTGCGGGACGTGGAGCCGGGTCCGGGCGGCGGTCTGATCCGGTTCAGCCGTTCCGAGCTGCGGATCGTGGTGGCGGCGAACGGAGCGGTGTTCTGGGGGTGGGACGGGGCGGGCGCGCTGCCGTCGTACGCGCTCGCCGGGAGCGGTCCGGAGCCGGATCCGCGGGCGGTGCTGGAGCCGGACAAGGACGGCGGCTGGCGGGTGGTGGCCGAGCGGGTGACGGTGGTCGTGTCGCGGCACGGCGCGGTGCAGGTGTGCACGCCGGGCGGGGTGGTGCTGCGGCGGGAGCTTCCGCCGCGCTGGTGGGAGCCGGTGGGCGGGGGCGCGGCGCGGTGGATGCAGCGGTCGGAGGTGGCGGCGGACGCCCGGTTCTTCGGGCTGGGCGGGCGGGCGTCCGGTCCGCGGCTGCGGGACGGCAGGTACCGGCTGTGGAACACCGATCCGGGCCGGGCGTTCGGGCCCGGTGACGATCCGCTGCACCTGACCATGCCGGTGCAGCTGGTGGTGGCGGACGCGGGCACGCACCTGGTGTTCCACGACACCACCTGGGACGGGTCGGTGGTGCTGCGGGAGGGCGAGGAGGGTGCCGGGTCCGGGCACGACCGGGCGGGGCGCTGCGAGGTGCACATGGACGGCGGCCCGCTGCGCTGCTGGGTGATGGTGGGCACCCCCGCGCGCGTGCTGTACACGTGGGCGTCGCTGACCGGGGCGCCCGCGCTGCCGCCCGCGTGGGCCCTGGGGTACCAGCACGCGCGGTGGGGATCCGGCAGCGAGCAGGAGGTGCGCCGGGTCGTCGCCGGCCACCACGAGCGGGGGCTGCCGCTGGACGCCGTGCACCTCGGTGCCGGCCACTACGACGGCCACCGGGTGTTCACCGTCGACCAGGAACGTTTCCCCAAGCTGCCGGTGCTGGCGGAGGAGCTGCGCCGGGACGGGATCCGGCTCGTGTCGGCCGTGGATCCGTCGGTGCGGGCGGAACCGGGCGATGCCGTGTACGACGGCGGCGAGGCCGTGGACGCGTTCGTGCGGGACGCGCGGGGCCGCACGGTGGAGGGTCTGGCGTGGGCCGGCGAGTCGGTCTTCCCGGACTTCACGCACGCGCGCGTGCGCGCGTGGTGGGGCGGGCTCTACCGGGAGCGGCTGGAGCAGGGCTTCGCGGGTTTCTGGCACGACATGAACGAGCCGACGTCGTTCGGCGCCTTCGGTGAGCCGACGCTGCCGCGCTCGGCCCGGCACGCCCTGGAGGGGCGCGGCGGTGACCATCAGGAGGCGCACAACGTGTACGCGCTGTGCATGGCCCGGGCGGCCTACGAGGGGCTGCGCGAGCTGGCGCCCGAGGAGCGGCCCTTCGTGCTCTCCCGTTCGGGCTGGGCGGGGCTGCAGCGGTACGGCGGCACGTGGTCGGGGGATGTGGCGACGGGCTGGCCGGGGCTGCGGGCGTCGCTGTCACTGGTGCTGGGGCTGGGACTGTGCGGAGTGCCGTATTCGGGCCCGGACGTGGGCGGTGCCCACGGCAGTGCGTCGCCGGAGCTGTATCTGCGCTGGTTCCAGCTGGGCGCGTATCTGCCGTTGTTCCGGACCTACGCGGGTCCGCGGGCGGGGCGCCGGGAGCCGTGGGAGTTCGGTGCCGAGGTGCTGGAGCACGCGCGCTTGGCGCTGCTCGAACGCCGGCGGCTGCTGCCGTACTTCGTGACGCTGGCGCATCTGGCCCGGCGGACCGGGGCGCCCTATGCGCGGCCGCTGTGGTGGGGGTCGCCGGAGGACCGGGCGCTGCGCGACTGCGAGGACGCGTTCCTGCTGGGCGACGGCCTTCTGGTGGCACCGGTGCTGGAGCCCGGTGCCGGCCGGCGTGCGGTGCGGCTGCCGCGGGGCCGCTGGTACGACACGGCGACGGAGGAGGTCTACGAGGGGCCGGGGCGGGTCGTGGTCGACGCGCCGCTGTCCCGGGTGCCGGTCTTCGCGCGCGCGGGGGCGGTGCTGCCGGTGCGGGGCGCCGACGGGGGGCTGGAGCTGGAGGTGTGGGCGCCCGCGCGCGGGCGGACCGGGGGCGGTCTGGTGGTGCCGGACGCGGGCGACGGGTGGGACGAGCCGGAGATCGAGCGGTATGCCGCCCGCGAGCGGGACGGACGGGTGGTGGTGACCCGGGAGCGCGAGGACGGCGCGGCCGAGCCGGCGCGTCCGGTGCGCGTGCGCGGGCGGGGCTGAACCGCCCGGCTCAGACGTAGCGGCCCTCGAACCAGGCTTTGACGGCCACGGTGTGCAGGGGGAAGGCGAGTTCCTCGGGCCTGCGCAGGAGGTGCCAGCCCTCGGTCTCGTCGGTGGGGCCGGAGGCGGGCAGTCCCTCGGCCGGGCGTTCCGGGAGCAGCCCGAACAGCAGCAGGTGCCCGTCGGGCGCGCTCATGGCGTCCACGAGCCGTACGTCGCGGGCGGCCGCGTCGATGCCGGTCTCTTCCCCGAGTTCGCGGACGACGGCCTGCTTCCAGTCCTCGCGGTCGTCGATGTAGCCGCCGGGCAGGGCCGTGCCTCCGCGCGCGGGGGCGACGGTGCGGGTGATGACGACCAGGGCCGTGCCCTTGGTGTCGTACACGGGCTGGAGCGCGATCGCGACCGGCAGGGGGTTGCGGTAGGCGACGGTGCCGCAGGACGGGCAGGTGCGCGGCCAGCCGGAGATGCCCTCTCCAAAGGGCGCTCCGCAGCTCGAACAGTGGGAGTCCGGCACGGAGTTGGCAGTGGGTTGTTGAGTTTCGGACACGCGCGGACTGTATCCGATCACAGGAGGGACGCGTTCCGGCAGCGAGCCGTCAGGAACGGGCGGATCGGAATGAGGCGGCCGGAATCACCCCCGTCGGTCCCGGCCGCCCCCGCTGTAACACGACGCCGTCGGTGACCTTTCGGTTCACCGCTGCGGCCTGCCCATTTCCGGCGACCCGTGGCATAGTTCCGACGAGTCGTCAGGTGCCCGCCTGTGCCTCGGTCTTCTTCCCGCGCGAGGACGTCCACTGCCGCAATCCGCACTGCGCGGGCGGCTCCCCTGGAGGAGGTTGTGCTGTCGCGAAAGGGGCGTATCCGGTCGTACACCGACAGCCGTTACCGGCCTCCGTCACCCCAGAGGTACGACGGACGTCCGCCAGGTCGCCGGGCCACGGATGGGCATCACCGCCAGCCAGGGGCTGTTCGGGCACGGGTCCTCGGTGATCGCCGTGCGGTGAGCGAGGCCGGACCGGCGCGGGTCGGAATTGGCCACCCTCTGTGACCGCCGCGGAATCCTGCGTGAACGTCTCATGAACTGAGCGCGGGCGTGCGCGGGCGGCGCCCATCATGCTCCCGTGCACTCCTGGACGGATACTCTCCGCTTCGCCTTCCAGCCGGTGGTCAACCTGAGGACGGGCGCGGTCGCCGCACTGGAGACACTCGCCCGCCCGGAAACCGGCGACATCCTGGCCGAGGCCCGCCGGGACCCGGAACTGGACGGCAGGCTGGCCGTGCTGGCGTTCCGCGCGGCGGCGCGCAAGGAGACACTGCTGCCGCTGCACCTGAACGTGTTCGCGGCCACGCTCGCCGACCTCGGCGGCCTCACCCCGCTGCACGACGCCGTGCGCGGCGCGGGGCGCATGCCCTGGGAGGTGACGCTCGACATCGTCCCGCCCTATACGCACGTACCGCACCGGGCCCTGCTGGAGGCGGTGGCCGCGCTGCGCGAGCAGGGGTTCCGGATCAGCGCGGACGGCATCGGGGACGGCGACGTACCGCTCAGACTGCTCACCGACCTCTCCCCCGGCCTGGTCAAGCTCGACGCCTCGCTGCTGGCGCGGCCGGCCGCGGTGCGGGCGATGCGGACGCTGTGCGAGGAACTGGGCGCCCTGGTGGCGGTGGAGGGCGTGGAGACCGAGCACCAGTGCGCGGCGGCCCTGGCGGCCGGTGCGCAGCTGGCGCAGGGCGAGCTGTTCGCGCCGCCGGCCCGGATCCCCGCCGTGGACGTATACGTTCCGTCCCTCGCGCCCGGTGCCCCGGCCACGCCCCGTCACGGGCCGTCGGTGCGCGAGTTCGTGCGGCCCGCCGCCGTACTGCCGCTGTCCGCCTCGGCGGAGCGGGTGCGGGCCCTGCTGACCGGTTCCCCGGAGGTCTCCGGGGTGCTGCTGGTGGACCCGTCCGGGCGGCCCGTCCGGTCGGTGCACCGCTCGCGGTTCCTGCTGTCGATGTCCACCCGCTACGGACACGCCCTGTACGCCGGCCGGCCGGCGTACAAGCTGGGCGACACGCCCCGCACGGTCGGGGTGGACGCGACGGCCTGGGAGGTGCTGGACGTGGTGGCGGTCGGCGGCCGGGACCGGACCTCGGACGATGTGGCGGTGGTGGACGAACAGGGCCGGTGCGTGGGGGTCGTACGGCTGGCGGACCTGGTGCGGGCGCTGGCCGAGAGCCGGGTGGAGGAGGCGGCCGGGCTCAACCCGCTGACCAGGCTGCCCGGTTCGGACGCGATCGTGAGCGAGGTGGACCGGCGGATCGCCGAGGGGCGGGCGTTCGCGCTCAGCTGGCTGGACATCGACCACTTCAAGCAGGTCAACGACGGCGCCGGGTTCGCCGCGGGCGACGAGCTGATCCGGGCGGTCGGCGGCGCGCTCCAGCGGGCGGCGGGGCAGGCGCGGGTGGGGCACATCGGCGGGGACGACTTCCTGGTGCTGGCCGACGAGGAGGCGCTCGGTCCGCTGGCGGCGGCCGTGCTGGACGCGTCCTGGACGGCGGGCGGGCGGCCGGTCACGCTGTCCCTGGCCACCGTCGTGTGCGCTCCGGGCAGCGTGGGCGACCACCACCAGGCCGCCGCCCGGCTCGCTCCGCTGAAGAAGGCGGCGAAGGCGCTGCACGGCGGAAGCTGGGTGCTCGGCCGGGCCGGGCTGCCCGGGCACGAGGTCCGGCGCGGCTTCTCCGGGCCGGCCCCCGCGCAGGCCGGGTTCGCGGCCGCCGAGCCACAGCGGTGAACGGCCGTCGCGGCGCGCCTGTGACCGGAAGGTGGCCGGCGGGCCGGTGTGACCGACACCGTTCACAGCCTTGACGCCCCTGCGACGCCGGTGAAAACTTCCCGGTGCCAGACGACATCGCCGTACATTTTCGGTGTTATCCGGCACCAGGGCACGGGTCTGTCCTGTCGCACGGCCCGTACCCCGGTCGGCGGGGGTACGGGCCGTGTCCGCGGGCGGGTGGCGAAGGAGGCGGTCAGCCGATGGCGGCCCGGCGGCGTTCGGCCGTGTACGCCATCGCGTGCCGGACTAGGCCGATGAGCACCTCCTTGACCGACTCCCGGTTCCGGGCGTCGCACAGCAGCAGGGGCACGCCGTCGTCCAGGTCCAGCGCCTGGCGGACGGCCTCGGCGGGGTACCGCGCGGCGCCCTCGAAGCAGTTGACGCCGACCACGAAGGGTATGGAACGCCGCTCGAAGTAGTCGACGGCGGCGAAGCAGTCCTCCAGGCGGCGGGTGTCGGCGAGGACGACGGCCCCGAGGGCGCCCTCGGACAGCTCGTCCCACATGAACCAGAACCGTTCCTGCCCGGGTGTGCCGAAGAGGTAGAGCACCAGGTTCTCGCGCAGGGTGATGCGGCCGAAGTCCATGGCCACCGTGGTGGTGTGCTTGCCCTCCACACCGCTGATGTCGTCGACCGGGCGTCCGGCCTCGGTGAGCAGCTCCTCGGTGCGCAACGGTCTGATCTCGCTGACCGCGCCGACGAGGGTCGTCTTGCCCACGCCGAAGCCGCCGGCCACCAGGATCTTGAGCGTGACGGGCTCGACCGGGGGCTTGCCGCGCTCAGAACGCCCGAAGATCATCGATCTCTTCTCCTGCTTGATGGGGTTCGGGCGACGGTCGGCCGTAGCCGCCGCCACCGGGGGTTTCGATGACGAGTACGTCTCCGGGGCCGACGTCGGCCGAGCCGCTCCCGCCGAGGTCGGTGACCGTGCCGTCGGCCCGCTCCACCCGGTTGGCGCCGAGCGCTCCGGGTGCGCCGCCCGCCATGCCGTACGGGGGCACCCGGCGGTGCTGGGAGAGCGTCGAGACGGTCATCGGCTCCAGGAAGCGGATGCGGCGCACGGCACCGTCACCGCCGCGCCAGCGCCCGGCGCCGCCGCTCCCCCGCCGGACGGCGAACTCCTCCAGCCGCACCGGCAGCCGCCACTCCAGGACCTCCGGGTCGGTGAGCCGGGAGTTGGTCATATGGGTCTGGACCACGTCGGCGCCCGGGAAACCGTCGCCGGCGCCGGAACCGGAGGCGACGGTTTCGTAGTACTGGTGGCGCTCGTTGCCGAAGGTGACGTTGTTCATGGTGCCGGAGCCCTCCGCCTGCACCCCGAGCGCGGCGTACAGGGCGCCGGTGATGGCCTGGGAGGTCTCGACGTTGCCGGCGACGACGGCGGCCGGCGGCTCGGGAGCGAGCAGGGAGCCGGGCGGCACGATGATGTCCAAGGGGCGCAGACAGCCGTCGTTGAGCGGGATGTCGTCGGCGACCAGAGTGCGGAAGACGTACAGGACGGCCGCGTTGACGACCGCGCGGGGCGCGTTGAAGTTGGTGGCCAGCTGCGCGGAGGTGCCGGTGAAGTCGATGGTCGCCCGGCGTTCGGCGCGGTCGACGCGGACCGTGACCCGGATGACGGCACCGGAGTCGGTCTCGTAGGCGTACGCGCCGTCGTCCAGGGCGTCGATGACGCGGCGGACGGCCTCCTCGGCGTTGTCCTGGACGTGCCGCATGTAGGCCTGGACGACGTCGAGGCCGAACTCGTCGATCATGCGGCGGACCTCGTCGACGCCCTTGCGGTTGGCGGCGATCTGCGCCCGCAGGTCGGCGAGGTTGGTCCGCGGGTCGCGCGAGGGGTACGGCGCCCCGGTGAGCAGGCGCAGCGTCTCCTCCTCGCGGAAGCGCCCGTCCTCGGCGAGCAGCCAGTTGTCGAAGAGGACGCCCTCCTCCTCGATGGTGCGGCTGTGGGCCGGCATGGAGCCGGGGGCGATGCCGCCGATCTCGGCGTGGTGGCCGCGTGAGGCGACGTGGAACAGGAGCCGCGGCTCGCTGCCCGTGTCCGTCGCCCGGTCGGTGTCGAAGACGGGCGTGATCACGGTGACGTCGGGCAGGTGCGTGCCGCCGTGGTAGGGGTCGTTGACGGCGTAGGTGTCGCCCGGCCGCATGGCGGAGCCGCGGCGGCGGATGACCTCTTTGACACTGGTGCCCATGGAGCCCAGGTGGACGGGGATGTGGGGGGCGTTGGCCACCAGGTTGCCGTCCGGGTCGAACAGGGCACAGGAGAAGTCCAGCCGTTCCTTGATGTTGACGGACTGGGCGGTGGACTCCAGCCGGGCGCCCATCTGCTCGGCGATCGACATGAAGAGGTTGTTGAAGACCTCGAGCAGCACCGGGTCGATTTCCGTGCTCGCGTCGGAACTCTGCGTGATCGCCGCGCGTTCCATGACCAGATGCCCGTCATCGGTCGCGGCGGCCCGCCAGCCGTCGTCCACGACGGTCGTCGCGCCGGCCTCGGTGATGAGCGCGGGGCCGGTGACGGTCTCGCCGGGCGGAAGGGCCTCCCGGCGGTGCAGGGGTACGTCGCGCCAGTGGCCGCCGGTGCACAGACGGGCGGTGCCGGGCGCCTGGGCGCGGCCCTCGTACGGGGCGAGGGCGGAGAGATCGGGGGGTGCGGTGAGGCCGGTGGCTTCGACGGAGAGGGCTTCGATCACCACGGGGCGGTCGAGGGTGAAGGAGTACACGGCGCGATGACGTTCCTCGAAGTCGCGCCGCATGGCCTCGGGGGCGGTCAGGGCGACGGTGAGGGTGGTGTCGGTGCCGTCGTAGCGCAGCTGGGCGCGGCGGGTGACCCGGATCCGGTCCTCCGGGACGTCCTCGGCGACCAGTTCGGCGCGCGCCGCCGTCTCCAGGTCGTCGGCCGTCTCGCGGACGCGGGGCATGGCGGCGGCCTCCAGCGGCGCCTCCACGGACCGCTCCCGCATGGCCGTGGTGTCGGCGAGGCCGATGCCGAGCGCGGAGAGCACACCCGCCATGGGGGGTACGAGGACGGTGCGGATGCCGAGCGAGTCGGCGACCCGGCAGGCGTGCTGGCCGCCCGCTCCGCCGAAGGTGGTCAGGGCGTAGCGGGTGACGTCGTGGCCCTTCTGGACGGAGATCCGCTTCACGGCGCCCGCGATGTTCGCGACGGCGATCCGCAGGTACCCCTCGGCCACCTGTTCGGGGGTGCGGTCGTCGCCGGTGCGGTCGTGGATCTCGCGCGCGAGGGCGGTGAACCGGTCACGGACGAGGGCGGCGTCCAGGGGCTGGTCACCCCCGGGCCCGAAGACCGCGGGGAAGTGGCCGGCCTGGATGCGGCCGAGCATCAGGTTGGCGTCGGTGACGGTGAGCGGGCCGCCGGCGCGGTAGCAGGCGGGGCCCGGGGCGGCGCCGGCCGAGTCGGGGCCGACCCGGTAGCGGGAGCCGTCGAAGTGCAGGACGGAGCCGCCGCCCGCGGCGACCGTGTGGATGGCCAGCATGGGGGCGCGCAGCCGGACTCCCGCGATCCGGGTGGTGAACACCCGCTCGTAGGCGCCGGCGAAGTGCGAGACGTCGGTGGAGGTGCCGCCCATGTCGAAACCGATGACGCGCTCGTAGCCGGCGCGCTGCGACATACGGGCCATGCCGACGATGCCGCCGGCCGGTCCGGACAGGACGGCGTCCTTGCCGCGGAACTGCCCGGCCTCCGTCAGCCCGCCGTTGGACTGCATGAACATCAGCCGCACGCCGTGCAGTTCCTCGGCGATGTGCCGCACGTAGCGGCGCAGCACGGGCGAGAGGTAGGCGTCCACGACGGCGGTGTCCCCGCGTGGGACGAGCTTCATCAGCGGGCTGACCTCGCTGGACAGCGAGATCTGCGGGAAGCCGATGCGGGCGGCGAGTTCGCCGATGGCGCGTTCGTGGGCGGGGTCGAGGTGGCTGTGCAGGCAGACGACGGCGAGCGCGCGGATCCCGTCGTCGTACGCCTGCCGGAGCGGGCCGGCCAGGGCGTCCAGGTCGGGGGCGCGCAGGACGGTGCCGTCGGCGGCGAGGCGTTCGTCCACCTCCACGACCCGTTCGTGGAGCAGTGCGGGCAGCTCGATGCGGCGGGCGAAGATGCGGGGCCGGTTCTGGTAGGCGATGCGCAGGGCGTCCCCGAAGCCCCGGGTGACGACCAGGAGGGTGCGCTCGCCCTTGCGTTCCAGCAGGGCGTTGGTGGCGACCGTGGTGCCCATGCGGACGGCCTCGACGGGCTCCCGGGAGTCGCCGAGCAGCTCGCGCACCCCGGCCACGGCGGCGTCGGCGTACCGGACCGGGTTGTCGGACAGCAGCTTGTGCGTGAGCAGCCGGCCGTCCGGGCGCCGCGCGACGATGTCCGTGAAGGTGCCGCCTCGGTCGACCCAGAACTGCCAGCCAGTCACGTCACTACCCCGCTCTCGCGCCGGTCACAGCGCCCGGAGGCCGTTGATCACGTCGCGCAGAATACTCTCGTCCGGCAGCTCGGCCGGCGGCACCGGGCGCGTCACATGGACGTACCCGGTGTGCACCAGATCGCCGATGAGCACGCGGACCACGCCGATGGGCAGGTCGAGTTCCGCGGCCAGTTCGGCGACCGACTGGGGCTCGTCCCGGCAGAGCCCGACGATGTCCACGTGCTCGGGGGACAGCGTCGGGTCCGTTTCCGGGTCGTCGGCGTCGAGCTCGGTGACGACCACCGCGATCAGGTCGAGGCGGTGCTGGCCCTCACTCGTGGTGCGGCCACGTGTCATCGCGTACGGCCGGACGACCGGCCCGGCCTCGTCGTCGAACCAGTGGTTTCTTCCCTGACCGTCTCCGCTCATGCCATCCCACTACCCGCCTGCGGGCAGATCGGTGCGCGGAGCGGTGCCCAGATGCACACCGACCCGCTTGACCAGCAGCGTCATCTCGTAGGCGACCTGTCCGACGTCGGAGTCGGCGTCCGAGAGGACGGCGAGGCAGCTGCCGTCGCCGGCGGCAGTGACGAAGAGGAAGGCGCCGTCCAGCTCCACGATGGTCTGCCGGACGCCGCCCGCGTCGAAGTGGCGGCCCACGCCCTTGGCGAGGCTGTGGAAGCCGGACGCGACGGCGGCCAGGTGCTCGCTGTCCTCCCTGGTCAGGTCCTTGGATACCCCGGTCGGCAGTCCGTCGCCGGACAGGATGACGGCCTTGCGGATGCTGGCGACCCGGTCCACCAGGTCGTCCAGGAGCCAGTTCAGCTCCCCCTTGTTCGTCGTCGTGTGGCCGGTGGCCTTCGGTGCGGTCATCGACCGTCTCCCTTGGTCGTTCCTTGTGCTGTGCCGTTGTGGGCCCCGTCGCCCGCGGCGTTCTCCTCCCGGCCGCGCTGCCAGCCGCGCTGGAGCGAGGCCATCCGGCTGCGGACCTCGTCGGCGTCACGGTCGGCGGGCTGCGCCGGGCGTCCGGCGCGCCGTTCGGTGTCCTGCTTGAGCTGGGGGGCCAGGTTCGCCTGGCGTACGCGCCGGGGCAGCGGGCTGACGCCCGGCGCCGGGGCGGGGTCGCCGGCGGGCGCGGTGGGGGTGCCGGGGGGCGGGGCCGGGTCCGCCGGAGTGCCGGGGCCGGAGGTCCGGGGCCGGGTGCGCCTCGGCAGCGCCGGGGCGTCGGGCGTCTCGCCGCCGCTCTCGCCCCGGGTCCCGGCCCGCTCGCCCGCGGGATCGGCCGGGGGACGCCGGGCGGCCGTGCCGCGGCGGCGGGAGGGCAGCGGGGCCAGTCCGCCTAGGTCGGAGGCGCCCGGGCCGCTGGTGGGTTCCGGGGCCGGTTCACCGCGGCGGGGCCGCTGGTCGGTGACGGGCTTGCCGTGCGAGCTGACCAGCTTGGGCGTCTGCCGCCGGGGCAGCGGTACGGCTCCGTGGTCGCCGGTGTCGTGGTGCGCCGGCTGCTCGTCGCCGCCCGGGCGGGACCGGCGGGGGCGGAACAGGCCGCCGCGCTCGCTGTCCTCGTCCGGGAGGGCGCCGGGGAAGTCCTCCAGCGCGTCGAGATCGACGGGCGCCTCCAGCTCGACCGGGCCGTCCAGCACGGAGGTCTGCGGACCGGGCAGCCGCAGCGGTTCCGGAGACCGCCCGCGGCCGAGCGCCTGCTCGCCGCCGTTGCCGGCGCGGTCCCGGTCGAGCCGGAAACCGACGCCGTTGGTGTCCGGGACGTCCTCGGTGAGCAGCGCGTCGGGGATGAACACCACGGCGGTGGTTCCGCCGTACGGCGACGGCTGGAGGGAGACCCGGACGTTCTGGCGCTGGGCGAGCCGGCTGACGACGAACAGGCCCAGCCGGTCGGTGTCGGACAGTTCGAACTCGGGCGTCTCGGCGAGGCGGAGATTGGCGTCGAGGAGTGCCTCGGCCGTCATACCGAGCCCCCGGTCGTGGATCTCCAGGGTGAAGCCGTTGGCGACCCGCTCGCCGACGACCTGGACGGCGGTGTGCGGGGGCGAGAAGACCGTGGCGTTCTCCAGGAGCTCGGCCACGAGGTGGGTGAGGTCGGCGACGGCGGGCCCGGTGACGGCGACCCGCGGCAGGCGCCGGACCTCGATGCGCTCGTAGTCCTCGACCTCGGCGACGGCGGCGCGGACCACGTCCATCAGCTGCACCGGGCGGCGCCACTGCCGGGAGGGCGCGGCACCGGAGAGGATCACCAGGCCCTCGGCGTGCCGGCGCATGCGGGTGGTGAGGTGGTCCAGCCGGAACAGGTCGGCGAGTTCGTCGGTGTCCTCGGTACGGCGCTCCATGCTGTCGAGCAGGGTGAGCTGCTTGTGCAGCAGCACCTGGCTGCGGCGGGCGAGGTTGACGAAGACCTCGGAGACGCCGGCGCGCAGTTCGGCCTGCTTGACGGCGGCCTCCACGGCGGCCCGCTGGAGGGTGTTGAGGGCCTGTCCGACCTCGCCGATCTCGTTCTTGTCGTACTCCAGGCGCGGCACCTCGGTCTCGACGTCGACCTGCTCACCGGCGGACAGCCGGCGCATCACGCTGGGCAGCCGGACGCCGGACGCCTCGTGGGCCTCCAGCCGCAGCTGGCGCAGGTCGCGGATGAGGGCGCGGCCGATCCGGATGGACAGGACGATGGAGACGAGGAGGGCGATCAGGCCGAGGAGGCCGACGACGGCCGCCTGCGCGATGACACCGAAGGCCACCGGGCGCATGCGGTCCTGGTAGCGGTCGCTCGCCTGGTCGTCCAGGGTGCCCAGTTCGTCCAGGACGGTGGCCGCGGCGGAGTCCCAGCTCTTGGCGGTGACCCCGCGGGGCGTGCCCGAGTCCATGGCGGCGACGGTCCGTTCGGCTCCGCGCAGGGGTGCCGTGGTGGGGTTCTTCCAGAAGCGTTCGTAGCGTGCGCGTTCGGCGGCGGGCAGCAGCGGCAGGCTGATGTCGTACAGGAGGGTGCGCTGGGCGACGAGGTCGGAGATCTGGCGGGTCTCGTCGCGGGTGACCCGGCCGACGACGAGGGAGGAGCCGAGCAGGGCGTCCTCGCGGGCGAGCAGTTCTCGGGCGCGGGTGAGGTTGACCAGGGCGCGGGCCTGCTTCTCGACCTCGACGTCGTCGATGCCGACGAGGGAGGCGAGCAGCGCGTAGCAGGGGTCGACGAGGCGGTTGTAGAGGCCGAGTGCCTGGGCCCGGGTGAGGGAACGCTCCTCGACGCTGCGACGCAGGGAGTCGAGGCCGTCCAGGGAGTCCAGGGCGGCGGCCAGGTGTTCCCGGCCGTCCACCTCCAGGCTGTCCCGGATGTCCTGGTCCGCGGCGTTCCGGCGGAGCGTGGTGATCGACCGGTCGGTGGCGGCGCGGGTGCGGTGCAGCGCGGACAGGGCCTCGGAGGCCCGCGGATCGGCGAGGTAGACGAGGGCCTGGCGGCGTTCCTGCTGGAGGACGCGGACGGTGTCCTCGGCCGGGTAGCCGATGTCCTCGACGGTGTCGGACACGCGGAACAGCTGGGCCACTTCCCGGCCGGCGAACACGGTGGCGAACGCCCAGACGCCGGTCAGGGACACCAGCGGCACGAGAAGCAGCGCCACGATCTTCCGGCGGATGGACTTCCCGCGAAAGCGCATGGCCTCCCCCAGCTCGACCCCCGCCGGCCGGGGGTGTTCATGTTCGTCAGCAAACGGCGCGAGCCTACTACCGCCCCACAGGTAACTCGAAGACATGTCCGGCGGGTGAAGTTCCGCACCGCAGGCGAGAGATGACGAGTTGTCCGGGCATTAGGGGAGATTGCCACCGCGATCCGGAGGGCCATGACCGGCCGTTTGTGGCAACTTTGACGGGCGGTTGGCCGGATTTTTTCGCCACGCGGGAATCTTCGCACGGTCTCGTTCGTCCTTCTCTATGGGAATTGGGGGCGGAATAGGCCACAGCGGCCGCATCCCGCGTCCCGGCGGCGTAAAGCGGCGCAAGCCGGGCAGCCACTGGGGAGACGGGGTCCTGGGACTCCGGGGGCGAGCGGTCTGCCGGCGGTGGGGAGTGGACACGGTGACGGGCACGGCGGAATGGCGCGAGGCGCCCGGGCAGAACGGGGCGGGGCACTCGCGGACACGGTGGGACAGCACGGCGCCGCGGGGCGGCGGTGAGCCCGGTGGCGACGAACCGCGGTACGGCTACCGGCCGTTGTGGGTCGAGGAGCCCGCGCGCCGGCATCCGGTGCCCGATCCGGTGCGTGCGGCGGCGGTGCGGGCCGTCCTCGTCATCGCGGTGACGCTGATCCAGGCGATGGTGGCGTTCCTGTGCACGCTGGCCGGTTCCTGGCTGGCTTTCCCGATGGTGATGGCCGGTGTGGCCGGCACGGTGGTGGCCACGTGGGCCGCGGTCGACGTGTGGGTGACCCGCCAGGTGTGGAACCAGCGGCACGGCGTGGTCTCGGAGCCGAGCAGCACGGCCCGGGCCCTCCGCCGGGAGCGGCGGGCCCGTCGCCGCGAGGAGCGCGCGGCCCTGCGGAAAGAGGATCGGATACGTCGCAGGGGTGGGGCGGGGCAGCTGTCGCACTCCTGACCGGGCGCTTCGACGGCTTCGATAGCATCGAGTTTCGCATGGCGCACGATGCGGCGCTGTGCGCAACGAACGCGTTCCCCAGGCAACGAGAGTCGAGCCATGCCCCGTACGCAGAAGCAGCCCGGCCGCGGCGAAGAGACCGGCCGGGAGCCGGGGGGCGAGGAGACCGGCCAGGGGCTGGGGCGTGAGGAGACCGGGCGGGAGCCGGGGCGCACGGAGCGGCGGGGCGGCCGTGGGGTGCCCGGTGCGGTGCAGTCGGTGGACCGTGCCGTGAGCGTGCTGGAGATCCTCGCCCGGCACGGCGAGGCGGGCGTCACCGAGATCGCCGCGGAGCTGGACGTCCACAAGTCCACGGCGTTCCGGCTGCTCGGCGTCCTGGAGAACCGGGGCCTGGTGGCCCAGGCCAAGGACCGCGGGAAGTACTACCTGGGGGCCGGTGTGCTGCGCCTCGCGGGAGCGGCGGCGGTGCGTCTCGACATCTCCCAGGAGGGTGTCCCGGTGTGCCGGGAGGTCGCCGACGAGCTGGGTGAGACGGTCAACATCGCCGTCCTCGACGACGACGCGGCGGTCAACATCATGCAGGCCCGCGGCACCGCGGCCGTGACCGCGCAGAACTGGCTGGGCAGACGCACCCCGCTGCACGCCACGTCCAGCGGCAAGGTGCTCCTCGCGCACCTGTCGCCGACCCTGCGCGAGGGTCTGCTGGCGCGGCCGCTGACGCGGTTCACGGATCGTACGGTCACGGGTGCGGCGATGCTGCGCGCCGAGCTGGAGACCGTGGTCCGGCAGGGGTACGGCGTCACGGTCGAGGAGCTGGAGCTGGGTCTCGCGGCCGTCGCGGCCCCGGTGCGCGCGCACGACGGCGAGGTGATCGCGGCGATCAGCGTCTCGGGTCCGGTGTACCGGCTCGACGCGGACCGGCTGCCCGAGGTGGCCCGGCGTACGGCCGCGGCGGGCGCCGAGCTGTCCCGGCGGATGGGGTACGGCTTCTGACGCACCGCTCCTGACGGCGGCGGCGCTCGGCGGCACCGCGCCGCTCCGCCGGGCCTGTTCCGCAGGGCGCGGTGTGCTGCGCGATACGGAACAGGCCGGGCGGACGCGAGCCTGCTACGAAGCGCTCGGCGCCGGCTTCTTGTACATGCGCGTCGCCGTGATCTCGCTGTGCACCGCCTCCCCCGCCTGGGGCGGCTGGGGCAGACCGGGCCGCAGGTGTTCCTCGACGCTGATGTACTTCAGGCCCGCCCGGAGGTCGGCGTCGTTGCGCAGGCGGATGACCAGCGGGAACTCGGCGAGAGCGGTCGTGTCGAACAGGCCGGTGGTGTACAGCAGCTGGACGCCCAGCGCGTCGGACACGGCCCGCTGGAGCTCCAGCAGATAGGTCGCGTTGGCGCGGCCGATCGGGTTGTCCAGGAACAGCGTGCCCGCGTGCCGGTGCTTGTCCCGGCCCCGGTCGTTCGAGCGGAGCGCGGCCATCGTGCAGTACAGGGCGATGGCCGCGGTGAGCAGCTGACCGCCGGAGAACACATCGCCCATCTGGCCGACGGGGACGCGCTCGGCGCGCAGGACGGCGTCGGGCTTGAGGATCTCGACGGCCACGCCCTTGGGCTGGAGGGCCGCGGCGACGCCCCGCAGCAGCAGGGACATGTCGTCGCGGCGCAGGTCGGAGTTCTTCTTCACGGCCGCGCGGGTGGCCTCGTCGATGACCTCGCCGAGCCGTTCGGTGAGCGTGGCCTGGTCGGGTTCCTCGAAGCGGATGCGCAGGAACTCCTGACCGGACCACTCGCCGAGCCCCTCCGGCAGCCGGGAGAGCCGCTGGGCGGAGCGCAGGGTGGCGAGGGCCGACTCCACGAGGCCGCGCAGCCGGTCCACGATGGAGTCGCGGTTGCGTTCCAGCTGGGCCAGCTCGTCGGTCAGCACACGCAGCCGGGGCGCGAACGCGTCCGCCCACTTCTGGGCGTGCTCGGGCAGCGCGGAGGCGGGCAGTTCCCGGATCTGCTGCCGGGCGGGGGTGCGGACCTGTTCGTAGCGCGTGGAGTTGGCGTGCCGGACGAGGACGTCGCTCGCCTCGCGGACGGCCCCCTCGGCGGCGGACAGATCGGCGGCGCAGCCGCGCAGGGAGCGGCGGGCCTCGGCGGCGGAGTACCGGGCCTCCTCCAGGGTGCCGGGGTACGGCTCCGGCTCCTCCGGCTCCTCCTCGGGCGCCTGTTCGCGCAGCAGGTCGCGGAGCATGGCGGCGATCTCGTCGAAGCCGCCGGCCGCGTCCTCGGCGGCGCGGTGGGCCTCCAGCAGCTCCGTGTGCGCCGCCCGGGCCTCGGCCAGCGCCTCGGTGCGGGCGGCGAGTTCGCCCGTGGCGGTGCGCAGCAGCGCCTGGGCGTGCTCGGCGTCGCGCGGGATGAGATCCTCGGGCAGCTCGGTGTGCGCCTCACCGTCCTCGGGGGCGAGCCGCTCGGCCTCGCCGCGCAGCCGGCCGAGCTGCTCGCTCGCGGTCGACATACGGGTCTCCAGGAGCTGCACCAGCTCCTCCGCGCGCGCGGCGGCGGCCTGCCGGGACGGCCCGTCGGAGCCGTCGGGCGACTGGAGCAGCTGCTCGGCGCGGGTGCGGACCTTGTTGCTGAGCCGGTCCAGTTCGGCGCGGGCGGCGCTCTCGTCGCTCTCCGCGCGGGCCTGCTCGGCGCGCAGGTCGGCGCCGACGCCGACCTTCTCGTACACCTGGGAGGCGGCGCGGTAGGCCTCGCGGAGGGCGGGCAGGGACACCTTCGGGGCTTCCGCGTCCGCCGCGGGTACGTCATCGGGGGCGCCGGCGATCTCGGACCGCTCGGCCCGCAGGGCGCGCGCGGTGCGGCGGGCGTCGTCGGCGGCGCGCTGCGCGGCCCGGCGGTCCTCGTCGGCGGCGCGGGCGCGTTCCAGGCAGGCCTGGGCGCGGGCCTCGGACTCGGCCGCCTCGTCGGCGAGTTCACGCAGTTTCGCCTGCCAGCCGGCGCGCTCGCGCAGCCGGTGGGCGAGACCGGCGAGGGCGTCGGCGGCGCGCCGGGCCTTCTGCGCGGCCTCCTGCCGCTGTCGCGGACCCGCGCGGCCTCGGCCGCGGTCTCTTCCGATCTGCGCGGACGGTCCGCGCCTCGGCGAGTTCGGCCTCGGCCTCCTCGGCGAACGCGCGGGCCTCCTCGGCGGTCCGGGCCAGCTCGGTCAGGCGCCCGGCGGGGCAGCCGGTGCGCCACGAGGCGAGCCGGGCGGCCAGTTCGCGGTCCTTGCCGAGGCGGGCGGCGAGGACGCGGATCTCCTCGTCGCGCTCGGTGGCCCGGGCGCGCAGGGCCTGCCGTTCCTCGTCGGCGGCGTGTTCGTCGTGCATGGCCGGGTTCGGCGGCACCAGGAACACGTCACCGGGGGTGGTGTCGGCGGCGGGCGGCGGGGCGAGCAGCGCGGCGGCGGTGCCGACGGCCACCGCGGAGCGGGGCAGCAGGGCGGCGTCGCCGAGGACCTCGCGGGCGCGCGCGTGCGTGTCCGGGTCGGTGATGATCACGCCGTCGACCAGCTCGGGGCGGGCGGCGAGCACGCGCGCGTGGTCGGCCGGGTCGACGGCCTGGGCGAGGTAGCGCCAGCCGGGGAGCGCCGGGATGCCGTGCTCGCCGAGGAACTCGACGGTGGCCAGGACGTCCGGGCCGGGCGGCAGCAGTCCGCCGTCGCCGAGGGCGCCGAGGATCCGGGCGTCGTCGGCGGCGGCCGTGCGCAGCTCGAACAGGTGCCGTTCGGCGGTGGACACGGCGTCGTCGAGGAGTTCGCGCAGTTCGTCGGCGAAACGGTCGAGCTCCTCGGGGGTGAGCGCGCCCTCCGCGACGGTACGGGGGGCGGGGGCGGCGTCGTCGGCCCCGGTGCGCGGGCCGGGCACGCGGACCGTGTTCGGGGCCCCGGGCAGGCTCAGCAGTTCCGCCAGCCGTTCCTCGGCGGCCAGCGACTCGGCGAGGCGCCGCTCGGCGTCGTACGCCCGCTCGGCGGCGGTGGCCCCGTCCGCCGCGCGGGCCGCGGTCAGCTCGGCGCGGGACTCGGCGGCGGCGGCCTCGCGGGCGTGCTCGGTGGCCTTGCGGGCGGCCTCGCGGGCCGCGTCCCAGGCGGCCACGGCGGTCTTCTCGGCGTCACTGGCGGCGAGCGCGGCCCGTGCCGGGTCGGCGTCCGGGGCGCTGTCGTCCAGCCAGCCGGCGCGGACCGCCTCGGCGGTCTCCTGCTCGACCTCGGCGAGCCGCTGGCGCAGGTGCCCGGCCTCGCTGCGGGCCCGCTGTGCCTCGGTGGCGGCGGTGGTGGCGTCGCGGTGGGCGAAGTCGCCGGCCTCCTGGAGGGCGGCGGACCGCTCCTCCTCCTCGTTGGCCAGTTCCTCGGCGCTCTCGGCGGCGGCGTGCAGGGCCCGTACGAGGTCCACGGCGGCCTTGGCGCGGGCGGCGAGCGCGGGGGCCGCGTCCCGTTCGGCCTCCTGGATGGCGGCGGAGACGCGCGCGACACGGTCGGCGGCGGCCCGGTGGCGCAGCACGGCCTCGGCGGCCTGCCAGGCGGAGTGCAGGGTGCGGGCGTCGGCCAGTTCGCGCTTCTGCGCGGCGGCGGACTTCTCGGCGGCGGCCAGCGCCAGTGAGGCGTGCCGGTAGGCGAGTTCGGCGGCGATGAGGGCGCTGCGCTCGCGGGCGCCCTCGGAGTGGGTGACGGCGTAGGCGGCGGCCGTGACCCGCTGGGCGAGGTCGGCGGCCCGGACCCGCTCCCGCACGGCGCGCGCGGACAGCCGCCGGGCCAGCGTGCGGGTACGGCGTTCGGCGCCCGCGTGCACGTCACGCGCGCGTGCCCGGGCGTCGGCCGCCTCCACGATCCTTCCGAGCAGATCGACCGAGCCGGCCGTGAAGTCCCGTTCGGCGATCAGCTCGGCGCGCCGGCCCAGCTTGTTGCCGAAGCCGCTGACGAGGTCGGCGAGGCCGTCGGTGTCACGGGTGTCGGTGACGGCGCGCAGCAGCAGGTCGGTGAAGTCGGAGTCCTTCTTGACCGCGAAGAGGCCGGCCGCCTCGCCCTCGTCGGCGTTCATCTCGCGCTGGTAGCGGAAGAGTTCGGGGTCCAGGCCGAGGTCGCCGAGGTGCTCGGTCCAGCGCTCGTGGATCTCCTCCCAGTGCACCTCCAGGTGCGGGTATGCCTTGCCGGCCTCCATGAGGGCGTCGCGGAAGCCCTTCATGGTGCGGCGGCGGCCGTGCGCACCGGAGGTGCCCTCGGCGGGCGGCCGTACGGCGGTGGCCTCGGCGACGGGCAGGCTGTCCAGGCTGAGGCCGGGGCCGGGGCGGAAGGAGTACCAGGCCTCGGCGAACTTGCGCGGGTCGTTGGAGACCTGCCGTCCGCGCCATTCGCTGACCTTGCCGACGACCACGCACTCGCCGGTCTGCACGTGCTGCCATTCCAGGGCCACGTGGCCGCAGTCGTCGGCGAGCAGGAACTTGCGCAGCACACCGGAGCTGGCGCCGCCGAGGGTGTTGCGGTGGCCGGGCAGCATCACCGAGAAGATCAGCTTGAGCAGGACGGACTTGCCGCCGCCGTTCTCCAGGAACAGCACGCCCGCGGGCGCGGGCCGGCGCGGCGGGCCGGACGGCTCCTCCTCGAAGAACTCCGCCTGCGTGGGCGCCGGGTCGGGCACGGGCTCGCCGACACCCCGCAGGTCAAGCACGGTGTCGGCGTAGCGCGCACCGGCGGGACCGATGGAGTAGAGGCGGACCCGGGACAGCTCGTACATGGCGGACTCTCGTCAGTGTTCTTGCGGTGGAGGGGGGCAGGGTTCTCGCGGTGCGGGGACGTTCGGGGTTCGTGCCGCGCGGGGGATCAGGAGTGGAACGGCAGTCCGGCGTCGGCCACCAGGTCCAGGTCGTCGGTGTCCTCGGCGGGCAGCAGGGTGGCCGTGCCGTCGGTGACCGGTACGACGCCCAGCTCGGACAGTTCGGCCAGGGCGGCGTTGCCGGCCATGTCGCGGACCTGGAGCTGGTAGCGGGCGGTGGTGCGGTAGGTGCCGCCGTTGTCGTCGCCGGTGCGCTGCAGGAAGCCGGAGTCGGTGAGGAAGGCCAGGGCCTTGGCGACGATGCCGGTGGTGGAGGCGGCGGGGCGGCGGGCGTCCTTGGTGGCGCCGGTGGCGCTGCGCCGGGCCCAGATCCGCCAGGCGGCCTCCAGGCCGGGGGCGTCGGTGGCCGGGTCGGTGTTCTCGCCGCGCTCCTCGGCGCGCTCCTCCAGGCGGCGGCAGGCCTGCCGGACGAAGGCGTCGACGCCGTTGACGGTGACCCGGCCGATGTAGGAGTCGTCGGCGAGGTCCTCGGGGCGCGGGAACGCCAGCGCGGCGACGGCGAGATGGGCGAGGCCGTGCAGGAAGCGGTCACCGGAGTCGGCGGCGGCGCGGCGCGCGTAGTCGCCCATGCGGACGGCGAAGACCGAGTCCTCGGCGGCGGTGACGGCCATGCCCGCGCGCGGGGACACCTCCAGCACGACGAGTCCGAGTCCGGCGGCGACGGCGTCGGCGAGCCGGGCGAAGGCCGGGTCCTCGCGGTAGCGGCGCAGCAGTTCGGTGTACTCCTGGTCGCGGGCGGGCGCCAGCTTGGGCTGGAGCCCGAAGGCGACGAGCCGCGCCGCGTCGGCGGCGTCGGCGGGGGTGACGGCGGTGGACGCCGGCGGGGCGGGTGTGTCCGCCTCGCTCCACTCGACGTGCTCGGTCACGGGTTGGGCTCCTTGTCGCGGTGGTGCTCGGTCATGCTGCTTCGGTCCGGTCGGCCGCCATCCCGGCGGCGTCCAGCAGGGCCGTGCCCACGATGAGGTCGGCCCCGCCGAATTCGGGATCGTCCAGCTCGGTCCCGTCGTCCACGGCGAACAGCAGCTTCTCCTCGCCCTGCCGGTAGGCGGTGCCGACGGCGGGGCTGGCCGCGTGGACCGCCAGCAGCGCCACCAGGTAGGCGAGGTCGGGGTCGCCGGTGCGGCGGGCCTCGGCGAGCAGCCCGGACAGTCTTCTGGGCGCGTCCGGCGGCAGGTCCAGCAGTTCCGTCGCCGCGGCGAGCTGTTCCTCGCTGAACCGGCTGTCGTCGGGCGTGGCGATCAGGTCGGGCTCGGGCATCTCCGCGCCCAGGTGCTCCCGTTCCACCGGCGGGGTCAGCAGGATGTCGACGAGGTCGCCGACCCGGACGGACACCGGTGTGCGCAGTCCGGTGCCGCGCGCGAAGAAGGCGTCGGTGACCCGGATGGCCTCCTGCAACGGCAACGGCAGCACAGGGGCGACCAGATGGCCGTAGAGGTCTATCCCGGACGTCGCCGCCGGGGTGGCGAAGGCCTGCCGGTCCTGTTCGGCGCGGAACAGCGGCCCGGCCTCCAGCAGGCGGGACTGGAGCTGGGTGTGGCGCCGGATGCAGTCCTTGACGATGTCGACCAGTTCGGCGGCGCGGCGCTTGTGCTCGGGTTCCTCGGTCTCGTCGCGGGCCTTGCGGATGTTGGTGAGGATGGCGTTCTCGTGGCGGTAGCGCTCGGCCACGTGGTCCAGGGCCTCGGCGATCATGTCGGGGACGGTGTTCAGCCAGTCGACCGCGCGGACGTTGCGCCGGGTGGCGTCCAGGGCGCGGCGCAGGGTCTCGGAGTACTGCACCGTGCGGTAGCGGGCCTGTTCGGCGGCGAGCTGGGCGTCGGCGAGCCGGCCGCGGCTGATCAGCACCTCGAGCTTGACCTCGGCGGCGATCTGGGCGCTGGTGACGTCCGTGTCGAGGGCGCCGACCAGGACGTTGACCGCCTCGTCCGTGGTGCGCAGGTACACCGTGCCGCCGGGGCCGGGGACCTCCTCGATCAGCTTGAAGTCGTAGTCGCGGCGGACATAGGTGCCGTCCGGCGCGAAGGTGCCGTAGACCGCGCGGAAGCCGCGGTCCACGCTGCCGACGTTGATCAGGTTCTCCAGGACCCAGCGGGCCACGCGCTCGTGTTCGGCGGCGGGCCGGTGCGGTGCCTGGGCGGCGATGCGCGGGACCAGCCGGGCGACGACCTGTTCGTGGTCGGCGCCCGTGTCGAAGTCCATGTTCAGCGTGACCAGGTCGATGGCGGCCAGGGCCACCTCGGCCATCCCGTACACCGAGTACTCACCGGCCAGGTTGGCCTTGCGCGCGTCCAGGTCGTGCAGCGGCGCGGTGCAGGCGAGCGCGCGCAGCCGACGCGCCAGCCCCTCGTCGGCGGCCGGGCCCTGCGCCGGGCGCGGCCCCGCGCTGAGCTGGGGCGGAACACTGTCCGTCGATGCAGGCGAAGTCACGGTGCACAGACTAGGTCCTGGGTCTGACATCGACCCAAACGGCTCAGAAGCGACGGCCGTCACAGAAGCGGAAGAGAGCCTACCGCGCGGTTCGAGCGGGGCCGGTCGCGTAGGTTCACGAGGGGCCGGCCGCCTCCTCGCCCACGCGGCGCCGGTAGACCTCGACGACCCGTTCCAGGGAGTCCGCGAGGTACGTCTCCAGGAGCCGTTCCGCGCCTCTCGTGTCCCCGGCCTGGAGCGCCCGCAGGATCCCGGCGTTGCGGGCGAGGTAGGGCTCGTGCAGCCGGCGCGGGTCGTCCACCACGTGGAAGGCCAGGCGCAGCTCGGCGAAGACGCTGCGCATCAGCTCGTCGGTGCGTTCGCTGCCGGCCAGGGCGACCAGTTCCCGGTGGAAGTGGATGTTGGCCGTACCCACGCCTTTCCAGTCGTTCTCCGTAGCGGCCGTGTGCCCTTCCTCGACCGCCGCGACCAATGCGCCGAGCCGGTACGGCGGCGCGCCGAGGCCGCGGACGACGGCGCACTCAACCAGCGCGCGCGTGCGGTAGATGTCCTCCACGTCCTCGACCGTCAGGACCCTGACGAAGACGCCCCGGTTGAGTTCGTGGATCAGCAGCCGTTCGTGGGTGAGCAGCCGGAACGCCTCGCGCAGGGTGTTGCGGGAGACGCCGAGGGCCCCGCCGATGCTGTCCTCCGACAGCCGGGTGCCGGGCGGGAAGTAGCCCTCGGCTATGCGGCTCCTGAGGATGTCGGAGACCCGCTCCGCGGTACTGGTACGGCCCAGGAGGACACGGTCGCCGGCCAGTCCCGTCAGCTGCTCTGCCATGCCCGGAATTCAAGCGCAGACATCGGAACGAAACAACATGGGTATTGAGGGATCGTTGAACAATCCTCTACGGTGCTCGGCACGGCTCACTTCCCAGCACCCTCCGTCCCCTTCTGCGAGGTGCCCATGAGCACGACCCCACCGCCCCGGCCCGGCCCCTCCGCCGACGTGCGGCCGGCGCGAGGTGAACGGACCGACGAGGACGGCGCGTTCGGCTGGCTGCGCGCCCTCGGCCCGCGCGGCCGGCGCGCGTTCGCCGGAGCTTTCGGCGGATACGCCCTGGATTCCTACGACTACTTCACCCTGCCGCTGAGCATGGTGGCGCTCGCGGCGTACTTCGGCCTCGACAGCGGCCAGACCGGCCTGTTCACCACGGTGACGCTGGTGGTCTCGGCGGTCGGCGGCGCCGTGGCCGGCGTGGTCGCGGACCGGGTCGGCCGGGTCCGGGCACTGATGATCACGGTGACCACGTACGCCGTGTTCACCGTCGCCTGCGGTTTCGCGCCCACCTACGAGACGCTGCTGGTCTTCCGTGCCCTGCAGGGCCTCGGCTTCGGCGGCGAGTGGGCGGTCGGGGCGATCCTGGTCGCCGAGTACGCGGGCGCGCGCCACCGGGGCCGTACGCTCGGCGCGGTCCAGAGTTCCTGGGCGGTCGGCTGGGGGCTGGCGGCGGTGGTCTACACGCTGGTCTTCTCCTTCGTCGACGAGGACCTGGCCTGGCGGGTGATGTTCTGGACCGGGGCGCTGCCGGCGCTGCTCGTGGTGTGGCTGCGCCGCCGGGTGCACGACGCTCCCACGGCGACGGCCGCCCGCGAACAGGAGCCGGGGCGCGGCTCCTTCGCGGCCGTCTTCCGCCCCGGCCGGGACGGAGTGCCGGGCCTGCTGCGCACCACCCTGCTGGCGAGCCTGCTGTCGACGGGCGTACAGGGCGGCTACTACACGCTGGCGACCTGGGTGCCGACGTACCTGAAGTCGGAACGCGGTCTGTCGGTGGTGGACACCGGCGGCTATCTGGCCTTCCTGATCTCCGGCGCGTTCCTCGGCTACCTGACCGGCGGGGTGCTGACCGACCGGCTGGGCCGGCGGAACAACATCTGGCTGTTCGCGCTGCTGTCGGCGCTGTGCATCCTGGCGTACGGGAACATCCCGCACGGCGCCGACACCCTGTTGCTGGTGCTCGGCTTCCCGCTCGGCTTCTGCATGTCGGCCATCTTCAGCGGTTTCGGCTCCTACCTGAGCGAGCTGTACCCGACGGCGGTGCGCGGCACCGGGCAGGGCTTCACGTACAACACGGGCCGTGCGGTGGGCGCGGTGTTCCCGACCGTGGTCGGGTTCCTCGCGGACAGCTGGGGCGTCGGGGGCGCGCTGGTCTTCGGCGCGATCGGCTACGGCATCGCCGCGCTGGCCCTGCTGGGGCTGCCGGAGACCCGCGGGAGGGAGCTGGCCTGAGGCGCGCGGGCCGGCCGGACCGCCGGCCTTACGACAACCACCGCGGGCGACCGCCGGACGGAACGGCCGGACGGGCGGCCCGCACGGGACGAGACATCGGAGACACGAGAACACCATGACCGCGATCGATCTGAACGCCGACCTCGGCGAGGGCTTCGGGCGCTGGCGGCTGACCGACGACGAAGCGCTGTTGTCCGTCGTCACCAGCGCCAACGTGGCCTGCGGCTTCCACGCGGGGGACGCGGCCACCATGCGCCGGGTGTGCGAGCTGGCGGCCGAGCGCGGCGTGACGATCGGCGCGCAGGTCTCCTACCGGGACCTGGCCGGCTTCGGGCGGCGCGCGATGGACGTGCCGCCCGCCGAGCTGGCGGCCGAGGTGGCCTACCAGATCGGCGCCCTGGAGGTGTTCGCCCGGGCGGCGGGGGCGCGCGTGGCGTACGTCAAGCCGCACGGCGCGCTCTACAACCGGGTGGTGCACGACGCCGAGCAGGCCGGCGCGGTGATCGACGGGGTGCGGCTCGCGGACCCCTCGCTGCCGGTGCTGGGCCTGCCCGGCTCGCGGTTGCTGGAGCTGGCCGCCGAGGCGGGGCTGCCGGCCGTTCCGGAGGCCTTCGCGGACCGCGCGTACACCGACGAGGGCACGCTGGTGCCGCGCGGCCTGGAGGGCGCCGTGGTGACCGACCCGGACACGGTCGTGGAGCGCTCGGTGAGCTTGGCACGCTCCGGCGCGGTCATCGCGCACTCCGGCGCGCGGATCCTGGTGCGCGCCCGGTCACTGTGCCTGCACGGCGACACGCCCGGCGCGGTGGGTCTGGCCCGCCGGGTGCGCGAGCGGCTGGTGGCGGCGGGCGTGCGGGTGGAGGCGTTCGCGTGAGGGCGCTTCCCGTGGGCGACGACGCGCTCCTCGTGGAGGTGTCGTCCGGAGAGGAGGCGCAGGCCCTGCACGCGGTGCTGCTGCGCCGCCGCGCGGAGGGCGCGCTCACCGTGCGGGAGATCGTTCCCGCGGCCCGTACGGTCCTGCTCGACGGGCTGGCCGACCCGGACCGCTGGGCGGCGGAACTGACCACCTCGCGGGTACCGCAGGCGCCCTCCCGCGCGCGCGAGCTGATCGAACTGCCCGTGCGCTACGACGGCCCGGACCTCGCGGTGGTCGCCGGGCACTGGGGGGTGACCGAGCGGGAGGCGGCCCGCATCCACGCCGGTACCGAGTTCACGGTGGCCTTCTGCGGCTTCGCCCCGGGCTTCGGCTATCTCACCGGCCTGCCGGACCGCTACGCCGTCCCGCGCCGCGCCACCCCGCGCACGGCGGTCCCCGCGGGCGCCGTCGCGCTCGCCGGGCCGTACACGGGGGTGTACCCGCGCTCCTCCCCCGGCGGCTGGCAGCTGATCGGCACGACGGACGCGGTGCTCTGGGACCACACGCGCACCCCGGCCGCGCTGCTGACCCCGGGGGCGCGGGTGCGGTTCGTACCGCTGGGGGACGCGTGACGGGCGCGCCGGGGGAGGCGGGGCAGGGGCGGCGGACGGCCGTCGCGCACGCGCGCGAGGACGCCGTCGGGGCACATATGGCCACCACGCGGGCAGGCACCGTGGGTGTACCGGCGTGTGCGGCCGTCACGCGGGCAGTCCGCACCGGTGTACCGGCGTCCGCCACGGCCGTCCCCGTGGCCCCGTCCGGGGAGGTCGGCGGGTGAGCGACCGGGTGATCGTCGTGGTGCGCGCCGGGGCGTTGACGACCGTGCAGGACCTGGGGCGGCCGGGGTACGCGCATCTCGGCGTGCCCCGCTCCGGGGCGCTCGATCCGCCGGCGGCGGCGCTGGTGAACCGGCTCGTCGGCAACCCGCCGGACGCCGCCGTCCTGGAGACCACGCTCAGCGGCTGCGCGCTGCGCCCGCGTGCCACGGTGACGGTCGCGGTCGGCGGCGCGCCGGGCCCGGTGTCGGTGGGCGGTCGCCCGGCCGCGTGGGGCGCCCCGGTGGTGGTGCCGGCGGGCGAGCTGCTGGAGGTGGGCGCGGCCACGGCCGGAGTACGCGGTTACGTGGCCGTGTCCGGCGGCATCGCCGTGGAGCCGGTCCTGGGCAGCCGCGCCACCGATCTGCTGTCCGGCCTGGGCCCGGCCCCGCTCACGGACGGCACGGTGCTGCCGCTGGGCACCCCGGCCGGCCCTCCCGCGCGCGTGGACGGCGCCCCGCAGCCGCGTCCGCCCGCCGAGCTGGTGCTCCGGGTGACCCTGGGGCCGCGCGACGACTGGTTCACGGCGGGCGCGGTCCGGGATCTCACCACGCGCGCGTACCGGGTTTCCCCGGCGAGCAACCGCATCGGTCTGCGCACCGAGGGGCCGGCGCTGGAGCGGGCCCGGCCCGGGGAGCTGCCCAGCGAGGGGATGGTGCTCGGTGCGGTCCAGGTGCCGCCGGACGGGCGTCCGGTGGTCTTCCTCGCGGACCACCCGACCACGGGGGGCTACCCGGTGATCGCGGTGGTGCGCGCCGCCGACCTGCCGGCCGCCGCGCAGGCACCGCCGGGCACGCCGGTCAGGTTCGTCCCGGTACGCCGCCGCTGACCTCCGCTGCCCCCTTCCGGCACAACGGCCGGAACGGCATCGCGGGAACCATGCGGTCCGGCTGCCCTCGTCGGGGGTCTCCCACCCGGGGTGGCGCACCGGAGCGCCACCGACCGGCCCCGGGACCTGCCGGACGAGCGGGCGCCCTGAAGCCTTGCCCCGGCCCGAGCGGCACCGAGGCGCCGGCTGTCATCCCACGCCCTCCGGCATCGCGGACCGGGCGTCGGCGCGGCGCGGCATCTGCGCCGCGTCGTGGGCCGCGAGGAACGCCTCCACGGCCGCTCCCCAGCCGAAGCACTCCGCACGCGCGCGTGCCGCTTCCCGCCGCCCGGGTTCGGCGCGTGCCAGGAGCAGTTCCACGGCGTCGGCGAACGTCTCCGGGCCGCCGGCCGCGGTGGCCCCGGCGGAGCCGATGACCTCGGGCAGCGCGGAGAGGGCGCTCGCCACCACGGGCGTGCCGCACGCCATGGCCTCCAGCGCGGCCAGGCCGAAGGTCTCGGCGGGCCCCGGCGCGAGGCACACGTCGGCGGACGCCTGGAGCGCGCCGAGGGCGGCCCGGTCGGACACGTGCCCGAGGAAGGTCACCGGGAGCCCACGGGCGCGGGCGTGCCGCTCCAGCCGGTCCCGCAGCGGCCCGTCCCCGGCGACCACGAGGACCGCCCGCCGGCCGCGTCGCAGCAGCACCTCCAGGGCGTCCAGGGCCGTGCCGGGCCGCTTCTCCACGGACAGCCGGGAGACCATGACGAGCAGTGTCTCGTCCACGCGCGCGTGGCGGGCCCGCAGCCCGGGGTCGCGCAGCGCGGGATGGCGTTCCATCAGGTCGACGCCCAGGGGGGCGCGTACGACGTTGCGCGCGCCGACGCGGACGAACTCGCGCTCGGCGAAGCCGGTGGTGCACACCACCCGTGAGTAGACGTGCGCGGTACGGGTGTTGAGGGAGTCGGCGGCGCGCCGGGCGAGCGGTTCGGGCAGGCCCCAGGTGCGCAGGACGCCGTCGGCGGTCTCGTGGGAGACCATCACGGCGGGCACGCGCGCGCGTCGGGCCCAGCGGCCGGTCCAGCGCAGGGTGGTCCGGTCGGAGACCTCCAGGCGGTCCGGGGCCAGCTCGGTCAGGAGGGCGGCCATCCGCCGCCGGCCGGTGAGGACCCGGTAGCCGCCGGTGCCGGGCAGGGGCGGGCCGGGCAGGGTGATGACCCGGCCCTGCTCGGTGTCGCGGTCGGTGTGCCGTTCGCCGGGCACGATCAGGACGGGTTCGTGGCCGGCGGCCAGGTAGCCCTTGCCGAGTTCGCGCAGGGCGGTGCGCAGGCCGCCGGAGGCCGGGGTGACGAAGTTGGCGAGGCGGACGATGCGCAGGGAGGGTCCGGTCATGCCGCCACCGCCGTCCGGCGGGCCGCGAGGACCTCGTCGTAGTGGTCGAGCAGCTGGTCGCCGACGGCGGCCCAGGTGCGGCCCTCGACGCTCGCGCGGGCGGCGGCGCCGTAGGCGGCCCGCCGCGCGGGGCCGGCGGCCAGGGCGCGGACGGCCTCCCGGACCGCGTCGGCGTCGTGCGGCGGGACGAGCAGGCCGGTGCGGCCGTGGGCGACCAGGTCGAGCGGGCCGCCGGCGGCGGGCGCGACGACCGGCACCCCGCTGGCCATGGCCTCCTGGACGGTCTGGCAGAAGGTCTCGAAGGGGCCGGTGTGCACGAACAGGTCCAGCGAGGCGAAGATCCGGGCCAGTTCGTCGCCGGTGCGCCGGCCCAGGAAGACGGCGCCGGGCAGGGCCTCGGCGAGCTGTCCCCGGCTGGGTCCGTCACCCACGACCACGACGCGCACGCCGGGCAGCCCGCAGACCCCGGCGAGGAGTTCGACGTGCTTCTCGGGCGCGAGCCGGCCGACGTAGCCGACGATCCGTTCCCCGTGCGGGGCGAGTGCGCGGCGCAGCGCCTCGTCACGGCGGTCCGGCCGGAACCGTACGGTGTCCACGCCGCGCGGCCACAGCGCCACCCGCGGTACGCCGTGCTCCTCCAGGTCGTTCCGCGCGGCGCTGGAGGGGGCGAGGGTGCGGTCGGCGGCGGCGTGCACGGAGCGGATCCGCCGCCAGGCCGCGGCCTCTCCGGCGCCCATGTAGATGCGGGCGTATCCGGCCAGGTCGGTCTGGTAGACGGCGACGGCGGGGATGCCGAGCCGGGCCGCCGCGGCCATGCCCCGCACGCCGAGGACGAAGGGACCGGCCAGATGGACCACGTCGGGGCGGTGCGCGACGAGGGCGGCGGCGAGGCGCCGGCTGGGCAGGGCGACGCGGACCTGGGGGTAGCCGGGGAGCGGCAGGGAGGGCACCCGGACGACCGGGCAGGGGGCGTCCGGGTCCGGGCCGGTGCCGGGCGCCGGGGCGGGGGCGACGACGAGCGGGTGGTGACCGCGGTCTACGAGGTGCCGGGCGGTCTGGAGCGCGCAGTGGGCCACGCCGTTCACATCGGGGGGAAAGGATTCGGTCACGATGACGACACGCATACGGGTGTTGTCGCCGCACCGGACGTGCCCACGTCAACTTCGATCTTTCCGCGCGGGGAACGTCCCATGAGCGTTGGGCGGCCCGCCCGCACCCCTCACGGCCGCCCGCCCCACGGCCCGGGCAGCCCGCCCGACGCTCCGCCCCCCGCAGGTCGAACGGCTGTCACGGCGGCCTGGCCCACGGGTCATCCGGAGTTCACCCGCCGGGCGGTCGTCCGCCCCTGCCGGGAGTGCGAGCGGGGTCAGCCGAGGGCGGTGTCGGGCCCGATGCGGCTGCGTACGGCGGTCTGTACCTCGGCCTCCTCGGCCGGGTCGGCGGCCAGTCGGCGCAGGCGCTCCACGACCCGGGTGTCACCGGTCTCGGCGTGCCGGGCGGCGAGTTCGCGGGTGGTCTCCTCGCAGTCCCACAGGCACTCGACGGCGAAGCCGGCGGCGAAGGAGGGGTCGGTCGCGGCCAGTGCGCGGGCGGCGCGGCCCCGCAGGTGGGAGGAGGCCGTCTCGCGGTAGACGTGCCGCAGGACGGGGGCCGCGCAGCCGATGCCGAGGCGTCCGGCGCCGTCGACGAGGGTCCACAGGGTGGGCGCGTCGGGCCCCTCGCCGCGTACGGCCTGGCGCAGTGCGGCGAGGACGAGGTCGCGGTCGCGGGCACCGCCGCGGCAGGCGAGGATGCGGCCGGCGGCGGCGCCGAGCGCGTCGTGGCGCCGGGCCCAGCCGCGCGCGCGGTCCACGGCCGCGACGCTGCGCATCCGTTCGAAGGCGTCGACGGCGGCTTCCACGACGACCGCCGTTCCGTCGGCGACCGCGGCCTCGATGAGGTCGAGGACGTCGGGGTCGTCGCTGTCGGCGAGGTAGCGCAGGGCGGTGCAGCGGGCTCCGTCGACGCCGTTCCTGGCGGCTCGGAGGATCTCCGGCCGGTCCTCGGGGCCGGCCACGGCGACCAGACAGCGGGCGGCGGGCACATGGAGGGCGGCACCGCGCTCCATGCCCTGCTGGGCCCACTCGAAGACGGCACGTACGCTCCAGCCGGGCCGGGGGCCGGTGGGGCGCAGCTGCCGCTGCCAGCGGTCGAAACAACCGGCTTCCTGAGCGGCACGCACGCGTGCGGCGATCGACGGGCGCGGGTCCTCGGCCCACAGCCGCCAGGGCCGCGGTTCGAAGGCGTCGCGCACGGCGGCGGCCAGTTCCGCCTCGCCCTCGGGGTCGGTGGCGAAGCGGGCCAGGACGGGGGCGGCGAGGGCACGCAGGCCCGCGTCGTCGTCCCGCAGGGCCAGCTCGTCCAGGGCCCAGGCCCAGTTGGAGCCGTGCGCGGCGTACCTGCGCAACAGGTCGAGGGCGTCCCGCCGGCCGTAGGAGGCGAGGTGGCCGAGGACGGCGAGGGCCAGGCCGGTGCGGGACTCGTCGGTGTCGAGCACGTCCTCGGCGTCGAAGAGGTGCGCCTCCACGGCGTCGAGTCCGCCGTTCAGGTCGAGGTAGAGCCGGGCGTAGTAGAGGGAGCGGTTCTCCACCTGCCAGTCGTGGCGGGGGTCGCGCAGCACACAGTGGTTCAGGGCCGCGAGCGCTTCGGCGCGCGGGGCCGTCAGCGCGTGCAGCGTGCCGTCGCCACGGCCGCGCTGGAGCAGCCCGAGCAGGGTGCCGCTGGGCGCTATGACCGGATCGAACATGGGAAACAGCCTCACATCAAGCGTCGACGCAACCGGTGAACACGCGTTACCTGGCCGCGCGACACAACGTCGGAGCGTCCGCCGTTTCCTGCTTGCTGTAGACCATCTCTCTCTGCCTCTCGTCGGTGGCCCATGCGGACCGCATCACGGCCCGCGCGGTGCGGCAACACCTGCCCAGCCATCGCGTCCGTGAATCACGTCGTCATGATGACCCGCGCTGTGTGCTGCCGCGACCGTATTTCCGGCGGCCCCGTACCGCCTCCCCCGTTTTCCGTGTCGTTGCTGGTCGGATACTCGGTTCAGCGCTCGCCGAACAGTTCCAGCAGTTCCGCCTTGCCGAACATCCGGGCCGTGTCGACGGCCGACGGCGTGCCCTTGGCGGGGTCGGCCCCGCCCTCCAGGAGGGCCTTGATCACATCGGTCTCGCCCTTGAAGACGGCGCCCGCGAGCGGGGTCTGGCCCCGGTCGTTGATCTGGTCGGCGGCGGCGCCGCGGGCCAGCAGCGCGCGTACCGCGTCGGCGTGTCCGTGGTAGGCGGCGAGCATCACCAGGGAGTCGCCGCGGTCGTTGGTGAGGTTGGCGGGGACGCCCGCGTCGACATACGCCACGAGCGCCTCGGTCTGCCCCTGCCGGGCCAGATCGAAGATCTTGGTCGCCAGCTCCACGACCTCGGGGTCGGGGGCTTCACTCATGGCCGGACCGCCTCTCCATGCTGATTGAGGGACTGCTTCGCTGATGCGGGGACTGCTTCGTACGAGTGAATCGCCAGCGTACTGGCTCTCGGGGCACATGACCCGATGTGCCCGAGGTAAAGATCACCGACGGGCCCCGTAGCAGGCAACAGCACTGGTCAACCGGGCCGCAACCGCTTCCTCCGGGCGAGCGAAAAACACCGTTTTTCACCCAGTTGCACCTTTAATCGTATGGATACATCCTGTGATCCTGGAAGAACTCATGGTGACTGTCCCCCACCTTCGACACCAGGAGGCCACAAATGATCCTCTCCCTCTCAGGCGTGCTGCTGCTCGGCATCGTCGTCTTCCTGTTCTTCCGCAAGGACGGCCTGAAGGGCTCGCACGCCACGGTGTCGGCCCTGTTCGGTTTCTACCTGTCGACCACAGGCATCGCCCCGAGCATCAAAGCCGGAGGAGAGAGCCTGGCCAGCCTCCTGGGCGGCATCAAGTTCTGACCCCGCCCGTACCGCCCGCACGCACGATCAGGAGTCAGCAGTGGCCCGGCGCCCTCTCCCCCGCATTCTGAGCAAGGACAGCGCCCAGCTCGCGCGGATGCAGCTCGCCCGGAGCAGGGAGCTGGCCCGGACGGCGGCCGACAGCGCCACCGACATCCTTCATCCGCTGATCACCGTCACGCGCGGGCTGCGTGTGCTGGCCTCGGCCGGCCGTCGCAGGTGGGCGGACACGCCCAAGGACAGACGCGGGCCGCTGCTGTTCCTCGCGGCCTCCGCGATCATGGTCGTGGCCCTGATGCCGTACGGGCCGCTGCTCGCCGTCGTCACGGTGATGGCGGCGGCGGCCTGGCAGGGCCGCGACCGCACCCCCTCCGCCCCCGCGGGCCCCGACGCCTCCCAGACCGAACGCCTCAAGGCGCTCTACGACGCCCTGGTGCCGTACTTCTCCGCTCCGGCGGACCCCGCGCCTCTGTACGCGCACGGCGGGGAGTGGGAGAGGGCCTTCACCGCCTACGAGTTCGACGACGCCGGGCGCGTCGGCCACCTGGCGATCCGCTACCCCGCCTACTTCCCGGACGGCGAGCCCGAGGCCCGCGCGCGGGTCGAGCAACTGCTCACCGCCAAGGCCGGACGGAGCCGCGAGTACCACTTCGACTGGGACGAGGAGGGCAACCGACTCACCGTGACCGTCCTCGCCCCGCTGCCCGCCGACATCCCCGCCCAGCCCTTCGTCACCGCGCCCGGCGAGACCGTCCTCGGCTACACCGACCCCAGCGAGGTCCAGCGCACGCTTCCCCTCTCCTATGGAGAGGAACGGATCGACGTACCGCCGGTCGTCTGGCGCACCGGCATCCGCTCCACCGAGCCGCACCTGCTGGCCGTCGGCCACCCCGGCAGCGGCACGTCCACCCTGCTGCGCTCCATCGCTCTTCAGGCCCTGCGCCACGGCGATGTGCTGATCGTCGACGGCGGCGGCACCGGCGAGTACGCCTGCCTGACCGGCCGGGACGGCGTACTGGCCGTGGAGTGCGCGCTCGCCGGGGCGCTGGCCAGCCTGGAGTGGGCCGCGCGGGAGACCGAGCGGCGGCTCATCGCGGTCAACCTGGCCCGGCAGGCCGGCGACCCGCCGCCCGCGGACACCCGGCGCCCGCTGTGGATCCTGCTGGACCGGCCCGCCGTCTTCACGCACCTCGCGGCGGCCGACGGGCGGGGGGACCCGCAGGCGCTGCTCCAGGTGCCGCTGCGGCACGGCCGCGCGGCGAACGTGACGGTGGTCGTCGCCGAGCAGTTCGACAGCGCGGAGACGCTCGGCGACGCGGTACGGCAGCACACGCGCGCGCGTGTCGTGCTGGGGGCCACCGCGCCGCAGCAGGTGGAGGCGGTGCTCGGCGCGGCGCCGCACACGACACCGCCGACGCGGGTGCCGCCCGGGCGCGGCTACGCCCGGCTGGGCTCCGGCCCGGTGCACCGGCTCCAAGTCCCGCGCACGCCCGACCCCTACGACGACGCCACGAGCGACGCCGACCGGCAGGCGGTGCTGGAGCTGCTGCCCACCCGGGCCGCCACCGTGGGGGCCGAGCCGGCGGACCTGGCGAAACCGGCACCGGAGAAGACACCGGTGACGGCAAAGGCCGTGGCGGCGGAGTCCTGAGCGGGCCGGCACCCGGGCGCTCGCAAGGGCGTGAGCAACTGGACGGTCACACTCGCTCGCGAACCCGCACCCGCGCCCGCGGCGCGCCCCGCCCGGCTAGGCCACGAACGTGCGCGGCGACTCCGTCGCCCCCGTCGCGCCCGACTCCACCAGGCGGGCCGCGGCGGCCAGTCGGGAGGCCGCCTCGTCCGCCACCGCTCCCCCGACGGTGAACGGAAGCCGCAGATAGCCCTCGAACGCGCCGTCGACGCCGAAGCGCGGCCCGGACGGGACCCGGACCCCCGTGCGCTCGCCCATCTCCGCGAGGCGGGAGCCGGACAGGCCGCCGGCCCGGACCCAGAGGGTCAGCCCGCCGCGCGGCACCTCGAACTCCCAGTCGGGCAGCTCCCGGCGCACCGCCGCCACCAGGGCGTCCCGGTTCTCCCGGGCCTGCGCCCGGCGCAGCTCGACCGCCTGCTCCCAGCCGCCCGTGCTGAAGAGCCAGTTCACGGCCAGCTGCTCCAGCACCGGCGTGCCCAGGTCGGCGTACGCCCGCGCGGCGACCAGGCTGCGGATCACGTCCGGCGCCGCGCGCACCCAGCCGATGCGCATGCCCGCCCAGAACGCCTTGCTGGCCGAGCCGACCGTGATCACCGTGGAGCCGGCCGGGTCGAAGCCGCACACCGGCCGGGGCATGCCGTCCCGGACGTCCTCGTCGAGCCACAGCTCGCTCATCGTCTCGTCGGCGACGAGCACGGTACCGGCCGAGCGCGCCGCGTCCACCAGCCGGCGCCGCTGGTCCTCGTCGGCGAGCGCCCCGGTGGGGTTGTGGAAGTCGGCGACCACGTAGGCGATGCGCGGCGCGGCCTCGCGCAGGACCTGGCGCCAGCGGTCCATGTCCCAGCCGGACAGTCCCTCGGCCATCGCGACCGGGACCAGCCGGGCGCCCGCCTCGCGCATCAGCTGGAGGATATTGGCGTAGGACGGCGACTCGACGGCGATGCGCTCGCCGCGCCCCCCGAAAAGATGGCAGATCGCGTCGATGGCGCCCATGGCGCCGGTCGTCACCATGATCTGCTCCGGCATGGTGGGGATGCCGCGCGCGGTGTAGCGCTCGGCGATCATCGAGCGCAGCGCGGGCAGCCCGGCCGGGTAGTCGCCGTGGGTGTGGGCGTACGGCGGCAGTTCCTCCAGGGCGCCCTGCACGGCCCGGGTGAGCCACGGCTCGGGCGCCGGGAGCGAGGCGCAGCCCAGGTCGATCATCGAACCGAGGGCCTCCGGGGGCAGCGGTTCCAGGCCGCGCGCGGGGATCGGGTTGCCGGCCGGTACGGCGGTCCAGCTGCCGGCCCCGCGCCGGGACTCCAGGAAGCCCTCCCCGCGCAGCGCCTCGTAGGCCGCCGCGACAGTGGTCCGGCTGACGGCGAGGGCGAGGGCGAGCTCGCGTTCCGCGGGCAGGCGCGCGGCCACCGGGACGCGGCCCTCCAGGACGAGCAGCCGGATGCCGTCGGCGAGGGCGCGGTAGGCGGGGGGACGGCGGGTGCCGGGGCCGGCCGGACGGTCCTGCTGGGAGGTGAGGAGCCGCGCCAGCTGCGCGGCCCCCACCGCCGAGGTCCACTGCGCCATGAAGATCAGTCCACCTTCCCCGGATTGGCCATGGATGGCGAGGATTACCAAGCCACAGAGTGACATGTGCCAGGCCACCGCCACCACCCAGGGGGGTACTTCCATGTCCACCACCGGCTCCGCGTCCGACGCGTCCACCACCGGAACGTCCGCGTCCGCCGTCGGAACACCGGCACCCGCCACCGGACCATCCGCGTCCACCACCGGCATACCCGGGTCCGGCCGGCGGCTCGGCCGGCGCCTGGTCCAGCTGTACGCGGGGCTCGCGCTCTACGGCGCGAGTTCCGCGCTGCTCGTGGCGGCCGGGCTGGGCCTGGAGCCGTGGAACGTGCTGCACCAGGGGCTCGCGGAACTGACCGGGCTCAGCATCGGGGTCCTGTCGATCATCGTGGGCGCGGCGGTGCTGCTGCTGTGGGTCCCGCTGCGGCAGCGGCCCGGGCTGGGCACGGTGTCCAACGTCTTCGTGGTCGGCCTGGCGATGGACGGCACCCTCGCGCTGCTCCCGGACGTCCGCTCCCTCGCCCTGCGCGTGCCCCTGCTCCTCGCCGGCATCGTCCTCAACGGCATGGCGACCGGCCTCTACATCGCGGCGCGCTTCGGCCCGGGCCCGCGCGACGGGCTGATGACCGGACTGCACCGGCGCACCGGCCGGTCGATCCGGCTGACGCGGACGGCGGTGGAGGTCGCGGTGGTGATCACCGGGTTCCTCCTCGGCGGCACCATCGGGGTGGGCACCGTGCTGTACGCCGTGTCCATCGGCCCGCTGGCGCAGGTGTTCCTGCGCGGGTTCGCCGTCCCGCCGGTACCGGCGGGCAGCACGGTCGTCGCCGGCGGGACACCCGAGCGGGCGATACTGCGTCCGTGACCTTGACGACGCCCGCCCCGCGCCATCCGTACCTCGCCCACCCCGGGCCGATCGCCTTCGCCCACCGGGGCGGCGCGGCCGACGGTCTGGAGAACACCGTGGCGCAGTTCGGGCGGGCGGTGGAGCTGGGCTACCGGTACATCGAGACCGATGTGCACGCCACGGCGGACGGCCGGCTGGTCGCCTTCCACGACGCCACGCTGGACCGGGTCACCGACGGCGCGGGCCGGATCGCCGACCTGCCGTGGGCGGAGATACGGCACGCGCGCGTGGCGGGCCGGGAACCGGTGCCGCTGTTCGAGGAGCTGCTGGAGACCTTTCCCGGGGTGCGCTGGAACGTCGACGTCAAGGCGGAGCCGGCGCTGCGCCCCCTGCTGGAGCTGGTCGAGCGGGCGAACGCGTGGGACCGGATCTGCGTGGGCTCCTTCTCCGAGGCGCGGGTGCTGCGCGCGCAGCGGCTGGCCGGGCCCCGGCTCGCCACCTCGTTCGGCACGCGCGGCGTACTGGGCCTGCGGCTGCGCTCCTGGGGCCTGCCGGCCGCGGTGCGCCGGTCGGCCGTGGCCGCACAGGTGCCCGAATCCCAGTGGGGCGTGCCGGTCGCCGACCACCGCTTCGTCCGTGCCGCCCATGCGCGCGGACTCCAGGTGCACGTGTGGACGGTCAACGAGCCGGAGCGGATGCACCGGCTGCTGGACCTCGGGGTGGATGGCATCATGACGGATCACATCGGCACCTTGCGCGAGGTCATGGAGGAGCGCGGCGTCTGGGTCTGACCGGCCGCGACGCCTTCTTCCCGGCCTCCGCGAGGAGGTGCCGGCGCCGGTGGCTCCGGAAGCGATTTCGCACTCGGCGTGAAAGAGCGGTAGTGTACGCGTTTGGCCTGCCAGGCGTACCGTTACTGCGCGTCAAAGATGCCGAAACGCTGGGTGACATCTGCTAGCAGATGTGACAAACCGGGCGCCTGTGGGTAGAACAAGGGGCGGCTACGACGGCGACGCATGACCCGGAACGGGAATCTTTACCGCCGACCGGACGTTGACCGGATGACGACGACAGCGACACCTGTCCTGTGGGCGACAAGCCCGGGAGGCACGATTCATGAGTGAGCGAGCTCTTCGCGGTACACGCCTCGTGGTGACCAGCTACGAGACGGACCGCGGCATCGACCTGGCTCCGCGCCAGGCCGTGGAGTACGCATGTGAGAAGGGGCACCGCTTCGAGATGCCCTTCTCTGTGGAGGCGGAGATCCCGCCGGAGTGGGAGTGCAAGGTCTGCGGTGCCCAGGCACTCCTGGTGGACGGCGACGGCCCTGAGGAGAAGAAGGCCAAGCCCGCGCGTACCCATTGGGACATGCTGATGGAGCGGCGCACCCGCGAGGAGCTCGAAGAGGTCCTCGAGGAGCGTCTGGCGGTGCTGCGTTCGGGCGCGATGAACATCGCGGTGCACCCCCGGGACAGCCGCAAGAGCGCCTAGTCCCGCGCGGCCTCGGCCGATACAGCGCGACGCATACGACGGCGGGCGCCGTACATGGTTTCCATGTACGGCGCCCGCCGTCGTATGCGTCCCCGCGTGGGGGACCGCTCAGCGCGTCAGCGGCGGACGGGGCCCCCGCGGGGCGTCGTCCGGCGCGTCGTCCCTGATGACCTCGCCCGGTACCACCTTCCCGTCGGGCCGGTGCATGCGGGCCTGCTGGAACACGTCCCCCAGGCTGCCCGGTGCGACCCGGCGCAGGCTCCGCTCCAGGGCGTTCTCGGCGAGGCGGCCGACCGCCCGCTGGACGGGCGGGAGCAGCAGGAGCAGGCCCGCCGCGTCCGAGACCAGGCCCGGGATCATCAGCAGCAGACCGCCGAGCATCGTCAGGCCGTTGCCGCCGCCACGGGCCGGCGAGCCGCCCTGGCGCACGGCCTCGTTCAGGCTCGCGAAGGCGCGGCGGCCCGCCCGCTTGATGACCACGGAGCCGGCCACCAGGCCCGCGACGAGGAGCAGGAACACGGTGAGCCCGCCCGCCGCGCCCGCGACCAGGGTCAGCAGCCAGATCTCCAGCACCAGCCAGGCGGCGAGGCCGAGCGGCAGATACCTGCGCAGCCGCGAGCGCCGGCGGCGGGCGGTGTACGGGGAGGTCGGAGCGCCAGTCGTCATGTTCCCAGTGTGCCTGGACGCGGCTCAGCACCGGATAAGGGAGTGACCGGCCGTGGCCGTGACCGGTGTGCTAAGCGCGCTTGTCCTTGCCGGTGAACCGGCCGATGCGGTCCCCGACGCCCCAGGAGGTGACCCGCCACAGCGCCTCGACCACGATGTCCCGGCTCATCTTGGAGTCGCCCAGCTCGCGCTCGACGAAGGTGATGGGGACCTCGACGACGTGATAGCCGGCCTTCACCGCGCGGCGGGCCAGGTCGACCTGGAAGCAGTAGCCCTGCGAGGCGACCTCGCCGAGACCCAGGCCCTCCAGGGTCTCGCGGCGGAAGGCCCGGAAGCCGCCCGTCACGTCCCGGATCGGCACGTCGAGCATGAGACGCGAGTAGGTGGAGCCGCCCCGTGAGAGGAACTCACGGGACTTCGGCCAGTTCACCACCCGGCCGCCGGGCACCCAGCGGGAGCCGAGGACCAGGTCGGCGCCCTTGAGGGCGGTGAGCAGCCGGGGCAGCTCCTCGGGCTGGTGGGAGCCGTCGGCGTCCATCTCGATCAGCACGCCGTAGTCCCGCTCCAGGCCCCAGCGGAAGCCCGCGAGGTAGGCGGCGCCGAGGCCCTCCTTGCCCTTGCGGTGCAGCACGTGGACGTGGTCGTCGGCGGCGGCGAGTTCGTCGGCGAGCTTGCCGGTGCCGTCGGGGCTGTTGTCGTCCGCGATGAGTACGTGCGCCTCGGGAACGGCGCCGCGTACCCGGCCCACGATGGTCTTGATGTTCTCCGCCTCGTTGTAGGTCGGAATGATCACCAAGGCCGTGCCGAGCGGACCGAACTGCCGTCCCTGGGCTGTGGCCGCGAGAGCCCCGTCGCCGTCGTTCACTGCTGCCCCTTCATGTCGTACGCAAGGGTCCACCATAGTGGCCGCCGCCTGGGATGACGCGATGGCGCAGGCATCTTCTGGTGTCGTTTCCCCGGGAACGGGGTAGGAGTGATGGTTTTCGGCGCCTTCCCGCCGCCCGCCGAACGGAACGCGCCACGGCGGATGGGGGCCCGGCGCCCTTCGGGCCGACCTGGGACCCGCTGGCTGCGGATCTACCGAAAGCCGTTGTCTAGGGAGCGCCCGGGCCCCACCCGGGTCACACCGGCCGGCCGTCCGGGGCGTTCCCTCGCCGGCGCGGGCGCTGAGCCTGGCTCCCAGTGACGGTGCCCCGGTGCGGCACACCGTCCCTGACCCAGCGGCGCTGCGACGAGCCGTGCGAACAGCCCCCGGTCGGCGTTGCGGTGGTGGACCCGGCCGAACCTACCGGCCCCCGGCCGCCGACTGTCAACAGCCCTCTGAGCTGGGACGACGGGGCCGCTTTCACGGATGGCGGGGAGGATGCGCAGGTGGGGCGGCGGGGCCGCGGCGGCCGGTGGCCGCCGCGCCACCCCGGGAGATCACTCGCCCGGCCGTACGAACACCGTCCGTCCGCCCACCACGGTGCGCAGGCAGACCGGCAGGTCACGGCCCGGGGTGAGGTCGGGCAGCCCGGGGGTGCCGGAGCGCGGGTCGGTGGACCAGCGGGCCACCCGGTCGTCGGGGGCCTGCACGACGAGCCGGTCGGTGCGCCAGACGGCGTAGTCGGCGGGGGCGCCGGGCACCAGGACGCCCGCGTCGTCCCGGCCCACGGCCCGCCAGCCGCCACGGGTGTGCGCGGTGAACGCGGCCCGGACCGAGATCCGGTGCTCGGGCGTGCGGTGGAAGGCGGCGGCGCGGACCGTGCCCCACGGGTCGAGCGGGGTGACCGGGCTGTCCGAGCCGAACGCCAGGGGTACGCCGGCCCGCAGCAGCGCGGCGAACGGGTTGAGGGTGCGGGCCCGCGCGGCGCCCAGCCGCCGGGCGTACATGCCGTCCTCGCCGCCCCACAGCGCGTCGAAGGCGGGCTGCACGGAGGCGATCAGGCCCAGTTCGGCGAAGCCGGCGACGGTCTCGGGGGTGAGCATCTCGGCGTGCTCGACACGGTGCCGGGCGGCGCGGACCCGGGCCAGGCCCACCTTCTCGGCGGCGGCGCGCACGCCCTCGACCACGGCGGTCACGGCGGCGTCGCCGATGGCGTGGAAGCCGGCCTGGAGGCCCGCCTCGGTGCAGGCCGCCACGTGGGCGGCGACGGCGTCGGCGTCCAGGTAGGCGGTGCCGGAGTGGCCGGCGTCGGCGTACGGCTCGTGCAGGCAGGCGGTGTGCGAGCCGAGGGCGCCGTCGGCGAACAGGTCGCCGGCGGCACCGGCCGCGCCCAGTTCACGGGCCTTGCCGGGGTCCTGTTCGGCCCAGTAGCCGACCACGCGGGGGCCGGGCAGCTCGGCGGCGAGCCGCAGCAGGGCGGTGAAGTCGTCCTCGGAGGAGATCCTCGGGCCGCCGCACTCGTGCACGGTGCCGATGCCGAGCGAGGCGGCGTGCGCCAGCGCGGCGCGCTGGGCCTCCTCCCGCTGGGCTGGGGTGATGGCGCCGAGCGCGGCCTCGCGTACGACGTGGTGGGCGTCCCGGGTGAGCGGGGCGTCGTCGCGGGGCACGGCGGCGGGGACCAGGTCCAGCAGGGCGGTGCTGACGACCGCCGAGTGCACGTCGATGCGGGACAGGTACAGCGGGCGTCCGCCGGTGGCCTCGTCCAGTTCCGCGCGGGTCGGCGGACGGCCGCCGGGCCAGCGGGCGGCGTCCCAGCCGTGGCCCAGCAGCACCCGGTCGCCGGGGCGGGCGGCGGCGAACTCGCGGATCCGGGCGAGGGCCGCCTCCAGGGAGGGGGCGTCGGACAGGTCGAGGCCGGTCAGGGCAAGGCCCGTGGCGGTGGTGTGCACATGGGCGTCGGTGAAGGCCGGGGTGACCAGGGCGCCGTCGAGGTCGACCACCTCGTCGACGCCGTCGGCGAAGGCGTCGGCGGCGCCCTCGGAGCCGACCCAGGCGACATGGCCGGCCTCCACGACCATCGCCGTCGCGAAGGGGTCGGCGGGGCTGTGCACCTCGCCGCGGCGGAGCAGGACGGTCTTGGGGGGCTCGGCGGTGCGATTGCTCATGGCCGACAGTTTCTCTCGGCGCAGCGGGCGGGCCGCGCCCGGGGCGCGTCCGGCCGGCGCCGGGAGCCGGTGCGCCGTGCCGGGCGGGGTCAGATCTTCGGCGGGCGGGCCTCGTACGGGGTCGACAGGACCACCGTCGTACGGGTCGACACCCCCGCCAGCGAGCGCACGCGGGCCAGGAGTTCCTCCAGTTCGTGGGGGGTGGCCACGCGGACCTTGAGGATGTAGTTCTCGTCCCCGGCGACGCTGTGGCAGGCCTCGATCTCGGGGACGTCGGCGAGGCGGTCCGCGATGTCGTCGGGGGCGCTGGGGTCGAACGGTTTGACCGAGATGAACGCGGTCATCGGCAGCCCGACGGCCTCCGGGTCGACCACCGCGGCATAGCCGCGGATGACGCCACGCTGTTCCAGCCGGCGCACCCGCTGGTGCACGGCCGACGTGGACAGGCCCGTGGCCTTGCCCAGGTCCGTGTAGCTCATCCGCCCGTCCGTGACGAGCAGCTGCACGATCTGACGGTCCAGCTCCTCCATGCCGCCAAAACCTACAGTGCGCTTGATCTCCACGGATACCTCGGAGAGGCAGGTCATGCCCCGTCCCCCGGAAAAAGCACCGGGACGGGCATCTGCGCGCGGCATGTGACGAACGCCACACATCCCGGACGGGCTCCGTGATGTTCTCGTGATTACCGCCGAGACCGGACGGGAAGTGCTTGCTGTGGTCGAGGCCGCAGTGCCTTTCACGGCCCAGCCTTAGGGGGAGAATCCCATGCAGAGTACCCATCGCCTTGGTCGATCTGTGTCCGCACGGCCGCAGCCGGTCGTCGAACCCGACCCGGAGGGCGTCGAACCCGACGCCTACGACGAGGAACTGGACGCCTACGACACCTTCGAGATGTACCGGGTGATCTGCCCGGACTGCGCTCAGCCGATCGCGCTGCTGGCCGACGAGGAGACCCTGCCGGAGCACGCGTTGTGCGCCTCGCCGTGGAACCCGTTCGGGCTCACGGTGTGCGCGGGTACGGGCCGTCCGGCGGCCGACGCCCGCCCCGCGGACGAGTCCGTCGAGCCGCAGGAGCAGGACACCGCCCTGCTGCTCACGCTTCCCCAGGGCCTGGACTGGCGGACGCAGCCCTTCTCGCACGTCGGCGGCCCGGGCTCGCGCCCGATGCGCGTACCGGTGATGCGCGACCAGGCCGCCTGAGCCGGCTCGCCCCTCCCCGTCCTCCGCCCCGCACCATGGCGCACCGGCTGTCGTGGTGCGGTATCGGCGCGCCCGGGCCCGGGGAGCCCGGCCCGGGGAACCGTGGCGGACGACGGCGCCCCGTGCGGTTCCGGCGTATCCGAGCCCTCAGGAGTGCGGAAACGACCGCGGGACATTCGCCGGTCACCGGGTCGCTGACGGTATGTCGGGCCGGGCGGGGCGCCGGACGTGTGTGGACTGACGCTCGATTCCGCCGGGGGGTGACCTGTCCGGCCGCCGGCGCGTTGCCCGGGTATGACCCCCACGTATCCGGCGACCGGGCGTCAGCGCCGTATCTTCGTCCCCCGCCCGGCGGAGACGCTTCCGCCGCCCCCGTCCCAGGACCCGCCGATCTACCGCGATCTGATGCGGGCCTGGGCGGACCGGGGCCGTACCCTGCCGGGCCGCCACGACCCGGAGTGGGCCAGGCTGGCGGCCCCGACGGTCCACCCGGGGCAGTTCAGCGACCTTCTGGGCCCGCCACATGACGGGCGATGACCATCCGCTGGATCTGGTTGGTGCCCTCGACGATCTGCAGGACCTTGGCCTCGCGCATATAGCGTTCGGCCGGGAAGTCGGCGGTGTAGCCGTAGCCGCCCAGGATCTGCACGGCGTCCGTGGTGACCTTCATGGCGGTGTCGGTGCAGTGCAGCTTGGCCATGGCGGCCTGCTTGGCGAACGGCCGGCCCGCGTCCCGCAGCCGGGCGGCGGCGAGGTAGAGCGCGCGGCCCGCCTCGATCTGGGTGGCCATGTCGGCGAGCATGAAGCGCAGGCCCTGGAAGTCGGCGATGGGGTGGCCGAACTGGCGCCGCTCGGTGGCGTACCGGACCGCCTCGTCCAGGGCGGCCTGGGCGAGGCCGACGGCGCAGGCCGCGATGCCGAGCCGGCCCGAGTCGAGCGCCGACAGGGCGATGGAGAACCCCTGGCCCTCCTCGCCGATGCGCCGGGCGTCCGGGACGCGGACGCCGTCGAGGTGCACCTGGGCGGTGGGTGAGCCCTTGAGACCCATCTTCCGTTCGGGCGCCGCGCCGCTGAGGCCGGGCGCATCGCCGGGGACGAGGAAGGCGGTGATCCCGCGCGGGCCGTCCTCGCCGGTACGGGCCATCACGGTGTAGAAGTCGGCGATGCCGCCGTGGGTGATCCAGGCCTTGGTCCCGTCGATCACCCAGGTGTCGCCCTCGCGGACGGCCTTGGTGCGCAGGGAGGCGGCGTCGGAGCCGGAGGACGGCTCGGACAGGCAGTAGGCGCCGAGCAGGCCGCCGCCCAGCATCGCGGGCAGGTGCTCGACCTGCTGCTGCTTGCTGCCGTAGGTGGCGAGCGCGTAGGAGGCGAGCGTGTGCACGCTGACGCCGAGGCCGACGGTGAGCCGGGCGGCGGCCAGCTCCTCCAGCACCTGGAGGTAGACCTCGTACGGCTGGTCGCCGCCGCCGTGCTCGGCGGGGTACGGCAGGCCCAGCAGGCCGGATTCGGAGAGCAGGGTGAAGACCTCGCGCGGGAAGCGTCCCGCGTCCTCCTCCTCCGCGGCCTTCGGCGCGATCTCGCGCTGGGCGATCTCCCGGACGAGGGCGAGCAGATCCCTCGCCTCTTCCGTCGGCAGTTGACGCTCCACCGGCTGCGGCGCGCGGTCGGACATGGCGTCGGCTCCTCCCTGTTCGGACACCGGCGGCACGGCCCGTGGTGGGGGCGGCTCCGCCTGATCGTTCCGCTGTGCCGAGGCGCCCGCTTCCGGGTCTCGGAAGCTGCTGACCAGCGGCATGCGCTGTGAGTATGCCCGATCGGCGACCTCCCGTCACCAGTTAACGACCGCTCACTTCAGGATTCCCGCGCGGGCTTCACTCGTCCGTGAAATTGGTCCGCACCATTGACCTACTGGTCTAGTCCTCCTACTGTGCAGCCCACGCCTTACCGCGTTCATGCCAATCGGCGCGCGTTCCCCTCCCCCACGAGGAGACACCCGATGCACACTCCCCACCGCTCGCTCGTCCGGGCCCTTGTCTCGGCCGCGTGTACCGCCGCCCTCGGCGCCGGGCTGCTGGCCGGGACGGGCACCGCCACCGCGGCGGCGCCGAGCGCCCCCGAGGTCACGGCCGGCTCCAAGGTCGTCGGCTACTTCACCGAATGGGGCACCTACGACCGCAAGTACTACGTCAAGAACATCGAGACCTCGGGCTCCGCGGCCAAGCTGACCCACATCAACTACGCCTTCGGCAACGTCACCGGCGGCAAGTGCGCCATGGGCGACTCCTACGCGGCCACCGACCGGGCCTACACCGCGGCCGAGTCCGTGGACGGCGTCGCCGACACCTGGGACCAGCCGCTGCGCGGCAACTTCAACCAGCTGCTGAAGCTGAAGAAGAAGCACCCGGGCCTGAAGGTCCTGTGGTCCTTCGGCGGCTGGACCTGGTCGAGCGGCTTCGGCGAGGCGGCGAAGAACCCGGCCGCCTTCGCCCAGTCCTGCTACGACCTGGTGAAGAACTCCAAGTGGGCCGGTGTCTTCGACGGCATCGACATCGACTGGGAGTACCCGAACGCCTGCGGCAACACCTGCGACACCAGCGGGCGGGACGCGTTCCGCACCCTGATGGCCGCGGTGCGCGCGAAGTTCGGCTCCGGGAACCTGGTCACCGCGGCGATCACCGCGGACGCCACCAGCGGCGGCAAGATCGACGCGGCGGACTACGCCGGTGCCGCCCAGTACGTCGACTGGTACAACCCGATGACGTACGACTACTTCGGCGCCTGGGACGCGAAGGGCCCGACCGCCCCGCACTCCCCGCTGAACTCCTACTCGGGCATCCCGAAGGCGAACTACTACACCTCCGCGACGATCGCCAAGCTCAGGGGCCTCGGCATCCCGGCCTCCAAGCTGCTGCTCGGCCTCGGCTTCTACGGGCGCGGCTGGACCGGCGTCACCCAGGCGGCGCCCGGCGGTACGGCCACGGGCCCGGCGGCGGGCACGTACGAGCAGGGCATCGACGACTACAAGGTGCTCAAGACCAAGTGCCCGGCGACCGGCACGGTGGCCGGCACGGCCTACGCCAAGTGCGGCAGCGACTGGTGGAGTTACGACACCCCGGCGACCATCACCACCAAGATGACGTACAAGAACCAGCAGGGCCTCGGCGGCACCTTCTTCTGGGAGCTGAGCGGCGACACCGCGAGCGGTGAGCTGATCAAGGCGATCAGCTAGGTCCTGTCGTCGAACTCCCGCCGTCCGCCCGCCCGTCAGTCGTCCCGGCGGGCGGGCGGCGGCGGGGTCCCGAGGCCGGGAGCGCCGCTTCGAAGCGTCGGTTCAGAGCAGTCCGAGCCGGGTCACGAGCATCGCGAACACCGCGACGAGGATCCAGCCCATGACGTGCTCGAGCAGCTCGGGGCCGTCTTCCTCGGGGCCGCCGGTGACGGCGCGGGTGGCGGTGGCCGGGTGTGCGGTCATGATGTCACTCACAGAGATCGGACGAATACGGCGTAAATCCCCCGCCCCTGCCGTCCACCATGCCACCCGTGCCGGCGTTCGCGGCGATGAGCTTGCTCACACGGCGGCCGCTCAGCGCACGCCCACCGCGGCGAGCGCCCTGCGCTGGTGCGGGGTCGGATGGGCCGGGAAGTACAGATAGCAGACCCCTCCGGTGCCGGAGACGACCTTGCCGGAGGCGTTGTACCGCTTCGTCCGCAGCCAGATGTTCTCCCATTCGCGCCGTTTGTAGACGCGCCGCACCGCCTCGTCGCTCGGTGAGGCCGGGTCGTTGGCGATCACGTCCCCGTCGGCCGTGAAGCCGATGACCGTCATCAGGTGGCCGGCGGTGCCGTAACCGGCCCCGGTCAGCTCGCTCTTGAGGAACGACTGGGAGGTTATGGCCGGGATGCCGGCCGCGATCAGCGTCTCCAGGTCGGTGAGCGAGGCGAGCCGGGTGACCACACCTTGCAGGCCCGGGAAGGTGGCCGCGTAGGCGGCGTTGAAGGGCCAGTTGCCGCAGCCCTCGTACTGGTGGTCGTAGGTGAAGCGGGCCGCGTGGCACACCTGCGGGTCGGCATAGGCCGGGTTCACCCAGGACAGCTGCTCGGGGGTGAGCCGGCCGCCCCAGTACTCGATGATCATCTGCGAGGAGGTCGGGCTGCACCATGCCTCGCCGCCGTTGTCGTACTCGGGGTACTGGCCCTTGTGGATCTCCTGCGAGTAGCGCGGCACGGCCAGTTCCTGGGCGAGGCCGGGGGTGGAGGCCGGGACGGTGAAGCGGTCGGGGATGTCGGAGCCCATCGCGCCCAGCCGCCAGACGGTCGGGGTGAGCCGGGTGCCGGGCCTGCGGTAGAGGGTCAGGCGCAGCCGGTACGCCGTCAGGCGCAGGCCGCCGCTCGGGTCGTCGATGGCGAAGGTGTCGGTCCACACGGTGCTCTTGCCGTCGCTCTGGCCGTCCACCGAGGTCCGCCGGATGTCCTGGTCGCCGGCCGCCCAGCGGCCCAGCACGTACCAGGGCGTGTCGGTGCCGTCGGAGTACGTGCCGCGCAGCTCGGCCTGGAGCCAGGTGCCCTCGGGGGTGTGCGCGTTCCAGGAGGCGACGACCTCGGTCGCGGGCACGGTGAGCCGGTGCGCGGGGCCGGTCCAGGTGGCGTACTCCCAGGCGGCGGTGGTGCCGGTGTGCGGGTCGGTGTAGTCGGTACGGCCGACGGGCGCGCCGATCACCAGGCCGGGACGGCGGCCGGCGACGGCCCGGGTGCCCTCGGCCGTCCCGGAGCGCCAGTCGCGGTACGTGGTCCAGGCGTGGTTGTCGATCGGGCGGCCCTGCGCCGGCGCGGGGCCGTCGGCGTCGAGGGCGGATCGCGGCGCGGCGGCGGCAGCGGGGGCCGCGGTGCCGGCCACCGTCGCGGCGACGGCCGCCGCCAGGACGGTTCTGCGGGAGGGCTGTTCGGCTCTGCTCATGGGCGCGACGACCCCCAGGGTGTCCGAGTCGGGCTGGTCCGGTGCGGTAACTATGGAGCAGGCCGTATCGCGCTGCCAGCACTTCGGCGCATGCCGCGCCAGGAATATTGGTCTCGGCCACTGGCGGCGGGTGCCGCGGGGTGCCCCTTTGCCCGCGGGCCCGGGCGGACGGCCGCCCGGGCCCGGCAGGGTCAGACCAGGTCCATCGCGGCGACCTCGTCGGGCCGTCCGTAGCTCACCGGCCCCTGGAAGCGGCGGCGGGCCGTGGCGAACCACCACACCGTGGCGATCAGCAGGACGATGGCGAGCGCGATCGGGGCGTAGTTGAAGGAGTCGACGGTGATCGGCGATGCCTGCGGAAGCATGAACAGCACGCTGCTGAGCAGGATCCACACCACCGCCAGCCAGCCGATCGGCCGGCCCCAGCGGCCCAGGTGCCAGGGGCCGGGCTGGAAGGAGTCGCCGAGCCGCAGCCGCAGGAAGATCGGCACGGCGTAGGCGAGGAAGAGACCGACCACGTTGACGCTGACGATCGCGGTGAACGCCGTGTGCGACCACCAGCCCGGCACCACCAGCGCCAGCGAGCAGCCGACCGCGAGCCACACCGCCTTCACCGGCGTACGGGTGCGCAGCGAGACCGAGTGCCACCAGCGGGAGCCCGGCATGGCGCCGTCCCGGGAGAAGGCGAAGATCTGCCGGGTGTTGCTGGTGAGGTTGGCCAGACCGCAGAAGAGCATCGCGCCGATGACGATGAGCAGCAGTACCTTGGCGGTGCGCAGCCCGAGGCCGTCGATGAGGATCTGGATGGGCGGGGCGGCCGCGCCGGCCACCTTGGCGTAATCGCCGATGCTGTAGACCAATGCCAGCATCAGCACCAGGCCGGCGATCGCCGAACAGCCGATGGCGCGGGTGATCCCCTTCGGGGCGCTGACCGTCGCCTGGACGGTTTCCTCGGACATGTGGAAGCTGCCGTCGAACCCGGTGAAGGTCCAGCTGGTGACCAGCAGGCCGAGCATGCCGCCGTAAAGCCCGCTGGTGAAGCCGGTGTTGTTCTCGAAATGCGTGACAAAGGACGCCGACTGATGATGGTCCGGCATCACGATGAGTGCGCCCACGATCACGACCAGTCCGATCAGCAGCCACCATACGGAAATGCGGTTCAGCAGGGCGACGAGCTGGACGGTGAAGGTGTTGGCGAGCCCCTGCAGGACGATGATCAGGGCCGTGATCAGCACCGTCTGGTGCGCGGTCGGGTGGTAGGACGGCCACTGGAGTTCCACGAACACCTGTATGAAGGTGGCCGCGGCGTATCCGGTGGCGGCCGTGCCGCCGATCTGGCCCACGAAGTTCAGCCAGCCCGTGAACCAGGACCAGGCGCCCTTGTGCCGCTTGGCGAGTTTACCGGCGGAGAAATAGAGGGCACCGCTCGTGGGATAGGCGGAGGCGACCTCCGCCATGGCCGCTCCGATGAGCAGGACCATCACCGAGACGCCGATCCAGCCGAACACGAGAATCCGCGGGCCGCCCGCGTTCATACCGAATCCGAAGGACGAGAAAATTCCCGAGAGGATATTGATGATGGTGAACGAGATCGCGAAATTGTCGAACGCTTTGAAGCGGCGGGTGAGTTTGCGCGGATAACCCATCGCGTGCAGCGTGGCGTCGTCGTCGAGCACGACGGCGTCCGCGGCCCGGGCGCGCGCCCGGGGAGTCGACATCCGTTCCGACACGGATCGGCCTTTCTCTGGATGGGGACAAGGGGTGGCAGGAAGGGGGGAGGAGAACGGGCGGGGTCAGCCCGGCCCCGGGACGGGCAGGCCGCAGGCGCGCCGGGCCCGGGAGAGCTGCTCGACGGGGTCTCCGAAGGCGCTCCAGGGCATGCGCGAGGCGTACGGGCCCATCGCCGTGAACACCGCCCGGGCCTCGAACTCGCGCTGGGCCATCACCAGCGCGTGCGCGAGGTAGGCGAGGTCGAGCACCGGGGTGAAGCGGTAACCGGCCACCGCGGGCAGCCAGTTCTGGTAGATCGCCAGCGCGGTGGAGCGCCACTGGGGCTGTTCCCAGACCCGGTCGGCGAGCAGCTGGGTGGGGTTGTAGCTCTCCACCAGGGCCACCAGGGGCAGCAGCCGCAGGGGGGAGTCGGCGGGTGCCCGCTGGCTGAGGAAGGCGGCGACGTCCCAGGCGGCGGTGACAGAGCCGCCGTGGCGGGTGAAGAAGCAGGACAGGAAGCGGTGGTGGGCCTCCCGGTGCCAGGGGTCCAGGGACAGGATGTGCGCGAACAGCCGCCAGGGTCCGGGCGGCGAGGTGAGCAGGCCCTTCGGGGCCGGGTCGCGCAGCCGGTGCAGCCGGGCCATGGAGAGCCGGGCGACCCAGGGCGTGGGGTCGGCGGGGGCCGCCTCGGCGGCCCGGTCGCAGGCGGCCAGCGCTATCCGCTCCAGCGCCTCGGCGCGCTCGTCGCGCGCGTCGGCGGCCCGCAGGGCGCGCTGCACGGCCACCCGCGCCCACATCAGCGCGGCCTCGGGGGTCGGCTCCTCGGCGAGCCAGCGTTCCACCAGATCGGTGCCGGCCGCCTCGGAGGCGAGCACCAGCGAGCGGTGGGCGCGCAGGCCGAAGTCGGTTCGGGTCTCGGCGAGGGCCTCGTCGGCGGACCGGTAGCGCCCGGCGCGCACGTCGACGCAGACACTCGCCAGCACCCGGTCGTCGGCCGCCGGATGCCACACATAGTGCCCTTCGAATAAGTCCGCGGCCATATCCCCCTGCCCGTCCCCGTGCGACGCATCACGTTGCGCAGGAGGCACCTTACTCAGCGTGGGCCCCACCCGGAACGCCGAATTCGACATATCGGTCAGCGGATTCGGATTGTTTATCGACGCCTTCGACTGGCCCGCGGCCGGTGATTCAAGGCGGGACTTTTCCCGGCCCGGCCACTCCCGCCGGCTCCGGGCGGCTCCGTCGGCCCCCACCGGCTTCCGGGCAGCTCCCTTCGGCTCGCACCGGCCCGCTCCCGACGGTTCCCGCCCCGCGGCCCCCTGAGGCCCGCCACTAGACTGTCGCGCGGAGAACGGCCCCCATCGCACCACACCTCGGGAATGACCATTCACGACCTCGCCGCCCGGCTGCGCGGGCTCCCCTCGTCCCTGGGGCCGGTCCGGCTGATCGGTGTCGACGGGCACGCCGGATCCGGCAAGTCGACCTTCGCCGGGCGGCTGGCACGGGCGCTGGACGGGGCGCCGGTGGTCCACCTCGACGACTTCGCCAGCCATGAGCACCTGTTCGCCTGGACCGGCCGGCTCATGACCCAGGTGATCGAACCGCTGGGCCGGGGCGAGGACGGGTACGTCACCCCCTACGACTGGCGGGCCCGCGCCTTCGGCGCCCCGCACCCGGTGCCGGCCGCGCCCGTGGTGCTGATCGAGGGCGTCGGCGCCGGCCGCCGGGCGCTGCGGCCCCATCTGGCCCGGCTGCTGTGGATGGAGCTGCCCCGGGAGGAGTCCTGGGCGCGCGGCCGGCGGCGGGACGGCGTGGAGCAACGGGAGTTCTGGGACGGGTGGGTCACGGCGGAGCACGCGCACTTCGTCACCGATCCCTCACGCCCCCACGCCGATCTCCTGGTGCTCCAGCGACCGGAGGGGTACGAGGTGCTCCCGGGACCGGCCGCGAGCCCCCGGACGCCCGCCTGATGTGACGCTCGGTGACAGGTCGTCCGCGATGTGGTGAAGCTGTGAAGACTCTTGCGGCAGAAGTTCTCCCAGTACCTCAACTTCGCTTGACCGAGGGCCCGTACAGGACTTACGTTCTGAATGTGCGGCTTTCGGAGCCGCCCGCCCACACGAAGCCCCCGGTTGTTCCCCCGTGACCGGGGGCTTCGTTCTGCCCGCGAGGCCCCCTTTCCGCGCGCCGGCGCAGCGGCCCTCTCACCCAGGGTCACGAAATCCCGTGCGCCCCGTCTGCTCCCACCTCGCCGAACGCCCTGTGCGGCACCCTTCGGCAGGTACCCGCACCGCGGGTACGATGCCCTCGGTGCGACCTTCGAGCGGCAGCCTCGCGCACCTGCAACTCCGGTCCGCGGTACGGAGGTTCGACCGCGGTGGCCATCGGGCGACTGCCCGGTGGTGAACCACGGGTGCATGGTCTGTGGGGGGACGTGATGGACTTCGGCACGCAGGGCCCCGAGGCGCCGGCCGACCTCGCCTGGCTGCGGGGGGTGGACGCCTACACGATGGGCGCCTACCCGCAGGCGGAGGAGGAGTTCCGCACCGCGGTGCGGATGGACCCGGGCATGGCGGACGCCTGGCTCGGGCTGCACGCGCTCCGGGTCGACACCACCACCGCGCTGCTGCGCATGTTCCGGCACCGCGACCGCTTCGGCGAACAGCGCGCCCGGCACCGCCGCAGCCTCAACTCCTGGTACTGGCTGGGCTGGTGGGTGCAGCCCGTGCTGGAGAGCCCGCGCGATCTGCTGCTCGCGCACGCCTCCCACTGGCTGGACGGCCGGCACGTGCCCGAGCTGGACCGCGCCCTCGCCGGACTGCCCCCGGTCGACACCGATGCCCAGGTCCGCTTCCTGCACGCCTGCCGCGCCTATCTGGTCAAGGACTGGGACCAGCTGGTCCGGCACACCGACCCGCTGCTGGACGATCCCCTGCTCGGCATCGAGGCCGGCCTCTTCGGCGGCATGGCCCGGGTCCGGCTGGAGATGTACGGCCAGGCCGAACCGCTGCTGTCGGCCGCGCTGATGCGGTGCCGCAGCGAGCAGCCGCAGCGCAAGGAGCTGCGCTACTGGCTGGCGCGGGCGCACGAGGGCACCGGACGGTCGGCCGCCGCGCTCCCCCTGTACCGGGCGGTGCACCGGGTCGATCCGGCCTTCATGGACACCTCGGCCCGGCTCGCGGCGATCGCCGAGGGCGACGGGTACGACGAGACGGGCGACCTCGCCGCGATCACCCTGACCGGCGCGGGCCAGGACACTGTGGACGGCCCCGACGGGTTCGATCCGCTGTTCGGCACCGAGGGCCGCGATCTGCGGCTGCCGGAGCCCGACCTGCCGGCCGGGCCGCTGCCGTCGGTGGCCGACCCGTCGGTGCGGACCAGGACCGGCCCCGGGGGTTCCGCCGCGCCGGTACCGGCCGGGCCGACCGACCCCGCGTTACTCGAGCAGGCGCTCGCCGAACTGGAGCGCATGGTGGGCCTGGAGCCGGTCAAGCGCCAGGTCAAGGCGTTGTCCGCGCAGCTGAACATGGCACGGCTGCGGGCCGGTCAGGGCCTGCCGGTGCAGCCGCCCAAGCGGCACTTCGTCTTCTCGGGCCCGTCCGGCACGGGCAAGACCACGGTCGCGCGCATCCTGGGCCGGGTGTTCTACGCCCTGGGCCTGCTCGGCGGCGACCATCTCGTGGAGGCCCAGCGGGCCGACCTGGTCGGCGAGTACCTGGGGCAGACGGCCGTGAAGGCCAACGAGCTGATCGACTCCGCGATCGGCGGGGTGCTGTTCGTGGACGAGGCGTACTCGCTGTCCAACTCCGGGTACGGCAAGGGGGACGCGTACGGCGACGAGGCGCTCCAGGTGCTGCTGAAGCGGGCCGAGGACAACCGCGACCACCTGGTGGTGATCCTGGCCGGCTACCCGGAGGGCATGGACCGCCTGCTGGCCGCCAACCCCGGGCTGTCCTCCCGCTTCACCACCCGGGTGGACTTCCCCTCGTACCGGCCGCAGGAGCTCACCGAGATCGGCAAGGTGCTCGCGGCGGAGAACGGCGACCAGTGGGACGAGGAGGCGCTCGAGGAACTGCGCTCGATCGCCGGGCACGTGGTCGGCCAGGGGTGGATCGACGAGCTGGGCAACGGGCGGTTCCTGCGCACCTTGTACGAGAAGAGCTGCGCGTACCGGGACCTGCGGCTGTCGGCGTACGCGGGCCCCCTGTCCCGGGAGGACCTGGCGACCCTGCGGCTGCCCGACCTGATGCAGGCCTACGGCGAGGTGCTGTCGGGGCGGGGACCGCAGGATCCGTCCGCGTACTAGACCGGGGCTATCCGGCGAGCGCCTCCTCCGGCTCCCCGCTGGCCCTGGGTTCCGGCATCTCCCGGTGCGCCGGGTCCCGGACCTCGCCCACCAGCATCTCCAGTACGTCCTCCAGGGCCACCAGGCCCAGCACCTTGCCGGTCGCGTCGGCGACCTGGGCCAGATGCGTGGCCGCCCGGCGCATGACGGTGAGGGCGTCGTCCAGCGGCAGCTCGGCGCGGAGCGTGGCCATGGGCCGCCAGACCTGCTGGGGGACGGCCCGGTCGGAGTCCTCCAGGTCGAGGACGTCCTTGACGTGCACGTACCCCATGAAGGGGCCCTTGCCGGCCGCGGCGACCGGGAAGCGGGAGTAGCCCGTGCGGGCGGTCAGCTCCACGATGTCCCCCGGGGTGACCGACGGGTCCACGATGACCAGGGACTCGCGGCGCAGCAGGACGTCCGTCACCGGGCGGGAGCCCAGTTCCAGGGCGTCCTCCAGCCGCTCGCGCTCCTCGGGGCCGAGCAGACCGGCCTCGCCGGAGTCCTCCAGCAGGCGGTTGAGCTGCTCGGTGGTGACGACCGCCGCCACCTCGTCCTTCGGCTCGACCCGGAACAGCCGCAGGATGCCCTGGGCGCAGGCGCCGAGGGCCACGGTGACCGGCTTGCACAGCCGGGCGAACCAGACCAGGCCGGGGCTGAGCCAGAGCGCCGCCTTCTCGGGCGCCGCCATGGCCAGGTTCTTCGGCACCATCTCGCCGATGACCAGGTGGAAGAAGACCACCGCGGCCAGCGCGATGACATAGCCGAGCGGATGGATCATGCCGTGCGGCAGATGGATCCCCTCGAACAGCGGCTCCAGCAGGTGCGCCACCGTCGGCTCGGCGACCGCGCCGAGAGTCAGGGAGCAGACGGTGATGCCGAACTGGGCGGCGGCCATCATCTGCGGCAGCCGTTCCAGGCCGTGGAGCACCTGGCGGGCGCGGGCGGTGCCGAGCGGTTCGATCTGGCTGCGGCGGACGGAGACGAGCGCGAACTCGGCGCCGACGAAGAAGCCGTTGGCGAGCACGAGCAGCGCCGCGAAGACCAGTTGCAGGAGGCTCATCGGGCGGCCTCCGGCACGCTGGCCACGGGGGCCGTCCTGACCAGGCGGACCCGTTCGGCGCGATAGTGGCCGACCTGGCGGACCGAGAGGCGCCAGCCGGGCAGTTCGGCCCGGTCGCCGGGGGCCGGGATCCGGCCGAGCAGATCGGCGACCAGTCCGGCCACGGTCTCGTACGGCCCCTCGGGCACCTCCAGTCCTATGCGCGTCAGGATGTCGACGCGGCAGCCGCCGTCCACGTCCCAGGCGGGCCTGCCGTCCTCGGGCGGGGCGGGGGCCAGCTCGGGCATGTCCTTGGCGTCGTGCTCGTCACGGACCTCGCCGACCAGTTCCTCGACGATGTCCTCCAGGGTGACCACGCCGGCCGTGCCGCCGTACTCGTCCACGACGACCGCGATGGGCTGCTCGCTGCGCAGCCGGGCGAGCAGGGGCTGCACGGGCAGGGTCTCGGGGACGAGGAGCGCCTTGCGGGCGATCCGGCCGACCGGGGTGCGCAGCCGGTCGTGGGCCGGGACGGCCAGCGCGTCCTTCAGGTGGGCCATGCCCACGATCTCGTCGATCTTCTCCCGGTAGACGGGGAAGCGGGACAGCCCGGTGGCCCGGGTGAGGTTGACCACGTCCTCGGCGGTGGCCGAGTCCTGCAACGCGCTCACCTTCACCCGCGGGGTCATCACGTGCTGTGCGGTCAGCTCGCCCAGGGACAGGGTGCGCACGAACAGGTCGGCCGTGTCCTGCTCCAGGGCGCCGGCCAGGGCGGAGTGCCGGGCCAGGGAGACGAGCTCGCCGGGGGTGCGGGCGGAGGCCAGCTCCTCGGCGGGTTCCACGCCGAGGGCGCGGACCAGCCGGTTGGCGACCGTGTTCAGCGCGGAGATCACCGGGCGGAACAGGAGGGCGAAGCGGTGCTGCGGGCCGGCCACGAAGCGGGCCACCTGCAGCGGCCGGGACACCGCCCAGTTCTTGGGCACGAGTTCGCCGATCACCATCTGGATCGCGGAGGCCAGCAGCATGCCGACGACCACCGCGACGCCGGCCGCGGCCCCCTCGGGGACGCCGAGCGCCGTGAACGGGCCGCGCAGCAGCTCGGCCAGCGCGGGCTCGGCGAGCATGCCGACGACCAGGGAGGTGATGGTGATGCCGAGCTGGGTGCCGGAGAGCTGGAAGGACAGCTCCTTCAGCGACTCCACGACCGTGCGGGCGCGCGGGTCACCGTCGGCGGCGGCCTTCTCGGCGTCCGGGCGTTCGACCGTCACGAGGCCGAACTCGGCCGCCACGAAGAATCCGTTGGCGAGGATCAGCAGGAAGGCCGCGGCGAGCAACAGCAGGGGGATGGTCACGCTGCCACCGCCTTGCCGCTATGTCGGGCAGGGGTGGCGCGGGTACTACAGGACGATCCGTCCATCGCCGGAGTAGGTCACTCCTCGGGTAGCAGGAACCCCTGTGCACCGGGTGGCACGCAGGGGCGGAGGCGCAGCGGGACGCCTCCGCCCACCAGATTAATCAAGATCTGGGCTGGTGCGGCAGGGCGGGCGAGCCGGAGCGGGCCTCGGCGAGTTCCCTCAGGGTCCGGGCGTCGGCGATGGCCTGCTGCTTTGCGATGCCGGGCTGGATGCCGAGCGCGGGCAGGCTGGTGCCGTCGCTGAGGTCGAGGAAGACCCAGGGGTCACCCGGCCGGAGGTTCACCCGGAGGATCTCCGCCCAGGCCAGGCGCCGCTTGCTCGCGATGTTGACGACGGTGACGCCGGACTCGTCGGCGACCACTCTCACCCGGGCCAGCTGGGCGAGCACCCAGAGGCAGAGCGCGCCGGTGACGATGAAGCTGAGCCGGGAGCCCGGGCCGAGATTGTCCAGCAGCAGCGCGATCCCGGAGATCACCACGAAGATCAGGACTCCGGCGGTGAGCAGGATCGCCCGGGTGCGGCCGGGCCGGAAGGTGACGGGCAGGGCGGGCAGGTCGGACATCTCGGGCGTACCCCTCAGAGGCGGCAGGCGTGGATGGCCGTGGTCAGGATGGCGCGGGCGCCGATGCCGTAGAGGTCGTCCATGATCCGCTGGGCCTCCTTGGCGGGGACCATGGCGCGGACGGCGACCCAGCCCTCGTTGTGCAGCGGGGAGACGGTCGGCGACTCCAGGCCGGGGGTGAGCGCCACGGCCTTCTCCAGCTGCTCCACCCGGCAGTCGTAGTCCATCATCACGTACGTCCGGGCCACCAGGACGCCCTGGAGGCGGCGCAGGAACTGCTGGACCTTGGGTTCCTCGGCGTCGGCGCCGGTGCGGCGCACGACGATGGCCTCGGACTTCATGATCGGCTCGCCGAAGACCTCCAGGCCCGCGTTGCGCAGGCTGGTGCCGGTCTCCACGACGTCGGCGATGACCTCGGCGACACCAAGTTCGATGGCGGTCTCCACGGCGCCGTCCAGGTGCACCACGGAGGCGTCGATGCCGCTGTCCGCGAGGTGCTTGGCGACGATCCCCTCGTAGGAGGTGGCGACCGTGCGGCCCTTGAGGTCCTCGATGCCGTGCGCGGTGCCGGGCTTGGCGGCGAAGCGGAAGGTGGAGCGGGCGAAGCCGAGCGGCAGGATCTCCTCGGCGTCGGCCCCGGAGTCGATCAGCAGGTCACGGCCGGTGATGCCGATGTCGAGGCGGCCGGAGGAGACGTAGATCGCGATGTCGCGGGGGCGGAGGTAGAAGAACTCGACCTCGTTCTCCGGGTCGACGATGCGCAGTTCCTTGGACTCGCGGCGCTGCTGGTAGCCGGCCTCATGCAGCATCTCCGCCGCAGGGCCGGACAGTGAACCCTTGTTGGGGACGGCGATGCGCAGCATGAGGTCGGCTTCCTTCGTTCGTTCTCTACGGGATGGGGGTGCGGGCTACGGCTTACAGGTGGGCGTAGACGTCGTCCAGGGAGATCCCGCGGGCGACCATCATCACCTGGACGTGGTACAGCAGCTGCGAGATCTCCTCGGCCGCCGCCTCCTTGCCCTCGTACTCGGCGGCCATCCAGACCTCGGCGGCCTCCTCGACGACCTTCTTGCCGATGGCATGGACGCCCTTCCCGACCAGTTCCGCGGTGCGGGAGGTGGCGGGATCGCCGTGGGCGGCCTTCTGCTGGAGCTCGGTGAACAGCTCCTCGAACGTCTTCTTGGACATGGTGAGCCCCACCCTAGCCGTTGTGCCGCCCGCTCTAGTGCCAGGGTTCGGATACTGAGCGGAGCGTGGCCGCCGTCGCCACGGCCGCCGTCACCGCCTCGTGGCCCTTGTCCTCGCTGGAGCCCTCCAGGCCGGCCCGGTCCAGGGCCTGCTCCTCGGTGTCGCAGGTGAGCACGCCGAAGCCGACGGGGACACCGGTGTCGACGGAGACCTGGGTGAGGCCCTGGGTGACGCCCTGGCACACGTAGTCGAAGTGCGGGGTGCCGCCGCGGATGACGACGCCGAGGGCGACGATCGCGTCGTAGCCCCGGCCCGCGAGGACCTTGGCGGCGACCGGCAGCTCGAAGCTGCCGGGGACCCGGATCAGGGTCGGCTCGTCGATGCCCAGGTCGCGCAGGGCGCGCAGGGCGCCGTCCACCAGGCCGTCCATCACCTTCTCGTGCCACTGCGCCGCGATCACGGCGACCCTGAGGTCGTCCACCTTGCGTACGGACACGTCCGGTGCGCCCTTGCCGCTCACTTCTTACCTCCGTGCTCTTTCGCTTACTGGTTGCCGCAGGCCGACACGGCGGGCGTGTCGAGCCAGGGCAGGTCGTGCCCCATCCGGTCCCGCTTGGTGCGCAGGTAGCGGAGGTTGTGCTCACCGGCCTGGACGGGCATCGGCTCCCGGCCGGTGACCTCGATGCCGTGGCGCCTGAGGGCGTCGGTCTTGTCGGGGTTGTTGGTCATCAGCCGGACCTCGCGCACGCCGAGGTCGGCGAGGATCCGGGCGCCGGCGCCGTAGTCGCGGGCGTCGGCGGGCAGGCCGAGCTCCAGGTTGGCGTCCAGGGTGTCGTGGCCCTGCTCCTGGAGTTCGTAGGCGCGCAGCTTGGACAGCAGGCCGATGCCGCGTCCCTCGTGTCCGCGCAGGTAGACGACGACTCCGCGGCCCTCCTCCTGGATGCGGCCGAGCGCGGTGTCCAGCTGGGGCCCGCAGTCGCAGCGCAGGGAGCCGAAGACGTCGCCGGTGAGGCATTCGGAATGGACCCGGACCAGGACGTCCCGGCCGTCGCCGAGGTCGCCGTGGACGAGGGCGACGTGCTCGACGCCGTCGACGGTGGACCGGTAGCCGTAGGCGGTGAAGGTGCCGTGCCGGGTGGGCAGGCGGGTGGCGGCCTCGCGGCGGACGGTGGGCTCACTGCTGCGGCGGTAGGCGACCAGGTCCTCGATGGAGATGATCGTCAGGCCGTGCTTGCGGGCGAACGGGATCAGTTCGGGCAGGCGGAGCATCCGGCCGTCCTCGCCGGCGATCTCCACGATGGCGCCGGCCGGGCGCAGGCCCGCGAGCCGGGCGAGGTCGACGGCGGCCTCGGTGTGGCCGTTGCGGGCGAGGACGCCGCCGGCCCTGGCGCGCAGCGGGAAGACATGGCCGGGGCGGACGAAGTCGGTGTGTTCGGCCGTGCCGCTCGCGAGCAGCCGGAGCGTGGTGGCGCGGTCGGCGGCCGAGATGCCGGTGCTCACGCCGTGGACGGCGGTGGCGTCCACGGAGACGGTGAACGCGGTTTTCATCGACTCGGTGTTGTCCTCGACCATCTGCGGCAGCCGCAGCCGGTCCAGTTCCTCGCTCTCCATGGGAGCGCAGATCAGTCCCCGGCACTCGCTCATCATGAAGGCGACGATCTCGGGGGTGATCTTCTCGGCGGCCACCACGAGGTCGCCCTCGTTCTCCCGGTTCTCGTCGTCGACGACGATGATCGGGCGCCCGGCGGCGATGTCGGCGATGGCCTGCTCGACCGGGTCGAGCGCGAGGTGGTCGAAATCGTGGGTGTCGTGGAGGACGGGTGCCGAGGTCATGCCGGCGCTCCTTCCAGTGTGGGCCGTGCCGCCTTGCGGGAGCGCAGCCACCAGTCGCGCATGCCCCACAGGACGAGTGCGCCGTAGATGACGTAGACGAAACCGGAGAAGGCGTAGCCGTTGGCGAAGTTCAGGGGGACGCCGACCAGGTCGACGAGCAGCCAGGCGATCCAGAACTCGACCATGCCCTTGGCCTGGGCGTACATCGCGACGATGGTGCCGACGAAGATGTAGGCGTCGGGCCAGGGGTCCCAGGACAGGGACGGGTAGGCCTGGAACAGCAGGGCGACGGCGACCGTGCCGGCGCCGGCGGCGGCGATCATGGCCGCCCGCTCGCGCCAGGAGGCGAACCGGGGGGTGATCTGGCCGTCGCCGGACCGGTTCCGGGTGCGCCGCCACTGCCACCAGCCGTACAGCGCGACGGCCATGACGACGACCTGCTTGCCGGCGCTGCCGGTCAGATGGCCGTAGAAGGCGGCGAACAGGACGAGGCCGGACAGGAACTGCACGGGCCAGGTCCACAGGGAGCGGCGCCAGCCGAGGGCGAGGGTGATCAGGCCCAGGATGTTGCCGGTCATGTCCGACCAGATGATGTGCTGGCCGAAGAGGGTGAACGCCTCGGAGTTCAGCCAGTTCACCGGCCGGCCCCCTGCCCGGCCGCGAGCAGCCGCTCCACGTACTTGGCGATGACGTCCACTTCGAGGTTGACCGGGTCGCCGGGCTGCTTCACGCCGAGCGTGGTCAGGGCGAGGGTGGTCGGGATGAGGCTGACCGTGAAGTGGTCCGCGGCCGCCTCCACGACGGTCAGGCTGATGCCGTCGACCGTGATGGAGCCCTTCTCCACGACGTAGCGGGAGAGGTCCGCGGGGAGGGAGATCTTCACGATCTCCCAGTGCTCGGAGGGCGTGCGGGCCAGGATCTCGCCGGTGCCGTCGACGTGTCCCTGCACGATGTGTCCGCCGAGGCGGGCGCCGACGGCGGTGGGGCGCTCCAGGTTCACGCGGGAGCCGACGGTGAGCGCGCCCAGGCTGGAGCGCTTCAGGGTCTCGGCCATGACGTCGGCGGTGAACTCGTCACCCTCGTGCTCGACGACGGTGAGACAGACCCCGTTCACGGCGATGGAGTCGCCGTGCCGGGCGCCCTCGGTCACGACGGGGCCGCGCAGCCGGAAGCGGGAGGCGTCGCCGAGGTTCTCGACGGCGGTGACCTCACCCAGCTCTTCGACGATTCCGGTGAACACTTCCCGGGTCCTCCTGCCTCTTCGGGCACGGACTCCGGGGCTGTCGATGACGACAGAATCCACGGGTGAGCACACACCGAGAGGCGTCGCCGAACGGACGCGTCCACGCGGACGAGCCTCGATACGGCGGCGCGCACACGGATACACGCGTGCCCGCCCGCCGCGCACTGCCTCCCATCCGGACTTTAACCGTCGGTCCAGGAATTTCACCTGGTCAACCGGCCGCTGGAAGCGACCGGGTCGCGGACTGTAACCGCCGGTTCGGACTTTCACCGACCCCGGAGTGCGCTGCTTCTGGTACAGGCCCAGTGTGCCACGCCCGCCACGCGTCCATACGGGTGGGCCGTGTGGCCTCGCTCACAGTACGTACCGGTGCTTTCGCGCCACGCGACCGCCGAGGGCAACTGATCGTCGGCCCAAGCGGATTGAGGTTGGTCCGGACCATTGACCCTACTGGTCTAGTCCTCTTAAGGTGCGGTCGGGCTCGGCGGCGGTGACGACGGCCCTTGCCCGCCGCCGGGCCGCCAAGCCGGGGTCGCCAAGGGGGCCGGCCAGGCGGGGCCGGCTAGCGCTCCGGCGGCCCGAACAGCTCGTCCTGCGCCCGTTCCCGCGCGGTGAGCAGCGCCCCGCGCAGCACGGCCGTCCCGCCGAGGCCGCTCGCCCGCACCTCCGTGGGCAGCGGCGACATCCGGCGCAGCCGCTCCCCCACCAGCCCGGCGAGCACCGCTCCCCCGGCCCGGCCGACCTCCCCGCCGAGCACCACGCAGCCGGGGTCCAGGACGGCCACCACCGAGGCCGCGCCGACGGCGATCCGGTCGGCCAGGGCGCGCAGGAAGCGCTCGTCGGCCGCGGACGCCCGCGCCACCGCCCCGCGCACCACGCGCGCCGCCTCCGGCTCGTCCGCCGCCCCGCGCACCGCCCGTACCGCGCCCGCCGCGTCCGCCGACCCGTCCACCGGCACATTCACCGGCCCGTCCACCGGCAGATCCACCGTCTCGGACGCCGGCAGACCCCCCATCTCGGACGTCGGCAGATCCACCGTCTCGGACGCCGGCAGTCCGTACTCGGCGGCCAGCGACACGACCGCCGCCGCCCCGGTCAGCGAGTGGAAGCCGCCGCCGCAGTCGGTCGCCGAGGGCAGCGTGCTCGTGCCCGGGACCGGCAGGAAGCCGATCTCGCCGGTGCCGCCGGAGGCACCGCGGCGCAGGCTGCCGTCCAGGACGACGGCGGCGCCGACACCGTGCCCCAGCCAGAGCAGGACGAAGGTGTCCCGGTCGCGGGCGGCGCCCTCGCGCTGCTCGGCCAGGGCGGCCAGGTTCGTCTCGTTCTCGACGGTCACCCGGGCGCCGGGCAGCCGGTCCTGGAGGGCGGCGACCAGGCTGCGGTGCCAGGCGGGCAGCCCGGCGGAGTCCCTGAGGTCGCCGGTGGCCGGGTCGATCAGGCCCGGCGCCCCGATGCCGACCGTGTGCAGCCGGTCCGCGCCGCCCTCCTTCACGGCCCGCTCCACCGCGGCCACCGCCTGCTCCACGGCGGGCCCGGTCCCGGTGTCCCCGCCGATCGGCGCGGACGCCTCGGCGAGCACCCGCCCGAGCAGGTCGGAGACCAGGACGAGGACGCCTTCGGTGCGCACGTCGAGCGCGGCGAGGTGGGCGCGGCCGGCGACGATGCCGTAGAGCCGGGCGTTGGGGCCCCGGCGCTGCTCGCCGGACTCGCCGACCACCGTGATCAGACCGGCGGCCGTGAGCCGGTCCACCAGGTCGGCGACGGTCGGCCGGGACAGGCCGGTCAGCTGCTTCAGCTGCCCCGCCGTCAGCGGGCCTTCCTGCTGCAACAGCCGCAGGGCCAGCCGGTCGTTGAGGGCCCGGGCGGTGCTGGGTGATGCGGGCATGTCGGGAATCCTCCCAGATCGCTGCGGACCGGACGGCCGTGCACCTCGCACGGCCGCCGCCCTATCTATCAGGCAGGGTTCCTGATAATTTACGCGCCGGGTTGCCGCGAGGGTCGGCCGGGGAGGGACAGGAACATGGGTGACATGAGCCCCGCACGCGAGGAGGTCCGGCGCGCACGGTACGCCGTGGCGGCCGTGTTCGCCGTGCACGGCTCCGTGACCGGGTCGTTCGCCACACGGGTGCCCTGGATCCGGGAGCACGCCGGGCTGAGCGCCGGCCAGCTGGGGTTCGCGCTGGCCTTCACCGCGTTCGGCGCGGCGTGCGCGATGCCGCTGGCGGGCCGGGTCACCCACCGGTTCGGCAGCCGTGCGGCCCTGCGCGGGCTGCTGGCGATGTGGACGCTGGCCCTGGTGCTGCCGTCCCTCGCGCCCAACCTGGTCACGCTGTGCCTGGCGCTGTTCGCCTACGGCGCCTCCTCGGGCATGGCCGACGTCGCGATGAACGCGCTCGGCGTGGAGGTCGAGCGGCTGCTCGGCAAGTCGGTGATGTCCGGGCTGCACGGCATGTGGAGCGCGGGCGCCCTGACCGGCTCGGCGGCCGGCACCCTGGCCGCGCACCTCGGGGCGGACGCACGGGTGCACTTCGCGCTGGCCTCGGCCGTCCTCACCGTGCTCGGCTGCACGGTCTGCGCCTGGGTGCTGGACGTCCAGCCCGCCGAGGACGAGGAGCCGCCGCCGCGGTTCGCGCTGCCGCCGCGCTCGGCCCTGCTGATCGGCGCGGTCGGGTTCTGCGCGGTGTTCGCCGAGGGCGCGACCCTGGACTGGTCGGCGGTGTTCCTGAAGGACCGGCTGGACAGCTCGGCCGGCCTGGCGGCGTCCGCCACGACCGGCTCCATGCTGACCATGGCCGTGGCCCGGATCGCCGGGGACGCGGTGGTGAACCGCTTCGGCGCGGTCCGTACCGTGCGGGCCGGCGGGGTGCTGGCCGTGCTCGGCGGGCTGCTGATCGTGCTCGCGCGGCACCCGGCGGCCGCGATGACCGGGTTCGCGCTGATGGGGCTCGGCATCGCGGTGGTCGTCCCGCTGTGCTTCGCGGCCGCCGGACACGCCGGCCCCAACCCGAGCCAGGCCATCGCGGGCGTGGCGACCGTCACCTACACCTCCGGGCTGATCGCGCCGAGCCTGATCGGCGGGGTGGCCCAGGCGACCAGCCTGATGGTGTCGTTCTGCGTGGTGACGGCGCTGGCCTGCGGGCTCGCCCTGTTCGCGGGCGTCCTGCGCGCCGCCGAACGCGGGGAGGGAGCGGAGGCGGACCCGCGCAGCTCGGCGGTGTCCGGCCCGCACCCCTGAGGCAATCGGGTATGTGAACTCGGTTCACATACCCGACCGCATGGGCGGAGAACCGCCGCTTACCCGCACAATGGTTCGGACCGTCCTCATGTACGTAAGAAAGCGAAACCCCACCATGGACCTCGGCGTGCGCTGGAAACTGCACGGTGACGGGCGCACGCCCGCTCCCGGAGCGGTGGTACGCCCCGACGAACGGCTGTCCTGGCCCCGCACCGTGGGCCTCGGCGCCCAGCACGTGGTCGCGATGTTCGGCGCCTCCTTCGTCGCCCCCGTGCTCATGGGCCTGGACCCGAACCTGGCGATCATGATGTCGGGCGTGGCGACCGTGATCTTCCTGCTCGCCACCCGCGGCCGGGTGCCGAGCTACCTCGGCTGCTCCCTGTCGTTCGTGGGCGTGGCCGCCGTCATCCGCGCCCAGGGCGGCACCAGCGCGACCGTGACCGGCGCGGTGCTCGTCGTCGGCGCGGTGCTGTTCCTGGTGGGCCTGGCCGTGCAGCGGTTCGGCGCGCGGATCATCCACGCCGCCATGCCGCCGATCGTGACCGGTGCCGTCGTCATGCTGATCGGCTTCAACCTGGCCCCGGTGACCGCGTCCACCTACTGGCCGCAGGACCAGTGGACCGCCCTGCTGGTGATGCTCTTCACCGGACTGGCCGTCGTCTGCCTGCGCGGTTTCTGGTCGCGCATCGCCATCTTCCTGGGCCTGGTCTTCGGCTACGGCATCTCCTGGGCCTTCGACCGGATCTTCGGCAAGATCCACTCCGTGAGCCCGAGTGGCAAGGTCACCGACCACTGGCGCCTGGACCTGTCCGCGGTCTCGCACGCCGACTGGATCGGGCTGCCCCACCTGCACGGGCCGTCCTTCCAGTGGTCGGCCGTCCTGGTCGCCCTGCCCGTGGTCATCGCCCTGGTCGCGGAGAACGCGGGCCACGTCAAGGCGGTCGGCGAGATGACCGGCGATCCGCTGGACGACAAGCTCGGCACGGCGATCTCCGCCGACGGTGTCGCCTCGGTGCTCTCCACCGCCGTCGGCGGCCCGCCGAACACCACCTACTCCGAGAACATCGGCGTGATGGCCGCGACCCGTGTCTACTCCACCGCCGCCTACTGGGCCGCCGCCGGCTTCGCGCTGCTCTTCGGCGTGTGCCCGAAGTTCGGCGCGGTCGTGGCGGCCATCCCGGGCGGTGTGCTCGGCGGCATCACCGTCATCCTCTACGGCATGATCGGCCTGCTCGGCGCCCAGATCTGGATCAACGCCAAGGTGGACCTGCGCAACCCGCTGAACCTGGTCCCGGCCGCCGCGGGCATCATCATCGGCGTCGGCAACGTCTCCATGAAGTTCACCGACACCTTCTCGCTCAGCGGCATCGCCCTCGGCACCCTGGTCGTCATCACCGGCTACCACGCCCTGCGCGCGTTCGCCCCGCCCCACCTGAAGACACAGGAGCCGCTGCTGGACGAGGGCACGTCGACGTACGACACGGAGGCGGAGGCGGAGAACGGCTCCCCGGCCGGCACTCGGGCACCGCACGCCAAGTCCTAGCCTGCGCTCCCGCGTTCCGCCGTTCCCCCGTTCCGGGGAAGCACCGGGCCGGTCGGCACGCCGGCCGGCACCGGGCTGGGACGCTTCCGCCATGGCTTCCCCCCTGGCGCGGCCCGCGGCACCCCCCACCCTCGTCGACGCCGTCGTGGCGCGGATGCGCGCGCTGGACGCGGTCCTGCCCGCGCGGGACGGCGTCGCCGTGTTCAACCGCGTCTACCTCACCGTGACCGAGGAGGTCGGCCGGCGGCTGACCGCGGGCGCGTTCCCGGATCCGCGGGCGGCGAGCACCCTGGACGTGCGGTTCGCGGAGCGCTATCTGGCGGCGGTCGACGCGGCCGACGGGGACCGCCGCCCGCCCGCCTGCTGGCGGCCCCTGTTCCAGCTCCGCCGCCACCCCGGGGTACGGCCGTTGCAGTTCGCCCTGTCCGGCGTCAACGCGCACATCGGGCACGACCTGGCCCTGGCCGTGGTCGACACCTGCCGGGCGCTCGGCTGTGAACCGGCCGATCTGGAGGACGAGTTCGACCGGGTGGGCGAGCTGCTCGTGGCGCTGGAGGAACGCGTCCGCGAGGAGCTGATGCCGGGCCCGGACCTGCTCCAGCTCGCCGACCCGCTCACCCACCTGCTGGGCTCGTGGAGCCTGGAGCGGGCCCGGGACGCGGCCTGGGCGGCGGCCCGCGCCCTGTGGGCACTGCGGCACTGCGCGCAGATCGCCGAGGAGTTCACCGAGCGGCTGGACGCGGCGGTGGGATTCGCGGGCCGGATGCTGCTGACCCCGCTGCCCCACTGAGCGGGCCCGCGGGGCCGAGGGTTGGCGAAGGCGCGGGCGGCCGGAATCCCGGTCCGGCCGCCCGCGCCTTAGTCCGTCTCCCGGGTCAGTCCTCGGGAAGCTCCACCGGGGCGATCTCGTCGTAGACGTCACCCGGGCCCGGGTTCGACGGGTCGGTCGTGCCGCCGAAGTGGTGCATCACGCCCCACACCGCGTTCAGCGCGGTCTGCACGGCGCCCTCGGCCCAGCCGGCCGTCCAGGAGATGTCGTCGCCGGCGAGGAAGATGCCCCGCTTGTCCTCGGGCAGCCGGTCCTGCATGAAGTGGGTGAACAGGCGCCGCTGGTAGCGGTAGTGGCCGGGCAGGTTGGCCTTGAACGCGCCCATGAAGTAGGGCTCGTTCTCCCAGGAGACCGTGACCGGGTTGCCGATGATGTGCTTGCGGATGTCGACCTTCGGGTAGATCTCGCCGAGCGACTTCAGCATGACCTCCATCCGCTCGTTCGCGGACAGCGGCAGCCACTTCAGGCTGTCGTCGCACCAGGTGTACGACAGGCAGATCACGGCGGGCCGGTCGGGGCCGTTGTCGAGCAGGTAGGTGCCGCGGGTCATGCGGTCGGTGAGCGTCATCGACATGACGTCCCGGCCGGTCTCCTCGTCCTTGTCCAGCCAGAACGGCCGGTCGACGGGCACGAAGAGCTTGCTGGACTCCATGTAGTGGGTGCGCTCGATCGCGGTCCAGTGGTCGATCGGGAAGAGCGAGTCGTCACAGGCGATCTTGGAGAGCAGCATCCAGGACTGGGCGGTGAAGATCGCCGCCCGGTAGGTGCGGATGTCGCCGTTCGCGTCCGTCACCGTGATCCGGTTGCCCGCGGTGCGGTGCAGCCGGGTCACCGCCGGCTTCGGCTCGCCGCCCGGGTGCAGGGACTTCAGCGAGGTGCCGTGCGGCCAGTGCACGATCTTCTCCGGCTCCCGCTCCCACAGGCGCAGCGGCAGCTGCTGGGAGCCGCCGACGATGCCGCGGTGGTGGTCGTCGGCCTCGGTGTAGACGACGCGCAGGATCTCCAGGATGGAGTTCGGGAAGTCGGTGTCCCAGCCGCCGGTGCCGAAGCCGACCTGGCCGAAGATCTCCCGGTGCCGGAAGGACTTGAACGCCTCGGAGTCGCACAGGAAGCCGTAGAAGGTCTGGTTGTCGAGCTTCTCGACCAGCTTCGCCCAGATCTCCCGGATGCGCGGCACGTCCCGCTCGCGCATCGCGCGGTTCATGTCGGAGAAGTCGGCGCCCTCTTCCAGGCACTTGTTCCATGCCTCGGCGACGTCCCGGTACACCTGGGGCAGGTCGTCGATGGTGACGGCGTAGTGCGACTCGCCCTTGAGGTCGACCACGGTCGACGGGGTGGCCTCGGCCAGCGGGTTCGGGAAGGGCCTGGTCTCCAGGCCGACCAGGTCGATGTAGTGCTGGAGGGCGGTGGAGGACGGCGGGAAGCGCATGGCGCCCATCTCGGCGGTCAGCGAGTCGTCGCAGCCGTCGAAGCCGACCGTGCGGAGCCGGCCGCCGATCTGGTCGGCCTCGTAGACGACGGGCTTGAGGCCCATCTTCATCAGCTCGTAGGCGGCGACGATGCCGGACAGGCCGCCGCCGATGACCGCGACCTCGGTGCCGTGCTCGGTCGCCGGGACCTGGCCGAGGCCCGCCGGGTGGGCGAGGAAGTCGTCGTAGGCGTAGGGGAAGTCCGGGCCGAACATGGTGATCGGCGGCTGCTGCTCGTCGGTGTGCTCGACGGCGTTGGGCACCGTGGACGTCATGGGGGTACGGACTCCTTGCGTGGTGGAACAGGGTGAGGCTGCTGCGGCCGCTTGCGCGCGGCCCTCCTTCGCGGCTGGTCCGCGGCTCAGACCAGGGACCCGTACAGACCGGGGCGGCGGTCCGCCAGGTACGGGTTGTTCTCCCGGGAGGCGGCCAGGAAGGCGGGGTCGGCGTCGGCGACGACCAGCTGCTCGGCGCGGCCGGCGCGGGTGCGGGCGACGCCGTCGGGACCGGCGAGGACGGAGAGGCCGATGAACTCGAACTCCCCTTCCTGACCGACCCGGTTGACGTACGCGACGTACATCTGGTTCTCGAAGGCGCGTACCGGGATCATCGACTCGGCGACGAACTGGAAGGGGTGCATCTGCGCGGTCGGTACGACGAGGAGGTCGGTGCCGGCCAGGGCGTGGGCCCGGACGTTCTCCGGGAACTCGACGTCGTAGCAGATCAGCAGGCCCACGGTGAGCCCGTTCAGCTCGGCCTGGACGACCTGCCGCTCGCCGGGCGTGAAGTGGTCGCGCTCGAAGCAGCCGAAGAGGTGGGTCTTGCGGTAGTTGGCGAGCCGGGTGCCGTCGGCGGAGATCAGCTGGGCGGAGTTGAAGACGGTGTCGCCGTCGCGCTCCGGGTAGCCGTAGACGAGGGCCAGGCCGTGCCGGGTGGCGATCTCGGCGACCGCGTCGGCCGAGTCGCCGTCGGCGGGCTCGGCGAGGCGGGCGATGTCGTCGCCGATCGCGTACCCGGTGAGGAACATCTCGGGCGCGGCCAGCAGCCCGGCGCCCGCGGCGGCGGCGCGGCCCGCGGCCTCGTCGAGGACCTTGAGGTTCTCGGCGATCGAGCCGGGACGGCCGGAGCTCTGGAGCAGGGCGGTGCGCATGCGTGATCCTCACCGGAACGACAGGGTTGGGGGGTCAGGAAGACGGTACGGGCGGCGCGCTCGGCCGGACAAGAAGGAGCCGTTGCGCGCGCGTGCGGAGTTTGTTGCGCGGGAAGTGGGCTCGGCGGCGATTTGTTGCGCGGGCCGGTGGGTGTCCCGGAAAAGCAGTCGGGGCGCCTTGTCGTACACCGGGTGCGGGCCGTGCGGGGTTGCTCGCGCAGTGCCCCGCGCCCCTTGAAGGGGCGCTGCCCGCAGCCGGCGACGACAAGGCGCCCCGGGCCGCCGTCCGCTCCTACCCCGGCGCCCCGGAGGAGAAGCGGCGCAGCAGGGGTGACAGGACCAGGACGGACTTGGTGCGTTCCACGAACGGCTCGCCCGCGATCCGCTCCAGGACCCGCTCGAAGTGCCGCATGTCGGAGGCGAAGACCTGGGCGATCGCGTCCGCGTCGCCGGTGACGGTCGACGCGGCCACGACCTCCTGGTACCGCTCCAGACCCCGCTGGATGGTCTCCGGAGAGGTGTTGCTCCGGCAGTAGATCTCGATGTACCCCTCGGTCTCCCAGCCGAGCGCCGCCGGGTCCACCCGGACGGTGAAGCCGGTGATGGCTCCGGTGGCCCGCAGCCGGTCCACGCGCCGCTTCACCGCGGGCGCGGACAGGCCGATCAGCTGCCCGATGTCCGCGTAGGAGCGGCGGGCGTCCTCGGCGAGGGCGTGCACGATGCGTTCGTCGAGATCGTTCAGCACAGGGGGTCGTTCACTTCTTCGGTTCGGTCACTTCACTGCCGTCACCGCGAGGTCGTCGTCGGCCGCGAGACGGGAACGGCGATAGCCGTACAGGAAGTAGAACACGAGCCCGGCGGCCATCCAGCATCCGAAGACGACCCAGGTCACGGTGTCGAGGCTGAACATGTTGTACGCACAGAACAGGAAGCCCAGCACCGGCAGCAGCGGCCCGAACGGCACCTTGAACGTCCGCTCCAGGTTCGGCCGCTTGCGGCGCAGCACGATGACCGCGACGTTGACCAGGGCGAAGGCGAACAGGGTGCCGATGCTGGTGGCGTCGACGAGCTTGCCGAGCGGGATGAGGGCGGCGAGCGCACCGCAGAACAGGGAGACGATCACCGTGTTGAGGCGGGGGGCGCCGGTCTTGCGGTGGACCTTGCCGAGCGCCTTGGGGACCAGGCCGTCGCGGGACATCGCGAAGAGGATGCGGGTCTGGCCGTAGAGCACGGTGAGCACCACGCTCGCGATGGAGATGACCGCGCCGAGCGCCAGCATCGTGCCCCAGAAGGTCTGGCCGCTGACGCCGTTCATGATCGCGGCGAGGGACGCCTCCGAGCCGTCGAACTTCTTCCAGTTCCAGGCGCCGACGGCGACACCGGCGACGAGCACGTACAGCGCGGTGACGATGATCAGCGACAGCATGATCGCCCGCGGCAGGTCCCGCTTGGGGTCCTTGGCCTCCTCACCGGCGGTGGAGGCGGCGTCGAAGCCGATGTACGAGAAGAACAGCGTGGCACCGGCGGCGCTGACGCCGCTCATGCCGAGCGGCATGAAGTCGGCGTAGTTGCCGGACTTGAAGCCCATGATGCCGACCGCGCAGAACAGCACGAGGGCGACGATCTTCACGCACACCATGATCGTGTTGGCGCGGGCGGACTCGCGGGCGCCGCCGAGCAGGAACACCATCGCCAGCAGGACGACGACCAGCGCGGGCAGGTTGATGACACCGCCCTCGCCGGGGGCCGAGGACAGCACGCTCGGGATGGTGACGCCGATGGTGCCGTCCAGCAGCTCGTTCAGGTACTCGCCCCAGCCGACGGCGACGGCGGCCACCGAGACGCCGTACTCGAGGATCAGGCACCAGCCGCAGACCCAGGCGACCAGCTCGCCCATCGTTGCGTATGCGTACGAGTAGGAGGAGCCGGCGACCGGGATGCTGCCCGCCAGCTCGGCGTAGGACAGGGCCGAGAACAGCGCGGTGAGTCCGGCGATCACGAAGGACAGGGTGACCGCGGGGCCGGCCTCGGGGACGGCGTCGCCGAGGACGACGAAGATACCGGTGCCGAGGGTGGCACCGATGCTGATCATGGTCAGCTGCCACAGTCCGAGGGAGCGCCGAAGCTGTCCTCCCTCGCCGTGGCCGCCCTCCGCGACCAGGCGTTCCACCGGCTTGCGACGCATCAGGCGCGCGGCGACGCCCGGGGACGCGGGGGCGGCCGGTATCTGGTTCTGCGGGGGTGCGCCTTGGTCGAGCACGCGCTGGCTCCTTCTCGCTGCCGGTGTGGTGCGGACGCGGACCGGCGGATGAGCCGGCCCTCGTGGACGGGGACCGGTGGGCCTGCGAGGGCAGGGACCCACCGAGCGGGGTCCCCGCCACGCACGTACTAGCGCAGCACCCTATGAGGCGGGCCTTCACGGGCGTAATGCAGCAACCTTGCGCATCCCCGCAGAATCATTGCGTTCATCCGCCCCGAATGACAAATCGTTGCGCGCACGGTTTCGACCGTTGCGCAACGCCCTGAAGAGCACCTTTTCCGAGGTCGGCGGATACGGCGACGGCCCCCGCCGTTCCCGGGTGGGGGAACGGCGGGGGCCGTCGTGCGCGGCAGGCCGCGGGTCAGCTCCAGCTGGCGTGCAGCGGCTTGCCCTCGGCGTAGCCGGCCGCGCTCTGGATGCCGACGATCGCCTTCTCGGCGAACTCCTCCAGCGAGCCGGCGCCCGCGTAGGTGCAGGACGAGCGGACGCCCGCGATGATCGAGTCGATCAGGTCCTCGACGCCCGGGCGGGCCGGGTCGAGGAACATCCGGGAGGTGGAGATGCCCTCCTCGAACAGCGCCTTGCGGGCGCGGTCGTAGGCCGACTCCTCGGACGTGCGGTTGGCCACCGCGCGCGCGGAGGCCATGCCGAACGACTCCTTGTAGGCGCGGCCGTTGGCGTCGTGCTGGAGGTCGCCCGGGGACTCGTAGGTGCCGGCGAACCAGGAGCCGACCATCACGTTGGACGCGCCGGCCGCGAGGGCCATGGCGACGTCGCGCGGGTGGCGGACACCGCCGTCGGCCCACACGTGCTTGCCGTACTTCTTCGCCTCGGCGGCGCATTCCAGGACGGCCGAGAACTGCGGGCGGCCCACGCCGGTCATCATGCGGGTGGTGCACATCGCGCCCGGGCCGACACCGACCTTGATGATGTCGGCGCCCGCGTCGACGAGATCCTTCACACCCTCGGCGGAGACGATGTTGCCCGCGACGATCGGGACCTTCGGGTCGAGGGCGCGCACCACCTGGATGGCGCTGATCATCGACTCCTGGTGGCCGTGCGCGGTGTCGATGACGAGCGTGTCCACGCCCGCGTCGAGCAGCTGCTTGGCCTTGCCCGCCACGTCGCCGTTGATGCCGACCGCGGCGGCGATCCGCAGCTTGCCGTCGGCGTCCACGGCCGGGGTGTACAGCGTGGCGCGCAGGGCGCCCTTGCGGGTGAGGATGCCGGCGAGCCTGCCGTCCTTGTCGACGGCCGGGGCGTAGCGGCGGTTGTGGTGGTCGAGGGTGTTGAATGCCTCGCGCGGGTCGATGTCGGCGTCCAGCAGGAGCAGGTCCTTGGACATGACGACTTCGAGCTGGGTGAAGCGGTCGACGCCGGACAGGTCGGCGTCGGTGACGACACCGACGGGCCGGCGGTTCTCGTCCACGACCACGCCGGCGTTGTGCGCGCGCTTGGGCAGCAGCGCCAGGGCGTCGGCGACGGTCTGGTGCGGGGCCAGCACGATCGGGGTGTCCAGCACCAGGTGCCGGCTCTTCACCCAGGAGATCACATCGGTGACGACGTCGATCGGGATGTCCTGCGGGATGACCACGAGCCCGCCGCGGCGGGCCACCGTCTCGGCCATGCGGCGGCCGGCGATGGCGGTCATGTTCGCGACGACGAGCGGGATGGTGGTGCCCGTCCCGTCCGGCGAGGCGAGGTCCACGCCCTGACGCGAGCCCACCGCGGAGCGGCGCGGCACCATGAACACGTCGTCGTACGTCAGGTCGTACGCGGGCCGGATGTCATTGAGGAAACGCACGTGCTGCACATCCCAGTCGATCAGAGGTGACCCCCTGACAGGTGTGCCAGGGGGAAAGAGCACGTACTTCATTCTCCCATGGCGGGCCGTCCGTCATGCCCTGACAGAACATCCAGGGTCGTCACCGGACGGCTAGGAGGTTCCTCCAAGGGCGAGGGCGACGGTGAGGGCGGTGGTGCGGTCCGCGGCCTCGGTGAGGACCTCCTCGGCGGTGCGCCACTCCTCGGGCCGGGCCTCGGCGTACGGCCGCCAGCCCCGTACGACGACCAGCAGCCCCCGTTCCACGGCGCCGTCGGGCCAGACCGTGTGATCGGACAGGGAGTCGGCCAGCGCGTCCCAGTTGCGGCCGAACCAGTCGGGCAGCGCCAGGGCCCGGACGGCACGGTCCATCAGGCCCGCCTTGTCCGTGACGCCGTCGAGGTCGAGCACGGCCACGAGCGGGCCGGCCGGGTCTTCGCTCATCTCAGTACCGCCCGGAACGAGTCGTAGTGGTCATCGGTGTAGTAGATCTCCCCGCCCTGCCCGGTGACCAGGCGCCGGGCGCCCCGGTCGCGGGAACCGGGGGTCTTCACGGTGTACTCGTGGTAGTAGCCGCGCGGGTGCCGGGGCAGGTGTCGCTCGAAGTTCCCGAAGACGGCTCCGTCCTGGGCGTAGGGGAAGGGCCCGCCCCGGTCGATCAGGGCCAGTGTCCGGCGCGCCTCGGCGGGCAGCCGGGACGCGGGGACCGTGGCCATGCCGTGCGCCCAGGCCGGGGTGGAGGCGCCCGGGGAGGCCGGCGGGGAGCCGCCGGAGCACCCCGTCAGGAGAACGGCGAGACAGACCAGGAGCCCGGCGAGGGCGCGGGGGACGAACCGTGGCGGCATGCGTCGATGCTGCCACGGCCGTCCCGCAGGGGCCCGTCGGGGAGCTCTGCCGGACGCCTTGGGGGCCGCCAGGGGCCGCAGCGGGACGCCTTGAGCCCGCCAGGCACGCGGCGGGAGGCTTTGGGACCCGCCAGGAAGCGCGGCGGGACGCCTTGGGCCCCCACCCGGCCCCGGCGCCGGACACCCTCCGGCCCGCCGGAGGCGCTGTCGGACGCCGCCGAAACCCGCACGACGCCCTGATGCCGGATGCCCTCCGGCCCGCCGGGAGGTGCCGTCAGACTCCGTCGGGGTCCTGGCGGCTGAGCGCCGGCTTGGGCGCCTGGCCCGCCGTCAGCAGGTAGTCGGCGGCCGAGGTGTCGGTCACCAGGCTGGTGACCAGTCCGGAGCGCAGCACCGCGTCGATCGCGGCGGCCTTGCGCTGCCCGCCCGCGATCGCCACCACCTCCGGGATACGGCGCAGCTGGTCGGTCTTGACCGTGATGCACCGCTCCCCCAGGTCCCGGCCGATCCGGCGCCCCTCGGCATCGAAGAGGTGCGCCGACATCTCGGCGGCGACACCGAGCGAGGCGTAGTGCGCGCGCTCCTCGTCGCTGAGCATGTCGTGCACGGTCGAGATGCCCGGCTCCCAGGAGCCGATGGAGACACAGGCGACCGTGACCTTGTCGAAGTACTCGAAGGCCCGGGCGATCCCGGTCTGGCTGCGCAGCGCCGCCGCGGTGGCCGCGTCCGGCAGCAGCATCGGCGCGTAGATGGGGTGCGCGTCGCCGCCCGAGACCTGGGCGGCCCGGCGGACGGCCTCCACCGAGCCGCGCTCGGCGGTCCCGGCGTCGTACACGCCCGTCAGCTGCACCACCGTGCACGGCGGCAGCCGGTCGAGCGCCGCCGCCATGTGGATGGTGGACCGGCCCCAGGCCAGCCCCAGCACGTCCCCCTCGTTGACGAGTTCGCCGAGCAGGTCGGCGGCGACCTCACCGAGGTTCTCGGGGTCCGGGGTCTCCTCCGCCTCGGCCGGGGACTCGACCACGACGGCGTGCCGCAGGCCGTAGCGGGCGCGGAGCGCGTCGGAACGCTCGGCGTCCAGCTCGGCCGGCACACGGATCTCGATGCGTACGAGGTCCCGTTCGAGGGCGGTCTCCAGGACCCGGGCCACCTTGAAGCGGCTGACGCCGAACTCCTCCGCGATCTGGATCTTGGACTTGCCCTCGAGGTAGAAGCGGCGGGCCATGGCCGCCGCCTGCACCAGCTCAGCGGGTCCCATCCGCATGGCTGACCGGCCCGCCGACATACCCGACACGGCGATCTCCTCACTGCTGTTCACACTCTGGATTCGCCGTTCATCCTCGCAGATTCGGGGCGACTGATCCGCCCTGATGGGCGGCCTTCATTCAACCGTTCACTTCGCCGTGGCTCAGTGGTCGCATGCCCAGGACGCCTTGGCGGTGGCCGACTCCGCCTGGGCGCGCAGCGCGCGCACGGCCTCGGCCGGGTCCTCGGCCCCGTACACGGCCGAGCCGGCGACGAACACGTCCGCTCCCGCGTCCGCGCACTGCTCGATGGTGGCGGCCGACACACCGCCGTCGACCTGGAGCCACAGCTGCAGACCGTGCTTCTTGATCAGCTCCCGGGTGCGGCGGATCTTCGGCAGCATGATGTCGAGGAACGCCTGGCCGCCGAAGCCCGGCTCGACCGTCATGATCAGCAGCATGTCGAGTTCCGGCAGCAGGTCCTCGAACGGCTCGATGGGCGTCGCGGGCTTCAGCGCCATGGACGCGCGGGCGCCCTTCGCGCGGATCTCCCGGGCGAGCCGCACCGGGGCGGCCGCGGCCTCCACGTGGAAGGTGACCGACGACGCCCCCGCCTCGACGTACTGAGGGGCCCAGCGGTCGGGGTCCTCGATCATCAGGTGGCAGTCCAGCGGGGTGTCCGTCGCCCGGGCCAGGGACTCCACCACCGGCACGCCGAGGGTGAGGTTCGGGACGAAGTGGTTGTCCATGACGTCGACATGGAGCCAGTCGGCGCCGCGGACCGCCTCGGCCTCGTCCGCGAGGCGGGCGAAGTCGGCGGACAGGATGCTGGGATTGATCTGCACGGACATGGGCCCAAGCCTATGCCCTGCCGGGCACGGCTGTTCGGGCCCGGGGCGGCCGGCGCTACGCGGTCCTGCGGATCAGGGCGAGGTACATCGCGTCCGTGCCGTGCAGATGGGGCCACAGCTGGATGTCCGGGCCCTCGCCCAGGCCGGGGAGGCCGGGGAGCAGCGGGCGGGCGTCGATCAGGTCGGTGCCGGGGTGCTGTTTGAGGACGTCGGCGACCACCGCCCGGGTCTCGGCGAGGTGCGGGGAGCAGGTGGCGTAGCCGACGACCCCGCCGACGCGTACGGAGTCCAGGGCGGTGCGCAGCAGGGCGCGCTGGAGCGGGGCGAAGGTGTCCAGGTCCTCGGGGCGGCGGCGCCAGCGGGCCTCGGGGCGGCGGCGCAGGGCGCCGAGGCCGCTGCACGGGACGTCCACGAGCACCCGGTCGAAGCTGCCGGGCCGCCACGGCGGACGGGTGCCGTCGGCGGCGATGACCTGGTACGGGCCCGGGTTGCCGTGCAGCGCCTTGGCGACCAGCCCGGCCCGGTGCGGCTGCTTCTCGGAGGCGAGCAGCACGGCACCGCGCTCGGCGGCCAGGGCGGCGAGCAGCGCGGCCTTGCCGCCGGGGCCGGCGCAGCCGTCGAGCCACTTCTCGTCGGGCCCGTCGAGCGGGGCGTTCGCGAGCGCGAGGGCGACCAGCTGGCTGCCCTCGTCCTGCACGCCGGCCCGGCCCTCGCGCACGGCCTCGACCGCGCCCGGCTCGCCGCCCTCCGCGAGCCGTACGGCGTACGGCGACCAGCGGCCCGGTACGGCGGCGTCCTCGCGCAGCAGCTCCTCGGTGGTGGCCCGTCCGGGCCGGGCGACCAGGGTCACCTCGGGCCGTTCGTTGTCGGCGGCCAGCAGCTCCTCGATGCCCGTCCGGCCGCCGCCGAGGGAGTCCCAGAGCGCGGAGACGACCCAGCGCGGGTGCGAGTGCACCACGGCCAGGTGGTCCTCGGGATCCTCGTCATAAGGCGGGGCGACCTTCTCTGTCCAGCCCGCCAGGTCGTCCTGCGCGACCTTGCGCAGCACGGCGTTGACGAACTTGGCCCGGCCGTCCCCGAGCACCACCCGGGCCAGCTCCACGGTGGCGGAGACGGCGGCGTGCGTCGGGATCCGGGTGCCGAGCAGCTGGTGCGCGCCGAGGCTGAGCACGTCCAGCACCGGCGGGTCGACCTCGCGCAGCGGCCGGTCGACACAGGCGGCGATGACGGCGTCGTAGGTGCCCTGCCGGCGCAGCGTGCCGTACACCAGCTCGGTGGCGAGCGCGGCGTCCCGGGCGTCGAAGTCGCCCTTGTCGCGGGCCTTGCGCAGCAGCGGGGGCAGCACGAGGTTGGCGTAGGCGTCCCGCTCGTCCACCGCGCGCAGCGCCTCGAAGGCCAGGATGCGGACGGGGTCCTTCTGGGGACGGCGGTAGGGCTTGGCGGGCCTGCGGGGCCGCCGGGAGGACTCGCTCACGAAAAAGGTGCTCCGGAGATAGACGGGGATGCCTCTCCAGCCTACGTCGGGGCATCCCCGCCACCGCCGTCCGGGGCGTCAGCCGCCGAGGGTCTCGCCCTCCGCGATGCGCACCCCGCGCGCCCAGTCGGCCGCGCGCATCGGCTTCTTGCCCTGGGCCTGCACCCAGAGCAGTTCGACGGCGTACGAGCCGGTGCCCACGTGCACGCTGTTCTTGCCCACCGCGAGCCGGCCCGGCGCGAGGCCGGTCCGCTCGGGCACGGGGGTGACCTGGACGAGCTTGAGCCGCTCGCCGCGGAAGGTGGTCCAGGCGCCGGGCGCCGGGGTGCAGCCGCGCACCACCCGGTCGACGCGCAGCGCGGGCGCCGCCCAGTCCACCTGGGCGTCCTCGACGGTGATCTTCGGCGCGAGGGAGACGCCCTCGGCGGGCTGCGGTACGGCCTTCAGGGTGCCGTCCTCGATGCCGTCCATGGTGGCGGCGAGCAGTCCGGCGCCCGCGAAGGCGAGCCGGGTGAGCAGGTCGCCGCTGGTGTCGGTGGGGCGGATCTCCTCGGTGACGGTGCCGTAGACGGGCCCGGAGTCCAGGCCCTCCTCGATGAGGAAGGTGGACGCCCCGGTGATCTCGTCGCCCGCCATGACGGCGTGCTGCACGGGCGCGGCGCCGCGCCAGGCGGGCAGCAGCGAGAAGTGCAGGTTGACCCAGCCGTGGGCCGGGATGTCCAGGGCGAGCCGGGGCAGCAGGGCGCCGTAGGCGACGACCGGGCAGCAGTCCGGGGCGATCTGCCTCAGCCGCTCCAGAAAGTCCGCGTCCCGGGGCTTGAGCGGCTTCAGCACCTCGATCCCGGCCTCCTCCGCCCGCTCGGCCACGGGGGACGCGACCAGCCTGCGCCCGCGCCCGGCCGGCGCGTCGGGCCGCGTGACGACGGCGGCCACCTCGTGCCGCCCGGAGGCGAGCAGGGCGTCCAGGGCGGGAACGGCGACCTCGGGGGTACCGGCGAAGACGAGCTTCATGGGCGGGATCGGGCCTCTCGGGCGGGGGCGGTCGGGCAGCGCACCAGTCTATGACCATGGACGGCGCACGGGTGGGCGACCGGCGTACGCATATGCCCGTACGCCCCCAGCCCGTGACCAGGGGAGGGTCGGCGCGTTGGTCAAGAAAGAGTTGACCACATCGGGCCGCTTTCGCGGCCGAATTCCTTTCAACGCCGGTTCGAGAGGCTTGTTCATGGCCGACCACGCAACCCACGACGCCCAGGCCCGGGCCAGCCTGCACTTGCTGGTGCGGGACATCGAGCGGGTCCGCCGGCAGGTGGACGCGCTGCGCACGCTCACCGCCCAGCTGGGCAACGTCTACCGCCCGCGCCGCTCCGGCCCGTCCACGGGCTTCGTCGTCTACGGACGCGCCCCAGCCCCGACGGTCCGCCTCGCCCAGGAACTCCGCGACAGTGTCGAGACGCTGGTCACGGCCGCGGTGGACTTCGACCGCTCACTCGGTTTCTCGTGGGACGCGGTGGGCTCGGCGCTCGGGGTCACCAAACAGGCGGTGCACCGCCGCTACGGCGCCCGCCGCGCGGCGGCCCAGGCGGCGGCCGAGGCGGAGCGGACGCCGGAGCCGTCCGGCACCCGCACGATCAGTGTGAACACCGGGCTGCCCGCCGTGCCGACGGTGCCCGCGGCCCGCTCCATGCCCACCCAGCCGACCGCGACGGCCCCCACCCGCCGCGACGACACCCGCCCCGCCACGTTCCCCAGCCCGCGCAACGGCTGACCCCGCCGGCTACCCGACCCTGCCCTCCCGGAGAGATCCGGGAGGGCAGATGTGTGGGGCGGGCACCCCCGCCGCACCCCGGAGCCCATCCGGTGCCCGGCAGCCCGTCCCCGTCCGGATCCCGACCCGACGGTCCGGTGACCGGTACCCCGCAGCCCGCCCCCCGACCGGCACCCGACCCGACGGTCCGGTGACCGGTACCCGGCGGCTCAGCCGATGTCCGGTGGGTCGACACGGACCCGTACCTGCTCGGCGCTGCCGCGGGCCATGCGGGCGGCCTGGGCCGTCTTCAGGGCCGTGGCCAGGGCGGCGCCGCTGCCCGGCGGGACGCGGACGAGGGCCCGTTCCCAGTGTTCGCCGGGCGGGGGCGCGCCGGGCCGGCGCGGCCGGCCGGGCTGCGCGGGCGGCAGCGGGACCGGGCCCAGCACCTCGGCGTCCGGCGGCAGTTCGACGGCCGCCAAGAACTCGGCGACGGCCGCCGGCGGTCCGGACACGGCCGCCATCCGGGACACCGGCGGGAAGCCCAGTTCGGCCCGCTCGGACAGTTCGCGCACGGCGTGCCCGACGGGGTCCCAGCGCACCAGCGCCTGGACGGGCCGCAGGGTCGGCTCGGCCACCACGACCACGGTGCCCCCCTCGCCCTGGGGCCGCACCAGCGCACCGGCCGCGATCCACCGGCGCAGCGCGTCCTCCCCGGCCCGCAGGTCGGGACGCCCGAGCATGGCCCAGCCGTCCAGGAGCAGGGCCGCCGCGTAGCCGCCCTCGGCCACCGGTTCGGCGCCCGGCGTGCTGACCACCAGGGCGGGCGTGTCCGGAACGGTGTCCAGTACATGCTCGCGCCCCGAGGTGCGCACCGGTACGGCGGGAAACGCGCGCCCCAGCTCCTCGGCGGTGCGGCGCGCGCCGACGATCTGCGCGCGGAGCCGGAAACCACCGCACTCCGGGCAGTGCCAGGCGCTCTCCCCCTGCCCGCACCAGCCGCACCGCAGCACGCCCCCGTCCTGTCCCTCCAGCGGCCCCGAGCAGTGCCGGCACCGGGCGGGCGCCCGGCACCGGGCGCAGGCCATGCGGGGGGTGTAGCCGCGCCGGGGCACCTGCACCAGCACCGGCCCGTGCCGCAGCCCCTCGCGGGCGGCCTGCCAGGCGAGGCTGGGCAGCCGGGCGGCCCGGGCCGCCTCGTCGCGCGCGAGGTCCTCGTCCCCGACGGTCCGCACCAGGGGCGCGGCCCGGCGCACCTGCTCGCGCCCGGCGACCAGCGGCCGGGCCCAGCCGGTCTCGACGAGCTGGGCGCCCTCCACGGTGCAGCCCCAGCCCCCCAGCAGGAAGGCGCACCGGTCCAGCGCGGCCCGCAGCAGCAGCACATCGCGGGCGTGCGGCTGCGGGGCGTGCGGCTCGCTGTGGCTGTCGTCGCCGTCGTCCCAGACGGCGACGAGCCCGAGGTCCCGCACGGGCGCGAACATCGCCGCCCGCGTCCCGACGACGGCGCGCACGGATCCGCGTCGCACCGCCAGCCACTCGGCGTACCGCTTCTCGGGACCGGCGTCGGCGGTGAGCAGGGCGTGCCGGCCCGGGCCGAGCAGCGCGGTCAGGGCGGCGTCGACGCGGGCGGCGGCCCGCCCGTCCGGTACGACGACCAGGGCGCCCCGCCCGGAGGCGAGGGTGGCGGCGACGGCCCGGGCCAGCTCCTCGCTCCACATCGGTCCGGGCAGCGCGTTCCACACGGCCCTGGGCGCCCCGCCGGAGGCCAGCGCGTCGAGGAAGGCGCCCCCGTGCTCGTACCGCGCCCAGGAACCGGCGTCGGGCGCCTCGGGCGGGGGCAGCGGCGCGGGGGACGGCCGCTGTTCGGCGCGGGCGTTGCGCGGCGGTACGGCCAGTTGCAGCACGTCGGCGAGGCTGCCCGCGTACCGGTCGGCGACGGCCCGCGCGAGGCCGAGCAGCTCCTCGCCCAGTACCGGCTCCGGCGACACGACCTGGGCGAGCGCGGCCAGCGGGCCGGAGTAGTCGGACTCGGCCCGGCGCTCGACGATGAAGCCGTCGATGAGCCCGCCGCCCTCCCGGCGGCCCTCGCGCACCCGGTGCCGCCCGGCCCCGAACCGCACCCGCACCCGCACCCCGGGCTGTGCCTGGGCGTCCAGCTCGGCGGGCACCGCGTAGTCGAAGTACCGGTCGAGGTGGAGCACGCCCTTGTCGACCAGCACCCGGGCGACGGGCAGCTCCGGCGCCAGCGCGGCCCCCCGCCAGGTCCGCGGCTTGGCCCGCGGCACCTTGGCCTTGCGCACACTCTCCCGGATCAGCGCGAGCTGCTCCGGCGGCGCCCCTTCGGCCCCACCGCCCCCATCTCCCCGGGACACCCCGTTCTCGCTGCTCACGCCAGCATTCTTACCAAACCCCACCGACAATGCCCGGTCGGCCGGCAGTGCCACCGGCCGCCTCGCGACGCGCCGAGGCCCGGCCCCCGTGGTCGGGAAACCGGGCCTCGGTGGGCGGGCGGGTGTGGGTTACAGGCCGGCGGCGGCGCGCAGGGCGTCGACGCGGTCCGTGCGCTCCCAGGTGAAGTCGGGCAGCTCGCGGCCGAAGTGGCCGTACGCGGCGGTCTGGCCGTAGATCGGGCGGAGCAGGTCGAGGTCGCGGATGATCGCGGCCGGGCGGAGGTCGAAGACCTCGTCGATCGCCTTCTCGATCTTCTCGGGGTCGATCTTGTGGGTGCCGAAGGTCTCCACGAACAGACCGACGGGCTCGGCCTTGCCGATGGCGTAGGCGACCTGGACCTCGCAGCGGGAGGCCAGGCCGGCCGCCACGACGTTCTTGGCGACCCAGCGCATCGCGTACGCCGCCGAGCGGTCCACCTTGGACGGGTCCTTGCCGGAGAAGGCGCCGCCGCCGTGCCGGGCCATGCCGCCGTAGGTGTCGATGATGATCTTCCGGCCGGTCAGACCGGCGTCGCCCATCGGGCCGCCGATCTCGAAGCGGCCGGTCGGGTTGACCAGCAGGCGGTAGCCCTCGGTGTCCAGCTTGATGCCCTCGTCCAGCAGGGCCTTCAGCTCCGGCTCCACGACGAACTCGCGGATGTCGGGCGCGAGCAGCGACTCCAGGTCGATGTCGGAGGCGTGCTGGGAGGAGACGACCACCGTGTCCAGACGGACGGCCTTGTCGCCGTCGTACTCGATGGTGACCTGCGTCTTGCCGTCGGGGCGCAGGTAGGGGATGGTGCCGTTCTTGCGGACCTCGGACAGGCGCTTGGACAGGCGGTGCGCCAGGAAGATCGGCAGCGGCATCAGGGTCGGCGTCTCGTCGGACGCGTAGCCGAACATCAGGCCCTGGTCGCCCGCGCCCTGCCGGTCCAGCTCGTCGTCGTCGCCCTCGACCCGGGCCTCGTACGCGGCGTCGACACCCTGCGCGATGTCCGGGGACTGCGCGCCGATGGACACCGAGACACCGCAGGAGGCGCCGTCGAAGCCCTTCTTGGAGGAGTCGTAACCGATGTCCAGGATCTTGTTGCGGACGAGGGTCGCGATGTCCGCGTAGGCCTTGGTCGTCACCTCGCCGGCCACGTGCACCAGGCCGGTGGTGATGAGCGTCTCCACGGCGACCCGGGAGGTCGGGTCCTCACGCAGAAGCGCGTCGAGAATGGTGTCGCTGATCTGGTCAGCGATCTTGTCGGGGTGACCCTCGGTCACGGACTCCGAGGTGAACAGGCGACGGGACACAACGCTCCCTGTGGTTGCAGCGGCTGCTGGCTGATCATTTGCGATCGACGCGGGGCTGCGCCCGGCGTCGACCGTGAACAGTTTATCGGTCGCACTCCGCCGACGGGCCACCCGTCTCGCCTCTCGGGAGCGCTGTGACCTGCGGCACGGGCATTCTGCCCAATGCCCGGCGGCCTTGGCCAGGGTCGCCACGCCCAATTCGGGCGTGGCGTGAACACGGCCCCTGGCCGCCCGACCGGGTGGCGCCGGTCAGCCCAGGCGCCGGACGACCAGGTCCCAGACGGTGTCGGCGAGGTCCTCCTTGGGGCCGTACGGCACCGGGGTCTCGCTGCCGTCGGCGCCCAGCACCACGGCCTCGCTCTCCTCGGCACCGAAGGTCTTGCGCTCCCCCACCTCGTTGACCACGAGCAGGTCACAGCCCTTGCGGGCGAGCTTGGCGCGGCCGTTGGCGAGGACGTCGTCGGTCTCGGCGGCGAAGCCGACGATCACCTGTCCGGGCCGGGGCCGCTCGGCCGAGATCTCCGCGAGGACGTCCGGGTTGCGCACCAGGACGACCGGGTCGGGCTCCTGGCCGTCCTTCTTCTTGATCTTCCCGGCGGCATAGGCGGCCGGCCGGAAATCGGCCACGGCGGCGGCCATGACGACCGCGTCGGCGTCCGCGGCGGCCTTCAGGACGGCCTCCCGCAGCTGCACGGCGGTGCCCACCCGGACGACGTCCACGCCCGCCGGGTCGGGCAGGCCGGTGTTGGCCGCGACCAGCGTGACCCGGGCGCCGCGGGCGGCGGCGGTGCGGGCGAGGGCGTAGCCCTGCTTGCCGGAGGAGCGGTTGCCGAGGAAGCGGACCGGGTCGAGGGGTTCGCGGGTGCCGCCGGCGGACACGACGACGTGCCGTCCTTCGAGGTCGGGCGTGGCGCTGCCGCGGGCCAGAACCCGGCGGCAGACCTCGAAGATCTCGCCCGGGTCGGGCAGCCGGCCCTTGCCGGTGTCGACGCCGGTGAGGCGGCCGACGGCGGGCTCGATGACGACGGCACCGCGACGGCGCAGGGTGGCGACGTTCTCCTGGGTGGCCGGGTGCTCCCACATCTCGGTGTGCATCGCGGGTGCGAAGACCACCGGGCAGCGGGCGGTGAGCAGGGTGTTGGTCAGCAGGTCGTCGGCGAGGCCGTGGGCGGCCTTGGCGAGCATGTCCGCGGTGGCCGGGGCCACCACCACCAGGTCGGCGTGCTGGCCGATGCGGACGTGCGGGACCTCGTGGACGTCGTCCCAGACCTCGGTGGCGACCGGGTTGCCGGACAGCGCGGACCAGGTGGCGGCGCCGACGAAGTGCAGCGCGGAGGCAGTGGGCACCACCCGGACGTCATGGCCCGACTCCGTGAACCTTCTCAGCAGCTCACAGGCCTTGTACGCGGCGATACCGCCGCTGACCCCCAGCACGACCTTCGGCTTGTCCACCATGGCTCCTCGCATTCGAGAATCTGCACCACCCATGACACACCACAGGCCCGGCAGGATGACTGCCGGGCCTGTGGATAAGTCACACGCGATCTGAAAGTACTACTGCGCCGGGCCGTCGACAGCCTCGGAGGTCAGCAGACCGGCGTTGATCTCGCGCAGGGCGATCGAGAGCGGCTTCTCGTGCACGTGGGTGTCGACGAGCGGACCGACGTACTCAAGGAGGCCCTCACCGAGCTGCGAGTAGTACGCGTTGATCTGGCGGGCACGCTTGGCCGCGTAGATCACGAGGCTGTACTTCGAGTCGGTCGCCTCGAGAAGCTCGTCGATCGGCGGGTTGATGATGCCCTCGGGCGCGGTGATGGAAGAGGACACGCTCTACCTTCCGATGGATGGAAAAGAATCAGACATCGTGATCACGGTCACGATCACACAACGTCCATCAAGGCTAGCAGCTCGCGGGCCACGTCCTCGACGGAGGTGTTGACCAAGGTCACATCGAACTCCGGCTCGGCCGCCAGTTCGGTCCGCGCCGCCTCGAGACGGCGCTCGATGACCTCCGGCGACTCGGTCCCCCGGCCGGTCAGCCTGCGCACCAGCTCCTCCCAGGAGGGCGGAGCCAGGAACACCAGCCGTGCGTCGGCCATGGACGCGCGGACCTGCCGGGCACCCTGGAGGTCGATCTCCAGCAGGACGGGCTCGCCCTTCTCCAGCCGCTCCAGCACGGCCGCGCGGGGCGTGCCGTAGCGGTTGCCGGCGAACTCGGCCCACTCCAGCAGCTCCCCGTTGGCGATCAGCTTGTCCATCTCCTCGTCGGTGACGAAGAAGTAGTGGACTCCGTGCTGCTCGCCGGGGCGCGGCTTGCGGGTGGTCGCCGACACCGAGAGCCAGACGTCGGGGTGTTCCTTGCGCATATGGGCGACGACCGTGCTCTTGCCGACCCCCGAGGGGCCGGAGAGCACGGTCAGCCGCGGACGTTCACTCATGCAGCGATTATTCCAGCAATCCCGGGGTGCCCGGGACTCCCGGTCCGCCGGGCGGGCGGACTCAGGAGCCGGTGCTGCCGAACTCACGCTCCAGGGAGGCGATCTGGTTCGAACCGAGACCGCGCACGCGGCGGCTCTCGGAGATGCCCAGACGCTCCATGATCTGCTTGGCGCGGACCTTGCCCACGCCCGGCAGGGACTCCAGCAGCGCGGAGACCTTCATCTTGCCGATGACGTCGTTTTCCTGGCCCTGCTTGATGACCTCGTGCAGGGAGGCGCCGGAGTGCTTGAGTCGATTCTTGACCTCGGCCCGCTCCCGGCGAGCCGCGGCGGCCTTTTCGAGCGCGGCTGCGCGCTGTTCAGGGGTAAGGGGCGGAAGAGCCACGCCTACGTCACCTCGGATGTCGAACTGTCGGATACGGACCGGTGAGGAACCTGACGCCCCACACCTGGGGGCTACGGACGACGCATCGCCCGACCTCCCCACACTGCCCTGAGGGGCACGGGAGGTTCCCCACTGCCTCGGAGACTAGCGGGCAAGTCCGCCAGAGTCAGCGAGAACAGCGGAAAAGTCCTGGTCAGCCTCCGTCAGGTCGGACATTTTGCACATATCGCCCCCGATTTGAGGGTGTATTCACACCGCGGACGGCGGGATCGCGCTCCGGCAGGCCGTCACCGCGGCTCAGCCCGCGGTGACGGCCTGCCGGATCTCCTCCGCGAACCGCTCGGCCGCGCCGCGCAGCGCGCCCGCGTCGGGGCCGTGCCGCAGGACACCCCGGCTGACGTTGGGCACGACGTTGCGGACGGCCGCCCCGAAGACCCCGGGGAGGTCGGCCGGGGTCGCGCCCTGGGCACCGATGCCGGGGGCGAGGAGCGGGCCGCCCATGTCCAGGTCGTACGACGACAGGTCGCCGAGCGTGGCGCCGACGACCGCGCCGAAGGAGCCCAGCGGCTCCTCCCCCGCGTTCTCGGCCGACAGGTGGGCCAGCATGGTCGCCCCGACCGTGCGGCCGTCGGCGCGCACCGCGTGCTGCACCTCGCCGCCCTCCGGGTTCGAGGTGAGCGCCAGCACGAACAGTCCGGCGCCGCTCTCCCGGGCCAGCGCGACGGCCGGGGACAGCGAGCCGTAGCCGAGGTACGGCGAGACGGTCAGGGCGTCGGAGAACAGCGGGGCGTCCGGACGCAGGAACGCCTCGGCGTAGGCGGCCATGGTGGAGCCGATGTCGCCGCGCTTGGCGTCCATCACGACCAGCGCGCCGGCCGCGCGCGCCTCCTGGACCGACTTCTCCAGCACGGCGAGGCCGCGCGAGCCGAACCGCTCGAAGAAGGCGCTCTGCGGCTTCAGGACGGCCACCCGGCCGGCCAGGGCCTCGATGACGGTGCGGCTGAACCGCTCCAGGCCGGCGATGTCGTCGTCCAGGCCCCACTCGGCGAGCAGGGAGGCGTGCGGGTCGATGCCGACGCACAGCGGGCCGCGCTCGTCCATGGCGCGGCGCAGCCGGGCGCCGAAGGGTTCTCCAGAAAATGTCTGCGGCCCGGAGGGCCTCGTTGCGGGGTGGTGGTCGGGCGACGGGTGGGCGGTCATGCGGGCTTCCTCACATCGGCGCCGACCGCGTCGGCGAGGGTGGCGTACGGGCTGGTGCGCAGGCGGGCGGCGAGGCCCTTGTGGATGGACCGGCACCAGAAGGGGCCCTCGTAGATGAAGGCGCTGTAGCCCTGGACCAGCGTCGCACCGGCCAGGATGCGCTGCCAGGCGTCCTCGGCGGTCTCGACGCCGCCGACCCCCACCAGGGTGATCCGGTCGCCCACGCGCGCGTACAGGCGCCGCAGGACCTCCAGGGAGCGTGCCTTGAGCGGCGCCCCGGACAGGCCGCCGGTCTCCGCCACCAGGGCGGGCGCGGAAGCGAGGCCCAGGCCCTCGCGGGCGATGGTGGTGTTGGTGGCGATGATGCCGTCCAGGCCCAGTTCCACGGCAAGGTCGGCGACCGCGTCGATGTCCTCGTCCGCGAGGTCGGGGGCGATCTTCACCAGCAGCGGGACACGCCGGGCGGGAACGGCCCGGTCGGCGGCCTCGCGCACGGCGGTGAGCAGCGGGCGCAGGTGGTCCACCGCCTGGAGGTCGCGCAGGCCGGGGGTGTTGGGCGAGGAGACGTTGACGACCAGGTAGTCGGCGTGCGGCGCGAGCCGCTCGGCCGACTTCACGTAGTCGGCGACGGCCTCCGCCTCGGGGACGACCTTGGTCTTGCCGATGTTGACGCCGACGACGGTCTTGAAGACCGCCTCGCGGGAGGCCAGGCGGGCCGCCACGGCCAGCGAGCCGTCGTTGTTGAAGCCCATGCGGTTGATCAGCGCGCGGTCGGCGACGAGCCGGAACAGCCGCTTCTTGGGGTTGCCAGGCTGCGGCTCCCCCGTCACCGTGCCGATCTCGACGTGGTCGAAGCCCAGCATCGACATCCCGTCGATCGCGACGGCGTTCTTGTCGAAGCCGGCGGCCAGTCCGAACGGGCCGTGCATCCGCAGCCCGAACGCCTCGGTGCGCAGCTCCTTGTAGCGGGGCGCGAGGACGGCGGCGACGAAGGTGCGCAGCACGGGAACGCGGGCGGCCAGCCGGATCCATCGGAAGGCCAGGTGGTGCGCCTGCTCCGGGTCCATGCGGCGGAAGACCAGCTGGAAAAAGATCTTGTACATGGTGTCCTCGTGAAGAGGGGGACACCGTTTCCGGTGTCCCCCTCGGGGCTGCTAGTCGCGGGCGGCGGTCAGGCGTTCCGCGTGTTCCTGGAGGGAGCGGACGCCCACGTCCCCGTGGTTGAGGGCGTCGATGCCCTGGACGGCCGCCGCGAGCGCCTGGACGGTCGTCAGGCACGGCACGGAGCGGGCCACCGCGGCCGTACGGATGTCGTAGCCGTCGAGGCGGCCGCCGGTGCCGTACGGGGTGTTGACGATGAGGTCGACCTCGCCGTCGTGGATGAGCTGGACGATGGTCCGCTCGCCGTTCGGGCCGGTGCCCTCGGACTGCTTGCGCACGACCGTGGCGTTGATGCCGTTGCGCTTGAGGACCTCGGCGGTGCCGGAGGTGGCGAGCAGCTCGAAGCCGTGGGCGACCAGCTCGCGCGCCGGGAAGATCATCGAGCGCTTGTCACGGTTGGCGACCGAGATGAACGCGCGGCCCTTGGTGGGCAGCGGGCCGTAGGCACCCGCCTGCGACTTGGCGTACGCCGTGCCGAAGACGGAGTCGATGCCCATGACCTCGCCCGTGGAGCGCATCTCCGGGCCGAGGACGGTGTCCACGCCCCGGCCGTGGATGTCGCGGAACCGCGACCACGGCAGGACGGCCTCCTTGACGGAGATCGGCGCGTCCAGCGGCAGCTCGCCGCCGTCGCCGGTCTTCGGCAGCAGGCCCTCGGCGCGCAGCTCGGCGATGGTCGCGCCCAGCGAGATCCGGGCGGCGGCCTTGGCGAGCGGCACCGCGGTCGCCTTGGAGGTGAAGGGCACCGTGCGGGAGGCGCGCGGGTTGGCCTCCAGGACGTAGAGGATGTCGCCGGCCATCGCGAACTGGATGTTGATCAGGCCGCGCACGCCGACGCCCTTGGCGATGGCCTCGGTGGAGGCGCGCAGCCGCTTGATGTCGAAGCCGCCGAGGGTGATCGGGGGCAGGGCGCACGCCGAGTCGCCGGAGTGGATGCCGGCCTCCTCGATGTGCTCCATCACACCGCCGAGGTACAGCTCCTCGCCGTCGTAGAGCGCGTCGACGTCGATCTCGATGGCGTCGTCCAGGAAGCGGTCGACGAGGACCGGCCGGGAGGGGCTGATCTCGGTCGACTCGGCGATGTAGGAGGCGAGGCGGGTCTCGTCGTAGACGATCTCCATGCCGCGTCCGCCGAGCACGTACGACGGACGGACCAGGACCGGGTAGCCGATCTCGTCGGCGATGGCCTTGGCCTCGGCGAAGGTGGTGGCCGTGCCGTGCTTGGGGGCGGGCAGGCCCGCCTCGGCGAGGACGCGGCCGAAGGCGCCGCGGTCCTCGGCCGCGTGGATGGCCTCCGGGGAGGTGCCCACGATCGGCACGCCGTTGTCCTTCAGGGCCTGCGACAGGCCGAGCGGGGTCTGGCCGCCGAGCTGGACGACGACGCCCGCGACCGGGCCGGCCTGCTGCTCCGCGTGGACGATCTCCAGCACGTCCTCCAGCGTCAGCGGCTCGAAGTACAGGCGGTCGGAGGTGTCGTAGTCCGTGGAGACGGTCTCCGGGTTGCAGTTGACCATCACGGTCTCGTACCCGGCGTCGGCCAGCGCGAAGGAGGCGTGGACGCAGGAGTAGTCGAACTCGATGCCCTGGCCGATGCGGTTCGGGCCGGAGCCGAGGATGATGACGGCCGGCTTCTCGCGCGGGGCGACCTCGCTCTCCTCGTCGTAGGAGGAGTAGAAGTACGGCGTCTTCGCGGCGAACTCGGCGGCGCAGGTGTCGACCGTCTTGTAGACCGGGCGGACGCCGAGGGCGTGCCGGACCTCGCGGACGACGTCCTCGCGCAGGCCGCGGATCTCGGCGATCTGCTGGTCGGAGAAGCCGTGCCGCTTGGCCTCGGCGAGCAGGTCGGCGGTCAGCTCGGGGGCCTCGGCCAGCTCGTCCGCGATCTCCTTGATGAGGAAGAGCTGGTCCACGAACCACGGGTCGATCTTCGTGTACTCGAAGACCTCCTCCGGCGTGGCGCCGGCGCGGATGGCCTGCATGACGGTGTTGATCCGGCCGTCGGTGGGCCGTACGGCCTCGCGCAGCAGGGTGTCCTTGTCGCCGGGCTCGCCGACGAAGGTGAACTGGCTGCCCTTCTTCTCCAGGGAGCGCAGCGCCTTCTGGAACGCCTCGGGGAAGTTGCGGCCGATGGCCATGGCCTCGCCGACCGACTTCATGGTGGTGGTCAGCGTGGAGTCGGCCTGCGGGAACTTCTCGAAGGCGAACCGGGGGGCCTTGACGACCACGTAGTCCAGGGTCGGCTCGAAGGAGGCCGGGGTCTCCTGGGTGATGTCGTTCGGGATCTCGTCCAGCGTGTAGCCGACGGCCAGCTTGGCGGCGATCTTGGCGATCGGGAAGCCGGTGGCCTTGGAGGCGAGCGCCGAGGAACGCGACACGCGCGGGTTCATCTCGATGACGATGACGCGGCCGTCCTCGGGGTTGACCGCGAACTGGATGTTGCAGCCGCCGGTGTCGACACCGACCTCGCGGATGATCGCGATGCCGACGTCGCGCAGCACCTGGTACTCGCGGTCGGTCAGCGTCATCGCGGGCGCGACGGTGATGGAGTCACCGGTGTGCACGCCCATCGGGTCGAAGTTCTCGATGGAGCAGACGACCACGACGTTGTCGTTCTTGTCGCGCATCAGCTCCAGCTCGTACTCCTTCCAGCCGAGGATGGACTCCTCCAGGAGCACCTCGGTGGTCGGGGAGAGCGTCAGGCCCTGGCCGGCGATGCGGCGCAGTTCCTCCTCGTCGTGCGCGAAGCCGGAGCCGGCGCCGCCCATGGTGAAGGACGGGCGGACGACGACCGGGTAGCCGCCGAGGGTCTCGACGCCCTTGAGGACGTCGTCCATGGAGTGGCAGATCACCGAGCGGGCGGACTCGCCGTGCCCGATCTTCTTGCGGACCTCCTCGACGACGTCCTTGAACAGGTCGCGGTCCTCGCCCTTGTGGATCGCCTCGGGCTTGGCGCCGATCAGCTCCACGCCGTACTTGGCGAGGACGCCGTTCTCGTGCAGGGAGATGGCGGTGTTCAGGGCCGTCTGGCCGCCCAGGGTGGGCAGCAGGGCGTCCGGGCGCTCCTTGGCGATGATCTTCTCGACGAACTCGGGGGTGATCGGCTCGACGTAGGTGGCGTCGGCGATCTCCGGGTCGGTCATGATCGTCGCCGGGTTGGAGTTGACCAGGATGACGCGCAGGCCCTCGGCCTTGAGCACGCGGCACGCCTGGGTGCCGGAGTAGTCGAACTCGGCGGCCTGGCCGATGACGATCGGGCCGGAGCCGATGACCAGGACGGACTGGATATCGGTGCGCTTAGGCACGCTGGCCCTCCATCAGGGAAACGAAGCGGTCGAACAGGTAGGCGGCGTCGTGCGGACCGGCTGCCGCTTCGGGGTGGTACTGGACGGAGAAGGCGGGCTGGTCGAGCAGCTGGAGCCCCTCCACGACGTTGTCGTTCAGGCAGACGTGCGAGACCTCGGCGCGGCCGAACTTCGTCTCGCTGACCTTGTCGAGCGGCGCGTCCACGGCGAAGCCGTGGTTGTGCGCGGTGACCTCGACCTTGCCGGTCGTACGGTCCTGGACCGGCTGGTTGATGCCGCGGTGGCCGTACTTCAGCTTGTAGGTGCCGAAGCCGAGGGCGCGGCCGAGGATCTGGTTGCCGAAGCAGATGCCGAACAGGGGCGTCCTGCGCTCCAGGACGGCGGTCATCAGCGCGACCGGGCCGTCGGCGGTCGCCGGGTCGCCGGGGCCGTTGGAGAAGAACACGCCGTCCGGGTCGACGGCGTAGACGTCGTCGGCGGTGGCGGTGGCGGGCAGGACGTGCACCTCGATGCCGCGCTCGGCCATGCGGTGCGGCGTCATGCCCTTGATGCCGAGGTCGATGGCGGCGACGGTGAAGCGCTTCTCGCCGACGGCCGGGACGACGTACGCCTCCTTGGTCGCGACCTCCTCGTACAGGCTCGCGCCCTTCATCTGCGGCTGGGCCTGCACGCGCGCCAGCAGGTCCGCCTCGGGGGCGAGGGCCTCGCCGGAGAAGATGCCGGCCCGCATCGAGCCGCGCTCGCGCAGGTGGCGGGTGAGGGCGCGGGTGTCGATGCCGGAGATGCCGACCACGCCCTGGCGCTCCAGCTCGTCGTCCAGGGAGCGCTTGGCCCGCCAGTTGGACGGCACGCGCGCGGGGTCGCGCACGACGTAGCCGGAGACCCAGATGCGGCTCGACTCGTCGTCCTCGTCGTTCCAGCCGGTGTTGCCGATCTGCGGGGCGGTCGCGACGACGATCTGGCGGTCGTACGACGGGTCGGTGAGGGTCTCCTGGTAGCCGGTCATGCCGGTGGAGAACACGGCCTCGCCGAAGGTCTCCCCCACGGCCCCGTAGGCGCGGCCGCGGAAGGTGCGGCCGTCCTCCAGGACGAGTACGGCGGGAACCCTTGCGGCTCCCCTGGTGGAGGTCGTCATCGTGCGCCTTCCGTGTCGTTGGTCATCTTGTTCAGGGTGTCGGCCCACTCGGCGTGCTCGGCCGAGCGGTCGGAGCGGAAGCCGGAGTCGATCAGCTTGTCGCCGTGCTGCCAGGTCACCACCAGCAGTCCGCCCTCGGTGAGGACCTTGCCGGCGATGCCCTTGTCCAGGCGGGCGCCGCGCAGGGCGGCCCGGGGGACGAAGAAGTCGGCGGCGCCGGGGCGCTCGACCTCCAGGCCCGCGTCGGTCAGGGTGAGCTCGGCCCGGCTGCGGGTGCCCAGGCCGTGGGCCACGATGCGGTCCAGCCACTGCCCGGCGGTGGTGGAGCCGTGGTAGCGGCCGCTCATGCTCAGTCTGGCCGGGCCGGCGTCCTCGGGCGCGGCGGGCAGCGGCGGCAGGCCCGCCTGGAGGGTGCCGCGCCACTTCCAGCCCTCGCGCATCAGCCAGTAGACCAGCGCGATGAACAGGGCCAGACCGACGAGCCAGCCGATCCGGGCCCCCCAGTCGGTGACCTCGGCCGACTTCTTCGCCTCGGCCAGCAGGATTACAGGTGTCACGTGAGCTTCCCGTCGACGAGCGTGGCCTTGCCCCGCAGCCACGTGTGCGTCACACGGCCCGGCAGCTCACGGCCCTCGTAGGGGGTGTTGCGGCTGCGCGAGGCGAAGCCCGCGGGGTCCACCGGGCCACGGTATGCCGTGTCGACGAGGGTGAGGTTGGCGGGCTCACCAGCCGAGACGGGGCGGCCGTGGCCGGTGGCCTGTCCGATCAGCGCGGGCTTGACGGACATCCGGTCGGCGACGCCGGCCCAGTCCAGCAGGCCCGTGTCGACCATGGTCTCCTGGACCACCGACAACGCGGTCTCCAGGCCGACCATGCCCATGGCGGCGGCGGCCCACTCGCAGTCCTTGTCCTCGTGCGGGTGCGGGGCGTGGTCGGTGGCGACGATGTCGATCGTGCCGTCGGCGAGCGCCTCGCGCAGGGCCATGACGTCGCGCTCGGTGCGCAGCGGCGGGTTGACCTTGTAGACGGGGTTGTAGGTGCGCACCAGCTCGTCGGTCAGCAGCAGGTGGTGCGGGGTGACCTCGGCGGTGACCCGGATGCCGCGGGACTTGGCCCAGCGGACGATCTCGACGCTGCCGGCGGTCGACAGGTGGCAGATGTGGACGCGGGAGCCGACGTGCTCGGCGAGCAGCACGTCCCGGGCGATGATCGACTCCTCGGCGACGGCGGGCCAGCCGCCCAGGCCCAGCTCGGCGGAGACGACGCCCTCGTTCATCTGGGCGCCCTCGGTGAGCCGCGGCTCCTGCGCGTGCTGGGCGACGACGCCGTCGAAGGCCTTCACGTACTCCAGCGCGCGGCGCATGATCACCGCGTCGTCCACGCACTTGCCGTCGTCGGAGAAGACGGTGACGCCGGCGGCGGACTCGTGCATGGCGCCCAGTTCGGCGAGCTTCTTGCCCTCCAGGCCGACGGTGACGGCGCCGATGGGCCGGACGTCGCAGTAGCCGTGCTCCCGGCCCAGCCGCCAGACCTGCTCGACCACGCCGGCGGTGTCGGCGACGGGGAAGGTGTTGGCCATGGCGAAGACGGCCGTGTAGCCGCCGCTCGCCGCGGCGCGGGTGCCGGTGAGGACGGTCTCGGAGTCCTCGCGGCCCGGCTCGCGCAGGTGGGTGTGCAGGTCGACCAGGCCCGGCAGCAGCACCTTGCCGTCGGCCTCGACCACCTCGGCGCCCTCGGCGCTCAGGCCCGTGCCGACCTCGGCGATGGTCTCGCCGTCGATCAGCACGTCCTGCGGCTCGCCGCCGAGCACCTTCGCACCACGGATCAGGACCTTGCTCATGTTCTTACTTCTCCTCGGTACGAGAGTGGGTGACGGCGGGCTCGTTGCCACCGAGCAGCAGGTACAGGACGGCCATCCGGATGGAGACGCCGTTGGCGACCTGTTCGACGGCGGTGCAGCGGCCGGAGTCGGCGACCTCGGCGGTGATCTCCATGCCGCGGACCATGGGGCCGGGGTGCATCACGATCGCGTGCTCGGGCAGCCGGGCCATGCGGTCGCCGTCGAGGCCGTAGCGCCGGGAGTACTCGCGCTCGGTCGGGAAGAAGGCCGCGTTCATGCGTTCGCGCTGGACGCGGAGCATCATCACCGCGTCGCACTTGGGCAGCGTGCTGTCCAGGTCGTAGGAGACCGCGCACGGCCAGGAATCGACGCCGACCGGCACCAGGGTGGGCGGGGCGACCAGGGTGACCTCGGCGCCGAGGGTGTGCAGCAGGTCGACGTTGGAGCGGGCGACCCGGCTGTGCAGGACGTCGCCGACGATGGTGATCCGCTTGCCGGACAGGTCCTGGCCGAGGCCGGCGTCGCGGCCGACCAGCCGACGGCGCAGGGTGAAGGCGTCCAGCAGGGCCTGGGTGGGGTGCTGGTGGGTGCCGTCGCCGGCGTTGATGACGGCCGCGTCGATCCAGCCGGAGTTGGCGAGCCGGTACGGGGCCCCGGAGGCGCCGTGCCGGATGACCACGGCGTCGACGCCCATGGCCTCCAGGGTCTGGGCGGTGTCCTTCAGGGACTCGCCCTTGGACACCGAGGAGCCCTTGGCGGAGAAGTTGATGACGTCCGCGGACAGCCGCTTCTCGGCGGCCTCGAAGGAGATACGCGTCCGCGTGGAGTCCTCGAAGAAGAGGTTGACGACCGTCCGGCCGCGCAGGGTCGGCAGCTTCTTGATCGGCCGGTCGGCGACCCGGGACATCTCCTCGGCGGTGTCGAGGATCAGGACGGCGTCGTCGCGGGTGAGGTCGGCGGCCGAGATGAGATGGCGCTGCATCTGACAGGCTCCGTAAGGCAGTTCATTCGGGAGATTTCGGGCAGACAGGCGCGTGCGGGGGCACGCCGGGGCGAGCGGCCGTGCGCCTGTCGTGCTACTGGGCGGCCGGCTTCGCACCGAGCAGCACGGTGTCGCGACCGTCCTCCTCGGCGAGCTGGACCTTGACCGTCTCCCGCAGCGACGTGGGGAGGTTCTTGCCGACGTAGTCGGCGCGGATCGGCAGTTCGCGGTGGCCGCGGTCGACCAGGACCGCGAGCTGCACCGCGCGGGGGCGCCCGATGTCGTTCAGGGCGTCCAGGGCGGCGCGGATGGTGCGGCCGGAGAAGAGCACGTCGTCGACGAGGACGACCAGCTTGCCGTCGATGCCGTCACCGGGGATCTCGGTGCGGGCCAGCGCACGCGGCGGGTGCATGCGCAGGTCGTCGCGGTACATGGTGATGTCGAGGGAGCCGACCGGGATCTCGCGGTCGGTGATCTGCGCCAGCTTGGCGGCGAGCCGCCGGGCGAGGAAGACGCCCCGGGTCGGAATGCCGAGGAGCACCACGTCGTCGGCGCCCTTGGCGCGCTCGACGATCTCGTGGGCGATACGGGTCAGCACCCGCGCGATGTCGGGGCCTTCGAGCACGGGCCGGGCATCGGACGCTTGCGGATGCACGGGCGTGTCGTGCTTGTCCATACGAAACGGACCTCCTTCTCCGCCTCACGGGACGGACCTTAAAGGACGTCGGAATTGCGCCATCCACCGTACCAGGTCCCCGGAGGGCCTTCTGTCACCCGCTTGGCCCAACGGGCGGCCGCTACCACGGAAGAGTCGGTGTGGACCATTCGGCTTGACGCAGGAGAGTCACGCTGCGTAACCTCACAGTGAGTTACCAGCCGCGCGGCGGGAAGACAGTCCGGCCGCGTCGACACAGTGTCCGGGGAGCTATATGTCCAGCGAATACGCCAAACAGCTCGGGGCCAAGCTCCGGGCCATCCGCACCCAGCAGGGCCTTTCCCTCCACGGTGTCGAGGAGAAGTCCCAGGGTCGCTGGAAGGCCGTGGTGGTGGGTTCGTACGAGCGCGGCGACCGTGCCGTGACCGTGCAGCGCCTCGCCGAGCTGGCCGATTTCTATGGCGTTCCGGTGCAGGAGCTCCTGCCGGGCACCACGCCGGGCGGCGCCGCCGAGCCGCCGCCGAAGCTGGTCCTGGACCTGGAGCGGCTGGCCACCGTGCCGGCCGAGAAGGCGGGCCCCCTGCAGCGCTACGCGGCGACGATCCAGTCCCAGCGCGGTGACTACAACGGCAAGGTGCTCTCCATCCGCCAGGACGATCTGCGCACACTCGCCGTCATCTACGACCAGTCGCCCTCGGTCCTCACCGAGCAGCTGATCAGCTGGGGCGTTCTGGACGCGGACGCGCGCCGCGCGGTGGCCACGCACGAAGAGGCGTGACAACCAGCCATAACTGAGCAGAAACGTGCCGCCGGGGTGGCCGGAATCTTACGGTTCCGGCCACCCCGGCGGCCTTTTCTCTCTGCTCGCCGGGCTTCTCTCCGCCCGTCGGCGCCTGTGCAGGAGGGCCCGTGGCACGGAAACCGTGCCACGGGCCCTCCTGTGGTGTCGTACCGGGCTCTACGCCTCGTCCCGGCGCAGGGACGGCTTGAGGTCCTTCAGGCGGCCCAGCAGGCCGTTGACGAACGACGGCGACTCGTCCGTGGAGAACTCCTTCGCCAGCTGCACCATCTCGTCCAGGACGACGGCGTCCGGGGTCTCGTCGACCCAGATCAGCTCGTACGCGCCCAGCCGCAGGATGTTGCGGTCCACGACCGGCATCCGGTCGAGCGTCCACCCCACCGCGTACTGGGAGATCAGCTCGTCGATCCGGCGCGCGTGCTCCGCGTAGCCCTCGACCAGCTGCATCGTGTACTCGCTGACCGGGGGCTGCCGGGTGTCGGCCCGGGAGAGCCGGATCCAGTCCGCGAGAACCGTCAGGACGTCGGCGCCGCGCTGGTCGCCCTCGAAGAGGATCTGGAAGGCGCGCTTGCGGGCCGTGTTGCGGGCAGCCACGGTTAGCTGTTCACCCGGCCGAGGTAGTCGCTGGTGCGGGTGTCGACCTTGATCTTCTCACCGGTGGTGATGAAGAGCGGGACCTGGATCTGGTGGCCGGTCTCCAGGGTGGCGGGCTTGGTGCCACCGGTGGAGCGGTCGCCCTGGACGCCCGGCTCGGTCTCGGCGACGGTCAGCTCGACGGCGGCCGGCAGCTCGACGAAGAGCACCTCGCCCTCGTGCTGGGCGACGGTGGCCTCGAAGCCCTCGATGAGGAAGTTGGCGGCGTCGCCGACGACCTTGCGGTCGATCATCAGCTGGTCGTAGGTCTCCATGTCCATGAAGACGAAGTAGTCCCCGTCCATGTACGAGAACTGCATGTCGCGCTTGTCGACAGTGGCCGTCTCGACCTTGACGCCGGCGTTGAAGGTCTTGTCGACCACCTTGCCGGACAGCACGTTCTTGAGCTTGGTGCGCACGAAGGCCGGGCCCTTGCCGGGCTTGACGTGCTGGAACTCGACGACGGACCAGAGCTGGCCGCCTTCGAGCTTGAGCACCAGGCCGTTCTTGAGGTCGTTCGTGGAAGCCACGGTTGCGGAATCTCCTGGACTGACGTACGACCCCGGGTCACGCGCTACAGCGCGAGCAGCTCCTTGGTCGTGATGGTGAGTAGCTCGGGTCCGCCGTCCGCCTCGGGGCGTACGACGAGCGTGTCATCGATCCGGACACCGCCCCGGCCCGGGAGGTGGACCCCCGGTTCGACGGTGACCGGCACGCAAGCGTCCAGTTTACCCATGGCCGAGGGCGCCAGCTGTGGGTCCTCCTCGATTTCGAGTCCGACCCCGTGCCCGGTCAGCGGTGGCAGGGCTTCCGCATAGCCCGCCGAGTCCAGCACCTGACGTGCCGCGCGGTCGACGTCGCGGCAGGCGGCTCCCGGCGCGAGGAACTCCCGTCCGGCGCGCTGGGCGGCGAAGACCAGGTCGTACAGCTCGATCTGCCAGTCGGCGGGCGAGGTGCCGATGACGAAGGTACGGCCGATCTCACAGCGGTAACCGCGGTAGGTGGCCCCCAGGCAGACGGAGAGGAAGTCGCCCTCCTCCACGCGCCGGTCGGTGGGGCGGTGACCGCGGCGGCCGGCGTGCGGCCCGGTGGCCACGGAGGTGGCGAAGGCCGGGCCGTCGGCGCCGTGGTCGACCAGGCGCCGCTCCAGCTCCAGCGCGAGGTGCCGTTCGGTGCGGCCGACCAGGATGGACTCCAGCAGCTCGCCGAGGGCCTGGTCGGCGATCTCGGCGCCGATGCGCAGGCAGGAGATCTCCTCCTCGTCCTTGACCACCCTGAGCTGTTCGACGGCCCCGCCGAGGTCGGTCAGGCGCAGCCCGGGGGCGACGGAGGCGAGGGCGCGGTGGCGGGAGACGGTGAGGTGGTGTTCCTCGATCGCCAGGGAGTCGGCGCCCTGGGCCAGGGCGAGACCGGCCGCGGCCACGGCGGTGTCACCGCCGTTCGCCGGCAGGACGTGCAGGCGCACGCTCTCGTCCGGCCGACCCTCGTAGGGGCGGTCGTCCGGCGGGCCGGCGCACACCAGGAGGTCCTCGCTCCTGCCGAGCAGCAGGACGGAGCCCTGCGGGGCCGCGCCTGCGAGATAGCGGACGTTGGCCGGGCGGGTGACGAGCGCTGCCGCGGTGCCCGCCGCGTTGACATGGTCCCTCAGCCGGGATCGGCGGTTCGCGTACACCTCTGACATGAGATGAGCGTAGGAGTTTTGTCCGGGTTGTGCCGATTGGGAGGGGCCGAGTGGGGTCGTGGGTGGCCGCCTACCAGCTCGGCGGGCTCGCGATCGCCCTCGCCAGGACCTCGTCCAAGACCCTTGCCGTGCCGGGGACGTCCAGCTGGGAGTTGTCGATGATCGGCAGGCCCGAGCCGTACCAGCCGGCCATGCGGCCGTGGATGCGGGCCACCTCCTCGTCGGTGAGGCGGCGGTTGCCGGTGCGTTCCGCGTTGCGCTCCAGGACGATGTCCAGGCCCGGCAGCAGGACCACCGGGAGCAGGCCGGGGCCGACGTGCCGCTTCCAGCCGCCGAGGCCCACGACCGGGCGGTCCGGGAAGACGGCGTCGTCCAGGATGCAGGAGATGCCGTTGGCCAGGAAGTTCCGGGCGGCGAAGCCGCAGGTGCGGCGGGCCAGGCGGTACTGGGCCTCCGAGTTCTCGTTCCAGCCGGACTGGGGGTCGGCGAAGCCGGAGCGGACCCATTCGCGCACGTCGTCCAGGCTGATGTGGGCGGTGGGGACGCGCCGGTGGTCCGCCCAGTACTTGGCGACGCTGGTCTTGCCCGCGCCGGCCGGGCCGATGAGGAGAACGGCGAGCGTGGCGGCCGTCGCGTCCGGGGCCGGGGCGGGCGGCGCCGCGGGCGTGCAGACCGGGCCGCCGGGCGGCAGCGGCACATGCCCGGTGCCGTCGTGGCCCGACGGCGCCGGAGCGTGCGGCACGGGCGCCGGACCGGAGGGCGCAGCAGGTTGCTGCGGGGCCGTGGACGGGGGCGGCACGGAGGGCTGGTGGGAAGCCGGGGGCTGCTGCGGGGCCGGCGGGACGGGGCCCGGCGGGGTGGCCGGGAAGCCCGGGGGCGGCGGGGGTACGGGCGCGGACCGCCGCGGGGCTTGCGGGTGCGGGCCCTGGGGGTGGGCGGCCGACTGATAGGACGCCGGCTCATAGGAGGCCGGCTGATGAGGGCCCGACCGATGGGGAGCCGGCGCCCAGCCGGCGTGCGGCCCCTGCCCCGGCTGGTGGGGCGGCGGCAGCGGAGAACCCACTGCGTGCTGCATCCGTTGCCACTTTCGTCTCGTACAGGCACTTGCTGCCGGCGGCGGGGGCACACCCCCACTGCCTACCGAACGGTACCGTCCCCGGCCGTCGTTCGGTGAAACGGCCGGGGGCGGTCCGAAGTGCCCGGTCGGGGAAGGGAATCGGACGGAGGGAACAGTCCGGGACCTACTGCCCGACCTCGCCGTACGCGGCGAGGAGGACGGCCGGGTCGGGGCCTTCCAGGACGGTGGGCTTGGCCAGTCCGTCCAGCACGATGAAGCGGAGCAGGTCGCCGCGGGACTTCTTGTCGACCTTCATCGCCTCCAGCAGCTTGGGCCACTGGTCGTAGCGGTAGTGCAGCGGCAGGCCGACGGCTTCCAGGACGGCGCGGTGCCGGTCGGCGGTCGCGTCGTCCAGACGGCCCGCCAGACGGCCCAGTTCGGCGGCGAAGTGCATGCCGACGGAGACCGCGGCGCCGTGCCGCCACTTGTACCGCTCGTTCTTCTCGATCGCGTGGCCCAGGGTGTGGCCGTAGTTGAGGATCTCCCGCAGCCCGGACTCCTTCAGGTCCGCGGAGACCACATCGGCCTTGACCCGGATCGACCGCTCGATCAGCTCGGCGGTGTGCGGGCCGGCCGGAGTGCGGGCGGCCTCGGGGTCGGCCTCGATCAGGTCCAGGATCACCGGGTCGGCGATGAATCCCGCCTTGATGACCTCGGCCAGGCCGGAGACGTAGTCGTGGACCGGCAGCGAGTCCAGCGCGGCCAGGTCGCACAGCACACCGGCGGGCGGGTGGAAGGCGCCGACGAGGTTCTTGCCCTCGGCGGTGTTGATCCCGGTCTTGCCGCCGACCGCCGCGTCCACCATGGCCAGCACGGTGGTCGGGATCGCCACCCAGCGCACCCCGCGCAGCCAGGTCGCCGCGACGAACCCGGCCAGGTCCGTGGTGGAGCCGCCGCCGACGCCGACGATGACGTCCGTGCGGGTGAAGCCGCACTGGCCCAGCGCCTTCCAGCAGTAGGCGGCGACCTCGGCGGTCTTGGCCTCCTCCGCGTTGGGCACCTGGATCGCGACGGCCTCGTAGCCCTGCCCGGCCAGGTCGGCCCGCAGTGCCTCGCCGGTCTCCGCGAGCGCCTCCGGGTGGATCACCGCGACCCGCTTGGCCCGGTCGCCGATCAGTCCGGCCAGCTCGCCCAGCAGTTGCCGGCCGACCAGCACCTCGTAGGCGTCCGTGCCCGCCGTGGCCCCGACCTGGATCCGGGTGACTGCGTCGCTCATCGCTGCTTCAACTCCAGTGCGTCCAGCACGCTCTGCGTGACCTCTTCGGGGGTACGGCCGTCCGTCGCGACCATCGCGACCGCGACCTGTTCGTACAGGTGCCGACGTGCTTCCATCAGCTCGCGCCACTGCTTGCGCGGGTTGACCGCGAGCAGCGGGCGGGCCACGTTCAGGCCGGTGCGCTTGACGGCCTCCTCGACCTCCATCGACAGGTAGACCACCCGGTGCCCGGCCAGCAGCGCCCGCGTCTCCTCGTCCAGGACGGCGCCGCCGCCCAGCGCCAGGACGCCGTCGTGCTCGGCGAGGGCCGTCCGCACGGCCGCCTTCTCCAGCGCGCGGAAGGCGGGCTCGCCCTCGTCCACGAAGATCTCGGCGATGGTGCGGCCCTGTGCGGCCACGATGTCGTCGTCGGTGTCCCGGTAGCCCACGCCGAGGTGTTCGGCGAGCAGCCGGCCGACCGTGGACTTGCCCACGCCCATCGGCCCGACCAGGACGATTGCCGGCACGGCGCTCACCTGATCGCCAGGCCGTCGAGGTAGGAGCGGACGTTGCGGCGGGTCTCGGTGACGCTGTCGCCGCCGAACTTCTCCGCGACCGCGTCCGCCAGGACCAGCGCGACCATGGCCTCGGCGACGATCCCGGCGGCCGGCACCGCGCACACGTCCGAACGCTGGTGATGAGCCTGCGCCGCCTCACCGGTGGCCACATCGACCGTCCGCAGCGCCCGCGGCACGGTCGCGATCGGCTTCATCGCCGCCCGCACCCGCAGCAGCTCACCCGTGCTCAGACCACCCTCCGTACCACCGGAACGACCCGTGACCCGCCTGATGCCCTCATCCGTGCTCACGATCTCGTCGTGCGCCTTCGAACCCGGCACCCTGGCCAGATCGAAACCGTCACCGACCTCCACACCCTTGATCGCCTGGATGCCCATCAGCGCAGCCGCCAGCCGCGCGTCCAGCCGCCGGTCCCAGTGCACATGCGAGCCCAGCCCGACCGGCACCCCGTACGCCAGCACCTCCACCACACCACCCAGGGTGTCGCCGTCCTTGTGCGCCTGGTCGATCTCCGCGACCATCGCCTTCGACGCGTCCGCGTCCAGGCACCGCACCGGATCCGCGTCCAGCCGCTCCACATCCGCCGGCGTCGGGTACACCCCGTACGGCGCCCGCGCCGACGCCAGCTCCACCACGTGCGAGACGATCTCGATCCCGGCCGTCTCCTTCAGGTACGACCGCGCCACCGCGCCCAGCGCCACCCGGGCCGCCGTCTCCCGCGCCGAGGCACGCTCCAGAATCGGACGCGCCTCGTCGAAGCCGTACTTCTGCATCCCCGCCAGATCGGCGTGCCCCGGACGCGGACGCGTCAACGGAGCATTACGCGCCAGCTCCCTCAACACCTCCGGGTCCACCGGGTCGGCCGCCATGACCTGCTCCCACTTCGGCCACTCGGTGTTCCCCACCATCACCGCCACCGGCGAACCCAGAGTCAGCCCGTGCCGGACACCACCCAGGAAGGTGACCTCGTCCCGCTCGAACTTCATCCGCGCACCACGGCCATAGCCGAGCCGCCGCCGCGCCAGGTGGTCCGCCACCATCTCCGTGGTGATCGGCACGCCGGCGGGAAGACCCTCCAGCGTCGCGACAAGTGCGGGACCGTGGGACTCCCCCGCGGTCAGCCAACGCAGCCTGCTCAACGGTGCTCCTCAGTGCTCGCGCCCGGTACTGCCCGGCGTGCGCGTCGTGGCGCACGGCGACGGCGTCACCGGGTGCGCGACCCCGGCACGCCACCTCCGATCCTCCCACGTCCCGGGGCGCCGGACAGCCTCCGGTCCAGCACGCGGACGCCCGCGGGGGCGTCAGCGGCCGGCGAGCGCCTTCTCCCCGGCCTGCCGCATGGCGTCCAGCGGGCCCGGGACCTGCCCGGTCATCTGCTCGAACTGGAGCACGGCCTGGTGGACCAGCAGGTCGAGGCCGCCGACCACGGCGCCGCCGAACATGGACCAGCGGGCCGCCAGTTCGGTGGGCCAGGGGTCGTAGAGCACGTCGAAGAGGGTGGCGGGGCGTTCGGGTACGGCGGCGGCGAGCGCGTCGGTCGTCCCGGCGGGCGTGGTGGCGATCACCAGCGGGGCGCTCAGCGCCTCGGCGGCGTCGGCCCAGTCCGCGGTGCGGACCTCCACGTCGAGCCGCTCCCCCCACTGCCGCATCTCGGCGGCGCGGGCCTCGCTGCGGACGTAGGCGACGACCTCCCCGGTGCAGATCCGGGCCAGCGCGGCGAGCGCGGAGGAGGCGGTGGCACCGGCGCCCAGGACGGCGGCGGAGCCGACCTCCTCGATGCCGTGCTCGCGCAGGGCGGCCACCATGCCCGGGATGTCGGTGTTGTCGCCGCGCCGGCGTCCGTCCTCGGTGAGGATCAGCGTGTTGACCGCGTCGACCGAGGCCGCGGTGTCGCTGACCTCGTCCAGCAGCGGGATGACGGCCCGCTTCAGCGGCATGGTCAGCGACAGCCCGGCCCACTCGGGCCCGAGCCGGTCCAGGAAGCCGGGCAGCGCGGCCTCGTCGACGTCGAAGCTGTCGTACGACCAACCGGTGAGCCCGGCCGCCTCGTACGCCGCCCGGTGCAGCACCGGGGAGAGGGAGTGGGCGATCGGAGAGCCGAGCACGGCGGCACGACGGCCGTCAGTTGCCCGTGTTGGCATTGAACTTGTCCTTGAGCTCTAGGAATTCCGCGTACGTCTTGGCGAACTCGGTGTTGCTCATGCCGTCGGTCGCCACGAAGTAGACCCAGCCGTCGTGCGTCGGGTTCAGCATCGCCTTCAGCGCGTCCTCGCCGGGGTTGCCGATCGGGCCGGGCGGAAGCCCCGGGTGCTTGTACGTGTTGTACGGGCTCGGGTTGCTGTTGATCTCCTCCTCGGAGATGTGGATGTTGCTCTTGCCGAGGAGGTAGTTGTAGGTCGAGTCGAACTGGAGCTTGCGGTTGGTCTCGGTGTTGTCGGGCTTGAGGCGGTTGTAGACCACCTCGGCCATCTTGCGGAAGTCGTCGTGGGTCTTGCCCTCGGCCTGGACCAGGCTCGCGACCGTGACGAGCTGGTAGGCGCTGTCGAGGTCGAATTCCTTGGCCTTCTCGTTCAGGCCGTAGGCGGCGTACTTCTGCTTGGCCTGGCTGACCATCTGCTGGAGGATGACCTCCGGCTTCATGCCCTTGGCGGCCGGATAGGTGCCCGGGAAGAGGAAGCCCTCCAGCGGGTCCTTGAGATCGGCGTGGTTCTGCGCCCACGCCGGCAGCCCGAAGTCCTTGTACTTCTTCTCGGCGACCTTCTTCGTCGTGCCCGAGGACAGTTCCAGCTTCTTGTCGATGGCCGCGTAGACGCCCGAGTTGCGCTCGCCGGGGGTGACGATGACGTTGTTCTGGCTGCGCGGGTCCAGCATCAGCTTGACGGCGCTGCCGGCGGACATCTCCTTCTTCAGGAGGTAGGCGCCGGCCTGGATGCCGTCGGCGCCCGGGGTGTTGGTCTGGGCGTGGACGAACGCCTCGGCGCTCTTGACCACCCCGGCCTCCTTCAGGCGGCGGCCGATCTCCCAGCCGCCCGCGCCCTTGGGGATCTCGACGGTGACCGTCTCGCCGGTGCCGTCGCCCGCGTAGTCCGGGGCCGTGCCGAAACGATTTTGATAGAACTGGTACCCGAAATACCCGACTCCGCCGAGGCCGCCGCCGAACACGAGGACGACGACCATGCAGGCGCAGCCGGTGCGCCGCTTCTTGCTCTTGACCGGCTTGCGGCCCTTGCCGCGCCGCTCCCGCCGGGTCGCGAGTTCATGCCCCCCGTCATCGCCCGCGCCGCCGCCGGCCACCGCCGGGGCCTGCTCCTCGTCCTCGGCCGGCTCCGCCTCCGGGCCGGGCTCGGGCCGCCTGCGGCCGGGCGGCTCCGGCGGCGGGTAGGCGTCCTCGGTGCCGTAGAGGTCGGGCTGCTCCCCGCCGTAGGCCACGGGCTGCTGGCCGTAGGGATCTCCGGGGTCGGCGGCGTAGGGCACCTGGCCGAGGGTGCCGGTCGCGTCCCAGCCGCCCTGGTGGAACTGGTGCTGGGTGTGCCCGGCGAGCTGCTGGTCGTACGGCCGGCCGTCGTGCTGCGGGTGCTGCTGCCCCTCGTATCCGGGCTGCTGCCCCTGGCTCTGCTGCCCCTGGCTCCAGTCGCCGTACCCCGATGCCTGCGGATAGTGCTGCGGCCGGCCGCCGTACGGGGACTGCGAGCCCTGCTGGGCCTGCTGTCCGCCCCATCCGCCGTCCCCGGACAACGGGTCCTCCGGATTCCACGGTTCGGAGCCTTGGCCCCGGCCATACTCAGTCATCGATCCCCTAGAGCCGCGAGGCCCACGGTCCCGCGGCCCGTCGGCCGGATCCCGTTCCGCCTCTTGCTGTGCCCCGGCTGTTCGAACACCGGCGCATCGCGCGGAACGTTACCGTATCGCGATCAGATGACCACTTCGACGCCCTCACCGGGTGGTTTGCCTGACACCCGTTCGGATTCCAGGGCCTGCTGCAGGATGATCACTGCCGCCGCCTGGTCGATGACCGAACGGCCCTTCTTGGACTTCACGCCGGAGGCGCGCAGTCCCTGACTGGCCGTCACGGTGGTCATCCGCTCGTCCACCAGGCGCACCGGCACCGGCCGGACCCCCTTGGCCAGTTCCTGCGCGAAGGCGCGGACCTTGACGGCGGCCGGGCCCTCGCCCCCCTTGAGGGAGCGAGGGAGGCCGACGACGACCTCGATCGGGTCGTACTCCTCCACCAGTTGACGAAGGCGGCGGTGGGCGGCGGGGATGTCCCGGCCGGGGACGGTCTCCACCGGGGTGGCGAGGATCCCGTCGGGGTCGCACGAGGCGACCCCGATCCGGGCGTCCCCGACGTCGATCGCGAGCCGACGTCCTCTGCGCATCTGTCTGAGCCGTTCCTACTTGGCGGTCTCGGCGACGAGCCGCTCGACGGCCTCGACGGCCTCGCCGACGGCGGCCGGGTTCTGGCCGCCGCCCTGGGCGACGTCCGGCTTGCCGCCACCGCCGCCGCCGAGGGTCTTGGCGGCGGTGCGGACCAGGTCACCGGCCTTGAGGCCGCGGTCGCGGGCGGCGTCGTTGGTGGCGATGACCGTCAGCGGCTTGCCGTTGTTGACGGTGAACAGGGCCACCACGGCGGCCCGGCCCCCCTGGATCCGGCCGCGCACGTCCAGGACCAGCTTGCGCAGGTCGTCGGGCGTCGTGCCGTCCGGCACCTGGCCGGTGACCAGGGCGACACCGCGGACGTCCTTGGCGGACTCGGCGAGACCGGCGGCGGCCTGGAGGACCTTCTCGGCGCGGAACCGCTCGATCTCCTTCTCGGCGTCCTTCAGCTTGCCGAGCATCGCGGAGACCTTCTCGGGCAGCTCCTCCGGGCGGCCCTTGAGCAGCTCGGTCAGCTGGTTGACGACCGTGTGCTCACGGGCGAGGAAGTTGTAGGCGTCCACGCCGACCAGGGCCTCGATACGGCGCACACCGGAGCCGATGGAGGACTCGCCGAGCAGCTTCACCAGGCCCAGCTGGGCGGTGTTGTGCACGTGCGTGCCGCCGCACAGCTCCTTGGAGAAGTCGCCGATCGTCACGACGCGCACCCGCTCGCCGTACTTCTCGCCGAACTCGGCGATGGCGCCCTGCTTCTTGGCCTCGTCGATGCCCATGACCTCGGCGTGCACGTCCAGGTCGCGGGCGAGCACCTCGTTGATCTTCTGCTCGACGTCGGTCATCACGGCCGTCGGAACGGCGGACGGGGAGCCGAAGTCGAAGCGGAAGCGGCCGGGCTGGTTCTCCGAACCGGCCTGGGCGGCCGTCGGGCCGAGGGCGTCGCGCAGGGCCTGGTGGGTGAGGTGGGTGGCCGAGTGGGCGCGGGCGATGGCCGTGCGGCGACGGGCGTCGATCGAGGCGTGGGCCTTGGCGCCGACGGTCACCTCGCCGACCTGGACGACGCCCTTGTGGACGTACACGCCCGGGACCGGCTTCTGGCAGTCGCGGACCTCGATGACGGCACCGGAGTCCACCTTGATGCGGCCGGTGTCGCCGATCTGGCCGCCGCCCTCGGCGTAGAACGGGGTGCGGTCCAGGACGATCTCGACCTCGTCGCCCTCGGTGGCGGCCGGGGAGGAGGCGCCGTCGACCAGGATGCCGACGATCGTGGACTCGCCCTCGGTGTCGGTGTAGCCGATGAAGTCGGTCTCGCCGGCGCTGTCGGCGATCTCGCGGTAGGCGCCCAGGTCGGCGTGGCCGGTCTTCTTGGCCTGGGCGTCGGCCTTGGCGCGCTCCCGCTGCTCCTTCATCAGGCGGCGGAAGCCCTCCTCGTCCACGGACAGGCCCTGCTCGGCGGCCATCTCCAGGGTGAGGTCGATCGGGAAGCCCCAGGTGTCGTGGAGCAGGAACGCCTTGTCGCCGGAGAGGACGGTGCCGCCGGAGGCCTTGGTCTCGGAGACGGCGGTGTCCAGGATGTTGGTGCCGGCCTTCAGCGTCTTGAGGAAGGCGTTCTCCTCGGCGAGGGCGACCTTCTCGATCCGCTCGCGGTCGGTGATCAGCTCGGGGTACTGCTGCCCCATCATGCCGATCACGGTGTCGATCAGTTCCTTGACGACCGGGCCGGTGGCGCCGAGCAGCCGCATGTTGCGGATGGCGCGGCGCATGATGCGGCGCAGGACGTAGCCGCGGCCCTCGTTGCCGGGGGTGACGCCGTCGCCGATGAGCATGGTGGCGGTGCGCATGTGGTCGGTGACCACGCGCAGGGACACGTCCGAGTCGTGGGCGTCGCCGTAGCGCACGCCGGTCAGCTCGGTGGCCTTGTCGATGACGGCCATGGAGGTGTCGATCTCGTACATGTTCCGCACGCCCTGCAGAATCATGGCGAGGCGCTCCAGGCCGAGGCCCGTGTCGATGTTCTTGCTCGGCAGGTCCCCGAGGATCTCGAAGTTGTCCTTGCCGATGCCCTCGCCCCGCTCGTACTGCATGAAGACGAGGTTCCAGATCTCGACGTACCGCTCGTCGTTGACGGCGGGGCCGCCCTCGGCGCCGAACTCGGGGCCGCGGTCGTAGTTGATCTCGGAGCAGGGGCCGCAGGGGCCGGGCACGCCCATGGACCAGTAGTTGTCCTTCATGCCCAGGCGCTGGATGCGCTCCTTCGGCACGCCGACGACCTCGTGCCAGATCCGCTCCGCCTCGTCGTCGTCCTTGTAGACGGTGATCCACAGGCGCTCGGGGTCGAGGCCGTAACCGCCCTTGTCCTGGGGCGTGGTGAGCAGCTCCCAGGCGAGCTTGATGGCGCCTTCCTTGAAGTAGTCGCCGAAGGAGAAGTTGCCGCACATCTGGAAGAACGTGCCGTGCCGCGTGGTCTTGCCGACCTCTTCGATGTCGGGCGTGCGCACGCACTTCTGCACGCTGGTGGCGCGCGGGAACGGCGGCTTGACCTCACCCAGGAAGTAGGGCTTGAAGGGCACCATGCCGGCGGGGACGAGGAGCAGAGTCGGGTCGTCCGCGATGAGCGACGCCGAAGGGACGACGGTGTGCCCGCGCTCCTCGAAGAAGCTCAGCCAGCGGCGGCGAATCTCGGCCGACTCCATCAGTGGTCCTCATTCCGGTTGTACGAGTACATCGGGGCTTCGATGTACTTCGGTGTGCTGCGGTTGTCGCTGTGGTGGTTCTCGATGGCGGTGTACCGCCGGGGCGCGGGGAGTTCGGGGTCCTCGTGGATGCCGAGGGCCTCCTCCAGCTCGGCCTCCCGCCGGGCCATGTTGTCGCGGACGTCGAACGCGAAGCCGACCGCGCGGTCCTTCAGGCGCTGACCGGTCTCCAGGGCCTTGTTCGCCGCGGTGGCGGCCAGGCTCTCCGGGGTCAGCTGCCTGATCTTGCGGTTGACCTTGGTGGTGGCCCACACACCGGCGGCGACACCGGTGGAGAACCAGAACGTACGGCGGAACATCGCTCGGTCTTCGTCCTTACTTCCGCTTGCGTCGTGCGGCGGGGACCGTCCGGCCCACGATCACGGTACGCCGGGCCGACTTGGCGGGCACGTCCTCCCCCTTGCGGCCGCCGAGCGCCCGGCGGACGCCGTAGCCGAAGGCCGCGACCTTGACCAGCGGGCCGCCGAAGGTGGAGGCGACGGTGGTCGACAGCGCGGAGGCGTTGGAGGTGACCTCCTGGACGTCGGAGGCGATCGCGTCGACCCGGTCGATCTGGGTCTGCGCGGAGCGCACCGCCTGGGAGGCGTCGGCGAGCAGCGGGACGGCCTGGTCGGTCACGTCCGCGACGAGCTTGGTGGTCGCCTTGAGCGTCTGGGCCAGCCTCGCCAGCGCGACCGCGAGGAAGGAGACCAGGATCGCCCAGAAGACGGCCACCAGGATCCCGGCCACCTCTGTACCGGACACTGTGCGCACCCGCTCCCTGAAACGTGCCTGAGCATCGGAAAAGTCGTGTCCCGAGCCTATCGCGCCGGGGCCCCGGCTCCGTACCGGATTCCCCGCCGCCGCGGGCGCACTCGCGCCGGGTGATTGTACGCAGTGAACACGGTTCAGTACGCTCCGTGTCCCATGCGAGATCCTCACGGTCCCGGCCCCTGGACGGGCGGCGTCCCGCCCCTGGAACTGACCGCTTTCGTCGGGCGCTCGGCGGAGCTGGCCGAGCTGACGGCGGCCCTCGGCCGGGCCCGGCTGGTGACCGTCACCGGGGTGGGCGGGGTGGGCAAGTCCCGGCTGGCGGTGCGGGCGGCGGCGCGGTGGGCGGCCGGTGAGCCGGGTGGTGCGGGCTGGGGCCGGGTGGAGCTGGCCGAGGTGCGCGATCCGCAGTTCGTGGAGTACGCGGTCGTGGAGGCGCTGGGGCTGACCGACCACACCACCCGGCTGCCCCGCGAGACGCTGCTGGCTCAGTTGGCGGACCGGCGGATGCTGCTGGTGCTGGACGGGTTCGAGCATCTGGCGGACGCGTGTGCCCACCTGGTGGCCCGGCTGCTGCGCGGGCTGCCCGGGCTGCGGGTGCTGGCCGTGGGCCGGCGCCCGCTGGGCCTGGCGGGCGAGCGGCTGTTCCCGCTGGCGCCGCTCGGCCCCGACGAGGCGGTGGAGCTGTTCGCCGACCGGGCCCGGGCACACGGGGTGCCGGTGGCCGACGGACCCGAGGTCCGGGAGCTGTGCCGACGGCTGGAGGGGATCCCGCTGGCGCTGGAGCTGGCGGCCGGGCGGCTGCGCGCGCTGTCCCCGGCGCAGCTGCTGCACCGCCTCGGCGACCGGTTCCGGCTGCTGACCGGCGGCGCCCGGGACGCCCTGCCCCGGCACCGGACGCTGCGCACCGCGATCGGCTGGAGCCACGAGCTGTGCACCCCGGCCGAGCGGCTGCTGTGGGCGCGGCTGTCGGTGTTCGCGGGCTCCTTCGACCTGGAGGCGGCCGAGTACGTGTGCGGCGGGACGGGGCTGCCCGCCGAGGACGTGCTGGACGTGCTGTCGGAGCTGCTGGCCCAGTCGGTCGTCGCCCGTGAGGAGACCCCGGCGGGCCCGCGCTACCGGATGCTGGACACCGTCCGGGAGTACGGCGCCGAGTGGCTGGCGGCGGCCGGGGACGCGGACCGGCTGCGCAGACGGCACCGGGACTGGTACCTGGGCCTGGCGGCCTGGTGCGAGCTGGAGTGGTTCACGCCCCGGCAGCGGGAGGTGGCCGCGCGCGTGGACGTGGAGCTGCCGAATCTGCGGGCCGCGCTGGAGTGCTGCCTGGCCGAGCCGGACGAGGCTCACCTCGGCCAGCATCTGGCGGGTTCGCTGTGGTTCTGCTGGGTGGGCTGCGGGCGGCTGTCGGAGGGGCGGCGCTGGCTGGAGCGCGCCCTGGAGCCGGAGTCGGGGTACGAGCGGGCCCGGCTGAAGGCGCTGTGGGTGCTGGGCTATGTGGCGGTCCTCCAGGGCGACACCGGGCCGGCGCTGCGCGCGCTGCGGGCCTGCCGGGAGCGGGCGGAGCGGGCGGGCGATCCGGTGGCGGTGGCGTACGCCGAGCACCGCACCGGCTGTCTGGCCCTGGTCACGGACGACATGGCCGGTGCGGAAACGCTGCTGCGCTCGGCGCAGGAGCGTTACCGGGCGATCGGCGAGCTGAACAGCAACGTCCTGATGGGCCGGGTGGAGCTGGCGATGGCCCGGGCGTTCCAGGGCGATCTGCCGGGCGCGGTGCGGCTGTGCGAGGAGGTGCGCCGGGTCTGCGAGGACCACGGGGAGCGCTGGGCACGTTCGTACGCGCTGTATGTGCTGGCGTACGCGGCCTGGTCCGACGGGGACCCGGCCGGCGCGCGGGAGCTGCTCGCGCACGCCCTGGCCGACGCGCACGCGTTCCGGGATCTGCTGGGCTCGGTGCTCGTCCTGGAGCTGCTGGCGCTGGTGACGGTGGCGCAGGGCGATCCGGTGGAGGCGGCGGTGCTCCAGGGCGCCGCCGGGCGGCTGTGGCCCTCGGTGGGGCTGCCGCTGTTCGGTTCGGCGTACTACAACGCGCCGCACGAGCGGTGCGAGGCCGCCGCGCGGCGGGCGCTCGGCGACGCGCGGTACGCCGAGTGCGTGCGGGCGGGGGCCGGGCTGGACCGGGAGGCGGCGGTGGCCCGGGCGCTGCGGCAGCGGAAGCCGGGGGCGCTGGGCGCCCTGCCGGCACCGCGCGGCCCGGTCACGGACACCGGCCCCGGACAGCGCGAACCCGCCGCCTCGCCCACCCGGAAGGGCGGGGAGACGGCGGGCTGAGGACTGTGCCGTGACCTGGGTCAGCGGGCGTAGTACTCGACGACGAGCTGCTCGTCGCAGATCACCGGGATCTCCTTGCGGTTCGGCTCGCGGTCCAGGCGGAACGCCAGGGCCTTGAGGTTCACCTGGAGGTAGCGCGGGGTCTCGCCGTCGGCGGCGAAGCCACCCTCACGGGCGATCTGGAACAGCGTCTTGTCCTTGGAGCGGTCGCGGACCTGCACGACGTCGTCCGGGCGGACACGGAAGGACGGCTTGTCGACCTTCTGGCCGTTGACCTGGATGTGGCCGTGGACGACCATCTGGCGGGCCTGGTAGATCGTGCGGGCGATGCCCGAACGCAGGACCAGCGCGTCGAGGCGGCGCTCCAGCTCCACGATCAGGGCCTCACCGGTCTTGCCCTGGACCTTGGAGGCACGCTCGTAGGCGCGCACCAGCTGGCGCTCGGAGATGTCGTACTGAGCGCGCAGGCGCTGCTTCTCCAGCAGACGGACCTTGTAGTCCGAGTTCTGCTTGCGGCCGCGGCCGTGCTCACCCGGCGGGTAGGGGCGGGCCTCGAAGTACTTGACGGCCTTCGGGGTCAGCGCGATGCCGAGGGCACGCGACTTCTTGACCTTGGGGCGGGACTGGTTCGCCACAGTTATCTCATTTCCTAGATTCCGGCTCGTCAGGGTTTAGGGAGGTCGCATCCGCAGCCGGGAAAACCCGTAGGGTCCGCGCGGGACCTGCCGGGCAGCCGCTTCCCTGGTCTGGGCACATACGTGCAGCACGCGAGTGGCCCACCGACCGTCCCGGGATCTCACGGGGGGTGGTGGGCTGCCCGCGACACCGTTCGACGGTGCGCGACGCTCCTGGAGCCGGTCCGCGAGGGACCGGGTCTCCGGCCGGTTGTCCCGCTCTGACAGCACGGAACTCGGCACTTCGCAGCAGTCTACAGGCTGCTCAGGACCGCTTGCGACCGAGGTGTCTGCGGGTCCACTCGACGGCGTCCGCGTACCTGGCCTCGGCGCCGTGCCGGCCCGGGGTGTAGTACTCGCGGTCCTTCAGGGCGTCCGGGGCGTACTGCTGCTCGGCGATGCCCTCCGGCAGGTCGTGCGGGTACACGTACCCCTGGGCGTGGCCGAGCTTGGCGGCGCCCTTGTAGTGCCCGTCGCGCAGATGCGGGGGGACCGGGCCGGCCAGGCCCTTGCGTACGTCGTCCAGGGCGGCGGCGATCGCGGTGGTCGCGGAGTTGGACTTGGGCGCGAGGGCCAGGGCGATGGTGGCGTGGCTGAGCGTGAGGGCGGCCTCCGGGAAGCCGATCATGGCGACGGCCTGGGCGGCGGCGACCGCGATCGGCAGCGCGGTGGGGTCGGCGAGGCCGATGTCCTCGCTGGCGGAGATCATCAGCCGGCGGGCGATGAACCGGGGGTCCTCGCCGGCCTCGATCATGCGGGCCAGGTAGTGCAGGGCCGCGTCGACGTCGGAGCCGCGGATGGACTTGATGAGGGCGCTGGCGACGTCGTAGTGCTGGTCGCCGTCGCGGTCGTACTTCACGGCGGCGCGGTCGACGGTCTGTTCCAGCGTCCGCAGGCCGATCTCGCTCTCGCCCTGGTCGAGGGCGGCGCCGGCGGCGGCCTCCAGGGCGGTCAGGGCGCGCCGGGCGTCGCCGCCGGCGATCCGCAGCAGGTGCTCCTCGGTCTCCTCGGGGAGCGTGACGGCGTTCTTCAGGCCGCGTTCGTCGGCGAGGGCGCGCCGCAGCAGGCCGCGGATGTCGTCGTCGGTGAGGGGTTCGAGGGTGAGCAGCAGGGAGCGGGAGAGCAGCGGGGAGATCACCGAGAAGTAGGGGTTCTCCGTGGTGGCCGCGATCAGGGTCACCCAGCGGTTCTCCACGGCCGGCAGCAGGGAGTCCTGCTGGGCCTTGCTGAAGCGGTGGATCTCGTCCAGGAAGAGGACGGTCTCCTTGCCGTAGCCGCCGGTGGCGCGGCGGGCGCCGTCGATGACCGCGCGGACCTCCTTGACGCCCGCGGTGATCGCGGACAGCTCCACGAACCGCTTGTCGGTCGCCTTGGACACCACGTACGCCAGGGTGGTCTTGCCGGTGCCGGGCGGGCCCCAGAGGATCACCGAGGACGGTCCGGCGGGCCCGCCGGAGCCCTCGCCGACCAGACGGCGCAGGGGGGAGCCGGGTGCCAGCAGGTGCTGCTGGCCCACGACCTCGTCGAGCGAGCGCGGGCGCATGCGCACCGCCAGGGGGCTGCCCGCCGGATCCTTCTCCTGGCGTTCTTCTGCTGCGGCGGTGAACAGGTCGGGTTCCACGCTGAAACCCTAGAACACCGCACTGACAATCCGGCCGGGACCGTCAGCTGGTCCAGAACTCCCACCAGCGGGTCAGCACCAGCATGCCGATGATGCCGATGTGCGCGACCGGCACGACCCAGGTGAACTCGCCGAAGAAGGACCGCAGCCAGCGCGGGGCCGGCAGGAAGGCGTTGCGGACGTTGAACGAGGTGACGTACCAGAACATGGTGATCGTGGCGACCCAGGCCAGCGAGCACCACAGGCACAGCGCGTTGATCCGGTACAGGGACTGGAACTGCAGCCAGGTGCAGAAGCCCACGCCGAACAGGGTGCCGAGGTTGAACGTGAGCCAGTACCAGCGCGGGAACCGGGCGCGGGCCAGCAGGCTCATGCCGACGCAGATGACGATGCCGTAGGCGACCAGCCCGAGCATCGGGTTGGGGAAGCCGAAGGCGGCGGCCTGCTTGCTCTCCATGACGCTGCCGCAGGAGACCACCGGGTTGAGGCTGCACCCGGGGGTGAAGGTCTTGCCCGCGACCTTGGCTTCGAGGAGCTTGAACTTGTCGATCGTGATGACCCACGAGGCCAGCAGTCCGGCCGCGCCGGTGATCACCAGCAGGATGGCGAGGGCACGGCTGCCGCCGGCCGCGCGCGGGGCGTCGGCGGCGCGCTCCGGACCGGGCTCCGCGGAGACGTCGTTCACTGTCGTCTTGCTCATCACGCCGATTCCGTCACTCGAGGGGTCGGACCATCTTCGGGCAGGGGTCATTGTGCCGCACGCACCTGTGTGCGCACCGTTCGTTGCGCATAAGGATCTACGTACGACCGGTGCCCCCGCCGGGTTCCGGACAGCGGCCGGCCCTCCCGCGACAAGGGCGCCGGACGCCCCCTCGGGGAGTGTCCGGCGCCCACGCGCGCGTGCGGCTAGCCGAGCCGCGACTCCAGCTCCGCCACGATCTCGTTGACGCCGATCGCGGTCTGCTCGCCGGACTCCATGTCCTTGAGCTGGACGACGCCCTCGGCCAGGTCGCGCTCGCCGGCGACGAGCGCGTAGCGGGCACCGGAGCGGTTGGCGTTCTTCATGGCGCCCTTCAGCCCCTTGCCGCCGTAGGCGAAGTCGGCCGCGATGCCCACCTTGCGCAACTCGGTGACCTTGGCGAACAGCACCCGGCGGGCCTCCTCGCCGAGCGGGACGGCGTACACGGACGTCGAGGCCGGCAGGTCCAGCCGCACGCCCTCGGCCTGGAGCGCGAGGACCGTGCGGTCGACGCCCAGGGCCCAGCCGACGGACGGCAGCGCGGGGCCGCCGATCATCTCGGACAGGCCGTCGTACCGGCCGCCGCCGCCCACCGCGGACTGCGAGCCCAGACCGTCGTGCACGAACTCGAAGGTGGTGCGGGTGTAGTAGTCCAGGCCGCGCACCAGCCTGGGGTCGTCCTCGAAGGAGACGCCCGCGGCGGTGATCAGCTCGCGGACCTCCTCGTGGTACGCCTTGCACGCGTCGCACAGGTAGTCGCGCAGCAGCGGGGCGCCGGCGAGCTGCTTCTGGACCGACTCGCGCTTGTCGTCCAGGACCCGCAGCGGGTTGATGTCGACGCGCCGGCGGGTGTCCTCGTCGAGGTCCAGGCCGCGCAGGAAGTCCTGGAGCGCGGCCCGGTACACCGGACGGCACTCCTTGTCGCCCAGGCTGTTCAGCAGGATGCGGAAGTTCCGCAGGCCCAGCGAGCGGTACGCCTGGTCGGCCAGGATGATCAGCTCGGCGTCCAGCGCCGGGTCCTCCGCGCCGATCGCCTCCGCGCCCACCTGGGAGAAGTGGCGGTAGCGGCCCTTCTGGGGGCGCTCGTAGCGGTAGTAGGAGCCGGAGTACCAGAGCTTGACCGGGAGGTTGCCCGTCTTGTGCAGGTTGGCCTCCAGGGCCGCCCGCAGCACGGACGCGGTGCCCTCGGGGCGCAGGGCGAGCTTGTCGCCGCCCTTGGTCTCGAAGGCGTACATCTCCTTGGTCACGATGTCGGTGGACTCGCCGACACCGCGCGCGAACAGTTCGACGTTCTCGAAGCCGGGGGTCTCGATGTAGCCGTAGCCGGAGTCGCGCAGCGGGGCGGCGATGGCCTCGCGGACCGCCAGGTAGGCGGCCGAGTCCGGCGGGATCAGGTCGTAGGTGCCCTTGGGGGCCTGAAAAGTGCTCAACGTAGGTCTCTCGTCACATTCCTCGTCGGGGAGCGTCCGCGCTTCCCGGGCCGGCGGCCACCTGCCGCAGATAGGGGTTGGTGGCGCGCTCCCGGCCGATGGTCGTCTGGGGGCCGTGGCCGGACAGCACCACGGTGGAGTCGTCGAGCGGCAGGCACACGCGGGCCAGCGACTCGAGCATGTCCTCCATGGATCCGCCCGGCAGATCGGTGCGTCCGATGGAGCCGGCGAACAGCAGATCCCCGGAGAAGAACACCGACGGGACGTCGGCGCTCTCGGGCATCCGGAAGGTCACCGACCCCTTGGTATGGCCCGGCGCGTGCGCGACGGAGAACGTGAGGCCGGCCAGCTCCAGGGCCGTGCCGTCCGTCAGCTCCCGGACGTCGTCCGGCTCCCCCACGGTCAGCTCGCCCATGAGCGGCATGCCGATGGAACGGCCCAGCGCCTTCTCCGGGTCGCTCATCATGTACCGGTCCTCGGGGTGGATCCAGGCCGGTACCTCGTGCGCGCCGCAGACGGGGACGACCGAGGCGACGTGGTCGATGTGGCCGTGGGTGAGGACGACGGCGACGGGCTTGAGCCGATGCTTCCTCAGCGTTTCCTCGACGCCTCCGGCGGCCTGGTGGCCGGGGTCGATGATCACGCACTCCTCACCGGCGGCGGGGGCGACGAGATAACAGTTCGTCCCCCAGGCCCCGGCGGGGAACCCGGCAATGAGCACGATCGTCCTTCGTTTGTGTCGGTTGCAGGCGGCTTCAGCTGCTCCCAGAGCCTACCGGCGCTGCCGTTTCCTCAGCGAACCCATATACGGTACGGGGCTACACGCAGCGGTCGGCGCACGAGGACGCACGCGTACCGCCCGACACACGACACGCATGAGGAGACAACCCGGTGGTCAGCCAGGAGCAGCGGCGGCGTCAGCTCGCCCGGGAGAAGTTCTTGCGGCAGCAGCAGCGGCGCACCGAGGCGCGGCGCAAGGCCCGCCTGCGCAACTCCGTGATCGCGTCGGTCCTGGGCGTGGTCGTGATCGGCAGTGTCGCCCTGTACACGACGGGAGTGCTCAAGGACGACGACAAGAAGACGACGAGCGCGAGCGGCGATGCCACGCCGAGCGCCGCGCCGACCAGCAAGGCACCGGACCCCTGCGAGAAGCCGGCGGCCGGCTCGGTGAAGAAGCTGAGCTGGAAGAAGGAGCCGGCGATGACGATCGACACGTCGGCGAAGTACACGCTGAAGCTCGCGACGACGTGCGGGGACATCGGCGTCGCGCTGAAGACGTCGGCGGCGCCGCACACGGTGAACTCGTTCGACTTCCTCGCCGGCAAGGGCTACTTCGACCACACCAAGTGCCACCGGCTCACCACCCAGGGCATCTACGTCCTGCAGTGCGGTGACCCGCAGGGCACCGGCGCGGGCGGCCCCGGCTACACGCTCCCGGACGAGAACCTCAAGGACAAGAGCCTCAAGAACAACACCTACCCGGCGGGCACGGTGGCGATGGCGAACACCGGGCAGGCGCACACCGGCGGCAGCCAGTTCTTCCTCGTCTACAAGGACAGCCAGCTGCCGCCCAGCTACACGCCGTTCGGCACGGTCGACGCGGCCGGCATGAAGGTGCTGGAGAAGATCGCGGCGGCCGGTGAGAACACGGGCGCCGGTGATGGCGCGCCGAACGCGACGGTCGTGATCGACAAGGCCACGGTCGTCAAGTCCTGACTCCCGTGCCCGGACCCCGCCGGCCCCGGCCGGCACCCGGAACCGAAGGTCAACGGGGCGGGCGGCGGAATTTCGGTCGCGCTGGATGCGGACAGGCCGCCCGCCGGTCGCCTATGTTGGCCGTGACGAAACTGTGGACGATGCCCGGGGGTGCTGCGGCCCCCCGCAGGCATCATGTGGAGGAGGCGCTGTGAGCAGCGACCCGTGGGGCCGCGTCGACGAGACGGGGACCGTGTACGTGCGTACGGCCGACGGCGAGAAGGTCGTCGGTTCCTGGCAGGCCGGCTCCCCCGAGGAGGCGCTGGCCTACTTCGAGCGCAAGTACGAGGGCCTGGTTGTCGAGATCGGCCTCCTCGAGAAGCGTGTGCGGACCACCGACCTGTCGGCGAAGGACGCCCAGGCCGCCATCGGCCACCTGCGCGAGCAGGTGGACGCGCACCACGCGGTCGGTGATCTGGACGCGCTGCGCAAGCGGCTGGACAAGCTGGTGGCGACCGTCGAGGCGCGCCGCGAGGAGCGCAAGGCGCAGCGGGCCAAACAGTCCGACGAGGCCCGCAAGGCCAAGGAGGACCTGGTCGCCGAGGCGGAGCGGCTGGCGCAGTCCGACCAGTGGCGGGCCGCCGGTGAGCGGCTGCGGGCGCTGGTGGACACCTGGAAGGGGCTGCCGCGGCTGGACCGCAAGTCCGACGACGAGCTGTGGCACCGCTTCTCGCACGCCCGGTCGGCGTTCTCCAAGCGCCGCAAGGCGCACTTCGCGCAGCTGGACGCGCAGCGCGAGGAGGCCCGGCGGGTCAAGGAGCGGCTGGTCGCCGAGGCGGAGGCGCTGTCCGGGTCGACGGACTGGGGTCCGACGGCCGCCCGGTACCGCGAGCTGATGGCGGAGTGGAAGGCCGCGGGCCGCGCCCAGCGCGAGCACGAGGACGACCTGTGGAACCGCTTCCGCGGCGCCCAGGACGTGTTCTTCGCCGCCCGCAGCTCGGTGTTCGCCGAGCGGGACGCCGAGCAGTCGGAGAACCTGAAGCTGAAGGAGGAGCTGGCCGAGGAGGCCGAGAAGCTCCTGCCGATCACCGACCTGAAGGCCGCGCGGGCCGCCTTCCGCTCGATCAACGAGCGCTGGGAGGCCATCGGTCACGTCCCGCGGGACGCCCGGCCGAAGGTCGAGGGCCGGATGCACGCCGTGGAGCGGGCGATCCAGGAGGCCGAGGAGGCCGAGTGGCGCCGGACCAACCCGGAGGCACGCGCGCGTGCCGAGGGTCTGACCGGTCAGCTCCAGGCCGCCGTGGACAAGCTGCGGGCGCAGATCGACCAGGCGCGGGCCCAGGGCAACAACGCCAAGGCCGACAAGCTGCAGAAGGAGCTGGAGGGCCGCCAGGCGCTTCTGGACCAGGCTCTCAAGGGCCTGCAGGAGTTCGGCGGCTGAATCCCTCACCGCACCGCTGAAAGGGCCCCGTACGCGCGCACGGGGCCCTTCTCGCGTCCCGGAGGGTCTGCCCGGGGCTTTCCGGGGCACTACGAGCGGCTGCGTCCCGACGTCACCCGGTACACGTCGTACACGCCCTCCACGCCACGGACCGCCTTCAGCACGTGGCCGAGGTGCTTGGGGTCGCCCATCTCGAAGGTGAACCGGGAGGTGGCCACCCGGTCCCGGGAGGTCTGCACGGCCGCCGACAGGATGTTGACGTGCTGGTCGGACAGCACCCGGGTGACGTCCGACAGCAGCCGGGACCGGTCCAGCGCCTCCACCTGGATGGCGACCAGGAAGACCGAGGACTGGGTCGGCGCCCACTCGACGTCGAGGATGCGCTCCGGCTCCCGGGACAGCGAGTCGACGTTGACGCAGTCGCTGCGGTGAACCGATACGCCGCTGCCGCGGGTGACGAAGCCGATGATCGGGTCTCCCGGGACCGGCGTACAGCAGCGGGCCAGCTTCACCCACACGTCCTCGACGCCCTTGACGACCACGCCCGGGTCGGCGGTGGAGCGCCGCTTGCGCCCGCGGCCGCGGGACGGCGGGACCGTCTCGTCGATCTCCTCGGTGGCCGCCTCCTCGCCGCCGAGCGCCTGGACGAGCTTCTGCACGATGTTCTGCGCGGAGACATGGCCCTCGCCGATCGCCGCGTACAGCGCGGAGATGTCCGAGTAGCGCATCTCGTGCGCGAGGGTGACCAGCGAGTCCCCGGTGAGGATCCGCTGGATCGGCAGGTTCTGCTTGCGCATGGCCCGCACGATGGCGTCCTTGCCCTGCTCGATCGCCTCGTCCCGGCGCTCCTTGGAGAACCAGGCGCGGATCTTGTTGCGCGCCCGCGGCGACTTGACGAAGCCGAGCCAGTCCCGGGACGGGCCGGCGCCGGGCGCCTTGGAGGTGAACACCTCGACCAGGTCGCCGTTGTCCAGGGTGGATTCCAGCGGGACCAGCCGCCCGTTGACCCGCGCCCCTATGGTGCGGTGGCCGACCTCGGTGTGCACGGCGTACGCGAAGTCCACCGGGGTGGCGCCGGCCGGCAGGGCGATGACATCGCCCTTGGGCGTGAAGACGAAGACCTCGTTGCGGGACAGGTCGAAGCGCAGGGACTCCAGGAACTCGCCCGGGTCCTCGGTCTCCTTCTGCCAGTCCAGCAGCTGCCGCAGCCACGCCATGTCGTTGATGGCGTCCTTGTCCTTCGCCGACGTCTTCGGCGCGTCGGTGCGGACCTTGGAGGCGCCGGCGACGGCCTCCTGCTTGTACTTCCAGTGCGCGGCGATGCCGTACTCGGCGCGGCGGTGCATGTCGAACGTGCGGATCTGGAGTTCGACCGGCTTGCCGTTGGGGCCGATGACCGTCGTGTGCAGCGACTGGTACATGTTGAACTTGGGCATCGCGATGTAGTCCTTGAACCGGCCGGGGACCGGGTTCCATCGCGCGTGCACCGTGCCGAGGGCGGCGTAGCAGTCGCGGACCGTGTCGACGAGGACGCGGATGCCCACCAGGTCGTAGATCTCGGCGAAGTCTCGGCCCCGCACGATCATCTTCTGGTAGACGCTGTAGTAGTGCTTGGGGCGGCCGGTCACGGTGGCCTTGATCCGGGCGGCGCGCAGGTCGGACTGGACCTCGTCGGTCACTATGGCCAGGTACTCGTCACGCTTGGGCGCCCGCTCGGCCACCAGCCGTACGATCTCGTCGTACATCTTGGGGTAGAGGATCGCGAACGCGAGGTCCTCCAGCTCCCACTTGATGGTGTTCATGCCGAGGCGGTGGGCGAGCGGAGCGTAGATCTCCAGCGTCTCGCGCGCCTTCTTCTCCTGCTTCTCGCGCTTGAGGTAGCGCATGGTGCGCATGTTGTGCAGCCGGTCGGCGAGCTTGATGACCAGGACCCGCGGGTCCTTCGCCATGGCCACGACCATCTTGCGCACGGTCTCGGCCTGAGCGGCCTCGCCGAACTTGACCTTGTCCAGCTTGGTGACGCCGTCGACCAGCAGGGCGACGACGTCGCCGAAGTCGCGGCGCAGGTCCTCCAGGCCGTACTCGGTGTCCTCGACGGTGTCGTGCAGCAGCCCCGCCATCAGGGTGGCCGGGTCCATGCCCAGCTCGGCGAGGATGGTGGTGACGGCGAGCGGGTGCGTGATGTACGGGTCGCCGCTCTTGCGCTTCTGGCCTCGGTGCCAGCGTTCGGCGACCTGGTAGGCGCGCTCGATCTGGCGCAGCGTGGAGTTCTCGATCTTGGGGTCGTTGCTGCGCACTATCCGCAGCAGCGGCTCCAGGACCGGGTTGTAGGGGTTCGCGCGCTGGACGCCGAGGCGGGCGAGGCGGGCCCGGACCCGGTTGGAGGAGGCGGTCCGGGTGGGCTGCGCGGCCGGCTGGCGGACCACCGGGGGCTGCGCCGGGCGCTCGGCCGGGGCCTGCTTGGGACGCGCGGACTCCGCGCTCTTCTCCACGGGCGCGGAGTGGGCGTGCTCGACCGCCCCGCGGGTGTCGTTCTTCACCTGGGAAGCGCTCGGCGCGGGCTTCGCCGCGGCGGCCGAGGCGGGCTCGGGCTTGGCGGCGGTCAGTGGCTGGGCCTCGTCTGGCAAGAGGACTCCTCGTGCGCGATCCGGGTCCCCCGGTCAGGCTCCGGAGACCCCATGGTAGCGATCCTGCGCCCGGTCATCGCCTTCAGGCGGCTGTGAGGACCGTCTACCCCTGCAACGCGAAAGGCTGTCACGGGATTCCGGACGGCCGGTCGCGAAGCCCCCGCATCAACGTCCGCGACCGGCGGACGAACCCGCGCGACCTGCGAAAACATCGAACCGGGCGCACAGAGCAGCGGCTGCGGACCCGGCGGGACGCAAACGGCCGCCCCGGCACACACATGCCGGGGCGGCCGTCGCACGGCTACGCGGTCAGACCTGGAGCAGCGCCTGGAGCGGGGCCCCGTCCAGCGCGGCCTCCAGCCGGGTGCGGCCGCCCAGGAAGCCCAGCTCCATCAGCACCGCGAGGCCGGACACCTCGGCGCCGGCGCGCTGGATCAGATGGATCGCCGCCTCGGCCGTACCGCCCGTGGCCAGGACGTCGTCCACGATCAGCACGCGGTCGCCGGCGGACAGGTCCTCGGCGTGCACCTCGATCTCCGCCGAGCCGTACTCCAGGTCGTAGGCCTGGCGCAGGGTGGCCCCGGGCAGCTTGCCCGCCTTGCGGACCGGGATGAAGCCCAGGCCGGCACGGACGGCGACCGGGGCGCCGAGGATGAAGCCCCGGGCCTCCAGGCCGACGACCTTGGTCGCGCCGGTGTCGGCGGCGATCTGCGCCAGCGCGTCGGTGAGCGCGGTGAAGGCCGCCGGGTCGGCCAGGAGCGGGGTGATGTCCTTGAACATCACTCCCGGCTCCGGGTAGTCGGCCACATCGCGGATGCGGCTCAGCAGCAGTTCCTGGATGTCGGTCATCGGCGCTTTCCGGAGGTACGGCCGCGGCCTCGGCCGCGTGCGGGCTGGTTGCGCGGGCCCACGACGGCGGGGGTGCCGTCGTCGCCGTCGTCACCGGCGGTGGCACGGACCTCGGCGAGGTCCTCCCCCGCGGCGGCGGCCTGGGCGCGCTTGGCCAGGACCCGCTTGGTGAGGCTCTTCATCGCCGGCTCGCGCTCCTTGAGGTCGGCGACGAGCGGGGTGGCGATGAAGATGGAGGAGTAGGCACCGGCCGCGAGGCCCACGAACAGCGACAGCGAGATGTCGTTGAGCGTGCCCGCGCCGAGGAAGCCGCCGCCGATGAAGAGCAGACCGGCGACCGGCAGCAGCGCGACGACCGTGGTGTTGATGGAGCGGACCAGGGTGCCGTTGATCGAGCGGTTGGCGATCTCGCTGTAGGTGAACCGGGTCTGCTTGGTCAGGTCCTTCGTCTGCTCCTTGAGGCTGTCGAAGACGACGACCGTGTCGTAGAGCGAGTAACCGAGGATGGTCAGCAGACCGATGACCGTGCCGGGTGTCACCTCGAAGCCGACCAGGGCGTAGATACCGGTCGTGATGGTGATGTCGTGGATCAGCGCGACCAGCGCGGCCACGGCCATGCGCCACTCGAAGGCGATCGCCAGGTAGATCACCACGAGGACCATGAAGATCGCCAGGCCCTGCCATGCCTTGTTGGCGATCTGCTCGCCCCAGCTCGGGCCGACCAGGTCGGCGGCCAGCTTCTCGGGGTCGAGCTTCAGGTCCTTGGCCAGCTCCTGCTTGATCCGGTCGGACTGGCCGGTGTCGATGCCGGCGATCTGGATGCGCAGGCTGCCGTTGCCCAGCTTCTGCACGATGGCCTGGTGGCCGGAGGCCTTGTTGGCGTACTCCTCCGCCTGGGCCACCGAGGCGCTCATCTTCGTGGGCGTGGTGAAGACGGCGCCGCCCTCGAACTCGATGCCCATGTTCAGGCCGCGCACCGCCAGGCCGACGATGGCCGTGATGGTGATCAGGATCGAGATGCCGTACCAGATCTTCCGCTTGCCGACGAAGTCGTACGCGATCTCGCCGCGGTGCAGCCGGGCGCCGATGGTGCCGAGTTTCGACATGGCTCACGCCTCCTTCGGGTCGACGGGGCCGGCTGCGGGACCGGCGGGACGGCGGGTGCGGCGCAGCGGGGGCTTGGCGCCCAGGCCCTTGGGGTCGAGACCGGACCACTTGTGGCCGTCCGCGAAGAACTTGCGGCGGGCGAGGAGCGTCATCAGCGGCTTGGTGAAGAAGAAGACCACGACCACGTCGAGCAGGGTGGTCAGGCCCAGCGTGAAGGCGAAGCCCTGCACCTTGCCGACGGTGACGACGAACAGCACGGCGGCGGCGAGGAACGACACGAAGTCGGAGACCAGGATGGTGCGCCGGGCACGCGGCCAGGCCCGCTCCACCGCGGGGCGCAGCGTGCGGCCCTCACGGATCTCGTCCCTTATGCGCTCGAAGTACACGATGAACGAGTCCGCGGTGATACCGATGGCGACGATGGCACCGCACACGGCCGGCAGGTTCAGCGCGAAGTTGATGGCCGGGCCGAGCAGCGACATGATCACGTAGGTGAGGATCGCGGAGACCAGCAGCGAGGCCATGGCCACGATCGACAGGCCGCGGTAGTAGACCACCAGGTAGATCACGACCAGCGCCAGGCCGATCGCGCCCGCGAGCAGACCGGCGTGCAGCTGCTCGCCGCCGAGCGCGGCGGTGACGGTGGTGACGGACTGCTCCTGGAAGGACAGCGGCAGGGCGCCGTACGACAGCATGTTGGCGAGACCCTGCGCCTCGTCCTGCTGGAAGCTGCCGGAGATCTCCGCCTGGCCGCCGGTGATGGACTGGCGCACATACGGGCTGGAGACGACCTCGCCGTCCAGGACGATGCCGAACTCGTTCTGCGGCTGCGGCTTGCTGGCCAGCTCGCCGGTGATGTCGGCGAACTTCTTGGCACCCTTGGAGGTGAAGTTCATCTGGACCTGCCAGCCGGCGGCGCCCTGGGTGTCGAAGACGGCCTGCGCCTTCTTCACCTCGGTGCCGTCCACGGCGGCCGGGCCGAGCAGGTACTTGTACCAGGCGTCGTCGATCTTGCCGCAGGCCACGGTGGGCCGGCCCGGCTTGGCGTTCTTGCCGGCGTTCGCCCGGTCGGTGGGCTTGGTGCAGTCCAGGGCCGCGTACTGCGCCTGGAGCTTGGCGTCCGCGCCGGAGCCGTCGCCGGCCGGGGCCGAGGGCGTGGCCGGCGGAGTGGCCGAGGGCTTGGCGCTGCCGGAGGCGGAGCCGCTCGGCGAGGGGGTGGCGTCGGCCTTCAGGGCGTCGGTGACCGCGCGGCCCTGGGACGTGGCCGAGGCGGAGGGAGACGCGGAACCGGACGCCGTCTCCTTGCCGGAACCGGTCGCCTTCTCCGTGGCCGAGGCGGACGCCGACGGGCTGCTGCCCGGCTTCGGCGACGAGCCGCCCTTGGAGGACGCGCTCGGCGACGGGCTCTTCGTGGCGGGGCCGCTGGGCTCGCTCGCCAGGACCGGCCGGAAGTACAGCTTGGCGGTGGTGCCTACCTGCTCCTGGGCCTCCTTGGAGTTGGTGCCCTTGGGGATGTTGACGATGATGTTGTCGTTCCCCTGGGTCTGCACCTCCGCCTCGGAGACACCCAGGCCGTTGACCCGGCGGTTCATGATGTCGACCGCGGTGTCCATGTTGGCCTTGTTGATCGCGGACCCCTGATCGGCCTTCGCCTTGAGCGTAATGCTCGTACCACCGGCGAGGTCGATGCCGAGACGCGGAGTGGTGTGCCCGGAGGCGAACATCCCTCCGGCGAGCGCCACGATGGCGATCAGGATGAGGGCCAGCGAGCGCCCTGGCTTGCTCGGGGCGCTCGCGCTTCGGCCCCTCTTAGGTGCTGCCACCTTCTCGTACTCCCTCTCGGGCCGCCCCGCGCCCGGTCGGCGCGGTCGGCCATGACATGGTGTCGGACTCCCGTGCGGGAAACAGACGCGCCCGGGTCACGCGGGGCGCCCGTCATGCGGCCGCCGCGTGATCCCGGGGAGTGACTACTTCGCGTCGGAGTCGCCGTCGGTCTTCTTCGGCTGGTCGTCCGCACCGGCCTCGGCGGCGTCCTTCTTACCGAGGTCGATCTTGTCGTCCGAGGCGGCGGCAGCGTCGGCGGATCCGTCGGTCTCGTCGGTCTCGGTGAGGGAGGAGGCGTCGTCCGGGACGATGCCGGTGTCGGACTTCAGGTCGTGCTCGATGCCGTGGACGATGCGGTTGTACTCGTCGTCGGAGAGGACGGCACCGATGGCGTTCTTGGCGAAGAGGAGGTCGACGCCCGGCCCGGCGTCGAGGAGGACCGTGTCCTCGTTGACCTCCTTGACCGTCGCGTACATCCCCCCGATCGTGCGGACTCCGGATCCGGGCTGCATCTGGTTCCGCATGTCGGCGGCCTGCTGCTGCTTCTTCTTGGCCGAACGCGTCATCAGGAACATGGCCGCGATGAGCACGATGAACGGGAGAAGGGTATAGGCATTCACGGGACGGAATTTCCTTCGCGCGACCGCGCGGGTGAGCGGCCTGTTGGATGGGGGTGTGGTCGGCGCCGCCCGCAAGGGCGGCATCGGCGGAGTCTAAGCGAGTCCGCTCTCATGGAACAACGCTCAGCATGGCACCTGGGTTCCGGCCGGGCCATCGCCCTCGCCGCTCGGCCGCCCTCACGCCCCGAACAAGTCCTGTTGTCCGTTTCCCGCCGCCGGCGCCTGCGGTGGGGTCAGGCCCAGGTGCGCCCAAGCGGCGGGGGTGGCGACCCGGCCGCGCGGGGTGCGGGCGAGCAGTCCCTCGCGGACCAGGAACGGCTCGGCCACCTCCTCCACGGTCTCCCGCTCCTCCCCCACCGCGACGGCGAGGGTGGACAGGCCCACCGGTCCGCCGCCGAACAGCTTCAGCAGGGCCTCCAGGACGGCGCGGTCCAGCCGGTCCAGGCCGCGCGCGTCGACCTCGTAGACGGCGAGCGCGGCGGCGGCGATCTCCCGGGTGATCACTCCGTCGGCCTTGACCTGCGCGTAGTCGCGGACGCGGCGCAGCAGGCGGTTGGCGATACGGGGCGTGCCCCGGGACCGGCCGGCGATCTCGGCGGCGCCGTCCGACTCGATCACGACGTCCAGCAGGCTCGCCGAGCGGTGCACCACGCGCTCCAGCTCGTGCGGGGAGTAGAACTCCATGTGCGCGGTGAAGCCGAAGCGGTCGCGCAGCGGCGGCGGCAGCAGGCCCGCCCGCGTGGTCGCGCCGACCAGGGTGAACGGCGGCAGCTCCAGCGGGATCGCGGTGGCGCCGGGGCCCTTGCCCACGATGACGTCGACGCGGAAGTCCTCCATCGCCATGTACAGCATCTCCTCGGCGGGCCGGGACATGCGGTGGATCTCGTCGAGGAAGAGCACCTCGCCCTCCTGGAGCGAGGACAGGATGGAGGCGAGGTCGCCGGCGTGCTGGATGGCGGGGCCGGAGGTGATGCGGATGGGGGCGCCCATCTCAGCCGCGATGATCATCGACAGGGTGGTCTTGCCGAGGCCGGGCGCACCGGAGAGCAGCACGTGGTCGGCGGTGGCGCCCCGCGCGCGTGCGGCGCGCAGCACCAGGTCGAGCTGTTCGCGGACCTTCTCCTGGCCGATGAACTCGCCGAGGTCCTTGGGGCGCAGGGCGGCCTCGACGGCCTGGTCCTCCCGGTCGGCGGACGCACCGACGAGCCGCTCCTCGGCGGGGGTGGGGGTGGTGTCGTCCCGGTTCACGAAGTTCTCCTAGCGGGGTGACGCAGGTCAGCGGGCGCGGTTCAGGGTCTGCAGGGCGGCCTTCAGCAGCGGGCCCACCTGCGGGGTGCCGGCCGCCGCCTCGGCCTGGGGCGTTACGGCGGCCACCGCCTCGTCGGCCTCGCGGGTGGCGTAGCCGAGACCGATCAGGGCCGCGTGCAGCTGGTCGCGCCAGCCCTGGGTGACGGGCGCGCCGACGGCCGGGGCGCCGACGGGCACGCCGAGCCGGTCCTTCAGCTCCAGCAGCAGCTTCTGGGCGCCCTTCTTGCCGATGCCGGGGACGGCGGTGAGGGCCTTCTCGTCACCGGTGGCGACCGCGCGGCGCAGCGCGTCCGGGGTGTGCACGGCCAGCATGGCCTGGGCCAGGCGGGGGCCGACGCCGCTCGCGGTCTGCAGCAGCTCGAAGACCTGGCGCTCGTCGTCGTCCGCGAAGCCGTACAGGGTGAGCGAGTCCTCGCGGACGACGAGGGAGGTGTGCAGCCGGGCGGGCTGGCCGACGCGCAGGGCCGACAGGGTGTTCGGCGTGCACTGGACGGCCATGCCGACGCCTCCGACCTCGACGACGGCGGCGTCCGGGGCGAGCGCGGCGACCGTGCCGCTGACGAAGGCGATCATGCCGTGGGGCCTTTCGTTGCGTGGACCGTGTGCCGGGCCACCGCCTGCTGGAGCCGGTTCTGGGCGGGGGCCCGCCAGATGTGGCAGATGGCGAGCGCGAGGGCGTCGGCGGCGTCGGCGGGCTTGGGGGGCGCCGCCAGCCGCAGCAGGCGGGTGACCATGGCGCCCACCTGGGCCTTCTCGGCTCGTCCGGAGCCGGTGACGGCGGCCTTGACCTCGCTGGGGGTGTGCAGGGCGACCGGGATGCCGCGCCGGGCGGCGCACAGCATGGCCACGGCGCTGGCCTGGGCGGTGCCCATGACCGTACGCACGTTGTGCTGGCTGAAGACGCGCTCCACGGCGACGAACTCGGGCCGGTGCTCGTCCAGCCACTCCTCGATGCCCCGCTCGACGGCGAGCAGCCGGTGGCTGAGGTCGGCGTCGGCCGGGGTGCGGACGACACCGACGCCGAGCATGGTCAGCGGGCGGCCCGCGACGCCCTCGACCACGCCGATCCCGCACCGGGTCAGGCCGGGGTCCACCCCCAGAACACGCACCCGCACCGCTCCCTTCGGTCACCCGATCGCATATTCGTGCAGGCTATCGGGTGCCACTGACAACGCCGTACAACGCGACGGGCCGACGGGGGTGTCCCGTCGGCCCGGTCGTCAGCCGTACGCGTTACGCGTCGACCTTCTCCATGACCTCGTCGCTCACGTCGAAGTTCGCGAAGACGTTCTGCACGTCGTCGCTGTCCTCCAGCGCGTCGATGAGCTTGAAGATCTTCTTGGCGCCTTCCTCGTCCAGCTCGACCTGCATGGTCGGGACGAAGTTGGCCTCGGCCGACTCGTAGTCGATGCCGGCCTCCTGCAGGGCGGTGCGGACCGCGACGAGGTCGGTCGGCTCGCTGAGGACCTCGAAGTTCTCGCCGAGGTCGTTGACCTCCTCGGCACCGGCGTCCAGCACCGCGCCGAGCACGTCGTCCTCGGTCAGCTCGCCCTTGGGGACGATGACGACGCCCTTGCGGTTGAACAGGTACGACACCGAGCCCGGGTCGGCCATGGAGCCGCCGTTGCGGGTCATGGCGACGCGGACCTCGGAGGCGGCGCGGTTGCGGTTGTCGGTGAGGCACTCGATGAGCACCGCGACGCCGTTCGGGCCGTAGCCCTCGTACATGATCGTCTCGTAGTCGGCGCCGCCGGCCTCGAGGCCCGCGCCGCGCTTGACCGCGGAGTCGATGTTCTTGTTCGGGACCGACGACTTCTTCGCCTTCTGGATGGCGTCGTACAGCGTCGGGTTGCCGTCCGGGTCGGCACCGCCCATCCGGGCCGCGACCTCGATGTTCTTGATCAGCTTCGCGAAGAGCTTGCCGCGCTTGGCGTCGATCACGGCCTTCTTGTGCTTCGTCGTGGCCCATTTAGAGTGGCCGGACATCTGCCTGTCTCCTTCGCGTAACCCATCCTGTACGAACGCCCCTCGGTCGAAAGGCCGGGGGGACCCCCGGAGATCCTACAAGGACTCCGCCGCCCGGTTGGCGCGCACCATGTCGACGAACAGCGCGTGCACGCGGTGGTCGCCGGTCAGCTCCGGGTGGAAGGAGGTGGCGAGCGCGTTGCCCTGGCGGACGGCGACGATGTGGCCGTCGTGCTCGGCGAGCACCTCGGCCCCGGCGCCGACGGACTCCACCCAGGGGGCGCGGATGAAGACGCCCTCCACGGGGTCGCCCGTGATGCCCTTGACGTCGACCGACGCTTCGAACGACTCGTTCTGCCGGCCGAAGGCGTTGCGGCGCACGATCATGTCGATGCCGCCGACGGTCTCCTGGCCCGAGCGCGGGTCGAGGATCTTGTCGGCGAGCATGATCAGGCCCGCGCAGGTGCCGTAGACGGGCATGCCCTCGCGCACGCGCGCGCGGAGGGGCTCCATCACGCCGAAGAGGACGGCCAGCTTGGAGATGGTGGTCGACTCGCCGCCGGGCAGGACGAGACCGTCCACCTCGGCGAGTTCCTCGGGGCGCCGCACCGGCCTGGCCACGGCGTCGGCCGCGGCCAGGGCGATGAGGTGCTCCCGTACGTCGCCCTGGAGGGCCAGGACGCCTATGACAGGAGTGTTCATGGGGTGCCGTTGCCTGTGTGGGTTACCAGCCGCGGTTGGCGTAGCGCTCGGTCTCGGGGAGGGTGTCGCAGTTGATGCCGACCATGGCCTCGCCGAGGTTGCGGGACGCGTCCGCGATGATCTTCGGGTCGTCGTAGAAGGTGGTGGCCTTCACGATGGCGGCGGCGCGCTTGGCCGGGTCGCCGGACTTGAAGATGCCGGAGCCGACGAACACGCCCTCGGCGCCGAGCTGGCGCATCAGGGCCGCGTCGGCCGGGGTGGCCACACCGCCGGCGGAGAACAGCACCACCGGGAGCTTGCCCAGCTCGGCGACCTCCTTGACCAGCTCGTACGGGGCGCGCAGCTCCTTGGCGGCGGCGTACAGCTCGTGGTTGTCCAGGCCGCGCAGGCGGGCGATGTCGCCCTTGATCTGGCGCAGGTGACGGACGGCCTCGACCACGTTGCCGGTGCCGGCCTCGCCCTTGGAGCGGATCATCGCGGCGCCCTCGGCGATGCGGCGCAGGGCCTCGCCCAGGTTGGTGGCACCGCACACGAACGGGGTGGTGAAGGACCACTTGTCGGAGTGGTTGACCTCGTCGGCCGGGGTGAGCACCTCGGACTCGTCGATGTAGTCCACGCCGAGGGACTGCAGCACCTGGGCCTCGACGAAGTGGCCGATGCGGGACTTGGCCATCACCGGGATGGAGACCGCGTCGATGATGCCCTCGATCATGTCCGGGTCGGACATCCGGGCCACGCCGCCGTCCTTGCGGATGTCGGCCGGGACTCGCTCCAGGGCCATGACGGCGACGGCGCCCGCGTCCTCGGCGATCTTCGCCTGCTCCGGCGTGACGACGTCCATGATCACGCCGCCCTTGAGCTGCTCGGCCATGCCGCGCTTCACACGGGCGGTGCCGGTCTCGGGAGCCTGGTTCTCGGTGGTGGACACGGGTGACCTCACTGATGGGAAAGAGGGTTTGTGCACCCATGAGGAAACGCGAACCGGCCAGGCCACAGCAAGGGCCAATGACAAGCCGGTGGATCCTTTTGTTCACCCGGGCTTCATGAGACCCGCTCGACCAGGGCCGCGGGCGGCTCGTCGTCCATCTCGAAGGCCAGCGGGAAGGGGGCGTGGCCGGCCAGCCGGAACCAGCGGACCTTGCGGTGTTCGCGGAGCCTGCGGGCGGCCCCCACGGCGTCGTTGTGGAACCGGCGGGCCATCGGCACCCGGCGGACGGCCTCGGCCAGCTCACGGGCCGCCGCGTCGCCGCCGGGGGCCTCACGCACCGCCTCCACCTGGGCCGCGTCCTCGAAGACCGCCCGCAGCGCCTGGCTCAGCTCGCTCTCGGCGACCTCCCGCTGCTCCTCCTCCGCCTGCCGGGCCGCGTGCGCGGCCTCGTAGAGCACGATCGAGGCGGCCGGGTCCAGCACGCCGGAGGTCGCCAGCTCCTGGGCCACCGAGGCGCGCCGCAGCAGCTGGGCGTCGAGCGCGGCCCGCGCGGCGTCCATCCGCACGTGCAGCCGGTCCAGCCGCCCGGCCGTCCAGCTGAGGTACACGCCGACGGCGACGAGCGCGACGAGGATCCAGATGAGGGTTGCGGTCACGCCCGAAGGCTATCGGCCGCCGGAGAGCCCCCTCCAAGCCACCGGGACCGGTGCCGCCACGCCGTCCGGTTCCGGCCCGGCCCGGTCGGCCCGGCACGGCCAGCACGGGCCCGGCTCGAGGCCAGTGGGGTCCCTACCGGTCCGGTTGTCGGGGGCCGGGCGTCCAGCTTCCGGCGCCGGAATACCGGCCACCCAGGACCGCCCGACCGACTCCCCCCGGGCGCCCGGCGGCACACGGACCGAGGCAGAACCTTCCCGCCCTCCCCGCACACTCAGCGAGCAGGCTCCACCGCGACTGAAAACGGCCGGAACCCGGTCCGCGACAGTGGGGGGTCGTACCGGTCCGGTAGTCCCCTGGTCCAGCTCCGGCGCCAGGAGTGCCGGCCATCCAAGACCGCCCGACCCGCTCACCCAGGCGCCCGGCGGCACACGGACCGAGGCAGAACCTTCCCGCCCTCCCCGCACACTCAGCGAGCAGGCTCCACCGCGCCTGAGAACGACCGGAACCCGGACCGCGACAGTGGGGGGTCGTACCGGTCCGGTAGTCACCTGATCCAGCCTCCGGCGCCAGGGGTACCGGCCACCCAAGACCGCCCGACCGACTCCCCCCGGGCGCCCGGCGGCACACGGACCGAGGCAGAACCTTCCCGCCCTCCCCGCACACTCAGCGAGCAGGCTCCACCGCGACTGAAAACGGCCGGAACCCGGTCCGCGACAGGGGGGGTCGTACCGGTCCGGTAGTCACCTGATCCAGCCTCCGGCGCCAGGAGTGCCGGCCATCCAAGACCGCCCGACCCGCTCCCCCGGGCGCCCGGCGGCACACGGACCGAGGCAGAACCTTCCCGCCCTCCCCGCACACTCAGTGGGCGGGCTCCGCCGCGAATACGGACGACCGGAACTCGGTGCGCGTCACCGGGCGCGCTTGTCCTGGCCCGTCCGGGGGCCGCGCGCCGGCGTACGGCACACCTCCGGGGCCGACGCGCCGGTGGCATCGGGCGGCCGCGGCGTCCGCGGGGCCGCTGCGGAATCGGCACGGCGGCGGACTCGGCGGCCGCCGGCCGTCCCGGTCCCGTACGGCCACAGGGCGGACCCGCCCGCACGGCTCCGGTCAGGGGCCCAGGCGCACGCGCCGCCGGGGCCGGAGCCGCGCCCGCCGCCGCACGCCCCGCGACCGGCGCGGCATCCGCCCGGGTCAGTCCCGGGCCAGTCCGAGGCGGGCCCGTAGGCCCGTCGCGCGTTCGTCCGTGGCGACCGCCGCCGCGCCCGCCGTCACCGTCTCGTAGACGGACAGGATGTCCGCGCCGACCGTCGACCAGTCGAAGCGCCGTACGTGGGCGCTGCCCCGCGCGCGCAGCTCGGCCAGGCGGGCCGGGTCGCCGAGCAGGCGTACCGCGGCCTCGGCCAGCGCGTCGGCGTCCTCGTTGGCGAACACCTCGCCGGCCTCGCCCTGGTCGAGGACCTGCACGAACGCGTCCAGGTCGGAGGCGAGCACGGGCGCGCCCGCCGACATCGCCTCGACCAGGATGATGCCGAAGCTCTCCCCGCCGGTGTTGGGCGCCACGTACAGGTCGACGCTGCGCAGCAGACGGGCCTTGTCCTGGTCGCTGATCATGCCGAGGAACTCCACGCGCGGACGCAGCTCCTCGGGCAGGTCGGCGACGGCCGCCTCCTCGTCGCCCCGGCCGGCCACCAGCAGCCGGGTCTCCGGGCGGGCCGCCAGGATCCTCGGCAGCGCCCGCATCAGGACGGGCAGCCCCTTGCGCGGCTCGTCGATCCGGCCGATGAACCCGATGGTGCCGCCCTGCCACTCGGGCCGTGGCTCGGCCTCGGCGAAGAAGTCCACGTCGACGCCGTTGGGGATGACCACGGCGTCCCCGCCGAGGTGCTCGACCAGCGTGCGCCGGGCGTACTCGCTCACCGCGATCCGCGCGCTGATCTTCTCCAGCGCGGCCTGGAGGATCGCGTAGGCGGCGATCATCGCGCGCGAGCGCGGGTTGGACGTGTGGAAGGTCGCCACGATCGGACCGGACGCCGCCCAGCAGGTCAGCAGGCCCAGCGAGGGCGAGGTCGGCTCGTGGATGTGCACCACGTCGAAGGCGCCCTCGTGCAGCCAGCGCCGTACCCGCGCGGCCGACAGGAAGCCGAAGTTCAGCCGGGCCACCGAGCCGTTGTACGGCACCGGGACCGCGCGGCCGGCGGAGACCACGTACGGCGGCAGCGGGGTGTCGTCGTCGGCCGGGGCGAGCACGGAGACATGGTGGCCGAGGCGGAGGAAGTACTCGGCGAGGTCACGGATGTGGAACTGGACGCCACCGGGCACGTCCCAGGAGTACGGGCAGACGATCCCGATTCTCACGCGGGTCCCTTCGCGGGGTCGAGGTCGGCGAGCCACAGGCGCTGGAGCATGTGCCAGTCCTCCGGGTGCTCGGCGATGCCGGTGGCGAAGGCGTCGGCCAGTGCCTGTGTCATGACAGACGTCTTCTCCGCGCGCGTACCTGACGCCGGTACCTCGATCGGGGGGTGAACCTGGCCCCGCATGACGGGCGAGTCGTCGTACCAGAGGGTCACGGGCAGCAGCAGCGCGCCCGTGTGCTGGGCGAGCAGGGCCGGACCGGCCGGCATGCGGGCCCGTTCGCCGAAGAAGTCGACCTCGACGCCGGAGGCGGACAGGTCACGGTCGGCGACCAGGCAGACCAGGCCGCCGTCGCGCAGCCGCCGGGCCAGGGTGCCGAAGGCCGCCCCGCCGCTGTGCGGCAGCACCTCCATGCCCAGACCCTCGCGGTAGGCCACGAAACGGTCGTAGAGCGACTCCGGCTTCAGCCGCTCGGCGACCGTCGTGAACGGCGTCTCCAGCGCGGTGGTGACCCACGCCCCGGCCAGGTCCCAGTTGGCCAGGTGCGGCAGGGCGAGGACCACACCCCGGCCGGAGGCCAGCCCCTCGGTCAAATGGTGCAGGTCCTTGGGGACGAAGCCCGCCCTCACCCGCTCGGCGCTCCAGGCCGGCAGCCGGAAGGACTCCATCCAGTACCGCAGGTACGAGCGCATGCCCGCGCGCGACAGCTCCGCGAGCCGCTCCGGGGACGCCCCGGGCACCACGCGCGCGTAGTTCGCCTCCAGGCGCCGTACGCCCTTGCCGCGCCGCTTCCAGGCGGCGTCGGCGATGGTCCGGCCGAGGCGCACCGCGACCGGCTCGGGGAGCTTCTTGACGGTGCTCCAGCCGAGGCCGTACAGCGCGTCGGCGAACCGGTCGGCGGCGCTCACCGCGCGGCCCCGCCGGCCTGTTGGGCGGCCGCCGCCTCGGCCTCCGCGGACTCGCGGCGAACGGTGACCACCCGCTGCACCAGCGTGACCAGGCTGCCCGCCGCGACGATCCACAGCGCGATCGGCAGCAGCCACTGGATGCCCGGCACACCGAACTTGTGCAGCCCCGCGAAACCGGCCGCGACCAGCGAGATCACCAGCCGCTCGGCGCGTTCGACGAGGCCGTTGACGGCGACCGGCAGCCCGATCGACTCGCCGCGCGCCTTGGTGTACGACACCACCTGGCCGCTGGCCAGGCAGAAGATCGACACCGCGCACAGCACGTTGTCGTCGCCGCGGCCCGCGTACCACAGCGCGAACCCGCCGAAGATCGCCCCGTCGGCGACCCGGTCCAGGGTGGAGTCCAGGAACGCGCCCCAGCGGCTGGAGCGGCCCAGCTGGCGGGCCATGTTGCCGTCGACCAGGTCCGAGAAGACGAACAGGGTGATCACGACCGTGCCCCAGAAGAACTCCCCCCTGGGGTAGAAGACCAGCGCCCCCGCGACCACTCCGGCCGTGCCGATGAGCGTCACCGTGTCAGGGCTCACCCCCCGCCGGATGAGAAACGCGGCGAACGGTGTGAGGACACGCGTGAAGAATGCACGCGCGTACTTGTTCAGCATGGCCTTCCCGACGGTCGGTGACGCCGCGGCCCCTGCTGGCCGCCGGCTGGCCCATCGTAGCCACGCGCGCGCGTGGCCGACGGGCGGGCACCCGCGGCCGGTGCCCGCGAGCGCGCGCACGGGCGCCCCCACGAGGCGGGCGTGACGGAAACGGACATCTGCGCGCACTCTTCGTAGTCCTTCGTATGGACGCGACGTGACGGGAGTGGAAAGCTCGAATAACCGCGGGCGTCGCCGGAGCCGCCGCAGCACGCGGATCCCGCGTGTCCGCGCCCACAGTGACCTCACCGTGCACGGGAGGCAGGATCATGGGCGACAAGGCACAGACACACCACCCCGGAGCCGCCGGCAGGGCTCTCACGGCCGACCGGCCCACCTCCGTACGGAACGTGGTGCTGGTCGGCCACACCGGCTCGGGAAAGACAACCCTGGTGGAGGCCCTCGCGCTGACCGCGGGGGCGGTGAACCGGGCGGGCCGCGTGGAGGACGGCGGCACCGTCTCCGACTACGACGACATCGAGCACCGCCAGCAGCGCTCGGTCCAGCTCTCCCTGGTGCCGGTCGAATGGGACGGCATCAAGGTCAACCTGCTCGACACCCCCGGGTACGCCGACTTCGTCGGGGAACTGCGGGCCGGGCTGCGCGCCGCGGACGCGGCCCTCTTCGTCGTCTCGGCCTCGGACGGGGTCGACGGCTCCACCCGGATGGTGTGGGAGGAGTGCGCGGCCGTCGGCATGCCCCGCGCGATCGTGATCACCCACCTGGAGGCCGCCCGCGCGGACTTCGAGGAGATGACCCGGATCTGCGCGGAGGCCTTCGGCGGAGACGACCCCGACGCCGTGCTGCCGCTGTATCTGCCGCTGCGCGGCCCCGAGGGACCCGACGGACACGCGCCGGTCACCGGCCTGGTCGGCCTGCTGTCGCGAAAACTCTTCGACTACTCGACCGGGGAGCGCAAGGAGTCCGAGCCCGGCGCGGACGAGCTGCCCGGCATCGAGGAGGCCCGCAACCGGCTCATCGAGGGGATCATCGCCGAGAGCGAGGACGAGACCCTCATGGACCGCTACCTGGGCGGCGAACAGGTCGACGTCAAGACCCTGGTCCAGGACCTGGAGCGGGCCGTGGCCCGCGGGTCCTTCCACCCCGTGCTGGCCGCCGCGCCCGCCGCCGAGGGCGCCCGGCAGGGACTCGGCACCGTGGAACTGCTGGAACTGGTCACGGGCGGCTTCCCCACCCCCTTCGAACACCCCATGCCCCAGGTCACCACGATCGACGGCGGGCCACGCGAGCTGAAACCCTGCGACACCGACGGCCCGCTGGTCGCCGAGGTCGTCAAGACCTCCTCCGACCCCTACGTGGGCCGCCTCTCCCTCGTCCGCGTCTTCTCCGGCACCCTCCGCCCGGACCAGCCGGTGCACGTCTCCGGGCACGGCCTCGCCGACCGCGGCCACGAGGACCACGACGTGGACGAGAAGGTCGGCGCCCTGTCCATGCCCTTCGGCAAGCAGCAGCGCCCGGTCACCCACGCCGTCGCCGGCGACCTGGTGTGCGTGGCCAAGCTGGGCCGCGCCGAGACCGGCGACACCCTCTCCGCCAAGGACGACCCGCTCCTGATGGAGCCCTGGCAGATGCCCGACCCGCTGCTGCCGGTCGCCATCCGCGCGCACAGCAAGGCCGACGAGGACAAACTCTCCCAGGGCCTGGCCCGGCTGGTCGCCGAGGACCCGACGATGCGCCTGGAACAGAACCAGGACACCCACCAGGTCGTCCTGTGGTGCCTGGGCGAGGCGCACGCCGATGTCGCCCTGGAACGGCTGCGCGGCCGCTACGGCGTCCAGGTCGACGTCGTCCCGCACAAGGTCTCCCTGCGGGAGACGTTCGCCGGCAAGGCCACCGGGCGGGGCCGGCACGTCAAGCAGTCCGGCGGGCACGGCCAGTACGCCATCTGCGAGATCGAGGTGGAGCCGCTGCCGGGCGGCTCGGGCATCGAGTTCGTGGACAAGGTGGTCGGCGGCGCGGTGCCCCGGCAGTTCATCCCGTCCGTCGAGAAGGGCGTCCGCGCCCAGGCCGCCAAGGGCGTCGCCGCCGGCTACCCCCTGGTCGACGTCCGGGTCACGCTGCTGGACGGCAAGGCCCACTCGGTGGACTCCTCCGACGCCGCCTTCCAGACGGCGGGCGCGCTCGCCCTGCGCGAGGCCGCCGCGGACGCAAGGATCCATCTGCTGGAGCCGGTCGCCGAGGTGACCGTGCTCGTCGGCGACGCCTACGTGGGCGCCGTGATGAGCGACCTCTCCAGCCGCCGAGGCCGGCTGCTCGGCACCGAGCAGACCGGCTCCGGACGCACGCTGATCCGCGCCGAGGTGCCCGAGTTCGAGATCGGCCGCTACGCCGTCGACCTGCGCTCGCTCTCGCACGGCACCGCCCGCTTCGACCGCGCCTACGCCCGGCACGAACCGATGCCGCCGCAGATCGCCGAACGCATCCGCGAACAGGCCGGGGACGAGGGGTAGCACGGAAGCACCGGACCGGCGCACGGGCGGGCGGCTTCGGCCGTCCGCCCACGGCTGTCGGTGCCGGCCGATACGCTGATCACCTGAAGACGTCGTGCCGCCGCCATGCTGGCATCGGCCCGGCGACCGGTCCAACAGGTGTGCGGAGCAAGGAAGTCGGGAAGGCCGCAGGCACGGCACCGGCGGCGATAGGGGCGGGAATGTCGATAGGAACGGAGTGGGACGGGCCCCAGGTACCCGTCTCGGTCGGCGAGGGACAGGCGGCGACCGCCGCGCTGGCCTCCGCGGCATACCGGGACAGCCCGATCGAGGAGATCAAGAAGGCCGACAACGAGTGGCACCAGTCGACCGTCAAGGCCGGCCGGATCAAGATGTTCCGGCCCAATCTGGGCGAGGCGTTCTCCCGGGCCCTCGTGGACCGGATGCTGGCCCCCGGCCGCAAACCGCTCATCCAGTCCTTCGGCACCGAACCGCAGTTCGTGGTCGAACACGCCCTGGCCGCCAACAACATCCGCCGGGAGCGGGACAACCGCCTGACGGTCATCACCGTCGTCTGCGGCCTGCTCTTCCTGCCCGGCATGATCGGCTGGCTGCTCGTCTTCCTGCTGCGCTCCTTCGTCGCCCGCCGCGAGGACAAGCGGGCCGGGACGCTGGCCACCACGCTCCTGCTGGGCTTCGGCCTGCTCGCCGCGCTGTTCCTGGTCAAGATGCCGTTCTCCGGCTTCTGGGCGTGGTACGCCCGCGCGGCCGTGGTCGCCCCCGTGATCGGCTGGTACCTGGCCAAGCAGCTGTGCGAACGCACCGCCAAGGACCTGCGCGCGCGCTGGGACGGCCTGCTCTCCGGGACCAGCGTCGGCGCCAAGATTCCCGAGGCCGTGCCTCGCGGTCCCGACCAGACCGCCGCCGAGGAGCTGCGCCAGTCCCTGGCCCGGCTGGCCGCCGAGCAGCAGTCCAACTCGGTCTTCTACGCAGGCCCCAAGGGCATACTCGGCATGGGCACCCGCTGGGGTGCCTGGCAGCTCGCCGAGGACCTGGTGCCCGCCGACCCCGGCCGGGAGATCCACCCCTTCCGCAGCTGGGACGTGATACGCGCGATCCACGACAAGCTGTCCCTGATGGAACGCGGTCCGCTGCACACCGGCGGCTTCCCCAAGCCCTCCGTACGGCACTGGATCGTCACGCCGATCGGCGAGAAGGCCACGGCGGTGTCCCGGCCCGAGGGCGCCGACGTCGAGGCGTTCCAGATCAAGCCGCACGCCATACAGGAGATCTGCAACAAGCAGCAGTTCGGCAGCGGCGACCGGCACTACCTGGGCGTGCAGTGGACCCTGTGGGACGGACAGCTGGTGATCACCATGCTGATCACCGTCACCGTGCTGCACCAGACCCTGCGCATCGAGGTCACCGGGCACGCGCTGGGGCCGGTGAACTCGCTGTTCACCAGCAAGCCGGAGGCACCCACCAAGGAAGTCGCCAAATCCCTCAAGCCCTGGGAGAACCGCACGATCAAGCTGCCGCTGGTCACCACCGACGAGGTCGTACGGCTCGCCGTCCGCGCCCCGCTCACCTGGTACCCGCCGCTGCTGAACTGGCTCGGCGGCTCCCTCGGCCTGCCCGAGCCGTTCGGTCTGCGGCACGCCTGGGCCGACCAGCCGTGGCGCCATCGTTTCATGGCCGACGACGCGCTGCGCGCGGCCACGCCGGTGCTGCGCGTGGTGCACTCGGCGGCGATCAAGGTGCTGGAGGAGAACGGCGTGGACACCGAGAAGTTCGGCGCCCGCTCGTCGTTCCTCAGCGGCAACGTCCAGGACCCGACGCCGAGGAAGGCCGATCTCTACGACGCGTGACCGGGTGCCCTCCATGGAGGGCACCCCGCCATGCGTTTAGGTGGCCGGCCAGGCCTCCGCGAGCATCTTCCGGGTGTCGGCCAGCAGCTGCGGCAGGATCTTCGTGTGGCCCACCACCGGCATGAAGTTCGTGTCGCCGCCCCAGCGCGGCACGATGTGCTGGTGCAGATGCGCGGCGATGCCGGCGCCCGCGACCGAGCCCTGGTTCATGCCGATGTTGAACCCGTGCGCGCCGGACGCGGTGCGCAGGGCCGTCATCGCCTGCTTGGTCAGCTCCGCCAGCTCGGCGGTCTCCGGCCCGGTCAGCTCGGTGTAGTCGGCCACGTGCCGGTAGGGCACGGTCATCAGGTGGCCGCCGTTGTACGGGTACAGGTTGAGCACGGCGTACACGTGTTCACCGCGCCGCACGATCAGCCCGTCCTCGTCCGACTTGGCCGGGATCGAGCAGAAGGGGCAGCCGTCGTCGGCCCCCGGACCGGTCGGCTTGTTCTCGCCCTGGATGTAGGCCATCCGGTGGGGCGTCCACAGGCGCTGGAACGCGTCCTGCGTCCCCACTCCGATCTGCTGCTCCGGCTCACTCGTCATGTTAGGCAGCATATGGCGTCACCCCGGCCCGCCGTGCGGCCGGGGCGGACTCGGGGCGCTGCCACGCGGGAGCGGCCCCCGGGACGGTGGTCCCGGGGGCCGCGGAGCCGGTACGGATCAGACCTGGGTCCGCTCCGCCACGATCTGCTCGATCTTCGCGATGGCCTCGTCGAACGGGATGCCGTTCTCCTGCGAGCCGTCGCGGTAGCGGAAGGACACCGAGCCGTTGGACATGTCCTCGTCGCCGGCGATGACCATGAACGGCACCTTCTGCTTCTGCGCGTTCCTGATCTTCTTCTGCATGCGGTCCGAGGAGGAGTCCACCTCGACGCGCAGGCCCTTCTTCTTCGCCGCGGCCGCGAACTTCTGGAGGTACTCCACGTGCGCGTCGCCGATCGGGATGCCGATCGCCTGGACCGGGGCCAGCCACGCCGGGAAGGCGCCCGCGTAGTGCTCCAGCAGGACGGCGAAGAACCGCTCGATGGAGCCGAACAGCGCGCGGTGGATCATGACCGGACGCTGCTTGGAGCCGTCCGGGCCGGTGTACTCCAGGTTGAACCGCTCGGGCAGGTTGAAGTCGAGCTGGATGGTCGACATCTGCCAGGTCCGGCCGATGGCGTCCTTCGCCTGGACGGAGATCTTCGGACCGTAGAAGGCGGCGCCGCCCGGGTCGGGAACCAGGGGCAGGCCCTGCTTCTCGGCGACCGCGCGCAGGGTCTCGGTCGCCTCCTCCCAGACCTCGTCGGAGCCGACGAACTTCTCGGGGTCCTTGGTCGACAGCTCCAGGTAGAAGTCGGTCAGGCCGTAGTCCCGCAGCAGGCCGAGGACGAAGGTGAGCGTCTTGTCCAGCTCCTCGGACATCTGCTCACGGGTGCAGTAGATGTGCGCGTCGTCCTGCGTGAAGCCCCGCGCACGGGTCAGGCCGTGCACGACGCCCGACTTCTCGTACCGGTACACGGTCCCGAACTCGAACAGGCGCAGCGGCAGCTCGCGGTACGACCGGCCGCGCGCGTCGAAGATCAGGTTGTGCATCGGGCAGTTCATGGGCTTGAGGTAGTAGTCCACGCCCTCGTCGAGCTGCATGGGCGGGTACATGCCCTCGGCGTACCAGTCCAGGTGCCCGGACGTCTCGAAGAGCTTCCCCTTCGTGGCGTGCGGGGTGTAGACGAACTCGTAGCCCTCTTCCTCGTGGCGGCGGCGCGAGTAGTCCTCCATCACGCGGCGGACGATGCCGCCCTTGGGGTGGAAGACGGCCAGGCCGGAGCCGATCTGCTCGGGGATCGAGAAGAGGTCCAGCTCGGTGCCGAGCTTGCGGTGGTCGCGCTTCTCGGCCTCGGCGAGGAAGTCGAGGTACGCCTTCAGCTCGTCCTTGGACGGCCAGGCGGTGCCGTAGATGCGCTGGAGCATCGGGTTCTTCTCGCTGCCGCGCCAGTAGGCGGCGGCGTTGCGCATCAGCTTGAACGCCGGGATGAGCCGGGTCGAGGGCAGGTGCGGACCGCGGCACAGGTCCTTCCAGCACAGCTCGCCGGTCTTGGCGTCCAGGTTGTCGTAGATCGTCAGCTCGTCGGCACCGACCTCGACGTCCGCGCCGTCGTCGTGCGAGGCCGAGCCCTTGAGGCCGATCAGCTCCAGCTTGTACGGCTCGTCCGCCAGCTCCTCGCGGGCCGCCTCGTCGGTGACGACACGACGGGCGAACTTCTGCCCGCGCTTCTGGATCTCCTGCATCTTCTTCTCGATGGCCTTGAGATCCTCGGGCGTGAACGGCTTGTCCACGTCGAAGTCGTAGTAGAAGCCGTCCTTGACCGGCGGGCCGATGCCCAGCTTGGCCTCGGGGAACAGCTCCTGCACGGCCTGCGCCATGACGTGCGCGGTGGAGTGGCGCAGGATGTTCAGGCCGTCCTCGGACGAGATCTCGACACCCTCGACCTCGTCGCCGTCGGACAGTACATACGTGAGGTCCTTCAGCTCGCCGCCCACGCGTGCGGCGATGATCGAGCGCTCGCCCGCGAAGAGGTCGGCGGCCGTAGTGCCCGTCGTCACCACGCGTTCTTCCCGCTCGGAATCGCGTTGGATGATCACACGGACGTCTGACACCGGTCTCTCCTGACTGAAGGTGGGGTGCGGCGCCATACCAGGAGCGCGCGCACAGGCGATCGTACCGACCCGACGGCACCGACCGCGAAACGGTCACTCTCGGTCCGCGCCCGGCTACGCGCCCCCGCCGGTCTCCTCGGGGAGGTCAGGGCGCCTCCTGGAGGGACCTCGGCAGCCGGTCGACGGCCCTCGCGGGTGGCGTGCGGGGCGTGGCGGAGGCGGATGGCGGGCGGGTGCGGGGCGGCGGTGCCGGGCGGGGTGGTGGCCGGCCCGGGCGTGGGCCGCTGAACTGCGCGGACCCGCACTCCTGTTCCCTCTTGGCGGCGTACGGCGCAAACGGTCCGGGTATCACCAAACGGCAGAAGACGGGACGTCAGCTGCCGTGGGTGAGCGAGGAGTTGGGATGACGACCTGGTACGAGGGGCCGCTGGCCGCCTTCGACACGGAGACGACGGGCGTGGACGTCGAGACCGACCGGATCGTGTCGGCCGCCGTCGTCGTCCAGGACGCGCCGGGGACCCGGCCCCGGGTGTCGCGCTGGCTGGTGAATCCGGGGGTGCCGGTGCCGGCGGAGGCGACGGCGGTGCACGGGCTGACGGAGGAGCACCTCCAGCACAACGGGCGCTGGCCGGCGCCGGTGATGTACGAGATAGCCGAGCAGCTGGCGGAGCACGCGACGCTGGGCCGCCCGCTGGTGGTGATGAACGCGCCGTTCGATCTGACGCTGCTGGACCGGGAGTTGCGCCGGCACCGGGCGTCGTCGCTGGCGCGCTGGTTCGACTCGGTGCCGTTGAAGGTGCTGGATCCGCGGGTGCTCGACCGGCAGCTGGACCGGTACCGCAAGGGCCGCCGCACGCTGAGCGATCTGTGCGCGCACTACGGCGTGACGTCGCAGGGCGCGCATGACGCGGCGGCGGACGCGCTGGCCGCGCTGGATGTCGTACGGGCGCTGGGGCGGCGTTTCGCGACCCGGCTGGAGCGGCTGTCCCCGGCCGAGTTGCACGCGCTCCAGGTGGAGTGGCACGCGGCGCAGGCGCGCGGGTTGCAGGCGTGGTTCGCGCGCAGTGGTTCGGAGGAGACGGTGTGCACCGAGTGGCCGGTGCGGCCGGAGCTGCCGGCGGCGGCGTGACCCGGGTGTCGGCATAGAAGCGGACATGAAGACGGCATGAAGAAGGCCGGTCCGCTGTGGCAGACCGGCCTTTTCCGGTGGGCGATACTGGGATCGAACCAGTGACCTCTTCGGTGTGAACGAAGCGCTCTCCCGCTGAGCTAATCGCCCGGGAACGCACTGAACAATACAGGTCCGGGCGCCCTTCGTTCAAACCGCCTCCAGACGGCGCAGCAGTCCGCGCCGTCCGGCCCGCATCATCAGGCGGTGATTGAGGCGGAACAGGGGCCGTCCGGGCAGGGCGAGCCGCCGGAGCAGGGGCCGGCCCACGAAGACGTCCTGTTCGTAGCGCGCGAGGGTGCCGGGGCCGCCGGCCGTGATCGTCCAGCGGGCCCAGCCGTGGAGGTCTCCGGAGAGGGCGGCCTCCAGGACCCCGGCGGCCGGGTCGCGGCGGGTCTGCCGCAGGGTGGCGGTGAGGGCGAGGGGCAGCGCGGAGCGGATGACGATCAGGCCGGTGTGTTCGGCCAGGCGGGTCGCCGACCGCACCTGGGGCCACCACCGGGGGTAGTCGTCGGGCCGCTCCAGTACCGCGTAGACGGCGGCGGGCGGGGCGGGCAGGGGCCATGTGCTGTGGAAGCGGTAGTGGTGGGGGTCCATGGGGCGAGTGTGACGGGGTGGGCGGATGAATCTGAGTACGCGTACTCAGGTGCCCAGCCGTGGGCCTGGTCACACTGGGAGGGCGAGCGCCGCCGCCCGTGCTGCGGCGCTCCCCCAGCCGTCTCCCGGCTAGGCCGGCATCCTGTCGCCGAGCAGGGCGAGGTTCTCGATGGCGGCGAGGCCGTAGAGGGCGGTGTCGTTGGTGGACACCCAGGCCGCCTCTGCGCCCTCCACCAGGCCGGCCGGTCCGGTCAGCCTCTCGGTCTTCCAGGGCGAGGACTCGGTGTAGCCGTCGGAGTTGTAGAACTTGGCCCAGGCGCGCTTGGCGAGGGCCGGGTCGCCGGTCTGTACGGCGGCGTAGGCGTCGAGGCGCGAGTGGCCCTGGAAGAGCAGCAGGGTGCCGAAGCTGGTGCCGTAGCGGGCGGTCTGTTCGGCCTTGGTGGCGTTGAAGTAGCGGCAGTAGTCCAGGTATGCCTCCTTGAACTTCGGCATGTCGACGAGGTGGATCAGTTCGGCGCACAGTTCGTTGAGTCCGAAGACGGCCGAGAGGTGGGAGACGGAGACGGCCGGCTTGTCGGCGACGGCGAACTCGCCGGTGTCGAGGTCGTAGAGCCCGCTGCCCTGGACGAAGCCGTTGGGCTGGGCGGCGATGCCCGCCATCGTGGACAGCACGCGTGCCCTGGCCTTCTCCCACTTGGGGCCCTTGCGTTCCCACTCGGTGAGCCAGGCCGACACCAGTCCGCTCCAGTCGGTGCCGAAGCCGATGGACAGGGCGTGCCGGTCGGGGGTGTAGGGGTCGGTGCGGACCTTGCGCTGGGGGTCGAGGGCGAGGAAGGTCTCGTCGGAGTCGACGTTGGCGTGCATGAGGTCGCCGACGCGTTCGTCGGCGGTGAGGAAGTAGTAGAAGCGCCGGTAGGTGGTGTTGGCGATGCGCTGCTGTTTGGCGCTGTCGGCGAAGTGCTGGACGCCGTGCCGGGTGCCGAGGCCGGCCCATGTGCCGAGGTGGTAGACGTCGACCTCGCCGGTGTGCCGGGTCATGGCCTCGGCGAAGCGGAAGATGTCGGAGCGGCCGCTTCTGAGGTAGGCGTACCAGAGCCACAGGTCGGGTGAGAGCTCGGAGTTGTCCCAGGCGTAGCCGCCGATGTCGTAGCGCCATACGTGCCGGGCGGAGTCGTAGGTGTGCATGATGTCGCCGTAGTCCCAGAAGCCGTACCAGCGGCGCATCTCCACCTGGTCCTTGTAGTAGGTGAAGAGGAAGTCGAGGTGGTCCTCGATCCTGGCCTTGGCGGGGGTGGAGCGGTCGGGCTCGGAGTACAGGCCGGGACCGAAGACCTCGGCCTTGATGAGCTGCTTGGGCGGGGCGGCGAGCTGCGGCAGGACGCGTACGGCTTCGGCCTGCCGGGCGAGGGTGTCGGCGGTGGGGGTGGAGTCGTTGGCCCAGAAGAGGAGTTCGGAGGTACGGGCGATGCCGTAGGGGGTGCCGAAGCCGGGCTCGTAGTCCTCGTAGGTGATGTTGAGGCCCTCGAGCTGTTCGGCGTAGGTGTCCTGGCCCATGCCGTCGTGGTAGAAGCGCAGGTCCATGGGCTGGGCCTCGGGCGACCAGAGCCAGAGGGTGACGGTGGCCCGGTCGGTGTGGGCGTCGCGGATGTCGAGCTGGGCGGGGAACTTCTCCCAGAAGTCGCGCAGGCCGAAGGAGAGGCCGCCGCTCGCCCCGCCGACGTAGCCGAAGCCGGAGGCGCGCCGGCCGCCGCCGGCGGCGATCCAGCCGTGGCCCTTCTTGGTGCGCTTGCGGACGGTGAAACCGTCGGCGGAAAGCTGGGCGAGGGTGTAGTCGCCCCAGTGCGGGATGTACCCCAGCCGGGTGGTGACCCGCTGGTCCCAGGTGGCGGGGTCGGGCAGCTTCTTCCCCTCGTACTGGGCGGCCTGGACGGCGGCGCCGGGGTCGCGGCGCAGTCCGGTGATGCCCTGGACGGCCTCGCGCAGCAGTCCGGTGCCCTCGCCGCCGATGCGGATGTGCCGGTCGTAGGCGGCGTCGCGCATCGGCACGGTGAAGCGGACGCCGAGGCCGCGGATGAAGTCGCCGCTCGCCTTGCCGGGCTCCTGCTTCCCGTCGTAGGTGATGGTGTGCACCATGCGGAAGGAGTCGGAGCCGGCGTAGAAGTACAGGCGGAGGGAGAACGGCAGCCACTCCCGGTCGCCCTTGCGGTGCTTGCCGTCGACGCGGACGACGGCCCGGACCGGGCCGTCCTGTTCGACGGTGACGGCGGAGACGGCGCCGTCGAAGCGTTCGGTCCGGACCGTGCCCTGGTCCTCGTCCTCGATCTCGGGCTGGCGGAGGAGGACGAGCCGGCCGTTGCGGGCGATCTCGGTGGAGCCGCGGGTGACGGACTTGACGATCGTGGTGCCGTTCTTGCCGATCTTCGCGGTGATGACGCCGGTGGAGACGTCGATGGTGCCGCCGCCGCTGTCGACGGTGACCTTCCGCGCGGGCTCGGCGGGGGTGCCCGTGGTGAGCGTGAGCTTGCCGGTGCCGGTGGCGACGGCGTGGGCGGTCCATTTGAGGGAGCCGTCGGGCCAGTAGGCGAGCGGCCAGGTCTGCACGGGGACGTGCCCGCCGTCGGCGTCGGTGACCGCGAAGGACTGGTCCGCCTGGTGGGCGCCCATCGGCCAGGGCACACCCACGGTGGCGCCGGGCGCGGCGCCGAGGCCGCCGTCCTCCAGCCAGTCCAGGGTCACCGGGTCGGCGCCGTCGGCGGCGGCAGCGGGCGCGGCCTCGGCGTCCCGGGCGCCCAGGGCCCAGCTGAACTGGGCGGCCGCTCCGGCGACGGCGGCGGCCTTGAGGAGGGACCTGCGGGGGATGGGGGACATGACCTTTCCTTCCATGGGCGGGGTAGGCGGAGCGTGGTCAGGGGCATGACAGAGGGGGCTACGGTGCTCGGGGCGCGGGGGGCCGAGAAGGTGGTGTGGATCCGTCGGTTGCCCGGCTCCCCGGGGCCGGGTCGTGCAGTGCCGCCCGGGTCCGGGAACGGCCCGCTCAGCCACGCCCGGCTCCGGCGGACCTCCCGTTCGGCGGAATCGGGGACCGGGGCCGCGGGCTCCGGGGCGTCGGTCTTCGGCAGCCGCAGGCGTCGGTGTCCGGTGGCCGCTGGTTCCGGCGGCTCCGGAATGTGGGGCGGTGCCGGTCTTCCGGTGCGGCCACGCTCCGCGGGCCACCGCCGAGACCGACGGGGCCGGGGTCAGCGGCGGCGGTAACGCTCCTCGACGGCGACGGCCGCCCCTGCCACGACTCCCAGCACGGGGACCGCCAGCGGGGCGATGAGCAGGGCCGAACAACAGGTCAGGACGGCTCCGCCGACCAGCAGGAAGGAGCCCGCGGGATCCCGTACGGTACGCCGCCCGGCTTCGGCGAGCAGGACCCGCCAGCGCTCCCCGGGCGCCCACACCGCCGCCGCCCGCAGCCCGGCCACCGCCAGCCCGAGCAGCGCGAGCAGTCCCACGGCCCCGACCAGGGGCCCGCCGGGCAGTCCGGCGCGTACGGCCCGGACGTCCAGCCAGGCGACCACCACGGCGACCCAGCCGGCGGCGCCGACGGCCCATCCCCCGCGCAGCGCGGAGCGGAAGTCGGCGGTGAACTCCCGCCAGCCGCCGCCCTGGTGGCCGGTGCGCCGGCGCAGGTGCCGGGCGCCGGCGGCGAACGCGGCCGGGTAGGTGACCACGCCGAGGCAGGCCACCGCGATCCACACCCCGGTCAGCAGGGACTCGGCGAAGACGCCGTACCGCTCCGCGAACCCGGACTCCCGGCGCGGCCGCACCCGAGCTTGGGACATGGTTCAGCCCTTCAGTCCGGAGGTCGCCATGCCGTCGATGAGATAGCGCTGGAAGGCGAGGAAGAACAGCAGCACCGGCAGCAGCGCGACCAGCGACATGGCGATCATGCCGCCGTAGTTGGCGGCCACGCCGTCGGAGTCGCGGAACATCATCAGGCCCAGGGAGACGGTGTACTTGCCGGGCTCGTTGAGGTAGATCAGCGGACCCATGAAGTCGTTCCAGGCGTTGATGAAGGTGAAGATCGCGCTGGTGATGAGCGCGGGCCGGCACAGCGGCAGCACGATCGACCAGTAGGTGCGCAGGTGCCCGCAGCCGTCCAGGCGGGCGGCCTCGTCCAGTTCCCGGGGCAGGTTCCGCATGAACTGCACCATGAGGAAGACGAAGAAGGCCTCGGTGGCGAGGTACTTGCCGATCAGCAGCGGGACGTAGGTGTTGACCAGCTCCAGCTTCTGGAACATCACGTACTGCGGGATCAGCAGCACGTGGTACGGCAGCAGGAGCGTGCCGATCATGAGGGAGAACAGCAGGTTGCGGCCGGCGAACTTGATGCGCGCGAAGGCGTAGGCGGTCAGCGAGCAGGAGACCAGGACGCCGGCGACCGCGCCGCCCGCGTAGAGCAGGGAGTTCTGGAAGAACGTCCAGATCCTGATGTCCGCTATGCCGTCGGCGAGGCCCTTGAAGTTGGACAGGATGGGGTGGGACGGGAACAGCGTGAGGCTGTTGATGATGTCCTTGCTGGGCTTGAACGAGGCGCCGATCACCCAGACGACCGGGTAGAGGATGACGGCCAGGATCAGCAGGGCGCCGAGGTGCCAGGCGAGGGAGCCGGCCCGCCGGCGGCCGGGGCCCGGGGTCCGGGTGCCGGCCGTGCGCACCGGGGCCTTGGTGGTGGTGGCGCTCATCGGGCGTCCTCCTCGTAGTGCACCCACTTCTTCTGGGACCAGAAGAGGACGGCCGTCACCAGGGCCACGGCGAGCAGCAGCATCCAGGCCATGGCGGAGGCGAAGCCCATCTGGGCGTTCTTGAAGCCCTGCTGGTACAGGTAGCAGGTGTAGACGAGCGTGGCGTCGGCCGGTCCGCAGGCGGTGTTGGAGACGACGTAGGCCGAGCCGAAGATCTGGAACGAGTGGATGGTCTCCAGCAGCACGTTGAAGAAGAGCACCGGGGAGATCATCGGCAGGGTGATGTTCCAGAACCTGCGGAAGGGTCCGGCGCCGTCCATCTCGGCCGCTTCGTAGAGTTCCCTGGGCACCTGCTTGAGTCCGGCCAGGAAGATGACCATGGGCGCCCCGAACTGCCAGACGGTCAGCGCGACCAGGGAGTACATCACCCAGTCGGCGTTGCCGACCCAGCCGCCGACGTGGAAGCCGAGGAAGGTCTGCGTACGGTCCACGACGGCGCCGTCGGAGAACAGCGAGCGCCAGACGAAGCCGACCGAGACGCTCGCGCCGATGAGCGAGGGGGCGTAGAAGGCGGCCCGGTAGAAGGCCTGGCCGCGGCGGCTCTGCGCGAGGAGCAGGGCGACGCCGAGGGCGAGCAGCAGCTTGAGCGGGGTGCCGATGACGACGTACTTGGCCGTCACCTCCACCGACTTCTGCCAGCGCGGGTCGTCGAACATCTTGGTGAAGTTGTCGAGACCGACCCACTTGGGGCTGGTGAAGAGGTTGTAGTCGGTGAACGCGAAGTAGAGGGAGGCGATCATCGGGCCCGCGGTCAGCAGCAGGAACCCGGCGATCCAGGGGGACATGAACAGATAGCCGGCGAGGTTCTCCCGCCGCCGGCCCGGCCGCCCCGTCCTCGCGGTGGCGGCCCGGCGCGCGCCGCGGGTCGCGGGCACGGAGTCCTTGACGAGCGTCACGGCGTTTCCCATCAGGCCTGGAAGGCGGCTTCGGCCTCGGTGAAGAACTGCTTCACCGCGTCGGAGACCTTGGACTTGCCCTGTCCGAGGTCTCCGCCGAGGCGCAGGAAGGCGGCCTCGATGGTGTCGGCACCGGAAGGGTGCGGGGTGATCGCGCCGAGGATGCCTGCCTTGGCGGTGTCCTCCTCGTACCGCGCGATCTCCTTGTTGACCGCGTCGGCCGGCTTGTAGGCCGCGAACTGCTCGGTGGTGGTGAGGATGCCGCGGTCGTAGCCCATGATCTTGCCGACCCGGGGGTCGTGGACCATGAAGTCGATGAACTGCGCGACCTCCTTGGGGTGCGAGGTGCGGGCGGAGGCGCTGAGCATCAGGGAGGCGAGGTACTGGCCGGTGTGCTTGCCGTCCGTGGTGGGGATGGGCGCGAGGCCGTACTCGCTGTCGCCCTCGGCCGAGTAGCGGACGGTGAAGTTGTCCCAGGTGAACTCCGAGGCGCCGTGGCCGGCGGAGAGGGAGGACTTGGGCTTGTCCTGCTGGACGACCTTGGGGTCGGTGACGACTCCGGCCCTGACCCGGCCCAGGCCGTCCGTCCACCACTCCGTCAGGTCGGCCTTGTCGAAGCCGAGTCCGTCGTCGGTGAAGAACGCCTTGCCGTTCTGGCGCAGGTAGAGGTCGTACAGGTACATGATGGTGAAGTAGCCGGTGTCCCCGGGGACCCGCGTCTTGTCGTGGATGGTCTTCAGGGCCTTGAAGTACTCGTCCCAGGTCCAGCCCGGCCGGGGTTCGACGCCCGCCTTCCGGAAGAGCTTCTTGTCGATGACGAGTGACATGGTGTTGGAGCCGACCGGAATCCCGAGCTGTTTGCCGTCGACCTCGCCGACCTTCGTGACGCCCGCGCGGAAGTGATCCAGACTCAGATTCCCGGCCTCCACCTGAGGCTTGAGATCGAGGAGAATTCCGCGCTTGTCGTACTTCCTGAGGAAAGTGACGGCGTTTTGGAAAACGTCCGGGGGGTTTCCGCCGGCTGCCTGGGTCTGGAACTTCTCCCAGAACGAGTCATACGTCTGGAAATCGGTCTTGACCTTGATCTTGGGGTATTTCTGCTCGAAGAGGGCGATGGACTGATTGATCTTCTTGGCCCGCTCCTCGGCACCCCACCAGGAGTAACGGATCGTCACCGTGCCGTTTCCGGAGCCGCTTCCGCCGCCGCAGCCGGTGGTCGCGGCGAGCCCGAGCGTGGCCGCCGACGCCCCGGCCGCCTTCAGGATCGTACGCCTGTCAAGATTCCTGGTTCCCACAGTCGGGCCCTCCCCGCAGCATCTCCGCCACGCGCATGAATCGTTTCAAGTAAGCGCTTGCTGGCACAAGGTACGAAGGGGCCAGGGGTGCGTCAATGACCCGGACAGGATTTTCTTGCGGGCGCCCGGACCGGCCGACCGGCCCGCTGCCCGCTCCCACCACCGGAAACGGGCCGGCCCGCCGGCCGTTCCCACTGGTGGGGGAAGCGTGGCCGACGGGCCGAACGAACCGGACGGGGAATCAGGCGGGCAGGGAGGCCAGCCAGTCGAGCAGGATCCGGTTCGTCTCCTCCGGGCGCTCCTGCTGGACGAAGTGCCCGCAACCGTCCAGGATGTGCGAACCGAGCAGGCCGGGCAGCGTCTCGGGGAAAGCCTTGACGGCATCGGCCAGCCAGGCGAGGGAGGCGTCCCGCTCACCCCCGATGAACAGCGAGGGCCGCGTGATCGGCCGCCCCGCCCAATCGGCCAGGTCGGCCCAGTCCCGGTCCATGTTCCGGTACCGGTTCAGGGCCCCGGTCATCCCCGTCCGCTCGAACTCGCCGGCCAAGACGTCGAGGTCCCGCTCCCCCAGCCAGGACGGCAGCACGCCGACGGGGAAACACTCGCGCAGCGTCCCGCCGGCCCCGGTGAAGTGCGGGTCGGGAGCGCCGGGGGCGGGCATGGTGTCGGCGGACAGCGCCGCGTAGAAGCCCGCGAGCCAGCCGCGCACATCGGGCTCCATCTCGGCTTCGGCCCGGCCGGGCTGCTGGAAGTAGGAGATGTAGAACTCCTGGGGGCGCGGGTGGGAGTGGGGGTGCGGGTGGACGCCGGGCTGGTCGGCGCCGGGCCGCTCGACACCGGGCTCGTCGTCCGCGCCGGCTCCGCCCATGCGGGCGAAGACCTCGCTGGGGCGGGGGCCGCCGGGCGGGGTGTACGGCACACCGAGCAGCCCTACGGCCCGGAACACGTCCGGCCTGGTCAGCGTGGACATGGCGGCGATCGTCGCGCCCCAGTCGTGCCCGACGACCACGGCGGAACGCTCACCCAGCCCCTCCACCACGGCGACGTTGTCCGCGACCAGGTCGAGCATCCGGTACGCCTCCACGGCCTCCGGCTTGGACGAACGGCCGTACCCCCGCACATCGATCGCCACCGCGCGGTAGCCGGCCGAGGCGAGCGCCGCCAGCTGGTGCCGCCAGGCGTACCAGGACTCCGGGAAGCCGTGCAGCAACAGCACCAAGGGCCCGCTGCCCTGCTCGACCAGGTGGATACGGCCGGCCGGGGAGGGGACGAGACGGTGGGTGAGGGTGGAGGAGGCGGTGGGCGGCACGGGAACTCCTGAAGTTGTGAGAGCTGGGGTGGGCGGGTGGTTGGGTCGGGGTGCGGTCCTGAGGGGTGGGGGTTCCGGGGGGTGTGGGGTGGATGTCTTACGAGGTGTGGGCCTGCCGCGCGCGGGAAGGTCCTGGGGGTCGCAGGTGCCCTCGGTCGGCCCTGGGGCGGGCAGCGGGGCAGGGCTGGTGCCGGGCGGGGCGGGACGGTTGGGCGCGCCGGGAGCGGGCCGAGCGGGCCGGCGCACTGAAGGCCGGCCGGTGTCGGGCGCGGCTCGCGAAAGGCCGGTCGGAACGGATCCGGGGGCTGGAGGCGTGGGTACGGGCGGGCGGGTGTCGGAGGACGGTGGGTGGCTCTTGCTCGGGGCCCTGAACACGATGATCAGGTGGGTGACGGGGCCGGGACGAGGGTTGTTGCCGGTTCGGCAAAACGCGCCCTCTTGGTGGTGAGGGGGAGGCCCATCACGGCCGACGGCCCTTGGCTACGCCTGTGCGTCGCACCAGTCACCCTTCGTGAGCCCGACGCCCCACGCCCGAGGCCCCCGCAGGCCCGATACCCAACCCCGCAAGCGCCGACGTACGCACACCAGGGCGAAGGACCAGGAGGCCCGGCCGAGCGGCGTCAGAGGGGCCCTGAGGCTCCGGGGGCGGAGGAGCGCCCGGCGAACCGCTTGCCCGGCGCCCGACCGCCGACCGCGCCTCCCCGCCGCCGTACGCCCGCCCGTACCGGCGCGGATACGACGACGGCCCATCTGCCTGTCGCAGATGGGCCGTCGGTCCGGGGTGGGCGATACTGGGTTCGAACCAGTGACCTCTTCGGTGTGAACGAAGCGCTCTCCCACTGAGCTAATCGCCCGGGCGCAGGAAGAACATTACCCCATGTCAGGGGGTGCTTCCGACCAGGGGGCCGGGCCGCGGACGCCGCCGGCCCCCCGGAGCCCGCGTCACTGGTCCTTGATCTTCCAGGGCATGACGAGGCCGAACTTCCACAGGTAGATCCCGGCGAGCACGCCGATGATCACCAGTCCGATCACGGTGAGGGTGATGTTGCGTCGGCGCACCTTGGGGTCGAGGGCCCGCTGGGCCGCCTCGGTGACCTTGCGTTTGGTCCAGCGGAGCACGAGCTGGGCCCAGACGAACTCGGTCGCCCAGATCGCCATGCCGCCGAAGATCACGACCCAGCCGGGCCCGGGCAGCGGCAGCATGATGATGCCCGCGACGACCACCGCGAGGCCGACCACGAAGACCCCGACCTGCCAGCTCAGGTGGAGGAGCCGGCGGGACTTGATGAATTCCGGCGCCCGTGAGCCCAGCCCGCTCCCGGCTCCGTCGGCGGTCTCCTGCCGGTCTGTCTTGGTCCTGTCCGATGCCACGGCGACCTCGCCCGGTTCGTCACTCCCCGTATTCATATAGACAAACCCTACCCGAGTGAAACCAGTCACCGGAATGGTGGTAGATCCGGTACGAGTTCTCGGCCGGAAGAGTTACGTAAACACACCCAAAACCCTCAGAGGGGTTTACAACGGCACCGTAGGTGGCATGTCGATTTCGCCGACGTGCGAATCCCCGAGCGCACACTGAGCGAAAGGCCCTGGCGCTTATGAACACCACGGTCAGCTGCGAGCTGCACCTGCGCCTCGTTGTGTCGAGCGAGTCCTCCCTGCCTGTCCCCGCAGGCCTGCGGTACGACACGGCCGACCCCTACGCCGTGCACGCCACCTTCCACACCGGAGCCGAGGAGACCGTCGAGTGGGTGTTCGCCCGCGACCTCCTCGCCGAGGGCCTGCACCGGCCCACCGGCACCGGCGACGTCCGCGTCTGGCCATCCCGCAGCCATGGTCAGGGCGTCGTGTGCATCGCCCTCAGCTCCCCGGAGGGAGAGGCGCTGCTCGAGGCCCCCGCGCGGGCCCTGGAGTCCTTCCTGAAGCGAACCGACGCCGCCGTGCCGCCCGGCACGGAGCACCGGCACTTCGACCTGGATCAGGAGCTCTCGCACATCCTGGCGGAGAACTAGGCCGCGGCCCTTCCGAGCAGCCCGGCGCCGTCCACTCGGGGAGACGGCTCGGGCCAAGACAACCGCATACGGCAACGGACCGACGCCGCCCTCGTGAGCGTTCACGGGCGGCGTCGGCCTGCCGTCGCCGGCCGCGATACGCGAGCGGACGATCGCTGTGCGTATGCGATGCCGGGGTCGGGGGCGATGGGCGCGCGGTCGGCCGTCGTCCTCGTCCGTTCGGCCGGGCCGGGGCCGTGCGGCCGGACGGGTGCGGCGGGAACCCCGTGCGGCGCGGGGGCGTTCTCACGGCAATCGGGGTCGGGGAAGGACGGGTGCGGTCGGCGCGCTAGTCGCTACCATCGGCCAGCATCGGCGGGCGCCCGCCCGACCCCCAGGCCAGGGAGCGAAACGTGCTGATCACCCACGACACCCGGTGCGCCCTCGACACCGTGGTGGATCTGGTGAACTCCGCGCCCGAGGACGATGCGGCGGCGGACGGTCTGCCCGACGTCCAGGCACTCACGGATTTCGTACGAAGTCACAAAATCAGCGATGTCGGAGTGCTGTCGGAGCTGGATCTCTCCGCGGTGCGCAGGCTCCGGGGGCGCTTCGCGGCGGTCTTCGCGGCCCCGGACGCCCGGTCCGCGGCCCTGATGATCAACGAGCTGGTCGCCGCCGCCGGCACCACGCCCCGGCTGACCGACCACGACGGCTACGACTGGCACATGCACTACTTCGCGCCGGGCGCCTCCGTGGCCGACCATCTCGCCGCCGACTGCGGGATGGCACTGGCCTTCTTCGTGGTGGCCGGAGAGCAGGAGCGGCTGCGGCGCTGCGAGGCACCGGACTGCCGGCGTGCCTTCGTGGATCTCTCCCGCAACCGCTCGCGCCGCTACTGCGACAGCCGTACCTGCGGGAACCGGCTGCATGTCGCCGCCTACCGGGCCCGGCGCAAGGAAGCGGCGGGCTGAGCGGGGGCGGACGGGGGGGCAGGCCGGCACGGGCGGCCCGGACGGTGCCCCCGATGCGACGTCGGTCCCGGCGGGTGGCGCCGGGACGGACGTGTACGGCTCACAGCAACAGCAGATCGTGCAGCGCAGCCATGAGCAGCAGACACCCGATCACCGCCAGGAAGATCATCAGCGGTGGCTGGGAAAGGGCGAAGAGGCACCCGCGAGGCTCGTCCTTGGGCGGCGCGGCCTCGCTCTGTGTAGTGTCCAGCATCTCGCCGCAGATCATGGCGTACCCGGTGCCCGGTCGCGATCAGCGCTGGAGATCTTGCGGGAGTTCGCCGAATACCGTGAGGTCTCGTCCGGCTGGTGAACGATTCCGGCCGCTCCGGGGACTCAGTGTGTCCCTTCGGCCAGTCATGTGACTGTCATATGCCGTGCTTCTTGAGGATGGCCTCGATGTCGCTGAAGTCCTCCGACGCGCCGGCGGACCGGGGGGTGGTCCGAGGAGTGGCCGGGCGTGCCGAGGGACCGGCCGTCGTCCCGCCGAGGGGCGGGGCCGTGGCCGCGGGGGCCACCGTGTCCCGCTCCTCCCGTCTCGCCGCCCTGCGCTCGGCGCCGGTCGTCCCGCGCCGGCGCTCCACGGCCCGGGTGCCGGTGAACAGGAGCCAGGCCGCGCCGAGCACTCCGAAGCCCGCCCAGGCGGTGGGGCTCAGCGCGGTGTCGGCGAGCCAGCCGACGACCCCGGTCATCACCAGGCCGACCGGGACGAGCGAGTAGGCCGCGAGGCGGGCCGCCGCCAAGAAGCGTCTGCGGTAGGCGGTGAACACCGCGATCCCCAGGCCCGCCGCGGAAACGGCGGAGCAGACTGTCTCGGCGATCATCCGGTCCTCCTGGCGGGTTCGGTCCGTCGCTTCCATCGTGCACCTCCGGATCCCCGCGAGGCCATGCTCCAGCCGGACATCAGGGACATCTCCGGGTTCTCTCCTACTGGAGTGGCGGTACGCGGCCCGCTCGCGCACCGAGGTCCGGTTGGGCCGCCCGCGCCCGGCCTGGAAGACTGGTGGCCATGAGCGACTCCTCCCCCGCCCGCACCGATGCCCTCGTCCTCGACGTCTGGTGCGAGCTGCAGTGCCCCGACTGCCGTACGGCCCTGGACGACGTACGCGCCCTGCGTGCCCGCTACGGCGACCGGCTCGAGCTGCGGCTGCGGCACTTCCCGCTGGAGAAGCACAAGCACTCCTTCGCCGCCGCGCAGGCCGCCGAGGAGGCGCTGGAGCAGGGCAAGGGCTGGCCGTACGTGGAGGCCGTGCTGGAGCGGGTGGCGGAGCTGGACCGTCAGGGGGAACCCTTCCTGGTCGAGGTGGCCCGGGAACTCGGGCTGGACGCGGAGGAATTCGACACCGCGTTGATCGACGGCCGGCACATCCTGGTCGTGGACGCCGACCAGGCCGAGGGCAAGGCCATCGGCGTGACCGGTACGCCGACGTACGTCATCGGGGGCGAGCGTCTCGACGGCGGCAAGAGCCAGGAGGGCCTGCGCGAACGCATCGAGCAGATCGTGGACCGCCTGCTGGCCGACCGCGCCGCCGGGCGGGCCTGAGGACCGCGCCGGGAGCGGAGGTGCCGGCCCGGTGGCGCCGTCTACAGCAGGGGCTTGCTCAGGAAATACCTGACCGTTTCGTAGCCGAGTGACGTGTACAGGGCCTCGGCGGGGGTGTTGCCCGCGAAGACGTTGAGGCCCAGGACCGGGCGGCCGGCGCCGGTCGCCTGCTGTTCCGCCAGGAGCATGAGCGTACGGCCGTGTCCCCGGCCCCGGTGGGCCGGATACGTCCGCACGTCGAAGACGAACGCCTTGCCCTCCTGGAGTGCCACCCACAGGGTGCCCACCGGACTGCCCTCGTGCTCCAGCACGCTGAAGAGCACGCCGTCCGTCGCCAAGCCGTGCGGCAGCAGCCGTGCGTGGTCGTCCCGGGACTTGGCGCGGGCGGCGGCCTCCGGGATGCCGCGCTCGACCCACATACGCGCGAACTGCTCGCGCTCCGCCTCCAGCCAGGCGTCGAACTCCTCCCCCGTCATCGGCCGCGCACGGCTGCCCGCGGGCAGGGCGGGCGGGGTGCCGTCCAGGCGCTTCTCCATGCCGCGGTTGCGCACGGTGTAACCGAGGGTGCGGAACAGGCTCAGGGCGGTGTCCGCCGCGACGGGCACCATGGCCTCCAGCTGCACGCAGCCCCAGCCGCGGGCCACCTCCTCCGCGGCCAGCGCCGCCACGGTGCCCCGCCCGCGCCGCCGGTCGGGCTCGTCGATCCGCAGGTCGATGATGCGGGCCACGGAGTCGCCGAGGGACGGCGAGGTACCGAGGTGGATCTCGCCGACGGGACGGCTGTTCACGCACACCGCGTAGCGCCGTGAGCGGGTCCCGTCGGGGTTCTGCCGGAGCGGCTCGGCCGGCCGCAGGGTCGTCGTCATCACAGAGGTTCTACCCGTGCCGGCCGGCCGAGTCAGCCGGTTTTCGGCCCCGGCCCCCGACCCCTGGTCCGGTGGGCCCCGGCTCGCCGTCGCCGGTCCGGTCGTCGGCTCAGGGGTCCAGGTCCCTGCCGGACCGCTCGTCGAAGACGCGCATCGCCTCGGCGGTCACCGGGCCCTGGGCGCCGGGCAGTTCACGGCCGTCGACGCGGTGCAGGGCCTGTACGTCCCGCAGGGACGAGGTGAGGAAGACCTCGTCGGCGCGCTGGAGGACGTCCAGCGGCAGGTCGGTCTCCCGGGCGCCCGTCCACTCGATGACCAGGGCGCGGGTGATGCCGGGCAGACAGCCGGAGGTGACCGGCGGGGTGTGGATCTCGCCGTCCAGGACGACGAAGACGTTCGTCGCGGCGCCTTCGCAGAGCCGTCCGGCCGTGTTGCCGAACAGCGCCTCGGAGGCGCCGAGTTGGCGGGCCCGGTCGAGGGCGACGAGATTCTCGGCGTACGACGTGCTCTTCACGCCGGCGAGGGCGCCGCGCTCGTTGCGGGTCCACGGGACGGTGACCGCCGCGGTGGAGTCGGGGCGGCGGGCGGTCCCGGCGACGGCGACCACCAGGGTCGGGCCGTGCCCGCCGCGGCCGGTGCCGAGCGGGCCGTGGCCGCCGGTGCAGGTGATCCGCAGCCGGCCCAGCGGCATGGGGTTGGCCTCCAGTACGGCCGCGCAGGCGCGGCGGATCTCGTCGTGGTCGGGGTCCGGCAGGCCGAGGACGCGGGCGGAGCGGGTCAGCCGGTCGAGGTGCCGGGTGAGCGCGAAGGGCCGGCCGTGGACCGTCTTCACGGTCTCGAAGACGCCGTCGCCGACGGTCAGGCCGCGGTCGAGGACGGAGACCCGGGCGGTGTCCGCCTCGCGCAGCCCGCCGTCCAGCCAGACCCTCATCCGAGGGCCTCCTCGGTCCCCTCGTACGCGCCCGACGCCACCGCGAGCAGCCGGGCCGCCTTCAGCTCGGTCTCCCGCCACTCCCCTTCCGGGTCGGACCCCCAGGTGATGCCGGCGCCCGCGCCGAAGCGCAGGGTGGCGTCGGAGCGGTCGATCCAGAAGGTGCGTATGCCCACGGCCAGCTCGCCGGTGCCCCGGTCGGCGTCCACCCAGCCGATGCCGCCGCAGTAGGGGCCGCGCGGTGCCGGCTCCAGTTCCTCGATGATCCTCATGGCGCTCGACTTGGGGGCGCCGGTGACCGAGCCGGGCGGGAAGGCCGCGGCCAGCAGCTCGGGCCAGCCGGCGCCGGGGCGCAGCTCGCCGCGCACGGTGGAGACGAGGTGGACGAGCCCGGGGTGCTTCTCGACCGCGCACAGGTCGGGGACGGTCACGCTGCCGGTCTCGCATACCCGCCCGATGTCGTTGCGGACCAGGTCCACGATCATCACGTTCTCGGCGTAGTCCTTGTCCAGGAGGTCCGCCTCGGTCCGCCCGGTGCCCTTGATCGGGCCCGACTCGACGGTCCGGCCGTGCCGGCGCAGGAACAGCTCGGGAGAGGCGGTGGCGATCTCCACGCCGTGCTCCGGCAGGCGGATCGTTCCGGCGTACGGCGCCGGGTTGCCGCGGGCCAGTACGGCGGTCAGGGCGTCCACGTCGGCGCCGGGGGCGGCGGGCGCGCTGAGCACGCGGCAGAGGTTGGCCTGGTAGACCTCGCCGGCCGCGATGTGCTCGCGGATGCGCTGGACGGCCGCCGTGTACGCGGCGCGGTCCAGGGAGGACGTCCACTGCCCCGGCTCCGGGCCCTGCCACCGGCCGGGCCGCGGCGCGGGCACCGGCTCCTCGCGTACGTCCGCGAAGCGGGCGCAGGTCAGCCGGCCTTCGTAGTCGGCGCAGACGGCCCAGAAGCCGGTGGAGTCCAGGGCGGCCGGGTCGCTGGTGACGTCGAGCAGGCCCGTGGCGACACGGTCGCCGAAACGGGCCAGAGGAGGGAGTCGGCAGGGGTCGTGGAGCACGTGGTCGAGTCTAGGTCGGGTGTCCGCCGGGTGGCCCCGGGATGTCCTGTGGGGGGCGCTGACCACGGGGTACGCGGGGCGCACCGCAGCACGCTGCGCAAACGCGTTTTTGTACTGGCCGGGGAATCCGCTAGAGTTCAACACGTCGCCGGGACGCGGAAGCGGACCGAAACGACAAGCGGACGTAGCTCAGTTGGTAGAGCGCAACCTTGCCAAGGTTGAGGTCGCGAGTTCGAGCCTCGTCGTCCGCTCGAAGGAAGAAGGGGTCATCCCGATCCCCTACACTCCTGGTGGAGTGGCCGAGAGGCGAGGCAACGGCCTGCAAAGCCGTCTACACGGGTTCAAATCCCGTCTCCACCTCCAAGGACGATTAGCTCAGCGGGAGAGCGCTTCCCTGACACGGAAGAGGTCACTGGTTCAATCCCAGTATCGTCCACTGGATCTTCGGATCCCGGATCTTCTCGAAGGTCCCCCGCGCGATTAGCTCAGCGGGAGAGCGCTTCCCTGACACGGAAGAGGTCACTGGTTCAATCCCAGTATCGCGCACTGTCTGTGACTCGCGGGTCACAGTTCCCGGACGATTAGCTCAGCGGGAGAGCGCTTCCCTGACACGGAAGAGGTCACTGGTTCAATCCCAGTATCGTCCACACAGCAAGGAGCCCCCGGCCGTCTCGTACGGCCGGGGGCTTCTTCGTGTGCTCAGCTGGAGAACAGCATGTGGCCGAAGCTCTTGTGGCGGTGGTGGCCGTAGTGACCGTGGTCGCCGTGGTGACCGCCGTGCGGGGCGCCCCAGGCGGGCGCGGGCGGGGCCGCCGGGGGGTAGGCCTGCGGGGCGGGCGGCGGGGGCGGGGCCGGCTGGGACCACTGGGCCTCCAGGCGGGTCAGCGCCTCCAGCTCGCCGTAGTCGAGGAAGATGCCGCGACAGCCGCTGCACTGCTCGATCTGGACGCCGTTGCGGTTGTAGGTGTGCATCGGCGCATGGCACTTCGGACACTGCATGCTCGGCTCAACTCCTCGCCGGTCGGTACTGCTTCGTGCTTCCCCAGGACAGACTCCGTCCGGCCCCGGGCGGTTGCAGCCTAGTCCGGGGTTCCGGGCGCCCGGCGGTCAGGGGGCGCGGGGGCGGACGGCATGCGCGCGCAGGCGTCGGCCAGGGCCTGCTCCACCTCGTCCAGCGGGCGGCCGGCGGCGAGCGCCTTCGTGATCGCCAGGGCGGCCGTCTGCACGGTGAGCGCGCGGGCCGGTACGTCCAGGGCGGGCCAGGGATCGCCGTCCGCGGGCACAGCCGGGCCGCCGGCGCTCCGGTAGGCGGTCAGGAAGCGGGTCCACTCGTCGGGCGGGAGGAGTCCGCAGGCGTACCAGGCGGCGGGGCGGGCGAGGTCCCAGGCGGGGACGCCCGCGCCGAGGTCGTCCACGTCGATGAGCCGCCACGGGCCGTCCGGCGCGGGGTGCCGGACGAGCTGGCCGAGGTGCAGGTCGCCGTGGCAGAGGGCGGCCGGGCCGGGCATCGGGGCCCTGGCGGTGGCCCAGGCGGGCAGGGCTGCCCAGGCGGCCAGCACCGGGCGGGCGGCGGGGCGGGCGGGCCCCTGGGGCGTGGCGCGCAGGGCCGCGTGGAGCCGGTCGAGGGCGCGGGCGGCCTTGGCGGGGCCGCGCATCGGGGGGAGGCCGGCGGGGACGGGAGTGCGGTGCAGCCGGGCCAGGAGGGCGGCCACGGCTTCCCAGGGGGCCGCGTCGGGGTCGTCCCGGTCCACGGGGACGCCGTACGGCCAGAGGGTGACCAGACGGCCGTGGGGGTCGTGGGGGGCGTGCGGGTCGCGCAGGGGGGCCGGGGCGGGGGTGAGGGGTGGCAGCAGCACGTCGGGGAGACGGGTGGCGGTGGCGACGCGGAGGGTCAGGGCGGCGGGGTCGGTGTCCGGGGCGTGGGCCTTGGCCACGGCGCCGGCGTGGCGGACGACGGCGGCGTCGGGGCGGACGGCGAGGGGAGTACTGGCGCACGGGCAGGTGGCCGGGGTGCCGTGGACCGCCGCCCTGGCCCGGGCGGTCAGGGCCGATATGAGGGGGTCGGCGGGGGCGTCTGCGCTGGTGGCTGTGTCTGCGGTCACCGTTGCCTCGGGGGAAGGGGTGGCTGTCCGGCCGAGGGTACTGGGGCCGGTCGCGGGAGGGACGCCCGCCCGCGGCCGGGAAGGGCCCGCGGGGAGAGCGCGCCCCCTACAGGGAACGTGGGGGAAACGGCCGATGCCGGCGCAGCTCCCCAGCTGCGCCGGCATTCTTGCCGTCCGCCGTACCCCCGTCCCCACGGGGTTTCATGGATCGATGTCCCCGCCCGGACCGCTCTTCCGGGCCTGGGGTCGCCGCTCAGCGCCCCAGCATCGCACCCACGGACGACGCTTGTGTGGCCACCGTCTCCCAGCCGTCGAAGACGAGCAGGAGCAGGGCCGCGAGGGGAAGGGCCATGAGTGTCGCCACCAGCGGGTGGCGACGGCCCGTGCGGCGGGAGGCGAACGCCGGGCGTCGCGGTGCCGTATGGGCCATGGTCCCTCTCCTGACTGTTCGGTTGTCGACTGCAGCGGCGGGTGTCCGACCTCGGGGGACGAGTACCGCACCCGCCGCTTGCCCTCAAATCTAGGCGGGCCGCCCGGGGCCGACGTCATGCCCTCGTACCGATTGCCGGGCCTCCGGGAGGATGAGCCCCCGGTCGCGAACTACTCCCCTGGGTGGAGACGCGGGCCCGGGCATCGGGGACTTCCCGGAGGGGTCGTCCGCTCTGTCCGGTCATTTCGGAAGCGTCCCGCTCACCGGGTGGAGTGACTTCGATCACTCGGACCGGTGCCGGAAGGGGTACCGGAGGTGGATCCCGGTCCGGGGCCCGGCCCCGCCCGCGAGCGGTCGGCGGGCGGCGGCCGGCGGGGGGGCCGCCCGGGATGCCTCGGCTCCGCGCGAGCTCAACCTCCCGGAGCGACAGGCGGGTTGGCGGCCCCGCCGACGCGAAGTCGCGCTAACGCCTGGCCTGCTGACCGGGTTTCACCTCCCCCGGACGGCCCGCACAATCCGTCCCGCCGAGAGGGCGCGGCCTCTGCGCGCGGGCGGCCGTGGAAACGTAAGCTGTGCCACGTCACAGGGACCGGGCAGCGGGGATGAACATGGCGATGATGCGCCTGAGGCGCGAGGACCCGCGCGTCGTCGGCTCGTTCAGGCTTCACCGACGGCTCGGCGCGGGCGGAATGGGCGTGGTGTATCTCGGCTCCGACAAGAAGGGGCAGCGGGTCGCGCTGAAGGTGATCCGGCCGGACCTGGCGGAGGACCAGGAGTTCCGGTCGCGGTTCGCGCGCGAGGTGTCCGCGGCCCGGCGGATCCGCGGCGGCTGCACGGCCCGGCTGGTCGCCGCCGATCTGGAGGCCGAGCGGCCCTGGTTCGCCACGCAGTACGTGCCCGGGCCGTCCCTGCACGACAAGGTCGCCGAGGAAGGGGCGCTCTGCGCGGCGGACACGGCGGCGATCGGCGCGGCCCTGTCCGAGGGGCTGGTCGCCGTGCACGAGGCCGGTGTCGTCCACCGGGACCTGAAGCCCTCCAACATCCTGCTGTCCCCCAAGGGGCCGCGGATCATCGACTTCGGCATCGCCTGGGCCACCGGCGCCTCCACGCTCACCCATGTGGGCACCGCGGTCGGCTCCCCCGGCTTCCTCGCCCCCGAGCAGGTGCGCGGCGCGGCGGTCACCCCGGCCACCGACGTCTTCTCGCTCGGCGCCACGCTGGCGTACGCCTCGACCGGTGACTCGCCCTTCGGGCACGGCAGTTCCGAGGTGATGCTGTACCGGGTGGTGCACGAGGAGCCGCAGCTGGCCGGCGTACCGGACGCGCTGGCTCCGCTGATCCGGGCCTGTCTGGCGAAGGACCCCGAGGAGCGGCCCAGCACGCTCCAGCTGTCGCTGCGGCTGAAGGAGATCGCCGCCCGGGAGGCGCAGGGGCTGAACGACGTACGCCCGCCGCACCCGCGGGCCGCCGAGGCCGACCGGCCCACCGGGCGGCTCGCCGACACCTACCCCGAGCCGCAGCGCACCCAGCGGCGGGGCTCCCCCGGCACACCGCCGCGCCCGGGCGTCCCGGCCCGGGGCGGGATGCCGTCCCGGGGAGGCGTCTCCGCGCGCGGCGACGCGCCGTCCCGTGAGGGCGCGCCCTCGCGTGGCGCCCGCGGCGGGGCCGCGTCCGCGCGGCCGGGTACGGTACGCCCCACCCCGGCGCCACGCGGCGGCGGCCCGCGCTCCGGCGGCGGCCGTCCGGCTCCGCGCGGCACCTCCGGACGGCGCCCGACGGGGACCGGTCTGCGGCCCGCCAATCCGCGGCTGCTGCGGCAGCGGCTGTTCGTGTTCGTGGTGGTGACGCTGCTGGTGGCGCTCGGCATCGCGGTCGCCCAGGGCTGCCAGGGCCCGGCCCGCGGGCTGGGCGGCGACGGCGGGGTCCGGCTCGAGCGGCACGCCCGGCCGGGCGCTCCGGCGGACCAGAGCCTCGCGGTGCGGCTCGGCGAGCCGCTGTCGGGTGACGGCAGGTTTACGTGGGACCGGTCGGCTTAGTCGCCGGTTCACGGCACCGGAAGCCGACGGCTCCGGGGAAGCGCGGGCGCCGAGCCACCGGGACAACACCGGCGGACGCCCCGGGCGTGGGTACCGGCGGCCGTGCTCCACGCGTCGGGAGTCGAGGGCGGGGGTGACGTGCCGCCCTCACGGTCAGGACTGCGGCCGGCCCGTCGCCACCGCGTAGAACGCCACTGCCGCCGCCGCGCCCACGTTGAGGGAGTCGACGCCGTGGGACATCGGGATGCGGACCCATTCGTCGGCGGCGACCAGGGCCTGCCGGGACAGGCCGTCGCCCTCCGCGCCGAGCATGAGCGCCACCCGGTCCATGCGGTGCGGCGCGGCCTCGTCGAGGCTGCTCGCCTTCTCGTCCGGGGTGAGCGCGAGCAGCGTGAAACCGGCCTCGCGGACCGACTCCAGGTCCTTCGGCCAGGTCTCCAGCCGGGCGTACGGCACGGAGAACACCGCGCCCATGGACACCTTGACGCTCCGCCGGTACAGCGGGTCGGCGCAGTCGGGCGACAGCAGCACCGCGTCCATGCCGAGGGCCGCCGCCGAGCGGAAGATGGCGCCGATGTTGGTGTGGTCGTTCACCGACTCCATGATCACCACACGGCGGGCGGTGCGGAGCAGTTCGCCGGCTGTCGGCAACGGCTTGCGCTGCATGGACGCGAGGGCGCCGCGGTGCACGTGGTAGCCGGTGACCCGTTCGGCGAGTTCCGGGCTCACGGCGTACACCGGGGCCGGGAGCTCGTCGATGACGTCGCGCATGACGTCGATCCACTTGGCCGAGAGCAGCATGGACCGCATCTCGTAGCCCGCTTCCTTGGCCCTGCGGATGACCTTCTCGCCCTCGGCGATGAACAGGCCCTCCGCGGGCTCGCGCCGGCGGCGCAGCTCCACGTCGGTCAGACCCGTGTAGTCGGTCAGGCGCGGGTCGTCGGGGTCCTCGACGGTGATGAGATCGGCCACAGGGTGATACTGCCTTGTCCTGGGTGTGCTGCCAACGGCTGGGTAAGGGTTGTGCCACCCCGGGTTACCGGGGTTGCTCGGGGGCGCCTCGGTGGGTGCCCCGTGGGTGTGTTCAGGCGGCGGGCTCGGGGCCGACCCGTACGACCTCGCCCACGACGATGACCGCCGGGGGCTTCACCTCCTGAGACCGTACCGTCTCGGCGACCGTGGCCAGGGTGGCGTCCACCCGGCGCTGGGCGGCCGTCGTGCCCTCCTGGACCAGGGCCACCGGCGTCGTCGGCGGCTTGCCGTGGGCGACGAGCGTCTCGGCGATCTTCCCGATCTTGTCGACGCCCATCAGGATGACCAGGGTGCCGGTGAGCTTGGCCAGCGAGGGCCAGTCGACCAGGGAACGCTCGTCGTCGGGCGCCACATGGCCGCTGACCACGGTGAACTCATGGGCGACCCCCCGGTGCGTGACCGGGATGCCGGCCGCGCCCGGGACCGAGATGGAGCTGGAGATGCCGGGAACCACCGTGCACGGGATGCCGGCCTCGGCGAGCGCCTGGACCTCCTCCATGCCCCGGCCGAAGACGAACGGGTCGCCGCCCTTGAGCCGGACCACCGCCTTGCCCTGCTTGGCGTGCTCGATCAGCGCGTTGTTGATGGCCTCCTGGGCCATGTAGCGGCCGTAGGGGATCTTGGCCGCGTCGATCACCTCGACGTGCGGCGGCAGCTCGGCGAGCAGATCGCGCGGGCCCAGCCGGTCGGCGATGACGACGTCCGCCTCGGCGAGCAGGCGCCGGCCGCGGACGGTGATCAGATCGGGGTCGCCGGGGCCGCCGCCGACCAGGGCCACGCCCGCGGTGCGCGTGCGGTGGTGCGGGGCGACGAGGGTGCCGTCGCGCAGGCCCGCCACGACCGCGTCCCGGATGGCGGCGGTGTGGCGGGGGTCGCGGCCCCGCGCGTGGGTGGTGAGCACGGCCACGGTGACGCCCTCGCTGTGGCCGGTCGCCGGGGTCCAGGCCGTGGCCTGGTCGGCGTCGTCGGAGCGGACGCACCAGACGCGGTGCCGCTCCGCCTCGGCGGAGGCGCGGGTGTTGGCGCCTGGGTCGCTGGTGGCGATGAGGGCGTACCAGGCCTCGGCGAGGTCGCCTTCGGCGTAGGCGCGCCGCTCCCAGGTGATCTCCCCCGCCTCGGCCATGGCCTCGACCGAGGGGGTGGCCTCCGGGGACACGACGGTGATGTCCGCGCCGGCCGCGATCAGGGCGGGCAGGCGGCGCTGGGCCACGGTGCCGCCGCCGAGGACGACCACGCGGCGGCCGGAGAGGCGGAGGCCTACGGGGTAGGCGGGGTGTTCGGCCATGAGGGCGTCCTCCGGTGGCTTTGCGGTGGCGCTGACGTGCGGATTTTACGGTGGTGGCGGTGCGGGTGGGACAGGTGTCCGGTGACTGGTCAACGACGCCGGGCACCGGCCGTGGTGGAGGCCGGAGGGGGCGGGCCCGTGGACGGCGCGGGAGGGCGTCTACGGTGCTCGGCACCGGCCCCGTAGACGCCGGAAGGCATCGACAGGCGCGCGGCGACCGGCCCGTGGCCGCGGGAGGGCCTGGGCGGGCGGTCGGCGACCCGCCCGTAGACGCCGGAAGGAATCGACCAGGCGCCCGGCGACCGGCCCGTGGACGGCGCAGGGCATCAGTAGACACCCGGCACCGGCCCGTGGACGGTGGAAGGCATCGGTAGACGCCCGACACCGGCCCATGGACGGTGGAAGGCGCCCGGCGTCGCGCGTGCCGGGCGCCCGTCCCTTACTTCTCGGTGACGCCCGCCGCGTCGAACGTGGCCACCTCGTGCATGGCCCTCGCCGTGCTCTGGACCAGCGGGAGCGCCAGCAGGGCGCCCGTGCCCTCGCCGAGGCGGAGGTCGAGGTCGACCAGCGGGCGCAGGCCCAGCTTGTTCAGCGCCGCGACGTGGCCCGGCTCGGCGCTGCGGTGGCCGGCGATGCAGGCCGCGAGGACCTCGGGGGCGATCGCGCGGGCGACGAGGGCCGCCGCTCCGGCGCTGACGCCGTCCAGGATCACCGGCGTCCGCAGGGACGCGCCGCCGAGCAGCAGGCCGACCATGGCCGCGTGCTCGAAGCCGCCGACGGCCGCGAGGACGCCGATCGGGTCGGCCGGGTCCGGCTGGTGGAGTTCCAGCGCGCGGCGGACGACCTCGGTCTTGCGGACCAGCGTCTCGTCGTTGATGCCCGTGCCGCGCCCGGTCACCTCGGCCGGGTCGGCGCCGGTGAAGACGGAGATCAGCGCGGCGGACGCGGTGGTGTTGGCGATGCCCATCTCACCGGTGAGCAGCGCCTTGTTGCCGGCCGCCACCAGGTCGCGGGCGGTCTCGATGCCCACCTCGATGGCCGCCTCGGCCTCCTCGCGGGTCATCGCCGGGCCGGCGGTCATGTCGGACGTACCACCGCGGATCTTGCGCGGCAGCAGGCCCGGCGTGGCGGGCAGGTCGGCGGCGACGCCCACGTCCACGACGCACACCTCGGCGCCGACCTGGGCGGCGAAGGCGTTGCAGACGGCTCCCCCGCCGAGGAAGTTGGCCACCATCTGGGCGGTCACCTCCTGCGGCCAGGGGGTGACGCCCTGGGCGTGCACGCCGTGGTCGCCGGCGAAGATCGCGACGGCGGCGGGTTCCGGGATCGGCGGCGGGCACTGCCGGGACAGCCCGCACAGCTGTGCGGAGATGATCTCCAGCATGCCGAGCGCGCCGGCCGGCTTGGTCATGCGCTTCTGGCGCTCCCATGCCTCGCCGAGCGCCTTGGCGTCGAGCGGGCGGATCTGTGCGACGGTCTCGGCGAGCAGGTCGTGGGGTTCCTCTCCGGGCAGGGCGCGGCGGCCGTATGTCTCCTCGTGCACCACCCAGGACAGGGGGCGTCGCTTGGACCAGCCGGCCTGCATCAGCTCGGGCTCGTCCGGGAACTCGTCGACGTACCCGACACACAGGTAGGCGACGACCTCCAGGTGCTCGGGCAGGCCGAGCGCGCGGACCATCTCCCGCTCGTCGAAGAAGCTGACCCAGCCGACGCCGAGGCCTTCGGCGCGGGCGGCGAGCCAGAGGTTCTCCACCGCGAGCGCCGAGGAGTAGGGCGCCATCTGCGGCTGGGTGTGACGGCCGAGGGTGTGCCGGCCGCCGCGGGTGGGGTCGGCGGTGACGACGATGTTGACCGGGGTGTCGAGGATGGCCTCGATCTTCAGTTCCTTGAACTGCTTGGCCCGGCCCTTCGGCAGCGACTTGGCGTACGCCTCGCGCTGTCGCATCGCCAGTTCGTGCATCGTCTGCCGGGTCTCGGCGGATCTGATGACGACGAAGTCCCAGGGCTGCGAGTGGCCCACGGAGGGCGCGGTGTGCGCGGCCTCCAGGACCCGGAGCAGCACCTCGTGCGGGATGGGGTCGCTGCGGAAGCCGTTGCGGATGTCGCGGCGCTCGCGCATCACCTTCAGGACGGCCTCGCGCTCGGCGTCGGCGTAGGCGGGCGCGGCCGGGCCGGTGGACTGTCGTGCTTCCGCCACCGCGGCCGTGCTCTCTTCCTGGTCGGCGGCCCTGGTGTCCAGGTCCTCCGGCTGCTCCGTGTGCTGTACGGCATCGGGGGCGGGCTGCGCGTCCGCCCCGGCCGGTACCTGGGCCGGCTCGCCCTCGCGGGGCGCGGGCACCGTGGCCACCGGCTCCGGCTGCGGCTGCGGCTGCGGCTGCTCCTGCGGAACCTGGGGGACCTGCGGTTCGGCCGCGGGCGGCGCCACGGGCTGCGGCGGGGTGGGCGCCAGGTGCGGGGTGGTGGGCACCTGCCCCTGCACCGGCACGAACTGCCCGAGCGGCTGCCCGGGGTCCGGCACGGCGGCGTCCGGTACGGCGGCGTCCGGCGCGGGCGCCGGTGCCTGGGGCTGCGGGGCCTCCGGGGCCTCGGCTACGGCGGGCTGGGCGGCCGGTACGGCGTCCGGGGAGCCCGAGCCCGGCTGGGCCGGAGCGGCGGTGGGAGTGGGCTCGGCGGGGGCCTGCGGGGTGGCCGACTCGACTACCGGGGTGGCCGACTCGACTACCGGGGCGGCAGGCTCGGCCACCGGGGCAGCGGGGTCGGCGCCCGCAGCGGCGGACTCGGCCGTGGGGGCGGCGGGGTCTGCTACCGGGGCGACGCCTTCGGCCGGGGCCTCGACAGCGGCCGGGTCGGGGGCCTGGGCCATCTCCTGGGCGACGGCCGGGACTTCGGCGGGTGCCTGGCCGGTGGCCTGGGCCGGGTCCTGAATGACGGCCGGCGCCACCTCCTGGACAGTGGCCGGGACCTCGGCGGGAACCTGACCGGTGGCCTGGGCCGGGTCCTGAATGACGGCCGGCGCCACCTCCTGGACAGTGGCCGGGACCTCGGCGGGAACCTGGCCGGTGGCCTGGGCCGGGTCCTGGGTCACGTCCTGAGTCACGTCTTGACCGGCGACCGGGGCTGCGGGCGCGACCGGCTCCGGGGCGTCGACGGCGGGCTGGGGCTGCGCGAGGTCGGCGACCTGCGGTGCGGCGGGGGCCTGCGATGCGTCGGCAACCTGCGCGGCCACGTCGGGCTGCATGGCCTCGGCGGGCTGCTCGGCCTGGGTGGACTGCGGGTCCTCGGTGGGATGCGCGGCCTCGGTGGACTGCGCGGCCTCGCCCGGCTCCGCGTCCGTGCCCGGCTGGACCGCCTCGGTCACGGCGGGGTCGGCTACGGCAGGTTCGGCCACGGCGGCCTCGGTCACGACGGATGCGGGGGCGCCGGGATCCGTCACGGTCTGCTCGGCGGCCGTGGTCTCACCGGCCTCGGTCTCGGAAGCACCGCCGGTCGCGTCGGTCGCGGCGGCTTCAGGGGTCACGGCAGCGGTCTCGGCGGCGGGTGCGGCCTCGGCGTCCGTGGCGGCGGCCTCGGCAGCTTGCGCGAGCTGCACGGCCTCCTCCTGGGCCGCCGGGTCCGCGACGGTCTGCTGTGGTGCCGCCTGGGCCGGCACGTCCGGCTCCGCCGTGTCCACGGCAGCCGCGACGCCCTCGGCCAACGTCTCGGTCTCGGCGGCCGGCGCCTCCGCCGGTGCGGTGTACACCCCGTCGTGCCCGTGCGCCGGCTGGACCCCGTCATGACCGTGCACGACGGGGAAGTGACCGGTGTCGCCGGACGTGCCCTGGGCCGCCGCCTGGGTCGCGAGGCGGGCCATCGTGGCCTGGGCCGCGTCGGCCGGCTCGGCGGGGGCAGGAGCGGCGGGGGCGGCGGGCTCGGCGGCCTCGGCCGGAACAACCGTTTCCGCAGCCGGTGCCTGCGCGCCGACCGGAGCCTGGGCCTGAACCACGGCCTGCCCCTCGACCGGCGCCTGAGCCGGGACCTGGGCCTCAACCGGAGCCTGCGCCTGTACAGGAGCCTGCGTCTCGGCCGGAGCCGGAGCCTGCCCCTCGGCCGGAAGCTGAGTCTGCCCCTCGACCGGGACCTGAACCTCAGCTTCGGGCTGAACCCCAGGCTGGGCCTGAACTGGCGCCTCGACCTGTCCCTCGGCCGGTACCTGGACCTGCGCCCCGCCCTGCGCCGGAATCCGGGTCTCGGGCGCCGCCCCCCACGGTGTCGCGTTCTGCGGGGCCGGCTGGGGCTGGGCGTCGAGGTACTCGGGGCCGGCGGCCGGCGGGCCGGGCTGTCGTGCCGGTGCTCCGGCGGGGCCGCGGTCGGCGAGGGAGCGGACCGGGCTCGCGGAGGTGTCGGGGATCGGCGGGCCGAGGTGCAGCGGACGGCGCGGCGGCTGCGGCGCGGCCGCCGGGTCGTGCGGCGCCGAGAGGATGGGCGACGGCGGCACCGACGCGGGACCGGGATGGGGCAGGCGGACGCCGCCGAGGTCGACCGAGCCGGTGTCACGGCCGGCCGTCTCGTGCGGGCCCGGCTCGTGGACGGCCTCCACCACCGGTTCCGGAGCGGGTGGCGGCACCTCGTTGCCCCACGCGCCCTGGGCACCCGGCAGCAGCAGGTCTTCGTCCTCGGCGGGTGCCTCGGAGAGGTAGGTGTACGCGCCGTGCGCGGGGACGCCCGGCTGTTCCACCATGCCTGCGCTCTCCGGCTGCCCCTCGCCCGGGACCTGGCCGGTGTCGGTCATGCGTACCCCTCGCCCATCGGTTAGTGCTCCCTACGACCAGCTCACCCGGAACGGCGCACCGACCGCCCCGCAGTGAAGAACGAGCGTCCGTGCCCAGCGGCACGAACGACCCGCCGGAAAAGGCGACAAAGCCATTCAGTGGCATTGTCCCGGCCGTTCCGCCGTCGCGACAGCATGATCCGCGACAGCCCGCTGTGGACTGCGCCACGTTGCGCGTCCTCCGGTTCCGCAGTACCGCACCCGCCCAAGACGGGCGTGCGATCCGGACATTGGCGAACGAAGTCCGGGTCACCGGTGCGGTACAACGATCGGCCAGCCTACCGCGCGCGGTACGACAACCGGATCACGGGGCGCGGTCGGGCAGGACCCCGCTGAGCAGGAACGCGACGTTCCGCTCGGTCTCGGTCCAGGCCCTGGTGTCGAGTTCGACGGACTGGATCAGGGCGCACTCGACGCGGTAGCCGTGCTCGGTCAGGTCGCGGCCGACGCGTTCGGCGGCGTCCCGGGTGGCGGCGTGGGTGACGATGCGCCGCGGGCGCCGGTCGGCGACCGCGGAGACGACGGCCGGTCCCCCGCCGCCGACCCGTACGACGTCCGGTTCGGGCAGGTTCTCCAGGGCGTGCGGGGCGCTGCCGTAGACCACTTGGAGCTGGACCCCGAAGCGGCGGGCGGCCCCCTCGGTGCGGGTGCAGGCGGCCGGGTCGTGGTCGACGGCGATGACGGCCGCGCCGGCCCGGGCGGCCTCGGTGGCGAACGCGCCGCTGCCGCAGCCGATGTCCCACACGAGGTCGCCGGTCCGGGGTCCGAGGCGGGCGAGTTGGGCGGCGCGCAGCAGCTCCGTCTCCCCCTCGCCGAGCCCGTGGCCGTACGTCTCGTCGGGCTGCACCCAGCCCCGCGGGCCCGTGCCCGGGTCGCGGCCGGCGATCCAGCCGCCGCTCTCCCCGGCGCCGGCGGGGCCGCCGATGACGATGACGACGTTGGGGTCGCGCCAGGTGTGGTCGGCGGCCTTGTCGGAGGTGACGACGCTGACCTGTTCGCGTTCGGTGCCCAGTTCCTCGCAGATGACGAAGGTGCGGTGCACGCCTTCCAGCAGGAGCCCGAGTTCGGCGGGGCCGGCGCCCGGCGCGGTGAGGACGGCGACCTTGGCGTGGGCGCGGCAGACGTTCACGGCGCGGCGCAGGGTGCGCGGGTGGGCGACGACCACCTGGGCGTCGTCCCAGGGCATGCCGGCCCGGGCGAAGGCGGTGGCGACGGAGGAGACGGCGGGGACGACCTCGACCTCCAGGCCGTACTCGGGGGCGCGCAGGGTGCGTACGACGCCGAAGAAGCCGGGGTCGCCGTCGGCGAGGACGACGGCGGTGCCGCGGTGGGCGGCGATGCGGCGGGCGGCCAGCGGGAGGCTGCCGAGGCGGATGCGTTCGGCGGTGGGCGGCACCTCGGGCAGCGCCAGGTGGTGGGCGGCTCCGGCCACGAGGGTGGCGGCGCCGAGGGCGCCCCGTGCCGCGGCGGTCAGCGGCGAGCCGTCCCAGCCGATCACCGTGACCCGGTCGGCCATCGTCGTCAGTCTCCAGTGGTTCTGCTCGGGTCTTCGGGGGGGGTAGCCCGGTACGCGGGCTCCGTGAGCGTACCTGGTGAAACCCGGAGGACTCAGTTCCAGTCCGAGTACGAGGTGAAACCACTCGCGTCGGCCAGCTGCTCGCCGACCCCGGCGAGGTCCTCGGGCAGCAGGCTCCAGACGATGACGTCGGTGCGTACCCGGGCCCAGGTGCCGTCCTCGGTCCGGGCGCGGGCTATCCAGGCGTTGCGCAGCACGCCCTCGCTGATACAGCCGATCTTCTGGGCCACCTGCTGGGAGGCGGTGTTGCCGGCGGCGGTGCGCAGTTCCAGCCGCTCGAAGTCCCGGTCGTGGAAGAGCCATTGGGCGAGGGCGAGGGCGGATTCGGAGGCGTAGCCCTCGCCGCGGGCCCAGGGCGCGATGACGTAGGCCAGTTCGCTGGAGCGCACGCGCCAGTCCGTGTTCTTCAGGTGGACGAGGCCGACGAGCCGCTGGGTGAGGAACTCGGTGACGGCGAGGACGATGCCGCGGCCCTCGGTGCGCTCGGCGGGGGCGAGCCGGGTGATCCAGTGGCGGGCGTCGGCCTCGGTGTAGGGGTGGGGGACGCTGGTCCAGGCGACGACCTGCTCGTCGTTCATCATCTCGGCCAGGGCGGGCACGTCGTCCTCGTCGAGGGGACGCAGCACCAACCGCTCCGTGCTGATGGAGATGTTGGGGAAGGTGCTCGTCATGCGCCGCTCCGTAACCTTCGGAAGTTCCTCGGAAGACCGTCAGGGCCGTCAGGTCCGCTGAACTGCCCAGCATGCAGCATGAAACCACCGAAGCGCACGACGGGGTCCGCTCCTCGTGAGGGAGGGGACCCCGTGCGTCGCCGTGGCCGGTGTGCGCGTCCGTCAGCCGCCGGTCGCGGGCAGGACGGACCCGTGGTACTTGTCCTTGATGAACGCGCGGACCTCGGGTGAGACGAGCAGGCCGGCGAGCTTCTTCACCCGCGGGTCGTCCTCGTGGCCGCGTTTGACGGCGAGGAGGTTGGCGTAGGGGTTGTTCTTCGCCGACTCCAGCAGGATCGCGTCCTTGGTGGGGCTCAGGCCCGCGTCCTGGGCGTAGTTGTTGTTGACCACCGCGGCGTCCACGTCGTCGAGCGAGCGGGGCAGCTGGGCGGCCTCCAGCTCCCTGAACTTCAGGTGCCGCGGGTTGTCGGTGACGTCCCGTGGGGAGGCGTCGGTGCCGGCGCCCGCCTTGAGCTTGATGACACCGCCGGCGGCGAGCAGCTTCAGCGCGCGGCCCTCGTTGGTGATGTCGTTGGGTACGGCGACGGTGGCGCCGTCGGCGAGCTTGGTGATGTCCTCGACCCGGTGCGAGTAGACGCCCATGGGCGGCAGGTAGGGCTTGACGACCGGGACCAGGTCGGTGCCCTTGGACTTGTTGAAGTCGTCCAGGTAGGGCTGGTTCTGGTAGAGGTTGGCGTCCAGCTCGCCCTCCTGGAGGGCGGTGTTGGGCAGGACGTAGTCGGTGAACTCCTTGATCTCCAGCTTCAGGCCGGCCTTGGCGGCGAGGTGGTCCCTGATGTAGGTGAGCACCTCGCCGGCCGGGACGGCGGTGGCGCCGACGACGAGGGTGTCGTCCTTGCCACCGCCCTTGCCGGAGTCCGTGCCGGAGCCGCAGGCGGTGAGGCCGAGGCCGAGGGCCAGGGTCACCACGGCGGCGACGGACGTGCGCATGGCGTCAGTCCCCCTCGGCGGCTCAGAACGACGGGATGACGGAGCCCTGGTACTTGTCCTCGATGAACTTCTTGACCTCGGGCGAGGTGAGGAGCTTGGCGAGCTTGGTCACCCGCGGGTCCTTCTCGTTGCCCTTCTTCACGGCGAGGAAGTTGCCGTAGGGGTTGTCCTTGGGGGACTCCAGGACGAGGGCGTCCTTGGCGGGCTTCAGGCCGGCGGAGATGGCGTAGTTGCCGTTGACCACGGCCGCGTCGACGTCGTCCAGGGAGCGCGGGGTCTGGGCCGCCTCGACCTCCTTGAACTTGAGGTCCTTGGGGTTCTTGGTGATGTCCCGCGGGGTGGCCTCGTTGCCGACGCCGTCCTTGAGGGTGATCAGCCCGTTGGCGGCGAGCAGCTTCAGGGCGCGGGCCTCGTTGACGGCGTCGTTCGGGACGGCGACGGTCGCACCGCTCTTGAGGGCGTCGGCCTTCTTGACCTTGTGGGAGTACAGGCCGAGCGGTTCCAGGTGCACCGTGACGACGGGCACGATGTGGGTGCCGCGCTTGTTGTTGAAGTCGTCGAGGTACGGCTGGTTCTGGAAGTAGTTGGCGCCCACCGAGCCGTCCTCGGTCGCCGTGTTCGGCGTGATGTAGTCGGTGAACTCCTTGACCTCGAGGTCGAGGCCCGCCTTCTTCGCCAGCTTGTCCTTGACGAAGTCGAGGATCTCGGCGTGCGGGGTCGGGCTCGCGGCGACGACCAGCGGGCCGCTGGCGTCGAGGGAGCCGGAGTCCTTGTCGGAGCCGCAGGCGGTCAGCCCGAGGGTGAGGGCTGAGGCGGCGAGGACGGCGGTGGTGAGCTTGGCGGTGTTACGCACGAAAAGTGCCTTTCCTTAAGGGTGGTGCGACCCCGGGTACGGGTGACCGGGGAGCCTGGGGTGCCTTGCGCGACCTTGCTGGTCCGTGCGTCAGGCGACCTTGCCGACCTCGGCCGCCGCGGGCTCCTCGGCCTTCAGCAGGCGGAGCTTGGGGGCCGGACCGGAGCGGGCGCCGCGGCGGTGCAGGGAGCGGGCGGCGAAGTCGCCGGCGAACTGGATGAGGGAGATGACGACGGCGAGGATCGCCACCGTGATCCACATCAGTTCGGTCTCGAAGCGCTGGTAGCCGTAGCGGACGGCGAGGTCGCCGAGGCCGCCGCCGCCGACCGTGCCGGCCATGGCGGAGTAGCCGATGAGGGCGATGATCGTGGTGGTGGTGGAGGCGATCAGCGACGGCAGGGCCTCGGGGACGAGGACCTTGCGGACGATCGTCCAGGTGTTGCCGCCCATGGACTGCACGGCCTCGACGAGTCCCTGGTCGACTTCGCGCACGGCCGTCTCGACCAGGCGGGCGAAGAAGGGGATGCCGCCGATGGCGAGCGGCACGATGGCCGCGGTGGTGCCGATGGTGGTGCCGGTGACCCAGCGGGTGAAGGTCATCAGCGCGACCATCAGGATGATGAACGGCATGGACCGGCCGATGTTCACGACCTGGCCGATCACCTTGTTGGCGAGGACGTTCTGCAGCAGGCCGCCCCGGTCGGTGAGGACCAGGAGGATGCCGAGCGGCAGGCCGGCGACGACGGCGATCACGGTGGACCAGAGCACCATGGTGAAGGTCTGGCTACACGCGTCCGACAGCAGCGGCTGCATCTCCGACCAGGTCACTTGGCACCTTCCTTCACCAGCGGGGCGTCCTGGCCCACGACGTCGATCTGCAGGCCCTGTTCGCGCAGGAACCCGATCGGGACCACGTTGTCCTCGTAGCGGCCGGGCAGTTCGATGCGCATCCGGCCGACCTGGAGGCCGGCGACCGTGTCGATGGCGGCGCCGAGGATCGAGATGTCGATGTTGTAGGTGCGGGCGAGCTGGGAGACGACCGGCTGGGTGGCGCTCTCGCCGTGGAAGGTGACGTCGAGGACGGTCCGGTCGGCGCCGGTGGCCTCGCCGCCCACCGGGAACAGCGCGGCGGCCAGCGTGGAGCCCGGGGTGGCGAGCAGCTCGCTGACGGTGCCGGACTCCACGATCCGGCCGCGCTCCATGAGGGCGGCGGAGTCGCAGATCGACTTCACGACGTCCATCTCGTGGGTGATGAGCAGGACGGTCAGGCCCAGCTGCCGGTTCAGGTCGCGCAGCAGCTGGAGGATGGAGCGGGTGGTCTCCGGGTCCAGGGCGCTGGTGGCCTCGTCGGAGAGCAGCACCTTGGGGTCGCCGGCCAGGGCGCGGGCGATGCCGACGCGCTGCTTCTGGCCGCCGGAGAGCTGGGCGGGGTAGGCCTTGGCCTTGTCGGCGAGGCCGACGAGGTCCAGCAGCTCCAGGGCCTTGCGGGAGCGCTCCTTGCCGGACTTGCCGAGGATCTCCAGCGGCAGCTCGACGTTGTCCTGGACGGTCCGCGAGGACAGCAGGTTGAAGTGCTGGAAGACCATGCCTATCCGGCTGCGGGCGCGGCGCAGTTCCCGGCCGGCCCGCGGGCCGCGTCCGGCGAGGGCGGTCAGGTCCTGCCCGGCGACGGTCACGGTGCCGGAGGTGGGGCGCTCCAGCAGGTTGACGCAGCGGATGAGGGAGGACTTGCCGGCGCCGGACTGGCCGATGACGCCGTAGACCTCGCCTTCGCGGACGTGCAGATCGACGCCGTCGAGGGCGGTGACCTCACGGCCGCGGGAGCGGTAGACCTTGGTCAGGCCCGAGGTGGTGATCACGTGGGTTTCCGTCACTGTCGAGTGCGCGGGCGTGGGTGTGCCCGGGCACGGGTGCATGCGGTTGCGGCATGGAGCGGGGGGTGCGTCTCGTACGGCCTACGGCGCACGGACATGCCACGGGTCTCGCTTCGGGGCGCGAGGCTCAGCTGATGCGGGGGCCCTCTAGAAGGCGCACATTCGACACATCAGGCGACACATACAACGAGCACCGGGCGTCATGGTCGCCTCGGTCGCAAGGGTGCGGCAGCTCGTCGTGGTCATGCGCTCAGTAAACCAGACGGGCGGTCCCGGACGGTCGTCGCTGTCCGGATGGTGGACAGCGGCGGACAGGGCGCGACGGGGCCTCAGGCGTGGCGGGATATCGCCACACCCCGCTCGGTGACCAGTGCGGACAAGGCCGACAGGTCGTCGACCACCAGGTCGGCGTCCAGTTCGGCGGCCCGGTGGGTTGTGGCCAACGCCACGGTGGTCATACCGGCCGCGCGACCGGCCCGCAGTCCGGCGGGGGCGTCCTCGAAGACGACGCAGTGGGCGGGGTCCACGCCGAGCTGCCGGGCGGCCAGCAGATAGGGCTCGGGGTCGGGCTTGCCGCGGGTGACGTCGTCGGCCGAGACCAGGGCCTTCGGGGTGATGCCGACGGCGCCCAGGCGGGCCTCGGCGAGGCGGCGGGTGGCGGAGGTGACCACGGCCCAGCGGTCGGACGGCAGGGCGGCCAGGAAGTCCCGGGTGCCGGGGAGCAGGCGCACGCCCCCGTTGGGCACGTCCTCGACCTCCAGCTGCTCGACCCGGGCGACCGCCTCCGGGACCAGGTGCGCGGGCAGCAGGTCGGCGACGATCTCGGCGGCCGGGCGTCCGTGCAGTTCCACGCGGCCGAACTCCTCGGCGGTGATCCCGTACTCCCGGGCCCAGAGGGACCAGCAGCGCTCGACGGAGTCGAGGGAGGAGACGAGGGTGCCGTCGTTGTCGAACAGGAGGGCGTGCGCGTGGATCGTCATGGTCCCGACCCTACGGCGTTCGGCGGGGGCGGCGGCCCGGGCACGTTTCGGCCGTAATAAGGTCACGGCATGCTCAACGCCCTGATGCTGGTGACCGGGGTCGCCGCGCTCCTGCTCGCCGCCTGGTGCGGCTGGGCCGCCTATCGCGACCAGCCGACGAAGGACTGGCACTTCATCGGCATGGCCGTGGTGTCGGTGCTGGCCCTCGTCCAGCTGGTGGCCGGGATCACGCAGCTGGCGCGGGGCGAGAAGCCGGATCAGGGCACGACGATCTTCGTGGCGTATCTGCTGGGCTCGTTCGCGTGCGTGCCGGCCGCGGGGTTCATGTCGCTGGCCGAGCGGACCCGCTGGGGCTCGGTGACGGTCGCCGCGGCCGGGGTGGTGCTGGCCGTCCTGGAAGTACGGCTCTACGACATCTGGGGAGGCTGAGGTGACGGCGGTTCAGGACAAGCCGGCCCGGCTGATCAGCGGGCCGGGCATGCTGCTGGTCTGGTTCTACGGCGTGATGGTGGTCGGCGCGCTGTCGCGTTCCGCGTACCAGATCGCCACGGAGTTCGACCGGGCGCCGCTGGCGTACACGCTGTCGGCCGTGGCGGGTGTGGTGTACGCGTTCATCACGTACACGCTGGTGCGGGGCGGGGAGAGGGCGCGCAGGGCGGCACTGGTGTGCTGCGCCGCCGAGCTGGCGGGGGTGCTGATCGTCGGCACCTGGACGCTGGTGGAGCCGTCGGCGTTCCCGGACGCGACCGTGTGGTCCGAGTACGGGATGGGGTACGTGTTCATCCCTGTGCTGCTGCCCTTGTCCGCGATGTACTGGCTGCGGAGGGCGCGGGAGCGGCGGGGCGCCTGACGGACGCCGGCGGGCGCGGGTCGTCCGTGGCTCGTCGCACGGTTCCCCGCGCCCCTTCGGGGGCGCTTTTCGTCACGCCGTGGCGACGAAGGCGCCCGCTTCCTTTTCGAGGATGATCATTTCCACGCCGTCGTCGCCCTTGGCCCGGCCCACGGTCTGGTAGCCCACCTTGCGGTACAGGCGGAGGTTGCCCTCGCTGCGGTGGCCGGTGTGGAGGCGGAAGCGGGTGGCGCCGTGCCGCTCGGCCAGCGCGTCCTCGGCCGCGCGCAGCAGCCGGGCGCCGATGCCGTGGCCCTGGAGGCGGGGGTGGACGCAGAGCTTGGCGATCGCCGCCGCGCCGTCCTCGGTCACCTTGCCGCGTACCGAGCCGACGACCTCCTCGCCGAGCCGGGCGACGAAGACGCAGTCGGCGGCGACCTCCTGGCGGACGGAGTCCAGGGTCTGCACGAGCGGGTCGATGCGGTAGTTGCCGTACAGCGCGGCCTCGCTCTGGAAGCAGAGGTACTGGAGCCTGAAGATCTGCTCCGCGTCCTGCTCGGTCGCCGCCGAGATGGTCACGCTCATGCCCATGTGCGCACGCCTCCCGCTCACCTGATCACCTGTCGTCCCCCACTCCTATCCCCGCGCTTCGCACGCCGCAACCTCCGGTGTGAGCAATCTCCGCAGACAACCAAGACATCTGGAACGTTCCGGTCCCAGACTGCCCTGTGAGATACCCAACTCGCCCGCGATTTCCCGGTAGGTGAGGTCATTCGGCGAGAGCAGCGCCTCCATCAGGCGCGGGCAGCGTCCGGGCAGCCGGCGGACCGCCTGGCGCAGGGCGCGGTGGCGGGCGGCGGTCAGGGCGTGCTGTTCGGGCCCGGGGCGGAGGTGGTCGGGGGGTTCGCCGTCGTACGGCCGTTCCCGCCAGGTGGCGTGCCGGGAGCGGCGGGCCTCGGCTCGGACGGCCTCGCGCAGCCAGCCGGGCGGGTCCGGCGGCGGCCCGTCGGTGCGCAGCCGCTCCAGCAGCCGGAGCCAGACGGCCTGCTCCAGATCGCCCGGCTCGCTTCCGGAGGCATATGCCTCGGCGGAGGCCTCGGCACTCAGCAGCGGGCGCAGGGCGGCTACCAGGTCGTGGGTCATATGCGGAACGACGAGCCGCCCCGGCGGCGGGTTGCCGGGGCGGCGCACACTCACCCCGAACGGGGGGACGGCCGGTGCGGTGGTTGACGGCGTCAGCCGGCCAGGAAGTCGGCGCGGGCGAGCAGTCCGGTGTCGGGGTTGTCGGTGAAGACGCCGTCGATGCCGGTCGCGAAGTACTTCTCGAAGGCGCCGAGGACGTCGCCGTAGCCGTCGGGGGCGCTGCCCTTGCGGTACTCGGCGGGCAGGAAGGGGTTCTCGTTGCGCAGGGTGTAGGGGTGCACGAGCAGGCCCACCCGGTGCGCGTCGGAGACCAGCGTGCTGGGCTCGGCCAGGGTGCCGTCCGCCTTCTTCGGGATGACCAGGTCCACGGTGGGTCCGATGCCCTGCGCGTAGCCGGCTATCTCCCGCAGGCCCTTGGGGGTGATGAGGTCGGCGACCGTGCGCGGGTCGTTCGCCGCCACGAAGTCGTAGGGCCGGCTGTTCGCCGAGGAGAGCAGGACGACCAGGGGGTTGTCGACCAGCCGGTTCAGCCGCTGGATGCTGGTCGGTTCGAAGGACTGGAGGATGACCGGGGAGTGCCGGCCGTCCTTGCCGTACTTGCGCAGCAGCTTGGCCACCCGCTCCTCCAGGCCGAGGCCGAGTTCGCGGAAGTAGGTGGGGTGCTTGGTCTCCGGGTAGATCCACACCTGCCGGCCGCGCTTGCGGGTCTGCTCGTCCTGCCACTTCAGGACCTCTTCGAAGGTGGGGATCTCCCAGCGGCCGTCGTAGAGGGTGTTGTGCGGCCGGTTGGCCGGGACGCGCTCGACGGCGCGCAGCGTCTTCAGTTCGGCGAGGGTGAAGTCCTCGGTGAACCAGCCGGTCGTGGGGACGCCGTCGAGCACCTTGGTGGTCCTGCGGCCGGCGAACTCCGGGTGGGCGGCGACGTCCGTGGTGCCGCCGATCTCCGGCTCGTGCCGGCAGACCAGGTGGCCGTCCCTGGTCGGCACCAGGTCGCCGGCCTCGACCACGTCGGCGCCCAGGTCCAGCGCCAGGCCGTAGGAGCCGAAGGTGTGCTCGGGCCGGTAGCCGCTGGCTCCCCGGTGGCCGATGATCGTGGGCACCGGCAGGCTCTTCAGCCCGCGGTCCGCGCGCCCGGCCGGGCGGGTGCCGTCGGCCCGGGCGGCGCCGGGCAGTCCGAGGACCGCTCCGCCCGCGCCGAGCACCGCGGCGCCGAGCAGTGCCCGCCGTCCCGTCGCCTGCGTGTGCCCGTTGTCCTGGTCGCCGCCCATGAGCGCCCTCCTGCCGTTCGGTTCTGCCGGTGCGCGCCGATCGTAGGGGCGCACACATGACCGAAGGGAGGCCCTCGTTCGAACACCGGGGTGCCGTCGGGTGTCCGGCGGGCGGCGGAGGGTGACGGGGCGTCGGCGGGGGCGGGACCCCGGCCGGCGCGATGTCCGTCACATGCGCACAAGGCTGTTACCCGTCGTCCTGGGCGCGCCACCCCAGGTAAACGCATGTCAATAGTTCGTAAGACCTCGGCGAAGCGGACGCCTCCGATGTGCGCGCGGGCGTGCCCCGCGAGTAATGTCCTCACCTGCACAGACTCATATCGCCCCCCTTGACATCGGAGGACCCGTTGTCCCGCTTCGCGCTCATCAAGGCAGTGCTCGGACCGATCATGCGCCTGATGTTCCGCCCCCAGGTGGAGGGCGCGGAGCACATTCCGGGGGACGGCCCGGTGATTCTGGCCGGTAATCACCTCACCTTCATCGACTCGATCGTGCTGCCGCTGGTCACCAAGCGGCAGGTGCACTTCATCGGCAAGGACGAGTACGTCACCGGAAAGGGCGTCAAGGGGCGGCTGATGGCCTGGTTCTTCACCGGCGTCGGCATGATCCCGGTGGACCGGGACGGGGCGAACGGCGGTGTGGCGGCGCTGATGACCGGGCGCCGCGTCCTGGAGGAGGGCCGGATCTTCGGGATCTACCCGGAGGGCACCCGCTCGCCCGACGGCCGGCTGTACCGGGGCCGCACCGGTATCGCCCGGCTGACCCTGATGACCGGCGCGCCCGTGGTGCCGTTCGCCATGATCGGCACCGACAAGCTCCAGCCGGGCGGCAAGGGCTTCCCGCGGCCGGGCCGGGTCACCGTGCGGTTCGGCGAGGCCATGGAGTTCTCGCGCTACGACGGCATGGACCGGGACCGCTACGTCCTGCGGGCGGTGACGGACTCGGTGATGACCGAGGTGATGCGGCTGTCCGGGCAGGAGTACGTGGACATGTACGCCACGAAGGCGAAGGCCGCCTGAGACCCCGGGGCGGGGCGCGCTGCCCCTCGCCCCTCCGCCTGCCGGTGGAATCTGCCCCCGACACATAGGGCATTCGGCCGCATTACCGGGCCACCTGACCACCCAACATGTCTTATTTAGACATGTTCACACCTTCTCGGCGTATCCTGCTCCGCACCCCCCTCGCCGCCGCCGGCGCGGGATTCCTGGCAGCCTGCACCAGCTCCGGCCCGGAGTCCGGCTCCGGGCCCGAACATCCCGGCGGCGGGGAGAGGTTCGTCCCGGCCGGACCCCGAGGCTACGTCAACCCCTCGGATCCGGAGGTGCTGGCCGCCGAACGCAGACGCGGGGCCGGCCGCGAGCGCGTCTTCCGGTTCACCGCGGCGGAGGCCGAGCTGGACCTGGGCGGGCACTCCGTGCGGACGTGGGCGTACAACGAGGAGGTGCCGGGCCCCCTGGTGCGGGTCACCGCCGGTGACGTGCTCGACCTGACCCTGGCCAACCGGCTGCCCGAGACCACCACCCTGCACTCCCACGGCGTACGGCTGCGCTGCGACATGGACGGCGTCCCGGACCTCACCCAGCGCGCCATCCACCCGGACACCGACTTCCGCTACCGCTTCACCGTCGCGCACCCCGGAACGTATCTGCTGCACTCCCACGTCGGGATGCAGCCCGACCGGGCCCTGTACGCGCCGCTCGTCGTGGAGGATCCCAAGGAACCCCTCTCCTACGACAAGGAGTGGGTGGTGGTCCTGGACGACTGGCTCGACGGCGTGGAGGGCTCCACCCCCGAGAACGTCCTGGAGCAGCTCAAGCCCGGCGGCGCCATGGACATGGGGGGCATGGCCATGGGCCCCGGCCACCCGACGAAGGAGCACCACCCGGCGCCGTCCAAGAAGGCCACCGGCCCCAACCGGGTGCTGCACAAGTCCCACAGCCGCATGCTCGACGGGGAGGGCGGCAGCGTCGCCTACCCGCACTACCTCGTCAACGGCCGGCTGCCCGACGCGCCGTCGGTGTTCCGCTGCCGCCCCGGGGAACGGGTGCGGCTGCGCATCATCAACGCCGGTTCCGAGACCGCCTTCCGGGTGGCGCTGGGCGACCACAGGATGACCGTCACCCACACCGACGGCTACCCGGTGCGGCACAAGGAGACCGACGCGCTGCTCGTCGGCATGGCGGAGCGGTACGACGTGCTGATCACCGCCCGGGACGGCATGTTCCCCCTGGTCGCGCTGCCCGAGGGCAAGAAGGGCAGGGCCCTCGCCGTCCTGCACACCGGCAAGACGCGCAAGTCCCCGCCCTCCGGCGACGTCCGCCCGCGCGAACTGGAGGGCAACACCGTCCCCGCGCGCCGTCTGCTGCCCCACGAGTCCGTCGCCCTGGACGACCGGAAGCCCGACCGCGAGGTGCGCATCCGGATCACCGGGACGATGGCGAAGTTCGACTGGGGGTTCGACCACAAGACCTACACCCCGCAGCAGCGCCACGCGGTCCGCGCCGGTGAGCGGGTGCGGCTCACCCTCATCAACGCCACCGACATGTGGCACCCGATGCACCTGCACGGGCACACCTTCGCGGTGACCGGGCTGGACTCCGCCGGCGCGCGCAAGGACACCGCGCTGGTGCTGCCGCACCGCAAGCTGGTGCTCGACTTCGACGCCGACAACCCGGGGCTGTGGATGCTGCACTGCCACAACCAGTACCACTCGGAGAGCGGGATGATGACGGTCCTCGGCTACAAGAAGTGAGCGGGACGCGGACGCCTCACTCGGCGCCGTCCAGCTCCTGGCCCCGCAGCAGGAACCACGCCACCGCCGACGCCGTCAGCAGGACCGCCGCGCCCGCCGCCGAGGCCAGGTGGAGACCGTGCACGAAGGACTCACGGGCCGCGTCGAGCAGTGCCTCGGCCTGGTGCGGGGGCAGGTGCGCGGCGTCCTGCACCGCCGCGCCCAGCGACTCGTGGGCTCCGGCCGGGGTGCCGGCCGGTCCCGTGAAGTCGCGGTAGACACCGGTCACGATGGAGCCCAGCAGGGCGATGCCGAGGGCGGCGCCCAGTTCGTACGCCGTCTCGGAGACCGCCGAGGCCGCGCCCGCCTGGTCCTTCGGGACGCTGGAGAGGATGACGTCGGCGGTCACCGTGAAGGAGAGGCCCGCGCCGACGCCGACCACCAGCAGGGCGGCGCCGAGGACGGGATAGCCGGCGGTCTGGCCGAGCGTGGTCAGCGCCGCCAGGGCGACCCCGACCGCGGCCAGGCCGCCCGCGACCACCGCGCGGACCGAGAAGTGCCGGGCCGCGCGGCCCGCGACCAGACCGGCCGCCACCGCGCCCACCGCGGCGGGCAGTTCGGCCAGGCCCGCCTCGAACGGGGGACGGTCCTGGACGAGTTGCAGGAACTGGGAGAGGAAGAACACCAGGCCGGACATGCCGAGGACGGTCAGCAGGTCGGCGAGGACCGCGCCGCTGAAGCCGCGCCGCCGGAACAGCCGCATGTCCAGCAGCGGCACCGGCATGGTCAGCTGGCGGCGGACGAAGCCGTACAGCGCCGCCGCGCCCAGCAGGCCGGCGCCGAGGGCCGGCACGGAGAAGCCGTGCGCCGCCGCCTCCTTGACCGCATAAACAAGGCCGATCATGCCGGCCAGCGACAGCAGGACGCTGGTCAGGTCCCACGGGCCCGGGTGCGGGTTGCGGGACTCCGGCAGGGTGCGGACGCCGACCAGCACCAGGACGGCCATCACCGGCAGGTTGATCAGGAAGACCGAGCCCCACCAGAAGTGTTCGAGGAGGAATCCGCCGGCGATCGGGCCGACGGCCATACCGGCGGAGGCGGTGGCGCCCCAGATGCCGACGGCCAGGCTGCGTTCGCGCGGGTCGTGGAAGATGTTGCGGATCAGGGCCAGGGTGGCGGGCATCAGGGTCGCGCCCGCGACGCCGAGCAGCGCCCGGGCCAGGATCAGCAGCTCGGGCGTGGTGGCGTAGGCGTTGAGCACGGACAGCGCGCCGAACGCGGTGGCGCCGACGAGCAGGATCCGCTTGCGGCCGACGCGGTCGCCGAGGCTGCCCATGGAGACGAGCAGACCGGCGATGACGAAGGAGTAGACGTCGCCGATCCACAGCAGCTGGGTGCCGGTGGGGTGGAGGTCTTCGCTGATGTAGGGGGTCGCCAGGCCGAGGACGGTGGCGTCGACGGCCACCAGCAGCACGGCCAGGACGAGGACGGACAGCGCCAGCCAGCGGCCCGGGCGCTTCACCGCCTCGGTCGTCCGGTCCGGCCGCAGGGTGCTGGTCATGGTTCCTCTCTTCGCAGAGCGCCGCCGAGCAACAGCTCGGCGATCATGGTCGGGAAGTCCCGGGAGGCCACCCGGCCGTCCAGGGTGGCCCAGGCGCACGAGGCGATGAGCCCGTACAGCGCCTCGGTGAGCCAGACCGGGCTGAGATCGATGCGGAATTCGCCGGCGCGCTGACCGCGCTGGAACAGGGCGCCGATCCGGGCGTCCAGGCGCTGCCAGCCCTCGTTGAGCCCGTCGCCCTCCCACAACTGGTTCTCGCCGTAGAGGAACGACAGCAGTCCGGCGGCCGGCTGGATCTCGCGGACCAGCCGGCGGACGGCCTCGGCCGCGGGACCTTCTTCCGGCCGGGCGCGGTCCAGCGCGCCCTCGCATTCGGCGATGCCGAGCTGTTCCAGCGCCCTGACGAGCGCGTCGCGGCCGGCGAAGTGGCGGTGCAGCGTGGCCCGGCTGATCCCGGCGGCCTTGGCGACCTCGTCCATGGTCGCGGTGGATTTGCGGGTCAGCAGGGCGGCTGCGCTGCGCAGCACGTGGTCACGGTCGATGGCCATGAGACAAGGGTAGCCCAGATGAGACATTGACGTCTCATCCTGGGCGTGCGTGGCTCATTTCCCCAGCTCGCGGGTGCTGTGCGTCAGTGCCAGGGCAGCTGCCGGCGCCGCTCCCAGTAGGCGCCCGGGTCCTCCCGCAGCGCGGCGAGTCTGGCCAGCCGGTCCGCGTCCAGGTCGACGGCGGGGGCCTGCAGATTGGACAGCAGCTGGGGGACGGTCGCGGCGCCGGAGAGGACCACGCCCGCCCAGGGCCGGCGCAGGATCCAGCCGAGGGCGACCGCGCCACAGCCGAGCCCGGTGGCGGCGGCCACGGCCTTGAGGGCGTCCGGGGCGTGCGGTCCGGCCAGCCGGCCGTTCGCCATGCCCTCCTTGACGATCACGGTGAGCCCGGCCTCGTGCGCCTCGGCGAGGGCGGGACCGGCCGAGGTCTCCAGGAGGTTGTACGTCGACTGGACGGTACGGAAGAGGGGCTTCCCGCCGACCGTGACGGCGAGGGCCGCGCGGATGGTGTCGGCCTGGGCGGGGCCGCTGGTGGAGAAGCCGACGGTGAGGCCCCGGTCGGCGGCGTCCGCCAGCCTGGCGTGCAGGTTCCTGTCGGTCAGGGCCGGGCTGTCCGGGGTCACCGAGTGGATCTGGTAGAGGTCGAGCCGGTCGCCGAGCAGGGCGTCGGTCTCGGCGCGCTGCCGGTCGTATGCGGCGGTGCTGTGGTCCTTGACCTCGTGCGTCTCGGCGTCCGCCGACCAGCCGGCGGTGTAGGTGTAGCCCCATTTGCTGCCGATGACGACGTCGTCGATGCCGGGGTGGGCGTCCAGCCAGTCCGCGAGGAACTCCTCGGAGCGGCCGTAGGAGCGGGCGGCGTCGAAGTAGCGGACGCCCTGGGCGTAGGCGGCGTCGAGGAGGGCGTGGGTGCGGGTGCGCAGCGTCTGTGCGCTGCGGTCCTCGCCGAGGTCCCTGTCCCGGCCCAGGTTGATGTAGCCGGGGCGGCCCACCGCGGCGAGGCCGAGGCCGATGTGGCAGGTGGGGGTGGTCGCTGTCGCCAGGCGGGCGAAGGGCATCGCGGGTCCGTTCGGTCGGGTCCGGTACGGCTTCGACCAACGTAACCCTGAATGACCTTCGCCCCTGCAGCGGCGCCGCCCTCAGCCCTTCTTCTTCGCGTCCGCCCACTCGTGCTGACGTGCCAAGTCCGCCTTGACCTCCGCCAGCTGGACCGCCACCGCGCTCGGGGCCGTGCCGCCGCGGGCGCTGCGGGAGGCGAGGGCGCCGGGGACGTTGAGGACCGTGCGGACCTCGGGGGTGAGGTGGGGGGAGATCTTCGCGAACTGCTCGTCCGTGAGGTCGTCCAGCTCCTTGCCCTCGGCCTCGGCGACCTTGACGCACTCCCCCGCGACCTCGTGCGCCACCCGGAACGGCACGCCCTGCCGGACCAGCCACTCGGCGATGTCGGTGGCCAGCGAGAAGCCGGCCGGGGCCAGTTCCTCCATGCGCTCGCGGTGGACGGTGAGCGTGGCGATCATGCCGGTGAAGGCGGGGAGCAGCACCTCCAGCTGATCGCAGGAGTCGAAGACCGGCTCCTTGTCCTCCTGGAGGTCGCGGTTGTAGGCGAGGGGCAGGGCCTTGAGGGTCGCCAGCAGGCCGGTCAGGTTGCCGATCAGCCGGCCGGACTTGCCGCGGGCCAGCTCGGCGATGTCCGGGTTCTTCTTCTGCGGCATGATCGACGAGCCCGTGGAGAAGGCGTCGTGCAGGGTCACGAAGGAGAACTCCTTCGTGTTCCAGATGATGATCTCCTCGGCGATCCGGGAGAGGTTCACGCCGATCATCGCGGTGATGAAGGCGAACTCCGCGACGAAGTCCCGGGAGGCGGTGCCGTCGATGGAGTTGCCGGCGCTGCCGTGCTCGAAGCCGAGGTCCCGGGCGACCGCCTCCGGGTCCAGGCCCAGGGAGGAGCCGGCGAGGGCACCGGAGCCGTAGGGCGAGACGGCCGTCCGCTCGTCCCACTGGCGCAGCCGCTCGGCGTCCCGGGACAGGGACTGGACGTGGGCGAGGACGTGGTGGGCGAAGAGCACCGGCTGGGCGTGCTGGAGGTGGGTGCGGCCGGGCATCGCCACGTCCGGGTGGGCCTCGGCGAGGGAGATCAGGGCGTCCTGGAGATCGGCGATCAGGCCGCCGATGATCCGGGCGTGGTCGCGCAGGTACATCCGGAACAGGGTGGCGACCTGGTCGTTGCGGGACCGGCCGGCGCGCAGCTTGCCGCCGAGGTCCGGGCCGAGGCGCTCCAGCAGGCCGCGCTCGAGGGCGGTGTGCACGTCCTCGTCGGCGATGGTGCCGACGAAGGTGCCCGACGCGACGTCCGCTTCGAGCCGGTCTAGGCCGGCCAGCATCCGGGTCAGCTCGTCCTCGGTGAGCAGCCCCGCCTGGTGCAGCACGCGCGCGTGGGCACGCGAGCCGGCGATGTCGTAGGGCGCGAGCCGCCAGTCGAAGTGGACGGACGCGGACAGCTTCGCCAGGGCCTCGGCGGGTCCGTCGGCGAAACGGCCGCCCCAGAGCCGTACGTCACCGCTGTTGCTGCTCACTTGCGTTGCTCCTCGAAGCTCGTGATGTGCCACCGCCTCCCCACGCTTCCAGGCGGGGAGGCGGCTGTCAGGCTGATGCGGGGGCGACCCTGGCGGGTTACGCCAGGTCGCGCTTGGCGGCGATCTTCGACGACAGGCTGTAGATGTCGATGAAGCCCTTGGCCGCCGACTGGTCGAAGGTGTCGCCCGTGTCGTAGGTGGCGAGGTCGAAGTCGTACAGCGACTCCTGGGAGCGCCGGCCGGTGACGACCGCGCGACCGCCGTGCAGGGTCATCCGGATGTCACCGGAGACGTGCTGGTTGGCCTCGTTGATGAAGCCGTCCAGGGCGCGCTTGAGCGGGGAGAACCACTGGCCGTCGTAGACCAGTTCGCCCCAGCGCTGCTCGACCTGGCGCTTGAAGCGGGCGAGTTCGCGCTCGACGGTGACGTTCTCCAGCTCCTGGTGGGCGGTGATCAGGGCGATCGCGCCGGGAGCCTCGTACACCTCGCGGGACTTGATGCCGACCAGGCGGTCCTCGACCATGTCGATCCGGCCGATGCCCTGGGCGCCGGCGCGCTCGTTGAGCTGCTGGATGGCCTGCAGGACGGTGACGGGCCTGCCGTCGATGGCGACCGGGACGCCCTCCTTGAAGGTGATGACCACCTCGTCGGCCTCGCGGGGGGTGGCCGGGTTGGAGGTGTACTCGTAGATGTCCTCGATCGGGGCGTTCCAGATGTCCTCCAGGAAGCCCGTCTCGACGGCGCGTCCGAAGACGTTCTGGTCGATGGAGTACGGGGACTTCTTGGTGGTGGCGATCGGGAGCTGCTTGGCCTCGCAGAAGGCGATCGCCTTGTCCCGGGTCATGGCGTAGTCACGGACCGGGGCGATGCACTTCAGGTCGGGGGCGAGGGCGACGATGCCGGCCTCGAAGCGGACCTGGTCGTTGCCCTTGCCGGTGCAGCCGTGGGCGACCGTGGTGGCGCCGTGCTTCTTGGCGGCGGCGACCAGGTGCTTGACGATGGTCGGCCGGGACAGGGCGGAGACCAGCGGGTAGCGGTCCATGTACAGTGCGTTGGCCTTGATCGCCGGAAGGCAGTACTCGTCGGCGAACTCGTCCTTGGCGTCCGCGACCTCGGCCTCGACGGCACCGCACGCGAGGGCGCGCTTGCGGATGACGTCCAGGTCCTCGCCGCCCTGGCCGACGTCGACCGCAACGGCGATGACCTCGGCGCCCGTCTCCTCGGCGATCCAGCCGATGGCGACGGAGGTGTCCAGACCGCCTGAGTAGGCGAGTACGACGCGCTCGGTCACGGGAATCTCCTCACAGTGCATTCGCTGATATGCATGAGTATGCAGGGCTCTGCATGATTCGTCAATCAGCCTTGAGGGTGAGGAATACTTAGACAGTCGAAGGAATCTCGGCGATACTCGGCGGACATGGGAAAGACCTACGAGCGCATAGACGGCAGACTGCGCGCCTTCATCGAGGAACAGCCGCTCTTCTTCACCGCGACCGCCCCGCTCTCCGGCGACGGCACGGTCAACCTCTCCCCCAAGGGACTCAAGGGCTCCTTCGTGGTGCTGGACGAACTCACCGTGGCCTACCTGGACTTCGCCGGGTCCACCGCCGAGACCATCGCCCACCTGCGGGAGAACGGGCGGATCACGCTGATGTGGTGCGCCTTCCAGGGCCCGCCCAACATCGTGCGCGTGCACGGCCGGGGCGAACCCGTCTTCCGTGACGACCCGCGCTTCCCGGACCTCCTCGCCCGCTTCCCGGACATCGACCACACCGCGCACGGACTGCGCGCCGTCATCGTGGTGCACGCCGACGTGGTCCGCGACTCCTGCGGCTACGCCGTCCCCTTCATGGCGTACGAGGAGGACCGCGATCTGCACGGGCGGCGCTTCGCCCGCGAGGACGACGCCTCGCTGAGCGCGTACTTCACCAAGAAGGAGCACATCGCGACCAGCCTGGACGGACTGCCCGGGCTGCCGTTGCCGCTGCCGCCCTCTAGCGTCTGAGGCATGCGCCCCGGTGTGGTCCTCGCCCTCGTGTCCGTCTCCTGCCTCGCCCTGCTCGGCGCCGCCCCCGGCCGGGACCCGGCACCGCTGCCGGCCCGGATGGCGGACACCGGCGGCGGCTCCCAGCTGATCGTCGCGCAGGCCCCGGACACCGGCGCCACCGAGGGCACCGTCGACTGGTGGGACCTGCGGGACGGCCAGTGGGTCCGGGCCGGATCCGCGCCGGCCCGCTTCGGGGCGCGCGGGCTGGTCGAGGGCACCACCCGCGAGCAGGGCACCGAAACCACCCCGACCGGCCTGTACGACCTCCCGTTCGGCTTCGGGACCGAGCCGGCGCCGGCCGGGACGAGCGTCGAGTACCGGGCGGTGAAGGACAGTTCCTGGTGGTGCCAGGACAACGACTCGCGCTCCTACAACCGCTGGGCCGACCCGCTGCCCGCCGACTGCCGCGCCGCCGAGTCCGAGCACCTGGCCGACTTCGGGGAGCAGTACGCCCGCGCCCTGGTCATCGGCTTCAACTACGACCGGCCCGTGCGCGGACGCGGCGCCGGGATCTTCCTGCACGTCAACGGGCGCGGGGCGACGTCCGGTTGTGTGTCGGTGCCCAAGGACGCGATGGAGCGGATCCTGCGCTGGGCGGCGCCGGACCGCAGGCCGCACATCGCGGTGGGGACCGAGGGCGGGGCCACCGCCGTCACCCGCTACTGACGCGCCCCGAACGCGCCGCTGAACACCCGGCGCGCCCGGCACGTATCCGTGGGCCCAGGGCCGAGTCCCACGGAGGAACCGTGACCACCACGCTCGCGGGCGGACGTGCCGCCCGCCGCCGGACCACGCGCCGGGTCCGCCCGCGCCGCTCCCCGGCCGCCCTGCTGCTGCTCGCCGCCTGGGCGGGCGCGGCGGCCGTGCTGTGGCTGTGGTGGCACACCACGCCCGCCGTCGCCGAGGACACCGGGCGGATCCTGGGCGCGGGCCGGATCACCGGCCTGCTGGCCGGCTATCTGATGGCGCTCGTCGTCCTCCAGACGGCGCGTGTACCGGCGCTGGAGCGGCGGGTCGGCTCCGACCGGGTGGCCCGCTGGCACGCGATGACCGGCCGGTACACGCTGAGCCTGGTCGTGGCGCACGTCCTCCTCACCATGTGGGGGTACGCGCGTCAGGCCGGCCGGTCGCCCGTCGGTGTCCTGGCGCAGACCGCCGAGTCCGTCGACCGGCTCCCGGACCTCGGGAAGGCGGCCGTCGGCACGGGCCTGTTCGTGGTCGTCGGGCTGACGTCGATCGGCCCGGTCCGCCGCCGGCTGCCGTACGACGTCTGGTACCACCTGCACCTGCTGACGTACGCGGCGGTGTTCCTGACGTTCTGGCACCAGATCAGCGTCGGCAACGAGTTCGCGGTGGAGCCCGCCGCCAGGGCCTTCTGGTACGGCCTGTACGGCACGGTCACCGCGCTGGTGGTGTGGTACCGCGTCCTCACCCCGGTCCGGCTGAACCTGCGGCACCGGCTACGGGTGACGGCGGTCGTCGAGGAGGCTCCCGGCATCGTGTCGGTGCTGATCGGCGGGCGCCGGCTGCACCGGATGGGCGCGGAGGCGGGCCAGTTCTTCCGCTGGCGCTTCCTCGCCCCGGGGCTGCGCTTCAGCTCGCACCCGTACTCGCTGTCGGCCCCGCCGCGCCCGGACACGCTGCGGATCACGGTGAAGGCGAACGGCGACCACAGTGCCCGGCTACGGGAGCTGGCGCCCGGGACCCGGGTGTGGGCGGAGGGCCCGTACGGCGCCCTGACCGCGCGGCGCCGCAGCCGGGGCAAGGTGCTCCTGGTCGCGGGCGGGGTGGGCATCACGCCGATGCGCGCCCTGTTCGAGACGCTGCCGGGGGCCGCCGGTGACCTCACCCTGCTGTACCGGGCCGGCACCACCCGGGACCTGGCGCTGTGGGACGAACTGGCGGCGATCGCGAAGCAGCGGGGCGCCCGGCTGATGTACGCCGTGAACGGCCCCGACGGCGAGCGCCCCGACATCTCCGCGCAGACCCTGCGGCGGAGGATCCCGGACCTGGACCGGCACGACGTCTTCCTGTGCGGTCCGCCCGGGTTCGCCCGGTCGGTGTACGAGGCACTGCGCGGGGCGGGGGTTCCCGCCCGCCGTATCCACCACGAGTCGTTCGAGATGTGAGCGGAGCCGCGAGAGCGATGAGGAAGAGCCACCCCGTACGGCGGACCGTGCTGGCCGCCGCCGCGACCGTGTCCGGTGTGGTCCTGCTGCTGTCACTGAAACCGGCGTCGGACCCGGCCACCGCCCCGGCGGCGGGCGCGGCCCCGGGACGGCCGGCGGCGGGGGCGTCCGCCCCGGCCGGGGCGCGCACGGTCACCGGCGAGGCGGTGCGCACGCCGTACGGGCCGGTGCGGGTGCGGATCACGGTCGCCGCCGGGAGGATCGTCCGGGCGGAGGCGGTCCAGGCGCCCTCGGGCGGGCTGAGCGGCCGCAAGACGGAGCTGGCCGTGCCCCGGCTCGGCCGGGAGGCGGTGGCGGCGGGGACCGCGGACATCGACACCGTCTCCGGGGCCACCTACACCAGCACCGGCTACCGGCGGTCCTTGCAGTCGGCCCTGGACCGGGCCGGTGGCTGATCCGGTGACCGGCCCGGTGCGGCACACGGAGGAGGTCATGGGGACGGTCTTCTCCTTCGACGTGCGCGGCGGGGATCCGCCGGCGGTCCGCGCGGCGCTGGCGGAGGCGGTGGGCGCACTGCACGGGGCCGACGCCGTGTTCAGCACCTACCGCGAGGACAGCGAGGTGTCGCGGCTGGGCCGGGGCGAGCTGGAGCTGGCCGGGTGTGCCCCCGAGGTGGCGGAGGTGCTGCGGCTGGCGGCTCGGGCGGAGCGGGTGAGCGGGGGCTGGTTCAGCGCCCGGTACCGGGGCACGCCGGACCCCACCGGCATCGTCAAGGGCTGGGCGGCCGAGCGGGCGGCGCGGCGACTGGCGGCGGTGGACGGGGTGCGCGGGGTCGGCGTCAACGGGGGCGGGGACGTCCAGTTGCTGGGCGCGCCGGAACCGGGGCGGGCCTGGCGGGTGGGGGTGGCCGATCCGCTGCGGGCCGGAGGGCTGGCGGCGGTGGTCTCGGCGGCCGGGGCCCGGGAGTGGGCGGTGGCCACGTCCGGTACGGCGGAACGGGGCGCGCACATCGTGGATCCGCGGAGCGGCCGTCCGGCGGTGACGGGTCTCGTCTCGGTGACCGTGGTCGGGCCCGGCCTCGCGTTCGCCGACTGCTGGGCCACGGCCGCGTTCGCGATGGGCGCGCGGAAGGGCCTGGCCTGGCTGGAGACCCTGCCGGACACGGAGGGCCTCCTGATCACGACGGACGGGGACGTACGGTGCACGGCGGGCCTGGGGGCGTGGCTGGAGTGAACGCCGGCTGGACAGCGCCCCGCCAGGGGCGCGGGGAACGGCGCGACCAGCCACAACCGGCCCTCACCGGCACTCCCCCGCCGCGGCGAACGGTGCCATCCCGGCAGGCGACGCCGCGACTCCCCAAGGGGCGCGGGGAACTGCGCGATCAGCCACAACCGGCCCGCACCCGGCGGCGGAGGCGCCCCGCCACCCCCCTCAGTGGCCGCTCCGGGCCGGCCCCAGCCAACGACGCCGTCTCGGCAGACGGCGCTGCAACTCCCCAGGGGCGCGAGGAACGGAGCAACCGGCCACAACCGGCCCGCACCCGGCAACCCCCCGCCGCCACCCCCCTCAGTGGCCGTTCTGGGCCAGCCGCAGCAAGTGGTCCGCCAGGGCCTGCCCCCCGGTGGGATTCCGGCTGATCAGCAGCAACGTGTCGTCGCCGGCGATGGTGCCCAGGATGTCGTGGAGTTCGGCCTGGTCGATGGCGGAGGCGAGGAACTGCGCGGCGCCGGGAGGCGTGCGCAGGACCACGAGGTTCGCCGAGGCCTCCGCGGAGATCAGCAGCTCCTGGGAGAGCCGCCGCATCCGCTCCTCCTTCGCCGACTCCCCCAGCGGCGCGCGCGGGGTACGGAACCCGCCCTCGCTCGGCACCGCGTAGATCAGGTCGCCGTCGGTGTTGCGGATCTTCACCGCGTTCAGCTCGTCGAGATCCCGGCTGAGCGTCGCCTGCGTCACGCTCAGCCCGTCGTCGGCGAGCAGCTTCGCGAGCTGGCTCTGCGACCGCACCGGCTGCCGGTTGAGAATGTCCACGATCCGGCGGTGCCGTGCGGTGCGGGTCTGCGGCACGGCGGGCCCGGCCCCCGCGCCCTGCTCGTGGTCCTGCGCCTCGCTCATCGTCGTCTCATTCTCCGGATCGTCCGTCCCCATCCACAGGGTCCACTGCGTCGAGGATGCCGGGCAGCGCCCCGAGCAGCGCGTCCACCTCGTCGTCGCGCAGATTCAGCGGCGGCATGAGCCGTACGACGTCCGGGGCGGGCGCGTTCACCAGGAACCCGGCCTCCTGGGCCGCCGCCTGCGCCTGCGGCGCGCGCGGCCCGGTGAGCACGATACCCAGGAGCAGGCCCGCACCCCGGACACCCTGGACCAGCGGGTGGTCCAGCGCCTCGATTCCCTCCCGCAGCCGCTCGCTCTGCCGCTTGACGTTGTCCAGCAGGCCCTCGGCCTCGATGGTGTCGAGCACGGCGAGTCCGGCGGCGCAGGCGACCGGGTTGCCGCCGAAGGTGGTCCCGTGGTGACCCGGCCGGAGCAGTTCGGCGGCCCGGCCGAAGGCCACGGTCGCGCCGAGCGGCAGCCCGCCGCCGAGCTGCTTGGCGAGGGTGACGACATCGGGCAGCACGCCCTCGTGGGCCTGGTACTCGAACCAGGTGCCGGTCCGGCCGATGCCGGTCTGCACCTCGTCCAGGACCAGCAGCGCGCCGGTGGCCGCGGTGATCGCCCGGGCGGCCTTGAGATATCCGGCCGGGGGCACGACCACACCGTTCTCGCCCTGGATCGGCTCGATGACCACCAGGGCGGTGTCCTCGGTGACCGCGGCGGCCAGCGCCTGGGCGTCGCCGTAGGGGACGTGGGTGACCTCGCCGGGCAGCGGCCGGAACGGGTCCTGCTTGGCGGGCTGGCCGGTGAGCGCGAGGGCGCCCATGGTCCGGCCGTGGAAGCCGCCGTCGGTGGCGACCACATGGGTGCGCCCGGTCAGCCGGCCGATCTTGAAGGCGGCCTCGTTGGCCTCGGCGCCGGAGTTGCAGAAGAAGACCCGGCCGTCCCGGCCGAAGAGGCGCAGGAGCCGTTCGGCGAGGGCGACGGTGGGCTCGGCCATGAAGAAGTTGGAGATGTGACCGAGGGAGGCGATCTGCCCGCTGACGGCGGCCACGACGGCGGGGTGGGCGTGGCCGAGCGCGTTGGTGGCGATGCCGCCGACGAAGTCCAGGTACTCCCGGCCCTCGGCGTCCCACACCCGGGTGCCCGCACCGCGGACGAGGGGCAGGCGCGGGGTGCCGTAGTTGTCCATGAGCGCGCCCTGCCACCGCGCGGTCAGTTCCTGGTTGCTCATGACTCCCCCTGTTCGTCGGGCACGACCATGGTGCCGATGCCTTCGTCGGTGAAGATCTCCAGCAGGATCGAGTGCTGTACCCGGCCGTCGATGACGCGGGCGGTGTGCACGCCGTTGCGCACGGCGTGCAGGCAGCCCTCCATCTTGGGCACCATGCCGGCGCTCAGGTCCGGCAGCAGCTTCTCCAGCTGGGAGGCGGTGAGGCGGCTGATCACCTCGTCGGAGTGGGGCCAGTCCACGTAGAGCCCCTCGACGTCGGTGAGGACCATGAGGGTCTCGGCGCCGAGGGCGGCGGCGAGTGCCGCGGCGGCCGTGTCGGCGTTGACGTTGTAGACGTGTCCGTCGTCCTCGGAGCGGGCGATGGAGGAGACGACCGGGATGCGGCCGTCGGCCAGCAGGGCCGCTATGGCGCCGGTGTCGATGGCGGTGATCTCGCCGACCCGCCCGATGTCGACCGGCTCCCCGTCGATCTCGGGGGTGTGCCGGGTGGCGCTGATGGTGTGCGCGTCCTCGCCGGTGAGGCCGACGGCGAGCGGGCCGTGCCGGTTGAGCAGGCCGACCAGCTCGCGCTGCACCTGCCCGGCGAGCACCATCCGTACGACGTCCATGGCGTCCTCGGTGGTCACGCGCAGGCCCGCCTTGAACTCGCTGGCGATGCCGTGCTTGTCGAGGGCGGCGCTGATCTGCGGGCCGCCGCCGTGCACGACGACCGGCTTGAGACCGGCGTGGTGCAGGAAGACGACGTCCTGGGCGAAGGCGGCCTTCAGTTCCTCGTCCACCATGGCGTTGCCGCCGAACTTGATGACGACGACCTTGCCGTGGTGCCGGGTGAGCCAGGGCAGCGCCTCGATGAGGATGCGGGCCTTGGGCAGCGCGGTGTGTTTGCGGGTTGTCATGAGGAGTAGGCGCTGTTCTCGTGGACGTAGTCGGCGGTCAGGTCGTTGGTCCAGATGGTCGCGGTCTCGGTGCCCGCGGCCAGGTCGGCGACGATGTGCACCTCGCGGTAGCGCATGTCGACCAGGTCGCGGTCCTCGCCGACGGAGCCGCTCTTGCACACCCAGACGCCGTTGATGGCGACGTTGAGCCGGTCGGGCTCGAAGGCGGCCCGGGTGGTGCCGATCGCGGAGAGCACCCGGCCCCAGTTGGGATCCTCCCCGTGGATCGCGCACTTGAGGAGGTTGTTGCGGGCGATGGAACGGCCCACCTCGACGGCGTCCTCCTCGGTCGCCGCGTTGATCACCTCAACCTTGATCTCCTTGCTGGCGCCCTCGGCGTCACCGATGAGCTGTCGGCCGAGGTCGTCGCAGACCTGGCGTACGGCCTCGGCGAACTCGTCGTGGTCGGGGGTGATCCCGGAGGAGCCGGAGGCGAGCAGCAGCACGGTGTCGTTGGTGGACATGCAGCCGTCGGAGTCGACGCGGTCGAAGGTGACCCGGGTGGCCGCGCGCAGCGCCTTGTCCAGCACCTCGCTCTCCAGGTCGGCGTCGGTGGTGAGGACGACCAGCATGGTGGCGAGGCCGGGGGCGAGCATGCCGGCGCCCTTGGCCATGCCGCCGACGGTCCAGCCGGACCGTGTCACCACGGACGTCTTGTGGACGGTGTCGGTGGTCTTGATGGCGATGGCGGCCTTCTCGCCGCCGTGCTCGCTCAAGGAGGCGGCGGCCGTCTCCACGCCCGCCAGGACCTTGTCCATGGGCAGCGGCACGCCGATCAGGCCGGTGGAGCAGACGGCGACCTCGATGGCGCCCCGGCCGAGCACCTCGGCGGTCTTCTCGGCGGTGGCGTGGGTGTCCTGGAAGCCCTTCGGCCCGGTGCAGGCGTTGGCACCGCCGGAGTTGAGGACGACGGCCGAGACCTGGCCGCTCTTGAGGACCTGCTCGGACCACAGCACCGGGGCCGCCTTGACGCGGTTGGAGGTGAAGACGCCCGCGGCGGCACGGCGGGGCCCGTTGTTGACCACCAGGGCCAGGTCGGGGTTGCCGTTGTCCTTGATCCCGGCGGCGATCCCCGCCGCCGTGAATCCCTTGGCTGCCGTGACGCTCACTGCATCTCCTTGTTCGCTTCTCCGCCCGTGCAGCGCAGCGGTGCGGCCATCGTCGTCGTCTGCGGCCCGGTGGCCGCACGTGCTCCCCCAGCTACCGCTGGGAGGTGCCCCCAGCTCACGGTGCGACTCCGATCGTGGAAAGCCCGGTGGTCTCGGGGAGACCGAGGGCGAGGTTCATGCTCTGGACGGCACCTCCGGCGGTGCCCTTGGTCAGGTTGTCGATGGCGCTGATCGCGATGACACGGTCCACGGCGGCGTCGTAGGCGACCTGCACCTGGACGGCGTTGGAGCCGTGGACGGACGCCGTGGCGGGCCACTGGCCCTCGGGGAGCAGCCGGACGAACGGCTCGTCGGCGTACGCCTTCTCGTAGGCGGCGCGGACGCTGTCGGCCGTCACGCCGGCGACGGCGGACGCGCTGCACGTGGCGAGGATGCCGCGGGGCATCGGGGCCAGGGTCGGGGTGAAGGAGACCCGCACGGGTTCCCCGGCGACGGCGCTGAGGTTCTGGATCATCTCGGGGGTGTGCCGGTGGCCGCCGCCGACGCCGTACGGCGACATGGAGCCCATGACCTCGCTGCCCAGCAGGTGCGGCTTGGGGGCCTTGCCCGCGCCGGAGGTGCCGGACGCGGCGACGATCACCGCCTCGGGCTCGACCAGGCCGGCCGCGTAGGCCGGGAACAGGGCGAGGGAGACGGCGGTGGGGTAGCAACCGGGCACCGCGACGCGCTTGGACCCCTCCAGCGCGGCGCGGGCGCCCGGGAGTTCGGGGAGGCCGTAGGGCCAGGTGCCGGCGTGCGGGGAGCCGTAGAACCGCTCCCAGTCGGCCGGGTCCTTCAGCCGGAAGTCGGCGCCCATGTCGATCACCAGGACATCGGGGCCGAGCTGTTCGGCGACGGCCGCGGACTGGCCGTGCGGCAGCGCGAGGAAGACCACGTCGTGCCCGGCGAGGGCCTCGGGCGTGGTCTCGGCGAGCACCCGATCGGCCAGCGGCAGCAGGTGCGGCTGGAGCGCACCGAGCCGCTGCCCGGCGTTGGAGTTCCCGGTCAGGGCACCGATCTCGACCTCGGGGTGTGCGAGGAGCAGCCGCAGGACCTCTCCGCCCGCGTATCCGCTCGCTCCGGCCACCGCCGCACGTACTGCCATGTCCATCCTCCTCCTGATGGCATGACTATACGTATCGCTGCACGTTTATGCAATGGACTTGGGGAGCATCACCCAGCGGGAGACGACGAAGGTGACCGGGATCGCCGCGGCGGACGCGACCAGCGGGGCGAAGCGGTTCCCGGCGTGCAGGACGTCCACGATCAGGTACACCCCGGCCGTCGTGATCAGGAAGTTGGTGACGTTCGTCAGCGGGAACAGCAGGAATTTCCGCCAGGTGGGCGGGGTCCGGTAAGTGAAGCGGGCGTTCAGGAAAAAGGAACCGACCATGGCGAGCGTGAAGGCCAGGATGTGTGCCGCGAGATACGGCAGGCCGGTCAGGAACAACAGGTAAAGACAGTAGTAGGTCGCCGTATTGACGACACCGACCGCCGCGAAGGTCAGTATCTGCCGCATCAGGGAATGAGATCCTTCGTCCGTTCCACATTGGTAGCCTTCACCAGGAAGTGCGGACGCCGCTTCACCTCGTAGTAGATGCGGCCGGTGTACTCCCCGATGACTCCCAGCATGACCATCTGGACGCCCGCGAGGGCGGTCACGGCGGTGATGATGGTCACATAGCCGGGCGTCTGGACCCCGTGGACGAGCGCGGCGCCCACGATCCACGCCGTGTACGCCCCCGCGCACAGCAGCAGGGCCACCCCGAGCCAGAGGGCGGCGCGCAGCGGGCGGTTGTTGAAGGACAGCAGGCCGTCGAGGCCGTAGTTGAGCAGTCCGCGCAGGTTCCAGGAGCTGCGGCCGGCCTCGCGGACGGCGTTCTGGTACTCGAAGGTGGTGCTCGGGAAACCGACCCAGGCGAACAGGCCCTTGGAGAAGCGGTTGTACTCGGTCAGGTCCAGCACCGCGTCCACCACCCGGCGCGACAGCAGCCGGAAGTCCCCGACGCCGTCCACGAGTTCGACGTCGACCAGGCGGTTGACGAGCCGGTAGTACAGGCGCGCGGTGAGGGTCCGGGTCAGCCGGTCGCCGGTGCGGGTGCGCCGGGCGATGACCTGGTCGTGGCCCTGTTCGCGCAGTTCCACCATGCGCTTGATCAGCGCCGGCGGGTGCTGGAGGTCGGCGTCCATGACGATCACCGAGTCGCCCGAGGCGTGCCGCAGTCCGGCGAGCAGGGCCGCCTCCTTGCCGAAGTTGCGGCTGAAGGAGACGTAACGCACCCGGGCGTCACCCGCGGCCAGCTCCTTCAGGACGGCGAGCGTACGGTCCCGGCTGCCGTCGTCGACGTAGACGAACTCCATGTCGTGGCCGAGGGGCAGCAGCTCCTCGGCGACCTTCTGGACCTCCTCGTGGAAGCGGGCGAGGACGTCCTGCTCGTTGTAGCAGGGCGCGACGATGGATATCAGCATGGTGGTCTCCCCCTGGGCGCGATCAGTGAGCGGTGGTCACCCGCTCGCGCGGTGATGTGGTCGTGGGCGGCAGCGGCGCGCGGCGGCGGCGCAGCGCGGCAGCGGCGGTCAGCACGGCGAGGACGAGCAGCGAGGCGCCCCCGACCGCCGTGCCGAGCCGCAGGCCGGGCGGGTGGAAGGTGCAGGTCAGGCTGGTGGAGGCGGGATCGAGGGCAACGGCGACCAGGCCGTGGTACTCCCCCGCCGGCCGCTGCGGGCCGTCCCCGGCGGCGCACCGCCAGCCGGCGATGCGGGGCACGGCGAGGACCGCGAGGCCCCGGCTCCCGGCGGGCAGCCGGGCGTGCACGGTGCCGTCGGAGACGGTGACGTCCCTCGCCCCGCCGGCCGTCAGGCGCGCGGCGGCGGTGCGCAGCCGGCCGGTGTCCAGGCAGCCGATCGCGCCGGGCGGGATGCTGCCGGGCCGGCTCGGGGTGAGCCGGACGGTCAGCAGCCCGGAGGCGGGGGCGGTGCCGAGCGGGGCCATGGCGGCGCGGCTGCGGTTGTCCCTGGCGTTGAAGAGCGTGGCGGTGCCGTCGGCGAGCCGGGCGGTGCCGGAGTAGTGCGGGGCCCACAGGTGGACCTGGGTGCCCGCCGGGCAGCGGGCGGTGATCACCGGCCGCAGCCGGGCGGTGCCGGCGCCGGTGCGGCGGTCCGGCAGCGGCCGGCCGGAGTCGTCGCGCACGGTGAGCGGCGGGACGGTGTAGACGCGGCTGCCGAGCAGGATCTCCTGGTTGCGGTAGGGGGAGTCGCCGAAGGGCCGGTGGTCCGGGCGGGGCCGCACGGTCACCAGGGGCGGCACGTCCCGCCGGGTCAGACGGGCCGGGTACGCGGCGGGCGGGGAGTGGCGCTGGTGCGGGTCGGGCGGGGAGTGCACCCGGGCGCCGACGGAGAAGAGCACGTCCGTGACGGCGTTGTCCAGGCTCTGCACGCTGCGTCCCCGGGAGGTCCAGCCGCCACCGAGCGCGGTCAGGGTACGGCTGAGGACGTCGGAGGTCAGGCTGCTGTAGTACTGGGCGCCCTCGCCGCCCACCAGCAGCGGGTCGTTGCCGACCGTCTGTTCCCGGCCCGGTTCGGTGCGGTGGCGGGGCCAGTCCTCGGCTTCGGCGATCAGCGCCGACTGCCTCTCCTGCCGCTCGCCCCAGGGCGCGTAGTCGTCCAGGCGCGCGAGGTGCAGCCGGGTGGTGACGGCCGTGGTGGCGGCGCTCTCCCCCGCCTGCGCGCCGAGCAGCAGGGCGACGGCCAGTCCGGCGAGCGGCCCGCGCCGCCCGGCGCGGGCCAGCAGCGCGAGGCCGCCCAGCGCGCCGGCGACGGCGAGCAGCAGCACCGGCCAGGTGAGCGGCCGCAGCACGGTGCTGCGGCCGGCGAGGGCGGTGATCAGGGCGAACAGCGCGGCGGCCGGGACGAGGGCGCGCGGGCCGGGCGGGCCGTGGGACAGGGTGTGCCAGGCGGCGATGACGAGGAGTCCGCAGACGACGAAGGTCTGCCGGTAGGGGCTGCCCTGCGGGGTGGCGAAGGCGTGCCAGACGAGATGGGTGGGCGCCCATTGCAGGGAGAGCACGGCCAGCAGCACCAGGGCGGTCCAGCCGGCCCGGACCCGCCCGGGGACGGCCCGGTGGAAGGGCAGGGCGAGGGCGAGCAGCAGCGCGGTGGTGCCGACGTACAGGGCCGGGGAGCCCCAGCCGTACGACGTCGGCAGCAGCCGGGCGAGCACGTCCTCGGCCGGCACCGGGGAGAAGGCGCGCGCCCGGCCCGGGTAGGCGTGCCGGGTGCCGAAGTAGACGGTCAGCACCAGCGGGGCGGCGAGGCCCGTCCCGAGGGCGGTGGTGAGGGCGGCGCGGCCGGCCGTGGCGAGGGCCTGCCGGCGCGGCGGCCGGGTGAGCAGGAGCCGGAGCAGCAGCACCAGGGCGGCGCCGAGGGTGGCCATGTAGGCGGTGTAGAAGTTGGCGGTCCAGGCGAGTGCGACGACGAGCACGCCGGGCAGGAACCGGCGTCCGGTGCGCGCCCATTCGCCGACCAGGCACAGCAGGGGCAGGGCGATCAGCCCGTCCAGCCACATCGGGTTGTAGTCGGCGTCGGCGAGGGTCCAGCCGCACAGCGCGTACGAGGCGCCGAGCAGGCCCGCCGCCCACCAGCGGCCGGGGCGGAGGGCGAGCAGCAGCCCCGTCATGACCGCGGCGGCGCAGGCGATCTTCAGGACGGTGATCACATACACCGCGAGGTCGATCTCGTCGCGCGGGAAGAGGGCGACCAGCAGGGCGAACGGGCTGCCGAGGTAGGTGCCGAGGTCGGGCAGGAAGGAGGCGCCGTAGCCGGACTGCCAGTTGACGAGGAGGCCGCCCTCGGCCCTGCCGTGCAGCAGGTCCCACAGGTGGGCGTGGAAGGGCACGAACTGGTTGCCCAGGTCGTTGACGCTCCGGGTGCGCGGACCGAAGGGGTAGCTGCGCGCGAGCGCGTCACCGGCGCAGAACGCGGTGACCGCGAGCGCGGCGGCGAGCAGGCAGGCGGCCCGCCCCGGCCGGGACATCGCTTTCACACGCGGTTCCCGTCCGGGTGCGGCCACGGCTTCCGCCCGGCATTGCCGGGCGCGTCCGGTGGAGTGCTGCGCTGCATTTTCGGTGTCCTCACAGAATGCGTACCCCGTCTATTCGCGGTCTTAGACGGAGCGCGTTTCCGATTGGTTGTGCGCTCACCGAAAAATGGAGCGACTTTCTCCGGGCCGGGGAAACACCGAGTGAATTTGATGACCGGCCGGATAACTTTGGATTTCCGACAGGTGTTTTTAAGGTGAACCGGACTTGCGGGCCGCGTAGGCGCGGGCCGCGCGGACCCGGTTGCCGCACTTGGTGGTGCACCAGCGGCGGGCACCGTGGGAGCGCAGGAACCAGCGGGCGCAGCCCCGGGCGGCGCACTCGGTGAGCTGATCGGCGTCGGCGCCGGTGAGCAGGTCGGTGGCGTCCTCGGCGAGCAGGGAGAGGGCGGCGGCGGCCGGGTTGCCGGCGTCGGGGAGGTCGGCGCGGCGGGGTCCGTCGGCGCCCCAGGCCAGGCGGGGGGTGGCGGGGGCGGCGGCGAGGGCGGCGTTCAGGGTGTCGAGGGCGTCGCCGGGCGGCCGGGTCCCGGCGGCCCGGGCGGTGAAGAGGGCCCGCAGCGCCTCGCGCAGGGCCCGCAGCCGGCCGGACTGGCGGCCGTTCAGTTCCACCGGGTCGGGCAGCAGGGCGTGCCGGACCAGCCACAGGTGCGCGGCCTCGGTGCCGTCGAGCAGGTCGACCCGGCCGTGGCTGACGGTGAACCGGGTGTTGACCAGCGCCAGCGAGGCATACCGGTCCTCGCCCGGGACCGGGAGCTGGTGCAGATAGACGGGGGTCTCGTGCTCCACGGTCACATCCTAGCCATCTCTCACGGCAATTCTTGCGGTTCTCCGTGAGAAGGGCTTAGCGTGCCTCACGGAGAACCATTCGAGAAACCGTGAGAGGTGACCGTCGTGGCCTTCGATGTGGACGCGCTGCGCAAGGACTTCCCGATCCTGGGACGCACGGTGGCGAGCGGCGCGCCGCTGGTCTACCTGGACTCCGGGGCCACCACCCAGAAGCCGCTCCAAGTGCTGGACGCGGAGCGGGACTTCTACCTCACCCGCAACGCCGCCGTGCACCGCGGGGCGCACCAGCTGGCCGGCGAGGCCACGGAGGCCTACGAGCAGGCGCGGCACACGGTCGCCCGGTTCATCGGCGCCGCCGACGACGAGGTGGTCTTCACCAAGAACACCACCGAGGCCGTCAACCTCGTCGCGTACGCGCTCGGCAACGCCGGCCGGATCGGGCCCGGCGACCGGATCGTGGTGACGGAGATGGAGCACCACGCGAACCTGGTGCCCTGGCAGCAGCTGGCCGGACGGACCGGCGCCACGCTGGACTGGTTCGGCCTGACCGACGACGGCCGGCTGGACCTGACCCGGGCGGACGAGTTGCTGGACGAGCGGACCAAGGTGCTCGCCCTCACCCACCAGTCCAATGTCCTCGGCACCCTGAACCCGGTGCGGGAGCTGGCCGACCGGGCGCACGCGGCCGGGGCGCTGGTGGTGGTGGACGGCGCCCAGTCGGTGCCGCACCGCCCGGTGGACGTGGGCGAGCTGGGCGCGGACTTCCTGGCCTTCTCCGGGCACAAGATGCTCGGTCCGAACGGCATCGGCGTGCTGTGGGGCCGCGCGGAGCTGCTGGCCGGGCTGCCGCCGTTCCTGACCGGCGGCTCGATGATCGAGATCGTGGAGATGGACCGCACCACGTTCCTGCCGCCGCCGCAGCGCTTCGAGGCGGGCGTGCCGATGACCGCGCAGGCGGTGGGGCTCGCGGCGGCGGTGGAGTACCTGGAGCGGCTGGGCATGGCGGAGGTCGCGGCCTACGAGGACACGCTCACCGCCCGCGCCCTGGACCTGCTCGCCGAGGTGCCGGGAGTGCGGATCGTCGGCCCGGGCGACCTCACCGACCGCGGCTCGGCCGTCTCCTTCACCGTGGACGGCGTCCACCCGCACGACGTCGGGCAGGTGCTGGACGAGCGGGGCGTCGCCGTCCGCGTCGGCCACCACTGCGCCCGGCCGCTCGCCCGGCGGTTCGGCGTCCCGGCGACCACCCGGGCGAGCTTCTACGTCTACAACACCCCTCAGGAGGTCGACGCGCTGGTGGCGGGGGTGCGGGCGGCCCAGCGGTACTTCGGGGTCTGAGCCGCCCACCCGCTCCTACTGCTTCTCCTTGATCCTGAGGAAGGTGATGGAGTTCGCCGGGAAGGTGTACGTGAACTTCCCCGCGATCCCGGTGACGGTGGACGTGCGCGGGGCGACCGCGGTGGACGTCTCGGAGTTCACCGCGTCCGGCGCGGCGGCGAGCGTGGTCGCCCTGGCCCGGGACGCGACCTCGGCACCGCCGAGGTCGATGGCGGTACGGGCGGCGGCGGACTGGGCGTTGACGACCTTGACGATCAGCTCGCCGGTCTTCGCGTCGCGCGTGACGACCTGGCGGAACGGCTCGGCGGGCTTGTCGTCGGTGAAGCTGCCCCACTCCTCGCCGTCGAGGTAGAGGGTGACCTGGCGGCCGCGCACCTTGACGTCGATGTCGTAGGCGCGGCCGGTCTCGACCGAGCCCGCCTTGGTCATCAGCGTGGACTTGCCGCCGTCCACGGCCTGCTCGACGGCCGACTGGGTGTTGTTCCAGCCGCCGAGGTTCCACCAGAAATAGTTCCCGGTGTCCTTGACGCCGAAGGCGACGAGGAAGCCCTCCTTGCCGGACTTCTTGGTGGCCTTCACGTGCAGGTCGTAGTCGTGCCAGGACGGGTCGCCGGCCTGGACCATGGTGTTCTCGGCGGTGTCGTCGGTCTGGACGTACCGGCCGTCCTGGACGGCCCAGCTGCCGGCCCCGGTGTGGGTCCACTTCGAGGCGTCACCGGAGAAGTCGTCGCCGAGCAGCGGGGAGCCGTCGGCGCCGGTGACCCGTACGTCGTCGAAGGCGGCGCTGGTGTTCCAGGTGGACAGCCCGACCGCGCCGGTGATGGGCCCGCTGACGCTCGGGGTGCCGGTCGCCGTGCTCGGCACCACCCGGTCGCCCACGTTGGTCATGAACAGCTTCTGCACCTCGTAGTTGGCCGAGCCCCAGGAGGCGTGGTTGTTGAACCACACCAGGTCCGGGCGCCACTGGACGTAGTCCTCGTTGACGAACAGCGGGGCGTAGGAGGCGAGCCGGACCACGTCCGCGTTGCGTTCCAGGCCGGTCATGAAGGCCGCCTCGGCGAGGCCGTTCTTGAAGGCGTTGCCCTGGGAGGCGTACTCGCCGAGGAAGACCTTGGGGCCCTGGCGGTCGTAGGAGTCGTAGCGGTCGTTGTTCTGCAGGAACCACTGGGGGCTGTTGTAGTAGTGCTCGTCGACCATGTCGACCTTGGCGTCCCGGTTGAGCTTCCAGGCGGTGTCGAAGGTCGTCCCGGAGTCGTCCGGGCCGGAGTTGGAGACGACCTTCATGTAGGGGTACTTCGCCTGGACGGCCGCGCGGAACCGCTGGAAGCGGGCGAAGAACTCGGCGGGCAGGTTCTCCTCGTTGCCGACCTCGATGTGGGTGAGGTGGAAGGGCTTGGGGTGGCCCATCCGCGCCCGCACCTTGCCCCAGGTGGAGGTGGCCGGGCCGTTGGCGAACTCGATGAGGTCGAGGGTGTCCTGGATGTGCCGCTCGAGCAGGGCGTCGTCGGCCACTGCCTGGTTCTGGCCGCAGCCGGTCACCAGGGCGGGTACGACGGGCAGCGGCATGGCGCCGATGTCCTCGGCGAACCGGAAGTACTCGTAGTAACCGAGGCCGTAACTCTGGTTGTAACCCCAGAAGTTGGCGTTGGTGGCACGCTGTTCGACCGGGCCGACGGTGTCCTTCCACTGGTAGGAGCGCTTGCGCTGCCAGCCGGACGCCTCGCTGTAGTCCCGCATGGAGCCGGTGTTGACCAGGCAGCCGCCGGGGAAGCGGACGAAGCCCGGGCGCAGGGCGGCGACCTTCTCGGCGAGGTCCTTGCGCAGGCCGTTGGGCTCGTGCTTGTAGGTGTCGCGCGGGAAGAGGGACACCATGTCCAGGGCGGCGGCGCCGTCGGCGGCCACGGTGAGCCGGCCCGTGGTGCTGGTCCGGGTGGCGGTGAAGGTGGCCTTGTACTTGGCCCAGCCGTTCTTCTTCACGGCGATCCGCCGGGCGGTGGCGAGCGGGCCGCCGGAGTCCTGGAGGGAGACGGTGAGCGTGGCACCGGCCTCCGCGCGGGCCCACACCGAGAAGTCGTACCTCTCGCCGTCCCGTACGGCGATGCCGGTGTTGTAGCCGGCGTTGGTGACGGACGAACCGGCGGCGAGCGCCAGGTAGGTGCGGTTGCGCTCGTTGAGCCGGCCGGAGTCGTCCACCGCCCGGGCGGTGCCGGAGACCGTCCAGGAGGTCAGCGGGGTGTAGGAGGCGTTGTCGGCGGTCGAGTACTCGAAGGACCGGTTCTGGACGAGTTCGGCGTACAGGCCGCCGTCGGCGGCGCGGTTGATGTCCTCGAAGAAGACCCCGTACATGGTGCGGGGGATCGCCGGACCGGTGGCGGAGGGGTCGACGGCGATCGCGTAGTCGGTGACCTCCTCGGCGTGGGCCGGGGCGGGGAGGGCGGCCGTGGCGAGCAGGACGGCGCCCGCGCCCAGGCCGACGAGTCTGTAGCGGGTGGTGCGTGACATGGATACTCCGCGGCTCGATGTTCGAAATATCAGACATTGGTCAGCACTTCGAACGGCAAGATAGAGAAGGGGTATGAGCGCGTCAATGGGGCGGACCGAGACCGCACGGAAAGAGGGGCGGGCCGTAAGGGATGCGAGGGAAAGAGGGGCAGGCCCTCATGGATGCGCGTGAGAACGAGTTCTGGCCGGTGGCCGATCCGCTGGCCTACCTGTCCGGTCGCTGGCGCGTCGAGCGCGCGGTGCGGGATCTGGCGAGCGGGGACGAGGGCCGCTTCACCGGGACCACCGTCTTCGGCCCGCTGGACGGCGGCGGCCTGCTGCACGAGGAGTCCGGCGTCTTCACCTGGCGCGGGGTGGCCCGGCCGGCCACCCGGACCCTGCGGTTCCTGCCGGGGCCCGTGCCGGGCCGGGCGGAGGTGCGCTTCGCGGACGGGCGGCCCTTCCACGACCTGGATCTGACCCGGGGCCGGTACATCGCCGACCACCCCTGCGCGGCCGACCTCTACCGGGGCGAGTTCACCGTCCTGGACGCCGGCCGCTGGCGCACGGTGTGGCGGGTCGGCGGCCCGGCGAAGGACCTGGAACTCACCACGGACTACACCCGCGAGGAGCCCGCCGGGGACCGCCCCCGCGAGGACTGAGCCGGACGCTCACTCGAAGGAGTGCGCCATGTACTGCTCCGGGCGCTCCAGCGGCCGGAAGCCCAGCCTGGCGTACACCTCGTGCGCGTCCTCGGTGGCGAGCAGCAGCCGGCGCAGCCCGAAGGGCGCCAGGTGGTCGCGGATCCGGCCGACGAACGCCGTGCCCACGCCCTTGCCGCGCACCGAGGGGTCCACGTACACATCGGCGAGCCAGGCGAACAGCGCCCGGTCGGTGACCACGCGCGCGTACGCCACCTGCTCCCCCGACGCCGTGGCGTAGACCCCGAAGTTCAGCGAGGACGCCATCGCCCGCTCGTGCGTGTCACGGGGCCGGCCGAGCGCCCAGTACGTGTCGGACGACAGCCAGCCGTACACACGGTCGACGTCGACGCGGGCGGGGTCGGCGGAGAACTCGTAGCCCTCGGGGAGGTCGGGACCCTCGGGGAGATCCGGTGCATCGCTCATACGACGATCCTCACAGCCCGCGCTCCGTGCGGACCAGCGGTTTTCACCGCACCTCCTCGTACGCCGCCCGCAGTCGCCGCATCCCCTCCGTGATCTCCCCGGTGCCGGCCACCGCCGCGAAGCTCAGCCGGAGGTGGCCGGCGGGGGGTTCGGCGCTGAAGTAGGGGCGGCCGGGGGTGAGGGCGACGCCCGCGCGGAGCGCCGCCGCGGTCAGCGCGGCCTCGTCCAGCCCGTCCGGCAGCCGCAGCCACAGGTGGTAGCCGCCGGTCGGGAGGTGTGGCAGGACCAGCTCGGGCAGTTCCCGGGCGAGCGCGCCCGTCATGACGTCGCGGCGGGTCTTCAGCTCGGCCGACAGCGCCCGCAGATGGCGCGGCCAGGCCGGCGAGCCGACGAGTTCGAGGGCGGCCTCCTGGAGCGGGCGCGGCACGAAGAAGCTGTCCACCACCTGGATCGCGCGCAGGCGTTCCAGCACCGGCCCGCGCGCGGCCAGCGCGCTCACCCGGAAGCTGGGCGAGGTCGCCTTGGTGAGCGAGCCGACGTGCACGACCACGCCGTCCGGGTCGTCGGCGGCCAGCGGGCGGGGCAGCGGCCCGGCGTCGGCGTGCACGAGGCGGCGCACGAAGTCGTCCTCGACGACGAACGCCCCGGCCTCGCGGGCGATGCGCAGCACCTCGGCGCGCCGGGCGGGGGCCAGCACGGCACCGGTCGGGTTCTGGAACAGCGGCTGGCAGACGAAGACCCGGGCGCCGGTGGCCTGGAAGGCGTCCGCGAGCAGGTCGGGGCGGACCCCGTCGGGGTCCACGGGCACCGGGACCGGCCGCAGCCCGGCCGCGCGGGCGAGGGCCAGCATGCCGGGGTAGGTGGGCGACTCCACCAGCACCGGGGCGCCGGGCGGGGCGAGCGCGCGCAGGGCGGTGGCCAGGGCCGCCTGGCCGCCCGCGGCGATCAGCACCTCGGCGGCGGTGACGGCGCCGCCGATCCCGCGCGCGAACCACTCCCGCAGCTCCGGCAGCCCCTCCAGCGGCGGCCGCTCCCAGGCGCCGGGCCGCCGGCCGGCCCGGGCCAGGGCCGCCGCCATGGCCCGCTCCGGTTGCAGGGAGGGGTGCGGGTAGCCGCCGCTGAACTCCAGCACCCCGGGCGGCGGGACGGACAGCGAGACGGTGACGCCCGAGGCGTCCACCGTGCGCGGGACGAGGTCGGCCGCGCCGTCGGCGCTGAGGGCGACCTCCTGCCAGGAGGTGTCCCCGGCGGGGCCCTCCGGCCGGTGCGGCCGGGCCCGGAAGGCACCGGCGCCGGGGCGGGTGACCACCAGGCCCTCGGCGGCGAGCTGGGCGAGGGCCCGGGAGACGGTCACCGGGCTGACCCGGAACCGCTCGACCAGGGCCCTGCTCGACGGGAGCTTTCCACCAGGAGAGTAGCGGTCCAGCTCTCGCCGGAGCTGTTCTGCCAGTTCTCCCACGCTGCTACGCTGTTGCATGAGAACACAGAGTAGCGCTACTACCGCGAGCCCGATAGCAGTCACCGCCCCCGGGGACCTGCGGGGCCTGGGCACCCTCCAGGCCGGTCTCGGCGTGATCGCCTTCTCGCTGACCTTTCCCTCCACCGCCTGGGGCCTGGAGAGCTTCGGCCCGTGGTCGCTGGTGGCGGTGCGCGGGGTCCTCGCCGCGATCGTCGCCGGGGGCTGCCTGCTGGCGCTGCGGGTACGGCTCCCCGCGCGCCGCCATCTGGCCGGGCTGGCCGTGGTCGCCGCCGGGGTGGTGCTGGGCTTCCCGATGCTGACCACGCTCGCGCTGGAGACGTCCACCACCTCCCACGCGGCCGTCGTGGTGGGACTGCTGCCGCTGACCACCGCCGTGTTCTCGGCCCTGCGCACCGGAGCCCGCCCCTCCCGCCGGTTCTGGCTCGCCGCCGTGGCGGGCGCGGCGGCCGTCATCGCCTTCACCCTCACCCAGAGCGGCGGCGCGCTCACCACGGCCGACGGCTACCTCTTCGCGGCACTGCTGGTGTGCGCGGCCGGCTACACCGAGGGCGGCCGGCTGGCCCGGGTCATGCCGGGCTGGCAGGTCATCGGCTGGGCGCTGGTGCTGTGTCTGCCGCTGAGCGTGCCGGCCGCCGCGGTGGCGCTGGCGTACGAACCCGTGCACCTGACCGGGCACGGCGTCGCCGGGCTGCTGTGGGTGGCCCTGGGCTCGCAGTTCCTCGGTCTGGTCGTCTGGTACCGGGGCATGGCGGCCATCGGCATCCCGAAGGCCAGTCAGTTGCAGTTGGCCCAGCCCCTGCTCACACTGGTGTGGTCGGCGCTGCTGCTGGGCGAACACTTCACGGTGGCCGCACCGCTGACCGCCGTGGCCGTGCTCGTGTGCATCGCCGTCACGCAGCGGTCGTGAGCGCAAGGAGGGCCCAGATGCGCGCATCCAAGGGCGACAAGCTGGTCCAGCACGGCAGGGTGGTGGGTCAGCACGACCATGTCGTGGAAGTGGTCGAGGTACTCGGTCCCGAGGGCAGCCCGCCCTATCGTGTCCGCGCCGAGAACGGACACGAGACGGTCATGTCCCCCGGCCCCGACTGCCAGGTCAAGCACCAGGAAGAACACCGACAGCGGTAGTCAGCGCGGTGGTCTCGCCGGCCCCCGGTAGTGGTCGGCGACCACGCGCGCCATCGCCCCGGCCGGGTCGGCCGCCAGGTCCCGGGCGGCGAAGAACACGTGCCCGCGCACCCGCGGGTACCGGGCGGCGAGGGTGAGATGCCGGGACAGCTCGACCGGGTCCTGCCAGGCCGACGGCTGCCCGGCGTCACCCGCCTTGTACAGGGCCTCCCCGAGGTACAGCAGCGTCGACGTGCCCTCGGCAACCTCGGACCACCAGGCGACGAGGGCCGCGTAGTCGGCGTCGGCGTGGCCGATGTGCCAGTACAGCTGCGGGACGACGTAGTCGATCCAGTGCTCGCGGACCCAGGTGCGGGTGTCCGCGTACAGGTCGTCGTACGTCTGGACGCCCGCCCGGGTCTCCGAGCCGCGCGGGTCGGTCGCGGCGTTGCGCCAGACGCCGAAGGGGCTGATCCCGAACCGGGTGCCGGGCCGGACGCGCCGGATGTCGGCGGCCGTCTCCCGCACCAGCGTGTCGATGTTGTGCCGGCGCCAGGCGGCCCGGCCGGGAAAGGCCCCGCCGTGGCGGTCGTAGGACTCGTCGTCGTCGAAGGTCTGCCCGGCGACCGGATAGGGGTAGAAGTAGTCGTCGAAGTGGACGGCGTCGACCGGGTAGCGGGCGACCGCGTCCAGCATCGCCCGCCGCACGAAGGCGCGGACCTCGGGCCGCCCCGGGTCGTAGTACAGCCGCCCGCCGTACGGCACCACCCAGCCGGGGTGCGTGCGGGCCGGGTGGGAGGCGGCCAGCCGGCTGGGGTCGTCGTGGTTCGCGACCCGGTACGGATTGAACCAGGCGTGCAGTTCCAGGCCCCGGGCGTGCGCCTCCTCGACGGCCGTGCCCAGCGGGTCCCAGCCCGGGTGGCGGCCCTGGGTGCCGGTGAGCCACTCCGACCAGGGCTCGTACGGCGACGGCCACAGCGCGTCGGCGGCCGGCCGCACCTGGAGGATCACCGTGTTGAGCCGGTGGCGGACCGCGCGGTCGAGGTGGGCGATCAGCTCGGCCCGCTGCCGGTCCGCCGGCAGGCCGGGCCGCGAGGGCCAGTCCCGGTTGGCGACGGACGCGATCCAGACGCCCCGCATCTCCGCGGCCGCCCGCGACGGACCGTGCGGCCCCGGTGCCGCGGCGGCGCTCCGGACGGCGGGACCGGTGCCCGCGCCCGCCGCCGGGGCGGGGCCGGTGGGCCCTGGCCCGCCCGGGACGGGGGCCGGTGTGGCCAGTGCGGACAGCGCGGCCCGGGCGAGGGTCCGTCGCGAGATGAGCGCCACCGGCCGCCTCCGTACGCTCCGGATCCGCTGGGTCACGGATCGTTCCGCGCTCCAGGATGCCCCCACCCGGGCGATCGATCATCGATACTTGGCGGTAACGTGCACGATCGGAGCAGGCGCCGGAACCCGGAGTCCTGCCAGCCAGCCGGAAGACCAGCGAAGGGGACGATGTGACCGACATCGAGCGCGTCGGAGTCGTGGGCTGCGGCCAGATGGGCGCGGGCATCGCCGAGGTGTGCGCCCGTGCGGGACTGGACGTGAAGGTCGCCGAGACCACCGGCGAGGCCCTGGAGATCGGCCGCACCCGGCTGTACAACTCCCTGGCCAAGGCCGCCGAGCGCGGCAAGATCACCGAGGCGGAGCGGGACGCCACCCAGGCGCGGCTGAGCTTCACCACCGACCTCGGCGAGTTCTCCGACCGCGATCTGGTGATCGAGGCCGTCGTCGAGAACGAGCAGGTCAAGACCGAGATCTTCCAGGTGCTCGACCAGGTGGTGACCCGGCCGGACGCGATCCTGGCCTCCAACACCTCCTCGATCCCGCTGGTGAAGCTGGCCGTCGCCACCTCCCGCCCGGACCACGTCGTCGGCATCCACTTCTTCAACCCGGCCCCGGTGCAGCAGCTGGTCGAGCTGATCCCGGCGCTCACCACCTCCGAGGGCACGCTCAGCCGCGCCCAGGTCTTCGCCGAGAAGGCGCTCGGCAAGCACGCCATCCGCGCCCAGGACCGCTCCGGGTTCGTGGTGAACGCGCTGCTGGTGCCCTACCTGCTGTCGGCGATCCGGATGTTCGAGTCCGGCATCGCGAGCCGCGAGGACATCGACAACGGCATGGAGATGGGCTGCGCCCACCCGATGGGCCCGCTGAAGCTGTCCGACCTGATCGGCCTGGACACCATCGTCTCCATCGCCAACTCGATGTACGCCGAGTACAAGGAGCCGCTGTACGCCGCTCCCCCGCTGCTCCAGCGCATGGTGGAGGCGGGCCGGCTCGGCCGGAAGACCGGGTCGGGCTTCTACACCTACGGCTGAACCCACGCCTGATTACGAAGCGCGACGCCCGTCGGGCCCGGCACCGCAGTACGGTGCCGGGCCCGACTGTTTCACACACCGTGTGCGCGCCGGGCACGCATATGCCCGCCACACACGCTCCCCACACGCCCACCAGGCGAGTTGACTCGTCATGCGCATGCAGGGGATGCGGAACCCTTCATTTCGACTACCGAGAGGAACGAACACGTGACCACCGAACCGGAGCATCCCGTGGTCCATGGAGAACTCGCAGAGTTACGGCGCCGCCTCGACGTGGCCTACGCCAGAGTCGAGGGAGGACTGGCGCTGCTGCGCCACCGCACCGAGGAGACCGCCAAGGAACTGGACGATCTGAACTCCCGGATGGCCTCGCTGGAACACGCACGCTGGCCACTGCCCTCGCTCGCCGCGCTGACCGCGCTGGGCGCGCTCGTGGTGACGCTCTGGCAGGCGCTGTCGGCCCACTAGCCCTCGGCGAGCCTGAGGTGGTGCAACAGGAGTAACGCGGCCGCCATGTTGGCGGCCGGGACCTCCCCACGGGCGATCAGGTCGGGGACGAGTTTGAGGGGGACCCATTCCCGCCGGTCCGATTCGAAGTCGTCCACGGGATGTCCGGCGTACTCGCCCCGGTCGGACCAGTAGATGTGGTGCCGGGCGTCGGTGAGGCCGTTGGACGGCTCCACGCTCATCAAGTGGTGCAGGGGCCCCGGCCGCCAGCCGGTCTCCTCCTCCAGTTCCCTGGCCGCCGCGCTCGCGATGTCCTCGCCGTCCTCGACGACGCCCGCCGCCAGTTCCCAGCCCCAGCTGTCGGTGATGAACCGGTGCCGCCACAGCAGCAGCACCTCGTTCGCCCCGTTGACGATCGTCGCCACGGCCACGGGCCGCAGCCGGATCACGAAGTGGTCGAGGTGCCGGCCGTCCGGCAGCTCGACATCCGCGAGGTTGACACGGAACCAGCGGGTCTCATACACGGATTTTTCACAGTGATTCGTCCACTGCACGGTATGCCACCTTCCGTCGGGTGAGTGGCAATATCGCAGCAGGGACCGTGTACCCCACAGTGGGCCTACAACGGCACGCGCAGCGCTCCGTCGATCAGTTCGGCGGCCTCGGCGGTACCGGCCGAGCCGCAGCGCACCAGATGCTCGCGCACCTCGCGCAGCCGGTCGCGCAGCCGCTGCGACTCCATGCCGCGGGCCTGCTCCGCCATCTGCACGGCGGTGGCCACGGCCTGGTCGGCGTTGCCCCGGCGCAGCTCGATGGTGCTGAGCATGGCCAGCCGGTGCACCCGGCCCCGGTCGTGGGCGGGGGTGCCGACGGCCGCCGCCGCGTGCTCCCGGGCCCCGGTCAGGTCCCCGAGGCTGAGCAGCGCCTCGGCCACCTGCACATTGACCAGCCCCGGCTGCACATACCCGGTCTCGGCGGGCTCGTGACCGCGCCGGATCCGCTCGGCCGCCGTCTCCGCGCGCCGGATGCGGGACAGCGCGCCGCCGCTGTCGCCGAGGTGGGCGTACGCCTTGGCCTGCATGGCGTACAGATCGGAGGCGAGCGCCGGGGTGATGTGCCGGCCGGCGGTGCGCAGCGCGGCCTCGGCGAAGGCGACGGCCTGCCGGTACTCCCGCATGAACAGCGACTGGTTGACCAGCAGCGCGATCACATAGGCGCCGAGTCCCCGGTCCCCGCTGGCCTTGGCGAGCCGGAGCGCCTGGTGGAAGTAGCGCTGGGCGAGGCCGTGGGCGTCGGAGTCGTACGCGCAGATGCCCGCGATCGCCACCAAGGCGCCGGTCGCCCGGTGCAGTTGGCGGCCGGTGGCGTCGGGGTAGCTGCCCCGCAGCAGCGGCGCGGCCTCGGCGTTGAGGAAGCCGACCACCCGGGTGCGGGTCGCTATCCCGCCGGCCTTGCGGTACATCTGCTCGTAGTGCGCCCGGGCGGCGCGCAGCACCTCGATGTCGGCCGCGGTGACCTGCTGCCGGCCGCCCCGGGAGACGTCCACGTCCTCCGGCGGGTTCTCCCACTCCCACACCGGCATCACGGCCGGGGTGCCGGTGACCGCAGGGGCGTCCAGCACATGGGGCCGCTGCTGTTCGTCCGACCGCCACAGGGCGGTGGCCCGCTCCACGAACCCGCCCAGCGAACCGGCGTGCGGGCTGCCCGGCCCGCCGGGCACGCCGAGCCCGATGTCGTCCAGCGTGACCGGTCTGTGCAGCCGGGCCGCCAGTACCTCGCAGATCAGGTCGGGCACCTGGCCGCGGGGCCGCTGGCCCTTCAGCCAGCGGGCCACGGCGGTGTGTTCGTACCGCAGCGCGAGACCGCGGGCGCGGCCCGCCTGGTTGACGTGGGCGGCGAGTCCGGCGTGCGAGATCCCCGCCTCGTCCAGGATCGCGTCGAGCAGAGTGTTGGGCTGCATGGGATGCCCCCCGGGTGGCCTGGTGCCGTCAGCGTAGTGGCTCCGCCTTCACACGGGGTGTGAACCGGGCGCCGGGCTCCGTGGCCGCCGCCCGGGGTCCGGGCCCGCGCGCGTTGCGCAGCACCAGGAGCGCCACGTCGTCGCCGGGGGTGCCGCCCGTGTGGTCGAGGAGGGCGCGGAGGACCGTACGCAGGACCGTCTGCGGGGTGACCGGCTGCCCCCGCACCGCGTCCGCCAGCACCTTCGGCAGCGGGAAGAACCGCCCTCGCGTATCCCGCGCCTCCTCCGCCCCGTCGGTGAACAGCACCAGGGACTCCCCCGGCAGCAGCCGGCCGCAGGACCGGGCCGTCAGCTCGGCCGGCAGCGGGAACGGCCCGAGCGGCGGGAGCGGATCGACGTGCGAGAGCGGGCCCACCGTCGTACCGCTGAGCAGATAGGGCCAGGGGTGGCCGCAGTTGAGGGCGCGTACCTCGCCGTCCGGGCCGATCTCCAGGAGCAGCACGGTGACGAACTCCTCCGCGACCGGGGTGTCCGGCTCGGGGCCGCCGTGCGCCGGGTGCTCGGCGCGGGCGCGTTCGCGCAGGTGACGGGCGAGGGCGCGGTCCAGCCGGCGCAGCACCCGGTCCAGCCCGGCCTCGTCGTGAGCGGCCTCGCGGAAGCTGCCGAGCAGGGCGGCGACGGTGCCGAGCGCGGCCAGACCGTGCCCCCGTACGTCCCCTATCACCACGCGGACGCCGTGCTCGGTGGCCAGGGCCTCGTACAGATCGCCGCCCACACTCGCGCCCCGGTCGGCGGAGAGCTGGGCAGCGGCGACGTCGATCCCGTCCACACGCGGGGGCGGCGGACGCAGGACCACGTTCTGCGCGGTGCGCGCCACCTTCCGGGCGATCCTGAGTTCCCGGAGCAGGGTGCGGCGGACGTGCAGGACGAGGCCGGTGCCGACGGCGAAGAACACGGCGCTGGTGACGATGCGCGCCCCCAGGCCGTTCTGCTGGGCGAGCGGGCAGCCGAACTTGTAGCCGACCGCGACGGCCCCCCAGACCGTGGGCAGTACCGTCGCCCGTCCGGTGGGCGCCCGTGCCTTGATGCGGATCATGCCTGTGGTCCCCCATGTGGCCTGACAGAGCAGACGGACCGACCCCGAAAGGCCGGTCCGATTCTGTCGAGCCCAGGCTCCGAGCAGACCGGATCACCCCGAGTTCCCACTCGAATGAGTGATCCGATCGTCGGTCAACCCGCATTTATGCGGCTGACGGGCGCAGCCGCGCGGCGCTCAGCCGCGCAGCACCGCACCCGTCCGCTCGCCCGCGAGGGCGACCGCCGCGTCCCGCGCGGCCGACGCCTCGTCCACGGTCAGCGTCCGGTCGCCCGCCCGGAACCGCAGCGCGTACGCGAGCGACTTGCGGCCCTCGCCCAGCTGCTCCGCGTTCTCGTAGACGTCGAACAGCCGGATGGACTCCAGCAGTTCACCCGCGCCCTCGCGCAGCGCCGCCTCGACTTCCGCGGCCGGTACCGGCTTGTCGACGACGAGGGCGACGTCCTGCGTGGCGACCGGGAACGTGGAGATGCCCGGAGCCTGCGGAACGCCGTCGCCCGCCGCCTCCAGGGCGTCCAGGTCCAGCTCCATCGCGCAGGTGCGCTCGGGCAGGCCCAGGGCCTTCAGCACCCGCGGGTGCAGTTCGCCCGCGTGGCCGACGACCTTCTCGCCGCCGTCGGCGACGACCGCCAGCTCGGCGCACCGGCCCGGGTGCCAGGGACCGTACTGGCCCTTGCGCACGATCAGTTCCGCACCGGCCTCGCGGGCGAGGGTGCGCGCCGCCTCGACGGCGTCGGCCCAGTCCGCCGGGCGGCCCTTGCCCCACCAGCCGGCCTGCTCGCGCGCGCCGGCCAGGACGACGGCCGCGTGCCGCGGCTGCTCGGGCAGCGCGGCGTCCAGCGCGGCGATCTCCTCGTCGGTGGGACGCCGGTCGACGGGCAGGTGCCCGGCGGCCCGGTTCTCCTCGCGCGGGTGGAAGACCAGCCCGGTCTCGAACAGCGCCAGGTCGTGCGAGCCCCGGCCCGCGTTGCGCCGCAGGGCGCCGAGCAGGCCCGGCAGCAGCGTGGTGCGCAGCGCGGGCTCCTCGTCGCTGAGCGGGTTGACCAGCTTGACGACGCGGCGGGCCGGGTCGTCGGCCGCCAGCTGGAGCTGGTCGAAGACCTGCTCGCTGACGAAGGGGTAGTTCGGCGCCTCGACGTACCCGGCGCCGGCCAGCGCGCGGCCGGCCCGGCGGTGCAGCCGCTGACGGTGGGTCAGCCCGCGGCCGGAGGGCGGCTTGGGCAGCGTGGAGGGCAGGTTCTCGTACCCCTCCAGGCGGATGACCTCCTCGGCGAGGTCGTTCGGGTCGGCCAGGTCGGGCCGCCAGGACGGGACGGTGACGATCAGCTCGTCCTGTCCGTAGACGTCGCAGCCGACCTCCTGCAGGCGGCGGACGACCGTCTCACGGCCGTAGGTGACGCCCGCGACCTTGTCCGGGTGGTCGGCCGGGATGGTGATGGTGTGCGGCGCCGAGGGCGCGATGACCTCGGTGACACCGGCCTCCGCCGTGCCGCCCGCGAGCAGGACCAGCAGGTCCACGGTGCGCTGCGCGGCGGCAGCGGCGGCCTGCGGGTCGACGCCGCGCTCGAAGCGGCGGGACGCCTCGGACAGCAGCTTGTGCCGGCGGGCCGTACGGGCGACGGAGACGGCGTCGAAGTGGGCGGCCTCGATGACCACCTCGGTCGTCGCGTTCTGCGCGTCCTCGTGATCGGCGATCTCGGTGTTGGCGCCGCCCATCACACCGGCGAGCCCGATCGGGCCGCGCTCGTCGGTGATGACCAGGTCCTCGGCGTGCAGGGTGCGCTCGACGCCGTCGAGGGTGACGAGCTTCTCGCCCTCCTCGGCCCGGCGCACGCCGATGGTGCCCTGGACCAGCTTGCGGTCGTAGGCGTGCAGCGGCTGGCCCAGCTCCATCATCACGTAGTTCGTGATGTCCACGGCGAGCGAGATCGGGCGCATGCCGACCTTCTGCAGCCGGCGCTGGAGCCAGATCGGGGAGCGCGCCTCGGGGCGCAGTCCGGTGACCGTGCGGGCGGTGAACCGGTCGCAGCCGTACGGCTCGGAGACCTGCACCGGGTAGCCGAAGGCGTTCGGGGCCGGTACGTCGATCAGGGCCGGGTCGCGCAGCGGCAGGCCGTAGGCGATGGCGGTCTCCCGGGCCACGCCACGGATGGACAGGCAGTCGCCGCGGTTGGCGGTGACGGCGATGTCCAGGACCTCGTCGACCAGCTCCAGCAGCTCGATGGCGTCCTTGCCGACCTCGGTCTCCGGCGGCAGCACGATGATGCCGTGGGCACCGTCGTCGCCCATGCCCAGCTCGTCGCTGGAGCAGATCATGCCGTGCGAGACCTTGCCGTAGGTCTTGCGGGCGGAGATGGAGAAGCCGCCGGGCAGGGTGGCGCCGGGCAGGACCACGACGACCTTGTCCCCGACCGCGAAGTTACGGGCGCCGCAGACGATCTCCTGGGGCTCACCGGTGCCGTTGGCCTGGCCGACGTCGACCGTGCAGAAGCGGATCGGCTTCTTGAAGCCCTCCAGCTCCTCGATGGTCAGCACCTGGCCGACGACCAGCGGGCCCTTGAGGTCGGCGCCGAGCTGCTCGACGGTCTCGACCTCCAGGCCTGCCGAAATGAGCTTGGCCTGGACGTCGCGGCCGGTCTCCGTCGCCGGCAGGTCGACGTACTCCCGCAGCCAAGAAAGCGGGACCCGCATCAGATCTCCATCCCGAACGGCCGGGTGAACCGGACGTCACCCTCGACCATGTCTCGCATGTCTTCGACGTTGTGGCGGAACATCAGCATCCGCTCGATGCCGAACCCGAAGGCGAAGCCGCTGTACTTCTCCGGGTCGACGCCGCAGGCGGTGAGCACCCGCGGGTTGACCATGCCGCAGCCGCCGAGCTCGATCCAGCCCTCGGACGAGCAGGTGCGGCAGGGCCGGTCGGCGTTGCCGACGGACTCGCCCTTGCAGACGTAGCAGAGCATGTCCATCTCGGCGCTCGGCTCGGTGAAGGGGAAGAAGTTCGGGCGCAGCCGGGTCTTCATGCCCTCACCGAACAGGGACTGGACCATGTGGTCCAGGGTGCCCTTGAGGTCGGCCATGGTCAGGCCCTCGTCCACGGCGAGCAGCTCGACCTGGTGGAAGACCGGGGTGTGGGTGGCGTCCAGCTCGTCGGTGCGGTACACGCGGCCGGGGCAGATCACATAGACCGGCAGTTCGCGGTCGAGCAGGGAGCGGATCTGCACGGGCGAGGTGTGGGTGCGCAGCACGACGCCGGAGTCACCGGAGCCGTCCGGGCCCTCGACGAAGAAGGTGTCCGCCTCGCCGCGGGCCGGGTGGTCCGGGCCGATGTTGAGCGCGTCGAAGTTGAACCACTCGGCCTCGACCTGCGGGCCCTCGGCAACCTCGTAGCCCATGGCCACGAAGATGTCCTCGATGCGCTCCGAGAGCGTGGTGAGGGGGTGGCGGGCGCCGGCCGGGACGCGGTCGTACGGCAGCGTGACGTCGACGTCCTCCTCGACCAGCACCCGGGCGTCGCGCTCGGCCTCCAGTTCGGCCTGACGGGCGGCGAGGCCCTTGTTGACGGCGCCGCGGGCCTGGCCGACGCGCTTGCCGGCCTCGGCCTTGGCGTGCGGGGGCAGGGCGCCGATCTCGCGGTTGGCGAGGGCCAGCGGGGAGGCGGGGCCGGTGTGGGCGACCTTGGCCTCGTGGAGCGCGTCGAGGGAGTCCGCGGCGGCGAAGGCGGCGAGCGCCTCGTCCCGCATGCGCTCGATCTCTTCCGGTTTCAACGCCTCGACCTCTACAGGGTCGTACGACTTATTGGGTGCCGACATCTCTTCCCGTGCTTCCGAATTAGCTGGCGGATGGTCCCCGTCACCGACTCGCGAGGGCCGCGTGAAGGACACAAAGGTGCCAAAGGCCGAGTCTAACGGGGTGCGGGTGGACGAAGAGCCCGTGGGCCGTCAGCCGAGATAGGCCGGGGCCGCCACGGGCAGGGTGAATCGGAACTCGGCGCCGCCGCGGTGGGCGCGGCCGACCGTGATCGTGCCGCCGTGGGCCTCCACGATGCCCTTGACGATGTACAGCCCGAGCCCGGTGCCGCCGCGCTTGCTGCCCCGCCAGAAGCGGGTGAAGACGCGGTTCATGGACTCCTCCGGGATGCCGGGCCCTTCGTCGCTCACCGTGACCGATGTGCCGGTTTCCTCGCCCTCGCGCGGGGACGCCGAGGGCGTGATGCCAATGGTGACGGTTCCCTCACCGTGCCGCACGGCATTTTCGATGAGGTTGCTGAGCACTTGGTCGATCTTGTCGGGGTCGGCCCACAGGGCGGGCAGCGGCTGTTCGGTGCGGAGCAGGAACCGCTCGGCGGGCTGGCCGGCCGCCACGTACGCCTGGATGTGCCGGGAGACGGCGGCCTTGATGTCGACGGGCTGGCGGCGGACCTCCAGCCGCCCGGAGTCGATGCGGGAGATGTCCAGCAGTTCGGCGATCAGCCGGGTGACCCGGTCGGCGTCGGCGTCGACGGTCTCCAGCATGAGCCGCTTCTGGTCGTCGGTGAAGCGCTCCCATTTGGCGAGCAGGGTGGCGGTGAAGCCCTTCACGGAGGTCAGCGGGGAGCGCAGCTCGTGGGCGACGGTGGCGATCAGCTCGGCGTGGCTGCGCTCGGTGCGGCGGCGGGCCTCGGTGTCCCGGAGGCAGACGACCACGGACCGCACCGGCCCCAGCGGTTCGTCGCGCACGTAGCGGGCGGTGACCAGGACCTCCCGGCCGCCCGGCAGCAGCAGGTTGCGCTCCGGCTGCCGGTCCCGGATGGCGAGTCCGCCGTAGGGGTCGGTGAGCTGCCACCAGCGGCGCCCCTCCAGGTCCTCTAATGGCAGCGCCTTCTCCAGCGGCTGTCCGAGGGCGTCGGCGGGCGCCACCCCGGTGATGCGCCCGGCGGCGGCGTTGAAGCAGGTCACGCGCCCTTGTTCATCGGCGATGACCAGGCCGTCAGGCAGCTGGTCCGGGTCGAGGCCCCGGTGTCCGCCCGGCTCGGGCACGGGTGTGTCCCGTGCGTCCCGTCCCTCCGGCGCGGTGCTCGTGCCGGCCACACTCATCCCCGTACCCCACCTCTCAGACGGCGCAGGGCCCCGCGCTGGTCACCCTACTAGCTCTCGGTGACGGAGCGGCACCCTCCGGAGGCGCGCTGCGCACGGGCCGAGGCGTAGAGGCATACGGCGGCGGCCGTGGCGAGGTTCAGGCTCTCGGCCCTGCCGTGGATGGGGACGCGGACGACGGCGTCGGCGAGGGCCCGGGTCTCCTCGGGCAGCCCCCACGCCTCGTTGCCGAACACCCAGGCGGTGGGCCCGCCCATGGTGCCCTTGTCCAGCTCCTCGTCGAGGTCGCGGTCGCCGGCCCCGTCGGCGGCGAGGATCCGCACCCCGGCCTCCTTCAGGCCGGCCACGGCCCGCTCGACGGGCACGCCGACGGCGACGGGCAGGTGGAAGTGGGAGCCGACGGAGGCCCGGACGGCCTTGGGGTTGTACAGGTCCACGGAGGCGTCGGTGAGGATCACGGCCTCCGCGCCGGCGGCGTCGGCGCAGCGCAGCACGGTGCCGGCGTTGCCGGGGTCGCGTACGTGGGCGAGGACGGCGACCAGCCTGGGCCGGGCGGCGAGGATCTCCTCGAAGGGGGTGTCCAGGAACCGGCAGACCCCGACCAGGCCCTGCGGGGTGACGGTGGTGGAGATCTCGGCGATGACCTCCTCGGAGGCCAGGTGCACCCGGGCGCCGGCGTCCCGCGCCTCCCCCACGATGTCCGGGTACCGCTCGGCGGCCTCGACGGTGGCGAACAGCTCCACGAGCGTCGCGCCGCCGTCGGCCCCCCGGTGCCCGGCCCCCTCGCGCACGGCCTGCGGCCCCTCGGCGAGGAACAGCCGGTCCTTCCCCCGGAAGTTCCGCTTGGCAAGCCGCCGGGCAGCAGAGACACGCGCGGACCGGGGAGAGATCAGCTCGGGGCTGACGGGGGGCATGTTGTTCTTCACCTTCGGATGAGTTCTTTTGCTTTCCACGCGGGGTGGCTGCGGCGCCCCGTAAGGGGCGCGGGGAACTGCGCGACAAGCCCCCACCGGCCGGCAGCCGAACGACTGCCTGGAGGCCCCCAACAACAGGACCCGCAAGCTATGCAGCCTGCGGGTCCAGAAGTGAGCGTCGGCTAGAGCCAGCGCAGCGTCACGCGGCCTTGGGCGCGTTGACGTCCGACGGCAGCGCCTTCTGCGCGACCTCGACGAGCGCCGCGAAGGCGTTCGCGTCGTTCACGGCCAGCTCGGCCAGGATCTTGCGGTCGACCTCGACGTTCGCGGCCTTCAGACCCTGGATGAAGCGGTTGTAGGTGATGCCGTTGGCGCGGGCAGCGGCGTTGATGCGCTGGATCCACAGCTGACGGAAGTCGCCCTTGCGCTTCTTGCGGTCGTTGTAGTTGTAGACCAGCGAGTGGGTGACCTGCTCCTTGGCCTTGCGGTACAGGCGCGAACGCTGACCGCGGTAGCCGGAGGCCTGCTCCAGGATCGCCCGGCGCTTCTTGTGGGCGTTGACTGCCCGCTTGACGCGTGCCACTTGTTAACTCCTTGTAGCGGGGTCGTGGGGGTCCTCACACGACCCGGAAACGATTCGGTCCCGGTCCAGACGCACGGCGCTCACAGGGCGCCGCCGCGTCACTTGCCGAGAAGCTTCTTGATCTTCGCGGCGTCGCCCGGGGCCATCTCGGCGTTGCCGGTGAGGCGACGCGTGACGCGGGACGACTTGTGCTCGAGCAGGTGGCGCTTGCCGGCGCGCTCACGGAGCACCTTGCCGGAGCCGGTGACCTTGAAGCGCTTGCTGGCACCGCTGTGCGACTTGTTCTTCGGCATAGCGCCGTTATCTCCTCGTCGGTGGCGCTCCGGTGCCCGGTCGTGAAAACCGGGCACGGTGGAGCGTCGCTCTCTTCTTTCGGTTACATCCTCGGGGACGTACTGGGGTGTACATCCCGGGGGATCACGCCTCGGCCGGCTCCTCGGACGGCGCCTCGGCCTCGGCAGGGTTCTGCGACTTGCCAGGGTTCGCCTTCGCTTCGGCCTTGCGGGCCTCCTGCGCCTGACGGGCCTCGGCCATCGCCTCGGTCTTCTTCTTGTGCGGACCGAGGACCATGATCATGTTGCGGCCGTCCTGCTTCGGGTTCGACTCCACGAAACCGAGGTCCTGGACGTCCTCCGCGAGCCGCTGCAGCAGTCGGTAGCCCAGCTCGGGGCGGGACTGCTCACGGCCACGGAACATGATCGTGATCTTGACCTTGTCGCCCTGCTTGAGGAACCGGACGACGTGACCCTTCTTGGTGTCATAGTCGTGCGGGTCGATCTTCGGCCGGAGCTTCATCTCCTTGATGACCGTGTGCGCCTGGTTCTTGCGCGCCTCACGGGCCTTCATGGCCGACTCGTACTTGAACTTCCCGTAGTCCATGAGCTTGCACACGGGCGGACGGGCGTTCGCCGCGACCTCGACCAGGTCCAGGTCGTACTCCTGCGCAAGCTCCAGTGCCTTCGCGAGCGGCACGATGCCGACCTGCTCGCCACTGGGACCGACAAGTCGCACCTCGGGAACGCGAATCCGGTCGTTGATGCGGGGCTCGGCGCTGATGGATCCTCCTCGGTAGCACCACGCGACGGTCTGGCGGACAGCCGCGTAACGTCTGTGTTCGTTAGACCTAACCGCGCCGAAGCAGCAAAAATGCCCCGGACGATCACCAGCGGGGCTCCAATACGTCCGGAGCACCGCCGCGATGTCGCGGGGCGCGCTTTCGGGTGACTCCATCGCCCGTACGGAACGATGGCGGTCACCTGACCGGACCCGCCGTCCCGTGGGACGGAGCAGGTGGGAGATCGGAGCCTCCACTTGTGGGCCGAACACGCAGGTGTCCGGCCGGTCGTTTCCCCCAGACTACAGGGTTGGCGCAGAGGGTGCCAAACCGTGCGCCGGGGCCGTGCGGGGCGGCCTCCCGCGGGCGGGGGCGCGTCCGGCGGGGCCTATCGTGTGGGGCATGAGTGACACCCCTCCTGAGTCCCCCGACTTCGACGCGATGACCCGGGACATCGCCGAGGTCCCCGCCGTCGAGGTGATCGTGACGGTCGCCGTCAACCTGATGAGCGCCGCCGCCGTGAAGCTCGGGCTGAGCGAGGAGGGCGAGAAGTACAAGGACCTGGACGAGGCCCGCAAGCTGATCACCGCGCTCGCCGGTCTGCTGGACGCGAGCGCGACCGAGATCAGCTCCTTCCACGCGGCCCCGCTGCGCGACGGTCTGAAGTCGCTCCAGCTGGCGTTCCGCGAGGCGTCGGTCGTCCCGGACGAGCCGGGCCAGGGCCCGGGCGAGAAGTACACCGGCCCGGTCTACGGCTGACCCTCCCCGTACCTCGCGTACGGCCTCATTCCTTCACGTACAAGGGCTCGCCCGGAGGCGTGGTCCCGGCCGGCAGCAGTGCCAGGTCGAGGCCGCGCACCAGGCGGGCCCGCAGTGTTTCGTCGGCGGCGAGCCGTCCGGCGACCGCGCGGGCGGCCTCGGCGGGCGGCGCGGCCGGGTCGAGGAGAGGGCTAGGGTGCCGTCGGCCTGTCCGGGGCCGAGGTGGGCGCGCAGCACGGCGGGCTCGGCCGCCACCGCGCCGCGGACGGCCGCCACCACGGCCGGGTCGGCGAGCGGGTCGGTGCTGGTGCGCCCCTCGGCGAGGGCGAGCAGTGCCGGGCCGGTCAGCTCGAACGGCACCGGTCCGGCGAGGTCGAGCACGATCGTGTCGGCCTTCTCGTGCGCGGCGGCCTGGAGCGCCTGGTGCAGGGGTACGGCGACCGGGCGGGCCGCCGGGTCCCAGCGGGCCAGGGAGTCGGTGGAGGTGAAGGCGGGCAGCGCGGTGCGGGCGCCGGCCTTCAGCGTGGGGACGGCCATGTCGCTGGTCTTCTCGCGGCGCAGCCCGTTCTCGTCCTCCTCCACCTCGCCGAGCACGGCGACGACGGGAACCAGCAGGCGGGCGCCCTTGAGCGCCTCGAGGACGGGCCCGACGGCGCCGCGGTCCTCGGCCCAGGCGGCGAGCGCGGCGCTCAGCCGGGGGTCGGCGGAGCCGTCGTCGTCGGAGAAGCCGGGGTCGGGAATGTTCTTGTTCGCCACGGTCGTCGACCCTATCGGGGGCGGCACGGGCCCCGGCCGCCGGGCCGGGGTGACCGACGGGGCGGGGTGCGCGGCGGGGCGGGGTGCGCGGAAGGGCGGGGAGCACCACAGGGCGAGGTGCACGCCCGGCCGGGAAGCACGGCAGGGCGAGGTGCACGCCAGGGCGGGGAGCACTACAGGTCAGGGGCGTAAGCCGGTCGGGGGGCGCACGACGAGGCCGCGGGACCGCGACGGTCCCGGCCGGGTGACGGGAGCGGCCGCCCCGTGCGCGTGCCGGCACGCGGTTCGATGTCCGTGTCCTGGCCTGCGGCCTCCTCCGTCTCCGGGCACCGTCCGGCGCGGACCGCGGGGCGGTGCGCCGCGCTGCCCGGAGACCGGGTGCGTCGCCGGCTCAGCGCGGATGCCTGCGGGTCCGCCAGAGGACCATCGCGGCCACCAGGAGGACCGCGCCCGCGCCGCCGGCGAGCGGGGCCGCCCAGTCGCCGGTGCCGTCGGCGGCCTCGGGGGTGTCCGGGCCGGGGCCGAAGTACTTCTCGCCGTACGACGCGGCGTGCAGGCGGCGCGGCTCGAGCCGGGCGGCGGCCCTCAGTGCCGCCGCCGGATCGATCATGCCGAAGCCCCGGGAGTCGTCCCGCCCGCCGGCCGGGGCGTCCCGCGCGGTGTCCTCCAGCAGCTTCTTGATCTGCGCCGGAGCGAGGTCCGGGTACGCCGACCGGATCAGGGCCGCCGCTCCGGAGACGAAGGCGGAGGCCGCGCTGGTGCCCCAGCCCGCGTAGTACTTGTGGTCGGGGTCGGCGATGACGACGTCGACGCCGGGCGCGCTGACGGCCGCGTACCAGCGGCGGGTGGAGAAGGCGGCGCGGGTGCCGTACTTGTCCACGGCGGTGGCGGCGATGACGCCCGGGTAGGCGGCCGGGTAGGAGACGTGGTCGCCCTTGTCGCCGCCGTTGCCCGCGGAGGCGACGACGACCACGCCCTTGCCCAGGGCGTACTGCACGGCCTCGTCCTCGCCGGGTTCGGGGTGGGCCGAGTTCGAGTCGTCGCCGAGGGAGAGGTTGATGACGTCGGCGCCGTGGTCGGCGGCCCAGCGGATGCCTTCGGCCAGGGCGGTGCCGCGGGTGGTGCGGGCCTTGGCGCGGGCGGGGTCGCCGTCCTCGAGGATCACGCGGACCGGAAGGATCTTCGCCTCCGGGGCCACGCCGAGGACGCCGTCGGCGTGGCCGGGGCCGTGGCCGTGCCCGGCGATGATGCCGGCCATGGCGGTGCCGTGCCGGGCCCACAGGCGCTCGCCGGGCCCGGCGCCGAAGCCGATCATGTCCTTGCCGGGCAGCACGTTCCCGGCGAGGTCCGGGTGGTCGGACTCCACGCCGGTGTCCAGGACGGCGACGGTGACGCCCCGGCCCTCGGTGGTCCGCCATGCCTCCTCCAGGTGGAGCGCGGTCAGCGCCCACTGCTGGGCGCGCAGGCCGTCGGCGTGGGCCGGGGCGGCGGGCAGCAGGGCGAGGGAGCCGGTGAGCAGCAGGCTCGCCACGGCGGCGAGGGCCCTGCGGCGGCCGGTCGGTCGGGTCATGCGGAGTTCTCCGTGGCCGTGCCGATGGTCTTGCGCAGCCGCCGTTCGACGCGGTCGGCCAGGCCCTTGGCCTCGTTGCCGAGCCCGGCCTGGGCCGGCGCGGTGGCGGCGCCGGTGCGGACGGCGTCGGCGGCGGGCTGGGGCTCGTCGACGGTACGGCCGTCGGCCCAGCCGGAGACCGCGTACGCCACCACGGGGGCGTCGGTGAGGACGGAGAGGGTCCAGGAGGCCCGCTGCCGGTCGCCGAAGCCGGCGGCGGCCGTGCCGGGCGCGGCGTAGGGCCGGGGCATCAGGTCGGGGCGCCGGTCCAGGCGCTCGTCGCGGAAGCGGGCGGCGAGGGCGGACATGGCGGCGGGGTCGGCCGTGGTGAACAGCAGGCCGACGGTGGTGACATGGCTCTGGGTGGCGTCGGTGTAGGTGGCGCGCAGCAGCCGCCGGCAGCCGACCGGGGCCAGGGCCCGGGCCAGCAGCGGGTCGAAGGCGTGGGCGCAGCCGCCGTCCGGGGCCACGGCGATCCGCGTCCAGGTGCGGTCGGCTCCGCCGGGACCGGCACCGGTGCCCTGGACGGTGGGCGGGAAGAGCTGGTCCACGGGCACGCTGTGCCAGAGGGCGCCGGCGGCGGTGTACGCGGTGCGGACGGCGTCCTCGTCGCCGTCTCCGGTGAGCCGGCTTCCGGCGACGGCCCCGCCGACGAGGCCGAGACCGAGGACGAGACAGGTGGCGGCGGCGACGGTGCGCGGCCCGACCCGGGGGCGGGGGCGCGCACCGGACAGCTCGGGTTCCGCGAACGACACGAGGGGCCGGTCGGCCGGAGCCGCGCTCCAGGAGCGGCCCGGGGCGGGCACGCCGGGTCGTCCCGGCTCCCCGGCCGCCGACGGGCCCCAGGCCCGTACGCCGGTCACGCGACCCGCGGGCGACGGGTCGTCACCGGTGGCGGGCGGGACGGGCCGGAGCCGCCTGGTCGTCTCCGACGCCGACTCGGCCGGAGCGCCCTGCCGGGACGGACCCCGCCGGGGCGGCTCGTCGCCGGACCGTGGCCCTGTCCCCGCCGCCCGCGCCGGCTGTGCGGCGGGCCCGGTGACGGTCCCGGGAGCGGTCCGCGAGGGGCTTGCCTCGACCGTTCCGGCGGGCGTCCGCGCGGGCGTCGCCGCCCGGCCGGAACCGGCGCCGGACCGCCCCGCGGGCCGCTCACCGGCCCCCTGGGGCCCGCCGCCTGCCCTCTGGGGCCCGCCGCCGGACCGCACCGCGTCGCCGCTCGCCGGCCCGCTGCCGCCGGCACGGCCGGCACCGGCCCCCGCGCTCGGCGGTGCGTCGGGGAAGCGGGCCGACGCGGGCGGCGGGGGCGGGCTCACCGGGTCGGGGACCTCGGGCACCGCCAGGGGACGCGGGGGTCGTACGACGCGCGGGGTGAAGACCGACGGCTCGTCGTCGGGGTCGTCGGCCGGGCGGGGGGCCGTGGGTGTGGCCGGGCGCGGGACCGTACCGGCCGTCCCCGTGTCGGGGCGGGCCGTGCCGGCGGGGGGCGGAGCCGAGGGGCGGGGCGGTACGGGGGTGTGCCGCGCTTCCGTGCTCATGCACCCCCCGTTTCCTCGTGCCCAGGGCCGTTTCCTTCGTACGCGGGCCGTCCGCCGTCCGGCCGCGCCCGGTGCGCTGGTTCCATCCGGGCACGCATACCCGTACGGCCGGACGGGCATCCCGGTTCACCTGGTGTGCCGGGCGCGGTCCGCCGTACGTGCGCGTCACTCTACGGCTTGTCGGGGGCCGGGACGGAACCGGTCCGCGTGCCCGGGGCATCTGCCCGGAACGTCCCCCTACCCTGCGGTAATCCTCTCTGGCAGGCTTCCGCCATGACTGCGCCTGCCGCCGCCCGGGCCCGTTACGACCGGGCCACCGCCCATCTCGACGCTCCCCTCGCGATCGTGGACCTGGACGCGTTCGACGCCAACGCGGACGACCTGCTGCGCCGGGCCGGGGGCAAGCCCGTGCGGGTCGCCAGCAAGTCGGTGCGCTGCCGGGCCCTGCTGGAGCGGGTCCTGGCCAAGGACGGCTTCCGGGGCCTCATGTCGTTCACCCTGGCCGAGTCGCTGTGGCTGGCGCGGTCGGGGTTCGAGGACGTGCTGCTGGCCTATCCGTCCGCCGACCGGGCGGGCTTCGCGGAGCTGGCCTCCGATCCGAAGCTCGCCGGTGCCGTCACCGTGATGATCGACGATCCGGCGCACCTGGACCTCATCGACGCGGCCCGTGACGGCGGGCGCGAAGTCGTGCGGGTCTGCCTGGAGTTGGACACCTCGCTGCGGCTGCTGGGCGGCCGGGTGCGGATCGGCGCGCGGCGCTCGCCGCTGCACTCCCCCGCCCAACTGGCCGAGCTGGCGCGCTCGGTGGCCCGGCGGCCGGGCTTCCGGCTGGTGGGGATCATGGCGTACGAGGGGCATGTCGCCGGGGTCGGGGACGCGGTCGCGGGGCGGCCGCTGCGGTCCCGGGCGATCCGGCTGATGCAGGCCGCCGCCCGGCGGGAGCTGGCCGAGCGGCGGGCCGCGGTCGTCCGGGCGGTGCGGGCCGTCGCCCCGGACCTGGAGTTCGTGAACGGCGGCGGCACCGGGAGCGTGCAGCACACGGCCGCCGAGGACGCGGTCACGGAGATAGCCGCCGGTTCGGGGCTGTTCGTGCCGCGCCTGTTCGACAACTACACCTCCTTCACCGGCCGTCCGGCGGCCCTGTTCGCGCAGCCGGTGGTGCGGCGGCCCGGTGTGGGGGTGGTGACCGTGCTCGGCGGCGGCTATCCGGCCTCCGGTGCCGCCGGGAGCGACCGGTTGCCGGTGCCGTATCTGCCCGAGGGGCTGCGGTACGACCCGCAGGAGGGTCCCGGGGAGGTGCAGACCCCGCTGCTCGGCTCGCCCGCCGACGACCTGCTCATCGGCGACAAGGTGTGGTTCCGGCACGCCAAGGCGGGCGAGCTGTGCGAGCGGTTCGAGGCGCTGCACCTGATCGAGGGGGACGCGGTGACCGCGACCGTGCCGACCTACCGGGGTGAGGGGCACACCTTCCTGTGAGGCGCCCTACAGGGGTGTGACGTAGGCGCCGGTGAGGCCGCCGTCCACGAGGAAGTCGGTGGCGTTGACGAAGGAGGAGTCGTCGCTGGCCAGGAAGGCGACGGCGGCGGCGATCTCCTCGGCCTCGGCGAACCGGCCGGCGGGGATGTGCACCAGGCGGCGCGCGGCGCGCTCGGGGTCCTTGGCGAACAGCTCCTGGAGCAGCGGGGTGTTGACCGGGCCGGGGCACAGGGCGTTGACCCGGATGCCCTCCCGGGCGAACTGCACGCCGAGTTCGCGGGACATGGCGAGGACCCCGCCCTTGGAGGCGGTGTAGGAGATCTGGCTGGTGGCGGCGCCCATGCGGGCCACGAAGGACGCGGTGTTGATGATGGAGCCCTTGCCCTGGCGCCGCATATAGGGGATGGCGGCCTTGCAGCACAGGTACACGGAGGTGAGGTTGACCTCCTGGACGCGCTTCCATGCCTCCAGGCCGGTCTCGAGGATGGAGTCGTCGTCGGGCGGGGAGATGCCGGCGTTGTTGAAGGCGACGTCGACGCTGCCGTAGGTGTCGTACGCCGCCTGGAACAGCGCCTCGACCTGGTCGGGGTCGGTGACGTCGGTCCTGACGAAGAGTCCGCCCACCTCCTCCGCGGCGGCCTTGCCGCGGGTCTCGTCGACGTCCGCGCAGACCACGTGGGCCCCTTCGGAGGCCAGGCGGCGGGCGCTGGCGAGACCGATGCCGCTGCCGGCTCCGGTCACGACGGCGGTACGGCCGGTCAGGCGGCGGCAGACATGGTTGTCGGTCACTGTGCGGGGCCCTCCGTGCTGATGAAGACGTTCTTGGTCTCGGTGAAGGCGGTCAGGGCGTCGGGGCCGAGTTCGCGGCCGAGGCCGGACTGTTTGAAGCCGCCGAACGGGGTCCAGTAGCGGACGCTGGAGTGGGAGTTCACGGACAGGTTGCCCGCGCGGACGGCCTGGGAGACACGCAGGGCGCGGCCCAGGTCCCGGGTCCAGATCGAGCCGGACAGGCCGTAGGGGGTGTCGTTGGCGAGGCGGACGGCGTCCTGCTCGTCGGTGAAGGGGAGCAGGACGGCCACGGGGCCGAAGATCTCCTCGCGGGCCGCCCGGCCGTCGGGCCGCTCCGCGGTGAGCACGGTCGGCGGGAACCAGAACCCGGGGCCGTCGGGGGCGCTGCCGCGCAGGGCCGGGGCGTCGTCGGGGACGTAGGACCGTACGCGCTCCCGTTGCCGTGCCGAGATCAGCGGGCCCATCTGGGTCTTCTCGTCGGCCGGGTCGCCGACGACCACGGCGGCCAGCGCGTCGGCGAGCAGGGCCCGGGCCTCGTCCAGCACGCTCTCCTGGACCAGGACGCGGGTGCGGGCGCAGCAGTCCTGGCCGCAGTTGTCGAGGAAGGAGAAGGGGTCGAGGGCGGCGGTGAGGTCGGCGTCGGCGAAGACGATGTTGGGGCTCTTGCCGCCGAGTTCGAGGGTGACCGGTTTGACCAGCCGGGCGCAGCGTTCCATGACCTCGCGGCCGGTGCGGGTGGAACCGGTGAAGACGATCTTGGCGACGTCCGGGTGGTCCACCAGGGCACGGCCGGCGGTGGTGCCGTAGCCGGGCAGCACCTGGAAGAGGTGTTCGGGCAGGCCGGCCTCCAGGGCCAGGCCGGCGAGGCGGAGCGCGGTGAGCGGGGTGGCCTCGGCGGGTTTGAGCACGACGGCGTTGCCCGCGGCGAGCGCCGGGAAGGAGCCCCAGGCGGCGATCGGCATGGGGAAGTTCCAGGGGGCGATGACGCCGACCACGCCGAGGGGTTCGTGGAAGGTGACGTCCCAGCCGCCGGGTGCCGGGATCTGCCGGCCGAGCAGGCGTTCGATACCACCGGCCGCGTACAGGAGCAGGTCGCGGGCGTTGCCGGCCTCCCAGCGGGCGTTGCCGAGGGTGTGGCCGGCCTCGCGGACCTCCAGCCGGGCGAGTTCCTCGGTGTGGGTGTCGACCACGTCCGCGAAGCGGCGCAGCAGCCGGGCCCGGTCGGCGGGGGCGAGGGCGGCCCAGGTCCGCTGGGCCCGTACGGCCCGTGCGACGGCGGCGGCGACGTCCTCCTCGCTCGCGGCGGGGACGGTGGCGACGATCTCCTCGGTGGCGGGATTGAGGACGGTCAGCTCGTTCGGGTCGGACACGTGGTGACCTTTCACAGGCGTTCGAAGGAGCGGCGCAGCTCCCAGTCGGTGACCGCGGCGTCGAAGGCGTCCAGCTCGACTTGCGCCATGTTGCGGTAGTGCGCGACCACCTCGTCGCCGAAGGCGGCCTTGGCGATCGGGCTGTTCTCCCACAGCCCGGCGGCCTCCCTGAGGGTGGTCGGGACGTGTTCGAACCCGGCGGTGTAGGCGTTTCCGGCGCAGGGCTCGGGCGGTTCGAGCCGGTGCTCGATGCCGTACAGGCCGGCCGCGACCAGTCCGGCGACGGCGAGGTGGGGGTTGACGTCTCCGCCGGGGAGGCGGTTCTCGAAGCGCAGGGAGCGGCCGTGGCCGACCACGCGCAGGGCGCAGGTGCGGTTGTCGTGGCCCCAGGCGACGGCGGTGGGCGCGAAGGAGCCGGGCTGGAACCGCTTGTAGGAGTTGATGTTGGGGGCGTACAGGAGGCAGAAGTCGCGCAGGGCGGCGAGCTGTCCGGCGAGGAAGTGCCGCATCACGTCGGACATGCCGTCGGGGCCGGCCATCGCGTTGCGGCCGTCGGCATCGGCGAGGGAGAGGTGGATGTGGCAGGAGTTGCCCTCGCGCTCGTTGTACTTGGCCATGAAGGTGATCGAGACGCCCTCCTGGGCGGCGATCTCCTTGGCGCCGGTCTTGTACAGGGCGTGCTGGTCGCAGGTGCGCAGGGCCTCGGCGTAGCGGAAGGCGATCTCGTGCTGGCCGGGGTTGCACTCGCCCTTGGCGGACTCCACGGTGAGACCGGCGCCGGCCATGTCGTTGCGCAGCCGGCGCAGCAGGGGTTCGACGCGGCCGGTGCCGAGGATGGAGTAGTCGACGTTGTACTGGTTGGCGGGGGTCAGGCCGCGGTAGCCCGCGTCCCAGGCCGCCTCGTAGCTGTCCTTGAAGACGATGAACTCCAGCTCGGTGCCGACCTGGGCGGTGTAGCCGAGGGCGGCGAGCCGTTCCAGCTGGCGGCGCAGGATCTGGCGGGGGGCGACGGCGACCGGGGTGCCGTCGTTCCAGGCGAGGTCGGCCAGGAGCAGGGCGGTGCCGGGGTGCCAGGGGACGCGGCGCAGGGTGGCGGGGTCGGGGCGCATGGCGAAGTCGCCGTAGCCGCGCTCCCAGGAGGACATCGCGTAGCCGTCGACGGTGTTCATCTCGGGGTCGACCGCGAGGAGGTAGTCGCAGCCCTCGGTGCCGTGGTGGAGGACCTCGTCGAGGAAGAAGCGGGCGGCGAACCGCTTGCCCTGGAGCCGCCCCTGCATGTCGGGGAAGGCCAGGACGACGGTGTCGATCTCTCCGCCGGCGACGAGGGCGTGCAGTTCCTCGACGCTGAGCGGGGGTGTGCGGTCTGCCACGGGAGAGCCTCCTTCGGCGCCAACGCGCTTTTCCCGGCCGGACCGGGAGCCATAAGGTATTGCCGGGAACCATTGGTTGGGAAGGGGGCACGGCGGATGGTGCGGGAGGCGCGACCGGACGCGCCGCGGGACCGGCTCACCGCGGTGCTGCGGCCGGTGCGGGCGGGCAACGGCTTCGAGGAGGCGCTGGAGCAGATCCTCCAGGTCGTCCGGCTGGGCCTGGTACCGGCCGGCGGGCGGCTTCCGGCCGAGCGGGAGCTGGCCGAGCGGCTCGGGATCAGCCGGGTGACGCTGCGCGAGGTGCTGAAGGTGCTCCAGGACCAGGGGCTGGTCCAGGCGCGGCGCGGGCGGTACGGCGGAACGTTTGTGCTGCCGCGACCGGACGCGGGCGGCGAGGACGAGCTGCGGCGCCGGGTGGCCGGGGTCGACATCGAGGACGTCCTGCGCTTCCGCGAGGTGCTGGAGGTGGGCGCGGCCGGGCTGTGCGCGGCGCACGGGCTGGCCGGGGAGCGCGCGGAGCGGCTGCGTCAGGCGCTGGAGCGCACCCACGAGGTCCCGCTCGCGGACTACCGGCGGGCGGACACGCTGCTGCACCTGACGCTGGCCGAGCTGTGCGGCTCGCCGTCGCTGGCCGCGGCGTACGCGGCGGTCCGGGCCACCGTGAACGACCTGCTGGACTGCATCCCGCTGCTGGTGCGCAACCTGGAGCACTCCCAGCGGCAGCACACCGCGCTGGTGGAGGCGGTGCTGGAAGGGGACGCGGACGGGGCCCGGGAGATGATGCGCGAGCACTGCGCGGGCACGGCGGCGCTGCTGCGGGGCTTCCTCACCTGACCCGGCCACACAAAGGTTCGAGTGGACACCTTTGCGGAGGCGCTCTTGAAGCAGGCGCCGTGATCGAGCACGGTGGGACGACGACCGCCGGGTTCCCGTGGAGGGCTGCATGACGGCACGGCCGCTGATCGGCGTGAGCACGTATCTGGAGTCCGGCGCCCGCTGGGGGGCGTGGGCGCTGGAGGCGGTGCTGCTGCCGGCCGCGTACCCACGGCTCGTGCAGCGGGCCGGCGGGGTGGCGCTCCTGCTGCCGCCGGACGCGCCCGAGCGGGCCGCCGCGGCACTGGCCCCGCTGGACGCCCTGGTCATCGCGGGCGGCCCGGACGTCGACCCGGCCCGGTACGGCGCCGAGCGCTCCCCGCACACCGGGCCGCCCGCGCCCGAGCGGGACGCCTGGGAACTCGCGCTGATCGAGGCCGCGCTGGCGGCGGGCGTGCCCCTGCTCGGCGTCTGCCGGGGGATGCAGCTGCTGAACGTCGCCCTGGGCGGCACGCTGGTCCAGCACCTGGACGGGCACGTGGAGACGGTCGGCGTGTTCGGCGGGCACCCGGTGAAGCCGGTGCCGGGGACGCTCTACGGCGGGATCGTCCCGGAGGAGCTGACCGTGCCGACGCACCACCACCAGGCGGTGGAACGGCTCGGCGCCGGGCTCGTGCCCTCGGCCTACGCGGCGGACGGCACCGTGGAGGCCGTGGAGCTGCCCCCGGACCGGGGCTGGGTGCTCGGGGTGCAGTGGCACCCCGAGCAGAGCGACGATCTGCGGGTCATGCGCGCCCTGGTCGCAGCCGCTTCCTGAGCCAGGCCAGGGCCGCGTCGCCCTGGGCGCGCTGGAAGGGGCGCAGGGTGGGCAGGCCGGGCGGGGCCGGTTGCAGCGACCCGTGCAGGAAGTAGCCGGCGAGGGCGGCCAGCGCCGCGGTCACGGCGGCCGGGTCCGCGGCCCGGCCCAGCGGATGCGCGGTGAACACCTCGTCGGGGTCCGGTCCGCCCTGGGCCCGCACGCACGGCAGCATCACCAGCAGGTCGAACCAGGGCGCGGCGCGCAGGGCGTGCGGCCAGTCCACGAAGACGACGCCTCCGTCGTCCGTGAGCAGGATGTTGTCCGCGCGCAGGTCGCCGTGGACCAGGGTGTCCCCGGACGCGCCGTCGGCCCACCCGGCCGCCAGCGCGGCGAGTTCCGGCAGCCGGCCGGCGGTCCACTCGCCGAGCCGGTCCCGTACGTCACCGGCCTCGCCGTCGGCCAGCCGGCGCCAGCCGGAGAAGGCGTCCGCCAGGTCCTCGGCGACGGGCGGGGCGTCGACCTCGGGGACGTCGGTGCGGGCGAGGACGGTCACGGCGTCGAGCACCCGGCGCAGTTCCGCCGGCCGCCAGGGCACGTGCGGCTGACGGCCCGCCACCTCCTCGAAGACCAGCGCGACCCAGGTGCCGTCGTCGTACGAGCCGAGCAGCCGGGGCGCGGGCACGGTGGCCGGCAGCGCGGCGGCGTGCCGGGCCTCCTTACGGTGCAGGCCGGGGCTGTGCGGGTTGGCCTCGGCGCTCACCGCCTTGACGAAGCCGGTGCGGCCGGTGGCGGTGCGGACCCTGGCCGCGACGCCCGGGGAGAAGCCGCCGGGCTGGGTCACGGCGCGTACGACCGGGCCGCCCAGCACGTCGCCGACGGCGTCACGGACGACGGCCGGGAGGGTCTCCCAGGGAGCGCGGACGCCTGCGGCGGGCGGGGCGGTGAGGGTCATGCGCAGCAATGGTGTCGGGGGGCGGGGGGTTCGGCCACCTCTTTTTTCGGGGCGGGGTTGGTTGGGCGCGGGGGCGCGTCGTGGGGGGTGTCGTTGTGCGCCGGGTGTGGGTGGTTCGTGGCTGAGCGCGCCGCCCTCCGGGGGTGTCTCGCCGTCGACCGGTGGGTGCGTCGTGGCTGGGCGCGCAGTTCCCCGCGCCCCCTCCGGGATGCCTCGCCGTCGTCTGGTGCAGGTGCGTCGTGGCTGGGCGCGCCGTTCCCCGCGCCCCTTTCGGGGCGCTCATGCTCGCGTGAGTGACAGGAGTTCTCTCGCGGGTCCTGTGGGGCGATGGCCCGTGGGCCAGACCGCTCGTAGGGCGCGGCGCAGGGGGACGCCCTCGACGGGGATGCTGACCAGGCGGCGCAGGGACAGTTCCTCGCCCACCGCCAGTTCGCTGAGGACGGAGGGGCCCGCGCCGCTGACCGCGGAGGCCTTGACCGCCGTGGTCGAGGACAGCTCGATCAGGGGGCGGGCCAGACCGCCGAGCGCCGCGTCCAGGACCTGACGGGTGCCGGAACCGCGCTCCCGGAGGATGAGCGGGGTGGAGGCCAGTTCCGCCGCCGTCAGGGGCCGCCGGCGCCGCGCCCACGGGTGGCCGGGCGCGGTGACGACGATCAGCCGGTCATGGGCGATGACCGTGGAGTCCAGGCCGGTCGGCACGTCCAGACCCTCCACGAACCCGAGGTCCGCCTCCCCGGCCAGCAGCAGCTCCGCGACCTTCGCCGAGTTGCCCGCGAGCAGCGAGACGGCCGTGTCGGGCCGCTCGGCGTGCAGCGCGAGCAGCCAGCCGGGCAGCAGGTACTCGGCGATGGTCATGCTGGCCGCGACCCGGAGCCGGGAGTCGCGCCGGTCCCGCAGCGCCCGCGCGCCCGCGTCGAAGGCGGCCGCCGCCTCCACCACCCGGCGGGCCCAGTCCGTGACCAGGGCGCCCGCGTCGGTGAGCCGGGAGCCGCGCGGGGAGCGGTCGACGAGGGCCACGCCCAGCTGCCGTTCCATGGAGCGCAGCCGGCTGCTCGCGGCCGGCTGGGTGATGCCGACCTCGCGGGCCGCCGCGCCCAGACTGCCCAGCCGCGCCACCGCGAGCAGCAGCTCCAGCGCGGCCAGGTCCGGCACCCGGTGCGCCAGAGATTCCGTGCGTTCCCGCTGTCCCTCGGCCCTGCTCATAAGACCAGCTTATGCCCTCATAGACAGGAACTCCCTGGTCAGGGCGGAATCACCGGGACATGGTGGGCGCATGATCCCCGCATCCCAGCCCCGCACGTCACCGGTCAGACACCTCGGCCCCAACTGGTACGCCTCCGTGATGGGCACCGCCATCGTCGGCTCCGCCGGTGTCGCGCTGCCCGCGCCGGCGAACGGGCCGCGCGCCGTCTTCGCCGCCTTCTGGGTGCTGTCGCTGCTGCTGCTCGTCGCCCTGCTGGCCGCCCGCGCCGTGCACTGGGCCCGCCACCGCGACCAGGCCCGCGCCCACCTCCTCGATCCGGCCATGGCCCCCTTCCACGCCTGCCTGGCGATGGCGCTGCTGTCGGTGGGCGGCGGCGCCCTGACGGCCGGCCGGGACCTGATCGGCATCCGCGCGGCCGTCGCCCTGGACACCGTGCTGTACACCGCCGGTACGGCGGCCGGGCTCGGGGCCGCCGTCGCCGTGCCGTACCTGATGGCCGTACGGCACCGGGTCGAGCCCGGCCAGGCCAGCCCGGTGTGGCTGCTGCCGCTGGTCGCGCCCATGGTGTCGGCCGCGCTCGGCCCGTCGCTGGTGCCGCATCTGCCGCCGGGACAGCCCCGGGAGACCCTGCTGCTGGCCTGCCTGGCGCTGTTCGGCGTGAGCCTGCTGGCCGTCCTGCTGATGCTCCCGCTGGTCTTCGCCCGGCTGATCACCGCCGGGCCGCTGCCGCTCGCGCTCACCCCGACCCTGTTCCTGGTGCTCGGCCCGCTCGGGCAGTCCGCCACCGCCACGGGGGTGATCGCGGACGCCGCGCCCGGGGTCGTACCGGCCCCCTACGACGGTGGTCTCGCCGTCTTCGCCGTGCTGTACGGCGTGCCCGTGATGGGGTTCGCGCTGCTCTGGCTGGCGCTGGCGACCGCGCACGTGGTGCGGGCCCGGCGGCACGGGATGGGATTCGCGCTGACCTGGTGGGCGTTCACCTTCCCGGTGGGCACCTGTGTCACCGGCGCGGCCGCCCTGGCCCGGCACACCCATCTGGCGGCGTACGAGGCGCTGGCCGTGGGGCTGTACGTCGTCCTGGTGGCGGCCTGGCTCGCGGCGGCCCGCGGCACCGTGCGCGGCCTGCTCAGCGGCGAGCTGCTCGCAGGGCCTCGGCCAGCATCCGTGGTGCTCGCGTCAGGGACGGCCCGTACCACGTCAGGTGCCGTCCGCTGACCAGGGCGCAGGGCAGGCCGGGGAAGGCCTCGGGGCCGTCGTCGGCGGTGAAGCGGTAGGGCTCGTCGGGCAGGACGACCAGGTCCGGGGCCGCCGCGCGCAGCTCGGTGGCCGGGACGCGCGGGTAGCGGTCGGGGTGGCCGGCGTAGAGGTGGTCGACGCCGAGGCGGGCCAGGACGTCGCCCGCGAAGGTGTCCCGACCGAGGACCATCCAGGGCCGGCGCCAGACGGGCACGACCGCCGTCGTACGCTCCGCGGGCTCGGGCAGCGCCGCCCAGGCCCGCTCCGCCGCGTCCAGCCAGCGGGGCCGGCCCGGGGCGCCGCAGGCGGTGAGCACCCGGTCCAGCTCGGTGAAGGCCTGCGGCACGCGCCGTACCTCGGTGACCAGGACCTCGAGGCCGGCCGTGCGCAGGGCGTCGAGGTCGGCGGCGCGGTTCTCCTCCTCGTTGGCGACCACCAGGTCCGGTGCGAGGGAGACGATCCGGTCCAGCCGGGGGTTCTTCGTGCCGCCGATCCGGGCGACGTCCAGGTCCGCCGGGTGGGTGCACCAGTCGGTGGCGCCCACGAGGGCGCCGGGCAGGGTCACCGCGACGGCCTCGGTCAGGGACGGGACCAGGGAGACCACCCGTGGCACGGCGCCGCCTTCCGCCCGCCGCTCAGCGGGCCCTGTTCTGGACGGCCTCGATGTGCTCGGCGACCGCCACCACGATGATCCGGGTGTCGGGGACCGTGGCCCGCCAGCGGTGCCGGACGCCACCGGTCAGATACAGGGTGTCGCCCCGGCCGAGGCGGTAGGCGCGGCCCTCCGCCTCGATCTCCACCGCGCCGTCGGCGACGTACATCAGCTCGTCGTTGCGGTGCTGGAGCTCGCGGCCGGCGTCGTGGTCGCCGGTGAACTCGGAGGCGTGCAGCTGGTGGTGGCCGCGCACCAGGGCGCGCGTGCGCGGGTCGAAGTCGCCCTCGGCGACCGGCTCGGCGCGCACCACGTCCACGCTGGCCGCCGGGTCGGCGGCGGCGAGGAGTTCGACGGCCGTGGTGCGCAGGGCGTCGGCCAGCTTCTCCAGGGAGGTGCTGCTCGGGCGGGCCCGGTCGTTCTCCACCTGGCTGAGGAAGGGCACCGACAGGCCGCTGCGCTCGGCCACGACGGCGAGGGTCAGTTCCAGCGCACGGCGGCGCCGCCGGACGGCCGCGCCCACCCGCACGGGCTGCTGCTCTTTGTGGTCGCCCATCGCTCCGGCTCCCTCCCTCACTCGTCGTACCGCTGTCCGGGTGCCCCTTACGGGGCGCCCCTCTTCTGATGACTTCTCTGCACCCTACGCATGTTCGGCAAACCGTTTCACGTGCCTGTCACATCCCCGACATCTCCCTGATCCTCCACCCTCACTGTTCGCGCCAGTATCCCGGGGTGGGGACGGGCTCCGGAGCCGGTGCTCCGGGCGGATGAAGAGACCGACCGGCCGGGCCCGGCCGGGGGCCGGGCCAGAGGTCGTCACGGCTGGTGATTGGCCGGAAGTGTGCCGTGGCCGGAACGGCCCGAGGGGCGGGCGGCACCGGACGCGGTTCCGCGTCCGGCGGCACCCGCCCCTCGGGAGGCGGTCCGGGCCGGTCAGGTCACCCGGCCGCCTCGCTGTGGGTGCCGGTCTTGGCGACGGGGGCCCACTTGTCGACCAGGCCGGGGTGGTCGCGCAGCCAGCCGCGTACGGCGTCCTGCTCCTTGCCCTTGCCGGCCTTCTGGATGCGGGCCTCCAGGCCGGTCAGCTGCTCCTCGGTCATCGAGAAGTCCTTCAGCCAGCGGCCGACCAGCGGGTTGTCGGCGGTGAAGCCCTTGCGGGCGAGGGTGTGCACGCCGTCGCCCTTGCCCCAGGCGCCCTTGGGATCCTTGAGCTTCTTCAGGTCGTAGTCGCTGTACGCCCAGTGCGGCGACCACAGGGTGACGAGGACCGGCTGGTGCCGGGCGTAGGCGCGCTTCAGCTCGGCGAGCATGGCCGGGGTGGACCCGTCGACCACGTCGTAGGTGCCCTCGAGGCCGTACTTCTTCAGCACCGTGCTCTTCAGCAGGCTCATCATGCCCGCGCTGGGCTCGATGCCGATGATCTTCCCGTCGAACTCGGAGGCGTGCTTTTCGAGGTCGGCCAGGGAATTGACGTCCTTGACATACGAGGGCACGGACAGCTCCAGGGACGTGGGGCCGTACCACTTGCCGAGGTCGTCCAGCTTGTCGCCGTACTTCGTCCAGTACTCGGCGTGTGTGGTGGGCAGCCAGGAGTCGGTCTGGAAGTCGAGCTGCCCGGTGGCGAGTCCGGTGTAGAGCGGGCCGGCCGCGTACTGCGTCGTGCTCACCTTGAATCCGCGCTCCTGGAGGATCTCCTTCCACAGGAACGTGGAGGCGATGCCCTCGTCCCAGGGGATGTAGCCGATCCGGATCTCCTTGCCCTTGCCGACGTCCGTGCCGGAGGCCTCGGAGGTGCCCGCGGAGGGACCGAAGACGCCGAGTCCGCCCGCGACGAGGGCGAGGACGACCACGCCGGCCAGGGCTACGGCCGGGCGCGGACGGTACGACCACGCGCGCGTGCGTGCCTTCGCGGCGGCCCTGCGACCCAGCGGGGAGAGCTGGGTGCCGAGCGCGCCGGTGACCCGGTCCAGGTAGATGGCGAGGACGACGATGCCGACGCCCGCCTCGAAGCCGTAGCCGATGTCGAGCTGGCCGATGGCCTCGTTGACGGCGCCGCCGAGGCCGCCGGTGCCGACCATGCCCGCGATGACGACCATGGACAGGCCCAGCATGATCACCTGGTTGACGCCGGCCATGATGGTCGGCAGGGCGAGCGGCAGCTGCACCCGCCACAGGATGTTCCGCGGGGTCGTACCGAACGCCTCGGCGGCCTCGACCAGTTCGGCGTCGACCTGGCGGATGCCCAGCTCGGTCATGCGGACGCCGGGGGCGAGCGCGAAGATCAGGGTGGCGACCACACCGGCGGCGGTGCCCAGTCCGAAGAAGAGCATGGCCGGGATCAGCAGCACCATCGAGGGCATGGTCTGCAGCAGGTCCAGGACCGGCCGTACGGCGGCGCTCACCGCCTTGGAGCGGGCGGCCCACACGCCCAGCGGGAGGGAGATCACCAGGGCGATCACGGTCGCCACCAGGACCAGGGCGAGGGTGGACATGGCCCGGTCCCACAGGTCGAGCGAGTCGACCAGGGCGAACCCGGCGAAGGCGAGGACACCGGCGAGCAGTCCGCGCAGCCACCAGGCGACGACGGCGAGGATGCCGGCCATCAGCAGCGGCTGGGGTGCGGCCAGCAGGGTGTCGAGGCCGTCGTACATGCCCTCCATGACCGCCTTGACGGCGTCGAACAGCCAGGAGAGGTGGCCGACCAGCCAGTCCACGCCGGAGTCGACCCAGTCGCCGAGGTGGATCCTAGGCATGGCTGATCACCTTCCCCTCGGGGTTGTCGCAGGCCACGGGGGCGGTCGTCTCGTCGCCGAGGAAGCCGAGCAGGCGCTGCCGCGGCACCACCCCGACGACCCGGCCCGCGCCGTCCACCACCGAGACCCGGTGGGACAGCCGGGCGCTGATCGCGCACAGTTCCGTGAACGGTGTCTCGCGGGTCGCCGTCTCGCAGCCGCACAGCGGCGCGTCGGCGGTCACCGAGGTGTCCATGAGGGCGCCCGCCGTCAGCACCCGGGAGCGGTCCACGTCCTGGATGAAGGAGGCCACGTAGTCGTTCGCGGGGCGCAGCAGGATGTCCTCGGCGGTGCCGGTCTGCACGATGCGGCCGTCCCGCATGACGGCGACGCGGTCACCGAGGCGCATGGCCTCGTTGAGGTCGTGGGTGATGAAGACGATCGTCTTCTTCAGGGTCTTCTGAAGCTCCAGCAGCTGGTCCTGCATGTCGCGGCGGATCAGCGGGTCCAGGGCGCTGAAGGACTCGTCCATCAGCAGCAGGTCCGCGTCGGTGGCGAGGGCGCGGGCCAGGCCGACGCGCTGCTGCATGCCGCCGGACAGCTCGTCGGGCCAGGAGGACTCCCAGCCGGCCAGGCCGCACAGGGCGAGCGCCTCGTCGGCGCGGCGCTCGCGCTCGGCGCGGGGCACGCCCTGCACTTCCAGGCCGTAGGCGGCGTTGTCGCGGACACTGCGGTGCGGGAACAGCGCGAAGTGCTGGAAGACCATGCTGATCTTCCTGGAGCGCAGTTCGCGCAGCGCCCGGTCGCCGAGCGCGGTCAGGTCCTGCCCGTCGAAGCGCACGCTGCCCGCGGTCGGCTCCAGCAGCCCGTTGAGCATGCGCAGCAGGGTGGACTTGCCGGAGCCCGACAGTCCCATCACGACGAAGATCTCGCCGGCCTCGACGCGGAAGGAGGCGTCGATCACGGCGGCCGTCGCGCCGTCCGCGCGCAGCTCCGCCCGGTCGGCGCCGCGCCGCAGCCGCTCCACCGCGTCGTCGGGTCGTCTTCCGAACACCTTGAACAGATGCTCTGCCTCAAGCCTGGGTGACACGCGCACCTCTCGTCTCCGGGGACAGGACAGAGGCCGCGCCTCCCCAGGTCAAGCTTGGGCAAACCCGCGAGTGGCCGGGTTCACGGCAGTGCGCGTCACGCAACGCGTTCCCGGCCCGCGGGGCGCTGTCGGTGCCGTGCGGCATGATGCGTGCGTGACCGGACGACTCATGCTTCTCGACACCGCCTCGCTGTACTTCCGCGCCTACTTCGGCGTCCCGGACTCGGTGCGCGCGCCGGACGGCACGCCCGTCAACGCGGTGCGCGGGCTGCTGGACTTCATCGACCGGCTGGTCAAGGACCACCGGCCGGACCACCTGGTGGCCTGCATGGACGCCGACTGGCGCCCGCGGTGGCGGGTGGACCTCATCCCCACCTACAAGGCGCACCGGGTCGCCGAGGAGCACACCGGCGGGCCGGACGCGGAGGAGGTGCCGGACACCCTGGCCCCGCAGGTGCCGCTGATCGAGGAGGTGCTGGACGCGATCGGCATCGCGCGCGTCGGCGTCGCGGAGTACGAGGCGGACGACGTGATCGGCACGTTCACCGCGCGGGCCCGGGGCCCGGTCGACATCGTCACCGGCGACCGCGATCTGTACCAGCTGGTGGACGACGAGCGCGGGGTCCGGGTGCTGTATCCGCTCAAGGGCGTCGGCACGCTCCAGGTGACCGACGAGGCGGTGCTGCGCGAGAAGTATGGCGTCGACGGGCGCGGGTACGCGGATCTGGCGCTGCTGCGCGGCGACCCCAGCGACGGTCTGCCGGGCGTGGCCGGGATCGGCGAGAAGACGGCCGCCAAGCTGCTCGCCGAGTTCGGCGACCTGGCCGGGATCATGGCCGCGGTCGACGACCCGGGGGCGAAGCTGACGCCGTCGCAGCGCAAGCGGCTGACCGAGGCCCGGCCGTATCTGGCGGTCGCGCCGAAGGTGGTGCGGGTGGCCGACGACGTGCCGCTGCCGGAGGTCGGCACGGCCCTGCCGGACGCGCCGCGCGACCCGGCGGCGCTGGCCGAGCTGGCGCGGCGGTGGGGGCTGGGCGGCTCGCTGGAGCGCCTGCTGACCACGCTGACGAGCTGAGCCGGGACGGAGGGGACCGAGGGGGCGGGTCGGGCGACACCGAGCGAAAGATTCCGGCAAAAGACTCGCATCGGCGTCCCTGAGAGGGGTGTTGACTCGACCGAGGTGTTAACTTAGGTAAACCTAACCAACCCCGCCAGGAGGCCGTCATGGCAGAGCGCCCGGGACGAAAGCCGCGCAAGCCCCTTACCGCCCAGGTCGTGCGCACCGAACGGCTGACCCCGCACATGCAGCGTGTGGTGCTCGGCGGCACGGGTCTCGCCGGATTCGCCGCGGACACCTGCACCGACCACTACGTCAAACTGCTGTTCGGCGCCGAGGGCGTGAGTTACCCCGAGCCCTTCGACCTGGAGCGGATCCGCGCCGAGTTCCCGCGCGAGCAGTGGCCGGTGACCCGGACGTACACCGTGCGCGACTGGGACGCGGAGCGGGGCGAGCTGACCCTGGACTTCGTGATCCACGGCGACGAGGGCCTGGCCGGACCCTGGGCGGCCCGCGTGCGGCCCGGCGAGACCGTGCGCTTCATGGGCCCCGGCGGCGCGTACACGCCCGACCCGGAGGCCGACTGGCATCTCCTCGCCGGCGACGAGAGCGCGCTGCCGGCCATCGCCCGCGCCCTGGAGACGCTCCCCGCCGGCGCCCGCGCACACGCCTTCATCGAGGTCTCCGGCCCCGAGGAGGAGCAGAAGATCGACACCAGCGTACGGGTCGTCTGGCTGCACCGCGGCGACCGGCCGGTGGGCGAGGCCCTGCTGGAGGCCGTGCGCGGGCTCGAGTTCCCCGAGGGTCGGGTGCACGCCTTCGTCCACGGCGAGGCGGGCGTCGTCAAGGAACTGCGCCGGCTGCTGCGCGTCGAGCGCCAGATTCCCCGCGAGGACCTGTCGATCTCCGGCTACTGGCGCCTCGGCCACAACGAGGACGGCTGGCAGGCCTCCAAGCGCGAGTGGAACGCCCGGGTGGAGGCCGAGCAGGAGGGCGACACGGCGACGGCCGCGGCCTGAGCGGGCGGGCGGCGGACGGCACCCACCATGAGGTGCCGTCACGCCCCGCGCCTCACCAGGGTGGCCGCGTCCCCCGGGTACGCTCCTCGCGCCACCCCGGTCACCGGTCGCCCCAGGCTCAGTCCCCCCGGACCCGCGCGTGGAAGTGCATGTCGTGCCAGCCGTCCGGGTGCAGGAGGGCGCTGCGCTTGGTGCCCTCCAGGGCGAAGCCCGCCTTGACGGCGACCCGGCAGGACGCCTCGTTGACGGTGGAGTGGAAGAGTTCGAGGCGGTGGAAGCCGATCTCCTCGAAGGCCCAGTGGGACAGGGCGGCGGCGGCCCGGGCGGCGACACCCTGCCCCCGCGCCCGCCGCACCGTCCAGTACGCCACCTCGGCCACGCCGGACCCGAGCAGTATCTGCCGCAGCGCGACCCGGCCCCGCAGTTCGTCCGTCCGCTCGTCCACGACGGCCCACTGGGCCTCGTTCTCGCCTGCCCACGACGCCTGCCACTGCGTGATCCAGCCGGCGGCCTCCTCCTCGGAGCCGCAGGCCCTCATGTGCCACTGGTGGATCGCCGGATCCTGGAAGGCGGCGTGCACGGCGGGCGCGTCCCCGGCCCGCCAGGGACGCAGGACCAGGCCGTCGGCGGCGGCAAGGGTGGGCTGCGGAACGCCGGCCAGGGCACCGGCGGTCAGGACCGGCTTGATGAGAAAGGGCATGATCCACATCCTGCCGGGTCCACACCCTGGGTCCCACCCTTTTCCGCTCACTCCCCGGGTGACCACGCCACCGCCCCCTTGACGCCACCCCCGCTCCCCCTCCACGGCCCCCTTGTCTCCGACCGGCCGCGGCCCCCGCCGTACCCTTGACGCCGATGAGACGCCGTACGCCGCCCCCGCCCGCCCCGCTCCCCCAACGCGACGGGGTCGACCCCGTACGGGTACGGCTGCCCGTCGGCGGGGCGTGGGCCACCGTGCGCGAGCACCTGGTGGAACGGCTCACCGGGGCCGGGCCCGGAACGGTGGAGTCGATGTTCGCCGCCGGCCAGGTGATCGACGCCGACGGACGGGCCGTACCACCGGACGCCCCGTACCGGCCGGGAATGTACGTCTGGTTCCACCGCGAGCTGCCCGCCGAGGTGCCGGTGCCCTTCCCGGTGGAGGTGGTGTACCGGGACGAGCACATCGTGGTGGCCGACAAACCGCACTTCCTGGCCACCACCCCGCGCGGCTCGCATGTCGCCCAGACCGCGCTGGCCCGGCTCCGGCACGAGCTGGGCCTTCCGACGCTGACGGCGGCGCACCGCCTGGACCGCCTCACCGCCGGGCTGGTGCTGTTCACCGTGCGCCCCGGGGAACGCGGCGCGTACCAGACCCTGTTCCGGGACCGGCGGGTAGGCAAGGAGTACGAGGCCGTCGCCCCGTACGACCCTTCGCTCACCCTGCCCCGCACCGTGCGCAGCCGGATCGTGAAGGAGCGCGGGGTACCGGCCGCCCGGGAGGTCCCCGGCGAGCCGAACGCCGAGACCCGGGTGGAACTGGCGGGACACCGGGGCGGGCTGGGCCGGTACCGGCTCCTCCCGGCGACCGGCCAGACCCACCAGCTGCGGGTGCATCTGGCCGCGCTGGGCGTGCCCATCCTCGGCGATCCGCTGTATCCCGAGGTGACCGCCCCGGTGCCGGCCGGAGACTTCCGGCGTCCGCTGCAACTGCTCGCCCGGCGGCTGGAGTTCACCGACCCGGTCACCGGCACGCACCACACCTTCACCAGCGGCCGCGAGTTGAGCGCCTGGACGTCGTACACCGACTGGTCCGGGGAGTCCGGGCCGCGCGGCTGACGCCCGGCCGGGGGTGTCAGCCGCCGTGCCACCAGCGCAGGAGCCGCTGCCACAGGCCGCGGGGACGGGCCGGTTCCAGGGCCGCGGGGGCGGACTCCGGTACGGGCGGCTGGTGGGCCGCCGACTGCGGTTCGGCGGCCGGGGCCGGGTCGCTGCTCAGCGCGCCGACCTGCCAGTTGGAGCGCTGCGGCGGGATCGGCATGGCCCTCGGCGGCAGGTCCACGTCCTGCTGCGGCTTGGGTTCGAAGCGCACCGGCAGGGCCACCAGATGCCGGGAGGCGATGGACGACCGCCAGCGCAGGTCCTCCTCGGCGCAGTCCAGCTGGATGTCGGACAGCCGGGTCAGCAGCGCGTCCACGCCGACGTCGGCGATGGCGCGGCCGATGTCCTGGCCGGGGCACTCGTGCGGGCCGCCGCCGAAGGCGAGGTGGGAGCGGTTGCCCTGCATGCTCTCCGACGGATCGGGCCGCACCCGCGGGTCGACGTTGCCCGGGGCGGGCGCGAACAGCAGCCCGTCGCCCTTGCGGATGCGCCGGCCTCCCAGCTCGGTGTCCTGCTTGGCGAAGTAGCCGAAGACCGTGCTGAACGGCGGCTCGTCCCAGAGGGATTGCTCGATCGCCTCGGGCACGGTCATCTGGCCGCCGTTGAGCTGGGCCCGGAAGCCCGGCTCGGTGAGGACCATGCGCAGCGCGTTGGCCAGGAGGTTCGCCGTCGCCTCGTAGGCGGCGAACAGGACGAGCCGCAGGTGTTCGCGGACCTCGTCGTCGGTCAGCCCGGCCGGGTGGCCGATGAGGTGGCTGGTGAAGTCGTCCTCGGGCCGGGTGCGCCGCCGGGTGGTGAGCCGGCTGAGCGCGTCCATGACGTAGGTGTGGCTCTGGATGGCGGTCTCGGTGCCCTTCAGGGCGTCCCGCGCGGCCTGCACCATCCGGTCGTTGTACTCCTCGGGCATGCCGAGGATCTCGCACATCACGGCCATCGGCAGATGCTCGGCGAACTGGGAGACCAGGTCGGCCCGCCCGCGTTCGCAGAAGCCGTTGACCAGGGCCTGGGTGTGGCGTCCGATGTGCCGGCGGACGCTGCGGTGGTCGATGGTGGCCATGGCCGCGGTGACCGCGTCGCGCAGCCGCTCGTGCTCGGCGCCCTCGGCGTGCGAGCAGATGGGCTGCCAGGCGATGTGCGGCATGAGCGGGTGGTCGGGTTTGACCCGGCCGTCCTTCAGCGGGGTCCAGATCCGGCTGTCCCGGGTGTACTGCGAGGGACTGCGCACCAGTTGCAGGTTCTCGGCGTGCCCGAGCACCACCCACATGGGTACGTCGTCGTGGAGCAGCACGGGAGCCACCGGGCCGTGCTCGTCCCGCAGGCGTTCGTAGAGGCCGGCGAGGTCTTCGGCGTCGGGGCCGTAGAGCCGCCGCGGTCCCCCGGTGCCGAGGCCGTGCGCGGGGCAGCCCGGCGGCGGGGCGAGGGACTCGGTGCCGGTCAGGGAGGGAGATTCAGACGTCACGGTGGTGTCGCTCCGGAAACGGATGGGTGGGGTGGGCCGGCGGCGCGTCAGGTGAGGGCGCCGGACAGGGCGAGGGAGTGCAGGAAGCGGGTGAGGGTGAGCAGCACGTCCTTGCTGGAGGCCCGGCGGCGCACATCGCACTCGATGATCGGGATCTCCGGGCCGAGGTCCAGGGCCGTGCGCAGTTCCTCGACCGGGTAGCGGGGCGCGTCCGGGAAGGAGTTGACGGCGACGACGAAGGGCACGCCGCGTTCCTCCAGCCGGCCCATGACGTCGAAGCTGACCTCCAGGCGCCGGGTGTCGACCAGGACGACCGCGCCGAGGGCGCCCTCGAACAGGCCGTTCCACAGGAACCAGAAGCGCTCCTGTCCTGGCGTGCCGAAGAGGTAGAGCACCAGTTGGTCGGTGATCTGGATGCGGCCGAAGTCCATGGCCACGGTGGTGGCCGTCTTGGACTCGGAGCCGTAGTCGTCGTCCACGCCGATGCCGGCCTGGGTCATGGTCTCCTCGGTGGTCAGCGGCCTGATCTCGCTGACGGAGCCGACCATGGTGGTCTTGCCGACGCCGAACCCGCCCACGATCACGATCTTCACCGCGGCCTGGGCCGTGTGCGGCAGATGATCCTCGGTGCGCGGGCCGGGGATCGTGTCAGAGCCTTTGAAGTCCATGCATCACCGCTTCGAGGAGGGAACGGTCGAAAGCCGCCTGGCGGACGATCGGGGCGCGGGCCTGCACCAGCTCCGCCTGGATCAGCTCGGTGATCAGTACGGTCATCGCGCTGAACGGCAGTTGGAGATAGGCCGAGAGCTCGGCCATGGACAGTGGGGCGGTGCACAGCCGGAGCACGGCCGCCACCTCCGGGGAGGCGGACAGCGGGGGCGCGGAGCGGGCCACGATCAGGGTCACCAGGTCGAGTTCCGCGCGCTTGCCGTCCGCCGATCCGGCGATGGTGTAGAGCCGTTCGGGGTTGCCGGGTTTCTCCGCGCCGCCCGCCGGTTTCGCGGCCGGCGCCGGCGGGGGCGACGGGTGCTGCGGCCGGCGCCGCTTGCGTCGTGGAGGGGTCATACGGTCTGCCCGTTCCGCCGGGGCGGACTGGTGAGGTGGGCGCCGATCCGGACGACGAGGTCGCGCATCATGCCGCTCATCCGGCCCGGTTCACAGGTGACGTCCGCGAGCACGGCGAGGTAGGCGTTGGGGCCGGCGTTCATCAGGTAGAAGTAGCCGCCCTCGATCTCGAAGACCACGAGCTTCATGTCCCCGGCGCCCGGGAGTTCCTGGATGATGGCGCCGGCCAGGCTCTGTACGCCCGCGCAGGCGGCGGCCACCCGGTCGGCGGCGTCGGGCTCGCCGCCGTAGCGGGCGATGCGCAGTCCGTCGGCGGACAGGACCACGATCATCTCGATACCCGGGACGCCGTCGTTGAGCTGCTTGAGCATCCAGTCCAGGTTCGCTCGCTGCTGGATCACTTGAGGTCCCCCTCGTCGTCGGCCTCGGTGCCGCCCTGGGCGTACTCGGCCGGATCTTTGAGCAGATGCAGGTACTTGGTCGGGTTGCGGGTGAAGTCGGTCAGCTCGGGACCGGTGGCGTCCGGGGGCATGCCCTCCCTGAGGCCCTTCCAGAAGGCCTCGATCCCGGAGCCGATCGGCCGGTCCATGAGCTTCCTGCGCTCGGGGTCGATCTCGGGCTCGGGTTCGGACCGGGTCTGGGACCAGATGGTGGGCCTGCCCTCACGCTCGGCGCGCTCGATGGCGGCCTGTTCCGCGATCCGCTGGCTGAGCGGGGTCTTCACCCGGCTCCGGCGCTGCGGCAGCCCGGTCGCGGTCCACTCGGTGACCTCCGGAATGTCGTCCTCCAGGGAGATTCCGGCGGGGATCTTGGGGCTGGTGGGGCGGCGCGTCTTGGGCGGGCGCTTGGGGCCTTCCACGGCGCCGAGTTCGGGCTTGGGGATGCCGGTGGCGCCGATGCCGTGGGCGACGCCGACACCGGGCTCGGTGGTCGTCATGACGCGCGGCACGATGAGGATCGCGCGGACGCCGCCGTAGGCGGAGGAGCGCAGCGAGACCTCCATGTCGAACTGCTTGCAGAGCCGGCCGACGACGGCGAGGCCGAGGCGCGGGTTCTCGCCGAGGTTGTCGGCGTCGTCGAGGTTCCTGGCGTCCTCGATGGCCTTCTCGATCCGGGCGCGGGACTCCTCGCTGAGGCTGACGCCCGCGTCCTCGATCTCGATGGCGATGCCGGCCTGCACCTCGGAGGCGGTGACGTGCACCTTGGTGGTGGGCGGCGAGTAGCGGGTGGCGTTGTCGAGGAGTTCGGCGGCGGCGTGGATGACCGGCTCGACCGCGGTGCCCTTGATGTTGATGTTGACGATGGAGCTCAGTTCGATGCGGCGGTACTCCAGGATGCGGGACATCGCGCCGCGCAGCGTGCTGTAGAGGGAGACCGGCAGCGGCCACTGGCGGCCGGGCCGGCCGCCGCCGAGGACGGAGATGGTGTCGGCGAGGCGGCCGATCAGCGAGGTGCCGTGGTCGATGCGCAGCAGGTCGTCGAAGACCTCGGGGTTGCGCCCGTGGTCCTCCTCCATCTCGCGCAGTTCCTTGGCCTGCTGGTGGACGATGGCCTGGACGCGGCGCGCGATGCTCACATAGGAGCGCTCGGTGGCGTCGCGCATCGAGATCTCGTGGTCGGCACCGGTCAGCGCGACGCGTACCAGCTCGCGGTAGCCGTCGGGCAGGCCGCGCAGTTCGGGGTCCTCGTCGAAGACGTAGCGCACGGTGTCGCGGAGCGCCTCGCCGCGTCGCAGCCGGATGAAGCCGAGGGGCAGGACGTTGTGGGCGAAGTGGTCCATCAGGTGGTGGTGCAGCGCGATCTGCTGTTGCAGACGGTCGGCGTGCCGGGTGTGTTCGGCCTGTGCCTCGCGGAGCAGCCGGCCGCGCCGGGCGGCCTCTCCGGCGGTGGCGAGGACCAGCAGCACGGCCAGCACTCCGCAGACGCCGACGGCCATCCGGGCCGTGGGCGGTACCAGGGCGACGGCGGCCCCGGCCGCCGCGGCCATCACTATGGCCGGCGGCAACAGCACGCGCGCATAGGGCCGTTCACGGCGACCGGGAGGCTTCTGAACACTCACCATGGATGCCTTCTGTGACGAATCGGCTGGGTGTCGGGTGGAGCTTGCGGGGGAAGGTATGGGGAACTGTCGGGATGCACTTCACATGTGGGAACAGACGCACGAATTACCTCAACTCGGTGCGCCGCGGGCGAGCTTAGTCCGACCGGATCAACGCCGTGTCATCTTCGGCAAGCACCGGAAATCGGCCCGCGACAGGAGTACGCTCAACCCCTTGCGCACAGTGCGCTGTCGTTCACACACAGACAGTATCGGCGCACAGACGTGCGATTGTCACTCACCGTAACGAGTGAAAAAGCAGTCGAGGCCGCACCCGGACAGGTGCGGCCTCGGTTCCCCCGGACGAGTGGTCTTGACGGACCCCGGGAGCGATCAGCCCACGGACGAGTAGGCCACCACGCCCCGCAGCAGCTGGTCGACGGCCTTGCGCGCGGCCTTGGCCACGGTCGAGTTCTCCGCGGGCGCGGCCGCGGAGATCTGCCCGAGGACGTCGATGACCTGCTTGCACCAGCGCACGAAGTCACCGGCCGGCATCTCCGCCTCGCGCAGCACCTCGTCCAGCCCCTTGCCGGAGGCCCACATATACGCGGCCCAGGCGAAGCCGAGGTCGGGCTCGCGCTGGCCGACGCCCTCCGTCTGGCTGATCCGGAACTCCTCCTCCAGAGCGTCGAGCCGGCCCCAGATCCGGACCATCTCGCCGAGCGCCGCCTTGGCCTTGCCCGAGGGCAGCTTCGGCGCCATGGCGTCGTCGCCGACCCGTGCCTCGTACACCAGCGCCGAGGCGCAGGCGGCGAGTTCGGCGGGGCCCAGCCCCTCCCAGACCCGCTCCCGCAGACACTCGCTGGCCAGCAGGTCCAGCTCGCTGTACAGCCGCGCGAGCCGCCTGCCGTGCTCGGTGACCTCGTCACCCCGCAGATAGTCCAGCTCGGTCAGCAGCGCCACGATCCGGTCGAAGGTGCGCGCGATGGTGTTCGTACGGCCCTCGATGCGCCGCTCCAGCTGCGAGGTGTCGCGCAGCAGCCGGTGGTAGCGCTCGGCCCAGCGGGCGTGGTCCTCGCGCTCGTCGCAGCCGTGGCAGGGGTGCGCGCGCAGCGCCGTGCGCAGCCGCGCGATCTCGCGGTCGTCGGCGGCCTGCGAGCGCTTCTTGCGGGCCCGCTCCGGCGGGATGTGCCCGGCCTTGGTGCGCAGCGCGGAGGCGAGGTCCCGGCGGGACTGCGGCGAGCGCGGGTTGAAGGACTTCGGGATCCGCATCCGGTCCAGCGGCTCCACCGGCACCGGGAAGTCCATCGTCGCCAGCCGCTTGACCTGCCGTTCGGCGGTCAGCACCAGCGGGCGCGGACCGTCGTGGTGGTCGAAGCCGCGGTGCCCGTTGGAACGGCCCGCGGGCAGGCCCGGGTCCAGCACCAGCGCGAGGCCCGCGTACTTGCCCGTGGGCACATGGATGACGTCGCCCGGCTTCAGCTTCTCCAGGGCGACGGCGGCCTCCGCCCGGCGCTGGGCGGCGCCCTGCCGGGCCAGCTCGGTCTCCCGGTCCTTCAGCTCCCGGCGCAGCCGCGCGTACTCCTCGAAGTCGCCGAGGTGGCAGGTCATGGAGGCCTTGTAACCGGCCAGGCCCTCCTCGTTGCGCTGGACCTGGCGGGAGATCCCGACGACCGACTTGTCCGCCTGGAACTGCGCGAAGGACGTCTCCAGCAGCTCGCGCGAGCGGTGCCGGCCGAACTGCTCGACCAGGTTGACCGCCATGTTGTACGACGGCTTGAAGCTGGAGCGCAGCGGGTACGTGCGCGTGCCCGCGAGACCGGCCAGGTGTTCGGGGCTCATGCCGCGCTGCCACAGCACCACGGCGTGACCCTCGACGTCGATGCCCCGGCGGCCCGCGCGGCCGGTGAGCTGGGTGTACTCGCCGGGCGTGATGTCGGCGTGCTGTTCGCCGTTCCACTTGACGAGCTTCTCCAGCACCACCGAGCGGGCGGGCATGTTGATGCCGAGCGCGAGGGTCTCGGTGGCGAACACCGCCTTGACCAGGCCGCGCACGAACAGCTCCTCCACGACCTCCTTGAAGGTCGGCAGCATGCCCGCGTGGTGGGCGGCTATGCCCCGCTCCAGGCCCTCCAGCCATTCGTAGTAGCCGAGGACGTGCAGGTCCTCCGGGGCGATGTGGGCGGTGCGCTCCTCGACCAGGGCGCGGACCTTGTCCAGCGCCTCCTCGTCGTTGAGCCTGAGGCCCGCGTACAGGCACTGCTGGACGGCGGCCTCGCAGGCGGCGCGGCTGAAGATGAAGGTGATGGCCGGGAGCAGGCCCTCGGAGTCCAGGCGCTCGATGACCTCGGGACGGCCCGGCGTCCACACCCGCGAGCGCTGTCGGCGCTCCCGCTCCCGGTCGGCCTCGCGCATCGCCCGGCCGCGCCTGCGGTCCTGGTACGACGGTCTGGTGGCCTCCATCCGGGCCAGGCGGGCCAGGTCGGGGTTGACGGCCTTCTTGTGGCCCTCGCCCTCCTCGAACAGGTCGTACATCCGCCGTCCGGCGAGCACGTGCTGGAACAGCGGCACGGGGCGGTGCTCGGAGACGATCACCTCGGTGTCGCCGCGGACGGTGTCCAGCCAGTCGCCGAACTCCTCGGCGTTGGAGACGGTCGCGGAGAGCGAGACCAGCGTCACCGACTCGGGGAGGTGGATGATCACTTCCTCCCAGACGGCGCCGCGGAAGCGGTCGGAGAGGTAGTGCACCTCGTCCATGACCACATAGCCGAGGCCGAGGAGGGTCTGGGAGCCGGCGTAGAGCATGTTCCGCAGCACCTCGGTGGTCATCACGACCACCGGGGCGTCGGAATTGACGCTGTTGTCGCCGGTGAGCAGACCGACCTTCGCGGTGCCGTAGCGGCGGCACAGATCGGCGTACTTCTGGTTCGACAGCGCCTTGATGGGTGTCGTGTAGAAGCACTTCTTGCCCTGCTTCAGGGCGAGGTGGACGGCGAACTCGCCCACGATCGTCTTGCCCGAGCCGGTGGGGGCGGCCACCAGTACGCCCTTCCCCGCTTCGAGTGCCTGGCAGGCCTCGATCTGGAAGGGGTCGAGGCCGAAGTCGTACATCTCGCGGAAGGAGGCGAGCGCGGTGGCCTGCTCGGCTGCCCGCCTGCGGGCTGCCGCGTACCGCTCGGCCGGTGAGAGATCCTCTGTCATCGTACTTTCGAGCGTACCGGGCCCCACTGACAACGGGACGATCATTATCCGGATCCCGGACGAAGGGCCGGCGGGAGCCGACGGCCGGTGGGCGCGGCGGGGCGGTGGGGGCGGCGGAAGCCGGCGACCGGTGGCGCGGCGGGCCGGTCGCGGGAGGATGCCGGTACAGCGGGAGGATGCCGGTACAGACGGATGCCCCCGTCCCCGGGACGGATCCGGGGACGGGGGCATCGCGTGCGGTGCCTCGGTGGTGGGGGCCGGCCGGTTACGTCGCGTCGTCGTAGCCGTTGACCCGGTCGGTGCTCGTCTGCTCGGGCAGGGTGCGGGCGGCGGAGACCGGCTCGGCCTCGCCGATGTCCTCGGGCGTGAGGTCCAGCTCGGCGGCCTCGTCGTCGGCGGGACCCGCGGCCTCGCGCAGCCGCTTGCGCTTGTCGTTGAGGAGCGAGAACGCGACCGCCGCGAAGTACAGCACCCAGATCGGCCCGGCGAGGGCCACCATGGACAGCGGGTCGGTGCTCGGGGTGGCCACGGCCGCGAAGACCGTGATGCCGAGGATCATGGCCCGCCACCAGCTGAGCATGCGCCTGCCCGTCAGCACCCCGGTGAGGTTGAGCATGATCAGCAGCAGCGGAAGCTCGAAGGAGAGACCGAAGACGATCACCATCCGGGTGACCAGCTGGAGCAGGTCGTCGAGCGGCAGCAGGTTCTTGATCTCGCCGTTCGGTGTGAAGTCGATCAGCACCTTGGCCGTGGTCGGCAGCAGCTTGTACGCGAAGAAGGCACCGCCGAGGAACAGCGGGACGCCGGTGAAGACGAAGGCGTAGGCGTACTTCTTCTCGTGCCGGTGCAGACCCGGCGCCACGAACGCCCAGAGCTGGAAGAGCCAGATCGGCGAGGCGGCCACCACGCCGGCCATCAGCGAGACCTGGAGGGCCAGCGTGAACGGCGCGAGAAGACCGTTGATGGTGATCTCCGCGCACTGCGTCTTGCCACTGGACTTGGCCAGCTCTGCGAAGGTCTCCCGACAACCGACGGAGTCCAGGATCGGCTCCGTCAGGAAGTTGATGATGTCGTTGTAGTAGAAGGCCGCGACGATCGTCACGATGACGATGGCCAGCATCGCCTTCGCGAGCCGGTTGCGGAGCTCACGAAGGTGATCCGCGAGAGGCATCCGCCCCTCGGGATCCTTCTCCTTCTTGCGGGCAGGCTTGAGCAACCCACGTCCTCATCTCGTGCGGCAGGCCGGGACTTTCCGGCCTTGTGTCAGCGCTGGGCGGAATCCGTCGGCTCGTTGACCGGCCGCGAGCTGCTCACGTCGCCGGGGGCCGCCTGGATCGTGCGCTGGGCCGAGGACTGCTCGGTGGAACCGGACGCCTGGGTGGAGGTCTTGCCCTCTTCCTTCATCGCCTTGGCCTCGCTCTTGAGGATGCGGGCGGACTTGCCGAGCGAGCGCGCCATGTCCGGAAGCTTCTTCGCGCCGAACAGCAGGATGATGACGACGAGGATCAGAATGATCTCGGGAGCTCCGATTTTTCCACCGAACATGAATCTTTACCTTCTCACCGAGGCGGCTGGGTGGGGTGCTGTCCGACCAGTCGGACATGTGTCCGATGGTCGTGCTGGCAGCGATCGTAACGCTCAGGGGTAAACGTGAGGCAATCCCCGTGCGTACTCCCGGTCCGCGGTGCGGGCCTCGTTTTCCGCACCGCGACCAGCAGAGTACCTGTCCGGCAGGGCAGCATGACAGGGCGAAGCGACCCAAATCGCTTGTATCACTGGTCTCACGGCCGCCGTCGGGCACGGTTCAGAGCGTGTCGACGGCGCGGGCCGCGCTCACGGTCGCCCGCTCCAGGTCCTCGGCGGCTCGGTTGATACGGCGCGCCGAGTCCGTCACCTGCTGCCCGAGGCGTCGCGCCGCCACGAACACCCGGACGGCGAGCACCCCCAGGACGGCGAGACCCAGGAACCCCATGGCTACGGCGAACATCGGCCAGAACATGACGTCGAGACTAGACGGTCCGCCACCCCGGTCCGCACCCGCCCGTGCGGTGACCGGCACGGTGCCGGTCACGCACGGCAAGCGGCCGGGCCGCCCGCTACACGGTCGAGTGCAGCCGCAGGGTCCTGACCCCGCCCCCGGTGAGCAGTTCCACGATCCGCTCCCCGGCCGGCTTGCGGACCGCGACGCCGCAGTCGGGGCAGGTGAAGGAGTAGAACGTGGTCCGGCTGCTGGCGCCGATGGCGAGCCGCAGCGCGCTCGCGGCGAGTTCGAAGCGGCCCCGGCAGTCCGGGCAGCCGGCCTTGAACACCACGGGGGCCACTCTTCTCATCCCCGCGAAGGCGGTCGCCACCGTCATCTCACCCGCGCCGGATTCCGGAGACTCGCTCACAGGCCCTCGCTCCCTCTTCCTCTGGTCGTTCTCTGGTCGCAGCCGAATCCTCTGGTCGCAGCCGATCACACCCGGTCGTCCGACGTCAGGGCCGTACGGCCCCGGTCGCTGTGGCCGTACGGCCCCGGGTCGCCTACGGCACCGGCACCGCGCCGGCGGGAACGTCGTACGCCGCGAGGGCCTCGCGGGCCGCCCGGCGGGCGCTCTCGGCCAGCTCGGGCGGTGAGACGATCCGGCCGTCGCGGCCGAGCCGCAGCGCCAGCCGGCGCAGGGAGGCCGGGTCGGGGGTGCGCAGGGTGATGCGCAGTCCGCCGTCGGGAAGCTCGTCGGCGCTGTCGTGCGGGTAGTACTCGGCAACCCAGCGACCGCCGGGACCGACCTCGACCACGACCTCCGGGTCCTCGGCGGCCGGCTGCACCAGGCCCTCGGAGAGGTCGCGCAGCTCCACCTCGGGCGGGGCCGAGGGCGCGTCGAGGATCTTGATCTCGGCGACCCGGTCCAGCCGGAAGGTCCGCCGGGCCTCGGAGCGGCGGCACCACGCCTCCACATAGGTGTGGCCGACGCTGACCAGCCGGATGGGGTCGATCTCGCGCTCGGTGACCTCGTCCCGGGCCGGTGAGTAGTACCGGATCCACAGCCGGCGGCGCTCGGAGATCGCCCGGTCGACGTCGGCGAACACCCCGCCCTCGGACTCGAAGGTCACCGACAGCCGGGAGCTGGCGCCGGCCGCCTCACCGGCCGCGGTCTCCACCTTGGCGGTGGCCCGCAGCAGGGCCTGGCGGTCGCTCTCCCGCAGACCGGGCAGCGTGGCCACCGCGCGGGCCGCGACCAGCAGGGCGGTGGCCTCGTCGGCGGCCAGCCGCAGCGGCTCGGCCGCCTCCTCGCCGAGCGCGGCCGGATTGTGCCACCAGATGCGCTCGCCGTCGGTGTCGATGTCCAGCAGATCGCCGCCGCGGAAGCTGGTGCCGCACATGGGCAGCACATCGAGGTCGGCGACCAGCTCGTCCTCGCTGATGCCGAAGGCGCGCGCGACATCGGCGATCCGGGCGCCGGGGCGCTCGCGCAGATACGTCACCAGGGAGAGCATCCGCCGGGTCTGGTCGATCGCGTTGCCGGTCCTGGCCGGTTTGCCTGCCACTGTCCCGCTCCCCCTCAGCCCTCGGCCACGGCGCGCAGCCGGTCCACCACGTCGGCCCGCAGCTCGGCCGGTTCCACGACCACCACGTCCGGTCCGAACTCCACCAGCCAGGCGTCCAGGCCGTGCCCGTACGGAATCTCCAACTCGTCCCAGCCGTCGCCCAGTTCCCGGACCTTGACGGCCTTCGCCCGAAGGGGGTAACCGGCGCCGGAACGCAGCCGGATCAGCGCCGAACGGTCGGCGATCTCGCCGGCCCAGCTCGCGACGGTCTCGCGTACGGTGACGACATCCGGCACCGGCGCGGTGAAGCCCGTACCCCGGGAGCGGACCTTGCCGGTGATCCGGGACAGCCGGAAGACGCGTTCGGCACCCCGGTCGCGGTCGAAGCCGGCCAGGTACCAGTGGCCGCGCCAGCACTCCAGCGCCCAGGGCTCGACGTGCCGGGGCTCGGGGCGGGCGGCGGTGGCCTTGCGGTACTCGAAGAGGACCGGGCGGCGGTCACGGCAGGCCAGCATCAGCGGCTCGAAGGCGGCCTCGTGCACCGGGATGCGCGGTTCCAGGGCGCTGTGCGCGCCGTACGGGTCGACGTCCTCGGGCAGGCCCGCGGCGCGCAGCTTCTGCAGGGCTCCGCTGGCCGCGCCGGCCAGCCGGGCCTGCTGCCAGACCTTGGCGGCGAGACCGAGGGCGGCGGCCTCCTCGGCGTCCAGGGTGATGGGGGGCAGGCGGTTGCTGTCGCGGCGGGCGAGATAGCCGACCTCGCCGTCCAGGTTCTCGACGGTCTCGATGACCAGGCCCAGCTCGCGCAGATCGTCCTTGTCCCGCTCGAACATGCGGTTGAAGGAGTCGTCGGAGCCCGCCTCCAGATAGGCCTCGATGGACTCGCGCAGCTCGCGCTTGCTGAGCGGCCGGCGTGCGCCGAGCAGACACAGCGCGAGGTTCATCAGCCGCTCGGCCTTGGCAATGGCCATCGACGCCCTTCGCCTTCCCTATGGTGCTTCCGACCGATGACCGTACCGCTCCGCGGGGCGTGGGCAAAAGCCGAGGGCCCATGCCCGGCCGGGCATGGGCCCCAGGTGACCGCGTCCGGTGAGGCCCGGACGGCCTGGCGTGGATCAGACGGCGAGCAGGTCCACCACGAAGATGAGGGTCTCACCGGGCTTGATCGCCGGGGTCGGGCTCTGGTCGCCGTAGGCGAGGTGGGCCGGGATGGTCAGCCGGCGGCGGCCGCCGACCTTCATGCCCTGCACGCCACGGTCCCAGCCCGCGATGACCCGGCCGGCGCCCAGCGGGAACTTGAACGGAGTACCGCGGTTCCAGCTGGCGTCGAACTCCTCGCCGGTGCTGAAGGCGACGCCCACGTAGTGGACGGTGACCGTCTGGCCCGCCTGCGCGACCGGCCCGTCGCCCTCCCAGATGTCCTTGATCTCAAGGTCGGCCGGGGGCGCGCCCTCGGGGAAGTCGATCTCGGGCTTGTCGATGTTCACGTCAAAAGCTCCTGCTTGTGTACGGCATGAATCCCGGACAGTCTTTCATCCCCGGCGATCGCCCGCCCGCCACGGGCCCCGTCCTACATCGCCGCGAGGATGTCCACCGTGAACACGAGGGTGGAGCCCTTCTTGATGGCCCCGCCGCCCGGCGGTTTGTCACCGTAGGCCAGCTCCGGCGGAACGACGATCAGGACCCTGCTGCCCACCTTCTTGCCGGTCAGGCCCTGGGCCAGGCCCTTGACCACCTCTTGCATCTGCTTCAGCGAGAACTGGCTGAGCCGCCCCGAGCCGTACGTCCGCTCGAACGTCTTGCCGCCGTCCCAGACCAGGCCCTGGAACTGGCACAGCACCGTCTGGTCGGCCTTCAGCGCGGGGCCGTCGCCCTCCAGGACGTACCGCGCCACGAGCTTCTTCGGCGGGGCCGCATCGGGAATGGTGACCTTCGGCGCCTTGCCGTCGGTGCCGGTACCCACCTCGGGCAGGGCGGCGTCGGTCTGCGGGACCGGGGTGCCCTTGGCCGAGCTGCCGGAGTTGAAGGACTCGATCAGGTCGATGACGAAGACCAGGGTGTCGGTGCCCTTGATGCCCGCCTGCGGGTTGCCGCTCGCACCGTAGCCCCAGGCGGGCGGGACGGCGATCTGGACCCGGCTGCCGGTCTTCTTGCCCTGCAGGGCGTACCGCCAGCCGTCGATGATGCTGCCCTGGGCGAGCTGCATGACCAGCGGGCGCTTGCGGTCGTAGGAGTTGTCGAAGACCTTGCCGGTGTCCCAGATCTGGCCGAGGTAGTCCGCCCGGATGAACTCGTTCTCCGCGACCGTCCGCCCGCCGCCCGCGATCACCGTCCGGACCGCGAGGTTCTTCGACGGGGTGCCCGGCCCCTTCGCGACCGTCGGCTTCTCGCCGAACTTCCTGCCCTCCGTGATCGCCGGCAGCGGCCCGTCCACGATCTTGGGCGGGGGCGTGGCGGACGCCGACGGCGACGGCGATGCCTCGGGACTGTTGGGGTCGAGGGAGTCGGCACCGCATCCGGCGAGGGTGACCAGTCCTGCGGGTACGGCGGCGAGGAGAAGCGAGCGTCGGCGCACGGAAGAGCCTCGTAATCGATCGGTCCGGCGGATGGCGTGCGCGCAACTCTACGACGCGAGACGGGCGCCGTACGGAAACGTACGGCGCCCGTGTGGCGTTCCCGCATATCGCGGCCGGGCGGACGGTCCGCCCGGTCGCCGCTACATACCCGCGATCAGTTTCTCCACCCGGTCGTCCACCGCGCGGAACGGGTCCTTGCACAGAACGGTGCGCTGCGCCTGGTCGTTGAGCTTCAGGTGCACCCAGTCGACCGTGAAATCCCGGCGCTGCTCCTGCGCCCGCCGGATGAAATCGCCGCGCAGCCGGGCCCGAGTGGTCTGCGGGGGAACCGACTTGCCCTCGAAGATCTTCAAGTCGTTGCAGATCCGGGCGGCCTGGCCCTTCTTCTCCAGCAGGTAGTACAGGCCGCGACGGCGGTGGATGTCGTGGTAGGCGAGGTCTATCTGGGCGACTCGCGGATGCGACATCGTCATGTTGTGCTTGGCCCGGTACCGCTCGATGAGCTTGTACTTCATGACCCAGTCGATCTCGGTCTCGACGCGGTCCAGCTCCTCGGTCTCGATGGCCTCCAGCGTGCGGCCCCACAGCTCCAGGACCTGCGCGACGGTGCCGGTGCGGATGCCCCGGCGGTCGCAGAAGTCCAGCGCCTTGTCGAAGTACTCGCGCTGCACCTCCAGCGCGGATGCCTCCCGGCCGCTGGCCAGGCGCACCTTGCGCCGGCCGGTGATGTCATGGCTGACCTCGCGGATCGCCCGGATCGGGTTCTCCAGGGTGAGGTCGCGCATCACCGTGCCCGCCTCGATCATGCGCAGCACCAGGTCGGTGGCGCCGACCTTCAGCAGCATCGTCGTCTCGGACATGTTCGAGTCGCCGACGATGACGTGCAGCCGGCGGTAGCGCTCGGCGTCCGCGTGCGGTTCGTCGCGGGTGTTGATGATGGGCCGGGAGCGGGTCGTCGCCGAGGAGACGCCCTCCCAGATGTGCTCCGCGCGCTGGCTGACGCAGTAGACGGCCCCGCGCGGGGTCTGCAGTACCTTGCCGGCGCCGCACAGCAGCTGCCGGGTGACGAGGAAGGGGATGAGAATGTCCGCGAGCCGGGAGAACTCCCCGTGCCGGGCCACCAGGTAGTTCTCGTGGCAGCCGTAGGAGTTGCCCGCCGAGTCGGTGTTGTTCTTGAAGAGGTAGACGTCGCCCGCGATTCCCTCCTCGTGCAGGCGTCGTTCCGCGTCCACCAGGAGTCCTTCGAGAATGCGCTCGCCGGCCTTGTCGTGGGTGACCAGTTCGGTCACGTTGTCACATTCGGGGGTCGCGTATTCCGGATGTGAGCCCACGTCGAGATAGAGCCGGGCGCCGTTTCGCAGAAAGACATTGCTGCTGCGGCCCCATGACACGACACGGCGGAAGAGGTACCGCGCCACCTCGTCAGGAGACAGGCGCCGCTGTCCCCTGAACGTGCACGTGACGCCGTACTCGTTCTCCAGCCCGAAAATGCGGCGGTCCATGAGGGAACATTACGCCCGATCCCCCGAGCTGAAACGGGGTTCGAGGGCACGATTTGGATCATTTTCCGAGGAAGCCGCGACGACACCGCCCCGCACGGGAGCCGCCAGGACCCCTCCGGTGGCGAGCAGGACCAGCAACGACACCGCCCCGGCCACGCTCGGCAGGCCGAAGCCCCACACCGTGCCACCGGCCTGTACCACCGGCCCCGCCAGGCCCGTTCCCACCGACGCGCCCACGGTGAACGTCGTCACGAGCCAGGAGAACGCCTCGGTGACCGTGCCCCTCGGCGCGTGCCGGTCCACGATGATGAACGCGCAGGCTATGCACGGCGCCAGGAAGACACCGGAGACCACGCTGAGCAGCACCATCCAGACCGTGCCCGGCGTCAGCGTGAGCGGCAGGTAACACACCGCCAGCAGGGCCACCAGGACCCTCAGCCGCCGCTCGGGCGAGCCCGCCCACTGCCGGGCGCCGTAGACGGAACCGCCGGCCAGCGCGCCCAGGCCCAGCCCGGCCATCAGCCAGCCGTAGACCGCGTCGCCGCCGTGGCCGTCGGCGTACGACACCGCCGCGACCGTGATGGAGCCCAGCGCGATACCGATGAACAGGAATGCGGCGAGCAGCGCCAGCAGACCGGGCGAGCGCAGCGCGCCCAGCCAGTGCGCCTCGCGCGGGGCCGAGCGCCAGGCCCGCGAGGGCGGCGAGACGACCACGGACAGGGCGCCGAGCACACCCAGCAGGTTCAGCACGAGCAGGGCCGCCCGCTCGTCCCACACCGAGACGCACACGGTCACCAGCAGCGGGCCGACGGTGAACATGACCTCCTGCGCGATCGCGTCCATGGCGTACGCCGTGTGCACCTGCTCCTCGCGGCGCAGCACGGACGGCCACAGGGCGCGCAGGCCGCCCTCCAGCGGCGGGGCGAACAGACCGGACAGCGCGACGGCCGCGTAGGCCGCCGGCAGCGGGTCGGTGCCGCGGAAGGCGAAGACCGTCATGGCCAGGGCCGCCAGGACGGCCGCGGGCAGCTGGACGCGCGGCTGGCCGTAGAGGTCCACGAGCCGGCCCAGCACCGGCTGCCCGACGGCGTTCGCCACCCCGTACACGGCCGCGAGGGCGCCGGCCAGGCTGTAGGTGCCGCCGTCGGCGCGGACGAAGAGGACCAGCGCGATGGCCGCGGTCGCGTTCGGCAGCCGGCCCACCAACGTCCCGGCGAGCAGCCGGAGCGCATGTCTCGCCCGCAGGATCTCCAGGTACCCCGTGGCCATGCCCGCCTCCAAGTGTTACGTATAACTTCCCTCACCATACGTACCATGTGCGCTGTTCACACGTCCACACGAAGGAGCACGTCCACCGTGGCACGCAGCAGCACGCGCCCGACCAGCCGGGACGTCGCCCACGCGGCCGGGGTCTCCCAGGCGGCCGTCTCCCTCGTGCTGGGCGACAAATGGCGCGGCCGGGTCTCCGAACCCACCGCCGAACGCGTCCGCCAGGCCGCCCGCGACCTGGGCTACCGGCCCAACCTCGCCGCCCGCAACCTCCGCCTCGGCCGCACCCGCACGGTCCTGCTCGTCGTCCCCGCCCTGACCACCGAATTCTTCGCCGGCGTCTACACCGGCGCCGCCCGGGTCGCCGCCGAGCACGGCTTCGGCGTGGTCCTCTACCCCTCCCCCGAAGGCATCGGCCCCGCCCGCGACCCCTTCGCCTCCGCACAGGCCGCCCTGGACGGCGTCATCGCCTCCTCCATGGCCGCCGACGCCCTCACCGACATCCGCGGCGACCAGCTCCCCCTCGTCATGCTGGACAGCGACCCCGCCGGCAGCCTCGGCGCCGCCACCGTCAACCTCGACATCGCCGACGGCGTCCGCCAGGTCGCCGAACACCTCCTCGGCCTCGGCCACCGCCGGGTGCTCCACCTCGCCGCCGACGTCCCCTCCTGGACCTTCGAGATCCGTGCGCGGGAGCTGGCCGCCCGCATGGCCGCCGTCCCCGGCACCGAGGTCCGCACCGCCCGCGCCCCGATCTCCATCGACGGCGCGCTCACCGCCACCGAGGCCGCCCTCGGCGCACCCGGCCCCCGGCCCACCGCCATCGTCTGCGACGACGACAAACTCGCCGCCGGCGCCTACAAGGCCCTGCGCCGCCTCGGCCTGCGCATCCCCGACGACATCTCCGTCACCGGCCTCGACGACCTGGCCCTGGCCACCGCCATCGACCCCGAGCTGACGACGGTACGACTGGACGCCGAGCTGTTCGGCGAACACGGCATGCGGGCCCTGCTGGCCGTCCTGGAGGGCCACAGCCCGACCAGCGGGGACATCCCCGTCCAGCTCGTCGTCCGGGGCTCCACGGCCCCGCCACCCACGCCCTAGAAACGCGGGACGCCCCGGCCGGTGACGGCCGGGGCGTCCCGCTGTGCGCCGCGGGCGGCTCACTGCTCCTCGGAACCGTCCTCCGCGGAGCTCTCCGCCTCCGTGCTCGCGCCGTCCGCCGCCAGCAGCCGGTCCAGCTGCCGGCCGACGATCCGCTTGAACTTCCGCTTCTGCGGGCGCGTGCGGTCCAGCACCGCCACCTCCAGCCGCTCGGCGGGGATCTCCCGCTCACTGCCGTTGGTGTCCCGGGACAGCGCCTGCACCGCCAGCTTCAGCGCCTCCGCCAGGCTCATGCCGTCACGGTGGCGCTGGTCCAGGAAGCTGCTGATCTGCTCCGCGTTGCCGCCCACCGCGACCGAGCCGTGCTCGTCCACGATGGAGCCGTCGTGCGGCAGCCGGTAGATCTGGTCGCCCTCCGGGGTCTCCCCGACCTCGGCCACCACCAGCTCCACCTCGTAGGGCTTCTCGGCCGCCGAGGAGAAGATCGTGCCCAGCGTCTGCGCGTAGACGTTGGCCAGACCGCGCGCGGTGACATCGTCGCGGTCGTAGGTGTAACCGCGCAGGTCGGCATAGCGGACGCCGCCGATGCGCAGGTTCTCGTACTCGTTGTACTTCCCGGCCGCGGCGAAGCCGATCCGGTCGTAGATCTCGCTGAACTTGTGCAGCGCGCGGGACGGGTTCTCCCCGACGAACACGATGCCGTCGGCGTACTGCAGCACGACCAGGCTGCGGCCACGGGCGATGCCCTTGCGGGCGTACTCCGCCCGGTCGGCCATGGCCTGCTGAGGTGAGACATAGAACGGCGTCGACACCGGTTATCCGTCCCTTTCTGTCATGGTCACTGGATCACCTTGATAAGAACCGGGCCCGCGCTCAGAGCAGGGCGGCCTTGGGGCCGTCGGGCTCCTCCAGGCGCTTCTGGAGCACCGCGCGGGACAGTTCCGACGCCTCCTGCTCGGTGAGCCGGCGGAAGCCGTCCTCGGTGATCACGGTGATGATCGGGTAGATCCGGCGGGCGACATCGGGACCACCGGTCGCCGAGTCGTCGTCAGCCGCGTCGTACAGGGCCTGCACCACCAGTGTGGTGGCCTGCTCCTCGGTCAGGTCGTCCCGGAACAGCTTCTTCATCGCACCGCGCGCGAAGATCGAGCCCGAGCCCGTCGCCGCGAAGTTGTGCTCCTCGGAGCGGCCGCCCGTGACGTCGTAGGAGAAGATGCGCCCCTTCTCGCGGTCCAGGTCGTACCCCGCGAACAGGGGGACCACGGCCAGGCCCTGCATGGCCATGCCGAGGTTGGAACGGATCATGGTCGACAGCCGGTTCGCCTTGCCCTCCAGCGACAGCTGGGCGCCCTCGACCTTCTCGAAGTGCTCCAGCTCCAGCTGGAAGAGCTTGACCATCTCCACGGCCAGGCCGGCGGTGCCGGCGATACCGACCGCCGAGTACTCGTCGGCCGGGAACACCTTCTCGATGTCCCGCTGGGCGATCACGTTGCCCATCGTGGCCCGGCGGTCGCCGGCGAGGACGACCCCGCCGGGGAACGTCACGGCCACGATGGTCGTTCCGTGCGGCGCCTCGATCACGCCCTGGGTGGGCGGCAGCTGGCGGTTGCCGGGCAGCAGCTCGGGCTGGTGCTCGGCGAGGAAGTCCATGAACGAGGAGGATCCTGGCGTCAGGAAGGCAGCTGGTAGACGCCCGGTGCTACGAGTGTTGGCTTCCACGCGTTTCCTTCCACATAAGCAGCAGCCCGCCTCATGACATCGGGCTGATCCTTGAACTGCCCCAGTGCGGCATTGCAGCTGGAGCACAGTACGCCACGGACCCTACCCGTCTCATGGCAGTGATCCACATGTGCGGGCACGGCGCTGAGGCATACACAACAGACGCCCCCTTGAGAGGCGATCGGAACCCGCTTGCCCAGCGCCTCCCGGCGACGCCGGTAGTGCGCGGCGCTGTTGTACCGCGCCCCGCACTCCCGGCAGCGCACCTGGAGGCCGTCACGCCTGTTCCTGTCCCGGGCGAAGGAGGTGAGGGGCAGTTCACGCCCGCACTTCCTGCATTCCCTCGCGTTCGGCTCCTCAGCCACCAGACTCCCCCGCGACCTTCATTTCTAAGGCAGGGTGACCGCCCAGGCTTTACTCTCCACCCTTTTGCACGAAGGAGCGCACGAAATCCTCGGCGTTCTCCTCGAGCACGTCGTCGATCTCGTCCAGTACCGAGTCCACGTCGTCCGACAGCTTCTCGTGCCGTTCCTTCAGGTCCTCCGAAGCCTGCGCGTCCTGCGCCTGCTCCTCGACCTCCTCGGTGGACCGGGTGGCCTTCTGCTGGCCGCCGCCGGTGTCCTTGGTCGCCATAACCTCACCCCGCTCAGTTCGCCTGCCGATCGGTGATGATCAGACCCTATAGGCCGGGTCCGACATCGGCCCCGCAGTTTCCACAACGTGCGGGGCCCACCTCGATGATTCCCGGGCGGTGGGGTTTCCACCCCGCCCGCCCGGGGCGGTACGAGTGTCCGCTGCCGTGCTCAACTGCCGGACAAGACCCTGACCAGGTCTTCCGCCGTCCGGCAGCGGTCCAGGAGTTCCTTGACGTGATTTCGCGTTCCGCGTAGCGGTTCCAGGGTTGGGACGCGCTGCAGGGAGTCGCGGCCCGGGAGGTCGAAGATGACCGAGTCCCAGGAGGCGGCCGCGACGTCGTCGGCGTACTGCTCCAGGCAGCGCCCGCGGAAGTACGCCCGGGTGTCCTCCGGCGGCTTCGTACGGGCCCTGTCGACCTCGGACTCGTCCAGGAGGCGCTTGATGCGTCCGCGGGCCACCAGACGGTTGTAGAGGCCCTTCTCGGGGCGTACGTCGGCGTACTGGAGGTCGACCAGGTGCAGCCGGGCGGCGTCCCAGTCGAGGTCGTCGCGGCGGCGGTAGCCCTCCATCAGCTCGCGCTTGGCGACCCAGTCCAGCTCGCCTGCCAGGCTCATGGGGTCGTTCTCCAGCCGGGTCAGGGTGTCCTCCCAGCGGCTGAGGACGTCCTTGGTCTGGTCGTCGGCGTCGGCGCCGTAGCGCTCCTCGACGTACTTGCGGGCCAGTTCGAAGTACTCCATCTGCAACTGGACCGCGGTGAGGGTGCGCCCGCTGCGCAGGGTGACCAGGCGCTTGAGCGACGGGTCGTGCGAGACCTGGTGCAGGGTGCGCACGGGCTGGTCCACGGCGAGGTCCACGGCGATGAAACCGTCCTCGATCATGGACAGGACCAGCGCGGTGGTGCCCAGCTTGAGGTAGGTCGAGATCTCGGACAGGTTCGCGTCGCCGATGATCACGTGGAGCCGGCGGTACTTCTCGGCGTCCGCGTGCGGCTCGTCGCGGGTGTTGATGATGGGGCGCTTGAGCGTGGTCTCCAGGCCGACCTCGACCTCGAAGTAGTCCGCGCGCTGGCTGAGCTGGAAGCCGTGCTCGTGGCCGTCCTGGCCGATGCCGACGCGGCCGGCGCCGGCGAAGACCTGGCGGGAGACGAAGAAGGGCGTGAGGTGGCGCACGATGTCCGAGAAGGGGGTCTCCCGCTTCATCAGGTAGTTCTCGTGCGTGCCGTAGGAGGCGCCCTTGTTGTCGGTGTTGTTCTTGTAGAGGTGGATCGGCTGGGCTCCGGGAAGCTGCGCCGCCCGCTCGGCGGCCTCGGCCATGATCCGCTCGCCGGCCTTGTCCCACAGGACGGCGTCGCGGGGGTTGGTGACCTCGGGGGCGCTGTACTCGGGGTGTGCGTGGTCGACGTACAGGCGCGCGCCGTTGGTGAGGATCACATTGGCCAGGCCGATGTCCTCGTCGGTGAGCTGGCTGGCGTCGGCGGCCTCCCGGGCGAGGTCGAAGCCTCGCGCGTCCCGCAGCGGGTTCTCCTCCTCGAAGTCCCAGCGGGCCCGGCGGGCCCGGTGCATCGCCGCCGCGTAGGCGTTGACGATCTGGGACGAGGTGAGCATGGCATTGGCGTTGGGGTGGCCGGGGACGGAGATCCCGTACTCCGTCTCGATGCCCATTACTCGCCGTACGGTCATGCGGCCCTCCTTGCCCGGCGGCACCCTCGGTCGTGGGCGCCGCTCAAGTGCGCTGGCGCTCCGGTGCGTGTGCGGTGCCCGTCCCCGCACGGCGCGACTCGGCGGCAGGAACGAGCCTAGAACGCCTTTGCGCTGGTGGGGAGATCATTTGCGTCATTGGCTGCTCCGGTCGTGGCCGGAAAAACAGGCGGCTGCGGGTACCCGTCGAGGGCACCCGCAGCCGCCCTGCCGTTACAGGTACTGACCGGTGTTCGCCACCGTGTCGATGGAGCGTCCGGTGTCCGCGCCCTGCTTTCCGGTGATGAGGGTACGGATGTACACGATCCGTTCGCCCTTCTTTCCGGAGATGCGGGCCCAGTCGTCCGGGTTGGTGGTGTTGGGCAGGTCCTCGTTCTCCTTGAACTCGTCCACGCAGGCCTGGAGGAGGTGGGAGACGCGGAGGCCCTTCTGGCTCTTTTCCAGGAAGTCCTTGATCGCCATCTTCTTGGCGCGGCCCACGATGTTCTCGATCATGGCGCCGGAGTTGAAGTCCTTGAAGTAGAGGACTTCCTTGTCGCCGTTGGCGTAGGTGACTTCCAGGAAGCGGTTCTCCTCGGATTCGGCGTACATCTGCTCGACCGCGGTCTGGATCATGCCCTGGACCGTGGCTGCCTTGTCCCCGCCGTGTTCGGCGAGGTCGTCGGCGTGCAGCGGGAGGCGCTCGGTGAGGTACTTGCCGAAGATGTCCTTCGCGGCCTCGGCGTCGGGACGCTCGATCTTGATCTTCACGTCGAGCCGGCCGGGGCGCAGGATGGCGGGGTCGATCATGTCCTCGCGGTTGGAGGCGCCGATGACGACCACGTTCTGCAGGCCCTCGACACCGTCGATCTCGGCGAGCAGCTGGGGGACGATGGTGTTCTCCACGTCCGAGCTGACACCGGAGCCGCGGGTGCGGAAGAGGGATTCCATCTCGTCGAAGAAGACGATGACGGGGGTGCCCTCGCTGGCCTTCTCGCGGGCCCGCTGGAAGACCAGGCGGATCTGCCGCTCGGTCTCGCCGACGTACTTGTTGAGCAGCTCGGGGCCCTTGATGTTCAGGAAGAAGCTCTTGCCGGCGGCCTGGCCGGTGACCTCGGCGACCTTCTTGGCGAGCGAGTTCGCGACGGCCTTGGCGATCAGGGTCTTGCCGCAGCCGGGCGGGCCGTAGAGCAGGACGCCCTTGGGCGGGCGCAGCTCGTGCTCCTTGAACAGGTCGGGGTAGAGGTACGGCAGCTCGACCGCGTCGCGGATGGCCTCGATCTGGTTGCCGAGGCCGCCGATCTGGTCGTAGCCGATGTCGGGGACCTCTTCGAGGACCAGTTCCTCGACCTCGCTCTTGGGCACGACCTCGTAGACGTAGCCGGAGCGGGGTTCGAGCAGGAGGGCGTCACCGGCGCGGATGGTGGTGCCGAGCAGGGGCTCGGCGAGCCGGACCACCCGCTCCTCGTCGGTGTGCCCGAGTACGAGGGCGCGCTCGCCGTCCTCGAGGATCTCCTTGAGGGTGACGATGTCGCCGACGCGCTCGAACTCCATGGCCTCGACCACGTTGAGCGCTTCGTTGAGCATGACCTCCTGGCCGCGCCTCAGCTCGTCGAGTTCGACGCTGGGGCTGACGTTCACCCGGAGTTTGCGGCCGCCGGTGAAGATGTCGGCGGTGCCGTCCTCGTTGGCTTGCAGGAAGACACCGAAGCCGGCCGGCGGCTGGGCGAGCCGGTCGACCTCCTCCTTGAGGGCCACGATCTGGTCGCGGGCCTCGCGCAGGGTGTTGGCCAGCCGCTCGTTCTGGGCGGACACGCCGGCCAGGTTGGTCTGCAGCTCGACGATCCGCTCTTCGAGAATCCTCGTGTGACGCGGAGAGTCGGCGAGCTTGCGGCGCAGGACGGCGATCTCCTGCTCAAGGTAGGCGATCTGCCCGGCCGGGTCGTCGGACCCGCGTCCCGGGCGGATGCCGCGGTTCATGTCGTCGTCGTGGGCTGCCACGGTCCTCACCTCCTCCAAGGGGAGCTGGACGCTTCCAGACCCTACCTGGGTGGGTGTCGATTGAAACCCCTAGATCACAAAGACTGTCAAGGTGTGTCGTCGGTCACCCGCTGCACACTCCCTCGCACGGAGGGGATACCCACTCAACGTGAGGGGAAAGCAGCTTGTTCCATGCATCCTGTGGTCGAAACCCTTCGTGACTGGCCGGAGTTGTCCGTACGGGGACCGTTCGGCCGGGATCCGGGCAGCACACGGTGCGCTCGTACGATCATCACGTAGAGCGACGGTTCAGACGGACGGTGTGACTTCCGTGGCGGCTGGGGACGATCGGTCCGGCCGCCGGTGCTTCCCTCTCCCGGTCCGGCGCTGTTACCCGGGCGGGCCGGGCCGGAAACCCCGGACGGCGCCCCGTGGCCGAGAAGCGGCCGGAGGTAGGGTCGGGGGTGTTCAACGACCGCTGGTGCGGACCCGGCCGGCCCTCGGGGCGCCGGGACCTCCGGCGAACCGAAGGCAGGAGAGATGACCGTGCAGCAGGAGGCCCCGGGCGGCGAGGCGCTGGAGGTCTGGATCGACCAGGACCTGTGTACCGGCGACGGGATCTGTGCCCAGTACGCCCCGGAGGTGTTCGAGCTGGACATCGACGGGCTCGCCTATGTGAAGGGCGCGGACGACGAACTGCTCCAGGCCCCGGGGGCGACCGTGCCGGTGCCGCTGCCGCTGCTGACGGACGTGGTGGACTCGGCGAAGGAGTGTCCCGGCGAGTGCATCCACGTCCGCCGGGTTTCGGACAAGGTCGAGGTGTACGGGCCCGAGGCGGAATGAGTCCGGTTCAGACGCTGTGTGCCCCGGCGGGGGTGGAGCGGAGGAAGGCGTTCCCGTTCCACCGCCAGGTGGCCGGGGTCCGCGTGTCGGGGCAGCAACTGGGCACGGCGTCCGAGGAGTAGCCGAGCAGGGTGGCGGAAACGGCGCGCTCGTGTATGCGGAATTCCGTGACGGTGAGCCGTTCCCCGGGCTGGACGAGGGTGGCCACCACGCGCGCGGTGTGGCCGTCGGCGCCGCGGGTGAGGACGTAGACCCCGTCGGGCGGGGTGCCCATGGGGGCGTCGCAGTGGACCACGGCGACGGTTTCCGGCCGGTCGTCGCCGTCCAGGTCGCCGGTGGCCTTCTTGGCGACCACGGCTTTCACCGGCCCGCAGTCCAGGGGGAAGTCGACGCCGGTGGTGCTCGGCGGCGCGGCGGCGGGTCTGCCGTGGGAACCGGGGGCGGGCTGGACGGCCGTGGCCGGTTCGGGCCGGACGACCGAGGAGAGGGCCACGACACCCGCGAGGGCCGCGGCGGTGGCGACCCAGTGGATGGGCCGGGTCCGGGTGTGCGCGAGTTCCGGGACGGCGGATTGCTGCACGAGGAGTGTCTCCTGCGAGGGCGGTGCCGGTGGGATGGCCTGCATCGTGCCACACGTCACAGAGCGGGGGAACGGCGGGGTCCGCGCGCGGCAGTCCCCGGCCGGTGCCGGGTCAACGGACGGGCGCCGTGCCCGGGTTCCCGTGGTGGACGGGGAACTCGGGCACGGCGCCCTCGTGTTGCGGTGGGTGCGGGCCGGTCAGCGGCCGGCGCCGCCGTCGGCGTTGGGGCCGGCGTAGTCCTCGCCGTAGGCGCCCTTGGCGGGGCGGCGGCGGCGCATGGGCGGCTCGACGCCGTCCGCGAGGCGGCGGGCGGTGAGCAGGAAGCCGGTGTGGCCGATCATCCGGTGGTCCGGGCGGACGGCCAGGCCCTCGATGTGCCAGTTGCGGATCATGGTCTCCCAGGCGGTCGGCTCGTTGAAGCAGCCGATCTCCCGGATGGACTCCACGGTCCGGGCGAGCTGGGTGGTGGTGGCCACGTAGCAGCACAGGATGCCGCCGGGGACGAGCGCCTTGGAGACGGCCTCCAGGCACTCCCAGGGGGCGAGCATGTCGAGGATGACGCGGTCCACGTCGGTGTCGGACAGGTTGTCCTGGAGGTCGCCGACGGTGAGCTGCCAGGCGGGGTGCGGGCCGCCGAAGTAGCGCTCGACGTTCTGCCGGGCGATGTCGGCGAAGTCCTCGCGGCGCTCGTAGGAGTGCAGCATGCCCTGGTCGCCGATGGCGCGCAGCAGGAAGCTGCTGAGCGAACCGGAGCCGACGCCGGCCTCCACGACGCGGGCGCCGGGGAAGATGTCGGCGAAGGCGAGGATCTGCCCCGCGTCCTTCGGGTAGACGACGGCTGCCCCGCGGGGCATGGAGAGGACGTAGTCGGGGAGCAGGGGGCGCAGCGCGAGGTAGGCCACGTTGCCGGTGGTCCGGACAACGCTGCCCTCGGGAGCGCCGATCAGTTCGTCGTGCGGGAAGGAACCCTTGTGGGTGTGGAAGTTCTTTCCGGCTTCGAGCGTGAACGTGTAGTGGCGGCCCTTGGGGTCGGTCAGCTGTACCTGGTCCCCGACCTTGAAGGGCCCGCGCCTGCGGGCGGCACCGGTCGGTTCGGACATGTGACCAGCCTACCGGGTTCCCGCGGGGGGCTTGACCGTCGTCCGGGGGGCGTTACGACGCCGGCCGGGCCATCGCCCTGACGAAGGCCCGCTCGACGTCCGCCGCCGACAGGACGCCGTAGATCTCGCCGGTCTCCTCGACGACCAGGTATTCGGTGGCGGGGGTGGCGCGCAGCACGTCCAGGAGGTCCTCCCCGGCCAGCTCGGCGGAGACCCGCATGCCGTCGGTGAGCTCCTGGGCGAGGCCGCTGACGGCCACCCAGGGGCGGCGGTGTTCGGGTACGCCGACGATGGCGGCCTCGCGGACGAGGGACATCGGGGTGCCGTCGGCGTCGACCACGACCAGGGCGCGGGCACCGGCGGCGTTGGCGCGGCGCAGCGCCTCGGAGAGGGGGGTGTCGTTCTCGACCGGCACGGCCCGCCGGGTGAGGGTGCGGGCGCGCAGTTCGGGGAGGTGTTCGCGCAGCCGGGCCATGCGCAGGCTGTTGCCGGCGCCGGTCCAGATGATCGCGGCGAGGATGGCGGCGAGCAGGGCGTCGGTGACGGTGTCCATGCCGCCGACGTCCTCCCCGCCGTCGCCGAGGACGCCGGAGGAGTTCAGCAGCGGCAGGCCGATCAGGACGGAGACGGCGAGGGCGCGGCCCACCCAGGCGGCGGCGACGGTGCCGCTCATCGGCTTGCCGGTGATCTTCCAGACGACGGCGCGGAGCATGCGGCCGCCGTCCAGGGGCAGGCCCGGGAGGAAGTTGAAGATCGCCACGATGAGGTTGGAGATCATCAGTCCGGCCAGCAGGACGCCCGGTACGGTGCCGGGCTCGACCGGTTTCATGGCGAGGTAGAACAGGCCGGCCAGCACCAGGGAGAGCAGCGGGCCGACGAAGGCGAGCACGAACTCCCGGCCGGGGGTCTCGGCCTCCTTCTCGATCTCCGAGACGCCGCCGAAGAACTGGAGCTGGATGCGGCGTACCGGGAGCTTGAAGCGGATCGCGGCGACCGTGTGGGCCAGCTCGTGGACCAGGACGGAGGCGTAGAAGGCGACCGCGAAGAAGAGGGAGACCAGGTAGCGGGCGGCGCCGAGTTCGGGCAGCACGCGGTCGAGCTGTCCGCCGAAGACCCAGGTGATCAGGGCGGCGACGAGGAACCAGCTCGGCGCGACGTAGACGGGCACGCCGAAGGGGCGGCCCATGAGGATGCCGCCACCGGGTCCGGGTTCCTTGGGCCGCGGGCCGGGCGGCCGCCCCTTGGCGATACCGGAGTGCGCGAAGGAGTGGTGCTGGCCGGGGGTGGGGGTGGAGGTGGGGGCGTGCCGGTCCGGTTCGGCCGGGGCGTGGGCTGCGGGCCGCTCCGCGCCGGAGGGGGTGGCCGCGGGGCCTTCGGTGGTGGGCTGTTCCGGGCCGGTGGGGGTGCCCTCGGGGTCGTCTTCGGCGGGGTTGGCGTTCGCCCGGGGTGCCGGGGCGGAGTCCTCCTCGGACGTGTTCCCCCGGGGCCCGGGGCCGCGGTGGTCGGTGGGTCCGGTCGCCGGGGCCGTAGGGTCCGCGGCGTCCTTGGCCGGCCTGTCGTCGCCGGACCGTGGCTGCCCGCTCCCGCCGCTCACGTCCACGGTGTCCCCTCGTTCGAAGCGTCTTCCGCACCTGCCTGGTCGGAAGGGTCTCTGGTCGATGGTATGCGCCCGTGGCGGCGCGTTCCGCCCCGGCACCCCTGGTGTTCGCCTGGCGGACGCCGGTGACGCGGGCGGCGGCCGGGGCGGTGCGCGGCCGCGACTGGGGCACTGTCGGTGCCGGGCCGTATGGTCTGGGGCATGGACAGCAGCATCGACGAGGCAGTGACGCCGGACGCGACCGACGCGGCCGGGACGGGGACCGGCCCGGCCGCGGGCGGTGGCCCGGAGCGGGCCGCCGGCGAGCGCGGCGCCCTCGCGCCGGTCTCGCTGTCGCCGTCCCGGGCCGGTGACTTCATGCAGTGTCCGCTGCTGTACCGGTTCCGGGTGATCGACCGGCTGCCGGAGAAGCCGAGCGAGGCGGCGACCCGGGGCACGCTGGTGCACGCCGTGCTGGAGCGGCTGTTCGACGCGCCCGCCGGGGAGCGGACCGCGCCCCGGGCGAAGGCGCTGATCCCGGGGCAGTGGGACCGGCTGCGGGAGAGCCGTCCCGAGCTGACCGAGCTGTTCGCCGACGATCCGGAGGGCGAGCGGCTGGCCGGCTGGCTCGCCGAGGCGGAGCGGCTGGTGGAGCGCTGGTTCACGCTGGAGGACCCCACGCGGCTGGAGCCGGCCGAACGGGAGCTGTTCGTGGAGACCGAGCTGGACTCGGGGCTGCGGCTGCGCGGGATCATCGACCGGGTGGACGTGGCGCCGACCGGCGAGGTGCGGATCGTCGACTACAAGACGGGCAAGGCCCCGCGCCCGGAGTACGCCGAGGGCGCGCTCTTCCAGATGAAGTTCTACGCCCTGGTCGTCTGGCGGCTGAAGGGCGTCGTGCCGCGCCGGCTCCAGCTGGTGTACCTGGGCAGCGGGGACGTGCTGACGTACGACCCGGTCCCGGCCGATCTGGAGCGGGTGGAGCGCAGGTTGCACGCGCTGTGGGAGGCCATCAGGCAGGCCACGGAGAGCGGGGACTGGCGGCCCCGGCCGACCAAGCTGTGCGGCTGGTGCGACCACCGGGCGCACTGTCCGGAGTTCGGCGGCACTCCCCCGCCCTATCCGCTGCCGGTCCGGGCGCCCGGGTCGCGGGCGGGGTGAGGCGGGAAACGGGGGCAGGGCAGAATGGGGCCGGACTAGCGAAGGAGTGTCACGTGGCCATCCGTGTCCTACTGGTCGACGACCAGCCCCTGCTGCGTACGGGTTTCCGGATGATCCTGGAGGCCGAGCAGGACCTCGCGGTCGTCGGCGAGGCCGGTGACGGTCTCCAGGCCCTCGACCAGGTACGAGCACTGCAACCGGATGTGGTGCTCATGGACATCCGGATGCCGCGGATGGACGGTGTGGAGGCCACCCGGCAGATCACCGGTCCCGGCCGGGACGGCCCGGCCAAGGTGCTGGTGCTGACCACCTTCGACCTGGACGAGTACGTGGTGGAGGCGCTGCGCGCCGGGGCGAGCGGCTTTCTGCTGAAGGACGCGCCCGCCAACGAGCTGGTGCAGGCGATCCGGGTGGTGGCGAACGGCGAGGCGATGCTCGCGCCGAGCATCACCCGGCGGCTGCTGGACAAGTACGCCACGCATCTGCCGTCCGGTGAGGAGCCGGTGCCGGACACCCTGCACACGCTCACGGACCGTGAGGTGGAGGTGCTGAAGCTGGTGGCGCGCGGGTTGTCCAACGCGGAGATCGCGGCGGATCTGTTCGTCAGCGAGACGACGGTGAAGACGCATGTGGGCCATGTGCTGACCAAGCTGGGGCTCAGGGACCGGGTGCAGGCGGCGGTGTACGCGTACGAGAGCGGGCTGGTGCGTCCCGGCGCCCAGTAGGCGTCCGCCGGGCACGGTGTGTGACGACGGCGAAGGGCGCCCCTCTCCTTGTGGAGCGGGGCGCCCTTCGGCGTGTCCGGTGTCAGCTGCTCTTGCTGAGTTCCCAGAAGCGGAACACAGTGGAGGAGTCGAGGCAGTACTCCAGGCCGTACACGCCGTCGCGGACGACCGCGTACTGCTTGGCCTGCCAGACCGGCAGCACGGGCAGTTCGTCGGCGACGATGTTCTGGAGCCTGCCGAAGTCCTTGTCGGTGGCCGCGCGGTCGCTCTGCGCGGCGGTGCCGGGGAGCAGGGTGCCGGTGATGGTGCGGTTGTCGTAGTGGTTGTTCAGGACGTTGCCCTTGCCGAAGAAGGGGGCGGTGAAGTTGTCGGCGTCCGGGTAGTCCGGGACCCAGCCCTTCACGTAGACGCCGTACTTGCCGGCGGCGATGTCCTTCTCGTACTGGTCGAAGGCGACGGACTTGACGTCGGCGTCGAACAGGCCGCTGGCGTTGAGCTGTTCGGCGATGGCCTTGAGCTCCTCGTCGGTGGCGGGGCCGTAGCGGGACGGCGTGGACCACAGGGTGAGCTTCACCTTGCCGGTGATGTCGTCGGCGCGCAGCGCGGCGGCGGCCTTGGCCTGGGAGGGCCGGGCGCCGTAGGTGTCGAAGAAGGCGGTGTTGTGGCCCGCGACACCGGCCGGGACGATCGAGTACAGCGGGGTGGCGGTGCCCTGGTAGACGTCCTTGATCAGGGCGTCGCGGTCGATGAGGTAGGCCATGGCCTTGCGGACGCCGAGCTTGCCGGCCACCGGGTCCTTCATGTTGAAGACCAGGTGCTGGACCTCGGCGCTGGTGCCCTCGATGACGTCGATGCCCTTGCTGTCGTCCTGCTGGTCGAGCTGGGTGATGTCAGTGGCGGTCAGGCCTCGGTAGGCGATGTCGATGTCGCCGTCGAGGAGGGCTTCCTTCAGCGCTGTGCGGTCGCCGTGGAAGAACTTCAGGGTGACGCCGGAGTTGTTCGGCTTGGCGCTGCCCTTGTAGTTGCCGTTGACGGAGAAGACGGCCTGGTCCTTGTCGAAGGAGTCCAGTTTGTAGGGGCCGGAACCGATCGCCTGGTGGTCGGTGCGCAGGGCGTTCGCGTCGTACTGGCGGTGGTCCACGATGGAGCCGGCGCCGGAGGCGATCTTGCTGGGGAAGGTGGCGTCGGGCACCTTCAGGTGGAAGACGGCGGTCTTGGCGTCCGGTGTCTCGACCTTGTCGAGCATCGGGAACATCAGGGCGGGACCGGCCGGGTCGGCGATCTTCAGCATGCGGTCGAAGGTGAACTTCACGTCCTCGGAGGTGAGGTCGTCACCGTTGCTGAACTTCAGGCCGTCCTTCAGTTCGCACTTGTAGACCATGGCCCGGGTGTCGGTGAAGCCGCACTGCTTCGCCAGTTCGGGCTGGGGTTCGGTCGAGCCCTTGGGGAAGCTGAGCAGCGACTGGAAGACGTTGTTGAACAACAGCCAGGAGCCGGGGTCGTAGCCGGCCGCCGGGTCCGTGGCGAGGACGTCGTCGGACATCCCCATCACCACGGAGGAGCCGGTGCCCCCGGAGTCACCGGACTCGGATCCGCAGCCGGTCAACAGGCCGGAGGCCAGCACCGCCGCGAGGGGCAGGACCGGCCACTGGTTGCGCAGGTTCACTCGAAGTGCCTTGTCGTCGGTTCGTCAGCCCGGGTCCGCCATCCCTGGACCCGGGCACCGGGGGCCGCACCGTGCGCGGCCCCGGGTCCGGGAGCCGTCAGCCGCTCACGCCGCGGCCGAGCTCCCACAGCTGGAGCGTGGAGGAGGAGTTGAGGGCGTAGGCCGTGCCCGTGATGTCGTCGCGGGCGGCGACGTACTGCTTGCCCTGCCACAGCGGCAGGACGGGGACGTCCTCGGCGACGGCGTCCTGGATCTCGGTCAGGCTCTTGGCCGCGCCGAGCCGGTCGGCCTCGCGGCGGGACTGCGGGATCAGCGAGCGCTGGATGGTGCTGTTGTTGTACGGCGAGCCGAGGAAGTTGTCCTTGTCCAGGAAGGGCGCGAGGAAGTTGTCGGCGTCCGGGAAGTCGGGGAACCAGCCCATGCCGTAGACGTCGTACTCGCCCTTCTGCTCGGCGGGCCGGAAGGTCGACCAGGGGTGGCCCTGGATGGTGACGTCGAACAGGCCGCTGTCGTTGAGCTGCTTCTGCAGGATCTCGAACTCCTGCTTGGTGGCCGAGCCGTAGTGGTCGGTCGTGTAGTGCAGGGTGAGCTTCACCGGGGTGGTGACGCCGGCCTTGGCGAGCAGGGACTTGGCCTTGTCGGCGCTGGGGTTGCCGTACTGGTTGAAGAACGAGTTGGAGTGGCCGGTGACGGTGGCCGGGACCAGCGAGTACAGGGGCTCGGCCTGGGTGCCGTAGACCTTGGAGACCAGTTCGCCGCGGTTGACGACCTGGGCCATGGCCTGGCGTACGGCCTTGTCCTTGACGCTGGTGGCGTTGGTGTTGAAGGCCAGGTAGCGGATTTCCAGGCCGGGCATGTCGACCAGGTCGACCTTCTCGTCGTCACCGGTGTCCAGCTTCTGGATCTGCGCGGGCGACATGGTGCGGGTCATGACGTCGATGTCGCCCTTGTCGATCGCTTCGCCCATGGCGTCGGCGTCGGTGAAGGAGCGCAGTTCGACCTTGTCGTTGTTCACCGTCACATTGCCCTTGTAGGAAGGGTTCTTGGTGAAGGTGGCCGTGGTGATGGCGTCGTCGTCGACGTCGGCCTTGAAGGTGTAGGGGCCGGAGCCGTCGATGTCGAAGCCCTCGCGGAGCTTGTCCTTCGGGTAGTCCTTCGGGTTGACGATGCCCGCGACCGGGGTGGACAGCTTGTACGGGAAGGTGGCGTCGGCGGTCTTCAGGTGGAAGACGACGTCACGGTCGCCCTGCGTCTCGATCGTGTCGATGGTGTTCAGCAGGGCGGACACACCGCTGTCGGAGTTGATGCGCAGCACGCGCTCGATGGAGTACTTGACGTCCTCGGCGGTCACCGGGTCGCCGCCGGCGAACTTCAGGCCCTCGCGCAGCTTGCAGGCGTAGCGCTCGCTGCCGCTGTCGGTGAAGGAGCAGCTCTCGGCGGCGTCCGGGACGGGCTCGCCCTCGCCCTTGGGCTGCGCCATCAGGGTCTGCACGGACTGGCGCAGGATGTTCCACGTGCCGACGTCGTAGGCGTAGGCCGGGTCGAGGGGCGCTGGGGCTGCCTTGGTGGCCGTGAACCGGTCCGTGGTACCGACGACGATGGCGTCACCGCTCGTGCTCCCGCTGTCGGATCCGCCGCACGCGGCGAGAACCGGGGTGAGCAGGCCGGCCACCGCCGGCAGCACCAAAGTCTTGCGGTTCATGCGGGAGTTTCTCCAGAGCTGTTCGGGTCCGTGCATCCGGCATGCGGGGGTGGTGCTTGGGGATCACGGGGGTTCTCGGCGATGTTCTCGCGATGAGATTAGTCCGCACCCGCAGGGGGGTTCACGGCCGCGTGAGTTGACTCGCCATCACGCAGGGGAACCGGTCGCGGACACACCGAAAACCCGACAGCGGCAGGATTAGTGCAGCTTCCCATCAATCGGGACACAAGGGCACGTCCGAACCGGCCCCCAGGGGCCGGCCGGCAGGTGTCGGCAACGTTGTCGGGACCCCCGCGCGTGGCGAACATCACACCGGGGGCCGTGATTCCGGCCGGTGGAATTCGGCCGTACGGCCGGCTCTGAACGGCTAGTGCGTTTCCGTCATCATGCCCCGCAGAAACGCCAGGTCGACTTCCTCCAGGGAGGAGACGACGGTGCGTCCCAGGGCCGGGCCGATGGGGGCGACGGAGGGGACGGCGACCACGCGGCAGCCAGCGGCCTCGGCCGCGGCGACCCCGGTGGCAGTGTCCTCGATCACGGCGCACCGGGCCGGGTCGGCGCCGAGTCCGGCGGCGGCGAGCAGATAGGGGTCCGGGAAGGGCTTGGTGCGGGAGACCTCGTCGCCCGCGATGGACAGGGTGAAGTGCTGCGGGCCCAGCACGGACAGCACACGGTCGATGATGCGCCGGTGGGAGGCGGAGACCAGGGCGGTGGGGATCTCCTGCGCGTGCAGTTCGGCGAGCAGCCGGGCGGCGCCGGGCATCAGCGGCAGTCCGCTGTCGATCCGGCTCTCGAAGCCCTCGTTGAGCAGCACGGTGAGTTCGGGGAGACCGATGTCGGCGCCGGTGGCCTCGATGAGGAAGCCGGCGCTGCGGGCCATGGGGCCGCCGACCACGACATGGCGCCAGGTCTCGTCCAGGGTGTGTCCGAGGGAGGCGAAGACCTCGACCTCGACGTCCCACCAGAAGCCTTCGGAGTCCACCAGGGTGCCGTCCATGTCCAGCAGCACCGCTTGCAGGGCGGAGCCTTCGGCCGTACGGGTTCCTAGCGCGGGGACCGTGCTGGTCATCCGGGCGCACCTCCTTGAGGGACGACCAGGCCGGCTCCCCGGTGGGGAACCGGCCTGTGGTGGACCGACCAGTGTACGACTTATCCGATCAGTGTGCCGAGTGAGATGTGCGTCACCGTGCGTTGAAGTACTTGGCTTCGGGGTGGTGGATCACGATGGCGTCGGTGGACTGTTCGGGGTGGAGCTGGAACTCCTCGGACAGGTGGACGCCGATGCGTTCCGGGCGGAGCAGGTCGGCGATCTTGGCGCGGTCCTCCAGGTCGGGGCAGGCGCCGTAGCCGAGGGAGAACCGGGCGCCCCGGTACTTCAGGGCGAACATGTCCTCGATGTCGGCCGGGTCCTCGCCGCCGAAGCCGAGTTCGGCGCGTACCCGGGCGTGCCAGTACTCGGCGAGCGCCTCGGCCAGCTGTACCGACAGGCCGTGCAGTTCGAGGTAGTCGCGGTAGGCGTTGGCCTCGAACAGCTTCGCGGTCTCCTCGCCGATGCGTGAGCCGACGGTGACGACCTGGAAGCCGACGACGTCGGTCTCGCCCGATTCCTGGGGGCGGAAGAAGTCGGCCAGGCACAGCCGCCGGCCCCGGCGCTGGCGGGGGAAGGTGAAGCGGGTGCGTTCGTTGCCGTGCTCGTCCAGGATGATCAGGTCGTCGTCCTTGGACACGCACGGGAAGTAGCCGTAGACCACCGCGGCTTCGAGGAGGTTGTCGGTCTGGAGGCGGTCCAGCAGGCCGCGCAGCCTGGGCCGGCCCTCGCTCTCGACGAGTTCCTCGTAGGTGGGGCCCTCGCCGGTGCGGGCCTGCTTCAGCCCCCACTGGCCCTTGAACAGCGCGCCCTCGTCCAGCCAGCTCGCGTAATCCTTGAGGGGGATGCCCTTGACGATCCGGGTGTCCCAGAACGGCGGGGCGGGCACGGGGTTGTCGGTGGCGACGTCGGAGCGGACGGCGCCCTGCTCCGGCTTCTCCTCCGCCTGCACGGTGGCCGTGGCGCGGACCCGGCGCTGGCGCAGTTCGGGGAGTTTGGCGCCGGGGACGCCGCGCTTGACGCCGATCAGGGCGTCCATCAGGTGCAGGCCCTCGAAGGCGTCGCGGGCGTAGCGGACCTCGCCCTCGTAGATCTCGTGCAGGTCCTGTTCGACGTAGGCGCGGGTGAGGGCGGCACCGCCGAGGATGACGGGGAAGCGGGCGGCCAGGCCGCGCTGGTTGAGCTCCTCCAGGTTCTCCTTCATGATCACGGTGGACTTCACCAGCAGTCCGGACATGCCGATCACGTCCGCGCGGTGTTCCTCGGCGGCCTCCAGGATCGCGGAGACCGGCTGCTTGATGCCGAGGTTGACCACGGTGTAGCCGTTGTTGGACAGGATGATGTCGACCAGGTTCTTGCCGATGTCGTGCACGTCGCCGCGCACGGTCGCCAGCACGATGGTGCCCTTGCCCTCGGCGTCCGACTTCTCCATGTGCGGTTCCAGGTAGGCCACCGCGGTCTTCATCACCTCGGCCGACTGGAGCACGAACGGCAGCTGCATCTGTCCGGAGCCGAACAGTTCGCCGACGACCTTCATCCCGTCCAGCAGGGTGTCGTTGACGATGTCCAGCGCCGGACGGTCCTGGAGGGCCGCGTCGAGGTCGGCCTCCAGGCCGTTGCGCTCACCGTCGATGATCCGCCGCTTGAGCCGTTCCTCCAGCGGCAGCGCGGCCAGTTCCTCGGCCTTGCCCGCCTTCAGCGACTTCGCGGTGGCGCCCTCGAAGAGCTGCATGAGCTTCTGCAGCGGGTCGTAGCCCTCGCTGCGGCGGTCGTAGATCAGGTCGAGGGCGGTGGTGACCTCTTCCTCGCTGAACCGGGCGATCGGCAGGATCTTGCTGGCGTGCACGATCGCCGAGTCCAGACCCGCCTTGACGCACTCGTCCAGGAACACCGAGTTCAGCAGGATCCGCGCGGCCGGGTTCAGGCCGAAGGAGATGTTCGACAGCCCCAGCGTGGTCTGCACCGCGGGGTGGCGCCGCTTCAGCTCGCGGATCGCCTCGATCGTGGCGATGCCGTCCTTGCGGGACTCCTCCTGACCGGTGCAGATGGTGAAGGTCAGGGTGTCGATGAGGATGTCCTCCTCGCGGATGCCCCAGTTCCCGGTGAGGTCCGCGATGAGCCGCTCCGCGATCTCGACCTTCTTCTCCGGGGTGCGGGCCTGGCCCTCCTCGTCGATGGTCAGCGCGATCAGCGCCGCGCCGTGCTCCCGGGCCAGCCGGGTGACCTGCGTGAACCGGGAATCGGGACCGTCGCCGTCCTCGTAGTTCACCGAGTTGATCACCGCGCGGCCGCCGAGCTTCTCCAGGCCCGCCCGGATCACGTCGACCTCGGTGGAGTCCAGCACGATGGGCAGCGTGGAGGCGGTGGCGAAACGGCCCGCCAGTTCCTCCATGTCCGCGACGCCGTCCCGGCCGACGTAGTCCACGCACAGGTCGAGCATGTGCGCGCCCTCGCGGATCTGCTCCCGGGCCATCTCCACGCAGTCGTCCCAGCGGCCCTCCAGCATCGCCTCGCGGAACTTCTTCGATCCGTTGGCGTTCGTCCGCTCGCCGATGGCCAGGTAGGAGGTGTCCTGCCGGAAGGGGACGGACTGGTAGAGGGAGGCGGCGCCCGGTTCGGGGCGGGGGTCGCGCTCGGGCGGGGTGACGCCCCGGACCCGCTCCACGACCTGGCGCAGGTGCTCGGGCGTGGTGCCGCAGCAGCCGCCGACCAGCGACAGGCCGTACTCGCGGACGAAGGTCTCCTGGGCGTCGGCCAGCTCCGGCGCGGTCAGCGGGTAGTGGGCGCCGTCCTTGCCGAGGACCGGCAGGCCCGCGTTGGGCATGCAGGACAGCGGGATGCGGGCGTTCCGGGCGAGGTAGCGCAGGTGCTCGCTCATCTCGGCCGGGCCGGTGGCGCAGTTCAGGCCGATCATGTCGATGCCCAGCGGTTCCAGCGCGGTCAGCGCCGCGCCGATCTCCGAGCCCAGCAGCATGGTGCCGGTGGTCTCGACCGTCACCGACACGATCACCGGCACGTCCAGGCCCAGGGCCTCGATGCCGCGCCGGGCGCCGAGGACGGCGGCCTTGGTCTGGAGCAGGTCCTGGGTGGTCTCCACCAGCAGGGCGTCGGCGCCGCCGGTGAGCAGGCCCTCGGCGTTGCGCTGGTAGGCGTCGCGCAGGGTGGCGTAGGGGGCGTGGCCCAGGGTGGGCAGCTTGGTGCCCGGGCCCATGGAGCCCAGCACCCAGCGCGGCCGGCCGTCCCGCGCGGTGAACTCGTCCGCGGTCTCCCGGGCCACCCGGGCGCCGGCCTGCGAGAGCTCGTGGACCCGGTGGGAGATGTCGTACTCGCCGAGCGCGGAGTGGTTGGCGCCGAACGTGTTCGTCTCCACGCAGTCCACGCCGACGGCGAAGTACGCCTCGTGGACGGAGCGGACGATGTCGGGGCGGGTCAGGTTGAGGATCTCGTTGCAGCCTTCGAGGTTCTCGAAGTCCTCGAGGCTGGGCTCCTGGGCCTGGAGCATCGTGCCCATGGCTCCGTCGGCGACCACCACACGGGTGGCGAGCGCCTCGCGGAGCGCGGACACACGGGCCCGGCTGTCGGCGGAAGGGGACGTTGGCGACGAGGCCATGTAAGGGCTCCCTGGGATGCGACGGCTGTCGGCTATGCGGCTTCCCCGGACGGGCGGGGCTTGCCGCACGGCGTCAGGGTAACCGGGAGTCGGCTTGGATGGGCACCACGTCCACGAGACGGACGTGAGTGGCCTGAATGTCACGCATGGATCTCGTGTGATGTAACAGGTGGCGTCCGACCATTAGCGGGAGGTCGGCATGGACCGGTAGTGTTCGGCATTGCCGAACGGTGACTGCGCGCTACGCAGTCGAAGGGGACGGAGGCAGGACGGCGATGGCACGGAACATCCAGTCGCTCGAACGGGCGGCGGCGATGCTGCGGCTGCTCGCGGGCGGCGAACGGCGGCTGGGGCTGTCGGACATCGCCTCGTCGCTGGGTCTCGCCAAGGGCACCGCCCACGGCATCCTGCGCACCCTCCAGCAGGAGGGGTTCGTGGAGCAGGACGACGCCTCCGGCCGCTACCAGCTGGGCGCGGAGCTGCTGCGCCTGGGCACCACCTATCTGGACGTGCACGAGCTGCGCGCGCGGGCCCTGGTGTGGGCGGACGACCTGGCCCGCTCCAGCGGGGAGAGCGTGTACCTGGGGGTGCTGCACCAGCAGGGGGTGCTGATCGTGCACCACGTCTTCCGGCCCGACGACAGTCGGCAGGTGCTGGAGATCGGGGCCATGCAGCCGCTGCACTCCACGGCGCTGGGCAAGGTGCTCTCGGCGTACGACCCGGTGGCGCACAGCGAGGCGCTGGAGGCCGACCGCAAGCCCTTCACCGACCGCACGGTCTGCGACGCCGCCGGTTTCGAGCACATCCTCGACCTCACGCGCGCGCGGGGCTACGCGGCCGACGTGGAGGAGACCTGGGAGGGCGTGGCGTCGATCGCCGCGCCCATTCACGACCGGCGCCGCATGCCGGTGGGCGCGGTCGGCATCACGGGAGCGGTGGAGCGGCTGTGCCGGGAGGGCGAGCTGCGCCCGGAGCTGATCGCGGCGGTGCGGGACTGCGCCCGCGCGGTGTCCCGGGACCTGGGCGCCGGCCGGTTCTGAGCGCCGGGCGGTTCTGAGGCGGGCCGGGGCAGGCCCCGCGCGCGAGGCGCACGCATACGCGAACAGCCGGGACGTCGGGCGACGTTCCGGCTGTCGATCTACCCTGAAACGGACAAAAAGTTCTATATCGTACGTCCATGCGCGAAGCTCGATAACCCGCAGCGATCAATAACGATCCTGTTTCCGATAACAGAACCCTTGACGCACGGGTAACGCCGAACAAGACTCCCGTCCATCGGTCGGCATTGTCGAACACCTACCGGCAATACGCGCTAGAGTGTGACAACGCCAAGGGCCGGCATCGCTCTCACCCACGAGGGCGCCAGAACCACCGGAGGGACCCGGGGTTCGGCTACCCCTGGACGAAGGACAAAGGAGTCGCGGGTGTCCAGCTCCGACATCTTCATCGGCGAGACCATCGGTACCGCCATACTCATCCTGCTCGGCGGCGGTGTCTGTGCCGCCGTCACGCTGAAGGCCTCCAAGGCCCGCAACGCCGGCTGGCTCGCCATCGCCTTCGGGTGGGGCTTCGCCGTCATGACGGCCGCGTACATCTCCGGGCCGCTGTCCGGCGCGCACCTCAACCCGGCCCTCACCGTCGCCCTGGCCATCAAGGACGGCGACTGGAGCAACGTTCCGACCTACTTCGCCGGTCAGCTGCTGGGTGCCGTCATCGGCGCCGCCCTGGTGTGGGTCGCCTACTACGGCCAGTTCCTCGCCCACCTGACGGACAAGGAGATCGTCGGCGGCCCCGGCGCGCAGGCCACCTCGGCCAAGGCCGTCGAGGCCCAGGAGAAGGGCGCCGGCCCGGTCCTCGGCATCTTCTCCACCGGTCCGGAGATCCGGAACGTGGCGCAGAACCTCGCCACGGAGATCATCGGCACCGTCGTGCTGATCCTCGCCGTCCTCACCCAGGGCCTGAACGACCAGGGCAACGGCCTCGGCGTCCTCGGCGGTCTGATCACCGCGCTCGTGGTGGTGTCCATCGGTCTGTCGCTGGGCGGTCCGACGGGCTACGCGATCAACCCGGCCCGCGACCTCGGCCCGCGCATCGTGCACGCCCTGCTGCCGCTGCCCAACAAGGGCGGTTCCGACTGGTCCTACGCCTGGATCCCGGTGGTCGGTCCGCTGGCCGGCGGCGCGATCGCGGCGGGCATCTACAACCTCGCCTTCGCCTAGGAAGCTTGCGGAGAGCACCGAGACTTCGCGCGCACGCCGCACGCACAGCCCCAACACCACGGACTTCCAGGAGCACACAGTGACCGACGCCCACACCGCAGGCCCCTTCATCGCGGCGATCGACCAGGGCACAACCTCCTCCCGCTGCATCGTCTTCGACCGGGACGGCCGCATCGTCGCCGTCGACCAGAAGGAGCACGAGCAGATCTTCCCCAAGCCCGGCTGGGTCGAGCACGACGCCAACGAGATCTGGACCAACGTCCAGGAGGTCGTCGCCGGTGCCGTGGCCAAGGCCGGCATCACCCGGGACGACATCAAGGCCATCGGCATCACCAACCAGCGCGAGACCACCGTGCTGTGGGACAAGAACACCGGTGAGCCCGTCCACAACGCCATCGTCTGGCAGGACACCCGCACCGACGCCCTGTGCCGGGAGCTGGGCCGCAACGTCGGCCAGGACCGCTTCCGCCGGGAGACCGGCCTGCCGCTCGCGTCGTACTTCGCCGGGCCCAAGGCCCGCTGGCTGCTCGACAACGTCGAGGGCCTGCGCGAGCGCGCCGAGGCCGGCGACATCCTCTTCGGCACCATGGACACCTGGGTCATCTGGAACCTGACCGGCGGTGTGAACGGCGGCCGGCACGTCACCGACGTCACCAACGCCTCGCGCACCCTGCTGATGAACCTGCACACGATGCGGTGGGACGACAAGATCTGCGAGTCCATCGGCGTGCCGGAGCAGATCCTGCCCGAGATCCGCTCCTCCGCCGAGGTCTACGGCGAGATCAGCGGCGGCCGGCTGGGCGAACTGCTCGGCGGCATCCCGGTCGCCTCCGCGCTCGGCGACCAGCAGGCGGCCCTTTTCGGCCAGTGCTGTTTCTCCGAGGGCGAGACCAAGTCCACCTACGGCACCGGCACCTTCATGGTGATGAACACCGGCGAGAAGATCATCAACTCCTACGCCGGTCTGCTCACCACCGTCGGCTACAAGATCGGCGACCAGCCGACCGTGTACGCCCTGGAGGGCTCGATCGCCGTCACCGGCTCGCTGGTGCAGTGGATGCGCGACCAGATGGGCCTGATCTCCACCGCCGCCGAGATCGAGACGCTCGCGCTCTCGGTCGAGGACAACGGCGGCGCCTACTTCGTGCCGGCCTTCTCCGGCCTGTTCGCCCCGCACTGGCGCTCCGACGCGCGCGGGGTGATCGCCGGCCTGACCCGGTACGTGACCAAGGCGCACCTCGCGCGCGCCGTCCTCGAGGCCACCGCCTGGCAGACGCGGGAGATCGCCGACGCCATGGTGAAGGACTCCGGCGACGAGCTGGTGACCCTCAAGGTGGACGGCGGCATGACCGCCAACAACCTGCTGATGCAGACCCTGGCCGACGTCCTGGACGCGCCGGTGGTGCGCCCGATGGTCGCCGAGACCACCTGCCTCGGCGCCGCCTACGCCGCCGGTCTCGCCGTCGGCTTCTGGTCCAGCACCGACGACCTGCGCGCCAACTGGCGCCGGGCCGCCGAGTGGACCCCCCGCATGGACGCGGAGACCCGCGCCCGTGAGTACAAGAACTGGCTCAAGGCCGTCGACCGGACCATGGGCTGGCTCGACGACGACGAGAGCTGAGCGGTTCAACCGGCTCAGTCAGCTCTGACGAGGAGTAAGTACCCGACATGACCAGTCAGTCCACCCTGCAGTCCGTGCCTGCCCTGGGGACGCGCCCGGCCTCCGGCTCCAACCCGAGCCGCGCCGAGACCAGGGAGCAGCTCTCCAAGGCGTCGTACGACCTTCTTGTGATCGGCGGCGGCATCCTGGGCATCTCCACCGCCTGGCACGCCGCGCAGTCCGGGCTCAGGGTGGCCCTGGTCGACGCCGGCGACTTCGCCGGTGCCACCTCCTCCGCCTCCTCCAAGCTGCTCCACGGCGGCCTGCGTTACCTGCAGACCGGCGCGGTGAAGCTGGTGGCGGAGAACCACTTCGAGCGCCGGGCGGTCTCCCGCCAGGTGGCCCCCCACCTGGCGAACCCGCTCACCTTCTACCTGCCGGTGTACAAGGGCGGGCCGCACGGCGCGGCCAAGCTCGGCGCGGGCGTCTTCGCCTACTCGGCGCTGTCCGCGTTCGGCGACGGCGTCGGCCACCTGCTCTCGCCGGCCAAGGCGGCGCAGGACGTGCCCGAGCTGCGCACCGAGAACCTCAAGGCCGTGGCCGTGTACGGCGACGACCAGATGAACGACGCGCGCATGGCGCTGATGACGGTCCGCGCGGCCGTCGAGGCGGGCGCGGTCGTCCTCAACCACGCCGAGGTCACCGGGCTGCGCTTCACCCAGGGCCGGGTGACCGGCGCGGACCTGAGGGACCGGCTGTCCGGCGAGGAGTTCGGCGTGAACGCCCGCCTGGTGCTGAACGCGACCGGCCCGTGGGTCGACCACCTGCGCAGGATGGAGGACCCGAACGCGGCGCCGTCCATCCGGCTGTCCAAGGGCGCGCACCTGGTCCTGAAGCGCACCTCGCCCTGGAAGGCCGCGCTGGCCACGCCCATCGACAAGTACCGCATCACCTTCGCCCTCCCCTGGGAGGACATGCTGCTGCTCGGCACCACCGACGAGGAGTACGAGGGCGACCCGGCGGACGTGTCCGTCAACGACAAGGACATAGCCCAGATCCTGGACGAGGCCGCGTTCTCCGTCCGGGACCAGCAGCTGCGGCGCGAGCTGATCACCTACGCGTTCGCCGGTCTGCGGGTGCTGCCGGGCGGCCCCGGTGACACCGCCAAGGCCAAGCGGGAGACCGTGGTGACCGAGGGCAAGGGCGGCATGCTGTCCGTCGCGGGCGGCAAGTGGACGACGTTCCGTCACATCGGCCGCACCATCATGAAGAAGCTGGAGGCGCTGCCCGGCCACCCGCTCGGCGACGACTTCGAACCGATCTCCTCGCTGCCGAAGAAGCTGCCGCTGCCCGGTGTCGCCAACCCGCGCGCGGTCGCCCACCGGCTGCTGGTCGACGCCCCGGCGCCCGGCCCGCGCATGGCCGCCGACACCGCCAGGCACCTGGCCACCCACTACGGTTCGCTGGCCTTCGACATCGCCCGGCTGGCGAACGAGAACCCGGAGCTGGCCGAGCGCGTCCACCCCGACGCCCCGGAGATCTGGGCGCAGGTGGTGTGGGCCCGTGACCACGAGTGGGCCGAGACGCCGGACGACGTGCTGCGCCGCCGCACCACGCTGACCATCCGGGGCCTGGCCACGGACGAGGTCCGGGCGAAGGTCCAGGAGGTCCTGGACGGGAAGTAGGCCCGCCCGCGAGTGACGGGCCGCGTCCGCGGGGGCGCCTCCGGCCGGGGGCGCCCCCGCGCGCGTCCGCGTCCTGTGCCGTGAGTCCGGCGCGCCCGCGTGTTCCGCGGTGGCGAACGGGGCAGTGATCCGTTCACTCCCCCGTGCAAGGGGGCTGCGGGCGCCCCCGCGGGACGCCGTAAGGTTGGTGGGTCAAGCGAGGGCACGTCGGAAGGAGGCACTGGGTGATCGAGCTGGAGGGGGTTCCCGAGCTGATCGACCCAGTCATGGTGGCCGCGTTCGAGGGCTGGAACGATGCCGGCGACGCCGCCTCCACGGCGGTCGCGCACCTGGAACGCGAATGGAAGGGCGAGGTGTTCGCGGCGCTGGACGCCGAGGACTACTACGACTTCCAGGTGAACCGTCCCACGGTGTTCATGGACGGCGGTGTGCGCAAGATCACCTGGCCGACGACGAGGTTGTCGGTGGTCCGGGTCGGCGGCGACAAGCCGCGCGACCTGGTGCTGGTCCGGGGCATCGAGCCGTCCATGCGGTGGCGTTCGTTCTGCAACGAGCTGCTCGGCTTCGCGCACGAGCTGGGCGTGGAGCTGGTGGTCATCCTGGGCGCCCTGCTCGGTGACACCCCGCACACGCGTCCGGTCCCGGTCAGCGGGGTCACGTCCGACCCGGACCTGGCCCGCCGCATGGACCTGGAGGAGACCAAGTACGAGGGGCCGACGGGCATCGTCGGCGTCCTTCAGGAGGCGTGCACGCACGCGGGCGTCCCGGCGGTCTCGCTGTGGGCGGCCGTACCGCACTACGTCTCCCAGCCGCCCAACCCCAAGGCCACCCTGGCGCTGCTCAACCGGCTGGAGGACCTGCTGGACCTGCGGATCCCGCAGGGCGAGCTGCCCGAGGACGCGCGGGCCTGGCAGGTGGGCGTGGACCAGCTGGCGGCCGAGGACAGCGAGGTCGCCGAGTACGTCCAGACGCTGGAGGAGGCCCGGGACACCGCGGAGCTGCCGGAGGCGTCCGGTGAGGCGATCGCCCGGGAGTTCGAGCGGTATCTGCGGCGCCGGGACGTGGGCCCTCCGGGCGGCAAGCCGAGGCCGCCTGCCTCCGGCGGCGGGGGCAAGGAGGAGGACGAGGACGGCTCGGAGGGCTGAGGGAGCCTGAGGGTACGAAAAGAGGGGCGGTTCCTTCCGGGGAACCGCCCCTCTTCTTCCGTTTTGAGCTCTACAAGGCCACGCCCAGCAGCGCGTCCACCGCGCGGGTCACCAGGCCCGGGGCACCCGTGTCCGTGCCGCCCTCTTCCTCCTGCCGGGCCGCCCAGCGGTCCACCGCGGCGAGGGCGGTGGGGGCGTCCAGGTCGTGGGAGAGGGCCTCGCGGATCTCCTCCACCAGGGCGTCGGCAGAGGGGCCGTCGGGGCGGGAGACCGCCGCGCGCCAGCGGCCGAGGCGGGCCACGGCGTCCTGGAGGACCTGGTCGGTCCACTCCCAGTCGGCCCGGTAGTGGTGGGCCAGCAGGGCGAGGCGGATGGCGGCGGGGTCGACGCCGTCGCGGCGCAGCCGGGAGACGAAGACGAGGTTGCCCTTGGACTTGGACATCTTCTCGCCGTTCAGGGCGACCATGCCGGCGTGCACATAGGCCTTGGCCATGGGGAACTCGCCGGTGAGCACCTGGGCGTGCGAGGCGCCCATCTCGTGGTGCGGGAAGGCTAGGTCGGAGCCGCCGCCCTGGACGTCGAAGCCCATGCCGAGGTGGTCCAGTGCGATGGCCACGCACTCGATGTGCCAGCCGGGGCGGCCCCGGCCGAGCGAGGCGCCGTCCCAGCTGGGCTCGCCCTCGCGGGCCGCCATCCACAGCATCGGGTCCAGCGGGTTCTTCTTGCCCGGGCGGTCCGGGTCGCCGCCGCGTTCGGCGGACAGCAGCCGCATGGCGGCGGCGTCCAGGTGCGAGACCTTGCCGAAGTGCGGGTCGGACTCGACGGAGAAGTAGATGTCGCCGTCCAGCTCGTAGGCCGCGCCGATGTCACGCAGCCGCTCGACGAGCGGGACGATGCCGGGTATGGCCTCGACCGCGCCGATGTACTGCCGCGGCGGGAGCATCCGCAGGGCGGTCATGTCCTCGCGGAAGAGGGCCGTCTCGCGCTCGGCGAGGGCGGTCCAGTCGAGGTTGTCGCGCTCGGCCCGCTCCAGCAGCGGATCGTCGACGTCGGTGACGTTCTGGACGTAGTGGACCTGCCGCTTGGTGTCGAGCCACACGCGCTGAACCAGGTCGAACGCGTTGTAGGTCGCCGCGTGACCCATGTGGGTCGCGTCGTACGGCGTGATGCCGCAGACGTAGATGCGGGCGACAGGACCGGGGTCGAGGGTGACCAGGCCGCCGGTCGCGGTGTCGTGGATCCTCAGGTCGCGGCCCTGACCAGGCAGGGCGGGGACCTCGGAAGCGGGCCAGGCATGCATGTACATGAGCCTAACCGGCCCCGACCCGCCTGTACGAACGGGATCGGGCCGGATGACCGGTTCGGCGTTCTTGAACATCGGCGCCGGGTGTGCTGGGCTCCGGATCCGTCACCCGGCGTGGCCGGTCGGGTGCTCAGCGGGGTGGCCCGGACACTCGTAGGGGGACGGGCCCGCGGGCGCTCAGACCGGGGGCCAGGGAATGGCGGGCCAGTCGCCGCTGGGCTCCGGGTGCCGGCCGCTGGTGAGCAGCGCGTCGACCCGCGCGCGCGTTGCGTCGACCTCGGCCGTCGTGATCAGGGTGGCCAGCCTTGTGCCCAGCGGGCCGTCCAGGGCGTCCCGCAGTCCCTTGAGGACGCCGACGGCCTCCTCCGGCAGCGGTTCGCCCGCCCAGCCCCACAGCAGGGTGCGCAGCTTGTTGTCCACGTTGAAGGTGACGCCGTGGTCGATGCCGTAGAGCCGGCCGTCGGCGGTGGGCAGCAGGTGGCCGCCCTTGCGGTCGGCGTTGTTGATGACCGCGTCCAGGACGGCGAGCCGGCGCAGCCGCGCGTCGTCGGCGTGCACCAGCAGCGCGGTGCGGTCCTCGCCGACGTCGGCGAGCCCGATCGCCTTCCAGCCCGGCTCCGGTTCCTCGCCCTCGACCAGGGCGAGCAGCTCGGCCTCGGGGTGGACGTCGATCCACAGCTGGCACATGCCCTCGCCGTACGGCCCCTCGCGCAGCACGGTGGGCGGCACCAGCCCCCAGCCGGTGGCCTCGGACACCTCGTAGGCGGCCACCTCGCGGCCCGCCAGGGTGCCGTCGGGGAAGTCCCACAGGGGGCGCTCCCCGGCGACCGGCTTGTACACACAGGAGGCCTGGCGGCCGTCGAGGGCGACCGTGCAGAACAGGGCCGCGTTGGACGCCTCGCGGATCCGTCCGCGTACGGTCAGTTCACCGTGCGCGAGCAGCTCGGCCGGGTTCGGGTCGGGTGTCACGCTCCGCGGCGGTATCCGTTCTGGCGCGGACATACGTGTCCTTCCGGGTCGAGCGGGAGGCTGCACAGCGGGCACGGCGGCCGCCCGGCGTTGACGACGTCGAGGGCGCGCTTGGCGAAGGCCCGGGCCTGCGCGCCGGTCAGCCGGACCCGCAGCATCGGGGGTCCGTTCTCCTCGTCCTGGAGCAGGCGCTCCTCGGCCTCGGCGAGGTCTTCCTCGGTGTCGGCGTCCAGCTCGACCAGCGCCTGCGCCTCGACGATCATGCGCTGGTCCTCGCCGTCCCAGGCCAGGGCCATGGTGCCGACGCGGAACTCCTCCTCGATGGGAGTGTCGAGCGGTGCGGTGTCGGTGATCTCGGCGGGGGCGACGGCCGGGACGGCGGCGCTGCCGCCACTACGCCGTACGACCTCGTCCAGCAGTTCGTCCATGCGCTCGGCGAGCGCGGCCACCTGGGTCTTCTCCAGGGCCACGCTGGTCACCCGGGAGCCTGCGATGGCCTGGAGGAAGAACGTACGGCGCCCGGGCAGTCCGACCGTGCCGGCCACGAAGCGGTCCGGCTGGTCGTAGAGGAACACCTGACGGGACACGTCCTGTCTCCATAAAGTCGTGGTTTCGAGAGGTTCGGCGGTTGGCCGTACGGGAAAGCGAACGGGATGGGTCGCTTCACCCTACTGCGGCCGACGATCACGGTGCGCCCGCACCGCCTCCGACCGGTGCGTCACCCTCGCCGGGTTCCTCGCGGGGGACGAGCGAAGCGAAATCCCCGGTGTCGCCGAGGCGGATGAGGTACGGCCGGAGCCGGGTGTAGCGGATCGCGGTGACAGAGCAGGGTTCGACGGAGATCCGCTGGAACAAGTCGAGGTGCAGGCCGAGGGCGTCGGCGACGAGGGACTTGATGATGTCGCCGTGGGAGCACATCAGGTAGACGGCGTCGGCGCCGTGGTCCCGCTCGACGCGCGCGTTCCACTCGCGTACGGCCTCGGCCGCGCGGGTCTGCATGGCCCGCATGGACTCGCCGCCGGGGAAGGCGGCGGCGGACGGGTGGGTCTGCACGACCTCCATCAGCGGCTCGTCCTTCAGCTCGGCGAGCTTGCGGCCGGACCAGTCGCCGTAGTGGCACTCACCGATCCGTTCGTCGGTGTGGGAGCGCAGGCCGGGGCGGGCCTCCAGCAGCGGGCGCACGGTCTCCTGGCAGCGCTGCAGGGGGCTCGCGACCACCTCGGAGATCGGCAGTCCGGCGAGCCGGCCGGGCAGCGCGGCGGCCTGCGCGGCGCCGCGCTCGTCCAGGGCGACGCCGGGCGTCCACCCGGCGAGCAGCCCGGAGGTGTTGGCGGTGGAACGTCCGTGCCTTACGAGGATCAGCGTGGGCATGCGGCAAGGGTAGGCGCATCGGGAAGTGCGCCGTTGACCGGGCGAAGGGAGAATGCGCTCCGTGATCGTCGACTGCGCCGTCTACCGGCACGGGCACCGCAGCGAGGGGCCCTCGGATCTGTCCGACGCGCTCGCCGGGGCACGGGCCGCCGGCGGCTTCGTGTGGATCGGCCTGCACGAGCCCTCCGAGCAGGAGTTCGACCTGGTCACCCAGGAGTTCGGGCTGCATCCGCTGGCCGTGGAGGACGCCCTCAAGGCACATCAGCGGCCCAAGCTGGAGGTGTACGACGACTCGCTGTTCATGGTGCTGAAACCGGTGGTGTACGAACCCGAGAGCGACGCGGTCTCGGCCGGGGAGGTGATGGTCTTCGTCGGTGAGAGTTTCGTGGTGACGGTGCGCCACGGGGAGGGTTCGCCGCTGGCGGCCGTGCGGCAGCGGCTGGAGCGGGAGCCGGAGATGCTGGACAAGGGCCCCACCGCCGTGCTGTACGCGATCGCCGACGCCACCGTGGACCACTATCTGGAGGTGGCGACGGAGCTGCAGAACGACCTGGACGAGCTGGAGGCGGAGGTGTTCCGGCCGGACACCGGCGGTTCCCGCAACACCGCGTCCCGGATCTACACCTTCAAGCGGCAGATCCTGGAGTTCCGCCGGGCGACCGGCCCGCTGGCGCTGCCGCTGACCCGGCTGGCCGGCAACGGCCCGCTGGGCAACTCGGTGCCGTTCGTGCACGACGACTCCCGGCCCTTCTTCCGGGACGTGGGCGATCACCTCACGCGCGTGAACGAGTCCGTGGAGGCCCTGGACCGGCTGGTCTCGGACATTCTGTCGGCGCATCTGGCGCAGATGAGCGTCCGGCAGAACGACGACATGCGGAAGATCTCCGCGTGGGCGGCGATGGCGGCGGTGCCCACGATGATCGCGGGGATCTACGGCATGAACTTCGACCACATGCCCGAGCTGCACTGGCTGTGGTCGTACCCGGCGGTGATCGTGCTGATGGCCGCGCTGGAGGTGCTGTTGTACCGGCTGTTCAAGCGGCGCGGGTGGTTGTGAGCGGGGGCAAGCCGTGCGGGTGGCTGTGAGCGGGGGCAAGCGGCACGGCGGATGGTGAACACGGTTCACATGACATGTCGCTATGGGCTCGGTTCACGCTGCTTCGGGTGCGGGGGCCGGGGCGCTGCCGAGGGCGTCGCGGCGCTCGGGCATACGGAGGGCGGCCATGCGGTGCCGGCCGACGAGGCGTTCCCAGGCGTACGTGGCGTGGATGCCGGCCGCGAGCAGCGCCCGTTTCGGCTTCGGCCAGCCCAGAATGCGGCCCATGTGCGCCATGACGGAGAGGCTGACGTCCCGGTGGACGCGGATCTCGGCGAGCGCGTAGGCGCGCAGCGTGCGCAGGATCAGCCGGCCGTGCCCGGCGGCGGCCAGGCGCAGCAGTTCCTCGTGGGCGTAGGCGAGGTGATTGTCCTCGTCGCCCGCGATCACATGGAGGGCCTTGCCGATCTCCGGGTGGTCGCCGAAGTACCGGCTCAGCAGTGCCATCTGGTCGGCGGCGCGCTGCTCGGTGACCCGGCTGTGCGCGAGGTAGACGACGATGTCCCGCACGGTGAGCGGCTCGTCCCGGCGGAGCCGGTCGTGGGCGAGGCCGATGCCGCGCCGTTCCAGGAGCATGGTGTAGTCGGTCTCCGGCGGGACCGGTACGGGGGCGAGGCCGCGCTTTCTCAGCAACGCCAGGAAGATGCGGCCGTGCTTGTCCTCGTCGGCGCCGTGCCGGGCGATCTTCGGGGCGAGCGCGCGTTCCCCGTCCGGGACCAGCGCGGCGATCCGGCCGTTCTCCCAGCCGCCCTGGGACTCCCCGCCGGCGGCGATGGAGCAGAAGAGCCGGAAGGACTCGTCGTGGTCGAGGATCTCCTGGAACAGACTCCTGGCCGACAGCATCGCAGCACCTCTCCGCTCCACAGGGTTCCGCGGGCCTCCCGGGGGCTCCGGTGGCTTCCGGGGTGCCAGTGGCTTCGAAGGCTCGCGAAAACGAGTCAAATGCGGGCATAAGGGGGGCGCAACAGGGCCGTCGGCCGAATCGGCCGAACGAAGGACCGTGAAAGGCGCGAAGAAGACGGGAAAGAAGGGCGCCGAGGGTCGTAACCGCGCGGCGCCGGGGGCGTTGTTCCCCGTGACGGCCGTGGCGGGGAAGACCCCCGAGCCCCCACCACGGCCGTGGAAATCCCCCGCCAGGGCTTCGCTCAGGCCAGCCCGGCGCGCTCCAGGGCCTCGCTGCCGGCCCGCAGGGAGGCGAGCCGCTCCTCGAGCGTGAAGCCGGCCGGGGCCAGGCTGAGGGTGGTGACCCCGGCGGCGGCGTAGGCCTTCATCCGGTCGGCGATCCGGTCGACGGAGCCCAGCAGAGTGGTCCGGTCGATGAGGTCCTGCGGGATCGCGGCGGCGGCGCCCTGCTTGTCCCCGGACAGATACTTCCGCTGGATCTCGGCGGCCTCCTTCTCGTAGCCCATGCGCTGGGCCAGCTGGTTGTAGAAGTTCTGCTTCGCGCTGCCCATGCCGCCGACGTACAGCGCGGTGTACGGGCGGAAGGTGTCGGCGAGCCGGGCCACGTCCTTGTCGTCGCCGAGGGCGATCGGCAGGGTCGGGCACACGTCGAACCCGTCGAGCGTCAGCCCCGCCTTCTCCCGCCCGGCGCGCAGGTGCTTGACCGTGGTCTCCTCCAGGTGCTCGGCGGAGGGGAAGATCAGCAGCGCTCCGTCCGCGATCTCGCCGGTCTGCTCCAGGTTCTTCGGGCCGATGGCGGCGATGTAGAGCGGGATGTGCTCGCGCTGCGGGTGCACGGTCAGCTTGAGGGGCTTGCCGGGGCCGCCGGGCAGCGGCAGCGTCCAGTGCTCGCCCTCGAACGTCAGCCGCTCCCGGGTCATCGCCTTGCGCACGATCTCCACGTACTCGCGGGTGCGGGCCAGCGGCTTGTCGAACTTCACGCCGTACCAGCCCTCGGAGACCTGCGGGCCGGAGACGCCGAGACCGAGCCGGAACCGGCCGCCGGAGAGCGAGTCGAGCGTGGCCGCGGTCATCGCCGTCATCGCGGGCTGGCGGGCCGGGATCTGGAAGATGGCCGAGCCGACGTCGATGCGCTCGGTCTGCGCGGCGACCCAGCTGAGCACGGTGGCCGCGTCGGAGCCGTACGCCTCGGCGGCCCAGCACACCGCGTAGCCCAGCCGGTCGGCCTCCTGTGCCACGGCCAGGTTGTCGCCGTCCATTCCGGCACCCCAGTACCCGAGGTTGATCCCGAGCTGCATGCGCGATTCCCCTTACCCGTGAGTAACGTGCTTGTGGGGCAGACCTTAGCGCGGGGACGGGGTGGGGCGGCAGGGCGGCGGCGGACGGGCGGAGGGCCCGGGTGCGCCGCGGGAGACGGAACGCGGGAGTCGTCCCCTTCGGGGGTGGTTATCCACAGGCAACCCATCGCACCGGTTCTGGCCAGTAATCTCGCCCGCATGGAGCAGAGGCATCTCGGCCGTACCGGCCTGCGCGTGTCCCGGATCGGACTCGGCACCCTCACCTGGGGGCGGGACACCGACGAGCACGACGCCGCTGACATGCTGAAGACGTTCTGGGAGGCCGGCGGCACCCTCGTCGACACCGCCGACGTGTACGGCGACGGGGAGGCGGAGTATCTGCTCGGGCGGCTCATGGACGGGCTGGTGCCGCGACGGGATCTGGTCATCTCCACCAAGGCCGGCAGCGTGCCCGACCCCGAGCGCCGCTTCGACGGTTCCCGGGGCCATCTGCTCGCCGCGCTCGACGCCTCCCTGGCCCGCCTCGGCACGGAGTACGTCGACCTGTGGCACATCCACGCCTACGACCCCGGGACCCCGCTGGAGGAGACGCTCCAGGCCCTCGACCTGGCGGTGAGCAGCGGCCGGGCCCGGTACGCCGGTGTCTCCAACTTCTGCGGCTGGCAGCTGGCCAAGGCGGCCACCTGGCAGCTCGCGGCGCCGGGCACCCGCACCCGGCTGGCCAGTACCCAGATGGAGTACTCGCTGCTCCAGCGCGGTGTGGAGCGGGAGGTGCTGCCGGCCGCGCTCGACCTCGGCGTGGGCCTGCTGCCGTCCTCGCCGCTCGGCCGGGGCGTGCTGACCGGGAAGTACCGGCACGCCACTCCGCCGGATTCGCGCGGTGCCTCCGAGGACCTCGCGCCGTTCGTCGAGCCGTATCTGGACGACACCGCGACCCGCATCGTGGACGCGGTGACGACGGCGGCCGACGGGCTCGCGGTCACTCCGCTCCAGGTGGCGCTGGCGTGGGTGCGGGACCGGCCCGGGGTGGCCGCGCCGATCGTCGGCGCGCGCACCGCGCAGCAGCTCACGGCGGCGTTGTCAGTGGAGGCCCTTAGTCTTCCTGACGAGATCTGCCGGGCGCTGGACGATGTGTCGGCGCCCGTGCACCGCTATCCCGATCACGACTGGAGCACGCTGTGAGCACGGAGCCGGAGACCACGGAGGAAGCCGGGCCGGGGACGCCGGACACCCGTGAGGTACGGGAGGGGGGCGCCGACGGGAGCACCGACGCGGGTACGGAGGGGCGTACCGAGGGGAGCGTCGCGGCCGGCGGGGCCGAGGGGGCGGAAGGCGTCGGTGCGTCGGAGGATGCCGGTGCCGCCGGGGAGCCCGGTGCCGCCGGGGAGCCCGGTGCCTCCGAGGACGCCGGTGCCTCCGAGGACGCCGGTGCCGCTGAGGGCGAGGGTTCCCCGGAGGGTGCCGAGGGTGTCGCCGGGGAGGGTGCGGGCGGCGCGGGTGAGTTGTCCGAGGCGGAGGCCGAGCTGGCCGCGCAGCGGATCGAGCGGGAGCGGATCGAGCGGCGCAAGGCCGAGAAGGGGGGCCCCATCGCCGCCGGAGCCAAGCTCAGCGGCAAGGCGGCCGACCTGCTCGCGGCGGTACGGGCGGTGGAGAGCGGCGAGAAGCCGCCGGCCACGGTGTTCACCGAGCCGGCCCCGGCACCGCGTCGCCCCGCCCCGGAACCGGTGCGGCGGCCCCAGCCCGCCCCCTCCCCCGTCACGCCCACCGCCCCCGCACCGGAGGCCGTCGACGCCGTGCGCCGGGTACTGGCCGAGGGCGGCGCGCCGGACACCCTGGCCCCCCAGGTGGCCGCGGTGCTCGGCGAGGACGCCGGCACCACGCTCCGGGAGGACCCCTGGCAGCTGCTCCGGGTCGGCGGGGTGCGGCCGGAGCAGGCCGACGGTTTCGCGCGGGCGTTGCTCGGGCCGGACTGCGGCCCGGACGACGCGCGGCGCGGCCGGGCGGTGACGGTCTGGCTGCTGGAGCAGGCGGCCGTGGCCGGGCACACCGCCCTGGAGCTGCCCACGCTCACCGCGGCACTCGGCCGGCAGGGCGTGCCGGACCCCGACGCGGCGGTGCAGGACGCGCTCGCCGAGGGTGAGGCGCTGGTGTTCCAGGACGCCCTGGAGGAGCCCGGCGCGCCCGCGCCCCAGGACACCGACGAGGAGCAGGAGCGGCCGGTCCGGGTCCTGGTCGGTCTCGAGCGGTACGCCTTGGCCGAGGAGAGCCTCGCCGACGGCCTGGCCCGGCTGGCCAACTCCGGGCCCGAGGACGCCGGGCAGGCGTGGGAGGCGGTCACGGCCGGGCTGTCCGGCGGTGCGGCCGAGCTGGCCCGCGCGGTGGCGGGACACGGCCTGGTACTGCACACCGGCGGCGAGGCGGCCCGCGCGGAACCGGCCGCGCTGCTCGGCGCCGCGCGCGCGGCGGGCCTGCGGGCCTACGCCGCCTGCCACACCCCGAACGGCCGCAGCCACCTGACGGCATACCTGGCAGCGGCCTCCGGGCGGGCGGGAGAAGCCACGGGACGGCCGACGGCAGATCCGGCACGACAGGGAGAGGCCACGGGACGGCCGGCCGGACACCCGGCCCAGCCGGGTGTGGAGCCCGGTGCTCATGGGGTCGTCACCGTTTCCGGGCTGCTGGCCGGGGCCGAAGGGCCCGGGCGGGACGCCGACGGGGCTCTGGAGGTCGATCTGCTGATCGTGCTGGACGCACCGCAGCTCGATGTGGAGAGCGCCGCGATGCTGGTGGAGTCGTTGCCCGACGGGGCGCGACTGGTGCTCAGCGGCGACCCCGGGGTGTTGTGGTCGGCCGGGCCGGGCCGGGTCTTCGCCGACCTGCTCGCGGCCCGGGTCTGCCCCCAGACCGTCTCGCGCGTCCCGGACCCCGGCCCGCTGGGCGAGCTGGTCTCCGGCATCGGCGTCGGCGAGCTGAACCAGGTCGCCGCCCCCGGCAAGGAGATCGTCATCGTGCCGGTGCGGGACGCGGGCGAGGCGGTGCACCGGACGGTGCAGCTGGTCGCGGACTCGGTACCGCGGGCGATCGGCGTCCCGGCCGACCAGACCGTGGTGATCACCCCGGGCCACGGCGGAGCCGCGGGCACCCGCGCCCTCAACTCCGCGCTGAAGCAGCGCCTCAACCCCGGTCCCGGCCGGTTCGGCGGCTTCGACCCCGGTGACCGGATCGTCCACTCCCCCGCGCCGGGGCGTACGGTGCCGGGCGTGGTGGTGAACGCCGACGCCGACGGGCTGCACCTGTCGTGTGCCGGCGCCCACGTCGTCGTACCGCGCGAGCGGGTGGAGGGCAGCGTCCGGCACGGCTGGGCGCTCACGGCGCACCAGGCGGTGGGCGCCCGCTGGCCGGCGGCGGTCGTGGTGCTGCCCGGCGACGCGGCGCAGGCGCTCAGCCGGCCGTGGGTGTACACGGCGTTCGGCCGGGCGGAACGGCACCTGTCCGTGGTGCACGGCGTGGAGCAGGCCCTGCCGAGGGCGGTCGCGGAGGTCCCGGCCAAGCCCCGCACCACCCGCCTGGGGACCCTGCTGCGCACGCAGGTGCCGGCGAGCTGACCCCGCCCTCCCGGACGCCTCGGCGACGGGAGGGCGGGAATCCGGCGGTGCCGTACGGGCCGGGCCCGTACGGCACCGCCGGGCCCAGTCTCACTTGTCGGCGTCGAGCGGCTCCAGCTCCTCGTCGTCGTCCCCGACGAAGTCCAGCTCGTCCTCGTCCTCGTCGTCGGAGGCGTCGTCGTCGAAGACGGCGCTCACGTCGAAGCGGCACACCACCGCTTGCGGATCGATGTGCTCGAACGGCGCCGCCAGCCACTCCCCGGCCTCGGGTGGTTCCTCCGCCGCCGTGACCCACAGGGTGGAGTCGCCCTCCTCCAGGCCGAACTCCTTGTGCCGGGAGGCGATCTCGTCCGGTTCGAACTCGCCGAACAGGATCCCCAGCGCGCCGGGGACGCTCCTGGCGGCCTCGTCCTCGTCCCCGCCGTCGTCGTACTCCGCCGCCTCGACCCGCTGGGCCTGGGCCAGCAGCCGCTGGGGTTCCGCCACGGTGTAGTCGCGGCGGATCAGCACACTGATCGCATGGGGCTCCCCGGGCCCGGCGTACGGCGGCAGCGTGTCCTCGGCGCCGGGGATCTCGAAGGGCGTGACCTCGTCGTAACGGTCGTAGAGCAGCTCGTCGTACACCTCGGCGGCTGCGGCCAGCTGGTTGAACGCCTCGGAGACGGCCGGGTCGTCCTCTCCCGACCTGCGTTCGATCGCAGCCAGATGACGGTCGAGCGCGGTCTTGACCGCCTCGGCGGCGGCGCGTACCTCGGCAGCGGTGGGCTGCGCAGCATCAGACATAGTGCAGACGCTATCCGTACCGGGCACCAGCCCGCACAATAGATGCGATGCCGGAATACGAATTTGTCGACGTGTACGTACCTCGCGGGGTCTCCCGCAAGGAGGCGACGCGTCTGCTGACGGACCATGCCGAGTACGGACACTGGGAGTTGGACCGACTGAGTCTGTTGCGCGACGGCAGTCGCAAGGTGCGGCTGCGCCGGCGGATCATCCGCCAGGTGCGAGCCACATGGTGAGCCCGGCGCCGGTGCCGGGCACGTACGGAGCGGGCCCCGCCGGCATGGCAGGGCCCGCTCCGTTTTCCGTTCACCGCCGTGCGGTCACCCAGTCCTGGTCACCGCGGTGCGGTCACCGCGCGGCCCGGGCCTTGCGGTAGAGAACCGTACCGGCGAGCAGCGCGCCGGCGCCGGCCGGCAGCGCGATGCCGAGCGGCACGTCACCGCCGGTGTGCGCGAGTTGACCGACGGTCTGCGGCTGGAGGGGGCGGTCCGCCTCCGCCGTGGCCTGGGACCCGCCGCGGGGACCGGGGCCGTGCTGGGCCGGCGGGGTGCCGGGCCCGGGGTGGCCGGGGTGGCCGGGCTTACCGGGGTCGCCTGGCTTACCCGGCTGGCCAGGGTGTCCCGGCCGGCCCGGCTTCCCCGGGTTCCCGGGCTCCGCCGGATGCCCCGGTTCCCCTGGGCGGCCCGGACCTGGCGGTTCTCCCGGCCCTCCCGGCTTCCCGGGCGGGTTGTCGTATCCCCCGTCGTCGGCGCAGCCGTTGCCCGTCGTGGCGTTGCCCACACCGATGACGTCGACGCTGTTGCCGCACACGTTCACCGGGACGTCGACCGGCACCTGCACCGTGTTGCCGGATCCGACGCCCGGCGAGCCGCCGGTGTGGCCGTCCGCGCGCGAGCCGCCGGAGCCGCTGCCCGCGGAACCGCCCGGCCGGCTCCCCGAAGTGCCGCCGTGGTGCGCGCACTTGTTCCCCGCCGACGGGTTGAGCAGCCCGACGACGTTCACGGTGTTGCCGCAGATGTTCACCGGAGCGTGCACCGGTGCCTGCACCGTGTTGCCGGACAGTACGCCCGGTGAGCCCCCGGCGGCGCCCCTGGCGCCCGAGTCGGCGTGTGCGTAGCCGCTCGCGGCGGCGATCACGCCGGTCGCGGCGGCCATGGTCATCAGACCTTTGCGCGTGCCCTCACGCATGCTGGATTCCCCCCTGCCTTCCGTGCTTTCGTTCTTCCGAAAAGCCGGTCGGCCCCGGAGCGCGTGGCGCGCGCTCCGGGGCCGACGGCTCGTAAAGGACGCCCCTCAGGGAGCCTGCGTCACTTGTTGATGCAGACGTTTCCGAAGGCGGGGTTCAGGACGCCGACCACGTCGATCGTGTTGCCACACACGTTCACCGGGACGTGGATGGGCGCCTGGATGACGTTGCCGGACACGACACCCGGGGAGTGCAGGGCGGCACCCTGGGCACCGGAGTCGGCGACGGCGAGGCCCGCACCCGCGAGAACCAGACCACCGGTGGCGGCCGCAGCTGCGACGACCTTCTTGATCATTCTTCCTCCTAGTTGGCAATGCGACCCCAAGGCGCGGGATCACATCAGATGCAACGAGGAGGAACTAATGAAGCTACGAACTGATCGTCGCATTCACCCGTCTCAGCGCGTCTCGTACGACTGCCCGAATAGCGCGGCGGGCGCTCCGGCCGGGGAGGGCGCGGGGCGCGGTCTTACGACGCGTCGATGAACCGGTCGAGCACCCGCACGCCGAACTGGAGCCCGTCGACCGGCACCCGCTCGTCCACGCCGTGGAACATGCCGGCGAAGTCCAGCTCCGGCGGCAGCTTCAGCGGGGCGAAGCCGAAGCCGCGGATGCCGAGGTCGTCGAAGGACTTGGCGTCGGTGCCGCCGGAGAGCATGTACGGGATCGCCTTGGCGGTCGGGTCCTCGGCGAGCAGCGCGGACTGCATGGCCGCCACCAGGGGGCCGTCGAAGCCGGTCTCCAGCGCCTTGTCGGAGTGCACGTCCTCGCGGCGGACGTTCGGGCCGAGCAGCCGGTCGAGGTCGGCGAGGAACTCCTCCTCGTGACCGGGCAGGAACCGTCCGTCGATGTGGGCGGTGGCCTCGCCCGGGATGACGTTGACCTTGTAGCCGGCGTTGAGCTGGGTGGGGTTGGCGGTGTTGCTCAGGGTCGCGCCGATCAGCTTGGCGATGCCGCCGAGCTTGGCGATGGTGGCCTCCATGTCCTCCGGGTCCAGCTCGGTGCCGAGCGCGTCGCCCAGCTCGTCGAGGAAGGCCCGGGTGGTCTTGGTGACCCGCACCGGGAACTTGTGCCGGCCGACCCGGGCCACCGCCTCCGACAGCTCGGTGATGGCGTTGTCACGGTGGATCATCGATCCGTGCCCGGCGGTGCCGGCCACGGTCAGCTTCATCCAGTGCATGCCCTTCTCGGCCGTCTGGATCAGATAGAGCCGCCGCTGGTCGTCGACGGTGAAGGAGAAGCCGCCGACCTCGCTGATGGCCTCGGTGACGCCCTCGAACAGCTCGGGGTGGTGGTCGACCAGGTAGCGGGCGCCGTACGTGCCGCCCGCCTCCTCGTCGGCGAGGAAGGCGACCACGATGTCCCGCGGGGGACGGCGCCCGCTGCGCAGCCGGTCGCGGACGACCGCCAGCGTCATGGCGTCCATGTCCTTCATGTCGACGGCGCCGCGTCCCCATACGCAGCCGTCGGCGATCTCCCCGGAGAACGGGTCGTGGGTCCAGTCGACCGCGTTGGCCGGTACGACGTCCAGGTGGCCGTGGATGAGCAGCGCGGGCCGGGACGGGTCCTCGCCCTCGATCCGGGCCACCGTGGAGGCGCGGCCGGGGTGCGACTCGTAGATCTTCGGCTCCAGCCCGACCTCGGCGAGCTTCTCGGCGACCCATTCCGCGGCCTTGCGCTCGCCGGGGCCGGAGTGGTCGCCGTAGTTGCTGGTGTCGAACCGGATCAGCTCGCGGCAGAGGTCCGCGACCTCGTCCTCGCCGGTGACGGTCCCGGCCCTGCCCGTCTCGCTCACGATGCTTCCTCCCGCTGTCACTGCCGATGGTCCCCCTCATCCTCTCTCCGGCCCCGCCCCGCGCCCAAGACCGGGCCCCGCCTGTGACACGCCGTTCACGCCCGACCGGGGCCGGGGCCGGGGGGTGATCGGACACCCCCGAAAGCCTGGTAATGTTTCCTTCGTCGCCGCGAGGGAAACCCCGCCGAAAGGGAAGATCTCGTACGACAGACACCTGGTCCGGGTGGCGGAATGGCAGACGCGCTAGCTTGAGGTGCTAGTGCCCTTTATCGGGCGTGGGGGTTCAAGTCCCCCCTCGGACACCAGCAGAGACCCCAGTTCACCTGGGGTTTTTCTGTTTCTCCGACGGTGGCGTGACCAACCACGTGTCACCCCGGTCCCTTGCAGGGGTGTACGACCCGAACGGCGCGGGAGCCATCGTGTTCGCCGTCCGGCTCACCCGTAGCCACCGGTCCCCCGCTCGGCGCCCCAGGGTGACACCGAGGAAGCCCCACGCCGGCGGCCCCGTGCAGGTGAGGCGCAGTGCGCGTGGGGTGGTTTTTAGACTGGGGGGTGTGGGCCGGGTCAATGACGAGGTCGAGGCGTTGTTGCGGGAGTACGCCGATCTCCTCGCGATCACCGGAGGGGACGCGTTCAAGGCGCGTGCCTATGAGAAGGCGGCGCGGGCGATCGGCGGGCATCCGGCGGACGTCTCCGCGCTGGAGCCGGACGCGCTGCGGGAGATCCCGAACGTGGGGCGGTCGATCGCCGACAAAGTGGCCGAGTATCTGCGCACGGGCCGGATCGCCGTGGTCGAGGAGCGCCGGTCGAAGATCCCCGCGGGAGTGCGGGAGCTGATCACGATCCCGACGCTCGGGCCGAAGAAGGCGCTGCGGCTCTACGAGGACCTGCGCATCTCGTCGGTGGACGAGCTGGCCGCGGCCATCGAGGCGGACGCGCTGGCGGACCTGAAGGGGTTCGGGGAGAAGACGCAGGAGAACATCCGGCACGGCATCGAGCTGCTCCGGCGGGCGGGCGGCCGGGTGCCGCTGTCGCCGGCGCTGGACACCGCCGAGGAGATCGTCGCCGAGCTGTCCGGGGTGACGGGCTGCCGGCGCTGTGCGTACGCCGGTTCGCTGCGCCGGATGCGGGAGACCGTCGGCGATCTGGACGTGCTGGTGGCGGCGGAGCGGTCGGCCCCGTTCATGGACGCGCTGTGCGCGCTGCCGGCCACCGCGGAGGTCGTGGCGCGGGGCACGAAGAAGACCTCGGTGCGCACCGGCAAGGGGCTCCAGGTCGATCTGCGGGTGGTGCCGCCTCAGTCGTGGGGCGCGGCGATGCAGTACTTCACCGGTTCCAAGGCGCACAACATCCGCATCCGGACCATCGCCGGGCACCAGGGGCTGAAGCTCTCCGAGTACGGCCTGTTCGACACCGGCAACGGGGAGCCGGTCGCCTCCCGCACCGAGGAGGAGGTGTACGCGCGGCTCGGCCTGCCGTGGATCGCGCCGCCGCTGCGCGAGGACCGCGGGGAGATCGAGGCGGCGCTGCGCGGCGAGCTGCCCGAGGTGGTGACCGGGCGGGACATCCGCGGCGACCTGCACACGCACACCGATCTCACGGACGGTCTGGCCTCGCTGGAGGCGATGGTCGACGCCGCCGCCGAGCGCGGTTACGCCTACTTCGCGGTCACCGATCACGCGCCCGACCTGTACATGCAGCGCATGACGGACGAGAAGATCCTCGCCCAGCGGGAGCGGCTGCGGGAGCTGGACGGCACCCGTGGCCGGACGCGGCTGCTGCACGGCACGGAGCTGAACATCGGGCCGGACGGGGAGGTGGACTGGCCGGCGGAGTTCCTGGCGGGGTTCGATCTGTGCGTGGCCTCGCTGCACTCCCACTTCGACCTGGGCCGTACGGCGATGACCCGTCGGCTGGTACGGGCCTGCGAGAACCCGTACGTCAATGTCATCGGGCATCCGACCACCCGGCTGATCGGCAGGCGGCCGGGGGTGGACGCCGACTGGGACGAGGTGTTCGCCGTGTGCGCGCGGACCGGTACCGCGCTGGAGGTCAACGCACAGCCGGACCGGCTGGACCTGCGCGACGAGGACATCCTGCGGGCCAGGGAGCACGGGGTGCGGTTCGCCGTGAACACCGACGCCCACTCCGTGCCGCACCTCGGCCAGATGCGCTACGGCGTGGCCACCGCGCAGCGCGGCTGGCTGACCAGGGACGAGGTGATCAACACCTGGCCGCTGACCCGGCTGCGCGCCTTTCTACGCAAGGGCGGGCGGCGGTCCTGAGGGCGCACGGGCGGGCTGCGGTCCCGAGGGGCGGTTCTCCGTCGCGCCGACGGCCGGTTTCACCCGCTCCCGCGGCCGGTCTCAGTGCAGGGGCCGTACCGTGAGCGTGCCGTCGGGTCCGTGGTCGACGCGGGTGGCGTGGCGGCGGGCGTGGGTGTCCAGGACGTCGCGCAGCCAGGCGGTGTCGGCGGCGCTCGCGTGCTCCAGGCGCATCCGGCGGGCCCGCAGCGGCACCAGTCGCGCCCCGGTCAGCCGGCCGGTGCCGGGCTCGGCCGACACCAGGTACAGCAGCCGCAGGTCGTCGCGGTAGCTCTCGTAGCCGCCGATGCCCTCGTAGTCGTCGACGAGGTCGCCGCAGCCGTACAGGACGAGCCGGTCCCGGTAGATCTCCGGCGGGCGCGGGTGGTGCGAGGAGTGGCCGTGGACGATGTCGGCGCCCGCGTCGACGAGGGCGTGGGCGAAGCGGACCTCGTCGCGGGTGACGGTGTAGCCCCAGTTGGGCCCCCAGTGGACGGAGGCGACGACGATGTCCCCGGGCCGGCGGTACTGCCGCAGGCGGTCGGCGAAGTCCAGGGCGGCGGCCGTGGTCGGCCCGGCGGCGAGGGCGACGCCGGGGCGTTCGGCGGTGGCGGCCCAGCCGTGCGGGATGCCGCTGGAGGGCATGCCGAAGGCGAGGACCAGGAGGCGTCCGCCGGTGCGCAGCGGGACGGCCGCGGGCCGCCACGCGGCGGTCGCGTCGGGGCCGGCGCCGGCGGTGCGCAGTCCGGCGGCGGCGAGGGAGTCCAGGGTGTCGGCGAGGCCGGCGGGGCCGAAGTCGAGGACGTGGTTGTTGGCGAGGACGCAGACGTCGGGGCGGGCGGCGGCGAGGCAGGGCAGGTTGGCCGGGTGCATCCGGTAGTGGACGGCCTTGCCGGGGGCGAAGTCGCCGTCGGAGGTGACGGCCGTCTCCAGGTTGATCACCCGGGCGTCGGGCGCGGCGCGCTCCAGGACGGGCAGGGCCTCGCCCCAGGGCCAGGCGGGGTCCACGGGCCGGGGCACCGGGCCGTTCACGGCCTCGGCCAGGGCGATGTAGTCCCGGGCGTCGTGGACGTGGTCCTCCCGCAGGGCCGGGTCGGCCGGGTGCGCGAGGATCTGGTCGATGCCCCGGCCGAGCATGACGTCCCCGGCCAGGAACAGGGTGACGGGCCCCTCGGGCATGGTCCCTGCCCGACCCTCCGGCACGGTCGCCTCCTCACGCCCGGGCATGGCCTCCGCCCAGCCGTCCGGCACAGGCGCCACCTGCCCCCCGGGCACGGCCCCGCCCAGCCCTCCGACATGGGCGCCACCCGGCCTCCGGGCACAGCCCGCCAACATGGTCTCCGCCTACACGTGCGCGGGTGCCATGTGGTCGGTGAACCAGGCGCACGCCAGCTCGGTGACCCGCTCCAGGGTGCCGGGCTCCTCGAAGAGGTGGGTGGCGCGGGGGACGACCGCCAGCCGGTTCTCGCAGCGCAGCCGGGCCTGCGCGTCCCGGTTGAGGTCGAGCACCATCGGGTCGGCGCCGCCGACGATGAGCAGGGTGGGTGCCGTCACCTCGGGCAGCCGGGCCCCGGCGAGGTCGGGCCGGCCGCCGCGGGAGACGACGGCGGCGGGCCGCGCGGCGGGGTCGGCGGCGGCCCACAGGGCGGCCGCGGCACCGGTGCTGGCGCCGAAGTAGCCGATGGCGAGCCCCTCGGTGTCGGGTTCCTCGCGCAGCCAGGCGGTGGCGTCCAGCAGCCGGCCGGCCAGCAGCGCGATGTCGAAGACGTTGCCCCGGTCGGCCTCCTCCGCGTCGGTGAGCAGGTCGAACAGCAGGGTGCCGAGCCCGGCGCGGTGCAGTCCTTCGGCGACGAACCGGTTGCGCGGGCTGTGCCGGCTGCTGCCGCTGCCGTGGGCGAAGACGACGATGCCGGTGGCGCCGTCGGGCACGGTGAGCCGTCCGCCGAGCCGGACGGCTCCGGCGGTCACGGTGACCTCCCGGGCGCCGGACGCGGCGCCCGCGGTGTGCCGGTGGCGCTCGGCGGCGCGCCGCAGGCAGGCGGTGACCTCCTCGTCCTCGACCTGGGTGAAGTCGGTGTAGAACTGGCCGACGGCGGCGAAGTCCCAGGGGGTGTGCAGGCACACCAGGTCGTCGGCGTCCTCGCCGAGGCGGCGGGTGAAGTCGCGGGGGGCGACCGGGACGGCCAGCACGATGCGGGCCGCGCCCCGGGCGCGGGCGACGCGGCAGGCGACCCGGGCGGTGGAGCCGGTGGCGACGCCGTCGTCCACCACGACGGCGGTCCGGCCGGCGACCGGGGCCGGGGTGGTGGCGCCCCGGTAGCGCGCGCCACGTTCGGCGAGGACGCGGCGTTCTCGGTACTCGACCGCCGCGAGGTCGTCCGGGCCGACGCCGGTGGTGCGCAGCACTTCCTGGTTGATCACGCGGACGCCGTCCTCGCCGATCGCCCCCATGCCCAGCTCGGGTTGGTAGGGCACGCCGAGTTTGCGTACCAGGAGGACGTCCAGGGGCGCGTCGAGCGCCTCGGCGACGGCCGCGGCGACCGGTACGCCGCCCCGGGACAGTCCGAGCACCACCACGTCCTGGCCCCTGAGGTACTCCAGACGCTGCCCCAGCAGCCGGCCGGCTTCCGGACGGTTCGCGAAACGCACGGCGGCACTCCTTCCTTCACTCGCGGGGCAGCCAGAGCGGCGCCGGGCCGTCCGTGTCGGCCGCTCCGGTGGCCTTCATGTCGCCGTCGGCGGCGCGCAGCAGCATGCGGCCCATGGCGATCAGGGCGCGCCCGGCGGCCAGTTCGTCGCCGATCTCGGGCATCGCCCGGTCGCTGGGGCTGCGGCGGGCCCCGGCGTGGCTCTCCAGGACGTTGTCCCCGGTGTCCAGGACGATCCGGGCCGTGGTGTCCGGATCGTGCTCGGACAGGTAGACGTTCAGCCGCCATTCCTTGACGGCGGGAGGCCGGCTGCTCACGGGTCCGGTCATCCTCGACCTCACCTCCCTGTGTGCCGGTGTGCGGTCCGGCTCTTCCACTGTGCACCCGGCCCCTGCCGGGCGCCTCCCCTGCCCCGGGCACAATGGGCGCCATGACCTCGCGCACCTGCCCCTGCGGGCTCCCCCAGTCGTACGACGCCTGCTGCGGCCGCTTCCACGCGGGGCGGGCCGTCGCGCCGACCGCGGAGCTGCTGATGCGCTCGCGGTACAGCGCGTTCGTGAAGGGGGACACGGCGTATCTGCTGCGCACCTGGCATCCGCGGACCCGGCCGGAGCGGCTGGACCTCGACCCGGGGATGAAGTGGACGGGGCTCGAGATCCTGGACACGGCCGACGGGTCGGCGTTCCACACCACGGGCACGGTGGAGTTCCGCGCCTCCTACCGGGGCGGCGCGCTGCGCGAGCGGAGCCGGTTCGAGCGGGTGGCCGGCGCGTGGGTGTACGTGGACGGGGAGTTCCCGCAGGACTAGTCGGACCCACGACGCGCCGGCGCTCAGGGGGCCAGGATGTCCAGTTCCTGGAGGGCGCCCGCGGTGATCTCCCGGGTCAGTTCCTCGGCGCGGACCGCGTCCCGGGCCCGGACCGCCTCGGCGAGCCGCACGTGCAGGGTGACGGCGGCCGGGTCGGGGTCCTCGAACATGACCTCGTGCCGGGTGCGGCCGGACAGCACCTCCGCGACGACATCGCCGAGGCGGGCGAACATCTCGTTGCCGGAGGCGTTGAGGATGACCCGGTGGAAGGACACGTCGTGGAACAGGTACTCCTCGAGCCGGTGGCCGCGTGAGTTGGCCACCATGCCGAGGGCGCAGCGGGTGAGTTCGGCGCACTGCTCGGCCGTGGCGTGCTGGGCGGCCAGGCCCGCCGCGACGGGTTCGACGGCGGAGCGCAGCACGGTGAGCGAGCGCAGCTGGTGCGGGCGGTCGGCGCCGGCCAGCCGCCAGCGGATGACCTGCGGGTCGTAGACGTTCCACTCGGCCTTGGGGCGCACCGTGACGCCCACCCGGCGGCGGGACTCGACCAGGTGCATGGACTCCAGCACGCGGACCGCCTCGCGCATCACCGAGCGGGACACCTCGAAGTGCTGTGCCAGCTCGTCGGTCCGCAGAACGCTGCCCGGCGGGTACTCGCCGGACGTGATCGCGGGGCCGAGGGTGTCCAGTACATGGCCGTGCAGCCCCCGGCCCCGTGTGCTCATGCACTCAGCGTACGGCGTGGATCACAGCCATAAAAAGTCAGACTTATACATCACACTCTCTTGAATTCGTCGTACCTAATGGGTTTCAGTGTGGCGACGCCGCAGTGGCGTCGGATGTCGAGGAAGACAGCGAGGCAGTAATGCGAACCCCCCAGGTCGTCGTCGTGATGGGCGTCGCGGGGACGGGCAAGACCACCATCGGTCCCTTGCTCGCCGCGCGGCTGGGCGTCCCGTACGCCGAGGGCGACGACTTCCACCCGCAGGCCAACATCGACAAGATGTCGGCCGGGATCCCGCTCGACGACGCCGACCGCTGGCCGTGGCTGGACGCCATCGGGCACTGGGCGCACGGCAGGGCCGGACTGGGCGGAGTGGTCAGCAGCTCCGCGCTGAAGCGGGTCTACCGCGACCGGCTGCGGGCCGTGGCGCCCGGGATCGTGTTCCTCCACCTGACGGGCGACCGCCGGCTGATCGAGGAACGGATGTCCCAGCGCCAGGGCCACTTCATGCCGACCGCGCTGCTGGACTCCCAGTTCGCCACGCTCCAGCCGCTCCAGCCGGACGAGGCGGGAGTCGCCGTGGACGTCAGCGGCGGCCCCGAGGAGATCACCGAGCGGGCCGTGCAGGCCCTCGCGGCGCTTCCCGACACCGCGGGCAGCTCTCACTAGCGCCCCCGAAATCCCCCGTAACCGCAAGGAACCCCCGTGACCAGACTCAGCGTCGAGATGCTGGCAGCGGACGCCCCTCCGCCGATCACCTCCGCCGGGCACGCCCAGCTGGGCATCGCCGTCCTGGTGGGCATCGCCGTCATCGTCCTGCTCATCACCAAGTTCAAGCTCCATGCCTTCCTGGCGCTGACCATCGGGTCGCTGGCGCTCGGGGCGGTCGCCGGGGCGCCGCTCGACAAGGCCATCACCAGCTTCACCAGCGGGCTCGGCTCGACGGTGGCCGGCGTGGGCGTCCTGATCGCGCTCGGGGCGATCCTGGGCAAGCTGCTCGCCGACTCCGGTGGCGCGGACCAGATCGTCGACACGATCCTGGCCAAGGCCGGCGGGCGGGCCATGCCGTGGGCGATGGTGCTGATCGCCTCCGTGGTCGGCCTGCCCCTGTTCTTCGAGGTCGGCATCGTGCTGCTGATCCCGGTCGTGCTGATGGTCGCCAAGCGCGGCAACTACTCCCTGATGCGCATCGGCATCCCGGCGCTGGCCGGTCTGTCCGTGATGCACGGTCTGATCCCGCCGCACCCCGGCCCGCTGGTCGCCATCGACGCGGTCAAGGCCAACCTGGGTGTGACCCTGGCCCTCGGCATCGTGGTCGCCATCCCGACCGTGATCATCGCCGGGCCGCTGTTCTCCAAGCTCGCGGCCCGCTGGGTGGACGTGCCCGCCCCCGACCGCATGCTGCCGCAGCGCGCCTCGGAGCAGCTCGAGCGCCGTCCGGGCTTCGGCCCGACGCTCGCCACCGTGCTGCTGCCGGTGGTGCTGATGCTGGCCAAGGCGCTGGTGGACATCGTCGTCGACGATCCCGCGAACCACACCCAGCGCGTCTTCGACGTCGTCGGCTCCCCGCTGATCGCCCTGCTCGCCGCCGTGATCGTCGGCTTCTTCACGCTGGGCCGGCCCGCCGGGTTCACCCGGGACCGGCTCCAGCAGACCGTGGAAAAGGGCCTCATGCCCATCGCCGGCATCCTGCTGATCGTCGGCGCGGGCGGCGGCTTCAAGCAGACGCTGATCGACTCCGGCGTGGGCCAGATGATCCTGGACATCTCCAAGGACTGGTCGATCCCGGCGCTGCTGCTGGCCTGGCTGATCGCGGTGGCGATCCGGCTGGCGACCGGTTCGGCGACGGTGGCGACGGTCTCGGCGGCCGGCCTGGTGGCACCGCTCGCGGCCGACATGTCGACCACCCACTCGGCCCTGCTGGTCCTCGCCATCGGCGCGGGTTCCCTCTTCTTCAGCCATGTCAACGACGCCGGTTTCTGGCTGGTGAAGGAGTACTTCGGGCTGAAGGTCGGGCAGACCGTCAAGACCTGGTCGCTGATGGAGACGATCATCTCGGTGGTCGCGGGCGGCCTGGTGCTGCTGCTGTCCCTGATCGTCTAGGGCCGCGGCAACCGGCGCCACGGCAGGCCGGCCCGTCCGGCCGAGGGCTTCCCCTCGGCCGGACGGGCCGGTTCCGCCTTTCCGGGCGCCGTCAACCGTGCCCGAGCGCGCGGGCGCGGGCCGCGTGGAAGGCCGCCAGCGGGTCGCGGTGGGCGTAGGCCCAGGGCTCCGGGGTGGCGTGGTCGCCGATGCGCTGGAACAGGGCCGCGGCCTCGGCCGGGCGGCCGGCGCAGGACAGGGCGAACGCCAGGTGGTTGAGGTCGATCAGGCGGCGCGGGTGTTCGTCGTGCTCCCACTCCAGCCACCAGTCGAAGCAGGCGCCCAGCACGCGCCGGGCCCGGGGGCCGGACCAGTGCCGGGAGGCGGCCGGGTCGGCGGGGCCCAGCCCGGTGGCGGCGAGGACCCGGTACCGCTCGGCGTAGGCGACCACCGGCAGCACGGCCAGCGGGGAGTCGGCGGGGGCCTCGGCGGCGGCCAGTTCGGCGGCGTCGTACACCTCGTGGGTCTCGGCGCGGCCGCATCCGGGCCGTTCGGCGAGGCAGGCGATCAGCAGGTGGTGGGCGTGGTGGTGCTCGGGGTGGCGGCGGCTCAGCTCGGTGAAGGCGCCGAGCAGGGCGCTCTCGGGGCCGAAGGCGCGGGCGAGCAGGAGCAGGCCGAGCCAGGGCGTGGGGTCGGCCGGGGCGAGGGCGGCGGCCGTGGCGCAGGAGTCGCGGGCCCGGCCGGGGTCCTCCGCGCCGCGTACGGCACGGTGGACGAGGGCGAGGGCCAGCAGGGTGGCGGCGTCGGCGGAGCCGGGCTCGGCGGCCAGCCAGTCGCCGGCCCACGCGGTGGCGCGGGGGTCCTGGGCGAGGACGGTGAGGCGGTGGCCGCGGCGGTCCCAGTCGTCGCCGGTGTGCACCAGCAGGGAGCGGGCGGCCTGCCGCCGGCCCTGGGCCAGCGCCGCGCGGGCGGTGCGCAGTTCGGCGTCGTCGAGGGCGGCGTCGAAGGCGTCCCGGGCGCCGGGGGCGGGGGCGTCGGACGGGTCCGTTGCGGCCCGGCGCGTGCCGAGCAGGGGCGGGGAAGGGGGCACCGCGGGGCTTCCTGTTTCTCGGGCTGCCATCGACCGATCACGCACAGCAAACCCCCCGCCAAGGGTCGCGTCAAGCGGAACAAGGCTGTTCATCCTTTCAACTTCCCTGTACGGAGGGGTACTTGGGCTCTCGCGGCGCAGGTGGGGCCCGTCGCGGGTGTGAACGCGGGGACATTCCTGTGGCGTATGCCATGCCCGCCCCGTCCCGCCGTCGCGGGCCGTCCGCCCCGGGTTCGGCGGTTGCGGATGTGGCGCACGCCATGGCGCGCCGCGCCCGGGTTGCGGACCATGGCCGCAACCGCCCGGTTCCGGGTACTTCCGGGGCATTGCCGTTCCGGTAGCGCTACAGTCGGCCACTGCACGCCCGTGGTCCGGCCGGATGATCGAGGTACACAGCGTGTCCGTTCTGGTACTGCTTCTCGCCGTGAGCGCGGCCTGCTGCCTCGGCTTCGGATTCGTCCTCCAGCAGAACGCGGCGCAGAAGGCGCCGCTCGGCGACTTCCTCTCCTTCCGGCTGCTGCTGGACCTGATGCGGATCCCGCGCTGGCTGGGCGGCCTCGCGCTGATGGTGGCCGGCATGGTGCTGGGCGCCATCGCCCTCGGCAAGGGCGAGATCTCGCTCGTGGAGCCGCTGCTCGCGACCAACCTGCTGTTCGCCCTCGCCCTCTCCCGGCACCAGACCGGACAGCCGCTCGGCCGTCAGGGCTGGGCCGGGCTGCTGCTGCTCGCGGGCGGGGTGAGCGCGTTCATCCTGGCGGGCGAACCGCGCGCCGGCACGGCCGTCACCGATCCGCTGCGGCACTGGCTGATCATCGGCGCGGTCGTGGGCGCGGCCCTGCTGATGACGACATACGCCAAGCGCTCCCGGCTGAGCGGCGGCCCGGTGCTGCTGGCACTCGCGGCCGGACTGCTCTACGGCGTCCAGGACGCGCTGACCCGGGTGAGCGGCACCCGCTTCTCCGACGGCGGCCTGACCGGACTGCTCACCGGCTGGCAGCCGTACGGCGTGGTCGCCTGCGGGGTCACCGGGCTGGTGCTGGTGCAGAGCGCGTTCGAGACGGCGCCGCTGCGCATGTCGCTGCCCGCGCTGACCGCGGCCGAGCCGCTCGCCGGGATCCTGTGCGGGGTGGGCTTCCTCGGGGACCGGCTGCGCACCGACACCGGGGCGCTGGCGGGAGAGGCGGCCGGGCTCGCGGCCGTGGTGGGGGGCATCGTGCTGCTCGGGCTGCACCCGGCGATGCCGTGCGGCGCGGGCGAGACGGAGCGGGGCACGCCGGACCTCCAGCGCCGCTGACCGGATGCCCGGCCCCGCACCGTACGGCCCTGCCCGGTCGGGCCCTGCTTGGATGACGGGCATGAATCCTGCTGACGAGATCCTCGACATCGTCGACGAGCACGACCGCGTCGTCGACCGGCGCCCGCGCGGCGAGGCGTACGCCCTCGGACTGCGCCACCGCTGTGTGTTCGTCCAGGCCCGGGACGCGGCCGGCCGGCTCTTCGTGCACCGGCGCACGGCGACCAAGCTGGTGTTCCCCTCCCTGTACGACATGTTCGTCGGCGGTGTCGTCGGCGCGGGCGAGTCCTACGACGACGCGGCGCTGCGCGAGGCCGAGGAGGAGCTGGGCGTGAGCGGACTGCCGCGGCCCACCCTCCTGTTCAAGTTCCTCTACGACGACGGCGCCGGGAACAGCTGGTGGTCGGCGGTGTACGAGGTGCGCTGCGACCTGCCCGTGCGCCCGCAGCCCGAGGAGGTGCAGTGGCACGCCTTCCTGCCCGAGGAGGAGGTCGAGCGGCGGCTCGGCACCTGGGAGTGGGTGCCGGACGGGCTGGCGGCCTACGAGCGGCTGCGTGCGTTCCGGGCCGGAGGGTGACCGCCCGGTAGGGTCGGCCGGGTGAGCGACTTCGTACGGAACATCCGGCTGTGGTTCGCGCCGGAGCGGGTGCGGGAGGAGGGCGGCACGCCCGACTACCGGTTCTCGCTGGCGAACGAGCGCACCTTCCTCGCCTGGCTGCGCACCGCGCTGGCGCTGATCGGCGGCGGGTTCGCGGTGGACCAGTTCCTGCCCGATCTGCGCTGGGCCTGGCGGGTCGGTCTGGCGCTCGCGCTGCTCGCGGCCGGGGTGCTGTGCTCCCTGCGGGCGGTGAACCACTGGGTGCGCTGCGAGCGGGCGATGCGGCGCGGCGAGGACCTGCCCGCCTCCCGGTTCCCGGTGCTGCTGAGCCTGGTCGTGGCGGTGGTGGCCGTCGCGATGGTCGTGGTCGTGCTGGTGGGGTGGGAGGGTTGACGGCCGGCGCGGAGGGCACGGGCCGGGACCCCGGGCTGCAGCCGGAGCGCACCCGGCTGGCCTGGCGGCGTACGACGCTGTCGGCCGCCGTGGCCACCGTGCTGGCCCTGAAGGCCGCTCTGCACGGGGGGCCGTCGGCGGCCGGCGTCCTGGCGGGCGCGGTGTGCTGCGCGCTGTGGCTGGCCCTCCTCGGGATCGCCCACTCCCGGGTCCGTGCCCTGACCACGACCCCCCGCCCGCCGGTGCTCGCCCCCCGCCAGGCGACGGCGGCGGTGCTGTGCGCCGGCGCGCTGGCGGTGTGCGCGGTGGTGCTGGTGCTCCAGTAGCCCCGCGGGCGGGAAGGCGCCGGTGTCTCTCCCCCGTCAGCGGTCGCGGAAGGCGAGTGCGACGAACTGGGTGGCCTCGTCCTCGGCGAAGTTGTCGTCGCTGACCAGGAGCAGGGTCCGTTCGCCGCTTCGCAGCCTGGGTCCCCAGGTCAGGCCCTCGGTGTTGACGACGGTGCTCAGCCCGAGGTCGTGGAAGTCGGCGACCAGCTTCTTGCGCATCGGCACGACCGCCCGGCCGGCCAGGGAGGACATGTGCCGCACGTCGGTGGCGCCGCGCGTGGTGGCGTCGAAGACACGGATCCGGTAACCGGCACCGGCCACCCAGGTGCGTTCGAGGACCAGGTAGCGGTCGGGGTCGTCGGGGAAGGCGAGGATCGCGGGCACGCCGGTGTCCGGGGCCCAGGGGCTGGACGGGTCGGACGCGGCGAAGATCTTCTCCAGCGGGTAGGCGAACTGCCGGAGCACCGCGCCGTCGCGGTTCTGCCGGGTCACCCGGACCAGGGCGCCGTGCCGCAGGTCGGGTTCCGGGCCGTCCTGGATCAGCGGGCCCTCCAGGGCGCTGGTGAACGTGGCGCCCCGGGAGCCGAACGTGATGGCCTCCACCCCCTTGTTCCGCCGGGGCCCCCGGTCCTGACGCGTGTACCGGTAGTCGGCCGGCAGCCGGAACTCGCCGCGGTAGGCGCCCGTGGAGCCGGCGATCCGGACGGACTGCTGGATCAGCGGATCGGCCGCCGACGAGGGCCGGTCGCCCTCCTGGGACCACCAGTACCGGCAGCTCCGCGGGTCGACCCGCAGCTCCTCCGGGTCCACGGCCTTGCCGTCGCGGGCGCTCGCCGGCGGGTGGACCGAGCCGTCCGGCTGCCGCAGCGGGTGCGTACCGGTGAAGTCGACGGAGCGCACGCCGGTGCCGTCCACGGCGATCCTGGCGGTGTAGAAGCGGGCGGGCTGGAGCACCGAGCGGTCGTCGCTGATCATGACGTACTCGCCCGTGCAGGGGTTGCGGTCGATGCCGGACAGTCCGCCGACGGTGGTGCCGCGGAAGGCGAGTTTGTGGGGAATGATCCGCTCCCCCAGCAACCGCGCGTGCCCGCCGGTCCCGGGTGCCTTGGTGTCACCGGCGGGCCGGGCCGCCGCCGCGGGCGTCATCGTCGTGACCATCATGAGCGCCACGACGCACGCGCGGCGGATCAAGGAAGTTCGCATGGGGTCGATCTTGGACCGGCGCACGCTCCCGGCGCAGTTACCCGTTCGTGTGAACGTCGGTCACGCCGGCGCCTGCGACGGGGCGAACTTTCCGCTCAACTCTGCAGTTTTCGCACGGCGGTTACCGCCGTGTGGTGAACGCCCTACGCGCGGCCCTCCCCGGCCTCCCGGTCCACGGTCACCACGATCTTGCCGCGGGTGTGGCCCTCCTGGTTCAGCCGGTGGGCGTCCGCCGTGCGCTCCAGCGGGAAGGTCCGCTGGACGTGGACGGAGAGGACGCCCTGGTCCGCCCATTCCGACAGGCGCGCCAGGTCGTCGGCGTCCGGGCGGACGAAGACGTACCGGCCGCCGTACTCGCGCACCTCCGGGTCGGTGATCGAGGCCAGCCGGCCCTCCGGGGCGAGGAGGCCCGCGGAGACCGTCAGCGTGTCGCCGCCGACGGTGTCGAAGATCGCGTCCACCCCCTCGGGGGCGAGTCCGCGCACCCGTTCCGCCAGTCCCTCGCCGTAGGCCACGGGTTCGCCGCCCAGGGTGCGGACGTAGTCGTGGTTGGCCGCGCCGGCCGTGCCGAGGACGCGGGCGCCGAGGTGGGCGGCGATCTGGACGGCGAGCGAGCCGACGCCGCCGGCCGCCGCGTGCACCAGGACGGTCTCGCCCCGCTTGACCTGGAGGGCCTTGACCAGCACCTGGTAGGCGGTGAGGCCGGCCAGCGGGAGTCCGGCGGCCTCCTCGAAGGACAGGGTGCGCGGCTTGCGGGCCAGGGTGCGCACCGGCGCGGCCACGTACTCGGCGCAGGTGCCCCGGGAGAGGAAGTCCTCGCGGACGTAGCCGATGACCTCGTCCCCGGGGGAGAACTCGGTGACGGCGGCACCGGGGCGGACGACCACCCCGCTGACGTCCCAGCCGGGGACCACCGGGAAGACGGCGTCCAGCACCGCGTCCAGGTGGCCCTCGCGGCACTTCCAGTCGACCGGGTTGACGGCCGCCGCGCGCACCTCGACCAGCACCTGGTCGGGACCCACCTTGGGGTCCCGCAGCTCGCCGTACTCCAGCACCTCGGGTCCGCCGTAGCGGCGGTAGCTGATGCCCTTCATGTCCTCGACCCTCCGGGGTACCCGGGCGGCACGCAACCGGGACGCCCCGTCGCCGGCACCCCGCACCCCGGAGGTGAGCGCCATGACCACCCTCCACCACGAGCACACCGCCCACGGGACGCACCGGCACGGGCCGGACTGCGGGCACTGCGCGGTGCCGCACGGCGATCATGTGGACTACGTGCACGACGGGCATCTGCACCGGGAACACGCGGGCCACTGGGACGAGTGCGAGCCGGCCGGGCACTCGGTCCACCGGGACCACGCGCACGTGCACCACGAGGAGTGCGGGCACGCCCAGGTGCCGCACGGCGACCACGTCGACTACCTGCACGGCGGCCATCGGCACGCCGAGCACGGGGACCACTGGGACGACCACTGACACACACGGGCCCAAGTCCGCCGGGGCCGCGGGCCTATCGTGGGCCGTGTCACGTTCGGCGCGATCTTCGCTCCCGCACTGGACGGCATACCGACCGGTCGGCATCATGAGTCGGGTCCTGTTCACCCGTCCCTAGGAGTGATGTATGAGCGCCGACCACCCGCCCGGGCTGGACCTGGACCGGCTGCGCGCCCTGCTCGAGAGCGAGCGCCCCGGTCTGGTGCACGGTCCGCTGACCGGACGGCTGATCGAGGGCGGACGGTCGAACCTCACCTACGCGCTCTCCGACGACCGCTCGAAGTGGGTCGTCCGCCGGCCCCCGCTCGGCCATGTGCTGGCCACCGCGCACGACATGAGACGCGAACACCGGGTCATCAGCGCCCTGCACCCGACCCGGGTGCCGGTCCCCCGCCCGGTGCTGCTGTGCGAGGACGAGGAGGTGCTCGGGGCCCCGTTCTACGTGATGGAGTTCGTCGAGGGCACCCCGTACCGCACCGCCGGGCAGCTCGCCCCGCTCGGCCCGGAGCGCACCCGGGACGCGGTGCTGTCCCTGGTGGACACGCTGGTCGAGCTGCACGCCGTGGACCCCGCGGAGGTGGGGCTCGCGGACTTCGGCCGCCCGGAGGGCTTCCTGGACCGGCAGCTGCGCCGCTGGGGCAAGCAGCTGGACGCCTCCCGCAACCGCGACCTGGCGGGCATCGACGAGCTGCACGCGGCGCTCGGCCGCGCCCTGCCCGCCTCCCCCGCCCCGGCCGTCGTGCACGGCGACTACCGCCTGGACAACGTGCTGATCGGCGACGACGACAGGATCAGGGCGATCCTCGACTGGGAGATGTCCACGCTCGGCGACCCGCTGACCGACCTCGGTCTGCTGGTGATGTACAGCCGGCCGCTGGGCATGCCCGACTCCCCCGTCTCCACGACCGCCGAGGCGCCCGGGCACCCCTCGCCCCGCGAGCTGGTCGAGCGGTACGCCGAGCGCTCGGGGCGGGACGTGTCGGCCGTCTCCTGGTACGAGGCGTTCGCCTGGTTCAAGCTCGCCGTGATCCTGGAGGGCATCCACTACCGCTACACGCTCGGCCAGACGGTCGGCCGCGGCTTCGACCGCATCGGCGACCTCGTCCCCGTCTTCATCCGCCACGGACTGACCACCCTTCAGGAAGGCTGACCGCACATGGACTTCGCGTTCGACGCGCGCACGGAAGAGCTGCGCGCCCGGCTGCTCGCCTTCATGGACGAGTACGTCTACCCGGCCGAGGCGGTCGCCGAGGAGCAGCGGGCCGCGCTCGCCTCGCCGTGGGACACCCCGGCCGTGGTGGAGGAGCTGAAGGCCGAGGCACGCCGGCAGGGCCTGTGGAACCTCTTCCTCCCCGACGCCGAGTACGGTGCCGGGCTGACCAACCTCCAGTACGCGCCGCTCGCCGAGATCACCGGCCGGTCCCCGCACCTCGCGCCCACCGCGACCAACTGCGCGGCGCCCGACACCGGGAACATGGAGGTGCTGGCGCAGTTCGGCACCGAGGAGCAGAAGAAGCGGTGGCTCCAGCCGCTGCTGGCCGGGGAGATCCGCTCGGCGTTCGCGATGACCGAGCCGGAGGTGGCCTCCTCGGACGCCACGAACATCACCACGCACATCGAGCGGGACGGCGACGAGTACGTCATCACCGGCCGCAAGTGGTACATCTCCGGCGCGATGAACCCGGACTGCGCGATCTTCATCGTGATGGGCAAGACGGACCCGGACGGCGCCGACATCCGCCGCCAGCAGTCCATGGTCCTGGTCCCCCGCGACACCCCCGGCGTCACCGTGAAGCGGGCCATGCAGGTGTTCGGCTACGAGGACCACTCGCACGGCGGCCACGCCGAAGTGGTCTTCGACCGGGTGCGGGTACCGGTGGCCAACCTCGTCGGCGAGGAGGGCGGCGGCTTCGCCATCGCCCAGGCCCGGCTCGGCCCCGGCCGGATCCACCACTGCATGCGGCTGATCGGCATGGCCGAGCGGGCGATCGAGCTGATGTGCCGGCGGGCGGTGTCCCGTACGGCGTTCGGCAAGGCGCTGGCCCAGCAGGGCGTCGTACAGAACTGGATCGCCGACGCCCGGGTCACCGTGGAGCAGTTGCGGCTGCTGGTGCTGAAGACGGCCTGGCTGATGGACACCGTCGGCAACAAGGGCGCGCACACCGAGATCCAGGCCATCAAGATCGCCACGCCGCGCGCGGTGGTCGGCATTCTGGACCGGGCGATCCAGCTGCACGGCGCGGGCGGGGTGAGCCAGGACTTCCCGCTGGCCGAGCTGTACGCGAGCGCCCGCACGCTGATGCTCGCCGACGGCCCGGACGAGGTGCACCAGCGGTCGCTGGCGCGCCGGGAGCTGAAGAAGTACCTCTGACCCCGCCACCGGACGCGTGGTGCCGTGACCCATTGAGCGCGCGTCCGGTATGTGGTGTCGTACCTCTTCCGGGGTGGCCGGGACCGGCCGCCGGCGTGTCGAGGGGGAAAGCGTGACCGAGTCGCGGGACCACGCGGAGTGGGGCCCGGCCGCCGGGCCCGGGGTGACCCTGGAGCGGCTGCTGTCGGTCGTGGGCCCGGGGGCCCTGGAGCTGGACACGGCGCCCGGCGGCCTGGCCGTGGCCGTCGGCGGCGCCACCGTGCTCGATGTGCTGGCCCCCGAGATCCGGCCCGGGGAGCTGGTGCTCGCCGTCGGCGTCGCGGCCGGGTCGGCCCAGGCGGTGGACGTCGTACGCCGGGCCGGTGCCGCCGGGGCCTGCGGGGTGGTCTTCGGCCCGGAACGCCCCGAGGGGGCCCTGGGTGTCCTGCGCTCGGCGGCCCACGAGGCCGGTACGGCGGTGCTGTTCCGCACCTGGTACCGGTGGGAGGAGCTGGTGGCGGCGCTCCGGGCCGGGCTCGCCGCGGCGGGGGTGCCGCCGTTACCGGCCGCCCGGGGCCTGGCGCTGGGCGATCTCGACGGACTGGCCGACGCGGTGGCCGCCCTGGTCGGCGGCTCGGTGACCATCGAGGACACCGAGTCGCGGGTGCTGGCGTACTCCTCCACGGAGGAGAACGTGGACGAGATGCGCCGGCTGACCATCCTCGGACGGCGCGTGCCCGCCTGGCGGGTCGCCGCGATGCACGACGCCGGTTTCTTCCGCGCCCTGTGGGCCACGGACGACGTGCTGCACCGGCGCGCCCAGGGCGACAACCCCGAGCGGCTGGTGTGCGCCGTCCGGGCGGGCGGCGAGGTGCTGGGCTCCGTCTGGGTGGCGGCGGTCGCGGGCCGGCCGCTGTCCCCGAACGCGGCCCAGGCGCTGCGCGCCGCGTCCCGGGCCGCCGCCCCGCATCTGCTCCACCACCGCACGCGCGGCGCGGACAGCCGGCTGGTGGAGGACGCGGCGCGCGCCCTGCTGGAGGAGCGCGGCTCGGCCGAGGCGCTGGCCGAGCGGGCCGCGCTGCCGGCCCGGGAGCCCTGCGCGGTGCTGGCGGTGGGCGTGGACAGCGGGGGGCGGGGGCCGGCCGGTGAGCCGTCCCGGATGTACGCGCTGCTCGCCCTGCACTGCGCGGCCCTCGGCCACCGGATCGTGGTCGTGCCGGCGGGCGGCCGGGCACTGGTGCTGGTCGGCGCGCTGGACCGGGACGCGGACCGGGCCCGGGAGCGGATGACGGCGCTCGGCACCTCGCTGACCGCCCGCCTGTCGGCGGCCACCGGCGCGCCGGTGCGGGCCGGGCTGGGCGAGGTGGTGCCGGCGCTGGCGCAGGCCGCGCGGTCGCGCCGCAGCGCCGAACAGGCGCTGAAGGCCCTCGCCCGGACCGGGGACGGACGGGCCGTGGCGTGGGTGGAGGACGTGGCCGACACCATCGGCGTCCTGCGCGTGCTGGAGGCGCTGCGGGACCTGGAGCTGCCGCCGGGGACCTCGGTGGCGCGGCTGGCCGCGTTCGACGCCGAGCACGCCGGCAGCCGTCTGGTGGAGTCCCTGCGGGCCTACCTGGACCACTTCGGCGATGTGCCGGCCGCCGCGCGCAGCCTCTCGCTGCACCCCAACACCATGCGGTACCGGCTGGGCCGGATCACGGCCGTGTCGGGGCTGGACCTCGGCAGCCCGGACGCCCGGCTGCTGGCGCAGCTGCACCTGCGCCTCGGCCTCGAGGACGGGGAGCGGCGCGGCACCCCGGGCCCCTGAGACACCGTTCGTGCGCCCGCACCGCCGAAAAGGGCGTTCTTGCCCCCGCGCCACCGCAGGGACCGTTCGTGCCCCCGCACCACCGCAGGGACCGTTCGTGCGCCCGCACCACCGAAGGCGCCGTTCCTCGTCGCCGCGCACGAAGGCGGCGCGCGCCGGGGGCGGACCCCCGGTGCGGGCCCGGCCGGGGCGGGTATGCCTGTGCGCGGCCGACGAAGACCGTCCCCGGGTGCGGCGAGCAGCCTGGTCGTGTGCCCGGGGAAACGGCCCCGGGCCGCCGTCCCCGACCGGAGGGTGCACCATGACCGCTGTGTCCCGTGCCGCCGCGCGCCGCGAACACGTCCTGAAGGAAGCCGTGCGGCAGGGCCTGCTCGACCCGGACCTCTCCCCGCTGGCCGGTTTCGTGGACCTCGACGGTGTCGCGGCCACGGTCCGGGCCCTGCGCGAGGCGTTTCCCGGCGCCCCCGAACTGCCCGCCGTCACGCACGCGTTCGCCGCGAAGGCCAACTGCCTGGTGCCCGTGCTGCGGGAGCTGGCGCGGCTCGGGATGGGCTGCGAGGTCGCGACCGGGGGCGAGCTGGCCCGGGCACTGGCGGCCGGGTTCCCGGCCGACCGGATCGTCTTCGACTCCCCGGCCAAGACGCGCGCCGAGCTGGCGCGGGCCCTGGAGCTGGGGGTGGCCGTCAACGCCGACGGCTTCCAGGAGCTGGAGCGGATCGCCGCGCTGCCGCAGCTCCGCACGTCCGCGTCCCGGATCGGGGTGCGGCTGAACTGCCAGGTCGGCGGCGGGGCCATCGCCGCGATGAGCACCGCCACGAGCACCTCGAAGTTCGGTGTCCCGCTGACGGACCCGGGCAACCGGGAGCGGCTGCTGCGGGCGTTCGCCGCGTATCCGTGGCTGACCTGGGTGCACACCCACACCGGGTCGCAGGGCTGCCCCCTGGACCTGATGGCGCGTGGGGTGGCGCAGGCGGTGGAGTTCGCCGGCCAGGTGACGGCGGCGTTCGGCCCGGGCCGGGTGGAGGGCATCGACATCGGCGGCGGGCTTCCGGTGAACTTCGCCGACGACGAGGTCACGCCGACGTTCGCCGACTACGTCGGACAGCTGCGGGCGCACGCCCCGGGGCTGTTCGAGGGCCGGTACCGGGTCGTCACCGAGTTCGGCCGCTCGGTGCTGGCGAAGAACGGGTTCCTGGCGGCGTACGTCGAGTACACCAAGAGCGCCGGGGGCCGGCCGATCGCCGTGACGCACGCCGGGGTGCAGGTCGCCACCCGGACGGTGTTCAGCCCCGACGCCTGGCCCCTGCGGATCGAGGCGTACGGCCCGGACGGGGCGGCCCTGCGGGCGCGGCCGGTGCGGCAGGACATCGCCGGCCCGGCCTGCTTCGCCGGCGATCTGCTGGCCCGCGACCGGGCGCTGCCGCCGCTGCGGCCGGGCGACCTGGTGGCGGTGCCGGACACCGGCGCGTACTACTTCTCCACGCCGTTCCACTACAACAGCCTGCCCGAGCCGGCCGTGCACGGGGTCCGGACGGACGCGGCCGGCCGGGTGGAGTTCACGCTCGTGCGGCCCGCGCAGGATCCGTGGCTGCTGACGGACCGGGACGGCGTACCGGGGCCGGAGCCGGTTCCGGCCGGCGAAGACCGGTGAGGAGCGGCCCGGTGTCCCGGTCCGGTCCCGGGCGGCCCGGCGGGGGCGGGCCGCTGCTGACCCAGCGCGCCGCCATCGTGTTCCTGCTGGCCGGGCTGGCCGGCGCCGGGGCGAGCGTGCTGGCGGCGCTGGCCGGCAGCCCCTGGCCGGTCGCGGTGAGCGCCGGCGCCGGCACGGCCGCCTCGGCGGTGCTGTTCTTCAAGGAGATCATCGACTAGGCGCCCGGCGCCCCGGGCTCAGGGGCGCAGGGCGCGCAGCAGGAGGTCGGCGAGGTGGTCGGCGACCTGCTGGGGGGTCAGCGGGCCGTCGGGGCGGTACCACGTCGACAGGTGGTGGACGGAGCCGAAGTGGTAGTCCACCACCAGGTCGGCCGGGGTCGCCGTGGAGAAGACGCCCTCCTTCTGGCCCTCCTCCACCAGCGCGCGGAAGCGTTCGTGGTAGCGCCGGCGCTCGGCGCGGACCTGCTTGTTCTTCTCCGGACTGAGGTGGTGCATGGACCGGAAGAAGATCGACGCGTCGTCGAGGTTCTCGATGGTGGTGACGACCACGTCGGCCGCCGCGTCCCTGAGCCGCTTGGCCACCGGCTCGTCGGCGTTCGCGTACATGTCCAGCCGCTCCTGCTGGAGGCGCAGCACCCGCGCGTACACCTCGTGCAGCAGGTCGTCCTTGGAGCCGAAGTAGTGGTACAGCGCGCCCTTGGTGACGCCGGCCGCCTCCACGATCTCCTGCACGGAGGTGCGGTCGTAGCCCTGCTCGGCGAAGAGCCGGGTGGCGGCGGCCAGCAGCCGCTGCGGAACGGGCGTGCCGTCTCCGTCCGTGGTCCTGGGCACTGCCGCCACCTGCCTTTCCATGGTGTTCAGTCGGTGTTCCGGGAACGCAGTTCCCGACGGAGGATCTTCCCACTCGCCGTCTTGGGCAACTCGGGCAGGATCTCCACCTGACGCGGGTACTTGTACGCGGCCAGTCTCTCCTTGCAGTACGCGGCCAGTTCACCGGGGGCCGCCTCGGCGCCCGGACGGAGGCTGATATACGCCTTGACGGTCTCGCCCCGGTACCCGTCGGGCACCCCGACGACGGCCGCCTCGCGCACCGCCGGGTGGGTGTAGAGGACGTCCTCGACCTCGCGCGGCCACACCTTGAAGCCGGACGCGTTGATCATGTCCTTCTTGCGGTCCACGACGTACAGCCAGCCCTGCTCGTCCATGAACCCGATGTCGCCGGTGCGCAGCTCGCCGTCCGGGAAGGTCTCGGCGGTGGCGTCGGGCCGCCGCCAGTAGCCGGGCACCACCTGCGGCCCGCGTACGACGATCTCCCCGTGCTCCCCGAAGGGCACCTCCGCGCCCTGGTCGTCCAGGATGCGCACGACCGTGTCGGCGCCGGGCAGGCCGACGGACAGGGTGCCGGAGACCGGGTCCACGGGCGCTTCCAGGTGGGGCGGGACGGAGGCGCAGGGGGCGGTGCACTCGGTGAGGCCGTAGCCGACCCGGATGTACGGCCCGAAGCGCTCGCGGAACCGCTCCACCAGGGCGGGCGGTACGGGCGCGCCGCCGGAGGAGAGGTTCACGAAGGAGGCGAAGTGCTCGCGGGTGGCGCCGGGGTGGGCGGCGAGCGCCATGTAGGCGGTGGAGGGGCCGACGGTGTAGTGCGGGCGGTGCTCGGCGAAGGCGTCCAGGACGACACCGGGCTCGAAGCGGTAGGTGAGCACCAGGGTGCCCGCGCTGCTCAGGCAGGCACCGAACTGGCAGACCATGCCGGTGATGTGGAACAGCGGGGCGAGCGCGTAGTAGACGGGCGCCTCGGGCAGGCCGAGTCCGGTGCTCTGCCGCTCGGCGTTGTACATGATGTTGGCGTGGGTGTTGGTGGCGCCCTTGGGGGCGCCGCTGGTGCCCGAGGTGTAGCTGATCAGCGCGATGTCCTCCGGGCGCGGCAGACGGCCCTCGGGGGGCCGGCCGCCCTGCCGGGCGACGGCCGTCAGGTCGTCGGCGTCCGGGGCCTGGGGCAGCCGCTCGAAGGCCAGCACACGGGGGTCGTCGCGGGTCTGGAAGTCCCGTTCGCAGGCGGTGAGCACGATCCGCACCGGGGAGTCGGCGGCGGTCTGCCGCAGATACGTCTCCCAGGCCCGGTCGGAGCAGATCAGCGCGGTCACCTCGCCGTCCCGCAGGACGTGCGCCACCTCCCGCGACTTGTACATGGGGTTGACCGGGACGACGGTCGCGCCCGCCTTCCAGGCGCCGAGCACGGCCAGCACGAAGTGCGGGGAGTTCTGCAGCAGGACGGCCACCCGGTCGCCGCGCCGGAGTCCGCGCCCGGCGAGGTGGGCGGCGACGGAGTCGGTCAGCTCGTCGGTCTCCCGGTAGCTCAGCCGGGTGTCGAAGTAGGTGAGGAAGGCGCGGTCGGGGTGTTCGGTGACGGCGGTGCGCAGGGCGTGCACCAGGGAGTCGGCGGGGTCGAGCGGGGCGCGCTGGGCGTCGGTCAGCAGCGCGAGCCAGGGGCGGTCGGCGTAGCGGGAGGCGGTCACCGGGCGGCCTCCCACTTCTGCTGGACGCGGTTCATGGTGGCGAGCCAGCGTTCGGGCTCGCCGGCCCGCGCCTGGTAGAAGCCGGCGACCTCGGGGTGCGGCAGGATCAGGAAGCGGTCCTCCTCGATGCCCTTCAGCAGGGCGTCGGCCACGGCCTCGGGCTCGATCGCGGTGGGCCGCAGCACCAGGTCGCCGGCGCTGCCGGTGGCGGCCAGCATGTCGGTGCGGACGCCCTGCGGGCAGATGGCGTGCACCTTCACGCCCCGGTGGCGGTAGGTCAGGGACAGCCACTCGGCGAAGGCGTAGGCGCCGTGCTTGGTCACGCTGTAGGAGGGCGCGCCGATCATGGTGAGCAGTCCGGCGGCGGAGACGGTGGAGACGAACCGACCGGCGCCCCGCTCCAGCCAGCCGGGCAGCAGCGCGTGGGCGGCGCGGACGTGGGCCATCAGGTTGACGTCCCAGGACGTCTCCCAGGTGCGCTCGTCCAGGGCGGTGAGGTCGCCGTCCTCGAAGGCGACCCCGGCGTTGGCGCAGTAGACGTCCACCGTGCCGCCGAGGGCGTCTTGTGCCGCGTCGACGATGCGGGAGGCGTCGCCGGGTACGGCGGTCCCGCCGATCTCCTCGGCCACCGCCTCCGCCTTGCCGGGGTCCAGGTCGTTGACCACGACCCGGGCGCCCTCGGCGGCGAACCGCCGGGCCAGTGCGGCCCCGATCCCCCCGCCCGCTCCGGTGACGACCACTCCCGCATCCCGCACGGCTTCCACCCTCGGTCTCCTTCGACACGACACGACGCGACTCGGCCCAGCGAGCGTCAGACTAACCAGTCGGTATGTGTAAAAGGAAGGGCGGGCGCGCCAACCTCTAGGGGACTGGAGGACTCATGGACCTGTCCCGAAGAAACCTGCTCGCCTCGACCGCACTGGCGGCGACTCCGATGCCCCACCACCACCGCGAGCCGCTCCTCACCGGCTTCGAGAACCTCGCCGCCCACGACTACGCGCCCCTCGCCGGCCAGAAGGTCGGCATCGTCACCAACCCCACCGGCATCACCAGAGCCACCGAGCACATCGTCGACGTGATGCACCGCGACCCCCGGGTCGAGCTGACGGCGGTGTTCGGCCCGGAGCACGGCTTCCGCGGCACCGCCCAGGCCGGCGGCTCCGAGGGACGCCACGACGACCCGGCGACCGGCCTGCCGGTGTACGACACGTACCTGAAGAGCGGCCGGCCGCTCGCCGACGTCTTCACCGCGTCCGGCGTGGACACGGTCGTCTTCGACATCCAGGACGTCGGCGCCCGCTTCTACACCTACATCTGGACCCTGTACGACTGCATGGAGGCGGCGGCGCTCGCCGGGAAGCGTTTCGTCGTGCTGGACCGCCCCAACCCGGTGACCGGCCGTGCGGCCGAAGGCCCGGTGCTGCGCGAGGAGTTCGCCAGCTTCGTCGGCCGGAAGCCGATCGCGCAGGCGCACGGCATGACGGTCGCGGAGCTGGCCGGCCTGTTCAACGGGGAGTTCCTGAGCACGCCGGTCGAGCTGGAGACCGTACGCATGTCGGGCTGGAAGCGGACCGCGTTCCACGACGCCTCGGGCCTGCCCTGGGTGCCGCCGAGCCCCAACATGCCCACGCCCGACACAGCGTTGGTGTACTCCGGGACCTGCCTGTTCGAGGGCACCAACCTCTCCGAGGGGCGCGGCACGACCCGGCCCTTCGAACTCCTCGGCGCCGAGGGCGTGGACGGGCGCTGGGCCGCCGCCGTGAACGGGCTGGGGCTGCCGGGCGTGCGGTTCCGGGAGGCGTACTTCGCTCCCACGTTCTCCAAGTTCCAGGGGAAGACCGTGGGCGGGGTGCAGGTCCATGTGACCGACCGGGCCGCCTTCGACCCCGTGCGCACCGGGGTCGCGCTGCTGGTGACGGCGCGGAAGGTGTGGGACGGGTTCGCGTGGCGGTCCGACCACTGGATCGACAAGCTCACCGGTTCGGACCGGGTGCGCACGATGATCGACGCGGGCGCGGACACCGACGAGGTGACGGGCGCCTGGCAGGAGGAACTGGCCGCGTTCCGGCGGGTGCGAAAGGGGTATCTCCTGTACAGGTAGCGCGTCTTTCGGGGGACGAGGGAGCCGGGCATGGCGGATGCCGCAAGGAGCGTGACCCCTTACTGGGAGCTGACCTTCGACGCGGACGAGGACGTGGACGGCCCCGAACGGGACCGGCTGCTGGCGCAGGTCACCGAGCGCGGCGTGCGTGACCTGGTCGTCTTCGCGCACGGATGGAACAACGACCGTTCGGGCGCGACCGCGCTGTACCGGCGTTTCCTCGCCCCCGTCCCGGAGCTGGCGCCGAAGGCCCGGATCGGGTACGTCGGGGTGATCTGGCCGTCGATGCGGTTCAGCGACGAGCCGATCCCCGACTTCCCGAGGTCCGTCGCGGCCGAGGAGGTGCGGGCGGCACCCCGCCCGGCGCTGGACAAGGACACCCGGCGCGCGCTGCTGGAGACCTTCCCGGGCCGGACGACCGTGCTGGACCGGCTGGCCCGGCTGCTGGACGAGCGGCCGGCCGGCACCGAGGGGCCGGCCGAGTTCGGGCGGATGGTGCGGCTGCTGCTGGAGCCCGAGGGGCGGCGGGCGGTGGCCGACACCGACGAGGACGGCGAACCGGCCGTGTTCACCGGGGACCCGGTGGCCGCCTGCGAACAGTTCGCCGAGGCCCTTGCCGCGCTGCGGCCGGCCGCCGGAGCGGCCGGGTTCGGCCTGCCGAACCCGTGGGACGGTGCGAAGGAACTGCTGCGGCAGGTGACGTACTACCAGATGAAGCGGCGGGCCGGCACCGTCGGTGAGCACGGACTCGGGCCGCTGCTCGGGCGGTTGGCGAAGGCGGCGCCCGGGGTGCGGGTGCATCTGGTGGGACACAGCTTCGGCGGCCGGCTGGTGGCGTTCGCGCTGCGCGGGCTGCCGGAGCCGGTGCGCTCGGTGAAGTCGGTGACCCTGCTGCAAGGGGCGTTCTCGCACTACGCGTTCTCGGCCCGGCTGCCGCACGCGGCGGGCCGGTCGGGGGCGCTCAAGGACGTCCAGCGGCGCGTCGACGGTCCCCTGGTGTGCTGCCACTCGCGCTTCGACACGGCTCTCGGCACGATCTATCCGCTGGCCTCACGGCTCGCCGGGGACGACCGCTCCTGCGCCGGGAACGAGATCGCGGCCGTGCTGGGCCCGCGCTGGGGTGCCCTGGGGCACGACGGGGTGCAGGCGGTGCCGGGCACCGCCCGGCTGGACCTGGCGGCGGCGCTCGGCGGCGGGCTGCCGGCGTCGGGCTGTGTGAACGTGGACGCGGCGGCCGTGGTGCGGCGCGGGGGCGCGCCGACCGGGGCGCACAGCGACATCGTGCACCCCGAACTGGCGCGGCTGGTACTGGCGGCGGGCCGTATCGCCTGACCCGCCGCCCTTGAACCCCGGACCGGTTCAGCCGTTGCACCTCGGACCGGTTCGGCGGTCGGACCCCGGACCGGTTCAGCGATGTGAGGTGAACTCCACGACCTGCTGGTAGGTCGGCCGGTTCTGCCAGCCGATCCGGCCGTGCTTGATGCCGCCCAGGGCGCGCTGGACGATGGAGTCGGCGCACCACTGGTCGCCCGCCGCGCACTGGTCGTCGCCGGGGTAGACCTGGGCGGCGGTCAGCGCGGCCGCCTGCTTCAGGGTGCCGGTCAGCCGGTCCCGGCAGGCGGTGAGGCTGCCGTCACCGCAGTACGTGCGCGCCAGCGGGCCCTGTACGGGCTCTTTGAGCACCGCCCGGATGTCCTTGTCGACGTAGGACCACCAGCCGTACTGGAAGGCGCTGCCGGCGTGCGAGCCGGTCGGGCCGTGTCCGGCGGAGGGGGCCTCGTCGACGGGCAGGTTGCGGGTGAGGGCGGTGTACAGGCCGGTGCCGAGGCCGGGTTCGAACTCGGCCTTGACCAGCAGCGGCCACCAGGCGTCCAGGATGCGGATCGCGTCCGCGTCGGCGTAGGTCTTCGAACCGGCGGAGGTCTCGGTGCGCTTGGCGCCCGCGGTCACCCACGCCTGGAGCTTGGCCACCGCCGCGGCGGCCGTGGGGTCGGTCACCGGCTGGGAGGTGACCACCTTGAGCAGCCTGGGCAGCACGTCCTCGGCGCGCAGGTCGGCGAGGCCCGCGTCGGCCATGGCCTGCGTCAGCTTGGCCCGGGTCACCCCGCCGGCCGCGACGAGCCTCTTCACCCGGTCGTCCAGCAGGTTGCCGCGGTGCACCGGGCCCTCGCCCCAGGGCGCGGCGGCGTAGTCCGCCGCCTGCTTGTTGTTCCAGGAGATGTAGTAGTCCTGGTCGACGGAGTTCGGGTGGGCGGAGGCGGGGGTGTAGTCGGCGGTGTTCCCGGCCGGGTCCCAGCCCCGCCACTCGTAGGCGGGGGCCGCCCACACCGGGAAGTCGGCGTCGACCCCGGTCGCCCGGACCGGGTTGTCGCCGCTGTTGTAGTACGCGGTGTGCTGGGAGTCGGCGTAGAACCAGTTGAAGGTGTAGTTGATGTGCCGGGCCGCGTTCTGGAAGTCCTGCGGGCCCTTGACGTAGTCGGGGTCGTTCAGCATCTGGAAGCCGATGATGGAGTCGGCCTCGTGCAGGTAGGAGGAGCGCAGGGTGGTGTAGGCGACCTTCTTGCCGCCGACGGTCGCCCGGTAGGCCACCGGTCCGTACTCGGTGCGCCAGACGCGCATGGTGTACGACCCCGCGGCCGTGCCGTCGGCCACGGTCGGCTTCCAGGCGTTCTTCTGCTCGACCTTCTCCATCGCGGTGCAGGTGCCGTGGAAGAGGTAGTGGTAGTCGTCCTGGCACAGTTCGACCGCGTAGGTGTCGATGATGTCCTGGCCGGAGGTGGTGGCGCTCCACGCGTAGTCCTGGCCGCGGCCGAGCTCGACGTACATGCTCAGGCCGGCGAAGGAGGCGCCGCGGGCGCTGATGCCGGGGCCCTGGATCTCCTGGAGCAGCAGCAGTTGCGGGGCGAAGTAGCCGGTCTGCGGCCCGAAGACGGCGATCGGGTGGCCGCTCGCGGTGTGCTTGCCGCTGACCACGAGGGCGTTGGACATGCCGCGCCGGGCGGAGCCGAGCGCGGTCCCGGCCGCGGTGGCCGAGGTCTTCGCGGCGCCCGCGGTGACGGCGCTGCCGGTGCGGTCGTACACGAGGGGTTCGGGGGTCACCGAGCCGGCGTCGGGCAGGGCCGCACCCCGGGGGTCGGCGGGCCTGGCGCCGTAGGGGAAGCTCTCGCCGTTGTGCAGGGTGAGGACGGCCTCGGGGTCGTTGCGCTGGCGGAAGGACTCCCAGACCTTCGTGCCCTCCGCCACGCCGTACCTGTCCTGGGCGGCCAGCAGGGACAGCGCGTTGTCGACCTCTCCGCCGCCGCCGGAGCCGAACAGGGAGCCGATGACGGAGGCCAGCGCCACCAGGTCGGTGACCTTGAAGTGGTCTATCGTGCCGGCGTTGGTGATGGAGTCCTTGTGCCCGGTCAGGACGTACTCGCCGGGGAAGTAACGGCCGCTGTCGGAGGCGTCGATGTAGGCGTTGATGCCGTCGAGGTAGGCCTTGACGTCGGCGAGGGCCTGCTGGCCGCGGGCGCCGTTGTGCGCCACGGCGTTGTCGATCTGCGCCTGGAGGTCGGCCTCGGTGTAGGGCGCGTTGCGGTAGAACTGCTGCTCCAGGCCCTGGTTGCTGGGTGCGCCGCCCGCGAAGCCGGTGAGTCGGCCGCGTCCGACGTGCCGGAAGACGTCCATCAGCCAGAGCCGGTCCTGGGCCGCCGCGTATCCGGCGCCGAACTCGGTGCCGTAGCGGGTGGTGCCCGTGATGTGCGGCACGCCGGTCTTCTTGTCGCGGACGATGGTGACGTCGGTGCGGCCGGCCGGTTTCTCGGTGGAGGCGATCTGGTCGGCGGGGACGCCGAAGGAGGCGTCGTTGAAGAAGGCGTTGACGGTGGCGTCGGTCAGCGTCTTGTAGCCGGTGGCCAGGTCGGCGTACGGGCCGAGCTGGTCCTCGGCGTGCGCGGGCTGGGTGCCGAAGGCCTGGTTGAGCAGGATCTGCGCGAGGGTGGCGTTGCCGTTCTCGCCGGGCGGCAGGATGTCCGAACACCGGCCGCCGCAGTGGTCGTTGGGGGCCGCCGCGCCGGTCGCCGCCACCGCGGTCCGTGTGAGGGGAGTGAGGAGACCGGCGACGAGGACGCATACGGACGCCGTCTTCAGGAACCCGGGAAGTCGGCGGGACGTTCTCCGTCTGTCAGGGGCGGTACGTGGGGTTCGCCGTGGCATGGCGGCTCCTAGCGACTGGGGTGGCCGAACGTTACCGCCGGTTATCCCCACGTTTAAAGGTGAACATGCGTCACTTTCTGGAGTCCGCAAGGAGAACCGGAGAAGAGATGGAGCCGAATCGCCTGTCGATACGTCTATTCGGCGACGTCCGTGCGACGACGCCGAAGTGACCGCAGTGCAGGTACAGGTGTGACGGAGGTGCAGGGCGATGGCCGGTTTCCGGAGTCTGGCGAGACAGGTACGCGACCCGGACTGCGATCTGGCACTGCGGCGGTACTCGCTGCGCAAGTGCCTGGAGAAGTTCGCCCCTTACGGGCATCGGGCGACCTGGGACCATCTGTGCTCCCGGGCGGGGTTCGGCCCCGAGGACCGCTCGCCCGATCCGGCGCGGCTGGTGGCCGCGCTGGAGGAGTTGGAGGAGGCCCGTGACGTCTGGCTCGCCTACGAGACGGACTTCACCGAGCGGCGCAAGCGGGAGAAGCACGACGGACTGCGCCGGCCGGGCAGCGTGGACGACTGGCACCGGCTGACCTGGGGCGGGTTCGGGGTCGCCTGGTGCGACGACCCGCGGGTGCATCCCCGGGCGCCGCTGGCGGAGGTGCTGCGCCGGCTGATCGCCGCGCTGGAGCGGGAGCCGGGCACGTCGTGCCCGGTGTGCGGCGGGGAGCGGCTGGTCTGGAAGTACGGCCTGGACCACGAGCCGTCGTCCGGCCCGGTCTGCACGGGCTGCGGCATCCTGGTCCCGCGCCCCGTGCTCAGCCCCGTGGCCCTCCGGCACGCGGGCCGGGACCGCCAGCTGACACCGGCCTGACCACCGGTCGCGGCGAGGTGCGGGGGTGCGCAGGGGATGCCGCACCCCTCCCGGGGAAGGCCCGCCGGGAGGCGGGTGGTGTGGTCGGTGGCGGCGGGCACCCTCAAGACATGGTGCAGGTGTGTCTCAACGGAAGCCGCTCGGCCGCCGACGACGCGGGCGTCCCGATGTCCCCGGAGGATCTGGCCCGTTCCGCCGCCGAGGCGGTGGCGGCCGGTGCCACCTCGGTGCATGTCCATCCCCGGACACCGTGCGGGCGCGAGAGCCTCTCCCCGCGCGTGGTCGGTCCGGCGCTGGAGGCGATACGGGCGCGGGTGCCGGTACCGGTCGGCGTGACCACCGGTGCCTGGACGGAGCCCGGCCCGGCGGCCCGGCTCGACCGGGTGCGCTCCTGGACGGTGCTGCCCGACTTCGCCTCGGTCAACTGGCACGAGGACGGCGCCGCGGAGGTCGCGGCGGAACTGCTGGCCCGGGGCGTGGGTGTGGAGGCGGGCCTCTGGTCCGGCACCCCGGGAGCGGCCCGGTTCGCGGCCTCGCCGCTCGGGCCGAGGGTGCTCAGGGTGCTGGCCGAGGTGACCGACCCGGATCCCGCGAGCGCCGAGGCGTCGGCGCGGGCGCTGCTGGCGGAGCTGGGGACGGCGCACGGCCGCCCGGTGCTGCTGCACGGCGAGGAGGGCGGCACCTGGCCGGTGCTCCGGCTGGCGGTCCGGCTGGGTCTGGCCACCCGGGTCGGCCTGGAGGACACCCTGCTGCTGCCGGACGGCCGACGGGCCGGGTCGAACGCCCGGCTGGTGGCGGAGGCGGTGGCGGAGCGGGCCCGGTTCCGGCGCCCGTACCGGGCCGGACGCACCGGCGATGGGCGACGGTAGCGGCGCGGGCGGCCGGGGTGCGGGGCTCCGCCGCACCGGTGTCACCGCCGGGCGCCGCGCGCGGCTCAGCGGCGCTCCGCCATGAGCCGGGAGCCCGTCAGGCGGTCGCCGAACACGTCGTCCGGGTTGGAGAGGGCACAGGTCTTCAGGGACAGGCAGCCGCACCCGATGCAGTCGGTGAGCTGGTCGCGCAGCCGGTGCAACTGCTGGATGCGCTCCTCCAGTTCCGAGCGCCACATCTCCGACAGCCGCGCCCAGTCCTCCCTGGTCGGCGTGCGCCCCTCCGGCAGTTCCGCCAGGGCCTCGCGGATCGTGGCGAGGGGGATGCCGACCCGCTGGGCCGCGCGGATGAAGGCGACCCGGCGCAGGGTGTCGCGGCTGTACCGGCGCTGGTTGCCGGAGGTGCGCCGGCTGGAGATCAGGCCTTTGGTCTCGTAGAAGTGCAGGGCGGACACCGCGGCTCCGCTGCGCGCGGACAACTGGCCGACGGTCAGCTCGTGGATCTTCTCGGGAATCTGGGGCACCCCTCAGAGATTACAGAGACCCCCGGCCCCACCGGCCCCGCGTCCGTTGACATCGTCCCGCCACCCGACCATGCTAAGCAGTTGCTTAGAGATGCGAGCGAGAGGCCGGGAACATGGCAGAACCGAGGATCTTCACCTCCCCCGACGAGCTGAGGGCGGCCGTGGGCGAGCAGCTGGGGTACACCGACTGGCTGGAGATCGACCAGAAGCGGATCGACCTGTTCGCCGAGGCGACCGGCGACCACCAGTGGATCCACGTGGACCCGGAGAAGGCCGCCGCCGGGCCGTTCAGGACCACCATCGCGCACGGCTATCTCACCCTGTCGCTGCTGCCCCTCTTCGGGCCGCAGCTCATCCGGGTGGAGGGCGTGAAGATGGGCGTCAACTACGGGACGAACAAGGTCCGCTTCCCCTCCCCCGTCCCCGTGGGCTCCCGGCTGCGCGCCACCGCGAAGATCACCGGCGTCGAGGACGTCACCGGCGGTGTGCAGGTGGCGGTCGCGTTCACCGTGGAGCGCGAGGGCGGCGACAAGCCGGTGTGCGTCGCGGAGTCGGTGTCGCGGTACTACCTGTAGGCCCGTGCCGCCCGGCGGGGCTCAGCGGGCCCCGACCATCCGCAGGACGAGGTCGGCGTAGAGCGCGCCGACCTCCTCCGGGGTGCGCGGGCCGTCCACGTTGAACCAGCGGGCCACGTCGATGCACAGCGACAGCACGGCGAGCGTGGTGCCCCGCACGTCCAGGACCTCGAACTCGCCGGCGGCCACGCCGTCCTCGATGATCCGGCGCACCTCGGCGTCCACCTGGCGGCGCAGCGCGACGATCTCGGCGCGGGCGTCGGGGCCGAGGGCGTCCAGCTCGTACTGCACGACCCGCGCGGTGGTGCGCCGTCCCGCGTGCCAGCGGACGAAGGAGCTGACCGCGTCGGCCAGCCGCTCCTTGGCGGTGCCCTCGCGGCGGGCGGCGGTGCGCAGGATGCCGAGGGCCTTGTCGTGGCCGATCCGGCTGATCCGGTGGAGCAGCTCTTCCTTGGTCTTGTAGTGGATGTACAGCGCGGCCGGGCTCATGCCGGCGCGGCCCGCGATGTCGCGGGTCGTCGTGGCGTGGTAGCCGCGCTCGGCGAAGGCCTCCACGGCGGCGACGAGCAGCCGCCGGGCCGCGTCCGGGGTGACCTCTTCCCACGGCTCCACTTCGCCGCCGGTCGTCTCCTCCGCCGTACTCATCGCTCGCTAGCCCCTCTCGGTGACAGGAGCACCACCATACCGCCGACGGTGAGCGGGCGCTTAGCGTGGCCTTTCGGGGCGGAGCGTCCGGGCGGGGGCTCAGAACGCCGAGACGCCGGTCAGGGCGCGTCCGATGAGCAGCTTCTGGATCTGGCTGGTGCCCTCGTAGAGCGTCATCACGCGGGCGTCGCGCAGGAGCTTGCCGACCGGGTACTCGTCGATGTAGCCGTAGCCGCCGAAGACCTGGAGGGCGTTGTTCGCGGCGCGGACGGCGGCCTCGGAGGCGAACAGCTTGGCCTTGGAGGACTCCACGGCGAACGGCTCGCCGCGGTCGATCAGATCGGCGACCCGCCAGGTCAGCAGCCGGGCCGCGTCGACGTCCACGGCGATGTCGCTGAGCAGTTCCTGCACCAGCTGGTGGTGGGCGATGGGGGTGCCGAACTGCTCGCGCTCCCCCGCGTACGCCACGGCCGCGTCCAGTGCGGCCTGGGCTATCCCGACACAGCCGGCGGCCACCGACATCCGGCCCTTGGCGAGCGCGGACATGGCGACGTTGAAGCCCTTGCCCTCCGCGCCGACCAGGGCGGAGGCGGGCACCCGCACGTCCTGGAGGACCAGTTCGGCGGTGGCCTGGCCGCGCAGGCCCAGCTTGCCGTGGAGGGTGCGGCGGGTCAGGCCGGGCGTGTCGGCGGGGATCAGGAAGGCGGACACGCCCTTGTGGCCGGGGGCGTCGGTGGAGCGGGCGAAGAGCAGGACGACGTCCGCCCAGGTGCCGTTGGTGATGAACATCTTGGTGCCGTTGAGCACGTACTCGTCGCCGTCGCGCACCGCGCGGGTGGTGAGGCTGCCCGCGTCGGAGCCGGTGCCGGGCTCGGTCAGACCGAAGCAGCCGACGTACTCGCCCGCGGTGAGCCCGGGCAGCCAGCGCCGCTTCTGCTCCTCGCTGCCCCAGGCGGCGATCGTCTTGGCGACGAGCCCGAGGGAGACGGACACGATGCCGCGCACGGAGGAGTCGCCGCGGCCCAGCTCCTCGGTGACCAGGCAGTACGCGAGGTGGTCGCCGCCCGAGCCGCCGTACTCCTCGTCGATGGTCAGGCCCAGGAAGCCGACGTCGCCGAGCTTCTTGACGATGCCCCGGTCCACCTCCTCGGCGCGGTCCCAGGCGACCACGTGCGGGGCGATCTCGCGCTCCACGAAGTCCCGGGCGAGCTGCCGTACGGCCGCCTGCTCCTCGCTGAGCCCCAGGTTCACCACGAGATCACCCCACACCGAACGCATCCGTCGATTGAATCTTGAAAGCCGTACATTTAAATTAGCACTGCTAGTTTCCGGCTCGCAGCCCTACTATGTGCGCCATGGCCCGACCGCGCAAGCCCCTCCTCAGCCCCGACCGGATCGTCGAAACGGCCCGGGACCTCGTGGACCGGGAGGGCCTGGCTGCCGTCTCCACCCGGCGCCTGGCCGCCGAGCTGGGGGTGAGCGGGCCCTCGCTCTACAACCACTTCCGCACCAAGGACGAGATCCTGGAGGCCGTCGCGGACTGGGTGAGCGCGCAGGTCGACCTGTCGATGTTCGAGGACGGCCGGGACTGGCGGACCGCGCTGCACGACTGGGCCGTCTCCTACCGGGCCGCCCTGCGCGACCACCCGAACATCGTCCCGGTCCTCGCCCGGGGCCCCGGCCGCCGCCCGGCCGCGCTGCGGCTGGCCGACGCGGTCTACGGCGCGATGGTCGACGCGGGGTGGCCGCCGGCCCAGGCGACCTCCATCGGCGCGCTGATGCGGTACTTCATCATGGGCTCGGCACTCGGGTCGTTCGCCGGCGGCTTCGTGGACGACGCGAGCGCCTACGACCCGGCCGACTATCCCCACCTAGGGCAGGCCCATCTGCTCGCCGAGCAGCAGGAGAAGATCGACGAGCGGGCCTTCGAGACGGGACTCGGCGCGCTGCTGGACGGGCTGGCGCAGCAGTACGAACGGGTACGGGTGTGACGCTTCGGCGACCGCCGAAGTACCGGTGTCCCATGCTGGGGACATGAGCACCGAGGACTCCCGGGCCGCCGGCCTCGCCGCGCTGGCCGGGCTGATCGCCGACCGGACGCGGGCCGCGTGCCTGCTGGCACTGCTGGACGGGCGGGCGTGGACGGCCGGTGAGCTGGCCCGGCACGCCGGGGTGGCCCCCTCCACCGTGAGCGAGCACCTGCACCGGCTGGTGGCCGGCGGACTGCTCGCCGAGGAGCGGCAGGGACGGCACCGGTACGTGCGGCTGGCCGGCCCGCGGGTGGCGCAGCTGGTGGAGGATCTCGCCGCGCAGGTGCCCGCGGCGGAGGCAGGGCGGCCTCCCCGGGGGCTGCGCGAGGCGAGTGCCGGGGCCGCCATGGCCCGGGGGCGCACCTGTTACGACCATCTCGCCGGGCGGCTGGGCATCACGGTCACCGACGCGCTGACCGGGCGGGGCCTGCTGCGGCAGGACACCGGGTTCGCGCTGACCGACGCGGGGCTGGAGTGGTTCGGCGCGGCCGGCATCCCGCTCGACCTCTCCGGCCGCCGCCCGCTGGCCCGCGCGTGCCTGGACTGGACCGAACGCCGGCCGCACCTCGCGGGGGCCGCGGGGGCGGCGCTGTGCCGGCGGGCGCTGGAGGCGGGGTGGTGTGTGCGGGTGGGCAGCGGGCGGGCGGTGCGGATCACTCCCGTGGGCGAGCAGGTCCTGTCCGACCTGCTCGGCATCCCGTCCGGTGTGCTGCGGTGAGGACCGGCGTCAGAACACCACCACCGCCCGGCCCCCCTTCCCCGCGAGCATGTTGTCGAAGGCCGCCGGGATGTCCTCCAGGGTGATGCGGTCGGTGACCAGGGTGGACAGGTCGAGGCGGCCCTGCCTGATGTGGTCCGCGAGGATCGGCACGTCACGGGACGGGTCCGTGTTGCCGTAGACGCAGCCCGACAGGGTGCGGCCCCAGTGGAAGAGCTCCAGGGCGTTGAAGGTGACCTGCTGGTCCTTGCCGCCGATGCCGACGACCGTGGTCCGGCCGCCCCGGCGGGTGGACTCCCAGGCCGCGCGGATGGAGACGGCGCGGCCCACGCACTCCACGGCCACGTCGACGCCCTGCTTGCCGGTGAGGGCGCGGATCTCGCGGGGCGTGGTGTCGGAGGCCAGGACGTAGTCGGTGGCACCGGCCGCGCGGGCCAGTTCCTCCTTCGCGGGCGAGACGTCGACGGCGACGATCCGGGACGCGCCCGCGATCCGGGCCGACTGGATCGCGGCGAGGCCCACTCCGCCGACGCCGAACACGGCGACGGTCTCGCCGGGCCGCACCCCCGCCGAGTAGTGGACGGCGCCGTAGCCGGTGAGCACCGCGCAGCCCAGGAGGGCGGCGTCGACGGGTTCCACCCCGTCCGGCACCGGCAGCACACAGGACGCGGAGACCACCGTCTCCTCGGCGAACGCGGCCACGTTCAGGCCGGGGTGCAGCTCGGTGCCGTCGGTGGTGCGGGCGTAGACGTCGGCGGAGCCGTTCAGCGCGTTGCCGCAGAGCCACACCTCGCCGAGCGAGCAGGCGTGGCAACTGCCGCAGGAGGGGGCCCAGTTGAGGACCACGGGGCTGCCGGGCGCGACATGGGTGACGCCCTCGCCGACGGCGATCACCGTGCCGGCGCCCTCGTGGCCGAGGACGGCCGGGACCGGCACCCGCATGGTGCCGTTGGACAGGGACAGGTCGGAGTGGCAGACGCCGGCGGCGGCGAGGCGGACCCGGACCTGTCCGGGACCGGGGTCGGGCAGCTCGATGCCGGTGATCTCCAGCGGGGCCCCGACGGCGGGCAGGACGGCGGCTCGTACGGCCATGGTCGCTGACTTCCTTAGAACTGGAGGGACTTGGTCTGCAGGTACTCGGCGAGTCCGTGGCTGCCGAGTTCCCGGCCGACGCCGGACTGCTTGTAACCGCCGAAGGGCGCGAGGGGGTTGAACCGGCCGCCGTTGATGTCGACCTGGCCGGTGTCCATGCGGCGTGCGAAGGCCACCGCCTCGGCCTCCTCGGCGGCCCAGACGGCGCCCGCGAGGCCGTACACCGTGCCGTTGGCGATGCGCAGGGCGTCCTCCTCGTCCTCGTAGCGCAGGATCGTCAGGACCGGGCCGAAGATCTCCTCCTGGGCGATCGTCATCTCCGGGGTGACGTCGGCGAAGACGGTCGGGCTGACGAAGTAGCCGCGCTCGCGCGGGGCTTCGGGTCCGCCGGCGACCAGCCGGGCGCCCTCGGCGATGCCCTTCTCGATGTAACCGCGCACCCGGGCCTGCTGCTTGGCGCTGACCACCGGACCGATCCGGTCGCCGTACTTGGCGGCGGCGGTGGCGGCCAGTTCGACGGCCTCGGCGTACTGGTCGCGGTGGACCAGCATGCGGGTCCAGGCGCTGCACGTCTGGCCGGAGTTGGACATCACGTTGGCGACGCCGACGTTCACGGCGCGGGCGAGGTCGGCGCTCGGCAGGATGACGTTGGCGGACTTGCCGCCGAGTTCCAGGGCGACCTTCTTCACGGCCGCGCCGGCCACCGCGCCGATCTGCCGACCGACCGCGGTGGAGCCGGTGAAGGAGACCAGGTCGACGCCGGGGTGCTCGGCGAGGGCCTGTCCCGCGACCGGGCCGAGGCCGGTGACCAGGTTGAACACGCCCGCGGGCACGCCCGCCTCGTGCACCGCCTCGGCGAACAGCTGGGCGACGAGCGGGGTGTCCTCGGCGGGCTTGAGGACGATCGTGCAGCCGGCGGCGAGGGCGGGGGCGACCTTGGCGACGATCTGGTGGAGCGGGTAGTTCCAGGGGGTGATCGCGCCGACCACGCCGATGGGTTCGTGCAGGACCGTGGAGTTGCCGACCTTCTCCTCGAAGGAGTGCCGCGCGGCCAGTTCGGCGAAGGAGGCGGCGACCGCGAGGGGCACCGCCGCGTGCACGGCCTCGGAGAACTTCGGCGGTGAGCCCAGCTCGGCGGTGACCGTCGCGGCGATCTCGTCCTTGCGCCCGTCCAGGGCGCGGTGCAGGGCGGCGAGGCGGGCGGCGCGTTCGGCCGGGGGTGTGGCGGCCCAGGCGGGCAGGGCGGCGCGCGCGGCCCGTACGGCGGTGTCGATGTCCAGCGCGCCGCCCGCCGGGACCTTGCCGATGACCTGCTCGTCGGCGGGGTTGACGACCTCGATCACGTCGCCGCTCGCGGCGGGGCGCCAGGCGCCGTCGATGTACAGGGCGTCATGTGCCTTCATGCTGTGTCCTCCCGGCGGGTGCACGTCGTCCGGCACACAAACTAGCGGTGATAGTTTTCCCGCGCCAGACTCTCCCGGGCCATGGGCCCCCGGGACATCATCGCGGACGGCCCGGCCGGCGCGGACGCCGAGTCCGCCGCCCGACCGGGCCGCCGCTTCACTGGACGCCGGTTGACCGGATGCCGCTTCGCCGGCCGCCGGTCCGCCGGTCACTTCGCCGCGGTCAGATGGGCGAAGACCACCACGTTGCTGGTGTAGCCGGTGCGCCTGCTGAACAGGCCGCCGCAGGTCATGATCCTCAGCTCCGGGCGCCCGGTCGCGCCGTAGACCTCCCGGTCGGGAAAGCCGGCCTTGTCGTAGACCTTCACCCGGTCCACGGAGTAGACGGCGGTACGCCCGTCCGCCCGCCGCACCTCGACGGCCTTGCCGGGCTTGACCGAGGCCAGCCCGGCGAACACCGCGGCTCCGCTGCGGGTGTCGCGGTGGCCGACGGCGACCGCGGTGCCCGTCTCGCCCGGCGTGGGCCCGCCCTCGTACCAGCCGACCAGCCGGGGCTGGTCCACCGGCGGCGTCTCCAGCTCCCGGTGGGCGTCCAGGCGGAGCGGGACGATCGGGGCGTCGATTCCCAGGGAGGGCACGCGGAAGGCGGTCGGCCGGGACCGGGGCAGCGGGCGGGGCGGCGGGGCGGGCGGCGCGGCCGGGGCCGCCGCCTCGTCCGCGCCGCCCGCCCGGCCGGCCGTGGCCGGTCCGTCGTGTCCCCCGCAGCGCGAGCCGACCGCCACCAGGACGGTCACCAGCACGGCCGTTCGCGCGAGGCGGTAGGCGCGGGTCCGGTACCAGGGCCTGCGCCGTCTACGCGGCGCCATGGGGGCGGCGGCGGATCAGCCGGACGTACACGGCGGCACTGACGGCGACCAGGCCCACGGCCGCCGCGGCGGCCACCGGGGAGTACGCGGCGGCCGTGTCGATGAGGCCGCCGCCGCCCGCGTGCACACCGCCCTTCGGGCCGTCGTGGTCGCTCTGGCCCCAGGAGCCGTTGTCCTGGTGCTCCCCGTCGTGCTGCTGGTGGTCCTCGATCTGGCCACCGGGCGCGCCCTCCACCTTGCCGTCGTGGCAGTTGACGCGGAAGACCTTCTCCTTCAAGGCCGGGGGCGCCCCCACCGTCCAGCTGATCTTGTACTGTCCGTCGGCCAGCCCCAGCGGGTCGGTGTGCCCGGCGCCGCCGGCCAGCTGGATGATGCCGGTCACGGTGGCGGCGGTGGGCAGCGGGGGCTGGGGCGTGATCGTGTACGCGATGCTGGTCAGGGTGTCGAAGTTGACGGCCTCCAGGAAGAACTTGCAGACCACCGGGTCGTCCTTGGCCGAGCCGATGAACGACGGGGGGTTGGTGGAGCGGGCGTTGTGGATCCTGATGTCGCCGTTCTCCCCCTGGGCCGCCGCGTTCGGCGCCGCCACCCACGACGCGCCCGCCGCGGCGAGGGCGGTGAGGACGACGGTGGCGCCCGCGCGGGAGCCGGCTGCACGGGGGAGTGTCAGGGTGGGCATGCGCAATCCTCCGGGTTCAGACGATTTTCATACAAATCGCTCTTTCGCCTGGACACTGCCTCAAGACCCGCGCGGCTCCCGGCAACGGCGCCGGGCGCGCCCCCGGATATCGCTCGTGCGGCGCAGTCCCGGGCCCTCGCGCCGCTCTCCCGCCACCCGTCCGGCCCCCTCTTGGGGCGGACCGGAGGAGCGCAGCGCCACTCCGGCGGAGGCCAGCAGCAGCCCGCCCAGCATCAGGAACGGTGCCGCCACCCCCGCCAGCCCGGCGACCAGGCCCGCGGCGGCCGGGGCGGCCACCTGGCCCAGCCGGTTGCCGGTCAGCCGCAGGGCGAGCGCGGTGGAGCGGGCCTCCTCGGGCGCCGCCCGCACCACCGTCGTCATCGACAGCGGCTGGCCCACGCCCAGGCAGAAGCCGAGGAGCGTGAGCATCACACCGAGCGCCCACACCGGCACCGGCAGCGCGACCCCCGAGCACAGCAGGGCCGCCAGCACACAGGTCCCGGTCAGCAGCGCGGGCCTGCCGAGCAGCCGCAGCAGCGGGGTGAGGACGAGCCGGCAGGCGATGGTGGCGCCGGCCCGCAGGGCGAGCAGGACACCGATCACCGCGGGGGCGATGCCCCGGTGCTCGCCGACCACCGGCAGGTAGGCGGTGAGGATGTCGGTCGCGGACAGCACCGACAGGCTGATCAGGATGCCCGCGGGCACACCCCGGGCGCGCAGGATGCCCGCGACCGGCACCCGTCCCCCGCCCGGCGCGCGCGCCGGGCCGGCCGTACGGTCCTCGATCCGCCACAGCGCGGTGAACGCGACGGCGGCGCCCGCGCCCGCCGTGACGAGGGCGACCGCGCTGCTGTGCGCCAGGCCGGGGCCGCCGACGAGGGCGCCCGCGGCGAGCGGGCCGACGAGCTGGCCGAGGGAGGCGCCGATGGTGAAGTGGCCGAAGTTGCGGTCCTGTTCGTGCGGCGCGGACTGGCGGGCCACCAGCGACTGGGCGCCGATCACGAAGCACAGGTGACCGAGGCCCATCACCCCGCTCCACAGGGCCATCGCCCACAGGGAGCCGGCCAGTCCGCTCAGGGCGCAGCCGCCCGCGATGAGGACCACGCCCGCGGGCAGCAGGGGCGCGCAGCGGCCGTGGTCGGTGCGGCGGCCGAGCGGTACGGCGGCGAACAGCGGCAGCAGCGCGTAGACACCGGCGATGACGCCGACCGCCCGTTCGTCGGCGCCCAGCGCGAGGGCCCGGTAGGAGACGGCGGGGCGGGCCATCGACACCGCCCCTTGGGCGCAGCCGAAGGCGATGACGAGGCGGAGCAGCCAGCCGCGGTGTCCACCGGGCGCCATGGGTGCGGTCCTTCCCGGGGTGATCAGACGATGCCGAACAGGAGCGCCGAGCCGAGCACCACCAGGGAGGTGAGCGCGGCCCACTTCACCACGAACCGGGTGTGGTCGCCGAACTCCACCTTGGCCATGCCGACCAGGACGTAGACGGCCGGGACGAGCGGGCTGGACATGTGCAGCGGCTGGCCGGCGATCGAGGCGCGGGCGATCTCCAGCGAGGAGACGCCGTGCGCGTGGCCCGCCTCGGCGAGCACCGGCAGGACGCCGAAGTAGAAGCCGTCGTTGGACATGAAGTAGGTGAGCGGGATGCTCAGCACGCCGGTGACGAGGGCCATGTGCGGGCCCATGCCGTCGGGGATGTTGCCGACCAGCCACTTCGCCATGTGGTCGACCATGCCGGTGCCCTGCAGGACGCCGGTGAACACGGCGGCGGCGAACACCATGCCGGAGACGTTGAGGACGTTCTCCGCGTGGGCGGCGATCCGGGCCTTCTGGTCCGGCATGTGCGGGAAGTTGACGGTCAGCGCGAGGGCGGCGCCGAGCAGGAACAGCACCGGGATCGGCAGCCACTCCATGATCATGGCGGTGAGCAGGACGACCGTGAGCAGCGCGTTGAACCAGTACAGCTTCGGACGCAGGGTGGGGCGGTGCGGGTCCAGGCCCTGGAGACCGTCCTCGGCGGGCCCCTCGGGCAGGTCTGCGCCGGCGCCGGAACCACCGGCCTTCACCCCGGAGGCGGCGCCGACCAGCACCGTCTCGCTCTCCTCCACCAGCACCTCGTCCAGCGTGAGCACGCCGAGCCGCCGGCGCTCGCGGCGGCCGAGGACGTAGGCGAGGACGAGGACGAACAGCAGGCCCATGGCGAGGGCCGGGATCATCGGTACGAAGATGTCGCTCGCGTCCACCTTCAGCGCGGTGGCGGCGCGGGCGGTGGGGCCGCCCCAGGGGAGTGTGTTCATCACGCCGTTGGCCATGGCGGCGACGCCCGTCATCACGACCAGGGACATCTTCAGCCGCTTGTAGAGCGGGTACATCGCCGAGACGGTGATCATGAAGGTGGTGGAGCCGTCGCCGTCCAGGGAGACGATCGCGGCGAGGACCGCCGTGCCGACCACGATCCGCAGCGGGTCGGCCTTGCAGAACTTCAGGATGCCCCGGACGACCGGGTCGAAGAGGCCGACGTCGATCATCACACCGAAGTAGACGATCGCGAACATGAGCATCGCCGCGGTGGGGGCGAGGCTGGTGACGCCGTCGATGACGTAGTCACCGAGTTTGCCGCCCTTGCCCACGAACACGCAGAACAGCGCGGGGACGAGCACGAGCGCCGCGATCGGCGACATCTTCTTCAGCATGATCAGGACCAGGAAGGTCGCGATCATGGCGAAGCCGAGGATGGTCAGCATGAAATGGATACCTAACGTTCGCCCTTGAACATCCCACCTGGGGGTCGGCGGTGCGATGACGTTAGGTCCGTTCAACCGGCGTTAACAAGATGTTGACGCGTGAGCAATAAGCGCAAAAGTCCAGGTCAGAGGCGGGACGGTTCAGTCGAGTACGCGGGCCAGGTAGGCCCGCAGCAGCTCCCTGGTCTCGGCGATGATCGCCTCGTCCCCCTCCGGGTCGATCCGGAAGGCGAGTTGCACGAGGGTGTCGGCGCTCTCCACGGCGACCAGGAAGACCCGCCGCAGATCCGTGTCCGGGGTGCGGCCGAGATAGCCGGCGAGCAACTCGGTGAGCCGGTCGGAGACGCGGGTGTTGGGCTCGTCGTGGCGGCAGCCGACCGGGATCTGGTTGCCGAAGTCGACCAGCGAGAAGCCGGGCGCGGTGCGCTTCATGGCGAGGTACTCGTCCAGGACGGCGTCCATGGCGGCCCGCCAGTCCCCCGCGCGGGCCCGGTCCAGCCGCTCGGTGACACGCTCGACGTACCGCTCCAGGTTGCGCTGGGCGAGGGCGTCGGCCATCTCCCGCTTGTTGCCGAAGAACCGGTAGACCGAGCCGATGGGGACGCCGGCGCGCTGGGCGACGGCGCGGGTGCTCAGGGCGTCGTAGCCGACCTCGTCGAGGAGACCGGCGCAGGCGTCGAGGATCCGGGTGAGCCGCTCGGCGCTGCGCCGCTGGACGGGCGCGCGACGAAGCGAGGTCGCGTGGGGCACGGGCTTCATGATGCCTTTCCGCCGTAGTTAGGTAAACCTTCCTCAGAGTACGGAGAGGAGCCGCCCGGCACTCACCCGCCGGCAAGGGCGCACGCGGGGGCCCACGCGTGCCGGGTACGTCACCGGGCACACCGGCCGCGCATCACGGGCACGGCGACCGCGCATCACGGGCACGGCGACCGCGCACCACAGCCGACCGCCGAGCCGCCCACACACCCGCCGGACCGGCCCCGGCCCCGCCCCACCGACCGGACCGGACCTACCGGAACAGCCGACGGTTCCTCGCCGAGCCGCCCGGATCCGCCCTCGCTCCCCTCGCCGTCCAGTTGCCCCGACCACCGGACCGCCACCCCGGCCGGACCCGGCCCCCAGGCAACCGACACTCCCCCGCCGACCGACCGGCCCCGCTCCCACGCGCCGACAAGGGCCCCGCACAGCCAGGCCCGCGCCCACCCGACCGGCCGGAACCGCCACCGCTGCCCCTGACGACCAGCCCGACCCGGCCACCGGACCGCCACCCCGGCCGGACCCGGCCCTCCCGAGCAGCCGACGCACCCCCCGTCAACCCACCGCCCCAGCCGCCCCCGCCGAACCAACCCGGCCACTCCTCCGCCGACCGACCTGTCCCGGTTTCCCACGCCGACAGGAGCCCCGTACAGCCAGGCCCGCCCACCGAACCGGCTGGGCCACCCGCCGGACCGCCGGATCCGCCACCGCCTCCCCCACCATCCGGCCTGCCCCGGCCACCGGACCGCCACGCCGACCGGACCCGGCCCCCAGGCAACCGACACTCCCCCCGCCGCCGACCGGCCCCGCTCCCGCGCGCCGACAAGGGCCCCGCACAGCCAGGCCCGCGCCCACCCGACCGGCCGGATCCGCCACCGCTGCCCCTGACGACCAGCCCGGCCCGGCCACCGGACCGCCACCCCGACCGGGCCCGGCCCTCCCGAGCAGCCGACGCACCCCCCCCCGTCAACCCACCGCCCCAGCCGCCCCCGCCGAACCAGCCCGGCCACCCACCAACCCGGCCACTCCTCCGCCGACCGACCTGTCCCGGTTTCCCACGCCGACAGCAGCCCCGCACAGCCAGGCCCGCCCACCGAACCGGCCGGGCCACCCGCCGGATCCGCCACCGCCTCCCACACCACCCGGGCCGGCCCGGCCACCGGACCGCCACCCCGGCCGGACCCAGCCCACCCAGGCAACCGACACTCCCCCGCCGGCCGACCGCCGTCGCCGGAGCGGTCGTGGCCCGTCGCTGTCCTCGTCCGCGACTTCCGTCCCCCGCCGCCGCACCGCTCGCGCGCCCCCTCGCCCCCGCGTCCGGCTCACGCTCCCGGTGCGGCGGGCGCGGTCCCGTTCGGGGGGCGGCCTGTACCCGTCTCCGCGTCGGAGACCGTGATGTCGGCGGTGCTTTCGATCGGCTTGCCGTGGACCGCCCACACCGTGCCGTCGTCGGCGTACAGGCGGGCCGTGATCTGGTGGGTGCCGTGCGGGACACGGTCGGCGGCCAGGTGGTAGGCGGGGGTGTGCAGCCGGGCGACCGGGCGGCCGTCGACGTAGAGCTGGACGAGCCCGCGCCCGAGGGCGGCGGCCGGCCGGGTGCCGGGCGCGGAACAGCGGAAGTGCCGCAGCCTCAGCCGGACGTCCCAGCCGCCGGCCGAGTCCGGGGTGACCTCGACGGCGACGGCGGGCGCGTTCTTCGCGGGCACCTCGCGCAGGTTGCGGCCCGTCTCGTCGGTGCTGTCCAGCACGGATCCCACAGGTGAGGGCGAGACCGTGCCCTCGTGCGCCTCACCGGTTGCGCAGGCCGCCGCTCCCCACGGCAGCAGGACGCACACCACGAGCGCGGTGAGCCGCCCGCGCGTCCACTTCTTCCACGACATGATCCGGAGCGTAGAACAGCGCCCCGGCACCCGGGATCCGCCTCAGGTCTGGTTCGCGCCCTACCTCGGAGGGAGGACCGGGAACCCTCTTGCGCCGACCCCCGCTCATTCCTACGGTGATGCATAGGAATCGGGAGCGCGCGAGGAGCGATCATGAGCGGGGACGCACGGAAGGCCGCCGAGGGGCTGTCGTATCTGACCGGGTTCGGCAATGAACACGCCTCGGAGGCGGTGCCGGGCGCCCTGCCCGAGGGCCGCAACTCGCCACAGCGCGCACCGCTCGGCCTGTACGCCGAGCAGCTGAGCGGTACGGCGTTCACCGAGCCGCGCGCGCACAACCGGCGCTCGTGGCTGTACCGCATCCGCCCCTCGGCCGCCCACCCGGCGTTCACCCGCACCGGCAACGGCGCGCTGCGCACGGCCCCCTTCACCGAGACGGTGCCCGACCCCAACCGGCTGCGCTGGAACCCGCTGCCCGAACCCCCGGCCGGCACCGACTTCCTCGGCGGGCTGTGGACGCTGGGCGGCAACGGCGACGCGACCCAGCGCACGGGCATGGCCGTGCACCTGTACCACGCCGACTCCTCGATGGAGCGCGTCTTCTCCGACGCCGACGGGGAGCTGCTGATCGTGCCGGAGCGCGGCGGGCTGCTGCTGCACACCGAGTTCGGCCGGCTGCGTGTGGAACCGGCCCATGTGGCGCTGATCCCCCGTGGGGTGCGCTTCCGTGTGGAGCTGCTGGACGACTCCGCGCGCGGCTATGTGTGCGAGAACTACGGGGCACCGTTCCGGCTGCCCGACCTCGGTCCCATCGGCGCCAACGGCCTCGCCAATCCCCGGGACTTCCAGGCGCCGGTCGCCGCGTACGAGGACGTCGAGGGCCCGGTGGAGGTGGTGAACAAGTTCTGCGGCAACCTGTGGACGGCCACGTACGACCACAGCCCCCTGGATGTGGTCGCCTGGCACGGCAACCATGTGCCGTACGTCTATGATCTGCGCCGGTTCAATGTGATCGGCACCATCTCCTACGACCACCCGGACCCGTCGATCTTCACGGTGCTGACCTCCCCGTCGGACACCCCGGGCCTGGCCGGCGTGGACTTCGTGGTCTTCGCGCCGCGCTGGCTGGTGGGCGAGGACACCTTCCGGCCGCCGTACTTCCACCGGAACGTGATGAGCGAGTACATGGGCCTGATCGAGGGCGCCTACGACGCCAAGGCGGAGGGTTTCGTGCCCGGCGGCGGCTCGCTGCACAACATGATGTCGGCGCACGGCCCGGACCGGGAGACGTTCGACCGGGCGAGCGCGGCCGAGCTGCGGCCGCACAAGATCGACGACGGGCTGGCCTTCATGTTCGAGACCCGCTGGCCGGTGACCCTCACCCCGCACGCGGCCGGCGCGGACCACCTCCAGCAGCGCTACGACGATGTGTGGCAGGGACTCCAGCGGCACTTCCGGGGGTGACGGTCGCCGTTGCGCGGGAGGTTGCCCGCCGGGTACGGATAGCGGGGTGACCTCCTTCGCCCCGGACTCCATCGTCCTGAACCGCAAGCTGCCGCTGTGGTACCAGGTGTCGCAGTCGCTGCGCGCCTCGATACTGGGCCGCTCCTCCGAGGACCCGCTGCGGCTGCCCACCGAGGAGCGGCTGGCGGAGCACTACGGCGTGAGCGTGCTGACCATGCGCCAGGCGCTGAAGGAACTGGAGGACGAGGGGCTGATCACCCGGCACCGGCGGCGCGGCACGTTCATCGAGCCCGGGGTGCGGCGCGGGGCGCCGGTACGGCTGCTGGGCTCGGTGGACGCCATCGTGGCCCAGCAGTCCGGGATGACGACCGAGTTGCTGGAGCACGGGCGGGTGCCGGTGCCGGCCGCGCTCGCCGAGTACTTCCCGGACCTCGCGGAGGTGGCGGTGTACCACCGGCTGCGCGGCGACGAGAAGACCGGGGAGCCGACCAACCACGCCGTCAACCACATCCGGCCCGACCTGGCCGAGCGGATCGATCCGGACGACCTGGTGCGCTGGCCGATGACCAAGGTGCTGCGGGACGTGGTGAAGGCCGACATCAGCCGGATCACCGACACGGTGCAGGCGCGGCTCGCCGATCCGGAGACGGCGCGGCTGCTCGATGTGCCGTTGCTCAGCCCGATCCTGCACTACACGGGGGTGACGTACGACAGCGAGGGGCGGGTGCTGGACGTGGCCGTCATCCACTACCGGGGGGACCGGTTCTCCTTCACGGTCACTCTCGACGCCACCTGAACCGGGGGCGGGTGAGGCCGTACGATGCCCACCGTGACGCACGACGACGCTCCGCTTCTGGCGGACCTCATGCCGTGGTCCGTCGCACCGATGCGGCCGGGCCGGCACTGGCCGACGGCGCCCGATCCGGGTTCGCTGCGGGCCCGTTGGGAGGCGCTGCTGCGGGCCGAGGGGCCGGACCGGGAGGCCCTGTTCGAGCCGACCCGGGCGCGTGCGCTCACCTCGGCCGTGGGCCAGTTGCCCGGTCAGTCCACGGGTACCGGACGGCTCGCCCGGGTCGGGGGTCCCTGCGCGGAGCCGGTGCGGGTGCTGGCCGCGCCGTTCGACGAGCGGTGGCTGATCCCGGACCACCGGCTGATCGACACGGCCCGCCCGGAGCTGTGGCGGGTGGCGGACGCACGGCAGGTGTTCACGGTCGAAACGGGTGACGCGGACCTCCCGCTGCTGGCGACGCCGCTGCTGCCCACGCTGCGCACCGGCCGGATCCGCCCGTTGTACCGCCGCCCCGGCGGCGCCGAACCGAACCTGGCCCCGGGCCTGTCGGACCTGCTGGCCGTCCGCCTGGGCGCACGCCCCTCGGCGGCGGACGTGCTGGCCTGGATCGTGGCGGCGGTCCGCCCGGACCTGACCGTGCCGCTCACCGACGACGGCGATCTGTGGGCGGCCGGCGTGGAGCTGGGCCGCCGGATGCTGTGGCTGATGTGCCGGGACGGGGAGCGGCCCCGGCTGCCCGGTGGCCGTCGCCCGTACGTCCGGGCGCCGCTGCCGGGCCGTCCGGGAACCCTGCGGTACGACCCGGACGAGGAGGCCCTGTACCTGGACGAGGGCCGGATCTCCCCGGTCCCCGCCGAGGCGTGGGAGTTCGAGGTGGCCGGGGTCCGGGCGCTGGAGTCCTGGTTCGCGGCCCGTACCGCGCCGGCCGAGCCGGGCACGCTCGCCGCGATCCGCCCGGCGGCCTGGCCGCAGAGCTGGACCTCGGAGCTGCTGGAGCTGATCACCGTCCTCGCGCTGCTGGCCGAACTGCGGGCCCCGCGCGCCCGGTTGCGGCCGGAGTCGGCGGTGACGGCGGACGAGCTGCGGCGCGCGGGCGTACTGCCGGTCCCGGAGCCCGCCCGGCGCCCCGCGTCGGTACTGGACCACCAGGAGGAGGGCCCTGAGGGGCAGTTCGCGCTGCTCTAGCCCACCGTACGAGGGCGCAGGGCGGCCTCCAGGCGGGCGATGTCCTCGGCGTCCTTGGCCCGGCGGGGCCGGGCCGGGTCCCAGACGGGCATCATCCGCTTGATCTCGATCTGGGCGTGCGGTGCGACGATGGGCGCCCGGAGCGCGCCGATCCGGCCGGGTTCGGTCCCGAGCAGGCCGTCCGGCCAGGGGGTGCCGGCCCAGGGCCCGCCCGCCACGGTCACCCGGCCCGCCGCGTCCCGGTCGATCAGGGTGAAGCTGCTGTCCAGGCCGCACCTGACGAAGTCGAGCTGGAGGTCCGCGGGCGGGCCCGGCACCGGTGTGTGGCCGAGCCGGGTGAGGAGGCCGGCGAGGGCCGGGGCGTCCCGCGCCCAGGCGAACCAGTCGATGTCCCCGTGGTCACGGGTGACCTCGCCGAGGAAGAAGTCCATGGCCCAGCCGCCGCGCAGCCACAGCGGGATCCCGGCGTCCCGGGCCGCCTGCAGCACCCGGGCGATCGACCCGAGCTGACGCCGGGCACGTTCCCGGTCCCTCACGGCTGGTCTCACGATCGATCCCCCCCCCCGGCCTCGTCCTGGTCACGTCGAGCGTACGCGGTGCGGTACGGCCCCGGCATGGGCGTACTGCTGACAAGGCCGCCGGTCAGGGGAGATCATCCACCCCATGGATCAACTCCCGCTCCCCTTGGAGGGCATCACCGTCGTCGCCGTCGAACAGGCCGTGTCCGCGCCCTTCGCGACCCGGCAGCTCGCCGACCTGGGCGCCCGGGTCATCAAGGTGGAGCGGGTCGACGGCGGCGACTTCGCGCGCGGCTACGACACGGCGGCCGGTGGTCTGGCCTCCCACTTCGTGTGGTGCAACCGCGGCAAGGAGTCCCTGGCGCTGGATCTGAAGGACCCGCGCGGACTGGACGTCGTACGGCGGCTGGTCGCGGACGCGGACGTGTTCGTGCAGAACCTCGCGCACGGCGCGGCGGCCCGGCTCGGCCTGGACGCGGCCACGCTGTGCGCCGCCCACCCGCGGCTGATCGCCGTGGACATCTCGGGCTACGGCGGCTCGGGACCGTACGCGGACAAGCGGGCCTACGACATGCTCGTGCAGTGCGAGGCGGGGCTGGTGTCGGTGACGGGGACACCGGAGCAGCCGGTGAAGGCGGGCATCCCGGCGGCGGACATCGCGGCGGCCATGTACGCGTTCTCCGGTGTGCTGGCCGCGCTGGTGCGCCGCGGCACGACCGGGCGGGGCGGGCCGGTGGAGGTGTCCATGCTGGAGGCGCTCGCCGAGTGGCTGGGGCATCCGCTGCACCACACGATGCACGGGGGTGAGCCGCCCGCCCGCACCGGGCTGGCGCACGCGGTGATCGCGCCGTACGACGCCTATCCGACGGCGGACGGCGGCCGGGTGCTGCTGTCGGTGCAGAACGACCGGGAGTGGCGGCGGCTGGCCGAACAGGTCGTGGGCCGCCCGGAGCTGGGCACGGACCCGGCGTACGCGACGAACGCCGCCCGGGTGGCGCACCGCGAGCGGACCGACGCGCTGGTGGCGGCGGCGCTGCGGGTGCTGGACACCGAGGAGGCGCTGGCCCGGCTGGAGCGGGCGGGCATCGCCTGCGCCCGGCTGCGGGACGTGCGGGAGCTGGCGAAGCATCCGCAGTTGGCGGCCCGGGAGCGGTGGCGTCAGGTGGGAACGCCGGCCGGGCCGCTGAAGGCGCTGCTGCCGCCCATCACATTGCCGGGCGGGGGCGAGGCACGGATGGGTGAGGTGCCCGCGCTCGGGCAGCACACCGGAGCGCTGCTGCGTGCCGTGGGGATGACGGACGACGAGATCGCAGCGCTGCACCGGGACGGTGTGGTGGCCTGAGCGCGGCGCCCCCGCTCGGAGGCCGGGGCCCTGCGGTGCGGTCAGTGACCGCCGAACAGCGAACGGCGCAGCCGACGCAGCGGCGCGAAGAGGGACACCCGGCGCACCCGCGCACCCCGGTCGCTGCGCGTGTGCACGGAGCCGCGCGCCGTCAGCTCACGCATCAGCGAGGTCGCCTCGACCGTCTCCCGCTGCGGTATGGCGGGTCCCGCCAGTACCGACAGATGGCGGTCCAGGCGCGTACTGGTCGCGCTGCTCCCGCAGGTGATCGCAGGGACCCTCGCCCTGCTGCGCATTGTTATCTGTTCCATGTCACTCCCCACCCGTACGAGTCACCCGGCCCGGGCAGGCTAACCCTATCGCCCCACTGGGGCACCCGGGTATCTCGGCCACAGGATTCACCGTCCCTGCAAGGGGGTTGACCATCCCCCTTTGACTACTCTCCGAATCCGACCGATTTCAGGGTGAGTTGGACAAGCGGCCGTCCGGCGGGGCGCGCCGAGCGGCCGTCAGGCCCGGTGGTTACGCCGAGTGACGTCACAGGGGAGGCGAGGACTTCCGCGATCAAGGGCGTGTCGCCCGCCAGGCGGGGTGCCGGGACCGCCGAGGGTGACGACGGCCTCCCGGGCGGAGGCGGAAGCGATCACTCCGGTGCCCGGCCCCTCGTTCGCCCGCGCCGCTCCCGGCGCGGGCGTCCGCGGCGGACGGAACGTGGGCGATCTCACCTAGCCGTCGGGCTCGCCCTGACCGGACTCCCGGGACACGCCCGGAAGTTCACCCGGCAGGGCGAGCCCGTCCGGGTCACGCGTTGTTCGTGAGCACCGGCAGGTAGCCGCCGGAGTGGCCGGCCGCGGTCGGGTGGTACGACTCGCCGATGTCGAGCCAGTCGACGCTGTGCAGCCACGAGGAACCGGAGCAGATCTCGTGGCCGGCGAAGGTGGTGCGGACGTCGCCGAAGACGAAGCTGTGGGCGGTGGCGCGGGCCTTGATGGTGGTGTCGATGTAGTCGGCGGCGTCGTTGATGGCCGCCCGCTTGGTCTCGGAGAGGCCGAGGCAGGACTGGCCGAGCAGGTAGAAGCGGGGGTAGCCGATGACGACCACCCGGGCGGACGGGGCCTTGGCCCGGATCGCGTTGTAGAGGGTGTCCAGCTTGCCGGGGAGCGTGTTGGCGACGTACGCCTTGGCGGTGTTGATCCGGGAGAGACAGGAGCTGTCGGACTGGAGCACACACGTCGTCATGACGTCGGCGAAGCCCGCGTCGTTGCCGCCGGCCGTGACGGACACCAGCGAGGTGGAGGAGTCGAGGGAGCCGAGCTGGTTCGCGCGCACGTCGTCCGTCGTGGCGCCCGAGCAGGCGTTGAAGGCGAACGACGAGGGGCTGTGGGCGGCGTTCCACAGGTACGGGTACGCCTTGGTGCTGCGCTTGCAGTTGCCGCTGGTGCTGATGTAGCTGTCGGCGCCCACTCCGGAGGAGTAGGAGTCGCCGAGGGCCACGTAGCCGCCGGCCGCGGCCGTCGAGGACGCCTGCGCCGAGGCGGCCCCGGTGAGACCGAGGCCGGCGGCGAGGAGGAGCGAGGTAACGAGTCCGGTAAGTCGGGAACGTCTCATGGAACCTCCCTTTAGCAGGATCTCTGCCTCAACGTTGGTAGCAGCTACGCGTGTTGACAGGAAGTGTCCATGCCAAAACTTTTGTGGTCTCAACAAAGTCGACCCGAGACATTCACCGCTCGTGTATTGCGCGTACGGGCCACGTCTGTTGACACTCGGTCAACTCCTCGGCGGAGCACGGGAGGGGTCGTCGGCACACTTCGGGGAACGTCCGGTCCGCCCGTGCCGTCGTCTTGACGCCCCGTCGGCGGCTGCGCCACATTGAAACCCGGCATCAGGCGCGTCGGGGGGCAAAGTCGCCAATGCAGAACATACGTATCAAGCCGCCTTCGCCGGACGGCACCGGGACGGACACCGACGGCACCCGGCCGGGACCGGGGAGGGGCCTGGCACCGCTGCTCGCCGGGGCCGCGGCCGCCGTCGCGACGGCCGGCGCGCTGCTCGCGCTGATCGACTCCGGCTCACCCCTGCGTGCCCCGTGCACGCTCTTCTTCCTGCTCGCGGCACCGGCCGGGGCGCTCGCCGCGGCGCTGCGCGGCCCGGACCCGCTCGGCCGCGCGGTCACCGCCCTCGCGGGCGCGATCGCCGTCGACCTGCTCGTCGCCCAGTGCATGCTGGCCGCGCACCGCTGGTCGGCCGGGGGCGGGGTGGTCGTGGTGACCGGGTTCAGCCTGCTGGTCCTGCTCGTCGCGCTGGTACGGGGACGCGGTTCCGGGAGGGGCCGGTACGACTGACGCGTCCGGAGGCAGGACCGGGCTCCGGGGGCAGGGCGGGCTCCGGCGGGCGGTTGACCCTCCGGAGCAGGGCTGGGGCCGGACCTCCGGAGGACGGTTCGGGCTGCCGAAGGACGATCGGGCCTCCGGAAAGAGGGTCCGGGCCTCCGGAAAGAGGGTCCGGGCTCTTTCCGCGGAGCGTTGGGCCGGAAATGCCGTGCGGGCGGGGCATCCGTGCCGGATCATGGCGGACATGTCCGCGAACCCACACGACGCCCTGCCGATCCGGCTCCACGTCGACGATTCCGACTCCCCGTCCGATGTCGTCGACGCGCTGTTCCTCGGCCGCTTCGCGACGGGCGAGCAACCGTACTCGCACGCGGTGAACATCGACCGCGTCCGCTCCGGAGCGACCCTGCTGCCGGAGGGCGCCCGAGTGCTGCGGGTGGCCCGCGACGACGACCGCAGCGCGACCCTCGCCGAGGGGGACGGCTGGACCCTGCTGGTCTCCCGCTGGAACCGGGGCGCGGACGTGACGGTCACCGCGACCAGCGCCGACCTGGCCAAGCGGATCCTCGACCAGGCCACCGACGGCGCGGCCGACGAGCCGGAACCACAGCCGGAGAACGTGACGATGGGGTTCTGGTACGTCTCCCCGCGGCGCGGCCCGCACCGCACCACCCGGCAGATCTCCGCGGGCACCTGGGAGGAGGTCCGGGCCAACTACACGGCACCGGTGGCGGATGCCATGGACCGGCTGATGCGGACGACGCCCGACGACATCGCCGGCCGGCTGCTGCTGCTCCACGGCCCGCCGGGCACCGGCAAGACCTCCGCGCTGCGCACGCTGGCCCGTTCCTGGCGGGACTGGTGCCAGGTCGACTGCGTCCTCGACCCCGAGCGGCTCTTCTCCGACGTCGGCTATCTGATGGACATCGCGATCGGCGAGGACGACGGCGCGGGCAAGGGCCGCTGGCGCCTGCTGCTGCTGGAGGACTGCGACGAACTGATCCGCGGCGAGGCCCGGCACACCGCGGGCCAGGCCCTGTCCCGGCTGCTGAACCTCACCGACGGCCTGCTCGGCCAGGGCCGCAACGTGCTGGTCGGCGTCACCACCAACGAGGACCTGGAGCGGCTGCACCCGGCCGTGGTCCGCCCCGGCCGCTGTCTGGCCCGGATCGAGGTGGGCCCGCTGACCCGCCGGGAGGCGGTGGACTGGCTCGGCACCGAGCAGGGCGTCGGCCGGGAGGGCGCGACCCTGGCCGAGCTGTACGCGCTGCGCCGGGGCACCGCGCCCACGTCGGTGCCGGGGGCCCGGGAGGGAGCGGACGCGGGGCTGTACCTGTGAGCACCGCCCGGGTGAGTACGGTCACGGCGGGTGCTTTCATGGGGGTATGACCCTGTATGTCGGCACGTCGGGGTGGCAGTACAAGGACTGGCGGGACCTCGTCTATCCGGCCGGGGTGCCGGCGCGGCGGTGGCTGGAGGAGTACACCCGGCTGTTCGCGACCGTGGAGGTCAACAACGCCTTCTACCGGCTGCCGTCGTACGACACCTTCGCCGACTGGCGGGAGCGGGTGCCGCCGGACTTCGTGGTCGCGGTCAAGGCCAGCCGGTTCCTCACCCACGTCAAGCGGCTGAAGGACCCCGGGGAGCCGGTGCACCGGCTGCTGACCCACGCGGCGGGCCTCGGCGGCCGTCTGGGCCCCGTCCTCCTCCAGCTCCCGCCCACCCTGCGCGCCGACCCGGCCCTGCTGGACGCGTGCCTGGCCTGTTTCCCGCCCGGTACGAGGGTGGCGGTCGAACCCCGGCACGACTCGTGGTGGACCGGCGAGGTGCGCGAGGTGCTGGCGGCCCGGGGCGCGGCCCTGTGCTGGGCGGACGTCCTGGCCCGCCCGGCCGGCCCGCTGTGGCGCACCGCCGCCTGGGGCTACGTCCGCTTCCACCAGGGCCGCGCCCGGCCCTGGCCGCGCTACGGCCGGCGCAGCCTGGAGACCTGGGCGGACCGCATCGCGACGACCTGGGCCGACGACCTCGACGTGTACGCGTACTTCAACAACGACCCGGGCGGCGCGGCCGTACAGGACGCGGTGGTCTTCGGGAGGGCCGCGCGCCGGGCGGGGTTGACGGTGACGAGAACACCGGAACCGGCGAGAGCCGGACAGTAGCGGACACACACCGCGCTCGGTCACCCCGACAGAACGGCGAAGCAGCGGGGCGGGCCCTCCCTCAGTCCTGCCCGTAAGCCGCCCGCAGGGCGTCCCGTACGGCGGCCAGTGCCTCGTCCCGGCCGAGGCCGAGCCGCCGGACCCGCTCGGCGTACGCCTGGGCGGCCGAGGATGCCTCCCGCTCCGCGGCCGACCCGGCGGCGGCCACGAACGTGCCGTTGCGCCCCCGCGTCTCGATCACCCCGTCGCCCTCCAGCGCCCGGTACGCCTTGGCCACCGTGTTCACCGCGAGTCCCAGTGACTCGGCCAGCCCCCGCACGGTGGGCAGCCGGTACCCCACCGGGAGCGCCCCGGACCGCGCCTGCTCGGAGATCTGCGCCCGTACCTGCTCGTACGGGGGCGCGCTGTCGTCGATGCGGATCTTCAGGCTCACGGGGCCGATTGTCCCGCACCCGCCGGAAAATGGGAGGCGGCCCGGCGGCCCGGCCTCGTACGGTGCGGTGCCATGACAGTCCTCGTGCGTGACCTGCGCCCCGACGTCCCGGCCGACGCGGAGGGCTTCGCCCGGGTGCGCCGCCTCGCGCTGCCGTACATCCTGTTCACCCCGGACTCGGTGCGGCACACGGCCGCCCATGTCCACCCCGCCGCCCGTTTCCGGCCGCTCGTCGCGGAGGAGGACGGCGAGATCATCGGCACGGCGCAGGTCCATCTGATCCACGACAGCCCCGAGCCGGGCCAGGGCGCGCTGAACATCTACGTCCGCCCGGACCAGACCGGGCGCGGGGCCGGCCGGCTGCTGGCGCGGGTCGCCGAGGAGTACCTGGCGGAGCTGGGCGCGACCCGGCTGCTGGCCTGGGCCCTGGACGAGCCGGCCAACCGGGCCTTCGCCGAGCGGCACGGCTACCGGCCGGGCCGCAGCGCCCACTTCCTCCGGCTCGACCTGGCGCACGGCACCCTGCCGCCGCTCCCTGAGACCCCGTCCGGGGTGGAGCTGCGCACGGCCGCCGACTTCGCGGCCGATCCCCGGCCGCTGTTCGAGCTGGACGCGGAGACGGTGCTCGACGAACCGGGCGATGTGGACACCGAGTTCACGGACTACGACGCGTGGGTCGAGGAGGTCTGGCACCACCCGCTGCTGAACCGGGAGCTGACCGTGGTGGTCTGTGCCGACGGCCGGCCGGTCGCCTTCACCGTGGCCTACACCGACGGCGGCACCCGGTACTCGACGGCGATGACCGGCACCGTCCGCGCCCACCGCGGCCGTGGTCTGGCCAAGCTCGCCAAGATCCACTCCCTGCGCCGGGCCCGTGCCGCCGGTCTGACCGAGGCGTTCACGGGCAACGACACCGGGAACGGCCCCATGATCGCGATCAACAAGCGGCTCGGGTACGCGTTCTGCGCGCGCGAGGTGCGTTATATCCGCGCACTCGACTGAGCGTGTCCGTGAATCCGGCTGAGCGGACGGGCGGGAGGTCACACGGTGGCCACCACCGCGTACCGCTCGTCGTCCACCTCCTTGCCCCACAGCGCACGGTGCCCGGACAGTCGCTCCACGCGCACGCGCCGGGTGAGCGGCTCCAGCAGGGCGGTGAGTCGACGCGCGGGTATGCCGACCGGGGTGAGGGTTCCCCACACGCCCTCGACCAGCACGATCCGGCCCGTAGGGCGCAGCAGGTCCGTCCAGTGCCGCAGCGCCCCGGCGGGGTCCGGCAGGGCCCACAGCACATGACGGACCAGGACCGCGTCGAAGCGCCGCTCCCCCACCGGCGGGGCCGCCGCGTCCCCGCGCAGGATCTCGGCGGTGTGCCCGGCGAGCTTGGCGCGGGCCCGCTCGACCATCGCCGGGGACCGGTCGACGGCCGTCACCCGGTGTCCCTGCTCGGCGGCGAGGAGCGAGAGGCTGCCGGTGCCGCAGCCGAGGTCGAGGAGGTCGGCGGGGTCGCCGGGGAGCCAGGCGCGCAGCCGGTCCGCCCAGGCCGCGCGCACCTCGGGGTCGCGCAGTCCGTGATCCGGCTCGTCGTCGAAACCGGCGGCCAGCGCATCCCAGTCCGCTTCCGGGGCACCAGCACCCCTGTGCGTGTTCTCGCTCTCCATGCCCAGAGGGTGACACACGCCACTGACAGTACGGACGTGACAGCCACCACTGACAAATCGGCACCCATGAGGAAATCTCCCGGAAAACGTCTACCTCCGTGACAACACGGAACCCGGTAGCCACGAAGGAGGCAGCGATGCGCCGCATGACCGTGCAGAAGAAGCCCCTGAAGCGGACGGACAGCCGCCGGATGACCGAGGAGGCGGAAGAGACCCCGGCGGGACGGCCGGAGGTGCGCAAGGACATCGCGCGCACCTGGTGGCCCGACGCCTGACGCGAGGGCGGCTCAGCCCAGCAGCTTGCGGTAGTGGACGCGGTCGTAGGGGCCGTCGACCCGGCGGGCCACGACCTCGTAGCCGTAGCGCGGATAGATCTTCTGGTTCTCCCACATCATCGCGTTCGTATAGAGCCTGATCTCGCCCAGCCCGAGTGCACGCGCGTGTGCGTCGACGAAGCGCAGCAGGCGGCGTCCGACGCCCGTGCCGTGGACGCGGGGGTGGACGGCGATGCTGTCCAGGAAGAGATGGTCGGCGAACGCCTCGACCACCACCAGCCCGGCGACGGGCTCGCCGGTGACGAACACCTTGCCGGCGGCCACGTCCGCCGCGTGGTCGGCCTCCATGGGCTGGGGCACGACCCCGATGCGCTCGATGTAGTGGTGGTACGCCGCGTCCGTGACGGCCCGCACGGCGGGTACGTCCCGCGCGCCGGCCGGCCGGACCTGTTCCCCGCCGGTGTTGCCTTCCGTGCCGCCGTTGCCTTCCGTGCCGTTGTGGCTCTTGTCGATCATGGGCGCACGCTATCTGTCTGAGCTGAGCCTGAGCACGTCCTTAAGCGGAGCATAAGGATCTCCTCCCAGGGCTTCCGACGGGCGTTCCGGCGCTGATCCGGGGCTAGCTTCGGATCACCCACGGACCGTTCGGAGGAGTTCCGCATGCCCAGCAGCCGCAAGGTCACAGCGTCCGCCGTCACCGTCGCCGCGCTCGGTCTGAGCGTGCTCGCCGCGTGGCCCGCGGCCGCGCACGGCACGATGGGCGACCCGGTCAGCCGGGTCGCGCAGTGCTACGCGGAAGGACCGGAGAGCCCGGAGTCGGCCGCGTGCGAGGCGGCGGTGGCGGCGGGCGGCACGCAGGCCCTGTACGACTGGAACGGCATCCGGATCGGCGACGCGGCCGGGCGGCACCGGCAGTTGATCCCGGACGGCCGGCTGTGCAGCGCGGGCAACGAGGAGTTCAAGGGGCTCGACCTGGCCCGTGCCGACTGGCCGGCGACACGCGTGCACGGCGGGCCGTACACCTTCAAGTACCGGGTGACCGCGGCGCACAGGGGAACCTTCACCGTGTACGCCACGAAGCCGGGGTACGACCCGGCGAAGCGTCTGGCGTGGGCCGACCTGGATCTGGAGCACCCGGTGGCGAAGGCCACCGACCCGGTTCCGGCGGGCGGCTTCTACACCTTCACCGGCACCCTGCCCGAGCGGTCCGGCCGGCATCTGCTGTACGCGGTGTGGCAGCGCTCGGACAGCCCGGAGGCGTTCTACTCGTGCTCGGACGTCGACTTCGGCGGCGACGGTGGCGCCAGCGCTCCCGCGCCGAGCGCGTCCGCGCCCTCCGGGGAGCAGATCGCGGCCGGTGCCGGCAAGTCGACGATCGAGCACCACGGGCACGGGGACGACGACGCGCGCACCTCGGCGGAGCCGGCCGCCGCCGGCCCGGCCGAGCGGCCCGCGCCGGCCGACCGGCCGGAGGCACAGGGAGGTTCGTGGAGTCCCACGAGGCTCGCCGAGACGGGCGCGTCCGCCGGCACCTCCTCCGTCGCCATCGGCGGTGCGGCGGCGCTGGCGGTCGGCTCGGCCGCGCTGTTCCTGTCGGTGCGGCGGCGCGCGGCGGGCGGCGGCCGGCGCCGGTGAGGCTCCGGGGCCTGTCCGGCGGCTCAGACCGGACAGGCCCCGGCGGCGGCTCAGCCGAGGGCCGAGGCGCAGGTCGTGGGGGTGGCGTGGGCCGGGTCGAGGGCGTTGGCCACCTCGTGGAAGGCGATCCGGTCGAACAGGCCGATCGCGAGGTGTTCGGACAGGTCGAGCGGGCAGAGGTCCTGGAGCAGGACGTTGCGGACGTCCGAACCGCTCAGGTACTGGGTGCGCCAGGGGGTGACCACCTCGTCGTACTTGGTGGCGATGACGGTGTAGCGCACGCCGGGGACGGTGTCGCCGCCCGCGTTGAGCTTGGTGAGGAAGCCGGAGCCGGCGATCTGGTCGGCGAGGCCGGGGGTGGCGGCGTCGAGCAGGTCCTCGGCGCCGGGGAAGTACGGGAGCAGGTTGGTGAGGCCGTTCAGGTCGGTGCCGTGGTTGTCGGGGGCGATGCCGACGAGGGCGTGCACCTTGGCCGCTCCGCCGAGGAACTTCAGGTAGTAGCGGGGCATCATGCCGCCCTGGGAGTGACCGACCAGGTCGGCCTCGGCGGCTCCGGTCGCGGCGAGCACCTTGTCGACGAAGGCGGACAGCTGCCCGGCCGACTTGTCGATGGGCCCGAGACCGTGGAAGAGGGGCACCCCGGGGAGCCGGCCGTAGTCGAGGGAGTAGACGCAGTATCCGCGGCTCGTGAGGTACGGGGCGAGGCCGAGCCAGTTGTCGACCGAGTTGCCGAAGGTGCCGTGGACGAGGACGACGGGCCGGGGGTGGGCGGCGGACGGCTTGCACGTGTAGTCGTTCCAGCCGCTGCTGGTCGCGGCGGTGCCGGAGGCGCCGGCGGTGGCGGTGGCGGCCGGTACGACGGCGGCGGCGACGGCGAGCAGAAGCGCGGCGAGCGGTCTGAGCGCTCGCTTCCAGGGCAGCATCGTGTGATCTCCTTGCGGCTCAAAGGGAGGTGCACGGCCTGACCCTGTGATCCGGATCACGGGATGCTGTTCACTCGTCAAGTTACGGTCGAGTAGTCCAACTGTGAAGTTACGCGTCAGTAAAAACTTGCAGCGCTAACCCGCCAGGAGCGCGCGGCGGGCCGGAGTCACGCCGCCAAGGTGCCCGGGAACACCGCGCGGGGGCCGAACTTCGCTCGGGCTCGGTCTGCTGTTTCCTCGAGGCGGCGGGTCTTCTCGTCCACCGGGTCGAAGGTGAGCTGGTGGGCGGCCCGGTCGGCGGGGGTCAGGTCCTCGGCGCGCAGGGCGAGCGCGCGGACCCGGGCGCGTTGCAGGCCCAGCGCCTCGTACATGCCGTAGGCCGTCCTCGTCAGGGCCGCCGAGTGCGCGGTCGGCTCCCTCAGGGCGCGGCTGCGGGTGGTGGCGATGGGGGTCCCCCCGCTCGAGCGAAGTCGGGAGTGGGGGAGGTCGGCGTAGCGGACGGTGAGGGTCAGGGTGCGGCAGACCTTCTCCACCGCGCGCAGCCGGGCGCCGATCTCCTCGGTGGCCGACAGCAGCGCCCTGCGGTGCCGGTCGGGGTCCAACTCGTCGAGGGAGAAGGTCCGTTCCGTCACCAGTGAGCGCGAGACGGCGTTCGGGACGACCCGGCCGCGGTCGACGCCGCTCGCCTTCTCCCGCAGTTCCCGGCCCGCCCGCGCCCCGATCAGCCGCTGGAGCGTGGACAGCGGCGCGGCGGCGACCCGGCCGAGGGTGTCCAGGCCGTACTCGTCCAGGGTGCGGGCGGTCGCCGCGCCGACGCCGGGCAGCGCGGTGACGGGCTTGCCGGCGAGGAACTCGGCGACGGCGTCCGCCGGGACCGCGCGGGTCACCCCGGGCCGGGCCTCGCGCAGCGCCACCCGGGCCAGCATCGGGCCCGGCCCGGCGCCGATCGCGCAGTCGACGCCGTACCGGGCGAGGGCCCGTACCCGGATCACCGAGGCCAGCTCCACCGCGTCGCGCCCGAAGTACCGTTCGGCGCCGCGCAGATCGGCCAGCGCGCCGTCCGGCGGCAGCGCCTCCACCACCGGGGTGAACTCCTCCAGCAGCCCGAGCAACCCCGGCAGGGCCGCCTCGTACATCGGCGGCAGCTGGAAACGTACGCAGAGGATGGTCATCCCGCACTCCCCGGACTCTGGTGCCACAACTTCCGTACCGCCGCGGGGGCCCGCGCGGCGTCCTCGCCCGCGGGCCGCAGATCGGCCCAGGGGTGCATCTCGTACCCCGTGGGCATGCGGATCGTCCGGTCCGCCATCGGATCGCGGGCCGCGGAGCCGGCCGGCGCGGGCGGTCCCTCGGATCCGGCGACCCGGGCCCGGAACGGACCGCCGTCGGCCTTCGCCGGTGTCCCGTCCGCGCCGGACGGCGCGGCCAGCCGGGCCGCGACCCCGTCGAGCCCCTCCGCGCGCCGCACCTCCACCAGGTCGGCGAGGTTCCAGGCGGCGGAGCCGACCACGCTGAGGCTGCGCGGGCCGCGTCGCTGCACCACCCCGCGCACCAGCAGCAGCCAGGAGTGGAAGACGGTGTGGGCGCAGGCGTCGTGGGAGTCGTCGAAGAAGGCCAGGTCCACCAGCCCCGTGCCGTCGTCCAGGGTGGAGAAGATGACCCGCTTGCCGGAGCGGATCGGCGGGGTCTGGGTGGCCGCCTTGGCGCCCGCGACCAGCACGGTCTCCCCGTGCCGGGCCGTACGCAGCCGGCGCGCGGAGACCACGCCCAGCTCCGCGAGGAACTCCCGGTGGTCGTCCATGAGATTGCGCGAGGCGTCCATGGACAGCACGCCCAGCTCGGCGCTGAGCTTCTCCGCCGGGGTCAGGTCCGGCAGCCCGGCCGGCGCGGTCTTCCGGCCGCCGGCCAGGGGGAGTTGGCCACCACCGCCGCCCCGGGCCCCCCGGTGCAGCTCGGACAGGTGCAGTTGCAGATCGCGCCGGTTGGCGCCGAAGGCGTCCAGCGCGCCCACCTGGGCGAGCCGCTGGGCCAGCGGGCGGCTCGGCCGGGCCCGTTCCCAGAAGTCCACCAGCGAGGAGTACGGCTGTCCGTCCGCGATCCGCCGTGCCTCGGCCTCGCTGATGCCGTGGACGTCGCAGAGCGCCAGCCGCAGCCCCCATTTCTTCGACTCGGACACCAGTTCGATCCGGTGGGCGGCCCCGGAGACGTTCACGTCCAGCGGCAGGATCGGCACCCCGCGCCGCCGGGCGTCGGCCAGCAGCAGCCGCTTCGGGTACATCCCCGGGTCGTGGGTGAGCAGCCCGGCGTAGAAGGCGGCCGGGTGATGGGCCTTCAGCCACGCCGACTGGTAGGTGGGCACGGCGAAGGCGACGGCGTGCGCCTTGCAGAAGCCGTACGACCCGAAGGCCTCCACGATCTCCCAGGTACGCCCGATCGTCTCCGCGTCGTACCCCCGGGCCGCCGCCCGCCGGGCGAACCACACCCGGATCCGGCCCTGCGAGCCGGGATCGGACAGCCCGCGCCGCACCCGGTCGGCCTCGCCCCGCCCGCAGCCGGTCATGATGGCGACGATGTCGATGACCTGCTCGTGGAAGACGACGACCCCGTACGTCCCCTTCAGCGGCTCCTCCAGGTCCGGGTGCGGGTAGCGCACCGGCGCCCGTCCGTGCCGCGCCTCGATGAAGGGCCGCACCATGTCGGCGGCGACGGGACCGGGCCGGAACAGCGAGATGTCCACGACCAGGTCGTGGAAGGTGCTCGGCTGGAGCCGCCCCACCAGGTCCCGCTGGCCGGGCGACTCGATCTGGAAGCAGCCGAGCGTCTCGGCGGACCGGATCAGCCGGTAGGTCTCCGGGTCGCCCGGCTCCACCGCGTCCAGGTCGATCCGCTCCCCGGTCGCCCGCTCCACCTCGGCGACCGCGTGCGCCATCGCCGACTGCATCCGCACCCCCAGGACGTCCAGTTTGAGCAGCCCGAGGTCCTCCACGTCCTCCTTGTCGAACTGCGCCATGGGCAGCCCCTCGCCGCTGGTGGGCACCACCGGCGTACGGGCGAGCAGGGAGGCGTCGGAGAGCAGCACCCCGCACGGGTGCATGGCGACCCCGCGCGGCAGCGCGTCGAGCGCCTCGACCAGCTCCCACAGCCTGCCGTACTTCTCCCTCTCCCCGGCGAGCCGCCGCAGTTCGGGCAGTTCCGCCAGCGCCGCGCGGGCGTCGCGGGCCCGGATGTGCGGAAAGGACTTGGCGATCCGGTCGGTCTCGGCCGGGTCCATGGACAGCGCGGCGCCCACGTCCCGGATGGCGTGCCGGACCCGGTAGGTCTCCGGCATGGCGACGGTCGCGACCCGCTCGCCGCCGAACCGGCCGATGATGGCCCGGTAGACCTCCAGCCGCCGCGCGGACTCCACGTCGATGTCGATGTCCGGCAGCACCACCCGTTCCTTGGACAGGAAGCGTTCCATCAGCAGCCCGTGCTCGACCGGGTCGGCGTGCGCGATCCCGAGCAGGTGGTTGACGAGCGACCCGGCCCCGGAACCGCGGGCGGCCACCCGGATGCCCATCGCGCGTACGTCGTCGACGACCTGGGCGACCGTCAGGAAGTAGGAGGCGAAGCCGTGGTGGGCGATGATGTCCAGCTCGTGGTGCACGCGTTCCCAGTACGCGCGCCGCCCGCCGTAGCCGAGCCGCAGCATGCCCTCCGCCGCCCGCGAGGCGAGCGCCCGCTGGGCGGTGCGCCGGCCGGCGCCGACGAGGTGCGGCTCGGGGAAGTGCACGCTGCCCAGGCCCAGGTCGTCCTCGGGGTCGACCCGGCACTCGGCGGCGGTGGCCAGGGTCTGCTCCAGCAGCCGGTGGGCGGTCTGCCGCCGGTACCCGGCGGCCTCCACGATCCGTTCGGCGGCGTCCAGCATGGCCGGGGCGTCCTTCAGCCAGGCCTCGCCGGAGTCCAGTTCCCCGCGGGGGTCGATGGGCACCAGGCGCCGGGCGGCGTCCAGCACGTCGGCCACCGGTCCCTGCCCGGGGTCGGCGTACCGGACGGCGTTGCTGAGCACCGGCCGCACCCCCTGCTCGGCGGCGAACCCGACGGTACGGGCCGCCAGCCGCAGCGAGCCGGGTCCGGTGCCGGTACGGCCGTGCCAGACGGCCTCCAGGCGCAGCGCGTCGCCGTACACCTCGCGCCACGGGGCCAGCAGGGCCGCCGCCCGGTCGGGCCGGCCGGCGGCGAGCGCCCGCCCCACGTCCGAGTCCGGTCCGAGCAGCACCACCAGTCCCTCGCCCTGGTTGCCGGCCCATGGCAGCAGCGGGGTGCCGCCGCCCGCGTGCGCCGCGGTGACGAGCCGGCACAGGCCGGCCCAGCCTCGGGCGCCGTCCGCGGCGAGGAAGGTCACCCGGGGGTCGGACTCGTCCACGAAGGCTCCGCCGCGCACCGGGTTGCGGCGCTTGTCACGGCGCCCGGGCTCCCTCGGCGCCACCGCCAGGTCCACCCCGAACAGCGGACGGACGCCCGCCCCGGCGCAGGCCTTGGCGAAGCGCACGGCACCGGCGAGGGTGTCGCGGTCGGTCAGGGCGAGGGCGTCCATGCCCCGCTCCGCGGCGCGCTCGGCCAGCCGCTCCGGGTGGGACGCCCCGTACCTCAGGGAGAACCCGGAGACGGTGTGCAGATGCGCGAAGCCCGGCACACCCACCTCCCGCACACGTGAGCCCCGAAACGACTCTCGAACATCAGTTCCCTACTGCTCTCCCCACCATACCTCCATTGCCGAACATGTGTACGACACCCGTTCGACCGCCTCCGACCTGCACAAACGCCCCGCGACCAGACGACGAAGCCCCCGCACACCGGGGTGTGCGGGGGCCGGGCCGGTACGGGGGGCGTCAGAAGACGTGCACCCCGTAGGCGCTCAGCGCCTCGGTGACCGGCTGGAAGAACGTCGTACCGCCGGAGGAGCAGTCGCCGCTGCCGCCGGAGGTCAGGCCGTAGGCGGTGGTGCCGCCGTACAGCGGGCCGCCGGAGTCGCCGGGCTCGGCGCACACGGTGGTCTGGATCAGGCCGGAGACGATGTCACCGCCGCCGTAGTTGACCGTGGCGTTGAGCGCGGTGACCCGGCCGCTGTGCGTACCGGTCGTGGAGCCGCGCCGGTAGACGGTCGTGCCCACCGACGGCGTGGCCGCGCTGGTGATGTCCTGGCTGCCGACGGCGCCCGACTTGGTCACCGAGCTGTTGGTGTAGCGCACGAGGCCGTAGTCGTTGCCGGGGAAGCTGGACCCGGCCGTGGTGCCGAGCGTGGTGGTGTGCGAGGAGTTCGACCACCAGGTGCCCGCGCCGTCGGTGCAGTGCCCGGCGGTGAGGAAGTAGTAGTTGCCGCTGGAGTCCTGGACGTTGAAGCCCAGCGAGCAGCGCCAGCTGCTCGCGTAGATGGCGTCGCCGCCGGAGATCAGCTTGTTGAACTTGCCCGGCGTGTGCTTGATCACCAGGGCGTCCGCGCCCGCCCCGGCCTGCTTCTTGATCTTGGCGATCTCGGCCTGGGACACCGTGCTGTCGACGGTGACGACGACACGGTTGGTCTTGGCGTCCACCGCCCAGGCCGTGCCGGGGACGTCGGCCTTGAGCACGGAGTCGCTCGCCCGGGTGAGCTGGGCGGAGCTGAAGGTGTGGACGTCGCTGGCGTTCGCGGTGGGGGCGGCGAACGCCGCCGCGGCGAGGAAGCCCGCGGCCACGGCCGTCAGCTGGACCCGTCTTGCGGTGGCGCGGGGAGTGGTGCGCTTGATCCTCACTTTTCGTTCCCTCCAAGGGAAGTCGGGGGCCCGCGTGGGGTCGGGGCCCGTGAGGCGCAGCCAGGAGCCCGACCGGGTTGCGATGTACATGCCCCTGACAAGCGCTGGGGTGGAGTATTCGGCCGAACGGCCGGTCGGCACAAGGGTGCCTTTCGGCCGTCGCCCCGGAACCACCCGAACGCCCCCGAGACACCACCGGACCGGCCCCGCGCCTCCCGGGCGGGACCGGCCGGCGCACCGCGGTCAGCTCAGCCGGCGCTCCCCCGCCTCCACCGCCACGTCCAGCGTGTTGCCGGGGGCCGGCAGGGGGCAGATGAAGTGGGCGGCGAAGGCGCACGGCGGGAGCTGTGCGCGGTTGAAGTCGACGGTCACGCGCCCCTCGGCATCCGGCGCCGCCGGGAACAGGAAGCGGAACCGGAAGCTGGTGTCGCCGCTGGTGGCGTCGGCGAACACCGCCCACAGGCCGCCGTCCGCCCGCCGCGCGACCTTCAGCGTCCGCTCCCGGCCGGCCAGCGGAAAGACCAGCTCACCGGCGAGGTCGAAGCCGCGCTCGCGGCCGTCGGCGTTGCCGAGCCGGACGGTGCGGGTGGAGTCGTACGGCGTGAACCGGCCCGGCACCGACCAGCGGGGGTCGTAGGGGCCGGCCTCGATGCCCCGGAAGGCCCGCCGGGCGGCGGAGGCGGGGTCGTACACCCGTACTCCCCACACGCCCTCGCGCACCAGGACGACCAACCGCTTCTCCCCCAGCGCGACCCGCGCCGCAGCCTCCGGGCCGCTGTCGGCGGCCAGCCGGGTCTCGCCCGCGAAGGGCCGGCCGGCCACGGTCAGGCCGTCGCCCTCGGCAGCGGTGAGCACCACTCCGTCCGGCTCCGCCACCCACTTCCCGGGAATGTCCGGAAGTCGACCATCCGGATAGTCCTCGATCCAGTGCGTCGCGGTCAGCGCGAGCGGTCCGTAGGGCGCCGAGACGCTCTCCACCCGCTCCTCGTGCCACTGCTTCCAGGCGTCGGAGGCGTCCGTCGTCATCTCATCGGTTCCTTTCCTCATGTCATCCGTCGTCATCCGTCGTCCCTCCCGGCACCCCGAGATGGGAGCGGAGCGTGCCGCCCCGGTATTCCGTGCGGAAGGCGGAGCGCTCCTGGAGCAGCGGCACCACCCGGTCCACGAACTCCTCCAGCCCGTCCGGGAGCTGCGGGGCCAGCAGGAAGCCGTCGGCGGCCCCCTCCTCGGCGTACCGGTGCAGTTCGGCGGCGACCGTGCCAGGCGTGCCGACGAAGGACTGCCGGCCGCTCGCCTCGATCACGGTCTCCCGCAGGGAGAGCCCCTTGTCCTCGGCCAGGGCGCGCCAGCGCGCGGCGAGCGCGCGCGTTCGGCGGTCCCGGGCGCGCGGCTCGGTCCGGGGCAGCGGGCCGTCGGGGTCGTATCCGGACAGGTCCGTCCCCCAGATCCGCTCCACCGCGCACAACGCGTGGCGCGGGGTGATCAGCAGCCGTCTGATCCCGGCGGCCCGCTCCCGCGCCTCGGCCGCGGTGTCCCCGAGGACGACGGTGATCCGGGACATCACCTTCAGGTCCCCGGGGGCGCGGCCGTACGCCGCGAGCCGCCGTTTGACGTCGGCGTAGCGGGCGCGGGCCGGCTCCGGCGGGGCGTGCCGGACGAGGAGCACGTCGGCCCAGGCCGCGGCCGGCTCCCGGGCCCGCTCGGACTCCCCGGACCGGATCACCACGGGGTGGCCCTGGGGCGAGCGGGGCAGCCCGAACTCGCCCGCGATGTCGAAGTGCCGGCCCCGGTGGGCGAACGGCCGGGGCACCCCCTCGGGGGTCACGGAGTCCCATAACGTCCGTGCGGCCAGGACGAGTTCGGTGGCCCGGCCGTACGGGTCCGGCCGGCCGGCGAAGCGGTGGTCGGCGCCGGTGCGGGGGTCCGCCGAGGCCGTGACCCGCCAGCCCGCCCGGCCCGCGCTCAAGTGGTCCAGGGTGGCCAGCCTGCGGGCGAGTTCGTAGGGCTGGGCGCAGGCGGCGTTCACGGTGGCGGCGAGGCCGAGCCGGGTGGTGATCCCGGCGAGCGCGTTCAGTACGGCGACCGGCTCGGGCCCGCCGGCCGGGGCCGGCTCGTGCGGCCGTCCCCGGTGCTCGGGCAGCGGCGGTTCCTCGTCCAGCAGCAGGAAGTCGAACAAGCCGCGCTCGGCGGTGCCGGCGAGCCGTTCGTAGGCGGCGAACGCGATCCGGGATCCGGCGCGCGTACCGGCCCACACCGCGTCGGGCCCCAGACCGGCCGGGTCGTCGGCGCCCGCGTCGGGCCGGCCCGCGCCCGGCGGCGCGGCCGCCAGATGCAGCTGTCGTACGGTCATGACGCTCTCCGGGACACCGCCGGCGCCCCGGACACGGCGTACCGGTTGGCGGGCCGGGCCAGGCCCAGGTGCTCGCGCAGGGTGCTGCCCGGGTAGAAGGTGCGGAACAGGCCGCGGTGCTGGAGCAGCGCCACCGTGCCGTTGACCAGCCGCTCCAGGTCCCGGCGCGGTTCGACGGGGACGAAGTGGAAGCCGTCGGTGACGCCCTCGGCGTGCCAGGAGGCCACCAGCTCCGCGAGGTCGACGGGGCCGCCCCGGTACAGCGGCCCATGGACGGTGGGGCGCGGCCCGCCGCCCCCGTGGCCGGGCTCCGCCGCGTGCTCGCCGTCGCCGAGGTCCACCAGCAGGCTCACCAGCACCCGCAGTGTGTCCGGGTCCCGTCCGAAGGCCCGCGCCTGCTCCCGCAGCCGGTGCCGTACGCCCGCGGCCTGGGCGGGTGAGGCCGCCCGGACCAGGGCGACGTCGGCGTGGCGGGCGGCGACCGCGCAGGCGTGGGCGTCGGTGGCGTCGACCACGCGGACCGGGTGGCCCTGCGGCGGCCGGGGCACGGTCGAGGGCCCCCGGACCGAGAAGCCGGTGCCGGTGAAGTCGACGCGGTGCACCCGGTCCCCGTCGAGGAAGCGGCCGTCGGCCACGTCCCGGATCTCGGCGCCGTCCTCCCAGCTGTCCCACAGCCGCGCGGCCACGTCGGCGACCTCGTCCGCCTCCCGCCACAGGGCGTCGGCGGGTGCCGTGGGCCGGCGGCCGAACAGCCGGGCCTCGTCCTCGGTGACGGACACGTCGATCCGCCAGCCGGCCCGGCCCCGGCCGACCCAGTCCAGGGTGGCCACGGCGGCCTGCACCCGGAAGGGCTCGGTGTGGGTGGTGGTGACCGTCGGCACCAGTCCGATCCGCCGGGTCGCGGGCGCCACCCGGCACAGCACGCCGAGCGCGTCGGGGCCGGGCCGGGCGAAGGAGTCGTCCAGCGTCACGAAGTCCAGCCCGCCGCGCTCGGCGAGCCGCGCCAGAGCGGTGAACGCCCCGCCGTCGAACACCCCCGGCAGATCGAGCGCGGCCGCGAGATGCACCAGCCCCCTCATGCCGGCCCCCTCCCCGTCACATGCCGTTCCACCCTCACAGCACCTTCGCCAGGAACGTCCGGGTCCGCTCCTCGCGCGGCGCGCCCAGCACCTGCTCCGGGGTTCCCTGTTCCACGATCCGGCCGTCGGCCATGAACACCACCGTGTCGGCGACCTCGCGGGCGAAGGCGATCTCGTGGGTGACGACGATCATCGTGGTGCCCTGTGCCGCCAGGTCCCGGATGACGTCCAGCACCTCCCCCACCAGCTCGGGGTCGAGCGCGGACGTCGGCTCGTCGAACAGCAGCAGTCTCGGCTCCAGCGCGAGCGCCCGCGCGATGGCCACCCGCTGCTGCTGTCCGCCGGACAGCTGACGGGGATAGGCGCCGGCCTTGTCCCCGAGCCCGACCCGCTCCAGCAGGCGGTGCGCGGTCTCCTCCGCCGCCTTCCGGGGCCGCTTCAGCGCGGACACCGGCGCCTCGGTGACGTTCTCCAGGACGGTGAGGTGGGGGAAGAGGTTGAAGTTCTGGAAGACGAACCCGATCCGGGTGCGCTGCCGCAGCACCTCGCGCTCGGGCAGTTCGTGCAGCTTGTTCCCGGAGCGCCGGTAGCCCATCAGCGCGCCGTCCACGCTGATCTCGCCCCGGTCCACCTTCTCCAGGTGGTTGATGGTGCGCAGCAGGGTGGACTTGCCCGAGCCGGAGGGGCCGAGCACGACGGTGACCTCACCGGTGCGCACCTGCAGGTCGATGCCATTGAGCACCTCGAGCGAGCCGAAGCTCTTGTACACCGACCGGATGTCGACCATGACGCTCATCGCGTGAGTTCCTTTGCTTGTGGGGCCGCTTCGGGGGCCGCCTGTGAATGGAGGAAGGACAGCACCGCCCGGGCGGTCGCGTCGTTCTGCCGGAACGCGGGGCCGCCGGTGCGCGGCCGGGTGAACGCGCCGGGGGTGCGGACGTCGGTGTACGGGCCGAGCGCGAACCGCCGGGGGTGCGGCCGCCCGGCGGTGTCCAGGATCCGGCCGTCGCCGGGGTCGGTCCGCAGCAGTCCGTCGGGGGTCTCGGCGGCGCCGTCGGCGCGCAGCGCGCGCAGCAGGTCGTCGCGGGCCCGGCCGACGGCGGGCTCGGGCAGCCGGGCCTCCACCAGCGCCCGGGCGGTGACGGCGAAGCCCGGCACGGTGGGGCTGGCGGCCCGGAACACCCCGTCCTCGGCGGTGACGGTCATGCCGGCCCCGACGAACCGGAGCAGCCCGGCCCGGGACAGCGCGAGCATCTGCCGCAGCCGGGGTCCGGGCGGCCCGGACGCCAGGTAGCTGAAGAACCCGTGCCACCAGGGCCCGATGTCGCCGAGCCGCACCAGTTGCCCGTAGACGGAGAGCAGCCCGAGGAAGACGGCCAGGTCGGGGCTGTGGGCGGGGTCGTGACGGCGGCGCAGGTCCGCCTCGATGTAGTCCCGCAGCCCGTCCTGGAAGGCGTCGTGCGAGGCGTACCGCACGCCGTCCAGCGGGTGGTCGAGCGCGGCCAGGTCGAGCCGGTCGGCGGGGTCGGGCACGGCGGCGGCGACCAGCGCCCGCAGCTCGGCGGGGCCGCCGGCCGCCGCGTACTTCTCCTCGAAGTCCCGCCAGGCCATCGCCGTACGCCCGGGGTGGGCGGTGAACAGCCGGTGGTAGTGGGCGAAGCCCAGCTCCTTCTCGACCAGCGGCCACACATCGCGCCGGAAGTCCGGGCCGCCGGGGCGGGCCAGCAGGGCGTCCACCTCGGCGGGGCCGAGGAAGCGGGGCAGCGGCGGCCGGTCGCCGGTGAGGTCGTAGCCGATCTTGGAGTGGTACGGCACTCCGCGCCGGGAACCGACGTAGAGCACCGGCTCCCGCCCCGAGGGCAGATACGTCTCTCCTTCGTACCGTCCGCCGCGGCCCTCGGTGAGCAGCACCATCAGGTCCACGAAGGCCAGCCCGAAGCCGCGGACGAGGACGGGTTCGCCGGGCCGCAGCGCGGACAGGTCGCTGTCGGCGGTGAAGTCGGGCGGCAGGTGCACCAGGCCGTGCTCGCGGGCGTAGGCGGCCAGCGCGGCCTGCTCGCCGTCGAGTTCGGCGTCCAGGTGGCCGAGGGCGAGGATCACCAGGTCGGCCGGGAGCGGTTCCGGGCGGCCGTCGAGCCACACCTGCTGGCGGCCCTCGCGGGGCCCGCTGATCCTGAGGGCGCGCCGGGGGTGGTGGTGGACGGTGACGTTCGGCGGCAGGGCGGCCCGGGCCTGGTCGTAGACCCAGCGCAGATAGCGGCCCTGGACCCGCCGGTCGGGGAAGACGCGGCCGTCGAGCCCGGCCCACTCGTGCAGGGTGGGGCCGGGGCGTACCGGGCCGTCCATGGCCACCGTGTCGTCGGTGAACATGGTGACGTCCTCGGCGTGCGAGTTCATCCACAGCAGCGGGGACTGTTCCTGGCGCCATATGCGTCCGCCGCCCGGCGGGTGGGGGTCGACCAGGTGGATGTCCAGGGCCTCGCCCGCGTACAGGGCGGGCGCGTTGGCGGCGAGGCGTTCGAGGACGCCGGTCCCCCGCGGCCCGGCCCCGACGATCACCAGCTGCTGCCTCATCGGGTCCGCTCCGTGCCGCGCGCGTAGCGTTTCTCGACGTAGTACTGGCCGATGCCGAGCAGCGAGGTGACCACGGCGTACCAGAGGGTGGCGACCATCAGCAGCGGGATCACCTGGTAGGTGCGGTGGTAGACCAACTGGGCGGAGAACAGCAGGTCGTTGACGGCGATGATGCTGACGATCGAGGTGCCCTTGAGGGTGCCGATCAGCATGTTGGCGGCGGGCGGCACGATGGAGCGCATCGCCTGCGGCAGCACGATCCGCCACCAGCGCCGGCCGGGGCTCAGGCCGAGCGCCTGGGCGGCCTCGATCTGCCCGCGGTCGACGGAGAGGATGCCGCCGCGCACGACCTCGGCGGCGTAGGCGGCCTCGTGCAGGGTGAGGCCGACGATCGCGACGGCGACCGGGCTGAGCAGGTCGACGGTCTTCACGCCGAAGACCTGCGGGTACAGCGCCCCGATGTTGAACCACAGCAGCAGCTGCACCAGGATCGGGATGGACCGGAACAGCCATACGTAGCCCCAGGCGACCGCGCGCAGCACGGGGTTGGCGGACAGCCGGAACGCGGCGAGCAGGGTGCCGAGGGCGAAGCCGAGGGCCATCACCACGGCGGTCAGCCACAGGGTGAGCCACAGTCCGCGCAGGATGGCGTCGGAGGTGAAGTACTCGGCGACGACGTCCCATTGGAACGCCTTGTTGCTCAGGACGGAGTTGACGGCGAACCCGAGCAGCACGAGGACGACGGCGGCCGCCGCCCACTGGCCGAAGCGGCGGCGCGGGACGATCCGCGGGGCGTCGGCGGGTTCGGGGGTCTTGGCCGTGGCGGGGGTCTGGGCGAGGGTGTCGGATGACATGCGAAGGCTCCGTGACGCGTGAATCGTCGGAACGAAGGTGATGCCTTCACACGGGCGCGCCGCGCGGCGCGATTACGGCCGAGCCCCTCAGCAGGACCGTATGCCGAGAGTACGGGGCCGTTTCGGTCCGCTGTCAAGGCTGTCCATACTGTGAGCCGTACATCTCAAGTCAGTTGACGCGGAACCGGATGCCTGTTCCACTTGGCCCATGCATCCACAGCAGTGGCTGGTCACCCGCTCCCACATCGACTTCGGTCGCGTGTGGTCCTGTTCCTGTTGAGCTGACCCCCTGCGCGTGCCCGCCGTTCAGGCGGGCCTCCTCGCGTTCTCTTGCTCCTCCCCGCCTTCACACGCGCCCCCTCCCCTCGCGTTTTTCGCATACCCGTCTGCTCCCAGGAGACCGCTGACCGATGCGTACGCCCATTTTTCGGTATGTCATGCCCTTTACCGCCATCACATCGGCCGCCCTGCTGCTCACCGCCTGCGGTTCGGGCTCCGGCGGCGCGGACGGTACGGACGCCTCGGGAGTGGCGGCCAAGAACGCCGGGATACCCACCACCGACGTCGTCTCCGCCATCCCGAAGGACCCGGCCGCGGCGAGGCTGCTGCCCGCCGGCACCACCGGCCTGACCGTCGCGGTCAGCGTCGGCGGCACCCCGCCCGGCACCGCCTACCTGGGCGACGGCAAGACCCTGACCGGCCAGGACGTCGACTTCACCCGGGCGGTGGCCCGGGTGCTCGGCATCAAGCTGAAGGTGGAGCAGGCGAGCTTCGACGCGATCCTGCCCGCCCTGGACAGCGGCAAGTACGACTTCGGTGCCAGCAACTTCGGCGTCACCGACGAGCGCCGCAAGACCGTGGACTTCGTCACCTACGTCAACGACGGGCAGGGCTTCGCCGCCCGCAAGGACAGCGAGCTGACGAAGATCACCGACCTGAAGCAGCTGTGCGGCCTGAACGTGGCGACGGGCGCGGGCACCACCTTCGAGGCCACGCTGGAGCGGAACAAGCACGTCTGCTCCGACGCGGGCAAGAAGGAGTACCGGGTGCAGACGTACGGCGAGCAGAGCGCGATGTGGTCCTCGCTCCAGCAGGGCCGCAGCGATGTGGTGATGTCCACGATCAACGGCCTGCGCTACGCCGTCGCCCATCAGGAGGGCCTGAAGTTCCTCAACGAGTACCACCGCCTGGACGTCGGCTTCGCCTTCAAGAAGGGCTCGAAGCTGGCGCCGGCCTTCCAGGCGGCCGTCAACAAGCTGCTCTCCGACGGCTCCTACGAGCGGATTCTCAAGAAGTGGGGAACGACCGGATCGGCGATCAAGGAGTCCCGCATCAGCCCGCCGGAACAGAGCGACTGAACAGCGCGACCCCACAGAGGAACTGACGGCCAGACGGGCCCCGGCGACCGCCGGGGCCCGTCTGAGCGCCTGTCAGGATCACCCGGACGCACCTCTTCTCACCCGTCCGCCGCGAACAATCATATTTCACTCTCAGTCAGCAGCGGTATGACTCAGGACCCTTGGGGCACAAGGACTCTCGACGGATCGGCTGTGCACCAGTACCGTCACAAACCCCCCGCGCGGCGTCTATCCACTTGGCGCGCCGTCCGCATCATGGATGACCATAGGGATGCGGAAAGCAAGAAAGACCGCTGTGAGAGGAGGCGTCCATGGGATCGGTACGCAAGGCGAGTGCATGGCTCGGCCTCGTCGACGACAACGATGACGAGCGCTACTACGACGACGACTACTCCGAGGGCACCGAGTCCGGGGACGCCTGGGTCACCGACCCGCGCGTGCGGGTGGCCACGGACACCGCCGAGGAGAAGGGCCGCCGGATCGGCACGGTGACCCCGGACAGCTTCCGGGACGCCCGCGCCATCGGCGAGCTGTTCCGGGACGGAGTCCCGGTCATCATGAACCTCACCAACATGGAGCCCGGCGACGCCAAGCGGGTCGTGGACTTCGCGGCCGGGCTCATCTTCGGGCTGCGGGGCTCGATCGACCGCGTGTCCAACCGCGTGTTCCTGCTCACCCCGGCCGACACGGAGATCATCAGCGGCGAGGCGTCCGCGCACCGCTCCGACGGCTTCTTCAACCAGAGCTGAGGCAGGGCCGCTCACGGCCCCGCCCTGCCAGGGGGCTCACCGGAAGGCGTCCAGCCCGGTGAGCGCCTTGCCCAGCACCAGCTGGTGCATCTCGACGGTGCCCTCGTAGGTGAGCACCGACTCCAGATTGGTCGCGTGCCGCATCACCGGGTACTCCAAGGAGATCCCGTTGGCACCGAGGATCGTCCGCGCCGTACGGCAGATCTCGATGGCCTCGCGGACGTTGTTGAGTTTCCCGAAGCTGACCTGTTCCGGACGCAGCCGCCCGGCGTCCATCCGCCGCCCCAGATGGTGGGCGAGCAGAATCCCCTTGTGCAGCTCCACGGCCATGTCGGCGAGCTTGGCCTGGGTGAGCTGGAAGCCGCCGATGGGCCGCCCGAACTGCTCCCGTGACCTCGCGTAGTCCAGGGCCGCCTCGAAGCTGCTGCGCGCGGCGCCCATCGCTCCCCACACGATGCCGTAGCGGGCGTGCGAGAGACAGCTGAGCGGTCCGCGCAGCCCGGTCACCTCCGGCAGCACGGCGCTGCCGGGCAGCCGTACGTCGTCCAGGACCAGTTCGCTGGTGACGGAGGCGCGCAGGGACCACTTGTGCTTGATCTCCGGCGCCGAGAAGCCGGGGCTGTCGGTGGGCACGACGAAGCCGCGGATGCCCTCCTCGGTCTGCGCCCAGACCACGGCCACCCCGGCGACCGAGCCGTTGGTGATCCACATCTTGCGGCCACTGAGGACCCAGTCGTCGCCGTCGCGCTTGGCGTGGGTGCGCATCGAGGCGGGGTCGGAGCCGTGGTCGGGCTCGGTCAGCCCGAAGCAGCCGATCACCTCGCCGGCCGCCATGCGCGGCAGCCACTGCCGCTTCTGCTCCTCGCTGCCGAACCGGTGGATGGCGTACATCGCCAGGGAGCCCTGCACGGAGACCAGCGACCGGATGCCCGAGTCGGCCGCCTCCAGCTCCAGGCAGGCCAGCCCGTACTGCACGGCGCTCGCGCCCGCGCAGCCGTACCCGGTGAGCGACATGCCGAGGGCGCCGAGCGCGCCCAGTTCGCGGGCGAGGTCCCGGATGCCGGGCAGCTCGCCCCTCTCGTACCAGTCGGCGACGTACGGCAGGACGCGGTCGGCCGCCCAGTCCCGGACCGTGTCCCGGATCGCCAGGTCCTCCGGTTCCAGCAGATCGTCGATGCCGAGCGGGTCGGCGGCATCGAAGGGGGGCAGCTTCGCGGACGCGGACATGGGACACCCTCCGGGACGGAAACGCGACAAAACTAGCAGCGCTAGTTACGGCTCTCCGGCCGACGTTACGGCGGAGCGTCCCCCACGTCCAGAGCGGACGGCACGGTGTCGCGCCCGGACGAGCGGATCGGCATGGTGGCCCATACCTCAGCGGATCGACACGGTGTCGCGCATGCCCGGGCGGATCGGCACGGCGTCCCGCACGCCTGGACGGTTCGGGACGGTCCTCCCACACGCCCGGCCGGATCAGCACGGCCTCCCGCACCCCCGGCCAGATCGGCATGGTCCCCCCGCACACCGGGCCAGATCGGCACGGTGGTCGCGCGTCCGAGCGGATCGGCACGGTCCCCTCGCACACCCGGCCAGATCGGCACGGTGGCCGCGCGTCCAAGCGGATCGGCACGGTCTCCCACACCCCCGGCCGGATCAGCACGGTCCCCCCACCCGGCCAGATCGGCACGGTGTCCGCGCGTCCGAGCGGATCGGCACGGCCTCCCGCACACACGAGCGGACCGGCCCCGCACGCCCGAGCCGACCGACACGATCCCCCCGCGCACCCGAACACACCGGCACGACCTCCCCACACCCGAGCACAACGGCACGGCCTCCCGCACACACGAGCGGACCGGCCCCGCACGCCCGAGCCGACCGACACGATCCCCCCGCGCACCCGAGCGCACCGGCGCGGTCTCCCGCGTATCCGGCGGAGCCCCGGTCAGGCGGTGACGCGGGGTTTGCCGGGGGTCGGTTCCGCCTCGCGGGGTGCCGGGAGGCCCAGCTCCGCGCCGTCCGGTTCCTCGCCGCACTGCATGACCCACGGCAGCCGCAGCGCCAGCACCGCGCCCAGCAGCAACAGTCCGGCGCTCACCAGCAGCGTCACATGCAGCCCGTGCACGAAGGAGTCGCGCGCCGCCCGGCGCAGCGCGGCCCCGGTGCCCCCGCCGAGCCGCCCGGCCACCTCGTAGGCCTCGCCGAGCGAGTGGCCCGCCGCGTCCGCCGCGGGCCGGGGCACCCCGGGCACCGAGCGGAGCCCCGGGGCGTAGGCCGCGTTCATGACGCTGCCCAGCAGCGCGATGCCGATGCCCGCGCCGAGCTGGTACGACGTCTCGCCGATCGCCGCCGCGCCGCCGGCCTGGCCGGCCGGGGCCTCGCTCAGCATCGACTCGTAGGCGCCGAAGAGGGTGGTCTCCAGGCCGAAGCCCAGCAGCACGAACCCGGCCAGCAGCAGCGGCGGGTCGTCGGCGCCGCCCATCGCGGTCAGCGTCAGCACCGCCGCGGCCGTCAGGCAGAACCCGGCGCACACCATCCGGCGCGGCCCGAACCGGCGCAGCACACGGGCGCCCGCCAGGCCCGCCGCCATCGCCGCGACGGTCAGCGGCAGCAGCCTCAGGCCGGTCTGCAGCGGGGACAGCCCGAGCACCAGTTGCAGGTACTGCGCGGCGACCAGCTCCAGTCCGACCAGCGCGAGCATGGCCAGCACGATGCAGCCCACCGACGTGCCGAACGCGGGCCGGGCGAACATCCGCAGTTCCACCAGCGGGTGCGGGTGCCGTCGCTGGCGCCGTACGAAGAGGAAGAGGAGGGCCGCGCCGGCCAGCAGGGGCAGCACGGTGACCGGGCTCGCCACCGCCTCCCCGCCGCCGAGCCGCTTCACCCCGAGGACGGCGCAGAAGAGCCCGCCCGCCGCGAGCAGCGCGCCGGTCACGTCCCAGGGGCCGTCGTCCGTGCCCCGTGACTCCGGCAGCAGCATCCGGCCCACCGGAAGACTGACCAGCATCAACGGGATGTTGACGAGGAAGACCGAACCCCACCAGAAGTGCTCCAGCAGGAACCCGCCGAGCAGCGGTCCGACCGCCGCGCCGACCGCCGCCACCGCGCTCCAGACGCCGATGGCGAGGGCCCGCTCACGCCGGTCGGGGAAGACCTGCCGGAGGATCGACAGGGTCGCCGGCATGATCATCGCGCCGCCGGCGCCGAGCAGCGCGCGGGCGAGGACGAGCATCGGCGCGCTCCAGGCGAACGCGGCCAGCGCGGAGGCGACGCCGAAGAGGCCGTAGCCGAGCAGCAGCACCCGTCTGCGGCCGACCCGGTCCCCCAGGGTGCCGAAGAGGATCAGCAGCGAGGCGCAGACCAGCGGGTAGACGTCGACGATCCACAGCAGTTCCACGGCGCCGGGCCGGAGGTCCTCGGTGACGGCGGGGACCGCGACGTGCAGCACGGTGGCGTCGAGCGCGACGAGCAGCAGGCTCACGCACAGGACGACGAGGACGACCCACCGGTCGGCACCGGCCCCGGCCGCCCGACGATGCCGCCCTACGGCAGCCGTGGTCGTCCCGGACATGTACGTACCTCCCAGATGATCCCTCGCGCGGGGCGGACCGACGGGGCGGGGACTGACCGTCGTACGGCCGGAGCGAGCGGTGTCTCCGGCCCGCGCGAACCCACGCGAGTGACTCGTCAGCGTACGCGAGCCGGCCCCGCGGACACGTGGCGGACCTCTCACACGCACGAGGCAACCCGTGTGGCGTACCGCACGTCGCCGCCCCTTGACCGTGACCCGGCGACCGGTCCGGTACGCGGCGCGGTCGATAATCGAGCCCGTGAGCGATCTTGAAACGCGCGTGGTCCCGGCCCGCGCCCCTCTCCTGCGCCGGGCGGTCCCGGCCCTGCTGGGCTACGCGGTGGTCCGCGCCCTGGGGCTGGCGGTGCTGGCGGGGTGGAGCGCGGCGCGCGGCAAGAGCGCCTACACGCTGCTGACCGCGCGCTGGGACTCGCTCTGGTACACCCGGGTCGCCGACCTGGGCTACGGCTACGAGGTGCGGCTGCCGAACGGGGACGTCCACTCCAACCTGGCGTTCTTCCCGCTGCTGCCCTGGCTGGAGCGGCTGCTGCACGCCGTCGCCCCGCTGTCGTACGCGGACGCCGGGTTCGTGGTGAGCCTGCTGGCCTCGCCGGCCGCCGCGGCCGGGATCTTCGCCGTGACGGACCGGCTGTACGGCCCCCGGGCCGGCTTCTTCGCGGTGCTGCTGTGGGCGGTGCTGCCGGTCGGGATCGTGCAGTCGATGGCGTACAGCGAGTCGCTGTTCACGGCGCTGGCGGCCTGGTCCCTCTACGCGGTGCTGACCGGGCGGTGGGTGAGCGCGGGTGTGCTCGCGGCCCTGGCGGGGCTGACCCGGCCGGTGGGGATGGCGGTGGTCGCCGCGGTGTGGACGGCGGGCGTGGTCTCGTTCGTGCGAGAGCGCGGCACGCGGCACGCGCCGGGCGCGCACCCCCACACACACGCCCCCGGCGCACACGGCCCCGACGGCCACGCCCCCGACGCGCCGGCCGACACGCAGGTCGGCTCGTCCGCGCCCGGCGGCCCCGTCCGGCGTCGCGCGCTCGGCATGCTGCTCGCCCCGCTCGGGGCCGCCGGGTACGTCCTGTGGGTCGGCCGGCGCACCGGCGCCGGCCCGCTCGGCTATCTGGACGTCCAGGCCGGCTGGCGCAACGGCTTCGACGGCGGCTACGCCTTCGCCCGCTTCGTGGCCGGCCGGTTCACGTCCTTTCCGTCCGCCCTCGCCGGCCTCGGTCTGATCGTCGGCGTGGCCCTGCTGATCTGGCTGTACGTCACCTGTGTGCGCGGGCGCCAGCCGGCCGCGCTGCTGGTCTACACGGGCGTCGTCCTCGCCCTCGCCCTGTGCGCGTCGAGCTACTTCGGTTCCAAGCCACGGCTGCTGATGCCTGCCTTCCCCCTGCTGCTGCCGCTCGCCCGCGCCCTGGCCCGGCGGCGCACCCCGGTCGCGGCCCTGGTCACGGCCGGTCTGGCGGGCGTCGCGGCGGTCTACGGGGCGTTCTGGCTGAACGGTTCCGGGCCGCCGTGATCGACTCCGACGGCCCGATGACGTCCGGGAGAATTCCACGCCAGGACCGGGTTAACGCATTCATAAGCGCCATATAAACAACACCCGGCGTGATCAAAGGAATTGGCCCGATCGGTCTCCCCGGATTGCGGAATCGGGGGAATTCTGGCCGCCCTTGAGAGGTTTCCCACATCACATCGTCATCACAAAGCCGCAGTTTCGACCGGGAACACCGCTCACTCGCTGTAACGTCGATTGGGTGCGTACCGAACGAAACCTCACCCGGCGTCTGGACCGGGTGTTCGCCAGACTGGACCGGGAGCCGGAACGACCGGCCCACATCGATATGCCGCGGATGAGCCGGCACCGGGTCGTGCTGTTCTCCGCGACCCTGGCCTTCTACCTGGCGATCGTGTGGGCCGTCGTGACCACCTCCTGGCTCGTCCGGCTGGACTGGCAGGTCATGTTCTTCCGGCCGTACCAGCAGTGGCCGGAGATCCACGCGTTCCTCGACTACTACGTGGTGCTGGGCCAGCGCGGCCCCACCGCCGTGATGGTCGCGGCCTGGCTCGGCTGGCGCTCCTGGCGGCAGCACACCCTGCGCCCGCTGCTCACCCTCGCCACCTCGCTGCTGCTGCTGAACGTCACCGTCGGTGCCGCCAAGATCGGCATGGGACGGCTCGGCCCGCACTACGCCACCACCATCGGCTCGAACGAGATGGGCCTGGGCGGCGATATATTTCCCAGCGGCCACACCGCCAACGCGGTCGTCACCTGGGGCATCCTGGCCTATCTGGCCTCCACCCCGAGAGCGCGCCGCTGGCTGTCGGCCCTCTCCGCGGTCACCTCGCTCGGCGTCGGCCTCACCACCGTCTACCTCGGTACGCACTGGCTGAGCGACGTGTTGCTGGGCTGGGCCGCCGGCCTGCTGATCCTGCTCGCCCTGCCCTGGTTCGAGCCGCTGATCGCCAGGGCCGAACTGTTGCTGTTCGACCTGCGCGACCGCTGGCGCACCCGCCGCGGCCGGCCCGAGCCGGCCGTCCCGGTCACGCCGGTCGCGCTCCGGCCGCTCGGCACCCCGGCGGAGCAGCCGGCCCCGGCCCGCGAACCGGTCTCCCCGACCCGCGCCTCCCGGGGCCTCGCGCACCTGGCACCGGGACCGCACACCACCCGGTCGGAGCGCACCCCGGTCACCCCGGTCGGCAGCCGGCGCCCGCCACACGCCGACCGCCTGCCGCGTGGCACGAGCCAGCCGGCCCGCCCCCTGACGGGCGGCTGACGGAGACTCGGGCGACGGGGTCCGGTACGCACCACCTCCCCCGCGCCGACGGCGAAGGCCCCGCTCCTGCGACAGGAGCGGGGCCTTCGCCGTACCGGCGCCGGGTCACCCCCTCCAGGCCCGGCTCACCCGGCCGTCCCGTACCTCGAAATTCAGCCGTCCGGCCCGGTACTCCATGGTGATGATCGCACCCGGCGGCAGCGCCCGTACCGTGGTCCAGCCGCGCCGCCGGGCGAGCCGTTCGGCGTGGGCGGCGTCCAGGCCGACGTACCCGTCCGGATTGTCCTGGGGCTCCGCTGGCGGAGTGGGAATCGGTGCCATACGGCCACGCTAGCCGGGACCGGCCGGGCAGGAGAAGCGGCCGCCCCCGGTCACATCTCCGTCACAGCTTCCGGGCCCGGGTTTTGTCCGAAGTCCGTCACACGTGTGGGGGGTTTCCGTTCGGCTTACCGGGGTAATCGAACAGAATTCACGCGTGTCGGACGGCGCCTTCGAATTCCCCGGCGGAAAGTGCCGCAGTGGGGATCGGGGCGGACCCGGGCGCGATTCCCCGCGAATCCGGTGCGGTACCACGGCATCTGACGCCACATGGGAAATTCACGGATCCGGCGCGACCGCCGGCCGCGCCCCGCCCCGGTGCACGGCCCGGCGGGCATCTCGGCGGCCGCTCGCGGGTACCCGCCCGCGGGCCGGGGGCGACCGGCGGGCGGGCCCGGGCGCGACGATGCGAAGGGGCGAGCGATGGGGACCGAGACCGCAGGGGTGACGGCACGTCCGGCGGGGCGCCACCGGGCCGGCCGGGTGGTGGTGGACTGGCTCTCCACCACCGACCACAAGAAGATCGGTCATCTGTATCTGATCACGGCGTTCGGCTTCTTCCTGGCCGGCGGGGTCATGGCGCTGCTGATGCGCGCCGAACTCGCCCGGCCGGGGCTCCAGCTGATGGACAACAACCAGTTCAACCAGCTGTTCACGCTGCACGGCACGATCATGCTGCTGCTGTTCGCGACCCCGAGCTTCGCGGGCTTCGCCAACGAGCTGATGCCGTTGCAGATCGGCGCCCCGGACGTGGCCTTCCCCCGGCTGAACATGCTGTCGTACTGGCTGTTCGCCTTCGGCGGGCTGATCGTGCTGGGCTCGCTGGTGGTGCCGGACGGGCCGGCCGCGTTCGGCTGGTTCGCCTACGCGCCGCTCAACGACGCCCACCACTCCCCCGGCGTCGGCCCGGACCTGTGGATCATGGGCCTGGCGCTGTCCGGTTTCGGGACGATCCTGGGCGCGGTCAACTTCGTCGCCACGATCATCGGGATGCGGGCGCCGGGCATGACGATGTTCCGGATGCCGATCTTCACGTGGAACACGCTGTTCACGTCGATCCTGATCCTGATGGCGTTCCCGGTGCTGGCGGCGGCGCTGCTGGTGCTGGAGTCGGACCGGCGGTTCGGCTCGCAGGTGTTCCAGGCGGCGAACGGCGGGTCGCTGCTGTGGCAGCACCTGTTCTGGTTCTTCGGGCATCCCGAGGTCTACATCATCGCGCTGCCGTTCTTCGGGATCATCACGGAGATCATCCCGGTGTTCAGCCGCAAGCCGGTCTTCGGCTATCTGACGCTGGTCGGTGCCACGATGGCGATCACCGGGCTGTCGATGGTGGTGTGGGCGCACCACATGTTCGCCACCGGGGCGGTGCTGCTGCCGTACTTCTCGCTGATGTCGTTCCTGATCGCGGTGCCGACGGGGGTGAAGTTCTTCAACTGGACCGGCACGATGATCAAGGGGTCGCTGTCCTTCGAGACGCCGATGCTGTGGGCGATGGGCTTTCTGGTGACGTTCCTGTTCGGCGGTCTGACGGGGGTGATCCTGGCCTCGCCGCCGCTGGACTTCCACGTCACGGACTCGTACTTCGTCGTCGCCCACTTCCACTACGTCGTCTTCGGCACGGTCGTCTTCGCGGTCTTCGGCGGCTTCTTCTTCTGGTGGCCGAAGTTCACCGGCAGGATGCTGGACGAGCGGCTGGGGAAGATCCAGTTCTGGACGCTCTTCACCGGCTTCCACACCACCTTCCTGGTGCAGCACTGGCTGGGTGCCGAGGGCATGCCCCGCCGCTACGCCGACTATCTGGCGTCCGACGGCTTCACCGCGCTGAACACGGTCTCGTCGATCGGCTCCTTCCTGCTCGGCCTGTCCACGCTGCCGTTCCTGTACAACGTCTGGAAGACCGCCACGCACGGCGAGAAGGTCGACACCGACGACCCCTGGGGCTACGGCCGCTCGCTGGAGTGGGCGACCTCCTGCCCGCCGCCCCGGCACAACTTCGTCACCCTGCCCCGCGTCCGCAGCGAGTCCCCCGCCTTCGATCTGCACCACCCGGAGTACGCGGGCCAGGCCCCGCAGCCCGAGCCGAAGGGGCATCAGGCGCGGTCCTCGTGAGGCCGGGCACCGGACACGGACGGCCGCCTGCCCCGGGCCGGGGCGGCGGCCGTACGTCTCACCGTGACCGGTGCTCAGAGCACGAGGCGCTGACCGGGCACGATCATGTCGGGGTCGTCGCCGATGACGGCCCGGTTGGCGGCGTGGATCCGCTGCCAGGTGGTCCCGTGCCGGGCGGCGATGGTGCTCAGGGTGTCGCCCTCGCGGACCGTGTAGTCACCGCGGGAGGCGCTGCGGCCGGTGCCGGCCGCCGAACGCTCCGGCGCCTTCGCCGGGGCGGACCGGGTGGGGGCGGACTCGGCGGGGGCGGACTTGGTCGCCGCGCCGCCGCTGTGCGCCGCCGTGCCCGTGGAGCCGCTGCGGGCGGCCGCCGGGGCGGTGCCGGAGGCTCCGGCCCGGGCGGAGCAGACCGGCCAGGCGCCCCAGCCCTGGGCCTGCTGGACCCGGGTGGCGACGGCGATCTGCGCGCTTCTGGAGGCCTGGTCGGCCGTCGGGGCGTAGGCGGTGCCGCCGTACGCGCGCCAGGTGCCGGCGGAGAACTGGAGCCCGCCGTAGTAGCCGTTGCCGGTGTTGATGTGCCAGTTGCCGCCGCTCTCGCACCGGGCGATGCGGTCCCACACACCGTTGTCCGCCGCGGCGGCGTTGCCGGTCGCGGCCAGCAGGCCCAGGGGGGCCAGCAGGGCGGCTCCCGCGAGAGTGGCCGCGGTGCGGCCCTTGCGGGTGCCCTCGGAACGGGCGGGGTGGCGGGTGGTATCGGCACACTCGGACATATGGTTCCCTCTCCACGAACCCGGGCTCCCCCGGGCGGAACGCGCCGGCACCCCGCACGACCGGGGTCCCTCGCGCCCGCCCCGTCCGCCGTGGCCGGTGTCGGCGATCGTGCTCTGCCTGACGCCGGCCGGCGGACGTACCCGAGCGGTGCTCGTTGCACACGGCGGAGGAATCTAGGGAGGACCGGCGGCCGGAATCAACCAACTCGCCGTCGTGCCAGGCCAGTTGCCGGTTACCGAAGGTAGCGGCGATTTCAGGCCACCCACTACATACGGAGATTTCCTGATATTCCCACCACCCTCCCTTACCGGCCTGTGAGCCACCTCACCCTTTCAAGTGCCTGTCGCATACAAGAAGTTGACGATGCGTACCGCATTCCGTACCCAAGGTGACCCCGTGCGGGGCAAGGCGCGAACCAGTCCTTCCCGGGGCGTGACTCCCACCACAGGACGCCCGTTGTCTTCTTCATGAGCCCGCAACCCCGGGGCTCATCGGCCGGGAGCCAACCGGCCGACACCAGCACCGCATCCCGAGGGAGCCACCCGTGCCGCGCATGCTCGACGTCAGTGACGCCGTACGCGCCGAGATCGGCGACGAAGAAGCCGAACGGCTGCTCGCCGGAGAGAACGCCCCGGGCAGTTACGACTGCACGTCCTGTCGCACCCCGGGCGACTCCGAGCAGGAGCGCACCAGCACCGTACTGTTCGTCGGCGACGAGACCGCCGTCCTCGCCTTCGCCCACGCCGGCTGTCTGCCCTCGCAGGTCGTGCAGGTCACGGAGGAACAGCTGCGGGGCGCCGTCCGGTCCATCGGCGTCGTCGACGACGCGCCGGCCGACGGCGAGCCGCAGCGGTCCGTGCCCGAGCAGGCGGTGCTCGGCGTGACCAGCGGACTGGTCCTGGTCGACGGCGAGTTGCACCCCGCGCTCGTGGTCGAACCGACCTCCGCGATCGTCCGGCCGGGCACGGACGGGCCCGACGACGAATTCCTCCAGCTGCTCATCGAGCAGGGCTTCGCGCCGGTGCCCGAACTGACCGGTGTACCCGAGGTGCTGCACGGCTGGTCCGTGCTGCTGGCCATGGGCCGGCTGCACGCGGTGCTCCAGCCGGGCGGCGACGGCGGCCGGCCGGTGGCCTGGTGGCAGGCGCATCAGCCGCTCCAGGTGACCGACGGCTGGCGGGCCGCCGCCAACAAGCACCAGCAGGTGCTGATGTTCGCCGCCCCGGTGGGGTCCATCGGGCGGCAGCCCCGGGAGGACCTGCTGCGGGAGGCCCTCGACAGGGCCGCCGCGCAAGGCAGGTTGGTCGCCGCGGCGCTGCCCCTCGCCGGTACCTGAGGTCCGCCCGCCGGACGGCCCGCGCCCCCTGGGGAGTTGTACGACCGCATCCCTTCGGGGCTCCGGTCGTTTGGACATACGTGCACGCATACGACACACCGCCCCGTCGGTCCTTCTCCTCCGTGCCGCCCGCCCGGGCGGCGCAGGAGCCTTCCGGTGGACCGTCGGCCACGCCGATCTACGACACGCTCTACGCGGAGTGGGTCAAGACCTTCCGCACGCTGCCCGGGGACCGCAGCGGTGAGGAGGAGCTGAGGTTCAGCGCCTTCGGGGACTTCCCGGACGGCAGGAGCAGATACGGCGGCCACCGGGCGGGGACGTTCAGCAGCTCCTACAGCGCCTACAGCGCGGGGGCCTACAGCGCCCGGCAGCAGTCGCAGTGGCAGCGGGTCGGCACGCTCGGCCGGCAGCAGGACTCCGGGGCGCCTTACGTCCCGGCCGCCGCCCTGCCACCGGGGCAGCGCCGCGGCGCGTGACCTCCTCCGCACACGACGGGCGGCCCCTGGAGAACCAGGGGCCGCCCGTCGTGTCGTACCGCTGTTACTTCTTCTTCGCGCCGCGCTTCTCGCGCACCCGCACCGAGATGTGGATCGGGGTGCCCTCGAAGCCGAACTCCTCGCGCAGCCGGCGCTCGATGAAGCGCCGGTAGCCCGCCTCGATGAAGCCGGAGGCGAACAGCACGAACCGCGGCGGCTTGGTGCCGGCCTGGGTGCCGAACAGGATGCGCGGCTGCTTGCCGCCCCGGATCGGGTGCGGGTGGGCCGAGACCAGCTCGCCGAGGAAGGCGTTCAGGCGGCCGGTGGGGACACGCGTCTCCCAGCCCGCGAGGGCCGTCTCGATCGCCGGGACCAGCTTCTCCATGTGCCGGCCGGTGCGCGCCGAGACGTTCACCCGGGGCGCCCAGGCGACCTGGCCCAGCTCGGTCTCGATCTCCCGCTCCAGGTAGTAGCGGCGCTCCTCGTCGAGGGTGTCCCACTTGTTGAAGGCCAGGACGATCGCGCGGCCCGCCTCGACGGCCATGGTGACGATCCGCTGGTCCTGGACCGAGATGTTCTCGGAGGCGTCGAGCAGGATGACCGCGACCTCCGCCTTCTCCACCGCGGCCGCCGTGCGCAGGGAGGCGTAGTAGTCGGCGCCCTGCTGGAGGTGGACCCGCTTGCGGATGCCGGCGGTGTCCACGAACTTCCAGGTCTTGCCGCCGAGTTCGATGATCTCGTCCACCGGGTCGCGGGTGGTGCCCGCCAGCTCGTTGACGACGACGCGCTCCTCGCCGGCGACCTTGTTCAGCAGCGAGGACTTGCCGACGTTCGGGCGGCCGATCAGGGCGATCCGGCGGGGGCCGCCGATCGCGGTGCCGAAGGACTGCTCGGGCGCGTCCGGCAGCACCTCCAGGACGGCGTCGAGCATGTCGCCGGTGCCGCGGCCGTGCAGCGCCGAGACCGGGTGCGGCTCGCCGAGGCCGAGGTTCCACAGATAGGCGGCGTCGGCCTCGCCGCTCGGGCCGTCGACCTTGTTGGCGCACAGCACGACCGGCTTGCCGGCCTTGCGCAGCAGCCGGACGACCGCCTCGTCGGTGTCGGTCGCGCCGACCTTGGCGTCCACGACGAAGACGACCGCGTCGGCCGCCTCGATCGCGTACTCGGCCTGGGCCGCCACGGAGGCGTCGATGCCGAGGACGTCCTGCTCCCAGCCGCCGGTGTCGACGACCTTGAAGCGGCGTCCGGCCCACTCGGCCTCGTAGGTGACGCGGTCGCGGGTGACGCCCGGCCGGTCCTCCACGACCGCCTCACGGCGGCCGATCATCCGGTTCACCAGAGTCGACTTGCCGACATTGGGGCGGCCGACGACGGCGAGCACGGGCAGCGGACCGTGGCCCGCCGCCTCGATGGCGCCCTCGACGTCCTCGATGTCGAAGCCCTCTTCCGCGGCGAGCTCCATGAACTCCGCGTACTCGGCGTCGCCGAGAGCCCCGTGCTCGTACTCGTGCTCGGCCGAGCCGTCGGGCTGGATGTCGTCGTTCATGAAGTCCGTACCTCGTCGTTCATTGGTGGTGATCGGTGGACCGGCCCGGTGGGGGCTGATCCACTACTCAAGTGTCGCCTAGCGCCCGGTCAGGCGCCTGGCGTTTTCCAGGTGGCTGGTGAGCTGTTTCCGGATCCGCCCGGTCGCCGCGTCCAGCGCCGCGCGCGTCCGCCGGCCGCTGCCGTCACCCGCGTCGAAGGGGTCTCCGAAGACCACGTCGACGCGGGAGCGCAGCGGGGGCAGTGCCTTTATCAACCGGCCGGGACGCTCGGCGCTTCCCAGGACGGCCACGGGGACGATCGGCGCCCCGCTGCGGACCGCGAAGTAGGCGAGCCCGGCGCGCAGCGCGGCGAAGTCGCCCTCGCCCCGGGTGCCCTCCGGGAAGATGCCGAGCACTCCCCCGTCCGCCAGCACGCCGAGCGCCTGGGAGATCGCGCCCCGGTCGGCCGTGGCGCGGTCCACCTTCAGCTGGCCGATGCCGGTCAGGAAGGGGTCCAGCGGGCCGACGAAGGCCTCCTTCTTGATCAGGAAGTGCGTGGGGCGGGGTGCCACGCCCATCACCATCGGTCCGTCGATGTTGTGGGAGTGGTTCACGGCGAGGATGACCGGGCCGGTGGCCGGCACCTTCCAGGCGCCGAGCACCCGTGGCCGCCACAGGCCGTACATCAGCCCGACGCCGATGCGGCGGCCGACCTCCGCGCCCCGCTCCGAGGGCACCGGCGCGAGCGTCACTTCCCGGCCCGCTTCTCCTCGACCAGGGTGACGACGCACTCGATGACCTGGGCGAGGGACAGCTCGGTGGTGTCCACCTCGACGGCGTCCTCGGCCTTGGCGAGCGGCGAGGTCTTGCGGCTGGAGTCGGCCGCGTCCCGCTTGATCAGGGCCTCGCGGGTGGCGTGGACGTCGGCGCCCTTCAGCTCGCCGCTGCGGCGGGCCGCGCGGGCCTCCGGGGAGGCGGTGAGGAAGATCTTCAGGTCGGCGTCCGGCAGGACGGTCGTCCCGATGTCGCGGCCCTCCACGACGATGCCGTGCTCCGCGGCGGCGGCCAGCGAGCGCTGGAGCTCGGTGATCCGGGTGCGCACCTCGGGCACCGCGCTGACCGCGCTGACCTTGGAGGTGACCTCCTGGGTGCGGATCGGGCCGGACACGTCGACGCCGTCGACCGTGATGGTCGGGGCGGCCGGGTCGGTGCCGGAGACGATCTCCGGCTTGCCGGCGACGGCGGCGATGGCGGTCGGGTCCTCCAGGTCGATGCCGTTGGTCACCATCCACCAGGTGATCGCCCGGTACTGGGCGCCGGTGTCCAGGTAGCTGAGGCCGAGCTGCGCGGCGACGGCCTTCGACGTGCTCGACTTGCCCGTGCCGGAGGGACCGTCGATCGCGACGATCACGGGCCTGGCGGTCGGGGCGGCGCCGTTTTCCACGGGGGGACACCTTCCTGGTGCGGTGCGGGCGGGGTGCGGGGAGCGAGAGCGCCCCGCACAAGGTTACTGGGTGCGGGTCACTCGTCCGGACGTACGCGGGCGGCGGACGGGCGTACCGACGGCGGGACCCTCGTACGGCGGACGGGCGTCCGGCCCGCGCGGCCCGCGTACGGCGGGCGGGCCGCGCCGCGCGGGCGCTACTGGCGCAGCGCCCAGCCCCGCTCCCGCAGTGCCTCCTTCAGCGCCTCCTGGGCCTGCGGCTCGACCAGGAGCTGCACCAGACCGGCCTGCTGTCCGGTGGCGTGCTCGATGCGCACGTCCTCGATGTTGACCCCGGCCCGGCCGGCGTCGGCGAAGATCCGGGCGAGCTGGCCGGGCTGGTCGTCGATGAGGACGACCACGGTCTCGTAGGCCCGCGGCGCGGACCCGTGCTTGCCGGGTACCCGCACCTGGCCGGCGTTCCCGCGGCGCAGCAGGTTCTCGATGCCCGCGCTGCCCTCGTCGCGCCGGGTCTCGTCGGCGGACTCCAGGTCGCGCAGCGCCCGGACCGTCTCCGTCAGGTCGGCGGCGACCTCGGAGAGCAGGTCGGCGACCGGGCCCGGGTTGGCGGACAGGATGTCGATCCACATGCGCGGGTCGGAGGCGGCGATCCGGGTCACGTCCCGGATGCCCTGCCCGCACAGCCGTACGGCGGACTCCTCGGCGTGCTCCAGGCGCGCGGCGACCATGCTGGAGACCAGGTGGGGCATGTGGGAGACGAGGGCCACGGCGCGGTCGTGGGCGTCGGCGTCCATGAGGACCGGGACGGCCCGGCAGTGCGAGACCAGTTCCAGGGCGAGGTTCAGCACCTCGGTGTCGGTGTCCCGGGTGGGGGTGAGCACCCAGGGGCGGCCCTCGAACAGGTCGGCGGTGGCGGCCAGCGGGCCGGACTTCTCCCGGCCGGACATCGGGTGGGTGCCGAGGTAGGAGGTCAGGTCCAGGCCGAGCGCCTCGAGTTCGCGGCGCGGGCCGCCCTTGACGCTGGCGACGTCCAGGTAGCCGCGGGCCAGGCCGCGGCGCATGGCGTCGGCGAGCACCTTGGCGACATGGGCGGGCGGGGCGGCGACGATCGCCAGGTCGACCGGGCCGTCGGGCGCATCGTCGGTGCCGGCGCCGAGCGCGGCGGCCGTGCGGGCCTGTCCGGGGTCGTGGTCGGCGAGGTGGACGGCGACGCCGCGCCGGGCCAGGGCCAGGGCGGCGGAGGTGCCGATCAGGCCGGTTCCGATGACGAGAGCGGTTCTCACTGGGCGATGTCCTTGCGCAGGGCCGCGGCGGCGCCGAGGTAGACGTGGGTGATGTCGGCGCGGGGCTGGTCCGACTCGATGTGCGCGAGGATCCGTACGACCCGGGGCATGGCGCCCTCGATGTCGAGTTCCTGGGCGCAGATCAGGGGGACGTCGACGAGGCCGAGCCGGCGGGCGGCGACGGCGGGGAAGTCGCTGTGCAGGTCGGGGGTGGCCGTGAACCAGATGCTGATCAGGTCGTCGGCGGTCAGCCCGTTGCGTTCGAGGACGGCGGTGAGCAGGGCGCCGACCTGCTCCGCCATGTGACCGGGGTCGTCCCGTTCCAGTTGGACGGCTCCCCGGACCGCTCGTACCGCCACGGCTGCTCCTCGCTGACGTGCGTGTTTCGTTCTTGGTCCGTCCAGCGTAGTCAGCCGCGCGGTACGGGCGTGCGCCGACCGCGCACTGAGACGATGCGGAACGTCCGGTATCCATGGATTTGCACGTCTGTACGGAGGTCTGACATGCCCCAGCCAGCGACACGGCGCACGGTTCTCGCCACGGGCGCCGGCGCGCTCGCCCTGGGCTGCGTGGGGTGCGGCGCCGACAGCGGCGCCGCCACGGCACCGCAACCGCCCACGGCTCCGGCGTCCCCGCCCTCCCCCGCCGCCGAGGGCGGCGCCGGGGAGACGTCCCCCGCCGCGCGGGAGGCCGCCCCGGCCGGGCGGCCGCTGGCCCGCACCGAGGACATCCCCGAGGGCGGCGGCAAGGTCTTCGAGGACCGGAAGATCGTGGTCACCCAGCCGGAGAAGGGCCGCTTCAAGGCGTTCTCGGCGGTCTGCACCCACCAGGGCTGCACGGTGAGCCAGGTCACGGACGGCACCATCCTGTGCCCGTGTCACAGCAGCCGGTTCCGCATCGCCGACGGCTCGGTGGCGGCCGGCCCGGCGAGCAGGCCGCTGGCCGAGGAGCCGGTGACGGTGCGCGGAAATTCGGTCTACCTGACCTGAGCCGCCCGCGTACGCTCCGGGGATGCAGCCGCAGGACCTGGTACGCGACCACACCGTCTACGCCTGTGTCATGGGCTCCCGCGCCTTCGGCCTGGCGACGGACGCCAGCGACACCGACCGGCGCGGGGTGTTCCTCGCCCCGACCCCGCTGTTCTGGCGGTTCGAGAAGCCGCCGACGCATGTGGAGGGGCCGGGCGAGGAGCGCTTCTCCTGGGAGCTGGAGCGGTTCTGCGAGCTGGCGCTGCGCGGCAACCCGAACATCCTGGAGTGCCTGCACTCCCCGCTGGTGGAGCACGTGGACGACACCGGCCGCGAGCTGCTGTCCCTGCGCGGCGCCTTCCTGTCCCGGCAGGTCCACGACACCTTCACCCGGTACGCCCTCGGCCAGCGCAAGCGGCTGGACGCCGACGTGCGCACCACGGGCGCCCCGCGCTGGAAGCACGCGATGCACCTGCTGCGCCTGCTGACGACCGCCCGGGACCTGCTGCGCACCGGCGAGCTGCGGATCGACGTGGGCGAGCTGCGCGAGCCCCTGCTGGCGGTCAGGCGCGGGGAGGTGCCGTGGGCGCGGGCGGAGGCGTGGATGGCCCGGCTGGCGGGCGAGGCGGAGGAGGCCCTGCGGGGCAGTCCGCTGCCGGCCGAGCCGGACCGGGCCCGCGTGGCCGCCTTCCTGTACCGGGTGCGCCGGGCCTCAGCCCTCCAGGCGGAGCCGGACCACGAGGTCCTGCAGGGCGTCGTGGGCGGTGGCGGTGTCGGGCAGCGCTGAGCCGGCCTGCGCCTCGTCCAGCGCGGTGTGCAGCCGTTCCACGTCCGCCGCCACGCGGTCCCGGTCGACGTCGGCGCGGGCGTTCTCCCGCTCCCGCTTGGCGGCGATCAGCTCGGGCAGATAGCCGGGCCCGCCCGCCAGCTCCAGGAGCGTGGGCAGGTGTGCCTGGACCTCGCCGCTGCGCATGAGGTGGATGCCGGTGAGCAGCACCCGGAAGGTGTAGAGCAGCGGCTTGAGTTCGCCGGTCTTCTCGAACAGCCGCCACTGGGTCGCGGCGAATCCGCGGTAGTGGTGGGCGTGGTGGCTGGTGAGGACGCCGGGGACGAGCGCGGTCAGCTCCCGGTGGGCCTCGCCGGTGTGCGCGACCAGCGGGGAGAGCAGCTGCTCCAGCACATAGCCGTTGCGGCGGAGCATCAGGCGGGCGAACTTGCGCAGGTCGTGGGTGACGAGGTCCAGCTCGACGCCGTAGCGGACCCAGGTGCGCGAGCGGGTCTCCTCCGGTTCGCGCAGGCCGACGAGGTCGGCGGCGGGGAGCAGGTGGACGCCCCTGAGGTCCACGTCGGAGTCCCGCGAGGGGAAGCCGTACAGGTGGGCTCCGGAGACGGTGGCGAACAGCAGGGGGTCGGGCTGTTCCGCGATCACCGGGGCCAGGTCTATGTCGAGATCGTCGAGCATGGGCCTAAGCGTCCCAGAGCGTGCCCAGGGCCGACAGGTCGTCTCGGTACTCGATCCGTTCCGTCCAGTCGGCGGGCCAGGCCCCGGCGCCCAGCCAGGCGCCCGCGAAGGCGCCGGTGAGGCAGGCGATGGAGTCGGAGTCGCCGGCGGTGCAGGCGGCCCGGCGCAGGGCGCTGACGGGCTCGTCGGGGAAGAGCAGGAAGCACAGCAGCCCGGTGGCGAGGGCCTCCTCGGCGATCCAGCCCTCGCCGGTGGCCAGGCAGGGGTCGGTCTCCGGGGAGGCGGTCCGCACGGCCTGCCGGAGCCGGTCGAGGATCGCCAGGCACTCGTCCCAGCCGCGCGCGATGAAGTGCTCGGGGCCGGGGTCCTGGGCGCGGGTCCACAGGTCGCCGAGCCAGGTGTGGTCGTAGAACGTGCGGCGTTCCAGGGCGTACGAACGCAGTCGCCCGACGAGTCCGGCGGGGTCGGTGCCCTGGGCGAGCAGGTGGACGGCGTGGGCGGTGAGGTCGGAGGCGGCCAGCGCGGTGGGGTGGCCGTGGGTGAGCGCGGCCTGCAACTGGGCGGCGCCGGCGCGCTGTTCACCGCTCAGACCGGGGGCGAGGCCGACCGGGGCGACCCGCATGTTGGCGCCGCAGCCCTTGGAGCCGGTCTGACTGGCGTCCTGCCAGGCCCGCTCCCGGTCGGTGAGCAGTTCGCAGGCCCGCAGGCAGGTGGCGCCGGGGGCGCGGTTGTTCTCCGGCGACCGGTACCAGTCCACGAACTCCTCGCGCAGGGGCTCCTCGAGCCCCTTCGGCGTCAGGTCGCCGAGATCCAGGGCGGTCCGCAGGGCGCGGCCGACGGCGAGGGTCATCTGCGTGTCGTCGGAGACGAGCGCGCGCCGCGGCAGCTCCAGCCCGCGCCAGGGCCCGAAGGCCGACTCGATCATCGGCACGGTCTTGAACTCGGTCGGGTAGCCGAGGGCGTCCCCGAGGGCGAGTCCGAGAAGTGCTCCGGTCGCCGGCTGCTTCGGCATGCGGTCATCCCCCTTTATCGTCACCATGACAATAAAGGGGGATGGCGATCAAGCGCAAGGCGCGCTCTAGAGATCGACTTCCTTCATCAGCATGCCGACCTCGGTGTTCGACAGGCGGCGCAGCCAGCCCGACTTCTGGTCGCCGAGGGTGATCGGGCCGAAGGCGGTGCGCACCAGCCGCTCGACCGGGAAACCGGCCTCCGCCAGCATGCGGCGCACGATGTGCTTGCGGCCCTCGTGCAGGGTCACCTCGACCAGGTAGTTCTTGCCGGTCTGCTCGACCACGCGGAAGTGGTCGGCGCGGGCGTAGCCGTCCTCCAGCTGGATGCCGTCCTTCAGCCGCTTGCCCAGGTCGCGCGGGATCGGGCCGACGATGGCCGCGAGGTAGGTCTTCTTCACGCCGTACCGCGGGTGGGTGAGGCGGTGCGCCAGCTCGCCGTGGTTGGTGAGCAGGATGACGCCCTCGGTCTCGGTGTCCAGCCGGCCGACGTGGAAGAGCCGGGTCTCGCGGTTGGTGACGTAGTCACCGAGGCACTGCCGGCCCTCGGGGTCCTCCATGGTGGAGACCACGCCCGCGGGCTTGTTCAGCGAGAAGAACTGGTACGACTGGGTCGCCACGGTCAGGCCGTCGACCTTGACCTCGTCCTTCTCCGGGTCGACCCGCTTGCCCTGCTCGGTGACGATCTCGCCGTTCACCTCGACCCGGGCCTGGTCGATCAGCTCCTCGCAGGCCCGCCGGGAGCCGTAGCCGGCGCGCGCGAGGACCTTCTGCAGCCGCTCGCCCTCCTGCTCGGCGCCCGGGAAGGTCTTGGGCAGCTTGATGTCCTTCTTGCCCGCGTACCGCTCCCGGTTGCGCTCCTCGACCCGCGTCTCGTACTCGCGCGAGCGCGCCGGGGCCGTACGGCCGCCCTGCTGGGTCCGCTTCGGGCCGCCCTTGGCGCCGCCTCGCGCGGCACCGCCACGACCCGCCTTGGGGCCGTCCTTGGTGGCCCCGGGGCCCACGTCGTAGCGGCGCTCCTCGGGGCGGGGCTTGCGGGGCCGGCCCTGCCCCTGCTTCTGGTCCCTGTCGTTGCCGGCACCGCGGTAGTTACCGCGCCCGCCGCTCTTGCCGCTGCCGCTGCTTCGCATCAAGGTTTCCGTCTTAGTCGTCTGCGTCCTGACCGCCGGGCGCGTCGGGCGCGTCCGGGTCGAACGACGGGACCCCCTCCTGGGTCTCGGCCTCGATCGCCTCCGCCTCGGGGAGGAAGGGCGCGAGCTCCGGAAGCTCGTCCAGGCCGCGCAGGCCCATCCGCTCCAGGAAGTAGTTCGTCGTCCTGTACAGGATCGCACCTGTTTCGGGTTCCGTGCCCGCCTCCTCGACCAGACCGCGCTGGAGCAGGGTGCGCATCACGCCGTCGCAGTTCACCCCGCGCACGGCGGAGACCCGGCTGCGGCTGACCGGCTGGCGGTAGGCGACCACCGCCAGGGTCTCCAGCGCCGCCTGGGTGAGCCGGGCGGTCTGGCCGTCCAGGACCAGCCGCTCGACGGCCGGCGCGTAGGCGGCGCGGGTGTAGAAGCGCCAGCCGCCCGCGACGAACCGCAGCTCGAAGCCGCGGCCCTGCGCGGTGTACTCGTCGGCCAGTTCGCGCAGGGCGTCCGCGACCTGCCGCCGGGGCCGCTCCAGCAGCCGCGCCAGGTGCTCCTCGGTCGCGGGCTCGTCCACGACCATGAGCATCGCCTCCAGGGCGGGCTTGAGGTCGAGACCGGCGGGCTCGCTCATGCCTTCCTCTCCTCCTCGGGCCGCCTCGGCGGGCGGTCGAACTCGTCGGTGACCAGCGGAGCCGGATCCGTCTCCCCGCCGGTCCAGCGCACGGTCAGCTCCCCCAGCGCGGTCTCCTGCTCCAGCGCGACGGCCTTCTCCCGGTACAGCTCCAGCAGCGCCAGGAACCGGGCCACGACGGTGAGGGTGTCCCCGGCGTCCTCGGTGAGCTCCCGGAAGCCGGCCTCGCCCAGCTCGCGCAGCCGCGCCACCACGATCCGGGCCTGCTCCCGCACGCTGACCAGCGGGGCGTGGATGTGGTCGACGTAGACCTGCGGCCTGGGCCTGGGCTGCATGGCCTTGACGGCGAGCTTCGCGAAGCCCTCCGGGCCGATGCTGATGACGACCTCGGGCAGCAGCTCGGCGTGCCCGGGCTCCAGGCCGACGGTACGGGGATACCGCCGGGCCTCCTCGTCGAGCCGCTCGTTGAAGATGTCGGCGATCCGCTTGTAGGCGCGGTACTGCAGCAGCCGCGCGAACAGCAGGTCCCGGGCCTCCAGCAGCGCCAGGTCGGCCTCGTCCTCCACCTCGGCGGCGGGCAGCAGCCGGGCGGCCTTGAGGTCGAGCAGCGTGGCCGCGACGACGAGGAACTCCGTGGTCTGGTCCAGGTCCCAGTCCGGCCCCATGGCCCGGATGTGTGCCATGAACTCGTCGGTGACCTTGGACAGGGCGACCTCGGTGACGTCCAGCTTGTGCCGGGAGATCAGCTGGAGCAGCAGGTCGAAGGGGCCCTCGAAGTTGGCGAGACGGACCTTGAAGACACCGTCGGAAGCGGACTCGGGCACAGCCGGCCCGGAATCCGGCTCGGCATGCCCGGGCTCCGGCTCGGACTCTCGCTCCGGCTCGGCACGCCCGTGCTCCGGCGGCTCCGCTTCGGCGGGCTCGGCGGGTACGGCGACCGGCTCGGCCGGCCCGGTACCCGGTCCCCGCCCCAGCGCGCGCCGACGGCCGGCCGGTGCGCCGGGGGCAGGGGCTTCGTTCCAGGTCATAGCCCCCGAAGGCTATCGTTACCGCCCGCGCAGCCGGCGTACGAGGATGCTCGCGTCCCCGCGGGACTCCAGGTCGGCCAGGACCACGGCCACCGCCTCGCGGACGATCCGCCCGCGGTCCACCGCGAGCCCGTGTTCGCCGCGGAGCACCAGACGGGCGTGCTCCAGGTCCATCAGTTCCTCGGCCGAGACATAGACGGTGATCTTCTCGTCGTGCCGCTCGCGCCCGCTGGGCCGCCGGGTCGCCGACCGGCCGCGCTTGCGGGGCTGCGCGGCGGCCGGACCCTCCTGCGCCGCCTGGCGGCGCACCGGGCGGCTGCGGGACTCGCCGGGCTCGGCGTCCGCCGCCATGTGCTCCGCGCCCTCTCCGTCGCCGCCCCGGACGGGTACCGACGGCGGTACGTCCTCCCCGGCGGCCGTCTCGTCGCTCTCCCCGGCGGGAGCCGGCACCCGGGCCTCACCGCCCGCCGCGCGCCGGGGAGTGGACGGCTGGAGCGCCATCCCTCCTGTCGTACGGAAGAGTTCGTCGGCCCCGGGCAGACTCACTCGGCGTGACACCGGGCGAGCACCTCCCTGGCGAGCTGGCGGTAGGCGGCGGCACCGACGGAGTTGGAGGCGTACGTGGTGATCGGCTCACCGGCGACCGTGGTCTCCGGGAAGCGGACCGTGCGGCCGATGACCGTGTGGTACACGTGGTCGTCGAAGGCCTCGACCACGCGGGCCAGCACCTCGCGGCTGTGGACGGTGCGCGAGTCGTACATCGTGGCGAGGATGCCGTCGAGCTCCAGCTCGGGGTTGAGCCGCTCCTGGACCTTCTCGATGGTCTCGGTCAGCAGGGCCACACCGCGCAGCGCGAAGAACTCGCACTCCAGCGGCACGATCACCTTGTGCGCGGCCGTCAGGGCGTTGACCGTGAGCAGGCCGAGCGAGGGCTGGCAGTCGATCACGATGTAGTCGTAGTCGGGCAGCAGCGGCTTCAGGGCCCGCTGGAGCGTCGACTCGCGCGCGACCTCGGAGACCAGCTGGACCTCGGCGGCCGACAGGTCGATGTTGGAGGGCAGCAGGTCCATGTTGGGGACCGCGGTCTTCAGCAGGACCTCGTCCGCGGACATGCCCCGCTCCATGAGCAGGTTGTAGACGGTGAGGTCGAGCTCCATCGGGTTCACCCCGAGACCCACCGACAGCGCGCCCTGCGGGTCGAAGTCCACGAGCAGCACGCGCCGGCCGTACTCCGCGAGCGCGGCGCCCAGGTTGATGGTCGACGTCGTCTTGCCGACGCCGCCCTTCTGGTTGCACATCGCGATGATCTTCGCGGGGCCGTGGTCGGTCAGCGGGCCCGGGATCGGGAAGTAGGGCAGCGGGCGTCCGGTCGGGCCGATGCGCTCACGGCGCTGACGGGCCGCGTCGGGCGCGAGCGTGGCCGCGTACTCCGGATCGGGCTCGTACTCGGCGTCGGGGTCGTAGAAGTGCCCCTCGGGCAGTTCGTCGTAGTCGGCGAAGTGGTTGTGGGGCGCGCCACTTCCGTCGCCGGCCATGGCGTTCACGTGATGGCCATCCATGCTCTGGTGTGCTGTCCCGGCCGTCCGAGGACCGGAACTCTGGTGGGCTGCGAAGGTGCGCACAGCTACGGAGCCGACAGCCTCGAATCCCGCGGGGCCCTGGCCCCGGACCGGCATTCCTGGTTGACCACCCCCGGGAGAAAATGTCGACTCATTCACAAGTCGTCTTACCTCCTTGGTGACCAGGAAACTTCTAGACAAGGTCAGCGTGGCACCATGCCGACGGTTGGCGACTCTATGGCGTGTCGGCGGTCCGCAGCAACACAATCCGCCGGACCCGGCAGGATGTGTCGGCAATGAAACATGTCGCTGTCAAGGGCGTACGGCCGTCGCACAGCAGGTTTCCCGGGTGTACGAATCGGTCGAAGCGTTACGTTCGAGGCGAGTTGACCGAGAGCCGCAAAGTGACCATACACACATCCGGCCGGACCTTGTCGGGCAAGGTCCGGCCGGGCGTGTGTGATTGACGAGTCGTGTTGACGAATCGCCTTTTGGCGGGTGGTGACTTGACGACTCACCCGGTCGCGACCTGCTGACGCAGGTCAGCCGAGCAGCGACTCCAGCTCGACGTGGGGCAGGCCGTGGGCCTCCGCGACCTCCTTGTAAACCACCTTGCCGTCATGGGTGTTGAGACCCTTGGCGAGCGCGGCGTCGCGGCGCAGCGCCTCCACCCAGCCGTTGTTGGCCAGCGAGACGATGTACGGCAGCGTCGCGTTGGTGAGCGCGTTGGTGGAGGTGTTGGGCACGCCGCCCGGCATGTTGGCGACGCAGTAGAAGACCGAGTTGTGCACCTTGAAGGTCGGCTCGGCGTGCGTGGTGGGGCGGGAGTCCTCGAAGCAGCCGCCCTGGTCGATCGCGATGTCGACAAGGACACTTCCGGGCTTCATCCGGGACACCATCTCGTTGGTGACCAGCTTCGGGGCCTTGGCGCCCGGGATGAGGACCGCGCCGATGACGAGGTCGGCGTCGAGGACGGCCTTCTCCAGCTCGAAGGAGTTGGACATGACGGCCTTGACCTTCGTGCCGAAGATCTTGTCGGCCTCGCGCAGCTTGTTGATGTCGCGGTCGAGCAGGGTCACGTCGAAGCCCATGCCGATGGCGATCTGGGCGGCGTTCCAGCCGGAGACACCGCCGCCGATGACGACGGCCTTGGCCGGGGTCACGCCCGGGACGCCGCCCGGCAGCACGCCGCGGCCGCCGGCCGCACGCATCAGGTGGTAGGCGCCGACCTGCGGGGCCAGCCGGCCCGCGACCTCGGACATCGGGGCGAGCAGCGGCAGCGCGCGGTTCGGCAGCTCGACGGTCTCGTAGGCGATGGCCGTGGTGCCGGAGGCCAGCAGCGCGTCGGTGCACTCCTTGGACGCGGCCAGGTGCAGGTAGGTGAAGAGGGTCTGGTCCTTGCGGAGGCGGTGGTACTCCTCCGCGATCGGCTCCTTGACCTTCAGCAGCAGGTCGGCGCTGGCCCAGACCTCGTCCGCGGTGTCCAGGATGGCGGCACCGGCGGAGACGTACTCCTCGTCCGTGATCGAGGAGCCGAGGCCGGCGCCCCGCTCGATGACGACCTGGTGGCCGTTGCGCACCAGCTCGTGCACACCGGCGGGGGTGATGGCCACCCGGAACTCGTTGTTCTTGACCTCGCGGGGGATGCCGACCTTCACGTCGATCACGGTCCTTGGCTCAGAGGGTATGGGGGTGCAATAAAGACGTACCCAGACATGCGGGGGCATACCGGGAGACACCGCAGGAGAGTGTGCGGCAGAGCCAGTCTAATGAAGGTGTTCCGGCTGTCTAGCCTTTCATTGCATCAATCTTCGCTGGATGCGGTACGGATTTCGCAGGCGTTAGCGTCGTGTTCCGGCCTTGCGTCGTCCTCCGGACGCTCCTCGGCCAGCATGCGCTCCGCCGCCGCCCGGTGCAGCCGGGCCGCCGCCGGGTCGCCGAGGCGGTCCAGGGTGTCGGCCAGCCGCAGCTGCACCGCGGCCTGGAGCCGGGTGTCCTCGGCCCGCCGGGCCCACTCCACGGCCTCCTGGCAGGTGCGCAGCGACTCCTCGGGCCGTCCCGCGTACTCCTGCACCCGGGCGATCTCGCTCAACGCCCGTGCGCTGGCGGCGATGTCGCCGCTCCTGCGGTAGCCGGCCAGGGCGGCCCGCCAGTTGCGCAGCGCCTCGCCGTAGCGGCCGGCGTAGGTGTGGGCGGTGGCGATCCTGCCGTACAGCCGGGCGGCCTCCGGGACCTCGCCGCGGGCCAGCCGCTCGGCCAGCGCCCGGCCGAACCAGTCGGCGGCCCGGTCGTGATCGCCCAGCTCCTGGTGGGCGCCGCCTACGGATTCCATCGCGCGGCCGGTGGCGTACGGGTCGTTCGCCTCCCGTCCGGCGTCCAGCGCGGCCCGGTAGCGGGCCAGCGCCTCCCGGGTGCGGCCGGTCTGCGCGTCCAGGTCGCCCAGGTTCAGCAGGGCCGCCGCCTTCTCCCGGGGCAGCCCGCGCCGCTCGGCGACGTCCAGCACCAGGCTGTGCACCCCGTACAGGTCGGCGGCGGCGGCCTGGGTGCCGACATGGGCCGCCAGGGCCCGCACCAGCTGGGACATCAGCCGGCGGGCGAGGGTGTCCAGCTCGCCGTCGGCCACCGCCAGGCGCACCGACGCCAGCAGCGCGGGCCGCCGGATGCGCAGCCAGTCGGCGGCGGCCCGCGGGTTCGGGAAGCGCAGCGCGGGCGGCATGCCGTTCAGCTTCTCCCGGGCCTGCGGGCTGTCCGTCTCGGTGATCGCCCGGCAGGACTGGAGCAGCCGTACCGTCCGCTCCAGCATCCGGGCCCGGGCCAGCTGGAGCTCGGCGGGCCGCTCCTGGGCCTCGGCCAGGGCGCGCAGCAGCGGGTGCAGCCGGCCGGGGACCTCGTACTGGGGCAGCGGGGAGTCCAGCGCGCGCAGCAGGCCGAGGGCGGTGAGGTCGTCCAGGGTGGCACGGGCGGCGTCGACCGAGCAGCCGGCCAGGGCGGAGGCGGTGTGCGGGTCGGCGAGGCCCGCCGGGGCGAGGCTGAGCAGCCGCAGCAGCCGGGCGGCCGGCCCGGGCAGCTGGTCGTGGACGAGCCGGAAGACCCGGGACAGCGGGCTGGTCTCGGCACCGTCCGTGCCCTCCTCGGTGGCCGCGTGCAGCCGCTTGGCCAGGTCGGAGACGGTGGCCTTGGGGCGGGCCGCGAGCCAGCCGCCGGCCAGCACCAGGGCGGCCGGGTGACCCTGGCAGGCCTCCACCAGGCTCTCCGCGGCACGCGGGTCGACGGTGACGCGGACGGCGCCCGCGTAGCCGGTGAGCAGGTCCACCGCGGACTTGGTGTCGAGGCCGCCCAGCGTGCAGGGGCGGACGTCGGCGATACCGGTGAGCGGGCCCCGGGAGACGGCGACCACCAGGCAGTCCGGGGCCTCGGGCAGGAGGGCGTCGACCTGGTCGGCGCCGGCCGCGTCGTCCAGCAGCAGCACCGCCCGCCGGCCGGCCAGGGCCCCCCGCAGGGCCGCCGCGAGGTCGTCCTCGGCGGCTCCGGCGGGGGCGGGCAGCTCCAGCGCCTCCAGCAGCGCGCGGGCCGCCCGCTCGACGGGCACCGGGGTGCCGTCGGGCTCGCTGAGCCGGGCCCGCAGGACCCCGCCCGGGTAACGGCCGGCGACCCGGCGGACGAGTTCCTCGGCGAGGCTGGTGCGGCCGGAGCCGGGGCGGCCGGCGATGAGCAGGACGCGCGCGCGGGGCGCCTTGCGCCCGGAGAGGGTGTCCAGGCCGGCCCGCTCGATGTCGGCGCGCAGTTCCTTCAGCTCACGGACCCGGCCCAGGAAACGGTCCTTCGGGGCCGGGTGCGCGGACAGCTCCGCACCGTCTGGGTCCACCGCCTGTTCCGTCACGGGCCACACTCCCGTCCCACCGCACGCGCAAGCCCGCCGGTGTCTTCCGGTACGGGCGTTTGCAGAGCCTAGTTCACGCTCTGCGACGTACCCGGAGGAGCGCGGCGAACGCATCGCCCGATCGGATCAGGCGATGGTCACACCAGTGGTCCGGACGGGTCCGGTCAGCTCTCGAAGGGGCGCGCGGGCCAGGGCGCGTCGGCCGGGCGCAGGGCGTCCAGCCCGTCCCCGCCGCGGGCGGCGACCAGGGCGAGCACGCCGACCACGAGGCAGTTGTTGTGCACGTCCCCGGCCAGGATCCGGCGCACGAGTTCATCGACCGGCACGCGCGCGTGCTCCATGTCGGTCTCCTCGTGCTCCGCCGCGAAGCGCTCCCCGTCGGCCTCGGACAGCTCGCGGGCGAGGAAGATCCGCACGGCCTCGTCGCAGCCGCCGGGGGTGGTGTACACGTCGGTCAGCACCCGCCAGTCCTCGGCCTTGACGTGCGCCTCCTCGTACAGCTCCCGCTGGGCGGCGTGCAGCGGGTTCTCGCCGGGCACGTCCAGCAGGCCGGCCGGGATCTCCCACAGCTTGTGCCGCACGGGGTGGCGGTACTGGTTGATCAGCAGGACCCGGTCCTCCTCGTCCAGGGCGAGGACGGCGACCGAGCCGGGGTGGACCTGGTAGTCCCGGCGGACCACCGAGCCGTCGGGCATGACCACCTCGTCGGTGCGCACGGAGGTCTTGTTGCCCGTGAAGGGGGTCTCCGTGGCCTGGATCTCCCACTCCTCGCGGGTGTCCTTGATCGTCATGCCCTGTCCTTCCGCCTACACACAGTGAAACCGGGGTGCCCACCTCCTGTGAAGGTACGCACCCCGGCCACCGTACAACCGGCGTGTTACTTGGAGTTCTTCCGCTCGACGGCCGCCTTCACCAGACCGGCGAACAGCGGGTGCGGACGGGTCGGCCGGGAGCGCAGCTCCGGGTGGGCCTGGGTGGCGACCAGGTACGGGTGGACGTCCCGCGGGTACTCCACGTACTCCACGAGCTTGCCGTCGGGGGAGGTGCCGGAGAAGACGATGCCGGCCTTCTTCTCCAGTTCCGCGCGGTAGGCGTTGTTGACCTCATAGCGGTGGCGGTGGCGCTCCTCGACGTACTCCTTGCCGTCGTAGACCTCGCGGACGATGGAGCCCTCGGCGAGCTTGGCCGGGTACATGCCGAGCCGCATCGTGCCGCCCATGTCGCCCTCGCCGGCGACGATGTCCATCTGCTCGGCCATGGTGGAGATCACCGGGTGGGCGGTGGCCGGGTCGAACTCGGTGGAGTTGGCGTCGGGGATGTCGGCCAGGTTGCGGGCGGCCTCGATCACGATGCACTGCAGGCCGAGGCACAGGCCGAGCAGCGGGATCTTGTTCTCCCGGGCGTAGCGGATCGCGCCGACCTTGCCCAGCACACCGCGGTCGCCGAAGCCGCCGGGGATGCAGATGCCGTCCACGCCCGCCAGCTGGGCCTTGGCCCCGGCCGGGGTCTTGCAGTCGTCGGAGGTGACCCACTTGATCTTCACCCGGGCGCGGTTGGCGAAGCCGCCCGCGCGCAGCGCCTCGGTGACCGACAGATAGGCGTCGGGCAGGTCGATGTACTTGCCGACCAGGGCGAGGGTGACCTCGTGCTCGGGGTTGTGGACGCGGTCGAGCAGGTCGTCCCAGGTCGTCCAGTCCACGTCCCGGAACGGCAGGTCGAGCTTGCGCACCACGTAGGCGTCCAGGCCCTCGGTGTGCACGACCTTGGGGATGTCGTAGATCGAGCGGGCGTCGGGGCAGGCGACCACGGCGGCCTCGTCCACGTCGCACATCAGGGAGATCTTCCGCTTGATCGCGGTGGGGACCTCCCGGTCGCAGCGCAGCACGATCGCGTCGGGCTGGATGCCGATGTTGCGCAGCGCGGCCACCGAGTGCTGGGTGGGCTTGGTCTTCAGCTCGCCGGAGGGGCCGATGTAGGGCAGCAGCGAGATGTGCACCACGAAGACGTTGTCCCGGCCGACCTCGTGGCGGACCTGGCGGACGGTCTCCAGGAACGGCAGCGACTCGATGTCGCCGACCGTGCCGCCGACCTCGGTGATGACCACGTCGACCTCGTCGGTGGCCATGCGCCGGATGCGGTGCTTGATCTCGTTGGTGATGTGCGGGATGACCTGCACGGTGTCGCCCAGGTACTCGCCGCGCCGCTCCTTGGCGATCACCGTGGAGTACACCTGGCCGGTGGTGACGTTGGCGCTGCCGTCCAGGTCGCGGTCGAGGAAGCGCTCGTAGTGGCCGATGTCCAGGTCGGTCTCGGCGCCGTCGTTCGTGACGAACACCTCACCGTGCTGGAAGGGGTTCATCGTGCCCGGGTCGACGTTCAGGTACGGGTCGAGCTTCTGCATCACGACACGCAGGCCGCGGGCCTTGAGCAGCATGCCCAGGCTGGAGGCGGTCAGACCCTTGCCGAGCGAGGAGGCGACACCCCCGGTGACGAAGATGTGCTTGGTCGTCGTGGATTTGGGCGGCATGGCCAAGAGGGGGCTCCCGTGGTCGCTGGCGGTGATGCGGTGCGGCTTCCGTCCCGGAGAGTTCCGGGGGTGCCGTCGCTGCGGTTCGGGGGGTTTTCTCCCACCGGTCCACGGGCTACCAGCGTATCAGCGCCTGAGCGAGATGGCTTCCGGCCACGCTCCGCGCTCGCCCGGGCACAGCAGGAGACGACCGGTGTCACTCGCGCAACTTTCGCACCGGTCCGGGCACACGGTTCTCACCCGGCGCTCACTCGTTCGGCCCATACAGGTTGCCCGGAGCGGCCCCCGGATCATCTGCATGCGTCGTATCCTGCTCGGACACTCACTGCCGAGCCCGCCCGGTAAACGACGGCACACCCCCGCCTGCACCGACCCGGAACAACGAGAGCGCGGCAGTTCGTTGAGCAAGGACTGTCGTGTTGCCTAAGGGCTCGGCGGGCTGCTTTGCTTCACCGCTCAACGACACACACCAACGACCCTTGACCGCACTAGCGACAGCCCCCTGCGCGGGGGTGTGACGTGGCCGTTCGACTGGAGTTGCACGTGGCCGGGCGCATCGAAGACTACGCACTCATCGGAGACATGCAGACCGCCGCACTGGTCTGCCGGGACGGCACGGTGGACTGGCTGTGCCTGCCCCGCTTCGACTCACATGCCGTCTTCGCCGGCCTGCTGGGCACCGAGGAGCACGGCTTCTGGCGGCTCGGCCCGGCGCACGCGGCCGACGCCAAGCCGCCCACGGCCGCCCGGCGCGGCTACCGCGGCGACTCGCTGATCCTGGAAACCGAGTGGGACACCCCGCGCGGCACCGTACGCGTGACCGATTTCATGCCCCCGCGTGACGGCGCCCCCCAGCTGATCCGGATCGTGGAGGGCGTCACCGGCCGGGTGCCGATGCGCTCCGCGCTGCGGATGCGGTTCTCCTACGGCCGGGTGGTGCCGTGGGTGCACAAGCAGGAGGGCCGCACGGTGGCCGTCGCCGGACCCGACTCGGTGTGGTTCGACACGGAGACCGAGACCTACGGCAAGGCGCTGACGACCTACGCCGACTTCACCGTCGCCCCGGGCGACCGCATCGCCTTCACCATCTCCTGGCAGCCCTCGCACAAGGAGCCGCCGCCGCTGCCGGAGCCGGAGGCGTCGCTGGAGGCCACGGAGGACTTCTGGCGCGAGTGGGTCGAGCACTGTACGTACCACGGGCCCTACCGCGAGGCGGTGATCCGTTCGCTGATCACCCTGAAGGCGCTGACGTACGCCCCCACCGGCGGCATCGTGGCCGCCCCCACGACCTCCCTGCCCGAGGACATCGGGGGCGTGCGCAACTGGGACTACCGCTACACCTGGCTGCGGGACGCGGCGATCACCCTGTCCTCGCTGCTGCGCACCGGCTACCGCGAGGAGGCCCGCGCCTGGCGCGAGTGGCTGCTGCGGGCGGTCGCCGGCGACCCGGAGAACCTCCAGATCATGTACGGCATCGCCGGCGAGCGGGAGCTGGGCGAGGCCGAGCTGGACTGGCTGCCGGGCTATGAGAAGTCCGCCCCGGTCCGGGTCGGCAACGGCGCCGCGCACCAGCTCCAGCTGGACGTGTACGGCGAGGTCACCGAGGCCCTGCACCTGGGCCACATGACCGGTCTGGCCCGCAACGACTACGCCTCCCTGCTCCAGCTGAAGCTGATCCGCTATCTGGAGGACCACTGGCAGGAGCCGGACGAGGGCATCTGGGAGGTGCGCGGCCCGCGCCGGCACTTCGTGCACTCCAAGGTGATGGCCTGGGTCGCGGTGGACCGCACCATCAAGCTGATCGAGTCCGGGGACGCGGACGGCCCGCTGGAGCGCTGGCGCGAGCTGCGCGACGACATCCACCGGGACGTGTGCGAGAAGGGCTACGACAAGGAGCGCAACACCTTCACCCAGTCCTACGGCTCCAAGGAGCTGGACGCCTCGCTGCTGCTGATCCCGCAGATGGGCTTCCTGCCGCCGGACGACAAGCGGGTGATCGGCACCATCGAGGCGATCCAGCGCGAACTGTCCACCCCGGACGGGTTCATCCTGCGCTACCCCACCGAGGGCGCGGACGCGGGCGTCGACGGCCTGCCCGGCGACGAGGGCGCCTTCCTGGCCTGCTCGTTCTGGATGGCGGACGACCTGGCGATGATCGGCCGGGTGGACGAGGCCCGCAAGCTGTTCGAGAAGCTCCTCGCGCTGCGCAACGACCTCGGTCTGCTCGCCGAGGAGTGGGACCCGCGGCTGAAGCGGCAGGTGGGGAACTTCCCGCAGGCGTTCAGCCACGTGCCGCTGATCGACACGGCGCTGCGGCTGACCGCGTCCGGCGCGTACGGGGGGTAGCGTCCGCCGGGGCGTCGTGGCTGGTCGCGCGGTTCCCCGCGCCCCCTTCGGGGGTGCGCGGGCCTAGGCTGACAGCGTGGCTTTCTCCACGGCGCACTCGGCGCTCGCCGCTCTCCGTGAGGATCTGGCCGGCGAGGTGTTCGCCCCCTGGGACCCCGGCTACGACGCGGCCCGCGCCGTCTTCGACGCGCGGGCCGACCTGCGTCCGGCGGTGATCGCCCGGTGCGCGGACGCGGCCGACGTGGTGCGGGCCGTCCGCTTCGGCCGGGACCTGGACCTGCGCGTCGCGGTGCGCGGCGGCGGCCACGGCGCGGCCGGTGCGGCGGCGGCCGACGGCGCGCTGCTGGTGGACCTGAGCCGGATGCGCCGGGTGACCGTCGACCCGGTGGCCGGGGCGGCCCGCGTCGAGGGCGGTGCCACGACGGGCGACCTGGACCGGGCGGCCCTGCCGTACGGGCTGGCGACCACCGGCGCGCGGGCCCGCACCACCGGTGTGGCCGGCTACGTCCTCGGTGGCGGCACCGGCTGGCTGGACCGCCTCTTCGGGCCGGCCGTCGACAGCCTCCTCGGCGTGGAGCTGGTGACCGCCGGCGCCGAGCGGGTGCGCGCGAGCGCCGACGAACACCCCGAGCTGTTCTGGGCGCTGCACGGCGGGGGCGGCAACTTCGGAGTCGCCACCGCGCTCACCCTGCGGCTGCACGAGCTGCCGCGGTTCTCCCTGGCCTTGCTCAGGTATCCGCCCGGGTACGGAGCGGAGGTGGTCCGCGCCTTCCGGGAGGTCTTCCGGGGCGCGCCGGACGAGCTGGGCGGCGCGGTGCTGTACCTGGCCGCGCCGGTGGGCGGGCCACGGTGCGCGGCCGTGCTGACCTACGCCGGCGGCGCGGACGGGCTGCGCGACCTCGCCGGGCCGCTGCGCGCGCTGCCGCACGAGGCGGGGCCGGCCGGCGACCTGCCGTACACGGCGGCACAGCGCCTGCTCGACACCCCGCCCGGGCTGCGCCACCACCGGTCGGCCCGGTGTCTGACCGGGCTGCCCCAGGAGGCGGTGGACGCCTTCCACGCGGGCGGGGCGGGCATGCCGGCGGCGACCGGCTCCCGGTATCTGCTGTTCCCGCAGGGCGGTGCCGTCGCCGCCGGGCCGCACGGCTACCCGGTGGCCTGGCGGGACGCCCCGTGGACCGCGCACCCGTGCGCCCTCTGGGCGGACCCGGCGGACGACGAGCGGGCGCCGCGCTGGGTCCGTCAGGCGTGCGCCGCCCTGACCCCGTGGAGCACCGGGGCCGTGTGCCTGAATCTGATCGGCGACGAGGGCCCGGAGCGGGTCCGGGCGGGGCTGGGCGCCGGGAACGTCCTGCGGCTGGGGAAGGTGAAGCGGCGCTACGACCCCGACAACGTCTTCCGCTGCAACCACAACATCCGGCCCGTGTGAGCCTTCCCGGTCAGCCCAGGGCGGCGAGCACCTCCCGCGCCGCCCGCTCGCCCTCCCGCGCGCCGCCCTCCATGAAGCCCTGGAAGTCGTAGGAGCAGTGCTCGCCGGCGAGGTGGATGCGGCCCTGGGCCGTGCCCTCGTAGCCCGCGTACCGGTGCAGGTACCCCACCGGCCAGTACGAATAGGCGCCCAGGGCATAGGGGTTGAGGTGCCAGGCCGACAGCTGGGCGCGTCCGGTCCAGGCGGCCGACGTGCCGGGGTAGAAGGCGTCGATGTCCTTCAGGTAGCGGGTGGCGAGGTCCTTGACGTAGGGGTCGCTCTCGTACGAGAAGGGTCCCGCCGGGGTCAGGGACCTGGCGCGGCTGCCGCCGCCGTACTGGATGAGGATGCCGCCGGTGCCGGGCTGGACCTTGGTGGTGTCCCAGGTCTGCTGCACGGCGAGGTCGGTGAAGCAGTCGCCCGCGGACACCCCGGGCCAGGGGCCGGTGCCGCGCCAGGGGCGGCTGGTGAACTGCATGTTGAGCTTGGTGCAGTAGCCCATGCGGGCATCGCGCAGCAGGCTGGTCATGCGCGGGTCGAAGCCGGCTCCGCTGAGGTCCAGCCGCTTCAGGACCGGCAGGGGCACGCACAGGACGGTGTGGTCGGCGGTGACCGTCCGGGTGCTGCCCGCCTCGGTGAAGGTGAGGGTCTGGGTGCCGTCGGCGCCGGCCCGCACGGCCTGCAGGGACCAGCCGTGGCGGATGGTTCCGTCGGGCAGGGAGTCGGCGATGGCCCGCGGGAGGCGGTCGTTGCCGCCGACGATGTGGTATCGCTCGTCGGACAGGCCCCAGATGTTGAAGTGGCCCGGATTGGGCTGGTAGCCCATGAGCAGGACGAGGGCGAGCGAGGACTGCTCGGTGGTGTCGGCGCCGTACTCGACGGCGTAGGCGACGTCGAAGAAGCGGCCGAGCGGGGAGGCGTGGCCGCCCGGCACCCGCGTCTCGATCCACTCGTACAGGGACAGGTTGTCCAGGGCGGTGCCGGCCGGGGTGGTCCGGTCCCAGGTGACCTCGCCGGCGGCCTGGAGATCCGCGCGCAGGGCCTGGTAGACGGCCTTGAAGTCCTCGTCGGCCCGGTCGCGCGGGTAGTACGCGCCGTCGAACCAGAGGACCTCTTCGGCGCCCCGGGGACCGCCGCCGAGGAAGTCCTCGACCGGCAGGGAGAAGCGGCGGCACAGTTCCAGCATCTTCTTGTGGCCGGTGTCGATCAGCTCGCCGCCGATCTCCGAGGTCTGCCCCCAGGCCCAGTGGTCGCGCTGGGTGTACATCCGGCCGCCGACGCGGGAGGGGTGGGCCTCGTAGAGGGTGCAGGCGTATCCCGCGTCACGCAGGGTGAGGGCCGCGGTCAGCCCGGCGATCCCCGCGCCGACGACGGCGACACGGGGCGCGGACGCGGCGGCGGCGGGCGTCGGGACGGTCGCGGCGGCCGTCGCGGCAGCCGTGACCGCGGCCGTGCCGGCGGCGCCCTTGAGGACGGAGCGCCGGCGCACGGCCCGTGCCTCGGCGACGGGCAGACCGAGCCGCTCGGCGGCGGCGTGGTCGGCGGTGAGGGTGCGAAGGACGTGCATGAGCCGTGTTCGGGGCACGGTGCCTCCTCAGGCGTTGGCGGGGGCTTGCTCGACGTCGTCGTCCGTGCGCTCGGCCGCGTCCTCCAGGACGATCCGGCCGATGACCTCGTACCTTTCCGGCCGGCGGGCCCGCAGATACAGGCCGAGCCCGAGGCCGCCGAAGAAGACCAGCCCGACGATCCACGGGATGGCCTCGAAGAAGAGCGAGCCGGCCGCCGTACCGGCCGCGGTGTCCATGTTGACCACCAGCAGCACCACGACGGCGGTCATGCCGAGGCCGCCGAGCAGCGGCGCGGTCAGGGTGCGGAACCAGTGCCGGTCCTCGGGGTGGTTGCGGCGGAAGTAGCCGATGACGGCGAAGGAGCACAGCGTCTGCACGATGAGGATCGCCATCGTGCCGAGGATCGCCAGCAGCGTGTACAGGTGGATGTACGGGTCCTGCCCGGTCGCCCAGAACGCGCCGACGATGACGACGGCGATGACGGACTGGGTGAAGGAGGCGAGGTACGGCGACCCGTGGCGCGGGTGGGTGCGGCCCAGCGCGGGGTGCAGGAAGCCCTCGCGGCCGATGGCGTACAGATAGCGGGCCGCGCACTGGTGGAAGGCCATGCCGCAGGCGAAGGAGCCGGTGATCAGCAGCCACTGGAAGGCGTCCACCGCCCAGGCGCCGATGAAGCCGCGCGCCGGGTCGAAGAACAGGTCGAGGGGGCTCGCGCCGGCGGAGACCCGTACCGCGCCGTCCAGGCCGTTGCCGGCGATGGTCATCCAGGAGACGTAGATGTAGAACAGGCCGACGCCGATGACCGAGATCAGTGTCGCGCGGGGGATGACGCGCTTGGGGTCGCGGGACTCCTCGCCGTACATCGCCGTCGACTCGAAGCCCACCCACGACCAGAACGCGAAGAACAGGCCGAGGCCGGCGGAGGCGCCGGTGAAGGCGTTCTTGGGGTTGACCGGCGCGACGGGGATGCCGTCCGGGCCGCCGCCGCGCAGCAGTACGGCGGTGGCGACCGCGAAGAGCACCGCGATCTCGGCGACGAGCAGCACGCCGAGCGCCTTGGCGGTCAGATTGATGTCGAAGTACGACAGCACGGCCGTCACCAGCAGCATCGCGGCCGCGTAGCCGGCCCACGGCAGGTCGGCGCCGAGCTGGTCGCGGACGGTGGTCTTCGCGAAGTAGGAGAAGACGCCGACGATGGACGCCTCGAAGACCACGTAGGCGAGCACGGCGAGCATGCCGGAGGCCATGCCCGCGATGCGCCCCAGGCCGTGTGAGATGTAGCCGTAGAAGGCGCCAGCCGCGGTGATGCGGCGGGCCATGGCGACATAGCCGACGGAGAAGACCGCCAGCACCAGCGTCGCGAAGAGATAGCCGGCCGGCGCCCCGGTGCCGTTGCCGAAGCCGACGGCGATCGGCAGGTTGCCGGTCATCGCGGTGATCGGTGCGGCGGTGGCCACCGCCATGAACACCACGCCCACCAGTCCTACGGAATCCGCCTTGAGGCGCTGTACCTCTCGCGTGGGTTTATCTGTCATTCCCGCCCCTCATGTGGTGCTCGCGCAACGAAATCCGAAGGTCAAACGGCGGTTCTTGTACGGTTGCGACAGTGTGCCGGGACAGTGACGCACACCACAACAGACAGGCGGTCGGGTAATCGCGGGCCGGGGGCGACGCAGTGTCGCTCGCGCGGGCCCGGTGACCGCCGCCGTGATCGCGCGGAGATGTCCCCGAAACGTGCGCACGGGTAGCGTCCGCTGCATGGACAGCCGTACGGACCACCGACTCGACACCCAGGGCGCCGGCATCACCGTGCAGCGGGCGCTGGAGCTGCCCGGACTGCGCAGCGGGCTGCCGGAGATCCTGGCGGGCGGCGACCGGCTCGGCCGCACCGTGCGCTGGGTGCACGCGGGCGAGGTCCCGAACATCGCCTCGCTGCTCAAGGGCGGCGAGCTGCTGCTCACCACGGGCTACGGCCTGGGCACCCGGCCGGCCGAGCAGCGGGCGTTCGTGCGGACCCTGGCCGAGCGGGGCATCGCCGCCCTGGTGGTGGAGCTGGGCCCGCGCTTCGGCCGGCTGCCGGCGGCGCTGGTGGACACGGCCCGGGCGGCCGGTCTGCCGCTGGTCCAGCTGCACCGCGAGGTGCCGTTCGTGACGGTGACCGAGGAGATCCACACCGAGATCGTCAACGGCCACTACGCGCTGCTCCAGCGCGCCGAGGAGGTGCACCGGCGCTGCACCGAGGCGCTGCTGGGCGGCGGCGGGGTGCCGCAGGTGCTGTGCATCCTGGCCGACTTCAGCGGCAACCCGGTGTTCCTGGAGACGGCGGACGGCCGGCTGCTGTACGCCGCCGGGGCCGGGCCGGAGGGCGCCGACCCGCTCCAGGTGTGGGAGGGGCTGCGCGGCCCGCACAAGGAGGTCCCGCCGCCGGCCGGCACGGTGCTGGTGGACGTGCCCGGCGGCGGCCCCGGCACGGCGGGCTCGGTGCGCGCCCGGCTGGTCCTGCTGCCGGTCCGCGCGACGCCGGCTCCCGTGCACCGGATCGCCGCCGAGCGGGCCGCGGGCATCCTGGCCGTGGTGCTGATGCAGGCCCGGCAGGAGGAGGAGCTGGCGGCGCGCGGGCGCGGGGACTTCCTCACCGATCTCGCCGAGGGCCGGATCGCGGCGGAGGACGCCCCGGCGCAGGCCCGGGTGCTCGGCTTCAAGCCGGGTGACAGCCCGCTGCTGCCGGTGGTGATGCGGATCGGGGACACCCTCTCGCCCGGTGGCGGCTGGGCGGTGCTGGCCCGGGCGGTCTCCGAGGAGCTGGCCGCGGTGGGGGTGCCGGTGCTGCTGGGCGTGCGGCCGGTGGAGGGCCGGGTCCTGGTGCTGCTGGGGCTGCGCGCGGAGGCGGAGCGGACGGCGGTCGCGGACCGGGTCGCGGCGGCGCTGCGGGCCGGGGTGGAACGGGCCGGGATGCGGCGGCCGGGCTCACCGCCGCCGGTGGTGGTGGCCGGGGTGGCCGGCGGCTGGGCGGCGGCCTCGGCGGGGCTGCGGCACGCGGCGGAGACGGCGACGGCGGCCCAGGGCCTGTCCGACCAGCCGTGGTACGACGCCCGGCGCCTGGACATCGACCTGCTGCTGTGGCGGCTGCGCGACCACCCGGACCTCGCGGCCTTCGTGGACCGGGCGATCGGCCCGCTGCGCGAGCACGACCGGCGCTCCCGGCCGCCGCTGCTGCCGACGCTGGAGACCTATCTCGCGCACGCGGGCCGCAAGGCGGAGACGGCCCGCGAGCTGCACCTCAACCGTCAGACGCTGTACAACCGCCTGGCCCGCATCGGCGAGTTGCTGGGCACCGACCTGGACGACCCGCAGACGGTACTGGCGTTGAGCCTGGCCCTGCGGGCCCGCCGGCACGTGCCGTAGGCCCGGCGCCGAGCGGAGGGCCGTGACTAGTCCCGCGGTCTGACCGGCGAGGGCCGCGTCATCCGTGCGGTGCCTCTCAGGATGCGACCACGGAGGGACGCCCGGAGCCGCGCGGTCGCCGAGGATCGGGCTACGTCACCGCAGTGCAGGAGGGGAGTCTCACCGTGCTGAAGAAGACCCTGCGTTCGTCCGCCGTCCTCGCGCTCGTCGCCGCGGTCGCCGCGCCCGCCGGAGCGGCGTCCGCGACCGCGCCCCCCGGCGTTGCGACCGGCACCGCCGCCACCGGCTTCGCCTCGTCCCTCAAGGGCGAGGCGCGGCTGGCCTACGAGGTGACCACCGAGCAGGTGCGGGTCACGGTGGACGCGCACTCCGTCTACCACCAGGGCAGCATCCCCGTCCGCTCCTGGGGCACCTTCCGCATCTCCCACGTCGTCGACGGGCGCGACTACTGGGGCGACCTCAAGGTCGACTGCCTCACCACCGGTGGCCCGACGGCGACCGTGACCGGCCGGCTCGTGCGCACCAGCCCCGGCCACCCCTGGATCGACACGCTGGGCCTGGGCACCCGCATGGGCGTGAGCTTCCTCGTCCCCGAGGACGGACCGGCCCGCGCCGGGCTGTCCGGTGGTACGGCCAAGGGCAAGCCCCTGCTGACCAAGTGCATGGCCCCGGCCGCCGACATGGCGGTCACCGAGGGCGGTTACACCCTGCACGACCGTGTCGCGCGGCAGCCGGCGGGCTAGGCCAGCGGTCTGGGCTGGGTCAGCTCGTCGTAGACGCTGAGGACCTGGGCGACGGTCTCGTCCTCGGTCGGCCAGGTCGCGCACTGCCGGGCCGCGCGCTCGCGCAGCCGGGCGCGCCGCCCGGGGTCGGCGAGCAGCGCGAGGACCGTCTCCGCGAGGGCCATCGGATCGCCGTACGGGACGAGTTCGGCCGCGTCGCCGACGAGATCGGGGATGCCGCCGACCCGGGTCGCGACGAGCGGCACGCGTGCGTGCAGCGCCTCCTGGGCGAGGACGGACCGCGATTCCCATCTGCTGGTCAGCAGGGCCAGGTCGGCGGCGGCGAGCAGCTCGGGGACGTCGTCACGGCGCCCGACGAGCCGCACCGGCAGCTCCTCGTCCTCGATCCGCCGCTGGAGCACCGGCCGCAGCGGCCCCTCCCCCGCGATCACCACCAGCGGCACCGGGTCCCGCTCCCGCCACCGGCGGGCCGCGTCGAGCAGGACGTCGTAGCCGCGGTGGCGGTCCAGGGAGCCGACCGCGAGGAGCAACGGGCGGTCGATCGCGCCGAGTTCGGCGCGGACCTTGGACCGCTGCCGGTCGGCGTCGTCGTGGTCCGCGGCCTCGTCGGGGCCGGCGGGCCGACGCCGTCCGGGCAGGGCGACCGGAGCGAGCCGGGCGTCCCGCGCGCCGGTCCGCCGGGCGCGGTCGACCAGGTCGGGGCTGGTGCCGAGGACGACGGCCGCGGTGCGCGTCACCCGCCGCTCCAGCATGCGCAGCAGCTGGGCCCGCGGGCCCTCCGCGTGGGCGCGGTCGTGCCAGGTCACCACCAGCGGGGTGGTGCGCCCGCCGAGCGCGAGCACGGACCGGAACGAGGCGTGCAGCCCGTGGGCGTGCACCAGGTCGGCGTGGGCGCAGGCGGTACGGAGGGCGGCCACGGAGACGGGGTCGCTGCTGCGCGGCACGTGGACGTGGGAGGCGCCGGTGCCGCTGAAGTCGTAGGCCCGGTCGGCCTCGGTGGGGGCGCACACCGTGACCCGTACGCCCCGCGCGACCAGGCCCTCGGCCAGGGAGCGCACATGCGCGCTGCTGGCGGCGTTGCCTCCGCCGAGCACCTGCACGGTGCGCAGCGGCGGCCGGCCGTGCGGTGCGTTGCTGCTCAGCGGGCTCACGGGGCCAGGGCTCCTGGGTCGTGGGGCGGTCACGAGAAGGCGCGTGGGGCGGTCACGGGAAAACGTACAGAAGGTTGGGGGCTCAGGGGGGCGGAAGAGCGCAGCCCGCGCGCCTCCCCCGCGGACCGTCCGGGCCCGCTGTCCGCCCGTGTTCCCCGCCAAGCATGCCAGGGCACACGGCCGTTCAGGGAAGATCCGGGAGGGCGCATCGTGCGGCGGGCCGGGGCAATGCGCCGGAGCACATCACCCACACGGGTGAGGGAGGGGCAGCCCTGAACGGGCCGTACGCGCGGGCATACGGCGAGGTCAGCCGGGCAGGGCACGCGCCAGGGCGCTCACCCGGTCCCCGCAGCAGGCCGCGGCGACCAGCGCGACGGCGTGCACGAGCAGTCCCGCGCGCCGGTTTCCCGCGACCACGGCCGCCCCCAGCGCGGCACCGAGCGCGTGCGCCCCCGTGTCCCCGAGCATCACCCGCTCCCCCGCGTCGTCGGGCAGCACGGCCGCGGCGGCGCCCATCGCCCCGGCGGCCAGCCGCGCCCCGGGCCCCTCGCGCAGCAGCCCGGGCGCCCCGAGCGCGAGCACGGCGCCGGCGGCCCGGCCCGGCCGTACGTCGAGCAGGTTCACGAGATGGGCGCTCCCGGCGATGACGACCCCGGCGAGCAGCTTGTCGGCCGGCCGCTCCTTCAGCACGGCGCCCGCGGCCAGCCCCGCCGCCGCGATCCCGAACAGTTTCACGGCCCCGCTGGTGATCTCCCCGTGCCGCAGCGCCCGCAGATGGGCCCGGAACCCGCGCCGGTGGTCCCCGGCGACATCGTCGTACGCCCCGCACGCCCCGGCGGCCAGCACCGCGGCCCCGGCCGCGGGATGCACCCGGGCGGCGGCGATCCCGGCCCCCACCGCCACGGCGGGCCCGGCGTACAGCCCGACGGCCCTCCCGGCGTGGTTGGTCCGCTCCCAGCGCGCACGTCCGCCGGGCGGCGCGGCGCGCAGCACGGCCTGGCCGGCCCGGGTGAGCGCGGCGGCGAGGAGCAGGGGGCGGCACGTCCGCTTGTCGATCATGCCGCCCACCTTAGGAAACGACTCGGAACCGGGCCGCACCCGACCGCCCCCCCCGCCAGACGCCCGGTGCCGCCCCCGCTACACCTCCGCCCGCGCCGTAGCCAGCAGTTCCTCCGCGTGGGCGCGGGCCGCTTCCGAGTTTTCCTGGCCCGCCAGCATGCGGGACAGCTCGCGGACGCGTTCCTCGCCCTCCAGGACCTTGACGCCGGAGCGGGTCACGGAGCCGTCGTTGGTCTTCTCCACCAGCAGCTGACGGTCGGCGAACGCGGCGACCTGGGGCAGGTGGGTGACCACGACGACCTGCGCGGTCTTGGCGAGCTTCGCCAGGCGCCGGCCGATCTCGACCGCGGCCTTGCCGCCGACCCCGGCGTCCACCTCGTCGAACAGGTACGTCGGGACCGGATCGGTGCCCGCGAAGACGACCTCGACCGCGAGCATCACCCGGGACAGCTCACCGCCGGAGGCGCCCTTGGCGATGGGCCGCGCCGGGGCGCCCGGGTGCGGGGCGAGCAGCAGTTCGACCTCGTCGACGCCCGACGGGCCGTAGGCGACCGTCCGCCCGCCGACCTCGACGCCCTCGGGGTCGTCGGTCTGCCGGATGTCGAAGGACACGCGCGCGTGGGGCATGGCCAGCGAGGCCAGTTCGGCGGTGACGGCCGCGGCGAACCGTTCGGCGGCCTCGGTCCGCGCGTCGGTCAGCCGCTGCGCGAGGACGCCCAGTTCGCTCCGGAGCGCGTCGCGCTCGGCGGTCAGCTCGGTGATCCGCTCGTCGTCGCCGTCCAGCTCGGTGAGCCGGGCGGCGCCGTGCTCGGCCCAGGCGAGGACCGCGTCGATGTCCTCGCCGTACTTGCGGGTCAGCGCGGTCAGCGCGGCCCGGCGTTCCTCCACGGCGGCCAGCCGCAGCGGGTCGGCGTCGAGATCGTCGGCGTATCCGGCCAGCTCACCGGCCACGTCGGTGAGCAGGATGCCGATCTCCCCGATCCGGTCGGCGAGCGCGGCCAGCGCCGGGTCGTGCGCCCGTACGGCCTCCAGGGCGCGGTGTGCGCCCGCGACCAGGGTCGAGGCGTCGATCCCCTCGGGGTCCTCCGGGTTGCCCGCCAGGGCGGCGTGCGCGGCCGTCGCGGCGGACGACAGCGCCTCGGCATGCCCGAGCCGTCCGGCCTCCTCGGCCAGCTCGGCGTCCTCGCCGGGCCGGGGCTCCACGGCGGCGATCTCGTCGAGGCCGTAGCGCAGCATGTCGGCTTCCTGCGCCCGCTCCCGCGCGCGCGTGGTGATCTCCTCCAGCTCGGCGGAGACGGCCCGCAGCCGCCGGTAGGCCCCGGTGTACTCGGCGAGCGGCACGGCGACGGCGTCGCCCGCGTACCGGTCGAGCGCCTGCCGCTGCCGGGACAGCTTCAGCAGCCCCTGCTGGTCGGTCTGGCCGTGCACGGCCACCAGGTCGTCGGCCAGCTCGGCGAGCAGCCCGACGGGCACGCTGCGCCCGCCCAGATGCGCCCGGGAGCGGCCCTCGGCGGAGACGGTACGGCTGATCAGCAGGGCGCCGTCGTCCAGCTCGGCCCCGGCCTCCTCGGCGCGTACGACGGCGGCGGCCGACGGGGGTACGGCGATCCGCCCCTCCACCACCGCCTTCTCCGCCCCGATCCGCACGAGCGCCGGGTCCGCCCGGCCGCCGAGCAGCAGCCCCAGGCTGGTGACCACCATGGTCTTGCCCGCACCCGTCTCACCGGTGACCGCGGTGAACCCCGGTGACAGCTCGACGACGGCATCGTCGATGACCCCGAGCGACCGTATCCGCATCTCCTCCAACACGGAACAGACCATACGAGGTCCGGGGCGGGCAGCGCACATGGCCCGCCTGTGTCACTCCGAGGAGTGGTGCGGCGCCCCCCGCCACCCGGTGGTCGGCAGGGCGAACTTCGCCACGAGCCGGTCGGTGAACGACGAGTGGTGCAACCGGGCCAGCCGCACCGGCACCGCCCCCCGGCGCACCTCCACCCGCGCCCCGGGCGGCAGCTCGACCGTGCGCCGGCCGTCGCACCACAGCACGCCCGGCGGGATGTGCGGCAGCACCTCCACCGCGAGCACCGAGTCCGGGGAGGTGACCAGCGGCTTGGCGAACAGCGCGTGCGCGCTGATCGGCACCATCAGCAGGGCCTCCACCTCCGGCCAGACCACCGGGCCGCCGGCGGAGAAGGCGTAGGCGGTGGATCCGGTGGGCGTGGACAGGATCACCCCGTCGCAGCCGAACTCCGACACCGGCCGCCCGTCGATCTCCAGCACGACCTCGAGCAGCTTCTCCGCGCCGGCCTTCTGCACGGCCGCCTCGTTCAGCGCCCAGTCGGTGTGCACGATGTCGCCGTTGCGGTGCACGACGACGTCGACGGTCATCCGCTCCTCGACCTCGTAGGAGCGGGCCACCACCCGGTCCACCACCCGGTCCAGGTCGTCCCGCTCGGCCTCCGCGAGGAATCCGACGCGCCCCAGGTTGACGCCGAGCATCGGCACCCCGGAGGCCCGCGCGAACTCGGCCCCGCGCAGCAGCGTGCCGTCACCGCCCAGCACGATCAGCAGCTCACAGCCGTCCAGGCACTGCGCGGTGGCCTCCTTGACGAGGTGCACCTCGTCCGGGAGCGGCAGGTCGCACGCCTCCTCCTCCAGCACCCGCACCCCGATGCCGTGCCGCAGCAGGCCCTTGACGACGAGTTCCGCGCTGCGGATCGCCGCGGGCCGCCCGGTGTGGGCGAGCAGGAAAACAGTACGCGCACGGTTCTGTGTCAACGCGGCCCCTCCGCCACTGCACGGTCGACGTCGGCCGGGTCCACCCGGGGTGCCCCCGCCCGCAGCCAGAGAAAGTATTCGACGTTCCCCGAGGGCCCGGGCAGCGGGCTGGCGGTGACCGACCGCACGCCGAGGCCCAGCTCCCACGCCTGCTCGGCCACTTTCCGCACGGTCTCCGCCCGCAGCTCGGGACTGCGTACGACACCACCGCTGCCGAGCCGGTCCTTGCCGACCTCGAACTGCGGCTTGACCATCATCACCAGGTCGGCGTCCGGCGTCACGCACCGCTTCAGGGCGGGCAGCACCAGTCCGAGCGGGATGAAGGACAGATCACCCACCACCAGCTCCACCGGCTCCCCGTCGATCGCCTCCAGCGTCAACTCGCGTACGTTCGTACGGTCCTTGACGGTGACGCGTTCATCCTGCTGCAGGGACCAGGCGAGCTGTCCGTAGCCTACGTCCACGGCGACGACATGCGCGGCGCCCGCACGCAGCAGGACATCGGTGAAGCCGCCGGTGGACGCGCCGGCGTCGAGCGCGCGCCGGCCCTCGACCACGAGCCCCTGCGGCACGAAGGCCTCCAGCGCGCCGGCCAGTTTGTGCCCGCCCCGGGAGACGTAGTCGGGATCGCTGTCGTCGGCCTGGACGACGATGGCGGCGGCGGTCTCCACCTGCGTGGCCGGCTTGGTCGCCACGGTCTTGCCGACGGTGACCCGCCCGGCGGCGATCAGCTGGCTGGCGTGCTCGCGCGAACGGGCGAGCTTCCGGCGGACCAGCTCCGCGTCGAGACGGCGGCGTGCGACTCCTGCCACGTTCGGTTCAGCTCCTGCTCTGGTTACGGTCTGCTGGGGTACGGCGTCGGGGGCGCCGGAGGTTCCGGGCGGGCGTCGAGCGCGGTGAGCGCGTCGCGCAGCCCCCGGAGTACATCCTCGTACACCTCGGCGTGTCCGTCGGTGGCGAGGTGGCCGGCGTCGGCCAGCCGCTCCAGACACGCGTCGACGCCCGCGTCGCCGGTCGGCGTGCGCGGGATGTTCAGGGGGGCCGGGGCGGCGGGCTCGGACGCCCGATCGGGCTCGGCCGGCGCCGCCGTACCGGCCTCGGACACGGACTCGCTCATGCCCCGACGCTACCCCGAACCGCTGCGGTACCGTCGGGGGCGATGGCCACGATCGAGGAGTGCCGCGCCGCGCTGGGGAAGCTTTCGGACAACATGCTGGGGGCCGAGGGCGAGGTCCGCGCGGCCGCCGCGCTGGAGCGCTCGGTGAGCTGCCACATCACCGACCTGGACGTCACCTTCGCCGGCCGGATGACGGGCGGACGGATCGAGGTGGACGCCACCCGTCCCGGCCCGCCATGGGAGAAGGCGCAGATCAGGCTCGCCCTGGCCGGGGACGACCTGGTGGCCCTGGTGGACGGCGAGCTGAACTTCGCGACCGCCTGGGGCAAGGGCCGGGTCCGGCTGGAGGCGAGCCTGCTGGATCTGTTCCGGCTCAGGAAGCTGCTGTGAGCCGTGCCTTGCGGGCGGCGGGCACGACCAGCGGGGTGCCCGTCTCCGGGTCGTCGATCACCTGACAGCGCAGTCCGAACACCTCTTCCACCAGGTCGGCGGTGACGATGTCGCCCGGCGCGCCCTCGGCGATCACCTTCCCGCCGCGCAGGGCGATGAGATGGGTGGCGTAGCGGGCGGCGTGGTTGAGGTCGTGCAGCACCGCCACCAGCGTCCGGCCCTGCTCCTCGTGCAGCTCGGCGCACAGGTCGAGGACGTCGATCTGGTGCTGGATGTCCAGGTAGGTGGTCGGCTCGTCCAGGAGCAGCAGCGGGGTCTGCTGGGCGAGCGCCATGGCGATCCACACCCGCTGCCGCTGCCCGCCGGACAGCTCGTCCACGTACCGGTCGGCCAGCTCGGCCACGCCGGTCTGCCGCATCGACTCCTGGACGACCCGCTCGTCCTCGGCCGACCACTGGCGCAGCAGGCCCTGGTGCGGGTAGCGGCCCCGGCCGACGAGGTCGGCGACCGTGATGCCGTCGGGCGCGACGGCCGTCTGGGGCAGCAGGCCGAGGGTGCGGGCGACCTTCTTCGCGGGCATCGACTGGATGGCCTGTCCGTCCAGCAGCACTCGGCCCTCGCTGGGCTTGAGCATCCGCGACAGCGCCCGCAGCAGCGTCGACTTGCCGCAGGCGTTCGGGCCGACGATCACCGTGAAGGAGTGGTCGGGGATCTCCACCGACAGCTGCTCGGCGATGACTCGCTGGTCGTAGGCGAGGGTGACGTTCTCGGCGGACAGGCGGTTCACAGTGCTCCTCGGATTGTTCGTCGGGCCGGCCGGGGTCATATCCGGCCCGCCCGGCGCTCGGTGACCAGCAGCCACAGCAGGTAGACGCCGCCGAGCACGCCGGTGACCACGCCGACGGGCAGCTGGTCGGCGCCGAAGGCGCGCTGGGAGGCCCAGTCGGCGGCGACCAGCAGGGTCGCGCCCATGCACAGGGACGGCACGAGGTTGGGCCCCGGCGAGCGGGTCAGCCGGCGGGCGAGCTGCGGCGCGGTCAGCGCGACGAAGCTGACGGGGCCGGCGGCGGCCGTGGCGGCGGCGGTGAGCAGGACGGCGCTGACCATGAGCAGCAGCCGCACCCACTGGACGCGCACGCCGAGCGCGTTGGAGATGTCGTCGCCCATCTCCATCATCCGCAGACCGCGGGCGTTGACGAGGACCAGCGGGACGAGGACGGCGCACAGCGCGAGCAGCGGCCACACCTGCTCCCAGTCCCGGCCGTTGAGGGAACCCGTCATCCACACCACCGCGCGGGCGGCGTCGACCAGGTCGGCCTTGGTGAGCAGATAGCCGTTGACGGCCGTCATGACCGCGTTGACGCCGATGCCGACCAGCACCATCCGGTAGCCGTGCACGCCCTGCTTCCAGGCGAGCAGATAGACGGCCAGACCGGTCGCGAGGCCGCCGGCCAGCGCGCCGACGGTCACCTGGGAGGCGCTGCCGGACAGCAGCACGATCACGACCAGCGCGCCGGCCGTGGAGCCCTGCGACAGGCCGAGCACGTCCGGGCTGCCCAGCGGGTTGCGGGAGATCGACTGGAACAGGGCGCCGCCGAGGCCGAGACAGGCGCCGACCAGCAGACCGACGAGGACCCGGGGCAGGCGCAGTTCGTTGACGATGAAGTCCTGGTAGGCGGTGCCGTTCCCGGCGAGCGTCCGCAGTACGTCGGCCGCCGGGATCTTCGCGTCGCCGGTCCCGATCAGGGCGACCCCGGCGGCGCCGGCGGCGACCAGCAGCAGCACGACGACGGTCAGGGCACGCGGGTCCAGGCGCACGGAGAGCCCGCCGGGGGTGCGTACGGCACGGCTCCTGGAGTGGGTCTTCACAGCTGGGCCGTCCTCCGCCGTCGTACGAGAAAGATGAAGACCGGGCCGCCGATGACCGCGGTGACGATGCCGACCTGGAGCTCGGCGGGCCGGGCCACGACCCGGCCGAGGACATCGGAGCCGAGCAGCAGCACGGGCGCGAGGACGGTGGCGTACGGCAGGATCCAGCGCAGGTCGGGGCCGGTGAAGGAGCGCACGACGTGCGGCACCATCAGGCCGACGAACATGATCGGGCCGCAGGCGGCGGTCGCGGCACCGCACAGCACCACGGCGGACAGCATGGCCAGCGCGCGGGTGCGGTCGAGGTTGGCGCCGAGGGCGCGGGCGGTGTCGTCACCCATCTCCACCGCGTTCAGCGGCCGGGCCAGCGCCAGCGCCAGCACCGTGCCGACCGCGAGGAACGGCAGCACCTGCACGATGGTCGAGTCGCTGGCCGAGACCAGCGAACCCACCGTCCAGAAGCGCATCTTGCCCAGGGCCGCGCCGTCCGTGATCATCACGGCCTGGAGATAGCCGTACAGGGCCGCGGTGATCGCCGTACCGGCGAGCGCGAGCCGCACCGGGGTGGCGCCCCGGCTGCCGCCGAGGAACCACACCAGCCCGCCGACCGCCGCCGCGCCCAGGAACGCGAACCACACATAGCCCGTCAGGCTGGTGACGCCGAGATAGGTCATGGCCGTGACGACGGCGGCGGAGGCGCCCGCGTTGATGCCGAGCAGCCCGGGGTCGGCCAGCGGGTTGCGGGTCAGCGCCTGGAGCACCGCGCCGGACAGCCCGAGCGCGGCACCGACCAGCAGGCCGAGCACCGTGCGCGAGAGCCGCTCGCCCACGACCACGTCGCCGTACGTGCCCGTGTCGTGGAACAGGCCGTGCCAGACCTGGTCCGGTGACAGCCCTTTCGCCCCGACCGCGATGCTCGCCAGGGCGACGAGCACCAGGAGCACGGCCGAGAGCAGGAGCCCAAGGGCCCTGGCCACATGGCGGGTTGGGGGCGCGGGGGCGTGCTCCGCGCGCTGTTCCGGAGGACTGTCGACCAACACGAGGTTAGGTTAGCCTACCCTGCTCTGCTTCTCGATCCCCGGCCGCGACAATCCCGGCCGGGGCCGCGACAATCCCGGCCGGGGAACTGCCCGCAGCCGGGACGGCCGGAGAGCGGCGCCCCGGGCCGGACGGTCGAAACAGCCCTGGGGTGACTACCCCGGCCGGGCCCGTCAAAGCCCCAGCCGGGCCAGCGCCTTGCCGCCGTCCAGCGCGCAGGAGCCCTCGCCGGCCGCCGTCCAGGCCGCCGCGCACAGCGCCCGCAGCCCGTCCTGTGCCTCGCCGTCGCCCGTCAGTTCCAGCCGGTCGGCCCCGGCCGTCGCCGTCCAGCCGCCGCAGCGGAACCCGGCCCCGTCCCCGGTGACCTCCGGCTGCCCGGTGAGCAGCCCGCGCAGATCCGCGTCCACATAGGTCGGCCGGTGCTGCGGCGGCGCGGCGAGCAGCTGCGCCCCGTCGGTGACACCGGTCAGCACCAGCAGCGAGTCGACCCCGCCGTTGAACGCGCCCTCGATGTCGGTGTCCAGCCGGTCCCCGACCACCAGCGGGCGCTCGGCACCGGTCCGGATGATCGTCTCCCGGTGCATCGGGGGCAGCGGCTTGCCCGCGACCTGCGGCTCGGCGCCGGTCGCGATCCGTACGACCTCCACGGCCGCCCCGTTGCCCGGCGCGATGCCCCGCCCGCTGGGAATCGTCAGGTCGGTGTTGGACGCGAACCACGGCACGCCCCGGCGGACGGCGTACGACGCCTCCGCGAACCGGCCCCACGGCAGGTCCGGCCCGCCGTAGCCCTGGACGACCGCCGCCGGGTCGTCGTCCGCCGACTCCACCGGCACCAGGCCGCGCTCGCGCAGCGCCACCCTGAGCCCCTCGCCGCCGATCACCAGCACCCGCGCCCCGGCCGGCACCTGCTCGCTGATCAGCCGGGCGACGGCCTGCGCGGAGGTGATGACGTCGTCCGCGCCGGTCGGTATGCCCAGCTCCGTCAGGTGCGCGGCCACCGTGTCCGGGGTGCGCAGCGCGTTGTTGGTGACGTATGCCAGCCGCATGCCGCCCGAGCGGGCCACCGCCAGCGAGTCGACCGCGTGCGCGATCGCGCTGCCACCCGCGTAGACCACCCCGTCCAGGTCGAGCAGCGCCGTGTCGTACGCCTCGCTCAGGGGCTGCCCACTGCCCTCGGGCCTGGTCCTGACGCCTTGGCTCATGTCCGTATCGCTCCTCGTAGACTCGCCTTTCCCCCGATCATCCCGCATGCCGCCGACACACGTACGATGCCGGGATGAAGACAGCAGGTCACTCGGAGGCAACGACGCGCCGCGGCCTGGAACTCACCCCGTTCCGTGGCCTGCGTTACGACCCCGACCGGGTCGGCAGCCTCGCCTCCGTCACCTCCCCTCCCTACGACGTCGTCGTACGGCCCGACGGCCTGCACCACCTCGAGTCGGCCGATCCGCACAACATCGTCCGGCTGATCCTGCCGCAGGCCGGCACCCCCAGCGCCCGCACCGAGCAGGCCGCCGACACCCTGCGCCGCTGGCTGGCCGAGGGCATCCTCGTCGCCGACCCGGATCCGGGCCTGTACGTGTACGAGCAGCAAGACGGCGACGGCATGCTCCAGCGCGGGATCATCGGCACGCTCCGGGTGACGGAGCCCGCCGAGGGCGTGGTGCTGCCGCACGAGGACGTCATGCCGCCCGTGGTCGCCGACCGCGCCGCCCTGATGCGCGCCACCCGCGCGAACCTGGAACCACTGCTGCTGACCTACCGGGGCGACGGCGTAATGGCCTCCGGTACGACGGCGGGGGTGGGCATCGGTACGCCGGCCGGCCCTGGCGCGGGTACGACGGCCGGGGTGGGCGTGGGTACTGCGGCCGAGGCGGGCACCGGTACGGCGGCCGAGGTGATCGAGCGTACGGCGAGCCGTCCGCCGCTGCTGGCCACCACCACCGAGGACGGCTTCCGGCACCGCCTGTGGTCCATCACCGACCCCGTCGACCTGGCCCGCGTCCAGAGCGACCTGGCCGGCCGCCAGGCACTGATCGCCGACGGCCACCACCGCTGGGCCACCTACCGGCGGCTGCGCCTGGAACACCCCTCGCCCAGCCCCTGGGACTACGGCCTGGTCCTGCTGGTCGACACCGTCCGCTATCCGCTGCGGGTCCGCGCCATCCACCGGCTGCTGCACGGCCTGCCGGTCGCGGACGCGCTGCGGGCGGTGGACGGCCTGTTCCGGGTACGGCGGCTCGACGCGCCCCTGCCGGAGGCCCTGGCGGCCCTTGCGGACGCGTCCTGCGCGGGCAACGCGTTCCTGCTGGCCGGTGACGGCGCCTTCCACCTCCTCGACCGCCCGGATCAGCAGCTGCTGGCCCGGACCGTCCCGGCGGACCGGCCGGCCGCCTGGCGCTCGCTGGACGCCACGGTGCTGCACGCCACGCTGCTGGAGCACGTGTGGCGCATCCCCGAGGACTCCCCGGCGCACATCGCGTACATCCACGACACGGCGGCGACGGTCGAGAAGGCGGAACGCGACGGCGGTACGGCCGTACTGATGCACCCGGTCCGCGAGGAGGTCGTACGCGACCTGGCCCGGCAGGGGGTGACGATGCCCCGCAAGTCGACGTCGTTCGGCCCGAAGCCGGCGTCGGGGCTGGTGCTGCGCGCACTGGAGATCTGAGCCGGGGCACGACCTGAAAACGAAAAGGGGGGCGGGCTCCCATGGAGCCCGCCCCCCTTTCAGGTGACTGCCGGCGTCAGTGCTTGTCGCCGTCCTCCGGAGAGGCGTCCGTGGATCCGGCCTCTTCCCCGGCCTCTTCCCCGGCCGCTTCACCGGGCTCGTCCGAGGCGTCCTCGGACAGGGCGTCGACGAACTCCACGCCGTCCAGCTCGGCGAGCCGGTCGGAGGCGTCCGTGCTGCCGTCCCGGTCGGCCTCGACGGCCTTCGCGAACCACTCCCGCGCCTCGCGCTCCCGGCCGGCGGCCAGCAGGGCGTCGGCGTAGGCGTAGCGCAGGCGCGCGGTCCAGGGCTGCACCGAGTTGGAGGCCAGCTCCGGGCTCTGGAGCGTCACGATGGCCGCGTCCAGCTGGCCCATGTCACGCCGGGCGCCGGCGGCGACGAGCCGCATCTCGACCTGCCCGGCCTTGTCCAGCTTGTGCACCTCCGGGGCGCCGGCCATGTCGAGTGCCTTCTCCGGCCGGCCGAGCCCGCGCTCGCAGTCGGCCATCAGCGGCCACAGCTCGACGGTGCCGGTCATCCGCCGGGCGGCCCGGAACTCGGCGAGGGCCTCGCTGTACTTCTGGGTCGCGTACGCGGCGAACCCGGCGGCCTCACGCACGGCGGCCACGCGGGACGCCAGGCGCAGGGCGACCTTGGAGTAGCCGTAGGCGCCCTCGGGGTCCTCGTCGATGAGCCGCGCGACCATCACCAGGTTCTTGGCGACGTCCTCCGCGAGCGTCTTGGGCAGGCTCTGCAGTTCCTGCCGGACGTCCTTGTCGATCTCGTCGCCGGTGACGTCCTCCGGGATCGGCAGCCGCTTGATCGGCTCCCGGTCGCGGTCCCGGTCCCGCTCGTCGCGGAACCGGCCACCGCCACGGCGGTCGTCCCGGCCGTCACGTCCCCGGAAGCCGCCGCCCGGCCGGCCACCGCGGTCGTCCCTGCGGGGCCCACGGCCGCCACGGTCGTCCCGTCCCCGGAAGCCGCCGCGCTCCCCACGGCTGTCGTCCCGCCGGAAGCCACCACGGTCGTCACGGCGGTCGTCACGGCGGTCGTCCCGGTTGTCGTCCCGACGGAAGCCGCCACGGTCATCGCGCCGGTCATCCCTGCGGAAGCCACCGCGGTCGTCGTCGCGGCGGTACGAGGGACGGTCGCCCCGGTCGTCGCGGCGGTCGTCCCGTCGGTCGTCGCGGCGGAAACCGCCACGGTCGTCACGCCGGTCGTCCCTGCGGTCATCACGCCGGTCGTCACGGCGGAAGCCACCACGGTCGTCACGCCGGTCATCGCGGCGGTCGTCCCGCTGGAATCCCGGACGCGCGCCCCGGTCGCCCTCACGGCGGAACCCACCACCACGGCTGTCGTCCCGACGGAAACCACCGCGATCGTCACGCCGGTCATCGCGGCGATCGTCACGGCGGAAGCCGCCGCGGTCGCCACGGTCGCGGTCGTCCCGTCGGTCGTCGCGACGGTCGTCACGGCGCCCGAAACCACCGCGGTGGTCGTCACGCCGTCCGTAGCCACCGCGGTCGTCGTCGCGGCGGTACGAGGGACGGTCGCCCCGGTCGTCGCGGCGGTCGTCCCGTCGGTCGTCGCGGCGGAAACCACCACGGTCGTCACGCCGGTCGTCCCTGCGGTCATCGCGCCGGTCGTCACGGCGGAAACCGCCACGGTCGTCACGCCGGTCATCGCGGCGGTCGTCCCGCTGGAATCCCGGACGCGCGCCCCGGTCGCCCTCACGGCGGAACCCACCACCACGGCTGTCGTCCCGACGGAAACCACCGCGATCGTCACGCCGGTCATCGCGGCGGTCACCACGGTCGCGATCGTCCCGCCGGCCGTAGCCGCCACGGTCGCTGCCGCGACGCTCGTTGTCACGGCGGTCGTTGTCGCGGTCCCGGCGGTCGTTGTCGCGCCGGAAGCCGCCTCGGTCACCCCGGTCACCACTGTCCCGTCGCCGCTGGTCGCGCTCCGGACGGTCGCCGGGAGAGTTGGTGGACATGGTGACTCCTGTCTGTGGTACCTCAAGCATTGTAAAAACAAAAGGACCCCTGGTCCCAGCTGAACGCTGGTGACCAGGGGTCCTCCAAAGATTGTTCGGCGGCGTCCTACTCTCCCACAGGGTCCCCCCTGCAGTACCATCGGCGCTGTGAGGCTTAGCTTCCGGGTTCGGAATGTAACCGGGCGTTTCCCTCACGCTATGACCACCGAAACCCTAATGGTTTCGAGCGAACAAGCACACTCTTTACTTGTGTCTCGGTTCAGCTCTGAGCCGGCAACCGTTCGTTGCCTCAGAACATACACAGTGGACGCGAGCATCAATGGACAAGCCCTCGGCCTATTAGTACCGGTCACCTCCACACGTTACCGTGCTTCCAGATCCGGCCTATCAACCCAGTCGTCTACTGGGAGCCTTACCCCATCAAGTGGGTGGGAGTCCTCATCTCGAAGCAGGCTTCCCGCTTAGATGCTTTCAGCGGTTATCCCTCCCGAACGTAGCCAACCAGCCATGCCCTTGGCAGAACAACTGGCACACCAGAGGTTCGTCCGTCCCGGTCCTCTCGTACTAGGGACAGCCCTTCTCAAGACTCCTACGCGCACAGCGGATAGGGACCGAACTGTCTCACGACGTTCTAAACCCAGCTCGCGTACCGCTTTAATGGGCGAACAGCCCAACCCTTGGGACCGACTCCAGCCCCAGGATGCGACGAGCCGACATCGAGGTGCCAAACCATCCCGTCGATATGGACTCTTGGGGAAGATCAGCCTGTTATCCCCGGGGTACCTTTTATCCGTTGAGCGACGGCGCTTCCACAAGCCACCGCCGGATCACTAGTCCCGACTTTCGTCCCTGCTCGACCCGTCGGTCTCACAGTCAAGCTCCCTTGTGCACTTACACTCAACACCTGATTGCCAACCAGGCTGAGGGAACCTTTGGGCGCCTCCGTTACCCTTTAGGAGGCAACCGCCCCAGTTAAACTACCCATCAGACACTGTCCCTGATCCGGATCACGGACCCAGGTTAGACATCCAGCACGACCAGACTGGTATTTCAACGACGACTCCACCCACACTGGCGTGCGAGCTTCACAGTCTCCCAGCTATCCTACACAAGCCGAACCGAACACCAATATCAAACTGTAGTAAAGGTCCCGGGGTCTTTCCGTCCTGCTGCGCGAAACGAGCATCTTTACTCGTAGTGCAATTTCACCGGGCCTATGGTTGAGACAGTCGAGAAGTCGTTACGCCATTCGTGCAGGTCGGAACTTACCCGACAAGGAATTTCGCTACCTTAGGATGGTTATAGTTACCACCGCCGTTTACTGGCGCTTAAGTTCTCAGCTTCGCCCACCCGAAAGTGAGCTAACCGGTCCCCTTAACGTTCCAGCACCGGGCAGGCGTCAGTCCGTATACATCGCCTTACGGCTTCGCACGGACCTGTGTTTTTAGTAAACAGTCGCTTCTCGCTGGTCTCTGCGGCCACCCCCAGC
>NZ_CP050504.1:2270000-4242500 GCF_011820545.1 Streptomyces sp. DSM 40868
CGGGGCAGTGGCGTACGGTCCGGGGGCGCGATCATGCCCTCCGAGGGTAGTCCAGAGGGCGTACCGGCCCGGCGGAACCGGTCATGGGCGGATCGCGTTCGTACCGGTCGAGGATTCTTTCGTTAAGGGAGTGCCATGGCGTTCAAGAAGCTGCTCGCGAGCCTGGGGGCCGGCGGCGCGTCGGTCGAGACGGTGCTGACCGAGGTCAACGTGGTGCCGGGCGGTGTCGTCCAGGGTGAGGTGCGGATCCAGGGCGGTTCGGTGAACCAGGCCATCGAGGGGCTGTCCGTCGGTCTCCAGGCCAAGGTCGAGGTGGAGAACGGCGACCAGGAGTACAAGCAGGACATCGAGTTCACCAAGGTGCGGCTCGGCGGTGCCTTCGAGCTCCAGGCGGGTGCCGTGCACGCGGTGCCGTTCGGGCTGGAGATCCCCTGGGAGACGCCCGTCACCATGATCGACGGGCAGGCGCTGCACGGGATGCACATCGGTGTGACCACCGAGCTGGCGATCGCGCGGGCCGTGGACTCCGGCGACCTGGACCCGGTCAACGTGCATCCGCTGCCGGCGCAGAAGGCCATCCTGGACGCCTTCGTCCAGCTGGGCTTCCGCTTCAAGAACGCGGACATGGAGCGCGGCCACATCCGCGGTACGCGGCAGAAGCTGCCGTTCTACCAGGAGATCGAGTTCCTCCCGCCGGCGCAGTACCGGGGCCTGAACCAGGTCGAGCTGAGCTTCGTGGCGGACGAGCACGCGATGGACGTCGTGCTGGAGATGGACAAGAAGCCGGGGCTGTTCAGCGAGGGCTCGGACACCTACCGGTCCTTCCAGGTGGGCCTGAACGACTGGCAGGGGACCGACTGGGCGGCTTACCTCAACCAGTGGCTGTCCGAGGTCGGCAGCAAGCGCAACTGGTTCTAGGCTCGGAGCTGCTGGTTCCAGCTCATCGATCAGGAGGTACCGAGGTGACCGAGCTCAAGCGGCGGCCGCTCCCCCATGACTTCCATCCGCCCGTGCCGTCGTTCACGGTGACGAGCGAGGAGGTCCGGGAGGGTGCCACGCTGGGAAGCGCCCAGGTGTACGCGGAGGGCAACACCTCGCCGCAGCTGCGCTGGGAGGGCTTTCCGGCGGAGACCAAGAGCTTCGCCGTGACGTGTTACGACCCGGACGCGCCGACCGGCAGCGGGTTCTGGCACTGGGTCCTGTTCGACATCCCGGCCTCGGTGACCGAGTTGCCCGCGGGTGCGGGCAGCGGCAAGTTCGAGGGCCTGCCCGAGGGTGCCGTGCACGCGCGGAACGACTACGGGACGAAGGACTTCGGCGGTGCCGCGCCGCCGCCCGGGGACGGCCCGCACCGGTACGTCTTCACGGTGTACGCGGTGGACCAGGAGAAGCTGGGTCCGGACGCGGACGCCTCGCCGGCCGTGGTCGGCTTCAACCTCCGGTTCCACACGCTCGCGCGCGCGCAGCTGATCGGCGAGTACGAGATCCCCGCCGAGAGCTGAGCGCCGTACCGCGATCCAGTTCGGCGTTCACTGAACGTTTGCCCGCCTCCGGTCTTGGAAGTGATCGGAGGCGGGCATTTTTATTGCGTTGTCCATCTCGGCGTGCCCGTCCAGAGTTGATCCAAGCCCGCCGGGGGGTGGGCAGGCGCACACGGGAGGTGGGCTGGATGCGTGACACGTTGGTCCTGAACGCGAGTTTCGAGCCGCTGTCGACGGTGTCCCTGAACCGAGCCGTGGTCCTGGTGCTCCAGGACAAGGCCGTGGTCGAACAGGCCCACCCCGAACTGCGGATGCGCGGTGCGGATGTGGACATCCCCGTGCCCCGGGTGATCCGGCTGTGCCGGTATGTACGGGTGCCGTTCCGAAGACGAGCCCCGTGGTCGCGGCGGGGGGTGCTGGTGCGGGACCGGCACCGGTGCGCGTACTGCGGGCGCCGGGCCACGACCGTGGACCATGTGGTGCCGCGGGCGCAGGGCGGGCAGGACACGTGGCTGAACACGGTGGCCGCGTGCGCGGAGGACAACCACCGCAAGGCGAACCGGACTCCGGAGGAGGCCGGGATGACGCTGCTGCGGCAGCCGTTCGAACCCACGCCTGCCGACGCGATGTTGCTGTCGCTGGGGCAGGAGGAGATCGCCGCGCTCCCCGAGTGGCTCGCCAGGGACGCGGCCTAGGCGTCTGCCGGGTTGCTCCGGGTGCGCGGCCGCGGGTCCCCGCGCCCTTTGGGGGCGCGGGGTGCACGGGGTCAGTCGATCGGGGGCTTCTCCCGGCGTTCCGTACCGCCGTTGCCGCCGCTGTTGCCCGAACCGCCGCCCAGGGAGCCGAAGTTGCCGACGGCTCCGGAGAGGCCCTTGAGGGCGTCGCCGATTTCGCTGGGGACGATCCAGAGCTTGTTGGCGTCGCCCTCGGCGATCTTGGGGAGCATCTGGAGGTACTGGTAGGAGAGCAGCTTCTGGTCCGGGTCGCCGGCGTGGATGGCCTCGAAGACCGTACGGACGGCCTGGGCCTCGCCCTCGGCGCGCAGGGCCGCGGCCTTGGCCTCACCCTCGGCGCGCAGGATCTGGGACTGCTTCTCGCCCTCCGCGCGCAGGATCTCCGACTGCCGGACACCCTCCGCCTGGAGGATGGCGGCGCGCTTGTCGCGGTCGGCGCGCATCTGCTTCTCCATCGAGTCCTGGATGGAGGTGGGCGGTTCGATGGCCTTCAGCTCCACGCGGTTGACGCGGATGCCCCACTTGCCGGTGGCCTCGTCCAGGACGCCGCGCAGGGCCGCGTTGATCTCCTCGCGGGAGGTCAGGGTCCGTTCGAGGTCCATGCCGCCGATGATGTTGCGCAGGGTGGTGACGGTGAGCTGCTCGATCGCCTGGATGTAGCTGGCGACCTCGTAGGTGGCGGCCCGGGCGTCGGTGACCTGGTAGTAGATGACCGTGTCGATGTTCACGACCAGGTTGTCCTGGGTGATCACCGGCTGCGGCGGGAACGGTACGACCTGTTCCCGCAGGTCGATGCGGTTGCGGATGGTGTCGATGAACGGGACCACGATGTTGAGGCCCGCGTTCAGCGTCCGTGTGTAACGGCCGAAGCGCTCGACGATGGCGGCGCTGGCCTGTGGGATGACTTGGATCGTCTTGATCAGGGCGATGAAGACCAACACCACCAGGATGATCAGGACGATGATGACCGGTTCCATCGTCGCTCCCCGTACCCTTCTCCGCCTCGGCGCCTTCGGCAGATCTCATGTCTGTTGAGGATCTTGCTGGTCGAGTCTGTCAGACCGTCGCGCAACTCGTCTGCCGTTCCCGGTGAGTTGTCCTCACAGGACGATCGCGGTGGCCCCTTCGATGTCCACGACGTCCACCTCCTGGCCCGCCTCGTAGGTCCGGCCGGTGTCGAGGGCGCGGGCCGACCAGACCTCTCCGGCGAGCTTGATCCGGCCGCCGGATGCGTCGACCCGTTCCAGGACGACGGCTTGCCGGCCCTTCAACGCATCGACGCCGGTGGCCAGTTGCGGTCGTTGTGCGCTGTGCCGGGCGGCGATGGGCCGCACGACGGCGATGAGGGCGACGGAGACGACGACGAACGCCAGGACCTGGACGACGGCGTCGAAGCCGAGGGCGGAGGCGACCGCCGCCGCGACGGCTCCCACCGCGAGCATGCCGAACTCCGGCATGGCGGTGACCACGAGCGGGATACCGAGCGCCGCCGCGCCGACGAGCCACCACACCCATGCGTCGATGTTCACATGGTCATGGTAGGGCCGCAGGCGGGCGGCGGACAGGGCGCGCAGGGGGGAGCGGCGGGGTCAGGACAGGGGCAGACCCTGGGCGGTCCAGCGATCGCCGACCTGCTCCACGACGAGCGGGAGGCCGAAGCACAGGGAGAGGTTGCGGGAGGTCAGTTCCAGCTCGACGGGGCCGGCGGCGAGGACCTTGCCCTGGCGGATCATGAGGACGTGGGTGAAGCCGGGGGCGATCTCCTCGACGTGGTGCGTGACCATGATCATCGAGGGGGCGATGGGGTCGCGGGCCAGCCGGCCGAGACGGCGCACCAGGTCCTCGCGGCCGCCGAGGTCCAGGCCGGCGGCGGGCTCGTCCAGAAGGAGCAGCTCGGGGTCGGTCATCAGGGCGCGGGCGATCAGGGTGCGCTTGCGCTCGCCCTCGGAGAGGGTGCCGAACTTCCGGTCCAGGTAGTCGCTCATGCCGAGGCGGTCGAGGAAGGCGCGGGCGCGCTGCTCGTCGACGTCCTCGTACTCCTCCTGCCAGCCGGCGGTCATGCCGTAGGCGGCGGTGAGGACGGTCTGCAGGACGGTCTGGCGCTTGGGGAGCTTGTCGGCCATGGCCATGCCGGCCATGCCGATGCGGGGGCGCAGCTCGAAGACGTCGGTGCCGGGCTTGCCGAGGGTCTCGCCGAGGATGGTGGCGGTGCCGGTGCTGGGGTAGAGGTAGCTGGACGCGACGTTCAGGAGGGTGGTCTTGCCGGCGCCGTTGGGGCCGAGGATGACCCAGCGCTCGCCCTCCTTCACCGACCAGGAGACCTGGTCCACCAGAGCCCGGCCCTCGCGGACCACGGATACGTCCTGAAGCTCCAGAACATCGCTCATGAGCGCGTTGTCTCCCCTTGCAGTGTGGCCGGTCTCGGCTGTCGCGTACGCCTGTGACGGGGTCTCGCGCCGGTGGGCGCAGCCCTTATGAAATCTACGCCACGAGTGCCCCGCTCCATTCCATCGGTCCGGTCCTTAGGGTGGGGGCATGCTCTCGGAACCGCGTTCAGGACGCCTCGCAGCTTGGGGAAATGCCCTTTTGGCCGGACTTGTCTCTCCGGACGACGCCGTCCTCGCCATCGTGGGCGAGGACACGGTGCACCGGGTGGACGGGCTGCCCGGTGAGGCGGCGCCGGTCGGGCTGACGCTCGCACTGGGGCGGCTGCGCGCGCTGGGGGTGACTGGGCTGCGGGTGGCGCTGCCGGCGCCGGGGCATCCGCTGGGGCTGAGCGGGCCGCCGGAGTTCAACACGCGGGCGCTGGAGGCCGGGGAGGCGGTGGTCTGTCACGGCGCCGCGTTCGGGCTGGTGCCGGAGGCGTACGAGGCCGGGCCCGAGGGCGATGTGCACGCCGAGGTGGTCTGGCGGGTGCTGCCGGTGCGGGAGGCGCCGCCGGCCGACGTGCCGTCGCTCGGTGAGGCCGAGCGGGAGCTGGCGGAGGCGCTGCGGGAGGCGACCGAGGTGCTGTCGAAGCTGGACGTCGCCGGGTCGGGGCCGGTGGCGGAGGCGGCGATCGACGCGTACCGGGCGCGGGCCGAGCGGGGCCGGGAGGTACTGGCGCCGGGCTATCCGCCGCGCGCGGTGCGGGTGCTGGAGCTGGCGCAGCGGGTGGGCCTGCTGGTGTCCCTGGCGTACGGCAACGGGCACGGGGGCGCGGTCAGCTCCGCCGAGATGCGAGCGAGGACCGAGGCACTCCGACCGGTGGAACGAACGGCACGGCGGGCCCAGGTGGCGGCGTACAACGCGTATGTGGAGGAGCGGGAGCGCGGGGGGCGGTGACCGGTCGCGGAGCGACGGTGACGGGGGCGGTGCTACGGAGGGGTGGGAGCGCCGGGCGCGGCGACCGGTCGCGAGGGCTCGGCTGCGGGCGGCGGGGGCCCGTACGGGGGGGGCGGTCTGCGGGGCCCGGCCGCCCGGCGGGCGCGGCGGCCTCGGTGGCGGGCGGATGCCGGGGGCGAGGACGCGGGACCGCGGGAACGCGGCCGCGAAGAAGCCGGAGCGCGGCACGCCGTGACCGACCGCCCGGGGCGCTGCTGCGGAATCAGCTGGACGCCGTGACCGTCCGCCGAGGAGGGCTACGGAACGGGAGCGCAGGGGCCGTGACCGCCTGCGGAGGCACGGCTGCGGGCGGCGGCGGGCCCATAAGGGATCGGCCGACGGGGCCCGGCCGCCCGGCGGGGCCGGCGGCCTCGGCGGCGGGCGGATGCCGGGGGGCCAAGGCGCGGGAACGCGGCCGCGAAGAACCCGGAACGCGGCACACCGTGACCGACCACCCGGGGCGCTGCTACGGAAACAGCTGGACGCCGTGATCCCGTGCGGGGGCTCGGCTGCGGGTGTCGGCGGGGCCCGTAAGGGAGCGGTCGGCGGGTGGGCGCCTGGGTGGTGCGTTTCTCGGTGTCCGGGTGGGGAACCGGCGAGGCCTCCCGGTGGGGCCGGGAGGCCTGGGGTGCTGTGCGGTCCCGGGTCAGCTGTTGACGCCGAGGTTGCCGAACGCCGGGTTCAGCACGCCGATGACGTTCACGCTGTTGCCGACCGCGTTCACCGGGACGTGCACCGGCACCTGGGCGACGTTGCCCGAGGCAACACCCGGGGACCCGGCGGCCTGGCCGGCGGCGCCGCTGTCGGCGGAGGCGAGCCCCGCGCCGGCGGCCACCAGGCCACCCGCCACCATCGTCACGGCCGCCGCCTTCTTCAGGTTCTTCATGGTCTACCCCTCCTGGATGTCCACCGCGGCGATCACCGCGGCACGCACTGGAGAACGGCGGAGATCACCGGAGGATGCGCCGTCCGGGTGACATTCCCACTACGGTATGAATCTCAGTCCGGTCCGTGACGCTCCGTGTTGCCGGGGCGGGTCAGCCGGCGACACCGTGGCGTACGGCCCACAGCGCGGCCTGGGTGCGGTCGGCGAGGTCGAGCTTCATCAGGATGTTGGAGACGTGCGTCTTGACGGTCTTCTCGGACAGGACGAGGGCGCGGGCTATCTCCCGGTTGGAGCGGCCGTCCGCGATCAGGCCGAGCACCTCGCGCTCCCGCTCGGTGAGCGAGCCTCCCCTGCCCTGTCCGCCGCCCGCCTCCTCCCGGGCGAGCAGGGCGTCGGCGACCTCCGGCTGGAGCAGGACGTGCCCGGCGTGCACGGAGCGGATGGCACCGGCGAGGGCGTCGGGGTCCACGTCCTTGTAGACGTACCCGGCGGCGCCCGCGCGCAGGGCCGGGACGACCGTGCGCTGCTCGGTGAAGCTCGTGACGATCAGCACGCGCGCGGGGTTGCCGAGTTCGCGGAGTCTGCGCAGCGCGTCGATGCCGTCCATGCCCGGCATCTTGATGTCCATGAGGACGATGTCGGGCCGCAGCTCCTCGGCGCGGGCGACTCCCTCGGCGCCGTCGGCGGCCTCGCCGACGACCTCTATGTCGTCCTGCACCTCCAGGAAAGTGCGCAGGCCCCGGCGGACGACCTGGTGGTCGTCGACCAGCAGCACCTTGACCGGTTCACCCACCGGGGACCTCCATCTCGATCGTGGTGCCCTTGCCGGGCGCCGATTCCACGGTCAGCGAGCCGCCGACCCCGCCGGCCCGGTCCCGCATGGAGACGAGGCCGAGGTGGCGTCCGGCGCGGCGGACCGCCGTGGGGTCGAAGCCGCTGCCGTCGTCGGTGACGCGCAGGACGGCGCCGCTGCCGCGCCGCTTCACGCTCACGTCCACGTGTGCCGCGCCGGAGTGCCGCAGGGCGTTGTGCAGGGCCTCCTGGGCGACCCGGAGCATGGCCTCCTCCTGGGCCGCGGGCAGGGCGCGCAGTCCGGCGCCGGTGAAGGTGACGCGGGCGGTGTGGGCGCGGTCGAGGACCTGTATCTGGGTGCGCAGGGTGGCGACCAGGCCGTCCTCCTCCAGCGCGGCGGGCCGCAGCTCCACGACGGCGGCGCGCAGTTCGTCGGCGGCCTCGGCGGCGAGCGAGGCCACCTGGTGCAGCTCGTCCTTGGCGCGGGCGGGGTCGCGGTCGACGAGCGCCGCCGCGGCCTGGGCGGTCAGGCGCAGCGAGAACAGTTTCTGGCTGACCGCGTCGTGCAGTTCGTGGGCGAGGCGGGACCGTTCCTCGGCGATGGTCAGTTCGCGGCTGCGCTCGTAGAGCCGGGCGTTGGTGAGGGCGATGGCGGCGTGCTGGGCGAGGATGGAGAGCAGTTCCTCGTCCTCCTGGGTGAAGCCGCAGCTTCCCTCCGGCTTGGGGCAGCGTTTGTTCGCGAGGAAGAGCGCCCCGATGATCTCCTCGCCGTCCCTGATCGGCAGGCCCAGGAAGTCGACCAGGTCGGGGTGGGCGTCCGGCCAGCCCTCGAAGCGGGGGTCCTTGCGCACGTCGGCGAGGCGCTCGGCCTTCGCCTCGTGCAGCATCGCGGCGAGGATGCCGTGCTGGCGCGGGAGCGGGCCGATGGCACGCCACTGCTCCTCGCTGACGCCGTCGACGACGAACTGGGCGAAGCCGCCGTGGTCGTCGGGGACGCCGAGGGCGGCGTACTGGGCGTCGAGCAGTTCGCGGGCGGAGGCGACGATCGTCTTGAGGACGTCACGCACCTCCAGATGCCTGCTCATGGCCAGCAGCGCGGAGCTGACCGCGGCGAGGCCGGACCGGGGGCCTTGACTCATGTCCTCACGGTACCGGCGGGGTCCGACAGTGCGGATCGGGCCGGTGACGGCGGGGCCTGGTCCCCTGGTCCTAGGCCCTGGCGGCTGTCTCATACCTGGGGAGGAGGAGCCTCACGCTGGGCGTTGCGATGGCAACTGACCGTGAGGACGGCTGGTATTCCATGTGAGCCCGCGCATAGGGCCTACATCACGTACGAACGCGCATAGGAGAGGCACCCGCCCGCATGGCCGGGATCGACGGTCCCGTCTGTCCTATTTTGCCCTTCCCTGATCCACTACCCAGCATCGTATTGGGCACCTTTGCCTGGGCTTTTTGCGCCCGCTAAGAATTGCCTCGTCGCTCAGCGCCGCGGGTTCCCACCGCGGCGTTCGTGCGGGAGGAGCCGATTCCCCCGGCGGACGCAGGAGCGACCTCCGCGCTATCGAAGAGGTCCATCAGCCATGCCCAAGAACATGCTCAACCGCGCTCATAGTCGTCCGCTGACCAAGCAGCGCAAGATCGCCGCCGTCGCGGGTGTCGCCGCGTTCGGCACCGCCGCCCTCGCCCTCTCGGCCACCGTCGGTCACGACGGCACCGTCACCACGGGCGCCCCGGCCACGACCGCGCAGGTCTCCTCCGGCACCGTGCTGAAGAACGTCAAGGGCTCCGTCACCGGCCGGCTCGCCGCCGACAACGTCAAGCTGGACACCCTCGCGGCGCGGAAGAAGGCCGCGGACGCCGCTGCCGCCGCCAAGGCCGACAAGGCTGCCGCGCAGAAGCAGGCCGCCGCCCGCCAGGCCGCGCGGCAGCACTCCGCCGTCCAGGCCGCCACCCGCTCCACCCAGCGTCTGGACATCCAGCCGGTCGCCGCCAAGACGTACGCCAACAACCTCGACGGCTGGATCCGGCAGGCCCTGTCGATCATGAAGGCCAAGGGCATCCCGGGCAGCTACAGCGGTCTGCACCGCAACATCATGCGGGAGTCCTCCGGCAACCCCCTCGCCATCAACAACTGGGACATCAACGCCGTCAACGGCATCCCGTCCAAGGGTCTGCTCCAGGTCATCCCGCCGACCTTCAGCGCCTACCACGTCCCCGGCACGTCCTGGAACATCTACGACCCGGTCGCCAACATCACCGCCGCCGCCAACTACGCGGCCCACCGGTACGGCTCGATCGACAACGTCAACAGCGCGTACTGAGGCCCTGGCGCGGGACCTCAGCGACGTGACGCCGAAGGGCGGCACCCCGGTCACGGGGCGCCGCCCTTCGGCGTCACGCGGGCGCGTACGTACGAGGCCCGGTTACTTGCGCATGACCTCCGGCTCGTGGCGGCGCAGGAAGCGGGAGACGAAGAAGCCGCAGACCGCGCCGAGCGCGAGCAGCGCGAGAATGTCCAGGCCCCAGGCCGAGGCGGCGTGGTCCCACAGCGGGTCGGTGCTGCCCGGGTCGTCGGTGTTCGGGGCGATGTTGTTGAAGTCCAGCGTGGTGCCGGCCGCGGCCACCGCCCAGCGGGACGGCATCAGGTACGAGAACTCGTTCACGCCGAGCGTGCCGTGCAGGGTGAACAGGCAGCCGGTGAAGACGACCTGGACGATCGCGAACATCACCAGCAGCGGCATGGTCTTCTCGGCGGTCTTCACCAGCGAGGAGATCACCAGGCCGACCATCATCGAGGTGAAGCCAAGCGCCATGATCGGCAGGCACAGCTCGACCAGGGTGGAGCCGCCGAGCACCAGGCCCTCGCCGGGGATCTCACGGCTGGTGAAGCCGATGACGCCGACCAGCAGGCCCTGGAACATGGTGACGGCGCCGAGCACGACCACCTTGGACATCAGGTACGCCGAGCGGGACAGGCCGGTCGCGCGCTCCCGCTCGTAGATCACCCGCTCCTTGATCAGCTCTCGGACCGAGTTCGCGGCGCCCGCGAAGCACGCGCCGACGGCGAGGATCAGCAGGACGGTGGTGGCGGTGCCGTTCGGGGCGGGCAGGTGGGTCTTGGGGTTGACCGGGTTCGGCAGCAGTCCGCGGTCGGGCTGGATCAGCAGGCTGACCGCGCCGATGACCGCCGGCAGCAGCACCGTCAGCGCCAGGAAGCCCTTGTCGGAGGCGATGACCGAGACATAGCGCCGGACCAGGGTCGTCAACTGCGAGCCCCAGCTCTGCGGCTTGGGCGGCCGCAGCGCCTGTGGCAGGGGTATGGGGCCGGTCTGCGGGGCTCCGGCGTCGATCTCCGCCGCGTACATCTGGTAGTGCTGCGAGCCCTTCCAGCGGCCCGCCCAGTCGTAGTCGCGGTAGTTCTCGAAGGCGGAGAAGACATCGGCCCAGCTGTCGTAGCCGAAGAAGTTCAGCGCCTCCTCGGGCGGGCCGAAGTAGGCGACCGCGCCGCCCGGGGCCATCACCAGGAGCTTGTCGCACAACGCCAGCTCGGCCACCGAGTGGGTGACGACGAGGACCGTACGGCCGTCGTCGGCGAGACCGCGCAGCAGCTGCATGACGTCCCGGTCCATGCCCGGGTCGAGGCCGGAGGTCGGCTCGTCGAGGAAGATCAGCGACGGCTTGGTGAGCAGCTCCAGGGCGACCGAGACGCGCTTGCGCTGGCCGCCGGAGAGCGAGGTGACCTTCTTGTCCTTGTGGATGTCGAGCTTCAGTTCGCGCAGCACCTCGTCGATGCGGGCGTCGCGCTCCTTCGCCGTGGTGTCGGCGGGGAAGCGGAGCTTGGCCGCGTACTTCAGGGCCTTCTTCACGGTCAGCTCGCGGTGCAGGATGTCGTCCTGCGGCACCAGGCCGATGCGCTGGCGCAGCTCGGCGAACTGCTTGTACAGGTTCCGGTTGTCGTACAGCACCTCGCCCTGGTTGGCGGGCCGGTAGCCGGTGAGCGCCTTGAGCAGGGTGGACTTGCCGGAGCCGGACGGGCCGATCACGGCGATCAGCGACTTCTCGGGCACGCCGAAGGAGACGTCCTTCAGGATCTGCTTGCCGCCGTCGACCGTGACGGTCAGGTGGCGGGCCGAGAAGGAGACCTCGCCGGTGTCGACGAACTCCTCCAGCCGGTCGCCGACGATCCGGAAGGCGGAGTGGCCGACGCCGACGATGTCGGCCGGTCCCAGCTGTACGGAGCCGCCCTTGGGGATCGGCTGGCCGTTGACGTAGGTGCCGTTGTGGGAGCCGAGGTCGCGGATCTCGAAGCGGCCGTCGGGCGTGGCGTGGAACTCGGCGTGCTGGCGGGAGACCTGGAGGTCGGAGACGACCAGGTCGTTCTCCAGGGCACGGCCGATGCGCATCACGCGGCCGAGCGCGAACTGGTGGAACGTGGTCGGGCTGCGGTCGCCGTAGACCGGCGGCGCCCCCGCGCCACCACCGGGCGTCTTCTGCGCGTACTGCTCGGCGGGCCCGGTCTGCTGCCAGTCCGCGTGCGGGGCCTGCTGGTGGGCCGGGGCCTGGTGGGGTACGCCCTGCTGGGGCATGGCCTGCTGGGCCCAGTCGGGGGCGGCGGGGCTCTGGGGCGCGTACGGTGTGGCCGCCTGCGGCTGGGGCTGCGGCTGTGAGTACGGCTGCGGCTGCGGCTCGTGGGCCGGGCCGCCGACCGGTACGGCGGTCGCCGAGAAGTTCACCCGCGGGCCGTCGGTCGCGTTGCCGAGGTGCAGAGACGAGCCGGGGGCTATCTCCGTGTACTGGACGCGCTGACCTTGCACATACGTGCCGTTGGTGCTGCCGTGGTCCTCGATGACCCAGCTGTGGCCGTTGAAGCTGACCGTGGCGTGCCGCCAGGAGACCCTGGCGTCGTCGAAGACGATGTCACCCTGCGGATCACGGCCGAGGGTGTAGGGCCTGGACGGGTCGAGCGTCCAGGTCCGTCCGTTTGATTCCAGTACGAGTTCCGGCACTCCATGCCCCACTGAGTTGTCCCCCGAATTGCCCCCGTGGCGGGGAGTCTAGGGATGTCGAACATCGTGGGGAACTATTCCAGGCGCGGCCCCCTGACCGAAACCCGGGCCTTGCCGAGCGGTCCCGGGCGCGGTCTACTTCGCCCTGGTGACGGGGGTGAAACCGGGCCGGACGGTGGCAATCGCGGCGAGGGGCGCAAGCGGGGCCGACGGTTTCGCGTGACCGGTGGGAAGCCTGTGACGGGAGGGGCTGCCGCAGGCCGGTCCGGCAGCTCATTGAAGGCCGCCGATACCCGCAGGGCCGTCGGGATCACGCCACCGGGCGCGATCGGGCGGGCGCCCCGTTCCGGTCGTGGTTCTGTCCGGTCGTGGTTCTGCTGGTCGCGGTTTTGGTGGTCGTGGTTCTGCTGGTCATGGTTCTGATGGAGGCGAGCTGCGGATCGCCCTTCGCGGGCCGGCGTGGCACGCTCGGGATGGGGGCCGGGCGATGTCCGGGGCCCGCGCGCCGCGCCGGCCGGCCGGCCGCAAGGTCCCCGACACCGGGGCGTCGGCCATTGTTCCGTGTCCGTCAGGCGGACCTCGGCGGCGCGAGGCACTGGGTGCCGGATACGGTGGTGACACCATGAGCGCTTCGCAGACCTCAGCTTCGCAGACCTCCGAGGCCCCCACCCTCCTTGTCAAGATCTTCGGCAAGGACCAGCCGGGCATCACCGCGGGTCTCTTCGACACCCTCGCCGCCTACCTCGTCGACGTCGTCGACATCGAGCAGGTCGTCACCCGGGGCCGGCTGGTGCTGTGCGTCCTGGTGACCCAGCCGCCGGCCGGTCTGGAGGGCGACCTGCGGGCCACCGTGCACAGCTGGGCCGAGTCGATGAAGATGCAGGCCGAGATCATCTCCGGACACGGCGACAACCGTCCGCGCGGCCTCGGGCGCTCCCTGGTGACCGTGCTGGGCCACCCGCTCACCGCCGAGTCGACGGCCGCGATCGCCGCCCGGATCGCGAAGGCCGGCGGCAACATCGACCGTATCTTCCGGCTCGCCAAGTACCCGGTGACGGCGGTGGAGTTCGCCGTCTCCGGCGTGGAGACCGGGCCGCTGCGCACGGCCCTGGCCTCCGATGCCGCGGCACTGGGTGTCGACATCGCCGTGGTCTCGGCGGGCCTGCACCGGCGGGCTCAGCGGCTGGTGGTCATGGACGTGGACTCGACCCTGATCCAGGACGAGGTCATCGAGCTGTTCGCCGCGCACGCCGGCTGTGAGGACCAGGTCGCCGAGGTGACGGCCGCGGCGATGCGCGGGGAGCTGGACTTCGAGCAGTCGCTGCACGCGCGCGTGGCGCTGCTGAAGGGGCTGGACGCGTCGGTGGTGGAGAAGGTGCGCGAGCAGGTCCGGCTGACGCCGGGCGCGCGCACCCTGATCCGCACCCTGAAGCGGCTCGGCTACCAGGTGGGGGTCGTCTCCGGCGGCTTCACCCAGGTCACCGACGATCTCAAGGAGCGGCTGGGTCTGGACTTCGCCCAGGCCAACACGCTGGAGATCGTCGACGGCAAGCTGACCGGCCGGGTCGTCGGCGAGGTCGTGGACCGGGCGGGCAAGGCGCGGCTGCTGCGCCGGTTCGCCGCGGAGGCCGGGGTGCCGCTGTCGCAGACGGTGGCGATCGGCGACGGCGCCAACGACCTGGACATGCTGAACGCGGCGGGGCTGGGCGTGGCCTTCAACGCCAAGCCGGTGGTACGGGAGGCGGCGCACACCGCGGTGAACTTCCCCTTCCTGGACACGGTCCTCTACCTCCTCGGCATCACCCGGGAAGAGGTCGAGGCGGCGGACACCCACGACGAGGGCTGAATCGGGCCGGGAGGGCAGGGCCGGGTGGTGCCGGGCCGGGTCGGCCTGCGGGTGGCCGCAGGCGATCCGTCTACCGAGGGGTCGGCGCCCGGTGAGGTCGGCCACCGACGGATTCGCCCACCCACGGGTCGGCCCCCAGTCACGCCGCCACCGGCGCATTTCGCCCACCCACGGGTCGGCCCCAGTGACGCCGCCACCGGCGCGTCCGCCCGGTGACGCCGACCCACCGACGCATTCGCCCACCCACGGGTCGGCCCCCAGTAACGCCGCCACCGGCGCGTCCGCCCGGTGACGCCGACCCACCGACGCATTCGCCCACCCACGGGTCGGCCCCCAGTAACGCCGGCACCGGCGCGTCCGCCCGGTGACGCCGACCACCGCCGCGTCGGCCCCCGTGAGGCCGGCCACCAGCAGAGCGGCCCCCAGTGACGCCGACCCACCGACGCATTCGTCCACCCACGGGTCGGCCCCCGGTGAGGTCGGCCACCGGCGGAATTCGTCCACCGGAGGGGGCGGCCCCCGGTGACGCCGACCACCGCCGCGTCGACCCCGTGAGACCGACTACCAGCGGAGCGGCTCCCAGTGACGCCGACCACCGGCGGATTCGCCCACCGGCGGGTCGGCCCCCAGTGACGCCGCCACGGGCGCGTCCGCCCGATGACGCCGACCACCGCCGCGTCGACCCCCGTGAGGCCGGCCACCAGCAGAGCGGCCCCCAGCGACGCCGACCACCGACGCATTCGCCCACCCACGGGGCGGCCCCCAGTGACGCCGCCACCGGCGCGTCCGCCCGGTGACGCCGACCACCGCCGCGTCGACCCCCGTGAGGCCGGCCACCAGCAGAGCGGCCCCCGTGAGGTCGGCCGCCGGTGAGTCGGTCGCGGAGGGCTTGGGCGCCCACAGCCGCGTTGTCGGCAGGGCCCGGCGTCCCGCCCGGGTTCCGGGCCCTCCCGCCTACGGCGTGCCGGGGCGGCGGCGGGTCACTCGGAGGGGGCCCAGTAGTCCGTGAGCGTGGCCACGCCGGGCTCGACGCCCTTCCAGTGGCCGTCGTAGGAGAGCAGGGCGAAGGCGGCTGCGGGGAAGCCACGGCGGTTCATCCGGGCGCGCGCGTCGCCCTCGGCCGAGCCGGCCAGGATGTCGGCCAGGCCGTGCACGCCCGGGTTGTGGCCGATGAGGATCACGCTCCGCACCTCGTCGGGCAGCTCGTTGAGCACGGCGATCAGCTCGCCCGGCGATGCCTCGTAGATCCGCTCCTCATAGACGGTCCTCGGCCGGTGCGACAGCTCCTGGACGGCGAGCTTCCAGGTCTCGCGGGTGCGGACCGCCGTGGAGCACAGGGCCTGGTCGAAGGTGATGCCGGTGTCGGCCAGCTTGCGTCCGGCGACAGGGGCGTCCTTGCGGCCCCGCTCGGCGAGTGGGCGCTCGTGGTCGGGAACCTGGGGCCAGTCGGCTTTCGCATGCCGGAAGAGGACGATCCTGCGGGGTTCTGCGACGCTCATGAGATCCAGCTTCGCATGAAACGGGCCACCCGGCGCAGGGAGTTGACCATGCGGATTCATCGCGTGAGGGGGCTTGCCGTCAGCGGGCGACGAGCTGCTGGACGCGCTCCAGCAACCGCGCGATCGCCGGGTCACCGCCGGCCGCGTGGGCGTCCGACGGGTTGAGTATCAGCGCGAGCAGCGCCACGAAGGCGAGGGCGGGCAGGGCGAGCGCCCACCAGGGCAGTCGGGTGCCGGCGCCGCCCGTGGTCGCCGGGTGGGGCCGGGAGTGGGTGCGGGCCGGCATGGTCGCCTCCGGGAGTGAGTCTTCGAGGGTGCCGTGACCGCCTCGCGCGGTCACATCTCGAAGCTACGGAATCCAGGGCCGCCAACCCATCCGGATTCCCACCCAGTTGACCCTGACCCTGGCCCCCTAGGGGATGGGGGGGCCAGCACCACCATCCGCCCCGGAGCAGGACCAGGAAGGGCCCCGCCCGGAGCAGGACGGGAGGGAGCTCGGTGTCACGGGGACGCGATGGTCGCCACCACGGCGATGATCACGAAGATGGCGAGGAACGAGCCGAAGACGAGCAGCATCTTCTTCTGGCCGTTCTTCGGGTTCGGGTCGAGCACAGGCTGCATGCGTCCAGTCTCGCACCTCGCCTCCCCCGCGACGGCGCCGGGGCACCCCGGTCGGGTCAGTTCGTCGCCTCGTCCTCGACCGTCCGGTCACGCCCGGCGATGAAGCCCACCACCATCTGCGGCACCATCAGCGCCGCCATCAGGGCGATCGGCAGTCCCCAGCCGCCGCTCTGCTGGTAGAGCACGCCGACCAGCAGCGGGCCGGGGATGGAGATCAGGTAGCCCGTGCTCTGGGCGAACGCGGACAGCTGGGCCACGCCCGGACCGCTGCGGGCGCGCATGCCGACCATGGTCAGGGCGAGCGGGAAGGAGCAGTTGGACACGCCGAGCAGCAGGGCCCAGGCCCAGGCGCCGCCGGACGGCGCGAGGTACAGCCCGGCGTATCCGGCGAGGCCGCAGACGCCCAGCACCAGCACGATCGGCCCCTGGTGGGACAGGCGGGTGGCGACCCGGGGGATGACGAAGGCCAGCGGCACGCCCATGACCATGATGACGGCGAGCAGCACACCGGCGGTGCCGGCCGGGACACCGGCGTCCCGGAAGATCTGCGGCATCCAGCCCATCGTGATGTAGGCGGCCGTGGCCTGGAGGCCGAAGAAGACGGCGAGCGACCAGGCCGTGCGGCTGCGGGTGATGCGCAGCGGGGCCTGCGCTTCCGCGGTCTCGGGCGCCGGCTCCTGGGGCCGGGCGTCGGCCGGGCCCCGGTCGCGGAGCAGCGGGAGCCAGGGCAGGACGGCGGCGGCGGCGATGGTCGCCCACACGACGAGGCCGGACTTCCAGTTGCCGCCCATGGCGTCGGTGAGGGGGACGGTCAGCGCGGCGGCGAGGGAGGTGCCGGCGGCGAGGGCCATCGAGTACAGGCCGGTCATGGAACCGACCCGGTCGGGGAACCAGCGCTTGACGATGACCGGCATCAGGACGTTGCTGACGGCGATGCCCATCAGGGCGAGCGCGCTGGCGGCCAGGAATCCGGCCGTGTTCCCGACGTAGGGCCGTACGACCAGGCCGACGGCGATGGCGGCCATGCCGGCGCACACCACGGCGGCCGGTCCGAAGCGGCGGGCCAGGCGGGGCGCCATCACGCCGAAGACGGCGAAGCACAGCGGGGGCACGGAGGTGAGCAGTCCGGCCACGCTGCCGCTCATGCCGAGCCCGTCGCGGACCTCTTCGAGGAGGGCGCCGAGGCTCGTGATGGCCGGCCGGAGGTTCAGGGCGGAGAGCATGATGCCCACGACCACCAGCCGGGTGGCCCACGCACGCGTGCGGCCCGCGCCGGGGGTCGTCTCTGGGGTGTTCGTCGCGGCGCCCGCACCGCGTGGGGTCGGTGACATCGCCGTACGGGTCTCCACTGTCCGGATTTCCTCACTAGCCATAAGACCCATCATAGAATCATAGGATGATTGCCTGTCCATCCCCGGAGCGTCCCCGCCCGGTCCTCTCGTGCGAAGGTGAGCCATGCCCTTGAGCCACCCGCGTCGTTCGGCGCTGTCCGAGCAGGTCATCGCCGAACTGCGCAACCAGATCGCCTCCGGCGAGTGGCCGGTCGGCTCCCGCATCCCGACCGAGCCGGAACTGGTCGAGCAGCTCGGTGTCGCCCGCAACACCGTCCGCGAGGCCGTCCGCGCGCTCGCGCACAACGGTCTGCTGGACATCCGCCAGGGCTCGGGCACGTACGTCGTGGCCACGAGCGAGCTGGCCGGCGTGATGCACCGCCGCTTCGCCGACGCCGATCCGCGGCACATCGCCGAGCTGCGCTCCACGCTGGAGTCGGCCGCGGCCAAGCTGGCCGCCGAGAGGCGCACCGAGAAGGACCTCAAGCAGCTGGACGCGCTGATCGTCCGGCGCGAGCAGGCGTGGGAGACGGGCGACACGGAGGCATTCGTGGCGGCCGACGCCACCTTCCATCTGGCGGTGGTGGCCGCGTCCCACAACGACGTGATGACGGCGATGTACGCCGATCTGGGCGAGGTGCTGCGCGACTGGCTGCGCGCGGACGTCGGGGCGGAGCTGACCCCGGAGACCCACATGGACCACGCGCGCCTGGTGGACGCGATCCGCGCGGGGGACGCCGAGGCGGCGGCCGTGGAGGCCGCGAGCTATCCGTACCTGTGCAATCCGGGCCGGTTCAGCGCGCCTTCTGGTGGCTGATCCACACCGAGCGGATCTCCTTCCAGCACCGGCCGGTGAGCCGTACGGTCATGGCCGGCCAGGCGTCCGCCGGGGCGCTGTCGGTGTCGATGTCCCACCAGCGGGCGCACTCTATGTGCAGCCGTACGCGGTCGATGTCGACATAGGGGTTGTGGCAGTAGGCCACCACCTGGGAGCCGTGGACGGAGGTGCGGCAGGAGGCTCCGAACCGGGCCGACGAGGGTGACGCACCGGCCTCCACGCGCGCGTGCGCGGGCACGTCGTGGCGCAGCGCGTCGTACGGCAGCGCGTCGTACGGCAGTGACAGTACGAGGGCCAGGGCCACCGACAGCGGGGCCGGGCCGCGGGACAGGCGCACGAGCGGGACCTCCTCGGCCGGGCTGCGGAGGGGCGTGCGAGCGAACGCGTCGTCCGAAGGCGTACTCCCAGGGTGCGCCGCCGGCCCGGCGGCGGCCCGGCCGGTGGGCCGGACGGGTGACATCCCGGCACGCGTGCCCGGCGTACGGCGACGCCCCGCTCCCCGCGCACGGCGGGAAACGGGGCGTCGTAAGGCTCAGCAGAGCCTCTTGAGGGTCTGGAGGACCTCAGGCGCCGATGGCGTGCAGGCCGCCGTCGACGTGGATGATCTCGCCCGTGGTCTTCGGGAACCAGTCGCTCAGCAGGGCGACGATGCCGCGGCCGGCCGGCTCCGGGTCCTTCAGGTCCCACTCCAGCGGGGAACGGGTGTCCCACACGGAGGCCAGGTCGCTGAAGCCCGGGATGGACTTGGCGGCCATGGAGCCGATCGGGCCCGCCGAGATCAGGTTGCAGCGGATGTTCTGCTTGCCCAGGTCGCGCGCCATGTAGCGGTTGACGGCCTCCAGGGCGGCCTTGGCCGGGCCCATCCAGTCGTACTGCGGCCAGGCGTACTGCGCGTCGAAGGTGAGGCCGACGACCGAGCCGCCGTTCTGCATCAGCGGCAGGCAGGCCATGGTCAGCGACTTCAGGGAGAACGCCGAGACGTGCATGGCGGTGGAGACGGACTCGAACGGCGTGTTGAGGAAGTTGCCGCCGAGCGCGTCCTGCGGCGCGAAGCCGATGGAGTGCACGACGCCGTCCAGGCCGCCCAGCTCCTCGCCGACGACGTCCGCCAGCCGCCCGAGGTGCTCGTCGTTGGTGACGTCCAGCTCGATGACCTTGGTCGGCTTCGGCAGCTTCTTGGCGATGCGCTCGGTCAGCGTGGGCCGCGGGAACGCGGTCAGGATGATCTCGGCACCCTGCTCCTGGGCCAGCTTGGCGGCGTGGAAGGCGATGGAGGACTCCATCAGCACACCGGTGATCAGGACGCGCTTGCCCTCGAGGATTCCGCTCATGGTGATCAGTGACCCATTCCCAGTCCGCCGTCAACCGGGATGACGGCTCCAGTGATGTACGAGGCGTCGTCGGACGCGAGGAAGCGCACCGTCGCGGCGATCTCCTCGGGCTGCGCGTACCGGCCGAGCGGCACCTGGGCGACGATGTTCTGGCGCTGCTCGTCGCTGAGCACCTTGGTCATGTCGGTGTCGACGAAACCGGGCGCGACGACGTTGAACGTGATGTTGCGCGAGCCCAGCTCCCGGGCCAGGGAACGCGCGAAGCCGACCAGCGCGGCCTTGGAGGCGGCGTAGTTCGCCTGTCCGGCCGAGCCGAGCAGACCGACCACGGACGAGATGAGGACGACGCGGCCCTTCTTGGCCCGCAGCATGCCGCGGTTGGCGCGCTTGACGACGCGGAAGGTGCCGGTGAGGTTGGTGTCGATGACCGAGGTGAAGTCGTCCTCGGACATGCGCATCAGGAGCTGGTCCTTGGTGACGCCGGCGTTGGCGACCAGGACCTCGACCGGACCGTGCCGGTCCTCGATCTCCTTGTAGGCCTGCTCCACCTGCTCCGGGTCGGTGATGTCGCACTTGACGGCCAGGAAGCCGGCCGGCGGCTCACCCGAGCGGTACGTGATCGCGACCTTGTCGCCGGCGTCGGCGAAAGCGCGGGCGATGGCGAGGCCGATGCCCCGGTTGCCTCCGGTGACGAGAACCGAGCGGCTCAACAGATCACCCTTTCGATAGCGGTCTTACATATCCGCCCGGACTCCTGGGCGGCAGGCGGCTTCATCGGAAACCTATCGGTACCGCCGCGTCCGCGGGCAATCGGGCACCGACAGTGCCTCATGCCGCACACTGTGGGGTCCCTACAGTCGGCGCACCGCCGAACACCCTCGGACTCGGTCCGCCGTACCGGGCGCGCGGGCGGAAAGCGCGGCCGCCCGGGGAGTCGAGGAAGATCAACGGTCGCGATCTCGCCTTGGGCCCGGCCCGCCCCCGCTGTCAGCACCCGCCGGCGGCACCTCGCACTCCGCCCACACCGTCTTGCCCGGCCCCCGCCGCTCTCCGACACCCCAGCGGGCGGCGACGGCCGCCACGAGGAGCAGCCCCCTGCCGCCCTCGGCGTCCGGAGGGCCGCACGGGGTTTCCGGCCCAGGAGGCTCGGGCCGCCCGGGGTGGGTGTCGGACACCTCCACGCGTACGACACCGGCGGCGCGGTCGAAACTGAGGCGCAGCTCGAAGTCACGGCCCGGGACGCGGCCGTGGAGCACGGCGTTGGCGGCGAGTTCGGCGACGACGAGAGTGACGGCGTCCGAAGCGGGGCCGCCGTACGGCATGCCCCAGAGGTGGAGACGGTGTGCGGCGAGCCTGCGGGCGAGGCGGGCCCCTCGGCGAGTGGCGGAGAAGCGCTGGACGAACACACTTACGGTTACGGCCACTTGGGCCTCTGGTGCTGACATGGGGCCAGCGTTCTGCTCACGTCCGCGCCGCCAACAGGTACGACGCCCATACAGTCGCGGCTGTATCAGTGCACACTCTGGACTGGGTGGGTAACTCCCCGTGACCCTGGGTGGGCGGGCGGGGTTTCGGTGAGAGCACGGAGACGTGAGCACAGGAGGCACGTGGCGATGACGGTGGACCACGGCGGAGGCACTGCGAACAACACTGAAGCCGAACTTTCCGACAGCCTCAAGACCTTCGGCGCGGTTCTGAAGGCGCTACGGGAGGAAGCCGGCCTGACCCAGGAGGAGTTCGCGCCGCGCGTACGGTACTCGGCCGCGTACATCGCCAAGATCGAGCAAGGGAAGCGGTTCCCTCCGGCGGATCTGCCGGCACGGGCGGGTGAGGTGCTGGGGCCGGTCGGGGCGAAGGTCCTTACTGCGGCGGCGGAGAGTCTGACGAGGAAGACGCTGCTGGCGTCCTGGTTCCGGCAATGGGCCGGGATCGAGGAGGAGGCGATCACCCTGTACGCCTATGAATGCCGGGCGGTTCCGGGGTTGTTGCAACCGGAGGCGTACATTCGGGCGATTTTCGACCGGCGGCTTCCGCCAGCATCCGAGGAGCAGATCGAACGCCAGGTCGCATCCCGGTTGGACCGACAGCACATCATTTCCGCCAACCAGAACACCGCGGTTTCGTCATCGAGCAGGCCGTGCTGGAGCGCCGCATGGGAGGACGCGGTGTCACCAGGCAAGTGATCACTCATCTCCTTGAGATGAGCACGCGTCGCAACGTGGAGATCCAGATCATGCCCGCCGTCCAGGAGGACCACTGCGGTATCGACGGTCAGATGTACCTGGCCGAAACGCCTGCTCACCAGTGGATCGGCTACACGGAAGGACAGCGATCGAGCAACCTGATCTCCGCGCCGAAGGACGTGAGTGTCCTGCTCCAGCGCTATGGCAAGCTGCGTTCCCAGGCATTGGACTGCCAGGCGACCGTAAAGCTGCTGGAACAGATGCGAGGAGCGCTATGAGCACCACCGACGAGCTGAGCTGGTTCAAGAGCAGCTACAGCGGCAGCGAGAACGACAACTGCGTCGAGGTCGCCATGCTCCCCGCAGCGGTCCACATCCGCGACTCCAAGGACAAGGGCATCCGTCCTCTGGTCGTCACCTCGGCCGCCTGGACAGCCTTCACCGCGCTCGCAACGGGCGACTGGTTCAAGAGCAGTTACAGCGGCAGCGAGGGCGACAACTGCGTCGAGGTCGCCCTGCGTCCCGAGGCCGTCCACGTCCGCGACTCCAAGGACAAGGACATCCGCCCCCTCACCGTCACCCCCGCCGCCTGGACGGCCTTCACCGCGCTCCTGGACGGCTGAGTTCGCGGCTAGGGATTCTCCCGGGAGTGTGACCTGCGCGGCATGATTCACTGCCTGCGAAGGTCACCACAGGCAAGCGCCCGAAGGGTTCCTACCGATGCCCCACGAAATCGATCATTCTTTCCTGGCGCTCCCCCTACGCGCCCTCGCCGACGCCGCGCTGGCGCGCGCGCGTGCGCTGGGTGCCGAGCACGCGGACTTCCGGTTCGAGCGGGTGCGCAGCGCCTCCTGGCGGCTGCGGGACGCGCGGCTCGCCGGATCGTCGGACACGACCGACCTCGGGTACGCGGTCCGGGTGGTGCACGGCGGCACCTGGGGCTTCGCCTCCGGCGTGGACCTGACCATGGACGCCGCCGCCCGGGTCGCCTCGCAGGCGGTGGCCATGGCCAAGCTGTCCGCGCAGGTGATCAAGGCCGCCGGGTCGGACGAGCACGTGGAGCTGGCCGACGAGCCGGTGCACGCCGACAAGACGTGGGTCTCGTCGTACGAGATCGATCCGTTCTCGGTGCCGGACGAGGAGAAGTCGGCGCTGCTGGCGGAGTGGAGCAGCCGGCTGCTGAGCGCGGACGGCGTCAATCATGTCGACGCCTCGCTGCTCACCGTCCACGAGAACAAGTTCTACGCGGACACCGCCGGGACGGTGACCACCCAGCAGCGCGTACGGCTGCACCCGCAGCTGACGGCCGTGTCGGTCGACGAGGCGAGCGGCGAGTTCGACTCGATGCGCACCCTCGCCCCGCCGGTGGGGCGCGGCTGGGAGTACCTGACCGGGACCGGCTGGGACTGGGACGACGAGCTGGCCCGGATCCCGGAGCTGCTCGCCGAGAAGATGCGGGCGCCGAGCGTGGAGCCGGGCGTGTACGACCTGGTGGTGGACCCCTCCAACCTGTGGCTGACCATCCACGAGTCCATCGGCCACGCCACCGAGCTGGACCGCGCCCTCGGCTACGAGGCCGCCTACGCCGGCACCTCCTTCGCCACCTTCGACCAGCTCGGCAAGCTGCGGTACGGCTCCGAGCTGATGAACGTCACCGGTGACCGCACCGCCGAGCACGGCCTGGCCACCATCGGTTATGACGACGAGGGCGTGGCGGCGCAGTCCTGGGACCTGGTGAAGGACGGCACGCTGGTCGGCTACCAGCTGGACCGGCGGATAGCGCGGCTGACCGGGTTCGAGCGGTCCAACGGGTGCGCGTACGCCGACTCCCCCGCGCACGTTCCGGTGCAGCGCATGGCCAACGTGTCGCTGCGCCCGGATCCCGCCGGGCTGTCCACGGAGGATCTGATCGGGGGCGTGGACCGGGGCATCTACGTCGTCGGTGACCGGTCCTGGTCGATCGACATGCAGCGGTACAACTTCCAGTTCACCGGCCAGCGCTTCTTCAAGATCGAGAACGGGCGGATCACCGGTCAGCTGAAGGACGTCGCCTACCAGGCCACGACGACCGACTTCTGGGGCTCCATGGCGGCCGTCGGCGGTCCGGGGACGTATGTCCTCGGCGGTGCCTTCAACTGCGGCAAGGCCCAGCCGGGCCAGGTCGCCGCCGTGTCCCACGGCTGCCCCTCGGCCCTCTTCAAGGGCGTCAACATCCTCAACACCACGCAGGAGGCCGGTCGATGAGCGCCCGTACCCACAAGCCGCACGAGATCGTCGAGCAGGCGCTGGCGCTGTCCCGGGCGGACGGCTGTGTCGTCATCGCCGACGAGCACTCCACCGCCAATCTGCGCTGGGCGGGCAACGCGCTCACTACCAACGGGGTGACCCGCGGCCGTACGCTCACCGTGATCGCCACCGTGGACGGCGCCGAGGGCACCGCCTCCGGTGTGGTGTCCCGGTCGGCGGTCACCGCCGAGGAGCTGGAGCCGCTGGTGCGGGCCGCCGAGGCCGCCGCGCGCGGTGCCGGGCCCGCCGAGGACGCGCGGCCGCTGGTCGGCGGGGTGCCCCAGTCCTCCGACTTCACGGACGCGCCCGCCGAGACCTCCTCCGCGGTGTTCGCCGACTTCGCGCCGGCGCTCGGCGAGGCCTTCGCCCGCGCGCGTGCGGGCGGCCGGGAACTGTACGGTTTCGCCAACCACGAGCTGGTGTCGACCTATGTGGGCACGTCCACCGGGCTGCGCCTGCGGCACGACCAGCCCACCGGCACCCTGGAGCTGAACGCCAAGTCCCCCGACCGCACCCGCTCGGCGTGGGCCGGCCGCTCCACCCGGGACTTCAAGGACGTCGACCCCGGCGCGCTCGACGCCGAGCTGGCCGTACGGCTCGGCTGGGCCGAGCGCCGCGTCGAACTGCCCGCGGGCCGGTACGAGACGCTGCTGCCGCCGACCGCGGTCGCGGACCTGCTGATCTACCAGCTGTGGTCGGCCTCCGGCCGGGACGCCGTCGAGGGGCGGACGGTGTTCTCCAAGCCGGGCGGCGGCACCCGGATCGGGGAGCGGCTCTCGGAGCTGCCGCTCACCCTGCGCAGCGACCCGAACGAGCCGGGCCTGGAGTGCCCGCCCTTCGTGATCTCCCACTCCTCCGGCGGCGACGAGTCCGTGTTCGACAACGGGCTGCCCACGCACGCCACGAAGTGGATAGACCGAGGCGTGCTGAAGCACCTGACGACGACCCGGCACAGCGCGGCCCTGACCGGGCTCCCGGTCGCCCCCGCGCTCGGCAACCTGATCCTGGACGGCGGCAACCGCTCGCTGGAGGAGATGGTCGAGGACACCGAACGCGGGCTGCTGCTGACCTGCCTGTGGTACATCCGTGAGGTCGATCCGGCGACCCTGCTGCTCACCGGCCTGACCCGGGACGGCGTCTACCTGGTGGAGAACGGCGAGGTGACCGGGCAGGTGAACAACTTCCGGTTCAACGAGTCGCCGGTGGACCTGCTGGGCCGGGCCACCGAGGCCGGGCGGACGGAGCGGACGCTGCCGCGCGAGTGGAGCGACTGGTTCACCCGCGCCGCGATGCCCGCGCTGCGGATCCCGGATTTCAACATGAGCTCTGTCAGTCAGGGCGTATAACCTCGTAGGCGTTCGTGGTCGGGTGTCACCCGGCTGCCGGAAGATCATCAAGGAGACACGAGAACCGTGACGGACATCGTCGACGAGCTGAAGTGGCGCGGGCTGTTCGCCCTGTCCACCGACGAGGACGCATTGCGCAAGGCGCTCGCGGACGGTCCCGTCACGTTCTATTGCGGTTTCGACCCGACGGCGCCCTCCCTGCACGTGGGGCACCTGGTGCAGGTGCTCACCGTGCGCCGGCTCCAGCAGGCCGGGCACCGTCCGCTGGCGCTCGTCGGCGGGGCCACGGGCCTGATCGGCGACCCGCGTCCGACGGCCGAGCGCACGCTGAACGACCCGGAGACGGTGGCCGGCTGGGTGGACCGGCTGCGCGCCCAGATCGAACCGTTCCTGTCCTTCGAGGGCGAGAACGCGGCGATCATGGTCAACAACCTGGACTGGACCGCGGGCCTGTCCGCGATCGAGTTCCTGCGGGACATCGGCAAGCACTTCCGCGTCAACAAGATGCTGACGAAGGACTCCGTGGCCCGCCGCCTGGAGTCCGACCAGGGCATCAGCTACACCGAGTTCAGCTACCAGATCCTCCAGGGCATGGACTTCCTCCAGCTCTACCGGCGCTACGGCTGCACGCTCCAGCAGGGCGGCAGCGACCAGTGGGGCAACCTCACGGCCGGGCTGGACCTGATCCACCGGCTGGAGCCGGACGCCTCGGTGCACGCCCTCGCCACCCCGCTGATGACCAAGGCGGACGGCACCAAGTTCGGCAAGACCGAGGGCGGCGCCGTCTGGCTCGACCCGGAGCTGACGACGCCGTACGCGTTCTACCAGTTCTGGCTGAACGTGGACGACCGGGACATCTCCCGGTACATGCGCATCCTGTCCTTCAAGTCCCGCGAGGAGCTGGAGGAGCTGGAGCGGCAGACCGAGGAGCGTCCGCAGGCCCGGGCGGCGCAGCGGGCGCTCGCCGAGGAGCTGACCACGCTGGTGCACGGCGCCGACCAGACGGCCGCGGTGATCGCCGCGTCCGGGGCGCTGTTCGGCCAGGGCGAGCTGGCGGAGCTGGACGAGCGGACGCTGGCCGCGGCGCTGTCGGAGGTGCCGCACGCCCGGGTCTCCGAGCTGGCCCCGGTGGTCGACCTGCTCGCCGAGGTCGGCCTGGTGCCCAGCAAGTCCGCGGCCCGGCGGACGGTGAAGGAGGGCGGGGCCTACGTGAACAACGTCAAGGTCACCGCGGAGGACGCCGTGCCCGCCCGGGAGGACCTGCTCCACGGGCGGTGGCTGGTGCTGCGGCGCGGGAAGAAGAACCTGGCCGCGGTGGAGGTCGTCGCCGGCTGACGCCGTGCGGTGTGGGGGCGCGGGACGCCCGCGCCCCTACGCCCGGGCCCGGTGCTTCCTCTTGCCCAGCGTCGCCATGTAGAGGGCGTCGACGGCCGCGACGATGATGATCGCCGCCACCAGTTGGAAGATGTGCCGGCTCCAGTCGATGCCCTTGGTCTCCGACACGCCGACCGCGCGGGCGACCGCGTTGCCCACGATGGCGCCGAGGATGCCGCAGATGGTGGTCAGCCAGAGGGGGCTGTGCTGCTTGCCCGGAATGACCGCCTTGGCGATGATGCCCAGCACGAATCCCACGATGATCGCCCACAACCAGCCCATGGCTGCCTCCTCGTACGGCTCGACGTGAGCATTACGGCCAGTGTGGGGCGGTGCGCCGTACGGCGCACGTCGGATTGCCCCGTACGCGCCGGGGCGGCGGGCGTCGTCGCAGGCAGGGGGCGACCCGGCCTCGATCGCGGCGCGGGGGCGGCGTAACGTGGGGGGTGGCCCGGCAGGGTTCCCCGCCGGATACGGACGAGGGTGCGGGCCGGGACGGGTCCGATGCGGGCGGATGGTGAATGGTGATGCGGAAACAGCACGGCGGTGGCGTCCAGGTGTTCCGGATCACCGGCGCGCGGACCGGACTCGCCGAGGACGTCCGGGGCCGGCAGCGCCGGTACGTGATCTCGATGTCGGTCCGTACCGTGTCGGTGATCCTCGCGGCCTCCCTGTGGAACGTCGAGCGGTACGTCGCGATCGTGGCGCTCGTGCTCGGCGCGGTGCTGCCCTATATCGCCGTGGTGGTCGCCAACGCGGGCCGTGAGCGGCCGCCGTCGCTTCCGTCGACGTTCGTCACCACGCCGCTGCGTCCGATGATCGCGGCCCCGCCGGCCGAGGACCAACGGGCGGACTCGGTACGGGATTCCGCGCCGCGCGACGTGCCGACGAACCAGGCGGCCGGGGCGGCCGGCGAGCGCCCCGACCCCGTCTGAGCACGGCGGACGCGGGGACCGCCGGGGCCCCCACCTGGGAGCTCAAGAAAACCTCAGATCAATCTAGCTGTTCCGGTCCCGGGCGATGGGGTAGCCGTGACATACTGCGTAGGCGCTCCGCATCCCCCGTCGGAGCGACGGACCGACGCCGGGCAGCTCCCCCCGTGGCTGCCCGGCGTCGCCTTGTTTACCGCCCTTTCGTTTTCCGCCCCTCGATGAGACGAACCGAGACGAAACCGTGAGTGACGAGACCCCGATCTGCTCGGCCAAGGGCTGCCGCACCGCCGCCGTGTGGGTGCTGGCGTGGAACAACCCCAAGGTCCACACGCCGGAGCGGCGCAAGACATGGCTGGCCTGCGAGGAGCACCGCGAGCATCTGTCGCAGTTCCTCGGCGTGCGGGGGTTCCTGAAGGACGTCGTACGGTTCGAGGAGTGGCGGTCCGCCGAAGGGGCCGGGGCGTAGAGCCGGGGCACCGCGCCCGGTTCAGCCGCCGATCGCCGACATGGGCCGGTCCGGCTGGACGAACGACGGGTCGTCCAGGCCCGCTCCGGCCTTCTTGCCCCACATCGCCAGCTTCCAGACGCGGGCGATCTCCTCGTCCGGGGCGCCCGAGCGCAGGGCCGCGCGGAGGTCGGTCTCCTCGGTGGCGAACAGGCAGGTGCGTATCTGGCCGTCGGCGGTGAGGCGGGTGCGGTCGCAGGCCGCGCAGAACGGCCGGGTCACCGAGGCGATCACGCCGACCCGGTGCGGGCCGCCGTCCACCAGCCAGCGCTCCGCGGGGGCGGAGCCGCGGGCGTCGGCGCCCTCGGGGGTGAGATCGAAACGGGTCCGCAGGGAGGCGAGGATGTCCCCCGCGGTGACCATGCCCTCGCGCTTCCAGCCGTGCTGGGCGTCCAGCGGCATCTGCTCGATGAACCGCAGTTCGTAGTCGTGCTCGATCGCCCAGGCGAGCAGGTCCGGGGCCTCGTCGTCGTTCAGGCCCGGCATCAGGACCGAGTTGACCTTGACCGGGGTCAGGCCGGCCTCGCGGGCGGCGGCCAGGCCGTCCAGGACGTCCTGGTGGCGGTCGCGGCGGGTGAGGGTCTTGAAGACGTCCGGGCGGAGGGTGTCCAGGGAGACGTTGACCCGGTCCAGGCCCGCCTCCTTCAGCGCGGTCGCGGTGCGGACCAGGCCGATGCCGTTGGTGGTCAGGGACATCCGGGGGCGCGGGTCGAGGGCGGCGACGCGCTCCACGATGCCGGGCAGGCCGGGGCGCAGCAGGGGCTCGCCGCCGGTGAAGCGGACTTCCTCGATGCCGAGGGTGCGCACCGCGATGTCGATGAGGCGGACGATCTCGTCGTCCGTGAGCAGGTCGGGCTTGGCCAGCCACCGCAGGCCCTCCTCGGGCATGCAGTAGGTGCAGCGCAGGTTGCACCGGTCGGTCAGCGAGACCCGCAGATCGGTGGCCACCCGGCCGTAGGTGTCGATGAGCACGTGGGCCCCTCCCTCTCCCGGTCACCCATTCTGGGTCGCGGATGCCCCGTCCGTCACCTGCGAGCGTACGTGACCCCGCTGACATCGACAGCGGCCCGATCCCACGAGGTACGGCGCGACCGCGTCGTAGGACCGTACAGTCCCGGCCGACGCGGTCGTCCCGTGGGCCGTCTCAGTGGGCTCCGGTGCCGGTCAGGGACCGCACCTCCAGTTCCGCGTACTTGGCGGCGTCCGGGGTCTCCTTCGACAGCAGGGTGCCCACCACGCCGAGCAGGAAGCCGACCGGGATGGAGATGAGGCCGGGGTTCTCCAGCGGGAACCAGTGGAAGTCCACGCCGGGGAACATCGAGGTGGGCTTCCCGGAGACCACCGGGGAGAACAGCACCAGGCCGACCGCGGTGACCAGGCCGCCGTAGATCGACCACAGGGCGCCGGCGGTGGTGAACCGCTTCCAGAACAGGCTGTAGAGGATGGTCGGCAGGTTGGCGGAGGCGGCGACCGCGAAGGCGAGGGCGACCAGGCCGGCCACGTTCAGATCGCGGGCCAGGGCGCCGAGGACGATGGAGACCGCGCCGATGCCGACGGTCGCCCAGCGGGCCGCACGCACCTCCTGCTGCTCGGTGGCCTGGCCCCGCTTGATGACGTTGGCGTAGATGTCGTGCGCGAACGAGGACGACGAGGCCAGGGTCAGGCCGGCGACGACCGCGAGGATCGTGGCGAAGGCGACCGCGGAGATGGTGGCGAGCAGGACGGCCCCCCAGTTGGAGTCCACTCCGCCCAGGTGGAGCGCCAGCAGCGGGGCCGCCGTGTTGCCCGCCTTGTTGGAGGCGATGATCTCGTCCGGCTTGATCAGCGCGGCGGCGCCGAAGCCGAGGGCGAGGGTCATCAGGTAGAAGACACCGATCAGGCCGATGGCCCACAGGACGGACTTGCGGGCGGCCTTGGCGGTGGGGACGGTGTAGAAGCGGATCAGGATGTGCGGCAGGCCGGCCGTGCCCAGGACCAGGGCGATGCCGAGGGAGAGGAAGTCCAGCTTGGTGGTGCCGGTCGCGCCGTACTTCAGGCCGGGCTCCAGGAAGGCGCTGCCCTTGCCGCTGTTGTCGGCGGCGCTGCCGAGCAGTTCGGAGATGTTGAAGTCGAACTTCAGCAGGACGAGGAGGGTCAGCAGCACGGCGCCGGCGATGAGCAGCACCGCCTTGACCATCTGGACCCAGGTGGTGCCCTTCATGCCGCCGATGGTGACGTACACGATCATCAGCAGGCCGACCAGGGCGACGATGCCGATCTTGCCGCCGTCGCTGGTGATGCCGAGGAGCAGGGAGACCAGCACGCCGGCACCGGCCATCTGGGCCAGCAGGTAGAAGATCGACACGACGATGGTGGAGGTGCCGGCCGCGGTGCGCACGGGGCGCTGGCGCATGCGGTAGGCGAGCACGTCACCCATCGTGTAGCGGCCCGAGTTGCGCAGTGGTTCGGCGACCAGCAGGAGGGCGACGAGCCAGGCGACGAGGAAGCCGATGGAGTACAGGAAGCCGTCGTAGCCGAAGAGGGCGATGGCGCCGGCGATGCCGAGGAAGGACGCGGCGGACATGTAGTCACCGGAGACGGCGAGGCCGTTCTGGAAACCGGTGAACTGCCGTCCGCCCGCGTAGAAGTCGGCGGCGTCCTTGGTCTGCCGGCCCGCCCAGACGGTGATGACGAGGGTCGCGGCGACGAACACCGCGAACAGGGTGATGATCAGCGTCCGGTGCTCGCTCGCCTCGCCGGCGGCCAGCAGGGTGTTGGGTACGGCGTTCATGCTCCGCTCTCCATCCGGGACTTGATGGCCTCGGCCCGGGGGTCGAGCCGGGTGGCGGCGCGGCGCGCGTACCACCAGGCGATCAGGAACGTGGTGAGGAACTGGGCGAGGCCCAGGACGAGGGCGACGTTGATGTGGCCGGCCACCTTGATGCCCATGAAGTCGCCCGCGTAGTTGGACAGCAGGACGTACAGCAGGTACCAGGCGGCGAAGGCGATCGTCAGGGGGAAGGCGAAGGAGCGGTGGGCGCGGCGCAGTTCACCGAACTCCGCGCTCTGCTGCACCTCGGTGAACTCCTCGGCGGAGGGAAGGCGGGTCGGGGTCTGCGCGGGTGGCGGTGTCTCGGTAGCCACGGAGTCTCCTCGCGTCACGGACGTGCGCTTGCTCATCTCACAGGGACGGGAGCCACATTACAGCGAGTCACCACGTGACTGCATCGGGTGAATCCCGTAGGGGGCCTGACCTTTCGGGCCTCCTGTCCACGGTCACGGCGCCGCCCGGAGGGTGGTTCAAGTCGGCCCGGGCCTTTCGGAGATCAGCGCCGGGGGATAGCTTCGGCCCAGCACCACCTCGTCATGTACCTGCCCGGGCAGTCACCGGTGTTCCGGGCGGTTCCGTATCCGGATGATGTGGAGATCCCATGGCTCATCTGCGCTCCAGACGCCGACTGGCGCTCGTCGTACCGGCCGCGCTGTCGCTGACCGCCACGCTCGGCTTCCTGCCGTCGGCGGCCTCCGCGGCGGCCCGGACGGACCCGGCGGCCACGGCGGCGCGGGCGGCGGACGGCCCCACCCTGTCGTACGTGGTGAACACGCGGACGGACCGTTCCACGATCGAGTCGGTACGCCGGGCGATCGCCCGCAACGGCGGTACGGTCGTGACGAGTTACGACCGGATCGGGGTGATCGTGGTGCACTCCGCGAATCCCGGGTTCGCCGAGGCGATCCGTGCCGTGCGCGGTGTCGCCTCGGCGGGTGCCACGCGCAACGCGCCGCTGCCCGCCCAGTCCACCACCGACGTGGGCACGCCGAAGGCGCTGAGCGCGGCGGAGGCCGCCGGTGTCCGGGCCGCCGCCGGCCAGGACCCGCTGGAGCCGCTCCAGTGGGACCTGCCGGCCATCAAGGCGGACAAGGCGCACGAGAAGACCCTGGGCAGCCGGGACGTCACGGTCGCCGTCATCGACACGGGCGTCGACGACACCCACCCGGACATCGCGCCCAACTTCGACCGGGCGGCCTCCGTCAACTGCGTGTCGGGCAAGCCGGACACGACGGACGGCGCCTGGCGGCCGGGCGCCTCGGAGAGCCCGCACGGCACGCATGTGGCCGGTGAGATCGCGGCGGCGAAGAACGGCGTGGGGATGACGGGTGTGGCGCCGGGGGTGAAGGTCGCCGGCATCAAGGTGTCCACCCCGGGCGGCTACTTCTACACCGAGGCCGTGGTGTGCGGCTTCGTGTGGGCGGCCGAACACCACGTCGACGTGACCAACAACAGCTATTACGCCGACCCGTGGTACTTCAACTGCACCACCGACCCCGACCAGAAGGCGCTCGTGGACGCCATCGCCCGGGCCTCGCGTTACGCGGAGGGGAAGGGCACGGTCAACGTCGCGGCCGCGGGCAACCAGAACTACGACCTCGCGTCCCACGCGATCACCGACGAGGACTCGCCGAACGACGGCACCCCGTCGGACCGGGTGATCGACCCGCACGAGTGCTTCGACATACCGACCCAGCTGCCGGGTGTCGTCACGGTCACGGCGACCGGCGCCAAGGGGCTGAAGTCCTCGTTCTCCAACTACGGTCTGGGCGTGGCCGACATCGCCGCGCCCGGCGGCGACCAGTACCAGCCGCCGCAGGCACCGGCGACCAGCGGCCTCATCCTGGGCACGCTGCCGGGCGGCAAGTGGGGCTACATGGCCGGGACGTCCATGGCGACCCCGCACGTCGCCGGCGTTGCCGCATTGATCAAGTCAACCCATCCGCATGCCCCGGTGGCGGCCGTGAAGGCGCTGCTGTACGCGGAGGCCACCGCCACGCCCTGCACGAACCCGTACGACATCAACGGCGACGGCAAAGTGGACGCGGTGTGCGAGGGGACGAAGAACCGCAACGGCTTCTACGGCTGGGGCGTCGCGGACGCGCTGGCCGCAGTGACCAGATAGGCGCGGTGTCCAGGTAGACGTCGCCCGGAGGTCTCCGTAGGCTCCACGCAATATATTGATTGAATCAATAATGCATAGTGCAGTCATGACTGCACTCATGTACGCGTGGTCCTCGCTGGGCGGCGATCCCGCCCGGCTCTCCCGGCTCACCACCGTCCCGCGGGAGGGCGTGCTCACAGCGCGCCTTCCCGTGCGGGAGCTGGCCCGGGCGTGCGTCGGCGCCTGCGGGCTGGCCGCGGCGGAGCTGGCGGCCCGCCGGACCGGGCTCGCCGAGGCCCCGGACGTCCGGGTCGACGACGGCGCGGTGGCGGCGGCCTTCCACAGCGAGCGGCTGCTGCGGGTGGACGGCCGGGCGCCGGTCTCCTTCGCGCCCCTGTCCCGGTTCTGGCGGACGGCCGACGGCTGGGTGCGCACCCACGCCAACTACCCGCACCACCGGGCCCGGCTGCTCGGCGCGCTCGGGCTGCCCGAGGACGCCCCGGCGGAGCGGGTCGCCGGGCTGCTCGCCGGGCGCGCGGCCGTGGAGGTGGAGGAGACCGTGTGCGGCGCGGGCGGACTCGCCGTGGCCCTGCGCACGCCGGAGCGGTGGCGGGCGCACGAGCAGGCGGCCGAGATCGCCGCCCGCCCGCTGGTCGAGCGCGAGCGGCTGGACGCGGCGCCCCCGCGGGAGTTCCCGCCGCTCGACCCGGGCGCCGGCGCCGTGCTGCCCGCCGCCGGGCTGCGCGTCCTGGACCTGACCCGGGTCCTGGCCGGCCCGGTCGCCACCCGCACCCTCGCCCTGCTCGGCGCGGACGTGCTGCGCGTGGACGCCCCCTGGCTGCCGGAACTGCCGGACCAGCACGCCGACACCGGCTTCGGCAAGCGGTCCGCCACGCTGGACCTCGGCACCGGCCGGGACGTCCTGGAAGACCTGCTGAGCACGGCGGACGTCGTGGTGACCGGCTACCGGCCGGGCGCCCTGGACCGGTTCGGGCTCTCCCCCGAGGCGCTGAGCGCGCGCCACCCCGGCCTGGTCGTGGCGCAGGTGTCGGCGTGGGGCGCGTACGGGCCCTGGCGCGGGCGGCGCGGCTTCGACAGCCTCGTGCAGGTCGCCACCGGCATCGCGGTCACCGAGGGCACGGCCGGTGAACCCGGCGCGCTGCCCGCGCAGGCCCTGGACCACGGCACCGGCTATCTGCTGGCGGCGGCCGTGCTGCGGGCGCTGACCGAGCAGTCGTACGACGGCGGGAGCCGGCTGGTACGGCTCGCGCTGGCCCGGACCGCGCACTGGCTGACCTCGGGCATCCGCCCGGAACCGGCCGGCGGGGAGCCGTACCCGGGCCCGGACGCCTGGCTGGCGGAGACCGGCGGTGCGCCGGGCCGGCTGCGGTACGCCCGCCCGGCCGTGTCCTTCACGGGCGGCCCCGCCGACTGGGCCCGGCCCCCGGTGCCGTGGGGCTCGTCCCCGGCCCGCTGGGCGGCCGCGCCGGTCGCCGGCGGGTGACGGACGCGATCAATGATCGGCGCGGTCACCCGGTCGACTCGGTCAACTGTTGACGCGGTCAGCGGTTGACGCGGTCAGCGGTCGTTGGTGACCAGTACCTTCAGGGCCGTGCGCTCGTCCATCGCCTTGTAGCCGGCCGGCACGTCCTCGATGCCCACGGTCATGTCGAACACCGGGGACGGGTCGATCGTGCCGTCGAGGACGTCGGGCAGCAGGTCGGGGATGTAGGCGCGGACCGGGGCGACGCCGCCGCGCAGGGAGATGTTCCGGTCGAACATCACGCCGAGGTCCAGGCCGGTGCCGCTGCCGTGGGGCACGCCCACGAAGCCGATGGCGCCGCCGTCGCGGGTGATGCCGACGGCCGTCCGCATGGACTGCTCGGTGCCGACCGCCTCCACGACGGCGTGCGCGCCCTGGCCCCGGGTCAGCTCGCGGACGGCCTCGACGGCCGCCTCCCCGCGCTCGGCGACGACGTCGGTGGCGCCGAACCGGCGGGCTATGTCGGTGCGCACCTGGTGCCGGCCCAGGGCGATGATCCGCTCGGCGCCGAGCCGCTTGGCGGCCAGGACGGCGCACAGCCCGACCGCGCCGTCCCCGACGACGGCGACCGTGGCGCCGGGCCGGGCGCCCGCGCCGAGGGCGGCGTGGTGGCCGGTGCCGAGCACGTCGGACAGGGTCAGCAGGGCGGACAGCAGGTGGTCGTCCGTGGCCGCCTCCTTGGGCAGCCGGACGAGGGTGCCGTCGGCGAACGGCACGCGGACGGCCTCGCCCTGGCCGCCGTCGTAGCCGACGGAACCCCAGAAGCCGCCGTGTTCGCAGGACGTGGTCAGGCCCTCGCGGCAGTAGTCGCAGACCCCGTCGGACCACATGAAGGGCGCGACCACCAGGTCACCGCGGCGGACCGTGGTCACCTCGGAGCCGGTCTCCTCCACGACGCCGAGGAACTCGTGCCCGATCCGCTGACCCGGCTGCCGGGCCGCCTCGCCCCGGTAGGCCCACAGGTCGCTGCCGCAGATGCAGGCGCGCAGCACCCGTACGACGGCGTCGGTGGGCAGCTGCGCCACGGGGTCGGGAACGTCTTCCACGCGCATGTCGTACGGGGCGTGGATGGTGGTGGCGCGCATGACGGGGGTCCTTCTCGTGCAAGGGGCGGGCGGGGCCGGTCCGCCCACGGTGACGGGCGTACTTCACGGTACGTCGTGCCCGCGGCGGCCCGCGCGGCCGGGCCCCGCCGTACTCACACCCCGGCCGCCCCGAGCAGGCTGCCCGCCGCGTAGGTCACCGCCATCGCCAGTGCCCCGCCGGCCACGTTGCGCGGGATCGCGCGCCGGGGATCGGCCGCGCCGAGGCGGGCGCTGCTCCAGCCGGTGAGGACCAGGGCGGCGAGGACGCAGCACACGGTGACGGGGAGCCGCGCGCCGGCCGGGGGCAGCACGATGGCCAGCAGCGGGAGCAGCGCGCCGACGGTGAAGGCCAGGAAGCTCGCCCAGGCCGCGTGCCAGGGGTTGGTCAGCTCGTCGGGGTCGATGCCCAGCTCCACGCGCGCGTGGGCCCTCAGCGCGTCCCGCGCGGTGAGCTGTTCGGCGGCCTCGCGGGCCACCTCCCGGGACAGGCCGCGCGAGGCCAGCAGGTCGGTCAGCTCCCGCAGTTCGGCCTCCGGCCGGTCGCGCAGCTCCCGTCGTTCCAGGGCCAGCGCGGCCATCTCGGAGTCGCGCTGGGTGGAGACGGAGACGTATTCGCCGGCCGCCATGGACATCGAGCCGGCGAGCAGCCCGGCCAGGCCGGCGGTGAGCAGGGCGGAGCGGCTCTCGGTGGCGCCGGCCACGCCGACGACCAGGCCGGCGGTGGAGACGATGCCGTCGTTCGCGCCCAGCACGGCGGCCCGCAGCCAGTTCAGCCGGGAGCCGAGGGCGCCGCCGTGGGCCTCGTCGTGGGTGGGTTCCGTCACAGCAGGGAGGATCCCACCGCCGGGCCCCGGCCCGCCGTCACCACACGCGGACCGACGCTCCCCCGTCGCACCCCCGCTCCCCCGGCCCGAACCGAAGTCCCCGGGCGGAACCGAAGCTCCCCCGCCGCCGTACCGGCTCCTCCAGGCGCATGGCGGCGACCTCGGCCGCGAACCGCCGGGCCATCGCGAGCCCGATGCCGCTCGCCGCCCCGGTGTCGACGGCGACCTGTCCCGCCCGGAGGTCCATCAGCGGCTGCCGGTCGCGGCGGGCGGCGCGTCGAGGGCCTGGAGCGGGTCGTCGTAGCGCTGGTGCAGGAAGGGCAGCAGGGCGCGCGGGTCGACGCGTTCGACCACCCGGCCGCGCTGGTCGCCGGTCTTCTCCCCGATGGTGATCTCCACCAGGCGCCGGACCGGGAAGTCGGCGACGGGGTCGTACACCGACTCGCGCAGGACGACGTCTCCGGTGACCCGTTCCAGCCGGCGCACGTTCTCGTCGCGCTCGCAGTGCACGAGCAGGGGGTCGCCGTCGAAGCCCCGGCCGTCCACCGCCGGCAGGAACTTGAAGTAGAAGTCGGTGCGGCGGACGGGGCCGGGCAGCGGCAGCGGGCCGCTCACCGCGCCGCGCACCTCCACGAAGGCGATGCCGTGCCGGGCCATCGACGCCCGGACGACGAGCCCGTCCCGCTCGACGGTGACCTCGCCGAGCTTCTTGGGCTCCCCGAACACCTCGCGCCCGCCGGTCAGGTCCCGCTCCCGGGTCATCGGCATCACCAGCGGGTACCAGCCGTCGACCGGGCCGTGGGCCGCCGCGACCGCGAAGGAGCCCGCGCCGAGCGGCTGTCCGCGCAGGTCGACCCTGCTGATGGCGGCCCGCACCAGCGGCCGTGCGGTGGGCTTCAGGGGGCGCGGCAGGACCGCCGCGACCGCGTCCGGGTCGGTCTCCCAGACGGCCACCACCCCGGTGGACCACAGGTCGGTGAGCCGTGCGCCCGCGGTGCGCGTGGCGGCGATCTCCCGCCCGGTCCGCGCGCCGTACCGTACGCGTGCCATACCGTACCGCCCTTCGTCGGGGTAACTGACGGGCCGTCACCTGTAACACAGTTACAGCAGTCCCGGTGCGGGGTAAACAGGCGCGCACCGGAGGAAGTCGGCCGTCGCGGCGAGTCGGACACGAGAGTTCCGTACGCCTTCTTTCGCGCGGGCGCGCGCGTGTGCGGGAGGCGAGCGGGCGGTCGGGCCGGGGGCGCGGGTGCCGGACCTGGGGGACGGTGTTGTCAGTGGCGGCCCGTATCCTCAGTGACCATGCTCGAAGACCGTGCGACCGCAGCGCCCTCCGCCACCCCGTGGCCGGCCGCGTATCCGAAGGGATACGCGGTCGTTGACGTGGAGACCACCGGACTGGCCCGGGACGACCGGATCATCTCGGCGGCCGTGTACCGGCTTGACGCGCGCGGCGAGGTCGAGGACCACTGGTACACGCTGGTCAACCCGGAGCGCGATCCCGGGCCCGTGTGGATACACGGTCTGACGAGCGAGACGCTCGCCGGCGCGCCGCTGTTCGCGGAGGTCGCCGAGGAGTTCGCGGCCCGGCTGGACGGCCGGGTGCTGGTCGCGCACAACGCGGTCTTCGACTGGCAGATGATCGCGCGGGAGTACGCGCGCGTGCGGCGCGAGGCGCCGGTGCGGCAACGGCTGTGCACCATCGCGCTGTCGAAGGAGCTGGGGCTGCCGCTGCCCAACTTCAAGCTGGAGTCGCTGGCGGCGCACTTCGGGGTGGTACAGCAGCGGGCGCACCACGCGCTGGACGACGCGCGCGTGCTGGCGGAGGCGTTCCGGCCCAGTCTGCGGGCCGCGGCGGCGGGCGGGGTACGGCTGCCGCTGCTGGAGTGCCGGCCGCTGACGGAGTGGTCGGACCGGCCGGTGCCCCGGCAGGCGACGGGCGGCTACGGCGGCTATCGGGCGGCGAGTTGGCGCCCCTCCCGCAAAAGGCCCGCATGCCCCTATCCCAACCCAGGTCGCTATGAAGACGGCAAAAGGCTCAAACAGGGCATGCGGGTCGCCTTCTCGGGTGACACGTCGACGGAGCGCGAGCTGCTGGAGGACCGCGCCACCGAGGCCGGGCTGCACGTGGCCACCAGCATCTCCCGGCTGACCAGCCTGCTGGTGACGAACGACCCCGACTCGGGCACGTCCAAGACGGTCAAGGCCCGGCAGTACGGCACGCCGATCGTGGACGAGGCCGCGTTCGGCCAGTTGCTGCGGGACGTGGAGCCCGCCGACGAGTAGCCGCGGCCGCCCCCCCCCTGCCGTTCATCGTACGAACGGGTGATTGCCCCACGACTCACCCGGCGCCGGCTCGCCGGGGGTTCGGTGACGGCTCACCCTGTGGCGCATGGCGACATGCGAAGTTTGCGGCAATGACTACGGAATGACCTTCGAGGTGCACGCGCAGGGCGCCGTGCATGTCTTCGACTGCTTCTCCTGCGCGATCCACCGCATGGCCCCGATCTGCGAGCACTGCCGGGTGCAGATCATCGGCCAGGGCGTGGAGGTGGAGGGCCACTGGTTCTGCGGCGCGCACTGCGCCCGGGCCGAGGGGAGGGCCGGCATCGTCGACCGGGTCTGACCCGGTACCCGCCTGAACGCACCCCACGGCGCGGAGGTACCGTCGTGGGGTGCACCGCTACCGCTTCCTGCTGTCCCGCCAGTGGGTGATCCTCACGCTCGTCGCGATCGCGCTGATCCCTACGATGATCCGGCTGGGCTTCTGGCAGCAGCACCGTTACGAGCAGCGCACCGCCCGCAACGACCTGGTCTCCGCCGCGCTGCACGCCGATCCGGTCCCGGTGGAGCGGCTCACCTCCCCCGGGCACACGGTGACCCGCGCCGAGAAGTACCGCACGGTCACCGCGACCGGCACCTTCGACACCGCCAGGGAGGTCGTGGTCCGCCGCCGCACCAACTCGGACGGCGAGGTCGGCTTCCACGTCCTCACGCCCTTCGTCCTCGAGGACGGCAAGGTGCTGCTCGTCAACCGGGGCTGGATCCCCGCGAACGGCGCGCAGACCGACTTCCCCGAGGTGCCCGCGCCGCCGGCCGGGCGGATCACCGTCACCGGACGGCTGATGTCCGACGAGACGACCGCCGCGAGCGGCATCAAGAACGTCAAGGGCCTGCCCGACCGGCAGATCATGCTGATCAACAGCGAGGAGGAGGCCCGGCGGCTGGGCGCCCGGGTGCTCGGCGGCTACATCCAGCAGACCGCGCCGCAGGCGAAGGACGGCTCCCCGGAACAGATCTCCGACCCGGGCAACGAGGACGCCCCGCTGAACTACGCGTACATGATCCAGTGGTGGCTGTTCGCGGCGGCCGTCCCGGTCGGCTGGTGGTTCCTGGTCCGGCGCGAGCTGCGGGACCGGGAGGAGGCTGCGGCGGAACAGCGGGCCGAGGAGGCGGAACCGGCGTCGGTCTGAGCCCGGCACGGGCCCACGGCACCACCCCGCCCCGGCGACCGGCCCCACACAGCCCGCCTCACACAGCCCGCCTTTCGCTCGCCCCGGCCCCCTGGTCGGCTCACTCCCCCGGCGGACCACCTGGTTGGCCCCCTGGTCCGGCGGGAAACCGCATCCCGTGAACGCGCGCATCGAGGACTACGCCCTCATCGGGGACGAGCAGACCGCGGCCCTGGTCGGCAAGGACGGCTCGATCGACTGGCTGTGCCTGCCGCGCTTCGACTCCGGCGCCTGCTTCGCCCGGCTGCTGGGCGACGAGGACCACGGCCACTGGCGGATCGCGCCCGAGGGGGCGGACGTCTGCACCCGCCGCGCCTACCGGCCCGACACCCTCGTCCTGGACACCGAGTGGGAGACGGCGGACGGGGCGGTACGCGTCACCGACCTGATGCCGCAGCGCGAGCGCGCCCCCGACGTCGTACGGATCGTGGAGGGCCTCAGCGGCCGGGTCACCGTCCGCAGCACGCTGCGCCTGCGCTTCGACTACGGCTCGATCATGCCGTGGGTGCGCCGCGCGGACGGCCACCGGGTGGCCGTCGCCGGGCCGGACTCCGCCTGGCTGCGCGCCGAGCCGGCCGTACCCACCTGGGGCGAGGAGTACGGCACCCACTCCGAGTTCACCGTCACCGCGGGCGAGCGCGTCGCGTTCGTGCTGACCTGGCACCCCTCGCACGAGAAACGCCCGCCGCTCATCGACCCGTACGAGGCGCTGGAGACCAGTGTCGCCGACTGGCGGTGCTGGGCCGGGCGGTGCCGTTACGACGGGCCGTACCGGGACGCGGTGGTGCGCTCCCTCATCACCCTCAAGGCCCTCACCTACGCCCCGACCGGCGGGATCGTCGCCGCGGCGACCACCTCCCTGCCCGAGAAGCCGGGCGGCGTGCGCAACTGGGACTACCGCTACTGCTGGCTGCGCGACTCCACCCTCACCCTCGGCGCGCTGCTCGCCGCCGGCTACCAGGAGGAGGCCGAGGCCTGGCGGGACTGGCTGCTGCGCGCGGTGGCCGGCAACCCGGCCGATCTGCAGATCATGTACGGCGTGGCGGGCGAGCGGCGGCTGCGGGAGACGGAACTGCCGTGGCTGCCCGGCTTCGCCGGCTCCGCCCCCGTGCGCACCGGCAACGGCGCCGTCGACCAGCTCCAGCTGGACGTGTACGGCGAGGTGATGGACTCCCTGTCGCTGGCCCGCTCCTCGGGTCTGCCCACCAAGCCGCACATGTGGGCCATGCAGCGCTCCCTGATGAGGTTCCTGGAGTCGGCGTGGCGGCGGCCGGACGAGGGCCTGTGGGAGGTGCGCGGCGGCCGGCGGCAGTTCGTGCACTCCAAGGTGATGGTGTGGGTGGCCGCCGACCGGGCCGTCAAGACGCTGGAGCGGCACCACGAGCTGAGCGGCGACCTGGCGCGCTGGCGCCGGCTGCGCGACGAGGTCCACCGGGAGGTGTGCGAGAAGGGCTACGACAAGGAGCGCAACACCTTCACCCAGTACTACGGCTCCCGGGAACTGGACGCCTCGCTGCTGCTCATCCCGCGCGTGGGCTTCCTGCCGCCGGACGACCCCCGGGTGGTCGGCACGGTCGACGCCATCCGCGACGACCTCGGGCACGGCGGCTTCCTGCGCCGCTACGACACCGGGGACTCGGTGATCGACGGGCTGCCGGGCGGCGAGGGCGCCTTCCTCGCCTGTTCCTTCTGGCTGGCCGACGCGCTGCACATGACGGGCCGCACCCGGGAGGCCCGCGAACTGTTCGACCGGCTGGTGGGCCTGTGCAACGACGTGGGCCTGCTGGCCGAGGAGTACGACCCCGTCGACGGCCGCCAGCTGGGCAACTTCCCGCAGGCGTTCAGCCATGTCGGCCTGGTGAACACGGCGCTCACGCTCTTCGGGGAGGACGGGGCAGGATAGGGCCATGGATCTTGGACTGAAGGACCGGGTGTACGTCGTCACCGGAGCCACCCGGGGACTGGGCAACGCCACCGCGCGGGAACTCGTCGCGGACGGGGCGAAGGTGGTCGTCAGCGGCCGGGACGAGCGGCGGGTCGCCGAGGCCGCCGCCGACCTGGGCCCGAACGCGGTGGGCGTGGCCGTGGACAACGCCGACCCGGACGCCCCCGAGCGGCTGATCGCGGCGGCCCGGGAGAACTTCGGCGGCTTCCACGGGGTGCTGGTGAGCGTGGGCGGGCCGGCGCCCGGGTTCGTCGCCGACAACACCGACGAGCAGTGGCGGGACGCGTTCGAGTCGGTCTTCCTCGGCGCGGTACGGCTGGCCCGCGCGGCGGCGGCCGAGCTGCCGGAGGGCGGGGTCATCGGGTTCGTGCTGTCCGGGTCGGTGCACGAGCCGATCCCGGGGCTGACGGTGTCCAACGGGCTGCGGCCGGGACTCGCCGGGTTCGCCAAGTCGATCGCCGACGAGCTGGGGCCGCGCGGTATCCGGGTGGTGGGGCTGCTGCCGGGCCGGATCGACACCGACCGTGTGCGTGAGCTGGACGCGCGGTCCGCCGATCCCGAGGCCACCCGGACGGCGAACGCCTCACGGATTCCGCTGCGCCGCTACGGCCGGCCCGACGAGTTCGGCCGGACCGCCGCGTTCCTGCTGTCCCCGGCCGCGTCGTACCTGACCGGCGTCATGGTCCCGGTCGACGGCGGCATGCGGCACGGATTCTGAGGGCGGCGGCGGACGCCGGGTCCGCCGGGCCGTGGGCATGGCCCGGCGGATCCGCGCGGCCACCAGTGCACCGCGCGGTCGCGGGAACACCGTACGGAACGCTGTCCGGGGCGCACGTCGAGACGTACGCCCGCACGCCGGGGTCTACTCTCCGAGGCCGGCCAAGTCGCGCAGGCGGCGGGCCTGGGCGGCGCGTTCGGCCGTGCGCTGCTCCTCGTAGGTACGGTCGAGGGCGCCGCGCAGCAGCGCCTTGGTCTCCACCACGGCGTCGCGCGGCGCGGCCAGCAGCGCCGCCGCCAGGTCCCGTACCGTCGCGTCCAGGTCGGCCGCGGGCACGGCGAGGTTGGCCAGCCCGCTGGCCACCGCCTCCTCGGCCCCGACGAACCGCCCGGTCACGCAGATCTCCAGCGCGCGGGCGTACCCGACGAGGCCGACCAGCGGATGGGTGCCGGTCAGGTCGGGAACGAGGCCGAGGCTGGTCTCGCGCATGGCGAACTGGACGTCGTCGGCGACGACCCTGAGGTCGCAGCCGAGCGCGAGCTGGAAGCCGGCCCCGATGGCATGGCCCTGGACGGCGGCGATGGACACGAGGTCGGTGCGCCGCCACCAGGTGAACGCCTCCTGGTATTCGGCGATGGTCGCGTCGATCCCGGCGTCGTCGCGGCGCGCGAGGTCGACGAAGGTCGGCTCGCCCGGAATCCCCTCCGGGGTGAACATGCGACGGTCCAGCCCGGCGGAGAAGGACTGCCCCTCGCCGCGCAGCACGACCACCCGGACGGAGCCCGGCAGCAGCCGCCCGGCCTCGGCGAGCGCCCGCCACAGGGCGGGGGTCTGCGCGTTGCGCTTGGCCGGGTTGGTCAGCGTCACCGTGGCGAGGGTGTCCTCGACGGTGAGCCGTACGCCGTCCATGTCGAGTGCGGGAGCGAGGTCCTGGTCGGGCGAAGCCATGGGGTGCCTCCGATGGGTGCGGTCAGCAGAGCTGAGCTAAGTGACTGCACAGTAACCACCCGGCCGGTCGGTCCGCCGACCGGGTGGCCACCATCGAAGCCGATGGGCCGCCCGGAGTCAGGACGAAGCGGCCTTCTTACCCCGGGTCGCTCCGCCACGCCCACGGAGCGTGACGCCCGACTCGCTGAGCATCCGGTGCACGAAGCCATACGAGCGGCCGGTCTCCTCGGCCAGCGCCCGGATGCTCGCACCGGAGTCGTACTTCTTCTTCAGGTCTGCCGCGAGCTTGTCGCGCGCGGCGCCGGTCACCCGGCTGCCCTTCTTCAGAGTCTCGGCCACCCGTGCCTCCTCATGGGAAGTGCGCTCTGGTCTCCTCATGATCACCCCTCCTGGGCGTGATGGCCACCCATTCGGCAAGGTCGGTGAGACATCGTTGTGACGACAGGAGGGGTTCCCCACAACCGGAATACGTGATTCCAGCGGGTGCGGTCCAGGGGGCCGTACGGGTGGATTCGCGAAGTACCAGGTCAGGAACGCCGAGCGGCCGGCCCCCGGCTACTGGGGGGGTCGGCCGCGAAATGCGTGTATGACACACCTCGATACGAGGAGATCTCACACAGATGATGGATCACGGATCGGCCGAATGATCCATGCGCGATGGATCAGGCCCGTCGATCACGCCAGCGTCACGAGATCCGCGTAGTCGGAACCCCACAGGTCCTCGACGCCGTCCGGGAGCAGGATGATCCGCTCCGGCTGGAGCGCCTCGACGGCGCCCTCGTCGTGGGTGACGAGGACGACCGCGCCCTTGTAGGTGCGCAGGGCGCCCAGGATCTCCTCGCGGCTGGCCGGGTCCAGGTTGTTCGTCGGCTCGTCCAGCAGCAGCACGTTCGCCGAGGAGACGACCAGCGTGGCGAGGGCGAGCCGGGTCTTCTCGCCGCCGGAGAGGACACCGGCCGGCTTGTCGACGTCGTCGCCGGAGAACAGGAACGAGCCGAGCACCTTGCGGACCTCCACCAGGTCCATGTCCGGGGCGGCCGAGCGCATGTTCTCCAGGACCGTGCGGTCGGGGTCCAGGGTCTCGTGCTCCTGCGCGTAGTAGCCGAGCTTCAGGCCGTGGCCGGGGACGACCCGGCCGGTGTCCGGCGTCTCCACGCCCGCGAGGAGACGCAGCAGCGTGGTCTTGCCGGCGCCGTTGAGGCCGAGGATGACGACCCGGGAGCCCTTGTCGATGGCGAGGTCGACGTCGGTGAAGATCTCCAGCGAGCCGTACGACTTCGACAGGCCCTCGGCCATCAGCGGGGTCTTGCCGCAGGGCGCGGGCTCCGGGAAACGGAGCTTGGCGACCTTGTCGGACATCCGGATGTCCTCGAGGCCGGAGAGCAGCTTCTCGGCTCGGCGGGCCATGTTCTGCGCGGCGACGGTCTTGGTGGCCTTGGCGCGCATCTTGTCGGCCTGGGCGTTGAGCGCGGCGGCCTTCTTCTCGGCGTTGGCGCGCTCGCGCTTGCGGCGCTTCTCGTCGGCCTCGCGCTGCTGCTGGTACAGCTTCCAGCCCATGTTGTAGATGTCGATCGTGGAGCGGTTGGCGTCCAGGTAGAACACCTTGTTCACGACCGTGTCCACGAGGTCGACGTCGTGGGAGATGACGATGAAGCCGCCGCGGTAGGACTTCAGGTAGTCCCGCAGCCAGATGATCGAGTCCGCGTCGAGGTGGTTGGTGGGCTCGTCCAGCAGCAGGGTGTCGGCGTCGGAGAACAGGATCCGGGCCAGCTCGATACGGCGGCGCTGACCGCCGGAGAGGGTGTGCAGCGGCTGGCCGAGCACCCGGTCGGGCAGGTTCAGCGCGGCGGCGATGGTGGCGGCCTCGGCCTCGGCGGCGTACCCGCCCTTGGTGAGGAACTCCGTCTCCTGGCGCTCGTACTGCTTCAGGGCCTTCTCGCGGGTGGAGCCCTTGCCGTTCGCGATGCGCTCCTCGTTCTCCCGCATCTTGCGGATCAGCACGTCGAGGCCGCGCGCGGACAGGATGCGGTCGCGGGCGAGGACGTCGAGGTCGCCGGTGCGGGGGTCCTGCGGGAGGTAGCCGACCTCGCCGGAGCGGGTGATCGTGCCGGCGGCCGGGATGCCCTCGCCGGCCAGGCACTTGGTGAGGGTGGTCTTGCCTGCGCCATTGCGGCCGACGAGGCCGATGCGGTCGCCCTTGGCGACACGGAAGGTGGCGTTCTCGATGAGGACGCGCGCACCGGCGCGCAGCTCGATACCGGAGGCGGAGATCACGGACAGACTCCAGGGCGTACAGGGATTGGCGGGTGGGCGGCTGAGGACGTTCCCGCCGTCTAATGCGCGAGGAGAATGGCCATGGGGCCAAGTCTAACGGGGCGGTGCAAGCGGTTTTCCGGCGTCCTGGCGACCGGGGCGCGGTGCGGGCGGGACACGGCCCAGGGGGTCGCGGCCGGGGATGCTCCGGCCCAGGCCGTCCGGGGCCGCGAGCCGGCCGGTCCGGGCGGTGTCCGCGCACGGCCGGGCGAGCGGCAGGACCGGACCGCGCCACCGGGGCGGAAAGCGCAGCCGTCACGGGCGGGCAGGCTCCAGGGCGGATCGCCGTGGTCGGTGCGGTGGGCGGCGACGCGGCGCGGGTGACGACCACCGGGAGGATGCCACGGCCGGGGGGACGCCGGCGCCGCCGTGTGCCGGAAGCCACTCGGCCGTGCCGGGCAGGGCCCGTGCCGGCGCGCGGTGCGGCCGTCGGTGGCGGTGAGCAGCCCGCCGTCCCGGAGCGTGCTCGCCGTCCCGCGCGCGGGAAGCACGGGTACGGGCTCTCCGTGAGCGGCGCCCGGCCCTCATCGCCTTCCCGCGCGCGGGGAGCACGGCGGCGGGGCGGTGCCCTACGCGCGCGTACCGCCGGCGCGGGGCACCACCGCGGGTGTCGTCCCGACCACGACGGTGCCGCGCATCCAGGGGCGGGGGCGCCTGAGGGGCGTGCGGGGCGCGTCGGGCGTCCGCCGGTGGCGGGGCTGGGGCCTCTTCCCCCTCGCTGTCTCGTGGGCTTGGCCCGGGCTCGGCTTGGTGACGGCGGGCGCGGTGGGCGCGTCACCCGGGCGGGTTATGCCCGTACTCGGCGGGATGGGGCGGTTTCGGGTGTTGTGTGCGGTGGGAAGCGAAGACGCGTGCGGTGCGACGGCCGCCGGAGGACGACGGAATCGGTGCGCGAGGGAGTGGTCGGCATGGCGGGCACGGGCGGCGGCGGACGGCCGGGCATCTGCCCCACACTGCTGTACACGGACGCGAAGGCGGCGATCAGGCAGCTCACCGAGGGCCTGGGCTTCACCGAGCTGTCGGTGTACGAGACGGCGGACGGCACGGTCCTGCACGCCGAGCTGGCCCAGGCCGGCGGCGTGGTGATGGTCGGCTCCAAGGGCCGCGGCGGCCCCTTCGACGCCGCCCTGGAGCAGGCGGGCCCCGCCGGGGTGTACGTCGTGGTGGACGACGTGGACGCCCACCACGAGCGGGCCGTGGCCCATGGGGTGGAGATCCTGATGCCCCCGGCGGACCAGGACTACGGTGCCCGGGAGTACCTGGCCCGGGACGCCGGGGGGAACATCTGGAGCTTCGGGACGTACGCCCCGGAGACCGGGGCCTGAGCCGCCCCGGTGGTACTCAGCCCCCGGTGTGCACCTGGAACGCGGCCCGGCGCACGGCCTTGGCCAGCGCCGGGTCGGGGTGCGCGGCGGCGAGCGCGACCAGCACCTGCACGGTGCGCGGGTGGCCGACCGCGCGGACCTCTTCGAGCAGCTGGGGCACGGTGGGCTGCACCGCGGACTCCAGGTGCCTCACCAGCATCGGCGCCTCACCGTGGTCGGCGACCGCGGCGGCGGTGTCCACCCACAGCCAGGTGGCCTCCTGACGGGTGAGCACCTCGTGGGCGTCCTCCGGGTCGACCCCGTCGTGCTCGGCGAGCCACAGCAGGGCGTACGGCCGCAGCGCCGGCTCGCCCACCACGGCCCGTACGTCGGGCTCGGCGGGCGCGCCGACGACGCGCAGCGCCTCGAAGGCCAACCCGCGCAGCAGCGCGTCGTCGCCGCGGGCGGCGTCGATCAGCTCGGTGACGGCGCTGCCGACGGGGCGGGCGGCGAGCCAGGCGCGGTACTCGGCGCGGGCCGCGTTGGGGCGCAGCTGGGCGCAGCCGCGCAGCATGTCCTCGGCGGACTGCTCGATGTTGCCGGCGGGGCTCTGGGCGGCCACGCAGATCTGCTCCAGCTTGACCCACACCGCCCAGCTGCCCAGCGGGGTGAGGGTGGCCTGGCCGCCGCCGTAGGTGAGGGCGCCGACCGAGGCGAGGGCCCGCAGCGCCCAGTCGAGCAGCGGGGCGAGCGGGGCGTCGGCGGCGGGCGCGGCGGCCGCCGGGGCGGGGGATCCGGCGGGCCGTCCGGTGCCGGGTTCGTAGGCGACCTCGCAGCGTTCGGTGCGCAGTTCGGTGACCCGCTGCTGGAGCAGGTCGAGCAGCTGCTCCACCGGGACCGGGCCGGCCGACAGCTGGAGGAAGGAGAGCACCTGGGGCATGGCCGAGACGACCTCGGCGACGGCGGCCGGCTCGTGTTCCGCGGGCTCGGGGAAGGCGAGCGACCAGGCGTCGAAGAGGGCGACCCAGCCGCGCAGCACGGCGCTGTCGTCGCGGTCCCAGGCGCGCAGCCGCCAGCCGGGCCGGGCGCTGTCGCCGTGCACCTCGACGAGTCCGGCGAGGCGGGCGGTGTCCCAGTCGGCGCGGACCTGGGCGACGCTCAGGCCCAGGTCGGCGGCGGCGCGTTCGGCGGTGGCGTCGGAAAGCGTCGCCTTGCCGTCGGCGGTGGCACCGTGCCGGCCGGGGCCGAGGGCGGCGTCGGCCCAGCGGGCGACGCGGACCGCGCCGGCCAGACCGGCGCGGGCCATTCCGGCCAGTTCGGCGGGGGCGGGCGTGCCCTCGGGCGGCCGGGGTGCCGGGCGGCGCGGGCGCCGCTGGTTCACAGCTCTGGGGGCGGCGGCCAGGGGTCGAGGTCGGACGAGTCGGAGCCTGGAGTCGCGCGGGATACGGGACGTCACGGGTGCAGTCTTCCGGTTGACGGTCCGAAAACCCAAACGGAATGTCAGGGCGGGCACCGGGGCCGGCCGGGGCACGGGGCGCGGGGCGGTGGGACGGACCGGATCGAGCCAGTCGTACGCCGGTGGCCGGATCGGCTCCGCGCCCGTAACCGGAATGCCGGCCACCGGCGCGCGCGGGCCCCGGCGCCCGGGGTCACAGCAGCGGGGTGAGGAACCGGCGCAGCCGTTCCTCGTACTCCTCGGGGTCCGCGTTCCACATCGCCGCGTGCGGGGCGTCCGGGACGGTGTGCAGGGTGACGAGGCCGGGCCGGCGCCGGGCGAGCCGGCGGGAGTACTCCCAGGGCGCGACCCGGTCGTCCGGGCCGTGCACGAGCAGGGTGGGCACCTGGAGCCGGTCCGGGCCGCCGGGCTCGGCGAGTCCGTCGGCGTGCAGTCCGGCCCGGCCCTGCGCGGCCCGCACCGCGAGCGGCAGCAGCGGCTCGGGGGTGCGCCGGGCCCGGGCCAGCGCGCGCAGCGTGGCGGGCCAGCTCAGGACCGGGGAGTCCAGGACGAGCCCGGCGACGCGGTCGCGGACCTGGGAGTGCTCGGCGGCGCGCAGGGCCATGGTGGCGCCGGTGGACCAGCCGAGCAGGACGACCCGGCCGGCGCCGTGGCGGACGGCGTACCGGATGGCCGCCTCGACGTCCCGCCACTCCGTCTCGCCGAGGTGGTTCAGCCGGTCCGGCGGGCGGGGGGCACCGGGGTCGCCGCGGTAGGCGAGGGCGAGGACGGGCAGCCGGCGGGCGTGCAGGAAGCCCATGAGGTTCAGGGCGTGCTCCCGGGTGGTGCCGAGGCCGTGTACGGCGATCACCCAGGTGTCCCGGTCGCCGGGGACGAACCAGGCGGGCAGGGCACCGAGTTCGCCGGGCACCTCGACGTCGGTGTGGTCCAGGCCGAGGGCGGTGCGGGGGTTGCCGACGTACAGGTTGGGGGTGAGCCAGGCCGCGTCGCCGGCCGTGAGGGTGCCGTGGGTGACGCGTTCCAGGCGCCGTACGACGGTGTCGGCGGCGTGCGGGGTGTCCTCCAGGACGGGGCCGACGACCGCGTGCGATCCGTCGCCGGCGAGGCCGTAGACGCCGGGGCGCAGGGTGGCCAGGTCGCGGGTGAGCGTGATCCGGCCGGCGTCCGTGCCGTGCACGGTGAGCCGGGGCTCGGTGGGCAGCGGGCCCGCGGACACCTTGAGCGCGGCGTCGCTGGCGAGCCGGCCGACGACCACGGAGGCCGTGCCGGCGGCCAGGACGGCGGTGACCGCGCCGGCGGTCGCTGAGACGGTGCGCACGGAACCAGTGTCACGGGGGCGGCGGGCGGCGGCCAGCCGAAGCGCCGGGAGGGGTGAGGAGGGCGGGCGGGGCGCGGAGCGCGGGAGGGGCGGGAGCGGGCGCGCGGGCGGGGTGCCGACGCGCCGGGACGGGGTGCCGTCGCGCCGGAGCCAGGACCAGGTACCGGCGGGCCAGGGCCAGGCGCCGACGCGCCGCAGCCGGGTGTCGGCGGGCCAGGGCCGGGGGGCGTCCCGGCCGGCCGGGACGGGCCGGGACGCGAGGGCGCGGCGGAGTACGGCGAGCGGAACCGGCCGGACCCGGCGGAGCAGAGCCAGTGCGGCCGGCACGGTCCGGTCATACGCGGCGTACGCGGCCGGCAGGGTGCCGTGGAGCGGGGCCGGTGTGCCCGGACGGGCCCGGCGGAGCGGGGTGTGCGGGGTGCGGGGCGGGCTGCTGTTCGGCAAAAGGGGTCACCTCCGTTGGCCGTACCCCTTCAAACGTTCCCCGACCTCCGCCACTTGTGCCTCGGTGAGCAGGGACGGGCTCAGGCCCGGCACCGACGACGCCGTCAGCCACAGGCGGCACATCCACTCCAGCTGGGCGGTGCGGTCGTAGGCCTGGTCGAGGGTGGCCCCGTAGGTGACCGTGCCGTGGTTGCGCAGCAGGCAGCCGGAGCGGCCGGCGAGGGCGCCGAGCATGTTCCGGGCCAGCTCGTCGCTGCCGTAGGGGGCGTAGGGAGCGACCCGTACGGGTCCGCCGAGGGCGGCGGCCATGTAGTGGACCAGCGGCAGCTCGGGGACGAGCGTGGAGACCGCGGTGGCGTGCACGGCGTGGGTGTGGACGACCGCGCGGGCGTCGGTGGTGCGGTAGACGGCGAGGTGCATGGGCAGCTCGCTGGTCGGCACGAGGGTGCCGAGCACCTGGCGGCCGGTGAGGTCGACGCCGGTGAGGTCGGCGGGGGTGAGCCGGTCGTAGGGCACCCCCGAGGGGGTGACCAGTACGAGGTCGCCGAGGCGGGCGGAGACGTTGCCGGAGGTGCCGACCACCAGCCCGTCGGCGACGGTCCGCCGCGCCGTGGCGACCACCTCCGCCCAGAGCCGCGCCACGTCCTCCCCGGTGTCCGGCACCTTGCCCTCCCCCAGCACCGCGCTCTCCCCCGCGCCCCGGCGCACGCTCCCCCGCTCGTCCGGGGAGTCGTCCAGTCGCCCGTCGTTCGCGTTCCGTCCCGGTTCAGCCATGCGGTGATCCTGCCAGCCGGAGGGACGGGGTGCGGGCGGGCCGGTGGATCCGGCCGGAAGCCGTGGGGCCGAACGAGGGGATTTCGGGGTGAAACGCCTGAAATCGCCCAGTTTTCTGTGTTCGACGGACCTTGAATGACTCCCTCCTGCCCACCCACGGGCGCCGCCGCCCGCGAGGGCCGGCGCGCCCGTCGTCCGCCACCCCCGGGGGGAGCCCGTATGGCCCGTGTACCCACCCTCGCCCGCCGCCGCGTGAGCGTCCTCGCGGCGGCCGTGGCGGCGGTCCTCGCCCTCACCGGCCCCGCGACCGCCGCCGCCAAACCGCCCAAGGGCCACGACGTGTCGTCGCACCAGCGGCACGTGAAGTGGCCGGACGCACGGAAGAAGGGAGCGCGGTTCGTCTACGTGAAGGCCACCGAGTCCACCGGTTACCGCAACCCCTACTTCGCCGAGCAGTACTCCGGCGCCCGCAAGGCGGGCCTGATCCGGGGCGCGTACCACTTCGCCCGCCCCGACCGGTCCTCCGGCGCCAAGCAGGCCGCGCACTTCGTGCGGCACGGCGGCGGCTGGCGGGGGGACGGCTGGACGCTGCCGCCCGCGCTCGACATCGAGTACAACCCCTACAGCTCGCGCAAGTGCTACGGGCTGGGCAAGAAACGCATGGTCGCCTGGATCCGTTCGTTCAGCGACGAGGTCCGGCGCAAGACCGGCCGCCGTCCGGTGATCTACACGACCACCCAGTGGTGGAAGCTGTGCACCGGCAACAGCCGCGCGTTCTCGAAGGACCACCCGCTGTGGATCGCCCGGCACGGCACCGCCCGGCCGGGGCCGCTGCCGGGCGGCTGGAAGTACTGGACGTTCTGGCAGTACCGCACGAAGGGCGCGCTGCCGGGTGACCAGGATCTCTTCAACGGCACCCTGGACCGGCTGCGGATCTTCGCGCGGGCCCGGTAGCCAAGGGGGGCCCGGCCCGGCGCAGCGGAACAGAACCCCGGTATGGGATTGCCGACACCACCCTGCCCGTCCCAGTTCATCTTCCGTTCACCCAGGTTGCCTACGTTCATCCAGCCAACGACCTCGAACGATTGCCTGGGTAAATGGAAAGCTTCTCGCTGATCCTCGCGATTGTGGTGGTAACCGCTCTCGCGTTCGATTTCACGAACGGTTTCCACGACACCGCGAACGCGATGGCCACCACCATCTCCACAGGCGCCCTGAAGCCCAAGATCGCGGTGACCATGTCCGCCGCCCTCAACCTTGCGGGCGCCTTCCTCTCCGTGGAGGTCGCGAACACGATCTCCAAGGGTCTCGTCGACGAGACCGGCATCCGTCCCGAGGTCATCTTCGCCGCCCTGGTCGGCGCGATCCTCTGGAACCTGCTGACCTGGCTGGTGGGCCTGCCCTCCAGTTCCTCGCACGCCCTGATGGGCGGCCTGGTCGGCGCCACCGTCGCCTCCGCCGGCTTCGACGCCGTCCACGGCGGCGTCCTGGTCACCAAGGTGCTGCTCCCCGCCGTCGCCGCGCCGGTCGTGGCGGGCCTCGCCTCGTTCCTGGCCACCCGGCTCTCCTACGGCATCGGCGGCACCGGCGACGACGAGGCCACCCGCAAGGGCTACCGCGCCGGCCAGATCGCCTCCGCCGGCCTGGTCTCGCTCGCGCACGGCACCAACGACGCCCAGAAGACGATGGGCATCATCACCCTCGCGCTGATCGCGGGCGGCTCCCTCGCCCCCGGCGCCAACCCTCCCACCTGGGTGATCCTCTCGGCCGGCCTGGCCATCGCGCTCGGCACCTACATCGGCGGCTGGCGCATCATCCGCACCATGGGCAAGGGCCTGACCGACCTGGAGCCGCGCCAGGGCTTCGCCGCCCAGACCGGCGCCGCGACCGCCATCCTGGCCTCCTCCCACCTCGGCTTCTCCCTCTCCACCACCCACGTCGTCTCCGGCTCGGTGATGGGCGCGGGCCTCGGCCGCAAGGGCGGCGTGGTCCGCTGGTCCACCGCGACCCGCATGGCCGTCGCCTGGGTGCTCACCCTGCCGGCCGCCGCGCTGGTCGGCGCGGGTGCCGAGTCCGTCACCGACCTCGGTGACTGGGGCACCGCCGCCGTCGCCGTCTTCCTGGTCGCCGCGAGCGCCGCGATCTGGAAGATCTCCCGCCGCGAGGTCGTGGACCACACCAACGTGGTCGAGGAGACCGGCGAGCCGGCCGGTGTCGTCACCGCCGCCATCGCCGCGGTCACCCCGCCGCCCGCCGGCCCGATCGCCGACAGCCTGACGGTCCCGGCCGCCGGGAAGCCGATCTCCGCGGACCTGGCCACCGCCGATCTGACGACCGCCGATCTGACGGCCGGCGATCTGACGGCCACGATCCCCGCCCCGGCCGCCGAACCGGCCCCCGCCGCCCCGCCGGCCGCCACGGTCTGACCCGCCCGCACGGTTACTGAAGGAAGCAATCCCATGAAGATCGACTGGGCGGCCCTCGGCTCCGTTCTGGGCGTCAGCGTCGTGTTCACGGTGTGCCTGGTGGCCCTGTTCACCCTCGGCATCAACGGCCTGTCCCGCCGCGAGCGGGCCGCGGCCCAGGGCGGCTCCGCCGCGCTCGCCGTCACCGGCGCCTACGTCTGCTTCGCCGCCTGCGCGGCGGCCGTGGCCTACGGCATCTACCTGATCGTGGCCTGACCGCAGACCCCGATCCCCGCCTCCGCCCCGCCGACCGGCCCACCCGCCGGACCCGGCGGGGCGGACGCATGCTCGCGGCGGCCCCGAAGACCCGTCCGGCGCCCCGGCGATGTGGGCCTCAGCACAGTCGGGCATCCCAGGTCAAAGGCAAGTTGACGGCCCTTCCGGGCACGTGGTGGACTGCCCAGGCCATGTACGGCGGCAGCAGAGGAAGCCAGTGCGAATCCGGCGCGGTCCCGCCACTGTCACCGGGGAAGAACCCCCCGGGAGCCAGGAACTCTCGCCGCCGGAATCCGTCGAACCAGGGCGTGGACACCCTGAGTGAGGACATGAATCGCCATGCTCGGCTGCCGAAGGACCCGTACCGGGAACGCCCCTGTGCCCACGGCCGGCTGAGCCGATGGGTGCCGACCGCACATACGCGTACGGCGCCGCCGCCGGCGTCCTCGGTGATCTGCTCCTCGGCGATCCCCGCCGCGGGCACCCGGTCGCCGCGTTCGGCCGCGCGGCCACGGCCGTGGAAGGCGCGCTGTGGCACGACCACCGCGGCTGGGGCGCCGTGCACACCGCCGTATGCGCCGGTGGCGCCGTCGTGCTCGGGGCGCTGGCCGCACGCGCCGTACGCCCCTCCCGTACCGCCTCCGTCGCGCTGACCGCCGCCGCCACCTGGGCCGTCGTCGGCGGCACCTCGCTCGCCCGCGAGGCCGACGCGATCGGGCGCGCCCTGGCCGCGGGGGACGTCGAGGCCGCCCGCGCCCGGCTGCCCCACCTGTGCGGCCGCGACCCGCAGGCGCTGGACGCCGACGGAATGGCCCGGGCCGTGGTCGAGTCGGTCGCCGAGAACACCTCCGACGCCGTGGTGGGCGCCCTGGTGTGGGGAGCCGTGGCCGGGGTGCCGGGGCTGCTCGGGTTCCGGGCCGTCAACACCCTGGACGCCATGGTGGGTCACAAGTCACCCCGCCACCGCCGCTACGGCTGGGCCTCCGCCCGCCTCGACGACGTCGCCGGCTGGCCGGGCGCCCGGCTCACCGCCGTACTCGCCACCGTCGCCGGACCCGACCCGCGCGGCGCCCTGCGCGCCTGGAAGGCCGACGCCCGCAAGCACCCGAGCCCCAACGCCGGTCCCGTGGAGGCCGCCTTCGCGGGCGCCCTCGGCGTCCGGCTGGGCGGAACCCTCTCCTACGGCGGCCGGGTCGAACACCGGCCCGTGCTCAACGGCGGCACCGGACGCCCGGTCCGGGTCACCGACATCGACCGGGCGGTACGGCTCTCCCGCCGCGTCGGCCTGCTCGCCCTCGGCACCACGCTCGCCGCGCGCGCACTCCTGAAAGGACGTGGGAAGTGAACGGTGGCCTCCTCGTGGCCGGCACCACCTCGGACGCCGGCAAGAGCGTCGTGACGGCCGGGATCTGCCGGTGGCTGGTCCGCCAGGGCGTCAAGGTGGCGCCGTTCAAGGCGCAGAACATGTCCCTGAACTCCTTCGTGACCCGGGAGGGCGCGGAGATCGGCCGCGCCCAGGCCATGCAGGCCCAGGCCTGCCGGATCGAGCCGACCGCGCTGATGAACCCGGTGCTGCTCAAGCCCGGCGGCGAGCAGAGCAGCCAGGTCGTGCTGCTCGGCAAGCCGGTGGGCGAGCTGAGCGCGCGCGGCTACCACGGCGGGCGCCAGCAGCGGCTGCTGGGCACGGTACTGGACTGCCTGGCCGAGCTGCGGGGCACGTATGACGCGGTGATCTGCGAAGGGGCGGGCAGCCCGGCCGAGATCAACCTGCGGCGGACCGACATCGTCAACATGGGCATCGCGCGGGGCGCGCGGCTGCCGGTGCTGGTGGTGGGCGACATCGACCGCGGGGGCGTCTTCGCGTCCTTCTTCGGCACGGTCGCCCTGCTCTCGCCCGAGGACCAGGAGCTGGTCGCCGGGTTCCTGGTGAACAAGTTCCGCGGCGACGTCGGCCTGCTCGAACCCGGCCTGGACATGCTGCACGGCCTCACCGGGCGGCGGACCTACGGCGTCCTGCCGTTCCGGCACGGGCTCGGCATCGACGAGGAGGACGGACTGCGCGTCTCCCTGCGCGGCACCGTACGGGAGTCCACGGTCACTCCCCCGGTCGGCGAGGACGTCCTCCGGGTCGCCGTGTGCGCGATCCCGCTGATGTCCAACTTCACCGACGTGGACGCGCTCGCCGCCGAACCGGGCGTCGTCGTACGGTTCGTGGACCGGCCGGAGGAACTGGCCGACGCCGACCTCGTGGTGATCCCGGGCACCCGCGGCACCGTACGGGCGCTCCAGTGGCTGAGGGAACGCGGACTGGCGGACGCCCTCGTACGCCGGGCCGCCGAACACCGGCCCGTCCTCGGCATCTGCGGCGGCTTCCAGATCCTCGGCGAGCACATCGAGGACGACGTCGAAAGCCGCAAGGGACACGTCGACGGGCTCGGCATCCTGCCCGTGCGGGTGCGCTTCGCCCGCGAGAAGACCCTCACCCGGCCCAGCGGCCAGGCCCTCGGCGAGCACGTCGACGGCTACGAGATCCACCACGGCGTCGCCACGGTCGAGGGCGGCGAACCCTTCCTGGACGGCTGCCGCGTCGGCCAGACCTGGGGCACCCACTGGCACGGCTCCCTGGAGTCGGACGGCTTCCGGCGCGCCTTCCTGCGCGAGGTGGCCGCCGCCGCGGGCCGCCGCTTCGTCCCCGCGCCGGACACCTCCTTCGCCGCGCTGCGCGAGGAGCAGCTCGACCGGCTCGGCGACCTCATCGAACAGCACGCGGACACGGACGCGCTGTGGCGGCTCATCGAGTCCGGCGCGCCGCAAGGACTGCCTTTCATTCCACCGGGAGCGCCCGCATGAGCACAGTGTTGTTGTTGTCGACCGCCGACACGGATCTGCTGGCGGCCCGGGCCTCCGGCGCCGGCTACCGCATCGGCAACCCCACCCGGATCGACGTCGCCGGGGAACTGCCGGCCCTGATCGAGGGCGCGGACCTCGCCGTCGTACGGCTGCTGGGCGGCAAGCGGGCCTGGGAGGACGGGCTGGCCGCGCTGAAGGCGTCCGGCATCCCGACCGTGCTGCTGGGCGGCGAGACCGTACCCGACGCCGAACTCATGGCCGAGTCCTCGGTGCCCGCCGGTGTGGTCGCGGAGGCGCTGAAGTACCTGGTCGAGGGCGGCCCCGCCAACCTGCTGGAGCTGTCCCGGTTCCTGTCCGACACCGTGCTGCTGACCGGCGAGGGCTTCGAGGAGCCGCGCCGCATGCCCGAGTTCGGTGTGCACGGCGGCTACGACATCCAGGACGGCCGCCCGACCGTGGGCGTGCTGTTCTACCGGGCGCACGAACTGAGCGGCAACACCGCCTTCGTGGACACCCTGTGCCAGGCGATCGAGGCGGCCGGCGCCAACGCCCTCCCCGTGTACTGCGGTTCGCTGCGCGGCGCGGACCCCGCCCTGTACGAGCTGCTGGGCCGGGCCGACGCGCTGGTCGCCACCGTGCTCGCGGCCGGCGGCACCCACGCCTCCACGGCCTCCGCCGGCGGCGACGAGGAAGCCTGGGACATCGGCGCGCTCGCCGACCTGGACGTCCCCGTGCTGCAAGGGCTCTGCCTCACCTCCTCGCGCGCCGCGTGGGAGGAGTCCGACGCCGCCCTGTCCCCCATGGACGCGGCGATGCAGGTCGCCATCCCCGAGTTCGACGGCCGGCTGATCACCGTCCCCTTCTCCTTCAAGGAACAGGGCCCCGACGACGTCCCGGTGTACGTCGCCGACCCCGAGCGGGCCGCCCGGGTCGCCGGGATCGCCGTCCGGCACGCCCGGCTGAAGCACAAGCCGAACGCCGAGAAGAAGGTCGCCCTCGTCTTCACCGCCTACCCGACCAAGCACTCCCGGGTCGGCAACGCCGTCGGCCTGGACACTCCCGCGTCCGCCGTCCGGGTGCTCGACGCGCTCCGCGACGCCGGCTACTCGCTGACCGAATACCCCGACGGCGGCGACGAGTTGATCCACCGGCTCATCGAGGCCGGCGGCCACGACGTGGAGTGGCTGACCGAGGAACAGCTGGCCGCCGCGCCCGCGCGGGTACCGCTCGCCGACTACCGGGCCTGGTTCGAGAAGCTGGACCCTCAGCTGCGGGACGCCATGACCGTGGCGTGGGGCGAACCCCCGGGCAGCCTCTACGTGGACGGCGACGACATCGTGCTCGCCTCCCTCCAGTACGGCAACGTCGTCGTCATGATCCAGCCGCCGCGCGGCTTCGGCGAGAACCCGATCGCGATCTACCACGACCCCGACATGCCGCCCTCCCACCACTACATGGCGGCCTACCGCTGGCTGGAGAACAGCTTCGGCGCCGACGCGATCGTGCACATGGGCAAGCACGGCACCATGGAGTGGCTGCCGGGCAAGGGCCTCGGACTCTCGCGCGGCTGTGCCCCCGACGCGGTCCTCGGCGAACTGCCGCTGATCTACCCGTTCATCGTCAACGACCCCGGCGAGGGCACCCAGGCCAAGCGGCGCGGGCACGCCACCGTGGTCGACCACCTGGTGCCGCCGATGGCCCGCGCGGACACCTACGGCGACCTGGCCAAGCTGGAACAGCTCCTCGACGAGTACGCGCTGGTCAGCGACCTGGACCCGGCGAAGGCCCCGGCCGTGCGCGCGCAGATCTGGACGCTCGTCAAGGCGGCGGAGCTGCACCACGACCTGCACGTGGACGAGCAGCCGGACGACGACGAGTTCGACGAGTTCGTCATGCACATCGACGGCTACCTGTGCGAGATCAAGGACGTCCAGATCCGCGACGGCCTGCACATCCTGGGCGGCGGCCCGGTCGGTGAAGCACGCGTCAACCTCGTCCTCGCGGTGCTGCGCGCCTCCCAGGTGTGGGGCGGCCAGGCCAACGCCCTGCCCGGCCTGCGGGCCTCGCTGGCGGCCCACTTCGGGCTGGTGGAGAAGGAGTTGCTGGCCGAGCCGGGCGCCCCGGTGAAGGTGCCGGTGGAGCTGACGGACCTGGTGGAGGGCCCGGCCCGGTCCGCCGCCGACGCCATCGACCTGCTGGAGCAGCTGTGCCGGCGGATCGCGGAGGGCATGGAGGCCCGGGCGTGGGACCGTACGGTGGTCCCGGCCGTCCTGCGGGGCGTGCTCGGCGCCGAACTGCCCGAGGCGGTCGCGGTGCTGGAGTTCGCGTGCGACGAGGTCGTACCGCGGCTGGCCCGGACCACCGACGAGATCGGGCACATCCTGCGGGCCCTGAACGGCGGTTACGTACCCGCCGGCCCGTCCGGCTCCCCGACCCGGGGCCTGGTGAACGTCCTGCCGACGGGCCGCAACTTCTACTCCGTCGACCCCAAGGCCATCCCGTCCCGGCTCAGCTGGGAGGTCGGGCAGTCACTGGCGGACTCGCTGGTGCAGCGGTACCTCAGCGACACCGGGGAGTACCCGAAGTCCGTGGGCCTCACCGTGTGGGGCACCTCCGCGATGCGCACCCAGGGTGACGACATCGCCGAGATCCTGGCCCTGCTCGGCTGCCGCCCGGTGTGGGACGAGGCATCGCGCCGGGTGACCGGCTTCGAGATCATTCCCCTGGCCGAACTGGGGCGGCCCCGCATCGACGTCACGGTCCGCATCTCCGGGTTTTTCCGGGACGCGTTCCCGCATGTGGTCGGGCTGATCGACGACGCGGTCCGGGCGGTGGCGGAGCTGGACGAGCCGGCCGAGTCCAACTACGTGCGGGCGCACGTGGACGAGGACGCGGCCGAGCACGGCGACCGGCGCCGCGCCACCGCCCGCATCTTCGGCTCCAAGCCGGGCGCCTACGGCGCGGGCCTGCTGCCGCTGATCGACGCCCGGAACTGGCGCAGCGACGCGGACCTCGCCGAGGTGTACGCCGTCTGGGGCGGCTACGCCTACGGCCGCGGACTCGACGGGCGGGCGGCGCGCGGGGACATGGAGACGGCGTTCCGGCGGATCGCGGTGGCCGCGAAGAACATCGACACGAGAGAGCATGACCTGGTCGACGCCGACGACTACTTCCAGTACCACGGCGGCATGGTCGCCATGGTCCGGCACCTGACCGGCGCCAGCCCCGAGGCGTACGTGGGCGATTCGGCCGTCCCCGACCAGGTGAAGACGCGGACGCTGGGCGAGGAGACGCACCGGGTGTTCCGGGCGCGGGTGGTCAACCCCCGGTGGATGGCGGCCATGCGCCGGCACGGCTACAAGGGCGCCTTCGAGATGGCGGCGACCGTGGACTACCTGTTCGGCTACGACGCCACGGCGGGCGTGGTGGACGACTGGATGTACGAGAAGCTCAGTGCCGAGTACGTCTTCGACCCGGAGAACCGGGAGTTCATGAAGAGGTCCAACCCGTGGGCCCTGCGCGGCATCACCGAACGCTTGCTGGAGGCGGCGGACCGGGGGCTGTGGGCGGAACCGGATCAGGAGACCTTGGACCGGCTCCGGGCGACCTACCTGGAGCTTGAGGGAGATCTGGAGGGGGACGCTTGATGTCCCTGGGGAGCCCCGCAGCGGCGGGGAGCACAGCAACCGCGGCCGCAACTCGCCCTCTTCGGGAGGACCACCCCCACATCAGCGGGGAGCACACGGCGACTGTCCCAGGTCCGGATTCGGAGCCCGATCCGTTTCGGCATGATTCACCCGGAGGAGTGATCAACGCGTGAGCACGCCCTACCCCTTCACGGCCGTTGTCGGCCAGGACGACCTGCGGCTGGCCTTGCTCCTCAACGCCGTCAGCCCCGCAGTGGGCGGTGTCCTGGTGCGCGGGGAGAAGGGGACCGCGAAGAGCACGACTGTACGCGCTCTTTCCGCCCTGCTCCCGGAGGTCGCCGTCGTCCCCGGGTGCCGTTTCTCCTGTGACCCGAACTCCCCGGACCCGGAGTGCCCGGACGGTCCGCATGAGCCGGGTAGTGGCACGCAGCGGCCCGCCCGGATGGTCGAGCTGCCTGTAGGTGCCTCCGAGGACCGGCTGGTGGGCTCGCTCGACATCGAACGCGCTCTCGCCGAAGGCGTGAAGAGCTTCGAGCCCGGCCTCTTGGCACAGGCCCACCGCGGGATCCTTTACGTCGACGAAGTCAATTTGCTGCATGACCACCTCGTCGACGTCCTGCTGGACGCGGCCGCGATGGGTGCCTCGTACGTCGAGCGTGAAGGCGTCTCCGTGCGGCACGCGGCTCGTTTTCTCCTCGTGGGGACCATGAACCCTGAGGAAGGCGAGTTGAGACCTCAACTGTTGGACCGTTTCGGTCTCACGGTCGAAGTCGCCGCCTCCCGTGAGCCGGACCAGCGGGTGGAGGTCGTGCGGCGGCGCCTCGCCTACGACGACGACCCCGCCGCCTTCGCCGCCCAGTGGGCGCAGGAAGAGGCCGCCGTACGGCAGCGGATCGTCGCCGCGCGGGAGTTGCTGCCGCAGGTGCGGCTCGGTGACGCGGCGCTGCGGCAGATCGCGGCCACCTGCGCGGCTTTCGAGGTGGACGGCATGCGCGCCGACATCGTGATGGCGCGGACCGCGACCGCGCTGGCCGCGTGGGCCGGGCGGACGGACGTCCTCGCCGAGGATGTGCGGCAGGCGGCGTTGCTGGCGTTGCCGCATCGCAGGCGCCGTGCGCCCTTCGACGCGCCGGGCCTGGACGAGGACAAGCTGGACGAGACGCTGGAGCAGTACTCCGGGGACGACGGCGACGACGAGCCGGACCCCGACGGTCCCGGCGGCGGTGGGCAGCCGGCGCCGGACAGCGGTCCGCAGGGTGACGGCGGTGAGGCCGCGCGGCCGGAGGCCGGTGAGGGCGGGCAGCCGCAGGCGTCCGGCGCGGGCGAGCAGTCGGCCGCACGCGCCACCGAGCCCTTCCGTACCAAGGCGCTGACCGTCCCCGGGATCGGGGAGGGTGCCGCCGGGCGGCGCTCGCGGGCGCGGACCGAGCACGGGCGCACCACCGGGGCGCGCCGGCCGCAGGGGACGCTGACCAAGCTGCACCTGGCGGCCACCGTTCAGGCGGCCGCGCCGCATCAGCGGGCGCGGGGGCGGTCCGGGCCGGGGCTGATCGTGCGCCGGGACGATCTGCGGCAGGCGACCAGGGAGGGGCGTGAGGGCAACCTCGTTCTCTTCGTGGTCGACGCCTCCGGTTCGATGGCCGCGCGGCAGCGGATGAGTGCCGTGAAGGGTGCGGTGCTGTCGTTGCTGCTGGACGCCTACCAGCGGCGGGACAAGGTGGGGCTGGTGACCTTCCGGGGTACCTCGGCCGATGTCGCCCTGCCCCCCACCTCGTCCGTGGACGCCGCCGCCGCGCGGCTGGAGTCGCTGCCGACCGGCGGTCGTACGCCGCTGGCGGCCGGGCTGCTGAAGGCGCACGAGGTGCTGCGCGTGGAGCGGCTGCGGGATCCGGCGCGGCGGCCGCTGGTGGTCGTGGTGACGGACGGGCGGGCCACGGGTGGTCCGGAGCCTGTGCTGCTCGCGTCCAGGGCCGCCGGGCTGTTCGCGGCCGAGGGCGTCGCCTCGGTGGTCGTGGACTGTGAGTCGGGGCCGGTGCGGCTGGGGCTGGCCGGGCAGCTGGCCGGTGAGCTGGGCGGTACGGCGGTGACGCTGGACGAGCTGCGGGCGGACTCGATCGCCGGGCTGGTGAAGGGTATTCAGGGCAGGAGGGCCGCGTAGTGCCGCAGGGACAGCCGAGTGTCGTACCGGACGACGGGCTGACGACGCGTCAGCGGCGGAACCGTCCGCTGGTCGTGGTGCACACGGGTATCGGCAAGGGCAAGTCCACCGCCGCGTTCGGGCTCGCGCTGCGCGCCTGGAACCAGGGGTGGCCGATCGGGGTGTTCCAGTTCGTCAAGTCGGCGAAGTGGAAGGTCGGCGAGGAGAACGCGCTGCGGGTGCTCGGTGCCTCCGGTGAGGGCGGCACGGTCGACTGGCACAAGATGGGCGAGGGCTGGTCGTGGGTCCAGCGGGATGCCCAGATGGACAACGAGGAGAAGGCCCGGGAGGGCTGGGAGCAGGTCAAGCGTGACCTGGCCGCCGAGACGTACCGGCTGTACGTGCTGGACGAGTTCGCGTACCCGATGCACTGGGGGTGGGTGGACACCGGCGAGGTGATCGAGGTGCTGCGGAACCGGCCCGGTACCCAGCATGTGGTGATCACCGGGCGGAACGCGCCGCCGGAGCTGGTGGACTTCGCCGATCTCGTCACCGACATGTCCAAGGTCAAGCACCCCATGGACGTGGGGCAGAAGGGCCAGAAGGGCATCGAGTGGTGACATCGTCGGTGCCTCGGCTGGTCGTCGCCGCACCCTCGTCGGGCAGCGGCAAGACCACCGTCGCCACGGGGCTGATGGCCGCGTTCGCCGCGCGGGGGCTCGCCGTGTCCCCGCACAAGGTGGGGCCGGACTACATCGACCCGGGGTACCACGCCCTCGCGACCGGGCGTACGGGGCGCAACCTGGACGCGTATCTGTGCGGGCCGGAGCTGGTCGCTCCGCTGTTCCTGCACGGGGCGCGGGGGTGTGACCTGGCCGTGGTCGAGGGTGTGATGGGGCTGTACGACGGGGCGGCCGGGCAGGGTGAGCTGGCGTCCACCGCGCATGTGGCGAAGCTGCTGCGGGCGCCGGTGGTGCTGGTGGTCGACGCGTCCTCGCAGTCGCGGTCGGTGGCGGCGCTGGTGCACGGGTTCGCCTCGTGGGATCCGGAGGTGCGCCTCGGGGGCGTGATCCTGAACAAGGTCGGGTCGGACCGGCACGAGGAGTTGCTCAGGGAGGCGCTGGATTCGTCCGGGGTGCCGGTCCTGGGTGTGCTGCGGCGGGTTCCTCAGGTGGACACTCCGTCGCGGCATCTGGGGCTGGTGCCGGTCGCCGAGCGGCGGGCCGATGCGGTGGACGCGGTCGCGGCGATGGCGGCGCAGGTCGAGCGGGGATGTGATCTCGAGGCTCTGTCGCGGCTGGCGGGCAGTGCGGGACCGCTGCCGGACGTGCCCTGGGAAGCGCCCGTCGGCGCGGCGGGGAGGCGTGCGGTGGTCGCCGTGGCCGGCGGTCCGGCGTTCACCTTCTCCTACGCCGAGCACACCGAGCTGCTCACCGCCGCCGGAGCCGAGGTCGTCGTATTCGACCCCCTGCGGGACGAGCGGCTGCCCGAGGGTACGGCGGGGTTGGTCATCGGCGGGGGCTTCCCCGAGGTGTACGCCGCCGAGCTGTCCGCCAACGAGCCCCTGCGCAGGGCCGTCGCCGAACTGGCGCTCTCCGGTGCCCCCGTGGCCGCCGAATGTGCCGGACTGCTCTACCTGTGCCGGGAGTTGGACGGCAGGCCGATGTGCGGTGTGCTGGACGCCACCGCGCGGATGAGTGAGCGGCTGACGCTCGGCTACCGGGACGCCGTGGCCGTCGGTGACAGCGCGCTGGCGGCGGCCGGGACGCGGATGCGGGGGCACGAGTTCCACCGCACGGTGGTGGAGCCGGGCGCGGGGGCCGCTCCCGCCTGGGGGGTCACGGCCCCGGTGCGGCGGGTCGAAGGTTTCGTACAGCAGGGCGTGCACGCGAGTTATCTGCACACGCACTGGGCTGCCCGGCCCGGTGTCGCCCGTCGGTTCGTGGAGAGGTGCCGGACGTCATGAGCAGCAGGCTGGTCGGAGTCGGGGTCGGTCCCGGTGATCCGGAGCTGGTGACCGTCAAGGGGGTCAACGCCCTGCGGGCGGCCGATGTCGTCGTGGTGCCCGTCATGGACACCGGGGAGCGGGGGCGGGCCGAGGCGACGGTGGCGCACTACGTGCCCGCGGAGAAGATCGTGCGGGTGGTGTTCGCGCTGAACGAGCGGACGGACCGGGCGCGCCGGGAGGCGGCCTGGGACGCGGCCGGGCGGCGGGTGGCCGAACTGCTGGAGGCGCACGCGTGTGTCGCGTTCGCCACCATCGGTGACCCGAACGTGTACTCGACGTTCACCTATCTGGCGCAGACCCTCGTGGAGCTGGTGCCGGATGTGGTCGTGGAGACGGTGCCGGGGATCACCGCGATGCAGGATCTCGCGGCGCGGTCGGGGGCGGTGCTGACGGAAGGCACCGAGCCGCTGACCCTGGTGCCGGTGACGGCCGGGGCGGCGGTGCTGAAGGAGGCGCTGGCCGGTCCGGGCACGGTGGTGGCGTACAAGTTCGGGCGGCAGGCCGCCGAGGTCGCCGAGGCGCTGAAGGAGACCGGGCGGCTCGCGGACGCGGTGTGGGGGTCGGCGCTGGGGCTGCCGGAGGAGTCGGTGCGGCCGGCCGCCGAGCTGGACGGGACGCCGCTGCCGTATCTGTCGACGCTGATCGCGCCGCCGCGGCGGGACGGCGGCCGGGGCGGGAAGCTGTGAGACCGGCCCCGTCACCCGCTGACGCCCACCACCAGCCATATGAACGCGACACCCGCGACCGTGCACAGCAGGGTGGAGCGGGCGGGGTGGGCGTGGTGGGCCTCGGGGAGGATCTCGGCGGCGGCGAGGTAGAGCAGGGCGCCGCCGAACAGGCCGAGATAGCCCCCGAGGACGTCCTCGGGAATGGTGAGGAACGCGGACGCGGCGGCTCCGGCGACGGGTGCGACGGCGTCCGCGAAGAGCATGGCGAGGGCCTTGCGGCGGGCGTTGCCGTACAGGCGGGTGAGGGTGAAGGTGTTGAAGCCGTCCGCGAAGTCGTGGGCGATGACGGCGAGCGCGACCGCGGTGCCCATGCCGCCGCCCACCTGGAAGGACGCGCCGATCGCCACGCCGTCCATCAGGCTGTGCCCCACCATGGCGGCCGCCGCGGTCAGTCCCACCTCGGGGCTGCGGTGGCGGTGCTCGGCCGCGTCGTGCTCGGCCGCGTCGTGCTCGGCCGCGTCGTGCTCGGCCGCGTCGTGGTCGGCCGCCGCGTGCCGGGCCGCGTCGTGGTCGGCCGCCCCGTGCCGGACCGCCGTGTGTTCGACCGCCCCGTGCGCGGCGCGGCGGGCCGCCAGCAGGCGTTCCACCAGATGGGCGAGGAGGAAGCCGGCCACGAACAGCAGCAGCGCGGCCGGGACGCCGTGGATCTCGTGGTCCGCCGCCCGCAGGGCCTCGGGCAGCAGGTCCAGGCCGACCACGCCGAGCATCAGCCCGCCGGCCAGGCCCAGCACCAGATGGCGACGGTCGGTCACGCGCTGTGCCGTCCAGCCGCCGGCCAGCGTCATCAGGAACGCGCCGAGCGCGACGAAGACCGCCATACGCCCTTGCTATCGGATCGACCCGGGTTCCCGCACGTCCGACGGCAGTCCCCGCAGTACTCGTAGGAGAGGACCGATTTCCATGGCCGATGCCACCACCGGCAAGGTGACCTTCGTCGGTGCCGGCCCCGGCGCCGCCGACCTGCTGACGTTCAGGGCCGCGCGGGCCATCGCCGAGGCCGACGTCGTGATCTGGGCCGCGAGCCTGGTCCAGGCGGAGGTCCTCGACCACGCGCGCGAGGGCGCCGAGATCCTGGACTCGGCGGCCATGTCGCTGGAGGACGTCGTCGCGGTGTACCGACGTGCGTTCGAGGAGGGGCTGAAGGTCGCCCGGATCCACTCCGGCGACCCGGCGCTGTGGGGCGGCACGCAGGAGCAGCTGGACCGCTGCCGGGAGATCGGCATCGCGACCGAGGTCGTGCCGGGCGTGTCGTCGTTCTCCGCGGTGGCCGCGCTGGCGCAGCGGGAGCTGACGATCCCGGAGGTCGCGCAGTCCGTGGTGCTGACCCGGCTGGGCGGCGGCAAGACGCCGATGCCGCCCGGCGAGGAGGTGCGCGAGTTCGCCCGGCACGGCACCACCATGGCCGTGTTCCTGTCGGCGGCGCGCAGCGGGCAGCTGGTGCGGGAGCTGCTGGAGGGCGGCTACCCGACGTCCACCCCGGTCGTGGTGGCGTACCAGGCGACCTGGCCGGAGGAGCTGGTCGTGAAGTGCACGATCGGCACGCTGGAGGAGACGGTCAAGGAGCACAAGCTCTGGAAGCACACGCTGTTCCTGGTCGGTCCGGCGCTGGACGCGTCCGGCACCCGCTCGCACCTGTACCACCCGGGGCACTTCCACGGCTACCGCAAGGCCGACCCCGAGGCGCGGCGGGCGCTGCGGGAGCAGAGGGCGAAGAGTTGATCACGGTCGTCGGTACGGGGACCGGGACGCCGGCTGATCCGGACCTGCTCGCCGGGGCCGCGCTGGTGGTCGGCGGGCGGCGGCACCTGGACGCCGTGGCGCTGCCCGAGGGCGCGGAGCGGGTGGTGCTCGGGCCGCTGGCGCCCGCGCTGGACACCGTCGCGGAGTACGTCGGCAAGGAGCTGCCGGTGGTGGTGCTGGCCTCCGGGGACCCGGGGTTCTTCGGGATCGTGCGGGCGCTGGCGGAGCGGTTCGGTGCCGGGCTGCTGGACGTGCGGCCGGGGGTGTCCTCGGTGGCGACGGCGTTCGCCCGGATCGGGCTGCCCTGGGACGACGCGGTGGTGGTGAGCGCGCACGGCCGGGAGCTGCGGACGGCGGTGAACGTGTGCCGGGCGCGGCCGAAGGTGGCGGTGCTGACCGGGCCGGGGGCCGGTCCGGCCGAGCTGGGGGCGGCGCTGCCCGGGGACCGGGTGCTGGTGGTGGCGAGCGCCCTCGGTGATCCGGAGCGGGAGCGCGTGGAGCGGGTGACGGCGGCCGAGGCGGCGGCGCGGGACTGGGGTGCGGCGGTGAGCGTGGTGCTGTGCCTGGACGAGGCGCGGGCGCTCGGTGCGGTGCGGACGGTCGCGGGGGTGCCCGCGGCTCCGGAGCGGTGGGCGCTTCAGGAGGACGCGTTCGCGCACCGGGACTCGATGATCACGAAGTTCGAGGTGCGGGCGCTGGCCCTGGCCCGGCTGGGGCCGCGCCTGGGCGATCTGGTGTGGGACGTGGGGGCCGGGTCGGGGTCGGTCGCGGTGGAGTGCGCGCGGCTCGGCGCGGCCGTCGTCGCCGTGGAGAAGGCGGCCGACGGGGTCGGGCGGATCCGGGCCAACGCGCGCGCCCACGGCGTCGAGGTGGACGTGGTGCACGGTGCGGCGCCGGCGGCCCTGGCGGGGCTGGCGGACGATCCGGACGCGGTGTTCGTCGGCGGCGGGGGCCGGGAGCTGCCGGAGGTGGTCGCCGCGTGTGCGCGGCGGGCGCGGCGGACGGTGGTCGTGGCGATGGCCGCGCTGGACCGGGTGCCGGCGGCGCGCGCGGCGCTGACGGAGGCCGGGTTCGTCTGCGACGGGGTGCTGTTGCAGTCGTCGCGGCTCGCGCCGCTGCCGGGGGACGTGACCCGGCTGGCGGCCACCAATCCGGTGTTTTTGCTGTGGGGCGTGAGAACCCCGGTGTCTAGTGAAGGAGTTGACCAGTGATCGGCCTGATTTCCGCCACCGCGGCGGGGGCGGCGGCGCGGGACCGGCTGGCCGCGGCCTGGCCGGACCGTACGCGGGTGTACGAGGGTCCCGTCAAGGAGGCGGTGCGGGCCGCGTTCGCCGAGTGCGAGCAGCTGGTGTGCTTCCTGGCGACGGGCGCGGTGGTGCGGCTGCTGGCACCGCTGCTGGCCGGCAAGGCGGCCGACCCGGGTGTGGTGTGTGTGGACGAGGGCGGCCGGTTCGCGGTGTCGCTGCTCGGCGGGCACGGCGGCGGCGCCAATGAACTGGCCCGCGAGGTGGGCGCGTTGCTGGGTGCGGAGCCGGTGGTGACGACCGCGACGGACGCGGTGGGGCTGCCGGGTCTGGACACGCTGGGGCTGCCGTACGAGGGTGCGGTGGCGGCGGTGTCGCGGGCGCTGCTGGACGGGGAGCCGGTCGCGCTGGCGGCGGAGGTGGCGTGGCCGCTGCCGCCGCTGCCGTTCGCGGACGAGGGGGCGTACACGGTCCGGGTCACCGACCGGGACGCCGTACCGGGTGAGCGGGAGGTGCTGCTGCGCCCGCCGTCGCTGGTGGTCGGGGTCGGCGCGTCCAGGGGCGCGCCGGCCGAGGAGGTCCTCGCCCTGGTGGAGGGGGCGCTGCGGGAGGCGGGGCTGACGGCGCGGTCGGTCGGTGAGCTGGCCACCGTGGACGCCAAGGCCGGGGAGCCGGGCATCGTGGCCGCCGCCGAGCGGCTCGGGGTGCCCCTGGTGACGTACTCCGCCGAGGAGTTGGCGGGTGTGGAGGTGCCGAACCCGTCCGCCGCGCCACTGGCCGCGGTCGGCACACCGTCGGTCGCCGAGGCCGCCGCCCTGCTGCGCGGTGGTGAACTCCTGGTGCCGAAGCGGAAGTCGGCGATGGCGACCTGTGCGGTGGTACGGCGGCCGGCGCGCGGGCGGCTCGCGGTGGTCGGACTCGGGCCGGGCGCCCGGGACCTGCTCACCCCGCGTGCGGCGGCGGAGCTGCGGCGGGCCTCGGTGGTGGTGGGTCTGGACCAGTACGTGGACCAGATCCGGGATCTGCTGCGGCCGGGGACCCGGGTGCTGGAGTCGGGGCTCGGCGCGGAGGAGGAGCGGGCGCGGACGGCGGTCGCCCAGGCCCGCGCGGGGCACGCGGTGGCGCTGATCGGCAGCGGGGACGCTGGGGTGTACGCCATGGCGTCCCCGGCGCTCGCGGAGGCGTCGGACGACATCGACGTGGTCGGGGTGCCGGGGGTGACGGCGGCGCTGGCCGCCGGGGCGATCCTGGGCGCGCCGCTGGGCCACGACCACGTGTCGATCAGCCTGTCCGACCTGCACACGCCGTGGGAAGTCATCGAGCGGCGGGTGCGGGCGGCGGCCGAGGCGGACCTGGTCGTCACCTTCTACAACCCGCGTTCCCGGGGCCGGGACTGGCAGTTGCCCAAGGCGCTGGCGATCCTCGCCGGGCACCGGGAGCCGGCGACGCCGGTCGGTGTCGTGCGCAACGCGTCCCGGCCGGACGAGTCGAGCCGGGTCACCACGCTGGCCGCGCTGGATCCGGCGAGCGTCGACATGATGACGGTGGTCACCGTCGGCAACACGGCGACCCGGATCGTCGCGGGGCGCATGGTGACCCCGCGCGGCTACCGCTGGCAGGCATCGCGGGAGGAGCCGAAGTGAACCGTGTCGTCCATCCGATCGAGCAGGAGTCCTACCGGCGGCTGCGCGCCCGCCTGGACACCTCGCACTTCCCGCCGCTGACCCGGGCGGTGGTGGAGCGGGTCATCCACTCCGCCGCCGACCTCGAGTACGCGACCGATCTCGTCATGGACGAGGGCGAGTTGGTGACGGCGCACGCCGCGCTGCACGCCGGGGCGCCGGTGGTCGTGGACGTGGAGATGGTGGCCGCCGGGATCACCCGGCGCGAGACCGTCTGCCGGCTGAGGGACGCCGTGGCCGGGCCGGGGCTGACCCGGTCGGCACACGCGATCCGGCTCGCGTACGAGCAGGTCGGTCCCGGGGCCCTCTGGGTGATCGGCAACGCGCCGACCGCGCTGGAGGAGCTGCTGACCCTGAACGCCGACCCGGCCCTGGTCATCGGGCTGCCCGTCGGTTTCGTCGGCGCGGTCGAGTCCAAGGCCGCGCTGCGGGAGAGCGGACTGCCCGCCGTGAGCAACGTGTCCGAGAAGGGCGGGTCGGCGGTCGCGTCCGCCGCGCTCAACGCCCTGCTGTACCACCCCGTTCCAGACTCCGAGGAGACCTCGTGACCACCCCGCCCGCCCTGCTCATCGCCGGACACGGCACCCGTGACGACGCCGGTGCCGAGGCGTTCCGCGACTTCGTCCGGGAACTGGGGCGCCGCCACCCCGAGCTGCCCGTCGCGGGCGGCTTCATCGAACTGTCCCCGCCGCCGCTCGGCGAGGCCGTCGCCGAACTGGTCGAGCGGGGCGTGCGCCGGTTCGCGGCGGTGCCGCTCATGCTGGTGTCGGCCGGGCACGCCAAGGGTGACATCCCGGCCGCGCTGGCCCGCGAGAAGGAGCGGCACCCGGGCATCTCCTACACCTACGGCCGCCCGCTGGGCCCGCACCCGGCGCTGCTGAGCGTGCTGGAGCGGCGGCTGGAAGAGGTGCTGGACGGCGCGGACCGCTCGGAGGTGACCGTGCTGCTGGTCGGGCGCGGCTCCACCGACCCCGACGCCAACGCGGAGGTATTCAAGGCGGCGCGGCTGCTGTGGGAGGGCCGCGGGTACGCCGGGGTGGAGACGGCGTTCGTGTCGCTGGCGGCGCCGGACGTGCCCAGCGGCCTGGACCGGTGCGCGGCGCTGGGCGCGCGGCGGATCGTGGTCCTGCCGTACTTCCTGTTCACCGGCATCCTGCCGGACCGGGTGCGGCAGCAGACCGAGGACTGGGCGGCGGCGCACCCGGAGCTGGACGTGCGGTCGGCCGATGTCATCGGGCCCGAGCCGGAGCTGCTGGACCTGGTGATGGAGCGGTACGAGGAGGCCGTCAAGGGCGATCTGCGGATGAACTGCGACTCGTGCGTGTACCGGATCGCGCTGCCGGGGTTCGAGGACAAGGTGGGGCTGCCGCAGCAGCCGCACTTCCACCCGGACGACGACGGCCACCACCACGGCCACGGGCACCACCATCACGGGGGCCACTCGCACAGCCATGCGCACTGAGCCGAGCGGCGTCCCGGGGCCCGATCTGCGGCATCACGGGGACGCCGAGGTCCGGGACGACGGGGCCGGCCTGGTGGACCTCGCCGTCAACGTCCGGGCGGACACGCCCCCGCGGTGGCTGCGGGAGGAGATCGCCGGTTCGCTGTCGTCCCTCGCGGCCTACCCGGACGGGCGGGCCGCGCGGGCGGCGGTGGCCGCGCGGCACGGGCTGCCGGTGGAGCGGGTGCTGCTGACGGCGGGGGCCGCGGAGGCGTTCGTGCTGCTGGCCCGCGCGCTGAAGGTGCGCCGGCCGGTGGTCGTGCATCCGCAGTTCACGGAGCCGGAGGCGGCGCTGCGGGACGCCGGGCACAGCGTGGACCGGGTGCTGCTGCGGGAGCGGGACGGGTTCCGCCTGGATCCGTCGGCGGTCCCGGAGGACGCCGACCTGGTGGTGATCGGCAACCCCACCAATCCGACGTCGGTGCTGCACCCGGCGGGGACGGTCGCCGGCCTCGCCCGCCCCGGCCGGACGCTGGTGGTGGACGAGGCGTTCATGGACGCGGTGCCGGGCGAGCGGGAGGCCCTGGCCGGCCGCACCGACGTCCCCGGCCTCGTCGTCCTGCGCAGCCTGACCAAGACCTGGGGCCTGGCCGGCCTGCGCATCGGCTACGTCCTGGCTCCCCCGGAGATCATCGCCGAACTGGAGCGGGCCCAGCCCCTGTGGCCGGTCTCCACCCCGGCGCTGGCCGCGGCGCGGGCGTGTGTGACGCCCCGGGCGCTGGCCGAGGCGGGTCACGCGGCCCACCGCATCGCCGGCGACCGGGCGCACCTGGTGGCCGGCCTGACCGCGCTCGCCGCCCACGGGGTACGGGTGGTGGGGCCGGCGCGGGGCCCCTTCGTCCTGGTGCGCGTCCCGGAAGCGGCCGAGGTCCGCCACCGCCTGCGCGACCTCGGCTACGCGGTCCGCCGGGGCGATACGTTCCCGGGCCTGGACCAGGACTGGATCCGTCTGGCCGTACGCGACCGCACGACGGCGGACGGCTTCCTGAAGGCCCTGTCGGCCGTGCTCGGCGCGCCGGTCTCCCCGCCCCGTGAGGCCGCTCCCTGACCGGGGGCGGCGCACCGGGCGGGGAGCGGCGCGGGGGCCGTCGGAGGTCCCGGCGGCCGGCCGGGCCTTCGGGGCCGTCAGCGCTTCCTGCGCCGGGCCAGGGTCAGCGCTCCCCCGCCCGCCAGCAGCAACGCCAGCGCGCCGCCCGCGATGTACGGGGTTGCCGGACTGCCGCCGGTTTCCGCGAGGTTGGCCTCCGACGGGGCGCCCTGGGGGCGGGGGCCGGCGGCCGGGTCGTGGCTGGGGACCGGCTTGGCGGTGGGCGGGGCCGTCGGGGACTCGCAGGTGGCCTCGGCCAGGGTGACCGTGCCCTCGACCTCGGCGACGCCCAGCTTCAGGGGGTTGACGGAGACCTTGAGTCCGAGGGCGGTCGCGGCGGCCGTGCGGGTCGTCGTGGTGTGCCGGGACAGGTCGAGGCGGACCTCGCCGACGCCGGGCACCTTCACCTCGACGGGGGCGCCGGCGGTCAGGGTGACGCGCTTGCCGAGGACGGTGACGGCGCCGAGGACGTTCGCGGTGGCGGTGGGCGCCTTGCCGACCGCGCAGGTGGCCCTCGCGGTGACCGCGTCGGCCTCGATCACGGACAGCAGGGGCAGCCCGGGGACGTGCAGCCGGGCGTGGGCGACCCGGACCGAGCCCTCGGCGCGCCGGGCGGTGACCGTGGCCTTCGACTCGGCGACGTCGGCGCCGAGCACGGTGAACGGTTTGCCGCCGTCGACGCCGTCGAGCCGGACGGACAGCGTCGTGCGGTCCGCGCTGCGCGGTGCCCGGACCTCGTTGAAGGAGACCGCGAGCGGGACGTTCACGGTCCTGTTCAGGAGAGACACATCGAGCCCGGTGCGCAGCACGACGGCGGAGGCGCGGCCGTGGCCGGTGGCCGCGTGCGCGGTGCCCGCGCCCAGGACCACGGGTGCCGCGGTGAGGACGGCGGCCGTCACGAGGGCGGCCGGACGGCGTGCGGGCATGCGGAAGTTGTTGCTGTTCAAGGCGGTGGGACCCCCAGAGGAAACGTGCTTGGGACCCGTCAACCTTGTCCCCGGTACGGGTGAACGGTCAGCGTTCCAGGGCTACTTCACCCGAACGTGAATACCCCGCACGGTGATTCGAATCGGGGGCGCGGCTACGCGATGACCCGCCCGTTCAGCACCACCCGGCGCGGACCCGCCAGCACCCGTACGTCGGCCCGGGGATCGGCCTCGTACACCACCAGGTCGGCGGGGGCGCCCTCGTCCAGTCCGGGCCGGCCGAGCCAGGCGCGGGCACCCCAGGTGGTCGCGGACAGGGCGGCGAGGGGCGGGATGCCGGCGGCGACCAGCTCGGCGACCTCCTCGGCGACCAGGCCGTGGGCCAGCGAGCCGCCGGCGTCCGTGCCGACGTAGACCGGGATGCCGGCGTCGTAGGCGCCGCGCACGGTGTCGTAGCGCCGCTCGTGCAGCCGGCGCATATGGGCGGACCAGCGGGGGAACTTCTGCTCGCCGCCCTCGGCGAGCCGCGGGAAGGTGGCGATGTTGACCAGGGTGGGAACGATGGCGACGCCCCGCTCGGCGAACAGCGGGATCAGGTCCTCGCTGAGCCCGGTCGCGTGCTCGACGCAGTCGATGCCCGCCTCGACCAGGTCGCGCAGCGAGCTTTCCGCGAAGCAGTGCGCGGTGACGCGGGCGCCGAGCCGGTGGGCCTCGGCGATGGCCGCTTCCACCGCCTCGCGGGGCCAGCAGGGGGCGAGGTCGCCGAGGTCGCGGTCGATCCAGTCGCCGACCAGCTTGACCCAGCCGTCGCCGCGCCGGGCCTCCTGGGCGACGTAGGCGACGAGGTCGTCCGGTTCGATCTCCCAGGCGTAGTTGCGGATGTAGCGGCGGGTGCGGGCGATGTGCCGGCCCGCCCGGATGATCTTCGGCAGGTCGGCGCGGTCGTCGATCCAGCGGGTGTCGGAGGGCGAGCCGGCGTCCCGGACCAGCAGGGTGCCCGCGTCCCGGTCGGTGAGCGCCTGCTTCTCGGCGGTCTCGGCGTCGACCGGGCCGTGCGCGTCCAGGCCCACGTGGCAGTGCGCGTCGACCAGGCCGGGCAGGGCCCAGCCGGTGACGGTGCGCACGTCGCGGGCGCCGGCGGGGCGGTCGTAGGAGATCCGGCCCCCGACCACCCACAGCTCGTCCCGGACGTCGTCCGGACCGGCCAGGACGCGCCCCTTCACGTGCAGCACAGCGCCATCGCTCATGCACCGCACCCTAACGGCCTACGGCTCGGACTTCCCCACCTGGTCGGAGGTCTCCTCCTCCACGTCGGCCATCGCCGGGTCGAGCAGGCGGGAGAGGAAGTGCCGGGTGCGCTCGTGCCGCGGGTTTCCGATGACCTGGTCCGGGCTGCCGTCCTCGACGATCACTCCGCCGTCCATGAAGACGACCCGGTCGGCGACCTCGCGGGCGAAGGTCATCTCGTGGGTGACGACCATCATGGTCATGCCCTCCCGGGCGAGCATGCGCATGACGGCGAGGACGTCGCCGACCAGCTCGGGGTCGAGCGCGGAGGTCGGCTCGTCGAAGAGCATCACCTCGGGGCCCATGGCGAGCGCGCGGGCGATGGCGACGCGCTGCTGCTGGCCGCCGGAGAGGGAGGCCGGATAGGCGTCCGCCTTCTCGGCGAGGCCGACCCGGGCCAGGTTCTCGGCGGCGGTCCGCGCGGCGGTCGCCTTGTCCCGACGGAGGACCCGGCGCTGGGGCAGTGTGAGGTTCTCGGTGACGTTCAGGTGCGGGAAGAGGTTGAACTGCTGGAATACCATGCCGATGCGGCGGCGCACGGCGTCGATGTCGACGTCCGGGTCGGTCACCTCGGTGCCGCCGACGAAGACCTGGCCCTTGGTGGGCTCCTCCAGCAGGTTCACACAGCGCAGCAGCGTCGACTTGCCGGACCCGGAGGGGCCGATGACACAGACGACCTCGCCCTGGCGGATCTCCAGGTCGATGCCGCGCAGCACCTCGTTGTCGCCGAAGGACTTGTGCAGCCCGCGGACTTCGATCTCCGGACGGCTCACCGGATCGCCTCCTGGGCCTTGGTCTCCATACGGCGTACGACGAAGCTGAGCGGGATGGTGACCAGCAGGTAGCACAGGCCCGCGACCAGGATCGGTGTGGAGTTGGCGGTCGTACTGGCCAGGTCCCGGCCGAACTTGGACAGTTCGCGTTCCTCCAGGGTGACGCCGAGGAACAGCACCAGCGAGGAGTCCTTGAACAGCAGGACGAGTTCGTTGGTCAGCGGCGGCAGGATGATCCGGAACGCCTGCGGGATGATGATCGAGATCATGGCCTTCGCCGGCGAGAAGCCGAGCGAACGGGCCGCCTCCATCTGTCCCTTGGGCACGGCCTGGATGCCGGCGCGGATGGTCTCGGCCATGTAGGCGGCGGAGACCAGGCCGAGCGCGAGGGCGACCTTGCCGTAGGTGCCGCCGGGGATCTCCGTGCCGGGGAAGGCGAGGGGCACGGCCACGCCGACGAAGATGAAGATCAGCAGGGCGGGCAGGCCGCGGAAGATCTCGATGTAGACGCCCGCCAGCCAGCGGTAGGGGCCCACGGAGGACAGCCGCATCAGCGCGATGACCATGCCGAGGACCAGCCCGACCACGAAGCCGGACAGCGTGTACAGCACGGTGTTCTTCAGCGCCAGCGTGATGACGTCCGGGAACATCTGCTTGGCGATGTCGGCCTGGGCGAACTGGTTCTGCAGCCGGTCCCAGTCGGCCGTGGCCGCGAAGGCGATCACGGCGGCGGCGAAGACGGCGTACTGGACGCCCCGCGACAGGGTGCGCTTCTGCCGCCGGGTCAGTCCCTTCTTCTTGGGCTGGAGGGGTGTGTCCGTGTCGGTCATGAGGCGGCGGGAGACGCGACGGAGGCGTCGTACGGGCCGATCCACTTCTCGTAGATCTTCTTGTAGGTGCCGTCGGCCTTGGCCTGCTTGAGCGCCTTGTTGATGGCGTTGCGCAGCGCCGTGTTGCCCTTCTTGACGGTGAAGCCGTACTGCTCGCCGGTCTTGAGGTTGTCGACGACCTTGAACTTGTCGGCGTTGGCCTTGTCCTTCAGCCAGCCCTGGACCACCGGGTAGTCGATGACGACGGCCTTGACCTGACCGGTGCGCAGACCGTTGAGGACCGCGTCGGAGGACTCGAAGGAGACCGGGTCGTAGCCCTTCTCCTTGACGTAGTCCTCGCCGGTGGTCTGCGCCTGGGCACCCAGCTTCTTGCCCTTGGCCTTGACGTCGGCGAGCGAGGTGATCCCGCTGTCCTTGTCGACGAGGACGGCCTGGGTGGCCTCGAAGTACGGGTCGGAGAAGTCGACGTTCTTCTTGCGCTCGTCGGTGATGGTCATGCCGGCGGCGGCCAGGTCGCACTCCCCGGAGTTCAGGAAGGCGCCGGTCTTGAAGTTCTCGAAGGGCGTGTCGCGGATGTTCTGCTCGACGCCGAGGTCCTTGGCGACGAGGTCGATCAGGGCGACGTCGAAGCCCTGCACCTTGCCGTCGACCTCCGACTGGAACGGCGGGTACGGAAGGTGGGTGCAGGTGGTCAGCTGCCCCGCCTTGGCCAGGTGGACGCCCTTGACGGTGGTCTTGCCGCTCCCCCCGCCGTCGTCCGAGGAGCAGCCGGCCACGAGCGCGAGCCCGGCCGTCACGGTGATGGCTGCCAGAGCGCGGGTCCGGCGTCCGAGGAGCGTTGTCATGGGGGGAATCTCCCGGTAGGGAACGTTGGGTTCCGATTATAAGGAAAAGTTTGACCCTCTCAAACCAAACCCATGGTAACGGGGCCGTTGCACCTAAGATCGGGGGAATCGACTTCCCGTTTGAAGAGAGAGCACGCCGTGAGCCACCCCTTCCTCGATCTGCCCCCGCTGAGTGCCGAGCGCTTCGCCGCCATCGAGGACGGCGTGGCCCGGCTGCTGGACACCCGGCAGGACGTCCTGATCACCCAGGGCGAGGCGCTGCTGCCGCTGGAGGGCGCGATCCGCGCGGCGGCCGGGCCGGGCACGGTGGCCCTGAACGTGATCACCGGTCCGTACGGCCAGACCTTCGGCGACTGGCTGCGGGACGCCGGCGCCACCGTGCACGACCTCGCCGTCCCCTTCCACACGGCGGTGACCGCCGGGCAGATCCGGGAGGCGTTCGCCGAGCACCCGGAGATCGACTTCGTGTCGCTGGTGCACGCGGAGGCGGCTACCGGCAACACCAACCCGGTCGCGGAGATCGGCGAGGCGGTACGGGAGCAGGGCGCCCTCTTCTATCTGGACGCGGTGGCCTCCGTGGGCGCGGAGCCGGTGCTGCCCGACGCCTGGGGCGTGGACCTGTGCGTGATCGGGGCGCAGAAGGCGATGGGCGGCCCGGCGGGGGTGTCGGCGATCTCGGTGAGCGAGCGGGCGTGGGCCCGGATGGCCGCCAACCCCGGCGCCCCGCGCCGCTCCTACCTGTCCCTGCTGGACTGGAAGGAGCGCTGGATCGACGCGGGCCGCAAGGCGCTGCCGCACGCGCCGGCCCAGTTGGAGATGCTGGCGCTCCAGGCGTGCCTGGAGCGGATCGAGTCGGAGGGGCTGGAGACGGTGATGGCCCGGCACCGCGGCGCGGCGCGGGCCGCGCGGGCCGGCGCGGTGGCGCTGGGCGGGGGCCTCGAGCCGTATGTGTACGAGGAGCGGGACGCGGCGCCGGTCGCGACGACGCTGCGGGTGCCGTCCGGTGCGGTGGCCTCGCAGGTGGTGGCGCGGGCCCTCGCGAGCGATCCGGCGCTGCCGCTGGCGGCCGGCGGCGGAGCACTGGCCAAGGAGATGATCCGGGTCAACCACTACGGCCGGGACGCGACGCCGGGTGCGGTGCAGGGCTCGCTGGCGGCGCTGGGCGCGGCGCTCGCGGAGCAGGGCCTGACGGTCGATCCGGCCGCCGCCCGCCGGGCCGCGGAGGACGCCTGGCGCTGAGCGCCGTTCGCTGTTCCCGGGGGCCGCGCTCCCGGGAACTTTTTTATGCCCGGACGTTATCGAAACCCACTCCATTTCATTTTCACAATTCCCGCCGATTCGCCGGACGATAGCTTCCCATCTTCTTCTGCCCGGTTTTTGCAGAGCTAAACGACCGAGTTTTCCGGCGGATTTCCCCGGCATTTCGGGCTGTGACACACTCCACAACGGGTGAGCTTTGTACCGATTTTCCTGGGTGTATTACGGACATATCTTCCGTCGGCCGAGGTGACACCGCTCCGGCTCCCGTGCACTTTCGAATTCACCTCGCTAAATTCGTGCCGCATGACCGCCGCACCCGCAGACCTGCTCATCGAAAGTCCGGCGACCAGCGACGGAGCCGCGCTCTGGCGCATCGCCAAGGAATCGAAAACCCTCGATCTGAACTCCTCCTACAGCTATCTGCTGTGGTGCCGGGACTTCGCCGGCACCTCGGTGGTGGCCCGTGGTGCGGACGGGGAACCGGTCGGCTTCGTCACCGGTTACCTGCGGCCCGGCCGCCCCCGCACCCTGCTCGTCTGGCAGGTGGCCGTCGACGCCGCCCACCGGGGCTGCGGCATCGCCGCCAGGCTGCTGGACGGGCTGACCCGGCGCCTCGTCGCCGAGCGCGGCATCACCGAGCTGGAGACCACCATCACCCCCGGCAACACCGCCTCCGAGCGCCTGTTCACCTCGTTCGCCGAGCGGCACGGCGCACGGGTCAGCCGCGAGGTGCTGTTCGGCGCCGACCTGTTCCCGGGCGGCTCGCACGATCCCGAAGTCCTCTACCGCATCGGCCCGTTGACCGAGTCCACCGCCCACTGAGGAGCGAATCACCGTGACCATCACCCAGCCCGACCTGAGCGTGTTCGAAACCCTCGAATCCGAGGTGCGCAGCTACTGCCGCGGCTGGCCCACCGTCTTCGACCGGGCCCAGGGCAGCCGGATGTACGACGAGGACGGCCACGCCTACCTGGACTTCTTCGCCGGCGCCGGATCACTCAACTACGGCCACAACAACCCGGTACTGAAACGGGCGCTGCTCGACTACCTGGAACGGGACGGCGTCACCCACGGCCTGGACATGTCGACCACGGCCAAGCGGACCTTCCTGCGCACCTTCCAGGACCTGGTGCTGCGCCCGCGGGACCTGCCGTACAAGGTGATGTTCCCCGGGCCGACGGGCACCAACGCGGTGGAGTCCGCGCTGAAGCTGGCGCGGAAGGTGAAGGGACGCGAGGCGGTCGTGTCGTTCACCAACGCCTTCCACGGCATGTCGCTGGGCTCGCTCGCGGTCACCGGCAACGCCTTCAAACGGGCCGGCGCCGGCATCCCGCTGGTGCACGGCACGCCGATGCCGTTCGACAACTACTTCGACGGCACGGTCCCGGACTTCCTGTGGTTCGAACGCCTCCTTGAGGACCAGGGCTCGGGGCTGGACAAGCCCGCCGCCGTGATCGTGGAGACCGTGCAGGGTGAGGGCGGCATCAACGTGGCCCGGCCCGAATGGCTGCGCGCGCTGAAGGAGCTGTGCGAGCGGCAGGACATGCTGCTCATCGTCGACGACATCCAGATGGGCTGCGGCCGTACCGGCGCCTTCTTCTCCTTCGAGGAGGCCGGCATCACCCCGGACATCGTCACCGTGTCCAAGTCGATCAGCGGCTACGGCCTGCCCATGGCACTCACCCTGTTCCGGCCCGAGCTGGACGTGTGGGAGCCCGGCGAGCACAACGGCACCTTCCGCGGCAACAACCCCGCCTTCGTCACCGCCACCGCCGCCCTGGAGACGTACTGGACCGACGGCTCGGCCATGGAGAAGCAGACCCGCGCCCGCGGTGAGCAGGTCGAGCGGGCGCTGATCTCCATCACCGAGGAGAACCTCGCCGCCGTCAAGGAGTACCGCGGGCGCGGGCTCGTATGGGGTCTGGAGTTCCACGCGAAGGACCGGGCCGCGCGGGTCGCCCGGCGCGCCTTCGAACTGGGGCTGCTGATCGAGACGTCCGGCCCCCAGGGCGAGGTCGTCAAGCTGCTGCCCGCGCTCACCGTGACCCCCGAGGAACTGGACGAGGGCCTGAGCGTCCTCGCCCGCTCCGTCCGCGAGACCGCGTGAGGACCGACCGCTCACAGACCGCTTAGAGAACGCCCAGAGAGCGCCTGGGACCGTCCGCGAACCGCCTGGCAAGGCCGGGCAAGGAGGAAGAGCACCACCGTGATCGTCCGATCGTTCAAGGAGATCGAGGGCACCGACCGCCATGTGAAGGCGGCGTCGGGCACCTGGGAGAGCAAGCGGATCGTCCTCGCGAAGGAGCGGGTCGGCTTCTCCCTGCACGAAACGATTCTGTACGCCGGGACGGAGACGTCGATGTGGTACGCCAACCACATCGAGGCCGTCGTCTGCACCCGGGGTGAGGCGGAACTCACCGACCACGAGACCGGTACGACGTACACCATCACGCCCGGCACCATGTACCTCCTCGACGGGCACGAGCGGCACACGCTGCGCGTCAAGGAGGACTTCCACTGCATCTGCGTGTTCAACCCGCCGGTCACCGGCCGGGAGGACCACGACGAGAACGGCGTCTACCCCCTGCTCACCGAGCCCGAGGAGGTGTGAGAACCCATGACCACCGCCACCGTGAAGGATCTCTACCCGACCCGCGGCACCGCCGAGGTGACCGTCCCCCGCCAGGACCCCGTCGTCTGGGGCGCCCCGGACACCCCGGGCCCGATCACGACCACCGACCTCCAGCGTTACGAGCGGGACGGCTTCCTCGCCGTCGACCAGCTGATCACGCCGGACGAGGTCGCCCTCTACAAGCGGGAGCTGGACCGGCTGGTCTCCGACCCGGACGTCCGCGCCGACGAACGCTCCATCGTGGAGCCGAAGTCGAAGGAGATCCGCTCGGTCTTCGAGGTGCACCGGATCAGCGAGGTGTTCGCGAACCTGGTGCGCGATCCGCGCGTGGTGGGCCGCGCCCGCCAGATCCTCGGCTCGGACGTGTACGTCCACCAGTCCCGGATCAACGTCAAGCCGGGCTTCGGCGCCAGCGGCTTCTACTGGCACTCGGACTTCGAGACCTGGCACGCCGAGGACGGCCTGCCCAACATGCGGACGGTGTCCGTCTCGATCGCACTGACCGAGAACCTCGACACCAACGGCGGCCTGATGATCATGCCGGGCTCGCACAAGACGTTCCTGGGCTGCGCCGGTGCCACGCCGAAGGACAACTACAAGAAGTCCCTCCAGATGCAGGACGCGGGCACCCCGTCCGACGAGGCGCTGACCGCCCTAGCGAGCGAGCACGGCATCCGCCTGTTCACCGGCAAGGCCGGCTCGGCGACCTGGTTCGACTGCAACTGCATGCACGGCTCGGGCGACAACATCACCCCGTACCCGCGCAGCAACGTCTTCATCGTGTTCAACAGCGTGGAGAACACGGCGGTGGAACCCTTCGCGGCCCCGGTGCGCCGCCCGGAGTTCATCGGGGCGCGGGACTTCACACCGGTCCGGTGAGTCCGTCCGCGAGGGCCTCCGCGCACCGGCCGGAGGCCCTCGCGGGGCATCGTCACAGCGTCGGGTAGTCCGTGTAGCCCTCGGCCCCGCCGCCGTAGAAGGTCGCCGGGTCCGCCGGGTTGAACGGGCCGCCGGCGCGCAGGCGGGCCGGGAGGTCGGGGTTGGCGAGGAACAGCCGGCCGAAGGCGACCAGGTCGGCCGAGCCGTCCTCGACCAGGGCGAGGGCGTCCGGGCCGGTGGGGTCCTCGGTCGCCGGGTTGAGGACGAAGGCCCCGCTGAAGCGCTTGCGCAGCACGGGCGTCAGGGCGCGGAAGTCCGCGCTCTCCATCACGTGCAGATAGGCGAGGCCCAGCGGCTCCAGCACGTCGAGCAGCGCGGTGTACTCCGGCTCCGGCTCGGGTTCCCGGATGTCGTTGAAGGGGTTTCCCGGGGAGATCCGCAGGGCGGTGCGGCCGGGGCCGATCGCCTCGGCGACGGCCCGGACGGCCTCCACGGCGAAGCGGACACGGCCCGGCACCGAGCCGCCCCAGCCGTCGGTGCGCCGGTTGCTGCCGGGCGCCAGGAACTGGTGGATGAGATAGCCGTTGGCGCCGTGGAGTTCCACCCCGTCGAACCCGGCCTCGACGGCGCCCCGGGCAGCCGCCGCGAAATCGGCGAGCGTGGCGCGGATCTCCGCCTCGGACAGTTCCCGGGGCGTGACGAAGTCCTTGGGTCCCTGGTGGGTGTAGACCTGGCCGCGGGCCGCCACCGCCGAGGGGGCGACGTTGACCAGTCCCGCGGGCAGCAGATCGGGGTGGCCGACGCGGCCGGTGTGCATGAGCTGGGCGAAGATCCGGCCCCCGGCGGCGTGCACGGCGTCGGTCACGGTGCGCCAGGCGGCGATCTGCGCGGCGGTGTGCAGGCCGGGGGTGTCGGGGTAGCCCTGGCCGACGGCCGAGGGCTGGATCCCCTCGGTGACGATCAGGCCGGCCGAGGCGCGCTGGGCGTAGTACTCGGCGGTCAGGGCCGTGGGCAGCCCGCCGGCGGCGGCCCGGCTGCGGGTCATCGGCGCCATGACGATGCGGTTGGCAAGTCGCAGGCCGGGGAGGTCCACGGGGTCGAAGGCGGTGGTCACGGTAACCCCCAAGAAGAGTTAGTTGGTCGGCCAAGTAGCTCGACGCGGACCACCTTAACCCATTCCTTGGTCGACCAATCAAATGCCGGTGAGTACGCTTCGGGACCGTACGGACGGGATCTACGAGCAGCGCGGGAGCCACCCATGGACGCCAGCAACGGACCGGCGACGGCGGACGCCGCCCGGCACTCCCACGCCGAGCTGCCCGCCGCCGCCCGGGGCGGGCCGGTCGGGCACGCCCTGAGCCGGGTGGCGCGGCTGCACCGCACGGCCGCCGCCGCACTGCTGCGCGGGCTCGGCCTCTACCCGGGCCAGGAACTGGTGATGATGCACCTGTGGGAACGCGGCCCGGCCCGGCAGTCGGAGCTGATCCGGCTGCTCGGACTGGACCCGTCCACGGTGACGAAGATGCTCCAGCGGCTGGAGCAGGCCGGTCATGTGCGGCGGCTGCCGGACCCGGCGGACCGGCGCGCGGTGCTCGTGGAGGCCACGGAGTCCGGGGCGCGGCTGCTGGACGAGGTGGCGCGGCTGTGGACCACGCTGGAGGAAGAGAGCTTCGCCGGGCTGACGCCCGCCGAGCGCGAGCAGCTGCTGGGGCTGCTCGGCCGGGTCGAGGCCAACCTGTGCGCGACGGCCGCGCGGGAGGACCGGGAGGGTCAGGCGGACAGCGCGGCCAGCAGGCGGTCCACGTCCTCGGGCGTGTTGTAGAGGTGGAAGGCCGCGCGCAGATTGCCCGCGCGGTCGGAGACCTCGATGCCGGCCTCGCTCAGCTCCCCCTGCCGGGCGCCCAGTCCGGGCACCGAGACGATCGCCGAGCCGGAGGCCGGCACCGGCTCGTGGCCGAGCGCGGCGAGCCCCGCGCGGAACCGGTCGGCGAGCGCGGTGTCGTGGGCATGGATCGCCGGCACGCCCAGCTCCTCGACGAGTTCGAGGGACCGGCGCAGTCCGGCGAACGTGAACAGGGCGTGGGTGAGGTCGAACCGCCGGGCGGAGTGGGCGAGTTCGGCCACCGGGCCGTAACAGCTGTCCCACGGATGCTCGGCCGCGACCCAGCCCGCGAGCAGCGGGGTGAGTCCGCCGAAGTCCTCGGGCACGGTGAGGAAGGCGGCGCCGTGCGGGCCCAGCAGCCACTTGTAGGCGACGCTCGCGGTGAAGTCGTAGGCGTCCGCGTCGAAGGGCAGCCAGCCGGCGGCCTGCGAGAAGTCGACGTAGGTGCGGGCGCCGTGGGCGCGGGCGGCCTCGCGCAGGGCGGGCAGGTCGGCGAGCCGGCCGTCGGCGGACTGCGCGGCGCTGACCGCGACGAGCGCGGTGCCCGGCCGGACGGACTCGGCGATCCGCTCCAGCGGGACCGTGCGGACCTTGAGGTCGCCGCGGACGTGGAACGGGTTGAGTACGGACGTGAAGTCGTCCTCGGCGGTGAGGACTTCGGCGCCCGCGGGCAGCGCGGCGGCGATCACCCCGGTGTGCGCGGCGACCGAGGCGCCGGCCGCGACCCGGGTGGCCGGGACGCCGGCGAGCCGGGCGAACGCGGCCCGGCTCGCCTCCACGTCCTCGTACAGCCGGGTCAGCGGCCGGCCCTCGGCCCGCAACAGCGCCGCCTCGTTCAGGGCGGCGACGGTACGGGCCGGCAGCAGCCCGTTGCTCGCGGTGTTGAGGTAGGTGCTCCGGGGCCGGAACTCGGCGCGGACGAGGCGGTCGAAGGTCTCCGTGGTCTGCATGGGACCACTCTGCGGCTCCCGGAACTCCCCGTCCATTGCGGATTTTTGCGTGGCAACTCGTAGCAGCGCTTATAGCACGCCCGTGACCTGCGGGTTCGGGTACTGCGGCCTGCGGTTTTCAGCCGTGCTGCGGGACCTCGCAGCCGTCCGGGCCGCAGGCGTCGCCGTCGCCCTGGCCGACCAGCCGCAGCGGGGAGCGCTCGCCCCATGCCTGGGTCAGCGCCTGGGTGAAGACCTCGGCGGGCTGGGCGCCGGAGACGCCGTACTTGCGGTCGAGGACGAAGAACGGCACGCCGGTCGCGCCGAGCTGGGCGGCCTCGCGCTCGTCGGCGCGTACCTCGTCGGCGTAGGCGTCCGGGTCGGCGAGCACCGCGCGGGCGGCCCCGGCGTCCAGTCCGGCCTCGGCGGCCAGCTCCACCAGGCGCTCGTCGCCCTCGGTGAAGACGGACCGCTCCTCGGCGAAGTTGGCCCGGTAGAGGATCTGGATCAGTTGGTCCTGCCGGCCGTGCTCCTTGGCGAAGTGCAGCAGGCGGTGCATGTCGAAGGTGTTGCCGTGGTCGCGGTCCCGGGTGCGGTAGTCCAGGCCCTCGGCGGCGGCCTGGGCGCCGAGGTTGTCCTCGCCGGCCTGGGCCTGGGCCTCGCTCATGCCGTACTTCCTGGTCAGCATGGTGATCACCGGCTGTACGTCGCCCTTGGCGCGGCCCGGGTCCAGCTCGAAGGAGCGGTGCACCACCTCGACCTCGTCGCGGTGCGGGAAGGCAGCCAGCGCCTTCTCGAAGCGGGCCTTGCCCACGTAGCACCAGGGGCAGGCGATGTCGCTCCAGATCTCGACGCGCATGTCTTCGGCTCTCTCCAGGTCGTACGGTACGGCCGTGGGGAATCTCCCCGGGCCGGGTATGTGAACATTCAAACAGGCCGGGGTATTCCCGTATCCGCGGTCCGGCGGCTCGGGTCCTGAGTACCGGTTCGGGGGCGGAGCCCGCAGGAGGTGCTGCGTGCGATGGAGGCGGAACCGCGCGGCACCGGGGAGGGCACGGCCGGGCTGGTCGAGGCGGATGACGCCCACCGTGCCGAGATGGATGACGACTACGGGGACGATTCCTACGTCGCGGGCGCCTTCCGGGCCCCGGGCGAGGACGGCGGCTGGACGGTTGTCCTCGGCTTCGACGGTGGCCTTGGGGTGCCGTGCGCGGAGGCGCTGTCGGAGGGCGGCCGGGTCGTGGCGCACTCGAGCAACGGCGGCAAGCCCATCCACCTCTTCCACTGGTTCGAGGACGGTGAGCTCCGTACGACGTTCGAGGACCCCTCGGCGCGCGACGGCAGCAGCCCCGGTGAACTGGTTCCCCTGTTGCGGGAAGTCGGCTTCCCGCTGACTCCCGAGGGAGAGCACGACGAAAGCGCTCCGGTCGTCGACGGGAAGGCGGCGGTTCTCGCTCTGGCCGAGAGACTCACCGGCGTACGTGTCACCGAATCCCTGCTCCAGGACGCCACGTACGAACTGGGACTCGTCCCCGAACAGCCCGCCGAGGAGTGGACCGGCCTGGTCATCGACATCACCGATGCCCGCGGAGAGCGTCTGTACAAGGGATGGACCTACGAGGAGATCGCGGCGGCTTCCGACCGCGCGCGGGCGGAGGCGAAGCGCCGGTCCTGATCACCACCGGCAACCGTTGTGACGCACTGCCGATCGAGCTGGAGAAGGTCCCCGGTGTGGTTGTGGCCGTCGAAGAGGCAGATCTTGCCTTCCGCACAGTTGCTCAGGAGCCCGTCCTCGGGGTCGGCCGACGCGGTTCCCGGGGCCGCCAGTACGGCGGTGGAGGCGAGGGCTGCCGCTACCACCGCGGTCTTGACCGCACGTCTCATGAGTGTCCCTTTCCCGTTGCTGCCCGTGGGAGCGCGGTCGTGGTCGCCGCGTCCGGATGCCGCTCCTCGAGGGCATCCGGTCGTACAACGGCCCTCGCGCGCATACGGTTCACGGGGATGACGTTCGAAGTCGCCTCAAGCGGGCCACGCCGCGGGCGAGTTGGATCCCGCTGGTGCGGGGACGGGCTGCGGCCCGGCTCGGTGGCGGTCCTCAGGCCACGGCGCGGGTGCCCGAGCCGGCCGTATGGCCGTGCCTGCTGAACTGGGCCCGGTACGCGCTCGGGGTGAGGCCGGTGCGGCGGACCAGGTGGGCGCGCAGGGAGTCGGCGGTGCCCAGACCGCAGGCGGCGGCCACCTGGTCCATGGGCAGCCGGGTGGTCTCCAGCAGTTCCTTGGCCCGCTCGATGCGCTGGTGCAGCAGCCACTGCAACGGGCTGACCCCGCTCTCCGCCTGGAACCGGCGGGTGAGGGTGCGTACCGAGACACCGGCGTGCCGGGCCAGGTCGGTCAGGGTGAGCGGCTTGTCCAGGTTGCGCATCGCCCAGCCCCGGGTGTCGGCGCAGGCGGTGCCGCGCTCGGGCGGCAGCGGGGTCTGGGTGAACTGGGTCTGCCCGCCGGGCCGGACCGGGGCGACCAGGGCGAGCCGGGCGACCTCGTTGGCGATGGCGGCGCCGTAGTCGGTGCGGACGATGTGCAGGCACAGGTCGATCCCGGCGGCGTAGCCGGAGGCGGTCAGGAGCGGGCCGTCCTGGACGAACAGGACGTCGCCCTGGAGGTCGATGTCGGGGTGGCGGCGGCGCAGCTCCCCGGCCTGTGCCCAGTAGGTGGTGGCCTTGCGGCCCTTGAGCAGGCCCGCCTCGGCGAGCGAGAAGGCGCCGGAGCAGATGGAGGCGATGCGCTTGCCCGCCGCCGCGGCCTCGCGCAGCGCCTCGACCACCCGCGGGTCCGGGGACAGGGGCCGGCCGGTGCCCGCGACGATCACGGTGTGCGCCTCGCGCAGCGCCTCCAGGCCGTGGGGCACGTACAGGTCGAGCGTGCCGGTGGTGGGCATGGGGCCGGGCTCGGGCGCGCAGATCACGACCTCGTAGCCCGGTTCGCCGTCGACCCGCACCTTGTCGAAGAGCAGCTCGGGGATGGCGAGGTTGAACATCGACACGGGCGGGGACGCGACGACGGCGACACGCAGCATGGCCAGAACCTCCGGATGCATGGCATTCAGGCCACTACTGTATGCCGCAGACGACCAGCACCATGGCCGCATGCCGAACGCCAAGACTCTGACCACCCCTCAACTGACCGGCCCCGGCGAGGAAACGGGCACCGCGCCGGTACTCACCCTCGTGGCGGCCATCCTCGGGACCGCCCTGATCACCCTGGACTCGACGATCGTGACCGTCGCCCTCCCGGCGATCGGCTCCTCCCTCGGTGGCGGGATGTCCGGCCTCCAGTGGGTGGTGGACTCCTACACCCTCGCCCTGGCCGCGCTCATGCTGTCCACGGGCGCCTTCGCGGACCGGGCCGGGGCGAGCCGCGCGTACGCCCTGGGCATCACGATGTTCACGCTCGCCTCGGCGGCCTGCGGGCTCGCGCCGGGCCTGCCGGCGCTGATCGGCGCGCGGACGGTGCAGGGGGCGGCGGCGGCCGTGGTGCTGCCCGCCTCGCTGGCCCTGGTGCGCCAGGCCTACCCGGATCCGGCCCGACGCGGCCGGGCGGTGGCCACCTGGGCGGCGGGCAGCTCGACGGCGCTGGCCCTCGGTCCGGTGGCGGGCGGGGTGCTGACCACCTGGTGGGACTGGCGGGCGGTCTTCTTCGTCAATCTGCCGCTGGGCGTGGCCGCGCTGGTCCTGCTGGTACGCGCTCCCCGCTCGGCGCGCCGCCCGGCCCCGCTGGACCTGCCGGGCCAGGCGACGGCCGTGCTCGCCCTGACCGCGCTGACGTTCGCGGTGATCGAGGGCGGTACGGCGGGCCTCGTCTCCGGTGCCGTGGCCGTGGCCGCCGCCGTCGCGTTCGTACGGATCGAGACGCGGCGGCCCCACCCGGTGGTGCCGCTCGGCCTGTTCCGCGACCGGACGGTGCGGCTGGCCGTGGCCACCGGGTCGGCGGCCAGCGTGGCGTTCTACGGGATGGTCTTCCTGTTCTCGCTGTTCTTCCAGCAGGTGCAGGGCCGTTCGGCGCTCGCCGCCGGGCTGTTGTTCCTGCCCATGACGGGGGTGATCGCGACGACGAACGTGGTCTCCGGCCGGCTCGCGGGGCGCTACGGCGCCCGGGTGCCGCTGCTGGCCGGGCAGGCGCTCGCGGTGGCGGGCCTGCTGGCCCTGTTCACCGTAGACGCCGGCACCCCGGCCGCGGTGGTGGCCGTGCTGCTGGTGCCGATGGCCGTCGGCGTGGCGCTGGCCGTGCCGGCCCTGACCGCGGTGCTGCTGGACGCCGTGCCGGCCGAGCGGGCGGGGGTGGCCGCCGGGGTGCTCAACGCGGCCCGGCAGGTGTCCGGCGGACTCGGGATCGCGGTGTTCGGCGCCCTGGTGGACGGCGGTTTCACCGCCGGACTGCGGGCGAGCCTGACCGTGGCGGCGGCCCTGCTCGCCGTGACGTTCCTGCTGGGCTGCCGACGGGTCACCGCTCCAGCCGCCCGCTGAACCACCGGGGCGGGCAGGCTACCGGCTACCGCTCCAGCCGTCCGTCGAACCGCCGGCGCGGGCGGGCTACCGCTCCAGCCACCCGCTCAGCCCCCGCGACCGGCGGACTACCGCTCCAACCGCCCGTTGAACCGCCGCGGCAGGCCGAGCGGGTTGTCGTCCTTCAGTTCGGCCGGCAGCAGCGCCTCCGGCGCGTTCTGGTAGACGACCGGCCGCAGCCACCGCTCGATGGCGGTGCCGCCCACGGAGGTCGAGGTGGAGGTGGTCGCCGGGTAGGGCCCGCCGTGGTGCTGGGCCGGTGCCACGGCCACCCCGGTCGGCCAGCCGTTGACCAGGACCCGGCCGGCCAGCGGGGTCAGCTCGGCGAGCAGCTCCGGTCCCCGGCCCTGGCCCGCGGCCTCCTGCGAGGAGAGCTGGACCGTCGCGGTGAGGTTGCCCGGGAGCCGGGACAGGACGGCCTTGGCCTCCTGCTCGTCGGCGTAGCGGGCCACCACCGTGACCGGCCCGAAGCACTCCTCCAGGAGCAGGTCGTGGTCGCCCTCCTCGGTCAGCTTCGCCGCCGGCACGGTGAGGAAGCCCGGGCTGACGGTGTGCTCGCCGCCCTCGCCCGGGGTGACGGGCGCGTCCACGTCGGGCAGCCCGGCGCGTTCGGCCACACCGGCGATGAAGTTGTCCCGCATGCGGTGGTCGAGCAGCACCCCGGCGTCGGTGCCGGCGACGGCGTCGGCCAGCGACTTCACCAGCTGGTCGCCGGCTCCGCCGGAGGGCACCAGCACCAGGCCGGGCTTGACGCAGAACTGGCCGACGCCGAGGGTCATCGACCCGGCGAGCCCGCCGCCGATCTCCTCGGGCCGCTCGGCCGCGGCGGCCTCGGTCACCAGGACCGGGTTCAGCGAGCCGAGTTCGCCGTGGAACGGGATCGGCACCGGGCGCGCGGCGGCGGCGTCGAACAGCGCCCGGCCGCCGCGGACGGAGCCGGTGAAGCCGGCCGCGGCGACCAGCGGGTGCTTGATCAGTTCGATGCCCGCCTGGAAGCCGTGCACCAGGCCGACGACGCCCTCGGGGATGCCGTGCCCGGCGGCGGCCCGGCGCAGCACCTCGGCGACCCGCTCGGACAGTGCCGGGTGGTCGGGGTGGGACTTGACCACGACGGGGCAGCCCGCGGCGAGCGCGCTCGCGGTGTCACCGCCGGCGACGGAGAAGGCGAAGGGGAAGTTGGAGGCGGAGTAGACGGCGACGACGCCGAGCGGCACCTTGTAGCGCCGCAGGTCCGGCACGGGCGGGGTCGCGGTGGCGTCGGGGTGGTCGATGACGACGTCCAGGAAGGCGCCCTCGTCGACGATGTCCGCGAAGGCCCGCAACTGGTAGACGGTCCGGGCCAGTTCGCCGGACAGCCGGACCTGGCCGAGGGCGGTCTCGGCGTCGGCGGTCTCGACCAGGGTGTCACGGGCCGCGTCCAGGCCCGCGGCGGCCGAGCGCAGGAAGGCGGCGCGGACCGCGCGGTCGGCGAGCGCCTCGCGCGCCGCCTCGGCCGCCCGGACGGCCGCGTCCACCTCCTGGGCTGTGGCCTCGACCGCAACCTGTTCGCGCTGCTTCCCGGTGCGCGGGTCGACACTCCAGACTGGTGCTGCTGCCACCGCGGGTCCCTCCAAAAGGCCGCACTAACTGAATCTGTGCGTCACCCATCAGCCGCGTTCGATATACTGAACACTGTCTCTGATGATGAACGCTGCTCGGAGACTATATATCTCGGTCCTCGTCGAACGAAGGGGTCAAGGGCGATGACGGCAGGCGACACAGGGGGCGGGGCGCAGGTCAAGTCCGCGGTACGGACCGTGGAATTGCTCGAGTACTTCGCCGGCCGGCCCGGTATGCACTCCCTCGCGGCCGTCCAGGAGGCCGTGGGCTATCCCAAGTCCAGCCTGTACATGCTGCTGCGCACGCTGGTGGAGCTGGGCTGGGTGGAGACGGACGCCACGGGCACCCGGTACGGCATCGGGGTGCGGGCGCTGCTCGTCGGCACCTCCTACATCGACGGCGACGAGGTGGTGGCCGCCGCCCGCCCGACCCTGGACCGGCTCTCCGACGACACCACGGAGACCATCCACCTGGCCCGGCTCGACGGCACCAACGTGGTCTACCTGGCCACCCGCCAGTCCCAGCACTACCTGCGCCCCTTCACCCGGGTCGGCCGCCGGCTGCCCGCCCACTCCACCTCCCTCGGCAAGGCGATCCTCGCCACCTACACCGACGAGCAGGTGCGCAAGCTGCTGCCGGAGACGCTGCCCGCGCTCACCGAGCACACCCTCACCGACCGGGAGCGGCTCATCGAGGAGCTGCGCCAGATCCGGGAGCAGGGCTTCGCGGTCGACCGCGAGGAGAACACGCTGGGCCTGCGCTGCTTCGGCGTGGCCATCCCCTACCGCACGCCCGCCCGGGACGCCATCAGCTGCTCGGTCCCGGTGGCCCGGCTGACCCCGGCCCACGAGCAGATGATCAAGGACGCGCTGTTCGACGCGCGCGACCGGCTGACCCTGGCGACCCGTCGGCTGTGAGCCGGGCGAGCCCAGGTGTGCCGTCCCGGAGAAGCACGCCTAGGCTCGGCCCCATGGAGATCGCGCTGCGCGCCGTCCGGGACAGTGACGTGCCGGTGTTCCACCGCCAGATGACCGACCCGGAGGCCGTCCGGATGGCCGCGTTCGGGCCGGAGGACTGCACCGGCCCGGAGGCCTTCGCGGCGTACTGGCGACGCCTGCGCGCCGGCCGCGCCGTCCTGCGCACGGTCCTGGCCGACGGGGCGGTGGCGGGCAGCGCGGTGGTGTACGGGGAGAGCGGCGAGCGCGAGGTGTCGTACTGGATCGACCGCGCGTACTGGGGCCGGGGCGTGGCGACGGCCGCGCTGCGGGCCCTGCTCGCCGAGGTCCCCGAACGGCCGGTGTACGCCCGGGCGGCGGCCGACAACACGGGTTCGCTGCGCGTCCTGGCCAAGTGCGGCTTCCGCGAGACGGCCCGCGCCCGGGGCTTCGCGAACGCGCGGGGCCGGGAGATCGATGAGGTCGTGCTGGTGCTGGAGGGCGGGGCGGACGGCTGCCCCGAGGCCGCCGCCTCCTGAGAGGACGATGAAAAAGCGGGGCGTACGGGAACGATCGGCACCGCTCCGCTCGTCTTCCGTGCGGGATGAACAAGACGATCAGGCGGGCGTCCGTCTTCGCGCTGCTGCTCGTGCTCGCCCTGCTGGTCAGGGCGACATGGCTGCAGTTCTACGACGGCCAGGCCCTCGCGGACGACAAGGACAACCGGCGGAACGTGATCGCGACGTACTCGCGTCCTCTGGGGAACATCATCGTGGCCGGGGAGGCGATCACCGGTTCCGCGCGGACGAAGGGAAGCGATCTCGCGTACAAGCGGACGTACACGGACGGCGAGCTGTACGCGGCGGTGACGGGCTACGCCTCGCAGGCCTACGCCCCCACCCAGCTGGAGGGCATCTACACGGACCTGCTCAACGGCACGGACAACCAGCTCAAGACGGTGATGGACACCGTCACCGGGGAGCGCCCCGAGCCGGGCAACGTCCTCACGACGATCGACCCGGCCGTGCAGAAGGCGGGCTATCGCGCGCTGGGCGGCAAGAAGGGCGGGGCCGTCGCGATCGACCCGAGGACCGGGAAGATCCTCGCGGCGGTCTCGACACCGTCGTACGACCCCTCCACGCTCACCGACGCGAACACCGCGGGCAAGGCGTGGAAGGCGCTCAACGCGGACAAGGACAAGCCGCTCACCAACCGCGCGCTGCGCCAGCCGCTGCCGCCGGGCTCGACGTTCAAGCTGGTCGTCGCCGCGGCCGCGCTGGAGGACGGGCTGTACAAGAATGTGGACCAGCCCACCGACAGCCCCGACCCGTACATCATGCCGGGCACGGTGCAGCCGCTGAACAACGAGAACAAGTCGGCGCCGTGCGAGAACGCCTCCATCCGGGTCGCCCTGCGCTACTCCTGCAACAACGTCTTCGGTCACATGGCCGTCGAGCTGGGGCAGGACAAGGTCAAGGAGATGGCCGAGAAGTTCGGCTTCAACGACGACGAGCAGGACGTGCCGGTGCGCGCCTATGCGAGCGTCTACCCCTCCGGCATGGACAAGGCGCAGACGGCCCTGTCGGGCATCGGCCAGTTCGACGTCACGGCCACCCCGCTCCAGATGGCCATGGTGTCCGCGGCCATAGCCAACGGCGGCAAGCTGGTCTCGCCGCACATGGTCTCGCAGATCACCGACAGCGGCGGTGACGTGCTGAAGGACTACGACGACGACACCGACACCTCGGAGATCATCAGCTCCACCACCGCCGAGCAGCTCCAGTCGGCGATGGAGACGGTGGTGAAGGACGGTACGGGCACGAACGCGCTGATCGACGGGGTGACCGTCGGCGGCAAGACCGGTACCGCGCAGCACGGCGAGAACAACAGCAAGACGCCGTACGCCTGGTTCACCTCCTACGGCAAGTCGGACTCCAATGGCAAGGAAGTGGCCGTCGCGGTCATGGTGGAGCAGTCCGACGCGGCCCGCTCCGAGGTGAGCGGCAACGGCCTGGCGGCGCCGGTGGCGCGGGCCATGATGCAGGCGGCGCTGAAGTAGCACGCCCGTGGCGCCCCGGCAGGGGGCGGGGCGCCACGCACTCCCCCGGCCCGTCCGGCGCGGATTCCCCCTCCTTCTCCCCTCTTCTCCCGTCCTCGTGAACCCTCTTCGGGTCGTTTCCGTGTTCCCTCAACGGGTTCGGTCGGTCATACGATGTCCGACCCCCCGTACGAGAACACCTAAACGATCACTGCTACGCTTCCGGATCTCCGTCCGGGCCTCCCTGGACCCTCGCATGTCATTCACATGACACTCACTTCCAGAGCGCGCATCGAGAAGAGGTCACCCGTGGGCACAGTCGTCGACGACGCCGCCTCCGTGGAGTTCCATGCCTTCTTCGAACGGCACTACGCCGAACTGGCTCGTCTTGCCCACCTGTTGACCGGCGAGGCGGACGCGGCGGACGACCTGGCGGCCGACGCGCTGCTGGCGCTGTGGCACCGCTGGGACCGGGTGCGCGCCGCCGACCGGCCGGTGGCGTACGCGCGGGGCGTGGTCGCCAACCTGGCCCGCACCCGGATCCGCGGCGCGGTGCGCGAGCGGCGGCGGATCGCGCTGTTCTGGCCGCGCGGCGAGGAGCGGACCGAGAACCCGGACGTCGCCGGTGTGGTGGACGTCCAGGAGGCCCTGCGCAGACTGCCGTTCCGGAAACGGGCGTGCGTGGTGCTCCGGCACGCGTTCGACCTGTCGGAGAAGGACACCGCGCTCGCGCTCGGGATCTCGGTGGGTACGGTTAAGAGCCAGACGTCCAAGGGCATGGCCGAACTCCAGCGGCTGCTCGGCCCGCAGGGCGACCCGCGGCGGGTGCACGCGGCGATGGCGGCCCGGGGCGGCGAGAGCGGAGGAAGGAACCGATGAGGCGGCAGGACGTGCACGACGAGCTGCGCGCCCGGCTGCACGAGGCGGCCGAGGCCCACGAACCGGACCGCGCGCGCATCCTGGCCCGGGTGGAGCGCGGCATGGCCGAGCCGTCCGGCCCCGGCCACCGGGCCGTGCGCCCGCCGGTGGTGGGCTGGTTGCGGGTGGTCTCCGCGACGGCCGCGGTGGCCGGTGTGCTCGCGGTCGGGGGTTACGCGGTGGCGTCCGCCGTACGGGACGATCCGCCGCCGGCCCGGCGGACGGTGGCGGTGTCGCCGACGCCCAGCGCGTCACCGGAGCGCTCCACGGCCCCGGCGCCCCCCGCCCCCACGGCGCGCCCGACGCCCGGCGAGGCCGCCGGCGAGCCGTCCCGCACGCCGTCCTCCTCCCCCTCCTCCGCCACCCCGGGGGCCACCACCCCGGCCGCTCCGCCGCCGGTCCGCGCCGAGCGGAACGGCCCCCTGTGGTCGGACGGCTCGGTGGACCCGCACAGCAACGTCTTCTGGGCGCAGAGCAATCTGACCCTGAAGACGTCCGTGCAACTCACCGCGCTCACCGTCGAGTTGCGGATCGCGCAGACCGGCGGGGTGACCTCCACGGGCGCCTGGCGCTCGCTGCCCGAGGCGGACTTCGCCCAGAGCGTCGTGGAGCGGGACGGGTTCGTCGTCTACACCTGGACGCTGAAGCCGGGGCGTACGGTGCCGGCGGGCGAGTGGGTGTTCGCCGGGCAGTACGACCACGCCCGCGGGGGGCGGGACGCCAAGGACGACGGCTATGTCATGACGGGGGCCGCCGACGGCCACACCTACACGGTGACCGGCGACTTCGCCCCGCACGACCGCTCCTAGGCCCTGGCGCCCGCCGGCCCGGGCGTCAGGAGACGAAGTACGTCGGGTTGGGCAGCTTGTAGGTGCGGTCGGCGTAGCCGCCCCCGAGGTCCGAGTACTGGTCGCCGAAGTTGGCGATGATCTCGTAGCCGAGGTCCTGCTCGATGTGCTTGCGCGTGGCGGACTTGAACTGGACCGTGGTGCACTTCCAGTTGCCCGGGGTGGCGCAGTCCTTCAGGTAGGCCGGCGGGTCGGCCTTGTCCTTGAGGAACATGTGGGCGGGGTCGAGGTTGACGTCGGCGCCGACCTTCTTCAGGTTCGCCACCGCGGCGGCGCGGCGGGCCTCGCCCAGACCGGTGTTGTAGAAGACCTCGACGCCCTTGGAGTCGGCGTAGCGCACCAGTTCCGGGCTGCCGAAGACGGCCGGGCGGTCGGCCCGGTCCACGTACGCGTTCCAGTCGGCGTCGTTGTACGTGTAGTTGGTGCGCTTCTCGTAGTCCAGGCTGAGCAGCAGGGTGTCGTCGATGTCGAAGACGACGGCCGGCTTCTCGCCCCGGCGGTGGGCCTTGCGGGCGGCCTTGTCGATGTAGCTCCTGGCGTCGGCGTCGATCCGCGCCAGGTCCCGGGCGTAGGGGCTGTCCGGAGACGCCTGGTAGACGCCGTTCGCGTCGGCGGTGGTGCCGTAGTAGGTGTCGATGTCCTTCACCAACTGGCCGATGTTGTACGGCTCGTGGGTGGAGTTGGCGGTCGACTGGCCGGCGGTGGCCGCGCCCGCGCCGTACAGCGCCGCGCCGGCGACGGCACAGGCGGCGCCGGCCGCGAGGACCCTGAGGGACTTGCGCATGGTTCTCCGATCCGGTGGATGAGAGTGATGTACCAGGTCGGAGACTGTCTACGCGCATCACATCGAGACCGCGAGCCCTGTTACCCGATCGGTATGCGAGCCGCTTTCCGGGGACGCCAGTCGCCGAGGTAGGCGGCCGGGGTGTGCAGCGCGGCCTCGGCGGCGGTGAGCCGCGGCCGGTTGGCCGGAACGCTGACCACCGCGCCCGGCCCGGAGTTGCGGTACTCGGCGAAGCGCATGGACTGCCAGGGGTAGGCGTCACGCATGTCGGCGTAGGGGGCCACCGGGTCGATGCCGGGCCCGATGACGCTGTCCCGGACGACCAGCGCGGGCCGGGCCGTGGTCTCGTTCGACGGCACCCACGGCCGCGCCAGCTTGTACGCCCCGTCCGCCGCGCCGGAGGTGAACCGGCAGCGCACGGCGAGCATGCCGCGGGGGTTGGCCCGGGCGGTGGAGGGCGCGAAGACGAAGCCGTAGGGCGGGGCGGACAGGTCACCGCGGTCCAGGGTGTGGAAGCGGCAGTGCTCGTACACGGCGGTGGCCCGCCCGAAGACGAAGTCGACGTCGCCCTCGATGTGGCAGTGCGCGTAGTACTGCCGGGCGAAGACGGACAGGGCGGTGGAGTCGGCGTACAGGGTGTCCTGGTGGCCGAGGAAGCGGCAGTGCCAGAAGGCGCTCCGGTCGCCCTGTGCCTTGAGCGCGACGGCCTGGGTGCCGGTGGTGCCGGGGTGGTCGGCGCGCAGCCAGTCGTTGGCGAAGGTGATCCAGCGGGCGGTGAACCCGTCGGCCTGGACGGTGGTCGTGGCCGAGCCGCTGGTGCCGTGGGTGCCGCCGCCGGGCTTGGGGGTGCCGGCCGCGTTGTCGTACACGATCACCACGTCCCGTGGGTCCTCGGAGGCGCCGATCCAGGTCATCTCCGTACGGCCGGCGTCGACGGTGACCGTCTCGCGGTAGGTGCCGGGGGCGATGACCAGGGTCCGGCCGCTGCCGGTGGCGGCGGTCACCGCGGCCTGGACGGAGGTGAAGTCGCCCCGGCCGTGCGGGTCGACGTACAGGGTGCCCGGGGTGCGGCGGCGGTCCGGGGAGCCGTGGCGGCCGAACGGGTCGCTGCGGGCTTGGGCGGGGGCCGGTGTCAGGGCGAGCGCGGCAGCGGCGGTGCCCGCGGTGAGCAGGGCCCTTCTGGTCAGGGGCATGGGAGTCCTCCCTCTCGGGGCGGCCGGGGCGGGGGCGCCCCGGCCGGGAACGGGTCAGTGCAGGCGTCCGGCGCCCGCGTGGCGGCCGACGATGCCGGGGACGGCCTGCGGCCGGTCGACCCGGGTGCGCAGCTCGGGGGTCCAGCCGGCGTCGGCCCGGAGGGTCTCGCCGGGCACCTCCGCGTTGTGGACGGCGAGGAGGTCCACCGGGCGGCCGTTGACGTAGTTGTCGGCTGCGGTGACCGGGGCGTCCTTCCACTTCTTCAGCACCGCACCGGCCCGGACGCCGTCCGGCAGGGTGAACGCGTTGTGCTCGGCGACGAGTTGGGACTCCATGCCGATGCCGTAGGTGTAGGAGTAGCCGTCACCGGCGACGAAGTGGTTGTTGTACGAGTCGACCTGCCCGAAGCGGACGCGCGGGGCCCGCTCGACCAGGTTCCGGAACAGGTTGTGGTGGAAGGTGACCTTCAGGTGCCCGCGGTCGACGGCGGCGGTGGCCGCGCTGTCGCTGTTGCCGATGAGGATCGTCTTGTCGTGGTCCTCGAAGACGTTCCAGGAGGCGGTGACGTAGTCGGAGCCCTTGACGACGTCCAGCTCGCCGTCGTGCTGCTGGTGGATCCGGCCGTAGTACGACGGCAGGGTGCTGTCCGGGTGGTCGCCGTCGGTGAAGGTGTCGTGGTCGATCCACACATGGGTCGAGCCGTGCACCACGGCGCTGTCGTACTCGGAGTTCCAGTTGCCGTCGGCGGTGTCGGTCGGGTCCCACTGCGGGAAGCAGTCGAGGGGGCTCTCGAAGGTCAGGTTGCGCACGATGACGTTGTCGACGCCCTTGATCTGGAGGCTGGCGCCCTTGAATCCGGCGTCGCGGCCGATGCCGACGATGGTGGTGTTGGCGGGGACGGCCGCCTTGATGAAGGCGTCCTGCCGGGCGGCGGAGGCGCGGCGCAGGCCCTCGGGGCTGTCGTCGGGCTCGGCGTCGAGGGTCCTGGCGCGGCCCCACACCGCCGGGTCGTAGGTCTTCAGGTAGGCGGCGAAGTCGTAACCGGGCACGGCGAACGCGTCGCAGCCCGGCCCGTCGGCGTCGATCGTGCCCTTCACCCGGACGATCTTCGGCGCGCTGCCGCCGTCGGCGAGGGCGGCCTTGAACTGCTCCCAGGTGGTGACGGTGTACACGTGCGCGGGGTCGGCGGCGGCCCCGCCGGTGGTCCCGGTGCCGTACGCGGCCCAGCCGTCCCGGGCGGGGAGCACCTGCCGGTCGGGGGCGGTGTGGTGGGCGGGGTGCGCGGACGCGGTGCCGGTGACGGCGAGGACGAGGGCGGTGGCACCCACCAGCACGCCCATGACCCGTCCATGACATCTCTGTGTACGCACTGTGCGGCTCTCCTAGATGGCTTGGTGACTCGGTGAATCGGCGGCCCGACGGCTCGGCGACCCGGTGGCCCGGTGGCCCGGTGGCTCCATGAGGGCCGGTCAGGGCGCCGGGGCGGGCGGCCAGGTGATCCAGGACGCCGGGACGTCCTCGTCCAGCCGGCGGACGTCGTGCCGGGCCAGCACCCGGGTGCGCAGCAGCTCGCGCGCCACGAGCCGCGCCACGGCGATGGCACCCGGCGGATTGAAGTGCGTGTTGTCCTGCTCGGTGGCGGTCCAGTTGAAGTAGGTCTTCGTCTCCTCCGCCCCGAGCCGCTGCCACAGCGCGAGCGACAGCGCCTGGATGTCGAGCAGCGGGACCCGCTCCGCCCCGGCGAGCGCCCGCACGGCCGCCGGATAGTCGCCGTGGGTGGGCTGGGCGGTGCCGTCGGCGCCGAACCGGCGGCGCTCCACGGAGGTGGCGAGGACGGGCCGGGCGCCCCGGGAGCGGGCGCCGTCGAGGTACAGCCGCAGATACCGCTGGTACGACGTCCACGGCTCGGTGTAGCGGGTGGGGTCGGTGGCCTTCTCGTCGTTGTGCCCGAACTGGACGACCAGGAGGTCTCCGGGCCGGATCACGGCCAGGACGGCGTCCAGCCGGCCCTCGTCGACGAAGCTCTTCGAACTCCGGCCGTTCACCGCGTGGTTGGCGACCGTAAGTTCCTTGTGGAGGAAGAAGGGCAGGGCCATTCCCCATCCGGTCTCGGGAGCCGCGTCGGCGTATTTCTGAGCGGCCGTGGAATCACCGGCGATATAGAGGGTCCGCGCCTCTTTCCGGGACCGCCCGGCCAAGGGGACGGCGGCGACAGCGGCGGACGTGACCTGCCTGCGGGTAAGGGACACAACCTGCGCCTTTCACATGTGTTTCCGACAAGGGGCGCGGGGAGCCGCGCGGCCGGCCCGTCACCGGGCGGCGGCTCCCCCGCCACCGCGACCACCCCGGAACCTCAGTGGTTCTTCTTCCAGTCCTCCTGCGCCTTGTTGAGCTGATCGGCCAGCAGGTCCAGGAATTCCTTGGCGCTCATCTTGCCGAGCAGCACCTTCTGGAAGTTCGGCTCGTTGTCGGCCTTGGAAATGGTGTTCCAGTCGGGCAGGTAGTACGGCAGCTGCACGATCTTCGTGCCGGCCCCGTCCAGCGCCTCGGCCGCCAGCTTCGCCGGCTCGTTGGCCCGCACCCAGGCGTCCTGCGCGGCCTGAGTGTTGGCCGGCACCGACCCGGCCGACTCGTTCCACTTGCTGTTGGCCTCGTGGGAGGCGGCGAACTCGATGAACTTCCAGGCGGCGGCCTTGTTCTTGCCGGACTTGAACAGGGCGAGCCCGTCGACCGGGTTGGAGACCTGCACCCGGGTCCCGTCGTCCAGGGTCGGGCTGGGAATGCCCCGGAACCTGCCCTTCAGCGCCTTCTCGTGGTCGGCGTAGGAGCCCAGGTTGTGGCTGAGCATCCCGATGGTGCCGGAGTCCCACTGGGCGACCATCTTGGTGAAGTCGTTGTTGACGTCGGCGGACGGGGTGTTCTTCTTGTACAGGCCGGTGTACTTCTCCAGCGCGGCCACGTTCTTCGGGTCGTTGACGGTGGTCTTGTCGCCGTTCCAGAAGGACGTGATCCCGCTCTGGCCGTACATCGCGTCCAGGGCCTGGGCGATGGAGCCCTCGCCGCCGCGGATGGTGTACCCGAAGGCGTTCTTGTCCTTGTCGGTGAGCTTGTCGGCGGCCTTGTAGAACTTCGTCCAGGTGGTCGGCGGCTCCAGCCCGGCCGCCCGGAACAGATCGGTGCGGTACCACAGCGTGCCGTTGTTCGCGGACGTCGGCACGGTGTACGTCCTGCCGTCCCCGCCGGCCGCCTTCACGCTCTCCAGGAACTTGGTGTTGAGCTTGCCGTTGAGCGGACTGTCGGCGAGCCGCTCGTCCAGCGGCTCCAGCGCGCCCTGCGCGGCGACCTCGGCCAGCATCGCCGTGCCGACGCCGCCGACGTCCGGCAGGCCGCCGCCCTGGATGGCGGTGTCGTACTTGGACTGCGCGCTCGCGGCGGGCACACCGACGTACTTGACCTTGATGTCGGGGTACTTGTGCTCGAAGTCGGCGATGATCTGCTTCCAGACGTCGGTGCGGACACCGCCGTTGTTGTCCCAGAAGGTGATCGTGCCCGTGCCGGAGCCCTCGTTCCCCTTCCCGCCCACGCTGCCGCTGCCGTCGTCGCCGCAAGCGGTGGCGGTCAGCGCGAGGGCGGAGCCCAGGGCCACGGCCAGGGCGGCGCGCCTGCTTCTGCGGATGCTGCTCTTCATCGGTCGGCTCTCTTCTGCTGGATCGTGCGGGGACAGGGTGGTGTGGGGGGTGCGAAGTCGTCGGCCGGTCAGCGGCGGGCGAACGGCGCCCGGCCGTCCGTGCCGCGCAGATGGTCGGCGACGGTGTACGACGCCGCGTCCGCGTCGCTCGGCTGCGGCCGGTCGGCGGTGACGGCGAGGACGGCGCCCGGGCGGGGCAAGCGCTTGCCAGGGATGTGCGTCATTGCGGCTCCCAACAGGGCTTCTCGGGCGACTACAGGGGCGTGATCCGGAATCGGGTGAAGGTCGCCGAGCCCGCGTGCCCGGGTCCCTCGGGCGCGACGGCGAACAGGCCGAGCAGGGCGCCGACCCAGCGCCAGGGCGTGGCGGCGAAGACCGGGCCGGAGCCGCGGAAACCGTCCCCGACGTCGTAGGAGAACCGGCAGCGCGCCCCGGGGCCGGCCTCGATCCGCAGCCGTGCCCGGCCTCCGGGCGCCACGCACGGCACCCCGGCGTCGCGCTCCCGCTCGGCGACCGCCTCCCCGAAGCGGTGCACGAGCCGCACCGTGCCGTCGGCCCCGCGCTCCAGCCCGATCCAGCAGAAGGCGTCCCCGAGCACCACCAGTCCCGCGCGGGCGCCCGGCTCGCCGGCGTCCAGCCGCAGCTCGGTCTCGACCGCGCTCGGCAGCCCGGGCAGCCGCTGGGTGAGGACGTTCGGCAGTTTCCGCGGGTCGCGGGCGTCGGCCGAGCGGACGCAGCTCAGCCGCAGCCCGTCCCCGGAGTGCTGGGTGGCCCAGCCGTCGCCGGGGTTGGCGGTCCACTGCCACTGCCGGCCGTACCGGCCGCCGGGGAAGTCGTCGTCGGTGGCGGGCGCGGCGGGCGGCTGCGCCGGCAGCGCGGGCCTGCGGTGTACGGCGACGGGTGCGCCCTCGTCCCCCAGCACCGGCCAGCCGTCCCTCCCCCAGCGCATCGGCTGGAGGTGGACCACCCTGCCGTAGGGGCCGCGCTGCTGGAAGTGCAGGAACCAGTCCTCGCCGGCCGCGGTGCGCACCCAGCCGCCCTGGTGGGGGCCGTTGACGTCGGTGTCCTTCTGCTCCAGCACGATCCGCTCCTCGTACGGTCCGAAGAACCCGCGCGAGCGGAACGCCCCCTGCCAGCCGGTCTCCACGCCACCGGCGGGGGCGAGGATCCAGAACCAGCCGTCGTGCCGGTAGAGCTTGGGCCCCTCGAGGGTGAACCAGCCGGGGATGCGGTCGCCGTCGACGATCACCTTGCCCTCGTCGAGCAGCGAGGTGGCGTCGGGGTGCATCCGGTGGCCGGTGAGGCGGTTCTTGACGCCGGAGCGGGACCTGGCCCAGGCGTGCACGAGGTACGCCTCGCCGGTCTCGTCGTCCCACAGCGGGCACGGGTCGATCAGGCCCTTGCCCGCCTTCACCAGGTGCGGCCGGGTCCACGGGCCCCTGATCTCGGGGGCGTTGACCTGGAAGACGCCCTGGTCGGGGTCGCCCCAGAAGATCCAGAACCGGTCGTCGTGATGCCGGATGGACGGCGCCCAGACCCCGCAGTCGTGCCGGGGCAGGGCGAACTCCTCCTCCGGTTCCAGGCGTTCCAGGGCGTGTCCGACGAGGGTCCAGTCGACCAGGTTCCGGGAGTGCAGCAGGGGCAGTCCGGGGGCGCGGCCGAAGCTGGAGGCGGTGAGGTAGAAGTCGTCGCCGACGCGGACCACGTCCGGGTCGGACCAGTCGGCGTTCAGCACCGGGTTGCGGTAGGTCCCGTTCACTGGGCCACCGCCTTGCGGACCAGGGCGGCCAGCTCGTCGCGGGCCGGGCGGCCGTCGGCGACGACGGTGACGATCCGGCGCACCACGGTCTCGCCGGGCGCGACGGTCAGCCGCTCGGTGTGCGCCAGGGAGGAGCCCACTCCGGGGTACTCGGCGGCCCGGACGAACCAGGGGTCGCGGCGGGTGTCCCCGGTGGCCCCGGCGAACGCCAGCGTCCAGCCGGCGCCGGCCAGCGCGAGCCAGACGGCGCGGGTGCCGTGCACTTCGGTCTCGCCCTCCCGGTCGGCGGTGAAGACCTCCGGGGGCCGGGACTCCTTGCGGGCCCGCCAGAAGAAGCCGCCGTAGGCCGCGCCGGCCCGCCCGTTGGTGGCGGGGCTGCCGAGGGACAGCGGGCCGGGGGTGACGTTGGTGAGGGAGAAGGTGAAGTCCAGCGCCCAGGCGGCCTCGGTGAGCCCGGTGGCCGCGACCGTGCGCCGCTCCCGCAGCAACTCGGTGCCTCCGGCGGCCCAGCGCAGCTCCTCCACGAAGCCGTCCGGGTCGCACAGCTGGAAACCGGTGTGCCGCTGGACGCCGTGGTTGTCCAGCTCGGTCGGGCCCTGGTCGCGCACGAAGGTGCGGCCGCCCCAGAAGTTGTGCCCCTCGACGTCGGGAACGGCGACACCGACGCCGAGGTGGTGCGCGTGGTCGGCGGGGCCGACCTCGGTGACCGGGGTGCCGGCCAGGGTGGTGACGGGGTGCAGATAGGGGCGCGGGGCGAGCCGGGCGGGCAGGTCGGGCCGGGTGACATAGCGGCCGACCGGGCGGCCCGCGGCCCGCAGGACCAGGCTGTCGTGGGATGTCATCAGGTGCTCACCTCGTTCGGCAGGGCCCAGGAGGCGCCCAGTTCGGAGTAGAGGGCGAGGGTGTCCGCCGCCGCCGCGACCAGGCCCTCCACGCCGGGCACGATCCGGCGCCGTTCCTCCGGCAGCGGCCGCCAGGCGGTGTCCGGCAGGGGTGCCGGGTCGGGGGCGGTGCGGATCGCCTCGACGACCCGCATGAAGGCGCCGGTGTCGTCCGGCGGGACCAGCAGCGCGGTGCCGTGCTCCAGGTGGCCGGCCAGGTTCTCCAGCAGGTCCGTGCGGCCGTACCCGGTCTCCTCGGGGCCGCGCCCGGAGCGCTGGAGCAGCACCCGGTCCTGCTTGTACCAGAAGGTGATCCGGCCGCGGTCGCCGTGCACCAGCACATACGGCTCCCCGGGGTGCTCGGCGCACAGGGTCGCGGCGACCGTGACCGGTCCGCGCGGAGTGTGCACGCGGACGCAGGAGGTGTCGTCGGACTCGATGGCGTTGGCGCGCAGCAGCTCGGTCTCGATGCCGGTGACGTCCTCGGCGCGGGTGGTGCCGAGCAGGGCCAGGCTGGTGGCGACGGCGTGCGCGAGGGGGTTGGTGAGCACCCCGTCGACCACGTCGGCGCCGTCCAGCCGCCGCCGGCCCGCCCAGGGGGCCCGCCGGTAGTAGGCCTCGTCCCGGGCCCAGGCCCCGGCGGCGCCGACCCCCTTGACCGTGCCGATGGCGCCCTCGGCGATCAGGCGCCGGATCGCGGGCACCGCGTGCGAGCCGAGCGACTGGAACCCGATCTGGCAGGCCACCCGGGCCCGGGCGACCCCGTCGGCCATGCGGCGGAACTCGGCGTAGGAGGGCGCGGGCGGCTTCTCCAGCAGCAGGTGTACGCCCCGCGCGGCGGCGGTGAGGGCGAGTTCGGTGTGGGTCGGGATGGGCGTGCAGATCACGGCGATCCGCGCGCCGGTGGCGTCCAGGAGCGTCCCGAGGTCGGCGGACTGCTCCGGTGTGCCCAGGCCGTCCGGGATCTCCGCCCCGGTGAGCGGGGTCAGTTCGCAGATCCCGGCGAGCCGCACCACGCCCCGGGCCTGGAGCCGGCGGATGTTGTCCAGGTGCCAGCGGCCGTGACCGCGGGCGCCCGCGAGGACGACGGGTACGGTCACCGGATCCTCCCCGCGCCCGCGCCGCGCGCCGGGCCGGCCAGGGCCGCCGCAGGAAGCAGGTGCCGCGGTCTCATCCCTTCACCGCCCCCGCGCTGAAGCCGGTGATTAGCCACTTCTGGATGAAGGCGAACACGATCACCACGGGCACGGCCGCGATGATGCCGCCCGCCGCCAGGGCGCCCAGGTCGACGCTGTCGGCGCTCATCAGGGTGTTCAGGCCGACCGGGATGGTCTGCTTGCCCTGGTCGGAGAGGAACATCAGGGCGAACAGGAAGTGGTTCCAGGCGTGCACGAAGGCGAAGGAGCCGACGGCGATCAGACCGGGCCGCAGCAGCGGCAGCACCACGATCCGGAAGCCGGTCAGGCGGTTGCAGCCGTCCACCCAGGCGGCCTCCTCCAGGGAGTAGGGCACGTTCCGGATGAACCCGCTGATCAGGATCATCGACAGCGGCAGCTGGAAGACGGTCTCGGCGATGACCACGCTGCCCAGCGAGTTGATCAGCCGCAGGTTGGCGAAGATCTGGAACAGCGGCACCAGCAGCAGCGCGCCGGGGACGAACTGCGAACACAGCAGGGCCAGCATGAAGCCGCGCTTGAGCCGGAAGTCGAAGCGGGCCAGCGCGTAGCCGCCGGCCAGCGCGACGACGGTGGTCAGCACGAGGGTGGCCAGGCCGACGTAGACGCTGTTGGTGAAGTAGGTGCCGAAGCTGCGTTCGGTCCACACCTTCTCGAAGTGCTCGAAGGTCATCGGCCAGGGCACCAGGGAGGTGGAGCCGGCCGGGCGGAGCGCGAAGAGCAGGATCCAGTAGAAGGGGATCAGGGTGAACAGCAGGTAGACGGTCAGCGGGACGTAGATCTGCCAGCGCGGGACCTCGTCCCAGGCGCGGCGCTTTCCGCCGGGCCGGGCGGGCTCGGCCGCCACGCGCTCGGGAGCGGGAGCGATCTCGGTGATCACCTGGACTCACCTCCGAACTTGCTCAGCCGCAGATAGACGATCGAGCAGAAGAGCAGGATCACGAACGCCACCGTGGTGAGGGCGGAGGCGTAGCCGAAGTTGTGGGCGTCGACGGACGTGTTGGCGATGTACAGCGGCAGGGTGGTGGTCTCGCCGGCCGGGCCGCCGCCGGTCAGGGTGTAGAGCAGGTCGACGTTGTTGAACTCCCACACCGCGCGCAGCAGCGTGGACAGGACGATGGCGTCCTTCAGGTGGGGCAGGGTGATGTGCCAGAACTGCTTGAGCCGGCTCGCCCCGTCGACCTCGGCGGCCTCGTACAGGTCCTTGGAGACGGACTGGAGGTCGGCGAGGATGAGGATCGCGAAGAACGGCACCCCGCGCCACAGGTCGGCGACCACGGTCGCCGGGAACACCGTGGAGGTGTCCGACAGCCAGCTGGTGCCGTACGAGCCCAGTCCCGCGTCGGCGAGGTAACGGCTGATGCCGGTCTGGGAGTTGTAGAGCAGCACCCAGATCGCGGAGGTCAGCACGCCGGAGACGGCCCAGGGGGAGAAGACGAGCGCGCGGCCCACCGCCCGGCCCACGAAGGTCTGGTTGACGATCAGGGCCAGGGCGAGCCCGAACAGCAGCTGCAACGCGACTTCCACCACGACCCACTTGGCGCTGAAGGTCAGGGTGTCCCAGAACTGCGGGTCGTGGGCGAAGGCCTGGGTGAAGTTGTCCAGGCCCGCGAATCCGTTCCGCCAGGGCTTGGTGGGGTTGTAGTTCTGCAGGCTGTAGTAGAAGACACTGAGCACCGGGTAGGCGATGAAACCCAGCATGAGCAGGGCCGCCGGGGCGATCAGCAGATACGGCAGCCTGCGCGGGGTGGCGGAGGCACGGCGCCGCCTCGGTGGCGCGGGCGGCTTCGCCACGGCTGCGGCTTGGGCCATGACTGTTCTCCGTTCTCGGTGAAGCGCTTTCCGATCGATGTTCGAGATCTCGACCGCAGGGGGCCGTGATCGTGTGCGGTTCAGCCCGCGTAGGGGTCCTGCACCGTGCCCGGCCGGGCGAGGAACTCGAAGTCGCAGCCGGTGTCCGCCTGGGTGATCTGCTCGCTGTAGAGCGCGCCGTAGCCGCGTTCGTAGCGCACGGGCGGCGGGGTCCACTCGGCCCTGCGGCGCTCCAGTTCGGCGTCGTCCACCTCGAGCCGGAGGGTGCGCGCCTCGACGTCGAGCGTGATCAGGTCGCCGGTGCGCACCAGGGCCAGCGGGCCGCCGACGTAGGACTCGGGGGCCACGTGCAGCACGCACGCGCCGTAACTCGTGCCGCTCATCCGGGCGTCGGAGATGCGGACCATGTCCCGCACGCCCTGCTTCAGCAGGTGGTCCGGGATCGGCAGCATGCCGTACTCGGGCATGCCCGGGCCGCCCTTGGGGCCGGCGTTGCGCAGCACCAGGACGCTGTCGGCGGTGATGCCGAGCGCGGGGTCGTTGATGGTGCGCTGCATGGTCTTGTAGTCGTCGAAGACGACGGCCGGGCCGGTGTGCCTGAGCAGGTGCGGCTCGGCGGCGATGTGCTTGATGACCGCGCCGTCCGGGCAGAGGTTGCCGCGCAGCACCGCGACCCCGCCCTCGCTCGCGACCGGATTGTCCCGGGTGCGGATGACGTCGTCGTCGTGGACCCGGGCGCCGGCCAGCTGCTCGCGCAGGGTGTCGTGGGACACCGTCGGCCGCTCCAGGTGGAGCAGGTCGGTGATCCGGGACAGGAAGCCGGGCAGGCCGCCGGCGAAGTGGAAGTCCTCCATCAGGTACTTCCGCCCGCCGGGGCGGACGTTGGCGAGGACCGGGACCGTGCGGGCGATGCGGTCGAAGTCGTCCAGGGTGAGCCGGACCCCGGCCCGGCCGGCCATGGCGATGAGGTGGATCACCGCGTTGGTGGAGCCGCCGAGGCCGAGCACGGTGGTGACGGCGTCCTCGAAGGCATCCCGGGTGAGGACGGCGGACAGCCGGCGGTCGCGGTGGACGAGTTCCACGGCGGTCATGCCCGCCTTCGCCGCCATCCGGTCGTGCCCGGAGTCCACCGCCGGGATGCTGGACGCGCCCGGCACGGTCACCCCCAGCGCCTCGGCCGCCGCGGTGAGCGTGGACGCCGTGCCCATCGTCATGCAGTGGCCCGGCGAGCGGGCCAGGCCGCTCTCCAGCTCGGCCATCTCGCAGTCGCCGATGAGGCCGGCCCGTTTGTCGTCCCAGTACTTCCACATGTCGGTGCCGGAGCCGAGGACCTCGCCGCGCCAGTGGCCCGGGAGCATGGGCCCGGCCGGTACGAACACGGTGGGCAGGTCGGCGGAGGCCGCGCCCATCAGCAGCGCGGGCGTGGACTTGTCGCAGCCGCCCATGAGGACCGCCCCGTCGACCGGGTAGGAGCGCAGCAGCTCCTCGGTCTCCATGGCGAGCATGTTGCGGTAGAGCATGGGGGTCGGCTTCTGGAAGGTCTCGCTGAGCGTGGAGACCGGGAACTCCAGCGGGAAGCCGCCCGCCTGCCACACCCCGCGCTTGACGGCCTGGGCGCGGTCGCGCAGGTGGACGTGGCAGGGGTTGATGTCGGACCAGGTGTTGAGGATGGCGATGACCGGCTTGCCCAGGTGCTCCTCGGGCAGATAGCCGAGCTGGCGGGTGCGGGCGCGGTGGCTGAAGGAGCGCAGCCCGTCGGTGCCGTACCACTGGTGGCTGCGCAGTTCCTCGGGCCGCTTGCGGGGGGCGTTCATATGGACCACCCGGCGGCGATGGCGGCGACCTCGGCGCGCTCGTCCTCGGGCAGCGGTCTGCTGGGCGGGCGGACGTCCCGGCGGCACAGGCCGAGCGCGGCGAGGGCCTCCTTGACGACGGTGACGTTGTTGGCGCTGCCCTGCGCGGCGCGCAGTTCCTCGAAGCGGCGGATCTGCTCCCAGACCTTCATGGCGGCCGGGTAGTCGCCGGCCCGCAGCGCGTCCAGCATGTTCCGGGAGACGGCCGGGGCGACGTTGACGAGCCCGGAGGTGAAGCCGGTGGCGCCCGCGGAGAAGTACGAGGGGGCGTACGGTTCGGCGAGTCCGGCCACCCAGACGAAGCGGTCCAGGCCGGCGTCCCGGGCGAAGGCCGCGAACCGGGCGGCGTCCGGGACGGCGTACTTCACGCCGATGACGTTCGGGCAGTGGTCGGCGAGTTCGGCGAGCCGGGCGCCGGGCAGCCGCTCGTTGCGGATGTAGGGCACGACGCCCAGCTCGGGGACGGCCTCGGCGATGGCGCGGTGGTAGTCGACCCAGCCGGCCGCCGACACGTAGGGGTGCACCGGCTGGTGGACCATGATCATCCGGGCGCCGAGGCTCTCGGCGTGCCGGGCGGAGTCGATCGCGGTGGGCAGGTCGTGGCCCACGCCGGCCAGGATCACGGCGCGGTCGCCGGCCTCGTCCGCGGTGAGCTCGGCGACCAGCCGGCGCTCCTCGGGGGTGAGGGCGTAGAACTCGCCGGTGTTGCCGTTCGGGGTGAGGGTGGTGATGCCGCCGTCGAGCAGACGGCGCAGCAGCGCCCGGTGGGTGGCGGTGTCGACGGTGCCGTCCGCGGCGAACGGGGTCACCGGGATGGCCACCACGTCGGCCAGGGCCGCCCGTTGGGTCTCGAAGGTCACGCTGCTCATTGCTCGCCTTCCGTGGGGAGGGGCTCGGGGAACGCCCGGCGGACGAAGGACGCGATGTGGGCGTGCAGGGCGCCCGCGGCCCCGTCCGCGTCGCCGTCCAGGGCGAGCCGCAGGATCTCGCGGTGCTCGGCGGCCTCCCGCTCCCAGGAGGGGTCGGCGGCCCAGGCCACGGCGGAGACGAGGGCGGCCTGGTCGCGGACCTGGTCCAGCATCCGGGCAAGCAGCGGGTTGCCGCACGGCAGGTACAGGGCGCGGTGGAACTCCCGGTTGGCCAGGGAGCGTTCGGCGGTGTCGGTGGCGTCGTCGGCGCGGGTCAGCGCGTCGCGGGCGGCATCCAGGGAGGCGCCCTTGGTCACGGCCCGGCGCAGGGCCTCCGGCTCCAGCAGCAGCCGTACGTCGTAGACCTCGCGCGCCATGTCCGCGTCCACCATGCGCACCGTGACGCCCTTGTACTGGCTCATCACGACCAGGCCGGTTCCGGCGAGGGTCTTCAGCGCCTCGCGCACCGGGGTCTTGGACACCCCGAACTGCGCGGCCAGTTCCGTCTCGACCAGTGCCTGACCGGGCGTCAGCCGCCCGGTGAGGATGCGGTGTTTGATCGCGTCCAGCACGTATTGCGTGCGGGACGGGATCGGGGTGGGCACAGAGGTCATGCGGCCCTCTCGGATCTCACATATCGCGTCTCATATATGACGTACGAAGTACGACGCGTTGAAGGTAGGAGGGGCCGAATGTTTCGTCAATGCTTCTGACAAAGGAAGTTGCGGCGACTCGGGTCCGGTTCGCGGGGGCACGAGCGGCCCGGTGGCACTCCACGGGGTCCCGCACCGCCTTGGCCCGGCCCCGGCCCCTCCCTACCGGCACCCCCGTCCGCGCCCCCCGATCCCGGGCATCCTCCCGATCCCCGCCCCCCTGCCTTAGGCCCACGATGGGCGGGCATGACGACTTCTCCGACCGTGTTCCGCGTACTGCGGGACCGTGATGCCGGGCTGTATCTGGGGGCCGTGGTGGTGTCCGGGTTCGGCACCTCCTCCCTGTGGCTGGCCTCGGGGGTGTGGGTGAAGGACATGACCGGCTCCGACGCCCTCGCCGCGCTGTGCATGCTCGCGATGTGGGCGCCCTCGCTCGCCGGACCGGCGCTCGGTACGCTCGCCGACCGGGTGCGCCGCAGGCCCCTGCTGATCTGTCTGAACCTGGGCCTCGCCGCGCTGCTCCCGGTGCTCTTCGCCGTCGACTCCCCGGACCGACTGTGGATCCTGTACGCCGTGCTGCTGGTGTACGGCGCCACCGGCACCGTCCATGACGCCGCCGAGTCGGCGCTGGTGACCACCGTGGTCGGCACCGGCCTGCTCGGTGACTTCAACGGACTGCGCATGACGGTCACCGAGGGCATGAAACTCGTCGCCCCGCTGACCGGCGCGGGCCTGTACGCGGCCTGGGGCGGCCCCGCCGTGGCCTGTCTGGACGCGGCCAGCTTCGTGCTCGCCGCCGGGATGTGCGCCCTGCTGCGGGTCCGCGAGGAGCGGCCCGTGCGGTCGGGCGAGGGCTGGTGGCGGGAGACCGCCGAGGGCACCCGCCACCTGTGGGGCCACCCGGCGCTGCGCCCGCTGGTCCTGGCGGGCGGCCTGACGATGCTGTTCACCTCGCTGGCCGGTACGGCGGTGTACGCCGTGGTCGACCGCCTCGGCCACTCCCCCGCCTACCTGGGCGTGCTGTACGCCGCCCAGGGCGCCGGCTCGGTGGCGGCCGGGCTGCTCGCCGGGCCGGCGCTGCGCCGGCTGGGCGCGCGACGGCTCGCGGCGGCCGGGATCGCGCTGACGGCGGTCGCGGCGGCGACGCGGGCGGTGGCGTGGGACCCGGTGGCCCTGGCGTCGAGCGTGGCCGGCGGGCTGGGTCTGCCCTGTGTGCTGATCGCCGCGCTCACCGCCGTGCAGCAGGACACGCCGGAGCCGCTGCTGGGCCGGGCGACGGCGACCGCCAACACGCTGATGTTCACGCCCACGGCGGTCGGGCTGGCCGCCGGGGCCGGTCTGGTGGGACCGGCCGGCCCCGGGCTGCTGCTGCCGCTGTGCGGCCTGGCCCTGCTGGCGACGGCCGTCCCGCTGCGGAAACGGCCGCCCGCCCCGGCGAAGTCCCCGGCCGGCGCGGACCTGACATGAACCCCTTCGGCCCCTCGGTGCGGTCCCCGGCCGGCGTGGACCTCGCGTGAACCCCGTTGGTGCAGGTCCCGGCTTCACAGGAACCCCCTCGGCGAAGCCCACGGCCGGTGCAGCCTCACATGCCTCGCGGTGAAGCCCCCGGCCGGCGCCGGCCTCGCACGAACTCCTCAAAGCCCCTCGCCCGGCGCCGGCCTCGCATGACCCCCCTCAGCGGGCCGCCAGCCCCGCACGCACCGCGGCCAGGTCCTCGTCCGAGGCCAACCCGGCGTGGTACAGCCGTAGTTCGGTGGCGCCCTCGGCACGCGCGCGGGCCGCGTCCGCCGCGAGCGTGCCGGGGCTGCCGCCCATGCCGGTGACGACGGTGAGGTTGGCGGCCAGCACCGTCCCCTGGCGCGCCTCGGCGGCGAACGGCGCCAGCAGGGCCGTACCGCCGGTGCAGGGCACCACGACGCCGTCGGCCACGGACAGGATGTGGGCCGGGTCGACGCCCGCGTTGGCGCCGCAGTGGTAGGAGACCGGGTCGGCGTGCAGCAGCACCCGGAAGCCGCGTGGCGCGGCGGCGCGTACGGCGGCGACGGCCTCCTCCTGGAGGGTGCGGGCGGTGGTGTCCCGCCACGCGCGCGTGGCCGTCGCCGTCTCCTCGCCGAGCAGCTTCTCCACCGTCGGCCAGCCGGTGTCGTCGGCCGTGCCCCGCCACAGCGGTTCCAGCGCCCGGCGCACGGCCGCGGCCAGCGCGTCGGCGTCCAGACCCTGCTCGCCGTACCCGGCCCGGCAGGACGGGCAGAAGCACAGGGACATCAGGTACTGCCCGGCCTCCCCGAGGGACACGCCGGCGGTCTTGTCGTGGGCGTGCAGGTGCTGGAGCCCGTACCAGCCGAGGGACTCCAGTTCGGTGCCCCGCGCGCCGGGGCGTACGGCGGCCTCGGCGGCCAGGTCGGTCAGGTACGCGCGCGTGCCGGGCTGGGCGATGCAGGGCGCCCACGGGTAGCGGTCGCCGTAGGCGTTGACGACGGAGGTGTCGGGGTGTTCGGCGCCCATGCGGGAGTTGTGGGCGAGGACGACCCAGGTGTGCACCTCCAGCCCGGCCGCGGCGAGTGCCTCGGCGGCCTCGGCGAAGGCGTTGCCGGGGGCCCAGCAGCCGGCCGGGTAGGGCCGCAGACCTCTGCCCGCCCAGCGGTCGCCGGGCGGGTAGAGGACGGCCGCGTACTCGGCGGTGACGACGCGCTGCCGGGGGTGGCGGGGGGTCAGCGCGCGGGTGGAGTGGTAGGCGGCGGCGAGGGTGACCTGCTCGACGCCGAGCCCGGCGATGCGCGCGGGCGCCTCCGGGTCGCCATTGACGTCCCAGGGGTAGACGAACGCCGAGGCCCTCACGCGTCCCCCTCCAGCAGCGCCTGGCCGCGCTCGACGAGCCGGGCGAGCTGTTTGACGTGGTCGTCGGCCGGTTCGTGCAGCGGGGGCCGGACCTCGCCGACGTCCAGGCCGCGCAGCCGTACGCCCGCCTTGACGAGGGAGACGGCGTAGCCGCGGCCCTGGGCGCGCAGGTCGGCGAACGGGCCGTAGAAGCCGTCCAGGAGGCGGTGCGCGACGGTCAGGTCACCGGTGTGCAGGGAGCGGTGGAAGGCGAGGGCGATCTCGGGGGCGAAGCAGAACACCGCGGAGGAGTACAGGGTGATGCCGAGCGCGCGGTAGGCGAGCTGGGTCTGCTCGGCGGTGGGCAGGCCGTTGAAGTACAGGAAGTCGCCGGGGACCTCCGTGCGGACGGCGCTGACCACGCGCTGCATCAGGTCGAGGTCGCCGAGGCCGTCCTTGAGGCCGATGACGCCCTCGGTGCGGGCGAGTTCGACGACGGTCTCCGGGGTGAAGACGGCGTTGTCGCGCTGGTAGACGATCACCGGCAGGGCGGTGGCCGCGGCGACCTCGCGGTAGTGCCGCAGCAGGCCCTCCTGGCCGGCCAGCACCAGGTACGGCGGCATGGCGAGGAGGCCGTCGGCGCCCGCGGCCTCGGCGAGCCGGGCGTAGCGGACGGCGAGGGCAGTGCCGTATCCGGCGCCCGCGACGACCGGGACGCGTCCGTCGGCGGCCTCGACGGCCGCGCGGACGCAGGCCTCGAACTCCTCCGGCAGCAGCGCGTGGAACTCCCCGGTGCCGCAGGCGGCGAAGACGGCGGCGGCACCGGCTTCGACGCCCCGGCGCACATGGGTGCGGTAGGCGTCCAGGTCGAGTGCGCCGCCCGGGCCGTAGGCCGTGACGGGGAAGAAGAGCGGCCCGCGGGGGTCGCGGAGCCGGGCGGCGAGAGGGGCTGGCGTCACAGGCGCTCCCTGTCAGTGCATGTTTCTGATCACTGTCTATATTTCTGAACAGCCTCACGCTAAGGGCCGCAATTGCGGCGGGTCAAGCCGGAGTGCGGGCAACAGAGCAGCGGATTCGCCCGTGGCGGGGCACACTTGACGCGGCACGGCACCCCTCCCTAGCGTGTCCACGCATGTGAACCATGTCCACACATGCGGCCGTTGAGGACACCGGTTCCCGGACCCCAAGGAGATCGAAGGATGCCCGCTCCCCGCACCGTCCTGCTCACCGGCGCCGCCGGCGGGCTCGGCACCCTGATGCGCTCCCTGCTGCCGGCGTACGGCTACACGCTGCGCCTGTTCGACGTACGCCCCATCGAGGGCGAGCCGGACGCCGTCACCGCCGACCTCACCGACAAGGACGCGCTGCGCGAGGCGGTCCGGGGCGTGGACGCCGTACTGCACCTCGCGGGCATCTCCCTGGAGGCACCCTTCGAGAAGATCCTCCGGTCCAACATCGAGGGCACCTACAACCTGTACGAGGCCGCGCGCCGGGAAGGCGTGGCGCGGATCGTCTTCGCCTCCTCCAACCACGCCGTCGGCTTCACCCCGGCCCCGCGCCCGGGCGAGCCGCTCATCCCGGTCGACACCCCGCGCCGCCCGGACACCTTCTACGGCCTGTCGAAGTCCTTTGGCGAGGACCTGGCCCAGCTCTACTGGGACAAGCACGGCCTGGAGACCGTCTCGGTGCGCATCGGCTCCTGCTTCCCGGAACCCACCAGCGTGCGCATGCTCTCGGTGTGGATGAGCCCCGCCGACGGCGCCCGCCTCTTCCACGCGGCGCTGACCGCCGAGGGGGTCGGCCACACGGTGGTCTACGGCTCCTCCGCCAACACCCGCCTGTGGTGGGACCTGAGCAGCGCCCGGGCGCTCGGCTACGACCCCCAGGACGACTCCGAGCCGTACGCGGCCAAGCTCATCGCCGAACAGGGCGAGCTGGACCCGGAGAACCCGGCCCACGGCCACCTCGGCGGGCACTTCGTCAACGACCCGCCCATCTGGCCGTACTGAAACCCCCGCCGGCCGCCGGGTGACCGCCCGGCGGCCGGAAACCGACGTCCACGCGCGCGGGCGGGCACCGAACGGGCCCGCCCGCCGCCGTGTCCGGGCACCCGCGGTGCCCGAACCCACCCGGCGCCGGACGGCCGCGCAGGTCCGCCCCGGACACGCCCCGGGCGAAGCGGGCACAAACGGGCAGCATCGGGCCCGCGACAGACCTGGTCAGCGCCGCGCACCGGCGGTAGAACTTCCCCCATGGGCCCGAACGGGCAACTCCACAGGGAGGTGGGTGACGACATGGGCACGCGGACCGCGGAGGAACGCCGGCGCGAGATCGTGCGGGCCGCCCGCGCCACCGGCTCGGTGGACGTCTCCGCCCTCGCCGCCGAACTCGGCGTGGCCAAGGAGACCATCCGGCGCGATCTGCGCGCGCTGGAGGACCACGGCCTCGTCCGCCGTACCCACGGCGGCGCCTATCCGGTGGAGAGCGCCGGCTTCGAGACGACGCTCGCCTTCCGCGCCACCAGCCGGGTGCCCGAGAAACGCCGGATCGCCGCCGCGGCGGCCGGGCTGCTCGGGGAGGCCGAGACGGTCTTCGTCGACGAGGGCTTCACCCCCCGGCTCATCGCCGAGGCGCTGCCCCGGGACCGGCCGCTGACCGTCGTGACCGCCTCCCTGCCGGTCGCGGGCGCCCTCGCGGAGGCCGACCGGGTGTCCGTGCTGCTGCTGGGCGGCCGGGTCCGCCCGGGCACACTGGCCACCGTCGACCACTGGACGACGAAGATGCTGGCCGGCTTCGTGATCGACCTCGCCTACATCGGGGCCAACGGCATATCCCGCGAGTACGGCCTGACCACCCCCGACCCGGCGGTCAGCGAGGTGAAGGCGCAGGCCGTCCGGGCCGCCCGCCGCACCGTCTTCGCGGGCGTGCACAGCAAGTTCGGCGCGGTCAGCTTCTGCCGGTTCGCGGAGGTCGGCGGGCTGGAGGCGATCGTGACGAGCACCCTGCTGCCGTCCGCCGAGGCCCACCGCTACTCCCTGCTGGGCCCCCAGGTCATCCGGGTCTGACCCACCCGCCCCGCCCTGCCCGCCCTTCCCTGGCCGTGGCACCCCTTCGCACGCCCTTTATCACCCTTTATCCCCCCATCTATCCAGGAGTGATCCATGCGCACCCCGAGCCGACGGAGGCCGCGAGCGGCGCTCGCCGTGGCCGCCGGGACGCTGCTCGCCCCGCTGCTGTCCGGCTGCTGGGCCGGTGCGGGCGGGTCCGGTTCCGGCGGCGACGCCATCAACGTCCTGATGGTCAACAACCCGCAGATGACCGAGTTGCGGAAGCTGACCGCCGCCCACTTCACCCGGGACACCGGCATCAAGGTCAACTTCACGGTCCTGCCGGAGAACGACGTCCGCGACAAGATCAGCCAGGACTTCGCCAACCAGGCCGGCCAGTACGACGTCGCCACCCTGTCCAACTACGAGATACCGATCTACGCCCGCAACGGCTGGCTGCGCGAGATGGACTCGTACGTGGCCAAGGACCCCTCGTACGACGAACCGGACGTCCTGCGCCCCCTGCGCGAGGCCCTCACCGGCGCCGACGGCAAGCTCTACGGGCAGCCCTTCTACGGCGAGTCGTCCTTCCTGATGTACCGCAAGGACGTGTTCGCGGCGAAGGGCCTGACGATGCCCGCCCGCCCCACCTGGCGCCAGGTCGCCGAGCTGGCCGCGAAGGCGGACGGCGCCCGGCCCGGCATGCGGGGCATCTGCCTGCGCGGACTGCCCGGCTGGGGCGAGCTGACGGCACCGCTGACCACCGTCGTGAACACCTTCGGGGGCACCTGGTTCGACAAGGACTTCAAGGCCCGGCTCGACTCGCCCGCCTTCCGGCAGGCGACCGAGTTCTACGTCGGCCTGGTCCGCCGGCACGGCGAGTCCGGCGCCGCCCAGTCCGGCTTCGCCGAGTGCCTGAACAACATGACCCAGGGCAAGACCGCCATGTGGTACGACGCCACCTCCGCGGCCGGCCTGCTGGAGGCGAAGGGCTCCCCGGTACGCGGCAAGCTCGGCTACGCCCCCGCGCCCGTGGAGCGCACCGCCTCCTCCGGCTGGCTCTACACCTGGGCCTGGGGCATCCAGCAGTCCTCCCGCAACCCGGACAAGGCCTGGAAGTTCGTCTCCTGGGCGTCCGGCAAGGGCTACGAACGGCTGGTCGGCGAGACCAGCGGCTGGGCGAACGTCCCGGCGGGCAAACGGGCCTCGACGTACGCGAACGCCGACTACCGGGCGTCCGCCGCCGCCTTCCAGGACATGACCAGGAAGGCCATCGAGAGCAGCCGCCCGGACGACCCCGGCGTCCAGCCGCGCCCCGCGCCCGGCATCCAGTTCGTCGGCATCCCCGAGTTCACCGATCTGGGCACCAAGGTCTCCCAGGAGATCAGCGCGGCCATCGCCGGACGCCAGTCCGTCGCCTCGGCGCTGCGCGAGTCCCAGCGGCTCGCCGAACGGATCTCCGAGGAGTACGAGGGACGATGACCGCGACGACCGCACCCCTGACCCGCACCCCGGTGCGCGCCGCCCGCCGGCCCCCCGCCCGGCTGCGCGCCTGGGCCACCCGGGCCCCGCTGCTGCCCGCCCTGGTCTTCCTGATCGCCGTCACCCAGCTGCCGTTCGTGGCCACGCTGGTGATCTCCTTCTTCGACTGGAACGCCCTGTATCCCAAGGCCCGCCGCTTCACCGGCCTGGACAACTACCGCCAGGTCCTGACCGACGCGGACCTGCGCCACTCGGTGTGGACGACCGTGCTGCTCACCGCGGCGGTGGTGCTGGCCAGCCTGGTCCTGGGACTCCTGCTGGCGCTGCTGCTGGACCGCCGGTTCCGCGGCCGGGGCATCGTGCGCACCCTGCTCATCGCGCCGTTCCTGGTGGTGCCGGTGGCGGCGGCCCTGCTGTGGAAGCATGTGCTCTACAACCCTGAATACGGCTTGTTGAATGGCTTGTCGCACTATGTGGGCGGCCCACAGCCCGACTGGATCTCCCGCACCCCGCTGCTCGCCGTCGAGGTCTCCCTGGTGTGGCAGTGGACGCCGTTCATGATGCTGATCCTGCTGGCCGGGCTGCAGAGCCGGGACCAGCAGCAGATCGAGGCGGCCCGGGTGGACGGCGCGACCGACTGGCAGATCTTCGTCCACCTCACGCTGCCGCACCTGCGCCGCTACCTCGAACTCGGCGCCCTGCTGGGCTCGATCTACATCGTGCAGAACTTCGACGCGGTGTTCACGATCACCTCCGGCGGCCTGGGCACCGCCAACCTGCCCTACACCGTGTACCAGAGCTTCTACCAGGCCCACGAGAACGGCCTGGCCTCCGCCGCCGGGGTCCTGGTGGTCATCGGTTCGCTCGTCCTCGCGACGTTCGCGCTGCGCGTGGTGTCGTCGCTGTTCCGCGAGGAGGTGTCCCGCGCATGAGGACCGTACGCCGCCACGGGCCGGGCCTGCTGGCCTGGTTCGCCGGGATCGTGTTCTTCCTGCCCATCGCCTGGATGGCGCTGACGTCCTTCCACTCCGAGGCGGACGCGGCGACCAACCCGCCGTCCTTCACCGCCGCCCTGACCCTCGACGGCTACCGCGCGTTCTTCGGCAGCGACGGCGGCGCGAGCCCGTGGCCCGCGCTGGCCAACTCGGCGGTGGCCTCGATCGCCTCGACGCTGCTGGTGCTGCTGCTGGCCTTGCCGGCCGCGTACGCGCTGTCGATCCGGCCGGTGCGGAAGTGGACGGACGTGCTGTTCTTCTTCCTGTCGACGAAGATGCTGCCGGCCGTGGCGGGTCTGCTGCCCGTCTACCTCTTCGCCAAGGACGCCGGGCTGCTCGACAACATCTGGCTGCTGGTCGTCCTGTACACCTCCATGAACCTGCCGATCGCGGTGTGGATGATGCAGTCCTTCCTCGCCGAGGTGCCGGTCGCGGTCATCGAGGCGGCCCGGGTGGACGGCGCCCGGCTCCCGGTGGTCCTCACCCGCGTGGTGGCCCCGATCGCCCTGCCCGGCATCGCCGCCACGGCCCTGATCTGCTTCATCTTCAGCTGGAACGAACTGCTCTTCGCCCGGGTCCTGACGGGCGTGGTCGCCGAGACCGCCCCCGTCTTCCTGACCGGCTTCATCACCAGCCAGGGCCTGTTCCTGGCGAAGGTGTGCGCCGCGTCGCTCGTCATCTCCCTGCCGGTGCTCGCCGCGGGGTTCGCCGCCCAGGACAAGCTGGTCCAGGGCCTGTCGTTGGGAGCCGTGAAATGAAGGCCGCCGTCATCGAGTCCGTGGGCCGCGCCGTCGTCACCGAGGTCCCCGACCCGGTGCCAGGACCCCGCGAGGTCGTCGTCGAGGTCGCCGCCTGCGGCCTGTGCGGCACCGACCTGCACATCCTCCAGGGCGAGTTCGCGCCCAAGCTGCCGATCGTGCCCGGGCACGAGTTCGCCGGCGAGGTGGTCGGGGTCGGCACCCAGGTCACCGAACTGTCGCCCGGCGACCGGGTCGCGGTCGACCCCTCCCTGTACTGCCACGAGTGCCGCTACTGCCGTACCGGCCACAACAACCTCTGCGAACGCTGGGCGGCGATCGGCGTGACGACGGCCGGCGGCGCGGCCCGGTACGCCGTCGCTCCCGTGGCGAACTGCGTACGGCTGCCCGAGCACGTGCGCACCGAGGACGCCGCCCTGGTGGAACCCCTGTCCTGCGCGGTACGCGGCTACGACGTGCTGCGCTCCCGCCTCGGCGCGCACGTGCTGATCTACGGCTCCGGGACGATGGGCCTGATGATGCTGGAGCTGGCCAAGCGGACCGGCGCGGCGAGCGTGGACGTGGTCGACGTGAACCCGGCCCGCCTGGAGACCGCCCGCCGGCTCGGCGTCTCGGGCACGGCGGACAGCGCGGACGAACTGGACCGGCCGCAGGGCTGGGACGTGGTCGTGGACGCGACCGGCAACGCGGCGGCGATCCAGGACGGGCTGGGCCGGGTGGCGAAGGCGGGCACCTTCCTCCAGTTCGGCGTGGCGGACTACGCGACCCGGGTGACCATCGACCCGTACCGGATCTACAACCAGGAGATCACGATCACCGGTTCCATGGCGGTGCTGCACAGCTTCGAGCGGGCGGCGGAGCTGTTCGCGAACGGGGTGCTGGACCCGGAGGTCTTCATCAGCGACCGGATCCCGCTGGAGCGCTACCCGCAGGCGCTGGAACAGTTCGCGGCGGGCGTGGGGCGGAAGATCGTGGTGGTGCCGTAGGCCGTCCGGCGGGTTCCGTGGGCCGTTCGGCGGGTTCCGGCCGGTAAGGGAACGGTAAAGCGGTGTCGTTCGTTCACCCGGCATGACAGCTATGACCCCAGGCTCGAACATCCCTCTGCCGACCGCGCGCGTGACGGTGGACGTCTCCGCCCCGGTGCGGCTCGACGTGTCGGGCCTGCTGCTCACCGGCGACGGCAAGGTGCGTTCCGACGACGACTTCATCTTCTACAACCAGCCGAGCGGCCCCGGCGTGACCTACCGCTCGGGCGGCGGTACGGCCCCGGACGCGGTCACGGTGGACACCGCCGCCGTCCCGCCGGAGATCGAGAAGATCGTCGTCACGGCCAGCCCGGACGCGGCCGGCCAGACCTTCCAGGGCATCGAGCCGACGGCCACGATCCGGGACGCGGACGGCGGTGCCGTCCTGGCGACGTTCACCCCGCCGCGGCTCGGCACCGAGACCGCGCTGGTGATCGTGGAGATCTACCGCCGGGGCGGCCAGTGGAAGGCGCGGGCCGTCGGCCAGGGGTACGCCGACGGGCTCGCGGGCATCGCGACCGACTTCGGTGTGACGGTGGAGGAACCGGCGGCGGCCGCACCGGCCCCGGCGGCCCCCGTGGCCCCGCCGCAGCCGGCGGCCGCCCCGCCCGTACCGGCCGCCCCGCCGCAGCCGGCCGCCCCGGTGCCGGGCGCCGGGAAGATCAACCTGGACAAGGGCCGGGTCAGCCTCCAGAAGAACCAGACGGTGTCCCTGGTCAAGGGCGGCCGGCCGGTGCTGTCCCAGGTGCGGATGGGCCTCGGCTGGGAACCGGCGTTCCGGGGCCGGGACATCGACCTGGACGCCTCGGTCATCGCCTACGGCCCGCAGCGCAACCACATCGACAGCTGCTACTTCGGCAACCTGGTGATCCTCAACGGCGCGATCCGGCACTCCGGTGACAATCTGACCGGCGAGGGCGGGGGCGACGACGAGGTCATCACGGTCGACCTCGGCCGGCTGCCCCAGGAGGTCACCGGCCTGGTCTTCACGGTGAACTCCTTCTCCGGCCAGAAGTTCACGGAGGTCGCCAAGGCCTACTGCCGCCTGGTCGACGCCGCGTCGGGCGAGGAACTGGTCCGCTTCGACCTCACCGCCGCGGAACCCCGCACGGGCGTCATGATGGCCAAGCTCATCCGCCAGTTCTCCGGCGAATGGGACATGACAGCGATGGGCGACTTCGTCAAGGCCCGCACGGTACGCAACATGGTGGACCCGGCCGCGAAGGCGCTGTAACTCCACCCCACCACAGGAGGGGGCGGCACCACTGCCGCCCCCGGGCCCGCGCTACTGCCGCAGGCGCAGCCGCCCCCGCCCTCCGGCCCTGGCTGCGGGCAGCGCCCACCATCCGGCGGCCGACGCAGGCGCCCGCACTCCCGTAGCCGCGGGCAGTCGTGCCTCCCCCAGAGGGGGGAGGTACCCCGCCAGCGCCGGCAAGCGAAACCCACCCCAGCCAACCCACGCCGAAAAGTACCCTCACCCGGTCAACGCCCCACCGCCCCCAACCCCTCCCCCAGCAAACGCAAATAACGGCGGATCTCCCTCTCCCCCGCCCCCGCCAGCTCCGCCGCCGAAGCCACCCCGTGGGCCAGCCGCAGCACCTCGATCGGCTCGACATCCCCCCGCAGCGCCCCAGCTTCCTGCGCCGCCACCACCAACCGCGCCACGGCCCCCTTCACCACGGCCCCGCACACGGTCGGCGCCGCCGCCCCGCCGTCGGTCACCGCCGAGCCCAGCAGCGCCTTCATCCCGCGCACCTGGATCGTGCCGACCGCCAGCTCGTACAGCCACTCCGCCAGCGCCTCCCCCGGCGCCAGCTCCTTCGCCAGCTCGTCGGCCCGCGCCCCCAACGCCTCGATGCGGTCCACGTACGCCGCCTCCAACAGCGCCTTCCGCGTCGGGAAATGCCGGTACAGCGTGCCCGAACCGACGCCCGCCCGCTTGGCGATGTCATCGAGTGACGCGTTCTCTCCATGCTCGGCGAAGGCCTCCGCCGCCACCTTCAGCAACCGCTCGTAGTTGCGCCGAGCGTCCGCGCGCATGGGCCTGCCCTGCGTCATCCACCCACTCCTCGCCAACGGGGGACCCTCTCCACATCTTATCGAGCACCGCACGGAGAGAGTTCCCGCTCACCGATGGCCGGCCCTGCTGGAGCCCGGGTACGGCTACGCGGACGGGCTGCTCGGACCGCTGGTCCTGGTCGGCCTGGTCCTGGGGCTGAGCTTCATGCCGCCGAACGCGACGATCCTGTCCGCCGTCACCCCGCGGCAGACCGGCGCCGCCTCCGGCCTGCCGCAGACCCTCCAGTGGCTGGGCAGCGCCGTCGGACTGCCGGCCCTGGTCACGGTGTACGGCACGGCGACCCGGCACACCACCGGCTCGCCGGACGCCGTCCTCACCCACGGCCCCGCCCATGCCTTCGCCACCGGCGCCGCGCTGACCCTGACCGGCGGGCGCCGGGCGAACCGGCCGGGCGAGGTCAGCGCCGCTGCCGCTTCCAGGGCCCGGTGATGGCGAGCATGATGCCGGGCGTCTGGATGTTGGCGAACAGGGTCCGGCCGTCGGGCGAGAAGGTCACACCGGTGAACTCGCTGTACTCCGGCTCCTCGTCGGTCCCGATGTTCAGCTCGTTACGGGCGATCGGGTAGGTCCGGCCGCTCTCGGTGGCGCCGAACAGGTGCTGGACGCCCTCGCCGTCCTCGGCGATGACCAGACCCCCGTAGGGGGAGACGGTGATGTTGTCGGGGCCGTCGAAGGCGCCGTCCGCGGCCGGGTCCGGGTTCACCCCGAGCAGCACCTTCAGGGTCAGGGTGCGGCGCCCCGGGTCGTAGAACCAGACCTGGCCGTCGTGCTGGACCGGGCTCTCCTGGCGGGCGTAGGAGGAGACGACGTACACCCCGCCGTCGGCCCACCACATGCCCTCCAGCTTGCGGGCGCGGGTGACCTGGCCGTCGGTGAACTGCTTGCGCACCGAGACGGTCCGGGCGTCCCGGTCGGGGACGTCCACCCAGTCCACGCCGTACACGGTGCCGGTCTTCGTGGCACGGGACAGGTCGTCCACGTACCGGCCGCCGGAGTCGAAGCACTTGAACGCCTGGAGCACGCCCGCGTCGTCGGCGAGGGTGCGCAGCTTGCCGCGGCCGTGCCGGAAGCCGGTCGGCGGGACCCAGCGGTAGAACAGGCCGTTGGGGCCGGAGGCGTCCTCGGTGAGGTAGGCGTGGCCACGCTTGGGGTCGATGACGACCGCCTCGTGGGCGTAGCGGCCGAACGCCTTGACCGGCTTGGGGTCGCGGTTGGCCCGGCGGTCCTCCGGGTCGACCTCGAAGACATAGCCGTGGTCCTTGGTGAAACCGTTCTTCCCGGCCTTGTCCTCGGTCTCCTCGCAGGTCAGCCAGGTGCCCCAGGGGGTGCTGCCGCCCGCGCAGTTGGTGGCGGTGCCGGCGATGCCCACCCATTCGGCGACCTCGCCGCCCCGGCGGACCTCGACCACCGTGCAGCCGCCGGCCGCCGCCGGGTCGTATACCAGGCCCTCGGTGAGCGGCACCGGGTGCGGCCACTGGGCGCGGGCGCCGGCCAGCTCGTGGTTGTTGACGAGCAGGGTGGTGCCGCGCGGGCCCTGGAAGGTGGCGGTGCCGTCGTGGTTGGACGGGGTGAACTCGCCGGACTCCAGCCGGGTACGGCCGCTGTAGGTGATGATCTCGTAGCGGAAGCCGGCGGGCAGGGCGAGGATGCCGTCCGGGTCGGGGATCAGCGGGCCGTAGCCGACGCCGTGGTGGTGGCCCCCGTGCGCCGGGGCGGCCCCGGCGCTCTCGGTCTCCGTGGCGGCAAGGGCGTTCGGCGCGGTGGCGAGGGCGCCGACGCTGCCCGCCAGGGCGACCCCGGCACCGGTGATCGCGGATGTCCTGGCGAAGTCCCTGCGGGTGAGCGACATGGTGTCTCCTGTGACGGCGTTGCGGTGTCGTGGAGGGTGGGGGGCCTCGGTTCGGCGCACACGCTCCCGTCCATCCGTGAACGGAAGTTGAACACCGGACCACCAACGCGGCGCCTGTTCCATGAATCCGTATGCCACAGACCAAGACTGCGTACAGCACGACGACCCAGGTCAGAACCGGCACGACGGACAGCGCCCCGAAGGGGCGCGGGGAACCGCGCGACCGGCCCACCACGGCCCGCGGCCGAACGCCGGTCCAAGCCCCCCGTACCGCCGTCCCGTCGAGGATCCAGCCGAGGCACGGCGCACTGACGCCGGGGCATGAGCCGACAAGGACCCCCGCACCGACGGCCTACGACCACGCCACAACGGTCCGCGGCGCCGGGCACCGGCCGCCCACGCCGCCCCGTCACCACCCCCGGCGCTCAACCCCCGTGCTGGGACCGCGCCTTGAACGCCGCCTTCCTGGCCTCCTTGGCCACCTTCTTGTCCGGGTGCAGCCGGCCCATCGCGTCCAGCACCTCGGCGGTGGCGGGATGGTCCACCCGCCAGGCCGCCGCGAAGAACCCGCTGTGCTGGGCGGCCAGCCCCTCCACCAGGGCCCGCAGCTCCTCGGAGTTGCCCTCGGCCGCCAGCTGCGCGGCCAGCGTGTCGACGGTCAGCCAGAACACCAGCTCCTGGGAGGGCGCCGGCACCCCCGCGGCTCCCCGCTCGCTCAGCCACACCCGGGCCAGTCCGCCCAGCTCGGGGTCGTCCAGCACCTCCCGCAGCGCGGGTTCGGCCTCGGCGCCCACCAGCGACAGCGCCTGCTGGCAGCGCAGCCGGCGCAAGGGGCCCCCGGCGTCCGCGCCGCGCGCCGCCGCCAGCAACTCCCGGGCCGCGGCGAGCGGTTCACGGCGGGCGAGCCACAGCTCCGTCTCGGCGCGGGCGGCCGACTGCCCGAACCGGGCGGTGCCGTCGAGCAGCGCGTCCGCGCCCTTGTCGGCCAGCTCGCCGACGACGGGCGCCTCGAACCCGGCCTCCAGCAGCCGCGCCCGCAGCCCGTACACGCCGAGCGGGGTGAGCCGGACCATGCCGTAGCGGGAGACGTCGGTGTCGTCCACGGGCGCCGCGGGTTCCTCGTCGGCGTCGGCCATCAGCGCCTCGTCCACCGGCTGGTAGGCCACGAGTCCGGCCGGCTCCAGCGCGCGGAACTGGTCGTCCAGCCGCATCATCGCGTCGGAGACCTGCTCCAGGACGTCGTTGGTGGGCTCGCCCATGTCGTCGGGCACCAGCATGGACGCGGCGAGGGCGGGCAGCGGGACGGGGCTCTCGCCGGCGCCGTCCTCACCGACGGTGAGCAGATACAGGTTGCCGAGGACGCCGTCGAGGAAGTCCGCGTCGGCCTGCGGATCCCAGTCGAGCGACGAGAAATCGACCCTGCCGCCCTCGTCCATGGCGTCGGCCAGGTCCTCCAGGTCGGGCACGGCCGCGTCGGCGAGGACGGTCTCCAGCGCGGTGAGCCACACCGCGAGCACCTCGCGCGGGGAGCCGGTGAGCAGGGCCAGGTTCTCCCCCGCCCGGACGGTGCCGGCCTCCTCGTCCACGATCTCGACCAGGCCCGCGTCCACGGCGACCCGCCATGCCTCGCTGGCGTAGGCGGCGGCGTCGTCCCCGGTCAGGCCGAGCAGGGCGGCGGCGGCCGGCAGCTGCTCCTCGACCAGGGTGCCGCCCGCGTCGACCCGGGTGTCCGGCCCGGCCCAGCGGGCGAGGCGGGCCGCCCGGGACAGCAACGGCGTGGACAGCGCGGCGCGCGCCAGCTCCGCTTCGGGGTGCAGCCGCGCGGGCGGCAGGGGGGAGCTGTCTGACATCGGCTGGTTCTCCTCGGACCGAGAAACGGGCTCAGCCGCTCAGCCTAGACGGATTTCCACCCATGCCGCCCGGTTCATCTCTCCGTAAGCAGTCGGCCATGGCCGAAACCTTGACAACTCCCCCGGCCAGGCAGGAGATTGACGCGCGTAGAAGTTCGGGGGACAACTGTTCACTCGGCGCTACGCGTGTCACAGGGGGCACACGCGTCCCCCGCGGTCTCCGTTTCCGTCCTCGTCCCGGCGCTCACGCACGTCCCGGAGGGAATCCCTTGCCGAGCAGGTCTTCCGCGCGCCTCGCCGCGCTCACCGTCGCCGCCGTCTGCGGCGCGGCGTCCGCCGTCGTCCTCACCTCCCCCGCGCACGCCGACTCGGTGCGGGTCCACGACATCCAGGGCACGACCCGGATATCGCCGTACGCCGGGCAGAAGGTGACGGACGTGCCCGGCATCGTCACGGCCACGCGCACCTACGGCTCCTCCCGGGGCTTCTGGCTCCAGGACGCGGCCCCGGACGACGACCCGGCCACCAGCGAGGGCGTCTTCGTCTTCACCAGCTCCACGCCGAAGGTCGCGGTCGGTGACGCGGTGACGGTGACCGGCACGGTCACCGAGTACGTCCCGGGCGGGGCCTCGTCCGGCAACCAGTCGCTGACGGAGATCACCAAGCCGCAGGTCACCACAGTCTCCACCGGCAACCCGGTGCCGGCGCCGGTCGTGATCGACGAGGACGCGGTGCCGGACGCCTACGCGCCCGAGGGCGACCCCGTCGCGGCGGGCTCGATCAACGGGCTCACCCTGGACCCGTCGGCGTACGCCCTGGACTACTACGAGTCCCTGGAGGGCATGAACGTCCAGGTCGCCGACGCCCGCGTGGTCACCGCGACCGACTCGCACAGCGAGCTGTGGGTCACGGTCAAGCCGTGGGAGCACCGCAGCCGCCGCGGCGGCACGGTCTACGGCTCCTACGACTCCCAGAACACCGGCCGGCTCCAGATCCAGTCGCTGGGTTCCGCCGCCGACTTCCCCAAGGCCGACGTCGGCGACCGTCTCTCCGGTACGACGACCGGCCCGCTGGACTTCAACCAGTACGGCGGTTACACGCTGGTCGCGAGCGGCCTCGGCACGCTGGAGAGCGGCGGCCTCCGGCGCGAGACCACCCGCGCGCAGTCGGAGCGCGAGCTGGCGGTGGCGACGTACAACGTCGAGAACCTCGACCCGTCGGACACCACCTTCGAGCAGCACGCCGCCGCGATCGTGGACCACCTGAAGTCGCCGGACATCGTGTCCCTGGAGGAGATCCAGGACAACAACGGCGCCACGAACGACGGCACGGTGGACGCGGACAAGACCGTCACCAAGCTGATCGACGCCATCGCCGCGGCGGGCGGCCCGGTGTACGACTGGCGGTCGGTCAACCCGGTCGACGGTCAGGACGGCGGCGAGCCCGGCGGCAACATCCGGCAGGTGTTCCTGTTCAACCCCGAGCGGGTCTCCTTCACGGACCGCCCGGGCGGCGGCCCGGCCACCGCGACCGGTGTCACCAAGGAGCGCGGCAAGGCCCGGCTGACGGTCTCGCCGGGCCGCATCGACCCGGCGAACGCGGCCTGGAGCAACAGCCGCAAGCCGCTCGCGGGCGAGTTCGTCTTCCGCGGCAAGACCGTCTTCGTGATCGCCAACCACCTCAACTCCAAGGGCGGCGACCAGGCGCTGACCGCGCAGTACCAGCCCCCGGTGCGCGGTTCGGAGATCCAGCGGCACGCCCAGGCGACCGCTGTGAACGCGTTCGTCAAGGACATCCTGGCGGTGCAGAAGAACGCGGACGTGATCGCGCTCGGCGACATGAACGACTTCGAGTTCTCCGGCACCACGAAGATCCTGGAGGGCGACGGCGCCCTGTGGTCGGCGATCAAGTCCCTGCCGAGGAACGAGCGTTACACCTACGACTACCAGGGCAACCAGCAGGTCCTGGACCAGATCCTGATCAGCCCGGCGATCCGCCGCGGCGACTTCGAGTACGACAGCGTGCACATCAACGCGGAGTTCCACGACCAGATCAGCGACCACGACCCGCAGGTGCTGCGGCTGCGCCCGTAACCCGGGGCACGACGGCGGGACCGGCCGGGCGTCGCGCCCGGCCGGTCCCGCCGTCCCGTGTCAGCGGCTCACTGTCCGCCGCGGTCGACGCGGCGCCAGACCACGGCCACGCCGACCAGGGCGGCGCCCGCCGCGCCCGCGAGCATCGCCGGCCGGGGGTGGCGCAGCGCGGTGCGCACGGCCCTGCGCACCGGTCGCGGCAGCCGCACGTCGTGCTGCGCGGTGTGCCCGGCGTGCACCGCCCGGTCCCGCAGCGCGTGCCGGCCGTGTCCGGCCCGCTCCCGCATCAGATGGCCGGCCCTGGTCATCCGCTCCTGCGCGCCGTGCCCGGCCCGCACGGCCCGGTCCTGCAGCAGATGTCCGGCCTTGGCCGCCCCCTCCTGCATCCGGCCGCCCGCCCCGGCGGCCCGGCCCTGCACGAGCTGCCCGGCCCTGGCCGCCTTGTCCTGCACGAGGTGCCCCGCCTTGGCGGCCTTGCCCTGCACGAGGTGTCCCGCCTTGGCCGCCCGGCCCTGGGCGCCGTGTCCCGCGTGGGCGGCGCCGGAGCGCAGCTGTACGGTCATGGCGCCGGCCTTGTCCCTGAGGTCCGCAGCCCGCGTGCGGGCCCGGCCCGTGACATCGGCGCGGCCCGTCAGCCGGCCGACGGTGCCACCGAGCCGGCTCCGGCTCTGTTCGATCTGCCGGCGCAGCTCGTCGGGGCCCTTGGCGCCCGAGCCGCGCGGGTTCCTGTGCCTCATCGGTGTGCCCTTTCCCTGGTCGCGTCCCCGGTCGCGGCGGCGTCCGTCCGGATCCGCCGCGACCGGTTCCGTGCGGACCGCCCGGGTACCCGGATGCGGGGGCGCTCACCCCTGTGCGCCGTCGCCCGCCCCGCGCTCGCCGAGGCGGGCGAGTTGGGACTGGAACCAGTCGAGGCGCGCCTGCAACAGGGCTGCCTCCGCGACGAGTTCGGGCACACTCGGCCCGGCACCCATCGCCAACTCGTCCGGGCCGGGGTGTCCGGTGCCGTCCTCGGCGACCACCCGGAGCCCCTGTCCGGCCAGCCGGGCGAACTCCGCGAGGGAGAGGGACGTACGCCCGCGCACGCACAGCGCGCAGGCGGGGGCCAGCGCCCGCCAGCCCGGGCGGCCCCAGCCGGCGTCGGCCAGCGCGACGGCACCGGCGCCGCAGCCGCAGGGTCCGGCGGTGGCCGTACGCACCCGTTGCCGGGCGTAGCGGAAGCCGCGTTCGAAGCGGATGTAGGCGCCGAGGACGGAGACCTCCAGCAGCACGGCCGCGCGGTGCTCGGCGGTGCACCGCAGGTCCTCGGCGGCGGCCCGGTCGTGCACGCAGTGGAAGCCGCAGTCGCAGCGGCGCGCGGGCGGGCGGTGCCGACGCCCGTAGACACAGGAGGCGTCGTCGAGGACGGCGTACGGCAGCGCGCCGCCGAGCGAGACTCCGGTGAACCCGGCCCGGGTGCCGTCCCCGGACAGCACCGGGTGGGCGATCTTGTAACCGGTCGGCGGCTCCGTCGGGCGTTCCGCCGGGAGCCGCAGTCTCATCGGGCGGCCGGCACCTCTTCGCGGGCCGGCTCGGCCGGTGCGGTGCGGTGGGTCTCCTCGGGCAGCGGCGATTCCTCCGCGTGGTCGAGCGGCCGCTCCTCGGCGACTCCGGTGGCCAGTGCCTTGCCGAGCTTCATGGTGCCTCCCATGACCGGACGGTGGGGATCCTCCGGCCATGGTGACGCATAAGGGGCGAGTTGAACACAGGGCGTCCGCCGGCACCCGGAACCTCTCAGCAACGCTTACCCATACATCGTAGGAGAATTAAGTAGAGCTTCACGGATGTGCCGCCGAGACTACTCCCATGACGAGCACCCGCAAGCCCCCGCCCTTCGGCCGTACCCTCTGCGCGATGATCACGCCGTTCACCGAGGCGGGCGCGCTCGACCTGGACGGCGCCCGGCGGCTGGCCGCGCACCTGGTGGCCGAGGGCTGCGACGGCCTGGTCCTGAACGGCACCACGGGCGAGTCGCCCACCACCACCGACGAGGAGAAGACCCGGCTGGTGCGGGCCGTGCGGGAGGCGGTCGGCGACCGGGCGGCGCTGGTCGCGGGCGTGGGCTCGGCGGACACCCGGCACACGGTCGAGCTGGCCCTCGCGGCCCGGAAGGCGGGCGCGGACGGCGTCCTGGTGGTGACGCCGTACTACAGCCGGCCCCCGCAGGAGGCCGTAGCCGCCCACTTCCGCCGGGTCGCCGACGCGAGCGGGCTGCCGGTGATGCTGTACGACATCCCGGGCCGCACCGGCACCCGGATCGAGCCCGAGACACTGATCCGGCTCGCCGAGCACCCGCGGATCGTGGCCGTCAAGGACTGCTCCTACGATTTCCTCGGCGCCCAGAAGGTGCTGGCACAGACCGGGTTGGCGTACTACGCGGGCTGCGACGAACATGTGCTGGCGCTCTACGCGGTCGGCGCGGCGGGCTGTGTCAGCACCGTCGCGAACGCCATACCGGCACACATCGCCGCCATCCCGGCCGCGTTCGACGCCGGCGACACCGCCCGGGCACGGCAACTCCAGCTGGCGGCCACGCCGTTGATCGAGGCGATGATGAACGCGGGCCTGCCCGGCACGGTCACCACGAAGGCCCTGCTCCCCCGCCTCGGCCTCCCCGCGGGCCCGGTCCGCGCCCCCTTGCTGCCCGCCGACCCCCGGACGGCCACCGCCCTGCTCACCCGGTACGAGGCACTGCGCGCGGCGTGATCCCCCCCCGCATGACACAGCGCCCTCCACCACGGGGTGAGGGGCGCTGCGCCGGGTGTGGCCGGGGTGTCAGTTGTGGCTGTGCAGAATGTCGTTCAGGCCGCCCCAGACCGCGTTGTTCGGGCGGGCCTCGACCGCGCCGGTGACCGAGTTGCGGCGGAAGAGGATGTTGGAGGCGCCGTTGAGCTCGCGGGCCTTGACGATCTGACCGTCGGGCATGGTGACGCGGGTGCCCGCGGTGATGTAGAGGCCGGCCTCGACCACGCACTCGTCGCCGAGGGCGATGCCGATGCCCGCCTCGGCGCCGATCAGGCAGCGCTCGCCGATGGAGATGACCACGTTGCCGCCGCCGGACAGGGTGCCCATGGTGGAGGCGCCGCCGCCGATGTCCGAGCCGTCGCCGACCACGACGCCCGCGGAGATCCGGCCCTCGACCATGGAGGTGCCGAGCGTGCCGGCGTTGAAGTTGACGAAGCCCTCGTGCATGACCGTGGTGCCGGCGGCGAGGTGGGCGCCGAGACGGACCCGGTCGGCGTCGGCGATGCGCACGCCCGTGGGGACGACGTAGTCCGTCATGCGCGGGAACTTGTCGACCGAGGTCACCTGGAGGTGCAGGCCCTCGGCGCGGGCGTTCAGCCGCACCTTCTCGATGTCGTCCACCGCGACCGGGCCGAGCGAGGTCCAGGCGACGTTGGCGAGGAAGCCGAACTGGCCCTCCAGGCTGAGGCCGTGCGGCTTCACGAGCCGGTGGCTGAGCAGGTGCAGCCGCAGGTAGACGTCGTGCGCGTCCACCGGCTTGTCGTCCAGCGACGCGATGACCGTGCGGACCGCGACCACCTCGACGCCCCGGCGGGCGTCCGGGCCGGTCGCCGCGGTCGCGCCGCCGCCCAGCAGCTGAGCCGCCTGTTCGGCCGTCAGCCGCTCGGTGCCGGCCGGGCCCGGCTCCTCGACCAGCTCGGGGGCCGGGAACCAGGTGTCGAGAACGGTGCCGTCGGAGGCGATGGTGGCGAGGCCGGCGGCGACGGCGCCGGTGGTACGGGTTGCAGACTCGGTCATGGGGAAAACCTAACGTGGGCGGGGTGATGAGGGCGAACCGCGTCTCACGTGCCGGGCGCGGGTTCAGGGGATCAGCCGAGCCAGCAGCGTGCGCGCGTGGTCCTCGTCGTACGAACCGCCCGTCAGCAGCACCTGGAGGCACAGGCCGTCCATCAGCGCGAGCAGCGCCCGGGCCGTGACCGGATCGGTGCGCCGGGCCAGCGGCGCCGCCGCCCGCTCGTTCCACTCGGCGGCGACGGGGCGCAGCGCGGGCCGGCGCAGCGCGGCCAGGTACAGCTCGTACTCCAGCTCCACGCCGGTGCGCTCGCCGCCCAGCCACACCCCCAGGGCCCGGGCCAGCTGCGCGGCGAGGCCGTCCGGGCCGCCGTGGTCCGGGACCAGCTCGGCCAGCACCCCGGAGAATCCCTCGCCGGCCTGCCGCAACGCGGCCACCAGCAGTTCTTCCAGGGTGGCGAAGTGATACGTGGTGGAGCCGAGCGGCACGTCCGCCTCGGCGGCGACGCTGCGGTGGCTCAGCCCGGCGATGCCGTCCCGCCCGACCACGCGGATCGCCGCGTCGATGATCCGCTGCCGGCGCCCGGGGTCGTGGCGGCGCGCCATCAGTGCGCCGCTCCGCCCAGGTTCAGCACCACCACGCCCCCGATGATCAGCAGGATCCCGCCGACCTTGGCCGCCGTCAGCCCCTCCCCGAACAGCAGCAGTCCGAGGACGGCGATGGCCGCGGTGCCGACCCCGGACCAGATGGCGTAGGCGGTGCCGATCTGCACGGTCTTCAGCGTCCGGGCGAGCAGCGCGAACGACACGACGTACCCCACCGCGGTCACCAGCGAGGGCCAGAGCCGGGTGAATCCCTCGCTGTACTTCATCGCCGTCGTAGCGGTCACCTCGGCCGCGATGGCACCCGCGAGCAGCAGATATCCCATGTGTACGAGCGTACACAACGGGCCCGTGGGCGGGTACGCGAAAGCGGCGGCACCCGGTGTGGGTGCCGCCGCTTCACGCACGCGGTGCGGTCAGACGTTGAAGCCCAGCGCGCGGAGCTGTTCGCGGCCGTCGTCGGTGATCTTGTCGGGGCCCCACGGCGGCATCCAGACCCAGTTGATGCGCAGCTCGTTGACCAGGCCGTCGGTGGCGGACTTGGCCTGGTCCTCGATCACGTCCGTCAGCGGGCAGGCCGCCGAGGTGAGGGTCATGTCGACGGTCGCGATGTTGGAGTCGTCGATGTGGATGCCGTAGATCAGGCCCAGGTTGACGACGTCGATGCCCAGCTCGGGGTCGACCACGTCCATCAGGGCCTCGCGGAGCTCCTCCTCCGAGGCCGGCTTCATCTCAGCGGTGTCGGTCATGCCGTCTTCCTTTCGGCGTCGGCGCCACCCAGCGCCTGGGCCGTCGCGTCCTTCCACGCCATCCAGCTCAGGAGGGCGCACTTGACCCGCGCGGGGTACTTGGAGACCCCGGCGAACGCGACCGCGTCCTCCAGGACCTCCTCCATCGCGTCGTCGGGCTCGATTTTGCCCTTGGACTGCATCAGCTCCAGGAAGGTCTCCTGGATCTTCTGCGCCTCGGCCAGGTCCTTGCCGACCAGCAGCTCGTTGAGGACCGACGCGCTGGCCTGGCTGATCGAGCAGCCCTGGCCCTCGTACGACACGTCCTCGATCGTGGTGCCGTCGTACTTCACGCGCAGGGTGATCTCGTCGCCGCACGTCGGGTTCACGTGGTGCACCTCGGCGTCGCCATCCCTCAGACCACGCCCGTGCGGGTTCTTGTAGTGGTCCAGGATGACGTCCTGGTACATCGAGTCCAGCTTCACCTTGTCAGCACGCCTCTCAGCCGAAGAAGTTCCGTACGTGCTCCAGGCCGTCGACCAGAGCGTCGATCTCGGCCGGCGAGGAGTACAGATAGAACGACGCTCGCGTGGTCGCGGGAATTCCGTAGCGCAGGCACACCGGACGCGCGCAGTGGTGGCCGACCCGGACCGCGATGCCCTGCTCGTCCAGCACCTGGCCCACGTCGTGCGGGTGGATGTCGCCGAGCGTGAAGGAGATCGCCGCGCCCCGGTCCTCGGCCGTCGTCGGACCGATGATCCTCAGGTCCGGCACCTCGGCCAGGCGCCGCACCGCGTACTCCGTCAGCGCGTGCTCATGGGCGAGGATCTTGTCCATGCCGATCGAGTTCAGGTAGTCGATCGCCGCGCCGAGCCCGACCGCCTGGGCGATCGGGGGCGTGCCCGCCTCGAACTTGTGCGGTGCCGGGGCGTAGGTGGAGGAGTGCATCGAGACGGTCTCGATCATCTCGCCGCCGCCCAGGAAGGGGGGCAGGTCCTCCAGCAGCTCCTGGCGGCCCCACAGCACGCCGATGCCGGTCGGGCCGCACATCTTGTGGCCGGTGAAGGCCACGAAGTCGGCCTGGAGCGCCTGCACGTCCAGCGGCATGTGCGGCGCGGCCTGGGAGGCGTCGATGCACACCAGCGCGCCGACCTCCTGGGCGCGCCGGATGATCGTCTCGACCGGGTTGACCGTGCCCAGGATGTTCGACACCAGCACGAAGGAGACGATCTTCGTCTTCTCCGTGATGATCTCGTCGATGTTCGACAGGTCCAGCCGGCCGTCGTCCGTGAGGCCGAACCACTTCAGCTTCGCGCCCGTGCGCTGCGCCAGCAGCTGCCACGGCACGATGTTGGAGTGGTGCTCCATCTCCGTGATGACGATCTCGGTGTCCTGGTCCACCCGGTAGGGCTCGTCGGCCCAGCCGAGCATGTTCGCCACGAGGTTCAGCGACTCGGAGGCGTTCTTGGTGAAGATCACCTCGTCGCGGCTGGGCGCGTTGATGAACTCGGCGACCTTGTCGCGCGCGCCCTCGTACAGCGCCGTGGCCTCCTCGGCGAGCACATGCACACCGCGGTGGACGTTGGCGTTGTAGCGCTCGTAGTACTCGCTCAGGGCGTCCAGCACCTGGCGCGGCTTCTGACTGGTCGCCGCGTTGTCCAGGTACACGAGCTTCCTGCCGTCGTGGACGACTCGGTCCAGAACGGGGAAGTCCTTGCGGATCGCCTCGGTGTCGAGGAGGCCCGGCAGCTGTGTCACGCGGATGCGCCACCCTTCACGTACGACTCGTAGCCCTCGTTCTCCAGCTTGTCCGCGAGCTCGGGGCCGCCGGACTCGACGATGCGGCCGCCGGCGAACACGTGGACGTGGTCGGGCTTGATGTAGCGCAGGATGCGCGTGTAGTGCGTGATCAGCAGGGTGCCGACCTCGCCGGTCTCGCGGACGCGGTTGACGCCCTCGGAGACGATGCGGAGCGCGTCGACGTCCAGACCGGAGTCCGTCTCGTCGAGGATCGCGACCTTCGGCCGGAGCAGCTCCAGCTGGAGGATCTCGTGGCGCTTCTTCTCACCGCCGGAGAAGCCCTCGTTGACGTTGCGCTCGGCGAAGGAGGGGTCCATGTTGAGGCGCTCCATGGCCTCCTTGACCTCCTTCACCCAGGTGCGCAGCTTCGGGGCCTCGCCGCGGATGGCGGTGGCGGAGGTGCGCAGGAAGTTGGAGACGGAGACGCCGGGCACCTCGACCGGGTACTGCATCGCCAGGAACAGGCCGGCGCGGGCCCGCTCGTCGACGGACATCTCCAGGACGTCCTCGCCGTCCAGGGTGACGGTGCCGCCGGTGATGGTGTACTTCGGGTGACCCGCGAGGGAGTAGGCGAGGGTCGACTTGCCGGAGCCGTTGGGGCCCATGATGGCGTGCGTCTCGCCCTGCTTCACGGTGAGGTCGACGCCCTTGAGGATCTCCTTCGTGGCGTTGTCGGCCTCGACGGTGACGTGCAGGTCTCGGATTTCAAGCGTTGCCATGGGTGCCTCAGGACTCCTGGGTGAGGGAGACGAGAACGTCGTCCCCTTCGATCTTTACGGGGTATACGGGGACGGGGCGCGTCGCCGGAAGACTGTCGGGCTTGCCGGACCGCAGGTCGAAGCGCGAGCCGTGCAGCCAGCACTCGATGTGGCAGTCGTCGACCTCGCCCTCCGACAGCGAGACGTTCGCGTGCGAGCAGATGTCGTGGATCGCGAACACCTCGCCCTCGGTCCGCACGACCGAGACCGGCGTGCCGTCGATCTCCACCCGCTTCGGGGTGTCCTCCGCCAGCTCGCTCAGCCCACAGACGCGTACGAAGGCCGTCATGCGACCGAGGCCTCCAGCTCCGTCTCGATCTTGGCGAGCAGCCGCTCCTCGATGTCGGCGACGCCGATCTGCTGGACCAGCTCGGCGAAGAAGCCGCGGACCACCAGACGGCGGGCCTCGTGCTCCGGGATGCCGCGGGCCATCAGGTAGAAGAGCTGCTCGTCGTCGAAGCGGCCGGTGGCGGAGGCGTGGCCGGCGCCGACGATCTCGCCGGTCTCGATCTCCAGGTTCGGCACCGAGTCGACGCGCGCGCCGTCCGTGAGGACCAGGTTGCGGTTCATCTCGTAGGTGTCCGTGCCCTCGGCCTTGGCCTCGATGAGCACGTCACCGATCCAGACCGCGTGCGCGTTGTCGCCCTGGAGCGCGCCCTTGTAGACGACGTTCGACTTGCAGTGCGGGGTGTTGTGCGTGACCAGCAGGCGGTGCTCGTGGTGCTGGCCGGCGTCGGTGAAGTACAGGCCGAGCAGCTCCGCCTCGCCGCCGGGGCCGGCGTACTCCACGCGCGGGTGGATGCGCACCAGGTCGCCGCCGAAGGTGACGACGACGTGCTTGAAGCTCGCGTCCCGGCCGACCAGGGCGCTCTGCTGGGCGACGTGCACGGCGGTGTCGGCCCAGTCCACGATGGTGACCACGGTCAGCTTCGCGCCGTCACCGAGGACGTACTCCACGTTCGCGGCGCGGACGGTGTCACCGGTGTGGTCGATGACGACCGTCGCCTCGGCGAAGGCGCCGAGCTCGAACACGGTGTGCCCGTAGGTCACGCCGCCCTCGCCGTGCAGCGTGAGGCGCACCGGCTCGGTCAGCACGGTCTCCTTCGGCACGGTGACGATCGTGGCCTCCTCGAAGAAGGAGTACGCCTGGGCCGCGATCCGGTCCACCGGCTTGCCGGCCCGGCCGAGCCGGGCGTCGTCGCGGCCGACGGTCTCCACGGTGACGCCGTCGGGGGCGGAGAAGTCGGCCTTGATCGAGCCTCCGGCGACCGCGGTGCCGTCGTGCAGCCCGCGCAGCCGCTCCAGCGGGGTGAACCGCCACTCCTCCTCGCGGCCGTGCGGGACCGGGAAGTCCGCCACGTCGAAGGACGGGGGCGCGCTCATGCGCGACACGACGGTCGACTCCGCGGCGACCGCGATCGAGCCGGCGGTGGTGGAACCCACCGGGATGTTCTGGGCCTCAGCCATGGCTGTCGTAATGCTCGCTTTCTTACGTGTGGGCTTGACGGGGGTGCGGACCGGTGGTTAACCGACCGCGCCCTCCATCTGCAGCTCGATCAGCCGGTTGAGCTCCAGCGCGTACTCCATGGGCAGTTCCTTGGCGATCGGCTCGACGAAGCCGCGCACGATCATCGCCATCGCCTCGTCCTCGGACAGACCGCGGCTCATCAGGTAGAAGAGCTGGTCCTCGGAGACCTTGGAGACGGTGGCCTCGTGGCCCATGGACACGTCGTCCTCGCGGACGTCGACGTACGGGTACGTGTCCGACCGGGAGATGGTGTCGACCAGCAGCGCGTCGCACAGCACGTTGGACTTGGAGCCGGCGGCGCCCTCGCCGATCTCGATCAGACCGCGGTAGGAGGTACGGCCACCGCCGCGCGCCACGGACTTGGAGACGATGTTGGACGACGTGTTCGGCGCCATGTGGACCATCTTCGCGCCCGCGTCCTGGTGCTGGCCCTCGCCCGCGAAGGCGATGGACAGGGTCTCGCCCTTGGCGTGCTCGCCCATCAGGTAGACGGCCGGGTACTTCATCGTCACCTTGGAGCCGATGTTGCCGTCGATCCACTCCATGGTCGCGCCCTCGTAGGCGACGGCGCGCTTGGTGACCAGGTTGTAGACGTTGTTCGACCAGTTCTGGATGGTCGTGTAACGGCAGCGGGCGTTCTTCTTGACGATGATCTCGACGACCGCGGAGTGCAGCGAGTCGGACTTGTAGATCGGCGCCGTGCAGCCCTCGACGTAGTGCACGTAGGCACCCTCGTCGACGATGATCAGGGTCCGCTCGAACTGGCCCATGTTCTCCGTGTTGATGCGGAAGTAGGCCTGGAGCGGGATCTCGACGTGCACGCCCTTCGGCACGTAGATGAAGGAGCCGCCGGACCACACGGCGGTGTTCAGCGCGGCGAACTTGTTGTCACCGGCCGGGATGACCGTGCCGAAGTACTCCTTGAAGAGCTCCGGGTGCTCCTTCAGCGCGGTGTCGGTGTCCAGGAAGATGACACCCTGCTCCTCCAGGTCCTCGCGGATCTGGTGGTAGACGACCTCGGACTCGTACTGGGCGGCGACACCGGCGACCAGGCGCTGCTTCTCGGCCTCCGGGATGCCCAGCTTGTCGTAGGTGTTCTTGATGTCCTCGGGCAGGTCCTCCCAGGACTCCGCCTGCTTCTCCGTGGAGCGCACGAAGTACTTGATGTTGTCGAAGTCGATGCCCGAGAGGTCGGAGCCCCAGTTCGGCATCGGCTTCTTCTCGAAGAGCTTCAGGCCCTTCAGGCGCAGCTTGGTCATCCACTCCGGCTCCGACTTCTTGCCGGAGATGTCGCGGACGACGTCCTCGCTCAGGCCACGCCTGGCGGAGGCACCGGCCACGTCCGAGTCGGCCCAGCCGTATTCGTACTTGCCCAGGCCCTCCAGCTCAGGGTGGGCAGTCTCCGTGGGGAGAGTCATGCGGGGTTCCTCCCGGCCGTGCTTGCAGGTGCGTCAGTGGAAATCTTGGGGATGAACGTCGTGCAGACGCCGTCGCCGTGCGCGATGGTCGCCAGTCGCTGGACGTGGGTGCCCAGCAGCTCCGCGAAGATCTCCGTCTCCGCCTCGCACAGCTGCGGGAACTGTTCCGCGACATGGGCGACCGGGCAGTGGTGCTGGCAGAGCTGCTCGCCGACCGGTGCGCTGCGCGCCGTAGCAGCGTACCCGTCCGCACTCAGGGCCTTGGCCAGTGCTTCGGCGCGCTTGTCCGGGGTCGCGGCCTCGATCGCCCGGCGGTACGCGCGCGCCTGGGCGGCGACCCGGGCGCGGGCGAAGGCGGCGACCGCCTCGGGGCCGCCCTCCCGTTCGGCGATCCAGCGGAGCGCGTCCGCGGCGAGCTTGTCGTAGGACTGGTCGAAGGCGTCCCGGCCGCAGTCGGTGAGCGCGAAGACCTTGGCGGGGCGGCCACGCGTGCGCGTGCCGTACACCCGCTGCTCCCGGGCCTCCACGACGTCGTCGGCGACGAGCGCGTCCAGATGGCGCCGGACGGCCGCCTGGGTCAGTCCCAGCCGGCCGGCGAGTTCGGCGACGGTCGACGGCCCGTGGTCCAGGATGGAGCGCGCGACCCGGTTGCGCGTGGAGCGCTCACCGGTCGCTAGCTCCTCCTGAGGGGCCCCCGTGGGGGTCTCCCGAGCCTCGCCGACGTTTTTCACAACGCCATTGTTGCGTAATTCCGCGGAGCCTGACAAGCGGCGTCCGGATCATCAGGCGGTGCCCTGCGTCACTTAGGCATACCTAATCTGACCTGCGGAAACGATCTTCTGCTGATCATTTCAAATCGTTTCCGCGGTCTTTTCAGTGGCGCTCCGGGGCCCCGTCCGGAAGACTCCCGAACCATGCCCGCACCCCCTCCGACCGGCCCACTTGTCACTCGGGACACCCTCGCCACAGAGCTGCGCCTGCTGGGTGTCGAGACCGGCGAGACCCTGCTCGTGCACTCCTCGCTCAGCTCACTCGGCTGGGTGAACGGAGGCGCGGTCGCGGTCGTCCGGGGACTCCTCGACGCGCTCGGCCCCGACGGCACCCTCGTCGTCCCCACCCAGACCGGCGACCAGTCCGACCCGGCCCTGTGGGAGAACCCGCCGGTGCCCCGGGAATGGTGGGACCGGATCCGCGCCACCATGCCCCCGTACGACCCGCTGGTCACCCCCTCGCTCGGGGTCGGCGTGATCCCCGAGACCGTGCGGACCTGGCCCGGCGCCCTGCGCAGCGCCCACCCGCAGACCTCCTTCGCCGCGCTCGGCCCCCGCGCGCGGGAGATCACCGAGGGCCACGCCCCGGACTGCCGGCTCGGTGAGGCCAGTCCGCTGGCGAAGCTGGAGAAGCTGGGCGCCCGGGTGCTGCTGCTCGGCGCGGGCTACGACTCCTGCACCGCCTTCCACCTGGCCGAGTACCGGATACCCGCCCCGCGCGTGGAGGTCGGCCGGCCCGCTCCCGGCGGCGGCTGGGAGACGGTGGTCGAGGTGTCGATCACCTCGGACCGGTTCGGTGAACTCGGGCACGACTTCGAACGGGACCGGCCCGTCGTCCGCGGCCGGGTCGGCGGCGCGGACGCCCGGCTGTTCCCGGTGGCGGACGCCGTGGCCTACGCCGAACGGTGGCTGGCGCTGCACCGGCCACGGGAGGGGGACTTCCCGTACCCGCCCGTCTGAACCGCGCGCCGTCTCCCTACACTCGGCCCCATGCGAAGTGAGCCTGTGGTCCAGGTGACGGCCCTGGTGAAGCGGTACGGCCCGAAGACCGCGGTGGACGGCCTCGACCTGACGGCCCGGCCCGGCGTGACCGCCGTACTCGGCCCGAACGGCGCCGGGAAGACGACCACGGTCGAGACCTGCGAGGGGTACCGGAGGCCGGATTCCGGCACGGTGCGCGTCCTGGGCCTCGACCCGGTCCGGCAGGCCGCCGAGCTGCGGCCCCGCATCGGCGTGATGCTCCAGTCGGGCGGTGTGTACTCCGGCGCCCGCGCCGAGGAGATGCTCCGGCACGTGGCGAAGCTGCACGCGCACCCGCTCGACGTCGACGCCCTCGTCGAACGCCTCGGCCTCGGCTCCTGCGGCCGGACGAGCTACCGCCGGCTCTCCGGCGGCCAGCAGCAGCGGCTCGCGCTCGCCATGGCCGTCGTGGGCCGCCCGGAACTGGTGTTCCTGGACGAGCCCACCGCCGGCCTCGACCCGCAGGCCCGCCGGGCCACCTGGGACCTGGTGCGCGACCTGCGCGCCGACGGCGTCTCGGTGATCCTCACCACGCACCACATGGACGAGGCCGAACAGCTCGCCGACGACGTGGCGATCATCGACGGCGGCCGGGTCATCGCCCAGGGCTCCCCGGAGGAGCTGTGCAAGGGCGGCGCCGAGAACACCCTGCGCTTCACCGGCCGCCCCGGCCTCGACATCGCCTCGCTGCTCAAGGCGCTCCCGGCCGACTGCGCGGCCGCCGAGCTGACCCCGGGCGGCTACCGGGTGGTCGGCAAGGTCGACCCCCAGCTGCTGGCCACCGTGACCTCCTGGTGCGCCCAGCACGGGGTGATGCCCGACCGGATCTCGGTCGAGCGGCACACGCTGGAGGACGTCTTCCTGGAGCTGACCGGCAAGGAGCTGCGCTCGTGACCGTGGGTACGTACACGCCGAAACCCGGAGCCGCCCCGCTCCCCCGCATGATCGCGGCGCAGGCGGCGCTGGAGACGAAGATGCTGCTGCGCAACGGCGAGCAGCTGCTGCTGACGGTCGTGATCCCGACCCTGCTGCTGGTCCTCTTCAGCTCGGTCGACATCGTGGACACCGGCAAGGGCGAGGCGGTCGACTTCCTCGCCCCCGGTGTGCTGGCGCTGGCGGTGATGTCGACGGCGTTCACCGGGCAGGCCATCGCCACCGGCTTCGAGCGCCGCTACGGCGTGCTCAAGCGGCTCGCCTCCTCCCCGCTGCCACGCTGGGGCCTGATGGCCGCGAAGACGGCGTCCGTGCTGGTCACGGAGGTCCTCCAGGTGGTCCTGCTGACCGTGATCGCCTTCGCGCTGGGCTGGTCCCCGCACGGCAACCCGGCCGCCGTCGTCCTGCTGCTGATCGTCGGCACCGCCGCCTTCTCCGGGCTCGGCCTGCTGATGGCGGGCACCCTCAAGGCCGAGGCGACGCTGGCCGCCGCCAACCTGGTCTTCCTGCTGCTGCTGGTGGGCGGCGGGGTGATCGTGCCGCTGGAGAAGTTCGGCTCCACGGGCGAGCGGATCCTGGGCCTGCTGCCCATCTCCGCCCTCTCCGACGGCCTGCGGGACGTGCTCCAGCACGGCGCCGGCATGCCCTGGGGCGACCTGGGCGTCCTCGCCGCCTGGGCGGTCGTCGGCCTGGCCGCGGCCGGACGGTTCTTCCGCTGGGAGTGACCCTCCGGGCCCTCCCGTGAGCAGGAACACCCCCATCGGAGTGACCCTCGTGAACGCGTGCACAAGCGGCGGCCTACGATGGTGCGCGTGCCTAAGCTGAACCGCGCCGACGCCGAAGCCGCCCTGCGCAATCCGCTCGCCTTCATCGCCGACCGCTGGACCCCGGACCCCCGGACCGTCCGGCGGGCGGCCCTCGCCGCGCTCGTCATGTCGGTGGTCATCGTCGTCACCGGCGGCGCCGTCCGCCTGACCGGCTCGGGCCTCGGCTGCCCGACCTGGCCCACCTGCACCGACGACTCGCTGACCACCACCCGGGCCATGGGCTTCCACGGGATCATCGAGTTCGGCAACCGCATGCTGACGTACGTGCTGTGCGCCGCCGTCGGCTGGGCGATCATCGCCGCGCGCTCCGAGAAGCCGTGGCGGCGCGGCCTGACCCGGCTGGGCTGGGCCCAGTTCTGGGTCGTCATGGGCAACGCCGTGCTCGGCGGCATCGTCGTCCTGGTCGGCCTGAACCCGTACACCGTCGCCGCGCACTTCCTGCTCTCCACGGCCCTGATCGCCATCGCGACGGTCATGTGGCAGCGCACCCGGGAGGGCGACGAGGCCCCGCGGCCGCTGGTCGGCAAGGCGGTGGCGCAGCTGGTGTGGTTCCTGGTGGCCGCGTCCGCGCTGCTCATCGCGGTCGGCACGGTGGTGACCGGGGCCGGGCCGCACGCCGGCGACTCCAGCGAGGTCGAGCGCATCCCCATCGACTGGGAGACCGTCTCCAAGCTGCACGCGGTGCTCGCCTGGATCGTGGTCACGCTGACGTTCGCGCTGTGGTTCGTGCTGAAGGCCGTCGACGCGCCGAAGGGGCCGCTGGCGCGCACCCGGGAGCTGTTCGTCATCCTGCTGTGCCAGGGGGCCATCGGCTACGTCCAGTACTTCACCCACCTCCCGGAGGCCCTGGTGGCCGCCCACATGCTCGGCTCCACGGTGATGTGGATCTGGGTGCTGCGCGTGCTGCTGGCGCTGCGCGAGCGCCCCGAGACCCCGCAGGACCTGCCGGTGGCCCGGGCCGGGATGACGGTCGGCTCGCGGGCCTGAGTCATCCGGCGCCCGCGCCCTCGACCAGGGCGTCGATCGCCGGACCCAGAAACGCCCGGGTCGCCCCGGCCCGCCGGGCGATCCGGTCGGCGTCGGCCGGGGCGGGTGCGGGGTCCTCGTGCCGGCGGCGGGCGATGTCCGCGACGACCTCGGCGGGCGCGCCGAGGGCCGGCAGCTCGGCCAGGGCCTCCCGTTTGGAGATCAGCCGCCCGTCGCGCAGGGTCACGGTGGCCCGGGCGAAGGTCAGCAGCCCCAGGTCCACCCAGACGTCCTGCCGCCACAGCGGGGCCTTGTCCACCGCCGGCCGCCAGAAGTCGCGCTGATCACGCACGACGAAGTCGCGCAGCTGCCCCTCCGGCACCGGCGGCAGCAGCCCGCCCGGCGGCTGCCCGTACAGCACCCGGCCGAAGTCGTGCAGCTCGCGCCGGGTGACAGGGGTGACCGGGCGGCGCAGCAGGCGGCCGTGTGCCCAGGTGAGGTGCGGGCGGTCCGGGTCGTCCAGGGCGGCCGGGGTGAGATAGGAGCAGTGGAGCTTCGCCGCGAGGGGCCGCCGGCGCAGCCCGGCGTGCAGGGCGGCGATCCGAAAGGCGTGTGCCGGGCCGAGCGGGCCGGGCAGTACGGCGATAAGGTCGAGGTCGCTGCGCCCCTCCTGGTAGTCGCCGCCGGCCAGGGAGCCGTGCGCCCAGAGGGCGCGGGGCCGCAGCGGCAGCAGGGCCTCCAGGAACCCGTCGAGCAGGGAAGCGGTCGTCATCCGGCCAGTCTCGACGGCTCACCGGGGCGTGTACACCCGGAAAAAGGCCTCCTACTACGGAAGCGCGCCCCGCGGCGAAGCCGCAGGGCGCCGCGGCGGGCCGGTCAGCCGCCGACCTGGATGCCGGCCATCCGCTTCCACTCGTACGGCCCCGTGGTCACCTTGGCCGCGAACTCGCCGTCGAAGGAGTCGTGGACCGTGATGCCGGACCTGGTCACCGCCTGCTCGGCGATGGCGTACGTGGGGGCCACCAGGTCGCCCCAGCCGCCGTCCTCGCCGACGAGGACGATGCGGGCGCCGCGTTCGCCGATGTGGGCGACCTGGCCCTCCGCGCCGCCGTGCGCCTTGGCGAAGGCGCTGATCCGGTGGGCGAGCCGGGACACCGTGCGCTCGGCCCTCGCGTCAACCTGCTGCGTGTCTGCCATGCCCAGGATGCTACTCACCGGTAGATCGACTGGCGAGAGCAGGGCGCTGTGACGTACGCCCGGTGCGGCTCAGCGCAGGAACGGGTCCACCGCGACCGCCACGAACAGCAGCGACACATAGGTGATCGACCAGTGGAAGAGCCGCATCTCCTTCAGCTTCGTGCCCGTGGCCTCGGCCTTGGCCCGGTTCTGCAGCGCGTGCGCCTCCCACAGCCACCAGCCGCCCGCCGCGAGGGCGACGGCCGTGTAGAACCAGCCGGTGTAGCCGAGGGGGGTCAGCAGCAGGGAGACGACGACCATCACCCAGCTGTAGATGACGATCTGCTTGGCGACCACCTTGTTGGAGGCGATGACCGGAAGCATCGGCACGCCCACGCGCGCGTAGTCCTCCTTGACCTTCATGGACAGCGGCCAGTAGTGCGGCGGCGTCCAGAAGAACATGACGAGGAAGAGGATGACCGGCGCCCACGACAGCGAGTTCGTCACGGACGACCAGCCGATGAGCACCGGCATGCAGCCCGCGATGCCGCCCCACACGATGTTCTGCGACGTGCGCCGCTTGAGGATCATCGTGTAGACGACGACGTAGAAGAGGAGCGCCCCGAGTGACAGCCAGGCGCTCAGCCAGTTGACGGTCAGCCCGAACAGCAGCGTCGAGACGACCGCCAGGGTGATGCCGAACGCCATGCACTCGCGCGGACTGACCATCCCGGTCACCAGCGGGCGCTGGGAGGTCCGGTCCATCAGGGCGTCGATGTCCCGGTCGATGTACATGTTGAGCGCGTTGGCGCCGCCCGCCGACAGATAGCCGCCGAGGCAGGTGAGCAGGACCAGCTTCAGGTCCGGCACACCCTGCTGCGCCAGGAACATCACCGGAACCGTGGTGATGAGCAGCAGTTCGATGATCCGCGGCTTGGTCAGCGCCACGAACGCCTTGACACGGGCCCCCAACGGCCGGTGAACCGGGCCCTGGCTCGCACCACCGAGCACACCCTCCCCCAGGGCCTTGAGGGCCTGGGAGGGACCCCCAGGACGGGATTCGACGGCCGTCACGCACACCCCTGACAGAGACATCCCAGCGAGCCTCCGCGCCGGACACTCCGGGTTACGGCTCGCGCGTACCACGCCACTTTAGACGTTGCCCATACCCCGGCCTTCGCGGGGGTGGGTTCGTGTTGGCGGGGCCCTCCGTACACACGTGCGCGGGCTCGCTCGGATGCGCCGGAAACGGGGTGGTCCAAAGGGTGATCCTCCGTGCGCGGGAAAGCTCTCCTGAGCGGTCAGATGAGCGGGTCCTTATTCATGTGCCGAATGCCGTTCCGCCCAGTCGGGAGGCGGATCCCAGCGACTCCCGGCAGTCTTGAAACACTCGAAAAAACGCACGTCCTCACGGGGGTAGGCTCGACAACGACCGGGGGGCGACAAGCCCCTCGGCGGCCGGTTCTGGCGTATGCCCGACGGACCGGCGACCGACATGTGGAGAGGAGCCCTGACCCAGGGTGAGCACCAAGCCGACCACCACAGACCTTGAGTGGACCGAGCTGGACCAGCGGGCCGTGGACACCGCCCGTGTCCTGGCCGCAGACGCCGTACAGAAGGTCGGCAACGGCCATCCCGGTACGGCGATGAGCCTGGCCCCGGCCGCCTACACCCTCTTCCAGAAGGTGATGCGGCACGACCCGGCCGACCCGGAGTGGGTCGGGCGCGACCGCTTCGTGCTGTCCGCCGGCCACTCGTCCCTGACCCTCTACACCCAGCTCTACCTGGCCGGCTTCGGCCTGGAGCTGGACGACCTGAAGGCCTTCCGGACGTGGGGTTCCAAGACCCCGGGTCACCCGGAGTACGGACACACCAAGGGTGTGGAGACCACCACCGGCCCGCTGGGCCAGGGTGTGGCCAACGCGGTGGGCATGGCGATGGCCGCCCGCTACGAGCGCGGTCTGTTCGACCCGGACGCGCCGGCCGGTGAGTCCCCCTTCGACCACTTCGTCTACTGCATCGCCGGTGACGGCTGCCTCCAGGAGGGCATCGCCGCCGAGGCGTCCTCGCTGGCCGGCCACCAGAAGCTGGGCAACCTGGTCCTGCTGTGGGACGACAACCACATCTCGATCGAGGGCGACACGGAGACGGCCGTCTCCGAGGACACCGTCAAGCGGTACGAGGCCTACGGCTGGCACGTGCAGCGGGTGGAGGCCCAGGAGAACGGCGACCTGGACCCGGCGGCGATCTACGCCGCGATCCAGGAGGCCAAGCGGGTCACCGACCGCCCGTCCTTCATCGCGATGCGCTCGATCATCGCCTGGCCGGCCCCGAACGCGCAGAACACCGAGGCCGCGCACGGCTCGGCGCTGGGTGACGAGGAGGTCGCGGCCACCAAGCGCGTCCTCGGCTTCGACCCGGAGAAGTCGTTCGAGGTCGCCGACGAGGTCATCACCCACACCCGCAAGGCGCTGGAGCGCGGCGCCCAGGCGAAGGCCGAGTGGGAGAAGTCCCTCCAGGAGTGGCGCGACGCCAACCCGGAGCGGGCCGCCGAGTTCGACCGGATCGCCAAGGGCGAGCTGCCCGCCGGCTGGGAGGAGAAGCTCCCGGTCTTCGAGCCCGGCAAGGCCGTGGCCACCCGTGCCGCGTCCGGCAAGGTGCTCCAGGCGCTCGGCGCGGTGATCCCCGAGCTGTGGGGCGGCTCCGCCGACCTGGCCGGCTCGAACAACACCACCATCGACAAGGACAGCTCGTTCCTGCCCGCGGGCAACCCGCTGCCGGAGGCCAACCCGTACGGCCGCACGATCCACTTCGGCATCCGCGAGCACTCCATGGGCGCCGAGATCAACGGCATCGCCCTGCACGGCAACACCCGCATCTACGGCGGCACGTTCCTCGTCTTCTCCGACTACATGCGCAACGCGGTGCGCCTGTCGGCCCTGATGCACCTGCCGGTGACGTACGTGTGGACGCACGACTCCATCGGCCTCGGCGAGGACGGCCCCACCCACCAGCCGGTCGAGCACCTGGCCTCGCTGCGCGCCATCCCGGGCCTGAACATCGTCCGCCCGGCCGACGCCAACGAGACCGCGATCGCCTGGCGGGAGATCCTCAAGCGCTGGACCAAGGAGTTCGGCAAGGGCCAGCCGCACGGCCTGGCGCTCACCCGCCAGGGCGTGCCGACGTACGAGCCGAACGACGACGCGGCCAAGGGCGGCTACGTCCTGTTCGAGGCCGAAGGCGGCGAGCCGCAGGTCATCCTGATCGCCACCGGTTCCGAGGTGCACGTGGCCGTCGAGGCGCGCGAGCGGCTCCAGGCCGAGGGCGTGCCCACCCGTGTGGTGTCGATGCCGTCCGTGGAGTGGTTCGAGCAGCAGGACCAGGGGTACCGGGACTCCGTGCTGCCGCCGTCCGTCAAGGCCCGTGTCGCCGTGGAGGCGGGCATCGGCCTGACCTGGCACAAGTACGTGGGGGACGCCGGCCGCATCGTTTCCCTGGAGCACTTCGGTGCTTCCGCCGACGGCAAGCTGCTCTTCCGCGAATTCGGCTTCACCGCGGAGAACGTGGCCGCCAAGGCGCGGGAATCCCTCGCCGACGCCCAGCGCTGACGCCCATATACGACACGTAGGAGATGTAATTCCATGACAGACGCACTCAAGCGCCTCTCCGAAGAAGGCGTCGCGATCTGGCTGGACGACCTGTCGCGCAAGCGGATCACGTCCGGCAATCTCGCCGAGCTGATCGACCAGCAGCACGTCGTGGGCGTCACCACCAACCCGACGATCTTCCAGAAGGCGATCTCCCAGGGCGACGGCTACGACCAGCAGCTGTCGGACCTCGCCGCCCGCAAGGTCACCGTCGAAGAGGCCATCCGCATGATCACCACGGCGGACGTCCGCGACGCCGCCGACATCCTGCGCCCGGTCTTCGACGCCACCGGCGGCCAGGACGGCCGGGTCTCCATCGAGGTCGACCCGCGCCTGGCCCACCACACCAAGGCGACCGTCGCCGAGGCCAAGCAGCTGGCCTGGCTCGTCGACCGCCCCAACACCCTGATCAAGATCCCGGCCACCCAGGCGGGTCTGCCGGCGATCGCCGAGGTGATCGGCCTCGGCATCAGCGTCAACGTCACGCTGATCTTCTCGCTGGAGCGCTACCGGGCCGTCATGGACGCGTACCTCACCGGCCTGGAGAAGGCCAAGGAGCGGGGCCTGGACCTGTCCGAGATCCACTCCGTGGCGTCCTTCTTCGTGTCCCGCGTGGACACCGAGATCGACAAGCGCCTCAACGACCTCGGCACCGACGAGGCCAAGGCGCTGCGCGGCAAGGCCGCCCTCGCCAACGCCCGGCTCGCCTACCAGGCGTACGAGGAGGTCTTCTCCTCCGACCGCTGGACGGCGCTGGAGAGCGCGGGCGCCAACAAGCAGCGTCCGCTGTGGGCGTCGACCGGTGTGAAGGACCCGGCGTACCCGGACACCCTGTACGTCACCGAGCTGGTCGCGCCGAACACGGTCAACACCATGCCGGAGGCCACCCTGGAGGCCACCGACGACCACGGCGAGATCACCGGCGACACCATCTCCGGCACCTACGAGCAGGCGCGCGCCGACCTGGACGCGCTGGAGCGGCTCGGCATCGGGTACGACGACGTCGTGCAGGTGCTGGAGGACGAGGGCGTCGAGAAGTTCGAGGCGTCCTGGAACGACCTGCTGAAGTCGACCCAGGCGGAGCTCGAGCGCCTTGCCCCCTCGGAGGGCTGAGTTGTCACCCGTTTCCGGTTCCGGAGCGAACCCGCTTCGTGACCCGGCCGACCGACGGCTCCCGCGCATCGCGGGGCCGTCGGGCCTGGTCATCTTCGGCGTCACCGGCGACCTGTCGCGCAAGAAGCTGATGCCCGCGGTGTACGACCTCGCCAACCGGGGTCTGCTGCCGCCGGGCTTCTCCCTGGTGGGCTTCGCCCGCCGCGACTGGGAGCACGAGGACTTCGCGCAGGTCGTCCACGACGCCGTCAAGGAGCACGCGCGCACCCCGTTCCGCGAGGAGGTCTGGCAGCAGCTCCTCCAGGGGATGCGCTTCGTCCAGGGCACCTTCGACGACGACGATGCCTTCGAGCGGCTGCGCGCCACCATCGACGAGCTGGACAAGGCCCAGGGCACGGGCGGCAACTTCGCCTTCTACCTGTCGGTGCCCCCGCGCTCCTTCCCGGTGGTCATCCAGCAGCTGAAGAAGCACGGCCTGGCCGATCAGAGCGGCGGTTCCTGGCGCCGCGCGGTCATCGAGAAGCCGTTCGGCCACGACCTGGCGTCGGCCGAGGAGCTCAACAAGGTCGTGCACGAGGTGTTCGAGCCGGACCAGGTGTTCCGGATCGACCACTACCTCGGCAAGGAGACCGTCCAGAACATCCTGGCGCTGCGCTTCGCCAACCAGATGTTCGAACCGATCTGGAACCGGTCCTTCGTGGACCACGTGCAGATCACCATGGCCGAGGACATCGGCATCGGCGGCCGGGCCGGCTACTACGACGGCATCGGCGCCGCCCGCGACGTCATCCAGAACCACCTGCTCCAGCTGATGGCGCTCACCGCGATGGAGGAGCCGGCCTCCTTCGGCGCGGACGCGCTGGCCGCGGAGAAGGAGAAGGTGCTCGGCGCGGTCCGGCTGCCGAAGGACCTGGGCGCCGACACCGTTCGCGGTCAGTACGCGGCGGGCTGGCAGGGCGGCGAGAAGGTCATCGGCTACCTCGAAGAGGAGGGCATCGACCCCAATTCGAAGACCGACACCTACGCCGCGATCAAGCTGGAGATAGACAACCGCCGCTGGGCGGGCGTCCCCTTCTACCTGCGCACCGGCAAGCGGCTGGGCCGCCGGGTCACCGAGATCGCGGTGGTCTTCCAGCGGGCCCCGCACTCCCCGTTCGACACCACGGCGACGGAGGAGCTGGGCCAGAACGCGATCGTCATCCGCGTCCAGCCCGACGAGGGCGTCACGGTCCGCTTCGGCTCCAAGGTGCCCGGCACCTCCATGGAGATCCGGGACGTGTCGATGGACTTCGCCTACGGCGAGTCGTTCACGGAGTCCAGCCCGGAGGCGTACGAGCGGCTGATCCTGGACGTGCTGCTCGGCGACGCCAACCTCTTCCCGCGCACGGAGGAGGTCGAGCTGTCCTGGAAGATCCTCGACCCGATCGAGGAGTACTGGGACACGCACGGCAGGCCCGCGCAGTACAAGTCGGGCACCTGGGGTCCGGTGGAAGCGGACGAGATGCTCGCACGAGACGGACGGAGCTGGCGCCGGCCATGAAGATAGATCTGACCGACACCACCGCCGGAGAGATCAACAAGGCGCTCGTGCGGGGCCGCCGCGCCATCGGCACCCCCGCCGTCGGCATGGTCCTGACCCTCGTCATCGTCACCGACGAGGAGAACGCCTACGACGCCCTGAAGGCCGCCAACGACGCCTCCCGCGAGCACCCCTCGCGCACCCTCGTCGTCATCAAGCGGGTCTCCCGCGGCCCGCGCGACCGCACCTCCTCGCGGCTGGACGCCGAGGTGCGGGTGGGCGCGGACGCGGGCACCGGCGAGACGGTGGTCCTGCGGCTGTACGGCGAGGTCGTCGAGCACGCCGACTCGGTGGTGCTGCCGCTGCTGCTGCCGGACGCCCCGGTCGTCGTGTGGTGGCCGGTGAACGCGCCGCTCGACCCGGCCAAGGACCCGCTGGGCGCGCTCGCCCAGCGCCGGGTCACCGACAGCTACACCGCCGAGCAGCCGGTGCGCGAGCTGGCCGCCCGCGCCGCGGCCTACACCCCCGGCGACACCGACCTGTCCTGGACCCGGATCACGCCGTGGCGTTCGATGCTGGCGGCGGCCCTGGACCAGGTCGCGTGCGAGGTGCGGGCCGTGGAGGTGGAGGGCGAGGAGTTCAACCCGAGCTGTGAGCTGCTGGCGATGTGGCTCGCGGACCGGCTGGACGTTCCCGTCCGGCGCTCCCCGTCCGCCGGCCCGGGGCTGACCGCCGTCCGGCTGGACACCAGCCGGGGTCCGATCACGCTGGACCGCGCGGACGGCTCGCTGGCCACGCTCGCCATCGAGGGCCAGCCGGCCCGCGCGGTGGCACTGAAGCGGCGGGACACCGCCGAGCTGATCGCGGAGGAGCTGCGCCGGCTGGACCCGGACGACACCTACGCGTCGGCGCTGCGCTACGGCGTGGAGCGGCTGAGCACGGTGCCGCAGCAGTCCGGCGAGGCCCCGGCCGAACCGGCCGCCGCGGAGGCGGCTGAACCGGTCACCGAGCCGGCCGCCGCCACGGAGGCCACCGAACCGGTCGCCGAGCCGGAGCCGGTTCAGGAGGCGGCCAAGGCCCCCGCGAAGAAGGCGGCGGCCAAGAGCGCCAAGAAGGCACCGGCGAGGAAGGCGGCGGCGAAATGAGCACACCGCAGCTGGTCGTCCACCACGACAAGGAGCTGATGGCGCAGGCCGCCGCGGCCCGCCTGATCACGAAGATCGTGGACGCGCAGGCCTCCCGGGGCACCGCGTCCGTGGTCCTCACCGGCGGCCGCAACGGCAACGGGCTGCTGGCCGCGCTGGCGGCGGCGCCCGCCCGGGACGCCATCGACTGGGGCCGGCTGGACCTGTGGTGGGGCGACGAGCGCTACCTCCCCGAGGGCGACCCCGAGCGCAATGTCACGCAGGCCCGCGAGGCGCTGCTGGACTCCGTCCCGCTGGACCCGGAGCGCGTGCACGCCATGCCCGCCTCCGACGGCCCGTACGGCTCGGACGTCGAGGCGGCGGCCGAGGCCTACGCGGCGGAGCTGGCCAAGGCGGCCGGACCGGAGAACCACGGTGCGGTGCCCGCCTTCGATGTGCTCATGCTGGGTGTCGGCCCGGACACCCATGTGGCCTCGCTCTTCCCGGAGCTGCCGGCCGTACGGGAGACCGAGCGCACGGTGGTCGGCGTGCACGGCGCGCCCAAGCCCCCGCCCACCCGGATCACCCTCACCCTTCCGGCGATCCGCGCGGCGCGCGAGGTCTGGCTGCTCGCGGCCGGCGAGGACAAGGCGGAGGCCGCGGCCATCGCCCTGTCGGGCGCGGGTGAGATCCAGGCCCCGGCGGCGGGCGCGTACGGCACCCGGCGCACCCTGTGGCTGCTGGACTCCGCCGCGGCCTCGCAGCTGCCGCGGTCGCTGTATCCGCCGGCGTCGCCGTGAGGGAGTGACGCGTCGACGGGGCGGCAGGTGTCCACCTGCCGCCCCGTTGCCGTTCCGGCCCCGCGCACGCCGCACGCCCTTCGGTCTCCGGACGAGGTCCGAGCCGCCGTGACGCTGTGTCACCGATGTCGGCTCCCGCGGGTGATCCGGGCACGAAGCGGAATGTGCCGCACCGCTCCTGGGACGTACGCTCCGCTCGTAATCGTCCCCACACACAAGGGAGTTGATGGTGTCGACAGCAGTGGTGGTCGGTGCGGGACCCGGAATCGGCAAGGCCGTCGCCGCCCGGTTCGCACGGGAGGGTCTCTCCGTCGCCGTGATCGCGCGGCGGACGGAGACCGTGGCACGGGTGGCCGAGGAGATCGGGCCGAGCGGCCGGAAGGTGCTGCCCCTCACCGCCGACAGCACGGACGAGGCCGCGCTGCACGCCGCGCTGGACCGGGCCGCCGGGGAACTCGGGCCGATCGAGGTGGCCGTGTACAACGCGGCCCTGATCCGCATGGACTCCCCGGGCGAACTCGACGCGCGGGGGCAGCTGGACGCCTGGGCGGTCAACGTGGTCGGCGCGCTCAGCACCGCCGTCCGCGTGGCTCCGGGCATGGCGGCGCGGGGACGGGGTTCACTCCTGTTCACCGGCGGTATGCCGCGTCCCGACCGCCGGTACGTGAGTTTGGGACTGGGCAAATTCGGTATCCGGACCCTGGTCAGCCTGCTCGATGCGGAGTACGGTCCGGCGGGTGTCCACGTGGCCTCGGTGACCGTGCCCGGCGCGGTCTCCCCCGGTGGCCCCTACGACCCCGACGACATCGCCGAGCAGTACTGGCGTCTGCACACCCAGCCCCGTGAGGCATGGGAGCACGAGGTCGTGCACGGCCCGGTGCCGGGAGCGTAGCGGCCGGACCGTACGAACGACCTCCGTGACGTCAAGGGTGCCTTTCCAGCCGTCCTGGCACACCGTGCCACCATCGCGTCGGACCACCCGCTGTGACGGCATACGATTCCGGGCACCCGCACGGGCCGACCGGTCGTCCTGTTTCTCGTCGCGAATTTTTCGTTAACTACCCTCCGTACAGGACGACACCCGCCCTCACCAGGGAGGGACACGGAGCGTCGATAGTTGCGGCGCCAACCAATGGCGTGAACCTTACTGCCAGGCCGGCGGGGCCCTGGCACAGAATGTCACGCGAAACTGCCCTCCCCGTTTATCAGGAGATCAGGAAAGGAGTTTTGATGCCCCGCCTACGACGAGGCATAGGCATACCCGGAACGACCTCAGAGCATCGGTCATGAAGACCGAGCAGGTCGACGCGCGGAGACCGGTGCGGGTGCTGCGCACGGAGGAGTCGCGCCTGCGCCACAGCTTTCATACCTGGGGGGAAATGGTGGCCGACACGTGCGGCCCATTGCATGTCTACCGGACCGAGCCGGGTGATTTTCGCGGAGCCATCGTCTCCGGCACCTTCGGCACCGTCCAGCTCGCCGCGGTCAAGGCCGGGCCGCACTCCGTCGAGCGCACCGAACGGCTGGCCGGCAAGGTCGCCTTCGCACCGCTCTACCTGACCTTCGTCCTTGACGGCGAGGTCCAGGTCAGCCAGGGCGAGCGCACGGCCGTCGCCCGGACCGGGAACCTCTTCTCGCACGACAGCTCCCGCCCGTTCCGCATGTCGATGCGGCGCCCCATCCACATGGTGAGCGTGAAGTTCGACCACCGTCTGGTCGATCTCAGGGCCGGGCTGGAACACCCGCTGGGCGCGGCCACCTGGTGTGGCGCCAAGGGAGCGAGTGCGCTGCTCGCGGGCCTGCTGCGCAGCGCGGCGCCGCGCATGACCGAGTTCGACACGTCGATCGCGGACCAGCTGGGCACCAGCGTCGCCAGCCTGGTCACGGCCGTGTGCGCGGAGAAGCTGGGCGCGGTGGGCAGTGATCCCACCGCGGCCCGACTGGCACTGCTGCACCGCATCAAGACGTTCGCGCGGGCCCGCCTGAACTGCGCCGAACTGAGCCCCGGCCTGCTGGCCCGCAGCCACAACATCTCGCTGCGGTACCTCCAGTTGCTCTTCCAGGAGGAGAACACCAGCCCCGCCCTGTGGATCCGCAACGAGCGGCTGGGGCGCTGTCGGGACGACCTGGCCGATCCGCGTGCCGCACACCTGACGGTCGCGAACATCGCCGAGCGCTGGGGGCTGGACAGCGCGTCCCACTTCAGCAAGCTCTTCCGGGAGCGCTACGGTCTGACGCCCCGCGAGTGGCGCAGGCAGTCCCTGTCCGCCCGCGGGTAGCTCCCCGGGCCTTTCCCACCGCTCCGCCCCGGGCACCGGGCGCGGCAAGCCGACGCGGCCGCCGCGCCCGTTCGTGCGCGAATCCGTTATCCCGTATGCGTGCATGCGCCAGGGGCGGTGTCCGGAAGACAGAAGAATGAGTCCGTACTTCCGCGCGGTTTTCATTCCGGTTCTGCACGCAGTGCGGCCATTTCCACCCGGCCGATTCCATCGACTACTGCCGGAAGAAGGGCAGAAGTCGCCCGCATCATGGAACGGGGGTTTTCATATGCCGATTCCCACGAGAATTGGGATAATCGGAGGGGGTGCCTCCGCGGTATGCCTGCTCGACGCATTGAGCCGGCATGACGAAGTCCCGCAGTCGGTGACCGTATTCGATCCGTCTCCGCACTTGTGGCGGGGCCGCGCCTACCAGCCCGATGCGACGGTCCTGCGGGTGAACGCCCCGCCCGAGGACATGACCGTGCGCGCCGGCGATCCGGCCCACTTCACCCGCTGGCTCCGGACGCGCACGAAAATGCTCGGGGCGCAGACGGACCACGTGGACGCCAGGTCGGGCATCTCTTTCCCGCCACGCGCCGTCTACGGCGACTATCTCGAGCAGTGCGCCCGCAGCTCGCTCGGCCGGCTCGCCGCGCTGGGCAGCCGGATCCGGCTGGTGCGGGAGGCCGTCACCGACCTGGTCCGCGAGGACGGCGCCCTGCTGGCCCGTACCGCCGGCCGGGACGCCTTCGCGCTGGACCATGTCGTCCTGTGCGTCGGCACCGGGACGCCGGCCGACCCGCACGGCCTGTCCGGTGCGCCGGGCTTCGTCGCGGATCCCTACCCGGTGGTCCGGCAGCTGGCCGGTATCGGTGAGCGGGACCGGGTGGTCGTGCTGGGCAGCGGACTGACCGCCGTGGACGTCGTCCTGTCGCTCACCGCGGCCGGGCACAACGGGGAGGTCGTGCTGGCCTCCCGGCGCGGTGTGCTGCCCGGTGTCCGGCAGCGGCCGGTCGAGCACGAGCTGCGGTACTTCACCGCGGAGCGCTTCCGGGCCATGGCCGCCCGGGGCGAGCGACTGCCCCTGGACGACGCCGTCGCCCTCATGCGGACCGAGCTGTCCGCCGCCGGCTCCCGCTTCGACGCGGTCGTGCGGGAGATCGGCGGGAGCGGCACCGAGGAGCCCCTGGCCCGTCTGCGCCGGCAGCTGGACCTGGTGAACGACCCCGATCCGGGGCTGCGCATCCTGCAACGCGCCGTCCCGGACACGGGTCCCGACGTGTGGCCGCTGCTGCCCGAGCAGGACAAGACCCGGCTGCTGCGCGACCACTACCGGACGATCATGAGCCTGTGCTGCCCCATGCCGCCGGCCAGCGCCGCGACGCTGCTGGAGCAGGCCGACAGCGGCCGGCTCGGCGTGCTGCGCGGGGTGGAGCGGATCAGCCCCGGCCCCGCCGGAGGTTTCCGGGTGCACGGCCCCGACGGCGTCCGGCACGCCGATGTCGTCGTGAACGCGGTGAGCCCGCCCGCGCACCGTGTCCCGCCGGCCGCCGCGGCACTGGTCGACGCGCTCACCGGACGGGGACTGGCGTCCCGGCACCCGCGGGGCGGGATCTCCGTCGCCCGGGCCACCAGTGGCCTGCTCACCGGCGGCGGGACCGACCGCCGGGTGTACGCCCTGGGCGACCTGGCCGCCGGTTCGCTGTTCTTCACCTTCGGGGTCCCCTCCCTGGTGGACCGCGCCGTCGACATCGCCGACGCCATCCGCCGGGACGTGGCCCGCAGCACGGTCGGGTTCGCGGACTCCATGCAACCCGCGTGAACCACGGTCCGGCGGCACAGGGCCGCCGGACCCGCGGACCGGCCCCTTCGGGCCGGACGACCACCGACGACCGAGGAGTCGACAGATGAGCGACATCGCGACACGCGAACGCCCCAGTTACCTCGCGGACACCCACACCGGGCTCCCGCTGCCCACGGAGCCGGTCTTCGACTCCGTCGAGGACGACCGCAGACACCGCAAGCAGCGCTTGGCCGCCGCACTGCGGCTGTTCGGCAAGTACGGCTACGGGGAGGGCATCTCCGGGCACATCTCGGTGCGCGACCCCGAGGACGAGGACCGCTTCTGGGTGAACCCGTTCGGTATCTCGTTCAGCCGGGTGAAGGTCCGTGACCTGATCCTGGTGGACTCGCAGGGCCGGGTCGTCGAGGGCCGGCACCGGGTGAACCCCAGCGCGTTCGTGATCCACTCCGCCATCCACCGGGCCAACCCGGGCGCCACCGCGGCGGCCCACGGGCACACGCCGTACTCGCGGGCCCTCGGCGCGCTCGGCAGGCTGCTGGAGCCCCTCGACCAGGAGTCCGCCGCCTTCTACCAGGACCAGGTCCTCTACAGCGACTACGAGGGCCCGTCCATCAGCCTGGCCCAGGGCGAGGACATCGCCGACAAGCTGGGCGACCACCGGGCGATCCTGCTGCGCCACCACGGGCTGATCACCGTCGGCGGCTCGGTGGACGAGGCCGTGCACTGGTTCTTCACCTACGAGGCCGCCGCCCAGGTGCAGCTGCTGGCCGCGGCGGCCGGGCAGCCGAAGCCGATGAGCCACGAGCAGGCGACGGCGGCCCGCGACGGCTTCGGGGACCGGCACCTCGGCTGGTTCAGCTTCCAGCTGCTGTGGGACGAGATCGTGCACGAGCAGCCCGACCTGCTGGAGGAGTGACCGGGCGGCTCCTCGCCGGGCCGCGCACACGGTAGGAGGCCGGCCCCCCGCACAGGGGGGCCGGCCTCCTGGTGTGCCGAGCCCCGCCGTCGGGGCTCGGCACCGTCGGTCAGCCGGCGGAGTGTCCGGCCGACTCGGCCGACCGCTCGTCCACGGCCACGGCGCGCCGGGCGGCCGGGGCGGTGGCGGTCCGGCGACGGGCGGCCAGCGCGGCGAGCGGCACCGCGAGCGCCGACACGGCGGCGATGGCGATGATCACCCAGGTGCCCTGGTGGTAGCCGTCGAGCAGGGCGGGCCGGTCGGCGGTGTCGTCCTCGTTGCCCATGCGCACGGTCACCACGGCGAGCACGACCGCGGCACCCACCTGGTAGCCGGTCTGCAGGATGCCCGCGGCGAGGCCCTGCTCGGACTCGTCGACGCCGTTGGTGGCCTGCACGTTGGCCGCGGTGAAGGCGAAGGGGAAGCCGATGCCGATGAGCAGCATGCTGGGCAGCACCATCAGCCAGTACGAGGAGCCCTCACCGACCCGGAGGAAGAGCAGGAAGGCGACGGCGTAGGCGAACATGCCGCCGAAGATCGGCCAGCGCAGTCCGGTCCGGCCGAGCCACTTTCCGGCGCGCGGCGCGAAGGTGAGGATCATCAGGCCGATCGGCAGGAAGGCGAACGCCATCTCCAGCGGGGACCAGCCCCGGTAGGTCTGCAGGTAGAGACTGCCGATGAACTGGTAGCTCATGTAGGTGCCGAGGATGGCCGCGGCGATCAGGCTGGCGCCGACCAGCGACTTGTTGCGCAGCAGACCGAGGCGGAGCAGCGGCTGCGGGGCGCGCGACTCGATGACCGCGAAGACGGCGAGCAGCAGGACCGCGACCGCGAGGACGCCGAGGGTGGGGGCGGAGAACCAGCCCTCGGCGGGGGCCTGCACGATGCCGTAGACGATCAGCAGCATGGCGGCGGTGACGGTGACGGCACCAGCGGCGTCGTAGTGACGCTTGCCGCCGTCGTGCGCGGGGTCCTTGGGAACGAGGGCGAGGGCACCGACGAGGGCCGCCACGGCGACCGGCACGGAGAGCATGAAGGTCCAGCGCCAGCTCGCCTCGGTGAGGGCGCCGCCGACCACCACGCCGATGGAGTACCCGACGGCGCCGCAGGCGGTGTAGATGCCGACGGCACGGTTGCGCTGCGGCCCCTCGGGGAAGTTGCCGACGATGATGGAGAGGGCGGAGGGGGCGGTCAGCGCCGCGCCGATGCCCATCACCAGGCGGCCGGCGACCACCATGAAGCCGCTGGTGGCCAGGCCGCCGGCGAGTGAGCCGACCGCGAGGACGGTGAGGCCGGTGAGGAACACCCGCCGCTTGCCGAGCAGGTCCGCCATGCGGCCACCGAGCAGCAGGAAGCCGCCGAAGCCCAGGACATAGGCGCTCACGACCCATTGCGCGGCGGACGTGCTCATGTTGAACTCGTCCTTGATCTGGGGCGTGGCGATGCCCACCATGATGTTGTCGAGGGCGTCCAGCGAGAAGGCGCCGCACACCACCACGAGCATCAGCCATTCGCGCAGGCCCCAGCGCACGGGGGCCTCTTTGCCCGGGGCGGGTGAGGCGCCGTCCACCGGGACGTCGTCCGCGATAGCCATGAACCGGATCTCCTTCGGGATTGAACGCCGTACCCAAAGGGCCCGCCCGGCGGGTGGGCGAGAGGCGGGTGGACCATAGGGTTCGACGCAGGACGAAGTGGCCGCACGCCCGTCACCACCTGGGGATCTTTGGGCAGCGCGACTTCTGTACTAACCTCTACACATGAAGCTAACGATCGGCTGATCCGCCGTCAAGGAGGTCAAGTGGCCCGCACCGGACGCCCCCGCGCCTTCGATCGCGACGCGGCACTGCACACGGCCATGCTGGTCTTCTGGGAGCGTGGTTACGCGACCACGTCGACCACCGACCTCAGTGCCGCCATGGGCATCAACCCGCCCAGCCTGTATGCCGCCTTCAAGAACAAGGAACAGTTGTTCCGGGAGGCCATCGGCCTCTACGAACGCACCGAGGCCGAGGCCTCGCGCCGGGAGATGGAAGCCGCGCCCACCGCCCGGGGAGCCATCGCCGCGCTGCTGCACGCGAGCGTCGACCGGTTCACCGCGGAGGACAAGCCACGCGGCTGCATGATCGTGCTCGCGGCCACCAACTGCACCGAGGACCACGAGTCGGTCCGCGACTTCGCGCTGCGCTGCCGGGCCCGCACCAAGGAGATGATCAAGGCGCGTCTGGACAGCGCCGGGGCCGCGGGGGAACTGGCCCCGGGCACGGACACGGACCGGCTCGCCGCCTTCTACACCACCTTCCTCAACGGTCTGTCGATCCAGGCGCGCGACGGGGCGGATCGCGCGCTGCTGCACGGCCTGGTGGACATGGCGATGTCCGCATGGGACGCCCCGGCCGGTCCCCTCGTCGGCGCGCCGTCGGCCGCCTGAGGGAACAGCGGTCAGCCGGCGGCCGTCACGCTCCGCAGCCAGGACTCGGTGGCCTCGGGGGACTTGATGGCCTCCCACATGGCCGCCGGGTGGTTGAAGTTGGTGACGAACGCGTCCGCCACCCGCTGGTCGCCGGTGGCGGTGGCGAACACCGCGCCCAGGTGCTCCGGCGGCGGACCGATGTTGAGGTTGGACCAGGCGACGACCGGCTCCGCGATCCGCCACAGCTCCGCGCTCGCCCGCTCGGCGAAGGCGGCGTCGAACGGCCCGGCGGCCACGATCAGCTCGGCCAGCTCGAACGCGCAGCGGGAGCCGAGGTTGGCGCCCTGCCCGGTCAGCGGGTCGTTGAGCACCCAGGCGTCGCCGAGGGCGACGGCCACCCGGCCCGAGGGCAGCGTGGTCCAGCCGCGGCGCACCGTCGGGGTGAGGCCGCCCTGGATCACATCGCCGGGACGGATGACCCCGAACTCGCTGTCGACGATGCGTTCCCGCAGGTCGGGCGCGAACTCGCCGACCAGGGAGAGCAGGGTCTTCTCGAAGCCGGCCAGGTCCCCGGCGTGGTCGTAGGAGGCGAGCTGCTCCAGCGGGCCGCCGGGCAGCGCCTCCACCACCATGCCGTGCACGGGGCCGTCGGCGGTGAGGATCCAGGTGGAGAAGATCTCCCCGGCCTCGGAGACCTGGAAGTGGATGTGGCTCGGCTCCACGGGCGCTATGCCGTGGAAGAGGCCCGCGGTCAGGATCCGCTGCGGCTCGGTGTACGGCGAGCGCTCCGGGTCGCGCGGGAAGAGTCCGGTACGCGCGCTGCGGCCGCTCGCCACGACGACCAGGTCGTGGTCGCGGGAGATCCGGTCGATCTCGGCGGCGTCCGGCGAGAGCACCTCCAGCCGGCCCCCGCGCTCCAGGTAGTCGGTGGTCAGCCGGGGCAGGTAGAGCCGCAGGTCGATGCCGCTCGCGGGCGCGTCGAGGTGGCCGAGGAAGTCGATCCCCGGGTCGCCGGCCGCGACGAGACGCACGCCGACGGTGTGGTTCTCCGGCTGGTCCCAGTGCGCGACCCCCAGCTCCCGCTCGCGCCGGACGGTGCGGCCGAAGCGGACCGGGAGGCTGAGCGGGCGGCCCTTGGCCACCTCCTCGGGGCTGCGCTCGGCATAGACCGTGGTGTTCACTCCGGCCTGCTGCAGCCGCAGCGCCAGGTGCAGACCGGATACGCCGGCTCCGACGATGGCGATGTCTGGCATGGTGCTCCTCCGTGGTGGGACGTCGTACGGGAAATGGCGGGGCCGCGGCGCGGGGGCCACCGGCTCAGCGGAACTGCGGGATCACGTGCTCGGCGAAGAGCCGCAGCGAGCGGCGGGCCCGGTCGGCGGGCAGGCCGGGCGCCCGGCCGAAGAAGATGACCCGCTCCACGTCGCCCAGCGGCTTGACGCGGTCGCGCAGGCCCTCGGCGACCACGTCGGGCGGGCCCACGAGGAACAGGTCGCGGGGCAGGTCGTCGACGGACGGCAGACCGGGGTTGCCGAACCACTCCTGGAACTTGTTGAGCAGGTACCAGTAGTGCTCCCGTATCTCCTGCCAGCCCTCCTCGGCGTCCTCGCAGACGTAGACGCCGGGGGTGACGATGGCGGTGACGCCGAACTGCGCGGGGTCGTGGCCGTTCTCGGCGAGGGTCCGCCGGTACAGGTCGAGGATCTCCGGCGAGGTGCCGAGGTCGGGCAGGAACCGCAGGCCGTGGCGGCCGGCCCGGAGCGCGGCGGCCTTGGAGCCGCCGCCGATCCACAGCGGCGGATGCCGGTCGGGCACGGGGGTGACGACGACGTCGTCCACGGTGAAGTGCCGGCCCGCGTAGGAGAACGGCTCGCCGTCCCAGGCCCGGCGCAGGATCTCCACCGTCTCCTCGGTGCGCGCCCCGCGCTGGGCCCGCTCCACGCCGAGGGCCTCGAACTCCTTCTCGCGGTAGCCGGGCGCCAGGCCCAGTTCCAGCCGGCCGCCGGAGAGCAGGTCGGTGACGGCCGCGTCCTCGGCGAGCCGCAGCGGATGGGTGAGGCTCGCCAGCAGCATGGCGGTGCCCAGCCGGACCCGGCTGGTCCGGGCGGCGATGGCCGCGAGCGCCGGGAAGAGGGAGGGCAGGTAGCCGTCGTCGGTCAGGTGGTGCTCGGAGAGCCAGACCGACTCGAATCCCAGTTCCTCGGCGTCCGTCGCCAGCGCGAGGTTCTCCTCGTACACCTCGGCCCAGGGCTGCCGCCAGCGCTCGGGGTTGCGGAAGTCGAGCCAGATGCCGAATTTCACGGTGCCTCCTACGAGTTCGTACAGCGGTCGATCAGGTCGGACGGGGGTCACGCCTCGGACAGCACGCGCAGGGTGCCGTTGACGGCCACCAGCGGAGGACGCCGGTACCGGCCACCGGTGGCCAGCACCTCGCCGATGAGCACGGTGTGGTCCCCGGTGTCGTGCCGGTCGTGCAGGCCGCACTCCAGCCAGCCCGGGGCGTCCAGCACCAGGGCCCCGGTCCGGGGGCCCGGTGAGGTCGCGCAGGTCAGCAGGGCCCGGGCCCGCTCCTCCCGGTCGCCCTCCAGGGCCTGGGCCAGGTCGACGCCGGCCACGTCGAGGATCGACACCGCCCACACCCGGGTGTCGAGGAGTGTGGCGAGGACATCGGAGTCGCGCCGCACGGCCAGGGAGACCAGCGGCGGGTCGAGGGATACGGAGGTGAAGGAACGCACCACCACCGCGTCGTGCCGCCGCCCGCCCTCCGTCTCCGCGAAGGTCGTCACGACGGTGAGCCCGGTGGCGAACGTACGCATCGTCGCGCTCAGGTCCAGGGACACGTCAGGCCTTTCGTTCGGGGTGCCCACGCCGGGCACCGGGCAGCCGGGAGGCCAGTACCGACCGGCGGAGCTTGCCGGTGGCCGTCCTGGGCAGTTCGTGCTCCGCCAGCGCCTCCACATGGGCCGGGCCGGCACCGAACCGGCTCCGCACCCGCTCCCGCACCCGCTCCTCCGCCTCGGCCGGCGCGATGCCGGGCCGGGGCCGGAAGAACACCGCCAGGCCACTGGCCGCGGCACCGTCGGCGGGAAACGCGCGGGCGACCGCGGACGCGGGCAGGACACAGGACAGTTCCTCGACCGCGTCCTCGATCTCGTGGCCGTACCAGGAGGCGCCGTTCAGCTCCACGAGTCCGTCGGCCCGGCCCGTCACCACCAGTTCGCCGTCCGCCACGAAGGCGAGGTCGTCGGTGACCAGCCAGCCGTCGGCGGACAGCGGGGCCGGCCGCGGCGTGCCGCCCTCCAGGTAGGCGCGGACCACCGGAACCCCGGTGACCTGGAGCCGGCCCGTGGCGCCGGCCGGCAGCACCCGGCCCCGCTCGTCCACCACGCGCACGGACACTCCGGGGTGCGGCACGCCGACCGGTACGAAGCGCCGCGGCGCTTCGGCGGGCCGGAAGACGCTGTCGACGACCCCCGAGGCGGTCTCCGGCATCCCCCAGCCGGGGTGCACGGCGTCCGGGGGCAGCCCGTACGGGGCCAGCGCCTCGAGAAACCGGCGGGCGACCCGCTCCTTGACCGGCGCGCCGCCGTTCATGACGTAGCGCAGCCGGCTCAGGTCCCAGGACCGGGGCCGGCCCTCCTCGAGCCGGTCGACGACCTGCGCGAAGGCGGGGCTGGGCGCCCAGGTGGTGTCGATCCGCCCGGAGTCGGCCAGGTCCAGCCAGCGCAGCGGATCGGCCCGCACCCAGGCGGTGTCGGCGTGCACCTGGTGGCAGCCGAGGAAGACGTCCCGCACGTGGAACATGACGATCCCGCTGATGTGGTCCAACGGCATCCAGTTCAGGCTGCGGGTGTGCTCGCCCAGTCCTCGCGCCACAGCCGTGGCGTGGGCCCGGCCGATCACGTGCCGGTGGGTCAGCGGCACCGCCTTGGGCCGCCCGCCGCTGCCCGAGGTGAGCGTGAGCACCGCCAGGTCGTCCGGGCGGGCGGCCGCCGGCGGGGTGGTGCCGGGGCGCGCCGCGCGCAGCGCGCCCACCGGTCCGAGCGGGCGCAGCAGCGGTGGCAGCCCGGCGGGAGCGTCCTCGCCGATCAACCACGCCTCCCCCACCGCCGCGACGGCCTCGGCGAGTCCGTCCGCCGGGGTGCCGGGCGGTACGGGCAGCGGCACCAGGCCGGCGAGCACACACGCCCAGAAGGCGGTGAGCAGGTCGGCGGTGTCCGCGGTCCGCAGGATCACCCGCGCCCCGGGCCGGGCCCCGGCCGCGGCCAGTCCGGCGCACACACGTGCCGCGTCCTCGTACAGAGCGCGGTAGGACCGGTGTGTCCCGGCGCCCTCCCGGTCGACCAGGACCACCCCGTGCGGGGTGCGGGTGGCGCGCAGCAACGCCTCGCCCAGCGTGCCGACCGGCGGCTCGGGCAGCTCGCCGCCGTGCAGCAGCGCCTGACCGGCGGGTGCCGTCGACGGGGCGGGGCCGGCGGCACCGGTGCGCGGGTGCCCGGTCATGCCACGATGCCCAGGCTGAACGGGTTGTGCGGAGTGCCGCCGAGCAGGTGCGCGCCGGCCGACTGGAGCACCTGGTCCTGGGCGATGACGTGCTGGCGCATCGTCGTCAGGTCACGCAGCCAGCGGTCCAGCGGCGACGGGCGGTAGATGGCGGTGGTCGCCACCAGGTCGTACAGCCGGCTGACGATGGTGCGGGCCACACGGAACGCGTTGACCCTGGCGAGGACGGTGTCCACCCGCTCGTCCGGGTCGAGTTCGCCGCCCGCGTCGATGATCTCCATCTGCCGGCGCAGGCTGCCGTAGACGGCGTGCCGGGCCGCGCCCAGCTCCATCTCGGACTCGGCGACGGCCAACTGCACCCGGTAGGTGTCGGCCCAGGGTGTGGAGGTGGCGCGGTCCGTGCGGTCGGCGGCCAGTTCGCGCACGTAGTCGAGGGCGGCCCGGGCCACGCCGAGCGGCACCCCGGGCATGTTGCGCAGGATGGCCTCGGGGGTCGCGTGCGGTCCGGGGGTGCGCGGGTGGCCCAGGCTGAAGGAGTGTTCTTCCGGTACGAACAGGTCCTTGGCCTGGTAGTCGCAGCTGCCGCTGCCGGCCAGCCCGGTGGTGTGCCAGGTGTCGAGGACCTCGAACTCCTCGCGGCGGGCCAGCATGATGCGCCAGTGGCCGGGGGCCCCGTCCGGACCGGGCTCGGGCCGGCCGTCCCGGTGCACGAAGCAGCCGGCCACCACCCAGTCGGCGTGGGTGATGCCGCTGCCGAACCCCCAGCGCCCGGTGACCCGGTAGCCGCCGGGCACCCGTTCCGCGCGGCCCAGGGGCAGGATGAGGCCGGCGGTGATGATGTCCGGGTCGCCGAGCTCCTCGCGGGCGACGGACTCGGGCAGGAACTGGGCGTACAGCGGGGTGTCCATGCCGATCATGGCGCACCACGCGGCGGAGGCGTCGCCGCGGGCGAGGATCTCCACGACCTCCGTCTGCTGTACGGAGTCGAGTCCCGGGCCGCCCTGTTCGACGGGTACGCCCATCCGGAAGACCCCGGCGTCGCGGAGCTGTTCGACCACCTCGGCGGGCAGTCTGCGGGCCCGCTCGATGTCCTCTGAGGCGGCGCGCAGCACCGGGACGAGGTCCTCGGCCCGGCGGAGCAGTTCCTCCGCCGTGACGGGCCGGGAGGTGGCGGGGCGCCTGGTGGCAGCCGCCTGTGATGTAACCATCTGCGAAGTCCCCTGTCTCACTGGTGTCCGGCGGTCTCCCGCGGTCAGCGGTAACGTCCCGGAGCGATGGCGTTGTTGGGGTCGAGCACGGCCTTGAGCCGGCGGGTGAGGGCGACGGCCGCGGCGTCCACGGAGAGCGCGTCCCGCTGCCCGGCGTGGTCGATGTCGAGCCGGTACGGCGTGAAGCCGGCCTCGGCGAACGACGCGTACAGCAGGTCCAGCGCCCGGTGGGCCCGCTCGGCCGCCTCCTCCTCGTGGGGGAACTTCATCGCCACCACGCAGTCGATGAGGTCGGGGCCCAGCAGGTGCAGGGTCGCCGAGAGCCGTACGCCGGTCTCGGCCGCCGCTTCCCGCAGCAGCCGGTCCGCGTGTGCCACCGCCTCGCCGGTGAACGGCAGCAGCGGCAGGAAGAACAGGAACCCGGCCGCCGTGTCGACCTTGTCGGCGCCGACGCCCATCTTGGCCCGGAACAGGGTGTCGGTGATGTCCGGGTCGCCGGCGTACCCGCGTTCCACCAGGCGGGTCACCTCGTGGTTGGGGTGGGACGGGTCGCTGCCGTCGGTGGCGGAGATGTCGGTGAACAGGCCGGTACGGCGGGCCTCCGCGGTCAGGATGCCGGTGAGCGCCTCGACCGCCTCGGCGGTGCCGTCGACCGGCAGGTGCACCAGGTACTCGCCCTCGGCGCCGCCGTACGCCTGCCCGGCCGCCGGGTCGTAGATCCGCGGGACGCCGCGGGTCAGCCCCTGGGCGACCCAGCGGCGCACGGCGTCGGTCACCTCGGCGAGCGCGGGGGCCGGGAAGCTCAGCCGGATCACGCGCCCCGCCTCGGGGCGCGGGGGCAGCCGGATCACGGCGGCGGTCACCACGCCCAGGTTGGACTGGACGAACAGCGGCAGCGCGGACGGGCCCAGGCCGTGCGGGTAGACCGGCGCGGTGCGGCCCGCGGTGGGCCACCAGCCCACGCGGACGGTCTCCCCGCCCGGCAGGACCACTTCCAGGCCGACGAGGTCCTCGGTGCGCTGGCCGCGCATGCCCACACCGCGGTCCAGGGCGTTGCCGACGATGCTGGTCTCGGCGGCGGAGACGGTGACGTTGACCAGCCGGGGGGTGTGGGACAGCAGCCGGGACAGCTGTCCCTGGGTGACACCCGGTTCGACGACGGCCCAGCCGGCGTCCAGGTCCAGCGTGCGCACCCGGTCCAGGCCGCCGAGGTCCAGCACCACGACGTCGTCCTGGGCGGGTTCGCGGGAACCCAGGCCCCAGTTGCGTCCCGTGCTGACGGCGTGCAGGCTCCCGGAATCCGGCTCCCGGGAGAAGAGTTCGACGATCTCCCGCACCTGCTCGGCGGTGGTGGGCCGCAGGACGGCGGCGACCCGGCGGGAGCGGAACAGGCTCGTGTTGGGTCCGAGCAGCCGGCTCCGCTCGGCATCGTCCGCCGCGCGCGCCACCCGGTCCTCGCCCAGTACGCGGGCGGCCGCGTCCAGGGCCGCGCGCAGCGCGGCGGTCCCGGGGCCGGGCGGGGCGGTGACGGGGCTGTCGACGGCCGTGGTCAGTTCGGGCATGTTGATCTCCCTGGACGGTGTGGGTCCTGGTCGTGCGGTTGTCGGTGTCAGGCGGCGGTGGCGGGGGTGAGCGCACCGTGCAGGAACACGAGCGGGTTCTGCGGGGCACGCACTCCGGTGGCCAGTACGGTGCCGATCACCATGAGGTGGTCGCCGACGGTGAAGGAGTCGGCCAGTGCGCACTCCATCCATCCGGGGCCGTCCAGCAGCAGCGCGCCGGTGTGCGGGCCCGGTGAGGCGGGCAGGGTGCGCAGGGCCTCGGCCCGGTGCTCCCGCGGCCGCGCCAGCGTGCGGGCGGTGTCCGCCCCGTCCGCGGCGAGGATCGACACGCCCCAGAACCCGGCCGTCAGCAGGTCCGCCAGGAAGGCCGACCCGTGGCGCAGGGAGAGCGCGACGAGCGGGGGGTCGTAGGACACCGGGATCAGCGAGTTCACCGTGACCGCGTCGTGGCGCCGCCCGCCGGGCTCGCCCGGGTCCTCGGTCCAGCTGCTCACCACACCGACGCCGGTGGCGAAGTGCCGCATCACCGTACGCAGATCGAGTTCCACCGTTCTTCCTCTCCGTCGTGTGCCGGCCTTCCCCGCGGCCCCCGGGAGGCCCGGCGGGTGTCCGGCGGCCCCGGCGAGACGAAGGTACGAACCGTCGGGGGGCGCACTGTGCCGTGCCCGCGCATGTGCTCTGTCGCGTTAGCGAACGCGGGGACACGCGCGGGGACATGCGCGCATTCGACACTCGCTGTGCGCGGCTGTGCGAGTACGGGACCGGGTCCCCGATCACACTCGGGCGTCGCGGAGGTACGGCGGTGACCGCCGTGCCCGCGCGTGTGGGGGCGGACGGCTCCTGCGCAGGGTGTTTCCGGGGAGAAGGGAAACCAATGATCCGCACCGCGGCCGTGGTGGGAACCGGGCTCATCGGCACGTCCGCCGGCCTCGCGCTGAGCCGCCGTGGCGTGCACGTCCACCTGATCGACGCGGACGAGTCGGCGGCGCGGGTCGCCGCCGCCCGCGGGGCCGGTACGGCCGGTCCGCCCGACGGCACGGTGGACCTCGCCGTGATCGCCGTACCGCCCGGCCTGGTCGCCCAGGTGCTGGAACAGCAGCAGCGCCGCGGGCTGGCCCGGGCCTACACCGATGTGGCGAGTGTCAAGTCCCCCACGGCGCTGGGCATCGGGTGCGGTCTGCCGCACCCGGACGTCTTCGTCGGCGGCCATCCCATGGCCGGCAGCGAGCGCTCCGGCCCGCTGGCCGCCCGCGCCGACCTCTTCGAGGGCCGTCCGTGGATCCTGACGCCCGGACCGGAGACCTCACCGGCCGCGCTCAACGGCGTGCTGGCCGCCGTGGCGCTGTGCGGTGCCGTTCCCCGGGTGATGGAACCGCACGCGCACGACCGTGCCGTCGCCCTGGTCTCGCACACGCCCCATCTGCTGGCGTCGCTGATGGCGGCGCGGCTGGCGGACGCGTCCGGGGACGCGCTGCGGCTCGCGGGCCGCGGGGTGCGGGACGTGATCCGGGTGGCGGGCGGCGACCCCGGACTGTGGACGGACATCATCCGTTCGAACGCGCCGGCGATCGCGGAGATCCTCGAAGCCCTGGCGAAGGACTTGGCGCAGCTCACCCGGGCCCTGCACGCGCTGGAGGTGGCCGGTTCCGGCGAGGACGCCGCCGAGGACGCCGTGGCCGTGCTCCGGGAGCTGCTGGTCCGGGGCCGGGACGGCTGGGCGGCCGTGCACGAGCCGGGCGGTGCCGCTTCCGCCGGGGAGGTGACGCTGACGGTCCCGCTGGCCGGCCGGCCCGGCGAGGTGGACCGGCTGCTGCACGCGGCGCAGGAATCCGGCATCGGCGAGCAGGACATCCGGCTGTCGTGGTCCCGTGCGGCCACGGGACTGTCGGCGAGTCTGGCCGCGTCACGGCTGTCCGCCGAGTCCGTCCGCCGCCGGCTCGCCGACGACGGCTGGCGGGTGTCGGTGGCCGCCGTTCCCTGAGGTGTGCCCGGCCCGCCCGGGGCGGCACCACACGTTCGTACGAAGGCCCTGGTCCGTGGGGACCAGGGCCTTCGGTGTGCCGTCAGCCGGTGGCCGGGGAGCCGTTCGGCAGCCCGTAGGCGTCGGATATCAGTTCGTAGGAGCGCACGCGGAAGTCCAGGCTGTGCGAGTTCATGGCCAGCATCAGCTCGTCCGCGCCGGTCCTCTTCTGCAGTTCGTCCAGGCCCGCGGCGACCTCGTCCGCCGTCCCGTACAGCGCGTTGTCCAGCCAGCCGCCGAGGGCGGCCGTCTCCCGCTCGGTGAAGACGTGGGCCTCGGCCTCCTCCGGGGTCGGGATGAGTCCGGGCCGCCCGCTGCGCAGCCGTACGGTGGCCAGGGCACCGGTGAGCGCCTGCCGCCGCGCCTCCCGGGCGTCGTCTCCCGCGAACGCGAAGACACCGAGGACGACGTACGGCTCGGCGAGGACGGCGGAGGGGCGGAAGCTGCTGCGGTACAGCTCCAGCGCGGGCAGGGTGTTCTGCGCGGCGAAGTGGTGGGCGAAAGCGAAGGGCAGCCCCAGCTGCCCGGCGAGGCGGGCGGAGAAGCCGGAGGACCCGAGCAGCCACACCTGCGGATGCCCGGTGTGTCCCTGGACCGGGCCGGGGACGGCGTGCACGGCGCGGTAGGGGTGCCGGTCGGGGAAGTCGCCCCGCAGGAAGCCGATGAGTTCCGTCACCTCGGCGGGGAAGTCGTCACCGGCGCCCGGCCCCCCGCCGGTGCGGCGCAGCGCCGCCGCCGTGGCACCGTCGGTGCCGGGCGCGCGGCCGAGACCGAGGTCGATACGCCCCGGGGCCAGGGCCTCGAGGGTGCCGAACTGCTCGGCGATGACCAGCGGGGCGTGGTTGGGCAGCATCACGCCGCCCGAACCGAGCCGGAGCCGTCGGGTATGGGCCGCCAGATGGGCGAGGATGACCGCGGGGCTGCTGCTGGAGATGCCGGGCATGGAGTGGTGCTCCGCCACCCAGTACCGCAGGAATCCGCGGGACTCGACCAGGCGGGCCAGACGCTGTGACGCCTGGAGCGCCTGGTGGGCGGTGTTGCCCTCGCCGAGGGCCACCAGGTCCAGGACGGACAACGGGACGGGGGCGGTTCCGTATGCACTGCCCCGGACGGGGTCACTGGTTGACTCAGTCATGTTGCGAAGGAACCGGGTGCGAACCGCGCCCTATTCCCGCCTGTCTCCGCCAAGTGGCTTGATTTGAGCGGCCGTTGCTCGGTCCGACGTTGATCGGTCCACCGAACGGGGGCCATGCGCCGGTGCGCAGGATGGCCGAAGATCGCCCCCGTCGGCCCGGCCCGCCGCCCCCTGGACGACGCGGGCGGCGGGCCGGGCCGGCGCGTTCCGGTTCAGCTCCGGCCGCGCAGCTCCCGGTACTGGGCGACCAGCGCCTTCGTGGACGCGTCCAGGCCGGGGACGTCGGCGCCCTCGGTGAGGGCGGGTTCGACGCGCTTGGCGAGAACCTTGCCGAGCTCCACGCCCCACTGGTCGAAGGAGTCGATGTTCCACACCGCGCCCTGGACGAACACCTTGTGCTCGTAGAGCGCGATGAGCTGGCCGAGCACGGACGGGGTCAGCGCACGGGCGAGGATCGTCGTGGTGGGCCGGTCGCCCTGGAAGGTCTTGTGCGGGACCAGTTCCTCGGGCACGCCCTCCGCGCGGACCTCCTCGGCGGTCTTGCCGAACGCGAGCGCCTGGGTCTGGGCGAAGAAGTTGGCCATCAACAGGTCGTGCTGGGCCTTGAGTTCACCGCTGAGTTCGGCGACCGGCTCGGCGAAGCCGATGAAGTCCGCCGGGATCAGCTTGGTGCCCTGGTGGATCAACTGGTAGTACGCGTGCTGCCCGTTGGTGCCGGGCGTGCCCCAGACCACCGGCCCGGTCTGCCAGTCGACCCGCTTGCCGTCGCGGGCGACGTACTTGCCGTTGGACTCCATGTCCAGCTGCTGGAGGTAGGCGGTGAACTTGGACAGGTAGTGCGAGTACGGCAGCACCGCGTGCGACTGGGCGTCGTGGAAGTTGCCGTACCAGATGCCCAGCAGGCCCAGCAGCAGCGGCGCGTTGGCCTCGGCGGGCGCCGTGCGGAAGTGCTCGTCCATCAGACGGAAGCCGTCGAGCATCTCCCGGAACCGCTCCGGGCCGATCGCGATCATCAGGGACAGGCCGATCGCGGAGTCGTACGAGTAGCGCCCGCCGACCCAGTCCCAGAACTCGAACATGTTGTCCGTGTCGATGCCGAACTCGGCGACCTTCCCGGCGTTCGTCGACAGCGCCACGAAGTGCTTGGCCACCGCGGCCTCGTCGCCCAGCGCGGCCAGCAGCCACTGGCGCGCGGAGGTGGCGTTGGTGATGGTCTCGATGGTGGTGAAGGTCTTGGAGGCGATGATGAACAGCGTCTCCGCCGGGTCCAGGTCCCGGGTGGCCTCGTGCAGGTCGGCGCCGTCCACATTGGAGACGAAGCGGACCGTGAGGTCGCGGTCGGTGAAGCCGCGCAGCACCTCGTAGGCCATCGCGGGGCCGAGGTCGGAGCCGCCGATACCGACGTTGATCACATTGCGGATGCGCTTGCCGGTGTACCCGGTCCACTCGCCGGAGCGGACCCGGTCGGCGAAGCCGGCCATCCTGTCCAGCACCGCGTGCACCTGGGGCACGACGTTCTCGCCGTCGACCTCGATCACGGCGTCCCGCGGGGCGCGCAGCGCGGTGTGCAGCACCGCCCGGTCCTCGGTGACGTTGATCTTCTCGCCGCGGAACATGGCGTCCCGCAGTCCGAAGACGTCCGTCGCCGCGGCCAGCTCGCGCAGCAGCCGCAGGGTGTCGTCGGTGACCAGGTGCTTCGAGTAGTCGATGTACAGGTCGCCGACCTTGAGCGTGTACCCGGTGCCGCGCCCGGGGTCGGCGGCGAACAGTTCCCTCAGCCGGGTGTCCGCCAGCTCCTCCCGGTGCTTGGCGAGGGCGGTCCACTCGGGCGTCTGGTGGAGCCTGGTACGGCCGTCTGCGTTCATGTCCGTCTTCAGCCTTCTTTCCTGCTGCCTGTCCCGCTGCCGGCTCCAACCTAATTGATCAGCGCCCGGTGCGAGTCGTCGTCCGGCGTCACCCCGCGTATGTCCTGCTTGCGCAGCGGTATCAGCGCGGCGACGGCCGCGGCGAACAGCACGGCCGCGAGCAGGGCGGGTCCGTTGAGGCCGTACAGCCCGGCCACGGCGCCGCCGAGGAAGGCGCCGAGCGGGGCGCCGGAGACGGAGGCGGTGCGGAAGGCGGCGGCGATGCGGCCCACCATCGCCCCGGGGCTGCGTTGCTGCATCAGCGTGACCTGGTTGACGTTCCACACCATGTTCATCGCGCCGAGCAGGACCATTCCGGCGACCAGCGCGGCCACGTGCCGGACGGAGCCGATGAGCAGCAGCGAGCCCGTCTGGATCGCGCAGCCGTACAGCAGGGCCCGCACCCGACCCGTACGGCCGGCGATCCGCTGGGCGGCCAATCCGCCGGCCAGGCTGCCGGCCGAGTACGCCGTCATGGCGGCGACATAGCCGCTGTCGCCCGCGTCCAGCCAGCGGGTGACGTGCAGCGCCAGCGTGGCGATCAGGGCGCCCATGCCGATGTTGCACAGCAGGGTCGCCAGGCACACCGCGCGCAGCACCCGGTCCCGGCCCAGGGCGCGCAGGCCCGCGCCGACCTCCGAGCGCAGGGTGCTGCCGGCCGCGCGCGGCTCCCGCTCCGGCGGCCGTACCCGCAGGGACGCCACGAGCGCGGCGGCCACCAGATAGGTGCCGGCGTCCGTCGCGAACGGCGTGAAGGCGCCGGCCGACAGCAGCAGGGGCACGAACGGGGCCGCCAGCAGCCCGCCGGCGAGTTGCTGACCGGTCATCAGCCGGGCGTTGGCGCTGCCCAGTGCCCCGCGCGCCACCAGGGAGGGCAGCAGGGCCGTGGCGGCGTTGTCGAAGAGCGTCTGGAGCGCGGTGAGCGAGAAGGCGAGGGCGATCAGCAGCGGGACGGAGGCGTGCCCCAGGGCCACGGCGAGGGCGAATCCGGCGACCAGCACGCCCCGCGCGGTGTCCACGAGCCACATCGCCCGCCGCTGGTCGACCCGGTCCGCCACGGCGCCGCCGAACAGCCCGAAGAGCAGCCAGGGCAGATAGCCGCAGGCGGTGACGGAGGCGACGACGAGGGGCTCGTCGGTGAGGCGCACGGCGAGCAACGGCAGCGCGGAGTTGCGCAGCGCGTCACCGAACCGGGACACCACGGCGGCCGTCCACAACCGCCCGAATCCCCCGCGCCAGGCGGGGCCGCCCCCGCTCTCCGTGCCGGCTCCGGCCACGCTCTCCCCCTCACGATGTCCGATGCACACACCGTAGGGGGCACCACTGACAATCGGTCGGCGCCGAGAGGGCGTCAGACGGCTCCGGCCGGGCGCCCTCGGGCACCCGGCCGGTGTGAAGTGCTAGATCTCGCCCCGCAGTTTGGCGAGCGCCTCGGCGAGGATCGCCTCGCCGTCCGCGTCGCTGCGCCGCTCGCGTACATACGCGAGGTGCGTCTTGTAGGGCTCGGTGCGCGGCGGGGCCGGCGGGTTGTCCCGGTCCTGGCCGGCCGGAAAGCCGCAGCGGGGGCAGTCCCAGGTCTCGGGAACCTGCGCGTCGCTGGCGAAGCTGGGCTGCGTCTCGTGCCCGTTGGAGCACCAGAAGGAGATGCGCAGACGCGGCGCGGACTCGCCGCGCTCGGCCTCGCCCATCGGCCCCGCCCCGACCCGGCTTCCTCGGATCGCGTTGCCACTTGCCACGGTCGTAACTCCCTGCGTGATGGTGCCGCGAAGCGAGTCGGCGTTTCGCTTCGCCGCGAGCGCCTCAGTCTACGTAAGGCCCAACGCGCGTCCAGTGATTGGAGTTACCGGCCCCCACACCAAGACGCAAGCCCCATGATAGGCCGCGCTCACAGGCGCGTACCCAACATGGGGCTTTGCGTGGGAAATCCGTGGCGCGCTCCGGAAGTACGGCCGGTTCGCGCTGGTCGGGCGTCAGCTGTTCGACTTCATCACGAGGCCGAGGACGATGATGCACGCGAACCACAGCAGGCCGATCACGATGGTGATCCGGTCGAGGTTGCGCTCGGCGACCGAGGAACCGCCGACGGAGGACTGCATGCCGCCGCCGAACATGTCGGACAGGCCGCCGCCCTTCCCCTTGTGCATCAGCACCAGCAGCATCAGCAGCAGGCTGAAGACGATCAGGGCGATCGAGAACCCCAAAACCACGGCTGGACCAACTTCCTCGGATTCGGATGGACGACGGGGGCACAGCGCTCGGCTGTGCCCCCGCAAGAGTACGACGTATCGCCGCTACCGCCTACTCACGGTCCGGCGTCACTGATCGCGGAAGCGCACGATCTTGACGAACTCGTCGGCGTCCAGCGAGGCACCGCCGACCAGGGCGCCGTCGATGTCGGGCTGGGCCATGATCTCGGCGCAGTTGCCCGACTTCACGGAGCCGCCGTACTGGATGCGGACCTTGTCGGCCACGTCCTGGGAGTACAGCTCGGCGACCTTGGCGCGGATGGCGGCGCAGACCTCCTGGGCGTCCTCGGCGCCGCAGACCTTGCCGGTGCCGATGGCCCACACGGGCTCGTAGGCGATCACGACGGTCTCGGCCTGCTCGGCCGGGAGGTCCTTCAGGCCGCCCTCGACCTGGGCGAGGGTGTGGGCGACGTGGTTGCCCGCCTCGCGGACGTCCAGTTCCTCGCCGACGCACAGGATCGGGGTGAGGCCGTGCTTGTAGGCGGCCTTGACCTTGGCGTTGACCACTTCGTCGGTCTCGTTGTGGTACTGGCGGCGCTCGGAGTGGCCGATCACCACGTAGGTGCACTTCAGCTTGGCCAGCATCGGCCCGGAGATCTCGCCGGTGTAGGCGCCGGAGTCGTGCCGGGAGATGTCCTGGGCACCGTACTTGATCTTGAGCTTGTCGCCGTCGACCAGGGTCTGCACGGAGCGCAGGTCGGTGAAGGGCGGCAGGACGGCGACCTCTACGGCCTCGTAGTCCTTGTCGGCCAGGGCGAAGGCGAGCTTCTGGACGTGCGCGATGGCCTCGAGGTGGTTGAGGTTCATCTTCCAGTTGCCCGCCATCAGCGGCGTGCGCGTGCTCATCGAGGTCAGTCCTCCAGTGCGGCGAGGCCGGGGAGCGTCTTGCCCTCGAGGTATTCGAGGGAGGCGCCGCCACCGGTCGAGATGTGGCCGAATGCCTTCTCGTCGAAGCCGAGCGTGCGCACGGCCGCGGCGGAGTCACCGCCGCCGACGACGGTGAAGCCGTCGGAGTCGACGAGGGCCTGGGCGACCGCCTTGGTGCCCTCGGCGTAGTCGGGGTGCTCGAAGACGCCCATGGGACCGTTCCAGAAGACGGTCGCGGCGTCGGCGAGCTTCGAAGCGTACAGCGTACGGGTCTCAGGGCCGATGTCCAGGCCCTCCTGGTCGGCCGGGATGGCGGTCGCGGCGACCGTGGTGGGGTTGGCCGGGGCCTTGGTCTTCAGGTCCGGGAAGTCGGGCGAGACGAGGACGTCGACGGGGAGGACGAACTCCACCCCGCGCTCCTCGGCGCGCTTCATGTACTCCTTGACCGCCGGGATCTGGTCCTCCTGGAGCAGGGAGATGCCGACCTCGTGCCCCTGGGCCTTGAGGAAGGTGTAGGCCATGCCGCCGCCGATGAGGATGCGGTCGGCCTTCTCCAGCAGGTGGTCGATGACGCCCAGCTTGTCGGACACCTTGGCGCCGCCGAGGACGACCGCGTACGGCCGCTTGACGTCGTCGGTGAGCTGCTTCAGCACACCGACCTCGGTGGCGATCAGGTGGCCGGCGTAGTGCGGCAGCCGGGCCGGGAGGTCGAAGACGGAGGCGTGCTTGCGGTGGACGGCGCCGAAGCCGTCGCCCACGTAGACGTCCGCGAGGGCGGCGAGCCGGTCGGCGAACTCCCCCCGCTCGGTGTCGTCCTTGGACGTCTCGCCGGGGTTGAAGCGCAGGTTCTCGATGACCGCGACCTGGCCCGGCTGGAGGCCGTCGACGGCGTCGTGGGCGGCGGGGCCGACGGTGTCCTCGGCGAAGGCGACCGGGGCGCCGAGCAGATCACCGAGGCGCTCGGCCGCGGGCAGCAGCGAGAAGGCGGGGTCCGGGGCACCCTTGGGGCGGCCCAGGTGCGAGGCGACGACCACCTTGGCGCCCGCGTCCGCGAGGGCCTTGACGGTGGGCAGGACGGCGCGGATGCGGCCGTCGTCGGTGATCGTGCCGTCGGCGAGCGGCACGTTGAGGTCGGCGCGGACGAAGACCCGCTTGCCGCTCACGCCGTCGGCGAGAAGTTCGTCGATCGTCTTCATGGGGTGGACTCCTGAGGAGGGCTCGTGTGCACCTGATCGTAAAAGGGCGTGGTCGCTACGTGGGACAGGGCCCGGTCAGCGCGACGGTGCGCTGCCCGAGCCCTGCTCTCACTTCGTGGTCCTGCTGTTTGCGATCAGAGCTGGTTGCCGACGAAGACCGTGAGGTCCACGAGGCGGTTGGAGTAGCCCCACTCGTTGTCGTACCAACCGATGACCTTCACGTTCTTGCCCTCCTGGACCATGGTCAGGGAGGAGTCGAAGGTGCAGGACGCCGGGGCGTTGACGATGTCGGAGGAGACGATCGGGTCCTCGGTGTAGTCGAGGAGGCCCTTCAGCTCGCCCTCGGCGGCCTTCTGGAAGGCGGCGTTGACCTCTTCCTTGGTGACCTCGCGGCTCAGCTCCACGACCAGGTCGGTGACCGAACCGGTCGGGACCGGGACGCGCATGGCCATGCCGTCCAGCTTGCCCTTGAGGTGCGGCAGGACCAGGGCGGTGGCCTTGGCGGCGCCGGTGGTGGTCGGGATGATGTTCTCGGCGGCGGCACGGGCGCGGCGCAGGTCCTTGTGCGGGAAGTCCAGGATGCGCTGGTCGTTCGTGTACGCGTGCACCGTCGTCATCAGGCCCTTGACGATGCCGAAGTTCTCGTCGAGGACCTTGGCCATCGGCGCCACACAGTTGGTGGTGCAGGAGGCGTTGGAGATGACGTTGTGGTTCGCCGGGTCGTACTTGTCCTGGTTGACGCCCATGACGATGGTGATGTCCTCGTCCTTGGCCGGAGCCGAGATGAGGACCTTCTTGGCGCCGCCGGCGAGGTGCTTGGCGGCGTCCTCGCGCTTGGTGAAGATGCCGGTGGACTCGATGACGATGTCGACGCCCAGCTCGCCCCACGGGATGTCCGCCGGGTTGCGCTCGGAGAGCACCTTGATGGTGTGACCGTCGACGGTGATCGTGTCGGCGGTGTGGGAGACCTCCTGCTTGAGGCGACCCAGGATCGTGTCGTACTTGAGCAGGTGGGCGGTGGTCGCGGTGTCACCCAGGTCGTTGACAGCCACAACCTCGATGTCCGCCCCCTGCTCCAGCAGGGCGCGGAAGTAGTTACGACCGATGCGGCCGAAGCCGTTGATGCCTACGCGGATCGTCACGAACCGATCTCCTCGTTGGTACGCCGGCTATGCGGTGCCGGCGAGCTCTGTTTGGGATGTCCCCGACCACCCCCGACCCTACCTCTCTGAGGCCCCCTGGGTGACATCGAGATGACCCATACACGGGCAGGCGGTCCGTACCCGCCAGTAGAGGTACGGACCGCCCCGGATCGACAGTGGATTCACCCGTATTTGTTACGGAATTCCGGGCGCCCACGACGTCATTTTCACTCGTTCGTGAGCGGGTCGGCTCACTTGATGAACTGCTCGTCCGCGCACCGTTGAGAGGGGTCTCCGCTCACCTGTCGAGCGCGGCGAACGCCTTCCTCAGCAGGGCCGTCCGGTCGGCCGCCGAGACCACCTGTTCCAGACCGAACCCGAGCAGCACGGTGTCGTCCGTGGTGACCGCCGCGTAGGTCCGGAACAGGGCCCCGGTGCGGGTCCAGTCCTTCTGGACCGGGGCGCTGCCCGCGGGCGGTCCGGCCGCCCGCCAGGCGCCCAGGGACGACTCGAAGCCCTCCGTCTGGCGCGCCGCGCCGCCGACGACCAGCGATGCCTCGTCGGCCAGGACGCCGTACCCGCCGGTGCCGGTGTCGGTGACGTACCCGATCGAGACCTCGACGGACTTCCCGGCGTACGCGCTCAGGTCGAAGCTCACCTGCTGCCAGCCGGCGGAGGTGCCGTTGAGGCTGTTCCAGGAACCGGTGGTCCCGGTCGCTGCGCAGCCGTTGCCGGCCGGCGTCAGATAGTGCCCGAGCCAGGGGTGCTCACCGACCAGGGAGCCGCACTCCGCCGGCACGGCCGTCCGCGTGGCACCCGAGGCCTCCGGCAGCGTGGTCCAGTCGTCGGCGCCCACGGTGCGCGCCTCGAGCACCACGTGGTCGTAGCCGGGTTCGGTGTCCCACAGCAGCCGGGCCTTCAGGGCCGGCTGGTCGGCGGCGGTGACACCGGTGAGGTCGATGGTGCGGGTGAGGCGCTTGTAGGCGTTGTCGGTGTGCGCGGCGGCGGCCATGAAGGCGCCCGCGTACGGCCCGTACGGGTTGACGGTCCCGCTGAACGCCCCCGCGCCCGCGCTCTGGAACTGCGGGAACTCGGCGACCGGCAGTTCCTCGGAGGTGACGCCGTAGGTACCCGCCGCGTCCAGCGGGTTGCCGGGCGCGTCGCCGAGGGCGCCGGAGAAGCCGGCGAGGGCGCCGGAGCCGGTGAAGCCGGTGGCTCCCTTGGCCGGCATGTGGCTGTAGGCGCCCAGGTAGTACTGGCTGAAGTCGTCCGACAGGGTGCCGTCGCCGAGGTCGACGCTGCCGCCTGCCCGCTCCCCTGCCTCGATCAGCCTGCCGCCCTCGTTGAGGTAGGCGCGCAGTCGCAGCTGGGTGGCGTTGCCGGGGCCGCTCGCGCCGGAGTAGTGCACGACCGTCCGGAAGTGCTTCAGCACGCCGAGCGCGTCCGGGGCGCCCTGGGTGGCGACGTCCCATACGAGGGCCCGGTGCCCGGCGGCCCGGAGCGCGTCCGTGTAGGCCCGTGCCTGGGTGGCGGTGGTGCCCTCCTCGGCGACCACGAGCGTGTCGGCGGCCGGCCGCCGCGCGACGGTGTAGGTGAAGTGGGGGCTGGAGACCTTCTTGCCGCTCCTGGTCTCGCCGGTGAACCACACCTCCACCCGGTCGCCCGGCTCGCCGTCCCGCACCTTGGCGCGGTACTCGTCGAAGTAGAGGTTGTCCTCGCCGCCGTAGGTCTCGCCGCCCTTCCAGGGCCTGAGCGCCTGGTCGAGGGTACGGCCGCCGTTGACGCGGTACTTGAGCTCCTTGTCCCGGACCGCCTTGCGGGCGACGACCGCGACCTCCTGGTCCGCGCCCCGGGAGTAGGACGTGGTGAACGCGGCCGGGGTGAAGTCGGCGGCGTCCAGGCCGACGGCGGAGGCCGGTCGGTCGGGGTGCGCCGCGGTCTCGGCGACGGAGAGCGCGAACGGGACGTTCTTGGCGAACTCCCGCTGGATCAGTCTCTCGTCGTCGGGGAAGGTGAAGCCCGACCGGCAGTCCCGGCTGTCCCAGGCGTCGTCCGGGTCACTGTCCGACACTGTCTGACAGGTCGACATCTCCGGGGTGAACATGGCCATCCCGTTGACGTTCGACGCGTGGCCGTCCGCCTCGCCGTTGGTGGTGTACAGCTCGGAGGAGACCTGCGGGTGGTACCCGGGGACGGCCGAGTTGTCCGGCGTGCCGGCCAGTGCCCGGTAGAGGACGTCGTCGGGGGTCGCCGTGGCCACCTGCCAGCCCACGCCGTAGAGCAGGAGCTCCGCCGCGGAGTGGTAGTTGATGCCGTAACGGAAGCCGATCCGCTTCTCCAGGGCGTCCAGGGCCCTGGTCTCCGGCTCGGAGGCGGGGCTCGCGCCACGGTAGGTCTGGCTGGTGGGGTTGGGGGACGAACCCTCGTTGTCGTAGCCCCACTTGTAGGGGAAGTTGCGGTTGAGGTCGACGCCGTCGCCGCTGCCGATGACCCCGTCACCGTCGACGTCCCGCAGGTTCTTGCGCCACAGGCGGGTCTCGGGGCCTTTGAAGGTGTAGTCGTAGCCGTCCGGGTTGGCCGAGAGGACGAACCACAGCTCGGTGGAGTCGACGATCCTCTTGACGCGCCGGTCGGTCTTGTAGTGGTCCAGGTAGTAGTGCATCAGCCGGCGGGTCATCTCCGGCGTGATCCACTCGCGCGCGTGCTGGTTGGACATGTAGAGCACGGCGGGCTTGGAGCCGTCCTCGGACTTCCTGGCGTTCCCGGTCAGTTTGAGCGCGAGGATGTCCTGGCCCTTGATGGTCTTCCCGATGGACTCGACCTTGGTGAGGCCGGGGTTGGCCGCGGCGGTGCGGAGGATCTCCTCCTTCAGCCCGCCGCTTCCGCTGTACGGGCGGAACACGCCCTGGGCCGCGCCCTCGACCCGGGCCTCGGCCTTGGCCGAGAGGGTGTGCTCGGTGAGGGCGACGCCCTGCTCGCGCAGTCGCGCGGCCTGCTTGCCGGTGAGGTAGACCTCGACCCGGGTCCTGCCTCCCGCGGCCGTCCGCTCACCGAGTTCGTGACCGTCCTGGCCGGCCTCGAGCAGCAGGGGTACCTGTTGCTCCGTGACCTCCGCGTGGAAGACCCTGACCTCTTCCGGCGCGGGTGCCGGGTCTTCGCTCCGTGCCTGGGCTGTGGGTGCGAGGCTCGCTGCGCCGATCATCAGCGCGCCGACAGCGAGGATCGATCTCGCTCCGTGTCTCATGAACCCCCCTACAGATGGTCCGCACCAGTGGCGAACAAGGCTGCCAGGCTCATGGCACTCGATGATCGAGTCAAGAGCGCCTCATGGACACGCGAACGCCGGTGCCGGCCACCCGAAAGGGGGACGTCGGCACCGGCGAGTTGACGCTCCGTCCGGTTTCAGCCGGCCAGGTTCTCGGCCAGTTCCTCGGTGAGGTTGGCCTCCGTACCCGGGATGCCCAGGTCGGCCGCGCGCTTGTCGGCCATCGCCAGCAGCCGGCGGATACGGCCCGCGACCGCGTCCTTGGTCAGCGGCGGGTCGGCGAGCGCTCCCAGCTCCTCCAGGGATGCCTGCTTGTGCTCCATACGCAGCCGGCCGGCGGCGGCGAGGTGCTCGGGAACCTCGTCGCCGAGGATCTCCAGGGCCCGCTGGACACGGGCGCCCGCGGCCACGGCGGCCCGGGCCGAGCGGCGCAGGTTGGCGTCGTCGAAGTTGGCGAGCCGGTTGGCCGTGGCCCGCACCTCGCGGCGCATCCGGCGCTCCTCCCAGGCCAGCACCGACTCGTGCGCGCCCAGCCGGGTGAGCAGGGCGCCGATCGCGTCGCCGTCGCGGACGACCACCCGGTCCACCCCGCGCACCTCGCGGGCCTTCGCGGCGATGGACAGTCTGCGGGCCGCGCCGACCAGGGCGAGGGCCGCCTCCGGGCCCGGGCAGGTCACCTCCAGGGAGGAGGAGCGGCCGGGTTCGGTCAGCGAGCCGTGCGCCAGGAAGGCTCCGCGCCAGGCCGCCTCGGCGTCACAGGTGGCCCCGGAGACCACCTGCGGGGGCAGCCCGCGGATCGGCCGGCCCCGCCCGTCCACCAGGCCGGTCTGCCGGGCCAGCTGGTCACCGCCCGCGACGACCCGGACGACGTAGCGCGAGCCGCGGCGCAGCCCGCCGGGGGCCATCACGATCAGCTCGGAGCTGTGCCCGAAGATCTCCAGGATGTCCCGCTTGAGCCGGCGCGCCGCCATCGCGGTGTCCAGCTCGGCCTCGATCACGATGCGCCCGCTCACCAGGTGGAGGCCGCCGGCGAACCGCAGGATGGCGGAGACCTCCGCCTTCCTGCAGCAGGTCCGGGTGACGGGGAGCCGGGAGATCTCGTCCTTCACCGCTGCCGTCATCGCCATGGGCCGATCCTTCCATGCATCCGAAAAATACGGTCGTACGCGGCGGCCAACAGCTCCGGGTCGTGCCGGGGAGTTCCGTCGGGCCGGGCCACCGGCGCCAGCTCGACCGCGGCTCCCAGCCGCTTGGCGGCCTCGGTGAGCGAATCGCGGTCGGGCACGGCGGCCTCGTCGGCCAGCACCACGTCCAGGGCGAGTTTAGGGGCGTGTCGCCCCAAAACCTCCAAATGACGCTGCGGGGAGAAGCCCTCGGTTTCTCCCGGCTGCGGCGCCAGGTTCAGGGAGAGCACACGGCGCGCCTTGGTCTCGGTGAGCGCGTCCAGCAACTCGGGCACCAGCAGGTGCGGGATGACCGAGGAGAACCAGGAGCCGGGGCCCAGCACCACCCAGTCCGCGTCCAGCACCGCCGCCACGGCCTCGGGGACCGCGGGCGGGTCGTGGGGCACCAGGTGCACCGACTGCACCTCGCCGGGGGTCAGGGCGACCGTCGCCTGCCCGCGCACCGTGTCCACGTCGTCCGGGCGCTCGGGGTCGTGTCCCTTGACCAGGGCCTGCAACTCCAGCGGCACGGCGGACATGGGCAGCACCCGGCCGTGCGCGCCGAGCAGCTTGCCGACCAGGTCCAGGGCCTGCACATGGTCGCCGAGCTGCTCCCACAGGGCGACGATCAACAGGTTGCCGACCGCGTGCTCGTGCAGATCGCCCTGGGACTGGAAGCGGTGCTGGATGACCCGGGCCCAGGTCTGGCCCCACTCGTCGTCCCCGCACAGCGCGGCCAGCGCCTTGCGCAGATCGCCGGGCGGCAGCACACCCAGCTCGTCCCTGAGCCGGCCGCTGGAGCCGCCGTCGTCGGCCACGGTGACGACGGCGGTGAGATCGCCGGTGATCCGGCGCAGCGCGGCGAGCGACGCGGACAGGCCCATGCCGCCGCCGAGCGCGACCACCTTGGGCTGGGCGCCGCGCCGGCGGGGCCGGCCGCCGCGGGCCTCGGCCGGGCGGCCGGCGCGCGCCTCGGGCACCATCCGGCGCAGCCTGCCCAGCCGCGGTGTACGTTGCGTCATTCCCGTCCCATGTCCCGGTGTACGACCACCGTCTCCACGCCCTCGGCCGCCAGGCGCGCGGCGAGCTTCTCCGACATCGCGACCGAGCGGTGCTTGCCGCCGGTACAGCCGATGGCGATGGTCACATACCGCTTGCCCTCGCGCCGGTAGCCGGCGGCGATGAGCCGCAGGAGTTCGGCGTACCGGTCCAGGAACTCCTTCGCACCGGGCTGGTTGAAGACGTAGGCCGCGACCTCCTCGTTGAGGCCGGTGTAGGGGCGCAGCTCCGGGACCCAGTGCGGGTTGGGCAGGAACCGCATGTCCGCGACCAGGTCGGCGTCGACCGGGAGGCCGTACTTGAAGCCGAAGGACATCACCGTGGCCCGCAGCTCGGGCTCTTCCTCGCCGGCGAACTGGGCGTCCATCTTGGCGCGCAGCTCGTGCACGTTGAGGCTGGATGTGTCGATCACCAGGTCGGCGTCGCCGCGCAGCTCGCGCAGCAGCTCGCGCTCGGCGACGATGCCGTCCACGATGCGTCCGTCGCCCTGGAGCGGATGCGGCCGGCGCACCGATTCGAAGCGGCGGACCAGGGCCTCGTCGGAGGACTCCAGGAAGACGATCCGCCGGGTGACGCCCCGGGTGTCCAGGTCGGCGAGGGACTCGCGCAGGTTGTCGAAGAAGCGCCGGCCGCGCACGTCCACGACGACCGCGATCCGCGCCACGTTGCCCTGTGAGCGGGCGCCCAGTTCCACCATGGTGGGGATGAGGGCGGGCGGCAGGTTGTCCACGACGAACCAGCCGAGGTCCTCCAGACACTTGGCGGCCGTGGACCGGCCGGCTCCGGACATACCGGAAATGATCACCAGCTCGGGGATGGCCGCCTCGGGGACCCCGGCTGTCTCGCTGCCCGTACTCACCTGTGCTCCGTTGTCCTGGCCCGTCTCCCGGCCGGCGTCGGGCCGGGCCGGGCCCTGGCCGGTGTCGTGCCGGACGGCCTCGCCGCCCGTGGCGCCGTGCGTCCGATCTCGCTGTGCCGTGGGCTGTGCCTCGTGCTCCGTCATGTCTCCTGCCCCCGTCGTTCGTCCGGGACGCCCGCGGTCACGGGCTCCCCCGAGGAACCCCCCGTCGTGCCGGGTTCCTCGTCCTCAATGATCTCTCCGGTCGCCGTGTTCACGGCGGGTGCGGCCGGGGCCGCCTGGGCGAGGGCCACGGCGATGGTCTCCGCGGTCTTCCGGCCTATCCCGGGCACTTCCTGGATCTGCTCGATTGTGGCGGACCGCAGCTTCTTCACCGAGCCGAAATGCTTGATGAGGGCCTGTTTGCGGGTCTCCCCGAGGCCGGGGACGTCGTCCAGCGGGCCGGCGCGGAAGCGCTTGGCGCGCTTGGTGCGCTGGTAGGTGATCGCGAAGCGGTGCGCCTCGTCACGCACCCGCTGGAGCAGGTAGAGCCCCTCGCTGGTGCGGGGCAGGACCACCGGGTCGTCCTCGCCGGGCACCCAGACCTCCTCCAGGCGCTTGGCGAGACCGCAGACGGCGATGTCGTCGATGCCCAGTTCGTCCAGGGCGCGCTGGGCCGCGGCGACCTGCGGCTGACCGCCGTCGACGACCACCAGCTGGGGCGGGTAGGCGAACTTCCTGGGCCGGCCGTCGTCGTCCTTGAGGGAGTCCGTGATCACCTCCGGGCCGGCGAGCGTGCCGTCGGTGTCCGCGCCGTCGATGCCGGTGCCGCCGTCGCCGACGGGGCCGGTGCCGGTGCCGTCGGCCCACTCCCCCGTCCGCTCCTTCTCCGCGAGGTAACGCCGGAAGCGGCGGCTGATCACCTCGTGCATGGAGCGGACGTCGTCCTGGCCGGCGAAGCCCTTGATCTGGAAGCGGCGGTACTCGCCCTTGCGCTGGAGCCCGTCCTCGAAGACGACCATGGAGGCCACCACGTCGTCGCCCTGGAGGTGGGAGATGTCGTAGCACTCGATGCGCAGCGGGGCGCTGTCCAGGCCGAGGGCCTCGGCGATCTCCTCCAGCGCGCGCGAGCGGGTGGTCAGGTCGGAGGCGCGCCTGGTCTTGTGCAGCGCGAGGGACTGCTGGGCGTTGCGCTGCACGGTCTCCATGAGCGCCTTCTTGTCGCCGCGCTGCGGGATGCGCAACGACACGTTCGCCCCGCGGCGGCCGGTCAGCCACTCCTGGACCGGCTCGACCGGCTCGGGCAGGGCCGGGACCAGCACCTCCTTGGGGACGGCGTCCCCGCTCTCCTCGCCGTACAGCTGCTGGAGGGCGTGTTCGACCAGGGCGCCGGTGGTGACGTCCTCGACCTTGTCGGTGACCCAGCCGCGCTGACCGCGGACCCGGCCGCCGCGCACGTGGAAGATCTGCACGGCCGCCTCCAGCTCGTCCTCGGCGACGGCGATGAGGTCGGCGTCGGTCGCGTCGGCGAGGACGACCGCGTTCTTCTCCATGGCCTTCTTCAGCGCCCCGATGTCGTCGCGCAGGCGGGCCGCCCGCTCGTACTCCATCTCCTCGGCCGCCTCCATCATCTGCTTCTCCAGACGGCGGAGGTAGGTGCCGGTCCGGCCGGCCATGAAGTCGCAGAACTCCTCGGCCAGCTCCCGGTGGTCCTCGGGGGTGATCCGGCCGACGCAGGGCGCGGAGCACTTGTCGATGTAGCCGAGCAGGCAGGGGCGGCCGGTGCGGGCGGCGTTCTTGAACACGCCGGCCGAGCAGGTGCGCACCGGGAACACCCGCAGCAGCAGGTCGACGGTGTCCCGGATGGCCCACGCGTGCGCGTACGGCCCGAAATACCGAACGCCCTTCTTCTTGTGACCGCGCATCACCTGGACGCGGGGGAACTGCTCGCTCATCGTGACCGCGAGGTACGGGTAGCTCTTGTCGTCGCGGTACTTGACGTTGAACCGGGGGTCGTACTCCTTGATCCAGGAGTACTCCAGCTGCAGCGCCTCGACCTCCGTGGACACCACGGTCCACTCCACGGACGCGGCGGTGGTCACCATCGTCCGGGTGCGCGGGTGCAGGTTCGCCAGGTCCTGGAAGTAGTTCGCCAGGCGCTGGCGCAGGCTCTTCGCCTTTCCGACGTAGATCACCCGGCGGTGCTCGTCGCGGAACCTGTACACCCCCGGAGAGTCCGGGACGTCACCCGGCCTGGGGCGGTAGCTGGAGGGATCGGCCATGTCTCACACCCTACTGGCGAGCACCGACACCGCGTCGGGCCTGTGCCGGGCCTGTGGATAACCCTCGCACTCGTTACCGCGGCCCGCCCGGAGCGACGGTGCGCCACGGGTGGCCGGGGGTGCGTCGTGAGCCGGGGGGTGAGCGGTGGGCCGGGGGTGAGTGGTGAGCCGGGCGCGCACGGTGGGCCGCCCTGCTCCGGGACGGCCGCGCGGGACCGGCATGTCCGACGGCCGGGATCCGGCCATGCCGGGTGCCGGGGACGCGTCGGCCGCCGCCCGCCCGCCGCTCTCCGGTGGGGCCCGGGACGAGGGCCACCGCGACCCGGCCCGGCCCGCTCCGCCGTCCGCACGACGGCGAGGTCCGGCCAGTCGTCCGGAACGACCGAGCCGAGGTGTTGTCGGGTCCTGGTCAACACGCTTCAATGCGGGGGAATCGGCGCCGCGCACCCAGGTGTGCGGGCTCGGCCTGCCCGGCCCCGGGTGTGCGCCGCGCCCGCGGAGGCGGTCCCGCACACCCGCGCAGGCGGTGTGACCGGCCGTAGCGACACTCACAGAAAGGCCCCTCGGCATGCGGCATGCCACAGAGCACGCGGACGTCCCCGCCATGGAACTGGCCACGGCCCTGCGGGGCGGCCCCTTCCACGTGGCGCTGCGCGCCGCGATCGCCGCACGCGGACTGCCGCTCCAGCGGGTGCAGCACCATCTGTCACGCCACGGGGTCAAGGTGGGCGTCACCAGCCTGAGTTACTGGCAACAGGGCGCGCGCCGCCCGCAGCGCCCGGAGTCGCTGCGGGCCGTACGGGCGCTGGAGGAGATCCTGCGGCTGCCCGACGAGTCGCTGATCCGGCTGCTCGCCGCGTCCGACGGACAGGCGCCCGCCGACCACCCGGCGGGCCGCTCCTACCGCTCCCTGGTCGAGGCGTCGGACGTGCTCGACCGGCTCACGGCCGGCCTCGACTGGTCACTGGACGGCGGTTTGCGCACCCTGAGCCACCACGAATGCGTCCGGATCGGCGCCCGGCGGGAGCTGGCGAGCCGTGAGGCCCACCACATCGTGCGCGCCCATCGCGACGGCGTCGACCGCTTCGTCGCCGTCCATCACGGAGACCCCGGCTGCGACCCCCGCCGCGTCACCGTGCACGCCCTGGAGAACTGCCGCACCGGCCGCCTGCGCTGGGACCGGGACACCGGCGTCCTGGTGGCCGAGCTGCTCTTCGGGACACGGCTGCGCTCGGGCGACACCTTTCTCTTCCGGTACGCCGTCGAGGACGGCACGGCCGGGGCGTCCCGTGAGTACGCGCACCGGTGCGGCTTCCCCGGCGGCCAGTACGCGCTCCAGGTGCGCTTCGACGGGGCGGCACTGCCGGTGCGCTGCCATCGCTTCGCCCAGCACTCGGTGGCGGCCCCGCGCACCGGCCGGCAGGAGCTGTCCGTGACCGGTCCCCACCACAGCGCCCATCTGGTCGAGCCACGGCTCCGGCCGGGCATCCTGGGGATCGCCTGGCACTGGGAGTGACCGGCCCCGCGCCGCCCGGCCGTGGGGGCGCTGCCCGGTCCCGCGGCTCCGCGGTCAGTTCGCCGGACCGGCGACGATCCGGCCGTCGTCGGCCTTCACCGCCAGCTCGGTCAGTGGCTCGGTGGCCGGCGCCGCGACCACCTTGCCGGTGACGGCGTCGAACCGGCTGCCATGGCAGGGACAGATCAGCGTCGTCCCCTCCAGCTTGTTGATGGGGCACCCCGCGTGCGTGCAGATCGTGCTGTACGCCTTGAGGCCACCGTCCTGGTCACGGCTGACCACCACGTTGTGATCCCGGTAGAGCTTCGCCCCGCCCTTCGCGACCTCGCTCTCCTTGCCGAGGTCGACGGACTCGAGGGCGGCGGACGAGGACGAGCCGCCTTCGTCCGGGGAGGAACACGCGGCCAGGGCGAGCCCGGCGACCGGGGCGGCGGCGGCCCCTCGAAGGACGGTACGACGGCTCGCGCAGGAGCGGGCGGGCATCTTGGACTCCACTGGTCAAGGGGTGTGCGGAGCGCACGATACCGGGACAGAGGGGCCGCTCCTCGGGCGGGGGGCGGCGGGCGTGATCGCTCACGTGAGCGTTTACGCCGGGCCGGGTCATGGGATAGCGTCCCGGCCGGAAGACGACCGGGGGCCGGGCGGTCGGATCGGTGAGGAACGGTGGGCCCGCGCGGTGAAGGTTCGTCCACCGCGTGTCCTGCGGCCGCCCCGGTGCCGGGTCGAAGCCGCCGGAGGCACCGCACCATCCGCGCTGTCCGAGAAGGGAACCGCCTCGTGATCGTCGTCGCCGGTGAGGCACTGATCGACCTGGTACCGCAGGGCCCGGGTGCCCTCGCGGACCTGAAGCCGGCGCCGGGCGGCGGCCCGTACAACACCGCCGTGGCCCTCGGCAGGCTCGGCTCCCCCACCGCCTTCTGCTCGCGGTTGTCCTCCGACGCCTTCGGTGAGGCCCTGCTCGACGGGCTGCGGCGGGCCGGGGTCGAGGTGTCCCTCGTGCGGCGGGGGCCGGAGCCGACGACCCTCGCCGTGGCCACGCTGGACGCCGGCGGCTCGGCCGCCTACTCCTTCTATGTCGACGGCACCGCCGACCGTCTGTTCACCGCCCCCGCCGCGCTCCCCGCCGGGACGCGCGCGGTCTCCTTCGGCACCTGCTCGCTCGTCCTGGAACCGGGGGCGAGCGCCTACGAGGAGCTGCTGCGGACCGCTGCCGGGCAGGGGCTGTTCACCGCGCTCGACCCCAATATCCGGGCGGGACTGATCCCGGACGCGGACGCCTACCGGGAGCGTTTCCAAAGCTGGCTGCCCTCGGTGACGCTGCTGAAGCTGTCCGCGGAGGACGCGGCATGGCTCGGCGGCACGCCGCGCGCATGGCTGGCCGCGGGACCGGCGGCCGTGGTGATCACGCGGGGCGGCGACGGTCTGACCGTGTTCACCCGGGACGGCGGGGAGCATTCCGTGCCGGGCGAGAAGGTCGATGTCGTGGACACCATCGGGGCCGGCGACACGGTGAACGCGGCCTTGCTGCACGGGCTGGCCGCCCGTGACGCGCTGTCCGCCGAAGCGCTCGCCGCCCTCGGGGCGGAGGGCTGGACACGGCTGCTGCGCTTCGCGGCGCGGGCGGCGGCGATCACCTGCTCGCGGGCGGGGGCCGAGCCGCCGTACGCGGCGGAGCTGGGTGATCCTGCCGCGCTGTGAGCGGCTGTTGTTCCCTGTGCTGTTGACAAGGTACGACCGGGCCGGTGGTGGTGCGGGGGCCTGACGGGCCGCCGGACCGGGCCTGCTGGTGGTGGAACGAGCGGCGCCCCGCGGGAAGTTCCCGCGGGGCGCCGATTTCTTGATGAGACGTCAGGCCGGCTGCACCGAGCCGTCCTCGGGGTCCGTCGTCTCAGGAACTGCGGGTCCGCGTGGTCTTCTTCGCGGGCGTCGCCTTCTTCGTGGCCGTGGCGGCCTTCTTGGTCGCGGTGCTGTTGGCCTTGGCCGTGGTGGTGCTGTTGGCCTTGGACTTGGCGGCGGTGCTGTTGGCCTTGGCCGTCACCGTCTTCCTCGCCGGTGCCTTGGCCGCGGCCGTCTTCCGGGTCGTGGCGCCGCGCTCCGACTTGACCTGCTGGGCGTCGCTGACGCGGTCGGCGCCGAGGATCTCCCGCAGGAACTTGCCCGTGTGGCTGGCCGGGACCCCGGCGACCTCCTCCGGCGTGCCCTCGGCGACGACCAGGCCGCCTCCGGCGCCGCCCTCGGGGCCCATGTCCACGATCCAGTCGGCGGTCTTGATCACGTCGAGGTTGTGCTCGATGACGATGACCGTGTTGCCCTTGTCGACCAGTCCGCCGAGGACCGTGAGCAGCTTGCTGATGTCCTCGAAGTGCAGACCGGTGGTCGGCTCGTCCAGGACGTAGACCGTGCGCCCGGTGGATCGCTTCTGCAGTTCGCTGGCGAGCTTGACGCGCTGCGCCTCACCACCGGAGAGGGTGGTGGCGGACTGGCCGAGGCGGACGTAGCCGAGACCGACGTCGTTCAGCGTCCTCAGGTGGCGGGAGATCGCCGGGACCGCCTCGAAGAAGTGCATGGCCTCCTCGATCGGCATGTTCAGGACCTCGGCGATGGACTTGCCCTTGTAGTGGACCTCCAGGGTCTCCCGGTTGTACCGGGCGCCGTGGCAGACCTCGCACGGGACGTAGACGTCCGGGAGGAAGTTCATCTCGATCTTGATCGTGCCGTCGCCCGCGCAGTTCTCGCAGCGACCGCCCTTGACGTTGAAGGAGAACCGGCCGGGCAGGTAACCCCGGACCTTCGCCTCGGTGGTCTCGGCGAACAGCTTGCGGATGTGGTCGAAGACACCGGTGTACGTCGCCGGGTTGGACCGCGGGGTCCGGCCGATCGGCGACTGGTCGACGTGCACCACCTTGTCCACCAGGTCGTCGCCGTCGACGCGGGTGTGCCGTCCGGGGACGGTCCGGGCGCCGTTCAGCTCGCGGGCCAGGTGGGTGTACAGGATGTCGTTGACCAGGGTCGACTTGCCGGAGCCGGAGACTCCGGTGACGGCCGTGAACACGCCCAGCGGGAAGGACACGTCGATGTCCTGGAGGTTGTTCTCACGGGCGCCGTGCACGGTGAGCTGCCGGGACGGGTCGCGCGGGCGGCGTACGTCCGGGAGCGGGATCGACTTGCGGCCCGAGAGGTACGCGCCGGTCTGCGACTCGGTGTTGGCCAGCAGTTCCTTCACGGAGCCGCTGTGCACCACCTTGCCGCCGTGCTCGCCGGCGCCGGGGCCGATGTCCACGATCCAGTCGGCGACCTTGATCGTGTCCTCGTCGTGCTCCACGACGATGAGCGTGTTGCCCATGTCGCGCAGCCGGACCAGGGTCTCGATCAGCCGGTGGTTGTCCCGCTGGTGCAGACCGATGGACGGCTCGTCCAGGACGTACAGGACGCCGACGAGGCCGGAGCCGATCTGGGTGGCCAGGCGGATGCGCTGGGCCTCGCCGCCGGAAAGGGTGCCGGCCGCGCGGTTGAGCGAGAGATAGTCCAGGCCGACGTCGACCAGGAAGCGCAGCCGTTCGTTGACCTCCTTCAGGACCCGCTCGGCGATCTTCTTGTCACGGGCGCTCAGCTTCAGCTCGCCCAGGAAGTCCGCGCAGTCGCTGATCGACATCGCGGAGACCTCGGCGATCGACTTCCCCATGATCGTGACCGCGAGAACGATGGGCTTCAGGCGCGTGCCCTCGCAGGAGGGGCAGGGCACCTCGCGCATGTAGCCCTCGAAGCGCTCGCGGCTGGCGTCGCTCTCGGCCTCGCTGTGCCGGCGCTTGACGAAGGGCACCGCGCCCTCGAAGGGGGTGGTGTAGACCCGCTCGCGGCCGTACCGGTTGCGGTAGCGCACCTCGATCTGGGTCTTGTGGCCGTAGAGCAGGGCCTTCTTGGCGCGCTGCGGCAGGCCCGCGAAGGGGATGTCCGTGCGGAAGCCGAGGGCGTCCGCGAGGGCGCCGATCAGCCGGCCGAAGTAGTCCTTGGTGTGTCCGTGCGACCAGGGGTGGATGGCGCCCTCGTCCAGGGACTTGTCCTCGTCCGGGACGATCAGCTCCGGGTCGACCTCCATGCGCGTGCCGATGCCGGTGCACTCGGGGCAGGCGCCGAAGGGCGAGTTGAAGGAGAAGGAGCGGGGCTCCAGCTCTTCGAAGGACAGGTCGTCGTACGGGCAGTAGAGGTGCTCCGAGTACATGCGCTCGCGCTCGGGGTCGTCCTCGGGGAGATCCACGAAGTCGAGCACGACCATGCCGCCGGACAGGCCGAGGGCCGTCTCCACGGAGTCGGTCAGGCGCCGCTTGGCGGAGTCCTTCACCGTGAGGCGGTCCACGACCACCTCGATGGTGTGCTTCTCCTGCTTCTTCAGGGCCGGCGGGTCGGACAGCTGGACGGTCTGGCCGTCCACGCGCGCGCGGGAGTAGCCCTTGGTCTGGAGGTCGGCGAAGAGGTCGACGAACTCGCCCTTGCGCTCGCGCACCAGCGGGGAGAGCACCTGGAAGCGGCTGCCCTCGGGCAGCTCCAGGACCTTGTCCACGATGGCCTGCGGCGACTGGCGCGAGATCGGGCGGCCGCACTCGGGGCAGTGCGGCTTGCCGATGCGCGCGAAGAGCAGACGCAGGTAGTCGTAGACCTCGGTGATCGTGCCGACCGTCGAGCGGGGGTTGCGCGAGGTCGACTTCTGGTCGATGGAGACCGCAGGGGAAAGACCCTCGATGAAGTCGACGTCGGGCTTGTCCATCTGGCCGAGGAACTGCCGTGCGTACGAGGAGAGCGACTCCACGTAACGGCGCTGGCCCTCCGCGAAGATCGTGTCGAAGGCCAGGGAGGACTTGCCCGACCCGGACAGGCCCGTGAAGACGATGAGCGAGTCACGAGGCAGGTCGAGCGAGACATTCTTCAGATTGTGCTCGCGCGCGCCACGGACGATGAGACGGTCGGCCACGCCGGTCCGCACCTTTCTTGGGAGAAGTGACAGGGGCGGGGCCCCCGTGCTTCTTCAGACTAGGGGGAGCCACTGACAACGTCGGGCGGATTGCCCGGTTGCATAACAATCCCCGGCCTTCCAGCATGCCCGATGCCGTCACCGACGATATAGCACGTGCATTCGATTTGCGGGCGGGGTTCGTCACCTTCACCCGAAGGAGTGGCCGGGCTAGGGTCGGCGCCATGATGGATCACGCTCATGACCTGGCCTGTGTACGTGAGGCGACCGACCGGCTGCTCACCGCGGTCGCCGCACTGGACAACGCCGCGCTCGCCGGGCCGTCACGGCTCCCGGGCTGGAGCCGCGGGCACGTCCTCGCCCACCTCGCCCGGAACGCGGACGCGCTCGTGAACGTCCTCGAGGGCCGCCCCATGTACGCGAGCGCCGAGGTGCGGAACGCCGACATCGAGGACGGCGCGGCACGTCCCGTGGAGATCCAGGTCGCCGACGTCCGGGACAGCGCGGCCCGCTTCGAGGCGGCCGGGGACGTGCCCGCGGACTGGACGCGCACCGTGGAGCTGCGCAACGGGGTCACCGACTCCGCGTCGCGGGTCCCGTTCCGCCGGTGGGCGGAGGTGGAGCTGCACCACGTGGACCTCGGGATCGGGTACGAGCTGGAGGACCTGCCGGCCGAGTTCGTGGAGCGGGAGACCGGTTTCCTCGCGGAGCGGTTCTCCGGACTCCCCGATGTCCCGGCGGTCCGCCTCACGGACGGCACGCGCGCGTGGGTCACCGGGCGCGGGGCCGACGTGCCCGGGATCACGGTCACCGGCCGGCCGGCGGACCTGCTGGGCTGGCTCGCCGGGCGCCGCGACGGCGCGGCTCTGGAGGTGGCCGGCGGGGACCTGCCGAAGCTGCCCCCGCTCTAGAGACCGCCCGCGGGGGCCACGGCCGTCCCCGGACCCGTCCGAGCGGCCGTGCACCGGGCCTGTACCGCTATAGGCTGCCGACATGACGTACTCCGGAGAGGTCAAGGTCGGCGGACCGGCGGATGTGCACGAGCTGAAAGACCTGATGATCACCAAGATCGCGGTCGGCCCGATGGACAACAACGCCTACCTGCTGCGCTGCCGGGCCACCGACGAGCAGCTCCTGATCGACGCCGCCAACGAGGCGCGGACGCTCCTCGGCACGATCGGTGACGACGGCATCGCGTCCGTCGTCACCACGCACCGGCACGGTGATCACTGGCAGGCGCTCGCCGAGGTCGTCGCGGCCACGGGCGCGCGTACGTACGCCGGCCGCGAGGACGCCGCCGGCATCCCCGTGCCCACGGACGTCCTCGTCGACGACGGCGACGTGATCAGGGTGGGCCGGGTGGAGCTGACCGCGCGCCATCTGGTCGGCCACACGCCCGGCTCGATCGCGCTGGTCTACGACGACCCGCACGGCCACCCGCACGTCTTCACCGGCGACTGCCTCTTCCCCGGCGGTGTCGGCAACACGCACAAGGACCCGAAGGCGTTCGCGAGCCTGATCCACGACGTGGAGACGAAGATCTTCGACGTGCTGCCGGACGAGACATGGGTCTACCCGGGACACGGCAACGACACGACGCTGGGCGCGGAGCGGCCGCATCTGCCGGAGTGGCACGCGCGCGGGTGGTGAGTCCTGGGGTCGGCTGTGCCGGACCCAGGACCCAGCGGAGTGGCACGCGCGGGTGACGAGCGGGGAACGGGCCTGCACGGACGTCCGCACGGTTCCGTCCCCCGGGTGCCGCCCGCGCCCCTCGCCGAGCTCCCGGTGCTGAAACCAGCGGCGCCCGGCGGGCGTTCTGCCGTCCTCGCGCTCCGCGCGGGCACGTCGCACGCGCGCCGGGCGTGAGACGCACACCACACATGCTCCGGGCGCACACCGCCTCGGCACGCGCCCCGTGTGATTCCTTCGCCCGTACGGAGCCCCCGTGCGCACTCGCGGAGAACGGCGCTCCGCAGTCAACTGGTAGCAGCCCGCGCAGGACACCGGTTCCTGAAGCGGTAGGGCCGCCGGTCTCCAACCCACCGCCCTCGGCCGGCGGCCCAGTACACCGCCTGCGCGCGCGTGTGACACGCGGCCGCGTTCACACAGCCGCAACACCCGTTCCCACCATTCGGACAACTACCGCTGTGACCTGGACAGATGCCGCGTTCGCTGCCACTCTCCCGCCATGCATCCTGCCCCTCGCACCCTGCGCCGCGCGGTCGCCGCCGTCACCGTAGCCCTGCTCGCCACCGCTGTCGGCTGTGCGCCGCAGCCCGAGGAGAAGGCCTCCGCCACCTCGTCCGGGCCGGCCGCGAAGAGCTGCGCCAAGGGCAAGCTCGCCACGAAGACGTCCGGGAAGCTGACGATCGCGACGGACGAACCGGCGTACGAGCCCTGGTTCAAGGACGGCAAGCCCGCGAACGGCCAGGGGTTCGAGTCGGCGGTCGCCTATGCCGTGGCGAAGCGGCTCGGTTATGACAAGAGCGCGGTCGTCTGGCAGAGCGTGCCGTTCAACAAGGCGTTCGCGCCGGGGGTGAAGAGCTTCGACTTCGACATCAACCAGGTTTCGATCAGCGACGAGCGCGAAAAGGCCGTCGACTTCTCCTCCGGCTACTACGACGTACGTCAGGCCGTCATCGCACTCAAGGGCGGCAAGGCGGCCAAGGCGACGAGCATCGCCGACCTGCGCGACCTCAAACTGGGCGCCCAGGTGGGCACCACGAGCCTCGAGTACATCACCGGCCTGGTGAAGCCGACCCGGCAGGCGGCCGTCTTCGGCAAGAACGACCAGGCCAAGTCCGCGCTGAAGAACGGTCAGGTCGACGCCGTCGTCACCGATCTGCCGACCGCGTTCTACATCACCGCTGCCGAGGTCACGGACGCGAAGATCGTCGGCCAGTTCGAGAACCAGGGTGGCGCGCCCGAGCAGTTCGGACTCGTGCTGGACAAGGGGAGCGCGCTGACCTCGTGCGTGACCGCCGCCGTCGACGCCCTGCGCGAGGACGGCACGCTGGCCGGCATCGAGAAGCAGTGGCTCTCGGACGCCGTCGACGCCCCGGTGCTCAAGTGACGGTCGTCAAGGGCGACCCGGCCCCGGAAGGGGCGGACGACACCGGTGACATGACCCGTGGCGGCCCCGGCGGCGACGGCTACGTGCCCTCCGAACGGCGGCTGGCCCGCGAACGCCACCGTCGCGCGCGTGCCCGTCGCGCCACGGCGATCGCGGCCGTGTCGACCCTCGTCACCGCGGCACTGCTCTACCTGGTCGTCGTCAACGCCCCCGGCTGGCCGCGCACCAAGGAAACCTTCTTCAGCGCGCACTACGCGCGCGAGGCGTTCCCGAAGGTCCTCGACGGGCTGTGGCTGAACCTCCGGTTGCTGCTGGTCTGCGGGGCCGCCGTCCTGGTCCTCGGCATGCTGATCGCGATCGCGCGGACCCTGCGCGGCCCGGTCTTCTTCCCGCTGCGGGTGCTGGCGGCGGCGTACACCGACTTCTTCCGCGGGCTGCCGCTGATCATCAACCTGATGATCGTCGTCCTGGGCGTGCCTGCGCTGCGGCTGCAGGGGGTGACGGTCGATCCGGTGCTGCTCGGCGGCACGGCGCTGACGCTGACCTACTCGGCCTATGTGGCGGAGGTGTTCCGGGCCGGCATCGAGTCCGTCCATCCCTCGCAGCGCGCGGCGGCCCGCTCGCTGGGCCTGACCAGCCGGCAGACCCTGCGCCACGTCGTGCTGCCGCAGGCGGTGCGCCGTCAGGTGCCGCCGCTCCTCAACGACCTGGTGTCGCTGCAGAAGGACACCGGCCTGGTCTCCATCGGCGGTGCGGTGGACGCCGTGCGCGCGGCCGACATCATCGTGGGCCGCAGTCTGAACTACACGCCGTACATCGTCGCGGGGCTGGTCTTCGTGGCGCTGACCATCCCGATGACCCGGTTCACCGACTGGGTGACGGCCCGGACGGACCGTCAACGGGCGCAGGGAGGGTCCCTGTGAGCACCCGGGGAGGATCGCTGTGAGCACGCTGGAGAACGCGCCCGAGGGCCACGGGCCCGTCCTGCGCATGGAGTCGGTCCGCAAGACCTTCGGCGGCTCGGTCGTCCTGCGGGACGTGCACCTGGAGGTCGCCCCGCACACGGTGACCGCGCTGATCGGCGCCTCCGGTTCGGGCAAGTCCACGCTGCTGCGCTGCGCCAACCTCCTGGAGGAGATCGACGACGGCGCGATCTGGCTGGACGGCGAGGAGATCACCGACCCGCGGGTGGACCAGGACGCGGTACGGCGCCGGATCGGCGTCGTCTTCCAGGCGTACAACCTGTTCCCGCACATGACCGTGCTCGACAACATCACCCTCGCGCCGCGCCGGGTGCACGGGGTGGCCCGCGCGGAGGCCGAGGAACGGGCCAGGGAGCTGCTGGAGCGGCTCGGCCTGGCCGGGAAGGCGGATGCCTACCCCGACCGGCTCAGCGGCGGCCAGCAGCAGCGTGTGGCGATCGTACGGGCCCTCGCGGTGCGGCCCCGGCTGTTGCTGCTGGACGAGATCACGGCCGCCCTCGACCCGGAACTGGTGGGCGAGGTGCTGGAGGTGGTCCGCGGCCTGAAGGAGGAGGGGATGACCATGGTGCTGGCGACGCACGAGATGGGGTTCGCGCGGGACGTCGCCGACCAGGTGTGCTTCCTGGACGGCGGGGTCGTGCTGGAGCGCGGCAGCGCCGAGCAGGTCTTCGGCGAGCCGCGGCACGAGCGCACCCGGCGTTTCCTGCGCCGGATCGTGGAGGCGGGCCGGCTGTAGTCCCGCGCGCGGGGTTACGCGTCCGCCCGCGCCGCGCCGAGCAGCGCCGCGACCCGCTCCACGCCGAACACATAGCCCTGCACTCCGCAGCCGGCGATCACGCCGTCGGCGCGCTGGGAGACGTACGAGTGGTGCCGGAACGGCTCGCGCTGGTGGATGTTGGAGATGTGCACCTCCAGCACGGGCATGCCGTCGCAGGTGTTGAGCGCGTCCAGGATGGCGACCGACGTGTGCGAGTACGCGCCGGGGTTGATGACGATCCCGCAGTGCCCGAGCCGCGCCTCGTGGATCCAGTCGACGAGCTGACCCTCGTGGTTGGACTGCCGCAGGTCCACCGTGCCGCCGTAGGCGGCCGCCGCCTTGGCGCACAGCGCCTCCACGTCGGCCAGCGTGTCCTTGCCGTAGATCTCGGGCTGGCGCTGGCCGAGCAGGTTCAGGTTGGGCCCGTTGAGGATCATGATCGGTGCGTTGGCCAGGGTGCGGGGCACGGTTCCTCCGGTCCGTCGGTGGGCGGCGCGTCAGCGACCGCCGCTCGTCACGGACCGGTCTATCACGCCCTCCCCGGGCGGACAGCCGGTGGTGCACGCCCTCGCCACGGCGCGCACCACCGGTCCCGTGATCACCTCCGCACGCCCCCGTAACTCCTGATCACGCTGGGTAGTTGACCCATCATGCACGACGTACAGGCTGTGAACAGGCCGTCCATGCCCCGGCTCGCCGCCGCCTCGCTCGCCGGGACGGCGATCGAGTTCTACGACTTCTTCGTCTACGGCACCGCGGCGGCCCTGGTGCTCGGGCCGCTGTTCTTCCCGACGTTCTCGCCGGTGGCGGGCACGCTGGCGGCGTTCGCGACGTTCGGGGTGGGGTTCATCGCCAGGCCACTGGGCTCGGTGCTGTTCGGGCATCTCGGGGACCGGCGCGGCCGGCGGCCGGTGCTCGTCGCCTCGCTGCTGCTCACCGGCGCCGCCACGGTCGCGGTCGGCTGTGTGCCGTCCTATGACACCATCGGCGTCGCCGCGCCCCTCCTGCTGCTCGTCCTGCGCTTCCTGCAGGGCCTCGGGCTGGGCGGGGAGTGGGGCGGGGCGGTGCTGCTGACCTCCGAGCACGCCCCCGCCGGACGGCGCGCCCTGTGGTCGAGCTTTCCGCAGATGGGCCCGGCGATCGGCTTCGGGCTGGCCAACGGGGTGGTGCTCGCGCTGTCGGCGGCGCTGTCCGACGCGGAGTTCGCGCGCTGGGGCTGGCGCGTGCCGTTCTGGGCGGCCGGAGCGCTGGCACTGGCCGGTCTGTGGCTGCGCTCGTCCCTCGCGGAAAGTCCCAGCTTCCTGAAGATCGACGACCACGCGCGCGTGCCGTTCTTCGAGGTCGTACGGCATCACGGGCGGCTGGTGCTGCTCACGGCCGGGGCGCTCGCGGTGGGCTACGCGGTGTTCTACGCGGTGACGACCTGGTCACTGGCGTACGCGACGGAGCGGCTCGGCGTGAGCCGTACGGTCATGCTGACGTGTGTCATGGGCGCGGTGCTCGTGCAGGGCGCGCTCGTGCCGCTCGTGGCGCTGTTCGCCGACCGGTTCGGGCGCCGGCCGATGTGTGTGGCGGGCTGTGTGGCGTGCGCCCTGTGGATGCTTCCGATGGTCGCGCTGCTGGCGACCGGAGAGCCGCTGCTGATGTTCCTGGGCATCCTGGGCGCCCTGCTCGCCTTCGTCACCGCGTTCGCGGTGATCGCCGCCTATCTGCCGGAGCTGTACGAGCCACGGGTGCGCTGCACGGGCGCCGCCGTGGGCTACAACCTGGGCGGGGTCCTCGGCGGCGCCCTCACCCCGATCGTGGCCACGGCGCTCGCGGAACGGGGCGGGCGGGTGCCGTGGGGCGTGGGCGCGTATCTGACGGGGATCGCGCTGATCAGCCTGGTGTGCTTCACGCTGCTGCCGGAGACCCGTCCGGTGCCCGTGGCGGCGGTGGAGCCGAAGCCGGTCACGGGCTGACCGGATGTGCCTGCGCCCGGGCCGTCGGCTAGGGATTGACCGCCAGTTCCAGGTAGGCCGCGAACAGCACCAGATGGACGCCGCCCTGGAGTGGTGTGGCCCGGCCGGGGACCACGGTCAGGGAACTGACCACCACGGTCAGCGCGAGCATCAGCATGTGGGTCGGGCCCAGGCCGAGGACGAGCGGCCCGGACAGCCAGACGGAGGCGAGGGCCACGGCGGGGATGGTCAGGCCGATGCTGGCCATCGCGGAGCCGAGGGCGAGGTTGAGGCTGGTCTGCACCCGGTCCCGGCGGGCGGCGCGCAGCGCGGCGATCGTCTCGGGCAGCAGGACGAGCAGGGCGATGATCACACCGACCACCGCGTGCGGCAGCCCGGCCGCCGCCACGCCCGACTCGATCGTGGGCGACACCCCCTTGGCCAGGCCGACCACCCCCACCAGGGCCAGCCCGAGCAGCCCCAGGCTGAGCCATGCCTCGCGCGCCGAGGGGGGTGACGCGTGGTCCTCGCCGCTGATCACCTTGCCCTGCCGGGTGACGGGCAGGAAGTAGTCACGGTGCCGCACGGTCTGGGTGGTCACGAACAGTCCGTAGAGGATGAGCGAGGACAGCGCGGCGAAGGTCAACTGGACGGTGGAGAACTCGGGTCCGGGCTTGCTGGTGGTGAAGGTCGGCAGCACCAGGCTGAGCGTGGCCAGCGTCGCCACGGTCGCCAGGGCGGCGCCGGTGCCCTCCGGGTTGAAGAGCGCCGTACCGTGCCGTAGGGAGGCGACGAGGAGGCTGATCCCGACGATGCCGTTGCAGGCGATCATCACGGCGGCGAAGACGGTGTCCCTGGCCAGCGTGGAACTCTTGTCGCCGCCGTCGGCCATGAGGGTGACGATCAGGGCGACCTCGATGATCGTGACGGCGACGGCGAGCACCAGGGAGCCGAAGGGCTCGCCGACCCGGTGCGCGACCACCTCGGCGTGGTGCACCGCCGCCAGGACCGAACCGGCCAGGACGAGGGTTGCCAGGGCGACCAGGGCGCCGGGCAGGGCCCGGCCCCAGGTGAGGGCCAGCAGGACGACGGCGAGCACCGGCACGAGCGTCGTCCATTGGCGGGTGAGCGACCGTAGCCGAGTGATCATGCGGCGATGGTCGCAGAGGTGTACAGGATTCGCATTCCGTTCTTTTCGGATACCTCTCGTCCTTTCCGGTGCGGGGTCCGGTGCCGGTGGACCGCAAGCGCCTTATGGCGAGACCTCGCCCAGGAGCTGGGCGAGGTCTCGGACTTCCGTGACGGTGCCGGCGGACGGCGGCACCGTCACACGTCGACGCGCTCCTTCGGGGCGTCCTCGCCCTCGGCCTGCGCCGCCTGCTTCCTGGTGGCGAGCAGGCTGGTGACGGTGGTGACGGCGAGGACCGCGCAGATCACGCCGAGCGAGACGGGGATGCTGATCTCGGGGACGTGGACACCGGACTCGTGCAGGGCGTGCAGTACGAGCTTGACGCCGATGAAGCCGAGGATGACCGACAGCCCGTACGACAGGTGGACCAGCTTCTTGAGCAGTCCGCCGATGAGGAAGTACAGCTGGCGCAGCCCCATCAGCGCGAAGGCGTTGGCGGTGAAGACGATGTACGGGTCCTGGGTCAGGCCGAAGATCGCGGGTATGGAGTCCAGCGCGAACAGCACGTCGGTGGTGCCGATGGCGAGCATCACGACCAGCATCGGGGTCATGACGCGCTTGCCGTTCTGCTGGATCCACAGCTTGGTGCCGTGGTAGCGGTCGGCCACGCCGAACTTGCGCTCGACGGCTTTCAGGAGCTTGTTCTCCTCGTACTCGTCGTCCTCCTCATCCGCGCGGGCCTCCTGGATGAGCTTCCAGGCGGTCCAGATGAGGAAGGCGCCGAAGAGGTAGAACACCCAGGCGAAGCTGGCGAGGATCGCGGCCCCGGCGGCGATGAAGACGGCCCGCAGGACCAGCGCTATGAGGACGCCGACGAGCAGGACCCGCTGCTGGTACTGGGTGGGCACCGCGAACTTCGCCATGATGAGGACGAAGACGAAGAGGTTGTCGACGCTCAGGGACTTCTCGGTGATGAAGCCCGCGAAGAACTCGCCGGCCGGCTGTCCGCCGCCGAAGACGAGGAGGCCGAGACCGAAGAGACCGGCCAGGGTGATCCAGACGACCGTCCAGACACCCGCTTCCTTGAGCGACACCTCATGCGGCTTGCGGCCGATGAAGAAGTCGACCGCGATCAGCGCGGCGAGACCCGCGATGGTGAGGACCCACAGGCCCATGGAGACTTCCACTGCACCTCCGGCATTGCGTGACGGCAAACACATCAGCGTTGTCGCTGCCGGAGGTCTCTTCCGCCCGTGACGGGCCGACGCCCCGGGACCGGAACCGGTCCGTATTGACGGGTGCGCCGCAGCAAGGAGTACTCCCCTCCGTACGGAAGACAGTACCCCAAGCACCAAGGAAAGGTAAAGAGCTTGGTAAAGCAAAAACCAAGTCAGCAGGTCAGAGGCGCTTTACCAATGCTTGGTGCGGGGCCCGCACTCAGAGGTGCCGGCGGATCGCCGGCATGAGGTCCTGGAAGGTGCGGCCGTTGGCCGGGGCGCCGAGGGCGGTCATCGTCCAGCCGGAGCCCGCCCGGTGCACCTTGGCCATGATCTGGGCGGTGTAGTCGCCCCCTCCGGCCAGGGTGTAGCGGGCGAGTTCCTGGCCGTTGCTCTCGTCCACGAGCCGGCAGAACGCGTTCTGCACCTCCTGGAACGTCTGGCCGGTGAACGAGTTCACCGTGAAGACGATCTGGTCGATACGGGCCGGGACGCGCTGGAGGTCCACCAGGATCGCCTCGTCGTCGCCCTGGCCGACGCCGCCCACGAGGTTGTCACCGGTGTGGCGCACCGAACCGTCGTCGCTCACCAGGTGGCGGAAGAAGACGACGTCCTGCGGTTCCTGGCCGGCGAAGAGGACCGCCGAGGCGTCCAGGTCCACCTCACGGGTGCGGGAGCCGAACAGGCCGCGCCGCTTGGCGGCCTGCCAGCCGAGCCCCATGCGGACCGCGGTCAGGGTGGCCCCGTCGTTCTTCTCCAGGCTGATGGCCTGACCCTTGGACAAGTTGACGGACACGGCTGAATCCCCTCTCGACAGTCCCCTGCTGCCGCGCCGGGCCGTCGCACGGCGCGGTGGTTCCGACCCTACGCAGGGCGACCGCCGCTACCGGCCCCGGCCCGCGCTTTGTGTCGGTGTTGCAACACTTGGCACACAAATGCCGAGGTCGGCGGGGCGAGCGGTCAGGCGAGGCCGGCCTCTCGCATCTGACGCAGCTCCTTCTTCATCTCGGAGACCTCGTCGCGCAGCCGGGCCGCGATCTCGAACTGCAGCTCCGCGGCGGCGGCCCGCATCCGCGCGGTCATCTCCTCGATCTGCTCGGCCAGCTCGGCCGCCGGACGGTCCGTGGGCACCGTCTTGCCCTTGACGGCCTTGCCGGCCTTCGCGCCCTTGGCCGCCTTGTCGCCGAGCGACGGAACGGGCGCCTTCGCCCCCTTGCCGTCCTTCGTCTTGCGGTAACCGGACCCGAGGAGCTGTTCGGTGTCGACCTCCTCGCGGGCGATCTGCGCCACGATGTCGTTGATCTTCTTGCGCAGCGGCTGCGGATCGATGCCGTTGGCCTTGTTGTAGGCGATCTGCTTCTCCCGGCGGCGGTTGGTCTCCTCGATGGCCCTCTCCATCGCCGGGGTGATCTTGTCGGCGTACATGTGGACCTCGCCGGAGACGTTGCGCGCCGCGCGGCCGATGGTCTGGATCAGCGAGGTGCCGGAACGCAGGAAGCCCTCCTTGTCGGCGTCCAGGATCGCCACCAGCGACACCTCGGGCAGGTCCAGGCCCTCACGGAGGAGGTTGATGCCGACCAGGACGTCGTACTCACCGGCGCGCAGCTCGCGCAGCAGCTCGACACGGCGCAGGGTGTCGACGTCGCTGTGCAGATAGCGCACCTGGATGCCGAGCTCCAGGAAGTAGTCCGTGAGGTCCTCGGCCATCTTCTTGGTCAGCGTGGTGACGAGGACCCGCTCGTCCTTCTCGGTGCGCTTGCGGATCTCGTGCACCAGGTCGTCGATCTGGCCCTCGGTGGGCTTGACGACGACCTGCGGGTCGACCAGGCCGGTGGGGCGGATGATCTGCTCCACGACGCCGTCCGAGCGGGACAGCTCATAGGCGCCCGGGGTGGCCGACAGGTAGACGGTCTGCCCGATGCGCTCCTGGAACTCCTCCCACTTCAGGGGGCGGTTGTCCAGGGCGGAGGGCAGGCGGAAACCGTGGTCGACCAGGGTGCGCTTGCGGGAGGCGTCGCCCTCGTACATCGCGCCGATCTGCGGGACGGTGACGTGCGACTCGTCGATGACGAGCAGGAAGTCGTCCGGGAAGTAGTCCAGCAGGGTGTTGGGCGGGGAGCCGGGGGAACGGCCGTCGAAGTGCATCGAGTAGTTCTCCACGCCGGAGCAGGTGCCGATCTGGCGGAGCATCTCGATGTCGTACGTGGTGCGCATCCGCAGTCGCTGGGCCTCCAGGAGCTTGCCCTGCTTCTCCAGCTCGGCCAGGCGCTCCCCCAGCTCCTTCTCGATGTCGTTGACGGCCCGCTCCATGCGCTCGGGGCCGGCGACGTAGTGGGAGGCGGGGAAGACGTAGAGCTGCTGGTCGTCGCTGATGATCTCGCCCGTGAGCGGGTGGAGCGTGGACAGCGCCTCGATCTCGTCGCCGAACATCTCGATGCGGACGGCCAGCTCCTCGTAGACCGGGAAGATCTCGATGGTGTCGCCGCGGACTCGGAAGGTGCCGCGGGTGAACGCCAGGTCGTTGCGCGTGTACTGGATGTCCACGAAGCGGCGCAGCAGCTCGTCCCGGTCGATCTCGTCGCCGACCCTGAGGGGGACCATGCGGTCCACGTACTCCTGCGGCGTACCGAGGCCGTAGATGCAGGACACCGAGGCGACCACGACGACGTCGCGGCGGGTGAGCAGCGAGTTGGTGGCGGAGTGGCGCAGGCGCTCGACCTCCTCGTTGATCGAGGAGTCCTTCTCGATGTAGGTGTCCGACTGGGGGACGTACGCCTCGGGCTGGTAGTAGTCGTAGTACGACACGAAGTACTCGACCGCGTTGTTCGGCAGCAGCTCGCGGAACTCGTTGGCCAGCTGGGCGGCCAGTGTCTTGTTCGGCGCCATCACGAGTGTGGGGCGCTGGAGCTTCTCGATCATCCACGCCGTGGTGGCGGACTTGCCGGTGCCGGTCGCGCCCAGGAGGACGACGTCCTTCTCACCGGCCTGGATGCGCCGGGCCAGGTCGGCGATGGCCGCCGGCTGGTCGCCGCTGGGCTGGTAGGGGCTGACGACCTCGAAGGGCGCCACCGTGCGTTCGATGTGGGAAACGGGCCGCATGCCATCCACCGTACGACCCCGCACTGACAACCGGTTCCGATCAGCGGTTCTGCGGGGTGCGGGGGCGGTGGTGCCCGGCCCGGCGGACCGGTCCGTGCTCCTGGTGGACGGCGGGACCGTGGGCCGCGTGGGAGGCGACGGCGGCGGCCGGGACGCCCGGCTTGTGCTCGACGGGCGTCCAGTCGGGCCCGCCCACGACCATCAGCGGATCGAAGACCACGACCACACCCGCGATGAGCAGGAAGGCGAGCGGGCCGATCAGCATCGGTGCGAGCGAGGCCGCCGCCGGCCCGCTCCCGGCGGGGTGGGTCGCGCCGTCGAGGTGGACGCCCAGGGCCGCCATCCCGGTGTAGTGCATGCCACTGACCGCGAGTCCCATGACGAGGCTGGCGCCCACGCTCCACGCGAAGCCCCGCACCTGTCCGGCGGCCCACAGGGCGGCGGTGGCGGCCACGACCGCTATGACGACGGAGGCCGCGACGGTGTAGGTGTTGTAGGTGAACTGCCCGTGGAAGCGGACGCCCGCCATGCCGAGGTAGTGCATCGAGGCGACGCCGAGGCCGGTGATCGTGCCGCCGGTGAACAGCGGGGTGCCGGTGGCGCCCCGGTAGCCGACGATGAAGACGCCGATGCCGACCATGACGATGGCGAGCCCGAGGCTCGCGTAGGTGAGCGTCTTGTCGTAGTGGATCGGCGTCTCCTTGATGGTGAATCCCATCATGGCGACGAAGTGCATGGTCCATATGCCGGAGCCGATCGCCGCCGAGCCGAGGGCCAGCCAGGCTGGGCGCCGGGAGTGCGTGACCAACAGCGACCGTGTGGTGCAGCGCAGGCCGAGGGCGCCACCGAGGCAGGCCATCAGATAGGCCACCAACGGGGTGACGGCCCCGTAGCTGAATCCGTCGACCGTGCCTTGCATCCGCGGCTGCCCTTCCGCCTTCTTGCGTCCCGGAATACCTGAATGTGCCCCCGTCCCAGGACGGCGCGGGCGGTCAGGGTTGTCGCAGAGAGTATGACTCCCCCCGGAATGGTCGAACGACTTTCCGGCAAAGAAACACGCCCTTGCCGCAGATGTGCGTCACCGGTGAGCGGGCTCGGGACGCCTCCTTCGGTATGTGGCCATCCTGCGCCGGGTGCCGTTGACGCTTTGCTGTCAGTCTGGTGCTGTCGGTATCCCTCGACGGGAGGAGTACGCATGTACGCGCGCGCAGTCGCCGGGACGGTCATCGCGGCCCTGGGAGCGGCGGCGGTCCTGCTGAGCACCGGTCCCGACGCCCGGGCGGGCGACGGGGTCGTGCCCACCGTGATCGCCCACCGGGGCGCCTCCGCCTACGCCCCCGAGAACACCCTGGCCGCCATCGACAAGGCGGCCCAGCTGGGCTTCTCCTGGGTGGAGAACGATGTCCAGCGCACCAAGGACGGTCAGCTGGTGGTCCTCCACGACAACACCCTGGCGCGCACCACGAACGTCGAGGAGGTCTTCCCCGGCCGGGCTCCGTGGAAGGTGGGGGACTTCACCGCCGCGGAGATCGCCCGGCTGGACGCGGGCAGCTGGTTCTCCTCCACGTACGCGGGCGCGCGCGTGCCGACGCTGAAGCAGTACATGCGCCGGGTCGAACGCAACCACGAGAAACTGCTCCTGGAGATCAAGAGCCCGGAGCTGTACCCGGGCATCGAGAAGCAGACGCTCAAGCTCCTCCGCAACGAGGGCTGGCTGGACGGCAGGCACCGGAACCGGCTGATCGTCCAGAGCTTCAGCGCCGACAGCGTACGGACCGTCCACAGACTGAGGCCCGCGCTCACCACCGCGTACCTGGGGACGCCCGCCGTGACGGAGCTGAAGGACTTCGCACGCTTCACGGATATGGTCAACCCCCAGAACGGGTCACTCACCCAGGAGTACGTGGCGGCGGTGCACGGCCTGCGCGGGCCGCACGGCCGGCCGCTGAAAGTGTTCACCTGGACGGTGGACACCGCGGCCGGCGCCCGCCGGGTCGCCGGCTACGGAGTCGACGGGATCATCACCAACAAGCCGGACGTGGTGCGGGACGCCCTGAACACGCACTGACCGGGCGAGCGTTGTCAGTGCCGGGTCGTACCGTGGCCGCATGGACAGCCTTGGGCAGGATGAGCAGCGGGTCGTCTGGGCCGTGGTCGGCACGGACATCGGCCCGCTGATGCTGGCGGCGACCCGGAACGGCCTGGTCAACGTGGTTTTCCACGCTTCGGACGCGGTGCGCGACCGGGCTCTGGAGCGGCTGGCCGCCCGACTGGGCGGCCGGCTCGTGGAGGATCCGGACTCCCCGCTGCCGGCGGAGGCGATACGCCAGCTGCGGGCGTACTTCGCGGGCGAGCGGCACGGCTTCGACCTGCCGCTGGACTGGTCGCTTTGCTCCGGGTTCAACCGGCAGGTGCTGCGCGAGCTGGCGTCCGGTGTGCCGTACGGCAGCGTGGTCGGGTACGGCGATCTGGCGCGGCGGGTCGGGCAGCCCGGCGGGGCGCAGGCGGTGGGAATGGCGATGGGCTCCAATCCGCTGCCGGTCGTGGTGCCGTGCCACCGGGTGGTGGAGAGCGACGGCGGCATCGGCGGTTTCGGGGGCGGGCTGGAGACCAAGCGGAAGCTGCTCGCCCTGGAGGGTGTGCTGCCGGAGCCCCTCTTCTGACCGGCTCCGGGCGCAGCCGGTCGTAGTACGCGTCTTGAAGACCTAGCCGCATGGCTGGTCGTGCTGCCGGGCCTCGAAGACCTTGCCGCATGGCTGGTCGTAGTGCCGGGGCTCGAAGAGCCGGCCGGCGATGCGGCTAGGCGTAGTGCCGGGCCTCGACGACGTTGCCGTCGGGGTCGCGGAAGTAGAAGCTGCGCGTGGCGGCGCCGCGGGCGCCCGACAGGCCGGAGTCGATGCCGGACACCGGGACGCCGTGCTCCTCCAGGCGGGCCCGCAGGGCGTCGAAGGCGTCGGCCGGCAGGGCCAGGCAGACGTGGTTGACCGGGTGGCCCGCGCTGTCGGCCGAGCCGGGCAGCATCTTCATCCGTGCGGCCAAGCCGTGCGGGGCGAGGTCGAGAATGGTCTCCTCGTTGACACGTACGGACGGGAAGGGCACCGTCCCCTCCGTGTACTCGGCGACCCCGATCGGTTCCAGGCCGACGGCCGTTTCGTAGAAGGCGGCCGCGGCGACCGGGTCGGCCACCCACAGGACGACGTGGTCGAGACGCAGGCTGTTCTTCGTCATACGCACCAGGCTGGTGGCCTCTCGGGCGGCTCACAAGCGTTTGGCCGGGTCCGGGTCCCGCCAGAGATGAAGTGGACCGACGGACAGGAGGCGGGCACATGGTACTGGTGGTGTCGGAAGAAGTCCGGAAGGCGATCGGCGCGCGGCGGCCGGTGGTGGCCCTGGAGTCCACGATCATCGCGCACGGCCTGCCCCGCCCGCGCAACCTGGAGGTGGCACTCGAACTGGAGGAAGCGGTACGGCGGGAGGGTGCCGTGCCGGCGACCGTCGCCGTGCTCGACGGGCGGCCCCGGGTCGGTCTGGACCAGGAAGAGGTGGAACGGATCGCGAACGAGGACATACGCAAGCTGGGCCACCGTGATCTGCCGCTCGCCGTGGCGGCGGGGGTGAGCGGGGCCACCACCGTCTCGGCGACGGCGCGGCTGGCCGCGCTGGCGGGCATCCGGGTGTTCGCCACCGGCGGGCTGGGCGGTGTGCACCGGGAGTGGACGGTCACCCAGGACGAGTCGGCGGACCTGGGGCTGCTGGCGCGGACCCGGATCACGGTGGTGTGCGCGGGCGTGAAATCGATCCTGGACGTGCCGGCGACGCTGCAACGCCTGGAGACGCTGGGCGTGGCCGTCGCCGGATACGGCACGAACCGGTTCCCGGGCTTCTATCTGGCGGACTCGGGGCATCCGGTCGACTGGAGGCTGGACACTCCGGAGCAGGTGGCCGCCGTCATGCGCGCGCAGGACGCGCTGGACGCGCCGGAGTCGGCGCTGGTCGTCGCCAATCCGGTCCCGGAGGCGGAGCAGCTCGATCCCGCTCTGCACGCGCGCGTGCTCGCCGACGCGCTGCGCGCCTGCGCGGAGCAGGGCGTCACCGGGCAGGCGGTGACACCGTTCCTGCTGGACCACCTGGTACGGCACACCGATGGTGCCTCGCTGCAGGCCAACCTGGCCGCGGTGCGGGGCAACGTACGGCTGGCGGCGCGGATCGCCACGGAGTGGGCCAGGGGGTGAGCGCGGGCCGGCGCGGAAGTCTGCTGGTCGTCGGGGACGTGGTCACCGACGTGGTGGCCCGGCACCGGGGGCCGCTCGCGGCCGGCACCGACACGGCCGCCGCGATCCGGACGCTGCCGGGCGGCGCGGGCGCCAACGTGGCCTGCTGGGCGGCGTACGCGGGCGCTGCGGACGTACGGCTGCTGGGGCGGGTGGGCGCGGACGCCGTGGCCTGGCACGAGCGGGAGCTGGTCGCGGCCGGGGTGCGGCCCCGGCTGGTGGTGGATCCGCAGGCGGCGACCGGGACGGTGATCTGCCTCGTCGACACGGGTGCGGCGGCCGAGCGGACGTTCCTGACGGACAGCGGGGCGTCCTTGCGTCTGGGCCCCGCCGACTGGTCGGACGCGCTGCTCGACGGGGTGGACCGGCTGCATTTGTCGGGCTATCTGCTGTTCACGGAGTCGAGCCGGGCGCTTGCCGGGACGGCGCTCGCGGCGGCACGCGCGCGAGGGGTGCCGGTCAGTCTGGATCCGGCGTCGGCCGGCTTCCTGGCGGAGCTGGGGGTGGACCGTTTTCTGGCGTTCGCCCAGGGACTGGACGTTCTGCTGCCCAGCCGGGACGAGGCGTGCCTGCTGACCGGGCTGCCGGATCCGGCGGACGCGGCGGCCGAGCTGAGCCGTCTGGTGCCGTTGGTGGTGGTCAAGGCCGGGGCGGACGGGGCACTGGTGGCCCGGCGCGGTGCCGTGCCCACCCGGGTTCCGGCCCTGCCGGTGGCGCCCCGCGACACCACGGGTGCGGGTGACGCTTTCACCGGCGCGTTCCTCGCCGCGCTGCTGGCGGGCGCGGGCCCGGAGGAAGCGGCGGCGCGGGGCTGCCGGGCGGGCGCGGAGGCGGTCCGCCGGGTCGGTGGCAGACCGCCGCATCGGGACGGCGGGAGCTGAGCCCTGCCGGGGCCGGGTTCGTCGCGCCGGTCGTGCCGGGAGCGCGGCGGCGGCCTGCGGGATATCCGAACCCTTGGAGGGGTGGGCCGGAAGCAGGGCATCCGCACGCGGTGGAGGGGAGCCCGCGACCGGTTGCCGTCGCTCTTCTGCCGTCGTTCTCCTGGTCCCGGGCGGCCTGCCGGTGACGGGGGTCAGCCTGGGGGGTGCCTGCCGGTCCCGGGCGGCCTGCCGTGGCGGGGGCCTGCCGGTGGGGGGCCGCTTCCCGGTCCCGGGCGGGCTGTCTTCCGGCCGGGGGCACCCTGTGATCGCGGATGGCCTGCCGGGTCCCGGTCCGCCTGCCGGTTGCAGGCGAAACGGTCCGGCGCCCCGGCACAACACGGCACGGCCGCTCTGCCTTCGAGGGGCCGGAGGGCCGGGTCGGGGTCCTCGATCAGCAGCCGCCCGTCGGGCCGCAAGGACTTGATCACCGCCCGCAAGGCCCTTTCCCGGCCGGGTGCATGGACGAAGACGAGCCGGGCGTGGACCAGGTCGTAGTCCTCCCCCGGCGGCTCCTCGGCGCCCACGTCGTGGACGCGCACCTGTACCGGCGTGCGGGCTGCGGGGGCGAGCCGCGAGGTGTCGATGTCGGTGGTGACGGGAGCGTGGTGAAGGCGTCGAGGCGCCGGCCCGCCTCGTTCTGCCGGTTGTCCAAAAGGTACCCGTCGGATGGCGTCTTGCCCTCGATCGTCCCTGCCGGTCCCCCGGAATCCCGGTTCGGCCGTCGTTTGTCCACAGGCGGGAACAAAGCGGAACTCCCTGTTCCCACAGGCTTCCCCGCACTTTTCCCAGGACTGGCAGACTTGCGGGGCAAGGCGCGGAAGCGTCGCACTCGGAGATCCACACGAGGAGATCCAGATGTCCATGGCAGGGAATCTGCGGAAGGTCACGGGGCTGGGCAGCGTCGGCGGCCTGCGCAAGGTGGCACGGCTGGCCCGGCGTCGGCCGCGCGTGGACCTGAGCCATCCCGCCAGATCGCCCCTGGGATCCTCGGTGGTCAACTGCGTGACATATCAGGACGGCGTGCGCGTCCCGGGGTGTTCCGACCTGGTGGATGCCGTGCGGCTGATACGCAAGACCGGCGAGGGCTTCGTCTGGCTCGGGCTGCACGAGCCGACGGAGCGTGAGTTCGCCGGGGTGGCCGAGTTGTTCGACCTGCACCCACTGGCGGTGGAGGACGCGGTCGAGGCCCATCAGCGACCCAAGCTGGAGCACTACGGGGACACGCTCTTCGCGGTGTTCAAGACGGTCTGTTACGTGGAGCACGAACGGCTGACGGCGACCAGCGAGGTGGTGGACACCGGCGAGATCATGGTGTTCGTCGGCGAGGACTTCGTGATCACGGTGCGGCACGGGCGCCATGGCTCGCTCGGCCCGCTGCGCGAGGAGCTGGAGACGGACCCGCAGCAGCTCGCCAAGGGGCCGGCGGCGGTGCTGCACGCGATCGCCGACCTTGTGGTCGACGACTATCTGAACGTCACGGACGCGGTGCAGGGCGACATCGACCAGGTCGAGACGGAGGTGTTCTCGGAGAACGGCGCGCGGCTCGATCCCGGTCGCATCTACCAGATGAAGCGTGAACTGCTGGAGCTGAAACGGGCGGTGGTGCCGCTGGGCCGCCCGGTGGAGGATCTGGCGACCCGGCCCATGCGGGTCGTCGACCCGGAGATACAGGCGTACTTCCGGGATGTGCTCGACCATCTGATCCGGGCCAAGGAACAGATCGCCGCGTTCGACGAACTGCTCAACTCCATTCTGCAGGCGCATCTGGCACAGGTGACCGTCGCGCAGAACGAGGACATGCGGAGGATCACGGCGTGGGCCGCGGTGATCGCCGTGCCGACGATGGTGTGCGGGGTGTACGGCATGAACTTCGACCACATGCCGGAGCTGCACTGGCGGTTCGGCTACCCGCTGGTCATGGTCGTGATGGCGGCGGCGTGTCTGGCGCTGTACCGGGGCTTCCGGCGCAACGGCTGGCTCTGAGCGCGGGCGCACCGGGTCGCGCGGCAGCGGTACGACCGTGAGGCCCCGGGACGCCGGCTCCCACGGCCGCCGGGCCGGCCCGGCGGCCTGCCCGCCCACCGGGTCAGCCGCTCCAGGCGGGGTGGCGCGGGTCGTCGGCGCGGACCAGCACGTCCGCCGTGCCGACCGGGTCGGCTTCGGCCGCGTAGCGCTCGAAGGCGGGGAGGGTCCAGTGGTCGGCCTCGGGGGTGCGGCGGCGCAGAGCGCCCGGGGAAAGGAGGAGATGCACGGACAGATCGAAGGGGAACCAGTGACGCAGCAGGAGGGGACCGTGGAGGAGGAGAATCCCGCCGGGCGGGAGTTGGACGTAGGGGCTGCGGGTGGCCCGGTCCGTGACCGGGTCCCACAGGTCGGGCAGGATCCGCCCGCTGCCTCCGGGATCGAGCGGGCCGAACACCTCCCGCCACAGGGCGCCCGTGTCGAACCACCCGCTGTAGTACGACTCCGCGTCGCGCCGCCCGTGCTCCAGGCGCAGCGAGGCCGGGCGCAGGAAGCCCTCCGCGCCGATGACCAGGGAGGGACGGCCGCGGACACGCAGCGCCTCGCCGACACGCGCGGCCAGGTCTCCCGGCTGAGCGGCCGGTGCGCCGTCGAAGCCGACGCGCGGCCAGGCCCCTCCGTCGGCCGGCACCGTGTCGGCCAGCCGGTCGGCGAGCCGCTCGGCCAACCGGTCCCAGGTGATCGCTTCGAGTCGCACGAGGCCATGATGCCGGGTGACCCGGTGGAGCGACGAGGACGGTCGGGCACCGACGCCGACCATGCCGTGGGCCGTGGGCATGGCGGGCGGGGCGGCTGGGTGTCCCTCGTGACGCGGGGTTGGGGGTACGGGTGCGGGGTGCGGCGCCCAAAGACACGAGGACACGGTGACACAAGGTCTCGCGTGAACCCCGGCAGAAAGCGCTGTCCGCCGCTCTGCGCCGGGGCCCGTGGGGACGTATCGTGGCGGGAAGAGTGCTGCCCGATGTCGGACGGACCTTCGTACACCCGGCGCCTGTGGTGCCCCGTACGCGAGGAAGACGCCATGGCCGATCCCAAGGGGTTCATGACCACGCCGCGCCAGGAGTGGTCGCGGCGGCCCGTCGAGGAGCGGGTGCGGGACTGGGACGAGGTGTACGTCCCGGGAGCGCTGCTGCCCATCATCAGCGAGCAGGCCGACCGCTGTATGGACTGCGGCGTCCCGTTCTGCCACCAGGCCTGTCCGCTGGGCAATCTCATCCCCGAGTGGAACGACCTGGTCTCGCGGGAGGACTGGCGGGCCGCCTCCGACCGGCTGCACGCGACCAACAACTTCCCGGAGTTCACCGGGCGCTTGTGTCCGGCCCCGTGCGAGGCGGGGTGTGTGCTGGCGATCAACCAGCCGGCCGTCACCATCAAGAACGTCGAGTGCGCGATCGCCGACCGGGCGTGGGAGGAGGGCTTCACGCCGGCCCGGCCGCCCGAGCGGCTGTCCGGTAAGACGGTCGCCGTCATCGGTTCCGGGCCCACCGGGCTGGCCGCGGCGCAGCAGCTGACCCGGGCCGGGCACACGGTCGCGGTGTACGAGAAGGACGACCGGATCGGCGGGCTGATGCGGTACGGCATCCCCGAGTTCAAGATGGAGAAGCGGCATCTGGAGCGGCGGATCGGGCAGATGCTGGCCGAGGGGACGAAGTTCCGCACCTCGACGGCGGTCGGCCGGGACGTTCCGGCGGCCGGGCTGCGGGACCGGTACGACGCGGTGGTGATCGCGACCGGTGCCACGGCGTGGCGGGAACTTCCGGTGCCGGGCCGGGAGTTGAGCGGGATATACCAGGCGATGGAGTATCTGCCGCTGTCGAACCGGGTGTGCGAAGGGGATCTGGAGGTCTCGCCGCTGTCGGCCGCCGGCAAGCACGTGGTGATCGTCGGCGGCGGGGACACCGGGGCGGACTGTCTGGGCACGGCGGTGCGCGAGGGGGCCGCGTCCGTCACCCAACTGGACATCTACGCGCAGCCGGGTGCTGAGCGCGACGAGGACAGCGACCCCTGGCCGACGTACCCGAAGATCTACCGGCTGTCGGCCGCGCACGAGGAGGCGCGGGAGCTGCGGACGGCGCCGGCGGCGGACGCGGACGCCCGGCTGTTCGCGGCGTCCACGCTTCGCTTCACGGGAGACGAGAGGGGGAATGTGCGGTCACTGCATCTGGTCGAGGTCGACGAGCGGCGGCTTCCGGTGCCGGGCACCGGGCGGGCGCTCCCGGCCGATCTGGTGCTGCTCGCCCTGGGATTCTCCGGGCCGGACCGGGAGGACGGTCTGATCGAGCAGCTGGGGCTGGCGCTGGGGCCGCGCGGCACGATCGCGCGGGACGACGGGTTCGCGACCAACGTCCCCGGGGTGTTCGCCGCGGGCGACGCGGCGCGCGGGCAGTCGCTCATAGTGTGGGCGATAGCGGAGGGCCGGGCGGTCGCGGCGGCCGTCGACCGCTATCTGACGGGGAGTTCCCGGCTCCCGGCCCCGATCTCCCCCACCGACCGGCCGATGACCGTCTGAGCGCGGCACCGCCGACCGCCTCCGCCTCCCGGGGCGCCGCCCGGGCAACGCGTACCACCCGACCGCCCCTTCCCCTTGCCGCCTGGGCGACCCGCACCACCGGCTCCGTCCTCCAGTGCCTGGGCAACCCGCACCACCTGGCCCCTTCCGCCGTCGGCCGGACGACCGGGCGCCACCGGTTTCGCCGCCCCACGGACCGACCGCCTCCACCGGCCCACGGACCGGCATCCCACCGTCGGCCCCTCCTCAGCCGGTGCGTTCGTCCGTGCCCGCCACCTTCGCCGTGGCGAGGGCCACCCGGTTCCAGGTGTTGATGGTGAGGATCAGGGACAGGACCTGGGCCAGTTCCCGTTCCTCGAAGTGGGCGGCGGCCTCGGCGTAGACGGGGTCGGGGACGCCTCCGTCGGCGATCAGGGTGACCGCCTCGGTCAGGGCCAGCGCGGCCTGTTCCTTGGGGGTGAAGAAGTGCCGGGCCTCCCGCCAGACGGCGACCAGGTGGAGCCGGTCCTCGCTTTCCCCGGCCTTGCGGGCGTCGTTGGTGTGCATGTGCAGGCAGTAGGCGCAGTGGTTGAGATGGGAGGCGCGGATCTGGATCAGTTCGACCAGGGCCGGGTCCAGGCCCGCGCGGGCGGCGGTGTCGAAGCGGATGATCGCGCGGTAGACCTCCGGCGCGGCCTTCGCGAAGTCCAGGCGGGTGCGGGCGGCCTCGGCGGCGGCGATCCCCGCGGTGGGATCGAAGACGCTGCCAGAGGTGCTGCCGGGGGTGCTGATGGTGTGCGTGTCCGTCGTCATGTGCTCCACGGTAGGAGCCGGAAAGACCGATAGTAGGGTGCATTTCCATGACAGAATCGTGGGTCAATTACGCGGAGCGGATCGGCGTCGACCTGCATCTGGAGCTGTCCGGGCCGGGTGGCCGGCGGGCCGCGCTGACCCGGGCGCTGCGGGAGGCCGTGCGCGGTGGCCGGCTGGCCCCGGGCACCCGGCTGCCGCCGTACCGGTCGCTCGCCGCGGACCTGGGCGTGGCCCGCAACACGGTGGCCGACGCCTACGCGGAACTGGTCGCGGAGGGCTGGCTGACCGCCCGGCAGGGTTCGGGGACCCGGGTCGCCGAGCGGGCGCGCCCGTTGCGCCGGGCCGTGGATGTGCCGGCCCAGGCGCCGGCGCGCACGGGTGGCCCGCGGCACGATCTGCGGCAGGGCAGGCCGGACGCCTCGGCCTTTCCGCGGGCTGCGTGGGCGGCCTCGTACCGCCGGGCGCTCCAGGCGGCGCCCAGCGAGGCGTTCGGGCCGGGCGACCCGGCCGGGCGCCGGGAGTTGCGGGAGACGCTGGCGGAATACCTGGCACGCGCGCGTGGGGTGCGTGCCGAGCCGGACCGGATCGTGATCTGCTCGGGCTTCGCGCACGCGCTGCGACTGCTCTTCGGCCGGGACGCGCCGGGCTCGACAGGCGGGGCAGGCGGGCCGGCCGGGGGCGGGGTGCTGCGCGGTCCGCTGGGGGTGGAGGCGTACGGGCTCGGTTTCCACCGGGACCTGCTCGCGGCGGCCGGTGTGCGCACGGTGCCGCTGCCGCTGGACGAGCACGGCGCGCGGGTGGCGGCGCTCGGGCGCGAGCGGGCCGTGCTGCTGACGCCCGCGCACCAGTTCCCGACCGGCGGACCGCTGCGTCCGGAGCGCCGGGCGGCGGTGATCGACTGGGCACGGGCACGGGGGGCGGTGGTGCTGGAGGACGACTACGACGGCGAGTTCCGCTACGACCGCCGGCCCGTCGGCGCACTTCAGGGACTCGACCCGGAGCGGGTGATCCACATCGGGTCGGTCAGCAAGAGTCTGTCACCGGCGCTGCGGCTGGGCTGGATGGTCCTGCCGGAGCGGTACGTGGAGCCGGTGCTGGCGGCGAAGGGCGAGCGGGAGGGGTGGGCGAGCGTGCCGGACCAGTTGGCGCTCGCGGACTTCGTGGCCTGTGGGTCGTACGACCGGCATGTGCGGCGGATGCGGCAGCGGTACCGGGGCCGGCGTGACCGGCTGGTCGCCGCGCTGGCCGAACGGGCGCCCCACATCGAGGTGACGGGCATCGCGGCGGGGCTGCACGCGGTGCTGCGGCTGCCGCCCGGCACGGAACGGACGGTGGTGGAGGCCGCCGCGCGGCGGGGCGTCGCCCTCGACGGTCTCGCCGCGTTCCGGCACCCGGACGGCCCGGCGTCGGCCGGTGACGGCCTGGTGGTGGGGTACGCGGCCCCGGCCGACCACGCCTACGGGGCGGCGCTGGAGGCGCTGTGCGAGGTGCTTACGGCGGCGTGACGTCCCGTACGACCGGGCGGCACGTCCGCGGTGGAGGAGGCCCATGACGACCAGGGCGATTCCCTTGTGGCCTGCGGGCCACCGCGTCGTGCCCCCGGGGTCACGCCGTCGTCCTGGCCCGGCATCGGTTCGCCCGGCCCGGGGTCCTGGCGGTGCACGAACCCCACGCCGGGTCCACCAGGTCCAGGGCGGTGACGAAGCGGGGGAATTCCTCGCGTGCGGGGAGGCGCGGTCGGCCCGCGCCGTCACCGGCACCCGGCGGTCCGGGGCCGACGGTCCGGGGCCGGCGGTTGCCGGCCCATCGCCTCGTCCAGGGGGTGGTTGTCCTTGCCGCCGGGACACCGGTCGTACATCCGCGCGGGGCGCGGCCTGCCGGTGTCGGTCTCGATGACCGCCGGGTCCGGCCCTGTCCTGCCGCGCTCCGTGAGCGTCGGCGCGGGGACCAATCAAATCTGGGTCACGGGAGGGAGGTTGAGCGCAATGATCAAAAGCCTCGACGGGGCGCCGGGCCGGGCCGCCGGCGAGTTCAGGACAGCAGGAAGTCGGCCACCCCCGCCTTGGCACCCTCTATGAACGCGGACATCTCGTCCATGGTGTAGATCAGCGCCGGACCGTCCGGGTCGGTCGACTGGCGCACGGCGATCCGGCCGTCGGCGAGCTTCATCGCCTCCAGGCAGTTGCCGCCGTTGCCGCCGCTCCAGGGCTTGTGCCACCCCTCGCTGCCCAACTCCCGCGCGGGCATGCCGTTGTAGACGCGTCCGCGCGGCGTGATGCGATCCATTCACAGCTCCTTGCGGAGATCCCGGAGGATCTCCTTCGTGCGTTGTGCCGTAGCGGCCTGTGCCGCCATGCGGTCCATGACCTCCAGGTGGGTCGCCACCTCGGCGCGCGCGTCCAGATAGACGGCGCCGGTCAGGTACTCGCTGTAGACCATGTCCGGCAGTTCGGACATGGCGAATCGGAACAGCACGAAGGGCCCGTACGTCCCCGGGTGCGGCCCGTTGGCGAACGGGGCGACCTGGAGCGTCACATGGGCCAACTCCGTGGCCTCAAGCAACTTGTCGATCTGTGCGCGCATGACCTCCGGGCCGCCGACCGGACGGCGCAGCGCGGTCTCGTCCATCACCGCCCAGAAGCGGGGGGCGTCGGGGCGGGTGAGCAGGGCCTGGCGCCGCATGCGCAGGTCGACATGGCGCTCGATGTCGTCCGGGCTGGTCTGGCCGATGGCGCCGGACTTCAGCACGCCACGCGCGTAGTCCTCGGTCTGCAGCAGCCCGGGGACGAAGTGCGGCTCGTAGGAGCGGATGAGGCTGGCCGCGCCCTCCAGGCTGACGTACATCGAGAACCAGCCCGGCAGGATGTCGTGGAACCGCTGCCACCAGCCGGGCCGGTTCGCCTCCTCGGCCAGCTGGACGAAGACCTCGGCCTCGTCGTCGGGGACGCCGTAGGCCTTCAGCAGCAGTTGCAGGTACGGGATTTTGAGGGCGACCTCCGCCGTCTCCATGCGTCGGACGGTGGCGGGGGCGACATGGAGGACCCGGGCGGCCTCCTCGCGCTTCAGCCCGGCGCGCTCCCGCAGGTCCTGCAGGCGCCGGCCGAGGACCACCTGGCCCACCGTCGGCGCGGACCGCGGTTCGCTCACGCTCCCACCTCCACCGAAAGCCTCCGAAAGTTTCCCGACAGCCCTGCGGCGCCATTCGAAGACTCATTCGAAGACCGGGCCCGATCTCCGACGACTCCAATTGGCGCCGCGCGAGGAACTGTTGCGAGCAGTGTGCCACGCTCCCTGACAGAGTCCACAACACTCTGCATTTTTCAGAGTGACTCTTGCCAAGTGTCCGCGACGGGGCGATAGTGGCAGGCGTGATTCCGTCCGCGCCTTTAGGAACAGACGCCGCCGCCGGCCGTACCGGTCTCGGCGCCGAGGGGGGCATCCCCGCGCGAGCCGGTTCGGGCCTGATGGAGGGGGCACCCCTCCAGGGAGGCGCCGCCGGACGCAGGTTCCGTTTCGAGCTGGCCGCACATCCGGGTTCCGTCGCCCAGGCGAGACGTCTGACCCAGGCCCGGCTGTCCGGCTGGGCGGTCTGCGCGGACACCTGTGACAGCGCGGCCCTGGTCATATCCGAGCTGGTCACCAACGCCATCGTGCACACCGCGAGCAGCCGGGTCGTGTGCGAGCTGCACGACCACGACGACATGGTGCGCATAGCCGTCCGAGACGAGGGCTGTGCTCCTGGCGAACCCCACCCGTCCCCGCAGCGGCCCGACGAGGAGCACGGGAGGGGGTTGCTTCTCGTCGACGCGCTGTGCCGGGCCTGGGGCGCCCAGGAGCACGGCCCCGGCCTGCTGGTCTGGGCCGAACTGCCGCGCGGCACCGACTCCGCCCAGGAGGCGGACACCGCCCAGGACGCGCCCGAGCCGCGCGCCGACCTGGGCTGGGGCGCCCGCCCCAAGCCGGGCCGCACCGAGGACTCCGGGGAGGACCAGCAGTCCGCGGCGGAGCGGTACCTGCGGGAGTCGGGGCGGTACGACGGCGACGCCCTCCACGCCGAGCGACACCCGCACACGGCGTCGGCGGAACAGCCGGCGGAACGCCCGTGCCGCACGCCCGAGCAGCGTCGTCACCGGGAGTGGCCGTGACGGGCGCCGTCGGCGCCGGGCGGACCGGCGACGCCGCGACCGGGGACGCCGGAACCGGTGCCGGGGCCGACTCCCATGCCTGTACGGGGTCCCATGCCGGTGCCAGTTCCCACGCCGGTGCCGGACCCCGCTCCCGTACCGCTGCCGGTGCGGGTGCCGGTGCCGGTCCGCAGGGCGCCTTCGGCTTGGACACGCTCGTCCGGATGCAACGCCGGCGGTCGGCCCCGGACCAGGACGCGGGTCAGCCGCTGTCGCTGCCGGACGGCATGACCGCGCCGCTCGGCTGGGACGCCGTGGCCGTGCCCGACCGGCTGGGCCCGCTCGTCGTACCCAGGCTGCCGCGGGTCGGCTGCGTGTACACCGACGGCTCCCAGTGGTGGTGGATCGTGCCGTCGGACTCCGACTACGCCCTGCCCTGGCCGTCACCGGCCCGCTACACCACGGGTGCCCTGGTCACCGGCACCGCCCGGCTGATCCACCGCCCGGCGGGCACGGTCCCGTACACCCCGCCGATCCCGCTCTACCTGGCCCTGTGCCGGGTGACGGGTACGGCTCCGGACTGGTCACGGGCCTCGTCGGCGTAACCTCCCGCACGCCCGACCGCCTCACTCGAACGGCTCGGCGCCGCGGACGATCACCAGGAACGCGTCCGTCGCGAGGTCCATGACGACCTCGGCGGGCATGCCTTCCAGCCGTCGCGCGTGCGCGAACTCCTCCGCGGGCCAGGAGCCGCGCGGACCACCGGCGGGAAAGCGTTCGAGCACCCTTCGCCCGTTCACCATCTCGACCTCCAGAAGCGTCGTACGTGCAAGGAGTCAACGCTCTGGAGAACGCCCTGGAGAGGAGAACGCCTCGCCCGGTGACGGTACTGAGACCTAGCCGACACCGGTTGGGCGCGGACCGTGAGGATCCGTTCACCTGCTGACACGAACCGCACGTTCCGTGTCAGCACCGGCGGTACCTCCCGTGTCAGTAGTCGTACTCGTCGTGCAGCCGCAGCCGGTCGCTGCCGGCGGGGTTGCGGCCGAGCGCGGTCAGGTCGAGCAGGGCCGCGGTGGTGCCCAGCACGTCCAGCCCGTCGTCGTACAGCGAGTAGGTGTGGAAGACCCGGTCGTGGTCGCGCAGGAAGCAGCTGACGCCCGCGCGTTCGACCAGTTCGCCGTCCGCCTCGACGGTGGCCTCGAAGTCGCGGTTGAAGTCGCTGTGCGCCGAGGAGTACCAGGGCACCGCCCAGCCCATCCGCGCCTTGAACGGCAGGATCCGGGTGAACGGTGCCCGGGAGACGGCCGCGAAGGAGGTGTTGCGGGCGCGCAGGTGGGCGAGGTGGCCGACCTGGTCCAGGAAGGCCGCGCAGCACGGGCAGCCGGTCTCCCACTCCGGCGCGAACATGAAGTGGTGGACGACGAGCTGGGCCCGGCCCTCGAAGAGGTCCAGGAGGGTGGCCTTGCCGTCGCCGCCCTCGAAGACGTACTCCGGGTCGACCTCGACCATGGGCAGCCCCCGGCGCTCGGCGTCCAGGGCCTCGCGCGCCTGCCTGACGGCCTCCTCCTTGCGCCGCAACTCCTCGCGCGCCGCGCGCCACCGCTCACGCGAGACGATCTCCGGAAACGACATGAGCCCTCCTGTCCGACGGTCGGTCCGAGGGTGGTGACCGTCGGCGCGCGCGGAACTCATCGCCGCGAAGGGGAAGTTTTTCGGCCAGTCTCACCGGGCTCCGATGCCACCGGCGTTCCACCGGGCGGCGGGCTCGGGCGGGGCTCAGGTGTCGTACTCCTGGACGCGCCGTCCATGGCCGCGCGCGGTCAGCCCGGGCAGCCGCCGCGTCAACTCCCGTACGACGTCTTCCACGTCGAGGGTGAGCAGTACGCGGTCCCGCATCAGGACGCGGCCGTCCACGATCGTCGTACGGACGTCGGCCGCGCGGGCGCTGTGCACCAGGGTGGCGGCGAGGTCGTGGACCGGCTGGGTGTGCGGGCCGGTGAGGTCGACGAGGACGATGTCGGCGCGCCGGCCGGGCGCGAGGGAACCGATCCGGTCCCCGAGACCGACCGCGCGGGCGCTCTGCGAGGTGGCGTGGTGCAGGGCCTGCCGGGCGGTCAGCCAGCGCGGGTCGCCCTCGGCGTACTTCTGGACCAGGGACGTCAGCGCCATCGCCTCCCACACGTCGAGGGAGTTGTTGGAGGCGGCGCCGTCCGTGGCGAGGCCGACGGGGACGCCGGCCGCGCGCAGGGCCCGCACCGGAGTGGTCGTCGGCCAGGCGAACTTCAGGTAGCCGCGGGGCGCGGTGGCCACCGCCGTACGGCCGCCGGTGCGTTCCAGCAGCGGCAGGTCCCGCTCCAGGATGCCGGTGCCGTGGGCGATGAGCAGGTCGGTGCCCAGCAGGCCGGTGCGGTCCAGGATCTCGATGGGGGTGCGGCCGTGCCGGGCCAGGCTGGTCTCGGTCTGGCCGCGGTTCTCGGCGGCGTGGATGTGGACGGGCAGGCCGTGCGCGCGGGCGAGTTCAGCGGTGGCGGTGAGGTCGGTGTCGGTCACGGTGTAGGGGGCGTGCGGGGCGAGGGCGGTGGTGACGCGGCCGCCGGCGGCGCCGCGCCGGCGGAGCGCGAACTCCAGCGACGCCTCCCGGCCCCGGGGCCCCTGGCCGGAGAAGTAGACCTGCCCGAGGTGGGCGCGCAGGCCGCACTCGGCGACGACATCGGCGACCGTGTCCATGTGGAAGTAGTGGTCGGCGAAGCAGGTCACCCCGCCCCGGATCATCTCGGCGCAGGCCAGCCGCGCCCCCAGGGCCACGTCCCGTTCGGTGAGGTTGGTCTCGACGGGCCAGACGACGTCGTTGAACCACTCATCCGTCGGCAGGTCCTCGGCGAGCCCGCGCAGGGCCACCATCGGGGCGTGTGTATGGCAGTTGATCAGGCCGGGCAGCGCGACCTGCCCGCGCGCCTCGATCCGTGTCACGGCCGGCAGGTCCCGGGCGGCGGCGGCCGTGGTGACCGCGTCGATCACCCCGTCACGGAGGACGATCGCGGCGTCCTCGCGGAATCCGATCCGTTCCGCGTCGTCGTGCACCAGGACGGCACAGCCGGTGACGACGAGGTCGGCGCGGGAGTCGCCCGGGGTCCCAACGGCACTCATGCGGCCAACGTACGCCCGGTACGGCCACGTCGGCTCGGTCACGTCGGTTCGGTACGGCCACGTCGGCTCAGTCCCGTCGGTTCGGTACGGCTCGACGGCTCGGTACGGCTACGCCGCGACGGGCAGCGGTACCCGTAGGCCCCCTCGCTCCAGCCGCTCCAGCTCCGCCAGTGCCTCGCGCAGCCGCCGGAGGTGCCGAGGGGTGAGCCGCCCGGTGTCGTCGAGGTGCACGGCGCAGGCCGTGGTGGTGTCCACGAGCCGTTCCAGCGCCTCGGCGACGGCGTCCGTGCCCTCCGTGTGCCGGGCCAGCGCGGGCAGTTCGGCGGCGGCGTGCGAGATGGCGGTCCGGGCCTCGGCGAGGGTCCGGTACGCCTCCCGGCGCAACGCCCACCGCTCGGCGCGGTCGCCGGACTCACCGAACGACGCCCGCCGCTCGGCGCGACCACCGGGCTCGCCGGACAGCAGCCGCCCCTCCGCCCGGTCACCGTGCCCGGGCGGGCCGAGGACGTGCAGCAGGTAGGCGTGTGCCGCGCCGCCGGCCGCCGCGAGCCGGTCGCGTACCCCGCCGCCCCGCTCCCCCGGCATCGGCAGGTGTCCCACGACCAGCACGAGCGCACAGGCCAGCAGGGTCTCGCCGATCCGGCCGGCCGAGGCCTGCGGTTCGCCACCGGCCATGATCAGGGCGAGGACGAGGACGGTCACGACGGCGGTGAGTGCCGCGAAGTGCCGGGTGGCGACCGGGATGAGCGCGCCGCACACCGCCACCAGCGCGATCAGTCCGGCCGGGCGGGGCAGCAGCGCGGCGAGCCCGGCGAAGACCAGGGCGCCGAGGACGGTGCCGGCGGCCCGGCACAGCACCCGGGAGGCGAGCGGGCCGAGGTCGGGCTTGACGAGGAAGACGGCGGTGGCGGGCAGCCAGTACCAGTGCGTGTGCGGCCCGTACCAGCGGGCGTGGTGCAGGGCCTGGGCGATGGCCGCGCTGGCGCCGAAGCAGAGGGCGACGCGCAGACCGTACTCCCGCCCGCCGGCGCCGAACGCGGCCCGCAGCGCCCGGCGCGGGCCCCGGCGCCGGACCGTCAGTCCGCGGTGGGCGCCCTCGCCCCGGTCGAAGGCCTCGGCGGCGCGCAGCAGGGCGTCGTCCAGGGCGCGCAGGGCGGGGAGCACGGGCGGTGCCCCGGGGGCGCGGAGCCGGCCGGAGGGCAGGTGCGGGGCGGGCAGCGGGCCGGGGCCGGCGTCGGCGCGGACGGCCGCGGCGAGCCGCCGGGGCCCCTGTGCCGCCCGCGCCGGCACCGGCTCCCCCGCCCAGCACAGGGCGGTGGCGGCCTCGGCGAGGGGCAGCGCCGCGGCGAACCGCGCGTGCAGCCGGCGTTCGGCGGCGCAGGCGGGGCGGCCGCGCAGCCGGGGTCCGGCGAGGGCGTCCTGGGCGTGGTCGAGCGCGGCGGTCAGCGCGGCCCGCCGGGCGGTGGCGTGCGCGCCGCCCGCGGCTTCGACGAGCGCGGCGATCGCGTCGTACACGCCGGCGACCGCGGCCCGCTCCCCGTCGAACCGGAAGTCCCCGGCGAGCGAGCCCGGGGTGGGCAGGACGAGCCGCAGCACGAGCAGCCAGCCGGCCCCGGCGAGGAAGGCGAGGGCGCGCTGCCAGCCGGGGTCGGCCGCGGGCATGCCGGCGCCGATCGCCGCGGCGACGAGCAGCTGGGTGCCGGCGGCGGAGGCGACGGGCCCGACGGCGCTGATGCCGCCGGCGGCCAGGCCCAGCGCGGTGAGCACCAGGGTCAGCGGTACGGCGGTCAGCCCCTGCCCCGCGTACGTTCCCGCGAGCAGCCCGGCCGCCCCGGCCGACGCGGGTACGCCGAGGCGACGCACGGAGGCCCGCCGGCCGCCCGGCCGGTCGTTGATGCCCGCGAGCATGGCGCCGATGGCCGCGAGCACCCCGAGGGCCGTCCGGCCGAGGAGCATCCCGGCGAGCAGCGACGGCCCGGCGGCCAGGGCGCCCCGGCACACCGCGTTCCAGGGGACGGGTTCGCGCTGGGCGCGGAAGGCGTGGGCGAGCCAGGGGGGTACGGCGGGCAGGGCGGGCCGGGACACGGGGCTCCTGTTCATTCGAGGGCGGGGGTGGGCCTTCGGACGACGGTGGCCGGTGGAGGTGGCTCCACGGTAGATCGCGTTCCCCACGCGAACGGAACGCTCACGTTTCGCCCGTGTGAAACCTGCCGGGACGGCCGTTTTCTTTATGAACGCAATGCCCGGAGGCCTCCTCGCCTTCAGAAGCACGCCTTTCGTGCCGCGACACCCCGACGGCTCCTTGGCGTCGTCGATACGGCCTCCTGGGCGTCGTCAATTCGGATGCGGGCGAGGCCGGGCGGGCCGGATGATCGGGCCTCTGTCCGCCGCCCCCTAGGAGCCGCCTCGTGATCCGGCGTGTGACCGCCCCCGCCCTGTTCCCTCCGCCCGTCTACTCCCACGCCTCGGTCGTCGAGGCGGGCACGAAGCTCGCGTTCCTCGCCGGGGCGGTGCCGCTGACCGCCGACGGGGAACTGGTGGGGCCGGGGGACCCCGTGCGCCAGGCAGAGCAGGTGATCGCCAATCTGCGCGAGCAGCTGCGGGCCGTCGGCAGCGATCTGGAGCATGTGCTGACGACGGACGTGTACGTGGTCGGCGACGACACCGCGGCGCTGTCCGCGGTGTGGCGGGTGGTGGAGTCCTCGGGGCTGAGCGCGGGCCCGCACTCCTCCACGCTGCTCGGCGTGAGCTGCCTCGGCTACCCCGGCCAGCTCGTGGAGATCACGGCCACCGCCGTGGTGCCGGAGCCGGCGGCGGACCCGGTCGTGCTGCGCCGTGCCGTGCCGGCCGACGCCCGTGCCGTCGCCGACGTCTATCTGCGGTCCTTCGGCGCCGCGCTGCCGACCGTCGTCCGCCCGCGCACCGACGACGAGGTCCGGGACTACATCCGTGAGGTCGTGGTGCCGGCACGGGAGACCTGGGTGGCGGAGGCGGCCGGCGCCGGTGTGGTCGGCCTGATGGTGCTGGACGGGGAGGTGCTGGACCAGCTGTACCTGGACCCCGAGTGGCGGGGCCGGGGCATCGGGGACCGGTTCGTCGCGCTGGCCAAGGAACGCAGCCCGGGCGGGCTGACCCTGTGGACGTTCCAGGTGAACGAGCCCGCCCACCGCTTCTACGAGCGGCACGGCTTCACCGCCGTGGCGTTCACCGACGGCAGCCGCAACGAGGAGCGCGAACCGGACGTCCGCTACGACTGGCGGCCCTGAGCCGTCCCTCCCCGGCCGGGTGCCGTGGGACGCCCCCATGCCCGGTGTTTGGGCAGCGGCTTGGCGTAGCCGCCCGCGCGGCTCGTGGTCAGGCCGAGTGCCACGAGGGACTCGGCGAGCTTGACCGCCGCCCCGACGCCGTCGACCACCGGCAGCCCGAGCTTCCGCGCCACCGTCCCCTCCAGCCCGGTCATCCCGGCGCAGCCCAGGATCAGCACCTCGGCGCCGGCGTCCCGGGCGCGTCCGGCGGCGGCGAGGAACGCGGTCTCGGTCCGGGCCGGGTCCGCGGCGAGGTCGAGCACGCCGAGGCCGGTGCCGACGACGGCGGCGCAGTTGCGGGCCACGCCCGCGGTCTCCAGGCTGTCCTCGATCTGGCCGCGGGACCGGTCGAGGGTGGTGACGACGCCGTAGCGGCGCCCGAGGAGACAGGCGAGGTGGGCCGCGGCCTCGGTGATGTCCACCACGGGTACGTCCACCAGTTCCCGTACGCCCTCCCGCCCGTGCTCCCCGAACCCGGCCAGCACCACCGCGTCGCAGGGCGGGCCGTCGTAGGTGCGCAGCGCGTCGAGGACGGCGGCGGCGGACAGGTAGCTGTCCAGCCAGCCCTCGGCGGACTCGGGTCCCCAGGCGGGGGTCAGTCCGGTCACGGTGGTGTCCGGGCCCGCGGCGGCACGGGCGCCGCGGACGATGTCCTCGGTCATCTCGCGGGTGGTGTTGCAGTTGGTGACGACGATCCGCACGTCAGCCCTCCTGTCCCGCCGCCGCGCGCTCCCGGCGGCACAGCGCCGCGTACAGACCGGCGGCGAGCGCCGTGCCGATGAACCAGGAGTACGGGGACACCGCGCCGAAGCTCCGCACGAGCGCGAGGACGGCGGCGACCGCGGCGGACGGCAGGAACGCCCACAGCGCCTTGGGGTTGACGCCCTTGCGGTAGTGGTACGGGGTGCCGGGCCGGGCGTCGAACAGCGCGTCCACGTCGATCCTGCCGCGCTTGACCCAGTAGTAGTCGACCATGATCACGCCGAACAGCGGGCCCAGGAAGGCGCCGAGGCCGCCGAGGAAGTAGTTGACGACGGCCGGGTTGGAGAAGAGGTTCCAGGGGGTGACCACCAGGGCCGCCACCGTGCTGATCATCCCGCCGGCCTTGAAGGTGATCCTGCGCGGCCAGACGTTGGCCAGGTCGTACGCCGGGGAGACGAAGTTGGCGACGATGTTGACGCCCATCGTGGCGATGGCGAAGGTCAGCGCGGCGACGACGAGCACCCAGGTGTTGCCCACCCTTGCGACCAGCTCCGCCGGGTCGGTGATGGCCTCGCCGAACGCCTCCAGGGAGCCCGCCGTGACGATCACCGAGACGACCACGAACGCCGTGGAGTTGACGGGCAGGCCCCAGAAGTTGCCGCGCCGGACGGTCCGTTGGTCGGGCGCGAAGCGGGAGAAGTCGCAGAAGTTGAGCATCAGGGTGCCGTAGGTGGCCAGGATCAGGCCGATCGCGCCGAACCACTGCCGCCACTGCTCGCCGGCCGTGACCGGGTGCGGGGTGGCGGTGAGCGGGATGTGCCAGTGGGCCTCGGCGAGCACCCAGACGGCCAGCGCGATCATCACCAGCCAGATCGCCGGACCGCAGAAGTCCTGGAACCGGCGCACCGCTTCCATGCCCCGGCTGATGATCAGCGCCTGGAGGAGCCAGAGCGAGACGAAGGAGATCCAGCCGAGCGCGTCCAGGCCGAGGAAGGAGGGGCGCGTGAGCGACTGAAGGCCCGGCCAGGCGGCCAGCAGCATGACGTTGACGGCGACGGAGGCCAGATAGGTCTGGATGCCGTACCACATGATGGCGATCACGGCCCGGATCAGCGCCGGGATGTTGGCGCCCCAGACGCCGAAGCTGATGCGGCTGACGACGGGGAAGGGCACCCCGTGCCGCTGGCCGATCCTGCCCATCCCGTTCATGCCCGCGTAGATGAGCACGAAGCCGACGAGGAGGGAGGTGAGGACCTGCCAGACGTTCAGGCCGAGGACCAGCAGGCCGGCGGCGAAAGTGTAGTTGCCGAGGTTGTGGACGTCGGACATCCACAGGGCGAACAGGTCGAAGACCTTCCAGTTCCGCTGTTTCGCGGGGGCGAGGTCCTCGTTGACGAGGCGGGGGTCGGGGACGGACGCGGCGGCGCCGGTGGCGGTGGCGCGGTCGGCGAGGGACACGGGGCCTCCAGGGTCGCGGGGACGGAGGACGGCGGTTTCCCGGCGGTCTTCCCGGCGCGTTTCCTTGCGTGCCGGGCGAGGTTTTGTGTGCCGGGCGAGGTTCCTTGTGTGCCGGGCGGTTTTCCTTGAGTGCCGGACGAGCGCGTTTGGTATACCAAACTGCCGTCATGGTCTCGCCGTCAAGCGTCCGGACCGATGTCGTCGCCGTTACGGCCCGGTAAAAGACCCCCGCCGTCGGCGAAGATGGGCCCATGAGCCCCACGACGGGCCCCGGACGGGCCAAGACCGAACCCCTGGGCGCGGTGCGTGAGCGCGTCCTGGCGAGCCTGCGGGAGGACATCATCGCCGGGCGCCTCGGGCCCGGCGACCGGCTCGTGGAGCGGGAACTGGCCGAGCGGTTCGGGGTCTCGCGGGTGCCGGTGCGCGAGGCCATCCGGGCCCTGGTCGCCGAGGGTTTCGTCCTCTTCGAGTCGGCCCGCCGCACCGTCGTGCGCCGGCTCACCCCGGCCGACGTCCGCGAACTCTTCGAGTTGCGCGAGGCGTTGGAGGTGTACGCGGCGGGTCTGGCGGCGGCCCGGGCGACCCCGCGGGACCTGGCGGAGCTACGGGACCTGCTCGGCCGGGCGGCCCGGGCGACCGAGGCGGGGGACGCCGAGGCGATCACGGACGTCAACACGCGCTTCCACGACCGGGTCCTCGCCATGGCCGGCAACGGCCTGCTGATCTCGGTGATGGAACCGGTCGACGGCCGCCTGCGCTGGCTCACCCGGCGCAACGAGGAGTGGCCCCAACTCCTCGCCGAGCACCGGGAACTGTACGAGGCCATCGCCTCCGGCGACCCGGACCGGGCCCGCGCACACGCGCTCGGCCACGTCCGCGCCAACTACCGCTCGACGGTACGGCACCTGTTCGGCGAGGAGGGCTGAGCGCGGCCGTGCCGGTCCCTCACGGCAGCCCGGCCGCGTCCGCCGCCGTGCGCAGGACCTCCCGCAGCATCTCGGCGGTGAGCCGGCCGGTGAAGGTGTTGCGCTGGCTGACGTGGAAGCAGCCGAAGAGGTCCAGGCCGTCCAGCGCGACCCGGGCGCCGTGGCCGAAGGCGGGGCGGGGGCGGGGCACCGTCCAGCCGGCCGCCGCGAACGCGGGCAGCGCGGCCTGCCAGCCGAAGGCACCGAGGACGACGGCGGCCCGCAGCGTCGGCCGGAGCACCGTCAGTTCCTGGACCAGCCAGGGACGGCAGGTGTCGCGCTCGCCCGGGGTCGGCTTGTTGGCGGGCGGCGCGCAGTGCACCGGCGCCGTGACCCGCACGCCGTACAGCTCGAGACCGTCGTCCGCGCTGACGGACGTGGGCTGGGAGGCCAGCCCCACGTCGTACAGCGCCTGGTAGAGCACGTCCCCGGAACGGTCGCCGGTGAACATCCGGCCGGTGCGGTTGCCGCCGTGCGCGGCCGGGGCGAGCCCGATGATCACCAGCCGGGCGTCGGCGGGGCCGAAGCCGGGCACCGGCCGCCCCCAGTACGTCCAGTCGGCGAACGCGGCCCGTTTCGTACGGGCCACCTCCTCCCGCCACTCGACCAGCCGGGGACAGGCCCGGCACCCGGCGACGCGCCGGTCCAGCCGGTCGAGGGCGCTGGTGTTGTCCATACGGTCACCGTAAGCCTGAGGGTGTGGGTTGACGGGGTGGGGCGGAGGCGAGGCAGCGAGGCGGGCCGGGTGCGCGGGTGCCCGGGTGAGCACCGGGAAAACGCTTCCGGGTCGGTGGCCCCTGCGCGTTAAGGTCGGGGCATGGCTTCCGAGGATGCGGACGAGAACGTGGACCGTGGGACCGGCGAGGAGGCGGGCGCGCCGGACGAGGCGGCGTCCGCCGCCCCCGCCGCGCAGCCGCTCGACCCCAAGGTCGCCGCCGCGGTGGCCGCGGCCGAGGCCGCCGGGCCGGCGGGCGGCGAGACCGTCCGCGTCGACAGCTGGATCTGGGCCGTCCGTCTGATCAAGACCCGCTCCCTCGGCGCCACCGCCTGCCGGGGCGGGCATGTGCGGGTGAACGGCGAGCGGGTGAAGCCCGCCTACTCCGTGCGCGTCGGTGACGAGGTACGGCTGCGGCACGAGGGCCGGGAACGGGTCGTGATCGTCAAGCGCCTGATCCGCAAGCGGGTCGGGGCGCCCGTGGCCGCGCAGTGCTACATCGACAACTCCCCTCCGCCGCCGCCCCGCGAGGCCGTCGCCCCCGTCGCCCTCCGCGACCGGGGCGCCGGCCGCCCCACCAAGCGCGACCGCCGCGAACTCGAACGCCTCCGCGGCCTGGCCCTCGGCACCCCCACCGGCTTCGCCGGCCCCAGCCCGTCCTCCGGCCGAGGCGGACAGGGCGGCGCGGGCGGCTCGGGTCCGGGTGGCACGGGCACGGGCACGGGCACGGGCAGCCGCAAGGGTACGGGCGGACCGGGCGGCCGTGGGAGATCGGCCGGCCGTGGCGGGCCGGAGGGCCGTGGCTAGTCGGGGACAGGCCCGGCACCGGCGGCCGACCGGGCAGCGCCCGCCGTCCCCCGCACGGCCGGCGAGTTGACGTCCCGGGCGGAGTTCCGCAGGACCGGTCAGCGGCAGTACCGGCGGCAGTCCCAGGGGCGGTGAGCCGACGGGCCCGGCGCATCACCCCACGGGCGGTGTGCCGACGGGCCCGGCGCATCACCCCACGGGCGGTGTGCCGACGGCCCGGCGGGTCACCCCACGGCCGGGACGCCGACGGCCCGGGGGCGCCCGCCCAGCGCCAGTGAGCCGACGGGCCCGGCAGTCACCCGCTGGCCGACGCGCCGACGGACCCGGCGGTCCCCCGCACGGCTGCCGAGCCGACGGCTGCGGGCTGTCCCCTACGACCGGTGAGCCGACAGCCCCGGCGCCCCTCACAGTCGGCGAACCGACGGACCCAGTAGCAGGCCCCACGGCTGGCGAACCGGCGAACAGGCACGGAACCGGCGGACCCCGGGGCGTCCCCCGCCGGCGAACGGACGGACTCGAGGGTCTCCCCACCGGTGAGCCGACGGGCCCGGCCGCCTGGCCCGTCCCCTGTCGTCGGCCCGGTCAGGGCGGCCGCCCAGGTCACCCCACCGGCACCGCCCTCACCCATGTCCCGTCCGGGGTCAGATACCTGTCGGCCCTCAGTCCCGCCTCCGCCAGCGCCGACTCGAACTGCTCCTTCGTCAGGGGCCTGGACAGGAAGGTCTGGGTCCAGACCGCGTCCGGGAACACATACTCCGCGTGGACCGAGTGGACGCCCTCTCCGGCCGGCTCGACCGAGGTGATCCGGACGGTGAAGCCGCTCGGATCGACCCGCTCCCTGGGCACGTTGGTGTGGTAGTCCGAGCCCTCCCGCTGGATGAGCACGCAGCCGCCCTCCGCCACATGCCGGACGCAGGTACGCAGCAAGCCCCTGCGCACCTCCTCGTCACCGGCGTGCACCAGGAACGACGCGAGCATCACCACGTCGAACGTCTCGCCCAGGTCCAGGGTCTCGATGGGACCGCATATCGTGCGCGCCCCGCGGACCCGGGCCAGCATGTCGGCGGACTCGTCCACCGCCGTGACCGTGAAGCCGCGCTCCAGCAGCGCATGCGTCACCCGGCCGACCCCGCTGCCCAGCTCCAGGATGTGCGCCCCGGCCGGCACCGCGGCGGCGATGACGTCCGGCTCGTCCCCCACCGGCAGCCGTGCGTACAGTTCGACCGCGCAGCCGTCCGGGGTGATCGCCCCCGGGCCCGTGCCCTCGTATCCCTCACGCATCTCGATCCTCATGCCCGGACAACGGCCCACGCCCGTACACCCGTTCCCCCTCTCCTCCGATTCACTCCTTCGAGTCATTCAGGCCGGAACGGGAACCATCCGAGCCCGACGCACCGGGGCTCGACCCCTGCGGATGCCGGGCCGGGTCGGGCCGTTCCGCGTGGTGGTGCGGGTCGGCGTCGAAGAGTACGTTGCAAGGAGGAGTGGTGGTCCGATGCGTACGGGCAGTGAACCGGCGACCGCGCGCAGTGCCCTGCGGGCGCGGTTCTGGCTGAGCGTGTGGGGGGTGGGCTGGACGGCCCTCGGCACGCTGGCCTTCGTGCTGGCCGGGCGGCCGGGCTGGGCTGCGGCGTGCGCGGCGCTGTGGCTGGTGACCACCGTCGACCTGGCCGTGGTCCTGCGGCACATCCGGCAGGGCCCGCACTACCAGCCGGGCCGTGACGTACCGCCGTACCAGCCGCCGGAGGACGGACCGCCGTACCCGGGCCCGCCGGGGCACCACCCTCCGGGCGGACGGCCGTACCGGAGACGGCCCGGCCCCCGGCACCCGTGAGCGAGCGGGACGGGCACTCCCCTGCCCCGGCCGAGCGGGCACACCGTCGGCGCCGCCCGGCGTCACGCGTCGAAGCGCGCCGCCTTCAGGTACCGCGGGTTGGGGTCCAGCGCGGCGGCCAGCCGGAAGTGCCGTTTGGCCTGGTCGGGGCGGCCCTGGCGTTCGTAGGTGCGGGCCAGGGCGAAGTGCGCGAACGCGTTGTCCGGCTCGCGTTCCAGCACGATGGTGAACTCCAGCTCGGCGGGACGCAGTTGGGCCGCGGCGAAGAAGGCACGCGCGCGCAGCAGCCGGGCCGCCGTGTTCTCGGGGTGCGCGGCGATGACTCCGTCGAGCAGCTTCACCGCGCCCCGCGGGTCCCGCGCGTTGAGCAGTTGCTCGGCGGCACGGAAGTCGATGACATGCGTTTCCGGAGTACGTCCGGTGGAACCGCTGGTCTCGGGCACGGCTGAGTCCTTCCCTTGCTCCAGCGGTTCAACGCCCCCGAGCGGTCGGCTATTCCGCGCCGGCGCTCCCCTGCCGCGCCCGGCGGGCGAGGTCGTCCCACACCTCGGCGACCCGCTTGCGCAAGGCGTCCAGGGGGACGTCGTTGTCGATGACGATGTCCGCGATCTCCCGGCGCTGCTCACGCGTCGCCTGCGCGGCCATACGCGCGCGTGCGTCCTCCTCGGTCATCCCGCGCAGCCGTACCAGCCGGTCGAGCTGGGTCTCGGGACTCGCGTCCACGACGATCACGACGTCGTAGAGCGGTGCGAGACCGTTCTCGGTGAGCAGGGGGACGTCGTGGACCACCACGGCGTCCTCGGGCACGGCGCTCTCCAGCTCACGGGAGCGGTCCCGGACCAGAGGGTGCACGATCGAGTTGAGGACGGCGAGCTTCTCCGGGTCGGCGAACACGATCGAGCCGAGCCGGGGCCGGTCCAGGCTGCCGTCGGCGGCGAGGATGTCCGGGCCGAAGGCGTCGGCCACGGCGGCGAGGCCCGGGGTGCCGGGCGCCACGACCTCGCGGGCGATGCGGTCCGCGTCGATCAGGACGGCCCCGTGCTCCACGAGCAGCCGCGACACCTCGCTCTTGCCGGCGCCGATCCCGCCGGTCAGGCCCACTGTCAGCATGAGCGGAAGCCTAGACGCTCAGCCAAGGGGCCGTTGCGGCAGGTGCCGGCCGGCGCCCGCTCCCCGCCTCAGTTGTCGCCCTCCCGCTCCGCCAGGAACTTCTCGAACTCCCGCCCGATCTCGTCGGCCGACGGGATCTCCACGGGCTCGGCCAGCATGTTGCCCCGGGTCTCGGCGCCCGCCGCCGCGTCGTACTGGTGCTCGAGTCCCTGGACGAGCGCGGTCAGTTCCTCGTCGCCTTCCCGGATCTGCCGGTCGATCTCGGTCTGGGTGCGGTGGGCGTCCGTGCGCAGCGCGTGGGCCACGCCGGGCAGCACCAGACCGGTGGCGGCCGTGACGGCCTCCAGTACGGTCAGCGCGGCGTCCGGGTACGGGGAGCGGGCGATGTAGTGCGGGACGTGCGCGGCGACGCCCAGGACGTCGTGGCCGGCCTCCATGAGGCGGTACTCGACCAGGGACTCGGCGCTGCCGGGCACCTGTGCCTCGTCGAAGGGGCTGCGGTGGCCGGGGACGAGGTCGGTGCGGTTGCCGTGCGGGGTCAGGCCCACCGGGCGGGTGTGCGGGACGCCCATGGGGATGCCGTGGAAGTTCACGGACAGGCGCACGCCGAGCCGTTCCACGATCTGCCGCACCGCCGCCGCGAAGCGCTCCCACTCCACGTCCGGTTCGGGACCGGACAGCAGCAGGAAGGGGGCACCGGTGGTGTCCTGGACGAGGTGGACCTCTATGGCCGGGGTCTCGTAGCCGGTCCAGCGGTCCCGCTTGAAGGTCAGCAGGGGCCGGCGGGCCCGGTAGTCCACGAGCCGGTCGTGGTCGAAACGGGCCACGACCTGGTGGGGCAGTGAGTCGAGCAGCCGGTCGACGATCTGGTCGCCGGTCTCACCCGCGTCGATGTATCCGTCGAAGTGGTAGAGCATGACAAGGCCGGCCGACTCCTGGGCGAGCGCCATGTCCACCACGGCGAGGCCCTTCGGCTCCCATGCGTACAAACCCTGCGGATCAAGCACTGTGACCGCTCCTCCTCGTGTTCGTCATGGACAACGCACCCCGGAACAGCGGAATTCCCGCCACACGCCGCTCGTCGGTGATCTCCTGCGGGGCGGCGTCTTGACGGCCTGTCACATGGTCACGACACCGGGAACGACGGCCGGGCATGGGCGAGGGCGTGTGCGTGGACACCGCCAACACGCTGAAACGTGACTCGCCAGGGGCGCGGGGAACCGCGCGCCAAGCCACGACGGACCCGCGGCCGAACCGGGACCGCACCCACCCGGAAAACCCTGAAGGGCCGTACCTCGAAAGGTACGGCCCCTCAGCGACTATCGGCTAAGCCTCAGCGGCAGCGATCAGCTCTGGCCGCCGGCCAGCTTCTCGCGCAGCGCGGCCAGCGCCTCGTCCGAGGCCAGCGCACCGGAGGTGTCCGCGCCCTCGGAGGAGTACGAACCGCCACCCGCGGCCGGAGCCGCACCGGCGGCGTCGCCACCCTCGGCAGCGGCCTGGGCGTCCGCCTCGCGGGACTTGATGACCTGCTGCTGGTGCTGCTCGAAGCGGGACTGCGCCTCGGCGTACTGGCGCTCCCACTCCTCGCGCTGCTTCTCGTAGCCCGGCAGCCAGTCGTTGGTCTCCGGGTCGAAGCCCTCGGGGTAGATGTAGTTGCCCTGGTCGTCGTAGGACGCGGCCATGCCGTACAGGGTCGGGTCGAACTCGACCGCCGTCGGGTCGGCACCGAAGGACTCGTTGGCCTGCTTCAGCGAGAGGCTGATGCGGCGACGCTCGAGGTCGATGTCGATGACCTTGACGAAGATCTCGTCGTTGACCTGGACGACCTGCTCCGGGATCTCCACGTGGCGCTCGGCCAGCTCGGAGATGTGGACCAGACCCTCGATGCCCTCGTCCACGCGGACGAACGCACCGAACGGCACCAGCTTCGTGACCTTGCCGGGCACGACCTGGCCGATCTGGTGGGTGCGGGCGAACTGCTGCCACGGGTCTTCCTGGGTCGCCTTCAGCGACAGGGAGACGCGCTCGCGGTCCATGTCGACGTCGAGAACCTCGACGGTGACCTCCTGGCCGACCTCGACAACCTCGGACGGGTGGTCGATGTGCTTCCAGGACAGCTCGGAGACGTGGACCAGACCGTCGACGCCACCCAGGTCCACGAAGGCACCGAAGTTGACGATCGAGGAGACCACACCGGAGCGGACCTGACCCTTCTGGAGGGTCGTGAGGAACGTCTGGCGGACCTCGGACTGGGTCTGCTCCAGCCAGGCACGGCGGGACAGGACCACGTTGTTGCGGTTCTTGTCCAGCTCGATGATCTTGGCCTCGAGCTCCTTGCCGACGTACGGCTGGAGGTCGCGGACACGGCGCATCTCGACGAGGGAGGCCGGCAGGAAGCCACGGAGGCCGATGTCGAGGATGAGACCACCCTTGACGACCTCGATGACGGTACCGGTGACGATGCCGTCCTCTTCCTTGATCTTCTCGATGGTGCCCCAGGCACGCTCGTACTGGGCGCGCTTCTTCGAGAGGATCAGGCGGCCTTCCTTGTCCTCCTTCTGGAGGACCAGGGCCTCGATCTCGTCGCCCACGGCGACGACCTCGTTCGGGTCGACATCGTGCTTGATCGAGAGCTCGCGGCTCGGGATGACACCTTCGGTCTTGTAACCGATGTCGAGCAGGACCTCGTCCCGGTCGACCTTCACGATGACGCCGTCGACGATGTCGCCGTCGTTGAAGTACTTGATCGTCTCGTCGATCGCTGCGAGGAATGCTTCCTCGTTACCGATGTCGTTGACCGCTACCTGCGGGGTGGTGGCGGTGGTCTCGGTGCTGCTCGTCATGTGGGAAAGGGCTCCGGTACGGACATTGAAGTCGTAGGTACTGCTTACGCCGGGAGCCCGTTTCGCTCTGCAGAAGCCGGACAGCCAAGGAAGCGCCCCACCATTACTGGTGATGGCGCCTCGACAACCGAGGGGACATACAACAGATGCGAGCGCAGCCTGCTACGTCTGAGGTGCGCAGGCCCGCAGCGCAACTTGTAGCATACGGGGGCAGCCGGACAGGGTCAATGCGCGACGGCGGACACCCGGGGCGGATCGCCGCATTTCCGGCGGAGAAATCGCGTCAGCGGGCCGCACGGGGCCGTGGGAACCCTCCCATGCGGGCCCCTCGGGCGGGCTGGACGGAAGAGTACGACGAGGGAGCCGATCATCCAAGAGCCGGAAGCGCACGACCCCCAGTGGTCCGAAGGGTTCGAGCCGGAGGCCACCCGGCGTGACGCGGACGTCACGGAGAGTTCGCGGGCCAACCGGGGCTGGTGGGACCGGAACGCGGACGAGTACCAGACCGAGCACGGCACCTTCCTCGGTGACGACCGCTTCGTGTGGGGCCCGGAGGGCCTGGACGAGGTGGAGGCCGGGCTGCTCGGCCGGCCGGAGGAGCTGAAGGGCAGGGACGTCCTGGAGATCGGCGCGGGCGCGGCGCAGTGCGCGCGCTGGCTGGCCGCCCAGGGCGCGCGGCCGGTGGCCCTGGACCTCTCGCACCGCCAGCTCCAGCACGCGCTGCGGATCGGCGGGGCCTTCCCGCTGGTCTGCGCCGACGCCGGCGCGCTGCCCTTCGCGGACGGCTCCTTCGACCTGGCGTGCTCCGCGTACGGGGCGCTGCCGTTCGTGGCCGACCCGCGGCTGGTGCTGCGCGAGGTGCGCCGGGTGCTGCGGCCGGGCGGACGGTTCGTGTTCTCGGTGACGCATCCGATCCGCTGGGCGTTCCCGGACGAGCCGGGCCCCGAGGGCCTGTCGGTGTCCGCGTCCTACTTCGACCGCACGCCCTATGTGGAACAGGACGAGCACGGCCGCGCGGTGTACGTGGAGCATCACAGGACGCTCGGCGACCGGGTGCGGGACATCGTGGCGTCCGGCTTCCGGCTGGTGGACCTGGTGGAGCCGGAGTGGCCGGCGTGGAACACCTCGGAGTGGGGCGGCTGGTCGCCCCTGCGCGGGAACCTGATCCCGGGCACGGCGATCTTCGTGTGCGAGCGGGACTGAAGCCGTCCGAAAACGACCCACGGAAGTCACCTGATCACCGCGTGTGATCACCGCGTGTGTTTGTAGGTCCGACGCGCGCGTGGAGGCCGTTTTTCCCGTCGTACGACACTGGTGGCGTGATCCGTTACGACGCTCTGGACGCGCTGCCCGTGCGCTCCGCCCTGCCCGCCCTGACCGACGCCCTGGAGGGCGAGGGGACCGCCGTGCTGGTGGCGCCGCCCGGCACCGGCAAGACCACGCTGGTGCCCCTCGTGCTCGCGGGGCTGGTGGGCGACGGTCCGGCGCGGCGGGTCGTGGTGGCCGAGCCGCGGCGGATCGCGGCGCGGGCGGCGGCCCGGCGCATGGCGTGGCTGCTGGGCGAGCGGCCGGGCGAGAGCGTCGGCTTCACGGTGCGCGGCGAGCGGGTGGTGGGGCGGCACACGCGCGTGGAGGTCGTGACGACCGGCGTCCTGCTCCAGCGGCTCCAGCGCGACCAGGAGCTGGCCGGGGTGGACGTGGTGGTCCTGGACGAGTGCCATGAGCGGCATCTGGACGCCGACACGGTGGCCGCGTTCCTGTGGGACGTGCGGCAGGCGCTGCGGCCGGAGCTGCGGCTGGTGGCCGCGTCGGCGACCACGGACGCCGAGGGGTGGGCGCGGCTGCTCGGCGGGGCACCGGTGGTGGAGGCGACGGGGGCGGCGCATCCGGTGGAGGTGGTGTGGGCGCCGCCGGCCCGGCCGCTGCGGCCGCCGCACGGGATGCGGGTGGATCCGGCGCTGCCGGCGCATGTGGCGTCGGTGGTGCGGCGGGCGCTGGCCGAGCGGGAGGGGGACGTGCTGTGCTTCCTGCCCGGCGTGGGCGAGATCGCGCGGGTGGCGGGGCTGCTCGGGGAGCTCGGCGGGGTGGAGGTGCTCCAGGTGCACGGGCGGGCTCCGGCGGCGGTGCAGGACGCGGTGCTGTCGGCCGGGGAGCGGCGCCGGGTGGTGCTGGCGACGTCCGTGGCGGAGTCGTCGCTGACCGTGCCCGGGGTGCGGGTGGTGGTCGACTCGGGGCTGGCCCGGGAACCGCGGGTGGATCACGCGCGCGGGCTGAGCGGGCTGACCACCGTGCGGGCCTCGCGGGCGGCCGGGCGGCAGCGGGCGGGCCGGGCCGGGCGTGAGGCGCCGGGGGTGGTGTACCGGTGCTGGGCTCAGGCCGAGGACGCCCGGCTGCCGGCTTTTCCGGCGCCGGAGATCAAGGTGGCCGATCTGACCTCGTTCGCCCTTCAGGCGGCCTGCTGGGGCGATCCGGACGCCTCCGGGCTGGCGCTGCTCGATCCGCCGCCGGGCGGGGCGATGGCGGCGGCCCGCTCCGTGCTGACGGCGGTCGGAGCGGTGGACCGCGCCGGGCGGGCCACGGAGACCGGCGCGCGGCTGGCCCGGCTGGGCGTGCACCCCCGGCTGGGGCGGGCGCTGCTGGACACGGGCGGGGAGGGGGCGCCGGTGGTCGCGCTGCTCTCCGAGGAGGTGCCGCGGGAGTACGGCGACGACCTGGCGGGCGCGCTGCGGCGGGCCCGGGCAGGCGGTGACGCCTACGGCGCGCGGTGGGCCGCGGAAGTACGGCGGCTGCGTGCCGTCTCGGCCGGGTCCGCCGAGCCGCCCGCGCGGGACGGGGCCGTCCGGGTCGGTCCGGGCACCGGTGACGACCGGCTCGCGGGGCTGGTCGCCGCCCTGGCGTTCCCCGAGCGGGTGGCCAGGCTCGACGGGGGGTCGTATCTCATGGCGTCCGGGACCCGGGTCGAGCCGGCCGAGGGGTCGGGGCTGCGGGGGGCGCCGTGGATCGTGGTCGCCGTCGCCGACCGGCCCGCGGGGAAGGGGCACGCGCGCGTGCGGCTCGGCGCGGTCGTCGACGAGGACGTGGCGCGGGCCGCCGCCGGGGCCCTGCTCGGTGAGCGGGACGAGGTGCGCTGGGCCGGCGGGGACGTCGTGGCCCGGCACGTCGAGCGGCTGGGGGCGATCGAGCTGGCCGTACGCCCCCTGAAGGACGCCGGCCCCGCGCTTGTCCGCGCCGCCCTGCTCGACGGGCTCCGGGAGGAGGGGCTCGGGCTGCTGCGCTGGTCACCGGAGGCGCTGGGGCTGCGGCAGCGGCTGGCGTTCCTGCGGACGCACCTCGGGGAGCCCTGGCCGGACGTGTCGGACGACGCGCTGCACGCGCGCGTGGACGAGTGGCTGGAGCCGGAGCTGGGCCGGGCCCGGCGGCGGGCCGATCTCGCCCGGATCGACGCGGGGCAGGCACTGGCCCGGCTGCTGCCATGGGCGAGCGGGGAAGCGGCCCGGCTGGAGGAGCTGGCGCCCGAGCGGATCACCGTGCCGAGCGGGTCCCGGATCCGGATCGACTACCGGGACCCGGAGCGGCCGGTGCTCGCCGTGAAGCTCCAGGAGCTGTTCGGGCTGCGGGAGACGCCGGCCGTGGCGGGTGTGCCGCTGCTGGTGCACCTGCTCTCCCCCGCCGGGCGGCCCGCCGCCGTCACGGCCGATCTCGCCTCCTTCTGGGCGGACGGTTACCGGGCCGTGCGGGCGGAGCTGCGCGGCCGGTACCCCAAGCATCCGTGGCCCGAGGACCCGGCGGCCGCCGAGCCCACCCGGTACACCAACGCGCGGCTCAGGCGCTGACCGGTGCGGGCTCCTCGGGCCGGGCGGGTGCCGGGCCCCGGGGACGCCGGGCGCGGGCAGCCAGCCAGAGGGAGAGGGCGAGGAGCAGCAGGCCGAGGCCGAGGGAGCCCCGGGGGCGTACGAGGTGAGGGCCAGGACGAGGGTGCGGTTGTGCTTGACCATGGCGACCGTGTGGGTGATGTAGTCCCCCCGCGTCTTCACGTGCCCGGCGAACGCGGTGACCTTGGCGCGGCCGCCGAGCAGGGTGCCGCCGCGCAGTTCCCCGCGGTGGATCTCCTCGCCGTGGACCGGCGCTCCGGTGACCGGTTCGGCCCAGAACCTGCGGACCGTGGAGTACCAGCGGGTGGTGCCGGTCCCGGCGACGGTCTCCGGGTGGTGCCCCGCACGGGCATGGTCTTCGGCATGCGGACCTCGGTCCAGGGGACGGTCTGCTCGAAGCGGTAGACCGTCAGGCCGCGGAAGGTCCGGGTGCCGCGGTGGTGGATGGGGCTGGTGGCGCGGGTCCGGGCGTCGAAGATGTACCGTTCGGGCACCTTGGAGACCGTCTTGCCGTCGGGGCCCTGGACGTAGGACAGGCTGTCCCAGACGATGACGGGCCGTCCCGCCGTCCCCTCGATCCGCCGCGCGGCCTCCACCTTCCCCTCGAGGGCGAGCAGGACCAGGCTTGCCGTGCGGCGCATGGCGGCTCCCTCCCGGACGGGCGCGGCCAGGGGTGTGCCGGCACCGTCGTCAGCAGCGGTCCGGGGGATGTCCGGCCCGACGGCCGGCCCAGTGCGCTGATCGCGAGGACCAGGGCGAACGCGAGGGCGAGACCGGTCGCGGCGGCGATCCGGGCGCGCATGCGGGGCCTCCCTGCGGACGACTGGCCCCCACATTGACGATCCGTCAGATCCGGCACCGTGGCGACGCGCGGGCGAGATGAGAACAGGGTCGCGCACGGGCGAGGGCGCCCTCCCCGGTGAGCGGGGAGGGCGCCCTGGTGGTGTGCCGCGCGGGCTCAGGAGGAGGCGGACGGGTTCGGGGCGGGGCTGCCCGAGGAGGTGGACGGCTCCGGCGTGGGAACGGCCGGGGAACCCGCTTCCACCGTCAGCGGCACGGTGAGCGTCGCGCCGCCCGCGGTGGTGACGCGGAGCAGGAAGGTGCCGGTGGTGTCGTCGGCGTACAGCTTGGGCAGCGTGAGCAGGCCCTTCGCGTCCGTCCGGAGCCCGGTGAGGGAGCGTACGGGCTTTCCGGTGGCGTCCTTGAAGTAGGGGCCCTTGTCGTTCGGCGTGGCGTCGAGGAGGGACTTGACCACGGTGGCGGTGGCCGCGACCTTGCCCGCGGCGGCGCCCCGGTACGTCGCCTTCACCTGCACCTGCCCGGCGAACTCGCCGCCCGCGGCGCAGATCAGCGGGTCGGTGCCGGTGCGGGCCAGGGCGTCGGCGACGCGCTCGGTGACGGTCGCCGTGTAGTCGACGCCCTTGACCTGACGGCCCACCACGGCCGCGGTCACCTTGAAGTCGCCCGTCTTCTCCCCGGCCTGGAGCGGCGGGGCGAGCGCGACGCCCTTGGCGTCGGTGGCGACCGTCGCGACGGTCTCGCCGCCGGCGAAGGTGGCGTCGGTGTCGCCGGTGAGCGTGAACCTGATCCTGACCTTGGCGACGGACTTGCCGACCTTGGTCTCGGCACGCACGCCGATCCGCTCGGTGAAGGCGTCACCGGCCATCGCGGTGAGCTTCCCGGTGCCCGTGCCCGTCAGGTGGTCCACGAGGTCGGTGGGCGTCTCCGGGGGCTTCGGCGCGGGCGTCGGCGGGACGGGCGGCTTCGGCGTGGGGGGCTTGGGGCCGGGCGTCTCCTTGCCGCCGTTGCCGTCGCCGGGTTCGTGGGGCTTCGGGGCCGGCTTGGGCGTCGGCGGCTGGGTCGGGCGCGGGGACGGGACGCGGTGGGTGCCCTCGTCGCTGCGGTGCTCCGGGACGCCACCGGTGCCGTCGGGGACGGTGTGGGCGCCCTTGCGGTAGTACTCCATCCAGTTCAGGACCAGGGCGAGGTAGTCCTGCGAGTTGTTGTAGCTGAGGATCGCGCTGTGCAGGTCGGCCTCGCGGGACAGGTCCCAGTCGTTGCGGCACAGGTAGTGGCCCGCGGCGAGCGCGGCGTCGTAGATGTTGTTCGGGTCCTTCTTGCCGTCGCCGTTGCCGTCACGGCCGGCCCAGGCCCAGGTGGACGGGATGAACTGCATGGGCCCGACGGCCTGGTCGTAGCTGCTGTTGCCGTCGTACGCGCCGCCGTCGGTGTCGGGTATGAGCGCGAAACCGTTGCCGTCGAGCTGCGGGCCCAGGATCCGGTGCAGGGTGGTGCCGTCGGCGTCGACCTGGCCGCCGCGGGCCTGCCCGGACTCGACGTTGCCGATGGCGGCCAGCAGTTCCCAGGGCATGTTGCAGCCGGGCTTGGAGGTGCGCAGTTCGGCCGCGGCCTTCTTGTAGGCGTCGAGGACCGTCGCCGGAATGCCCGCCTCCGCGTCGCCCCGGGAGACGGGCGTACCGACGGGGGCCGAGGGACCGGGCTCGGGACTCTTCAGCGGCGGGAGGTCCGTGTAGTACGGCGAGTTGCCGGTGGCGCCGCCGGTGCCGTCCGGGACGGAGTCGGTGGCTCCGGCCGTCGCGGGTCTGTGGTCCTCGCCGGCCACTCCCGGAGCCTGGGACGCGGAGAGAGCCGCGACCGCCGCCGCGGCCACGGCGGTGCTCGCCGCTCCCTTGCGCAGTCGCCTGCCGAAATGCGCCGCCATAGAGTGAACCCCTCCCATGGACGCCCGCGCGTCCTTCTCCGTCGCCGCCTGCCTCGCTCTGGTGTGACGGTTGACCCGGTGCTCTGGTTGCCCCTGTTCCGTCATCGCGTCCGAGCGTCGTGTGTGTCACCGCGCGCCCGGCAAGGGGGCCCTGGTGACCCTACGACAAGTTGCTGTCAACAGGCACGCGTTGATACCCGAAGTTCACCGTCCGGCCAACCCCGGTCGCCGCGCGCGGCCTTGGCGCGGCGTCACGGATACTGGCCGGATCCGGTCACCGGCGCTCCCGTACGGGCCGCCGTACGCCCAGGGAGGCTCCATTGCCGTTCACGCTCAGCCATGCGGCGGCCGTGCTGCCCGCGGTCCGCCGGGACGGCGGCGGGCGGGCCCGGCTGGTACCCGCGCTGCTCGTGGCGGGCTCCTGTGCGCCCGATCTGCCCTACTACGCGGCTGATGTCCTGCCGGGCGGCATGGGGTTCGGCTCGGTCACGCACGCGTTCACCGGGGTCGTCACGGTCGACGTCCTCCTCGCCTGGGCGCTCGCGGGGCTGTGGCTGGCGGCCCGGGAGCCGTTGCTCGCGCTGCTGCCGCGGGCGTGGCAGGGACGGCCGGCCGCCCTGCTGCGCTGCGGGGCGCCCCGCGCGCGCGTGCGGGGCGGCTCGGTGGTCCGGTGGTACGTCTCCGCGGTGCTCGGCGCGCTGACCCATGTGGTGTGGGACGCGTTCACCCATCACGACCGGTGGGGGACGCGGCTGGTTCCGGCCATCGGACGGGACCGTCCGGCGGGCGTGCCGCTGTACACCTGGCTGCAGTACGGGTCGTCGGCGGCGGGTGCGGTGCTGATCGTGGTGTTCGTGGTCCGGGCGCTACGAGGGCTGCCCGGCGGGGTGCCCGTGGGGGTGCCGGTGCTGTCCGTACGGGACCGGTGGTGGGCTCTCGCGGTGATCGGGGGCTGCGCGCTGGCGGGGGCGGTGTGGCGGACCGCCCACTGGTGGGAGCGGGGCGGTACGGGCGCGCGGCCCTGGGAGCTGGTGCCCACCCTGTGTTTCGGGGTGGGCGCCGGACTGGTGCCGGGGCTGCTGGTGTACGCCGTGGGGGTCAGGATCCGGCGTCCGGCCGCTGGTCCCGGAGGTCACGGGGATCACGGGGATCACGGGGGGCACGGCGGGGCGGCCGGTGCGGGCCGGGGGCGGCCGGTCGCTCGGTGAGGGGGGCGACGAAGACCGTGAGCGTGTTCCGGGGGCGTGCTCTGGGGAGCAGGGCAAGCGCGAGAGCGAGATAGCCGCGGGCCAGGTCGGTCCACTGGCGCCAGTCGGGGATGCGGGCGGGGCGGGCGGCGAGCCCGCGGCCGAGGCCCTTGGTGACGGTGCGGACGGTCGTGGCCAGGTCGGCCGGGATGCGGGCGGTGCTTGCGTCGGCCGCGAGGGCCGGGACCGGCGCGGCGGGCACGGCCTGCGCCGAGGCGACACCCGCCCAGGCCCCGGCGGCTGCCTCGGGCGTCCGGCGGTGAAGCATGCGTATACCCATGCCCGCAGTGTTGCGGCTGCGGGCGGTGGGGGGCGTTTTGACGGGGGCCACGAGAGTGACGGGCCCTCCGGGGGTTTGGCCGGGTTGTCGGGGTTGGGGGAGTTTTCGGGGGTGTGGCTCGGGGGTTGTTCCGGGATGCGGTGTGGGGGTCTTCGGGGGGTGCGGTGGAGGGCTGATTCGGGGGCGGTGCGGGGCTGTTTCAGGGGGCGGCGCGGGGCCGCTTGGGGGGCGGTGCGGGGCTGATTCGGGTGCTTCGGCATGCGGTGCTGGGCTGCTTCGGGGGGCGGTGGGTTCGGCACCGCCGGTCTGCGCCGTGGTGGTTGATCGCCGTTGCGGCGGAGGACGGGAGGGCGCGGAGGAGGGAGGGGGCGGTGGCGGCGGTCAGTCCCCGCGGCCGACGTCGTCCGTGCGGCGGAGGACGTCCCCCTGTGGCGACGGGCTGCCGGTGGCGCGGCGGGCGGCCGGAAACGCGGCGAGTCGATCGGTGACGCGGCGAGCAGGCAGAAACGCGGCGGGCGGGCGGAAACGCGGCGGGCTGCCTGTGGCGCGGCGAGTCGACCGACGGCACGGCGAGAGGCCGGAAACGCGGCGAGTCGACCGACGGCGCGGCGGGCGGACGGTGACGCGGCGAGTCGACCGGTGGCCGGTGTGGCGGGGTCCTCTGGTGGGGCCGCGGGCGGCCGACGCGGCAGCGGTCAGCCCAGTGTGGCGGCTGCCGGGCGTAGGGCAACCGGCAGTGGTCAGCCCGTGTGCGGACGGTGCCGCGTGCGGCGGTGGTCGTCCCATGTGACGACGGTCAGCCAATGCGGCGGACACCGTCCCTACGGCACAGGTCGTCCCCGTCTGGCGGCGCGGTCGGCCGGCCGGTGTCGCGGCCGTCGGCCGGTGTTCGTGGTGGGTGGCCGGAGTGGCGGCGGAGAGGGGCACGTAGCGGAGCGTGAAGGCTCTGGTCGGTGCGGGGTGGGCTCTCCGCCGCCTGGTGGGGTCAGTGGGCCGCTGATTCCCAGTCCGGGCCGACGCCGACCGAGACGTCCAGGGGGGCCCTGAGCTGGACGGCGTTCGCCATCTCCCGGCGGACGATCTCCTCCGTGACCGCCCGCTCGCCGGGGGCGATCTCCAGGACGATCTCGTCGTGGACCTGGAGCAGCATGCGGGACTTCAGGTCCGCCGCCCGCAGCGCGCTGTCCACCTTCAGCATGGCGATCTTCACGATGTCCGCCGCCGTGCCCTGGATGGGCGCGTTCAGGGCCATGCGCTCGGCCGCCTCACGGCGCTGGCGGTTGTCGCTGTTGAGGTCGGGCAGGTAGCGGCGGCGGCCGAAGAGCGTCGCCGTGTAGCCCGTGGCGCGCGCCTCGTCGACCGCCCGGCGCAGGTAGTCCCGCACCCCGCCGAAGCGTTCGAAGTAGGCGTCCATCAGGGCACGGGCCTCGCCCGCGTCGATGTTCAGCTGCTGGGAGAGGCCGAACGCGGACAGACCGTAGGCGAGGCCGTACGACATCGCCTTGATCTTGCGGCGCATCTCCGCGTCCACCGCCTGGGGCTCGACCCCGAAGACCTGGGACGCGGCGGTGGTGTGCAGGTCCTCGCCGGAGGTGAACGCCTGGATCAGGCCCTCGTCCTCCGAGAGGTGGGCCATCACCCGCAGTTCGATCTGGCTGTAGTCCGCGGTCATCAGGGACTCGAAGCCCTCGCCGACCACGAAGCCCCGGCGGATCGCCCGGCCCTCGTCGGTGCGCACGGGGATGTTCTGCAGGTTCGGGTCCGTGGAGGACAGGCGTCCGGTCGCGGCCACGGTCTGGTTGAACGTGGTGTGGATACGGCCGTCGCCAGCGATGGTCTTGATCAGGCCCTCGACGGTCACCCGGAGCTTCGCCTGCTCACGGTGGCGGAGCATGATCACCGGCAGTTCGTTGTCGGTCTGGGTGACGAGCCACTTCAGGGCGTCGGCGTCGGTGGTGTAACCGGTCTTGGTCTTCTTCGTCGTCGGCAGTGCCAGCTCGCCGAAGAGGACCTCCTGGAGCTGCTTGGGCGAGCCCAGGTTGAACTCGCGGCCGGCCGCCGCGTGCGCCTCCTTCACGGCCTGCTGCACCGCAGCCGCGAACATCTGCTCCATCGCTTCCAGGTGCGCCCGGTCGGCCGCGATGCCGTGCCGCTCCATGCGGGCGAGCAGCGCGGAGGTGGGCAGCTCCATGTCCCGGAGCAGGTCCGCGGCGCCGACCTCCCGCAGGCGGTCCTCGAACGTCTCGCCCAGGTCCAGGACCGCGCGGGCCTGGACCATCAGCGCCTGGGCCTCGGCGCCCTCGTCCGCGCCGAAGGCCAGCTGGCCGTCGGCCGCGGCGGCGGGCGTCAGCTCGCGGTGCAGGTACTCCAGGGCCAGCGCGTCCAGGTCGAAGGAGCGGCGGCCGGGCTTGACCAGGTACGCGGCGAGCGCGGTGTCCATGCCGACGCCCTCGATGCTCCAGCCGTGCTCGGCGAAGACCCGCATGGCGCCCTTGGCGTCGTGGAACACCTTGGGCCGGCCGGCGTCGGCCAGCCAGGCGGCGAACGCGTTCTCGTCGGCCTCGTCCAGCTCGGACGGGTCGAACCAGGCCGCCGGTCCCCCGGCCGCGGCGAGCGCGACCTCGGCGACCGAGCCGGTACCCAGGGCCCAGGTGTCGACGGTGGCCACGCCCAGCGGCCCGGCGCCGTGCTCGGCGAGCCAGGGGGCCAGCTCACCGGTGCGCAGGACGCTGCCGTCGATCTCGACGCCGTCGGTGGTGACCGGGGTCGTCTCGGTCTCCTCCGTGCCGGGGTCGACGGCGAAGAGGCGCTCGCGCAGGGACGCGTTGCGGATCTCCAGGGTGTCCAGGACCATCGCCACGGCCTTGCGGTCGTACGGGGCCCGCTCCAGGTCGGTGACCGTCCTGGGCAGCTCGACCCGCCGCTCCAGCTCGGTGAGGACGCGGTTGAGCTTGACGGACTCCAGGTGGTCGCGCAGGTTCTGGCCGGCCTTGCCCTTGATCTCGTCGGCCCGCTCGACCAGCTCGGCGAAGGAGCCGAACTGGTTGATCCACTTCGCGGCGGTCTTCGGGCCGACGCCGGGGATGCCGGGGAGGTTGTCGGACGGGTCGCCGCGCAGGGCCGCGAAGTCCGGGTACTGGGCGGGCGTCAAGCCGTACTTCTCGAAAACCATCTCCGGGGTGAACCGGGTCAGCTCCGAGACGCCCTTCGTGGGGTACAGCACGGTGATGTTCTCGGTGATCAGCTGGAAGGAGTCGCGGTCGCCGGTGACGATCAGCACCTCGAAGCCCTCGGCCTCGGCCTGGGTGGCGAGGGTGGCGATGACGTCGTCCGCCTCGTACCCCTCGACGGCGAAGCGCGGGGCGTTCATGGCGTCGAGCAGTTCGCCGATCAGCTCGACCTGGCCCTTGAACTCGTCGGGGGTCTTGGAGCGGTTCGCCTTGTACTCGGTGAACCGCTCCGAGCGCCAGGTCTTGCGGGAGACGTCGAAGGCCACCGCGAGGTGCGTGGGCTCCTCGTCACGCAGGGTGTTGGCCAGCATCGACGCGAAGCCGAAGATCGCGTTCGTCGGCTGGCCGGTCGCGGTCGTGAAGTTCTCCGCGGGCAGCGCGAAGAACGCGCGGTAGGCCAGCGAGTGCCCGTCCATGAGCATCAGCCGGGGACGGGTGCCGCCGGGGGTCTTGTCGGTCTGCTTCGGTGCTGTCTCTGCCACGTCACCGATCCTGCCACGAGCCACTGACAACCCGGACCGCCCGCCCGCGACCGGTGCGGACCGGACACGGCGGGCGTCGCCGCACGCCGTCCCCCGGGAAAGCCATGCGCCGTCCCCCGGGGAAGCCGTACCTCGTCCGCCGGGGAAGCCGTGCGCCGTCCTTGGTAAAGAGGTACGCCGTCCCTTGGCAAAGAGCGGCGAAAGACACACCCCGCAGCGGGCAATGGTCCCGGCCTCCGCACGCCCGGCCGGTGTCGGTGTCGGTGCCCCGTGGGAGGATCGGCAGCGGTACTTCTCACACGCAGTCGAAGGGGAGCGCGCGATGGCGACGAAGCCGCCCAAGGGTGATCCGGTCCAGGACGCGCCGCAGGTCGCGGAGCCGAAGCACGCGGCGGCGGGGCTGCCGGCCATCCGGCACACGCTGCGCGTCGCCCAGCGGCAGATGGGGGTGAAGCGCACCGCGCTCACGCTGCTGCGCGTGAACCAGAAGGACGGCTTCGACTGCCCGGGCTGCGCCTGGCCGGAGCCGGACCACCGGCACGCGGCCGAGTTCTGCGAGAACGGCGCCAAGGCCGTCGCCGAGGAGGCCACGCTGCGCCGGGTCACACCGGAGTTCTTCGCCGCGCACTCCGTCGCCGACCTGTCCGGCCGCAGCGGCTACTGGCTGGGCCAGCAGGGCCGGCTCACCCACCCCGTGTACCTGCCCGAGGACGGCACGCACTACGAACCGGTCTCCTGGGAGCGGGCCTTCGACATCATCGCCGAGGAGATCGCCGCCCTCGGCTCCCCCGACGAGGCCGTCTTCTACACCTCGGGCCGCACCAGCAACGAGGCCGCGTTCCTGTACCAGCTCTTCGCGCGCGAGCTGGGCACGAACAACCTGCCGGACTGCTCGAACATGTGCCACGAGTCGTCCGGGTCGGCGCTCGGCGAGACCATCGGCGTCGGCAAGGGCAGCGTCCTGCTGGAGGACCTCTACCAGGCCGATCTGATCATCGTCGCGGGCCAGAACCCGGGCACGAACCATCCGCGCATGCTCTCCGCGCTGGAGAAGGCCAAGGCGAACGGCGCGAAGGTCATCAGCGTCAATCCGCTGCCCGAGGCGGGCCTGGAGCGCTTCAAGAACCCGCAGACCCCGCAGGGCATGCTCCGGGGCGCCGCCCTGACCGACCTGTTCCTGCAGATCCGCATCGGCGGCGACCAGGCCCTCTTCCGCCTCCTGAACAAGCTGATCCTTCAGACGGAGGGCGCGGTCGACGAGGCGTTCGTCCGCGAGCACACCCACGGCTTCGAGGAGTTCGCGGCGGCCGCGCGGGCCGCCGACTGGGAGGAGACGCTGGCCGCGACCGGCCTCACGCGCGCGGAGATCGAACGGGCCCTCGGCATGGTCCTGGCCTCCGAGCGGACGATCGTGTGCTGGGCCATGGGCCTCACCCAGCACAAGCACTCGGTGCCGACCATCCGGGAAGTGGTCAACTTCCTGCTGCTGCGCGGCAACATCGGCCGTCCGGGAGCGGGCGTGTGCCCGGTGCGCGGGCACAGCAACGTCCAGGGCGACCGCACCATGGGCATCTTCGAGCGGCCCGCCCCGGCCTTCCTGGACGCCCTGGAGAGGGAGTTCGGGTTCGCGCCGCCGCGCGAGCACGGCCTCGACGTCGTACGGGCCATCCGCGCGCTGCGCGACGGCCGGGCGAAGGTCTTCTTCGCCATGGGCGGCAACTTCGTGTCCGCCTCGCCCGACACCGAGGTCACCGAGGCGGCGATGCGCCGGGCGCGGCTGACCGTGCACGTGTCGACCAAGCTGAACCGCTCGCACGTGGTCACGGGCGCGCGGGCGCTGATCCTGCCCACCCTGGGCCGGACCGAGCGCGATGTGCGGGCGGGCGGCGAGCAGTTCGTGACGGTGGAGGACTCCATGGGCATGGTGCACGCCTCGCGCGGGCGCCTGGCCCCCGCGAGCCCGCACCTGCGCTCCGAGCCGGCCATCGTCTGCGGCCTGGCGCGCCGGGTGCTGGGCGAGCGCAGTGTCGTGCCGTGGGAGGAGTTCGCCGAGGACTACGGGGCGATCCGTGACCGCATCGCCCGCGTGATCCCCGGTTTCGAGGACTTCAACGCGCGCGTGGCCCGGCCCGGCGGCTTCGCGCTGCCGCACGCGCCGCGTGACGAACGGCGTTTCCCGACCGCCACGGGCAAGGCCAACTTCACCGCGGCACCGGTGGAGTACCCGGCGCTGCCCGAGGGCCGGCTGCTGTTGCAGACCCTGCGCTCGCACGACCAGTACAACACCACGATCTACGGCCTGGACGACCGTTACCGGGGCATCAAGGGCGGGCGCCGGGTGGTCCTGGTGCACCCCGAGGACGCACGCGCGCTCGGGTTCGCCGAGGGGGCGTACGTCGACCTGGTGAGCGAGTGGCAGGACGGGGTGGAGCGGCGGGCGCCCGGCTTCCGGGTCGTGCCGTATCCGACGGCCCGGGGATGCGCGGCGGCGTACTACCCCGAGACGAACGTGCTGGTGCCGCTGGACGCGACCGCCGACACCAGCAACACCCCGGCCAGCAAGTCCGTCGTCGTACGTCTCGAAGCCCACACCGGGGACACGGGCCGCCGTCTGGAACAATCGGCGGCCGACTGAGCGTTTGCTCAGCGAGCAGAGTGGACGTACGACGGACGGAGCCGGGCCCCATGGGTGAGCAGCAGCAAGTGAAGTTCCCGCAGCAGGTCATCGACGAGTACGCCGCGCTCGGCGTGGACCTGCCCGCCCTGTTCTCGGCCGGGCACCTGGGCACACGCATGGGCGTGCAGATCCTGGAGGCCTCGGCGGACCGGGTGGTCGGGACCATGCCGGTGGAGGGCAACACCCAGCCGTACGGCCTGCTGCACGGGGGCGCCTCCGCGGTGCTGGCGGAGACGCTGGGCTCGGTCGGCTCCATGCTGCACGGGGGCGTCTCGAAGATCGCGGTCGGTGTGGACCTCAACTGCACCCACCACCGCGGGGTCCGCTCGGGCCTGGTGACGGGCGTGGCCACGCCGGTGCACCGGGGCCGGTCGACGGCGACGTACGAGATCGTGATCAGCGACGAGGAGGGCCGCCGGGTCTGCTCGGCCCGCCTGACCTGCCTGCTCCGCGACGCCCGCCCGGGCGACGAGCCCCCGGCCCGTCCCGCCGCGAGCTGACCCCGGCCCACTCCGGAGCGCCCGGGTCCCCGCAGACCGCCCCCGCCGGAGCCCGGAGGGGGCACGCGCGCACAGGGCGGCGGGCGAGGACCGTACACAACGCGGCCGCCGCCCTCCCGAGAGGCGGCGGCCTCCGCCACGCCACCCGGCCGCGGCGGCCGGCCCGTCACCGTGACGCGCGCGACCCGGCCGCACGAAGGACTGCCGCCGGCGACGGAACCCTCAATTCCGTTCCGCGCCGGGGCGGGTTCCGCCCGCAAGATCACGGCAACGGCGCACGTGACGAAATACGGAAAAGCCCCCAGGAATGTCGGACTCCCTTTCCTTGCCGTAACCCTGCGTAATGCGCGCGCAATACAGACGCGGCGCTTCACCCTGGGCCCGCACTGCGCGGAGTATCTCTCCGAGGCGCCGGAAGTCGCTTGTGGCAACAGATCACAGTCATCAGCAAAACGGCCGAGACACCTGAATTGATCATGGCCGGTCCAGCGGGTTCTCAGAATGCGGACGGCGCGAAACGGTCCGAATTCCTCCTTCCCGCCCACCGGGTACCGCTGTGCATTACGCCGTGTCATAACAAGAGAGTCACAGCCTCGGTCAGACACTCCTCCACGTTCCCCACACACGCTTAGAGTCACCGCCAGTCACCGCGCCTTCGGATTGTCAATTCAGCGCGGCGCGCGACTCCGCCGCGTCCATGGGGAAGCGGTTGTGCCTGGGGAAAGGACTGATCGTGCGTCAACGTTCGCTTATCGCCGTCACCGCCGCGCTGGCCGCGGGAGCGCTCACCCTCACCGCCTGCGGCTCGCGCGACAGCGGCGACAAGGGCTCCGGCTCCGGCACGGACGGCGGCGAGACCGTCGTCATCGGCGTCGACGTCCCGCTGACCGGCGACCTGTCCGCCATGGGCCTCGGCATAAAGAACTCAGCGGACCTCGCCGCCAGGAACGCCAACAAGCAGAACCTCGTCAAGGGCGTCACCTTCAAGATAGAGGCCCTGGACGACCAGGCACAGCCGTCCGCCGGCCAGCAGAACGCCTCCCGGTTCGTCTCCGAGAAGGAGGTCCTCGGCGTCGTCGGCCCGCTGAACAGCTCGGTCGCCGAGTCGATGCAGAAGGTCCTGGACGACGCCCGGCTGGTCCAGGTCTCCCCGGCGAACACCGGCCCGTCCCTGTCCCAGGGGCCGAACTGGCAGACCAAGAAGGAGCGCCAGTACAAGGCCTACTTCCGTACCGCGACCACGGACGCGATCCAGGGCCCGTTCGCCGCCCAGTACGTCGTCAACACGGCCAAGAAGAAGAAGGTCTTCGTCATCGACGACAAGAAGACCTACGGCTCCGGCCTGGCCGCCACCTTCACCGCGGAGTTCAAGAAGCTCGGCGGCCAGGTGGTCGGCACCGAGCACATCAACCCGGACACCAAGGACTTCTCCGCGGTCGCCACCAAGGTGAAGAACTCGGGCGCCGAAGTCGTCTACTACGGCGGTGAATACCCGCAGGCCGGACCGCTCAGCAAGCAGATCAAGGCCACCGGCGCCAAGATCCCGCTCGTCGGCGGCGACGGCGTCAAGGACGACACCTACATGAAGCTGGCGGGCGCCGAGAGCACCGGCGACCTCACCACCTCCGTCGGCGCCCCGGTCGAGGACCTGCCCTCCGCCAAGCAATTCGTCGCCGACTACAAGGCCGCCGGCTACAAGGAGGGCTACTCCGCCTACGGCGGCTACGCCTACGACTCCGCCTGGGCGGTCATCGAAGCCGTGAAGAAGGTCGTCGACGCCAATGGCGGCAAGCTCCCCTCCGACGCCCGCCAGAAGGTCACCGAGGCCATGCAGAACGTGTCCTTCGACGGCGTGACCGGCAAGGTCTCCTTCGACCAGTACGGCGACGCCACCAACAAGCAGCTGACCGTGTACGCCGTGCAGAACGGTGCCTGGGTTCCCGTCAAGTCCGGTACGTACACCGGCTGATCCCCGCGCCTGAACCACTCGCGAGCCGCGCGGGGCGCTGTTTCCACTGGCGCCCCGCGCGGATCCGCATCCGGCCACATCCCTCGCACTTTCCGAACGCTCGGAGGACATGCGGTGAACGAACTGCCGCAGCAGCTGGTCAACGGCCTGCTACTGGGAGCCATGTACGGGCTGGTCGCCATCGGGTACACCATGGTCTACGGCATCGTCCAGCTCATCAACTTCGCCCACGGCGAGATCTTCATGACGGGAGCCTTCGGCGCGCTCACCGTCTGGCTCTGGCTCCCCGGCGGCACCACCATGTGGCTCGCCCTGCCGCTGATGATCATCGGCGCCGTCATCGTCGCGGTCGCCATCGCCGTCGGGGCGGAACGATTCGCCTACCGGCCCCTGCGCAACGCCCCCCGCCTCGCACCCCTCATCACCGCCATCGGCCTCTCCCTCGCCCTCCAGCAGGCGGTGTGGGCCTGGTACCCCGAGGCGAAGTCCGCGCGCACCTTCCCGCAGATCTCCGGCGGCCCCTTCGAGATCGGCAACGTCACCATCCAGACCGGCGACATCTTCCTCGTCGCGGCGGCCCCCCTCTCCATGGCGGTCCTCGGCTACTTCGTGCTGAAGACCCGCACCGGCCGCGGTATGCAGGCCACCGCCCAGGACCCGGACACCGCCAAGCTGATGGGCGTCAACACCGACCGCATCATCGTGATCGCGTTCGCGCTCGGCGCCGCGTTCGCCGCGGTCGGCGCCGTCGCCTACGGCCTGAAGTACGGCGAGATCAACTTCCGGATGGGCTTCATCCTCGGCCTCAAGGCGTTCACCGCGGCCGTCCTCGGCGGCATCGGCAATATCTACGGAGCCATGATCGGCGGCGTGGTCCTCGGCGTCGCCGAGACCCTGGCCACCGCCTACATCGCCGACATCCCCGGCATGGACAAGTTCGGCAGCCAGTCCTGGGCCGACGTCTGGGCCTTCGTACTCCTCATCCTCGTACTGCTGTTCAGGCCGCAGGGCCTGCTCGGCGAGCGCGTCGCGGACAGGGCGTGAGATTCGATGACCACACAGACCACCGCACCCGGAACCCCCGGCGCCCGCAAGGCCGACGCCACCGGCGGCCTGCTGCCCCTGCCGGAGAAGGCCGCCCGCGCCCTCGCCCTCGGCGGCAGCGTGCTCACGGCCCTGTCCACCTTCCTCGCCTGGACCTGGACCGCCGACTTCCCCGGCGACCTCACCGTCTACGGCTACCCCGGCGGCCTCCAGGTCCTCGTCCTCGTCGGCGCGCTCCTCGCCACCCTCGTCGCCCTCGCCTCCTACGGCCTCAAGGGCCTGCGCTGGCTGGTGCCCGCCGGAGCGGACCCGGCCCTGCGGCTCGCCACCCTGGCCGTCTTCGCCACCAGCTGGTACACGGTCCTCGCGATCAGCGCCGACCTCGGCGGACTCGTCAACCTCGAACCCGGCGGCTTCCTCGTCGCCCTGGCCAGCCTCGCCGCCCTCGCCGGCGCCCTGTCCCTGCCCTTCCGGCGGCCCGAGCCCGACCCGGCCGACCCCGACGACACCGGCTGGGCGAAGACCAGGCACGACCTCGCGCACGCGTGGGCGACCACCAAGGCCGTCTTCGCCGCCGACTCCCCCCGGCCCGTGCCCGCGCTGCCCCCGTACGCCGAGATCCTGATCATCGTCGGCGTCCTCGCGCTCGGCCTGACCGTCTTCACCTACGGCATCGGCACCGAGTACGACGAACAGTTCATCGGCTTCCTGATCACCGCGGGCCTCGGCTTCGCCGCCCTCAACAAGGCCGGCCTGATCAGCCACGCCTCCCAGATCACCGCCCGGCACCAGAACATCACCACCTGCGGCGCCTTCGTCGCGGCCGCGCTGTTCCCCTTCACCCAGACCGACGACCAGTACGCCACCCTCGGCGTCTACATCCTGATCTTCGCCACCGTCGCCCTCGGCCTGAACATCGTCGTCGGCCTCGCCGGCCTCCTCGACCTCGGCTACGTCGCCTTCCTCGGCGTCGGCGCCTACGCGGCCGCCCTGGTCTCCGGCTCCCCCAGCTCACCGTTCGACGTCCACTTCCCGTTCTGGGCCGCCGTGCTCGTCGGCGCCGCCGCCTCCCTCGTCTTCGGCGTGCTGATCGGCGCCCCGACCCTGCGACTGCGCGGCGACTACCTCGCCATCGTCACCCTCGGCTTCGGCGAGATCTTCCGCATCACCGCCAACAACCTCGACGGCACCTCCGGACCCGACATCACCAACGGCTCCAACGGCGTCTCCTCCATCCCCAACCTCGACGTCCTCGGCTTCGACTTCGGCGCCCAGCACGACCTGGGCGGCTACACCATCGGCCGGTTCGCCAACTACTTCTTCCTGATGCTGATCATCACCGCGGTCGTGGTGCTGGTCTTCCGCCGCAGCGGCAACTCCCGCATCGGACGCGCCTGGGTGGCCATCCGCGAGGACGAGACCGCCGCGCTCGCCATGGGCATCAACGGCTTCCGGGTCAAGCTCATCGCCTTCGCCGTCGGCGCCTGCCTCGCCGGACTCGCCGGCACCGTCCAGGCCCACGTCACCTACACGGTCACCCCCGAGCAGTACCTCTTCGCCGGCCCCATCCCGCCCAACTCGGCCTTCCTGCTCGCCGCGGTCGTCCTCGGCGGCATGGGCACCATCAGCGGCCCCCTGATCGGCGCCGCCCTGCTCTTCCTCATCCCCAACAAACTCCAGTTCCTCGGCAACTACCAGCTCTTCGCCTTCGGCGTCGCGCTCATCCTGCTGATGCGGTTCCGCCCCGAGGGCCTCATCCCCAACCGGCGCCGGCAGCTCGAATTCCACGAGGACGCCGAAGCACCCACCCTCCTGACGAAGGCGGGGGCCTGACCACCATGACCACCGACACCACCCAGGGCACCGCCCCCGGCACCACCGTCCCCGGCGCGACCGTCCTCGACGCCCGCGGCGTCACCATGCGCTTCGGCGGCCTGACCGCCGTACGCGGCGTCGACCTCACCGTGGGCGCCGGCGAGATCGTCGGCCTCATCGGACCCAACGGCGCCGGCAAGACCACCTTCTTCAACTGCCTGACCGGCCTGTACGTCCCCACCGAGGGCGAGGTCCGCTACCAGGGCACCGTCCTGCCGCCCAAGCCCTTCAAGGTCACCGCGGCCGGCATCGCGCGCACCTTCCAGAACATCCGGCTGTTCGCCAACATGACCGTCCTGGAGAACGTGCTCGTCGGCCGGCACACCCGCACCAAGGAGGGCTTCTGGTCCGCCGTACTGCGCGGCCCCGGCTTCCACCGCGCCGAACGGGCCTCCCGCGAGCGGGCCATGGAACTCCTGGACTTCGTCGGCCTCGCACCCAAGGCCGACCACCTCGCCCGCAACCTGCCCTACGGCGAGCAGCGCAAACTGGAGATCGCGCGCGCCCTGGCCAGCGAACCCGGACTGCTGCTGCTCGACGAACCGACCGCCGGCATGAACCCGCAGGAGACCCGCACCACCGAGGAACTCGTCTTCGCCATCCGGGACATGGGCATCGCCGTCCTCGTCATCGAGCACGACATGCGCTTCATCTTCAACCTGTGCGACCGGGTGGCCGTCCTCGTGCAGGGCGAGAAGCTGATCGAGGGCGACAGCGCGACCGTCCAGGGCGACGAACGGGTGGTCGCGGCCTACCTCGGCGAGCCCTTCGAGAACGCGCCCGGCAAGGAGAACGACCGATGACCGCACTGCTCGAGGTCGAGGACCTCCGCGTCGCCTACGGCAAGATCGAGGCCGTCAAGGGCATCTCCTTCACGGTCGAGGCCGGACAGGTGGTCACCCTCATCGGCACCAACGGCGCCGGCAAGACCACCACCCTGCGGACCCTCTCGGGACTGCTCAGGCCCGTCGGCGGCCAGATCCGGTTCAACGGCAGATCACTGAAGAAGGTCCCCGCCCACCAGATCGTCTCCCTCGGACTCGCCCACTCCCCCGAGGGCCGGCACATCTTCCCGCGCATGACCATCGAGGACAATCTGCGCCTCGGCGCGTTCCTGCGGAGCGACAAGCCGGGCATCGAGCAGGACATCCGGCGCGCCTACGACCTCTTCCCCATCCTCGGGGAGCGCCGCAAACAGGCCGCCGGCACCCTCTCGGGCGGCGAGCAGCAGATGCTCGCGATGGGCAGGGCGCTGATGTCACAGCCGAAGCTGCTGATGCTGGACGAGCCGTCCATGGGCCTGTCGCCGATCATGATGCAGAAGATCATGGCGACGATCGCCGAGCTGAAGGCGCAGGGCACCACGATCCTGCTGGTCGAGCAGAACGCCCAGGCGGCGCTCTCCCTCGCCGACCGGGGCCATGTCATGGAGATCGGCACCATCGTGCTGTCCGGGACCGGCCGGGACCTGCTGCACGACGAGTCGGTACGGAAGGCGTACCTGGGCGAGGACTGACCAGCGCGGGTACGACGCGAGGCCCGCGCCCCTCACCCGGGGCGCGGGCCTCGTCGCACGCACGCCGGTGCTCAGCCCTTCTTGGCCGCCTTCTTCTCCTCGTTGTCCGCGATGACCGCCTCGGCGACCTGCTGCATCGACATGCGGCGGTCCATGGAGGTCTTCTGGATCCAGCGGAAGGCGGCGGGCTCGGTCAGCCCGTACTCGGTCTGCAGGATGGACTTCGCCCGGTCGACCAGCTTGCGGGTCTCCAGCCGCTGGGTGAGGTCGGCGACCTCCTTCTCCAGCTGCCTCAGCTCGGCGAACCGGGAGACGGCCATCTCGATCGCCGGGACGACGTCGCTCTTGCTGAAGGGCTTGACCAGGTAGGCCATGGCACCGGCGTCCCGGGCGCGCTCCACCAGGTCGCGCTGGGAGAAGGCGGTGAGCATCAGGACGGGCGCGATGGACTCCTCGGCGATCTTCTCGGCCGCGGAGATGCCGTCGAGCTTGGGCATCTTCACGTCCAGGATGACCAGGTCCGGCTTGTGCTCACGGGCCAGCTCGACGGCCTGCTCACCGTCTCCGGCCTCGCCCACGACGGTGTAGCCCTCCTCCTGAAGCATCTCCTTCAGGTCGAGCCGGATCAGGGCCTCGTCCTCGGCGATGACGACACGGGTCGTCAGCGGAGGCACGTGCGACTTGTCGTCGTCGGTCACGTCTACGGGCTGGGGCGACTCGGGGGCGGTCACTGAGGCTCCTTGGTCCAGGGCAGGCCGGTACTGCTGACAAGAGCCTACCTAGCGGCGGCGGCGTACGATGACCCGGTACACTCTCCGCAGCGCCTGCCGGGTTGGTGGAACGGCATACACGGAGGTCTCAAACACCTCTGCCTGAAAGGGCTTGCGGGTTCGAATCCCGCACCCGGCACTGCTCGAAGCGGAGTCTCACGTTCTCGTGAGACTCCGCTTTTCGCGGTGTGCCGTCACGATCACTCACGCAGAGTGTCCGCATGAACGAACCCTGGCAGCGGACCATCGTCGACGCCCACCCCTGGGACTTCGTCCGGGGTCTCATCCACTCCGACGGATGCCGTGTCACCAACTGGACGACCCGTGTGGTCGCCGGTGAGCGCAAGCGGTACGAGTATCCCCGCTACTTCTTCTCCAACAAGTCGGACGACATCCGGAGGCTCTTCACGGACGCGCTCGACCTGGTCGGCGTCGAATGGACCACCCTGGCCCGCGGCGGCGACCCGTTCAGCGTCTCCGTCGCCCGCAAAGCCTCCGTGACCCTCATGGACACCCACGTGGGCCCCAAGTACTGACCGGGGCCCCGGGTGTCACCTCGGGCTGTCGTCCTCGCCGATGTGGTGGACGCGGACCATGTTGGTGGAGCCGGAGACGCCGGGCGGGGAGCCTGCCGTGATCACGACCATGTCGCCCTTCTGGCAGCGGCCGTACTTCAGGAGCAGTTCGTCGACCTGGTCGACCATGGCGTCCGTGGAGTCCACGTGCGGGCCGAGGTACGTCTCGGTGCCCCAGGTGAGGCTGAGCTGGGAGCGGGTGGCCGGCTCGGGGGTGAAGGCGAGCAGCGGGATCGGTGAGCGGTAGCGGGAGAGCCGACGGGCGGTGTCCCCGGACTGGGTGAACGCGACCAGGAACTTCGCGCCGAGGAAGTCGCCCATGTCGGCGGCGGCCCGGGCGACCGCGCCGCCCTGGGTGCGCGGCTTGTTCCGCTCGGTGAGCGGCGGCAGCCCCTTGGCCAGCATGTCCTCCTCGGCCGCCGCGACGATCTTCGCCATGGTGCGTACGGTCTCGACCGGGTACTTGCCGACGCTGGTCTCGCCGGAGAGCATCACCGCGTCCGTGCCGTCCAGGACCGCGTTGGCGACGTCGGAGGCCTCGGCGCGGGTGGGCCGGGAGTTCTCGATCATGGAGTCCAGCATCTGGGTGGCGACGATCACCGGTTTGGCGTTGCGCCGGGCGAGCGCGATGGCGCGCTTCTGGACGATCGGCACCTGTTCCAGCGGCATCTCCACGCCGAGGTCGCCGCGCGCGACCATGAGCCCGTCGAAGGCGGCCACGATGCCGTCGAGGTTCCGTACCGCCTGCGGCTTCTCGATCTTGGCGATGACCGGGAGGCGGCGGCCTTCCTCGGCCATGATCCGGTGCACGTCCACGGCGTCGTCGCCGCTGCGGACGAAGGAGAGGGCGACCAGGTCGAAGCCGGTGCGCAGCGCCCAGCGCAGGTCGTCCTCGTCCTTCTTGGACAGGGCGGGGACGGAGACGGCCACGCCGGGGAGGTTCAGTCCCTTGTGGTCGGAGACGACACCGCCCTCGATCACCCGGGTGTGCACGCGGGGGCCGTCGACCTCGGTGACCTCCAGGCAGACCTTGCCGTCGTCCACGAGGACGCGTTCGCCGGGGGTGACGTCGGCGGCGAGGCCGGCGTAGGTGGTGCCGCACCGGTGGCGGTCGCCCTCGACGCCGTCCTCCACGGTGATGGTGAAGGTGTCGCCGCGTTCAAGGAGTACCGGTCCTTCGGCGAAGCGGCCGAGCCGGATCTTCGGGCCTTGAAGGTCGGCGAGGATTCCGACGCTGCGGCCGGTCTCGTCGGCCGCTTTGCGCACCCGCCGGTAGCGCTCCTCGTGCTCGGCGTGCGTGCCGTGGCTGAGGTTGAACCGGGCGATGTCCATTCCGGCCTCGACCAGTGCCTTGATCCGGTCGTACGAGTCGGTGGCGGGACCCAGTGTGCAGACGATTTTTGCTCGGCGCATGGGTCGAGCCTATGGCTTACCGGCGGGTAGAGAATTGGCGCCGCATGACTACTCAACGGCCTTTTGGCGAAGGGTTTTTGACAAGTGTTGAAGTGTGCGGACGGCTGCTCCGATGAGCGGACACGGTGCGCCCCGGGAGGGTGGTGAGCGGGGCCCCGCGGGGAACGGGTCACCAGATCGCAACCTTGCGGACCTGTTGCCGTAGGTCATGCCCAGGTCAGAATCTACGCGCGTTGTCCACATCGTCGAGGAGACCGAGAGATGCCGTTGAACCGCCGGAAGTTCCTGAAGAAGTCCGCCGTCACCGGAGCGGGTGTGGCGATCGCCGGCGCGGCGGCGGCCCCGGCGGCCGAGGCGGCGCAGGACCACCGGCCCGGGAAGCCCGGGCACCCCGTGAAGCGGTACTCGCTGACCGTCATGGGCACCACCGACCTGCACGGTCACGTCTTCAACTGGGACTACTTCAAGGACGCGGAGTACTCCGACAAGGCGGGCAACGCGATGGGGCTCGCCCGGATCGCCACCCTGGTGAACCAGGTGCGCGAGGAGAAGGGCCGGCGCAACACCCTGCTGCTGGACGCCGGTGACACCATCCAGGGCACCCCGCTGACCTACTACTACGCCAAGGTCGACCCGATCACCGCCAAGGGCGGGCCGGTGCATCCGATGGCGCGGGCGATGAACGCGATCGGGTACGACGCCGCGGCCCTCGGCAACCACGAGTTCAACTACGGCATCGAGACGCTGCGGAAGTTCGAGGACCAGCTGGACTTCCCGCTGCTCGGCGCCAACGCGGTGGACGCCAAGTCGCTGCGGCCGGCCTTCCCGCCGTACTTCATGAAGACCTTCCACGTGCCCGGTGCCAAGCCGGTCAAGGTCGCCGTCCTCGGTCTGACCAACCCGGGCATCGCGATCTGGGACAAGGCCTACGTCCAGGGGAAACTGGCGTTCCCGGGGCTGGAGGAGCAGGCCGCGAAGTGGGTGCCGAAGCTGAGGTCGATGGGCGCGGACGTGGTCGTGGTGTCGGCCCACTCGGGCACCTCGGGCACCTCGTCCTACGGCGACCAGGTGCCGTACGTGGAGAACGCGGCGGCCGAAGTGGCCCGGAAGGTGCCGGGTATCGACGCGATCCTGGTCGGTCACGCGCACGTGGAGATCCCGGAGCTGAAGGTCGTCAACGAGCAGACCGGCAGGACCGTCGTGCTCTCGGAGCCGCTGTGCTACGCCGAGCGGCTCACCCTCTTCGACATCGGGCTGGAGTTCCGCAAGGGCCGCTGGGAGGTCGAGTCGGTCTCCGCGTCCCTGCGCGACTCCAGGACCGTCGCCGACGACCCGGAGATCACCAGGCTGCTCGCCGACCAGCACAAGAAGGTCGTCGCGTACGTCAACCAGGTCGTCGGCCGTGCGACCGAGACCCTGACCACGGTCGAGGCCCGCTACAAGGACGCCCCGATCATCGATCTGATCACCAAGGTCCAGGAGGACGTGGTGAAGGCGGCGCTCGCGGGCACCGAGTACGCCTCGCTGCCGGTACTCGCCCAGGCCTCGCCGTTCTCCCGGACCTCTCAGATCCCGGCCGGCGATGTGACGATCCGGGACCTGTCGAGCCTGTACGTCTACGACAACACGCTGGTCGCCAAGTTGCTGACGGGTGCCCAGCTGCGCGCCTACCTGGAGTACTCGGCGGAGTACTACGTCCAGACGGCCCCCGGTGCCGTGGTCGACGTGGAGAAGCTGACCAACGCCGGCGGGCGTCCGGACTACAACTACGACTATGTGTCGGGGCTGTCGTACGACATCGACATCGCCCAGCCGGCCGGGTCGCGGATCAGGAACCTGACCTTCGGCGGGGCCCCGCTGGACGACGCCCAGCGGTTCGTGCTGGCGGTGAACAACTACCGTGCCAACGGCGGCGGTGCCTTCCCGCACGTCGCCTCCGCCAAGGAGCTGTGGTCGGAGTCGACGGAGATCCGCACCCGGATCGCGGAGTGGGTGACCGCGAAGGGCGTGCTGGACCCGAAGGACTTCGCGTCGGCGGACTGGAAGCTGGTGCGGGGCGGCACGCCGGTGTTCTAGGAATCCCGCGTTCTCCAGGCCGTTCTGCGTTGCCGTGGCGAAGCCGCGTCCGCCCGCCGGTCCCGGTGCGGCGGGCCCGGCCGGGTGCCGGGCCGGTCAGGGGCCTTCGACCAGCGGGGTGAGCCGCTCGGGCTGCCGGGCCTGCGGCACCCGGTGCGCCGGGGCGAGGCCGAAGGAGGTGAAGGCGGTTCGGGTGGGCAGCGGGTAGGTCTCCTTGCCGGTGAGGGAGTTGAGGATGGTGGCGCTGCGCCAGGCGGCGAGGCCGAGGTCGGGTGCGCCGACGCCGTGGGTGTGCAGCTCGGCGTTCTGGACGTAGACCGAGCCGGTGACCGAGGGGTCGAGGACGAGGCGGAACTCCTCGTCCACGCGGGGGCGTTCGCTGCTGTCGCGGCGGATGTAGGGGTCGAGTCCGGCGAGGAGCCGGCCGAGGGGGCGTTCGCGGTAGCCCGTGGCGAGGACGACGGCGTTGGTGGTGAGCCGGGAGCGGGTGCCCTGCTGGAGGTGTTCCAGGTGCAGTTCGATGGTGCTGGTGGCGATCCGGCCGGCGGTGCGGACGCGGACGCCGGGGGTGAGGACGGCGTCGGGCCAGCCGCCGCCGAGGGTGCGCCGGTACAGCTCGTCGTGGATGGCGGCGAGGGTGCCGGCGTCGATGCCCTTGTACAGCTGCCACTGGGCGGCGACCAGCCGGTCGCGGACGGGTTCGGCGAGCGCGTGGAAGTAGCGGGTGTAGTCGGGGGTGAAGTGTTCCAGGCCCAGCTTGGAGTACTCCATGGGCGCGAACGCCTCGGTGCGGCCGATCCAGTGCAGCCGTTCCCGGCCGGCCGGGCGGTGCCGCAGCAGGTCGAGGAAGACCTCGGCGCCGGACTGTCCGGAGCCGACGACGGTGACGTGTCCGGCGGCCAGGACGGTGTCGCGGTGGTCGAGGTACTCGGCGGCGTGCAGGACGGGCACGCCGGGGGCGTCGACCAGGGGCTGTAGGGCGTCGGGTACGTGGGGGGCGGTGCCGATGCCGAGGACGATGTTGCGGGTGTACGTGCGGCCCAGGGCCTCGGCCTCGCCTTCGGTGCCGAGCTGGGTGTAGTCGACCTCGAAGACGTCCCGTTCGGGGTTCCAGCGGACGGCGTCGACCTGGTGGCGGAAGCGCAGGCCGGGCAGTTGCTGGGCGACCCAGCGGCAGTAGGCGTCGTACTCGGCGCGCTGGATGTGGAAGCGCTCGGCGAAGTAGAAGGGGAAGAGGCGTTCGCGGTTTCTGAGGTAGCTGAGGAAGCTCCAGGGGCTGGTGGGGTCGGCGAGGGTGACGAGGTCGGCGAGGAACGGCACTTGGATGGTGGCGCCCTCGATGAGCAGCCCGGGGTGCCAGTCGAAGCCGGGACGCTGTTCGTAGAAGACGGCGTCGAGTTCGGCGAGCGGGTGGGCGAGGGCGGCGAGGGAGAGGTTGCAGGGGCCGATGCCGATGCCGACCAGGTCGCGTGGGGAGGTCGGCTCGTGGCGTGGGGGGTGGGTCATCCGGGGGTGCTTCCTTCGACGAGTTCGAGCAGGCGGGCCAGGTCGTCCGGCCGGCTTCGGGGGTTGAGGAAGGTGGCCTTGAGCCAGAGCCGGCCGTCGAGCCGGGCCCGGCCGAGCACGGCCCGGCCTTCGTGCAGGAGTGCGCGGCGGACGGCGGCCACGGTGTCGTCGGCGGCCGCGGCGGGGCGGAACAGGACGGTGCTGATGACGGGCCGGTCGTAGAGCTCGAAGCCGGGGTGCTCGGCGACCAGCCCGGCGAACTCGCGGGCGCGGGCGCAGACCTGGTCGACCAGGGCGCCGAGGCCGTCGCGGCCCAGCGTTCTGAGGGTGACGGCGATCTTCAGGATGTCGGGGCGTCGGGTGGTGCGCGGGGAGCGGCCGAGCAGGTCGGGGAGTCCGGCGTCGGTGTCGTCGGCGGCGTTCAGGTAGTCCGCGCGCTGGTGGAGGGTGGCCAGTTCGTCGGGGCGGGCCACGGCGAGCAGGCCGGCGGCGGCCGGCTGCCAGCCGAGTTTGTGCAGGTCGAGGGTGACGGTGTGGGCGGCGTCGAGCCCGGTGAGCCGGTCGCGGTGCCGGTCGCTGAACAGCAGTCCGCCGCCGTAGGCGGCGTCGATGTGCAGCCGGGCGCCGTGGGCGGCGCACAGGGCGGCGATCTCGGGCAGCGGGTCGATGAGGCCGGCGTCGGTGGTGCCGGCGGTGGCGGCGACCAGCAGGGGGCCGGGGTGCGCGGTGAGGGCTTCGGCGAGGGCGGCCGGGTCGAGGGTGCCGCGGGGTGCCGGGAGGATGACGGGGGCGGGCAGGCCGAGCAGCCAGGCGGCGCGCGGCAGCGAGTGGTGGGCGCCGGCGCAGCAGACCAGGCGCAGGCCGCTGCCGTGCGCCTCGCGGGCGAGCAGCAGGGCGAGATGGTTGGACTCGGTGCCGCCGGTGGTGACGAGGGCGTCGGCGAGGCCGGCCGTGCGGGCGAGGGCGCGGGTGACGGCGGCTTCCAGGGCGGAGGCGGCCGGGGCCTGGTCCCAGGAGTCCAGGGAGGGGTTGAGGGCGCTCGCGGCGAGGTCGGCGGCGGTGGCCACGGCGAGCGGCGGGCAGTGCAGATGGGCGGCGCACAGCGGGTCGGCGGGGTCGGCGGCGCCCGCGGCGAGGGCCCGCACGATGTCGTACAGGGCGTCGGGGTCGCCGGAATCCGGCAGGGGGTCGCCGAGGGCGGCGGCGACGCGTGCGGTGACGGCGTCGGGGCCGCCGGCGGGCAGCGGGCCGGCGCGCTCGGCGGCGCCGGCCGCGAGCGCGTCGAGCACGGTGGCGAGGAGGGGCCGCAGGGCCTCGGGGCCGCCGGGGCCCGAGGCGAGCGGGGGCGTGCTCAGGGCCGCTTCTGCGGTCATGGGCTCTCCTCCGGGGCACGGGAAACGCCGGGCGGGCCTGCCGGGCCCGGGTGGGTGGCGTGTGGATGGAGTGCCAGCTTGTACCGGAAGAGAGCCCTGTGTCCCCGAAGCCAGGCGAACGGAACCCGAAAGTGTGTACTGCTCTTGCCCCCGGGGTGGCCGGTCCGCTAGGGCCGGAAGTCCGCGACGTGGTCGTGGGTCCACTGGTCGAAGGTGCGGGCCGGGGTGCCGGTGAGATTCTCCACGGTGCCGGTGATCTCCGGGGGCACGCCGACGCTCTGTGCGACGGTCTCCAGCAGCCGGCCGAGCATCTGCGGTTCCACGTACGGGAACAGGTCCCGGCCGGCCTCGGCCGGGTCCACCTCCTCGAACGTCAGCTTCCTGCCGAGTGCGTCGCCGATGGCGGCGACCTGTCCGGCGTTGCTGACGGCCGCGGGTCCGGTCAGCCGGTGCACGGCGCCCTCGTGCCCGTCGTCGAGCAGGACGCGCTCGGCGACGGCGGCGATGTCGTCCTCGTGGATGGGCGCGGAGAGCGCGTCGGCGTAGACACCGCGGACGGTGTCGCCGCCCGCGCGGGTCTGCGGGGCGTACTGGAGCGCGTTGGTGGCGAAGGCGTTGGGCCGCAGGAAGGTCCAGGCGAGCCCGCTGTCGCGGATGTGCCGCTCGGCGGTGGCGTGCATGACGTGGATGGGGTGGGTCTCGTCGGCGCCCTCCTGGACGAGGCCGCTGGAGAGCAGGACGGCGTGCCGTACGCCGTGTTCGCGGGCCGCCGCCAGCAGCGGGGCGGTGACGGCCTGCGCGTACAGGAAGAGTTTCGTCACCCCGGTGAACAGGGCGGCGGGGTCGTCCGGGCGGAACGCCACCACCTCGGCCCGCCCGGGCAGGCCGGCCCGGGCGGGGTCGCGGGTCAGCGCCCGGACGGGCGCTCCCGCGGCGAGGAGTCGGTCGACGAGGGCGCGGCCGACATTGCCGGTCGCGCCGGTCACTGCGATCACGGTGCTGCCTCCAGGGCTCGGATGATCACTGACCGCCCGAGCCTAGGCAGCGGGGCCCGTGGGCCGCATCGTCGTGAGGGACCAGCCGCGCCCTACGCCGTCGGTCGTACGCCCTCCTGTCCGGACCGCTGTGCTTCGCGGACGCGCAGGGCGCGAGCGAGGTCGTCCAGGCGGTCGGCGAGGGCGCGGCGCAGCGCCGGGGTGAGGTCGTCGGCGCGCAGGCACTCCTCGCCGAGCCGGAGGTTCTCGGTGTCGACGGCGTGGGCGGGGAAGCACCAGCGGCCGGCGGCGGTGGCGATGGCGGGGCCGCGGCGGGCGGCGACGGCGGCCACGTCGGCGTAGAAGCGCGGCACGTAGGGGCGGACCAGTTCGGCCTGTTCGGGCTGCCAGAAGCCCTGGGCGGTGGCGGTGAAGAGGTAGTTGGACAGGTCGTCGCCCGCGAACATCGCCTCCCAGGCGGCGCGCTTGGCCTCCGGGTCGGGCAGCGCGGCGCGGCAGCGGGCGGCGCCCTCCTGGCCGGCGGCGCTCGGGTCGCCCGCCAGCTCGGCGGCGATGGCGGCCTCGTCGGTGGCGCCGAGCACGGCGAGCCGGGCGAGGATGCGCCAGCGCAGTTCGGGGTCGAGTTCCGGGCCGCCGGGCACGGTGCCGTCGGCGAGCCAGGCGGCGATGGTCTCGGGGTGGGCGGCCACGTCGATCAGGTGCCGTACGGCGATCAGCCGCAGGCCGGGGTGGTCGCCGTCCTCGGTGCGGCGCAGCAGGTCGCGGCAGAGGGAGGTGAGGGTGGTCAGGGCGGCCGGCCGGTCGGCCGGGGCGAGGTACTGCCCGGTGAGCTGGCCGGCGGCGAAGGCGAGGACGCCCTGGGTGATGGCCAGGTCGGTCTCGCGAGGCAGGTGGGCGCGGGCGGTCTCCAGGTAGGCGGCGGGCGCCAGGTCGCCGTCGCGTACGGCGTCCCTGAGGGCGTTCCAGACGACCGCGCGGGTGAGCGGGTCGGGCAGTCCGGACAGTCCGGTGCGCAGGGTCTCGAAGGAGGCGGCGTCGAAGCGGATCTTGGCGTAGGTGATGTCGCCGTCGTTGAGGACGATCAGCGCGGGGCGCTTGCCGATGGGCTGCGGGTCGGTCCGGGGCAGGTCGAGGTCGATGCGCTCGCGCAGTACCAGCCGGCCCTCGTCGGCGAGGGAGTGGTCGTACAGTCCGACGCCGAGGCGGTGCGGGCGGCTGCCCGCGCGGTCGACGGTCAGCGCGCAGGTGCCGCCGGCGGCGGTGACCGTGGGGACGAGGGTGTCGACGCCGGTGGTGCGCAGCCAGCTGTCGGCCCAGGCGGCCACGTCGCGGTCGGTGGCCGAGGCGAGGGAGTCGATGAAGTCGGCGAGGGTGGCGTTGCCGAACTTGTGCCGGGCGAAGTGGGTGTTGATGCCGGCGAGGAAGTCCTTCTCGCCGAGCCAGGCGGCGAGCTGGCGCAGCGCGGAGGCGCCCTTGGCGTAGGAGATGCCGTCGAAGTTGAGCAGGGCGGAGGCCGTGTCGTCGACGTGGTCGGGGGCGACCGGGTGGGTGGTGGGACGCTGGTCGGCGTCGTAGCCCCAGGCCTTGCGGGTGACGCCGAACTCGGTCCAGGGGCCGGTGAACCGGGTGGCCTCGGCGGTGGTCTGGTAGCCCATGTACTCGGCGAAGGACTCGTTCAGCCAGATGTCGTCCCACCACTTGAGGGTGACGAGGTCGCCGAACCACATGTGGGCCATCTCGTGCGCGATGACCATGGCGCGGGACTGCCGTTCGGTGTCGGTGACGGCGGAGCGGTAGACGAACTCGTCGCGGAAGGTGACCAGGCCCGGGTTCTCCATGGCGCCGGCGTTGAACTCGGGGACGAACGCCTGGTCGTAGGAGTCGAAGGGGTAGGGCTCCTCGAACTTCTCGTGGTAGCGGTCGAAGCACGCGCGCGTGACGTCGAGGATCTCGTCGGCGTCGAGGTGGGGGGCGAGGGAGCGGCGGCAGTGGACGCCGAAGGGCAGCCCGCGGTGTTCGGTGCGCACCGAGTGCCAGGGGCCGGCGGCGACGGCGACCAGGTAGGTGGAGATCGGCGGGGTGGGCGCGGCCTGCCAGGTGCCGTCGCCCCGGCGGGTGGTGACGCTGTTGGCGAGGACGGTCCAGCCCTCGGGCGCCTTGACGCCGACCTCGAAGACGGCCTTGAGGTCGGGCTGGTCGAAGGCGGCGAAGACGCGCTGGACGTCGTCCATGAACAGCTGGGTGTAGACGTACGTCTCGCCGTCGCTGGGGTCGGTGAAGCGGTGCATGCCCTCGCCGGTGCGGGAGTAGCGCATGGCGGCGTGGACGCGCAGCTCGTGCTCGCCGGCGGTGAGGTTCTTCAGCGGCAGCCGGTTCCCGGTGAGCGAGCCGGTGTCGAGCGGCTGTCCGTCGAGCGTGACGCCGTGCAGTTCGGCAGGCTTCAACTCGACGAACGTGTCCCCGTCGAACCGGGTGGTGAACCGGATCGCGGTACGGGAGTCGAAGGTCTCGTCACCGGTGGTGAGGTCGAGTTCGACCGTGTACCGGTGGACGTCGAGGATCTCTGCTCGGAGCTGCGCTTCATCGCGCGTGAGTACGGACATGAAGGCCATGCTGCCTGATGCCGCCGACAGCGCACAGGGGCGGACCGGTACATCGGCCCCGGCCCCCGTGCGCGCCCGGTCCGGACGCTTCCCCCGGCGCCCCGGGCGGTGCCCGGTCAGTGCCCCGCAGGTGCCTCGTGCGCCGGTTGCCCGTTCTGGGTGCTCTCGGCGATCCGCTCGTGGTGGCGGATCACCTCGCCGATGATGAAATTCAGGAACTTCTCCGCGAAGGCCGGGTCGAGCTTGGCGTTCTCGGCGAGCACACGCAGCCGGGCGATCTGCCGGGCCTCGCGGGACGGGTCGGCGGGCGGCAGCTGGTGCTGCGCCTTGAGCCGGCCGACCTGCTGGGTGGCCTTGAAACGCTCGGCGAGCATGTGGACGACGGCCGCGTCGATGTTGTCGATGCTGTCGCGCAGCCGCTCCAGTTCCTGGCGGACCTCGGGGTCGATGGCATCGGGGCCGGTGTTGCTGGTCGTCATGAGGGCCAACCCTATGCGCTGCGCGGGCCGTGCCGCCGGGGTGTCCGAGGACTGGATCAGCGGCGGATCGCCGGGGTCGGGGACGCGGTCGCTCCAGCCGCCGGGCACGGTGCGGCCCTGCTGGGCGCGGAAGCGTACGGGGGCGAGGCCGACGCGCCGGGTGAACAGCCGGGAGAAGTAGGCGGGATCGTCGTAGCCGACGCGGCGGGCGACGGCGGCGACGGGCAGCTCGGTGGTGGCGAGGAGTTCCTTGGCCCGGCCGAGGCGGATGCCGAGCAGGTAGTCCTTGGGGGTGCAGCCGGCCGCCCGGCGGACCGCGCCGCGCAGCTCGGCGGTGGTCATGCCGTGCCGGGCGGCGTGGTCGGCGACGCTCATCGGGGTGCAGGCGTCCCGGGCCAGGGCGGCGAGCACCTGGTCGCCGCCCCGGGCGAGGTCGGCGCGGGCGCGGCGCAGGGCGACGAGGAGTTCGTGCACGGCGGCCGCGGTCTCGGCCTGGAGCAGGGGGTTGCCGGGGCGGGCGGCGCGGGCGATGCGGGCGATGACGGTGCGCGGGCCGGAGGCGTCGGCGAGCGGGGTCACGGGCCGGTCGGGGTCGATGTAGCCGAGTTCGCGGTAGGCGGCCGTGGCGGGCCCGGTGAAGTCCACGAACCCCTCGTCCCAGCCGGTGTCCGCATCGGGCGAGTAGTGGTGGGGCACGCCGGGGGTGAGCCACAGCAGCGCGGGCGCGGTGACGGTCGTCCGGCGGCCGTCGGCGCCCCGGTACCAGCCGCCGCCGGAGCTGATCACGACGGCCACGTGGTGGTCGAGGGTGCGCGGGCCGACCGTGGGCAGCGCGCCGTGCTGGAGGCCGACGCCGAGGCAGACCAGGCCGAGGCGGTGGTGGGCGGGGCCGGGGCTGAAGAACCGCATCCAGGTCCGGTACATCGGCGCTCCTCCCGCGTGGGCCGCGCGGCGCGGTTTTGTCCAAGCAGCGCCGATCTTCGTCCATGGCGCCGGGCGCGGGAAGGGGGCGAGGCTGGGGCGGACGCAGGAGGCCGCGGCGGGGAGGGCGCTTGAGCGAGTTCACGGTGGGGGAATCGGGGTTCCGCGTGGACGGGCGCCCGGTGCGGCTGCTGTCCGGGGCGCTGCACTACTTCCGGGTGCACGAGGCCCAGTGGGGGCACCGGCTGGCCGTGCTGCGGGCGATGGGCCTGAACTGCGTGGAGACGTACGTCCCGTGGAATCTGCACGAGCCGCGCCCGGGGACCTTCCGGGACGTGGGGGCGGTCGGCCGGTTCCTGGACGCGGTCGGCGCGGCGGGGATGTGGGCGATCGTGCGGCCGGGTCCGTACATCTGTGCCGAGTGGGAGAACGGCGGGCTTCCGGCGTGGCTCACGGGCGAGGTGGGCACGCGCGCGCGTACGCGTGACGCGCGCTGTCTGGCCCGCGTCCGTACCTGGTTCGCCCGGCTGCTGCGCGAGATCGTGCCCCGCCAGACCGACCGGGGCGGCCCCGTGGTCCTGGTCCAGGTGGAGAACGAGTACGGCAGCTACGGCAGCGACACCGGCTATCTGGAGGAACTGGCCGGTCTGCTGCGGGCCGAGGGGGTCACCGCGGCGCTGTGCACGTCGGACGGTCCGGAGGACCACATGCTGACCGGGGGTTCGCTGCCGGGGGTGCTCGCCACGGTGAATTTCGGCTCCCACGCGCGCGTGGCGTTCGACACGCTGCGCCGGCACCGCCGGGAGGGCCCGCTGATGTGCATGGAGTTCTGGTGCGGCTGGTTCGACCACTGGGGCGGCGAGCACGCCGTACGCGATCCGGCCGAGGCCGCCGGGGCGCTGCGGGAGATCCTGGAGTGCGGGGCGTCGGTGAACCTCTATCTGGCGCACGGCGGCACGAGTTTCGGGGGCTGGGCGGGCGCCAACCGGGGCGGCGCGCTGCACGAGGGCCCGCTGGAGCCGGACGTGACCTCCTACGACTACGACGCGCCGGTGGACGAGTACGGCCGCCCGACGGAGAAGTTCCGGCGCTTCAGCGAGGTGCTGGCCGGGTACGCGCCGGGTCCGCTGCCCGGGCTGCCGCCGCCGCCCGCCGTGCTGGGCGCCCCGGCCGAGGCCGCGCTCACCGGCTGGGCGTCCCTGGCGGAGGTGCTCGGGGCGCTGGGCGGGCCGGAGACGGTCACGCCGGTGCCGCCGGCGTTCGAGGAGCTGGGGATCACCCGGGGCCTGGTCCGCTACGCGGTCGAGGTGCCCGGCCCGCGCCGGCCGTACCCGCTGACCGTGCGCGGGCTGCGCGACCTCGCCGTGGTGTACGTCGACGGGGAGCGGGCCGGGGTGCTCACGGAGGCGGAGCCGCGGCTGGCGGAGCCGGTCTCGGGGCACGCGCGCGTGGAGCTGTGGGTCGAGTCCCTGGGGCGGGTGAACTACGGGCCCCGGCTCGGGGAACCGAAGGGGATCACCGGCGGCATCCTGCACGAGCGGCAGTATCTGCACGGGGTGCGCGCGCGTGGGCTCGATCTGGACGCGTTCGACGACGGTGTGGCCGCGGTGCCCTTCGGTGCGCCGCCCGGCAGGCACGCGCCGGGGCTGTACCGGGGCTCGGTGACGGTCCGGGGGGCCGGGGACGCCCGGCTGGAGCTGCCCGGCCGGACCCGCGGGTTCGTCTGGATCAACGGTTTCAACCTGGGCCGTTACTGGTCGGCGGGGCCCCAGCGGTCGCTGTACGTGCCCGGGCCGGTGCTGCGGGAGGGCGAGAACGAGGTGTGGGTGCTGGACCTGGACGAAGGCCGGCCGGACGCGCCGGCTCCGCGCTTGCTGCCGGTGTGAGGGCCGCGGGCGCGGTCTGCCGGGCCGGGTGCCCGCGGCTCCCCCGGCACGGCGCCGTTCGCCGGGGCCCCTCCCCCGTACGGTTTCGCCGGGTTCGTCGGGGCTCCTCCCGCCTACAGTGGAGAGGAGTTCCGGCGGCTTCAGGGGGTGCCGACGTGGCCAACGGCGGACCGGTCGAGCACGGCTACCCGCACCTGGAGACGGTGCGGGCCGCCGTCACCGCGCTGTACCGGCGGCTGTCCCGGGACACCATCGAGACGTTCTCGGCCAGCGTGGCCCCCGCCGACGTGGCCTTCTGCGACACGGACGATCTGCATCTGGGCGCGCAGCGGGTGGCCCGGGAGATCGTGCGGCACTTCCGGCTGCCGGACGCGCGGCTGATCGTCGGCTTCCGGGAGATGACCCACGCGGCGAACGTGGAACTGGCGGCGGGCCCCGAGTACTTCGTCGAGCTGAACGACCGGTTCCGCAGCCATCGCGCCGACATCGGCGCGGCCCTCGCCCACGAGGTGGCGCACGTCTATCTGCACCGCCTGGACCTGGCCTTCCCCGGCACGGCGGAGAACGAGATCCTGACGGACACGGCGGCGGCCTACCTGGGCGCGGGCTGGCTGCTGCTGGACGCCTACCGGGAGGACGCGGTCTCCTCCCAGAAGCTGGGCTATCTCACCCCGGAGGAGTTCGGTTACGTCCTGGCCAAGCGGGCGCTGCTGTTCGGCGAGGACCCGTCCCTGTGGTTCACCAGCCCGCATGCCTACACCGCCTACGTCAAGGGCAGGGACCGGGCCCGCCGGGACGGGCAGCAGCCGCCGCTGGCCGCCGCCGGCTGGGCGGGCCGCCGCCGCTACGCCCACGACCGCCGGCACGCCTGCGACGGCCCGCCGGCCACGCCGTACGCCTTCGCCGCCGACCCCGCCGGCCGGCTCCGGGTGTCCTTCCCCTGCCCCACCTGCCACCAGCGGATCAGGGTGCCGGTACAGGGGCGGGTGCGGGCACGGTGCGGGTTGTGCCGGACGGTGCTGGAGTGCGACACCTAGCCCTGCTGCCCGGCGCCGGTGGGGCGTACCGCCGGCGTTGTCGACCAGTACGTCGAGGCGGGGCAGTCCGGTGAGGAAGGCGCGGACGGCGGGCGGGTCGCGCAGGTCCGGCGGGACGAAGCCGACGCCGGGGCGCGGGCCGGTCGGGGGGCCGGCGGGTGCAGGCCAGGACGTGGGCGCCCGCCTCGGCGAAGGCCCGCGGTCAGACGCTGCCGGCGGCCGACATGCCGATGCTGCCGAGGTCGGCGATGGTGGACGGCCGTACGGATCTGGGGGTGATGGCGGCCGGGCAGGTCGCCGGGTGATCGGCGACCTGCCGTCGTGTGCGGAGCTGGTGGAGCGGATCATGAGGGAGGCGGAGGAGGTGCTGACCGGACTGGAGAAGCTGCGGGGCGCTCGGTGAGCCTGGGCGCGGGCGGGCCCCGGCGCTCGGTCACAGCCGTTCGATGATCGTCACGTTGGCCTGGCCGCCGCCCTCGCACATGGTCTGGAGGCCGTACCGGCCGCCGGTGCGCTCCAGTTCGTGCAGCAGGGTCGTCATCAGGCGGGCGCCGGTCGCGCCGAGCGGGTGGCCGAGGGCGATCGCGCCGCCGTTGACGTTGACCTTGTCGGGGTCGGCGCCGGTCTCCTTCAGCCAGGCGAGGACGACCGGGGCGAAGGCCTCGTTGATCTCCACGAGGTCGATGGCGTCGATGGTCAGGCCGGTCTTCCTCAGGGCGTGCGCGGTGGCCGGGATGGGCGCGGTGAGCATGCGGATGGGGTCCTCGCCGCGCGCGGAGAGGTGGTGGACGCGGGCGCGCGGGCGCAGTCCGTGGTCGCGTACGGCGCGCTCGGAGGCGATCAGCAGGGCCGCGGCCCCGTCGGAGACCTGGGAGGAGCAGGCCGCGGTGATGGTGCCGCCGTCGAGGACGGGCTCGAGCGCGGCCATCTTCTCCAGGGAGGTGTCCCGGCGCGGGCCCTCGTCCACGGTGACCCGGCCGTAGGGGACGGTCTCGCGCACGAAGCGGCCGACGTCGAGGGCGCGCAGTGCGCGCCGGTGCGAGCGCAGGGCCCATTCCTCCTGCTCCGCGCGGGAGATGGCCCATTGGGCGGCGATCGTCTCGGCGCCGGCGAACTGGTCGACGGGCCGGTCGCCGTAGCGGGCGCGCCAGCCGGTGCTGCCGTGGAAGGGGCCGTCGGTCAGGCCGAGGGGCACGGCCGCCTGCCGGGAGGCGTAGGCGATGGGGACCTGGGACATGTTCTGCACCCCGCCCGCGACCACGAGGTCCTGGGTGCCGGAGAGCACGGCCTGCGCGGCGAAGTGCACCGCCTGCTGGGAGGAGCCGCACTGCCGGTCGACGGTCACGCCGGGCACCGCCTCGGGCAGGCCGGCGGCCAGCCAGCAGGTGCGGGCTATGTTCCCGGCCTGCGGGCCCACCGTGTCCAGGCAGCCGAAGACCACGTCGTCCACGGCGGCCGGGTCGATGCCGGAGCGTTCCATCAGCGCCGTCAGCACCCCGGCGCCCAGGTCGGCCGGGTGGACCGCGCTGAGTCCTCCCCCGCGCCGTCCGACGGGTGTGCGGACCGCTTCGACGATGTAGGCCTCGGCCATGGAAACTCCCTGCAGGAAAGGGGCTATTCGCGTACGGCGATCCCGTCCAGCACCATCGACAGGTACTGGCGGGCGATCTCCTCGGGGCTGTGCTTGCCGCCGGGCCGGTACCAGGAGGCGGCGACCCACACGGTGTCCCGGACGAACCGGTAGGTGAGCCGGATGTCCAGGTCCGCGCGGAAGACCCGCTCGGCGACCCCGCGTTCGAGCGTGCTGAGCCACGCCTTCTCGAACCGGCGCTGGGACTCGGCGAGGAAGGCGAAGCGGTCCTGGGTGACGAGCCGCCGGCTCTCCTTCTGGTAGATCGCGACGGCGGCGCGGTGCCGGTCGATCTCCCGGAAGGACTCGGTGACCAGGGCCTCGAGGGTCTGGCGGGGCCCCAGTTGTGAGGCGAGGACGGTGTCGTAGCCGTCCCACAGCTCGTCGAGGAAGGTCCGCAGGATCTCCTCGAGCATCGACTCCTTGGAGTCGAAGTGGTAGTAGAGGCTGCCCGCGAGGATTCCGGCGTGGTCGGCGATCCGGCGGACGGTGGTGGCGTTGTAGCCGTGCTCGGCGAAGACCTCGGCAGCGGTGCTGAGGAGCTCGCCGCGCCGGGCCGCTGCCGCGGTCACCTGGGGTTTTTTCTTGGTCGGCACGCACCCATTGTGATCTGCCCCGGCCGTCAGGCGTGCTGGCCGCGGAAGGTGCCGCCGAGGGTGACGTCCAGGGCGCGGGACCACTCCTCGTCGGTGACGACGACGGTGCGGCCGCGGGGCAGTCCGTGCCCGGGGACGCAGGCCGGGCTCTCGACGCCTGTCATAGGGCCACGCTAGCCTACCAAACACTTGTTAGGGAAGGGTGGTGACGGCGAGGGGGCGTACACGACGGCGCGGACGGCGCCGCACCTGCACGGCGCTATCGGGCACACGGCGGAGTACGACCTGTCCCTGTGGCTGACCAAGGCCCGGGCGCCGCGCTCGGCGTGGGGCACGCCCGAGGAGTGCCGGGATCTGGTGCTCTCCCAAGGGCTCCGGGAGGTGGTGCCCGCCCAGGGGCAGGCCCGGGGTCAGGAGGTGGTGGTCAGCAGCCGGGTCAGCGAGGCGCGGGAGCCCTCCAGCCGGGCGATGCGCTCCTCGATGCCCTGCAACTGCTCGACCAGCACCGGGGTCAGGCACGGTTCGACCTCGGCCTCGCCGCCGCACACGCAGTCCAGGACCTCGCGGATGACCCGGGTGGGCAGTCCGGCGTCCAGGAGGGCGCGGATCCGGCGTACGGTCCGGGGGGCGCTGTCGTCGTACACGCGCTGCCCGCCGGGGGTGCGGCCGGCGACGAGCAGGCCCTGCTCCTCGTAGTACCGCAGCAGCCGGACGCTCACGCCGGTCGCGCGGGCCAGCTCCCCGATCCTCACTGTGAACCCCCTCACATCCTCTTGAAGCTCACATCCATGTCAGCTCCTAGCGTCACAGCCATGACGAACCCGACTGTATTCCGCATCGGTGGCGACCTGGAGGTCCGGCGGATCGGCTACGGCGCGATGCGCCTGGCGAACGCCCCGCACGAGCGGTCCGGCAGGACCGCGCCCATCTGGACCGCCCCCACCGACCGCGCCGACGCCGTACGGCTGCTGCGCCGCGCCGCCGAGCTGGGCGTGACCCTCTTCGACACCGCCGACGCCTACGCGCTGGGCACCAACGAGGAGCTGCTGGCCGAGGCGCTGCACCCGTACCGCGACGGTGTCGTGATCGCCACCAAGGCGGGTGTGCTGCGGCCGAGCCCGACCGAGTGGATCACCCATGGGCACCCGGCGTACCTGCGGCAGCAGGCCGAGCTGAGCCTGCGCCGGCTGCGCACCGACCGCATCGACCTGTTCCAGCTGCACCGCATCGACCCCGAGTATCCGCTCGAGGACCAGATCGGCGCCCTCAAGCAGCTCCAGGAGGAGGGGAAGGTACGGCACATCGGGCTGTCGGAGGTGTCGGTGGCGGAGCTGACCGCCGCCTCGGCCATCGCGCCGATCACCAGCGTGCAGAACGTGTACAACCTGGCCACCCGCGGCCATGACCCGGTGATCGACCACACCGCGAAGGCCGGCATCGCCTTCCTGCCGTACTTCCCGGTCGCCATGGGCGCGCACGCGGCCGACGGCGGGCCGCTCGCCGCCGTCGCCGCCGAACTCGGCGCCACCCGCGCGCAGACCGCCCTGGCCTGGCTGCTGCACCGCGCGCCGAACATCGTCCCGATCCCCGGCACCTCCTCCCCCGCCCACCTGGCGGAGAACGTCGCCGCGCTCGGACTGACCCTCACCGAGGAGCAGTTCGAGCGGATCGACGCGGGGGCGTGACGCCGGGCGGGGACATGCAACGACGCCTGCCCAGTGTCCGGTCGGGGACAGGCGGGCAGGCGCCGTCAGTGTTCCGTACGCCTTTGTACGTAACGTCTGTGCGGACCCGGGGGTCCGGTGTGTCGCGCGTCAGACCGCCAGGGCGCGGTCCGTCGGGCGGATCGGGGCCGGCAGGTCGCTGGCCCCGGTCAGATAGCGGTCGACTCCGCGGGCGGCCGAGCGGCCCTCCGCGATCGCCCAGACGATGAGGGACTGGCCGCGGCCGGCGTCACCGGCGACGAACACACCCGGCACGTTGGTCTGGAAGTCGGCGTCGCGGGCGATGTTACCCCGTTCGTCGAGGTCTAGACCAAACTGCTCGACCAGGCCGTTCTCCCGGTCGGTGCCGGTGAAGCCCATGGCGAGGGTGACCAGCTGGGCCGGGATCTTCCGCTCGGTGCCGGGCTTCGGGGCCAGCTTGCCGTCGATGAACTCCACCTCGGTGAGGTGCAGCCACTGGACGTTGCCGTCCTCGTCGCCCTCGAAGTGGGTGGTGGAGACGGAGTAGACCCGCTCGCCGCCCTCCTCGTGCGCCGACGTGACCTTGTAGAGCATCGGGAAGGTCGGCCAGGGCTGGGCGATCGGGTGCCGCTCGTCGTTCGGGCGGGGCATGATCTCCAGCTGGGTGACGGAGGCGGCGCCCTGCCGGTGGGCGGTGCCGACGCAGTCCGCGCCGGTGTCGCCGCCGCCGATGACGACGACGTGCTTGCCCTCGGCCGAGATGGGAGCCGTGACGTAGTCGCCCTCCTGCACCTTGTTGGCCAGCGGCAGGTACTCCATCGCCTGATAGATGCCCTTGAGCTCGCGGCCCGGCACCGGCAGGTCACGGGCGGTCGTGGCACCGGCGGCGATCACGATCGCGTCGTAGCGCTTCTTCAGGTCGGTCGCCTTGATGTCGCGGCCGATCTCCACACCGGTGCGGAACCGGGTGCCCTCCGCGCGCATCTGCTCGATACGGCGGTTGATGTGCCGCTTCTCCATCTTGAACTCGGGGATGCCGTACCGCAGCAGCCCGCCGACGCGGTCGGCGCGCTCGTAGACGGCGACCGTGTGGCCGGCCCGGGTCAGCTGCTGGGCGGCGGCGAGCCCCGCCGGGCCCGAGCCGATGACCGCGACCGTCTTGCCGGACAGGCGCTCGGGGATCTGCGGGGCGACGTCCCCGCTGTCCCACGCCTTGTCGATGATCGAGACCTCGACGTTCTTGATGGTGACCGGCGCCTGGTTGATGCCGAGCACACACGCCGACTCGCACGGGGCCGGGCAGAGCCGGCCGGTGAACTCCGGGAAGTTGTTGGTGGCGTGCAGCCGCTCGGAGGCGGCGGCCCAGTCCTCGCGGTAGGCGTAGTCGTTCCACTCGGGGATCAGGTTCCCCAGCGGACAGCCGTTGTGGCAGAACGGGATGCCGCAGTCCATGCAGCGGCTGGCCTGCTTGCTGATGATCGGCAGCAGGGAGCCGGGGACGTAGACCTCGTTCCAGTCCTTGACCCGCTCGGCGACGGGGCGGGTCTTGGCGACCTCACGGCCGTGGTTCAGGAAGCCCTTCGGGTCAGCCATTGCTCGCCGCCTCCATCATCTTCTCGGTGACCTCGGTCTCGGAGAGACCGGCTCGCTCGGCGGCGTCCTTGGCGGCGAGCACTGCCTTGTACGTGCTGGGGATGATCTTGCTGAAGCGCTCCACGGCCGTGTCCCAGTCGGCCAGCAGCTTGGCCGCGACGGTCGAGCCGGTCTCCTCGGCGTGGCGGCGCACCACGTCGTGCAGCCACTGCTTGTCCGTCTCGTCCAGCGCCTCGATCGCACCGGCGTTGCCGGCGTTGACGTTGTCGCGGTCGAGGTCGACGACGTAGGCGACGCCGCCGGACATGCCCGCCGCGAAGTTGCGGCCGGTCGGGCCGAGGACGACCGCGTGACCACCGGTCATGTACTCGCAGCCGTGGTCGCCCACGCCCTCGGAGACGACCAGCGCGCCGGAGTTGCGGACGCAGAACCGCTCACCGGTACGGCCGCGCAGGAACAGCTCGCCGCCGGTGGCGCCGTAGGCGATGGTGTTGCCCGCGATGGTCGAGTACTCGGCGAGGTGGTCGGCGGCCCGGTCCGGGCGGACGACGATCCGGCCGCCGGACAGGCCCTTGCCGACGTAGTCGTTGGCGTCGCCCTCCAGGCGCAGCGTGATGCCGCGCGGCAGGAACGCGCCGAAGGACTGGCCGGCGGAGCCGGTGAAGGTGATGTCGATGGTGTCGTCGGGCAGGCCCGCGCCGCCGAACTTCTTCGTCACCTCGTGGCCGAGCATGGTGCCGACCGTGCGGTTGATGTTGCGGATGGCGACCTGGGCGCGCACCGGCTGGGCCTCGGTCGCGTCGTTCGCGGCCAGGGCGTCGGCGGCGAGCTTGATCAGCTCGTTGTCCAGGGCCTTCTCCAGGCCGTGGTCCTGGGCGGCCACCTGGTGGCGGACGGCGCCCTCGGGCAGCTCGGGCACGTGGAACAGCGGCTCCAGGTCCAGGCCCTGCGCCTTCCAGTGGTCCACCGCGCGCTCGACGTCCAGCACCTCGGCGTGGCCGACGGCCTCCTCGATGGAGCGGAAGCCCAGCTCGGCCAGCAGCTCGCGGACCTCCTCGGCGATGAACCGGAAGAAGTTCACCACGTGCTCGGCCTTGCCGGCGAAGCGGTCGCGCAGCACCGGGTTCTGGGTGGCGATGCCGACCGGGCAGGTGTCCAGGTGGCACACGCGCATCATCACGCAGCCGGAGACGACCAGCGGGGCGGTGGCGAAACCGAACTCCTCGGCGCCGAGCAGCGCGGCGATGACCACGTCCCGGCCGGTCTTCAGCTGGCCGTCGGTCTGGACGACGATCCGGTCGCGCAGCCCGTTGAGCAGCAGGGTCTGCTGGGTCTCGGCGAGGCCGAGCTCCCAGGGGCCACCCGCGTGCTTCAGCGAGGTGAGCGGGGAGGCGCCGGTGCCGCCGTCGTGGCCGGAGATCAGCACGACGTCCGCGTGCGCCTTGGACACACCGGCCGCGACCGTGCCGACGCCGACCTCGGAGACCAGCTTGACGTGGATCCGCGCCCGCGGGTTCGCGTTCTTCAGGTCGTGGATCAGCTGGGCCAGGTCCTCGATGGAGTAGATGTCGTGGTGCGGCGGCGGCGAGATCAGGCCGACGCCCGGCGTGGAGTGCCGGGTCCTGGCGACCCACGGGTAGACCTTGTGGCCGGGCAGCTGGCCGCCCTCGCCGGGCTTGGCGCCCTGGGCCATCTTGATCTGGATGTCGTCCGCGTTGACCAGGTACTCGCTGGTCACGCCGAAGCGGCCGGAGGCGACCTGCTTGATGGCGCTGCGCCGCGCGGGGTCGTACAGGCGCTCCGGGTCCTCGCCGCCCTCACCGGTGTTGGACTTGCCGCCCAGCTGGTTCATGGCGATGGCGAGGGTCTCGTGCGCCTCCTTGGAGATGGAGCCGTACGACATGGCGCCGGTGGAGAAGCGCTTGACGATCTCGCTCACCGGCTCGACCTCGTCGAGCGGGATCGGCTTGCGGTCGGACTTGAAGCCGAACAGGCCGCGCAGCGTCATCAGGCGCTCGGACTGCTCGTTCACCCGGGAGGTGTACTTCTTGAAGATGTCGTAGCGGCCGGCCCGCGTGGAGTGCTGGAGGCGGAAGACCGTCTCCGGGTCGAACAGGTGCGGTTCGCCCTCGCGGCGCCACTGGTACTCGCCGCCGATCTCCAGCGCGCGGTGCGCCGGGGCGATGCCGGAGGCCGGGTAGGCCTTGGCGTGGCGGGCGGCGACCTCCTCGGCGATGACGTCGATGCCGACGCCGCCGATCTTGGTGGCGGTGCCGTTGAAGTACTTCTCCACGAAGCCCTCGTCCAGGCCGACGGCCTCGAAGACCTGGGCGCCGCGGTAGGAGGCGACGGTGGAGATGCCCATCTTGGACATGACCTTCAGCACGCCCTTGCCGAGGGCGTAGATCAGGTTCTTGATGGCCTGCTCGGGCTCGATGCCGTTGAGGAAGGTGCCCGCGCGCAGCAGGTCCTCCACCGACTCCATCGCCAGGTAGGGGTTGACCGCGGCGGCGCCGTAGCCGATGAGCAGGGCGACGTGGTGGACCTCGCGGACGTCGCCGGCCTCGACCAGCAGGCCCACGTGGGTGCGCTGCTTGGTGCGGATGAGGTGGTGGTGGACGGCAGCGGTGAGCAGCAGCGAGGGGATCGGCGCGTGCTCGGCGTCGGAGTGGCGGTCGGACAGGACGATCAGCCGGGCGCCGTTGCCGATGGCGGCGTCGGCCTCGGCGCAGATCTCCTCGATGCGCGCGGCGAGGGCGTCACCGCCGCCGGAGACCCGGTACAGGCCGGAGAGCGTGGCGGCCTTGAAGCCGGGCATGTCGCCGTCGGCGTTGATGTGGATGAGCTTGGCCAGCTCGTCGTTGTCGATCACCGGGAAGGGCAGCACGACGGACCGACAGGAGGCGGCGGTCGGCTCCAGCAGGTTGCCCTGCGGGCCGAGCGAGCTGCGCAGGGAGGTGACCAGCTCCTCGCGGATCGCGTCCAGCGGCGGGTTGGTGACCTGCGCGAACAGCTGGGTGAAGTAGTCGAACAGCAGCCGCGGGCGCTCGGACAGGGCCGCGATCGGGGAGTCCGTGCCCATGGAGCCGATCGGCTCGGCGGCGGTGCGGGCCATCGGGGCGAGGATGACGCGCAGCTCTTCCTCGGTGTAGCCGAAGGTCTGCTGGCGGCGGGTGACCGAGGCGTGGGTGTGCACGATGTGCTCGCGCTCGGGCAGGTCGCCCAGCTCGATCTCGCCGGCCTCCAGCCACTCGGCGTAGGGCTTCTCGGCGGCGAGGGACGCCTTGATCTCGTCGTCCTCGATGATGCGGTGCTCGGCGGTGTCCACGAGGAACATCCGGCCGGGCTGGAGGCGGCCCTTGCGGACGACCTTGGCCGGGTCGATGTCGAGGACGCCGACCTCGGAGCCGAGGACGACGAGACCGTCGTCGGTGACCCAGTAGCGGCCGGGGCGCAGACCGTTGCGGTCGAGCACGGCGCCGACCTGGGTGCCGTCGGTGAAGGTGACGCAGGCGGGGCCGTCCCAGGGCTCCATCATCGTGGAGTGGAACTGGTAGAAGGCGCGCCGGGCCGGGTCCATGGAGTCGTGGTTCTCCCACGCCTCCGGGATCATCATCAGCACGGAGTGCGGCAGCGAACGGCCGCCCAGGTGCAGCAGCTCCAGGACCTCGTCGAAGGAGGCCGAGTCGGAGGCGTCCGGGGTGCAGACGGGGAAGAGGCGGTCCAGCTTCTCCTGCGGGCCGAACAGGTCGGAGGCCAGCTGGGACTCGCGGGCGACCATCCAGTTGCGGTTGCCCTTGACGGTGTTGATCTCACCGTTGTGCGCGACGAACCGGTACGGGTGCGCGAGCGGCCACGACGGGAAGGTGTTGGTGGAGAACCGGGAGTGCACCAGCGCGATCGCGGAGGCGAACCGGCGGTCGGACAGGTCCGGGAAGAAGGGCTCGAGCTGGCCGGTGGTCAGCATGCCCTTGTAGACGATGGTCCGGGCGGACAGGGAGGGGAAGTAGACCCCGGCCTCGCGCTCGGCGCGCTTGCGCAGCACGAACGCCTTGCGGTCCAGGGCGATGCCCTCGCTGACACGGTCGGTCACGAAGACCTGCCGGAACACCGGCATCGTGGAGCGGGCGGTGGCGCCCAGCAGCTCCGGGGCGACCGGGACGGCGCGCCAGCCGAGGACCGTCAGGCCCTCCTCGGCGGCGATCGTCTCGATCTGTGAGACGGCGTCCTCGGTTCCCTCCTCCGGCAGGAAGGCGATGCCTACCGCATAGGAACCGGCCGCGGGAAGGTCGAATCCGGCCACGTCACGGAGGAAGGCGTCGGGCACCTGCGAGAGGATGCCCGCGCCGTCGCCGGAGTCGGGCTCGGAGCCGGTGGCGCCACGGTGCTCCAGGTTGCGCAGCACCGTAAGTGCCTGCTCGACCAGGGTGTGGGACGCCTCGCCGGTAAGGGTGGCGACGAAACCGACGCCGCACGCGTCGTGTTCGTTGCGGGGGTCGTACATACCCTGCGCAGCAGGGCGAGCATCCATGAACGACCAGTTTCGGCCGTTCGTGGAGTGCTGGGACGGCTGGCGCGGCGTACGCATCGGCTCTCCCGTCGTCGTCATGTGGCATGTGGCAGGTGCCGAGGGACGACGTTGGCCCTCTGCGTGAGATCTGCGATGAGATCAAAATTTCGTGCAGGTTACATGATGGAGCGGTTCCCGGGAACCGGATACTTCGTTCCAGCATGCGGACGCCGCGGTCGCGGCGGAGGTGCCGCGCGTACGCGGCGATGCCGTGCGGTGACGGCTCGGTGCCGTACGGGACGGCGGGTGCCGTGCGGTGACGGCGACGTTGTGTGGGGGCCGTGCCGGACAGGATCGGTCGGATCGGCGTCCGGCGGCCCGAGGGGGCCGGAGCGGGCGTCATCACCCGCCCCGAGGGGGCGCGGCAGGCGTCATTGCCCACAGCGCTTACGGCTCATGCCCCGTCGTAAAGCAGTCGAAACCAGCGGGTAACGGGTACTTATGCGGCCCATCGCATAAGTACCGGTCGAGCTATCCTACGGCCGTTCCGAACAGACTGCCCAGGGCGTACGTCACACCGGCCGCCGCACCGCCCAGCGCGAGCTGCCGCAGCCCGCTGAACCACCAGGTCCGCGCGGTCACCTTGGCCACCACGGCACCGCAGGCGAAGAGACCGGCGAGGGCGAGCAGCACGGCGGGCCACAGCGCGGTCGCGCCGAGCAGATACGGCAGGACGGGCAGCAGGGCACCGAGCGCGAACGCCCCGAACGACGACACGGCGGCGACCAGCGGGGAGGGCAGGTCGCCGGGGTCGATGCCCAGCTCCTCGCGGGCATGGATCTCCAGGGCCTGCTCGGGATCGCTGGACAGCTGCCGGGCGACCTGCCGGGCCAGCTCCGGCTCCACCCCGCGGGCCACGTACAGCGCGGCCAGCTCCGCCTCCTCGTCCTGCGGGTGTTTGCGCAGCTCACGGCGCTCGATGTCGAGTTCCGCCTCGACCAGTTCGCGCTGGGAGGCGACGGAGGTGTACTCCCCGGCCGCCATGGAGAAGGCACCGGCCGCGAGGCCGGCGAGACCGGTGATGACAATGGTGTGCTGACTGACGGAGCCGCCGGCCACGCCCGTCATCAGGGCGAGGTTGGAGACCAGGCCGTCCATGGCGCCGAAGACCGCGGGCCGCAGCCATCCCCCGTTCACATCACGGTGGGTGTGGTTGTCGCGGTGCGCTTCGTGCAGCGCCGCCTCGGTTTCGATGATGGCCATGCGGGCCCCCCAGGAAATAGGAAAGCTTAGCCAAAGCTAACTTTGGATCGGTTCTATTTTTCGACAAGCCCAAATCTACGCCGTCGACTTCCCCTCCGCCAGCAAGGAAAGGCTCGGCTAACCTGCGGCTTTCGCTTCCAGCGGTCCACCCGTGGGACACCTCCGCACGCCCCGGCACCCGCACCCGGACGGCGGAACGCGCCGGACTCCCGGAAGCCGCACAACAGGGCCGCCCAGGAGGATGATTCGGGGCATGACGCCCACAGCACAGCAAAGCAGCGCCCCGGCCCCGCACGCGCTCGCCGGCCCCCTCACCGGCGCCCCGGCCGCGACCGCCACCCGCCACCCCGCCCGGCCGCGCCCCGCCCGGCCGCTCACCGAGGCCGCCCGCGGGCTCTCCGGCCGGATCGCCGGCCACGGCCCCGCCCGGGAGCGGGCGTCCACCGCGCCGGGAGGCCGCCCGTGCTCCGTCTGACCTGGGTCCAGCCGGAGGACCTGCTGGGGCACGAGCTGCGCCAGGCCCGTCTGGACGGGCGCGAGCCGAAGGCGGTCGAGGCGCGCTGGCGGACGGCCGGCGGCCCCGACGCGCCGGAGCGGGCCGGCGCCTCCGCGCACGGCGTCTCCCGCTACCTGCGCCTGCTGGCGGAGGACCTGCTGGACGAACTCGCCGACCTGCCCGGCCGCTTCGCCGAGGACGAGCCGACCGACCTGGCCCGCATCACGTCCCTGTGCCCCGACTGGCCCGCCGGGCGGGCCGCCACCGCACCGGACCCCCGCGCCCTCGAAGCCGCCTGGCTCGGCCGGGCCATCGGCCGCCTCCTCGGCAAACCCGTCGGAAACCTCCCCCTCGACGGCATCCGCGCCCTCGCCGCGGCGTCCGGAAACCGGCCCCTCACCGGCTACTTCACCGCCAGGGGGGTGCCCGGGGACCTCCTCGCCGCCCACCCCTGGGACCGCCGCTGCGCCGCCACCTGCCTGGCCGAGAACATCGACGGCATGCCCGCGGACGACGACTACGACCACGCGCTCCTCAATCTGCTGCTGCTCCGGCGCCACGGACGGCACTTCGGCACCGACGACGTCGCCCGGCTCTGGCTCGACGAGCTGCCGCCCGGCCGCACCGCCACCGCCGAGCGCGTCGCCTACCGCAATCTGCTCTGCGGCATCGAGCCCCCGCACACCGCCCGCCACCGCAACCCGTTCCGCGAGTGGACGGGCGCGTTGGTCCGCGCCGACGTGCACGGCTGGACCAACCCCGGCGACCCGGCAGCCGCCGCCGGGCAGGCTTACCGCGACGCCGTCCTCACGCACACCGCCAACGGCGTCTACGCGGCGATGTTCACCGCCGCCGTCATCGCCACCGCCGCCCCGGGCACCCACGACGTCCACGCCTGCCTGCGGGCCGGCCGTGCGGTGGTCCCGCCCCGCTCCCGGCTGGCGGCGGCCGTCGACCACGCCGTCCGACTGGCCCGGACCACCGAGGACTTCGAGGACGTCGTGGACGAACTGCACGCCCGCTACGCCGCCACCCACCACCGGGCCCACGCCGTCCCCAACACCGCGCTGATCGCCGCCGCCCTCACCCACGCCGACGGCGACTTCGCCGGCTCCATCTGCCGTGCCGTGTCCGGCGGCTGGGCCACCGGCTCCACCGGCGCGACCGCCGGCAGCGTCGCCGGGCTCCTCGCCGGGACCCCCGGCGCGCTGCCCGAACGCTGGCGGGCGCCGCTGAAGAACCGGCTCGCCAGTGCCCTCGCCGAGTTCGACGGCTGCGGCTTCGACGCCCTCGCCCACCTCACGCACCTGGAGGCGACCCGCCCATGACCCATATCGCGGTGCTCGGCAGCACCAACATGGACCTGGTCACCTATGTCGACAAGGCGCCCGAGCGCGGGGAGACCGTGACGGGACGGGAGTTCCGTACGGTGCCCGGCGGCAAGGGCGCCAACCAGGCGATCGCCGCGGCCCGGGCCGGCGTGACCGTCTCGATGATCGGCGCGGTCGGCACCGACGCCTACGGCGCGCGGCTGCGTGACACCCTCGAACACTCCGGCGTGGACACCGACTTCCTGCGCACGGTGCAGGGTCCGTCCGGCACCGCGCACATCGTGGTGGACGCCGAGGGCGGCAACGCGATCGTCGTCGTCCCCGGCGCCAACGGCACCGTGGACCACCTCTCCCCCGGCGACGAGGGGGTGATCGCCACCGCCGACGCCCTGCTGCTGCAACTGGAGATCCCGCTCCCGGCGGTCGTCGCGGGCGCCCGGGCGGCCCACCGGCACGGGGTCCGTACGGTGCTCACCCCGTCGCCGGTCCAGCCGCTGCCGCCCGAGTTGCTCCAGGCCGTCGACCTGTTGGTGCCGAACGAGTACGAGGCGGTCACCCTCACCGGCCGCACCGACCCGCGCGAGGCGGCGGCGGCCCTGCTGGAGCTGGTGCCGGAGGTGGTCGTCACCCTGGGCGCGACCGGCTGCCTGTATCTGACCCGGGGCGCCGAGCCGCTCGTGGTCCCCGCGCCCCGGGTGACCGCCGTCGACTCCACCGGCGCGGGCGACACCTTCGTCGGCGCGCTCGCCGTGGCCCTCGCCGAGGAGAAACCGGTACGCGAGGCCCTGACCTGGGCGGCCGCCGCGGCGGCGATCTCCGTCCAGCGGGAAGGAGCGTCGGTGTCGATGCCGTACCGCCCGGAGATCGAGGCCCAGTACGGCACATGAGCACCCGCCTCCGTGCGCGGACGCGGCTGTTCTTCCGCCGCGACGGCGATCCACCACGACGGCGGTGTCCGGCGGTGCCGCACCCACCGCACACCACCGCCCGCACACGCCGAGGGCGCCCGGAACACTCCGGGCGCCCTCGGCGTCGTAGAACCGACGGTCGGACCGTCGTCGGGGAACCGGCGGTCAGACCTTCTTCGCCGGCTTCGCCTCGTCCTCCGGTGATTCCTCGCCCGGCTCCCCGGCCCGCTTCTCCTCGGCGTCGGCGACGGCCTCGGTGCCCCCGGGGTTCTTCTCCGCACCGCCGACGACGGCCTCCGTACCCCCGGCCGGACCGCCGGAGGCGAACGCGGGTTCGACCACGGCCTCCCGCCCCGGCCGCTTCTTCCCCGACACCACGATGTACGTCACCGCCAGCAGGAAGACGACCAGCGCGGTCCAGACGTTGAGGCGCAGGCCCAGGATGTGGTGGGCGTCGTCCACGCGCAGGTATTCGATCCAGCCGCGGCCCGCGCAGTACGCGGCGACGTACAGGGCGAACGCCCGGCCATGCCCCAGCTTGAAGCGGCGGTCCGCCCAGATCACCAGCAGGCCCACACCGACGCACCACAGGGATTCGTAGAGGAACGTCGGGTGGTAGTACCCCGGCACCCGGCCGCCCTCGGCGGAGGTGATGTGCAGCGCCCAGGGGACGTGGGTCTCGTGGCCGTACAGCTCCTGGTTGAACCAGTTGCCCCAGCGGCCGATGGCCTGCGCGAACGCGATGCCGGGCGCGACGGCGTCGGCGTACGCGGGCATCGGGATGCCCCGGCGCCGCGCGCCGATCCAGGCGCCGAGCGCGCCGAGCGCGATCGCGCCCCAGATGCCCAGGCCGCCCTCCCACACCTTGAAGGCGTCCACCCAGTCACGGCCCTCGCTGAAGTACAGCTCGTAGTCCGTGATCACGTGGTAGAGCCGGCCGCCGACCAGGCCGAACGGCACGGCCCAGACGGCGATGTCGGCGACCGTGCCGGACTGCCCGCCGCGGGCGATCCAGCGCTTGTTGCCGAACCAGACGGCAACGAAGACGCCGATGATGATGCAGATGGCGTAGCCGCGCAGCGGGATGGGGCCGAGGTACAGCACCCCGTGCGACGGGCTGGGGATGTAGGCAAGGTTCATGGCAGGTCCGACGCTACCGTGCCGGGCCATGGGGAGGGCAAGCAGCCCGGCTACGGGTCCATAACGGGGCGTCGGGAACGCTCACCCGCGGTCGGCCGCCTCCACCAGCTGCTTGAGCTTGGCCGGGGTCATCGTCCGGTCCTCGTAGATGTTCTTGCCGTCGAGCAGCACGGTCGGGGTGCCGCCGAAGTTGCCGGACTTGAATGCCTGGTGGGACTTGTCCACCCAGCCGTCGTGGGTGCCGTTCTGGACACACTTGCGGAAGGCGGGGGTGTCCAGGCCCTTCACCTTGCCGGCCAGCTCGATCAGCTTGTCGTTGCCCGCGAAGGCGTCGTCGGTCTCCTTGGGCTGGTTCGCGAACAGCACGTCGTGGTAGTCACGGAACTTTCCGGCGTCCTGGGCGCAGGCCGCGGCGTTGGCGGCGCGCAGCGAACCGGTGCCGCCGAGGTTGCCGTCGATCAGCCGGACCAGGTGGTACTCGACCCGGAGCTTGCCGGCGTCGGTCAGTTCGTGGAGCGTCGGCCGGTACGCCGTCTCGAAGGCCTGGCAGGCCGGGCAGCGGAAGTCCTCCCAGACGGTGAGCGTCGACTTGGCGCCGTCCTTGCCGACCGGGATCGCGAGGCTGTCCTTGCCCTGCGCGCCCGAGGGGGCCACGGCCGGGCCCGCCTTGGTGCTCTTGTCCTTGCCGGCGTTCGCGGCGACGACGCCGATCACCGCCGCCAGGCCCAGGACGCAGACGACGCTCGCGCCCACGATCAGCCGCCGCCGTCGCCTGTCCGCGGCCTTCTGCTTCTCGCGCTCGACCGCCAGCCGCTCCCGGGCGGTGCGCTTTCCGTCACGGTTCTTCTCGCTCACACCCCCAGAACGAACCGGGGAGGCGCAGCGCGCCTCCCCGGTCCGAGGTCCACCCGTTCGAGTGACCGAATCATCCGGTACGGGACATCGGCCCGTACCGGCTCCGCGCTCACGCCTGTCCGCGCACGCCCTTCGCGAGGTCCCCGGCCAGCTCGCGGACCGCCGCGAGGCCGGCGGCCTCGTCCGGCGCGTCCAGCATCCGCTTCACGAACGCCGAGCCGACGATCACGCCGTCCGCGAAGCCGGCGACCTCCGCGGCCTGGGCCCGGTTGGAGACGCCGAGGCCGACGCAGACGGGCAGGCCGGTGCCGGTGGCACGGGTGCGCCGGACCAGGTCCTGGGCCTGCGCGCCGACGGACTCGCGGGTGCCGGTGACGCCCATGAGCGAGGCGGCGTAGACGAAGCCGCTGCCCGCCGCGGTGATCTCGGCGAGCCGCTCGTCCTTGCTGCTCGGCGCCACCACGAAGATCGTCGCGAGGCCGTGCTTCTCGGCGTGCTCGCGCCACAGCGCCGACTCCTGCACCGGCAGGTCGGGCAGGATGCAGCCGGCGCCGCCCGCCTCGGCCAGCTCGGCGGTGAAGCGCTCGACGCCGTAGCGGTCGATGGGGTTCCAGTACGTCATGACCAGGATCGGCTTCCCGGTGGCCCGGTGGGCCTCGCGGACCGTGCGCATGACGTCGGCGATCCGCACCCCGCCGCGCAGGGCGATGTCGTCGGCGGTCTGGATGACCGGACCGTCCAGGACCGGGTCGCTGTGCGGCAGACCGACCTCGACGACGTCCGCGCCGCTCTCCAGGACGGCCTTGATGGCCTCGATGCCGCCGTCCACGGTCGGGAACCCGGCCGGGAGGTAGGCGATGAGCGCGGACCGGCCCTCGGCCTTGGCGCCCGCGAGGGTGTCCGACAGCAGCTGGATGTTCCCGCTCACTTGGCGTCCCCCTCGATCTCGGCGGTGTCGGCGGCGTCGGCCGCCACCTCGGCGTCGGTGTCGTACAGGCCGAAGTAGCGCGCGGCGGTGTCCATGTCCTTGTCGCCGCGGCCGGAGAGGTTGACGACGATCAGGCCGTCCGGGCCCAGCTCGCGGCCGACCTCCAGGGCGCCGGCCAGGGCGTGGGCGCTCTCGATGGCCGGGATGATGCCCTCGGTGCGCGACAGCAGGCGCAGTGCCCGCATGGCCGCGTCGTCGGTGACCGCGCGGTACTCGCCGCGGCCGGAGTCCTTCAGGTAGGAGTGCTCGGGGCCGATGCCCGGGTAGTCCAGACCGGCCGAGATGGAGTACGGCTCGGTGATCTGGCCCTCGTCGTCCTGGAGGACGTAGGAGCGGGAGCCGTGCAGGATGCCGGGCTCGCCGGCGGTGAGGGTGGCCGCGTGCTCGCCGGTCTCGACGCCGTGGCCGGCCGGCTCGCAGCCGATCAGGCGGACGCCCTCGTCGGGGATGAAGGCGTGGAAGAGGCCGATGGCGTTGGAGCCGCCGCCGACGCAGGCGACGGCCGCGTCCGGCAGACGGCCGGCGCGCTCCAGGAGCTGGCGGCGGGCCTCGACGCCGATGACCCGGTGGAAGTCGCGGACCATGGCCGGGAAGGGGTGGGGGCCGGCGACCGTGCCGAACAGGTAGTGGGTGTGGTCGACGTTGGCGACCCAGTCCCGGAACGCCTCGTTGATGGCGTCCTTCAGGGTGCGGCTGCCGGACTTCACGGCGACGACCTCGGCGCCGAGCATGCGCATGCGGGCCACGTTCAGGGCCTGGCGCCGGGTGTCGACCTCGCCCATGTAGATGGTGCAGTCCAGGCCGAACAGCGCGCAGGCGGTGGCCGTGGCGACGCCGTGCTGGCCGGCTCCGGTCTCGGCGATGACCCGGGTCTTGCCCATGCGCTTGGTGAGCAGGGCCTGGCCGAGCACGTTGTTGATCTTGTGGGAGCCGGTGTGGTTGAGGTCCTCGCGCTTGAGGAAGACACGGGCGCCGCCGGCGTGTTCGGCGAAGCGGGGGACCTCGGTGAGCGCCGACGGGCGGCCGGTGTAGTTCACCAGCAGGTCGTCGAGTTCGCGGGCGAACTCGGGGTCGTTCTTGGCCTTGTCGTACTCGACGGCGACCTCGTCCACGGCGGCGACGAGGGCCTCCGGGATGAACTTGCCGCCGAACGCGCCGAAGTAGCCCTCGGCGGTGGGGACCTGACCCTCCGGGTCGGGGATGAAGAATTCGCTGGGCATGCGGAAACCTCACGGTGAGTCTCTTGGGAAAAACCGATCGCCGTGGGGCTCGGGTCGTCTGTCGGCTGCGGGCCGGATGTGGCTTGTCGCGCCCGCGCGGCGGTAGCCGCATATCAGATGGAGTCCCGCGCCCCTAGGGGGCGCGCTGCCATCGACGCCCGTTGACCTGCCCGGGTTCGTCACCGATGACGTACCGGACGCGACGGCCGTGCACGCGCCGCGCGGGCGCGCGACAGCCACGCGGACGGCAGCCGCGCGCCAGGCGCGCGTGCCGGTCCACGGTCGTCATGGTGGGAGTCATCGGGTCCAGCCTAGCGGGAGTCAGCCCCGGCCGTGCCGGAGTGCGGGGTGCTCGCCCGCGGCGACCAGGTCGGCGACGGCCGCCTTCGGGTCGCGGCCGGTGACCAGGGACTCGCCGACCAGGACCGCGTCGGCGCCGGCGTTGGCGTAGGCGATCAGGTCGTGCGGGCCGCGCACACCGGACTCGGCGACCTTCACGAGGTGGTCGGGGATCTCCGGGGCGACCCGCTCGAAGGTGCCCCGGTCGACCTCGAGCGTCTTGAGGTTGCGCGCGTTGACGCCGATGACCTTGGCGCCCGCGTCCACCGCCCGCTCGACCTCGTCCTCGTCGTGCACCTCGACCAGCGGGGTCAGGCCGATGGACACCGCGCGCTCGATCAGCGACTCCAGGGCCGGCTGGTCCAGCGCGGCCACGATCAGCAGCGCGAGGTCGGCGCCGTACGCGCGGGCCTCCCACAGCTGGTACGACGTGACGATGAAGTCCTTGCGCAGCACCGGGATGTCCACGCGGGCGCGGACGGCCTCCAGGTCGGCGAGCGAGCCGCCGAAGCGGCGCTCTTCGGTGAGGACGGAGATGACGGCCGCGCCGCCCGCCTCGTAGTCCGCGGCGAGGCCGGCCGGGTCGGCGATGGCGGCCAGCGCGCCCTTGGAGGGGCTGGACCGCTTGACCTCGCAGATCACCTTGACGCCGTCGCCCTTGAGCGCGGCCACCCCGTCCTTGGCGGCGGGGGCCTTGGCCGCGCGCTCCTTGAGCTCGTCGAGGCTGACACGGGCCTGCCGCTCGGCGAGGTCGGCACGGACTCCGTCGATGATCTCGTCGAGCACACTCACGCGAGCGGCCCCCTTCCAGACGGTGGGTTCCTTCAGGCTCCGAAAAGCCCGTGGTCAATTGCGATGGTATCCGCAGAGGTGCGGTGGCTTCGCATCCGGTTGACGGCGGTCCCACTCCGTGGACATCCGTTCGCCGGTGCGGTCAGGGGCGGAGCCAGCCGCCGGCCGGCAGGTTCCGCAGGACGGTGAACGCCAGCAGCAGGGCGGCGACGGCCCACATGTGCGGGGGGCCGAGGCCGAGCCGCAGGGGCTTGCCGCGTGCCGCGCGGACCGTCCAGACGGTCCACAGGACGGCGAAGCCCAGGTAGGCGGCCACGGCCGGCGCGTTGGCGTGCAGCGCGGTGAGCAGGTCGCCGTGGACGAACGCGTGCGCGCTGCGCAGTCCGCCGCAGCCCGGGCAGTACAGGCCGGTGAGCAGGTACAGGGGGCAGGCGGGGTAGTGGCCGCTCTCGTTGGGGTCGACCGCGCCGACGTAGGCGAAGGCCCCGGCCACGGCCGCCAGCAGCCCGAGGGGGGCGGCGAGCCGGCGCCGGACGGGCACGCCCACGGCGGGCGCCGCCGGGTGCGGGGCGCCGTGCGGTACGGGCCGTGGGGTGCCGTGGGGTGCGGGCTGGGGGGCGCCGCCGGGAACCTCTGGCGGGGCCGTACGGCTGTCGGCGTTCACGCGGGCATTCTGCCCCGCCCGGTACGGCTCCGCCCGCCGGGCGCCACCGGCGACCGGGCCCTGAGCGGCCGCGAGAAGCCGAGGGCCGTGAGAGCACGAGAAACGGCCCGCACCCCTGCCGGATGCCGGGCCGCCTCTCGGGGGAAGCGTGGGCTCAGCGGCCCGCGGCGGCCGGCTCCGGGCTCGCGGACGTGCGCGCCACGGCGGCGGTCTGCTTCGGCTGGCCGAGGCCCATGGCCCGCATGATGCCGCCGACCACGCCGCCGAGGAGCGTGAGCGCCATGCCGGCCCAGAAGCCGACGGGCTGGGCCATCACCATGAAGGCGCCCGCGACGCAGAAACCGATGAAGGCGATGATGACACCGGTCCAGGCGGCCGGGGTGTGACCGTGGCCGTGGCTGCTGCCCGCCATGACTTGCTCCTCGTTGTTGCTGATCTACGTGTCGTATGAGGCGTCGTACGCTCGCCGCGTCCATTGTCCCGTAGGCGTGCGCGCGCCGGACGCGGGGGTGGCGTCTGGTTCGCCACACCGCTCGCGGCCGTGCCGGTTCAGGCGCCCGTCGGGTCCTCGCCGCGGTCCAGGGCCTTCCAGATCTCCTCGGGCCGCTCCGGGTCGGCCGGGCGGGCGGTGCGCCGGGGGCGGGCGGTGCCGCGCTCGTAGCGGCCGGACATCGCGGGCCACAGGCGGCCGTAGCGCAGGGCGAGCAGTCCGGCGAGCAGGATCAGCACCCCGCCGACGGCCGCGACGTACGGCCAGCCGGTGTGGGTGAGCGCGTGGACGGTGGCGGAGCTGTCGCCGCTCACCTTGGCGGCCCGCTCGTCCAGCGCGGAGCCGTCGGAGACGGCCGCCAGGGCCGCGACGGCGATGCCGGCGCCGGACAGCGCGAGCAGTCCGGCGACGAGGAGGCGGCCGGCCCGGCGGACGGCGAAGACCGCGACGAGCGCGGCGAGGCCCACTATGGCGAGCGCCGCGGGGACGCCCGTGACGTCGCTGCCCTTGGCCGTCAGCGGGAACGCGCCGCCGGCCACCGCCGCGGTGCCCTCCGCCCAGCGCTGCCGGGTCGCGAGCAGCGCCACGGCCGCGCCGAGCGCGCCGAACAGCAGGGCCACGGCGAGGCTCCGCCGGCCGGACCGGGCGGGTGCGGAGGCTTCGGAACGAAGGTGAGGTACGGCAGTCACGTACTCCACTATCGCCTGAACCCCCCGCGGACCGGCACCCGGGGTTGCTATGAGAAGCGCCCTATTGCCCGAGGCGGTTGGCCGTGTGCACGGCCCGCAGCACCGCCGCCGCCTTGTTGCGGCACTCCTGGTCCTCGGCGACCGGGTCGGAGTCGGCGACGACGCCCGCGCCGGCCTGGACGTACGCGGTGCCGTCGCGGAGCAGGGCGGTGCGGATGGCGATCGCGGTGTCGGAGTCGCCGGCGAAGTCCAGATAGCCGACGCAGCCGCCGTACAGGCCGCGCCGGGACGGCTCGAGCTCGTCGATGATCTGCATCGCGCGGGGCTTGGGGGCACCGGAGAGGGTGCCGGCCGGGAAGCACGCGGTGAGCACGTCGAAGGCGGTGCGGCCGGGGGCCACCTTGCCGGTGACGGTGGAGACGATGTGCATCACGTGCGAGTAGCGCTCGATGGACATGAAGTCGACCACCTCGACCGAGCCGGGCTCGCAGACCCGGCCGAGGTCGTTGCGGCCGAGGTCGACCAGCATCAGGTGCTCGGCGCGCTCCTTGGGGTCGGCGAGCAGTTCCTCGGCGAGCGCCTGGTCCTCCTGCGGGGTGGCCCCGCGGTGCCGGGTGCCGGCGATGGGGTGGACCATCGCGCGCCCGTCCTCGACCTTCACCAGCGCCTCCGGGGAGGAGCCGACGATGTCGAAGCCGTCGAAGCGGAACAGGTACATGTACGGCGAGGGGTTGGTGGCCCGCAGCACCCGGTAGACGTCCAGGGCGCTGGCCGTGCAGGGGGTCTCGAAGCGCTGGGAGGGCACGACCTGGAAGGCCTCGCCCGCGCGGATGCGCTCCTTGATGTCGTCCACGGCCCGCTGGTAGTCGGCGCCGCCCCAGCGGGCGGTGTACTCGGGCAGTTCGGACGGCGGCAGGTGGGCCGGGGGCTGGGAGACCGGGCGGGAGAGGTCGGCCTCCATGGCGTCCAGGCGGGCCACGGCGTCCGCGTACGCCTCGTCGACGCCGGTGTCCAGGTCGTTGTGGTTGATCGCGTTGGCGATCAGCAGGACCGAGCCCTCCCAGTGGTCCATCACCGCGAGGTCGCTGGTCAGCAGCATGGTCAGCTCGGGCAGCTTCAGCTCGTCGTGCTCGCCGGGGCCGATCTTCTCCAGGCGGCGGACGATGTCGTAGCCCAGATAGCCGACCATGCCGCCGGTGAAGGGCGGCAGGCCCTCCTGGTGCGGGGTGTGCAGGGTCTGCAGGCTGGCGCGCAGGACCGCGAGGGGGTCGCCGTCCGTGGGGACGCCGACGGGCGGGGTGCCGATCCAGTGGGCCTGCCCGTCCCGGGCGGTGAGCGTGGCGGCGCTGCGGACCCCGACGAAGGAGTACCGGGACCAGGAGCGGCCGTTCTCCGCCGACTCCAGCAGGAAGGTGCCGGGGCGTTCGGCGGCGAGCTTGCGGTAGAGCGCGACCGGTGTGTCACCGTCGGCCAGGAGCTTGCGGGTGACCGGGATGACGCGCCGGTCGCCGGCCAGCTTGCGGAAGGTCTCTAGATCCATGGCGGCCGACCTTACTGAGCGGACGCCGGGGCGGCGGCGTCCGCGTCCGTCAGGAGCACGTCCTCGTCGAAGCAGGTGCGCGCGCCGGTGTGGCAGGCGGCTCCCACCTGGTCGACCCGGACCAGCAGGGTGTCGCCGTCGCAGTCCAGCGCGACCGACTTCACCCGCTGGACGTGGCCGGAGGTGTCGCCCTTGACCCAGTACTCCCGGCGGCTGCGCGACCAGTAGGTGCAGCGACCGGTGGTCAGCGTGCGGTGCAGTGCCTCGTCGTCCATCCAGCCGAGCATGAGGACCTCGCCGGTGTCGTACTGCTGGGCGATGGCGGGGACGAGCCCGTCGGCGCTGCGCTTGAGCCGCGCGGCGATCTCGGGGTCGAGGCTGCTGGGCCGGGGGGTGCCGGTCGTACTGGTCATGGGTGCCATTGTGCCGCGCGGCACCGACGGCGGGCCCCGCGCGTCCGGAGAACGGTCACGGCGGCCGTGGGCCCCCGCCGGGAGGCCACGGGTGGGCGGAACGATCACCTGGTCGTAGGCTGGCTGCATGTCGACCTTCGCCAAGCGTGAACGGCTGCTGCTCGCCGACCTGTTGGAAACCGTCGGTCCGGACGCCGAGACCCTCTGCGCGGGCTGGCGGACCCGGGACCTGGCCGCGCATGTCGTCGTGCGCGAACGCCGCCCGGACGCGGCGGGCGGCACCCTGCTCAAGCAGCTCGCGCCGCGCCTGGAGAAGGTGATGGCCGAGTACACCGCGAAGCCGTACGAGGAACTGATCCGGCTGATCCGCACCGGCCCGCCGCGCCTGTCGCCGTTCCAGCTCAAGCAGGTCGACGAGGCGGCCAACATCATCGAGTTCTACGTCCACACGGAGGACGTCCGCCGCGCCCAGCCGGAGTGGACCCCGCGCGAGCTGGACCCGGTGTTCCAGGACGCGCTGTGGTCCCGGCTGGAGCGTGCCGCGCGGCTGCTGGGGAAGGGCGCGCCGACGGGTCTGGTGCTGCGCCGCCCGGACGGCCAGACGGTGGTGGCGCACCGGGGCACGCCGGTGGTCACGGCGACCGGTGAACCGTCGGAGCTGCTGATGTTCGCGTACGGACGGCAGGACGTGGCCAGGGTCGAGCTGACCGGGGACGCGGACGCGATCGACAAGCTGCACGAGTCGAAGCAGCTGGGCATCTGACGGGGTTCGTCAGCCGGGGTGCCGGGCATCCGGCGGACCGTCAGCCGGGGAGTTCCGCGCGGCGCAGGGCCGGTACGGCGAGGAAGACCAGGCCGCCGAGTCCGCAGACGGCGGCGCTGACGGCGTAGACCGGGCCGAGCCCGAAGGCACCGGCCGCGGCGGCGGCGAACGGCATGCTCAGCGGGGTGAGGCCGAGGCTGACGAGGCTGGAGACGGCGGTGACGCGGCCCAGGTAGGCGGGGTCGGCCTGGGTCTGGAGCAGGGCGCCGCACAGCGCGCCGCTGAGCCCGGTGAGCAGGCCGACGAGCAGGGCGGTGCCGACGGCGGCGGCAAGGCCCGGGACGAAGCCCAGGGCGCCGACGGCCACGGCGCCGGCCGTGCACGCGCACCCGGTGAGCAGTCCGGCGCGGGGCAGCCTGCCGCGGGCGGCCAGCAGCAGGGAGGCGGCGCCCGCGCCGGTGCCGAATCCGGCCAGTATCCAGCCCATGCCCGCCGCGCCCCAGCCCCGGTGGTCGGCGAGCAGGGTCAGGCCGACGTTCAGCGGGCCGACGAAGCCGAGGTCGCCGAGCGCGATGGCGATCATGAGGGGGCCGAGGACCCGGTGCCGACGGACGTGGCGCAGTCCGGCCTTCAGGTCGCTCCAGGCGGTGGAACCTCCGATGGCGGCGGGGTCGGCGGGCAGATCCCGTACCCGTACCGACACCAGCAGCGGCAGTGACAGCGCGATGAGCGCTCCGGCGAGGGCGAAGGCGGCAGGTGCGCCGCCGAGGGCCACGCCGAGGCCGCCGAGCGGGGCGCCGACGACGCTCGCGGCCCGGATGGCGAGGCCGCGCATGCCCTGAACGCGGGCGAGCTGGTCCTTGCCGGTGATCCGGGCGGGCAGGGCGCCCACGGCCGGCATGAACACGGCGTCGACGGTGCCGAAGACGAACGCGAGCAGGGCGAGGGGCCACAAGCCGGGGTGGGTGAGGAACAGCAGGGCGGCCACGACGAGGACGGCGGCGCAGCGGACGGCGTCGCTGCCGATGACGACCCTCCTGGGGCCGAGCCGATCGGCGAGCACGCCCCCGCCGAGCAGCAGTACGGCCCTGGGCAGGGCGCTCACGGACATCACGAGCCCGGCCTGCGCAGGGGTTCCGGTCTGTACGGCGGCCCAGGACAGAGCGAGGTAGTAGACATTGTCACCGAGCATCGAGGCGGTGTAGGCGCCGAGCCAGCGCAGCACGTTGGGGTCACGGTGGGCGCGCGCGGTAGCGGGCGGTATGAGCGTGGCGGTCACGGAGGGGTGTCCTCTCGGGCGCGGGAGCGGGGCGGGGGGTCAGAGGTGGAACGGGAAGCCGTACACGTGCAGTGCGACGTGCTCGCGGCCCTCGGTGTCACCGGCGGCCTCTCGGGCGCGTCCCTGCTCGTCGTAGCGCCTGAGCAGGTCGGTCAGGTCCTTCTGCAGGGCGGTCAGTTCCCCGGGGGTGAGCCGCAGCAGGGCCTCGGTGTCACGGGCCGCCGCGTTCCACTCGGCTCCCCAGTGGGCGCGCGCGTCGAGGTACGTCCGGTACATCTCCACGCGCTGCTCCAGGAACAGCCGCGAGGCCGCGAGATGCGCGGCGGCCTTCTCGGGCGCGTCCCGGAAGTCCTCGTCCCGGATGGAAACCCCCTCGGACACAGGCCGCCACCACCGCTCCCGCCCGTCGGAACTTCGCGCCTCGGCCTCCTCCACCAGTCCGTGCCGGGCCAGTGTGCGCAGGTGGTAGCTGACCAGGGAGACCGCCTCGTCCACTTGCTCGGCCAGTTGCGAGGCCGTGGCCGCCTCGGAGACGAACAACAGGCGGTAGAGCTTCATGCGCAGGGGGTGGGCGAGCGCCTTGAGCGTCCCGATGTCCGTGACCCGGCGGTTCTCTTCGCATGGCATGCCACCGGACCCTAGACGCGAAAGAGAAACTGCACAATCTTTCTTGCGCAATTTTTCTTTCACATCTGCCAGCGAAGAGGCCCCGGCCATCCGGCCGGGGCCCGCTGTCGCCGCTCGCTACCTGACGGGGTGCCCCGCTTCCCGCAGGGTCTCCTTCACCTGGCCGATGCGCAGGTCGCCGAAGTGGAAGACCGAGGCGGCCAGGACCGCGTCGGCGCCCGCGTCGACGGCCGGCGGGAAGTCGGCGAGCCTGCCGGCGCCGCCGGAGGCGATCACGGGGACCGTGACGTGCTTGCGGACGGCGGCGATCATCTCCAGGTCGTAGCCGTCCTTGGTGCCGTCGGCGTCCATGGAGTTCAGGAGGATCTCGCCCGCGCCCAGCTCGGCCGCCCGGTGCGCCCACTCCACCGCGTCGATGCCGGTGCCGCGCCGGCCGCCGTGGGTGGTGACCTCGAACGTGCCTCCGGGGGTGCGGCGGGCGTCCACCGACAGGACCAGCACCTGGCGGCCGAACCGCTCGGCGATCTCGCGGATCAGGTCGGGGCGGGCGATCGCGGCGGTGTTCACGCCCACCTTGTCGGCGCCCGCCCGCAGCAGCTTGTCCACGTCCTCGGCGGTGCGCACGCCCCCGCCGACGGTCAGCGGGATGAACACCTGCTCGGCGGTGCGGCGCACCACGTCGTAGGTCGTCTCCCGGTCGCCGGAGGACGCGGTGATGTCCAGGAACGTCAGTTCGTCGGCGCCCTCGGCGTCGTACACCTTGGCCATCTCGACGGGATCACCCGCGTCGCGCAGGTTCTGGAAGTTCACGCCCTTGACGACCCGGCCGTTGTCCACGTCCAGGCAGGGGATGACTCGGACCGCCAGGGTCATGACTGCTCAGGCTCCTCTGAATGCTTCTAGTTCCACTTCGACCAGGATGCGCGGGTCGACGAAGCCCTCGACGACCAGCAGGGTCGACACCGGGCGCACCGAGTCGAACAGCTCCTGGTGGGCCCGGCCGACGGCGTCCACGTCCCGCGCATGGGTCAGGTACATCCGGGTGCGGATCACGGACTCGATACCGAGGCCGAACTCCGCGATCGCCTCGACGGCGCTGGTGAAGGCCACCTTGGCCTGTTCGTACGGGTCGCCCTCGCCGTACAGCACCGGGCCCTTGAAGGACGTCGTGCCGCCCACCAGCACCCGGTCGCCCGCCGCCACGGCGCGTGCGAAACCGAAGGACTCTTCCCAGGGACTTCCGCTCTGCACGCGCCGTACGGCTTCGGACGTCATGACGACACAGCCTCCAAGGCCTCTTCCAGGGTGAACGCCTTCGCGTACAGCGCCTTCCCTACGATGGCGCCTTCGACACCGAGCGGCACCAGAGAGGCCAGGGCCCGCAGGTCGTCCAGGGAGGAGACGCCGCCGGAGGCGACCACCGGGCGGTCGGTCGCCGCGCACACGTTGCGCAGCAGCTCCAGGTTGGGGCCCTGGAGGGTGCCGTCCTTGGCGATGTCGGTGACGACGTAGCGGGCGCAGCCCTCCTTGTTCAGGCGGTCCAGCGTCTCGTACAGGTCGCCGCCGTCGCGGGTCCAGCCGCGGCCGCGCAGGGTGGTGCCGCGGACGTCCAGACCGACGGCGATCTTGTCGCCGTGCTCGGCGATCACCCGGGCGACCCATTCGGGGGTCTCCAGGGCGGCGGTGCCGAGGTTCACCCGGGTGCAGCCGGTGGCGAGGGCGGCGGCGAGGGTGTCGTCGTCGCGGATGCCGCCGGACAGCTCCACCTTGATGTCCATGGCCCCGGCGACCTCGGCGATCAGGTCGCGGTTGTCGCCGGTGCCGAACGCGGCGTCCAGATCGACCAGGTGCAGCCACTCCGCGCCGGCGCGCTGCCAGGCGAGGGCGGCCTCCAGCGGGGAGCCGTAGGAGGTCTCGGTGCCGGACTCGCCGTGTACGAGGCGGACGGCCTGGCCGTCGCGGACGTCGACGGCGGGGAGCAGTTCGAGCTTGGCCATGGTCTACAGGGTTCCGATCCAGTTGGTGAGGAGCTGGGCGCCGGCGTCGCCGGACTTCTCGGGGTGGAACTGGGTGGCCCACAGGGCGCCGTTCTCCACGGCGGCCACGAACGGCTTGCCGTGCGTCGACCAGGTGACCTTGGGGGCCTCGATCACCGGGTTGTGGGTTTCCAGGGACCACTCGTGCACGGCGTAGGAGTGCACGAAGTAGAAGCGGGCGTCGGCGTCCAGGCCCGCGAACAGCCGCGAGCCGGCCGGGGCGTCCACGGTGTTCCAGCCCATGTGGGGCACCACGTCGGCCTGGAGCGGCTCGACCGTGCCGGGCCACTCGTCCAGGCCCTCGGCCTCGACGCCGTGCTCGATGCCGCGCGCGAAGAGGATCTGCATGCCGACGCAGATGCCCATGACCGGGCGCCCGCCGGACAGCCGGCGGTCCACGACCCAGTCGCCGCGCGCGTCGCGCAGGCCCTTCATGCAGGCGGCGAACGCGCCGACGCCGGGCACGAGCAGCCCGTCGGCGTTCATCGCCTTGTCGAAGTCACGGGTGATCTCCACCTCGGCGCCCACGCGCGCGAGGGCGCGTTCGGCGGAGCGGACGTTGCCGAAGCCGTAGTCGAAGACGACGACCTTCTTCTTGCCCGTCGGGGTGCTCAATTCCACACCTCCAGCCGCATGACGCCCGCCACCAGGCACAGGGCCGCGCCGATCGAGAGCAGCACGATCAGGCTGGTGGGCATCTTCTGCTTGACGAAGGAGATGATCCCGCCGACCAGGAAGAGGCCGACGACGATCAGCAGGGTCGACAGACCGGTCATGGGTTACAGCGCGCCCTTCGTCGACGGGAGGATGCCGGCCGCGCGCGGGTCGCGCTCGGAGGCGTACCTGAGGGCCCGGGCCAGCGCCTTGAACTGGCACTCCACGATGTGGTGGGCGTTGCGGCCGTAGGGCACGTGCACGTGCAGCGCGATCTGGGCCTGGGCGACGAAGGACTCCAGGATGTGCCGGGTCATCGTGGTGTCGTACTCGCCGATCATCGGCGCCATGTTCTCGGGCTCGGTGTGCACGAGGTACGGGCGGCCGGAGAGGTCGACGGTGACCTGGGCGAGGGACTCGTCCAGCGGGACCGTGCAGTTGCCGAAGCGGTAGATGCCCACCTTGTCGCCGAGGGCCTGCTTGAAGGCGGCGCCCAGCGCGAGGGCGGTGTCCTCGATGGTGTGGTGGGAGTCGATGTGCAGGTCGCCGTCGGTCTTCACGGTCAGGTCGAACAGACCGTGCCGGCCGAGCTGGTCGAGCATGTGGTCGTAGAAGCCGACGCCGGTGGCGATGTCGGTGCGGCCGGTGCCGTCGAGGTCTATCTCGACGAGCACCGAGGTCTCCTTGGTGGTGCGCTCCACGCGTCCAACGCGGCTCATGAACCCAGCTCCTTCTTGACTTCCCGTACCGCGTCGAGGAACGCGTCGTTCTCCTGCGGGGTGCCGGCGGAGACCCGCAGCCACCCCGGTACGCCGTTGTCCCGGACCAGCACGCCCCGGTCGAGGATCTTCCGCCAGGCCGTGTGGGCGTCGGCGAACCGGCCGAACTGCACGAAGTTGGCGTCCGACTCGGTGACCTCGTAGCCGATCGCGCGCAGCTCGGCGACCAGCCGGTCCCGTTCGGCCTTGAGCTGCTCGACGTACCCGAGCAGCGTGTCGGTGTGCTCCAGCGCGGCCAGCGCGGTCGCCTGGGTGACGGCCGACAGGTGGTACGGCAGCCGGACCAGCTGGACGGCGTCCACGACGGCCGGGTGCGCGGCCAGGTAGCCGAGGCGCAGGCCGGCGGCGCCGAACGCCTTGGACATCGTGCGGGAGATCACCAGGTGCGGGCGGCCCTCCAGCAGCGGCAGCAGCGAGGCGCCGTGGCTGAACTCGATGTACGCCTCGTCCACGATCACCATGGACGGCTTGGCCGCCTGCGCCGCCTCGTACAGCGCGAGGACGGTCTCGGCCGGGACCGCGTTGCCGGTGGGGTTGTTGGGGGTGGTGACGAAGACGACGTCCGGCTTGTGCTCGGCGATGGCCCGCTCGGCGGCGGCGAGGTCGATCGTGAAGTCCTCGTTCCGGGGGCCGGAGATCCAGCCGGTGCCGGTCCCGCGCGCGATGAGCGCGTGCATCGAGTACGACGGCTCGAAGCCGATGGCCGTGCGGCCCGGCCCGCCGAAGGTCTGCAGCAGCTGCTGGATGACCTCGTTGGAGCCGTTGGCGGCCCAGACGTTCTCGATGCCGAGGGGGTACCCGCCGCTCTTCGTCAGGTACTCGGCCAAGCCGGTGCGCAGCTGGACCGCGTCCCGGTCCGGGTAGCGGTTCAGGTCGCGGGCGGCCTCGCGCACCCGCTCCGCGATCCGCTCGACCAGCGGCTCGGGCAGCGGGTAGGGGTTCTCGTTGGTGTTCAGCCGTACGGGCACGTCCAGCTGGGGCGCGCCGTAGGGGGACTTGCCGCGCAGCTCGTCCCGGATGGGCAGATCGTCGATGCCGGTCACTTGCTCTCGGGTACCTTCCAGCCGAACCTCGCCTTGATCGCCGCGCCGTGCGCGGGCAGGTCCTCCGCCTCCGCCAGCGTCACCACGTGGTGGGCGACCTCGGCGAGCGCGTCCCTGGTGTAGTCCACGATGTGGATGCCGCGCAGGAAGGACTGGACGGACAGGCCCGAGGAGTGACAGGCGCAGCCGCCGGTGGGCAGGACGTGGTTGGACCCGGCCGCGTAGTCGCCGAGCGAGACGGGGGCCCAGGGGCCGATGAAGATCGCGCCCGCGTTGCGGACCCGGCCGGCGACCGCGGCGGCGTCGGCGGTCTGGATCTCCAGGTGCTCGGCGCCGTAGGCGTCGACCACCTTCAGGCCCTCCTCGACGCCGTCCACCAGGACGATCGCGGACTGCCTGCCCTTCAGCGCGGGCACGATCCGGTCGTCCACGTGCCGGGTGGCCGCGACCTGCGGTGCCAGCTCCTTCTCCACCGCGTCCGCGAGGTCCGCGGAGTCGGTGACCAGGACGGCCGCCGCGAGCGGGTCGTGCTCGGCCTGGCTGATCAGGTCGGCGGCCACGTGCACCGGGTCGGCGGTGCCGTCGGCGAGGATCGCGATCTCGGTCGGGCCGGCCTCGGCGTCGATGCCGATCCTGCCGGTGAAGTAGCGCTTGGCGGCGGCGACCCAGATGTTGCCGGGGCCGGTGACCATGTTGGCGGGCGGGCAGGACTCGGTGCCGTACGCGAACATCGCGACGGCGGTGGCGCCACCCGCGGCGTACACCTCGTCCACGCCGAGCAGGGCGCAGGCGGCCAGGATGGTCGGGTGCGGCAGGCCGCCGAACTCGGCCTGGGCCGGGGAGGCGAGCGCGATGGACTCGACGCCGGCCTCCTGCGCGGGCACCACGTTCATCACCACGGAGGACGGGTACACGGACCGCCCGCCGGGCGCGTACAGCCCGACCCGCTCGACCGGCACCCACTTCTCGGTGACCGAGCCGCCCGGCACCACCTGGGTGGTGTGGGCGGTGCGGCGCTGGGCGCGGTGGACCAGCCGGGCACGCCGGATGGACTCCTCGAGGGCGGCGCGTACGGCCGGGTCGAGACCGGCGAGCGCGTCGGTGAGCGCCTGCGCCGGGACACGGACGTTTTCCAGCCGTACTCCGTCGAATTTCTCGGCGAAGTCGATCAGCGCCGCGTCACCGCGATGATGCACGGCCTCGCAGATCGGGCGCACCTTCTCCAGGGCGGCCTGAACGTCGAAGTCGGCTCGGGGCAGCAGGTCGCGCAGGGCGGGGCCCTCGGGAAGGGCGTCGCCGCGCAGATCGATTCGGGAAATCACAGTGCCAATTCTCGCAGACCGCCGTCGGGAGCCGGTCGCGCGTATCAGTGGCTGATACAGAGCGTGGGCCAATGGCCGGTCCGTGGTGGGCGAAAACCCGTACTTGACGTCCCGCGGACGGGCACGACATCGCCCGTCAGCCGGTTTTTCGCGGGTCAATGGCTGATACAGACGGTGGCCGGAAACCGGACGATCACGTTCACGTGGGGTGTTCGACAGGTCACTCAACGGGCATGAACGGCTGTACGAAAGGTATCGCACGAAGAGAGGAGAGCGGTGACCGATGGAGTCGGCGTCCGCATCGCCGCGGGAGACCTGCCGGACGACCTGACCGCGGCCGAGGCGGGCATGTGGCAGGCCTTCCGCAACGGCAGCGTGTACGACCTGAGCAGCGGGGATCCCGCGGCCGACGACCCGCACGGCGGACATCCCTGGGGCCCGGAGCGGACCGTGCGGGCCCGTATCGTCTGCTGGCTGCTGCTGGACGGCCCGCCGGCGCTGGCCGGCCGGGTGTCCTCGCTGAAGCTCGTCGGCGTACGGATCGACGGCGTGCTGGATCTCGCGGGCGGCCAGGTCACGCCGTACGTGGAGCTGACGAGGTGCCGTTTCGACCAGGAGGTCCGGCTGCCGGAGGCCCGGTTCACGACCGTGCGCCTGGTGGACTGCGCGGTGCCGCGGCTGGAGGCGGCCCGGGTGCACACGGAGGGCGATCTGCATCTGCCGCGCTGCCGGTTCCGGAGCGGGGTCCGGCTGACGGACGCGCAGATCGGCACCGACCTGCTGCTCAACCAGGCGATCGTGTACCGCGACCGCAGCGGCCGGTCGATCGCGGCGGACGGCATGACCGTCGGCCAGGACCTCCAGGCGGAGATGCTGGAGTCGCACGGCGAGCTGAGCCTGCGCGGCGCCCAGGTCGGCGTCTCGCTCAGCCTGCGCGGCGCGAAGCTCAGCAACCCCCATGCCCGGCTGGCCCTGAACGCCCCCCAGCTCACGGTCGAACGCACCCTGTATCTGACCCCGGCCGGCGTGGGCAGTCCGGCGCTCAGCGGCACCACGCCCGCGCACGGGACGCGCATCCAGCGCTTCGAGTGCCGGGGCGGGGTGCGGCTGGACGACGGCCGGTTCGGGGACGCCGTCGACCTGGAGCGGGCCCGGTTCGCCCTCACCGACGACCAGGAGCTGTCGCTGCGCCGGGTGCAGACGCCGGAGCTGCGCTTCCTCGGGGACAAACCGCAGCGCGGCAAGGTGGTGCTGTCGGGCGCGCGGGTGGTGAACCTGGTGGACCGCGCGAGCAGCTGGCCGGAGGCGGGCAATCTGCACATGGGCGGGTTCACCTACGAGAACCTGGTGCCGCAGGGCCCGTTCCCGCTGACCCGGCGCCTGGCCTGGGTCGCGGCGGCCACCGCCGAGTACGCCCCGGAGCCGTACGAGCGGCTGGCCTCGGTGCTGCGCTCCGCCGGGGAGGACGAGGACGCGCGCGAGGTGCTGCTCGCCAAGCAGCGCCGGCGGCGCGAGACGCTGCCGCCGGCCGCCAAGGTCTGGGGCTTCGCGCAGGACTGGACCGTGGCCTACGGCTACCGGCCGGGCCGGGCTGCGGTGTGGATGGCGGTGCTGTGGGCGGCGGGCACGCTGGCGTTCGCGCACGCCGCCCATCCGCCGGTCAGCCCCGGCGGCCATCCGGCCTGGAGTCCGGCGCTGTTCACGCTGGACCTGCTGCTGCCGGTGATCGACCTCGGCCAGACGGGCCAGTGGCAGCTGCGCGGCGGCTGGCAGTGGCTGGCGACGGTGATGATCCTCGCCGGCTGGGTCCTGGCGACCACGGTGGCGGCGGGCGCGACCCGGCTGCTGCGGCGGAGCTGACCGACCGCCACACCGCACAAGCACTCCGCACCCGCACTTCCTCCGCACCCACACATGAGGCACATTCACCCTTTACCGGACCTTTACCCTACGCAGTACAACCTTCCACGACTTGCCTTGTCCCTCTGGCGCCGCCCCGACCTGCGGACTTTCAATGGTCGGCACCATGGCTCTGCTGCCCTCGTTCATCCGCCCCCACCGCCGGATGACCCGACGACGACCCGCGCACCCGGCCCACCGGCCACCGGCCGGGGACGAGGCCGTGCTCGACGCGCCCGACGACCGCCTCTCGCCCGCGCTCGTCGCGGCCGGCCGGGGCGAGTACGCCACCGCGGCCGCTCTGCTCGCCGACACCCGCGCCACGGCCGACTGGGAGCACCGCGACCGGTACATCCGGCGCCTGGCCGCCTTCGCCCGCTCCCGCCCGGAGTGGTACGAGGAGTGGCGCGCCGCCGGCCCCCACGACCCCGGGGTGCTGCTGGTCGGGGCCCAGCTGGCGGTGGACCGCGCCTGGCCCTCGCCGGGCCGGGCCGAGCTGCTGCGCGAGGTGAGCCCGCTGATCACCGCCGCCGCCCGCGCCGACGACCGCGACCCGGTGCCCTGGCGCATCGCGCTCGACCACGCGCGCGGCAGCCGGGCCGGGCACCGCTACTTCGAGGAGTTGTGGGAGGCCGCCGTCCGGCGCGCCCCGCACCACTACGGCTGCCATGTGGCCGCCCTGCGCTATCTGGCCGCCTCCTGGCACGGCTCCCACCGCGAGTGCTTCGACTTCGCCGACCGGGCCGCGCAGGACGCCCCGGCCGACTCGCTGGTCCAGGCGCTGCCAGCCCGGGCGGCCTTCGGCTATCTGACCGACGGCTGCGGCGCGGCGGTGCCCCGCGGCCGGCTGGAGGCGGCGGCGGACCGGGCGATCGCCCTGTCCGCGCGGCTGCCGGCGGCCGACCCGGCACCGGCCGAGGTCCGCAACAAACTGCTGTACGTGCTGCTGCGGCTGGAGCGCTGGCGGGACGCCCGGGCCCAGCTGCGGCTGATCGGCCCGTACGCCACGTCGTTCCCCTGGGACCGGTTCTCCGAGGACCCGCTCGGCCACTTCCTGAAGCTGCGCGAGCAGCTGCAGACGGCGCTGCCCGGGGCCGCCCTGGCCGGGCTGCTCTCGGCGCCGCCGGAGCCCGGTGACGGACACGGCGGACACGCCCGCGCCGCAGGCCACTAGGCTGGGGCGCCGTGACCACCGTCCGTCTGCCGCTCTTTCCGCTGAACTCGGTGCTGTTCCCGGGTCTCGTGCTGCCGCTGAACGTCTTCGAGGAGCGGTATCGCGCCATGCTGCGCGATCTGCTGAAGACCCCCGAGGACGAACCGCGCCGGTTCGCCGTCGTCGCCATCCGGGACGGCCACGAGGTCGCGCCGAGCGCCCCCGGCATGCCCGATCCCACCGCGCGGCCCGAGCGGGGGCCGGCCGCCGGCTTCGGCCCGGACCCGCTCCGCGCCTTCCACGGGGTGGGCTGCGTGGCCGACGCGGCGACCGTCCGGGAACACTCCGACGGCACGTTCGAGGTGCTGGCGACCGGGACGACCCGGGTACGGCTGCTGTCCGTGGACGCGTCCGGTCCGTATCTGACCGCGGAGCTGGAGGATCTGGCGGAGGAGTCCGGGGACGACGCGGGCGCGCTGGCCGAGGACGTCCTGCGCTCCTTCCGCCGCTACCAGAAGCGGCTGGCGGGCGCCCGGGAGCGCTCGCTGTCGTCCGGGACGGAACTGCCGGACGACCCGGGCGTGGTGTCGTACCTGGTGGCCGCGGCGATGGTGCACGACACGCCGACCAAGCAGCGGCTGCTCCAGGCTCCGGACACCGCCTCGCGGCTGCGGGACGAGCTGCGGCTGCTGCGCGCGGAGACGTCGATCATCCGCAGCCTGCCGTCGCTGCCCGCGTTCGAGCTGACGCGGACGCCGACGAGCCTGAACTGAGGGACCACGAGGAAACCGAGGATGGCGAAGAAGCAGAAGAAGGCGCAGTCCGGGGGCACGCCCGCGACGGTGGCCCTGACGGCGGCGGGCGTGGACTTCACCGTCCACTCCTACGACCACGACCCGTCCCACCCCTCCTACGGCGAGGAGGCGGCCGAGGCGATGGGCGTCTCCCCCGACCGGGTCTTCAAGACCCTGGTGGCCGAGGTGGACGGCTCCCTGGTGGTCGGCGTGGTCCCGGTGGCCGGCTCGCTGGACCTGAAGGCCCTGGCGGCGGCGGTGGGCGGCAAGCGGGCGACGATGGCCGACCCGGCGCTCGCCGAACGCACCACGGGCTATGTCCGCGGCGGCATCTCCCCGCTCGGCCAGCGCAAGAAGCTCCCCACGGTCCTCGACGACTCGGCCGGGGCCCACCCCACGATCTGCGTCTCGGCGGGCCGCCGCGGCCTGGAGGTCGAACTGTCCCCGAAGGACCTGGCCGAACTGACTGACGCGGTACTGGCCCCGATCGGCAAGAGCTGACCGGAACGGGCTGACCGGTCACGTCACTACGAGACGCCGTATACGTCGCTACGGCGTCTCGGGGTCCCGGGGGCCGAACAGGGCGGTCAGGCCGAGGTGGGCCAGGAGCGCGGCGAGCGGCCAGGCCAGCAGCGCGCCCCTGGCCGACAGCTTCAGCGGCGCGGAGAACGTCACGCCCTTGCCCACGGCCTGGGCGTGCGCCAGCACGTCCGCGTCGGGACCCAGCCAGATCCCGAGGCGCCAGGCCAGCAGGGACCCGAGCAGGCCCCCGAGCCCGAGCGCGACCACCAGGGGCGCCCCGCCGTGCCGGCGCAACAGGAAGACGACGAGCGCGCTGACGAGTCCGAAGCCGAGCCCCAGCAGAGTGAACGTTCCGTCGACCCCGACGGCCTGCTCCCCCTCGCTGTCCTTCAGGTAGACGACCCAGCTCTTGTCCAGCACGTCACCGACCAGCGGTACGTGCGGCGCCAGCCACCACCACAGCAGCCCCAGCAGCACCCCGCCGAGCGCCAGCACCACCGTGATCACGGCGGCCTCCCGCAGCTCCGTCCGCAGCCCGGGGCCGTCCTGTTCCGGCCCCTGCCCGGCGAGCGCCCCGGCGGGCGGCGGCCCCTGCCAGACCTGGTGCGCGGAGTCGTCGTGCGGTGGTGGAGTCAACGGTGCGGTCACCCTGCCATCGTGCCAGGTCGCGCCGTGCGCCGCGTCACCGGACGGCGGCCCTGCGGTAGGCCCGGGTCGCCACGGCCAGCGAGACGACGCCGACGCCCGCGCACACGCCCAGGTCAGCGAGGACGAGGGCCCAGTCCGGGTGCGGCCCGAAGGTCCGGGCGTACGCCTCCACGCCGTAGGTGGAGGGCAGCAGATCGCGGGCCAGCCGGATCACCTCCGGCATCCGGCCGGCCGGCAGCACGCCCAGCAGCAGCGCCGCCGACATGCCCAGCTGGCCGAGCAGCGTGGCCAGCTCCGGCCGGGGCGCGAGCAGCCCGCACGCGGCGCCGAGCCCGGCGAGCGCGGCCCCGGCCAGCGGGATGACCGCCAGCAGGACCCACAGATTGGTCAGCGGCAGCCCGAAGAGCACACAGCCGAAGACGGCGGTGACCAGGGTGCCCGGCACGGTGAAGGAGGCGTAGGCCGCCGCCGCGCCCAGCACCACCGCGGCCGGCGGCACCGGCAGGGTGGCGTAGTGGTCGAGCCCGCCGCTGGCCCGCAGCTGCCCGAAGTACTGCGAGAGCAGGTTCAGCGCCACGTAGGCGACGACCAGCACCGACGAGCCGGCCACCACGGACTGGGCCTCGTCACCGCCCTCGACCACACCGCGCATCATCACGGCGATGCCGATGGACTGGAAGGTCGCCACGAACAGCAGCGGGATCCGCGCCACCCGGGCCCGGGACAGCTGCGCCCGGTAGACGGCCGCCAGCGACGGCCACAGCCGCGCACGCGGCCCGAGTTCGGCCGGGCCGGACACCGTCTCCGGCACGGCCCGGGAGCCGCCGGGCAGAACCTCGGCGGGTACGACACTCACGACGAGCTGCTCCTCTTCGCTCCGGCGGCGGCACAGACCCTTACGTGCTGCGGGGTCCGCTCGTTCACGCCCTCACCAGTCCCTGCCGGGCCTCGCCGCCCAGCGCCAGATAGACGTCCTCCAGGCTGGGCGTGGCGAGCGTGAAGTCGTCCAGGGCGGCGAAGGCGGCCCCGCCGGTCACCGTGGCGACGACGGCGCGGGCCTCCTCGGGCGCGAGCCGCAGCGTCCAGCGCCGGCCGGACCGCGCCGCCCGCTCGCGCAGCACGGCCACCTCGGGCACCTCCAGCGGCGCCCGCTCCCGCCACACCAGCTCCACCCGCACCTCGCCGGCCACCCGTGCCTTGAGCCCGGCGGGGGTGTCGCAGGCGATGACCCGGCCCTGGTCGAGCACGGCGACCCGGTCCAGCACCGTCTCGGCCTCGATCACGTTGTGGGTGACCAGCAGCACGGTCGTGCCGTCCTCGGCCCGCCGCCGGTCCACGGCCGCCCACACCGCGCGCCGGGCCACCGGGTCCATGCCGGTGGTCGGCTCGTCCAGCACGAGCAGCGGGCGCCGGCCCACCAGCGCGGCGGCGAAGCAGGCGAGCCGCCGCTGCCCGCCGGACAGCTTCTTCAGCGCCCGGCCGGCGATCGGGGTCAGCCCCAGCTCCTCCAGCACGGCGTCCCGTTCGGCCCGGGCCCGCCGTACGTCCAGGCCGCGCAGGCGTCCGGTGGTCTCGACGGCGAGGGAGACGGTCAGCTCGTCCAGGGCGCTGGACTCCTGGCCGAGGTAGGCGAGGATCCGGGCGGCCCGCTCGGGGTGCCGGACGATGTCGTGGCCGAGGATCTCGACGCTGCCCGTGTCCGGCCGCAGCAGCCCGGTGAGCTGCCGCACCAGGGTGGACTTGCCGGCGCCGTTCGGGCCGAGCAGCCCGAACACCTCGCCGCGCCGCACGTCCAGCTCCACCCCGTCCGTGGCCCGTACCTCGGGGGTGCCCGGCGTGCCCCGCCGGCCCCGGATCGCCGGATAGGTCTTGCTGAGCCCGCGCACGCGTACGACCTCGTCGTACCCGAGTGCCTGTCCCGCGCGCGTCATCACAAGGGACGAGACTACGGGGTCCGGGCGCTTTACTCGCCTTTGGGGGCGGCTACGGGGATTCAGTCGGCGGCGGGCGTGTGCTGTTCGGCCGCCGCCGGGATGTCGAACTCGCGCCAGAACCCCGCCCGGATGGCGTAACGGTCGTGTTCGTCGATCTGGTCGTCCTTGTGCGCGAGGAGCCCGAAGCGGGCCGCGTAGCGCAGCAGCTCGCCGTCGATGCGGTGCGGGATGCGCGGGTACATCTGCGACAGCCGCTGCAAGTGGCCCTGGTCGCCGAGCCGGGAGATCCAGCGGCGGGCGAAGACCTGCCCCACCTCGTACGGGTCGCCGCCGACGGTGGTGATGTCCTCCTCCCGGTCGGCCCAGCGCTGTTCGGCGGTGGTCAGCTGGGCCAGCGTCGGCAGGGAGGCGGCCTCGGGGGGCTCGGCGGCCACGCCCGGCCGCTCGACCCAGCCCTTGTCGGAGGACCAGCGCAGGGTCGCGGTGGCCGGGTGCTGCACGGACTGGGCGCCGGGTGCGCGCAGCGCGGCCAGGTCCTTGGGGGTGGGAACGCCCTTGGCGGCGGGGACCCGCTCGGGCGCGCCGTTCTGCGCCGCCGTGGTGGCCGGGGGGTGCGCGGGCTGTTCGGCGGGCCGTTCGGCCGTGGTGAGCGCGGACTCGGGCAGGGGGGCGGAGAGGATCGCGGCGATCTCGGGGCGGGGCGCGGGCGGCGGGGGGCAGACGCCGGTCAGCTCCTTGGCGCGGACGGCCTGGGTGATCCAGGCGCGGTCCAGCACCCGCCGCTCGTCGGCCTCGGCGACCAGGTCCTCGGACTGGTTGTAGTCGCCGTCGGCGGCCTGCACGGCCCACAGGTGGACGGCGACGCCGTGCTCCTTGGCCGCCATCATGCCGGGCAGCAGATCGCCGTCGCCGGTGACCAGGACGACGTCGGAACAGGCGCGGTTGCGGGCCAGTTCGGTCAGTTCGGCGTGCATGGCGGCGTCCACGCCCTTCTGGGCCCAGCGGCCGTCGCTGCGGGTCAGGGCGCCCAGCCGGACGGTGACCCGGGGCATCACGCGCAGCCTGCGGTGCTCGGGCTGGGGAACCCGGTCGGGGGCGCCGTCGAACCAGTAGATGCGCAGCAGCGGGCGCTCGGTGTCGGACTCCGCGCGTTCGCGCAGGGCCTGGATCAGCGCGGCGTGGTCGACGGTGATCCGGGACCGCGAGGGCTCACCCGCGAGGAGGCTGGCGGCGGCACCCAACAGGTACCCGGCGTCCACCAGGACGATGCAGCGGTCCACGCGACTCACCCTCTTCCCGGGAGGCTTTGCTTCGGACTTGCTTCGAGTCTGCCCGACCGCGCGGAGCTTAACGGCCCGAACTCGATCTTCGGCGTGGCGTTTCCGGTTCTCGTCCGCCCAGCTGCCCTGTCACACACGGTAATTATCCGACATGCGCCTGATGTCAGCGTATGTGAATCTGGTCCCGGCCCTGGCCCCTAGATCCCCCACAGGAGGCATCACCATGGCCAAGAACAAGAACCGCAAGCCGGCCGGTCCGAAGAACCGCGCGCAGCAGAGCGAGCACGCGCAGCGGCCCCCGGCGGAGGAGCACGATTCGCCGGTGTCCCACATCCAGGGCGGCCCGGCGGAGGGCGCGCGCAAGAAGCAGAAGAGCTTCGGCCACAACTAAAGGGCAGTTGAAGCCCGGGCACATATGAGGGGCGCACCCGTGCCGGGTGCGCCCCTTTTCCTGCCCCTCCCCCGCCGCTCTCGCGGCGCCGGTGCCTCAGCCCGCCAGGCAGGACGGGCCGAGCAGCACCTTCAGATCGCCGAACAGGGCCGGGTCGGGCTTGACCCGGTGCCGGTCCAGGCGCAGCACGGTGGTCTTGCGCGGGCCCTGGAGCCTGATGCGCACCTCGCTGTCGCCCTTGTGGTGGCTGAGGATCTCGCCGAGGCGGCTGACCATCGGCGGGGTGACCCGCGTGGCCGGGATGGTGAGGATCACGGGCGCGTTGGTGCCCGCGTTGGACAGGTCCGGGACCTGGAGCTCCATCGCGACCAGCCGCGGCACGTCCTCCCGCTTGTCGAGCCGGCCCTTGACGAACACCACGGCGTCCTCGACGAGTTGGGTCGACACCAGCTGGTAGGTGGCCGGGAAGAACATGCACTCGATGGAGCCCGCGAGGTCCTCCACGGTGGCGATGGCCCAGGCGTTGCCCTGCTTGGTCATCTTGCGCTGGAGGCCGGAGATGATGCCGCCGATGGTGACCACCGCGCCGTCGGCGTGCTCGCCGCCGGTGAGCTGGGAGATGCCCGCGTCGGCCTTGTCGGCGAGGACGTGCTCCAGGCCGAAGAGGGGGTGGTCGGACACGTACAGACCGAGCATCTCCCGCTCCTGGGCGAGCAGATAGGTCTTGTCCCACTCGTCGGTGGAGAACTCCACGTCGAGTCCGAAGCCGGGCTCGCTGCTGGTCTCCTCGCCCATCCCGCCGAAGAGGTCGAACTGGCCCTCGGCCTCCTTGCGCTTGACCGCGACCACGTTGTCGATCATCGGCTCGTACTGGGCCATGAGCCCCTTGCGGGTGTGGCCCATGGAGTCGAAGGCGCCGGCCTTGATCAGCGATTCGGTGGTGCGCTTGTTGCAGACCACCGCCTCGACCTTGTCGAGGTAGTCGGGGAAGGAGGTGTACTTCCCCTTCGCCTTGCGGCACTTGATGATCGACTCGACGACGTTGGTGCCGACGTTGCGGACGGCGGACAGGCCGAAGAGGATCACGTCGTCGCCCTGGGCCGCGAAGTTCGCCTCCGACTCGTTGACGTTCGGGGGGAGCACCCGGATGCCCATGCGGCGGCACTCGTTCAGATAGACCGCCGACTTGTCCTTGTCGTCCTTGACGGAGGTGAGCAGGGCGGCCATGTACTCGGCGGGGTGGTTCGCCTTCAGGTACGCCGTCCAGTACGACACCAGGCCGTACGCGGCCGAGTGGGCCTTGTTGAAGGCGTAGCCGGCGAACGGGACCAGCACGTCCCACAGCGCCTGGATGGCCTCGTCGCTGTAGCCGTTCTTGCGGGCGCCGGCCTGGAAGATGACGAAGTTCTTCTCCAGCTCCTCCGGCTTCTTCTTGCCCATCACACGGCGGAGGATGTCGGCCTCGCCGAGCGAGTAGCCGGCGATGATCTGGGCGGCCTTCTGCACCTGCTCCTGGTAGACGATCAGGCCGTAGGTGACGTCCAGGACCTCCTTGAGCGGCTCCTCCAGCTCGGGGTGGATCGGCGTGATCTCCTGCTGCCCGTTCTTGCGCAGCGCGTAGTTCGTGTGCGAGTTCATGCCCATCGGGCCCGGCCGGTACAGGGCCGAGACGGCGGAGATGTCCTCGAAGTTGTCCGGCTTCATCAGCCGCAGCAGGGACCGCATGGGGCCGCCGTCGAACTGGAAGACGCCGAGGGTGTCGCCGCGCTGGAGCAGCTCGAAGGTCGTGGGGTCGTCCAGCGGCAGGGAGAGCAGGTCGATGTCGAGGCCCTTGTTGGCCTTCACCATCTTGACCGCGTCGTCCATGATCGTGAGGTTGCGCAGGCCCAGGAAGTCCATCTTCAGCAGGCCGAGCGACTCACAGCTCGGGTAGTCCCACTGCGTGATGGTCACGCCGTCGGTGTGCCTCACCCACACCGGGACGTGCTCGGTGATGGTCTCGCTGGACATGATCACGCCGGCGGCGTGCACGCCCATCTGCCGCACCAGGCCCTCCACACCGCGCGCGGTGTCGATGACCTTCTTCACGTCCGGCTCGTTCTCGTACATCGAGCGGACCTCGCCGGCCTCGCTGTAGCGCGGGTGGCTGGGGTCGGTGATGCCGGACAGCGGGATGCCCTTGCCGAGGACGTCGGCGGGCATGGCCTTGGTGATGCGGTCGCCCATCGCGTACGGGTAGCCCAGCACGCGCGCGGAGTCCTTGATCGCGTTCTTGGCCTTGATGGTGCCGTAGGTGCCGATCATGGCGACCTTGTCGGCGCCGTACTTCTCGGTCACGTACCGGATCACCTCGACGCGCCGGCGCTCGTCGAAGTCGATGTCGACATCGGGCATCGAGATGCGCTCGGGGTTGAGGAACCGCTCGAAGATCAGGCCGTGCGGGATCGGGTCGAGGTCGGTGATGCCGAGGGCGTAGGCGACGATCGAGCCGGCCGCGGAGCCTCGGCCGGGGCCGACCGCGATGCCCTGCTTCTTGGCCCACATGATGAAGTCGGCGACCACGAGGAAGTAACCGGGGAAGCCCATCGAGATGATCGTGTCCATCTCGTACTCGGCCTGCTTCTGGCGGTCCTCGGGGATGCCGCCCGGGTAGCGGCGCTCCATGCCGCGGCGGACCTCCTCCTTGAACCAGGTGACCTCGGTGTAGCCCTCGGGGATGTCGAACTTGGGCATGAGGTCGCGCTTCTCGAACATGCCGGCGGTGTCCACCATCTCGGCGACGAGGAGCGTGTTGGCGCAGCCCTCCTGCCAGGCGTCCGAGGAGTCGATGGCGTACATCTCGTCCGTGGACTTCAGGTAGTAGCCGGTGCCGTCGAACTTGAAGCGGTCGGGGTCGGAGAGGTTCTTGCCGGTCTGGATGCACAGCAGGGCGTCGTGGGCCCCGGCCTCGTGCGCGTAGGTGTAGTGCGAGTCGTTGGTGACCAGCGGGGGGATGCCGAGCTTCTTGCCGATCTCCAGCAGGCCGTCGCGGACCCGGCGCTCGATCTCGATGCCGTGGTCCATCAGCTCCAGGAAGTACTTGTCCTTGCCGAAGATGTCCTGGTAGTCGGCGGCGGCCTTCAGGGCCTCGTCGAAGTGGCCGAGGCGCAGCCGGGTCTGCACCTCGCCGGAGGGGCAGCCGGTGGAGGCGACGATGCCCTCGGACCACTTGGCGATGGTCTCCTTGTCCATCCGGGGCCACTTCTGCAGCCAGCCCTCGGCGTAGGCGTCGGAGGAGAGCCGGAAGAGGTTGTGCAGGCCGGTCTTGTTCACCGCCCACATCGTCTTGTGCGTGTAACCGCCGGAGCCGGAGACGTCGTCCCTCTTCTGGTGCGGCTGGCCCCAGAGGATCTTGCGCTTGTTGCGCCGGGACTCGGGGGCGACATAGGCCTCGATCCCGATGATCGGGGTGATTCCGGCCTTTTTCGCGGAGTGGAAGAAGTCGTACGCGCCGTGCAGGTTGCCGTGGTCGGACATGGCGATGTGCGTCATGCCCATTTCATTGCAGGCATTGAACATGTCCTTCAGCCGCGCGGCACCGTCCAGCAGCGAGTACTGGGTGTGGACGTGCAGGTGCGTGAAGGGCGGCTTCGACACGGTTGAGCCTCCGGGGGAACACTCGGCGACGGTCTGGCGGACGGTTCTGGGGTCAGCGTCGAAGTCTATGCCTCACCACTGACAGCCGGTGGCGCGAAGCGCCCCGGCGAGGAGTGACGGGTGTGACAGGGCCGGTGGCGCGAAGCGCCTCCATGAGGGGTGGCGGTCGGGTGACGGGTGGGCACCTGCGCGTACCGTCGTGCGTTGGAGACGGCAGAAACGCTGTCGTACACATGCACCAGGAGGCACCCCGCGATGTCGGTCCCCCAGCTCGACGAGGAGCAGCGCGGCGAGGAGATCCTCACCGTCTTCGACACCGCCTTCGGCCGGCTCCTGGCCGCCGACCCGGCCGCGTTCCGGGTGAAGTTCCGGAAGATGGCGGCCTCGGCCTTCGCGTTCTACCGGGGCACGGCGTGCCTCTTCTACCACGACCTGGACACCGACAGGCGCGGCGGTCCGTACCTGGACGAGCGCACCTCGCGCGTGTGGATCCACGGCGACCTGCACGCGGAGAACTTCGGCACGTACATGGATTCGAACGGCCGGCTGGTCTTCAACGTCAACGACTTCGACGAGGCCTACGTCGGCCCCTTCACGTGGGACCTGAAGCGCTTCGCGGCGTCCGTCGCGCTGATCGGGTACGCGAAGGCGCTCAGCGACGCGCAGATCACCGAGCTGGTGACGGTCTACGCGCACGCGTACCGGCAGCGGATCCACGCGCTGGCCACGGGTGCCAAGCGGGACGAGGTGCCGCCGTTCACGCTGGAGACCGCGCAGGGTCCGCTGCTGGACGCGCTGCGTGACGCCCGCGCGATGACCCGGTTCGGGCTGCTGGAGTCGATGACGGAGATCCGCGACTTCGAGCGCCGCTTCGCCCCGGGCGGCGGCTCCGTCGAGCTGGACGCGGCCACCCGCTACAAGGTCCTGGCGGCCTTCGACGGCTACCTGGAGACCCTGCCGGACTCCTCCCTGGCCCGCCCGGACTCCTACCGGGTGAAGGACGTCGTGGGCCGCCGGGGCATCGGCATCGGCTCGGCGGGCCTGCCGTCGTACAACATCCTCCTGGAGGGCCACAGCGACGCCCTGGAGAACGATGTGGTGATCTACATCAAGCAGGCGCAGACCCCGGCCGTCTCCCGGCACATCACGGATCCGGCCATCGCGGAGTACTTCCTGCACGAGGGCCACCGCACGGTGATCTCCCAGCGCGCCCTCCAGGCGCACGCCGACCCGTGGCTGGGCTGGACCGAGCTGGACGGCGCGGGCCAGCTGGTCGCCGAGGTCTCGCCGTACGCGGTGGACCTGGACTGGGGCGACATCGACGACCCGGAGGAGATCGCGGCCGTCGTCGCCGACCTGGGCCGGGCCACCGCCACCATGCACGCGGCGGCGGACGACACCTCCGGCGAGTCCCTGGTGCCGTTCTCCACCGAGCGGGCCATCGACGCGGCGATCGCGGCCGACGAGGAGGGCTTCGCGCCCCTGCTGGTGGACTTCGCGCACGCCTACGGCGCACGCGCGCGTGCCGATCACCAGATCTTCGTGGACCTGTTCCGCAATGGCCAGATCCCGGGGCTGTGACCTTCGCGGATTCACAGGCACCCTTTAGGGGTCTCTTACCCGCGGGCGTGACACACTCTCCAATCGCTATGGACATATCCGGGACCCAGCTCAGAGCCGTGCGCGCGGCGCTGTTCACGGCGTTCGTCGTGACGCTCGGCACCGCGTCGCACGTGCTGCTGTCCCGTGCCCCGCTGCCGGCGGCGACCGTGGCCGCGGTCGCCGCCGGCGTGTTCGTCACCGCGTACGGGCTGGCGGGCCGCGAGCGCGGCTTCGGCCGGATCGCGGCCCTGCTGGTCCCGCTGGAGCTGGCCGCCGACACGGTGTTCACCACCGGCCAGCACGCCTGTTACGGCCGGGCGGGCGGCCCGGTCGCGGGCCCGCTGCGCGCGGTCGGCCTGGATGTGCTGTGCGAGGGCCGGATGGGCTCTCCGCTGGCCCGGATGGCCGGCGGCCCGGACCGGGCGGGCGAGCTGTTCGCGCACGCCGGCCCGGCCGCCGCCCGGCTGCTGCTGGCCGCGCACGTCGGTGTGGGCCTGCTCGCCGCGGCCTGGCTGCGCCGGGGCGAGCGGGCGCTGACCCGGCTGGTGCGCGCGGTCGCCGCCACCACCTTCCGGCCGCTGCTGCTGGCGGTGGCCGCGGTCGTCGTACGGCCGCTGCCGGTCCGCGGGCCGCACCGCCCGGCCCCGCGCCGGGCCACCGCCCGGGACCGGCTCCTCGCGCACTCCCTGGGACGGCGTGGACCGCCGTGCTCGCGCCCCGGCCGGACCGCCCTCGCCTGAGCCACGGCTCCCGCGCGGCGGACGGCACCCGAGCACGTCTGCCCCCCATACGAACCGCGTACGACATGTGCGCGTCCCCCAGGGAGATCACCACTATGAGCAAGCGGAACAGCCAGGCCGCGAAGACGGCGGCCCGGGAGCGGCTGCGTCAGGAGCGCGAGCGGCAGGCCAAGCGCGACAAGGTCAGGCGGCAGCTGATCGTGGCCGGCTCGGTCGTCGCCGTGCTGGCCGCGGCCGGCGGCATCGGCTACGCCGTCGTCCAGGCCAACAAGCCCGCCTACTGGGAGACGGCGGAGGACGCCAAGCTGGTCAAGCCGGCCAACACCACGGGCAAGGACGGCACGACCATCCTGGTCGGCAAGAGCAGTGCCAAGAAGACGCTGGTGATGTACGAGGACCCGCGCTGCCCGGTCTGCGCCTCCTTCGAGCAGGTGGTCGGCCCGACCGTCAAGAAGGGCCTCGACGCCGGCAAGTACAAGGTCCAGTTCGTCGGTGCCACCTTCCTCGACAAGGGCTTCGGCGGCGAGGGCTCGAAGAACGCGCTGAGCGCGCTGGGCGCCGCGCTGAACGTCAGCCCGGAGGCGTTCCTGGAGTACAAGAGCGCGCTGTACGCCAAGAAGTGGCACCCCGAGGAGCGGGACGACAAGTTCAAGGACGACTCCTACCTGATCGAGATCGCCGACACGGTCCCCGCCCTGAAGGGCAACGCGCAGTTCCAGAAGGACGTCAAGGACGGCACCTTCGACCGGTGGGCGCTGGAGGAGGCGAAGGTCTTCGACAAGGACGGCATCCGGGGCACCCCGACCCTGAAGATGGACGGCAAGGCCCTGACGGGGGCCGACGGCGAGAACGCGCCCATGACCGTCGAGGAGTTCAACACCGCGCTGGAGGCGGCCCTCAAGGGCTGAGCCGACAACACGCCGAACTGCGGGCGAACTTTCGGGAGTTCGCCCGCCTTCGCGCATACCGATCAGTAACCTGATCGGTCGTGACCAGTCGATACAGATCAGCCGGGGCCGCACAGGACCCCGGCTCCCTTTCGCCCCGCCGCCGTACGGTCGTCAAGGCCGCGGCGGCGTCCGCCGTGCTGGCCGGCCCGCTGGCCGCCGCGCTGCCGGCCCGCGCCGCCACCGGCGCCCCCGCCTTCCTGCACGGCGTCGCCTCCGGCGACCCGCTGCCCGACGGCGTGCTGCTGTGGACCCGGGTGACCCCGGTCCCGGAGGCCATACCCGGCTCCGGGCTCGGCCCGGACACCGAGGTCGGCTGGGTCGTCGCCCGCGACCAGGCGCTGACGGACGTCGTCGCCCGGGGCTCCGTCACCGCCACGGCCGCCTCCGACCACACCGTCAAGGCCGATGTACGGGGCCTCGCCCCGGCCACGGACTACTGGTTCCGCTTCTCCGCGGGCGGCACCGACTCCCCGGTGGCGCGCACCCGCACCGCGCCGGCGGCGGACGCGGACGTCTCCTCCCTGCGCTTCGGCGTGGTCTCGTGCGCCAACTGGGAGGCCGGGTACTTCGCCGCCTACCGCCATCTCGCGGCCCGGGGCGACCTGGACGCCTGGCTGCACCTCGGCGACTACATCTACGAGTACAGGTCCGGCGAGTACGCCGCCCGGGGCAAGGTCGTCCGCCCGCACGCGCCGGCGAACGAGATCCTCACCCTCGCCGACTACCGGATGCGGCACGCGAAGTACAAGACCGACCCCGACCTCCAGGCCCTGCACGTGACGGCCCCGGTCATCGCGATCTGGGACGACCACGAGTTCGCCGACAACGCCTGGCCGGGCGGCGCGGTCAACCACACAGAGGGCGCCGAGGGCAGCTGGGCGGCACGCCAGGCCGCCGCCAAACAGGCATACTTCGAGTGGATGCCGGTCCGCCCGGCCCTCGCCGGCACCACCTACCGGCGGCTGCGCTTCGGCAGGCTCGCCGATCTGTCCCTGCTGGACCTGCGCTCCTTCCGCACGCAGCAGGCGTCCACGGCGAGCGGCTCGGTGGACGACCCGGACCGCACGCTCACCGGCCGCGCCCAGCTCGACTGGCTCAAGGCGGGCCTGCGGGCCTCCGACACGAAGTGGCGGCTGGTCGGCAACTCGGTGATGATCTCGCCGTTCGCCATCGGCTCGCTCTCCGCCGACCTGCTGAAGCCGCTCGCCAAGCTGCTCGGGCTGCCGCAGGAGGGCATCGCCCTCAACACCGACCAGTGGGACGGCTACACCGACGACCGCCGCGAACTCCTGGCCCACCTGCGGTCCAACGCCATCAGGAACACCGTCTTCCTGACCGGTGACATCCACATGGCGTGGGCCAACGACGTGCCGGTGGACGCGGGCACCTACCCGCTGTCGCCGTCGGCGGCCACCGAGTTCGTGGTGACCTCGGTGACCTCCGACAACCTGGACGACATCGTCAAGGTGCCCGAGGGCACGGTCTCCGCGGTCGCCGCCCCGGTCATCAAGGCCGCCAACCGGCACGTCCACTGGGTCGACACGGACCGGCACGGCTACGGCGTGCTGGACATCACCGCCGAGCGGGCGCAGATGGACTACTACGTCCTGTCCGACCGCACCGACCCGGACGCCCGCTCGAGCTGGGCGCGCTCCTACCGCACCCTGAGCGGCACCCAGAAGGTCGAGCGGACCTACGACCCGGTGTGATCCCTCACCCGAGCGATTCGAGGAAGCCGAGCGCCACCCGCCAGGTGGCCTCGGCGGCCTCCGCGTCGTAGTCCGGCAGCCCGGGGTCGGTGTAGAGGTGGCCGGCCCCGGCGTACCGGTAGACCTCCACGTCGGCGCCGGTGCGGCCCATCTGCAGATACCAGGCGCTCAGCCAGTCGTCCGACTCGAACGGATCGGGTTCGGCCACGTGCAGCTGCACCGGCAGCCCGTCCACGTGCGCGTTCGGCGCGATGTCGGACGTGCCGTGCAGGAGCAGCAGCCCGCGCGCCTTCTCGTCGCCGAGGGCGAGGGTCTGGGCGACGGAGGCGCCGAGCGAGAACCCGGCGTACACCAGCCCGCGTTCGGAGTACGGCGCCGCCGCCAGCACGGCCCGCTTCAGCAGCTCCTCCTTGCCGATGCCCTCGTTGAACTCCATGCCCGCCTCGACGGTGTCGAACGTGTGGCCCTCGAAGAGGTCCGGCGTCCACACCTCGTGGCCCGCCGCGCGCAGCCGGTCCGCGGCCTCGCGCACCGCGGGCCTGAGCCCGTAGGTCGAGTGAAAGAGCATGATGTTCATGAGGCCATGGTGCCAGCCGGGCATGCCCGGGGCGCAGCGCGGCCCTACCCAGGCGTGTGACGAAGACACATGTTCATGACCTGCCCGAGCCGGTTACGTTCGGAGGCATGGAGACCGTACTCCGCCCCCTGATCGTCGCCGGCGGTGCCGTGGTGCTGACCCTGCTGGTCGGCTGGGCCACGGACCTGCTGCTGCGCAAGGCCGACGAAAGCCGAGGCGACACCCCGCTGTGGGACCTGCTGCGGCGCGGCCGCGTGCCCTATCAACTCGTGCTGTGCGCGGCCCTGCTCAGAGGCTCCTACGACGAGGCCCGGCTGTTCCCGGAGCACCGCACCGGCGTCGGCCGGACGCTGACCCTGGTGCTGATCGGTGCGGCGGCCTGGCTGGTGATCCGGATCGCGGCGGCCATAGTCGAGTCGACGTACACCCGTTACGCGCGCGCCCACCACGACCCGGCCCGGGTCCGCCGGGTGCGCACCCAGGTGACGCTGATCATGCGGGTGGTGTCGGCGGTCGTCGGGGTGGTCGCCGTGGCGGCGATGCTGCTGACGTTCCCGGCGATGCGCGCGGCCGGCGCCTCCCTGCTGGCCTCGGCCGGAGTCCTCGGCATCGTGGCCGGTGTCGCCGCCCAGTCCACGCTGTCCAACATGTTCGCCGGGCTGCAGATCGCCTTCGGTGACATGGTCCGGATCGGCGACACGGTCGTGGTGGACGGCGAGTGGGGCACGGTCGAGGAGATCACCCTGACCTTCCTGACGGTCCGGACCTGGGACGAGCGCCGGATCACCATGCCGGTGTCGTACTTCACCTCCAGGCCGTTCGAGAACTGGTCCCGGGGCACCCCGCAGATGACCGGGATCGTCTACTGGCATCTCGACCACAGCGCACCGGTGGAGGCGATGCGCGAGAAGCTGCGGGACATCCTGCGCGCGTGCCCGGCCTGGGACGGCCGCGCCTACGGCCTGCAGGTGACGGACAGCACACCCACCACCATCCAGGTGCGGGCCCTGGTGACGGCGAAGGACGCGGACGACATCTGGACGGTCCGGGTCACGGTCCGCGAGCAGATGATCACCTGGCTGGCCGCGGAACACCCCTACGCGCTGCCCCGGGTGAACACCGCCGACGCGGTCCTCCCGCCGCACCAGGCCCCCTCCCCCGACGGCACCTCCTTCCGCAGGGCCTACGAGTTCCCGCGCGGCCGCGGCTGAGCGGACGTCACCGCAGGCTGCGGACGTCGAGATGGCGCAGCACCCGGTCCACGATCTCCGGGTCCGCGCCGGGCTCGCTCCGCGCGGCCAGCACCTCGTGCCGCGCGGCGCTGAGCATCTCGTTCTGGATGCGCCGCACCCGTTTGATCCGCTTGACCCGCTGGACCTGGGCCTCGCGCCGCTCCTCCTCCCCCATGTCCGGGCTGATCCGGATCCCGATCTCGAAGGCACGCCGCAGCATCTGCTCGGACAGCTCCTCGGGCAGCTCCTCGACCTGCTCGATCTCCCGCAGCCGGCGCTTGGCCGCCTTGGCCGCCCGTACCGCCAGCTCCTTCTCGAACTCCTTCTCGCGCGCGGCGTCGGCCCGCACCCCGAGCCGCCGCACCAGCCAGGGCAGCGTGAGCCCCTGCACCACCAGCGTGGCGACGATCACTCCGAACGCGATGAAAATGATCTCGTCCCGGTCGGGGAAGGGCGAGCCGTCGTCCGTCCGCAGCGGCACGGCCAGCGCCAGCGCCACCGAGGCCACCCCGCGCATCCCGGACCACCACATCACGACGGTCTCCCGCCAGCTCACCGGGATCTCCTCGTCGTAGTCCCGGCGGGCGTGCAGCCGTTTGGTCAGCCAGGTCGCCGGCAGCAGCCACAGCAGCCGTACGACGACCACCACGCCCACCACGGCCGCCGCCCAGCCGAGCATCTCGCCCCACCGGCCCTGGGCCGTGTGGATGGCGTTGTGCAGCTCCAGTCCGATGAGCCCGAAGGCGACTCCGGTGACGAGGGTGTCGATGATGTCCCAGAAGGTGTGCCCGGCGAGCCGGGTCAGCACGTCGTCGGCGTCGGTGGCGTACTCGGCGAGGAAGAGGGCGGTGGTGAGCACGGCGAGCACCCCGGAGCCGTGCAGCCGCTCGGCGAGCACGTAGGAGGCGTAGGGCACCAGCAGGGTCATGCCGATCTGGAGCGTCGGGTCGCCCAGCAGGTCCATCAGCTTGTTCGCGCCCCAGCCCAGCACCAGTCCCACGGCGACCGCGACGACGGCGGACAGCACCAGGTCCAGCCCGGCCTGCCAGGCCGAGAAGGTGCCGCTGACGGCCGCGGCGATCGCCACGTGGTACAGGACGATGGCCGTGACGTCGTTGAACAGCCCCTCCCCCTCCAGGATCGACACCAGCCGGCGCGGCAGCCCCAGTTGCCCGGCGACGCTGGTCGCGGCGACCGGGTCGGGCGGGGCGATCAGGGCGCCGAGCGCGACGGCGGCGGCGAACGGCAGTCCGGGCACGATCTGGTGGGCGACGAACGCGACGCTGACCATCGTCACGAACACCAGGGCGACGGCCAGCAGGAAGATCGGCCGGACGTTGGCCGCGAACTGCCGCCAGGAGGTGCGGCGGACGGCGGCGTAGAGCAGGGGCGGCAGCAGCCCCGGCAGGATCAGCTCGGGCGGGATGTCCACATTGGGTACGAAATCCACCACGGCCAGGACCCCGCCGAACAGGGTCATCAGCACCGGCGCCGGCACCCTCAGCCGGTCCCCGACCGGGACGCTCACCAAGGCCCCGAGCAGCAGTACGAACAACAGAGCCAGCTGGTCCACGGACGGCGCTCCGGGGGTCGACGATCACACGGCCGCGTTCCAGTCTGCCATCGCGACCTGCGGATTCCGCACGACGTCCCGACCGGGTGGGGTGCCGTCAGCGCCCGGCGGGGCCGGGCCGCCGTGTCCCACAGGGTCCGGCCGGTTCGAGGGCGCCGTGTCCTACAGGGTCCGGCGCATCGCCCGGTGCGGTATGCCGGCGTCCTGGAACTCCGGGCCGTACGCCGTGTAGCCCAGGCGTTCGTAGAAGCCCAGGGCCTGGGTCTGCGCGTGCAGGTCCACCGCCGTGAGGCCACGCGCGCGTGCCGCCTCCTCGATGGCGCGCACCAGGGCCGCGCCGACGCCGAGCCCGCGCGCCGCCCGCAGGACGGCGAGCCGGCCCAGCGCGCCGACCGTGGCGTCCCCGCCGGTCCGCTCCGCCGCCGCCTCGCCGTGGAGCAGCCGCCCGGTGCCCAGCGGCCGGCCGTCCTCGTGGACCGCCAGCACGTGCACGGCCACGGCGTCGTACGCGTCGTACTCGATGTCCTCCGCGACGCCCTGTTCGACCACGAAGACCTCCTTGCGGACCGCGAAGCAGGCCTCGCGGTCGGCGGGGTGCTCGGCGACCCGGACGGTGCAGCGCGGGCTCACGCCCACGTCTCCTCCCGGACCTGGTCGAGGGCCTGCTGGAGGTCTTCGGGGTAGTCGCTCTCGAACTCGACCCACCGGCCGTCGCCGGGGTGCTCGAAGCCGAGGCGGACGGCGTGCAGCCACTGGCGGGTCAGGCGCAGCCGCTTGGCGAGGGTCGGGTCGGCGCCGTAGGTGAGGTCGCCGACGCACGGGTGGCGGTGGGCGGCCATGTGGACGCGGATCTGGTGGGTGCGGCCCGTCTCCAGCTTCACGTCCAGCAGGGAGGCGGCGCGGAAGGCCTCGATGAGGTCGTAGTGGGTCACCGACGGCTTGCCGTCGGCGGTGACCGCCCACTTGTAGTCGTGGTTCGGGTGACGGCCGATGGGGGCGTCGATGGTGCCGCTGGTCGGGTCCGGGTGGCCCTGGACCAGCGTGTGGTAGCGCTTGTCGACCGTGCGCTCCTTGAACTGGCGCTTGAGCGACGTGTACGCGTACTCGGACTTGGCGACCACCATCAGGCCGGAGGTGCCCACGTCCAGGCGGTGCACGATGCCCTGGCGCTCGGCGGCGCCGGAGGTGGAGATGCGGTACCCGGCGGCGGCGAGACCGCCGATGACGGTCGGGCCGGACCAGCCCGGCGACGGGTGCGCGGCCACGCCGACCGGCTTGACGATCACCACCACGTCGTCGTCGTCGTGCACGATCTCCATGCCCTCGACCGGCTCCGCGACCACCTGGACGGGCGCGGGCGCCTGCGGCATCTCGACCTCCAGCCAGGCACCGCCGCGCACCCGCTCGGACTTGCCGACCACCGCGCCGTCGACCTGGACCTTGCCGGCCGCGGCCAGCTCCGCCGCCTTCGTGCGGGAGAAGCCGAACATGCGGGAGATGGCGGCGTCGACGCGCTCGCCCTCCAGGCCGTCGGGCACGGGCAGGGTACGGATCTCGGGAATCGTGCTCACCCGTCGAGTATGCCGGACGGGCCGCGAGCCACCGAACGAGCCTGTGGAAAACCCTGTGGCCCCGGCCCTGGCCTCAGTCCTTGTGGACGGTGCCGTCCGGGTCCAGGCCGTAGAAGGACAGCACCACGATCAGGATGCCGCCGCACACGATCGCCGAGTCGGCGAGGTTGAACACCGCGAACCCCTTGGGCGCGATGAAGTCCACCACCGCGCCCTCGAAGACGCCCGGCGCCCGGAAGATCCGGTCGGTGAGGTTGCCGAGCGCGCCGCCGAGCAGCAGGCCGAGCGCGATCGCCCAGGGGAAGCTGTACAGCTTGCGGGCCAGCCGGATGATCACCACGATCACGATCGCGGCGATCAGCGAGAAGATCACCGTGAAGGCCGCGCCGAAGCTGAAGGCGGCGCCCGGGTTGCGGATGACATGCAGTTCCAGCAGGTCCCCGACGACCCGGATCGGCGCACGGCCCTCCAGCCGGGCGACGACGAGCATCTTGCTGATCAGATCGAGGGCGTACGCGAAGGCGGCCACCGAGAACAGCACGGCGATCCGGCGCCCGCGGCCGGGCTTGTGCGCCGTCTGCCGCCCGGTCGCGCCGTCCGTGCCCGCCTCCCCGGACGCACCGGCGGCCTGGGCGGCGTCGGCCGTGCCGGCCGCCGCCGTCTGCTGGTGATCGTCGTCCGGGGTGTCCGGCGTACCGATGATGCGCTCCGCCTCTGCCACGTGAGTCCCTCAGCCTAGGTACCTGACTGGGCACGAGACTACGGCACGGCGGGGCGCCCTCAGGAGCGGCGTTCCTGCTTCTGCTTGCACTCCACACACAGCGTCGCCCTCGGGAACGCCTGCATCCGGGCCTTGCCGATGGGATTGCCGCAGTTCTCGCACAGACCGTAGGTGCCCGCGTCCAGCCGTTCCAGGGCGCGCTCGGTCTGCGTGAGCATCTCGCGCGCGTTGGCGGCCAGCGCCAGTTCGTGCTCGCGCGTGATGTTCTTGGTGCCGGTGTCGGCCTGGTCGTCGCCGGCGCCGTCCCCGGAGTCCCGCATGAGGCCGACCAGGGACGCCTCGGAGGAGCTGATCTCCGCCCGCAGCCGTTCCAGCTCGGACTGGAGCTCCGCGCGTGCCTCGCCGGCCTCCTCCGGGCTCCAGGGGTCCTCGCCGGGGCGCACCGCCAGTTCGCCGGGCTCCGCCGCGCCCGCCCGTGCCTTGGGAACGGCGGTCTGTTCCGCCGTGGCCGTGCCAGGAGTCTTCTTCGCAACCACCGTCGTGGCTCCCGTCTGCTTGGCGGCCCGCGCCGCGCCCGCTTTCTTGGCCGTGCTCTCGTGCGCCGCCGCCCGCACCGCGGCGGCCTCCCCCGGGACAGCGGTCTCCTCAGCGGCGTTCTTCCCGGCGGCGGACTTCTCAGCGGCGGTCTTCCCGACGACGCTCTTCCCGGCGGCCGCCGCCGAGACGACCGCCTTCTTCGTGGCCCCCTTCTTCGTCGTCGCGGACTTCTTCGCGACCGCGTCCGCACCCGCTGTCTTCTTCCCCACCGCCTTCTTCCCAGCCGCTGCCTTCTTGCCGACCGCCGCCTTCTTGCCGACCGGCTTCTCCTTGCCGACGGACTTCTCCTTGCCGTTCGGCGTCTCCTCCGCGATCGCCGTCTTCTTGCCGTCCGGCGCCTTCTTGCCGACCGCCGTCTTCGCCCCGGCAGCCGTCTCCTTCGCGTCCCTCGTGGCCTTCTCGTCCCTCGCGGCCTTCGCGCCCTTCACGGCCTTCGCGTCTCCCGTGGCCGTCTTCGTGGCGGCCGTCCGGTCCGGGGCGGTCCTGCCGGGGGCCGCCTTCCCGGCGGCAGGCCGCGCGCCGGTCTTCCCGGTCGCCGGCTGCTGTACGGCGGTCTTCTTCGCCACCATGGCCGCGGCCCCTTCACATATTGTGATCTTGCTCGCGAATCGTGCTGGGACGATAAATCGACTTGAGTCCCGCGGCAACGGGGCACACCGCCCGATTCGCCCGCCCGCACCCCCCGAGCCACGGGCCTGCATCCGTTGTGCCCAGCTCCCCGCCGGGTAATCCGCCCGCCCCGGGCCGGACCGACCCGCGCCGGCACCCCACGCCATTCGGGTCACCCGGCCCGGCCACCGGCCGCCCGCCCCCCGCCCCGGGAAAACCGGTCCGCCGCTGTCCGCGCGGCGCCGTACACTGGGCGGAGCGAGAAGCGTGGATGGGGACGAGTAGCGGCGTACGCAGCCCAGAGCGACCCGGGGACGGTGTGAGCCCGGGGGCGAGCGCGACGTGAAGATCACCCCGGAGCCGCCGGAAGAAAGCCGCAGCCGCAGGGCCACGGCGAGTAGAACCGGCTTCGCGAGCCCAATGAGGGGGCTCACCGGCGCGTACGGCGCGCCGGGGGCCAAGGAGGGTGGTACCGCGGGAGCGCGCCGCACACGGCGTACAGGATCGAAGGCTCTCGTCCCTCCGACGGAAGGCAGCAAGTCCGTTGGAGGATGCTCGCAGATGACAGCGCCGACGTACCGCCAGGTGCCCGCACAGGTCGACCTGCCCGCTCTTGAGCACGCAGTGCTCGACTTCTGGCGCGAGCAGAAGATCTTCGCCAAGAGTCTGGAGCGGTCCGAGGGCCGCCCGGAGTGGGTGTTCTTCGAGGGACCGCCCACCGCCAACGGCATGCCCGGTGCCCACCACATCGAGGCGCGCGTCTTCAAGGACGTCTTCCCCCGCTTCCGCACCATGCGTGGCTACCACGTGGCCCGCAAGGCCGGCTGGGACTGCCACGGCCTGCCCGTCGAGCTGGCCGTCGAGAAGGAGCTGGGCTTCACCGGCAAGCAGGACATCGAGGCGTTCGGCATCGCCGAGTTCAACGCCAAGTGCCGCGAGTCCGTGACCCGGCACACCGACGCGTTCGCCGAGCTGACCACCCGCATGGGCTACTGGGTCGACCTGGACGACGCCTACCGCACGATGGACCCCGAGTACGTGGAGTCCGTGTGGTGGTCGCTGAAGCAGATCTACGGCAAGGGCCTGCTGGTCCAGGACCACCGCGTCGCCCCCTGGTGCCCGCGCTGCGGCACCGGCCTGTCCGACCACGAGCTGGCGCAGGGCTACGAGACGGTCGTCGACCCGTCCGTGTACGTCCGCTTCCCGCTCACCTCCGGCCCGCTCGCCGGCCAGGCCGCGCTCCTGGTGTGGACGACGACCCCCTGGACGCTGGTGTCCAACACGGCGGTCGCCGCGCACCCGGAGGTCACCTACGTCGTCGCGACCGACGGCGAGGAGAAGCTCGTCGTCGCCGAACCGCTGCTCGCCAAGGCGCTCGGCGAGGGCTGGGAGAGCACGGGCCAGACCTTCACCGGCGCCGAGATGGAACGCTGGACGTACCAGCGTCCCTTCGAGCTGGTGGAGTTCCCCGAGCCCGCGCACTTCGTGGTGAACGCCGACTACGTCACCACCGAGGACGGCACGGGTCTGGTCCACCAGTCCCCGGCCTTCGGCGAGGACGACCTCAAGGTCTGCCGCGCGTACGGCCTGCCCGTCGTGAACCCGGTCCGCCCGGACGGCACCTTCGCCGAGGACGTCCCGCTGGTCGGCGGCGTCTTCTTCAAGAAGGCGGACGAAAAGCTCACCGAGGACCTGGCGCAGCGCGACCTCCTCTTCAAGCACCTGCCGTACGAACACAGCTACCCGCACTGCTGGCGCTGCCACACCGCGCTGCTCTACTACGCGCAGCCCTCCTGGTACATCCGCACGACGGCCATCAAGGACCGGCTCATCCAGGAGAACGAGAAGACCAACTGGTTCCCCGAGACGGTCAAGCACGGCCGGTACGGGGACTGGCTGAACAACAACATCGACTGGGCGCTGTCCCGCAACCGCTACTGGGGCACGCCGCTGCCGATCTGGCGCTGTGCGGAGGACCACCTCACCTGCGTCGGCTCCCTCACCGAGCTGAGCGAGCTGACCGGCACCGACCAGTCCGGCCTCGACCCGCACCGCCCGTACATCGACGAGATCACCTTCACCTGCCCGCACGAGGGCTGCTCCCTCGAAGCGGTGCGCGTGCCCGAGGTGATCGACGCCTGGTACGACTCCGGTTCGATGCCGTTCGCGCAGTGGGGCTACCCGTACAAGAACAAGGAGCTGTTCGAGAGCCGGTACCCGGCGCAGTTCATCTCCGAGGCGATCGACCAGACCCGCGGCTGGTTCTACACGATGATGGCCGTCGGCACGCTCGTCTTCGACAAGTCGTCGTTCGAGAACGTGGTCTGCCTCGGCCACATCCTGGCCGAGGACGGCCGCAAGATGTCCAAGCACCTGGGCAACATCCTCCAGCCGATCCCGCTGATGGAACAGCACGGCGCGGACGCGGTGCGCTGGTTCATGGCGGCCGGCGGCTCCCCGTGGGCCGCGCGCCGGGTCGGCCACGGCACCATCCAGGAGGTCGTCCGCAAGACACTGCTGACCTACTGGAACACCGTCGCCTTCCAGGCGCTGTACGCGCGTACGTCGGACTGGGCGCCGTCCGCGGCGGACCCGGCGCCGGCCGACCGCCCGGTGCTGGACCGCTGGCTGCTGTCCGAGCTGCACGCGCTGACCGACCAGGTGACCCAGGCGCTGGATGCCTACGACACCCAGCGCGCCGGCAAGCTGCTGTCCGCGTTCGTCGACGACCTGTCCAACTGGTACGTCCGCCGCTCCCGCCGCCGCTTCTGGCAGGGCGACAAGGCCGCGCTGCGCACGCTGCACGAGGTGCTGGAGACGGTCACCAAGCTGATGGCGCCGATCACCCCGTTCATCACCGAGCGGGTGTGGCAGGACCTGGTCGTCCCGGTCACCCCGGGCGCGCCGGAGTCCGTGCACCTGGCCTCCTGGCCGGAAGCCGACCTGTCGGCGATCGACCCGGAGCTGTCCCGGCAGATGGTGCTGGTCCGTCGGCTGGTGGAGCTCGGCCGCGCCACCCGCGCGGAGTCGGGCGTCAAGACCCGTCAGCCGCTGTCCCGCGCGCTGATCGCGGCCACCGGGTTCGAGTCGCTGCACCCGGAGCTGCACACGCAGATCACCGAGGAGCTGAACGTCTCCTCCCTGGCGTCGCTGGCCGAGGTCGGCGGCAGCCTGGTCGACACGACCGCCAAGGCCAACTTCCGGGCGCTGGGCAAGCGGTTCGGCAAGCGGGTGCAGGACGTGGCGAAGGCCATCGCGGGCGCCGACGCGGCCGCGCTGTCCCTGGCGCTGCGGCAGGGCACGGCGTCCGTGGAGGTCGACGGTGAGACCATCACCCTCGCCCCGGACGAGGTGATCGTCACGGAGACCCCGCGCGAGGGCTGGTCGGTGGCCTCCGACTCCGGTGCCACGGTGGCGCTGGACCTGGAGATCACCGAGGAACTGCGGCAGGCGGGTCTGGCCCGGGACGCGATCCGGCTGATCCAGGAGGCCCGCAAGAACAGCGGCCTGGACGTCGCCGACCGGATCGCGCTGCGCTGGACCTCCACGGACCCGGCGGTCGTCGCGGCCCTGACCGAGCACGCCGGTCTGATCGCCGACGAGGTCCTCGCCACCGACTTCGCCCAGGGCGAGGCCGACGGCGGCTACGGCGAGCCGTTCACCGACGAGGGTCTGTCGCTGACGTTCCGCCTGCGCAAGGCGTAGGCGCCGGACAGCCGGAAGGCCCGGTTCCCCCTGTGGGGGGCCGGGCCTTCGGTGTCATACGAGAGCGACTGGGTGCGCCGGGGCGGGCCGGATTCGAACCGGCGTCCTCCTAGATGCCATCGAGGCGCGACGACCATCTGCGCTACGCACCCCGGCGCATGGGCCAGGCTACCCGAAAACGATCATCGCGGCTGCCACGGCTCGGGGAAGCCCGGTCGGTGCGGCGCGTGCGCCGTGCGCCGGTTGCCGGCTGCCGTCCGCCCGCGCATTGCCAGGAACACCGCGCCCCCAAAAGGCTCCCACACGCCCCGCGCACGGGATCGCGGCCGCGTACCCGGATCGCAACCCGCGTAAAAGGGCGCGGCCCCGGATTCGTAACCCGGGGCCGCGCCCTGAATGCCGCCGACGCTCAAGGCGTCCTACGCACCGTGTCCGGTGCTCAGTTGTCGTCCTCGTCGATCAGGAACCCGCGCATCGGCGAGGGAGCCTGGCCCATCGGGGACGGGCCCTGCGGACGGACCGGGGCCATGGGCTGCGTCATGGCCGGGGTCATCTGCTGCTGACCGCCGTAGGACGGACCGGACGGGGCCTGCGAACCGCCCATCGACTGGTTGCCGCCGTAGGACGGGGCACCGGCGCCGGCCGGAGCCATGGACGGCGTCGGGGACGGCGGCAGCGAGGCGGTGGCCGGGGTGCGCGGCGGGGCCAGCGAGTCGTCGGCCTGGGTCTCCAGCTGACGCAGCTGCGACTCCAGGTACGACTTCAGCCGCGTGCGGTACTCGCGCTCGAAGCCGCGCAGGTCCTCGACCTTGCGCTCCAGCGTGGCGCGCGCGGACTCCAGGGAGCCCATGGCGACGCGGTGCTTCTCCTGCGCGTCCCGCTCCAGGGCGTCGGCCTTGGCACGGGCGTCACGCTCCAGACCCTCGGCGCGGCTGCGGGCCTCGCCGACGATCTTGTTGGCCTCGGAGCGGGCCTCGGCGATCGCCTGGTCGGCGGTCTGCTGGGCCAGCGAGAGGACACGGGCGGCGCTGTCGCCACCGGGGCCCTGACCGGGGCCGCCCATCGGACCGCCCATGGGGCCACCCATGGGACCGCCCATCGGGCCGCCCATCTGCTGCTGCATGGGCGGCTGTCCGCCCATCGGGCCCTGACCCATCGGACCCTGGCCCATCGGGCCGGGACCCTGCGGGCCGCCCTGACCGCCGGGGCCGGCGGGCAGCTGCGGGGCACCGCTCGGCAGCTGGGGCGGACCACCCATGGGGCCGCCCATCTGCTGCTGCGGCGGGCCCGATATCCCGGCGGGCACCGGCTGGCCGGGACCTCGCATGCCCTGCTGCTGGGGGTGTTGCTGCTGCGGGTGTTGCTGCTGCTGGTCCTGCTCCGGAGGCTTGCGCGCGTTCTGCTGGTTCTGCGCGGCGGCACGCGTCGCGGCGGCCAGCTTGGCGCGCAGGTCCTCGTTCTCCCGGAGCAGACGGGTCAGTTCGGCTTCGACCTCGTCGAGGAAGGCATCGACCTCGTCCTCGTCATAGCCTTCTCGGAGGCGGACGGTCGTGAACTGCTTGTTCCGCACGTCCTCGGGGGTCAACGGCATCTCTTCACCTCAACGTAGTCATCGGCAGTCGGCAAGACCGGATCGCCCACCCTCATCTCACGAAACCCTGCACGATGGAGATGAGAATGTAGACGATGATCATCAGTACGAAGAAGGACAGGTCGAGCGCCACGCCCCCGAGACGCAGCGGCGGGATGAACCGCCGCAGAAGCTTCAGCGGTGGATCGGTGACAGTGTAGGTGGCCTCCAGAACGACCACCATCGCCTTGCCGGGTTGCCACGAGCGGGCGAACTGGAAGACGTAGTCCATGACCAGCCGGAAGATGAGGATGACAAGGAACACCATCAGCGCGATGTAGATCACCTGCGCGAACACGCTCATGGCCTGCGGTTCCCTCTCCCCTGTCCATGCTTTTCCGTGCTTCGGTCCTGCGTTGCGTCTCAGCTCTGGTTGAAGAACCCGCCCTCTGCGATGCGGGCCTTGTCCTCCGCCGTGACATCGACGTTAGCAGGAGACAACAGGAACACCTTCTGCGTCACCCGTTCGATGCTGCCGTGAAGACCAAACACCAAACCGGCCGCAAAGTCGACAAGTCGCTTCGCGTCTGTGTCATCCATCTCAGTCAGATTCATGATCACCGGGGTGCCCTCACGGAAGTGTTCCCCGATGGTACGGGCCTCGTTGTAGGTCCGCGGGTGAAGCGTGGTGATTCGGTAAGGCTCTCGTTCCGACACAACCTTGGGCATGATCACCGGCGCGTTCTTCTCCAGGGACTGGCGTTCTTGTGTGATGGATGCCACGGGCGCGATGCGCGCCGGACGTCCGGATTCCGCGGCGAGCGAAGTCGAACGGGCAACCGGTTCGCGAGGCGCGGGCGGCTGCACGATCCGCACCTCTTCGTCCCTTTGGGGCGAATGCGCACCATGCGGCTGATGTGACGGTTCGTGCCGCCGGTGGTCCCGCTCGGGCTCCGGGTCCAGCTCCGGCTCGAAGTCGTCGTCGGGGTCGAATCCACGGCCGTCGTACCCATCGTCCTCCACGAGGCCGAGGTAGACCGCCATCTTGCGCATCGCGCCGGCCATGCTCTGAGTCCTCCGCTCTGTGGTGGATCGGCTGACGACTGCCAAGTGCCCGCGATCCACGTGGTCGTTGTGCCCAACTTCACGGGCATTGACCATATTTTCTGCTGTGGTCCGACTTCTTGGCGACGTTACCCGAGCCGGGGTCGGACTCCGAGTACCGCGGTGCCAATGCGCACATGTGTCGCCCCGGCGGCCACGGCCTGTTCGAGGTCCGCGCTCATCCCTGCCGACACCATGGTTGCAGCCGGATGAGCCCGGCGCAGGTCGGTCGACAAATCCATGAGCCGCTCGAACGCCGCCTGTTCGCGTCCCGCGTACTCCCCGGTGAGCGGGGCGACGGTCATCAGTCCGTCGAGCCGCAGCCCGGGCGCGTCGGCGACAAGACCGGCCAACTCTTCGATTCCGCCGGGGGCCACGCCGCCGCGGTCGCCCCGGCCGCTCGCCCCGGCGTCGAGCGCGACCTGGAGCAGACAGCCCACCTCGCGCCCCACCCGCACCGCCTCCTTCGACAGCGCGGTGACGAGCCGGGAACGGTCGACCGACTGCACGACATCGGCGTAACCGACCACGGAACGCACCTTGTTGGTCTGCAACTGACCGACGAAGTGCCACTTCAGCGGCAGATCCGCACAATCGGCGGCCTTCGGGGCCGCCTCCTGGTCGCGGTTCTCGGCGACATGGCGCACACCGAGCTCCGACAGGATCCGCACATCGCTCGCCGGGTGGGTCTTGGTGACCACGATCAGGGTCACCTCCTCCCGCTCGCGCCCCGCCGCCGCGCACGCGGCGGTGATGCGCTCCTCCACCTTCGCCAGATTCGCGGCGAGTTCGGTCTTACGGTCCGTCATGCCCTATCAGTCCAGCCAGACATAGCCGGCGAGCCGCCCGGTGGTGCGGTCGCGGCGGTACGAGAAGTGATCCTGCGACTCCAGCGTGCACACCGGCGTTCGCGCCCGGTCGCACACCCCGAGCCGGTCGAGCTGCGCGTGCACCCCGGCGCACACATCCACCGCCGGCGTGCCCCAGCTCGTCTCGGCGTGCGCCGCCGGTTCGACGGCGGCCACCTCGGCGCGCATCGCCTCCGGCACCTCGTAGCACCGGCCGCACACGGCCGGTCCGGTGCGGGCGACGATCCGGCCCGGCTCGGCGCCGAGTCCGACCATGGCCCGTACGGCGGCGGGGACGACGCCCTTGACCATGCCGGGCCGGCCGGCGTGGGCCGCCGCGACGACCTTGGCGACGGGGTCGGCCAGCAGCACCGGCACGCAGTCGGCGGTCAGGACGGCCAGGGCCAGTCCGCGCCGCGCGGTGACGACCGCGTCGGCCTCCGGCACCGGGCCCTCGCCCCACGGCTCGTCCACCACGGCGACGTCGGCGCCGTGCACCTGGTTCATCCACACCACCAGGTCCGGGTCCAGGCCGAGCGACTTCGCCGCCAGTTCGCGGTTGCCGCGCACCGCCTCGGGTGCGTCGCCGACCGCGCCGCCGAGGTTCAGCTCCTCATACGGAGCGGCGCTCACCCCGCCCCACCGGTCGGTGAAGGCGAAGTGCGCGCCGCTCACGCTCTCGCGCCGTCCTATCACTTGAGGAAGTCCGGGACGTCCAGTTCCTCGGCCGCGCTGTCCGAGTAGGTCCGGGGCGCCGGGGGTACCGGCGGGGCGACCGGGATGTCCGGCACCGGCTCGGGCGCCGGCTCCGGCTCCTCCTTGGGCTTGACGCTGCCCAGCGAGCCGAAGGACGGGCGGCTGGGCTCGTTCGGCCGGGCCGGGGCGGGCTCCTCGCGGCGGGCGGGGGCCGAACCGGAGGCCGAGCCCAGGACGTTGTCCCGGCGGGCCGGCGGCTGGCCGCCGTCGAAGCCGGCCGCGATCACGGTGACCCGCACCTCGTCGCCGAGGGCGTCGTCGATGACCGCGCCGAAGATGATGTTCGCCTCGGGGTGGGCGGCCTCGCTGACCAGCTGGGCGGCCTCGTTGATCTCGAACAGGCCGAGGTCGGAGCCGCCGGAGATGGAGAGCAGGACGCCCCGGGCGCCGTCGATGGACGCCTCCAGCAGCGGCGAGGAGATCGCCATCTCGGCCGCGGCCACCGCGCGGTCGTCGCCGCGGGCCGAGCCGATGCCCATGAGGGCCGAACCGGCCTCGGACATGACCGACTTCACGTCGGCGAAGTCCAGGTTGATCAGGCCGGGGGTGGTGATGAGGTCGGTGATGCCCTGAACACCGGAGAGCAGGACCTGGTCCGCGGACTTGAAGGCGTCCAGGACCGAGACCTGGCGGTCCGAGATGGACAGCAGCCGGTCGTTCGGGATGACGATGAGGGTGTCGACCTCTTCGCGCAGTTCGGCGATGCCGTCCTCGGCCTGGTTCGCGCGGCGCCGTCCCTCGAAGGTGAACGGGCGCGTGACCACGCCGATGGTCAGGGCGCCGAGCGAGCGCGCGATGTTGGCCACGACGGGCGCCCCGCCGGTGCCGGTGCCGCCGCCTTCACCGGCCGTCACGAAGACCATGTCGGCCCCCTTGAGGACCTCCTCGATCTCCTCGCGGTGGTCCTCGGCGGCCTTGCGGCCGACGGCCGGGTTGGCTCCGGCGCCGAGTCCGCGGGTGAGTTCGCGGCCGACGTCGAGCTTGACGTCGGCGTCGCTCATCAACAGCGCCTGTGCGTCGGTGTTGATGGCGATGAACTCGACGCCCTTGAGACCGACCTCGATCATCCGGTTGATGGCATTGACACCACCGCCGCCGACACCGATGACCTTGATGACTGCGAGGTAGTTCTGCGGTGCTGCCACGTCGAAGGCCTCTCGCCTCGAATTACGTTGTCGCCGCCGTGCGGTGCCCCGCGCCGGGACGACGGATGCCGAATGGGACGGTCCGTAGCGCCGACCCGAACCCTAACCCTGAAGTTTAGGGTTACCAGTGTGTCTGTTCCCTGGAGTCTTCCGAACAGGACACTAAGTCGACAAGTGGCGCCCGTTCAACGAACACGCCGAACCTCCCGTTTTTCTTTTCACCCTATGTGATCAGCCGTAGCGGTGCCCAACCAGGGGGCTGGCCTGGGCTGATGTGCGTCAACTCCCCGATGACGCAGGGGCGGTGGGAACGGTGACGTCGAAGTGCCGTGCGCCGGGGGATGCTTTCATGAGAGCCGTGAGGGCCCGTGCCTTGGCGCGCCCCTGCTCGTCACTGCCCCACGCCACCGTACGACCGTCGCCCAACTCGACCGAGATGGCGTCGTAGGAGCGCACCTGAACGGTCCGGGCGGCGCGCGCCACGGGGGCGGGCAGGTCGCCGGCGACCCGCACGGCCGCGCGCACCAGCCGGCCGGTGCCGAAGCGCCGCAGGCTCGCGGCTCCGGGCCCCTTGCGGGAGGCGGACAATTCCAGGCTCGGAACGCCTTTCGGCGCCTGCGAAACCGTGGCGAAACGGACACCTTCGTCATCGACTTCGACGAAGTTCCCGCCTTTTCGGAGCAGCAGGACCGGAGTGCGTTCGCTCACGTTCAGGGCGATTCCCCGGGGCCAGGAACGCACCACGTCCACGGTGTCGATCCGGGGCAGTTTCCGGCGCAGCCGGGCCTCGATGGCACCCGTGTCGACGGACGCCATGGGCGCCCCGACGGGCACGTCCGCCGCCTCGCGGACCTCCGCGGGGGTCAGCACGCGCGTGCCCGACACCGGGACGTGGCGCACCCGCAGCCACTGCGAGCCGTACAACACCCAGGCGCCACCGGCCCCGAGGAGGACGACGGCCACGGCCAGGATGACGATCCTACGAAGACGCCGTCCGGCGCCGCGGGCGGGCGGCGGACCGGACGACCCCTGCTGGCGTTCCCCGCGCTCGGCGGTTGTCGGTCCGGCCACCGTCACTGCCCTTTCGTCATACGGTCCTAACGGCGCGAGGCGATCGCCTCGTACACCATGCCGACGAGCAGCTCGTCGGCGTCCCGGCGGCCGAACTCGCTTGCCGCGCGGGACATCTCGTACAGCCGGTGCGGGTCGGCCAGCACGGGCAGCACGTTCTGCTGCACCCACTCCGGCGTCAGTTCCGCGTCGTCGACGAGGAGTCCGCCGCCGGCCTTGACCACCGGCTGGGCGTTCAGCCGCTGTTCGCCGTTGCCGATGGGCAGCGGGACGTACGCGGCCGGCAGGCCCACGGCGGAGAGTTCGGCGACGGTCATCGCGCCCGCGCGGCACAGCATCATGTCGGCCGCGGCGTACGCGAGGTCCATCCGGTCCAGGTAACTTACCGGGATGTACGGGGGCATTCCCGGCATCTGCTGCACCTGCGGCAGTTCGTTCTTCGGGCCGACCGCGTGCAGGATCTGGATGCCGGCCTGCTGGAGCCAGGGGGCGACGGTCTGCGTCACCTCGTTCAGCCGCCGGGCGCCCTGGGAGCCGCCGGAGACGAGCAGCGTGGGCAGGTTCGGGTCGAGGCCGAAGCGGTGGCGGGCCTCGGGGCGGACGGCCGCGCGGTCCAGCGTGGCGATGGAGCGGCGCAGCGGGATGCCGATGTAACGGGCGTCACGCAGCTTGCTGTCCGGGGTGGAGACGGCGACCCGGGCCGCGTAGCGCGAGCCGATCTTGTTGGCCAGGCCGGGGCGGGCGTTGGCCTCGTGGATCACGATGGGCACCCCGAGGCGCTTGGCGGCCAGATAGCCGGGCAGCGCGACGTAGCCGCCGAAGCCGACCACGACGTCCGCCTTGGTGCGCTCCAGGATCTGCTCCGCGGCCTTGATCGTGCCGCGCAGCCGGCCCGGGACGGTGATCAGCTCGGGGGTGGGCTTGCGGGGCAGCGGCACCGCGGGGATCAGCGCCAGTTCATAGCCGCGTTCCGGGACGAGCCGGGTCTCCAGGCCGCGCTCCGTGCCCAGGGCCGTGATTCCCACGGTCGGGTCCTGCCTGCGCAGGGCGTCCGCGAGGGCGAGCGCGGGCTCGATGTGGCCGGCGGTCCCCCCACCGGCGAGTACGACATGCACCGAAATTCACCGCTCTCCGGACGAACGCGCCGCCGAGGCACGCCGTCGCATCGTGTTCCATCTCCGAGGCCCCCGCTCGGCACCGGAGCCTCCCGCCCGCTTTCTACCAAAGCGGGGTTGCCGCATCGCAAGCGCTGCCCGCGCAGCGGGCTCGTCGCGCGCGAAGGCGATCAGCAGCCCGATGGCGAACATGGTCGGCAGCAGGGCGGACCCTCCGTAGGAGAACAGCGGGAGCGGGACGCCGGCGATCGGCAGCAGGCCGAGCACCGCACCGATGTTGATCACCGCCTGGGCGGTGATCCAGGTGGTCACGCCTCCCGCGGCGTACCTCACGAAGGGGTCCTCCGTGCGTCCGGCCACGCGGATACCCGCATAGCCTAGAGCCGCGAACAGGGCGAGCACCGACAGCGTCCCCGCCAGGCCCAGTTCCTCACCGGTGACGGCGAAGATGAAGTCGGTGTGGGCTTCGGGGAGTTGGCCCCATTTTTCCACACTCGCACCGAGTCCGGAGCCGAAGAACCCCCCGGAGGCGAGCGCGTAGATCCCGTGCACGGCCTGCCAGCAGTCGGCGACCCCGCTCCGGGGCTCGGTGGCGCCGATGCAGGCCAGCCGGGCCATCCGGTTGTCGCTGGTCTTGATCAGGAGCACCCCGATCAGGCCGGCCACCGACAGTACCCCGGCGAACAGCCGGGTCGGCGCGCCCGCGAGCCACAGCAGGCCGAAGAGGATCGCCGTGAGAATGATCGCGGTGCCCATGTCGCCGCCCAGCATGATCAGTCCGAGCAGCAGGAAGGTGACCGGGACCAGCGGCACCAGCATGTGCTTCCACTGGGCCAGCAGCCTTCTCTCCTGCTTGCGGGCGATCAGGTCGGCGCCCCACAGCACCAGGGCGAGCTTGCCGAACTCGCTGGGCTGGATCTGGAAGGAGCCGCCGAGGGAGATCCAGTTCTGGTTGCCGTTGACCGACATCCCTATCCCCGGCACCTGCACCAGGGCCATCAGGAAGACGGCGGCGGCGAGGATCGGGTAGGCCAGCGCCCGGTGCAGTTTCACCGGCATGCGGGAGGCGGCGAACAGCAGTGCGCCGCCGATGAGCGCGGCGAGGAACTGCTTGCGGAAGAAGTACGACCCGGGCAGCGACAGTTGGAGCGCCGTGATCTGGGACGCCGAGTAGACCATCACCAGGCCCAGCACGGTGATCAGCACGCTGCCGCCGAGGATCAGGTAGTAGGCGGTCAGCGGCCGGTCCCAGGCCTTGCGGGCGCGGGTGTAGAGCCGCTGTACGGGGTTCTCGCGCGGCACGCGGGGAACGGCGGGACGGCGGGACGCCCGCTGTACGGGCGGCCGGCCGGTGCGGCTACCGGGCATCGGTGCCTCCGCCGAACGTCGACCGTCCCACGCGTCCCTTGAACGTCGACCGTCCCACGCGTCCCTCCCAAGATCCGCCCGGCAGGCGGCCGGGCTCAGGCGCCGAGTTCGCGGACCGCCGCCGCGAACGCGTCGCCGCGCTGGTTGTAGTTGGTGAACATGTCCATGGAGGCGCAGGCCGGGGCCAGCAGCACCGTGTCGCCGGGCCGGGCCAGCCGCCTGGCCTCCGTCACCGCCTGGAGCATCGCCCCAGTGTCGGTCCGGTCGAGGTCCACCACGGGTACTTCCGGCGCGTGTCGCGCGAGGGCGTCGCGGATCAGGGCCCGATCGGCACCGATCAGGACCGCACCCCGCAGCCGCTTCGCCGACTTGGCGACCAGTTCGTCGAAGGTGGCGCCCTTCGCCAGTCCGCCCGCGATCCATACGATCGATTCATATGCCGCCAACGACGCTTCCGCGGCATGGGTGTTGGTGGCCTTGGAGTCGTCCACGTACGCGACCCCGTCGAGGTCGGCGACGTGCGCGATGCGGTGGGCGTCCGGGCGGAAGGCCCGCAGACCGTCGCGTACGGCGGTGGCGGGCACCCCGAAGGCGCGCGCGAGGGCCGCCGCCGCGAGGGCGTTGGCGATGTTGTGCGGGGCCGGCGGGTGGACGTCGGAGACCTCGGCCAGCTCCTGCGCGTTCTTCTGCCGGTTCTCGACGAACGCGCGGTCGACCAGGATGCCGTCCACGACGCCGAGTTGGGACGGCCCCGGGGCGCCGAGGGTGAACCCGATCGCCCGGCAGCCCTCCTCGACGTCGGCCTCGCGCACCAGGTCCTCGGTGGCCTTGTCGGCGACGTTGTAGACGCAGGCGACCTTGTTGCCCTCGTAGATACGGCCCTTGTCGCGCGCGTACGCCTCCATGGAGCCGTGCCAGTCCAGGTGGTCCGGCGCGAGGTTGAGGACGGCGGCGGAGTGGGCGCGCAGCGAGGGCGCCCAGTGCAGCTGGTAGCTGGACAGCTCCACGGCGAGCACGTCGTACTCCTCCTCGCCGAGGACCGCGTCTAGCAGGGAGACGCCGATGTTGCCGACGGCGGCCGTGCGCAGGCCCGCCGCCTTCAGGATGGAGGCGAGCATCTGCACGGTGGTGGTCTTGCCGTTGGTGCCCGTGACGGCCAGCCAGGGGGCCGCGTCCGGGCCGCGCAGCCGCCAGGCCAGCTCCACGTCGCCCCAGACCGGCACACCGGCCTGCTCGGCGGCGCGGAACAGCGGCTTGCCGGGCTGCCAGCCGGGCGCGGTGACGACCAGCTCGGTGCCCTCCGGCAGGGAGGAGCCGTCACCGAGGCGCACGGTGATGCCGAGCGCCTCCAGTTCCGCGGCCTGTTCCCGCGCGCGGGCGTCGTCGCCGTCGTTGACGACCGTGACGACGGCGCCGCGCGCGTGCAGCGCCTTGGCCGCCGGGACGCCGGAGACGCCGAGCCCGGCGACGGTGACGTGCTTGCCCTGGAAGTCGAAGAGCCCCGAGGTGGAGGTCACTTGTCCGCTGCCCATCCCGCGTAGAAGAGGCCCAGTCCGACGATCACACAGATGCCCTGGATGATCCAGAAGCGGACCACCACCAGGACTTCGGACCAGCCCTTGAGTTCGAAGTGGTGCTGGAGTGGCGCCATCCGGAAGACGCGCTTGCCGGTGAGCCGGAAGGAGCCGACCTGGATGACGACCGACATGGTGATGAGGACGAACAGGCCGCCCATGATGGCCACCAGCAGCTCCGTGCGGGAGAGGATGGCCAGGCCGGTGAGGACACCGCCGAGGGCGAGCGAGCCGGTGTCGCCCATGAAGATCTTCGCCGGCGAGGTGTTCCACCACAGGAAGCCGAGGCAGGCACCCATCAGCGCGGAGGCGACCACCGCGAGGTCGAGCGGGTCGCGCACCTCGTAGCAGGCGCCGGGGTTGGTCAGGGTCTGCGCGTTGGCGCAGGACTCCTGGAACTGCCAGACGCCGATGAAGGTGTAGGCGCCGAAGACGAGCACGGAGGCGCCGGTGGCCAGACCGTCCAGACCGTCGGTGAGGTTCACGCCGTTCGACATCGCGAGGATCATGAACAGCGCCCAGACGACGAACAGCACCGGGCCGATCGACCAGCCGAAGTCGGTGATGAACGACAGCTTCGTGGAGGCCGGGGTGTTGCCGCGGGAGTCGGAGAACTGCAGCGACAGCACGGCGAAGGCGATGCCCACGATCAGCTGGCCGGCCATCTTCGCCTTGGCCCGCAGACCCAGCGAACGCCGCTTGACGATCTTGATGTAGTCGTCGAGGAAGCCGACCAGGCCCATGCCGAACATCAGGCCGAGGACCAGCAGACCGGAGTAGGTCGGCGCGTAGCCGGTGATGAGCTTGCTCAGGAAGTACGCGGCGATGGTCGCCAGGATGAAGGCGATACCGCCCATGGTCGGCGTACCGCGCTTGCTGGCGTGCTCGCGCGGGCCGTCGTCGCGGATGTACTGGCCGTAGCCCTTGCGGGCCAGCAGCTTGATCAGCAGCGGGGTGCCGACCAGCGTCAGGAAGAGGCCAATGACTCCCGAGAACAGGATCTGCTTCATCATCGGGCGGCGACCTCACCCTCGCCAGCCTCGACGAGCGCCTGGGCGACGCTCTCCAGCCCCACCGACCGGGACGCCTTCACGAGCACGACGTCCCCCGGGCGCAACTCGCTGCGCAACAGGTCGACCGCCGCCTGTGCGTCGGACACGTGCACCGACTCCTCACCCCACGAACCCTCGTTATATGCGCCCAATTGCAGCCAGGAGGCCTCAATCCCCCCGACGGCGACGAGCTTGCTGACGTTGAGCCGGACGGCGAGCCGTCCGACGGCGTCGTGCTCGGCGAGCGCCTCGTCCCCCAGCTCGGCCATCTTGCCGAGCACCGCCCACGTACGGCGCCCCTTGCCCATGGCCGCGAGCGCCCTGAGGGCGGCCCGCATGGACTCGGGGTTGGCGTTGTAGGCGTCGTTGACGATGGTCACGCCGTCCGGGCGCTCGGTGACCTCCATGCGCCACCGGGAGAGGGAGCCCGCCTCGGAGAGCGCGAGGGCGATCTCTTCCGCGGACATGCCCAGCTCATGGGCGACGGCGGCCGCGGCGAGCGCGTTCGACACGTGGTGCTCACCGTACAGGCGCATCGTCACATCGCTTGCACCGGAGGGTGTGTGAAGCCTGAAGGAGGGCTGTCCGCTGTCCGTGAGTCGTACGTTCTCGGCGCGTACGTCCGCTTCGGCCGACTCTCCGAAAAGGACCACCTTCGCCTGGGTACGGGAGGCCATGGCCTTCACCAGCGGGTCGTCGGCGTTGAGGATCGCCGCGCCGCCCTCGCTCGCCGGGGGCAGCGCCTCCACCAGCTCGCCCTTGGCCTGGGCGATCTGCTCGCGCCCGCCGAACTCGCCGATGTGCGCGGAGCCGACGTTGAGCACCAGGCCGATCCGCGGCGGGGTGAGGCCGGTGAGGTAGCGGATGTGCCCGATGCCGCGGGCGCCCATCTCCAGCACGAGGAACCGCGTCTCCTCGGTGGCGGACAGGGCGGTCAGCGGCAACCCGATCTCGTTGTTGAGCGAGCCGGGCGTGAACACGGTCGGCGCCTTGCGCCCGAGCACCTGGGCGATCAGGTCCTTGGTGCTGGTCTTGCCGGCCGAGCCGGTCAGCGCCACGAGGGTGGTGCCGAGCCGGCCCACGACGTGCCGGGCGAGGGCGCCGAGGGCGGTCTGGACGTCGTCCACCACGATGGCGGGGACGCCGACCGGCCGGGCGGCCAGCACGGCGACCGCGCCGGCCTCGACGACCTGCCGGGCGTAGTCGTGGCCGTCCACGCGCTCGCCGACGAAGGCGGCGAACAGGCTGCCGGGCACCACCTCCCGGGAGTCCCGGACGACCGGTCCCGTGACCTGCACGGACGTATCCGGTATGTCGTGCGTCTGCCCGCCGACGACTGCTGCGATCTCGGCGAGGGAGAGGGCGATCACAAGTTCATCCCTGGGTCTTCTGGATAGCTTCGCGAAGCACCTGGCGGTCGTCGAAGGGACGGATCACGCCGGCGATGTCCTGGCCCTGCTCGTGACCCTTGCCCGCGACCAGCACCGTGTCGCCGGCCTGGGCACGGCCCACGGCGGCGGCGACGGCGGCGGCCCGGTCCTCGAAGAGGAGCACCTCGCCGCGCTCGTGCGCGGGCACCGAGGCGGCGCCCTGGAGCATGGTCGCGAGGATCGCGAGGGGGTCCTCGGAACGGGGGTTGTCGGAGGTCAGTACGGCCGTGTCGGCGAGCCGGGCGACGGCGGCGCCCATCGGGGCGCGCTTGCTGCGGTCACGGTCGCCGCCGCAGCCGAGGACGACGTGCAGCCGTCCCTTGGTGACCTTGCGCAGCGCCCTGAGCACCGATTCGACCGCGTCCGTCTTGTGGGCGTAGTCGACGACCGCGAGGTAGGGCTGCCCGGCGTCGACGCGCTCCAGGCGGCCCGGCACGCCCGGTACGGCGGCGATGCCGTCGGCGGCGGCCTGCGGGTCGAGGCCGGCGGCGGCGAGGGCGACGATGGCGGCGAGGGTGTTCGCCACGTTGAAGGGACCCGCGATCGGCGACCTGGCGTGCACCCGCTCGCCGTCCGGGCCGAGCACGGTGAACGTCGAGTCCATCGGGCCGATCTGCACGTCCTGGGCGCGCCAGTCGGCGTCGGGGTGGCCCTCGGCGGAGTAGGTGACGACCGGGACGGTCGCCTCCTTGGCTAGCCGGCGGCCGTACTCGTCGTCGGCGTTGACCACGCCGAGCCTGCTGCGCTCGGGGGTGAACAGCCGCGCCTTGGCCCGGAAGTAGTCCTCCATGTCGGAGTGGAACTCCATGTGTTCCGGGCTGAGGTTGGTGAAGACGGCGATGTCGAAGACGCAGCCGTCGACCCGGCCGAGGACCAGGGCGTGGCTGGAGACCTCCATGGCGACCGCCTCGACGCCGCGTTCGCGCATGACGGCGAACAGGGCCTGGAGGTCGGTGGCCTCGGGGGTGGTGCGCTCGGACTTGATCCGCTCGTCGCCGATGCGGGTCTCGACGGTGCCGACCAGTCCGGTGGCGCGGGCGGTGCGCAGGCCGCCCTCCACCAGGTAGGCGGTGGTGGTCTTGCCGGAGGTGCCGGTGATGCCGATCTGGAGCAGATCGCGGCCGGGGTGGCCGTAGATCCGGGCCGCCAGCTCGCCCATCCGGCCGCGCGGGTCGTCCACGACCAGGACGGGCAGGCCCGTGGCGGCGGCGCGCTCGGCGCCGTCGGCGTCGGTGAGCACGGCGACCGCGCCGAGGCCGGCGGCCTGGGTGACGAAGTCGGCGCCGTGCAGCCGGGCGCCCGGCAGGGCGGCGTACAGGTCGCCGGGGCGGACGGCGCGCGAGTCGTGGGTGATGCCCGTGACCTCGGCGGCGGTGTCCGGAGCGGCGGTACCCAGCTGATCGGCCAGTTCCGCGAGGGGGGTGGCGGAGACCTGGACCGGTCGCGGCGGTCCCGGATATGTCACGGAAGCGCCTTTCTGGGTGGTTTGGGACTGATCAGCGTGTGGCACGGCGGTGAGCGTACCGGGCGTACCGGCTCCGGAGCTAAGCGAGGGGCTCTGGGACCCTTGGTTCCCGGGATCGGGGGTGATCGTTGTCACGGGTTCGTTCCTGGTGTTTCCGTGCTGACCAGTGGGGGTGCTGATCAGGGCTTGTACTCGACGGGCAGGCTGGCGGGCTTCGCGCCGGTGGGGGGGACCTGGAGGGTCTTGAGGGCGAACTCCATCACCTGCTTGTAGATGGGACCGCAGATCTGGCCGCCGAAATAGCTGCCGGAGGTGGCGTTCTGGATGGCGCAGTAGACGGTGATCCTCGGGTTGTCGGCGGGGGCGAAACCGGCGAACGACGAGGTGTAGCCGCGGTAGCGGCCGGTGGCCGGATCCACTCGGTTGGCCGTGCCGGTCTTGCCCGCCACCCGGTACCCGGGGATGCGGGCCTTGATGCCGGTGCCCTGCTCGTCGTCGACCACGGACTCCAGCATCTGGGCGAGGCTCTTGGCGGTCCTGGCGCTGACCACCCGGGTCTTCTTGGGCTGTGGCGCCGGGGTGAACCGTCCGTCGGCGCCCTTGGTGCCGCGCACCAGGGTGGGCTCGACGCGGACGCCGCCGTTGGCGATCGTCGAGTACACGGAGGCGGCCTGCATGGCGTTGATGGAGAAGCCCTGGCCGAAAGGGATCGTGTACTGCTGCGAGGTGGACCACTTCTGCGGCGGCGCGAGGATGCCGGGGGTCTCGCCGGGGAAGCCGAGTCCGGTGTAGCCGCCGATGCCGAACTTGCGCAGGTAGGAGTAGAGGACCTTGTTGGCCTCGGGCTGGCTCTTGGCGAGTTCGCCGGTGGCCAGGATGGTGCCGATGTTGCTGGACTTGGCGAGCACGCCGTTGAGCGTGAGGTACCAGGTGCGGTGGTCGATGTCGTCCTGGAACAGCCGGTCGCCGCGGTGCAGCCGGTTGGGTACGACGACGTGGGTGAGCGGGGTGGCCACGTTCCGCTCCAGCACGGCCGCCATCGACATCACCTTGGCGGTGGAGCCGGGCTCGTAGGCGTCCTGGAGGGCCGCGTTGCCCATGGCGTCGCCGTCGGCCTTCGACAGGTCGTTGGGGTCGAAGCCGGGCGAGTTGGCCATGGCCAGGATCTGGCCGGTGCGGGTGTCCTGGACGATGACATAGCCGCGGTCCGCCTTGGACTTCGCCACCTGCTCGGTGATGGCGTTCTGCGCGGCCCACTGGATGTCCCGGTCGATGGTCAGCTCGACGTCGGCGCCGGGCACGGCCCGCGTCTCCGTCGACCCGACCGTGGGCACCTCGCGGCCGCCGGCCTGGGCGTAGCGGACCTTGCCGTCCTTGCCGGTGAGCTGCTTGTCGAGCTGCTGCTCGATGCCGCCGCCGCCCCGGCCGTCGGCGTTGACCCAGCCCAGTATCCCGGCGGCCAGGTCGCCGTTGGGGTACACGCGCTGGCTGCTGGGGTCCGCGAAGACGCCGGCCAGCACGTTGACGGTGGTGCGGTCGGTGCCGGACTTCTTGGCGAGCGCCGTCTTCAGGTCCTTGATCTGCTTCCAGACCTGCGGGGTCTGCCGGGCGGCGAGGCGGGTGTAGCGGGAGTTCTTGTTCGCGGGCCGCAGCTTCTTGACGAGGGTGGCCTGGTCCTGGCCGAGGATCGGGGCGAGCAGCGCGGCGGCCCGCTCCGGCCCGTCGGTGATCTTCAGCTGCTTGACGCCGAACATGGTCGGGTCGGCCGTGATGTCGTAGGCGTCCTCGCTGACGGCGAGGGCGACGCCGTTGCGGTCGGTGATCTCGCCGCGTTCGGCGGCCAGGGTGTGCACCACGTACCGGTTCTGCTCGGCCCGCGCCGCGTAGGCGCTCGCGTCGACGGCCTGCACCTGGAGCAGCCGTACGACGAAGACGAGCAGCACCAGCGTCAGGGCGAGCCCGACCAGGCGCAGCCGGGGCCGGGGGCTGCCGAGCCGGAGCGGGGCGGGCGGCATGGGCCGGGCCCCGCCGGGCCGGCGCGCCGGCCGCCCCCCGGGCCCGGGCTGCCGCCGGACGGCCCCCCTGGGCCGCGGCGGCTTGGCGGGCCCGGGCACACGGCGGCGCGGCGCTTGCCTGTCGGACACTTCCGTCACCTGCCGGGGGTCGGGTTGGACACGGACGGGGGGACGGCGGCCGGGGCCGCGGGGCCGGCCGGCGGGACGGTGGGGACCGTCGTGGGGGCCGGGGTGCCGGGCGGGAGCAGGGCGCCGGGGGCGGCGGCCGGGCCGGAGAGGGCCGTGGTGCCGGGGACGGTCGTGGTGCCGGGGGCGGCGGCCGGGGCGGAGAGGGCCGCCGGTGCGGGGGCGGCGCTGGGGACGCCCTTGACGGTGCCGTCGGGGCCGAGGAAGGCGGGGTCGCCGCCGGGGACCATGCCGAGTTCGCGGGCGCGCCGCTGGAGGGCGTCGGGGGCCGAGTAGGCGTCGATGTCCCGCTGGAGGGCCTGCTCCTCGTCGGTGAGCGTCTTCGTCCGCTTCTGCAGGTCCGCGAGTTCGAACGAGCCTTCGCTGAGAGCGGAGTTCAGTCCCAGCAGCCCGATGAGACCGCCGCCGAGCAGCACGACGACGAGGAGCACGAACGGGGTGCGGGCCGCCTGGGCGCGGCCGGCCGGGAAGAGCCGGGCCAGCCGCGCGGCCCTCCCCCTCAGCTCGGGTTTCCTGCTCACCGCTCCCCCGGTACGGGGATGCCGCTCCCCCGGTACGCGAAGGAGACCCTCCGACCCGTCTCGCTCACTCCACGTCCTCCCTGATGCGCTCGGCGCCCCGCAGCCTGGCCGGTGCCGCCCGGCGGTTCTCCGCGATCTCCTCCTCGGTGGGAAGTTCGGCACCACGGGTGAGCAGCTTGAGCCTCGGCTGGTACCGCTCGGGCACGACCGGCAGCCCGGGCGGCGCGGTGGAGGCCGCCCCGGCCGCGAACACGTGCTTGACGAGCCGGTCTTCGAGCGAGTGGTACGACAGCACGGCGATGCGCCCGCCGACGTCCAGGGCCTTCACGGCCGCCGGGATCGCCCGCTCCAGCACGGACAGCTCGCCGTTGACCTCGATGCGCAGCGCCTGGAAGGTGCGCTTGGCGGGGTTGCCGCCGGTGCGCTTGGCGGCCTGCGGCAGGGCGTCCCGGATCAGTTCCACGAGCCGCGCGCTGGTGCTGAACGGCTCCTTCTCCCGCTCCCGCACGATGGCGGCGACGATCCGCTTGGCCTGCTTCTCCTCGCCGTACGCGCGCAGGATGCGCACGAGTTCGCCGGGCGGGTAGGTGTTGAGGACCTCGGCGGCGCTGATGCCGGTCGTCTGGTCCATGCGCATGTCCAGCGGCGCGTCCTGCGCGTAGGCGAAGCCGCGGCCGGCCTCGTCGAGCTGCATGGAGGAGACCCCGAGGTCGAACAGCACGCCCTGGACGCGCGCGATGCCGAGCCGGCCGAGGACGTCGGGCAGCTCGTCGTACACGGCGTGCACGAGGGTGGCGCGCTCGCCGAAGGGCGCCAGCCGCTCGCCGGACAGCCGCAGCGCCTCCTTGTCCCGGTCCAGGCCGATCAGCCGCGCGCCGGGGAACCGGGTCAGCAGCGCCTCGCTGTGCCCGCCGAGGCCGAGGGTGCAGTCGACGACCACGGCTCCGGGGCACTCCAGGGCGGGCGCCAGCAGGTCCAGGCACCGCTGGAGCATCACCGGGACGTGTCGACTCTGGCTCAAGGGGGCCTCTCAGTTCCGGCGGGCCGTACGCACCGTCGGTCCCCCGAGCCGTACGTACGCGCCGCGCGCGCGGGGAGACGGAGCCGGGCGGTGCCGGGGTCTCCGGGGGTTTCACCAGCGGGGAGAGACTCGTCTCCCGCTTTCGCGTCACTTTAGTCCACGCCGTCCCCGGGTCAATCAACCGGCCTGCGCGTCGCGCACGGCGGCCCCGCGGGAACCCGGACCGGCACCGGTCCACCCGTTCGGGCCATCTCCCCCCGCTCTGTGGGTTCGCTCACAACAAGCCACGATGGCGTTCTTTGTCCCCTCTCACAGCAGGCCGGAACGGTACGTGACCAGTAACGTCGAGAATATGACGACTTCCGCAACAGCACACACTGGGTCCGAAGGCGCCATAAAGGCCGGCGACAACGTGACCGACCGGCTCCTGGCGGCCAACCGGCGCTACGCCGAGGCCTTCGAGGACCCGGGCATGGACGCCCGCCCCGTGCTGCGTGTCGCCGTGGTCGCCTGCATGGACGCCCGGCTCGACCTGCACGAGGCCCTCGGCCTGGAGCTGGGCGACTGTCACACCATCCGCAACGCGGGCGGTGTGGTCACCGACGACGTGATCCGGTCGCTGACCATCAGCCAGCGCAAGCTCGGCACCCGCAGCGTCGTACTGATCCACCACACCAACTGCGGCCTGGAGTCCCTGACCGAGGACTTCCGTTCCGAGCTGGAGATGGAGGTCGGGCAGCGGCCGGCCTGGGCGGTGGAGTCCTTCCGGGACGTGGACCAGGACGTGCGCCAGTCCATGCAGCGGGTGCGCACCTCGCCCTTCCTGCTGCACACCGACGACGTCCGCGGCTTCGTCTTCGACGTGCGCACCGGTCTGCTGCGCGAGGTCGACCCGGCCTGACCCGGAACGTACCGGCCGGCCGCCCCGGCACGCGTCCCGCCATCCGTGCCGACACCGCCCGGAACCCGGTCGTACACGTCGTATGACCGCCATCGCCGGGGGCAGTTGTCCACAGGCGGTGACACCAATCGGTAACGGCAGCGAGAATGCGGAGTGAGGCACCATGCGGAACCTTTTCCGCGTGGTGTCCGTGTTTCGGGGTGGGCCGGTTGCGCAGTGACAGCGTCGGCCCGGCAATGAATGGGCCGAGGAGGGCCGGGTGACGACCTATGACGATCGAGCGAGCCTCACAGATGTGACCGCCACAGTGGAACGGGTGCGCGGTTCGGTGGAGGGCGTGATCGAGGGCAAACCCGAGGTCGTACGGCTCGCGCTGACCGTGCTGCTCGCCGAGGGCCATCTGCTGATCGAGGACGTCCCCGGGGTGGGCAAGACCATGCTCGCCAAGGCGCTGGCGCGGTCCATCGACTGCTCGGTGCGGCGCATCCAGTTCACTCCCGACCTGCTGCCCTCGGACATCACGGGTGTGTCGATCTGGGACCAGCAGCGCCGGGACTTCGAGTTCAAGCCGGGCGCCATCTTCGCCCAGATCGTGATCGGCGACGAGATCAACCGCGCCTCGCCCAAGACCCAGTCCGCGCTGCTGGAGTCCATGGAGGAGCGGCAGGTCACCATCGACGGGCAGACGTACGAACTGCCCAGCCCCTTCATGGTCGTGGCCACCCAGAACCCGGTGGAGATGGAGGGCACCTATCCGCTGCCCGAGGCCCAGCGCGACCGCTTCATGGCCCGCGTCTCCGTCGGCTATCCGAGCGTGGAGTCCGAGCTGCGGATGCTCGACGTGCACGGCGGGGTCAGCCCCCTGGAGGACCTCCAGCCGGTGGCGCACGCGCACGAGATCGTGAAGCTGGTCGAGGCGGTGCGCGGCGTGCACGTCGCCGAGCCGGTCCGGCGGTACGCGGTCGAGCTGGTCGCCGCCACCCGTACCCACCCCGACCTCAGACTCGGCGCCTCCCCGCGCGCGACGCTGCACCTGCTACGCGCGGCCAAGGCCACCGCGGCCCTGGCCGGCCGGGAGTACGCGCTGCCGGACGACGTGCAGGCGCTCGCCGTCGCCGTCCTCGCCCACCGCCTGCTGCCCACCGCGCAGGCCCAGCTCAACCGCCGCACGGCCGAACAGGTGGTGCTGGAGATCCTCCAGCGCACCCCGGTGCCCGCGGCCCCCGGCCGGCCGGGCGGACCCGGTGATCTCGGCCGGACCATCCCCACCTACCCGCAGCAGCCTCCGCGAGGTCTGTGATGAGCCCCGGGGGGACCGGGCCGGCCGAGCCCGGACGCGGGCAGGCGGGCGGGGTCCGCACGGCCCTGTCGGGCCTGACCACCCGCGGCCGCTCCTTCCTCGCGGCCGGGATCGCCGCCGCGGTCTGCGCGTTGGTGCTGGGCCACAGCGATCTGCTGCGGGTCGGGCTGCTGCTCGCCGTGCTGCCGCTGATCTGCGCCACCGTGCTGTACCGCACCCGCTACCGGGTGGCCGCGAGCCGCCTGCTCGCCCCCGCGCGGGTGCCGGCCGGCGGCGAGGCCCGGGTGCACCTGCGCATGGACAACGTCTCCCGGCTGCCGACCGGCCTGCTGATGCTCCAGGACCGGGTGCCCTACGTCCTCGGGCCGCGCCCCCGGTTCGTGCTCGACCGGATGGAGCCGGGCGGCCACCGCGAGGTGTCCTACCGGGTCCGCTCCGATCTGCGCGGCCGCTATCCGCTGGGCCCGCTCCAGCTGCGGCTGACGGACCCCTTCGGGATGTGCGAGCTGACCCGCTCCTTCGCGACGCAGGACATGCTGACGGTCATCCCGCGCGTCACCGCGCTGCCCCCGGTCCGCTTCGCCGGCGAGGCCAAGGGCTACGGCGACGGACGGAATCGCTCGCCGGCCCTCGCGGGTGAGGACGACGTCATCCCGCGCGGCTACCGCTACGGCGACGACCTGCGCCGGGTGCACTGGCGCTCCACCGCGCGCTACGGCGAGCTGATGGTGCGCCGCGAGGAGCAGCCCCGGCGCGCCCGGTGCACCGTGCTGCTGGACACCCGTGGCGGTGCCTACGAGGGCGCGGGCCCGGACTCGGCCTTCGAGTGGGCCGTCTCCGCCACCGCCTCGGTGCTGGCGCACATGCTGGAGCGCGGCTTCTCGGTGCGGCTGCTGACCGACGGCGGCAGCACGGTGCCCGGCGAGGGCGGCGACGGCTTCGGGGGCACCGGCCAGGAGTCGGCGGAGACGGCCGGGCTGCTGCTGGACACCCTCGCGGTGATCGACTACTCCGACGGAACCGGTCTGTCGCGCGCCTACGAGGTGCTGCGCACCGGCAACGAGGGGCTGCTGATCGCCTTCCTCGGCGACCTGGACGAGGAGCAGGCCGCCACGGTCGCCAAGATGAGCCGGCGCGGCGGCGGCGCCGTCGCCTTCGTGCTGGACCCCGACGTGTGGACGCGGGAGGCGACCGACGTGCCACGGGCCGGCGACCGGCACGAGGAGCGGCTGCGGCTGCTGCGCGACGCGGGCTGGACGGCGCTGAGCGTGCCGCGCGGCGCCGCGGTGGAGGAGCTGTGGCGGCAGGCGGACCGGGAGCGCTCGGGCCTGGCGTCGCTGAGCGGGGAGGCTCGGGGATGAGCGGACGGGCACGACTGGCGCTGTGCGCGGCGGCGGCCACGCTGATGGCCTCCTGCGCGCTGCTGCCGCTGGTCTCCGAGCCGACCTGGCTGCTGCAACTGGTGCCGCTGGTGGCCGTGCAGGCCGGGGTGGGCGCGGCGGCCCGGCGGATCCCGCTGGGCCGGTCGCTGACGCTGGCGGCCCAGCTCCTGGTCACCCTGGTGCTGCTGACCCTGGTGTGCGCCCGGCAGCACGCGATCGCCGGGCTGATCCCGGGCCCGGACACCGTCCGGTACCTCGCCGAGCTGCTCCGTCAGGGCACGGACGACATCGGCCGGTACGCGATACCGGCGCCGGTGACCGACGGCATCAGGCTGATGCTGATCGGTGGTGTGCTGCTGGTCGGGCTGCTGGTGGACACGCTGGCGGTGACCTTCCGCAGCGCGGCCCCGGCCGGACTGCCGCTGCTCGCGCTGTACTCGGTGGCCGCGGGGCTGTCCGACGGCGGCGCCGACTGGCTGTGGTTCCTGGTGGCGGCGGCCGGTTATCTGATGCTGCTGCTCGCCGAGGGCCGGGACCGGCTCGCCCAGTGGGGCCGGGTCTTCGGCGGCCCGCCCCGGATACCGGGCGCCCCGGCGGCGGTGCCGCTCGCGCCGGTGCGCACCGGCCGCCGGATCGGCGCGGCCGCGCTCGGTGTGGCCCTCGTCCTGCCGCTGGCGCTGCCCTCGCTGCCCGGCGGCCTGCTGGAACGGGCCCGGGAGGGCGTGGGGGCGGGCGGCGTGGGCGCGGTCTCGGCGGTCGACCCGCTGGTGGCGCTGCACGACAACCTGAACAGCGAGGACGCCCGCCAGGTGCTGTCCCTGCGGACCAGCAGCAACGACCTCTCCGATCTGTATCTGCGGATCGTCTCCCTGGACGACTTCGACGGCACCACCTGGAAGGCGTCCCGGCGCGCCTACGCCGACGTGCCGGACCCGCTGCCCACGCCGGCCGGTCTGGGCGGGGCCGTCCGGCGCGACACGATACGGACGACGATCACCGCGGAGGACACCTACGCCCAGGACGCGCTGCCGATGCCCTACCCCCCGAGCCGGGTGCGGGTCAGCGGCCGGTGGCGGTACGAGCCGGTCGGGATGACCCTGTCCGGCGACCGCGGCCAGACCACGCGGGGCGAGCGTTACGAGGTCACGAGCCTGGACGTGGAGCCGACCGCCGAACAGCTGGCCGCCGCGCCGCCACCGCCGGCCGCCCTGTGGGAGCAGTACACGAAGGTGCCGTCCTCGTTGCCGAAGGTGGTGGCCCGCACCGCCAAGGAGGTCACCGCGGGCGCGCGCAGCCACTACGAGGAGGCCGTCAAGCTCCAGGACTACTTCGCCGTCACGGGGGGCTTCCAGTACGACACCCAGGTGGAGGCCGGCCAGGGTCCGCGCGCCATCGCGAACTTCCTGGAGGACAAGCAGGGCTTCTGCGTCCACTTCTCCTTCGCGATGGCGGCGATGGCGCGCACGCTCGGCATCCCGGCCCGGGTCGCGGTGGGCTTCGCGCCGGGCAGTCCGCAGTCCGACGGCACGGTCGTGGTGAACCAGCGGGACGCGCACGCCTGGCCCGAGCTGTACTTCGAGGGCGTGGGCTGGACCCGTTTCGAGCCCACCCCGACCCGGGGCACCACGCCGTCGTACACCCAGTCGGACACCCCCGGCAGCTCGCTGCCGGACGAGACGCTGCCGTCCCGGCGCGCGTCCTCGACGCCCTCGGCTGCGGCCTCGCCGAGCGAGAGCTGCGCCGGGGGGCCGAGCCGGCCCGAGTCCTGCGACAGCCCGTCCGCGGCGGCAGTCCCGCACCACGACCCCGACGACTCGGACTGGTGGGTGTGGCCGCTGATCGGGGTGGGCGCGCTGCTGGTCCTGGTGGTGCCGCTGTCGCCCCTGCTGTGGCGGCGGCGGACGCGCGCGCTGCGGCTGGGCGGGCACGACCGGACCCCGGGGGGTGCCGCGGCGCACACCCTGGCCGCCTGGCAGGAGCTGACGGACAGCGCCTGGGACCACGGCATTCCCCCGGACGAGTCGCTGACCCCGCGCAAGGCCGCCGAGCGGATGGTGCGGCTGGGGCGGCTGGAGCCGGCGGCCGGGGCCGCGGTGCACCGGGTGGCGGACGCGGTGGAACAGGTGCTGTACGCGCCCCGGCCGCGCCCGGCGGCGGGAACGGCGCGGGACGTGCGCGAGGCGGTCGAGGGCCTGCGGAGCGTGGCGAGCGCCGGGACCCGGCTGCGGGCGCTGTTCCTGCCCCGCTCGTCGGCCCGGGCGTGGTGGGCGGTGTCGGCCCGCTGGTCGGCGCTGCGGGCCCGGGCCGCGGCGGCCCGGCCGGTCCTGCGCCGCCCGTCCCGGCAGCAGGGCTGAGCGGCACCGCGGGCACGGCACTTGCGGGCACGGCTGAGGGGCGGCCACCTTCCGGTGGCCGCCCCTCACGTGTGTCCCGGGGTCAGCGGCCCTGTTCGTCCCGGCGGCGCTGCCAGCGCTCTTCGATCCGGTCCATCATGGAGCGTCTGGGCCGCACCTGCCGACGGGCGATGCCTGGTGGCTGCTCGCCCGGTTTGGGAGCCTTGCGCCAGCCGGTGACGGCCAGCACGGCACAGCCCAGCATGACGAGGAAACCCACCACGCTGACCCAGATCAGCTGCATGACCATTCCGGTCATGAGGAGCGCGATACCGATGAGGAAACCCGCGACCGCCTGGTAGACCCGCCGGCGGGTGTACGTCCGCAGCCCGTTTCCCTCAAGCGCCGACGCGAACTTGGGATCTTCGGCGTACAGCGCTCGCTCCATCTGCTCGAGCATGCGCTGCTCGTGCTCCGAGAGCGGCACGGAGTCCTCCTCATCGTGCAGTCGCCGGGGCGACCCGGGGGGTCCCTTCAGGATAGGCAGGGAATCGCCCCCGTGAAACCCGCCCCTCTACGCCAATTGGCCAACCGGATTCCGTCATGGCCGTCCGGCTCGCTGAGGCTTCCATTCCCCGGCGGCCGTCTCGTCATGCCGAGCGGTGTACCTCGATCATACGGCGCAAACCGCTCGATCGGGGGGCCTGTGGCGTACTCCATCCGCGGCCGAGGCGCTGATCAGCGCCTGTTCCCGATGGTGCACTCAGGGCACAGGGCGCCCCCATGGCACTCAGCCCCCGGCGGTACCGGCAGTCTCGCCGAGCACGTGGAGCTGGGTGGCGACGGAGCGGAACGCGGGCAGTTCGGCCGCCGCGGCCTCCAGCCTCAGCAGCGCGTCCACGGCACCGGGCTCGGTGTCCACCAGGACGCCGGGCACCAGGTCGGCGAAGACCCGCACGCCGTGCACCGCGCCGACCCGCAGACCGGCGCCCTCGACCAGCGCGGTGAGCTGCTCCGCGGTGAACCGGCGGGGCATCGGGTCGCCGCTGCCCCAGCGGCCGTCGGGGTCCTGGAGCGCCTGGTGGGCCTCGGTGAAGTGGCCGGCGAGGGCGCGGGCGAGCACGGCGCCGCCGAGGCCGGCGGCGAGCAGGCTGAGGACGCCCTCGGGGCGCAGCGCGGCGACCGCGTTGCGGACGCCCTCGGCCGGGTCGTCCACGTACTCCAGGACGCCGTGGCACAGGACGGCGTCGTAGCCGCCGGGCTCGACCACGTCGAACAGGCCGTGCGCGTCGCCCTGCACGCCCCGGACCCGGTCGGCGACGCCGGCCTCGGCGGCACGGCGCTCCAGGGCGAACAGGGCGTTGGGACTGGGGTCGACCACGGTGACGCGGTGGCCGAGGCGGGCGACGGGCACGGCGAAGTTCCCGCTGCCGCCCCCGGTGTCGAGGACGTCCAGCGAGTCCCGGCCCGTGGCCTTGACCCGGCGGTCGAGAGCGTCCTGCAGGACGTCCCAGACCACGGCGGTACGCAGGGAGGCGCGGGGGCGCGACGGGTCCGACACGGCAGTTGACTCCTCGGCGGGGCTGAGCGACTTCAGGCGACTCCACCCTATTGCCTTCGGCCCCGCGGCAGGTCATCACGTCGGCGTCCGCCCCCGTGCGTCGCGCCCGGGCCCGCCTCGGTACGCGTCACAGCCGAGGCGCGGCCGGTGCTCGACGTGGCCGACGGGCGGGCCGGTGTCGTACTGGCGGGGCGTGGTCAGCCCGTGTCCGGGAGGGGGCCGTGCGGGCGTGGGGCGCCGGGTGCGGGGCCGTCCGGCGCCTGCGGCGCGTCGGTGTCCCGGCGGGGCTGGGGCAGGACCGGCTGGAGGGCGAGCATCCGCTCCACGATGCGCAGGAACATCGCCGCGTCGCGTATCAGGTCGTCGGCGTCCCGGCGGCCGGCCGCGCCCCGGATGCCCGCCTCGGCGCGGGCGCGGCGCGCGGCGCCTGAGGCGAACAGCGCGCTCCACTCAGTCAGCTCCGGGGCGATCTCCGGCAGCACCTCCCAGGCGCTGCGGATGCGGGCCCGGCGGCGCGCGGAGGTCTCGGGCCGGCCGCGGGCGGCGAGCACGGCGGCTGCGGTGCGCAGGGCGGCGAGATGGGCCGTGGCGTAGCGCTCGTTCGGGGTCTGGAGGAGCGCGGCCTCCTCCAGTCCGGCGCGGGCCTTGGCGAGCAGGTCGAGCGCGGCGGGCGGGGCCGTGGCCCGGCGGAGCACGGGGTGTACGTCGCTCGCGGGGCCGGTCAGTGAGGGGGCAGGGCCGGTGGCGCGGCGCCGGCGGGCGGCGGCCGCGGACGAGTGGGCCATGACGAACCTCCTGTCGTCTGGGTGACGGCACGCGTGCCGTATGTGCCCATCGTGAGGTATGCCACTGACAATCCGTTCTGAGCTGGGCTTTCCCCGCGGCCGAGGGGGCGGGCGCGGCCATCGGGGCCCGGGCACCTGTGAGAATCGGGGCCATGGAAAGCACCAGCGCCAGGGCCGGCGTGAGCACGCGCCGCGAGGCCACCCGGCAGAAGCTCTACGAGGCTGCCGTCACGCTCATCGCCGAGCAGGGCTTCTCCGCGACCACGGTGGACGAGATCGCCGAGCGGGCCGGGGTCGCCAAGGGCACGGTCTACTACAACTTCGCCAGCAAGTCCGTCCTCTTCGAGGAGCTGCTGCGGCACGGCGTCGGCCTGCTCACCGCGTCCTTGAAGGAGGCGGCGGAGGGCACGGCACGCGCCGGGGGCGGCAAGGTGGACGCGCTGGACGCGATGATCCGCGCGGGCCTGGTCTTCATCGACCGCTACCCGGCCTTCACCCAGCTGTACGTCGCCGAGCTGTGGCGCACCAACCGGGCCTGGCAGTCCACCCTGATGGTGGTGCGGCAGGAGGCCGTGGCGGTGGTGGAGGGGGTGCTGCGCGAGGGGGTGGCGGCCGGCGAGTTCAGCGACGAGATCGACGTGCCGCTGACGGCGGCGGCGCTGGTCGGCATGGTGCTGGTGGCCGCGCTCGACTGGAAGTCCTTCCAGCCGGAGCGCTCCCTGGACGATGTCCACGCGGCCCTGTCCCGGCTGCTCCAGGGCCGGGTCAGCGGCCGGATCTGAGGCAACCGGGTCCGAAGGGCGCCGAAGAGAGGCGCACAGAGCGGGCGCCGGACCGGTCGTTCCCGGTCCGGCGCCTGCCCGTTTCCCCCGTGATCCCCCGTACTTCCTCCCGTACTCCCCCGTACGGGTTCCCCCTGTGCGGACCCCCGTGGCGGTCGTCCCCCGAGGCCCCCCGTCTCGCTTCCGCCGACGGGTCGGCGGAAGGAGCGGCCGGTGACCGGGTACCGTTCCGCCGCCCCGTGTCGGCGGTGCGGGCCGGTCCCCCTGCCGTGGCTCCACTCTCCCGTCCCGGCGGCCGGTGCCCCATCCGCGCGCGTACTCATCCGGCGGTCTGAGTACCTGTACTCAGCCCTCCGCGCGCGTGCCCAGGCGGCCCGCCCCCGGGCTGGCTACGATCGCCTCCGTGTCCGTTCTTCCCCTGGTCTTCACCAGCGGCTGGGCCAGCGGTGTCAACGCCTACGCGGTGGTGCTGCTGCTCGGCCTGTTCGGCGTGACGGGGGTCGGTGACGACGTGCCGGGGACCTTGCAGCGCCCGGAGGTGCTGATCGTCGCGGGTGTGCTGTTCCTGTGCGAGGCCGTCGCCGACAAGATCCCGTACGTGGACTCGCTGTGGGACTCCGTGCACACCGTGGTCCGTCCGCTCGCCGGCGCCTGGGTGGGGGCGCTGCTCGCCGGGCAGAGCGGCTCGGTGTCGGATGTGGCGGCCGGGCTGCTCGGCGGTTCCACGGCGCTGGCCAGCCATACCGTCAAGGCCGGGACGCGGATGGCGGTCAACGCCTCGCCCGAGCCGTTCAGCAACATCGTGCTGAGCGTGGCCGAGGACCTCGGGGCCGGGGGCGTGGTCGCGTTCGCGGTGTTCCATCCCGTGGCGGCGGCGGTCGTCGCGGGCGTCCTGCTGGCCGGCGGGCTGCTGGCCCTGGTGTTCCTGTTCTCGCGCATCCGGCGCTTCCTGCGCCGCCGGGCCCGTCGGCGCGAGGCGCGGCGGATCGCCTCACGGCCCCGCTGACCCGCGCCGGGGCCGCCCGGCGGCCGGGTTGTCGGTGGCGGTCGATAAAGTCGCGGACATGGCACGGATTGCGGTGATCGGCGCCGGGATGGGCGCGATGGCGGCCGCCGCCCGGCTGGCCGTCGCGGGCCACCGGGTGGTGGTGTACGAGCGTACGGAGACGTACGGCGGCGCGGTGCGCCGGTTCGAGCGGGACGGCTTCGGCTTCGACACGGGCCCGGGGCTGCTCACGCTGCCCGCGGTGTACCGCGATCTGTTCGTCAAGACCGGCAAGGCGCCGCTGGAGGACCGCGTCGAGCTGGTCCAGGTCGACCCGTCGTCGCGGCACGTCTTCGCGGACGGCAGTGAGGTGTCGCTGCCCAACGCCACGCGCGCGGGGGTCGTGGCGGCCCTGGACGAGGCGCTGGGCGCGGGCACGGGCGAGCGCTGGGGTGACTTCCTGGTGCGGGCCCGGGAGGCCTGGGACCGTACCCGCCGGCCGCTGCTGGAAGAGCCGCTGTGGCCGAACTGGCGGGTGCTGGCCGAGAAGGAGCCGTATCCGGCGGTGCCGCACAAGCGGCTGCTGCGCACGCGGCGGGCCGCGACCCTGGCCGAGGCCGGCGCCTGGGAGCTGCGGGACGAGCGTCTGGCGGCCCTGCTGACCAGCCACGCGCTCGCCCACGGCCTGGACCCCCGGACCGCTCCGGCGAGCGCGGCGGTGCTGCCGTACATGGAGCACGCCTTCGGCACCTGGTATGTGCGCGGAGGCATCCGGGAGTTGGCGCGCGCGGTGTACGAACGGTGCCTGGAGCGACGGGTGGAGTTCGTCTTCGGCACCGAGATCACCCGGATCGTGGAGAAGGACGGCCGGGCGGCGGGGGTGGAGCCGGCCGGGGGCCCGGTCGCGGAGGCGGACCACGTCGTGGCGGACGTCCATCCGGCGCGGCTGCGGGCCCTGACGGAGCGTCCGCTGGACGGTGAGGAGGATGTGCGGGCCGACCCGGGGGCCGCGGCGTCCGCCCGGTTCACCGTGCTGCTCGCGCTGCGCGGCGCCCCGGAGCCCGGTGCCGCGCACCGCACGGTCGTGCATCCGGCGCACCCCGAACGGGAGTGGGACTTCCTGGCCTCGCCGGGCGGTGCCGAGCCGCCCACACCGACGGTGACCGTGCTGCGCCCCGACGACCCCGCGCTCCGGCCCGACGACGGGCACGAGTCGGCGGTGCTGACCGCCGTGGTGCCCGCGCGGGCCGCCTGGGACGACGAGCGCACGGTCGCCCGGTACGCGGATCTGCTGCTGGAGGCCGCCGGGCGGGCGATACCGGGGCTGCGCGACCGGCTGCTGTGGCACGAGGTGCGGGCGCCGGGCGCCACCGAGGAGGAGACGGGCGCCCGCGCGGGGGCCGTGCCCGCGCCCGCGCTGGCGGCCGGCCAGGGCCGCTTCCTGCACCCGGCGAACAGCACCCGGCTGCCGGGGCTGTACCGGGTGGGCGGCTGGTCCCACCCGGGCGGCGGCCTGCCGCACGCCGGGATGTCGGGCGCGCTGGTGGCCGGGCTGATCGTGGAGGGTCCGGAGTTCCGCGGCTCGCAGTGAGCGCGGGCCGGGCGGCTCAGAAGCGGTACTGCTCGTCGTACCCGGCCCCGCCCGGCTGCCGCGGGTAGGGCTGCTCCTGCGGGAGTTCGCCGCCGTGGCTGTCGTCGGTGCGCTGCTGCGGCACCCACACCCCGCCCGGCGGGGTCTCGGGGTATCCGGCGGGGGCGTACGGGTCCTGGGGGTGGCCCGGCTGCTGTCCGTACTGCTCGGCGGGGCCCTGGTCGTAGGCGGCGTAGGGCCGGCTGCCGATGTAGGGGTCCGAGTAGTTGGCGTATCCCTGCCGGCCGTCGGGGGTGTCGTAGCCGTAGTCCTGGGCGTCGTAGCCGGTGTAGCCGTAGGCGGGGGCCTGCGGGTCGGGGGCCGGGTAGCCGGGGGTGCCGTAGCCGTCGTAGCCGCCGGTGTCCCCGGGGGCGGGCTGGGGGGCGTGGACGGCGGTGGTCTCGGCGGCGGCCGGTCCGGCCGGGCGGGCCGCGGCGGGCGTGAAGACGTCGTCGCGGTCGTCGTCGAAGTCGCCGGGCGTCCGGGCGGCGCCGTAGGTCACCTGGTCGGGGGTGTAACCCTCCAGGTCGAGGGCGTAGGACTCCTCGTCGGTTCCGGGGAACGCGGGGGCGGTCTCCGGGACGGCCGGGGCGGTGTCCCGCGCGGCCGGGTCCTTCCGGCCCGCGCGCCCCCGGCGCCGCTTGCTGCCGCCGCCACCGGCCTGGGGGCCGGGACGGCGGACCGCCCAGCCGGAGGCGAAGCCCCGGCGGAACGACAGCGTGACGTAGGTCTGACCGACCGCGAAGGCGATCGCGCCCAGCGCGATGACGATCACGGAGGGCAACAGCACACCGATCACGACGCCGAGGAAACCGGCGAAGGCCAGCAGCCGCCAGCGCAGCCGCGCCTTGTACTGCAGCAGCACCTCGCCCAGCAACCACAGCGCGACGCCGCCGAACGCGATGTAGAGGACCGTCCAGCCCATGTACGCCCCTCTCCCAATGACCGTTACTGCCAGTGACCGCTACGCAGTGTGTCCTATCGCGGTGCGGCCGGTCTAGGCCTGCGGGGGGTGGTGCAGGCCCAGGTTCTCGTAGATCTCCAGGGTCGCCGTGGAGTTGTTCAGCGTGATGAAGTGCAGTCCGGGCACTCCCTCGGCCAGCAGCCGGGCGCAGAACTCCGTGGCGGACTCGATACCGATGGAGCGTACCGCCGCCGGATCGTCCTTCGCCGCCAGGATCCGCTCTTTCAGGGCGTCCGGGAAGCTGGCGTTGCTGAGCTTCGGCAACCGTTCCAGCATCTTCACGCTCGTGACCGGCAGGATCTCCGGGATCACCGGGGTGTCACAGCCGGCCGCCACCACGCGGTCGCGCAGCCGCAGATACGACTCGGGCTGGAAGAACATCTGTGTGATGGCGTAGTCGGCGCCCGCGCGGCACTTGTCCACGAAGTGCGCGACGTCGGTGTCCCAGTCCACGGAGCGCGGGTGCATCTCGGGGAACGCGGCCACGCCCACGCAGAAGTCGCCCGACTCCTTGATGAGCCGGACGAGTTCGGCGGCGTAGGTCAGGCCCCGGGGGTGCGGGACCCATTCGCCCATGGGGTCGCCGGGCGGGTCGCCGCGCACGGCGAGCATGTTGCGGATGCCGGCGTCGGCGTACTGGCCGATGATGTTGCGCAGTTCGGCGATGGAGTGGTCGACCGCGGTGAGGTGGGCGACCGGGGTCAGCGTCGTGTCGGCGACGATCTGCTGGGTCTCCTTGACGGTGCCCGCGCGGGTGGAGCCGCCGGCGCCGTAGGTCACGGAGACGAAGTCGGGGGCGACCGCCTCGACCCGCCGGAGCGCGCTCCACAAGTTCCGCTCGCCCTTGGGAGTCTTCGGCGCGGAGAACTCGAACGAGTACGTCGTCTTGCCGCTGGCGAGCATATCGCGCACGGTGCGTGCGCGATCAGTCCTGGTGGACGGGGTTCCGAGGGCCATACGGGCAGGTTAGCCAGGGGCGGACGGTCCCCCAACCACGCCTCGGAAATATGCCCGAATTGTCGGGACGTTGTCCATCCCTTGGACAGTTTCCGCCAGACGGCGGGCCGCTCGGCCCCGTCCTAGACCTGCCGCAGCCGCTTGGCGAACTCCGCCGCCGCCGCGCCGGGGTCGTCCGCCTCGGTGATCGCGCGCACCACGACCACCCGGCGGGCCCCCGCGTCCAGCACCTGGTCGAGGTTGCCCAGGCCGATGCCGCCGATGGCGAACCAGGGGCGGTCGGTGCCCAGGCCCGCGGTGTGGCGGACCAGACCGAGGCCGGGGGCGTGGCGGCCGGGCTTGGTGGGGGTGGGCCAGCAGGGGCCGGTGCAGAAGTAGTCCACGCCGTCCTGGACGGCCGCGGCGGCGGCCTCCTCCTCGGCGTGCGTGGAGCGGCCGATCAGCACCTCGTCGCCGAGGATCGCGCGGGCGGCGGGCACCGGCAGGTCGCCCTGGCCGAGGTGCAGCACATCGGCGCGGGCGGCGTGGGCGACGTCGGCCCGGTCGTTGACCGCGAGCAGCTTGCCGTGCCGGGCGCAGGCGTCGGCGAAGACCTCCAGGTGCTCCAGTTCCTCGGCGGCCTCCATGCCCTTGTCGCGCAACTGCACGATGTCGACGCCGCCGGCCAGCACCGCGTCCAGGAACTCGGGCAGGTCGCCCTGGCGCTTGCGGGCGTCCGTGCAGAGGTACAGGCGGGCGTCGGCGAGCGCGGCGCGGGCGGTGTCGGACATGCGTGGGTCCCCCCGTGGTCGGTGTGCCTGGTGGTTTCCGGCGGTGGTGTCCGGGCGTGGTTCCCGGCGGCGGGTGTGCGGGCGGCCGGCCCGCACACCCTCTCGTACCGCGGGTCGGCTCAGACGGCGAGCGCCTGGGCGCGGCGCTTCACCTCCGTGCCGCGATTCTCGCTCAGGGCCTGCGCGGGGGTGCCGGGCAGGGTGGGGTCGGGGGTGAAGAGCCACTCGATCATCTCTTCGACCGTGAAGCCGTCGTCCCGCAGCAGCGTCAGGGTCCCGGACAGGCCCTTGACCACCTTGTCCCCGTCGATGAAGGCGGCGGGCACGTGCAGCGCCCTGTTCTCACCCCGGCGTACGGCGATGAGCTGGCCCTCCTTGACCAGCTGCCTCACGCGCGTCACCTCGACGCCGAGCATCTCGGCGATGTCGGGAAGGGTGAGCCACTCGGGGACGAGAGCATCGATCTTTGCGTCAATCTCGGTCACAGCACCCAGGGTAGGCGCTCCGCCGGTCCCGCCGCGATGTGTCGTCGGCCGTCCGCGGGTGCGTTGTGGCTGGTGGGGCCCCGGAAGCCGGACGCTCCGAGGGACGCGGTCAGTCGGCCGTGGCGTTCTTCAGCGGCCGGGCCGGGTCCGTGAGGGCCTCCACGTCCATGGTCCGGCCCGCCTCGATCAGACGGCGGCCCTGGGCGAGGTCGCGGGGGCGGCCGACGGCCAGCAGGGCCACCAGGCGGTCCTCGCACAGCCAGCACACCGTCCACGACGGGCCCGCCGGGTCGCCGCGCCAGACCATGCGCTCGCCCGCCGCGTGGTGGCCGGCGTACTGCACGAACCGGCCGAACTGCTCCGACCAGAAGTAGGGCACCGGGTCGTAGACCGCCGGGGTCTCGCCCAGGATGTCCGCGGCGACCGTGCGCGGGCCCTGGAGGGCGTTGTCCCAGTGGTGGACCAGGAGCCGTTCGCCGTAGCGGGCCGAGGGGAAGGACGCGCAGTCGCCGACGGCGTACACGTCCGGTACGGAGGTGCGCAGCCGGTCGTCGGCGAGGACCTCGCCGTGCGCGCCCAGCTCGACGCCGGAGCCGGCCAGCCAGGCGGTGGCGGGACGGGCGCCGATGCCGACGACGACGGCGCCCGCGGGCAGCCGGGTGCCGTCGGCGAGCAGCACCGCGCCGGGCTCGACGCGGTCCACGCGCGCGTGGGTGCGCAGGGTGACGCCCGCGTCGGCGTACCAGCCGGCCATGGGGGCGGCGACCTCGGCGGGCAGGGCGCCGGCCAGCGGCTGGCCGGCGGCCTCCACGACGGTGACCGCGCAGCCGGCCTCGCGGGCGGCGGTGGCGAACTCGGCGCCGATCCAGCCTGCGCCCACGACCACGATGTCGTGCTGCCGGGCGAGGACGGGGCGCAGCCGTGCGGCGTCGTCCAGGGTGCGCAGCAGATGCGTGCCGGGTACGCCCTCGGCGCCGGGCAGGGTGACCGGTTCGGCGCCGGTGGCGAGGACGAGGACGTCGTAGGGCACCACGCCGTGCTCGGTGTCCAGCTCGCGCGCGGCGGGCCGCAGGCCCCGCACCTCGCAGCCGAGCCGCAGTTCGACGCCGAGGGACTCGAAGTCCACGTCGAAGGCGGAGCCCTCGGCGGTGCCCAGCAGCACCGCCTTGGACAGCGGCGGCCGGTCGTACGGCTGGTGCGGTTCGGCGCCGATGACGGTCACCGGGCCCTTGAAGCCCTGTTCCCGCAGGGCGACCGCGGTCTGCACCCCGGCCATGCCCGCGCCGACGACGACCACGCGCCGTCGCTGTGCCGTGCCCTCGTGCGGTGTCTGCTCGCTCACGCGATCACCTTAGACACATGACGGAACGTCAGTCAGCGGGCGTGCTCGGTGACCTGCTCCACAACGCTGGTGCCGGAGCCCGGCGCGGACTCCCACTCCCAGGTCTCCGCCAGCCGCAGCCGCCCGTCCGCGAGCTCCTCGACCGTGGACACGCAGTGCCCCGAGGCGGTCGTCCCGTCGGTCCTCAGCTGCACGTACCGGAAGTCCAGCCGGTCCCCCTCGCGGGTGCCGACCAGATGGCCGCGTACCACGTCGCCGCCCGCGTACTCGGCCCACACCGCGCCGTCCTGCTCGTGGTAGGCGAACCGGGTGCGGGTGCCCACCTGTCCCGGGGCCTGGTCCGACACGGGGGCGAAGAGAAGTCCGTCGAGCGAACGGGCCATGGAACGGGGCTCCCTTACGGGTGAGGAGGGCGGCGGGCTAGGGTGGCCACCGTACAAGCACTCGCGGGAGCCCGGACGACCGGGCTGAGAGGGAGGCTCGCGGCCTCCGACCGTACGAACCTGATCCGGGTCATGCCGGCGAAGGGAGGGGCTCACCGCCCATGTCCTCACGTACGTCCGACGTCCTCGTCATCGGGGGCGGAATCATCGGCCTGGTCACGGCCTGGCGCGCGGCGCAGCGCGGGCTCGCCACGGCCGTCGTGGACCCCGCGCCCGGCGGCGGGGCCGCGCGGGTGGCGGCCGGGATGCTGGCCGCGGTCACCGAGCTGCACTACGGCGAGGAGACCCTGCTCGGCCTGAACCTGGCCTCCGCGCGCCGCTATCCCGCCTTCGCCGCCGAGCTGACCGAGCTGACCGGTCACGACCTCGGCTACCGCCGCTGCGGCACCCTCGCCGTCGCGCTGGACTCCGACGACCGCGCCCACCTGCGCGAACTGCACGCCCTCCAGCAGCGCCACGGCCTGGAGTCGGAGTGGCTGTCGGGGCGGGAGTGCCGCCGCCTGGAGCCGATGCTGGCGCCCGGGGTGCGCGGCGGGCTGCGGGTCGACGGTGACCACCAGATCGATCCGCGCCGGCTGGCGGCGGCCCTGGTCGTCGCCTGCGAGCGGTCCGGTGTGGTGTTCCACCGGGTCCGGGCCGAGCGCCTGGACGTGGCCGGGGACCGGGCCGCCGGTGTGACCACGGCCGACGGCACCGGGCTGCGCGCGGAGCGCGTGGTGCTCGCCGCGGGCAGCCTGAGCGGGCGCCTCGCGGGCGTGCCGGCGGAGGTGCTGCCTCCGGTGCGGCCGGTCAAGGGCCAGGTGCTGCGGCTGACCGTGCCGCCCCGGTACGCGCCGTTCCTGAGCCGGACCGTGCGGGCCGTGGTGCGCGGCGGCCCGCTGTACCTGGTGCCCCGGGAGAACGGGGAACTGGTCGTCGGCGCCACCAGCGAGGAGCTGGGCTGGGACACCACGGTCACCGCCGGCGGCGTGTACGAGCTGCTGCGCGACGCCCACGAGCTGGTGCCCGGCATCACCGAGCTGCCGCTCACCGAGACCCTGGCCGGTCTGCGCCCCGGCTCCCCCGACAACGCGCCGCTGCTCGGCCCGTCCCGTCTGCCCGGGCTGCTGCTGGCGACCGGGCACTACCGCAACGGGGTGCTGCTGACGCCGGTCACCGGGGACGTGCTGGCGCACGCCCTGGTCACCGGTGAGCTTCCCGAAGAGGCACGTCCGTTCACCCCGCGGCGCTTCGGTGCCGCCCGCACGGAACAGCTGGAGCAGCCCGTATGAGCATCTCCGTCACCATCTCGGTCAACGGCGAGCCCCGCCGTGTCGCCCCGGGCACCGCGCTGGACGCGCTGGTGCGGACCCTCACGGCGGCGCCGCGCGGGGTGGCCGCCGCCGTCAACGAGACCGTCGTCCCGCGCGCGCAGTGGGCGACGACCGCGCTCGCCGAGGGCGACCGCGTCGAAGTCCTGACCGCCGTACAGGGAGGCTGAGCCATGGCCGACGATCCTCTGGTCCTCAAAGACCTCACCTTCTCCTCCCGGCTGATCATGGGCACGGGCGGGGCGCCCAGCCTTGAGGTACTGGAGCGGGCGCTGGTCGCCTCCGGCACGGAGCTGACGACGGTGGCGATGCGCCGAGTGGACCCCTCGGTGCACGGCTCGGTGCTGTCGGTGCTGGAGAAGCTCGGCATCCGGGTGCTGCCGAACACGGCGGGCTGCTACACCGCCGGCGAGGCCGTGCTGACCGCCCGGCTGGCCCGGGAGGCGCTGGGCACCGACCTGGTCAAGCTGGAGGTCATCGCCGACGAGCGGACGCTGCTGCCAGACCCGGTGGAGACGCTGGAGGCGGCGGAGACGCTGGTCGACGAGGGGTTCACGGTGCTGCCGTACTGCAACGACGACCCGGTGCTGGCGCGCAGGCTGGAGGACGTGGGGTGCGCCGCCGTCATGCCGCTGGGCTCGCCGATCGGGTCGGGGCTCGGGATCCGCAACCCGCACAACTTCCAGCTGATCGTGGAGCAGGCGAACGTGCCGGTGATCCTGGACGCGGGGGCCGGTACGGCGTCCGACGCGGCGCTGGCGATGGAGCTGGGGTGCGCGGGGGTGATGCTGGCCTCCGCGGTGACGCGGGCGCAGGACCCGGAGCTGATGGCGTCCGCCATGAGGCTCGCGGTGGAGGGGGGACGGCAGGCCCGGCTGGCGGGCCGGATCCCGCGCAGGTACCTCGCCGAGGCGTCGTCCCCCACGGAGGGCCTGGCCCGGCTGGATCCGGAGCGGCCGGCGTTCTAGGTCCCGGTGGGCCGGCTTTCCGCGTGTGTCGCGTCACAGGTCGGCTGCAGTACCGGTGCCGTACCCGGCGGACGGGCGGGCCCGCCGGGCGGGTCCTCGTAGACTCGCCTGCGTGGATACGACCCTTCAGGACCCCCTCGTCGGGCAGGTGCTCGACGGCCGGTACCGCGTCGACGCGCGGATCGCGGCGGGCGGGATGGCCACGGTCTACCGGGCCCTGGACACCCGTCTGGACCGTGTGCTCGCGCTGAAGGTGATGCACCCGGCGCTCGCCGCCGACGGGTCCTTCGTCGAGCGGTTCATCCGGGAGGCCAAGTCGGTCGCCCGGCTCGACCACCCCAACGTGGTGCAGGTCTTCGACCAGGGCACCGACGGGTCGTACGTCTATCTGGCGATGGAGTACATCGCCGGCTGCACCCTGCGGGACGTGCTGCGCGAGCGCGGGGCCGTGCAGCCGCGCGCCGCGCTGGACATCCTGGAGCCGGTGCTCGCCGCGCTGGGCGCCGCGCACCGGGCCGGGTTCGTGCACCGGGACATGAAGCCCGAGAACGTGCTGATCGGCGACGACGGCCGGGTGAAGGTGGCCGACTTCGGGCTGGTGCGCTCGGTGGACACGGTGACCAGCACGACGGGCGCCGTGCTCGGCACCGTCTCCTACCTGGCGCCCGAGCAGATCGAGAACGGCACCACGGACCCGCGCGTCGACGTGTACGCGTGCGGGGTGGTGCTGTACGAGATGCTGACGGGCGCGAAGCCGTACTCCGGGGAATCCCCGGCCCAGGTGCTCTACCAGCACCTGCACGCCGACGTGCCGCCGCCCTCGGCGCTGGTGCCGGGGCTGCCGGTGGCGCTGGACGAGCTGGTGGCGTCGGCCACCGCGCGCGCCCCCGAGGACCGGCCCGAGGACGCGGTGGCGCTGCTCGCCCAGGCCCGCGAGGCCCGGCTGACGCTGACCGAGGAGCAGCTGGACGCGCTGCCGCCGCAGGCGCTGACCGCGGAGCACGACAACGCCGAGGACCGTACGAGCGTGATCCCGCGCGCGCTGACCGTGCCCCGGCCCCGGCCGGTCGACGAGGACGCCCTCGAGGACCCCGCCGTCGACCGCACCGCCCGGCTCCAGACCCCGCCCGTGCCGCCGCGCCGGCGCCCGGCCCGGCCCCCGCGCTCGGTGCTGGCGCTGGTCGTGGCCGTGCTGGTGGTGCTCGGGGTGGGCGCCGGGGTCTGGTACATCAACTCCGGCCAGTTCACCAAGGTGCCGCCGCTGCTGGCGAAGACCGAGGCCGAGGCGCGGGACCGGCTGGACTCGGCCGGGCTGGACGTCGGCCGGGTCGAGCGGGCCTACAGCGACACCGTCGAACGGGGCACGGTGATCGGCTCGGATCCGGCGCCCGGGGCGCGGATTCGGGACCACGGCAAGGTCACGCTGACCGTGTCGCTGGGCCCGGAGACGGTGAACGTGCCGAACGTGGAGGGGCAGACCCTGGCGAAGGCGCGGGCGGGGCTGAAGGCGGACGGCCTGGAGCCGGGCATGGTCACCCGCGAGTTCAGCGAGGACGTGCCGGCGGGCTCGGTGATCCGTACGACGCCGGACGCGGGCACGAAGCGGCACGCGGGCTCGGCGATCGCGCTGACCGTCAGCAAGGGCAGCCCCGTCGACGTGCCGGACGTCACCGGCGAGGACCTGGACAGCGCCCGGGACCAGCTGACCGAGGCCGGGCTGAAGGTGAAGGTGTCCGCCGAGCGGATCCACTCCTCCGATTACGACAAGGGGACCGTCGCCGCGCAGACCCCGGACGAGGGGAGCGAGGCCGCCGAGGGCGACACGGTGACGCTGACGCTGTCCGAGGGCCCGGAGATGGTCGAGGTGCCGGACGTGGTCGGTGACAGCGTGGACGACGCCCGCGACGCCCTGGAGGAGGCGGGCTTCGAGGTGGAGGAGGACCGCGGGCTGCTCGGGCTGTTCGGCGACACCGTGAAGAAGCAGTCGGTGGAGGGCGGCGACGAGGCGCCCAAGGGCTCCACGATCAAGATCACCATCCGCTGACCGGGCTCACCGCCGGCCGGTGACCGGGCACACCGCCGCTCACGTCCGGTGACCGGGCTCACCGCCGGGCCCGGTCCGGGTGCGGGGGCGGACATGACACCCTGAACGGGTGAGTTCCGTTCAGTCCTCCCTCCCCCGCAATCCCGTCGGCAGCCATGTCCCGGTGGCCGGCGGTCTGCACTCCGTCGGGCTGTCCTACGCCCGTGATCTGAAGGCGGAGACCGTGCAGGTCTTCGTCGCCAACCCGCGCGGCTGGGCCACGCCCGCCGGGAACCCACGCCAGGACGAGGCGTTCCGCGCGGCCTGCGCCGAGGAGTCGATCCCGGCCTATGTGCACGCGCCGTACCTGATCAACTTCGGCTCGCACACCGAGGCGACCGTGGAGCGGTCCGTGGAGTCGCTGCGGCACTCGCTGCGGCGCGGCCGGGAGATCGGCGCGCTCGGCGTGGTGGTGCACACCGGGAGCGCGACCGGCGGCCGGCCCCGGGAGGCGGCGCTGAAGCAGGTGCGCGAGCACATGCTGCCGCTGCTGGACGAGCTGACGCATGACGACGACCCGTTCCTGCTGCTGGAGTCGACGGCCGGGCAGGGGGCCTCGCTGTGCTCGCGCACCTGGGACCTCGGGCCGTACTTCGAGGCGCTGGACGCCCACCCGAAGCTGGGCGTGTGCCTGGACACCTGCCATGTCTTCGCCGCCGGGCACGACCTGACCGGGCCGAGCGGTATGCACCAGACGCTGGACCTGCTGGTGGAGACCGTCGGCGCGGGCCGGCTGAAGCTGATCCACGCCAACGACTCCAAGGACGTGGTGGGCGCGCACAAGGACCGGCACGCGAACATCGGCGCCGGCCACATCGGCGAGGACCCCTTCCGGGCCCTCATGACCCACCCCGCGACCGAGGGCGTGCCGCTGGTGATCGAGACACCCGGCGGCAAGGAGGGACACGCGGCGGATGTGGAGCGGCTGAAGAAACTCCGCGACAACTGACTGGGAATACCCCTAGGGGGTATATGGTTCCTGCTGGGTGCGGGAACCACTACCTGACATGGGGGCAGTCATGCGGCACGAGGCGCACACGGAACACGGACACCACCACGGCCACCAGCGCACGGACCACGGGCACCACGAGGACGAGGCGCACCAGGGGCATCAGGGGCACCACCACTCCCCCGGCGCCTCCTGGGCCATGGCCGCCCAGGCCACCCTGCACTGCCTGACCGGCTGCGCCATCGGCGAGGTGCTGGGCATGATCATCGGTACGGCGCTCGGCTGGGGCAACCTGCCGACCATGGTGCTCGCGATCGCGCTGGCCTTCTTCTTCGGCTACTCGCTCACCCTGCGCGGGGTGCTGCGGGCCGGCGTCGACTTCCGTACGGCCTTCCGGGTGGCGCTGGCGGCGGACACCCTGTCCATCGCTGTGATGGAGCTGATCGACAACGGCGTGATCCTGATCTGGCCGTCGGCGATGGACGCCATGCTGAGCGACGCGCTGTTCTGGGTCTCGCTCGCCGTCTCGCTGGTGATCGCCTTCCTGGTGACCACCCCGGTCAACAAGTGGACGATCGGCCGGGGCAAGGGCCACGCGGTGGTGCACCAGTACCACCACTGAACCCGAAAAGACGCGGGAGTCAGAGCTCGGGGCCGTCCCCGGGCTCCTCCTGGTAGGAGTAGCGCTGCTCCTTCCAGGGGTCGCCGATGTTGTGGTAGCCGCGCTCCTCCCAGAAGCCGCGGCGGTCGGCGGTCATGTACTCCACGCCCCGGACCCACTTCGGGCCCTTCCAGGCGTACAGGTGGGGCACGATCAGGCGGACCGGGAAGCCGTGCTCGGCGGTGAGCAGCTCACCGTCCTTGTGGGTGGCGAAGACGGTGCGCTCGGAGCAGAAGTCCGACAGGCGCAGGTTCGAGCTGAAGCCGTACTCCGCCCAGACCATCACATGGGTGACGTCCGGCGCCGGCGGCGCGAGGTCCAGGACGGCGCTCGCGGGGACGCCGCCCCACTCCGCGCCGAGCATGCTGTACTTCGTCACGCAGTGCAGATCGGCCACCACCGTGGTGTACGGCAGGGCCGTGAACTCCTCGTGGGTCCAGGTGTGCTTGCCGCCGTCGGCGGTGGCACCGAAGACCCGGAACTCCCAGCGTTCGGGCCGGAACTTCGGCACGGGTCCGTAGTGCGTGACCGGCCAGCCCCGCTGGAGCCGCTGGCCCGGCGGAAGCCCGGACCCTGCCGCCGTCCCAGACTCGCGCTCCACCGGATGACCCATGTATCCATCCTGACAGACCCCGGGCAGTGCCCCTGACCACCCACCCCCGAATGGGACAATTGCCTACAACTCAGTGCGTACTTACTAAGTACGCACTTACTGGACGATCTTCCCCGCCGGTGCAATCATGCGGCGCTAGCGGCCGGTCCACCTGGAAGGAGTCCACAGCCATGCAAGGCGACCCCGAGGTCATCGAACTGCTGAACGAACAGCTGACCGCCGAGCTGACCGCGATCAACCAGTACTTCCTGCACGCCAAGCTCCAGGACCACAAGGGATGGACCAAGCTCGCCCGGTACACCCGGGCGGAGTCCTTCGACGAGATGCGGCACGCCGAGGTCCTCACCGACCGCATCCTGCTCCTGGACGGCCTGCCCAACTACCAGCGGCTGTTCCATGTGCGGGTCGGGCAGACGGTGACCGAGATGTTCCAGGCGGACCGGCAGATCGAGGTCGAGGCCATCGACCGGCTGCGCCGGGGCGTGCAGCTGATGCGGGAGAAGGACGACATCACGTCGGCCAACGTCTTCGAGGCGATCCTGGCCGACGAGGAACACCACATCGACTACCTGGACACCCAGCTGGAGCTGGTGGACAAGCTGGGTGAGGCGCTCTATCTGTCGACCGTGGTCGAGCAGAGCCAGCCGGACTCCGCCGGCTAGGCCGCGTCGTCCAGCCGCACCAGGGCCGGGGCCCGCTGGTCGATCAGCTCCCGGCGCGGGCAGGCGCCGCGGCCGAGCAGGGCCTGGATGCGCCGGACGCAGCCACCGCAGTCGGTTCCGGCCTTGCAGGCGGAGGCGATCTGGCGCGGGGTGCAGGCGCCGTTCTCCGCGTGCTGCTTCACCTGGTCCTCGGTGATGCCGAAGCAACTGCAGACGTACACGCGGGTTCACCTCCCCGAGGGGTTCGCTGTTCGATGCACTCCCCGTTCCGGTGAGGCAAACCTAACCTTACCCACGCCGTGGCACCCGGAAAAGCGACCGGGGCGCGGATCCGGTGTGATCCGCGCCCCAGGGTGGCTCATCGGCCGCCGGTCACTGGTCCCGGTACATCTCCGCCACGAGGAACGCCAGGTCCAGCGACTGGCTGCGGTTCAGCCGGGGGTCGCAGGCCGTCTCGTAGCGCTGGTGCAGGTCGTCCACGAAGATCTCGTCGCCGCCGCCCACGCACTCGGTGACGTCGTCGCCGGTCAGCTCCACGTGGATGCCGCCCGGGTGGGTGCCGAGCGCCTTGTGGACCTCGAAGAAGCCCTTGACCTCGTCGAGCACGTCGTCGAAGCGGCGGGTCTTGTGCCCGGAGGCCGCCTCGAAGGTGTTGCCGTGCATCGGGTCGGTCACCCAGGCCACCGTCGCCCCGGACGCCGTGACCTTCTCGACCAGGTCGGGAAGCTTGTCGCGGATCTTGTCGGCGCCCATCCGGACGATGAAGGTCAGCCGGCCCGGCTCCCGCTCGGGGTCGAGGCGCTCGATGTACTGCAGCGCCTCCTCGGCCGTGGTGGTCGGGCCGAGTTTGATGCCGATCGGGTTGCGGATCCGCGAGGCGAACTCGATGTGCGCGTGGTCCAGCTGCCGGGTGCGCTCACCGATCCACACCATGTGCGCCGAGACGTCGTACAGCTGCCCGGTGCGCGAGTCGACCCGGGTGAGGGCGGACTCGTAGTCCAGCAGCAGCGCCTCGTGCGAGGAGTAGAACTCGACGGTCTTGAACTCCTCCGGGTCCGCCCCGCAGGCGTGCATGAAGTTCAGCGCGTTGTCGATCTCGCGCGCGAGCTGCTCGTAGCGCTGACCGGAGGGCGAGGTGCGCACGAAGTCCTGGTTCCAGGCGTGCACCTGGCGCAGGTCGGCGTAGCCGCCGGTGGTGAAGGCGCGCACCAGGTTCAGCGTGGACGCCGAGGCGTGGTACATGCGCTTCAGCCGCTCCGGGTCCGGGATGCGGCTGGCCTCGGTGAAGTCGAAGCCGTTGACGGAGTCGCCCCGGTACACCGGCAGCGTCACGCCGTCGCGGGTCTCGGTCGGCTTGGAGCGCGGCTTGGAGTACTGCCCCGCGATGCGGCCGACCTTCACCACGGGCACGGAGGCCGCGTAGGTCAGGACGGCGCCCATCTGGAGCAGCGTCTTCAGCTTGTTGCGGATCTGGTCGGCGGACACCCCGTCGAAGGCCTCCGCGCAGTCGCCGCCCTGGAGGAGGAACGCCTCTCCCTTGGCGACGGCCGCCATCCGGGCGCGCAGCTGGTCACACTCGCCCGCGAAGACGAGCGGCGGATACGACTCGAGGTCCGCGATCACTGCGCGCAGAGCCTCGGGGTCGGGGTACTCGGGCTGCTGCGCCGCGGGCAGGTCTCGCCAGGTGTTGCCAGCGCTCTGGCTGGTCTTAGCGTTCACGGTCACCCCGTAAACATTACGGGGTCGCGCCAAGCGATTTCTGCCCCGGTTCGAAAGGTGAGACGAGCGGTCCACCGCGCGTGCGAGGCCCGGCGGACCGCCCGGACGTCCCCGGACGTCAGTGCAGACTCTGCACCGCGGGGTCGTCGAAGCCCACGGCGAAGACGGCGCGCAGGGAGAGGTTGTCCACGCCCTCATAGCCCGTGCACGCGTTGCCCGCCTCGGTGATGACCGGGAAGTCCGCCTCGTGCGCGGCCCGCAGGGCGCTGCCCGCGCAGATGCCCTCGGTCTGCCCCCACAGCTCCTCCACCTGCGTGGTGCCGAGCCGGGGCCAGTGGCTCAGGGCCTGCGGCGGGCCCACCGCCCAGTTGCCGCCGGCCGCGCAGCTCGTCGTGGCGCGGGTGTCGCCCGCCCAGGTGTGCGAGTACACACCGGGCTTGGTGCCGCAGCCCTTGTGGAAGGCGAAGTTCAGCACGCCCTGGCTGTCGGTCCAGGTCATGCCGCCCTGGAGCCCCCGGTAGCGGGAGGCCGCGTAGGCGTCCTGGATCACCGTCTTGCCGCCGGACATGTTGAGCAGCCCCGGATAGGAGGCCGAGCCGGCGGGGTTGAGCTGGTAGCGCACCACGCGGCCGCCGTCGACGCTCTTGTACCACTCGCCGGTGACGAGCTTGTACGGGCCGTCCCCGGTCTTGTCCAGCGAGAGCCACGAGAAGCACAGGTACTGGGGGTCGATGACGTCGCCCTGGCAGGAGGAGGGCGTGCCGGCCTGCTTGTAGTAGTGCACCTGCGGCACGACGTACGGGTAGCCGCAGGCGCTGGAGCGGCCGCCGCTGTCGACGCCGTAGGTGTGCACGTCGGAGCCGTAGCGGTCGACCTTCGCCATGCGGTCGATGTCGAAGACCCGGATGCCGTTCGCGGTGTCCGTCACATAGATGTAGTTGCCGTACCAGACGATGCCGCCGCCGTGGCCGGTCACCAGCTTGAAGTTCGTGCCCGAGCCGGTGGGCTCGGCGAGGAAGACGTGGCGGTACTTGGCGGTGTCCCGGTCCAGGAAGGTCAGCTTCAGCATGTTGTGCGTCGTGCAGCCCTCCGACGACTCGCCGTCGAGGACCTCGTAGTGCCAGGAGACTGCCGTGACGCGGCGGCCCTGGATCGCGCCGTCCCCGCCGTCGGCGGTGCCGGTGGTGCTCAGTCCCTGCGGCCACCAGTGCGGGGTGGTGTCGTCGGAGTGCGCGTGCGACCAGCACCAGGCCGTCTTGGTGGTGACGGGCGGCAGCGCCTTGGTCTCGTCACCGGTGCAGGCGCGCATCGAGCGCAGGTTCAGCCAGGGGTCGGTCGCGCCCGCGGAGTTCTTCGTGTAGTCCGTGGTGACGACGTCGGTGAGCGTGGCGTGGTCGGTGAGGACGTTGTTGTAGAGGTTGTTCGCGGCGGAGACGGTGCTGGTGTCGGTCAGCTTGAACTGGTCGGCGCCGAGCGAGAGCTTCGTCACCGTCGGCGCGTCCACCGCCGAGGCGGGCTGGGCCGTGAGGCCGGTCATCAGGAGTGCCGCCGTGGCCGTCAGCGAGGCCAGCAGCCTGGATCTGAGTCCCATGCACACCTTCCGTGCAGTAGGAGTGGTACATGACAAATAAAGCCAAGATCGTAGCGCGGTGCGGTAGGGTTCCCCGCATGTTCGCGCCGTCGATCCAGAACTGGTGGTGGACCGCTTCTCCGGCGGCCCACTGATCGCGCGTACGACGACTTCGCGAAGGCCGCCCGAGGGGCGGCCTTCGGCGTGTCCGGGGCCGTTCCTCACCCACACCGACGGAATGAGGAACCCATGGACCTGGCCCGGCTCGCCCACGACGACCGCCCCTTCGCCCTGCTCCGCCGCCGCACCCCGGGCCACGACGAGCAGCTGGTCGAGGTGCTGATCGGCCCGGTGACCCGGCGGGAGGAGCTGGCCGCCCTGCCCGACGAGGGGCTCGCCCTGGTGCCGTTCCGGCAACTGGGCGAGCGCGGCTTCGACGTCCGCGACGACGGCACCCCGCTGCTGGTGCTCACCCCCGAGGAATCGTACGAACTCCCGCTCGCCGAAGCGCTGGACCGGCTGCCCGCGCACGAGGTGCGGGTCGAGGACGGCGGCTTCGACGTGGACGACGAGGAGTACGGCGAGATCGTCGGCCGGGTGCTGCGCGAGGAGATCGGCCGGGGCGAGGGCGCCAACTTCGTGATCCGGCGCACGTACGAGGGCCGGATCCCCGGCTTCGGCCGCGCGGACGCGCTCGCGCTGTTCCGGCGACTGCTGGTGGCCGAGCGGGGCGCGTACTGGACGTTCGTGGTGCACACCGGGGACCGGACGCTGGTGGGCGCGAGCCCCGAGGTGCACGTCCGGATGAACGGCGGCACGGTCGTCATGAACCCGATCAGCGGCACGTACCGCTATCCGGCCGGCGGGCCCACCCCGGAGGACCTGCTGACGTTCCTCTCCGACGCCAAGGAGACCGAGGAACTGTCGATGGTCGTCGACGAGGAACTGAAGATGATGTGCACCGTCGGCGACATGGGCGGGGTCGTCGTCGGCCCCCGGCTGAAGGAGATGGCGCACCTCGCGCACACCGAGTACGAGCTGCGCGGGAAGTCCTCGCTGGACGCGCGGGAGGTGCTGCGGGAGACCATGTTCGCGGCGACGGTGACCGGGTCGCCGGTGCAGAACGCCTGCCGGGTCATCAAGCGGTACGAGAGCACCGGGCGCGGGTACTACGCCGGGGCGCTGGCCCTGCTCGGGCGGGACGCCGGGGGCGCGCAGACCCTCGACTCGCCCATCCTGATCCGCACCGCCGACATCGGCGGTGACGGCCGGCTGCGGGTGCCGGTCGGGGCGACGCTGGTGCGCGGCTCCGACCCGGCCGGCGAGGTCGCCGAGACCCACGCCAAGGCGGCGGGCGTGCTGGCCGCCCTCGGCGTGCGGCCCGCCCGACCGCGGGCGGAGCGGGAGCGGCCCCGGCTGGCCGACGACCCCCGGGTGCGGGCCGCGCTGGACGGCCGGCGGGCCGGGCTCGCGCCGTTCTGGCTGCGGATGCAGGAGCGGTCCGCCGGTCTCGGGGGCCACGCCCTGGTGGTCGACGGCGAGGACACCTTCACCGCGATGCTGGCGCACGTCCTGCGCTCGGGCGGGCTCGAGGTGACCGTCCGGCGCTACGACGAGCCCGGGCTGCGCGCGGCGGTGCTCGGCCACGAGGGGCCGGTCGTCCTCGGGCCCGGGCCCGGGGACCCCCGCGATCCCGCCGACCCCAAGATGCGGGTCCTGCGGGAGCTGGCCGCCGAGGTGGTCGGGACGCACCGGCACGGGGTGCTCGGCGTCTGCCTCGGGCACGAGCTGATCGCGGCCGGGCTGGGCCTGGACATCGTGCGCAAGCGGGTGCCGTACCAGGGGGCACAGACCGTGATCGACCTGTTCGGGCGGAGCGAGACCGTCGGCTTCTACAACAGCTTCGTCGCGCGCTGCGACGAGCGGACGGCCCGGGAACTGGCCGCGCACGGCGTGGAGGTGAGCCGCTCATCCGACGCCGAGGTACACGCCCTGCGCGGCCCCGGCTTCGCCGGTGTCCAGTTCCACCCGGAGTCGGTACTGACACTGAACGGGGCGACGATCGTACGGGAGCTGGTGACCGGGCTGCGCCGCACGACCGTGTAGCCGTGGTGAGCGGCGCCCGGCCGCATGAGGCGTGCTCAGCCGAAGAAGACGCCGGCCTCCTGGTAGAGCTTCGGGTCGACGGTCTTCAGGCGGGCCGTGGCCTCGGTGAGGGGGACGCGGACGATGTCGGTGCCGCGCAGGGCGACCATCCGGCCGAAGTCCCCCTCGTGCACGCAGTCGATGGCGTGCAGGCCGAAGCGGGTGGCGAGCCAGCGGTCGAAGGCGCTGGGGGTGCCGCCGCGCTGGACGTGCCCGAGGACCGTGGTGCGCGCCTCCTTGCCGGTGCGCTTCTCGATCTCCTTGGCCAGCCACTCGCCCACCCCGGACAGCCGGACGTGCCCGAAGGAGTCCCGCGAGTCGTCCTTGAGCACCATCTCGCCGTCCTTCGGCATGGCGCCCTCGGCGACGACCACGATCGGCGCGTAGGACGACCGGAACCTCGAGGTCACCCACTCGCAGACCTGGCCGACGTCGAAGCGCTGCTCGGGGATGAGGATGACGTTGGCGCCGCCGGCCAGTCCGGAGTGCAGGGCGATCCAGCCGGCGTGCCGGCCCATCACCTCCACCACCAGCACCCGCATATGGGACTCGGCGGTGGTGTGCAGCCGGTCGATGGCCTCGGTGGCGATGTTGACGGCGGTGTCGAAACCGAAGGTGTAGTCGGTGGCGGACAGGTCGTTGTCGATGGTCTTCGGCACGCCGACGCAGGGCATGCCGTACTCGTCGGACAGCCGTGCCGCGACCCCCAGGGTGTCCTCGCCGCCGATCGCGATGAGCGCCTGGATCTCCTGTTTGGCGAGGTTGTCCTTGATCCGGCGGATGCCGTCGGACACCTTGAGCGGATTGGTCCGGGAGGAGCCGAGGATGGTGCCGCCACGGGGCAGGATGCCGCGCACGGCGGGGATGTCGAGACGGACGGTGTCGTTCTCCAGGGGACCGCGCCAGCCGTCCCGGAAGCCGACGAAGTCATAGCCGTACTCCTGGGCGCCCTTGCGGACGACGCCCCGGATGACGGCGTTGAGCCCGGGGCAGTCGCCGCCTCCGGTCAGTACTCCGACCCGCATGGAAATGTCCCTTCGCCGCGGTTACCTGACGTTTGGTCACGCTAATGGTGATTCAGGTCACACCGGGATAGGCGAGAAGGGTGATTCCGGGGCGCACGGCGGATGCGCCCCGCGCGCCCTACTCCTCGTCGAGTCCGCGCTCTATGGCGTACCGGACCAGCTCCACCCGGTTGTGCAGCTGGAGCTTGCCGAGGGTGTTCTGGACGTGGTTCTGCACGGTGCGGTGGGAGATGACGAGGCGTTCGGCGATCTGCTTGTAGCTCAGCCCCTTGGCCACCAGCCGCAGCACCTCCGTCTCCCGGTCGGTCAGCCGGGGGGCGCCCGGCTCGTCGGCGTCCGCGGCGGGCGCGGGTTCGGCGGCCAGCCGCCGGTACTCGCCGAGGACCAGCCCGGCCAGGCCCGGGGTGAACACCGGGTCGCCGACGGCGGTGCGGCGCACCGCGTCCAGCAGTTCCTCGGTGGAGGCCGACTTCAGCAGATAGCCGGTCGCGCCGGACTTCACGGCCTCCAGCACGTCCGCGTGCTCCCCGCTCGCCGACAGCACCAGGACCCGCAGCGCCGGGTTGTGGCCGACCAGTTCCTTGCACACCTGGACGCCGGGCTTGGCCGGCAGGTTCAGGTCCAGCACCAGGACGTCGGGGGCGGCGGCCTTGGCGCGGCGGACCGCCTGCTCGCCGTCGCCGGCGGTGGCGACCACCTCGAACCCGGACTCGGCCAGGTCCCGGGCGACCGCGTCCCGCCACATGGGGTGGTCGTCGACCACCATGACCTTGATCGGGTCCTGCCGCTCAGTCATCACCGTTCCGCCTTCTTCCCCCGCGCCCGCACGGCGCCCTTGGGTACCTTCAGTTCGACCTCCGTGCCCTGCCCGGGCACGGAGAGGATCTCGGCGCTGCCGCCGAGGTCGCGCAGTCTGCCCCGGATCGACAGGGCCACCCCGAGCCGGCCCTCGCCCTCGGCCTGCGCGAGCCGGCCCTCGGGGATGCCGGGGCCGTCGTCCCGGACGGTGACGACGATCTCGTCCGGCTCGTCCTCCACCAGGATCCAGGCCCGGGCCCCCTCCCCGGCGTGCGCCCGAACGTTGTCCAGGGCGGCCCCGACCGCGGCGGCCACCTCACGGGCCGCGTCCGGCGGCAGCGGCACCGGGGCGCCGGGCTCGGCCAGGCTGACCCGGGCGCCGGCGTACGGCGCGAGCAGGGCGCGCAGATCGAGCGGACCGTCGTCGTCCGGTTCCTCCACCGCGCGGACGACGGCGCCCTCGGCCAGGTCCTCCGAGACCCGGGAGACCGGGACCAGGCCGCCCGAGACCAGCGTGCGCAGGGCCACCTCCTGCTCCCCGGCCAGCCGGCCCAGCTCGGCCGCCTCGCCGCCCAGGGCCGCGCCCCGGCGCTTCACCATCGCCAGCACCTGGAGCACGCTGTCGTGGATGTCCCGGGCCAGCCGCTCCCGCTCCCGGGTCGCGGCCTCGATCTCCAGCGCGCGGGCGAGGGTGCGCTCGGAGGCGCGGGCCACCTCCACCACGTAGCCGATGGCGATGGAGGCCACCCAGACCAGGATCACGTTGTGCACGGTGTCCCGGGCCGGGTGGCCGCGCTCGACCAGGTTGACGGCGGCCACGGCCGTGGAGGCGACGGCCGCCCAGCGCCAGCCGCCCTTGACGGCGAAGGCCAGCACCGCGCCGGCGGTCCAGATCGACGGCAGGGTGGGGCCGCCGCCCGCGATCCGCTGGTGGCTGTCGGCGATGGGGGTGAGCAGGATGCCGGCGAGGGCGACGGCCAGGTCGGCGGCCAGGAAGCGCGGGGTGCAGCTCGCCGCGCCGGACACCTTGGGCAGGGTGGCCAGGGTCCACACGACCAGGACGGCGTAGTAGGCGACGGCGACCCAGGGCCGGGTGAACTGGTCGTACGCGGTGGCGCACAGGCCGATGGCGTACAGCATGGTCAGGACGCGGTAGCCGGCGAGCGCGCGCCACAGCGGCAGCTCGACCGACATCCGCATGACGCGTTCGCGCTTGGGCATCCCCCGCCTCCCCCGATTCCCCCGGTCCCCCGGCTACTGCCCGGCCTGCTTCTTCCCCGCCTTCTCCGCCTTCTCCGCGTCCTTCGCCGCCTTCGCGGCCTCGGCTATCTGCCGTTTGGCTGCGGTGGCGTACATGTCGACGTACTCCTGGCCGGACAGCTTCATGATCTCGTACATGACCTCGTCGGTCAGGGCGCGCAGGACGAACCGGTCGTGCTCCATGCCCTGGTAGCGGCTGAAGTCCAGGGGCTTGCCGATCCGGATGCCGGGCCGCATCAGCTTCGGCACGACCTGGCCGGGCGGCTGGATCTTCTCCGTGTCGATCATGGCGACCGGGATGACGGGCGCGCCGGTGGCGAGCGCCACCCGGGCCAGGCCGCCGGGCTTGCCCCGGTACAGCCGGCCGTCGGGCGAGCGGGTGCCCTCCGGGTAGATGCCGAACAGCTCGCCGCGCTCCAGCACCTCGATGCCGCTGCGGACGGCCGCCTCACCGGCGCCGCGCGCCCCGGAGCGGTCCACCGGGAGCTGGCCGACGCCCTTGAAGAAGGCCGCGGTGAGCCGGCCCTTGACGCCCGGGGTGGTGAAGTACTCGGCCTTGGCGATGAACGTGACCTTGCGGTCCAGCACGGCCGGCAGGAAGAAGGAGTCCGAGAAGGACAGATGGTTGCTGGCCAGGATGGCCGGGCCGGTGGCCGGGATGTTCTCCAGGCCCTCCACCCAGGGCCTGAAGGCGACCTTCAGCGGCCCGCCGATGGCGACCTTCATCGTGCCGTACAACACCCGTGTGCCTCCCGTTTCCGTCGGCAAGACCTTAACCCCAAGGACCGGCAATGAGCCCGACGACCCTGGTCGGTGTCCGTGCGGTCGCGTACGGTGAAGCACATGCCAGTTCTCCCCGGAGCCGAGCCGTACCGCCACGAGGGCGGCGAGGTGGGTGTCCTCCTCTGCCATGGCTTCACCGGCTCACCCCAGTCGCTGCGCCCCTGGGCGGAGCACCACGCGGCCCACGGGCTGACCGTGTCCCTGCCGCTGCTGCCCGGTCACGGCACCCGCTGGACGGACATGCAGCTCACCACCTGGCAGGACTGGTACGCGGAGGTGGACCGCGAACTGCGCGCGCTCACCGACCGCTGCTCCCGGGTGTTCGTGGCGGGCCTGTCGATGGGCGGGGCGCTGGCCCTGCGGCTCGCGGCCCGGCACGGCGGCCGGGTGGCGGGCGCGGTGGTGGTCAACCCGGCGAACAAGGTGCACGGCCTGTCGGCGTACGCCCTGCCGGTGGCCCGGCACCTGGTCCGCTCGACGAAGGGCATCGCCAGCGACATCGCCAAGCCGGGCGCGGCGGAGCTGGGCTACGACCGGGTGCCGCTGCACGCGGCGCACTCCCTGGGGCGGTTCCTGCGCCGGGTGGACGGCGAGCTGCCCCAGGTCACCCAGCCGTTGCTGCTGCTGCGCAGCGCCGAGGACCATGTCGTCCCGGCGGCCGACTCCGCGCGGGTGCTCAGCCGGGTGTCGTCCCGGGACGTCACGGAGATCGTGCTGGAACACAGCTACCACGTGGCGACGTTGGACGTGGACGCGGACCGGATCTTCGAGGAGAGCCTCGCTTTCATCGGCCGGCTCGCAACCGGTGTCGGCAAGGAAGGGACGGCCGCAGTTGGCTGAGCACGACTCCGACCGCGAGGGCCGTGAAGGCCGCGAGGGCCGGGAGGATTCCGAGGGCCGGGACGAACGCGACGGCCGGGAGGCCCACGACGGCCCCCAGGCCCGTGAGCCGCACCGGCAGGAGGTGCCCTTCGACGAGGACGCCGCCTGGCGGGCCATCGTGGCCGGGTACGGCGAGGAGCCGCCGGACCCGCCGGGCGCCCGGCCGTTCAAGGCCGTGGAGGATTTGGCGCTGCTGGAGAAGAACGCCGCGCCGGACGCCGGCAAGGACGCCGGGGGCGAGGAGCCGGCCCCGCGACCGCTGGGTGGCTCGGTGTCCTTCGCGCCCGGCGTCGGCCCGCGCGACTTCACGCCGGCCGAGCCCTCCGACGACGACTTGGACGAGGACGACGAGGGGCACTTCGTACCGCCGGAGCCGCCGCCGCTGCCGACCGCGGACACCACCGCCCGGTTCGCCTGGCTCGGTGTGGTCGGCGGGCCCCTCCTGCTGCTGCTGGCGGTGCTGCTGCGCTGGGACATGACCTGGTGGCTGGCGACCCTCGGGATCGGCGGCTTCCTCGGCGGCTTCGTGACGCTGGTGGCCCGGATGCGGACCGACGACGAGGAGGACGACGACCCCGGGCGCGGGGCGGTCGTCTGAGGCGGCCGGCCCGGGGCCCTACGAGGCCGGGACGCGGAGGGCGGCCAGCACGGGAAGGTGGTCCGAGGCCGCCCGCAGGTCCGCCTCGCGCACGCCCGGCTGGTCCAGGGGCACTCCGCAGCCGAGCACCTCGACGCCCTTGGTCGCGAAGATCGCGTCGATGCGCTGGTGCGGGTCGGCGGGGGTGGAGGTGTACTCGCCGCCCCAGGGCGCGGCCGTACGGCAGTCCTGGAGGTCGGCGGCCAGGCGGCGGAAGGCCGGGCCGTCGGGGCGTTCGTTGAGGTCGCCGCCCGCGACCGCGTGCTCCACCCCGAGTCCGGCGAGCCGGTCGAGGAGCATCCCGCCCTGGTCGTAGCGCTCCTCCTGCTGGAGGGAGAGGTGGCAGCTGAGCACGCCGAGGCGGGCGCCGCCGAAGCGGACCACCGCCGTGGCGAAGCCGCGCCGGTGCAGGCCCGGGGTGAGGGGCAGCAGGACGTCCTCGGTGCGCTCGACGGTGGCGCGCAGGCCGCACAGGATCGCCGGGCCCGCCGCCGTGCCGCCCCCGGTGAGGATGACCTGGCCGGAGGCCGCCGCGAGCCGCGCCAGCTTCTTGCGCCAGCGGAAGAAGCGGGGGGCCTCCTGGAGCAGGACCAGGTCGGGGGCGCAGGCGGTGATCACTCGGGCGAGGGCCGCGGTGTCGTCGCGCATCGAGCGGATGTTGTAGCTCAGGACGCGGACCGTGGCCGAACCGTCGGGCTCTGTCGCGGAGTCGGGGAGCAACGCCATGTGGATCAATGTACGCCCCGCGGATCGGGGCGCGAGGACAGGGGCGACCGCCGGTCGCGCCGTTCCCCGCGCCCCGCGCGTGCTACATGACCGGGTCGGGCTCCCGGGCCAGGTCCGCGGCGCCGACCATGCCCGCCTTGTTGCCGAGCTGGGCGGCGATCACGTCGGCCACCGGGCGCCAGTTGCCGCCCACCAGCCAGCGCTTGTACGACTTGCGGATCGGGTCGAGGACCAGGTCCCCCTCGTCGGAGAGGCCGCCGCCGACGATGAACGCGGACGGGTCGAAGAGCGAGGCCAGGTCGGCGAGGCCGGCGCCGGCCCAGCGGGCCAGCTCGCGGTAGGAGTCGACGGCCACCGGGTCGCCCTGGCGGGCGGCCATGGAGATGTGCTTGCCCTCGATGCCGTCGGGGGTGCCGTCGCCGAGCGCGAGGAGGACCTCGGCGCGCTCGGGGGTGGCGTTGGCGCGCTGCTTGGCGTAGCGGACCAGGGCACGGCCGGAGGCGTACTGCTCCCAGCAGCCCTGCGAGCCGCAGCCGCACAGCAGGCCGTCCGGGACCATCCGGATGTGGCCGAATTCGGCCGCCACGCCGAAGTGCCCGCGGCGCAGCTTGTTGCCGATGATGATGCCGCCGCCGAGGCCGGTGCCGAGCGTGATGCAGATGACGTTGCGGTGGCCCTTGCCCGCGCCGAACCTGTACTCGCCCCAGGCGGCGGCGTTGGCGTCGTTCTCGACCACGACCGGGAGGCCCGTGCGGGCCTCGACCTTCTCCTTGAGCGGCTCGTTGCGCCAGTCGATGTTGGGCGCGAAGTACACCGTGGAGCGCTGGCGGTTGACGTAACCGGCCGCGCCGATGCCCACGCCGACGATCTCGTGCCCGGCCCGCGCACCCTCCACCGCCGAGGCGATGGCGTCCACGATGGCCTCGGGCGTGGTGGGGGTCGGCACCTTGAAGGTCGAGAGGATGTTGCCTTCCTCGTCGACCACGCCGGCCGCGATCTTCGTGCCGCCGATGTCGACGCCGATGGTGAGTCCCATGAATCCCTCAGTTTCGGTCGAGCCCCGCTACGGCCAACCGTACCCGAGGCCCCGCCCCGGCAGAGCGTCAGTCCAGGTCGATGCGCTCCCCCGGGCCCGCGCCCGCGCCCCCCTCGCCCCGGTCCGGCCGGTCGCTCGCCGGGTCGGAGGTGCGCTCGGTCCAGCGCCGCTCCTGGCCCTGGACGGCGGAGCGGTAGGCGGCGAGCAGTTCGCCCCCGGCCGCGGCGAGATGGTCGAAGACGTCCGGGTTGCGGTCTATGACGGGTTCCACGGCGGCCTTGGCCTGCTGGACGACCTGGCGCACCATCTGCTGGGCGGCCGGTCCGGCGAGGCCGCCGAGCAGGGGTGAGCGCAGGTCGGACAGCTTGTCGGCGACCGCGTCCACCAGCTTCTTCAGTTCCTCAGCGGCCGAGCCCGGCGGCGGCTGGTGCTCGGCGCGGCGGCGGGCCCGCTCGGCGGCGAGGTCCTCGGCGCAGGCCGTGGCCCAGGCGTCGGCGTCGGTCGCCCGCTCCGGCGGCGGCTCGTGTGCGGGGCGCTCTTCGCTCATGGCGGACTCCTGACTACGGTTCGCCTTTACGACGTTACCCGAACGGGCGTGCCCGGTTCACCGTCCGCCGGCGGGCCACAGGGCCGGGTCCGGCGCGAACCGGATGCGCAGTTCGCCGTCGCGCAGTCCGGCGCCGGCGACGGTGCAGCGGCGCAGCGCGGAGGGCAGCGGAACGATCCGGCGGAAGGGGCCCGTGGTGATCACGAGTTCGTCGCCGCGCCGGACCAGGTCCAGTTCGTCCCGTATCGCCCCGGGCAGCGGGAGGTGCCAGAGCAGCACGCCGTCCTCGGCGATCCGGTCGGTGACGGGCCACTCGACCGGGGCGGACGCCGGCTCGACGGCGGGCACGGCGAGCGCGGTGAGGTCGTCTTCGCCCTGCGGGTCGCGGCCGAGGTGCGGGACGGGGTGGACGTCGTACGCCTCCCGCCACTCGCCGAGCGTCTTGCGCTGCTGGGCGGTCAGCCCGGACAGCCAGGGGTCGGTGGCGGTCTCGGGCAGGGTGCGGTTGGCGATCAGGGCCTCGGTGGCGAGGCCGCGCAGGGCGAGGCCGAGGGTGGCGGTGCGCAGGGCGTCGGCGCCGGCCGGGCCGGGCTCGGCGACCAGGCGCACGGCGGTCGCCCGGTCGGTGAGCACGGCCTCGACGGCGGCCAGCTCGACGTCCCAGCGGGCCGCCGGCTCGTACAGCCACTCGGCGGGCATGGGGACGCCGGCCAGCCGGCCGAGGACCGGGCGCAGGGCGCGGGCGGCCTGCCGCTCGGGCGGCAGCAGGCGGCGCAGGTAGCGGCGCAGTTCCTCGGGCAGGCCGAGCAGGGCGAGGGCCCGCGGGAGCGGCGGGAGGTCCACGACGAGCAGGTCGTAGCGCTCGGAGAGGGCCGCGTCGCGCAGGGCGCGCAGGAAGGACAGTTCCTCGGCGCCGGGCAGCGGGGTGACCTCCTCGGCGTCCAGGCGGGCGGCGCCGAGCAGGTCGAGGACGTTCTCGGCGCGGGTCTGGAAGGCGGTGAGGTCCCGGCGGAAGCCTTCGGTGGCGTCCGGGCGCCAGACGGTCAGGTGCGGCGCGGCCTCGGTGGGGGCCGGTCCTGTCGGGGTGCCCAGGGCGGCGCCCGGGGTGTCGGTGCGGTCGGCGCTCAGCAGGAGGGTGCGGTGGCCCGCACGGGCGGAGGCGAGCGCGGTGGCCGCGGCGACGGTCGTACGGCCGCTGCCGCCCGGGCCCATGATCAGGAGGGTGCGCATGAGGCTGAACCGTACCGTCGCGGGCGGGGGGAGAGCCGGGGAGGACCTGCTCGGGAGGCGTCGGGGCGCCCGGGGGTTACTTCCCCAGGGACTCGACCCGCTCCTTCAGGCCCGCCAGCGCCCGGTCGATGACGACCTTCTCCGCCTTGCGCTTGATCATGCCCAGCATGGGGATCTTGACGTCGACGGTGAGCTGGTAGGTGACCTCGGTGGCGTCCCGGCCGGCCGGCTTGAGCAGGTAGGAGCCGTCCAGGGAGCGCAGCATCTGGGACTTGACCAGGGTCCAGGAGACCTCGTGGTCGCCGTGCCAGGTGTAGGCGAGGGTCTGGTCGTCCTTGATGGCGCCGGCGTCCATGACGAGGCGGACCCGCTCGGCGCGGCCCTGCTCGTCGGCGGAGAGGACCTCGGCCTCCTTCACCTCGCCGGTCCAGTCCGGGTAGCGCGCGAAGTCGGCGATCACCGCCATGACGTCGGCGGGGGCCGCCTCGATCGTGATGCTCGAACTGGTGTGTTCCGCCATCGCCGTGGCTCCTCCGGATGCGCGCCGTGTGGGAGAGGTCGTGTGTGCGCCGGGCCGCGCACGTGTGTGCAGCGTGAAGGCTACCGCGCCGCCGACCTGCCGCCTTCACCCCGCCCGCGGTACCCGCGGTGCCTCACCACTCCAGGGCCCAGGGGGTGCCGGTGCCCGCGAAGTGGCCGACGTTCACGCACTCGGTGGCGCCGATCCGCATCCGGCGCGCGAGGGGCTGGTGCACATGGCCGAAAAGGGCGTATCGCGGCCGGGTGCGGCGGATCGCGTCCAGCAGGGCGCGGCTGCCCCTCTCGAAGCGGCGGGCCACGGTGTCGTAGACGAGTTCGGGCACCTCGGGCGGGATGTGGGTGCACAGCACGTCGACCTCGCCGACGGCCTCGATCTTCGCCGCGTACTCCTCGTCGTCGATCTCGTACGGCGTGCGCATGGGGGTGCGCAGGCCGCCGCCCACGAAGCCGAAGGTCCACCCGCCGATCTCCGCCCGCTGCCCGTCGAGGACCGTCGTGCCGGGCCGGGCGTACTCCGCCCAGAGCTGCGGCATGTCGACATTGCCGTAGGTGGCGTACGTCGGGGTGGGGAACGCGGCGAACAGCTCTTCGTACTGCCGGCGCACCGCCTTCTCGATGGCGGCGGCCCGGTCGGTGCCGATGCCGCCCCACAGCCGGGCGCCGAACTCGCGGGCCTCGGCGAACCGGCGGGCGGTGCGCAGCTCGACGATGCGGTCCGCGTTCTCCTTGCCGAACAGGTCGGGGAAGATCCCGCGCGAGTGGTCGGCGTAGTCGAGGAAGAGGACGAGGTCGCCCAGGCAGATCAGGGCGTCGGCACCGTCGCCGGCCCGGGCCAGGTCGCGGGCGTTGCCGTGCACATCGCTGACCACATGGACCCGGGTCCGCCGGTTGCCGGTGCGTGTGGATGCCATGGTGATCAAGGGTAGGCGTGTGGGGTGTAGGTGAACAGTGCCGGTCCGGCCTGCGGTTACTCGCCGGTCGGTTGGGCCGTGGACTACTGTGCGCGAAGGAAAGCCCGCGTGTGTGACGCACCGAACATCTCACCGGGACCCCCTGTCGTAGACGCCATACCGGCGGGTAACGTCCGGGCAGTCCAGTCGTGCTCGGATTTCAGCCACCGAAGACCCGAGCACCTGCCCGAGCCTTGGACCGCACCGTCGCATCGCACAACGTCGTGGCGCCGGCGCCCTATGAGGAGCAGCAGTCTTGCGCGAGTTCAGCCTTCCGGCTTTGTACGAGGTCCCTGCGGACGGAAATCTGACCGATATCGTCCGCAGAAACGCCGCGCAGCATCCCGACGTCGCCGTCATCGCCCGCAAGGCGGAGGGTGTCTGGCAGGACGTGACCGCCCGGGAGTTCCTGGCCGAGGTGCGCACCGCGGCCAAGGGCCTGATCGCCGCCGGGGTGCAGCCGGGCGACCGGGTGGGCCTGATGTCCCGGACGCGCTACGAGTGGACGCTGCTGGACTTCGCGATCTGGAGCGCGGGCGCCGTCACCGTGCCGGTGTACGAGACCAGTTCGCCGGAGCAGGTGCGCTGGATCCTGTCCGACTCGGGCGCGACCGCCTGTGTGGTGGAGCTGGACAACCACGCGGCGGCCGTGGAGTCGGTGCGCGAGTCGCTGCCCGCGCTGAAGCACGTCTGGCAGATCGAGTCGGGGGCCGTGGCCGAGCTGGGCCGGCTGGGCCAGGGCGTGTCGGACGAGACGGTGGAGGAGCGCAGTTCGCTCGCCCGGGCCGACGACCCGGCGACCATCGTGTACACCAGCGGCACCACCGGGCGCCCCAAGGGCTGTGTGCTCACCCACCGCAGCTTCTTCGCCGAGTGCGGGAACGTGGTGGAGCGGCTGCGTCCGCTGTTCCGCACCGGTGAGTGCTCCGTGCTGCTCTTCCTGCCCCTCGCCCATGTCTTCGGGCGGCTGGTGCAGGTGGCGCCGATGATGGCGCCGATCAAGCTGGGCTGTGTCCCGGACATCAAGAACCTCACGGACGAACTCGCCGCGTTCCGGCCGACGCTGATCCTCGGTGTGCCCCGGGTCTTCGAGAAGGTGTACAACGCGGCGCGAGCCAAGGCGCAGGCCGAGGGCAAGGGGAAGATCTTCGACAAGGCGGCGGACACCGCGATCGCCTACAGCAAGGCGCTGGACACCCCGACCGGCCCGTCGTTCGGCCTGAAGCTGAAGCACAGGATCTTCGACAAGCTGGTCTACGGCAAGCTGCGCGCGGTCCTCGGCGGCCGGGGCGAGTACGCCATCTCCGGTGGCGCCCCGCTCGGCGAGCGGCTCGGCCACTTCTTCCGGGGCATCGGCTTCACGGTGCTGGAGGGGTACGGCCTGACCGAGTCCTGCGCGGCGACCGCGTTCAACCCGTGGGACCGGCAGAAGATCGGCACGGTCGGGCAGCCGCTGCCCGGTTCGGTGGTGCGGATCGCGGACGACGGCGAGGTGCTGCTGCACGGCGAGCACCTGTTCAAGGAGTACTGGAACAATCCGGGCGCGACGGCGGAGGCGCTGGCCGACGGCTGGTTCCACACCGGTGACATCGGCACCCTGGACGAGGACGGCTATCTGCGCATCACCGGCCGGAAGAAGGAGATCATCGTCACGGCGGGCGGCAAGAACGTGGCCCCGGCGGTGATCGAGGACCGGATCCGGGCGCACGCGCTGGTCGCGGAGTGCATGGTGGTGGGCGACGGGCGGCCGTTCGTGGGCGCGCTGGTCACCATCGACGAGGAGTTCCTGGGCCGTTGGGCCGCCGAGCACGGCAAGCCGGCGAACTCCACGGCGGCGTCGCTGAAGGACGACCCGGATCTGCTCGCGGCGGTCCAGGCGGCGGTGGACGACGGCAACGCGGCGGTGTCGAAGGCCGAGTCGGTGCGGAAGTTCCGTGTGCTGTCGGCCCAGTTCACGGAGGAGTCGGGACATCTGACGCCGTCGCTGAAGCTGAAGCGGAACGTGGTGGCGAAGGATTACGCGGACGAGATCGAGGCGATCTACGCCAAGTAGCCGACGGCGCCGTCCGGGGTGCCGGGTGCGGTGCGTCGGCGGCTTTCCGTGTTACGTGGTTGCTCGCGCCGTTCCTCGCGCCCCTTTCGGGGCGCTGCACTACAGCAAAGCCTTCAAGTTCTCCGCCAGCAGGTCCCAGCGCCACTTCTCCTCCACCCAGCGGCGGCCCCGCTCGCCCATCCGCCGTCGCAGTCCGGCGTCCTGCAGGAGGGTCACGATGCGGTCGGCGGCCTCGGCGGGCTCGCCGCCCCTGACCACCCAGCCGGTCTCGCCGTCCAGGACCGCGTCGGGGGCGCCGCCCGAGTCGCCCGCGACGACGGGCAGGCCGGTCGCGGAGGCCTCCAGGTAGACGATGCCGAGGCCCTCCACGTCCAGGCCGCCGCGCCGGGTGCGGCAGGGCATGGCGAACACGTCCCCGGCGCCGTAGTGCGCGGGCAGTTCGGACCAGGGCACGGCGCCGGTGAAGCGCACCGAGCCGGCGACGCCGGTCTCCCGGGCGAGGCGGCGCAGGTCCCGTTCGTACGGGCCGCCGCCGACGATCAGCAGGACGGTGTCCGGTTCGGCGGCCAGGATCCGGGGCATGGCCCGGATCAGGGTGTCCTGGCCCTTGCGCGGCACCAGCCGGGAGACGCAGACGACGACCGGCCGGTCGGTGAGGCCGAGCCGCGCGCGGACGGCGTCGCCGCCGGAGCCGGGGTGGAAGGTCTTCTCGTCGACTCCCGGCGGCAGTTGGACCATCCGTGCGGCCGCCTGCGGGGTCAGGGCGCCGGCGATCCGGGAGCGGGTGTACTCGCCGAGGTAGGTGAGCGTGTCCGTGGACTCCCCGATCCGGCGCAGCAGTTGCCGGGCGGCGGGCAGCTGGGCCCAGCCGGCCTCGTGCCCGTGGGTGGTGGCCACCAGCCGCTCGGCGCCGGCCCTGCGCAGCGCGGGGGCCATGAGTCCGAGCGGGGCCGCCGCGCCGAACCACACCGAGGTGCAGCCGTGCTCGCGCAGCAGCCCGACCGCGCGCCGGGTGGCCCCGGGGGTGGGCAGCAGCATGGTGGTGCGGTCGCGGACGACGGTGAAGGGCTGCTCGGCGTCGAAGGCGGCGGTGGCCTCGGCGCCCTCCCGGCCGCGCTTCCAGGTGGAGGCGTAGACGACCAGCCGGCCGGGCTCCAGGCGGAGGGCCATGTTGTGCAGGAAGGCCTGGATGCCGCCCGGCCGGGGCGGGAAGTCGTTGGTGACGATCAGGGTCTTTCGCATCGCCGCCGACCCTACCGAATGGGCCGACCCCGGCCGGGCGCGGCCGAGTGTGTGGCCCGCGCACAGGACCGGAGGACATCATGGTCGCTCGAAGCGGATTCGAGCGGATTCGAACGGCAGGGGATCACGTGGAGACCAAGGGCGCCGGACGGTCCCCGCTGTGGCTGCTCGCGGCCTGGGCGGCGACCCGCGCGGTGCTGCTGCTGTTCGTGTTCCGGGTGTATGTCTTCCCGGGCCCGGACGTCACCACGGACGTGTCGGTGATCTACCGCGGCTGGTACGAGGTGCTGCGCCAGGGCACGTTTCCGCTGGACGACGTCACCTGGCAGTACCCGCCCGCCGCGGCCCTCGCGATCCTCTCCCCCGCCGCGCTGCCCTTCCTGTCGTACGCGCACGCCTTCTTCACGCTGGTGTGCCTGTGCGACGCCATGGTGCTGGCGCTGCTGGCGTACGCGGGCGCCCGGCCCGGCCGGTCCCCGCGCGGGGCCTGGGTGTGGGTGGCGGGCGTGCCGCTGCTCGGGCCGACGGTGTACGCCCGCTACGACCTGATGGTGACCGCGGTGGCCGTGGCGGCACTGCTGGCCGGGGCCCGGCATCCGCGGGTGCTGGGGGCACTGGCCGCAGTCGGAGCGCTGGTGAAGGTGTGGCCGGCGCTGCTGCTGGCCGGTGCCGCCCGGCGGCGGGCGTGGGGGGCGGCGGCGGCTACCGGGGCGGGCGTCGGGCTGCTGTTCGCCCTGTCCATGCCGGGCGCGTTCGCGTTCCTGACCTTCCAGCGGGAGCGGGGCACCGAGGTGGAGTCGCTGGGCGCCCTGGTGTTCCACGTGGCCCGGCACTTCGGCTGGCGCGGCGAGGTGCTGCTGAACTACGGCTCGATCGAGTTCCTGGGCCCGTGGGTGAACGTGGTGAGCACGGCCGCGCTGGCGCTGACCGCGGCCGCGTTCGGCTGGCTGCTGCTGTGGCGGCTGCGGGCGCGGGAGCTGACGGGGGCCGTTCTCGCCGACGCGGCCCTGACGGCGGTGCTGCTGTTCACGGTGACCAGCCGGGTGCTCAGCCCGCAGTACCTGGTGTGGCTGGTCGGCCTGGCCGCCGTATGCCTGACGCACCGGGCGAGCCGGATGACAGGGCCCGCGCTGATGATCACGGGGGCGTCTTTCCTGACGGTCCTGGAGTTCCCCCTCGGCTTCGCGCACGTGGTGCTGAGCGACGGCTACGGCATCACGCTGCTGGTGCTGCGCAACGGCCTGCTGGTGGCGGCCACCCTCACCGCGGCCCACCACCTGTGGCACACCACGGTCCCACCCCGCCCGGCGACCCCCTTGCCGCCGGGGCGTGGGGCGAGGGTGGTCAGCGCAGGTGGGTCGTGACGTAGTCCTGCCAGCGGGTGGTGAATTCCTGGGGGGTGGTGCCGAGGACCTCGTGCAGGGCCTTCTCGATCGCTCCGGGCCGTTCGCCGTGGGCGCCGACGGCGCGGTAGAAGGCGCCGAGCCGGGCCGCGCCCCACTGTTCGGCGATCATCCGGCAGGCCAGCCAGCCGCTCTCGTAGGCCCGTGCCAGCTTCACGGGGTCGCTGGTGAAGCCGAAGTCCTTGTCGTCGGGCAGGGCCCGGGGCACCTCGCCCGCCCGGACCGCGCGGGCCAGTTCGGGGGCGGCCTCGGCGGGGGTGCGGCCGGTGTCGAGGTAGCCGATCCAGTCGGCGTAGCCCTCGGACAGCCACAGCGGGGAGGCGGCGGTGGTGTCCGCCCGGGTGGCCACGTGGGTCGTCTCGTGGGTGAGGACGATCTGCTTGCCGGCGTCGCCGAGCATGGCGTACGCCTCCGGGTTGACCACCACCCGGTCCGCGGGCGCCCGCCCCGAGCCGCCCGCCTCGCCCGTGGTGACCGCGGCGATGCCCTTGTATTCGGCGGCCGGCGCGCCGAGGAGGGCCGCCATGCCCGCCAGCGACTCGGGGACGAGGACGACCACCCGGCGGCTCCAGCGCGTGCCCCACACCCCGGAGACGGCCGGGACCGCCCGGTCGGCCAGCCGCGCGAACCCACTCAGGCCGGCCGTGCCGCCGGTGCCGAGCACCAGGCTGTGCGCGCCCCGGACGGCGCTCACCGTGCCCTGGTCCCACAGCTGCTGCCCGGCCTCCCTCGCGGGCCGCTCGGTGGCGACGTACCAGTGGCCGTCGGCGGTACGGCCCAGGGTGAGGGTGCGGCGGGCGTCGACCGGGGCCTTGTCGTAGCCGGCGACGCGGTAGCTCAGCTCGGCGTCGGCGGTGGCCCCGGAGGCGGTGCGGCGCACGGTGGTGACCCGGTAGGCGAAGGAGGCCAGCGGCAGGGCGCGCAGCCGGGTGTACTGGGCGCGGGTGCCCGTCGCGGCGTACGCCTGCTCGTCGTGGCCGAGCAGCGCGGCCGAGCGCCGGTCCAGCATCCGCTGCACCTCGGTGCGCACCGGATCGGCCGCCGGCCGCTCCTCGCACCCGGTGAGCAGCAGCACGAGCCCTACGGCTCCGATCCTCCACGCCCGCCCGCGACCAGCCACTGCCCGATGGTACGGCGCGCGGCCCGGTCAGGGCCGGGTGACCGAGGAGACCGGCATCATGCCGACCGGGTCGTAGCGCACCGGCGCGCCGGGGTAGGGCGCGTGGATGACCTGGCCGTGGCCCGCGTACAGCGCCACATGGCTGGCGTCGGAGCGGTAGACGACCAGGTCGCCGGGGCGGGCCTGGGAGAGCGGGACCCGCCGGCCGGCGAACCGCTGCTCCTGCGAGGTGCGCGGCAGCCGGATGCCGGCGTGCGCGTACGCCCACTGCGTCAGGCCCGAACAGTCGAAGCCCGCCGGGCCGTTGGCGCCCCACACATAGGGGCGGCCGAGCGCGGCGCGGGCGGCGGCCAGGGCGGCGGCGGCCCGGCCGTCGGGGGCGTCGGCACCGGCCGGGGCGGGCAGGCCCGGGCGGCTGCCGCGCGAGGCCCGGGCCAAGGCGGCGCGTTCACCGGCGGACATGGCGTCGATCAGCTGCCGGGCCCGGGCGAGTTTGCGCTCCACGGTCCGCTTGTGGGCGGCCACGGCCCTGCGGCTGCGTTCCAGTTCGGTGAGGGCGTCGGCGGCCTCCGCGCGCTCCTGGGCGAGTTCGCGCAGCGCGGACCGCAACTCCCGCAGCCGGCCGGCCTGCCGGGCCCCGAGGCGGTCGAGCAGGGCCGCCTTGTCCAGGTAGTCCTCGGGCCCGGCGGAGAAGAACAGGGCCACGGCCGGGTCGAGGCCGCCGGAGCGGTACTGCGCGCCGGCCAGTGAACCGAGTTGCTCCCGCAGGTCGTTGACGCGCTGCTGCTGCCGGGCCAGGTGGTCCCGGGTGACGCGCAGCCGCCGGCGCAGTTCACCGGCGCGCTCGTCGGCCTCGTCGTAGGCCTGGGTGGCCTTCTCGGCCTCCGCGTACAGCCGGTCCAGCTCGGCGCGGCCACCGGTGCCCGGCGCCGCGTGTGCCGGTACGGCGCCGAGTGCCGCCGCGGCCGACAGCACGCACAGGGCGGCGGCGCCCCGGTCGAATCCGGACGGTGCAAGGCGGCGATGGGACCCCACGGCAGTCCTTCTGCTGGCGGACGTCTGATCCGTTGCCCCGGCGCCGGGGACGGGGAGGCCCCGGCACCGGGAAACGCGGCAGACAGTAGCCGCGCGCGGGGGTCCGGACCAAAGACCTCGCGTCAACACATGCTGACGCCCCGCCGCTGACGCAGGTCACCGGCGGGGCGTGGGGTCAGTTCCGGTTCCGGTGATTCGCCCGTTCGGGCGCCACCGGGTCCGTGTGTCGCGGGGGTGTCAGACGCGCACGCCCCACATGAACGGACCACCGATGGTGTTCATGGACTCGTACCGGACGACCGTGCCGGTGCGCGGGGCGTGCAGGACCTGGCCGTTGCCCGCGTACAGGCCGACGTGGTGCAGGTCGTTGAAGAAGAAGACCAGGTCACCGACCTTCAGATCGCTGACCGAGGTGATCCGCGTGCCGATCTGGGACTGCGCCTCGGAGGTGCGCGGGATGGAGACGCCGGCCTGGGCGTAGGCCCAGGAGGTCAGGCCCGAGCAGTCGAAGGAGGAGGGGCCGGTGGCGCCGTAGACGTACGGCGAGCCGAGCCTGGTCTGGGCGGCGGAGAAGGCCGCCTGGGCCCGGCCGGAGGCGGGCACGGACTCGCCGAGGTCGGGGCGCTCGCTGCCGCCGGTGGAGCGGCTGGCGCGTTCCTGGCTCTCCTGGGCGCGCTTCTGGTCCTGTTCGGCGAGCTGCTGCTTCTCCTTGGCGGTCAGGGTGTTCAGCAGCCGCTGGGCCTCGCCGAGCTTGGCCTGGACTTCCTTCTTCTTGTTGCCCAGTTCGGTGCGGGTGGCGGAGAGGTCCTTGAGCTTCTCGGTGGCCTCGGCCCGCTCCTGGGCGAGTTCGCGCTGCTTGTCCTGGATCTTCTTCAGCGCGTCGACCTGCTGGCTGCTCAACTGGTCGAGCGTGGACGCCTTGTCGAGGTAGTCGTCCGGGTTCGAGGACAGGAACAGCTGGACCGAGGCGTCGATGCCGCCGGAGCGGTACTGGGCGGTGGCCAGCGAACCCAGGCCGTCACGGAGCTTGTTGAGCTCCTCCTGACCGCGGGCGACGTTGTCCTGGATGGTGGAGATTTCCTTCTGCAGCTTCTGCTGCTTCTCCTTGGCGCCGTTGTACTTCTCGGTCGCCTGCTCGGCCTGCTCGTAGAGCTTGTCGACCTTCGCCTTCACCTCGTCCTTGCTCAGCTTCTCGCTGGGAGCGGCGTTGGCGGCGTTCGCGCTGAGCGCGACGGCAGCGGCGGCTGCGGTGGTCAGCACGGTCACGCGGGTGCGACTCGGCTGCTTGGGTCGACGGTGGGACGCCACGGAGGGGGAACTCCTTCTTGAGAGTGATCACCCGTTCGGAGGTTCGAGCCAGACCCTAGTGACCTAGTTGTGATCAGTTCAAATCCTCACGGCAAAAAAACCCGTCACGCCATGCATTCTTTGCACACAACTCACGTGCAGTGAGGCACGACTGACCCTACGTCGCGTGACGACAAGGCCAATTCGGGCGTTACCGGCGCCTGTTGGACCTTCGGGACACCGTCAGGCCAACCGCTTCAGAAGCACCGCGGAAGCCACCGGCCGGGCACCCGCCTTGGCGACCCCGTCGGCCACCTCCCGGTCGGTGGAGGCGACGATGACCGGGCGTCCCGGCGGCTCGGCGCGCACCAACTGCCGGATCAGCTCGTCGGCGGTCACGCCCGGCTTCGAGAACAGAACCCGCACCCCGCGCGGCGGTGCGAGCAGTACCGGCGCGGCCAGTTCGGCGCCGTCGAAGACACAGGTCACCTCGGCGCCGGTCTGCGCGGCGAGCGCCGAGAGCTGGCCCAGCAGCCGCAGCCGCTGCTTCTCCAGCGGCATCTGCGGATAGCCGGTCTTGGTCACGTTGTAGCCGTCGACGACCAGATGCACCTGCGGCAGCGCCAGCAACTGGTCGAGAATGGCCGGGTCGTTCTCCGACAGGGCGCGCGCCGCGATGTCCTTCGGGGTCATCCTGCCCGGCTCCACCGCGTCGACCGTCTCGGCCGGGCGCACCGACACCGGCGGCAGGGCGAGTTCGCGCCGGAGCCCCTGGGTGGCGTCCAGCAGGGTGTCGAGCAGCAGCCGTACCCGCATGTCCTCCACGCTGCGGCCCTCCCGGGCCGCCCGGCGGGTGGCCTCCAGCGCGGCCTCCGCCTCGCCGAGGCGGGCCTTGAGCCGCCGGGACTCGCTCTCCGCGGCCGACACCTGCGCCTGCGCCTCCGCGCGTACGGCGTCGATCTCGCCGTGCGCCTTGCGCAGCGCGGCCTCACCCCGCTTGACGTCGCTGAGCGCGGCACGCAGCTTGCGGTGCAGCGACTCCGCTTCCTTCCGCGCCGACTCCAGCTCCGTACGCAGCCGTTCGGTCTCGGTCCGGGTGTGCTCGCGGGCCTGCGCCAGCTCCGCGCGCAGCCGCTCCAGCTCGGCCCGGCTCTCCTCGCCGGCCCGCTCGGCGTCCGCGCGCTGGGCCTCCTCGCCGGCCGCGGTGACCAGCTTCACCCAGCCCGCCGGGCGCAGCACATAGGCCGCGGCCGCCACGTCGAGCGGGTCGGCGGCCGGGGGCGGGGAACCGGCGTCGAGGGCTCCGGAGAGTTCCGGCTGCGCCTCCCGGAACCGTTCGCCGATCCGCTGCCGGAACAGCGCGTCGGTCTCCAGCGCCGCCGCCATCGCGTTCCCGGCGAACTTCGCCCGGCGATTCGGGGCGAATCTGGCGTACTGCCTCAGCTGGGCGGGCAGTTCCGCCAGGGTCAGCCCGCCGAAGCCGTCCGACACGATCTGTACGACCCGCCGGCGCACGCCGTCGGGCAGCGGACGGTCAAGCACCTCAGCGGTGCCGTCGCCCGGCCCCCCGCCTGCGGTCTCCACCATCCGTCACACACCCCAATACCGAAAAAGTCCCTCCGGGGGCCGCTCCGCTCAGGAGCCGGCGCCCGGCCTGTCCACGAGTTCCACCTGGTCCACCGCGTTGCACCAGCGACAGCGCACCGACTCGATGGTCTCACTGACCACCTCGCGCTCCTCCACCGTCGGCTCACCGGCCAGGTCCAGGTGCAGGTACTCGACGACCTTCGACGAGCGGGTCACGTCGAAACGGGTGAGGTTGCCGCAGAGGGTGCAGCGCCACCGGGTCGTGGCGGTCGGCAGGGGAACCGTCATCGCGCTGGTTCGCTTCCTTCTCGTGTCGGTCCGCGCCGCTCCCCGACGCGTGTGGCTCGTAACCCTACGGCCTGGCGGCCGCTCGCCGCCCGTCCGTTCCGGGCGGCGAGGCGGTCTGTCGGGTTGCGTCCCGTTACGTCATGCTCTGTAGTCATGATCAGCTCCAGGAGCACGGCGGCCGGCAGGACCCTCAGAGCGGTCCGGGACACCCCGGCGCCGGTGACATACGGCCTCATCGCCCTGTGCTGTGTGCTCTTCGCCCTCGGACCGGCCTCCGGGCTGGTACCGGGATACGGCACCGGGGACGCGCTGCTCGCCGCGCAGCGGGCGTACTTCCGGCACTGGGGGGTGGTCCCGGCCGAGCTGTTCGACGGGCCGGCCGGGGCCGCGCTCACCCCGGCCACCGCGCTGTTCGTGCACGGCAGCTGGGTGCACCTGCTCGGCAACATGCTCTTCCTCTTCGTCTTCGGAGCGATGACCGAGGAACGGATGGGCCGGGTGGAGTTCACCCTCTTCTACGTCGGCTGCGGCTGTGGTGCCCTGCTCGGCTACGCGGTGGCCAACGCCGCCTCCGGACAGTCGCTGGTCGGCGCCTCCGGTGCGGTCTCGGCGGTCCTCGGGGCCTTCCTGTACCTGTTCCCCCGTGCGCGGGTGACCAGTCTGCTGCCGTTCCTGTTCTTCCTGCCGCTGCGCTTCCCGGCCTGGGTCGTGCTGCCCTGCTGGGCGGCCCTGCAGTGGCTGGCGGCCGAGCGCGCCCCCGACGGGCCCGGGGTGGCCTACCTCGCCCACCTGGTGGGTTTCGGCCTGGGCTTCGGCTACGCGTGGGTGCGCTACGGAAGGCGGAGGGGCACGAGGGGTGACGTCGGCGGGGCGGTGGTGGGTGACGGGCGGGCGACTAGAGTGAAGGGCGCACCGGCTCCGGTCACCGAGGGAGAGAGACAACCGTGATCACCGCGATCGTCCTGATCAAAACCAGCGTGGACCGGATCCCCGAGATCGCCGAGCGGATCGCCGCGCTGGAGAGCGTGAGCGAGGTCTTCTCGGTCACCGGCACGTACGACCTGATCGCCATGGTCCGGGTCGCCCGGCACGAGGACCTCGCCGAGGTCATCCCGGGCCGCATCAGCAAGATCCCCGGCGTGCAGGCCACGGACACGCACGTCGCGTTCCGCACCTACTCCCAGCACGACCTGGAAGCCGCGTTCGCGATCGGCCTGGACAGCTAGGGTCTCCACCGCCGCGATGCCGGCGTCGGAGAGCACGTAGCGGCGGACGGCCGGGGTACGCCGGTCCGTCGCCCGCGCGCATACCGTGCCGCCGGCCACCACCGCGTACGGCCCCCGAGGAGCCGTGGGCCCGGGAGCCGTCGGCGGCCCGGACCGCGAAACCGTGCCCGAGCCCTGCCGAGGTCCGGCGCGCGGCCGCCCGCCGCCGGGGCCGTCCCGGAACCGGCCTGCCCGCGGCCACAGCCGCCGTCCGTCACCGTCCGGACATGCTGGTGTGCGACCGGAGCGTTTCGCGAACGGGGTGCCGCTTACGCGGGGCGACGGCCCGCGCGTCGGGGCCGCCACTTCCCGGAGCCGGCCCGCGCGTCCGGCGCCGGCCGGGCGTCGCGGGACTGCCGGGTGCTGATCGCGCCGTCCGCGACGAGCGGGGGGCCGGCCAGGGCCTGGCCGGCCTCTTCCCGCCGCCGCCGACGGCGTACCGGGCCGGCGCCCGTGCCGCCGACGCGGGCCGGCGCGTCCGCGCCGAGCGAGACCGGGACGGCCCGGCCCGGGCCCGCCGGAGGCGCGGGGCCGCGGTCGGCCGCCAGGCGGGCTCACCGCGGTCAGCCGGTCCCTCGGCGCGCGGCGGCCGCACCGCCGTGCGTCAAGGGAAGTTCATGCGCGTCCGCCCGCCCGCCGGGGCCGGCTGCCCCGCGAGGCACTGCTCAGACCGCCGGCACGCAGCGCCCCTCCTCCGTGCGGTACTGCCACTTCGCGCCGTCCCGGACCAGTTCGCGGACGGCGTTCACGAAGCGGTCCACGTGCTCGTCGGGGGTGCCCGCGCCGAAGCTGACGCGGATGGCGTTGAGGGACTTCTCGCCGGGGGCCGCCTCGGGGGCGCCGCACTCGCCCTGGGTCCCCGGGTCGGTGCCGAGCAGGGTGCGCACCAGCGGGTGGGCGCAGAAGAGGCCGTCGCGGACGCCGATGCCGTACTCGGCGGAGAGCGCGGCGGCGAAGTGGGAGCTGTTCCAGCCGTCGACGACGAAGGAGAGGACGCCGACGCGCGGGGCGTCGTCGCCGAACAGGGACAGCACGCGCACCTCGGGCACCTCGGCCAGGCCCGCGCGGACCTTGGCGATCAGGTGCTGTTCGCGGGCGACCAGGGTGTCCCAGCCGGCCTCGGTGAGGGCCTTGCAGGCGGCGGCGATGGCGTAGGCGCCGATGACGTTCGGGGAGCCGGCCTCGTGGCGGGCCGCGCTCTCGTGCCACTCGACGGCCACCCCACCGTCCTCGCGCCGGGTCACCTTGCGGCTGGCGCCGCCGCCCGCGAGGTAGGGCTCGGCCGCCTGGAGCCAGTCGGCGCGGCCGGCCAGGACGCCGGAGCCGAAGGGGGCGTACAGCTTGTGGCCGGAGAAGGCGATCCAGTCGACGTCGAGTTCCGTGACGGACACCGGGTGGTGCGGGGCGAGTTGGGCGGCGTCCAGGACGATCCGGGCGCCGTGGGCGTGCGCGGCGGCGGCCAGTTCGCGCACCGGCCACAGCTCGCCGGTGACGTTGGAGGCGCCGGTGACACAGACCAGGGCGGGGCCGTACGGGTCGCGGCCGGCCAGGGCCCGCTCCAGGATCTCCACGGCCTGGCCGGGGGTGCGCGGGGCGTCGAGGTAGGTGACGTGGGCGTGCTGCCAGGGCAGCAGGGAGGCGTGGTGCTCGGTCTCGAAGACGAAGACCTGGCAGCCGGCCGGGATCGCCCGGGCCAGCAGGTTCAGGGAGTCGGTGGTGGAGCGGGTGAAGACCACCTGGTCGCCGGCCCGGCAGCCGAGGAACTCGGCGACCGTCCCGCGGGCGTTCTCGAACAGGTCGGTGGAGAGCTGGGAGAGGTAGCCGGCCCCGCGGTGGACGCTGCCGTAGTACGGGGCGTAGGCGGCGACGTCGTCCCAGACGCGCTGGAGGGCGGGGGCGCTGGCCGCGTAGTCGAGGGCCGCGTAGGTGACCTCCCCACCGGTGACCAGCGGGACGGTGACATCCCGCCCCAGAACGGGCAGAGGGGTGCAAAGCGACTGGTCGGCGGCAGCGGTGGAGACAGACATGACGGACTCCCGTGACGGAATACGAGGAAAGCTGAAGGAAGCTGAAGAAAAAGAGGAAAGGGTGTGCGGAGGCGGGGCTCTGCGGCCCTAACGCATTCGCTTGCTCACGGAAGACTCCTCGACGACCAGGATCCCTGGTGGCACGAGGGATCCGCGCTTGCCGTGGACCTTGCTGTCCACGGCCTGGTCTTCACCCGGGGCACCCCGCCACGGACGGAGGGTTGCCGGACAGTCGGCCGGGGCCTCATGACTGTCACTCATGACCTGGTACAGGAACGTACGTGAAGTGATCGCCGCCCCGCAACCCGGTGTCCGGATCGCGGGACGGCCTGCCCTGCCGGGCCGGTCAGGCGTTGCTGGCGGCCACCCACCGCTCCAGCACCCGCCGGGCCGCCCCGGAGTCGATGGACTCGGCGGCCTTCGCGAGCCCCGCGCGGATCTGGTCGGCGAGCGGCTCGTCCGTCGGGTCGAGGGCCACCAGCGCCGCCGCCGCGTTCAGTTCCACGGCGTCCCGTACGGCACCGCGCTCGCCGTCCAGCAGTCTGCGGGCGACCTCCGCGTTGTAGGCCGGGTCGCCGCCGCTCAGGGCCTCCACCGGGACCAGGTCGATGCCGACGTCCCGGGGGTCGAAGGACTCCTCGGTGACCTTGCCGTCGCGCACCACCCACACCCGGGAGGTGGCGGTCGTGGTCAGTTCGTCCAGCCCGTCGTCACCGCGGAAGACCAGCGAGGAGTTGCCGCGTTCGGCGAGCACGCCGGCGACGATCGGCGCCTCGCGGGCGACGGCCACGCCGATCGCCTGGGCCCGCACCTGCGCCGGATTGGTCAGCGGGCCGAGCAGGTTGAACACCGTCCGGATGCCCAACTGGCCGCGCGCGGCGCCGACATGACGCAGCGCCGGGTGGAACTTCACGGCGAAGCAGAAGGTGATGCCGGCCTCCTCCGCGACCTCGGCCACCCGGCGGGGCGTGAGGTCGAGGTTGACCCCGAGCTGCTCCAGCACGTCGGAGGAGCCGGACGCCGAGGACGCGGCCCGGTTGCCGTGCTTGACGACCTTCGCGCCCGTGCCGGCGACGACGAGCGAGGCCATCGTGGAGATGTTCACCGTCTTGGCGCCGTCGCCGCCGGTGCCGACGATGTCGACGGTGCGGCCGGGCACCTCGATCACGTTCGCGTGCCGGTACATGGTGCGGACCAGGCCGGTGATCTCCTCGACCGTCTGTCCCTTCGCCCGCAGGGCCACCGCGAACCCGGCGATCTGCGCGTCGGTCGCCTCGCCGCGCATGATCTTGTCCATCGCCCAGGCGGTGTCGTCCGCGGCGAGGTCCCGGCCCTCCAGCAGGCCGTTCAGCAGGGCGGGCCAGGAGCGGCCCGCCGCGGTGTCGCCTCCAGCGGGGGTCACAGCGCTCATCAGCCGCTCCTTGTCCGGTTGCCTGCTCGTCGTACACCACCCTATCCAGCCGGACGCGCGCCGAGGGGCCCCGTCCGGGTCGCGGACGGGGCCCCTCGGCGCGCCGGGATCAGTGGTGCCCGTGGCCGCTCGCGATCTCCTTGTACTCGTCGACGGTCGGCTTGGGGATCTGGCTCTCCTCGCCGTAGTAGGCGTGGGACAGCTTCACGCGCAGCTTCTCCGAGGCCGGGACCTTGCGCTCGACGCCGTTCTCGTCGACGGTCGGGCCGATCTCGGCCGGCGTGTACTGCTTGTGCGAGGTGAGGGTGTGCAGCTGCTCCTGGCTGAGCGGCTCGTGCACCTCGATGAACTCTCCGTGCGGAAGCCGCTTGATGATGCCGGTCTCGCGGCCGTGCAGCACCTTGTCGCGGTCCCGGCGCTGCAGGCCCAGGCAGATCCGCTTGGTGATGAGGAAGGTGATGACCGGGCCGACGAAGTAGGCGATCCGGACGAACCAGGTGACGGCGTTGATCGACAGGTGGAAGTGGGTGGCGACGATGTCGTTGCCGCCGCCGATCAGCATCACGAAGTACACGGTCAGCCAGGCGACGCCGAACGCGGTGCGGGTGGCGGCGTTGCGCGGGCGGTCCAGGATGTGGTGCTCGCGCTTGTCGCCGGTGATCCACGCCTCCACGAACGGGTAGACCGCGATGGCCACGAGGATCAGGCCGAACACGACCAGCGGGATGAACACGCCGAGGACGAGGGTGTGGCCCCAGAAGTTGATCTCCCAGCCCGGCATGGCGCGGATGAGGCCCTCGGCCATGCCCATGTACCAGTCGGGCTGGGCGCCGGTGGAGACCTGGTCGGGGCGGTAGGGGCCCATGGCCCAGATCGGGTTGATCTGGGCGACGGCGGCCAGGGCCGCGAGGGCGCCGAAGACCAGGAAGAAGAAGCCTCCGGCCTTGGCCATGTAGACCGGCAGCAGAGGCATGCCGACGACGTTGGTCTCGGTCTTGCCGGGGCCCGCGAACTGGGTGTGCTTGTGGTAGAAGACGAGGATCAGGTGGGCCACCACGAGGCCCAGCATGATGCCCGGCAGCAGCAGGATGTGGATGGTGTAGAACCGGGCCACGAACTCGTGGCCGGGGAACTCCCCGCCGAAGAGGAAGAACGACAGGTACGTGCCGACGATCGGCACGGACAGGATCGCGCCCTCCATGAAGCGGACACCGGTGCCGGAGAGCAGGTCGTCCGGGAGCGAGTAGCCGGTGAAGCCGGTGAACATGCCGAGGACGAACAGCAGGAAGCCGAACAGCCAGTTCAGCTCGCGCGGCTTGCGGAACGCGCCGGAGAAGAACACGCGCATCATGTGCACGAACATCCCGGCGATGAACACGACCGCGCCCCAGTGGTGGATCTGCCGCATGAGCAGGCCGCCGCGCACGTCGAAGGAGATGTGCAGGGTGGAGCTGAACGCCTCGGACATCATCTGTCCCTGGAGCGGCACATAACCGCCGTGGTACTCCACCTCGTTCATCGACGGGTGGAAGAACAGCGTCAGGAAGACACCCGTCAGGATGATGATCAGAAACGAGTAGAGGCAGATCTCGCCCAGCATGAACGACCAGTGGTCGGGGAAGATCTTGCGCATGTTGGCCTTGGCCAGGCTGTAGAGCCCCAGCCGTCCGTCGGCCCAGTCGGCGAGGCGCTCGCCCGCCGGTGCCGTCCCGCGAGAACGGCCGGCCGCGCCGGGTCGAGGGGTTTCGTTCGCTGCAGTACTCATCCGCGCTCCCAGAAAGCAGGACCGACGGGCTCCTCGAAGTCGCCGAGCGCCTGGAGGTAACCCTCGCTGTCCACGCCGATGCGCAGTTGCGGAAGGGCGTGGCCGGCGGGGCCGAAGATCACTCGGGCGCCGTCGGTGAGGTCGAAGGTGGACTGGTGGCAGGGGCACAGCACGTGGTGCGTCTGCTGCTCGTACAGCGAGATCGGGCAGCCCACGTGGGTGCAGATCTTCGAGTAGGCGACGACGCCCTGGTGCGACCAGTCGAGCTCGCGCTTGTCCTTGATGTCGTCCGGCTGGAGCCGGATGACCATCAGGGCGGCCTTGGCGATCTCGTTCTGGAAGTCCTCGTCGTGTTCCGCGAGGCCGTCGGGCATGGCGAAGGTCAGCGAGCCGACGGCCACGTCCTCCGGGCGCAGCGGCTGGCCGGTGTTCATGTTGACCAGGCGCTTGCCCTTGGCCCACAGGGTGTGGCGCAGCTTGGTGCCGGGTGCCGGTCCGAGACCGCCGAGCAGCATCAGACCGGTCAGCGGCACCAGCGCCATCGCGCCGAGCAGGGTGTTGCGGATCAGCTTGCGGCGGCCGAACCCGGACTCCGCGGCACCCTGGCGGAAGTCCGCGTGGACCTTGGCCCGCACCTCGGGTGACGCCTCGATGGGGTGCCGGTCGTCGGCGATCTCCACGTCCGACATCAGGGTGCGCGCCCAGTGGACCGCGCCCGCGCCGATGCAGAACAGCGCCACGCCCAGCGTGAGCCCCAGTGCGAAGTTCATCGCGCTCAGGTGGCCGAGGGGGAAGACGAAAATCGACTTGTCGTTGGGAATCAGCAGATAGGCGACGATGAAGCCGATCGTGGCCAGCATCGACACCGTGAACAGGAACGCCACCGCGCGCTCGGACCGCTTGGCGGCCCGCTCGTCGATGTCCTGGATCCGGTGCTCGTGCGGCGGCAGTCCGGGGTCCGCGAACGGATTCTCCTCGTCGGCCACGGAGACGGCACCGTGCACACCGTCGCCGGCGGGCTGCTCGGCACGCGGACGCCCTTCCGGCATGTCCCGGTTTCCCATAGTGCTCCAGACCGCCGTGGTTTGGTGTATTCACACCGTACTACGCAGATTGTCCGGATAGCCGGGCCATTACTCCGGCCGGGGGTGTTTTGAACGCAAGGGCCGGAACCGCCTGCCGGCCCCCTCGGCCGGAAGGGCCGCACACGCCCGGCCGGAAGGGCGCGCGCACCGCCGGACAGCCGGGCCCGGCGCTGTCGGGCCAGGCCCTGTTCATCACCCCGCAATCCAGCCAACCGTGAATCGGCGTTAGGAAGCTCACGTTTAGCGGGCCGCTGCGGTAAATCGGCCCTGCGGTGGAACCCGACGGTTCATCAACTCGCTGCGGTATGGCGGGATTAGGTCAAACAGCCAACCGAACGTTATCATCTGGTGACCTTGCCGGTATCGATCCGTTATCACCGTGATCATAAGGTGACTTTCGTTCTCACCGCGCAAGGGAATTCCCCTCCGTCGCCGGCGCACACGACGGGGGAAGCGGGGCCGGTCAACGATCTTTCTCATTGTTCTCCCGGGGCCCCGAGGTATGTCCGATCGGCATTTTCGCGGGCAGCATCAGCACAAAGACGGGGAAAAATTTCGTGTCACAAACTCGCATTGTCGACGTGGTTAATTTCATGCCGGAGCGGGTGGTCAGGAACAGCGAGCTGCCGAGCGAGGGCGGCGACCTCAGCGACCACGCATTCTTCGCGGGCGTGCACGAGCGGCGCTTCGCCTGGCCCGACTACACGTCGGCGCAGCTGGGCGCGAAGGCCCTCGAGAAGCTTCTGGAGCGCAACGGCGTACCGGCGGCCGACGTCGACCTCATCATCTGCGCCTCCCAGCTGAACGACGCCTTCTCACCGGGCACGGGCACGGCCATCCAGTACGCGGTCGGTGCCACCAAGGCGGCCGTGCTCCAGGTGGACAACGGCTGCTGCTCCTGGATCTCCTCCATCAACACGGCCCGGGCCTTCATCGACTCGGGCCAGTACCGTACGGTCGCGGTGGTCACGGTCACCAACTTCGTCTCCCGGCTCGAGGAGTTCCAGAAGGCGCCCGAGTCCCGGGTGCTCGGTGACGGCGCGTCGGCCACCCTCGTCACGGCCGGCGACGAACCGACCATCCTCTCCATCCACGAGCAGGCCTTCGGGGAGAACTGGGGAGCGCTCAAGGTCGAGCCGGACACCGTCGAGGGCATGGAGATCCCCTACTGGTCGGCCGGCTCCGGCGCGCTCACCGTGAAGTTCGACCAGTCCATGCTGGCGCGTCTGTACACCGTCACCATGGAACAGCTTCCCCAGGCGGTCGACATCGCGCTGGAGAAGGCCGGGGTGGAGAACAAGGACATCGCTTTCCTGATCACCCACCAGCCGAACGAGAAATACGTCGCGGAGTGGCGCAAGCGCTGCGGATTCGACGATTCCCGGGCGCACGACACGCTCGGCACCTACGGCAACATGTTCCAGGGCACTCTTCCGGTGACGTTCGCCGATGCCCTCGACAAGAAGATGATCGCGCCCGGCGATCTCATCGCGTTCGCGACCTTCTCGCACGGCGGAGAACTCGTCGGTTCCATGGTCTGGCGCTGGAACTGACTTTCCGGGGCACCCCGCCTGCCCGCTCCCCTTCCCTTCATTTCGTTCATTCCCTTAACACTGCATGAGGAGAAGTATGTCCCAGCGCGTTCCCGACGAGTCGGGTCTGGCCCAGAACTACGTCCTGGACCGGTCCGACCTCGAGGGCCTGGACCTGGTGTGGAACGAGAACACCGGCATGGACGACATGATGAAGCTCATGGAGAGCAAGACGAAGGAGACGTACGACCACGGCGAGATCTTCGGTCAGTACTGCTCCCTCGCCGAGCACATCAACGTCCCCTACGACATCGTCTTCGAGTACGCGGCCAACGCCCGCTCCCTGGAGGAGTGGACGTACAGCATCCGCAACATGAAGCACCTCGGCGGCGGTCTGTACCGCGCGGACGAGATGATCCAGCCGAACACGGACATCTACATCCGCGCCGACGCGCAGAAGGGCCCCGAGCACGGTCTCGTGGTCTACCCGTGCGCCTGGGACCAGGGCCACGAGCTGTGGATGCGCTACTACATGACGATCATCGACTCGTCGAAGGTGCTGAACAAGCCGGGCACCGTGGTGCTGTGGACCAACTGCAAGCACCCGTACTACGACCGTACGACGGAGAACGTCCCGGACTACATCGCCGAGGGCCGGGCGCGCACCGACCGCGTCTGGGTCGGTGACATCTGGCCCGTCTTCCACGCCGGCCACAGCATCGAGATGGGCAACCTCAAGCGGATCCTGGAGCACCGCTTCGGCGCCGACAAGGCCTGAGGCCCGCCGCGGGGCGGCCCCGGCCGCCCCGCTTCGCACCACGACGAAGCACACGCCACACATGGGGGATCAATGCGGCTGGCCGATGCCTTGGTCACGGTTCTGCGCGATCTGGACACGAGATACGTTTTCGGCGTCAGCGGCGCGAACATCGAACACGTCCACGATGCGATCGACAGGCTCGGTCAGGGCCGTCTGACGTCCGTGCTGGCGAAGCGGGAGGACGGGGCGGCGAACATGGCGGACGCCCGCGCCCGGGTGCACCGCACCCTGGGGGTGTGCTGTTCGACCTCCGGCGGCGGGATGATGAACCTGGTCGCCGGGCTGGCCGAGTCCCACGCGGAGTCGGTGCCGGTCCTCGCGCTGGTCGGGCAGCCGCCGGCCGCCCTGGACGGCCGGGGCTCCTTCCAGGACTCCTCCGGGATCGGCCGGACCGTGGACGGCCAGGCGCTGCTGGAGGCCATCACCAAGAAGACCGTCCGGGTCACCGGGGCGGAGGGCTTCTGGGACCTGCTGCGCGACGCCGTCTCCACCTGCCTGAGCGGCCGCAAGGGCCCGGTGGCCCTGCTGCTGCCCCGGGACGTCTACGAACTCGAGGTCGGTGACGTCCCGGCCGACTGGCCGACTCACCTCGGCGCCTTCATCGAGCCCGAACCGCTGCCCGAGCACGCGGTGTCCGCCCTCTTCGGCCGGCTGCGCGAGGCCAGTGCCCCGGTGCTGCTGCTCGGACACGGCAACCGCCGTTCCTGCGATCCCGAGGCGGTGCGCGTCTTCGCCGAGCGCACCCGGATACCCGTGGTGACCACCATGGGCGCGCGCGGCGAGTTCCCCAACGACAGCGACCTGTACCTGGGCGTCGTCGGCGAGGGCGGCCACCCCTCGGCCGCCGAGTACGTGGCCAAGTCGGACTTCGTGGTCCTGGTGGGCACCGGACTGGCCATGATGACCCGGCGGGCACTCGGCGACTGGGACCCGGCACGGGCCGGCGCGGTCAACATCGACCTCGGGGAGATCGAGCGCTCGGGCCTGGCGGACACCACGGTCCGCGGGGACATCGGCGAGGTGTTCCGGCTGCTGGAACGGCTGCGCGCGGAGCGCCCCTTCACGGCCCCGCCGGTCACCGGCTACGAGCAGACCCGCTTCGTGGCCCGGCCCGCCGTCCCCGTCCCGGGGCGCGCCGGCGAGCGGGACGAGGAGGCGCTGCTGCAGAGCGAGGCCGTCCGGCTGCTCCAGGAACACCTGCCGCAGGGCGGCCATCTGCTGTACGACGCCGGGAACTGCGCCGTCGCCGCCATGCACTACGGGTCCGTCCCGGCCGGCTCCTCCTCCACCATCGCCCTGGGCATGGGCGGCATGGGCTACAGCGTCGGGGCGGCCGTCGGCGCCCAGCTGGGCTCCCCTGAGGGCACCCGGACCGTGGTGTTCTGCGGTGACGGGGCGTTCCTGATGAGCGGCCTGGAGACGCACACCGCCGTGGAACTGGGCCTGCCCATCCTGTACGTCGTCTTCAACAACGGCATGCACGGCATGTGCGCCACACGCCAGCAGCGGTTCTTCGACTCCCGGATCACCACCGTGGACTACACACCCGTCGACGTGTCCACGGTGGCGCGGGGCCTCGGCTCCCCGGACCGGCTGTGGGTCGGCAGCGCCGGCACCGCCGCCGAGCTGGCCCGGCAGCTGGACGAGTACCGGCGCCACGCGCATCTGCCCGGGGTCCTCGAACTGAGGCTCACCGTGGAGGAGGAGCCGCCCTTCGCCTCCTTCCTGCCCGCCGACGCCCCCACCGTGCCGGTGCCCCGGCAGCGACAGGCCGCCGTCTCGTACGAGATGACCGGCAGCGCTCTCTGACGCGTCGCCCTCCGTACGCCTTCGTCCGCGCCTCCCCGCAAGGCACCCCGCCGCCGCATCCGGCCGAGCGGGGCCGCGGGGACGCGCGGACCCCATCGGAAAGAACTCACATGACAGTGCAAGAGCTGGACCTCGCAGGTATCACGGACTCCGGGCTGCGCGCCGACTACATCGCGAGCTCCCAGCTGTTCCGCAAGATCGGGCGGGGCCGCTTCCTCGGCCGCTACATGATGCACCCGGCCAAGCGGCCCTACTTCGACACCTTCTTCTCCTTCGTCTGCTACATCGACGACCTGGCCGACGACATCAACCTCAGCGTCGACGTCCGGGCCCGCCGGCTGGACGAGTGGCAGCACACCTACCTGGCCATCGCCAAGGGCGAGGAGCTGAAGAGCGACCACCCGCTGTCGCTGTCGGAGCAGACGGACGCCGCCCTCGCCCGCGCCCTGGTCCACACCCTGCGCACCTGGGACCTGCCCTACCTGCGCGTGCCCGAGTTCGTCGACGGCCACCGCAAGGCGCTGACGACGTACGAGTACGCCAACGAGGAGGAGCTGGACGACTTCCTGGAGACGGTCACGCTGCTGCCCGCGATCTGGATCAACCAGATCTTCGAGCCGCTGAGCGAGGACGCCGAGGAGCTGTGCCGGCACACCATCACGGCCTTCCAGCTGCTGGACTTCATCTGGGACCTGCGCGAGGACCTGGACCTGGGCCGGCTGTACCTCCCGCTGGACCACCTCGCCCGCTTCGGCCTGACCCGGGCGGACCTGGACCGCCAGATCGGCAGCGGCTACATCAGCGACTCGCTGCGCGAGCTGATCCAGTTCGAGATCGACATCGCTCGCAAGCATCTGGACGCCGGCCGCTCGTGGCCGCAGACGCTGCACCCGACGGCGCGGATCTTCATGGAGACCGACATCCAGACGCACGACTCCATGTTCCCGGAGATGATCAAGGACGACTACGCGTTCTTCAAGAACCCCCGGCGCGGCATCGACTTCGTCTCCGGCCGGATGATCCCGCGCACGGCCAAGGCCATCGCCCGCGCCCGCAAGGCCAACCAGCAGGCCACCCGCGCCGGTTACCGCATCCGGCCGCCGTACCGGGGCACCGGGGCATGACCCGCGGGGCGATCCTGAGCGGCCTGGGCACCTGGCTCCCGCCGCAGGTGGTCACCAACGACATGCTCTCGTCGGAACTGGACACCTCCGACGAGTGGATCCGGACCCGCACCGGCATCGGCCGGCGGCACATCGCGTCGCCGGGCATGAGCACCGGGCACCTCGCCACCGAGGCGGGGCGCCGGGCGCTGAAGTCGGCCGGCACCGACCGCGTGGACGTCGTCATCGTCGCCACGAGCACCCCGGACCGCCCCTGCCCCGCGACCGCCCCGGTGGTCGCCTCCTCGCTCGGGCTGACCGGGACCGGCGCCTTCGACGTGGCCGCGGTGTGCACGGGCTTCGTGTACGCGCTGGCCACCGCGGCGGGACTGATCACCGGCCGGGTCGCGGACAGCGCCCTGGTGATCGGGGCGGACACCTTCTCCACCATCCTCGACCCGCACGACCGCACCACCCGGGTGATCTTCGGCGACGGCGCCGGCGCGGCCGTACTGCGCGCCGGGGACCCGGCCGAGGAGGGCGCCCTGCGCGGCTTCGACCTGGGCAGCGACGGCACGGGCGTGGACCTCATCACGGTGCCCGGCGGGGGCTCCGAACAGCGGCTGAGCGGGGCCGAGGCCGCCCCGGGCGACCGGTACTTCCACATGGACGGCCCGCAGGTCTTCACCCGTGCCGTCCGGTACATGACCGCATCGGTGCGCAAGGTCCTGGACGCCGCCGCGCTGGCCCCCGAGGACCTCGCCCACCTGGTCCCGCACCAGGCGAACGTCAGGATCCTCGACACCTGCGCCCGGGAACTCGGGCTGCCCGCCGAGCGCGTCGTGAAGAACATCGACCGGGTCGGCAACACCGTGGCCGCCTCCATCCCGCTCGCGCTCGCCGCGGGTGCGGCCGACGGGCGGCTGCGGGCGGGCGATCCGGTGGTCCTCACCGGCTTCGGCGGCGGCCTGACCTGGGGCTCGGCACTGCTCACCTGGCCCGGCGGCCTCACGGTGATCGACGGCTGACGGCACCCTCCACAGAGAAGAGAATCATGAACACCATCGACCAGAACCTGAAGGCGCTGCTCGACGAGCGGTTCCCCCAGTCCACCGACCGCCTCTTCGAGGGCGCGTCGTTCAAAGACGCCGGCATGGACTCGATGGGGGTCGTCGAGTTCATCGTGGCCCTGGAGCGGCAGTTCGGCACCCCGACGCTGAACGGCAACGAACTCGGCGCCGATTCCACGCTCCAGGACGCGCGCGACCTGCTGACCTCGGTGGGCGTCGGCTGATGCCCCAGCCGCATCGGCTCACCCTCAACGAACACCCGCTGCCGCCGCTCGACTCCGTCGCCGCCGAGATCGCCAGGCACGCCGCCTCGGTCAACCGGTACCCGGAGTTCTATCCCGAGCGGCTGCGCGGGATCGTCGCCGACTGGCTGGGGATGCCGGGCGAGCAGGTCGTGCTCGGCGCGGGATCCGTGGGCGTCGCGCTCCAGGCGCTCCAGGCGAGTGTGTCCGCCGGCGGGGGGCTGGCATACGGATGGCGCAACTTCGACGCCTATCCCCTGCTCGCCGACATGGTGGGGGCGCGCCGTGTCGAGGTGCCCCTGCTCCCGGGCGGGCACCAGGACCTCGAGGCGCTGGCGAAGGCGGTCCAGGACGCGGACGCGGTCATCGTGTGCAACCCGCACAACCCGACCGGCCGACTGGTCCCCGGCGACGAGCTGAAGGAGTTCGTCGCCCGGGTCCCCGAGCACGTCCTGGTGGTCCTGGACGAGGCGTACATCGAGTTCGTCGCCCCGTCCGGCCGTACGGACTCGCTGGGCTGGATCCGGGAGTTCCCGAACCTGCTGGTGCTGCGCACCTTCTCCAAGGCCTGGGGGCTGGCCAACATGCGCGTCGGGTACGGCGTGACGTCCCCCGGGTGGGCCGAGAGGATCGCCCGGTACCAGCTGCCGTACGCCCTGAGCACCCTGTCGGCGGTGGCGGTGGAGACGTCCCTGCGGGCCCAGCCGGAGCTGGAGGAGCGGATCGCCGTCATCGTCGGCGAGCGCGAACGGCTGTCCGGCGGGCTGGCCCGCGGCGGCTGGAAGGTACTGCCGAGCCACACCAACTTCCTGTGGCTGGACGAGCCGGAGCGGACCGAGGACATCCGCCTGGCCCTGGAGGGCGAGGGCGTCCAGGCCCGCTTCTACGCCGGCGAGGGCGTCCGCGTCACCGTCGGCGACACCGACGCCAACGACAGCGTCCTGCGCGCCCTGGCCTAGCCGCTCACGCGAAAGAGCCGCTGCCCACGGTCTCCCCGTGGGCAGCGGCTCTTCTTCGTGTGTCAGGGCGCGGTCACCAGCCGCCGCCCGGCGCGACGCGCCGTACGCCCGGCAGGGCCGCCTCCAGCACGGTGGGGAACCAGGCCGAGAAGCTGGTCTCGGCCCGCAGCGCGGCCAGCTCCCCGGAGGTCACGAACCGGTAGTCGTGGATCTCGGCGGGGTCCGGCTCCGGGGTGTCCTTCACCAGGCCGACGAAGAGGTGGTTGTACTCCTTCTCGACCAGGCCGGAGATCTCGTCCGGGTGCTCGTAGGTGACCGTGCCGGCCGGCTCCAGCGGGATGCCGTGCAGGCCCAGCTCCTCGCCGACGCGGCGGGCCGCCGCCTCCTGCGCGGGCTCGTCCGGGTACGGGTGCCCGCAGCAGGTGTTGGACCACACGCCCGGCGAGTGGTACTTCGTCAGCGCCCGCTGCTGGAGCAGCATGCGTCCCTCGGTGTCGAACAGGAACACCGAGAAGGCGCGGTGCAGATGCCCGGGCGCCTGGTGCGCCGAGAGCTTCTCGGCGACACCGATCGTCCGGCCCTCCTCGTCGACGAGCTCGAGCAGGATCGGCTCCGCCGCGGGGCCGGAGGTTTCCGTCGTCATCGGATCAGCCCACCCTGGGAGTCGTGGTGACGGGGAGCCGGGCCGGGCCGCGCAGCCACAGGCCGGGCTTCAGCGCCACCTCGTCGTCGTCCGGCTTGATGGAGGCACAGCGCTTGGCGAGACCGATCAGCGCCTCCTTGGCCATCAGCCGGGAGAGGTTGTCGCCGAGGCAGTAGTGGATACCGCGGCCGAACGACAGGTGCTTGCGGCCGTGCTTGCCGAGCGCCAGGGTGTCGGGGTTCTCGAAGGCCCGCTCGTCCCGGTTGGCCGCGGCCAGCATCAGCAGCACCACGGCGCCGGCCTCCATGGTCCGGCCGTGCAGGGTGATCGGCTCGTTGACCACGCGCCAGGAGGCGTGCGTGGGCGGCTCCAGGCGCAGCACCTCGTCGAGCACGTCGTCGGCGAGGGAGGGGTCGGCGGCGAGCCGCTCCAGCACGTCCGGGTGCTCGGCCAGGATGACCGCGGCGTTGCCGATGAGGTTGGCGAAGGTGTCCAGGCCGGGCACGATGAGCAGCACGCACACCGCGGCGACCTGGTGGATCGTCAGGCCCTCGATGGTCTCGCCGGCCCGGGTCAGCTCGGTGATCAGGTCGGTGCCGTCGCCGCCCTCGCGCTCCCGGAGCACCTTGACGAAGTACTCGGTGCACTGCGCCACCGCGCGCTGGCAGGCGAGCGCCACGTCCTCCGACGGCGCGGCGCCCAGCTCCAGGATGTGCGCGATCTCCGTCGACCAGGCGGCGAGCAGCTTCTGGTCCTCGCGGTCGATGCCCATCATGTCGCCGAGCACGCGCACGGGCAGCTGGGAGGCCAGCACCTCCATGACGTCGAACCGCTCGGGGAGGTCCGCCAGCAGCTCGTCCACGACCGCGGTGACGGACTTGATCAGCGCCTCCACCGCGGACGGGGTGAACGGCGCGGCGACGAGGTTGCGCAGCTTGGTGTGGTCCGGCGGGTCCAGCAGCCGGAAGAGGTTGGCGTCCCAGCCGTCGAGGCCGAGGCCGAGGAACGGCGGCGGCTCCTCGTCGGGGCCGGCGCCGGCCACCTGGGCGAAGAACTGGGTGCCCCCGAGGTCCTTGCCGAGCCGGCGGTCACGCAGCAGGGCCTCGACGTCCTCGTAGCGGCTGACCACCCAGGAGTTGAGCGGGCCCGCCAGGAGGGGATGCTCGTCCCGGAGCTTCGCGTAGACCGGGTAGGGGTTCCGACGGAAAGCGGGGTCGGTCGGATCGAAGAAGAATTCGGGCTCGGCAGGTTCTGCCATCAGTGACTCCCCCATTATCACGCCGTGGGCGGCCCGTGCGGGCTTCTGGCCCCGGCTCAAGATCACGACAGTGTGATCATAGCGTCGATCCGGCGACGGCCGGATAACGGATCGGTAACCGCCGACACATGCCGTACACAAAAGGGCGGCCCCACGGACCGGGTCCGTGGGGCCGCCCTCGTGGCGATCAGTAACGGCGGATCAGTGGTGGCCGTGGCCGCTCGTGATCTCCTTGTACTCCTCCGCCCTCGGCTTCGGGATCTGGGCGTGCTCGCCGTAGTAGGCGTTGGACAGCTTCGCCCGCAGCTTCTGCGAGGCCGGGACCTTGCGCTCCACACCGTTCTCGTCGACCGTCGGGCCGATCTCGGCCGGCTTGTACTGCTCGTGCGCGGTGAGGGTGTGCAGCTGCTCCTGGCTGAGCGGCTCGTGCACCTCGATGAACTCACCGTGCGGGAGCCGCTTGATGATGCCGGTCTCGCGGCCGTGCAGCACCTTCTCGCGGTCCCGGCGCTGCAGGCCGAGGCAGATCCGCTTGGTGACGATGTACGCGATGACCGGGCCGGCGAACAGGAAGATCCGGACGAAGTACGTCACGGCGTTGACCGACAGGTGGAAGTGCGTCGCCCACAGGTCGTTGCCGCCACCCACCATGGCCATCGCGAAGAACGTCAGCCAGGCGACACCGAGAGCGGTGCGCGTCGGGGCGTTGCGCGGACGGTCCAGGATGTGGTGCTCGCGCTTGTCGCCGGTGATCCAGGACTCGATGAACGGGTAGACCGCGATCGAGACCAGCATCAGACCGAAGACGATCAGCGGGATGAGGACACCGAGGACCAGCGTGTGGCCCGCGACGTTGATCTCCCAGCCCGGCATCACACGCACGAAGCCCTCGGAGAAGCCCATGTACCAGTCGGGCTGGGCGCCGGTGGACACCTGGTCCGGACGGTAGGGGCCCATCGCCCAGATCGGGTTGATCTGCGCGACCGCGGCCAGCACCGCCAGGACACCGAAGACCAGGAAGAAGAAGCCTCCGGCCTTGGCCATGTAGACCGGCAGCAGCGGCATGCCGACGACGTTCTTCTCGGTCTTGCCGGGGCCCGCGAACTGCGTGTGCTTGTGGTAGAAGACCAGGATCAGGTGGGCCACCATCAGGCCCAGCATGATGCCCGGCAGCAGCAGGATGTGGATCGAGTAGAACCGGGCCACGAAGTCGTGACCGGGGAACTCGCCGCCGAAGAGGAAGAACGAGATGTACGTGCCGACGATCGGCACGGACAGCACCAGACCCTCGGCGATGCGCACACCGGTGCCGGAGAGCAGGTCGTCCGGGAGCGAGTAACCGGTGAAACCGGTGAACATGCCGAGGACGAACAGCAGGAAGCCGAACAGCCAGTTGACCTCACGCGGCTTGCGGAACGCACCGGTGAAGAACACGCGCATCATGTGCACGAACATGCCGGCGAGGAAGACCACCGCGCCCCAGTGGTGGATCTGCCGGATGAGCAGACCACCGCGCACGTCGAAGGAGATGTGCAGGGTCGAGTTGAACGCCTCCGACATCAGCTGTCCCTGCATCGGGACGTAGCTGCCGTGGTACTCCACCTCGTTCATCGACGGGTGGAAGAACAGCGTCAGATAGACACCCGTCAGGATGATGATGATGAAGCTGTACATGCACACTTCGCCCAACATGAACGACCAGTGGTCGGGGAAGATCTTGCGCATGTTGGCCTTGGCCAGGGAGTAGATCCCGAGCCGGCCGTCGGCCCAGTCGGCGACGCGCTCGCCGGCCGGTGCCTTCCCGCGAGAGCGGGACTGTTCGTTCGGTGCAGTACTCATCCGCGCTCCCAGAAAGCAGGACCGACGGGCTCCTCGAAGTCGCCGAGCGCCTGGAGGTAACCCTCACTGTCCACGCCGATCCGCAGCTGCGGCAGAGCGTGGCCGGCGGGGCCGAAGATCACTCGGGCGCCGTCGGTGAGGTCGAAGGTGGACTGGTGGCACGGGCACAGCACATGGTGCGTCTGCTGCTCGTACAGCGAGATCGGGCAGCCCACGTGGGTGCAGATCTTCGAGTAGGCGACAACGCCCTGGTGCGACCAGTCGAGCTCGCGCTTGTCCTTGATGTCGTCCGGCTGGAGCCGCACGATCATCAGGGCCGCCTTGGCGATCTCGTTCTGGAAGTCCTCGTCGTGCTCCGACATCCCGTCGGGCATGGCGAAGGTCAGCGAGCCGACGGCCACGTCCTCCGGACGCAGCGGCTGGCCGGTGTTCATGTTGACCAGGCGCTTGCCCTTGGCCCACATCGTGTGCCGCAGCTTCGTCTTCGGCGCCGGGCCCAGACCGCCCAGCAGCATCACGCCGGAGAGCGGCACCAGCGCCATCGCGCCGAACATGGTGTTGCGGATCAGCTTGCGGCGGCCGAACCCGGACTCCGCGGCACCCTGGCGGAAGTCCGCGTGGACCTTCGCCCGCACCTCCGGCGAGGCCTCGATGGGGTGCCGGTCGTCGGCGATCTCCACGTCCGACATCAGCGTGCGCGCCCAGTGGACCGCGCCCGCGCCGATGCAGAACAGCGCCACGCCCAGCGTCAGACCCAGCGCGAAGTTCATCGCGCTCAGGTGCCCGATCGGGAAGACGAAGATCGACTTGTCGTTCGGGATCGCCAGGTACGAGACGATGAAGCCGATGGTGGCCAGCATCGACACCGTGAACAGGAACGCCACCGCGCGCTCGGACCGCTTGGCGGCCCGCTCGTCGATGTCCTGGATCCGGTGCTCGTGCGGCGGCAGCCCCGGGTCCGCGAACGGGTTCTCCTCGTCCGCGGTCGCTACCGCGCCGTGTGCGTGGTCCTGCTCAGCGGGCAGGTTCTCTTCAGGAATGTCTTGGCTACTCATGACTTCTTGGCCTTTGCGGTCCGAGCGGCGACCCAGACGGCGACCGCGATCAGCGTGCCGAGGCCGAAGATCCAGCCGAACAGACCCTCACTGACCGGCCCGAGGCCGCCCAGCTCCAGACCACCCGGGTTCTCCGTCTTGTCACCGTTGACCGCGTTCAGGTACGCGATGATGTCCTTCTTGTTCTTCTCCGACATCGTGGTGTCGGGGAAGGACGGCATGTTCTGCGGGCCGGTCTGCATGGCCTCGTAGATGTGCTTCGGAGCGACACCCTCCAGCGTCGGGGCGAACTTGCCCTTGGTCAGGGCACCGCCCTTGCCGGTGAAGTTGTGGCACTGCGCGCAGTTGGTGCGGAACAGCTCGCCGCCCTTGGCGATGTCCGCGCCGTCGGGGCCGTACTGCTGCTTGGTGGGCACGCTCGGGCCGGCGCCCAGCGACGCGACGTACGCGGCGAGCTGGTCGATCTGGGCCTGCGTGTAGATGGGCTTCTTGCGCGGGACCTGGGCGCCCTGCGAGGTCGCGGCGGGCATACGGCCGGTGCCGACCTGGAAGTCGACGGCCGCGGCGCCGACGCCGACGAGGCTCGGGCCGTCGGAGGAGCCCTGGCCACCGGTGCCGTGGCAGCTGGCGCAGCCGACCTCGTAGAGCTTCTTGCCCTCCTTGATGGTCAGGGACTGGGAGGATTCATCGGCCTGTGCCTTGCCCGCGGGCGCGAACGCGGCGTACAGCCCCCCAGTGGCCGCCAGCGCGAGGAGTAGGACGACGACCGCCGCCAGCGGATGGCGTCGTCGTGCGGAGAGCTTTTTCACGGATTACCCCGGTGTCAGGATCTTCTGCGTCGGTGCTTCTGGATGTGCGGGAGCGATCCCGGCTACTTGATCAGGTAGATCGTGGCGAAGAGGCCGATCCAGACGACATCGACGAAGTGCCAGTAGTAGGACACGACGATGGCGGCGGTCGCCTGCTCGTGGGTGAACCTCTTGGCCATGTAGGTACGGCCGAGGACCAGCAGGAAGGCGATGAGGCCGCCCGTCACGTGCAGGCCGTGGAAGCCGGTGGTCAGGTAGAACACCGAGCCGTACGGGTCCGAGGACAGCGAGATGCCGTCCTTCTTCACCAGCTCGGTGTACTCGTAGATCTGACCGCCGATGAAGATCGCACCCATGATGAAGGTGATGATGAACCAGCCACGGAGCTTCTTCACATCGCCGCGCTCGGCGGCGAACACGCCGAGCTGGCAGGTGAGGGAGGAGAGCACCAGGATCGTGGTGTTCGTCGCGGAGAAGGGCACGTTGAGCGCGTGCGCCATCTCCTTCCAGTGATCCGGTCCGGTCACCGACCGGAGGGTGAAGTACATCGCGAAGAGGGCCGCGAAGAACATCAGCTCGGAACTCAGCCAGATGATGGTTCCGACGCTGGTGAGGTTCGGCCGATTGACCGACGGGTGCGCGTGCCCTGTTTCTACTGTCGTTGCTGTCGCCACGACCGACATTATGTCGGTCGCTTATCTCGCGCTCACTCCGGGGGGTGCCGTTCGGAGTGTTGCCGCCCCCCGAACCGGTGCTGACGTGGTGTTCGGGGGAGTAGCATCCGCCCAGACGGCCCTGCCCGTCCCGTCCGTACGACGCCGACGTCCCGGAGGAACAATGCAGCCGACCGCCACGGTGCTGGTCTATAGCGACGACTCCACCACTCGCGAGCAAGTACGGCTGGCCGCCGGACGCCGGCCCGCCCCGGACGTGCCCCTGGTGGAGTTCGTGGAGTGCGCCACCCCGGCCGCGGTGGTGCGGGAGCTGGACAAGGGGGGCATCGACGTCTGCGTGCTGGACGGCGAGGCCGTGCCGATGGGCGGCATGGGCATGTGCCGGCAGATCAAGGACGAGGTGTTCGGCTGCCCGCCGGTGCTGCTGCTCATGGGACGGCCGCAGGACGCGTGGCTGGCCACGTGGAGCCGTGCGGACGCGGCTGTGACGCTGCCGGTGGATCCGGTGGAGTTCGCCGCCGCGCTGGCCTCCCTGCTGCGCCAGAAGCGACTCGTAGGCGCGTAAGGAGGGGCTGGGAGCGCCTACTGGCTCGGGGCGCGGAGGAGCGTGCGCGAGTGCCGGTCCGTCGTGGCTTGTCGCGCAGTTCCCCGCGCCCCTTCAGGGCGCTTCCTACGCCGCCCTCGGCTGTAGGCGCACCGCCTCCGCCGGGGTGTCCTGAGTCGCGTTCGTCAGGGCGCTGCCCGTGCGCCACTTCTTCCAGTCGACGTTCCAGTCGCCGAAGCCGTTGCCGAAGGGCTCCATGGTCTGACCCTGGGAGTTGACGACCTTGACGATGTCGCCCTCGCGGATGTTGTCGTAGAGCCACTCGGCGTTGGACGTGCTCATCCCGACGCAGCCGTGGCTGACGTTCTCGTAGCCCTGCGAGCCGACGGACCAGGGCGCGGCGTGGACGTACTCGCCGGACCAGGTGACCCGGGTGGCGTAGTACACCGGCAGGTCGTAGGAGTCCGAGGTGCCCTCGGCGATGCCGACGGTGGTGCCGCGCATCCGTACGAAGTACTGCTTCTCCAGTACGACCTTGACACCGTTGCGGGTCTCGAAGCCGGGCTTGCCGGCGGTGACCGGGATCTGCTCGACGGGCTGACCGTTCTTGTAGTACGTCAGCTGGTGCGCGGCGGCGTCCGCGACGACCTCGACCTTGTCCCCGGTGGTGAGCTGCAGCGGCTTGGACTTCCCGCCCCACAGCCGGTCGTTGACACGGACGCCGTCCAGGTTGCTGCGCACCCGGATGGTCGCGTGGGCCGGCCAGTACTCCTTGGGCCGGTAGTGGAGTTCCTTGTCGTTCACCCAATACCAGGAGCCCGGCACGGCCGGCACGGACTCCACCCGCAGGGCCCGCTCCACGACGGCACGCTGCGCCTTGTCCTTGATCCCCTGGTCCAGTTGGGCCGTGATGGGCTGTCCGACGCCGTAGGTGCCCGTGCCCGGCCCGAAGGTGACGGCCAGGCGCTTCTTGCCGGCGGGCTTGCCGGTGTCGAACGTGAGGGTCTTGCGGCCGGGCGCGCCGTCCTCGTCCTCGGTGCTCACCGTGACCGTGTAGTGGGCGCCCGCGGCCAGCGGGGAGGTGCTGTGCCAGCGGCTGCCGTCGGCGGCCAGTTCGCCCGTCACATAGCGCCCTGTGGAGTCCCGGGCGGTGACGTCCGTGATCCGGCCCTCACCGCTGTTGACGGTGACCTCCAGGGGCTTGTCCGGGTCGGCTCGCTTGCCCGCTTCGGTGGGGCCGTTGAAGGAGATCAGGTCCGCTGCGTCGTACGGCCTGGCCGACAGGGGGTTGCCGTCCGAACCGCAAGCGGTGACGCCCGCACCGAGGGCGGTCACCAGCAGGGTGCAGCCGACGACGGTACGAGTCCGCACAGTGTGGTTCATATGATCACGCTATGAGATCAAATGATTACCGGCACGACGGATCACTCCTCCGAGCGAACGATGCTCCGGCAAACGAGTGGAGCCCGGACCCTCCGTGAGGAAGGTCCGGGCTCCCGGTGCGTCCGGCGCCCTACTGGGTCCGGTTCTCACCGTGGTAGTACTCGAACACCCAACCGAACAGGCCGATCAGGATGAACGGGGCGGAGAAGTAGATCAGCCACCAGCCGACCGCGATGCTGAGGAAGGCGATCGCGCCGCCGAAGCCCAGCATGAGCGGCTGCCAGCTGTGCGGGCTGAAGAAGCCCAGCTCGCCCGCGTCGTCCGCGACGTCGGCCTCCTTGTCGTCCTGGGCGCCCGCGTCGACCCGCCGGGCGGTGAAGCCCAGGTAGAAGCCGATCATGACGGCCAGGCCGAAGGCCAGGAAGAGCGCGGTGGTACCGGCCGGCTCCTTCGACCACACGCCATACACGATGGCCATGATCAGGATGAAGACGCTCAGCCAGATGAACATCCGACCCTGGATCTTCACTTGCCGGCCTCCTTGCTGCCCGCGACGGCGGTGCCGTGACCGGCGTGCTCAAGCTGTTCGAGCGCGGCGATCTCGGGGTGGTGCAGATCGAACGCCGGGGATTCGCTGCGGATCCGCGGCAGGGTGAGGAAGTTGTGCCGCGGCGGCGGGCAGGAGGTCGCCCACTCCAGGGAGCGGCCGTAGCCCCACGGGTCGTCCACGCCGACCGGCTTGCCGTACTTGGCCGTCTTCCACACGTTGTAGAGGAACGGCAAGATCGACAGGCCGAGCAGGAAGGAGCTGATGGTCGACACCGTGTTCAGCGCGGTGAAGCCGTCGGCGTTCAGGTAGTCCGCGTACCGGCGCGGCATGCCCTCGGCGCCCAGCCAGTGCTGGACCAGGAAGGTGCCGTGGAAGCCGATGAACAGCGTCCAGAAGGTGATCTTGCCGAGGCGCTCGTCCAGCATCTTGCCGGTCCACTTCGGCCACCAGAAGTGGAAGCCGGAGAACATGGCGAAGACGACCGTACCGAAGACCACGTAGTGGAAGTGGGCCACCACGAAGTACGAGTCGGAGACGTGGAAGTCCATCGGCGGCGAGGCCAGGATGACACCGGTCAGACCACCGAACGTGAAGGTGATCAGGAAGCCGGTGGCCCAGAGCATCGGCGTCTCGAAGGAGAGCGAGCCCTTCCACATCGTGCCGATCCAGTTGAAGAACTTCACACCGGTCGGCACGGCGATCAGGAAGGTCATGAAGGAGAAGAAGGGCAGCAGCACCCCGCCGGTGACGTACATGTGGTGGGCCCACACGGTCACGGACAGACCGGCGATCGCGATCGTCGCGGCGATCAGACCCATGTAGCCGAACATCGGCTTACGGGAGAACACCGGGATGACTTCGGAGATGATGCCGAAGAACGGCAGGGCGATGATGTACACCTCTGGGTGTCCGAAGAACCAGAAGAGGTGTTGCCACAGCAGTGCGCCGCCGTTGGCCGCGTCGAAGATGTGGGCGCCGAACTTCCGGTCCGCCTCCAGGGCGAACAGCGCGGCGGCCAGCACCGGGAAGGCCAGCAGGACCAGCACACCGGTCAGCAGCACGTTCCACACGAAGATCGGCATCCGGAACATGGTCATGCCCGGGGCACGCATGCAGATGATCGTGGTGATGAAGTTGACCGAGCCGAGGATCGTGCCGAAGCCGGAGAAGGCCAGACCCATGATCCACATGTCGGCGCCGACGCCCGGCGAGCGGACCGCGTCCGACAGCGGGGAGTAGGCGAACCAGCCGAAGTCGGCCGCACCCTGCGGGGTGAGGAAGCCGGCCACCGCGATGAGCGAGCCGAACAGGTACAGCCAGTAGGCGAACATGTTCAGCCGCGGGAACGCCACGTCGGGCGCGCCGATCTGCAGCGGCATGATCCAGTTGGCGAAACCGGCGAACAGCGGCGTCGCGAACATCAGCAGCATGATCGTGCCGTGCATCGTGAACGCCTGGTTGAACTGCTCGTTCGACATGATCTGCAGGCCCGGACGGGCCAGCTCGGCGCGCATGATGAGCGCCATCACGCCACCGATCAGGAAGAACGCGAACGACGTCGCCAGATACAGCGTGCCGATCGTCTTGTGGTCGGTGGTCGTCAGCCACTTCACCACGACATTGCCGGGTTGCTTGCGCCTGACCGGCAGCTCGTCGGCGTACGAGCCTTCAGCTGCCGCGGCACCCTGGGGTTCGTTGAGGATGCTCACAGGTTGTTCGTCTCCCGGTTCTTCTCGTGGCTCGTCTGCGCGATGCCGGCGGGAATGTAACCGGTCTGCCCCTTCTTGGCGAGGTCCTTGAGGTGCTGCTCGTAACGCTCGGGGGAGACGACCTTCACGTTGAACAGCATCCGGGAGTGGTCGACGCCGCAGAGCTCGGCGCACTTGCCGAGGAAGGTGCCCTCCTTGTTGGGGGTCACCTGGAAGGCGTTGGTGTGGCCCGGAATGACGTCCTGCTTCATGAGGAACGGCACCACCCAGAAGGAGTGGATGACGTCACGCGAGGTCAGGACGAAGCGGACCGTCTTGCCCTTGGGGAGCCAGAGCGTCGGACCGGGGTTGTTCGTCTGCGGGTTCCGCGTGCCGGGCGTACCGACGTCGTAGACGCCGCCGGCGTTCGCCGGGAATTCCTTCTTGAACCGGTCCGGAATGGCGTCCAGGTTCTTGTCGGTCTTGGCATCGCCGGTGGAACCGGGGACGTTCTCGATGTAGTTGAAGCCCCAGCTCCACTGGAAGCCGACCACGTTGACCGTGACGTCGGGCTTCTTGGAGGTGTCCAGGAGCTTCGACTCGTCCCGGGCCGTGAAGTAGAAGAGCACCGAGATGATGATGATCGGGACCACGGTGTACAGGGCCTCGATCGGCATGTTGTACCGGGTCTGCGGAGGAACCTCGACCTTGGTGCGGCTGCGCCGGTGGAAGAAAGCACTCCACAGGATCAGGCCCCACACCAGCACGCCGACGGCGAGCGCGGCAGCCCAGGAGCCCTGCCACAGGGAGAGGATCCGCGGAGCCTCTTCCGTGGTCGGGGTGGGCATGCCAAGGCGGGGGAAGTCCTTGTATGTGCAACCGGTTGCGGTCGCCAGGACCAGGCCCGCGGTCAGTGCCTGCAGCAGCTTCCGCCGCATCGGGCGCCGCGGCGAGCGGTCGGAGCCGTTGGGACTCACGTAGCGCCTTCCCGAGAGTCTCGCCCGCGCGGTCGGCTGCGGCCTTCTCGCTGGTCGGTCGCCGCCCTGCGTCGGGCAGGGGTTTGGATGTTTATGCGGACCAAACCCTAGCCCACCCTCTCCGAGGGTTCGCGAGGAGGGGTGCCTACTAGGTGGGGTGGTTCGCTTGATTGGCGGCTGCGGGTGCGTTGTGGCTGGTCGCGCCGTTCCCCGCGCCCCTTCGGGACGCTGCCCTGACCGGCGGTTTAGCGTTGCCGTATGGCCTACTTTGATGCTGCTTCCGCCGCTCCTCTCCATCCCGTGGCCCGTCAGGCGTTGTTGGCCTCTTTGGATGAAGGATGGGCCGATCCCGCGCGGTTGTACCGGGAGGGGCGGAAGGCTCGGATGTTGCTGGACGCGGCTCGGGAGGCGGCCGCGGAGGCCGTCGGGTGCCGGGCCGACGAGGTGGTGTTCACGTCGTCCGGGACGCGGGCCGTACACACCGGGATCGCGGGGGCGTTGGCCGGGCGGCGGCGGGTGGGACGCCACCTGATCGTGTCTGCCGTCGAACACTCCTCCGTACTCCATTCGGCTGAGGTGTGGGAGGCGGACGGCGGGAGCGTCACCCAGGTGGCCGTCAATCGGGCGGGAGCCGTCGACCCTTCGGGGTACGCGGAGGCGCTCCGGGCGGACACCGCGCTGGCCTGCCTGCAGTCGGCCAACCACGAGGTGGGCACCGAGCAGCCGGTGGCCGAGGTGGCCGAGGTGTGCCGGGCCGCCGGGGTGCCGCTGCTGGTGGACGCGGCGCAGTCGCTGGGCTGGGGGCCGGTCGGGGGTGACTGGTCGCTGCTGACGGCCAGCGCGCACAAGTGGGGCGGGCCCTCGGGGGTCGGGCTGCTCGTCGTCCGCAAGGGGGTGCGGTTCGCCGCCCAAGGGCCGGTGGACGAGCGGGAGTCGGGCCGGGCGCCCGGTTTCGAGAACATCCCGGCCATCGTGGCGGCCGTGGCCTCGCTGCGCGCGGTACGCGCCGAGGCGGCCCGGGAGGCGGTACGGCTGCGGGAGCTGACGGAGCGGATCCGGGTCCGGGTGCCTCAGCTGGTGCCGGACGTGGAGGTGGTCGGCGACGCCGGGCGCCGGCTGCCCGGGATCGTCACCTTCTCCTGCCTCTACGTCGACGGCGAGGCCCTGCTGCACGAGCTGGACCGGGCCGGCTTCTCGGTCTCCTCCGGCTCCTCGTGCACGTCCGGCACGCTGACGCCCAGCCATGTGCTGAAGGCGATGGGGGTGCTGAGCGAGGGCAACGTCCGGGTGTCGCTGCCGGCCGGCACGGCGGAGGAGGACGTGGAGCGGTTCCTGGAGGTGCTGCCGGGGGCGGTGGCCGGGGTGCGGGAGAAGCTGGGCGCACCGGCGCCGGCGACGGCCGTCCGGGCTCGGGAGCTGGTCGTCGACTCCCTGGGCAAGCGCTGCCCGATCCCGGTCATCGAGCTGGCGAAGGTGTTCGGCGAGGTCCCGGTGGGCGGCCTCGTACGGGTCCTGTCGGACGACGAGGCCGCCCACCTGGACATCCCGGCGTGGTGCCAGATGCGGGGGCAGGAGTACGTGGGCGAGGAACCGGCGGAACGGGGAACGGCGTACCTGGTCCGCCGGGTGAGCTGAACGCCCAGCGGACCTCAGCTCAGGTGGGCCCGGACCTCCGCGCCCGCCTCTTCGCCGTACGCCTTCACGAACCGCTCCATGAAGTGGGTCCGCCGCAGCTGGTACTCCTGCGTCCCCACGGTCTCGATGACCAGGGTGGCGAGCATGCAGCCGATCTGCGCCGCGCGTTCCAGCGAGACGCCCCAGGCCAGCCCGGACAGGAACCCGGCGCGGAAGGCGTCGCCGACGCCGGTGGGGTCGGCCTTGCGGTCCTCCTCCGGGCAGCCGACCTCGATCGGGTCCGCGCCGGTCCGCTCGATGCGCACGCCCCGCGAGCCGAGCGTGGTGACCCGGTGCCCGACCTTGGACAGGATCTCCGCGTCGCTCCAGCCGGTCTTGGACTCGATGAGCCCCTTCTCGTACTCGTTGGAGAAGAGGTAGGTCGCGCCGTCCAGCAGTATCCGGATCTCCTCGCCCTCCATCCGGGCGATCTGCTGGGAGAAGTCGGCGGCGAACGGGATGTTCCGGGAGCGGCACTCCTCGGTGTGGCGGAGCATCGCCTCGGGGTCGTCGGCGCCGATGAGGACCAGGTCGAGGCCGCCCACGCGGTCCGCGACGGTCTTCAGCTCGATGAGGCGGGCCTCGCTCATCGCGCCGGTGTAGAAGGAGCCGATCTGGTTGTGGTCGGCGTCGGTGGTGCACACGAAGCGGGCGGTGTGCAGGGTCTCGGAGATGCGGACCGAGTCCGTGTCCACGCCGTGCCGGTCGAGCCAGGCCCGGTACTCGTCGAAGTCGAAGCCGGCGGCCCCGACCAGGATCGGACGGGTGCCGAGCTGGCCCATGCCGAAGGCGATGTTGGCGGCGACACCGCCGCGGCGGACGTCGAGGTTGTCGACCAGGAAGGAGAGCGAAACCGTGTGCAGCTGGTCCGCGACGAACTGGTCGGCGAAGCGGCCGGGGAAGGTCATGAGGTGGTCGGTGGCGATGGAGCCGGTGACTGCGATGCGCACGACGGGGATTCTCCTGGGGAGGCTGGATTGACAGTTCACGCTACCGGTTCGGCCGACCGCGCTGAAGCTGACGAAACTACCCGATAGTAGATCTTTCTTCGCGGCCCGTGCCGTGCGTACGGTGCGCTCATGACGAACCCCGAGGTCTTCTCCTCCGCCCCGGCCGAGTCCGACGGCGGCCTCGCCTCACTGTGGGGCGACTGCGCCCGGATGGTTCCGCACTGGGCGGCCCCGGAGCGGGCCGAGTCCGGTCCGGTGTCCCCGTCCCGTATCCACGGGGTGTCCGTGCCGGCGCGGTCGGCCCGGCTGCTGGACGCGATGTCGGACTACGGCGACTGACCGGGAGCACGTGACCGGGAACCGCGCGCCGCCCTCCCGCGTCCCATCGCCGTCCCCCGCGCGGGGAGCGCGGGGCACGACCAGCGAGGAGCGATGCGGTGAACACCGAGCACCCTGAAGACTCCGGCGCCCCGGAGCGCCACGGGACCGGGCGGACGAGGCGGCGCCCCACCGCGCTCGTCGTCTCCGTCGCCGCCGCCGCCGTGCTGCTCGTCGGCGGCGGCGGGGCCTACCTGGCGGCCGGCGGCCAGGGCGAGTCCGTGGACGACCCGGCCGCGCCCGCGGGGGCCCGCACTCCCCCGCCGCTCGCCCTGGACGGCTGGACCGGTTCCGGCACCGGCACCGGCGGTATCGCGCCCGGCGAGCCCGATCCGTCCGGCGTCCGGTACGTGGCCGCCGGCGAACTGCCGGACGGGCCCGGATCGGCACCGGTGTACGGGCCGGGGGCCGAGGTCGGCCGGGAGCGGGTGGCGCGGCTGGCACGGGCGCTCGGCATGGACGGGACCCCGGTGGCCGAGGGCCGGAACTGGCGGGTCGGCGGCCGGGACGGCTTCGGACCGGCCCTGACGGTGCACCGGGACGCGCCGGGCGGCTGGTCGTACAGCCGGTACGCGCCCGGCACGGACGACTGCCGCAAGGTGACCGTCTGCTCCCCCGGCCCGGGCGCCCCGGCCGGCGATCCGGTGAGCGTGGCCGACGCCGAGCGGGCGGCCGCGCCGGTGCTGGAGGCGGCCGGGCTCAAGGGCGCGCGGACCGACGCGAGCCGGGTGACGGGCGCCCAGCGGGTGGTGGACGCCGATCCGGTGGTGGGCGGGCTGCCCACGTACGGCTGGACGACCGGCCTGACCGTCGACCGCGGGGGCGAACCGGTCGGCGGCCACGGGCTGCTGGCGGCGCCGGTGAAGGGGGACACGTATCCGGTGCTGGGCGCGGCGCGCACGCTGGAGCTGATGAACGGGGCGGCCGGGGGCGGCCACCGGATGGGGATCGGCGGGTGCGCGAGCCCGGTGCCGCTGAAGGACCGGCTGGAGGAGCCGTGCGGGGCGTCCACGGGGGTGCCGAAGCGGGCGCGGGAGACGGTCACCGTGGACAAGGCGGTGTTCGGGTTGGCCGCGCACTCGGTGGGCGGGCGGCAGACGCTGGTGCCGTCCTGGCTGTTCCGGGTGCGCGGGGCCGGCGGGGGCGAGGCGTTCACGGTGACGTATCCGGCGGTCGACCCGGCGTACCTGACATCCGCGTCCGCGTCCCCCGCGCCGGCGCCGTCCGGGAAGAGCCGGGGCGTGCCGGTGACCTCGTACTCGGCCGACGGGCGGACGCTGAGGGTGGGGTTCTCCGGCGGGCTGTGCGCCGACTACCGGGTCTCGGCACGGGAGAGCGGCGACCGGGTGACGGTGACGGTCACCGAGACGCCCTGGCCGGACCGGGTGTGCGTGATGATCGCCAAGGAGTACGTGAAGACCGTGACGCTGGACGCGCCGCTGGACGGGCGGACGGTGACCGGCGCGGACGGCCGGGAGATCCCCGAGGCCGCGCCGGGCGCGCTGCGGCCGGACGCGTCGGCGCGGCCGCGCTGAACCGGCCCGCGGGCTGCGGGTACCTGACGCGGCCGGCGGGTCACCGAAGGACGAAGGCCCGCCGGTTGCCGACAGACGAAGGCGGCGGCCCCCGTGGAGGGGACCGCCGCCTTCACCGTCCGGTGTCGGCTCGGCTCAGCTGAAGGAGTCGCCGCAGGCGCAGGAGCCGGTCGCGTTCGGGTTGTCGATCGTGAAGCCCTGCTTCTCGATCGTGTCCACGAAGTCGACGGTGGCGCCGCCCAGGTACGGAGCGCTCATGCGGTCCGTGACGACCTTGACCCCGCCGAAGTCCTTCACGACGTCGCCGTCGAGCGAGCGCTCGTCGAAGAAGAGCTGGTAGCGCAGGCCGGAGCAGCCGCCGGGCTGGACGGCGACGCGCAGCGCGAGGTCGTCGCGGCCTTCCTGGTCGAGCAGGGCCTTGACCTTGGCCGCGGCGGCGTCGGTCAGGATGATGCCGTCGGTGACGGTGGTGGTCTCGTCCGATACGGACATCTACATCTCTCCCGGGTTGTACGGAGACTGCTTGCCGACGTATGCAACCGGCGCTGCCGCGGTTTCATTCCGGGCCGGGCGATCGCGCTGTCGCGTTGTCGCGTTTTTGTGTCGCTTCCTCATGCTCGCACATGGCCCGTCGGGGGGACAGCGGCTCGGAGAAGGGCCCCGGCGGGATTCACGTCACATCGACGCTATGGCCATCGTCAAAGTGACATGAAGCGGTTATGATAATTGCGTCAGTTAGACGAAAAGTAGAAAGGGTGCGTGTCGTGACCACCGCCCAGACCCCGGAGCTCGACGTGCAGCCGAGTCCGCTCGCCCTGCTGCTGCTCGGCCGTGAGGCCGACCCGAAGAGCGAGCGGGGCGTCGAGTGTCCCGGCGACCTGCCGTCGCCGTCCGACCCCGACCTGGTCGAACGCGCCCGCGCGGCCAAGGAGAAGCTCGGCGACAAGGTCTTCGTGCTCGGCCACCACTACCAGCGCGACGAGGTCATCCAGTTCGCCGATGTCACGGGTGACTCCTTCAAGCTGGCCCGGGACGCCGCCGCGCGCCCGGAGGCCGAGTACATCGTCTTCTGCGGTGTGCACTTCATGGCCGAGTCGGCGGACATCCTGACGTCCGACGACCAGAAGGTGGTCCTGCCCGACCTGGCCGCCGGCTGCTCCATGGCGGACATGGCGACGGCCGAGCAGGTCGCCGAGTGCTGGGACGTGCTGACCGAGGCCGGGATCGCCGAGCAGGTCGTCCCCGTCTCGTACATGAACTCCTCCGCCGACATCAAGGCCTTCACCGGCAAGCACGGCGGCACGATCTGCACCTCCTCCAACGCCAAGCGGGCGCTGGACTGGGCGTTCGAGCAGGGTGAGAAGGTGCTGTTCCTGCCGGACCAGCACCTGGGGCGCAACACCGCCGTCCGGGACATGGGGATGTCCCTGGACGACTGCGTGGTCTACAACCCGCACAAGCCGAACGGCGGCCTGACCGCCGAGGAGCTGCGGGCCGCGAAGATGATCCTGTGGCGCGGCCACTGCTCGGTGCACGGCCGGTTCAGCCTGGACTCGGTCAACGACGTGCGCGCCCGCATCCCCGGGGTGAACGTCCTGGTCCACCCGGAGTGCCGGCACGAGGTCGTCGCGGCTGCGGACTACGTCGGCTCGACCGAGTACATCATCAAGGCCCTGGAAGCCGCCCCGGCCGGTTCCAAGTGGGCCATCGGCACGGAGCTGAACCTGGTCCGGCGGCTGGCGAACCGTTTCGCGCCCGAGGGCAAGGAGATCGTCTTCCTCGACCGCACGGTCTGCTTCTGCTCGACCATGAACCGCATCGACCTGCCCCACCTGGTCTGGGCGCTGGAGTCGCTGGCCGAGGGCAACCTGGTCAACCGGATCGAGGTCGACAAGGAGACGGAGGCGTTCGCCAAGCTGGCGCTGGAGCGGATGCTGGCGCTGCCGTAGCCTCCGGCGGTACGACGTGAGGAAGGGGCCGCACCCGAGGGTGCGGCCCCTTCCTGCTGCCCGCCGTGGCTAGACCCCGGCCGGCTCCGGCGTCCGCTCGGTGTCCGGCCGCCGCTTCGCCGCCCGCTTCTCCGCCCGGCGCTCCTTGCGCAGCTCCAGCATCGCGTAGAGCGTCGGGACGAGGAGGAGGGTCAGCAGGGTGGAGGTGATCAGGCCGCCGATGACGACCACGGCGAGGGGCTGGGCGATGAAGCCGCCCTCGCCGGTGACGCCCAGGGCCATCGGGAGCAGGGCGAAGATGGTCGCCAGCGCCGTCATGAGGATCGGGCGGAGCCGGTGCCGGCCGCCCTCGACCACGGCCTCCACCACGCCGTAGCCCTGCGCCCGGTACTGGTTGATCAGGTCGATCAGCACGATCGCGTTGGTCACGACGATGCCGATCAGCATCAGCATGCCGATCATCGCGGGCACGCCCATCGGGGTGCCGGTGGCCACCAGCAGGCCGATCGCGCCGGTCGCCGCGAAGGGGACGGAGACCAGCAGGATCAGCGGCTGGGCGAGCGAGCGGAACGTCGCGACCAGCAGCATGAAGACGATCGCGATGGCCGCCAGCATGGCCAGGCCCAGGTTCTTGAACGCGTCGTCCTGGTCGGAGGAGACACCGCCGATCTCGGCCGTGGCGCCCGCCGGGAGCTTCAGCGCCTTGATCCTCGACTGGAGCTTGCCGCTGATCGCGCCCGTGTTGTCGCCCGTCGGCCGGGCCGTGACGGTGGCCGCGCGCTGCCCGTCGATGCGGGTCATGGACACCGGGCCGTCGACCAGCTTCACGGTCGCGATGTCGCCGAGCTTCACCGGGCCGAGGCGCAGGTCCTTCAGCCGGTCCAGGGTGGTCGCGGGCTCGGCCGGCCGTACGACGACGTCCCGCTCGGTGTCGTCCAGGACCGCCTTGGCCGCCGTGGTGCCGCGCACCGCCTGCGCCACCGCCGCGCCGAGCTTCTGGTCGTCGAAGCCGGCGGCCGCCGCCTTCGCGTTGGCCCTGACCGAGATCCGCGGCACGCTCTGCGCGAGGTCGCTGGTGACGTCCGTGACGTGGTCGAGGCCGGCGACCGCGCCGCGGACCTGCTCCGCCGCCGTCCGCAGCGCCTTCGGGTCGGATGCCTTGACCACCACGCTCAGGTCCTGGCTGCCGAAGCCGTCACCGGCGGAGACGGTGGTCGTACCGATGCCGTCGAGCTTCTTCAGCCCGTCCTCCAGGTGCCGCCGCACCTCGTCGTAGGAGGCGGAGTCCTCCAGCATGACCTGGTACGACGCCTGGTTGGTGTCGGTGCCGCCGCCGAAGGCCGCGAGGAGGCCGGAGGAGCCGACGGTGACCTGGTAGTCCTTCACTCCCTCGGTGGCGGCCAGCAGCTTCTCCACCCGCCGGGCCTGGGCGTCGGTGGCCGTCAGGCTGGTGCCGGGCTTCAGCTTCTGCTTGATGGTGAGGACTTCCTGCTCGCCCTGGTCGAAGAAGTTCGTCTTCAGCAGGCCGGACATGCCGAAGGTGACGACCAGGACGACGATCGCGATGAGCACGCTGGTCAGCCGGCGCCGGGTGGCGAACCGCAGTACGGGCACGTAGGCGCGCTGGAGGCGGCTGTTGGCCTCCTTCTCCTCGGCCTCGCGGCGGGCCTCCGCGGCGTCGTCGGGGGTGCCCTTGGGGGCGCGCAGGAACCAGTACGACAGCACCGGCACGACCGTCAGCGACACCAGCAGGGAGGCCAGCAGGGCCGCCGTCACGGTGATGCTGAACGAGCCGAACAAGGCGCCCACCATGCCGCCGACCAGGCCGATCGGCAGGAACACGGCGACCGTGGTGAGGGTGGAGGAGGTGACCGCGCCGGCCACCTCGCGCACGGCGGTGAGGATGGCCTCCTTGCGTTCCTCGCCGTAGCCGAGGTGCCGCTTGATGTTCTCCAGGACCACGATCGAGTCGTCCACGACCCGGCCGACGGCGATGGTCAGCGCGCCGAGGGTGAGCATGTTCAGCGACAGGCCGCGGGTCCACAGCACCAGCAGGGCGAGGACCACGGACAGCGGGATGGACACCGCCGTGACCAGGGTCGAGCGGACCGACGCCAGGAAGAACAGGATCACCACGACCGCGAAGAGCAGACCGAGCGCGCCCTCGGTGGTCAGGCCCTTGATGGACTTGGACACGGCCGGGCCCTGGTCGCTGACCACCGTGAGCCGCGCGCCGGAGCCGAGGTCCGCGCGCAGTGCGGGCAGCTTGTCCTTGACCGCGTCCGAGATGGAGACCGCGCTGCCGTCGTGGGCCATCGTGACGTTGACGGCGAGGCTGGGCCGGCCGTCGGTGCGGGCGAGGGAGTCGGCCGGGGCCGGGCGCTCCTCGACGGATGCCACGTCGCCGAGTCGGACCGGCTCGGTGCCCTTGCCGGTGACCATCAGGTCCTGGATCTGCTTCAGCGAGGTGAAGCCGCCGCCGACCTGGACGGTGCGGTTGGCGCCGTCCTCGTCGAAGGAGCCGGCCGGGACGGTGGCGCCGCCCGCCTGGAGGGCCTGGCCGAGGTCGGCGGCGGTGAGATGGGCGCGCGCGAGCTTCGCGTCGTCCGGGGTGACGGTGACCTGGCGGTCGCGGACGCCCATGACCTGCACCCGGCCGACGCCGTCGATGTCCTTCAGGGCCGGGACCACCGTGGTGTCGAGCTGGTCCGCGAGCGCCTGCTGGTCCTTGTCGGAGGTGACGGCGAGGACCACGGTCGGCAGGTCGTCGGTGGACCCGGAGACCACCTGCGGGTCGACGTCGTCCGGAAGCTGGTTGCGGGCCCGGTTCACCGCCTGCTGGACGTCGGCGACGATCCGCTCGGTGTCGTTGCCGTAGTCGAAGGACGCCATGATCACGGCGTTGCCCTCGCTCGCGGTGGAGGTGACGCCGGTGACGCCGTCGACGCCCTGGAGGTTGTCCTCGAGGGGCTCGACGACCTGCTTCTCGACCACGTCGGGCGAGGCGCCCTGGTACGGCGCGATCACCGACACCATGGGCAGTTCTATGGTGGGCAGCAGCTGCTGTTTGATCTGGGGTATCGCGATCAGCCCGAAGGCGAGCGCGACCAGCGACACGAGCCCGACGAGGGCCCGTTGCGCGAGGCTGAAGCGGGACAGCCAGGACATGGATCAGGTTCTCTCATCCCGGGGACGGCACAGGTCTCCCCCACCCTGAGCCATCCCGGACGGCCCTGCCGTAGGCCCCAGGTCCCGTTCCCCGGCGGGCCCCTACTCCGCGCGCAGTACACGCGGGTGGAGATCAGTCCCTCCTCGGACGGACCAGCCCCGACTCGTACGCGATGACGACCAGCTGTGCCCGGTCCCGCGCGCCCAGCTTGGCCATGGCCCGGTTGACGTGCGTCTTCACCGTCAGCGGGCTGACCGCGAGGCGCTCGGCGATCTCGTCGTTGGAGTGACCGCCGGCCACCTGGACGAGGACTTCCCGCTCCCGGCCGGTGAGCGCGGCGAGCCGCTCGGCACGGGCGGGATCGGGCGCGGCGCCGGTGTCGCCCTGGGCGAGGAAGCGGGCGATCAGGCCCTTGGTGGCGGCCGGGGAGAGCAGGGCCTCCCCGCCGGCCGCGACCCGGATGGCGGTCAGCAGCTCCTCCGGCTCGCTGCCCTTGCCGAGGAAGCCGGAGGCGCCGGCGCGCAGCGCCTGGACCACGTAGTCGTCCACCTCGAAGGTGGTCAGGATGACCACGCGGACCTGGGCCAGGGCGGGGTCGGCGCCGATCTCCCGGGTGGCGGCGAGGCCGTCGGTGCCGGGCATCCGGATGTCCATCAGGACGACGTCGGGGGCGTGCTCGCGGGCCAGCCGGACCGCCTCCGCGCCGTCGGACGCCTCCCCCACCACCTCCATGCCGGGCTCGGAGTCGACCAGCACCCGGAACGCGCTGCGCAGCAGTGCCTGGTCGTCGGCGAGCAGGACACGGATGGTCATACGGGCTCCCCCTGGGCGGTCGTCGGGTGGACCGGCAGGATCGCATGGACGCGGAAGCCGCCGCCGTAGCGGGGTCCGGTGGTCAGGGTGCCGCCGAGGGCGGTGACCCGCTCGCGCATGCCGAGCAGCCCGTGCCCGCCGCCGTCCTCGGGCGTGCCGGGCCCGCCCTCCCCGTCGTCCAGCACGGTGACCTCCAGGTCGGGTCCGACGCGTACGACGCTCACCTCGGCCCGGGCCGCGGGGCCGGCGTGTTTGCGCACGTTGGTCAGGGCCTCCTGGACGATCCGGTAGGCGGCCAGGTCGACGGCGGCGGGCAGATCGCCGGGCCGGTCGGCGCAGGCCACCTCCACCGGCAGGCCCGCGTTGCGGAAGGTGGCCGCCAGCTCCGCCAGGCGGCTCAGGCCGGGGGCGGGCTCGGTGGGCGCCTCCGGGTCGTCGGACTGGCGCAGCAGGCCGACGGTGGCGCGCAGTTCGTTCAGCGCGCTGCGGCCGGCCTCGCGGACGTGGGCGAGGGCCTCCTTGGCCTGGTCGGGCCGCTTGTCCATGACGTGGGCGGCGACCCCGGCCTGGACGTTCACCAGGGCGATGTGGTGGGCGACGACGTCGTGCAGATCGCGGGCGATGCGCAGCCGCTCCTCGGCGACCCTTCGGCGGGCCTCCTCCTCCCGGGTGCGTTCGGCGCGTTCGGCGCGGTCCCGGATGGCCTGCACGACCGCGCGGCGGCTGCGTACGGCGTCCCCGGCAGTGGCGCCGATGCCGGTCCAGGCGAGCACGCCCAGGTTCTCCTGGGCGTACCAGGGCAGCGGGCCGGCGAGCATGGCGGCGGCCGTCAGCACGGTCATGGTGACCAGGCCGAGCCGCCAGGTGGTGGGGCGGTCGGTGGTCGCGGCGACGGTGTACAGGGCGACGACGGCGGACATCGCGACCGGGGCGCGCGGGTCGCCGGTGACGCACTCGACCACGGAGAGCGTGCCGGTGACGGCGAGCACGGCGCGGGGCCGGCGGCGGCGGAAGACCAGCGCGGCGGCGCCGAGCAGCATCAGGAACAGGCTGAGGGTGTCCGGGGTGCGCACGCCCCAGGTGACCCCGTGCCCGTCCCTAGGCACCACGAAGGAGCCGGCGACCATGCACACCAGGACGCCGGCGGCCAGCGCCGCGTCCAGGGCGAGGGGGTGGGCCTTCAGGCGGCACCAGGCGCGTTCGAGAGTGCTCACCCGGGAACAGTACGGCGCCCCCCGGGCCCCGTGGCCCGGGCCGGAGGACGCCGGGTCGCCCGTTCGGGTGATCGCCGGGTGAACGTCCGTTCCGGCGCCCGGCTCCTTCGGCAGTCTGAGGTCGCACGTGACCGGCGAGACGTATGAGGACGGGTGAGACCGATGGTGACCCAGACCGAGCGCGACTACTTCCAGACGCTGTTCCGGCAGCTCGACACCGACGGGGACGGGACGATCGCACAGGTGGACCTCGACCAGCTGGTGCAGGGCACGCTGCTGCGGTCCGGCGCCGTCCCGGGCAGCGAGCGCTGGCGGCGGATCACCGACCTCGGCAACCGGCTCTGGGACGATCTGCGCGCCGGTCTGGACGGCGACGGGAACGGCACGGTCTCGGCCCGCGAGTTCGTCACCGCCTACCGCCGCCCCGAGTTCCTGGAGCGGACCGCCATCCCCTTCGAGGTCGCCGTGCTGGAGATGTCCGACGAGGACGGTGACGGCAGGGTCTCGGTGACCGAGTGGCTGGCGTGGCAGCGGGCCAAGGGACTGCCCGTGGGCGAGGCCCTCGCGGAGTTCTCGCAGATCGACGCCGACGGCGACGGATACCTGGAGAGGAGCGAGTACACCCAGTACCTGGAGACCCGGTACAAGTCCTAGCCCCGGCCGGAGTCCTAGCCCCGGCCGGACCCGGTCAGCCCGGGATCAGGCCCTCGTCGGTCAGCAGTTCCCGGACCTCCTCCAGGGTCGCGTCCGGTGACGGCAGGATCAGGTCCGACGGTTCCAGCGCATCGTCCGGAAGGGGGGTGCCGAGGCGGCGGACGGCGTCCAGCAGCGCGGTGAGCGTGCGGCGGAAGCCGTCCTCGTCGCCGCTCTCCATCTCGGCGAGCAGTTCGTCGTCCAGCCTGTTCAGTTCGGCGAGGTGGGCGTCGTCCACCCGCACCTGGCCCTCCCCCATGATCCGTACGATCATGTCGGCCTCCTCGGCTCGGGCCCCGGCGCCCGGTTACTGCTTGTCGAAGCGCGGGGTGTCCTGCGGCTGCTGCTGGGACTGCCCCTGACCGGCGCCGCCCTCGATGGCCTGCTGCGGGGCGCCTCCGGCCAGCTCGGCCTTCATGCGCTGCAGTTCCAGCTCTACATCCGTACCACCGGAGAGCCGGTCCAGCTCGGCCTGGATGTCGTCCTTGCGCATCCCGGAGGGGTCGTCCAGGGCGCCGGAGGCGAGCAGCTCGTCGATGGCGCCGGCCCGGGCCTGCATCTGGGCGGTCTTGTCCTCGGCGCGCTGGATGGCGAGGCCGACGTCGCCCATCTCCTCGGAGATGCCGGAGAACGCCTCGCCGATGCGGGTCTGGGCCTGGGCGGCGGTGTAGGTGGCCTTGAGGGTCTCCTTCTTCGTACGGAAGGCGTCCACCTTGGCCTGGAGGCGCTGGGCCGCCAGGGTCAGCTTCTCCTCCTCGCCCTGGAGGGTGGCGTGCTGCGTCTCCAGATCGGTGACCTGCTGCTGGAGCGCGGCCTTGCGGGACAGCGCCTCGCGAGCCAGGTCCTCCCGGCCGAGCGCGAGCGCCTTGCGGCCCTGGTCCTCCAGCTTGACGGACTGCTGCTGGAGCTGGCCGAGCTGGAGCTCCAGGCGCTTGCGGCTGGTCGCCACGTCGGCGACGCCGCGCCGCACCTTCTGCAGCAGCTCCAGCTGCTTCTGGTACGAGTAGTCGAGGGTCTCGCGCGGGTCCTCGGCCCGGTCCAGGGCCTTGTTCGCCTTCGCGCGGAAGATCATCCCCATACGCTTCATGACACCGCTCATGGGCTTCGCGCGCCCCCTTCTGACGGACTCCAGCTCACCGATGCTGCGACAAGACCCACAGTACGGGCCCTGTCTCCATTACCGCACTGTTCGCGGGGCGATGCGCTCCTCCCCGAGGACGACTGCGGACCGCTCCGCTCCGGCTCAAGGAGTAGGTGATCCCACTCCCCCGGTCCCCGTCGCCCTTTCCGTGTCTCCCCGTGTCTCCCTCTGTCCTCTCCAGACGTACGGCGTTGCCGGATCGTTCCCCACCGGGCTGGGTCCATGCCGGTGCAGCCCTTACCCTTGGGATTTGTGTTCCGTAGCCGTGCCAAGGAAGAGAAGGCCCCCGCCACCAAGGCGGCGGTGACCGACTCCAAGCAGCCCCGTGACCCGCAGGCCCCCAAGGGCAGGCCCACGCCCAAGCGCAGTGAGGCCCGTACCCAGCGCCGCAGCGTCGCCCATACGCCGACGAACCGCAAGGAGGCCGCGAAGCGCCAGCGCGAGGAGCGGCGGCAGGCCCTGGAACGGCAGCGCCAGGCGCTCGCCAACGGGGACGAGCGCTATCTGCCCGCCCGGGACAAGGGCCCGGTCCGCCGGTTCGCCCGGGACTGGGTCGACTCGCGGTTCAACGTGGCGGAGTTCTTCCTGCCGCTCGCCGTGGTCATCCTGGTGCTGAGCGTGGTGCGGGTCGGGGCGATCCAGAGCCTCGCGCTGCTGCTGTGGCTGATCGTGATCGTGCTGATCGTGCTGGACGCGGCGGTGAGCGGCTTCCGGCTGAAGAAGCGGCTCGCGGAGCGCTTCCCGGACGAGAACACCCGCGGCGCGGTCGCCTACGCGCTGATGCGGTCCCTCCAGATGCGCCGGCTGCGCCTGCCGAAGCCGCGGGTCAAGCGCGGAGAGCGGCCCTGAGCGCCGACGCGTTCACCGGGGGGACGTCGCCGGCCCGGCCGCACGAGCTGGGCGGGCTGCGCGACCTCGTGTCCCAGGAGCTGGTGACCCGGCAGCTGGACGAACAGATAGCCGGGCGGTTCCCGGTCGGGCGGCGGCTGCGGGTGCTCGACGTGGGGATGGGCCAGGGCGCGCAGGCGCTGCGGCTGGCCCGGCTCGGCCACGAGGTGACCGGGGTCGAACGGGACCCCAGGATGATCGCCGCCGCCCGCGCGAACCTGGCCCGGGAGCCGGAGGGCATCCGGCAGCGGGTGCGGCTGGTGCAGGGCGACGGCCGGGACACCGGGGTGCACTTCCGGCCCGGCAGCTTCGACGTGGTGCTGTGCCACGCCGTACTGATGTACGTAGAGGATCCCGATCCGCTGGTGGCGGGCCTGGCCCGGATGCTGGCCCCCGGCGGCCTGCTCTCCCTGCTGGTGCGCAACGGCGACGCGCTCGCCATGCGGCCGGGCCTCGGCGGTGACTGGGCGGGTGCCCTGGCCGCCTTCGACACCACCACCTACCGCAACCGGCTGGGCCTGGACGTGCGCGCCGACCGGCTGTCCGCGCTGACCGCCACGCTCGCCGGGATCGCCGCCCCGTTGCAGGCCTGGTACGGCGTGCGGGTCTTCACGGACACGGCGGCGCACAACGCGGCGCTGCCCCAGGACCTGGCGACGCTGCTCGCGGTCGAGGAGCGGGCCGGTCGCACGGACCCCTACCGCGGGGTGGCGGCGCTGCTGCATCTGTGCGGGGTACGGGGCTGAGCCCGTTCGGGGCAAGCGCACGGGACGGCTGATCACCGTGCGGTGACACTCGGGACATGGACGCTTCCCGTATCCGCGCGCGTTCCCCCCGTACCGCCGTCCTCGCCGCCGCGCTGGCGTGCTGCGCGGCCCTCGCCGCCGGCTGCACCACCCCCGCCGCCCCGGCCGGGCGGGACACCCCGGCGAGCCCCGGGGCGGCCGTGCCGATGGCCGCGGACGATCTGCAGAGCCGGTATCTGCGCGTCATCAAGGAGGTGCTGCCCTCGGTCGTGCAGATCCAGGCGAGCCGGGACCTCGGCTCCGGGGTGGTGTACGACGGCAACGGGCACATCGTCACCAACGCGCACGTGGTCGGCTCGGAGACGTCGTTCCAGGTGACCATGGCCAACAACGAGGAGCCGCTCACCGCGCGCCTGGTCTACTCCTACCCCGAGCAGGATCTCGCCGTGATCCGGCTGGCAAAGGTGCCGGACGGGCTGCGGCCGGCGGTGTTCGGGGACTCCGGGAAGGTCGCGGTGGGCCAGATCGTGCTGGCCATGGGGTCGCCGCTGGGGCTGTCGTCCAGCGTGACCCAGGGCATCGTCTCGGCGACCGGGCGGACCGTCAGCGAGGGCGACTCGGACGGCGGCACGGGCGCGACCATCGCCAACATGGTGCAGACCTCGGCCGCGATCAACCCGGGCAACAGCGGCGGCGCCCTGGTCGACCTGGACGGGCGGGTGATCGGCATCCCGACGCTGGCGGCGGTCGACCAGAGCCTCGGCGGCGGCGCGGCGCCGGGCATCGGGTTCGCCATCCCGGCGACGATGGTGAGGACGGTCGCCGACCAGATCGTCAAGGAGGGCAAGGTCGTCGACTCCGGGCGGGCGGCCCTCGACATCACCGCGCGGACCGTCGTCGACGACCGCTACCAGCCGGTCGGGGTGGCGGTGGTCACCGCCCGCCCCGGCGGCGCCGCCGACCGGGCGGGGCTCAGGCCCGGTGACATCCTCACCAGGCTGGGCGGCCGGCGGATCTCGACCATCACCTCGCTCGCCGAGGCGCTGGCCACGGCCCGGCCGGGCCGGCGGACGACGGTGACGTACCTGCGCGACGGCGACGAGCGCACGGCGCAGGTGACGCTGGGCGAGCAGTGAGGAGAGGGGCCCCTCCAGCAGAGCGGGCCCCTCCGGGAGAGCGTGGGCCCTCCGGGAGAGCGTGGCCCCTCCCCACCGCCCGTGCCGGGCCGGTCAGGCCGGGGCGTCGGCGCGCAGGCTCATCGGCCCGTAGATCTCGGTCCCCTCCTCGAACAGCCGCACCTGGTCGGCCCCGCCCTCCAGCAGCGCCTTCCAGTTCTCGCCGATCCAGGACTCGGCATCGCCCTGCGTGGTGAACTCCTCGGGCCGGACGGCGGGCTGGACCTCCGTCCCGTCGGCCTTCTCGAACCGCCACGTCCATGCCGTCATACAGGCCTCCTTCGATCCAACACCTGCTGGCAGCCTAGCCGGAAGCGCAAGACCCACCGGGAGGGGCGAAAATCGGTCCGTGGAAATCACTCTGCTCGGTACCGGTGCCCCCGCCGGACTGCCTCGCCCCGACTGTTCCTGCGCCGTCTGCGCGACCGCGCTCGGGCCGGACGCGCGGGCCGCGACCTCGGTGCTCGTGGACGACGCGCTGCTGCTCGACCTCACGCCGGGCGCGGCGTTCGCGGCGGCGCGCGCCGGGCATTCGCTGGGCGGGGTACGGCAGGTGCTGCTGTCGCATCCGCACGACGGCCCGGCGGTGGAGGTGCCGGCCGGGCTGCCGCAGCCCGGCCGGGTCCCGGACGGGCGGGAGCTGGCGCTGCTGACGGGGCATCGGGTGCGGGCGGTGGCGATGGACGCGGGCGGCACCGGGTACGCGGTGACCGGGCCGGAGGGGCAGCGGCTGCTGTACCTGCCGCCGGGCGCGGCACCGGCCGGTCTGGAGCAGGCCACCGCGCAGTCCTACGACATGGTCCTCGCGGACGTCGTGGGCCGCCCGGACGCGCTCGCCCGGCTCCGGGCGGTGGGCTCGGCGGGCCCCACGACGGACGTGGTCGCCGTCCACCTGGACCACGATGTGCCGGCCGGCACGGAGCTGCGGCGCCGGCTCGCGGCGGCCGGGGCGCGGGCGGTGCCGGACGGTACGACGCTGGTGGTCGGGGCGTACGAGGAGGTGCCGGACGTGCCGCGCCGGACGCTGGTGCTGGGCGGGGCCCGCTCGGGCAAGTCGGTGGAGGCGGAGCGGCGGCTGGAGACGTTTCCGGACGTGCTGTACGTGGCGACGGGCGGCACGCGCGGCGGGGACACCGAGTGGGCGGCACGGGTGGCCGCGCACCGGGAGCGGCGGCCGGGGTCGTGGCGTACGGCGGAGACGACCGACCTGGTTCCGCTGCTGGCCGAGGACGGGCCGCCGGTGCTGATCGACTGCCTGTCGCTGTGGCTGACGGACGTGATGGACTCCGTGGGGGCGTGGGACGACGCGGAGTGGGCGGGCGGGGGCGAGAAGCTGCTGCGGGAGCGCGTACGGGAGCTGACCGACGCGGTGCGCGCCACCCGGCGGACCGTGGTCGCGGTGTCCAACGAGGTCGGCTCGGGCATCGTCCCCGCGACCCCCTCCGGCCGCCGCTACCGCGACGAACTCGGCCGGGTGAACGCGGCGTTCGCGAACGAGTGCGAACAGGTGGTCCTGGTGGTGGCGGGCCAGGCGATGGTGCTGCGGGGGTGAGGCGGCCCTGCTACCCCCTGTCCTTCCTCACCACCACCCGGTACGCGTTGGAGAACCGAGTCCGCCGGAACAACGGAGCGCCCCCGCGGTCCAGGGCCGAGGCCAGCGCCAGCGCAGGCGTCGCGGCCAGGTGGAGCGCCGGGTGGGCGTGGGCCAGGGACAGGGCGACGGCCGCCGACAGGTCGTAGGGGATGTGCGGGTCCTTGCGGTCCACGACGAGGATCGCGCAGCCCAGCCCGGCCAGCTCCGCGCACAGGTTGGCCCGCGGCACCAGGTGCAGATGGCGCGGCTGCCCGTAGGGGAACCACCACCGGCCCAGCAGCGCGGCGAACACGCACGCCGGGTCCGGGACTTCCACGACCAGGTGGCCGCCGGGACGCAGCACGGTCAGCGCGGCGCGGAGTTCGGCGCGCGGGTCGGGGGTGTGCTCCAGATGGCGGAACATGGTGACCACGTCGTAACGGGCGCGCAGCCGGGCCGCCATCCCGGGGGTCGTCAGATAGCCGCGGTGCGCCTCCTCCACCCGGCCCTCCAGCAGCGCCTGTTCGACCCGCGCCGTGGGGTCGAGCCCGTCGAAGCTGGTGTACGGGAAGAACTCCTTCGCCGCCTCGGGAAAGCGGGCGTGCCCGGTGCCGACGTCCAGCCAGCTCTCGGGTTCGCCGAGTGCCGACAGGCGCCAGGCGGTGGCCCGGTGCCGGCGCCGGACCGCGCGGGCGGACAGCACCCGGGCGGCGAACTCCTCCAGTTGCCGCTCGTAGAAGTCCCGGTGGAAGAAGGCGAGTCCCTCCGCGCCGAGCCGGGGGTTCTGGAAGGCGTGGCCGCAGTCGCGGCAGGCGTCGACGGTGAACGTGCCGGCCCGGTGGCGCAGCGGGTCGGGGGCGCGCAGCCGGGTGCGCAGGCGCCGGGAGCCGCACCAGGGGCAGTCCTCGCGGCGCGGCTCCAGGAAGGGGTCGTAGGGGGTGGTGAACTGCGGGGTGAGGGGCGTGGTCGGCATGGGCGGCTCCCTGTGCGACATTCCGCGGCAAAGCGGAACGTATGGGATGCCGATCCGAGGTGCAAAGACATCGTGGGGGTGTGGTGGCGATGTGGCGCCGGGCGGTTCGCGGCCGGGCGGTACTGTTCGGCGAATGAGCAGCCTTAATCTGGACGATTTCACCGATCTGATCGAGCGCCCGGACGGGGGCGTACGCCGTGACGCCGAGACCCGGCGGGAGCGCCAGATCGTGCCGCCCGGGGCGCTGGGCCGCCTCGACGAGCTGGGCGAGTGGCTGGCCGCCGCGCGGGGCGAGGTGCCGGTGCGGCCGGTCGAACGGCCGCGGGTGGTGCTCTTCGCCGGTGACCACGGTGTCGCCCGGCTGGGCGTCTCCGCGCGGCCGGCGGGCGGCGCGGAGCAGTTGGTGCGGGCGGTGCTGGAGGGCGCGAGCCCCGTCTCGGTGCTGGCCCGCCGGCTGGAGGTGCCGGTACGGGTCGTGGACATGGCCCTGGACTGCCCGCCGGACGCCTTCCCGCCGGATGTGGTGCGGCACCGGGTGCGGCGCGGCAGCGGCCGTATCGACATCGAGGACGCGCTCACCCCGGAGGAGGCCGAGGCCGCGCTGCGGGCCGGGGTCGCGGTCGCCGACGAGGAGGCCGACTCGGGTACCGATCTGGTCGTGCTCGGCGATGTCAGCGTGGGCGGGACCACGCCGGCGGCGGTGCTCATCGCCGCGCTGTGCGGCACCGACGCGTCCGTGGTGACCGGGCGCGGCGGGCTCGCGATCGACGACCTGACGTGGATGCGCAAGTGCGCGGCGATCCGGGACGCGCTCCGGCGGGCCCGGCCGGTGCTCGGCGACCAGCTCCAGCTGCTCGCGGCCGTGGGCGGGGCGGATCTGGCGGCGATGACCGGGTTCCTGTTGCAGTGCGCGGTGCGCAGGCTGCCGGTGATCCTCGACGGGGTCGTGGCCACCGCGTGCGCGCTGGTCGCCCAGCGGATCGCCTTCCGGGCACCGGACTGGTGGCTGGCCGGGCACGCGAGCGGGGAGCCGGGGCAGGCCAAGGCGCTGGACCGGATGGCCCTGGAGCCGCTGCTGGAGCAGGGGGTGAAGGTCGGCGAGGGCGTGGGCGCGCTGCTGGCGCTGCCGCTGGTGCGGGCCGCCGCCGCGCTGGCCGCGGAGCTGCCCGAGAAGGAGCCGGCGGAGGAGTCGGCGGACGAGACGGCGGAGGAGACGGCGGAGGAGACGGCGGAGAAGGAACAGTCCATGGACTGATGCCGCCGCCGCTGCCACGGGCGGACCTGCCGCTGCCACGGGCGGACAGGGGCGCGAAAAGTGCGATTTGCCGCAATCGCACCCATATGATCATCCCTTATGGGAGACGCCCGAATCGTCCTGGTGCGGCGCGCGGAGGCGCGGTGGGCCGCCGGGGCTTCCCGGCGGGCCGCCGCGTGCGCCGTCTGGTATCTGCGGACCGTCGCGTTCGTCAACTTCCTCAGCGCGGTGTGGGTCTCGCTCGGCCAGGACGTGCGCCGGCACAACCAGGACGACTTCTTCACGCCGTACCTGCTGACGGCCGGCTTCGCCTCCGGCGTGTTCACCGCCTTCCTGGCCATCACCATGCGCCGCCGCAAACGGGCCGCGTGGATCCTGAACCTGGTGCTGAGCGGGCTCTTCCTGGCCCTGCTCGCGTTCGCCATGACCTTCCCGGAGATCCGCCGGTACGCCCAGAACTGGGTCTCCCTGGCGCTGACGGCCGCCTTCACGGTCGCGCTGCTCGTCGGCCGCCGGGAGTTCTACGCCAAGGGCGACCGCTCCAACCCCCGGCTCGCGGCGACCGTGGCCGTCGGCGGCGGCCTGGCCGCGAGCCTGCTCGCCGGGCTGCTGGTGACGGTCACCAACCAGGCGCCGGACGCGGCCCGCTCGACGTTCCCCGAGCGCTGGTACTACGGCACCCTGCGGCTGGTGTCGGTGGCCGCCGAGGAGTCCCGCTTCCCCGGTCTCGACCCGCCCAACTGGGCGAACGTGGCCGTCAACGTGCTCAGCACCGCCCTGCTCCTCGCCGTGCTGTACGCCGCCTTCCGCTCCCGGCGCACCGTCGACCCGCTCACCGAGGACGACGAGAAACGGCTGCGGGAACTGCTGGACCGGCACGGTGACCGGGACTCGCTCGGCTACTTCGCGCTGCGCCGGGAGAAGAGCGTGGTGTGGTCCCCGACCGGGAAGGCCGCCGTCGCCTATCGCGTCGTCGGCGGGGTGAGCCTGGCGTCCGGGGATCCGCTCGGGGACCCGGAGGCCTGGCCGGGGGCGATCGCGCCGTGGCTGGCCGAGGCACGGGCGCACGGCTGGATCCCGGCGGTGATGGGCGCGAGCGAGGAGGCCGGCACGGTCTACGCCCGGCACGGCCTGGACGCGCTGGAACTCGGGGACGAGGCGGTCGTGGAGGTCGCCGAGTTCACGCTGGAGGGGCGGGCCATGCGCACCGTCCGGCAGGCGTACAACCGGGTGCGGCGGGCCGGGTACCGGGTGCGCGTCCGGCGCCACGAGGACATCCCGGCGGCCGAGATGGCGTACCTCGTCGAGCGCGCCGACGACTGGCGGGACGGCGCGACCGAGCGCGGCTTCAGCATGGCGCTGGGGCGGCTCGGGGACCCCCGCGACGGCCGGTGCGTGATGCTGGAGTGCGTGGACGCCGAGGGGCGGCTGCGGGCGCTGCTGTCCTTCGTGCCGTGGGGCCCGCACGGGCTGTCGCTGGACCTCATGCGGCGGGAGCGGGACGTCGACGGCCACGCCAACGGGCTGATGGAGTTCATGGTCATCGAGCTGCTGCGGCGCGCCCGCGAGATCGGCATCACGCAGGTCTCGCTCAACTTCGCGATGTTCCGCTCGGTCTTCGAACGTGGCGCGCGCCTCGGCGCCGGACCGGTGCTGAGGCTGTGGCGGTCGCTGCTCGGCTTCTTCTCCCGCTGGTGGCAGATCGAGTCGCTGTACCGCGCCAACGCCAAGTACCGGCCCATCTGGGAACCGCGGTTCCTGCTCTTCGAGAAGACCGCGGACCTGCCGCGCATCGGCCTCGCCTCGGCCCGCGCGGAGGGGTTCCTGGAGGCACCGGGACTGCCCGGGTGGCCGCGCCGGAGACAGCTGCGCGACGCACCGACGACCGTACGGGGATGAGGAGCACATGAGGAGAACGCTCGCCCGCTGGGCCCGGGCCGAGTGGGGCCCGCTGTACGCCGCGGTGCGCGACCCGCTGCGCCGGCGGGGGCCGTCCGCGCTGCCGCTGACCGCGGCCGCGGTGGGCCTGACGGCGTCCCTCCACTACGCGCAGCAGCAGCCGTGGGGAGAGGCACTGGTACGGAACCTGGGCGCCGTACGGGCCGACGACCCGCTGGGGGCGGCGCTGCTGCGCACCCCGCTGTCGCTGTTCGTGCCCGCGCCGGACCTGCCGGTGTGGGGAGCGCTGGCGCAGATCCTGCTGGTGTTCGGGATCGCGGAGCTGTGCCTGGGCCGGTGGCGGACGCTGGCCATCGCCTACGCCGCCACGCTCGCCGGGACCCTGTACGCGCGCCTCGGCGTCACCCTCGGCGCGCACGCCCCGTTCGGGCTGCCGTGGACCGACGCGCAGGTGGTGGACACCGGCCCGTCGGCGGCGGTCGTGGGACTCGCGGTGTACGTGGGCTGGCGGTACGGCGCCTACGCGACGGCGGGCGCGGTGACCCTGGCGATGGTCGCCGAGGTGCTGCTGAAGGAGAACCTGGCGGGCAAGGAGCACCTGGCCGCGCTCACCGCGGTGGGCCTGCTGTGCCTGCTGGCGGCGCTACGGGACCGCGACCCGGACCGCCTCCGCCCGCACCGGAACCCGGCCGGCTGGACCGGCCGGGGCCCGGGCACCCCACCGGTGCGGACCTGAGGCCGGCTCCGGTCCGGCCACCGGAAGGCCGGACGACCCGGAAACCCGGAAGCCCGAACAGTGCGGAAACGCCGGACGGTACGGGCAGGTCAGCCGGTACGAGAAGGCCAGACGATGCCGACCGGGCGACGGGCGTGCCCGCCTCCGGTCCGGGCCGGAGGCCCGCTCGCCGGACGGTTGCCCCGGCCCGCCCGGGGCGCGGAGATCCGAAACAACCCGCCACCCCGGCGGACCCGGGACCGCCCGCCCACACAGCCCAGGGGGCCCGGGAGCACCCGCCCACGTAGCCCGGGGCCCGGACCGCCCGCCCATCCGACCCGGGGGTCCGGAACCGCCCGGTACCCTGCGCCGGTGTCCACGTCGTCCTCGTCGTCCTCGTCCTCCTCGTCGTCCTCGTCCCCGCCGCCCGCCTCTCCCCCTCCCCCGTCCTCCGTCTCCGACGGTCTGCGGTTCGCCTTCGGGACGCTCACCGTGCTGCCCGTGCGGGTGCGCCGGTGGGACCGGGCGGCGGCGCGCGGCGGGATGCTGTCCGCCCCGGTGGCCGGGCTGGTCGTCGGCGGCTGCGCGGCCGGGCTCGGCCTGCTGCTGCTCCTGCTCGGTGCCGGTGCGCCGCTCGCCGCCGTCGCCTCGGTCGCCGTACCCGCCGCGCTGACCCGCGGACTGCACCTGGACGGGCTGGCCGACACCGCCGACGGGCTGGGCAGCGGCAAGCCCGCCGAGGACGCGCTGCGCATCATGAAGCAGTCGGACATCGGGCCGTTCGGCGTACTCACCCTCGTCCTGGTGCTGCTGGCCCAGGTGGCCGTACTGGCCCAGCTCTACGGCGGCTCCTGGGCGCGGGGCGCCCTGGCGGCCGTGGTCTCGGCGGTCACGGCCCGGCTGGCGCTCACCCTGGCCGCCCGTGCCACCGTGCCGGCCGCCCGCCCGGAAGAGCGGAGGAGCGCCGTGGCGGGGTGGTGCCGGTGCCCGCCGCGCTGGGGACCGCGGCCGCGGTGACGGCGGCGGCCGGGGCGGCGGGCGCCTGCCTCGGCTGGTACGACGGCGCGCGCACCGCCCTCGCGGTGGCCGCCGGTCTCGCGGTCGCCGAACCGCTGCTGCGGCGGTGCGTGCGCCGGTTCGGCGGGGTCACCGGGGACGTGTTCGGCGCGCTCGCGGAGACGGCGGCGACGACCGCGCTCGTGGTGCTCTCGCTGGGCCGCTGACGCGCGGCGGACAGCCCGGCCCGGCCGCGACGCCACACGCGGGTGACCACCCGAAGGAATGATCGACCGCGCCCACGCGCGTAGGCTCGTCCCGGGTGTTCGCCGACAGGGTGAAGGCCCCGGTTGCCACCTGTCCCCAGGCCTGGACCTAGGGTCGGCTGTCGGGCCCGGTCGACCCACCCCATTTCGGCCACTGCAACTTCACATCGGAAGCGAGAACTCACCACCGTGACTGCTCTGACTCTCAGCACCGCCGCGGCGCCCGGCCTGCGGGCCGACGCGATCGTGATCGGTGTCGCCAAGGGTGCCCAGGGGCCCGTCGTCGCGCCGGGCGCCGAGGCCGTGGACAAGGCGTACGACGGCAAGCTGGCCGGCGTCCTGGAGACCCTCGGTGCCTCGGGTGCCGAGGGCGAGCTGACGAAGCTGCCCGCGCCGGCCGGCTTCAAGGCCCCGCTCGTGGTGGCGGTGGGCCTGGGCGCGGAGCCCGCGGACGAGGACGCCGGTTACGACGCCGAGGCGCTGCGCAAGGCCGCCGGTGTGGCCGCCCGCGCGCTCTCCGGCTCGAAGAAGGCCGCGTTCGCACTGCCCGTGGACGGCCCCGGCGCGCTCGGCGCCATCGGCGAGGGCGTCCTGCTCGGCGCCTACTCCTTCGACGTCTACAAGGGCGGCGCCCAGGACGCGAAGAACGCCAAGGCCAAGAACGGCAAGGCGCCGCTGGCCGAGGCCGCGCTGCTCGGCGGCAAGCCGCGCGACGCCGCCCACAAGGGCGCACTCGCCCGCGCGGTCGCGGTCAGCGAGGAGCTGAACCGCGCCCGCGACCTGGTCAACATGCCGCCGAACGACCTCACCCCCGCCGCCTTCGCCGCGCTCGCGCAGACCGCGGCCAAGGAGCACGGCATCAAGGTGCAGGTGCTCGACGACAAGGCCCTGGCCAAGGGCGGCTACGGCGGCATCCTCGGCGTCGGCGGCGGCTCGGCGGCCACCCCGCGCCTGGTCAAGCTGTCGTACAAGCACCCGAAGGCGGACAAGCACCTGGCGTTCGTCGGCAAGGGCATCACCTACGACTCGGGCGGCATCTCCCTGAAGCCGGCCGGGCACAACGAGACGATGAAGTGCGACATGAGCGGTGCCGCCGCCGTGTTCGCCGCGGTCGTCGCCGCCGCCCGGCTCGGCCTGGAGGTCGACGTCACCGGCTGGCTGGCGCTGGCCGAGAACATGCCGTCCGGCTCCGCCGTCCGTCCGGGTGACGTGCTGCGCATGTACAGCGGCAAGACGGTCGAGGTGCTCAACACCGACGCCGAGGGCCGACTGGTGCTCGCCGACGCGCTGTGGGCGGCCTCACAGGAGAACCCGGACGCGATCGTGGACGTCGCCACGCTGACCGGCGCGATGATGCTGGCGCTCGGCACCCGGACGTTCGGTGTCATGGCCAACGACGACGCGTTCCGCACCGCGGTGCACGAGGCGGCCGAGGAGGTCGGCGAGCCGGCCTGGCCGATGCCGCTGCCGGAGCACCTGCGCAAGGGCATGGACTCGCAGGTGGCCGACATCGCGAACATGGGCGAGCGCTGGGGCGGCGGGCTGGTGGCCGGTCTGTTCCTGCGCGAGTTCGTGGGCGAGGGCATCGCCTGGGCGCACCTGGACATCGCCGGGCCGGCGTTCAACGAGGGCGGCCCGTTCGGCTACACCCCCAAGGGCGGCACGGGCTCCGCGGTGCGGACGCTGGTCCGGCTGGCCGAGCTCACGGCCGAGGGTGACCTCGGGTAAGGACGCCCGCGAGCCCGGTTCGGGGCGCGGGGGGCCGGTCGCCCGGTTCCCCGCGCCCCCTCGGGTGCCGAACGTGGGACGTCTCACACACCGGCCCGGCGTCTCGATCCCGTCCGACAAGTGCAAAGATGGAGCCCGGCAGGACAGGGCCCCCACCGAAGGGCCGAAGCATCAAGCGGCCGGACACCAGCCGCCTGCCGGTCATCGCCGACCGGCGCACGGCGCACATGCATGGAGGACGTGACGTGGCGAACGACGCCAGCACCGTTTTCGACCTAGTGATCCTCGGCGGTGGTAGCGGTGGTTACGCCGCGGCCCTGCGCGGGGCTCAGCTGGGCCTGGACGTCGCCCTGATCGAGAAGGACAAGGTCGGCGGCACCTGCCTGCACAAGGGTTGCATCCCCACCAAGGCCCTGCTCCACGCGGGCGAGATCGCCGACCAGGCCCGCGAGAGCGAGCAGTTCGGCGTCAAGGCCTCCTTCGAGGGCATCGACGTCCCGGCCGTCCACAAGTACAAGGACGAGGTCATCTCGGGCCTGTACAAGGGTCTGCAGGGTCTGATCGCCTCGCGCAAGGTGACGTACATCGAGGGTGAGGGCCGGCTGTCCTCCCCCACCTCCGTCGACGTGAACGGCCAGCGGATCCAGGGCCGCCACATCCTGCTGGCGACCGGCTCCGTGCCGAAGTCCCTGCCGGGCCTGGAGATCGACGGCAACCGCATCATCTCCTCCGACCACGCCCTGGTGCTGGACCGCGTGCCGAAGTCCGCCATCATCCTGGGCGGCGGTGTCATCGGCGTCGAGTTCGCCTCGGCGTGGAAGTCCTTCGGTGCCGACGTCACGGTCATCGAGGGCCTGAAGCACCTCGTCCCGGTCGAGGACGAGAACTCCTCCAAGCTTCTCGAGCGCGCCTTCCGCAAGCGCGGCATCAAGTTCAACCTGGGCACCTTCTTCCAGAAGGCCGAGTACACCCAGGACGGTGTGAAGGTCACCCTGGCCGACGGCAAGGAGTTCGAGGCCGAGCTGCTGCTCGTCGCCGTCGGCCGCGGTCCGGTCTCCCAGGGCCTCGGCTACGAGGAGCAGGGCGTCGCGATGGACCGCGGCTACGTGCTCGTCGACGAGTACATGCGCACCAACGTCCCGACCATCTCCGCCGTCGGTGACCTCGTCCCGACCCTCCAGCTCGCGCACGTCGGCTTCGCCGAGGGCATCCTGGTGGCGGAGCGCCTGGCCGGTCTGAAGGTCGTCCCGATCGACTACGACGGTGTTCCGCGGGTGACGTACTGCCACCCGGAGGTCGCCTCCGTCGGCATCACGGAGGCCAAGGCCAAGGAGGTCTACGGCGCGGACAAGGTCGTCTCCATCAAGTTCCCGCTCGGCGGCAACGGCAAGAGCCGGATCCTGAAGACCGCGGGCGAGATCAAGCTCGTCCAGGTCAAGGACGGTGCCGTGGTCGGCGTCCACATGGTGGGCGACCGCATGGGCGAGCAGGTCGGCGAGGCGCAGCTGATCTACAACTGGGAGGCGCTGCCGTCCGAGGTGGCCCAGCTCATCCACGCCCACCCGACGCAGAACGAGGCGCTCGGCGAGGCCCACCTGGCCCTGGCCGGCAAGCCCCTCCACATGCACGACTGACGCCTTCCGTCTTCGGGCGCGACGACACAGACTTCCGCAATTCGTTAGGAGTAACCGAAACCATGGCGGTTTCCGTAACCCTTCCGGCGCTCGGCGAGAGCGTCACCGAGGGCACTGTCACCCGCTGGCTGAAGGCCGAGGGCGAGCGCGTCGAGGCCGACGAGCCGCTGCTCGAGGTCTCGACGGACAAGGTCGACACCGAGATCCCCGCCCCCGCCTCGGGCATCCTGGCCTCCATCAAGGTGGCCGAGGACGAGACGGTCGAGGTCGGCGCCGAGCTGGCCCTCATCGACGACGGCACGGGTGCGCCCGCCGCCGCTCCGGCCCCGGCCGCCGAGGCCGCCGAGGCCCCCGCCGCCGAGCCCGCCCCGGCCGCCGAGCCCGCCCCCGCCCCGGCCGCCGAGGCTCCGGCCCCGGCTCCGGCGCCCGCCGCCGAGGCCGCTCCGGCCGCTGCGGCCGGTGGCGCGCAGGGCACCGACGTGGTCCTGCCCGCGCTGGGCGAGTCCGTCACCGAGGGCACCGTGACCCGCTGGCTGAAGTCGGTCGGCGACACCGTCGAGGCCGACGAGCCGCTGCTCGAGGTCTCCACGGACAAGGTCGACACCGAGATCCCCGCCCCCGCCTCGGGTGTGCTGCTGGAGATCGTGGTCGGCGAGGACGAGACGGCCGAGGTCGGCGCCAAGCTCGCCGTCATCGGTGCCCCGGGTGCCGCTCCGGCCCCCGCCGCCGAGCCCGCCCCGGCCGCCCCCGCGGCCGCCCCGGCCCCGGCACCGGCGCCCGCTCCGGCCGCTGCCCCGGCTCCCGCGCCCGCCCCGGCCCCGGCTCCCGCGCCTGCCCCGGCTCCGGCTCCGGCGACCTCCGCTGCCGCCCCGGCTCCGGCGCCCGCCCCGGCCCCGGCTCCGGTCACCCCGGCCACCGCGCCGACCTCGCCGACCGCCACCCAGGCGACCGACGAGGGCGCGTACGTGACCCCGCTGGTGCGCAAGCTCGCCGCCGAGAACGGCGTCGACCTGGCCACCGTCAAGGGCACCGGCGTCGGCGGCCGGATCCGCAAGCAGGACGTCCTCGCCGCCGCCGAGGCCGCGAAGGCCGCCGCCGCTGCCCCGGCCCCCGCCGCGGCCGCCCCGGCCGCCGCCGCGAAGAAGGCCCCGGCGCTGGAGGCCTCCCCGCTGCGCGGCCAGACCGTCAAGATGCCCCGCATCCGCAAGGTCATCGGCGACAACATGGTCAAGGCGCTGCACGAGCAGGCGCAGCTGTCGTCGGTCGTCGAGGTCGACGTCACCCGCCTGATGAAGCTGCGCGCCCGGGCGAAGGACTCCTTCGTGGCCCGCGAGGGCGTCAAGCTCTCCCCGATGCCGTTCTTCGTCAAGGCCGCCGCGCAGGCGCTGAAGGCCCACCCGGCCATCAACGCCAAGATCAACGAGGCCGAGGGGACCATCACCTACTTCGACACCGAGCACATCGGTATCGCGGTGGACTCCGAGAAGGGCCTGATGACCCCGGTCATCAAGAACGCCGGCGACCTGAACATCGCCGGTATCGCCAAGGCCACGGCGGAGCTGGCGGGCAAGGTCCGGGCCAGCAAGATCACTCCGGACGAGCTGTCCGGCGCGACCTTCACCATCTCCAACACCGGTTCGCGCGGCGCGCTGTTCGACACGATCATCGTGCCGCCGGGCCAGGTCGCGATCCTCGGCATCGGTGCCACGGTCAAGCGTCCGGCCGTCATCGAGACCGAGGAGGGCACGGTCATCGGCGTCCGCGACATGACCTACCTGACCCTCTCCTACGACCACCGTCTGGTGGACGGCGCCGACGCGGCCCGTTACCTGACGGCCGTCAAGGCGATCCTGGAGGCGGGCGAGTTCGAGGTCGAGCTCGGCCTCTGAGCGGCTCTCGGGCCGAGCACCGTAGCGACGTGGTGCTCGGCCTCCGCCCCCCATCGCGCCTGATCAGGCGTACGAACGCCCCGTCCGGAGCTTTTTCCGGGCGGGGTGTTCGTGTTTGTCCGGGTGCGCAGCGTGTAAGGCTCGTCTCACCTGCGCAGAAGCGCCCCCGCGCGCCCTTCCCGCGGAGCGAACCAGCCGTATTGTCTAAGCGTCAAAGCCCCCGGGGGCCGCAGGACGGCCCCTCCCTAAGGAGCCGTCATGACCGCGCCCGTCGTCCACTCGCTGCGCGAGCAGATCCGCGAGCACATCGTGGAGGGAATCGTCAGCGGGCGCTGGCAGCCGGGCGAGCGGATCGTGGAGCGGCGGATCGCGACCGAGCTGGAGGTCAGCCAGACCCCGGTGCGGGAGGCGCTGCGCGAGCTGGAGTCGCTGCGGCTGATCGAGTCGGCCCCGAACAAGGGCGTACGCGTCCGCAATCTGACGGCGGCCGACCTGGAGGAGAGCTACCCGGTCCGGGCGGGCCTGGAGGCGATCGCGGCCGAGCTGGCGGCGGAGCGGCTCGCGGAGGACTGCTCGGCGCTGGAGCCGCACGTCGCGGCCCTGTACGAGGCCGACCGGAAGGCGGACGGCACGGCCCAGGTGCGGCACACGGTCGGCTTCCACCGGGAGCTGGTGCGGGCCGCGCACAACTCGGTGCTGCTGCACACGTGGGAAGGCCTGGGCATCGAGGTGTTCACGGCGCTGTCGATCCGCTGGCTGGGCACGGTCCAGCAGTCGTACGCGGAGGAGCACGAGGAGCTGGTGCAGGCGTTCCAGCGCCGGGACCCGCGGATCGCGGAGCTGGTGAAGGCGCATGTGCTGGGGTGCGCGCCGCGCGCCTGACCCAGCCGAGCATACCCCCGCTCACCTGCGAAAACCCCCCTTGAAGGCGGCACCGGGTGCCCATTTCGAAGGCACCGGGTGCCTACTTTCTCGGAATCGAGACCTTTTCACCCTCAACCCTTTGATCGATCATCGATCAGAGGGTTACAGTCGCCGACGGACTTCCACCGAAGTCCACTGCCCTGTCCTGCCAAAGACCTAGGGCACCCCCGAACCCTTGACGATGAGGGAACCCCCTTCGACTGAGGAAGGCGGCGACATGACCGACCCCAACGCCATCCAGCCGAGCGCGCTCGACCAGCTCCCGGACCGCGACCCGGAGGAGACCGCCGAATGGCAGGCCTCCCTGGACGCCGTGGCCAGGGAAGCCGGACCGCACCGCGCCGCGTACCTGATGCGCCGCACGCTGGAGCGCGCCGAGGCGGGCGGCATCGCGCTGCCGAAGCTCCTCGAGACCGACTACGTCAACACCATCCCCACCTCCGCGGAGCCGGCCCTGCCCGGTGACCCGGAGATGGAGGCCCGGATCACCGCGTGGAACCGCTGGAACGCGGCGGCCATGGTGACCCGGGGCAGCAAGCACGGCGTCGGCGGCCACATCGCGACCTTCGCCTCCGCCGCCTGGCTGTACGAGACCGGCTTCAACCACTTCTTCAAGGGCAAGGAGGGGGACGGCTCCGGCGACCAGCTCTACATCCAGGGCCACGCCTCCCCCGGCATCTACGCCCGCGCCTTCCTCGACGGCCGCCTGAACGAGGCGCACCTCGACAACTTCCGCCAGGAGGCCGGCGGCAACGGCCTGCCCTCCTACCCGCACCCGCGCCGGCTGCCGTGGATGTGGGAGTTCCCGACGGTGTCCATGGGCCTCGGCCCGCTGTCGGCGATCTACCAGGCGCGGTTCAACCGCTACCTGACCAACCGCGGGATCAAGGACGTCTCCGCCTCCCACGTCTGGGCCTTCCTCGGCGACGGCGAGATGGACGAGCCGGAGTCCACGGCCGCCCTCGCGCTGGCCTCGCGTGAGCAGCTGGACAACCTCACCTTCGTCATCAACTGCAACCTCCAGCGCCTGGACGGCCCGGTCCGCGCCAACTTCAAGATCGTGCAGGAGCTGGAGGCCCAGTTCCGCGGCGCCGGCTGGAACGTGATCAAGACGCTGTGGGGCTCGGCCTGGGACGAGCTGTTCGCCCTGGACACCACGGGTGCGCTGGTCCGCCGGCTGCGCGAGGTACCGGACGCGCAGGTCCAGACGTACCAGACCCGCGACGCCGCCTACATCCGCGAGGACTTCTTCGGCAAGGACCCGGCGCTGGTCGAGATGGCCAAGCTGCTGAGCGACGACAAGATCCTCGAGTGTTTCCACGTCTCGCGCGGTGGTCACGAGGCGAGCAAGGTCTACGCCGCGTACAAGGCCGCCGTCGAGCACAAGGGCGCGCCGACCGTGATCCTGGCCCAGACGGTCAAGGGCCACACCCTGGGCGAGGGCTTCGCGTCGAAGAACGCCAACCACCAGATGAAGAAGCTGACGGTGGACGAGTTCAAGGCGATGCGCGACCGCCTCGGCCTGCCCATCAAGGACAGCGACTTCGTCGACGGCGTGGTGCCCTACGGCCACCCGGGCGCCGACTCCCCGGAGGTGCGCTACCTCCAGGAGCGCCGCGCGGCCCTCGGCGGCCCGGCCCCGGCCCGCCGTACCCACGCGCTGCCCGCGCTGCCGGCCCCGGCCGAGAAGGCGTTCGCCTCCTTCGACAAGGGCTCCGGCTCCCAGAACGTGGCCACCACCATGGCGTTCGTCCGCCTGATCAAGGACTTGGTCCGCGACAAGGAGACGGGCAAGCGCTGGGTGCCGATCGTCCCGGACGAGGCGCGCACCTTCGGCATGGAGAGCCTCTTCCCGTCCCTGGGCATCTACTCGCCCAAGGGCCAGACGTACGAGCCGGTCGACCGTGACCAGCTGATGTACTACAAGGAGGCCAAGAACGGCCAGATCCTCAACGAGGGGATCACCGAGGCCGGTTCGATGGCCGACTTCATCGCCGCTTCGACGTCGTACGCGACGCACGGCGAGGCGATGATCCCGTTCTACATCTTCTACTCGATGTTCGGCTGGCAGCGCACGGCCGACCAGATGTGGCAGCTCGGCGACCAGCTCGGCCGCGGCTTCCTGATCGGCGCGACGGCGGGCCGTACGACCCTGACGGGCGAGGGCCTCCAGCACGCCGACGGCCACTCCCCGGTGATCGCCGCGACCAACCCGGCCGCGCTGACGTACGACCCCGCGTTCGCCTACGAGATCGCGGTGATCGTCCGTGAGGGTCTGCGCCGGATGTACGGCGAGGCCAAGCCGGGCGAGGACCAGAACGTCTTCTACTACCTGACGGTCTACAACGAGCCGCTGCCGCAGCCGGCCAAGCCGCAGGGCCTCGGCATCGACGAGGGCATCGTCAAGGGCCTGTACCGCTTCAACACGGCCGAGTCCGCGGGCATCACCGTGGCGGCGGGCGCCCCGCGCATCCAGCTGCTGGGCTCCGGCACGGCGATCCACTGGGCCCTTCAGGCGCAGAAGCTGCTGGCCGAGGAGTGGGGCGTGGCCGCGGACGTGTGGTCCGCGACCTCCTGGACCGAGCTGCGCCGGGACGCGCTGGAGGCCGATGCGGCGCTGCTGCGCGGCGAGGACCGGGTGCCGTACGTCCGCCAGGCCCTCCAGGGTGCCGAGGGCCCGGTGCTCGCGGTGTCCGACTACATGCGCCAGGTCCCGGACCAGATCGCGCAGTGGGTCGAGCAGGACTGGTCCTCGCTGGGCGCCGACGGCTTCGGCCTGTCGGACACCCGTGAGGCCGCGCGCCGCCACTTCGGCGTCGACGCCGAGTCGATCGTCGTGGCCGCCCTGGCCCAGCTCGCCCGCCGCGGCGAGATCAAGGCGACGGCGGTCAAGGAGGCCCGGGAGAAGTACGGGCTGTAACGGACCGGTCGGATAAGCAGGCCCCCGCTTCGGCGGGGGCCTGTTGGCATCATGGGCGCATGCGTGCGGCCCGGCTCATCAAGATGGTTCTGCTGCTCCAGTCCCGGCCCGTCATGACCGCCGCCGAGCTGGCGCGGGAGCTTGAGGTGTCGGAGCGGACCGTGACCCGGGACGCCCAGGCGTTGTCCGAGGCGGGCGTGCCGGTGTACGCCGACCGGGGGCGGGCCGGGGGGTACCGGCTGGTCGGCGGGTACCGGACGCGGCTGACCGGGCTGGCCCGCGGCGAGGCCGAGGCGCTGTTCCTGAGCGGGGTGCCGGGGGCGCTGCGGGAGATGGGCCTGGCGGACGCCGCCTCGGCGGCCCGGCTGAAGGTGTCGGCGGCCCTGCTGCCCTCGCTGCGGGACGCCCCGGACACCGCCGCGCAGCGCTTCCACCTGGACGCGCCCGCCTGGTTCCGGGAGCCCGAGACGCCCGCGCTGCTGCCGGTGCTCGCCGAGGCGGTGTGGGGCGACGGCCGGGTCCTCGCCCGGTACCGGCGCGCCGAGGACACGGTGGAGCGGCGGCTGGAGCCGTACGGACTCGTGCTGAAGGCCGGTGTCTGGTACCTGTGCGCGCGGGTGGCCGGAAACGGCGCCTTCCGGACGTACCGGATCGACCGGTTCACCGCCGTGGACCCGCTCGGCGAGCGGTTCGACCGCGATCCGGAGTTCGATCTGCCGGGTTTCTGGAGGGAGCAGGCCGAGCGGTTCGCCCGGTCGATCCTGCGTGCCGAGGTCGTCGTACGGCTCTCCCCGGAAGGGGTGCGCCGGCTGCCGCACGCCGTCGATCCGCTCGCCGCGCGGGCGGCCCTCGCCGAGCCGGGCGCGCCGGACTCCGCGGGCCGGGTGACGGTGACGCTGCCCGTGGAGTCGGAGGAGGTCGCGTACGAGCAGCTGACGGCACTCGGGCCGGAGGCCGAGGTGCTGGCGCCGGCCGCGCTGCGCGAACGGTTCGCGGCGGACGCGGCCCGCGCCGCCGCCCTGTACCACGGCGGGGACGGCTGAGCACCTGGGCCGTACTCCGGGTGCGTGCCACCGGGTGAGGCCCGATGCTGGTGGCGTGATGGACGAGACGGAGTTCTGGGAGCTGATCGACTCCACCCGCGGGGCCGCCGAGGGGGACCCCGAGGAGCAGGCCGACCTGCTCGTGGAGCGGCTGCTGCGGCTGGACCCGGAGCAGGTGCTGGACTTCGCCCGCCACTTCGAGGCCCGTTACAACCGCGCCTACCGCTGGGACCTGTGGGGTGCCGCCTGGCTGCTGCTGGACGGGTGCAGCGACGACGCGTTCGACTTCTTCCGGTGCTGGCTGATCGGCCAGGGGCGGGAGGTGTTCGAGGGCGCCCTGCACGACCCGGACGCGCTGGCCGGGCTGCTGGGCGAGTTCGACGAGGAGGTCGACGGCGACGGCGAGGAGCTGGGGTACGCGGCGGACGAGGCGTACGAGCAGCTCACCGGCACCGTCGCCCCCGAGCTGGGCCTCGCCCCGGCCCCGGCCGAGCCGGAGGGCACGCCGCTGGACCTGGAGGACGACCGGGTGCTCGCCGAGCGGTTTCCCCGGCTGTGGGAGCGGTTCAGGACATGACGGCCTCACGGCTGATTCTCGTGCTTGCCGCCTTCGGCCGGCCCGGCTCCGGTCGGCTCGGCCCGGCCAGGGCTGCCTTTGCCGCCGGCGCTGGGCACCGCCGTGGGGCGGAGGGAGGGGCGCGGGCTGTGGGTCCCGAGGGGGTGCGTCGCGGCCGGCTTCCGGGACGGCGTCGTGGCCGGGCGGCCCTGGAGCTGGGCGGCCCGCTCCCGGATGGCCGGGAGGCGGGCGGTCAGGGCCGCGCCGGGGCAGCTGGTGTGGAATCCGGCGTCGTGCCCGGCGAGGGCGGGCAGGGTGGCGGTGGCACCCGCCCGGTAGCGGCTCTGCCCGCTGCTGGAGACCAGCTTGGCCCGGCCGCGCGGATCGATGTCGGCGAGCCCGAGCTTCCAGGCCGCGAGGGCGGCGATGGCGTCGGTCATGGCCCGGGGCACCGGGACGCCGGCGGTGAAGGTGCCGAGGGCGGCGATCCCGGCCGTGCGGTGGTTGAAGCCCTGGCTGTGGGCGCCGGTGACGGGCCGGTCGACGCCTCCGGCCCGGCCCTCGTAGATGGTGCCGCAGCGGTCGACGAGGAAGTTGTAGCCGATGTCGTCCCAGTGCCGGGCGCCGGTCTGGCCGGCGTACAGGCCGCGGATGATGCGCGGCGCGTCGGCGCAGGCGTAGTCGTTGGGCGAGTCGGTGTGGTGCAGGAAGACGGCCACCACCTTGTCGTCGTAGCGCGGGGGCGGCTGGGTGTGCCCGGTGACGCGGTCCAGCCAGGCGGAGCGCGGCACGATGCGCGGCCGGGCGGCCCGGTGCCCGACGGGCGGCCGGGCCCCGGCGGCGGGGCGATCGGGGCGGGAGACGGCGGCGCGTTCGGCGCCGCGGGCGCACAGGACCAGCGCGCCGACGGCGAGCAGCACGGGCAGGCAGCCGAGCAGCACCAGCAGCGCCCCGGGTATCCGCCGTGCGGTACGGGGGTTCCCCGCGGCGGGCCGTGCCGGGGCCTGCGGGGCTCTTCGGAGGACACGCATGATCCCACTGTCAAGCCGCCGGGCCGTACCCGCGACGCACGCTCTGCCACCTGGCGGAACCTCGGGTCCCGGTCCGGGGGATCCGGGAGAAAGGCGGCTGCCGTGAACCTGCTGGATCTGCTGCTCGCCGTGGTGGCCGTCTGCTCCGCGGTGTCGGGATACCGGCGCGGGCTGCTGGCCGGGTGTGTCTCGCCGGCCGGGTTCGCGGGCGGCGCGGCCGTCGGGATGTGGCTGCTGCCGTGGTCGACGGGCCAGGTGCGCGGTTCGGCGGCGGTCACGGCGCTCGCCGCGGTGACGCTGCTGGTGCCGGCGGTGCTGGGGCACGCGCTGGCGGGCCGGGCGGCGCGGCGGCTGCGCGGGCGGATGGACCGGGGCCCGCTGCGGGTGGCGGACGGCGTCGGGGGCGCCTCGGTGCACGCGGTGGCGGTGCTGGTGGTGGCGTCGCTGGCGGCGGGCGTGCTGGGCGCGGCCCCGGCCCCGGCACTGACGGCGGAGGTACGGGACTCGACGCTGCTGGGCGCGGTGCGGCAGCGGATGCCCGAGACCACGCCCGCCTGGTTCGCGCGGGCCACGTCCGCGCTGTCCGAGGCGGGTTTCCCCCGGGTGTCCGGCCCGTTCGCGGACGAGCCGGCGGCCCGGCCGGACGGCGACGGCGTCCCCCCGGCCGCGGCCCGGGCGGCCCGCAGCGGCACGGTCAAGGTCGAGGGGTTCGCGGGCGCCGAGGGCCGCGAGGGCAGCGGCTTCGTCTACGCCTCCCGGCGGGTGCTGACCAACGCGCACGTGGTGGCCGGCATCGACCGGCCGGGCGTGCGGGTCGGCGGGTCCGGGCGGTCGTACCCGGCGCGGGTGGTGCTGTTCGACCCGGGCCGGGACGTGGCGGTGCTGTATGTGCCCGGGCTGCGCGCCCCGGCGCTGCGGTTCGCCCCGGACGCCGGGCGCGGGGACCCGGCGGTGGTGGCGGGCTACCCGGAGGACGGGGGCCTGGACCTGCGGGCGGCGAAGGTCACCGACCGGGTGCGGGCGACCGGCCCGGACATCCACGACGAGCGCACGGTCACCCGGGAGCTGTACGCGATCCGCTCCGAGGTGCTGCCGGGCAACTCCGGGGGCCCGCTGCTGGCCCCGGACGGCCGGGTGCTCGGGATGGTCTTCGCCCGGTCCGCCTCGGACGCGGGGACGGGGTACGTGCTGACGGCGGCCGAGCTGACGGGCGACGCCCGGCGGGCGGCCACGGCGACGGCCCGGGTGGACACCGGGGAGCTGGTCGCCGCGTAACGTCACCGGGGCTTCATGACACCGGTGTTCACAGGGACCGGCCCATGAACACGTCGTCGACGTAGCGGCCGTCGAGGAAGAACTCCCCCGGCAGCACGCCCTCGACGGCGAATCCCTCGGACGCGTACAGCGACCGGGCCGGGGTGTTGTGCCCGAGCACCCGCAGGGTCAGCCGGCGGGCGCCGCGCTCGCGCGCGCGGTCGACGGCGGCCCGGATCAGCGCGCGCCCGACGCCCCGGCCGCGCGCCTCGCCGGCCACGGCGAACCCCTGGATCTGCAGGACGTGCGCGTTGGAGGCGAGCGGGGTGGGGTGGGCGAGGCGGACATAGCCGAGGAGGCGTCCGCCGTCCTCGGCGACGAGGAAGTCCTCCGGGCGGTGCCGGTCGTCGAAGAACGGCGGGTACGGCGGCACCGGCCGGGGCATGACGGCGTGCAGGGTGGACCAGACGGCCCGGTCGAGGAGGGCCAGCTCCTCCTCGTCGTGGGCCTCGGCGGTGCGTATGCGGGGCTGGAACATGGCGATCACCCTAGGCCGCGCCGTCCGGGCGTCCAACGGGTTTCCTGGGTGCGGGTGGGGTCATGCTTGGGGCCATGGAACGTTCACGTATCGCGGTGGCCGGCGCGTCCGGTCTCATCGGCGGCGCCCTGGTGCGGTCCCTGGCCGCCGACGGGCACGAGGTGGTGCGGCTGGTGCGCCGGGCGCCCCGGGGCCCGGACGAGGTCCGCTGGGACCCGGAGCGGGGCCGGGTCGACGCGGCCGGGCTGACCGGGTGCGAGGTGGTGGTGAATCTCGCGGCGGCCGGGGTGGGCGACCGGCGCTGGACCCCGGAGTACAAGCGGGTGCTGCGGGACAGCCGGGTGCTGGGCACGGCCGCGCTCGCCGAGGCGGTGGCCTCGCTGCCCGAGCCGCCCCGGGTGTTCCTGAACGGCAGCGCGATCGGCTTCTACGGCGACACCGGCGAGCGGGTCGTGGACGAGGACGCGCCCCCGGGCGACGGCTTCCTGGCCGGGCTGTGCGTGGAGTGGGAGGAGGCGGCGGCGCCCGCCGAGGAGGCCGGGGTGCGGACGGTGTTCCTGCGCACGGGTCTGGTGGTGGCCCGGGGCGGCGGGGCCTGGGGGCGGCTGTTCCCGCTGTTCCGGGCGGGGCTCGGGGGGCGGCTGGGCGACGGGCGGCAGTACTGGTCGTACATCGCGCTGCACGACGAGGTGGCCGCGATCCGGCATCTCATCGACCGGGAGGACCTGTCCGGCCCGTTCAACCTGACCGCCCCGCGGCCGCTGACGAACCGTGAGATCACGGCGGCGATGGGCCGGGTGCTGCACCGGCCTGCGGTGTGCGCGGTACCCGCCGGGGTGCTGCGGGTGGTTCTCGGGGAGATGGCGGGGGATGTGCTGGGCAGTCAGCGGGTGGTGCCCAGGCGGCTGCTGGAGTCGGGCTTCCGGTTCGCTTTTCCCGGCATCGAGGAGGCGATCCGCGCGGCGTGATGAGCGACGTAATGAGCCGATTGACAACACGGGCGAACAAAAGTGACCGTATGCGACCTCCATGCGACCGTGCCCTGTTGATGCGCGACTCCTCCTGACCGATCACCGCCCTAACCTCGATCCGAACTCGGGTATCCGTGGCGCCAGTCGGAGGCATGGCTCCTCCACCGGCCGCGTAACCACAGGAGGGGCCTCGTGCTTGAGCCCGCGTACCAGGTGGACGTCGTCATCGTGGGGGCCGGCATCGCCGGCCTCTCGGCCGCTCACCGGCTGACCAGCGCCGGAATCACCACCGCGGTCCTGGAGGCCGCCCCGTACGTCGGCGGTCGCATGTCGACGGAGAAGGTCGACGGCTTCCGGCTCGACCGCGTCGGACAGCTGCTGTCCACGTCCTACCCCGAACTCCGGCTGACCCCGGGCCTGGCCGAGCTGGCGGTGCGCCGCTTCGCGCCGGGCGTGCTGCTGCACCGCGACGGGCGCCTCCAGCGCGCGGGCGCCCCGGCGCCCGGCGGAAGCGCGAGGGGCGCACGGGGCGCACTCCACGCGGTGCGCGCCCTCGCCGGCACGCCCAGGAGTACGGCCGCCCGGAGTACGGCTCTCAGAGGTACGGCCGCCAGGGCCACGGCGGCCCGGGCCACGACCGGCCGGGGGACGACGGTCACGCCCGGCCGCACCGGCGCCGCGCCGGTGGGCGGCGCCGTGGACCAGGCCCGGCTGGGCGCGGCCCTCGGCCGGCTCGCGGCGACCCCCGTCGATCTCGTCCTGGCCCGCCCCGAACTGCCCGCCGGCCAGGCGCTGGCCCGGCGCGGGGTGCCGGCGCGCACCATCGACGGCTTCCTGCGCCCGCTGCTGGCCGCGCTGCTGTGCGACCCGGAGCTGACCACGTCCAGCCGGTGCGCCGACCTGGCGCTGCGCGCCTTCGCGAGCGGCCGGCTGTGCGTGCCGGAGGGCGGCGCGGAGGCGCTGCCCGAGCTGCTGGCCCGCGCGCTGCCGCCGGGCACGGTGCACACCGGGGTACGGGTCACCTCGGTGTCCACGACCTCGGTGGCCACCGCCGAGCACGGCGAGATCCGCTGCCGGGCGGTGCTGCTGGCCACCGACGCGCGGGCCGCGGCGGAGCTGCTGCCCGGGCTGCGGGTGCCGGACTTCCATCCGGTGACGGTGCTCCACCACACCACGGACGAACCCGCGGAGGCCCTCCCGACCGGCGCCTCGCTGCTGCTGGACGCGGACCGGGGCGGGCCGGTGGCGCACACGGCGGTGCTCAGCACCGTGGACCCGAGCCGGGCGCCGGCCGGCCGGGTGCTGATCTCCTCGACCGTGCTGGGCCCGCCGCCGGAGGGCGTCGACACCGCCGTCCGCATCCACCTCGCCCGGCTCTACGGCACCTCCACGCGCCGCTGGGAGACGCTGGCCGTGCACCACACCCCCGAGGCGGTCCCGGCCATGCGCCCCCCGCACGACCCGCGCCGCCCGGTGCGCCTCCTGGCGGGCCTGTACGTCTGCGGCGACCACCGCGACACCAGCACGGTCCAGGGCGCGCTGCACTCCGCCCGCCGGGCGGCGTCGGCCATCCTGGCGGACCTGGGCGCGACGGGCTCGATGCACCGCGCGGACCCGACCCCGGTGCTGCCCAGGGCCGCGTAGCCGCGTGGCTCCGATCGGCCCTACCCCAGCGTCGCGACCTTCTCCCGGTAACCGCGCACCGGCGCCGCGTCCCGGTACGGCTCCAGCCGGCGTTCGAAGTCCTTGACGTACTCCACCGCGCGGGCGGAGCGCATCTCGGCGGCCTGCCCGGCGGCCTCCGCGGCGAGCGCGCAGGCCTGGTCGAGTTCGCCGAGGCCGAGCCGCGCGGTGGCGAGGACGACCCGGCAGAACAGCCGGCTGCGGGCGAAGGCGGGCGCCCGCAGCTGGAGGGCGCGCTCGGCGTGCTGCGCGGCCGCCCGGAACTGCTGGAGGTCCCGGTGGCAGTGCGCGAACTCGTCGGCGAGCTGCCCCTCGTCGAAGAACCGGGCCCAGTGCGGCACCTCGTCCCCGGGCCGGGCCGCCTCCAGCGCGCGCTCGGCCCGCACCAGCGCCGCGGTGCACGCCCGCACCTCGCCGAGGACGGCGTGCGCCCGCGCCTCGGAGGCGTGCAGCAGCGACTGGACGACGGGCGGGGCGCCGGTGCCGACGCCCTGCTGGGCGACCCGGGTCAGCTGCACGGCCTCCCTGCCGTGCCCTAGGTAGACGGCCTGGCGGCTCATGGTGACCAGGACGTAGGAGCCGTAGGCCCGGTCGCCGGCGGCCTGGGCGAGCCGCAGGGCCTGCACGAAATAGCGCTGGGCGAGCCCGTGCGCGGCGATGTCGTACGACGTCCAGCCCGCCAGCCGGGTCAGGTCGGCGGCGGCGCCGAACAGCCGGCGGCCGGTCTGCTCGCCGTAGCTGCCGCGGAGCATCGGCTCGCACTCGTGCTCCAGGTAGCGCACCAGCGCCTGCCGGGCGTGGCCGCCGCCGAACCGGTCGTCGAGGGTGCGGAACAGCTCGCCGACCGAACGCAGCGCGGCGATGTCGCCGGTGGTGACCCGGTGGCCGGGGGCGCGTTCGGCGCTCGCGCGGGCGCGGGCCGCGGCCGCCAGCCCCGGGCGGGAGCGGGGACCGGACCGCGCCGGGCCGGCCCTGCTGCGGCACCCGGGGCCCCGGCTCGCGGGCCACCCGGTCGTCGGGCTTGCCGATCAGCCAGTCCCGGCTGGGCACAACCAGGCCCGCCGGGGTGAAGGCGATCTTGCGCAGCTCGGCGTGGCTGCCGGAGTCCTTGCGCCACAGGCCGCTGACGATGTCGACGGCCTCCTCCGGGGTGGCCGCGAACTCCAGCCCGGCGTACACCGGCGCACAGGAGTCCAGGCCGAGATCCTGGGCGGTGAGCCGGCGCCCGAGCCGGCGGGTGAAGACCTCGGCGATGAGGGCGGGGGTGGTGCCGCGCGGCTGCTGCCCGCGCAGCCAGCGGGTGACCGATGTCTTGTCGTATCTGAGGTCCAGCCCGTGTTCCAGACCGAGCTGATCGACGCGACGCGCCAGACCCGCGTTGGAGAACCCCGCTTCTGCGATGAGCGCGGCGAGCTGGCGGTTGGGGGTGCGCTGCGCGGGTCGGTCCGTCATCTGCGGTGCGGTCTCCTGCCTTCCGGGCGGTGGACGTGCCCGGATTGCCTTTCAGCAGCCCTTATGGCCTCACGAACGGCGCGAATGTAGCGGAGAGTGAGCAGACGATCACACCCTTTGCGCCACCTTCATCCAATCGTGTGAGGAACGCCCGCCGGGCTGACGTGGACGGCTCGGACGTACAGTGGCGGGGGCGCGATACATGCCTGACACACCCATCGCCGAGGGAGGCGCTTGCCGTGAGTGAGTTGCGGTTCGTCCGCAGGGGATTCGGTGCCGATGCCGTCGACTACCAGGAGGCCTGGGACGAGCAGCGCCGGATCCACGCGGCCCGGTTCGCCGACGAGGTCCCCGACACCGTGATCCTCCTGGAGCACCCCCCGGTGTACACGGCCGGGCGGCGCACGGAGGACAGCGAGCGCCCGCTGGACGGGACCCCGGTCATCGACGTGGACCGCGGCGGCAAGATCACCTGGCACGGCCCGGGCCAGCTGGTGGGCTACCCGATCCAGAAGCTGCCCCGCCCGGTGGACGTGGTCGCGCACGTACGGCGGCTGGAGGAGGCGCTCATCCGCACCTGCGCCGAGTTCGGCCTGGAGACCACCCGGGTCGAGGGACGCAGCGGCGTATGGGTGCTCGGCGACCCGGTCGAGCAGCGGCCGGCGCTCGGGGGGCTGTCCCTGGACTTCGACCCGCGCCTGACCGACGAGGAGTTCGACCCCCGGCTCAACGGCCCCGAGTACGCCCCGTCCAACGCGGGCCAGCGGCGCGAGGACCGCAAGATCGCGCAGATCGGCATCCGGGTGGCCAAGGGCGTCACGATGCACGGCTTCTCGTTCAACGTGAACCCGGACATGAAGTGGTTCGACCGGATCATCCCGTGCGGCATCCGCGACGCGGGCGTGGCCTCCCTCGCCGGCGAGCTGGGCCGGGACATCACGGTCGAGGAGGTCGTGCCGGTGGTGGAGAAGCACCTCAGGGACGTCCTGGAGAACGCGGACCTGAAGCCCCGGGAGATCGAGAAGGCGTCCGCCTGACCGTCGGCACCGGGAATGCGCCCTGCGGTCGGGAGGTTGGTCTCACCGGCAGGGCGCAATGAGCACGGGCGTACCCTGGTGTACGCCGAAGAATCGAAGTCACAGGGAGCCGACGTGTCCGCAGTCTCACCCGACGGACGCAAGATGCTGCGCCTGGAGGTCCGCAACAGCCAGACCCCCATCGAGCGCAAGCCCGAGTGGATCAAGACCCGGGCGAAAATGGGCCCCGAATACACGAAGATGCAGAACCTCGTGAAGAGCGAGGGCCTGCACACGGTGTGCCAGGAAGCCGGCTGCCCGAACATCTACGAGTGCTGGGAGGACCGCGAGGCGACCTTCCTCATCGGCGGCGACCAGTGCACCCGGCGCTGCGACTTCTGCCAGATCGACACCGGCAAGCCCGAGGCCCTCGACCGCGACGAGCCGCGCCGGGTGGGCGAGTCCGTGGTGACGATGGACCTGAACTACGCCACCATCACCGGCGTGGCCCGCGACGACCTGCCGGACGGCGGCGCCTGGCTGTACGCCGAGACCGTGCGCCAGATCCACGAGCAGACGGCCGGGCGTGAGGGCGGCCGGACCAAGGTGGAGCTGCTGGCCCCCGACTTCAACGCGGTGCCCGAGCAGCTGGCGGAGGTGTTCGAGTCCCGTCCCGAGGTCTTCGCGCACAACGTCGAGACGGTCCCCCGGATCTTCAAGCGGATCCGCCCCGGCTTCCGCTACGAGCGCTCCCTGAAGGTCATCACCGAGGCCCGCGACTTCGGCCTGGTCACCAAGTCGAACCTGATCCTCGGCATGGGCGAGACCCGCGAGGAGGTCAGCGAGGCGCTGAAGCAGCTGCACGAGGCGGGCTGCGAGCTGGTCACCATCACCCAGTACCTGCGCCCCTCCGTCCGGCACCACCCGGTGGAGCGCTGGGTGAAGCCGCACGAGTTCGTGGAGCTGAAGGAGGAGGCCGAGCAGATCGGCTTCTCCGGTGTGATGTCCGGCCCGCTGGTGCGCTCCTCCTACCGCGCCGGGCGGCTGTACCAGATGGCCGTCGAGAAGCGGGGCGCGTTCGTCGCCGCCCAGGCGGTGTGAGTCCCGCTCCGGTCGCGCGGCGTGAGCCGCGCGTGTGAATCGTCGCACAAATAGCTACTGGCCGGTAATGGCCGAGACGACGCGGTCCCGGACGTCCTCGCTGATGAGGGCGACCGCCGGGGCCGCGCCGTTCGTTCCGGCTCCGGCACCGGGGGGTTCACCACTGTTTGACCGGCCGGTCACGCCCTGGTAACACCAGACAGTGACCCTGGTGTCACGCCCCTGACTCCACCGTTTCGAGGGGGGATCCCGATCATGCAGGCACCACCCGTGCGCGCCACCGCCATCCCGTCCTTCACCGACGCGCTGCGCCGCGTCGAGTCCCTGCTGCTGAGCGGCGGGCAGCGCACCGCCCGCCGCAACGCCTGGACCTCCGTCCTGGAGGACCGCCGCCGGGCCAAGGACCGGGTCGAGGCCCAGCGGTTCCTGGAGCGGGCCGCCGCCGGCCGCTCCTGACCCCGCCCGCCCCGCCCCCGGACCTGCCCCGCCGGACACTGCCGTCGTAGGCGCTCCCGGGGGCACGTAGACTTCGTGGCATGGCGAGGAAGGAAACCGCGGCGGACGCCGCGAATGCCGGGCGACTGAAGCAGATCGCCCTCACGTACCAGATGACCCGCAAGGCCGACAAGACGATCGGCCTTGTACTCGCGGCCGTCGGGATCGGCACGCTCGGTGTCTTCCTCGCGATCGGCTTCCTGATCGGACACCCGGTCTACCTGGGCATCTTCGGTCTGCTGGTCGCCCTGCTGGCGACGGCCGTGGTGTTCGGCCGCCGGGCCGAGCGGGCCGCCTTCGGTCAGATGGAGGGCCAGCCGGGCGCCGCCGCGGCCGTGCTGGACAACATCGGCCGGGGCTGGACGACGACTCCGGCGGTGGCGATGAACCGCAGCCAGGACGTGGTGCACCGGGCCGTCGGCAAGGCCGGCATCGTGCTGGTGGCCGAGGGCAACCCGAACCGGGTGAAGACCCTGCTGGCGGCCGAGAAGAAGAAGATGAACCGGATCGTCGCGGACGTGCCGGTGCACGATGTGATCGTGGGCAACGGCGAGGGCCAGGTGGAGCTGAAGAAGCTGCGCACGACCCTGCTGAAGTTCCCGCGGGTGCTGACCGGCCCCCAGGTGACCGCCACCAACGACCGGCTGCGCGCGCTCGGCGACCTGATGAGCAACATGCCGTTGCCAAAAGGCCCCATGCCGAAGGGGATGCGCCTCCCGAAGGGCGGCCCCCGAGGGCGCTGACCCGCCCCCGTACGCCATCGACGAAGCCCCGTACCCCCTTCAGGGTGCGGGGCTTCGTTGACACGCCACCGAACGGAGCATCCTGCGGGTTATCGGCTCATCCGCTTTTAGCCTTCGGAATGTGACAAAACGCCATATTACGTACCTCGCATGCGCCACGGCCCTCGTCGGTGCGTTCGCCGGCGCCGCCCCGGCGTCGGCGGCCCACCGGACCCTCGTGGTGCACCCCGGTGAATCCATCCAGAAGGCGGTGAACGCCGCCCGGCCCGGCGACACCGTGCGGGTGCTGGCCGGCACCTACCACGAGAGCGTCACGCTCAGGACGGCCGCGGTGACCCTGCGGGGCGCGGGCCCGGGCACCGTCATCCGGCCGCCCGCCGGCGCCAAGGCCGTACCGCCCGCCAAGGGGGCCACCCCCACCTGTCTCGGCTCCGGCAACGGCATCTGCGTGGTCGGCGGGAAGCACAAGCCCCTGCGGGACGTCACCGTCGCCGATCTGAAGGTGACCGGCTTCGCCAAGGTCGGCCTGTGGTCCATGGGCACCGACCATCTGACCGTGACCGGGGTGACCGCCGACGACAACGGCCAGTGGGGCATCGCCCAGGAGCACTCCACCCGGGGCGTCTTCCGCCGGGACACCGCCCGGCGCAACGGCGACGCCGGCCTGTTCCTCGCCAACAGCGTCAAGGCCGAGCAGGGCGCCCAGGACAGCAAGGGCACCGTGGTCGACCGCACCCTGCTGGAGGGCAACCGGATCGGCCTGACCGTCCGCCGGCTGCGCAACCTCACCGTCCGGCGCAACCACGTCACCGGCAACTGCGCCGGCGTGTTCCTCGTGGGCGACGAGAACAAGCCCCGGGCGGGCGCGCTGACCGTACGCGCCAACCTGGTCGAGCGGAACAACAAGTACTGCCCGAAGACCGCCCGGCTGCCCTACCTCCAGGGCTCCGGCATCGTCCTGACCGGCACCGAGCAGGCCCTGATCAGCCGGAACACCGTCACCGGCCACTCGGGCAAGTCCCCGCTGTCGGGCGGCATCGTCCTGTTCAAGAGCTTCGTCGGCGCCACCAGCGAGCGGAACCGGATCACCGGCAACCACCTGTCGGCCAACTCCCCGGCGGACCTGGTCAACCAGGAGGCGGCGAAGAGCGGCAACGCCTTCACCCGCAACTCCTGCCGCGCCTCCAGGCCCGCGGGCCTGTGCTGACCGGCCGGCCGTACCCGACCCACGCAAGGAAGGAAGGCGGCACATGACCGCACCATCCCCCGCGCTCTCCACCGCGCCGGAGCCCGGGGCACCCCCCACCCCGCCGCCGTCGATGCGGCTGCGCGAACTCGTGTTCGGGGCGGCCTGCGCCGCCGCCGTCCGCGCCGCCGCCCGGCTCGGTGTCGCCGACGCCCTCGGTGACGCCCCCATGACCGTCCAGAGCCTGGCGGCGGCCGTGCACACCGAGCCCGGGCCGCTGCGCCGGCTGCTGCGCGCCCTGTCCTGCTACGGCGTCTTCGCAGAGCGGCCCGACGGCACGTTCGCCCACACCGAGATGTCCCGGCTGCTGCGCGAGGACGACCCGAGCAGCCTGCGCGCCATCGCCCTGTGGTGCACCGAGCCGTGGACCTGGGACGCCTGGCCCCGGCTGGACCGGGCGGTGCGTACCGGCCACAACGTCGTACAGGACCTGTACGGCAAGGAGTTCTTCGAGTACCTCAACGAGGACGCCCCGGAGTCCGCCGACGTCTTCAACCGGGCGATGACCCGCTCCAGCGAGCAGTCGGCCCGGGAGGTCGCCGCGCTGCTCGACCTGTCCGGCAGCGACTCGGTCGCCGACCTCGGCGGCGGGCAGGGGCACGTGGTGGCCAGCCTGCTCGACAAGTACCCGGCGATGCTGGGCTATCTGCTGGACCTGCCGCGGGTGGTGGACAACGCGCTGCCCCGGTTGCGCGAGGGCGGCGACCTGGCCGGCCGGACGCGGATCGTGCCGGGTGACATCCGCGAGGCCGTCCCGGTCAAGGCCGACGTCTACATCATCAAGAACATCCTGGAGTGGGACGACGAGTCCACCGCCCGGCTGCTGCGCAACGTGGTCGAGGCGGGCGGCCCCGGCACCCGGGTCGTCGTCATCGAGAACCTGGTGGACGACACTCCGTCCATGCGGTTCAGCACCGCCATGGACCTGCTGCTGCTGCTCAACGTGGGCGGCGCCAAGCACACCACCGCCAGCATGACCGGCCGGCTGCGGGCGGCGGGCCTGGAGGTCGGCGACATCCGCCCGGTCAACCCGTTCCTGCACGCGTTCGACTGCACGGTCCGCGGCTGAGACCGCTCCCCCACGGAACACCGGTGCCGGGTCCGCGTCGTACGCGGGCCCGGCACCGGTGCTCCGGACGGGGATCTCAGACTCCGGCGTCGCGCTCCCAGACGTAGAAGCGCTGGGCCATGGCGTCCTTCGGGGACCGCCAGGTCTCGGGGTCGTACGCGCTGACGTACGCCGACAGCCGTTCGCTGACCTCCTTGAACTCGGGGTGCGAGGTGACCTTGGCGATGGCCGGTCCGGGCTCGCGTTCGGACTCGATGAGGTGCATGTACACATCGCCGAACTGGAAGAGGCTGCGCCGGACCACCCCGACGAGGTGCGGCAGCTCTCCGCGGTCGGACTCCGCGAACACCTTGGCGATGTCCGGGGCGGAGCCCGGGGCCATGCGGGCGACGATCAGGGCCTGGTGCACGGTCGTCTCCTGCTCTCCGGCTCAGTCGGCCAGGGCCGGGGCGGGCCGCCGGCCGGCCGCCGCCTTCTCGATCTTGTCCCGGATCAGGGCGAGCTGGACCTTGGAGTTCTTGTTGATGTTGTCGGTCATCCAGTCGTCGTCGACCGGCGCGTCCGGCTTCATCGCGAAGTCCTGGGTCCACACCATCCGGGTGCCGGCCGGGACCTCCTCGTAGCTCCAGTGGATGTCCATGTGGGCGAAGGGGCCGGTCTCCACCCGGCGGGCCGTGACGGTGAGGGAGTCGCGGTCCGGCTCGCGCTCGGAGACCCAGCTCCAGACGGTGCCGTTCTCGTCCGGGTGCATGGTGAGCCGGAACGTGGTCTTGGCGCCCTCCCGCTTGAGGACCTCCACCGACGCGTACTCGCTGAACAGCTGCGGCCAGCGCTCCAGGTCGTTGGTCATGTCCCAGACCAGGTCCAGCGGGGCGGCGATGGTGATCTCGTTCTGGGTGTGTCCTGCCATGTCAGGCTCCTGCCATCAGGGTCGTGTTGACGAGGTTGAGGAACTGCTGCGGTGTCTTGCAGCGTTCGGCGTCCACCGGCATCGGGGTGCCGTGGGTGTTCTCCAGCTCGCCGACGATGCCGAGCAGGCCGAGCGAGTCGACGCCGAGGACGTCGAAGCCGGTGTCCGGCTTCTCCATCAGCTGCTCCGGGCTGACGGTGACCCCGGCGGCCTTCTTCATCAGCGCGGCCAGTTCTTCCACGGTGATCTGCGGCATGTGCTTTCCTCCTTTGCTGTGCTCACTGCCTGGTGCCGGCTCGCAGCACCAGCGCCGAGTTCGACCCCATGAGTCCGCGGCTGAGCACCAGGGCCGTGCGCGGTTCGGCGACGCGGGCGTGGCCGGTCACGAGGTCGAGGTCGTGGCAGACGTCGAAGACGTTCGGCGTCGGCGGGATGAGGCCGTGCTCCATCGCCAGCACGGCCGCCGCGGTGTCCAGCACGGGGGCCGCGCAGTAACCGCGGCCGATCCCGGTCTTCGGCGCGGTGACCGGGACCCGGGCGGCGTGCGGACCGAGGGCGTCGGCGAGCGCCAGCGCCTCGGCCCGGTCGGCCTCCGGCACCCCGAGGGCGTCGGCGAAGACGACGTCGATCTCCTCGGGGGCGCACCCGGCCTCCGCCAGGGCCTGCCGGACGGCGTGCGCGAGGCCGTCGCGGGACTCCGCCCAGCGGGAGGCGCCGGTGAAGGTGGCCCCGTGGCCCGCGACGACGGCCCGGATGGCGGCGCCGCGCTCCTCGGCGGTGCCCGCCGCCTCGATGACGAGCATGGCGCCGCCCTCGGCCGGCACGAATCCGCACGCCCCCTCGGTGAAGGGGCGGTAGGCCCGGGTGGGGTCGGTCTCCCGGCTCAGTTCCGCGTAGCCCAGCTGGCAGACCATCGAGTACGGCGCGAGCGGCGCCTCGGTGGAGCCGGCCACGATCACGTCGGTGCCGCGGCGCACCGCCCGGGCCGCGTGGGCGAGGGCGTCCAGTCCGCCGGCCTCGTCGGAGGCGACGACCGAGCAGGGCCCCTTGAAGCCGCGGCGGATGGAGACCTGGCCGGTGCTGGCGGCGTAGAACCAGGCGATGGACTGGTACGGCCCGACGAACCGGCTGCCCTTGCCCCACAGTCGCTGCAGTTCGCGCTGGCCGAACTCGCCGCCGCCGGATCCGGCGGCGGTGACCACGCCGATGGAGTACGGCGCGTCCGGGATGCCGGACGGCGTGAGCCGGGCGTCGTCCAGCGCGAAGTCGGCTGCGGCCATGGCGTAGTGCGTGAACCGGTCGGTCTGGACGAGGAAGCGCTCCTCGATGGTGGCCGCCGGGTCGAAGGCGCGGACCTCACCGGCCACCTTCAGGGGAAGGTGCTCGCAGCCCTCGCGGGTGACCCGGTCGAGGACGCTGAGGCCCTCCTGGGTCGCCTTCCAGAAGGTGTCGGTGCTGGTGCCGTTGGGTGCGACCACCCCGATGCCGGTGATGGCCGCCTGCCGGTCCTTCGGTTCGCTCATCGTGTGTCCTCACTCCCTCGGCCGGGTCAGGATCACCGCGGACTGGAAACCCCCGAACCCGCTGCCCACGGACAGCACGCTGGTCAGCTTGCGTTCGCGGGCGACGCGCGGGACGTAGTCCAGGTCGCACTCCGGGTCGGGGATCTCGTAGTTCGCGGTCGGCGGTACGACCTGCTTGGCGAGGGCCAGCACACAGGCGACCAGTTCGATGGCGCCGATCGCCCCGAGGGAGTGCCCCACCATGGACTTGATGGAGCTCATCGGGGTGTCGTAGGCGTGGTGGCCGAGCGCCCGCTTCACGGCCGCCGTCTCGTGGCGGTCGTTCTGCCGGGTGCCGGAGCCGTGCGCGTTGACGTAGTCGATCGCCGTGGGGTCGAGCCGTGCCTGGCCGAGGGCGGTTTCGATGGCCCGCGCCATCTCCAGGCCCTCCTTGGTCAGGCCGGTCATGTGGTAGGCGTTGCCGAAGGTGGCGTAGCCGCCGAACTCGCAGTACACATGGGCACCGCGGGCCCGGGCGTGCTCCAGCTCCTCCAGGACGAGCACCGCGCCGCCCTCGCCCATGACGAAGCCGTCACGGTTGTTGTCGAAGGGCCGGGACGCGTGCGCGGGGTCGTCGTTGTTCGGGGACGTGGCCTTGATCGCGTCGAAGCAGGCCATGGTGATCGGGGATATCGGGGAGTCCGAGGCCCCGGCGACGCATATGTCGGCCCGCCCCTCCTGGACGGTGTGGAAGGCGTATCCGACGGCGTCGAGTCCGGAGGTGCAGCCGGTGGAGACGGTCTGCACCGGACCCTGTGCGCCGAAACGTTCCGCCACCGCGGAGGCCACGGTGCTCGGCGAGAACGCCCGGTGCAGCTGCGGCTCCGCCTCGGTGTGGTCGACGTCCCAGCGCTGCCCGCGGTGGCTGACCAGGACGTAGTCGTGCTCCAGACGGGTGGTGCCGCCGACGGCGGTGCCCAGGGAGACACCGACCCGCCAGGGGTCCTCCCGGGCCAGGTCGAGACCGGAGTCCCGGACCGCCTCCTCCCCGGCGACCAGGGCGAACTGTATGTACCGGTCCGCCCGCTGGATCTGTTCCGCGTCCAGGCCGTGCGCGGCGGGGTCGAAGTCGCACTCGGCGGCGATCCGGGACCTGAGCCCGGCCGGGTCGAAGAACGTGATGCCCCGCGTCGCGGTACGGCCTTCGGCCAGCAGGTCCCAGAACGCCGGTACGCCGATCCCGCCCGGAGCGACGACGCCTATGCCGGTGACCGCCACGCGCCGGGTCATGAGCGGACCTGTTCCCGGCCGGCGGGCTCGGCGACTGCGGCCAGGGGCTGCGCCGTCTCCTCGGTGTCGACGTGGCCGAGGGACGGCTTCGGGGCGAGCGGGCCCAGGTGGAAGACGAGCCGCGCCTCCACCTTGCCGACGTTGCGGAACCGGTGGCGCATGTTGATGGGGATCATCAGCCCCTGCTCGGGCCGCAGCGGGTGCGGCTCGCCGTCCAGGTCCACCTCCAGCTGCCCGCACAGGACGTAGACGAACTCCTCGGAGTAGGGGTGGTAGTGCTCACCGATGCGGTCGCCGGGCTGGACGATGGCCACGCCCATGAAACCGCTGGTGGCACCCACCGTCGTGGGGGTGAGCATGGCGCGCAGATCACCGCCGCGCCGGGTGTTGGGCTCGATCTCGCTCAGGTCCACGATCTTCGGAAGGGGTTTGATCACGGTGTTCCTCCGTTGGTTGGGCCGGCCCGCGGGGTCAGGCGTCGGGCGAACGGCGGTCGGTGACGAGGTCCATGCCGACGGGCTCGCCGTCCAGCAGTGCCTCCAGCCCGGCCGGGTGCCCGGGCTCCGGCGGGGCGCCGAGGCCGGGGCGTACGTCGAGCAGCCGGACGACGACGTCGTCGCGCTGGAAGATCGTGCTGCGCAGCACGGGGCTGTCCGGGTCGTCCGCCGCCGCCTCGTCCCGCTGGGCGAGCAGCTCCGCCAGCCGCATCCCGGCGCCCGGCCGGGCCGGGTAGTACCGGGCCAGCCGCTCGCCCTCGGTCAGCTCGTCCGCGGTGACGTGGTGCACGGCGGGCAGCGCCGCCCGGGTGAAGAACACCCGCGCGGACTCCTGGTCGTTCAGGTCCCGCTCCTGCTCCAGATAGGGGTTGATGGCCTCCTCCACGGCCCGCACCTCGGGCTGCCGGGCGACGTGGCGCAGCGCCGCGAGCAGGTCGCCGCGCACCTCGATGGCCCGCACCACCCGGTTGCCGTGCATGAACAGGGAGGTCCGGCACAGCCGGGTGGTCTCGTCGACCCGGGCCCGGGGCGAGGCGTAGTCCGCCAGGATCCGCTTCACCTCCGCCTCGCTGCCGGGCCGCACCGTGAAGGTGAGCGCGTGCCGGATCACCCCGTCACCGATCCGGGGGGACGCCTGGAGCCGGCGGCGCTCGGCGGAGACGGCGGCCTCTCCCCCGGTCTCGCGGACGACGTGGAAGCGCAGCGACCGGGTGTCCCGCACGCAGCTGTGCAGGGGCTCCACCATCCGCACGTGCTCCTCGCTGTTCACCCAGGTGAGGAACGGCGGGGCGCTCTCCCACTCGCTGGTGATGAGCCATTGGGAGGGGTTCTCGATGGACTGGCACAGCTGGTCGCTGACGTGGCCGGGGACCTGTGCCACCTGGTTGCACAGCTGTTCGTAGGCCTCCAGGAACTGCTGCTGGGCGCCGTCGTGGACGTCCACGAGGAGGACGACCCGCAGGCGGGAGCCGTCGAACACCGACTGGGAGACCCGCTTCGACACCTGGCGCGTCGAGGGGGCCGAGGGCTTTTCCGACAAGGTGGTCATGCTGCGCACATCTCCTTCACGGGGGCAGAGGCAACGCCGGCCGCCGAATGACGCGACGTCAGCGCTTCTTGATCCTGTGCCGCTTGTGCCGGGTCGCGCGACTCGCGTGAACCACGCGGGTGATTGAGCACGCGAAAGCCGTCCCACAGGGCACACAAACACCGATGCGCCCCGCATCCCGAACCTTCGCCTCTGGAGCCCTGATGCAGCAGAAAGCCGATCACCGGGTGCCCGTCCTCGTCGTGGGCGGCTCCCTGGTGGGCCTGTCCCTCTCCCTGTTCCTGGGCCGTCTCGGCGTACCGCACATGCTCGTCGAGCGGCACTCCGGGACCTCGATCCACCCGCGTGGCCGCGGCAACAACCTGCGCACGATGGAGCTGTTCCGGGTGGCCGGCATCGAGCCGGACATCAAGGCGGCGGCCTCGCTGCTCGCGGACAACCACGGCATCCTGCAGACGCCCACCCTGGTGGGTGACGCCGGGGAGTGGCTGTTCCGGCACATCGACCCGGGCGGCGGACTCGCGAAGTTCAGCCCCACCACGTGGTGCCTGTGCAGCCAGAACGATCTGGAGCCGGTGCTGCTGAAGGGGGCCCGGGCGCTCGGCGGCGACCTGCGCTACTACCACGAGCTGGAGTCCTTCTCCCAGGACCCCGAAGGAGTGACGGCGTACGTCCGGGACCGTGACAGCGACGAGCTGTACACGGTCCGCGCCGACTACCTGGCGGCCTGTGACGGCCCGCGCAGCCCCGTGCGGCGCCGGCTCGGCATCGGGCAGAGCGGCCCCGGCGACCTGTTCGCCAACGTCAGCGTCACCTTCCGGTCCAAGCTGCTCGCCGAGACCGTCCGCGACCGGCACTTCATCTGCTGCTACCTCACCAACCCGGAGGCCGACGGCGCGCTGCTGCCCGTCGACAACAAGGAGCACTGGGTCTTCCACGCGCCCTGGCACCCCGAGCACGGCGAGCGGCTGGAGGAGTTCACCGAGGAACGCCTCCAGCGGCACATCCGGCTGGCCACCGGGGTGCCGGACCTCGACATCGAGATCACCGGGAAGGCGTCCTGGCGCGCGGCGGAACGGGTCGCCGAGCGGTACACGGCCGGCCGGGTGCTGCTCGCCGGGGACTCGGCCCACGAGATGTCACCGACCGGCGCGTTCGGCTCCAACACCGGCATCCAGGACGCGCACAACCTGGCCTGGAAGCTGGCCGCCGTGCTCGACGGCTGGGCCGGGCCCGAGCTGCTGGAGACCTACGACACCGAGCGCCGGCCGGTCGCCCTGGCCACCAGCGCCCGCGCCTCGGCGCGCTCCGTGGAGCACAGCCACCCCGGCTTCGCCCCGACCCCGGGCGTCGGCGGCGGCCCGCGCAGCGGCATCCTCCCGGTGGTCCTCGCCTACCGCTATCTGGAGGGCGCCGTCCTGGACGCCGACCCGGCCCAGCCGGTCGTACCCGACGGGGTACGGCTGACCGCGGACCCCGGCAGCCGGGCCCCGCACCTGTGGCTGCGCCGGGCGGGCGAACGGCTCTCCACGATCGACCTCTACGAGCGCTCGCTGGTCCTCCTCAGCGACGCCGGCTCGGCGGCGGGCGCGGCCTGGGGGACCGCCGCGCGGCGCGTCGCGGACACGGAGGGGGTGCGGCTGGAGACGTATCGCATCGGCGCCGGCCCGGACGCCGATCTGTCCTACGACGGCGAGGGCCCCGGCGGCGGCACCGACTGGGCGGCCCTGCACGGCACGACGGCCGACGGCGCGGTGCTGGTCCGCCCCGACGGCTTCGTGGCCTGGCGCGCGCCCGGCGCGGTGGCGGATCCGGAGGCCGAGCTGCGGCGGGTGGTGGGGGCGGTGCTGCGCCGGGGGTAGGCCGACGGGACGGCACGCCGGAGGTCACCCGTACCGGTGGTGCGGGTGACCCATACGGCGCAGCGGCCGGAGCGCTGCCGGATCCGGACCTCGACGATCTTGGCGAAGCGGTCGTACGGGTGACCCTTACGGCGCGGCCGCCGGGGGCGCCGTCAGATGCGGACCTCGACGGTCTTGGCGAAGCGGTCGTACGGGTGACCCTTACGGCGCGGCGCCTCGACGGTCCTGGCGAGGCAGTCGTACGGGTGATCCTCCCGGCGCGGCCGCCGGGGCGCCGTCAGATGCGGACCTCGACGGTCTTGGCGAGGCGGTCGTGCAGGCCGCGGCCGTCGCGGTCCCAGATCAGCGCGGGGATCGCGAGGCACAGCAGGACGGTGCGCAGCAGGGCGCGGCCCGGGCTGACCGTGCCGGTGCTCAGGGCCACCACCCGGATGCCGAAGAGCCGCTTGCCGGGGGTGCAGCCGACCGTGCCGACGGTGAGCGCGCTCAGCACGAAGAACACGCCCAGCGCCCAGTTGCTGGTGAGCGCCCCGTTGCCGTGCGTGATCAGGCCGTATGCGATCAGGACGCACAGCGCCCAGTCCACGGCGAGCGCGCCGAGCCGCCGTCCGGGCCGTGCGATCGAGTTCGGCCCGTCCTCCGGGAGCCCGAGCTGCTCGCCCCGGTAACCGAAGTCGGCACCCGCCTCTTCCATGGCCGCGCGCGGGCCGGAGAGCCACGATCCGATTGCCTGCCTGTTGTCCACGCGTCCACGGTACTGTGCCCGGTTTCGGACACTACGCGCAGGGGTGCACGGGGGCTACGGTGGACACGTGGCCGGTTAACGTCTGCGAAACAAACGGGTCACGCCCGAGAAATCACCCGTCCCTAGGGTCGAGACCACCGTGTGCCACCGCACTGGCCGCACGAACGATCTACCACCCCGGCGAGGACGGTCGGGAGTAGGAGGAGCTGGATGTTCCAGAACGCCGACGAGGCCAAGAAGTTCATCGCGGACGAGGACGTCAAGTTCGTCGACGTCCGCTTCTGCGACCTGCCGGGCGTCATGCAGCACTTCACGGTGCCCGTTGAGGCGTTCGACCCGGACGAGGAGCTGGCCTTCGACGGATCGTCGATCCGCGGTTTCCAGGCCATCCACGAGTCCGACATGGCTCTGCGTGCCGACCTGTCCACGGCCCGTGTCGACCCGTTCCGCCGGGACAAGACCCTCAACATCAACTTCTTCATCCACGACCCGATCACGGGCGAGCAGTACTCCCGTGACCCGCGCAACGTGGCGAAGAAGGCGGAGGCGTACCTGGCGTCGACGGGCATCGCCGACACCGCGTACTTCGGTCCCGAGGCCGAGTTCTACGTCTTCGACAGCGTGCGTTTCGCCACCTCGGCGAACGAGTCCTTCTACCACATCGACTCCGAGGCGGGTGCCTGGAACACCGGCGCCCTGGAGAACAACCGCGGCTACAAGGTCCGCTACAAGGGCGGCTACTTCCCGGTCCCGCCGGTCGACCACTTCGCCGACCTGCGCGCCGAGATCTCCCTGGAGCTGGAGAAGCAGGGCCTGAAGGTCGAGCGCCAGCACCACGAGGTGGGCACCGCCGGCCAGGCGGAGATCAACTACAAGTTCAACACGCTGCTGGCCGCCGCCGACGACCTCCAGCTCTTCAAGTACATCGTGAAGAACGTGGCCTGGCGCAACGGCAAGACCGCGACCTTCATGCCGAAGCCGATCTTCGGTGACAACGGCTCGGGCATGCACGTGCACCAGTCGCTGTGGAGCAACGGCGACCCGCTGTTCTACGACGAGGCCGGGTACGCGGGCCTGTCGGACATGGCCCGCTACTACATCGGCGGCATCCTCAAGCACGCCCCGTCGCTGCTGGCCTTCACCAACCCGACGGTGAACTCCTACCACCGTCTGGTGCCGGGCTTCGAGGCGCCGATCAACCTGGTGTACTCGCAGCGCAACCGCTCGGCCGCGATGCGTATCCCGATCACGGGCTCCAACCCGAAGGCCAAGCGCGTCGAGTTCCGCGCGCCCGACTCCTCCGGCAACCCGTACCTGGCCTTCTCGGCCCTCCTCCTCGCGGGCCTGGACGGCATCAAGAACAAGATCGAGCCGGCCGAGCCGATCGACAAGGACCTGTACGAGCTGGCTCCCGAGGAGCACGCGAACGTCGCCCAGGTCCCGACCTCGCTGAACGCCGTCCTCGACGCGCTGGAGGCCGACCACGAGTTCCTCCTCCAGGGCGACGTGTTCACGTCCGACCTGATCGAGACGTGGATCGACTTCAAGCGCACGAACGAGATCGCGCCGCTGCAGCTGCGTCCGCACCCGCACGAGTTCGAGCTGTACTTCGACGTGTGACGGACCCCGCACCACACCCGAGGCCCCGCCGCTCCCCGTGAGCGGCGGGGCCTCGGTCTTTCCAGGGCGCTGTGCAACCTTTCCCGGGTCTCAGACTTCCTATTGTCGGAGGATCATGACTCCGCGGTGCCGGACGAGGAAGGTTGCACGGGGATGGCGGAACAGGACGACTGGGAGCGGGAGTTCGATCACGCGTGGGTGAACTCGGCCGAGCACAAGGAGCCCTCCGCGCGGGCCCGGATGCTCGCCGCGCGGTGGAAGGAGAACCCGCCGGAGCCGGCGCCCTTCCGTGCCGACCCGGACCCGGTGGGCCCGCGCCGGTCCTCCTGGGTGTCGACGGCCGTGGTGCTCGGCTGCGTGGCCGCGGTGATCGTGCTGCTGGGGTACGCGCAGCTGCGGTCCCCCTACTGATCTCCCCCGGTCCACCGGCACCGGCGGGTGCACACTGGACAGCGGGGCGAGTGCCTGGCTGCGGGGTGATGCGAGATGCGGAGCCGGTTCCACAGCGATCGGCGGCTGACCGTGCGGATGGGCCTGACGCTGTTCCTGCTCGGGCTGCTGTACGTCGGCTTCGTCGCGGCGCTGATCGTGCTGCTGAGGTCCTGGGTGCTGGTCGCCGTCCTGGTCGGGGCGCTGTTCGTGGCCCAGTTCTGGTTCTCCGACCGGATCGCCGTGTTCGCGATGCGCGGCCGGCCCGTGGCGCGGGAGGAGTATCCCGAGCTGCACGCCGTGGTCGACCGGCTGTGCGCGCTCGCGGACCTGCCCAGGCCCGTGGTCGCCGTGTCCGCGATGGACATGCCGAACGCGTTCGCGACCGGGCGAAGTCCCGACCACGCCGTGGTGTGTGTGACCACGGGGCTGCTGCGCCGGCTGGAGCCCGCCGAGCTGGAGGGCGTGCTCGCGCACGAGCTGTCACACGTCGCGCACAAGGACGTCGCCGTGATCACGGTGGCGTCCTTCCTCGGGGTGGTCGCGGGTCTGGTCGTACGGTTCGCCTTCTACTCGCAGATCTTCGGCGGGGGCCGCCGGGACCAGAACACGGCCATCGTCTTCGCCGCCGTCCTGGGCGTCTCGGCGGCCGTGTACGCGCTCAGCTTCCTGCTGATCCGGGCGCTGTCCCGGTACCGGGAGCTGGCGGCCGACCGCGCGGCGGCGCTGCTGACGGGGCGGCCCTCGGCGCTGGCGGCGGCGCTCACCAAGGTCTCGGGGGAGATCGCGCGCATCCCGACGAAGGATCTGCGCACGGCCCAGGCGTTCAACGCGTTCTACTTCACCCCGGCGACCGGCCGGGAGCCCGGCATCGAGCGCTTCTTCTCCACCCACCCGCCCCTGGGACAGCGGCTGGAGCAGCTGGGCCGGATCTCGCTGGAGCTGGGCGAGGCCGCCGGCCCGGGGAAGGCGGGCTGACCGGTGAGGGTGAGCCGGTCTCGCGAGCGGGTCGGCCGGGCCGGCGGAGCCGGCCGCGGGGCCGGTGGGGTCCGATCGGGCGAGGCCGGGCGCAGGTACGGGTGGGCCGGGCGCCGACGCGGGTGGGCGCCGGTGCGGGCGGACCGGACGGGCGCGCACGGGAACGGCCGGCGGACGTGTGCCGCCGAGCGGGCGAGGGCCGCGGACCGGACAGGCGAGGCCGGCCGGGGCACGCGCGGGCGGAGGTGAGGCGAGCATGCGGTTGCTGGACGTTCTGCTGGGGCGTACCCGGCCGGTCGCGCCCGATCTCGACCGGCTGTTCGCGCTGCCGTCGGCCGCGGTGACGCTGGAGGCGGCGACCGGCTTCACACCGGCCGGGAGCGGGGCGGTGTGCTTCGCCACGGTGGAGGGGGCGGCCTTCGAGCGGATCCACCGGGAGGTGCGGGCGCTGCTGGACGCCGACCGCGACCGCACCGGCCCGCCGGTGGAACCGTACCGGGACGGCTACGGCTACTCCTGGCTGGTCTCCCGGCGCTCCCCCGGACAGCTGCCGCAGCTCGTGGCCGATCTGCACGCGGTGAACAGCTCGCTGGAGTCGGCCGGCTTCGGCCCGCTGCTGCTGTGCTCGCTCGTGTCCTTCACGGACGGCGCCGAGCGGCGGGCGGCGCTCGTGTACCTCTACAAGCGCGGCACCTTCTATCCGTTCGCCCCGCTGCCCGGTGCCGACGAGCGGCGGGACAACGCGCTGGAGCTGCGGCTGAAAGCCGTCCTCGACGGTGATCTGCCGGTCGAGCCGGATCCGGGCCGCTGGTTCCCGGTGTGGGGCGCCCCCGGCCTGTGACGGCCAGGGGCGGCCCCGCTCGTTCACCGCGTCTGCTCCCGCTCCTGCCTGCGGGCCTCGAAGGGGCGTTCGCGGCGGTAGCGGCGCTCCCATCGGGCCTGGCGGTCCCGGCGCTCGCGGTACGCCCGGTAGTTGTCCGGAGGCGTGCCGGGGGCGGCGCCGGGCGGGGTCGTGCCGGGGGAGCCGCGGCCGTGTGTCGCGTACAGATACAGCAGCGCCACCGCGGCGAGCCACCAGAGATGGTTTCCGATTCCGAGGATCACCAGGACCACGGTCCCGGTCGCGAGAATGCCACGCATGACGGACCTCCGTGGGGTGAGCGGGAGGGAAGCGGAGCGTGTCTGTTTCGTCTCCGTACGTGCAGCGTAGGGAGGGCGCGATCAGCGGCGCATCCCGTTTTCCGCGCGGCCCGAGGCGGTTCGCGAGGGGTTCGCGCGGGCGCGGCGGGGCGCCGTGAGTGAATGGCCCGCATGGACCGACTCTCCACCTTCACGCACGCGTACGACGGTGAACGGCTCAGCGGGGCGGGCGCCGGACCGTCCGGCCGGGCCACGGCACTGCTGCTGCACGGCGCGGGCAACGGCAGCAAGGAGCGACTGCTGCCGTTCCTCGCCGACTTCGCCGCCCGGGGCTGCCGCGCCCTCGCCTTCGACTTCTCCGGGCACGGTGAAAGCACGGGTGAACTCGCGGAGTTGAGCCTGCGCCGTCGGTACGAGCAGGCGGTGGCGGTGCTCGACGCGCACGCCCCGGCGGACGATCCGCTGATCGTCGTCGGGTTCAGCATGAGCGGGCAGACGGTCGCGGATCTCGTGCGGCACTACGGGCGCCGGGTCGCGGCCGTGGGGCTGTGCGCGCCCGCCGTCTACGGCCAGGATGCCTGGGACGTGCCGTTCGGCAACGGCGACAGCCGCTTCTCGGAGCTGATCCGCAGGCCGGACAGCTGGCGGGACTCCCCCGCCCTTGAGGTGTTCCGCTCGTACGCGGGCCGGGCGGTGCTGGCGGTGCCGGGCCACGACACGATCATCCCGGCGGCGGTCACCGAGGCCATACAGGAGGCGCTGTCGGAGCGCTCCCGGTTCTCCCGCTTCGACCTCCCGGACGCCGAGCACATCCTCGGTCTGTGGTTCCGCGATCACGACGCGGACCGGCGGGAGTTCGTGACGCGGCTGCTGGCGGGCCTGGACGGGCACGCGGAGGCGCCCCTTCGCTGATGGTGCCGGGTGCCCTCACGGCGGCGTGAGGGCACCCGGCACACGGTTCACCGCGAGTAACGCATCAGCGCCCGCACCATGTGACACGTGGTGTCGGAGGGCGGCCGCATGCCGATCCGCTCGGCCGTGCCGCGGATCGTCTCGTTCCGGGCCTGGTCCGGCAGATAGACACCGGAGTCGAGCAGGGCTATGGCGAGGCGCATGGCCTTCAGGCGCCGGTTGTGCGTGACGTACCACTGGCGCGGCCGTCCGGCCGGCAGCGGTCGCTTCACCTCGGGCTCGTAGGGCGAGTCGAACAGCACGGGGTGCTTGGCGGTGGACTGGGTCGGCAACGGCTTCGGCTTGAGGGCGGCAGCGGGCACAGGCATCCTCCTGTCGCGGTCAGACCGGCCGCCGGCGACCCGGCGCCCGGTCTCGAACACTGCTTCCAGTCTACCGGCGGCCACTGACAATCGGTCGGTCGCGGAAGCGAGTGAATCCCCAGGTCACGCAGGAAATTGGCGTTCCGTCACCGGTGGTGGGGATGAGGCTGCCGGGGCGTCATGAATTCGAACAGAGCCGGTACCGCGTACCGTGTCGCCCATGGAGATCTGGATCAATCCCGCCTGCTCGAAGTGCCGTAGCGCGCTCACCCTGCTCGACGCCGAGGGGGCCGAGTACACCGTGCGGCGGTACCTGGAGGACGTGCCGGGCGAGGGCGAGATCAGGGCCGTACTGAACCGGCTGGGCCTGGAACCGTGGGACATCACCCGTACCCAGGAAGCGGAGGCCAAGGAACTCGGGCTCAAGGAGTGGCCGCGCGACGCGGACTCCCGGGACCGCTGGATCGCCGCGCTCGCCGGGCACCCCAAGCTGATCCAGCGGCCGATCATCACCGCGGACGACGGGACGGCGCTGGTGGCCCGCAGCGAGGAGGCCGTACGGGAGGCCCTGGCCCACAGCGGGCGCTGACGACTTCCGTCGCGCCGGGGTCCCGTGCGGGAGCCCCGGTCGTACGCAATCCGCGCGACCGGGACCGCTCCCTCTCACTACGTGACCCTCGGCACACAAACATCAGGTAACACGGGGTTCACATTCGGGCAATGGCCGGGAAACCGCCTGTTGACAGGCTGCCCGCAGTTCGAGCGGCGCCCCGGTGCCGCAGCGCCGCGGCATCCGCCCAGGCGGACGCGCCCGACCCACCCCCGAAGGATGTGGCCCCCGTGACCTTCAAGGCTGAGTACATCTGGATCGACGGCACCTCGCCGACGGCCAAGCTCCGTTCCAAGACGAAGGTCATCCCGGGTGCCCCGGCCGGTCTCGACGCGCTGCCGCTGTGGGGCTTCGACGGCTCCTCCACCAACCAGGCCGCGGGCCACTCCTCGGACTGCGTGCTCAAGCCGGTCTTCACCTGCCCGGACCCGATCCGCGGCGGCGACGACGTCCTGGTGCTGTGCGAGGTGCTGGACACCGACCTGACCCCGCACCCGACCAACACCCGTGCCGCGCTGGCCGAGGTGGCCGAGCGGTTCGCCGCGCAGGAGCCCATCTTCGGCATCGAGCAGGAGTACACCTTCTTCGAGGGCTCCCGTCCGCTCGGCTTCCCCGAGAACGGCTTCCCGGCCCCGCAGGGCGGCTACTACTGCGGTGTCGGCGCCGACGAGATCTTCGGCCGGGACGTCGTCGAGGCCCACCTCGACAACTGCCTGAAGGCGGGCCTCGGCATCTCCGGCATCAACGCCGAGGTCATGCCCGGCCAGTGGGAGTTCCAGGTCGGCCCGCTGTCCCCGCTGGAGGTCTCCGACCAGCTGTGGGTGGCCCGCTGGCTGCTGTACCGCACCGCCGAGGACTTCGGTGTCTCCGCGACCCTGGACCCCAAGCCGGTCAAGGGCGACTGGAACGGCGCGGGCGCGCACACCAACTTCTCCACCAAGGCCATGCGCGAGGGCTACGACGCCATCATCACCGCCTGCGAATCGCTCGGCGAGGGCTCGAAGCCGCTGGACCACGTGAAGAACTACGGCGCCGGCATCGACGAGCGCCTGACCGGTCTGCACGAGACGGCCCCGTGGGACAAGTTCTCCTACGGCGTCTCCGACCGGGGTGCCTCGGTGCGCATCCCGTGGCAGGTCGAGAAGGACGGCAAGGGCTACATCGAGGACCGCCGCCCGAACGCGAACGTCGACCCGTACGTGGTGACCCGCCTGCTGGTGGACACCTGCTGCAGCGCGCTGGAGAAGGCCGGCCAGGTCTGATCCGTCCCGCACCCTCCGGGGGCGCCCGCCGTGACGGCGGGCGCCCCCGTCGCGTATCCGGCCTTGGAGAGGGGCCGTTGAGCCCCGCAACGACGGCCGGGCCCGTCGGCACCGTCCGGAATGTGAGACGTCCCACCGGCCGGACCCGGCCCGCTCCAGGCCGCTGAACAGGGCCGAAAGCCGGGGCCCGGAGGGGTTGTCACGCCGGTGTCACATCAAAGAAGCGTCCAAGCAGTGAGAGGAGACTCCTGCCCGCCGCACGGCTCTGCTTCAATGGGACCATGGCCAGCATCCAGCAGATCACCGCGACGGGTCGCTACGACCTCCAGCCGTTCTGGCCTTCCCGTCAGCACCACGACTTCGACCGTGTGTGTCGCCCCGCGATGAACGCGCGGGCCCTCTAAAGCCGTACCCCCGGCCTTCGGCCAGCGCGAAACGACGTACGTCCTCCGGCGGCGCCCGACCACGAATCGGGGCCGCCGCACCGTCCGACGAACTCCTCGCGCGAAAGAGCTGACCTCTCATGGCGACCACCCGATCCCTCTCCACCGCCACCCTGCCCACCCCCGCCCCGAACGGCACCCGGCACCGGCTGCGCGCCGTGGACCGGGACGAGGCGGTCCACGTTGCGGACTTCCTGCCGCCGGGCGCCACCTGGCTGCCCGCGCCGCAGCACACCCTGCCCACCCTGCCGGGCCAGCCGCCGATGGTCGGCTACCTGGTGCTGGTCCCCGCCGACCAGCGGCCCCCGTTCCTGCCGGTCGCCGTCCCCGACCAGCCGGAGGCCCGGGCCGGGCGCACCGAGCCGGACACCGGCACCGAGCCGCTGGTGCGGATCGACCCGGTGCGGCGCACCGCCAGCGTCGAGGGCCGCGAACTCGACCTGACCTACCTGGAGTTCGAGCTGCTGGCCCACCTGGTGGCACACCCGCACCGGGTGCACACCCGCGACCAGCTGGTCACCACGGTGTGGGGCTACGGCCACGTCGGCGACGGCCGCACCGTGGACGTGCACATCGCCCGGCTGCGCCGCAAGCTGGGCGACCGGCACCGCCAGTCGATCCAGACCGTGCGCCGGGTCGGCTACAAGTACACCCCGCCGACCGCCCGCTGACCGTTCTGCCCTCGGCAGAGCCCCGCGCGCCCACCGCCCCGGGCCGGGCAGGATCACCGGCATGAGACTTCTCGTGCTGGGCGGTACGGAGTTCGTGGGGCGGGCCGTCGTCGAGGCCGCGCTCGGGCGGGGCTGGGAGGTGACCGTCTTCCACCGGGGACGGCACCGCCCCCCGCCCGGAGCGCGGTCGTTGCACGGCGACCGCACCGCGCCCGACGGCCTCGCCGCGCTCACCGCGGACCGGGCCGGCTGGGACGCCGTGGTGGACACCTGGTCGGCCGCCCCGCGCGCCGTGCACGAGGCGGCCCGGCTGCTGCGCGGCCGGGCCGGACGGTACGCGTACGTCTCCAGCCGGTCGGTGTACGTCTGGCCCTGGCCGCCCGGCGCCGCGGAGGACGCCCCGCTGGTCGAGGGCGCCGCCGACGCCGGGGCCATGGACTACGCGGCCGACAAGCGCGGCGGGGAACTGGCCGCCGTCGGCGCCTTCGGCACGGCGGACTCGCTGCTGGTGCGGGCCGGGCTCATCCTCGGCCCGTACGAGAACGTGGGCCGGCTGCCCTGGTGGCTGACCCGCATCGCGCGCGGCGGCCCGGTGCTGGCGCCCGGCCCGCGCGAGCTGCCCCTGCAGTACATCGACGCCCGGGACCTCGCCGACTGGCTGCTCGGCGCCCTGGAACGCGGCCTGTCCGGGCCGTACAACCTGGTGAGCCCGCCCGGCCACACCACCATGGGCGAGCTGCTCGACGCCTGTGTGCGGGCGACCGGCGCGGACGCGGAGCTGCGCTGGACCGATCCGGAGGCGATCCTGGCCGCCGGGATCGAGCCGTGGACCGAGCTGCCGGTGTGGGTGCCGCCGGGCGGCGAGACGCACGGCGCCGTGCACGGCGCGGACGTGTCACGGGCGGTGGCGACCGGGCTGGTGTGCCGCCCGGTGACGGAGACGGTCGCGGACACCTGGCGCTGGCTGAGCGGGCTCGGCGGCACCGGGCCGCTGCGCCCCGACCGCGCCCGTCCGGGCCTGGACCCCGAGGTGGAGGCGAAGGTGCTGGGCCTGGCCGAAGGTGTACCTGGCACCACCCCCTGACGTGGGGCTCCGCCCCGTGACCGGGCCCGGCGGACCGGCCAGACTGGCGGCATGAACACCGATGTCCAGCGGGACGACTTCCGCGCCCGCACCCGGCAGGCGGTGCTGGCCGCCGTGCGGGGGCTGGTCCTGGCCCTGGCGATGCCGCCGGTGACGGTGCTGTGCTTCGCCTTCACCGTCATGTCCCTCGAACTCCTCCCGCTCGGCCTCGGCCTGTTCCTGGTGCCCCCGGTGTTCGGCGCGGTGCGCAGGTACGCGCAGGCCCGGCGGGAGCTGGCCGCCGAGTGGGGCGGGGTGGTCATCCCGGTGGTGTACCGGCCGGTGCCGCCGGGGGCGGGCCCGTGGAGGCGCACGGTCACCCTGCTGCGGGACCCGCAGTCCTGGCGGGACCTGCTGTGGCTGCTGACCGACATGACCGCGGGCACGGTCACCGCGCTGCTCCCGGCCGTGCTGCTGTTCTTCCCCGTCCAGGGGTTCCTGGTGGCGGCCGGGCTGTGGCGGGCCTACGTACACGGGCCGGGCGACACCTACTGGTACGCGTTCGTGCCGGTCACCGGGCAGGCGACCGCGCTGCTCGCCGCCGTCCTCGCCGCCGTGCTGCTGGTGGTCGCCCACCGCTTCACCCCGTCGCTGCTCACCGCGCACTTCCGGCTCACCCGGGCCGTCCTCGGCGGCGGCCGGGGCGACCTCACCGAACGGGTGCGGGTGCTGACCGAGACCCGGCGGGACGCGGTGGACACCTCGGCCGCCGAACTGCGCCGGATCGAACGGGACCTGCACGACGGCGCACAGGCCCGGCTGGTCGCCATGGGCATGGACCTCGGCACCATCGAGATGCTGGTCGAACGGGACCCGGCCGCGGCGAAGAAGCTGATCGCGCAGGCCCGCCGGAACTCCGCCGAGGCCCTGGAGGAGCTGCGCGACCTGGTGCGCGGCATCCACCCTCCGGTGCTCGCCGAGCGCGGACTCGGCGACGCGGTACGGGCGTTGGCGCTGCGGCTGCCGCTGCCGGCCGAGGTGACCGTGGAGCTGTCCGGCCGGGCGGAGGCGCCGGTGGAGTCGGCCGCCTACTTCGCGGTCAACGAGGTGCTGACCAACGCCGTCAAGCACTCCGGTGCCGACCGGGTCTGGATCGACGTGCACCACACCGACGGCCGGCTGCGGCTCACCGTCACCGACAACGGGCAGGGTGGTGCGGCGGTGGGGGCCGGCTCGGGGCTCGCGGGGGTGGAGCGCCGGCTGGGTACATTCGACGGCGTCCTGGCCGTCAGCAGCCCCGCCGGCGGTCCCACCATGGTGACCATGGAGATCCCGTGCGTGTTGTCCTAGCCGAAGACCTCTTCCTGCTGCGCGACGGGCTGGTGCGGATGCTCACGGCCTACGGCTTCGAGATCGCCGCTGCCGTCGAGACCGGCCCGGAACTCGCCGAGGCGCTGGAGGAGTTGACGCCGGACGTGGCCGTGGTGGACGTACGGCTGCCGCCCACGCACACCGACGAGGGCCTGCAGTGCGCGCTCGCCGCCCGCCGGGCGCGGCCCGGGCTGCCGGTGCTGGTGCTCTCCCAGCACGTGGAGCAGCTGTACGCGCGCGAGCTGCTCGCCGACGGCAACGGGGCGATCGGCTATCTGCTCAAGGACCGGGTGTTCGACGCGGAGCAGTTCGTGGACGCCGTACGACGGGTGGCGGCGGGCGGTACGGCCATGGACCCGCAGGTGATCCAGCAGTTGCTGTCCCGGCGGTCGGCCGAGGACCGGCCGCTCGCCCGGCTGACCCCACGGGAGCGGGAGGTGCTGGAGCTGATGGCCCAGGGCCGCTCCAACGCGGGCATCGCGGCCCAGCTCGTGGTGACGGAACGGGCGATCGCCAAGCACACCTCCAACATCTTCGCCAAGCTGGGCCTGGAGGTCTCCGACGACGACAACCGGCGCGTCCTGGCGGTGCTCGCCTATCTGGACCAGGACCGGTGAGCCGTCAACTCCACTGATTCGGCGGGGAATTCGCGGGACCGGTGAACACCTCTGGGGCGGCGTCCGTATGGAAGGGCGCCGCTTCACTCCTGTCGGGCGCCTCGGTGCCGCCCCACAAGGACGTCAGAGGAGTTCCATGGGACGCAACACACGACAACGCCGTAAGCCGCCGGCCGCCAAGGCGCTCGCCGCAGCGGCGGCCCTAGCGCTCGGCGGGGGCGGGCTGCTCTGGGCGAACTTCCACGCCTCGGCGCACGAGCCGGACCAGGAGGCATGGGGAGGCAGCCGGACCAAGGCCGCCACGGCCCAGGTCGCGACCGTCTCCTGCCCGGACGTCGGCCAGCGGCTGACGAACGTGCCGGAGCCGGCCCGGCAGGGCGTGGCGCGGGAACTGGCCGGTCTGGACCGGCAGATCACCGAGGCGTACGCCCGGCTCGCCGCCACCCGGGACGCGCAGGCGAAGGACCCCGGCTTCGTGCGGAACGCGATCACCGGCCCCCTCGGCGAGAAGCGGGCGGCGACGATCGACCGGATCCGGATCACCATCCAGCGGGCCGGCGGGTCCTTCGACGACGCGCTGGAACAGCTCGCCCCCTGCACGACGCGGAGCACCAACCGGACCGACGCGGGCGGCGGGCAGCAGAACGGGGGGCAACCACCGAACGGCGGACAGCAGCAGAACAACGGCGGGCAGCAGGGCGGCATCGGCGGGCAGGCCGGCAACGGCCCCGTCGCGGCGGACTTCGTGGACATCACCAAGGTCGCCCCGAACGTCCAGGGCACACCCCGCCGGACCGGCAACGCCTCGACCGGCACGTTCACCACCCGCTGCGGGGTGAACGCCAACAAGAACCACAACACCGACAACGTGATCGTGGCGCCCGGTGTCACCAACGGCGCGCACCACCTGCACGACTACGTCGGCAACCAGAGGATCGACGCCTTCGCGAGCAACCGGACGTTCCTCCGGGGCGGCACCAGCTGCCAGAACCGCGACGACCTGTCGTCGTACTACTGGCCGGTGGTCCGCGTCCAGGACGGCACCCGGGACTTCGACCAGAACGCCGACGGCGGCGGCAAGGAGGGCAACGTCGGACGGATCCTGACCCCGGTCCAGGCCGAGATCAAGTACGTCGGCAGCCCGGCGGGCAAGGTCGTCGCGATGCCGCAGTTCCTGCGCGTCATCACCGGTGACGCCAAGACCACCACCAACGGCCTCGCCAACGCCAACGCGCACTGGAGCTGCACCGGCTTCGAGAACAAGGTGCAGCTCACCGAGCGGTACCCGATCTGTCCGCGGGGCAGCAAGGTGGTGCGCTCCTTCGCCTTCCAGAGCTGCTGGGACGGGCGGAACACCGACAGCGCCAACCACCGTACGCACGTGGCCTTCGCCGACCCGGCCAGCGGGGTCTGCCCGAACGGGTTCAAGGCGATCCCGCAGCTGACCATGCGGCTCGTCTACGCCGTTCCCCCGCCGGTGGTCCGGAACGGGCAGGTGCGGAACGCCTACGCGGTGGACGGCTTCCCCGAGCAGCTGCACAAGCCGGCCACGGACCACGACGACTTCATCAGCGTCACCCGGAACGGACTGGCCGAGAAGATCGCCGACTGCCTCAACCGCGGTCAGAACTGCGCGTGACCCCCACCACGGGCAGCTGACCGAAGGCCGGTGACGTCCCCCTCGTCACCGGCCTTCACCCTGCCCGCGACCGGCTCAGCCGCCGTGCGCGTGGTGGTCGGCGCCCGCCTCCAGCTCGCCGCCCAGCGTGGAGCGCAGCGCCCGGACCACCTCCTCGTCGCCGACGGCGACCCACTTGTGGCCGACCAGGTAGTGGCCGCCGTAGTCCTCGGCCTCGTCGGTCCACTCGCGCCGGCCCCGGTCGGTGGCGAAGGTGGCGAGGACGAACCGCCCGCGTGGCGTACGGCAGATGGCCTGGCGGATCTCGTCGGCGTCGGTCTGCACGTCCGGCTCGCACCGGACCTCGGCGGCCAGTTCCTCCAGGCTGCCGGTCGCGGTGGGCGGCACCCGGCCGGTGTCCCCGCCCGAGCCGCAGCCCGCCAGCGCCAGCGCCAGCAGTACGGCCGCGGCGGGCGCGAGTCGCGTCACCCTCATCTGTCCCTCCGGTCCTGGTGTGCCGGGCAGGCCCCGGCCCCCACGGATACGGCTCCCGGGCCCGGCGCGCTCAAATCCGGTGACCGGGTACGCACGCGTGTGCGAGGGTGGCCCGGTGAACCAAGACTGGGAAGACCGTGTGGCCGCCGCCTGGGCCTCGTTCGACGACTACCCGCAGGAGCGGGCGCACGAGTTCCGCGCGCTGATCGACGCCCTCGTCGCCGAACTGCCCGACGACAGCCCGCTCGGCCCGTTCGAGCGGGCCTGCGCCTGGGACTCGACCGGGCACTCCGACAAGGCGGTACCGCTGTACCGGGAGGCGCTGGCCCGCGGCCTGACGGGCTACAAGGGCCGCCGGGCGAGGATCCAGCTGTCCAGCAGCCTGCGGAACATCGGGCAGCCGGAGGAGGGCGTCAAGCTGCTCACCCCCGAACTGGACGGCCCGTCCGACGAGTTGGACGACGCGGTCCGGGCGACCCTCGCCCTGTGTCTGTCCAGCCTCGGCCGCGACCGCGAGGGCCTGTCCCTGGTGCTCGGCGCGCTCGCCCCGCATCTGCCGCGCTACCAGCGGTCGATGGCCAACTACGCGCGCGCCCTGGTCGATCCGGAGGCCTGAACCGGCCGTCGGGCGGTGACCGACCTCCGGCTCGCTCGTTCTTCCGGACGTGCAGTCACAGGATCTCTCCCAGCGCAAGGCTCCCTCCGCCGGTCCCGGCCCGGTCGACGCCGAGCAGGCCGAGGCCGTGCTCGCCGAGCACTACCCCCGGCTGGTCCGGCTCGCCTACCTCGTGCTGCCACCGGGCCTCGGCCGCGGCCGCCGCGTGCTGACCGCACACGCCCTCGCCCAGCGCGCGCTGCCCCGGGGCCGCAAGCAGCCGGCCCCGATCCCGGCCCAGGGCGGCGGCCGGGCGGACGACCCGGGGTACGCCTATCTGCGCGACCGGGTGCTGCGCATGGCCCTGGCGGCGGCCCGCCCCCGCCGGGGTCTGCCCCGCCTGGCCCAGCTGCCGCCGCCGCTGCCGCAGGTGTGGGGGCTCAGGCTGTTCCCGCGCTCCGGCGGCGCCGACGAACTCGCCCTGGACCAGCGGCTGTCCACGCTCTCCGGACCGGCGCGCGCCGCCTATGTGCTGCGCGGCCTGGAGCAGTTGCCCGACACGGACATCCGCAAGCTGCTGAAGGCGGCCGGGGTGTCCGACCCGGGGGGCGCGCTGGCCTCGGCGAACAGTGTGCCCGCGCATCCGGGGCTGCTCTCCTCCCCCGAGTTCGACCCGTGCACCCTCCAGGCCCGGCCCACCGATCTGATGCGCCGCCGCCAGCACACCAAGGCCGCCCTCGCCGCAGCCGCCGCGCTCGCGATCTGCGGCGCGCTGGTGGGTCTGCCGGGCGGCGGCTGGGGCCCGGACGGCGCCGCGGCGCCCGTGTACGCGGGGAACCCCGCCGCCGAGGCCGCCCTCGATCCGGGCAGGCTGACCCGGGCCGCCCCGGACGCCTGGCGGACGGCGGATCGTACCGACTTCTCCGTGTGGCCCGCGCGCGGACCGCTCACCGGTGACCAGGCCCTGCTGCGCCGCGCCCTGGCCGTGTGGGCCCGCCCGGGCCGCAGCGTCCGTGTCTCGGCGACCCCCGGCACCCCGACCGGCGGCCCGGCCGGCCCGCCGCAGCTGCTGTACGCGGGCGAGGTCGACGCCGCCCGCGTGGTGCTCCTCTACGACGGCCTGCGCATCGCCCGTTACGCCGAGCCGAAGGACGGCACCCAGGGCGCGGCCGTGGACTTCGCCCGGGTCGACGGCGCGACGGGGGCGGGGGCGAGCGCGCTGGTGCTGGGCCGCTCCGACGCCAACGTCCGCTATCTGACCGCCCCTTGGGTGACGAAGGCGGCCCAGCGGGATCTGACGAAGCCGGACTCGGCCGCCGTCCCGCTCCCCCTCGCCGACGGCGTGACCGGGCCGCTGGCCAGCCCCGCCCTCCAGTCCGGCGGCTGCGCCTCGTGGACCGTGCTCCAGCTGACCGACGCCTCCGGCACGCACCTGGGCACCGACCTCGGCGAACTGGTCCCGGCCCGGCTGACGGCCGGGCGGCCCGGCGCGGCGAAGGACGCCTCCGGTGCGCGGGGGCTGCGCACCTGGGCGCCGTTCGCCTGCTCGCTGGCGGCCGAACGCTCGGCGGGCGTCCGCAGCGTGAACGCCTGGGCGTTCGCCGAGCAGCCGCTGCCCGACGGCAGCGGGTCCGGCACCTGGGTGTGCACCCGGGCGGAGACCTGGCGCGGGGACGGCACGGCCGCGCTGGCCCAGTTCCGGGCGCCGGGCGGGTCGGCCGGGGCGGTCGTCGCCAAGGGCGCGGACGTGCCGGCCTGCGGGCCCCGTGACCCCCGGGTGCTGGCCGGGGTGCTGTGGAAGTCGGCGGGCGGGAACTGGTACCTGCTGGCGGCGGGCAGCAAGGACACGGCGTCGATCGAGGCCACGGGCGGGGTCACCGCGTCCGGGCCGGGACCGCTGCTGGTGGCGCGGGCCGAGCAGGGGGCACGGGCCGAGCTGAGGGGCGTGTCGGCGGACGGTCGGGAGCTCAGCGGCCTGCGGTAGCGGCGCCGGCGAGGTGTGCGGTAGCGGCGCCGGCGGCGACAAGGTGGGGCGCTGGGGGTTCTCAGCCGCGCTACCCGTCAGTACATTGACGCCATGTCTAATACGCAGGCCCGGGTGCCGCTCAAGGCACGCCATGTGTCCTTCTCCTGGGACGGCACACCGCTGCACTGGGTGCCGGGGGATCCCTTCACCACGCACACCATCAACGTGCTGCACCTGCTGCTGCCCGCCGGGGAGCGCTGGTTCGTGCGGGTGTACAAACAGGCGCTGCCGCTGATCCGGGACGACCGGCTCCGCGAGGACGTCATCGGCTTCATCGGGCAGGAGGCCGTGCACTCCCAGGCGCACGACGAGGTGCTGCCCCACCTGAGGGAACTGGGGCTCGACCCGACGCCGTACACCGCGCAGGTGGACTGGTTCTTCGAGAAGCTGCTCGGCGACCGGACCCTGCCGCCGGGCAGGCCGCGCCGGTGGTGGCTGCTGGAGCGGGTCGCGCTGATCGCGGCCATCGAGCACTACACGGCGTTCCTCGGGAACTGGGTGCTGAACGCCGGGGAGCTGGACCGGCGCGGCGCCGACCCGGTCATGCTGGACCTGCTGCGCTGGCACGGCGCGGAGGAGGTCGAGCACCGCTCGGTCGCCTTCGAGCTGTTCGAGCACCTCGACGGAAGCTACCGCCGGCGGGTGCGGACCTGGGCCACCGCCTTCACGGCGCTGGTGTTCCTGTGGCAGCGCGGGGCGCGGTTCTTCATGGCGAACGACCCGACCCTCACCGACGGCAGGGCCACATTCAGGGACTTTTACGACCGGGGCCGGCAGGGCGTGCTGCCCGGGACCGGGGACATGCTGCGGTCCATACCCCGCTATCTGAGCCGCGCCTACCACCCCTCCCAGGAGGGCGACACCGAGCAGGCCCTCGCCTATCTGGCGGCCTCCCCCGCGGCCACGGCGGCGGAACGGAGGGCCGCGTGATGCCGGCGCCGCGCACCGCCGCGCTCGTCGCGGGCGCCACCGCCGCCGCCCTGCTCACCCGGCGGGCCCTGCGCCGCCGGGTGAGCGCCTCGCCGCTGTGGCCGCTGCCCGCCCTGGACCCGCCGGTCTCCGGCCGGCCTCGCCCCCGGCCCCTGCGGCTGCTGCTCACCGCGCACGAGACCATCGCCGACGGGGTCGTACGGCTGCGCCTGGAGGGCCGCGAGCTGCCGCGCTGGGAGCCGGGGGCGCATGTCGACCTGGTGCTGCCCTCGGGACTCGTCCGGCAGTACTCCCTGTGCGGGGACCCCGGGGACACCTCCGCGTACACCCTCGCCACCCGGCTGGTGGCGGACGGCCGGGGCGGCTCCCGCGAGGTGCACGAGCAGCTCACCGAGGGCATGGAGCTGGAGGTGCGCGGACCGAGGAACCGTTTCCCCCTGGTCGCGGCGCCCGCCTACGTCTTCGTCGCCGGCGGCATCGGCATCACCCCGGTCCTGCCGATGCTGCGGGCCCTGCCGGACGGCACCGAGTGGCGGCTGCTGTACGGCGGGCGGACGCGGGCCTCGATGCCGTTCCTGGACGAGGTGGCGAGACTCGCGGGCGACCGGCTGACGGTGGTCGCGGAGGACGAGGACGGGCGGCCGGACCTGGCCGCGCTGTTCACCGGGACGGCCGAGGGCACGGCGGTGTACTGCTGCGGCCCCGAGGGCCTGATGGCGGCCGTGGAGCAGGCGCTGCCCGAGGGGGCCACGCTGCACCTGGAGCGGTTCGCGCCGCGTACGGCGGGCGGCCCGGACGCCGGCTTCGAGGTGGAACTGCGCCGCAGCGGGCGCACGGTGACGGTCCCGGCCGGCTCCAGCGTGCTGGCCGCCGTACGCCGGGAGCTGCCCGGCACCGCCTACTCCTGCGAGCAGGGCTTCTGCGGCACCTGTCAGCAGCGGGTGCTGGAGGGCGAGGTCGAGCACCGAGACGAGCTGCTGACGGACGCCGAACGGCACGACTCGATGCTGATCTGCGTGTCCCGGGCCCGCGGCGACCGGCTGGTGCTCGACATGTGATCACCGGCGGCCGAATCCGCTCGGTAAGGTGTTCGTATGAGGACCGGGGTTCGCCGCAGAATGGGCGTCGAGGAGCGTCGGCAGCAGCTGATCGGCGTCGCCCTGGAGCTGTTCAGCCAACGCTCGCCCGACGAGGTCTCGATCGACGAGATAGCCACGGCGGCGGGCATCTCGCGCCCGCTGGTGTACCACTACTTCCCGGGCAAACTCAGCCTGTACGAGGCCGCGTTGAAGCGGGCGTCGGAGGATCTGGCGAGCCGCTTCGACGAGCCGCGCGAGGGACCGCTCGGCGCCCGGCTGCTGCGGGTGATGGGCCGCTACTTCGACTTCGTGGACGAGCACGGCCCCGGTTTCTCGGCGCTGCTGCGCGGCGGCCCGGCGGTCGGCTCGTCGGCGACCAACGCCCTCATCGACTCCGTGCGGCAGGCCGCCTACGACCAGATCCTGTCGCACCTGGGCGTGACCGAGGCGTCGCCGCGGCTGGAGCTGGTGGTCCGCTCCTGGATCTCGCTCGCCGAGTCCACGGCCCTGATCTGGCTGGAGGGCCGGCGGGTGCCGCGCGCCGAGCTGGAGGTCCAGCTCGTGCACGACTTCGCCGCGCTGGCCGCCGTCAGCGCCGTCCACGACGAGGACATGGCCGAGCTGCTGCGCACGATGGTGAAGGACGAGCCGGCCGACGGCCCCTTCGCGGTGCTGGCCGGCCGGCTCATCGCCCTCGGTTCCTGAGCGGGCGCCCCTGACCGTCGGACTAACCGTCGGACTTCCGGTACGACGGGTCGAGGTCGCGGATCTCCGCGGAGGCGTGCAGGGTGAACGCCCCGTCCGTCACGTGCTTGCGCAGCAGTTCCACGGCCGTCTCCGTCAGCCGTGCCTTCGTCTCGTCGGTGCGCCCGGCGAGCAGCCCGATGGTCACGTGCGCGACGGCGTGCCCGCGCGCCCCCGGCTCCTCGTACCCGAACGCCGTGAACGCGCTCGGCCGGAACTGCGTCTTGCACGCCTCCGGCCGCGCCGCCGCGATCTCCACGGTGGCCTCGTGCAGCGCCCGCGCGAACCCCTCGCGGTCGAAGGCGTCCTCCATGAGGTCCGAGTAGTCGATGGTGATCTGCGGCATGCGCACTCCTGTTCTACGGCAACGGCCTCACCCTAGTTCCCCGCCCGGGTGAACACCGCGACGGTGCGGGCCGGGACGGTGAACGTACCCGTGCCGGTGGTGTACGAGGCCGACTTGACGGTGTGGTCCGAGCCGGTGGCCTGGACGGGGTGGAGGGTGTAGGGGGTGCCGGCGAGGGCGCCGACGCGCTGTTCCTGCCGTTCGGGGGTGGCGTTGAAGACCACGACGAGGCTGCCGAGCCGCATGGTGATCACGCCCGGGGTCTCGTCCTTGCCGGACAGCGGGAAGGAGAGATGCCGCTGGACGTCGGCGGTGGTGGCCAGGGAGAAGACCTGCTCGGTGGTCCGAATCCTCAGCAGGTCCCGGTAGGCGGCCGAGGCACCGGTGATCTCCGGGCAGCCGACCTCGACGGTGGTGAGCAGGGGCCTGGCGTAATCCCACTTGGACCGGTTGTCGGCCGCCGGGGGCAGCCCGCGCCCGAAGCCGTTGCCGCCGGCACAGTCCCAGTGGATCGCGTTGAACCAGTCCCCGCTGTCGAAGGAGTTGCGGTCCAGGGACTTCGAGCGCAGCAGGTCGCTGCCCGCCTGCGACAGCGCCGGCCCCTGGGAGAGGGCGGCCGTGGCCATGGCCACAACCTGCATCCGGGCCCGGTCACCAGGGGACGTGCCCGTCGGCAGCTTGTAGGCCAGCGCGTCGAACAGCGACTCGTTGTCGTGCGCGTCCGCATAGGCCAGGGCGTCACCGGGGGCCTCGGCGTACCCGGCGGGCGCGCCGTTGTAGTCCACCTGCGCACCGGTGACCTGCCGCCCCGCGCTGTCGGTGAAACGGTACTTCGCCAGGTTCCCGCTCAGCCCGACCTTGATCAGGTCCTGGTAGTGCAGCAGCCGGGCCTTCTGCTCCTCGCGCGTGCCGTTGGCGGTGGTGGTGTTGGGGTCGGTGTACAGGCCGGAGGCGAAGCCCTGCACGCCGGGGTCGGCATCGAAGGGGGTGCCGCCGCGCACCGCGTCGCGGGCCCGGTCGGAGAAGGTGGCGATGCCGGTACCGGCCATGTTCTTCTGCGTGGCCTGCGTGAAGCGGGCGTCGTCGGCGACCTCGCCGAAGTTCCACCCCTCCCCGTACAGGATGATCTTCCTGCCGTCGACGCCGTCCTTCTGGGGGGTCAGCGCGTCCAGGGCCTCGCGGACGGCCAGGATGTTGGCCTTGGGGTGGTGGCCCATGAGGTCGAAGCGGAACCCGTCGACCTTGTACTGCCTGGCCCAGGTGACGACCGAGTCCACCACCAGCTTGCCCATCATCGCGTTCTCGGGCGCGGTGTTGGCGCAGCAGGTGCTGTTCGCCACCGACCCGTCCGCCAGCAGACGCTGGTAGTAGCCGGGCACGATCCGGTCCAGCACGGAGGTGTCCGCCTGCCCGCTCGCCGCCGTGTGGTTGTACACCACGTCCATCACCACCCGCAGCCCGTCCCCGTTCAGCGCCTGCACCATCCGCCGGAACTCAACCGTCCGCGCCACACCGTCCGGATCAGTGGCGTACGAACCCTCCGGGACCGTGTAGTGGAACGGGTCGTACCCCCAGTTGTACGCGTCCTTCCCGGCCACCTTGCCCACACACTCCTGCTGCCGCTCCGAATCCGCCGGGAAGGCGGCCAGGTCGCAGTCCGGGACCGCCTGGTCCACCGTGCGCTCGGGAATTCCGGTGATGTCGAAGGCGGGCAGCAGGTGCACGTACGACGTCCCCGACTCCGCCAGCCTCCTCAGGTGCTTCGAGCCGTCGCTGTCCTTGTCGGTGAACGCCAGGTAGGTGCCCGGGTGCCGGGAGGTGCGGTCCTCGACGGAGAAGTCCCGGATGTGCAGTTCCTGGATCTGCGCGTCCCGCAGCGGCACGGCCTTCGGCTTGCGCAGCGCCTGCCAGCCCTTCGGGGCCAGCGACTTGTCGTCCAGGTCCACGACCAGGCTGCGCCCGGAATCCGCGGTGAGCGCGACCGAGTACGGGTCGGTGACCTTGTTGGTGACCACCTTCCGCACGCTCGGCGCCCACACCTTCACCACGTACCGGTACGGCTTGCCCTTCCAGGACGCCGGCCCGGTGACGGACCAGACGCCCGTGGCATCGTCCCGCCGCATCCTCTTGACCGAACCGTCCAGCTCCAGCGACACGCTCTGTGCCGTCGGGGCCCACACGGACAGGGTGGGCCTTCCGTCGTGGAACACCGGGCCGAGACGCGCCTTGGTGGCACCGGGATACAGGTCGTCCAGCACACCGGCGATCTGCACACCCGTCGCCGCCAGCACGGCACCGTTCTGCGCCCGCTGCGAGGCGACGAGTTGGCCCTTGACCGCTTCCCGCACCCGGTCCCGGTCACGTGGGTCGACGGACCAGGCGGTGTAGTCCTTCAGGTGCGGGAACCTCGCCTTCTGCGCGTCGCTCAGGGACGTCTTCTCCAGCCTGATCCAGCGCTCGTCGTCGCTGCTCAGGGTCCCGTCCCGGACGGTCAGGGAGCCGTCGAGGGAGTACAGCAGCTGGGTGGAGGCGGCGCCCGGCACGCCGTTCCAGGCGACGGTGTCCCGGTCGATCCACACCGCCTTGGACGTGGTGAGGTCGAGGGCGGCGGCGGTGCCCGCCGGCTGCGGCAGCAGGTGCTTCTCCTGGCCGTTCACCAGCCACACCTCGTGGCCGGCGGCCCTGAGGTCCAGGCTCTGGTCGGCCGGGAGGTCCTTCTCGTCGCCCTTGTGGATGATGTAGCCGAGGCTGGTGGCACCCTCGATGAGGGGCACCTCGAAGACCGCGCCATAGGCATCAGTCTTCACCGGCTTCAGGGGTTGCGACCAGTCGGTGGGATGCGCGGCGCCCGTCCAGACATGCAGGCCCCAGCCGTCGTAGTCCCCGTCGGCGCGGTGGTAGTGCAGGACGGCCTTGGCCGGGTCCTGGGCGGGGTAGTCCGGCCGCTCGGTGCGTACGTCGGCCTCGCCCTGCTCGATCCACACCTCGCCGGTGCGGGTGACGTCGATGGACCGGTCGGCGGACACGTCCTTGTTGCCGTCCTTGTCGACGACCAGGAAGCCGACGTTCGAGGCGCCCGGCCTCAGCTTGACGTAGGCGAAGGCGCCGTAGGCGTCCCGGCCGACGAAGGGGTGGCCGGCCGGCCAGGTGGTGGCCTCGCCGTCGGCCAGGTCGCCCCAGGCGTACAGGCCCCAGTCGGCGTAGTCGCCGTCGGCGCGCTTGTAGTGGACGATCGCGTAGTCCCGGGAGGAGGCCCTGGGGACCTCGGGCGCGGGCGGGGTGCCGGTGGTGCTGCTCGCCGTGGCGCTCGCGGTGCGCCCGGCCGAGTCGATGACGACGGCCTTGTAGCGCAGGGCGGTCCCGGCGGGCACGTCGGTGCCGAGGGTCTGGGTGACCTGGTAGGGGGCGTGGTCGGCGGAGCCGAGCGTCTGCCACTTGCCGTTGCCGACCTGGGCGGCGAAGACGACCCGGTTGAGCTGTCCGCCGTCGACGTCGGCCTTGAGGTCCACCGTTCCGGTGGCCCCGGCGGCAGGGGCGGTCAGGGTGATCGCCGGCTCGGCGGTGGGTTCGGCGAGGGGACCGGCCGCCTTGTAGACGACGGCGGACCCGGCCGGGACGGTGACGGTGAGCTTGCGGTCGCCGTCGGAGCGCACCGAGCCGGTGGCTCCGTGGATCCCCCGGTACGTCATGTCCGGCGACCCGGTCGCGAAGGTCGCCGTCCGCTGTGAGCCGGCATTGTTGAAGGCGACGATGTACTCCTGGCCGGAGGCGGCGTCGGTGCGGGTGAAGGCGTAGATCCCGGGGCCGTCGGCCGCGTACCGCTCGGTCTGCACGCCGTCCGTCAGGGCCGGGTTGGCCTTGCGGAGCCTGGCCAGGTCCGCGATCTGCCGGTACAGCGGGGCGCCGGTGTCGTAGGCGGCGCTCGCGTGGGTGCGGTCGGTGCCGATCTCGTCGTCGTCCAGGTAGTCGGCGACCTTGGAGGCGAACATGGTCTGGCGGGCGTCCTTGTCGCCGCCGGAGCCGGTGAAGCCCTGCTCGTCGCCGTAGTAGACGACGGGGTTGCCCCGGCTGAGGAACATCAGCTCGTTGGCGAGCCGGTCCTTGGCCAGGATCTCGGCGTCGGTCGCGTTCGGGTTGTCCTGCCTCAGGAAGGTCCCGATGCGGCCCATGTCGTGGTTGCCGAGGAAGGTGACCTGTTCGTAGGCGTTGGCCTTGTCGGTCGTGTACTGGTGGTCGGCGCCGAAGACGGCCGCCAGCTTCCGGGCGCTGCCGCCCTGGGAGGCGTAGGCGCGGGCCGCGTCCTGGAAGGGGAAGTCGAGGGTGGCGTCGAGCCGGCCCCGGGTGACGTACGGGGCGGTGACGGCGGGGTCGGCGGAGTAGACCTCGCCGAACATGAAGAAGTCCTTCCGGCCGCGCTCGGCCGCGTAGCGGTCCAGCGCGGTGGCCCACTGCGTCCAGAACTCCATGTTGACGTGCTTGACGGTGTCGATCCGGAAGCCGTCGACGGCGAAGTCCCGCACCCAGCGCTGGTAGATCCGCTCCATGCCGTGGACGACCTCGGGCCGCTCGGTCCACAGGTCGTCCAGGCCGGAGAAGTCGCCGTAGGTGGTGGACTCGCCGGTGTACGTGGAGTCGCCCCGGTTGTGGTACATCGCCGGGTCGTTGAGCCAGGCCGGGACCTTGGCCCGGCTGGTCGCCCTCGGGGTGTACGGGAAGGAGCCGGTGCCGACGGGCGGGAACTTCCCCGTGCCGTCGGCGTGGTCGGCGTCGTCGAAGGGCCGTCCGTCCTCGGTCAGGTAGGGGAAGGCGCCCTTGGAGAGGTAGTCGTAGGACTTCTCGTCGTAGTCGACGACGTCGGCGGTGTGGTTGGTGATGACGTCGAAGAAGACCTTCATGCCCTTGGCGTGCGCCTTGGAGATGAGGTTCTTCAGGTCCTGGTTGGTGCCGAAGTGGGGGTCGACCTGGGTGAAGTCGGTGATCCAGTACCCGTGGTAGCCCGCCGAGGCGTTGCTGCCGGTGCCCTGCACGGGGCGGTTCTTGAAGATCGGCGCCAGCCAGATGGCCGTGGTGCCGAGCCCCTTGATGTAGTCCAGCTTCCCGGTCAGGCCCTTGAGGTCGCCGCCCTGGTAGAAGCCCTTGTCGGCGGGGTCGTAGCCGGTGTCGAGGCGGGAGCCGGTCAGGCCGCCGCGGTCGTTGGACGGGTCGCCGTTGGCGAAGCGGTCCGGCAGGACGAAGTAGAACTGCTCGCGGGTGGCGTCGTGCCGGGCGGGTACGGCGGCGAGCCGGGCGTCCGACGGGGGTGCGGGCGGGCCGGCCGCGTGGGCGGCCAGGGGCGGCAGCAGGGTGGCGGCGAGGGCCGCGGCGGTGACGGCCGCCGCCCTCGCTCGGCGCCTGGGCGGCGCCTGCCGTCTTGGTATCACTGGGTGACTCCTCAGCAGTTCGGCTTGCCGGCGTGGAGCGCGAGGGCGGTATTGGCGGCCAGGGTGGCGGTGAACCGGCCGCCGGAGTCGACGGTCACCGGCTTGTTGCTCTGCACGTCGCAGTACGTCCCGGCGGGCAGGGAGGTCTGGTAGGTGCGGGTCATGCTGCCCGGCTCGTGGTTGACGGCCACGTAGCCCTTGGTGCCCCGGCCGAAGGCGATCCAGTTGCCCCCGTTGTCCCACCAGTTCGTGACCGCCTGGCCGCGGGTCGCGTTGCGGAAGGCGACCATGGACTTGATCTCCGGCCAGGCGTGCTGGCACTTCCAGCCGTTCTGCCAGCAGGCGTCGACCCGGCCGCCGTTCGGCGGGCCGGCGTCGGCGTCCGACCACTCGTAGCCGGAGTTGACGTCCGGGGCGCCGTACGGCCAGGCCAGCATGAACACGTTGGCCAGGGTGTAGTTCGCGCCGCTCTTGTAGTTGAGCGTGCTGCCGTTGCGCTCGGTGTCGTGGTTGTCCACGAAGACGCCCGCGGCCGAGCCGTTCAGGTAGCCCCAGCCCTCGCCGTAGTTCTTCAGGTACGCGAGCTTCTCGGCGGTGAAGACCCGCTTGAGGTCGTAGGCGTAGCGGAACTCCTGGACGTCTCCGTTGCCGGTGTACTCGGAGGGCTGGACGGCCTCGCCCGCGCCGTAGATGACCTCCTGCTTCCAGTAGACCGACGGGTTGGTCAGACGGCTCTTGATGTTCGCCAGGTCCGCGGCCGGTATGTGCTTGGCCCCGTCGATCCGGAAGCCGTCCACGCCCAGGCTCAGCAGGTCGTTCAGATAGCCGGCGACCGTCTTGCGGACGTACTCCTCGCCGGTGTCCAGGTCGGCGAGGCCGACGAGTTCGCAGTGCTGGACGTTCCAGCGGTCGGAGTAGTTCGACACCTGGGCGGTGCAGTCGTCGAAGTCGGGGGCCGAGTACAGGCCCGGGTAGGTGTACTTGGTGTACGACGAGCCGCCGGTGCCGGTGCCCGAGCCGGCCGACATGTGGTTGACGACGGCGTCGGCGACGACCTTCACCCCGGCCGCGTGGCAGGTGTCCACCATGTTCCGGAACGCCGTGCGGTCGCCGAGCCGGCCGGCGATCTTGAACGACACGGGCTGGTACGACGTCCACCACTGGGCGCCCTGGATGTGCTCGGCGGGCGGGGAGACCTGGACGTATCCGTAGCCGGCGGGGCCGAGGGCGGTGGTGCACTCCCTGGCCACGGAGGCGTAGTTCCACTCGAAGAGGACGGCGGTGACGTCCTTGGTGCCGGGCGGGGCGGCCTCGGCGGTAGTCGGGGTCATGCCAAACAAGGCGGCGGCGGTGAGGGCGACCGCCGTGGGGAGTGTGCTGCGTGCCATGTGGGGTCCTTCGACGCTGAAGGCAGTGGGGTGGGGACCGCTGAAGCCGTTTGCTGAAAGCTTCGGCGGGCTTGCGGTGACGCAGAGGGTAAAGGCCCGGCCCGCCGCCCGGAAGGCGGCGGGCCGTCGTGAAGGTGATGCGGGCGAGCTTTCCGGCGGGGCGCCAGGGGTGCGCGCCGGTGGGGATGTCAGCGCTCCGCGGTCCACCAGACGGTGGTGTCGGCGGGCACCTTCGTCTCGCCGTCCGCCTCGGTGACCTCGCCGCTGGCGAGCAGCACCCGGCCATGGGACGGGATCGTCACGGACTCACCGGTGGTGTTGGCCACGCACACGAAGTCGCCCCGCCTGAAGGCCAGGACGCCCTCCGGCGCGCGCAGCCACTCCACCGACTCGCCCGCGCCCAGGTCCGGCCGCTCCCGGCGGACCCGCAGCGCCGACCGGTACAGCTCCAGCGTGGAGCCGGGAACCCCGGTCTGCGCCTCGACGCTCAGCTCGGCCCAGACCGGCGGCTGGGGCAGCCAGCTGCCGCCGTCGCCGAAGCCGTAGGAGGAGCCCGTACGGGTCCACGGGATCGGCACCCGGCAGCCGTCCCGGAAGCCGTCCTGGCCCGCGCCGCGGAAGTACGCCGGGTCCTGGCGCACCTCGTCGGGCAGGTCCACGACGTCCGGGAGGCCCAGTTCCTCCCCCTGGTAGAGGTAGGCCGAGCCGGGCAGGGCGAGCATCAGCAGGGTGGCGGCGCGGGCGCGGCGCAGGCCCAGCTCGCGGTCGCCGGCCGTGCGGATCTGGGTGCCGAGGCCGGGCGGGTTGGCGAAGCGGGTGGCGTGCCGGGTGACGTCGTGGTTGGACAGCACCCAGGTGGCGGGGGCGCCGACCGGGCGCATCGCGTCCAGGGTGCGGTCGATGACCGCCCGCAGCTCCTTGGCGTCCCAGGCCGTCCCCAGGTACTGGAAGTTGAACGCCTGGTGGAGTTCGTCGGGACGGACGTAGTTCGCGGTGCGCTCGACGGTCGGGGTCCACGCCTCGGCCACGAAGATGCGGTCACCCGAATATTCGTCGAGGATGCGGCGCCACTGGCGGTAGATGGCGTGCACGCCGTCCTGGTCGAAGAACGGCATGACGTCGTTGCCCAGCAGCTTGACCTGGTCGTGGGTGCCGAGGTCGGGCAGGCCCTCCGCCTTGACCAGGCCGTGGGCGACGTCGATGCGGAAGCCGTCCACGCCCATGTCCAGCCAGAAGCGCAGGATCGAGCGGAACTCGTCGCCGACGGCCGGGTGGTCCCAGTTGAAGTCGGGCTGCTCGGGGGCGAACAGGTGCAGGTACCACTCGCCGGGGGTGCCGTCCGGCTCGGTCACCCGGGTCCAGGCCGGGCCGCCGAAGATGGACTCCCAGTCGTTGGGCGGCAGTTCGCCGTTCTTCCCCTTGCCGGGGCGGAAGTGGTAGCGGTCGCGCAGCGGGGAGCCGGGGCCCTCGGCGAGGGCGCGCTTGAACCACTCGTGCCGGTCGGAGGAGTGGTTGGGGACCAGGTCCACGATGACGCGCAGTCCGTGCCCGTGGGCGTCGCGGATCAGCGCGTCGGCGTCCAGCAGGGAGCCGAACATCGGGTCGACGGCACGGTAGTCGGCGACGTCGTAGCCGGCGTCGGCCTGCGGGGAGGCGTAGAAGGGGCTGAGCCACACCGCGTCCACGCCGAGGTCGCGCAGATACGGCAGGCGGGAGCGTACGCCCTCCAGGTCGCCCATGCCGTCGCCGTTGCTGTCGGCGAAGCTGCGCGGATAGACCTGGTAGATGACCGCGTCCCGCCACCAGTCGCGGCGGTCGGCGACGGAGACGGTGGCGAAGTGGCGGGCCGGTGCGGCGGTGTGCTGCTGGCTCATGGCGTCCTTGATACGTAACTGGGTCATGACGGGCGGTCGTTGAGGGGCCGGGGTGATGAGGCGGGCCGCGGTGGCAGCGGGGTCTGACGGTCCACCGCGGCCCGCCTGGCCTGGTACGGGCCTCAGCCCTTGGTGCCGCCGGCGGTGAGGCCGGTGACCAGGTTCTTCTGCACGAGGTAGAAGAACACCGTCACCGGTATCGCGATCAGCACCGCGGTGGCGGCCATGTAGTTCCACTGGGCGTCGTGCTCGCTGACGAAGGTCTGCAGACCGACGGCGAAGGTGTACTTGGAGTCGTCCAGCAGGAAGGTCGTCGCGAAGGCGACCTCGCCGACGGCGGTGATGAAGGTGTAGAACGCGGCGACGGCCAGGCCCGGGCGGGCCAGCGGCAGGATCAGCCGGAAGAAGGTGCCGAAGGGGGTGAGCCCGTCCACCCGCCCGGCCTCGTCGATCTCGAACGGGATGGTGTCGAAGTACCCCTTGAGCAGCCAGGCGCTGTACGGCACGGCGGTGGAGCAGTTGATCGCGATCAGCGCCCAGTAGGTGTCGATGAGGCCCAGCTCGCTGAAGATCTCGTACATCGGCACGATCAGGATGGCGATCGGGAAGGCCTGGGTGAGCAGCAGGACCCACATCAGCGGCTTGTAGCCGGGAAAGCGCATCCGGGAGACGGCGTAGCCGGTGGTGGCGGCGACGAGGACACCGACCACGGTGGTGCCGAGGGCCACGATCAGCGTCGACTTGAACCAGTCGAGGAAGCCGGTGTGCTGGAGCACGAAGCCGTAGTTGGAGAAGGTCAGCTTGCTCGCGATGCCGCCCGGGTGGAGGTAGTCGTCCTTGTCCGGGCCGAGGGACAGGTAGCACAGCCAGGCCACCGGGGCGAGGGCGATCAGGCTGGCCAGGACGAGGCCGCCGTGCAGCAGGGCGGTGCCGAGCGGTCCGCGCTCGCCGCGCCGGCGGGTGCGGCGGACGGGTACGGCGGCGGGGGCCGGCGCGGTCTCGGTGGTGTCCAGGGTCGTGGTGCTCATGGCGGCGGCTCCTGCGGCGTCAGACGGCGAGCTGGTCATTGCGCTTCAGCCAGCGGAAGTAGAAGGACGTGAAGACGGTGAGGATCGACAGCAGCAGCACGCCGTAGGCGGCGGACTGGGCGAAGTCGCGCGGCTGCTGGCCGAAGCCCAGCTGGTAGGCCCAGGTGACGAGGATCTGGGCGTCCGGGGCGGAGTTCTTGCCGAACAGCAGGAAGATGATGACGAACTGGTTGAAGGTCCAGATGACGCCGAGCAGGACCACGGTGGAGCTGACCGCGCGCAGCCCGGGCAGGGTGACGTGGCGGAAGCGCTGCCAGGCGCTGGCGCCGTCCATCTCGGCGGCCTCGTAGAGCGTGGAGTCGATGGACTGCAGCCCGCCGAGCAGCGAGAGCATCATGAACGGCACACCGCACCAGGTGTTCACCATGATCGCCGCGAACCGCTGCCAGAAGGTGTCCTCCAGCCAGGCCGGCTGGGGCAGGTGGAGGGCGCCGAGGAGCTGGTTGAGCGCGCCGGAGTCGGCCAGCATGATCCGCCAAGAGAAGACGGTGACGAAGGTCGGCACCGCCCAGGGCAGGACGAGCAGCAGCCGGTAGACGGTGCGGCCGCGCAGCTTCTGGTGCAGCATGAGCGCGAGGCCGAGCCCGAGGACGTAGTGCAGGGCGACGCAGGCGGCCGTCCAGAAGACGGTCCACAGGAAGTGCGACCAGAACCGGTCGTAGGCCGTCGGGCCGAACAGGATGTCCTGGTAGTTGTCCAGGCCGATGAACTCGTAGGTGGCGTCGATGTGGTTGACGCCGATCGTCCGCGCCGAGTTGAGGCTGTTGGCGTCGGTGAGGGTGAGGTAGAAGCCGCGCGCCAGCGGGTAGCCGACGAGGACGCCGAGCACGATGACCACCGGGGCGATCATCGCGTAGGCGTACCAGTACTTCTGGAAGCCGTTCTTGACGCGCTGCCCCAGCCCGGGACGAGGCGCGCGGTCACCGCGGCGCTTGCCGGTGGCGCGGTCGATGGCGACTGTCATGGTTCGACACCTTCAAAGGATCAGGGTGGTGGGCTGGGCGCGGGGTGGTGGCCGCCGGTCCCCTCCCCCGCGTGCGGCGGGAGCGGCCGGCGGCCACCCGGGCTCACTTGCTGAAGCCGTCCACCAGCTTGGAGATGGCCAGCTCGGCGTTGCCGAGGCCCTTGTCCAGCGACTCCTTGCCGCCGGCGACCTTGGCCAGCTCGGTGTCGAGCGGGACCCACAGGGAGCTGTACTCGGGCAGGGCCGGGCGGGGCTGGGCGGCGGCCAGGACGCCCTGGTAGCCGGCGATGCCCGGGTCGGCCTTGACCTTCGCGGTGTAGGCGTCGGCGCGGGTGGGCAGGGTGGAGTTCTTCACGGCGACGGTCTCCTGCGCCTGGGCGGAGGTCATGAAGTTCACGAACTTCAGGGCCGCCTCCTGGTGGGCCTTGTCCGAGCCGGCGTAGACCGACAGATTGTGGCCGCCGGTCGGGGCGCCCGCCTTGCCGGTGGAGCCGGCCGGGACGGTGGCGATGCCCAGGTTCTTCTTGTCCTTGAAGGCGCTGCCCTTGTAGAAGTTCGTGATCTCCCAGGGGCCCTGGATGATCGCGGCGACCTTGCCGTTGACGAACGCGTCCTGGATGTGGGCGTAGGCGTCGGCGGTGGCGTCGGCCTTGTGCAGGCCCTTGCCGGAGAACAGGCTCTGCCAGGTGCCGTAGGCCTTCTGGGCGGCGGGCGAGTTCACGGTGATCTTCTTGGCGGCGGCGTCGACGGTGTCGGTGCCCTCGCCGTAGAGGAAGGGCTGGGCGTAGTAGGCCTGGACGGAGCCCCAGTAGCCGTCGGCCCCGGTCTTGTCCTTGATCTTCGCGGCGGCGGCCTTCAGCTCGTCCCAGGTCTTGGGGGCCTCGGTGATGCCGGCCTTCTCGAACAGGGCCTTGTTGTAGACCAGCGCGAGGGTGTCGGTGACCAGCGGCACGCCGTAGGTCTTGCCCTCGTACTGGGCCTGCTTGATCAGACTCGGCTGGAACTTCGCCTGGTCGGCGAGGGCCTCGGTGCCGTCCAGCGGCAGGAAGAAGCCCTTCTTGGCGAAGGCCGGGGTCCAGCCGACCTCGGAGCGCAGCACGTCCGGGGCGCCGGTGGCGCCGGCCGCGGTGTCGAACTTGTTCTGCGCCTGGTCGAAGGGCACGTTGACGTACTTGACCTTGATGTCCTTGTGCGCGGCCTCGAACTGCTCGACCAGGGCCCGGTAGGTCGGGGCCTCGTTCGTGGCGTTGGAGGTGTCCCACCAGGTGATGGTGACCGGGCCGTCCGACTTCCCGCTGTCGCTGTCGCTCCCGCCGCACGCCGTCGCCGTCAGGGCGAGGGACGCCACCAGCGCGGAGGCCGCTATGCCACGCCGCATGAGTTCTCCTTGAGGGTTAAAGCCCGAGTGGTACAGGGGGCGGTGCCGTCCGCCCCTTGCGACTTGCCGACTGCGCCGTTGCCGCGGCCGGGCGACAGGGAACGTAACAGCGATGTAAGCGCTGCGAAAGACCTTGCAGAAAAAAAGTGCAAGGGAACACGATGGTTACCCCGTCGTGACCGTTCGGCGGCCGATGGACACGTGTGCAAGACTCTGCAAGCTCTTGCCACCATGAATTCGAGGGAGCCGCGATGAGGCAGCAACCCACTGCGGGGCGTCCGGCCGTCCGTGCCCGGCGTCCGGCCGGTGTGCAAGGGCGGGGCCGACCGGTACAGTCCAATGCCGTGACCACACGGCTTGCCGACATCGCTGCGCAGGCGGGGGTGAGCGAAGCGACCGTCAGCCGGGTCCTCAACGGAAAACCGGGCGTCGCCGCCACCACCCGCCAGTCCGTGCTCGCCGCCCTGGACGTCCTGGGCTACGAGCGCCCGGTACGGCTGCGGCAGCGCAGCGAGGGCCTGGTCGGGCTGATCACGCCCGAGCTGGAGAACCCGATATTCCCGGCCCTGGCGCAGGTCATCGGCCAGGCGCTGACCCGCCAGGGCTACACCCCGGTGCTCGCCACGCAGACCCCCGGCGGCTCCACCGAGGACGAGCTGACCGAGATGCTGGTGGACCGCGGGGTCGCCGGGATCATCTACGTCTCCGGGCTGCACGCCGACACCACCGCCGACATGCAGCGCTATGAGCGGCTGCGGGCGCAGGGCGTGCCGTTCGTGCTGGTGGACGGGTTCTCGCCGCAGGTGCAGGCGCCGTTCATCTCCCCCGACGACCGGGCGGCGATGTCGCTCGCGGTGACCCACCTGGTGTCCCTCGGGCACACCCGGATCGGGCTCGCCCTCGGGCCCAAGCGGTTCGTGCCGGTGCAGCGCAAGATCGAGGGCTTCGTACGGGCCGTGCAGGACCAGCTGGGGCTCGCCGCGCAGACCGTGGAGAGCGAGCTGATCCAGCACTCGCTGTACACGCTGGAGGGCGGCCAGGCCGCGGCGGCGGCGCTGATCGAGCGGGGCTGCACGGCGGTGGTCTGCGCCAGCGACATGATGGCGCTGGGCGCGATACGCACGGCCCGGCAGCGGGGGCTGGAGGTGCCCCGGGACGTGTCGGTGGTCGGCTTCGACGACTCCCCGCTGATCGCCTTCACCGACCCGCCGCTGACCACGGTCCGCAAGCCGGTCCCGGCGATGGGACAGGCGGCGGTGCGCACGCTGCTGGAGGAGATCGGCGGGACCCCCGCGCCGCACAGCGAGTTCGTGTTCATGCCGGAACTGGTGGTGCGGGGCTCGACCGCCTCGGCTCCGCACGGTTCGCGCACGACGTAGGCCGCGGCTCGCTGTCGCGGTCCGCGGGGCCCGCACCCGGCCCAGAAGGTGCGCGGCGGAGCCGAACTTGGGATGATCGGCCGGGTAAACAACCTTTTCTGGCAGACTCTGTGACCATGAGTGACTCGACCGTGACAGAGCCGGACGGTCGCGAGGAGACGGCCGCTCCGCGGGCCGTCACGGGCGAGAACAGGCCGGGCCGGCCGCGGCGGCCGCGCCCGCGCCGCCCCCGGCTGTGGTTCGAGATCCTTCTGGTTGCGGTGAGTTACTGGACGTACTCACTGGTGCGCAACGCCGTACCGGAGCAGCGGGACGCGGCGCTGCGCAACGCGGACTGGATCTGGCGGTTCGAGCACGCGATCGGCGTCGGCGTGGAGCAGACGGTCAACCACGCCGCCAATTCGGTGTCTTGGCTCATCATCGGGATGAACTACTACTACGCCACGCTGCACTTCATCATCACGCTCGGAGTGCTGGTGTGGCTGTACCGGTGGCATCCGGGGCGGTACGCGGCGACCCGGCTGGTGCTGTTCGCGACCACCGCTGTGGCCCTGCTCGGTTACTACCTGTTCCCGCTCGCACCCCCTCGGTTGATGCGCGGCGGGCACTTCGTGGACACCGTGATGGTGCACCACACCTGGGGTTCGATGGCCTCCGGCGACCTCAAGCACATGTCCAACCAGTACGCGGCGATGCCGTCCATGCACATCGGGTGGTCGCTGTGGTGCGGGCTGACGGTGTGCGCGCTGGCGTCGGTGCCGTGGGTGCGGGTGCTGGGGCTGCTGTACCCGGCGCTCACCCTCGTGGTCATCGTCGCCACGGCCAACCACTTCTGGCTGGACGCGGTGGGCGGGGTGCTCTGCCTCGCCTTCGGCTTCACGGCGGCCCGCCTCTGCTACGGCAGCCTGCCGTACGCGCTGCCGCGGCTGGTCCCCCGGCCCGCGGGGCGGGCTTGGGGGTCGGCGCCGTCCGTGTAGGCGCGGAGGGCGGCGCCGTCCGTGGGGAGGGCGGGGGGCGGCGCCGTCCGTATGGAGGGCGGGGGGCGGCGCCGTCCGTGTGGAGGGCGGGGGCGGCGCCGGGTTTCCGTCAGTCCCCGTAGAACAGGTCCTCCACCACGGTGCGGGCCCGGCGGGTGGTGCGGCGGTAGGCGTCCAGCATGTCTCCGGCGTGGCCGGCGCCGTAGCCGAGGTAGCGGCCCACCGCGGCCAGCTCGCGCGGCTCGGTGGGGAAGGTCTCCCCGGCCCGGCCGCGCACCAGCATCACCGCGTTGCGCACCCGGCTCGCCAGTACCCACGCCTCGTCCAGGATCTCCGCGTCCTCGGCGGACAGCAGCCCGGCCGCGCGGGCGGCGGCCAGCGCCTCGCGGGTGCGGGTGGTGCGCAGGCCCGGCTCGTGGTGGGCGTGCCGGAGCTGGAGCAGCTGGACCGTCCACTCCACGTCGGACAGGCCGCCGGGCCCCAGCTTGGTGTGCAGCTTGGGGTCGGCGCCGCGCGGCAGCCGCTCGGACTCCATCCGCGCCTTCAGTCGGCGGATCTCGCGCACCGCGTCCTCGCCGAGACCCTTGGCCGGGTAGCGCAGCGGGTCGATCAACTCGACGAAGCGCCGGCCCAGGTCGGGGTCGCCGGCCACCGGCTCCGCCCGCAGCAGCGCCTGTGACTCCCACACCAGGGACCAGCGGCGGTAGTACGCCTCGTACGACTTCAGGGTGCGCACCAGCGGCCCCGACTTGCCCTCCGGGCGCAGGTCGGCGTCGATCAGCAGCGGCGGGTCGGCGCTGGGCAGCTGGAGCAGCCGGCGCATCTCGGCGACGACCCGGTTGGCGGCGGCCGACGCCTCCTGCTCGGCCACGCCCTCCCTCGGCTCATGCACGAACAGCACGTCGGCGTCGGAGCCGTAGCCCAGCTCGTGCCCGCCGAAGCGGCCCATGCCGATCACCGCGAACCGGGTGGGCAGGGTGTCGCCCCAGCCCTCCCGGACGACCGCGCGCAGGGTGCCGGCCAGGGTGGCCTTGGTGAGGTCGGAGACGGCCGCGCCGACCCGGTCCACCAGGGCGCCCTGGTCCGCCTCGGCGGGGCTGGTCTCGGTGCCGTAGGAGCCGACGATGTCGGCGGCGGCGGTGCGGAACAGCTCGCGGCGGCGGACGCCACGGGCCGCCGTGACGCCCTGTGCGGCGTTCTCGGCGCGGCCCACGGCCGCCATGATCTCCTGCTCCAGCGCGGCGCGCTGCCGGGGGGCGAGGCCGCCGCCGTCGCCGTCGCCGAGCAGGGCCACCGCCTCCGGGGCGCGCATCAGCAGATCGGGGGCGAGGCGGCCCGCCGACAGCACGCGGGCCAGGTTCTCCGCCGCGGCGCCCTCGTCGCGCAGCAGCCGCAGGTACCAGGGGGTCTTGCCGAGCGCGTCGGAGACCTTGCGGAAGTTCAGCAGGCCGGCGTCCGGGTCGGCGGAGTCGGCGAACCAGCCGAGCAGCACGGGCAGCAGGGTGCGCTGGATGGCCGCCTTGCGGGTCACGCCGGAGGCCAGGGCCTCCAGGTGGCGCAGGGCGGCGGCCGGGTCGGCGTAGCCGAGGGCGATGAGGCGTTCACGCGCCGCCTCCGCGCTCAACCTCGCCTCCCCCGGCGCGAGTTGGGCGACCGCGTCGAGCAGCGGGCGGTAGAACAGCTTCTCGTGCAGGCGGCGTACGACCGTGCTGTGCCGCTTCCACTCGCGGGTCAGCCCGGCCACCGGGTCGGTGCGCAGGCCCAGCGAGCGGCCGAGGCGGCGCAGGTCGGCCTCCGCCTCCGGGACGAGGTGGGTGCGGCGCAGGCGGTACAGCTGGATGCGGTGCTCCATGGAGCGCAGGAAGCGGTACGCCTCCTCCAGCCGGGCCGCGTCCTCGCGGCCCACGTAGCCGCCCGCGGCCAGGGCCTTGAGTGCGTCCAGGGTGGTGCCGCTGCGCAGGGCGGGGTCGGTGCGGCCGTGCACCAGCTGGAGGAGCTGGACGGCGAACTCCACGTCGCGCAGGCCGCCCGGGCCGAGTTTGAGTTCCCGGTCGATCTCGGCGGCGGGGATGTTCTCCACCACGCGGCGGCGCATCTTCTGCACGTCCGGTACGAAGTTCTCCCGCTCGGCCGCCTTCCAGACCAGGGGGTGCAGCGCGTCCAGGTACGCCTGGCCGAGCGCCGGATCGCCGGCCACCGGGCGGGCCTTGAGGAGGGCCTGGAACTCCCAGGTCTTCGCCCAGCGCTGGTAGTAGGCGACGTGGCTGCTGAGGGTGCGCACGAGGGGGCCGTTGCGGCCCTCGGGGCGGAGGTTGGCGTCCACCGGCCAGATGGAGCCCTCCACGGTCGTCTCGGAGCAGATCCGCATCAGGTGGGAGGCGAGTTTCGTCGCCGACCGGAGGGCCTGGGGCTCCGGGGTGCCCTCCGCCGGTTCCGCCACGAAGATCAAGTCGACGTCGGAGACGTAGTTCAGTTCGTGGCCGCCGCACTTGCCCATCGCGATCACCGCGAGGCGGCAGGCGGCGGCGTCCTCGGGGGCGGCGGTCTCCGCGAGGGCCAGGGCCGTGCGGAGGGTGGCGGTGGCCAGGTCGGCGAGTTCGCCCGCGGTCTCGGCGACGTCCGTGGTGCCGCAGACGTCGCGGGCGGCGATGGAGAGCAGGCAGCGGCGGTAGGCGACGCGGAGGGAGACCGGGTCGGTGGCCTCGGCCAGGCCGCGTTCGAACTCCGTGACGCCCGGGTGGAGGTCGTGCGGTTCGTATGTGACCAGGGCGTGCCAGTCGGTGGGGTGGCGGGCGAGGTGGTCGGCGAGGGCGGTGGAGGCGCCGAGGACGCCGAGGAGGCGGTCGCGGAGGGGTTTGGCCGCGATGAGGGTGTCCAGCAGTTCGCGGTGGGCGGTGGGGGTGGGCTGGGCCTCCAGGAGGCGGACCAGGCCGTGCAGGGCGAGGTCGGGGTCCGCGGTGGCGCCCAGGGCTTCGAGGAGGACGGGGTCGTCGCGGACGGTGGTCAGTTCGGGGCCGTCCAGGAGGCGTTCGGCCGCGGAGGGGTCGGTGAAGCCGTGTCGGAGCAGACGGGTGAAGGTGCTGCTTCTGCGCCCCGGCGTCATGTCCGTGGTCTCCTCTGGTGTGTGTGGCGTCCTGGCCCGAGCGTAACCGGCGGGGGGTGGGGGGCTTGGGTTGTGGGGCTGTGCATCGTGGTTCAGGCGGGATGCCTGCGGCGGCCTGTGCGGGTGCGTCGTGGTTGCTGTCGCGCCCGCTGTCGTGTGGGGGTCGGGGCCGCGGCGGGCAGTGTCCGTCCTCGGGCCGGCGCCCTGTCTCTCCTGCGTTGCCGGACTTTTCGCCGGCCGCTGCGGGCGGACACAACCCGCCCCGTCCCCTTCCCGCCGTGCGCGAGTGCGGGATCGCCTCCTCTACTGTCTCCGGCCCGCCGTACGCGGCCTCGGGATCACGTCCCGTCCCCGCCTCCGGCCCGCCGCACACGGGTGCGGGATCGCCCCGCCTCCCTGCCTCCGACCCGCCGCACGCGGGCGCGGGATCACCTCGTCTCACCGTCCCCGCCCGCCGTACGCGGCCTCGGGATCGCGGCGCCCCCCGTCCCCCGCCCGCCGTACGCGGCCTCCGGATCGCGCCCCCTCCCTGCCTCCGGCCCGCCGCACGCGGGTGCGGCATCGCCGCGCCTCCCCGCCCCCCCACCCGCCGTACGCGGCCTCGGGATCGCGTCCCCTCCCTGCCTCCGACCCGCCGCACGCGGGCGCGGGATCACCTCGTCTCACCGTTCCCGCCCGCCGTACGCGGGCGCGGGTTCGGGGCGCTCCCGTCCCCCGCCCGCCGTACACGGCCTCCGGATCGCGCCCCCTCCCTGCCTCCGGCCCGCCGTACGCGGGTGCGCGGCGCTTCGCCGGCCCCGCCCGCCGTACGCGGTCTCCGGATCGCGTCCCCTTCCGGCCCCCGGCCGGCCCTACGCGGGTGCGCGGCGCTTCGCCGGCCTCGTCCGCCGTGCGTGCGTGCGGGGCCGTGGTGCTTGCTCTACGGCCCCGTCGGTGATTCCTCCGGTGCCGTCCTCTGGTGCGGGATTCCCCTGCTGGTCAGTAGGTCTCGCATCATTTCGGCCGCCCTCGGGGCCGCGTCTCCGCAGCAGTTGTTGAAGAGGAGGTGGAGTTCGGTGGTGGTCGTCGCCGCGGTGTGGATGTGGGGGAGCCACTCCTCGAGTTCTTGCTCGGTGTAGGTGTGGCGGAAGCGGTCTTCCTTGGTGCCGGTGCGCCAGTGGGGGCTGCGGCCGTGGAAGCGGACGATGGTGAGGTCGGTGGTGACGGGGACGGGGTGTCGCTCGTCCGGGGTGTCCGTGGCCACCGCCGTGGCGTTCAGGTCCTTGAGGAAGGCGGTCGTGCGGGGGGCGTTCGCCGGGTGCCACCAGGCGGGGTCGCGGAACTCCACGGCGAAGGGCCAGCCTTCGGCGCGTTCGCGGGCGGTGCGGATGAAGGTCTCGGCCTCGGGGCCGGGGTGGAGGGAGGCCGGGTACTGGAAGAGGAGGGTGCCGAGGCGGCCGGAGTGGAGGAGGGGGGTCAGGGCTTCGGCGTAGCGGGTCCAGACTTCCGTGCGCAGGGTCTCGTCGCGGGGGTGGGTGCGCAGGTCCGGGGGGAGGGCCGCGGGGCGGATGGGGTGGCCGGTGAGGAGGGAGAACGCCTTGACGTCGAAGCGGAAGCCGGGGGGTGTGCGCTCCGCCCAGTGCGTGGTGGTGCGGGCGGACGGCAGGGCGTAGTACGGGGAGTCCGCCTCCACCAGGGGGAAGCGGGTGGCGTAGTGGCGCAGGCGTTTCTCCGGGGTGCCGGTGCCCGGTGGGTACCAGTCGCTCTTGAGCAGGTTCGGGTCGGTCCAGCCGCAGGTGCCGATGAGGATGTCCGCCATGGGGGCGGGGGTACCCGGCGTTCATCCGGTCTTCACCCGTGGGGTTGGCCCGCGTGGGGCGCGGGAATGTTGGCGTGTGCATGCTCTGTCCGCACCGCCAGCCGTCCACCCATTTCCGGAGGTTGATGTGTCCGGCAGTTCCGTGTACCGCCGTGCCCGGGCCCTCGTGGCCGGTACGGCGGCCCTCGCCGCGGCCGCGGCCGGGCTGTGGACCGGGCTCGGCCAGGGGTCCGCGCACGCCGCGGGCTCCGTGCCCCGCCCGGACCACGTCGTGGTCGTGGTCTTCGAGAACCACGCGTACAGCCAGGTCATCGGGTCGTCCAGCGCGCCGTACATCAACTCGCTGAAGGCGGGAGGTGCCAACCTCACCCAGTCGTACGCCGAGACCCATCCGAGCCAGCCCAACTACTTCGCGATGTTCTCCGGCTCCACGCAGGGCATCACCGACGACAGCTGCTACACCCCGGGCTTCTCCTCGGCGCCCAACCTGGCGTCCGAGATGATCGCCGCCGGGCGCAGCTGGGCCAGTTACAACGAGACCCTGCCGAGCCAGGGGGCCACGACGTGCAGCAGCGGTGACTACGCGCGCAAGCACAACCCGTGGTTCGGGTTCAGCAATGTGCCGACGTCCACCGCCAAGACGTTCGCGCAGTTCCCGACCGACTACTCCACCCTGCCCCAGCTGTCGTTCGTGGTGCCGAACCTGTGCAGCGACATGCACGACTGTTCGGTGTCCACCGGTGACACCTGGCTGAAGAACAAGCTGGGCGCCTACGCCACCTGGGCCAAGACCCACAACAGCCTGCTCGTCGTCACCTTCGACGAGGACAACCGGCTGAGCGGGAACCGGATTCCGACGGTGCTTTACGGGCAGCCCGTCGCCGCCGGGTCTTCTTCGAGCACCACCTACAACCACTACGACCTGCTGCGCACCCTGGAGGACACCCAGGGGCTGACCACGCACGCGGGCAACGCGGCCTCCGCCGAGGACATCACCGGGATCTGGGCGTCCTGACGTGTACGTAGCGGACAGTCGTGCCAGTACGTCCGCTCATGACGCCGTCCGGCCCCCGGCCGGGCGGCGCCGTGCGGCGGTCGCGCCGACCGTGCTCGCGCTGGGGACGGTGAGCCTGGTCACCGACGTCTCCTCGGAGATGGTGACGGCCGTGCTGCCGTTGTACCTGGTGAGCGGTCTGGGTCTGTCGCCGTTGGGGTTCGGGCTCCTGGACGGCGTCTACAACGGGTTCTCCGCTCTCGTCCGGCTGGTCGGCGGGCACTTCGCCGACCGGGGCGGCGGGCGGCACAAGTGGATCGCCGGGCTGGGCTACGGCATCTCGGCCGTGTGCAAGCCGCTGCTGCTGGTGGCGCACTCGCTGACGCCGATCGGGGTCGTGCTCGCCGCCGACCGGACCGGCAAGGGGCTGCGCACGGCGCCCAGGGACGCGCTGATCTCGCTGTCCAGCACGCCCGAGACACGTGGCCGGGCCTTCGGCGTGCACCGGGCGATGGACACCGCCGGGGCACTGCTCGGGCCGCTGGTGGCGTTCTGGATCCTGCGGGCCACCGTGGACGGCTACGACGCGGTGTTCACCGTCAGCTTCTGTGTCGCCGCGGCCGGTGTGCTGGTGCTGGTGCTGTTCGTGCCGGGCGGGCGGGGTGCTCAGGCAGTGGGGCCCCGGCCCACGCTGCGGGCCGCTTTCGCCCTGCTGCGCCGCCGTGACCTGCGCCGGATCACCGTGTGCGCCCTGCTGCTGGGGCTGGCCACGGTCAGCGACTCCTTCGTGTACCTGCTGCTCCAGCGGCGGCTCGGGGTGCCCGACCGCTGGTTCGCGCTGCTGCCGCTCGGCACGGCCGCCGCGTTCCTGCTGCTGGCGGTGCCGCTCGGCCGGCTCGCGGACCGGGTGGGCCGCTGGACGGTCTTCCTCGCCGGTCACGGCGCCCTGCTCGCCGGGTACGGGCTGCTGCTCGGCTCCTGGCGCGGCACGGCGCTGCCCTGGCTGGTGCTCGCCCTGCACGGCTGCTTCTACGCGGCCACCGACGGGGTGCTGATGGCCGCCGCCTCCGACAGCGTGCCGGAGGGGCTGCGCTCCTCCGGGCTGGCCGTCGTACAGACCGGGCAGGCGCTGACCCGGTTCGCCTGCTCGCTGCTGTTCGGCGCGGCCTGGACGGTGTGGGGCGACCGGGCGGCGCTGGCCGGGGCGGCGGTGGCGCTCGTGGGATGCGTGGCGTTCGCGCTGACGCTGCGTCCGAAGGGGGTGGTGGGCGCGTGAGCGTGCGCAATCGGGTGCTGGTCCTCGTCTCGGCCCTCGCCGTGCTCGCGGCGGTCGGGCTGGCCGCCGTCCTGCACGCCTCCGCGCGGGCGGAGCGCCGTGACCACACGCAGGCGGGCGGGCCGCGCGTCACGTCCGGCCCGGTGTCGCTGCGCGGGTCCGGGCGGCTGGTGTTCCGGAACCTGGCGTGGGGGCCGCACCGGGACGAGCTGGCGAGCGTCCCGGCGGACGATCCGGACGGGCCGCGCACCGCCGCCGGGCTGAAGTGCCTCAGGTTCTACGCCGCCGCGGGCACCGGAGTGTGTCTTCAGGCCGTGCACGGGCCGGTGTCGGACACCTACCGCGCCCTGGTCCTGGACGCCTCCCTGCGCATCCGGGACCGCTACGACGTACCGGGCATCCCCTCCCGCGCCCGGGTCTCCCCCACCGGGCGCTTCGCCGCCTGGACGGCGTTCGTGGGCGGTGACTCGTACGCGGGGACGGACTTCTCCACGCGGACGGCGGTCGTGGACACCCGCAGCGGGACGCTGATCCCGTCGCTGGAGGCGTTCCGGATCGTCAAGGACGGGCACGCCTACCGGGCTGCGGACGTCAACTTCTGGGGGGTGACGTTCGCGGACGACGACCGTACGTTCTACGCGACGCTGGCCACGAAGGGCCGTACGTACCTGGTCCGCGGCGACCTGCGCGCGCGTACGGTCACCACCCTGCACGCCAACGTGGAGTGTCCGTCGCTGTCGCCGGACGGTACCCGGGTCGCGTACAAGAAGCGGGTCGCGGGGCTGCCGAAGGACGCGCCCTGGCGGCTGTACGTCCTCGATCTGCGGACGATGCGGGAGACCGCGCTCGCCGAGCCGCGCAGCGTGGACGACCAGGCGGTGTGGCGGGACGCGCGCACGCTCGTGTACACGCTCCCCGGGGACTACGGCGCCGACCTGTACGAGGTCCCGGCGGACGGGTCGGGCCGGGCGCGGGAGATCAGCCGGGCCGCGGTGTCACCGGCGTACCTCGGTTAGCCGCCCGCTTGCGGCAACGCGGTGGTGGGACCGGCGCTGTCCGGGTGACCTGCCGTCGCCGTCACCCGGTTGTCCGGCGGGCCGCGCCGGAGACTTTCCGCGGCGGCGGCCGGGCGGCCGCCGGGAGAGGGCAGGGCGCCAGATGAGCGAGAGCAGGATCCTGGTGGCGGTGCCGGAGCACCCGCGTGCGGAGGGTGCCGGCGCCGAGCAGTTGCGGAAGATCCGGGAGGCGGTGGAGGCGGACGGCTTCGGGGTGCGCTGGGCCGTCACCGCCGAGGACGCCGACGCGGTACTGCGCACCGAGGCGGGCCTGGCGGCGGCCCTGGTGGCGTGGGACCTGCCCGGGAGCGCCCGGGCCGGCGACGGTCCCGGGGCGGCGCTCGCCGGACCGGCCGGCACCCTCGAGGAGAGCCCGGGCGGGGCCGCCGTACTGCGCCGGATCGGGCGGCGCTACCGGGATCTGCCGGTGTTCCTGGTCATGGCCGAGGAGGGCGTGCGGGAACTGCCGCTGTGGGTGTCGGAGACGGTCGTCGGGTACGTCTGGCCGCTGGAGGACACCCCCGGCTTCATCGCGGGCCGCATCACCAGCGCCGCCCGCAACTACCGCGAGGACGTGCTGCCGCCGTTCTTCCGGGCGCTGCGCCACTTCCACGACGCGCACGAGTACTCCTGGCACACCCCGGCCCACTCCGGCGGCGTCGCCTTCCTGAAGTCGCCCGCCGGGCGCGCCTTCCACGACTACTTCGGCGAGCGGCTGCTCCGCTCCGACCTGTCGATCTCCGTGGAGGAGCTGGGCTCGCTGTTCGAGCACACCGGGCCCATCGGCGAGGCCGAGCGCAACGCGGCCCGGGTCTTCGGCTCGGAGCTGACCTACTTCGTGCTGCACGGCGACTCCACCTGCAACCGCCTGGTGGGCCACTTCAGCGTCACCCGGGACGAGCTGGCGCTGGTGGACCGCAACTGCCACAAGTCGGTGCTGCACGGCCTGGTGGTCTCCGGCGCCCGGCCGGTCTATCTCATCCCGACCCGCAACGGCTACGGACTGGCCGGCCCGCTGCCCCCGGCCGAGCTGGCGGCGGAGTCGATCGCGGCCCGGATCGCCGCGCACCCGCTCGCCGAGGGCGCCGCCTCGCGCGACCCCCAGTACGCGGTGTTCACCAACTCCACGTACGACGGCCTGAGTTACGACGCCGTACCGGCCGCGAAGGCGCTCGCGGCCAGCACCCCCCGGGTGCACTTCGACGAGGCGTGGTTCGCCTACGCCCGCTTCCACCCGCTGTACGCGGGCCGGTACGGCATGTCCGTGGACGAGGCGGCCTTCCCCGGCCCGGAGCGGCCGACCGTGTTCGCCACCCAGTCCACGCACAAGCTGCTGGCCGCGCTGTCGCAGTCGGCGATGGTGCACGTACGGCCGGCGCCCCGGGCCCCGGTGGAGCACGACCGGTTCAACGAGGCCCTGATGATGCACGGCACCACCTCCCCGCTGTACCCGATGATCGCCTCGCTGGACGTGGCGACGGCGATGATGGACGGGCCGCAGGGCGAGTGGCTGGTGGACGAGGCGGTCACCGAGGCCGTCCGGTTCCGGCAGGAGATGGTGCGGCTGGGGCGGCGGGTGGCGAGCGCCGGGGACCGGCCGCCGTGGTTCTTCGGCGTCTGGCAGCCGGAGGAGGTCACCGACCCGGCGACGGGCAAGCGGCTGGCCTTCGACGAGGCCCCGCCGGAGCTGCTGGGCCGGGAGCAGTCCTGCTGGCTGCTGGAGCCGGGCGCGGCCTGGCACGGCTTCCCGGGGCTGACCGAGGGCCACTGCATGCTGGACCCGGTCAAGGTCACGCTGACCTGCCCGGGGATCACGGCGACCGGTGAGATGGCCGAGGAGGGCATCCCGGCGCGGGTGCTCACGGCGTACCTGGCGACCCGGAGCATCGTGGTCGAGAAGACCGACAGCTACACCACGCTGATCCTGTTCTCGATGGGCATCACGAAGGGCAAGTGGGGCACGCTGCTGGACGCCCTGATGGACTTCAAGGCCCTCTACGACAGCGACGCCCCGCTGGACCGCGTCCTGCCCGAGGCGGTCGCCGCGCACCCGCGCCGGTACGCGGGGATGACCCTGCGGCAGCTGTGCCAGGAGATGCACGACCAGCTGCGCTCGGCCCGCCTGGTGGAGCTGCTGGACACCGCGTTCCAGGAGCTCCCGGAGCCGGTCCACCCGCCGCAGTACTGCTACCAGCGGCTGGTGCGCGGCGGCACGGAACGCGTCCGTATCGCCGACGCGGCGCACCGGGTGGCGGCGGCGATGGTCACGGTCACCCCGCCCGGCATCCCGGTCCTCATGCCCGGCGAGTCCACCGGCACCCCCGACGGCCCCCTCCTGCGCTACCTCACCGCCCTGGAGACCTTCGACCGCCGCTTCCCCGGCTTCCGCAGCGAGACCCACGGCGTGACGATCGACGAGGACACGGGCGACTACGAGATCGAGTGCCTGCGGCAGGAGTGACGCGTGTGGGGGCCGGCGGTCCGTACGACCGCCGGCCCCCGGGGGGCTCAGCCCAAGAGCCCCCACCAGCGAAGAGCGCGCACGATCGCCAGAACGACGAGCAGCGTCAGGAACGCGGCCTCGCCCGCGTGCCGGCGCGAGCAGAACAGGCGCGGTGTCCGCCGCGGGCTCTCCGGCAGCGGACCGTCACATTTCAGACACGTACGCCCTCCGACGTCCCGCGCCCGCTCTTCCCCACCCATGCGGGCGACCCTAGCGGGCCCGGCCCGCGCCTACAGCACCGGCAGGTTCTTCCGCAGCTCGAAGGCCGTGACCTCGCTGCGGTACTCCTCCCACTCCTGGCGCTTGTTGCGCAGGAAGAAGTCGAAGACGTGCTCGCCGAGGGTCTCGGCGACCAGGTCGCTGCCCTCCATGAGGGTCAGGGCCTCGCCGAGGTTCTGCGGGAGGGGCTCGATGCCCATCGCGCGGCGCTCGGCGTTGGACAGGGCCCAGACGTCGTCCTCGGCGCCCGGCGGGAGCTCGTAGCCCTCCTCGATGCCCTTCAGGCCGGCGGCGAGGAGGACGGCGTAGGCCAGGTAGGGGTTCGCGCCGGAGTCGAGGGAGCGGACCTCCACGCGCGCCGAGCCGGTCTTGCCGGGCTTGTACATCGGGACGCGGACCAGGGCGCTGCGGTTGTTGTGGCCCCAGCAGATGTACGACGGGGCCTCGCCGCCGGCGCCCGCCGTGCGCTCGGAGCCGCCCCAGATGCGCTTGTAGGAGTTCACCCACTGGTTGGTGACCGCGGAGATCTCGGCGGCGTGCCGCAGCAGGCCCGCGATGAAGGAACGGCCGACCTTGGAGAGCTGGTACTCGGCGCCGGACTCGTAGAACGCGTTGCGGTCGCCCTCGAAGAGCGACAGGTGGGTGTGCATGCCGGAGCCGGGGTGCTCGGAGAACGGCTTCGGCATGAACGTGGCGTGGACCCCCTGCTCCAGCGCCACCTGCTTCATGACCAGGCGGAAGGTCATGATGTTGTCGGCCGTGGACAGCGCGTCGGCGTAGCGCAGGTCGATCTCCTGCTGGCCGGGCGCGCCCTCGTGGTGGGAGAACTCCACCGAGATGCCCATCGACTCCAGCATGGTGATCGCCTGGCGGCGGAAGTCCATGCCGACGTTGGTCGGGGTGTGGTCGAAGTAGCCCGAGTTGTCGGCCGGGGTGGGGCGGGAGCCGTCCAGCGGGCGGTCCTTCAGCAGGAAGAACTCGATCTCGGGGTGGGTGTAGAAGGTGAAGCCCAGGTCGGAGGTGCGGGCGAGGGCCCGCTTGAGGACGTAGCGCGGGTCGGCGAAGGACGGGGAGCCGTCCGGCATGAGGATGTCGCAGAACATGCGGGCCGTGCCGGGGGTCTCCGCGCGCCACGGCAGGACCTGGAAGGTGGCCGGGTCCGGCTTGGCGATCATGTCGGACTCGTAGACCCGGGCGAAGCCCTCGATCGCGGAGCCGTCGAAGCCGATGCCCTCGTCGAAGGCCTGTTCCAGTTCGGCGGGGGCCACGGCGACGGACTTGAGGAAGCCCAGCACGTCCGTGAACCACAGGCGTACGAACCGGATGTCGCGCTCCTCCAAGGTCCGGAGCACGAACTCCTGCTGCTTGTCCATCTTCCGCTTCCCCATCCTTGCTGGTCAGGCCGCCTGTCCCCGTACTGCGGGAGGCGGTCGGGCACCTGAGCATCCCACCACAACAGCGTTTCACGCGCGTTGCGGAGCGTGATCGCCCGGGCGTCCTCGCGCCGAAGGCCTGCTGTACGGCACGTGTACTGCGCTCTCGCCCATCTTGCCTGTTCGCACCGCCATCCGTAATGGGCGGCCGGAACGTCCTCTACCGCCCGGAGGCGGCCTCGATCACCGTGTCCAGCAGGGCCCGGGAGCGCTGGAGGTCCCGGATCATGCGGTCGATCCGGGCGCGTTCCACCGTCAGTTCGCTGACCAGGCACTCGTCGGCGGTCAAGGTGGGCCTGCCGTCGCTGTCGCGCATGCACGGCAGCAGTTTGGCGATCTTCGAGCTGCACAGCCCCGCCGCGTACAGCTCCTGGATGCGCCGCACCCGGTCCACCGCGGCCTCGGTGTACTCGCGGTGGCCGCCCGGGGTCCGCCGGGCCGACAGCAGGCCCTCCTGCTCGTAGTACCGGAGTGAGCGCTCGCTCACTCCGGTACAGCGGGCCAGTTCCCCGATGCGCATGATGCAGATCACAGCTTTCCGGCTTGAATCTGACACTGACGTCAACTTTTACGGTGTTCCCATGACGTACGGGACCACCTCCTACCTCACCGGCCGCCACACGGCGGTACGGCGCCGGCTCGTCACGTTCGTACGGGCCGTGGGCGGGCCGGTAGCGGGTGGCCAGTAGCGGGCGGCGGCCGGGCACCGCCTGAACCTCTGCACGATCCGCACCACAAGGAGAAAGCCTGGTGAACACCGAGCCCGAACACACCGTCCTCGGCCCCGGCCTCACGATCCCGCTGACCGCCGACGACGCCCACGTACTGGGGGACGACGCGGAGTTGCTCGCCGCGCTGTTGGGCCAGGCGCTGCACGGCATCGCGCTGTTGCGCGCGGGGCGCGCGTCCGTGGAGGACCTCACGGAAGCCATCGAACGGACCACCGAGCTGATGGAACGGCTGAACGGGATCCGGCGGGCCGAGGTGCGCGAGTTCGCCGCGCAGAAGGGCACGCACGGCGCCCTGGCGAGGGCGATGCACCTCACGAGCCGTGCGACGGCCCAGTCCCGCCGCAGAGCGCTGTTACGGGAGGTGCCGGACGTGATGGAGGAATGGGCCGTCGGCGAGCGGGACTGGAGACAGGACTGAGGAGGGCTGGATCGCCGCCCGGCTTCAAGTCGTCCGCAGAGGGCCGACGGGATCCTGGGTGCCGGAACATGGCACGGCGCCGCACCGCCGCCGGGCAACGGCCCGAGCCGGACCGTTGTCATGGACAGCGATCCGGCTGGCGGGGAGGGAAGGACGTCTTGTCAGTGCTCCACGACCTGGGCTTCCCTCGCCCCGGCGGCGACGCCCTGGGCGGTCCGCGGGCTCTCGACGGGTTCCTGGGTCTTCGCCGGCCGGTCGGCGAGCTTCAGCCAGACCACACCGACGATGATCACGCCGAGCCACAGGGCCTGGACCGCGGTGAGGGACTCGTCGAAGAAGACGGGGCCCAGCAGCGCCGCGCCGGCCGCCCCGATCCCCGCCCAGACGGCGTAGCCGATGCTGACGTCGATGGTGCGCAGCGCGACGCTCAGCGCCCACAGGGTCAGCAGGAAGAACACGACGGCGACCAGCGACCAGGTCAGCCGGGTGAAGCCGTGGCTGCCGCCGACGGAGAGCGCGTAGCCGATTTCGAAGACTCCGGCGAGCAGGAGCGTGAGCCAGGAGTTGGCGGAGGAGCGGCCGGTGTCGGACATGTGGGTGGGTCCTCTCGTGAAGGGGGATGGAATGCGGGCGGGCCGCTCAGGCGGCGCCGCTGAGCTGGAGGCCGACGACGCCGACGATGATGGCGAGGATGCCGAGCGCCTTGCGCCAGTTCAGGCGCTGGCCGAAGACCAGCGCGCCGAGCAGGGTGATGCCGACGCCGGCGACGGACGTCCAGATGGCGTAGCCGACGCCGACGTTGAAGGTCAGCAGCGCCTTGCTGAGGAAGAAGGTCCCGAGGGCGCCGCTGACCAGGGTCGCGATGGTCCACTTGCGGTTCTTGAAGCCCTCGGCCTTGCCGGCCGCGATGGCGACGGCGATCTCGAAGATGTCCGCGATAGCGAGGTAGAGCCACTGCATGAGAAGTCCTTGTTGTTCGGTGGAGGCCGGGCTTACGGGGGCAGCCGGCCGTGGAGGGACGCCGTATCGGGCGCACGGTGGTGGCGACGGTGGAGGGGTGGTCCGCCGGGGCGCCGGCGGGAGTTCACACAGCGCCGCGAACCCCGGGCCGGCCGGGACGGTCGGGACGCGCGGCGCGCCCGCCGGGCACGGCGGTGCGCCGGGGTGTCCGGGGTATCCGGGGTGTCCGGGGTGTCCGGGGGCTTCGCTTCGGGTCAGCAGCCGTCGATCCCGCAGGCGGCACCCCGGGCGACGGCCTGTTCGGCCTGGGCGTCGAGCACGGCCTTGCGGACCTGGGCGGCGGTGGGGACGCCTTCCAGGCGGTGACGTTCGGCGACGATGATCGTGGGGGCGACGGTGACGCGGTACGCGGCGGCGGTCCGCAGCGCCTCCCGATGGGTCTCGGTATAGGTCCCGGCGGTCAGGGCCTCGGCGAATCCGGCCTTGTCCAGGCCCAGTTCGGCCGCGATGTCGGTGAGGACGTCCAGTTGCCCGATGTCCCGGTTCTCCTGGAAGAAGGCGCGCAGCATCCGGGGGGTGTACTCCGCGGCCTTGCCGTGCTCGGCCGCGTACTGGTAGCCCTCGAACGCCAGCCGGGTGTAGGGCTGCGGCGAGACGGTGGGCAGGGTGATGTCCACGCCCATCCGGCGGGCCATCGGATACACCGAGCGGGCCCAGATCGCCGGCAGGTACTCGTCCTCCGGCCGCAGCGTCGGGGTCGGATAGGGCCGCAGCTCGAACGGCATCCACTCGATCTCGACGTCCAGGTCGTGGGTGGCCTCGTGCAGCGGGCCCTCGGCCAGCATGCAGAACGGACAGACGTAGTCCGACCAGACCTTGATGCCGACCTTGCCGGTCTCCGTCCCGGTCACATCCGCCTCCGGTTGAGGGCGAGGAATTCCTCGAACGGCTTCGTCGCTTCCGGCAGCGGCAGCGAGGTGACCTCGATCTGCCAGGCCGACGGGTCCTTGGCGAAGATCGAGTACGACCCCGAGTAGTCGAAGCCGTAGCGTGCGGCCGTCTTGCGGTCGGCGACGTGGACGATGTGGCCGACGTTGAAGTGCAGCGAGGCCATGTAGCACAGGGCGCAGGGCTCGCCGGAGGCGATCAGTGTGGCCCCGGCGGTGGCGTGCAGCCCGTACGTGGCGGCGGCCTCGCGCAGGGCGACCACCTCGGCGTGCGCGGTGGGGTCGTCGTCCTCGCGGACCCGGTTGACGCCGGTGCCGAGGATGCGACCGCCGTTGACCACCACACCGGAGAACGGGATGCCGCCCTTGGCGACGTGTTCGCGGCTGATCCGTACCGCCTCGCGGGCGTACTCGGTCAGCTCGCTCTCCGAGAGTTCGAAAGATGACATCGGTGCTCCCGCCTCAGACCGTGGCCGGGCGGCGCGGAAGGCCGCCGCCGGGGACCGGGACGGAGGGGACCGTCCGTAAGGACGCGCCCTCCCCCTCCGGCATGCTCGTGGATGTCATGGGATCCAACACGGGAACCTCCATATTTGCTTGTACGTGCATATTACGGCGACCCATGGCGCCCGGTGGTAGGGGTCTGGGAGCAGCACGAAGCTTGCATGAACATGTATCTTGTTGTCAATGCGCCGCTGAAAAGGAGCTGCACCATGACGACGACCTCCTATACGCCGGCTGCCGCGTCCGACCAGGCCATGTGGGGGAAGGTCCTCACCCTGCACGCGCGCGTCGAGCGCCAGCTCACCCAGGCCCTGCAACGCAAGCACGGCATCGGGCTCTCCGAGTTCCGCGCCCTGGAGTGCCTGGTCCACGCGAAGGCCGGCGAGCTGCGCATGCAGGAACTCGCGGACAAGGTCGGGTTGGGACAGAGTTCGGTGACCCGGCTGGTCGGCAGGCTCTTCTCGGCCGGTTTCGCCTTCCGCGACCTGTGTCCGGGGGACAAACGCGGCGTCTACGCCGTCATCACCGACGAGGGCAAGGAGCGCTACGCCGACGCCCGCGGCACCTACTCCGAGGTCCTGAGCGCGGCGCTGAACACCGCGGGCGCCACCCCTGAGCTGGCCGGGACGGTCCAGGCGCTGCGCAGCGCCCATTGAGCGCGCCACCGCCCACGACCTCCGGCACCGAAAATTCACCGAAAGCCGCCCACGGGCGGCTTTCGGCGTTTGCAGACCCCCTTCGGCCCCGCCCCTGACGGGCGCCCGACCCCGCCCGCCCACGGCCCTTCCCGGCGTCCCGGTGCCGCGACGACAGGCGTTGCAGCCGAAACACTTGGTTACCCAAGCAAATACGGAGCGCAACCGTCCATCACGGTAGTGTGAGGTGCATCACTGTATGCAGGTCAATAACATGCTTGATTCTGCATACAGCTCCGGTACGGTTGATCCCGCCTTGATCACGGGGAGTGACGCAGAGCCTTTCTTACAGTAACCATCGGGCTCCGCGGTTTCTCTGGCGCGACTCATGCGCCGCCTCCCTCCGGTTCTGATCACTTTTCGCTTGGACAGGTGCACGACTTGGCAGGTGCACGAATGGGGGAACCATGTCTTTGTTACGCCTTTTAGACGGGCTGGGCGCACACGCCCGGCGCCGGCCCGATCAGGTGGCCCTGATCCGGGGCGAGCAGCAGGTGACGTACCGGAAACTGGCCGATCTCGCCGAGGACCTGGCCGGCGCCCTGGACGGCCTCGGGCTCGACCGGCGGCAGCCGCTGTGTGTGCCCGCGCACAAGACGCCCGCGACGATCGCCCTGCTCATCGGCGCTTTCCGAGCCGGTTACGCGGTTCTCGCGCCCTCGCCCGAACTGGGCTCCGCCGCCCGTGCGGCGCTCGCCGCGCAGGCCCGGTGCTCCCTGGTGGTGACCGTGGACGACGAAGGGGTGCTCGACACCTCCCCGGTCGTCCCGGACGAGCGGGCCGCCCGGGGCTTCGACCCCGTGGACCCCGCCACCGCGCCCCTGCTGCTCACCACTTCCGGCTCCACCGGCACGCCGAAGATCGTGCCCATCCCGAGTGACGCCTTCGAGCGGTTCGCCGACTGGGCGGCCGGCCGGTTCGGCCTCACCGAGCGGGACACCCTGCTGAGCTACGCGCCCCTGAACTTCGACCTCTCCCTGCTCGACGTCTGGACCGCCCTGCGCCTGGGCGCCCGATGCGTCCTCGTGGCGCAGGAGTCCAGCGCGGACGCCCGCCACCTGCGGGAACTGGTCACCCGGCACGAGGTCACCTTCGTCCAGGGCGTACCCATGCTGCACCGGCTGCTCACCCAGGACGGTGCCGTCCATCCGACCGTCCGCACGGTGATCTCCACCGGGGACGCACTGCCGCGGACGCTGCTGGAGCAGCTCGGCACGGCCTTCCCCGCCGCCGGCTTCCACAACGTCTTCGGGTGCACCGAGACCAACGACAGCTTCATCCACGACATCGATCCGGCGCGGGCCGGCGAGGAGACCCCCATCGGCCGGCCGCTGCCCGGGGTGCGGGCGCTGCTGCTCGACGACGAGGGGCGGATCCTCGACGGTCCCGGCACCGGTGAACTCCTGGTGACCACCCCGTTCCAGACCCGCGGCTACCTCGAACGCTCCCGCAACGAGGGCGTGTTCGTGCCCGCCCCCGACGGCGGCGACGAGGTCTTCTACCGCACCGGCGACCTCGTCACCCGGGACGCCGACGGCCTGTACCGGCTGCGTGGACGCACCGACTTCCAGGTCAAGGTCCGCGGTGTGCGGACGAACGTGCAGGAGGTCGAGAACGTCCTGGCGGCTCATCCCGACGTCGCCGAGGCCGCCGTCGTGGCGATCCCCGACCCCGAGGCCGGCTACCGGCTGCACGCCCAGGTGACCCGGCGGCCCGGTACGTCGCTCACCTCGCTGCGGCTGCGCACGCACAGCGCCGAGCGGCTGCCCCGCCACGCCATTCCGTCCTCCGTGCTCGTGGGCGACGTCCCGCTGCCCCGCACGTCCACCGGAAAGCCCGACCGCAACCTCATCAAGGCAGCACGACAGAAGGAAAACCACTCATGACCTCCCTGGCAGAAGAGATCCGTGGCTATGTCGTCGCCGAGTTCCTCGACGGCGAGGACACGGCGGACCTGACCGCCGACTTCGACCTCATCACCAACGGTGTCGTCGACAGTCTGGGCGTGGTCCGGATCGTCTCGCACCTCTCCCGGACCTACTCGATCCCGGTCGACGACATCCCCCTGGTCCCGGACAACTTCCGCAGCATCGGCGCGATGTCGGCGTTCGTCGAGGACGCCACCAAGGCCGCCGTCTGAGCCGGCGTCCGGCTTCCCTCCCACACACCCGAAGGTGCTCCCGGAGCGCTCCTCGGAACTCTTCCGGGAAGACCCCTCACACCCAAGGAGACTGACATGATCGTCCGCAGCATCAGCGAGCTGGCCCCCGTCGAGTGGGGCAACGGCACCAGCCACCGGCTGCTCACCGAGGCCGACGGCATGGGGTTCACCGTGTGCGAGACCCTCGTCCGCAAGGGCACCCAGAGCGCCCTGCAGTACCGCCGTCACCTCGAGGCCTGCTACTGCACGGCCGGTTCCGGCGAGGTCGTCACGGCGTCCGGTGAACGCTTCAAGATCACGGAGGGCACCATCTACGCCCTCGACGAGCACGACCCGCACTACCTCATAGCCTCCGACTACGAGGACCTGAGACTGGTCTCCGTCTTCAGCCCGGCGCTGCGCGGCGACGAGAAGCACACGCTGTCTCCCGACGGCTTCTCCCAGTACTGAGTTCCCGCGGTGCGGGGCCCGCTCCGACGGCGGAGCGGGCCCCGGCCCCGGCCCCGATCAGCGACGTACCGGAAGGCAGCACCCGCATGACACCCGCACCGTCCGCACCGCAGACCTCGGACACCGGCACCGGCACCGGCACCGGCACAGACACCGGCACGGACCTGTACACCCTGGCCGCCCCCTGGGCGGACGAGCTCAACCGTGACCTCGACGAGTGGGACGCCCGCGCCGAGTTCCCCTGGGACAAGTGGAAGGCGGTCCAGCGCTCCGGACTGCTCACCGTCCCCTTCGAGCCGCGCTACGGCGGCCGTGGCGCCGGCCTGACCGACACGATGCGCGCCCTGGAGGGCTTCGGGCGCACCTGCCGCGACGCCGGTCTCGGCTTCTCCGCCTCCACGCAGATCGTCAGCGTCGGTGTCCCGTTGCAGGCGTTCGGCTCCGAGGAGCTCAAGTCCCGCTTCCTGCCCGGGATCGTCGCGGGCGACCTGGTCACCGCGCACGCCATCACCGAGCGGGACAACGGCTCGGACGCCCTGAACATCTCCACCACCGCGGTCCGCGACGGCGACGACTACGTCATCGACGGCGGCAAGATGTTCATCACCAACGCGCCGATCGCCGACCTCTTCCTGCTGTACGTGCGCACCGGCGCGCCCGGCCCGTTCGGTCTGAGCGTCTTCCTGGTCGAGCGGGACGCCCCCGGCCTGAGGGTCGGTGAGCCGCTGGACAAGATGGGGCTGCGGACCTCGCCGCTGAGCGAGGTGACCTTCGAGGGGCTGCGCGTGCCCGCCGCCCGGCGCATCGGCCAGGAGGGCGCCGGCTTCCTGATCCTCGACCACGTGATGAAGCGGGAGGTCCTCTTCTCGTTCTCCCTCACGCTGGGCGAGATGGAGCACCGTCTGGAGCGCGTGGTCCGGTACGCCAAGTCGCGCCGCCAGTTCGGCGAGCCGATCGGCTCCTTCCAGGGGGTCTCGCACCGCGTCGCGGACATGAAGATCGCGGTGGAGACCGCCCGCAAGTGGCTCACCGACACCGGTGCCAAGGTCGCGGCCGGCCGGGACGCCTCGCTCGACGTCGCCGCGACCAAGACCGTGGTCAGCGAGGCCAACAAGCGCACCGCGCTCGACGCCGTGCAGATCTTCGGCGGCCAGGGCTATCTCACCGCCACCGGCATCGAGCGGGACGTCCGCAACGCGGTCGGCGGAACCATCTACTCCGGCACCAGCGAGATCCAGCGCAACCGCATCGCCTCCCTCCTGGGCCTGTGATCCGGGCCCTGACGAAAGGACCAGCATGACCGCGCTCACCGCGGACGACCTGCGACGACTCACCGCGCCCACCGACTTCCTCGACTACGAGAGCGACTCCGTCCAGTCCTTCGTCGACGAGGCGGTCACCGACCGCGGCGCGGACAAGCGCCGGCTGGCCGTGGAGCTCTACTACGCCGTCCGCGACGAGGTCTTCTACGAGGTGTACGGGGCCGACCTGTCCGAGCGGGGGCTGCGGGCCGGCCACACCGCGGCCACCCGCAAGGGCTTCTGCCTGCACAAGTCGGCGCTGTACGCGGCGGCCTGCCGGGCCGTGGGCATCCCCGCCCGGGTCCACTACGGCGATGTGCGCAACCACCTCGCCTCGGACCGGCTGCGCGCCCACATCGGCGGGGACGTCTTCTTCCACGGCCTCAACTCCGTGTATCTGGACGGCAAGTGGGTCAAGGCCACCCCGGTCTTCAACAAGCTCCTGTGCCGGCTGTACGGGATGAAGCCGCTGGAGTTCGACGGCACCGCCGACAGCCTGCACCACCCGTTCGACGACCAGGGCCGCCAGAGCATGGAGTTCCTGACCGACCACGGCGGCTTCGACGACGTGCCCTACGAGTTCGTGATGGCGAACATGCGCCGCAAGCACCCCGGCTTCCTGGACGACTCCGGCACCGGAACGGTCCGCGGCGGCTCGCTGGCCGCCGAGGCGTCCGTCTGACCCGGCCCGACGACAAGGAGACACCGAGATGAGCACCATCCGAGCGCAGAAGGACGGCTGGGAGGCGCGGGCGCGCGTCGGTGTGGTCGTCCCGCACGCGGACGTCGGTCCGGAGTCGGAGTTCCAGGCGATGGCGCCCGAGGACGTGTTCGTGCACGGCTCGCGCGTCCACTTCGGCGCGATGCGGGCCGGCGGCGAGATGGACCCGAAGATCCCGCACGACCCGGTGCGGGCCTTCGTGGAGCCCCCGCACATCGACGACGCGGTGGAGCTGCTGGCCGCCTCCCCGCTCGACGTGATCGCGCTCGGCTTCACCAGCTCCGCGTACGTCCTCAAGGCGAGCGGCGAGAAGGAGCTGTTCGCCCGGCTCGAACAGCGCACGCGGGGTCTGCCGCTCACCGGCACCACCACGGCGGCCGTGGCCGGCTTCACCGCGCTCGGCGCCCGGCGGATCGCGCTGGTCAACCCGCCGTGGTTCGACGACCGGCTCTCCGGGCTGGGTGCGGACTACTTCACCGAGCAGGGTTTCGAGGTCGTCCACCACGGCCCGTGCGGGCTGCCCAGCAACCAGAAGCTGATCACCCCGGAGGCGCTGTCGGAGTGGATCCGCTCCACGGTCGCCCGGCACCGGCCCGACGCGGTCCTGGTGGCCGGCAACGGCATCCGGGCGGTGGGTGTCATCGACGCCCTGGAGCGGGAGCTGGACTTCCCGGTGCTGACCGCCAACCAGGTGCTGTTCTGGCACGCCCTGCACCTGGCCGGGGCGCACGAGACGGCCGAGGGGATGACGGGGTACGGCAGGCTGTTCGGCACCCGGCCGGCGGGGGGCGCGGCATGAGCCTGCTGGCGGCCGACGGACACGTGGCCCTGTTCGTCACCGACGAGGGGGACGCCCGTCAGCTGCCCCTGGTGTGCTGGCGCGACAACGGCACCGCCGTGCACGGCATGGTCCTGTACCGGGGGGCGCTGCGCCAGGCCGAGCAGGTCCCGGGCTTCCGGCGCTATGCCGGACCCCTGGAGCACGACACCCCGGCGCCCCACGGGTACGTCTCCCGCTACCCGCTGGAGAGCGACACCCTCGTGCGCCGCGGAAACGTCTCTTTCCACCCCTGACGGCGGGCTGACGGGCGTGGAGGGGTGAGCGACTCCACGCCCGTTTAATTTGCATCTCATATGCAACTTTTCATAGCGTGACGGTGACCCGACATCTCATGAGGAGTCGTGATGCTGACCGAGCAGTCCGCAGCCACCGTCCGCGCCACCCTGCCCGCCGTCGGCGCGGCCATCGGCGAGATCACCGAGCGGTTCTACGACCGTCTCTTCGCCGCCCACCCCGAGCTGCTGCGGGACCTGTTCAACCGCGGCAACCAGGCCGCCGGCACCCAGCGGCAGGCCCTCGCCGGCTCCATCGCCGCCTTCGCCACGCACCTGCTGGACCACCCCGACCGGCGGCCGGACGCGATGCTCGCCCGCATCGCCCACAAGCACGCCTCCCTCGGCGTGGCGCCGGAGCAGTACCAGGTCGTCCACGAGCACCTCTTCGCCGCGATCGCCGAGATCCTCGGCGAGGCCGTCACCCCCGAGGTGGCCGCGGCCTGGGACGAGGTCTACTGGCTGATGGCCAACGCGCTCATCGCGCTCGAGAAGCGGCTCCACGAGGAGAGCGGCGGCCCGGGCATGCGCCGCTGGGAAGTGGTCGAGCGGGTCGAGGAGACCGCGGACGTCGTCACCTTCCGGCTGCGCCCGGCGGACGGCGGCCCGGTCACGGCCTTCCGCGCCGGTCAGTACGTCTCCGTCGGCGTCACCCTGCCCGACGGCGCCCGGCAGATACGGCAGTACAGCCTGACCGGGGCACCGGCCGAGTCGGTGCGCCAGTTCAGCGTCAAGCGCGTCCACGGCGGCGCCACGCCCGACGGCGAGGTCTCCACCCACCTGCACGCACACGTCAGGCCCGGTGACGTCCTGGAGCTGTCCGAGCCCTTCGGCGACCTCGTCCTGGACGCCGGCGACGACACCCCGGTGCTGCTCGCCTCGGCGGGCATCGGCGTGACCCCGATGATCGCGATGCTGGCCGGCCTCGCCGCCGGCGGCCACCGCGGCCCGGTCACCGTGGTCCACGGCGACCGCTCCCCCGCCGACCACGCCCTGCGCGCCGACCACACCTCCTACGCCGGCAAGCTGTCCGACGCCGAGACGCACTTCTTCTACGAGCGGGACGCCGAGCCGGGCACCCGCACCGGCCTGGTCGACCTGGCGGACATCGCCGTACGGCCCGGCACGCGCGCTTACCTGTGCGGTCCGCTGCCGTTCATGCGCGCCGTCCGCGCCCAGCTGATCGACAAGGGCGTGGCCCCGGCCGACATCCACTACGAGGTGTTCGGCCCCGACCTGTGGCTGGCGCAGGGCTGACGAGCCCGCAGTCGTCCGGGGGCCGGCCGCCCGGCGTTCGGCCCATCGGAGCAGTCGAGTAGCACGCGGCAGGTCCGTCGCCCACGATGAGGGAACCAGACCCTCACCCCAGGGACGGCACCATGCCTACAGGACGACGCACCGGCCCCGCCGGCAGTGCGCGCCGGACCACCGCAGCGAGCGCCCTCGGCGGCGTCCTGCTCGTCGGCGCGCTCGCCGGCTGTGGCGGCGACGGCGGCCAGGACACCGGTACCCCGGCCCGGACCGACACTCCCCGTACCCCGAACGCCTCCTCCTTCAGCGGGGAACTGCCCTCGGCCCTGGCGTCCTCGGCGTCCGCGGCCGTCAGCTCGGCGAGCGTCTCGGCCTCCGCGGCGGCCTCGTCGGCCTCGGCGCGCGCCTCGGAGTTCGAGGCGTCGGTGGAGGCCGAGACCCAGCGCAGGAACGCGGCGGCGGAGAAGGAGCTGAAGAAGGTCCGCGGCCGCGGCAACGCGCTCGCCGAGGTCGGGATGACGGGAATCCCCAGGGCGGAGACCGGCGGCATCCTCGCGGTCCGGGTCACCATCACCAACAAGACGGACAGCGAGGCGTCGTACGCCGTACAGGTGGACTTCAAGAACGCGGACGGCAAGGTCGTCGAGACCCGGTACGCCGCCGCCGAGCGTCTGAGGCCGGGCAAGAAGGAACAGCCGATCGTCTTCAGCCACCAGCCGCCGGAACCGCGGCTGACCCCGGTTCTCGCCAAGGCGCAGCGTTACTGAACCCGCTCGCGTGACCCCGGGACGCTTCGCCTGTTCCTGGGATCCGCCCTCAGTCCTCTTCCGCCGGCCCCCGTGAGATGCCCAGCAGCAGGGGGCCGGTCGGGTCGGTGACGATGTCGGCGACGGTGACCGGGTCCAGGGTGGCGAAGAACGCCTCCTGGGCCCGTCGCAGCGCTCCCCGCAGCAGGCAGCCGGAGCGCAGCGGGCAGCCCGGCGTGCCCTCGCAGTCCACCACGTCGCCCTCGCCCTCGAAGGTGCGCACCACCGCGCCCACGGACGCCGTGCGGCCCTTCTCCGTCAGCGCCAGCCCGCCGCCCCGGCCCCGGCGGGCGTCGACCAGGCCCAGGTGCTGGAGCTCGGCGACCACCTTGGTGGTGTGCGTATAGGGCACGTCCATGTCGGCGGCGACCTGGCGGGTCGTGGGGGTGGCGTCGGCGGCGACCGCGAGTCGCATCAGGACGCGCAGGGCCAGATCGGTGGAGCGCAGCAGCCGCATACGGCGAGCGTAGGTAATGCGCACCCTGGCGCCAAATCTTCCGTACCGCCGTGAGATCCCTACGGAAGTCGGCCCTTCCCGCATTACGATCAGCGAGCCCCACCGTCCCCACCCACTCCTCTCGCGAAGGACACGTCTCATGGGCTCCGGCAAGGACAGCAGCACCGCCGCGCGCAAGGCGCGCATAGACGAGATGCGGCGCGCCGAGCGTGCCCGGGACCGTCGTAACCGGATCCTCGCCATCGCCGCCGGCGTGGTGGTCGTCGCCGGGCTCGTCGTCGGCGGCGTGGTGCTCGTGAACTCGCAGTCGGACGACAAGGACTCCACCGCGAGCGGTGACGCCAAGGGCTCCGGCGACTCCGGGCACTTCACCACCGGCAAGGACGGGGTGCGGACCTGGTCGGGCAAGCTGGCCCGCACCCATGTGACGACCAAGGTGTCGTACCCGATGCACCCGCCGGTCGGCGGCAACCACAACCCGGTCTGGCTGAACTGCAACGGTGACGTGTACACCGAGCCGGTGCCGGAGGAGAACGCCGTGCACTCGCTGGAGCACGGCGCGGTCTGGGTGACGTACACCGCCAAGGCGCCCAAGGCGGACGTCGACGCGCTCGCGGCGAAGGTGAAGAGCACGCCGTACTCGTTGATCAGCCCGTACGAGAACCAGGACGCCCCGCTGCTGCTCTCGGCGTGGGGCCACCAGGTGGCGGTCAAGAGCGCGAAGGACCCGGAAGTGGACAAGTTCTTCCAGACGTACGTGCAGGGTGACCAGACGCCCGAGCCGGGCGCCTCGTGCACCGGCGGGGTCATGAAGTGAGCGGGCGTTCCCTCGGCTGGGTCGCCGGGACCGCGGCGGCGGTGCTCGTCGCGGCCGGCGCGATCACCTACGCGGTCGCCCAGGACGGCGGCGCCTCCCAGGCGCGGACGCCGGACGCGCGGTCGGCCGACGCGGGCTTCGCGCGGGACATGGCCGTCCACCACCAGCAGGCCGTCGAGATGTCGTACATCGTGCGGGACCGCACGAAGGACGAGGAGGTGCGGCGGCTCGCGTACGACATCGCGCAGACGCAGGCCAATCAGCGCGGGATGATGCTGGGCTGGCTGGATCTGTGGGGGCTGCCGAAGGTGTCGGCCGACCCGCCGATGACGTGGATGGGCATGGGTGACATGCCTCCCGGCAAGGACGGCGCGCTGATGCCGGGGATGGCCACCAACACCGAGCTGAAGAAGCTCCAGTCGCTCGACGGCAAGCAGGCGGAGGTCCTCTACCTCCAGCTGATGACGGAGCATCACAAGGGCGGCATCCACATGGCCGAGGGCTGTGTGGAGAAGTGCGTGGTCGGGGCGGAGAAGCGGCTCGCGCAGGGCATGGTGGACGCGCAGCAGTCGGAGATCGAGCTGATGGCGGGGATGCTCAAGGAGCGGGGAGCGAGCCCCCGTTCATGACACAAGGGGTGAAATCGCCCCAGGCGACTGCCGCTTGATCGTCTCTTGACCCGCCCGTTCCCCTGGCATGAACGGTTCATCGCAAGAGTGGCCCCACCAGCCACTACACGCAGGTGAACCGCATCGCAGGGGGTTCTATGAGATCCGACCGCGCCACCATGCGCGCCGGTGTGAGCATGGCGGCGACACTGCCGCTGATCGCCGGCGCGCTGGCGCTGGGCATACCCGCGGCCCACGCCGCCGACAGCCCCGCACGTGCCGTGCTGAAGGGCACCAAGCCGCTGTGGGCCACGGCCAAGGCGGACCGGGGCGCGACCCCGGACGGCGCCCGGGTCAAGGCCCGCGTCTACCTGGCCGGCCGGGACGCGGCCGGCCTCGCCGCCTACGCCAGGGCGGTGTCCGACCCCGCCTCCCCGCTCTACGGCAAGTACCTGAGCGCCAAGCAGGCCCAGACCCGCTTCGGCGCCACCAAGGCCCAGGTGGCCGCCGTGAAGTCCTGGCTCACGTCGGCCGGGCTGACCGTCACCGAGGTCACCCCGCGCTACGTCGCCGTCTCCGGTGACGTGGCCGCCGCCGAGAGGGCCTTCGGCACCCAACTGCACGACTTCGCCAAGGGCGCGAAGACCTACCGCGCCCCGGCCGCGACGGCCACCGCGCCCGCCTCCCTCAAGGGCGCCGTCCTCACGGTCACCGGCCTGGACAACGCCCCGCACAAGGCGCGCCACGCCGACCAGCTGCCGCCCCCGGACGCGGTGTTCAAGAACTCGGGCCCGTTCTCCTCGTACCACGGCTCGCGGATCGCGACGACGCTCCCGGACGCCTACGGCGGAAAGATCCCGTACGCGGTCAAGGGCTACACCGGCAGGCAGCTGCGCGCCGCGTACGGCGCGGGCACGTACACCGGTCGCGGGGTGCGCATCGCGATCACGGACGCGTACGCCTCGCCGACGATCGCCTACGACGCCGCGCGGTACGCCGTGAAGAACGGTGACGCGCCCTGGAAGACCGGGCAGCTCCACCAGGTCCTCCCGAAGAACTACACCAAGACCGAGGAGTGCGGCGCGGCCGGCTGGTACGGCGAGGAGACCCTCGACGTCGAGGCGGCCCACGCGGTGGCGCCGGACGCCGACGTGACGTACGTCGGCGCGGCCTCCTGCTACGACGACGACCTGCTGGACTCCCTCGGCAAGATCGTCGACAACCACCTGGCCGACATCGTCTCCAACTCCTGGGGCGACATCGAGGCCAACCAGACGCCGGACCTCGCCGCCGCGTACGACCAGGTCTTCCAGCTGGGCGCGGTGCAGGGCATCGGCTTCTACTTCTCCTCCGGCGACAACGGCGACGAGGTCGCCAACACCGGCACGAAGCAGGTCGACACCCCGGCGAACTCGGCGTGGGTGACGGCGGTCGGCGGTACGTCGCTGGCGGTCGGCAAGGGCGACACGTACCTGTGGGAGACCGGCTGGGGCACCGAGAAGTCCTCCCTGTCGGCCGACGGCAAGACGTGGGAGAACTTCCCCGGCACGTTCACCTCCGGTGCGGGCGGCGGAACCAGCAAGACGGTCCCGCAGCCGTACTACCAGAAGGGCATCGTCCCGAAGTCCCTCGCCACGGCCAACAACGCCGCGGGCAACCGGGTGGTCCCCGACATCGCGGCCATCGCCGACCCCAACACCGGGTTCCTGGTGGGCCAGACGCAGACCTTCCCCGACGGCACGGAGCGGTACGACGAGTACCGCATCGGCGGCACGTCGCTGGCGGCGCCGGTCATCGCGGCGGTCCAGGCCCTGGCCCAGGAGGCCGGCGGCGGCAAGCCCCTCGGCTTCGCCAACCCCTCGATCTACGCCAAGTACGGCAAGCGGGGCGTCTACCACGACGTCACGGACAACCCCACGGGCTCCGGCCTCGCGGTGGCCCGCGTCGACTTCGCCAACGGCCTCGACGCGACGGGCGGCCTGCTGTACTCGGCCCGCACCCTCGGCCACGACAGCTCCCTGTCGGCGGTCAAGGGCTACGACGACGTGACGGGCGTGGGTTCCCCGGCGAACGGGTACGTGCAGTCGTTCCGCAAGCGGTAGGCGTGTAGACCGTCTGGGGGCGTGGGGTTCTGCCTCACGCCCCCTTCCTGTGCTGCGCGCGCTGATGTGGTGACCGAGAACAAGACAGCCACCGCGTACGCGCTTTCGGGCGGTGATCACCCAGTGCGAAACCAGCTCCCCCACACAGACGTATTCCACCAACATTTGGTTACCGACAGCACTGGATCCGTTGCACGCAGCAAGCGTCACTTTAGGGTCGAAGCACTGCCGACACCGTATCCATGGAGGATTCGTGGCACGCTTGCGCACTCGTCTGGCCCTGCTCGGCTCGGCCGCCGCCCTCGCCGCCGGTGCTCTCGTCCCCGCACAGTTCGCCGGGGCCCGACCCGCCGCCGCGGCCGACAACTACGAGTGGGTCGCCCTGGGTGACTCCTACACCGCAGGGGTGATCCGGGCCGCGGGCGACACCTTCGAAGTCCCGCGCGACGGCTGCGAGCGCACCGACCGGTCCTACCCCCAGGTCATCGACCGGGACCTCGGCGGTCTCTTCGATCTGACCAACGTCAGCTGCGGCGCCGCCACCATCGAGGACGTCACCGACACCGCCCAGTCCCCGATCGGCCGTCACCTGCCGCCCTTTTCCGAGGACCCGGACTACCCCTTTCCCCGGGTGCGCGCTCAGTCCGAGGCGGTGAACTCCGGTACCGACGTCATCACCGTCGGCGCGGGCGGAAACACCCTCGGCTTCGCCGAATTCCTCGTCAAGTGCTCGGAGCTGGGCGGCGAAAGCGGCGGCAAGGGCACCCCGTGCCAGGACGCCATGGCCGCCGGCGTCCCGGCCCGGCTGAAGAAGGTGCGCCAGGAGTACGACCGGATGCTCGCCGAGCTCCACCGGCGCGCCCCGCACGCGAAGATCCTGGCCGTCGGCTATCCCACGGTCGTCCCCAAGGACACCTCCGCCTGCACCTTCGGCGAGCTGACGCAGTTCGGCACGATCACCCAGGGCGACCTGGCCTGGCTGCGCCATGACGTCCTGGAACCCCTCAACAAGGCCATCGCGAACTCGACCGGCACACAGGAAGCGGCCCGCTACATCGACCTCTACGCCTCTTCCCAGGGTCACAGCGTCTGCGACGACAGCAAGTGGGTGGAAGGCTTCGTCACCCTCCCCTACCAGATGTCCTTCGTACACCCCAACGCCCTCGGCCACCGCAACGCCGCCGACCACGTGGAACAGGCGATGCTGAACGCCATCAGCTGAGCCGCCCCGCGCCCGGCACCCCGCCGACGAACCGGCCCCCGGCACCGACCGGGGGCCGGTTCGCGTTCCTCGGTACGCCCACAGGCCCTAGTCGATCGGCAGCCCGAGGGCACGCAGCGCACCCGGCGACACGTCCGCGCCTTCGAGCACGTCGGCGAGCCGCAGAGCACGGTCGGCGATGAGCAGGTCTCGGGGTTCTTCGGGTACGACGCGACCGGCGCGGGTCAGCCAGGTGGCGATCTCCCGCCAGGAGTAGAACTCCGTACCGCCGGAGGAGGTTTCCGGTTCGGGGAACCCGTGGCGCCGGGCCAGTTCGAACAGCTCCGGCCCACAGCGCTGGGCCGCCTCCGCCAACGTCACGGTGTCGTCGTGACGCACGCCGACCGCCCGCAGGCCCGGGATGAGCCGGATGTCCCGCGCGACCTGTTCGACGGCGTCCAGGAGCGTCGGGGCCTCGATGTCGCACGACAGCTCCCGCAGCCTGTCCGGGTCCGGGCGGTGCGGGTAGTCCTCGGGGTTTTCGGGGCCCATCGTGTAGGACACCGAGCCGTCCGCGAAGGCGTCGCAGTGGTCTAAGGCATCGGCCTGCTCGGGCGTGAGGGGCTGGTTGACCAGGAGGGTGAAGCTCCACTCGGACACGGCGACGGCCCTTTCAGTACTGGACCTCTACGCAGTTGCCGCCGTCTTCGTTGCTGTAGCTCGACTTGCGCCAGAGGGCGGCGCCGGGGAAGTGGCCGGCGACTTCGGCTGGTTGTTTGCCGTTTCTGTAGCACTCGGCTGCCCGTTCGATGAGTCGCAGCGATGTCTCGGTGTCCAGCCCCGTGGCTCTCAGCCGGCCGTATGCCTTCGAGTACTGCTTCACGAGCAGGGGGTCATCGATCAACTGGCCGCTGTACATGTTCTCCGTGTACATGACCGGCGGGGCGTCGGCAAAGGTCATGAATCGCGCCGGGCTCGCCATGAAAGGATGCGCGCCCGCATTCCGCAGTACCAGTTGCGTGAAAGTCCGGCGCCTGCGCAGTACCTCTACGAGGTGGGCGAGCTGTTCCGCCATCTCATCGGGCGGAAGGATCGGTTCCCACAAGACGGACTCGTGCAGGATGACCCAGTTCTCGGGGGAGTCCTTGTCCTCGAAGAGCCAGGCGCGGCTTCGTCGGCCGGCGACCTTCGCAGCCAGTGATTCCTCGGGTTCCGTGGGATAGGCGGCCAGGACGATGGCCCTGATGTACGGCTCCAGTTGAAGCGGCCCCGGGATCAGCCTCGGGTTCCACTCCTCGATCTCCAGCGCTTGCTCCTCCAGTTCGAGTACGTCGCTGAAGTACTCGGCGTGGCCGTCCTTCCTCGCTCTGCGCACATCCTCGCAATGCCGCTCGAAGAACCCATCCGTGCCCAGCACCCGGTCCACGTGCCGGGCGAGATCCAGCGGCATCCGGCGCTGTCCGCGCTCGATGTCGCTCAGTAGCGACTTGCCGTAGAAGCTGCCCTCGACCAGCTTCTCCAGGGACAGCCCGGCTGCCTCCCGCTTCCACCGCAGTTCCTTGCCGTACAGGTTGAGGACGCCGGCCGAACCGTCGATGCCCTTACGCCGTGCCACTCCCACCCCATAACTCACGGTGCCATTTCCACTCTTGGCATTGCGTACCCAAGATGTCTTCCACGGTAGCGAGCACATCGACAGTCTGTACCGGACTCATCACAGACCGCACAGAAGGCTTCCGTCATCCATGTCCGACCACTCCCCCACCGCCCACGACATCACCCTCGCCGTGGAGGAACTCCGCACCGCCCTCGCCCTGCACGGCATCACGCTGCCGTCGCTCAGGGTCGACCTGCCGAGCTTCGCGGGTACGTACAGCCCGCCCGCCGGGCTCGTCACGCTCGGAAACTGCAACTCGGCGACCGCGCGTGCCCTCACCGCCGTACTGCGGAAGGCGGCGGCCGAATGATGACACCGCCGCTGGAGTTCCACCTGCTGGCGACACCGAAAGCCGCGCCGGATCTGCGTCATCGGTACGGCGCCCCACCACGGCCGCACCCGTATCGAGGTGACCGATCCTGATCCGCGGGCGTTGCCCGTTCTGCTCTCCGCGACGGAATCGGAGGAGTCGGGGCGGGGTCTGGCGCTTGTGGACGCGTTGGCCGAGTGCTGGGGCGTGGTGCAGGGGGCCGACTGCAAGACGGTGTGGTGTGAGCTGAGGAACTGAAGAAGGTGCCGTGGGGCCGCCCGGGGAAAGTGGCCGGCTGAACTAGGTCGGGCCCTACCGTCGGCTGCGCACGCATCGTGGGTCGGGGATGCGCGCTCGCGCCTCGCCAGCACGCCGGGCGTGCTTAGCGGCTTGCGGCCGGTGGCGGGTGCGCGGTCACCTCTTGCCGCACGCCGGGTGGGATTGGCGGCTTACGACCCTCGCCGGAGCGGTCTCGCGGGCCTGCGGGTCCCTCGGGCACGGCTCCTCGGAATGCTTGGCCGATCCGCCCCCATGGGTTGTTTTGGAATACCTTTCCAAAACAACCCCCCGACCCCCTCGCCCCGCCCCAGGTGGCGCGAGGCATTCCGCTGCCCGGCCTGCCAGGCCACAGCTGTCCCCGCGCCCGGGCGGGTCAGGGCGGGTGAAAGATGACGCACGCCTGCTCGGGCCCGCCGGTCTCCACATCACCCCCGCACTCCGCGCCACCCTCACCGAGACCGAACACGACGAACTCCCGGACGGGAGCCACGAGACCGGCGTCATCGAATGGGTCGACTACCGCAAGACCGCCGAACTGCCGGTCTTCCCGCCCATCGGACCCGCCCTCGCCGCCCTGCCCGAACCCCGTGCCACCGTCACCGACGCCGCCCTGCCCGCCGTCACCGACGAGAACTACACCTGCCTCTGAGCACCGACCCGCACGGTGTGAACCGCCGACGGGCATCTCAGCCCGCCCACCCCTCTCGCCACCACGGCGGCAGCGGGGAACGCCTCACCATGCGGCACCAAGCCAGGACCGCTCTACGATCGTGTCGCCCTCGCGCACTCGTCCCCGGCGGGCCCGCCCCGTCCGACCGGTCCGCTGCGGTCGTACGGGTCGATCTCCCTGTCGGTCTCGTCCGCCCGGCGGTCCGCGCCGAAGGGCGGGGTGAAGTAGCCCGTGGGGGCGCCGCAGCCGCCGTTGGTCATGGTGTATTTGTACGAGACGATCGAGAACGTGCCCGGCTTGGTGATCACCTTGTCCGGGTCGTCCCAACTCATGACCAGCTCGCGCCGGATGATCGTGCGCACGATCTCGTCGCCGCCGCCCGCGTCCGCGCGGGTGACCGGGTAGACGAAGGTGACGTCGGCGGTCACCTGGAGCGCGCCGCGCTCGCCCTCCTGGTAGGTGAGCCGGCCCCGGGTCTTCACGACGCTGCCGACCAGACGGGCCTGGGAGGGTCTGAAGCGACTGAAGAGGAGCAGGGGGTCGCTCTTCTCACCCGGGGTCCGGAAAGCGGTCTTCAGGAGGTCTTGGACGTCCCGCTGGTGCGGATTGATCAGCGCGATCGCCTTCTCCGGGCGCTCGCCCCGCAGCACCCCACGGTCCAGACTCGACGCAACGAGGAAGTCCCGGCTGCGGGCGAGGGCCCGCTCGACCTCTGCCGTGCTCATCCAGCCGACCGCCCTGGCCTTCGGCACGGTGATCCCCGCCGCCCCACTCGCCCAGCGCGCCGCCGGCGAACCGCGGAACGGCTCCTGCGCGGTGGGGCGTTGGACCTCCACCGCCGGGGGAGCCTGGGTCGGGCGGGCGGTCTCGCCCGCCAACGGCGCGGAGTCACGGTCGTCGTCGGCGAACAGGTCCACTGTCCGCCCCGGCGCGAGCGCCACCACAAGCAGTGTCAGCAAGGCCAGCAGTCCGGCCACGTACCAGCCCGTGCGCCGCTTGGGTCGCGCGGGCGTGTAGCTGCGCCAGCCCTCCGCGCCTCGGGCGGGGTCCGTGCGCAACCGCTTTGCCACGTCGCGGGCCCGCGCCGACGGCTCCTTGGGCGCGTCGGCGGCGCCCGCCATCGACTCGCGCAGAAACCGCTCCCACTCCTCGTCGGACCTGGACGAGCCGTCCGGTCCCGTACCCGCGCCCATCCGCCAACCCCCTGCAATCGGTAGACCCGCGGCCCGCTCCCCCGGAACGCGTCCGCATCATGGCACGGAGCACTGACAGAGCCTGGCTGGGCGGACGGCGTGAGCGTCCCTCTTCCACCTCGCCGCATCGCGGCCGTGGCCGGTTCATCGCGCAGCGCCTCAGCCTCCGAATCACAGGGCACTGCCCAGGAGTTGTCCCGGCCGCGCGCACTCGCGTCACGGGGTGCGGCACCGGATCCGGCATGACGGACGGCGGACGGATGGGATATGATCATCACAAGCAAGCGGGCGAACGCAGCCTCGCTGGCGATGCGTTGGTGGTCCAAGGAAAGACGCCCCACTTCCTGTGGGGAGATGCAGGTGCAAGGCCTGCCCGGCGCTCGAACGAAAACCCGCCCCGAGAGTCCTCGGGGCGGGTTTTCTGCTGAAGCGGCACGGTATCGGCGACTTACGCGGCGGACACCCACGGGTGTCCCGGGTGCACGCGGGTGAGCAGTTCGGCCAGGGTCTCGCGCTGCGCGGTGGTCATGTGCGGGACGGTCGCTTCGAAGTCCGCCTGATCCTTTCGACGGGCGTGCTTGGCCTTGAACAGCAGGACCAGTTCGGGCGCCAGGTACGGGATGCCGTCCCGGGTGCGGTGGATGATCTCGCTGTAGGGAAACCGGATCCTCTCGTCGCGCCGGCAGATCCAAATGTCACCGTCGTGCGGTTCGCGGAACACGTCGAGCAGGTAGTTTCCCGTGGCCGGATCACGGAGCCATGTCTGATGCACGGCGGCCAGGGCCTCCGCTGGGGCACCCTCCCAGATCCGGCCGCTGCCCACCGCGTCGAAGACGTAGCCGGGGAAGCGGCGGCGGACCTCCGGAAAACTCGCGGCCGGAATCGCGATCTCGATGTCTCCATGAGGGCGCGTCTGCTCGCCGCGGAACAGGTCCAGCGCCCAGCCGGCGGCCACACACCAAGGCGCACCGATCCCGGCCAGCCGCCGCGCGACCTCACTCGGGGTCCAGCAGGACGACCACCTGGCGTGGAGGGCTTCGATCTCGTCGGGCGACACCTCGATGCCGCCACTGGGCAGCTGCTCGCTCACCCCGGGAACCTATCAGCGGAGTCCAAGCCCCCTGGCGGTGGCAGGTGCTCGGAGCCGGTGAGTCGTTTTGGAATGCTTGAACCCACCCACCGGCCGTATGCCGCCAAGCCCACCCGGCGTGCGGGCGAGACGCGAACGCGCACCCGCCACCGGGGCGGAGCCGCTTAGCCTGCCCGGCGTGCTGGCGAGACGCGAGCGCGCACCCCTGCCGACGGGGTCTCGTAGCCCACCCATGGGTCCGGTACCGGGGTGGGCCACTGTTCTTTCGGCCGCTCGCTCGCTTCCACCCCGGGCTGGAGCGAGGTGTGTCAAGGGTGGGCCGCAGGCCCATCGCCGAAGGCGACGCGCAGCGCCCTTGACTCACCTCGCGGAAGCCCGACACTCGCCGAGAAGCGAGCGGCCCGACGGCCACTTCGTCCCCAGGGGGCACAGACCAACCCCACCAACCCACGGTTACTTTCGAACACATGGGCATCGAGATAGAGCTGCGGCAACGAGACACCGTCGTACGGAGGTCGTACGAGCACGGGGAAACCCTCGCGCTCGCGCTGGACACACTCGTCCCGCCGGGACAAGGGCGGCTCTCGCGGATCGACCCCTCCCGGGACACCCGGTTCACCGAACAGGACGCCCGGGCCGCCCTTCCCGAGGTCGCCGCCCTGGTGGACAAGTGCACCAGCCCCTTCCAGCAGGCCGCCCTCCTCGATCTCGCCGAGATGCTCACGGCCTGCGCGGAAACACCGGGCGGGTGCCTGTGGTTCATCGGTGACTAGCGGCGCATCGGAGAACCCTCGCCTCGAAGCGTCACTGACGGGCGGAGCGGCCGTTCGGCCGTCGGTATCTGGCACTCATGGCGCGGAAGACCTTCTTCGGTTCCCAGTGGATCTCGTCAAGCACGCGCACGACGCCGTAGGAGGCGATGTCGCGGTCGCGGGGCTTGTCGTAGTTGGCGAAGGAGAACCACAGCGCGGTATCGACACCTTCTTCCTCGAAGATGTCGAGCAGCTCGTTGAGGTAGCGCACTTGCTCGTCCTCGTCCGGGACGGCTCCTCGGGGTGGTTGCCACGCCATGCCGCCGAGGTCGCCCGCGCCTCGGTAGGCGCACGTTCCGTACTCGGTGACGGCGACGGGCTTGCCATGGGAGAGGGACTCGCGCAGGTGGGTGCGGAAGGTACCGGTGGTCTGCGCGGTTCGGTAGGCGTCGATGCCCACCATGTCGAACGGGCTCCAGTCGACGGGTTCCCAAGAGCCGGAAGCATAGGTGATCTCCCCGCCGAAGTGGGCGCGGACCGTCGTCGCGGCCTGGGCGAGGAAGGCGTTGAGGCGTTCGGGGACCGGCCCGAGGGAGGTCCACCATCGCATGTCGGCGGTGGCCATGGCGTGGAGGCGGTCGAGGTAGGTGTCGCCCGGCAGGAATCCGTGGGCGAAGGCGCTGAGTTCGCAGCCGGTGACGAGCACCACCCGCGCGCCGGCCTGTCGCAGGGCCTCGGCGCGTCGCGCGCAGTCGGCGAAGAACGGCAGGATCCGTTCCGGGGGAAGGTCGGCGGGGAACGGGGAGAACCACACTTCGAGGCCGGCGTCGGCCGCGTGCCGGGCCGCGATGTCCAGTCGCTCGGCACAGCGCCCGGAGACGCGCACGGCGTCGCAGTGCAGCTCGTCGGCGATGACCGCCATGTCGTGCCGGACCTGGGCGGGATCCAGGGTCTTCCGGGTGAGTCGGTCGCCGGGGAAGGTCCCGGTGTCGTAGTTGATGCCTCGTGCGCGCACGTCAGCGCCCTCCCGCATGACTGAGTCCGTGTTCCAGCAGGTCGAAGGTCAGCTCGACGTCCCGGGCCAGGGTGCGGGCCGTGTCGTCGGCACAGGCGCCGGCCAGCAGACGCTGGAAGTACATTTCCTGGAGGGTGAGCAGGGAAGCGGCGATCTGGGCGGCCATGAGGGCGGCCGCCGTGGGCCCGTACTCCTCGGCCAGAACCTGTGCCAATGCCTGGCGCTGCTGGTAGAGCAGGCCGTTGGCCGCGTTCCGCAGTGCCGGGCTGGACTCGATCACGCGCACGCGTGCGAGCAGCGCGTCGAGGTCCGCCCGCGGTAGCCGTCCGGCGGCGAGCGCGAGCGCGCGGTGATGCGCTCGCAGCGCCTCCAGGAAGGTCTGGCCGGCCGGGCGCCGAGCGGCGATCCCGGCCAGGTCGTCGCCGCCCACGCCGTGGAGGACGAGGGATTCCTTGGTCGGGAAGTACGAGAAGAGGGTCGCCTTGGCCACCTCGGCGGCCTCGGCGATCTCGTTGACGGTCACCGCGTCGAATCCGCGCTCGGTGAACATCCGCAACGCCACCGCGGCGATCCGCTGCCTGGTCTGTTCCTTCTTGCGCTCGCGAAGCCCCGCCATACAGCCCACAGTATCCATACCTGGTTCAGAAGTGAACCAGGTATGGATTTTTCCTGTCGGCGGCTGGGAGGTCGTCCTACTTGGCGCTGGTCGTCTTCACGGCCTGCGGTACGTGCGCGGCCACCACTCGCCCGGTGTGCGCCACCGCACGCCGGCGGTCCACCCCGTACGCCACACCGGCCACGCCCAGCCCCAGCACGGCCAGCAGCGCGCCCGCCAGCGCGGGGGACGTCGTACCGTAGCCCGCGGAAAGGGCCAGGCCGCCGAGCCACGCGCCACCCGCGTTGGCCAGGTTGAACGCCGCCTGGTTGGCCGAGGAGGCGAGGGAGGGGGCCGCCGACGCCTTCTCCATCACCATCAGCTGGAGCGGGGAGCCGGTGACGAACGCCGCCATGCCCAGCAGGGTGACCGCCAGTGCCGCGCTCCACTCCGCCCGCATCAGCAGCGGGAACAGGAGCAGGACCAGGGTCAGGGAAGCGAGGCCGCCGAACAGGGTGACCCGCAGGGAGTGGTCCGCCAGGCGTCCGCCCAGCAGGTTGCCCGCCGTCGCGCCCACGCCGAACAGCGCCAGCAGCAGGGTCACGCTCGTCTCCGCGTAACCCGCCGTGTCCGTCAGCATCGGGGTGACGTAGCTGTACGCCGCGAACAGCGCGCCGAAGCCCGCCACCGTCGTACCGAGGGCCAGCCAGACCGGCAGGGAACGCAGGGCCGCCAGTTCGCCGCGCAGGCCCGCCGCGGGGGCGGGGGCGTGGTCGCGGGGGATCAGCAGCGCCAGGGACGCTATCGCGGCCACGCCGATCGCGCTCACCGCCAGGAAGGTCGCCCGCCAGCCCAGGTGCTGGCCCATGAGCGTCGCGGCGGGGACGCCCGCGATGTTGGCGACGGTCAGGCCGAGGAACATCAGGGACACCGAGCGGGCCTTGCGCTCCGGCGGGACCATCGCCGTGGCGACCACCGCGCCGACGCCGAAGAAGGCGCCGTGCGGCAGGCCGCTGAGGAAGCGGGCCGCCAGCAGCGAGGCGTTGCCGGGGGCGAACGCCGACAGCGCGTTGCCCGCCACGAACAGGGCCATCAGCGCGATCAGCACCGTACGGCGGGACATGCGGGCCGTGAGCGCGGCCAGCAGCGGGGCGCCGATGACCACGCCCAGCGCGTACGCCGAGACCAGGTGCCCGGCGGAGGGGATCGAGATGTGCAGGTCGTCCGCGACGTCGGGCAGCAGGCCCATCATCACGAACTCGGTCGTACCGATGCCGAAGGCGCCCACGGCTAGGGCGAGCAGGGCCAGGGGCATGAGGGACCTTTCAGAGCGGAGAAGGGGGGACGGAAAGTTTCGCAGTATGTTCCCGTGCCGAACAAACGCTCTCAGGGTCGGTATTCCAGCAGGTTACGAGCCTGTGTCCAGCTTCACACGAGCCGCCACCGGCAAGTGGTCGCTGTCGGTGCGCGGCAGCGTCCAGCTCCTCTCCGGCTCCGCGCCCCGGACCATGATCTGGTCGATGCGGGCCATCGGGAACGACGCCGGCCAGCTGAAGCCGAAGCCGCTGCCCGCCGCGCCCTGCGTGGAGCGCAGCTGGGAGGTGACGGCGTTCAGCGAACGGTCGTTCATGGTGCCGTTGAGGTCGCCCAGCAGCACCACCCGGCGCAGGGGCTCGTCGGCGATGGCCTCGCCGAGCGCGTCGGCGCTCTTGTCCCGCTGGCGCGCGGTGAACCCGGCCTCGATCTTCACCCGGACGGATGGCAGGTGGGCGACGTAGACCGCGACCGGGCCCTCGGGGGTCGCCACGGTGGCGCGCATCGCCCGCTTCCAGCCGAGCTTGATGTCGACGGCGCGTACGTCGGTCATCGGGTACTTGCTCCACAGCCCGACCGTGCCCACCACCGCGTGGTGCCGGTACGCCGGCGTCAGCGCCTTCTCGTAGACGGGGACGGCGGAGGCGGGCAGCTCCTCCAGGGCCAGCACATCGGCGCCGGAGGCGGCCACGTCGGTGGCGGTGGCGGCCGGGTCGGGGTTGTCGGCGTTGACGTTGTGGGTGGCCACCGTGAGATCGCCGCCGCTGCCCGCCTTGTCGGTCAGCAGCCCGCCGAAGAGGTTCAGCCAGACGATCGCCGGCAGCAGTACGGCGATGAGCGCGATCGCCGACTTGCGCACCACGCCGAGCACCAGCAGCACCGGGATGGCCAGGCCCAGCCAGGGCAGGAAGGTCTCGGTGAGGCTGCCGAGGTTGCCCACCGCGTTGGGGATGTGGGCGTGCACCAGCATCACCAGGGCGAGCAGCAGGGCCAGCGCGGTGAGGACGGCGCCGCGGCGCCAGATGCGCGGATCGCCCCGCCAGCCGGTGAACAGCCGGTGGGCCAGGCGTCGGAGCCGGGACCCCGGTCGCTCGGGCCCCGAGCCGCCGTCCGCCGTCTCCGTCATGTACGCCTGCTGCGCCATACCGTCTGCCTCACTGCCTGCCGTGCACACCGTTCATCCCCCGTAGTCCCCGACCCTAGGGGATGATCGGCTCCGTTCCGCCGTCCCGTGATGGCCGTACGGAAGACGAGGACGTGCGATGCGGTGGCGGGAGTTCCGGTCGGGCGCCGGGCGGGCGGGGTCTGTGACGAAACGCGCACACGAGTGCTACGAGGCTGTGGAGCTGACGGGCCGTAGGCCGGCCAGGACCGAGTCGACGACCTGTTCCGCGAGGTCCTCGCACAGGTCGGCCTCGGGGCGCATGACGGAGCGGACCAGGATCGGTCCGACGAACAGGTCGTTCGCCAGGTCCACGTCGACGTCCGCGCGCAGTTCTCCGTTGAGCTGCCCGCGGCGCAGCACGTCCAGGACGAGCCGGCGCCGGGGCTCTATGACGTTCTCGTGGTACGCGGCCCAGATCCTCGGGTTGGTCTTCATCTGGACGTGCACGTTGTGCAGCAGGAGCGAGGAGCGGCTGGCCAGTCCGCGCTGGCGCAGGTTCTCCAGCAGGACGAGGAGGTCGTCGCGCATGGAGGTGCCGGGGAGTTCCGGCTCGGGTGGCTCGGCCGCGCGGACCACCTCGATGAACAGTTCCTCCTTGCCGCTCCAGCGGCGGTAGATGGTGGCCTTGCCGACCCCGGCGGTGCGGGCGATCCGCTCGATGGACAGCTCCGCGAGGGGCACGCCCTCCTCCAGGAGCTTCATCACCCCGTCCAGGATGGCGCGCTCCGCGGCTTCGCTGCGCGGGCGTCCCCGCACGGGTGCGTCCGGTCGCGGCCGGCTGCCGGCAAGGCTCACGTCGTTCCGTCCTCTCGGTGTGCTGCGGTGATTGTCCCGCAGCGGCCTCCTCCCCCCGTCGGACCGCGCCCGCCTTGGTGCCGTGCCCGGTCCGGTCCCCCGTCGTGCCGCGCCCGGCCCCCGGTCTCCCCCGTGGGCCGCGCCCGGATGGTTCGTCTTTCTCTCGGTGTTTCCCTTGGTGCCTTCGGATCCAGTGTCCGTCGCGCTCCCGTGGTGCCGTATCCGGACCTCAGTCCATCGCGGCGACCCTCTCCTGTTCCTTCTCGCCCTGCGGCGCGGCGGGCGTGCGGCCCGGCAGGAACAGGGCCGTCACCACGGCGCCGACCAGCGCCACGCCCGTGCCGCACAGCGCGGTGACGTGCATGGCGTGCAGGAACGCGTCGTTGGCCGGGGTGACCAGGGCCTCGCCCCGGGGGCCGAGCTTCTCGGCGATGCCGAGGGTGGCCTCGATGGACTCCGCGGCGGTGTCGCGCAGGTTCGGCGGCAGCGCGCCGAGCTTGCCCTCGATGCCGTTGCGGTAGGAGGTGGCGAGGACCGAGCCGAGGACGGCGATGCCGAGGGCGCCGCCGACCTGGCGGAAGGTGTTGCTCAGCGCGGAGGCGGAGCCGGCCTTCTCCCGGGGCAGCGCCTGCATGATCACGACCGAGGTCGGGGTCATGATGTGCGCCATGCCGGTGCCCATCAGGAAGAAGACGACCTCGAGCAGCCAGATCGGGGTGTCGGCCTCGAAGCCGGCGAACGCGGCCAGCGTCGCGGCGATCAGCAGCAGGCCGCCGGTGGTGGTGGCCCGGTTGCCGAAGCGGTCGACGATCAGCCGGGCACGCGGCGCGAAGAGCAGCTGGGCGACGGCGAGCGGCAGCATCAGCAGGCCGGACTCCAGCGGCGAGTAGCCGCGCACGCTCTGGGTGTAGAAGACACCGAAGAACGTGACGCCCATCAGCGCGAAGAAGACCAGCGCGATGGCGCTCATGGCGGCCGAGAAGACCTTGTTCCGGAAGTAGCTGACGTCCAGCGAGGGGTGCGCGGTGCGCTTCTCGAAGACGACGAAGACGGCCAGGACGACGACGCCGGCGATGATGGTCGCGAGCACCTTGGGGTCAGTGAAGTCGGCCAGCTCGCCGCCCTTGATGATGCCGTAGACCAGCAGGACGAGGCCGACGACGGACAGGACGACGCCGATGGGGTCGAGGCGGCCGGGCCTGGGGTCGCGGGAGTCGGGCACCAGCCAGGCCATCAGGATCAGCGCGATGACCACGATGGGCACGTTGATCAGGAAGACCGAGCCCCACCAGAAGTGGTCGAGCAGCGCGCCGCCGGTGATCGGGCCGATGGCGATGGCGAGGCCGACGCCGCCGGCCCAGATGCCGATGGCCTTGGGCTGCTCGTGCCGCTCGAAGACGTTCATCAGGACGGCCAGGGTGGCGGGCATCACGAAGGCGGCGCCGAGGGCCATCACCGCGCGGTAGGCGATCAGCTGGTTCGGGGTGCCGGACTCGGCGGCGAGCGCGGAGCCGATGCCGAAGACCAGGGTGCCGGCGAGCAGCACCTTCTTGCGGCCGACCCGGTCACCGATGAGTCCGGCGGTGAACAGCAGGCCGGCGAAGACGAGGGTGTAGGAGTTGATCGCCCACTCGATCTCGCTCTGGGTGGCGCCGAGACCGGTCGGCGCCGGGGTCGCGATGGTCTTGATGGCGACGTTCAGGATCGAGTTGTCGAGGACGACGATCAGCAGGGCGAGCATCAGCACGCCGAGGATGGCCCAGCGGCGCCGGTGCACGGCTTCCGGTATTCGGGAGGCAGGGACGGGACTTGTCATGCGTCCGAGCCTATGATCTTTTCGATACGGAACGGTCTCGTATCTAATTTTCTTTACCAAGGTCTTACGTGCGAGCGGGGTTCCGGGGATCAGCGGGCCCCCCTCTGGCCCCGGCTGGCACGAGGTGCCACCATGGAGACGGTCCGGGGACGCCGTCAGGGCGCCTCGAGATGACGTAAGGAGCCGTTGCAATGACGCAGCTTTCGGCTGCCCAGACGAAGCCTTCCGACGGCAGCAAGGCGCTGTACGGAGGGAAGGGCACCCGCCGCATCACCGTCCGCGACATCGCCCTCGCCAAGGAGCGGGGCGAGAAGTGGCCCATGCTCACCGCCTACGACGCGATGACCGCGTCCGTCTTCGACGAGGCCGGGATCCCGGTGATCCTGGTCGGCGACTCGGCGGGCAACTGCCACCTCGGGTACGACACCACCGTGCCCGTCACCCTCGACGAGATGACCATGCTGTCGGCCGCCGTGGTACGCGGCACACGGCGCTCCCTCATCGTCGGCGACCTCCCCTTCGGCTCGTACCAGGAGGGCCCGGTGCAGGCGCTGCGCTCGGCGACCCGGCTGGTGAAGGAGGCCGGGGTCGGCGCGGTCAAGCTGGAGGGCGGCGAGCGCTCGCACGAGCAGATCCGGCTGCTGGTGGAGTCCGGCATCCCGGTCATGGCGCACATCGGACTGACCCCGCAGTCCGTGAACGCGATGGGCTACCGCGTGCAGGGCCGCGGCGAGGAGGCGGCCCAGCAGCTGCTGCGCGACGCGAAGTCCGTGCAGGACGCGGGCGCGTTCGCGGTGGTCCTGGAGCTGGTGCCGGCCGAGCTGGCGGCCGAGGTCACGCGGGTGCTGCACATCCCGACCGTCGGCATCGGCGCCGGTCCGGAGACGGACGCGCAGGTGCTGGTGTGGACCGACATGCTCGGTCTGACCTCCGGGCGGGTGCCGAAGTTCGTCAAGCAGTACGCGGACCTGCGCGAGGTGATGACCGGCGCGGCCAAGGCGTTCGCCGAGGACGTGGTCGGCGGCGCGTTCCCGGCGGAGGAGCACTCCGTCCACTAGTCCACCGCGGCACCACCGGACGGCCCGTCGATCTTCCCCCGTCGGCGGGCTGTCCCTTTTCCGGCCGAGAGGCTTCCGGCAGCTCCGGTACGCCAAGCTTTGGCCTCAACTTCCCTGTTCCGCGCGGCAGTTGTAACAGAGTGGCGTCGAAATCCGCACGGGGGCTTCCCCGCACCTGGCTCGGTGGTGCACTTGACAGTGTGGGCCGTCTCACACTCGGGGGAGAGACAATGAGCCAGCCACCGGCCGTCTGCGCCGACTGTTCCACCACCACCGTGCCCGGGGCGGCCTTCTGCGGCGCGTGCGGGGCCACCCTGGCCGTCGCCGGGAACACGGACCCGGACCACCCGGCGTCCCGCCTCGCCGTGCCCCGCTGGACCGGTGGCCGGGACCTGACCCGGTACATGTGCGCGGCCGTCTTCCTGGACCGGCAGTACGCCGACTCCCTGATCCGGGACGTCGCCGCCGAACCGCACCTCGGCGTGGCACCGGCCCCGGGGTGCGACGTACCCGTGGTCCTGCGTTACGCCTACGAGGCCAACGCGCGCCGGCACGCCCGGGACCTGCTGCTGGCCGTCGAGCTCCTGGTGCTGGTCCTCGGTCTGCTGGTGATCCGCAGCGGCCTCGCCGTGTTCCTCATGCTGCTGGCCGGCTGGCTGACCACGCTGGTCTTCGCCCTCTCCACCCATTACGGCGAGCGCCTGCAGCGGCTGCGGCCCGACCGGTTCGACCCGGCGCAGGCGCCGCCGCCGCCCAACGAGTCCGCCGCCCGGCGGCTGCGCCAGATCGACGAGTACGCGCGCGGCAACCTCAGCGTCTACAGCGGCTTCTCGCCGTTCACCGGATACGGCCAGGAACTCGACTCCTGGTCGCTGGTCTTCGACGTGACCGACTCCGGGCGGGAGGGCGTGCGCCCGCGGGACTTCGACGTCGCGGACCTGTACGCCCACATCGCCCGGCGGATCGGCGAGCTGTCGCTGCCCTGCCTGGAGCTGGAGGAGCGGGTGTTCGTGGAGGGCTCGGCGCTGCTGGGCGACACCCGTTTCCTGCCGGACCCGCTCGGCCGCCCGGTGGCGCGGATCGGCGCCGACCGGCTGAACGCGCTGAAGCGGCACCCGGAGGAGACCGCCCGCGCCTATCTGGTCACGCACTCCTCGGGCTGGGGCGGGGAGCTGGTGACCTCGCTGTTCCTGCGGCTGGTGCGCTCGGACTCCAACCTGTTCGTGGAGGCCCTGCCCACCGTGCTGTGCCCGCTGCTGGACCGCTACCGGACCATCGACTCCCTGATGCCGGCCCCCACGCCCCGCGAGTTCCTCTCGATGGCGCTGCAGACCCTCGCCAGCACCCCGTTCGTGATGATCGCCTCGCCGAGGCGCGCGGTCACCGGCTTCTTCCCGGACTTCGGGATGCGCAAGCGGCTGAAGAAGCAGCACCGGCAGATCACCCGGCTCGGGGTGTTCGACTACGGGGCGCGCAAGAGCGTGCGGCAGCTCGCCTCCGCCACGGACCACCATCGCTACTTCCAGAAGGTCGACTCCGGCATGGTCCTCAAGACCGTCGAGCGGAGGATCCTGGACGCCCTGGTGGAGTTCGCCCTGGAACACGACATCGACGCGGGCGATCTGATCAAGCGTCAGGAAACCATCATCAACAACGGCATCATCGCCACCGCGGGGGCCAAGGTCGAGTCGAGCGCGGTCGCCTCGGGCGACAAGTCCCGCATCTCGGCCATCCTGAAGAAGATCCCGCGGCCCAACACCGACTGACAGCCACCGCACACGCAACGGACGAACGGGGACCGGCATGCACCAGCGCAGCAACGACGGCGTCATCGCCACGGGTAACGCCCAGGTCAGGAACACGGTGGTGGCGAGCGGCAGCAATGCCCGCGTCGACTTCCGGGTCACGGAGGAGGAGGCGGAGCGCACCGGGGGCCGCCCGCTGACCCCGCAGGAGATCAGCGACCTGCTGGCCCGCTTCGTCGAGGAGCTGCGCCGCTCGGACCACCCGGAGCGGGAGGACCTGGCGGAGTTCGCCGAGGACGCGCGCGAGGAGCTGGCCGCGCCCGAGCCCCGTACGGGCAAGCTGCGCCGGGTCGCGAAGGCGCTGGTGGAGGCCGTGCCCGGGTTCGCCGCGCTGGCCTCGCTGGCGGTGACCATCGAGGAAGCCGTCCGCGGCCTGTAGCCGGAAACGGCTTGGAGACGGAAAGCGGCCCGGAGACGGAAAGCGGGGGGCCATGCACTTCTGTGTTCACTGCGGCGCGCGCGTCGAGGACGCCGCGCGGCCGGACTGCCCGGACTGCGGAGTGCCACTCGCCGCGCCGGAGCCGCCCCCCGGGGGCGGGTATGTGCGCGTCGGCGCGACCCGGCTGCCGGTCTGGCTGCCCTGGGCGCTGCTGGCGGTGCTGGTGGCCGGCGGGGTGACGCTCGGGGTGGCCGTCGCGGACGGCCCCGACACCCCGTCGGCGGGCGGCTGGTCCGCCACCGTGTCGCCCGGCGGGTCCTACGACGGCTGGACCTCCCTTCCGTCACCCACCGACGGCGGGTACACGTACACCACCCCGGCGGTCACACCCGACTACGACGACAGCGGCGGATACGACGACGACACCCCGACTCCGGAGCCCTCGGAGCAGGAATCGGACGAGGACCAGGACGCGAGCTCGGTCGTCACCACCTACTACGACCACCTCAACGCCGGAAACTTCCGGGCCGCCTGGTCCATGGGCGGCGGCCGGCTCTACGGCGGCTCCTACGAGGACTGGGTGGCGGGTTTCTCCTCCACCTCGCGCATCGGCGTCACCGTCTCCGACAACGGCGGCGGGGAGGTCGCCGCGGAGATCCGGGCGCTGCAGACCGACGGCACGGTGCAGGTGTTCCGGGGCACCTACACCGTGGCCGGCGGGCAGCTCGTGGGCGCCGACATCCGCCATGTGAAGTAGGCCCTCACGCCGGACGCCCGCCCGCGCCGACAGGCCGCCGACGCAGCGCCCGCACCCGGTGTCGGCGGCCTGTCGGCGGTTTGTCGGCGGGCCCTGGCACTGTCTTCCCCATGACACGCATCGACGACAACCCCGCCGGCGGACGCTCCGCCGTGACCGTACGGGGGCTGGTCAAGCACTACGGCGAGACCAAGGCGCTGGACGGCGTCGACCTGGACGTGCGCGAGGGCACCGTGATGGGTGTGCTCGGGCCGAACGGCGCCGGCAAGACCACCCTCGTCCGCATCCTGTCCACCCTGATCACCCCGGACTCCGGGCAGGCCACCGTGGCCGGCTACGACGTCGTACGCCAGCCCCGGCAGCTGCGCCGGGTCATCGGGCTCACCGGCCAGTACGCGTCGGTGGACGAGAAGCTCCCGGGCTGGGAGAACCTCTACCTGATCGGCCGGCTGCTGGACCTGTCCCGCAAGGAGGCCCGGGCCCGCGCCGACGAGCTGCTGGAGCGGTTCTCGCTGACCGAGGCCGCCCGGCGCCCGGCCGGCACCTACTCCGGCGGTATGCGGCGCCGACTGGACCTGGCCGCCTCGATGATCGGCCGGCCGGCCGTGCTGTACCTGGACGAGCCGACCACCGGCCTCGACCCGCGCACCCGCAACGAGGTGTGGGACGAGGTCAAGGCGATGGTCGGCGACGGCGTCACCGTGCTGCTCACCACCCAGTACATGGAGGAGGCCGAGCAGCTCGCCTCGGAACTGACCGTGGTGGACCGCGGCCGGGTCATCGCCAAGGGCGGCATCGAGGAGCTGAAGGCCCGCGTCGGCGGGCGCACCCTGCGGGTGCGGCCGGTCGACCCGCTCCAGCTGCGCCCGCTCGCCGGCATGCTGGACGAGCTGGGCATCACCGGGCTGGCTTCCACCACCGTGGACACCGAGACCGGGGCCCTGCTGGTGCCGATCCTCAGCGACGAGCAGCTGACCGCCGTGGTCGGCGCGGTCACCGCGCGCGGCATCACGCTGTCCTCCATCACCACCGAACTGCCCAGCCTGGACGAGGTGTTCCTGTCCCTCACCGGCCACCGCGCCAGTGCCCCGCAGGACGCCGAGCCCGCCCGCCAGGAGGTCGCCGTATGAGCACCGCCACCCTCTCCCCCGCCGCCGCGAAGGCCGACACGCCGATCCCGCTGCGGGCCCATCTGCGGCACACCGGCGCGCTGATCCGCCGCAATCTGCTGTGGATCCGCCAGGACCCGGAGTCGATGTTCGACGCCATCCTGTTCCCGGTCGTCTTCACCCTGCTGTTCGTGTACGTCTTCGGCGGCTCCATCGGCAAGTCGCTGGGCGGCGGCCAGGAGCAGTACGTGCAGTACGTGGTGCCCGGACTGCTCGCCATGATGGGCATGAACATGGCCCAGGGCGTGGGAACCGGCTTCAACCAGGACTTCAACTCCGGTGTCATGGACCGCTTCCGCTCGCTGCCCATCGGGCGCGGCTCGGTGCTCTTCGCGAAGATCGCGGTGGAGCTGATGCGGATGCTGTTCGCGACGGCGGTGCTGCTGGTGGTCGCCCTGCTCGTGGGCTACGAGGTGGGCAGCTGGAGCGGTCTGCTGGGCTCCGTGGCGCTGTCCGCGCTGTTCGGGTCGGCCCTGATGTGGGTGTTCCTGACCCTCGGCGTGGTGATGAAGAACGCGCAGTCGGTGCAGGCCATGGGGTTCCTGGTGCTGATGCCGCTCCAGTTCGGCTCCTCGATCTTCGCGCCGACCCAGTCGATGCCGGGCTGGCTCCAGGCGTTCACCGACTACAACCCGCTCTCCGCGCTGGCCGACTGCGCGCGCGGGCTGATGGAGGGCGGCCCGGTGGCGCACGCCCTGTGGGTGACGGTCATCTGGTCGGTCGGGCTGACCGTGGTGATGGCCCCGGTCGCGATCCACAAGTTCCGCACGAAGAGCTGACGCGACGCACCGGTCAGACCAGGGCGGTGGCCTCCGCGAGGGAGAGGCCACCGCCCTCGGCGTACGCGGCCTCGTACGACCGCTCGTCCAGCCGGGCCCGGATCCGGGCCTCGGTCAGCTCGAGGATCCGCCGCTCCACCCCGGCGATCACATGGCCGGCGGGCATCAGCACCCGGGCGGCGCCCAGGCAGCGGGCGGCGTCGGCGGCCCGCTCGCCTCCGTCGGCGTCGGCGAGGGCCATCGCGGCGGTGGTGAGGCAGACGGAGTGCAGATGCGGGGTGAGGGCCTGGGACAGCGGCTCGGCGCTGAGCCGCAGCGCCTTGCGGGCCAGGACGAGGGCCGGCCCGGTCCGCCGGTCCACGGCGTCCAGCGTGGCTTCCTGACACGTCAGCAGGGAGTCGAAGATGACGAACCGCGCGACGGGCAGCTCCGCGCGCAGCACCCGGATCTGCTCGCGGGCCTCGGCGGTGCGGCCGGTCAGGCCGAGCCAGGAGGCCAGGTGCAGCCGGGCCATCGTCGTCGCCTCGTTCTGCGCGCCGTCCTGGCCGGCGATGACGTCCCTGAGCATCCGCTCGCCGCGCTCGCTCTCGCCCGACTCCAGCAGGACGCCGCCGAGCCGGGCGCGCAGCACGGCCGTCTGGGCGCGGGCGCCGAGGCGTTCGGCGTGCTCGATGGCGGCCCGGTAGTCGGCCGCCGCCCTGTCGTAGGCGGCCCCGCGCTCATTGGCCTCGCCGCGGGCGGCCAGGGCCTCGGTGGCGCCCCAGACGTCGCCGAAGCGGCGGTAGATCGCCAGCGACTCGTCGGCGTCGCGGGTGGCGTCGCCCGTCCACGCGGCCCGGTTGGACAGGAAGTTGGCGCGCAGGTGCAGCACTCCGGCCAGCTCCCACTCGAAGCCCGGGGTCTCCCGGCAGGTCCGTACGCAGGCGTCCACGATGGTGTGCAGCCGGTCGGCACCGCCGGTCAGCAGCACGGCGAAGAACCACAGCAGGCCCGGTATCCGGCAGGTCTGCGGCAGGCCGGGTTCGTAGACCTGGGCGACGGTGCGCAGCCGGGCCTGCGCCGCGGGCGTCTGCCAGGCGTCCATCTCGGTGTCCATGCAGGCCAGATGGGCCAGATGGACACCGCGCCGGGCCTCCACGAGGGCCTCGCCGGTGTACGGGGGCGGGGTGTCGGTGCAGCGCTGCCAGACGGGTCGGGCCGGGCTCGCCGGTTCGGCGAACGGGTCGGGGCCGAGCGCCATGACCTCCCGGCACCAGTTACGGGTCTCCACGCGCTGGTCGCGCATCTGCCAGAACCACAGCAGGGAGTGGATCAGGCACAGCCCCTCCTGCTCGTCGCCGAGGGCGAGGGCGTGCCGGAAGGCGGTGCGCAGGTTCTCGTACTCCAGCTGGAACCGGCCGATGGCGGCGAGCTGTTCGGGGCCGCGCAGCAACGGCTCGGTGGTGCGGGCGAGTTCGCGGTAGTACGTCAGGTGGGCGCGCTCGGTCTCGGTGCGCCGCCCGGTCTCGGCGAGCCGTTCGGCGGCGTACTCGGCGACGGTCTCCAGCAGCCGGTAGCGCATGCCGTCGCCCGCGGGCGCGGCCACCACCAGGGACTTGTCGACCAGGGAGCCGAGGGCGTCCAGCGCGGCCGGCCCGCACACGGCCTCGGCGGCGGCCAGGTCGCAGCCGCCGGCGAAGACCGACAGCCGGGCCAGCACGTCCCGTTCGGCGGCGTCCAGCAGGTCCCAGGACCAGTCCACGACGGCCCTGAGGGTCTGCTGGCGGGGCAGCACGGTGCGGCTGCCGGAGGTGAGCAGCCGGAACCGGTCGTCCAGCCGGTCGGCTATCTGCCGGGGCGTCAGCATGCGCAGCCGGGCGGCGGCCAGCTCGATGGCGAGCGGGAGTCCGTCCAGGCGGCGGCAGATCTCGGCGCACGCCTCGGGGTCGTCGGCCACCCGGAAGCCGGGGCGGGCCGCCGCGCCGCGCTCGGCGAGCAGCCGCAGCGCGACCGGCTCGGGCAGCGGCTCCACGGGCCGCACCAGCTCCCCCGGTACACCGAGGGGTTCCCGGCTGGTGGCGAGGACGGTCAGCTCCGGGCAGCGGGCCAGCAGGGACTCGGTGAGCCGGGCGGCGGCGTCCACGACGTGCTCGCAGTTGTCGAGGATCAGCAGCATCCGGCGCCGGGCGCAGTGCTCCACGAGCCGTGCGACGGGGTCGTCGTGCCGCTCGGAGACCGCGCGCATGCCGTCCACACCGGCGCCGTGCAGCACGGTGTCCCGGGCGCCGATGGCGGTGAGCACGGCCTGCGGTACGGCGTCCGGGTCGTCCACGGGGGCCAGTTCGGCGAGCCACACCCCGTCCCGGACGGTGTGCCGTACCGCCTCGGCGGCCTCCTGGGACAGCCGGGTCTTCCCGGCGCCGCCGGGCCCGAGCAGGGTGACCAGGCGGGCCCCGGCGAGGTCGGCGGCGATGGCCTCCAGGTCGGCTTCGCGGCCGACGAAGGAGGTGAGCCGGGCCGGCAGGTTGCCCGGGCCTGCGGCGGGCGCGGCGGGCGCCGGTTCCGCGCGCAGCAGTTCGGCGTGCAGGGCGCGCAGCTCCGGCCCCGGGTCGGAGCCGAGCCGGTCGGCGAGCAGCCGGCGTACGTCCTCGTAGGCGGCCAGGGCCTGGGCGGGGCGGCCGGTGTCGCGCAGGGCGCGCAGCCGCAGCGCCTGGAGCGGCTCGTCCAGCGGGTGGTCGTCGCACAGCGCGGCCAGCTCGGGCAGCGCCTGCTCGGCCCGGCCGAGGGCGAGGGCTGCGGCGTGCCGGGCGCGCCGGGCGTCGAGCCGGCGGGTCTCCCAGCGGGCCGCCTCGGCGGTGCGGTCGGGCAGGTCCGGCAGGGCGGGCCCGTGCCACAGGGCGAGGGCCTCGTCGAGGACGGCGGCGGCCTTGGCCGGGTCGCCGTCGGCGAGGGCGGTCAGGCCGTCGCCGGTGAGCCGGTCGAAGCGGGTGAGGTCGACGTCGTCGGGGGCGGCGGTGAGCCGGTAGCCGCCGTCGGCGGAGGCGACGGCCTCGGCGCCGAGGGCGCGGCGGAGCCGGCCGACGAGCGCCTGGAGGGCGCCGGTGGCGTCGGCGGGCGGGTCGGCGCCCCACACCTCGTCCACGAGCACGGCCGCGGGTACGGTCCGGCCGGCCCGCAGCGCGAGCACGCTGAGCAGGGCACGCAGCCGCGCCCCGCCGACCGGGACGGCCGTGCCGTCGGGGCGGATCGCCTGGGTGGTGCCGAGCAGCCGGTAATACACGGGGTCCATTGTCTCCGGAGGGGGCGCGGACGGTGATCGGTGGTGGGGGGCGGTCGGTATCGGGAAGGGGGCGGAAGGATACGGAGGGCGGCCACGGGCTTGCCGGAAACGGCACCCACCGGCAACGCTGCCGAAAGCGGCCGCCGACTTGGCAGGGGGCGGCACCTCCGGACACTACCGGCGGGACCGCGGGGGCGGCCGTCGACTTGACGGGGAGCGGCACCCGCCAGGCACGACCGGCGAGACTGCCGGGGGCAGCCGTCGGCTTGGCAAGGGGCAGCACCTCCGGACACTACCGGCGGGACCGCGGGGAGCGGCCGCCGGCTTGACGGGGAGCGGCCCCGCCAGGCACGACCGACGAGACTGCCAAGAGCGACCACAGGCTTGACCGGGAACGGCCCCCGCCAGGCACGACCGGGGAGACTGCCAGGGGGGCAGCCGCAGGCTTTGACGGGGAGCGGCACCTCCGGACACTACCGGCGAGGCTGCCGGGGGCGGCCGCAGGCTTTGACGGGAGCGGCCCCCGCCAGGCACGACCGGCAGACCGCCGGAGACAGCCGCCGGCCTGACGGGAACAACACCGCCGGACACAACCGGCGAGACCGCCGAGAGCGACCGCAGGCTTGACGGGGAGCAGCACCGCCAGGCACGACCGGCAGACCGCCGGAGACAGTCGTCGGCTTGGCGAGAGGCGGCACGGCCGGACGCGACCGGCGAGGCTGCCGGACCCGGCCACCCGCTCGTCGAGATCAGCACCTGCCAGACACGCCCCGAGCGACTGCCGGGCGGCACCGGCCGGGCCGGTGTCGGAAGGGGCGCCGACGGCAACCGGGCCGGTGCCAGGGGCAGTAGCCCACACAGCCGAGCCGGAGCCAGAGACGGCAACCCACCACGGCCCCACCGGTACCGGAAGCGGCAACCCACCACTGCCCCGCCGGAGCCAGAGACGGCAACCCACCACAGCCCCACCGGTACCGGAAGCGGCAACCCACCACGGCCCCGCCGGAGCCAAGGGCGGCAGCCCACCACGGCCTCACCGGCCCCAAGGGCGGCAGCCCACCGCGGTCAGGGGCCGTCGGCCGTCGGTTCCAGGGTGATCAGGGCGCCGACCGTGCGGTGTGTCCGGTGGGGGCCCGGGCCGGGGCCGGGTTCGTCCGGGTCGAACCACTTCGGGCAGTTGTCGGCGGTCTGGAGGGCGTACGCGCCGGGCACCGCCTCCCAGTGGTACGGGGACGGGAGGACGACCGTCCCCTCGGACCCGGCGTCCGGATCGAGGGCGCGGTCGAGGCGTGCGCGGGCGCGCCGGTCCGTGTGGACCACGTACTCCTGGCGCACCAGCTCGATGGCGCTGACCCGGCCGGTGGTCCGGCGGGTGCGGTCGCCGTGGTTCTCCACCCACGCCTCGGCCCCGTAGTACCGGTCCCGGCGTTCCCCCGGGTCCACGGCGACCAGCGGCCAGGCCACCTCGTCGCCCACCGCGAAGGGCCGCCCGCAGCACTCCATCTGCCAGTCCTCGTAGAACACCCTCATCCCTGCCATCCTCCCAACCTTCCAGGAACCCGGCGGCGACCGCGAGACGTTTTCCCCGTATGCTCTCGGATCTTCCGGGAGTCCCTTCCCGTGTCCCTCGTCACCTCAGGAGCCGATGCATGACCACCGCCACCACCCGCCCCGGCGACCGGCAGGTCAGTCCCGTGTTCGTCGGCATCCTGGCCGTGACGGCGGTGACCGGCTGGGCCACCTGGACCGGGTACGCCGAGCAGCCCGGCGTCGCGGTGTTCCTGTTCGTGACCGCGGCCTGGATCGTCTCCCTGTGTCTGCACGAGTACGCGCACGCGCGCACCGCCCTGCACAGCGGGGACATCTCGGTCGGCGCGAAGGGCTACCTCACGCTGAACCCGCTGAAGTACACACACGCGCTGCTGAGCATCGTGCTGCCGGTGATCTTCGTGATCATGGGCGGGATCGGTCTGCCCGGCGGCGCGGTGTTCATCGAGCGCAACCGGATCCAGGGCCGCTGGCGGCACAGCCTGATCTCGGCGGCGGGCCCGCTGACGAACGTGCTGTTCGCCGCGGTGTGCACGGCGCCGTTCTGGCTGGACGCGCTGGACGGCGTCCCCGCGGACTTCCGGTTCGCGCTGGCGTTCCTGGCGCTGCTCCAGGTCACGGCGGCGATCCTGAACTTCCTGCCGGTGCCGGGCCTGGACGGCTACGGCGTGATCGAGCCGTGGCTGTCGTACAAGGTGAAGCGGCAGGTGGAGCCGTTCGCCCCGTTCGGGCTGCTCTTCGTGTTCGCGGTGCTGTGGCTGCCGTCGGTCAACGAGGCGTTCTTCGACGTGGTCGACGCGGTGATGCGGGCGCTGAACGTGGACATGTTCTCGCAGTACTGCGGCGACGCCCAGTACCGCTTCTGGGAGGAGAGCCCGGCGATCTGCTCGCTGGGTTCGTGAGGGACTCGTTCAGTTCGTGACGGACGTGTCGCGGGCGGCGTCCGTCCGGCCGCGCTTGACGTAGTACCAGGTCATGTTGGACGACAGTCCGGCCAGCAGCACCCAGACGATCCCCAGCCAGCTGCCCTGGACGAAGGAGACGACCGCCGCGGCCACGGCGAGGACGCAGACGACGAGGGTGTAGAGGGCGATGCGGGGCATGACGGGGGGCTCCTGTCGGGGACACTGCTCGGAACTGCTTCGCCGACCAGTGTCCCCCATGGGCTCAGGCGGCTCACACGTCGGTCACGCGCAGCCCGGCGTGTGCCTTGTACCGGCGGTTGACGGAGATCAGGTTGGCGACCAGCGACTCCACCTGGTGGGCGTTGCGCAGCCGCCCCGCGAAGACACCGCGCATGCCGGGGATGCGGCCGGCCAGGGCCTGCACGATCTCCACGTCCGCGCGCTGCTCGCCGAGGACCATGACGTCGGTGTCGATGCTCTCGATCTCCGGGTCCTGGAGCAGGACGGCCGACAGGTGGTGGAAGGCGGCGGTGACCCGGGACTCCGGCAGCAGCGCGGCGGCCTGCTCGGCGGCGCTGCCCTCCTCGGGCTTGAGGGCGTAGGCGCCCTTCTTGTCGAAGCCGAGCGGGTTGACGCAGTCCACGACGAGCTTGCCGGCCAGTTCCGCGCGCAGCGCCTTCAAGGTGTCGCCGTGGCCGTCCCACGGTACGGCGACGATCACGATGTCGCTGCGGCGCGCGGCCTCGGCGTTGTCGGCGCCCTCGATGCCGTGGCCGAGTTCGGCGGCGGCTGCCTGGGCGCGGTCGGCGGCGCGGGAACCGATGATCACCTTCTGGCCGGCCCGGGCCAGCCGGTAGGCGAGGCCCTTGCCCTGCGGTCCGGTGCCGCCGAGCACGCCGACGGTGTACCCGGAGACGTCGGGCAGGTCCCAGGGGTCCTTGGCGGGGGCCTTCTGTGCGCTGTCGGTAGAGGTCATGGCCCGACTCTACGTCCGGTCCCGCCGGGGCACCGGATCAGGTCAGGCGCCGTACCGGCACCCGGCGGAAGGTGATCGTCTCGTAGGGACCGAAGTCGCCCGTCTCGTACAGCAGCCCCACCGTGTGCGGGTCGACGCGGACCAGGTCGGAGTAGGCGGCGGGCAGTCCGTCGGCGGTGTACGCCGGGCGCCAGGTGGTGCCGCCGTCGCGGGAGACGCGGATCGTCATCAGGGCGCGGGCGTTCCCCGGGTCGGCGGGGGCGGAGAACAGCAGCAGGCCGGGGTCGCGGAGCTGGAGGACGGCGGCCTGGCAGACGGGGGCGGTCAGGCCCGCCTGCGGGCGGAAGGGCTTGAGGAGCGTCCTGCCGCCGTCCGGGGAGTGGGCGTCGGCGCGGTTGCCGGGGGAGGGCGAGTCGTTGCGGGCGTTGAGGTAGACGCGGCCGTCGGGGAGTTCGGCGGCGGTGGTCTCGTTGACGTTGACGTAGCCGTCGGTGTTGTCGTCCAGGTAGCCGAGGTACCAGTTCTCGCCGCGGTCGTCGCTGAGCAGGCAGTGCCCGCCGTTGTACTTGGCCTCGGCGCCGGTGTCGGTGCCGGTGGGCGGCACGGTGTGGTTGGCCGGGACCAGGATCCGGCCGGAGGTCAGCTGGAGGGCGTGGCCGGGGGTGGTGGCGTACCAGCGCCAGCCCGGTGCCTTCACCTGCCGAGTGATCTCCCGGGGCGCGGACCAGGTCACGCCGTCGTCGTCGCTGTGCTGCACCCACACCCGCCGGCCGTCGGCGTCCGGGACCTGCCCGCGCACGATGGCGGCCTCGGTGGCCCAGCCGGCGGCGCGGACGTGGACGAGCAGGACGCGGCCGGTGTCGAGGACGACGGGGGCGGGGTTGCCGGCGAGGTCGGTGCCGTTGCTCGCGGCGACCTGGAGCGGGCCCCAGGTCCGGCCGCCGTCCGTGGACCGCTTCAGCACGATGTCGATGTGCCCGTGGTCGGCGGCGGAGCCGACCCGGCCCTCGCAGAAGGCGAGCAGGGTGCCGGCCCGGGTGGCGACGACGGCGGGTATGCGGAAGCTCGCGTACCCTTCGCGGCCCGCACGGAAGGGAACGGTCACATCGGCCGGGGGAAGAGCCGTGTCGGCCGGGGAAACGGTCGGGGGAACGGTCGGGTCGGTCACGGGGCGGCTCCTCGGTCGTGGACGGGACACACACGGGCCGTGCACGGGTCGCAGGGGGACGCGTACGGGTCCCGTACGCGACCCGTACGGGGCGCCTTTTCCCCGAGTCGGGCGAATTCCCGGTGAACTCCGGGTCACGAGTGGCCCGTTGCGGCAGGATTCGGCCACATGGACGCCGTACGGGTCGCGTTGCTGCGGGAAGTGCTCGCCGGGACGGAGTGGCTGGGGGCCACCCGGAGGTTCGCGGGGGTGCTGCGCGGGTCGGTGGTGGCGCACGGGGGCGGGCTGCTGCTGGTGGGCACGCCGGAGTACGAGCCCTGGCACCTGGCCGCGCACCTGGTGGACGAGGCGGCCTGGTCGGGCACGCCCGAGCTGGCGCCGACGCTGGTCCGGCAGCATCCGCGCCCGTCCGACCCCGCGCATCTGGCGGTCGGACCGGGCCGGATCTCGGCGGCGCGGCGCGGGGAGACCCTGCTGGTGGTGGCGCCGGAGGAGCCGGCGTCGCTGCTGGAGCGGGTGCACGACGCCCGGCGGGCCGGGGTGACGGTGCTGGCGCTGGGCGGCGCGGGCGGGGGCGAGCTGGCCGCGATGGCGCATGAGGCGCTGGCCGTGCCGGAGGGGGCGGAGCTGGACCTGGACAGTGTGCAGCACCTGGTGAGCGCGGCGGCCGGCGAGAACGCGGGACCGCCGGGGTCCCGGCGGGGCTTCCGCGACCGCCTGTCCCGCCTGACCGAAGCCCTGACCGCACCACCGCCGGCCCCCTGGTGACCGGCCCGCCGCCGGGGCGGAGTCGGCCGGTTCCGGAGGAACGGGCACGCGGTACGGATGCGGGAGCGGCGCGCCGACGCCCTGCGGACCCGCTCAGTCTTCGTCGGACCCGCTCAGTCCTCGTCGGTCCGCTCGCCGGACGGCGTGTCGTGCCAGCGGGGGTCGTTCTCCCACTGGAGGTTGCGCTCGGCGGCGGTCTGCATCGCGTGCCGGGCCGCCTCGGGGGTGGCGTACGGTCCGAAACGGTCCTTGCCCGGGCAGTCGGGGCCCTCCTCGACCTTCCCGTGCTCCAGGCAGTAGTACCACTCGCCCGGTTTGCCGGCCGTGCGCTTCTTGAACAGGGCCATGGACAGCTCCTCTCGCCACCGACATGTTCCCCCATGTCCGCTGGTTAGACTCGCTGGCATGTCTGGCCAGTCGCTGCTCGTACCAGGGGAGCTGTCTCCCACCCGTTCGGTTCCCGGAAACATCCGCCGCCCCGAGTACGTCGGCAAGCCCGCGCCGGCGCCGTACACCGGGCCGGAGGTGCAGACCCCCGAGACCATCGAGGCGATGCGGACCGCCGGCCGTATCGCCGCGCGGGCGATGGAGGAGGCCGCGAAGATCATCGCGCCGGGGGTGACCACGGACCAGCTGGACAAGGTCGCCCACGAGTACATGTGCGACCACGGGGCCTACCCGTCCACGCTCGGCTACCGCGGCTTCCCGAAGTCGCTGTGCACGTCCGTCAACGAGGTCATCTGCCACGGCATCCCCGACTCGACGGTCCTCAGGGACGGCGACATCGTCAACCTGGACGTGACGGCGTACATCGGCGGGGTGCACGGCGACAACAACGCCACGTATCTGGTCGGCGACGTGGACGAGGAGTCGCGGCTGCTGGTGGAGCGCACCCGGGAGGCGCTCAACCGGGCGATCAAGGCGGTGCGGCCGGGCCGGCAGATCAATGTCATCGGCCGGGTCATCGAGTCGTACGCCAAGCGTTTCGGCTACGGCGTCGTGCGGGACTTCACCGGGCACGGCATCAACTCGTCGTTCCACTCCGGGCTGATCATCCCGCACTACGACAGCCCGCACGCGACGACGGTGATGCGGCCGGGGATGACGTTCACGATCGAGCCGATGCTGACGCTGGGCACCCACGAGTACGACATGTGGGACGACGGCTGGACGGTCGTGACGAAGGACCGCAAGCGCACCGCCCAGTTCGAGCACACCCTGGTGGTCACGGACACCGGCGCGGACATCCTGACCCTTCCCTGAGGCCGGGTCCCCCTGGCCGGATGCGGCAGGGGGACCCGGGCCGCGTCAGAACAGGGTGTCGGTGCAGTGGGCGCCACCCCAGAAGATCTTGTTCTCCAGCGAGGAAAGTCCGCCGAAGTACGGGCTGCACACTACGTCGTCGTCCTTGTGGTCGTCGTAGGTGCCGGCGGCTGCCGTCGACGCGCCGGCGCCGGCCAGGGCGACGGCGAGGACGGTCGCGGCCAGAACGGATCTGATGCGCATGGTGCTCCTCTCGGGAGGCTGAGTGGTCACGCCCAGAGGTCCCCGTTCGTCCTCGCGCGCACACGCGGTTCCACCCGGACGGCGCGCGGCCGGTCACCCGGACGCCCGCGCGTCAGCGCTCCAGGCGGACCCGGCCGCCGATCTCGGTCCAGCCGTGCGGCTGGGGCGCGGTCAGGATCTGCGAGCCACGGCCCTGGATGATGTTGAGGGCCCGGCCCAGCCGGTCGGTGAGCAGCAGCGCCGCCGCGCCGGTGGCCTCGTCCTCGTCGATCCCGTCGTCCCGCCCGGGGAAGGCCCGGGCACGGATCCTCCCGGCCGCCTCGTCCTCCCAGGCCCACGCGTACACCCACTCCCCCGGCGGCGGCACGGGAAGCGCGTCCACCTCGGCGGCGCTCGGGTACTGGCGCAGGGTGCGCGGCGGCGCCCACTCCGCGCGGGCCTCGATCCAGCTGAACTCGCCGTCCTGCCGGGCCCCGGCCACACCGGCGGGGGTGACGAGTTCGGGCACGTCGAGCAGCCAGGCGGTGCCCACGCAGGGGTGCCCGGCGAAGGGCAGGCGCAGGGTGGGCGTATAGATGTCGATCACTCCGCGCTCGGGGTCGTCCACGAACACGGTCTCGCTGAAGCCGAGCTTGCCGGCCAGTGCCTGCCGGTCGTCGCGGCCGGGCAGCACCGTGCCGTCGCGGACGACGCCCAGTTCGTTGCCGTAGCCGCCGTCCGGCCCGCAGAAGACGCGGAGTACGTCGTAGTCGGTCACCCGGGAATTGAAGCACCGCGGCGCCCGCCAGGGGCCGCACCGGGCGTTTTGACCCTGCCTTTGCCGTGGCGTGATGTCCGCTTTGCGGCACCGCAATCAAGTCGTGTCCGTGTGCCCGCTGTGAGAGCCGAATCACCGACAGCACGGGTACGGGCGTGGTAAGCCTCGGGTAAGTTAGGCCAGCCTCACCATACGAATCGCCCTTGGAGCCTGCATGCGAGCCGTCCGACTGACCGTCACCGCCGCCGTGACCGCGGCCGCTCTGACCGCCCTCTCGGCCTGCACCTCGAAGAGCGACGCGAAGGACGGTGACGCCATCCGGGTCACCGCGGCCGACTCCACCTGCGACACCTCCAGCAAGTCCGTGCCGGCCGGCCAGGTCACGCTGAAGATCGAGAACAAGGGGTCGCGGGCGACCGAGGTCGAGATCCTCTTCCCGGACGACCGGATCGTCTCCGAGAAGGAGAACATCGGGCCGGGCACCAAGTACACCCTCACCGCCGAGGTGAAGGCCGGCTCCTACGAGATCGCCTGCCGGCCCGGCATGAAGGGCCACGGCGTCCGGCAGAAGCTGACCGTGACCGGCGGCGCCGCCACCGCCAAGCGCGACCCGAGGCTGGACGCGGCCGTCGCCCGGTACCGCACCTACGCCCAGGACCAGGCCGACGAGACGCTGCCGAAGGCCGAGGCGTTCGCGAAGGCCGTCCAGGACGGCGACCTGGAGGCGGCGAAGAAGGCCTACGGTCTGTCCCGCCTCGGCTGGGAGCGCACCGAGCCGGTCGCCGAGTCCTTCGGTGACATCGACCCGAAGGTGGACGTCCGCGAGGACGGCCTGGAGCCCGGGCAGAAGTGGACCGGCTGGCACCGGCTGGAGAAGGCCCTCTGGCACGACAAGAAGGTCGGCGCCGAGGAGAAGGCCCTCGCCGGACAGCTGGTGACGGACCTCAAGGACTGGCAGAAGCGGGTCGGGAAGGCCGAGATCACCCCGACCTCCATGGCCAACGGCGCCAAGGAGCTGCTGGACGAGGTCGCCACCGGCAAGGTCACCGGCGAGGAGGATCGCTACGCCCACACCGACCTCGTCGACTTCAAGGGCAACGTCGAGGGCGCGCAGAAGGCCTACGAGCTGCTGAAGCCGGTCGCCGCGAAGAACGACCCGGCGCTGACCAAGGAACTCGACAAGCAGTTCGCCGCGCTGGACGCCCTGCTCGACAAGTACCGCTCGGACAAGACCTCGTACGACTTCGTCTCCTACGACAAGGTCGGCAAGGACCAGCGCAAGGAGCTGTCGGACGCGGTGAACGCGCTCGCCGAACCGCTGTCCAAGCTCGCCGCCGCGGTCGTGAAGTAGGCAAGGGGAAGGGCGATGACCGAGACCCAGGGGAGCAATCCGTCGCGCCGGGCGCTGATCGGCTGGGGCGGTGCCGGGCTCGCGCTCGGGGCCGCCGTGGCCGGCGGAGCCGTGGCGGTGGCCCAGTCGGGCGAGGACGCGGACCCGGTGGCGGACGGGATGGGCGGCGCGGTGGAGTTCCACGGCGCCCACCAGGCCGGCATCGCCACCCCGGTGCAGGACCGGCTGCACTTCGCCGCGTTCGACGTGAGGACCGACGACCGCGAGGCGTTCGTCCAGCTGCTCAAGGACTGGACCGAGGCGGCCCGCCGGATGACCGCCGGCAAGCCGGTCGGCGAGGGCGCCTACGGCGGGCTCGCCGAGGCCCCGCCGGACGACACCGGCGAGGCGCTCGGCCTCAAGCCGTCCCGGCTGACGCTGACGATCGGCTTCGGGCCGTCGCTGTTCGACAGGTTCGGTCTGAAGGACCAGCGGCCCCCGGCCCTCGTCGACCTGCCCAAGTTCCCCGGCGACAACCTGGAGCGCTCCCGCACCGGCGGTGACCTGTGCGTCCAGGCGTGCGCCGACGACCCGCAGGTGGCCGTGCACGCCATCCGCAACCTCGCCCGCATCGGCTTCGGCAAGGTGGCCGTGCGCTGGTCCCAGCTCGGCTTCGGCAAGACCTCCTCGACCACCCCGGGCGCGCAGACCCCGCGCAACCTCTTCGGCTTCAAGGACGGCACCCGCAACATCGCGGGCACCGAGACCGACCGGCTGGACGAGCACGTCTGGGTCGGCGCCGGGGACGGCCCGGCGTGGATGACCGGGGGGTCGTACCTGGTCGCCCGGCGGATCCGGATGAACATCGAGACCTGGGACCGCACCTCGCTCCAGGAGCAGGAGGACGTCTTCGGCCGGGACAAGCGCGAGGGCGCCCCGGTCGGCAAGGCCAAGGAGCACGACGAGCCGTTCCTGAAGGCGATGAAGCCGGACGCGCACGTCCGGCTCGCGCACCCCGACTCCAACGGCGGGATCACCATCCTGCGCCGGGGCTACTCCTTCACCGACGGCACCGACGGCCTCGGCCGGCTCGACGCGGGCCTGTTCTTCCTCGCCTACCAGCGGGACGTGCGCAAGGGCTTCATCCCGCTCCAGCGCAAGCTGGCCGCGCACGACGCGCTCAACGAGTACATCCAGCACGTGGGTTCGGCGGTCTTCGCCGTCCCGCCCGGCGTCCGGGACTCCGGCGACTGGTGGGGCCGGACGCTGTTCTCGAAGGAGGCGTAGCCCGTGTTCTCCAACTACCTGATCGGCCTGCGCGAGGGACTGGAGGCGTCGCTCGTCGTCTGCATCCTGATCGCCTACCTGGTCAAGACCGGCCGCCGGGACGCCATCAAGCCCATCTGGGCCGGCATCGGTGTCGCCATCGCCATCGCCATGGGCTTCGGCTGCGCCCTGGAGTTCGGCTCGCAGGAACTGACCTTCCAGGCGCAGGAGGCGCTCGGCGGATCCCTGTCGATCATCGCCGTCGGCCTGGTGACCTGGATGGTGTTCTGGATGCGGCGCACCGCCCGGAACCTGAGGTCGGAGCTGCACGGCAAGCTGGACGCGGCCCTCAAGCTCGGCACCGGCGCGCTGGTCGCCACCGCGTTCCTCGCCGTGGGCCGGGAGGGCCTGGAGACCGCGCTGTTCGTGTGGGCGTCGGTGCACGCGGCCTCCGACGGCACCCCGCGCCCGCTGGTCGGGGTCGCCCTGGGCCTGGCCACGGCGGTGCTCCTGGGCTGGCTGTTCTACCGGGGCGCGCTGAAGATCAACCTGGCGAAGTTCTTCACCTGGACCGGCGGCATGCTGGTCGTGGTCGCGGCGGGCGTGCTGGCGTACGGCGTCCACGACCTCCAGGAGGCCGACTGGGTGCCGGGCCTGAACGACCTGGCGTTCGACATCAGCGGTGCCATCCCGCCGGACAGCTGGTACGGCACGCTGCTGAAGGGCGTGTTCAACTTCCAGCCGGATCCGACGGTCGTCCAGATCACGGTGTGGGCGCTGTATCTGGTCCCGGTGCTCGGGCTGTTCCTCTCCCCGGTAGGGTTCGCCTCCGGGAAGGGGAAGGTGAAGGAGCCCGATGAGCAGGGAACGCAGCCCTCGGCGGCCTCGCAGGCGTGACCGGAACGCACTCATAGCGGCCACGCTGACCGCTTTGTCGCTGACGGCGAGCGGATGCGTGGTGGTGCACGGGGAGCGCGAGGTGCTCCCCGCCGCCACCCGTGCCGAGGCCGCCAAGGCCGTCGCCGCGTTCACGGACGCGTACAACAAGGCCGACAAGGCCTACGACAGCTCCGTGGACGCCCCCTATGTCACCGGCGCCCTCGCCGACATCGACTCCGCCCGGCTGAAGGCGGGGCACGTCAACAGCCCCTCCGGCAACCCGGCCCACACCCCGCTGACCCTGACGGACGTGAGGATCACGATCGTCAAGAAGGCCGGCTGGCCCCGCTGGTTCGTCGCCGACGCCCGGGGCAACAAGGGCGGCAATGCCCGGTGGGTGCTCGTGTTCACCCGGGGCGACCTCGGCGAGCGGTGGCGGGTGGCCTATCTGACCCTCATGGCGCCCGGGACCGTACCGGAGTTCGAGAAGGACGCGGACGGCTGGGCCGAGGCCGTGCCCGCCGACACCACGCGACTGGCCGTCCGCCCCGACGAGTTGAGCAAGTCGTACGCGGCCTACCTGAAGAACGGCGGGACGGTCTTCGCGGACGGCCGCGACACGAGCGGGCTGCGCGCGGCCCGGAAGAAAGAGGCCGAGAAGCCCGGTCTGGTCCGGCAGTTCATCGACGAACCGCTCACCCACGGCGCCTACGCGCCGCTCGCGCTGCGCACGGCGGACGGCGGGGCGCTGGTGTTCTTCACCACGCACCACTACGAGAAGCGGACCGCCGCGACCGGCGCGACCGTGCCGATCCCCAACAAGGACGTGAAGGCCCTGATCAAGGGCGAGGTGAAGCAGTCCCTGACGATGGAGTCCATCGCCAACGAGGCCGTGCTCGACCCGGCCGGCAGCGGCCCGGTACGGATGCTGGGGCGGGTCCAGGGACTGACGTCCGCGCAGGGTGGCTGAACCCGGCGACCGGACGCCGGACTACCGGGGCCGGTTGGTGGAATCGGCCGGGGCCGGTCGGTGGAGACCGCCGGGGCCGGTCGGTGGAGACCGCCAGGGCGCAGGTCAGTGGTTACGGCCGGGGTGCCGGTTGGTGGAGTCGGCCGGGAGGCCGGGGCGGCCGGCCAAGTCGGCCGGGGCCCGCAAGCCAGGACGGCCGGAAGGCCGATCGGCAGAGACAGCCCGGGGCCGGACGACGGCGACAACCGGGAGTCGGTTGGCGGAGACAGCCAGGGGGCCGGTCGGTCAAGACGACCGTGAGGCCGGGCGACGGAGACAGCCGGGCGACGGAGACAGCCGAGGCACTGGTCGACGGCGACAACCGGGGCCCACCGGGCAAGACGGCCGGAAGGCTGATCGGCGGAAACAACCCGGGGCCGGACGACGGCGACAACCGGGAGTCGGTTGGCGGAGACAGCCAAAGGCCAGTCGGTCAAGACGACCGGAAGGCCGGACGACGGCGACGACCAAGGCACTCGCCGACGGCGACAACCGGGGCCCACCGGGCAAGACGGCCGGAAGGCTGATCGGCGGAAACAACCCGGGGCCGGACGACGGCGACAACCGGGAGTCGGTTGGCGGAGACAGCCAGGGGGCCGGTCGGTCAAGACGACCGGGAGGCCGGGCGACGGAGACGGCCGGGAGGCCGGTCGGTCAAGACGGCCGGGCGACAGAGACGACCAAGGCACTGGCCGACGGCGACAACCAGGGCCCATCAGGCACCACGGCCGGAAGGCCGATCGGCAGAGACAACCCGGGGCCGGACGACGGCGACAGCCGAGAGTCGGTGGCGGAGACAGCCAAAGGCCGGCCGGTCAAGACGACCGGAAGGCCGGACGACGGCGACGACCAAGGCACTCGCCGACGGCGACAACCAGGGCCCATCAGGCACCACGGCCGGAAGGCCGATCGGCAGAGACAACCCGGGGCCGGTCGACGGCGACAGCCGAGAGTCGGTTGGCGGAGACAGCCAGAGGCCAGTCGGTCAAGACGGCCGGGAGGCCGGTCATCGGTGACAGCCAGGGGTCGATCGGCGGAGACGGCCGGGCGGTCACCACGGCCGGGAGGTTGGTAGACGGCAGCGGCAGAGCGGCCGGTCGACGGCGACAGCCGGGGCCCGTCGGGCAGGACGGCCGGGAGGCCTCAGTGGCGCAGGGGCCAGGCCGCGCCCGGGTGGTCGGCCTCGGCGCCGTGCCGGGCGCAGGCGTCGGTGAGCGCCTCCAGCAGGCTCAGCGGATCGGGCAGCGCGTGCTCCGGGCCGCGCACCCAGCGCACCCGCTGGTCGTCGTCGCCGGGCAGCCGGGCCGGCGGTACGAGGACGTAGGAGCCCCGGCAGTGCCAGCGCAGGCCGGGATGCTCGTCCATCGTCTCCGGATGGCAGTCCAGCTCGCAGGGCCACCACTCGTCCTCGTCCTCCGGGGTGCCCCGGGTGAGGGTGAAGAACAGCATGCGGCCGTCGTCGCTCTCGGCGACCGGACCCACCTCGATCCCGGCGCCGAGCAGCCGCTGAAGGGCCTCCCGCCCGGCCTGAAGGGGCACATCGAGGACGTCGTGCACCATGCCGGTGGCGGTGATGAAGTTGGCCAGCGGCTGGTGCCGGGCCCAGCGCTCGATCTGCGCGCGGTCGGTGGTGGACTGCGTCTGCCAGGCGAACGACACCGGGTGCCGGGCCGGGGTGGGACAACCGACGCGGTCGCAGGAACAGCGGTAGCCGGGCGCGGGGTGCGCGGCGGGGGCGAGCGGCAGACCCGCGCCGGCGGCGGCGAGCAGCAGGGCCTCACGGCCACCGTCGTCGGCGGCGCCCTCCTTCGGGCGGCGTCCGCGCAGCCACTGGGAGAGTTTGCCCTGCCGGCCGGACCGGCCGCCGAACGTCCCGCTCATCTATCCCCTCGCCTCGCTGGTGTGCGGACAGCATGCCTTATCGTCCCATCTTCGCGTGGACCGGGGGGTCGCCGCAGGCGAGTGGCCGACTGTCACCGGCAGGGGTACGGCGGTCAACGCGGTGCCAGGCCGTACAGCGCGTAGTCGACCAGGGTGTCCGTGTAGTCGTAGGTGATCGGGCCGGTGTGCTGGAGCCAGCGCTGGGCGAGCGGCGAGACGAACAGCTCCAGGGCGATCCGGGGATCCACGTCGCGCCGTATCTGCCCGGCGTCCCGCGCCGAGCGCAGCCGGGCGACGTACAGCTGGAGCTGCGGTTCCAGGAGCCGGGCCACGAAGACGCGGCCGAGCCGCTCGTTGACGACGCCCTCCGCGGTCAGCGCACGCGCCGGTGCGTCGAAGCGGGGGTCGAGCAGCTCGTCCACCGTGGCGCGCAGCACCGCCTTGAGGTCGGCGGCCAGGTCGCCGGTGTCCGGGATGCCGGCGGTCTCGTGTCCGGCCCCGTCGTGTCCGGCCGGGCGGGCCGTCTGTTCGGCGAGGTCCAGGAAGGCCTCCAGCAGGACGTCCGCCTTGGAGGACCACCAGCGGTAGATGGTCTGTTTGCCGACCCCGGCGCGGGCGGCGATGCCCTCCACCGTGGTCTTCGGGTAGCCGGCCTCCGCGACCAGGGAGAGGGCGGCGGCGTAGATCGCCCGGCGGGACTTCTCGCTGCGGCGGGTGGCGTCGGGGGCGGGCTTGCTGGCCATGGCACCGAAAGTAACAAGCCGGGGCGGCGGGCTACGACGCGGAGTCGTACGGCGGCCAGGCGTCGCCCCAGTCGGCGTCCCGGGCGGCCTTGTACAGGTCGCCGTGGCGCTTGGTGACCGTGCCGCGGCTCAGCCTCTCGTCGGCCTCGCACAGGTCGAGCAGCACCTGGCCCTTGCGGATCTGCGGGCGCCGGACCACCCGGGCGGGGGCCGGCTCGGCGGGCAGCCGGGTCGCGGCGACGTACGAGAACTTCTCGTCCTCGTACGCCAGGGAGCCGCCCTTGACCTGTCGGTGCAGGGAGGACCGGCCGACCCGGGCGGAGAAGTGGCACCAGTCGGTGCCGGGCGCGATGGGGCAGGCGGCGCTGTGCGGGCAGGGCGCGGCGATCCGGAAGCCGGCCCGGATCAGCCGGTCGCGGGCCTCGATGACGCGGGCGTAGCCGGCCGGGGTGCCGGCCTCGACGATCACGACGGTCCGGGCGGCGCGGGCGGCGGCGTCGACGAGGGCGGCGCGGTCGGGCTCGGCGAGTTCGTTGAGCACGTACGACACCGTGACCAGGTCGGTGTCGTCCAGGGTGAGGTCCGCGCCGATCCGGGCGCGCTGCCAGCGGGCGTCCTTCAGGGCCGGGTGGGCGGCGGCGAGCCGGCGGCCGACGGCGAGGGCGGGTTCGGCCCAGTCCAGCACGGTGACGGCGCGCTCGCCGGGCCAGGTCGTCTGGACGGCCCAGGTGGCGGCGCCCGTGCCGCCGCCGACGTCGGTGTGGCCGGCGGGGGTCCAGCCGGGGAGGACGTCGGCGAGGGCGGCGAGGGCGGAGCGGACCGCCTCGAAGGTGGCGGGCATGCGGTACGCGGCGTACGCGGCCACGTCGGCCCGGTCGCGGAGGATCGGCGCGTGGGTGGGGGTGTCGCCGCGGTAGTTGGCGATCAGGCGGTCCACGGCGGCGGCGACCTCCCTGGGGGGCAGGCCGTCCAGCAGGTCGGCCAGGGCCGTGCGGAGGTCGTTCACCCGGCGATTCTATGGCGCCCGGCGCCTTGGTTCTCCGGCCCACCGCCCACCCGGTTCCGCCGGCCGGGAGGGCGCCCTCGCCTCCGGGCTAGATCACCGCTTTTGCCAGCAGCGTCGCCAAGGTGGCTCTCGGGGTGCTGTCGGGCGGCCGGCGGCGGGGGTGGACCGTGTTGGCCAGGAGGATCAGGAAGGTGTCGGTGGCCGGGTCGAGGACCAGGGACGTGCCGGTGAAGCCGGTGTGGCCCGCCGCGCCGCGGCCCGCCAGTTCGCCCATGAACCACGGCTGGTCCAGTACGAAGCCCAGGCCGGGCGGGGTGAACAGCAGCTCCACGTAGTCGGGGCCGAGGATGCGCGCGGGGCCGTAGGAGCCGCCGGCGAGCAGGGCGCGGCAGAAGACGGCCAGGTCGGGCGCGGTGGAGAACAGGCCCGCGTGTCCGGCGACCCCGCCCAGCGCCCAGGCGTTCTCGTCGTGCACCACGCCCCGCAGCATCCCCCGCTCGGCCTTGGCCCACGGCCGCCGCTGGTCCTCGGTGGCCGCGGCGCCGGGGCAGGGCCCGAAGCCGGTGGCGGTCATGCCGAGCGGCCGGGTGATGCCGTCCCGCACCAGGACGTCCAGGGTGCGGCCGGTGATCCGCTCCAGGACGCACTGGAGCAGGAGCATGTTCAGGTCGGAGTACCGGTGGGCGCCCGGCCGGCCCGTCGGGGCCTCGGCGCGCAGCAGGTCCAGCCGGGACGCGTCGTCCGGGCAGTCGTACAGCGGCAGTTCCGGGCGCAGCCCGGAGGTGTGCGTGAGCAACTGCCGTACCGTGACGCCGTGTTCGGCGGCGGCGTGGAAGTCGGGCAGGTAGTCGCCGACCCGGGCGTCGATGCCGAGGGTGCCCCGCTCGATCTGCTGCACGGCGGCGACGGCCGTGAACAGCTTGGTCAGGGAGGCCAGGTCGAAGCGGGTGTCGAGGGTGGCCGGGACCCGGGCGGCCGGCGGCAGCTCGACGCCGGCGCCGGTCCCGGGGTCGTACCCGGCGTAGCGGACCGCCCAGCCGGCGGCCTCGGCGACGGCGATCACGGGCCCGCGCCCGGCCAGCACGACCGCGCCGGCCGCCCAGGGGCGCTCACCGGTGGTGAGGGCGTGCACCTCGGCGACCAGGTGCCCGAGTCCGACGGGGTCGAGCCCGGCTCGCTCCGGTGTGCCGGCGCGCAGTCTCGGTGCGCTCAGCTCGCGTCTCCCTCCGCGTGCGCACGGGTGGTCTCCCGTGTGGTCCAGGGACGGCACATTCCCACGAAGCAGGCCGCCGCGACCAGTGCTCCGGCCAGCTGGACCACGGCCATGGGCACGGCGGTGTGCTCTCCGGCGACGCCGACGAGCGGGGAGGCCACCGCGCCGACGAGGAAGGAGGAGGTGCCGAGCAGCGCGGAGGCGGACCCGGCGGCGTGCCGGACGCGCAGCAGGGCGAGGGACTGGGCGTTGGGCAGGGTGACGCCCATCGCGGACATCAGGACGAACAGGGCGGCGGCGACGGGGACCAGTCCGGTGTCGCCGAGGACGCCGGTGGCCATCAGCAGCAGGGCGGTCGCGGCGAGCGCGATCACCGCCAGACCGGCCGCGAACACCTTGTCCAGGCCGACCCGGCCGACCAGCACCTTGCCGTTGATCTGCCCGGCGGCCACCAGGCCGACCGAGTTCAGGCCGAACAGCAGGCTGAAGGTCTGCGGGGAGGCGCCGTAGATCTCCTGGACGACGAACGGGGAGGCCGATATGTAGGCGAACAGCGCGGCGAAGGTGAAGCCGCCGGCGAGCATGTAGCCGGTGAAGGGCAGGTCGGCGAGGAGGCCGCGCATCGCGCGCAGGGTCTCCCCCACGCCGCCGCGGTGCCGCTCGGCGGGCGGCAGGGTCTCCGGCAGCCGCAGCCAGACCAGGGCGGTGAGCAGTACGCCGATCACCGTGAGCACCACGAACACGCCCCGCCACTCCGTGACCCGCAGGATCTGCCCGCCGACGAGCGGCGCCACGATGGGCGCGGCCCCGGAGATCAGCATCAGGGTGGAGAAGAAGCGGGCCATGGCGACACCGTCGTACAGGTCGCGTACGACGGCCCGGGCGATGACCACCCCGGCCGCGCCCGCCAGGCCCTGCACCACGCGGAACGCGATCAGCGTCTCGACGGTGGGCGCGAGGGCGCACAGCGCGGTGGCGGCCAGGTACACGACGAGCCCCGCGCGTAGCGGGCGGCGGCGCCCCCAGCGGTCGCTGAGCGGGCCGATGATCAGCTGGCCCAGCGCGAGTCCGGCCATGCAGGCGGTCAGGGTGAGCTGCACGGTGACGGCCGGGGCGTCCAGGGAGCGGGTGACCTGCGGCAGCGCGGGCAGGTACATGTCCATCGCGAGCGGGGTGGTCGCGGTGAGGGCGCCGAGGAGGAGGGTGACGAGGGGGCCGGTGCGGCCCGGGGCGCCGGCCGCCGGTGGCGCGGTCGCGGAGTGAGGGGCCTGGTCCTGGTCCCGGCCCTGGTCCCGGTCTTGTTCCGGTGTCGGTGTCGCCGCGTGTTCCGGCATCTGCCCCTCCCTGTCCGTGCCTTGGGCCCCTCTGCCGTCGGTCCCGCCGACACGGGTGTCGCCGGCATCGGGTGTCGCGACATCGGTGTCACCGGTCCGACCGGCACCTATGCTCTCAGCTCGGACAGACTGCCGAGGCACACACGAGCGAGGGCGGGCGGAATGGCGGAGCAGAGCGTGCGCTGGGGGATCCTGGCGACCGGCGGGATCGCGGCGGCGTTCGCGGCGGACCTGGTCGATCTCCCGGACGCGGAGATCGCGGCGGTGGCCTCGCGCCGGCGGGAGTCGGCCGAGGCGTTCGCCGAGCGGTTCGGGGCGCGGCGGGCGTACGGCGACTGGGAGTCGTTGGCCGCCGACGAGGACGTGGACGTGGTCTACGTCGCCACCCCGCACTCGGCGCACCGGGCGGCGGCCGGGCTGTGCCTCCGGGCGGGCCGGAACGTGCTGTGCGAGAAGCCGTTCACGCTGAACCTGCGCGAGGCGGAGGAACTCGTCGCGCTGGCCCGGGAGCACGGCCGCTTCCTGATGGAGGCGATGTGGATGTACTGCAATCCGCTGGTCCGGCGGCTGAAGGCGCTCGTGGCGGACGGGGCGATCGGCGAAGTGCGCACCGTTCAGGCGGACTTCGGGATCGCCGGGCCCTTCCCCGCGACACACCGGCTGCGGGACCCGGCGCTGGGCGGCGGGGCACTGCTGGACCTGGGCGTGTACCCGGTGGCGTTCGCGCAGTTGCTGCTCGGCGAGCCGGACGGGATCACCGCGAGCGCGGTGCTCTCGCCCGAGGGCGTCGACCTCCAGACGGGGGCCTTGCTGTCCTGGGAGAGCGGCGCGCTGGCCGCACTGCACTGCTCGATCACCGGCGGTACGGCGAACACCGCGTCGGTCACCGGCACGCGCGGGCGGATCGACGTGCCGTCCGGGTTCTTCCACCCGGAGCGGTTCGTGCTGCACCGCGAGGGCCGGGACCCGGAGGAGTTCACCGCCGACCCCGCCGACGGTCCGCGCACCAGCATGCGGCACGAGGCGCTCGAGGTCATGCGGGCGCTGCGGGCGGGCGAGAAGGAGTCGCCGCTGGTGCCGCTGGAGGGGACGCTCGCGGTGATGCGCACGATGGACGCGGTGCGGGAGCGGGTCGGGGTGCGGTATCCGGGGGACGCGGCGCCGGTGGGTGTCTAGCCGCGGGGCGGCCATGTCGCTCGCGTCGGGCAACCGTATGGCGGACAGTCGATTCCGTATGGCGGACTCTCCGCCTACGCTGCGGAGTCATGACTGACAGGAACTCGAAGATCGCGGTGGTGACCGGGGCCGGGTCCGGCATCGGGCGGGCCGTCGCCGTGGAGCTGCTGCGCGCCGGCTGGTCCGTGGTGCTGGCCGGCCGGCGTGCCGAGCCGCTGGCGGAGACGGCGGCACTGGTGCCGGGGGCGGCCTCGCTCGCCGTCCCCGCCGACGTGTCCCGGCCGGAGGACGTCGACGCGCTGTTCACGGCGGCCGTGGACCGGTTCGGCCGGGTGGACCTGCTGTTCAACAACGCGGGGACCTTCGGGCCCGGCGGGGTCCCGGTCGAGGAGCTGCCGTACGACGCCTGGCGGCACGTGGTGGACACGAACCTCAACGGGGCGTTCCTGTGCGCGCAGGCGGCCTACCGGCGGATGAAGGAACAGGACCCGCGGGGCGGCCGGATCATCAACAACGGCTCCGTCTCGGCGCACACGCCCCGCCCGCACTCGGTCGCCTACACCGCGACCAAGCACGCGCTGACCGGCCTGACCAAGTCGCTGTCCCTGGACGGACGGCCGTACGGCATCGCGGTCGGCCAGATCGACATCGGCAACGCGGCGACCGACATGACGGCGCGGATGCCGATGGGCGCGCTCCAGGCGAACGGGGAGGTCGCCCCGGAACCGATGATGGACGTGGCCGATGTGGCGCGCACGGTACGGCACATGGCGGAGCTGCCGCTGGAGGCGAACGTGCAGTTCGCGACGGTACTGGCGACGACGATGCCGTACATCGGCCGGGGCTGAGCCGCGCCCGGGCCGTACCGGCGGGCGGAACTCGGTCGTCCGCGGTATTGCGGCCCGTTGCTGACCTATGCTCAACTTTTCTCCACCGGAGCTTCACAGTTGGAGCATGACGGTTCCGCGGCCATTCCGAGGGGGGAGGCGGCGGCCGTTCCACCGGACCGGAACAGGGGGGCACACCTCGCGCCACCGCGAGGCCGGACCGGCCGCGGGAACGGCCGCCGCGCAGGCATGCGGGTGCGCGCACGCCACGTACGTACGGCGCCTCGGCGCAGCTCGCCGGTCACCGGATACGCACGGCGGCCCTGCTCAGTTCGTCGGCCGGCGGATACGTACGGCGATTCGGCGCAGCTGGTCGGCCACCGGATACTACGTGGGCTCAGCTCGGCTCGTCGGCCGTCGGTTCCGGTCCCCCGCCCTCCGGTGTCGCCGGCCGGGTCCGGCGGCGGCGCAGGGCCCAGGCGCCCGCTCCCAGCAGGGCGAGCGCGCCGGCGCCGGCCGCCACCGCGACGGGGCCGGTGGAGCCGGCGCCAGCACCCACCACGCCGGGGGCACCGGCCGCCGCGCGCACCGCCCGCCCCCCGGGAGCCGGGCTCGCGCTCGCCCCGCCCTCGCTGAGCGGGGTGACCAGCGTGCCCACGGGCCGGGCCGAACGCCCGTGGGTGAAGCCCCAGTCGAGCAGCGCGGCGGTCTCCTCGTACACGGCGTTGCCGCCGGACTCGGGATGCATCACGGTCACCAGCAGGGTGCGCCCGCCCCGGGTGGCCGCGCCGGTGAACGTGTTGCCGGCATGGCTGGTGTAGCCGTTCTTGACACCGATCAGGCCGTCATATGTCTTCAGACCCCATGCCCCGGTCAGCAGACGGTCGGTGTTCTGGATCTGGAACGTCTTCTTGCCGCCCGCCGGGAAGTCGGCCGTCCTCGTGCCGCAGTAGCCGCGGAAGTCGGCGTCCTTCAGCCCGTGCCGGGCGAAGAGCGTGAGGTCGTACGCCGAGGAGAGCTGCCCCTTGTGGTCGAAGCCGTCGGGGCTGACCACATGGGTGTCCAGGGCCTGCAGGTCCTGGGCCCTGGCCTGCATCTCGGCGACCGTCCTGGCGATGCCGCCGTTCATGTGGGACAGCACGTGCACGGCGTCGTTGCCGGACCGCAGGAACACGCCCTGCCACAACTGCTCGACGGTGTAGGTGATGCCGGGCTTGATGCCGACGAGGCTGGACCCGGCCGGGACGTCGGCGAGGTCGGCGTCGGTGACCTTGTACCGCCGGGCGCGGTCGAACTTCTTCAGCACGGTGTCCGCGAACAGCATCTTCAGCGTGGACGCGGGCGCGAGCCGCCGGTGCGCGTCGAACGAGGCGAGCACCTCCCCGCTCGCGCAGTCGGCGACCAGCCAGGCGCGGGCGGTGAGCTTCTTGGGCAGTCCCGAGGCGCCGTGCACCTGGACGCCGGTACGGGCCAGTCGTTCGCCCCCGACGACCGTGGTGGCCGCTGTCGCGGCGGTGGCGTCGGTGGCCGTGGACAAGGGCAGGGCGGCGGCCGTCAGCCCGAGGACGGCACGCCGGCTGAGCCGGGAACATTCACGCACCCGGGGACCGTACACCGCGACGAGCAGACGTTCCGCGTCCGGAGGGGCGTACGGTCCGGATCACGCCGCGCACCGGGCAGATCGGCCAAGTCGGCGCACCTCAGCGGGCCTTGGAAAGGCTCACCTGCCGAGCAAGCGGTCGATCTCGGCCAGCTGGCCGGCGGTGAGCGGTCCCTTCTCGATCGCCCCGGCGTTCTCCTCGGCCTGGGCGACGGTCCGGAAGCCGGGGATCGGCACGGTGCGCGGGCTGCGGGCCCACAGCCAGGCGAGGGCGCCCTGGGCGAGGGTGCGGCCGTCGCTGGTGAGGAGGGACCGGACGGCGTCGATCCGGTCCAGCCACTGCGGATCGGCGCCGGAGCCGTCGGACGCGTACCCCGGGAGCCAGGCCGGCGGCCGGCTGCGGATGTCCCCCGCGTCCAGCGTCCCCTCGCGCCGCCCCGCCAGCAGTCCCATGGCCAGCGGGCTGCGGTTGACGCTCGCCAGCTCCAGCCGCTCGCACAGCGCCAGGGTCCGGGGCGCGTCCTGGAGCACGTTGAGGGCGTGCTGCACGGCCGCGCAGTGCGGTCCCTCGGCGAAGACGGCGGCCCGCTCGGGATCGTCGGTGCTCCATCCGTAGGCCCGCACCAGCCCCTCCCGCACGAACTCCTCGCAGGCGTCGCGGAGTTCGGCGGCTCGCTCCGGGTCGGCGTCGGAGATGTGCAGCTGGTACAGGTCGACGCGGTCGGTGCCGAGCCGGCGCAGGGAGGCGGTGAGGGCCCGCCGGGCGTACTCCGGGGTGTCGTCGGTGCCGGTCAGGGTGCGGGTGTCCGGATCGAAGACGTTGCCCCACTTGGTGGCGAGGACCACCTCGTCCCGCCGCTTGCCGAGGGCCCGGCCCAGGATCTCCTCGCTGTGCCCGGTTCCGTAGGAGTCGGCCGTGTCGAAGAAGGTGACACCGAGGTCGAGCGCCCGCCGGACGGCCCGTACGGACTCGTCGTCGTCCACCTTCCCCCAGCCGACGGGCTGCCCGTCGGCCATCCAGTGCTCACCGCCGATGGCCCAGCACCCGAAACCGAGTGCGCTCACCGCTGTGCCGCCGCGTCCCAGCGTCCGTGTCGTCGTCATGGGCCGCACGCTAGGAGTTGGAGCGCGCGCGAAGGCAAGGAACCGTACGGAGCCCCCCTCACGCCGGGACTCACGCCGGGTCGCCGGACCCGGCCGGCTGGATCGTCACGGCGGCGGGCTCATTCCGCGCCCCCCGGCCCGCCACCCGAACGGCAGCCACGAGGGGCCGCTCGGGGCCGTGGGTGCGAGGGTGGCCCCAGGAGCCCTGTCCGCCTGTCCGCCTGTCCGCCTGTCCGCTGGGAGTCACCGTGACCTGTTACGACCGACGTGATCTGGGCCTGCTGCTGCTCCGGCTGGGCACCGGAGGGGTGCTGGCGGCGCACGGCACGCAGAAGCTGTTCGGCTGGTTCGGCGGACACGGACTGGAGGGCACGGGCCAGTTCATGGAGTCCATCGGCTACGTGCCCGGCAAGCTGAGCGCGATGGCGGCGGGCCTGGCGGAGACCGGCGGCGGCACGCTGCTGGCGCTCGGCCTCGCGACCCCGGCGGCCGGCGCGGCGGCGGCCGGCGGGATGGCCGGGGCGGCGGCCGTCCACGTGCCCAACGGCTTCTTCGCCCAGGAGGGCGGCTACGAGCACGCGGCGATCCTGGGCCTGACCGCCGCCGGCCTGGCCGTCACCGGCCCCGGCCGCCTCTCCCTCGACCACGCCCTCGGGCACGTCCTCGACCGCGGCTGGATGGTCCCGGCCGCCCTCGGCGTGACGGCGGCGGCGACGGCCGTGGTGGTGGGCGCGCGCAACCGCCGGCTGCGGCGCAAGGCGCAGGGCGAGCAGGAGACCCTGTTCGAGGAGTGAGCCGGCGTCCGCACGACACCGGGGCCGGCCGGAAGGCCGTAGAGGCGCACGGACGGCTGCAAACGGCGCCGACCGGACGCGACCGGACGCATGGGGACGGTACGAGCAAGCACCCCCGAGGATGAACAAGCACCCCCGAGGGCCGCCGAACGCACTGACGACTTTCGGCCATCTTCGGGCTTCCGCCCCTCCCGTCCCGCCCGCCACACCCCGCCTCACCACCGGCCCCACCCCGGCCGGCCACCCTCCGCGGGCGTCACCGAAGGGCCCCCGGAGCCTTGCCGCGCCTGGCTCAGGAGCCCCGTTCTCCGGCGCTGTCCGAACACCCGACACCCCCGCCGGACACTACATCTGGGGTCCATTGCCAGCCGAGACACAAGATGTATGCTCCCACCTGATTTCGGCGACACCTGAGACGCCCACGGCACAACGGGCCCCTCAGGCACGGGCGGCTGCCTTGCCATGCCTTGCCCCCCTGTGTCCCGGGCCCCGTTTCCATCCGACGAGGGAGCACCACGTGACCATGGCTCCAAGCCATCCGGCCGCGCTCACCGAGGAGCGACCGCAGCACGATCCGGAGCCCGCGCTGCTGCGGACGCTGTCCGAGCTGACGGCCGATCTGCCCGACGCCGACCCCGATCGGGTGGCCGCCGCCGCGCTGCGCGGGCGGTCCGCGCGGGCCGACGAGGCGGAGCTGCGCGAGCTGGCCACGGAGGCCGCCGCCGGCCTGATCGCCGAGGACCCCGCCTACTCCAAGCTGGCCGCCCGGCTGCTGACGATCGGCATCCGCCGCGAGGCCCGTACCCAGGGGGTGTCGGCCTTCACCGAGTCGGTGGCGGTGGGGCATCGCGAGGGCCTGGTCGCCGACCGTACGGCCGAGTTCGTGCGCACCCACGCGGAACGGCTGGACGCGCTGGTGGACTCGGCCGTGGCGGAGGGCGCCGACGACCGCTTCGGTTACTTCGGCCTGCGCACCCTCTACACCCGTTACCTGCTGCGCCACCCGGTCACCCGCAAGGTCATCGAGACGCCCCAGCACTTCATGCTGCGCGTGGCGAGCGGTCTGGCCGAGGACCACACGCCCGGGGCGGTGGACCAAGTGGCCGACCTCTACGGCCTGATGAGCCGCCTGGACTACCTGCCCTCCTCCCCCACCCTGTTCAACTCCGGCACCCGCCACCCCCAGATGTCCGCGTGTTACCTGCTCGATTCACCCCTGGACGAGCTGGACTCCATCTACGACCGCTACCGGCAGGTCGCCCGGCTGTCGAAGCACGCCGGCGGCATAGGGCTGTCGTACTCCCGTATCCGTGCCCGGGGCTCCTACATCCGGGGGACGAACGGGCACTCCAACGGGATCGTGCCGTTCCTGAAGACCCTGGACGCCTCGGTCGCCGCCGTGAACCAGGGCGGCCGCCGCAAGGGCGCCGCCGCCGTCTACCTGGAGACCTGGCACTCCGACATCGAGGAATTCCTCGAACTCCGGGACAACACCGGCGAGGACGCCCGCCGCACCCACAACCTCAACCTCGCGCACTGGATCCCCGACGAGTTCATGCGCCGCGTCAACGCCGACGCCCAGTGGTCCCTGTTCTCCCCCGCCGACGTCCCCGAACTCGTCGACCTGTGGGGCGAGGACTTCGATACCGCCTACCGCAAGGCCGAAGCCGCCGGCCTCGCCAAGAAGACCCTCCCCGCCCGCGAGCTGTACGGCCGGATGATGCGCACCCTGGCCCAGACCGGCAACGGCTGGATGACCTTCAAGGACGCCGCCAACCGCACCGCCAACCAGACCGCCGAGCCCGGCAACGTCATCCACTCCTCCAACCTCTGCACCGAGATCCTGGAGGTCACCAACGACGGCGAGACGGCCGTCTGCAACCTCGGCTCGGTCAACCTCGGCGCCTTCGTCCGCGACGGCGACATCGACTGGGACCGCCTGGACGCCACCGTCCGCACCGCCGTCACCTTCCTCGACCGCGTCGTCGACATCAACTTCTACCCCACCGAACAGGCGAGCCGCTCGAACGCCAAGTGGCGGCCGGTCGGGCTCGGGGTGATGGGCCTCCAGGACGTCTTCTTCAAACTCCGCCTGCCCTTCGACTCCCCGGAAGCGAAGCACCTGTCCACACGCATCTCCGAGCGGATCATGCTCGCCGCGTACGAGACGTCCGCCGACCTCGCCGAGCGCAACGGCCCCCTGCCCGCCTGGGAGAAGACCCGCGCCGCCCGGGGAGTGCTCCATCCCGACCACTACGACACCGAGTTCACCTGGCCCGAACGCTGGGCGGCGCTGCGCGAACGGGTGGCAACGGTCGGCATGCGCAACGCCCTGCTGCTGGCGATCGCGCCCACCTCGACCATCGCGTCGATCGCGGGGGTGTACGAGTGCATCGAGCCGCAGGTGTCGAACCTGTTCAAGCGCGAGACCCTGTCCGGCGAGTTCCTCCAGGTCAACTCCTACCTGGTGCAGGACCTGAAGGACCTCGGGGTCTGGGACGCCCGCACCCGCGAGGCGCTGCGCGAGGCCAACGGCTCGGTGCAGGACTTCCAGTGGATCCCCGAGGACATCCGCGCCCTGTACCGCACGGCCTGGGAGATCCCCCAGCGCGGCCTGATCGACATGGCCGCCGCCCGCACCCCGTTCCTCGACCAGGCGCAGTCGCTGAACCTGTTCCTGGAGACGCCGACCATCGGCAAGCTCTCCTCCATGTACGCCTACGCCTGGAAGTCCGGGCTGAAGACGACGTACTACCTGCGTTCCCGGCCGGCCACGCGGATCGCGCGGGCGGCGCGGGCCACGGTGCCCGTCCAGCAGGCCGCCGATCCCCAGGCCATCGCCTGTTCCCTGGAAAACCCCGAGTCCTGCGAGGCCTGCCAGTAATGTCCCGTAACACCAACCTGCTCGACCCCGGCTTCGAACTCACCCTGCGCCCCATGCGCTACCCCGACTTCTACGAACGCTACCGGGACGCCATCAAGAACACCTGGACCGTCGAAGAGGTCGACCTCCACTCCGACGTCGCCGACCTCGCCAAACTCACCCCCGAGGAACAGCACCTCATCGGCCGGCTCGTCGCCTTCTTCGCCACCGGCGACTCCATCGTCGCCAACAACCTCGTACTGACCCTCTACAAGCACATCAACTCCCCCGAAGCACGCCTGTACCTGAGCCGTCAGCTCTTCGAGGAAGCCGTACACGTCCAGTTCTACCTGACCCTGCTGGACACCTACCTCCCCGACCCCGACGACAGGGCCGCCGCCTTCGCCGCCGTGGAGAACATCCCCTCCATCCGCGAGAAGGCACAGTTCTGCTTCACCTGGATGGACTCGGTCGAAAAACTCGACCGGCTGGAGACCAAGGCCGACCGCCGCCGCTTCCTGCTCAACCTCATCTGCTTCGCCGCCTGCATCGAAGGACTCTTCTTCTACGGCGCCTTCGCCTACGTCTACTGGTTCCGCAGCCGCGGCCTGCTGCACGGCCTGGCCACCGGCACCAACTGGGTCTTCCGCGACGAGACCATGCACATGAGCTTCGCCTTCGACGTCGTCGACACCGTCCGCAAGGAAGAACCCGACCTCTTCGACGACCAGCTCCAGCAGCAGGTCACCGACATGCTCAAGGAGGCCGTCGAGGCCGAGCTGCAGTTCGCGCGCGACCTGTGCGGTGACGGCCTCCCGGGCATGAACACCGACTCGATGCGGCAGTACCTCGAATGCGTCGCCGACCAGCGCCTCACCCGCCTCGGCTTCGCCCCCGTCCACGGCTCCGAGAACCCCTTCTCCTTCATGGAGCTCCAGGGCGTTCAGGAGCTGACGAACTTCTTCGAGCGCCGCCCCTCCGCGTATCAGGTCGCCGTCGAGGGCACGGTCGACCTCGACGAGGACTTCTGAACGGACTCCCTCAGGACGCCAGGCTGCCGCTGACCTCCCGGACCTCGACGGCAGCGGCGGCGCGGGCCTCGGCGGCGGCATCGGCGAGGTCGTCCAGGAGCCGGGCCAGGGCCGTGCGGGTGGGCTCGTCGGTGATCCGGCCGTCGCTGATCATCAAGGTGGCCCGTGGGATGCCCAGTTCCCGCGGGATCACCTTGGCCCCCATCACGGCGAGGGTCTCGGCGAGCCAGGCCCGGGCCCGGTCGCCGCCGGTCGCCGCGGGGGACGCGCTGGCCAGGGCGACCGGCTTGCCGTCCATCTCCCCGCCCCCGACCAGCCACTCCAAGGCGTTCTTCAACACCCCCGAGGTGCCGTGCGCGTATTCGGGAGTGGCGATCAGCAACCCGTCCGCCGCGCCGACGGCACCCCGCAGTTCCGCCACGACCCGGGGCAGCGCCGTCGTCTCCACGTCGGCATCGAAGAACGGCAACCGCCCGAGCCCCGGGTCGACGAGGAGTTCCCGCGGGGGCACCACCAATTCCGCCGCCGACCGCAACACAGCCGCGTTCAACGACCCCGCCCGCAGACTCCCGCACAACCCGAGGATTCTCATACCGGCCAGCCTATGTCCCGACGTCTTACGAGACGTCTTACGAGCGGTGCGGGACCGCGGCGCCTGACGGGGCGGGGACGCCTGAAGGGCGGTGCGGGCCGGCTGACGCGCGGCGGGGGTGCCTGGCGCGGAGTGAGGGCGCCTGACGCGCGGTGGGGGCGGCTGACGTGCGGTGGGTGCCTCACCCCACCAGCAACCCCCGTTCCAGGGCGACAACGACGGCGCGGGTGCGGTCGCTGACGTCCAGCTTCGCGAAGACGCGCAGGAGGTGGGTCTTCACCGTGGCCTCGCCGATCACCAGGCGGCGGCCGATCTCGGCGTTGGACAGGCCGTCGGCGACCGCGCGCAGCACCTCGCGTTCGCGGGCGGTGAGGGCGACGGGTTCGGGGCGGCGCATGCGGGCCACGAGGCGTTCGGCGACCTTGGGCGCGAGGACCGTCTCGCCGCGCGCCGCCGAGCGGATGGCGTCGGCGAGCTGTTCGCGGGTGGTGTCCTTGAGCAGATAGCCGACGGCGCCTGCCTCCACGGCCCGTTCGATCTCGGCGTCCGTGTCGTACGTGGTGAGGATCAGCACCCGGGTCGCGACGGGCAGGGCGACGATCTCGGCGGTGGCGGCCGCCCCGTCGAGCACCGGCATGCGCAGGTCCAGGAGGGCCACGTCGGGGGCGAGCCGCTGGACCAGGCCGACGCCCTCGCGGCCGTCGCTCGCCTCGCCGACGATCTCGATGGTGGGCTCGCCGGTCAGCAGGGCCACGACCCCGGCGCGCATCACGGCGTGGTCGTCGACCACGACGACCCGTATCCGGTCGGTGGCGGTGTCGGTCATCTGCTTCCCTCGGGGTCGGCGTGGCGGGGTCTCAGCCCTGGGCGGGTGTGGGCAGGGTGGCGAGGATGCGGGTGCCGTCCCCGAGGGAGCTGGTGACGGTGAGTTCGCCGTCGAGTTCGGCGAGGCGCCGGCGCATGCCGTCGAGTCCGAAGCCGCGGGACTCCGCGACGACGAAGCCCTTGCCGTCGTCGGTGATCTCCAGCTCGACGCCGCCGGGAACTTCGCTGAGGACGACGCCGACGGTGGCGGCACCGGAGTGTTTGCGCACGTTGGCGAGGGATTCCTGGGTGCAGCGCAGCAGGGCGACGCGGGTGCGCTGGTCGAGGTCGATGTCGGGCAGTTCGGCGGTGACGGTGACGCCGGTGTCCTGGGCGAAGCGGTCCAGGGTGCGGCGCAGGGTGGTGGCCACCGAGCCGGCCGCGACGCCGCTCACCGGGACGGAGCCGACGAGCACCCGGGCCTCGGTGAGGTTCTCCCGCGCGGTCTGCTCGATGGACGCGAGCTGCTGGGCGCTGCGCCCGGGGTCGGAGGTGAGGGCGGCGCGCGCGGCTTCGGCGAGTACGACGATGGAGGCGAAGCCCTGGGCGAGCGTGTCGTGGATCTCCCGGGCCATCCGCTCGCGTTCCTCGGCGGCGCCCTGGCGCTGGTGGGCGAGGGCCAGTTCCTCCTGGGTGAGGGCGAGTTCGGCGGTCAGTAGCTCCTGCCGCTCGTTGCTCTGGCCGACGAAGCGATGGATCCACAGGCCGAGGCCGGTGCCGATGGCGTAGGCGGCGAGGGTGAACACCGTGTTGCCGGTGAGGAATTGGGGGCTCCAGCCCTGGCCGAGCGTGCCGCCGAACACGGTGAGGGCGGCGGCGCCGCCGCTGAGCGCGACCGCCTCGCGGGGTGTGCGGGTGCAGAGCCAGAACTGCGGCAGGGACACGACGTAGAAGGCGGCCCCGCCGTCGAGGAGGTACGAGCTGCCGCCGAGGGCGAGGGCGAGGAGGCCCAGGTAGGCCCGGCGGTTCAGGAGGCGGGTGCGCGGTCGGGCGAGGGTGAGGGCGTGGCACAGCGCGATCAGGGCGAGCAGGCCGAACATCCAGCCCTTGCGGGCCGGCGACCGGTCGAGCACGCCGCCGGCCGTCGGCAGCAGGCCGAACAGGACCCAGACCACCGTGTTCCCCAGCCGGATCCGGTCCGGGGTGAGCCGGTCGCTCGGCTGCTGCTGCCCGTGGGCCACGCTGACTCACCTCATCCGTAAGGGTGTTCGGAATCCTATCGGCGGTGGTGGTCAGTCCACCGGCTCCAGCGGGCGGGCCGTGGGGTCGGCGGCGGTGGCGCGGGCGCGGCGCACGCCCCGGGAGGGCCACCAGTTGGCCTCGCCGAGCAGGAGCATCAGAGAGGGCAGGACCAGCATACGGATGACGAAGGCGTCCAGCAGGACGGCGACGGCGAGGCTGAAGCCGATCTGCTTCATCTCGATCAGGTGCAGGGCGGCGAAGCTGGCGAAGACGGTGACCATGACGACGGCGGCGCTGGTGACCACGCCGGCCGAGCTGCCGATGCCGTCGATGACGGCCTTGCGGGTGGGGACTCCGCGCAGCGCGACCTCCCTGATGCGGCTGATCACGAAGACCTGGTAGTCCATGGACAGGCCGAACAGGATCACGAAGAGGAACAGCGGGACGCGGGAGCCGATCGATCCGGTGGAGGTGAAGTCGACCAGGCCCTCGGCCCAGGTGTGCTGGAAGACCAGGACCAGGATGCCGAGCGAGGCGGCGGCGGACAGCAGGTTGAGGACGACGCCGACCAGGCCGAGGACGACGGAGCGGAACGCCCGGACGGTCATGACGAAGGTGACCAGGAGGAGGGCGCCGATGATGAGCGGCAGCTTCTGTTCCTGGTGGGTCGGGTAGTCGGCGTAGCGGGCGACGTCTCCGGTCACGGCGGTCTCGGCGCCCGGGACCCTGCCGACGGTCTCGGGGACGTAGCGCTCGCGGATGTCCTCGAGGGAGGACTGGGCCGCGTCCGTGCTGACGTCGTGCGGGACTTGGAGCTGGAGCATGCTGATCCGCCGGTCGGACGAGGTGGTCAGGGCGGAGGTGCCGCTCAGGCGCGGGTCTTCCTTGACGTCGGCGGCGAGGGCGCGCAGGGCGGCGGTGACCTCGGCGGAACGGCCGGCGTCGGCGCGTACGACGACCTGGTGCATGGACTTCAGCTCGGGGAAGGCCGTGTTGAGCCGGTCGTAGACCCGCATGGCAACGATGGAACGGGAGTGGGTCTCGCGGCCCATGTCGGTGAGTTTCAGGCCGAGGACCGGGGCGGCCAGGGCGAGCAGCGCGAGGACCGTGACCAGGAGGGTGGCGGCGGGCCGCTTGGCGACGGGCCGCAGCACGGCGGCGGTGAACCGCCCGGGCCCGGTCCGGTACGCCCGCTGCTTCCTCGGCGCGAGCCCGCGCGCGGCCCGCCGCTCGGCCCGGCGCTCCGCCCGCATGCCCATCTTGGCGAGCAGCGCGGGCAGGACGGTCAGGGAGCTGACGACGGCGACGAGGGTGACGACGATCGCGCCGGTGGCGATGGAGGAGAAGATGATGTCGTCGGCGAGGTAGAGGGTGGCGCTGGAGACGGCGACGGCGAGCCCGGAGAGGACCACGGCACGGCCGGAGGTGGCGGCGGCGATCTCCACGACGGCCCGCGGGCCGAGCCGGCCACCGCCACGGGCGCGTTCCTCCCGTTCCCGCTTGAGGTAGAAGAGGGTGTAGTCGACGCCGACGGCGAGGCCGATCAGCAGGATGATGTTGGTGCCGACGCCCGCGTCGGGGAAGACGTGCGAGGCCACCATCGACAGACCCACGGCCGCCACGATCGAGGACAGGGCGAGCAGCAGCGGTACGAGGGCCATGGCGATGGAGCTGAAGACGAGCAGCAGGGTGATCAGGGTGACCGGCAGGGCGATGACCTCGGTGCGCGAGAGGTCGTCGCCGCGCAGCTTCTCGACGCCCTTGCTGATGGAGGGCGAGCCGGTCTCCTCGATCCGCAGCCCGGGGTGGGCCTTCTGCACGGCGGCGGTTTGCGCGAGCAGCGGCTCGACGTGCTTCTTGCCGTCCAGCTCGGGCCCGTTGAGGGTGACGGTGACCCGTACGGCGGTGTGCCGCGCGTCCCGCACCGGTTCCGCGACGGACCGGACCTCCGGAAGCCTCCGCATCAGGGCGGTGATGTCGGCGGCGGCCGCGTCGGCGTCAGCGGTGTCGAGCCGTCCGCCGCCGGGCTTTGCGGTGATCAGGACGTGTTCGACGGGCCGCTGCTGCAACCCGCCCTCGGCGGCGATCGCCTCACCCCGCCCCGCCTCACCGATCCGGAAGTCCTCGGTGGTCGCCGCGTTGGTGCCGACGGCGATACCGACCCCGAGACACAACACGACGAACACCAGCCAGCCGACGATCCCCCGCCAGGGGTGCGCCGCACTCCAACCAGCCATACGCACAGGGAGATTCTTCATGCCGACCATGCTCTTGGCGGACGCTACGACACCGACAGCAGCGACTGGTTGAACCTGGGGTCCACCGGGTGGTGGACGGGGGTACGGCGGGCTGCCCCGTCCGGGGAGCCGGAGCCGCGGCGCCGGATCACGACGACCAGGGCGGCGCGCGGGGACGGCTCCACTCAGCGGCAGGCAGACTCACCGAGCGCCGGGCCTTCGCATCCTCCACCCCACGGCCAACGGCCCGTTCCCCGGCTGAGGCCGCCAAGGCCCGGCCGCCGCGAACGACTCATGTATCGGTCTCGTTTCAAGCAACCTTCGCCCGTAAAACGTGCGCGGAGTGGACTAGGACGCGACACCAAGGCGACTGAGGGAGGCAAGCGGTAACCCTGCTGTCTCTGTCACCTGCCCGGCATGGGAAGGCGGTCGGAGGGACCGACGTCTCGAACTGACAACCACGCGAGATGCAAAGTCCGGGCCCTAACATGTGCGTAAACTCAGTCAAACAATGCGTCCCTCAAACGCAGGTGCTCACGGAATCACTGGGCGCGAGGCTGCCACGAGCTCCGGAGGAGATCATGTCCAAGACCTCAGGGTCCCCCCCGGTTGTCGTCACCCTGGCGGAGATCGCGCGCCTCGCGGGCGTCGGGCGCGCCGCCGTCAGCAATTGGCGGCGACGGTATGACAGCTTTCCCTCTCCCGTCGGCGGCACCGACACGAGCCCGCAATTCTCGCTTCCGCAGGTCGAGGAGTGGCTCAGGCGGGAGAACAAACTCAAGACGGCGCTCAACCCGCTCGACCGGCTCTGGCCGGAATACGAATCCCTGGGCGACCGGGAGACGACGGGCCTGCTGGTGGCCCGGGTAGGACTCCGGCAGAGTGGCGTCGAAACCGCCGGCCCCGCCGGGGGGCCGCGCCTTGACCAGCGTCAGACCCGCCTGCTGGAGCGCACTCTCGAACTGGCTCAGCCGGACGAGGAGGCCAAGACCTTCGAACTCCTTCTCGACCGATGGCTCCGGACACACGTGCGACAGATCACGACTACACCGGTACAGCTGGCCCAGCTCATGGCCCAGGCGGCGGCCATGAACCACCCCGGGCCGGTCCGGAGCGTGTTGGATCCCGCGTGCGGGACGGGAACATTGCTCATCGCAGCCGGCCGGCAGTGGGATGCTGGCCGTGCGACGAGACTGCGTTTCCTCGGTCAGGACAGCGACCCGGTTCTCGTGGAGCTGGCCAAAGCTCGCCTCTCCGTGGACGGGTTCGCCGAGCGTGACCTGTCCAACGTCTCGTTGGCTGCGGGTGACACGCTGCGGGGCGATGCCCATCTCGGAACGCAGGCCGATGTGATCCTTTCCAACCCGCCGTCGAACGAGCGCGACTGGGGTCACGCGGAGCTCGCCACAGACCCGCGTTGGGTGTACGGGCAGCCACCGCGTACCGAGCCAGAACTCGCCTGGGTTCAACATGCCGCAGCAGCTCTGGCTCCTGGTGGCGTCGCAGTTCTCGTCTTGCCGCCCGCAGTGGCGGCCCGCCGCGCGGGTCGGCGGATCAGAGCCGGTCTCCTGCGGTCCGGAGTGCTCCGGACAGTGATCGCTCTGCCGCCTGGTGTCGCCCCGCCTTACGGTGTCGGACTGCATTTGTGGATCCTGCACGCGGACGGTGTCCCCGGTCGGGGCGGTGCGGACGGCAGAGAACTCACGTTCGTGGACACCACACACGCCACTCGTCCCGTGTCCGTCGACAGCGCCGGCGTCGACTGGTCCGCTGTGGCAGAGCAGGTAGTAGGAGTCCTCGGCGGCACAAGCATGCTGGGAAGCGTCTCAGTGCCCGTGGTCGACCTGCTGGACGATCAGGTGGACCTCACACCTGCGCGGCGTGTTCCGAGGACACGAGCCGCAACCATCGTCGATCTCAGGCGCCTCTGGACACGGTTCGACTCACACATGGGGGAAGTCCGCGAAGCCGCCGACGCCCTGTCGGCACTCATACCCGCGGACGGTGACGAGACGGTTCCGCTCATCAGCGTCGGCGAGCTGGAACGAGCCGGTGCCCTGGAGATCCGGACCGGGCAGGGGCTGCCGGAGTCGCTGGTGCGCCGCGGGGAACGCCAGGAGGACGAGACGCGCGTCCTCACGGGGACGCCGCTGTCCGGTCAGGCGCAACTGTGGCTTCCCGCGTCGGCCGTCGCGGCAGGTGAGCAGGATGGCTCACTCACGGTCACGGCGCCCCAGGACGTCATCGTCTCGGTGCTGGCCCGGGCCTTCGACGTACGGGTGGAAAGCGACGCCCCGTCCGTCCTGGGGCCCCAGCTCTCGGCGCTCAGGGTAAATCCCGCGGTCCTCGACCCGTGGTTCCTGTCCGGCTGCTTGCGCGCCCCCGCCAATGTGCACAGGGCCGGCACGCACGCGTCCACCACGTCACGCATCGACGTCAGGCGTCTGCACGTCCCGAGGCTCTCACTGGAGGAGCAGCGGCAGTACGGGGAGGTCTACCGGAAGATCGCCGTCTTCGAACGAGAACTCACCGATATGAAGACCGTGGGCGGCGAGCTGAGCCGGGCGCTGGGGGACCTGCTGGCCGCGGGGCACCTTCCGCGGGACTGACCGGCTACGCCTCGGGCAGCCAGGCGAGGAGGTCGGACACCTCCGCTTCGTAGCCAGACTCGGCCAATTCCACCGCGACCTCACGGCAGCGGCTCGTCAGCCGGCCGGAATCCGGTACGGCGACGAGCGACAGGCTGTGCACCACTGCGCGCCAGCCGCCGAGCGCGCCGGTGAAGTCACCCTCGGGCATGAGGCACTCGGCAACCCCGAGGCGGCCTTCCAGGACCAGAGGGTCCGACGGCTCTCCGTTCTCGGCCACGAGCTGGTACTGCTCTTTCGCCTCACCCGTACGACCATCCAGCCGGGCGGCGTCGGCACACACCAGTCGCCCCTCCAGGACGATCGGCTCCCGCGCGCCCCAGTCCGACGCCGCCTTGGGCAGCAGGTCGAAGAGCTCGGCGCAGCGGTCGCCGGGACCATCGGCGAGCAGTTCCGCCCGGGCCTGCGCGACGCGTCCGGCGAACTGGTTGCGCCCCAGCCACCCACCGCGGCGGCGGACCGGACGTCGTGCTGTGGCACGGGGGGTGAGCGGGGTGCTCGCTGCGCCCGTCAGCGAGCCGTCCGCGAGGCGATAGCGAGCGGTCGGGTCCGGATCCAGTTCCGGATCCGGGGCCGGGTCGCCCGGCTTCGGAAGGAAGTCGCCGAGCACGTCCAGCACTTCGTCGATGGACTTGGGGCGGTCCGCCGGGGCCTTGGCGAGGAGGTCCCAGCCGAGGTCGTCCAGTTCCTCCGGGATCCCGACATTGATGCTCCGCAGGCGCGGCGGCAGGTCCTCGAGGTGCTGGGTGTCCTTGTTCCGGTCGGGCTTGTCCTCGAAGGGCTTTTCTCCGGTGAGGAGTTCGAACAGCACACAACCGAACGCGTAGAGGTCCACCGAGGCAGAGATGTCCTGCTGGCCCCGCAGCTGCTCCGGGGCCATGTACCCCACGCTGCCCGGCGTCGCGCCGAGGGCGGTGTAACGGGTCGCGTCAGGGTCGGTGAGGTGGGCGATACCGAAGTCGAGCAGCTTCACCGCTCCGTCCGCGGAGGCGATGACCATGTTGCCCGGTTTCAGGTCGCGGTGCACCACGCCGTTCATGTGCGCGTGCCCAAGGGCCTCGGCGATCTGGACCGCGACGGCGATGGCGGCATCGAACGGGAACGGCCGGCGCACGTCCAGGAATTCGCGCAGGCTGATCCCTTCGACGTATTCCATCACGAGGTAGGGCTCTTCACCGCGGTAGCCACGGTGCAGCAGGCGGGGGATCCCGGGGTGCTTCAGCTCCTCGAGGATGACACCTTCACGTTCGAACCGCTTCAGCAGCTCGATTCGGCGTCGCGTGCGCTCTGCCGGGGTGAATCGGCCCTGTGTGTATGCATCGAGCCGCAACACCTTGACGGCGACCGTCTGCCCGGTCCCCAGGTCGGTGGCCGCCCAGATGGTGCCCATGCCGCCCTGGTCGAGCGCCTCATCGATTCGGTAGCGGCCGTCGAGGACTTCCCCGGCTTCCACGCCTCACCCCCGGCTGTTCATGACATGGTGTCAGCCACACAATAGCGGTTCACGGGACACATCGAGTCAATCGCTTGACTGAGTTCACAAACATACGCTTCCCTGAGTGTGTTGGCGCTCTCGTCTCACCACGCCCGTAAGGGGTGCATCGTGTCGCTCCCTCTGCCTCCGCCCGGAACGAACGGAGACATCCGGCTCATCCGCACTTCGCTGCCGTTGCTCCGCGAGGACCCTCAGGAATGCCCGCGCGGCAACGCCCTGCGAGCCAGGGCACTGCTCCGTCAGGTTCCGCCGCGGCCGCGGGGCAAGCCCGTCGAGGACTTCGCTCTCGGACCGGTGATGAGCGTCCTGGACTCGGTCGAGCACGAGGGAGAGGACGTCGACAGCTCCTTGGCGCGAATTCTGAGGAACCAGAAGTACCATACGGGCCACTCCAGTTGGGTCGAATCAGCCGTTCGGTCCTACCTGCTGGCGCGCACGGCGCGCGAGGCGGAGCGGCACCTTCTCGGGCGCCCGCCGACCCTGCCGGTGCGCGCCCAGTGGACGGCCATCACCCAGATCGAGAGTCCGGACACCCGCGGGGCGATCCGCTACGAGCGCACGGCGTGGGGACGGCGGTACGCGTCCGCCGACGGGACTGAACGCGAGCTGTGGCTCCTGTCCGTGAATTCCCTCAAGGGGGACCGCCCGCCCGCCGAGATCACGGAGGCGGCTGCCGTGGCGGCAACGGGCATCCCCTCCCAGTCGGCCTTCCACGACATCTTCCGTCCGGCACCGGGCAGCACCGTCCACCCGCAGCGGGTCCGGGTCGTAGGCGTCGGCTGCGGCAGCGGCGAGCACGAGGTGCTGGCCGACTGGGACACCGCCGAGGTCGAGAGGCGGTTCGTGGAAGACGCCCAGCCCGTGCTGCGCCGGGTGATCGAGGACGGCCGGCTCAACCCCGGTTCCAGTTGCACGCGCTGTGAAGGCCTGGTCGGCTGCGAGCAGCCGCCCCGCGCCCCCGGTGTCCTCGGGGTCCCTGGGCCACGCCGCCCCCGCATTCGTCGCTCCGTGTCCGCCAGCGACCTGCGCGTCCATGCCCGCTGCCCGGCGCAGTTCCACCTCACCCGCGCGCTGCACCTGAAGTCAGGGGATCCGGAGAGCGAGCCGGTCCGCAGGGGACGTGCGGTCGACCAGTGGCTCAACCTCCGTCACGAGGACGGATGCTGCCGCACGGTACCCCTCCCGGATGTCCTTCCCGGCCTCTCCCCCTCCGAACTGCCGACCGCCCTCACCCTGCTCATGGAGCACCAGCGGGCCTGCCCCCTCGACGGCCTGCCGTCCGACGAGGTCGTACGGATACAGCCGCGCCTGACCATGTACGACCCCGAGCTGGACGTCGTCCTGATCGCGGACCCCGACCTCTTGTACACCCGCTCCGGAGGCTGGGTTTGGCACGAGACGAAGACGGCTGCGAAACCCCCCTGGGAAGGCCGCGCATTGCTGGAGACGTATCCGCAGCTCGCCTTCGCAGTGCTGATGATGTCGGCCGGAGTACCCGGCGGTGATCCGCGTCGGTCGCTGATCGAGCTGGAGGTCCTGTACCTGGACGCGGAAGGAACCGGCAGGTCGCGCTGTGAGGAGATCGATCCCGGCGATCCCGACACCTTGTCGGAAGCACGCCGCGTCATCGCCGCGCTCGCCGGCCCCTGGGCGGTGGACGAGACCTACGCACCCACGCCCGGCAGCCATTGTGCAGTCTGTGACGTGCTCAGACACTGCGCGGCCGGCCGGGCGCACCTGGAGGCACCGTGACCACGACCGACAACGCAGTACCACCACACGACACCGACTGGTCCGCACACCGCGGTATTCCCCTCATGCGCGCACTCGCCACCGCTCTGACGGTGCTCGACGCGGCCACCGGCCCCGAAGCCTTCACCTTGCCCTATCCGTCCGAGGTCCAGCGCGCCCTCGACCGGACGGTGCTGGCCTGCCTGGAGCGCGGGGCCGAGCCTCCGGTCAGCCTTCCGGACCTGCTGTCCTGGTGCCGCGAGCGACCGGTGGCGGACTGGCCGGTGGGCCTGCCGGCCGAGGCGGCCGGACCGGAAGACCTGCTGCTCGACCCGGACTCCTCACGCCCTACCGAGCTGTGCTACGAGTGGGCGGAGCAGTTCTCGGACAGCGCACTGGTCCTCTACGACCGTGAGATCATCCGCGCAGCACTGCGCCTGTGCCGCGAGTACGGCGAGGAGGATGCGTACACCGAGTTCCGGCGGCTCCTGGTCACCCGGCCCGTCCTCACCACGGCCGAGGAATGGGCCGTGTCGATGGACCACGTGCTGGACCCGGTGAAGGAATTGCTGAGCCGCATCTACCTCCCCGTCCCGGACAGCTATCTCCGCAGTGGCGTCTACGCGACCTGCGGCCGGTGTCTCACCCTGCTGACCCCGCTGCCCGACGGTGGCTGGTGGTGCGAGCGGGACCGTTGCCGCCGCAGGGGCCGACCGCCGGTGGGACGTCGCATCCCGAAGGAGGAGGCCGGTGAACTGCTTCAGCTTGCCCGGCCGTTGCGCCAGTTCGTGACCGGCCCCGGACGGGCGGAGACCCGATTGGAAGGACGGCTCACCGCGCTCGGGCTGAAGGTGAGGATGTGGCCTGCGTATGACGCCTATGACGTACACGTCACCTTTCCGGACGGCTGGGTGTGGGCGGTGGACGTGAAGGACTGGGCCCATCCGGCGTTCCTGGGGCGGGCCGCCAGGCCCGTGCCCCAGGAGCCCCGGTACGACGAGGCGTTCTGGGTGGTGCCGCAGGACCGTGTCGACGACCGACCGGGCTATATCGCCACGTATGAGCGGAACCGTCCGGTCACCGCCCGCCGAGTTCCGTTGCTCACCGACACCCAACTGCTCGCCCGCGCCCAGGACCGGCTGGAACACACCGGCAGAACCATGTGTGAGGAGGAGACCGGCGATGCGTGACCGCGACAGCTGGCATCATCCGGTCAGCAGGGAGCTCGCCCGTTTGTGGGACGAGGTGCCCGCCGAACTCGGCGACGTGAAGCCCAGCCTGCTGTGCCAGGCGGAGCTGGCCTTGCGGATCCTGGAGCACATCGCACCGGACGAACCCGCCCGCGGTGCTTACGTCCTGTTCGCCGGATACGATTTCGCCGGCGCCCGGGGACACGTGCCCACCCTCCAGCACGAGGTCATGCTGCTCGCGGGCCGCCACCTGCTGTGGCACCTGCGCCGCGGTCGTGCGTGGGAGCGTACTCTGGAGACCTACCGATGTCTGCCGGACCGGCTGCGGGCCTACGAGGTCGCCGCGCTCGACCGGCCCGCTCGGCGGCGCGAGCCAGCCGTCGCGTCGGACCGATTCGTCGTGTATGACGCCGCCCTCGCGGCGCTGCCTCCGCTGGCCCGCAAGGCTCTGCCCCTCGCTCCGCCCGGCCGCGCCACCTTCGTCGACAGGGGCCGTCCCACCTCGGTGACGCTGCCCAAGGAGCTACGTCCCGACCCCGTTCCCGGCCACGCCCCGGAGGCGGGGCGGCCGGGTAAGGGGCAGCCGCTCACGATCGGCCGGACCGAACTCCTCGATACGGCGCGATGGATGGACGCCACCGAGCAGGCGAACGAAGTGGAGAATCCTGGCCACTGGGCGGACCGTCTCGCCGAGCTGCACATCTTTCCGCGCGACGCGGACGGGCTGGGCTTCTCCAAGGAGGGCGACCTCCGGCTCGTCGGACTGCTGCACCTGGCCGGCATGGTCGGTGCGGGCAAGTCAACCCTGATGACCCTGCTCGCGGTCTGGGGTGCCCGCCGGACGCCGGCGCTGCGCACCACACTCCTCGTCGGCGACGTGGCCGAACAGCTGCGGCTCACCGCTCTGTTCCGCGATCTGGGGCTGCCCGCCACGCCGGTGCTGGGGCTCACCACGCGGGAAACCCATGTTCAGCGACTGCACCGGCGGCTCGCCTCCCGCGGCGTGCACAACCTTCTGGATCACGACGACCCGGGCTTCGACCACCTGAGCACGGTGTGCGTGGTGGACGCCCTGCGCGGTACCGAGGCGGCACGCCCCCTACGGTTCGCGGACGCGCCGTGCGCCTCTCTCTATCCGGAGAAGAAGCGCACGCAGGACGCCGGCGCGGACCCTGGCGCCCTGCCTGAGCCGTACCGACCGGGGCAGCGTCACCCTTCGAGCGGGGACGAGCGTCCGGCGGAGGTGAAGGGAGCCCCGCACGGGTGCCCCCTGTGGTACGTGTGCCCGCGTCACCGTACGGCCCGGGAGCTGGTCGACTCCCTGATCTGGGTGGCCAACCCGGCGAGTCTTGTGCAGTCGGCCGTGCCGCGCCACCTGGGTGACGAGCGGCTGCGCCACCTGGAACTGGCCTGCTTGCGCAGTGACATCATCGTCGTGGACGAGGCCGACTCGGTACAGATGAAATTGGACGAGATCTTCGCACCCTCCGCGACCCTTGTCTCTCCCGGCCCCGAGTCCTGGCTGGACCAGGTGCAAACTCACCGCATCGAGGAACTGTGCCGGCAGGGGCGGCTGCCGCTCACCGACCAGGAGGTCGAGCGCTGGTCGGCCTCACTGACGGTGGTCCATGCCGCCACCGACCGCCTGTACAAGCTCCTGATCTCCGACGCGGACCTGCGCGAGTGGGCCGACATCGAGTACTTCAGCCCCTGGACCCTTCAGGAGAAGCTGCTCGGCTCCTGGTTCACACAGGACCCCGAATCCGGGCCCCCGGACGGCGTCTCTGACGAATCGGAGCTGTACGAGGCATACGAGGACGAGGCTCCGGAGCTCGAGTCGGACGGACCGGAAGTGGATGCCCACCGTGCCGAACTGACCGAGCACTTCGACAACTTTCGCGACGATCCCCTGGGTGGACGTGGCCCGTACGGCAGCCTGACCGACGAATTGGTGCGCCTGGCTCAGGACTTGCTGACCACGTTGTCCACTTCTGACACGCGCGAACGCGTCCTCGCCGTGCTGCGCCCACTGCTCGCGGGCACTCCCGCTGCTGCCCGGACCCAGGACGGGGCCTGGCTCGATCTGACCGCCGGCCGCCTTGAGTTCATGCTGCTCCTCAGCGCCCTGCACCAGCGTCTCGACCGGCTGGTCTTCCTCTGGCCCCAGGTCGAGGCGGCCCTGCACCTGGACTCGACCGGCAACGAGCTGTCCCGCCGTCCGCCGCTCGACTACGCCCCGCTGGTACCGGAAGCACCGATGGGCAACGTCCTGGGATTCCAGTATCTGCCTGACGAGCGAGAACACGACGGCGAGGGACGGCACAGCGGCACCCTGCGCTTCTTCCGGTGCGCGGGCGTGGGCCGGGAACTCCTGCTCACACTGCCCAACGTGGGGGCCGACCCGGGCCGGGGACGCAGGGGACCGCACGTCGTGCTGATGTCCGGAACCAGTTGGGCGGGCACCTCGACACGTGCGCACGTGGTCGCGCCCGTGGGCGCGGTCCTGACGCCCTCCCCAAGGTCCCTCGAAGCCGTGAGCGCGTCGGAATTCAGTACGCACTTCCTGTACGACGACGAGGGCCGCCCCCTGAGCCTGTCAGGCACCGAGCCGAAAGCCCGGCCCGCCGCCTGCCGGGCGATGGTCAGCCGGCTCGGCTCCCCCGGCCGGGGCGGCGCCCCGAGCCCGCTGGAGCAGGAGCTCGCCAGGGTCGTCGACAGTCGCCGACGACGGGCGATCCTCCTGGTCGGCAGCTACAAGGAGGCACACATCGCGGCGGAGGTCCTGCACGAGATGGAACGCTGGCACGGCCGCGTCCGTGTGCTGACCGCCGACGACGCCGACCTGGAACAGGCCGTACGGGGCTCGGCACCGCCCCGGGCGGAGGCAGACCGGGTCACGGCGCTGCGCCGTGGCGACCTGGCGATGTTCGCCCAGGACCCCACGGCTGAGATCCTCGTGGCCCCGCTGATGGCCGTCGAGCGCGGGCACAACATTCTCAACGCGCAGCGCAACGCAGCTTTCGGCACGGCCTTGTTCCTCGCTCGGCCACATCCGCGCCCGGACGACCTCGCCCTGGCCGTGTTCGCGATCAACGACTGGGCGACCCGGTTCGCCCGTGACGAACCCGGGCTCGCACAGGGAACCTTCAGCAAGCTGGTCACGACGGCGGCGGATCTGGACGCGGCCGGGCTCGCATTCCGACACGTGGCGCGCGCCGAGTGGCGTCGTCTGCTGTCCCGCCGGTACATCTACTCCCGCCTGTCCGTCCACGAGAAGACGTCCTTCACATGGGACCAACTGGTCACGATCTGGCAGGTCATCGGCCGTCTGGTGCGCGGTGGGGTGCCCGCCCGTGTGGTCTTTGTGGACGCTCGGTTCGCGCCCCGTACGGCCAAGCTGCTGTCCCCCGGCGCGGCGGCGGCGCAGCTTCCGCAGGACGACGGCCTGCTGACCAGGCTGCGAAACGTGCTTGCCCCCTACTTCACGGAGGGCTCCCCACCGCCTGACTGCCCCGATCCGGCGGACCCCGCGGTCGCCAGGCTGTTGTACGCGCCGCTGTACAAGGCACTGCGCGCCATCGAGCACCACACGTCCTGACCTTCGCCAGAGAGGACCTGACCATGGCCCCCCGTTACGACTGCATCCGTACCGCGGCCGCACGTCCCGTCTCCCCCGACACCTCGGTGGTCGAGCGGTACCGCGCGCTGCCCTTCCCCGAGGAGTGGACCGGCGCGCTGCTCGCCCTGTGCAACGCGGGCCGCGACAAGCCGCTGGAGACGGTGCCCACCTTCCGTATGGACCAGGTCGTGCAGACGCTCGCCCCCGACGTACTCGTGCGGCCCCGCCCCAACCGCCACCGCGGGGAGGGCCAAGACTTCTGGCTGTACGCCCCCGAAGGCGTGCCCGATCCACTGCCCGACGCGGCGCTCAGGGGACTCCTCGGCGCCTGGCTGAAGGACCTGCGCCCGGAGCCCGAGTTCCGTTCGCTGCTGTCCGAGACCCGCTCGGCGCTGCTGGAGAAACCTCCCCGGTGGCAGGAGGACGTACCTGTGGAGCTGCTGCGCCACGAGCGGCCCACCGACGGTGGCACGGCCGCTCCGGAGCCGCGCCAGTTCCAGTTGGCCACCGACTGGCTGGCCAGGCGGGTCCTCGCCTTGGAGCCGTACAACTTCGCAGGCGGCCGGCTGCGCTTTCGGGCCATGCCGCGCGGCCCGATGGACCGGGGCGCCGAACTCGTTTCACAGGCGCTGGAGTTCGAGGGCAGCCGGGGTTCCGAGTGGTACTCCGTCGTCTTGAACATCACGCTGCAGACGGTCCCCTTCGACCCGCTCCCTCGCTTCCATGTGCACACTCACATCCGCCGGTACGCGACCCGCGTGAGCGCGCGGACGGAACGGTTGTACCTGCCGTTCGGCCGCCGGACCACGGTGCTGCTGCGCCCGCGGGTTCCATGGCTGCCTGGCGCGCCGGCGAGCGACCGGTTCGCCGTGGCGCGGCTCGCCTGGAGCCGGGACGGCCACGACTGGGTCGGCGGCGGACCGGCCGGAATGCTCCGGAGCATGTCCCTCACCGAGTCGTTCCCGGACGCCGACGCCATCCTCACCGACCCGGTCGGCTGGCTGACCGACGACATGCGGGCGGCTGTCCTGTACAGCACGGCCATGGGGTCGCACGAAGTCGGAGCCGGCCTGATGACGGATCAGCGCTCGAAGATCGTCGAGTGGGCCCTGCAGGCCCTTCCGGAGCAGCTGGAGCCGGTACCCGCGCTGGTCCGCACGAGCCTGTCGGGCAGCACGCCCGGCAACTCCCGTCAGGATCCTTCCGAGGAGTCGGCGAAGAGCGAGGAGGAGCGCAGGCGCGCGGAGGCTCGGCGGCGCGGCACGGCGTTCGCGCTGTGCCAGCTGCCCCAGGACCTCTCCCCGGGTGAGCTGCCCGCGCTCGAGGCGCGGTTGCTCTGGCAGACTCCCGTGATGCGGGACACCGCGATCAACGCTCTCGTGGCGCACCTGGATCTGAAGGGCGACGGCGGCGCGCCGGGGTCTGAGGAGGCCTACGACGGCACGGTGGTCCTGGAGTGGCAGTCCCCCGAACTCACCGTGCGGCTGCGCTGTCGCAGGCTCTCCCGCTCCCTGGGCCGGGATCTTGCCCTGTCCGAGGGCATCCGGCACTCGCGGGCCGCGGTCACCACCGCGATCCGCGACCGGCGCCGGGAGATGACGGCCTTCCTCACCGAGGAAGGGATCCCGTCGCCCGCGCCCACGCTCGCCCTCGTGGAGATCGACCGGGCCAAGGACTTCTCCTCGCCCGACCACGACGCCAAGTTCGCGCTGCGACTGGGCTGCGCGGACGCCGGTGTGCTCACCCAGTTCCTGGCCGTGCCGAAGAAGGCCAAGGGTTACAACAGCGAGAAGAACAAGGAGTTCCGCGCGGCGAAGGCCTGGGACGATGGACTGCGGCAGCTGGGTGTGCGGGTCCACCCCGAACACAGCCTCGGGGAGCGTCTGCCCGTCGGCATGCGGTACGCGGCCGTTTGGATGGTGCGCAAGAACCGTCGCAGCCGCACCCGGTGGGCCGGGCATGTGCCCGTCGCCGTGCTGGTCACTCCCGATTCGTCCGGTGTGGGTCTGGCCCGAGTGGAGGGCTGGGACGACGAGGCGCGTGCCTGGGTGCCGTACCCGGTCATGCTGTTGAAGCTGACCAGGCAGTGCGAGGTGCCCAAGGACATCCTGCCCGCACCGCGCGATGGCGAAGCCCCGGCGGCCCGGCCGTCCTGGTGGGCCGACATGGCTCAGCAGCGGAGGGATACCGAGGAGTGGCTCCAGCGGGTGCGCCGCACGCTGCGCGGCACGCCGACCATGCTGCTGGCCCACGCACAGAACATGCGCTCGCACTGGACCTGGCTCCAGGACGGCACCGTGGTGGCGGACAAGTTCCGCGACGGCCATGCCCCCGCGCGCCGACTGGACCCGGACCTGCGGCTCGTCCGGGTACGTACGGCACGCAACCGGGAGACCGCCCAGTGGTGGGGGGTGAACCCCGACGGTCCCAACGGCCTGGCCGCCCATCTGTGGGCGGACCCGACCGCGGACCCCGGCAAGGCCCGCGTCTTCTGGTCCACGACGCCCAAGGCCCGCACCTTCAAGCTGTCGGTGGCCGCCGACAAGCTGGCACCTCGCGTCAACACCAGGGGCAAGGTGACCATCGACACCGACAAGGCGGCCTGGAACCCCGGGCTCGTGGAGATCGCCGTTCTGGGGTGCCACTCCGGCGACGGCGACGTTCCCGAAGCGCTCGCGCTCGCCGTGCACCAGCTCCGGCAGGCTCCCGATCTGCCGGACGCGCTCAGTCTGCCGTTGCCCCTGCACCTCGCGGGGCTCGCGCAGGAGTATGTACTGCCGACCCAGAGCGAGGACGGCAGTGACGGGGGCGACGCCGTCGACTCCGTCTCCGACGCCGACCCGGACACGGGGGCGGCCCCGGGGACGGAGACGGCTCCCGAGCCGGAGGAGACGGACTGGGAACAGCTCGCCCTCGCTATCCCTGCACAGTCCGTGTCCGGGGGCAAGCGGTGGGAGAAGCAGCCGGGCTGAGGTCCGCCACCGCGTCGCGTGTCGCAGCCCCATGACGTGCTTTCCGCCTCATGGGGCTCCGGGCTGACCTAGGATCGTCCTCGATTCACCCGCAGTGACAGTGCGGTAGGTACGGGTTACAGAAGAGCTTGGGGGGCCGTCGAGTGCCTCGAGGTGAGCGGATTGCCGATCGCTATGAACTGCTGGCGCCGATCGGTCATGGGGCGATGGGCGAAGTATGGGAATGCACCGACCTGCGCCTGCGGCGGCCGGTCGCCCTCAAGTTCATCCGTCCGGCACTTCTCGACTCGCACGACGAACGGCAGCGCCTCGTCCGGCGCTTCCGGCGGGAGGCCGCCGCGCTCGCCGGAGTCGACCATCCTCATGTCGCGACCGTGTACGACGCCGGTGAGTGGAAGGCGCTGCAGTATCTGGTGATGCAGCTCGTTCCGGGCATGGCGACTCTGGATGACCTGGTTTCGGAGCGCGGTCCGCTCACTGTGGACGCGACGGCCGCCGCGGGCGCGCAGATCGCTGCCGGGCTGTCCGCTGTACACGCGGCAGGTCTCGTGCACAGGGATCTCAAGCCGCAGAACGTCATGGTCGCTCCCGATGGCACCTTGAAGATCATCGACTTCGGTCTGGTCACCGCGCCCGGCGCCATGCCCACACGACTGACAGTGCCGGGGGAAGACATCGGTGCACCGGACTACCGGGCGCCGGAACAGGCAGGCGGTCCCTGTTCCTCCGTCGACCACCGGGCCGATCTGTACTCGCTCGGCTGCCTCCTGCACTTCATGCTGGTTTCGGAACCCCCGTTCACCGCGCCGACACCGGCGCTCGTCGTGCTGGCGCACCGGAAGAACGTGCCCCCAGCCCTCACCGCCTTCCGCCCTGACATCCCACCGGGCCTTGAAGACCTGGTCCTTCGGCTCCTCGCCAAGGACCCCGACGAGCGCCCCGCCGACGCCGTCTCGGTGTACTCCCTCCTGGCTGGCCATGTCCCATCGTCCGCACCCACCGTCTCGTGGGATTCCACCCCCGACGCGGGTATGGACGTCACGCGGCCGTTCCGATACCCGGCCGCTCCGCGACCGCCGGCGGCCCGGGTGCACAGCGGGGTGCGGGAGAGGCGATGAGGGACTACCGCATGACGCCGGGCGAGTTGATCGACGGCCGCTACGAACTGGCGGAGCTGCTCGGCAGGGGCGGCATGGGTGAGGTGTGGGCCGCCTACGACCAGCGGCTCGACCGCTCCGTGGCGGTGAAGCTGTTGACACCGCCGACCGTCTCCGGGGTGCCGCGGCAACTCGATCCGCAAGACCCCGCCGTCATCCGCTTCACTCGAGAAGCCCGGCTGATGGCCAAGCTGGAGCACCCGTACGTGCCGGTCATTCACGATGCGGGCACCCACCGGGCGAGCCGGCTCTACCTGGTGATGCAGCGCGTGTACGGGCACACCCTGGACCGGCTGGTGCTTCAGCGCGGCCGCTTCCCCGTGGAGTGGGCCGCCGCGGTGGGCGCCCAGGTGTGCTCCGTGCTGGAGCAGGCCCACGGCCGCGGCTTCGTACACCGGGACCTCACCCCGCGTAACGTCATGCTCACGGCGGACGGCACCGTGCGCGTTCTCGACTTCGGCATCGCCACCGCCCTGCAGGGCCCGGACGGCCCACGGCTGACCGGCGCCGGCACGGTGGCGGGAACCCCGGGCTTCATCTCGCCCGAGCAGGGCAAGGGTCAGGCGGCGACACCTCTCAGCGATCTGTATGCGCTGGGATGCGTGCTGTACGAGATCCTGGGCGGCCGGCCACCGTTCACCGCCCACGAGCCACTGGCGCTGGTGGTCCAGCACATCGTCGACGACCCGGTTCCGCTGGATCGGCTGCGCGGGGACGTACCGGCCGAGCTGTGCGATCTGGTCTCCCGGCTGCTTGCGAAGCGCCCGGAGGAGCGTCTGGCGAACGCGGCCGAGGTCCGGGACGTCCTCGCCCCCTGGGCCGAGCAGGCGGTGCCGAGGACCATCCGCGCGGCAGCTCCGCGACCCGGTTCGGTCACCGCACGGGTTCCGCAGGGCGGGGCCGGTCTTCCGGGCAGGCTTTTTCCCGGCCAGGAGCACAGGCCTTCCCCGGAACAGGCGCCGGCTTCTCCCCCGGCGGCACAGTCTCCCTCCCGGCCGCGGCGATCGTCATCGCCCTCCGGCACCGGGTCATCCACGCCCGTGGACCCGGGTGACCTGCGCGAGCGCGCCCGACGCCTGGCTGCGGAAGGACGGTTGTCACAGGCGCTGGAGCTGCTGAGCAGGGATCTCGACGCGGTTCTGCCCCGTTTCGGCCCCGCTGACCCGGAGGTCGTGTCCCGCCGTCTTGGCATTCTGCGACTGCAGTTCGAGGCCCAGGAGCTGCATGCTGCCCGCGACGGTTGCTTGGAACTTGCGGACATCCTCGCGTCGACCCGTCCCGCGCCGGACGCAGACCTCGCAGTGTGTCGGGTGATGGCCGCCCGCTGCCTTGGCCGACTGGGGCATAACTCCGATGCGCTTCGGGAGTTTCGCAGCGCGCTCGATCTCCAGAAGACGGTGTTCCCCCTGCTGCACCCGGAGATCTTGGGGACCCGACGGGAGATCGCCACATTGCTGGCGGGGTCGGGTGCACCAGGTGAAGCCCTCGACGCTTTGCGCTCCCTCGCTGACGATCAACGAACCGCGCTGCCTCCGGACGATCCCGCCCACGCCGAGGTGGAGCGGTTGGTCAACCGCCTGACCCGACTGCCCCGCGCCGTCCCTCTCACGCAGTAGACCGGCGGCTACCCGCCGCGACCAGACGAGGAATCTTCGTGAACTGAGTCAACCGACGGGTCGGTGGCTAGTATGAGCGTCCCGGTAGGCACCGCCGTATCGCCAATAGTGGAGGATATCCGTATGCCCAGTACCACCCGTACTTCCGGAGCCTCCGCGATCGTCGCACCGCCCAAGGAGAACGATCTCGTCCAGGTGCGCGGCCAGAACTGGGTGGTGTCCGGCATCGAAGTCGCCCCTGCTGGTGATGCCACGGTGGTGCACCTGCAGTCCGTCGCCGACGGCCGCTACGGCGACACCCTCTCGGTGATATGGGAGGTGGAGCCGGGACGCCGGGTACTCCCCGCCGGCTCCCTCCCCGACGCTTCCGCGGGACGGTTCGACCCGCCCGAGCAGCTCGCCGCCTTCCTTGATGCGGTCCGCTGGTCGGCCGTCGCCTCCGCCGACGTCAAGACGCTCCAGGCTCCCTTCCGGTCCGGGGTGGCCATCGAGCCCTATCAGCTCGAGCCTGTCGCCCGCGCCGTCGGCGCCCCTCGCGTCAACCTCCTGCTCGCCGACGACGTCGGTCTCGGCAAGACCGTGGAGGCCGGCCTGGTCGCCGAGGAGCTACGACTGCGCGGCAGAGCCCACCGCATCATGATCATCTGTCCTGCCGGGCTCACCCTCAAGTGGCGCGACGAGATGGCGGACAAGTTCGGCCTGGAGTTCACCGTGGTCGACTCGGCCTGCTGCGCCGAGCTGCGGCGCACGCACAGCAGCGCCGCCAACCCCTTCCGGGTGTTCCCGCTGACCATCGTCAGCCTTCCCTGGCTGCGTACGCCCAAGGCGCAGCGACTCATCGACGAGGTGCTACCACCGGGCGGAACAACGGAGCTGCCGGGCCGCCCCGGCCGCCGGACCTTCGACCTGCTGATCCTGGACGAGGCGCACCATGTCGCCCCGAGCGCCCCCAAGCAGGTCTACGCCGTCGACTCCCAGCAGACCAAGCTGATTCGGCGCCTCGCCCCCCACTTCGAGCACCGGCTCTTCCTCTCCGCCACCCCGCACAACGGTTACCAGGAGTCGTACACGGCGCTCCTGGAGCTCATCGACAACCAGCGCTTCTTCCGCGGTGTCGAGCCCGACACGGACGCCCTCGCCGACACCGTCGTACGACGTCTGAAGACCTCCGTGGTCGACGAGGACGAAAACCCGCGCTTCCATGCCCGGGAGTCGAAGGCGCTGCCCGTCGAATACCCGGAGACGGAACGTGAGATCCACGCTCTGGTGACCCGTTACGCGGAGCTGCGCAAGAAGCGTGTCACTCCCGACCGGCGCGGCGGCCGCAAAGCCGTCGACCTGGTCACCCTGCTACTGAAGAAGCGGCTGTTCTCCTCCCCCGCCGCCTTCGCGCACACAGTCGGCGTCCATCTGGAGTCGGTGCGTGCCAAAGACAAGTCCAGTGGGGACAAGGACGTCCAGGCCCCGGTTGAGACGCCGCTGTGGATCGCGCAGTACGAGGACTACGCCGCCGAACTCGACGACGAGGAGCTGTCCGAGGCCGAGGACGACGCGATCATCCGCGCCGCCACCGTCACCCCGGGATCCTCTGAGGACGAGGCCGAGCTGCTGGAGCGGATGGCCCACTGGGGTCAGGCCCACCAGGCGTCCCCCGACGCCAAGGCCACGGAACTCATCAAGACCCTGAAGGCCATCTGCCTTACCGGCGGGATGTGGGGCAACGAGCGGGTCGTCGTGTTCACCGAGTACCGCGACACCCAGGACTGGCTGCTGACCCTGCTCCAGCAGGAGGGTCTCGCGCAGGAGGGCCGCGTCCTTACCCTTCACGGCGGGAAAAGCGCCGAGGAACGGGAGCAGATCCGGCTCGCCTTCCAGGAACCGCCCCACACCCCCGAAGGCAAGGTCCGCATCCTCATCGCCACCGACGCCGCCAGCGAGGGTATCGACCTCCAGGACCACTGCCGCTATCTGATCAACTACGACATCCCGTTCAACCCCAACAAGCTGGAACAGCGCATCGGCCGTATCGATCGCTACGGCCAGCGCCACAACCCGCAGATCATGCACTTCGTCGGCGCCGCCTGGGACAGGGCCAGGACCGATGTGTACGAGGCAGACCTGGAATTCCTCGCGCGTATCGCGAGGAAGGTCGCGCAGATGGAGGAGGACCTCGGCGAGGTGAACGCCGTCCTCGCCGAGAAGGTGCAGCTGCGGATGACCGGGCAGCTCGGTGACTTCGACATCGAGCACGCCCGAGCGAAGAAGATCAAGGGCCGCCCCACCGGCGGCAAGGTGGACGCCGAGCAGAACGTAACCGAGCAGGTACGGCGGCTGAGCGCCCAGCTGAAGCAGACCACCGCCGACCTCGGCATCACCCCGGACCGGGTCGCCCGCGTCGTCAACACGGCACTTAATCTGGCGAGGCAGCAGCCCCTCGTGCCGTGTTTGGACGAGAACCCGCAGTCCGAGGACGACTTCCGGCAAGGCCTGTTCACCGTGCCGCCGCTGACCGGCTCCTGGGAGCGGGCCACCCGCGGCCTGACCGACAAGCTCCGCCCCGACGTCCTGCGTCCGGTGACCTTCGACGCGAAGGCCGCTTCGGGGCGCCCCGACATCGTCCTGGCCCATCTGAACCACCCGCTGGTCGCCATGTCGACCCGGCTGCTGCGCACGGCCGTGTGGAACGCGGACAACGTCGATCTGCGCCGCATCACGGCCGTCGTCAGCGACGATCCCGCCCTGGAAACCACGTTCGTCGGCGCGTACGCGCGTTTCGTGCTCGTCGGCACGGACGGGCAACGCCTCCACGAGGAGATTCTGCACGCGGGCGGCTGGCTGGGGGAGAACGGCTGGCAACGCCGGCTGCGCGGGGTGGAGGCGGTCGGTGCGATCCTGGACCGCGCGCTCACCGAGGGCCGCCCCGCCCGGGACCGTCTCCTCCACCGCCTCCAGCAGAGCTGGCCGAAGACGTACGAGGGCCTCACCCAGTCCATCGAGGCACGCGGCAAGGAGCGCAAGGCATCCCTGATCGACCGGCTGGCCGAGCGCCAGGCCGACGAGGAGAAACGCATCAACGCCACCCTGGACCGCCTGCAGCGCACACTGCGGAACCGGCTCGGCGACACCTTCCCCGGCACAGCCTCCCCCGCGGGCGGGACGGACGCGCTGTTCGGCCTGGACGAGCTGAAGGACCCCGACGAGCGCCGCCAGCTCGCCGACGACCGCAAACGCTGGCGGGCCCGGCTCGACGGTCTGGAGGACGAGCGCAAGCGCGAACTCGCCGCAATCGCCGCCCGCTACCGCGACCCGCAGGACCACCTCTTCCCGGTCGCCGTCGTCTTCGTCATCCCCTCCAAGGAGGCCTACTGATGAGCCCCGCGCCCCGCTCTGGAGGCCGACGCCCCTCCGCCGCCGCGATCCGTGCCGCGAAGGCGTCCGACGGCAAACAGCAGCACCTGGACTGGCTGAACCTCGTCGAGGTTTCCGGCCCCTTCCTCACCCTGCCGGTCCTGTTGCGCACCTGGCCGCAGCTGGAGGGCGTCCCCAAGGAGCGCCGCGCCGACATCCGCCTCCACCACGGCATCTGGCAGGACGACCGCAAGGGCGCCGGCCGTCTCGACTGGATCGACTTCCAGCTGCGGACCTTGCTGGAGTGGGGCGACGCCCTGCACCTGCGGGAGGGCACCGGGCTCTTCGGCGACAGCGGCGAGAGCCTCGCCGAGGACGACGCCCTGCTGGACCGGTTCGCCGTCAGCCCACCCGGGTCCGACACCACCATCCGCCCCGACTTCGCACTCGTCCGGCCCGGAACCGATCCCGCCACCGAACCGGACACCGCCGCTCTCACCCGCCATGTACCGGTCCTCGGCCTGGTCCTGCCGCCCGACACCGTGCCGACCCGGCGCATCAAGGGCGACTCCTGGTCGGCGAGCGGAGTCGACCGGCTCGCCCACGTCCTGCGCCACCACGGCGTCGAGCTGGGCCTGGTCACCGACGGCCGCTGGTGGTCCCTGGTCTGGGCGCCGCCCGGCGGCGTCACGACCAGTGCCACCTTCGACACCATCGCCTGGAACGAGTCCGCGGACCTGGTGGCGGTCCGCGCCTGGGTGTCCCTGCTGCGGCGCGGCCGGTTCTTCGGACGCCCCGAGGACGAGCTCCTCCCCGCGCTGCTGCGCGAGAGCCTGGACGGCCAGGAAGACGTCACCGAGGCCCTCGGCGTCCAGGTCCGCCAGGCCGTCGAACTCCTCGTGGACTCCATCGGCCGCGCCGAGGCCAAGATGGTCAAGCGCGGCGGCAAGGGCCTGTCGGGCGTACCGGCGAGCGAGGTCTACCGGGGAGCCGTCGCGGTCATGATGCGCGTCGTCTTCCTGCTCTTCGCGGAGGAACGGGGCCTGCTGCCCGCCGACAACGAGCTGTACGCGGAGGCGTACTCGGCCGGGCGGTTGTACGAGACGCTGGACGAACGCCGCCGCGCAGACGGCGAGGACTCGCTGGAGCACACCACGGCCGCATGGCACCGGCTGATCGCGCTCTTCCACGCCGTGCACGGCGGAGTGAACCACCCGCTGCTCACCCTGCCCGCGTACGACGGCTCCATCTTCGACCCCAAGCGCTTCCCCTGGCTGGAGGCGGTCCCGGAGGGCGCGGACGGTACGGACCCCGACACCACACGCGCCGCCGACGGTCACACCTCTCTCCTCCCGATCGACGACCGCACCGTCCTGCACGTCCTCGACTCGGTGCAGTTCGTCGTCGTCAACAAGGAGCGGCGTCGGCTCACCTTCCGTGCCCTGGACGTCGAGCAGATCGGCTACGTGTACGAGGGCCTGCTCTCCTACGACGGCAAGCGCGCCCAGGACACCGTGCTCGGGCTCATCGGCAAACCTGGCCTGGAACACGAGGTGGGCCTGACCGAACTGGAGACACTGGCGGCGCCGTTCGGCGTGGGCGCGCGCGCCGTCCCCGGCCAGAAGTCCGACCTGCCCGGCCTCGCAAAGAAGCTGTACGAGCGCTTCAAGGACCCCAAGCCGCCGGCCACGGCGTCGAAGATGGAGAAGCTGCTCGCCCCCGGCGACGAACAGGCGCGGGGCAAGGCCCTTCACCGCCTTCTCGCGGTGACCGAGAACGACCGCGAACTGGCCGAGCGAATCCTCCCTTTCCACGGCCTGCTCCGCGAGGACCTGCGCGGCCTGCCCGTGGTGATCCCGGAGGACGGCCTGTACGTCACGGAGTCCCGCCTCCGCAAGAACACCGGCACCCACTACACGCCGCGAGCCCTGGCCCAGCAGGTCGCCGAGGGAGCGTTGGAGCCGCTGGTCTACCGTCCGGGCCCGTTGCAGACGGCGGAGAAGAAGCAGTGGAAGCTCGTCAAGGCGGACGAGATCCTCAACCTCAAGGTCGCGGACATCGCGATGGGGTCGGCGGCGTTCCTGGTCGCCGCCTGCCGCTACCTCGCGGACAAGCTGATCGACGCCTGGGTCGAGGAGGGTGACGAGGAGGCCCTGGCCTTCCGCGGCAGTCACCGCGATCAGGCGGGCGCGGTCACGGCGGCAGACGCGGAGAGCGACCCGGTCGTGATCCGCGCCCGACGCCTGATCATCGAGCACTGCCTCTACGGCGTGGACATCAACCCGATGGCCGTAGAGATGGCCAAGCTGTCGCTGTGGCTGATCTCGATGGACCCGGAACGGCCCTTCACCTTCCTGGACGACCGGCTGGTGGCGGGCGACTCGCTGCTGGGCATCACGTCCCTGGAGCAGCTGGAGGTCATGGACCTCGACGCCCGGCGGGGCCGCGAGCGGCACAAGCGGGGCGTCATCGACTTCACGGCGGGCGTGCGCGAGCTGGTCCACGAACTCGCCGAGGACCGCAAGCGGATCGGCGACATGCCGGGCGAGACGCTGAAGGACATCGCGGACAAGCGGTCGATACTGGCCGACGTTAGGGAGCGGACGGCGCGCGCCAACCTTCTCGCCGACCTGACGGCGGGAGCCGCTCTTGCCTCGCACGGCAGTGGTCCGCTGCCGGCTCGGGAGTCTCTGAAGAAGGAGATGGCCCGGCACGGCTGGTCCCTGAAACGGTCCGAGGCTCCGATGGCTGCGGCGGGCATGGGCTTCGCCGTGGCGAAGGGGCTTGAGGGAGCCACGGAGGAGGCCCGCTCACTGGCCCGGGAGTGGCTGGCCACGGATCTGCCTGAGGGCGGGTTCGAGAGGGAGCCGGTGCATTGGCCGTTGATGTTTCCGGAGGTGTTTGAGGGGGGTGGGTTTGATGCGGTGATTGGGAATCCTCCTTTCCTGGGCGGGACTAAAATCTCCGCCCCCATGGGCATTGCTTACCGGCACTACGTGGCAGATTCGATCGCTGGATTCGAAACGGATCGAGCGGATCTAGCCGCATTCTTCACCCGCCGAGCCGCAACAATCACGAATTCCAGCGGAAAGATCGGCCTAGTAACGACGCACGGCGTAGCCCAAGGCACCAGCATGGAGGTAAGCCTCGGAAACCTGACCAGCGCAGGATGGGTCATTTACAAGGCTATCCCCAGGCATCCATGGCCGAGCCACAGCGCATCCGTGTACATCATTCAATTCCACCTGAGTTCTGATCAGTGGCATGGGACAGTAACCCTAGGAGCAGCAAAGGTTCCCAGGATTACGCCGACTCTCACACCCGCCAGCCGCTCAGATTGGAAACCCGTTCGGCTAGCCGAGAACAGCAACCGCGGCCTACAGGGAAGTAAGCCGTCAGCCAAAGGGTTTATCCTCGATACTACAACCGCACGGATGCTCATTGCTTCCAACCCAAGGAATGCCGAGGTTGTCAGGCCTTACTTGACTGGCAGCGACCTCTACGGCACCCCAGATCAGAGCGCACGACGGAGCATCATCAATTTCCAAGACTGGCATGAAGAACAGGCCAAGACATACACCGAACCTTTTTCTTACCTCTACAAGAGGATCCCACTCGAACGAGTTGGCTCCTCAGAGGAGGACAACCCGAATTGGTGGCAATTTGGCCGTCCAGCAGTTGAGCTGTACAGACGAATCAGCGAACTAGACTCTGTCATCGCGTTCGCATACACCAGCAAGACAATGACGCCCGTGATGGTGCCGGTCGGCCCAACGTTTGGCGATAGCGTTGTCATACTTCCTTTTTCTGACTACGGCACATTCGCCACACTGGCGAGCTTCGCCCATTACTGGTGGGCCATCATTAACGGCACATCCATGAAGAACGATCCCCGGTACCAAGTGCCGAGATGCTTCGAAAATTACCCCCTCCCACTTCCGGGCCGCCGCGCTCTACTACAAGAGGTCGGTAAGGAACTGCATGATTCACGACGCCACGTAACCCACCAACGGAACATCGGCCTTACTGATCTATATAACCTAATCCATAACCCTGATTGCCATGATGGCGATATCGTTAAAATTAGAAACATTCAATGTCTCATCGATGAATCAACAGTCCGCGCGTACGGCTGGGACGACCTCCTAGAAACTCCTGAAGGACTAGGCCACACTTTCCAGGAAACCGAACAAGGAACACGCTACACGGTTGACTTGACGGTCCGCACCGAAATCATCGATCGCCTCCGCGAGTTGAATCAGGAGCGATATGCCGCCGAGGTCGCTACTGGACTTCATAAGGGCAAGTCCGGGAGCATGGGAAAGCGGGCGCAGGGCGAGGCCAAGAAGGCGCAACGAGAGGAAATCCCCGGCACCAAGGAGGGCGCCCCAGCGCAGAGTTTCGATGACGACGGGCTCTTTCCGCCCCAGGACGCCCTCTTCTGATCCGAGCACCACCTGGGTCGCCGCCACCCACAACACCGGGCGGCGACCCGCCCTCCCCCCACGCGCAACACCCAGACCCCGTTCACTTTCGCCCAGTGGAGCGTGTCATGGCTGTAGTCGACACCCGGCTCGTCCAGACGGCCGTCATCGGCACGAAGGATTCGGATCAGCCGGTCATCCTCCCCGAAGAGCCGCACAACCTTGATCGGTTCCGCCGGCACTTCCACGGCAAGCGATTCTGGTGCGGCACGTTACTCGGCGGTTGCGGCGGGGAGCTGATGACCAAGCGGTACGAGACCAAGGTCTGCCACTTCGCCCATTACCCGGACCACACCGGCACCGCCCCCGTGTGTGATCGCGTCGCGAACGGCGTCGACAGCGCCGACCATCTCTTCATCAAGAGGGACCTGACGGCCTGGCTCAAGGCACAGGGAATTCGGGTCCAAGCGAAGCTTCGCAACCTCGGCACCAGTCCCGGCGATGCGGTGGACTTGTGGCTCCCCAAGACCCGTCATCGGATGCGCTTCCAGCTCTGCCCCCAGGACTACCGCACCTGGTACCGGGCCGAACAGGAACTCAGCACGCCCTGCGAGCAGATGGACTGGGTCTTCAGCTCTGAAGGGCCGATCTCCGCCAACATGGTGCAACGGCAGGGTTACGCGCTCCGCGTGAAATGTGAGACGCACGGTTCGGACCGACGCGTCCTGATCGGGGTCGAACGTGCCGATCGGCCTGTTGTCTGGTCAGCTCTGGACGATTGCCGACTCACTCCTGACGGGCTGGTCACCCCAGTACTGGAGGAGTTACTCGGCGACGACAGTGCGATTCAGCGCGGCAAAGGTGCCTGGCTCCGGCCCGCAACGTTCCCCCTCCGGGCCGACCAGATCGTTTTTGCAATCGACGCCAAGGTGCCGGCGCCCAAGCACTCCCCACTCGCCGCCGAGGGCCGCTACATCATCACCGCGGACGTAAAGCCCGCTGGCAGCAGGATCATCCGAGCGCACGTGTCCCTCCCGAACGACGTTCCTATGCCGACCGAGCAGCATGTGTACCGGCTGTACGGAGTGGCCCGTCTCCTCCTCACCGATCCCGATCCGCGAGACGGCGTGCAGTGGGCGGTGCGGGCCGATGGCGTCGTTCAGCTCGGCGGCATCGAGGCGGAGCGCACCGGTTTGTGGCGCCCCGGCATCGCTCTTGCCCAACGGGTGGGGAGAGCGTCAGACGTTCCTGTCCCCGCCCAGCGCACCGCCATGGAGCAGGACACTGCCGTATACGGCCGAGTCGGCTCAACGCAATCGTCGAGTGGTGCTGCTCCCACAAGGCCGGATCCCGAAATGGTGGTCCGGGTTCGCAAAGCGCTGGAGGATTTCGCCAAGCGTCGCACCCCCACGACGTGGAGCACGCTGGGAGCCGTTGCGAAACTCAACCTGATGCGGCTGTCCCCCGCCGAACGCCGGGACCTGCTCATCGCCGTTGATCGTCCCGTCACCCCGGACAAGCCCGTGCTCTCGGCTCTGGTACGCGACTCCGGCGGCCGCCCGCTGCCGGATATGACCACGATCATCCGCGAACTCGGGATTCATGCCCCCGCCGATGACATCACCTTGAGGCTGTGGTGTGACCGCGAAAAGGATCGCGCCTACCACGCTCACAGCACATCACGTATCCGCATGATCCCGGCCCGGCTGGCCATCGGCGCCGATGGCCAGCCAGCCAAACCTCCGGCGGTGTCACGACCCAAGGGACGCCCGACCACTCCCGACTCACGGCGTCCCAAGACGTTGGAGGGCGGTCTCCAACAGCTCATCAGCGCCATGGCCCGTGGGCAGGAGTTGTTGCGTGTGACAAGCGGCCCCGATCACACGAGGTTGTCCAAGGCCATGAAGAAAGCCAGGGCACGCCTCGATGCTCACTACGCCGCAAAGACCAAGGGGACAACCTACGCCGACCAGTTGAATAGTCACAGTGGTTCGCTGAGTCACCATGCTCAGCTCTTGCTGCGGGCCATCAGGACAACGGAGGACCACTTCACCCTCGAGCCGGTTCCCGAGGCAAAGACGCCTGAGCCTGCACAACCGGCTTCACCGCGTGTCGTCGCCGAGCATGCGCCCTCGGCGCAGCCGACCGAAGCAGCGGTACACAAGTCGCCCAAGGATGTGGCCGCCGAACAGTTCGAGTCCCTGGTCGAGCAGTTCAGGGAGGCACAGCGCGTGCTGGACGTCGACCGGGCGGAAGAGATCTACCGCATGGCCGGTCCCCTCCACAGAACACAACTCTCTCCCGCAGCCCAGCACCGGAACCAGGCGATCGTCGCGGAGATGAGGACGTGGGTAGGCGTGCAGCAACCCAACCGCTCCTCGGCGCTTCTCAAGCGCTGCCGTCGTCTGATCCACCAGATGCGGGAGGAGAAGGACACCATCAGCACCGACGGCCTGGCGGCCCTGCTTGCGGAAGCGAAGGCATTGAGCGAACGCGTCACGCTGTCCGACTCAGAGCGCAAGGATCTCGCCAAATGGCAGCGGCATCTCCAGGCACGACGCGAGGCGGAGCAGCTCACTTCAGACAGCGATCCGTCCAAAGACGAGCCTGTAACCGAAGGGCGGCTCTCCCGGTCACAGGTTCTCCATCTCGCCTCCGTCGTGCGGCCCTTGTTGGAGCAGACCGCACGGGGTCAGTCCCTGACAACGTGGAGTGACCTACGACGGCGGCTCGGGGAGAGTGTCCTTCCTCGCCTTCACCCGGATGATCAAGGCGAGGTCCTCGTCGCTGTAGACCGTGGCACTCCGGCCGATGAACCCCTGTTGTCGAGCCTCATCGTCGTAGGAGACAGCGAGATCCATCCCTTGTACCGGCACGTGGCCTTCTCTCTCGACCGGGACGTTTCCCTCTCGGATACGACTCTCCGGAGTGAATGGGCCGTGGACGTGCTTCGCCTTCGTGCTCTGTGGAAACACCGGTGACCAATCAGCCATCAACTGCTCGTTGACTGCACGGGCGGGGCTTTCACCTGCGGCCCACGGTGGACGACGTCCCAGCCTACGCCGATTCGTGCAACGGCCTTGTCGCCGTGCAGCCCGAGGGTGGGCACGGGTTTACGCCCGCTGGGGTGTCGAGCCGTACCGTCCACCGGCAAGTCGGTCTGGTATTAACTGAACGTCGGTCGTCTTCGGTCCCCTGCAGAGCGGCCCTGAACCTCGGAGTCGGCCACGCGCTCAGAACAGTGTGTCGTCGCGCTGGAAGAGTCCCCCGTCGAAGACCGCCGAAGCCTGCTCCTGCTCGGCTGGCGGGACCTCGTAGAGCGAGGCGCCCCCTTCGTCTCGCCCGTCCAGCCGCAGCCCGGCACCACGCGGCTCCTGCCCCACCGCCGGGGCCTCCGCGTCGGGCTTGTCCACCATTCCGCTCAGCCGCTTCAGCCGGGCGTATGCGTACTCCCCGCACAAGTCCCTCAGCGGCTCGGGTACGTCCACCCTGATCGTGCGCAACGTCCGCAGCCCGCCCGCCTTCCTGGCGGCCAGGATGTCGAGTCGGGCCCATCCGGTCGTGGCGAGCATCAACAGCCTGGACAGGTCGTCGGGGTCGTTCTCGTCGTACTGGAAGCGTAGGTGATGGAGGAAGCTCTCCGGTTCGTCGTCCGGCAGGCCGATGAGCAGGTCTCCCGGCCGTTCCTTGTCCACCTCGAACTGGATCCGGCCGTCGTGGCCGAGCCTGGCCGCCATGCGTTCCTCGGGGCCGGGACGCACCGCGCAGAACCACCAGGGGGTGTGGCCGGGGAGGGAGTGCCAGGTGAAGGTCGTCGGTGTCGTGCCCCGGGCGGACCCTGCGCGCAGCTCGATCATGGTCGTCATCCAGCCCGGTGCCGGCGCCTGCGAGCCCGGCAGGAGGGGTCTCGGGTGGGGGCCGGCGTCGCCGTCCCGTACGAGATAGGTCTCCAGCATCAGCTCCTGGTCCCGCTTCCGGTCGTCGTGCGCCGCCCGGAACAGTTCCTGCTCGTAGGTCGTGAGGCCCTCGCGCACCCGCTCCCGGACTCGGGCGTAGTCCGCCGCCGCGGCCGCCACGTCCCTCCAGAGGCCGCCGCCCGTGCCGGAGCTCAACTCGTCGGCCCGGCGGCGGACGTATTCCGCGGCCTGCGCCTCGCTGCCGAGCGCGACGAGGTGTCGCGCCTCTCCGAGGTACTCCCCGAGCCACTGGGCCGATCCGGTCAGGTGCCGGGCCACTGGTGCTCGGTCCAGCAGTCCGAGGGCGGCCCCCGTGACGTTGTCCCGCTGGGTGGTGCGCAGGTAGGCGGCGAAGGACTGCCACCGGGCTCCCGGATCCAAGGGCCGGTCCAAGGATCCGTCGCTCATCACGCACGGATCGAGCATCCAGCGTTCGTCCAGTTCGCGCGCCGTGCGCAGGGCTCCGACGGCTGCCGCACGTCGTGCGGTGTACAGCTGGAGGAAGCCGGTCCACAAGTCGGACGTCCGCCAGGAGCGCAACAGCGGGAGCGCGTGCTCGTGCTCGTGCAGGTGACGGAGGAGGCTCGCGACCAGGTCGGCGCAGTCCTCCAGGGGTGGTTCCCGGTTCGGCCAGAGCGAGTAGAGCTCGTCGGCGATGTCGGTGGCCGCGGTCCCCCGCTGGTCGCGCAACGCCGTGCGGACCATCAGCATGGCCTGTACGAGGGTGGGGTTCCCCAGGTCTTCGGGGAGGAATCGTTCCGTTCCCGGGCAGGCGGAGTCCAGTTCGTACGCCAGTTCCTGGATGATGTTCTCCCACCACTCGGCTCCGGCGTCGGAGAACTCCCTGCCGTTGTCCACTTCCCACCCCACAACAACTGTGTTGGACGCACCATGGTTGACCGTAAGTCAGGTGACGCCTTCAGCCTGCACCCTACGTGAGACAACAGAGGAAGACGCTTGTGAACTGAGTACACAGCTGTCATTCTTAGCATGCGCAGTTTGTGCGGACACCGCGCTGTCGGTGGACCGCCCTATCGTTGTTCGCGGGTGCCCATCGGTGCCCAGGGAGGGAAATGCGCATGCCGTCACCACAGAACGCCGCCGCTCCGACGCCCGGCGTTCCCCACCCCGTCGACGAGGTTCCCCAGACTTTCCGGTCCGGCTCGTCGTACGACGTCCGCGAGCAGCTCGGCAAGCTGATCTCATGGGACCTGCTGGGGCCGTGGGCGGGCGACGAGACCGAAACTCTGCCGCCCAACAGCGCGGGTCCCCGCGACCGTTACCTCGTCGGACTGCTCGGACCCCGTCCGGCGCCGACCGACCAGCCGGTGAGGGTCGCGGCCGGCCAGGCGGAGACCGAGGTCGGCGGGGAGGGTGACGGGCAGGACGCGGAACTCACGGACCGGCTCACCCCTCAGGCGGCCGGACGGCTGTGGGCGTCGTCCATGGGACTGAGCTTCCTGGTACCGGCCGACGTGGGCATGCTCAGTGTGGTCGCCTCCTGGGGACGGTACCGGCAGAGCGACGGCAAGACCGACGACGGTCGCACAGTCCGCACATGGTCGCGGGAGCCGGTCCGGCACGAGGTGGACATTCCCGTCGACGTGCCGGGCACCCGCCGCAAGGTGCTGGAGGGCGTCGACGAGAGCGATCCGAACCTTCCCTGCATCCGGCTCGACGTGCACGTGCGGGAGCGGCCCGGCACGGTCGACGGCGCGGACAACCTGCGCTTCGTCGACCTGTCGCTGATCAACGCACTGGAGGAGTCCCGCGAGCAGCGGGACGGACAGTGGCTGTTCCAGACGAAACTCGAGGTCACCTCCTTCGACGGGCAGTCCAGCGTCTTCCTGCCGATCGACGACCCGCTGTCCGATGACCCCGGACGGCCCCAGGAGAGCCCCGAGGAGCAGCATCTGCGGCTGCTGTACCGGCAGGAGCTGAAGCACGCGCACGGGCGGAACGTCGCCGTGCACGCGCAAGTCCTGCCGAAGGGACGCCGTGCGGTCAAGCTGGAGACGACCTGGCTTCCGGTGAAGGACGTGCCCGCCACGGTCGCACCGAGCACGGCGCAGCAGCCGCTCCTGGCGGGACTCGAAGTGAGCATGGACAAGCTCGCCGAACTGGCGGTGTGGGAGCGCCGCGATGAGCTGCTGAAGGCTCTGCAACCGCTGGCCGACGGCTACGACGGCTGGCTGGAGCAGCAGGCCGTCAAGGCGCAGTCGCTCTCCGGCGAGCTGCGCACCGCCGCGCAACGGGCGGTCGAGGAGGCGCGCGACGCGTGCGCCAGGATCGCACTCGGCATCGACCTGCTGCACGCCGACCGCGACGCGCTGCGCGCGTTCCGTTTCGCCAATCGGGCGATGGCAATGCAGCGGCGGGCCACGGCGACGGCTGCGCTGCGGGCCGAGGGCGGCGAGAACCCGCCCACATACGCGGCGGCGTACGCCGAGGTCGACAGCCGCGGCGCCGCGGCCGCGAGCTGGTACCCCTTCCAGCTGGCGTTCGTGCTGCTCAATCTGTGCTCGCTCACCGACCCCGCGCACAAGGAGCGCCGGGCGGACAGTACCGCCACGGTCGACCTGCTCTTCTTCCCCACCGGTGGCGGCAAGACGGAGGCCTACCTGGGCCTGGCGGCCTACACGTTCGCCATCCGCCGGCTGCAGAAGGTCGTCGGGGAGGGGGAGGACGCCCGCGAGGGGCGTGACGGTGTGGCCGCACTGATGCGCTACACCCTACGGCTGCTGACCGCCCAGCAGTTCCAGCGGGCCTCGGCCCTGGTATGCGCGGCGGAGGTGCTGCGCAGGGAGGACGAGAACGTCTGGGGCAGCCGGCCGTTCCGCATCGGCCTGTGGGTAGGCGCCGGTGTGTCGCCGAACTGGTATGGAGACGCGGCACAGCAGATCGCCGAGGCCACCGAGTCCGCCTCGGGACAGCATGCGAACGTGCTGCAGGTGCTGTCCTGCCCGTGGTGCGGCGAGGAGCTGCGGGCGTGGCGGGACGTGACGCCGGACGACGTGCGGCGGCGGATCCTCGTGTACTGCCCGCGCGGTGAGGACGCGGAGCCCTGCCCGTTCTCCCGGGTGCTGGCACCCCGTGAGGGGCTGCCGATCCTCACGGTCGACGAGGAGATCTACCGGCTGGTGCCGAGTCTGCTGATCGCGACCGTGGACAAACTCGCGCAGCTGCCGTGGCGCGGCTACGCGGGGTTGCTGTTCGGACGCGTGACCGAGTACTGCGAGCGGCACGGCTACCGCCACGACGACCTCGACGAGGAGATCGGCTGCGGCTCCCGGCACAACGCCAAGGACAGGCACAAAGCCGTGACGAGCCGGCCGATGCCGCGACGGCTGCGGCCGCCGGACCTCATCATCCAGGACGAGCTACACCTGATCTCCGGGGCGCTGGGCACCACCGTGGGACTGTTCGAGTCGGCCGTCGACCAGCTGTGCACCTGGCGAGTGAGGGACGCGCGAGGGGAGCTCCGCGAGACCGGGCCGAAGATCGTCGCGTCAACGGCCACGACGCGCAACGCCCGTGCCCAGGTACTGGGGGTCTTCGCCCGGGACCTGGCGATCTTCCCACCGCAAGTGGTGGACGTCGGGGACACCTTCTTCTCCCAGCAGGTGGACATCACCCGCGAGAACCCGGGGCGGCGTTACTACGGGGTGTGCGCGCATGGTGTGCGCATGAAGGCCGCCGAGATCCGGATCGCGGAGATCCTGCTGCTGGCCGGGCAGCACATGTTCGACCTCTACGGCGCGCCCGCCGATCCGTACATGACGGTGGTCGGGTACTTCAACGCGACCAAGGAGCTCGCCGGCATGCGGCGGGTCCTCGACGACGACGTGCCGAGCCGGCTGCGGGCCAACGGGCGCCGCCGGGGTATCGCCAACCGGCTGCTGCGCGACACCGACATGCTCAACCTTCAGGAGCTGACCTCCCGCATCTCGTCAGCCGACATCAGCGCCACCCTCAAGCGGCTGGAGATCGGTTTCAACCCGGAGCACGACACGTCGGTGCGCAAGCAGGCGATCATCGACGAGTTCCGGGACGCGGGGAAGACTCGCCAGCCGCGGGTCCTGCCCTCCCTGCCGCACCGCAAGCCGGTCGACTACGTGCTGGCCACGTCGATGCTGCAGGTCGGTGTGGACGTCTCCCGCTTCGGGTTGATGGTCGTCACCGGACAGCCGAAGAACACCGCCGAATACATCCAGGCCTCGTCACGTGTCGGACGTCAGGCAAAGCGGCCCGGGATCGTGATCACGCTCTACAACTGGGCACGTCCCCGGGATCTCGCCCACTTCGAGGACTTCGAGCACTACCACGCCACGTTCTACCGGCAGGTCGAGGCGCTGTCGGTGACTCCCTTCACCCGGCGGGCGCTCGACCGGGGTACCACCGCCACGTACGTCTCGGCTGTTCGGCAGGCCTGTGACGAGTTCTCCGACAACGTGGACGCGGAGGCAGTCGACCTCGACGACCCGCGGGTGCGGGAGGTCGAGCGGCGGCTGCTGGCACGTGCCGAGTCGGTGGACGGAGAGCGCGCCCGCCAGTACCTCGCCGAGCGCATCGATACTCTGCGCGATGCCTGGCTGGCCAAGAAGGGCGAGCAGGGCAGGCTCGGCTACCGGGGCCAGACCCGGAAGAAGCAGACACTTCTGGGGCTGTTGCGCAACGCGGACGGCAGCGGATGGGACGTTCTCACCGTTGCCCAGTCGATGCGTGAGACGGAGAACGAGATCAACATGCTGCTGCCCGCCGACACGGTGCTGACGGCCCCGGCCGGCAAGGCATGGGAGTTCGGGCCGTCGAACGAGACAGGTGGCGGAGACAGCGCGGACACGGTGGGCGGCGACGAGTTCGGCGAGGTGCCGGACTCCGAGGGCAACGGCACGGGGGCCAGGGGGCAGCGGTCATGAGCGGTGGGTACTTCAGGCGGGTGGGTGCCGTACGGCCGAGCCACCTCATGTTCACCGGCGGCGTCGGCGCGCTCGTCGACCTGCCCAACTTCTCCGTCATGGTGAAGGGCCTCGACCACTGGAGCTACGCGGGTGTGCCCGATCCCGTGATCGAGGAGCCCCGGCTGCGCGGGGCCATCAACAGGACACTGCGCCGTTATGGCCCCCACCAGGTGACCGAGTTGCGCACTGCGCCGTGGATTCCCGGCACCGACACCGACCCGAAGGGACACGCGGCGAGGATCGGGGTGCCTGTGACCCCCTTCCCACAGTGGCTGCGCTGCACCGCGTGCAATGAGCTGGCCTCCCTGGGCTCGGGCAAGTGGGGGTTCGAGAACAACAACCCCCGGCGCCCCGACGAGGCGCGCTTCTACCACGAGAACTGTTACCGGAAGAAGAAGGGCCGCAAGCCCCTCGCCGTGGCCGCCCGCTTCGCCCTCGCCTGCACCAGGGGACACCTCGACGAATTCCCGTACACGGAGTTCGTCCACGAGGGGCGGAGCTGCCCCGACACGACGTACCCGACGCTGCGTATGCGCGACAGGGGCGGCAACCTCGCGGCGAACGTCTCTCTCGAATGCCTGGTCTGCAAGAAAGCCAAGCGCAACATCCGGGACGCAATGGGCGACAAGGGCCGGGAGAACCTGCCCCGCTGCCGCGGCCGGCACCCGCAGTTCGACGGCGTCTACGACAACTGTGGCGAGCAGCCTTATCTGCTGGTCGTGGGGGCGTCCAACCAATGGTTCCCCGTGACGCTCAGCGCGCTGGCACTACCCGACACCGGGGCCGACTCGCTGCGTAAGCTCGTCGAGGAACGCTGGCCGGACCTGGAGGACTTCGAGGACGAGCATGAGATCGCCATGTTCGCCAAGAAGTCCAAGCACCACCGCTATCTGCGGGACTACGAGCCAGCACAGGTCTGGCAGGCCATCTCCGCCTACCGGGCGGCCCTCTCCGGTGAGGAGGGCGAGGCCGAGCAGCAGCCGGGTCCTCCGGATCTGCTGACCCCGGAGTGGCAGGTGCTGTCCGCAGCGAAGATCGCCGACCCGACCGAGGACTTCGCCCTGGTGGAGGCCTCGCTCAGTGAGCCCCTGTCCTCCGTCTTCTCCCGGGTGCGGCAGGTGGAACGGTTGCGCGAGGTGCGGGCGCTAATCGGGTTCACCCGGCTCGACGCGCCCGACCCGGAAGACCCGGGCCTGGTTACCCGGGTCGAACTGGGACGGCGCGAACGCGGCTGGGTGCCGGCCAGTGAGGTTCGCGGCGAGGGGCTGTTCCTGCAGGTGGACGATCAGTTGATCGAGCACTGGGAGCAGCGCGTGGCGTCGAGCGAGGCGCTCGCCGCCCACGCGGCGGCGTTCCGTCGGTTCCGTGAACACCGTAGGTCCGAACGCATCCAGGACGGTTCCGACCCGATGCATGGCTGGCCGGGCAGCCGCTACATTGCGCTGCACACACTCTCCCATCTCCTCATCCGAACCATCGCAATGGAGTGCGGTTACAACTCGGCGAGCTTGGCCGAGCGGATCTACAGCGGCGACGCCGAGGAGCGGCGGACCGGCATCCTCATCTACACGGCGGTCCCGGATGCTGAAGGCACGCTCGGCGGCCTGGTGTCCCTCGCCGATCAGGACCCGAGCACCGGGGAGAGCCGGCTGACGAGAATCGTGCGCACGGCACTGCACAAAGCGGGGCGGTGCTCCTCAGACCCGCTGTGCGGCGAGCGGCTTCCCCAGGCGCCGGAGGACTTCCTGCACGGCGCAGCCTGCCACTCCTGCCTGTTCGTGTCCGAGACCACATGTGAGCGCGGTAACCGTTTCCTGGATCGGCGGTTCATCACCCCGTTGCCGGGTGACACGGAACCGCTGGCCCTCATACCGGATTTTAGGTGAGCGGACGAGCGCGTGAGTCGCAAGCACTTCGAGGCGGCGACCGCCACGGCCGCCGCCTCGCTCGGACCCACACGGACGAAGACCCTGGCCACGCTCCTCGCCCAGGGGCGTTCCCCCGCGTACATCCTCGGCAAGTTCCAGACACCGGCCGCTCTGGAGGCCATCTCCTCCCTGCTGGTCTCGATCACAGAGGACGGCGTGCCTCCGGCTGAGGCCGCGGCGTATCTGCGTGGGTACGCCGCGGCCTGGACCCGGCGACGCGAGGACACCGAGGTCCGAGCCGTGTGGAGCGGCCCCTCCACGCCGGGGACGCCGGTCCGCGCCACCGCCCAGGTACTCACAGAGGTGGTCGGCGCCGCGGAACACCGGATCGTCGCCGTCACCTACTCGGCCCGCTCGTATGCACCGCTGACCGCGGCGCTCTCCGAGGCCGTAACCCGCGGCGTCACGGTCGACATCGTCGTCGAGACGCTGGAAGGCGCGGGCGGACTTCTCTCCGGAGGTGAGCCGGCCGCTGCATTCTCCGGCATACCCGGGCTGCGACTCTGGCACTGGCCGAATTCCCGACGCGCCGCTCCCGGCGGTCGGTTGCATGCGAAGTTGGCGGTGGCCGACGACCGGATCCTCTTCCTCACCAGCGCCAACCTCACAGCGTCGGGCGCCGAGCGCAACATCGAGGCGGGCGTGCTGTTGAAGGGCGGCCCCATGCCGGGCCGGATGGCAGATCACATACGGGAGTTGCAGCGACGAGGGGTTCTGACGCGATGGCAGGGGCCCCGCACCCCTTAGAGAGCTGACCGCAGTGTTCGCGTCAGAGCGGACGCGGCCGGGTCTACTGGCGCGACAGCACCCATGACTTCGAGCCGTATCGGGCCGCTCCCTTCGAGGATTCGGCTGCTTACATCATTGAGTGACGCGCACCGCGCCGAGCGAGCGACGCATCACTCCGTACGTGCCCGCGCGTGTACGGACCTGCGTTCCGCGCCGCAGCCGGTCAGTAAGGTGATGGTGTTCTTGAGGGATGGCCGGAGGGGGCGCTGATGGCTACGTTGGGGATGCACCGGGACTTCCTGCTGGAGTTCGCGGCGCTGGAGAAGCCTGTCCAGAAGCGTGTCTTCGAGGTGTTCGAGAAGTTCGCGACAGCCACCCACGCAGGGCTGCACCTGGAGAAGCTGACGCATCAGAGGGATCCGCGCCTGCGGACCATCCGCATCACCGACTTCTGGCGAGGCGTCGTCCTCAAGGCTGAGACCGGCAGCAGTTATCTGCTGTTGAAGGTCCTCCCCCACGACAAGGCCAACCACTGGGCCGCCAAGCACCGGGCGTCGGTGAACGAGGCGACGCAGGGCATCGAGATACGCAACGACGTGGCTCTGGAACGGGCCACGGCCGGGTTGCGGGCGCTGGCCACCCAGGAGTCGCCCTGTCTGTTCCCCGCCTCCGAGTATCCGGACAAGATGCTGCGCAGTCTCGGTGTGGACGAGGAGATCCTGCCGATCATCCGGCTGATCCCGGACGAGGATCATCTGGAGGCCTTGCACAAGGTACTCCCGGAGCATCAGTACGACGTGCTGCTGGGGCTCGCGACCGGCATGACACCGGAAGCGATCGACCGGGAGTTGGTGCAGGCGTATGCCCGGACCGCAGTGCGGACTCCCGCGGCCGAAGAGACCGACGAGTTGAGAGCTGCGATGGCCCGTTCCCGCGGCCGGGTCGCTCTCGTGTCCGGCCCGGTGGAACTGCAGGCCATCCTGGAGCGCCCGTTCGACGCCTGGCGGGTCTTCCTGCACCCGAGCCAGTACCGCGTGGCATACCACGAGGGCTATACCGGGCCGGCCAGGGTCACCGGCGGACCCGGCACCGGGAAGACCGTCGTCGCCCTGCACCGGGCATACCACCTGGCACGGCGGCTGCCCGCCGATGCCCCCGACGGGTGTGTCCTGCTCACCACGTACACCAAGGACCTTGCAGCGGAGCTGGAACGCTGCCTGGCCCTCCTGGTCGAGGAGGTGGACGTCCGGGCGAGGATACGTGTGGTCAACGTCGACGCCCTGGCCAACGAGATCGTACGAGCGGAGCGTGGCGGCACCCCGCTGAAGCTGGTCGTCGACCAAAAGGACATCACCGCCCGCTGGGCCCGCATCGCGCGACGGCTGGGGATCGACTTCACCGACGTCTTCCTCGATCAGGAGTGGCGTCATGTCATCCTGGCGCAGGCTCTGACGGAACCGGAGGAGTACCTGAAGGCCCCGCGCACCGGTCGTGGTACGGCGCTCCCGCCGCTGAAACGGCTTCAGGTATGGCGTGCCGTCTCCGCCTTCGAGGAACAGCTGCGTCATGCGGGAGAGTGGACTTTCCTGCAGGTGTGCGCGGAGGCGGCACGTATTCTGGACGAGCGGCGAGAGAGACCGTATCGCCACGTCGTGATAGACGAGGCGCAGGACCTGCACCCCGTACAGTGGCGGTTCCTGCGGACACTGGTAGCCCCCGGCCAAGACGATCTCTTCCTCGCCGGGGACACCTACCAGCGGATTTACGGGAACCGGGTCTCGCTGCGCTCGCTCGGCATCCCGGTCGTCGGGCGCTCGCACCGGCTGCGGATCAACTACCGCACCACACAGGAGATCCTGGCCTGGTCCTCCTCTCTGCTGACCGGAGAGGAACCCGATGACATGGACGGCGGCAACGAGACACTGGCCGGGTACCGATCCACGATGCACGGTGAGCGGCCGGAAACGGCCGGGTATGCCACCAAGCCCGAGGAGATCGAGGCCTTGGTCGCCCGGGTGCGGGACTGGATCGGCGCGGGAGTGGATGCGGAGGACATCGGGGTGGCGGTGCGCTTCATCCAGCTGGGGCGGGACATCGCGCACGCCCTGGAGCAGGCCGGAATTGCGGCATGCATACTCGGCACCGCCGGTCGCGGCGGTGCCGGCGTGCGCATCGAAACCATGCACCGGATGAAGGGGCTGGAGTTCCGCTGCGTCGCCGTGGCAGGTATCAATGACGGCACCGTGCCGATGAAATCGGCTGTCACCGCGGTGACTGTCGACGCCCAGCAGCACCAGGAGGACCTGAACAGCGAACTGAGTCTGCTGTTCGTGGCGTGTACCAGGGCTCGGGAGGCACTGCGGGTGTCCTGGCACGGCGCACCGAGCCCGTTCCTGGCACCGGTCACCGCGCCGCGCCGGTAGTGCCCCGTCCCGCACGCGCGGCGTGCGGGACCCTGCTTGCGCGTGTGGGGGTCAGAAGTCCCAATGCCATGCATTCACTCAGCGTTGTCAGAAAGTGTCGGGGTTCTCGTCCACCATGCGACGGGCCTCCGCGAGGGCGGCTGTGTGCGCGAACCACTCCAGCACTGCGCAGATTTCCTCACTGTGCTCGGCGAAGGCCTGCAACGGAAAGGACGGGCGCAGATCCAGTTTGACCTCGGCCAAGTCGATACCGTGGATCCCGTTCAGCCGAGTCATCAGCTCGCGCCGCAGCGGTTCGTCGTCGAACGGGGGTCGCCGCTTGAGGTACTGAAAGGCGACCTCGACCGTGCCGGAAATCGGGTAGAGCGCCAGTGGCCACAGCACTCGGGAGTCGGAGGCGTTGCCAAAGCGTGCTGTGGGGAAGCAACTGGTCTCGCTCGCCCGACCATAGGCGAAATGACCTCCCTGTCGCTCCCAGAAACGCATGGTGGTCAGGACGCCGTCGACGGTCTCCTTGGTCTGGTTCTCCCGCAGTTGCCTTTCGAACCGGCCGGCCGCCGAATGGTGCTCGTCGTCGGCCTGCAATGACGGTTGGGCATCCTCGGGGACGTCCTTGCCCAGTAGGGCTGCCAGGTCGGCGGTGGTCAGCCGGTGGGATCGGTGGGCCCGGCCTGCTGCGTCGAAGGGGACACCCTCCGCCTCCAAGCGGGTCCGTGCGTCGCCCGACTCCTGGCCCTCCGGCCAACGGAAGCCATCCGACACGCGGCCGGCCGCCGTCAGCACCCGGTAAGCGCCATGCACGCCCGCCCTGGTCGCCAAGTGCTGGCCGACCGGGACCGCGTGGGTGCCGATGAGCGCCGCGACGTCGCCGTACGTCGTCCACGTCCCGGCCGGCATGGCGAGGAGCGCGGCCCGCAACTCCTTCCAGCCGGACCACTCGTCGTCCACAGGGGCAGTGCCCGCTTCGGGGCCGGGCCACAGCCGGACGGCCCGGGCGGCGAGGTCGGCGGCGCGGTCAAGGATCTCCGTCTTCCCCCACCGCTCTCGCCCGGCGATCTCCTGGTTCATGCGCAGGGCGCTGAAGTCCAGGATCTCTTGCTTGCGACGGAAGGGGTGATTCGACAACTTCGCGTTGTCCGCGGAGAGGGTCAGGTTGCCCAGTGTGTGGACCAGGGCGGCGTGAAGTTCCTCCGGGCTCTGACCGTCCTCGGTATCCTCTGCGAGTAGGTCCAGCCACTGATGAGCGGGGTTCTGCGGCAGCACGTGCTCGACGGTCAGCCGTGCCTTGGCGAAGTCGACCGGTTCGCTTGATCCGTAGCTTTCCTCCAGCCTCCGCAACACCTGCAACCGCTGATTACTGCGACCCGCCTTGTAGAAGGGGCGACTGAGAATCGCCTCGCGGACGGCGTCATCGTCGGGCCAGACGCGAGCGCCTGTCTTGTTTTTGGTCAGGAAGCGGCGTACCGCCTCGGCCGGGTCGTCGTCCTTCTCGATCTCCTTGGGCATCTCCATGAACACCCGGTTGCTACCCGTGGTGGAGTATCCGGTGAAGAGACGCCTCACCATGTAGCTCTCGGCATAAGTCAGCGCCTGGGCAGCCTGGTGGGGTGTGGCCTGCCCGTCGTCCACCCGGTCGAGCAAGTGGAGCGCCAGCGGATAGTGGGTTTGGCCACCCCAACGGGAGAGCCTTTCCAGCACTTCGCGGAGTTCCGGGTCAGGCTCCCGCTCGGGTTCCAGAATCCTCATCAGGCGTTCCGCCCTGCGGGCCAGGGAGACGATCTCGGCCTCCAGAGCCGCCTCGTCGGAGCTCACGGGCGCCAGGCGTTTCTTCTGGTCCCGGTAGATCTCGCTCTGCTTGGCACGACTGTTGCCAGCCACCACCAGGTCGAGCCAGACAAGCAGTTCCAGGTTGGCGGGACCCAGCCGTTCTTGCATCGGCAGCCAGAGACTGCGGTAGACGGCCTCGCCACGGGTCGGCAAACACATGAAGAGGTAGTTGCGCAGCAGGTCGCTCTGACTGAGTCCGACACCGGTATTGTTGATCGACTCGAAGATCCGATAGACGTTGTCGCCCTCCGCTGCAGTGATCTCCACGATCGACAGGAGACCACTGAGTACGGTCTCCACCGCGTCCGTCCACGCCTCGCCACCGCTCTCCTCACCCTCGGTGAGGGCGCCCAGGAAGAACCGGTAGGCGGCCCCCACATTGCCGGGACCCCCGGCCCTGGGTGAACTCTCGACGCAGGCGGTGAAAGCGTCGCGGTCCGCCTGCGTTGGCAGAAGACGGTAGTGGTCGTCGCCATTTCGGTACTTGTTGACGAGCACCAAGTCATGAATGCGCTCAGCCTTCCGCTCCGCGCCCCGTTCCCGATGGCGGTCACGCAGGGCAGTGAAGGCGAGCATGAGGGTGGTGAGTCGCTGTTGACCGTCGACAACAAGCCATCGTTGAATGCCTCCCGCGCTGATCCGGCCAGGTGCCAGCACTACGGAGCCTAGGAAGTGCGCCGCGGGAGCCTGGCCCTCCAAGCGCTCCTCGGCCAGCTCCAGCACGTCATCCCAAAGCCGCTGCAGCTCGTCCCGCTGCCAACTGTACGTGCGTTGATAGAGCGGTACCTGGAACTGCTTCTCGCCTTGGACGAGTTCGCTGAAAGTCGTTTCCTGAGCGTGCACGCGAAACTACTCCCTGGTAGTCGGACCAGATCACCATCCTGCCACCGTGGAAACAGCCGCGTGGCGAGTTCGCTCCCAGGCGTTGATCCGGCTGCCTGCTCCGCACTGTTCCGAAGACGGTAGCCGCGGCTCGATGCATGACGAACCGGCACGTCCGCCGCAGCAGACACCGAAGGGACGTTTTGCTCGCTGAGCTGCCGACGGCACCGGCCCACGAGCATGTGGGCTCACCAGCGCACCGCCGCTGAAGGGGTTCGACGAGGAGGGGATCGAACGCTTACCCGGTCACCGGGGACAAGTGGGCGGAGTCCTACGCGTACGACCGGCTCGGCAACCAGACCGCCGCCGACTGGCCCGCGCGGCAATTCGGCCACGACGGGTGCGGCGAACGCGGCTACCAGGGCGCCGACCTGGTCCGCGCCGGCCGGATCCGCTACGAGCACGACGCCGCGGGACGCGTGGTGCTGCGCCAAAAGACCCGGCTCTCCCGCAAGCCGGACACCTGGCAGTACAGCTGGGACGCGGAGGACCGGCTCACCCGGGTCGTCACTCCGGACGGCACGGTGTGGCGGTACCTGTACGACCCGCTGGGCCGGCGCATCGGCAAGCAGCGCCTCGCCGGGAACGGGGTCGACGTACTGGAACAGGTGGACTTCGCCTGGGACGGCACCTCGATGTGCGAGCAGACGACCAGCTGGGCGGACTCGGTCGACTCGGTGACCCTGACGTGGCACCTCAACGGGGCCGAAGCGGTCGCGCAGAGCGAGCGCCGGACCCTGGCCAAGGCCTCGCAGGAAGAGGTGGACGCCCGCTTCTTCGCGATCGTGTCCGATCTCTCGGGCGCTCCGTGCGAGCTGATCGACGAGTCCGGCGACATCGCCTGGCGCGCCCGGGTCACCAACTGGGCCTCCACTACAACTACCTCAGGTACTACGACCCCGAGATCGGCCACTACATCAGTTTGGACCCCCTCGGCCTGGCTCCGGCGGCCAACCCTGTCGGTTACGTGGACCGCCCTTCCGCCTCCTGCGACCCCCGGGCCTCGCTCCCCAGAAGTCACCGATCCCGCCCAAGCCGTACGAGACACCCGATCTTTCCCACTTGGCACCGCATTTCAACCCGGAAGGAGGGATGAGCAACTGCACCTATGTGGCCGAGGCCTTCGACCGGTACCTCGCCGGTGAGGGCATCAAACCCGTCCCCGGTAACATTCCGCTCCAATCCCTCGATCGACTGGAGAGCGTGTACGGGCGAAAGTTCACGGAAACCGGATCTGGAACATGGTCGATCACATACGGAATCCCGACCACGGGGCTCGAGGTCTGGTGGCCGCGCGACCCGAAGCAGGCACGGCAGGCCATGTGTTCAACATCGTGAACCACCAGGGCCGTGTGCTTTTCTCCGATGTGCAGACAGGTTTCGTCGATCCCATGCTTTACAAGACATTCAAGCTGATGAGGAGCAACTGATGTACACGATGGAACAGGCGGAGCGACTGGCGGCGGAGGCTCTGTGCCAGAAGTTCGGCGAGTGGAGCGATCAGGTCGCACTTTTCGGAAACGGAGAATTCGCAACGAAAAAGGGAGAATTTTTCTATTTCGGCTTCCAGTCCGTGAAGTACATCGAAACCCGGGACGAGAAGTACTTCAACTACGGACCCAACTGCATTTCGGTCCACAGCGAGACCGGCGAGTGCCGGTTCCTCGACATCCATGAGGTTCTGGCCGTGGATCCCTTCAAGACGGACTGACCGCCGACAAAAGGGCTCCTGACCTGTGTTTCCGCTGGTCGGGAGCCCTGAGGGGCAGACGAGTCGGGACATACGCCGGGTTCTGTTCCCCGGTTGCCTCGCGGCGGCCGGGGCGACGGCCATCCATCTAGGGCCGGCGTTGCCGCCGGCCTCGTGCGGTCTACCCGCGGACTCGGGCGGGCAGCCCTCGGTCGTCCGCGCAGGAGCACCGGAGGCGCTCCCTCTTGACCTTGCTCCGGGTGGGGTTTACCTAGCTGCCCAGGTCACCCTGGGCACTGGTGGTCTCTTACACCACCGTTTCACCCTTACCAGGAACCGGAGTCCCTGGCGGTTTGCTTTCTGTGGCACTGTCCCGCGGGTCACCCCGGGTGGCCGTTAGCCACCACCCTGCCCTGTGGAGCCCGGACGTTCCTCGGGAAGCCCCCTAGGGGGACCCCACGCGGCCGTCCGCCCGGCTCGTCTGCCGTGAGGACCATGGTACCGGGCGGCCGCCCCGGCACGGACCGCGCCCGCTCCCCTACGTGCCCAGCGCCCCGAGCCCCCGCTTCCACGCCGCCTCCAGGTCCGCGTCGGCCGGGAAGCGGCCGTGGATCTCCAGGGTGACCATGCCGTGGGCGAAGGCCCAGAAGGCGCGGGCCAGGTCCAGGTCGCCGGCGCAGGCGCGCAGCAGGGGCAGGGCGGCCCGGTCCTCCAGGCCGGCGGGCAGTTCGGCGCGGGGCAGGGGCCGCTCGGTGCCCAGGCAGTACAGGTGGGGGTGGGCGAGGACGTAGCTCCGGTACGCCCCGGCCAGCGCCTCCAGCGAGCCGGGGGCGCGGGCCTCGGCGGCCTCCAGCGCCTCCGCCGTCTCCGTCAGCATCTGCGCCACCAGTTCGACCTCTACGGCGTGCTTGTCGGGGAAGTGCTTGTAGAGGGACGGGGCCTTGATGCCGAGGCGGTCGGCGAGGGTGCGCATGGTCAGCTGGGCGGGTCCGGACTCCTCCAGGAGGTCCCGGGCCGCCGTCACGATCTCCCGTGCCCGGGGGGTGAGCCGGTCAGCCACGCTGGTAGCCCTCCTTGGTGCGCAGTCCGTAGCCGAGGGCGCGATCGTACGAGATGTGGGCGAGCCAGCCGCACAGCGCGGCGAAGGCGGGCGGCCAGTCCAGCGGGAGCGCCGCGTAGGCGACGGCGAGCGTGAACGGGACCAGGGCGCGGTGCAGCGCGTTGTAGTACGGCACCGCGCGGGGCGGCAGCTGTCCCTTCGCCATGCGGGGTGCCTCGTCGAGCGCGACCAGGAAGGTCAGGTCGGGCAGCACGAGGAAGGCCAGGGCGAGGAGCGTGGCCGGCCAGCCGTGGCGCACGCATTCCACCACCGCGAAGGCCGACCAGAACAGCGCGAACGCCAGCCACGCCCCGCGTCGTAGGGCCGGACTCCCGATGCGGCGGGTGACGGTCGCCGTCGTCGTATCGACTGTCGTGGTCATGGCTGCCCCCAGGTCGTCGTCTCGGCGCGCCGGTCATGGCTAACGTCGTTAGCCATGACCGTACGGCTAACGTTGTTAGCCGTCAAGACCCGCTCTCTCCAGGGCGTCGAACGCCGCCTCCAGCCGGCGCCGATGATCCCGGGCGACCTCCGTCACCAGGTCTCCCGCAAGCAGCCGGCGCACTGAGGCGACGAACACCGTCCGGTACGCGGCCATGGTCAGCGCGGCCGACAACTCCGGGTCCGCCACGCCCGCCTCGCCGAACGCGGCGGCCAGCGCCGCCTCGATCTCCTCCACGCCCTCCCGGGCCCGCGCGCGCAGCGCGGACGAGGCAGCGACTGTCCGCCAGAAGTCGGCGAAGGTGTCCCCGACCCCGCCCAGCGGATGCCGCTCTTCGAGGAGCCGCAGCGCGAGGCGACGCAGGGCGGCGAGCGGGGGTTCATCGGGGGCGCGGTCTCGTATCGCCGACGCGAAGAGGTCGGCTGCCTCCGGGATGCGGTCCAGGAAGAGGTCTTCCTTGCGCGGGAAGTAGTTGAAGACCGTCATCGGGGAGACGCCTGCCGCGCGGGCGATCTCGGCGACCGTCACCGCGTCGAAGCCACGCTTCCCGATCAGGTCCGTCGCGATGTCCGAGATCCGCTGCCGGGTCTCGCGCTTCTTCCGCTCCCGCAGGGAGAGCTCCGGATCAGGTCTGGAATCCATGGGGGAACTGTATCCCAGATATCTGTAGTCACTCGAAAGTTTTAGTGACTACAGTTGAGGCCATGACGACAACCGAGTACGACTACGACGTGGTGGTGGCCGGTGCCGGCCCCGTGGGGCTCTTCCTCGCCTGTGAGCTGCGGCTGGGCGGGGCACGGGTGCTGGTCCTGGAGCGGCGGACCGAGGTGGACGAGACGATCAAGGCGGGCTCCGTCAACATCGCGACCGCGATCGCCCTGTACCGGCGGGGCCTGCTGCCCGAGCTGGCGGCGGCCTGGGAGGCGTCCCGGGCCCGGCTGCGCGCCTTCGACGGGAACGCTCCCGGCCAGACCAGCGGTCACGCCCCCGGTGGGCCCTCCGGACTCCCGCCCAAGTTCGCCGGGCACTTCGCCGGGATCATGCTCGACCCGGACCTCTTCGACGGCTCCGATCCCGCCTGGGCGGACGCGGGCCCCGCCGCCGACGCCGGTCTCGTCCTGCCCCAGGCCGAGCTGGAGCGGATCCTCGGCCGGTGGGCCGGGCGGCTGGGCGTCGAGGTGCGCCGGGGCGTCGAACTGACCGGCTTCGACGCCGAGGCCGACGGGGTGACCGTGCGCTTCCACACCGACAGCGCGGGCGGCGGCCCGCGGAGTCTGCGGGCCGGCCGGCTGGTCGGGTGTGACGGGGGGCGCAGTACGGTCCGCAAGCTGGCCGGGTTCGACTTCCCGGGCACGGCACCGGAGATCACCGGCTACCAGGCGCTCGTACGACTGGCCGGGGCCGAGCGGCTGGGCACCGGCTGGCAGACCACCGGCACGGGGACGTACGTCCACGGGCCGTTCCCTGGGCGCGTGCTCACCGTGGAGTTCGACGGTCCGCCGGCCGACCGGTCCGCGCCGGTCACCGCCGAGGAGCTGACGGCGAGCCTGCGCCGGGTCTCGGGCGTGCCCGAGGTGACCGTCACCGAGGTGCTCACGGCGACCCGGTTCACCGACAACGCCCGCCAGGCGACCGACTACCGCAGGGGCCGGGTGCTGCTCGCCGGTGACGCGGCCCATGTGCACGCGCCGTTCGGCGGGCAGGGTCTCAACCTCGGCATCGGGGACGCGCTGAACCTGGGCTGGAAACTGGCCGCCGTCGCACGCGGCCGGGCCCCCGAGTCGCTGCTGGACACCTACACCGCCGAACGGCACCCGGTCGGCGCCCGAGTGCTGGACTGGACCCGGGCACAGGTCGCGCTGATGCGCCCCGACCGGCACTCCCGCGCCCTGCGCCGGGTGGTCACCGACCTGGCGCTGACCACCGCCGGCACGACCTACCTGGCCACGCGGATCTCCGGCGTGCGGCAACGCTACGACCTGCCCGGCGACCACCCGCTGACCGGCGTCTGCGCGCCCGACCTGCGGCTTGCCGACGGCACCCGGCTCGGCGAGCGGCTGCACACCGGCCGCGCCCTGCTGCTGGACCCGGCCGGCGACGCCGGGCTGCGGGTCCGGGCCGGGGGCTACGGCGACCGGCTGGACGTGGTCACGGCCGCCTGCCCGGACCGGCCCGGGCTGCGGGGGCTGTTCGTGCGGCCGGACGGGTTCGTGGCGTGGGCCTCCGACACGGCGGGCGGCGAGGGACTGCCCGCCGCCCTGGAACGCTGGCTCGGCACACCGCGGGTCGCCGCCTGACCAACGTCGACGCCCCCCACCGGCCGAGACCCTGGACCGCCGGTTCGGCACGCCCCGGGTCACCGCTTGACCCACGTCGAACGTCCCCCGACCGATGCCCTGGAACGCTGGTCGGCTCGCACCAGGCCACCGCACAGCCGGCGCCGACACCACCGGACCGACCAAGTCCCTCGACCGCCAACCCGGCCCCTGCGCCCACCCCTTGACCCCGCCGTGACGTCAACGTCTGTACTGGGTCCCATGCGGATCGGAGAACTCGCCGCCGCCGTCGGCGTCACGACGCGCACCGTGCGGCACTACCACCACCTGGGCCTGCTGCCCGAGCCGGCGCGGCGCGCCAACGGCTACCGGCACTACGCGCTGCGGCACGCCGTCGTCCTCGCCCGGATCCGGCGGCTGACCGAGCTGGGGCTGGGGCTGACCGAGGTGCGGGACGTCCTCGCCGACGACGCGGGCAAGGACCTCGCCGAGGTGCTGACCGAACTCGACGAGGACCTGGCCCGGCAGGAGGCGGCGATCCGGGAGCGCCGGCGGCGGCTGCGGGCGCTGCTGGACGCCGGTGAGCCGCCCGCCGAGGGTCCCGTCTCGCCCGAACTGGCCGCCGTACTGGAGGCGTTGCCGGCCGACGGCTCACCCATGGCCGTCAAGGACCGGGAGATCCTGGCCCTGGTCGACACGGGGGCGTCGCCGGAGGACCGGGGGCGGCTGTCGGCCGCGTTGCGCGGCGTCCTGGACGACCCGGACACGGTGGCCCGCGCCCGCGAGGCGTACGCGCTGCTCGACGCGCTGGCCGACGCGGACCCGGGCGATCCGCGCGTGGAGCGGACGGCGCGCACGCTCGCCGCGTGCGTACCGGACGGATTGCCGGTGGAAGGCCAACCCGACCTGGACAACGCGGTGTTGGGGGCGGTGTACGCCGACCTCGCGCCCGCCCAGGCGGAGGCGGTGCGCCGTATGCTGGAGATCGTCCTGGGGGTGGAGCGATGACGACGGTGTACCGGATGGCCCGGCACGAGATGCGGCTCTTCGTCAGCCTGGCGCTGTGGCTGGCCCGGCGTACCCAGGGCACCGCCGGCGGGCGGGCGTTCGGGTACGCGCGCGGGCAGGGCTCGACGCTGCTGGGGCTGGCCTTCGTCTGCGTCGTGGAGACGGTCGGGGTGTCCTTCATGCTGCGGGACATGCCGCTCGCGCACGACGTGCTGCTGGCCGTGGACGTCTACACCGTGCTGTTCGTGATCGGCCTGCACGCGGCCGGCGTGGTCCGCCCGCACGTGCTGACCGGCGACGCGCTGCGGGTGCGCCACGGCGCCCATGCCGACCTGCGGATCCCGCTGGCCTCGATCGCCGCCGTACGCCGCGAGACCCGGACCACGCACAAGCCGGAACCGGACGCCCTGGACCTGATCGTCGGCTCGCAGACCACGGTGACCCTCGAGCTCGCCGAGCCCGTCGTGCACACGTCCCTGCTGGGCCGGCGCAGACCGGTGCGCGTGATCCGGCTGTACGCCGACGACCCGGGTGCCCTGGTCCAGGCCCTCACCGCGCGCTGAACCCCGCGGTCGAGGCCGTACGCGGGACCGCCGTACCCTGGCGCGGAGGTCTACGTAAGGAGTACGTGTTGCTGGTCCTGCTGCCGCCCTCCGAAGGCAAGGCGAACTCGGGTGACGGCGCCCCGCTGGAGCTGGGCTCGCTGTCCCTGCCGGGGCTGACCGCCGCGCGGGAGGCCGTGCTCGCCGAGCTGGTCGAGCTGTGCTCCGGCGACCCGGAGAAGGCCCGCGAGGTGCTGGGGCTCAGCGAGGGCCTGCGCGGCGAGGTCGCGAAGAACGCCGGGCTGCGCACGGCCGGCGCCCGCCCCGCCGGGGAGATCTACACCGGTGTCCTCTACGACGCCCTCGGCCTGGCCACGCTGGACGCGGACGCCCGGCGGCGCGCCGCCGGCTCGCTGCTGGTGTTCTCCGGACTGTGGGGCGCGGTGCGGGTGACGGACCGGATCCCCTCCTACCGCTGCTCGATGGGCGTGAAGCTGCCGGGCCTCGGCGCGCTGGCCGGGCACTGGCGGGCGCCGATGGCCGAGGTGCTGCCGGCGGCGGCCGGCGAGGGCCTGGTGCTTGACCTGCGCTCCTCGGCCTACGCCACCGCCTGGAAGCCGAAGGGCGAGGTGGCCGGGCGCACGGCGACGGTACGGGTGCTGCACGCGCCCACCCGGAAGGTCGTCAGCCACTTCAACAAGGCGACGAAGGGCCGGATCGTGCGCGCCCTGCTGACGTCCGGGGCCGCCCCGGAGAACCCGGCCGAGCTGGTGGAGGCGCTGCGGGAGCTGGGCTACGCCGTGGAGGCGGAGGCACCCGGCAAGGCGGGCAAGGCGTGGGCCCTGGACGTGCTGGTGGACGAGGTCCACTGAGCATTCATCGCACTCGTTGCAGCATACGCAACGCTCATTGCGGGTGGTGCAGTAGCTGGGCACGATGAGGGCATGACCTCGCCGCTGCCCCGCTCCGCCGACCCCTCCGTCCTGGACCTCGCGCCCGTCCTGCCCGTGGTGGTGCTCGCCGACGCCGCCGACGCCGTACCGCTGGCCCGGGCGCTGGTGGCCGGCGGGCTGCCCGCGATCGAGGTGACCCTGCGGACCCCGGCGGCACTGGAGGCGATCCGCGCCATCGCCGCCGAGGTGCCCGAGGCCGTGGTCGGCGCGGGCACGGTGGTGACCCCGGAGCAGGTGGGCGCGGTGACGGCGGCCGGGGCGCGGTTCCTGGTCAGCCCCGGCTGGACGGAGGCGCTGCTGACGGCGATGCGCGCGTCCGGGGTGCCGTACCTGCCCGGGGTGTCGACCGCCTCGGAGGTGGTCGCGCTGCTGGAGCGGGGGGTGCGGGAGATGAAGTTCTTCCCGGCGCAGGCGGCGGGCGGTACGGACTATCTGCGGTCGCTGGCCGGACCGTTGCCGCAGGCCCGGTTCTGCCCGACCGGCGGCATCGGTCCGGCGACCGCGCCGGAGTACCTGGCCCTGCCCAACGTCGGCTGCGTCGGCGGCAGCTGGATGGTCCCGGCCGAGGCGGTGGCCGCCCGCGACTGGGACCGGATCGAGGAGCTGGCGCGGGCGGCGGCCGGGCTCAGGGGCGCAAGTGGGACGTGTCGTTGAAGAGCCGGACGCTGGCGTTGCCGTCCGCGTAGTACGCCACCACCGACAGCGAGGCCGCCGACAGCTCCATCCGGAACAGCGACTCGGGCGGGGCGCCGAGGGCGAGGCGGATCAGCGTCTTGATCGGGGTGACGTGGGTGACCAGCAGGACCGTGCGGCCCTGGTACGCCGCGACCAGCTTGTCCCGGGTGGCGGCCAGCCGTACGGCCGTCTCGGCGAAGCTCTCGCCGCCGCCGGTGGGGTGGGCCTCCGGGTCGGCGAGCCAGGCGTTCAGGTCGTCCGGGTGGCGTTCGCGGACCTCGCCGAAGGTCAGTCCCTCCCAGGCGCCGAAGTCCGTCTCGCGCAGGCCGTCCTCGATCGTGACGTCCAGGTTCAGCCGGGCGGCGACGATACCGGCGGTCTCGCGGGTACGGGCCAGGGGGGAGGCCACGATCGCCTGGATGGTGCCGCGCCTGGCCAGGGCGTCGGCGACGCGGTGCGCCTGCTCGCGGCCGGCCGCGGAGAGGGCGGGGTCGGTGCCGCCGCTGCCGGAGAAGCGTTTCTGGGGGGTCAGCGGGGTCTCGCCGTGGCGCAGCAGCACGAGGGTGGCCGGGGCACCGAGGTCGGGCGCGGCGCTCCAGCCGGGCGTCGAGGTATGCGACTGACCTCCGGTCACCGGCCGCTGCCCACCGGCGGCCGCCGCTGCCTCCGCCGGGACGGCCTCCGCCCCACCGGCCCGACGGCCCTCGGTGACGGCGGACTCCGGCGCCGCCCCGGCCGTACGACCACCTGCGGCCACGGCGGATCCGGGCGCCGTCTCGGCCGTGCCGCTGTCCGTGATCACGGCGGATTCCGGTGCCGCTCCGGCCTTACGGCTGTCCGCGGTGGTTCCGGGCGCCGTCTCAGCCGCGTGGCTGCCCGCGGCCGCGGCGGACGCCGCCCCGGCCGTTCCACTGCCCGCGGCCGCTGCGGACGTCGTCTCGACCGGGCGGCCGGCCGTCGGCACGGAGGACGGCGGCTCGTCGGCGGGTGCCGCCCCGGCCGTGCGGTCAGCCCCAGCTCCGGCGGCGGCCGGCGCCGCCCCGGCCTTCGTCGCCAGGTCGGCGCGGGAGAGCGACGGGGACCACTGTTCGCCCCTCGCCCCCGCGTCCATCGCCTCGTTGGCCAGGCGGTCCGCCTGCTTGTTCCGCTCGCGCGGGATCCACTCGTACGTCACCTGGTCCGGCGGGAAGACCGAGCGTGCCTCCATGGCCAGGGGCTTCATGTCGGGGTGCTTGATCTTCCAGCGGCCCGACATCTGCTCCACGACGAGCTTGGAGTCCATGCGGACGCGGACCCGCGCACCGGGGTCGAGGGCGTGCGCGGCGCGCAGGCCGGCCAGGAGGCCGCGGTACTCGGCGACGTTGTTCGTGGCGGTGCCGAGGTACTCCGCCGCCTCGGCCAGCGTCTCCTCCGTCACCCCGTCGCGCACCACGGCCCCGTAGCCCGCGGGCCCGGGGTTGCCCCGTGACCCGCCGTCGGCCTCGACGATGAACTCCCGCACGCCCGCCCTCCCGGGTTCCTCAGATTCCGGACTCGGCCGTGCGCACCAGGATGCGCCCGCAGTTCTCGCAGCGGACCACCTTGTCCCGGGCCGCCGAGCGGATCTCGTTCAGCTCGGTGATGGCCAGCTCCTGCCGGCAGCCCTGGCAGGTCCGGGCGTACAGCTTGGCCGCGCCGATGCCGCCCTGCTGGGAGCGCAGCTTGTCGTACAGCTTCATCAGGTCCTCGGGCACGGACGCGGCGACGACCTCGCGCTCCTTCGTCACCGAGGCGGCCTCGGCGTCGATCTCCTCGAACGCCGCGTCCCGGCGCCCGGTGGCGTCGTCGATCTTCGCCTGCACGGAGGCGACCCGCTCGGTCAGCTCGTTCACCCGCTCCTGCGCGGCCTCGCGGCGCTCCATGACCTCCAGGACCACGTCCTCCAGGTCGCCCTGCCGCTTGGCGAGGGAGGCGATCTCGTGCTGGAGGTTGGACAGGTCCTTCGGCGAGGTGACCGCGCCGGAGTCCAGCCGCTGCTGGTCGCGGGCGGCGCGCTGGCGCACCTGGTCGACGTCCTGCTCGGCCTTGGTCTGCTCGCGGGCGCAGTCGCTCTCCTCGGTCTGCGCGGCCACGAGCAGGTCGCGCAGCTGCGTGAGGTCCTTCGTCAGCGAGTCGATCTCGGCGTGCTCGGGCAGCGACTTCCGCTTGTGCGCGAGCTGCTGGAGGCGGACGTCGAGGGCCTGGACGTCGAGGAGTCGGATCTGGTCGGCGGGCGCGGCGTTCAGTTGGGGGCTCCCGTGGGCTAGAGGGTTGTGGAGGACGCCGCGTGGGCGGTCCAGGGGTCGGTGACCGTCTTGGAGACGTGAACCCGCAGGTCCCAGCCGTTGCGGTCGGAGATCTCGTCGAGCTGGCTCGCGGCCAGCTCGCACCAGGGCCACTCGGTGGCCCAGTGCGCCGCGTCGAGCAGCGCGAGGGGGCTCGTGGCCACCGCCTCGGAGGCCGGGTGGTGGCGCAGGTCCGCGGTCAGGAAGGCGTCGACGCCCGCCGCGCGGACCTGGTCGAAGAGGCTGTCGCCGGAGCCGCCGCTGACGGCGATCGTGCGGACGACGGCCTCGGGGTCGCCGGCCACCCGGATGCCCTGCGCGGTGGCGGGCAGCCGCTCGGCGGCGCGGGCGGCCAGTTCGCGGACGGTGAGCGGGTGGTCCAGCTCGCAGACCCGGCCGAGGCCCCGGCGCCCGTGCGGGTCGGTGGGGTCCGGCACGAGGGGGCCTGTGACCCTGAGGTCCAGGGCGCCGGCGAGGGCGTCGGAGACACCCGGGTCGGCGGTGTCGGCGTTGGTGTGGGCGACGTGCAGCGCGATGTCGTTCTTGATCAGCGTGTGCACGACCCGTCCCTTGAAGTGGGTGGCCGCGACCGTGGTCGTACCCCGCAGATAGAGCGGGTGGTGGGTGACCAGCAGGTCGGCGCCGAGCTGCACCGCCTCGTCGACGATCTCCTGGACGGGGTCGACGGCGAACAGCACCCGGGTGACCTCCTGGCCGGGGTCGCCCACCACCGTGCCGACCGCGTCCCAGGACTCGGCCCGCTCGGCGGGCCACAGGTTCTCCAACGCGGCGATGACTTCAGACAGACGGGGCACGGGCCAAGGCTACCTGGCTGTTCGGCGGGGGTGTACCGCATGCGTCCGGTCTGACCCGGCTCAGCACACCCGTCCCGGTTTCCCCGGGTGAATCGCTTCTGCGCCACCCGTATGTGTGAAGCGGGCCTCGGCGCCCGCGCGCGCCGGTGCACGCCGAAACTAGCGTCGTCGCCGGAGGTGACCGAACGATGACGGCCTGTGCTATCGAACCCCCGTCCACGAGCGGGGCCGACGGCGTGCCGGAGGCGGGGTGCGTGATCACGGCGGACGGCTCGTACGCGGCCCGGCTCGCGCCCGCCGGTGACTGCTGGTTCCCGGAGCGCTGGACCTTGGACGGCCCGGAGCCCTACGCGGTGCCGCTGCCCGGCAACCAGCCCGAGGAGCCCGGCACCGGGGTGCAGCCGATGGGCGACGGCCGGGTGCTGATCCACCGGCCGTCGGCTTCACGGCACCTGTTCTCGCTGCTGTACCCGACCGGGCCCGGCACCGGCGAGCTGCCGCTGGGCGCGGTGGAGTGCCCCGAGCCCGGCACCCGGCTCGTGCTGCTGCCGCCCGCCCCGGGAGGCGCCCGGGCGTACGCCCTCGCCAGCGGGCCGCGCTCCAGCGCGGTGTGGCTGGTCGCGGGCGGGGCGTTCGGCCCGGAACGGCTGGCCGAGGTGCCGGGGCGCTGCTCGGGCGGGGTCTGGCTGGACGGCACCGGGCGGCTGCTGGCGCTCGACCGGGAGCTGGGCGGGCGCACCAAGACGGTCGTGGTGGACCTGGAGCGGGCCGTGGTCTCGCCGCTGCTGCAGATCGCGGACGACAGCGACGACCGGCTGCTGCTCGCCGACCCCGACAGCGGGCTGCTGCTGATCTCCTCCGACGCGCCCTCCCCCGGGCAGGAACGATTGGGCTGGGGCGTACTGGGCAGCACCCTGCCGGTGCGGTTCCCGGAGTGCCTGCGGCTGCCGGACTGCGTGGTGACGCCGTTCGCGATCCAGCCCGGGCAGGTGCTGACGCCGGAGAACTGCGCGGTGGGCCTGCGCGTCGACGGCGCGTTCGGCACCTGGGTGGGCGTCTGGCGGCCCGCCGAACGCCGGGTCCGTCACCTTCCGGCACCCGAGGGCTGGCTGGCCGGGACCGGGGTGTGGACCCCGGAGGGGGTGCTACGACTGCCGTACGCGACCCGGTCGACACCATGCGGCGTGTCGACCCTGACGGCCGCACGGGGGAGCGCGGGGGCGAAGGAACCGAACGGGAAGGCGGGGGCGACGGAAGCGGACGGGAACGCGGGGGCGACGGAACCGGGCCGGACCGCTGTACCGGCGCCCACCCGGCCGGCCGCCCCGACGAGGTCCCGGCCTCCCGCCCCCCTGGAAACCCGGACCCCCGCGCCCCCGGTGCCCCAGGCCCCCGTGCCCTCGGTGACCCGCGTCGCCGGGCCGGTGCCGGCGCGGCCCGTGCCCTTGCAACAGGCCCCTCTGGGGCGTCTTGTAACGAACTAGTGCCGGTTGGCGTGTGCGCCTGGATTCGACCCGTGGTGCGCCGGTTACACTCCCCGGCTGTACCGAAGATCATGTTGACGGGGTGAATACGTCCGATGAGCGACACCAGCACGACCGAACAGCTGTCTGCCGGCTCTTCCCAGACCGCGGGCCACGGCCGGCACCGGGGCCCGGTCGCGGCCCAGGAGAGGGAGACCGCTCCGCACGGCCGGCACCGCAAGCCGGTCCAGGAAACGGCCGAGGCGGCAGCAGCCTGACGGCAGTGAAGCAGTGAAGAGGAGGGGGCGTCCGACCGGGCGCCCCCTTTTTTCCCTTCTTGCGTGGCCGCCTTCTCCCGTGTCCACCGGTCCGGTGTCATCCGCGTTCGGGCGACAGCACCTCCGCCGCCGCGAACGTCTCCCCTGCCGGCCGCCCGGCGAAGTGCGGGGTGAGCAGCGCGTCGAGCTCGTCGTAGGTGAACGTCTCCTGCTCGCTGTCGTACTTCGCCTGTACGCGGGGCCGGTCCAGTACGGCCACCATGCCGTCGTGGACGACGAACAGCCGACCGTTGAGGCCGGCGGCGGCCGGTGAGGCCAGACAGCCGACGAGCGAGGCGACGTGTTCGGGGGCGAGCGCCGGCTGGGGCAGCACCCCGTTCATCGCGGAGGTCCGAGTGGCACAGGCCGGTGGCGCGCACCCGGATCCTGACCTTGCCGGGGCCGAAGCCGACCGCCTCGACGTCGTCGAGGACCTCCAGCTTCTCCCGGCCGATCTCGTGCAGTACGGCGGCGCGCATGCTGCACCTCCCCTCACTGGCTGCTCAAGCGTGCGGAAACGACGACTTCCGACCGTGCGGAAACGACGACTTCCGACGGCTTCGCGGAAGTGCCACCGCTCAGGAGTGCTCCACGACCGTGTCGGCGAGCACCGGCGCGTCGTCCCGGTCCACGGCGCCGGCCTCCACCCGTACCCGCCCCTCTTCGCGCCACATCCGGACGCGCAGGGTCTCGCCCGGGAACACGACCCCGGCGAACCGGGCGCGGTAACCGCGCACGCGGGTCACGTCCCCGTCGAGCAGCGTGTCCACGACCGCCTTGAGCGTCATGCCGTAGGTGCACAGCCCGTGCAGGATGGGCCGGTCGAACCCGGCGCGCTTGGCGAAGTCGGGGTCGGCGTGCAGCGGGTTCCAGTCGCCGCTGAGGCGGTAGAGCAGGGCCTGGTCCTCGCGGACGGTGCGCTCGACGGTGCGGTCGGGCTCGCCGGCGGGCGGGTCGAGCCGGCCGGAGGAGCCGCGGTCGCCGCCCCAGCCGCCCTCGCCGCGGACGAAGATCCGGGCGTCGCTGGTCCACAGCGGGCCGTCGGCGTCGGCGACCTCGGTGCGCATGACCAGGACGGCGGCCGTGCCCTTGTCGTGGACGGCGGCGATCCGGCCGGTGGCGGTGGCGGTGCCCCGGACCGGGATGGGGCGGTGGACCTCGATGCTCTGCCCGCCGTGCAGGACGCGTGCCAGGTCGACGTCGATCCCCGGCATGGACAGCCCGCTGATCACTCCGGGCGAGCCGTTGCCCGCGACGGTGGCGAAGCTCGGCAGGACGTGCAGCCGGGACTCCAGGGTGTAGCGCAGTTCGTCGGGGTCGGTGGCGGGACGTCCGGCGCCGATGCCGAGGTGGTAGAGCTGTACGTCCTTGTGGTCCCAGGTGATCTCGCCGGTCCGGGGTTCGGCCGCGAGGGCCTGCGCTGCGTCGATGGGCATGGGGCTCCTGACACGGTGGCGGCGGTCGTGGCGGTGGCAACGGTCGTACGGCGGCAGCGGTCGTGGCGGAAGGCCCCGGCGCGGACGTCCGCACCGTCGGCCGCACCGGGGCCGCCACGAGCCGATCTAGAACGCGTTCCAGTCCGGCGCCCTCTGTATAGCCGAGCGCTCCGCCGTCGTGAAGGCTCCTGACGCCTCGTCAGCCGGGCGCGCGGGACCGTGACATTTGTACTGCTCGTTTCCGTATCTCCGTCCCTGCCGAAGGCGGCGTCCGGTTCCTTACGTTCGCTACGTACGCTGTGCGTCCCGACGCCGTACGGCGAGGACCATTCGACCGGGGGGACACGGAGATGACGGGATGGCGCGGACCACGGGACCGGGGGGCGGTCCGGCAGGGCGCGATGGAGCGGTGGCGGGTGCGGCGCGAGTGCTCCCGGACCGCGCGACGGGCCCGGTGGGAGGGCGGGAAGACCGGCGTCGGCCATCCGGGCCCGGCGCCCACCGGTTTCTCCCTGCTGCCCTGGCTGCTGCTGGGCATGGGCGCCTTCTCCAATGTGATCCAGGGTGACACGCCGAACCCCTGGATCGGCGTCCTGGGCCTGCTGGCCTTCAACTCCCTCTACGTCCATGTCACCTTCCGTGCCTTCGACCGGGCCAAGCGGGAGTCGGTGTCCAACCGGGTGGCCCTGGGGCTGCTCGGCCTGGTCACCACGGGACTCGCCCTCGGCTACGGCGGAAACTGGCTGATGTTCTTCCCGCTGCTGGGCCTGGCCACCGGCGCCACCCTGCGCGGGCCGTGGGTGGGCCGGGCCGGGTTGCTGCTCACGCTGTACGCGGGGGCGCTCTCCTGGCTGCGGGCCGGCTGGGACGAGGCGACCGGCATCGCCTACGCCACGTTCCTCTCCAGCATGGTGACCGCCGCGATCCTCGGTCTGTCCGAGGCGGTGCGGGAACTGCGGGCCGCCCGCGAGGAACTGGCCCGGCGCGCGGTGGAGAAGGAGCGGCTGCGTTTCTCCCGTGATCTGCATGATCTGCTGGGTCACACCCTTTCCGTGGTCGTGGTGAAGTCGGAGGCGGCCCGCCGGCTGGCCTCCCGCGACCTGGACGCGGCGCTGACGCAGATCGCGGACATCGAGACGGTGGGCAGGCAGGCGCTCACCGAGATCCGGGAGGCGGTGACCGGTTACCGCGAGGGCAGCCTGGCCACCGAGCTGACCCGGGCCCGGTCGGCACTGTCCGCGGCGAGCGTGCGGCCGGTGGTCCGCCAGTCCGGCACGCCGCTCGCCCCGGAGACCGAGGCACTGCTCGGCTGGGTGGTCCGCGAGGCGGTCACCAACGTCGTCCGCCACAGCGACGCCACCCGCTGCGAGATCACCGTGGAGTCGGCCGCCGAGCGAGTACGGCTGACAGTGACGGACAACGGCACGGGCGCCTCCGGCGGCGGGGTCCCAGACGCGGGTGCCTCCGGCGGTGAGAGCGGGCGCGCCTCCGGCCGTGAGGGCGCCTACGTGTTCGGGAGTGAGGGCAAGGGCTTCTCCAAGGGTGAGTGCGGGGGCGCCTCCCGTGGTGGGGACGCGGGCGTCACCGCAGGTGAGCGCGCTCCCCGGCGCAGGGTCGTCGGCGGTACCGGGTTGAAGGGGCTGACCGAGCGTCTCGCGGCGGCGGGTGGTTCTCTGACGGCCGGTCCCTCGCCCCGTGGCGGCTTCACGGTCACGGCCGTCCTCCCCGTCGGCGCCGACGAGTTGACGCTCACGGGGTGACGTCCGGGGCCGGGGCGAGGCGGGCCGCGAGCCCCGTCCGCGCCCGCCGTACGCTGGCCCCATGAGTGACACGCCCGGGAAGCAGCGTTCGGCCGCCCCCGTCCGGGTGTTGCTCGCCGAGGATCAGGGGATGATGCGCGGCGCGCTCGCCCTGTTGCTCGGGATGGAGGAGGACATCGAGGTCGTGGCCCAGCTGGGCTCGGGGGACGGGATCGTGGACGCCGTGCTCGCGCGGAGCGCGGACGTGGCCCTGCTGGACATCGAGCTGCCCGGGATGAGCGGGCTGGACGCGGCGGCCGAGCTGCGGACGCGGGCGCCCGGGTGCCGGGTGCTCATCCTGACCACCTTCGGGCGGCCCGGTTATCTGCGCCGGGCCATGGAGGCCGGCGCGGCCGGTTTCCTCGTCAAGGACGGGCCGGTGGAGGAGCTGGCCGCGGCGATCCGGCGGGTGCTCGCCGGAGAGACCGTGGTCGATCCCGTACTGGCCGCCGCCGCGCTCAGCGCCGGGCCCAGTCCGCTGACGCCTCGTGAGTGCGAGGTGTTGAAGGCGTCCGTGGACGGGGCGACCGTCGCCGATGTCGCCGCCCGGCTGCACCTGTCCGAGTCCACCGTCCGCAACTACCTCTCCTCCGCGATCGGCAAGACCGGCACCCGCAACCGGACCGAGGCGGTGCGCGAGGCCCGGCAGCAGGGCTGGCTGTGAGACCGTGAGCGCGGCGCCCGCCGTGTCCGCGTCCTCCGCCGTACCGGCGGCCGCTACTGGATCACCACCGCCGCCTTGACGCTCTCTCCTTCCGGGGCCAGGCACAGGAACCATCTGTCCGGAGACCCGGCGGCCGCCACCGGCAGATCCACGGTGCTCTCGTCCTTCTTCCATGTGCACTTCACCTGCTGTGCGGTCCCGGCGACCCGGCCCACCGCGAGCCGGTCGGACACCGTGGCGCCCTCCTTCGCCAGCGGCAGCGCGCCGAACGAGACGTCCCGGCCCGACATGCGGTCCCACTTCTCGACGTTGTCGAAGACGAGCACCCTGGGCTTGCGGTCGTCACCGAGGTAGAGGCTCGCGTAGTACGACGTCCGGTTGACGAGGCCGTCGGGGCCGGGCGGCAGCACCGTCTTGGTGAGGCCGAACTTCCGCATGGCCGTCAGCTGTCCGGCCGCCTCCGCCCGGTCGCGCGGCGCTCCCCATACGGTCAGCTCCACCCGCCAGTCGCTGCCCCGGTCCGTCCCCGTCCCCAACGGGGTGCGCTGCGGCCGGTACACATGGCGCGCCTCCGCTGTGGACAGTCCGGCGGCCACGCCCGTCTGCCGGTCGCCGCCGGGCAGCCCGGCCAGCGCCAGCGTCGCCCCCGTGGAGCCCGCCAGCACCGCGGCCGTGGCCGCCGCCACGGCCCAGCGCCGTGCCCTGCGCCGCCGCCGGCCGGCCTGGATGACCGCCTGGACCGGGGCTATGCCGATCTCGACCTCGTCCGCCGCGTCGGCGAGCAGGTGGGCGATGTCCGTCTGTGTCATGTTCTGCTGCTCCCGGTCCCCGGTCATCACTTCCGCCTCTCCTGCGTCACCGTCTCGGCCAGTACCGGTATGGCGCGGAGCTTCGCGATCCCCTTGGCCGCGCTGCTCTTCACCGTGCCGACGGAACAGCCCATGGCCTCCGCCGCCTGGGTCTCCGTCAGGTCCTCCCAGTAGCGCAGGACCACCGCTTCGCGCTGTCGCGCGGGCAGTTGGGCGAGCGCCTTGAGCAGGGCGCTGCGGTCGTCCGCCTGGGCGATCCGGTCGCCCGTGTCGGCCACCTCGCGCACCAGGCCGGAGTCGTCCTTCGGCGCCAGGAACTCCCTGAGCCTTCTGCGGTGTTTTCGCGCGTGGACGTTGATCATCACGCGCCGTACATACGCCTCCGGGTCGTCTGCCGCGCCGACCCTGCGCCAGGCCGTATAGACCTGTTCGAGGGTCGACTGGACCAGGTCCTCGGCGGCGTGCTGTTCCCCCGTGAGAAGAAATGCCGTACGCATCAACCGCGGCCAGCGGCCGACCATGAAGCTCTGGAACTCCTCGTCCCGAGTCTGCTTCCCGTCCCCCATGGGCACCTCCTAGATGTCTAAAGGAGTCCATGGGCCGTCCGAACCGTTGCCCCGATCCCGGAACTCGGAGAATTTCCTCAGCCCGGCGGCGTCCCGCCGTCCTCCACCGCCCGCGGCACCGTCACCACCGCCGCATCGCCCAGCCCGATGTTGTGCGCGAGGCCCACCCGCGCCCCCGGCACCGGCCGGGCGCCAGCCTCGTCCCGTAGCCGCCACACCAGCTCGGCCGTCTGCGCCCGGCGATCTCGGCCAGGCCGGACGGGCACCGCCGCCGTGCGAACCGTTCCGAGACCACCACGGCCCCGTCCGAGGTGGGCGAGCACTGGAGTCTGGTGAGCGGGTAGTGGATCACGCGTGCGGCGAGGATGTCCCCGACCTCGTACCCGTCCCGGAACCGGGCGTAGGGGTTGTGCGCGGAGTGCCGTTGGTACTTGGTGGCGACCGCGGCGAGCTGGGCCTCGGTCGTACCGCTTTTCCATGTGTTCGCGGGCGGCGGCGCCGAAGATCTGCGCGGTGGGCGGGGCGGGAGCGAAGCCGTGCCGGGCGGCCATGGCGCCGTAGTGCCGGGCCACGGGCGGCCGCGAAGTCACCGGCTCCGGCGCCGTCGCCGGGCGCGCCCTTCCGCATCCGTTCGAAGCCGAGCGCGAGCACGCGGTCGCAGCCGCCGCCCTCGACGAGCTGGCGGGCCGGCATCAGGGCGGTGGCGCCGGTCGCGCAGTTGATGCTGACGTTGCAGACGGGCGCGCCGGTCAGGCCGAGTTCACAGACGGCGCGCCGGCCGGCGGTGGAGGGCTGGAGGCAGTAGCCGATGGGAACCTGTTCCACGTCGGCGGAGGCGATCCCCGCGTCCGCGAGCGCCCCGCCGCCCGCTTCCGCACCATGTCCCAGTACTGCCATTCACGGGTCTCGGGCTTCTCGAACCTGGTCGTCCCGACCCCGGCGGCATATGCCTTCATGGCGCGCACATTAGAACGCGTTCCATCAGCAGGCCAGACCTTGACAGGGGGTCAGAAACCCATGGAACGGTCAAGACTTCATTAGGGGCCCGAAGCAACGGAATAGTTGCCTGTGCATACGAGGTTTACCTGGCACTTATGACACGTGGAAGGCCTCACTCCATGACAGACACGACGACCGACCAGCCCACCCGGAAAGCGGGCGGCGCGGTGGTCCCGGTGCTCGCGTTCGCGGGCATCGTCGTCGCGGTGATGCAGACGCTGCTCGTGCCGGTCATCAAGGACCTGCCGCAGCTGCTAGACACCGCTCCCAGCAACGCGACCTGGGTCCTCACCTCCACCCTGCTGTCCGGCGCTGTGGCCACCCCGATCATGGGCCGGCTCGGTGACCTCTACGGCAAGCGCCGGATGCTCGTCCTGAGCCTGGCCGTGATGGTGATCGGCGCCCTGGTCAGCGCGTTCACCAGCGAGCTGATCACCATGATCGTCGGCCGTACCCTCCAGGGCTTCGCCATGGGCGCGATCCCGCTGGGCATCGGCCTGATGCGGGACATGCTGCCGCGCGAGCGGCTCGGCTCGGCGATGGCCCTGATGAGCTCCTCGATCGGCGTCGGCGGCGGACTCGCGCTGCCCGCCGCGGCCCTGGTCGCCCAGCACACGAACTGGCACGCGCTGTTCTACGGCGCCGCCGGCCTCGGTGTGCTCGCCATCGGGCTCACCCTCCTGGTCGTGCCCGAGTCCCCGATGCGCGCGGAGGGCTCCTTCGACCTGGCCGGCGCGCTGGGTCTGTCCACCGGTCTGGTGCTGCTCCTGCTGCCCATCACCAAGGGCAGCGACTGGGGCTGGTCCTCGGGCACCACGCTCGGCCTGTTCGCCGCGGCCGTCGTCGTACTGGTCCTGTGGGGCCTGTACGAGCTGCGCGTCCAGGCACCGCTGGTCGACCTGCGCACCACCGCCCGTCCGGCGGTCCTGTTCACCAACCTCGCGTCGATCATGGTCGGCGTCGCGTTCTACGTCGTCTCGCTCGTCCTGCCCCAGCTGCTCCAGCTGCCCACCGCGACCGGGTACGGCCTCGGCCAGTCGATGGTCGTCGCGGGCCTGTGCGTGGCCCCGCTGGGCCTGACGATGATGTTCACCGCGCCGGTGTACGCGCGGCTGTCCGCCCGCTACGGCCCCAAGGTCACCCTGATCACCGGCCTGCTGATCATCGCGATCGGCTACGGCGGCGGGCTCGGCCTGATGGACGCGGCCTGGCAGACGATCGTCACGTCCGTGATCCTCGGCGCGGGCATCGGCCTCGCCTACTCCTCGCTGCCCGCGCTGATCGTGGGCGCGGTCCCTGCGTCCGAGACCGGTGCGGCCAACGGGCTGAACACGCTGATGCGGTCCATCGGTACGTCGGTGTCGAGCGCCGTCGTCGGCATGGTGCTGGCCAACACCGCGGACAATGTCGGCGGGGTCGCGATACCGACCATGCACGGTTTCCGGGTGTCCTTCCTGATCGCCACGGCGGCGGTGGCCGTCGGTCTGCTGCTGGCGCTCTTCCTGCCGAAGAGCCCGCGGCCGGCGCAGCAGCACACGCAGCTGCGGGCCAGCAGCGAGGAGGACGCTTCGCTGGAGCGGGCCGAGGAGGCGCTGCGGGGCTTCCGGGGCCGGGTGCTGGGCGCCGACGGCGCGCCGGTGGCCCGGGCGAAGGTCACGCTGATCGACCGGCGGGGGCGGCAGGCGGGGGCGACCGTCTCCGACGAGGAGGGGCGGTACGCGCTGGCCGTACCGGCGCGGGGCCCGTACGTCCTCGCCGCGAAGGCCTCCGGCCATGGGCCGCTCGCCTCTTCCGCGACGCATTCCGGCGAGGAGCGGGCTGTCGACCTGGATCTGTCGCTGCCCGGGGAGACGGTGAACGCCTAGGAACTCGGGGGGCCGGGCGGCCGACGGCCGCGAGTGTTTCAGTTGGTGAGCCCGCGGTAACCGATCAGGTCAGCCGAGCCCGACAATCCGTATCGGCCCGTCAGTCGCGCTGACGGGCCGATACCATACCCTGTCCGGGAGCGCATCGGAAGCGAGAACACCCCAGCCCTCCTCGCTGTGCCACTCGAGCACGCGGCCGGAAAACACATCCGCAGATGTGGTGTCAGGCATTTTCGGGCCCCCCTTGCGACACCGGTATTTCGCCGTTCCGGCGTGTGCTGTGGTCAGCAGCGCTCGACCGAACCGCAGTCACGTCAACAGACGGCCCGGAACTCCACGATCTTGATTCCGCATGCTCGACAACGCGGTGGGCCCCTTCGCCAAGCACAGCTTCGGACGCCCTTTATCAGTGCGTGAGTCGGCGGTGGCTGATCGGGGACCGAACGCACCCCCCGTCCCCCACGCGGCCCAGCGTGCGGCAGCATAAGCGGGGTTCGGACAGTCGTACGGTCGAGAGGAACCCATGGCCACCGCCACGCCCAAGCCCGAGATCCTGGCCGCGTTCGAGGCGGCCAAGGGGTTCATGCCCGTGGACGAGGGGCTCGCCCTGTACGCGGCGGCGGTGGAGGCGGGGCGGCTGGGGCTGCCGTTGCTGGAGGTCGGGACCTACTGCGGGCGCTCCACGATCCTGCTGGCCGACGCGGCCCGGCAGGCCGGGGTCACCGCGCTGACCGTCGACCACCACCGGGGCAGCGAGGAGCAGCAGCCCGGCTGGGACTACCACGACCCGGAGACGGTCGATCCCGAGACCGGGCTGATGGACACGCTGCCGCTGTTCCGCCGCACTCTGCACCGCGCGGGGCTGGAGGAGCACGTCGTCGCCCTCGTCGGCCGCTCGCCGCAGATCGCGGCGTTCTGGAACTCCCCGCTCGGCTTCGTGTTCATCGACGGCGGCCACACGGACGAACACGCCGGCGCCGACTACGAGGGCTGGGCCCCGCACGTCGCCGAGGGCGGCCTGCTGGTCATCCACGACGTCTTCCCGCACCCCGAGGACGAGTTCACGGGCCAGGCACCCTACCGGGTGTACCTGCGCGCGCTGGATTCCGGGGCGTTCACCGAGGTCACCGCCGCCGGCTCGCTGCGCGTGCTGCGGCGAGCGGGGGCGGGAATCTGAGGCCCCGGTTAGAGTCGCAGACGTGTCGTACACAGGCCCGGAATTCGAATCCCCGCAGCCCCGTCGGCCCCGGCGCGGCCCGCTGACCGTGGCGCTCGCCGCGCTGGTGCCCGGCGCTCTGCTCGGCTGGGGGGCGTACGCGGCGCTGGGCGACGGGGGTTCGGACAGCGCGGCGCCCACCGCGTCCCGAACGGTCTCCTCCGCTCCCGCCCCGGCGGCCTCCCGTGGTGACGACGGCAAGGTGTCCGGCTCGCCCTCCGCGCCTTCCGGCGGCTCCGGTGCGCTCCAGGGGAAGGTCGTCGTCATCGACCCCGGGCACAACCCGGGCAACTTCCGGCACACGGCGGAGATCAACCGCCAGGTGGACATCGGCACCAACTCCAAGGAGTGCGACACCACCGGTACGTCCACCAACGACGGTTATACGGAGGCGTCGTTCTCGCTCGACCTGGCGCACCGGCTGCGGGACCTGCTGGAGCGGGAGGGCGTCACGGTGAAGCTGACCCACGACGGCGACAGCCCGCCCTGGGGACCGTGCGTGGACGAGCGGGCGCGGTTCGGCAACGCCGCGCACGCGGACGCGGCGATCTCGCTGCACGCCGACGGCTCCGCCGCCGGCAACCGCGGCTTCCACGTCATCCTGCCGGGGTCCGTGCACGCCGGGGCGGCGGACACCCGCCCCATCGTCGGCCCCTCGCACGAGCTGGGGGTGCGGGTCGCGGGCACCTACCTCCGCGCGACCGGCGAACCGCCCGCCAACTACGTCGGCGGCGGCACCGGTCTGGTCACGCGGACGGATCTGGGTGGTCTCAATCTGTCAACGGTTCCCAAGGTGTTCATCGAGTGCGGCAACATGCGCGATAACACGGACGCGGCCCTGCTGACCGACGGAAGCTGGCGGCAGCGCGCGGCGCAAGGGATCTCTGAGGGAATCGTGAGTTTCCTGCGCGTTTCGTGACCGGCGGCCATAACCGGCCGGACAGCCCGATCTTGCGGACTGTAGTGTCTACCGACGACGAGACGACCTACGAAGGACCTGAAGTGAATATCCGCTCCCTCACTAGAGGCGACGGCGTGGTGATCGGAGCAGCGGTGGTGCTGTTCATCGCGTCGTTCCTCGACAACTACTCGTACGACGGGCTGCCCGACAGCGTCGACCTGCCGAACCTCTGGGAGAGCGGACCGGTCCTGCTCAGCGTCGTGCTGGCGGGCATCATCGGCGCGGCGCTCATCGTCGTGAGCCGGGGCCTGCCCCAGCCCCGCAAGATCGCGGGTCTGGAACTGGGCGCGTTCGGCGTGGCGTTCGCGGTGTTCGCGGCCTGGAGCGCGCTGGGCAACATCATCGACCCGATCGGCGGTGTGGACAACATCGGCGAGGGCTCCGACCGGTCCCCCGACGCCGGCATGGGGCTGATCCTGGCCCTGATCGCCACCCTGGTGATGGCCGCCGCCGCCATCGCCACCCCGCTCGTCCCCGCCCTCCAGGCGTCCCTGGTCCCGGCCCCGAAGCCGCCGGCCCCGCAGCCCTACGGCGCCCAGCCGCCCGGTGGTTACGGCTACCCGGGCGCCCAGCCGCAGCAGCCGTACGGTGCCCAGCCGCAGCCGGGCCAGCCGTACGGGCAGCAGCCGCAGCCGGCCGCGCAGGGCGCCCCGGCCGCGCAGCCGCCGGCCGCGGACTTCTCGCCGTTCTGGTTCGCCGTGCCGGTGACCCGTCCGCTGTTCGCGGAGGACGGCTCGGGCGGTCAGATCGCCGAGCTGGCGCCGGGCACCTGGTACCTGGCCGTCGAGCAGCGCGGTGCCGCGCTGGTCGCGCAGACCCAGGACGGCCGTCGTGGTGTGCTCCAGGACACCTCCGGCATCCAGCGCGGCTGAGCCGTAGCTTTGTAGCGCACCGGCCCCTCGCCCTTCCGGGCGGGGGGCCGTTGCCGTACAGCCGCCTCCCCGCTGTTGTCTGACGGCATGTCAGGAGGCGGGTGTCGTGCGGCTCGGTCTCGCACTCGGCTACTGGGGACACGGCCCGGACACCGGCCATGTGCCGCCGGCCCGGGAGGCGGAACGGATCGGCTACGACTCGGTGTGGTCGGCGGAGTCCTGGGGCTCGGACGCGTTCACCCCGCTGACCTGGGTCGCCGCGCACAGTCGCCGCTGACCGCGACCCGGGAGTACGTGGACGTGGTACGGCAGGTGCTGCGCCGCGAGGCGCCGGTGGAGCTGGACGGCCGGTTCCACGCCCTGCCCTACCGGGGCCCGGACGCGACCGGTCTCGGCGGACCGCTCAAGCCCGTCACCCATCCCCTGCGCCCCCGCCTGCCCGTCCTGCTCGGTGCCGAGGGGCTTCTGGTGGCCCCGATGGCGCGGGTGAAGGTGTGCGACGACGTGGCCGAGGGGCTGCTGCCGGGCAAGGCCATGCTCGGCTTCTACATCGGCGGGATGGGCCACGCGGCCCGCGACTTCCACGCCGACCTGATGGCCCGCATGGGCTACGAGGCCCAGGCGCGGCGGATCCAGGAGCTGTTCCTCGCCGCGCGCCGCGAGGAGGCCGCGCTGGCCGTGCCGGACGCCTTCGCGGACGAGATCTCCCTGGTCGGCCCACGCGAACGCGTCGCCGAACGGCTTCAGTTGTGGCGCGCGGGCCCGGTGACGGACCTGCTGGTCCTGTCCCCGGACCCGCACACCCTGCGGGTGCCGGCCGAGCTGAACGGCTAGCCCTTCGTCAGCTCCGCGGCCGTCGGCACCTGTTCCTTCACCGGTGCGCCGGCGCTGCGGCCCGCGTCCTTGATCTGGCCGATGATGTCGTCGAACGCGCCGGCCGCGCCGTCGTCGCCCTTGCGGAGCTTGCTCGCCAGGCCCTTCAGGGATTCGATGCCGGCGCCGAGCGGGGCGAGGGCCTTGGAGAGCGTCGGGTCGCCCTGGGCGTTGCGCTGGGCTGCCTTGAGCCGGTTGTAGGCGAAGAGGCCGGCGGCGCCCGCCTTGACCAGGGCCAGCCTGCGGCCCTTGGTTCCCTTCTTGAACTTGCCGGCCTTCCAGGGCTTCACGATCCACTGGTAGGTCGCCCCGGCGGCGAGGCCCGCGTTCGCCACGAACCGGGTCTTGGCGAACTTCTGGCGTTCGGCGGACTTGCTGGGGCTGGGGCTGTCGGCGGCGGGCACGGCCTGGGCCGCCGCCGAGGTGTTCTTCGTACTGCTCTGCTGGCCGCTCCCGCAGGCGGTGGCACCGGCCACCAGGGCGCAGCACAGGGTGAGCGCCACGAACAGGCGCCGTATCGGTACGGGCACGGGGTCCTCCCGACGTGTCCTCCCCGAGCGGTCTGGTTCCTCCGGCAGGTTCGCCCGGGGCGGGCGGTTGCGCCACTCGGGGGACGCCGTCAGAGGGACGGGGCGCGGTCGCGTCCGGGTCGGGTCGGGGGCGTTTCCGGGGCGCGTCGGGGTCTTCTCCGGGGTTACAGGACCCGTGGTGCGGCAATCCGGAGAGTATGTCCACTCGATATCGCAACGGTGCGAACCCGGCCGGACGGGTCGTGGCGATCGTCGCCGACGTCGCGGCGCTGATCCTCGGCCTGTGGATCCTGATGTACCTGCTGGAGGCGAACCGGGCCAACGACCTGGTCCGCTTCGTGCACGACGCGGCCTCCTGGCTGGCGGGGTGGTCGCGCGACCTGTTCACCTTCGACGAGGCCTGGGCCCGCGTGGTCGCCGGGTACGGCCTGGCCGCCGTGGTCTATCTGTTCGCGGGCCACGCGATAGCCCGCCGAATACACCGGCACTGAGCGGTGCGCCCAGTACCGGCGCGGGCGCCGGTCGCGGTGCGAGTGCCGGTCCCGGCGCACGTTCCTGCGCCGGTGCGGATGCCCGCGCCGGCGTCGGTCAGGCGCAGCAGTCCGGGTCCAGGCCGGTCGGCAGGCGCTCGCCGCCGAAGACCGCGCAGGTGGCCTCGTGGCCGCCCAGCGCGGCCACGGCCAGCAGCAGCGAGCCCGCCGTCCAGGTGGTCAGCTCACGGGGCCAGATCGCGTCGTCCTCGAAGACGTAGCCCGTCCAGTAGAGGCCGGTCGCGGGGTCGCGCAGGTGCTGGATGGACTGGAGGATCTCCAGGGCCCGGTCGGACTCGCCGACCGCCCACAGGGCCAGCGCGAGTTCGCTGGACTCGCCGCCGGTCACCCAGGGGTTGGGGACCACGCAGCGCACGCCGAGGCCGGGCACGACGAACCGGTCCCAGCCCTCCTCGATCCGGGCCTTGGCCTCTGCTCCGGTCAGGGCGCCGCCGAGGACCGGGTAGTACCAGTCCATCGAGTAGCGGTCCTTGTCCAGGAAGCGCTCGGGGTGCCGGCGGATCGCGTGCCGCAGCGCCCCGGCGGCCGGCTCCCAGTCCGGCTGCGGTTCCTCGCGCTGCTCGGCTATGGCGAGCGCGCAGCGCAGCGCGTGGTGGACGGAGGAGCTGCCGGTGAGCAGGGCGTCGGCGGTGGGCGTGCCGTCGTCGTCGCGCCGCCAGCCGATCTGCCCGCCGGGCTGCTGGAGCCGCAGCACCCACTCGACGGCCGCGTAGACGGCCGGCCACATCCGGTCCAGGAAGGTGTCGTCGCCCGTGGAGAGGTAGTGGTGCCAGACGCCGACGGCTATGTAGGCGACGAAGTTGGACTCGCGGGCCCGGTCGGTGACGTCGTCGTGGGCGCCGTCGGCGTAGGCGGCGTACCAGGAGCCGTCCTCGTTCTGGTGCCGGGCCAGCCAGGTGTAGGCGCGCTCGGCGGCCTCGTGTTCGCCGGCCGCGTCCAGGGCCATGGCGGCCTCGGTGTGGTCCCAGGGGTCGAGGTGGTGTCCACGGAACCACGGGATGGCGCCGTCCTCCCGCTGTCCGGCGAGGATGCCGGCGACGGTCGCGGCGGCCTGCTCGGCGGTGAGGACCCCGGGCAGGACGAGGTGTTCTGTCCGGGGGGTGGTCACCTGGCGTCCGCCTCTGCGCCGAGCGAGGGGAGGTGCGGCTTGGTCGCGTAGACCACGAAGCTCTTGCCGATCAGCGGGTTGAGCGCCTGTTCGGCGAGCCGGGTGGCGAACGGCTTCTTCATGATGTCCCAGACCAGCAGCTTGTGGTACGCGCGCACCGGCAGCGCCTTGTCGTTGTCGACGCCGAAGGCGCACTTCAGCCACCAGTAGGGGGCGTGCAGGGCGTGGGCGTGGTGGCTGCCGTAGGGCTTCAGGCCCGCCTCGCGGAGCTTGCCGGTCAGCTCGTCGGCCTTGTAGATGCGGATGTGGCCGCCCTCGACCTCGTGGTAGGCGTCGGACAGGGCCCAGCAGACCTTCTCGGGGCCGTAGCGCGGCACGGTGACGGCGATCCGGCCGCCGGGCTTGAGCACGCGGACCATCTCGGCGAGCACGCCCTTGTCGTCGGGGATGTGCTCCATCACCTCGGAGATGATGACGACGTCGAAGGACTCGTCGGGGAACGGCAGGGCGAGGGCGTCGCCCTCCATGGCGGTGGCAGTGGCGCCCTCGGGGGCCTCGCCGGCCTCCTTCATCGCCGCGAACCACTTGGCGACCTCGCGGATCTCCTCGCCGTTGCGGTCCACGGCCACGACCCGGGCGCCGCGCCGGTAGCACTCGAAGGCGTGCCGGCCGGCCCCGCAGCCGAGGTCCAGGACGCGGTCGCCCGGGGCGAGCGGGAACCGGGAGAAGTCGACGGTCAGCACGTGGCCCTGCTTTCGGAGGAGACGCTGGTGTCACTCGCCGAGGTCGCGGACGCGGCGCTTGGCGGGGCCGCGACGCTCGCCGGGGCCGCGGAGCGGCCGGGAACGGGAGCCGCGGTGGGGGTGCCCACGCGCGGGCCGGTTCGAGCCTGAGGGCGGCCCGGGGCCGCCGGGCGGGCGGGGTTTCCCGTGCGGGCGGCGCGGGCGATGGCCTCGCGGTAGTGGGCCACGGTGCCCTCGGCGGCGCGGGCCCAGGTGAAGTTGGCCAGCACCCGGTCGCGGCCCGCCGCGCCGAGCCGGGCCCGCAGCCCGGGGTCGCCGAGCAGCCGGTTCAGCGCGGCGGCCAGCGCGTCCGCGTCGCCGGGCGGTACGGCCAGGCAGGTCTCGCCGTCGCGGCCGGCGACCTCGGGGATCGCGCCGCCGGTGGTGGCGACCAGCGGGGTGCCGGTGGCCATGGCCTCGGCGGCGGGCAGCGAGAAGCCCTCGTAGAGCGAGGGCACGCAGGCCACCTCGGCGGAGCGGATCAGGTCGACCAGCTCGGCGTCGGAGATGCCCTTGACGAAGTCGACGGCGCCCGCGAGGCCGTAGCGCTCGATCGCCTGGGCGACCGGGCCCTCGGCGGGGCGCTTGCCGACGACGACGAGGTGGGCGGCGGGGTGCTCGGCGCGCACCTTGGCGAGCGCCTCCACGAGGAACACGAGCCCCTTGAGCGGCACATCGGCGCTGGAGGTGGTGACGATCCGGCCCGGTACCTCGGCGACGGCGGGATTCGGCGCGAACAGGTCGGTGTCGGCGCCGATGTGGACGACGTGGACGCGGTCGCGGCGGACCCCGAGGTGGTCGACGATCTCCTGGCGGGAGCTGCCGGAGACGGTGAGGACGGAGGGCAGCCGACGGGCGACGCGCTTCTGCATCCGGGTGAAGGCGTACCAGCGGCGCACCGAGTAGCGGCGCTGCCAGGTCTCGGCCGCGTCCAGCTCCAGCTGGCGGTCCACGGTGATGGGGTGGTGGATCGTGGTGACCAGGGGGGCGCCGATGTCGCCGAGCAGGCCGTAGCCCAGGGTCTGGTTGTCGTGGACGACGTCGAACTCGCCGCGCCGGGCGCGCAGGTGGTGGCGGGCGCGCAGCGAGAAGGTCAGCGGCTCGGGGAAGCCGCCGGTCCACATGGTGGCGACTTCGAGGGCGTCGATCCAGTCCCGGTACTCGTCCCGCTTCGGGGTGCGGAAGGGGTCGGGCTGACGGTAGAGGTCGAGGCTGGGCAGCTCGGTGAGGGTGAGGTTCGGGTAGCCCTCGTCCAGCACGGGGTAGGGCTGGGAGCCGATGACCTCCACGCGGTGCCCGAGGCGGGCCAGTTCGCGCGAGAGGTGCCGTACGTAGACGCCCTGTCCCCCGCAGAACGGGTTCCCCTTGTAGGTGAGGAGCGCGATGTCGAGCGGTCGCCCCCCGTCGGCAGCGGGTTCCTGGTCGGCACCCGCTTCCCGGGCCTCAGCGGTCACTCCGTGCCCCCTTCTGCCTGCACTGTCCCGCGAGACTACGACGGGACGCTAATCTAGAACAAGTTTCAGACTTGATCGTTCAAGAGGCTCCGAATCTACCGGCAGGTAGGGGCGCTGTGAGCAGTGGATCGGGTGATTCGCGCCACGGCGCGCGGCCCTGCCATGCTGGCCGATCACGAGCCCTACAGACCCCCTCACCGACTGTCACGGAACGGGACCCATGCCTGCGGAAGCCAGCACCTCGCGCCCGGCCGCGCCATCCCTCACCGAGCGGCAGGAGGCCCGCCGCCGCAGGATCCTGCGCGCCAGCGCGCAGCTCGCCGGGCGGGGCGGGTTCGATGCCGTGCAGATGCGTGAGGTGGCCGAGTCCTCGCAGGTGGCGCTGGGCACGCTGTACCGCTACTTCCCGTCGAAGGTGCATCTGCTGGTCGCCACCATGCAGGATCAGCTGGAGCACATGCACGGCACGCTGCGCAAGAAGCCCCCGGCGGGCGCCACGGCCGCCGAGCGGGTCGCGGAGACGCTGATGCGGGCCTTCCGCGCGCTCCAGCGGGAGCCGCACCTGGCCGACGCGATGGTCCGCGCGCTCACCTTCGCCGACCGCAGCGTCTCGCCCGAGGTCGACCAGGTCTCCCGGCAGACGACCGCGATCATCCTGGACGCGATGGGCCTGGCGGACCCCACGCCCGAGCAGCTGTCCGCGGTCCGGGTCATCGAGCACACCTGGCACTCGGCGCTGATCACCTGGCTGTCCGGCCGCGCCTCGATCGCCCAGGTGAAGATCGATATCGAGACGGTGTGCCGGCTGATCGACCTGACGGATCCGGCCGCCGCGCACTCCCGACGGCCCTGAGCCCCGCCGGAGGGGGCATGGAAAGACCTACGAGACGGGTTCCCTTCGCCGGTATGGTCCGGATCAGGTAATGGGGGTCGTCGTCCGGCGTCGCCGCCTTCCGACCTCTCAGCCCTACCGTCGCTGTCGGCCCGGGCGGATGCTCTTCGCGTCTCGCCTGAGTCGGCTACTCCGGTCGGACTCCCTCACTCGCCTCGTAGGCTGATATCAGGATATACCGGAAACCTCCTGACGGAACCGCTCAATTCCCACCATTTGCCAACGCGGTACCGCCTGGTGGGCGCGGTTCAGCAGACCGCCTCCAGCCCCTCCCGGCGCCGCCCGCCGCCCACCGGGCCGGCAGCCGCCGGGCCTCCTCCTCCGGGGCCGCCAGGAAGACCCGCTGGGTGCCCGCGTGGACGGCGCGCTCGCGTTCCACCGTGCCCTCGCTGCAACAGGCGCACAGCAGCTGGAAGCCGCCGGCCGGCTCGGCGCCGTAGCCGTGCCCGGAGAACAGGTCGGTCAGCTGCTCCATGCAGGTGGGAGGACTCGGCCCCAGCGCCCCCAACACCGCCGCCCTCAGGCGCTGACCGCCTTGCGGGTGATGTAGCGGGTGCCGGTGAACACCATCCGCTTGAAGGCCACCGCCGTGAACCCCTTGAGGTGGCTGTCCTTGAGGCTGTCGTCGGGGTGGGTGAACTGGGCCACCGCGTCCTTTCGTCCGAGGCTGACGCACCGGGCCACGTACCGCAGGTCGTACGGCTCCGGCTCGCGCCCCTCGGCGAGGCGGGCCAGGGCGTCGACGGCGGCCTGGGCCTGCGGGGCGGCGGTCTGGCAGCCGAACCGGGCGCCGGCCACGCCCGCGCAGTCACCCACGGCGAAGATCCGCGGGTCGGTGACGCTGCGCAGGTAGGCGTCCACGACGGCCCGGCCGTCCGCGTCGACCTCGAGTCCGCTGCGCGCGGCGAGGTCGGGCACGCCCGCCACGATCCCCCACAGGGTCAGGTCGGAGTCCAGTTCCCGCCCCGACCGCAGCCGCACCATGCCGTCGGCGGCCTCCGTCACCCCGTCGTCCACGGTCTCCACCCGGAGCCGGTCCAGCGCCGCGAGGGCCCGCCGTCGCGCCCCGCCCGACAGGCAGTCGGCGACCGCCGGCGCGACGATCCGGACCCGCAGGTCGGGCCGGGCCTCGGCCACCTCCGTCGCGGTCTCCACGCCCGTCGCCCCGCCGCCGACGACCGTCACGGTGCTCCCGCCGGGCAGGGCGGCCAGTTCGGCCCGTGCCTGCCGCGCGCCCTCCCAGGTGCCGACCGGGACCGTGCCCGGCAGGGCCCGGACGGTGCTGCCGACGGCCAGGAAGAGGTGGTCGAAGGCGAGGCTCTCGCCGTCGTCCAGGACCACCGTGCCGTCGCCGATCTTCTCCACGCTGCCGATCCGCACGGCGATGCCGGGCCGCAGCATCCCGGTGAGCGGCGTCGCCACCGTGGCCGTCCCGGCGACCTGCTGGTGCAGCCGGATGCGCTCGACGAACTCGGGGCGCGCGTTGACCACCGTGACCTCGGCGCCCTTCACCTTCTTGGCCACCCGGTTCGCCGCGAACGTGCCCGCGTACCCGGCACCCACCACCACTACCTTCATCTCGGCCTCCCATCGGAGCAGTTGGTCACTCCCGAGACGAGACGGGCCGCTCCCCCGTGACATGGCGCCCGTGTGAGCCGCGCCACACCACAAGGGGCACCTACTCCTCCGGCGGGAACACCGCCTCCCCGCTGTCCGCCAGCGTGATCACGATTGCCTCCACCGGGCACCCCTCGGCCGCCGCCAGGAACTGTTCGCTCGCGTCGGTGTCCGGTGCAGGGGGGCCGGGACCGGCGGGCGGAGTCCGGCCGGAAGCCGCCGGGGGCGTGGTGGAGGCACTGGGCCGAGCCGACGCAGAGGGACCGGTCGACCTCCACGTGCCGGCCGTCGTCCACGACACACCGGGCCAGACGCAGCCTGCCGGTCGGCGGCGGATATCGCAATCCACACCGAACCCAGAAGGCCCTCACCTGTTCAAGCACCCAGCACGCGTGTCACCAACGTCCCGGGACAGCACACCTAGGGCAGCAGGCGGACGACTGGGCGGGGCGGAGCCGGTACCGGGCAGCGAGCCGGTGGCGTACGTGGCGGTGTGAGGGGCGGCGAGACGCAGGACGGCGAGTCGAGGGACGGCGGGGGTCAGGCCGATGCCCCCAGATCCCGTACTCCGGAACCCCCCACGACACCCGCCCCTTCCCCCGCGAGAGCCTGCCGGTGGAACCTCTCTATCGCCGCCTCATGGTTGCGCAGTGCGTGCGAGACGTTCTGCAGTTCGCTGTCGGGGACGCAGGGGAAGGCGAGGAACTCGGCCTGGGAGTCCGGGTGTTCCGGGTCGTCCGGGGCGTGCAGTGCCGTCGCGGCGAACCGGAGGTCCACCGCCCCCGCGATGCCCCGCGCGACCGGCTCCGGGTAGCCCGCCTCCAGCGCCGCGGACCGTATCCGCTCGCGCCGGGACGCGCTCAGGTACGGCCCCAGCTTGAGGAGGCCGTCGTTGATGGCGGCCCGGCGCAGTTCCAGGCGCAGGGCGGCGCCGCTGACCCGGCCCGTGGCGGGCGCGGCGGGCGGGGTGATGGCCAGCATGGCCTGCCACAGCGGTTTCAGCCGCCGGTGTTCACGGACCAGGCGCCGCCGCTCCGCCAGCACCGGACCGGCCTGGCCGACGATGAACGCGACCGCCACCAGGCCCGCCTCGGCGATGGCGAACGGCGGTGCCGCGTAGGTCGACAGCCAGTCCCAGTCCCGGCCGCTCCACCGGCCGGCGATGGCCGCGAACTTGGCGACGTCGAAGAGGAGCCCGAGGGCGTATGCCTCCTGGAGGAAGATCACCGCGCGGCGCAGCCAGGTGTCGGCGACCTCCCGGTACCAGGCCCGCAGCATCCCGGCGGCGACCAGCGCGGACGCCGTGTGGGCGACGACGTAGAGCAGGATGAACTCGCGCATCCACGGCGTGCGGGCGTAGTAGGTGTCGAGGTCGCGCAGCCGCTCCACGCGGTGGTCGGCGAGCAGGAACGTCACGCACAGTCCGGCGATGACGGCGGCGTACGCCAGCCCGACCTGGCGGGTGCGCCGGCGGCGGGCGGCGGACGGCGGTTCGCGCCAGGTGATGATGAGCCACAGGCAGGCCCCGCAGTAGGCGGTGGCGAGGCAGTACACCCACACGGCGGCGAAGTTGGGGACGCCGGTGAGGACGTTGATGCGGTGCAGGTTGGCCGGTGGCAGGGAGACGAAGACGAGCGTGCCGATGCCGAGCAGCACGGCGGTGGCCCGCAGGATCGGGTCCTGCCAGGCGCGCCGCAGCAGCGGCAGTTTGATCACGAAGGCGACGGCGAACAGGACGGCCGGGACGGCGTAGGAGACCCAGGAGCCGGAGATGTCCCAGCGCATCAGGGGCCGCCTATGTTGCCCAGCGAGGAGGACAGCCGGTCGGTGAGGGTGTCCTGGGTCATCCGGCCGGCCGCGCCGGGCCCGACGACCTTGGAGAACTTCGCCGCGAGGCGCAGCCCCCACTCCTCGGCCTCCCACTCGGCCTCGGCGGCCTCGGCGGCGGGCGACCGGGTGGCCATGGCGACCACCCGGTCCCAGGGGATGTCGTCCTCGGCGCGGGCCAGCAGCCGGCGGGCGGCGGCGGGCAGTCCGGGGGCGTAGTGGACGTCCAGGGTTCCGTAGTGGATGTGGCCGATCTCGTGCCCGGCGATGACGAACTTGTGCGGGTCGGGGGCGCGTTGCTCGACCACGACGATGTAGTCCTCCTCGCGGGCGAGGGTGATCCCGGAGATGTCCAGCCCCGGCGGGAAGGCGACGAACCGCAGCTTGACCGGGCGGTCCAGGTGGGGGCTGAGGGTGGCGCACAGCGCGTGCAGGAACGCCTCGGGGGTGGTCGGCGGGGTGAGGGTGCGGACGGTCTCGCGCACGAGCCGGTCCAGGAAGCGCTTCGGGGAGCCGAAGGGCCCGAGGCGCAGCGCCGACCGGGAAGTCCGCTTGGGCCTCGGGGTCTTGGCGGACTGTTCAGGCACGCCCGGTGTCTCCCGCCTTCTCCGAGGCGATGATCATCTCGGCCAGGTCGGCCAGGGTGGCGAGCTGCCGGGCGTTCATCTGCGGGGCCCGGGCGGCGAGCCGGATCAGGCCGCTCTCGCGCAGTCTGAGCAGCGGGTCGGCCTCGGCCTCCAGGCTCTGCAGCACCGGTTGCAGCGCCTCGAACAGCGCCTCGGGTTCGTCGGCCGTGAAGAAGCCGGCGGGCAGGCCGAAGAAGCGGCGCAGCCGGTCGGCGTGTTCCAGGCTGGGCATGCCGCTCTTGCGCCACTCGCTCAGCCACTGCCTGCTGGTTCCGGCGATCCGGGCGAGTTCGTCCAGGGAGTACCGCTTGCCGTCCGGGCGGCGCCGGGTCTCCCGGATGAAGTCCAGCCGCTGGCGCACCCGGTGGGCGAGGCAGGTCTCGCCGGCCCGGCCGCCGGAGAGGAGTTCCACGACGACGCCCACGGGGATGCCGGTGCGGTAGGAGAGGCCGGCCACGTCGAGGGCCTCCGGCAGCCGGCCGGGTCTGCCGGTCAGCTCGCCGAGCCGTTCCAGCACGTCGGCCAGCGCGGCGTAGGCGTCACTCACCGAGTCCCCCCTGCGTGTCTTTCCGTTCGCCGGCTGGGCGCGAGGCTACTAGGTTGCCCCCTTGACGACCAGATCTGACAAGGCTCCCTGCGTAATTACGCAGCTATCGTTGACAGTTCAGGGCGCGGTGGGTGAGGATCACTGCACGGAGAGCAAGATCCGACCCGCCTCGGGTGCCGCCTATGGGGGAGCGGCACCCGGGGCGCTCCTGATCGCCTTCCCCCCGAGGAAGGTCCAGGCCCATGGCCCAGCCCGTCGTGCTCCTCGGGGCCGGCCGGGGGGAGATCTGCGGCGAGTTCCCGCTGGCACGCGTCGCCGCGGCCCGCCCGGTCCTCTTGGTCGACCCGTTCCCGCCCGCCCGCTGGGCCCGCCCGTACGCGACCGCCCACTTGGCGGCGGACCCGGCCGATGCGGAACGGACGGCGGGGGCGTTACGGAGACACTCCCCCGCAGGCGTACTGGCCTGGTCCCCGGAGTACCTGCCCGCGGCGGCGCGTCTGGCCGCCCGGCTCGGTTTACCGGGCCTGCCGTACGAGACGGCCGTGACGTGCGCCGATCCGCCGGCGTTACGGGCGCTGCTGGACCGGCACCGGGTGCCGACGGCGGATCCGGCGGACACCGAGGGGGAACCGGTGTCGGCCGAGGCCGTCGTCCTGGACGACGAGGTACGCATCGTCGCCCTCACCCGTACGACCCCGGGCCCGGCGCCCGCCCGCAGCCCGCTGCGGCACGGCGTCCACGCCCACGACGTGCTGCTGCACAACCGTTTCCTGCGCCAGTGCGTGGAGCGGGCCGTGTGCGCCCTGCGGCTCACGCACACCGTCGCGCACATCACGCTGCGGCTGACCGCGCGCGGCCCCCGCGTCCTGGGCGTGGCCCCGTACCCGCCCGGCGACCTGATCACGCTGCTGGTGGAGCGGGCCACCGGCGTCGATCTGGCCGGGGCCGCGGCGACCCTGGCCACCGGCGGGCTCCCGGACGTCACGCCGACCCGGCAGCGGGCCGCCGCCGTCCAGTTCGCCTATCCGACCGTGACCGGCCGCCTCGCCCACCTCCACCTGGACCCGGCCGCCGCGGACGAGCCGTGCGCCGAGCGCATGGTCCTCACCCGCCGCCCCGGCGACCCGGTGACGGCGGCCCCCCACGCCCGGATCACCGACCGCCTGGCCCACTGGGTGGCCACGGCCGACACCCCGGCCCAGTGCGAACACGCCCTGCGCCGCATGTCCCGCCACCTCACCGCCACGGTCCATCCGGCGGTCCACGTCCACGCGGCCTAGGGATCGCCCTGCCGGCTCCCCTTCGCCCCCGGTCGGCGTCGACGGCAGTGCACCGGCGTCGACGCCACGCCGGCGGTGGGCCCCCGGTGGGACGGCCTCACCCGTTCCGGAAGCAGTGACCGTCGCAGGTGTAGTCCCACCAGGCTCCGCAGCCGCTCGGGATCCGTTCGCAGGAAACCCGGTACTGGCAGTGCGTTCCGATACGGCAGAAGTCCGACGCGTCGGAACAACTGCAGTACTCGGCCCTGGCGGGGACCGGCTGGTCGTCCGGGCCGAGAGACGCCATGACGCGGTAGGCCTCGTCGGCGCCGAACGCCGCGATCATCCGCCGGCTCATCTCCTGGTCCGCGCGGACCCGTGCGTCCGACTTGTCGCTCTTGTCGCCGCCGAACACCGCGTCATCGGAGATGTAACGCTCCAGGTCGGCGAGGGCCCGCTGCTGCTCCGAGGTCGTGGGCGGGTGGGCGGCCCGGTAACTCGCGACGTGCTCGCGCCACAGGCGCGCGCGGGTGGAGGCCGGCAGCGCGGCGTGGATGGCCCTGCGGTAGTCGGGCGAGTAGGCGATGATCGCCTGGTAGGTCTGCGGCAGCCGGTCCCGGTTGGCCGTCACCCACGCCGCGGCGGCGGTGCGGCGTTCCTCGGCGAAGGCCGGCGCCGTTCCGGTGAACAGCAGGCCCCCGGCGACGGTGGCGCCGGCGCCCAGGCGGAGGAACTGCTTACGGCTGAACCGCTTGGTGTCGTCGGCAGGGCCGACCAGCGGCTGATGGATCTGCTCGCGCAGCCGGCCGAGGGCGCTCAGGACCCGGAAGGTGGCGCGCACCCCGAGACGACGGGTGAGGGGAAGGGCCATTCGGTGCGACGTCCACGCGCGAACCCGCCCGTCCCCGTCGGCACGGATCAGGGTCGGTGCGAAGGGGGCGTCGGGGCCGAGGGCCGCCGCCCGCCACTCCTTCATCCGCGGGTTCTCGAGGGGGAGCACCTCGAGCCTGCCGGCGCAGGCGGCGGCGACCGCCTGCGAGATCTCTCCGCAGGTGCGGCACGATCCGTCGAAACCGAGTACCCAGTGCGCGTCACTTCCCGGTCGTGCCGGACGTGCCTCTCTTTCCTTCATGTGCCTTGTTCCTCCTTTGATCGGGACGCAGCCCTCTCGTAGCTGAGGTCTCGTCAGATAGTGTCCCCTTTGTTCGATTGCCGAGAAAAGCTGCAAAAAGCGGCACTTAGTACAGATAGAACCTATGTACGAGTTGCCCCGGAAGGCGGGTGGCGTGTTTTCCGCGCGCGCTTCGTCCGCCGCTTCCCGCCGCATGCCCACGGCCACCGCCGGTCCCGTTCGGGGCGGCCGGTAAAGTGGCGGGGTCGTCACACCCGTACGGGGGAAAGCCGGTGCAATTCCGGCGGTGTCTTCGCCGCGTCACCGGCTTGGCCGGAGCGGGCGGGAACGCCTCGCCGGGTCGTTGACGGCTCGCGTGCGCCGGTGGTCCGCCGCGCACGGCACCGTCGAGGTTGACGGAGCCGAGCCGCCCGGGGTGTCACCCGCGCGCTGCCCGGCTCCCCGCAGGAGAGGCAGTCGCCGACCATGAACGTCCGCCGCAGTGCCGCGGCTCTCGCCGCCGTAGGCGTGCTGGCCGCCGCCGCGCCCGCCACGGCCGCCGACCCGTCCCCGTCGCCCAAGGCCACGCTCCCCGCCGGGCTGTACGGCAAGGGCGACCCGACGTACGACGGCGTGTGGCGGCAGTCGCTGACGCTGGTCGCGCAGCGGACCCTCGGCTACAGGCCCGCCCCCGCCGCCGTGGACTGGCTCACCGGCCAGCAGTGCGCGGACGGCGCCTTCGCCGCCTTCCGGGCCACCCCGGACAAGCCCTGCGACGACAAGCTGAAGACGGACACCAACAGCACGGCCGCCGCCGTGCAGGCCCTCGCCGCGACCGGCGGGCACGGCGGTGTGGTGGAGAAGGCCGTGAACTGGCTGAAGTCCGTGCAGAACAAGGACGGCGGCTGGAGCTACTACCCGGGCGACCCCAGCGACACCAACTCCACCTCCGTCGTCATCGGCGCCCTCGCCGCCGCCGGCACCGACCCGGCGTCCGTCCGCAAGTCCGGCAAGTCCCCCTACGACGCCCTGCCCGCCTGGTCCATCCCCTGTGACCAGGACGGCGGCGGCGCCCTCGCCTTCCAGCCGGACAAGAAGGGCGAGCTGCTGCCCAACGCCGACGCCACCGCGGCCGGTCTGCTCGGCGCGCTCGGCAAGGGCTTCGTGGCCCGCGCCGGCCAGGCCCCCGCCAAGGACACCTGCGTCAAGGCCACCTCCCGTACCCAGGTCGCCGACAACGCCGGCGTCTACCTGGCGGCGGCCGTCGGCAAGACCGGGCACCTGGAGTCCACCCTGCCCGGCGCCAAGGCCCAGCCCGACTTCGGCAACACCGCGGACGCCGTCGTCGCGCTCGCCGCGAACGGCCGTACCGAACCGGCCCGCAAGGCGTACGCCTGGCTGGAGAAGAACGCCAGCCCGTGGGCGGAGCAGAGCGGTCCCGCCGCCTACGCCCAGCTGATCCTGGCCGCCCACGCCCTCGGCGAGCAGCCGGGCGACTTCAACGGCACCAGCCTCGTCAGCGCCCTCAACTCGCAGGGTCCGGCCCCGCAGATGGACACCTCCGGTCAGCAGCACGAGGAGGAGGAGAAGAAGGAGTCCCGGAACTGGGGCTGGTGGATCTTCGGCGTCTGCCTCGTCGCGAGCATCGGTGTCGGATTCCTGCTCAGCGGCCGGAAGAAGCAGCAGCCGTGACCGCCGTCCGCCGTACCGCGCCGGTGCTGGTCGCCGCGCTGCTCCTCCTCGTCTGCGCCGGGCGGGCCGGTGCGACCGGCTACCGCTACTGGTCCTTCTGGGAGCGCACCGACGGCCACTGGACGTACGCGACGCAGGGCCCGGCCTCCGTCCGGCCCGGCGACGGTACGGTGCAGGGGTTCCGGTTCACCGTGGGCGCCGATGCCGCGGACGCCGGCCGGCCGCGCGGTACGGCGGACTTCGACACGATCTGCGCGGACACCCCGGCGAAGGCCGGGTCCAAGCGGGTGGGCCTGGTCCTCGACTTCGGCACGCCCGCGGACGCGCCGTCCGGCGAGGCCCCGCCGGAGCGGCGGGCCGTGTGCGCGCGGGTGCCGTCCGACGCGTCCAGCGCGGACGCGCTCGCCGCGGTGGCGGGGCCGCTGCGCTACGACACCAACGCCCTGCTGTGCGCCATCGCGGGCTACCCGCACAAGGGGTGCGGCGAGCAGGTCTCCACGGACCGCGAGCCCACCGCCGCGCCGGAGTCCGACTCCTCCGAGTCCTCCGGGTCCGGCCCGTCCCTGGGCCTGCCGATCGGCGTGGGGGTGGTGGCCCTGCTGGCAGGCGCGGCGATATGGCAGTCCCGACGGCGGCGCGATGCGTCCGGGTGACCCCGGCCCGTCCTGCGACCGCGACGCGACGCGTCCGGGTGAGCAAGGCCCGTCGTGCGGCTGCGGCAACACCGTGGCCGCTCGCGCGGTTCCCCGCGCCCCTAGGGAGTCGCAGTCCCGTCCGCCGGGAACCACCCCCGTCCGGTTCCGCCCCACCCTCCACCCCGGCGCCTGGTGGCTCTGGGCGATATCGCTCGGCGTCGCCGCGACCCGTACCACCAACCCGCTCCTCCTGGCCCTCCTCCTCGCCGCCTCCGGCTACGTCGTGGCGACGCACCGCTCCCCCGCCCCCTGGGCCCGCTCGTACACCGCGTTCGTCCGTCTGGCCCTCGCCGTCGTCGTCATCCGCGTCCTGTTCGCGGTGGCGCTCGGCTCCCCCATCCCCGGTACGCACACCCTCCTCACCCTCCCCGAAGTCCCGCTCCCCCACTGGGCGCAGGGCATCCGCCTAGGCGGGCGGGTGACCGCCGAGGCCGTGCTCTTCGCCGCCTACGACGGCCTGAAGCTCGCCACCCTCCTGGTCTGCGTCGGCGCCGCGAACGCCCTCGCCAGCCCGAGCCGCCTGCTCAAGTCCCTGCCCGGCGCCCTGTACGAGACGGGCGTGGCCGTGGTCGTCGCGCTCACCTTCGCCCCGCACCTGATCGCCGACGTCCGCCGGCTGCGCGCCGCCCGCCGTCTGCGCGGCCGTCCCGACCGGGGTGTACGGGGCCTGCTCCAGGTCGGCCTGCCGGTCCTGGAGGGCGCGCTGGAGCGTTCGGTCGCGCTCGCCGCCGCGATGGAGGCCCGCGGCTACGGCCGTACCGCCGACGTCCCCGCCCCCGTCCGCCGTACCACCACCGCCCTCACCCTCGGCGGCCTGCTCGGCGTCTGCGCGGGCACGTACGGACTGCTGACGGCCGAAGGCGGCACCTACGGGCTTCCCGTACTGCTCGCCGGAGTCCTCGCCGCGCTCGCCGGGCTGCGGCTGGGCGGCCGGCGTTCCCCGCGCACCCGGTACCGTCCCGACCCCTGGGGAGCGCACGCCTGGCTGGTCACCGGCTCCGGTGCCGCCGTGGCCGCGCTGCTGACGCTGGCCTCGGTCCGCGATCCCGAGGCCCTGCACCCCGGTGTCGTCCCCCTGGTCGCCCCCACCCTTCCGCTGTGGCCCGCCGTGGCCGTCCTGCTCGCCCTGCTGCCCGCCTTCGTCGTCCCCAGGGAGCCGTCGTGATCCGCTTCGAGGATGTCAGCGTGACGTACGAGGGCGCCGCCGGACCCACCGTCACCGGCGTCGACTTCGAGGTGCCGGAGGGCGAACTCGTGCTGCTCGCCGGCCCGTCCGGGGTCGGGAAGTCGACGGTGCTGGGCGCGGTCAGCGGGCTGGTCCCGCACTTCACCGGCGGCACCCTGCGCGGACGCGTGACGGTGGCCGGCCGGGACACCCGTACCCACCAGCCGCGTGAACTCGCCGACGTGGTGGGCACGGTGGGCCAGGATCCGCTGGCGCACTTCGTGACGGACACCGTGGAGGACGAACTCGCCTACGGCATGGAGTCCCTGGGGCTCGCCCCGGCGGTGATGCGGCGCCGGGTGGAGGAGACCCTGGACCTGCTGGGCCTGGCCGCCTTGCGGAACCGTCCCATCGCCACCCTCTCCGGCGGGCAGCGGCAGCGGGTCGCCATCGGCTCGGTCCTCACCCCGCACCCTCAGGTACTGGTCCTGGACGAGCCGACCTCCGCGCTCGACCCGGCGGCGGCGGAGGAGGTGCTGGCCGTCCTCCAGCGCCTGGTGCACGACCTCGGCACGACGATCCTCATGGCCGAGCACCGCCTGGAACGAGTGATCCAATACGCCGACCGCATGGTCCTCCTCCCGTCCCCCGGCGCCACCCCCCTCACCGGCACCCCGTCCGAGATCATGGCGGTCTCCCCGGTCTACCCCCCGGTGATCGCGTTGGGCCGCCTGGCCGGCTGGACCCCGCTTCCGCTGACGATCCGGGACGCCCGCCGCCAGGCGGCTCCGCTACGGGCCCGGCTGGCTGTCGGTCCTTCGCGCCGGGACTCGGCGACGCCGGCAAGCGACCCCTCCCCCGCCCCGCACCAGCACCGCTTCCGCTCCCGGTTCCGCCGCACCACCCCCACCCCGGCCCCCGACCACCAGCACCTCGCCCAGATCCACGCCCTCTCCCTCCGCCGGGACACCACCCAGGCCCTGCGCCACATAGACCTGACCATCTCCAAGGGCGAGACCATCGCCCTCATGGGCCGCAACGGCGCCGGCAAGTCCACCCTGCTGAACACCCTCGTCGGCCTGCTCACCCCCACCACCGGCACGGTCACCGTCGGCGGCCTCACCCCCCACCGCACCCCGCCCCCGACCCTGATCCGCCAGGTGGGCCTGGTCCCCCAGGACCCCCGGGACCTGCTGTACGCCGACACGGTCGCCGCGGAGTGCGCCGCCGCAGACAAGGACGCGGGCGCCACCGAGGGCACCTGCCGCGCCCTCGTCTCCGAGCTGCTCCCGGACATTTCCGACGACACCCACCCCCGGGACCTCTCCGAGGGCCAGCGTCTGGCGCTCGCGCTGGCCGTGGTGCTCACCGCCCGCCCGCCCCTGCTCCTGCTGGACGAGCCGACCCGCGGCCTGGACTACGCGGCCAAGGCCCGCCTGGTCTCCGTGCTGCGCTCGCTCGCCGCCGAGGGACACGCGATCGTGCTGGCGACGCACGACGTGGAGCTGGCCGCCGAGCTGGCGCACCGCGTGGTGCTGCTGGCCGAGGGCGAGGTGATCGCCGACGGCCCGATGGCGGAGATCGTCGTCTCCTCCCCCTCCTTCGCCCCGCAGGTGACGAAGATCCTGGCCCCCCAGCACTGGCTGACCGTCTCCGAGGTCCGCGAGGCTCTGCGGTGAACCGTCGCCTGCACGCCGTCCGCCTGGGGCCCCGCTCCCTCGCCGCCCTCGCCCTCACCGGCGCCGTCGGCCTGGTCGCGTTCTGCTGGCCTTTTCTCGCCCCGCCCCGCTCCCAGCTGAGCGCCCACGCCCAGGACGCCCCCTGGCTCTTCGCGGGCCTGCTCGTCCTGCTGGTCGCGGTGGTCGCGGCGACGATCTCGGAGTCCGACCTGGGCCCGAAGGCGGTGGCGATGCTGGGCGTCCTGGCCGCCACGGGCGCGGCGCTGCGGCCGATCGGCGCCGGTACGGCGGGCCTGGAGCCGATGTTCTTCCTGATGGTGCTGAGCGGCCGGGTGCTGGGCCCGGGTTTCGGCTTCACCCTGGGCTCGGTGACGATGTTCGCGTCCGCCCTGCTGACGGGCGGCGTCGGGCCGTGGCTGCCGTTCCAGATGCTGGCGATGGGCTGGTTCACGATGGGCGCCGGGCTGCTCCCGGGTCCGGTCCGGCTGCGCGGCCGGGCCGAGCTGCTGTTGCTCGCGGTCTACGGCTTCCTGGCCGCGTTCGCCTACGGCACGGTGATGAACCTGGCCGGCTGGCCCTTCATGGGCGGCGGGGCCTCGGGCGTCTCCTTCGTCGCCGGGGATCCGGTCGCCGCGAACCTGGCCCGTTTCGTCGCGTACTGCACGGCCACGTCCCTCGGCTGGGACCTGGGCCGGGCCCTGTGCACGGTGGTGCTGACCCTCGCGCTCGGTCCGGCGGTACTGCGGGCGCTGCGCCGGGCCACCAGGCGCGCCGCCTTCGAGACCGCGGTCACATTCGACGGCCCCGAACGGTGACCGAGCGCACCAACCCGGGCGCGTGGCGTGTGCGAGTCGGTGAAGAACCCCACATGACGCAGGTCACCTACGACCCTCGACCGTAGCTCCTTTTGCCCGATTCACCCCTTCCCGCACCCCTTCTGACCTGCGGATTGAGACGCACGCCACATACTTCGCATCCCTCATGGATCCGGTCACCACTAGTAAAGGGGGTCATTGCGGGCACCTTCCGGGCCTGCTTATCTGGATGACGTCGCCAGGCGCCACGAGCCCCGCAGCGGGCCGCGGCGCCGACGTATGCGGATCGCCCCTCACGGTGGTCCACCCCATGCGGGCGATCCCCCGTCCCCGAACGCAAGAGGTACTTCGTGACCGTCTCCGTCATCCGCCGCATCGCTTCCCCGAAGAAGGTCCTCACCACCGCCGCCGTGGCCGCCGCCACCGCCGGCATGGCGCTCACCGCCGCTCCGGCTCACGCCGCCCCGGCCCAGGCCTCCTCCGCCCAGGCGATCGCGCACAAGATGATCCCGGACGCCGCGCAGTTCAACGCCTTCAGCAAGATCGTCTCCCACGAGAGCGGCTGGAACCCCCACGCCACCAACAGCTCCTCCGGCGCCTACGGCCTCGTCCAGGCCCTCCCGGCCTCGAAGATGGCCTCCGCCGGCTCCGACTGGAAGACCAACCCGGCCACCCAGATCAAGTGGGGCCTGGACTACATGAACTCCCGCTACGGCAGCCCCGTCAAGGCCTGGAACTTCTGGCAGGCCAACGGCTGGTACTGAGCCGACAGCACACCTCACCGCGTCAGCGCCCCCACCCACCCGGCGGGGGCGCTTCGCGTATATACGGACAGGGCCGTTCGGGCTGCTTCCCCCGGCTCCCCGCGTGTCCCGGCCCCTCCCCCGCACCCCCTGCCCGCAGGCTGCTGCGCATGCTGCCGGACCCCGAGACGCGCGGGCTGCGGCTGGTGGCCGTGCTGCTCACCCTCACCGTGGTCAGCGGGATGATCGACGCCGTCAGTTATCTGGGGCTGGGCCGGGTCTTCACCGCCAACATGACCGGCAACGTCGTCGTCCTCGGTTTCGCCGCCGCCGGTGCCCCCGGCTTCTCGGTGCCCCATACGAGCGTGTCCCTGTGCTGCTTCCTGCTGGGCGCGGTGACCGGCGGCCGGGTGGGTGCCCGGCACCGCCAGGGTTCCCGTCGTCGCCGGGCCAGGCTCGCCCTGGCGGCGGAGGCGGTGCTGGTCGGCGCCTCGGCGGCCGTCGCCTTCGTCTGGCCGGGCACCGGCGCCACCCGGTACGCGCTGATCGCGCTCACCGCCTACGCGATGGGCCTGCGCAACGCGACCGTCCGCAAGCTGGGGGTGCCGGACCTCACCACCACCGTGCTGACGATGACCCTGACCGCCCTCGCCTCCGAGTCCCGGCTCGGCGACGGCACCGGCCACCGCTCCCCCCGCCGCACGGCCGCCGTTCTCGCGATGGCCGGCGGCGCCTGCCTGGGCGCGTGGCTGGTCCTGCGGTACGGCCTGACCCTCCCGCTGCTGATCGCCGCGCTCGCCTCGGCCGTGCTGGCGGTGGTGGCCTCGGGCAGGGAGTGAGGCGCGCCACGCGTCAGCACGCCAGCTGTCGCGGGGCGCTCCCGGCGGAAGAGGTCCCGTCGGAGTTCGGGTTGCCCTCGTCCTCCGCCGCCACCGGTGTCGAGACGATGTCCCAGGGCGGGCGGCGGCGACGATCGCCTCGGCGCGGGCGCGCAGCCGCTGCTCCAGCGCGCGGATGGAGCGTGGCGTGAACCCGCGCTGCACTGTCTGGCGCACGCGCGTATGTTCCGGTGGATCCAAGTCGAGCAGGATCAGCCGCTGGGCGTCGACGGCGTCGCGCTCGATGTGCTCGTTGAAGCGGATGACCGCCGTGTTGAGGGAGGAGGAGAACAGTACGGCTCGGGCAGTGCTGGACAGGGCATCGGCGGCTCCAGACATCCGACGGCCCATCAGCGGGTGTGGCGACGGTGGTAACGGGTTCTACAAGTCGCAAGAGCCGTGACTGAGCCAATCCATGGCGAAACCGCGCGGATCACGCCTTCCCCATCCGCAAGACCCTTGCGGTGACGGTCATCACATCAGCAGACTGCCGGGCAGGAACTAGAACACGTACTAGTTCTGGAGGAGAGCCCTCTCGGAGAGGACCCGCGCCCATGGCCGCCGAACCCGTGATCGTCGAAGCCGTCCGCACCCCCATCGGCAAGCGCGGCGGCGCGCTCGCCCAGCTGCACCCGGCCCGTCTGCTGGGCGAGACCTACCGTGAACTCCTCGGCCGCACCGGCATCCCCGCCGACGCCGTCGAGCAGATCGTCGGCGGTACGGTCACCCACGCCGGCGAGCAGTCCATGAACCCCGCGCGCACGGCCTGGCTGACCATGGGCCTGCCCTACGAGACGGCGGCGAGCACGGTCGACTGTCAGTGCGGCTCCTCGCAGCAGGCGTCCCACATGGTGGCCAACATGGTCGCGGCGGGCGTGATCGACGTCGGCATCAGCTGCGGAGTCGAGTCCATGTCCCGGGTCCCGCTGGGCTCCGGCTCCAAGCACGGCCCCGGGAAACCCTTCCCCGACGAGTGGAACGTCGACCTCCAACCAGTTCGAGGCCGCCGAGCGCATCGCCCGCCACCGGGGCCTGACCCGGGAGAACGTCGACGCGCTCGGCCTCCTCTCCCAGCGGCGCGCCGCCCACGCCTGGGCCGAGGAACGCTTCAAGCGGGAGACCTTCGCCGTCCAGGTGCCCACCACGGAGGAGGAGCAGGACGCCGGTCAGGGCATGTGGCGCCTGGTCGACAAGGACGAGGGACTGCGGGACACCACCCCGGAGGCGCTGGCCGGCCTGAAGCCGGTCATGCCGACCGCCGTCCACACCGCCGGGAACTCGTCCCAGATCTCCGACGGCGCGGCGGCCATCATGTGGGCCTCCAAGCGGATGGCCCGCGCGCTGAGACTCAAGCCGAGGGCCCGGATCATCGCCCAGGCCCTGGTCGGCGCCGACCCCCACTTCCACCTGGACGGCCCCATCGACGCCACCCGCGCCGTCCTCGGCAAGGCGGGCATGACCCTCAACGACATCGACCTGGTCGAGATCAACGAGGCGTTCGCCTCCGTCGTCCTGAGCTGGGCCCAGGTCTTCGACCAGAACCTCGACAAGGTCAACGTCAACGGCGGTGCGATCGCCCTCGGCCACCCGGTCGGCGCGACGGGCGCCCGCCTCATCACCACGGCCCTGCACGAACTGGAGCGCGCCGACAAGGAGTACGCCCTGGTCACCATGTGCGCGGACGGCGGACTGGCGACCGGGACGATCATCCAGCGGCTGTAGCCGACGCCCAGGAGACGAAGTCGCCGAAAGCGACGGGGCCGACGTTCAGCACCGGTCCCGCCGGGTTCTTCGAGTCACGGATGGCGACGGTGGTGGCGCAGGGGGGTTCGGCGACCTCCAGGCACTGGCCGCCCTGGTCACCGCTGTACGAGGACTTCTGCCAGGTCAGGTCACCGAGGGGGGCGCACTCGACGCAATCACCGCCCTGGTCGCTGCTGTAGCTGGACTTACGCCACTTGCTCTCCATAGCGGTCCTCCATGACGCCTCGGATCAGCTCCGCCGACTCCTTGATCGAGAGCGCGGCGGCCTGGAGGTGATCGTAACGGAGCGAGCAGTCCTTAACGGTGTCCGGATTGGCCGTGGGGTACCCGCTCCCGTAGCTCTCGGTGTAGAGGATGGTCGGGTCGTCCGTGAAGCGGTAGAGATTGAATGAGCCGGTCAGCCCCGCGTGCGCTCCCGTGTCACTCGGCAACACCTGGATGTTGATCAGGGGGTTGTCCTCGAAGGTCAACAGATGAGCCAATTGACCTCGCATGGTTTCCCGGTCGCCGATTTGCAGGTGGAGCGCGGCCTCGCTGAGAATCGCCCAGAAGACGGGCGGGTTCTCCTTCTCGAAGACTCGCTGGCGCGCCAGTCGGGCGGCGGTGCGGTCGTCGAGCTTGTCCCGGTCCACCGCTCCGAGTACCGCCCGCGCGTAGTCCGGAGTCTGGAGCAGACCGAGGACCATGTGCGTCTGGAACGAGCAGATCTCCACCGCCCGTACCTCAAGCTCAGCCACCTGCTGGAACCACGCGGGAAGTTGCGTCCGCATCACCAGCGGATGCAGTCGCGTCAGCAGCCCGCCCGTCCCCAGGGCCGCATCCATCCGCTGACTGAACTCCAGCGTGGGGACTTTCCTCGCGGTCTCGATCTGGCCGATAAGCGACCCGGTGTAGTTGGTGATCTGCCCTAGCTCCCGCTGCGTGAGGCCCGCCGCCTCCCGATACCGCCGCAGCTCGAAACCGTAGTAGTGGAGCGGAGACGCGCCCGCGTCGAGGGTGCTGATGTTGGCCACGGTGGGACCCCTCTCACGCAACAGAGCCCACGTGGGGACTCGTTGTGTTCTTCCTGTAGCCGAGCGTAGTGAGAGCAGGTCAGTCTCGTACCGTGAACCTGAATTTTCCCCACATTCCCCAGTACCGCATGGAAATCACGGTCGGCGAGCACTCCGTGCGTCACATCCGCCGGATCGTCCGCTCGCTGCTGTGCGAGTGGGAACTGGAGCCGTTGACGTTCGCCGTGGAGCTGGGCGTGAGCGAGCTGGTCACCAACGTCGTACGGCATGTGCCCGACCGCCGCTGCCGGGTGGTCGTGGCCCGGCAGGCGGCGGGGGTCCGGGCCGAGGTGAGCGACGGCTTCGCCGCGCTGCCCCGGATGGAGACCGAGGTGGACGAGGAGTCCGAGGGCGGCCGGGGTCTGGCCCTGCTGGACGCCGTGGTGGACAAGTGGGGGGTGTCAGCGGGCGCCGGCGGGAAGACCGTGTGGTTCGAGTGCCACGGCTGCCCCGCCGACGCCGAGGTCAGCCGATGACGCGCACGGACAGGGGGTTCTGGTAGGCAACCGCCCGGCCCGGGGCCAGATTGCTCGTGAAGTTGACGCAGTTCGCGGCGAAGAAGTAACTCACCGTCTTGTTCGTCTCGTTGACGAGCGTCCGCGCTCGGGCCTGAAGGTTGATGCAGACGTTGTCGGGCGGGTTGTCGATCCGGAATTCCTGTCCGGTGGAGCTGAAGTACCGGATCCTTCCCGTGGCGGCCTCCGCGCTGGAGGTCAGACCGACGGCCAGGACGCCCGCGGTGCCGGCCGCGAGGGCGAGCCTGGCCGGACGTGCGATGCGGAACATGGGGGGCCGCCTTCCTCAGCCGATGACGCGCACGGACAGGGGGTTGCTGTAGGACACCGCGCGGCCGGGGGGCAGGTTGTCGGTGAAGTTGGTGCAGTTCGCACCGAAGAAATAGCTCACCGTCTTGTTCGTGTTGTTGGCGAGCAGCTGCGCGCGGAAGCGAAGGTTGATGCAGACGTTGTCCGGCGGATTGTCGATCCGGGCTTCCTGGCCGGAGGCGCTGAAGTACCGGATGTTTCCGGTGGCGGCCTCCGCGCTGGAGGTCAGGCCGACGGCCAGGACGGCCGCGATACCGGCCGCCAGGGCGAGTCTGGCCACATGCGCGATGCGGAGCATGAGTGGGTGTCCCCTTTCCGTTCCAGCCCTCGAAAGGGGAAATCCCACCGATCGAGGGAATTAAAGGGGACACGCCCAAACTCTCACCTGAACAAGTGATAGTTCAGGTAATGAGATTTCACTCATCCGGCGCGTTTGATCCACTGCTGTTCCTGGTCGCCGTACGCGCAGTCGACCAGCTCGACCGGACCGTTCAGCCGGGTGGCGGCGAGGCACTTGCCCTGCGCGTTGTTCCGGTAGACCCAGCGGTTGCCGCCCACGGGGATCTGGGTCCACCACGTCACCGACCCGCTGCCGCCGCAGCTCTGCATGGACACTTCGGCGATGCCGTTGAACACGGCGGAGGCGCACAGCTCCCGCCCGCCGATCCGCTGCATGATGTGGACGGTGTTTCCGCCCTCGGGGTCCACCTCCCACACCTGGTTCGGCCCGCCGTGCCGGTCGTAGACCAGGACACTGGAGCCCTCTCCCCGGCCGGCGTCGTTGTCGAGGACGTAGCCGGGGTTGGCGACGTTCTCCAGCACCAGCCCCGACTGTGCCGCCGCCTGACCCGTCAGGGCGCCGGAGGCCAGCAGCCCGGCGCCCAGCAGAGCGACGACCGCGCGCGTCCTGGTCTTGTTCACGAAGACTCCCTCACTCTTGTCCGCTACTGCGGGATGAGCCTTGCCCGCGAGCGGCCCGGAGGAGGCGTCGCCTCGCCCCGCCGTCACCTGAAGTCGGTACGCCCCAGAGCCGGGTGGAGCCCTACGGCCGGCGCCGGGGAGACGGCGGGCGCCGGAGCGGCCCGGGGCCCCTGGAGCACGTACGACAGCCCGAAGCCCGCGCCCACCACCACCGCGCCGCCCACCGCGTCCAGGACCCAGTGGTTGCCGGTGGCGATGATCGTGGAGACCGTGAGGAAGGGGTGCAGGAGGCCGAGGGCCTTCATCCACCAGCGCGGGGCGACGACCGCGATCACCACACCGCACCACAGCGACCAGCCGAAGTGCAGCGACGGCATCGCCGCGTACTGGTTGGTCAGGGCGGTCAGGGTGCCGTAGTCCGGCTTGGCGAAGTCCTGGACGCCGTGGACCGTGTCGATGATGCCGAGGGTGGGCATCAGGCGCGGCGGGGCCAGCGGGAAGAGCCAGAAGCCGACGAGGGCGAGCAGGGTGGCGAAGCCGAGGGAGGCGCGGGCCCAGCGGTAGTCGGCCGGGCGGCGCCAGTACAGGACGCCGAGGATCGTCAGCGGGACGACGAAGTCGAACGACTCGTAGTAGAAGACGAAGAACTCCCGCAGCCAGTCGATCTTCGCGACGGCGTGGTTGACCGCGTGCTCGATGTCAAGGTGCAGGAAGCGTTCGAGGTCGAGGACCATCCGGCCGTGGTGCTCGGCGCGGGCCCGGCCGCCGGAGATGGTGCCGCCGGTCGCCGCGAGGCGTACCTGCTGGTAGGCCGCGTAGGTGACGCGGAGCAGCAGTAGCTCCAGCAGGAGGTTGGGGCGGGACAGGACGCGCCGCAGGAAGGGCAGGAGGGGGACGCGGCGGAAGCAGGCGGGGGCCTGCGGGGCGTACTCGGCGGGTATCGGCTCGCGGTAGTACGGCGAGGTGCGCGGCAGGAAGGGGACCGCCGTGGCGGCGGCCAGCGCCGCGAGCAGCACCAGGTTGTCCCGCAGCGGGAACATCCACGACATCTCCGGCAGCATCATCGACGCCGGGAGGGTGGTGAGGAGGACGACGGCCACCGGCCAGACGTAGCGGTCCGAGGCCCGCCGCCCGGCCCGGCCGACGATCGCGAGGAGCAGCCACAGCAGCTGGTGCTGCCAGGTGGTGGGCGACACGGCGATGGCGGCGCAGCCGGTGACGGCGACCGCGAGCAGGAGCTGGCCGTCCCGGGCGTAGCGGACCGCGCGGCGCAGCGCGAGGACGGCGACGGCGGCGCCGAGCACGAGGTAGAGCGCCGTCTCCGGGTGGCCGGTGAGGCCGAGGCGGAGCAGGGCGCCGTGCAGGGACTGGTTGGCGAGGGCGTCGGCCTGCCCGCCGAGCCCGGCCCCGGCCAGGTGGTGCACCCAGTAGGTGTACGAGTCGTGGGGCAGCGCGGCCCAGGCGAGCGCCGTGCACGCGGCGAAGGTGACGGCGGCGGCGCGGGCGGCCCGGCGGCGGTCGGTGAGCCACAGCAGGGGGACGAAGAGCAGCACGGTGGGCTGGAGCGCGGCGGCCACGCCGACGCACAGTCCGCTCGCGCGCTGTCCGCGTACGGTGAAGCAGCCGAGCAGGACGAGCAGGACCGGGGTGATGCTGGTCTGGCCGAGCCACAGGTCGTTGCGGACCGGCAGGGAGAGCATCAGCAGGCTGACGGCGACCGGGGCGGCCAGCAGCGAGGTGCGGCGGCCGACCGGCCGGGGCAGCGCGCGGGCGGCGACCACGCCCAGGGCGACGACCAGCAGCAGGGAGCCGAACGTCCAGCTCCAGCCGAGGGCGGCCTCGGCCCAGCGGGTCATGGGGCGCAGGACCAGGCCGCCGAAGGGGGTGCCGGTGAACTCCCCCGAGGCGTAGATCGAGCCCTTGACGTGCAGGACGCCCTCGGGGCCGATCCAGGTCTCCAGGTCGGTGAGGCGCTCGTTGCCCGGGGTGGTGAGGACGACGGCCAGCTGGCGGGCGGCGAGGATCAGGGCCACGGCCCACAGGGCGAGCCGGGTGGCTCTCAGCCGCGCGCCGGCCTCCGGCGCGTCGAAGCCCCCCGTGGCTCGTCCGCCGTGCCTCACGCTCATCACGACTCGTCGGCCTCCCGCCCCTTCGTCCCGGACGCCCGATGCGCCGGATTCCTGTCCGCGTGCCCTATGAGGCTCGCAGACACCTGGAGGGGGAACGCAGGCAACCCCCCGTTAACCCGACGTGCCCGCTTATGTCCGGATGAGTTCGGTCCCGCGAGGCCGCGGTTGCAGCCCGGGGGCGCGATAAGGATCACACTGACCAGCAGGAATGACCTTGGGTGAGGGGGCAGACGTACCTGCGTACCCGCGGTTTCGCTGCATTGTGCACCTAAACGCATACAGCACGTAAGACGCAGAAGCCGCCTATGGTCGATTTTCGGCCCACGCACGTCACCGTTGCCGTCGGCGGGCCCGACCCTGTCCCCGTCGAAAGGTAGGCGAGCCCCGTTTTGGCGACCGCCACTGCCGTCACCCCGCGTCCGACGACCCGCCGGGCCACCAAGGCCCGCAACGTCACCGTCACCGACCCCGCCCTGGTGAGGCGCGCCGTGAAGGCGGCAGCGCTCGGCAACGCCATGGAATGGTTCGACTTCGGTGTCTACAGCTACATCGCGGTCACCCTGGGCAAGGTCTTCTTCCCGTCCGGCAACCCCACCGCGCAGCTGCTGTCCACCTTCGGTGCCTTCGCGGCGGCCTTCCTGGTCCGCCCGCTGGGCGGCATGGTCTTCGGGCCGCTGGGCGACCGCATCGGCCGCCAGAAGGTCCTCGCCCTGACGATGATCATGATGGCGGCGGGCACGTTCGCCATCGGCCTGATCCCGTCCTACTCGGTGATCGGCGTCGGCGCGCCGCTCCTGCTGCTGGCCGCCCGGCTGGTGCAGGGCTTCTCCACCGGCGGCGAGTACGCGGGCGCGTCCACCTTCATCGCCGAGTACGCGCCCGACAAGAAGCGCGGCTTCTTCGGCAGCTGGCTGGAGTTCGGCACGCTCGCCGGCTACATCGGCGGCGCGGGCCTGGTCACCCTGATGACCGCCCTGCTGTCCTCCGAGGACCTGCTCTCCTGGGGCTGGCGCATCCCGTTCCTGATCGCGGGCCCGATGGGCATCATCGGCCTGTACCTGCGGATGCGGCTGGAGGAGACCCCCGCCTTCGCCGCGCAGCTGGAGAAGGCCGAGGCCCGGCCCAAGGTGCCGCTGCGCGACATGGTCGCGGGCCAGTGGAAGGCCCTGCTGATCTGCATGGGCCTGGTGCTGGTCTTCAACGTCACCGACTACATGCTGCTGTCGTACATGCCGAGCTACCTCACCAGTGAGCTGAAGTACGACGAGACCCACGGCCTGCTGGTCGTGCTCGGCGTGATGGCCCTGATGATGATCGTCCAGCCGTTCGCCGGCGCGCTCACCGACCGCGTCGGCCGCCGCCCGGTGATCGCGGCGGGCTGCGCGGGCTTCCTGCTGCTGTCCGTTCCGGCGCTGCTGCTGATCCGCCAGGGCAGCCTGCTCGCGGTGGGCCTCGGCATGGCCGCGCTGGGCCTGCTGCTGGTGTGCTTCACCGCCGCCATGCCGGCCGCGCTGCCCGCGCTGTTCCCGACCCGGGTGCGCTACGGCTCCCTGTCCATCGGCTTCAACGTCTCCGTGTCCCTGTTCGGCGGTACGACCCCGCTCGTCGTCACCGCGCTGATCGGGGCCACCGGGAACATGATGATGCCCGCGTACTACATGATGGCCGCCGCCGTCGTGGGCGGTTTCGCCGTCTGGCGCATGTCCGAATCGGCGGGCCGCCCCCTGCCGGGCTCGGCCCCGTCGATCGAGGCCGGCTGACCGCTCCCACGCGCCACCGCTCAAGGCCCGCGACCGGATCCGTCCGGCCGCGGGCCTTTGCCCATACCGTGGAGCCCCGCTCTCGCCCGTCTGCTGGGATCATCGGACGTGCAGGGCGTAAACAGCCTCCGGAAGACACTCGGGAAAGGCAGCAGGCGCTATGAGCGGGTCGCAGCTCTGGGTCGACGTCGACGACTACTTCACCAGCCATCTCTCACCGGACGACGAGGCGCTGCGGGCGGCCCTGCGGGACAGCGAGACCGCCGGGCTGCCCCCGATCGCGGTCACGGCCGCACAAGGCAAACTCCTCCAGCTGCTCGCCCTCGCGCAGGGCGCCCGGCACGTGCTGGAGATCGGCACGCTCGGCGGGTACAGCACGATCTGGCTGGGCCGCGCCCTGCCGGAGGACGGCAGACTGATCACGCTGGAGTACAACGCCAAGCACGCCGACGTCGCCGTACGCAACATCTCCCGGGCCGGGCTGGAACGGATCGTGGAGGTGCGGGTCGGCCCGGCCCTGGAGTCGCTGCCCAAGCTCGCCGACGAGAACCCGGCCCCCTTCGACCTCGTCTTCATCGACGCGGACAAGGCGAACAACCGGCACTACGTGGAGTGGGCGCTCAAGCTCACCCGGGCGGGCAGCCTGATCATCCTGGACAACGTGGTGCGCGAGGGCCGGGTGGCCGACGCGCGCAGCACCGAGCCGGACGTGGTGGGCACCCGCGCCGCGCTCGAACTGATCGCCTCGCACCCCCGGCTGTCCGGTACGGCCATCCAGACCGTCGGCCTCAAGGGCTACGACGGCTTCGCGCTGGCGCGGGTGCAGGACTGAGTCTCACGGCCGGCCTGTTGACCGGGTTCACAGCTATCGCGTTGACCGGGTTGGTGGGCTGCCGCGTGCCGATTGACTCGGTTCACAACTGTCGTATGCGATCGGCTGCTCACAGCTGTTCGCACGGCGCCGCCGGTTCACACCTCGTGGAAGAACCCGACGTTGACGCTGCGCGGCCCGGAGCGTTCCTGGACGACGATCTCGCCCGCCCCGCCGCGCGGCAGCGGCACGGTCGCGCCGTAGCCGACGGCCTGCGCGTGCGGGCCGTAGGTGAGCCGGACCTCGGAGGCCGGGTCCGGCTGGGAGCCGCGGTGCCAGGTCAGCTGCCAGGTGCCGTCCGGGCCGCAGCGGAACTCCAGGTGGACCCGGGAGACGAACAGCCAGTCCTCGGGGGTGACCAGCCGGCACACCGCCGCGTCCCGGCCGACCCGCAGCGCGGCGCCGGGCTCGCTGGGCAGCTCGGCCAGCGTCATGCCGGCCGTGGCACCCGCGTCCGCGCCCGAGACGGTGACCATGGTGAGTTCGAGCACGAGCGCTCCCCCTGAAACGTCCGAAACGTCGTTGTACGGCGGTGGGTTGCGGCGGGCGGGCTGCCGTACCGTCGCCGCATGATAAGGCCCTCGGCACGGTGGCGTCCGGCACAATGGACCCATGACCGAGCGAAAGCCACCGGGCGTTCCGTTCGACTCCTGGGTGGACAAACAGATCCGTGACGCGCAGGGGCGCGGGGAGTTCGAGGCGCTGCCGGGGGCCGGGGCGCCACTCTCGGCGGAGGTCGACTCCACGTACGACGAACTGTGGTGGGTCAAGCGCAAGATGGCCCGGGAGGGACTGGCCTACCTGCCGCCCGCGCTGGCACTGCGCAAGGAGGCGGAGGACGCGCTCGCGGCGGCCTACGCGGCGCCCTCGGAGCGGATCGCCCGCAAGATCATCGAGGACGTCAACGTCAAGATCCGCGACATGATGTTCAAGCCGCCGCCCGGCCCGCCGCTGGGGAAGAAGCCGTACGACGTCGAGGAGGTCGTACGGGAATGGCGGCAGCGCAGGGCTGCCGCCGACGGCCCGGGCGCGACGGGTTCAGCTGTGCAGTAGCCGTTCCGCGAGTTCCCGGTAGTCCCGCAGGGCGAGCCGCAGTTGCTCGGTGTCGGTCTCGGCGCCGGGCCCGCGTTCCTCGGTGCCCTCCCAGGACATCCGCAGGGTACGGCGGCGCCGCGTCACCGCCTCGCTGAACCGGGCGGCGATCTCTTCCAGGGTCCGGTCGGCCCGCTCCACGGCACCCTTCGGCTGGTCCACGAAGCCTCCGACCACCTCCCGCATCCGCCGCTGCCACTCCTCGACTTCCTCCCGCGCGATCAGGGGGGAGCCTTCGCCGGAGGGGGCGGGGGTCGGAGCGCCCACGGAGGTGACCGGTTCCGTGCCTGCGGGGCCGGAGGCGGGGGCGGTGTCCGAGCGGGGCGCGTCGCGGGTCGGTGCGCCCGGGGCCGTCGGCCAGGTGTCGCGGCCCGGGGTGTCGGTCGTCATCGCGTCGCGCTGGGACGCCTCGCCGGGCGCCGGTGCGCCCAGACCGTTGTCGGGCATCCGGTCCTCCTCCGAGATGGCCTCGCGCTCCGCCCGGTGACTGGCCCCGAACCCCTCGTCGGTACCGGCCCCCATGTCCTCCGTACCGGGCCGCAGCCCTTCGGTCCCGTGCCACTGCCCGGCCTGATCGGTTCCGCGCCACTGCCCGGTCTCCTCGGTACCGCGCCACTGCCCGGCCTGCCCGGTACCGCGCCACTGCCCGGTCTCCTCCGCACCGCGCCACTGCCCGGCCCCGGCACCCGCCGGTCCCGGGGGCGGCGCCGGGGTGTCGTCGGGAGTGCGGTCGTCGCCGGTCAGACCCTCACGGCCGGGGCCGACGGCACCGGGAAGCCGGCCGCCCGCCGGTCCGGCACCGGATGTCTCCGGGGTCCGGTCGCCCGTCGGGGCGGTACCGCTCGCGTCCGGGGTCCGGTCACCTGCCGGGCCCATACCGCCAGACTCCGGAGCGCCCCGGCCGCCCGCCAGGCCCGTACCGCCCGCATCCGGGGTTCGGGCGCCTGCCGGGCCCGTACCGCTCGTGTCCGGGGCCAGGCCGCCTGTCGGTCCTCCGCCGCCGGTTTCCGCGTCCGGGATCCGGCCGCGTGCCGAACCCGTTCTTCCGGCTTCCGTGTCCGGCGTGCCCGCGCCGCCCACGCCCTGGCCCTGGCCCTGGCCCTCGCTCGAGATCCAGCCCGCTGTGCCCCCGCGCGGGGACTCCGCGCGGCCCGGTTCGCCCGGGAGGCGTTCCTCCGGGCGGGGCGTTCTGGGGGCGCGCCGGCCGGCGGTGGCGTCGCCCGGGGACCATTCGTCCGTGGCCGGGGAGTCCTGTTCCGGTGTCCATTCCTCGCCCGGGGCCCGGGAGAGGCGTTCGGTGCGGTGGCGGTCGTCGCCGGGGCCGCTCGTCCTGTCCCGCATGGTGCTCAGCTCTCCTTCGGTCGGCTCCGGTGCAGCGCCCACGGTGTGTGGGAGCGTGCGTGGGAGCGGCCGCCGTCGGACGTCGTGGCGCGGCCCGTACCCGCCGGGGCCCGGTGCCGTCCGGGCTCGCCGCTGGTCAGGTCGTCGAAGAGGGCGCGCCCGCCGAGCAGCGCCGAGCGCAGCTCCTCGGTACCGCCGCCCTCGCGGGCCGCCCGGTGCAGCCGCCGGTAGCCGTCGACGTGGTCGGCGTGGTGCACGGACAGCGCGTCGACCTGCTCCTCGTACCGCCCGCCGTCGGGGTAGCCGCGCGCCCCCGCGAGCCGCGCGAGCAGCCGGTCGGCCTCGGCCACCGCCTCCTTCGGCGAGTCCACGAACCGTTCCTGCACGGCCGTCCAGAGGTCCGCGTACCGCTGCCGCTCGGCGCCGTCCAGCGGACGTTCCCGCAGGTCACCGTGGCGTTCGAGGCGTTCGCCCAGTTCCCGTTCGGCCGCCTTGGTGTCCCCGTCGTGCAGGGCGACGGCCCGCTCGTACTCCGGCCCGAAGCGCCGCTTCAGGCTCGTCCCGCCGCGCCGGCCACGGCTCCGCCGGGCGACGAGCCCGGCCGCGCCGAGGACCACGACCGCGGCGATCACGATCAGCAGAATGATCAGCCAAGTGGACATGGTTGCCTTCCGGCCCCTTCCGATCGGACCGGCTCCGCCGGCCGGTTCACCCCCCGGGTGACCCGGAACCCGGTCCACAAACGACGGCCCGCGAACGACGGTCCGGGCCCCACCCCGGCCGCCGTGACGTGACAATGACGGCCATGACGTGGACGATCACCGCCGAGCCGTACGACTCCCCGGCCGCCGCCGCCCTCTGGCGGGCCTACTACACCGAGGTCAGCGACCGCTGGTACCTGCTGCACGAGGGCCGCCGCACCGACCCCGCCGAGCTGGAGCGGGAGATCGCGGCGGACAGCGGCGCGGACCTCGCCCCGCCGTCCGGGTGCCTGCTGGTCGGGCGGTACGACGGCACCCCCGCCGGTACGGCGGGCGTACGGCTGCTGGACGCGGACACCGCCGAGCTGACCCGGGTCTTCGTGCTGCCGGAGCGGCGCGGCCGGGGCGGGGCCCCGCTGCTCGTGGCCGCCGCCGAGGAGGCCGCCCGCGCACTCGGCGCCCGGCGGATCGTCCTGGACACCCGCGGCGACCTGGTCGAGGCCCGCGCCCTGTACGCCCGCCTCGGCTACACCGAGACCGCCCCGCACAACACCGACCCCTACGCCGAGCACTGGTTCGCGAAGGAGCTGGGACCGGCGGCCGTCAGCTGACCTTCGCCACCGTGCTCCCGTTGTGCGGGCGTTCGCGTTCGGCGCCGCACAGCTCGCCGGTGAGGTCGTGGACCAGCCGGGTCAGGTCCGCCGGGCGGCCGGGCTCCCACCAGTCGCCGAGCAGCTCGGCCAGCGACTGCTCGCGGGCCGCGGCGAGCCGTTCGGCGACCTCGCGGCCGGTGTCGGTCAGCACCAGGTCCAGTCCCCGGCGCTCGGCGAGCCGCCGCTCCTCCACCTGGCGGGCGGCGGCCATGACCGCCTGGAGCGGGACCGCGCTGCGCTCGGCCAGCATCCCGGGTTCCACGGAGCCGTAGCGGCGGATGCGCAGCAGCATCCAGCCCGCGGCGGGCAGCAGGTCGTACCCGGCCCTGTCGATGATCTTCCGGTAGATCTCGCGGCGGCCCTCGCGGGTGCCCAGCACGGACAGGGCCCGGCAGCACTCGTCGTGGGAGGAGCGGTGGACGGGGTTGGGCGGGATCGTCTCGGAGACGTCCGGCGCGGTGACCGAGCCGCGCAGCCGGTCCTCCTTCAGGAACCAGGCCAGCACGAAACCGAGGAGGGCGACGGGAGCGGCGTAGAGGAAGACGTCGGTGATGGCGGACGCGTAGGCGTGCAGGGCGGCCTGGCGCGGCACGGGCGGCAGGGCGGCGATGCCCCGCGGGTCGGACTTCAGCGCGCCGGCGTCGACGCCCGGCGGCAGCCGTACGCCCCGGAAGGCGTCGGCGAGCTTGTCACCGAGGCGGCTCGCGAAGACCGTGCCGAAGATGGCCACGCCGAAGGAGGCGCCGATGGAGCGGAAGAAGGTGGCGCCGGAGGTGGCGACGCCCAGGTCCTCGTAGGGGACGGCGTTCTGCACGATCAGGATCAGCACCTGCATGACGAGGCCGAGACCGAGACCGAAGACGAAGAAGTAGGTGCTCATCACCGCGGTCCCGCCGTGCTCGTCCAGCCGGGCCAGGAGCAGCAGACCGAGCGTGGTGACGGCGGTGCCGGCGACCGGGAACACCTTCCAGCGGCCGGTGCGGCTGACGATCTGCCCGGAGACGGTGGACGACAGCAGCAGGCCGAACACCATGGGCAGCATGTGCACGCCGGACAGGGTCGGGGTGACACCGTGCACGACCTGGAGGAACGTCGGCAGATACGTCATCGCGCCGAACATGGCGAAGCCGACGACGAAGCTGATGACGGACGCCAGGGTGAAGGTGCGCACCCGGAACAGCCTCAGCGGCAGCACGGGTTCGGCGGCCCGCCGCTCCACGGCCACGAACACCACGGCGAGGACGACGCCCAGCACGGCGAGCCCGATGATCCGCGCCGAGCCCCAGGGCCAGGTCGTACCGCCGAGCGAGGCGACCAGGACCAGGCAGGTGGCGACGGCGGCGATCAGGAAGGTGCCGAGATAGTCGATGACGTGGTGGGCGGCGCGCCGCGGGAGGCGCAGGGCCACGGCGATCACGGCGAGCGCTATGACGCCGACGGGCAGGTTGACGTAGAACACCCAGCGCCAGCTGAGGTGCTCGGTGAACAGCCCGCCGAGCAACGGCCCGAGCACGCTGGTGGCGCCGAACACGGCACCGAACAGACCCTGGTAGCGCCCGCGCTCCCGGGGCGGGACGAGATCGCCGACGATCGCCATGGACAGCACCATCAGCCCGCCGCCGCCCAGGCCCTGGAGCGCCCGGAAGGCGATGAGCTGGGGCATGTCCTGGGCCATGCCGCACAGCGCGGAACCGATCAGGAAGATCACGATGGCGATCTGGAACAGCCGCTTGCGGCCGTACTGGTCGCCGAGCTTGCCCCACAGCGGGGTCGCGGCGGTGGACGCCAGCAGATAGGCGGTGACGACCCAGGAGAGGTGCTCCAGGCCGCCCAGGTCGCTCACGATGGTCGGCAGCGCGGTCGAGACGATCGTCTGGTCCAGGGCGGCGAGCAGCAGACCGAGCAGCAGCGCGCCGATCGGGACGAGCACGCTGCCCGGAACGTGCTCGCCGCCGCCGGTGCGCTCGGCCGCCGTGCCGTGCGTGTCCAGGGCCATGGGGACCTCCCGGGCTCGGTTGCACCTTCCATCGTGATCTGTGTGTCCGGTTATGGCCTGTCGAGTCCTGCGGAAACGGCCGTCGTCCGCATAACCTCGGAAGCTCCCGAGGGGAGGGGGCACAGCGTGACCGGTGAGGGGGAAACGGCGTGACGGGTGAGGGGGACGCGGCGTGACCGGGGAGAGCGGTGAGGGGGGACACGGCGTGACGGGAGAGCGGGGCAGCGCCTGCCCGGAGTGCGGGACGCCGAGGGGGCCGGACAACACGCCGGCGTGCGACTGCACCGAGCGCGCGGCCGAGGCACTGCGCGAGACCCGCACGGCCGAGGCGGCAGCGGCGGAGGACTTCGACCCGCTGCGGATACGGCCGTACGTCACGACGGCGACCCCGGCGACGACGGCCCACCCGCCCCTGCACACCGACTTCCCCGACCCCCCGCCCCCGCCGGCCCCGGCGCCCCGGCCGCAGCCGTCCGCCCCCGAGCGGCCCGCCGCCCCGGGCCCCCGCTCCCGCCGCCCGCTGCTCCTGGCGGCCGGAGGTCTCGGCGCGGCCCTCCTGGCGGCGACCGCCTTCGCCCTGACCTCCTACCGCACCCCGACCCACGACCGAGCGGCCCAGGAAATCAGACAGAGCATCCCGGCCAACCCGACGAAGGCTCCCGCGTCGACCCCGGCACCGGCACCTCCGGCGGCCCCGCCCACTCCCCCGCCGTCATCCCCCGCACCCACCACGCCCACCCCGTCCCCGACCCCCACGACTCCGTCCCCCACACCGACGCCGACGCCGACCCGCACCCCGTCCCCCACCCCGTCACCGACGGCCTCCTCGATCCCGCCCACCACACCGGCGGCGCCCACGGTGCTACGGCGCGGCGACACCGGCCCGGAGGTGACGGAACTCCAACAGCGCCTGCGGCAACTGAACCTCTACGGCGACCGAATCGACGGCACCTACACCCGCCCCGTGGAAGACGCCGTACGCAACTACCAACTGGCCCGAGGCATCAAGGAAGACCCCCTGGGCGAATACGGCCCGGCGACACGGAGAAGCCTGGAGTCGGAAACGAGGGATCCCTGAGGCGCCCCTCCAGGGGCGCGGGGAACTGCGCGACAAGCCACAACGCACCCGCACCCGACAACGGCCCCGAACGCCGTGCGACCCGCTCAGCCGATCCGCAGGAGAACCGTCCCGTCGGCCCCCGCCTCCACCCGCACACCCGTAAGGTCCGGCACCACCACATCCGGCTCGTGGACGACCGCCCGCGGCCCGACCCCCACGACCCGCATCCCCGCGGAGCGCCCCGCCGCGATCCCCGCCCCGGAGTCCTCGAACACCACACAGTCGGCCGGATCGATCCCCAGCTCGGCCGCGCCCTTCAGGAATCCCTCGGGATCGGGCTTGCTCGCGCCGACCGACTCCGCGGTGACCCGGACCTCCGGCAGCGCCAGCCCCGCCGCGGTCATGCGCGCGGTCGCCAGTCCGAGGTCGGCGGAGGTCACCAGCGCGTGCGGCAGCCCCGCCAGCGACGCGAGGAACGCCCCGGCGCCGGGCACCTCGACCACGCCCTCGGTGTCGGCGGTCTCCTCCGCGAGCATCCGCTCGTTCTCCGCGAAGTTCTCCTCCATCGGCCGGTCGGGCAGCAGCAGGGCCATGGAGGCGTGCCCCTGCCGGCCGTGTATGACCTTCATCACCTCGTCGCCGTCCAGCCCGTGCCGGCCGGCCCAGCGCCGCCAGACGCGGTCCACCACGGCGTCCGAGTTGACGAGGGTGCCGTCCATGTCGAGCAGGAGGGCACGGCAGGTGAGGACGGTGGGCGTGGCGGTGGCCGGCATCGGCAGCTCCAGAAGGGAGGAGGGCCCGTGTCGGGAGAGACGGCGGGAGGAACAAGGCGGCCCCGCCCGCCGGTCAGGGAAAACGGGCGGGAGCCACTTTGTTTCTCCACGGTACAAAACGGTTCCGCGTTTCCGCCACCTTCCCCGGCGAGGATTCACCGCCCGTTCGCCCGCCCGACCGCTCAGCCGGCCACCGCTTCCCACAGGCTCCAGGCGCCGAGCGCCAGCATCAGCACGGCCGCGATCTGCGTGATCAGCCGCAGCGGCACCCGCCTCATCAGGGCCTTTCCACCGACGATGCCGAGCCCGGCGACGGCCCACAGGCCGAGCACCGCGCCGAGGCCGACGGAGATCGGGTCGTCGTAGCGGGCGGCGAGGTTGGCGGTCATGATCTGGGTGAGATCGCCGAACTCGGCGACCAGGATGAGCATGAAGCCGGTGCCCGCGACCTTCCAGAAGGACTGGTCGGCGGGCTTCTTGACCTCTTCCTCGTCGTCGCCCTTCTTCAGCAGGAGCATCGCGGCCCCGCCGAGGAAGAGCACGCCGGTGAGGGCGTGCACGATCTGCTGCGGCAGCAGGGTGAGCACGCTGCCGGCCGCGACGGCGAGCACCACGTGCAGCAGGAAGGCCGCGGCGACGCCCGCGAAGACGTACGAGGCGCGGTAGCGGGTGCCGAGGACGAGACCGGCGAGCGCGGTCTTGTCCGGCAGTTCGGCGAGGAAGACGACGCCGAAGACGAGCGCCGTCACGGTGATGCTGATCAAAGGTCCTCAATCGGTCGGGCTGCCCCGCCGAGAGTGCGGTACGTCACGCGATGACACCTCGGCACGGCAGCACACTTCTCGCCCGCGCCGGTGGGGCACGGGCGTGCACTGCTTGCCGAAGGTCTCGCTGGCGGCTCCTGCTGGAGGCCGCCTCCGGGCGCCGGCTCAGGCTCGCTGAGCAGTATGTCGACGGTCCGGCGAAGAGCTACTCCCCTTCTGCGCCTCCCATCGTACGGGATGTGAAGGTTTTGCCGTCAACCTTGTCCTGACATGATCACGTCACTATCTTCTAATCAAACGCTCATCCGCCGGCAACCCCTCATCGCGAGCATTCCCTCGCTCGCGCTCCAACACCCCCAACTCCAAAGGGAGTTCACGCATGCCCAGGTTCTACGCGCGTCGACGGACGAGCATCCTCACCGCCCTCACCGGCCTGATCGCCTCCGTCGCTCTGTTCAACTCGCCGAGCGCCTCCGCCGCCCTGCCCACGCCGGTCAGCGCCGCCACCGCGCGCGAGTACCTCTCCCAGCTCACCGTGGCCACGGAGAACCGCACCGGCTACAGCCGCGACCTGTTCCCGCACTGGATCACCATCAGCGGCACCTGCAACACCCGCGAGACGGTCCTGAAGCGAGACGGCACGAACGTCGTCACCGACTCCTCCTGCGCCGCGACCGGCGGCAGCTGGTACTCGCCGTACGACGGCGCGACCTGGACCGCCGCGTCCGACCTCGACATCGACCACCTCGTCCCGCTGGCCGAGGCCTGGGACTCCGGCGCGAGCAAGTGGACGACGGCCCAGCGGCAGGCGTTCGCCAACGACCTCACCCGGCCGCAGCTGATCGCCGTGACCGACAACGTCAACCAGGCGAAGGGCGACCAGGACCCGGCCACGTGGATGCCGTCGCGGTCGGCGTACGTGTGCACGTACGTGCGAGCGTGGGTGCAGGTGAAGTACTACTACGGCCTGTCCGTGGACTCGGCCGAGAAGAGCGCGCTGACGAATTACCTGGCGAGCTGCTGAGGTCGCTCGGCCGGTCGCCTACTCGCCGTAGGGGGGGCGGGTGATACTGCGACTGCGGGCTCATCGTGGCCGGTCGCGCAGTTCCCCGCGCCCCTGTCAGGGGCGCTCGTGCGGGCCCGGTCTCAAGCAGCGGGCTTGCGCCTCATCAGGAAGCCCGCCGCCGCGCCCGCGCCGAACAGTGCCGCCACCGACACTCCCGTGGCCAGCCAGGTCGCGCCCAGCCACTGGGCGCCGTAGTAGCCGAGGGCCACGCTGTAGGCGGCCCAGGACAGGCCCGCCAGGGCGGACCAGGGCAGGAAGTCGCGGGCGCGGCGGTGGGCGGCGCCGGCGCAGAAGGAGACGACCGAGCGGCCGGCGGGGGCGAAGCGGGCCAGGACGACCAGCGCGCCGCCGCCGCGGGCGAGGGCGTCACCGAGACGTTCCTGCGCGGAGGTGAGCCTGCGGGAACGGGCTATCGCCCGGTCCAGCCGCTCGCCGCCGCGCCAGGCGAGACGGTAGGCCACCAGGTCGCCGAGGACCGAGGCCGTCGCGGCGGACAGGATCAGGGCCAGGATGTCCGGCACCTCGTGCGCGACCTGGCCCGCCGCGCCGGTGCCCGCCGCCGCTGCCGTACCCGCCGTGATGACCAGCACTCCGCTGGGCAGCACCGGCAGGAACACATCAAGCAGGACCGAGACGGCCACCACGGCGTAGATCCATGGCCCGGCCGCTAGCGACCCCACGCTTTCCCACACGACGACTCCTGACATTCCCCCGTTGACGGCTATACAGCGTACGCGGGGGTGTGACAGCAGATGCGCGGGGGGTTCGTGAGTCGATCACGGTACGTTCACGGGCGGCCGGTCACCCGAGGTGCGCCGACCGCCCGTGCGTTGTTCGGCGTCAGACCGCCACCGGGGCCTGCTCGGCCGCCTTGGCCTCCTCCCGTGCCGGGCGCCGGGTGAGGAGGCGGTCCAGGCCGAAGGCGCCGGAGCCGGTGAAGACCAGCAGCAGGAACGACCAGCAGAACAGCACCGACAGCTCGCCGCCGTTCTGTATCGGCCACAGCGCGAGCTGCTGGTGGACGTCGAAGTAGGCGTAGGCCATGGAACCGGAGGCGATCAGCGCGGCCCCGCGGGTGCCGAGGCCGAGCAGGACCAGGCCGCCGGCGACGAGCTGGATCACGGCCGCGTACCAGCCGGGCCAGGTGCCGGCCGCGAGGGTGCCGCCGTTGGTGCCGGCGGCGCCGCCGAGGACGCCGAACAGGGAAGCGGCACCGTGCACGGCGAAGAGCAGGCCGATGACGATGCGGAAGAGCCCCAGAGCGTAGGGCTGAGCGGAATCGAGACGAGCAGACATGTGGGGATGACTCCTTCTTCGGTGTCTGTCGGGCCGGCCGGGGACGTGACCGGCTGTGGGGAGGGGAACCGAATCAAGCCAAGGTTAGGTGAACCTAATCAGTGCTTGCAAGTTCAACATCTGGCCAACGGTTCCGTGCCCCGCCATCCCCTTCCGCACCTCTGTCACCGTCCGTGATCACTCGTCATCACCCGTGATCACCTGGGACCCGCCCGCCCCCGCACCTCCAACGCGCCCAGGAGTTCCGCCGTGGCGCGGGCGACGGCGTCCACCGCCGCGTCGAACGCCTCGCGGTTGTGGGCGGCGGGGGCCCTGAAGCCCGAAACCTTTCGGACGTACTGCAACGCGGCCGCGCGGATGTCGTCGTCCGTGGCCTCACCTGGCAGCACGGGCGGGCGCAGCGTCTTGATGCTCCGGCACATGTCCTCAGTCTCGCGCCGCGCGCCGCGCCCTGCGAAGATCATCGCGAAGGCGGCCACCGACTCCCGGGGCCGACCGTCGAAGGGAACAACTCCATGACGCATCCGCTCTCCGTGGCCGTCCTCGGCCCCGGCGGCACCGGCGGCCTGCTCGCCGCCCTGCTGTCCCGTTCCGGACATCGCGTGCTCTGCCTCGCCGGTGCGGAAACGGCCGGAAAGCTACGCCGCGACGGCATCTCCGTCCGCAGTCCGCAGTTCGGCGACTTCACCGCCGCCGTCGACGCGGACACCGAGCTGCGCGCACCGGTGGACATCTGCCTGGTCGCCGTCAAGCACACCGCGCTCGACGCCGCCCTCACCCGGGTCCCGCCCGCCGTGCTCGGTGACGCCCTGCTCGTCCCGCTGCTGAACGGCGTCGAACACCCCGCGGTCCTGCGCGGGCGCTACCGCCCCGACCGGGTCGCCCCGGCCGTGATCCGCGTGGAGTCCACCCGCGTCGCGCCGGGCGTGATCGAACACGGCAGCCCGTTCACGGAGATCGACCTGGCCGGGGACGCCGTGCCCCGCGCCCGGCTGGAGGCGCTGGCCGCGCTGCTCACGGAGTGCGGCACGACGGCCCGGGTGGCCGGGGAGGAGTCGGCGGCACTGTGGGCCAAGATGGCCTTCCTCGCCCCGTTCGCCCTGCTCACGACCCGGTACGGCGTCCCCCTCGGCACCGCCCGCACCCGGTACCGCGCCGAGCTGGAGGCGCTGGTCGCCGAGACGGCCGCGGTCGGCCGGGCCTGTGGCGCGCCCACCGATCCGGTGCGAGCCCTCGCCCGGTACGACGCCTTCCCGCCCGCCGCCAAGTCGTCCATGCAGCGGGACGCCGAGGCCGGCCGGCCGCTGGAGCTGGACGCCATCGGCGGCGCCCTGCTGAGGGCGGCCGACCGGCACGGCGTACCGGTGCCGGTGGCGCGGCGGCTGGTGCGGGAGCTGCGCGAGGCGGGATACTGACCACCGGTCAGTCGAGCTGCTGACCGACGGTCACTCAGGCATACTGACCGTCGGTCACTCGTGCGGCTGAAACCTCACCCGTACCGCCTGTCAGACCTCGCTTCACTAATTCGAACAGGCGTAGCATTGCCGCGTGGCTACGACCTATGAATTCCCCAGTGACCTCCTCGCCGGTCAGGAGGAGCTGCATCAGGTCCGGGCCGAGCTGTCGGCCCTGCTCAAGCGGCTGCCCTGGTCGGTCGAGCCGATGGACGGCTTCAGCGACGACAACGGCTGGCGCAAGGTGGAGCGGCCCGCGTCCCCCGGCTGGACGGAGGACGAGCAGGCCCAGGTGGAGAAGCTGCGGCGGCGCGAGCACGAGCTGGCGGTCTTCGTCAGCACCCACCGGTTCTGGACGGACGTCCCGGCGGCGGAGCGGATGGACGCCCGGACCTGCCTGAAGCACGCCCACGAGGAGCAGGCGGAAGGACAGTGAAACGAAGAAGGCCCCCCGGAGATCTCCGAGGGGCCTCGTCCGTGGGCGCGGACGGTTTCGAACCGCCGACATCCTGCTTGTAAGGCAGGCGCTCTACCCCTGAGCTACGCACCCGGACAGGTCGACAGCCTACATTGCCCGGCGGGCCGCACCGCAAACAGACGGCAAGGTCACGCGCCCCGGGCGAACCGACCGGCCCGTGTCTTCGTCCTCCCCGGGTGGGACAATGACACCACCCAGGGTGAATCACCACGCAGGAGAGGCATGTGACGGCGACACCGGGCACGCCAGCGACACCGCCGTACCCGCCGCCGTCCACCGCCCGGACCCGGCGTGACCGCCGTGCCGTCCGGGACACCCTTACCCTGCTCGGCCTGCCGTTGCTGGCCGCGCCGCTGCTGGCCGCCGCGTTCGCCGGCGGGGGCACCCGGCGCTGGTTCGGCGGACGGGCCGGGACCCAGCGCGCCGAGGCCCAGGCCGCCAAGGACGCCGCCGCGGCGGCCTTCTACGAACTCGACACCGCCCAGCGGGACCTGCGGATCTCGGTCGAGACCATCGCGGCGGCGGACGACTCCCCCGCCGCCCGCCGCGCCGTCGCCGACTTCACGGCGCTCGGGCACCGCGTCGACGAGGCCAGCCGGCGGTACATCGAGGCCGTCGACGCCCACGACCTGGACCGGGACACCCTGGAGGCCGGCCCGGCCGCGCGGGCCCGCACCGAGCTGACCGCGGCCCGGGACGAACTGCTGCGGGTACGACGGGAGCTGGAGGAGTTCGGCCGCTCGCTCGGGCCGCTGCTGGACAAGGCGGAGACCCGGCTGGCCCGGCTGGCGCCCGCCGTGGAGCGGGCCCGGCAGTCGCTGCTGGCGGCGAGCAACGCCCTGGACGCCGTACGCGCGAAGCACCTGCGGGCCGACGACCTGGCCGCGCGGCTCGCCGCCCTGGCGCCGGAGCTGACCCGGCTGAACCAGGGCGCCGGGCAGCACGGGGTGGACGCCACGCTGGAGCGGGCCGAGCGGGTGCAGCGGGAGGCCGGGGCGATCCGGGCCGAGGCCGAGCGGCTGCCGGAGCGGGCGGCCGAGATCGACCACCGGCTGGTGTCCCTGCGCACCCGGGCGCAGGCGCTGACCACCCGGGCCGAGCAGGTGGAGCCGGTCCTCAGCGAGCTGCGCCGCCGGTTCACCGCCGCCTGCTGGCAGGACCTCCAGCAGGTGCCCGCGCTGGCGGCCGACCAGGTACGGCAGGCCGAGCTGAGGCTGGCGGAGGCGCGGGCGGCGCGGGACGACCAGCGGTGGGCGGACGCCACGGCGCTGCTGTCGACCGTCCGGGCGCTGCTGAACGCCACCGACGAGGCGGTGTCGGCCGCCGGTGACCGGCTGGCCCGGCTGAACGCCGTACAGAAGGACCCGCAGGAGGAGATCGAGCGGACCCGGTTCGCGATCCGGGACGCCCAGCGGCTGGCGATGGCGGGCCGCACGACGCCGGACCCCCGGCACGCCCGCCCCCTGGACGACGCGGTGGCCCGGCTGGAGCGCGCGATCGGCACCCTGGCGGAGCACCACCCCGACTATTGGCACTTCCTCGGCGAGACGGAGGCGGTCAGGCAGAGCGTGGCACGGGTGGTGACCCTCATCCGCGAGGACCGCGGCGCCGGCCACTGAGCCCGGCGGGCGGCGGACGGCCGTGTGTGGCGTGGTCCCGAGCGGCCGGGGCCGGCGTGTCGCCTGCACACCGGGTGGGCGGGGTCGCGTCCGGTACCGGGCGGCCGGGGCCGGCGCGAGACCCGACGCGGAGCGGACGCTTCGCCAGTCGCCGGAGCAGGCGTGTCACCGGTCCCCGGGGAGTCGGCACCGGCCGGGCGGCCGGGGCAGGCGGGTGATGTGTGACGCCGGTCGGCCGGGGGCCGCGCATCGCCGGGCACCGGAGCGGACGCGCCGCCGCCCGCCGAAGGCACGCTGCCGACCGCCGAGGCCGGTGGGCGACGCCGGGCGGCCGAGCGGGGGCGTCGCCAGTCGCCGGACCAGGCACGTCACCGGTCGCCGGGCCGGAGTGACCCCTCGGCGGCCAGGACCGGCGTGTTGCCGGGTGCGCGGGGGTGGCGGATATTGGGTGAACGGACGGATGGCCTCCGCTAGCGCCCGAGGAGGCGGACATGGCCACACACGCGGTGCATTCGAGGAACGCCCGGGAACGCCGGCGGATCCGGCTGGACGATCACCTGCCCGTGGACCACCGGCTCAACCGGGTCTACCGCGCCGGGGCGGGCCTGATCGGCGCGTTCCTGGTCGCCTTCGGCATTCTCGGCCTGCTGGACCAGATCGGTTTCTTCAGCACGGGCGGCAACCAGGTCGCCGGGCTGAACACCAACGGCGCGCTCAGCGTGCTGTCGATCTGCATCGGCCTGCTGCTGCTGGTGGGCGCGGCCGTCGGCGGGAACTTCGCGTCCACCCTGAACATGGTCCTCGGCGTGCTGTTCCTGCTGAACGGCTTCCTGTTCCTCGGGCTGCTGGACACCCCGAACAACTTCCTGGCGTTCAAGATCCAGAACGTGTACTTCAGCTTCGTCGTGGGCCTGCTGCTGATGACCTTCGGCATGTACGGCCGGGTCGGGCACGCGCTGCCGCACGACAACCCGTACTGGCGGGCCCGCCACCCCGAGACCTCCCCGCACGAGGAGGCCGGCGGGCGGCAGGGCCCGCGGCAGGGACCGGATCAGGTCCGGTAGGCGTAGAACGCCGCGTTCGGGTACGAGGCGACCAGGCTGGCCACCGACCGGTTGTACGTGTTGGTCGAGTGGTAGGTCACGTACGGCACGCCCCGGCGGTCCCGGGAGGTGACGATCATCGTGTGGTCCTTCGAACCGTCACGGTTGAAGTCGATCTGGATCACGTCGCCGAGGTCCGCCTGGTAGACGTTGGCGAGGCTGGTGGCCCGCTTGGACGACAGGGCGAACCAGGACCACTCGTTCACGCCGACGAACGAGTCCGACTGGATCTCGGAGTTGCCGAACCACTTGTGGAAGTCGTACGTGTACCCGGGCACGTGCTTCCAGCCGCCCGCCTTCAGCGCCTGGCTGACGAAGTTGGTGCAGTCGCCCCCGGCCCCCTGCCCGTTGAAGCTCGGGTAGTCCGGGTTGTACTTGCTCCAGTACTTCTGCGCGTAGGCGACCATGGCCTTGTAGTCGTAGCCGCTCGCGGAGAAGTTCTTCGGGTTGGCCGGGGCCGGCCGGGTGGTGGCCGCGCGGGCCGCGCTCGGCGGACCGTCGTCCTCGGCCTCGGCCTGCGGCGTGGCGACGTCCGGCTTGGCGACCTGGTTCACGGCGAGGTAGCCGTCGTCGGTGTCGCGGATGCCGGTGAGCCGCCAGTTCCCGTGCCGGTCGGCCGAGAAGGTCAGCTCGTGGTGGGCCTGGAAGCCGGTCGACTTCGGGCTCTTCTCGGTGGTCCTGCCGTAGGTCAGCGTCGTGGTCTCGGTGACCGCGACCTTCGCCTTGCGGCCCTTCACCTGCGTCGCGTCGAGCCGGACCTGGGTGCTGCCCGCGCGGTACGTCTCACCCAGCCGGGCGAGCCGGCCGCGGCGGTCGCGCAGCTGCTTCACCGCCGACGTCTGCTCCCGCGTCTGTCCGCCGGACAGGCTCACGGAACCGGAGAAACCGGCCGTGTGCCGGGTCTCCTTCGTCCCCGCGCCCTCCACCAGGGCCTGCGTGCGGTCGGTGAAGACCGCGTCGGCCAGCCGCTGGAAGGTCGCCTTGGTGGCCGCGTCCACCGTCGGGTCGTCGGTCACCGCCGCGCCCGCGCTCCAGTTCGGCACCAGGGCCACACCGGCGACCACCGAGGCGGCCGCGGCGGTCACTATGGCCGTACGTCGCCCCTTACGGCTCAGTCTTCTGGATTTCAATGATGTTCCCCTCTACGCCGGTACACCTACCGGGAGAGGGGCATCTTCGCATGGCCGCCACACCGGATGTGAAGAGGGGCGCACAACCGGAATCAGCCGTGCTGACCGGTTACTTGACGACCGCCGACCAGTCCGGCGACTGGGCCGGGTCCAGGCCCCGCAGGGCGGCCAGGGTCTCCGGCTTCTGCACGTCGAGCCAGTCCGCCAGCTCCTTGAAGGAGACGCACTTGACGCCCTCCTTGGTGCACACGTTCTTGACCACCTGGTCGATGGCCCTCATGTAGATGCCGCCGTTCCAGTCCTCGAAGTGGTTGCCGATGAACAGCGGGGCGCGGCTGCCGTAGTAGACGCGGTTGAAGCCGGCCATGTAGGAGTCGACGGTGCGCTGCTCCCACTCGGGGAACTTGGCCGGGTCGCCCTGGGTCTCGCCGTCGGACTGGTTGTAGAGGAAGTTGAAGTCCATGGACAGGCCCTGGTACTTGCCGTCCTCGTACGGCAGCATCTGCAGCGGGAAGTCCCAGATGCCGTTCTTCTTCGCGGGCCATATCTGGAAGTCGCCCGGGGAGCTGGCGTCGTAGCGCCAGCCGTAGTCCTTGATGGCCTTCAGCAGGTTCGGCTGGCCCTCCAGGCAGGGCGCCCGGCCGCCGGTGACCTCCCGCTTGAAGTCGAAGGGCAGCGGCGGCAGATCGGTGAAGCCGGTGTTGGTCTTCCAGTGCTCCACGAACTTGTAGAACTGGTCGATCTCGCTCTTCCACTGCGCCACGCTCCAGTCGCCGCCGCCCTTGGCGCCGCAGAAGTGACCGTTGAAGTGGGTGCCGATCTCGTTGCCGTCCTTGTACGCCTTGGCCAGTTCCTCCACGGTGGTGCGGATGTGGTCGTCGGTGGCGTAGTCGATCGCGGCGTCCCCCGGGGAGTGCATGGGGCCCTGGTACTGCGCCTTCTTGCTCTTCGGCAGCAGATAGATGCCGGTGAGGAAGAAGGTCATGTGCGCGTTGTACTCCTTCGCCAGCTCCCGGTAGTGCGAGAACAGGTGGTCGCCGCCCTCCAGCGCGCCGTCCCAGGAGAAGACCACGAACTGGGGCGGCTTCTCACCGGGCTTGAGCGGCACCGGCTTCAACTGGCCCTTCTGCGGGCCGGTGTAGGAGGTGGAGCCGTCCCCCAGCACCTTGACCTTGCCGTCCCAGGTCGGGGTCGGGCTGGGCTTCCTGGGGGACGCTGCCGGTTCGGGCTTCTCGCTTCCCGTCGCGGCGGCCGGTGAGCTGTCGCCGTCCGTGCCGGACAGCGCCAGGAACCCGGCCACCAGCGAGGCCGCGACGAGGAGCGCGGCCAGGGTCAGGACCTGGGGACGGGTGGCACGGGGCGCGCCACGGCGGCGGGGGGCTCGACGGCGGCCTGACGACGACATCTTGCGGGGCATGCGCGGCTCATTCTGCGGAAGGGGAGGACGGACGGACTCTTTCCCGGCTCAGCCGAGGCCCGTCGCGGCCGACCAGAGGGCATACGGGACGCTGTGGGCGGGCCCGGCCAGTCCCTCGAGCGGCAGTGGCTCCAGGGACTTGGCCAGGTCGATCCGGTAGACGACGATCGCGGTGGACACGGAGTCGGCCGTGCCGACGTACCAGGCGGCGGTGTCCTTCTCGGTGCCGCCGGCCTTCCCGGACACCCCGGAGCGGCCGGCCGCCGCGTCGGGGTGCGCGGTGCGGAAGGAGTCGGTGAGCGCCTCGGTGACCTGCTCGGCCACCCGCGCGCCGACCGCCCGCTTCGGACGCGGCGTGCTCAGCGCGACCGGGGCGCCGTTGCGGGTGATCCGGACCACCGAGTACGGCTCGGTGTGGTTGCCGCCGGCGGCGAAGGTGGCGTAGCCGTTCGCCATCCGGATCGCGCTCGGCGTGGAGGTGCCCAGCGACAGCCCGGGCACCTGGGGGCCCATGCTGGAGCGCAGCAGCCCGGAGGCCACGGCGGTGTCGCGCACCTTGTCCAGTCCGGCGTCCATGCCGAGCTGCATGAACGGGGTGTTCACCGACTTGGCGAGCGCCTCGCGCAGGGTGATCTTCCCGTACGACTTCCCGCCGTCGTTGTGCGCGGCGACCTTCTTGCCGCTGCGGTCCCAGTACGGTCCCTCGGGCGTGGTGACGGGCACGCCGTCGTCGCCGTCGTAGACGCTGTCCGGGCCGACGGGGGTGGCGGGGCCGCTGCGCGTCTTGTGCACACCGTGTTCGAGTCCGGCGGCGTAGACGAACGGCAGGAACGCGGTGCCGGCCGGGACCGTGGTGGCGTTGGACTCGTTGTAGCCCTGCTTGCGGTGGTCCGGGCCGCCGTAGACGGCGAGGATCCTGCCGTCCGCGGTCACCGAGGCGGCGCCGTAGTGACCGTTCTCCGCCGCCTCGGGAGTGTCGTCCCGCGCTTCCTCGCGGGCCTTGGTGACGGCGTCGGTGAGGGCCTTCTCCCGCTTGCGGTCGAAGGTGGTGTAGATCTGGTAGCCGCCCAGGTCGAACTGCTTGTCCGTCAGGTGCGCGGCCTTCTTGGCGTAACTCGACGCCAGCTCCACCAGGTAGTCGCTCTGCTCGCCGGTGTCGTACAGCGGGTTGGTCCTCAGCGGCTCGGGAAACGTCTTGTACTTCGCCCGCTCCTGCTTCGACAGCTTGCCGATCTTCACCATCCGGTCCAGGATCCAGGACCAGCGCTCCACCGCCCGCGCGTGGTTGGCCTTGCCGAGCGTCGGGTCGTACAGGCCGGCGCCCTTGAGCAGCGAGGCGAGCATCGCCGCCTCGGAGACGTTCAGCTTGTCGACGTCCTTGCCGTAGTAGGCCTGGGCGGCGCGCTGGATGCCGTAGGTGCCCCGGCCGAACCAGCTGGTGTTGAGATAACCCTCCAGGATCTCGTCCTTGCTCATCTTGTTGTCGAGCTTGAGGGCGATCATCGCCTCGGTGAATTTACGGCTGACCGTCTGATTCTGGGTCAGGTAAACGTTCTTCACATACTGCTGGGTAATAGTGGAACCGCCCTCGGTGTCCCCCTCGCCCACCGTACGGAAAAGTGCCCGGCTGATGCCTTTGAGGGATATGCCCGGGTCCGAGTAGAAACTCTCGTTCTCCGCCGCGAGCACGGCCCAGCGCACGTCCTGCGGGATGTCCTCCAGCGGCATCGCCTGCCGCTGCACCCAGCCCGTACGGGCCATGGGCGTGCCGTCGGACCAGAAGTAGACGTTGTCCTGCTGGGTGGCGTACGAGTTGATGTCGCTCGGTATGTCCGTCATCGCGTACGCGGTCACCAGGAACGCGCCGAGCAGGCCGAAGGACGCCAGGAGGCCGCCGATCCACTGGCGCCAGGAGGGCATCCAGCGGCGCCAGCCGGTGCGGCCGGGGCGCGGATAGACGGGCTTCAGGCGGCGCGCGTAGGGGGCTATCCGGCGGGTGTACGGGGCGAGCGGGCCGAGCAGACGGCTCCGCGAGCGCTTCCGGCCGGCGGAGCGCGCGCCGCGCCGGCGGTCGGCCCGGCCACCGGTCGGCGTGGGTTCCTTCGACCGCGAGGACTCCCTCGAGGGCGCGGCGACGCGCAGCTGCATCGTCTCGTCCGCCCTGAGGGCGTCGACTCTCAGATGCAGGGTCTCGTCGGCCCCCAGCGGCTCGTCGCCACGGCCACCCCCCATGGGGCCGTCCTCCCCCTGCGACGCATCGGTCACGCCTGCGTCTCCCTCCGCACTCGGTCTCGCTCGCGCGGGTGAGCTGAGCATCCTCGCCACGGCGTTCACAAATTATCAGTAACGTTTTCGAATGCCCCGCACATATGCCGCACAGATGGCAACACTCATGAAACATTGAGCTGCCCCGGCACCCCCCTGACGGCTAACCTGGGCCCATGCCTCGCTACGAGTACCGCTGCCGGAGCTGCGGCGACACGTTCGAACTCAACCGTCCTATGGCGGAGTCCGCCGACCCCGCGACGTGCCCTGCGGGGCATGACGACACGGTGAAGCTTTTGTCCACGGTTGCCGTGGGCGGCGTCTCCAGCGGGCCGGCGCCCGCGCCCCGGTCCGGGGGCGGCGGGTGTTGTGGTGGAGGGTGCTGCGGGTAGTCGGCCCACGCCTGCCGGGGTGCCGCGCTCTGCCGTCGGGCGGGTGCGGCGCCGTCGTGGTTGATCGCGCAGTTCCCCGCGCCCCTCAGGTCGGCTGTCGGACCGTTCTCAGGAACTCCCGCAGGATTCGCTCCCCCGCCAGTACGCCCCGTTCCGGTAGTGCGGTGATCCGAGGGGCCGTCCAGCCCGTGTCCGCCAGTTCTCCGTGGCCCGGGCGCCAGCCCCGGTCGGCTGCCAGGAGCAGGTCGGCGTCCAGGAGGGAGTCGCCCGCGGCCAGGGTCAGGTCCGCGCCGGTGCGGCGGGCGACCTCGCGGACGGCCGCGCTCTTGGTGAGCGGCTTCGGCACCGCGTAGATCTTGCGGCCCTGGAGCGAGACGGTCCAGCCGCGGTCCTCCGCCCACACCGCCAGCTCCTTCACCCAGTCCTCGGGCAGCAGCTCGCGCTCCACCACCAGATAGGCGAACAGGTCCTCGGCGACCCGGTGCTTGCGCACCCACACCGGGTCGGCCGTGCGCAGCAGATGCTCGCGGACCTCCGCCAGCGGCGCGCACTCGTCGGCGAGCCGCGCCAGCACGCGCGCGTGCCAGCCGGCGTCGGTGACCCCGTCGACCAGCAGATGGCCCCCGTTGGCGCAGATCGCGTACCGGGGCGGCGGGCCGGGCAGGTTGATGCGCTGGTACTGCTTGCGCGTCCGGGTCGTCGTCGGTACGAACACGGCCGCGTCGCCGAGGTCCGTCAGCAGCCCGGCCGCCGTCTCCGTCATGAAGGACAGCGGCCTGGCCTCGTGCACCTCCACGCACAGCAGCCGGGGCGCCCGGGCGTCCGGCATGGTCAGCGCCAGGGCCGCCGAGGAGTAGATCAGCGTGCGATCGAGGTCGCTCGCCACCAGCACCGGCATCAGACGTGCACCGCCTTTCCGTCGGCGCCCGTGGCACCGCGTGTGTACTTGGGGTGGATCAGCCCGACGCAGCTGTACGGCAGCTCGCCGACCTCCTCCACCGGCACGCCCCGCTGCTCGGCGAGCAGGCGGACGTGGTCCAGTTCGGGGCCGGCGCCCGCGCGGGCCAGGATCTTCCACGGCACCCGGCGCAGCAGGACCCGGGTGGTCTCGCCGACGCCCGGCTTGACGAGGTTCACGTCGTGGATGCCGTACTCCTCGCAGATCCGCTCGACCGCCCGCCAGCCCGCCCAGGTCGGGGTGCGGTCGGTGGCGAGGAGGTCCTTGACCGCGCCGGTGACGGTGTCGGCGACCTCCTCGAAGCGGGCGGAGACGGCGTCGAGGAAGGCCACGGAGACGTCGGCGCCGGCCAGTTCGCGGTAGAACTTCGCGCCGTGGTAGTCGTCCGGGCCGACCAGGTCCGCGCGCAGCACCGTACGCGAGATGAGCCCGGACACGGTGGAGTTGAGGCAGGCGGAGGGGATGAGGAAGTCGTCCCGGGTGCCGTACGTGCGCACGCAGGAGCCGGGGTCGGCGAGGACGGCGATCTCCGGGTCGAACCCGGTGACGCCCTCCTTCTTCGCGAAATCCTCCAGAGCCTGGGCGAGTTCCCGGGTGATGGCGCCCTTGCCGGTCCAGCCGTCCACGAAGACGACGTCCCGGGGGTCGTGGTGGGCGGCGAGCCAGCGCAGCGCGTTGGCGTCGATGCCCCGGCCGCGCACGATCGACACGGCGTAGTGCGGCAGGTCCAGCCCGTGCCGGAACCGTGCCCAGCGGCGCATCAGAATGCCCACCGGGGTGCCGGCGCGGGCCAGGGAGACCAGCACCGGGCGGGGCGAGCGCTCGGCGATCACCGTCTCGGTGACCACGCCCACCGCCCGCGCCAGCCGCGCCGCCGACGCCTCCAGGGCCGCGTGGAACAGCTCCTGGTAGCGCTCGCTGGGCTGGTACTCCACCGGCAGCGACTCGGCGTAGTGCGCGCCACCGCTCTGGACGGCCTCCTCCCGCTCCTCGGTCGGCGCCTCCAGGGGCACGTCGGACAGGTCCTGGAGCAGCCAGCCGACCTCCTCCGGCGCGTACGAGGAGAACGCGGGACCGCGGAGGGGCTCGGGCAGCATGGCCGGCCTTTCGGGAACGTGCGGGACGTACGACGGTACGACCGCGAGCAGAACGTGCGGGACCCGCTCGGCGAGCCGGGCCAGCAGGCCGTCCGGCGCGTGCAGGGCGGGGGTGTCGGCGACGGAGTCGACCACGGCCACGACGGCGTCGAAACCGGCGCCGGCCACGTTGTAGGCGTAGCGCTCGCCGGGTCCGTCCGCGGGGTCGTCGTGGGCGGGGAAGACCAGGCGGGTACGGATCGCGTAGCCCGGGTCGTCCACCGCGAGCACGGGCGAGCGGGTGGTGGTGGAGAACCGCACCTCGGCGTCCGTACCGCGCTCCAGCTCCCGCGCGAGCCGCAGCGGGGCGTACATCAGCTCCTCGAACCCGAGCACGAGCACCCGGCGCGCGCCGGCGGGCAGGGCGTCGCGTATCCGGCCGGCCATGGCGGGGAGGGCGGCTTCGAGGCGGGCGCGGTGGGCCGGGGTGAAGCCGTGGCGGGCGCCGTCGGGAAGGCCGGGGGGCCAGTGCAGGTCGACTTTTACGACGTGGCCCGGCTGAGGCGCCCCGTGCGGGGCACGGGACGGGACCTCATCCCCCGCCTCGCACTCCGCGACCAGCCGCTGCCCCTTCTCCAGCACCCCCTCCGGCAGCTCCACAACCCCGGAAGCGAGAGCGACCACATCCACCCGCGCCCCGATCTCCCCGGCGAATCGTTCCAGCCGAGCGGTGTCCTCGGCCGACCGCATGTCCACCAGCGCGACCACCACATACCGACGGCGCGGATACCGCGCGTGCAGGTCACGGATGGTGTTCAGCACCGTGTTGCCGGTGGAGAACTCGTCGTCCACCAGCACCAGCGGCCCCCGCCCGGCCAGCAGCCCCGGATCCTCGGGCAGCAGCAGATGCGACGTGGCGTGGGAGTGCGACTCCTCGAACCCGCCGGCGGGGGCGACCCCGCGCACCGGCCGCCGCGTGGAGTGCAGGTACGGCACGCAGCCGAGCCCGTCCGCCACGGAGTGCCCGAGCCCGGTCGCGGTCTCGGCGTACCCGAGGACGACCGCGTCCGACGCCTCGGCGCCGAGCAGCGCGGCGACCCGGCGGCCCAGGTCCAGCCCGTGGTCGTGGACCACGGACGGCGACTGCGGGACGTGCTTGCCGAGGACGTGGGAGACGAGCAGGTGGGCCCGCTTGGGGTTGCGGCGCAGCGCGAGCCCGAGCAGGGCCGGCAGCCCGTCGTCGCCCACGAGCCCGACCCCGAGTCGCTCGGCGACCCAGCTGCCGGACCAGACCCCGTCGTTCACTGCGTTCTTCATGCGTTCCTTGCTGAGGTGGCGAAAGGTTCAGCCGGGTATGCCGGCGGCGAGCAGTTCCACGAAGCCGACGTCCTCGTGGGCGACACCGAACGCCTCGGCGCGCAGCAGGGTCCGCTCGGCCCAGGCGCGGTGCGGCTTCACCTCGTTCATCTTGTTCGTGTAGGCCGACCGCAGTACACCCCCGCCGCCGCGTTCCGGCCGCAGGATGTCCTGGGCGTCACTGAACTCCTCGTGACTGACCACGGAGAGCGCGTGCACGGGCAGGACGTGGGAGGGGTGGATGCAGGTCTTGCCGAGCAGACCGTTGGCCTGGTCCAGGGAGATCTCCCGGAGCAGCCCGTCCATGGCGTGGGCGATCAGCCGCTCGCGCAGCTCGGCGGCCTGCACCTGGAGGAAGGGGCTCTGCCGCAGCTGCGGCTTGAACATGCGCTCGGAGGCACGGAAGTACTCCCAGACCGGGCCGGTGACGGTGAAGCCGGTGCCGTCGGCCCGGCCGAGCATGTTCACGACGTCGGCGATCACGGAGGCGACTATCTGGACGTCGTAGGCGGTCATGTCGGGGGCCCGGCGCAGGCCGTAGGAGGAGCAGAAGTCGGTGACGCCGAGGCGCAGGGCCAGCACCCGGTCGCGGTACTTGTCGACCGCGCGGAAGATGCCCTCCAGCGTCTCCATGCGCGACTCGCGGTACAGCAGCTCGGGCGACTCCAGGACCGGCATGGCGAACAGCCGCCGGCCGCCGGCGTGCTCGGCCGCCGTCAGGGCCTCCAGGAAGGGGATGCCGCGTTCCTCGGTGAACTTGGGCAGCACGAACCCGGACAGCAGGCGCCCGGCCGGGCCGAGGCGGCGGACCAGGTCCGGTATCTGCTCGGGGGTGCGCACCCGGATGAACAGCAGCGGCGGCTCCGACCCGGGCCGGGCGGCGAGGTCGGCGAACTGCCGGACGAGGTTCTCCTCGCCCGCCGCCACGTCCGCGTCGTCGATCGAGTCCTCCAGGCACAGCACCATGGAGACCACGCCCCTGCCCGCCTGCTTGACGATGTCGTCCGCGAGCCGGGGCCGGGTCGCCGGGCTGTAGAGCGTGGCGCCCAGGGCCGCGGAGAGCAGCCTGGCCGGGGAGTCGGCGGTGAACGCGCACGGCTCCTGGTGGAAGAGGCGCTTCCGCACCTCGGGGGCAATGTGCCCGAAATGACGCATAGGACTCCCTTTGGACTCCGGCCACACCTCTGGGTTCGGTAAAGGGTGGCCGGTAATAGTACGTAGGGACCCATGGCGGAGGTTCCCCGTGGACATGAATTTCCGGTAACTCCCCCCTGCCGGCGCCACGCCCCCCACATTGTCGTGACCAGGACCGAGAGGGCAGGATGACCGCATGACGCACGCGATGCTGAAGGGGTCGAACGTCCCGCTGGAGGCCGGCACGGTACGCGCCGTGCTGCGCTGGACACCCGGGCAGGGCGTCCCGGACGTGGATGTGTCGGCGCTGCTGCTCGGGCCCGACGGCCGTGTGCGCTCCGACGAGGACTTCGTCTTCTACAACCAGCCCCGGCATCCCTCCGGGAAGGTGTGGCGGCTGGGCAAGAAGCGGGTCGCCGAGGGGCTGACCGACACGATCCAGACAGACCTGCCCGGGGTCGAGCCGGGCGTCTCCCGGATACTGCTGGTCGCCTCCGCCGACGGGGTCACCTTCGACCAGGTGCCGGCGCTGTGCATCCTGCTGTACGACGCGGGGGCCGCCGACGCCGAGCCGCTGGCCCGGTTCGACATCAAGCCGGAGACCGGGTCCGAGACGGCGCTGATCTGCGGTGAGCTGTACCGGCGCGGGGACGGCTGGAAGTTCCGGGCGCTGGGCGAGGGCTACTCCAACGGGCTGAAGGGGCTCGCGACGGACTTCGGCATCTCGGTGGACGAGTCCGAGGCGGCGGCGGAGGAGCCGCCGACGTCCGCCCTGCCGTTGCCTCCGGAGGTGCCGGCGTACGGGTATCCACAGCCGGTTCCTGTGCCGGTGCCGGCGGCTTCGGCGGGGGACGGGTACTTCCGGATGCCGCCGCAAGGGCCTCAGTTCATCGGGCGGTGAGCGGACGCGACCCCTTCACCCCTACGCCTTCGTCTTGTAGCCCCTGCCCCACTGGAGGCCCCAGCCGTAGAGGCGGTCCAGTTCGCCCTGGAAGCCGTAGACGAACTTGACCTCGCGGCGGACGATCAGTTCGTCCTTGACGTTCTCCAGGAGGACCACGGCGCAGGAGCGGGCCTGGGGGTGGCGTTCGTCCAGGCCGATCTCGATGCGGGGGCCGTTGCCCGGGTAGAGGGTGACGACGGCCTGGGTGCGGTCGAAGGCGGGCGTCTGGTCGTAGATGTAGACGAAGACCAGCAGCCGTTTGATGCCCTCGCGGTGGTCGAGGTTGACGTACATCGTCTCGCCGGAACCGGAACCGAACCGGTCGTCGCCGCTGAGCTTGATGTACGGCGGCGCGTTGACGTCGCCGAGGTAGCCGCCGAGGGGCTGGACGACGCCCTTGGTGCCGTCGGCGAGTTCGTACAGGCAGCCCAGGTCGAGGTCGACGTTGACCATGCTCTGGCCGTGGCCGAGGATCTCCGGCGGCTTCAGCGCCTTGAAGGGGTGGCGCAACAGGCTGGTGCGGGGGCCCGAGCCGAAGTCGGAGGTCCGCATCCGCCAGGTGAGGTTGACGCGCAGGTTGCCGGTGGCCGCGCCCTGCTTGGTCAGGGACACCGTCGGGTGCCGCCTGGTCAGCTCGATGGCGTTGGTGGCCGCGTTGCCCGAGTCGAAGGCCGCGGCGCGCCCGCCGAGCAGTCCGTCGAAGAAACCCATTCCCGCCCCCAGGTACCTGTTGTGACACCGACGGGGCGGCCGACCGCGTCGGCCGCCCCGTTCGAAGCGTTCCTCACCGGCGGGGGTGTCACACCCCGGAGGAGACCTCCGCCTTCGTGCCGCTGCCCTCGCCCGCGGCGGCCAGGGCGCGGTTGCGGCGGACCGAGGAGAGGAAGGACGCGAGGATCAGGATCACGCCGATGGAGCCGGTGATGACCTCGTGGATCTCGTACTGGATGGTGATCAGCAGGACCACGGCGAGGGCGCCGATGGCGTAGTGGGCGCCGTGCTCCAGGTAGACGTAGTCGTCGAGGGTGCCCTGGCGGACCAGGTAGACGGTCAGCGAACGGACGTACATGGCGCCGATGCCGAGGCCCAGGGCCATCAGGACGATGTCGTTGGTGACGGCGAAGGCGCCGATCACGCCGTCGAAGGAGAAGGACGCGTCCAGGACCTCCAGGTAGAGGAACATGAAGAACGCGGCCTGGCCGGCCAGGACGATCGCGGGCTTCTTCTTGCCGCTGCGGGCCGCCTCTTCCTCCTGCTCGTGCTCGCGCTCCTCCTCTTCCTCCAGCTTGTCCTCGAAGTAGCCGGAGAGACCGCCGACGATCATGTAGGTGATCAGGCCGGCGATGCCGGAGATCAGCACCGTCTGGGCCTTGTCGGCGTGGATGCCGCCGTGCTGGTGGGCGTGGGTGGCGACGGTGAAGGCGGCGACCAGCAGGACGATCAGGGCGATGCAGACCGACAGCATGTCGACCTTGCCGAGCTTGGCCAGGGGCCGCTCGAGCCAGCGCAGCCACTGGATGTCCCGGTCCTCGAAGATGAAGTCGAGGAAGATCATCAGCAGGAACATGCCACCGAACGCGGCGATCGCCGGGTGGGCGTCGGTCACCAGCTGCTCGTAGCGTTCCTTGTTGTTGATCGCGAGGTCGACGGCCTCGATCGGGCCCATCTTGGCGCTGATGGCGACGATGACGACGGGGAAGACCAGCCGCATGCCGAACACGGCGATGAGCACACCGATGGTGAGGAAGATCTTCTGCCAGAAGGGGCTCATCTTCTTCAGGATTCCGGCGTTGACCACCGCGTTGTCGAAGGACAACGAGATCTCCAGGATGGCCAGGATCGCCACGACCCCGAAGCCGGTCCACCCCCCGTAGAACGCCGCCGCGATCAGACCGAGCACGGTGATCGCGAAGGACCATCCGAAGGTTTTGAGAAGCACTGGCTACCCCATCATCTGTTGAGGCCCCTCCCGGACGAATTCCGAGGAGAGTTCTCCCCCGCGCCGTACGCGGCTTTACGAAACGTTGACTCCGAAGTCTAGAGCGATGCCCCGCAGGCCCGACGCGTACCCCTGACCGACCGCCCGGAACTTCCACTCGCCCTGGTGCCGGTACAGCTCGCCGAAGATCATCGCGGTTTCGGTGGAGGCGTCCTCGCTCAGGTCGTAGCGGGCCAGTTCCTGGCCGTCGGCCTGGTTGACCACGCGGATGAAGGCGTTGGAGACCTGGCCGAAGGTCTGGCCGCGCTCGTCCGCCATGTGGATGGAGACCGGGAAGATGATCTTCTCGCAGGAGAGCGGGACCTTGGCGAGGTCCACCAGGATCGACTCGTCGTCGCCGTCGCCCTCACCGGTGAGGTTGTCACCGGTGTGCTCCACCGAGCCGTCGGGGCTCTTGAGCTGGTTGTAGAACACGAACCAGTCGTCGCCCAGCACCCGGTTGCCGGTGCCGCACAGCAGCGCGCTGGCGTCCAGGTCGAAGGGGGCACCGGTGGTGGAGCGCGCGTCCCAGCCGAGCCCGATCAAGACGTTGGTGAGGTTCGGTGCGGCCTTGGAGAGGGAGACATTGCCTCCCTTGGCGAGCGTGACGCCCATGCTGATCCTCCCCTGGTGGTGCTTCCCTTGGTTCTCCTGCGCGTCCGGCGCCGCCCGTAAACGGTGCGGCGCCGGACACTGCGGGTGTCGTTACGCTGCCGGGATCAGACGTTGACGCCGAAGTCCTGCGCGATGCCGCGCAGCCCGGAGGCGTAGCCCTGGCCGATGGCGCGGAACTTCCACTCCGTGCCGTGGCGGTACAGCTCGCCGAAGACCATGGCGGTCTCGGTGGAGGCGTCCTCGCTCAGGTCGTAGCGGGCGATCTCCGCGCCGCCGGCCTGGTTGACGACGCGGATGAAGGCGTTGCGGACCTGGCCGAAGGACTGCTGGCGGTTCTCGGCGTCGTAGATCGACACCGGGAACACGATCTTGTCGACGTCGGCCGGGACGCCGGCCAGGTTCACCTTGATCTGCTCGTCGTCGCCCTCGCCCTCACCGGTGAGGTTGTCACCGGTGTGCTCCACCGAGCCGTCGGGGCTCTTGAGGTTGTTGAAGAAGACGAAGTGCTGGTCGCTGATGACCTTGCCGGCGTTGTTCAGCAGCAGCGCGCTCGCGTCGAGGTCGAAGTCGGTACCGGTCGTGGTCCGCACGTCCCACCCCAGACCGACGATGACCGCGGTCAGGCCCGGGGCCTCCTTCGTCAGCGATACGTTGCCGCCCTTGCTGAGGCTGACTCCCACGGGTCCTCCATGTGGTGTTCAGGGGCGGGGAGCCCCGTCGTGCTTCGGATATGGGATCAACGTGCCGATCCTAGTGACGGGTTCCCGCCTGCCGCGCAGCTTGGGCCGAGGAAACCCAGGTGTCGGCCCGCGTGGCTCACAGAGCGTCGAGCGCCTTCACGTAGTCGCCGAGGTCACGGGCGTCCGGCAGGCCGTTGACCACGGTCCACCGCACGACGCCCTCCTTGTCGATGATGAAGGTGCCCCGGACGGCGCAGCCCTTGTCCTCGTCGAAGACGCCGTAGGCGCGCGAGACGTTGCCGTGCGGCCAGAAGTCGCTCAGCAGCGGGTACTCCAGGCCCTCCTGCTCGGCGAAGACGCGCAGGGTGGGGACGGAGTCGTTGGAGACGGCGAGCAGCTGGGTGTCGCGGTCCGTGAACTTCGGCAGGTTGTCCCGCAGCTCGCACAGCTCGCCGGTGCACACGCCGGTGAAGGCGAAGGGGTAGAAGAGCAGGACCACGTTCTTCTCACCGCGGAAGTCCGAGAGCTTCACGCTCCGGCCGTGGTTGTCCTTGAGCTCGAAGTCGGGTGCCTTGTCGCCGACCTGGATCGCCATCGTCGTGCATCCCTTCGGGGGACTGTTCGGGTGGAAGTGACGCATGAGCGCACACCGGCGCTCGGGTCCACCCTACGCAGCGGTCACCGAGGGGTTCACGGCGGCCGGGCCGGGCCCTGACAAAGGCCCGGCCCGGCCGGCGGTCAGCTCAGACGGTCACCGCTTGGACTTGGCGGCCTTGGGCGTCGCCAGGCGCGAGCCGCTCCAGTCCTTGCCGACGCTGACGCTCTTCGACGCCGTCAGGCCGGCCGTCGTGGCGGCGTCCTGGATGTCGCTCGGTTCCACATACCCGTCACGGCCGGTCTTCGGCGTGAAGAGCAGGATGGCGCCGCCTTCCTCGATGTACGTGGTGGCATCCACCAGCGCATCCGTCAGGTCGCCGTCGTCGTCACGGAACCACAGCACAACGGCGTCGGCCACGTCGTCGTAGTCCTCGTCCACGAGGTCAGTCCCGGTGACTTCCTCGATGGCCTCGCGGAGCTCCTGATCGACGTCGTCGTCGTAGCCGATCTCCTGGACCACCTGCCCGGGCTGGAACCCCAGCCTGGCGGCAGGGTTCGTCCGCTCCTCCGCGTGGTCCGCGGTCGCGCTCACGGGTTGCCTCCTGATCATGTCTTTGTTGAGTATCTCAGCCACGCGCGTGCGCGAAGCATTGGCCGTAGTCCACACGGGCGGGACGGATCGCGCAAGTACCCGGCCGTCGGGACCGTCGAAACGGTGACGATCCCGGCCGTGTCGTCGCAACTCCTGGCACCGTATCGCGCTTTTCCCCCACCCACATCACGCCGGTGTGCCCGGTTTGCACCGTTCGGAATCATCCTGGGTTACGTCGCTCGAACAATTTTGCCAAGCACGTCACACCCCGGGCGTATCGTTGCGTTTTGACCGGTGGTGCGCCGGCGGAGACGACCGTGGAGATGACGTACGCGTTCCCCAGGTACACGATGGGGAACGGTGCAGGCAGCTGTTAACGAGAACTGGCCCTCCGACAGGTAAGGAACAGCGTGGCTTCCGGATCCGATCGCAATCCGATCATCATTGGCGGCCTTCCGAGTCAGGTCCCCGACTTCGATCCCGAAGAGACCCGGGAGTGGCTCGACTCCCTGGACGCCGCCGTCGACGAGCGCGGCCGGGAGCGGGCCCGCTATCTCATGCTGCGCCTGATCGAGCGGGCCCGCGAGAGGCGCGTGGCCGTGCCCGAGATGCGCAGCACGGACTACGTCAACACGATCCCCACCAAGAGCGAGCCGTTCTTCCCGGGCAACGAGGAGATCGAGCGCCGGATCCTGAACGCCACCCGCTGGAACGCGGCCGTCATGGTCTCCCGCGCCCAGCGCCCGGGCATCGGCGTCGGCGGCCACATCGCCACCTTCGCCTCCTCCGCCTCGCTCTACGACGTCGGCTTCAACCACTTCTTCCGCGGCAAGGACGAGGGCGACGGCGGCGACCAGGTCTTCTTCCAGGGCCACGCCTCCCCCGGCATCTACGCCCGCGCGTACCTGCTCGACCGGCTCACCGCCGAGCAGCTCGACGGCTTCCGCCAGGAGAAATCGAAGTACCCGGACGGCCTGTCCAGCTACCCGCACCCGCGCTCGATGCCGGACTTCTGGGAGTTCCCGACGGTCTCCATGGGCCTCGGCCCGCTCTCGGCGATCTACCAGGCGCGGATGAACCGCTATATGCAGGCGCGCGGCATCGCGGACACCTCGCGCTCGCACGTGTGGGCGTTCCTCGGCGACGGCGAGATGGACGAGCCCGAGTCGCTCGGCCAGCTCACCCTGGCCGCCCGCGAGGGCCTGGACAACCTGACCTTCGTGGTCAACTGCAACCTCCAGCGCCTCGACGGCCCGGTGCGTGGCAACGGCAAGATCATCCAGGAGCTGGAGTCGGTCTTCCGGGGCGCCGGGTGGAACGTGATCAAGCTGATCTGGGACCGCTCCTGGGACCCGCTGCTCGCGCAGGACCGGGACGGCATCCTCGTCAACAAGATGAACACGACCCCGGACGGCCAGTTCCAGACGTACGCCACCGAGTCCGGGGCCTATATCCGCGAGCACTTCTTCGGCGACGACCACCGGCTGCGCGCGATGGTCGAGAACATGACCGACGACCAGATCCTGCACCTGGGCCGCGGCGGACACGACCACCGCAAGATCTACGCCGCGTTCAAGGCGGCCAAGGAGCACAAGGGCCAGCCGACGGTCATCCTGGCCAAGACGGTCAAGGGCTGGACGCTGGGCCCGAACTTCGAGGGCCGCAACGCCACGCACCAGATGAAGAAGCTGACGGTCGACGACCTCAAGCGCTTCCGGGACCGGCTGCACCTGCCGATCTCCGACCGGGAGCTGGAGTCCGGCCTGCCGCCGTACTACCACCCGGGCCGGGACTCGGAGGAGATCCAGTACATGCACGACCGCCGCCGGTCGCTCGGCGGTTACGTCCCGACGCGCCTCGTGCGCTCGCAGCCGCTCGCCCTGCCGGACGACAAGGCGTACGCGACCGTGAAGAAGGGCACGGGCCAGCAGTCCATCGCGACGACCATGGCCTTCGTCCGGCTCCTGAAGGACCTCATGCGGGACAAGGAGATCGGCAGGCGGTTCGTGCTGATCGCGCCGGACGAGTACCGTACGTTCGGCATGGACTCCTTCTTCCCGAGCGCGAAGATCTACAACCCGCTGGGCCAGCAGTACGAGGCGGTGGACCGCGAGCTGCTGCTGGCGTACAAGGAGTCCCCGACCGGCCAGATGCTGCACGACGGCATCTCCGAGGCGGGCTGCACGGCCTCGCTGATGGCCGCGGGCTCGGCGTACGCCACGCACGGCGAGCCGCTGATCCCGGTGTACGTCTTCTACTCGATGTTCGGTTTCCAGCGCACCGGCGACCAGTTCTGGCAGATGGCCGACCAGCTGGCGCGCGGATTCGTCCTGGGCGCGACCGCCGGCCGTACGACCCTGACCGGCGAGGGCCTCCAGCACGCGGACGGCCACTCCCAGCTGCTGGCCTCCACCAACCCGGCGTGCGTGGCCTACGACCCGGCGTACGCCTACGAGATCGCGCACATCGTCCAGGACGGCCTGCGCCGGATGTACGGCAGCTCGCCCGAGCACCCGCACGGCGAGGACGTCTTCTACTACCTCACCGTCTACAACGAGCCCATCCAGCACCCGGCCGAGCCGCCGAACGTGGACGTCGAGGGCATCGTCAAGGGCATCCACAAGATCGGCGAGGCCACCGGCGGCGCCATCCCGGCGCAGATCATGGCGTCCGGCGTGGCGGTCCCCTGGGCCCTGGAGGCGCAGCGGATCCTGGCCGAGGAGTGGAACGTCCGGGCGGACGTGTGGTCGGCGACCTCCTGGAACGAGCTGCGCCGCGAGGCCGTGGCCTGCGAGCAGCACAACCTGCTGCATCCGGAGGAGGAGCAGCGGGTGCCGTTCGTGACGCGCAAGCTCGGCGGCTCGGAGGGACCGTTCGTGGCCGTGTCCGACTGGATGCGATCGGTTCCGGACCAGATCGCGCGCTGGGTGCCCGGGCCGTACCAGTCCCTGGGCGCCGACGGGTTCGGCTTCGCCGACACCCGGGGTGCCGCGCGCCGCTTCTTCCACATCGACGCCCAGTCGATCGTGGTGGCGGTGCTGACGGAGCTGGCGCGGGAGGGGAAGGTCGACCGGTCCGTGCTGAAGCAGGCCATCGACCGGTACCGGTTGCTGGACGTCTCGGCGGCGGATCCGGGGGTGGCCGGGGGCGACGCGTAGCCTCCCCCGCTCTCGGCTGCGCTCGAGCGGGGGCGCCCCCATCACTCCGCTTCGGCCGGCAAGGGGTCGCGGGGAAGGTGCGGGCCGGTGGTGGGCTGAGCGCGCAGTTCCCCGCGCCCCTGTCGGGGCGCTGTACTTACGGTTTCTTTACGATTACGCCATGGAGCAGCTGTCCGCGCAGGCGCGGTGGGAGCGGTTCACCGAACGGCCGTTGTTGGGGCTCGCGGTGGCTTTCGCCGTCGCTTACGCGGTGCCCATCGTGGACGCCTCCGCCGGGCGGTCCCTGACGGCCGTGTGCACGGGCGTCGAGTGGGTGGTGTGGGGGGCGTTCGCCCTGGACTACCTGGTCCGGCTGGCGCTCGCCCCGCACCGGAAGACGTTCGTACGACGGCACTGGCCCGACCTGTGCGCGGTCGTCCTGCCGGTGCTGCAACCGCTGCGGCTGCTGCGGCTGGTGTCGACGCTGCTGCTGGTGGGCCGGCGGGCGCGGATGGCTCCGCAGATCCGGCTGACCACGTATGTCGTCGGGGCCGTGATCGGCCTGCTGATGTTCGGCTCGCTGGCGGTGCTGTCCGTGGAACGCGAGTCACCGCACGGGAACATCCGGACGCTGGGTGACGCGGTGTGGTGGTCGTTCACGACGATGACGACCGTGGGGTACGGCGATCACGCGCCGACGACGGGTCTGGGGCGGATGATCGCGGTCGGGCTGATGCTGTCCGGGATCGCCCTGCTCGGTGTCGTCACCGCCAACATCGCCGCGTGGTTCATCTCGCGGTTCGAGAAGGACGACGTGGAGGAGCGGCGGCAGACGGAGGCCATCGCCGCGCTGGCCGAGGAGGTGCGGTTGCTGCGCGCCGAGGTGGCGCGGCTGACGGAGGCGGAACCCCGAAGGGACGCGGAGGGCTGCGCCGTAGGCAACAGCTCCCCCGCGCCCGGCAACGAGCCGCGGGCCTCCTAGAGAAGGCCGTTGCCCCAGGTCGCCGCGCCCGCGAGGGCGATGGCGGCGAGCAGGGTGTCGATGGCGCCCAGGACCAGGGCCACCAGCGCCGGTACATTGCGTTCGCCGGACCAGCTGCGGCCCATGGACTGCCAGCCGCAGAAGATCGCGACGGGACCGAGGACGATCCCCAGCGCGAAGAAGCCGGCCACCGCGCAGATGGCGCCGATGATCCCGAGCGTCGCGCGGTCCGGCCCGGTGTGTGACCACGTCCGGCCACGCGACCGGGGGTACCCGCGTGTTCCGTGCCCGAAGCCAGCCATCATCAACTCCCTGAGGCATCTGGACAGTTCGGCTTCAGGGTGCGAGTACCCCGGTTGCGCCGGAGCAGACCGGGCGCGCTGTCCCCCTCCGACAGCGCGCGCCGCGGCCCGGTGGTCCTCCCATGTCCTGCGGAGGAGTTGACCCACTGTGACCTGCGGCGCGCGCCGGGAGCCAGCGATCTTGAGCGGAGTCACCCTGATAGGCGAACTCCGCTCGGAAGGGGCCGTCAGATGTGGCCCACGCCCGCGCCCGCCTCCGCGTTCGCACCGCGCTTGGTGAGCAGCGCGACGAGGACGGCGACCGCGGCCACGCCCGCCGCCACGAGGGAGGCGAGGCTCATGCCGTCGATGAAGGTGTGGTGGGCCACCTCGGTGATCTTCTCGGCTATGGGTGCCGGGGTGTCCTTGGTCACCGGGGCGACGCCCTGCTGGACCGCCTCGGCCGCCTGGTGCAGCTGCTGCGGGGGCAGCTTCGGCAGCCCGGCGTCCGCCCAGTTGTCGGCGAGGGTGTGGTCGACCTTGGAGGCCATCACCGCGCCCAGCACGGCCGTGCCGAGGCTGCCGCCGATCTGCATGGCCGCCTGCTGGAGGCCGCCCGCGACACCGGACAGCTCCATCGGGGCGTTGCCCACGATGACCTCCGTGGCGCCGACCATGACCGGGGCGAGGCCGAGGCCGAGCAGGGCGAACCAGACGGACATCAGGCCGCTGCCGGTGTTCTCCTCCAGCGTGGACATGCCGTACATGGCGATCGCGGTGACGGCCATGCCGCCCGCCAGCGGGATCCGCGGGCCGGCCTTGGTGATGAGGGCACCGGCCAGCGGGGAGCCGACGATCATCATGCCGGTCAGCGGCAGCAGGTGCAGGCCCGCGTCGATCGGGCTCATGCCGTGGACGTTCTGCAGATAGAAGGTGACGAAGAACAGGCCGCCCATGAACGCGATGGCCATCAGCACCATCAGGACGACACCCGCGGACAGCGCGACCGAGCGGAACAACGCCAGCGGGATCAACGGCTCCTTCACCCGCTTCTCCCAGACGGCGAACAGGGCGAAGCCGACCAGCGAGGCGACGAGGAACAGCCAGGTCTTGCCGTTGCCCCAGCCCCAGGCCGGGGCCTTGATGAGGGCCCAGACCAGGCAGAACATCGCGCCCGAGAGCAGGGCGATGCCGAGCAGGTCGAAGGAGCGCGGGGCGTTCTGGGCGCGGTGGTCGAGCAGGATCAGCAGGCCCAGCAGCAGGGCGAGGGCGCCGACCGGCACGTTGATGAAGAACACCGACTGCCAGTTGACGTGCTCGACGAGGACACCGCCGAGGATCGGGCCGCCGGCGGTGGAGGCGCCGATGACCATGCCCCAGATGCCGATCGCCATGTTGAGCTTCTCGGCCGGGAAGGTCGCGCGCAGCAGGCCGAGCGCGGCCGGCATCAGCAGCGCGCCGAACAGTCCCTGGAAGACACGGAAGGTGACGACCGCGGCGATGCTGTCGGACAGTCCGATGGCACCGGAGGCGGCGGCGAAGCCGGTGACGCCGATCAGGAACGTCTGCCGGTGACCGAAGCGGTCGCCGAGCTTGCCGGCGGTGATCAGGGAGACCGCGAGCGCCAGGAAGTAGGCGTTGGTGATCCACTGCAACTGCGCCCAGCTGGCGTGCAGGTCCTTGCCGATGGCCGGGTTGGCGATGGCCACGATGGTGCCGTCGAGGGCCACCATCATGACCCCTACGGCGACGGTGATCAGCGTGAGCCACGGGTGGCCGCGCAGGCCCGCGGCCGGCTGCGGCCCGGACGGGGACGCCGGCGTTTTGTCCCCCGGTCCCGTCGCGCCGATGGTGGTCTGACTAGTCATACACTCAGATTAGTGACAGCCGCTGACAGTTGACAAACCAAATCACTAGTCGGTTACTGACACGAAAAATGGGGGTCAGATCAGGGCCGGACGGAGGTTCCGCCCGCGTTCACAGGAGAGTGGCCATGGAGACGCTGCGGGAACGGAAGAAGCGGCGTACACGGGAATCGCTGCTGCGGGCCGCTCTCGAACTGTTCACCACGCAGGGCTACGAGCGCACCACCGTCGACGAGATCGCCGATGCCGTCGACGTCTCGCAGCGCACCTTCTTCCGTTACTTCGCGGGCAAGGAGGACGTGGCCTTCGCGGTCCAGGACATGGCGGAGGCCGCGTTCGTGGCGGCCGTACGGGCGCGACCGCCGCACGAGACGCCGATGCGGGCCCTGCGCCAGGCGTTCCTGGAGAGCTGGGACGAGATGCGCGAGACCGTCGAGTCGGTCGTGCCGGTCGAGCTGCACCTGGGCATGTACCGCACGATCGAGGCCGAGCCCGCGCTGCTCGCCGCCCGGCTGCGCCGGCTGGCCGCGATGGAGGAGACCCTCGCGCGGGTGCTGGCCGAGCGGGAGGGCGTCGACGTGGACGGCGACCCCCGGCCCCGGCTGGCGGTGGCCGTGTTCGCCGGGGTGATGCGCGTCACCGAACGGCAGTGGTGCACGAGCGAGGACCCCGGGCCCGAGCTGATCCGGACGCTCACCACGTCGTACCTCGATCAGGTGGGTTCGGCGCTGACCGGAAACTGGCGGACCACCTGAGATCGTTGGCAGATCGCCGTCTCTCTCACCATCGCCCGCCGAAACGTGATCCCCGTCACTCGGTTACCCCGAGACCCGCTCGCTCTCCTAGGGTGTCCTCCCAGTGACTTCCTTCGACACCTCCCCACAGCTCAGCATCTGGCGCGCCCTGCTGGCGCTGGCCGTGGTGTTCGTGATGCTCGCGACCACCGGCTGGACCGCCCTGCGCACCCACCGGGAGTCGTCGGCGCTCGCGGCCTCCCTCGCCGAGTGGCGCCACGGTCACCTGCACGGCCTGCGCCTGCCGGACCCCGACGCCGCCCCCACCCGGCTCGCCCGCTTCTTCGGCTCACTCACCCCGGGCGACCGCGACCGGCTGGCCCGCCGCTACCCGCTCGCGGTCGGCAACATGAACGGGGCCCCGGTCTCCCTGCGCTACCGGGCCAACCACCTCGCGCTGGACCAGGCCCGCAGGACCGAGCGCGCCCGCATGCACGACGGCCGGCTCAGCACCGCGGGCCAGCAGGACGCGGGCCGGCGGATGCACCGCTACGAGTCCCTGCTGAGCGACGGCCGGCAGATCCTGGCCTTCGACCCCGAGGGCTCCGGCCGGATCGCCGAGGTGTTCGGCGACCTCGGCGCGGCCCGGCGGATCTCGGTCGTCGTCCCCGGCGTCGACACCGACCTGCTCACCTTCCAGCGCACCAGCCGCCCCTACAGCGCCCCGGTCGGCATGGCCAAGGCGCTCTACGCGGCCGAGCGCGCGGCGCGCCCCTCGACCCGTACGGCGGTGATCGCCTGGGCCGACTACACCTCCCCCGACGGGCTCGGGGTCGACGCGGCCACCGGACTGCGCGCCGAGGAGGGCGCCGTACGGCTGAACGCGCTGCTGCGCGCCCTGCCCGGCCGGGCCCCGGTGTCGATGTTCTGCCACAGCTACGGCTCGGTGCTCTGCGGGGTGGCCGCGCGCGGCATGCCCCGCCGGGTCGCCGACCTGGCGGTGGCCGCGAGCCCCGGCATGCGCGCCGCCAGCGCGGCCGACCTCGGCACGACGGCCCGGGTGTGGGCCATGCGGGACGCCAGCGACTGGGTGCGCGATGTGCCCTACCTGGAGCTGGGCGGGCTCGGCCATGGCGCCGACCCGGTGTCCTCGGGGTTCGGCGCGCGGGTGCTGTCGGCCCGGGACGCCGAGGGCCACAGCGGTTACTTCCAGCCCGGCACGGACAGCCTGCGCAATCTCGCCGAGGTCGGGGTGGGCGCGTACGGCGAGGTGACGTGCGCACGGGAGGACGATGCGTGCCGGTCCGGTCTGTCCGGCACGCCGACGGCCCAACGCGCGTAGAAACAGCAGGAAGTGCGGTCCGCGAGGGTGGCGACGGAGGGACACGTGCCGCATACGATGAGCCGCATGGGTGACGTACTGGCGGGATTTCATGCCGTCTGGGAGTTCGAGTCCGACTCCGTGCTCATCCGTTACGAACGGGGGATTCGAACACCGAAGCTGTTCCAGGCGCTGGGCGAGCGGCGGATCCCGCTGGCCGCGGTCGAGGGCGTGACCCTCGGCCCGGGCCGACGCGGGACGGTCGTCCTGTGCCTGCGGCCGCGCCCCGGCGCCGATCCGCTGATGGAGGCGGCCGACGGGCAGCTGAAGGAGGGCTCCGACCCCTACCGGCTGGTGCTGCCGGCCGAGCGGGAGACCCTCGCCGAGTACTACGCCGACGAGCTGAAGGGGCTGCTCACCGAGTCCGGCCCCGCCGACCGGCACCTGGTCGCGGCGCCCGAGGCGCCCCTGCAGTTCAAGGCGTACGACGGCAAGGCGTCCTTCGACGGGACGTCCGTGCAGTTCCGCTGGTCCTGGACGGGGGCGTCCTCGACGAAGTGGAAGGCCGGCGACCAGAGCTTCGCGGTGGCCGAGCTGAGCGGGGTGGAGTGGCGCTCGCCGGAGGTCTTCGAGGGCCATCTGCGGCTGATCCGGCGGACGGCCGGCCCGGCGGCGCCCGCGCAGCCCGACCAGGACCCGGCGGCCGTCGTCTTCGGGCTGGGCTACGGCCCGGTGCACGAGTCACTGCCGTTCGCCGCGGCGGTCCTCGCCGCCGCGCGCACCCGTGGGCCGGTACCCACGCCACCGGCCCCGGCCCGGCGCGACCCCGCCGACATCGCCGAACGGATCCGCCACCTCGGCGAACTCCACCAGGCCGGCCTGGTCACCGACGAGGAGTTCACCACCAAGAAGGCGGAACTCCTCGCAGAACTGTGACCCCCCGCCCGGCTCCCTGTCCCGACCCAACGGACCGCCAGACCCCACCGAACGGCCAGGCCCCACCGAACGGCCGAGCACACTGAGCGACCGAACCCACCGGGTGGCCGGGCGCGCCGGACGGCCGGGCACACCTGGGCGGCCGGGCACACCTGGGCGGCAGGACCGCCGGAAAGCCGGCCCCGCGGGGCGATCGGCCCCGCCGAACGGCCAAGCGCACCGGACAGCCGGTCCGCCGGGCGGTCGGCCCGACGGAAAGCCGGGCGCGCCGGAAAGCCGGCCCCGCCGGGTAGTCGACCCCGCCGAACGGCCGGGCACACCAAGGCGGCAGCCCCGCCGGAAGGCCGGGCACGCCGAGCGATCAGCCCCGCCGGAAAGCCGGGCACGCCGAGCGATCAGCCCCGCCGGAAAGCCGGGCACGCCGAGCGATCAGCCCCGCCGGAAAGCCGGGCACGCCGAGCGATCAGCCCCGCCGGAAAGCCGGGCACGCCGAGCGATCAGCCCCGCCGGAAAGCCGGGCACGCCGAGCGATCAGCCCCGCCGGAAGACCGGGCACGCCGAGCGATCAGCCCCGCCGGAAAGCCGGGCACGCCGGGCGGTCGGCCCCGGCGGACGGCCGGCCCACCTACAGCCGGGCGGCGAGTCCCGGCCAGCCCCACCGGGCCGCCGGGGCACACCGGACGGCTGGCCCCACCCGAAAACCAGCCCCACCGAGCGGTCGGCCGCATTGGACGACCAACCCCGCCGGACGGCGGGCTCACCGGAGGGCCGGACTCACCGGACAGCCAACCCCACCAGGCAGTCGGGCACGCCGGGCGGTCGGCCCCACCCGAAGGCCCACCCCGCTGGACGGCCAGCCCCGCCGGGCGGCCGACGGTCGGGCACGCCAGGCCGTGGGTCCCACCCGAAGGCCAGCCCCGCTGCACGGCCAACCCCACCGGGCGGCCGGGCACGCCGGACGGCGGCCCCACCAGACGGCCGGCCCCGCCGCACAGCCAGCCCCGGCGGGCGCGCCGGACGGACGTTACTCGCGGCCCGCCGAGGCGAAGCGCATGTCCGGGTAGCGGTCGCCGGAGACTCGGGAGGCGATCGGCTCGAGGGTGGCGAGTTCGTCCTCGGTCAGGGTGATGCGGGTCGCCGCCACGTTCTCCTCCACCCGGCCCGGCTTGCGGGTGCCCGGGATCGGCACCACGGGCAGGCCCGCGACCGACGCCCGCTGCTGCGCCCAGGCCAGGGCGATCTGGCCGAGCGTGGCGCCGCGGGCCTCCGCGATCGCCCGGATCGGCTCCAGCAGGGCCGCGTTGGCCGCCGCGTTCTCGCCGGTGAAGCGGGGCTGCTGGCGGCGGAAGTCGTCGGGCGTCAGGTCCTGCTCGGCGTTGGTGAAGGAGCCGGTGAGGAAACCGCGGCCGAGCGGCGAGTACGGCACCAGGGCCACGCCCAGGTCCCGCGCGGCCGGTACGACCCTGGCCTCGATGTCCCGGCTGAACAGCGACCATTCCGACTGCACGGCCGCGATCGGGTGCACGGCGTGCGCGGCGCGCAGCTCGTCCGCGGTGACCTCGCTGAGCCCGAGGTGCTTGACCTTGCCCTCGCGGACCAGCTCCGCCATCGTGCCGACGGTCTCCTCGATGGGGACGTTCACATCGCGGCGGTGCATGTAGTACAGGTCGATCACATCGACGTCCAGCCGCTTCAGGCTGGCCTCGACCGCCTCGCGGATGTAGGGCGCGTCGTTGCGGATGATGCGCTTGGTCGGGTCGTCCGGCGGGATGGACAGGGCGAACTTGGTGGCGATGACCACCTCGTCCCGGTGCGCCTTGAAGAACGGCGAGAGGAACCGCTCGTTCTCCCCGGCACCGTAGGCGTCCGCCGTGTCGTACAGCGTGACGCCCAGCTCCAGCGCCCGGTCCAGCGCGGCACGGGCCTGCCCGGCGTCCGTCGGGCCGTAGCCGAAGTTCATGCCCATGCAGCCGAGGCCCTGCACACCGACCTCCGGCCCGTCCGTGCCGAGCCGTACCGTCGGAATCCTGGCGTCGGTCATCGAGTGGTCCCCTCCGTGGCGTAAAAACTGATCTTGCGGTCGAGTACGGCGAGCGTGTCGCGCAGTTCGGCGATCCGGTTCAGGACGTCCCGGCGGGTCGACTCCAGCAGGGCCTGCCGCTCCGCGTAGGTGTCCTCGCCCTCCCGGACCAGCTCCGCGTACCGGACCATGTCCGCCACCGGCATACCGGTCAGCCGGAGCTTGGTGACGAAGTCCAGCCAGTCCAGGTCGCGGTTGCGGTAGCGGCGCTGGCCGGTGTGCGAGCGGTCGACGTGCGGCATCAGCCCGATCCGCTCGTACCAGCGCAGGGTGTGCGCGGTCAGACCGGTGAACACGACGACCTCGCTGATCGTGTAGCGGTCCTGGCCGTCTGGGCGGGGGTGGCGCCGGGGAGGGGCGGAGCAGATGTCGGCGGGGGTGGCGTGCTCGGTGGCCGCTGGCGTGGTCTGCATCACCGTCATGCCCCCACGCTATGGCGTTGGAGTGCACTCCAAGCAAGCCGGACCGGTAAGAAATCCCCAGGACCGGGCCCGGTGGCGGTGGTTAGCCTGCGCCCCATGAGTCTCGTACGACGGGCCCGGCCCGATGATGCCGGGGAAGTGCTGCGGCTGCGCCAGATCATGATCGATTCCCTGTGGGGCGACGGGGGTGCCGGGGGTGCCGGAGCGGCCGGCTGGCAGGCCGAGTCGCTGCCGGAGCTGCGCGAGCGGCTCGCGAAGGAGGAGGGGGACTTCGCCGCGTTCGTCGTGGACCACCCGGACCGGCCGGGGTCGCTGGCCGCGCTGGTCGCGGGAACCGTGGAGTACCGCATCGGCAAGCCCGGCAATCCGCACGGCCGGGTCGGGTACGTCTTCAGCGTGGCGACCGACCCGGACGCCCGCAGGCGGGGCTACGCGCGCGCCTGCATGGAGGAACTGCTGGCCTGGTTCCGGGCGCGCGGCGCCGGACACGTGCTGCTCAACGCCTCGCCGGAGGCCGAGCCGCTGTACACCGCGCTGGGCTTCACCCGGGATCCCGACCCGTCGATGCGGCTGTCGCTGTGAGCCGCATAGGCTCGGACGCATGTCGTTGCAGAGCCTGGCGCTGATCGAGAACTGGCCCGTCCCCACCGCCGCGGCGGGGGTCGTACGAGCCGACGGAACCGTCCTCGGGACGCACGGCCCCGTCGGGCACCGCTTCCCGCTGGCCTCCGTCACCAAGCCGCTGGCGGCCTACGCGGCGCTCGTCGCCTACGAGGAGGGCGCGATCGAGCTGGACGAGCCGGCCGGTCCGCCCGGGGCGACGGTCCGTCACCTCCTCGCGCACACCTCGGGGCTGGCCTTCGACGAGCACCGGGTCACGGCCCCGCCCGGGGACCGGCGGCTGTACTCCAACGCCGGGTTCGAGCAGCTCGGGGACCACATCGCCAAGGCCACGGACATCCCGTTCGCGGAGTACCTGCGCCAGGCCGTGCTGGAGCCGCTGGGCATGACGGCCACGTCGCTGGAGGGCTCGCCGGCGAAGGACGGGGTGTCGACGGTCGAGGACCTGCTGCGGTTCGCGGCGGAGGTGCAGGCGCCCCGGCTGCTGGACCCGCGGACGGTGGCGGCGGCGATGACCGTGCAGTACCCGGGGACCAAGGGCGTCCTGCCCGGGTACGGGCACCAGAACCCGAACGACTGGGGCCTGGGCTTCGAGATCCGCGACGGCAAGACCCCGCACTGGACGGGCGCCTCCTCCTCGCCGCGCACGTTCGGGCACTTCGGGCAGTCGGGCACGTTCCTGTGGATCGACCCGGACGCCGGGGCGGCCGGGGTCGCCCTGACCGACCGCGCGTTCGGCCCCTGGGCGATCGAGGCGTGGCCGGCCCTCACGGACGCGGTCCTCGCGGAACTGCGCGGCTGACGACGGCCACGGCCCCCGGGCGCTACGGCGTCATCTCCCACAGCAGCAGTTCCGCCGGCGCCGTCGCCAGTGCCTGGAGCCCCTCGGCGCCGGTGATCCGCGCCGCGTCGCCGGGGCCCAGCTCCGCCCCGGCCAGCCGGACCGTGCCGCGCACCACATGGACGTACACCCATGGCGCGTCCGGCACCGCCGTCCGCTCCCCGGCCCCCGGCCGCCGTACGTGCAGCACCGCGCCCGCGGCCGGGACCGCGTACCTGACGGGCCCCTCGGCGGCCGGGACGAGGGTGTAGGACGGGGTGCCGCCGGGCTCCCGGGGGGTCAGCCACATCTGGAGGAAGGTCAGCGGGGCCGGGCCGTCGTTGCGTTCCACGTGCCGCACGCCCGCCGCCGCGCTCAGGTGCTGCACGTCCCCGGGGCCGACCCGGGTCTCGTGCCCGGCCGAGTCGCGGTGGGTCAGCTCGCCCTCGACGACCCAGGTGACGATCTCGGTGTGGCTGTGCGGGTGCTCGTCGAAACCGGCGCCGGGGGCCAGCCGCTCCTCGTTGCACGCGATCAGCGCGCCGAACCGAAGGTTGTCGGGGTCGTAGTGCGGTCCGAAGGAGAAGGCGTGCCGGGTGTCGATCCCGGCCCCGGGGTCCCCGCCGCGATAGCGCTCACCGGCGCGCCGTACGTCCGTCATCACGGCCCCCACGGTAGCCCCGCGGTACGGACCGGGCCGCAGGCGGGCCCGGTCCGGAGCACCGTACGGAGACCGGCCGGGACGCCTTGCGGGGCGTGGTCCGGCCGCCCGGCGAAGGCCCGGCCGGGCGGCCCGCGGCACCGTCCCGGCCGCCCGTCCACGGCCGCCGGGCGCCGGCCGCCGCCCTCGCCAGGCCACCGGCCGGGCCGGCGGTCACCGCCCCCGGCGGCACGGGGTCCCGTCCGGATAAGGCAGTCTTGTCCCCGTGCCCGAACCCGAATCCCACCACGGTGACCCCGCAGCCCGTCACGTCCACCCGCACGCCGCGACCCTGAAGCGGCTGGAGAAGTCCTCCGGGAGTCTCGCCGCGCAGGCCATCGCGCGCATGGACGAGACCCTGCCGTGGTACCGGGCCATGCCCCCGGAGAACCGTTCCTGGATCGGGCTCGTCGCCCAGGCGGGCATCGCGGCCTTCACCGAGTGGTTCCGGCGCCCGGACGCCCCCCAGGCGATCTCCACCGACGTCTTCGGGACCGCGCCCCGGGAGCTGACCCGGGCCATCACGCTGCGGCAGACCGTGGAGATGGTGCGCACCACCATCGAGGTGATGGAGTCCGCCATCGACGAGGTGGCCGCCCCGGGCGACGAGAGCGTGCTGCGCGAGGCGCTGCTGGTGTACGCCCGGGAGATCGCCTTCGCCACCGCCCAGGTCTACGCCCAGGCCGCCGAGGCACGCGGTGCCTGGGACGCGCGGCTGGAGTCGCTGGTGGTGAACGCCGTGCTGAGCGGGGAGGCCGACGAGGGGGCCGTCAGCCGGGCCGCCGCGCTCGGCTGGAACTCGCCGGAGCACGTGTGCGTGGTGCTCGGCACCGCGCCCGACGGGGACAGCGAGCTGACCGTGGAGGCCATCCGGCGGGCCGCCCGGCACGCCAAGCTCCAGGTGCTGACCGGGGTGCTCGGCGACCGGCTGGTGGTCATCGCGGGCGGCAGCGACAACCCGCTGGCCGTGGCCCGCTCGCTGATCGGGCCGTTCGCCGCCGGACCGGTCGTCGCGGGCCCCGTCGTCCCCGATCTGCTGGCCGCCACCCGGTCCGCGCAGGCCGCCGCCGCCGGGCTCAAGGCGTGCACCGCCTGGCAGGACGCACCGCGCCCGGTGCTCGCCGACGATCTGCTCCCGGAGCGCGCCATCGCGGGCGACCCGAGCGCCCGCGAGCAACTGGTGGAGGAGATCTACAGACCGCTGGAGGAGGCCGGCTCGGCGCTGCTGGAAACGCTGAGTGTCTACCTGGAGCAGGCCAGCAGTCTCGAAGGCGCGGCGAGAATGCTCTTCGTTCACCCGAACACCGTGCGCTACCGGCTCCGACGTGTGACTGACGTCACCGGCTGGTCCCCCTCGGATGTAAGATCCGCGTTCACACTACGGATCGCGCTCATCCTGGGGCGTCTGGCCGATGGTGAACCCCAGACATAAGGTTTTGTCGGGGCTCCACAAAAGCCCTACGTGTTCTTCGTCCCTGTCCCCACGGGCGGCCCCCGCCCACCCCAAGAGAGAGTGTGAGAGTGCTCGTACTCGTCGCTCCCGGCCAGGGCGCCCAGACGCCCGGCTTCCTGACTCCCTGGCTCGACCTGCCCGGTGCCGCGGACCGCGTGGCCGCCTGGTCGGACGCCATCGGACTGGACCTCGCCCACTACGGCACCCAGGCCGACGCCGACGCGATCCGCGACACCGCCGTGGCGCAGCCGCTGCTGGTCGCCGCCGGTCTGCTGTCCGCCGCGGCACTGGGTGACATCTCCGAGATCGCGCCGGACGCGGTCGCGGGCCACAGCGTCGGCGAGATCACCGCCGCGGCCTTCGCCGGCGTCCTGGACGACACCGCCGCCCTCGGCCTGGTCCGCACCCGCGGCCTGGCCATGGCCGACGCCGCCGCGGTCACCGAGACCGGCATGTCGGCGCTGCTCGGCGGTGACCCCGAGGTGACCCTGCCGCACCTGGAGAAGCTGGGCCTGACCCCGGCGAACATCAACGGCGCGGGCCAGATCGTCGCCGCGGGCACGCTGGAGCAGCTGGCCGCGCTGAACGAGGACAAGCCCGAGGGCGTCCGCAAGGTCGTCGCGCTGAAGGTGGCCGGCGCCTTCCACACCCACCACATGGCCCCGGCCGTGGCGACCCTGGAGGAGGCCGCGGCCAAGCTGTCGCCGGCCGACCCGAAGGTGACCTACGTCTCCAACAAGGACGGTCAGGCCGTCGCCTCCGGCGCCGAGGTGCTCCAGCGGCTGGTCGGCCAGGTCGCCAACCCGGTCCGCTGGGACCTGTGCATGGAGACCTTCAAGGAGCTGGGCGTCACCGCGCTCGTCGAGGTGTGCCCGGGCGGCACCCTGACCGGCCTGGCCAAGCGGGCCCTGCCCGGTGTCAAGACGCTGGCCCTGAAGACCCCCGACGACCTGGAAGCGGCCCGGGCTCTGTTCGCAGAGCACGCCGGAGCCTAAGGAGAGCCGTACATGGCGAAGATCAAGCCCAGCAAGGGCGCGCCGTACGCGCGCATCCTCGGCGTCGGCGGCTACCGGCCGACCCGGGTCGTGCCGAACGAGGTGATCCTGGAGAAGATCGACTCGTCCGACGAGTGGATCCGCTCCCGCTCCGGCATCGAGACCCGGCACTGGGCCGGTCCCGAGGAGACCGTGGCCGCGATGGCCATCGAGGCCTCCGGCAAGGCGATCGCGGACGCCGGCATCGACGCCGAGCGGATCGGCGCGGTGGTCGTCTCCACCGTCTCGCACTTCAGCCAGACCCCGGCCATCGCCACCGAGATCGCCGACAAGCTCGGCACGAACAAGGCCGCCGCCTTCGACATCTCGGCCGGCTGCGCGGGCTTCGGCTACGGCCTCACCCTCGCCAAGGGCATGGTGGTGGAAGGTTCCGCCGAGTATGTGCTGGTGATCGGCGTGGAGCGGCTGAGCGACCTCACCGACCTGGAGGACCGGGCCACCGCCTTCCTGTTCGGTGACGGCGCCGGCGCGGTCGTCGTGGGCCCCTCGCAGGAGCCGGCCATCGGCCCGACCGTGTGGGGTTCCGAGGGCGACAAGGCGGAGACGATCAAGCAGACCGTCTCCTGGGACCGGTTCAGGGTCGGCGACCTGACCCAGCTGCCCGTCGACAGCGAGGGCAACCTCAAGTTCCCTGCGATCACGCAGGAGGGCCAGGCGGTGTTCCGCTGGGCCGTGTTCGAGATGGCGAAGGTCGCCCAGCAGGCGCTGGACGCGGCCGGGATCACCGCGGACGACCTGGACGTCTTCATCCCGCACCAGGCCAATGTGCGGATCATCGACTCGATGGTGAAGACACTGAAGCTGCCGGAGCACGTCACGGTCGCCCGTGACATCCGCACCACCGGCAACACCTCGGCCGCCTCGATCCCGCTCGCGATGGAGCGGCTCCTGGCGACCGGGGAGGCGAAGAGCGGCGACACCGCGCTCGTCATCGGATTCGGGGCGGGTCTCGTCTACGCCGCCACGGTCGTTACCCTCCCCTAGGCACTCCGTGCCGGATCACCCGGTCCGGTTCGGATACAAATGCCATTAAACCGTCTGGAATATGAAGAAGGAGCGCCTGACATGGCCGCCACTCAGGAAGAGATCGTCGCCGGTCTCGCCGAGATCGTGAACGAGATCGCCGGGATCCCGGTCGAGGACGTCAAGCTGGACAAGTCCTTCACCGACGACCTGGACGTCGACTCGCTGTCCATGGTCGAGGTCGTCGTCGCCGCCGAGGAGCGCTTCGACGTGAAGATCCCGGACGAGGACGTCAAGAACCTCAAGACCGTCGGCGACGCGACCGACTACATCCTCAAGCACCAGGCCTGAGCCACCGCGTAGGCCGCGTACAGCAAGGCCCCGCCACCCGGCGGTGGCGCCGTAATCCCCGCACCGGCGGGGGTAGTCCTCCCCCGTATCCGTTGGAGAAAGAATTCCCGTGAGCCCGACCAATCGCACCGTGGTCGTCACCGGTATCGGCGCAACCACACCGCTGGGTGGCGACGCAGCCTCGACCTGGGAGGCCCTGGTCGCCGGCACGTCCGGTGTCAGCCTGCTGGAGCAGGACTGGGCGGCGGACCTGCCGGTCCGCATCGCCGCGCAGATCGCCGTGGAGCCGGGCGAGATCATCCCCCGGCCGCAGGCCCGCAAGCTGGACCGGTCCGCGCAGTTCGCGCTGATCGCCGCTCAGGAGGCCTGGAAGGACGCCGGTTTCACCGACAGGGCCGGGGTGGACTCCACCGTGAACCCCGACCGTCTCGGTGCGGTCATCGCCTCCGGCATCGGCGGCGTGACGACCCTGCTGGACCAGTACGACGTACTCAAGGAGAAGGGCGTACGCCGCGTCTCCCCGCACACCGTGCCGATGCTGATGCCCAACTCCCCGGCGGCCAACGTCGGGATCGAGCTGGGTGCCCGCGCCGGTGTGCACACCCCCGTCTCGGCCTGCGCCTCGGGCGCGGAGGCCATCGGGTACGCGATCGAGATGATCCGCACCGGGCGTGCGGACGTGGTCGTGGCCGGTGGTACCGAGGCCGCCATCCACCCGCTGCCGATCGCCGCGTTCGGCAACATGATGGCGATGTCCAAGAACAACGACGACCCGCAGGGCGCCTCGCGTCCCTACGACGCCGGCCGTGACGGCTTCGTGCTCGGCGAGGGCGCCGGTGTGATCGTCCTGGAGTCCGAGGAGCACGCGAAGGCCCGCGGTGCCCGGATCTACGCCGAGGCGGTCGGACAGGGCATCTCCGCCGACGCCCACCACATCACGCAGCCGGAGCCGTCCGGCAACGGGATCGCGCACGCGCTGCAGAACCTGCTGGACAACACCGACCTGAAGCCGGCCGAGATCGTGCACGTCAACGCGCACGCCACGTCCACGCCACAGGGCGACGTGGCCGAGATCAAGGCGCTGCGGAAGGTGTTCGGCGACGACGCCGACCACATGGCGATCTCCGCGACCAAGTCGATGACCGGTCATCTGCTCGGCGGCGCGGGCGGTGTGGAGACCGTCGCGTCGATCCTGGCGCTGGTGAAGCGTACGGCTCCGCCGACCATCAACCTGGAGAACCTGGACCCCGAGGTCAACGCGGACATCGTGAGCGGTGAGGCGCGGGCGCTGCCGGAGGGCCGGATCGCCGCGCTGAACGACTCGTTCGGGTTCGGCGGGCACAACGTGGTGCTGGCGTTCCGTACGGTCTGAGTTCCTTGACGTGTGAATGGCCCGGTCTCCTGGTGTGGAGGTCGGGCCATCGTCATTGATCCCTCGCGGTCCTCTCTACACCACCTGGTGCAGCCAGCGGACCGGGGCGCCCTCGCCCGCGTATCTGAAGGGTTCCAGTTCGTCGTCCCAGGGCTTGCCCAGGAGCTTGGCGATCTCGGCCTCCAGGTCGGTCTCGCCGCGCTGGGAGCGGGTCAGGGCGGCGCGCAGGCGGTCCTCGGGGATCAGGATGTCGCCGTGGAGGCCGGTGACGGCGTGGAAGATGCCGAGGTCCGGGGTGCAGCTGTAGCGCTCGCCCTCGGCGGTCGCGCAGGGCTCGGCGGTGACCTCGAACCGCAGCAGGTGCCAGCCGCGCAGCGCGGACGCGAGCTTGGAGGCCGTGCCGGCCTGGCCCTGCCAGGAGAACTCCGAGCGCCAGGTGCCGGGGGACGCGGGCTGCCGGATCCAGTCGAGGCTGACGCGCGTGCCGAGCACCCCGGCGACGGCCCACTCGACGTGCGGGCACAGCGCGCGCGGCGCGGAGTGCACGTACAGAACTCCACGTGTCGTCACCGGAACCTCCGGGCAGAGCGGGACATCTTGCGGACTGGCTGGGCGGCAGTGGCACGACGGCCGCGTTGATGGCGAGGCTACCTTGCGACGGGGCAAGGAGTGTGACGTACCGTCGGTCCCGGCGCCAGGAAATCGCCGCCATTCACCCGGGGGGACGCTTGTACGGGGGTCGGCCGTTCCCCGGGTGCCGGGCCGGGAACCCTCAGTCGTTGTCATAGGGGGAGCACCTGACCGTCGAGCGAGGGGAACAGCAGGGATGCGGAAGCGAAGCCACCGTGTGCAAGCCGCCCTCGCGGTCGTGGCGGCCATGGTGCTGGGGGTCGCCGGGTGCCAGGGCGGGGACGGTTCGCCGGCGGCGGAGGGCACGAAGGCGCGCGCTGCCCGGCCCCCGCTGTGGGACACCAGCCCGGACTCGGTCGCGGCGGTGGGCGACTCCATCACCCGCGGGTTCGACGCGTGCACGGTGCTGTCGGACTGTCCGGAGGCGTCCTGGGCGACGGGCAGTGACACGGCGGTGCGGAGCCTGGCGGTGCGGCTGCTGGGGGTGACGGGGGCGGCGGAGCACAGCTGGAACTACGCGGTGACCGGGGCCCGTATGGCCGATCTGCCGGGGCAGATGGCGCAGGCGGTGGCCCGCCGCCCGGAGTTGGTGACGGTGATGGTCGGCGGGAACGACGCCTGCCGGACCACGGCGTCGGCGATGACACCGGTGGCCGACTTCCGCGCGGGCTTCGAGGAGGCGCTGCGCACGCTGCGCTCGGCGCTGCCGAAGACGCAGGTGTACGTGTCGAGCGTGCCGAACCTGATGCGGCTGTGGTCCGAGGGCCGGACGAACGTGCTGGGCAAGCAGGTGTGGAAGCTGGGCATCTGCCCGTCGATGCTGGCCGACGCGGACGATCTGACCAGCGCGGCGACGCTGCGCCGGGAGACCGTGCAGCAACGGGTGGTGGAGTACAACAAGGTGCTGAAGGACGTGTGCGCCAAGGACCGCCGCTGCCGCTTCGACGGGGGCGCGGTGTACGACTTCCGGTTCGGCACGGACCAGCTGAGCCACTGGGACTGGTTCCACCCCAGCAAGGACGGGCAGGCCCGGCTCGCGGAGATCGCGTACCGGAAGGTCACGGCGGGAAGTTCGTGACCTAGTGTTTCCCGCATGAACGAACTTTTCGGCACACTTCCCGACGGCACTCCGGTGCACCGGTGGACGCTGGAGCGCGGCGGGGTGCGGGTGCGGGTGCTGTCGTACGGCGGGATCGTGCAGTCGGCCGAGGTTCCGGACCGGGCCGGGCGGACGGCGGACGTGGTGCTGGGCTTCCCGGACCTGGAGGGCTATCTGCGGCATCCGGAGCCGTATCTGGGTGCCGTGATCGGCCGGTACGCGAACCGGATCGCGGGCGGCCGCGTCCCGCTGGACGGCCGGACGTACCAGGTGACGCGCAACGAGGGCGCCAACTGCCTGCACGGCGGGGAACGTGGCTTCGACAAGCACGTGTGGGAGGTGACGCCGGTGGAGCACGGGCTGCGGCTGAGCCGGGTCGGCCCCGACGGCGAGGAGGGGTTCCCGGGGCGGCTGTCGGTGACGGTGACGTACACGCTGACGGCGTCCGGGGCGCTGCGGATCGGCTACGAGGCGGTCACCGAGGCGCCGACGGTCGTGAACCTGACCAACCACACGTACTGGAACCTGGGGGGCGCGGGGTCCGGTGACACCGGCGGGCACGAGCTGCGGCTGGCCGCGTCCCGGTACACCCCGGTGGGCGCGGACCTGATTCCGGTGGGGCCGCCGGCGGACGTCGAGGGCACCCGTCTCGACTTCCGGGCGCCCCGCCCGACGGGCTCCGGCTACGACCACAACTTCGTCCTGGACAAGGGAGTGACCGGGGACGCGGAGGAGGTGGCGGAGCTGTACGACCCGGTCTCCGGCCGCGTCCTGACGGTGGCGACGACCGAGCCGGGCCTCCAGCTCTACACCGGCGACCACCTGTCCGGCCCGTTCCCGCCGAACGCCGGCACCGCCCTGGAGACCCAGCACTTCCCGGACTCCCCCAACCGTCCCGACTTCCCCACCACGACCCTGCGCCCGGGCGAGGTCTACCGCTCGGAGACGGTCTACGGGTTCGGGGTGCGCGGCTGAGAGCGGTGAGCCCCGGTCCAGGGGTCAGGTCCCGGACCGGGGCTGTTCGTGGGGGACTTTGTCCGCGGTGTGCGGGGAGTGTCCCGGATCAGACGTTAATCGGTGCGGTGAGCCGGCGGTCGGTGATCGAGCGGCCGGCGAAGATCTCGTACGAACCCTTCACAAAAGCCCACGCCTTCGTCGTGTCGTCCCACACCTCGAAGGCGCGGCGGGGCAGTTCGACGGTGGCCTCGGCGCTCTCGCCGGGGCCGGCCTCGACGGAGGCGAAGGCGGCGAGCCTGCGGGCCGGGCGGTCCGGGGCGGGCTCGGCCGGGGAGAGGTAGAGCTGGATCACCTCCCGGCCCGGCCGTTCGCCGGTGTTGCGGACGCGTACGCGGACGGTGGTGCCGTCGGTCTCCAGCGACTCGTAGGCCCAGTCGGTGTAGCCGAGGCCGTGGCCGAAGGGGTACGTGGGGGTGCGGCCGGCCCGGTCCCAGGCGCGGTAGCCGATGAACAGGTCCTCGCTGTAGGGCAGTTCGCCGTTCACCGGGACCACCTGGGTGACCGGGGCGTCGGCGAGGGTGCCCCAGGTGGTGGGGAGCCGGCCGCCGGGCTCGTGGGTGCCGGTGAGGACGTCGGCGAGGGCGGCGCCGCCTTCTTGGCCCGGGAACCAGGTGAGCAGGATCGCGGCGACCTCGTCCCGCCAGGGAAGTTCCACCGGGGAGCCGGAGTTGACGACCACGACGGTGTCCGGGTTGGCGGCGGCGACCGCGTGCACCAGGTCGTCCTGGCGGCCGGGGAGCCTCAGGTCCGGGCGGTCGAAGCCCTCGGACTCCACCCGCTCGGTGGTGGCGACCACGACCACGGCGGTGTCCGCGTTCCGGGCGGCCTCGACGGCCTCGGCGATCAGCTCGTCCGCGTCGCGCGGCGGACCGGAGTGGGCGAGCGCGAAGGCGACGACCTTCATCGGGAGGTCCTCGGGCAGACGGACGGCGTGGGTGAGGGAGACCTCGACCGGTTCGCCCGCGGTGAGTTCGGCCTCGGCGCGGGGCACGGGCGCGGCGAAGAAAGTGCCGGAGGGGTCGTCCGGACCCGGGCGCTGGGCACCGTCGTAGTACGTCGTCCCGCCGACGGTGAGCGTGAAGGCGCCGGTGCCCTTGACCGCGAAGGTGTGCCGGCCCGACTCGCGGGGGGTGTAGGTGCCGGTCAGTTCGACGGTGTCCAGGGTGTCGTGGGTGACGCCCTCGGGGAGGTCTGTGCCCATCCACTGGATGGCCGCGCCGGGGGCGGAGCGGGTGCCGATGATCTCGCCGGCCGCGTTCCGGCAGACCGCCCGCACGGTGAACCCCGGGTCGTCCAGGGCCGGTCCGGTGACGGGGTCGGCGCCGACGGCGTAGGTGAGGGTGCCGTCGGGGAGGGCGGCGGTGAGGCCGTCGAGCGGGGAGACGGTCCGGGCCGGGAAGACGGTGGCGGAGCCGCCGCCGAGGACCCGGGCGTCGCGGGCGGCGGCGCCGATCAGGGCCACGGTGCCGCGCGGCCTCAGGGGCAGGACGCGCCTTTCGTTGCGGACCAGGACGAAGGAGCGGCGGGCGATCTCGCGGGCCAGGGCGGCTCCGTCGACCGGCGCGGGCGGTTCGGTGACCGCCGGTTCGGCGCCGGCCAGGGCGCCGACGCGGGCGGCCAGGCGCAGCACCCGGCGGACGGCGGCGTCGACCGTGGCCTCGGCGACCTTTCCGTCCCGTACGGCCCGGGCGAGGGCGGGGCCGTAGACGGTCCGCGGGCCGGGCATGGCGAGGTCCAGGCCGCCGTTCGCGGCGCCCACCGTGTCCCGGGCGGCCGTCCAGTCGGAGACGTTGACGCCGTCGAAGCCCCATTCGCCGCGCAGGACTTCCTCGACGAGGTGGTGGTGTTCGGTCATCGTCGTGCCGTTGACCGAGTTGTAGGCGGTCATGACGCCCCACGGGCGGGCGTTCCTCACGATGGCCTCGAAGGGCGCCAGGTACAGCTCGCGCAGGGCACGTTCGGAGACCCGGTTGTCCACCGTGAAGCGGTCGGTCTCGGCGTCGTTGGCGACGAAGTGCTTGACGGTGGTGCCGACGCCGCCGGACTGGACGCCGCTCACATAGCCGCCGCCGATCACCCCGGTCAGGTACGGGTCCTCGCTGTAGCACTCGAAGTGGCGCCCGCCGAGCGGGGAGCGGTGCAGGTTGACGGTCGGGGCGAGCAGGACGTGGACGCCCTTGCGGCGGGCCTCCTGGGCGAGCAGCACCCCGGCGCGGCGGGCGAGTTCCGGGTCCCAGGCGGCGGCGAGCGCGGTCGGCGAGGGCAGGGCCACGGAGGGGTCGTCGGCGCTCCAGCGCACGCCCCGGACGCCGACCGGGCCGTCCGACATCACCAGGGACGAAAGGCCGATCCCGGGCAGCGCGGGCAGGCTCCACATGTCCTGCCCGGCCAGCAGCCGGGTCTTGGTGTCGAGGTCGAGCGCGCGCAGGGCGGCCGCCACGACGGCCTCGCGGGCCTCCTCGGCCGAGGTGGGCTCCGGTCCCGTCATCGGTTCCTCCTCGTGGCATCCGTACCGGCCGGTGCGGGAACCTCCATCGTGCCCGTGCCGTCGCCGGCCCGGTAGGTGGCCGCGCCCGGCGGTCAGTGCGAGGGAGTCAGGGCGAGGCTGACGCCGAGGCCGGCCAGGACGGAGCCGATCGCCTTGTTGAGGACCTTCTGGCCGCGCAGCAGCACGGCGCGCATCCGGGAGTGCGAGAAGAACACGGCGACCACGCCGAACCACGCCAGATGGGCCAGCGACATGAACAGGCCGTAGCCCACCTGCCGGTACAGCGGGGTGCCGGGGCCGACGACCTGGGAGAAGGTGGAGACGACGAACAGGGTCGTCTTGGGGTTGAGGACGTTGGTGAGGAAGCCGGTGCGCAGGGCGGCGAGCGGGGTCAGTTCCGTCTTGTTCCCGAGGTCGACCTCGACCTCGCCGCGGGCGCGGAAGGTGCGGACGCCGACGTAGACGAGGTAGGCCGCGCCGGTCAGCTTGATGACCGTGAACACCACGGTGGAGGAGGCGATCAGCAGGCCGACGCCGAGCAGGGTGTAGGTGACGTGGACCAGCACACCGGCCGCCACGCCCGCGGCGGCGAGCAGGCCGGTGCGGCGGCCGTGCAGACAGCTGTTGCGCACGATCATCGCGAAGTCGGCGCCGGGGGCGATCACGGCGAGGACCGTGATGACGGCGACGGCCAGCAGCTGGGTCACGAGGTGACGTCCTCCGTGTCGGGCCGCCCGCCGGGGGCGGTGTCGGCGTCGGCGGTCTCCTCGCCCAGCAGGTCACGGGCGAGCAGCGTGGCGCCCGCGACCGCGCCCGGCATCAGGAACACCGCGACGAACGGCACCAGGAAGGCCAGGCCCAGGGGGGTGCCGAACCCCCAGACCAGCGTCTTGCGGGAGCGCAGCAGGGCGAGCCGGGCGCGCAGGTCGACGTCCCGGCGCTGGAGGGCGACGGCGGCGAGTTCCTCGGTGAGGAAGAAGCCGGTGACGAAGAAGCCGATCACGGGGACGACGGTCTGCCCGACGAACGGCAGGAACCCGAGGGCGAAGAGCAGGACGCCCCACAGCCCGGCCCGGACCAGGATCCGCAGGCTGTCCCGGGCCGAGATCCACAGCTCGCGCCAGAGCGGCAGGCCGGAGACGGGGGCGGTGCCGTCGGGCGAGACGTCGGCGTCGACCCGCTCGGAGAGGGACTCGTAGAAGGGCTGGCCGACCAGCAGGGTGACGGCCGTGAAGGTGAGCACGGCCAGCAGCAGGCCGAGCGCGAACAGGACGGCCGTCAGGAAGCCGCGGAACAGGCCCTGCCAGGGACCGGACCAGTCGTCGGCGAACGGGGTGGCCCAGGCGACGGCGTCCTCGCCCCATATGGCCAGCGCGACCAGCGCGGCGGCGTACAGCACCAGTGTGATCAGGCCGGGCAGCAGGCCGAAGCCGTACCGGCGCCCGTGCCGGGTCACCCACCGCTGGCCCTTCAGCAGATAACCGAAACCCACCCCGAGATCGCGCATGGCCAGGACTCTACTGGCTTCGCGAGGCGGTGCGGGGCTCAGTCCCCGAGCATGCGGCGCAGCAGGTCACGCAGGGAGCGGCGCTCCTGTTCGGACAGCCCCGCGAGGGGTTCGCGGGCGAACCGCAGGCCCTCGCGCAGGTCCCGGGCCACCTCGCGGCCCTGCTCGGTGGCCGCGGCCACCTTCACCCGGCGGTCGGCCGGGTCGGGGCGGCGCTCCACCAGTCCCCGGGACTCCAGCCGGTCCACGATCCCGGTCACGTTCGACGGCTCGCACTTCAGCTTCTGGGCCAGCTTGCGCATGGGCAGCGGCTCCAGCGAGAGCAGGCTGAGCAGCCGGGCCTGCGGGCCGGTCAGGGTGTGCTCGCCCGCCGCCTCCTCGTAGTCCGCGTAGAAGCGGGCCACGATCTCACCGATCAGCTCGAGGACCTCCATGGTGAGGGGGTCGGGGCGGCGGACGTTCGATGGGGTGGACATGCCCGCCAGGATACCCGGTTACTTGACATCATGAAATATTCAGGAGCATGGTTGTTTCAGGTAGTGAAGTACCACCCTGAAAGGCTCTGTCATGATCAACCGCGAGTGGCACCTCCTCAGCCGTCCCGTCGGCTGGCCGAAGCCCGAGGACTTCGCGCTCGTCGAGTCACCCGTCCCGGCCCCGGCTGAGGGCCAGGTGCTGGTACGGAACAAGTACCTCTCCGTCGACCCGTACATGCGCGGAAGGATGAGCGCCGCCAAGTCCTACGCCGCCCCCTTCGAGCTGGGCAAGGTCATGCAGGGCGGCGCGGTCGGCGAGGTGATCGAGTCCAAGGCCGAGGGCATCGAGGCCGGCGACCACATCCTGCACTTCTTCGGCTGGCGCGAGTACGCGGTCGTGGACGCGAAGAACGCCGTCAAGGTGGGGCCGACGGCCGTGCCCGCCGTCACGGTCGACGCCGGAGCCGAGGGCGTGCCGCTGTCGGCGTACCTCGGCGTCCTCGGCATGACCGGCCTGACCGCCTACGCCGGCCTGCTGCGCACCGCCTCCTTCAAGGAGGGCGACATCGTGTTCGTGTCCGGCGCGGCCGGCGCGGTGGGCAGCCAGGTGGGCCAGATCGCCAAGCTCAAGGGCGCCTCCCGGGTCATCGGCTCGGCCGGGTCCGACGAGAAGGTCAAGCTACTGGTCGACGAGTACGGCTTCGACGCCGCGTTCAACTACAAGAACGGCCCGGTCGCCGAGCAGCTGCGGCAGGCGGCGCCCGACGGCATCGACGTCTACTTCGACAACGTCGGCGGGGAGCACCTGGAGGCGGCCGTCGGCTCGCTCAACCAGGGCGGCCGGATCGCGGTCTGCGGCATGATCTCGGTCTACAACAACACCGAGCCCGCGCCCGGCCCGAGGAACCTGGCCCGGCTGATCCAGACCCGCGGCCGGATCGAGGGCTTCCTGGTCGGCGACCACTACGACCTCCAGCCGCAGTTCGTCCAGGAGGTCGGCCCGTGGGTGGCCTCGGGCGCGCTGAAGTACCGCGAGACCGTGGTCGAGGGCATCGAGAACACCCTGGAGGCGTTCCTCGGGGTCCTGCGCGGCGACAACATCGGCAAGATGGTCGTCAAGCTCTGACCTTCCGGGTTTTTTCGCGATGCGGTAACTTCTTTCCGGAATCCTGTGGCGATCGTGGGCGCGAGTCGCCGTGGACCGAGGAGGAAGACAACCGCATGCCCATCACGCAGTCCGACGTCCTGTACACCGCCGTCGCCACCGCCGAGAACGGCCGTGACGGCCGGGTCGCCACCGACGACGGCAAGCTCGACGTGGTCGTCAACCCGCCCAAGGAGATGGGCGGCAGCGGCGCCGGCACCAACCCGGAGCAGCTGTTCGCCGCCGGGTACAGCGCCTGCTTCCAGGGGGCGCTGGGCGTCGTCGCCCGGGAGGAAGGCGCCGACATCTCCGGTTCGACGGTCACCGCCAAGGTCGGCATCGGCAAGAACGACGACGGGTTCGGGATCATCGTGGAGATCTCCGCGAACATCCCGAACGTCGACGCCGCGACCGCGAAGAGCCTGGTCGAGAAGGCACACCAGGTGTGCCCGTACTCGAAGGCGACGCGGGGCAACATCACCGTGACGCTGGCCTGACCCTCGTCGTCGGCCACGACGGCAGCCGCATCCTCGGACGTGGGATGCGGCTGCCGTCGTATGCGCACCCCTCAGTCGCACCACCACAGGAAGCGGTCGCAGGTCTTCACGGGCGAGGGGCTGGGGGCGGGGGCGGAGGTCGTCGGGGCCGGTGTGGGGGCGGTGGTGGCGGGCCCGGTGGGCGCCGGGGCGGCGGTGGTCGTCGCCGGTGTACCGGAATCCGTGGCACCCGTGGTGGCCGACTGTCCCGCCTCGCCGGACTCCCCCGGCGAGGCGGAAGCGGAATCCTTGTCGCCCGTGCCGTCCCGGTCATCCTCGTCGCCCGTGTCTGCGGCGGACGGCGAGACGGAGGCGGAGCCCGGGGCCGAGGCGCCCGGGGAGCCGGAGGCGGCGCCCGGGAAGGCGGCGGACGTCACGCCGGCCGGTCCCGCCGTACGGCCCGGAGCGCCGGAACCGGAATCGTCCTCCGCCTCGGTCTCCCCGGCCGTGGCCGAAGGGTCGTCGGCAAAGGGCGAGAAGGGCGCGTCCGTACCCAGCTCCGCGAGACTGAGCCCGCCGGCCGCGAGCGCGAACCCGGCGACGACCACGAGGACCCGCCGCCGACGGCGCCGGTGCCCGGCCGCCTTGCGCTCCCGCCGCCCGGCACGGGCACCGGCCCGCCTGCCGGCGGGATCCTCGGCGGTGCGCTCTTCATCGGCCTGCCCGCCATCGGTGTGCCCCTCGGCGGCGGGGACACCGGCGTCCTTGTGGGCGCCCTCGCCGGTAGGTGCGTGACCGCCGCCGGTGAACTCCCGGTCGTATCGTCCCAGTTCACCATCGTCCCCGGACAGTTCACCACCGCCCCCGCCCCGTTCACCGCCCGGCCCGGCGGAACCCGGGCCGCGCTGCTCGGGCACGCGGACGGTGCCGGGCGGGCCGTAGGGGATCCCGGCGGGCGCGAGGCCCTCCCCGTCGGGCCGCCGACCGCTCCCCGCGCTCCCCTGGCCGTCCCCGGCGGGCCACCGGTCGACCGTGGCGGACGCCCGGTTCGGCAGGCCGCTCGCGGCAAGTCCGTGGGCGTCCCCGTCGGCTCCCGTCCCGCGGGCCGGGCCGCCCCAGGCGTCCCACGACGCCTCCCCCGCACCGTACGCGTCGTCGTGGGCGGGCGTGCCGCAGCCGGGGCAGGCCAGGGCGCCGTTCAGGTGGCGTCGGCAGGGGTGGCAATAGTCCATGACGCGGGAAGACTAGAGTCCGCGCGGGCCGGGTTCCAGGCGTGGCTGTGAAGGTTCGGTGCGGGAGCGAAACAATCTCGAAAGCCTTGCCGAAACCGTTACCTGTTCGACCCATTGACACCCCCGGCGCCCCGTCCTTACTGTCACGCCAGCATTTCGAACGTGCGACGAAATACCGAACAGCTGAGGGGCAACTGCCGTGCGCATCACCGGAATCAGCACACACGTGGTCGGCACGCCGTGGCGCAACCTGACCTATGTCCAGGTGCACACCGACGAGGGGATCACGGGAGTCGGCGAGACGCGGATGCTCGGGCATACGGACGCGCTGATCGGCTATCTGCGGGAGGCCGAGGTCAACCACATCCTCGGCTCGGACCCGTTCGCCGTCGAGGACCTGGTGCGCCGTATGAAGTACGGCGACTACGGCCGCGCCGGCGAGATCGTGATGTCCGGCATCGCGGTGGTCGAGATGGCGTGCTGGGACATCAAGGGCAAGGCGCTGGGCGTGCCGGTGTGGCAGCTGCTCGGCGGAAAGGTCACCGACAAGGTCAAGGCGTACGCCAACGGCTGGTACACCACCGAGCGGACGCCGGAGGCGTACCACAAGGCCGCCCAGGGGGTCATGGAGCGCGGTTACAAGGCGCTGAAGATCGACCCGTTCGGCACCGGCCACTTCGAGCTGGACCACCAGGAGACCCTGTACGCCGTCTCGCTCATCGAGGCCGTACGGGACGCCATCGGCCCGGACGCGGAGCTGATGCTGGAGATGCACGGCCGCTTCTCCCCCGCCACCGCGGTCCGGCTGGCCAAGGAGATGGCGCCGTTCAAGCCGGCCTGGCTGGAGGAGCCGGTGCCGCCGGAGAACCTGAAGGCGCTGGAAAAGGTCGCCGCCAAGGTCGACATCCCGGTGGCCACCGGCGAGCGCATCCACGACCGCATCGAGTTCCGCGAGCTGTTCGACAGCCAGGCCGTGGACATCATCCAGCCCGACGTCGGCCACATCGGCGGCATCTGGGAGACCCGCAAGCTCGCCGCCACCGCCGAGACCCACTACATGCTGGTCGCCCCGCACAACGTGGGCGGCTCCGTGCTCACCGCCGCCTCCCTCCAGGTCGGCTTCACCTCGCCGAACTTCAAGATCCTCGAGCACTTCAACGACTTCGCGGACGCGGAGATCAAGAAGGTGGTCAAGGGCGCGCCGCAGGTGAACCCGGAGGACGGCTGCTTCCACCTCTCCGACGCGCCCGGTCTCGGCGTCGAGCTGGACGTCGACGCGGCGGCCGAGTTCCCGCAGCAGCGGGCCCACTTCGACCTGTGGGCCGAGGGCTGGGAGAAGCGCAATCCCAAGGACGCCCAGTGAGTTCACAGGTCCTGGTCGAGGCGCCGGGCGTCCACCGGGTCGAGGCCCACACGCCGCGCGAACCGGGTCCCGGCGAGGCGCTGGTGGCCGTGCACGCGGTCGGCATCTGCGGCAGCGACCGCGAGGTGTACCAGGGCAACCGGCCGGAGGGGTACGTCCGTTACCCGCTCGTCCCCGGGCACGAGTGGTCGGGGACGGTCACCGCGGTGGGGGCCGGGGTGCCCGGCTCGCTGACCGGCCGCAAGGTGGTCGGCGAGGGCTTCCGCAACTGCCAGGTGTGCGACCGCTGTCACGCGGGCGAGACCACGCTGTGCTCCGCCGGGTACGAGGAGACCGGGTTCACCCGGCCCGGCGCCATGGCGGCCACCCTCACCCTGCCCGCCCGGCTGCTGCACGTGCTGCCGGACGACGCCGACCTCACCGCCGCCGCGCTGCTGGAGCCGGCCGCCTGCATCGCCGCCGCCGCGCTGAAGGCGAACGCCCGGCCGGGCGAGCGGGTCGCGGTGGTCGGCACCGGCACCCTCGGGATGTTCGCCGTGCAGTTCCTCGCGGCCGGCTCCCCGGCCGAGCTGCTGGTCGTGGGCACCCGGAACGACCGGGAGGCACTGGCCCGGCGGTTCGGGGCGAGCGACTTCCGGCTGCGGGACCAGGAACTGCCCGCCGACTTCGACGTGGTGATCGAGACCGCCGGGTCCGCCTCCGCCGCGCGGACCGCCGCCGCGCTGCTGCGGCGCGGCGGGCGTCTGGTCCTCACCGGGATCCCGGCGCCGGGCGCGGACGGCCTCGACCCGACCGATCTCGTCGTACGGCAGCTGGAGGTGCACACCGTCTTCGGCGCGCCGCCGGATGCCTGGGCGCACGCCGTGCGGGTGTTCGGCGCCGGACTGCTGGACCCGCTGCCGCTGGTCACGCACGAGGTGCCGCTGACCGACTTCCCGCGGGCCATCGAGCTGGTGGGGGCCGGCGATCCCGCCGTGGGCAAGGTGCTGCTCCGCCCCTGACCGTACGCCGGCCGGGGGGTGCCCTGACCACGCCCCGGCCGGCGTACACCCACGCTTCTTTCGTTACCCAGAGCCGCGACCCTTGTCCGAAATACCGAACACGAAGGACAGCTTGTGACCGACGCTTCCGCCCCGGCAGCCCGCAGGCCCGGCGAGCAGGTGCTCGCCGCTCTCGGTCTGGGCGCGCCCGCCCTCGACCCCGCCGACGCCTCCGTCCACACCTTCCCGGGCGGCGGCCGCTGGCGCACCGAGATCCCCTCGTGCGAGGGTCCCGAGGCGCTGGCCGTCGTCCTCAAGGAGGCCTCCCGCCTGGACGTGCCGATCCACCGGATCAGCCAGGGCAGCGGCGTATGGATGCTCACCGACGCCGAGATCACCGAGATGGTCGAGGCCACCGCCGAACGCGACATCGAACTGTGCCTGTTCACCGGCCCGCGCGGCACCTGGGACACCGGCGGCTCGGTGCGGACCGACTCCCGGGGGGCCGGACTGCGCGCCCGGGGCCACGACGCGGTCGCCGGCTGCGTGGAGGACGCCGTCCGGGCCACCGAGCTGGGCGTCAAGTGCCTGCTCGTCGCGGACGAGGGGGTGCTGTGGACCCTGCACCGGGCCCGCACCGCCGGCATCATCCCGGCCGACACCACGCTGAAGGTGTCCGCGCTGATCGGTCCGGTCAACCCCGCCTCGTACGCCGTGTACGAGCGGCTCGGCGCGGACTCCGTCAACGTGCCCAGCGATCTGACGCTGGACCACCTCACCGAGATCCGGCGGGTCTCGGGCGCTCCGATGGACATGTACATCGAGGCCCCGGACGACCTCGGCGGCTACGTCCGGATGTACGAGGTCGCCGAGCTGATCCGGCGCGGCGCCCCGCTGTACCTGAAGTTCGGCCTGTCCAAGGCGCCCGGCATCTACCCGTGGGGCCGTCACCTGCGGGACCTGACCCTGGACACCGCCCGGGAGCGGGTGCGGCGCGGCCGGCTCGCCCTGGACCTGCTCGCCCGGCACGGCGCGGACGGCGACATGGCGCCGCTCGGCTCCCGGCTGCCGGGTTCCTTGAACCGGTTCCCCGTAGAAGCGTCCGCCCCTGCCCACGACGAGAACGACAAGGACTGATCCCCATGCACAACCGCAGAGCCGCCCTCGCCTCGATAGCCGGCGCCGCCTCGCTCGCGCTCGCCCTCACCGCCTGCGGCCAGAACAGCGAAGGCGGCAGCAAGGAGAAGTCCGGTGACGCCAAGGGCGCCACCATCGGCATCGCCATGCCGACCAAGTCCTCCGAGCGCTGGATCAACGACGGCAACAACGTCGTCAAGGACCTTCAGGCCAAGGGCTACAAGACCAAGCTGGTCTACGGCGAGGACGACCCGGAGACCCAGGTCTCGCAGATCGAGAACCTCATCACGCAGGGCGTGAAGGGCCTGATCATCGCGGCGATCGACAACAAGTCGCTGAACAGCGTGCTCCAGCAGGCCGAGGACGCGAACATCCCGGTCATCTCCTACGACCGGCTGATCCTCGGCACCAAGAACGTCGACTACTACGCCTCGTTCGACAACGAGAAGGTCGGCCGGCTCCAGGGCACGTACATCGTGAACAAGCTCGGGCTGGACAAGGGCGCGAAGGGCCCGTTCAACATCGAGCTGTTCGCCGGCTCCAACGACGACAACAACACGAAGTACTTCTTCGGCGGGGCGATGAAGGTGCTCCAGCCGTACATCGACAAGAAGCAGCTGGTCGTCAAGTCCGGGCAGACCCGGCTCACCCAGGTCGTCACCCTGCGCTGGGACGGCACCACCGCGCAGAAGCGCATGGAGGACATCCTCACCTCGTCGTACAAGTCCGGCCGGGTCGACGCGGTCCTCTCGCCGTACGACGGCATCTCCATCGGCATCCTGTCCGCGCTGAAGTCGGACGGCTACGGCTCGGGCAGCAAGCCGCTGCCGGTCATCACCGGCCAGGACGCCGAGCTGGCCTCCGTGAAGTCGATCATCTCCGGGCAGCAGACGCAGACCGTCTACAAGGACCTGCGCAAGCTCGCCGAGGTCGCCGCCACGATGATGGACGAGTCCCTGAAGGGCAAGAAGCCCGAGGTCAACGACACCAAGACGTACGACAACGGTGCCAAGGTCGTGCCAGCCTACCTGCTCCAGCCGGTCAGCGTCGACAAGTCCAACTACCGGAAGGTGCTGGTCGACGGCGGTTACTACACCGAGTCCCAGCTGAAGTGACCCGCCCATTTCCTACGGAGTGAAAGGCACGACCATGGCGGGACCCGTCCTGGAAATGCGCTCGATCGTCAAGACCTTTCCCGGTGTCAAGGCGCTGTCGGACGTCACCCTGGCCGTCCGGCGGGGCGAGGTCCACGCCATCTGCGGGGAGAACGGCGCCGGCAAGTCCACCCTGATGAAGGTGCTCTCCGGCGTCCATCCGTACGGCACCTACGAGGGGGACATCCTCTTCGACGGGGAGATCTGCCAGTTCCGTGACATCCGGGCGAGCGAGCAGCACGGCATCGTCATCATCCACCAGGAACTGGCGCTGGTGCCGCACCTGTCCATCGCGGAGAACCTCTTCCTCGGCAACGAGCACGCCACGCGCGGCCTCATCAACTGGCGCGAGACCCTGCGCCACGCCACCGAACTGCTGCGCCGGGTCGGACTGGACGAGCACCCGGAGACCCGGGTCGCCGACATCGGCGTGGGCAAGCAGCAGCTGGTGGAGATCGCCAAGGCGCTGTCCAAGCAGGTGAAGCTGCTGATCCTGGACGAGCCGACGGCGGCCCTGAACGACGAGGACAGCGACAAGCTCCTCGATCTGATCCTGGAGCTGAAGAACCAGGGCATCACCTCGATCATCATCTCCCACAAGCTCAACGAGATCCGCAAGGTCGCCGACTCGGTGACGATCATCCGGGACGGCCGCTCCATCGAGACCCTCGACGTGAAGGCGCCGGAGACCACCGAGGAGCGGATCATCGCCGGCATGGTCGGCCGCGACCTCGACCACCGCTTCCCCGAGCGCACCCCGCACCAGCCGGAGCAGGGCGTCGCACCGGCGCTGGAGATCCGCGGCTGGACCGTGTTCCACCCGATCGACCAGCAGCGCAAGGTCGTGGACGACGTGTCGCTGACCGTGCGCCGCGGAGAGATCGTCGGCATCGCGGGCCTGATGGGCGCGGGCCGCACCGAACTCGCCATGAGCGTCTTCGGGCGGACCTACGGCCGGTACGCGGGCGGCACGGTCCTCAAGGACGGCCGGGAGATCCGTACCAGGACGGTGCCGGAGGCGATCGGACACGGCATCGCGTACGTCACCGAGGACCGCAAGCACTACGGCCTCAACCTCATCGACACCATCAACCGGAACATCTCGCTGACCGCGCTGGACAAGGTCGCCAAGCGGGGCGTGGTGGACGAGCACGAGGAACGGCAGGTCGCCGAGGGCTTCCGGAAGTCCATGAACATCAAGGCGCCCACCGTGTTCGAGCCGGTGGGCAAGCTCTCCGGCGGCAACCAGCAGAAGGTCGTCCTCAGCAAGTGGATCTTCGCCGGTCCGGACGTGCTGATCCTCGACGAACCGACCCGCGGCATCGACGTGGGCGCCAAGTTCGAGATCTACACGGTCATCGACCAGCTCGCCGCCCAGGGCAAGGCGGTCGTCTTCATCTCCTCCGAGCTGCCCGAGCTGCTCGGCATGTGCGACCGCATCTACACGATGGCCGCCGGACGGCTGACCGGTGAGGTGCCGCGGGCCGAGGCCACGCAGGAAGTGCTGATGCGTCATATGACAAAGGACAAAGAGGTAACGCGATGAGCACGGATGTGACCGCCAAGAGCCCGGCCCCCGCGCCGCCGGGCGGGAGCGGACCGGCCGCCGACGGACTGCTCGGCGTGATGCTGGCCGGCCTGCGCCGCAACATGCGCCAGTACGGCATGCTGATCGCACTCGGCCTGATAGTGGTCCTCTTCGCGATCTGGACCGACGGGGACCTGCTGCTGCCGCGCAACGTCTCCAACCTGGTACTCCAGAACAGCTACATCCTGATCCTCGCGATCGGCATGATGCTGGTGATCATCGCCGGGCACATCGACCTGTCGGTCGGCTCGCTCACCGCGTTCACCGGCGCCTTCGCGGCCGTACTGACCGTGCAACACGGGGTGTCCTGGCCCGTCGCGCTGGTGCTGTGCCTGGTGATGGGCGCCGTCGCGGGTTCGATCCAGGGCTATCTGATCGCCTATCTCGGCATACCGTCCTTCATCGTCACCCTCGCCGGGATGCTCCTCTTCCGCGGTCTGACCGAGATCCTCCTCAAGGGGCAGACCCTCGGCCCGTTCCCCGACGGCCTGCAGAAGCTCGGCAACGGTTTCCTGCCCGAGGTCGGCCCGAACACCAACTACCACAACCTCACCCTGCTGCTCGGGCTGGTGCTGATCGCGGCCGTGGTGTGGCAGGAGTTCCGGGACCGCCGCCGCCAGCAGGAGTTCTCCCTGGACGTCCTGCCGGCCAGGCTGTTCCTGCTCAAGCTGACCGCGCTGGTCGCCGCGATCCTCGTCGTCACCCTGCTGCTCGCCAGCTACAAGGGCACGCCGATCGTGCTGATCGTCCTCGGTGTGCTGGTCGTCGGCTACGGCTACGTCATGCGCAACGCGGTCTTCGGCCGGCACATCTACGCCATCGGCGGCAACCTGCCGGCGGCCAAGCTGTCCGGCGTGAAGGACAAGAAGGTCACCTTCTGCGTCTTCCTGAACATGGGCGTGCTCGCGGCCCTGGCGGGTCTGGTGGTCGCCGCCCGGCTGAACGCGGCCTCGCCGAAGGCGGGCGTCAACTTCGAACTCGAGGCCATCGCCTCCTCGTTCATCGGCGGTGCGTCCATGAGCGGCGGTGTCGGCACCGTCCTCGGCGCCATCATCGGCGGTCTGGTCCTCGGCGTGCTGAACAACGGCATGAACCTTCTGAGCGTCGGCACCGACTGGCAGCAGGTCATCAAGGGCCTGGCCCTGCTGCTGGCGGTCGGGTTCGACGTGTGGAACAAGCGCAAGTCCGGTTCGTAAGGTCCAGAAAGCGAGAGCCGCACCCATGGAACTGAACAGACGCACGGTCATCGCGGGAGCAGCCGCGGCGGGCCTGGCCGCCACCACGCTCGGCGGCACGGCCCACGCGGCCCCGGGAAGGAAGCCGGTGAGGGAACACTTCGGCACGCTCGCCGACGGCACCGAGGTCCACCGCTGGTCGCTGGAGAACGGCGGCACCCGGATGAAGGTGCTCTCCTACGGCGGTGTCGTCCAGACCCTGCAACTCCCCGACCGGCACGGCCGGTACGCCAACGTGGTCGCCGGGTTCGACAACCTCGCCGACTACGCGGCCGACAGCCCGTACTTCGGCGCGCTGATCGGCCGCTACGGCAACCGCATCGACGCCGGCCGGTTCACCCTCGACGGCAAGCCGTACCAGCTCGACGTGAACGACGGCGACAACAGCCTGCACGGCGGCGCCAAGGGCTTCGACAAGCGCGTGTGGGACGTCGAGCCGTTCACCGAGGGCACGGACGTCGGCCTGCGGCTGCGCTACACCAGCGCCGACGGCGAGATGGGCTACCCGGGCACGCTGCGCACGCGGGTGACGTACACCCTCACCCGGCACGGGGACTGGCGCATCGACTACGAGGCGACCACCGACAAGGCCACCGTCGTCAACCTCACCAGTCACGTCTACTGGAACCTGGCCGGCGAGGGCAGCGGCGGCATCGAGGACCACGAGCTGTCCATCGCCGCCGCCCGCTACACCCCGACCGACTCCGGGCTCATCCCCACCGGGGAGCTGGCCAAGGTCGCGGGCACCCCGTTCGACTTCCGGCGGGCCAAGCCCATCGGCCGGGATCTGCGGGCGGGCGACGAGCAGCTCGTGCTGGCCAAGGGGTACGACCACAACTGGGTGCTGGACAAGGGGATCACGGCACGGCCCGAGCACGTCGCGACCCTGCGCGACCCGCACTCCGGCCGCACCCTGAAGATCGCCACCGACCAGCCGGGGCTCCAGTTCTACTCCGGCAACTTCCTCGACGGCACGCTCACCGGCACCTCCGGCCGCACCTACCGGCAGGGCGACGCGCTGTGCCTGGAGACGCAGCACTTCCCGGACTCGCCGAACCAGCCGGCGTTCCCGTCGACGGTACTGCGCCCCGGCCAGACGTACCGGACGACGACGATCCACCGCTTCAGCGCGTGAACCCGCTTTACGGCTGGGTGAGTTGAACGCACCTCCCGACACCTCCGTATCCAGGAACGGCCCGCACGGGCCGCGCTCGGATACGGAGGTTTCCTTTTGGCCGGCAACGTCACTTCGCTGTTCCGGGACGGCGCCGGAGCCGGCCCGGTGGACTTCCGCGTCGCGGGCAACCCGTACTTCCCGACGCCCGGGATGTTCGACGAACTGGCGGCCCGGTTGCGCGAGATCGTCACGTCCTGCCCGAGCGACCCCTGCACCGACACCGACACCGTCACCGCCGAGCTGAGCGCCCTGCTCCACCTCCCGCCGCAGTGCGTGGCGGTGGGCAACGGCACCACCGAACTGATCGCCTGGATCGACCACTCGCTGGTCCGGGAGTCCCTGGCGGTCCCGGTGCCGACGTCCGGCCGCTGGACCGGCCGGCCGGCGGTGACCGGCAAGCGGGTCGACATGTTCCCGCTCCAGGAGGCGGACGGCTTCGCCCTGGACCTCGACCGGTACGCCGGCTTCCTGCGCGCCCGGGGCAGCCGGGCGGCCGTGGTCTGCACCCCCAACAACCCCGACGGGGGCCGGCCGCGGCGCGAGCACCTGGTGCGGTTCCTGGACACCATGGCCGACCTGGACCTCGTGGTCGTGGACGAGTCGTACCTGGAGTTCGCCGACGCGGAGCCCGAGCCGAGCCTCGCCCAGGAGGCCGTGCTCCGCCCCAACGTGATCGTCCTGCGCAGCCTGGGCAAGAGCCTCGGCCTGCCCGGCGTCCGCCTCGGCTGTCTCGCCGCCGACCCCGTGCTGGCGGGCAGGATCCGCTCCCTGCTGCCGAAGCGGAACCTCGGCTCCCTCGCGGAGCACGTGGTGTCCCTGCTGCGCGACCACGGGCCCGCGTACGCGCGCAGCCGGGACCGGATCCGCGAGGACCGCCGGGACATGACCGCCCGCCTGGCCACGCTCTCCGGGCTCACCGTCTACCCCTCCCAGGCCGACTTCGTCCTCGTCCGCCTGCCGGTCGGCGCGGAGGGCACGGTCGTCCGGGACCGGCTGCGCACCGGGCACCGGCTGCTGGTCCGCGACTGCGGCGACAAGATCGGCTCCTCCAGCCGCTTCCTGCGCCTCGCGGTACGCCCCCAGGCCGACGTACGCCGCCTGGTGCCGGCGCTGGAACAGGTGCTCTACGCCTCCGCGACCGGCTCCGGCTACAGCTCGGGCACGGCGACGGTGGACCGCCTGATCGGGGAGACGAGCGGGGCGGGGCTGCGCCCTACCGGGGCCGGGTCCGACGCGGCGGCCCCGCGCTCGGGTGTGCCCGCTCCGGCCGTCGGCACGGGCATACCGCTCCCCGCCGCCGTCCCTCCGGTGCCGGTCGCGCCCCCGGTGCCGGTGGCGCACCCGGAGCCGGTGGCGCCTTGGGCGCCCGCCGCGTCCACCCCGCCCGGGGTTCCGGCACGGGGCGGGCTCACGGCGGCCCAGGTGCGAGGTACCGTCCGTCCGGTGGAGACCCGCCCCCGGAAGGAAGACCGGCCATGGCAGAACACCGGCACCTGACCGTACTGACGACCACGGACAGCGAGGAGAAGGCGAAGGCCCTCGCCGCCGGCGCGGTGGAGGCGCGGATCGCCGCGTGCGCACAGATCAGCGCCCCCGTCACCAGCGTCTACCGCTGGGAGGGCGCGACACAGACCGAGCAGGAGTGGCAGATCCTGTTCAAGACCACCACGGCGCGCTACGAGGACCTGGAGACCTACATCAAGGAAGCACACGACTACGACACCCCGGAGATCATCGCGACCCCGATCGTGGCGGGCAGCGGGGCGTACCTGGCGTGGCTGGAGGAGGAGACCCGGCCTGCCGGGTAGACCCCGGGCGCAGAAGTATGTCAGGCGCCGAAGTCGGCGCGGAGGTGTGCCGGCCGGGGCAGGAGCACCGCGTAACCGTGGGCGGCGATCGGTTCGCGTACCCGGGTGAGCAGGTGCCGTACGCCGGTCACGGCCTCGGCGTCGGACGCGGCGCGGACGAAGAGCACCGCCTCCAGACCGGCCCGGACCGGGCGGACCCTGACGTGCTCCAGCCCGGCGGCGGGCACCGCGTGCGCCCACAGCAGATCGTGCAGGAGCGGGCCGATGCCCGTGGGTCGTGGTGAGTCGTCGTCGTGCGGCCGGAAGGTGACGCTGACGATCCGCACGGGTTCAGTTCCAGCCGATGACGCCCGCGCCCGTGGCGAGCGTCGTGTGCGCCGGCTCGGTGTCCCAGCCGATGACCCCGGCCAGCGGTGTGCCGGCGGACTCGCTGTCCCAGCCGATGACGATCCCGGCGCCGGTGACGGCGGTGGCGGACAGGACGAGGGCGGCGGCGCCGGTGGCGATCAGACGGCGAGCGGTGCGGAACATGGCGGATCCCCCTGGACGGCGATGGCGGAGAACAGATGCTGTGGTGAGCGGGATCCGGTCCGGCCGCCGGCCCGGGCCCCGCTCGGTGAGCACCATCCTGCGGGCCGTGCCACCAGCGCGGAAGCGTCTTCGACCGGCACCAAGGTGGCTGGCACGAAGGTGCCAGGGAGATGTGGCCGTACCGCGTGGGTTGCGTGGCGAAAACGCGTCCGTAGGATGATCAAATCGCGCCACTGAGGCGTCCGTACTGGGGATTTACGCACTTCCGGGGGGTTGTCGCGTGCTGGAGGCACTGGGGCTCGATCGGTCCTTGGAGTCCGTCTACCGGGCTCTGCTGATCCACGAGGACGACGGCGTGGCCCAGTTGGCCGCACGGCTGGCGCTCACCGAGACCGAGGTGCGCGAGTGCCTGGACCGGCTCGTGGACCTGGAGCTGCTCCAGCCGTCCCGGGACGCTCCCGGCATGCTGCGCGCGGTCAGCCCCGACGTGGGACTGGAGATCATCCTGCGCCGGCAGGAGGCGGAGCTGGTGCGCCGCCAGGAGGAACTGGCCCGCAGCCGGGAGGCCGTGGCCCGTACGGTGGCCGAGTTCGCCACGCTGCGGCCCAACACCCGGGAGGACGGCGCCGAACGGCTCGTCGGACTGGACGCCATCCAGCGGCGCCTGGAGTGCCTGGCGAAGGATCTGCGCGAGGAGTGCCGGGCCATCGAGCCGGGCGGTGCCCAGTCGCAGGCCAGCCTGGACGCCTCCCGGCCGCTGGACGAACAGGCGCTGGCCCGGGGTGTGCAGCTGCTGACCGTGTACCAGGACAGCGCCCGCAACGACCCGGCCACGTTCGCCTACGCCCGCTGGCTCAGCGAGCAGGGCGGGCAGGTGCGCACCAGTCCGGTGCTGCCGCCCCGCATGCTGATCTTCGACCGGCGCACCGCGGTCGTCCCCATCGATCCGGCCAACACCCGCCTGGGCGCCCTGTGCACCAGCGCACCGGGCATCGTGGCGTCGTTGCTGGCCCTGTTCGAGCAGACCTGGGAGTCGGCGGTGCCGCTCGGCGCGGACCGGCGTAGACCGGCGGGCGAGGAGGAGGTCACCCCGGCGGAGCGGGAGCTGCTCAAGCTGCTCGCCTCCGGGATGACGGACGAGGCCGCGGGCAAGCGCCTGGGGGTCTCCCTGCGGACGGTACGGCGCCAGATGGCCGCCCTGATGGAGCGCCTGCACGCCTCCAGCCGTTTCGAGGCGGGTCTGAAGGCGGCCCAGCGCGGCTGGCTGTGAGGTTCAGTAGGCCACCGGCCAGCCCGACGACCAGTTCAGCAGGTTGATCCCGAGCTTCGGGGTGCCGCCCGCGTTGCCGTCGTAGTAGTGGTACACGATCAGGTCGCCGTCGGTGTCGTGCATGATGGACTGCCCGCCGGGTCCGATGACGTTGCCGTGGGACTCCAGGACCGGGGTGCCGCCGTTGTTCGTCATCGCCACGCCGTTCTTGTCGTAGTACGGCCCGGTGACCGAGGTCGCCCGGCCGACCTTCACCTTGTACGTCGAGCTGGTGCCCTGGCAGCAGACGTCGTAGGAGGCGAAGAGGTAGTAGTAGCCGTTGCGCTTGACGATGTACGGCGCCTCGACCGCCTTGCTGCCGGTGGGCCGGGCGGCGAGGGAGTAGCGCCTGGTGTCGCCCGCGTACTGCTTCCCGGTCGCGGGGTCGATGCGGATCATCTTGATGCCGGTCCACCAACTGCCGAAGGACAGCCACCACTTGCCGTCGTCGTCCACGAAGAGGTTGGGGTCGATGGCGTTGTAGTCGCTGCTGGAGGTGGAGGTGTATACGACGCCGTAGTCGGTCCAGGAGCCGGGCAGCCCGGTCGTGGAGCCGGCCAGGCCGATCGCCGAGGTGTTCTCGCCGAACTTGGAGACGGCGTAGTACATCAGGTACTTCCCGCCGGCGTACGAGATGTCCGGCGCCCACGCCTCGGTGGCGTACGACGACCACCAGGACGGCTTGGTGGTGAAGGCGTCGGCGCCGGCGGTGAAGGAGATCCGGTCGGTGGAGGTCCGGTGGCCCAGGCCGCCGCCGGTGGCGTAGAGCAGGTAACGGCCGCCGGAGGTACGGATCATCGTCGGGTCGTGCACGACGGTGCTGCCGGTGACCGTGCCGGGGTTGGGGTACGCGGAGGCGGTGCCCGGCACGAGCGCGAGCAGCAGGGCGGCGGGGACGGCGAGGAGTGCGGTGCGCTTCATTGCGGGCTCCCTCTTCCTGATGTGTTCGTGATACCGAACAGCGATCGCCGGTTCGAACGGGACCGTAGAAGCGAACGGTCGACGAGTCAACGGTTCCGGCACGAACTCACCGGCCGGGCACGCCTTGGATCACGGCGGCCCGGCGCCGACGGCGACTTCTAGGATCTTCGTCATGCCATCACGACTCGTGCAGATCAACATGAAGGCCCACGACGACGCCGCACTCGGCCGCTTCTGGGCGGAGGCACTCGGCTGGGGTGTCGACAGCGAGGGCCCCGGCGTCACCAACCTCGAACCGGCGGACTTCGCCTACCCCGACCCCGCGGCCGTCTGCATCGACCTCATCGCCCGCCCGGAGCCCAAAACGGTGAAGAACCGGGTGCACGTCGACCTGGCCACCACCTCCGCCGCCCACCAGGCGGAACTGGTCGCGCGCTTGCGGGAGCTCGGCGCGACGCTCGCCGACGTGGGTCAGGGCGACGTCCCCTGGACGGTGATGGCCGACCCGGAGGGCAACGAGTTCTGCGTCCTTGAGCCCCGCCCGGTCCACCAGGACACCGGGCCGATCGCCGCAGTGGTGGTCGACTGCGCCGACCCACGGGAAATGGCCCGGTTCTGGGGCCGGGCGATCGACTGGACGCTGCACGAAGTCACCGACGACCTCGCGGTCATGCGCTCCGCCCCGGGCGTCGGCCCGTACCTGGAGTTCGTCCGCACCCCCGACACCAAGAGCGTGTGGAACCGCGTCCACCTCGACATCGCCCCCTATCGCGGTGACGACCCGGCGGCGGAGGAGGCCCGGCTGCGCGCCCTGGGCGCCACCGACCCCGGCATCGATCAGTCCGCGCTCTCCTGGAGGGTGCTGGCCGACCCGGAGGGCAACGAGTTCTGCCTGCTCACTCCTCGCTGACCCCGCGCGACGGCTCCGGCCGACCAGGGGCACGGCAGGCGGGTCGAGGGGGGAGACCGGTCCAAGCGCGAGGTCGGCCGGACCGCGCGCTTGACGGTTCCCCGCTTTGCCGAACTGACAGCTTGCCGACAGGAAGCGTCTCTACGGTGCCGTGTCCATGACAGACACCTCTGATGCCCGGAAGATCGGGCGCCGTACCGTGCTGGCCGCCGCCGGGAGTGCCGCCGCGGCGCTGACCGTAGGGGCCGCGGCTCCGGCGAAGGACGCGGCCGGCGCGCAGAACGCCGCCGCGGTGTGCACGCTCACCACCGAGATGACCCAGGGCCCCTACTACCTCGACGGCGCGCTCGTCCGCGCCGACATCACCGAGGGCAAGCCCGGCATCCCCCTGAAACTCGCCCTGACCGTCGTCGACGCCGCCTGCGCCCCGCTCCCCGGCGCCCTCGTGGAGCTGTGGCACGCCGACGCGCTCGGCGAGTACTCCGGCTACGTGGGCGCCAACGGGCACCAGGAGCCCGACGACCGCACCTTCCTGCGCGGTGGCGTTCTCACGGACTCCGGCGGGGCCGTCAGGTTCACGACGGTCTACCCGGGGTGGTACCGGGGCCGCTGTGTGCACATCCACGTCAAGGTGCACACCGGCGTGACCGTGACACCGGACGGCCACTTCACCGGCGGCTCGACCGTCCACACCGGCCAGCTCTTCTTCGACGAGAGGGTCACGGCGGCCGTCGCCAAGGTCTCGCCGTACTCCGCCAACACGGTCCCGCGCACCACCCTCGCGCAGGACTCCATTTACGACGACCGGGGCGCCGTCTCCGGCCTGCTCGGCCTCACCGCCCTCGGCGGCTCCGCCTCGTCCGGCTACACCGGCACCCTCACGCTGGGGGTGGCGGGCTGACGGCCGGCCGGGGCGGGAGGGGGCACCTCGCCTCCACCCGCCCCGGCCGGGGGGGGCTCGTTCAGCGGCCCTGGATGCCCATCGGGAGCAGGGTGTTCAGGGAGGTGACCGGGTTGCCCGTCTCCAGGGAGCCGAGGAGGCCCGACAGGAGGGCGACGCCGGGGGCGCCGGCGGCGGGGAGGGGGGAGCGGACGGCGTCGGCGGCCCCGGCGGCGGGGGCGGCGGTGGCCAGCAGCGCGGTGGCCAGGGCGGAGGCACAGGTGAGCTTCTTGATCATGTCCGCCCTAACGAACGGCACGGGCGCGGGGAAACGCGCCGGTCCCCCGGTCGGCCGAGTCCGCGACGTCCGAGTCCCGTCGGCCGAGTCCGCGACGTCCGAGTCCCGCCCGGCCGGAGCCGTCCCTCACGGGTTCTCCCACGCCGCCGGTTCCGCCGCGAGCGCCCGGACGGGCTCGGGCAGGGCGTCCGCCGCGAGGTCGGCCACGGTGACGCCCTCCAGGATGCGGCGGACGTTGGCGCGCAGGGCGATCCACAGCGGCAGCAGCGGCCGGGCCGTGCCCGTGTAGGCGAGGCCCGTCGGGCGTTCGCCGCGTACCGACACGATCGGGCCGTCCACCGCCCGGATGACGTCGGCCACGGTGATCGCCGGTGCCGCCCGCGCCAGCCGGTAACCGCCGCCCCCGCCACGCCGGCTGTCCACGATCCCGGCCCGCCTGAGGTCGCCGAGGATACCCTCCAGGAACTTGTGCGGGATGTCCTGCACGGCGGCGATTTCCTCTGCTTTCACCGGGCCGTTACCCTGCCGTACGGCCAGCTCCAGTACCGCCCGTACCGCGTAATCCGCCCGTGCCGAGATCCTCATGGATCCATTGTGGGGCGTCCCGCCATGGAGAATGGCCGGACCCGCGCCCCCTAGGACCGCCCGGGAGGACCCACCTTGGCGCTCAGCAGACGTTCCTTCAGTGCCCTGGCCGGCTCCGCCGCGCTCGGGCTGGCCCTGGGCGGCAGCGGCGGCCCCGGGGCGCCCTCCGCGTACGCGGGCGGCAGCGCGCCGACAGGTCCGGCGCCGGCCGCGCCGCGGGCCGACGGCGCGCGGCACACCATCGGCTACGACCGGTACTCGCTGCTCGTGGACGGGCGGCGGCTGGTGGTGTGGTCCGGCGAGCTGCACCCCTTCCGACTGCCGAGCCCCTCGCTGTGGCGGGACGTGCTGCAGAAGATGCGGGCGCACGGCTACAACACGGTCAGTGTCTACGTGGCCTGGAACCACCACTCCCCCGCGCCCGGCCGGTACGACTTCTCCGGCGTCCGGGACCTGGACCTGTTCCTGCGCATGGCGGCGGAGACGGGGCTGTACGTCATCCTGCGGCCGGGCCCGTACATCAACGCCGAGGTCGACGGCGGCGGCTTCCCGGGCTGGCTGACCGCGACCAAGGGCACGGCCCGCACCGACGACCCCACGTACCTGTCGCACGTGGACGAGTGGCTGACCCAGGTGAACCGGATCGCCCGCCGGCACCTGTTCACCCGGGGCACCGGCACGGTCCTGCTGTACCAGATCGAGAACGAGTACGACGCCCATCCCGCCGACGCGACCGGCCGGGCGTACATGTCGCACCTGTACAAGAAGGTCCGGGCCGACGGGATCGACGTCCCGCTGTTCCACAACGACAAGGGCAGGAACGGCTACTGGACCCCCGGCTCCTTCGACACCGGCGGGGAGAAGGGCGGCTGGCTGTACGGCTTCGACGGCTATCCCTCGCCGTTCAAGACCCCGCCTGACTGGGGGCACTTCGGGCCCGGCGGGCCGAAGGGCGGGGCCACCGCCTCGCCGAGCACGCCCGGTTTCGTGCCCGAGTTCGGTGGCGGCTGGTTCGACCCGTGGGGCGGGGCCGAGTTCGACGGCAAGGGGTACGCCGAGTCGCGGCGCACCCGGGACGCGGCCTACGAGCGCCGCTTCTACCTGACCAACCTGGCCAACGGCCTCACCCTGCACAACGTGTACATGACGTTCGGCGGGACCTCGTGGGGCTGGCTGCCCGCACCGGTCGTCTACACGTCGTACGACTACGGCGCCGCCATCGACGAGGCCCGCAACGTCACCGACAAGATCGCCCCGATGCACCAGCTCGGGCATCTGCTCCAGCGCGTGCCCGACTTCGCCAAGCTGGACCGGGCGCCGGACGTGCGTGCCGAGGGGCTGAAGGTCTACCACCTCGCCAACCAGGACACCGGCGCGCAGGTGTACATCGCCCGCAACGACGGCACGGAGGAGGTCACCACCGACCTGCCGACCGACGCCGGCAAGCTGCGCGTCACCGTGCCCGGCAAGGACGCCAGGCTGCTGACCACCGGGCTGCGGCTGGGCCGGCGCAGGCTGAAGTACTCCACCGCCTCGCCCATGCTGTGCCTGACGACGGGCCGGCAGGACATCGCCGTGTTCACCGGGCCCCGCGGCCAGATGGCCGAACTGGTCCTGGAGTCCCGGGCCGAACCGTCCGTGCAGCGGCTGGACCCGGAGGGCGGCTGGGCCTACGACCGGGGGGAGCTGCACGTCAACGCGCCCCTCGGCGAGGAGGGGCTGACCCGGATGCTGGTGCAGAAGGGCGACAGCGACACCCCGCTGCTGCTGCTCTTCGCCGACGACGCCACCGCCGTCCGCCTGTTCCCGTACGACACCCCGTCCGGGACCCTCCTGGTGTACGGCCCGGCGCTGCTGCGCCACGCCGAGGTGCACGGCTCCGAGGTGCGCCTCACCGGTGATCTGAAGGAGTCGGCGGGCCTGGAGGTGTGGGGGCCGCGCGGGATCGACACCCTGGTCTGGAACGGGCGCCGGGTGACCACCCGGGTCACCCTCTCCGGCTCCCTGATGACCAGGGGGTCGCTGCCGGGGGTGCCCGAGGTGCGGCTGCCGCGGCTGGGCGGCTGGCGGATGCGGCGGGAGAACCCGGAGGCGGGCCCCGGCTTCGACGACTCGTCGTGGAAGAAGGCCGACAAGACCTCGTCGTTCTCCACCACGGCCGTCCCCGAGGGGCAGCCGGTGCTGTTCGCCGACGACTACGGCTTCCACTACGGCGACGTCTGGTACCGGGGCACCTTCACCGACAGCACCGCCATCGAGGAGGTCGCGCTCGCCTACAGCACCGGCACCCAGGGTCTGCTGATGGCGTGGCTGGACGGCGAGCCGCTGGGCACGCACCGGATGCCCGTGCCGGACAAGAAAACGGTCCGGCAAGGGAGCTGGGCGGACACGGCCGTCTTCCCGGTGCGCGAGCGGCTGCGCTCCCCCGGCCGGCATGTGCTGTCGGTGCTGGTCCGGCGCATGCAGCACGACCAGGACGGCAAGGCGCTCGACACGCACAAGGTGGCCCGCGGGCTGACCGCGGTCACCTTCAAGGGCGGCGCGCCGAAGGTGCGCTGGCGCATCCAGGGCGAGGGGCCCGCCGACCCGGTGCGCGGGCCGCTGAACAACGGCGGCCTGTACGGCGAGCGGCACGGCTGGCACCTGCCCGGCTTCCGGGACCGGGACTGGGAGAAGGCGGAGTTCCCGCGCGCGGAGCGGTACCAGGGTGTCACCTGGTACCGGACCACGTTCCGGCTGTCGGTGCCGGCCGACGTGGACGCGTCGATCGGCCTGACCCTGGACGACGACCCGTACCGGGCCTACCGCGCCCAGCTCTTCCTCAACGGCTGGAACATGGGCCAGTACATCAACAACGTCGGTCCGCAGCACACGTTCGTGCTGCCGAACGGCATCCTGCGCACCCGGGGCACCAACACGCTGGCGCTGGCGGTCCTGTCGGAGTTCACCACGCTGTCGGGCCCCGGGTCGGTACGGCTGACGCTGCTCGGCGCCGCGAGCGGCGGAGTCCCCGTCACACCGGTGTGATCAGGCCAGCCTGATCACGTTCCAGGACAGCGGCTCCAGTACGGCGGTGAGGGTGCCGTCCGCCAGGGCGGTGCCCTCGACCGGGTGCGGGGTGACGCGTTCGGGGTCGGTCAGGGTGTTGCGGGCGTCGGGGTCGGCGTCCGCCAGGGCGGTGTGCTCGGTGACGGTGGTCAGCTCCAGGCCCTGCAGGACGACTTCGAGGGGCAGCGGCTCGGTGCGGCTGCGGTTGACCGCGAACACGGTGACGGTGCCGTCGTCCGCGCGTACGGCGGTGGCGTGCAGCAGGTCCGTCTCGCCGTACTTCTTCGTCTCGTACGTCGGCGACTCCACGCGGACGTCCAGCACCTGGCCGCGACCGTACTTGGAGGCCTGGGCGAACGGGAAGAACGTCGTCTGCCGCCAGGCCGGGCCGCCCGGCTCGGTCATGATCGGGGCGATGACGTTGACGAGCTGGGCGAGGCAGGCGACGGTGACCCGGTCGGCGTGCCGGAGCAGGGCGATCAGCAGCGAGCCGAAGACGACGGCGTCGGTGACGCTGTAGTTGTCCTCCAGCAGACGGGGCGCCTCCGGCCAGTCGGACAGGTCGCGCGTCTCGGAGAACTCCACCCACTTGGTGAGGTACCAGACGTTCCACTCGTCGAAGGAGAGGTTGATCCTCTTCTTCGACTTCAGCAGCGCGCCCACGTGGTCGGCCGTGGCGACCACGTTCTCGATGAAGGACTCCATGTCGACGGCCGAGGCGAGGAAGGAGTCCACGTCGCCGTCGACGGGCTCGTAGTAGGCGTGCACCGAGATGTAGTCGACGAGGTCGTACGTCTCCTTCAGGACGGTGGCCTCCCACTCGGCGAAGGTGGGCATGGCCTGGGTGGAGGAGCCGCAGGCGACCAGTTCCACGCGGGGGTCCTGCTGGCGCATGGCGCGGGCGGTCTCGGCGGCGAGCCTGCCGTACTCCTCGGCCGTCTTGTGGCCGGTCTGCCAGGGGCCGTCCATCTCGTTGCCGAGGCACCACAGCCGGATGCCGAAGGGGTCCTTGTCGCCGTGGGCGGCGCGCAGGTCGGACAGGGCGGTGCCGGAGGGGTGGTTGGCGTACTCCTGGAGTTCCAGGGCCTCGGCGACGCCCCGGGTGCCGAGGTTCACCGCCATCATGGGCTCCGCCTGGGGGCCGACCTTCTTCAGGAACGCGATGTACTCGGACAGGCCGAAGCGGTTGGTCTCGGTGGAGTGCCAGGCCAGGTCGAGCCGGCGGGGACGGTCCTCCACCGGGCCGACGGAGTCCTCCCACTTGTAGCCGGAGACGAAGTTGCCGCCGGGGTAGCGGATGGCGGTGACGCCGAGTTCGCGGACCAGTTCCAGCACGTCGGTACGCAGGCCCTCGGCGTCGGCCGCGGGGTGGTCCGGCTCGTAGATGCCGGTGTACACGCAGCGGCCGAGGTGTTCCACGAAGGAGCCGAAGAGACGGGGGTTGACCTCGCCGACGGTGAAGGCGGGGTCGAGGGTGAAACGGGCGGTGTGCATGGTGCCTTCCGGGGTGGGTGGTCGGGATTCGTGGGCGGGTGCGGGTGCGTGGCGGGTCGATCGCGCCGTCCCCCGGGCCCCTTGGACCGGAGTCTCGGCGCGGGGGCTCCTCGCGTCACTGGCCGGCCAGGCCGGTGTGGGCGACGCCCCGCACGATCTGGCTCTGGAAGAAGACGAAGACGATGATCAGCGGCAGTCCGGCGATCAGGCCGCCGGCCATCAGCTGGGGCCAGACGATGCCGAAGGCGTTCTGCACGGTGGCGATGCCGTTGGGCATGGTCATCAGGTCGGGGTTGTTGGTCACCATGTACGGCCACAGGAAGTTGTTCCAGGACGCGATGAACGTGAAGATCCCGACCGCGGACAGCGAGGGCTTGGACAGGGGCAGCACGATGGTGAAGAAGATCCGCCAGCGGCCGGCGCCGTCGATGAACGCGGCCTCCTCCAGTTCCCGGGGCAGGCCCTGGAAGAACTTGTAGAGGATGTAGACCATGGCGGCCGGGGCGCACTGGGGCAGGATCATGCCCCAGTAGGTGTCGACCATGCCGAGCGACTGGACCGTGGTGAACAGCGGGACGCCGAGGATCGCCGGGGAGAACATCAGGCCGGCCATGGTCAGGCCCATCAGGGCGCCCTTGCCGCGGAACTCGGTGCGGGCGAAGCCGTATCCGGCGAGGGAGGCGACCAGCAGCACGATCACCGTGACGGACACGGAGACGACGACGGAGTTCACGAACCAGTTGGGGATGTCGCCCGCCTTCAGGACCTCCTTCCAGGAGTCCAGGGTGATGTGCTCGGGTATCCAGTGCGGCGAGGTGACGGACTCCGTCGGGGTCTTCAGGGAGGTGGACAGGGCCCAGGCCAGCGGGGCGAGCCAGATCAGGGAGAGGGTCGCGGCGACGGCCGTGAGCGCGATCTGGGCGGGCGGCCAGCGGCGGGCGGAGCGGGTGGTCATCGGGTGGCCTCCTCGCGGCTCTTCAGCAGCCACATCCGGGCGAGCGCCACGGCCGCGATGATGACGAACAGGACGAAGGAGATCGCGGAGGCGTAGCCCACGCGGTAGGTGGTGAAGCCCTGTTCGAGGGTGTACTGGACGAAGGTGCGCGTCGATTCCTCCGGTCCGGGGCCGAACTGGTACATGACCACGGCCTGGTCGAAGACCTGGAGGGAGGCGAGGACCTGGAGGGCGACGACCAGGCCGGTGATGGAACGCAGGTTGGGCACGGTGATGTACAGCATCCGCTGGAGGGCGTTCGCGCCGTCGAGTTCGGCGGCCTCGTACAGGTGCTGCGGGATGTTCTGCAGGGCGGCCAGGTAGAGCAGGAAGGAGAAGCCGACCGTCCACCACAGGGTGGCGACCACGACGGCGAGCATGGCCGTGGACTTCTGGGTGAGCCAGGGGGTGTCCAGGCCGAGGACGTGGTTGACCATGCCGTTGGTGGGCTGGAACAGCCACCACCACAGGTTGCCCACGACGGCCGAGGGCAGCAGGAAGGGCGCGAAGAAGCACAGCCGCCACAGCCATTTGAAGTGCGTGGTGTGGTGGGCGATCAGGGCCATGAGCAGGGCCACGACGACGATCAGCGGGACGACGTACAGCGTGAACTGCGTGCTGTGCCACAGGGAGTCCCATACGAGCGGGTCCCGCAGCGCCTCGCGGTAGTTGGCGAGGCCGACGAAGCCGGTGTGGTCGCCGGAGATGTTGGCGTCCGTGAAGCTGAGGTAGAGGCCGCGGACGACGGGCAGGATGACGAACAGCCCGTAGACGACGAGGAACGGGGCGACGAACCAGCCGCCGTGCTGGAGGCGGCGGGACCAGCGCAGCCGGGCGGACCCGGCGGCGGCGCGGGGGCGGGCCGTGCGGCCGGCCGTGGTCAGTGTCGTACTGCTCATGCGGCGGCTCCCTTCAGCTCCTGGGCGGCGGTGCGCCCGGTCATCGGGTTCTTCGCCTCGAGCAGCTGCTCCAGCAGGGACTTCATGCGGCGGGCCGCCTTGTCGGGTGCGGTGGAGCCGAGGTTGGAGGAGGCGATGACCGGGCCGAGGCGCTGGGCGAGGATGCCGGTGGAGCCCGCGAACCAGATGTGCGGCTCGTTGGCCTGGTGGTCCATGGCGGGCCGGGAGTACTCGTTCTGCGGGGTCAGCTCCCGGTAGCCCGGGTCCTCGAAGGTGGGCAGGTGGGCGGGGATGTGACCGCCGAGGGCCCAGGTGGTGGCGTGGGTGACCATGTAGGCGGCGAGCCGGTAGGCGCCCTCGTCGGCGGCGCCGCCCCGGCCGGCCTGGTGGGGCAGGACGAAGGAGTGGGACTCGGCGTGGGTGGCCGGGGTGCCGAAGACCGGGGGGAGCGGCTGGGCGCCGTAGTCGACCTTCTCGCTGTTGAAGTAGGGCACCGACCAGTTGCCCTCCCAGGTGAAGGGGGAGCCGGCGAGGAACGCCTCGCCGTCGGCCTCGCCCGGGGTGACGTAGCCGTCGGTGACGTGCTTGCGGAAGAACTCCAGGACCTCGGTGGCCTTGTCGGTGTCGAAGGTCAGGTCCGACCGGTCGGCGTCGAAGTAGGTGCCGCGGAGCTGCTGGTAGAAGGTGACGAAGAACCACCAGCAGAAGTTCTGGTCGTTGGCGTGCAGGCCGAGGGTCTGCACGCCCTTCCTCAGCTGTTTCCTGGCCTCCTTCAGGACGGCGAACCAGTCGTCGGGGGAGGTGGCGGCGGGCAGCCGGCCGGCGGAGTCCAGCAGTCCGGCCCTGCGGCACACGTCCTTGCGGTAGAAGCAGAGCTGGACGTGGATGTCGAGGGGCAGGGCGTACAGCTCGCCGTCGACGACGCCGCGCTTCCACAGCACCGGGTTGAAGTCGGCCTCGCGCACGCCGTACTCGGCCAGCAGGCCGGTGTCCCAGGGGTCGAGGAGGCGGCCGGGGGCGAAGCCGGGGACGCGGCCCTGGTGCATGACGGCGAGGTCGGGGGCGCGGTTGCCGGCGGCGGCCATGGCGAGCTTGGTGTAGTAGGGGCCGCCCCAGGTGAGGGTGGAGTCCTTGACCGCGGTGCCGGGGTGCGTCTTGCGGAACGCGTCCACCATGGCGACCTGGTTGGCGCCGTCACCGCCCTGGAAGAGGTTCCAGTAGCGCACCCGGGTGCGGGCGCCGCCGGCCAGCGCGTCGGCCCCGCTGCCGAGGGCGGCGAAACCGAGGCTCGCGGCCGTCACCAACCCGCCCGCGGCGCCGAGGAAGTGCCTGCGGTTCAGGCCAGGTTGTCCCATACCTTGCCCCTACGTTCGATATCCCGAATGATGCCCGTAACTTCGAACGGGACCGTAGATTCCCCGCGCGTGCGCGTCAATGGGTTGGACAAAGGTCATAGTTGTTTCGAGTTGAACGATGTCCGGGGGGAACGCATGACGCGGGCACATCCGTGCGCGTACCCTCGGACCAGCCATGACCGGGCCGGAGACGGTACGAAGGGGGGCCGATGGGCATCGCGGGCGCGCGACAGCGGCTGACCGGACTCGCCTCCCGGCTGCTCCGCCCCCGCACCGGTCCGGCGATGCGCACCCTGGCCGGCGACCTCGCCGCCGCCGTCCGCGCCCGGCCCGAGACACCGCGGGACATACGGCAGTTGTGCCACGCGCTGTGCGAGGAGATGACCGCGCTGCGCGCCGGACGCCCGGTCGAGCTGCGGTTCGAGCGGTTCCCGGACGAGATCGAAGTGACCGGGCTGTGGGTCGAGTTCGCCGACTTCGACCTGATCATCGTGGAGGAGCGGGCGGAGGACGTGCAGCAACTGGTTATCCTGGGGCACGAGCTGTGGCATCTGCACGCCGGCCACCGCCACCACCACCTGGCCGGGGCGGCCGCGGCCCGCGCCCTCGCCGACGCCCCCGGCTGGCGGGAGGCGGCCCTGACGGTGGCCGCCCGCAACGGCTCCCGGGAGACCGACGAGGCCGAGGCGGACCACTTCGGGCACCGCCTGGCCACCCTGTTCCGCGGCCACCTGTCCGGGCCCCGGCCCGCCCCGCCCGACCCCCTCCAGCGCTCCCTCGGCTATCGCGGACGCGAACGGGCGGGCGGCCCCGAAGGGCGCGCCGCACCGGCGGCGGACCGGCGGTCCGGGAAGGGGGGAGCCGCGCGGTGAGACCGCCGGGCTTCCTCTGCGAGTTCTCCGTCTCCTTCTGGATCCCCGCGGCCGTGCTCGTCACCGCCCTGGCGGTCAAACTGCCGACGATCATCCGGCTGTGGCGGGACCCGCTGCTGCGCGCGGTCGGCACGCTGCTGCTGCTCGCCTGCGCGGTGTTCGTCTTCAGCGCCCCCTCCACCGTCGCCCTGGTCAACCGGCTGACCGGCGTGCCCAACATCTCGGCGCCCTGGTGCTACTCGCTGATCACCGCGCTGTGCGCCAACGGCCTGCTGCTGCTCATCACCTGGCGCAACGGCCCCTGTGGCCGCTCGGCCGGCACCCGCCGCGCACGGCGCTGGGTGCTCTCGGTGTACTCCGGCGTGATCGTCGCCCTGTGGGTGCTGTTCCCGCTCGCCGACACCCCCGTGGAGCGGCTGCGGGACCTGGACACCTACTACGCGACCACGCCGTTCATCCGCGAGGGCATCCTGCTCTACCTCCTCGCGCACGCCGTGGCCTGCCTGGTCAGCTCCCGGCTGATCCGGGCCTGGGGGCGCGTCGCCGGCCTGGACGCCTGGCTGCGCCGGGGCCTCAGGCTGCTGGGCGCCGGGTACGCGCTGGACCTGGTGTACAGCGCGGCCAAGCTGACCGCCGTCGGGGCGCGCTGGGCCGGGCGGAACGCGGACTGGCTGAGCACCGACCTGGCGCCGGCCGTGGCCGCCGTCGCCGCGATCCTCGTGGCCGCCGGGTTCGTGCTGCCGCACGCCGGACAGTATCTGCGCGACCGGTGGCGGATCCGGCTCGCGCACTGCGAACTACGGCCGCTGTACCGGCTGTTGCGCTCGGTGAGCGGGGCGGGGCTGCCGTTCGTCCTGCGCGCCACGCCCGAGCTGCGGCTCACCCGGCGCGAGACGTTCATCCGGGACGTGCTGCTGCCACTGGCCCGGCGCATCGACACCGGGCTGTGCGGACGCGCGTACGACGCGGCGCTCGGGCTCGGCCATCCGCCCGAGCGGGCGCGTGCGCTGGCCGCGGCGGTGAGCGTTCTCGACGCGGTCGAGCACCGGGCCGCTGTCCGGGGGCCCGCAGAGCCCGCCGCCGGGACCGACACCGGACAACTGCTCCGCGAGATCGGCGCGGTGTCCCGCGCGCTGCGGAGGTCTGCCGACATCAAGGCGGTGCGGGCTCGAGTGGCGGGGGTCTGCTGCGGTCGGCCGGGTGCGGGTGACGTCCGGCGGAGAGACGGGGGTGTGCTGTCGTCGGCCGGGTGCCGGTGCCTTGTGGCTGAGCGCGCCGTTCCCCGCGCCCCTTTGGGGCGCGGTAGCTCACGGAGTTGAGAAGTGAACCTCAGCCCGCGAACGCCGGCTGGGGCAGGCCCTTGCCCGCGTTCGGGATCACCAGGAGGGAGCCCGACAGGGGGTGCGGGGCGTCCAGGCCCGTGCGGGCCGTGGTGATGTAGAGGTCGGTCAGGGTGGGGCCGCCGAACGCGCAGGCCGTCGTACGGGGGGTCGGCAGGGAGATGACGCGGTCCAGCGTGCCGTCGGGCGTGTAGCGGCGGACCGCTCCGCCGTCCCACAGGGCCACCCATACGCAGCCGTCGGCGTCGACCGCGAGGCCGTCCGGGTAGCCCGCGCCCTCCTCGACCTCGGCCAGCGGGCGGCGGTTGCGGATGCCCTCGGAGTCGTAGTCGAACACGTCCACGCGGCGCGTCGGGGTGTCGACGTAGTACATGAGGCGGCCGTCGGGGCTCCAGCCGGTGCCGTTGCTGACCGTGACGTCGTCCAGCACCGTCCGCGCGGTGCCGTCACCGGTGATCCGGGACAGCGTGCCGCCGCCGGTCGCCTCGTCGTAGCGCATGGTGCCCGCCCACAGGGAGCCGTCCGGGGCCACCGCCGCGTCGTTCGCGCGGCGGCCCGGTACCGGCTCGTGGTGCAGCCAGCGGAAGGTGTCGTCGGGGTCCAGCAGGCCGACGCCGTCGCGCAGGTTGAGCACCAGGCCGCCGCCCGCGCGGGGCTTGGCGGCGCCGACGTGCTGGGGCGTCGTACGGACCGTGCGGCGGCCGGTCACCGGGTCGTAGGTGTGCAGCCGCATGCCCAGGATGTCCAGCCAGAGGAGCCTGCCGGTCGCCGGGTCCCAGGTCGGGCCCTCGCCGAGCGTCGCCTCCGCCGCCACCGCCACCTCGTACGCCGTCATGCCGCGCTCCTGTGTCCCAGCCGCTCCGACAGTTCCGCCGCGCCCTTGGCGGCCAGCTGCTCCAGCTCGGCCCGGCGCTCGTCGCTCCAGCGAATCATAGGGACGGAGATGGACAGCGCGGCGACAACCTGGCCGGTGCGGTCGCGGACCGGCGCGGCGACGCAGGAGACGTCGGGGTTGGACTCGCGGCTCTCCACCGCGATCCCGCGCTCCCGGATCTCCGCCAGGGCCGCCCGCAGCGCGGCCGGTTCGGTGATGCTGTTCGGCGTCATCGCGGCCAGCTCGGCGTCGTCGGGGATCCGCGCGGTCAGCTCCGGCCCGGGCAGCGAGGCCAGCAGCATCTTGCCGACCGAGGTGCAGTGGGCGGGCAGCCGGCGGCCGGCGGCGGAGACCATGCGGACGGCGTGGGTGGAGTCGACCTTGGCGATGTAGATGACGTCGGTGCCCTCCAGGATGGCCACGTGCACCGTCTCGTCACAGGTCTCGGCGACCGAACGGGCCACCTGCTGGCCCTCGGCGGCGAGGTCGAGCTGCTCGGCGTAGCGGCTGCCGAGCTGGTACGGGCGCACGCCGAGCCGGTACCGTCCGGGCTGGCCGGGTACCGGCACGATGTACGACCGTGCGGCGAGCGTGGTGACCAGCTCGTGCACGGTGGTGCGCGGCAGCTGGAGCCTGCGCACGATGTCGGGGGCGGAGAGCGTCCCGTCCCCGTCGAGGAACAGCTCAAGAATGTCGAGAGCCCGGGTCACGGCAGGCACGAGGCGTCCCACGTCCGGCCCCCTCCCTTGGTGGTGTTGGCGCCCGTCGCGATATCCGGGTCGAGATGTTCGAGATATCAACAGGCGATCGGCATGACGAACACAGGCTAGTCAGGGAAGGTTGCGCGGGCAATGGGCGGGGGCCGGACCGGGCACGATGGACTTCATGGAACTCGACTTCCAGCTGGTACTGCTGCGCCGCATGGCCGACCACAACCCGGACCTCGTGGATCAGGCGCGGCGGCGGCTCGGCGCGTCGGCGGCCGACATGCGGGAGGCCAACAAGCGGTGGCAGGCGATGGTCCGCTCGCCGCGCGGCCGGGGCGCCGCCGCCCGGTACCGGGCCGTTCTCGGCGCCCCCGGGTCCGTGGCGCCGCGCCGGATCGGCGACCTGGACTGCGAGGCCCGGCGGTGGGCCCTGCCGCTCTGGCCGGACCTGCGGTTCGAGGTGCTGGTCGGGCCGGACGGCGGGGTGTGGCACGAGTGGCTGGTGCGGGCGCCGGACGCGCCGGGCCCCCGCCTTCACACCCTGGAGGACCTGACGCCGTGGTCGTGCACGGTGGACGAGGCCGCCCGCGCCTTCGCCCCCGCCCGGCCGCTCCAGGGCACGGCCCCCACCCGGTCGGCCCTGGCCCTCACCGCCCCGGACCGCGACGGCGTACGGCACGAGCTGGTCGCCGAGTTCACCTGGGGGCTGCTCCAGCGGACGGCCGTCGTCGGCTAGCCGGCAGGGAGTCCGGTCGCCGGGTTCACGGGCTGCCGCCCTCGGCCAGGCGGTACCGGGGGCCGGTCGCCGGGTTCACGCACGGCCGCCCCCCCCGCCAGGCGGCACCGGGACCGGTCGCCGGGGTGCGTTGTCCCGGCGGCCGGCCCTCGCGGGTGACCTAGGCGTCGAAGCCGGTCGCCCGGGTCTGCTTCTCCCACTCGACGACCTCGGCGCGGACCTGGTCGAGGTGGCCCAGGACCGCGCTCACGCCGTCGTCGCCCAGCGGCAGCCGCAGCGGGGTCCGTTCGGCCTCCAGCGCTGCCAGGATGACGGCCGCCGCCTTCGCGGGGTCGCCGGGCTGGGTGCCGTCGGTGCCGGAGATGAACCCGCGGGTCTCGCTGACCTTGGGGTACACCCCGCTGTCGGGGCTGGCCCCGGCCCGTCCGTTGCCGAACAGGGAGGTCCGGAACGCGCCCGGCTCCACGATCAGCACCTTGATGCCGAAGTCCGCCACCTCGTCGGCGAGCGCCTCGGAGATGCCCTCCAGCGCGAACTTGGTGCCGGAGTACGCCCCGAAGCCCGCGAAGGACATCTGCCCGCCCATGCTGCTCATCTGCACGATCGCGCCCGAGCGCCGCTCGCGCATGTGCGGCAGCACCGCCCGCACCAGGGCGGTCGGACCGAAGACGTGCAGCTCGAACAGGTCCCGCAGCTCCTGCTCCGTGGTCTCCTCGACCGCGCCGACGTGTGTGCGGCCCGCGTTGTTGACCAGCACGTCGATCCGGCCGTGCCGGGCCACGACGTCCGCGACCGCCGCCTCGATCGCGGCGCCGTCCGTCACGTCGAGGCGCAGCGCCTCCACCTTGCCCGGGTGGGCGGCGACCAGGTCCTCAAGCGCCTCCGGGCGGCGGGCCGCGCCGACCACCAGGTCACCGGCGGCGACGGCGGCCTCGGTGATCGCCCGGCCGAATCCGCTGCCGGCCCCGGTCACCAGCCATACCTTGGACATGCAACTCCCCCATCGATAAGTGATCTTGACGGGCACAGCCTGCGGTACGGGACCCTTTCGCGTCCAGCCTCGGCGGCCAACCGTCCATCAACCGGACGGAGTTCAGCCCTCCCGGGCCGCCCGGAGGATCGTCTCCGCCACGCGGGGCAGGGACTCCGGGTGCAGCCCCAGGAACAGGTTGGGTTCGACCAGCTCCAGTTCCATCAGGCGGGGTTCGCCGTCGTCGCCGTCGACCAGGTCCACGCGCGCGTACAGCAGCTCGGGCGCGCCCGGGACGGCGGCCAGCGCCCTCTCCGCCACGGCGAGTTCGGCGGGCGTGGGCTGCCAGCGCTCCAGGCCGGGGTGGGCGACCTTGTCGGCGTCGTAGGGGGTGCCGGGGGACAGCACGGCGCCCTTGCGGCTGGCGTGCAGCAGCCGTCCGCCGAAGAACTGCAGGGCCCGCTCCCCGCGTACGTCGATGCCCGGCATGTACGGCTGCACCATCGCGGTGAAGCCCTCGGCGTGCATCCGGGCGAGCTGCCGCAGCGCGGTGTCGTGCTCGGCGGGGGTGTAGCGGGCGGCGAACCGGGCGCCCGCACCCGAGGTCGGCTTGACGACGAACTCGTGGCCGGTGGGCAGGGCGGCCGCTTCGCCGGGGGCTGTGTAGCGGGTGGGGACGGTGGGCACCCCGGCCGCCGCCAGCTCGCCGAGGTAGCGCTTGTCGGTGTTCCAGCGCACGACGGGGGCCGGGTTGGCCAGCCGGGTCAGGGCCGCGGTGCGCTCCACCCAGGCGGTGAACTCGGCGGCCCGCCAGCTGTAGTCCCAGGTGGAGCGGATGACCACGAGGTCGTATCCGGCCCAGTCGGCCGCCGGGTCGTCCCAGTGCCGGGCCTCCGCGTCGGCGCCGGCGTCCCTCAGCGCCCGTACCAGTACCGGCAGATCGGTGTCCTTGCTGGGTCCGGGGCCGGGGTCGTAGGTGGCGAGGGCGATACGGGGCACGGCGGGACTCCCTGTCGTACGCGGGTTCGATGGGGTGCGGTGGCGAGGCTAACAAGGCCCGCCACGAGGCGTTCCGCTGGTGTAGGAAGGGTGCTGTCGTCCCCGGCAGCCGGCCGTCGCCGGCAGTAAGGAGTGCGCCGCGTGTCCTCTCTCTTCCCCGCCCTGGCGGACGGTTCCCGCGAGGGCGTCGCCCTGCGGTTCGGGCCCCGGACCCTGACGTACGGCTCGCTCGCGGGCGCCGCGGGTGCCCTCGCCGCCCGGCTTCAGGGGGCGGGCCGGGTCGCGGTGTGGGCCGTGCCGGAGCTGGAGACCGCCGTCGCGGTGACCGGCACGCTGCTCGCCGGGGCGGCCGCGGTGCCGCTCAACCCGAAGTCGGGTGAGAAGGAACTCGCGCACATCCTCACCGACAGCGCGCCGGCCCTGGTCCTCGCCCCGCCCGGCGCCGCACTGCCGCCGGTGGTGGACGAGCTGCCCCGGATCGACGTGGACGCCTCCGCCACCGGCCCGCTGCCCGGGGAGCGGGCGGCGGACGGCGATCCGGCGCTGATCGTCTACACCTCCGGCACCACCGGCCCGCCCAAGGGCGCGGTGCTGCCCCGCCGGGCCCTCGCCACCACCCTGGACGCGCTCGCCGACGCCTGGCAGTGGACCGGGGACGACGTGCTGGTGCACGGCCTGCCGCTGTTCCATGTGCACGGGCTGGTGCTGGGCGTCCTGGGCCCGCTGCGGCGCGGCGGCGAGGTACGGCACCTGGGCCGGTTCTCCCCGGAGGGCGTGGCCCGGGAGCTGAACGACGGCGCGACCATGCTGTTCGGGGTGCCGACGATGTACCACCGTCTCGCCGAGGCCCTGCCCGGCGATCCGGAGCTGGCCGGGGCGCTGGCGCGGGCCCGGCTGCTGGTCTCGGGCTCGGCCGCGCTGCCCGTGCACGACCACGAGCGGATCGCGGCGGCCACCGGCCGGCGGGTGATCGAGCGGTACGGCATGACCGAGACGCTGATGAACACCAGCGTGCGGGCCGACGGCGAGGCGCGGGCCGGCACGGTCGGGGTGCCGCTGCCGGGCGTGGAGCTGCGGCTGGTGGAGGAGGACGGCACGGAGCTGACCGACTGGGACGGGGAGAGCGTCGGCGAGATCCAGGTGCGCGGCCCGAACCTGTTCACCGAGTATCTGAACCGGCCCGACGCCACCGCCGCCGCGTTCACCGCCGACGGCTTCTTCCGCACCGGGGACATGGCCGTACGGGAGAGCGACGGGTACGTCCGCATCGTCGGGCGCAAGGCCACCGACCTGATCAAGAGCGGCGGTTACAAGATCGGCGCCGGGGAGATCGAGAACGCGCTGCTGGAGCATCCGGGGGTGCGGGAGGCGGCGGTCACCGGGGAGCCGGACGCCGACCTGGGCGAGCGGATCGTGGCCTGGATCGTCCCGGCGGACCCGGAGTCACCGCCCGGTGCCGAGGAGTTGGCGGACCACGTGGCCCGGCGGCTGGCCCCGCACAAGCGCCCCCGTGTCGTCCGCTACCTGGACGCGCTGCCCCGCAACGACATGGGCAAGATCATGAAGCGGGCCCTGGCCGATGTCTGAGCGGCGCTCGGCGCGGGAGGTGCTGGCGCTGCTGGCCGACCCCGGCAGCTTCCGTGAACTCCCCGCGCCCGCCGGGGAGTCGGCACCGGACGGCCCGCTGGGCTGGCAGGGCTACGACGCCTCGCGGGCCCGTGCCGCCGAGCGCACCGGCGAGGCCGAGTCGGTCGTCTGCGGCACCGCGCGCGTCGCGGGCACCGACGCCGTGCTGATCGCCTTCGAGTTCGGCTTCCTCGGCGGCTCGCTGGGCGAACGCACCGGGGACCGGCTGGTGGCGGCCCACGCCCACGCCCGCGCGCACCGGCTGCCGGTGGTGCCGCTGATCGCGACCGGCGGCAGCCGTATGCAGGAGGGCATGCTCGCGCTCACCCAGCTCCAGCGGGTGGCCCGCGCGTCCGCGCTGACCCGGCGGGCCGGGCTGCCGCAGATCGCGGTGGTCCGGGACCCGACGACCGGCGGCGGCTGGGCCACGCTCGGCGCGGGCGCGGACGTGGTGCTGGCCCTGCCCGGCGCCCAGGTGGGCTTCGCCGGCTCCCGGGTCCGCCCGCCGGACGCCGACCCGGCCGCGTACACGGCCGAGGCGCAGGTGGCGGCGGGCTCGGCGGACGCGGTGGTGGCACCGGACCGGCTGAAGGAGGTGCTCGGCACCTGGCTGCGGCTGCTGACGGCCCCGGCCGCCGAGGCACCCGTGCCACCGGCCCTGGGCGCGGCCGGGCTGCCCGCCACCGGATGGGAGGCCGTCGCGAACGCCCGGGACCCGCGGCGGCCACGCGCGGCCGCCTATCTGGACGGCCTCTTCGACCGCCGGGTGCTGATCAGCGGCGACCGGTGCGGCGGCACGGACCCCGACGGGATGCTGTGCGGGTTCGGCGAACGGGACGGCCGCGGTGTGGCGTTCGCCGCGCAGACCGGGACGGCGACCCGGCCCGCCGGGTACCGCACCGCCGCACGGCTGATCCGGCTCGCGGACCGGCTCGGCGTCCCGGTGCTGACGCTGGTGGACACCCCGGGTGCCGCGAGCGGCGCGGACGCCGAACGGCAGGGGGCCGGGGCCGCGATCGCCGAGGTGTTCCAGGCGGTGGCCGACGCCCGGGTGCCCATGGCCACCCTCGTGATCGGCGAAGGCGGCTCCGGCGGGGCGCTGGCACTGGCCGCGCCGGGCAACACCTGGGCCACCCCGGACAGTTACTTCTCGGTGATCGCGCCCGAGCTCGCGGCGGCCATCCTCAAGCGCCCGCCGGAGCAGGTGGAGGCGACCGCCGGCCAGTTGCGCGTCCGACCGCAGGACCTGGTGGAGCTGGGGGTGGTCCGCGGCATCGTGGAACCCGCGGACCACCCCCGTTTTCCCGCTACTTGACGGCCGCCGCCCGGATGATCTCCTGGGTGACCGAGCCGCCCCGGTCGTCGTGGGCGAAGGCGCGCAGGGAGAGGTGGGCGGTGCCGCGCGGCACGGTGAGCGTGCCGTGCCAGGAGGCGCCCCCGCCGGCGGTCAGCGGGACCGTGCGCCAGGTGGCGCCGTCGTCGTACGACACCTCCAGCCGGCCGCCGCCGAGCCTGCCGGTGCCGGTCGCGCCCGCCACGTACTCGGCGGCGATCCCGACCGGCACGCGCCGGCCCGCGGGCACCCGGCCGGCCAGGTCGGTGCCGAGGTCGAAGGCGAGGTTGACCAGCGGCAGATACGTCCAGCGGTCCGCCGGGCCGGCCGCCGACCGGAAGGTCCACTCGGTGTGGCCGCGGGTGGCGACGGGCCACCGGGCGGCGTCCAGGGCGGTGTCGGTGACGACCTTGTAGGTGTGCTCGTCGGCGGGCGCGCCGGAGACGTAGACGGCGGAACTCGTGCTCTCGTCCACGAGGGTGCCGTCCAGGTAGACGGCGGTGGTCTGGCGCAGTCCGCTGTCGTCGCTCCACACGTCGCCGAAGCCGGTGTGGTCGGGCCCGGAGTCGCCCCAGCCGGGTGTGTTGAACTGGAGCCGGTCACCGGCGCGTTGCTGTCCCCAGCCGAGTCCGGTGCCCAGCCAGGGGTGCCACACCGGGCGGAACCAGTCCAGCTCCGGCCGGGTGCCGCCGGTGTAGCGGACCAGCCCGCCGCGCTCCTCCAGCGCGCCGTCGCGGACGGTGACCGACTCGTGCCACAGCTGGCCGGGGCCGGTGGACACGTAGTCGGTGCGCTCGGCGGGCAGCGAGACGCGCTCCTGGAAGCCGATGCCGACGGGGAAGGTGCCGGTGAGGGAGTAGCGGAACTCGCCGCCGGCGGTCGATCCGGCCGCGTGGAACCTCACGTGCACGGCCGCGAGTCGAGGTGTGTACGTGAGGTCGCGGTCGGGGATGGCGCCCGGGTGGCCCTCGGACAGGTCGTAGACGTACGGCGAGTCGGCCGTGCCGGTCATGTCGACCCGGCCCGCGGCGCGCAGCCGGGCGGCGTCGGCGCGGTTCAGGGTGGCGATCGTCAGCGGCCGGTCGGCGTTGTCGTCCGTGCCCCACCAGGCCATCAGCCGGCCGGGTGTGTCGTCCGTGACGAACAGGGCCTCGGCGCCCGCGTCCTGGGCGGCCCGGGCGAGCGCGGCCGGGTCGGCGCCGGGGGCGAGGCGGGCGAGGACGGCCTTGCCGGACACGCCGGTCAGGGGGCCGTCGCCGACGTCGGCCAGCGGCAGCCGGGTGCGGCCCTCGGCGAGGGTGCCGCCGGGCTGGACGGTGGCCTCGCCGACGCCCTTCACCTCCAGCCGGGGCTTGGCGAGCCGCCACACGGTGCGGTACTCGAAGGTGCCCTGGGTGACCTTCGGGGTGGGCGCGGCGAAGACGCTGTCGTAGGCGAGGGGAACCTGGACCGCTTCGAACAGGTCGGCGCCGCCTGCCTGCCGGTCGTACTCCATCAGCAGCTGGCGGGTCTCCGTGCGCCGGTCCACGGCGGCCCCGACCTCGCGCAGCGTCCGGCCGTCCAGGGTGACGTCCTGGTCGTGGTCCAGGCGGATCTCCGGGGCCGCGAGGAAGCCTAGGCCGAGGGAGTCGGCGCCGTGGCTCCCGCGTACGTCGAGGAAGGTGGCGAGGGTGTAGGTGCCCGGCTTCAGGCGCAGCCGGAGGGTGCCGGAGTCGCCGACGTGGACGGGCCTGGCGTCCTCGCCCCCGGCGAGCCGTTGCACGGTGAGGTCGGCGGGCACGGGGGCGCCGTCGCGGTCCTTGACGTGGACGGTGAGCGTGTACCGCTCCTCCTCCTTGACCAGGCCGAACGCGGTGTGCGCGAGGGCTGTGCCGTCCTCGGCGGCGGCCACGACCTGCCCGCTGGTCTCGCCGACGGGCGCCCGGGTGGCGTCGCCGGTGACGGTGGTGGACGCGGTGGAGTGGGCGGGCACGGTGAGGGTGTCCCGGGCGAGGGTGACGACGCCGTCGGGGGCGCCCGTCACGGACAGTCTCAGCCGCATCTCGGCGTCGGAGGTGTTGCGGTAGGTGAGGGTCCGGGTGACGGGCCGGTCGGTGTCGTAGGGCCAGCGGTGGAAGCCCAGGTCGGCGCTGCCGGTCGCGGTGAGGTCCGCCCGTACCGCGTCCGGGACGCTGACCCGGCCCGCGCCCAGGACGTAGGCGGAGGTGCCGAGTTGCCGGGAGGTGGACAGCAGCGCGTCCTTCAGCTGGGCGCCGCTCCAGTCGGGGTGCCGCTCCGCGAGCAGCGCGGCCACCCCGGCGACCTGCGGGGTCGCCATCGACGTGCCGCTCAGGGAGGTGTAGTCGCCGGTGCCGGGGGCGAGCCGGGAGCGGGCGGCGAGGATGTCGACGCCGGGTGCGGCCAGGTCCGGTTTGAGGGCGTTGTCGCCGAGGCGGGGTCCGGCGGAGGTGAAGTAGGCGGGCCGGTCGGCGGAGTCGACCGCGCCCACGGTCAGCGCGGCGTCGGCGGCGCCGGGCGAGCCGATGGCGGAGGGCGCGCCGGTGTTGCCCGCGGCGACCACGAACAGGGCGCCGGTCTCCTTCGTCAGGGTGTTCACCGCCTGGGCCATCGGGTCGGTGCCGTCGCTCGGCTCCGGGGACCCCAGGCTCATGGAGACGATACGGGCCCGCACGTCCCGGGCCGCCCACTCCATCCCGGCGATGATCTGGGACTCGCTGCCGGAGCCCTGGTCGCTCAGCACCTTGCCGACGGCGAGGATGGCGCCCGGCGCGACCCCCTTCTCCGCGCCGTCGGAGGCGGCGCCGCTGCCGCCGACGGTGGAGGTGACATGGGTGCCGTGCCCGTTGCGGTCGGCGGCCTCCTCCCCCTCGACGAAGCTCCGGCTGGTGCTCACCCGGCCGGCCAGGTCCGGATGGCCGAGGTCGGCGCCGGTGTCCAGGACGGCGACGGTGACACCCTTGCCGGTCAGCCCCGCGTCCCAGGCCGCCGCCGTGCCGATCTGGGCGTTGCTGTCGGCGAGTTCGGCCGTCACCCGCCCGTCCAGCCACACCTTGCCGATGCCCGCGCCCCGGGTGAACGACCGCCAGAAGGTACGGTCCCTGCCCGCGGCCAGCGCGGCCGCGCGCAGGCTGGGCAGCTCCCGGGTCCGCTTCGCCCCGGCCGGGGTGGCGGCCCGGGCGCCCTTGCCGTAGGTCACGATCAGCGGCAGCGCGTCCGCCCGGGCGTCGGTGAGCCCCTGCCGGATCAGCCCGGTGACGTCGAACAGCCGCCGGTCCAGGGTGCCGGCCCGCAGAAACGGCAGCGCCTCGTCCGGTACGACGGTCAGGTGCCCGTCGGCCCGCCGGGTGCGGACGGCGCCGGTGGCGCCCTGGGGCCGCCGTACGGTGACGGTCTGCCGGCCGTGTCCGAGGTCGGTGACGGTCACCCGGTCGCCGGTGACCAGGGTGACGGTCGCGGGGGCGGCGGCGCCCCGGGCGGGTGCGGCGGCGGGGGCCGCCCGGGCGGCCGCGGGGCCGGCCGGGAGCAGGGCGCTCACCAGCGCCGCCGCCAGGAGTGCCGTGCCGGGTCTGACGGGTCCTGTGCTCATCCACGCCTCATCTCGTACGGGTCGCGCGTGACATGTGCTGGGACGAGTGTGAGGTGAGCGCGCCGGCACGGGAGCCGGCCACCGCTGACGGGAAGCTGCCCTGGCGGGTTCTCGCCAGCGCGGCCCGGCCGCCCGCCGCCCACCAGCCGCGCCCGGCACGCGCGTTGAGCCCCCCGCCGCGCGCGTCAACCGGCGTGACTCGCCAAGCGCCGTCCGTACCATGGGGCTTGCACGAGCAACGCACGGAACAAGGGGGAGCGAGCGGCGCCATGGACGACGGACTGCTGGAGTTCAGGACCGAGGACGGCGCGCTCGTCGTGGTGGACGGTGTCAACGCCAGATCGGGCGCCCGTCTCGTGTCGCGCGGCGACGGCCCGGCGCAGGCCGCGCGCACCTTCGAGGGCGCGCTGGACGGTGTACGGGCGGCGGCAGCGGCGGCGCTGCGGGTCTTCCGGGACGGCAGTCTGCGCCCCGACGCGGTGGAGATCGAGTTCGGCGTACGGCTGTCCGCCGAGGCCGGCGCGGTCATCGCCAAGGGGTCGACCGAGGGCCATCTGGTGGTCAAGCTCAGCTGGTCCCCGGAGCGGGCCGGGACGGAGCGGGCCGAGCCGGCGCCCGCCGTGCCGGGGCAGGGCGCGTCGGGTCCGGAGTCCGGGAGCCGGTGATGCGCGGCGCCGCCTGGCACGCCCGGATCGCCTGCGGCGACGTGGTGGGGTCCGGCTTCCTGGTGACCGGCCGCCTGCTGCTCACCTGCGCCCACGTCGTCCGCAAGCGCGGCCGGTACCCGGTGACGGTCAGCTTCCCGCACGCCCGGGAACTGGGCGAGGTGTCCGCCACGGTCGTCGTCCACGGCGGCTGGGCGGGCGCGGACACCGACCCCGGCGACGTGGCCGTACTCGAACTCGCGGTGGACGAGGACATCCCGCTCGCCCCGGCCCGGTTCGCCCCGCACGACACCGCGTACACCGAGCCGTACCCGAAACTGGTCTCCTACGGCTTCCCCAAGGACTACGACGAGGGCACCCTCGCCGAATTCCAGGCCGTCTCGGCGCAGTTGATCGCGGGCGAGTGGCTGGAGCTGGTGACGTGGCACGGCCACGGGCAGCCGATCGTGGACGGCTTCAGCGGGGCGGCGGCGACCCTGCCGGACGGCAGGGTGGTGGGCATGGTCACCGCCGCCCTGGGCACGTCGCCGGAGGTGCGCAAGGGCCGGATGCTGCCGCTGGACGTGCTGGCCCGGTACTGGCCCGGCCTGGCCGAGCTGGTGCCCGTGGCGGGCCTCGGGGACGACGACCCGCGGCGGCTGTACGACCTGCTGCGCCGGGCCGCCGCCGACCCCGGCGCGGGCCACGACCCGAACCGGCTGTACCTGGACGCGGTGGGCCCCTTCGGGCCGCCCCTGCCCCCGGGCGGCTTCCCCTCCCTGCGGGCCGCGGCCGACTATGTGCGCTGGGAGGTCCCGGACCCGGACGCGCTGCCGAGGTTCACCGACCGGCTCGCCGGACTGCTCGGCGGACGGCCGGCGTTACCGGACCGGGCGGCACCGGACGCGACGACCGAGCGGGCCGGGCCCGCCTGGTCGCCGGTGGTCGTGGAGATCGACCACAGCGGCGCCGGCCCCGACCAGGTGACCGTGGAGGTGTCCGCGTACCGCGACGGCCGGCGCCGGCCGGTGGGCGCCCGCCGGCTGCCCCGCACCGGGGTACGGGCCTACGTCCAGAGCCGCATCGACGAGGCCGTCGCCCATCTCGCCCCCGCTGCCGACGAGTTGGTGACGTTCGTGCTGCCGCGCGAGTGGCTCAACGAGGCGGTGGCGCACTGGGAGTGCGGCGCGGACGACAGTACGCCGCTGGGCTGCGCCTATCCCCTGGTGGTGACCGACCGCGCCCGTCATCACAGCGGGCGGATGCGCCACCAGCTGCGCAAGAAGTGGCAGAAGCTGGACACCGGCGGCGGGGTCGAGGTGCACCGCGTGGAGTGCGGCACCCGGGAGCGCCCGCCGAGCCTGCGCAAGAGGCTGTGGGATGGCGACGCCCCGCTGGCGGGCTTCGCCGCCCCTCCCACGGCGACCCGCCCGCTGTTCGAGGTCGGCCTCACCGTGCCCGTACCGGTCCTGCTGTGGCCCCGGACGGGGACGCCCTGCGCCGTGCACGAGGACACGCCCCGCGCCGAGACCGCGCGTACGGACGCGCCGGGTGCCGGGAAAGCTGGGGGCTCTGGGGTCCCTGGGGGCCCTGGGAACCCCGGGGGTCCTGGGAGCCCGCACGAGGACGCGTCCTGCCCCGGCACCGCGTTCCTGGACCGGCTCACCGCCGCCGTCGCCGACGTCCCGCCCGCCGAACTCCCCCGGCACGTCATGTCGTTGCGGCTCACGGCGGAGGCCGCCGACGAACCCGAGCGGCACTGGGCGCGCCACCTCCAGCTGCTCTGGGACGACCCGCGCTGCTTCCCCGAGACCGGCGCGAGCCTGCACTCGCCCGTCGCCTGACCGACCGCACACCCGACCGCCCCCACGGAGAAGAAGAGCCCATGCCCCTGTGGCCCGTCTACACCGGTACGAACGAGCCGCACGACGGCATCAGCGAGCTGCCCGCGCCGCCGCCCTGGCGTGCCTTCGACGGCGGGCCGGTGCTCCCGGCGCCGGACGCCGCCGCCGACACCGCCGCCCACTCCCCCGACCGCACCCACCGCGCCGAGACCTACCAGGCCACCGAGGAGACCGTCGAACTGGTCAACGCGGCCCTGTACCTGCGCCGTCCGCTGCTGGTCACCGGCCCGCCCGGCACCGGCAAGTCCTCGCTGGCGTACGCGGTCGCCCGGGAGCTGCGGCTCGGCCCGGTGCTGCGCTGGAACATCACCAGCCGCAGCACCCTGCACGACGGCCTCTACCAGTACGACCCGCTCTCCCGGCTGTACGCGGCCCGGCAGGAGGCGGCCCGGCCGGGGCGGACGGGCGGTACGGAGGACACGGGCGGCGCGGCCGGCGCGGGCGGTGTGGTCGACGGGTCGGGCATCGAGCACCATCTGCGGCTCGGCCCGCTCGGCACCGCGCTGCTGCCCTACGCCCGGCCCCGCGCGCTGCTCATCGACGAGATCGACAAGAGCGACCTCGACCTGCCCAACGACCTGCTGAACGTGCTGGAGGAGGGGCAGTACGAGATCCCCGAGCTGGTGCGCGCCTCCCGGCTGACCCCGGACGGCGTCGCCGAGGTGCTGGCCGACGGCACCGACGAACGGGTCCCGGTGGTGCGCGGCCGGGTCCGCTGCCGGGCCTTCCCGTTCGTCGTCCTCACCAGCAACGGCGAACGCGAGTTCCCGCCCGCCTTCCTGCGCCGCTGTGTCACGCTGCACCTCAGGCAGCCGGACGACCGGCATCTCGCCGAGATCGTCCGCGCCCACCTGGGCGAGCCCGACGCCTACGCCCGGACCCTGATCGACCGCTTCCTGTCCCGGTCGGGCGCCGGCGACCTGGCCACCGACCAGTTGCTGAACGCGATCTACCTGGCCCGCTCCGCCGACCTGGACGCCGAGTCCCTGGACCGGCTGGCCGAGCAGCTGATGCCCTACCTGGGGCAGAGCGCGCAGTCCGATGTCTTCTGATCCGGCCGGTTCCCCGGACCCCGTGGTGCGCCTGGCCGACGTACTGGCCCGGGCGTCCGACGGGGTGCGCCCGACCCCGCTGGAACTGGCCGAAGTGCTGTGGCTGGCCCGGCACATGAGACCGGGGACCGGCACCACCGGGCGGGAGACCGGGGAGCGTGAGGCCGAGGGCCAGGAGTCGGCGGAGCGGACACCGCCGTCTCCGCCCCCGCCCACGCCCACGCCCCCACCCGAGCAACCGCCACCGGCCCCCGAGCCGTCGGCCCCGGCCGGACCGCCGCCCGCGCACGAGCCACCGCCGGCACCCGCCCGGGTGCCCCTGCACCTGCCCGCCCGCCGGCCCGCCCGGGCGGCGGTCCGGCCGCACGCCCCCCTCCTCGCCCCGGCGCCCCCGATGCTGCGCCACCGCCTCGCCCTGCACCGCGCGCTGCGTCCGCTGGCCCGCCGCACCGACGCGCCCGTGGGCCGGGAGCTGGACGAGCGGGCGACCGCCGACCGCATCGCCCGGCTGGGCGCCGACCCCGCGTGGTGGCTGCCGGTGCTGCGCCCCGCCCGGGAGCGCTGGCTGCGGCTGAACCTGGTGTACGACGCCGGGCCGACCATGCCGGTCTGGCGTCCCCTGGTGCGCGAACTGCACGCGGTGCTGGGCGAGTCGGGCGCGTTCCGCACCGTCGGCCTGTATCGCGCGGACGCCGACGGCCGGGTGCGCGGTCCCGGCGTGCCCGCGCCCGCCGACGGCCGTACCGTCACGCTCCTGATCAGCGACTGCATGGGCCCGCAGTGGCGGGAGGGCCCCGCCGGAAAGCGCTGGTACGCCACCCTGCACCGCTGGGCGCGCCGGATGCCGCTGGCCGTCGTGAATCCGCTGCCGGAACACCTGTGGCGGGACACGGCCCTGCCCGCCGAGCCCGGCACCCTGTCGGCCCCGCACCCCGCGGCCCCCTCGGCGGCGCTCACGTTCACGCCGTACGAGCCCGGACCCGATGAGCCGGTCCGTCCCGGCGGCTCCGTGCCGCTGCCCGTGCTGGAACCGGAGCCGCGGTGGCTGGCGCACTGGGCCGGGCTGCTGGCCACGCCGGGCGGCGCGGAGTTCCCCGCCGCGGTCGCCGGGCTGGGCCGTCCGCTGCCGGCGGACGCCGAGGACCGGACCGACGTCGGGCGGCTCACCGCCGAGGAGCTGGTGCTGCGGTTCCGGGCGACCGCCTCGCCGGAGGCGGTACGGCTGGCCGGGCACCTCGCGGTGGGGCGCCCCGATCTGCCGGTGATGCGCCTGGTCCAGGCCGCCGTCGAACCGGATCCACGGCCCCGGCACCTGGCCGAGGTCATCCTCAGCGGCATGCTCACCACCGTGCCCGGGGGCCCGGCCGGCTGCTACGCGTTCCGGGACGGCGTCCGCGAGCTGCTGCTGCTCGGCCTGCCCCGCACCGAGCGCCACCGCACCACCGAACTCCTGGACCGCATCGGCGAGTTCATTGACCGCAGGGCGGGCCGGGCACCGGGCGAGTTCCGGGCGTCGGTGCCGTCCGCGCGGGGCGCGGGGACGGCCGTGGAGGACGATCCGTTCGCCATGGTCCGCGAGGACAGCGCGCGGCGCCTGTCGGCGGACGGCACCAGGGACCTGTCGGCGGACGGCACCCGGGTGTCGTCGGCGGAGGATGCCCGGGGCCTGTCGGCGGACGGCACCGGGGCGCTGTTCGCGGGGCGGTACCGGCTGCTGCGGCCGGTGGAGGGCACGCTCATCGGGGACAGCACGGGCTGGCCGGCCGAGGGGATGGGCTGGCTGGCGGAGGACACCCGGGAAGGGGACGCCCCGGTCGTGGTGCACCGGTATCCGGCGCTCTACGCCGACGCGGACTTCACGGAGCGGTGCCGGCGGCTCCGCCTGGTACGCCACCCCCTGGTCGCGCCGGTGCTGGACCACGGGATCGAGGGCGATGTCCCTTACGTGGTCCGGGCGTCCGTCCCCGGGCGGACCCTGCTCCGGCGTCTGGAGGAGACCGGTGGCCGGCTGCCCGTCGAAGAGCTCGTCGCCCTGCTGCCGAAGCTGGCCATGGGCATCGACGCCCTCTACACCGGGGGCGGGTCACGGGGCCTCCTGCGACCGGACACCGTCGTCCTGACCCCGTACGGGCCGGTGCTGACCTGCCTGACGTCGGCACCGCTCGCCGTTGAGGGCCACGTCGGCGCGCTGCGGACCCTCGGCCGGCTCATCCGCGACATCCACGGGGGCGACGCACCCGAAGAGCTGGAGACGAGGCTGGACACGGCCGCCTCCGAGCTGCTGTCCGAGAGCCCCGAGGTCCAGCGGCACGGCGTCGAGCTGCTGCTCGGGCTGGACTCCGGCCCGCGCCCCGGGCCCCTCGGCTTCTCCCTCTTCGGCCCGCTGGAGGTCACGCGCGACGGCAGGCCGCTCCCCGTTCCGCTCCCGCACGACCAGGCCGTCCTGTGCATGCTGCTGCTGAACCGGGGACGGCCTGCGCCCCCGGAGGAACTGGCCTCCGGCCTCTCGGACACCCCCTGGGCCAGCACGTCCTCCGTCGAGTCGTGTCTGCTCCGCCTGCGCTGGGCCCTCGGCCCGGACCTCCTCACCACCGACGACGGCCACGCGCTCGACTTCGGCAACGTCTCCGCCCCCGAGGACATCGACGTCTTCCGCTTCCGCCGGCTGGCCGCCGGGGCACAGCGGAGCCGGGCCGCCGGCGACCGGGGGAACGCGCGTCAACAGGCCGCCCAAGCACTGGAGTTGTGGCAGGGCGAACCCCTGCACCGTGTTCCGGGACGGGCCGCCCAGGACGTCCGGGAGGAGCTGGAGGCCCTCCGCCGTACGCTCCACACGATCCTGGAGACCGAGGAGGAACCCCCCGCCGAACCCCCCGGCATCCATTTCACGGCCGACGACCTGACCGGGCGCCCGGAGGCCCGGGTCACCCTCGAAGCGGCGGTGCACGAGATCCTCGCGCGCGGTTCCGTCAGCCCCCGCCAGTACGAGGTGACCGTCCGCCCGGACGGCTACCTGGTGCGCACCGCACCCGGCGCCTATCTGCTGCCGGTCCTCGTCGCCGTGCTGCGCGAACTCCCCTACGCGCTCACCCGGCTGAGCGATCCGCCCCGGCTCACGGTGACGTTCGGCCGGCCGCCCGTCGCCCCGCCGGCGACGGCCGCGGACGTGACGATCGTCGTACCGCCCGCGCTGTACGACGAGTTCGCCGCCAGCTCCGCCGCCCAGCGCGCCCGCAGTTTCCGGCCGCTGTTCACCGACGGCGACCCGGACAGCCCGCCGGCCGCCTGGTACTGCCCGCTCGGGCCGAAGGCCGCCGAACCCGGCGAACGCGACCTGGTGCAGGGCCCGTTCATCACGGCCGACCTGCGCGAGCTGGGCGTTCCCACCCCGGGCCGCACGGCCGTCGTGCACACCCGGCCCGACGGCCCGCTGACCCTGCTCGACCCGATCCAGCCCTACGGCACCCGTCCGCCCCGGCCGGAGACGTACTACTCGGTCGACCTCACCTCGCACGAGATCCGCCGGATCGTGTCCCTGCCCAGCTCCGGCAAGGGCGCGTTCCAGGCCGCGGTGCTGCTGACCTGGCGGGTGGCCGACCCGGTCGCCTTCGTCCGCGCCGAGGCCACCGGCATCCCCGAACTGCTGCTGCGGCACCTGTGCGCCGCGGCGGCCCCGATCACCCGCCGTCATCCGCTGCGCCGGGCGGGCGCGGCCCAGCGGGCGGTGAACACGGGGGTGACCGACTGGCCGGTGCCGGGGCTGGCGGTGTCGTGTGCCGTGCAGCTGGTGCCCGAGTGGGCGCCGGCCCCGGCGGCGGAGCCGCCCGTGCCGTCCCGGCGGCGGCTGTCCACGCTCCTCGATGACGCCGAGACGGTGCTGGTCGGCTTCGAGGGTCCGCTGACGAGGCTGTTCACGACCCACTCGGCGCGGGAGGCGGTGCTCGACCTGCTGTCGGTGGTGGCCGACCACCGCGACCCGCAGGACGCGCTGTCGGGCCGGCCGCTGCCCGCCTCGAGCGCCGCCGGCCGGGAGGCGTTCGCCCATCCGCTGGACCTGCTGCGGGCCTTCGCGCACGACCGGCTCGGCCCGCTGCTCGGGGCCCGCCTCGGCGAGCTGGAACTGGCCGCCGTACCCGACGCCCCCATGACCCACCGCTCCCTTGCCCTGGTCCGCGCCCTGCACCGGTCCGGGCGCCGGGTCAGCGTGGTGACGGACGTGTCCACCGCGGCCGTCCACCACTGTCTGCTGCCCTACCGGCTGCCGCTGGCCGGCGTCCACGGCCGCCGCGACGACCTCGGCCTGCTCACCCCGCACCCCGACTGCCTGCTGCGCGCCCTGGACGCCGCCGGCACACCGCCCCGGGGCGGTGTGCTGATCAGCTCCTCGGTCGCCGAACTCACCGCCGCCCAGCAGCTCGGCGTCCGCTTCATCGGCTACGCGCCCACCGCGGCCGGGCGGCGGCGGCTGCGCGGGGAGGGCAGCGAGGTCACCGTCTCCTCCCTGGAGCCGCTGCTGGAGGCCGCCCGGGTGCTGTGACCCGCCGACAGGACTGTGAACCGACAGGTCTTGTGGCCCACTGACAGGCCCGTGGCCCGCCGACACACCGGTACGGCCGGGAATTACGCCCGTTCGGCGGCGCCCCGCCCGGCCGTGCCCAGCGGGCGCCCGCTCCCGGCCGCGCGTCAGGATGCCAGTGGGCCCGCCGACCAGTCGGGCACCCCAAGGCCCGCGTACTCGGGAGGATCCGCCGTGACCGTCAGCCTGGAGCAGTTGCGCCGCTGCCACTTCGCCGTCGACCTGGGCGCGGCGCGTACCCGGGTGTATGTGAAGGGCGCCGGTCTGGTCGTGGACCAGCCCTCGGCCGCCGCCGTGAACACCCGCACCGGCGCGCTCATCGCCGTCGGCGAGTTCGCGGAGCAGATGACGGGCCGCACCCCCGACTACATCAAGGTCGTCCGGCCCGTCTCCGGCGGCACGGTGGTCGACATCGAGATGGCCCAGCGCATGCTGCGGCATCTGCTGGGCGACAAGATGCGCCGCATGCTGCGCCGCAAGCCCCGGCTGCGGGCGGCGGCCTGCGCCCCGCACGGCGCCGACCCGCTGGCCCAGCGGGCGACCGTCGAGACGCTGGTCGGGCTGGGGGCGCGCCGGGTGGAGCTGGTGGACACGCTGATCGCCGCGGCGGTGGGGTGCGGACTGCCGGTGGAACGGCCCGAGGCCACCATGGTCATGGTGTGCGGGGCGGCGGCGACCCAGGTCGCGGTGCTCTCGCTGGGCTCCATCGTCGCCGCCGAGCGGATCCCGGTGGGCGGGGAGGCCGTGGACCACGCGATCGTGCAGCACCTGCGGCACGCGCACGAACTGGTGCTGCCCACCCAGTCGGTACGGCCGCTGCACCTGGCGCTGTCCGGCAACGGCCTGACCCCGCACGGCCCGGCGTCGGCCGAGATCCACGGCCGGGACGTGGTCACGGGTCTCGCGCGCAGCGTGCGCGTGGACACCGCGGCCGTACGGAACGCGATCCAGACGCCGCTGACGGCCGTCCTGGACGGCATCGGGAAGGTGCTGCGCGACTGCCCGCCCGACCTGGTGGCCGACCTCGCCGACCGGGGGATCGTGATGGTCGGCGGCTCGGCCCTGCTGCCCGGCCTCGACCAGCTGCTGCGGCGGGCCACGAGGATGCCGGTGTACATCGCCGAGCGCCCGGACGTGTGCGCGGCACAGGGGCTGGGGGCGATGCTGGAGGGACGGATCGAGCCACTCCGGTTGCAGGCGGCGTGAGCGCACGGCGGCCGGACGGCGCCGCGCCCGGCCCCGTCACCGCCCCACGCCCCTTCTCGACCGGCCCGCGGGTACGAGCCCTCAACGGCCCGGGTACGAGCCCCTCAACGACCCAGGTACGAGCGGATGGTCGTGCCCTCCGGTCCGGTGTGGACGCGCACCAGGTCGGACAGCAGGTTGACCAGCAGCAGCCCGCGTCCGCCGCGCTGCTCGCGGGCGGGCGGACGGCGTCCGGCCAGCGGGTCGGCGAGGCGGCCCTTGTCACGGACCTCGCACAGCACGTACCCGTCCTGCGGCCACACCGTCAGCGTGCCGGCACCTCCGCCGTGCACCACGCTGTTCGTGGTCAGCTCGGCGGTGATCAGCGCCAGGTTCTCCAGGGCCGTCCCGGTCAGCCCCAGCCGGGCACCGTGGTCGGTGGCCAGGTGCCGGACGGCGGAGAGGGAGTCCTCGGCGAAGGCGGTGCCGAACACCTCCGGACCGGCGCCGGGGGCGGGCGCGGGCGGCAACGGCAGGTTGTAGCGGTCCACGACGCCGTCGGGGTCGTACGCCGTGCTGACCACCTCGGCGGCGGAGCCCGCCGGGATGACGACCGGGTGGGTGGCGTGGGCGTCGGCGAGCACCCGTTCGTCCAGGCGGGAGGTGTCGTAGGGGCACAGGATGGTGACCTCGCGGCCCTGGAACGCCGCGTTGATCAGCGCCTCGTGCTGGGCACAGGCCGGGTACTCGTCCGGGCTGCGGCCGGCCCAGATCGGTTCGCCGATGATCCGGACCCGCCGGCCCGGGGCCTGCTGGTCGGCGAAGGCGCGCAGCACGCCGGGGATGATCCGGCCGGGGTTGCGGCCGGCGTCGCGCATGTCCAGGAACCGTACGGCGTCGCCGTCGGCGCCCAGGGCGTCCTGGATCAGCGCCAGGTTCTCCCCCGGCACGGCGACCGCGACCGGCTCGCCCGCCGCCAGCCCCGCCCGGATGAAGGACACGGTGCCGGCCAGGTACTGGTCGGTGTCGGCGTAGAACAGCGCGGGGTGGACGAACGGTTCCACGGGGTGGGTCGCCGTGGTCATGACGTCGACACCTCGATCCCCGCGAGACCGGGCCAGAGCAGCCCCAGTATCCGTGACAGGGAATCCGGTGGCCGGTCCAGCACGAGCCGGCGGCGGCCGTCCAGGCTCTTGGCGGTGTCGGCCAGCGCGCCGGCTCCCGCCACATCGACGAAGGTCACCGCGGAAAGCTCCAAGTAGTACACGTCCTCGCCCCCGACGTCCTCGGCTTCACGCACGACCCGCTCCAACGCGCGCTCCCATGTGTCCCGCGTGGGCAGGATCACTTCGCCCACCGCGCGGAATCCGCTCCGCCCGGTCAGCGGGTACACGTCGAGCCGCGGCGCCGCCTGCTTCGGCACGACGGCCGTCGGCAGCAGCCGGGCCGGCTCGGGTGCGCTCATGCCATCTCCCACTCGCACGGATACACAGCTGCCCAGTATGCGCCCTCCACCGCCCCACCGAGCACGGATCACGCTCGGCGGGCGGGGAGCGGGGGCCGGCGGGCACGGGCCGGGACCGGCGGTGGGGGGCGGGCGGCGGACACCGGTCGGAAGCGGCGGACCGACGGCCCAGGCGAGCGGCGGACACCGGTCGGAAGCGGCGGACCGACGGGCGCGGGTGGGGATGAGGGCCGGTGGATGCTGGTCGGGCCCGCCGGAGCGGATCGGGCTCGCTGGGCGTTGGCGGGTCGGCGGACATGGGGCGCCGCGACGGGCGCGGCTGTCATCCGGCAAGCAGGGGTCGGGCCCTGCGGTGCGGCTGACGCCGGATGACGCGACCGACACCCGGCAGCCGCCGGTGGCTCCGGCAAAGGCGGATCGAGGCCCGGCGAACACGGCCGGCATCCGGCAGGAGTGGCCGACACCTGGCAGGTCTGCCACCCCCGGCGCAGCGGATCGGGCCCGGCAACGCGGACCACGCCCGGCGGGCACGAGTCGGACCCGGGGAGAGGATCGGCCTCGCTGGGCGTGGGTCGGACCCGGCAGCCGCGGATCGAACCCGATCGACGCGGGCCGGGCCCGGCAGGCGCGGCCCCGACACCGCAAGCACAGCCACCACCCGACAGACCCGCGCCGAACCCGAGCGACGCGGACCGGACCCGGCAGGCGCGGCCGACGCCGGCGGACGCCGGCGGACGCCGATCCGGTCCGGCGAACACGACCGGCACCCGGCGGACACGGCCGACACCAGCGGCTGCGGCCGGCGGTCGGCACCCGGCGTGCGCGGCCGGCATCAGCGAACGCGGCCGGCACCCGGCGGACACGCGGGACGCCCCGGTGAGCACGCGGGACGCGTCGGTGGGTGTAGGCCGACGTACGGAGGGCAGGCGAGGGGCGATGGAGGATCGCTGGAACGGGAGGGGAGACATGACCACGGCGGCACGCGCACCGCGGGGCGGACGAGCGGTACCCCTGACCGTCGGCGTCCGCGTGGAGGGCGGCCGGGCCGTGCTCCGCGCCCGCGGTGAGCTGGTCCACGGCTGCGCGGACACCCTCGCCGAGGCCCTGGCCGAGCTGCCGCCGGGCATCGCCCGGGTCGAGCTGGACGCCGGCGAGGTGGTCTTCCTGGACACGGCCGGGCTGACGGCCCTGGACACGCTGCGCGAGTACGGCCGCCGGCGGAACGTACCGGTCGGTGCCACCGGCTGGCGCGGGCAGCCCCGCCGGGTGCTGGAGCTGACCGGCCTGGACCCCGTGGACCCGCTGGGCGGCACCCCGCCCGCCGGTCTCCGCGAACGCGCGGCCTCGGCGGTGGCCCGGGAACGCGCCGAGCAACTGGACGTGCTGCGCCTGGAGATAGCGCAGTTGCGGCACGCGATCGACTCCCGCCCGGTCATCGACCAGGCCCGGGGCATCCTGATGGCGGCCCACGCCTGCACCCCCGACCAGGCGTGGGACATCCTGCGGGAGGCGTCCCAGCGGACCAACACCAAGCTGCGGCAGGTCGCGGCGGCGGTCACGGCGAGTGCCGCGCCGGACGGCACGCCGCCGCCGGAGCCGCTGCGCTCCGCGCTGGCCGACGCGGTCCGCCGGGTCAGTACGGCAGCACGCGCCCCGAAGGAGTCCTGCGGTCGATCTCCTGCCCACGCGGCGCGGCGGGCCGCCGGCTGACACGTACCCGGATCCGACGGTCCATGACGCCCTCCTCCTGCCGGCACCGCCCGTTTCGGCGCGCCGGTAGGGGGTCCGTGCCCAGGACGAGACCGGTTCACGCCTGAACGAGCCCATTTCATGGCATCGTTACGGCCGTGCGCGTCCGTTCGGTCGCCGGGTCGGGCAGCGCGCGAGGCCGGGGCGAGCCGGGACGGCCGTCCGATCAGGTCCCCCCTCCGATGCGTTCCGTGCGGGCAGTACGACCCGCCGCCGGTCCGGTTCCAGGCCGGCTCCGCACCGGCTCCGGCCGCCGTACGGTCAGTCGCCGCGGGCGCGCACGGCGAGCGCGGCGACCAGCAGGGGCGGCAGGAGCAGCAGCGCGAAGGCGGCGCGGTAGCCGCCGAGCGGCCCGGCGCCGGCGGCGAGGCAGGCGTTGAGGACGGCGGAGGCGAGCGCCAGTACGACGACCTGGCCGAGGTTCATGTTGGTCTGCAGGGCGCTGGTGGTGTGGCCCTGCCGGTGCGGGGGGCTGTGCTTGAGGGAGAGCACGGTGACGCAGGGGTCGAGCAGCCCCATGCCGACGGCGGACAGCGGCATGGCCGCCGCGGCCGTGACCGGCGGCGCGCCGCCGGAGCAGCCGGCCACCGCGAGGGCCACGGCGGCGGCCATGACCAGGGCGCCGGCCGCGACCAGACGGTGCCGGGCCACCTGCTGGAGCACCCTGCCCTGCACCCAGGAGGCGGCGGCCCACAGCACGGCGGAGGCGGTGAACGCCGCGCCGACCACGACCGCGTCGACCCGCCGCTCGGTGATCAGCATCAGCGGCACCAGCGCCTCCACGGCGAAGTAGGTACCGGAGGTCAGCCCGCGCAGCAGCACCGTGACCGGAAGGCCCCGGGCTCCGCGCCAGGTACCGCGCGGCAGCAGCCGGGGCGCGAGGACGACGAGCAGGACGACACCGGCGGCGACCGCGGTGAGATGGCGCGGATCCCACGCGGACGCGCCGTACTGCCCGAGCGCAGCCCCCGCACTGAGCAGGGCCGCGATCAGCAACGGGGGCCGCTCGGCGGGGACTTCCCCGGCCCCTCCGGCCGCCGGGTGCGGGGCGGGCCGGCGCAGGACGAGGACCAGGGCGACGGCGGGCAGGGCGGTCAGCGCGGCCAGACCGTAGAAGACCGCGCGCCAGGACCACCACTGGACGACCAGGCCGGCCAGCGGCGGGCCGAGCAGGGACGGCAGGACCCAGCCGGCGCTCAGCAGCGCGAGCATCCGGGGCCGCAGGTGCTCGGGGTAGGCCTGGCCGACGGCGGTGGTCACCGACACCGCGACCAGGCCCGCGGCCAGGCCGTCCACGAACCGGCCGGCGGCGAGCTGCCAGACGGAGACGCTGGACGCGGACACCAGCAGGGTGAGCACCGACAGGACCATGCCGAGCGCGAGGGGCCGCCGGGCGCCCGACCGGTCCGCCCAGTGCCCGCCGAGCACCCCGCCGAACAGACCGGCGGCGACGAAGCAGCCGGCCACGACGGGGAACAGGGACACGCCGTCCAGGTCGCGGGCCGCCGTCGGCAGGGTGGGCACCACCGCCAGGGCGGCGAACCCGGTCAGGAACATCACCACGGTGAAGGTCAGGGTGGCGGCGAGGTACGGCGGCGAGAAGATCCCGCCTGCCTCCGGCCCGGCCGGGGAATCCGTGGCGTCCGCCGGGCCGGGTGCCGCCGGTGACACGGGTTCGCGCACGCCGACCCCCCGAACCTGGTCTGGACCATTGAGCTGGACGGCACGGGAATCTACGGGCCGCCCGCCCCGGGGTCAACCGTCCAGGCGTCCACCGCCGGCCAGGAAGGCGAGGGCCACCGCGGCCTCGCAGGCGATGCCGGTGGCGATCACGTCCTCGTCGACGGTCATGCGGGGCGAGTGCAGCGACGGGGCCTCGTGCGGGGCGACGCCGGGCGGGCAGGCACCGAGGAAGGCCATGGCGCCGGGGACGGCCCGCAGCACGTAGGAGAAGTCCTCCGCCGTCATCTGCGGGGCGGGCAGCTCGCGCACCGCCTCGGCGCCGAGCGCGTCGGCGGCGGCGCGCCGGACGAGGGCGGTCATGCCGGGGTCGTTGACGGAGACCGGGTAGCCGGTGACGACGGTCGCCTCCGCCGTGGCCCCGTGCGCGGCGGCCACCCCGTGGGCGACCCGGGCGATCGCCTCGTGCAGCCGTCGCCGGGTCGGCTCGGCCAGCGTGCGCAGGGTGCCGGAGAGTTCGGCGGTGTCGGGGATGACGCCGGTCGCGGTGCCCGCGGTCAGCCGGGTCACGCTGAGCACGGCGCTGTCGTCGGCGGCGACGCCCCGGGTGACCGCGCTCTGCAGGGCGAGCACGATCTCGCAGGCCACCGGCACCGGGTCACAGGTGGTGTGCGGGGCCGAGGCGTGCCCGCCGCGGCCCCGGACCACGATCCGGAACCGGTCGGAGGCCGCCAGCTGCGGTCCCGGCCGCAGCAGCACCTCGCCGGCCGGCATGTTCGGGTTCACGTGCAGGGCGAACGCGGCGTCGGCCCGGCTGCCGGACGCCTCCAGCACCCCTTCCTCGATCATGAGGCGGGCTCCGTGATGGCCCTCCTCGCCGGGCTGGAACATGAACACCACGCGCCCGGGCAGCGTCGCGCGCCGCCCGGCGAGCAGCCGGGCCGCGCCCACCAGCATCGCCATGTGGACGTCGTGCCCGCAGGCGTGCATCAGCCCGGGCCCGCGCGAGGCGAACGGCAGCCCGGTGTCCTCGGCGACCGGCAGCGCGTCCATGTCGGAGCGCAGCAGGATCGTCGGCCCGTCGGCCGCGCCGGTGAGGGTCGCGGTCACGGAGGACAGGGCGCGCCCGGTACGGATGTCGAGGCCGAGGCCGTCGAGCGCGTCCAGGATCAGACGCTGGGTGGCCGGCAGGTCCAGGGCCGTTTCCGGGCCCCGGTGCAGGGCGCGGCGCAGGGCGATCGCCTCGGGGGCCAGCCGGCGTGCCGCGTGGAGCAGGTCCGCTCCGGCGGCGTCCCCGGCAGCGGGGTCCTCCGGCGTACCGTCGGCGGCCCTGGGAGCAGGTGTTGTCATACGGCCGTTCTCCTTCCCGGGACCGGAACCGGGACCGGTCGGCCCACGGCACGGCGGCGGGTCCTTCCCCACCGTAGGGACCGCGGCGCCGCCCGGACAGTCCCCGACGGCCCGGGCACCCCCGATCCGGACAGGTCCGCATGCCGACAGGATGGCGGAAACACCGTCAGCTTCCCTGGTGGGCCACGCCGTGCCGGGCGTCGGCCACATGGCGTCGGCCGGACCGCACCGCCCAGGCGAACACCGCCGCGGCGAACAGCAGCACGGCGAGGGTGTCGTAGGGCCCCCGGAGCAGTCCCAGGCCGCCGGAGGAGCCGAGCGCGGAGCAGCACAGCAGTCCGGTCAGCCAGACCGGCAGCCAGGCCCCGTCGCGCAGTTCCCGGCGCAGTTGCCGGCGCGAGGGGAAGCCGTCCCGGCCGGAGCGGAGCAGCCAGGACAGCGGTACTCCGGCCAGCGCGAGCGGCAGGGTCAGGTGCAGCCGGTGCCAGGTGGACCAGTACACGAACAGGGTGGCCACGAGGAAGCTCAGCGGCGGGATCCAGCGCATCGCGCCGGCCGGCTCCCCCGTGGGGCGCAGGGTGGCGGCGGCGACGGCGGAGGTGGCGTACACGAGCAGGAAGAGGTTGCCGAGGGTGCCGACGACGTCCTGCCAGGTACCGAAGGGCAGCAGATAGACCGCCATCACCGAGGCGTTGAGGGCGAGGGCGCGGCGCGGGATGCCGGAGCCGGTGTGCACGCCGAGGAACCAGCGGGGCAGCAGGCCGTTCTTGGCCAGGGCGTAGGTGCGCCGGGCGCTGATCCCGAGCCCGATGAAGGTGGCGCCGCCGGGCGAGACGACGGCGTCGGCGTACAGCAGCAGGGCCAGCCAGTGCAGGTTGACGAGCAGGGCCAGCTGGCCGAACGGCGAGGTGAAGTCGACGCCCCGCCAGCCGTGGGTGAGGGCGCTGTCCGGGACGGCGAAGAGGAAGGCGAGCTGGAGGCCCACGTAGAGCAGGACGGCGAGGGCGATGGCGGTCAGCACGGCGGGCCGCAGGTGCCGGCGCGGATCGCGGGCCTCGCCGGCCAGGTCGACCGGTGACTGGAAGCCGTTGACGGCGTAGACGAGCCCGCCCGCGGACAGCGCGGCCAGGCCCGCGGACCAGCCGTAGGGGGCGAAGCCGCCGTGGTCGGTGAGCCGGTGCGGGTGGAAGCCGGAGGCCAGCAGCAGGACGACGGTGAGGACGGGGATGGCCGTCTTGACCACGGTGAGCGCGTAGTTCACGCGGGTGAAGAGCCGTACCCCGAACCAGTTGAGGGCCGCGAACACGCCGGTGAGGACGATCGCGACGGCCACCCCGGGCAGGCTCAGCCGGCCCTCCGTGTGCAGTGCGGGGAACCAGCGGGTGAGGTACTGCACGGTCGCGGTGACCTCGGCGGCGCCCGCGCCCACGGACAGCAGCACCGCCCAGCCGATCACCCCGGCGACCAGCGGGCCGTTGGCGTACAGCGGCCAGCGCACCGTACCGCCGGCCTCCGGCATCCGGGCCGCGAGGTCCACCAGGACCAGCGCGACGAGCATGGCCAGCGCCCCGGCGGCCAGCCAGGACAGCACGGACAGCGGGCCGGCGGTCTGGGCCGCGTACATCGCGCCGAACAGCCAGCCGGAGCCGACGATGTCGCTGAAGCCCACCGCGGTCAGGGCCGCGAACCCGAGGTGCCGGCGGAGTTTGCCCTCCTCGCGCAGGACGGCGTCGGGGGCGGCCGGTACGGCCCGGGCGGGCGGCTGCCGCGGTCCGGACCCTTGCTGCGAGGGGGTGCGTGCCACCCTCCGTCGCTTCCCGCACCCGCGCCGGACGACGCGCGGACACCACCGGATTCACCTCGACGCCGCACGTTCGTCAACCCGGCGCAACCGTCTCCGTTCGCCACTCAAGTGACTGGAGTATGCAACTTTTTCGCGGCGCGAGAGGTCACGTACGAGCACGGACGTGCGCGTACGGGCCCGTCCGCGTGCGCGCCGACGCGCTCCACGGGTCACGTACGGCCCGTACCCACGCACGCCAACCGGTGCCGCCCAGACGGCACTTGGGAACCGAAAGGTCTGCCGGATGAAGATCCGCCGCGCCCTGACGGCCGCCGCAGCGGCCGCCGTGATAGCGCCCGCCGCCCTACTGGCCGCCCCCACCGCCGCGTTCGCCACGGACCCGGTACCGGACACCAGTCCCCGCACGCCCGCGACTCCCGGCACACCCGATACCCCCGATACCGCGAAACCGGCCCAGCCGCCGACGGACGCCCCGGCGAACGGCGGCGGGACGGACGCTCCGGGCGAAACCGAGGCCGGTGGCCCGGCCTCCCAGGAGGACGACGGGAACACCTCGGGGAGCCGGCAGAAGGTCGACGGCACCACCGAGGAGGCCACCGGGCAGAAGCCCGGCGGGACCGGCGCCCCCGACGACCCCCATGGCCGTCCCTGCGCGTTCGAGTCCGACCAGGTGCGCGTGGCCCTCCACGGGCTGCCGACCCAGCTGGTCGCGGACGGCCCCTGGTCCCCCTTCTCGATGACGCTCACCAACACCACCGGCAAGACCTTGAACGAGGTCGGGCCCTATCTGAACGTGATCTCCGCCGCGGACGTCGACCGGCCGTACTGGGAGCTGAAAACCGAGTACCACGACCCCAAGTCGGGGCGGTGGAAGCCCTACGAATCCTTCGAACCCGGCCGCCTGTTCGACCTCATCCCCGTCGGTCCGCACAGCACCCGCACGTTCCAGCTGCGCACCCACGTGGTCAAGAGCGCCAAGCCCGGCCCCGGGTACGCACTCGTCGCCGCCGACTACCGCAACCGCGACGGTTCCTGTGGTTCGTCCAAGGAAGGCTGGTACGACTTCACCATCCTCCCGGTGGGCGCGAAGCCGACGCAGTCCCCGACCGCCCGGCCGGGTGAGCCGGGCGGCACGGCGTCGCCAGGCCGGAGCTCCGCGCCCGGCGGCGGCACGGGGGGCTCCGCCTCCACCGGCGGCCCCGGCCCGCAGGGCGGCAACCTCGCCGAGACCGGCTCCTCGTCCGCGCTCCCGGCGATCGGCCTCGCCGCGGGCGCCGCGGTGGTGGCCGGCGCGGGCGCGGTCTTCGTCGTACGGCGCCGCAAGGCCATGGCCGGTCCGGGCGGCGGCGACACGGACGTCACCGCGTAAGCACAGCCCTTCCTCCGAGACTCCGCAGCACCGGAAGAGAGATCACCATGAAACTGCGCCGTGCCCTGTCCCTCTCGGCCGCGACGGCCGCCCTGCTCCCCGTGGCGATGGCAGCCGCCCCCGTCTCCCAGGCGGCCGACGCCCCGGTCCCGACATGCACCGAAGTCAGCCAGGGGAAGTATCACGAGAACACCTTCGTGACCCGCGCGTTCGGCATACCCGACAAGCTGACTCCAAGTACTCGCTGGACGCTCTTCACCACCACGCTCACCAACGCCTCGTCGATGGAGGTCGAGTCGTTCAAGCTCACCGCCTGGGCGCTCAATATCGACGACGACATGGACCACGCCTACCTGGGGCGGTACATCGATCTGCAGTACTGGGACACCTCCCTGCACCTCTGGAAGACGCTCCGCGGCTCCCGCGCCCCCGTCCCCGCCCCGGACACGCTGAAGCCCCGCACGTCCCTCCATGTGCAAATGCGGCTCAGGCTGAGGGGAGACGTGCCCATGAAGCCGGGCGAGAAGATCTACGGGGAAGTGAACGTCGGCGGCACCTGGGTCAACACCTCCCGCAACAACTGCGTGGGCCAGACCCGCAGCGGCGGGGCCTTCTGGGCCGAGAAGGGCTGAACCCCGCGGACGGCCACCGGTACCGCCCCCGCTCAACGACCACCGAGGTCGGCCAGCAGGTCGTCGAGCACCATCTCCTCCTCGATGCGCGCGCCGAGTTCGGTGAGGGCGGCGGGCAGGTCCGGGTCCCACACGGCGGTGGCCGGTGTGCCGGCCAGGGGCGAGGCCAACGGGGTGGCGGCGACCGCGGCGCGGTAGTCGGCGGCCGTGTAGCGCCAGGGCCGCCAGGGGACCCGGCGCAGCAGGGCGGAGGCGATGCGCAGGCCGCCCCAGTCGAAGTCGCCGTGGTAGCGCAGGGTGGTGCCGTGTGCGTGCAGGTGCCGCAGCAGGGTGAGGGCGGCGGCCGAGGGCTGGCCCTGGAGGCAGACCAGCGGCGGGCAGGCGGCGCCCAGGGTGTCGGCCGCGGTGGCCAGGACGGCCGGGTTCTCGCACACGTGGACGACGGCGGGTGCCGTGCGCGGCGGATGCCGGGTGAGCTGCCGCAGGGTCAGGGCCGCGGGTTCGCCCTCGTCGGCCGACCAGTCGAGGGCGGGGGTGCCGCGCAGGCCCAGGGTGAGGACGGTGGAGGAAAGGGCGTCCTTGAGGAGCCCCGCCGCGGCCCACGCCTCGCGGCGCCACTCGGCCCCGCCGCCGTCCGGGAAGCCGGTCAGGGCACGGGCGCCGGACAGGACGAGGGTGGCGAGCGGGGTGCCGTCGTCGAGGGCGTGGGCGTTGCCGAAGGTGCCCGCGGCGAAGGCGGGCAGGGACACGGCGGGATCGGCCGGCAGCCGGCTCAGGGCCTCGGCCGTGCCGTCCAGCAGGCTCCTCGCCGACCCGGGGGTCCTGGCGAGCCGGCGTACCAGGCCGTCCGCACGCAGCCGCCCGGCCCAGTCGGCCAGTTCGGGCCTGCGGGTGCGGACGAGCTCGTCGAGGGGGGCGTACGCGTCCCGCCAGGCGCGCTCCTCCCGCTCGCGTACGTCGGCCAGCGGGGGGACGGGCCCGGTGAGGGCGGTGACGGCGGCGGCCAGGCCGTCGGGGCTGACGCCGGAGCGGCGCAGGACGGCGTCCACGGCGTCGAGCCGGACGCTCAGCGCGCGTCCGGCGCCGGGGGCGCGGCCCAGCAGCCGTTCGACGGCGGCCCGCTGCCCGGCGGTGGGCTCCCGCAGGGTGACCGGGCCGGTGAGGGACTCCTCCCGTGCCATACGGCGGCGTACCCGGTCGACCAGCCAGGCGAGGCCGGGGTCGCCGAGCAGCCGGGTCAGGCGGTCGCGGTCGACGGGTGCCGCGGGCTGCCGGCGGGTGCCGGCAGGTCCGCTCTCGTGCCCTCCCTCGCGCGTGTCCCCCCCGCTCACGTCCACAGGGCGTCCTGTGCGCCGGCCGGGTCCGGCGCCGTCGGCCGGCCGGTCTGCGCGGGGATGCCGCCCATCGGGCGGGCCGGTTCGCCGCCCCTGGTCCGTGCGGCGCCGTCCCATTCCCAGCGGGTCACCAGGACCGCCGCGATCTCGTCGACCCGGGAGAGCTGGGCGATGGCGATGCCGGGGACCTGCGGATAGCAGGCCCATTCGCGTTCGGAGGTCATCACCACGTCCAGGTCGAAGGCGTGCAGCAGGCCCAGGCACTTGGCGCGGGAGTCGTCGTCGACCCCGGCGAATGCCTCGTCCAGGGTGACCAGCCGGGGGGCGTGGGGGGCGGCGGTGGCGTAGTGGGAGGAGGCCGCGGCGAACAGCGGCACGCTCACGGCCAGGACGCGCTCGCCGCCCGAGGCGGGCCCGGTGGCGGGCAGCCACTTGCCGTGCTGATGGCGTTCGATGCCGAACTCGTGCCAGGCCCGGTAGTCGAGGGCCGCGGTCAGTACCTCCAGCCAGCTGCCCGCGGTGTCGTCGGCCTGCCGTCGGGCGATCTCCGCCTGGAGGAACTCGCCGACCGCGGCCCGGTCCTCGGCCGTCCAGGCGTCCGCGGACTGGCGCAGCCGCTCACGGGCCTGTGTCAGACCCGCCGGGGCCTTGCGGGAGGGACGCCAGACGAGCCGCAGTCGCATACCGGTGGAGGTGGGCCGTTCCTCCAGTTCGGTGTTCATGGCCCGCACCTGGCGCTCCGCGGCGCCGATCAGTTCCTGGAGGGTGTCGGCGACTTCGGTCAGCAGGTGGGTCTCGAGGATCTCCCGCTCGTGCGCGGACAGGATGCGGGTCAGCTCGGCGACCTCCGTGGCGAGGGCCTCCGCGAGGTCGGGGACGGCCCGGGTCCGGCCCTGGTAGACGATCTCGACGACCATGCCGTCCTCCGTCATCCGGGCGGAGGCGTTGTGGCCGCCCCGGGAGAGGGCGTCCTGGAGCTTCTTGTACTCCTCGCTGAGTCGCTTCTGCACGCGCTCCCAGGCTCCGTCGGAGTCGTCCGTGCCGGACAGGTCGTTCTCGATCGCGCGGGCGAGGGCGATGGCCGGGGTGGCGGCCCAGGGCCCGGCGTCCACGTCGGGCACGGCCGCTCGGGGCAGGGCGACGGTGAGCAGCCCGGTGGCCGTGAACCGCTGGAGCGCGGCGATGGCGTCGGCGCGGGCCGCGGTGGCCTCGCGGACCACCACCTCCAGGCGTTCGATGTGCCCGAGTGCCAGGTGGGCGCGCCGGTCGGCGGCCGTCACGTCCTCGCGGGCCCGGCGCTGCTCGCGCTCACACGTGGCGAGTGCGGCGGCGGTGTCGGCGAGGCGCCGCTCGAGCTCCGCCACGGCGGCGCCGACGGTGGAACGCAAAGTGGTGTGGCGTTCGTCGGCGGCTGCCGCGCCGCGAGCCGCCTCCTCGGCGCGCAGGGCCAGCTCCGCCGCCCTTTCCCCGGCCCGCCCGGCTTCCGCGCGCTCCTCGGCGAGGGCCGATGCCGCGTCGGCGCGCTCGCGCAGTACGGGCCACAGACCGGCGAGGACGGCGGTGTGGTCGGCCAGGGCCTGGCGGACGGCGGTGAGGTCCGCGCGGTCCGTGGGCAGGTTCACCGCGGCGGCGGTGTCGGTGAGTTCGGTGGTGGCCCCGGCCTCCTGGCGGTACGCCTCGGCGAGGTCGGCGGCGCGTTCGTCGCGGCGGGAGCGGGCCCGGTGCGCGGCGTCGGCGGCCGCGGCGGCGAGGGCGTGCGCGCGGCGCAGGGTGGCGTCGTCGGGGACGCCGGCCAGTTCGGCGTCGAGGGTGCCGCGGCGGCGGGCCACCGCGGCGCGTTCGGTGTCGAGGCGGGCCATGTCCTCGGCGCAGGCGGCGAGTTCGGTACGCAGGGCGGCGATCCGGGCGCGGCGGGCCTCCTCGCGGGCGCCCTCGCCCACGTACTCGGCCGCCGGCTTCGACCAGCTGCCGGTCAGCGCGCCGACGCGGAAGCGGCCGTCGACGCCCACCCAGGTGTCTCCCCCACTCCCGGCTTCTCCCCCACGCTCGGCTGCGCTCGCGCGGGGGGACCCCCATGAGCGGGCGGGCCCCCGGCCCGGCCCGAGCCCCACCCCGGCCAGCACCCGGGCGACGGTCCGGTCGCCCACCGCCGCGGCCTGCCGGTCACCGTGGTCCACGGCCGGGCGGAGCACGTCGGTGAGCGTGCCGCCGGTCACCGGGCCGGCCGGTGCGAGCAGCACGTCGTGCCCGTCGCCGCGCAGGACGGTGCCGTCCGGGCACACCCAGGCGTCCAGGAGCCCGGACGCCTCCAGGGCGGCCTCCAGCCCCGCCCTTTCCTCCGCCGTGACCTCTTCGTGGAAGTCGACCAGCCGCCACAGGGGTGCGCCCGGGACCCGCTCGCGCAGGCCGGGGGTACGGGTCCGCGGCGCGGCCGGCCCGCGCCGGCCGCCCGCCTCCAGCTCGGCCAGCTCCCGCTCGGCCTCGCCGCGCCGGGCCTTCAGGGCGGCTCGTTCCTGCCCGAGGAGCGCGGCCCGGTCGGCCAGCTCCGCCGCCCGCGCGAGGTGCGCCCGGCCCGCCTCCTCCCGTGCCGGAAAGGCACCCTGACAGTGCGTCACCCAGTCCTGGAGGGTGTCCAGCAGCCCGGCGCGGTCGGCGACCGCGAGTTCCCCGCAGCCGTCCAGGTGGGCGCGGACGCCGGCGACGAGGTCCGCGCCCGCCGCCTCGGCGTTCCGCTCCTCCTCGGCCTGCCGCCGTGCGGTGTGGCCGGCCTCGGTCTCGGCGTCGTCCAGCCGGCGGGCCGCGGCCCGCCGCGCGGCGGCGGCCCGCTCGGCACGGGCCGCAAGCTCCTCCACATGGTCGACGGTACGGCGCCTGCGGGCCACCGTCTCCTCGGCCGCGCGGCGCAGTTCGGCCTCCGGTGCGCCGTCGGTGCGCGGTACGTCGTCGAGGCGGGCCGCGGCGGCGGTCTCCCGGGCCCGCTCGGCCAGGCCGGCGATCCGTTCCCCGGCCTGCGCGAGGCGTCGTTCGGCCGTGCCGAGGCGGCCAAGGGCCCGGGTGTGCGCCTGGGCCGCGTCCCGCCGGTCGGCCTCGGCCCGTTTCAGCTCCTCGGTGGTACGGCGCGCCTCGGCCGCCGCCTGCTCCAGCTCCCGGGCGCTGCGCATCTCGGGGCCCTCGCGCAACGCGGCCTGCTGTGCCCGCAGCCGGGTGGCGGCCTCCTCCAGCTCCGCGAGCCGCCCGGCCGCGTCCTCCCGGTCCGCCTCGGCCTGTTCCCGGTCGGTCCGGGCCTTGGCCAGGTCGCGGTGCAGCTGCTCGTAGCGGGCGTGTTCGCTGCGGGGCAGCCGGGCACGGCGGCGGGCGGCGACGCGGGCGTAGCGCCGGTAGTGGTCCAGGAAGGCAGAGGCCGCCCGCTCGGCCTCGCTCGCCGCCCGCAGCTCCTCCTTCTCCTCGTCCAGGGAGCGGAACGCCTCGGCCACGTCGGCGATCACCGCCTGGTCCATCGGCGGCAGCGCCTCGGTCAGCGCGCGGGACAGGGCCGCCTCGTTGGGCCGCTTCGACAGCTGCGGCTGGCGCAGCTGGATGAGCAGGTCGACCAGGGCGGCGTAGCGGCGCTCGCCGAGGCCGAACAGCGCCTCGTCGACGGCGCGACGGTACGCGGTGGCCGTGTCGTACACCATGCCGTGCCCGGCGACGGCCTCCGCGAGCCGGTCGCGCGACAGGGCGGTGCCGGTCGCGTCGAGCAGGCTCAGGTCCTCGCCGATCCGCTGGTCGGTGACCGCGTACCAGTGGCGTGCGATGCCGCGTCCCGCGACGGCCTTCAGCCCGCAGGCGAGGGTCCGGAAGTGGCGCTGTCCGGTCTCGGTGTCGACGCGGCCGAACTCGATCCAGGTGTAGCCGAGCCGCTCGGGGTGCGGGTGCTCCCCGCCCAGGAGCAGGTTCCACTCCATGCGTTTGCCCGGGTCGGCATCGGGCTCCACGCGGCGCGCCGACAGATCGCCGTCCAGCAGGAACGGGAGCGTGAGGGCCAGCACCTTGGACTTGCCGGTGCCGTTGTTGCCGCGCAGCAGCAGGCGGCCGTCGCGGAACCAGAACTCCTCGGTGTCGTAGTAGAAGAGGTCGACCAGGCCGAGGCGCAGCGGCCGCCACCGGCCGGGCGCGGGGTGGGGCAGGGCCGTCACGGTTGCTGTGCCTTTCGCCGGGGGCTGCTCGGGGATTCGACGACGACGGTCTCGCCGACCGCGTACCGGGCGAGTGCGGGCAGCGGGGCCACGCCGGTGGGCGTACGCCGCACCAGGCCGAGCGCGGTCAGCTTGGCCAGTGCCTGCTCGACCAGTTCGCCCTCCACACCGGGCTGCTTGGCGCTCTTGGACCAGAACGCGCCGTGGACGGCGGCCAGTTCCCGTACCCGGGACTCCAGTTCGTCCCGGCCGACCTCGCCGTCCGCCCCGGCGAGGTGCTCGGCGAGCAGCAGGGTGACATGCCCGTGGGTGCCCTGTTCGGGCATCCGTACGTCGGTGAGGTCGTCGTGGGGGTCGACCATGGCGATGCCCTCGGCCCGCACCTCGGGCACCAGGCCGGTCAGTTCTCCGACGCGGGCGGTGAGGAAGGCGCGCTGGCGGGTCAGGTAGACCAGTTCCTCGTCGGTCAGCTCGTCGTAGTAGAGCACCGGGTCGTCGAGGAGGCGGCGGGTCAGCTTCTGGCGGATCGCGCGGAAGCGCAGCTCGTCGCTGTCCAGGGCACTCTCCGCGGTGAGCGCGGACAGCCGCTCCTCGAATCCGCCCGCGTCGATCAACGACGGCCCGTGGCGGGCGGCCAGCAGCCCGGCCAGGACGCGGCGCTCCACGTCGTAGAGCACATCGCCCGCCCCGCTGACGTAGGCGTCCTCGTCCCCGGCCACCCTGCGCAGCACCCCGTACCGCAGCAGCAGCCGCACCACGGCGGCGAGGTCCAGGCGTTCCTCGCGCCGTTCCAGGGTGAACTCCACGCCCGCGTCGGCCAGTTCCGGGGCGGCTGCGTCCAGCACCACCTGTTCGGCGAGGCGGCCGAGCGCGATCTGCGCCTCCCCTCGTTCCAGCGCGGCCAGCGCCAGACACAGCAGGACATAGCGGCGACGGGTGAACGGCACCCCGGCGCGTGACGCCTCGCGCGCCGGGTGGGTCGCGTCGGCCAGGGTGCCGGGCGTCTTGCGCAGCCTGGCGGACTCCGTGTCCACCCGCAGCGACCAGCCGGTGTTGCGGTCGAACCAGTCGCGCAGCTCGGCGGCGTACCGGCGCACCAGGCGGTAGGCGTCGGCGCCGGGGCCGCGGGCGAGCAGCAGCGGTTCCTTCAGCAGGGCGCGGGCCGCCTTGTGGAACTCGGCGGTGCGCCGGTCGTCCAGGACCTCGCCCAGGGACGCGGTCATCGCGGCTCTCCGGTGAGGACGCCGGCCGTGAGGTCGGTGATCGCGACGGTGTGGTCGGGCCCGCGGAACACCCCGACCGGGGTGCGGATCTCGGCCGTCGTGCCGTCGGCCAGGGCGGTGAGGCGAATCTCCATCGTGCCGTCGTTGCTGGTCGCCACGGTCGTGGTGGTGCCCGGCCGCCAGGTGGCCAGGGCGTCGCCGAGCAGCCGCAGGAACAGGCCGAACGCCGTCGGGTCCAGCTCACCGAGTGCGGACAGCCGGGTGGGGCCGTCCGTCGCCAGCCGGGCGCGGGCGGCGGCGATCTCCTCCGCCTGCTTCGTGGCGAGCTCGGCCAGCAGCCGCCGCTGCTCGGACCGGTCCTGCACCTTGCGGGGCTTGCCGCGCCGCTCGTAGCTGCCGGTACGGCGCAGTTGCGGACTGATCCGCAGCGGTTCGGCCTCGGCCCAGGGCGTGGCGGGACTCACCGGCCGCGCCGCGCGTGCGGCGAGGGTGTCGGCGTCGACGGTGAGATGGCGGGCGGGGTACAGGCCGAAGGCGGCCCGCCACAGCCGGTGCCGCGCCCCGTCGTCCGGGGCTTCGGCGAACCAGCGGGCCAGGGCGCGGAAGTCCGCCGACCGGTCCGAGCGCCCGGCCCGCCGCTCGTTCAACTGCCGTACGACCGCCAGGAGCTGGGGTATCGCACCGAGTGCGCGTCCGCGCAGCAGGCGGGCCTGGGACTCGCGGCCGTCCGCCGACACGAACCAGGCGGCGAGCCCCGACCAGCGCCCCGCCCACCGCTCGTGGGCCTGCGTCTGGGCGGTGTCGGCCTCGTCCGGAGCGGCGTCGGCCGCCTCCCGCGCGGCGGCCAGCCGCAGCAGCACGTGTACCCGGCCCTCGTCCTCCAGTTCCCCGATGAGCAGGGCGATCCGCCCGCCGAGGGTGATCAGGTCCTGGATGAACCGTTCCAGGTACTGGATCAGCCGGTCCTTGTAGGCGAGGAAGACCTCGACCTCGACACCGTGCAGGTCGATGGTGCGCTGCAACGATCCCATGAACGCCCGCGCGTTCTCGGCCAGCGCCTCGAACCGGTGCGTCAGCGCGGACAGCGCCAGGTGGGCCTTGGCCGCGTCCGGTTCCTCCTCGGCGGCGAGCACGAGCAGCGCGCGCAGGTGCGTGACGATGTCGTGCAGCGCCACCGCCTGGAGCGCTCCGCGCCGCCCCAGCGCCTCGTCGTACACGGACAGCGCCTGCTCGGCGGCTTCGCCGGCCTGGGTGAGCTGGTAGATGAAGCGTCTGCGGTAGAAGTCCTCGACCGCGGTGACCCGGGAGGTGTCCGGGTCCGCCCGCAGGTTGCCCCAGCCGACGAGGCTGTCCAGCGCCTTGACGACGGCGTCCGGGCCGGCGGGCCGGTGCTCCGGCGGCAGCGCGGCGTGCACGTCCTCGGGCCGCAGATGCACCGCGAACCGCTCCTTGGCCGTCAGGAACACGCGCATCACCTGGCGGTAGAGGGCGGCGTTGGGCGCGGTGAGATGGGCGAAGGGGCCGTACGAGGTCTCCGTGCGGGGCTCCGCGCACCCGGTGGCCCCGGCAGGGCCGCCGCGGTCCGCTTCGGCAGGGTGTGACGTCATCGTCCTCGCATTCTCCCCGATGAGACCCCCGTGAGGGCAGTTCCGGCCGGAACTGCCCTCACGCAGGCGCGGCCATGCGTCTCTACGTACGTCGCGGTAGCGGGCGTCGGGCACGCCCGTCCTCACAACCCGTGCCGGTCGAGGACGCTCATCAGCTTCCGCCGGCGCCTCAGCTCCGTGCGCAGACCGGCGAGATACCCGGTGAACGCGGCCTCGGTCCCCAGCGCGCGGTGGCAGTCACGGGCACCCGTCAGCAGCCGTGCGAGGTGCTCGTAGGCGCGCTCCCCGGTCGGCTCCTTCGACCGCTCGACCAGCCGCAGGTACACGCCGAGGGCCTCGGCCGGACGTGTCTCGCGCGACAGGCCGGCCAGTCGCTCCCACTGCCGGTCGTCCGCGCGGCCGGCCGCCTCGCGCCAGGCGGCGTCCAGGTCACCGTCGTCGAGCAGCGCGTCGATCAGCACGGGCCCGCCGTACCGGCCGTGGTCACGACGGGCGTCCTCGTCCAGGGCGGCCAGCGCCGCCGCGCGCTCGGCCGCCCAGCAGTCCGCCGCTCGGGCGGCGGAGCGCAGCTGCCGGTAGGCGGCCAACGACCGCTCGACCCGGAACCGGTCCCGCCGCACCGCCACCACGTCGGCCGCCCGCCCCGCGTCCGCGTACCGGGAGCACATGTAGTCGACAAGCCGACCGTCGATGTCCGCCTCGGCGGCGCAGTCCCGCAGTCCGCGCTCCGCCCAGGCGAGCGCCTCGTCCGCGCGGCCTGCCGACTCCAGTTCCCCGGCGATGCGCAGATGGGTGGCACCGGACGGGTCGAGGTCCCGCGCCTGCAGTGCGACCAGCGCGTCGACGTCGCCCTCCGCCTCGACCAGGCGCTCCATCAGATCCCGCTCCGCCCAGCCGGACGGCCTGCGCGCCAGCGCCTCGGCGGCCAGTTGCCGCGTGCGGGCCAGTCCGGCCGGCCCGAGGACGTCGGCGTAGTCGAGGGGATCGATGTCCGGCACGTCGCTGCCGTCGTCCAGCACCGCGCCGACCAGCCACCCGGCCAGCCGTGCCGGATCGGGACGTGCCACCCGGCATGCCTCCAGATGTGCCTCGGCCACCGCGGCGGCGGCCTGCCCGACCACACCGTCGGAGTCGTCGATCTCCCCGTACGCCTCCCCCAGCGTCCGGAGCGCCTCCTCGGCCAGGCCGACCGCCCGCTCCGCATGCCCTGCGGCGGTCAGGGCACGCAGGGCGCCCGCCGCTTCGGCGACTTGACGCGCGTACCCGGGGGCATCCGCGTACTCGACGGCCCCGTACCGGGCGAACGGCCGGGGATCGATCAGGGCGATGATCCGGTCCCGGACCATACCGAGGTCGGAGCGAGCGGTGGCCGCCCGCAGCTCCAGACGCCGGCGCAGCTCCCGGTCCCCGGCGAGCTGCTCACGCACGAGCGCCAGCAGCTCGTCACGCGACAGCGCCGAAAGCCACGCCCCCAAGCCGGAAGCCCGCGCCCGTGCCGCGGCCCGCTGCCGGGGGGCCGTCTCCGCCCGCCGCAACACGGTCAGCCCGACCGCCACACAGTGCTTGCAGAAGTTGCCCTCCTGCCCGTACGGACAGTCGCACCACCCCGAGACCCCCTCGCCGCCACCGAGGACGAACTCCACCTCGTAGACGTCCGTACCCTCCACCACGGCGGTGACCGAGCCGTCCCCCACCTCCAGCCCTCTCACCGCGTCCAGATACCCGAGCCCCCGCTCGAAGGACCGGGCCCCGGCCAGCGCCCGCAGCTCGTCCTCACCGAACCCCACCGCTTTGCGTGCCACACCGGTATTCAATCGCGGAGGGCGGGCCGGGGGAGCCCGATGATCTCAGCCGGTCCCTACTGGGAGGCCACATCAACAAGCTGACCGACGACACCCTGCACGCCCCCGTGGAGACACCGGTCTGCTGCGGGGCATGCCGTACGGCGGAGCGGAGCTGCTTGTTCCGCCATCTGCGGATGCCGTCGGTGAGGAAGCGCTGTCGGCCGGACATCGTGTCCGTGGTCACTCAGGGCTTGGTCCCGGAGGGTGAACGGCGGTCGTCGCTTCGGCGTGGTGGCCGTCGTTCTTTCGTTGCCGCAGGTCGCATCGTTTCTGCGCCTGTCCTGCTGAGTGGGGCGGGTGGGACTCGAACCCACGGCCGACGGATTATGAGTCCGCTGCTCTAACCGGCTGAGCTACCGCCCCATAGCGGCGTGTCGCGTACAAGTGTGCGCGCCGTCTGCCGCAGCATAGCCGCTCATACGATCTGCTGCCTCGGCTGGTCGGCTTCCACGCTGCTGCTCATGACCTCGAGGACACCGCCGCGGGCGCGACGGTTCCCGGGGACATGAAAAAGGACCCCTGAGGGGTCCTCGTTCAGCGCTCCCCCGACTGGACTCGAACCAGTAACCTGCCGGTTAACAGCCGGCTGCTCTGCCAATTGAGCTACGGAGGACCGAAGCTCCCCCGACTGGACTCGAACCAGTAACCTGCCGGTTAACAGCCGGCTGCTCTGCCAATTGAGCTACGGAGGATCGCCTCGATTGCATCGAACGTACCTTCCTGGGTATTCGCCAGGGGGCGGCCGCTCGCTGCGACACATACATTAGCGCAAGCAGGGGGGTGCTCCGCCAATCGGTACCCTCGGCGCCAGCGCCGCACCAGATACCTACGCACGGGAAGGGTGGCAGCCATGCGCTACCGGCTCACGTTCCTCGCCGGACTGGCCCTCGGTTACGTACTCGGCACGAAGGCCGGACGCGAGCGCTACGAACAGCTGAAGAAGTCGGCCCGGCAGATCGCGCAGAACCCCGCGGTCCGCAACACCGCCGAGACCGCCGCCCAGCAGGGGCGCGTCTACGCGGGCAAGGCCTTCCACACGGTCGGCGACCGCATCCCCGAGTCGGTGGCCCACCGGGTCCGCTCGCTCCGGGAGCGCAACGGCCACGGCACCCGCGAGGACGACTGGGGCACCAGCACCACCTGAGCCCCGGCCCGCGCCCGCGCCGCGGCGGGCGCCCCCTCCCCCGGGGTGCCCTCGGCCGAGCCGGGCGCGGCGGTACGGCAAAATCGTCCGCATGGGGATAGTCGCCGGCTTGGACAGCTCACCGGAGTTCACACGCATCGTGGTCTGCGACACGGACACCGGTGCCGTACTACGACAGGGGTACGCCCCGCACCCGGTGGAGGGCCGGCCCAGCGACATCGACCCGCAGGCCTGGCTGCTCTCCCTCGGTGAGGCGGCCGGCGGCGGTCTGCTGGAGGGGGTGCAGGCCATCGGGGTCTCGGCCCAGCAGAACGCCCTGGTCCCGCTGGACGCCCAGGGCAACACCGTCCGCCCGGCCCTGGTCGGCGGTGACAAGCGCGCACAGGTCGCCGCCGCCGACCTGGTGGACGCGCTCGGCGGCCGGGAGGCCTGGGCGCAGGCGGTCGGCTGTGTGCCGCAGGCCGCCCAGCCGGTCACCAAGCTGCGCTGGCTGGCGAAGAACGAGCCGGAGAACGCCCAGCGCACCGCCGTCCTGCTCCAGGCCCACGACTGGCTGGTCTGGCAGCTGCTCGGCCGGCCCCTGCGGCGCACCACCGACCGCGGCGGAGCCTCCGGCACCGGGTACTGGTCGGCGGCCACCGGCGCCTGGCGCCCCGACCTGGTCGAGCTGGCGCTCGGCCACCAGGCGGTGCTGCCGGAGGTGATCGGCCCCTCGGAGGCGGCCGGCACCACCCCGGAGGGGCTGCTGATCTCGGCCGGGACCGGGGAGACCATGGCCGCCGCGTTCGGGCTGGGCCTGGGCCTCGGGGACGTGGTGGTGTCGCTCGGGGCCTCCGGTTCGGTGATGGCCGTGCACCCGGAGGCGCTCGCCGACCAGTCCGGGATGATCACTTCGCTCGCCGACGCCACCGGCATGTACCTGCCGGTGGTCACCACCCTGAACGCCGTACGGGCCCTGCGCGGCACCGCCGAGCTGCTCGGCCTGCCGGACCTGGAGAGCCTGTCGGACCTGGCGATGAAGTCCACTCCGGGGGCGCACGGGCTGGTGCTGCTGCCGTACCTGGAGGGCGAGCGGACGCCGAACCTGCCGCACACCGCGGGCACCCTCGCGGGGCTGCGGCGCGAGTCGATGAAGCCCGAGCACCTGGCGCGGGCCGCCTTCGAGGGCATGCTGTGCGGGCTGGCGGACGCGCTGGACGTGCTGCGCGGGCGGGGCGTGGAGGTGCGCCGGATCTTCCTGCTGGGCGCGGCCGCCGAGCTGCCCGCCGTGCAGGCCTCGGCGCCGTCGCTGTTCGGCGCGCAGGTCGTCGTACCGCAGCCGGCGGACTACGCGGCGATCGGCGCGGCCCGGCAGGCGGCCTGGGCGCTCGGGGTGTCGCAGGGCGCCCTCGATCCGCGCACCCCGCCGGCCTGGCAGGGCGCGGCGGCGCAGGTGCTGGAGCCGGGCGAGGAACTGGCCGTGGGTCAGGCGGTGCGGCAGCAGTTCACCGCGGTGCGGGAGCAGACCCATCCGGGGGCATTCCGCCCGTAAGGGAGCACAGTAGGCGTCAACTCCCCGAAACCCCCGGCCGGTAGAGGAGAAACCTTCGGGTTAATCGGTTGAGGTAACGCGGGTGGAGTGTCCGACGATAGGGGCCAAGGGCAACCGACCAGCCCCTGTCGCCGACTCCGAGAGACGTAGCGTGCTCATACGACTTCTACGGACCTATCTCAGGCCCTACAAGAAACCCATCGCCCTCCTGGTGGTGTTCCAGTTCCTCCAGACCTGCGCGACCCTCTACCTGCCCACCCTGAACGCCGACATCATCGACAACGGTGTCGTGAAGGGCGACACGGACTACATCCTGTCCTTCGGCGCCCTGATGATCGGCATCTCGCTGGCGCAGGTCGTGTGCAACATCGGGGCCGTGTACTACGGCGCCCGGACCGCCTCCGCGCTCGGCCGGGACGTGCGCGGTGCCGTCTTCGACCGGGTGCAGTCCTTCTCCGCGCGTGAGGTGGGTCACTTCGGGGCGCCCTCCCTCATCACCCGTACGACGAACGACGTCCAGCAGGTCCAGATGCTGGTCCTGATGACGTTCACCCTGATGGTGTCGGCGCCCATCATGTGCGTGGGCGGCATCGTGCTGGCGCTCGGCCTGGACGTGCCGCTGTCCACCGTGCTGATCGCGGTCGTGCCGGTGCTCGGGGTCAGTGTGACCCTGATCGTGCGCCGGCTGCGCCCGCTGTTCCGGTCGATGCAGGACCGGCTGGACACGGTCAACCGGGTGCTGCGCGAGCAGATCAGCGGCAACCGGGTGATCCGCGCCTTCGTCCGGGACTCCTACGAGCAGGAGCGGTTCGGCAAGGCCAACACGGAGCTGACCGAGATGCAGCTGGCCACCGGCCGGCTGCTGGCCCTGATGTTCCCGATCGTGATGACGGTGGTGAACCTGTCGTCCATCGCGGTGGTGTGGTTCGGCGCGCACCGCATCGACAGCGGCGGGATGGCCATCGGTGACCTCACCGCGTTCCTCGCCTATCTGATGCAGATCGTCATGTCCGTGATGATGGCCACCTTCATGTTCATGATGGTGCCGCGCGCGGAGGTCTGCGCCGAGCGCATCCAGGAGGTGCTGGACACCGAGTCCAGCGTCGTGCCGCCGGCGGCCCCCGTCACCGGGCTGCGCTCCCACGGGCACCTGGAGCTCCGGGGCGCGGGCTTCCGCTATCCGGGGGCCGAGGAGCCGGTGCTGAAGTCCATCGACCTCGTGGCCCGGCCCGGCCGGACCACGGCCGTGATCGGCTCCACCGGCAGCGGCAAGTCGACGCTGCTCGGGCTCGTCCCCCGGCTGTTCGACGCCACCGACGGCGAGGTGCTGGTGGGCGGCGTGGACGTGCGCGAGATCGACCCGGTGCTGCTCGCGAAGACCGTAGGGCTCGTCCCGCAGAAGCCGTACCTGTTCGCCGGCACGGTCGCCAGCAACCTTCGCTACGGCAATCCGGACGCCACCGACGAGGAGCTGTGGCACGCGCTGGAGGTGGCGCAGGCCAAGGACTTCGTGACCAAGCTGGAGGGCGGCCTGGACGCGCCGATCGCGCAAGGAGGCACCAATGTCTCCGGCGGTCAGCGGCAACGGCTCGCCATCGCCCGCACACTGGTGCAGCGCCCGGAGATCTACCTCTTCGACGACTCCTTCTCCGCGCTCGACTACGCCACCGACGCCGCCCTGCGCGCCGCGCTGGCCCGGGAGACCGCCGAGGCCACCGTGGTGATCGTCGCCCAGCGGGTGTCGACCATCCGGGACGCGGACCGGATCATCGTGCTGGACGAGGGCCGGGTGGTCGGCTCCGGCCGGCACGCCGAGCTGATGGCATCCAACGAGACCTACCGGGAGATCGTGCTCTCCCAGCTGACGGAAGCGGAGGCCGCCTGATGGCCGGGCCCATGGGACGCATGATGGCCGGGGGTGGCCCCGACCAGCGCTCGATGGACTTCAAGGGGTCGGGCAGACGGCTCGTCGCCCGGTTCCGGCCGGAGCGGCTGACGATCTACGCGCTGCTGCTGTGCGTGGTCGTCAGCGTGGGCCTGAGCGTGGTCGGCCCGAAGATCCTCGGCCGCGCCACCGACCTGGTCTTCGCCGGCCTCATCGGCCGGCAGATGCCGCACGGCGCCACCAAGGAGCAGGTGCTCGACTCCATGCGCGAGCGCGGCGAGGGCCGGGTCGCGGACATGCTGAAGAGCACCGACTTCACCCCCGGCGAGGGCATCGACTTCACCGCCGTGGGGCATGTGCTGCTGCTCGCCCTCGGCACCTTCCTCGTCGCGGGCCTGCTGATGGCGGTCGCGACCCGGCTGGTCAACCGGGCCGTGAACCGCACGATGTACCGGATGCGGGAGGACGTGCAGGCCAAGCTGTCGCGGCTGCCGCTGTCGTACTTCGACAAGCGCCAGCGCGGTGAGGTGCTGTCCCGGGCGACGAACGACATCGACAACATCGGGCAGACCCTCCAGCAGTCGATGGGCCAGCTGATCAACTCGGTGCTGACCATCGTCGGCGTGCTGGTGATGATGTTCTGGGTGTCCTGGATCCTGGCGCTGGTGGCCCTCGTCACCGTCCCGCTGTCGTTCGTGGTCGCCACCCGGGTCGGCAAGCGGTCGCAGCCGCACTTCGTGCAGCAGTGGCGGTCCACCGGCAAGCTCAACGCGCACATCGAGGAGATGTACACCGGGCACACGCTGGTGAAGGTGTTCGGGCGGCAGGAGGAGTCGGCGGAGCAGTTCGCCGAGCAGAACGAGGCGCTGTACGAGGCCGGGTTCAAGGCGCAGTTCAACAGCGGTGTCATGCAGCCGCTGATGATGTTCGTGTCGAACCTGAACTATGTGCTGGTGGCGGTCGTCGGCGGGCTGCGGGTCGCCTCCGGCGCCCTGTCGATCGGTGACGTGCAGGCGTTCATACAGTACTCACGGCAGTTCTCCATGCCGCTGACGCAGGTCGCCTCGATGGCGAACCTGGTGCAGTCCGGCGTGGCCTCCGCCGAGCGGATCTTCGAGCTGCTGGACGCGGAGGAGCAGGAGGCGGACCCGGTGCCGGGCGAGCGGCCGGCCGAGCTGCGCGGGCGGGTGTGCCTGGAGCACGTGTCGTTCCGGTACGACCCCGAGAAGCCACTGATCGAGGACCTGTCGCTGACGGTGGAGCCGGGACACACGGTGGCGATCGTCGGCCCGACCGGCGCGGGCAAGACCACGCTGGTCAACCTGCTCATGCGGTTCTACGACGTCTCGGCCGGCCGGATCACCCTGGACGGGGTGGACATCCGGAGCATGACCCGGGACGAACTGCGTTCCGGCATCGGCATGGTGCTCCAGGACACCTGGCTGTTCGGCGGCACCATCGCGGAGAACATCGCGTACGGCGCCGCGCGCGAGGTGACGCGCGGGGAGATCGAGGAGGCGGCTCGGGCGGCCCACGCGGACCGGTTCATCCGTACCCTCCCCGACGGCTACGACACCGTGATCGACGACGAGGGCACGGGCGTCAGCGCCGGTGAGAAGCAGCTGATCACCATCGCGCGGGCGTTCCTGTCCGACCCGGTGATCCTGGTGCTGGACGAGGCGACCAGCTCCGTGGACACGCGCACGGAGGTGCTGATCCAGAAGGCGATGGCCAAACTCGCGTCGGGCCGTACGTCGTTCGTGATCGCGCACCGGCTGTCGACGATCCGGGACGCGGACACCATCCTGGTGATGGAGAACGGCTCGATCGTCGAACAGGGCGCGCACGCCGAGCTGTTGGCGGCCGGCGGGGCGTACGCCCGGCTGTACGAGGCGCAGTTCGCGCAGGCCGTGGCCGAAGTCGACTAGGCGCGGGGGGCCGTCGCCCGGCGGCGGCCCCTTCAGTCCAGATAGCCCCTCAGCTGCTCCGCGAAGGCGTGGTCGCGGAGCTTGCCGAGGGTCTTGGACTCGATCTGGCGGATCCGCTCCCGGGTCACGCCGAACAGCCGGCCGATCTCCTCCAGCGTGCGCGGGCGCCCGTCGGCCAGGCCGTAGCGCAGCTGCACGACCTTCCGCTCGCGCTCCCCCAGGGTGGACAGCACCGCGTCCAGGTGCTCACGCAGCAGCAGGAAGGCGGCCGACTCCACCGGGCTCGCGGCGTCGCCGTCCTCGATGAGGTCGCCGAGGGCGACCTCGTCCTCCTCGCCGACCGGGGCGTGCAGCGACACCGGCTCCTGGGCGAGGCGCAGCACCTCGCGGACCCGCTCGGGCGTCAGGTCGAGATGGGCGCCGACCTCCTCCGCGGTGGGTTCGCAGCCGCGTTCCTGGAGCATTCGCCGCTGCACCCGGACGACCCGGTTGATCAGCTCCACCACGTGCACCGGCACGCGTATGGTGCGGGCCTGGTCGGCCAGCGCCCGGGACATGGCCTGGCGGATCCACCAGGTGGCGTAGGTGGAGAACTTGTAGCCGCGGGCGTAGTCGAACTTCTCCACGGCCCGGATCAGACCGAGGTTGCCCTCCTGGACGAGGTCGAGCATGGTCAGTCCGCGGCCTACGTACCGCTTGGCGACGGAGACGACCAGCCGCAGGTTGGCCTCGATGAGTCTGCGCTTGGCCATCCGGCCCATGACGACGAGGCGGTCCAGGTCGAGCGCCAGCTCGCTGTCCAGGTCGGGGGTGGTGCTCAGCTTCTCCTCCGCGAAGAGGCCGGCCTCGACCCGGCGGGCGAGTTCCACCTCCTCGGCGGCGGTGAGCAGCGGGATGCGGCCGATCTCGCGCAGGTACTGCCGGAACAGGTCGGCCGAGGGCCCGCCGGACTCCGCCCGCGCGACGACCGCGACCTCGGCCTCCGGCTGCTCGTCCGACTCGTCCGGCCCCTCCGCGTCCGGCGGCGCCTCCTCCTCGGCGGCCGGCCCCGGGTCCAGGCCGGCCCGGCCCTGCGGGGGTACGGCCACGAGGACGCCGGTCTCCGCGTCCGGCTCGTCCCCGCCGGTGCGGGTGGCGCTGGTACTGCTGTCGGTCTGGGCGAGGGTCCGGGTCTGCACGGGGGGCGACCTCCAGGATGATCGCTGCGAAGCCGAGCGGCAGCGTGCGCTCCGAGGCTCGGGCACCGCCCCCAGTGTGGGGTACGACACAACACCGCCACGAGGGGCGTGCGGTGACTTTTTGCATCCATCTGGTGACTGGCCGATTATGCGGCTCGTCGGACTGTGCGCCTGGCAACTGTGGACGGCAGGATTCCGTCAGAGCGCCTCCGCGCCCCGTTCCCTCAGGGACTGGTCGTACTGCTGGAGGACCCACAGTTCGTTCTGGACGGCGGCCAGTTGGGCGGGGTCGCCGCCGGTGGCGAGGCGGGTCATCTGGGACTGGATGTCGCGGATGCGGCGTTCGACGGCGCGGCGGCGGATCTGGACCAGGACCGTGCCGGCGTAGGTCTCGTCCACCGTGCGGCGCAGGATCGGCTCGACGGCCAGCTCCGTGACCATGGAGCGGACCGTGTCGTCCGGCGCGGCCTCGCGCACCCGGACCAGGTACTCCTGCGGGTCGGGCACGCCGTACTCCGCGCCGCCCGCCTCCGCGATGGCCAGCCGCACGGCCGCGTACGGCGGTGCCGTGAACTCGTCCACGCCGTACGCGTCGAACGCCGGGGAGACCAGCTCGGGCCGCTGGAGGGCGAGTTTGAGCAGTTCCCGCTCGGCGGCGTAGACCGGGTTGCGCAGGGTCAGCGCCGGGCCGGAGGTCGCCGGGCGCGGCGTCTCGGCCCACTGCCTCTCGTCCGGGCGACGCCGGTCGGCGGGCTGCGGCCCCCTGCCGCCCTCGCGTGCCCAGCGGGCCAGCTGGGCGACCCGGCGGACCACGAACTGGGTGTCGAGGATGCCCAGCATCCCGGCCAGCTCCACGGCGACCTCGTGCTGCGCGCCGCTGTTCTTGATCTTCGCGACGACCGGCGCGGCCTCGTCCAGCGCGGCGGCCCGGCCGGCCGGGGTGTCCAGGTCGTACCGGCTCACGATCTGCCGGAGCGCGAACTCGAAGAGCGGGGTGCGCGGTTCGACCAGATCGGCCACCGCCTCGTCACCCTTGGCCAGCCGCAGGTCACAGGGGTCCATGCCGTCGGGCGCGATCGCGATGTACGTCTCGGCGGCGAACTTCTGATCGTCCTCGAAGGCCCGCAGCGCCGCCTTCTGCCCGGCCGCGTCACCGTCGAAGGTGAAGATCACGCGCGCGCTGCGGTTGTCCATCAGCAGCCGCCGCAGGATCTTGATGTGCTCCCCGCCGAAGGCCGTGCCGCAGGTCGCGATGGCCGTCGTCACCCCGGCCAGGTGGCAGGCCATGACGTCGGTGTAGCCCTCGACCACCACCGCGCTGCTGGTCTTGACGATGTCCTTCTTCGCCAGGTCGATGCCGTACAGCACCTGGCTCTTGCGGTAGATCGCCGTCTCGGGCGTGTTCAGGTACTTCGGCCCGTTGTCCGCCTCGTACAGCTTGCGGGCGCCGAAGCCGACGACCTCGCCGCCGATGTCCCGGATCGGCCACATCAGGCGGCCCCGGAAGCGGTCGATGGGGCCCCGGCGGCCCTCCTGGGACAGCCCGGAGAGGATCAGCTCCTTGTCGGTGAAGCCCTTGCCGCGCAGATAGCGGGTGAGGTGGTCCCAGCCCTGCGGGCTGTAGCCGACCCCGAAGTGCACGGCGGCGGCCTGGTCGAAGCCGCGCTCGGCGAGGAAGATCCGGCCGGTCTCGGCCTCGGCGCTGCCGGCGAGCTGCTCGGCGTACCACTGCGCGGCGATCTTGTGCGCCTCGACCAGGCGGATGCGCTCGCCACGCTGGTGGGCCGGGTTGTACCCGCCCTCCTCGTACCGCAGCGTGATGCCGGCCTGCGCGGCCAGCCGCTCCACCGCCTCCGAGAAGGAGAGGTGGTCCACCTTCATCACGAAGGTGATGGTGTCGCCGCCCTCCTGGCAGCCGAAGCAGTGGAAGAGTCCCTTGCTGGGGCTGACCTGGAAGGACGGCGACTTCTCGTCGTGGAACGGGCACAGGCCCTTGAGGTTGCCGCCGCCCGCGTTGCGCAGCTGGAGGTACTCGGAGACCACGGCGTCGATCGGGACCGCGTCCCGTACCGCCTTCACGTCCTCGTCGTTGATCCGTCCTGCCACGGATGAATTCTACGGGGGCGAGGGGAGGCTCCCGGTGCCTTCGGGAGTCACGGGACCAGCCCGGCGAGCGGCACGTGCGGGTCCGACAGGGCCTCGACGTTCACCTGGGCCCGGGAACGGATGAGGTTCTGGATCGGCTCTGTGACATCCCACACGTTCACGTTCATCCCGGCCAGCACGCGCCCCTCGCGCACCCAGAACGCGATGAACTCCCGCTTGCCCGCGTCGCCCCGGATCACCACCTCGTCGTACGTCCCGGGCGGCGCCCACCCGCTGTACTCCATGCCCAGGTCGTACTGGTCGGTGAAGAAGTACGGCACCCGGTCGTAGGTGACGTCCCGGCCGAGCATCGCCCGCGCGGCGGCCGGACCGCCGTTCAGGGCGTTCGCCCAGTGCTCCACCCGCAGCCGGGTGCCGAACAGCCCGAGCGGGAAGGACGCCACGTCGCCGGCCGCGTAAATGTCGGGGTCGGAGGTGCGCAGCCGCTCGTCCACCAGGATGCCGCCGCCGTGCGCCCGGTCGGCGATCTCCAGCCCGGCCGCCTCGGCGAGCGCCACCCGGGGGGCCGCGCCGATCGCCGCGAGGACGTCGTGCGCCGGGTGCTCCTCGCCGTCGTCGGTGCGGGCCGCGAGGACCATGCCGTCCTGTCCGACGATCTCGGTGAGCCGGGCCCCGAAGTGGAAGCGGACGCCGTGCTCGCGGTGCAGCTGGGCGAAGACGTTGCCCAGCTCCGGCCCGGGGACGCCGTACAGCGGGGTGGGCTCCGGTTCGATCACCGTGACCTCGGCGCCGTACTCCCGGGCCGCCGCCGCGACCTCCAGCCCGATCCAGCCGGCGCCCGCGATCACCAGGTGCCCGTTGTCCCGGCCGAGGTGCTGGAGCACGCCCTTGAGGCGCTCGGCGTGCGCGAGACGGCGCAGGTGGTGGACGCCCGCCAGGCCGGTGCCGGGGATGTCCAGGCGGCGCGGTTCGGCGCCGGTGACCAGCAGCAGCTTGTCGTAGCGGACGAGGGTGCCGTCGTCACCGAAGCGGACCGTCTTCGCCGTGCGGTCGATGCGGTCCACGGTCTGGCCGAGGTGCAGTTCGACGTCGTGCCGCGCGTACCAGGCGGGCTCGTGCACGAAGACGCTCTCGCGCTCCTCCTTGCCGAGCAGATAGCCCTTGGACAGCGGCGGGCGCTCGTAGGGGTGGTCGCGTTCGTCGCAGATCAGTATCACCCGTCCGCTGAAACCCTCCGCCCGGAGCGTCTCGGCCGCCTTCGCACCGGCGAGACCGCCTCCGACGATGACGAATGTCTGATCCGCGTCGACCACTTGATGCCTCCTCGTAAGGGTGCCGCCACGTGCGAGCCTCCCGCACGCAGCGTGATGCGGGAAGAGGGTGTGACCCGATCAGGCCACGGACGGTCACTTTCCGCTCACCGGCGTCCCGTCAGTCTCGCGTGCAGCGACAGCGCGGAGGCGTCGGTGAGGGAGGCGATCTGGTCGACGATCACCCGCTTGCGCGCCCGGTCGTCACCCGCCGCGTCGAACAGCGCGCGGAACTGGGGATCCAGCCCGTCGGGCGCGCGGGCGGTCAGCGCCTCGGCCAGCTCGGCGACGATCACCCGCTGGTCGGCGCGCAGCCGCTCCTGCTCGGCGCGCTGCATCACATACCGGTCCGCGACCGCCTTGAGCACCGCGCACTCCATCCGGGTCTCGCGGGGTACGACCAGCCGGGCGGCGTACCGGGTGAGCCGGCCCGTGCCGTACGCGGCCCGGGTCGCGGTCTCGGCGGCCAGGCAGAACCGGCCGATGAGCTGGCTGGTGGCGTCCTTCAGCCGGGCCTGGGCGGTGGCCGTGCCGTCGTAGCCGTGCGGCCACCACTCCTGGTCCTGGAGGCGGTCCAGCGCGGCGGAGAGTTCGGCCGGGTCGGTGCCGGCGGGGACGTAGCGGCCGACGGCCACCTCGAACACCGCCCGCCGTTCCGGCTCCGCGTGCAGGCAGTTGGGGTCGATGTGCCCGGCGTGCAGTCCGTCCTCCACGTCGTGCACCGAGTAGGCCACGTCGTCCGACCAGTCCATGACCTGTGCCTCGAAGCAGGTGCGGGTGCCGGGGGCGGAGGCGCGGACCCAGTCGAACACGTCGCGGTCGTCGTCGTACACGCCGAACTTCGGCGACGTGGGCGCGGTGGGGTGCCCGCCGCGCGGCCAGGGGTACTTGGTGGCGGCGTCGAGGGTGGCGCGGGTCAGGTTCAGGCCGACGGAACGGTCCTCGGTGAACCGTTTCGGCTCGATGCGGGTGAGGAGCCTGAGGGACTGGGCGTTGCCCTCGAAACCGCCGCAGTCGTCGGCGAACTCGTTCAGCGCGGTCTCGCCGTTGTGCCCGAAGGGCGGATGACCGAGGTCGTGGGCGAGACAGGCCGCCTCCACCAGGTCCGGGTCACAGCCGAGGGCCGCGCCCAGCTCCCGGCCCACCTGGGCGCATTCCAGGGAGTGGGTGAGCCGGGTGCGCGGGCTCGCGTCCCACGCCTGGCTCCTGGTTCCCGGGGTCACCACCTGCGTCTTGCCGGCCAGGCGGCGCAGGGCGGCGGAGTGGAGGATGCGGGCGCGGTCGCGCTGGAAGGCGGTACGGCCGGGGCGTTTGTCGGGTTCGGGGGCCCAGCGTTCGGCCGACGCCGGGTCGTACGCCGTGTCCTGTGCGGTGGAGAGTGCGGTGCCTTCCATGGGTCGACAGTAAGCCTGATCGCCCGCCGGGTCCGGCTGCGGGGCGGGTGCGGGGCGGCAGCGGGCCGCTCAGGCAGCCGACGACCACGGTAGTGAAACGCTCTGTTCATAACGGTGCAGGACCAGGCGGGCCATCGTCTCGTGGGCGCCCAACGGCGCCGAGGCGATCCATGGTGCCTGGGAGGCGCACTGCGTCGCGAAGCGGCCCGGAGCCGTGAAGCACGAGGCGACCGCCACCCGGTGCCGGCCCCTGGCCGCCAGGGCGCGCAGGGCCGTCGGGACCGTCGGGGCCGCCGCCGAGGCGTAGGCGGGGACGACCGGCACGCCCAGGCGGCCGGCCAGGAGGCGGGCCGTGCGGCGGGTGTCCGCGGCCGAGTCCGGGTCGCGGGAGCCCGCCGCCGCGAGGACGACCGCGGACGTACGGCGGGCGGTGTCGTCCAGGGCGGCCGGCCAGCCGGCCTCGACGAGCCGGGCGTGCAGGGCCTCGGCGAGCAGCGGGTGCGGTCCGAGCGGGGCGGCCACGCTCGCGCGTACCGGCGCGGCGGCGGCCAGCTCCGGGATGTCCTGCTTGACGTGGTAGCCCCGGGCGAGGAGCAGCGGGACGAGGACGGCGCGCGTGCCGCCGAGGGTCGCGAGGGTGTCGGGCAGCAGGGGCTCGTTCAGCTCGATGTGGCCCAGCCGGACCGGCAGGCCGGGACGCAGCGCGCGGACCCGCGCCATCAGGGCCCGTACGGTGCCGAGCGCCCGCGGGTCGCGGCTGCCGTGGGCGACCAGGACCAGGGCGGGCGGTGCCGGGCGGCGGCCGCCCGGCACGGAGACCGGCCGGGTGCGGGTGCGGGAGGTAATCGACGCCGTCATGGCAGGATCCTGGCCCCCGCAGGTTGCGCCCCCGTTGCCGGGCCGTCACGGGCATTTTCCGTACCATCACCCCGGCCGGCGGCGGGGTGTGAGGCGAACCGGACCGGTGCGGGCGGCGTCTTCCTCGGTCGGGACGATCAGGGGGGCATCGTATGAGGATCCGCCGGCCGCGAGGGCTGCGAGGACCGAGGTGGCTGCCAGGACCGCGGCGGCTGCGATGGCCGCGTACCCGGGCCGGGCAGCGGCGGCTGCTGTGGGCCCTGATGGCCGGGTGCGTGCTGGCGCTGCTGCCGGCGACCTGGCTGCGCCTGTCCACGGCGGACCGGCTGCGGACCACGGCGGACGTGCCGCGCGCCGAGGTCGCGGTGGTGTTCGGGGCGGGGCTGTGGCAAGGGAAGCCGTCGCCGTATCTCGCGCACCGGCTGGACGCGGCGGTGACGCTGTACCGGGCGGGGCGGATCGAGGTCGTCCTCGTCACCGGGGACAACAGCCGCGAGGACTACGACGAGCCCGACGCCATGCGCGCCTATCTCACGGCACACGGCGTGCCGGACCGGCGGATCGTCAGCGACTACGCGGGCTTCGACACCTGGGACAGCTGTGTACGGGCCAAGCGGATCTTCGGGGTGGACCGGGCGGTGCTGATCAGCCAGGACTTCCACATCCGGCGGGCGGTGGCGCTGTGCGAGGCGGCGGGGGTGGACTCGTACGGCGTCGCAGTGGCCGCCGAGCACGACGTGACCTGGTACTACGGCGGGACGCGTGAGCTGTTCGCGGCGGGCAAGGCGGCGCTGGACGCGGTGTTCCGGCCGGACCCGCGGTTCCTCGGGCCCCGGGAGCCGGGGGTGACGCGGGCGCTGGCGGCCGGGCGGTGACGGGTCATCCGGGCCATGGCATCTCCCTCACGGCGGGCCGGGCGGCGCGGGGAGGTCGCCGTGCCGGGGGTGTAACCGGACGCGACCCGGGGCCGTAACACGCCGGACGCACGCTGGGCGGCATGGAGAAGACCCCGACGCCCACCCACTGCCCGTACTGCGCCTTGCAGTGCGGGATGAACATCACGCCCCTGCCCCAGGGGGGCGTCGAGGTCACCGAACGGGCGGACTTCCCGGTCAACCGGGGCGCGCTGTGCGGCAAGGGCCGTACGGCGGCCGAGGTGCTGTCCCCGGCCGTACGGCTGACCACCCCGCTGGTACGGGAGGGCGGCCGGCTGGTGGAGGCGGACTGGCCCGAGGCGCTGGACCGGATCGCCGGCCGGCTGGCCGCGACCCGGGAGCGCCACGGTCCGGACTCGCTCGGCGTGTTCGGCGGGGGCGGGCTGACCAACGAGAAGGCGTACGCGCTCGGCAAGTTCGCGCGGGTGGTGCTTGGCACCTCGCAGATCGACTACAACGGCCGGTTCTGCATGTCGTCGGCCGCGGCGGCGGGCACCAAGGCGTTCGGGCTGGACCGGGGGCTGCCGTTCCCGCTGGAGGACGTCCCGAGGACGGGGTGTGTGATCCTCGTCGGCTCCAACCTGGCCGAGACCATGCCGCCGTCGCTGCGGTTCTTCACCGAGCTGCGGGAGAACGGCGGCACGCTGATCGTCGTCGACCCGCGCCGGACGAGGACGGCGGAGCAGGCGGACCTGCACCTCGCGCCCCGCCCCGGCACCGACCTGGCCCTCGCCCTCGGCCTGTTGCACCTGGTGGTGGCCGAGGGGCGGACGGACGAGGCGTACATCCGGGAGCGGACCACGGGGTGGGAGGAGGCCCGGGCCGCGGCGATGGCGCACTGGCCGGAGTACGTGGAGCGGATCACCGGGGTCCCGGTGCCCCGGCTGCGCGAGGCCGTACGGATGTTCTGCGAGCCCGAGGCGGCGATGGTGCTCACCGCGCGCGGACCGGAACAGCAGTCCAAGGGCACGGACACGGTGGGCGCGTGGATCAACCTGTGCCTGGCCACCGGCCGGGCGGGGCGCCCGCTGTCCGGGTACGGCTGTCTGACCGGGCAGGGCAACGGACAGGGCGGACGCGAACACGGCCAGAAGGCCGACCAGTTGCCCGGCTACCGCAAGCTGGACGACCCGGCGGCGCGACGGCACGTGGCCGGGGTGTGGGGCGTGGACCCGGACAGCCTGCCGGGCCCGGGGCGCAGCGCGTACGAACTCCTCGACGCGCTCGGCACGGACGTACGGGCGCTGCTGCTGATGGGCTCCAACCCGGTGGTGTCGGCCCCGCGCGCGGCCCACGTCGAGGAGCGGCTGCGCTCGCTGGACTTCCTGGCCGTGGCCGACGTCGTGCTGTCGGAGACGGCGGAGCTGGCGGACGTGGTGCTGCCGGTGACCCAGTGGGCGGAGGAGACGGGCACGACGACCAGCCTGGAGGGCCGGGTGCTGCTGCGCCGCCGGGCGGTCGCCCCGCCGCCGGGCGTCCACAGCGACCTGTACGTCCTGCACGAGCTGGCCGGCCGGCTCGGCGTGGAGAAGGGCTTCCCGACGGACCCGGAGGAGGTCTTCGGGGAGCTGCGCCGCGCCAGCGCGGGCGGCCCGGCGGACTACTCGGGCATCACCTACCGCCGCCTGGCCGAGGAGAACGGCGTCTTCTGGCCCTGCCCGGAGGAACCGGCCGGGACGAGCGGAGCCGAGGGCCGAGACGCGGCCTCGGGCGCCGTGTCCCAGGGTCCGGCGGCCTCCGACGCCTCCGCCGCCGTACGCCACCCCGGCACCCCCCGCCTCTTCCTGGACCGTTTCGCCACCCCGGACGGGCGGGCCCGGTTCGTGGCCGTGGCGCACCGGGCGACCGCCGAGGAGCCGGACGCCGAGTACCCGCTGCTGCTGACCACCGGCCGGGTGGTGTCCCAGTACCAGTCGGGGGCGCAGACCCGGCGCGTGGCGGAGCTGAACGCGGCGGCGCCGGGACCGTTCGTGGAGCTGCACCCCCGGCTCGCGGCCCGGCTGGGCGCGGCCGAGGGGGATCCGCTGGCCGTGGTCTCGCGGCGCGGCCGGGCCGTGGCGCCGGCCCGGATCACCGACACGATCCGCCCGGACACCGTCTTCATGCCCTTCCACTGGCCGGGCGAGGGCCGCGCCAACACCCTCACCAACCCGGCGCTGGACCCCACGTCCCGGATGCCGGAGTTCAAGTCGTGCGCGGTGCGGGTGGAGCGAGTGGAGGCCGTACCGCGGTCGTAGGGCGAGGGCGGGTTCGCGTAGGTTCGGGGGTATGTCCGACAAAGAGCAGTACGACCTCGACGCCTACCTGGACCGGATCGGCTTCAAGGGCGAGCGGCGGGCCGACCTGGCCGCCCTGCGGGGCGTGCACCTGGCGCATTCGCTGACGCTGCCCTTCGAGAACCTGGACCCGGTGCGGGGCTCGGCCCCCTCCCTGGACCCCGCCGATCTGATGGCGAAGATGGTGCGCGGGCGGCGCGGCGGCTACTGCTACGAGCACAACACCCTGCTGCGGCTGGCGCTGGAGGCGCTCGGGTTCCGGGTGAGCCCGCTGGCCGGCCGGGTGGTGCTGGGCGCCGAGGGGCCGCCCGGGAGCCGGCCGCGTACGCACGCGATGCTCCGGGTCGAGGTGGCGGGCGAGCCGTGGCCGTACCTGGCGGACGTCGGTTTCGGCGCGGTCGGGGCGCTGCTGCTGCCGGTGCCGCTGGTGGCCGGGACCGAGTACGAGGGCGCCGGACGCCGGCACCGGCTGGCGCCGCTGCCGCACGAGGGGCCGCTGGAACTGTGGGAGTTGCAGGCGCGGGACCGGCGGACCGGGGAGTGGACCGGCCAGTACGCCTTCACCCAGGAGCCGTTCAGCGCGCCGGATCTCGAGGTGTTCAACTGGTTCGTCGCCACCCATCCGCGCTCCCCGTTCACCCGCCGCCCCTACCTCCAGCGAACCCTGCCCGACGGCCGCCATCTCTCCCTGGACGGCCCCCTCCTGACGGAAACCCTCCCCGACGGCACGGCCACGGAGCGGGCGCTGACGGAGGAGACCGAGGCACGGCAGGTGGTGGAGGAGCGGTTCGGCATCGCGGTACCGGCCGGGGTGACGCTGCTGGGCTGAGCGTCGCTTTTGGCGAGGAACTTGTCGTGATCAAGGAACTCCTCGGACACGCCCACATCGGCGTCACCGCCACCGTCTACGCCCACGTCCGACTCCGCCTCCAGCGCGACGCCATCGACTCCTTCGGCCGCGCCCTCGACCACCCCTCACATACGTACGGCAACCCGGCCAGATCCCCCATTGCGCGAAGCTCCACGCGGCCAAGATTCACTAACGAGAATCAGGTCTCGGCCAAGGATCGAGTCCCGGATCGGTGTGCCGACGGTGAGGTCGTAAGTCGTTTGGCGCTGGTGGAAGTTGTGGACCGTGTTGACGGTGACCGTCGTGCCGTCGGGGGCGCGGAGCTTGGTGCCGGGGGTGAGGTCGTGGGCGTCGGTCCAGCGGTGGTGGGTGGTGTCCCAGAAGGGGTGGTGCCAGGTGGTGGTGAGGGTCTCGGACTGGGGCGGGCCGCGGACCGGAGTGGTGTCCAGGGTGAGGGTGGTGAAGTCCCGGTCCGTGTGGGTGACGATCAGCCGCTGGACCTTTTCCGGCGCGGTGACACCGCGTCCAGCATGCCGTCGACGACCTTCTCCGCTTGCTCGGCGTCCTTGACGGCGGTGTAGGCGCGGTCGAGGGCCCTCCAGACCTTGAAGGCTTCGACGCCGACCTTGATGGCTTTGAAGACCTTGCCCCAGGGCACCGAGGTCAGGGCGGTGTTGATGCAGCCCATGACGTCGCCCTTGGTGAAGCAGTTGTAGGCGTCGGTGAGGCCGATGACGTCGGCGACGAGATTGACCAGGTGCTGCTTGAGGCCGGAGGCCTGCTTCTTCGCGGCGGCGGTCGACGCCTGCGCGGTGGCCTTGGCCCGTGCCAGGGCCCGGGACTCGGCCTGCCGGTCGTAGGTCTTCGGGCTGATGTTGCCGCCGTGCACGCCCCCGCCCGCGCCGAGGCGGTGGCCGTCGGCGCAGGAGCCGTGGTGGCAGTAGGCCAGGTCGCGGCCGCCGGGGTCAACGTTGCCTTCACCCCCGCCACCCCGCCACACCCCTCGCCGAAGATCCACAAAGCTCCACCACGAAGCCTATGGACATGACATGTCATGGCCATTTAAATCTCGGGAATCAGCGCCGCCCCCCACCGCCTGACGGGCGCCTTCCCGAGGAGACAGATGAGCCGGATACGGCAGCATGTCCGAGGAACCCGCCGCATGGTCACCACCGGTGTCGCCGCCGCCACCGCGACCCTGCTGGCCGTCGGCCTCTCCCCCGCCGCCCACGCCGAGGGCGGACCGACCCGGGCCACCGCGATCGACAACGCGGCCTCCGCGCTGTCGGCCCACGCCTCCGCGCTGGGCCTCGCCGCCCCGCAGGACACCAGCGTCCGGGACGTGATCGTGGACAAGGACGGCACCCAGCACGTCCGCTACGACCGCACCTACCGCCATCTCCCCGTCCTCGGCGGCGACTTCGTCGTCCACCTGACCCCGGGCGGCGCCTACCGGGGCGCCGACCGTGCCACCCGGCAGACCGTCTCCGTGCCCACGGTCACCCCGGCGGTCCCCGGCCCGAAGGCCGCCGGTCTCGCGGTGGACGCCCTGCGCGCGGCCCACCCGGACACGACGCTGAAGCAGGCCAAGGCCAAGCCTCAGCTGGTGGTCGACGCCCTGCACGGCACCCCCAGGCTGGCCTGGCGCACCACCGCCGTCGGCCTGGACTCGCTCGGCAACCCGGTCGCCCGGACCCTGCTGACCGACGCCCGCACCGGCGCCCGGATCGACGCCTGGGACAGCATCGAGACCGCCACCGGTGACGGCGCCTCCCTCTACAGCGGGACCGTGCCGCTGGAGACCACCCCGTCCGGGTCGTCGTACCAGCTCAAGGACCCGACCCGGGGCAACACCTACACCGGTGACGCGGAGAACAAGACCGACCTGTGCATCTTCGGCATCTGCTTCAGCCGGGCCCCCGCAACCCTGCTCTCCGATGCCGACAACCACTGGGGCACCGGCGCCACGGCGGACCGCGCCTCGGCCGCCGTCGACGCCCAGTACGGCACCGACGAGACCTGGGACTACTACAAGAACGTGCACGGCCGCACCGGCATCGCCGGGGACGGCAAGGGCTCGTACAACCGCGTCCACTACGGCACCAACTACAACAACGCCTTCTGGGACGACAGTTGCTTCTGCATGACGTACGGCGACGGTGACGGGACCACCTTCGGGCCGCTGGTCGCCCTCGACGTCGCCGGGCACGAGATGTCCCACGGGGTGACCTCGAAGACGGCCGCGCTGACCTACTCGGGCGAGTCCGGCGGGCTGAACGAGGCCACCTCCGACATCCTCGGCACGATGGTGGAGTGGTACGCGGACAACCCGTCCGACGCCGGTGACTACCTCATCGGCGAGAAGATCGTGAAGCCCGGCTTCGGCAAGGCGGCGCTGCGCTTCATGGACAGGCCCTCCAGGGACGGCAGTTCGGCCGACTACTGGAGCTCGTCGGTCGGCAACCTCGACGTCCACTACTCCTCCGGCGTCGCCAACCACTTCGCCTACCTGCTCGCCGAGGGCAGCGGCCCGAAGACCATCAACGGCGTCAGCTACAACTCGCCGACCTACAACGGCTCCGCCGTCACCGGCATCGGCCGGGACAAGGTCGGCAGGATCTGGTACCGGGCGCTGACGGTCTACATGACGTCCTCGACCAACTACAAGGGCGCCCGCACGGCGACCCTGAACGCGGCGAAGGACCTCTACGGCGCCGGCAGCACGGAGTACAACGCCGTGGCCGCGGCCTGGAGCGCGGTCAACGTCGGCTGACCTCCGCCGTACGTTTCCGGGGCCGGTGTCCGCTCGGGCACCGGCCCCGGTGTGTGTCCGGGTGGCGCGCTGACGTCGTGTCACCCGTTCACCGGCGCCGCCGCTCCATTCGTGTTCTTTTCATACTTCTTCCTCCCGGCCGTCCCGCACCCACGCCTGACCTGCCGGAACGCCGCACGGGCTCACCCGGGCGGGTGGCCGGGCCGCCACCCGTTCACCGCATTCCTGACGCTCACTCAGCAAGCGAGCCGGCCGCCGAGCCACTTATCTCGGAAGGGCAGGGGCGCACCCCTGGACGAGTCGGACAAGCTCTGGGGAGCACCATGCGACGCACTGCCCGTCTCCTGGCCGGTACCGCGCTCGCCGTGGCCGCCACGGCACCCGCCCACGCGGTGGCGGCCACGGACCCGGCGGCACCGCTCACGGCCGCCCCGGCCGGCCGGCTGGAGGTCCGGCCGGCCACCGTGACGCCCGGCGACGAGGTCACCGTGAGCACGGCCGCGTGCGGCTCCCCGGGCGCCGCGACCGGGGACGCGGGCGCGGTCGGCGCCGGCACCTTCCCGCTGGCGCCCGGCACCGGCGAAGGGCGGGTGTCCGGCCGGTTCCGGGTGCCGCCGAGCGCCCAGCCGGGCACGTACGAGATCGTCGCCCGGTGTGCCGAGGGGGACCGGCAGGTGGCGGGCGACCTGGTGGTGGCGCTCAGCGCGGCGCACGGGCAGGTGCAGCCGCGGGGAAGCGTGAAGACAGGGGTCGGCGGCGGGCTGGGCCGCGACCCCGTACAGACCACGGCGGGTGTGGCGGCACTGGCCGTCGCCGCCGCGGGCGGTACCTGGCTCCTGCATCGCCGGGCGAGAGGCGACGGGATCTGACGGACACCCTCCGCTGTCCGTCCACCGGTACCGCACATCCCGCCCCCTCCGGGTCCGACGCCCCTCGCGGCCCGGAGGGGGCGGGCATCCGACAGGGGGTCGCCTGAGGGAGAGGGGTCGCGCATGCGTGCTGGGACGGCCAAGGGTGCCGCAAAAGCCGGGCGCCGGCATGAGCACGGGCATCGGCACGGGCACGGGCGGCGGGCCCGGCTCGGGGACGGCCTCATAGCCGCCGTCACCGTGGTGGCCCTCGGCTCGGGCGTGTGGCTGCTGGCCGGCACCGGCCCGCGCACCCCGCCGCAGCCGACGGCCGCCGAGGGCCGGGCCGAGCCCGGCGGTGACCGGAACGCGGCGCCCGCCCTGGCGCCCTCGCCGCCCCTGCGCGTCCGCATCCCCGCGATCCGTGTGGACGCGCCCCTGACCGGCCTGTCCCTCACCCCCTCCGGGGGCCTGGACGCCCCGCCCGCCGAGGAGCGGAACCTGGCCGGCTGGTACGAGGCCGGGACCACGCCCGGGGAGACGGGCACCGCGATCGTCGCCGGCCATGTCGACAACGCCGACGGCCCCGCCGTCTTCTACCGCCTCGGCGCGCTCAAGCGGGGCGACCGCGTAGAGGTGGACCGCCGGGACGGCACCGTGGCGCTGTTCACCGTGGACGCGGTGGAGGTGTACTCGGCCCGCGACTTCCCCGACGACAAGGTGTACGGCGCCGCCCCCCGCCCCGAACTCCGCGTCATCACCTGCGGCGGCGGCTACTCGAAGACCACCGGTTACCAGGGCAACGTGGTGGTGTTCGCGCACCTGACGGGGAGCCGCTGACCGCACTCCGCGAGCCCTCAGCGCGCCGCCGGCTCCACACCCAGGACATGTCTCTTCCCCCACACGCCCAGCGGGGCCAGCGCCTCGTTCAGCTGGTGGCCGATCCCGGTCAGCGAGTACTCGACGCGGGGCGGCACCTCCGCGTAGTCCTCGCGGTGCACGATCCCGTCGGCCTCCAGCTCGCGCAGCTGCGCGGCGAGCACCTTCTCCGTGACGCCCGGCAGCAGCCGGCGCAGTTCCCCGAACCGCCGGGCGCCCTCCTCCCCCAGCGCCCACAGGATCGACACCTTCCACTTGCCGTCGATGATGTCCATCGCCGCGTCGGTGCCGCAGACGTACGACCCCGGCCGTCGCCCCACCGGCATGCCGTTCCCCCTTCCGACCCGCAGGCTTTCCCGCGGGTAACCACCCACTCCGAAGTACGTACTTACGCGCGTGGCTCTCCGGGGAGAGCCTAGTCGTCATGACCGACAACTCCCCTTCCTCCGGCCCTCGTACGTCCCTGACCCTGCTCGGCACCGGTGCCATGGGCACCGCCCTCGGCCGGGCCTGGCTCGCCGCCGGGCACCCCCTGACCGTCTGGAACCGCACGCCGGAGCGGACGGCCGCGCTGACCGCCGAGGGCGCGGTGGCCGCCGACAGCGCGGCGGCGGCCGTGGCCGCGAACCGGCTCGTCGTGGCCTGCCTGCTGGACGACGCCTCGGTGGGCGCCGCCCTGGACGGTGCCGACCTGGCCGGGCGGGACCTGGTGAACCACACCACCGGCACCCCCGCCGACGCCCGCGCCCGTGCCGCCTGGGCCGCGGAGCGGGGCGCCCGGCTGCTGGACGGCGGGATCATGGCCGTACCGCCGATGATCGGCACGCCCGGCGCCTTCGTGTTCTACAGCGGTGACCAGGAACTGTTCGAGGAGCACCGGGACACCCTCGCGGTCCCGGCCGGCACCGAGTACGTCGGCGCCGACCCCGGGCTCGCCGCGCTGCACGACGTGGCGCTGCTGACCGGCATGTACGGCATGTTCGCGGGGATCACGACCGCCTTCGCGCTGCTGCGGGACACGGACGTGGCGCCCGGGGAGTTCGCCCCGCTGCTGGTGTCCTGGCTGTCCGCGATGGCCGGCCAGGCGCACGGCATGGCCGGCCGGCTGGCGTCCGGCGACTACACCTCCGATGTCGTCTCCAACCTCGCGATGCAGGTCGCGGGCACCGGCACCCTGCTGCGCACGGCCGAGGAACAGGGGGTGAGCCCGGAACTGATCACCCCCTTCTTCGACCTCATGCACCGCCGCCTGTCCGACGGCCACGGCACGGAGGACACCACGGGCCTGGTGGACCTGCTGAGCACCCGCCGCCCCGCCGGGGTCCGGTGAGCCACCAAGGCCCTGTGCCCCACCGAGGCGGGACGACCCGCCACGCCCGATAACCGCGAGGTCCCGGTGAGCGCCACCGGGACCTTCGCGTGCTCCACCCCCTCACACCCCCCGCCCCGCCCCGCTGAGGGCAGCGTTCCTCCCGGGAAACAGACGTGATGCCGCCGGGTAACGTCGGGACCGCACGCTCAAGGGCATGACCTCGAATACGCGTGTGGTGGTGATCGGCGCCGGCCTCGCGGGCGTACGGCTCGCCCGGCGCCTCGGCGAGCTGGGCACGCCCGCGCTGCTCGTCGGCGACGAGGAGCACGCGCCGTACAACCGGGTGCTGCTCGCCGAGGTGCTGGCCGGCCGGTACGCGCCGGAGGTGATCGCCCTCCCGCCGCCGACCGGCCTGCTGCGCACCCGCGTCACCGGCATCGACCGGGCCGCCCGTACCGTCTCCTGCGCCGACGGCATGTCGATCGCCTACGACACGCTGGTCCTGGCCACCGGCTCCAACCCGGTGCTGCCCCCGCTGCGCGGCCTGTTCACGCCCGACCGGCGGCTCCCCGAGGGCGTCCACGCCTTCCGCACCCTGGACGACTGCCTCGGCCTCGCCAAGGCGGTGCGGCCGGGAATTCGCGCGGTCGTCATCGGCGGCGGTCTGCTCGGCGTCTCCGCGGCCCGCGCGCTGGCCGTGCGCGGCGCCCAGGTGGTCCTCGCCCAGCAGGCCGAGCGGCTGATGGAGCGCCAGCTCGACCCGGACGCCTCCCGGCTGGTGCTGCGCCACCTGACCGACCTGGGCGTGGAGGTGCACACCGAGTGCCGGGTGCGGGACGTGCGCTGCGTGGCCGGCGCGGTCCGCTCGGTGGAGCTGGCCGACGGCTACGCCCTCGACGCCGACCTCGTCGTCCTCGCCTGCGGGGTGCGTCCCCGTACGGGCCTGGCCGAGCAGGCGGGCCTCGCCGTGCGCAAGGGCGTCCTGGTGGACGACGAGCTGCGCACCTCCGACCCGTTCATCCACGCCGTCGGCGACTGTGCCCAGCACGACGGCACGGTCTACGGCCTGGCCGCCCCGGCCCTCGAACAGGCCGAGGCGCTCGCCGAGTTGCTCGCGGGCGACGCCGGCGCGCGCTACCGCGGGACCCGTTCCCTGACCCGGCTGACCCTGACCGGTCCCGGCTCCCCCTTCGACCTCGCCGCGTTCGGCGAGACCGAGGCGCGCCCCGGCGACGACGTGGTGCGGCTCGCCGACGCCACCCGGGGCACCTACCGCAAGGTCGTCGTCCGCGACGACCGCCTGGTCGGCGGGGTCCTCGTCGGCGAACTCGGCACCGTAGGCGCGCTCGCCCGGGCCTGGGAGGGAGCGGAGCCGCTCCCCGACGACGGGCCCCTGCTGCACCTGCTCACCAACGATGGAGGCTCCTGAATGACCGCCACCCCGGGGGCCACCCCCACGATCGTGCTCGTCGGCCACGGCATGGTCGGCCAGCGCTTCCTCGAAGCGCTGGCCGAGCGCGGCCTGACCGCCACGCACCGCGTGGTCGTGCTGTGCGAGGAGCCGCGTCCGGCGTACGACCGCGTGCAGCTCACCTCGTACTTCTCGGGCCGTACGCCCGAGGATCTCTCCCTGACCGACCGGGAGTTCATCAAGGACCACGGCATCGAGCTGCACATCGGCGACCCGGCCGAGTCCATCGACCGCGAGGCGCGGACGGTGACCGCCCGGTCCGGCCTGGTCGTCGGCTACGACGTGCTGGTGCTGGCCACCGGCTCCTACCCGTTCGTGCCGCCGGTGCCGAACAAGGACGCCACCGGCTGCTTCGTCTACCGCACCATCGAGGACCTGCTCGCCATCGAGGAGTACGCGAAGTCCCGGGCGACGACGGGTGCCGTGGTCGGCGGCGGGCTGCTCGGCCTGGAGGCCGCCGGCGCGCTCAAGGGGCTCGGACTGAACACGCACATCGTGGAGTTCGCGCCGCGCCTGATGCCGGTGCAGGTCGACGAGGGCGGCGGCGCGGCCCTGCTGCGCACCATCGAGCAGATGGGCCTGACGGTCCACACCGGCGTGGGCACCCAGGAGATCGTGACGGACTCCGAAGGTGCCGTGACCGGGATGAAGCTGTCCGACGGCTCCGAACTCGCCGCCGACATGGTGGTGTTCAGCGCCGGTGTCCGCCCCCGCGACCAGCTCGCCCGGGACGCGGGCCTGACGGTCGGCGAGCGCGGCGGCATCGCGGTGGACGAGCGGTGCCGGACCGTGTCCGACCCGCGCGTCTTCGCGATCGGCGAGTGCGCGCTGGCCGCCGACGGCCGGGTGTACGGCCTGGTGGCGCCGGGCTACGAACAGGCCGAGACGGCCGCCGCCACCATCGCCCGCGACGAGGCCGCCTTCACCGGCGCCGACCTGTCCACCAAGCTGAAGCTGCTCGGCGTGGACGTCGCCTCCTTCGGCGACGCGCACGGCACCGCCGAGGACTGCCTGGACGTCGTCTACTCCGACTCGCGCGCGGGCCTGTACAAGAAGCTGGTCATCGGCGCGGACGGCACCCTGCTCGGCGGCATCCTGGTCGGTGACGCGGAGGCGTACGGCACCCTGCGCGCGCTCACCGGCTCGGTGCCCCCCGTCTCCCCCGAGTCGCTCGTCCTGCCCGCCGGAGCCGGCTCGGGGGCCCAGCTCGGGCCGTCCGCGCTGCCGGACGACGCGATCATCTGCTCCTGCCACAACGTCAGCAAGGGCACCATCCGCGGCGCGGTCACCGAGCACAGCTGCACCACCGTGCCCGAGGTGAAGAAGTGCACCAAGGCCGGTACCGGCTGCGGCAGTTGTGTGAAGGTGCTGGGCCAGCTGGTCACCGCCGAGCTGGAGGCGTCCGGCGTCGAGGTCGACAAGGGGCTGTGCGGCTGCTTCGCCCAGACCCGCGAGGAGCTGTACGAGATCGTCCTCGCGCTGCGCGTCACGTCGTACCGGGAGCTGCTGGACCGCTTCGGCCGCGAGGACGCCCGGGGCGGCGAGGGCTGCGAGGTGTGCAAGCCGACGGTCGGCTCGATCATCGCCTCCCTCGCCCCCTCCATCGGCGCGAGCGGCTATGTCCTGGACGGCGAGCAGGCCGCGCTCCAGGACACCAACGACCACTTCCTCGCCAACCTCCAGAAGAACGGCTCGTACTCGGTCGTGCCGCGCATCCCCGGCGGGGAGATCGCGCCCGAGAAGCTGATCGTGATCGGCGAGATCGCCCGGGACTTCGGCCTCTACACGAAGATCACCGGCGGGCAGCGGATCGACATGTTCGGCGCCCGGGTGGAGCAACTGCCGCTGATCTGGGCCCGGCTGGTGGACGCCGGCTTCGAGTCGGGGCACGCCTACGGCAAGGCACTGCGCACGGTGAAGTCCTGTGTGGGCTCCACCTGGTGCCGCTACGGCGTGCAGGACTCGGTGCGGATGGCGATCGACCTGGAGCTGCGCTACCGCGGCCTGAGGTCCCCGCACAAGCTGAAGTCGGCGGTCTCCGGCTGCCAGCGCGAGTGCGCGGAGGCCCAGTCGAAGGACTTCGGGGTGATCGCCACGGCCAACGGCTGGAACCTGTACGTCGGCGGCAACGGCGGCGCCACCCCGCGCCACGCCGACCTGCTCGCCCAGGACCTGTCCGACGCCGAACTGGTCCGGCTGATCGACCGGTTCCTGATGTTCTACATCCGCACCGCCGACCGGCTGGAGCGCACCTCCACCTGGCTGGAGCGCATCCCCGGCGGCCTGGACCACGTACGGGACGTGGTGGTGCACGACTCGCTCGGCATCTGCGACGAGCTGGAGCGGCTGATGCGGGAGCACGTCGCGCACTACCGCGACGAGTGGGCCGAGACCGTCAACGACCCCGAGAAGCTGGCCCGGTTCGTGTCCTTCGTGAACGCCCCGGACACTCCCGACCCGGTGGTCTCCTTCGTCCCCGAGCGCGACCAGATCAAGCCCGACCTGCCACTGCTGACCATCGGGCTGCGGCCCGCCGACGACGTCCTGGAAGGAAGCGCCCAGCGATGACCCTGGCAGTTGAGACGACCGATCTGAAGGTCCAGCTCCAGCTGGCGGACGGCTGGTTCACGGTCTGCGACCTGAGCGTGCTGGTCCCCGGCCGGGGAGTGGCGGCCCTGCTGCCGGACGGCCGCCAGGCGGCCCTCTTCCGGGACCGCGCGGACCGGCTGTACGCCGTCGGCAACCGCGACCCGTTCACCGGGGCGGCCGTCCTCTCCCGCGGCCTGACCGGCACCCACGAGGGCCGCCCCTTCGTGGCCTCCCCCCTGCTGAAGCAGCGCTTCGACCTGGTCAACGGCGTCTGCCTGGACGACGAGACGGTGCGGATCCCGGTGTACGAGGTGCGCACGGTGTCGTGACCCCCAGGTTTCTTGACTGATCGTTTCAGTAACCCTAGGCTGTCACACATGGGCAGGACCAAGGAATTCGATCCGGACGCCGCGCTCCAGTCGGCACTCGAGCTGTTCTGGCGGCGCGGCTACGAGGCCACCTCGATGGCCGACCTGGTCGAGCACCTGGGCATCGGCAAGGCGAGCCTGTACGCCACCTTCGGCAGCAAGCACGAGCTGTACCTGAGGGCGCTGGACCGCTACGGGCAGGCACAGAAGCCGGTGCTCGTCCGCGAGCTGTCCGCGCCCGGCCCGGTGCTGCCGGCCGTACGCGGTCTGGTCCGGCGGTTCGCCGCCGAGGCCACCGCGGCGGCCACCCGGGAACAGGGCTGCCTGGTCACCAACACGGCGGTCGAACTGGCCCCGCACGACCGGGAGGCCGCCCGCCGGGTGGAGCAGAGCTGGGACACCATCGAGACCCTGCTGCACTCCGCCCTGACGCGCGCCCGGGCACAGGGCGAACTGGCGGCGGACCGCGATCCGCTGGCCCTCGCCCGGACGCTGTTCGTGCTGCTCCAGGGGCTCAGGGTGGTCGGCAAGGCGTCGGCGGACCCGGCCCGGGTGCGGGACGCGGCGGAGCAGGCCCTGGCACTGCTGGACTGACCTCGCACCCGAGGACGCGCCTCTCCCCGCGGAGGCGCGTTTTTCCGGCGCTCATACTGAACCGATCGTTCTAGACAAAAGGGACTTCACCATGTCGCACCGCTTCTCCGGCCGGACCGCACTCGTCACCGGCGCCGGCTCCGGCATCGGCCGCGGGGTGGCCCTCGCCCTCGCCCGGGAGGGCGCCCAGGTCGTCGTCGCCGGGCGGCGCCGCGCCCCGCTCGACGAGACCGTGGCGCTGATCGAGGCCGAGGGCGGCAAGGCGCTCGCCGTGGCCGCCGACGTCTCCCGCGCGGAGGAGGTGCGGGACCTGGTGGCCGCCGCCGTGGACCGGTTCGGCTCGCTGGACGTGGCGGTGAACAACGCCGGTGTCCTCGAGGGCCGCGGGCGCACCGTGGGCGAGCTGCCCGAGGAGGACTGGCGCCGGATGATGGACATCAACGTCACCGGCGTCTTCCTCGCCCTCCAGGCCGAGATCGCCCGGATGCGCACCCAGCCGAACGGCGGCGTGATCGTCAACATCGCCTCCCGGATCGGCATGCACAGCCGGCTCCCCGGCGTCGCGGGCTACGCCGTCAGCAAGGCGGCCGTGTCGGTCCTCACCCGCTCCGCCGCCCTGGACCACATCGCCGACGGGGTGCGCATCAACGCCGTCAGCCCCGGCTCCACCGCCACCGACATGTCCTTCAAGCCCGGCGAGACCGAGGCGGACCGGGCCGCGCGGATGCGTACCGAGGTGCCGCTCGGCCGGGTCTCCACCGTCGAGGAGGTGGTCGCGGCGGTGCTGTACCTCGCCTCGGACGACGCGGCCTCGGTGGTCGGCGCCGACCTGGTGATCGACGGCGGCTCCACGGCCTGAGCCGGCCCGGCCCCGCGGGTCGGCCGATCCCGTTCCCGGGGCCGGCCGATCCCCTTCCCCCCGGGGGTCAGTCGATCCCGGACCGCTCCACCCCGGCCACGATCCACCGCTGGAAGCACAGGAACACCAGCAGCAGCGGCAGGATCGACACGGCCGCCGCGACGAAGAGCTCGTGCAGCCGTACGACCTGCGCGGTGGTGAACGAGGACAGGGCCACCTGCACCGTCCAGGCGCTCTGGTCCTGCCCGATCACCAGCGGCCACAGGAAGGAGTTCCACGCGCCGAGGAACACGATCGTGCCGACGGCCGCGAACACCGGGCGGCTGTTGGGGACGACGACCCGCCAGTACGTCCGCCAGTACCCGAGCCCGTCCACCTGGGCGGCGTCCTCCAGCTCCCGGGGGAAGCCGAGGAAGTACTGCCGGAAGACGAAGCAGGCGAACGCGGAGAACAGCGTCGGCACGATCAGACCGCGCAGCGTGGAGATCCAGCCCAGCGACGACACCAGCACGAAGCTGGGCACGAAGGTGACGGCCGCCGGGACCAGCAGGGTGCCCAGGATGCCGTAGAACACCTTGTTCGCGTGCCGGTAGGGGATGCGGGCCAGGCCGTAGCCGGCGAGGGAGGCGAGCAGCAGGGTGCCGAGGGTGGTGGCGACGGCGATCAGCGCGGAGTTGAGCAGGGACCGGGCGAACGGCACCGACGGGTCCTGGAACAGCTCGCGGACGTTGCCCCACCGCACGTCGGCGGGGAAGAAGGTCCACTCGGGGGAGGTGATGTCCCGCTCGTCGGCCAGCCCGTTGCGCACCAATAGGTAGAAGGGGATCAGGAAGAGCAGGGCGAGCGCGGCCAGCAGGGCCAGCCTGAGCGCCCGCCCGGCCCGCACCAGGGCGTCATCCATCGCCGTCCGTCCTTCCCAGCCGCAGCCAGCGCGCCTGTGCCACCGTGACGACCGCGATGACCAGCGCCAGGATCACCGCGCCCGCGCTGCCGAGGCCGAGGTTCTGCCCCTGCCCCAGCGCGGTGTAGTAGAGGTAGACCAGCGGCGGCCGGGCGTAGGGCGGGTAACCCCGGGCGTCGGACAGCAGGTTGTAGAACTCGTCGAAGGCCTGGAACGCGTTCACGACGAGCAGCAGCAGCACCGCGACCGAGGTGCCCCGCAGTTGCGGCAGGGTGATGTGCCGCAGCACCGTCCAGCCGGGCCGGGCCCCGTCCACGGCCGCCGCCTCGTACAGCGCCGGGTCGATCCGCTGGAGCCCGGCGAGGAACAGGATCATGTAGAACCCGGCCTGCAACCACAGCCGTACGGTCACGATGACCAGCCAGTACCAGGGCGGGTCGGTGGTGGACAGCCAGGCGACGGGGTCGCCGCCGAACCAGCCCAGCACGGTGTTCGCCAGCCCGAACCGCACCCCGTTGAAGATCGACATCTTCCAGATCAGCGCGGCCACCACATAGCTGCACGCGGCCGGCAGGAAGAACACCGACCGGAAGAACGCCCGCGCCCAGCGGACCCGGTTGACCATCAGGGCGAGGGCCAGGGAGAACCCGTAGGTGACCGGCACGATGAAGGCGGTGAAGAGCAGGAAGGTCTTGAGGCTGTCGCGGAACGCCGCGTCGCGCAGCATCGCCGTGTAGTTGTCCAGGCCGGTGAAGTGCGTGGGGGTGACGGTGTTGTGCGCGTCGAAGAAGCTCAGACCCACGCTCCACAGCAGCGGTACGTAGGTGAACAGCGCGAGCCCGAGCGCGAACGGCCCGACGAACACCCAGAACCACAGGGTCCGGTTCCGCCTCACTTGCGCACCCTGGCGATCTCCTCCGCCACCTTCCGTACGGCGGACCGCAGTTCGCGCTCCGGGTCCGCCCCGCCCTTGATGATCCGGCTGAGGGCGTCCTGGTAGGCGGTCTGGCCGGCCGGGGTCCACAGCAGCGGCTGGGCGTATCCGTGGTCGGTGGTGAACCGTACGACGTCGGCGGCCGGGCCCTCGCGCAGCGGTTCGGCCTCGGTGGCGAGGGAGCGCCGGGCGGGGATGTGGAAGCCGTAGGAGAGCGCGAAGTCCTTCTGGTAGTCGGTGCGTTCGACCCACAGCCATTTCACGTACGCCTTGGCCAGATCCTTGTGCCGGCTGCGCGCGCTGACGGCGGCACCGTAGGCCCCCACGGGTACGGCGGGCCGGCCCCGGTCGCCGTCCGCCGGGAACGGCAGCACCCCGAAGTCGTCCCCGAGTTCACGCTTGATCTGCGGCAGCGCCCACAGTCCGGACCACTGCATCGCGGTCAGCCCCTGGAGGAAGGCGGAGGGGTCGGACCAGTCGGCGGGCGCGCCGAGGAGCAGGGACTTGTCGGCGTACAGCCGGTGCAGTTTGCCGAGGGTGCGGGCGGCGGCGGGATCGTCGAAGCCGACCCGGCCGTCGTCGGTGACGAGCGGGAATCCGGCCGCGTACAGGGGAGTTCCGCCCAGGACCCCGGCGCCTCCGTCGTTGCCGAGGAAGAGTCCCTTGGTCTTGCGGTCGGTGAGCGCGCGGGCGGCGTCGACCAGGGCGTCCAGGGTGGTGGGCGGCTCCACGCCGGCGTCGCGCAGCAGGCTCTTGCGGTAGTACAGCAGCTGGGTGTCGATGACCTGCGGAATCCCGTAGATCCGCCCCTCGTGGGTCTTCGGCGCGAGCACGGCCGGATTGAAGTCGTCCTTGACCCCCGCCAGCAGATCGGTGAGGTCGAGGACCTGGCCGCCCCGGATCTGGTCGAGGGTGGGCCCGTTGACCTCGAAGACGTCGGGCCCGGAGTCGGTGAGCAGGGCGGCGGCGGTCTGCTGGTCGTAGTTGCCCGGCCGCCACTGCACCGAGACATCGGCCTTCCGGAAGGCGGCGGCGTACCGCTGGACGGCCCGCTCGGTGCCCGGCTCGCCGTACTGGTGGTACCACTGTGACAGCCGGGGCCCGGAACCGCCGTCCCCGCGCCCGGTGTTCGATCCGCACGCCGTGAGCAGCCCGGCGCCCGCGCCCGCGGCCAGGAGTGTCCTGCGGCTGATCGTCATCGTGTGCCCCCTGACGTCCGTCATCGTTGTGCGGCCCAACGATCAACCATGCGCGGCGATTACGAAAGACGCGTTGCGGCCGTGTGTCGGCGTGCGCCCCTCCGTGGGCACCCGGTTCCCGTGTCCCGGCACCGGTGCACAACTTTTCCGCTCCGGGACGCATCCAACACAACGACCCACATGCACCCTTCGACTGGAAGAAGGAGAATGTGCCCATGTTCCAGAAGCCGAATCCGACGACTCCGCCTCCCGGCCGGCGCCCCGCGGAACGCCCCCGGGTCCTGCGCGGACGCGGACCGGTGACCGCGCTCGCCGCCGCGCTGCTGGGCGTCACGGCCGCCGGGGCCGCCTGGAGCGCGACACCGGCGGCGGCCCGGACCACGACGGCCATACGGACCTGCGCGGTGAGCGACCTGTATCTGTCCACGGGCGCCAAGGAGGGCGCGGCCGGATCCCTGTACTGGCCGGTCCGGTTCACCAACACCAGCACCACCAAGTGCGCCCTGCGCGGCTACCCGGGCGTGAGCGTCCTGGACGGCGCCCACCACCGCATCGGCCCGGCGGCGAAGCACAGCGGCCGCGCCTACGGCACCGTCACCCTCTCCCCCGGCCACTCCGCCACGGCGGTCCTGCGCACGACCAACGGCCCGGTCGGCGGCCCCTGCGAACGCACCGGCACCTACCTCCAGGTCTACCCGCCGGCCTCCCGCACCGCGACCCTCGTCCCGGCCCCGTGGAAGACCTGCTCGGGGGTGTTCCAGACGGGGCCGGTGAACACGGACGGCGGGTTCTGAGCAACCGGGAAGCCGAGCCGAGCAGCCGGCGCCTCTCAACGGGCGCCGGCAACACCCCTCTCCCCTCCTTTCGTTCATCACGAAACCATCACCTCCCTTCACATGCGGCACCGCACAACTACGGTGGTCGGCACGTGCCACCGCCCGGGGTACGCGCCATCGCCTGAGGGGGGCACCATGACGAACCCGTACACCCCGCCGTCCACGCCGAGAAACCCCCGGTGGGCCCGGAAGCGCTACGTCCTCCCCGCCCTGGCCCTGGCCCTCTTCGTCGGTGTGGGCATAGGCGCCGCGGACGAGGACCCCGCGTCCGACACGGAGCCGGCCGCCGCCCAGCCCCGCCCGACGGTGACCGTCACGGCGACAGCCACGGCCACGCACACCGCGGACCCTGAGCCCGCTCCCACCGTGACCGAGACCCGTACCGTGAAGGTCACCACGACCGTCACGGCCCAGCCGGCGTACGGCGGCGGCACGTCCGGCGGCGAAGCCGCCGACGCCGGCGGATCCGGCAGCGTCCACTACGCCAACTGCACCGCGGCCCGCGCCGCCGGCGACACCCCCCTGTACGCGGGCGACCCGGGCTACGACTCCCACCTCGACCGGGACGGCGACGGAGTGGCCTGCGAGTGACCGAGCCGGCGCCCGGACAGACCCGGGGCGCGCAAAGGGGCGGCACCCCCCGCACTGGGGTGCCGCCCCTTCTCTTTCGTGCGCCGGGGCCGTCGTCGATCGGTGAGGGTCGGGGACCGGCGACGGCTCCGGGGTCCGGGGGTCAGCGGTGGTCGCTGCCCGCCGACTGGGTGGCCGCGCGGCCCGCTTCCAGGCGGGCGACCGGGATGCGGAACGGGGAGCAGGAGACGTAGTCCAGGCCCGCCTCGTGGAAGAAGTGGACCGACTCCGGGTCGCCGCCGTGCTCGCCGCAGACGCCCAGCTTGAGGTCGGGGCGGGTGCGGCGGCCGGCCTCCGCGGCCGACTTGACCAGGGAGCCGACGCCGTCCTTGTCGATCGTCTCGAACGGGCTGACGCCGAAGATGCCCTTCTCCAGGTACGCGGTGAAGAACGAGGCTTCCACGTCGTCGCGGCTGAAGCCCCACACCGTCTGTGTCAGGTCGTTCGTGCCGAAGGAGAAGAACTCCGCGGCCTCGGCGATCTCGCCCGCCGTGAGGGCGGCGCGCGGGAGTTCGATCATCGTGCCGATGGCCAGCTTGAGCTTCGTACCCGTCGCCGCCTCGACCTCCGCGACGACCTGGTCCGCCTCCTCGCGGACGATCTCCAGCTCCTGGACCGTGCCGACGAGCGGGATCATGATCTCCGCGCGCGGGTCGCCCTTGGCGGCCTTGCGCGCGGCCGCCGCCTCCGCGATCGCGCGGACCTGCATGGTGAACAGGCCGGGGATGACCAGGCCGAGGCGTACGCCGCGCAGGCCCAGCATCGGGTTCTGCTCGTGCAGCCGGTGCACCGCCTGGAGCAGCCGCAGTTCGTTCTCGTGCGGCTCCTGCCGGGACTCCGCCAGGGCCACCCGGACCGACAGCTCCGTGATGTCGGGGAGGAACTCGTGCAGCGGCGGGTCCAGCAGCCGGATCGTCACCGGCAGGCCGTCCATCGCCTCGAACAGCTCCACGAAGTCCTGCTTCTGCAGCGGCAGCAGGGCCTTCAGGGACGCCTCGCGCTCCTCCTCGGTGTCGGCCAGGATGAGGCGTTCGACCAGCTCGCGGCGGTCGCCGAGGAACATGTGCTCGGTGCGGCACAGGCCGATGCCCTGGGCGCCGAAGCGGCGGGCGCGCAGCGCGTCCTCGGCGTTGTCGGCGTTGGCCCGTACCCGCAGCCGGCGCTTGCGGTCGGCGAAGGCCATCATGCGGTGCACGGCCTCCACCAGCTCGTCGGCGTCGTCGGCGCCCGGGTGCATGCGGCCCTCGAAGTACTCCACGACCGGGGACGGCACGACCGGGACCTCGCCCAGGTAGACCTTGCCCGTGGAGCCGTCGATGGAGATGACGTCGCCCTCCTCGACGACGTGCCCGCCGGGGACGGTCATCCGGCGCCGCTTGGTGTCGACCTCCAGCTCCTCCGCGCCGCACACACAGGTCTTGCCCATGCCCCGGGCGACCACGGCCGCGTGGGAGGTCTTGCCGCCCCGGGAGGTGAGGATGCCCTCGGCCGCGATCATGCCGTCCAGGTCGTCGGGGTTGGTCTCCCGGCGGACCAGGATGACCTTCTCGCCCGAGCGGGACCACTTCACGGCCGTGTACGAGTCGAAGACCGCCTTGCCGACCGCCGCGCCCGGCGAGGCCGCGATGCCCCGGGCCACCTGCTCGACCTTCGCGTGCTCGTCGAAGCGCGGGAACATCAGCTGGGCCAGCTGGGCGCCGGTGACGCGCTGAAGCGCCTCCGTCTCGTCGATCAGGCCCTGGTCCACCAGCTGCGTGGCGATCCGGAAGGCCGCGCCCGCCGTGCGCTTGCCGACGCGGGTCTGGAGCATCCACAGCCGGCCGCGCTCGATGGTGAACTCGATGTCGCAGAGGTCCTTGTAGTGGTTCTCCAGGGTCTCCATGATCTTCATGAGCTGGTCGTACGACTTCTTGTCGATCCGCTCCAGCTCGGCGAGCGGGACGGTGTTGCGGATGCCCGCGACCACGTCCTCGCCCTGGGCGTTCTGCAGGTAGTCGCCGTAGACGCCCTGGTGGCCGGAGGCGGGGTCGCGGGTGAAGGCGACGCCGGTGCCGGAGTCGGGGCCGAGGTTGCCGAAGACCATCGAGCAGACGTTGACGGCGGTGCCCAGGTCGTGCGGGATGCGCTCCTGACGGCGGTAGAGCTTCGCGCGGTCGCCGTTCCAGGAGTCGAAGACCGCCTTGATGGCGAGGTCCATCTGCTCGCGCGGGTCCTGCGGGAACTCCCGGCCGGCCTCCTTCTTGACGATCTTCTTGAAGGTGGTGACCAGCTTCTTCAGGTCGGCGGCCTCCAGGTCGGTGTCGACCGTGACCTTCTTGGCGGCCTTCGCCTTGTCGAGGGCGTCCTCGAAGAGGTCGCCGTCGACGCCGAGGACGGTCTTGCCGAACATCTGGATGAGGCGGCGGTAGGAGTCCCAGGCGAACCGCTCGTCGCCGGCCTGCTCGGCCAGGCCCCGCACGGAGGCGTCCGACAGGCCGATGTTCAGGACGGTGTCCATCATGCCGGGCATGGAGAACTTGGCGCCGGAGCGGACCGAGACCAGCAGCGGGTTGTCCGCCTGGCCCAGCTTCTTGCCCATCTTGCGCTCCAGGGCGTCGAGGTGCGCACTCACCTCGTCACGCAGTGCCGCCGGTTCCTCGCCACTGTCGAGGTAGACCTTGCATGCCTCCGTGGTGATGGTGAAGCCGGGAGGGACCGGCAGACCGAGGTTGGTCATCTCGGCGAGATTGGCACCTTTGCCGCCGAGGAGGTCCTTGAGGTCCTTGTTGCCCTCGGTGAAGTCGTAAACGAACTTCGGCGCGTGGGGTTCTTTGTTTTCCGACACGGGTCTCGACTCCTTGAGGCCACGGTGGCTGCCCTGACGGCGAGGAACATACCCAGATCGAAGGTGGTTGGGTACGTCTGCTTGCGCGTCATGTGCCTGTAACCACCTGTCCGCCAGCGGATCGAAAGTCAAAGCTTGGCAAGCCTGACGGAGATTATGTTTTCACTTCTTGAACGCACCGTCGCCCATAGGCGCGGTTTCCCGCTCAGATGAGCGCCGACCGGCACGACTGATTTCGATCGCTGAACGATCAAGGGGTGGCACCCAGTGCCACCCCTTGGAGAAGTGCAGTCGTGCATGATCCGCTCATCTGAGCGCTACCCCTATCAAGGGTGGCGAGAATCACGCTGCCACAAGGCGCCGAATTCCACCATGCGGACGACGCCTCGGACACCAGTCGGAAGCGGAAACACCGCCGTCACACCCGCCCAGGGTCGGGTTGCGGAACCTCCCCCTCACATCCCCATCGCCGCGAGCCGCTCCTCCACCCGCTCCGGTGCGTACAGGTGCTCCACCACCATCGCCCCGGCCCCGACCAGCCCCGCCCGGTCACCGAGCCGGGAGGTGACCACGTCCAGGTGGGCCGTGGAGCGGGGCAGCGCCCGCTGGTAGAGCAGCTCGCGCACGCCGGTCAGGAACGGCGTCCCGGCCAGGTCGCCCGCGATCATCAGCACGCCCGGGTTGAGCAGGGTCACCACCGTCGCCAGCACGTCCCCGACCCGGCGCCCGGCCTCCCGCGCCAGCGCGGCGGCCTCCGGGTGCCCGGCCGCCAGCAGGTCCCGTACATCGGAGCCGGAGGTGGCCGGCACCCCGGACGCGGCCAGCCGCCGGGCCACCGCGCCACCGCTCGCGACCGCCGCCAGGCAGCCCTGCGAACCGCACCGGCACAGCGCGTCGGCGCCGACCCGGATGTGCCCGATGTCGCCGGCGCCGCCGTCCACGCCCCGGTAGACGGAGCCGTCCACGACCACCCCGGCGCCGATACCGGTGGACACCTTGACCAGTACGAAGGCCGTGCAGTCGGGGTATCCGGTGCGCTGCTCGCCGTAGGCCATGAGGTTGGCGTCGTTGTCGACCAGCACCGGCACGGCGGGCGCCCCGGTGCGCTCGGTGAAGGCACGGGACATCCGGCCGCGGATGTCGTAGCCGTCCCAGCCCGGCATGATCGGCGGCTGCACCACCCGGCCGGTCTCGCTGTCCACCGGGCCCGGCACCGCGAGCCCGATCCCGCACACCTCCTCGGCCCCGTGCCCGGCCTTGGTCAGCAACTCCTCGAACCAGCCGCCCAGTTCGCCGAGGACCGCCTCCGGCCCCTCCTCCACCACCAGCGTGCCGGCCTGCTCGGCGAGGATCTCTCCGGTCAGCGAGAGCACGGCCGCGCGGGCGTGCCGGGTGTCCAGGTCGGCGGCGAGGACCACCGCGTGGGAGTCGTCGAACTCCAGCGTGATGGAAGGGCGTCCGCCGAGCGGCGAGTCGACCGGGCCGCCGGCGCCCTCGCGCAGCCAGCCCGCCCGGAACAGCCGGTCCAGGCGCTGGCCGACGGTGGCGCGGGACAGTCCGGTCGCCTGCTGGAGCGCCCCGCGCGTCACGGCCCGGCCGTTGCGCACGAGGGCGAGCAGATCGCCGGCTCCCGCCTGGCCTCCGCTCCTGCCGCTCCTGCCGGCCCTTCCCGGGCGTCCGGTCATGCGCACCCCCTTGTGTTTCTCCAGCTTGCCTTACATATTGAGTTTTGCGTGTTAAATAGACGTAACCCTACGGTGGCCGCAGCCGAACTCGCGCGGCCGGACGTCTTCGGGGAGCCCCGAGTGGATCGCACCGCCCAGCTCAGTACCCGTCCCTTCCCGTACGAGATCGCATACGATCCACCGACCGCACCGCCGTCCCCGCACGTCAGGGCCGCCCGGGTGCTGGCGGCGAACTGGACCGGCGCCTCCACGGTCCCGTCCAGGAAGCTGTACCCGCACCAGTGGTCCTGGGACTCCGCGTTCATCGCGATCGGGCTGCGGCACGTCTCACCGGCCCGGGCCCAGACGGAGCTGGAGACGCTGCTGGCCGCGCAGTGGGCCGACGGGCGCGTCCCGCACATCGTCTTCAACCCCTCCGTCCCGCTCGATGCCTACTTCCCGAGCCCCGACTTCTGGCGCTCCTCCACCGCCGGACGCGCCGCGGGCGCCCCGCGCACCGTACAGACCTCCGGCATCGTGCAGCCACCGGTGCACGCGCTGGCCGCCTGGCTGGTGCACCGCGCCGACCCCGCCCTGTCCCGCTCCCGCGGCTTCCTGGCCCGGGTCTACCCGAAGCTGGCCGCCTGGCACCGGTATCTGCTGCACCGGCGCGACCTCGGCGGCGCCGGACTGGTGTCCGTGGTGCACCCGTGGGAGCAGGGCATGGACAACAGCCCCTGCTGGGACGCCCCGCTGGCCCGGATCACCCCGGCCCCGGCCCGCTCCTTCCGCCGCGCCGACCTCGACCACGGCGCGGCGGAGGACCGGCCGACCGATCTGGACTACGGCCGGTACGTGCGGCTGGCCGCCGACTACCGGGACCGTGAATACGCCGATGACGGCGGGGAGTTCGCCGTGGAGGACCCGGCGTTCAACGCCCTGCTGATCGCCTCCGAGCACGCCCTCGCGCGGATCGCCGAGGAGCTGGGCGCCGCCGGTGCCGCCCGCCGGGAGCGCGCCGAGCGGCTGACGGCGGCCCTGGTGGAGCGGCTGTGGGAGCCGGCCGCCGGGATGTTCCTGTGCCGGGACCTGCGCGGCGGCGGCCCGCGGCCCGAGCGCTCGGTCTCCGGGCTGATCCCGCTGCTCCTGCCCGGTCTGCCCCGCGATGTGGCCGCCGCGCTGGTGGACACCCTGCGCGGGCCGCACTTCTCGCTCGGCGGCCGCACCCGGCTGGTGCCGAGCTACGACCTGCTCGGGGAGGCGTTCGACCCGCACCGCTACTGGCGCGGCCCGGCCTGGTTCAACACCAACTGGCTGCTGGAGCGCGGGCTGCGGGCGCACGGCGAGACGGCCGCGGCCGACGCCCTGCGCACGGCGTTCCTGGACCTGGCCGACGCCACCGGCTTCGCCGAGTACGTCGACCCGTACACCGGCGAGCCCTGCGGGGCGACCGGCTTCAGCTGGACGGCGGCGCTGGCACTGGACCTGTACCACCGCGAGCCCGCATCACAGACGCGTCAAAGGCCGGACAAGAGCCCGTCAAGGGACGTGTCCGCGCCCGGCACCGGCACGTTCGACAGGAGTGACCAAGGAGGGGACCGGGGATGACGGACCGGCATCATCTGCTCGTGCACGGCGCCACCTTCGCCGCCGTGGGCGACCGCGGTGACATCAGCGGGGTACGCGGCGGCGGCTTTCCGGACGGGTTGTTCGTCCGGGACGCCCGGCACCTCAGCCGCTGGCAGCTCACCCTCGACGGGGCGGTGCCCGAGGTGCTCAGCCCGGTGACGGACGGGGACGAGGCGCGCTGCGTGCTGGTCCCGCGCGGTGGCCGGCAGGAGCCGCCGGCCTGCACCGTCTTCCGTGAACAGGCCGTCGGGGACAGCTCGTTCGTGGAGTCGCTGAAGGTCACCAGCAACCGTCCGGTGCCCATCACCGTACGACTCGCGCTCACCGTCGACGCCGACTTCACCGACCAGTTCGAACTCCGCTCCGACCACCGCACCTACGTCAAGACCGGCGTCGTACGCTCCCGTCAACTCCTGCCCGACGGCATCGAGTTCGCCTACCGCCGGGCCGACTGGCGGTCCCGCACGGCGATCACGGCCGACCCCGCCCCGGACGCCGTGGAGGAGACCGGCACCGGCGCCCGCCGCCTGGTGTGGTCCCTCGACGTCGCGCCGCACGGCACGACCGAGCTGCTGCTGCGGGTGATCGCCCGCCCGCACGGCGAGAAGCGCGCGCTGCGCGTGCCCCGCGACCCGGCCGCCGTGCACCGTCAATTACGCGCCCGGGAGGAGCAGTTCGCCGAAGGGGTGGCCTTTCCCACCGGCTGGCCGGAGCTGGCCGCGGCCTGTGTCCGGGGCCTCGCCGACCTCGCCGCGCTCCAGGTGCCGGCCGGCGGACCGGACGGCGAGGACCTGCGCGTCCCGGCGGCCGGCGCGCCCTGGTTCCTCACCCTGCTGGGCCGGGACGCGCTGATCACCTCCCTGTTCGCCCTGCCCTACCGCCCCGGTCCGGCCGCCGCCACCCTGCTCGCCCTGGCCGCCACCCAGGCCACCGGCACCGGTGACGCCCCGGTCGCCCAGCCCGGCAAGATCGTGCACGAGGTGCGGCACGGGGAGCTGGCCCACTTCGGGCAGGTGCCGTTCGGCCGCTACTACGGCTCGGTGGACGCCACCCCGCTGTTCCTCGTCCTGCTCGGCGCGTATGTCGAGCAGACCGGGGACACGGCCCTGGCCCGCCGGCTGGAGCCGCACGCCCGGGCCGCCATCGGCTGGATGCTCGACCACGGCGGGCTGACCTCGCGCGGCTATCTCGTCTACCGCGCCGACGAGGGCGGCCTCGCCAACCAGAACTGGAAGGACTCCCCCGGCGCGATCTGCTGCGCCGACGGCACCCGGCCCACCGGCGCGGTGATGGCGGCGGGCGCGCAGGGCTACGCGTACGACGCGCTGCGCCGTACGGCGTCGGTGGCGCGCGGGGTGTGGGGCGACGAGACGTACGCGGCGCTGCTGGAGCAGGCGGCGGCCGATCTGCGGGACCGGTTCCAGCGGGACTTCTGGATGCGGGAGCGGTCGTTCCCGGCGCTCGCGCTGGACGGCCAGGGCCGCCAGATAGACGCGCTGGCCTCCGACGCCGGGCATCTGCTGTGGTCGGGGCTGCTGGACAAGGAGTACGGCGAGGTGGTGGGCCGGCGGCTGCTGGAGCCGGACTTCTTCTCCGGCTGGGGCGTGCGCACGGTGGCCTCCGGGCAGCCGGCCTACCATCCGCTGTCCTACCACCGCGGCTCGGTCTGGCCGCACGACAACGCCCTGATCACGCTGGGCCTGGCCCGCTACGGGCTGCACGACGAGGCCCGTACGGTGGCGCACGCGCTGCTCGACGCGGCGGCGGTGACCGGGTACCGGCTGCCGGAGGTGTGGGCCGGGTACGGGCGGGACACGCACGGTGAGCCGGTGCCGTACCCGCACGCGTGCGGCCTGGAGGCCCGGTCGGCGGCGGCGCCGCTGGCCCTGCTGACGGCGGTCGGGGGCGTCTGAGCGCACGGTGTCCCGCGCTCCCCGGTGAACAGCGGGCCGCCGTGCGCCGTACCGAGGGGCATGCGTCAGTCAGTCGTGGTGGTGGCCGGGGAGCGCGAGTCCGTCGTACGCGGGGTGGGGTGGCGGTGGCCGGGCAGGGCGCGGGCGCTGTCCGGCGCCCTGACCGGGCTCGCCGCCCTCCTCGTGCTCGCGGCGCTCGTCATGCCGGACTCGGCGGACCGGCTCGGGCCGGCCGCCTTCGTCCGCATACCGGCGGAGGCCGTCGTCGGGGCGGTGGTGCTGCCCGCGCTGCCGCGCCGGCCCCGGGTGGCGGTGGCGGCGGGGTGCGGGGTGCTGCTCGCGGCGCTGACCGTGCTGAACGCGCTGGACATGGGCTTCCGGCAGTATCTGGGCCGGACGTTCGACGTGGTGCTGGACTGGAGCCTGCTGGGGGACGCGGAGTCGTATCTGGAGGACTCCCTCGGCTCCGGAACCGCCCGCGCCGCCGTGGCGGGGGCCCTCGCCCTGGTCCTGCTGCTCTTCGTGCTGCTGGCGCTGTCCGTGGTGCGGCTGACCGAGCTGCTCGCCCGGCACCCCGGCACCGCCCGCCGCTCCACCCTGATCGCCGCCGTCGCGTGGGTCGCCTGTGCCTCGCTCGGCCTGGCGCCGGCGGCCGTGCCGCTCGCCTCCCACCGCACCGTGACCGCGCTGCGCGGCCAGGTGCACCGGGTCTCGGACACGCTCCGGGACGAGGCGGAGTTCCGGAAGGTGGCCCGGGCCGACGCGTTCGGGAACACCCCGGGCGAGAGGCTCGTGCCGGACCTGCGCGGCAAGGACGTGATCTTCGCGTTCGTCGAGAGCTACGGCCGCAGCGCGATCGAGGACCCGGTCATGGCACCCGGCGTGGACCGGATGCTCGACGCCCGCACCAAGGCCCTGGCCAAGGCCGGTTTCCACGCCCGGAGCGGCTGGCTGACCTCGGCGACGTACGGCGGCAGCAGCTGGCTGGGCCACTCCACCACCATGTCGGGGCTGTGGATCAGCAACCAGCAGCGCTACCGCACGGTCATGGCGAGCGACCGCCTCAGCCTGACGGGGGCGTTCCGGAAGACCGGCGCGTTCGAGACGGTCGGGGTGATGCCCGGAGTCCAGAAGGGCTGGCCGGAGCAGAAGTGGTACGGCCTGGACAAGGTCTACGACGCCTTCCGGCTCGGCTACCGCGGTCCGAAGTTCAGCTGGTCGACCATGCCCGACCAGTACGCGCTCCAGCAGTACCAGGAGCGGGTGCACGGCAGGCGGCCGGCCGCGGGCAAGGGGCGGATGTCGCTGCTCGTCCTGACCTCCAGCCACCAGCCCTGGGCGCCGGTCCCGAGCATGGTGGACTGGGACCGGCTCGGCGACGGCTCGGCCTTCAAGGCCATGGAGGCGGCGGGCGCCAAGGCGGCGGACGTCATCGCCGACACCGCCAAGTCCCGCGCGGAGTACGGCAAGTCGGTCCAGTACTCGGTGACCGCGCTCACCGAGTGGCTCCAGCGGTACGGCACGAAGGACACCGTGCTGGTCTTCCTCGGCGACCACCAGCCCATCGCCCGGGTCAGCGGCACCCACGCGAGCCGGGACGTGCCGGTGTCGCTCGTCGCCAAGGACCCGAAGCTGCTGGACCGGACAGCCGACTGGCACTGGACCGACGGCCTGCGCCCCGCCCACGACGCCCCGGTCTGGAAGATGAGCGCCTTCCGCGACCGCTTCCTGAGGGCGTACGGCTCGACACCGGGACCGGGGAAGAACTGACGGCGAGGCCGGGGTCCGGGGCGGAGCCCCGGGGATGCTCAGCCGCCGGAGGTGTCCAGCTCCGCGTCCTCCCCGACGCCCGAGCAGTCGTACGGGTCCTTCAGCCACCCGTCCGGCAGCACCACCCGGTTGTTGCCGGAGGTCCGCCCCCGCGGCCCCTCCGCCCCGGCCGGCCACGCCTGGTCCAGGTCCAGCTCGTCCAGCCCGGCCCGCAGCTCCTCCAGGGACGAGGTGATCGCGAGCCGCTTGCGCATCTCGGAGCCGACCGCGAAGCCCTTCAGATACCAGGCGACGTGCTTGCGGAAGTCCACCACACCCTTGGACTCGTCGCCGCTCCACTCCCCGAGCAGCGTGGCGTGCCGCACCATGACGTCGGCGACCTCCCGCAGCGTCGGCCGTACGAAATCCTCCGTACGCCCCTCGAACCCGGCCACCAGGTCCGCGAACAGCCACGGCCGGCCCAGGCAGCCCCGGCCGACCACGACCCCGTCGCAGCCGGTCTCCCGCACCATCCGCAGCGCGTCCTCGGCCGACCAGATGTCGCCGTTGCCGAGCACCGGGATCTCCGGCACATGCTCCTTCAGCCGGGCGATGGCGTCCCAGTCGGCGGTGCCGCCGTAGTGCTGGGCGGTGGTACGGCCGTGCAGCGCGATGGCGGTCACCCCCTCCTCGACGGCGATACGGCCGGCGTCGAGGTAGGTGATGTGGTCGTCGTCGATGCCCTTGCGCATCTTCATGGTCACCGGCAGGTCCCCGGCGCCGGAGACCGCCTCGCGCAGGATGGCCCGCAGCAGGTTCCGCTTGTACGGCAGCGCGGAGCCGCCGCCCTTGCGCGTCACCTTCGGCACCGGGCAGCCGAAGTTCAGGTCGATGTGGTCGGCGAGGTCCTCCTCCACGATCATGCGGACGGCCTTGCCGACGGTCACGGGGTCGACGCCGTACAGCTGGATCGAACGCGGCCGCTCGCTCGCGTCGAACCTGATGAGCTGCATGGTCTTCTCGTTGCGCTCGACCAGCGCCCGGGTGGTGATCATCTCGCTGACGAAGAGTCCCTTGCCGCCCGAGAACTCCCGGCACAGGGTGCGGAAGGGGGCGTTGGTGATCCCCGCCATGGGTGCGAGCACGACGGGCGGCGTCACGGCGTGCGGTCCGATGGTCAGCGGGTGGGTCATCGTCAGGGCTCCGGGACGGATCTACGGCGACAGGGGCGAGGCTCCATTGTCCCTCACCCGGCGGGGCGCTCGTCGGGCAGTTCCGCGAGCCGCTCCAGCCGCTCCTCGCTCTCCTCGTCGGCGGGCAGGTAGGCGACCACCCGGTGGGCCGGGGACTGCGGGGCCAGCCACATGTTCCGGTGCTCCAGCCGGATCAGCCCGACCCGGGGGTGCCGGTACCGCTTGACGTGCGGGGACATCGGCGCGACCTCGTGCCGCTCCCACAGCTCCCGGAACTCGCCGGAGGCCCGGAGCAGCCGGTTCAGCTGCTGCTTCCAGGCGGGCTCGGCCACGTGCTCGGCCATGCCCGCGCGGTACTTGGCGATCAGGTCGCGCAGCATCTCGTCCCGGTCCAGGAAGTCCCGTTTCCAGCGCTCGCTGGTGGTCAGCAGCCACAGGCAGTTCCGGTCGGCCGGGGGCAGCTCGGCGGGGTCGCCGAAGAGCTGGGCGTAGGGGCGGTTGGCGGCGAGGACGTCGTAGCGGGCGTTCTGCAGGGAGGCCGGGTAGGGGGCGAGCCGTTCGACGACCTTGAGGGCGGTCTTGGCGGCGACCGGGTACTCCGGCCCGGAGCGCGGGTCGTGGGTCCCGGCCAGGGCGAACAGGTGGGCGCGCTCGGTGGGGTCCATCAGCAGGGCGCGGGCGACGGCGTCCAGCACCTGCGCGGAGACATGGGCGGCGCGGCCCTGCTCGATCCACGTGTACCAGGTGACGCCGACCGCGGAGAGCTGGGCGACCTCCTCGCGGCGCAGTCCGGGGGTGCGGCGGCGGGGGCCGCGGGGCAGGCCCACCTGCTCGGGGGTGATCCGCTCGCGCCGGCTGCGCAGGAAGGCGGCCAGTTCCCGGCGCCGTGTCTCCGTCTGCTGCTCGGGCACTGCGATGGTCATGGCACCAAGGGTGCCGTCCGGCGGTATCCCTGTGCCAGTTGGTGCCGGTACCCGGATAACCACCGTCTGGTACCCGGCTGCGGACCCGGCGCAGAGTCGGGGCGTGACCACGACGACATCCTCTGCGACCGCCGCCCCGCCGCGGGCGGCCCTGACCCCGCTCGGCCTGTTCACCCTGCTGCTCGGCGCCGCCCTGCCGATGATCGACTTCTTCATCGTCAACGTGGCGCTGCCGACGATCGAGCACGATCTCGACGCGCCCCCGGCGACCCTGGAGATGGTGGTCGCCGGGTACGCCGTGGCGTACGCCGTGCTGCTGGTGCTGGGCGGCCGGCTGGGGGACACATTCGGCCGGCGGCGGCTGTTCCTGTGGGGGGTGGCCGGTTTCGGGCTGACCTCGCTGGCCTGCGGGCTGGCACCGGGGGCATGGTGGCTGGTGGCCGCGCGGGTGGCCCAGGGCGCCGCGTCGGCGCTGCTGCTGCCGCAGGTGCTGGTCACCATCCACGCCACGACGTCCGGCGAGCGCCGGGCCCGCGCGGTCGCCCTGTACGGCTCGGTGGGCGGGGTGTCCATCGTGCTCGGGCAGGTGCTGGGCGGGGTCCTGGTCGCCGCCGACCTCGCGGGCACCGGCTGGCGGGCGGTGTTCCTGGTGAACGTGCCGGTGGCGGTGGCCGGGCTGGGCTGTGCGCTGCGGTCGGTGCCGGACAGCCGGGCCGAGCGCCCCGCGCGGGCGGACCTGGCGGGTACGGCGCTGCTGGCGGCGGCGCTGTGCGCGCTGCTGCTGCCGCTGACCGAGGGCCGGGCGGCGGGCTGGCCGCTGTGGTCGGTGCTGCTGCTCTGCGCCGCGCCGCTGTGCGCCCTGGCCTTCCACCGGGTGGAGCGGCGCGCGGAGCGCACCGCCGGGAGCCCGCTGCTGCCGCCGTCGCTGCTGGCGTCCCCGGAGGTGCGCCGGGGCCTGCTGCTGGGGCTGCCGGTGTTCGTGGGCTTCGCGGGCTGGATGTTCGTGACGGCGGTCACGCTGCAACAGGGTCTCGGGTACGGGGCGTTGCGGGCGGGGCTGGCGCTGGTGCCGATGGGGGTGGCGCAGTTCGGCGCGTCGATGCTGGCGCCGCGCGCGGTGGCGCGGTTCGGCGGGCGGGCGGTGGCACCGGCGGCGGTGGCGCACATCGCGGGCCTGGCGACGATGGCGGCGACGGCGCTGCTGGGCCCGTGGCCGCACCTGAGCCCGCTCGCGCTGGCGCCGGGGCTGGCGCTGTGCGGGATCGGCCAGGGACTCGAGCTGCCGCTGTACTTCCGGTTCCTGCTGGCGGCGATCCCGGACCGGCTGGCCGGGACCGGCAGCGGACTCGCGGCCACGCTCCAGCAGTCGTGCCTGGCGGTCGGGGTGGCGACGCTCGGCTCACTGTTCCTGTCGCTGGTCCCCGGGGCCGGGATGCGCGGGGCGCTCGCGGTGGTGCTGGCGGTGCAGGCGGCCGGGCTGCTGGGGCTGATGGTGCTCGGCCTCCGACTGCCCGGCAAAGATCATGTATGACTCATTAGTTAGACACACTATCGACACGGGCGTACGATGGCGGACATGCCCGAGTTGAGCCATCGCCGCCGCATGCTCGTGCTCGCGATCTGCTGCATGAGCCTGCTGATCGTGAGCCTGGACACCACCGCGCTGAACGTGGCACTGCCCGCGATGCAGCGCGACCTGGAGGCCACCACCTCCGGACTCCAGTGGACCATCGACGCCTACACGCTCGTCCTGGCCTCGCTGCTGATGCTCGCCGGCTCCACCGCCGACCGGATCGGCCGCAAGCGCGTCTTCATGGTGGGCCTGGCGGTGTTCACCGCGGGGTCGGTGCTCTGCTCCCTCGCCCCGAACCTGGAACTGCTCGTCGTGTTCCGCATGGTCCAGGCGGTGGGCGGCTCGATGCTCAACCCGGTCGCCATGTCGATCATCACCAACACCTTCACCGACCCCCGCGAGCGCGCCCGCGCCATCGGCGTGTGGGGCGCGGTCGTCGGCATCTCCATGGCGGCGGGCCCGCTGGTCGGCGGACTGCTGGTGCAGTCGGTGAGCTGGCGCGCCATCTTCTGGCTCAACCTCCCGGTCGGCCTGGCGGCCCTGCTGCTCACCCTGCGCTACGTCCCCGAGTCCCGCGCGCCCCGCGCCCGCCGCCCCGACCCGGTCGGCCAGCTGCTGGTGATCGCCCTGTTCGGCGCGCTGACGTACGCGATCATCGAGGCCCCGGAATCCGGCGCCGGTCCCGTACTCCCCTTCGCCGCGATCGCGGTGGCCGCCCTGCTGGCCCTGCTGTGGTACGAGCCCCGGCGCGCCGAACCCCTCATCGACCTGCGCTTCTTCCGCTCGGCTCCGTTCAGCGGCGCCACCGTGATCGCGATCAGCGCGTTCGCGGCCCTGGGCGGCTTCCTGTTCCTGTCCACGCTGTACCTGCAGAACGTGCGCGGCCTCGACGCCCTGCACGCGGGCCTGTGGATGCTGCCGATGGCCGTGCCGATGTTCCTGTGCGCCCCGCTGTCCGGCCGTCTGGTCGGCAGCCACGGCCCGCGCGTCTCCCTGCTGGTGGCGGGTGCGGCGATGACCGCGAGCGGTGTCCTGTTCGCCGCGTTCGAGGCGGAGACGGACAACGCCACCCTGCTGCTCGGCTACGTCCTCTTCGGCATCGGCTTCGGCTTCGTGAACGCGCCGATCACCAACACGGCGGTGTCCGGCATGCCCCGCGCCCAGGCGGGAGTCGCCGCCGCCGTCGCCTCCACCAGCCGGCAACTGGGCTCCACGCTCGGCGTCGCGGTGATCGGCGCGGTCCTCGCCTCCGGCATCGGCTCGTCGCCGTACCGCCGTACGTTCGTCCCGGCGGCCCGCCCCGGCTGGTGGATCCTCGCCGGCTGCGGCCTCGCCGTCCTGGTCCTCGGCCTGCTGACCAGCGGCCGCTGGGCACGCCGGACGGCCGAGCAGACGGCGGCGAGCCTGGAGACGCCGGAGATACGCCCGGTGGTGGAAGCGGCGCCGAAGGGGGCCTGACGCGGGCGGTCACCGCCAGGCGGTGGCCTCGGTCGCGTGGATGCAGTACCGCTCGAAGGTGCTCTTGCCACCGGGCTTCGGCACGGCGCACGCGGTGACCTGGAACTCGTCGTCGGGGACCGACACCATGTGGGTGAACTGGTCGTGGTCGTAGGCGATCTCGGCGGTCCGCGTCTTGCCGCCCGTGACACTGACGGTCACCTGGTCTCCGGGGCTCCCCTTCTCGATCTTCGCCCAGACCGCCTCGCAGTCCTCGCTGTAGCGGATCTGGAGATGCGCGGGATTGCCCACGGTGGGCTTGAACGTCCCCGCGTCCTCGGCGCACCCCTGGTTCTGCGGGTTCTTGCCGTCGCAGGCCGCTCCGTCGCCGGGGCAGGACGGCTCGTCGAACAGCGAGTTCAGCACGTGGTCCCCGACCGGGGTCACCACGGCGGTGACCACCGCCCCCACGATGGCGACCGCGTAGGCGAGCGCCGCCGGCCCACTGAGCCATTTCTTCCACCAAGGGGGCCGCGCCGGGGAGTTCGGCGGGTCGCCCGGTGTTGGGGAGTTGTCGCCGGGGTCGGCTGGTGGCGTGGGGTTGCCACCGGGGTCGGCTGGTGCCGGGGAGTTGCCACTCGGACCGGCCGGTGCCGTGGAGTTGTCGTCAGGGTTGGCCGTAGTCATGAGAACACTCACCTTGATGTGCCGCTCCTGACGGCCAGGATCGCCCTGCCCCCGCCGCGGCCGTAAGGCGCACACGGGAGCAAGGGAGCGCAACGGCCCCCACCACATGCGCCCCCACACGCCCACTCCGCACCGCCAGATGGCCGCCCGAGCCGACTCCTCGTAAATGGCTCGGAGTTGTTTCCGCGACTCACGAACTGGCGCGGGCGATGCACTACGCTGCCCGGAAGGCCGTTTCTGCGGGGCAGAGCGTCTCGCACTCCCTTTCCCTCGAAAGGACCGCCGCTCTCGTGATCGACGCGTCCGTTCAGGCCATTCCCGGGCTGCTCGTCTGGTTCGTTCCGATCGCCCTGTGCTTGGCGGTGCCGACAGCTCTGATCGCGTGTGCGCGCCGGAAACCGGTCACGGTGCGCGTACTCCTGGCAGTCTGTTCCGCCGGCATCCTCGCCGTGACATTGCTGCCGGCGGACGGCGGGCCCGTCGGCGACGGAGCGGTGTGCGACCTGAGTTCGCCATTTCCTCAAATGCCGACCTCTTCCAGCGCGCTGCTGAACGTTGCCCTGTTCGCCCCGGCCTCCTTCTTCGCCGCTCTCGTCTTTCCGCGCCCCCTGACCATCCTCGCGGTCACGTCAGTGGGAAGCGGGCTCATCGAACTGTTCCAGGCGGAGGGGGCCATGGGCCGCTCGTGCAGTGCTACGGACATCGTTGCCAATACGACCGGTTCACTGATCGGAGTGGCGGCGGGAACCGTATGGTGCCGGCGTACCGGGCGGCGGGTCACGGGAAGGGCCAAGCGTGATGCGCTCTGGGGCGCGACTCTCGCCGTTACGGGCTCTGCCGCCTTGGCCGCTACCTTCCCCTCCTCCGTCACTCCCTACATTCCCCTGACAGAGCGTCCGGGATTCGCGGCCGAGCAGCGCGCTATCGAGGGCGCGGACACATGGATCACCGAGGCCGCCGCGTACGTCTTCGGAAAGGGAACGCGGGTCGAACAGACCGTTGTCGCGAAGCACAGTGGACTAGTGACGGCAAAAACCAACAGGGGCGGGATCACCGGATGGTGGCCTGAGAAGAAATTGGAAGAAGCCGCCTCCACGGACAACAGGGCAGAGCCCGGCTCCCTGAATCAGACCCAGGCCGAAGAGGTCTCGACCCGCTTCGTCCGCCGATGGTTCCCTGCCGAGGTGCTCGGCGCCAAACGAACCGTCCATGTCAGCGGATCAGGGAACAGCGCGGTCTACCTGTTCGCGTACCGTCGGTACACCAAGGGACTGATGATGCCTATGCGGCTGAACGTCACGGTGACCTCAAGCGGGCGCATCATGAACTTCACCGCCCGCGCGCTGAAGGACCCCAAGCTGCCCGAAAGCACCGTGTCGAAGGACGAGGCAGCGCGGCTTGCCCGCACGTACACGGGCCACACCGCCCAAGGCGCGGTACTCCTGGCCCGGAAGGTCAAGGGCCAGGGCTGGCGTCCCGTATGGATGATGGGTGCCGAGAACGGCGACGTGTCCATCGACGCCGTCACCGGCCTACGGATCCCCCAAGGCGCCTTGGCCCGCTATCCGGCCGACGTCCGGATGTCGCCGGCTTCCCGGCGGTAGCTTGGTCGGCATGGTGAGTGAACACCTGGGGGACCGGATCGCCCGCTTACGACGGCTCGCCGACCTCACCCAGGAGGCGCTGGCGGAACGGTCCGGAGTATCCGTGGATCTGGTGCGGAAGCTGGAGCAGAAGCGGAAGCACAGTGCCCGGCTGCCGACACTGCACGCCCTGTCCGGGGGCCTGGGAGTGGAACTGACCGCGCTCTTGGGAGACCCTCCCGCCATACCGTCGACGGGCGAGCCCGACCCACCGCAGATGGTCGCTCTGCGTCGCGCGATCATGCCTCCGCTGTTCGTTCCTCCTCAGGAGCCGAAGGGGGTCGAAAGGCTGTCCCTGCCCCTCCTCTGGCGTGAGATCGCCGACGGCTGGACGCTGTACCACGACGCGCAGTTCGGGCGCCTCATGGAGGTGCTGCCCGGCATGATCGATGACGCCCGGTTCGCCGCCGCGGTCGGCACCACCGACGAGAGGGCGGCCGGTGAATCCGCCCTGGGCAAGACCCTCCAGCTGGCGGGGCACCTTGCCATCCGCCTCGGAAAGACCGACCTCGCGTTGAGCGCCCTGGAACGCGCCATGAACGCCGCCCAGAGGTCCTCCGACCCGCTGCTGGCCCGCATGATCAGCAACTCTGTCGCCTGGAACTACCAGCGCCAGAACCGCTTGGACGACGCCGAGCACCTTGCCGTCCGTGCGGCCGACGGACTGGAACGCGAACGCGGCAGGAGTGCCGAGCACTTGCGCGTCTGGGGCGGCTTGATCATGTCGGCCGCCACGTCCGCCGCCCGCTCCGGCGACTACGACACCGCCAGCGACATGATGCGCACCGCCGAGGACGCCACCCGCCGGCTCACGGCGCTCGCGCCCCCGGCGGACGGCAGGATGGTCTCCGTCTTCAGCGGATCGTCCGTCCGCATCGAACGCGTCCGCCTCGCCGTCCAGCACGCGCGCCCGGAAGAGGCGTTGAGCCTCGCGAAGGGGATGCGGCTCGGTACGGACATCCCGTCGTCGTGGCGTACATGGCTGCTCCTGGACGTGGCTCGGGCCCACACGGACATCGGGGACGCCGAGGGCGCCGTCAAGACCCTTGAGAAGCTGCGGCGGACCGCCCCCACATGGATGCGGCACCATACGCACGCCGTGGCCATCGTGACCGACCTCTGGGCCGTCCCGTACCGGCCACCAGGGCTGCGAAAGCTCGCCGAGTTTCTGGGAGTCGCGACTTAGCGTGACAAAAGTGGGACGCTCCGTCCCTGTTGTCGACCGACGCCCGGCGGGAGGGTCTTCCGGCAAGGACCCCGCGACCGGACGACCGGCCGGGGGTATGGCCACCAACCCCGTGGAGGTTGCTGACAGTGCCCAAAGCCACAGCGAACCGCCCCCGTCTGTCGCCCTGGTCAGAGAACGGCAAGCGTGTGTATTTGCACGCCGGTGATCCCAAGGGCGTCATCAGCCGGCTCGCCGACGAGATGGAGGAAGCCCAACTCGGCGCCGGGCGGGAGGTTCTGGGAGCGGCCCGGACGCTGCTGGACGACCCGGACGCGTCCCGGCCTGAGCTTCGCTTCACCGCGACACGGCTGACGGAGTGCCTCTTCGACGCTCTCCGCATCGCCGAGTCACGCGGCGAACGCCTCGCCGACGACGAAGACGAGGGCGAGGCAGAGGACCGGTGAGCCGCGCGGTGCTCCGCTTCGTCCCGCACACGCTACGAAGTCTTCTGCGCGGCCGAGCCGAGCGCGTGCGCGGAGACGTCAGGTCCGGAGGACGACCGGGACGCCGTTCGGGACTGGTGCCTGCGCCACACCGGCCGTACCGGGCACGACCTGTTCCGCCGCGTCGTCACGGATCACGCGCGGGTGACACGCGACGCGTGACGCTCGGCTCACCGGACACCCCCGTGCCGGTCCGGCGCCCCCGCGGCGGAAAGCCAGGGACCTACCCCGCCGCCCTCAACCCCCGCACCAGCAACCCCACCACCGCCTCGAACTCCTCCTCGATCCCCGGCGCCGTCCACTCGCGGGCGTACCCCGGGTCGTGGAAGCGGCCCGTCGCGTGGAAGACGGCGCGGGCCGTCGTGGCCGGGTCGGGGGCGGTGAAGTCGCCCGACTCCGCGCCCGCGGCGATGATCCGGGTGAGCTGGCCGGTGAGGTCGGCGATGTGGTCGTGGACCACGCCCCCGAGTTCGTCGACGAGCACGGTGTACGTGGCGAACAGCTCGGGGTCGTCGCCCGCCTTGTGCCGCTTGGCCTCGAAGAGGGCGGCGAGCCAGTCCCGCAGCCGCTGCTCGGGGGAGCGGTCCTCGGCCATGACGATCCCGGCCAGCCGCTCCGAGGTGCGGTCCAGCCAGCGCTTGGTCACCGCCTCGCGCAGCGCCGCCTTGGTGCGGAAGTGCCGGTAGACGCTGCCATGGCTGACGCCGAGCGCGCGGGCCACGTCGACCACGGTGGCCTTGGCCGGGCCGTGGCGGCGCAGCACCTCCTCGGTGGCTTCGAGGATGCGCTCGGCGGTCAGGGTCTCGGTGGTCGAAGGCATGCCTAGACGGTACCCGGCACGACCGTCAGCGTTCGCTGTCGAGCATCGCCATCTGCTCCGCCGCGTACCGGTCGCCGGCCGCCGCGTCCGCCGGCACGGCGGCCTCGATGGCGGCGAGGTCGGCCTCTTCCAGGGTCACGTCCAGCGCGCCCAGCGCCTCGTCGAGCCGCTGCCGGGTGCGGGCGCCGACCAGCGGCACGATGTCCTCGCCCCGGGAGAGCACCCAGGCGATGGCGATCTGCGCGACGGAGACGCCCTGCTGCTCCGCGATCTTGCGCAGGGACTCGACCAGGGTGAGGTTGTGCCGCAGGTTGTCGCCCTGGAAGCGGGGCGAGTGGGCGCGGAAGTCGTTCGCGGCGAAGCCCTGGTCGGCCGAGACGTGGCCGGAGAGCAGCCCGCGCGAGAGCACGCCGTACGCGGTGACGCCGATGCCCAGCTCGCGCAGGGTGGGCAGGATCTCCCGCTCGGGGCCCCGGGAGATGAGGGCGTACTCGATCTGGAGGTCCGCGATGGGGGCGGTGGCGGCGGCCCGGCGGATGGTGTCCGCGCCGACCTCGCTCAGCCCGATGTGCCGGACCCAGCCCTTGTCGACCAGTTCGGCGATGGCGCCGACGGTCTCCTCGATGGGCACGTCCGGGTCGAGCCGGGACGGACGGTAGATGTCGATGTGGTCGACGCCGAGGCGCTGGAGGGAGTAGGCGGCGAAGTTCTTCACGGCGGCCGGGCGGCCGTCGAAGCCGAACCAGTCGCCGTCCGGGCCGCGCAGCGCGCCGAACTTCACGCTGATCCGCGCGTTCTCGCGCAGCGCGGCGGGGGCGGTGCGCAGCGCCTCGTTGATCAGCAGTTCGTTGTGGCCCATGCCGTAGAAGTCGCCGGTGTCGAGCAGGGTCACGCCGGCCTCCAGGGCGGCGTGGATGGTCGCGATCGACTCGGCGCGGTCCGCCTCGCCGTACATGCCGGACATGCCCATGCAGCCGAGGCCGAGGGCGGAGACCCGGGGGCCGGTGGTGCCGAGGTTTCGGGTTCGCATCGTCATGCCTCCACTGTGGCATGACAGCTAACAGATTTCAATATCTGTCAGTCCAACAATGTCCATCAACGCCGTGGTCCAGACCTCTTGACGAATGGTCTGGACCAGCGCACTGTCATGTCTGCGACATCCCCTCGACCCGAACCCCCGCCGGGAGGCCCGATGCTCCGCCGCACCCTGCGCCTGCTCACCGCCGCCCTGACCGGCGCCGTCCTCGCCCCGCTGGCCATCGCCACCGCGCCCGCCGCCTCCGCCGCCGACACCTGCGCGGTGAAGTCGAGGCCGGCGGGCAAGGTGCTCCAGGGCTACTGGGAGAACTGGGACGGCTCCGCCAACGGCGTCCACCCGCCCTTCGGCTGGACCCCGATCACCGACTCCCGTATCCCCGCCCACGGCTACAACGTGATCAACGCGGCCTTCCCGGTGATCCGCTCCGACGGCACCGCACTGTGGGAGGACGGCATGGACGCCGGCGTGAAGGTGGCCACGCCCTCCGAGATGTGCCAGGCCAAGGCGTCCGGCCAGACGATCCTGCTGTCCATCGGCGGCGCGGCGGCCGGCATCGACCTGTCGTCCCAGACCGTCGCCGACCGCTTCGTGGCGACGATCGTGCCGATCCTGAAGAAGTACAACTTCGACGGCATCGACATCGACATAGAGACGGGCCTGGTCGGCAGCGGCAACATCAACCAGCTGTCGCCGTCCCAGGCCAACCTGATCCGCATCATCGACGGGATCCTCGCCCAGATGCCCTCGAACTTCGGCCTGACGATGGCCCCGGAGACGGCGTACGTCACGGGCGGCAGCGTCACCTACGGCTCGATCTGGGGCGCGTACCTGCCGGTCATCAAGAAGTACGCGGACAACGGCCGGCTGTGGTGGCTGAACATGCAGTACTACAACGGCAGCATGTACGGCTGCTCCGGCGACTCCTACTCGGCGGGCACCGTACAGGGCTTCACCGCGCAGACCGACTGCCTGAACAAGGGCCTGGTCGTACAGGGCACGACGATCAAGGTGCCCTACGACAAGCAGGTCCCGGGGCTGCCCGCCCAGCCCGGCGCGGGCGGCGGCTACATGTCCCCGTCCCTGGTCGCCCAGGCCTGGCGGAACTACGGCGGCTCGCTCAAGGGCCTGATGACCTGGTCCGTCAACTGGGACGGCGCGAAGAACTGGACGTTCGGCGACAACGTCAAGGCGCTCCAGGGCCGTTGAGCGGGCGCGGACACACGAATGCCGGGCGGGCCCTCATCGGCCCGCCCGGCATTTCGCGGTCGTGACTAGGCGCCCAGCAGACGCGAGGCCAGGTAGCCCTCGATCTGGTCGAGCGACACCCGCTCCTGCTTCATCGAGTCACGCTCGCGCACGGTGACGGCGTTGTCCTCGAGGGTGTCGAAGTCGACGGTCACGCAGTACGGCGTGCCGATCTCGTCCTGACGGCGGTAGCGGCGGCCGATGGCGCCGGCGTCGTCGAACTCGATGTTCCAGTGCTGGCGCAGCGCCTGGGCCAGGCCCTTGGCCTTCGGGGACAGCTCCGGGTTGCGGGACAGCGGCAGCACGGCCACCTTCACCGGGGCGAGACGGTGGTCGAGCCGCAGGACGGTCCGCTTCTCCATCTTGCCCTTGGCGTTGGGCGCCTCGTCCTCGACGTAGGCGTCCAGGAGGAAGGCCAGCATGGTGCGGCCGACACCCGCCGCCGGCTCGATGACGTACGGCGTCCAGCGCTCGCCGGCCTCCTGGTCGAAGTAGGAGAGGTCCTGGCCGGAGGCCTTGGCGTGCGCGGAGAGGTCGTAGTCGGTGCGGTTGGCGACGCCCTCCAGCTCGCCCCACTCGCTGCCGCCGAACTGGAAGCGGTACTCGATGTCGGCGGTGCGCTTGGAGTAGTGGGAGAGCTTCTCCTTCGGGTGCTCGTACCAGCGCATGTTCTCCTCACGGAGACCCAGGCCGGTGTACCAGTTCCAGCGCTGCTCCATCCAGTATTCCTGCCACTGCTCGTCCTCGCCCGGCTTGACGAAGAACTCCATCTCCATCTGCTCGAACTCGCGGGTGCGGAAGATGAAGTTGCCCGGCGTGATCTCGTTGCGGAACGACTTGCCCATCTGGGCGATGCCGAACGGCGGCTTGCGGCGCGAGGTGGTCTGCACCTGGGCGAAGTTGGTGAAGATGCCCTGGGCGGTCTCGGGGCGCAGGTAGGCGACGGAGCCGGAGTCCTGGGTCGGGCCGAGGTGGGTGGACAGCAGGCCGGAGAACTGCTTGGGCTCGGTGAACTGGCCCTTGTTGCCGCAGTTCGGGCAGTTGACGTCCGCCAGGCCGTTCGCCGGGGCGTGGCCCTTCTTCTCCTCGTACGCCTCCTCCAGGTGGTCGGCGCGGAACCGCTTGTGACACGAGGTGCACTCGGTCAGCGGGTCCGTGAAGGTGGCGACGTGGCCGGAGGCGACCCAGACCTCGGAAGCCAGGATGACGGACGAGTCGATACCGACGACGTCCTCGCGCGACGTCACCATGTAGCGCCACCACTGGCGCTTGATGTTCTCCTTGAGCTCGACACCCAGCGGTCCGTAGTCCCAGGCGGCACGCTGGCCGCCGTAGATCTCACTGCAGGGGAAAACGAAGCCACGGCGCTTGCTCAGGCTGACGATGGTGTCGATCTTGTCGGCGGCCACGGTGCTCTCTTCATTAACGACGACGGGCGTTGAAGCGAGATGCTTCCAGCGAATGATTCAGGTTACCGGCGCAGGCTCCCCCACGACCAAATCGGCCCCTGTCCAGACCGCATGACGAGCGTTGTTGACAACGGTTTCCATATTTGTTGAAAATGACTGTCATGAACGTACGACGACGCCTCATACCCACCGCCGCGCTGGCCGCGGTCACCGCGCTCGGTACCGCCACCCTCGCCGGCTGCTCCGGCGACGCGGCGGGAGCGGGCAACACGTCCAAGTTCGACGTCGTCTCGTCGTTCTACCCGATGACCTTCCTCGCCGAGCGGATCGGCGGGGACCACGTCCACGTCACCACCCTCACCTCCCCCGGCCAGGAACCGCACGACCTGGAGCTGAGCACCCGGCAGATCGCCTCCCTCGAGGAATCCGACGCGGTGCTGTACCTGAAGAACCTCCAGCCCTCCGTCGACAAGGCGGTGGCCCAGTCCCCGGTCGACACCAAGATCGACGCGGCCTCCCTGACCACGCTGGAGGACCACGGCAACGAGGTCGGCGGCCACGCGGCCGAGCACGACCACCACGAGGACGGCGAGGAGGCGGGCAAGGACCCGCACATCTGGCTCGACCCGGTGCGCTACGCCCAGGTCGCCGAGGGCGTCGGCAAGGCCTTCGAGAAGGCCGACCCCGACCACGCGGCCGACTACAAGAAGAACACCGCCGCCCTGGTCGAGCAGCTGAACGCGCTGGACACCGAGTTCGAGAACGGCCTCGCGCACACGAAGAGCAAGGTCTTCATCACCACCCACGCCGCCTTCGGCTACCTCGCCGAGCGCTACGGCCTCACCGAGGAGGCCATCAACGGCCTCGACCCCGAGTCGGAGCCGAGCGCCGCCCGGGTGAAGGACCTGGAGAAGATGGCCGAGGCCGACGGCGTCTCCACGGTCTTCTACGAGACCCTGGTCAGCGACAAGACCGCCAAGACCATCGCGAAGGACACCGGCCTGAAGACCGATGTCCTCGACCCGATCGAGGGCATCACCGACCGCTCCCGCGGCCAGGACTACTTCGCGGTCCAGCGGGCCAACCTGAAGGCGCTCCAGCAGGCCCTGGGCGCCGAGTGAGCGGCACGGGAGGCACCATGACCACCGGCGAACCCGTCATAGCCCTGCGCGAGGTGAGGGCCGAGCTCGGCGCCCGGCCCGTGCTGCGCGGCATCGACCTCACCGTCGGCCGCGGCGAGGTCGTCGCGCTGCTCGGCGCCAACGGCTCCGGCAAGTCCACCGCCGTCCGCGCGATCATCGGCCAGGTGCCGGTCAGCGGCGGCACGGTCGAGCTGTTCGGCACCCCGCGCCGCTCCTTCCGCGACTGGGCGCGCGTGGGCTACGTACCGCAGCGCACGACGGCCGCGGGCGGCGTCCCGGCGACGGTCACCGAGATCGTCTCCTCCGGCCGGCTCGCCCGCACCCGCTTCGGCCCCTTCCGCAAGACCGACCGGGAGGCCGTCCGGCGCGCCCTGGAGCTGGTCGGCATGGCCGACCGCGCCAAGGACTCGGTGACCGCCCTGTCCGGCGGCCAGCACCAGCGGGTGCTGATCGCCCGCGCGCTGGTCTCCGAGCCGGAGCTGCTGATCATGGACGAGCCGATGGCCGGCGTCGACCTGGCCAGCCAGGAGGTGCTGGCCGAGACCCTGCGCCGGCAGGTGGAGGCCGGTACGACGGTCCTCCTCGTGCTGCACGAGCTGGGCCCGCTGGAGCCGCTGATCGACCGGGCGGTCGTCCTGCGCGACGGCTGTGTCCTGCACGACGGCCCGCCGCCGCGCGCGGTCGGCCAGCACGCCCTGCCCGGCCACGACCACGTACACCCGCACGCGCCGGCGGGCACCGAACCGATCCGCACGGGACTGCTGAGCTGATGGAATTCCTGAACTACGCCTTCATGCAGCGGGCGCTGCTGGCCGCCGTGCTGGTCGGCATCACCGCGCCCGCGGTCGGCATCTACCTGGTCCAGCGCCGCCAGGCCCTGATGGGCGACGGCATCGGACACGTGGCCATGACCGGCGTCGGCCTCGGCTTCCTGCTGTCCACCTCCCCGGTGTGGATGGCGACGGCCGTCTCCGTGCTCGGCGCGGTCCTGATGGAGCTGATCCGCTGGTACGGCCGCACCCGCGGCGACATCGCCCTGGCCATGCTGTTCTACGGCGGCATGGCCGGCGGCGTGATGCTGATCAACCTGGCGCCGGGCGGCTCCAATGCCAACCTGACCTCGTACCTGTTCGGCTCCCTGTCCACGGTCTCCCCGTCCGACGTGACCGCGATCTGCGTGCTCGCCGCCTTCGTGCTGCTGGTCACCCTGGGCCTGCGCCGCCAGCTGTTCGCGGTCAGCCAGGACGAGGAGTTCGCCCGGGTCACGGGCCTGCCGGTGCGCGCCCTGAACCTGCTGACGGCCGTCACCGCGGCCGTCACCGTGACCGTCGCCATGCGGGTGGTCGGGCTGCTGCTGGTGTCCGCGCTGATGGTCGTGCCCGTGGCGGCGGCCCAGCAGCTCACCCGCAGCTTCACCGTCACCTTCGTGATCGCCGTCGCCATCGGCGTGGCCGTGACCGTCAGCGGCACGGTCACCTCCTACTACCAGGACGTCCCGCCCGGCGCCACGATCGTCCTGCTGACCATCGCCGCCTTCCTCGCGCTGACCGCGCTCGCCACCCCGCTGGCCCGGCGGCGCGCCCGCGCGGCGGCCGCGGCCCGGCCCGCCCCGGACCCCGCGGAGTGCACGATCCCGGGCGCGCGGGGGGCCGCGGACGAGGTCGGCGTCTGACCGCCGACCGCCCGGGCTGGCACAATGGCCCGGGCACAAGCGAGCCATCGAAGGAGGCAACGGTGACGACCGCTGGACCGCCCGTGAAGGGGCGCGCGACCCGCCAGCGTGCAGCCGTGGCGGCGGCCCTGGACGAGGTCGACGAGTTCCGCAGCGCCCAGGAGCTGCACGACATGCTCAAGCACAAGGGCGACTCCGTCGGGCTGACCACGGTCTACCGCACCCTCCAGTCCCTCGCCGAGGCCGGCGAGGTCGACGTCCTGCGCACCTCCGACGGCGAGTCCGTCTACCGCCGCTGCTCCTCCGGGGAACACCACCACCACCTGGTCTGCCGCGCCTGCGGCAAGGCCGTGGAGGTGGAGGGCCCGGCCGTCGAGAAGTGGGCGGAGGCCATCGCGGCGGAACACGGCTACGTCAACGTGGCCCACACGGTGGAGATCTTCGGCACGTGCGCGGAGTGCGCCGAGGGCTAGCAGCCGCGGGCGCGTTGTGGCCGGTCGCGCGGTGCCCCGCGCCCCTCGCGGGGCGCGGCCAGGGACCCGGTCGTTACGAGTCGCCCTTCATCGCGGCCTCCATCGCCAGCAGCTCCTCGTTCGGGACGGCGCCGCCGAAGCGGCGGTCCCGGGAGGCGAACTCCATACAGGCCCGCCACAGGTCACGGCGGTCGAAGTCGGGCCACAGCACGTCCTGGAAGACCATCTCGGCGTACGCGCTCTGCCACAGCAGGTAGTTGGAGGTGCGCTGTTCACCGCTCGGCCGCAGGAACAGGTCGACGTCCGGCATGTCCGGGTAGTACAGGTACTTCTGGACGGTCTTCTCGGTGACCTTCGACGGGTCGAGCCGGCCCGCCCGCACCTCCTCGGCGATGGCCTGCGCCGCGTCGGCGATCTCGGCCCGGCCGCCGTAGTTCATGCAGAAGTACAGGGTGAGCAGGTCGTTGCCCTTGGTCTGCTCCTGGGCGACCTGGAGCTCCTTCGCCACCGACTTCCACAGTCTGGGCATGCGGCCCACCCAGCGCACCCGGATGCCGAGCGCGTCCAGCTCGTCGCGGGTCTTGCGGATGAAGTCCCGGTTGAAGTTCATCAGGAAGCGGACCTCGTCGGGCGAGCGCTTCCAGTTCTCGGTGGAGAAGGCGTACAGCGAGATGTTGCGCACGCCGACCTCGATCGAGCCCTGGAGCACGTCCAGCACCCGCTCGGCGCCGACCTTGTGCCCCTCCGTGCGCGGCAGCCCCCGCTCCTTGGCCCACCGGCCGTTGCCGTCCATCACGATCGCGACGTGGTTCGGCACCAGCTCACCGGGGAGCTTGGGCGCGCGGGCACCGGACGGATGCGGCTCCGGCGCCTTGTACTCGCGCCGCTGGCGCCCCAGGATCCCGCGTACGACCATGTGCTTCTCGTCTCCTCGACCCGTGCCGTGCTTACTTCTCTACGTAGCGCAGGGAGCGCAGTCCGCGCTCCAGATGCCAGTGCAGGTAGGCGGACACCAGCCCGCTGCCCTCGCGGACGTACCTCGGCTCGCACGCGTCCGCCGTCTCCCAGTCTCCCGTAAGCAGCGCCCCCAGCAGGACCAGGGTCTGCGGCGACGGCACGACGCTGCCGGGCACCCGGCAGTCGGCGCACACCGAGCCGCCGGAGGCCACGGAGAAGAACCGGTTCGGTCCCGGCATCCCGCACTTGGCGCAGTCGCCGAAGCTGGGCGCGTAGCCGTTGACGGCGAGGGACCGCAGCAGAAAGGCGTCGAGGACCAGGTGCGGCGCGTGCTCGCCCCGGGCGAGCGTCCGCAGCGCCCCGACGAGCAGCAGGTACTGCTGTACCGCCGGCTCGCCCTCGTGATCGGTGAATCGCTCGGCGGTCTCCAGCATGGCCGTCCCGGCGGTGTACCGGGCGTAGTCCGTGACGATCCCGCCGCCGTACGGAGCGATGGTCTCGCTCTGCGTGCACAGCGGCAGGCCACGCCCGACCAGCTCACTCCCACGGGCGAAGAACTGCACGTCCACGTGGGAGAACGGCTCCAGCCGGGCCCCGAACTTCGACTTCGTCCGCCGCACCCCGCGGGCCACGGCCCGCACCCGTCCGTGCCCGCGCGTGAGCAGGGTGATGATCCGGTCCGCCTCGCCCAGCTTCTGGGTGCGCAGCACGATGCCGTCGTCGCGGAACAGACTCATGGGCCCATTCTCGCCCATGCGCGAAGGCGCTAGAGCACCTCTCCGCGGCTGCGGGCGTTGGCGTAGGCGGTGGCCGCGCTGAGCCGCTCGGCCGGGGTGGCGCAGCGCAGCGCACCCGGCTCGGCGTCCCACTCGCGCCCGCCGCCGTAGGGTCTCACCTGCACATACGGCCCCTCGTGCCCCATGACCACGCCGACCTTCCCGGTGCGGGTGTCCACCACATGACTGCCCACGACGGGTTTCACCGGGCCTCCCCCGCCAGTGCCGCCGCCAGCCGGCGCGCGGTCTGGACCGAACACCGTCCCAGGTCCACCAGCGGGCTGGGCACCTCCCGCACGAGACTCACCGGATCGAGCCCCAGCGACGGGAGAACGACCCCGGCCTTTTCGAGAGCCGACCGCAATTCCCTCAACGCCTCCTCCGCCTCTTCGATGCCGCTCACTTCGCTCCCCTTCCATGTCCGAGTTTACGCTTTGTACATCAAGCGTGACGCTGCGCTTTCCCGCTCGGAAGGGACCCACGCCCCGGGTCGGCCGTGGCCGGAGGTCCGCGACAGGCGGTACGGGAGTGCTCGGGGGCGGAACGCGAACGCGCCGGACGGGGGCGGGATTCACCCGGGTGGAGCTGGGACGGGCGGGTTCGTTCGCGTGCGCTGTCTTGACCGCCCCCACGGCCCCTCCTATCGTCGCGCTACCGAGCGGACGTAGGACGTAGGACGTCGTATCTCACTCCTCCCACCACCCCGACCCTCATCAGCTCACCGACCTGCTGGAGGACCCGTGCGCGACGACGTGATCCCCGACGTACCGGCACCGCGCCGCCGGTCGTTGCTGCTGGGTGCCGGGGTGCTGGGCGCGGGGGCGGTGCTGGCGGGGTGTTCCGCCGGGCCGGAGTCGACCAACGACACCGGCGGCGGGGGCAGTGGCAAGGACCGGACGCTGACCGCCGTCATCGGCTACGGCAACGACGGCAGCTGGGACCCGACGCAGACCGCCTCCGCGTTCGCGATGGCCGCCAACAATCACATCTACGAGGGACTTCTCGACACCGACCCGATCACCCGGGCGCCGTACCCCGCCCTCGCCACCGCGCTCCCCGCCGACCCGAAGGCGACCACCTGGCGGTTCACGCTCCGCGACGGCGCCACCTTCCACGACGGCAAGCCCGTCACCGCCGACGACGTCGTGTTCGTCTTCGACCGGATCCTCGACCCCAAGACCCAGACCCTCGCCAAGGGCTTCTTCGCCTCCTGGCTGGAGTCGGTCCGCAGGACCGGTGCCCGGACCGTCGAGCTGAGGCTCAGGTTCCCGTTCCCGGACGGGCTGGCCCGGCTCACCCTCGCCAAGATCATGCCCGCGCACGTCTACTCCCGGCCCGGCGCCTGGGACGACGCGGTCAAGGGGCTGGCCGTGGGCTCGGGGCCGTACCGGCAGACCGCGCACCACCCGAAGTCGAACACCACCTTCGAGGCGTTCGCCGCGTACAACGGCCCGCGCCGGCCCGTCTTCCGGAAGATGAACTGGCTGACCATCGTGGACGCCTCCTCCCGCGTCGCGCGGATCTCCGGCACCGGCGCCGGCGCGCAGATCGCCGACAACATCCCGTACGCCAACATCCCCCGTCTGGAGGAGGGCGGGCTGAAGGTGGCCGGCGGGGCCGGGATGAACAACCTGTTCCTGATGTTCAACACCCGGCACAAGCCGTTCGACGACGTGCGGGTGCGCCAGGCCCTGCACTACGCCATCGACAGCGAGAAGATGGTGCGGGTCGCCCTGAAGGGGCACGGCCGGCCCGCGTCCTCGTTCCTCAACGAGGGCAACCCCAGCCACCGGCGGGCCAGAACCGTCTACGACTACGACCCCGGCAAGGCGAAGGCACTGCTGAGGGCGGCCGGAGTGACGGACCTGAAGGTCGAGATCATGGCCGTCAACGTCAGCTGGATCGTGGACTGCCTGCCGACGATCAAGTCCTGCTGGGACGCCGTGGGCGTGCGCACCACCCTGGCGCCGCAGGAGACCACGGCCGTGTTCACCAAGATGGACCAGCGGCGGGACTACCAGGTGGTGGCCGCCGCCTCCAACCCCAACCAGTTCGGGCTCGACGCCGACCTGATCATGCGCTACAACTACGGCCCCGAGAACCTGTGGATGCGCTACACGCGGTGGGCGGACGACCCGGTCGCCCGGCGGCTCTTCGCGGACATGGACCGGGCGACGCGGGAGCCGGACCCCGCGCGGAAGAAGGCGATGATCCAGGACTACATCGACGTCGTCGCCGAACAGGCCGTGCTGTACCCGGTCGTCCACAACGAGCTGATGACCGCCTGGGACCCGCGCGAGCTCACCGGGATAAGGCCCCAGCCCTACCCCGGCGTCAACCTCCTCCAGGCCCGCTGGATCTGACGGCATGACCACGGTCGTACGCATCCTGCTGCGCCGGATCGCCCTGCTGGTGCCGCTGCTGCTGGGCATCGTGCTGTTCGTGTTCCTGGTGATGCGGTTCTCCGACGCCGACCCGGCCTCCGCGTTCTTCCAGGGCGCCAACCCCACCCCCGAGCAGCTGCACGACTTCCGGGAGCGCAACGGGCTGCTGGACCCGCTGCCCGTGCGCTACGTCCACTTCGTCGGCGACGTCCTCCACGGCGACCTCGGCACCAGCGCCCTCACCCGCGCCCCGGTGCTGGACCAGGTCACCACCGCGCTGCCGCTCACCCTCCAGCTGACCTTCCTCGGGCTCGCCCTGGCCGTCGTCCTGGCGCTGGCGGGCGGGGTGACGGCGGCGGTGTACCGGGACCGGCTGCCGGACCAGATCATCCGGGTGGTGTCGCTGGTCGGGGTGGCCGCGCCCGGCTTCTGGCTGGCGCTGCTGATGATCCAGTACCTCGCGGTGGACCTGGGCTGGTTCCCCACCGGCGGCTACATCAACCCGGGCGACTCGGTCACCGGCTGGCTGCGGACCATGGCGCTGCCCGCCGTCGCCCTGTCCCTGCCGGTCGCCGCCCAGCTCACCCGGATCGTGCGGACCTCGGTGGTGGAGGAGCTGGACAAGGACTACGTCCGCACGGCGATCGGCGGCGGGCTGCCGCCGCGGGTGGTGGTCGGCCGGAACGTGCTGCGCAACGCGCTGGTCAACCCGCTCACCGTGCTCGGGCTGCGGGTCGGCTATCTGCTCGGCGGCGCGGTCGTCATCGAGACGATCTTCTCGCTGCCCGGCATGGGCAAGCTGATGATCGACGCGGTGCAGAACGGCGACCCGGCGGTGGTGCAGGGCGTGGTGCTGACCACCGCGACCGGGTTCGTCGTCGTCAACCTCGTCATCGACATCCTGTATCTGCTGGTCAACCCACGACTGAGGGCGGGCTGATGGTCACGCGCGCGAGGCTCACCGAGCGGCTGTCCCGGCCCGGCGTCCGGCTGCGCGGCTGGCGCCGGCTGCCGCTGCCGTCGAAGGCCGCCGTCTGCTTCCTGGCCCTGGTCGTCCTCGTCGCCCTCCTCGCCCCGGTGCTGGCGCCGGACGATCCGCTCGACATGCGGGACCCGGCCGGCGGGACGGGGGCGCCGTCCGCCGCGCACTGGATGGGCCAGGACAGCCTGGGCCGGGACATCCTGAGCCGGCTGATGCACGGCGCCCGCTGGTCGCTGGCCATCGGGCTGGGCGCGACCGCGCTGGCGCTGGTGGCCGGGGCCGTGCTCGGTGCCGTCGCCGCCACCTCCCGCAAGGCCGTGGACGAGACGCTGATGCGCTGCCTGGACGTGGTGATGGCGTTCCCCGGCATCGCGCTGGCCGCCGTGCTGGTGGCCGTGTTCGGCGGCGGGATCGGCGTGCTGATCTGCGCCATCGCGTTCCTGTTCACCCCGCCGGTGGCGCGGGTGGTACGGGCGAACGTGCTGGACCAGTACGGCGAGGACTACGTCACCGCCGAGCGGGTCATCGGCGCCCGCACCCCGCACATCGTGCTGCGGCACGTGGCCGTCAACTGCGCCGCCCCGGTGCTGGTGTTCTGCACGGTCCAGGTCGCCGAGGCCATCGTCTTCGAGGCGTCCCTGTCCTTCATCGGCGCCGGTGTGCGCCCACCGGACCCGTCCTGGGGCAGTGTCATCGCCGACGGCAAGAACATGGTGCTGACCGGCGGCTGGTGGGCGACCGTCTTCCCGGGGCTGCTGATCCTTCTCACCGTGCTGTCGCTGAACATCCTCTCCGAGGGACTGTCGGACGCGTGGGCCGCGCCCGCCCCCAGGGAGGTGCGGGCGCCCGCGGACCGGCTCCAGACGCCCGAACCCGGCACCGGCGAGGTGCTGCCGCTGCCCGGCCTCGCCGAGGCCGCCCGGCGGCTGCGGTCCCGGGCCCGGCCGCTGCCCGACCGGAGCGGACAGCCGGTGCTCGCCGTGGAGAACCTCACCATCGGCTTCCCGGACCGGCACCGGGGCGTGGACATCGTGGCCGGGGTCGGCTTCGAGGTGTACCCCGGCGAGGTGCTGGGCCTGGTGGGCGAGTCGGGCTGCGGGAAGTCGCTGACCGCGCTCACCGTGATGGGACTCCAGCCGAAGGGCGCCCGGATCGGCGGGCAGGTGCGGTTCCGGCAGCGGGACCTGCTGACCGAGCCGGCGCGGGCCCGGCGCCGGCTGCTCGGCCACGAGATGGCCATGGTCTACCAGGACGCCCTGTCCTCGCTGAACCCGGCCATGACCATCCGCGCCCAGCTCCGGCAGCTCGTCCGGCGCGGCGGCCGCCGTAGCCCCGCCGAGCTGCTGTCGCTGGTCGGGCTGGACCCGGAGCGCACCCTGCGCAGCCATCCGCACGAACTGTCCGGCGGGCAGCGCCAGCGCGTGCTCATCGCCATGGCCCTCTCCCGCGAGCCGAAGCTGATCGTCGCCGACGAGCCGACCACCGCCCTGGACGTCACCGTGCAGGCCCAGGTCATGGAGCTGCTGCTGCGGCTGCGCGCGGAGCTGGGCTTCGCGCTGGTGCTGGTCTCGCACGACCTGGCGCTGATCGCCGACGTCACCGACCGGGTGGCGGTGATGTACGGCGGGCAGATCGTGGAGACCGGGGTGACCGCCGACCTGGTGGCGGCGCCGGCCCACCACTACACGCGCGGCCTGCTCGGCAGCGTGCTGTCGCTGGAGTCGGCCGAGGAGCGGATGACGCAGATCAAGGGTGTCGTGCCGTCCCCGGCCCAGTTCCCGGCGGGCTGCCGCTTCGCCGACCGCTGCCCGCTGGCCACCGAGGTGTGCCACACCACCGCCCCGGTCCTGACCGGCACCGCCACGCACACGGCCGCCTGCCACCACCCGGCGGTGGAGCTTTCGTCCACGGAGAGCGAGGAGGCCCTGCAATGACCGCCGTGGTGGAGGTACGGGACGCGCACGTGGTGCACCGGGCGCGCGGCGGCGGGCTCTTCCGCCGGGACCGGGTGTACGCCCTGACCGGCGCCGACCTGTCCGTGGCGGCCGGGGAGACGGTGGGCGTGGTCGGCGAGTCGGGGTGCGGGAAGTCGACGCTGGCGAAGGTGCTGGTGGGCATCCAGCGGCCGGTGACGGGGACGGTGGCGTTCGGCGGCCGGGACCTGTGGGCGATGCCGGCCGCCGAGCGCCGGGCGACCGTGGGGGCGGGCACCGGGCTGGTCTTCCAGGACCCCTCGACCGCGCTGAACCGCCGGCTGACCGTCCGCCGCATCCTGCGCGACCCGCTGGACGTGCACCGGCGCGGCACCCGGGCCGAACGCGAGGATCGGGTGCGGGAGTTGATGGGGCTGGTGGGGCTGCCCGGGGCGCTCGCCGACGCCCTGCCCGGACAGCTGTCGGGCGGGCAGCGACAGCGGGTGGCCATCGCCCGCGCGCTCGCCCTGGAGCCGGCCCTGGTGGTCGCCGACGAGCCGACCAGCGCCCTGGACGTCTCGGTCCGCGCGCAGATCCTGAACCTGCTGCTGGACCTGAGGGAACGCCTCGGCCTCGCCCTGGTGTTCGTCTCGCACGACATCCAGACGGTACGGCGGATGAGCGACCGGGTGATCACGATGTACCTGGGCCGGATCGTGGAGGAGACCCCGGCCGGCCGGGTCACCGACGCGTCCCGGCACCCGTACACCCGGGCCCTGTTCTCGGCCACGCCGGGCCTGCTGGACCCCATCGACCCGATCCCGCTGACCGGGCCGGTGCCCTCGGCGACCCGCCCGCCGAGCGGCTGCCCGTTCCGCACCCGGTGCTGGAAGGCCGACGAGCTGTGCGCCCGGGTGATGCCGGACTTCTCGGCCGCGTCACACCCCGCTCACCGCTACCGGTGTCACCATCCTGTGGAGGAGGACACGTCGACCAGAGACCTAGCGCGCCAGGAGCCCTGAATGACCCTTCCCGCCCCGCTCACCGGTGTCGTCCCGCCCGTCTGCACGCCCCTGACGCCGGAGCGCGAGGTGGATGAGCCGTCCCTGCTGCGCCTGGTGGACTTCCTGGTGGAGGCGGGGGTGCACGGGCTGTTCCTGCTGGGCTCGACCTCGGAGGCGGCGTTCCTGACGGACGCGCAGCGCCGGCGGGTGGTGGCGGCCGTGACCGCGCACGTGGGCGGGCAGCTGCCGGTCATCGCCGGCGCGATCGACATGACCACCCCGCGCGTCCTGGAGCATGTCGCGGCGGTCACCTCGGCGGGCGCGCAGGCCGTCGTCGTCACCGCCCCGTTCTACGCCCGCACCCACCCCGCGGAGATCGTCCACCACTACCGCCGGATCGCCGCCGCGAGCCCGGTCCCGGTGATCGCCTACGACATCCCCGTGGCCGTGCACACCAAGCTGCCCGCGGACCTGGTGCTGGGGCTCGCCGGGGACGGCGTCCTGGCCGGGGTCAAGGACTCCAGCGGGGATCTGGCGGCCTTCCGGGAGCTGGTCACGGGCTCGCGCGCGCACCCGGGGTTCGGGGTGCTGACCGGCTCGGAGCAGATCACGGACGCGGCGCTGGAGCTGGGCGCGGACGGTGCGGTGCCGGGCCTGGCCAACGTCGATCCGCACGGGTACGTCCGGCTGTACCGGCACTGCCGGGCGGCGGACCAGGAGGGCGCGCGGGCCGAACAGGAGCGGCTGTGCGCCCTGTTCGGGATGGTCGGCGTGGGTGATCCGGCGCGGATGGGCGGCAGTTCGGCGGCGCTGGGCGCGTTCAAGGCGGCCCTGCACCTGCGTGGCGTCATCGACTGCCCGGTGACCGCCGAGCCGCAGGTCCCGCTGTCCGGCGAGGAGGTCGAGCGGGTCGGCAAGTTCCTCGCGGCGGCGGGCCTGCTGGGGCAGGACGCGCACGGAGGCTGACAGCGGCGTACGGCGCGAGCCGGCGCGCGGCAGCCACGGCGCACGCCCGCGTACGGTGGCACGCCCGCCAACGGGTGCGGGAGCCCGCGTGCGTCAGCGCACCCGGCTACCGGCGCCCGCGCCCGCGTACGGCGCTCAGCGCGCTCCCCGGCGCACCTCCCGCAGCGCGTAGTGCACCGCCCAGGCGTCCGCGACCGGCCCCAGGTGACCGAGCTTGTCGGGGTTGACCACGATGCGGATGGCCTGGATCCGCCCGTCGAGGACGTCGAGCGCCACGGCGTTGAGCACCCGGCCCTCCGGGTCCCGGAAGACCGCGCCGGGCTGCCCGTTGACCTGGTGCGGCTCGCAGGTGACGCCGATCCCGGCGAGCTGGGGGAAGACGGAGGCGAGCAGGCGGGCCACGTTGTCGGCGCCCAGGACGCTCCGGGCCAGCTGGGGTGCCTTGCCGCCGCCGTCGCCGGCCATGGACACATCGGCGGCGAGCAGGTCCCGCAGCCCGATGACATCGCCCTCGCGCAGGGCGTCGAAGAACCGGGAGGCCAGTTCCTCCCGCTCGGTGCGGTCCGCCTCGAAGCGGGGCCGGCCCTCGGTCATGTGGCGCCGGGCGCGCACCAGGAGCTGGCGGCAGGCCGCCTCCGAGCGGTCGACCGCCTCGGCGATCTCGGGGAAGCCGAAGTCGAACACCTCCCGCAGCACGAAGACCGCGCGCTCCAGCGGGCTGAGCCGCTCCAGGAGCAGCAGGGCGGCCATCGACACCGAGTCGGCCAGCTCCGCCGACCGCTCCGGGTCCTGGTAGGGGTCGGCGAGCAGCGGCTCGGGGAACCAGGGGCCGACGTAGGCCTCCCGGCGGACCCGGGCCGAGCGCAGTACGTCGATGGACAGCCGGGTCACCGTGGCCGACAGGAACGCCTTGGCCGACCGGGGCCGGGCCGGGGAGGCGGTGAAGCGCAGCCAGGTCTCCTGGACGGCGTCCTCGGCCTCGCCGACGCTGCCGAGGATCCGGTAGGCGATGGAGAACAGCAGGGGCCGCAGCTCCTCGAACTCCTCGGTTCTGCTCGTATTCGTACTCGTGCTCGTACCCATGCCGGACGCCCCCGTCGTAGTCGATCAGCGCACCACATCATCCCCTCCCGGGCGCCGGAAAGCACCCGCCCGCTCCCCGGCCCTCAGGGCAGCGGGATCCGGCGGAACTCCAGGGTCTCGTAGGGGCTTTCGGTGCCGGTCTCGTAGAGGACGCCGACGCGGTGGGCGTCGAGCTGGACGAGGTCGGAGTAGGCGGACCGGCGGTCGGTGAGGGTGAGCAGCGGGGTGAAGGTGCGGCCGGCGTCCAGGCCGGCCCACAGGGCGAGGGCGCGGCGGGCGGTGGGCACGGAGGGCGCGGAGAACAGCAGGGGCGCGCCGGGGGTGTCGGGCTGCAGGACGCTGCCCTGGACGACGGGGACGGCGTTCAGGGCGGGCTGGACGGCGTAGGGGCGGTCCAAGGTCTGGCCGCCGTCGCTGGAGTAGCCGTGGAGCCGGTTGCCGGGCGCGGTGCCGTTCTGGTCGCGGGCGGCGAGGTAGACGCGGCCGTCGGGAAGCTGGGCGGCGCTGGTCTCGTTGGCGTTGGTCACGCCGTCGTAGTCCGCGTCCACGAAGCCGAGGTGCCAGGTGTGGCCGACGTCGTCGCTGTAGAGGGCGTGGCCGCCGTAGTACTTGGCCTCCTGGCCGGTGTCGGGGGAGCCGGCGGGCGGGGCCGCGGAGTGGTTGGCGGGGATCAGCAGGCGGCCGGCGTGAGGGCCGCGGGTGAGGGCGAGGGCGTGGCCGGGGCCGGTGGCGTACCAGCGCCAGCCGGGCCGCTTCACCGCGGCGGTGATGTCCCGGGGGGCGGTGAAGTGCAGGCCGTCGTCCGCGCTGCGCTGGACGTACACCCGGCGGCCCTGCTCGGGGGTGACCTCGCCGCGCATGATCCGCGCCTCGGTGGCGCCGGCGCTGTTGCCGCAGGTCACCAGGACGATGGTGCCGGTGCGCGGGTCGACGACGGGGGCCGGGTTGCCCCGGGTGTCGCCGTGGCCGGCGGCGACCACGGTCAGCGGGCCCCAGGTGCAGCCGCCGTCGGCGGAGCGGCGCAGCACGACGTCGATGTCCCCGCTGTCCTGGGCGCCGCCGCGGCGGCCCTCGGCGAAGGCGAGGAGGGTGCCGGGCCGGGTCCGCACCACGGCGGGGATGCGGTAGACGGCGTAGCCGCCCTGCCCGGAGACGTACGGCACGGAGGAGTCGCAGGCGGCGGGCGCCGCCTGCGCGGGCTGCCGGGCGGTGAGCGCGGTGAGGGCGCCGAGTGCGGTGAGGAGGGCGAGGACGGTCGCGTGGGAGCGGCTGCGCGGGGTCACCCCCTGATGCTGCCCGCGACGGGGGCGCCGTCCTTACTCCGGCGGGGTGATCAGGAGGGGGTGCGGGCGGCGGCCAGCAGCCGGGTGACGTCGTCGGCGCGGATGGTGAGGGCCGCGCCGACGGTGGCGAGGGCGTCGCGTTCGGCGGGGGTGTAGGGGCCGTCGGCGAGGGCGATGCGGGCGCCCTGGAGGAGCAGCGCCTCGCGGCCGGCCGGGGCGAGGTGCGGGGCGAGCGGGTCCAGCGCCTCGTGCAGCTCTATGGTCAGCCCGGCCCCGGACGGCTGCTCGAAGTACCGGCCGGTGTCGGCGGCGAGGGCGTCGACCAGCGCGGCGAGCTGTTCCTCGGTGCAGTCGGCGAAGCCGGCCGCGCGGACCGTGGCGGCGGCCGTCTCCAGGGCCGTGCGGGAGGCGGTGCCGCCCGCGGCGAGGACCGCGAGGGCGACGGTGTGCACGGCGTCGCGGAGCATCGCGGAGAAGCGGCGGGTGGTGGGGTGGCCCAGGACGTCGGTGCCGAAGTGCTGCCGGCAGGCGGCGCACTCCACGACCGGTCCGGTCTCGCCGCGCGGCAGCAGGGGCACGCCGAGCAGGGTGAGCCTGCGGCGGCCGGTGAGCCGCTGGTAGTTGCGGTCGCCGCCGCAGCCGGGACAGAAGAACTCTCCGTCGCCGACGGGTGTCCACGCGGTGCGGGTGCCCAGGATGCGCAGGGCCCCGGTGGCACGGCCGTCTCGTCCCCGTACTGGCAGCACGTCGCACCTCCGTAACGGCGCGGCAACATCGCCGCGATGGCGTGATGTTAGCCACATCTCGCAGGTGGAGTCAGTACCCCGTAGGAGACCTTTCCGTGACCTGGGGGCGCGTTGGCCGGAAATCGGCACCCCGCCCGCCGGTGTGCGGCGGGCGGGGTGCGGGCGGGCGGGGCGTCAGCGGGTGGCGCGGTTGACCGCGGAGACGACCGCCTTCAGCGAGGCGCGCGTGGTGTTCGCGTCGATGCCGATCCCCCACAGGATCTTGCCGTCGATGGCGCATTCGATGTAGGAGGCGGCCTGCGAGGAGGCGCCCTCGCTCATCGTGTGCTCCTGGTAGTCCAGCAGGCGTACGTCGATGCCCAGGGTGTGCAGGGCGTCGAAGAAGGCCGAGATCGGACCGTTGCCGGAGCCGGTCAGGACGGTGTCCCGGCCGTCGACAGTGGCCTCGACGGTGAGGGTGTCCACGCCGTCGGTGTCCGTGGTGGACTGGCCGGTGCGCACCTGGATGCGGCCCCAGGGGTTGTCCGGGTTGGGCAGGTACTCGTCCTGGAAGACGGCCCAGATGTCCTTCGGCGTGATCTCGCCGCCCTCGGCGTCGGTCTTCGCCTGGATGATCCTGGAGAACTCGATCTGCATCCGGCGCGGCAGGTCCAGCTTGTGGTCGTTCTTCAGGACGTAGGCGATGCCGCCCTTGCCGGACTGGGAGTTGACCCGGATGACGGCCTCGTAGGAGCGGCCGACGTCCTTGGGGTCGATGGGCAGGTACGGCACCGCCCACTCGATGTCGTCGACGGTGACGCCCTTGGCCTTCGCCTCGGCCTCCATCGCGTCGAAGCCCTTCTTGATGGCGTCCTGGTGGGAGCCGGAGAAGGACGTGTAGACCAGGTCGCCCACGTACGGGTGGCGCGGGTGGACCTCCATCTGGTTGCAGTACTCCCACGTACGGCGGATCTCGTCGATGTCGGAGAAGTCGATCTGCGGGTCGACGCCCTGGGAGAACAGGTTCATGCCCAGGGTGACCAGGTCGACGTTGCCGGTGCGCTCGCCCTGGCCGAACAGGCAGCCCTCGACGCGGTCGGCGCCGGCCATCAGGGCCAGCTCGGCGGCGGCCACGGCGGTGCCGCGGTCGTTGTGCGGGTGCACGGACAGGCAGACGTACTCGCGGCGGGAGAGGTTGCGGTGCATCCACTCGAAGCGGTCCGCGTGCGTGGAGGGGGTGGAACGCTCCACGGTGGCGGGCAGGTTGAGGATGATCTCGCGGTCCGGGCCGGGCTGCCAGACGTCCATGACCGCCTCGCAGACCTCCAGGGCGAAGTCCAGCTCGGTGTCGGTGAAGATCTCCGGCGAGTACTGGTAGCCGAACTCGGTCTCGGGGCCCAGCAGCTTCTCGGCGTACTCCATCACCAGGCGGGTGCCGTCGACGGCGATCTGCTTGATGTCGTCCTTGGAGCCGCGGAAGACGACCCGGCGGAAGACCGGCGCGGTGGCGTTGTACAGGTGGACGGTGGCGCGCCTGGCGCCCTTGAGGGACTCCACCGTGCGCTCGATCAGGTCCTCGCGGGCCTGGGTCAGCACCGAGATGGTGACGTCGTCCGGGATCGCGCCCTCTTCCTCGATGATCGAGCGCACGAAGTCGAAGTCGGTCTGGCCGGAGGCGGGGAAGCCGACCTCGATCTCCTTGTAGCCCATCTTCACCAGCTGGTCGAACATCCGGCGCTTGCGCTCGGGCGACATCGGGTCGATCAGCGCCTGGTTGCCGTCGCGCAGGTCGGTGGAGAGCCAGCGGGGCGCTGCGGTGATCCGCTTCCCGGGCCAGGTGCGGTCGGGGATGTCGACCTGCTCGTAGCGGCCGTACTTGTGGATCGGCATGGGGCTGGGCTGCTGGCGGTTGGCCATGGTGCGTGGGCTCCTCGGGGTGTCCCGGATATCCGACTGGACGGCCGACGACGCAACGCCGAGCTCCGCGGGGAGGGAGTCGGCCTCGACTACAGACCCTCGCCGCGGCAGCTAAGGAGAAGCAGCCAGGAACGCATGATGCTCCGCAGCCTAGCCGAGCCGTTCCGGGCGCGCGGGCCTGTCCCAGTATGCGGGACCCCATGACACATCGGGACAAAAAGTGCGCCGCACCACATCGCCGTACCACAACGTCACGCTGCGTGGCCACTGTTGTCCGGGTATTTCACCAATCATGGTGGCAGGTAGTGACAGTGAGGTCACACAATGCGATGGTTCCAGATATGACCACCCACGGGGGCTTCGAGCCCGTCTTCTGCACGATCGTGCCGCCGCACGTCCTCGACCAGCTCGCCCGGCACGACGACCCCGCCCTGTCCGGACCGGCCCGCCGGTCCCTGGAGCACGACGCCTACCAGCGCACCAAGCGCCGCCTGACCACGGTGATCGGCGCCGCCGCCGTCGCCCCGCGCCAGGGCGCCGCCGCCGACCGGCCGCAGCGCACCATCTACGACGCCGAGCACACCCAGGACCTGCCCGGCACCAAGGTCCGCGAGGAGGGTTCCGAGCCCGGCTCCGACGCCTCCGTCAACCGGGCCTACGCGGGCCTCGGCGCCACCTTCGACCTGTATCTGAAGGTGTACGGCCGGCACTCCATCGACGGCAACGGCCTGCCGCTGGACGCCACCGTGCACTTCGGCGAGGGCTACGACAACGCCTTCTGGAACGGCGAGCAGATGGTCTTCGGCGACGGGGACAACGAGGTCTTCCTCGACTTCACCATCCCGGTCGACGTCATCGGCCACGAGCTGACCCACGGCGTCACCCAGCACACCGCCAACCTCGACTACCACGGCCAGTCCGGAGCGCTCAACGAGTCGCTCTCCGATGTCTTCGGCTCGCTGATCAAGCAGTACACCCTCGGCCAGACCGCCGCCGAGGCCGACTGGCTGATCGGCGCCGGGCTGCTCGCCCCGCGCGTCACCGGCACCGCCCTGCGCTCGATGAAGGCCCCGGGCACGGCGTACGACGACGACGTCCTCGGCAAGGACCCGCAACCGGCGCGGATGGAGGACTACGTCCGCACCAGCCGCGACAACGGCGGCGTGCACATCAACTCCGGCATCCCCAACCACGCCTTCTACCTGACCGCCACCGCCCTCGGCGGCCACTCCTGGGAGAAGGCCGGGCAGGTCTGGTACGACGTGCTGACCGGCGGCGACCTCAAGGAGGACGCCCAGTTCACCGACTTCGCCACGCTGACGGTGAAGGCGGCCCGGGAGCGGTACGGCGCCGGGGACGAACTGCGGGCCGTGCAGAAGGCATGGGAACAGGTGGGGGTGCGCACGCTCTAGTTCCGTACTAGACACGTAGCCATGCGTATTCGAGTACGGCGTACAGGCGGTTTCGCGGGCATCGAGCGCGAGGCCGAGGTGGACACCTGCGACCGGCCCGACGCCGGGGAGTGGCAGGCCCTGGCCGGACGCGTCCTCGCGTCCGGCCGGAGCGCGCCCCCGGCGGGCGTCCCGGACGGCTTCAGCTACGAGATCACGGTCGACGGCCGCACGGTGTACACGGCCGATCCCCGACTCACCGACGACCAGAGGGAGTTGGTCACACGGGTACTGAAGGAAGGCGCGTGACGAGGCGTTGACTTCCGTCGCCGTGGGTGCGGATGATCCCGCCCATGGCGACTGACGCAGGCACCGAGATACCCCGGTTCCCGGCCGGCTTCCTGTGGGGCGTGTCGACCTCGGCCCACCAGATCGAGGGCGCGGCCGACTTGCGGGAGCCGTCCGTCTGGGACGTGTTCACGGCCGGGCCGGGGCGGGTGCGGGACGGCTCGACGGCGGCGGTGGCCTGCGACCACTACCACCGCTACGCCGAGGACGTGGCCCTGCTCGCGGACCTCGGCGTGGACGCGTACCGCTTCTCCGTCTCCTGGCCCCGGGTGAACTCCCCCGGCGGCCTGGACTTCTACGACCGCCTGGTGGACGAGCTGTGCGCGGCGGGCGTGCGGCCCGTGCCCACCCTCTTCCACTGGGACCTGCCCGCCGCGCTGGACTGGCTGGAGAGGGACACGGCGTACCGGTTCGCCGACCACGTGTCGGTGGTGGCGGACCGGCTCGGCGACCGGGTGGCCACCTGGATCACCCTCAACGAACCGGCGGAGCACACCCTGCTGGGCCACGCGATCGGCGCCCACGCCCCCGGCCGTCGGCTGCTGTTCGACGCCCTGCCCGCCGCCCACCACCAGCTCCTCGCCCACGGCCTCGCGGTGCGGGCGCTGCGCGCGGCCGGCGCGGCGGACATCGGCATCGCCAACTCCCACGTCCCGGTCTGGCCCGCGTCCGGGGACCCGGCCGACCTCGCGGCGGCGGACCTCTACGACACCCTGCTCAACCGGCTGTTCGCCGAGCCGGTGCTCCTGGGCGCGTACCCGGAGGGCATGGCGGAGCTGATGGGCCGCAACGCGGCGGAGGACCTGGAGGTGATCGCCGGGCCCGTCGACTGGTACGGCGTCAACTACTACGCGCCGTCCCGGGTGGGTGCCCCCGGGGACGGCAACGGCGAGTACGGCGGCCTGGAACTGCCCGCCGAACTGCCCTTCTCGGTGCGGGAGATCGAGGGGCGTCCGGTGACCGACTTCGGCTGGCCGGTGGTCCCCGAGGGCCTGACCGAACTTCTCACCGGCCTGCGCGACCGCTACGGCGACCGGCTCCCGCCCGTCCTCGTCACCGAGAACGGCTGCTCCTACGAAGGCGTGGACGACCAGGACCGCATCGCCTACCTGGACGCCCACATCCGCGCCGTCCACACCGCCCGCGCCGCCGGCGCCGACGTCCGCGGCTACTTCGTGTGGTCCCTGCTGGACAACTTCGAATGGGCCGAGGGCTACACCCGCCGCTTCGGCCTGGTGCACGTGGACTACGCGACGCAGACACGCACCCCGAAGGCGTCGTACCACTGGTACCGGGAGGTGCTGCGGGCCCAGCGCCGGTGAGGCCTCAGAAGCCCAGCTTGCGCAGCTGCTTGGGGTCGCGCTGCCAGTCCTTGGCCACCTTGACGTGCAGGTCGAGGAAGACCGGCGTGCCCAGCAGCGCCTCGATGTGCTTGCGGGACTTGATGCCGACCTCCTTCAGGCGCTTGCCCTTGGGGCCGATGATGATGCCCTTCTGGCTGGGGCGCTCGATGTAGACGTTGGCGTGGATGTCGAGGAGGGGACGGTCGGCGGGGCGGTCCTCGCGCGGGAGCATCTCCTCCACGACCACCGCGATGGAGTGCGGCAGCTCGTCGCGCACGCCCTCCAGGGCGGCCTCGCGGATCAGCTCGGCCACCATCACCTGCTCCGGCTCGTCCGTCAGATCGCCCTCGGGGTAGAGCGCCGGCCCCTCGGGCAGCAGCGGGATCAGCAGGTCGGCCAGCAGATCCACCTGCTTGGCGCCGACCGCCGACACCGGCACGATCTCCGCCCACTCGATGCCCAGCTCCTTGCCCAGCTGGTCGATGGCGATCAGCTGCTCGGCGAGGGCCTTGGGGTCGACCAGGTCGGTCTTGGTGACGATCGCGACCTTCGGCGTCTTCTTGATGCCGGCCAGCTCCTTGGCGATGAACCGGTCACCGGGGCCGAGCTTCTGGTCCGCCGGCAGGCAGAAGCCGATCACGTCGACCTCGGCCCAGGTCGTGCGGACCACGTCGTTCAGCCGCTCGCCGAGCAGCGTGCGCGGCTTGTGCAGGCCGGGGGTGTCGACCAGGATCAGCTGCGCGTCCGGCCGGTGCACGATGCCCCGCACCGTGTGCCGGGTGGTCTGCGGGCGGTTGGAGGTGATCGCCACCTTCTGCCCGACCAGAGCGTTCGTCAGGGTGGACTTGCCCGCGTTGGGGCGGCCCACGAAGCAGGCGAAGCCGGCGCGGTGGACGGACTCGGCCGGCTGCTCGGAAGTCTGGGTACGAACGCTCATGCCGCCCATTGTCCCTGATCCACGAAGCCCCGCCGTACCACCACCGCCCACCGCCCCCGCCGGTGAGCCTCCGGAAACCCGGCGGCAACGAAACGTCACGGAAACACACCCGTACGCGACCGGAAACGCACACCGGTGACCCTCTTGCGCAGCCCCCAGCCGTTGGAGACGCCCGTGACCCTCGCCGCACCCCACGCCGACACCGGCGACACCGCCTGGCTGCTCGCCGCGACCGCCCTCGTCCTGCTGATGACCCCGGGCCTGGCCCTGTTCTACGGCGGCATGGTCCGCACGAAGAGCGTCCTCAACATGCTGATGATGAGCTTCGTGTCGATCGCCCTGGTCACGGTGGTCTGGCTGGCGGCCGGCTACTCCCTCGCCTTCGGCGACGACCTCGGCGGCGGCCTGCTCGGCGGGGTGGAGCACGCCGGGATGCGCGGCCTCGGCCCGGACAGCGTCCACGGCACGGTCCCCACCGTGCTGTTCGCCACCTTCCAGCTCACCTTCGCGATCATCACGGCCGCGCTGATCAGCGGCGCGGTCGCGGACCGCACGAAATTCTCGGCGTGGCTGGTCTTCGTACCGGTGTGGACCCTGCTGGTATACGTTCCGGTCACCCACTGGGTGTGGGGCCCCGGCGGCTGGATCACGGACCGGCTCGGCGCCCTCGACTTCGCCGGGGGGCTGCCCGTCGAGATCACCTCCGGTGCCTCCGGACTCGCCCTGTGCCTGGTCCTCGGACCCCGGCTGGGCTTCAAGAAGGACGCCATGCGCCCGCACAACCTGCCCATGGTGATCCTCGGCGCCGGTCTGCTCTGGTTCGGCTGGTTCGGCTTCAACGCCGGTTCCGCGCTCGGCGCGAACGGCCTCGCCGCCGCCGCGTTCCTCAACACGCTCGCCGCCGGCTGCACCGGCCTGCTCGGCTGGCTCTTCGTCGAGCAGCGGCGCGACGGCCACCCGACCACCCTGGGCGCCGCCTCCGGCGCGGTGGCCGGCCTGGTCGCGATCACCCCCTCCTGCGGCACGGTCTCCCTGCTGGGCGCCCTGGTCGTGGGCCTGGCCGCCGGTGTCGTCTGCTCCTACGCGGTGAGCTGGAAGTTCAAGCTGGACTACGACGACTCCCTGGACGTGGTCGGCGTCCACCTGGTCGGCGGGATCATCGGCACCGTGCTGATCGGCCTGTTCGCCGACAAGGCGATGACCGGCGGCGCGCAGGGCCTGTTCCACGGCGGCGGGCTCGCCCCGCTCGGCCGGCAGCTGCTGGCGGTGGCGGTCGTGGCGGCGTACGCGTTCTCGGTGACGTACGGGCTGGGCAAGCTGCTCGACAAGGCGCTGGGCCTCCGGGCGAGCGAGGAGCAGGAGTACACCGGTCTCGACCTTACGGTGCACGCCGAGACGGCATACGATCACGGCGTCCTGGGCCACGGCGCCCCGGTCTCCCACTCCGCCCCGCTCACCGCCCAGAAGGTCAAGACCCAGGCATGAAGCTCATCACCGCGATCGTCAAGCCGTACCGTCTGGACGAGGTCAAGACCGCCCTGCGGGAGCTGGGGGTGCACGGGCTGACCGTGACCGAGGCCAGCGGCTACGGTCGGCAGCGCGGGCACACCGAGGTCTACCGGGGGGCCGAGTACCGGGTCGACCTCGTGCCGAAGGTGCGGATCGAGGTGGTCGTGGAGGACGCGGTCGCCGACGACGTGATCGACGCGGTGGTCAGGGCCGCCCGGACCGGGAAGATCGGCGACGGGAAGGTCTGGGCCGTTCCCGTCGAGACGGTCGTCCGGGTGCGGACCGGCGAGCGCGGGCCCGACGCGCTCTGACCAGCAGCGCCCCGGTCAGCGCCCCGGCGGCGGACACCAGCGCCACCAGCAGCCAGGGCAGCACGAGGAAACCGGCGCTCGCCGGCTCCCGGGTGTCCCGGGCGCTCGCGGTGACCGTGACCTCGCCCCGGTCGAACCGGGGCATCCCGCGCCAGGTCTCGGTGAGCCGTACCGGCTGACCCGGCAGCAGTTCGGCGGGCACCCGGGTGAGCCCGCGGTCCAGCGGCGCCCGGCACAGTCCGCGTGCCTTCGGCTCCACCCGGGGGCGGGCGAGCTTTCCGCCGCCGGTGCCCACCCGCTCTTGCCGGGGCCGCCCCGAGGGCGGGCGCGGGTGGGTCAGGTGGCGGGGACGGTGAGGCGGACCGTGCCGTCGGGGGCGGCGAGCAGGACCGGGGTGCCGGTGCCGCCGAGGTCGGCCACGGCGGACAGGTCCTCGGCCGGGACCGACTCCGCGTCGCTCACCACGGCCGCCGCCTCCAGCGACCGCGCCCCCGAGGCCACGGCCATCGCGACGGCGGTCCGCAGCGCGCTCAGCTTCAGCGAGGGCAGCTCCACCGTCCCGGCGACATACGTGCGCCCGGTCTCGTCCCGTACGGCCGCGCCCTCGGGCACGACGTTGCGGGCCCGCGCGGAACGGGCCAGGGTGACGATCTTGCGGTCCTCGGGGTCAAGCCCGGTGCTCTCGGTCATGCCCCGAGCATACGAAGCCGCGCCGGGCCCGCCCCGCGACGGGTGCGTCACGCCCGATCGAGCCGCAGCCGCTGCGCCCTCGGCAGACCCGCCACGACCAGGTCGTAGGAGTCCTCGATCAGCTCCCTGACCAGCCGGTCCGGCAGCGTCCCGTCGACGGTCACCGTGTTCCAGTGCCGCTTGTTCATGTGCCAGCCGGGGACGATCAGCCCCTCGTGCTCACCGCGCAGCCGGACCGCGTCCTCCGGGTCGCACTTGAGGTTGACCGTCAGGGGCCGCGCGTCCAGCGTCGTCAGGGCGAACATCTTGCCCAGCACCTTGAAGACCGAGAACTCCGGGCCGAACGGGAAGTCCTCCACCGCCGCGTTGAACGACAGGCAGAAGGCGCGCAGCTCCTCGGGGGTCACTCGGCCTTCTCCTCCTCGGCGGCCGGCACGGGGACCGGCTCGACCAGCACCGTGACGATCTTGTTGCGGCGGCCGGCGGCGGCCTCCGCCGTCAGCCGCAGCACCCGCTCGTCCGGCAGGCGCACCTCGGCGGACGCACCGGCGATCGGCACCCGGCCGAGCGCCTTGGCGAGCAGTCCGCCGACGGTCTCCACGTCCTCGTCGTCGTACTCCTCCAGGCCGTACAGCTCGCCGAGGTCGGTGATGTCCAGGCGGGCGGTGACCCGGAAGCGGTCGTCGCCGAGGTCCTCCACGGGCGGCAGTTCCCGGTCGTACTCGTCGGTGATCTCGCCGACGATCTCCTCCAGGATGTCCTCGATGGTGACGATGCCGGCGGTGCCGCCGTACTCGTCGATGACGACGGCGACGTGGTTGCGTTCCTTCTGCATCTCGCGCAGCAGGTCGCCGGCGTTCTTGGTGTCGGGCACGAACACGGCCGGGCGCATCGCCGTGGACACCAGGTCGCCCTCCGCGTCCCGGCTGATGTGCGTCTTGCGGACCAGGTCCTTCAGATACACGATCCCGATGATGTCGTCCTCGCTCTCACCGGTGACCGGTATCCGCGAGAAGCCGGATCTGAGGGCGAGGGTGAGGGCCTGGCGGATGGTCTTGAAGCGCTCGATGGTGACCAGGTCGGTGCGCGGGACCATGACCTCGCGCACCAGGGTGTCGCCCAGTTCGAACACCGAGTGCACCATCCGGCGCTCCTCGTCCTCGATCAGCGACTCCTTCTCGGCGAGGTCGACCAGCGCGCGCAGCTCCGCCTCGGAGGCGAAGGGGCCGTGCCGGAAGCCCTTGCCGGGCGTGAGCGCGTTGCCGATGAGGATCAGCAGGGAGGGCACCGGGCCCATGATCCTCGCCAGCGGCAGCAGCACATAGGCCGCCGCGGTCGCGGTGTGGATCGGGTGCTGGCGGCCGATGGTGCGCGGGGAGACGCCGACGGCGACGTACGACACGAGGACCATCACGCCGAGGGCGACCAGCAGGGCCTCCCAGGTGGTGGAGAACTCCTTGAGGCAGGCGTAGGTGACCAGGGTCGCGGCGGCCATCTCGCAGGCCACCCGGACCAGCAGGGCCACGTTCAGATAGCGGGTGGGGTCGGCGGCGACCTGGGCGAGCCGGGCGCTGCCGCGCCGCCCGGACTTCACGGCCTCCTCGGCGCGGAAGCTGGAGACACGGGCGAGGCCCGCCTCCGCGCAGGCGGCGAGCCAGGCCACGACGACGAGCGCGATCGCCCCGAGAACGAGCTGAACGGACATGCGGCCCGCTTACGAGACGGTCGGCGCGGGCGACGGGCCGGTCAGGCCGCGCTCGGCCCGCCAGCCGTCCACGATGGCCGCCTGGAGCCCGAACATCTCGGCCTTCTCGTCGGGCTCCTCGTGGTCGTACCCGAGCAGGTGGAGCACGCCGTGGACGGTGAGCAGCTGGAGCTCCTCGTCCATGGAGTGCCGCGTGGGCGCCTCGGCGCCCTGCCGGGCGGCGACCTCCGGGCACAGCACGATGTCCCCGAGCAGCCCCTGCGGCGGCTCGTCGTCGTCCTTGGACGGCGGCCGGAGCTCGTCCATCGGGAAGGACATGACATCGGTGGGGCCCGGCAGGTCCATCCACTGGATGTGCAGCTGCTCCATGGCGTCGGCGTCCACGACGATCACCGAGAGCTCGGAGAGCGGGTGGATGCGCATCCGCGCGAGCGCGTAGCGGGCGATGTCCAGGATCGCCTGCTCGTCTACCTCGGTGCCGGACTCGTTGTTGACGTCGATCGACATGGTCGTGCTGGTCTACTTCCCCTTGGAGCCCCTGGCACCGGTCCCGGCCCGGCCTCCCTTGGGGGAGCCGCCGTTCTCGGTGCCGTGCTGGCTGTCGTACTGCTCGTACGCGTCGACGATACGGCCCACCAGCTTGTGCCGTACGACATCGTGGGACGACAGCCGGGAGAAGTGCACGTCCTCGACGCCCTCGAGGATCTCCTGCACCTGGCGCAGGCCGGACTTCTGCCCGCCGGGCAGGTCGACCTGCGTCACGTCACCCGTGATCACGATCTTCGAGTCGAAGCCGAGGCGGGTGAGGAACATCTTCATCTGCTCGGGGCTGGTGTTCTGGGCCTCGTCCAGGATGATGAAGGCGTCGTTGAGCGTGCGGCCGCGCATGTAGGCGAGCGGCGCGACCTCGATCGTCCCGGCGGCCATCAGCCGGGGGATGGAGTCCGGGTCGATCATGTCGTGCAGCGCGTCGTACAGCGGGCGCAGATACGGGTCGATCTTCTCGTAGAGGGTGCCGGGCAGGAAGCCGAGGCGCTCGCCCGCCTCCACCGCCGGGCGGGTCAGGATGATCCGGTTGACCTGCTTGGACTGCAGGGCCTGCACGGCCTTGGCCATGGCCAGGTAGGTCTTGCCGGTGCCGGCGGGGCCGATGCCGAAGACGATCGTGTGCTTGTCGATCGCGTCGACGTACCGCTTCTGGTTGAGGGTCTTGGGGCGGATGGTGCGGCCCCGCGAGGAAAGGATGTTCTGCGTGAGCACCTGCGCCGGGGTCTCGGGCCCGTCGTTCGTGCCGTTCTCGCTCGCCTTGAGCATGGCGATCGAGCGTTCCACTGCGTCCTCCGTCATCGGCTGCCCGGTGCGGAGCACCAGCATCATCTCGTCGAACACGCGCGAGATCAGGGCGACGTCGACGGGGTCGCCGACCGCGCTGATCTCGTTTCCCCGGACGTGGATGTCGGCCGCCGGGAAGGCCCTCTCGATCACGCGCAGGAGGGAGTCGCCGGAACCCAGCACGGTCACCATGGGGTGCTGGGCGGGGACGGTGAACTGCGCTCTCGCCTGCTCCTGCGCGGGGGTGTGAGCTGTCGGTGTCTCTGTCATGGGCCGGCGCTGAAGGCCTGCGCTTCCTCCTCGTCACGGCCGCACGGCTGACGGCGGCCTCGCACTGTCCAGGGTACGACGGGGGGATGACAACGCCGTAGGGCTTTTCCTACGACCGTTTTTCCGGCCCGCCGTACCGTCCCGGCGTGGCACCGGCTCAGGCCGAGCGGCCGAACCCGATGGTGGGCACGGCCCGGCGCAGCGGCCAGGGCCGGTCCAGCCGCCTGGGGACGAGGTCCTCCAGGAAGGCGTACCGCTCCAGGGCCATCGGGTCCTGTCCGGGCAGGGACTGCACCTTGCGCCACCACGCCCCGATCTCCGACCAGCCGGGCGCGGACAGCGAGCCGCCGAACTCCTGCACCGACAGCGCGGCCGTGAGCCCGGCGAAGGCCAGCCGGTCGGCCAGCGGCCAGCCGGCCAGGGAGCCGGTCACGAACCCGGCGACGAACACGTCCCCGGCCCCGGTCGGGTCCAGCGCCTCCACGGCGATCGCGGGGACCTCGGCGGCCTCCCCGGTGCGCCGGTCCACCGCGTAGGCGCCCTCCTCGCCGAGGGTCACCACGGCCACCGGCACGCACTCGGTCAGCGCGTGCGCGGCGGCCCGGGGGCAGTCGGCGCCGGTGTAGCGGCGCGCCTCCTCCGCGTTGGGCAGGAACGCCTCGCAGTGCTCCAGGTCGGGCAGGCCGGCCAGGTCCCACGCGCCCGTCTCGTCCCAGCCGACGTCGGCGAAGATCCGGGTGCCCGCGCGGGCGGCCTCGGCGATCCACGGGGCGCCGCGGCCCGGGGTGAGGGAGGCCACGGCGGCCCGCGCGCGGGGCGGCCGGGCGGGGCCCCCGTCCGGGCCGAAGACGGCCTCGGGCGGCGGCTCGTGGCCGTGGGAGACCATGGTCCGCTCGCCCTCGTAGGCCATGGAGACGGTGACCGGGGAGTGCCAGCCGGGCACGGTCCGCGAGGCCGAGAGGTCGATGCCCTCGCCCCGTTCCAGGGCGTCCCAGCAGTACTCGCCGTAGTGGTCGTCGCCGAACGCGGCGGCCAGGGCGGTACGCAGGCCGAGCCGGGCCAGGGCGGCGGCCATGTTGGCGACCCCGCCGGGACTGGAGCCCATGCCCCGGGCCCAGGACTCGGTGCCGCGCACCGGCGCCGAGTCCAGGCCGGTGAAGATGATGTCGAGGAAGACCGTGCCGGTGAGGTAGACGTCCCAGGGCGGGTCGCCGGGGGCGCGCAGCGCGGCGAGCGGATCGACCTGGACCTGGCGGCGCGCTGCCTGGGTGAGGTGTTCCGGTTCCTCTCGGGCGAGGGTGTGCGACGACGTCACGGTGCGCTCCCTGGCGTGGTGCGGTTTCGGCCAGTGTGCACCAGCACACGTACCGGAACGCCAGGGGTCCGCCCACCGGCGGGCCGGCGCCGGTTCACCAGCGGGGCATCACCGGGGTGTGCCAGGCGGGGTCGGCGACGCGCATGGCCGCCGCGTCGTCGCGGTCGCGCAGGGCGCCGTCGTCGTCGGCCCAGCGCCGGTGCAGCCGGGCCAGTTCGTCCCGGTCCAGTTCGACGCCGAGGCCGGGCGCGTCGGACACGGCGACCCGGCCGGCCCGGAAGGCGATCCGCTCGGTGAGGACGTCCTCGGACTGCCAGGGGTAGTGGGAGTCGCAGGCGTGGTGCAGGCCGGGGACCGTGGCCGCCACCTGGGTCATCGCGGCGAGGCTGATGCCGAGGTGGGTGTTGGAGTGCATGGAGACGCCGACCCCGAAGGCGGCGCAGATCGCGGCGAGCCGCTGGGTGTTGCGCAGCCCGCCCCAGTAGTGGTGGTCGGACAGGACGACCTGGACGGCGTCCTTGGTGAACGCCTCCTTGATCTCGCCGAAGGTGGTCACGCACATGTTGGTGGCCAGCGGCACGTCGGTGCCGGCGGCCACCTCGGCCATGGCGGGCGTGCCCAGCGTCGGGTCCTCCAGGTACTCCAGGACGTCACCCAGCTCCTTCGCGACGTTCAGGGAGGTGGCGACCGACCAGGCGCCGTTGGGGTCGAGCCGCAGCGGGTGGCCGGGGAAGGCGTCGGCGAGGGCGCGGACGGCGGCGATCTCCTGCTCGGGCGGGAAGACCCCGCCCTTGAGCTTGAACGAGCCGAAGCCGTGCCGCCGCTGGAACAGGCGGGCCTGTTCGACCACGCCGGCCGGGTCGAGCGCGGCGCCCCACTCGTCGGGCTCGGCGCGGACGCCCGCCGGGTGCGCGTCCCACTTGTAGAAGAGGTAGGCGCTGTACTCGACGGCGTCGCGGACCTTCCCGCCGAGCAGCGCGTGCACGGGCAGGCCGAGCGCCCGGCCCTGGGCGTCGAGGCAGGCGACCTCGAAGGCGGACAGCACCGACAGCCGCAGTTTGTCGGCGGTCTGCACCCCGCGCAGCCCGCCCGCGTCCGTGCCGCCCTCGACCCGGGAGGCGTCCACGGCCAGGTCGATCCCGAACAGGCCGTTCACGTCCATGACCGAGCGCCCGGTGAGCCGTTCGGCCAGCGGCCGGGCCAGCTCCAGGTACTTGGTGTCGCCGTAGGTCTCGCCGAGCCCGGTGACACCGTCGGCGGTGACGATCTCCACGATCAGCCGGGGGGTGTACGGCTGGTGCACGCCCTGGGTGTTGAGCAGCGGCGGGTCGGCGACCAGGATCGGCGTCAGCCGCACCTCGGCGATGGTCAGGTCACGGGTCACAGGGAGGCCCCCACCATCTCTCCTCATGAATCACGTCTATATATGAGAACGCAGGCTAGACGGTTCTACCCCGGGACACCGCCCGCAAACGACACCGTGGCCGGGATCACACACCCCGGCCACGGCAGCAGCGCGCAGCCCTACGACACGTGGTCCCCGAACTCGTATGCCTCCACCTCGGCGAGGTAGCGGGCCCGGCGCTCCTCGTCGTCCTCCAGGAAGGAGGCGAGGAAGGAGTTGCGGGCCAGCTCGCGCAGCCGCTCCCGGGTCAGGCCCAGGCTCTCGTGCACGGCCGCGAAGTTGTCGCCCGCGTACCCGCCGAAGTACGCCGGGTCGTCGGAGTTGACCGTGCACAGCAGCCCGGCGTCGAGCATGGCGGGCAGGGGGTGGTCGGCGAGGGTGTCGACGGTGCGCAGGCGCACGTTGGACAGCGGGCACAGGGTGAGCGGGATCCGCTCCCGGACCAGCCGCTCCACCAGCGCCGGGTCCTCCACGCAGCGCAGACCGTGGTCGACGCGCTCCACGCCCAGCACGTCCAGCGCCTCCGTGATGTACTCCGGCGGCCCCTCCTCACCGGCGTGCGCGACCCGGCGCAGCCCGAGTGCGGCGGCGGCCTCGTACACCTCGCGGAACTTCGCCGGGGGGTGCCCGACCTCAGCGGAGTCCAGGCCGACCCCGGTGATCCGGTCCAGGTACGGCCGCGCGGCCTCCAGCGTGAGCAGGGCCGACTCGGCGGACTCGTCCCGCAGGAAGCACATGATCAGCCTGGTGGAGACGCCGTGGTTCGCCTCGCTCTCCCCGAGCGCCCGCCACAGCCCCTCCACGACCGTGCCCAGGGGCACGCCCCGGGCCACATGGGCCTGCGGGTCGAAGAAGATCTCCGCGTGCCGCACACCCTGCGCGGCGGCCCGGGCCAGGTAGGCGTCGGCCAGGTCGGCGAAGTCGTCCTCGGTGCGCAGGACGGCCATCAGCTCGTAGTACAGGTTCAGGAAGGACTGGAGGTCCGCGAAGCGGTAGGCCTCGCGGAGGGCGTCGGTGTCCGCGTACGGCAGGCGCACGCCGTTGCGGGCGGCCAGCTCGAACGCCAGCTCCGGCTCCAGGGTGCCTTCGATATGGAGGTGCAGTTCTGCTTTCGGGAGAGGCATCAAAGCATCGTACGGGTGTTTTACCGCCGTTTCGGAAGCGGTACCCGCAGCAGGTCGTGGGCCACGGTCAGCTCACCCGTGAACCCGGCCGCCCGCGCCTGCCGCTCGAACTCCTCGGGCTCGGTGTAGCGCTGGCTGAAGTGGGTCAGCACCAGGTGCCGTACCCCGGCGTCCCGGGCCACGGCGGCGGCCTGCCCGGCCGTCAGGTGCCCGTGCTCGACGGCGAGGTCCGCGTCCTCGTCCAGGAACGTGGACTCGATGACGAGCAGGTCGCAGTCCTCCGCGAGCGCGTGCACGCCGTCGCAGAGCCGGGTGTCCATGACGAACGCGAACCGCTGTCCGCGCCGTACCTCGCTGACGTCCTCCAGGGCCACGTCCCCGAGCCGCCCCTCCCGCTGGAGCCGGCCCACGTCCGGGCCCTGGATGCCGTGCGCGGCGAGCCGGTCGGGCAGCATGCGGCGGCCGTCGGGCTCGACGAGCCGGTAGCCGTAGGACTCCACGGGGTGCGAGAGCCGGCGCGCCTCCAGGGTGTACGACCGGGTGACCGCGAGAAGGCCGTCGGCGGCGACCGGGGCCTCAGTGAGGGCCACGGTCTCGCGGTAGGCGGTCGCGTAGCGCAGGCGCTCGAAGAAGCGCCGGCCCGAGCGCGGGTAGTGCGCGGTGATCTCGTGCGGCACCCGGTCCAGGTTGATCCGCTGGATGACCCCGGCCAGGCCCAGGGAGTGGTCGCCGTGGAAATGCGTGACGCAGATGCGGTTCAGGTCGTGGGCGGCGACCCCGGCGCGCAGCATCTGCCGCTGTGTGCCCTCGCCGGGGTCGAAGAGGATGCCCTCGCCGTCCCACCTCAGCAGGTAGCCGTTGTGGTTGCGGTGCCGGGTCGGGACCTGGCTGGCGGTACCGAGGACCACCAGTTCACGTACGGACACGGGCGCTCATCCCGGGGGCCACTGGAGGCCGCGGCCGCCGAGGACGTGCGCGTGGGCGTGCCAGACGGTCTGGCCGGCGCCGGAGCCGGTGTTGAAGACGAGGCGGTAGCTGTCGAGCCCCTCCGCGTCGGCCACGGCCTTGGTCTCGGCGAGCACATCGGCCGCGATCCGCGGGGCGCCCGCGGCCAGCTCGGCGGCGTTCTCGTAGTGGGCCTTGGGGATGACCAGGACGTGGGTGGGAGCCTGGGGGTTTATGTCCCGGAAGGCCACGGTCGTTTCTGTCTCTCGGACGATCGTCGCCGGGATCTCGCCCGCGACGATTCGGCAGAACAGGCAGTCGTTCTGCGGTTCGCCGGCCATGCGCTGCGCTCGCTTTCAGGGGTGATCAACAGGGTTGGCATGGTAGCCCGTCGGGGGCGGGTCGGCACCGCTCAGTCCGGGAGCCCCGGAGGCGTCTTCGCGGGGTTCGTCTCCAGCGCCTCCAGCGCGAGCGCGATCGCCGCGTCCAGTTGGGCGTCCGTGCCGGATGCCCAGTCCTGGGGCCGCTGGACGACCTCCACGTCCGGGTCCACCCCGTGGTTCTCCACGTCCCAGCCCATCCCCTCCAGCCAGATCGCGTACTTCGGCTGGGTGACCAGGGTGCCGTCGACCAGGCGGTAGCGGCTGTCGATGCCGATGACCCCGCCCCAGGTGCGGGTGCCGACTACCGGGCCGATGCCGAGGGCCTTGATCGCCGCGTTGACGATGTCGCCGTCCGAGCCGGAGAACTCGTTGGCGACGGCCACGACCGGGCCGCGCGGCGCGTCGAGCGGGTAGCTGGTGGGGCGCATGCCGCGCGCCAGGTCCCAGCCGATGATCCGGCGGGCCAGCTTCTCCACCACCAGCTGGGAGGTGTGGCCGCCCCGGTTCTCCCGGACGTCGACCACGAGTCCCTCGCGGGCGACCTCCACGCGCAGGTCGCGGTGGATCTGGGCCCAGCCCGGCGCCTGCATGTCGGGGACGTGGAGGTAGCCGAGGCGGCCGCCGGAGGCCGCGTGGACGTGGGCGCGGCGGTCGGCGACCCAGGCGTGGTAGCGCAGGGGTTCCTCGTCGGCGATGGGGACGACGACGGTGTGCCGGGGTTCGCCCCCGCCGGCCGGGGAGACGGTCAGCTCCACCGGGTGGCCCGCCGTGCCGGCCAGCAGCGGGCCCGGGCCCGTCACCGGGTCGACCGGGTGCCCGGCCACCGCGATGACGGCGTCCCCGGGGCGCACCGCGACGCCGGGCGCGGCGAGCGGGGAGCGGGCGTCCGGGTCGGAGGTCTCCGCCGGCAGGATCCGGTCGATGCGCCAGCTGCCGTCCTCGTGCCGGGAGATGTCGGCACCGAGCAGACCGTGCCGGGCGCGTCCGGAGCCGCCGCGCGGGGTGACGTAGGCGTGCGAGGTGCCGAGTTCGCCGTGCACCTCCCACAGCAGGTCCACCAGGTCGCTGTGGGTGGCGAGGCGGGCCAGCAGCGGGCGGTAGCGGTCGAGGATGCCGGCCCAGTCGGCGCCGCCGAGGTCGGGGCGCCAGAAGTGGTCGCGCATGAGGCGGCCCGTCTCGTCGTACATCTGCCGCCACTCGGCGGCCGGGTCGACGGTCCCCCGGACCCGGGCGAGGTCCACGGTGACGCTGGTGTCGCCGTCGTCGTCGCTGCCGGTACGGCGGTCGCTGGGCACGACCCGCAGCCGGCCGTCGCTCCACAGCAGCAGGCGTTTGCCGTCGCCGCTGACCTCGAAGTGGTCGGCGTCGGCGGAGAGGTGCTCCAGGCGGCGCTGGGCGAGGTCGTAGCGCTCCAGCTCGGTGTGCGGGTCGGGGTCCTCGGGGTGGGCGCGGGCGGTGCCGAGGACGCCCCGCACGGGGTGGCGCAGCCAGAGGACGCCGTCCTTGGCGGCGCGCAGCGTGGAGTAGCGGCCGGCCTCCACCGGGAAGGGGACTATCCGGTCGGCGAGCCCTTCGAGGTCGATGCGGGTGGCCGGGGTGCCCTCGCTGTCGGGGGTCTCGTCCTTGTCGGGGGTCTCGAAGGGGCGGCCGTGGCGCTGCGGGCCGAACGGCGAGGGCGTGGTGGCGGCCAGCGTGATCAGGTGCGGCCGGGCGCCCACCACGAAGGCGAGGTCGAAGACGTGTTCGTCGTAGACCGGGTCGAAGGCGCGGTTGGAGAGGAACGCCAGGTGTTTGCCGTCGAGGGTGAAGGCGGGCGCGTAGTCCTGGAAGCGCAGCGGGGTCGCCTCGGTGACCGACAGGTCGGTGGTGTGGGCGATGCGCAGCTGGGACAGCGGGCGCGGGCCGGGGTGGGACCAGGCCAGCCAGGCGGAGTCCGGGGAGAAGGCGAGGCCGGAGACCTCGCCGTCGTCGCTGCGGTCGACCTCGCGGACCTCGCCGGTCTCGCGCTCGACCAGCAGCAGCCGGCCGTCGTGCGCGGCGACGGCGGCCCGGCTGCCGTCGGGCGCCATGGCCAGTTCCAGGACCCGGCCGAGCTGTCCGGCGGCGAGCCGGCGCGGCGGGGCGCCGGGCACGGTGCCGGTCGCCGGGGCGAACTCCAGGGCGTCCTCGCCCTCGGCGTCCGTCACCCACACCACCCATTCCTCGCCGTCGGCGCGGAAGGCGCGCGGCATCCGGGCGCGGACGCCGGGGGTGGCGGCCAGGGCGCGGGCGGGGCCGGAGCGGTGGGTGACCCAGTGGACGCCGCCGCGCACGCAGACGGCGCTGCCGCGCGCGGTGTGGTCGGGGGACGCCTCGCCGAACCAGCGGGAGGCGTTGACCGGGTACGGCCTGAGGTCCACGCGGGGCCCGCCGAGCCGGATCTCCAGCCGGCGCGGCTCGGCGCCCTCCAGGTCGTCCAGCAGCCACAGTTCACCGGCCGAGCTGTAGACGACCCGGGTGCCGTCACCGGCCGCGTGCCGGGCGTAGAAGCCCCCGAGGGGGGTGTGCCGGCGCAGGTCGGAGCCGTCCTCGAGGGAGGAGTAGAGCGCGCCGGTGCCCTCGTGGTCGGAGAGGAACGCGATGCGGTCGCCGACCCACACCGGGCACTCGATGTTCCCGTCGAGGTCCTCGTGCAGCCGGACGAACTCCCCGGCGCCTTCCGCGCCTTGGGCGGCCCGGTCGATCCACAGCTTGCCCGCCGTGCCGCCCCGGTAGCGCTTCCAGTAGGCGGCCTCCCGGCCCATCGGCGCGGACAGCAGCACGGTGGCCGGGCCGAGGGCGACGCTTCCGACCGGGCCGTAGGGCAGGGTCTCGGCCGGGCCGCCGTCCAGCGGGACGGCGTGCGCCCAGGTGTGCCGGAAGCTGTGGCGGCCGTGCGCGCCCAGCGCGAGCACCCGTCCGTCCGGGGTCCAGCCGCGCACCTCCGTACGGGAGTTGCCCCAGTACGTCAGCCGCTCGGCGGGCCCGCCGTCGACCGGGGCGACATGCACCTCGGGGGCGCCGTCCCGGGTGGAGGTCCAGGCGAGGTGCCGTCCGTCCGGTGACAGGCGGGGATGGGTCACCGGCATGTTGTCGGCGCTGACCCGCCAGGCCCGGCCGCCGTCCAGCGGGGCGAGCCATACGTCGTCCTCGGCGACGAAGGTCACCAAGTCGCCGTGCAGATGGGGGAACCGGAGGTAGCCGGAGCCGTGCGTGTTTCCCGTCGAAGCGCCCTGAGTCACCCCGTCACTCTACGCAGCGACGGGCCCGGCCCGCCCCCGGTTTCCGGTCACTCGCGGTCAGCCGCGCAGCAGCAGCCACTCCTGGAGTTCCACCAAGTTGCCCTCCGGGTCCTTCAGATGGGCCACGCGCATGCGGTCGGTCATGGGCGCCGGGCCGTGCAGCAGGGTCGCGCCCCGGGCGGTGATCCCCGCGCAGTAGGCATCGAGGTCGTCGACGCGCAGCACGACCAGGGAGCGGTGCCCGGTGGCGGTGTCGCCCAGCTCGGCCAGGACCCCGGCCATCATCGAGCGGTCCTGGAGGGCGATCCCGGCGGAGCCGGTGTGCGGGCTGAACTTCTCGTACGGTCCCCCGGTGGCGCCGGACTGCGGCTTGAGGCCGAGGACATCGGCGTAGAAGCGGTAGCAGGCGGCGAAGTCACTGACCAGGAGCCGGACTTGGGCGAGTTCCACGGTGTCTCCGAGCGGTGGTCTAGGACCAGCGGCCGGTGCGGCCCAGCAGCAGGGCCGCGGCGGCGGTGCCGGCGGTGGAGGTGCGCAGGACGGTCGGGCCGAGGACGTACGGCGCGGCACCGGCCTCGGCGAAGAGCGCCAGCTCCTCCGGGGAGACGCCCCCCTCCGGTCCGACGACCAGCACGATCTCGCCCTCGGTGGGCAGCTGGGCGGTGGCCAGACGCTCCGTGCCGCTCTCGTGGAGCACTGCGGCGAAGTCGGCGCGGGCGAGCAGCGCGGCCACCTGCTTGGTCGTCGCCGCGTCCGCGACCTCGGGGAAGCGGACCCGGCGGGACTGCTTGCCGGCCTCGCGGGCGGTGGCCCGCCACTTGCCGAGGGCCTTCAGCCCGCGGTCGCCCTTCCACTGGGTGATGCAGCGGGACGCCTGCCAGGGCACGACCGCGTCGACGCCGACCTCGGTCATGGTCTCGACGGCGACCTCCCCCCGGTCGCCCTTGGGCAGGGCCTGGACGACGGTGATCCGCGGGTTCGGCGCCGGTTCCTCGGTCACCGGGTCCATGCGGACGATCAGACGGTCCTTGCCCTCGGTGCCGGTCACCTCGCCCACCGCGTAGCGCCCGGCGCCGTCGGTGAGGACGACCTCCTCGCCGGGCCGCAGCCGCTTCACGGAGACGGCGTGGCGGCCCTCGGCGCCCTCCAGGACGTACCGGTCGCCGTCCGGCTCGAAGTGCTCCACGACGAAGACGGGGGCGGTCACGCGCCCTCACCCCCCTTACGGGATTCGTCCTTACAGGATGCGTCCGACAACGCTGTCCGGGCCTCGGCGAGTTCCGCCGCCAGCACCTCCACCAGCCGTCCGGCCGGCAGCTCCCGGGCCATCCGGTGGCCCTGTCCCGCCCACAGCGCCATGCCCTGCGCGTCACCGGCCTTCGCGGCGGCCTTGCGCAGCGGCGAGGTGAGGTGGTGGACGTCCGGGTAGGCGGCGGGCGCGTACGGACCGTGTTCGCGCAGGAAGCGGTTGACCAGGGAGCGGGCCGGGCGGCCGCTGAAGGCGCGGGTCAGCCGGGTGCGCGTGAAGAGGGGGTCGGTCAGCGCCCGTTTGTGCGGGTCTGGCGCGCCGGACTCGTCGGTGGCGAGGAAGGCGGTGCCGAGCTGGGCCGCGTCGGCGCCGGCCGCGAGGACGGCGGCGATCTGGCCGCCGCGCATGATGCCGCCGGCGGCGACGACCGGGATGTCCACCGCCTCGCGGACCTGCGCGAGAAGCGACAGCAGCCCGATGCCCGCGCCGTCGTCCTCGGGCGAGTCGCGGTGGGTGCCCAAGTGGCCGCCGGCCTCCGCGCCCTGCGCGATCACCGCGTCCGCCCCGGCCGCCTCGATCGCGCGGGCCTCCTCCGCGGTGGTGGCGGTGACCAGGGTGAGCGTCCCCGCCCGGCGCAGCCGCGCGATGACCTCGCGGTCCGGCACGCCGAAGTGGAAGGAGACCACCGGGACCGGGTCGTCGAGCAGGACGGCCAGCTTGGCGTCGTAGCCGTCGTCCCGGCCGCTGTCCGGGTCGCCCAGCTCGGTCTCGTACCAGGCGGCCTCGCCGGCCAGCTGGTGGGCGTAGACCTCGACGGCGCCGGACTCCGCGAGCTCGGGCTGCGGCATGAACACGTTGACGCCGAACGGGCGGCTCGTGAGCCCGCGCAGTCGCTTGATCTCCTGGTACATCCCGTCGGCGGTCTTGTACCCGGCGGCGAGGAACCCGAGGCCGCCGGCCTCGCAGACGGCGGCGGCGAGCTGCGGGACGGAGACCCCGCCCGCCATGGGTGCCTGCACGATCGGGAGGGGAAAGAGATCGGTCAGCGCGGAGGACATGACCGCATGGTGTCACGTCCGTCCGACCGGCCGGAATCGGGGCATCCCCCGGAACGCCCCTGAGACGCCCCCGGCACACCCCGGAGGCGCCCCCATGGTTCAGCGGCCGTTGAACGCGTCCTTCAGCCGCGAGAACAGGCCCTGCTGTCCCGGCTGGAACTGGCCCTGGGGCCGTTCCTCGCCGCGGAGCTTGGCCAGTTCGCGCAGCAGGCGTTCCTGCTCGGGGTCCAGCTTGGTCGGGGTCTGCACCTCGACGTGCACGATCAGGTCGCCCCGGCCGCCGCCGCGCAGATGCGTGACACCGCGGTCGTGCAGCGGGATCGACTGGCCGGACTGGGTGCCGGGCCGGATGTCGACCTCCTCCATGCCGTCCAGGGTCTCCAGCGGGACCTTGGTGCCGAGCGCCGCGGCCGTCATCGGGATGGTGACCGTGCAGTGCAGGTCGTCGCCGCGCCGCTGGAAGGTCGGGTGCGGCAGTTCGTGGATCTCCACGTACAGATCGCCGGCCGGGCCGCCGCCGGGGCCGACCTCGCCCTCGCCCGCGAGCTGGATCCGGGTGCCGTTGTCGACACCGGCCGGGATCTTCACGGTGAGCGTGCGGCGGGAGCGCACGCGGCCGTCGCCGGCGCACTCCGGGCACGGGGTCGGCACGACCGTGCCGAAGCCCTGGCACTGCGGGCACGGCCGGGAGGTCATGACCTGGCCCAGGAAGGACCGGGTGACCTGCGAGACCTCGCCCCGGCCGCGGCACATGTCACACGTCTGCGCGGACGTGCCGGGGGCCGCGCCCTCGCCGTTGCAGGTGTTGCAGACGATGGCGGTGTCGACCTGGATGTCCTTGGTCGTCCCGAAGGCCGCCTCGTCCAGCTCGACCTCGATCCGGATCATCGCGTCCTGGCCGCGCCGGGTGCGCGAGCGCGGCCCGCGCTGCGACGCCGTACCGAAGAACGCGTCCATGATGTCGGAGAAGTTGCCGAAGCCGCCGGCCCCGAAGCCGCCCGCGCCGGCGCCGCCGGACTGCGAGAGCGGGTCGCCGCCGAGGTCGTAGACCTGCTTCTTCTGCGGGTCCGACAGCACCTCGTAAGCGGCGTTGATCTCCTTGAACCGCTCCTGGGTCTTCGGATCCGGGTTGACGTCCGGGTGCAGCTCGCGCGCGAGCCGCCGGAACGCCTTCTTGATCTCATCCTGCGACGCGTCGCGGCGCACGCCGAGAACGGCGTAGTAGTCCGTGGCCACTTACGACTCCGCCAGGATCTGTCCGACGTACCGTGCCACTGCGCGTACCGCTCCCATCGTTCCCGGGTAGTCCATGCGGGTCGGTCCGACCACGCCGAGCTTGGCAACCGCCTCGCCGCCCGAACCGTAACCGACCGACACGACGGACGTGGAGTTGAGTCCCTCGTGGGCGTTCTCGTGGCCGATGCGCACGGTCACGCCCGGGTCTTTCGCCTCGCCGAGGAGTTTGAGGAGCACGACCTGCTCCTCCAATGCCTCCAGGACGGGCCTGATCGTGAGGGGGAAGTCGTGCCCGAAGCGGGTGAGATTGGCGGTACCGCCGATCATCAGCCGCTCCTCGTTCTCCTCCACGAGTGTCTCCAGCAGGGTGGAGAGCACCGTGGAGACCGTACCTCGGTCCTCCGGCTCGAAGGCGTCCGGCAGGTCCTCGACCAGCATCGGCACATCGGTGAACCGGCGGCCCGCGACCCTGCTGTTCAGCCGGGCCCGCAGATCCGCCAGCGAGGCCTCGCCGAACGGGGCCGGGCAGTCGACCATACGCTGCTCGACCCGGCCGGTGTCGGTGATCAGCACGAGCATCACGCGCGCCGGGGCGAGCGAGAGCAGCTCCACGTGCCGGACCGTGGACCGGGTCAGCGACGGGTACTGCACGACGGCGACCTGCCGGGTCAGCTGCGCGAGCAGCCGCACCGTGCGTGCCACGACGTCGTCGAGGTCGACGGCGCCCTCCAGGAAGTTCTGGATCGCCCGCCGCTCGGGCGCGGTCATCGGCTTCACGCCCGCGAGCTTGTCGACGAACAGGCGGTAGCCCTTGTCGGTGGGGATGCGCCCCGCGCTGGTGTGCGGCTGCGCGATGTACCCCTCGTCCTCCAGGGCCGCCATGTCGTTGCGGACGGTGGCCGGGGAGACGCCGAGGTTGTGCCGCTCGGTGAGCGCCTTGGAACCGACCGGCTCCTCGGTGCCCACATAGTCCTGGACGATGGCGCGCAGTACCTGAAGCCTGCGTTCACTCAGCATTCGCGCGCACCTCCAGCACGTCGTCCCTCGTCCCGTCGGGTCGTCCGCCTGGCACTCTTCCCACGCGAGTGCCAGCATTCCCCGGCCCAGTGTACGGCCGTCGGGTACACCCTGGGCAAGGTCGGGCCGCGCCGCCGGGTCGTACCGCTAGCGTCGCGGGTATGAGCGTGACTTGGGAAGAGCTGGGGTGGGAACGGCTGGCGGCCGGGGTGGGGCGGTGCCGGCTGCCGGGCTGGGACTGCACGGCGGGGCTGGTCGTGGGCGAGGGGACGGCGCTGCTCGTGGACGCCGGTTCGAGCCTGGCGGAGGGGGTCCGGCTGCGGGCGCGGGCCGAGGAGCTGGCGGGTGGCCGTGTGACCCATCTCGCGCTCACCCATCCGCACTTCGACCATGTCTTCGGCGCGGCGGTGTTCGCCGGGGCGGAGGTGTACGGGGCGGTCGGCCTGGACGCGGTGTTCGCGTTCGAGCGGGCGGAGCTGCGGCTGGACGCGGTGCGCAACGGGCTGCCGGTCGCCGACGCCGACGAGGCGGTGGACGCGCTGGTCACGCCCCGGCACCTGGTGTCCGGCGAGTGGACGCTGGACCTCGGCGGCGGTCGCCAGGCGCTGCTGGCCAACGTGGGCCCGGGCCACACCGCCCACGACCTCGCGGTGCTGGTTCCCGGCTCCCCGGAGGTCGTCTTCTGCGGCGACCTGGTGGAGGAGTCCGGCGAGCCCCAGGCCGGCCCGGACGCGGTCCCCGCCCGCTGGCCGGACGCCCTGGACCGGCTGCTGGCGCTGGGCGGCGAGGACGCGGTGTACGTGCCCGGTCACGGGGCGGCGGTGGACGCGGCGTTCGTACGACGTCAACGGGACGAGCTGGCGGCACGGTTCGGCGTGATCTGAACGGCGGTTCTCTTCGCATCCCGGCGTGTCGCGCTGGTCACGGCGCGGCTTCTCCTATCGTCATCCGAATGCGCCAGTACTCCGCCGACCTCACCCCTCCGTGGAAGAAGAAACCGAAACCGGCGCCGGAGGTCCCGGCCGACCCGGGGCTGGTGGTGGAGGAGGCCGGTACCGGGTTCTGCGGGGCGGTGATCCGCTGCGAGGCGGGCACGGTGACCCTGGAGGACCGCTTCGGCAAGCACCGTGTCTTCCCCCTGGAACCGCGCGGCTTCCTGCTGGAGGGCAGGGTCGTCACCCTGGTCCGCCCGGCCTCGGCCCCGGCCCGCCCCACCCGTACGGCGTCCGGCTCGATCGCCGTCCCCCAGGCACGCGCGCGCGTGGCCCGCGCCGGCCGTATCTACGTGGAGGGTCGGCACGACGCCGAGCTGGTCGAGAAGGTCTGGGGCGACGACCTGCGCGTCGAGGGCGTGGTCGTGGAGTACCTGGAGGGCGTGGACGACCTGCCGGCCGTCGTGGAGTCCTTCGCCCCGGGCCCCGACGCCCGCCTGGGCGTCCTGGTGGACCATCTGGTGCCGGGCACCAAGGAGTGGCGGATCGCCCAGTCGGTCACCAGCGAGCACGCCCTGGTCGTCGGTCACCCGTTCATCGACATCTGGCAGGCGGTGAAGCCGTCCTCCCTGGGCATCGAGGCATGGCCGACGGTCCCGAAGGGCCAGGACTGGAAGACGGGGGTGTGCCGGGCACTGGGCTGGCCGGCGGAGAACACCGGCGCGGTGTGGCAGGCGATCCTGAAACGGGTGGGCTCCTACAAGGACCTGGAGCCGGAACTGCTGGGCCGCGTGGAGGAACTGATCGACTTCGTCACGGGTAGCGGTGGGGCCTGACGTCGGGAAGGGTTCCGAACTCGCTGGTGTCGAGTTCCAGCCCGAGATCGTCCATCGGGACCGGCTCGCCGAACTTGATGATTTCCTGAGCGTGGTAGTCGGCGTCCTCCCCTTGACCCGTGGGCTTCGTCAGCAGGACGCACTGCGCCATGATCGGGTCGATGACCAGGTAGGTGGGGATTCCGCCCGCCGCGTAGATCGAGCGCTTGACCACGTAGTCCTGATGGACGCTGGACTTGGAGACGACCTCCAGCACCATCGTGATCAGTTGGCACGGCATCAACCGCCCCGAACTCGGCAGAGAGTCCTTGGGCAGGACAACCAGGTCCGGCACAGGCTCACTGGCCTCGCCGACGATGTCGACATCCTGAGTCTGCAGGCGAGCCCAACGCCGGGGAATCTGGTCCTGAACATCGGCAACGATCCAGTTGTGCACGATGTCAGGGCTGGACATCATCACGAGTACCCCCCGAAGAAGCTCGGCTTTGGCGCCCTCCGGGGGCTCGAAACCCTCGAAGAACTGAGTCATCCTGCGCTCGTCCACAGCGGTCATCTCCGTGGCCTCCACATCCGCCGCGTCCTTTTGGCGGCAGCCTACGAACCAGGTTAGGGACCGAACGGGCGCTCCGGGGGGATCCACTCGCCCGAGTGATCAGTCCACCAGGTCCCGCACCACCGCGTCCGCCAGCAGCCGCCCCCGCAGGGTCAGCACGGCCCGGCCCTCCTCGTAGGGCTGCTCCTGGAGGAGTCCGTCCGCCAGGGCGCGGCGGGAGGCCGCGAGGCCCTCCTCCTTCAGCAGGGACATGGGGACGCCCTCGCGCAGCCGCAGTTCCAGGAGGATGCGTTCCACGCGGCGGTCCTCGTCGGAGAGGATCTCGCGGCCGGCGCCCGGAGAGCGTCCGTCGGCGAGCGCCGCCGCGTACGCGCCGGGGTGCTTCACGTTCCACCAGCGCACGCCGCCCACGTGCGAGTGCGCGCCCGGTCCGGCGCCCCACCAGTCGGCGCCGCGCCAGTACAGCTCGTTGTGCAGGCAACGGCCCGCCTCGGAGGTGGCCCAGTTGGAGACCTCGTACCACTCGAAGCCCGCCCGGCTCAGCGTCTCCTCGGCGATCAGGTACCGGTCGGCGTGCACGTCGTCGTCGGTCATCGGGACCTCGCCCCGGCGGATCCGGCGGGCCAGCTGGGTGCCCTCCTCCACGATGAGCGCGTAGGCGCTGACGTGGTCGGGCCCGGCGCTCAGGGCGGCCTCCAGCGAGGTCCGCCAGTCGTCGTCGCTCTCCCCCGGCGTGCCGTAGATCAGGTCCAGGTTCACGTGCTCGAAGCCCGCCGCCCTGGCCTCCGCCACGCACGCCTCGGGGCGTCCGGGGGTGTGGGTGCGGTCCAGGACCTTCAGCACGTGCTGCCGGGCGCTCTGCATGCCGAAGGAGATCCGGTTGAAGCCGCCCTCGCGGAGGGTGGCCAGGTAGGCGGGGTCGACGGACTCCGGGTTCGCCTCCGTGGTGATCTCCGCGTCCGGCGCGAGTCCGAACTCCTCGCGGATCACCCCCAGCATCCGCACCAGGTCCCCGGCGGCCAGCAGCGTCGGCGTACCGCCCCCGACGAACACCGTACGGACCTCGCGGGGGTCGTCGCCCAGCACCTTCCGCGCCAGCCGGATCTCCTGGACGAGGGTGTCGGCGTAGTTGTCCCGGGAGGCGAGCACCCCCCCGGTGCCGCGCAGCTCGGTCGCGGTGTAGGTGTTGAAGTCGCAGTAGCCGCAGCGGGTCGCGCAGTACGGGACGTGCAGGTAGAAGCCGAGCGGGCGGGCGGCGGCCCCGGCGAGCGCGGAGCCGGGCAGCGCGCCGTCGGCGGGGACGGGCTCGCCGTCGGGGAGTGCGGAAGGCATGCCTTCCATTGTCCAGCACCGCGAACGTCGCGCGGCCGCCTCACTCGGCCTGGAGCACCAGCAGGGCCAGGTCGTCCCCGGGCAGGTCGGTGCCGAAGTCGTGGACCAGGCGGCGGATGCGCTCCGCGATCAGCTCGGCGCCGAGCCCGGCGCAGCCGGACAGGGCGTGGGCGAGGCCGTCGCCGTCGTCGAACTGGCGGCTGCCGGAGCGCCGCTCGGTCACCCCGTCGGTGACGCACAGCAGGCTGTCGCCGGACCGCAGCTCCACGGTCTCGCTGGTGTACGTCTCGTCCTCCACCACGCCGAGCAGGGTCTGCGGGCGGGCGACGGTGCGCACGGTGCCGTCCGGGGCGAGGACCAGCGGCAGCGGGTGACCGGCGGAGGCGAGGGTGCAGCGGACCCCGTCGGCGTGCGGGGTCAGCTCGCCGTAGAGGAGGGAGAGGAAGCGCGTCTGCGGGCCGTCCCCGAGGCCCGGCGGCCGGCCGCCCGCGGCGACCAGGGCGCGGGCCGCGGCGTCGGCCGCCTCGGTGGCGTCGTCCAGCAGCAGCTGGTTGAGGCGGTCCAGGACGTCGGCGACGCCGTAGCCCTCGCGGGCCAGCAGCCGCAGCCAGGGCCGGGCGAGGCCGATCACCACGGCCGCCTCGGGGCCCTTGCCCTGGACGTCGCCGACGGCGAAGCACCAGCGTCCGTCGCCGGCCGGGAACAGGTCGTAGAAGTCGCCGCTGGGGCCGCCCTGGTCGCAGGGTTCGTAGACGAGCGCGCTGCGCACGCCGGGGATCTCGGCGACCGCGCCGGGCAGCAGACCGCGCTGGAGCACGGCGCTGATGGTGGCCTGGCGGGCGTACTGGCGGGCCGCGCCGATGGCCAGGGCGACCCGTCGGCTCAGGTCCTCCACCAGGCCGGTGATCTCGTCGGGGAAGCCGGCCGGCCCGCACCGGCCGATGACCAGCGTGCCGAGCGGCCGGCCGCCCGCGACCAGCCGGTAGGCCAGCGCCGTGCCGTCGGCGCCGTGCGGGCCGAGCGCGTGGCCGGTCTCAGGGGTGGGGCTCAGGGCCGGAGCGCGTCGCGTCCGGCGGGCGCGGCGGCTCCTTCTCCAGCGCGGCGCGCAGTTCCTCGATGCGGGCCTCGCTGGCGTGCCAGACCCGGGCGGGGCCGTCGCGGGCGCCGCCGCGGACGGTCGCCTCGTCCTCCAGCCAGACCGCGCACCAGTCGGCGAGCCGGGGCACGATCAGCTGGCCGGTGAGCGCGGCGACCAGGTTCTCGTCGAGCTGTCCGGCGAGCAGGTCGGATGCCTCGGCGAGGAAGGACAGGGCGCCCCGGCCGAGCCAGTCCCGGTCGCCGTCGGCGCGCCGCGGCCGCGGGGCGAGGTCCTCGGCGGCCTCCAGGGCGGGCCCGGGGGCGGGGTCGTCCGGGGTGTCGCTGCCGCCCGGGGGCAGCCGGGCCCAGACGGTCTTGGCACCGGCGCGGTAGGTGACGCCCCAGGATTCGGCGAGCGTGGCGACGAGCCGCAGCCCGCGCCCGTACTCGGGGGTGTCGTACGGCGCCTCGCCGCCGGCTTCCCGTGGGGCGCGGGAGGGGTGCCGGTCGCACACCTCGATCACGAACGCGCCGCTCTCCTCCAGCCGCCACTCGACGTGCACGTCCGTGCCGGCGTGTACGACGGCGTTGGTGACCAGTTCGCTGACGACCGCCATCGCGTCGTCGGCGAGCCGCGCCGGGACGCCGGGCGCCTCGGCCAGCGCGGCCCGCACCAGCGCGCGGGCCGACCCCGGGGCGAGGGGGCTGCCGGGCAGCGTGGCCCGCCCCCGTGTTGCCGAGTCTGGCTGAGACTCGTTGTCCCGCTGTGCGGGTATGGCCGCCATGTCCATGCGGCCAGGGTGACAGACCGGACCCGCCTATAAGCGCCGAGTCACGGAACTGACCGGAAGACGGAACCTTTCGAGCGCCGGTGAGCGTTAAATTCGAGCGTCGGTGAGTGTGAGGGGCGTGGGGCCACGCCCGCGCGCGGGTGCGCCGCGTGGCGCGAAACCGTGGGCGGCCCGCGGTCTACGCCTCCCTGGTGCCGGCGTACATCTCGTCGATCAGGTCCTTGTACGCCCGCTCCACCACCGGCCGCTTCAGCTTCAGGCTCGGCGTGATCTCGCCGTGCTCCACGTCGAGGTCGCGCGGCAGCAGCCGGAACTTCTTGACGGTCTGCCAGCGCTGGAGCCCGGCGTTGAGCTGCCGCACGTACCCGTCGATCAGCTCCACCGTCTGCGGCGCGGCGACGACCTCGGCGTACGACCTGCCCTCCAGGCCGTTCTCCTTCGCCCACTGGAGGATCGCGGGCTCGTCCAGGGCGATCAGGGCGGTGCAGTAGTTCCGGTCGGCGCCGTGCACGAGGATGTTGGACACGTACGGGCACACCGCCTTGAACTGGCCCTCGATCTCGGCCGGCGCGACGTACTTGCCGCCGGAGGTCTTGATGAGGTCCTTCTTGCGGTCGGTGATGCGCAGATAGCCGTCGGGCGACAGCTCGCCGATGTCACCGGTGTGGAACCAGCCGTCGGACTCCAGCACCTCGGCGGTCTTCTCGGGCTGCTGGTGGTAGCCCTGCATGATGCCGGGGCCGCGCAGCAGGATCTCGCCGTCGTCGGCGATGCGGACCTCGGTGCCGGGCAGCGGCTTGCCGACCGTGCCGGTGCGGTAGGCCTCGCCGGGGTTGACGAAGGAGGCCGCGGAGGTCTCGGTCAGGCCGTAGCCCTCCAGGATGTGGATGCCGGCGCCGGCGAAGAAGTAGCCGATCTCCGGCGCGAGCGCGGAGGCGCCGGAGACACAGGCGCGCAGCCGGCCGCCGAATGCCTCGCGGAGCTTGGCGTAGACGAGGGTGTCGGCCACCTTGTGCTTGGCGGCGAGCCCGAACGGCGCCGAGGCGACACCGGTGCGGCGGAAGTTGTCCTGGGTGACCTTGGCGTACTCGCGGGCGACCTCGGCGGCCCACTGGAAGACCTTGTACTTGGCCGCGCCGCCCTCGCGGGCCTTGGCCGCCACGCCGTTGTACACCTTCTCGAAGATGCGCGGCACGGCCGCCATGTACGTCGGCCGCACCACCGGAAGGTTCTCGATGATCTTGTCTGCGCGGCCGTCGACCGCGGTGACGTGCCCGACCTCGATCTGGCCGGAGGTGAGCACCTTGCCGAAGACGTGCGCGAGCGGCAGCCACAGGTACTGGACGTCGTCGATGGTGACCAGGCCGGTCGCGGCGATCGCCTTGGCCATGTACGCCCAGTTGTCGTGCGGCAGGCGCACGCCCTTGGGGCGGCCGGTGGTGCCGGAGGTGTAGATGAGGGTGGCGAGCTGCTCTCTGGTGATCGCGCCGACCCGCTCCTTGATCAGCTGCGGGTGCTGCTCCAGGTAGGCGGCGCCACGCTCCTCCAGCTCGGCGAGGCTGATCACCCAGTCGCCGGTCTCCACGCCGGCCGGGTCGATCACCACGACCTTGGCGAGCGCGGGCAGCTCGGGGCGCTTCGCCACGGCCTTGGCCAGCTGTGCCGCGTCCTCGGCGATCAGCACGCGGCTCTCGGAGTCGGAGAGGATGAACGCGGACTCGTCGGCGTTGGTCTGCGGGTAGATGGTCGTGGTGGCACCGCCGGCGCACATGATGCCGAGGTCGGCGAGGATCCACTCGACGCGCGTGGAGGAGGCGAGTGCCACCCGCTGCTCGGGCTCGATGCCCAGCTCGATGAGCCCGGCCGCGATCGCGTACACCCGTTCGGCCGCCTCCGCCCAGCTGAGCGACGCCCAGTCGTCGGGGCCCTCGCCCGCGGCCGGCGGAACGGGGTGACGGTAGGCCTCGGCGTCCGGTGTGGCCGCCACGCGCTCCAGGAAGAGGGCCGCCACGGACGGCGGACGGTTCTCGATCAGGGTCTGTGTGTCGCTCACGACATCCTCCGGGGCCCGCGACGGTGCGGCTGGCTCGGTGCGGCTGGGTTGACTCACGGTGGGGGTAGCGGACTGTTGTTTAACTCGCGAGTAACTAACGAGCAGGGATCAGGGTAAGGCGCGGCCGCCCGCCGCGTAAGAGGCATCGGCCCGACACTTTCCGACACGGGGTCACGTCCGCTACGCACGGGGGCCCGCCGCGCTTTCGCACGACGGGCCCCCGCATGCCCGCTTTGCGGGCGTCACCGGCCGTAACCGGTGGTTACTTCTTGCCCTTGGCCGACCCCGCGGCGTCGTCGCTGGACAGCACGGCGATGAATGCCTCCTGCGGAACCTCCACGGAACCCACCATCTTCATCCGCTTCTTGCCTTCCTTCTGCTTCTCCAGCAGCTTCCGCTTACGGGAGATGTCACCGCCGTAGCACTTGGCGAGGACGTCCTTGCGGATGGCGCGGATGGTCTCGCGGGCGATGACCCGGGAGCCGATGGCGGCCTGCACCGGCACCTCGAAGTTCTGCCGCGGGATCAGCTCCTTGAGCTTGGCGACGAGCCGCACGCCGTACGCGTACGCCTGGTCCTTGTGGGTGATCGCCGAGAAGGCGTCCACCTTGTCGCCGTGCAGCAGGATGTCGACCTTGACCAGGGAGCTGCTCTGCTCGCCCGTGGGCTCGTAGTCCAGGGAGGCGTAGCCCCGCGTCTTGGACTTCAGCTGGTCGAAGAAGTCGAAGACGATCTCCGCGAGCGGCAGGGTGTAGCGGATCTCGACACGGTCCTCGGAGAGGTAGTCCATGCCCAGCAGCGTGCCGCGCCGGGTCTGGCACAGCTCCATGATCGCGCCGATGAACTCGGTCGGCGCGAGGATCGTCGCCCGCACGACCGGCTCGAACACCTCGGCGATCTTGCCCTCGGGGAACTCGCTCGGGTTGGTGACGGTGACCTCGCTGCCGTCCTCCAGGATCACGCGGTAGACCACGTTGGGGGCGGTGGCGATCAGGTCGAGACCGAACTCGCGCTCCAGCCGCTCCCGGATCACGTCCAGGTGCAGCAGGCCGAGGAAGCCGACGCGGAAACCGAAGCCGAGGGCGGCGGAGGTCTCCGGCTCGTAGACCAGTGCGGCGTCGTTGAGCTGGAGCTTGTCCAGGGCCTCGCGCAGCTCCGGGTAGTCGGAGCCGTCCAGCGGGTACAGACCGGAGAAGACCATCGGCTTCGGGTCCTTGTAACCGCCGAGCGCCTCGGTGGCGCCCTTGTGCTGGCTGGTGACCGTGTCACCGACCTTGGACTGCCGGACGTCCTTCACGCCGGTGATGAGGTACCCCACCTCGCCGACGCCGAGACCGTCGGCCGGCAGCATCTCCGGCGAGTTGACGCCGATCTCCAGCAGCTCGTGCGTGGCGCCGGTCGACATCATCTTGATGCGCTCGCGCTTGTTGAGCTGGCCGTCGATGACACGGACGTACGTCACGACACCGCGGTAGGAGTCGTAGACCGAGTCGAAGATCATCGCGCGGGCGGGCGCGTCGGCGACACCGACCGGCGCCGGGATCTCCTTGACGACCTTGTTCAGCAGCGCGTCCACACCGAGACCGGTCTTCGCCGAGACCTTGAGCACGTCGTCCGGTTCGCAGCCGACCAGGTTCGCCAGCTCCTCGGCGAACTTCTCCGGCTGCGCGGCCGGCAGGTCGATCTTGTTCAGCACCGGGATGATCGTGAGGTCGTTCTCCATCGCCAGGTACAGGTTGGCGAGGGTCTGCGCCTCGATGCCCTGGGCGGCGTCGACCAGGAGGATGGTCCCCTCGCAGGCGGCGAGCGACCGCGAGACCTCGTAGGTGAAGTCGACGTGCCCCGGGGTGTCGATCATGTTGAGGATGTGGGTCGTGCCCTGGTCGGGGCCCTCGGTCGGGGCCCAGGGCAGACGCACCGCCTGGGACTTGATCGTGATGCCGCGCTCGCGCTCGATGTCCATCCGGTCGAGGTACTGAGCACGCATCTGCCGCTGCTCGACCACACCGGTCAGCTGGAGCATCCGGTCGGCGAGCGTGGACTTGCCGTGGTCGATGTGCGCGATGATGCAGAAATTGCGGATCAGAGCCGGGTCGGTACGGCTCGGCTCGGGCACATGGTTAGGGGTCGCGGGCACGCAGGGTCCTGTCTCTTGAGGCGCCTTATGCCTCGGGTCGGATCGTTACGTAGTCTCCATGGTCCCACGGGGAGGGACCCGGAGCCGTTTTGGGCTGCCCGGAGGGCCACTGGTACTGTAGATGGCTGTGCCTCATGCCCTCTCAGCGCGAGGCGCGACAGAAAATTTTGGATCACCGGTTCGGGACCCGAGCGGCCCCGCGCCTGAACCTGAAAAGGCTCCTTCGTGGCGAACATCAAGTCCCAGATCAAGCGGAACAAGACCAACGAGAAGGCCCGGCTGCGCAACAAGGCCGTCAAGTCCTCCCTGAAGACCGCGATCCGCAAGGCTCGTGAGGCCGCTGCCGCGGGTGACGTGGAGAAGGCGACCGAGCTGCAGCGCGCTGCCGCGCGTGCGCTCGACAAGGCCGTCTCCAAGGGCGTCATCCACAAGAACCAGGCCGCCAACAAGAAGTCGGCGCTTGCTTCCAAGGTCTCGTCCCTCAAGGGCTGAACCTCCTTTCTGATCTGATCGCCGGAAGGACCCAGAGCGGGCCCTCTCTCATCCGCTCCCGACCGGCACCCCAGGACCCACGCGCGGCCTGCGTTCGCCACGCGGGCGTGGATCCACAAGCTTGATCCGACGGCCCCGGCGCCTTCGCCTTTCCCCAAGGCGGGCACCGGGGTCTTTGGCGTGCTCGGGGTGCTGGGGGTGCTTGCCTTCGGCGTGCCTGGGGAGCTTCTGGCGTGCCTGAGGAACCTTTGGCGTGCGCGGGAGGTGTGGGGCACCGGCACGGCACCAAGAAGCTGAGCCGGTTCGGTCAGGCCCGGCCTCTGGAGCGGGCGGCTCGGGCGATCACCACGACCGCCTTCTCCAGGGCGTACTCGGGGTCGTCGCCGCCGCCCTTCACGCCGGCGTCCGCCTCCGCGACCGCTCTGAGTGCCACCGCGACCCCGTCCGGCGTCCAGCCCCGCATCTGCTGGCGCACCCGGTCGATCTTCCACGGCGGCATGCCCAGCTCACGCGCCAGATCGGCCGGCCGGCCGCCCCGGGCCGAGGACAGCTTGCCGATCGCCCGCACGCCCTGCGCCAGCGCGCTGGTGATCATCACCGGCGCAACCCCTGTCGCCAGCGACCATCTCAGGGCCTCCAGCGCCTCCGCCGTACGCCCCTCCACGGCCCGGTCGGCGACCGTGAAGCTGGAGGCCTCGGCGCGCCCCGTGTAGTACCGCCCGACGATCGCCTCGTCGATCGTCCCTTCCACGTCGGCGACCAGCTGCGAGACCGCCGAGGCCAGCTCCCGCAGGTCGCTCCCGATGGCGTCGCAGAGCGCCTGGCAGGCCTCGGGGGTGGCCGACCGCCCGAGGGAGCGGAACTCGCCCCGCACGAAGGCCAGCCGGTCCGCCGGCTTGGTCATCTTCGGGCAGGCCACCTCCCGTGCGCCCGCCTTGCGCGCCGCGTCCAGCAGCCCCTTTCCCTTGGCACCGCCGGCGTGCAGCAGCACCAGCGTGATCTCCTCGGCGGGCGAACCGAGATACGCCTTCACGTCCTTGACCGTGTCGGCGGACAGGTCCTGCGCGTTGCGTACGACCACGACCTTGCGCTCCGCGAAGAGCGACGGGCTGGTCAGCTCGGCGAGTGTGCCGGGCTGCAGCTGGTCCGGGGTCAGGTCACGTACGTCCGTGTCGGCGTCGGCGGCCCTGGCGGCGGCCACCACCTCCCGCACGGCACGGTCGAGCAGGAGGTCCTCCTGGCCCACGGCAACGGTCACCGGGGCGAGAGGGTCGTCATTCGCAGTCTTCCTGGCCATCGCTTACAGCATCCCACGCGGCACTGACAGCCAACCGGCCCCGCCACCCCGACCGGTCCCGGAGCGGACCCTGAGGGCGGCTCGGGGTCACGGTTCCTCGCGCCAGCCGTCCCACTCCCCCGCGAACGCGTCCAGCTCGGCGGGGTCGAGCCGCTCGCCCTCGTCCCGCAGGACCACCAGCCACTGGGCGTCCTCGGCGTCGTCCTCACCGGCCAGCGCGTCCCGGACGAGCCGAGGCTCCTCGTCGATACCGAACCGCTCCCCGAGCGCCTCGGCCGCTTCCTCGGCGGCGTCGCGGTCGGGCAGCACCAGCACGTGTCTCACATCGCTCACAGGCCCATTCTCCGGCACCCGACGGGGGCCACCGGACCGGGCCCGGCAGCCCTCCGCCCCCAGGTCGTCCCAGGTCAGCCGGTACGCACGGCCTCGGTCGCCGGTACCCGGCGGGCTCTGCCCATGGCCGGCGCGACAGCCCCCGTCAGCTCTTCGGCACGATCTGCACGTCCAGGTCGACGCGGATGCTCGGTCCGACCGCCGCGATGCCCCGGGCCAGCATCGACTGCCAGCTGATCGTGAAGTCGTCCCGGTGCAGCTCGGTGCTGGCCCGGCAGGCCGCCCGCGTCTCGCCCTCCATGCCGTTGCCGATACCGAGGTAATCGGTGTCGAGCGTGACCGTGCGGGTCACGCCGTGCAACGACAGCGCCCCGGTGACCGTCCAGCGGGTGCCGCCCTTGTGCACGAACCGGTCGCTGTAGAACTCCAGCGTCGGGAACCGCTGTACGTCCAGGAAATCCGCCGACCGCAAGTGGTCGTCGCGCATCCGGATCCCGGTGTCGATGGAGGACGCGTCGATCACCACGTGCATCGCCGACCGCTCCATCCGCTCGGCGATCCGCACCACCCCGGCGAAGGAGTTGAACCGCCCGTGGATCCGCGCCAGCCCGATGTGCCGTGCGGTGAAGCCGATCGAGGAGTGCGCGGGCTCTATGTCCCAGTCGCCCGGCGCCGGCGGTTCCGGCGGCTGGGCCACCTGAAGCGTGACATCGCCCAGCGAGGCAAGGGAGTTCTCCGCGACCAGCGCGGTGGCGCGGTACGGCGCATAGCCCTCGGCCGCCACCGCGAGCCGGTACTCCCCCGCCGGCACCATGGCCAGGAACAGGCCGTAGGGGTCCGTGCCCCCGGTCACCACCCGGCGGCCCATGGCGTCCGTGACCGTCAACTCGGCACCCGCCACGGGCTCGTTGACGGGGTCGACCACCCGGCAGCTGAGCACTCCCGCATGCGGCGGTGTACGGACCCCCGCCAGAGGATTCGACCGTTGCACCCGGCTTCCCCGGTTACCCAACAAGCGACCGAACATCCACGACACCCCTGTACCCCTCGACATGATCGACTGCCGAAGGTTCATTCGATCACCGATGCGGCTTTCGAGGCAACACGGACCCACATCACAGCAATCCACTGCATGCGCCGGGACTGATCCGAATTAGTCGTTCAGGTCAAGATTTCACAAAGCCGCCACACAACTCGTCCCATGGGACACCGGGTCAGCGCGCACTCGTCACCCGCAGCTCCCCTTCCCTCCCTCCGGTCCCGGTCAGCGCGAGCGCCCCGTCCCGGTCGGTGCGCAGGACCGTCGCCCCGCCGCCGCGCAGGGCGGCCACGGTCGACGGCGCCGGATGGCCGTAAGGGTTGTCGGCACCGGCGGAGACGAGTGCCACCCGGGGTGCGGCGAGGCGCAACAGCCCGGGATCCTGGTAGGCCGAGCCGTGGTGGGCCACCTTCAGGACGTCCACCCCGGCCAGGCCGGCCGCCGCCGGGGACCGCAGCAGGGCCTGCTGGGCAGGGGGTTCCAGGTCCCCGAGGAGCAGCAGGCGCAGTCCGCCCGTGCGCACGAGCAGCGTGACACTGGCGTCGTTCGGCCCTTCCGGCCGGAAGGCCGGCCCGGGGACGGAGACCGGATCGGGCGCGGAGATCGAACCGGGTACGGAGGGGACGGAGGCCGGCGTTCGCGTTCCGAAGGGTGTCCTGGCTTCCTGGGGCGGGGGCCACAGGACCCGCCAGGTCAGCGGTCCGACGCGCCGTTCCTCTCCCGCGGCGGCCGTCACGACCGGGATGTGCCGCTCGGCCGCCTCCCCGCGGACGAACCGTGCCTGGTCCGCCGGTTCCGCGAGTCCGGTGGTCTCGATCGCGGCCACCGAGCGGCCCCGCAGGACACCGGGCAGGCCCGCTACATGGTCGGCATGGAAGTGGGTCAGGATCACCAGGGGGACGCGGGTGATGCCCAGCCGTCGCAGACAGTCGTCGACCAACGCGGGATCGGGTCCGGCGTCCACGACGACCCCCGTTCCCCCGCCCGCCGCCAGCACCGTCGCGTCGCCCTGCCCGACGTCGCACATCGCGAATCTCCAGCCGGGCGGCGGCCAGCCCGTGATCACCCGGGTCAGCGGCGTCGGCCGGGTCACGGCCAGCACGAGCAGCATGCCGAGCAGTCCGCACCACACGGGGTGCCGCAGCAGTCTCCGGCCGACCGCCACGACGGCCACGGTGACCACCGCGAGCGCCAGTGCCCCCGGCCAGTTCCCCGGCCAGTCCACACCCGCGCCGGGCAGCGCCGCCCCCGCCCGGGCGACCCCGGCGATCCACCCGGCAGGCCAACTCGCGCACCAGGCCAGAGCTTTGGCCACCGGCATCAGCAAGGGTGCCGTCGCGAGTGCCGTGAACCCCAGCACTGTGGCCGGTGCGACCGCCATCTCGGCCAGCAGATTGCACGGCACCGCCACCAGGCTCACCCGGGCCGACAGCACCGCCACGACCGGCGCGCACACGGCCTGGGCCGCGGCGGCCGCCGCCAGCGCCTCGGCGAGCCTCGGGGGCACCCCGCGCCGCCGCAACGCCTCGCTCCAGCCCGGCGCCAGCACCAGCAGCGCGCCGGTGGCCAGCACCGACAGCAGGAAGCCGTAACTGCGGGCCAGCCACGGGTCGTACAGCACCAGCAGCAGGACCGCCGTGGCCAGCGCCGGGATCAGCGATCTGCGGCGCCCGGTGGCCAGGGCGAGCAGTGCGACGGCGCCGCAGACGGCGGCCCGCAGGACGCTGGGGTCGGGCCGGCAGACGACCACGAAGGCCAGTGTCAGCGCCCCCGCCAGCACGGCCGTCATCCTCAGTGAGAGGCCCAGGCGCGGGGCCAGGCCCCTGCGTTCGGCCCGTTGGGCCAGGCCCGGCGGCCCGATGAGCAACGCGAGCAGGACGGTGAGGTTGCTGCCGGAGACGGCGAGGACGTGTGCCAGGTCCGTCTCGTCGAAGGCGTGGTCCAGCTCGGGCGTGATCCGCGAGGTGTCCCCGACGACCAGTCCGGGAAGCAGCGCCCGCGCGTCCCCCGGCAGGCCCTCGGTCGCCTCCCGCAGGCCCGCCCTGAGCCGGCCCGCGAGCCGTTGCGGTCCGCTCGGCCCCGCCACGATCCGGGGTACCGGCCGGTTACGCACCCGTAGCACGGCCGCTGTCCGGTCGCCGCCCGTGAGCGCGGGCGCCAGCCGGCCGCCGACCCGGAGCCGGGTGGACGGCAGCAGCCCGAGCCAGGCGGCTCGCCCACCCGGCCGGAACCGGCCGGCTGCGGCCGGCGGCCCGGGACTTCGGCTTCTCCGGGCGCTTGCCTCCGGTGCCGGGACATCCGCGTCGACGATCAGCAGCACGGGCGTCCGCCCCCGCATCCGCCGTCCGTCGGCCGCCTCCACGCTCCGCACCTCGCCCCGCGCCAGCACCGCCACCGGTGCCATGTGATCGCCGCTCACCCGTGGGCCGCTCAGCCAGGGATCGCCGCTCAGCTCGACCTCGGCGGTGACGGTCGTGAACCGCCGGGCCAGCTCGGGCACCGGCCCGCGCCGCACGTCGGCCCCGTGCAGTCCGGCGGCGACGGCCGCCGCGGCGGCACAGAGCAGCACGGCGGCGACGGCGGCCCGCGCCCAGCGGAACCGGCCCCGCACCCACCCGGCCGCCCCGGCCCGTCCGCCCTGCCCGGTGCGTCCGCCCTGCCCGATGCCTCCAGCCCGTCCGGTGCATCCAGCCTGCCCGGTCTGCGCGGGCCGCCCTGTCCGCCCTGCCCGCCTCGTCCTCCCCGTCCGCTCGGCCCGGTCCGATCGCCGCACCGACAGCAACAGGACACCGCCGAGCAGGCAGCAGGCGACGATCCCGGCGGTCCAGGCCACCGGAGCGTCCAGGGTGAGGGCGGCCGTGCCCCAGGCCGTGAGCGCGGGCGGGACCAGGCGCAGGTCCAGCGGGCCGTCCCGGCTGGTCCGCGTGGCCCCGCTCCCCTCGTGCCCGGCGTCCGGGCCGGCCGCGTCGAGCGCGCGGTTCATGGCCGTACCAGATCGCGCAGGTCGGTGAACCGGCTGTCGCCGATGCCGTTGACCTCGCGCAGTTCGTCCACCGAGCGGAAACCGCCGTGCTGGGTGCGGTAGTCGATGATGTGCCGGGCCAGTACCGGGCCGACTCCGGGCAGGGTGTCGAGCTGGTCCGCGGTGGCGGTGTTGAGGGAGACCGGCGCGGCCGGGCCCGGACCGGCGGCACCGGAGAGCTGCCCGGCCGCCGGGCCGGCCGGAGCGGCGGCTCCCGCGGGGACGCCGACGAGGACCTGCTCGCCGTCGACCAGGAAACGGGCCCGGTTGAGCCCCTCCGTGCTCACCCCCGGCCGGACCCCGCCCGCGGCTCGCAACGCGTCGGCCACCCGGGCACCTGACGGCAGCCGCAGGATGCCCGGTTTGCGGACCTTGCCGCCGATGTCCACGACGATCTCCGCGCCGGGTGTCGCCGAGGCGGACCCGGCCGTGGTCGCCGTCTCCTCCTTCTTGGGGAACGGCGCCTGGGCGCGGACCGCTTGCGGGGCACTCACGGACTGGGTCCGGCCCGACCAGAAGTGCTGCCCGGCGAAGACGGCCGCGGCCACGAGCACCACGGCCAGCGCCACGACCGCTCGCCGCTCCACCCCGTACCGCGCCTGGAGCCAGATCGGCATCCGCTCCCGCAGGGCAAGCCCGGCGCGTTCCCACCGGCCCGGAGGAGCCGCGGACACCTCCGCCCCTCCCGGTCCCCCCGGTTCCGGCGACCGCGCACCACCGGCCTGTTCATCCTTCGCCGAAGCGGCGGACGGCGGGGGCGGGGGTGCCAGGTCGTCCGGTGAGCGCGGCGGAACCGTGCCCCGATCCGGCACAGCCGTGGTGCCTGCCCACGGCGGCACCGTCGGCCGTACAGGCCCCCGCACCGTCGGCCCTACAGCCTCCCTCACCACCGACCGCGCCGACCCCGGCGCCGTCCCCGCCGCCCCCTCCACCCGCCCCGCCGATGCCGACGCGCCCGTGGAGCCGACCGGATCGGGCGGCGCGTTCCCGGACTCCCGCCACCGCACCGCCCGTTCGCCGAAGAGCAGTTCCGCCCGGCGGCGCAGTTCCTCGGCCGGCGCGGGCGCCCGACGACGACCGCGACGATGTTCGGCGGGACGGGACTCGGCGGCTCGAGGGACGGTGGGCCGGGACTCGGCGGGTCGGGGCACGGACGCTCGCGGCTCGTCGGCCCGGTGTTCGGCAGGACGTGGCCCGGTGACGCGGTGGCCCGGTGGCCGGTGTCCGATGGCCCGGCGGTGCCGGACGCGGCCGTCCGAAGCCGGGCCACGGCCGGGGCCGCTGGTCGGGATCGCGATGCGGGAACGGGATCGAAGTGCCATGCGACGAGGATGGAGCACTTCGCCGCATCACGATGATCTTGGTGAAATCCCGTGCATTACCGCCCGGTTGTGGATAACTCCGCCACCCACACGAGTGAAGACGAGCGAAACCGACGGGTCGACGGCCCCGGGACCTCGGCCTCAGCGGGGCGAGACGACCGCCCCCAGCAGACCAGGCCCGGTGTGCGCCCCGATCACCGCTCCGACCTCGCTGACATGCAGGTCGGCCAGGCCCGGGACGCGGGCCCGCAGCCGGTCGGCGAGTGCGGCGGCACCGTCGGCGGCGGCGAGATGGTGAACGGCGATGTCGACCTCCGCGTTGCCCGCCCGCTCCACGGTGAGCTCCTCCAGACGCGCGATCGCCTTGGACGCCGTACGCACCTTTTCGAGCAGCTCGATACGGCCGTCGTCCAGCTGGAGCAGGGGTTTGACGGCGAGCGCGGAACCCAGCAGCTTCTGCGCTGCGCCGATGCGGCCGCCTCGGCGCAGATAGTCGAGGGTGTCGACGTAGAAGACGGCGGATGTGCCGGCGGCCCGCTTCTCGGCGGCCGTGACGGCCTCGTCCACCGTGCCGCCCGCCTCCGCGGCCTCGGCCGCGGTGAGCGCACAGAAGCCGAGCGCCATCGCGACCACTCCGGTGTCCACCACGCGTACGGGCACCGGTGCCTCGCGCGCCGCGAGGACCGCCGCGTCGTAGGTGCCGGACAACTCGGCGGACAGGTGCAGGGAGACGATGCCGCTCGCGCCGGACTCGGCGAGTCTGCGGTAGGTCTCGGCGAACACCTGGGGGCTGGGACGGGAGGTGGTCACGGAGCGCCGCTTCTGCAGCGCCTGGGCGAGGGAGCGGGTGGAGATCTCGGTGCCCTCTTCGAGCGCCTGGTCGCCGAGGACCACGGTCAGCGGGACCGTGGTGATGCCGTGACGCTCCATCGCCCGGGGCGGCAGATAGGCCGTTGAATCGGTGACGATCGCGACATGGCGGGACATGAGCTGGAGGTTACCTGGCGTAGTGCTCGCTCGGCAGCCCGGCCCCTGTCGTGTGCCCGGGGAGGGGTCCGCTCATGTGGTGCTCTCGGGGCGGGGCTTCTTCTGCCACGGGACGGTGGGGCGCCACGAGGTCCCGGTGATCGCGTCGGGAGCGGGCCGCGCCGTGGCGTGGGCACCGGCCGCCTCGGAGCGCGCCCGTCCTGCGGCAGGGCCGTCGGCGGGGGTGGCGGGGGCGTCGGGCCAGTGCGAGGACGCCTGGCCGGGTTCGGTTCTCGTCCAGTGGCGCAGGGCGTCGGCCTCGATGTCGATCTGGGCGCTGAGGTGGTCCAGATCGTCGTCGGAGAAGCGGCGGGCGCGGTCGCGGACGGCCCAGCGCAGGGAGTCGGCGGAGTGGGTGATGCGCTCGGTGCGCTCGCGCAGTTCGGGCAGGCGCGCGGCGAGTGTGGCCCGGTCGGGCTCGGTCTCCAGGCGTTTGAGGTCGGCGTCCAGGTCGTGCCCGTGGACGCTGAGCCGTTCGAAGAGGCCGAGGGACTCCTTCAGCGATTCGTCCTCGGCGACGCCCGCGTGCAGCGCGTCCTGTGTGGCGCGCATGGAGGTGCGCAGTGCGAGCCGCAGCCGGGCGATCTCGCCGGCCGGCCCGGGCTGGGCGACGGACTTGGCGCGCAGGGTGTGGTCCTCGACCGTGCGGCGGGCCTGCGCGATGGTCCGGTCCACACCGCGCTTGGTGGCGCGGACGGCCTTGACCGTGGCGTAGGCGCCCATGCCCACGAAGATCAAGAAGAGCAGGGCGAACACGGTGAGCACTACGTCCATGGCGCTCCTCCTCCGGTCGGTGCGGTACGGCCCGCTGCGCTTCTCCACGGTAAACGCAGCGGGCAGGCCCGGAGTTCCGTCCGAACCCCGAACCTGCCCGTAGGGGACTACCCCGAGCCGACGAAAACGTCCCTTTTCGCGCCCCGGTACACGCCGGTGTTCACGCGGGAACGGTTACGCGGGAACGATGTTGACCAGCTTCGGCGCCCGCACGATCACCTTGCGGATGCCCGCGCCGCCCAGCGCCGCGATCACCTTCTCGTCGGTTAGCGCGACCTTCTCCAGTTCCTCCTCGGAGATGGCGGGCGGCACCTCCAGCCGGGCCTTGACCTTGCCCTTGATCTGCACGACGCAGGTCACGGTCTCGTCGACGACGTAGGCCGGGTCGGCGACCGGGAAGTCCCGGTGGACGACGGAGTCGGTGTGGCCCAGCTTGCGCCACAGCTCCTCGGCGATGTGCGGGGCCAGCGGGGCGACCATCAGCACCAGCGGCTCGGCCACGGACCGCGGCACCGCGCCACCGGTCTTGGTCAGGTGGTTGTTCAGCTCGGTGACCTTGGCGATGGCGGTGTTGAAGCGCAGGCCCTCCAGGTCCTGGCGCACGCCGTCGATGGCCTTGTGCAGGGCGCGCAGGGTCTCGTCGTCGGGCTCCGCGTCGGTGACGGTGACCTCGCCGGTGGTCTCGTCGACGATGTTGCGCCACAGCCGCTGCAGCAGCCGGAACTGGCCGACCACCGCACGCGTGTCCCACGGGCGGGAGACGTCCAGCGGACCCATGGCCATCTCGTACAGGCGCAGCGTGTCCGCGCCGTACTCGGCGGCGATCTCGTCCGGGGTCACGGCGTTCTTCAGGGACTTGCCCATCTTGCCCAGCAGGCGGGTGACCTTCTCGCCCTGGTAGTAGTACGCGCCGTCGCGCTCCTCCACCTCGGCGGCCGGCACCGCGATGCCCCGGCTGTCGCGGTAGACGTATGCCTGGATCATGCCCTGGTTGAACAGTTTGTGGAACGGCTCCGCGGAGGAGACGTGCCCCAGGTCGTACAGGACCTTGGACCAGAAGCGCGCGTACAGCAGGTGCAGCACGGCGTGCTCGGCGCCGCCGACGTACAGGTCCACACCGCCGTGCGGCAGACCCTCGCGCGGACCCATCCAGTACCGCTCGATCTCCGGGTCCACCAGCTCGCGGTCGTTGTGCGGGTCCAGATAGCGGAACTCGTACCAGCAGGAACCGGCCCAGTTGGGCATGGTGTTGGTCTCGCGGCGGTACTTCTTGGGGCCGTCGCCCAGGTCCAGGGTGACGTTGACCCATTCCTCGTTGCGCGACAGCGGGGTCTCGGGCTGGGTGTCGGAGTCGTCCGGGTCGAAGGTGCGCGGGCTGTAGTCCTCGACCTCGGGCAGCTCCAGCGGCAGCATCGACTCGGGCAGCGCGTGGGCGACGCCGTCCTCGTCGTAGACGATCGGGAAGGGCTCGCCCCAGTAGCGCTGGCGGCTGAACAGCCAGTCGCGCAGCCGGAAGTTGACGGTGCCCTCGCCGATGCCCTTGCCGGCCAGCCACTCGGTGATGCGCGCCTTGGCGTCGGCCACGCCCAGGCCGTTCAGGCTCAGGTCGTCGCTTTCGGAGTTGATGATCTTCGCGTCGTAGGAGACGAAGGCGTCGTCCCAGGTGGACGGGTCGGTGCCGCGGCCGTCGGTCGGCTCGACCACGCAGCGGACGGGCAGCTCGAAGGCGCGCGCGAAGGCGAAGTCGCGGCTGTCGTGGCCCGGGACGGCCATGATCGCGCCGGTGCCGTAGCCCATCAGGACGTAGTCGGCGATGAAGACCGGGACCCGCTCGCCGCTGACCGGGTTGGTCGCGAAGGCGCCGGTGAAGACGCCGGTCTTGTCCTTGGCCTCGGCCTGCCGCTCCACGTCGGACTTCGAGGCGGCCTGCGCGCGGTAGGCGGCGACGGCCTCGGCCGGGGTGGCGTGGCCGCCGGTCCACACCTCGTGCGTGCCCTCGGGCCACACCTCGGGGGTGAACTTCTCGACCAGCGGGTGCTCGGGCGCCAGCACCATGTAGGTCGCGCCGAACAGGGTGTCCGGGCGGGTGGTGAAGACCGTGATGCGCTCGCCGTCGATCGGGAAGTCGATGCGGGCGCCCTCGCTGCGGCCGATCCAGTTGCGCTGCTGGAGCTTGATGGCCTCGGGCCAGTCCAGCTCCTCCAGGTCCTCCAGGAGCCGGTCGGCGTAGGCGGTGATGCGCATGTTCCACTGGCGCAGCTTGGCCTTGAAGACCGGGTAGTTGCCGCGCTCGGACCGGCCGTCGGCGGTGACCTCCTCGTTGGCCAGTACGGTGCCCAGGCCGGGGCACCAGTTGACGGGCGCGTCGGAGGCGTAGGCCAGGCGGTACTCGCCCAGGATGTCGGCGCGTTCGCGGGCGCTCAGTTCGCTCCACGCGCGCGTGGTGCCCGGAATGGCGCGTTCACCGGACTCGAACTGGGCGATCAGCTCGGAGATCGGGCGGGCCTTGCGCGCCTCCTCGTCGTACCAGGAGTTGAAGATCTGCAGGAAGATCCACTGGGTCCACTTGTAGTACTCCGGGTCGATCGTGGCGAACGACCGGCGCTTGTCGTGGCCCAGGCCCAGCCGGCGCAGCTGGGCCTTCATGTTCTCGATGTTGGCCTCGGTGGACACGCGGGGGTGCGTGCCGGTCTGCACGGCGTACTGTTCGGCGGGCAGGCCGAAGGCGTCGAAGCCGAGGGTGTGCAGGACGTTGTGGCCGGTCATGCGCTGGAACCGGGCGTAGACGTCGGTGGCGATGTAGCCCAGCGGGTGGCCGACGTGCAGGCCCGCGCCCGAGGGGTACGGGAACATGTCCATGATGAACTTCTTGGGCTTGGCGGCCAGCTCGGGGTCGCCCGCCAGGTCGCCCGTGGGGTTCGGCGCCGCGTAGGTGCCGTCGGCGTCCCAGAAGTCCTGCCAGCGTGCCTCGATCTCGGCTGCCATGGCGGCCGTGTAGCGGTGCGGCGCGGCCTCCGCCGACGCGGCGGTGGCAGCGGGGTTCGTCTCGCTCATGATCCTCAAAGCTCCATCGATCGTCTCTGCCTGCGGAAATGAAAAAACCCCTCGCACAGGAGGGGACGCCGCGCCGATGCCGACCTCACGGCTGAACCTGGGTCGGTACTGATCAGCGCGGCCCGCTAAGCAGAAGGCGTACGGCACGCATGGCGCTAGGGTACCGCAGCCCTTGAGCAAGCCGCGACGCGCTTCCGTATCCCTGAGGGACATGTCCACGAAGCCCGCCGGTACGGAACAAAGGTCAGCGATTACTTCGCGTACCTCTCCTATGGGACGCCACTCCGATCAGATTGTCCGTCGATAACAAGCGCAATAACCCAAACCCCGTACTGATCGGTATGGCGCCACTTAGAGTGCGGCAGCGGGACCGCTTTCCCGAAACTGCTCGGAGTCGCCCCCATGAACCCTCGTCGTCGTACCAGCTCGCCCCCCATACCGGGCCGCTCGGCCTATGGGGTGGCGTCCGCCGTCGCCTTGTTGCTCATCCCCGTGTCCGTGCTGGTCGGAGGCGTGCGGTTCCGCGAGTTCCTGAACTTCGGCGCGGGAGTGCTGTCCCTCGTCTCGCTGAGCTGCTCGGTGATCTGGGGCCTGTTCGCCCAGGACCGCATCTTCCTGAACACCCGGCAGCGGATCATCGGCCAGGCGGTGCACCGGACGACCGCGGTCGCCTCGATCGCGTTCCTGCTGCTGCACATCACCACGAAGATCGCGCTCGGCCACACACAGGTGATCGCCGCGGTCGTCCCGTTCTCGCTCGGCGTCACCGGGATCGCCGGCCTGATCGGGCTGGGCTCGCTGGCCGGCCTGCTGATGATCTTCGTGGGGGTCACGGGCGCCCTGCGCGGCACCTTCGCCACCCCGGCCCCGGTCGCGGCGCGCTGGCGGGCCATGCACATGCTGGCCTACCCCGCCTGGTGCGCGGCGCTGATCCACGGTCTCTACGCGGGTCGCGCGGCCAAACCCGTCTTCGTGATCCTCTACAGCCTGTCGCTGCTCGGTGTGATGGGCGCCCTCGCGCTGCGCGCCGCGCCCCGCCCGGTCAAGCGCGCGGTCGCCGACCGGCTGGTGGCCCTGTTCGACCGGCCCGCACGGCCCGGACCCGACGAGCCGGCGGCGAGCCGTTCCCGGGCGGCCGGCCGGGACCGGACCGGCCCGCGAAGCGGCCGGGAACCGAGGCCGGCGCCCGCCGCCCCGCTCCACCAGTCCCCGGCCGCCGCCCCGCTCCGCCGGCCCCCGGCCGCCGAGCCCGCCGCCGGCATCGCCGCGGCCTACCGCGCGGTGTCCGTCCCCAACCACCCGCCGCAGCCCTTCACGGCCGCCCAGGCGGCCGCCGCGGACCTGCCGCAGGCCCTCCGGCCCACGGATGCCTTCCCGCGCCTGGACGGCCCCTCCAGCACCTCCGGCGGCTGGCCGGTCCCCTCCCCGCCGCCGGTCGGCGAGGCCCCGCCGTCCGCGTACGACCCGCTCCAGGACACCGGGTACACCCTCCCGGCCTACGGCGGTCCGGGCACCACCGGCTACGGCGGACGTGACGTGTACGACACCGCTGAGACGAACGGCTCCTACGGCACGTACCTCCCGGGTGACACGTTCGACAGCGGTCCCGCCACCGAACCGCTTCCCGGCTCGCCCTACGGGGCACCGGGTTCGGGCGAACCATGGAACACGCCTTCCGGAGGCTTCAAGTGAACGAGGCACTGCCCGACGTCCCCGAGGTCCGCGTGGTCGGTCTCCCCCAGCTCACGTCGGGCTTCGACCTTGTGGAGCGGCTCGACCTGCCGATGCACCTGAAGGTGCACGGGCCGCTCGACCCGCTGGGCGGCGAACAGCTCGCCCAGCTCGCCGAACGCATCCACCTGAAGGGGCGCGGCGGAGCCGGCTTCCCCTTCCACAAGAAGCTGCGCTCGGTCGCCGAGTCGGCGATCAGACGCGGGGTGCGGCCGGTCGTCGTGGTCAACGGCAGCGAGGACGAGCCGGCCTGCCGCAAGGACACCGTGCTGATCAACCGGGCGCCGCACCTCATCCTGGACGGCGCCCTGCTGTGCGCCGAGGCGCTCGGCGCGCGCACCCTCGTCGTCGGCGTCACCCGGGAGTCCACGCAGCGTTCCATGGAGGCCGCGCTCGCCGAACGCGGCCTGGGCAACAGCCGCAGATCGGCGCTGCGCGCGTGGGTACAGCGCAATCCGGTGCGCATGGTCACCGGTGCCGCCGCCTCGCTGATCCGCTCGATCGACGGCGGCCCGGCGATCCCGCCCGGCCGCAAGGTCAGCGCCTCGCGCAGCGGTGTCGGCGGGGCGCCCACGCTGCTGTCGAACGCGGAGACGTTCGCGCAGCTCGCCATAGCCGCCCGCATCGGCCCGGAGCGTTACGCCCACACCGGTCTGTACGACGAACCGGGCACCGTGATGCTCACCGTGTCCGGTGCGGTCGCCCGCCCGATGGTGATCGAGGTGCCCACGGGCGTGCCGCTGCGCTACGTGTTGCAGCTCGCGGGCGCCCCGCCGGTGCCGCAGGGGGTGCTGACCGGCGGCTACCACGGCAAGTGGATCGACGCGGCGACCGTGGACGAGGCGATCGTCTCCCGCAACTCGCTCGACGCGGTGGGCGGTTCGCTGGGCGCGGGCGCGATCCTGCCGATCGGCCAGGGGACGTGCCCGCTGGGCGAGTCGCTGCGGGTGGCGCAGTGGCTGGCCGAGGAGAGCGCCGGCCAGTGCGGGCCCTGCTATCTCGGGCTGCCCGCCGCCGCGCGCGGGCTGGAGGACGTCCTGGGCGGCGGCGGACCGGCGGCCCTTGAGGCGCTGAAGCAGGTCGCGAGGAACGTGAAGCGGCGCGGCGCGTGTTCGCACCCGGACGGTTCGGCGATGTTCCTGGAGTCGACCATCAAGGCGTTCACCGACGACCTGGCGGCGCATGTCCTCGGCAACGGCTGCGGACGGCCCGTGGAGGGCGTGCTGCCGCTCTTCGAGGGGGGCAGGGCCGCTACGGGCGGCGCGGACGACGCGGAGACCGGCGCGAGCCGCCAGAAGATCCACGTGGACTGGACGCTGTGCCGGGGCCACGGGCTGTGCGCGGACATCTTCCCGGAGGTGTTCGAACTCGGCGCGGACGGTTTTCCGACCGTCGCCCAGGCACAGGTGCCGCGGTACGCGGAGGCGAAGGCGCTGCGCGCGGTGCGCCGCTGCCCGGCGCTCGCCCTGCGCATCGAGGAGGACACCCGCGGGCAGGCGCCGGCGCGCAATCTGCCGGTGCTCTCCCCGGGACGCGGCCGGCGCGCGCTGGGCCGCTGACCACACGCAAGGGGCGGGTCACCGGATCGGGTGGTCCGCCCCCTTTGCGGTCCACTGCCTCTTGCGACCACCGCGCCTTGCGTCGCAACACGCCGAAGGCGGACCATTCTTGGAATGGTCCGCCTTCGACTTCTGTGGAGCTAAGGAGAATTGAACTCCTGACCTCCTGCATGCCATGCAGGCGCTCTACCAACTGAGCTATAGCCCCTTGTTTTGTTGTTTCGCCCGGTTCCCCCGGCGACGACGTAAACATTACAGGCCCGTGGCCGCAGCGCCAAATCAGTTTCAGCTTCGCTCCGGTATGGCAGCTAATGTCGGTTTTCATGCCCCAGATCGCCCCGTTCACCGCACACCGTCGGGTCCCGCTCGCCCTGGCCGCGTGCCTGCTGTCCTTCGCCGCGTTCTGGGCCGCGCAGCGGGCCGCGCACGTGTCGATGGTCGACCTGATGGTCTACCGGGCCGAGGGAGCCGCCGTGCGTGCCGGTGACGACCTGTACGCGCTGCGCGCGACCACCGCCCGCCTGCCCACCACCTACCCGCCGTTCGCGGCCCTGCTGTTCACCCCGCTGTCCCTGCCGGACACCGCGCTGCTGCGCACGCTGGCGACGGCCGGCAATCTCGCGCTGCTGGTGGTCTTCGTACGGCTGTCGCTGAAACTCGTCGGCCACGCGCGCGTGCGGACCGTCTGGTGGGTCGCGGCGGCGGCCGTGTGGTGCGAACCGGTGTGGACGACCGTGCGCTACGGCCAGATCAATCTGCTGCTGGCCGTGCTGGTGCTGTGGGACCTGACCCGCCGGCCCGCCGGCGGCCACGACCGCTGGAGCGGGCTGGGCCTAGGACTGGCCGCCGCGGTGAAACTGACGCCCGCGCTGTTCGTCGTGTTCCTGCTCGCCACGGGCCTGGCGGACCGGCTGCGGGGCGGGCGGGGCACACCGTGGCTGGGGCACGCGCGCGGGGCGGCCGTCGCGTTCGCCGGGGCGACTCTGCTGGCGGCGGCCGTCCTGCCGTACGACTCCTGGCGGTTCTGGACGCGCATGGTGCTGCGCGCGAGCCGGGTCGGACTGGCCGAGGACACCGGCAATCAGGCCCTGCGCGGCGTTCTGGCCCGCCTTCTGCACACACCGGACCCGGCGGCCGTCTGGGCGGCCGGTGCCGCCGTACTGGCCGCCCTCGGTCTGACGGTGGCGGTGCGGGCGGAGTCGCGGGGGCGGCGGGACTGGGCGGTGTGCGCCTGCGCGGTCACCGCCCTGCTGGTCAGCCCGGTGTCGTGGACCCACCACTGGGTGTGGTGCGTGCCGCTGGTGCTGCTGCTGTGGACGCGCGGGCACCGGACGGCGGCCCTGGGCACCCTGCTGGTCTTCTGGTCGTACGTCCCGTGGTGGGTGCCGCACGGGGCCGGGCGGCCGGAACTCCATCTGGGCGGCGCGGACTTGCTGCTGTCGGCCGGCTACGGCGTCACCGGTGCGCTCTTCCTCGCGCTGGCCCGGACATCGTTGCCGAGGCCCGGGGGCGGCGAGGCCGGCGTCAAGCCGTGACGAACTGGTAGAACCGCTTGAGCGTGCAGTGCTCCTCCAGGAGCCGGCCGTAGATCGGCTCGCCCTCGAGTTCCCGGTAGGTCTCGATGGGGTCGCCTTTTATGATCAGCGCCCGCGCGCACTCCTCGCACCAGTACTGGTACGCGGGATTGATCGGCTCCATGTCGCGGACGATGGGCGTACCGCTCCCGCACCAGTCGCACTTCCGCCGGTGTGCCCCCATCGATCAGCTCCAGGTGTGGCCGCAGGCCGTGCACACGTATGAGATCCCGCCATTGTCGCCGAGCACCTGCGCGACATGCGCGGAACCGCAGGAAGGGCAGCTCAGCCGGGTGATCGAATCCCGTATCAACGCCGCGTCGAGGAGGTGGCCGACCTCCTCGAGGATGCTCGCAGGCATCGCTACTCCCTCCCGTCGGGCCGCGTCCCCTTCCGGCCGTTTGATTCTGCCACGACCGGACCGACACGGTCAGCGACGCCTCAGTACCAGTCCGGACACGGCGGCCACCGGGAACGCCCCCACGGAGGTGTACGGCCCGAGGGCCCGAACGACTCAATCCGGTGCGGGAGGGCCGTCCATGGCTGAACACGAAAAATCCCGCCCCCCGGAGGGGACGGGATCCTCATCACCGATCCTTGACACTCGGCAGAGTGTCGATCAGTGGAGCTAAGGAGAATTGAACTCCTGACCTCCTGCATGCCATGCAGGCGCTCTACCAACTGAGCTATAGCCCCTGGTGTTCTTCCCGCTCGGCGGGGCGAACAAGAAGAACTTTAGCCTGTGACCTGCCGGAAAGTGAAATCCGGGGTCCGCGGGGCCCGGGACGGTCAGTCGTCGTCGCCGAGGACGGGCTCCGGAAGGGTGCCCGCGTTGTGCTCCAGCAGGCGCCAGCCGCGGGCGCCCTCGCCGAGCACGGACCAGCAGCAGTTGGAGAGGCCGCCGAGGCTCTCCCAGTGCCGGGACTCCAGGCCGAGGAGCCGGCCGATGGTGGTGCGGATGGTGCCGCCGTGGCTGACGACGACGAGGGTGCCGTCCTCGGGCAGCTTCTCGGCGTGCCGCAGCACGACGGGGGCGGCGCGGTCGGCGACCTCGGTCTCCAGTTCGCCGCCGCCGCGGCGGACCGCTTCCCCGCGCTTCCAGGCGGCGTACTCCTCGCCGTACCGGGCGATGATCTCGTCGTGCGTCAGCCCCTGCCAGACGCCCGCGTAGGTCTCGCGCAGCCCCTCCTCGCGGGTGACGTCGAGGCCGGTGAGGGCGGCCAGCTCGGCGGCCGTGTGCGCGGCCCGCCGCAGGTCCGACGAGACGATCGCGTCGGGCCGCAGGGAGGCGAGCAGCCGGGCGGCCCGGCGGGCCTGGCCCAGGCCCGTCTCGGTCAGCTCGACGTCCGTGGTGCCCTGGAAGCGCCGCTCGACGTTCCAGGAGGTCTGGCCGTGTCGCCACAGGATGATGCGGCGGCCCCGGCCCGTGCGGTCGGTCACCTCACCCGTGGCGCTCATCACCACTCCCCGCCCGGCTCCTGGTCGGCCTCGGCGGCCTGGAGCCGGGCGTGCTCCTCGGCCTTGCCGCGGGTGGCCTTGGCGTCGGCGGGCAGCTCGATCTCGGGGCAGTCCTTCCACAGCCGCTCCAGGGCGTAGAAGACCCGCTCCTCGCTGTGCTGGACGTGCACGACGATGTCGACGTAGTCGAGCAGGACCCAGCGGGCCTCGCGGTCGCCCTCGCGGCGGACCGGCTTGGCGCCGAGTTCCTTCTGCAGGCGCTCCTCGATCTCGTCGACGATGGCCTTGACCTGGCGGTCGTTCGGCGCGGACGCGAGCAGGAAGGCGTCCGTGATCGACAGTACGTCGCTCACGTCGTAGGCGATGACGTCGTGGGCGAGCTTGTCGGCCGCCGCCTGGGCGGCGGTGTTGATGAGCTCAAGGGAACGGTCTGTGGCGGTCACTGCATGGCTTTCCGTCGGCGGTCTTTTGTCATCAAGGGTCTCACGACCGCCCGGCACACCCCACGGGATTATGGGCGGCACCGGGGGCTCGCGGGCCGCGCTCCGCCCGGGAGCGCGGCCCGGGGTCAGGACGAGGACGGCTTGTAGTCGCGGCCGAGGACCACCGAGACGTCGGCGCCGGAGGAGACGGTGCCCTTGGTCACGGAGCCGGCGGGCAGGCCGAGGGTCTTGGCGACCTCGGTGGCCTTCGCCTGGTCGGCGGCGTCCGCGTAGGTCACCTTCGAGGTGGCCTCGGTGCCGGAGGCGCTGCCGCCCTCCAGGAAGGTGAAGCCGCCGTTGAGGAGCACGACGCGGGCCTTCTCCGTGTCGTCCTTCACACCGGTGGCGTTCTGGACGGAGACCCGGACCGCGGAGCCGGCGTCGGGGCTCTTCGCGGTGCCGCCGAGGATGTCCTTCACCACGCTGTCACCGGTCTCGGCGCTGAGCGTGCCGTCGGGCTTCACGGGCAGCAGGGCGGTCTTGTAGTCGCCGCTCTTGGCCAGGTCGGCGAGCCTGGCGAGGAAGGTGCCGAGGTCCTTGTCGGTGAGCGGCGGGTCGAGGATCTGCGCGAGCGTCTGCACGGTGACGGTGGCGGCGGCCGGGTCGGAGGACATCTTGCGCAGCACGCCCTGCATGACCTGGCCGAACCGCTGGAGCTGGGCGTTCTCGGACTCTCCGGAGGCGCGGTAGGTCGCGTAGGCGACGGCCATCTTGCCGCTGAGGGTCTGGTCCCGGCCCTTGTGGACGAGTGGCGCGGCGCCCTTCTTCTTGGCGTCCGGGTCGGGCACGTCGGTGTCGGTGTCGATCTCGATGTTGCCGACGAGGTCGACGAGGTTCTGCAGGTAGGGGGTGTCGAGCCGCCAGCTGCCCTGGATGCTGGTGCCGAGGACGGTGTCGAGCTGGTCGCGGGTGCCGGAGGTGTCGTCGTCGTCCACGGACTTGGCGAGCGTCGTGGTGGAGCCGTCGTCGCCGGTCAGGGCCAGGGAGTTGGGCAGCAGGACCGTGGTGCCCTGCTTGGTGGTGGTGTTGTCGACCAGCAGCGCCGTGGAGGTGCCGCCCTTGACGGTGTTGTGCAGGTGGACGACGAGCACATCGCGTTTCTGGGCGGTGACCGGGGCGGCGGTGCCGGCCGGGCCGCCGGAGGACAGGCCGGGCAGCTTTCCGGCGTACCAGAGGTAGCCGACCCCGCCGGCCGCGACGACGGCGAGGACGACGAGCAGGGCGATGAGCCGGCCGCGGGCGCGGCGGCGGGCCTCCTCGCGGCGCTCGGTGCGGTTCTCGGTGAACTTCAGCCAGTCGATGACGTCCTCGGAGTCACCGTCCGGCTCCTCGACGAAGGCGAACTGTTCGGTGCGGTAGTCCGGCGCGGCCGGCCCGGGCCCGCTGTCCTCGGCGGTCGTGCCGCCTCGCGCGGCCGGACCGTCCTGCGCGGCCGGGGTGTCCTCGGCGGGGCCGGCCTGCTGCGGGATGTAGGCGGTCTGCTCGGCGACCCGGGGCTGCCGGCCGCCGCTCGCGGCCTGCCCGTAGGGGTCGTAGCCGCCGGCGTCCTCGCTTCCGGTGCCGGTGCCGGTGCCGTAGGGGTCGTAGGGGTCGTACGGGGCCTGGGACCCGTACGGGTCCTGAGGGGCGTACGGGTCCTGAGTGGGGTACGACTCCTGGGTGGCGTAGGAGTCGTAGGCGGGCTGCTGGTGGCCGGTGGCGTACGGGTCGTAGCCGTAGCCCTGCTGCTGGGCGTAGGGGTCGTAGGCCGCCTGCTGGGGCTGCGGGACCTGCTGGGCCCGGGGAGCCTGCTCGGCCGGTACCTGCCGGTACACGGGCCGGCCGTACTCGTCGTAGCCGACGACTTCGTACGGAACGGCGCCGTGGCCCGCGTCACCCGCGTCGTATCGGTCGTTCACCGGTGCCCCTCTCGGCTCACTCGCCGCGGTACAGCTCGCGCTTGTCGATGTAGCGCACGACTCCGTCCGGGACCATGTACCAGATGGGGTCGCCCTTGGCGACTCGCGCGCGGCAGTCCGTGGAGGAGATGGCGAGGGCCGGCACCTCGACCAGCGAGACACCGCCTTCCGGCAGGCCCGGGTCGGTCAGGTGGTGGCCGGGGCGGGTGACGCCGATGAAGTGCGCGTAGGAGAACAGTTCCTCGGAGTTGTGCCAGGTCAGCAGCTGGGCGAGGGCGTCGGCACCGGTGATGAAGAAGAGGTCGGTGTCCGGGTTGAGGGCACGCAGGTCGCGCAGGGTGTCGACGGTGTAGGTGGGGCCGCCGCGGTCGATGTCGATGCGGCTGACGGAGAACTGCGGGTTCTCGGCGGTCGCGATGACCGTCATCAGGTAGCGGTCCTCGGCCGGGGAGACCCTGCGGTGCGACTTCTGCCACGGCTCGCCGGTGGGGACGAAGACCACCTCGTCCAGCTGGAACTGCGCGGCGACCTCGCTGGCCGCCACCAGGTGCCCGTGGTGGATCGGGTCGAATGTCCCGCCCATGACGCCCAGGCGCCGCTTGCCCGTGTGGGCGGGGGCGTGGCCCGGTCCGTGCTGCGGGCGCTTCACCGTGTCGTCGGCCGTCTTGCGCGCCGGACCGGTAGGCATGTCCTGCTCTCCCATGCGTGCAGACCCTACCGGCCCGGCCTCGAACGTCCGGCCGGGGACGGGGTCCCCGCTCAGCGGTCGCGGTTGAAGCGCGTGGTGATCCACAGCAGCAGGAGCAGGATGATCAGGGCGCCGCCGCCGGTGACGAGCGGGTTCAGGCTCTCGTGGTTTCCGCCGCGCTCCTCGCCCTCGGCGGCGAGGGTGACCAACTGGGCTGCGGCGCTGTGGAAGCTCATCTTCGGCAGGACCTATCGCGTGTGGGCGGAATAAAGATGTCGGCTCATCGTAAGCGGGCGGCCGTGCGGCGATCACGCCGACTCCGCCGTTGGGGACGCGGGGGCGCCGGCGGCCGGCCCCGGCGAAGAGCGTCCGCCGCGGACGGGAGGGAACTTCCGGCGCGCCTCAGTCGTCCTTGCGCTTGTAGCCGCTCAGCAGGAACCAGGCGGTCAGCGCACAGCCGAGGACCATCACGACCAGCACGACACGGAGCAGGTTGCCCGTCCCGTGCTGCTGGACGGCGAGCGTGGCGGCCTCGGTCAGCCGGGCGGCTGCGGGGTGGTGCTCCATGGCGGGGACTCCTTCGGGTGTACTGCCCGTCCACGGTATCTCCGCCTAGGCTGGGCCCCGCCTCGGGGGCGCGGTGGACACTGACACGCACATGGGGGAAGACATGTCCGACGACGGCCGGCAGCAGACGGGGCACGAGCGGCTGCCCGGCAGACAGCGCAGGCGTTTCCCGGGGATCTCCTCACGGGCGTACGAGCACCCGGCGGACCGTTCGGCGCTGGTCGCGCTGCGCAAGCTGAGCGGGTTCGACACCGTGTTCAAGGCGCTCAGCGGGCTGCTGCCGGAGCGCAGCCTGAGGCTGCTGTTCCTGTCCGACTCGGTACGGGTCTCCGAGCGGCAGTTCTCCCACCTGCACGACATGCTGCTGGACGCCTGTTACATCCTGGACCTGGAGAAGGTCCCGCTGATGTACGTCACGCAGGATCCGCGGCCGAGCGCGATGTGCGTCGGCCTGGACGAGCCGATCATCGTGCTCAGCACGGGGCTGGTCGAGCTGCTCGACGAGGAGGAGATGCGGGCGGTCATCGGGCACGAGGTGGGGCACGCGCTGTCCGGGCACTCGGTGTACCGCACGGTCCTGCTGTTCCTGACCAGCCTCGCGGTGAAGGTCGCGTGGATCCCGCTCGGCAATCTCGCGGTCACGGCGATCGTCACGGCGCTGCGCGAGTGGTTCCGCAAGTCGGAGCTGTCCGCCGACCGGGCGGGCCTGCTGGTGGGCCAGGACGTACGGGCCTCGATGCGGGGCCTGATGAAGGTAGCCGGCGGCAACCACCTGCACGAGATGAACGTGGACGCGTTCCTGGAGCAGGCCGAGGAGTACGAGTCCGGCGGCGACCTGCGCGACTCCGTGCTGAAGATCCTGAACGTGCTGCCCCGCTCGCACCCGTTCACCACCGTGCGGGCCGCCGAGCTGAAGAAGTGGGCCGAGTCGCGGGACTACCAGCGGATCATGGACGGCCACTACCCGCGGCGCGGCGAGGACAAGGACGCCTCCGTCAGCGACTCCTTCCGCGAGTCGGCGGCCGGCTACGCGAGCGATGTGAAGAGCTCCAAGGACCCGCTGATGAAGCTGGTCACGGACCTGGCGGGGGGCGCGGGCGACCTGGGCGGCCGGGTCCGGCGCGGCTTCGACGGCTTCCGCAGCCCTCCGCCGGCCCCGGGGGACACACCGGGCACGGACGCGTAGCCCCGGGCCTTCCGGCTCCGCCCCGACGGCCTGTCCGGAGCACGGCCCGCCCCTCACGCCCTCGGTTGCGCCCCCGTGGCCAGCGTTCCGCAGACGGACGCCGGGCTGTCCGTGTCGTAGGGGTTGGTGCCCGCGGGGCGGCCCGTCCCGGCCGTCTGGCCGGCCAGGAGGGGGCGCAGGTAGGCCGAGGCGTCCTCGGCGCAGGCGAGGGGGCCCGCCTGGACGTACGACGCGGTCAGCTGGACCTGGCGGGTGCGCAGGTCGTCGCGGTCCAGGTGGAACGTCAGCTCGCGGCGGACCGTGAAGAGGGACGCGGGGGCGTGCGAGGCGGCGCCGGTGGGGCGCAGGGCGTAGACGAAGGTGTGGTCGGCGGAGACCTCCAGCGTCGCCGCGTCGGCCTCGGTGACGTGCAGGGAACCGAAGGCGCGGATCCGGTCGTCGGCCAGCCGGGCCCGCGCGGGGTCGATGCGGACCATCCAGCCCGTGGACGCGTGCCGCCCGTCCGCGGCGGGGTGGGTGACGCTCCGGTCGAACTGGTCGAGCTGTCCGGAGTCGACCAGGGACCGGACGGGGCGCACCTCGCGGCCGGCCAGCACCTCGGGGTGGAGGGAGGAGCGGACGATGTAGTCCTTGACCGCGGTGAGGGCGGTCATCACCTGGCTGTCGGAGAAGTGGGCGGTGCGGCGCGAGGCCGGCAGCGGAATGCCCTCGGCACCGATGTCGAAGGGGGCGGCGGGGCTGTGCGTGAACAGCCGCTCGGGGTCGGCGGCGCCGGGCACCCTGCCCTGCGGGGCGAGCGGGACGACGGTCGTCCGCAGGGCCTCCACGGACCGGCGGACCGGCGTGGAGCCGTAGGGGTGCCGGACGCCCATGTAGAGGGCGGTGCCGAAGGCGACGGCGATCAGCAGGGCGAGGATCAGGACCTGCCGGGTGAGTCCGCGGCGCAGGGCCGGGCGGCGGCGTACGGCGGGCGCGTGGTCGGCCATCCGCTCCGCGGCGGAGGACTCCTGGAGCCGGGCAGCACGGACGAACGACTCGTCGAAGACGACGGATCGGTATTCGTCCTCCGCACCGCCGGGGCCGCCCTCGGGTGTCCCCTCCGGTGGGTCGCCAGGCCCGCCCATACCTTCAGAGTAGGTCCGGCGGGCCCCGGGTAAACGCCCGGCTGACGACAACTTCTGACAGGTTCTCAACAGGCGCGGACGGGGGCTCGAAGGGCGCTCAGGGGGAGTGCGGGACGGCCGAGACGGCCGGCCGGGGATGGTCGTCGGAGGCGGCGGGGGCGGAGGCGGCGTCCTTGCCGACGCCGGTCGAGGCGGGCGCGGGCACCCGGTCGCGGGTGCCCGAGGAGCCTCCCCGGTAGACGGCGGCGAAGGCCAGGGCGACCATGCCGATGCCCATCACCACGGCCAGGACCCAGGCGACGGGACGGTGCCAGCGGACCTGCTTGCCGTACGGGCCGTGGAGGCCGTCGCCGAGGACGTAGGCGTCGTCCGGCTCGTCATCGTCGTGATCTTGGCCGAATCGGGCGCCGTCGGGGCCGTAACCGTCGTCGTGGCGCTCGCCCCGGGCGTGGGCGCGGCGGGCCTCCGCCTCGGTGGCCTCGGCTCTGGCCTGGGCGGCGGCCAGGAGGCGTTCGACGGCGGACGGTTCATGGACCGTGGCCGCCTGTACGAAGGCCTCGTCGAAGACCACGGAGGCGAACTCTTCGTCCGACACCCCGTGGTCGTGGTCGTCGTCGGGCTCCCAGCCGTCAGGGAACGGCGTGCCCCCCACGTCCTCCGGCACGGATCCAGAGTAGACCTGGGGGGTCAATTTGGGCAGACGGTATGGAAATTCGTCTGTCTGGTGGGACGCCTTCCGGCCGCGTTCCCCGGGGCCGGGTGCGCTCGGCCGGACGGGTGAACCTCAGCGGCGTACGTGCCCGTCGCCGGTGACGATGTACTTCGTGCTGGTCAGCTCCGGCAGCCCCATCGGGCCGCGGGCGTGCAGCTTCTGGGTGGAGATGCCGATCTCGGCGCCGAAGCCGAACTGGCCGCCGTCGGTGAAGCGGGTGGAGGCGTTCACGGCGACGGTGGTGGAGTCGACCAGCTGGGTGAAGCGGCGGGCGGCCTGCTGGGAGGTGGTGACGATGGCCTCGGTGTGGCCGGAGGTCCACAGCCGGATGTGCTCGACGGCCTTGTCCAGCGAGTCGACCACCGCGGCGGCGATGTCGTGGGAGAGGTACTCGGTCTCCCAGTCCTCGGGGGTGGCCTCGACCGCGGTGACCTTGGAGTCCTTGGCGTAGGCCATGACCCGGTCGTCGGCGTGGACGGTGACCCCGGCCTCGGCGAGGGCGTCCAGGGCGCGGGGCAGGAACGCGGGGGCGATGTCCTGGTGGACGAGGAGGGTCTCGGCGGCGTTGCAGACGCTGACCCGCTGGGCCTTGGAGTTGATCAGGATCTCGACGGCCGTGTCGATGTCGGCCTGGGCGTCGACGTAGACGTGGCAGTTGCCGGTGCCGGTCTCGATCACGGGGACCGTGGACTCGTTGACCACGGTCCGGATCAGGGAGGCGCCGCCGCGCGGGATGAGGACGTCGACCAGGCCGCGGGCGCGCATCAGCTCGCGGACGGAGTCGCGGCTCTCGCCGGGCACGAGCTGGACGGCGTCGGCGGGGAGCCCGGCACCGCCGACGGCGTCGCGGATCACCCGGACCAGGGCGGTGTTGGACGCGTAGGCGGAGGCGGAGCCGCGCAGCAGGACGGCGTTGCCGGACTTCAGGCACAGGGCCGCCGCGTCGACGGTCACGTTCGGGCGGGCCTCGTAGATGATGCCGACGACGCCGAGCGGTACGCGCACCTGGCGCAGGTCGATGCCGTTGGGAAGGGTGGAGCCGCGGACGACCTCGCCGACCGGGTCGGGCAGCTTGGCCACGTCGCGGACGTCGGAGGCGATGGCGCGGACCCGCTCGGGGGTGAGGGTGAGCCGGTCGACGATGGCCTCGCTGGTGCCGTTCTCCCGGGCCTTGGCCACGTCCTTGGCGTTGGCCTCGACGATCTCGGCGGTCCGGACCTCCAGGGCGTCGGCGATGGCGAGCAGCGCGTCGTCCTTCACGGCGCGCGGGAGCGGCGCGAGGTCGGCGGCGGCGGCTTTGGCCCGGTAGGCGGCCTGGGTGACCGGGGACATCGAGTCGTACGGCGAGAGCGTGGTCATGGGGGAAGGGTAGTGCGCGGGGCGCCGCCGTTCAGCGGTCGTCCCACACCCCGAGACACCCCAAAAGGGGTGAACCCCTCCCCCCGGGTCGGAACGTCCGCTCAGAACGGGTGGACGCCCACCGGTGTCGCCGGTGGCGGGCCGTAGCCCTCGGCGATGCGGTGGTGGTAGGTCTCGCGGTCGATGACCTCCAGGCCGACGATCTCCCAGGCGGGCAGGCCGGCGGTCTGCCGGTGCTCGCCCCACAGGCGCAGCGCCACCGCGGCGGCGTCGTGCAGGTCGCGGGCCTCTTCCCAGTACCGGATCTCCGCGTGGTCGGTCGCGTATCTGCTGGTCAGCAGGAAGGGGTGGTCGTGGGCGAGCTGTTCCAGGGCCCGCCGCAGTTCCGGCAGCGGGACCTTCTCACCGGAGACGCTCAGGGTGACGTGCCACAGCCTGGGCAGGTCCCTGGGTTCCTCGTAGGTGTCCCCGGCCGCGACGCTCGTCAGAGCACCGCGGGACGCCGCCCCCGGGCGCACTCGTCTCACGACGGCCTCCTTCACGCATGGCCGGCAGGGCCGTATGGCTCGCTTGGCCTCTTGACGGAACGTGTTCCCTTCAACATGTTCCCGAGACAAAGTGGAGCAGGCCGCAGGGCTTCGTGTGGGGGTTTTACGGAACGTCCCCCACCGGGGGCGTTCCGCAGGCTCCGCTTTACGCGTGGTTTTGCGAGCCCTTACACGTGCAGGAGCACCAGGTCGTCCCTGTGTACGACCTCGCGTTCGTACGCGGCGCCCAGCTCACGCGCCAGCTCACGCGTCGAACGCCCGATCAGCAGGGGGATCTCCTTGGCGTCGAAGTTGACGAGTCCCCGGGCCACCGCGCGGCCCCGCGCGTCCCGCAGTTCGACGGGGTCGCCGGCGCTGAACTCGCCCTCCACGGCGGCGATTCCGGCGGGCAGCAGCGACTTGCGCCCGTTCACGACCGCGTCCACCGCGCCGTCGTCCAGGGTCAGCGCGCCCTGCGGGGTGGAGGCGTGCTGGAGCCACAGCAGCCGGTCGGCGGAGCGCTTGCCGGTGGGGTGGAAGTAGGTGCCGGTGTCACCGCCGGCCAGGGCCTCGGCCGCGTGCACGGCGCTGGTGAGCACCACCGGGATGCCGGCGGCGGCGGCGATCCGCGCGGCCTCCACCTTGGTGACCATGCCGCCGGTGCCGACGCCGGCCTTGCCCGCGCTGCCGATCTCGACGCCCGCGAGGTCCCGCGGGCTCCTCACCTCGGCTATCCGGGAGGTGCCGGGCCGGCTGGGGTCGCCGTCGTAGACGCCGTCGACGTCGGAGAGGAGGACGAGCAGATCGGCGTGGACGAGGTGGGCGACGAGCGCGGCGAGGCGGTCGTTGTCGCCGAAGCGGATCTCGTCGGTGGCGACCGTGTCGTTCTCGTTGACGATCGGGAAGGCGCCCATCGCGAGCAGCTCGTCGAGGGTGCGGGAGGCGTTGCGGTGGTGGGCGCGGCGGCTCATGTCGTCGCTGGTGAGCAGGATCTGGCCGACGCGGACGCCGTAGCGGGCGAAGGAGGCGGTGTAGCGGGCGACGAGCAGGCCCTGGCCGACGCTGGCGGCGGCCTGCTGGCGGGCGAGGTCCTTGGGGCGGCGGCGCAGGCCGAGCGGGGCGAGGCCGGCGGCGATGGCACCGGAGGAGACCAGGACGATCTCCCGCTCGCCCCCGCTGCGGCTCTTGGCGAGGACGTCCACGAGGGCGTCCACGCGGTCGGCGTCCAGGCCGCCCTCGGCGGTGGTCAGCGACGACGAACCCACCTTGACGACGATCCTGCGGGCCTCGCCCACGGCCTGCCTTGCCCTTGCCACGGTGCCTTCCGTCCCCTCGCGCGCTGTCCGGCTGCCTGTTCCGGCAATCTACGCGAAGCCGTGTGGATGGTGCGCCCGGGTCCGCTGGCTGGACAGCGGCGGGCCCGCTCACCGGGAGGGTCACGCGGTCGCCGAATGTGACCGATTCTGCACCGTCCGGCACCGCGGAGGCATTCCTTTTTCGGCGCGGAACCGCCGTGGGGCCACGGCCGCCGGTCCGGCGCGGTCTGAGAGCATGGGGTCCATGCGTCAATCGGGTTCGACACGTGCCGCCGTGAGCGCGGTCTGTGCTGCGATGGCCGTCATGTCCCTCGCCGGGTGCGGGAGTTCGGACCACGGGAAGCCGCCCGCTCACGCCCGGACGGACGACGCCCAGCCGCGGCAGGCGCCGTTGAAGCGGATCCCCGGCGTCGGGGACCGGCTGTGGGACCGCGTGCCGGCGGACTCCCGTCAGGTGGTCGTCGTGTACGGCGCGGGCAGGAACTCCCCCGATTCCACCATCGCCCTCTTCGACAAGCACGGTTCGGTGTGGAAGCAGGAGCGTTCCTGGTCCGGGCACAACGGCCGGCGCGGCTGGACGACGAACCACCACGAGGGCGACCAGCGCAGTCCGGTGGGCGTGTTCACGCTGACCGACGCGGGCGGGGTGAACGCCGCGCCGGACGCCAGGCTGCCCTACACCAGGTCCGCGGCCTTCCAGGCGCCCCACTACTGGAAGAAGTCGTCCTGGCACGACTTCGACTACGTCATCGCCATCGACTACAACCGGGTGAAGGGCACCGCGCCCAACGATCCGACCCGGCCGCTGGGCCAGTCCAAGGGCGGCAGCATCTGGCTGCACGTGGACCACGGCGGCGGGACCTCGGCGTGCGTCAGCCAGTCCGCGTCCGACATGCGGTACCTGCTGCGCACGCTCGACCCGAAGGCGCACCCCGTCGTGGTGATGGGCGACCGGGACGACCTGAAGGCGTGAGCCAGGTGTGAGCCGGTCCGGGTGCTGACACAGGACGGAAGGGCCGGCCCGTGGCGGGCCGGCCCTTCCGTCCTGTCCGATGCCGTCAGCGCTCCAGGAACCTGAACAGTTCCTCCCACCGGTCACGGATGACCTTCGGCGAGTACCGCTGGACGTTCTTCCGGGCCAGTTCGCCCATCCGGTCGCGGAGTTCGGAGTCCTCCATCAACCGGCCGAGCTTCTGCGCGAGTTCGGGGACGTTTCCGGGGCGGGCCAGGAGTCCGTCCTCCTCGTCGCGGACGATCTCGCGCACGCCCGGGGCGCAGTCGAAGGCCGCGCACGGCACCGCGCAGGCCATGGCCTCCAGCAGGGCCAGCGGGAAGCCCTCGCCCCGGGAGGACTGGACGAACACCGACGCCCCGCGCAGCGCGCCGGCGACGTCGTCGGTCTGGCCGGCCCACTCCACCCGGTCGTCCAGGCCGAGCCGGGTGCACTGGGCGCGCAGCGCCTCCTCGTCGGGGCCGGAGCCGTAGATCCGCAGGAGCCAGTCGGGGTGCTTCGGCGCCGCTTCCGCCCAGACGTCCAGGAGCATGTCGATGCCCTTCTGGTGTCCCAGACGGCCGATGCTCGCGACGACCTTCTCGGTGCGCTCGGAGGGGATCTCCGGCATCATCGGCAGCGGGTTGGGCATGTACCCGACGTTGTTCATGCCCCGGCCGATCCACAGGTCGGCGTCCTCGCGGGTCAGCAGCAGCAGGCGGTCGACGTCCTTGTAGTACCGCGCGACGCGCCCGAAGCGGGAGGAGCCGCGCGAGTACTCGTACGACTCGTGGCTCATGCCGATGACCGGGTGCCCCGCGGTGTCCGCGAGGGCGACCCACTCCATGGCCCACACCTGGGTCACGATGATCATCGCCCCGGGCCGGGCGGCCCGGAAGATCGCCGACAGCCGGTCGGCGGCGGCCCGCATGCTCTCCTCGCGCGCGGCCTCGCGGCGCCGGGCCTGGAGGTTGGCCCGGTCCAGCAGGGTGCGGGCCTGCCAGCGGCCGGGCGGGCGCTCGTCGTAGAGCGTCACGGTGGTGAAGGGCGGGTTGGCGCCCAGGTCCATGGGCACCTCGGGCGGCGCGATGCCGACGATGGTGACCCGGTGGCCCTCCTCGGCGAACAGTTCGGCCATCAGCGCCTGCCAACGGGCCACTCCGCCGAGTTCGTTGACCTCGTTGGCCACGAAAATGATGTCACGCTGTGTCATCGGGCGTCTCCCCGGTTTCCGAAGAAGCGATCGACGATCTGGGCGGCGGCGTCGCCGCGGTCGTACTCGCCGTACTGGGCCACGAATTCCTTCAGGCGCGCCTCCTGTTCGGAGGCGAGGCCGTCCAGGTTCTCCAGGACGCCGAAGAGGTCCTCCGCCGTGTGCACGACGGGGCCGGGGGCCTCTTCCGACAGGTCGAAGTACGTCCCGCGGCTGTTGTCGACGTACTCCTCCCAGTCGTAGGTGAAGAACACCATGGGGCGCTGGAGGAGCGCGTAGTCGAACATCACCGAGGAGTAGTCGGTGATGAGCGCGTCCGCGAGCAGCAGGACCGGGGTGATGTCCGGCTCGCCGCTGACGTTGACGACCCGGCCCGCCACGGAGGGCGGCAGCGTGACGTTGTTCAGGTAGTGCGTGCGCACCAGCAGGGTGAAGCGGTCACCGAAGCGGTCGGCGAACTCGTCCACGTCGAACGGGAACTCGAACTTCTTGACCTTGCCGTTCTGCTCCCGGAACGTCGGGGCGTACAGCACCACCGGGCGGTCCAGGCGGATGCCGAGGCGCTCGGCGAGTTCCCGGGCCGCCGGGTCGAGGGTGCCGGCGTCCCGGGCCCGGACGAGCGCGTCGTTGCGCGGGTATCCGGTGCGCAGGAGCCTGTCCTCGGTGATCCGGTAGGCCGGGGCGAGGGTCCGCTCGTCGTGCCGGCCGCGCACCACGAAGTAGTCGAACCGGTCGATCGCCTCCTGGTAGGCGCGCTGCTCGTGCTCCGGCTTGATGCGGTACTTCGGCTCGTCGAAGCCCATCCGCTTCAGGGCGGAGCCGTGCCAGGTCTGGATGTACGTGGTCTCCGGGCGCTTGCTCAGCTTCAGCGGGAAGCCCTGGTTGTCGATCCAGAACTCGGCCTGCGCCAGCGCCCTGAGGTAGGGCCAGGACCAGCGGCGCACCAGTTCGACGTCGTCCGGGAAGCCCGTGGGACGCTCGCCGGCGTAGGACCAGATGGCGTGGAAGGGCACGTTGCGGCGGCGCATCTCCTCGTAGATGGCCCGCGGGCTGTCGCTGTACTGCTTGCCGAGGTGGCTCTCGAAGACGACCGTGCCCTTGCGGACGGGCAGCAGCCGGATCATGCGGTGGTAGGTCTCGATCTTGCGCGGGCCCGAGTGCAGGTCCTTGCGCACCTTGACGGCCTTGCGCACCATCTTCTTGGCCATCGCGGCGGGCGGGCTCTGCAGGTTGCGCCGCACCAGCGTCGTGGTGCGCTGGGCGAGCGTGCCGTGCTGGGCGAGCCGGAAGGCCAGGTGGCCCTTGGCCGAGGCGTGCGGCACCAGGCGGTCGGCCGTCATCCGGCCGAGCCGGGGACGGACCCGGACCACGCCGGCGTCCTCCAGCGCGGTCTGGCCGACGGTGAGCCGGCTGGTGGCCTGGACACCGTCGACGCTCAGGTAGAGGCGTACGTCCCACACCTCGTCGACGATGCCGAGGGGGCGGAACTTCGCCGCCAGGGGCACGGTGGCCTGCCATGCCACCGACTCGCCCTCGTGCTGGACGCTCTGCACCGGGAAACGGAACTTCTGCAGGCTCCTGCGGCGGGCGCGGAACTCCAGCTCGGCCTTCAGCTCCGCGCCCGGCGGGATCACCCCGAGCGGGTTGACGACGGCGCCGGAGACCTTGATGCCCGCGGGGTTCTCCGCGTAGGAGGTCACCTGGTTGCGCAGCCACATGCGCTGGACCGGCCGGGAGTGGTAGCCGAGGTCGGTCACGTCGAGGATCTTGCGGGCCAGCGGGTCGTCGAGGTGCTCCTCGCACCAGTAGACCCGGCCGTCGCGCTCGACCAGCGGGCTGGAGACCTTGCGCGGGTTGATGAGGGTGTCGATCGCCGGGGTGAGGTTCTTCCAGTCCTCCTGCAGCAGCAGGTAGGCGCACAGCCGGTGGACCGGGGACAGCTCCTCGTAGGCCTCCGGGGAGAAGCCCTGGATGTAACCGCGGGCCAGCTCGGCGAACTTGTGGCGGTATTCGTCGTCCAGGAAGGGCAGGTCGCGCAGGTACAGCACGAGGTCGTGCTTGAGGAACTTGCGGTCCTTGTGGAGCTTCAGCTCGCTCTGGCCCCGCTCCGCGAGGACCCGGTCGATCCTGCGGTGGATCTCCACGCGGTCGGCGAAGTTGTTGATCTCGTGGCGCCGGTTGCTGATCGACTTGGCGGCGGCCTTCTCCACGACGTTCCAGTGGTAGACCGTGTTCGGGATCAGGGTGATCCGGGAGGCGGCCAGGTAGGCCTGCGCGGAGAAGAGCAGGTCCTCGTAGTGGATGCCCTTGGGGAAGGTCAGGCCGCTTTCCAGCAGGAACTCACGCCGGTAGCACTTGTTCGTCGACAGGGTGTCGAAGACCATCAGGTCCGGTATCTCGGCGACCGAGTCGAAGGTGCGGGTCTCCCGGTAGAGCCACGGGTACCACTTGACCTTCTTGCCGTTGCGGCTGTCCGTGTGGACGCGCAGGCAGAGCCCGGAGACCAGGTCGGCGCCCGTGCTCTCGGCGGCGTCGAGCATGTTGCGGCAGGCGTTCAGCTCGAGGGTGTCGTCGCTGTCCAGGAACATCACGTAGCGGCCGCGGGCGACGGCGATGCCCTGGTTGCGCGGCTCGCCGCAGCCGCCGCTGTTCTCCGGCAGCTGGATCGCGCGCACCCGGTCCGAGCGGGCGGCCAGCTGCTGCGCGACCTCGAAGGAGCCGTCGGTGGAGCAGTCATCGGCGATGATGACCTCGACATTGCGCAGTGTCTGGTCCAGGACCGACTGCACGGCGGTCGGAAGGCGTGCCGCGTCGTTGAAGACGATGACGACGACGCTGATGTCGGGCGTTGTGTCGGGTTGCTGGGACACTGCAGCGGCTACCTCTGGCTCGTGTGGGTGGATATCAGGGCCGACGCGTCGCGGGACGGCTCCGGCGGCGGGGCGGGGGTCCGCTCGTCCAGTGGGACGACCGGCGGCAGATCCCCGAGGTCCTCTCCGAGGAAAATGTGGCGCACCACACGCTCCGCCGCACGACCGTCGTCGAAGTCGCAGAAGCGGCGACGGAACCGATCGCGTGCCCGGGCGGCCCGCTCCCCGCGCCAGGCGCCGGAACAGAGTACTTCGGCCAGCTCCTCCTCGGTGGTGGCCACCGCCCCCGGCCCCTCGGTGCGCACGTCGAAGTACGTGCCGCGCACGACGGAGTAGGTCTCCCAGTCGTCGGCGTGGACGACGATCGGCCGGTCCAGGTTGGCGTAGTCGAACATCGCCGAGGAGTAGTCCGTGATGAGGCAGTCGGCGGCGAGGTAGAGACGCTCGACCGCTCGGTGGCCGGACACATCGATGATCCGGTCCTCGGACCGCCACTCGGCCGGCCACCGGGCCGGGCGTTCGTCGGGGTGCGGCCGTACGAGCAGCACCGCGTCCGGCCCGAGCCGCCCGGCCAGCTTCGCCAGGTCCAGCCGCGGCTCGAAGCCGCGCTGGTACTCACGGCGCGTCGGTATGTACAGGAAGGCCGTCACGCCCTCGCCCAGTCCGAGCTCGCGACGGGCCTCGCGCACGTCCTCGGCGGTGGAGGTGAGCAGGACGTCGTTGCGCGGGTAGCCGGTCGTCAGGGAGGTGTACGAGCAGGGGTACGCCCGCTGCCACACGGCGCTGGAGAAGTGGTTGGCGACGAGGCTGTAGTTCCAGCGGTCGCTGCGCCGCAGCAGTGCGGCGAAGTCGATGCCCGCCGAGGCCGGGTACTGCCGCCGGTCCAGTCCCATGGTCTTCAGCGGGGTGCCGTGGTGGGTCTGCACGTGGACCTGGCCCGGCCGGCGCACCACGGCGTCCGGGAAGTTCACGTTGTTGACCAGGTAGGTGGCGCGGGCGAGGGCCGCCCAGTACTCGCGCGACCCCGTCCGGACGACCTCGACGCCCTCGGGCACCTTGTCCACGGCGTCCGGGCGGACGGCCCACACGCGGCGGATGTGGGGGGCGCGGCGGGCGAGCTCGGCGTCGATGGCCGCCGGGTTGCAGGACACGCCGCTGCCCCCGTAGGCGGAGAACAGCGCCAGGTTCTCGTCGAGCGGCAGTCTCAGCTGGTGCCGGTAGTCCAGGCTCAGCGCGGTGCGTCTGGTGCGGCCGAGGGTGGTGCGCGCGTAGCCGGTCGCCTTGGCGCGCAGCTTCACGACGGCCTTGGCGCCCACCAGGCCGGCGTAGGCGTCGCGTTCCAGCAGCGCGTACTTCTTGCCGCGGGAACCGGCCGGCTTGCGGAAGCCGGCGGGCATCCGGGCCCGGTAGTCGGCGGCGGCTCGGTGGAAGAACTCGGCCCGCGCGTCCCGCGGCAGCCGGCCGGGGCGCTCCAGGATCGCCAGGTAGTGGTCGACCATCTTGCGGAACAGCGGTGCGCGCCACTGCTCGGCGTCCGCGCGGGTGTCGAGGAACTCGAAGACGCGGCGGTACTGCTCGAAGATGTCGAAGTGCTTGCGGCTGACGGTGGCGAGGATGTTGCCGCCCTCGCGCCGCTGCCGGTACAGCAGGCAGACGCGGTCCAGCACGGCGATGCGCTCGGCGGTGATCAGCGAGCGGAACGTCCACAGGGCGTCTTCGTAGTAGCCCGGCGGGAAGGTGAGGCCCTCGCGGGCGATGAAGTCCCGGCGGTAGGCCTTGTTGCAGACGATCTGCAGCAGGTTCAGCAGCTGCGGTCGCTCGGCGAGGGAGAACACCCCCGGGCCGGCCTCCGCGAGCAGGGCCGCTCTCTGGTTCGGGCGTATCTCGCCGTCCCAGTAGGTGCGCACGTAGTCGTAGATCAGTACGTCGGGATCGCCGGCGGCCGTCAGCCGCTCCGCTATCGCGCCGAGCGCGCCCGGCGCGAGGGTGTCGTCACTGTCCAGGAACAGAACGTAATCGCCGCGCGCCGATTCCAGAGCGGCGTTGCGCGCCCGTCCGAGACCCACGTTCTCCATGAGGTGGATCACACGAATGCGATCGTCCCTGGCGGCGTATTCGTCCAGGAGGGCGCCGGAGCCGTCCGGGGAGCGGTCGTCGACGGCGACGATCTCGAAGTCCTGGTAGTCCTGCCCGAGGACCGACTCAAGGCACTCTGCGAGGTAGCCCTGCACGTTGTAGACGGGGACGACGAGAGAGAGCCTTGGCATCCTTAGCAACCTGTCTCCGTGGCGGACTTTGACGACGCGATCGGCCGGCACATGCGGCCATCGCCGACCCGAGTGCACACCGTCCATCAGCGTAGAGGATTAACAGGTTGTTTCCGTCGGGGCCACTTGTCATCTTACCGACAGTCACCGCAACGGCATTGCCCCATTGCTCCGCATGAAACCGGATTCGCCCGATTCGATTTTTCCGGGGCCGGGAGCCAGGCTGAGCAGACTGACCGCCGCTGTGAAGAGGTGACGATGAGCTGGCTGGTAACTGGCGGCGCCGGATATATCGGCGCGCACGTGGTACGCACCCTGATCCAGGGTGGTGAGGAGACCATCGTCTACGACGACCTCTCCACCGGCAGCGCCGACCGGGTGCCCGAGGGCACCCCGCTGGTGGTCGGCAGCGTACTGGACGCCGACAAGCTGGAGCGGACGATCCGTGACCACCAGGTGACCGGCGTCGTGCACATCGCGGCCAAGAAGCAGGTGGGCGAGTCCGTCGAGCGGCCGCTGCACTACTACCGGGAGAACGTCACCGGACTGCAGACCCTGCTGGAGGTCATGACCGCCACCGGGGTCGACCGCATCGTCTTCTCCTCCTCCGCCGCGGTGTACGGCATGCCGGACGTGGACCTCGTCACCGAGGACACCCCCTGCGCGCCCATGAGCCCGTACGGCGAGAGCAAGCTGATCGGCGAGTGGCTGATCACCGCCGCCGCCCGGGCGCACGGACTGCGCGCCGCCTCCCTGCGCTACTTCAACGTGGCCGGGGCGGCCGAGCCCGCGCTCTCCGACACCGGTGTCTTCAACCTCATCCCCATGGTCTTCGAGCGGCTGGAGGCCGGTGCGGCGCCGCGGATCTTCGGCAACGACTACGCCACGCCCGACGGCACCTGCGTACGCGACTACATCCACGTCCAGGACATCGCCGGCGCGCACCTGGCCGCCGCCCGCCGCCTGACCGACGCCGAGGCGGGCACGTCCCTCGTCCTCAACATCGGCCGCGGCGAGGGCAGCTCGGTGCGCGAGATGGTGGACCGCATCCTGAAGGTCACCGGCCGCGAGGACGTACGGCCCGAGGTCACCGAGCGCCGCCCCGGCGACCCGGCCCGTGTCGTGGCCTCCGCCGACCGCATCCGGCGGGAACTCGGCTGGAGCGCCGCGCACGACCTGGACGACATGATCGAGTCGGCCTGGCAGGGCTGGCGGCACCGCCACCCGTGAACGCGAACGGGCGGCGCCGCACGGCGCCGCCCCGGGGCGTCACGGCCCCCGCCGGTCCATGACCGGCACCGCTGGAACCGCCCGAGAACGGTTCGAACCGCTTGAGAACGGCTCGAACCGCTTCAGAACGGCCGGACCGCCTTAGAACGGCTCGAAGTCGTCGAACTCCCGCAGCGCCTCGTCGTGCTCGGCCTGCTTGTCCCGGCGGCGCTGGGCCGCGGGGCGGGGCGCGTCGAAGCGGTGGTCCTCGCCACGGCGGCCGAGCATCTCCGCGCCGGACATGACGGTCGGCTCCCAGTCGAAGACGACCGCGTTCTCCTCGGGGCCGATGGCGACGCCGTCGCCCGCGCGGGCGCCCGCCTTCATCAGCTGCTCCTCCACACCGAGACGGTTCAGCCGGTCGGCGAGGTAGCCGACGGCCTCGTCGTTGTTGAAGTCGGTCTGGCGCACCCAGCGCTCGGGCTTCTCGCCGCGCACCCGGAACAGCGGCTCGCCGCCGGTGTCCTCGCGTACGACGGTGAAGCCCGCGTCGTCCACGGCCTTGGGCCGGATGACGATCCGGGTCGCCTCCTCCTTCGGCTTCGCCGCGCGCGCCTTGCCGACCAGCTCGCCGAGGGCGAAGGTCAGCTCGCGCAGACCGGTGTGGGCCACGGCCGACACCTCGAAGACGCGGTAGCCGCGGGCCTCCAGGTCGGGGCGGACCATCTCGGCGAGGTCCTTGCCGTCCGGCACGTCGATCTTGTTCAGGACGACGATGCGGGGCCGGTTGTCCAGGCCGCCGTACTCCCGCAGCTCGGCCTCGATGACATCGAGGTCGGAGACCGGGTCGCGGTCGGACTCCAGCGTGGCGGTGTCCAGCACGTGCACCAGCACACTGCACCGCTCCACGTGCCGCAGGAACTCCAGGCCCAGGCCGCGGCCCTGGCTGGCGCCGGGGATGAGGCCGGGCACGTCGGCGATGGTGTAGACGGTGGAGCCCGCGGTCACCACGCCGAGGTTCGGGACCAGCGTCGTGAACGGGTAGTCGGCGATCTTCGGCTTGGCCGCGCTGAGCACGGAGATCAGCGAGGACTTGCCGGCGCTCGGGTAGCCGACGAGGGCCACGTCCGCGACGGTCTTCAGCTCCAGGACGATGTCGTGGACGTCGCCGGGCTCGCCGAGCAGCGCGAAGCCGGGCGCCTTGCGGCGGGCGGAGGCCAGCGCCGCGTTGCCGAGGCCGCCCCGGCCGCCCTGCGCGGCGATGTACGAGGTGCCGTGGCCGACCAGGTCGGCGAGCACATTGCCCGCCTTGTCCAGCACGACCGTGCCGTCCGGCACCGGCAGGACCAGGTCCTGGCCGTCCTTGCCGGAGCGGTTGCCGCCCTCGCCGGGCTTGCCGTTGGTGGCCTTGCGGTGCGGGGAGTGGTGATAGTCCAGCAGCGTCGTGACCGACTGGTCGACGGTCAGGATGACGTCACCGCCACGGCCGCCGTTGCCGCCGTCGGGGCCGCCGAGCGGCTTGAACTTCTCACGGTGGACGGAGGCACAGCCGTGGCCTCCGTTACCCGCGGCGACGTGCAGTTCGACGCGGTCCACGAAGGTGGTCATGGTGGGGTGCCTCCAAAAGACGAACGGGGTTTTACCTGTGTTAACACGCGAAAGGCGGACCCGCCTTCCCGCCCGGGAAGTGAGGTCCGCCTCGCGAAAGCGTTCAGCGCTGAATCAGGCGATCAGACGATCTGGTGATTCAGGCGACCGGAACGATGTTCACGACCTTGCGGCCGCGGTGGGTACCGAACTCCACCGCACCGGCCTGCAGGGCGAACAGCGTGTCGTCGCCGCCACGGCCGACACCGGCGCCGGGGTGGAAGTGGGTGCCGCGCTGGCGGACCAGGATCTCACCCGCGCTCACGACCTGACCGCCGAAGCGCTTCACGCCGAGCCGCTGGGCATTGGAGTCGCGACCGTTCCGGGTGGACGATGCGCCCTTCTTGTGTGCCATTTCTCCTCAGTCCCTTACTTCGCAGCCGTGGGGATCGACGTGACCTTGATCGCCGTGTACTGCTGGCGGTGACCCTGCCGACGACGGTAACCGGTCTTGTTCTTGTAGCGCAGGATGTCGATCTTCTGGCCCTTGTGGTGGTCCACGACCTCGGCCTGGACCTTGATGCCGGCCAGGACCCACGGGTCGCTGGTCACGGAGTCGCCGTCGACAACGAGCAGGGTCGAGAGCTCGACCGTGTCGCCAACCTTGGCGGTGGAAATCTTGTCAACCTCAACGATGTCGCCGACAGCAACCTTGTGCTGGCGACCACCGCTGCGCACGATGGCGTACACGCGGATCTCACTTTCGCTCGTCTCAGAACCGGCACCCCCGCAGGCCAGCCGCCCAGAAACACCACAGACGACCTCTCCCGGCCAACCGCGTTGCCCGGGAGGAAGAGGTTTACGGGGATGTGGCGTGTTCAGTGGACACGCCGACGGTCCAGGGTACGGGGCCATGGCCAGGGGGGTCAAACCGGGCCACGGCTCAGGACGTGACCGCGCCGACGTACTCCGCGTACGCCTCCTCGATGCCCTCCGGCGACAGCTGAAGGTGTTCCAGGACGGTGTACCGGCCCGGCCGGGTCTCCGGGGCCAGGCGGACGGCCCGGACGAACTCGTCGTCGCCGAAGCCGAGGTCCCGGGCCAGCACGGGCAGTCCGTGCCGGCGCAGCACGCCGGCCAGCTGCCGGGCCCCCTCGTGGTCGCCCCGCAGGTGCGTGGCGAAGGCGGCCGCGAGACCCACCTGCTCGCCGTGGCTCGCCGCGCGCTCCGGGTACAGCAGGTCGAGCGCGTGACCGATCTCATGGCAGGCACCCGAGGAGGGCCGGGTGTGACCGGCGATCGACATGGCGATGCCCGAGAGCACGAGGGCCTCGGCGAGCACCGTGAGGAACCCGTCGTCACCGCATCCGCCCGGGTGGCGCAGCACGCTCTCGCCGGCCTGCCGGGCCATCGCCGCGGCCAGGCCGTCCAGCCGCTCCCCCTTGACGCGGTGGGCCAGCTCCCAGTCCGCGACCGCGGAGATGTTGGACAGGGCGTCGCCGATGCCCGACCGCACGAAGCGGACCGGAGCCTCCCGCACCACCGCGAGGTCCACGAGGAGGGCGATGGGCGTGGGCACGCCGTACGAACCCCGGCCGGCGTCGTTGTCCAGTATGGACACGGGCGAGCAGATGCCGTCGTGCGAGAGGTTGGTGGCGACGGCGACCAGCGGCAGCCCGATGCGCGCCGCGGCGTACTTCGCGCAGTCGATGACCTTGCCGCCGCCGATGCCGACCACCGCGTCGTACCGGCCGGGCTTCATCTCGTCGGCCAGCCGGATCGCGTCGTCCAGGGTGCCGCCACCGACCTCGTACCAGGTGGCGCCGGGCAGCATGGGGGCGATCCGCTCGCGCAGCCGGGCGCCGGAGCCGCCGCTGACGGCGACGGCGAACCGGCCCGAGGGAGAGATCCGCTGGTCGGCGAGGACGCTCGCCAGGCCGTCCAGGGCACCCGGGCGGATGTCCACGACGACCGGCGAGGGGATCAGCCGGCTCAGTACCGGCACGCGATCTCCCGTCCCCGGGCGAGGTCGTCGTGGTTGTCGATCTCGACCCAGTCGACCTCGCCGATCGGCGCCACGTCGATACGGAAGCCGCGGTTGACCAGCTCCTGGTAACCGTGCTCGTAGAACTGCTGCGGGTCGCTCTCCCAGACCGTCTTCAGCGCGTCCGCCAGCTCCGGCGCCGCGTCGCCCTCGATCAGGGTGACGCCGATGTACTCACCGGTGGCCTCCGCCGGGTCCATCAGCTTGGTGATCCTCGTCATCCCCTTGGCGGGGTCGACGACGACCTTCATCTCCTCGTCGGCCAGCTTCTTCACCGTGTCCACGGCGAGGACGATCCGCTTGCCGTCGCCCCGGGCGGCCAGCAGCGTCTTCTCCACCGAGACCGGGTGCACGGTGTCACCGTTGGCGAGGATCACCCCGTCACGCAGCGCGTCCCGGCCGCACCACAGGGAGTAGGCGTTGTTCCACTCCTCGGCCTTGTCGTTGTCGATCAGCGTGAGCTTCAGGCCGTACTTGGCCTCCAGCGCCGCCTTGCGCGCGTAGACGGCCTCCTTGCGGTAACCGACGATGACCGCGACCTCGGTCAGCCCGATCTCGGCGAAGTTCCCCAGCGTCAGGTCCAGGACCGTGGGCTCGCCCTCCACGCCCTCGGGCCCCACCGGCACCAGCGCCTTGGGCAGCGTGTCGGTGTAGGGGCGCAGACGCCGTCCGGCGCCGGCCGCCAGCACAAGGCCTATCATCGCGGTTTCTCTCCTTTGGTTCATGGGTGGACCGTCCGTCGCGGCCGGCTCGGGCGCCGTGCTCGGGTGACGGACGGTCGCGCGCCGGCCGGGGCCGGCGGGAAAAACGGGTGTGGCCCTGTCCGGGGACAGGACCACACCCTGTACGGCGGCGCGATCAGTCGTCGCCGGCCGGGGCCGACGGCACGGACTTCGCCGTCGACTTCGCGGCGGCCGTCTTGGCGGTCTTCGTCGCCTTCTTGGCCGTCGTCTTCTTCGCGGCCGTCTTCTTGGCAGCGGCGGTCTTCTTGGTGGTGGCCTTCTTCGCCGCCGCCTTCTTCGCCGGTGCCTTCTTGGCCGCCGCCTTGCGGGCGGTCTTCTTCGCCGGAGCGGCCGCCTCGGCCTCCTCGGCTCCCTCGGTCACCGGGGCCTCGGCCACGGGGGCCTCCGCCGCCGGAGCCGCCTCGGACGCCGCCGACGGGACGACCACCACGGCCGCCTCCTCGGGCGCGGTCGGCGCGGTGGCCTTGCGCACCGCACGGCGGCGCGGGCGGGCCGGCGCCGGGGCGCTCTCGGCCGCCGGCTGCTCCGTCACCGGCTGCTCGGCCTCCGCCGGCTTTCCGGCCTCGGCCGGGGCCGCCTCGGTGACCTGGGCGGGCTGCTCCGCCGGGGCCGCGGGCGCGGTCTCGGACACGGTCAGCACGGCCGCCTCGGCACCCGCGGGGGAACCGGCCGGGGCCGACGCCTTCCGGGTCGCCCGACGGCGCGTACGGCCCTTGGGCGCGGCCTCCTCGGCGGCCGGTGCCTCGGCCTGCGGCGCCGGGACCACCTGGTCCTCGACGGCCGCCGGCTCGGCCAGCGCCTCGGCGGCGGGCTCCGGCCGCACCGGGCGCGCCGCCGCCTCCTCGGCGGTGACGTCCTGCGCGGTCGGCGCCTCGGGCTCCGTGACGGGCTCGGCCTTCTCCGCCTTGCGGCCGGCCCTCTCCGGCCGCTCGGCCTTCTCCGGCTTCTCCGTCTTCGGCGCGCCGGCCGGAGCCGACGCCCGGCGGCTCGCCCGGCGGCGGGTACGGCCACGGCCGGCCGCCGCCTCCGCCTCGGCGACGCTGCTGTACAGCTCCTCGTCCGGCGCGAAGTCGGGCGCGGGCAGGGAGACCGGCTCGGCGGCCTCGGCGGCCACCTCGGCGGCGGTCTCCACCTCGGGCGTGACGGCCGTACCGGCCTCCACGGCCACGGCGGGGGTCTCGTGCACATGCTCGTGCACGGGCTCCGCCTCGGCGCCCCGGCCGCCGCGCTTCTTGCGCTTGCCGCCGCCACCGTTGGCGGTGGCCTGGTCCAGGTGGACGATGACACCGCGGCCGTTGCAGTGGACGCAGGTCTCGGAGAAGGACTCCAGCAGGCCCTGGCCGACCCGCTTGCGGGTCATCTGCACCAGGCCCAGCGAGGTGACCTCGGCCACCTGGTGCTTCGTACGGTCCCGGCCCAGGCACTCCAGCAGGCGGCGCAGCACCAGGTCGCGGTTGGACTCCAGGACCATGTCGATGAAGTCGATCACGATGATGCCGCCGAGGTCGCGCAGCCGCAGCTGGCGCACGATCTCCTCGGCCGCCTCCAGGTTGTTCCTGGTGACCGTCTCCTCCAGGTTGCCGCCCTGGCCGGTGAACTTGCCGGTGTTGACGTCGATGACGACCATCGCCTCGGTCCGGTCGATCACCAGCGAACCGCCGCTGGGCAGCCAGACCTTGCGGTCCAGCGCCTTGGCGAGCTGCTCGTCGATCCGGTACGTGGCGAAGACGTCGACCTCGCTCGTCCACTTCGACAGCCGGCCGGCCAGGTCCGGGGCGACGTGCGAGACGTAGCCGTGGATGGTCTGCCAGGCGTCGTCGCCGCTGACGATGACCTTGGAGAAGTCCTCGTTGAAGATGTCGCGCACGACCCGGACGGTCATGTCCGGCTCGCCGTACAGCAGCGTCGGGGCGTTGCCGCTCTTGGCCTTCTTCTGGATCTCCTCCCACTGCGCCTGGAGCCGCTCGACGTCACGGCGCAGCTCGTCCTCGCTTGCGCCCTCGGCGGCGGTGCGCACGATGACGCCCGCGTCCTCGGGGACGATCTTCTTGAGGATCGTCTTCAGCCGGGCCCGCTCGGTGTCGGGCAGCTTGCGGCTGATGCCGGTCATCGAGCCCTCGGGCACGTACACCAGGTAGCGGCCCGGGAGGGAGACCTGGCTGGTCAGACGGGCGCCCTTGTGACCGATCGGGTCCTTGGTGACCTGCACCAGGACGGACTGGCCGGACTTCAGGGCGGACTCGATGCGACGCGGACCGCCGGACATGCCGAGCGCCTCGAAGTTGACCTCGCCGGCGTACAGGACGGCGTTGCGGCCCTTGCCGATGTCGATGAAGGCGGCCTCCATCGACGGCAGCACGTTCTGGACCTTGCCCAGGTAGACGTTGCCGACGTACGAGGTCGACTGCTCCTTGTTGACGTAGTGCTCGACGAGCACGCCGTCCTCCAGGACGCCGATCTGCGTACGGTCGCCGTGCTGGCGGACCACCATCACGCGCTCGACGGCCTCGCGGCGGGCCAGGAACTCGGCCTCGGTGATGATCGGGACGCGTCGGCGCCCCTGCTCCCGGCCTTCCCGGCGGCGCTGCTTCTTGGCCTCCAGCCGGGTCGAGCCCTTGATGGACTGCACCTCGTCGGACGGCTCGCTGGGCTTGCGCGGCTCGCGGACCTTGACGACGGTGCGCTCCGGGTCGTCGGCGGACGGCTCGGCGTCGACGGTGGTGTCACCGGCCCGGCGCCGGCGGCGCCGGCGGCGGCGGCTGGCGCTGGACCCGGCGGGCTCGTCGGCGCGGCCCTCCTCGGCGTCCTCTTCCTCCTGCTCGGCGGTGTCCTCGGCGTCCTGCGCGGCCTGCTCGGCGGCCAGTTCCTCGGCGTCGGCGTCCACGCCCTCGCCGGACTCGTCGGCGGCGTCACCGCGCCGGCGACGGCGTCCGCCCCGGCGGCGACGGCGGCGCGAGCCGGACTCCTCGTAGCCCTCGGCGCCGTCGGTCTCGTCGCCCTCCTCGCCCTCGGCGAGGTCCTCGGCGGACTCGGGGGCCTCCTCGGCCTCCTCCGGCTCCTCCTCGGCGGCGGTCTCGACGGGCCGGGTCTCCTCGGCGGCACCGCGGCGGCGCCGGCGCCGGCGGGTACCGGTCTCGGCGCGCTCCTCCACGTACTCCTCGGGTTCCTCCGCCTCGGCGGCCTCGGCCGCGGCCTCGGCGGCGGCCCGCTCCGGGGTCTGGAACCGGGGTTCGGTGAACACCGGGGCCTGGAACACGGCGACGGCGGGACGGGCGGGGCGGCGCCTGCCCTTCGCCTCGGCCGGCTGAGCGGGCTCGGCGGGCTCGGTGCGCTCGGCGGCCTTGGGCGCGGCGGGCTGCGCGGGCTCGGCGAACCCGGACGCGGCTCGTACGACCCGGCGCCGGGCGCGGCGCGGCGCAGCGGCCTCGGCGGCCGGCTCGGTGGTGTGCGTGGTCACGGGGGCCTCCGGCTCCGCGGGGGTGGCCGGAGTCCGCTCCTCGGCCTGGGTGGCGGCGGGGGCCTCGGCGGCCTCCTCGCCGGCGGGCGCGGAGACCCGGCGGGTGGCCCGGCGCCGGGTACGGCGCGGGGCGGCCTCCTCGACGGGGGTCTCGGCGGGCGTCTCCCGCACCGGCTCCGCCTCGGCGGCGGGCGTCTCCTCGGCGGCGGGCGTCTCCTCGGCGGCCTCGGGCGCACCGGCGGGCGCCGACGCACGACGCGTGGCCCGACGACGCGGACGCGCGGGCGCGGCCTCGACGGCCTCCTCGGCGGCCGGCTCCTGCGGGGCGGAAGCGGCGGGCTCGGTCACCTCGGCGGCGGGCGCCTCCTCGGCGGCCTCGGGCGCACCGGCGGGCGCCGACGCACGGCGCGTGGCCCGACGACGCGGACGCGCGGCGGGAGCGGCCTCTACGGACTCCTCGGCAACCGGCTCCTGCGCGGCGGCGGCCGGGGCGACGGTCTCGGCGGCCTCGACGGGCGCCTCGACGGCCGAAGCGGTCTCGGTGGCGGCGGTCGGCGCGGAGACGCTGCGCGTGGCCCGGCGGCGGGTACGGCGCGGCGCGGCTTCCTCGCCGACGACGACCGCGCCGGCCTCGGGGACGGCGGGGGCCGTCTCGGCGGCGGCAGCGGCCGGGACGACGGTCTCGGCGGCCTCGGCGGACACCGGCGAACCGGCGGGCGCCGACACGCGGCGCGTGGCCCGACGGCGCGGACGCACGGCGGGAGCGGCCTCGGCGGGCGTCTCCTGCGCGGCGGCCTCGGTCGCCTCTTCGGCCACCTGCGTTTCTTCGGCGCCGTCCTCGAGCACCTCGGCGACCTCGTCGGTCTCGGCGGCCGGTATGGCCGGCACGGTGACCTCGGCGGGCGCCTCGGCCGCCGCGGCGGGCGGGCCCGCCGGGCGGGAGGCGGCGCGGCGACGCCTGCGCGGCGGCAGGGTGTCGCTGGGGGTGTTCAGTTCGGAACCCTCTTGGGGTTCGTTCGGTCCGAGCATGCGGGCGTATCTCCCGTCAGGCTCCCGGGCGCCGCACCTGGTCCGGCGCCGGTCTCAGGGGACCGTCCGCCGTTGACGTCCGCGGCCCGCGCGATGCGCGATGGCCGCCGTCCGGGGCGCGGGCGCCGCACGGGAGCACTCTGTGTCCTGTCTCGCCGGTTCCGTACGCCTTGTCGGTACGGCCTGGCGAAAGTCTTCTGGTCGGTGCGCTGCCCGACCCAGGTGGCTCCCGAGTACGAGGGCGGCGCTACGACGTCCGTCCCTACGCGGGACCTTCCGGCATGGGCGCCGTCGCGGCGGCGGCCGGTTGGGCCGTCAGGGCCCCGGCAGCCTCGCGGTCGGGCGCGAGCGGGTCGGTCACCGTGCCGGTCTCTTCATCGAACAGCCCCTGCGCCAGCCTGGTCACCGCTGCGGGGACCGGCGGCGCCAGGTCGGCCACGGCGCGGAGACCGGACAGGACGTCGTCGGGTCGTACGGCAGGCGTCACGTGCCGAACAACCAGCCGCAGTATCGCACAGGGCCGGTCGCTCGGCCTATCAGCCGGAGCGTCGTGCGTTTCCAGGCTCACCACCGCCGGGCGGGCGTCGAAGGTGCGGACGCCGTTCTTGGTCATCCGCTGCACCTCCACGGCGTCGGCCTTGGTGAAGGCTTCCACCGCGCGCTCGGCCTCGGCCGGCTCGACGCCGTCCAGCCGCAGCTCCCAGACGGAGGCCGTCAGCCGGTCGGCGAGGCCGGAGGTCCGTGCCTCGACCGCCTCGGTGATGTCGAGCCCGGCGGGCAGCGACTCGTCGAGGAGGACGCGCAGGGTCTCCGGGTCGCGCGGTGCGGTGAGCGCGATCTCCAGGTACTCCGCCTCACTGCCCGTGCCGGTGGGTGCGGCATTGGCATACGAGACCTTGGGGTGCGGCGTGAACCCGGCCGAGTACGCCATGGGCACCTCGGCGCGACGCAGCGCCCGCTCGAAGGCGCGCTGGAAGTCTCGGTGGCTGGTGAACCTCAGGCGGCCGCGCTTGGTGTAGCGCAGGCGAATGCGCTGCACCGCGGGTGCGGGCGGCGGGCCTTCGGGCTGTCGCTTGCCCAGTGTCGTTCAGTCCTTCGTGAGTGCGGTCGTACTCCTACCAAGAGTACGTGTGTCGCGGGCCACGGGTTCCCGCCGGTCCGCCTCGACCGGCTGCCGAGGGGTGCCGAACAGCATCCGGCGGAACTCGGCGCGGGCCTGCCGCAGCGTGTCGCGGGCCGTGGTCACCACCTCCCGGGTAACCCGCCCCAGCGCGCGTACGCCTGCGGCGACGGGCCGCAGGACGGCGGCGCGCACCGCGTGCCCGACCGGCGTGAGGACGGTGCGGTACGCCCAGCGCACCGGCTCCACGAAGACCCACCGGAAGAGGGTGGCGAGAACCCGCCCGACGGCCCGGGAGATCCGCCCCGCGATCCGCCAGGCGTGTCCGAGGGCGTCCCGCACCTCGCGGGCGAGAAGCGCCAGGAACCGGCCGACGGGCGCGAGCACCCAGCGCCACAGCGCGAGCGCGGGCAGGACGAGCAGCACCCGGGCGGTCCAGTACAGGGCCAGGCCGATCCCGGTGACGAGGAGGCCCAGCAGCCGGGCGAGTCCTCGCGCGCACCAGGCGACGGCCCGGCCGACGGGCGCGAGGACCCAGGTGTACAGCCATCGCGCGGGGACGACGACCAGGTACCGCACCAGCCAGGCGAGCACCGTGTACACGCCGAGTCCGAGGGCGGCCAGCACGGCGCCGGCGCCCTTCAGCAGCCAGGCCAGCGCCCGCCCGACGGGGACCAGCACGCGCGCGTACACCCACGCGAGCCCGGCGCCGATCCCGCGCGCGAGCCAGGCGAGGGCGTGTCCGACGGGGGTGAGGACGTACCGGTAGCACCACACGGCCGGTACGACGACGAGGACCCGGCCGAGCCAGGCGAGCGCCCTGCCGACGGGGACCAGGAGATACCGCCACAGGGCCACGAACGGCCGGACGAACAGGGCCCTGCCCGTCCACAGGAGGGCCCGTCCGAGTGGTTTGAGCACGGTGTCCCGCAGAAGCCGCCCGGTGACGACGAGCGCGTCCCACACCATGCGCACCGGCACGACCAGCACCAGGACGACGATCCGCACGGGCAGGCGGACGGCGACGACGAGGCACCCTTCGGGCTGGTGGCGCGGTTCCGGCGGCTTCTGGAGATCCATGTCCGGGAAGACGCGCGGACCGGCCGATCGGATCCGCATCTGTCATGTTCACCGCGACACACCGCCGTGTCGTGCGGCTCCGTGGTTCAGCCGGCGGTGCCGTGCCCGGCGACCGGCCGGAAGTAGCGGTCCAGTGCCCAGGCGGCCAGGCGGGTGCCGGCCCGGCGGCCGTCGACGCCCGCCGTGCGGGAGTGCACGCCGGCCCACACCCGGGCGTCGACGACGTCCCGGTCGAGGTCGTCGGCACTCCGGTAGTACCGGGTGGTGCCGGTGACCTCGGAGGGGACGTCGAGGTCGATGCGCGAGGTGCCGAGGACGCCGGTCAGGGCGCGTGTCACGGCGGCGGCGACGGTCGTGTGGCCGGCGATGTAGTCGGGGTGCGGCGGGGTGGGGAGCAGGGGCTCCCAGTCCGGGTCGGGCGTCGTCGCGGGGTTGCCGTCGGTGCCGGCGAGGCGGATGGCGGTGATCGGCCGCCAGAAGGCGTAGTGGAGCTTGGCGTCCCACGTGGTGACGACGGCGTCGGTCGCCGCCGCGTTCACGGCGGCGAACAGCCGGGCCGTCCGGGCGATGCCGAGCCGGTGGCGGGCGGCGTGGTCCCGTACGGCCGTCTGGACCTGCGCGATCAGGTTGCCGCCGAAGAAGAGGGCGGTCTCGGTCTGCCGCGCGGTCCTGCCCGAACCGGTCCGCGCGCCCATGACCCGCACCTCCCGGACGTCCTCGGCGTAGGCGGCCGAGGAGAGGGCGGGCGGCCCGCCGGGGCGGAACTGCCGCGGCGAGGTGAGCAGCAGGGGGCGGAGCCTGGCGAGCCAGGTGTCGATGAAGGGCTGGAACCCGGGCGGGGTGGGCCGCCAGACGCCCGGTGCCGGGGACGCGGTGTACGGGACGTCCGCGAACCTGCCGTCCCCTTCCCGGAGTTCGACGACGTGGGCGGCCGCGCGCTCGCCGTAGCGCACGCCCTGGTCCCTGGCAGGACCGGCCGGGAGCGCGGCGAGCGAGTCCGCGTAGGCGGTGTCGAGCCGCTCCTGGAAGGCGGGGAAGCAGGTGAGCAGTACGTCGTGGGCCGCGGTGGCGGCGGCCGCCGCGGAGGACGCCCCGGCCGGGCCGTGCTCACGCCACTTGTACAGGGCGTAGCCGCCCTCGATCCCCACCACGGCGTTGTACACGGCGACGGAGACGAACCCCTGCCAGATCGCCGCCTGCCCCGAGGGACGCGGGCCGAGGCTCGTCGTGATCGTGTCGGTGGCGATGGCGTTCCAGTCCCGGACCACGGCCGCCGGGTCGGCGGCGGTCCGGGCGCCGGCGCCGGGCGGAGTCGTCGCGGCGGTGAGCGAGACGAGCGCGACGGCCACGGCGGCGCAGGTGAAGGCCCGGACACGTGAACGCGGCGGAACGGGGAGAGGTGGCTCTCGGTACACGGCGGGCTCCCTGGCGTCGAGTGCCCAAGACCTAACAGCGGCCCACCGGGCGGACAAGACAACGCGCCGCGACCGGGCGGGCACCGGACCCGCTTGTACGCCACCGGACGCCGCTGAGCCCCCTTCCCGGGCGGGAAGGGGGCTCAGGGACCGTAGGGACGCGGGAGCGGGCGGCCTCAGTGCGTGTGACCGCTCGCCGCCGGCGTCGGGCCGGCGTTCTTCACCGTCAGCGGCAGCAGCTTCTTGCCCGTCGGGCCGATCTGGATGTGGGTGTCCATCTGGGGGCAGACACCGCAGTCGAAGCACGGCGTCCAGCGGCAGTCCTCGACCTCGGTCTCGTCCAGCGCGTCCTGCCAGTCCTCCCAGAGCCAGTCCTTGTCCAGACCGGAGTCCAGGTGGTCCCAGGGCAGGACCTCCTCGTAGGTGCGCTCCCGGGTGGTGTACCAGTCGACGTCCACGCCGAAGGGGGCGAGGGCCTTGTCCGCGCACGCCATCCAGCGGTCGTAGGAGAAGTGCTCGCGCCAGCCGTCGAACCGGCCGCCGTCGTCGTACACCGCGCGGATCACCGCGCCGATCCGGCGGTCACCGCGCGAGAGCAGGCCCTCCACGATGCCGGGCTTGCCGTCGTGGTAGCGGAAGCCGATCGAGCGGCCGTACTTCTTGTCGCCGCGGATCTTGTCGCGCAGCTTCGCCAGGCGCGCGTCCGTCTCCTCGGCCGACAGCTGCGGCGCCCACTGGAACGGGGTGTGGGGCTTGGGTACGAAGCCGCCGATGGAGACCGTGCAGCGGATGTCGTTGGAGCCGGAGACCTCGCGGCCCTTCTGGATCACGCGGGTGGCCATGTCGGCGATCTGCAGGACGTCGTCGTCGGTCTCCGTCGGCAGGCCGCACATGAAGTACAGCTTCACCTGGCGCCAGCCGTTGCCGTACGCCGTCGCGACCGTACGGATCAGGTCCTCTTCCGAGACCATCTTGTTGATGACCTTGCGGATGCGCTCGGAGCCGCCCTCGGGGGCGAAGGTCAGACCGGACCGGCGGCCGTTGCGGGTCAGCTCGTTGGCCAGGTCGATGTTGAAGGCGTCCACGCGGGTGGAGGGCAGGGACAGGCCGATCTTGTCGTCCTCGTACCGGTCCGCGAGGCCCTTGGCGACGTCGCCGATCTCGCTGTGGTCGGCCGAGGACAGGGACAGCAGGCCCACCTCCTCGAAACCGGTCGCCTTCAGGCCCTTGTCGACCATCTCGCCGATGCCGGTGATGGAACGCTCACGCACCGGGCGGGTGATCATGCCGGCCTGGCAGAAGCGGCAGCCTCGGGTGCAGCCGCGGAAGATCTCCACGGACATCCGCTCGTGGACCGTCTCCGCCAGCGGCACCAGGGGCTGCTTCGGGTACGGCCACTCGTCCAGGTCCATGACCGTGTGCTTGGACACCCGCCACGGCACGCCGGAGCGGTTGGGCACCACACGGGCGATCCGGCCGTCCGGCAGGTACTCGACGTCGTAGAACGCCGGGACGTACACCCCGCCCGTCCTCGCGAGGCGGAACAGCACCTCCTCGCGGCCGCCGGGGCGGCCCTCGGCCTTCCACTCGCGGATGATCCGGGTCATGTCGAGGACGGCCTGCTCGCCGTCGCCGATCACGGCCGCGTCGATGAAGTCGGCGATCGGCTCCGGGTTGAAGGCCGCGTGACCGCCGGCCAGGACGATCGGGTCGTCCTCGGTGCGGTCCCGGGACTCCAGCGGGATGCCCGCCAGGTCCAGCGCGGTGAGCATGTTGGTGTAGCCCAGCTCCGTGGAGAAGCTGAGGCCGAGCACGTCGAACGCCTTCACCGGGCGGTGGCTGTCCACCGTGAACTGCGGGACGCCGTGCTCACGCATCAGCGCCTCCAGGTCCGGCCAGACGCTGTAGGTGCGCTCGGCGAGGACGCCCTCCTGCTCGTTGAGGACCTCGTAGAGGATCATGACGCCCTGGTTGGGCAGACCCACCTCGTACGCGTCCGGGTACATGAGCGCCCAGCGGACATCGCACTCGTCCCACGGCTTGACCGTGGAGTTGAGCTCTCCGCCGACGTACTGGATCGGCTTCTGCACGTGCGGGAGCAGAGCTTCGAGCTGCGGGAAAACCGACTCGACAGGCATCTCGCGAACCTTCATGAGCTGACAGGGGGGACCATCAAGCCTAACCCGCCCGGCGGGTCCCCCCGCACGCTCAGCCGGGCAGCCCGCCGGCGACCTTCTTCCACCGCCCGGCCAGCTCCTCCTCCAGCCGGGCCGCGTGGGCCTCCTCCCTGCCGTACAGCAGCCCGTAGGTGAACGCGCTCTCCCCCGCCGCGTGGGCCACCGCGGCCAGCTCGCGCAGGGTGCCGCGGGCCATGACGCCGTCCTGGTGGTCGCCGAGCAGGGTGGTCAGGCTCTTCATGGCCTTGGTGAGGGCGCGGGCGGGGCCGCCCAGGGCGTCGGTGGCGGCCTCGGCCGCGTACCGGGTGCGCTTGGCCTTCTTGCGGGCCTCGTGCAGCGCGCGGTCGCGCTCCCGGCCCGGCGGCAGCGCGAGCGCGTGCTCCATCAGGGCCGTGAGCTTGCGCGCGTCCTTGCGTACGGCCTTGGCGAGCGCCTTCCTCGGTTTCCGCCCGGCCGCCGCGCGCAGCGGGGGATCGGCGAGCAGGGCGTCGAGGGCGTCGAGCAGGGCCAGATAGCGGCGGGAGTCCAGGACACCGGTCAGATGGGCGTGGGTGCCGTGGCGGGCCTCGGCCCAGGCGGTGATGCGTTCCTCGACGGGGCCGGTGACCAGGGCGGGCGGGAGCGCGTCGAGGGCGCTGGTCAGCCGGTCGGCCAGCACCTCCTGGTCGCGTGCGGCGCCCAGCTCGCCCGCGAGCCACTTCAGCTCGGCGCCCACGGGGCCGGTGACGGCGCGGTCGAGGACGCCGGTGAAGGTGCGCAGGGTGGCGCGGGCCCGGCGGGTGGCGACCCGCATCCGGTGCACCGAGTCGGGGATGCCGCGGCGCACGGCGGGATCGAGCGCGACCAGCGCGTCCCGCTGGTCGCGCAGATAGGCGAGGACATGGTCGCCGGCGGTCACGGGCGCGGCGGGCCCGGCCGGCTCGCCGGGGCGGTCCGGCGCGGTCTCCGCCAGGGCGCGGGCCAGTTTCGACGCGGCGGCGGACGGCCGCACCCCGGCCGCGCGCAGCCGCTTCTCCAGCCGGTCGAGCAGGGCCGGGTCGCCGCCGTCGGCCAGTTCCACCTCGATCTCGGTCCACCGGGCGGTGCCGCCCGGACCGGTCAGCCGCTCGGCGGTCACGGTGTCGAGGCTCGCCTCGGCCAGCAGGACGCCCCGCGCGTCGACCAGGTGCCGCACGTCCCGCACCGACCGCAGCCGGACCAACGGCACCAGCGCGCGGCCGCGGACCCGGGAGCGGACGAGGGCGGCGATCTCCTCGGGAACGCTGTCACCGAGCGGGGCCCGGATCTCGTCGCGGACCCCGGGGGCGACGGGGAACTTCAGGTGCCAGCCGGCGTCCGAGCCCCCGGTGCGCCGGCGCAGGGTGAGCGAGTCCCCGGCCAGGCGTTCGTCGGCGGTGTCGTAGTAGGTGGCGTCCAGCTCGGCCACGCCCCGGTCGTGGACGGCGGCCACCGGGCCGGCTCCGGTCAGGTCGGGCAGGTCGGCCAGGTCGCCGTCGTCGGCTTCGTACTTGCGCTCGATCTCGCGTTTCGTGTCCGCCATGCACCGAATCTAGTGGCGGCGGCGCCGCTCCGGCAGAGGGCACCGCCGCCGGGAGGCTCACGCCGACATCGGCCGCTGCACCTTGATCGACTGGAGCAGTCCCACGGCCACCCACACGGCGAACATCGAGGAGCCGCCGTACGACACGAACGGCAGGGGCAGACCGGTGACCGGCATGATGCCGAGGGTCATGCCGATGTTCTCGAAGGACTGGAAGGCGAACCAGGCGACGATCCCGGCGGCCACGATCGTCCCGTACAGCTCGGTCGAGTCGCGCGCTATCCGGCAGGCGCGCCACAGCAGCAGCCCGAGCAGGAAGATGATGAACCCGGCGCCGACGAAGCCCAGCTCCTCCCCCGCGACCGTGAACACGAAGTCCGTCTGCTGCTCGGGCACGAACTGCCCGGTGGTCTGCGAGCCGTGGAAGAGCCCGGCACCCGTCAGGCCGCCGGAACCGATGGCGATGCGGGCCTGGTTGGTGTTGTAGCCGACGCCCGAGGGGTCCAGGTCCGGGTTGGCGAAGGCCGCGAACCGGTTGATCTGGTACTCGTCCAGGATGTGCAGCTGCCAGATCGCCACACAGCCGATCACCCCGGCGGCGAGCAGCCCGAACACCCAGCGGTTGGAGGAGCCGGAGGCGAGCAGCACGCCCAGGATGATCGCCACCATGGCCAGCACCGAGCCGAGGTCGGGCATCAGCAGCAGGATCATGATGGGTACGGCGGCCAGGCACAGCGACTGGAACACCGTGCGGTGGTCGGGGTACGGCTTGTCGCCCGCGTCCACCCGCGCCGCCAGCAGCATGGCCATGCCCAGGATGATCGAGATCTTCATGAACTCGGCCGGCTGGAGCGAGAAACCGCCGATGACCAGCCAGTTGCGCTGGCCGTTGATCGTCGCCCCGAGCGGGGTGAGGACGACCAGGGCGAGGAGCACCGACAGGCCGTAGAGGATCGGCACGGCGTTGCGCAGGGCGCGGTGGCCGAGCCAGACCGTGGCGGTCATCAGGGCGATCCCGATGCCGAGGTTCATCAGGTGCCGCAGGAGGAAGAAGTACGGGTCGCCCTGGTTCAGCTCGGTGCGGTTGCGGGTCGCCGAGTACACCAGCAGCGAGCCCAGCAGGGACAGCGCGGTGGCCGCGAACAGGATCGGCCAGTCCAGCCGGCGGGTGAGCGAGTCGCGCGCGAAGAGCCTGGTCCAGCCGGGCCGTTCGGGGCCGTAGCGGGAGACGGAGAAGCTGTTCGTGCCGGTCATGAGGGCATCCTCCGGCTTCCCCGGGCCCGGTGCCCGCGGCGCCGCCTGCGGGTGTCGCGGTTGCCGGTCGTGGGCGACGGCGTGGTGCCCGCGGGCTGCTGGTCGTCGCCGTTGGTCGGATTGTCCTTCTGGGCGGTCTCGGTGTCCTTCGCCGGATCGCCGGTGATCTTCGGGGCGGCGATGGTGCCGTCCGTGCGGACCTTGGGCAGGCCCTTCTGCGGCTCGGGCAGCAGCGCCTTCTTCTCATCGATGGAGCCGTCGCCCCGGACGCCGTAGAGCGCGCTGTAGATGTTGCGCACGGCCTCACCGGAGGCGCCGGAACCCGTACCGGCCTGGGCGATCGTCATGATCACCGTGTAGTCCTCGGAGTAGGTGGCCAGCCAGGACGTGGTCTGCTTGCCGTAGACCTCCGCCGTACCGGTCTTGCCGTGCAGCGGGATCTCGTCCTGGGGCCAGCCGCCGAACTTCCAGGCCGCCGTACCGCGGGTGATGACGCCCGCGAAGGCGTCGTCCATGCCCTTGAGGGTGGCCTGGCTGACCGGGAGCCTCCCGCGCTTCTTCGGCTTGATCTCCCGCACGGTCTTGCCGTCGGGGCTGATGACCGCCTTGCCGATGGTCGGCTGGTACATCGTGCCGCCGTTGGCGACGGCGCCGTAGATCACGGCCTCCTGGATCGGCGTGACGAGCGTGTCGCCCTGGCCGATGGAGTAGTTGATCGAGTCACCCTCGCGCATCTTGTTGCCTTCGAGGCAGTTCTCGTAGGCGATCTTCTCGACGTACGAGCCGTCCTTCTTGCCGGTCTTGCACCAGGCGTCCTTGTTGGCCTCCCAGTACGCCTGCTTCCAGCGGCGGTCGGGGACGCGGCCGGTGACCTCGTTGGGCAGGTCGATGCCGGTCTCCTTGCCGAGGCCGAACTGGTGGGCGGCCTTGTAGAAGTAGTCCTTCGGGCGGCCCTTGGGGTTGCTGCCGCCGTCCTTCTTCCACTCCTTGTCGGCCAGGTAGTAGAAGACGGTGTCGCAGGAGACCTCCAGGGCGCGGCCCAGCGAGATGGGGCCGAAGTTCTCGCCCTCGAAGTTCTTGAAGACCTGGCTGCCCACCGAGTAGGAGCTGGTGCACGGGTAGCGCCCGTCGAAGGGGTAGCCGGCCTCGACGGCGGCGGCCGTGGAGATCACCTTGAACGTCGAACCGGGCGCGGCCTGACCCTGTATGGCCCGGTTCAGCAGCGGGTAGTCGGAGTCCTTGCCGGTGAGGGCCTGATAGTCCTTGGCGGAGATGCCGCCGACCCAGACGTTCGGGTCGTAGGTCGGCGCGGAGGCCATCGCGACGATCCGGCCGGTCTTGGCCTCCATCACGACCACGGCACCGGAGTCGGCCTTGTAGTTGGTGCCGGTGATCTTGTCGTACTGCTGGCGGGCGGCCTTCATCGCCTTGTCCAGCTCGTACTCCGCGACCCGCTGGACGCGGGAGTCGATGCTGGTCACCAGGTTCGAACCGGGCTCGGCCGCGTCCGACTCGGCCTTGCCGATGACCCGGCCGAGGTTGTCGACCTCGTAGCGGGTGACGCCGGCCTTGCCGCGCAGCACCTTGTCGTACGTGCGCTCCAGGCCGGAGCGGCCGACCATGTCGGAGCGCAGATACGGCGAGTCGGTGTCCTTGGCCTTCTGGATCTCCTCGTCGGTGACGGGCGAGAGATAGCCGAGCACCTGCGCGGTGTTGGACTTGCCCGGGCCCGGGTAGCGGCGCACGGCCTCGGGTTCGGCGGTGACGCCGGGGAAGTCCTCGGAGCGCTCGCGGATCTGCAGGGCCTGCTTGGGCGTGGCCTCGTCGGTGATCGGGATCGGCTGGTACGGCGAGCCGTTCCAGCAGGGCCGGGGGGTCTTGGCGTCGCACAGCCGGACCTTCTGCATGACCTCCGTCGGGCTCATGCCGAGGACGCCGGCCAGCTTGGTGAGGACGGCCTTGCCGCCGTCCTTCTGCCGGGTCAGGTCGGTGCGGGAGGCGGAGACCACCAGCCGCGTCTCGTTGTCCGCGAGGGGCACGCCCCGGGCGTCCAGGATGTCCCCGCGCACGGCGGGCTGGACCACCTGCTGGACGTGGTTGCCGGACGCCTCCTTCTGGTACTCCGCGCCCTCACGGATCTGGAGGTACCACAACCGGCCGCCGAGCGTGCCGAGGAGGGAGAGGACGAGGATCTGGATCACGACGAGCCGGATCTGGACCCGCGGGGTCCGACCGGTCTCGGGAATGTTGGTCACTGCGGCTGTCTCCCCCTCTCAGTGCGCGGACGTCCGCGCGCGGACGTCGGTGCGTGCCATGGGCGTACGGGGTGCCCGGGCGGGAACCCGCCGCTCCCGTACGCATGATGAACGACCGGCCTGTGAACTGGCGTTCCAGGAGAGCCGACCCGTTCGAGTGAACCTGCCGGGTGCGAACCCTTCGCCGCTCACAGCCGCTTGACCCCCTTGATGCGGCCGACCCGGGCGGAGCGGGTGCGGGCCTTGGCCTTCAGCGCGCCGAGGCCGCCGCGCCGGTCGCCGACGCGCAGGCCGGTGCCGGAGGACAGCCAGCCGGAGGAGATGTCACCGGCCTTGGCGGCGGGCCCGGTCTCGGTGAGCGGGTCGTTGTCGGCGCGGCGGGCCAGCCACATCACCCCGGGCACCACGAACGGGGCGAGCAGCAGGTCGTACAGGGCAGCCGAGAACAGCAGCCCGGGCAGGCCGACGTGGCGGGCGGCGGTGTCGCCGACCAGCGCGCCCACCCCGGCGTAGAGCAGGGTGGAGCCGACGGCGGCGGCGACCACGACGGCCATCGGCCCGGTCGCCGACTTCAGCCGGCCGTTCTCCGGCCGGATGAGACCGGCGAAGTAGCCGGTGACGCACAGCACGAGCGCGTAGCGGCCGGCGGCGTGGTCGGCGGGCGGGGCCAGGTCGGCGAGCAGACCGGCGCCGAACCCGACGAGGGCGCCGCCCACATGGCCGTACACCATCGCCAGGCCGAGGACGGTGAGCAGCAGCAGATCGGGCACCGCGCCCGGCAGATGCAGCCGGGCCAGGACGCTCACCTGGATGACCAGGGCCACCACGACCAGCGCGCTGGAGAGCAGGATCCGGTTGACACGCATGGGATTCGGCTCCTACTGCTGCTCGTCGCTGGCGGTGTCGGTGTCGGTGTTGCCGTTGGTGTCCGGGTCGGGGGCGCCGGCCGACGGGGACACCGTGACGGTCACGGTCGGCGTCGGCACCGGCTTCGGCTTGGCCGGGAGCACGGTGTCCCGCGGGTCCTTCTTGGGGCCCTGCACGACCACACCGACGATGTCGAGCTTGGTGAAACCGACGTACGGGGTGACGTACAGGGTGCGGGTGAGGCCGCCGCCGGAGGGGTCGACGCGGGAGACCACGCCGACCGGGACGCCGGGCACGAACGGCTTGTCGGCCTCCGAGCCGAAGGTGACGAGCCGGTCGCCCTTCTTCACCTCCGCCTTGCCGTTGAGCAGTTCCACGCGCAGCGGGCGGTCCCCCTGGCCGGAGGCGAAGCCGAGTTCGTCGTTGCCCTCTATGCGGGTGCCGACGGTGAAGTCCGGGTCGTTGGCGAGCAGCACGGTGGAGGTGCTGGGGCCGACGGTGGTGACCCGGCCGACGAGGCCGTCCCCGTTGAGGACGGTCATGTCCCGCTTGATGCCGTCGTCGGCGCCCGCGTCGATGGTGATGGTCCAGGAGAAGCCCTGCGCCGACCCGATGGCGATGACCTGGGCGCCCTTGATGGCGTACTGCCCCTCACCGGCGATCTTCATCAGCTTGTCGAGCTGCTCGAGGCGGCTGCGGTTGCGGTCGTCGCTGCCGAGCTTGGCCTTGAGGGCCGCGTTCTCCTTCTCCAGCGCGGCCAGCCGGTCGTGCCGGGTGCCCGAGTCACGGACGGCGGAGACGGCGTCGCCGACCGGGTCGACCACACCGGACAACCCGTCCTCGACCGGGCCGAAGACCGCCGCGGCGGCGTGCCGGGCACCGTCGACCGGGGAGTTCCGCCCTCCTCGGATGTCCACCGTGATCAGCGCGAACGCGATGGCGACCAACAGGACCAGGAGCAGCCGGCTCTCTTTCGTGTCCCTCACGTGCGGCGGCCGTGCCCTTCCTCAAGTAGGAATTCGGCGGGCCCTTGGGAAAACGCGAATGACGCCGCGCAAACCGAAGAGGCCCAATAGGGGGAGCGTATGCCTCTATATCAACGATCCGCCGCACGAGAGGAGAACGTCTCGTACGGCGGAATGGAGGAGCGACGTCATCGGCGCGGCTGGGCGTCCAGAACCTGCTGGAGCGCCTCGAACTCCTCGACGCACTTCCCGGAGCCGAGCGCGACGCTGTCCAGCGGGTCCTCGGCGATGTGGATCGGCATGCCGGTCTCCCGCCGCAGCCGCTCGTCCAGCCCGCGCAGCAGCGCTCCGCCGCCGGTCAGAACGATTCCCCGGTCCATGATGTCGCCGGAGAGCTCCGGCGGGCACTTGTCGAGGGTGGTCTTCACCGCGTCCACGATCGCGTTGACCGGCTCCTCGATGGCCTTGCGGACCTCGGCCGCCGAGATGACGACCGTCTTCGGCAGCCCGGACACCAGGTCGCGGCCGCGGACCTCGGTGTGCTCGTCGGTGTCCAGGTCGTAGGCCGAACCGATCGTGATCTTGATCTGCTCGGCGGTGCGCTCGCCCAGCAGAAGGCTGTACTCCTTCTTGATGTACTGGATGATCGCGTTGTCCAGTTCGTCCCCCGCGACGCGGATGGACTGGGCGGTGACGATCCCGCCGAGCGAGATGACCGCGACCTCCGTGGTGCCGCCGCCGATGTCCACCACCATGTTGCCCGTGGCCTCGTGCACCGGCAGACCGGAGCCGATGGCGGCGGCCATGGGCTCCTCGATGATGTGCACCTGGCGGGCTCCGGCCTGGGAGGACGCCTCGATGACCGCGCGGCGCTCGACTCCCGTGATGCCCGAGGGCACGCAGACCACGACCCGCGGCCGGGCCAGGTACCGCCGCTTGTGGATCTTCAGGATGAAGTAGCGGAGCATCCGCTCGGTGATCTCGAAGTCGGCGATCACACCGTCCTTCAGCGGACGCACGGCCACGATGTTGCCCGGCGTCCGGCCGATCATCTTCTTGGCTTCCGAACCCACCGCCAGGATCCCACCCGTGTTGGTGTTGATCGCCACGACGGACGGCTCGTTCAGTACGATTCCGCGACCCCTGACGTACACCAGCGTGTTGGCGGTCCCGAGGTCGACAGCCATGTCACGGCCGATGAACGACATTGAGTTCCCCATCCGGATTCATCTGGCCTCCCTGCGCTTTTGAGGGCATGTCAGGTAGGCGAGGCGGGTGCTGTGACGTGAAGGCTTCCATCGTAAACGCGCCGCCACGAACACTGCGCGAGGGTCTCCGCCATTGTCACCAGATGGCGTGCCGCCCCGCTTGTGGAGACGGGCGTTCGGGGGCGCGCGTTCCCTCAAATGCGTGGGCCGTGCGGTGGAGCCCGGACGAAGGGTGCGAGAAAAGGCCCGGGACCGCGCCCGGACCTTCTCCGCCGCCGCCGTGGGCCTTACGCGCGGCCGGGGAAGAAGATCTTCACCTCGCGCTCGGCGGACTCCTCCGAGTCCGAGGCGTGGATCAGGTTCTCGCGGACGATCACGCCGAAGTCACCGCGGATCGAGCCGGGCGCGGCGGCGATCGGGTCCGTCGGGCCGGCCAGCTGACGCACGCCCTCGATCACCCGCTCGCCCTCCACGATCAGCGCGACGACCGGACCGGAGGACATGAACTCCACCAGCGGCTCGTAGAACGGCTTGCCCACGTGCTCGGCGTAGTGCTGCTCCAGCGTGGCACGGTCCAGGGTGCGCAGCTCCAGCGCGGTGATCTGCCAGCCGGCCTTGCGCTCGATACGGCCGATGATCTCACCGGTCAGCCCACGGCGGACGGCGTCGGGCTTGAGGAGGACAAGGGTGCGCTGGCTCACGAGGGGGCTCCTTACACGACTTACGGGTGCGGTGGCACGAGGTTACAGGGCGTGCCGGGGCATCCGTCACGCAGCGTCAGCCGGGGAGGACGACGACCGCGCCCCCGCCGCGAAGCGGGCCTTCGCCTCGTCCACCTTTCTCCCGAAGTGCACCGACGCCCACCACAGCGCCGCGAAGACCGCGCCCATGAAGTACATGGTCGGCACGAAGACGCCGGAGGCGATCAGGGCGAGCTGCAGGGCCCAGCCGAGGGCCACCCCGCCCGGGCGGGTCACCATGCCGCACAGCAGCACACACAGCAGCATGGCGATGCCGCTGACCAGCCACACCGTCGACGTGGCCAGGTCGGGGTCCTTCATGGCGACCAGCCCGGCGAAGCCGATGATGAAGAACTCGCCGATCAGGGTCGACGCACAGAGCGTACGCATCTCGTCTCTCAGCCCTTCCCCAGCAGCAGCCGGGCCTCGCCGACCGTGATGACGGAACCGGTGACCAGCACACCGCCGCCCGCGAACTCGCCCTCCTCCTCGGCCAGCGTGATCGCGGCCTCCAGGGCGTCCGGCAGCCGCGGCTCGACCTGCACCCGCTCGTCGCCGAACACCTCGACGGCGACCGCGGCCAGCTCGTCCACGTCCATGGCGCGGTGGCTGGAGTTCCGGGTGACGACGACCTCGGCGAAGATCGGCTCGAACGCCTCCAGCAGCCCCCGCACGTCCTTGTCCCCGCTCGCGCCCACGACACCGATCAGCCGGCTGAAGTCGAACGCCTCCCGCACCGCCTCCGCGGTGGCCTCGGCACCCGCCGGGTTGTGCGCCGCGTCCAGCACGACCGTCGGGGAGCGCCGGACGACCTCCAGACGGCCCGGGGAGGACACGGCCGCGAACGCCTTGCGCACGGTGTCGATGTCCAGCGGCTCCGCGCGCTGGGCGCCGACGCCGAAGAACGCCTCCACGGCGGCGAGCGCGACGGCCGCGTTGTGCGCCTGGTGGGCGCCGTGCAGCGGGAGGTAGACCTCCGGGTACTCGCCGCCGAGGCCGCGCAGGGTCAGCAGCTGCCCGCCGACGGCGACCTGCCGGGCGGTCACGCCGAACTCCAGCCCCTCGCGGGCGACCGTGGCGTCCACCTCGACGGCCTTCTTCAGCAGCACCTGCGCCGCGTCCACCGGCTGCTGGGCCAGGATGACGGTCGCGTCCTGCTTGATGATGCCGCTCTTCTCGCCGGCGATCTCCGCGGTGGTCCCGCCGAGCCGGTCGGTGTGGTCCAGCCCGATGGGCGTCACGACGGCCACGTCACCGTCGATGACGTTGGTGGCGTCCCAGGAGCCGCCCATGCCGACCTCGACGACGGCGACGTCCACGGGCGCGTCGGCGAAGGCGGCGTACGCCATGCCGGTGAGGACCTCGAAGAAGGAGAGCCGGTACTCCTGCTGTCCGTCCACCATCTCGACGTACGGCTTGATGTCCTGGTACGTCTCGACGAACCGCTCGGCGGAGATCGGGGCGCCGTCCAGGCTGATCCGCTCGGTGATCGACTGCACGTGCGGGCTGGTGTACCGCCCGGTGCGCAGCTCGAAGGCGCCGAGCAGGGCCTCGATCATGCGGGCGGTGGACGTCTTGCCGTTCGTGCCCGTGATGTGGATCGAGGGGTACGAGCGCTGGGGCTCGCCGAGGACGTCCATCAGCGCGGCGATCCTCGTGACCGAGGGCTCCAGCTTGGTCTCGCCCCAGCGGGTGGCCAGCTCGGCCTCGACCTCGCGCAGCGCCTTGTCGACCTCGGGGTCCTCCGGGCGCGCGGGTACGTCGGCCTGCGGCGGTCCGCCCTGGGTGCGCAGGGTGCGGCTGCCGGCCTCGATCACCGCGAGGTCGGGGTCGCGGGTGGTCTCGGCTTCGATGATCTCCTCGAAGCTGTCGAGGGGGTCGGGCTGGTCGGTACCGTTCGGGTCGCTCACGGTGCCCAGTCTACGGAGACCGGCTGACAAAGGGTGCGGTGGCTCGGCGCGCCTGTGGAAAGGGGTGGCGGGGGTCGGGCGGGTGCGGGCTCCGGTCGCTCCTCGCGCAGTTCCCCGCGCCCCTGACGGGGCACGCGAAAGCCCCCGGCGCTCACCGGCACCGGGGGCTTTCGTACGGGAGTCACGCCTGCGGCAGCTTCTCCAGCTGGGCGGTGATGCGGGCGATGTCCTCGTCCGCCTTGGCCAGGCGGGTGCGGATCTTGTCCACGACGTGGTCCGGGGCCTTGGCGAGGAACGCCTCGTTGCCGAGCTTGGCCTCGGCCTGCTGGCGCTCCTTCTGGGCCGCCGCCAGGTCCTTCGCCAGACGCTTGCGCTCCGCGGCGACGTCGATCGTGCCGGAGAGGTCGAGCGCGACCTCCGCGCCCGCCACCGGCAGGGTCGCCGTGGCCGTGAAGGACTCGCCCTCGGGCTGGAGCCGCAGCAGCTGGCGGATGGCCGCCTCGTGCGGGGCGAGGGCCGTGCCGTCGAGGGTCAGCCGGGCCGGGACCCGCTGGCCGGGCTGGAGGCCCTGGTCGGCGCGGAAGCGGCGGACCTCGGTGATGACCGACTGGAGGGTGGAGATCTCCTGCTCGGCCGCCGCGTCCCGGAAGCCGCTGTCGGCCGGCCAGTCGGCGATCACGACCGACTCGCCGCCGGTCAGCGTGGTCCACAGGGTCTCCGTGACGAACGGGACCACCGGGTGCAGCAGCCGCAGCGTGACGTCGAGGACCTCGCCGAGGACCCGCTTACTGACCTCGGCCTGCTCGCCGCCCGCCTGGAAGACGGTCTTGGACAGCTCCACGTACCAGTCGAAGACCTCGTCCCACGCGAAGTGGAAGAGGGCGTCGGAGAGCTTGGCGAACTGGAAGTCGTCGTAGTAGGCGTCGACTTCGGCGACGACCGAGTTCAGGCGGGAGAGGATCCAGCGGTCGGTCGCGGACATCTTCGCCGGGTCCGGCAGCGGGCCCTGGACCGTCGCGCCGTTCATCAGCGCGAAGCGGGTCGCGTTCCAGATCTTGTTGGCGAAGTTGCGCGAGCCCTGGACCCAGTCCTCGCCGATCGGCACGTCCACGCCCGGGTTGGCGCCGCGGGCCAGGGTGAAGCGCAGGGCGTCGGAGCCGTACTTGTCCATCCAGTCCAGCGGGTTGACCGCGTTGCCGAAGGACTTCGACATCTTCTTGCCGAACTGGTCGCGGACCATGCCGTGCAGGGCGATGGTGTGGAACGGCGGGGTGCCGTCCATCGCGTACAGGCCGAACATCATCATCCGGGCGACCCAGAAGAAGAGGATGTCGTAGCCGGTGACCAGGACGGAGTTCGGGTAGAACTTCGCGAGCGACTCGGTCCGCTCGGGCCAGCCGAGGGTGGAGAACGGCCACAGGCCGGAGGAGAACCAGGTGTCGAGGACGTCGGTGTCCTGGTGCCAGCCCTCGCCGCTCGGCGGCTCCTCGTCGGGGCCGACGCAGACGACCTCGCCGTTCGGGCCGTACCAGACCGGGATGCGGTGGCCCCACCACAGCTGGCGCGAGATGCACCAGTCGTGGAGGTTGTCGACCCAGTCGAAGTACCGCTTCTCCATCTCCTGCGGATGGATCTTGACCTTGCCGTCGCGGACGGCGTCGCCGGCGGCCTTGGCCAGCGGGCCGACCTTCACCCACCACTGCATGGACAGGCGCGGCTCGATGGTGGTCTTGCAGCGCGAGCAGTGGCCGACGGAGTGGACGTAGGGCCGCTTCTCGGCGACGATCCGGCCCTCGGCGCGCAGCGCGCCGACGATCGCCGAGCGGGCCTCCAGGCGGTCCATTCCCTGGAAGGGACCGTGGACGGTGATGACGGCGTGCTCGTCCATCACCGTGATGGACGGCAGGTCGTGGCGCTGGCCGATCTCGAAGTCGTTCGGGTCGTGGGCCGGGGTGACCTTGACGGCGCCCGTGCCGAACTCGGGGTCGACGTGGGTGTCGGCGACGACCGGGATGGAGCGGTCGGTCAGCGGGAGCCGGATGAGCTTGCCGACGAGGTGCTTGTAGCGCTCGTCGTCGGGGTGCACGGCGACGGCCGTGTCACCGAGCATCGTCTCGGCGCGGGTGGTGGCCACGACGATGGAGTCCTCCCCGTCGCCGTAGCGCATGGAGACCAGCTCGCCGTCGTCGTCCTGGTACTCGACCTCGATGTCCGAGATGGCCGTCAGACAGCGCGGGCACCAGTTGATGATGCGCTCGGCGCGGTAGATCAGCTCGTCGTCGTAGAGCTTCTTGAAGATGGTCTGGACGGCCTGGGACAGGCCCTCGTCCATGGTGAAGCGCTCACGGGACCAGGCGACGCCGTCGCCGAGGCGGCGCATCTGGCCGCTGATCTGGCCGCCGGACTCGGCCTTCCACTGCCAGACGCGCTCCACGAAGGCCTCGCGGCCCAGGTCGTGGCGGGACTTGCCCTCCTTGGCCAGCTCGCGCTCGACCACGTTCTGCGTGGCGATGCCGGCGTGGTCCATGCCGGGCTGCCACAGCGTCTCGTAGCCCTGCATGCGCTTGCGACGGGTGAGCGCGTCGATCAGGGTGTGCTCGAAGGCGTGCCCGAGGTGCAGGCTGCCCGTGACGTTCGGCGGCGGGATGACGATGGTGTACGGCGGCTTGTCGCTCTTGGCGTCCGCGTCGAAGTAACCCCGCTCTACCCAGCGCTCGTACAACGGCCCCTCTACGTCGGCCGGCGCGTACTGGGTCGGCAGTTCGGTGTCGGGCGCTGGGGGCTGCTGCTGAGCGTTGTCGGTCACGGTGGTCAGTTTAGAGGTGTCACGGGGCGGTCCCGAAACGCGCGTGTTCTGTAACGGTGCGGCCCCCGGTGCCGGGCGTGTCCCGGACCTGGGCCAGGATGTCAGGAACACATAAGCTTCTGGAGGGGAACCCAGGAATGAGCAACAACCAGCCGGGCCCGTACGGCCAGCCGCCCCAGCAGCCGGGACCGTACGGCCAGCCGGGGCAGCCTGGGCCGTACGGCCAGCCGGGCCCCTACGGCCAGCAGCCGCAGGCTCCCCAGCCCGGCTACGGCTACCCCCAGCAGGCCCCTCCGGCGCCGCAGCCCGGATACGGCTACCCGCAGCAGGGCACGCCGCCGCAGGGCGCCCCGGGGGGCATGCCCCCGCAGCCCGGCCCGTACGGCCAGCAGCCGAACCCCTACGGCCAGCAGCCCTACGGCGTCCCGCCGCAGCCGCCGCAGCCGGCCGGCGGGAAGAAGAAGACCGGTCTGATCATCGGCGCGGTGGCCGTGGTGGCCGCACTGGCGGTCGGCGGGTACTTCGTGCTCGGCGGCAGCAGCGGTGGCGGGGTCGCGGACGACGGCCCGCACAAGCTGACGGCGCCGGCGACGGTGCTGACCGAGTACAAGAAGAAGGACGGCGACAGCGACACGATGACCAAGCAGGATCTGAAGGACGCCGAGAAGTGGGGCGTGCACGATCCGAAGGACGTCAGCGCGAAGTACGAGTCCGGCAGCGACGACAACCCGCTGAGCAAGAAGATGATCCAGTTCGGCGGTGTGTACGGCACGATCGACGACCCCGAGAAAACCGTCGACGCGATGTTCGCCTACATGAAGACCAAGGCCCTGGAGGAGAAGGACAGCGAGGTCACCCTGACCGGCGAGCCGAAGGCGTACTCGCCGGCCGGGCTCGACGGCGCGGTCCTCAAGTGCCAGCAGGCCAGCGCCCCCACCGGCGCGAGCAACGGCGGGCCGAAGGACGTGACGATCAGCATCTGCATCTGGGGCGACCACAGCACCCTCGGCCTGGTCATGCCGGTGGACGTCGCCAACCTCGCGGCGGGCCGGAGCAGCGACCCGGCGGCCGACGCGGAGCTCACCGCCAAGTTCCGCGGCGCGGTCCGCGTGAAGGCCTGACGGCTTCCGCTACGGACGAAGGGGCCCCGGTCGGTCGACCGGGGCCCCTTTCCTCACCGTGCGCGTCCGGCGGTCACGCCGTCTTCTGCTCCCCCGAACCCCGGCCGCGGGCGTCGCGCGGGATCAGGGTGGGGTTGACGTTGGAGAGGACCACGTCGGCGGTGATGACCACGCGGGCCACGTCCTTGCGGGACGGCACCTCGTACATCACGCCCTGGAGGACCTCCTCCATGATGGCGCGCAGGCCACGGGCACCGGTCTGGCGGAGGATGGCCTGGTCGGCGATGGCCTCCAGCGCCTCGCGCTCGAAGTCCAGCTCCACGCCGTCGAGTTCGAACAGGCGCTGGTACTGCTTGACCAGGGCGTTGCGCGGCTCGACCAGGATCTTCAGCAGCGCCTCGCGATCCAGGTTGTGCACGGACGTGATCACGGGCAGCCGGCCGATGAACTCGGGGATCATGCCGAACTTGACCAGGTCCTCCGGCATGACGTCCTCGAAGACGTCCTTGGCCTCCAGCTCGCGCTTGGACAGGATCGTCGCGCCGAAGCCGATGCCCTTGGCGCCGGCCCGGGCCTCGATGATCTTCTCCAGGCCCGCGAAGGCACCGCCCACGATGAACAGCACGTTCGTCGTGTCGATCTGGATGAACTCCTGGTGCGGGTGCTTGCGGCCGCCCTGCGGCGGGACCGAGGCCGTCGTGCCCTCCAGGATCTTCAGCAGCGCCTGCTGGACGCCCTCGCCGCTCACGTCCCGGGTGATCGACGGGTTCTCGCTCTTGCGGGCGACCTTGTCGATCTCGTCGATGTAGATGATCCCGGTCTCGGCCTTCTTGACGTCGTAGTCCGCCGCCTGGATCAGCTTCAGCAGGATGTTCTCGACGTCCTCGCCGACATAGCCCGCCTCGGTCAGCGCCGTGGCGTCGGCGATCGCGAACGGGACGTTCAGCATGCGCGCCAGGGTCTGCGCCAGCAGGGTCTTGCCGGAGCCGGTGGGACCGAGCAGCAGGATGTTGGACTTCGCCAGTTCGATCGCGTCGTCCCGGCCGCTCGCGCCGCCGTTCTCGCCCGCCTGGACCCGCTTGTAGTGGTTGTACACCGCGACCGACAGAGCCTTCTTGGCGGCCTCCTGGCCGACCACGTAGCCCTCGAGGAACTCGTAGATCTCGCGCGGCTTGGGCAGCTCCTCCCAGCGCACCTCGCTGGTCTCCGCGAGCTCTTCCTCGATGATCTCGTTACAGAGATCGATGCACTCGTCGCAGATGTACACACCGGGCCCTGCGATGAGCTTCTTGACCTGCTTCTGGCTCTTGCCGCAGAACGAGCACTTGAGCAGATCGCCGCCGTCACCGATGCGTGCCACGGTGTGCTTCCCCTTCGCCTGGGAGACGCCTGGACGTCGTGAGTCCAGCGGCTCCTGGTGCTGCCTTATGTCCGACGGTACCTTGCCGGGCCCGGTGTTCGGGCCCCCCTTGGCAGGGTTCACTTTGCCGTGCGCCGTGCCAAGGGGGGCTCGGAGTGCCGCGTGCCGCGTCAGCGGACGGCGGCGTTGTTCAGCTTGCGGGTGGAGATGATCTGGTCGACGAGGCCGTACTCCAGCGCCTCCTCGGCCGTGAGGATCTTGTCGCGCTCGATGTCCTCGCGGACCTTCTCGAGCGGCCGGTTCGAGTGCTTGGCCAGCATGTTCTCCAGCTGCTCGCGCATCCGGGTGAACTCGTTGGCGATGATCTCGAGGTCGGACAGCTGACCGCGGCCGGTGGAGCCGGCCGGCTGGTGGATCAGCACCCGGGAGTTCGGCAGCGCCATGCGCTTGCCGGGCGTGCCGGCGGCCAGCAGGATGGCCGCGGCGGAGGCCGCCTGGCCCATGCAGACCGTCTGGATGTCGGGCTTCACGAACTGCATCGTGTCGTAGATCGCCGTCAGCGCGGTCATGTCCCCGCCGGGGCTGTTGATGTAGATCGAGATGTCCCGGTCGGGGTCCATCGACTCCAGGCACAGCAGCTGCGCCATGACGTCGTTGGCGGAGGCGTCGTCGATCTGGACGCCCAGGAAGATCACGCGCTCCTCGAAGAGCTTCGCGTACGGGTCGTACTCGCGGATGCCCTGGGAGGTGCGCTCGACGAAGCGCGGGATGACGTAGCGGCTGTCGGGCCGGGGGCCCTCGTACATACCGCTGGCGGCGCCGGGGAAGTTGCTCATGGGGTTCACCGTCCTGGTGGCGTTCGGGGGGCTGGTGTCTCGGCGGTGCGTGGCGTGGCCGGGCCGGTCAGGCACCGGTGCCGCCGCCTCCCGGAACACCCGAGGCGTGCGTGATGATCTCGTCAATGAGACCGTACTCCTTGGCCTCTTCCGGGGTGAACCAGCGGTCGCGGTCGCCGTCGCGGATGATCGTCTCGACGGACTGACCGGAGTGGAACGCGGTCAGCTCCGACATGCGCTTCTTGGTGCGCATCAGGTACTCGGCCTGGATCTTGATGTCCGAGACCGTACCGCCGAGGCCGGCGGAGCCCTGGTGCATCATGATGTCCGCGTGCGGCAGGGCGAAGCGCTTGCCGGCGCTGCCGCCGGTGAGCAGGAACTGGCCCATCGAGGCCGCCATGCCCATCGCGATGGTGACCACGTCGTTCGGGATGTACTGCATGGTGTCGTAGATCGCCATGCCGGCCGTCACCGAGCCGCCGGGGCTGTTGATGTAGAGGTAGATGTCCTTGTCCGGATCGGCGGCAAGGAGCAGCAGCTGCGCCGTGATCTTGTTGGCGATGTCGTCGTCAACCTGCTGGCCGAGGAAGATGATCCGCTCGTTGAGCAGCCGGTTGTAGACCTGGTCGCCGAGGCCACCACCGATGGAAGGCTCGCCGGCGGCGGAGGGCATCAGATTCGTCACGTATCCACCTGCTCGTCTTACGACGGCGCCGGGCCGTCTCACGTCGTCCTGCCGGAGGCTTGGCGGGGGGTTTCAGGAGACTCCCCTGCCCCCGTATTCATGGACCCTAACGCTCAGCCTCCTTCGGGGAATCCCGGAGATGGGAGTGTTCGCCGGGGGCGTAGCGCGGGGGGCGTCCGCCGGACATCGGGCGGGGGCGGTGCGGCGGTCGTCGGGCCGCGCCCGCGCTCCTCGGGCCGGCCGCGGCCCCCGGTGTACGCGAACGGGCCCCGGGGACAGTCCCCAGGGCCCGCTGTACGGCCTTACCGGCGCCGCAGGGCTCGCGGTGCTCAGCCCTCGGCCTTCTCCTCGGAGGTCTCCGACGCCTCGGCGGCCTCGGTCTCCTCCTCCTCGTCGTCCAGGTTGACGATCTCGCCGTTGGTGTCCTTCACCGTGGCGGCCTCGACCACGACGGCCAGGGCCTTGCCGCGGGCGACCTCGCCGACCAGGAGCGGAACCTGGCCGCCCTCGACGACGGCCTGGGCGAACTGGTCGGGGGACATGCCGGAGGAGGCGGCGCGCCGCATGAGGTGCTCGGTGAGCTCCTCCTGGTTGACGTTGAGCTGCTCCTTCTTGACCAGCTCGTCCAGGACGAACTGGGTCTTGATGCCCTTGACCGCCGCCTCGCGGGTCTCGGTCTCGAACTCCTCGGCGGTCTTGCCCTGGATCTCCAGGTACTTGTCGAGGGTGAGGCCCATCTGGGCGAGCTGGTGGTGCTCCAGGTTGTGCTTGCGGGTGTTGATCTCGTCCTCGAGCAGCTTCTCGGGGACGGGGACCTCCACCAGCTCCAGCAGCTTCTCCAGGACGCGCTCCTGGGCCTGCGTGGCCTGGTCGAACTGCTTCATGTTGGCGAGGCGCTTGCGGCTGTCCGCCTTCAGCTCCTCCAGGGTGTCGAACTCGGAGGCGAGCTGCGCGAAGTCGTCGTCCAGCTCGGGCAGTTCACGCTTGGCGACCTCGGTGACCTTGACGGTGACCTCGGCCTCCTTGCCGGCGGCGGAGCCGCCCTTCAGCTCGGAGGTGAAGGTGGCCTCGCCACCGGCCTCCAGGCCCTTCACGGCCTCGTCGATGCCCTCCAGCAGCTCACCGGAGCCGATGGTGTAGGACACGCCGTTGGCGATGCCGTCCTCCAGGACCTCGCCGTCGACCTTGGCCTCCAGGTCGATCGTGACGACGTCGCCCTCCTCGGCCGCGCGCTCGACCGGGGTGGTGGAGGCGAAGCGCTCACGGAGCTGCTCGACCGACTTCTCGACGTCCTCGTCGGTGACCTCGACGGCGTCGACCTCGACCTCGATGCCGGAGTAGTCCGGGATCTCGAGGGCCGGGCGGACGTCGACCTCGGCGGTGAAGTTCAGCGTCTCGCCGTCCTTCAGCTCCGTGATGTCGACCTCGGGCTGGCCCAGCACGTTGAGCTCGGCCTCGTTGACCGCCTCGGTGTAGAACTTCGGCAGCGCGTCGTTGACGGCCTCCTCCAGCACCGCACCGCGGCCGAACCGCTGGTCGATCACGCGGGCCGGGATCTTGCCCTTGCGGAAGCCCTTCACCGTGACCTGCTGGTTGATCTTCTTGTACGCCGCGTCGAGGCTGTCCTTGAGCTCCTCGAAGGGCACCTCGACAGTGAGCCGAACCCGGGTCGGGTTCAGGGTCTCCACGGCGCTCTTCACGGTTCGGTCTCCTTGTGGCTGACTTCTTGGTTTCTGCCGGAGCCAGACAGGTCCGGCGGATTCGCCGCCCGGACGAGTACGTAGGCCGTGAGGGCCAGGACACACGGGCGCGCAGCTTGCATAGTAACCGCAGCGGGTCGGCGCCCCAAAAGGCGATCTTCGCGGGTCGTGTGCCGGTGGTCGGGGTGGCGGGATTTGAACCCACGGCCTTCCGCTCCCAAAGCGGACGCGCTACCAAGCTGCGCCACACCCCGTCTGGTGTGCGACACGTAGGGTACATGCCCCGGCCGATCGCGTCGGCCGGATTACGCGCGACAACACGCGGGCGGACGCGCGGGGGCCGCCCCGCCCGGCGCCGTCGGGGCCGGCCGTCATGACGGAAGCCGTTGGCCTCGGCGGCGGGCGACCCGCTACGATGCCTCCAGTGCCGCGGTCACCGACCGGCGGCGCCGTGTTGCGGGCGTAGCTCAATGGTAGAGCCCTAGTCTTCCAAACTAGCTACGCGGGTTCGATTCCCGTCGCCCGCTCTGGATGCCGAAGGCCCAGGTGAGGGGTTATTTCCTCTCCCTGGGCCTTCAGCCGTTCAGGACTGACGGATGATGCCGTCATGGCCGACAAGTCGAGGCGTCCCCTCAGCGAGCTCCGTCAGGGCGAGACCGTCCAAGCAACGATCATCCGTCACCAGCCATGGGGCCTCTCGGCAGAACTCGACGCCTACGAACCCGTGGGCGCCTCGCTGGACCTGATTCGCCGTGGCAGCGAACCGGGAGTGAGGCGACTCGCCCAGGAGCTGCCTCCCGTGGGCACGACCATTGACCTCGTCATAGGCGAAGTGCGTACGTGGAACCGCGAGCCGTGGACATGGGTGGACCTCACAGCACCCGAGCCCAGCGAAGGCCGACCGTGCCCCCGGCGTGCCCGACGGGCGGTGACCGAGGCCTTCGCCCGCTCTGATCGGCTCAAGGGCCCGGCTTTCCGCTTCGGCGGGGCCGGGCCCTTGACGTGTTCACGGTGTGACATCGGGCTCCAGGGGCGGGACCTGGGCGATAGCCGGACCCGCGGCGGGTCAGAACCTGATCGAGTTGATGGAGTCCGCTATCGAGTTCAGGAAGCGGGTGAGCGGTGGGGCCATGCCGGTGGAGGCCAGGAAGAAGCCGAAGAGGATCGCGACGATTGCGGGGCCGGCCTTGAGGTTCCCCCCTCGGATCAGGACCACCAGGATGACCGCCAACAACAGCACCACGGACAGTGAAATGGCCACTACTGATCACACCCTCGGTCGGTCCGCTCTCCCGGCCCGGAGGTACGGCCCGCGCACCCCCGCCAGGGACATCGTGCCACCAACCCGGCCCGCGTATGCGGCCGATGACGAATCGTCGGACACGGGCACCCGCCGCGGGCGATCCACCGCACAGTAATTCGATCAAGCACCCACGCGCGGCTCACCTCGGAATTACCCGACTTCGTTTCCACCTCCACACATCTCATGCCCAGGTAATTCGAATTGATGACACAGGAACGATGTATGCCCCCTTTAGTCGGGATGAATCGGGACATTACGCGGGTGTTCGGGCTCGATAACCGGTAATCATTGCGGGGGTTTTACGAAATGCGACGGGCGCCGTTAGGGTGCCTGAGATGTTTGACGCCGCCTCGTCCCCCGGCCCGAACCGCAGCCCGCTCCCCCTGGCCCAGCCGCCGGTGAACGGAGTGCCCGCCCCGCGTCCCCCCGTGGACGCGCGGGAGCGGCAGGCGGCGCCGGACAGACCCGGACGGCGGCGCGACGCGTTCTTCGACAATGCCAAGTACCTGGCCATCGTGCTCGTGGCGACGGGCCATGCGTGGGAGCCGCTGAAAGAGGGAAGCCGGACCCTGGAGACCGTGTACACCGTCGTGTACACCTTCCATATGCCGGCGTTCATCATCGTCTCCGGCTTCTTCTCACGTCATTTCGACATGCGCCCGCACCGGTTGAAGCGGCTGATCACCGGGGTCGCCGTGCCGTACGTCCTGTTCGAAACGGCGTACACGCTCTTCCGTAATCTGATCAACGGTTCGCACGCGGACATCAGCCTGCTCGACCCCTGGTATCTGACCTGGTTCCTGGTCGCGTTGTTCGTCTGGCGGCTGACCACTCCGCTGTGGCAGCTGGTGCGTCATCCGCTCCCGCTGGCCATCGGCATCGCGATGCTGGCGTCCGTCAGTCCGGACATCGGCGACGACCTCGACCTCCGGCGCGTCCTGCAGTTCCTGCCGTACTTCGTGCTCGGCCTGTGCCTGCGGCCCGAGCACTTCGAGCCGCTGCGCCGCCGCGCGGTGCGGATCGCCGCGGTGCCGGTGTTCGCGGCGGCGCTCGCGGTCGGCTGGTGGGCGGTGCCGCGCATGAACACCGGGTGGTTCGCCCACAGCGAGTCGGCGCAGGAGCTGGGCGCCCCCTGGTGGTGCGGCCCGGTGATGACGCTCGCGCTGATGGGCTGCTCGCTGCTGCTGACGGCCTGCTTCTTCGCGTGGGTACCGCGCCGGACGACGTGGTTCACCCGGCTCGGCGCGGGCACCCTCTACGGCTATCTGCTGCACGGCTTCCTGATGAAGCTCGGTGACTACCACGGCTGGTTCGAGCACCCCTGGCTGCACCGGCCGGCCGGCGTGCTCCTGGTGACCGTGCTCGCCGCGGCCACCGTCACGGTGCTGTGCACCCGGCCGGTACGGCGGGTCTTCCGCTTCGCGGTGGAGCCGCGGATGGAGTGGGCGTTCCGGCAGGACGCGGCCGAGCAGGCCCGCAACCGCAACCGGCAAGGGCAACGGCAGCAGGAGAGGGTCGGTGTCTAGGCGACCGGGCCTTCGTCACGGGTGCGGGTCGAGAAGTGCCCGCATCCGCTCGTACTTCCCGGTCAGCCGGGTCCGGACCGGTTCGGGGAGGACGGCGAGGCGGTCCGGGTCGGCGTTGTGCGCGAGGTCGGCCTCCTTCACCAGCAGCGCGCCCGGGGTGGCGAGGATCCGGGCGGCGTACGCCTCCTGGGACTCCCCCGGTCCTCTGGTGAGGGCCCGCACGATGGCCTTGGTCCGCGCGGTGAGGCCGGCCGCCGCCAGCCATTCCTCGCTGAGCACGGCGTCCTCCACGGCGTCGTGCAGCCAGGCCGCCGCGATCTGGTCCGGGTCGCCGCCCCGGGCGCGCACGCCGTCGGCCACGGCCGCCAGATGCTCGGCGTACGGCCGTCCGGCCTTGTCGGTTCGGCCGTCGTGGGCGGCGCGGGCGAGCGTCTCGACCTCGGTGAGGGTGAGAAGGGGCATGCCCTCAGTGTGCCCCGCGGCGGGACGGGGCCGGCTCAGCGGGCCGCGGACGTCTCGCGGCAGATCAGCAGCAGGGCCCGGTCGTCGTTGACGTCCTTGGCGACCGCTTCGATGAGGTGCCAGGCGGCGCCGTGGAAGCCGCCCGGCACATAGCGGTCGGCCTCGCCGGTGAGCCGGTCGATGCCCTCCACGATGTCCCGCTCGGCGGTCTCCACCAAACCGTCTGTGAACAGCATCAACACGTCCCCGGGCCGTAGCGAGCCCTTCACGGGGTCGAACTGGGCGCCGTCGTACACACCGAGCAGCGGGCCCTCGGCGGCCTTCTCCTCCCAGCGTCCGCTGCCCGCGCTCAGCTGGAGCCCCGGCGGATGGCCCGCGGAGTACAGCTCGTAGTCCCCGGAGTCCAGGTCCAGCACCAGGTGGATGGAGGTGGCGAAGCCCTCCTCCCAGTCCTGGCGGAGCAGATAGCCGTTGGCGGCCGGCAGGAAGGCGTGCGGGGGCAGCGAGCCGAGCAGTCCGCCGAAGGCGCCGGACAGCAGCAGGGCCCGCGAGCCCGCGTCCATGCCCTTGCCGGACACGTCGGTGAGGACGACCTCCAGCGTCCGGCCGCCGTTCGTACGGGCCGCGACGACGAAGTCGCCGGAGAAGGACTGCCCGCCCGCCGGCCGCAGCGCCATCTCGTGGTGCCAGCCCCTGGGCAGCTTCGGCAGCTTGCTCTGCACCCGGATCCGCTCGCGCAGGTCGAACAGCATCGTGCCGCCGCGCCGCCAGGGCACGCCGACCCGGCTGCGGAACTGCGCGGTCAGCAGCCCGAAGAAGCCGCACGCGGCGACCACCAGGACCACGCCGGGGGTGACCCGGGAGGGGCCCTCGGTGTACGGGCCGAGCCGCACCGACTCCACGATCAGCGCGGTGGCCGCCGCCGCGTACAGCCCGAGCAGGCTCGCCGGGCGCAGCAGCAGACCGCCGGCGACGATCGGCAGCACCAGGCTCGCCGGGGACCACCACACCGGGTCGAACAGGGTCATGGCCGCGAGGAGCGGGACGGTCAGCAGCAGTCCGACGAAGGCGATCCAGTCGGAGCCGTCGCCGCGGAAGTAGTCCACGGCGCTTTTGCGCAGCCCGACGCGGGCCCGGTGCCACCGCTTCTTGCACCGGGCCGTGAACGTGTCGGCCTTCGCGCGCCGCTGTCGTCCTGCTGCCATCAGTTCGGGACCCTATCCAGCGGACCGGCCGCTTGGCACGGGAGGTCCCACTTGTCCCCCGTGCGGGATTCCGCTTCGCCGCGCGCACGCCGGGCCGCGCGGCGCCCGCGCCGGGGGAAATTCACTGGCCCGCCCCCCGGCGCGCTGATAGGCATGGCTCATGGGGACTGACCACGGAACCGAGTTGAGGCCGCTGCGCGAGGACGAGTGGGACGGGTGGTGCGACGCCCTGTACCGGGCCTTCGGCGCGGGACCGGCCTCCGGGGAGGAACGCGAGGCGGAGCGGGCGACCACGGAGTTCGACCGCTCCCTCGCCGCCTGGGACGGGGACACGCTCGTCGGCACGGCGGGGGCGTTCAGCTTCCGGCTGACCGTGCCGGGCGGGGCCCTGGTCCCCACGGCGGGAGTGACGATGGTGAGCGTCGCCGCCACCCACCGACGGCGCGGCGTGCTGACCTCGGTCATGCGCCGGCAGCTGGACGACTTCCACGCGCGGGGCGAGCCGGTGGCGATGCTGACCGCGTCCGAGCCGGCCATCTACGGCCGCTTCGGATACGGCCCCGCCACGTTCCGGATCAGCTCCGAGATCGACACCAGCCGGGTGACCCTGGCCCTGCCCGCCGGTACCGACGAGGTGCGGGTGTGGTCGGCGGCCCCGGCCGATGTGCTGGACGCCTGCGAGGCGGTGTACGCGGCCCTGGTCCCGCGCCGGCCCGGCATGCTGGCCCGGCAGCCGAACTGGGAGCGGGTCGCCCTGGTCGACATCGAGCGCCACCGGGACGGGGGGCCGCCGATGCAGTGCGTGGTCGCCGAACGGGACGGCGAGATCACCGGGTACGCCCGCTACCACACCAAGGGTTCCTGGGACGCCGGCGGTGCCCCCGCCGGCACGGTACGGCTGAAGGACCTGGCCGGGCTGGATCCGGCGACCGAGGCCGCGCTCTGGCGGTTCCTGTTCGGCATCGACCTGATGACGACGTTGTCGGTGCCGTCGCGGCCGGTGGACGACGCCCTGCGGTACCTGGTCTCCGACATCCGCCGCTGCGACCCGCGGCTGCGGGACGACGCCTACGTCCGGCTGGTGGACGTCGGCGCGGCGCTGTCGGCGCGCACGTACCAGGCGCCGGTGGACGTCGTGTTCGAGGTGGAGGACGCCTTCTGCCCCTGGAACGCCGGGCGTTGGCGGCTGACGGGTGACGCGAAGGGCGCGTCGTGCGAGCGTACGGCCGACGCGGCGGAACTCGCCCTGTCCGTACGGGAACTGGGCTCGGCGTACCTCGGCGGGGTGTCCCTGCTGTCGCTCGCGGCGACCGGGCGGGTACGGGAGCTGCGGCCGGGAGCGCTGACGGAGGCGTCGGTGGCGTTCGGCTCACCGCTCGCCCCGTGGCTGCCGCACGGTTTCTAGCCGTCGCTCACGCCCGCTGGCAGGTGGGGCACCAGAAGAGGTTGCGGGCGGCGAGACCGGCGGTACGGATCTCGCCGCCGCAGATGTGGCAGGGCATGTTCGCGCGGCGGTAGACGTACACCTCGCCGCCGTGGTCGTCCACGCGGGGCGGGCGGCCCATCGCCTCCGGGGTGTGCTCGGGGCGGACGGTGTCGATCCGGTTGTTCCGCACGCCCTCGCGCATCAGATCGGCCAGGTCGGTCCAGATCGCGTCCCACTCGGCCGGGGTGATGTCGCGGCCGGGCCGGTAGGGGTCGATGCCGTGCCGGAACAGCACCTCGGCGCGGTAGACGTTGCCGACGCCGGCCACGATCTTCTGGTCCATGAGCAGGGCGGCGATCGTCGTACGGCTGCGGGAGATCCTGCGGTACGCGGCGGCCGGGTCGGCGTCCGCGCGCAGCGGGTCGGGGCCGAGCCGGTCGTGGATCTGCCGCTTCTCGGCGTCCGTGATCAGGGCGCAGGTGGTGGGGCCGCGCAGGTCCACGTACGACGTGGCGTTCGCCAGGCGGAGCCGGACGGTGTCCGTGGGCGGGGGCGCGGGGGCGTCGCCGAAGCCGATCTTGCCGAAGAGGCCGAGGTGGATGTGGACCCAGTCGGTGTCCCGGAACCCGAGGAAGAGGTGCTTGCCGTGGGCCTCGGTGGCGGTCAGCTCGCTACGGTCCAGCAGGGCGGCGGCGTCGGAGAACTTGCCCTGGGGGCTGGTGACGCGGGGCGCCGTTCCCAGGAAGCGCCCGGCGTAGTCCTGGGCCAGCCGATGAATGGTGTGCCCTTCCGGCAAGGCGGGGTGTCCTTTCCTGCGTTCTTCGCCCACCCACCCGACTCGGTAGATCGAGAGGCTAGCGTCCGACGCCGCCCCGGGCGGGTGCCTTGGGCGCAGAGCCTTGCGGCGCCTTGGACAAGGGTATTGGGGTCCCCTGGACGCGGGATGCCCTGGGCATGAACCTTGCCACGGCCCGGGGGCCTCGATGCCGACGCCCGGGACCGGGCCTCTCGGCCGGCCGAATCGAACGGACAGGTGGGCGGATGGTTCCACCCGGGGCACACCTCCCGACCGGCCCGAACCGACGGCGGACGAGCCGCGGTGCCGGGCACACTCCCCCCGAGCCCCGGGCTTCCGGCCCACCGCGCCCGGTGAGCGGGCGAACCGGGAGCCGGGGCGGAGCCCCAAGAGCGAGGATGCGGCCACCGTGCCGCGGCCGGCTCGGCCAAGGCACGGCCGAGCCCGACACCAACCAACCCCGGAACACCGGACCGGGAACAACCGGACCCGGAACAGCCAGTCCGCGCACAGTCGTGCACGGCACCAGCGGACCAGCCGGTCAGCCCCCGCGTGCTCGGTGCCCGCGCGGTCGGCCGGGAGCGGCCGCCGTGGGGTTACGGCTGGGGGTGGTGGGCCGGGATCGGGGGGAGGGTGCCCGTCGTCTCGTAGTCCGCGAGCATCTCGATGCGCCGGACATGCCGCTCGTCACCGGAGAACGGCGTGTTCAGGAAGACCTCGACGAACTTGGTGGCCTCCTCGGTGCTGTGCATGCGCGCACCCACGGCCACCACGTTGGCGTTGTTGTGCTGCCGCCCGAGCGCCGCCGTCTCCTCGCTCCAGGCCAGCGCCGCGCGCACGCCCTTCACCTTGTTCGCGGCGATCTGCTCACCGTTGCCGGAGCCGCCGATCACGATGCCGAGGGCGTCGGCGTCCGCGGCCGTCCGCTCCGCGGCACGCAGGCAGAAGGGCGGGTAGTCGTCCTGGGCGTCGTAGATGTGCGGCCCGCAGTCGACGGGCTCGTGCCCGGCCGCCTTCAGCCACTCGACGAGGTGGTTCTTCAGTTCGTAGCCCGCATGGTCGGAGCCGAGATACACGCGCATGCAACGAGTGTGACACGCCCCCACCGGGGCAGCAGCCCCAGGGTGCCGGCGGTCGGCCATCCCGAATTCCTGTGAGACATGCCATAGATCCTCAAGGGAACCAGAGGTAACGATACGGATTCGGAGGTTCCCCATTCCGTTGGCCTCGGATTCACTGGACCGACTCGTACACCGCTCGTACGAGCAGCTCCACCTGGCGCAAAGGAAATCCGTCCATGACCCCTGGTTCGGGCCTCCAAGCAGGACTCAAGAACCGCCACCTGTCGATGATCGCGATCGGTGGCGTCATCGGAGCCGGTCTCTTCGTCGGTTCCAGCTCGGGTATCGCCACCGCGGGACCCGGCATCCTCCTGTCGTACGCCCTCGTCGGCACCCTCGTCGTCCTCGTGATGCGGATGCTCGGCGAGATGTCCGCCGCCAATCCGACGTCCGGCTCCTTCTCCGCGCACGCCGACCGCGCGCTCGGCCGCTGGGCCGGATTCTCCATCGGCTGGCTGTACTGGTTCTTCTGGGTCGTCGTCCTCGCGGTCGAGGCGACCGCCGGCGCGAAGATCCTCGAAGGCTGGGTCCCGGCCGTCCCGCAATGGGGCTGGGCACTCATCGTGATGGTCGTGCTGACCGCGACCAACCTCGTCTCCGTCGGCTCCTACGGTGAATTCGAGTTCTGGTTCGCCGGGATCAAGGTCGTCGCGATCGGCGCGTTCGTCGTCATCGGCCTGCTCGCCGTGTTCGGCGTGCTGCCGGGCGTCGACGCCGACAAGGCGTCCTTCGGCAACCTCACCTCGCACGGCGGCTTCCTGCCGCACGGTCCGGGTGCGATCCTCACCGGTGTGCTGCTGGTCGTGTTCTCCTTCATGGGCAGCGAGATCGCCACCCTGGCGGCCGGCGAGTCCGAGGACCCGCAGCGCGCGGTCACCAAGTCCACCAACAGCATCATCTGGCGGATCGGCGTCTTCTACCTGGGCTCGATCCTGGTCGTGGTCTCGCTGCTGCCGTGGGACGACCCGTCCATCGCCAAGGACGGCTCCTACGTCGCCGCGCTGAACTCGCTCGGCATCGACCACGCCGGTCAGATCATGAACGTCATCGTGCTGACGTCGGTGCTGTCCTGTCTGAACTCCGGCCTGTACACGGCCTCCCGGATGGCCTTCTCGCTCGGCGAGCGCGGCGACGCGCCGAAGGCGTTCGCCCGGGTCAACAGCCGGGGCGTGCCGATGACCGCGATCCTCGCCTCGGTCGTGTTCGGCTTCGTCGCCGTCTTCTTCAACTACCTCTCCCCGGACAAGATCTTCCTCTTCCTGGTCAACTCCTCCGGCGCGGTCGCGCTGTTCGTGTGGCTGGTGATCTGCTTCTCGCAGCTGCGGATGCGGAAGATCATCCAGCGCGAGGCACCGGAGAAGCTGGTCGTACGGATGTGGCTGTACCCGTATCTGACCTGGGCGACGGCGACGCTGATCGTGGGCGTGCTGGTCTACATGCTCTTCGACACCGAGCACGACGGCCGCCAGACGGTGCTGCTGTCGCTGCTGGTCGCGGCGATCGTGCTGGTGATCGCGGTGGTCAGGCAGCGGCTGGCGGCGGGCCGCCCGGCGCCCGCGGCCGAGTCCCCGGCCGACAAGGTGTCCGTCGGCTGAGCAAGTCGTACGAAGACAAAAGGAAGAGGCTCGCAGGGCCGGGGAGTGATCCCGGTCCTGCGAGCCTCTTTCATGCCCGCTTCTAGCGCTTGCCGAGCGCCTTCCAGGCGGCGGGCAGGGCGCCCATCGCCAGGGCGGCCTTGAGGGCGTCCCCGATCAGGAACGGGGTGAGGCCGGCCGCGATCGCCTCGGACGCGGACAGGTGGGCCGCCAGGGCCAGGTACGGCACGCCGACGGCGTAGATGACGGCCTCGCCGAGGACCATCGCGCCGGCCATGCGCAGCGGCGAGCGGTCGGCGCCGCGCCGGGCCAGGGCGCCGACGACGGCGGCGGCCAGCAGCATGCCGAGGACGTAGCCGAAGGAGACGAGACCGGTGCCGGCCTCGCCGCCCGCGAACCACGGCACGCCCGCCAGACCGGCGACCGCGTACAGGGCGAGGGAGAGGAAGCCGCGGCGGGTGCCGAGGGCGGTGCCCACGAGCAGCGCGGCGAAGGTCTGGCCGGTCACCGGCACCGGGGAGCCGGGCACGGGCACCGACAGCTGGGCCGCGAGGCCGGTGAGCGCGGCGCCGCCGACCACGAGGGCGGCGTCGCGGACGCGGGAGGCCGGGAGCAGGTCGGCGAGGACTGCGCCGGGTCGGGTGGTGGCGGTGGCGGTGGCCATGGGGACTCCACGGGATGGTGTGGACACGTCGGGACACCGTGACGCTATACCGGGGCACTCGTCACGATCACCGTCAGCGCCCGACAAAGGCCGGAACGGCGACTTGGTGGGCTCCGGACAAAGGATGCGGATTACACCGGCCGGGGCGTGAGACTGATCACTGAGGCGGAGACGTTTCCCTCACGTGTTCCGCGCGGACCAGACGGATGCCCCAACTGTGGAATCCCACCAAAGGAATTGCGAGTCGCGTACGACCTCTGGTCACGTTCGACGGCGTAACCGTAGATTAACCCTGCGCACCAGAGGTGTCCGGATAGTGGTCAGCCCCTTCGCCTGAGCGGACGGGACGCGGAGACTGGCGGGGTTTTTGCCCGCCCATTGCACGGGGGAGAGCAGCACCCATGCCCAACAGCACGACCACGGAGACGACGCCGCAGCAGGCGGACGGCTCCCTCTCCCACGGCCTCAAACAGCGCCATCTTTCGATGATCGCCCTGGGCGGGGTGATCGGCGCGGGTCTCTTCGTCGGCTCCGGCGCGGGCATCGCCGTCGCCGGTCCGTCCATCGTGGTCGCCTACGCCCTCTCCGGGGTGCTGGTGATGCTGGTGATGCGGATGCTCGGCGAGATGTCGGCCGCCTATCCGTCGTCGGGCTCCTTCTCCGCGCACGCCGAGCGCGCGATCGGCCCGTGGGCGGGCTTCGCGTCGGGCTGGTCGTTCTGGGTGCTGCTGTGTACGGCGGTCGGCCTGGAGGGCATCGGCGCCGCGAAGATCGTCCAGGGCTGGCTGCCGGGCACCCCGCAGTGGATGTGGGTGCTCCTGTTCATGGTGGTGTTCTGCGGCACGAACCTGGCCGCCGTGAAGAACTTCGGCGAGTTCGAGTTCTGGTTCGCCGCACTGAAGGTCGGCGCGATCAGCCTGTTCCTGATCCTGGGCGTGCTGGCCATCGCCGGCGTACTGCCCGGCACGGACGCGCCCGGCGCCTCGAACCTCACCGACTTCATGCCGAACGGCGGCGACGGCCTGGTGATCGGCCTGCTGGCCTCGGTCTTCGCCTACGGCGGCCTGGAGACGGTCACCATCGCGGCGGCCGAGTCCTCCGACCCGGTGCGGGGCGTGGCACGCGCCGTACGGACCGCGATGCTCCGTGTCGCCGTCTTCTACGTCGGCTCGATGGCGGTCGTCGTCACCCTGGTTCCGTGGGACTCGAAGGACATCGCTGACCAGAACAAGGGGCCGTACGTCGCCACACTCGAACACCTCGGCATCCCCGGGGCGGGACAGCTGATGCAGGTGGTCATCCTCGTCGCCCTCCTGTCCGCCATGAACGCCAACATCTACGGCGCCTCGCGCATCGCCTTCTCGCTGGTCGAGCGCGGCCAGGGCCCGAAGGTGCTGGCGCGGCTGTCCGGCGGGGTGCCCCGGATCGCGGTGGTCACCTCCTCCGTGCTGGGCTTCGTGTGCGTGCTGCTCAGCTACTGGCGGCCGGACGACATCTTCAAGTGGCTGCTGAACATGATCGGCGCGGTCATCCTGATCGTCTGGATCTTCATCGCGGTCTCCCAGCTGCTGCTGCGCCGCCGCATCGAGCGCGAGGCCCCCGAGCGGCTGGTCGTGCGCATGTGGGCGTTCCCGTGGCTGACCTGGGTGGCGCTGGCCGGCATGGCCGCGATCTTCGTGCTGATGTGGCGCGAGCCGGACACCCGGACCCAGCTGTACTCCTCGGGCGGCATGGCCCTGTTCCTGGCCGCGGTCGGCTACGGCTGGCAGCGGCTGCGCGCCAAGGGCTGAGCGCCCCGCCCCGCGCCGCACGCGCGACAGGCCCCCACGAAACACACGTGGGGGCCTTTCTGTTGCTCTGATCCACTTGTTGCTAGCGTGTAGTTGCAAGAGACTTGCAATAAGGTTCCGGAGGGGAACACCCATGCCCGTCTACACGCTGCCCGACCTGCCCTACGACTACTCCGCGCTCGCCCCCGTCATCAGCCCGGAGATCATCGAGCTGCACCACGACAAGCACCACGCGGCCTATGTGAAGGGCGCCAACGACACCCTGGAGCAGCTGGCCGAGGCGCGGGACAAGGAGACGTGGGGCTCGATCAACGGCCTGGAGAAGAACCTGGCCTTCCACCTCTCCGGGCACATCCTGCACTCGATCTACTGGCAGAACATGACCGGCCCGAAGGACGGCGGCGGCGAGCCGCTGGCGCAGGACGGCGTCGGCGAGCTGGCCGAGGCCATCAAGGAGTCCTTCGGCTCCTTCGCCGGCTTCAAGACCCAGCTGTCCAAGGCCGCGGCCACCACCCAGGGCTCGGGCTGGGGCGTGCTCGCCTACGAGCCGCTGAGCGGGCGCCTGGTCGTGGAGCAGGTCTACGACCACCAGGGCAACGTCGGCCAGGGCTCCACCCCGATCCTGGTGTTCGACGCCTGGGAGCACGCCTTCTACCTCCAGTACAAGAACCAGAAGGTGGACTTCATCGAGGCCATGTGGCAGGTGGTGAACTGGCAGGACGTGGCCAGGCGCTACGAGGCCGCCAAGTCCCGCGCCGACGTGCTGCTGCTGGCGCCCTGACCCTCCGGGCGCCCCGGTCGTCCTGCCTCGTGATCGTCTTCTCACCCTTCACGACGGCAGGCGGAAGAAAGAAGACCCCCGTGAGGACGTGACTCACGGGGGTCTTCCCTTGCACGGAGACGGTTACAGGTTGCTGAAGTCCGGGCCCTTGGTCCTGGTCCGCTTGATCTCGTAGAAGCCCGGTACCGAGGCCACCGCCACCGTGCCGTCCCACAGGCGGGCCGCCTGCTCGCCCTTGGGGGCGGGAGTGACGACGGGGCCGAAGAAGGCGATCTGCTCGCCGTCCGGGCCGGGCAGGGCGATGACCGGGGTGCCGACCTCCTGGCCGACCTTCTCGATGCCCTCCTTGTGGGAGGCGCGCAGCTCGGCCTCGAACTCGAAGTCGTCCTGGCCGGCGTACTCGATCAGCTCGGCGGGCAGGCCGACGTCGGCGAGCGCGCCCGCGATGGCCTCCAGGGTCACGCCCTCGTCGTTGTTGTGGATGCGGGTGCCGAGGGCGGTGTAGAGCGGGCCGACGACGTCCTCGCCGTGCTTCTGCCAGGCCGCGGTGACCACGCGGACGGCCGGCCACGCCTTGGTGGTCAGCAGCTCGCGGTATTCGGCGGGCAGCTCGTCGAGCTTGTCCTCGTTGAGGACCGCCAGGCTCATGACGTGCCAGCGGACCTCGATGTCGCGGAGCTTCTCCACCTCCAGCACCCAGCGGGAGGTCATCCAGGCCCACGGGCACAGCGGGTCGAACCAGAAGTCGACGGGGGTCTTGCCGGACGAGGTGGCGGTCTCGGACATGGCGCTCCTTGGCGAAACGTGGTTTCCCGCGTCAACGAGACGGGCGCCACCCGCATTCCCCGCTGTCCGCCGTCAGGAGCACGTGACAGGATCGGTCCTGACTCAGCCGTTCTCCGCGCGATCACGAAGGAGTGCCGTACGTGCCCGGTGAGAATCTTTCCCGCGACGAGGCCCGGGAGCGGGCCGCCCTGCTGTCCGTCGACGGCTACGAGGTGTTCCTGGACCTGCGGTCCGCCGTCGGGGACGGGGACGGGGACGGCGAGCCGCGCACGTTCCGTTCGGTGACCACCGTGCGGTTCCGGTGCAACGAGCCGGGCGCGTCCAGCTTCGCCGATCTGCTGGCCCCGCGGGTCACCTCCGTCTCGCTCAACGGCCGGGACCTGGACCCGGGCGAGGTCTTCGACGGCTCGCGGATCGCGCTGGAGGATCTGGCGGCGGAGAACGAGCTGGTGGTGGACGCGCAGTGCGCGTACTCGCGCACCGGTGAGGGCCTGCACCGCTTCGTCGACCCGGAGGACGGCGAGGTGTATCTGTACACGCAGTACGAACCGGCCGACGCCCGCCGGGTGTTCGCGAACTTCGAGCAGCCGGACCTGAAGGCGCCGTACCGGTTCGAGGTGCGGGCGCCGGAGGGCTGGACGGTGTGGGGCAACGGCGCCGGTGAACTCGTGGACGGGGTGTGGCGGTTCGCGGAGACGAAGCCGATCTCGACGTACATCACGTGTGTGGTGGCGGGCCCGTACCACTACGTGACGGACTCCTACAGCCGCACCCTCGAGGACGGCACGAAGCTGGAGATCCCGCTGGGCGCGATGTGCCGCAGGACGCTCGCCCCGTACTTCGACGCCGACGACATCTTCCTGGTCACCAAGCAGGGCCTGGACTTCTTCCACGAGCACTTCGACTACCCGTACCCGTTCGGGAAGTACGACCAGGCGTTCGTGCCGGAGTACAACCTGGGCGCGATGGAGAACCCGGGCATGGTGACGTTCCGGGAGGAGTACGTCTTCCGCGGGAAGGTGACGCAGGCGTCGTACGAGGCGCGGGCCAACGTCATCCTGCACGAGATGGCGCACATGTGGTTCGGCGACCTGGTCACCATGGAGTGGTGGGACGACCTGTGGCTGAAGGAGTCCTTCGCGGACTTCATGGGCACGTTCGCGAGCGTCGGCGCGACCCGTTTCAAGGACGCCTGGATCACCTTCGCCAACCGGCGCAAGGCGTGGGCGTACCGCGCGGACCAGTTGCCCTCGACGCATCCGATCACGGCGGACATCCGTGACCTGCAGGACGCCAAGCTGAACTTCGACGGCATCACCTACGCCAAGGGCGCCTCGGTGCTCAAGCAGCTGGTGGCGTACGTCGGCCAGGACGCGTTCCTGGAGGGTGCCCGGCGCTACTTCAAGCGGCACGCGTACGGCAACACGCGTCTGGGCGACCTGCTGTCGGTGCTGGGCGAGACGAGCGGCCGGGACATGAGCGCGTGGGCGCGGTCGTGGCTGCAGACGGCGGGCGTGAACGCGCTGACCCCGCAGGTGCTGCTGGACACCACGGGCGGCCGGGTCGCCGAGCTGGCCGTCGTGCAGGAGGCCCCGGAGTCGTACCCGGAGCTGCGGCCGCACCGGATCGTGGTGGGCCTGTACCGGCGTACGCCCGAGGGCACGCTCGAGCGGTACGCGCGCGCGGAGACGGACGTGCACGAGCCGCGCACGGTGGTGGCGGAGCTGGCGGGGCTCCAGGCGCCGGAGCTGGTGCTGGTCAACGACGAGGACCTGACCTACTGCAAGACGCGGTTCGACGCGACGTCGCTGGAGACGCTGCGCACGGACCTGGGCGGGCTCACGGATCCGCTGGCGCGCGCCCTGTGCTGGTCGGCGCTGTGGAACATGACCCGGGACGGGCTGCTGCCGGCGCGGGAGTTCATCTCCCTGGTGCTGCGGTTCGCGGGCGGTGAGTCGGACATCGGGGTGGTGCAGATGCTGCACGCCTGGGCGAACTCGGCGCTGACGCACTACGCGGCGCCCGCGTGGCGGGAGACCGGCGGGGAGCTGCTGGCCGAGGGGGCGCTGCGGGAGCTGCGGTCGGCGGCGCCGGGCAGTGAGCACCAGCTGGCCTGGGCGCGCTTCTTCGCCGCGGTGGCCTCCTCGGAGCCGGATCTGAGGCTGCTGCGGGATCTGCTGGACGGCACCACCGAGGTCGAGGGGCTGGAGGTGGACCAGGAGCTGCGCTGGGTGTTCCTGGAGCCGCTGGCGGCGCACGGGGCGGCCGACGAGTCGGTGCTGGCGGCGGAGCTGGCCCGGGACGACACGGCGTCCGGCAAGCGGCACCAGGTGCGCTGTCTCGCCGCGCGGCCGCAGGCGGCGGTGAAGGCGCAGGCGTGGGCGCAGGTGGTGGAGTCGGACGCGCTGTCGAACGCGCTGGTGGAGGCGACGATCGCGGGGTTCGCCCAGCCTTCGCAGCGGGAGCTGACCGCGCCGTACGCGCAGCTGTACTTCGCGGCGATCGAGCGGGTGTGGCGGGAGCGGTCGATCCAGATCGGCATGGATGTGGTGCGGGGTCTGTTCCCGGCGTTGCAGGACCGGCCGGAGACGCTGGAGGCGACGGACGCGTGGCTCGCGGCGCACGAGGACGCGGCGCCGGCGCTGCGGCGGCTGGTGCTGGAGGCGCGGGACGACCTGGCGCGGGCGCTGCGCGCGCAGGCGTGTGACGCGGCGGCCGGCCGCTGAGCCATGGCCTGATCCCGCCCGGCCGGTGACCGTTACGAAATCCGGGCGAACAGAACCGTAACCCCTGGTCCGCACCCGATCGGACCAGGGGTTTTCGCTGTCCTCTCGGCATCCGAACACCTGACCTTTAGTACCGTCTTGTCCGCATTCTTCGACGAATGTGTAACAGCGGTTACGGGCCCGACGTGTCGCGGGAATCCCGAGGCCATGACGCACGACACCCCCCTCTCCCCCCGCCCGCTGCGCCACCTCGCCGACGTCCACCGCCGGGTCCTGACGGCGGCCCAGCTGCGCGCCCACGGTGTGTCCCCGGCCGAGCTGGCCGAGCGGTGCGGCCCCGACGGCCCCTGGCGGGAGCTGCTGCCGCGGGTGATTTTGCTGCACTCCGGCCCGCCCACCGGCGAGGAGCGGTTGCACGGGGCCCTGCTGTACGCGGCCCGTGCGGCGCGGCAGGGTGTGCCGGCCCAGCCGACGGCCCAGGGCCCGCACCGGCCGCAGTACCCGGACGCGGTGCTCACCGGGCCGGCGGCGCTGGCCCTGCACGGCTTCTCGGCCACCCCGCCGCCCGACGCGCTGAACCGGGTGGACGTCCTGGTGTCCCGGCAGCGCCGGCCGCGCTCCACCGGCTATGTGCGCATCCTGCGCACCACCGAGCCGCCCGAGCCGCAGCGGGTGGCGGGGCTGCCGGTGGCACCGGTGGCGCGGGCGCTGGCGGACGCGGTGGCGGAGCCGACGGACACCGAGACGGTGCGGCGGCTGCTGACCGAGGCGGTGCGCGGCGGCCACTGCGAACCGGCCGCCCTGCTGCGGGAGCTGGCCCGGGCGCGGCTGCTGCACCGGCCGCACGTGGCGGACGCGGTGGACGCGGTGTTCGCGGAGGGCCGCCCGGCGGCCGAGGACCGCCTGTACCGGATGGTCCGCGAGTACGGTCTGCCCGACCCGGTGTGGAACGTCGATCTGCGCCTGCCCGGCGGCCCGCACCTGGGCGGCCTGGACGCCTACTGGCCGGACCACGCGGTGGCGGTCGAGCTGGACACCCGGGTGCCCCGGCAGGACGACGAGGCGGTGTGGTCCCGGTACGCCGGCAAGCGCGAGCACCTGGAGCGCCTCGGCATCACGGTCGTGTACATCACGCCGCGCAAGCTCCGGGACTGCCCGGAGCAGCAGGCGACGGTGGTGCGGACGGCGCTGATGGCCTCCGTCGACCGCGAGCCGGCCGCGTACGTCGTGGTGCGGCCCCGGTAGCCACCGGCGTGGCGTCGCCCCGTGGTCGCCGGCCTGGTGCTGCCCCGCGCGCGCCCGGCCGGCCAGTTGTGCTGGTCCGCCCGGGTGAGGGCTCACCCGGGCGGACCAGCGCGGCGGGCGGGGCGGGGCGGGCCCCGGTACAGGAGAGTCATGAGACAGACCCGAACAGCGGCGGGCGCCTGCTCCCTGCTCCTCGCGGCGGCCTGCGCGTTCGCCGGTCCCGCGACCGCCCAGGTGCCGCCCCGCATCCCGGCCGGCGGCTATGTGGCCCTCGGCGACTCCTACTCCTCCGGCGTGGGCGCCGGTGACTATCTGGCCTCCGGCAAGGAGTGCAAGCGCAGCAGCCGGGCCTATCCCGTGCTGTGGGCCGAGGCCCACGCGCCGGCGACGTTCAGCTTCGCCGCGTGCAACGGCGCCGGCACCGAGGAGGTGCTGACCGAGCAGCTCGGCCATCTCAGCCCGCGCACCTCGCTGGTCACCCTCACCGTGGGCGGCCACGACTCGGGCTTCGCCGGGACCATGGCGATGTGCGCGATCGGGGGTCCGGACCGCTGCCACACCGCCGTGTCCCGGGCCGTCGACACCATGGACGGGTCGCTGACGGACCGCCTCGACCGTCTCTACACGGCCATCCGGGACCGGGCGCCCGCCGCCCGGGTCGTGGTGCTGGGCTACCCGCGCCTGTACCACCTCAGGGGCTCCTGCGCGCTCGGCCTGCAGGACGGCGAGCGCGCGGCCCTGAACGACGCCGTGGACCATCTCAACGGGGTGATCGCGGGGCGCGCCGCCGCCCACGGGTTCACCTTCGCCGATGTCACCGCCGCCTTCGCCGGGCACGAGATCTGCTCCTCCCGCCCCTGGCTGCACAGCGTGGACATCCTGGCGATCACCGAGTCCTACCACCCCACGGCGCCGGGCCAGTCGCTCGGCTACCTGCCGGCGCTCACCCGTGTCTCCGGCTGACAGAACTCCTTCTCGGCCACGGCCGTGGTGTCCCCGGCCCAGTCGCCGTCGAAGTTGACGGCCAGGGTGTGCCGGCCGTCCGCCGACGCCGCCGCCTCGGACACCGAGCCCGGGATCTCGCCGCTGTGGCCCCAGACGTGGGTTCCGCAGGCCAGCCGGGTGTCGGTGAGTCCGAGGCCGTACCGGACGCCGGGGGCCGCCTTGACGGGCACGGTGGCCTTCATCTCCCTGAGCCGGCGGGGCGGCAGCAGCCGGCCGCCGAGCAGGGCGCCGTAGAAGCGGGTGAGGTCGGCGGAGTCGGAGATCATCTCGCCGGCGGCGTGGGCCAGGGAGGGGTTGAGGGCCGTGACGTCGTGGGCGGGGCCGCCGGGGACGCCGAACGTCGAGTACGCCCTGCCGCTCGGGCGCGGGACACCGGTCCGGGTGCCGGGCAGGGAGGTGGCCGTCAGGCGCAGCGGGGTGATGATCCGGCGGGTGACCTCGGTGGCGTACGGGCGGCCCGTCACCCGCTCGATCACCAGTCCGGCCAGGACGTAGTTGGTGTTGGAGTACCCCCAGGAGGCGCCCGGCGCGAAGGCGGGCGCGTGCCGCATCGCCACGGCCACCAGGTCCCGGGGGGCGAGGGTGTCGTAGCGGTGCCGGAAGAAGCCGTCCTTGGTGAAGTGGTCGCGCCGGAAGCCGTCGTCGGTGAGGTAGTCGCGGATGCCGCTGGTGTGGTTGAGCAGCCGCCGCAGACTGATCCGGCGGCCGTCGTGGCCGTGGCCGCGGACCAGGCCCGGCAGCCAGGTGTCCACCGGGTCGTCCAGGGAGAGCCGGTCCTCCGCCGCCAGCTGGAGCAGGACGGTGGCGACGAAGGTCTTGGTGATGCTGGCGACGCGGTAGCGGTCGTGGGCCGAGCGCGGCCGGCCGGTGCGCAGGTCGCCCACGCCGGCCGCCGTGGACCAGGTGCCGTGGGCGTCCCGCACGGTGGCGGTGGCGCCGGGCACCCCGGCCGCGACGGCGGCCCGGACGGCCGCGCGGGTCGCGGTGTGCGCACCGGGCGCGGGACCGGCCGCCAGGGCCGGGCCCGCGAGGGCCGCCGAGAGGAGCAGGACGGCGGTGCCCGCCACAGCCGTGCGTACGCGCATGTCTTCCCCTGCCTGTGGGTGCGGAGCGGTCGGGGGAAGGAACCTGGGCCGGCCCGCGCGGGTTGCCGATCCGTAAGCCGTTCGGATGACTTCCAGACCGGGCCGGCTCGCCGCGCGCCCTACGGTGATACGTCCGGCCCGTCCGTGAGCCGTCCGTGCGGCGGGCGCTCGCGCCACAGCCGCAGCCCGATGTCGACCATCGGCACCCGGACCAGACCGGGTACGGCGGCCAGGTCGTGCCAGGCGGCGAAGTCGGTGGAGCCGCCGACCTCGGGGCGGAGCTCCCCGCCGGTGACCTCGCCCGCGTAGAAGATCCGCAGGGACTGGTGGTCCCTGCGGCGGCCGACGCGCGGGTCCCCGACGAACCGGCGGGTGTGGACGCCGAGCAGGCCGGTCACCTCGATGCGGTAGCCGGTCTCCTCGGTGACCTCGCGGCGGACGGTGTCGTACGGGTCCTCGCCGTGCTCCATGCCACCGCCGGGCAGCACCCACTCGGGGGTGCCGCCGGGCGTGGGTGACCGGGCGAGCAGGAGGTGTCCGTCGCGGACGCACACGGCGTAGGCCGCCACCCTCAGGTTCCGTCGCATGCCCGGACGTTATTGCGTGCGGCGGGCACGGGCGAGCGAAAATCCCGGCAGCGGTCAGGTCACCCCGTACGCAAGGGACGGATTCCGCCCCATACCGTCGGAACACGCCCGTTTCGCATCGCGGGTTTTCCCCATACGTTCATTTCGATTGCGTCAACGGTCCCCAAAATGACGCCCTTTCGGTCAGGCTGAGCGCTCCCGTCCGCTCGTTCCTTGACCTGAGGGATGCCGATGAACCACACCGCCCCCGAGCGTGATCCCATATCCGGCCCGAGACGCCTGGCCCGCATAGCCGCGGCCGTGGGCGTGGTGGCCGCCCTCTCCGCGGCCGGACCGGTGCCGATGGCCCTCGCCGCGGAGCCGTCCCCCGCCCCGGCCGCCGATCCCGGCGTCAAGTCCGCCCACGACAAGCTGGGTTCGGACGACGCCGCCCTGCTCGCCGAGGCCAAGGCCGACGGCGACAAGAGCGTCACCCTGATGATCGCGACCTCGCCCGGGAAGACGGAGCAGGTCGCCGGGGAGCTGGACGCGGTCGACGGCGGCCTGGTGGGCCGGACCGACGACAAGCTCGGCTATGTCCGGGCCACCGTCCCCACGAGCCGCGCGGACTCGGCCATCGACGCCGCCGTGAAGCTGTCCTCCGTGCGGGCCATCGACCTCAAGCAGGAGATCCCGCTGGACGACCCGGTGCCCACGGGCGCCAAGTCCCCCTCCGGCAAGGCCGCCTACCCCGCGCCGGGCCGCAACACCCCGGCGGAGAACCCGTACAACCCCTCCTTCGAGACCGGTGCCGTCGAGTTCGTCCGGGACCACCCGAAGGCGGACGGACGCGGCGTCACCATCGGCATCCTCGACTCCGGCGTCGACCTCGGCCACCCGGCGCTGCGCACCACCACCACCGGCGAGCGGAAGATCGTCGACTGGGTGACCGCGACCGACCCGGTGACCGACGGCGACGGCACCTGGCGGCGGATGACCACCGGCGTCACCGGCCCGGCCTTCTCCGTCACCACCGCGCAGGGCGCCGAGAAGTTCACGGCGCCCGAGGGCTCGTACAAGTTCAACTACATGTACGAGTCCGCCACCGCCGGCGGTGACGAGAAGGGCGACCTCAACCGGGACGGCGACACCACCGACGCCTGGGGCGTGCTGTACGACCCGGCGGCCGGCACGGTCCGCGTCGACACGAACGACAACCTGGACTTCACCGACGACCCGGCGATGAGGCCGTACAAGGACGGCTTCCAGGTCGGCCACTTCGGCACCGACGACCCGGCGACCGACGTCGCCGAACGCGTCCCGTTCGTGGTGGAGACCCGCAAGGACGTCGTCTACAACGCCTCCGGCGCCAAGGCCGACTACGTCAACATCGGGGTCATCGAGTCCGAGCACGGCACCCATGTCGCCGGCATCACCGCCGCCCACGGCCTGTTCGGCGGGAAGATGAACGGCGCGGCCCCCGGCGCGAAGATCGTGTCCTCGCGTGCCTGCACCTGGACCGGCGGCTGCACCAACGTCGCCCTCACCGAGGGCATGATCGACCTGGTGACCAAGCGCGGTGTCGACATCGTCAACATGTCGATCGGCGGACTGCCCGCGCTCAACGACGGCAACAACGCGCGCGCCGAGCTGTACACCCGGCTCATCGACACCTACGGCGTCCAGCTGGTGATCTCCGCCGGCAACTCCGGGCCGGGCGCCAACACCATCGGCGACCCGGGCCTGGCCGACAAGGTGATCTCGGTCGGCGCGACCATCTCCAAGGAGACCTGGGCCGCCAACTACGGCTCGGTGGTGGAGAAGAAGTACGCGATGATGCCGTTCTCCTCGCGCGGCCCGCGTGAGGACGGCGGCTTCACCCCGACCCTGAGCGCGCCCGGCGCCGCGATCAACACCACCCAGACCTGGCTGCCGGGCGGTCCGGTCGCCGAGGCGGGCTACTCCCTCCCGGCCGGCTACTCGATGCTCCAGGGCACCTCGATGGCCTCCCCGCAGGCCACCGGCGCCTCCGCGCTGCTGCTGTCGGCCGCGAAGCGCGAGGGCATCGACCTCACCCCCGCCCGGCTGCGCACCGCGCTGACCTCGACCGCCGACCACATCAAGGGCGTCCAGGCGTACGAGGAGGGCGCGGGCCTGATCAACATCGTGGACGCCTGGGACGCCATCGAGGACGGCGCCACCGCCCACGACTACACGGTCGAGGCGCCGGTCGACACCGCGATCGACGACGCCCTGAAGACCCCCGGCCACGGCACCGGCCTGTACGACCGCGAGGGCGGCCTGAAGGCGGGCCAGAAGAAGACGTACGACGTGACGATCACCCGTACGTCCGGCCCGGACAAGGCGGTCCGGCACGAGCTGCACTTCGAGAACAACGCCGGGCACACCTTCCGGATCGTCGGTGACGACGTGGTGCGGCTCCCGCTGAACCGGCCGGTGACGGTCAAGGTGCAGGCGGCGCCGGGGTCCGCGGGCCTCAAGAGCGCGATCCTCGAGGTCGACGACCCGAGGACCGAGGGCGTCGACAAGCAGATCCTCACCACGGTCGTCGTCGCCGAGCCGGTGAAGTACACCTACTCCGCGTCCGGTTCGGTGCAGCGCAACAGCACCCGGTCGTACTTCCTGACCGTGCCCGAGGGCGCCACGAGCCTGGAGGTCGCCCTCGGCGGGCTGAAGGACGGCAGCCAGACCAGGTTCATCGCCATCCACCCCTACGGCGTCCCGTCCGACACCACCGGCACGCCGTACTGCTACCACAACTACCTGGACGGCAACGGCTGCAAGCCCGGCGTGCGCGCGTACGCCGACCCGCAGCCCGGCGTCTGGGAGATCGAGGTCGAGTCCCGGCGCACCTCCCCGCTGCTCGACAACCCCTACCGGCTGGACGTCTCCGTCCTCGGCGCGGCCTTCGACCCGGAGACCGTGACCGTGCCCGAGGCCAAGGTGGGGACCCCGGTCGCCGCGTCCTGGAAGGTGACCAACGGGTACGCCCCGCTGGACGGCACGCTGACCGGCGGCCCGCTCGGCTCCGCCGAGTCCGCCCGGCCGGCGATCAAGGAGGGCGAGACGCGGACCACCACGGTCACCGTCCCGGCCGGCGCGACCTCGCTCGACGTCGCCATCGGGCGGGTCTCGGACGCGGCGGCCGACCTGGACCTGGCGGTGTACGACGCGGCCGGCAAGGAGGTCGGCAAGTCCGCCGACGGCGACTCGGAGGAAGCGGTCTCCGTGCCGTCCCCGGCCGCCGGCACCTACACGATCGAGGTCGTGGGCTACGCCGTCCCGTCCGGCTCGACCGACTACGACTACCGGGACGTGTTCTTCTCCTCCGCCCTCGGCTCCGTCACGGTCGCCGATCAGGCCCCGGTGCACCTCGCCACGGGCGCCTCGGCGACGGTCACCGGCCAGGTCACGGCCGAGGCCGAGGCCCCGGCGGGCCGCGAGTTCTTCGGCCGGGTCCAGCTGGTGAACGCGCGCGGCACGACGGCGGGCACGGCCAGCGTGAAGATCGGCAAGGTCACGCCGTAACGGGGTGACGGCCGGCGGTGAGGGGCGGGGGTCCGTGACGACCCCCGCCCCTTCTCGTACGCCTCCACGGTCGGCGGCCGGCCGCAGAGGCGTACGTCACACCCTCGTATGGCCGGGCCCCGCGCGGGCAGGGGCGGGACGGCACAGCTTGCGGCGCGGGGCCCTCGCGGAGGGAATTCCTCCAGCCCGACGGGGTGCCGGGCGGACATGCGGAACCGTCCGCGGGGCGGCCGTGTCCCATTCCTCGGGCACGCTGGGCAAAGAATTGGACAGGTGGACCGGGGTGGGCCGCATGATGGAAACGCCCCGGTCAGGCAAGCAACACACAAGAGGGAGTCGCCGTGAGGGTCGGAATCGTCGGAGCCACCGGTCAGGTGGGCACGGTCATGCGCAGGATCCTCACGGAGCGCGACTTCCCTGTCACGCAGCTGCGCCTGTTCGCCTCGGCCCGCTCGGCCGGGACCGTGCTGGACGGTGTGACGGTGGAGGACGCGGCGACCGCGGACTACACCGGCCTGGACATCGTGCTCTTCTCGGCGGGCGGCGCGACCTCCAAGGCGCTGGCCGAAAAGGTCGCCTCCCAGGGCGCCGTCGTGATCGACAACTCCTCGGCCTGGCGCAAGGACCCCGAGGTCCCGCTGGTGGTCTCCGAGGTGAACCCGCACGCGATCGCCGACCGCCCCAAGGGCATCATCGCCAACCCGAACTGCACCACCATGGCCGCGATGCCCGTGCTGCGGCCGCTGCACGAGGAGGCCGGCCTCGAGGCGCTGGTCGTCGCCACCTACCAGGCGGTGTCCGGCTCGGGCCTCGCGGGCGTGGCCGAACTGCACGGCCAGGTGCAGAAGGTGGCCGCCGAGGCCGACAAGCTCACCCACGACGGCGGAGCCGTCGACTTCCCCGAGCCGCAGGTCTACAAGCGCACGATCGCCTTCAACGTGCTCCCGCTGGCGGGTTCGATCGTCGACGACGGTCTGAACGAGACCGACGAGGAGCAGAAGCTGCGCAACGAGTCCCGCAAGATCCTGGAGATCCCCGAGCTGAAGGTGTCCGGCACCTGTGTGCGCGTGCCGGTCTTCTCCGGCCACTCCCTCCAGGTCAACGCCCGCTTCGCCCGCCCGCTCAGCCCGGAGCGGGCCACCGAGCTGCTGGCGAAGGCGCCCGGGGTGGCCCTGTCCGACATCCCGACCCCGCTCCAGGCGGCCGGCCAGGACCCGTCGTACGTCGGCCGTATCCGCCGCGACGAGACGGTGGAGAACGGTCTGGCGCTGTTCATCTCCAACGACAACCTCCGCAAGGGCGCCGCGCTGAACGCGGTGCAGATCGCGGAGCTGGTGGCGGCGGAGCTGTCGGGGAAGTAACGGCACCCACGCGGTCCGGGGCGGTCACGGTGACGTGGCCGCCCCTTGCTCGTCCCGGCCCGGGGTGAGGGCCGCCAGCCCGGCGAGCACACCGCCCGTGAGCAGGACGGCGGTCGTTCCGGGTCCGTCCGCGAGCCGTCCGCCGGCCAGCGCGCCGAGCGCGATGGCCGCGTTGAACACCCCGGCGAACAGGGCCGACGCGGCCTCCGGCGCCCCGGGCGCGGCGGCCGTGAGGGCCCGCTGCCCGGACACGGACACCCCGCCGTAGGCCAGTCCCCACACCAGCAGCAGCGCGGCCGACCCGGCGGCCGAGCGGCCCGCCGGGGCGAGCAGCACCACGACCGCACCGAGCACCGTGGCGATCAGCCGCAGGGCGCGGCGCGGACGGCGGGCGGCGAGCGCCCCGCCCGCGAAGTTCCCGGCGACACCCGCGAGTCCGTAGCCGAGCAGCAGGGTGCCGACCAGGCCCGGCCCGGTGCCCGGGGTGCGCTCCAGGACGGGCCGGACGTAGGTGTAGGCGGCGAAGTGGCCCGTGACCAGCAGGGCGACGGTGACGAGCAGCCACCGCACCCGTGCGGCGCGAAGCAGCCGGGGGAACGTGCCGAGGCGGACGGCGCCCTCGGCGGGCAGCGGCGGCAGGACGACGGCCAGCCCGGCCGCCACCAGCAGCGCGCAGCCGGTCATCGCGGCGAAGGCGGTGCGCCAGCCCGCCGCCGCGCCGAGGAAGGTCCCGGCGGGCACCCCCAGCACCGAGGCGACCGCGATCCCGCTGAAGACCAGCGCGGTGGCCCGGCCGGCCGACGGCCCGGGCAGCAGCCGCGCGCCGAGCCCGGCGGCCACAGCCCACACCCCGCCCATGCACACCCCGACCAGCAGCCGGGCGACGAGCACCACGGGGAAGGCGGGGGCGAGCGCGGTGAGCAGGTTGGCGGCGGCCAGCAGGAGCAGCAGCGCGCACAGCACCGTACGGCGGTCGGCGCGGCGCACGGCGACCGGCAGCAGCGGGGCGGCGACGGCGGCGACCAGTCCGGGCAGGGTGACCGCGAGGCCCGCGGTGCCGGCGGAGACGTCCAGTCCGGCGCCGAGCGAGGTGAGCAGGCCGACGGGGAGCATCTCGGTGGTGACGACGGCGAAGGTGGCGCCGGCGAGCATCCCGACGGCGGCCCAGGGCCGGTCCGTGCGCTCTGACGGGATGTCGGGCCGGCTGACGCGGGTGCGGGGGTGGGGGGTTCGGTGGAAGACCATGCCCTCCAGCCTTTGCCGCGGGCGGCGCGGGAACAACGGCGATCCGCTCACCCTTGCATGAGCGGGATTGATCGGCGGAGGGAGTCGCGTGTCCGGGCTGGAGCTACGGGAGTTGGAGTGCTTTCTGGTGCTCGCCGAGGAGCTGCACTTCGGCCGGGCCGGGGAGCGGTTGTTCGTGTCGCAGAGCCGGGTGAGCCAGCTGCTGGCCGCGCTGGAGCGCCGGGTGGGCGCCCGGCTGGTGCACCGCTCCAGCCGCCGGGTGGCGCTGACCCCGCTCGGCGAACGCTTCCTGGAGCGGCTGCGTCCGGCGTACGGGGCGCTGCACGCGGCGGTGGCGGACGCGCGGGCGGTGGCCCGGGGCGGGACCGGCCCGCTGCGGCTCGGTTTCCAGGGGACGGCCTACGCGCCACTGCTGGAGGCGGTCACGGCGTTCGAGGCGAAGGACGCGGCGCGTTCGGTCGACCTGGTGGAGATCCCGTACGCGGACCCGTTCGGGGCGGTGCGGCGGGGAGCGGTGGACGCGGCGGTGGTGCTGCTGCCGGTCGCGGAGCCGGACCTGGTCGTCGGGCCGGTGTTCTCCCGGCAGCGGCACACGCTGGCCGTCTCCCGCCGGCACGCGTTCGCCGGCCGGGACCGGGTCGGCGCGGCGGACCTCGCGGCCGTACCGCTGATCGGCGCGGCGGCGCCGGCCCCGCCGTACTGGCGGGCCGCCCGCGCCCCCGGCGCGCTGCCCGGCCCGGCGGCGACCACCCTTCAGGAGGCCCTGTCCCTGGCCGCCGCCGGCCGCGGCGCCCTGCTGCTGTGCCACCCCACGGCCGCCCAGCACCGGCGCACCGACATCGCCTACGTCCCCGTCGACGGCGTCCCCGACTCCGAACTGGCCCTGATCTGGCACCGGGACGCGGAGACGGAGACGGTACGGGAGTTCGCCCGGACGCTGGCGGAGGCGGAGGCGGGGCGGGCGGCGGGCTGACGCCGGGGGGCGGTGCCGGGCGGGCGCCGGGGTCCGAGATGCCGAGCCGTCGGGGGGCCGCTAGCGTGTTGGAGGAGGGCCGCGGTCGGGCGGTGTGCCCGCCGTCGGCGAGCGCCCTGGTCACGAGGCCCGGCCGGGCACACGGGACGTGCCCTCGCCCCCGCGGCATCACCTGTACCGCGCCGTGCCCGTGCGCGCCGCGGTAGCCCATCGCCCCCGTCCCGGGACCACCCCACGAGGGCGTGGAAGGAAGGTAGGCCCATGAAAGCACTACGCGTGAGGCGTCTCCTCGCGGCATCCGCGGCCGGCGCCGTCCTGGCCGGTGGCGCGGCCATCGGCACGGCGGGCCCGGCCTCGGCGGCCACGCCGGGGCAGGTCTCCACCCACCACGGCTGTTTCGACCGCGGCGGCTGGGGCAACGGCTGCGGCTTCCGGAACAACTTCTTCGGCAACGGCTTCCACAACGGACTCGTCGGCACCGGTGTCGTGGTGATCGTGGTGAGCTGAGCGCGCGACGCGGACCAGCGGCACGCGGAAGGCCGTCCCCGGGCGGCCTTCCGCGTGTGCGTCCTCCCCTCGGAGCACGTCCTCCGGCGCCACGGGCACCGGCGGGAACCGGACATCGCGTTCCCCGTCACTCCCATGGAAGGATGGCGCAACCGACACATAACGAGGAGATGACCGCGTGCCTGGCACAAACCTGACTCGCGAAGAGGCGCAGCAGCGGGCCGAGCTGCTCACCGTTGACTCGTACGAGATCGATCTCGACCTCTCCGGCGCGCAGGGTGGGGGTACCTACCGGTCCGTGACCACGGTGCGCTTCGACGTGGCCCGGGGCGGCACCGAGTCCTTCATCGACCTGGTGGCGCCCACCGTCCACGAGGTGGTCCTCAACGGCGATCCGCTCGATCCGGCCGAGGTCTTCAAGGACTCGCGGATCGCGCTGCCGGGCCTGCTTGAGGGCCCCAACGTCCTGCGGGTCGTCGCGGACTGCGCCTACACCAACACCGGCGAGGGCCTGCACCGCTTCGTCGACCCGGTGGACGAGCAGGCGTACCTGTACACGCAGTTCGAGGTGCCGGACGCCCGCCGCGTCTTCGCCTCCTTCGAGCAGCCGGACCTGAAGGCCACCTTCAAGTTCACCGTGAAGGCGCCCGAGGGCTGGACCGTCATCTCCAACTCGCCCACCCCGGAACCGAAGGACAACGTCTGGTCCTTCGCGCCGACCCCGCGGATCTCGACGTACATCACCGCGCTGATCGCCGGCCCGTACCACTCCGTGCACAGCGTGTACGAGAAGGACGGCCGGTCGGTGCCGCTCGGCATCTACTGCCGGCCCTCGCTCGCCGAGTTCCTCGACGCGGACGCCATCTTCGAGGTCACCCGGCAGGGCTTCGACTGGTTCCAGGAGAAGTTCGACTACGCGTACCCGTTCGAGAAGTACGACCAGCTGTTCGTGCCCGAGTTCAACGCGGGCGCGATGGAGAACGCGGGCGCGGTGACCATCCGCGACCAGTACGTCTTCCGGTCCAAGGTGACCGACGCGGCGTACGAGGTGCGCGCGGAGACGATCCTGCACGAGCTGGCCCACATGTGGTTCGGCGACCTGGTCACCATGGAGTGGTGGAACGACCTGTGGCTGAACGAGTCGTTCGCCACGTACACGTCGATCGCCTGCCAGGCCGCGGCCCCCGGCTCCCGCTGGCCGCACTCGTGGACCACGTTCGCCAACTCCATGAAGACATGGGCGTACCGGCAGGACCAGCTGCCGTCCACCCACCCGATCATGGCGGACATCCGCGACCTGGACGACGTGCTCGTCAACTTCGACGGCATCACCTACGCCAAGGGCGCCAGCGTGCTGAAGCAGCTCGTGGCGTACGTCGGCGAGGACGAGTTCTTCAAGGGCGTGCAGGCGTACTTCAAGCGGCACGCCTTCGGCAACACCCGCCTGTCGGACCTGCTGGGCGCCCTGGAGGAGACCTCCGGCCGGGACCTGAAGACCTGGTCGAAGAAGTGGCTGGAGACGGCCGGCATCAACATCCTGCGCCCCGAGGTGGAGACGGACGCCGACGGTGTCATCACCTCCTTCGCGGTGCGCCAGGAGGCCCCGGCGCTGCCCGCCGGCGCCAAGGGCGAGCCGGTGCTGCGCCCGCACCGCATCGCGATCGGCCTGTACGACCTGTCCGACGCGGGCAAGCTGGTGCGCACCGACCGGATCGAGCTGGACGTCGACGGCGAGCTGACGGCCGTCCCGCAGCTGACCGGCAGGCGCCGCCCGGCCGTGGTGCTGCTCAACGACGACGACCTGTCGTACGCCAAGGTCCGGCTGGACGAGCGGTCGCTCGCGGTGGTCACCGAGCACCTCGGCGACTTCACCGAGTCGCTGCCGCGCGCGCTGTGCTGGGCGTCGGCCTGGGACATGACGCGGGACGCCGAACTGGCCACCCGTGACTACCTCTCCCTGGTGCTGTCCGGCATCGGCAAGGAGTCCGACATCGGTGTGGTGCAGTCGCTGCACCGCCAGGTGAAGCTGGCCATCGACCTGTACGCCGACCCGTCGGCCCGCGAGGCGCTGCTGACCCGCTGGACCGACGCCACGCTGGCCCATCTGCGCGCGGCCGAGGCGGGCAGCGACCACCAGCTGGCCTGGGCGCGGGCGTTCGCGGCGACCGCGCGCACGCCGGAGCAGCTGGACCTGCTGGAGGCCCTGCTCGACGGCACGCAGACCATCGAGGGCCTGGCCGTGGACACCGAGCTGCGCTGGGCGTTCGTGGAGCGGCTCGCGGCGGTCGGCCGGTACGACGAGACGGAGATCGCGGCCGAGTACGAGCGGGACAGGACGGCGGCCGGTGAGCGGCACGCGGCCACCGCCCGCGCCGCGCGTCCCACGCCGGAGGCGAAGGCGGAGGCGTGGGCCTCGGTCGTCGACTCCGACAAGCTGCCCAACGCCGTGCAGGAGGCCGTGATCGGCGGCTTCGTGCAGACCGACCAGCGGGAACTGCTCGCACCGTACACGGACCGCTACTTCGAGGTCCTCAAGGACGTGTGGGCGTCCCGCTCGCACGAGATGGCCCAGCAGATCGCCGTCGGCCTGTACCCGGCGGTCCAGGTGTCCGAGGACACCCTGGCCAAGACGGACACCTGGCTGTCCACGGCCGACCCGACCGCGGCCCTGCGCCGCCTGGTCTCGGAGTCCCGCGCGGGCATCGAGCGGGCCCTGAGGGCCCAGGCGGCGGACGCGGCGGCGACGTCCCACTGACCCACCACCGAAGGGCGCCCGGTTTTCGCACCGGGCGCCCTTTCGTGTGCGCGGGCCCGGCTCACGCCCGGGTCACGCGCCGCGCCGCCGCCTTCAGAGCGTCGAGGGTGTGGGTGATGGCCCGGGCGGAGCTCGCGCCCCTGCGGACCGCCGCGACGACATGCCGGACCGGGCGGTTCGTGGTCAGTTCGCGCAGGATGACGGCGGTCCGGGGGTCCGCCGCCATCCTCGGGACCAGGGCCACCCCCATGCCCGCCTCCACCATGGCGAGGATCGCGGTCCAGCCGGAGGCCGAGTGGCCCTGGCGGGGGGTGAAGCCGGCCGCCTCGCAGGCGCGGCGGGTGATGTCGGACCAAGGGCCGCTGCCGCCGTGGATCCAGGGTTCGGCGGCGAGGTCGGTGAGGGTCAGGCCGGGGGCCGAGGCCAGCGGGTGGTCCGGGGGCAGGGCCACGTCCAGCGGGTCGGCGAGCAGCGGGACGTGGGTGAAGCGGGGGTCGGCGGCGCCGGGTACCTCGGCCGCCAGGGACAGGGCCAGGTCGACGTCGCCGGCGGCCAGCAGCCGGTAGGCCTCGGCGGCCTCCGTCTCCCGGACCCGGACGGTCACCCGGGGGTGGGTGTACCGCAGCGCCCGCACGGCCGGGACGACCAGGGCGGGGACGGCGGTCGGGAAGGCGCCGACGCGGACCTCCCCGGCGTCGCCGTGGGCGTAGGCCGCGAGGGCCGCGTCCGCCCGCTCCAGCTGCTCGAACACCGGTTCCGTGTGCGCCAGCACCAGCCGGGCCGCGTCGGTGAGCCGGACCCGGCGGCCGTGCGCCTCCAGCAGGTCCACACCGAGCTGGGCGGCCAGATTGGTGAGCTGCTGGGACACCGCGGACGGGGTCATGTGCAGGGCCGCGGCGGTCGCGGTGACCGTGCCCCGTTCGCGCAGGGTGCGCAGAATCCGCAGCTTCCTCAGATCCCACTCGCTCATGCGCGCACGCTACAGGGCACGGTCAGCGGCGGGAGCCCGCGCCCAGCACCACCCCGGCCAGGATCAGCGCCAGGCACACCAGGCCCACGGCGCCGGTGTGTTCGCCGAGCAGCGCCCAGGACAGCGCGGCCACGCAGACCGGCTGGAGGTAGTAGACGATGCCGGCGCGGGTGGCGCCGATCAGGGCTACGGCCTTGTTCCAGACGAAGAAGGCGAGCGCGGAGGAGGCCACGCCGACGTAGAGCAGGGGCAGCACCGTGCCGGGCACGGGGTCGAAGCCGCCCTGCGCGGCGAGGCTGACGGCGTGCGCGGGCAGCAGCAGCACGGTGCCGGCGAGGAAGGTGGTGAACAGGAAGGCGGTGCCGTCGAGTTCGGCCGGCCGGCGGCGCAGCAGCGCGCTGTAGCCGGCGAAGCAGCAGGCGGCGGCCGGCATCCACAGGGTGCCCGGGGTGAAGCCCGCGCCGCCGCCGGCCACGAGCAGCACCACGCCCGCGCAGGCGAGGAGGAGTCCGGTGGTGCGCCGCGCGCCCAGCCGTACCCCGCCGAGCCGGTCGAAGACGGCCATGAGCACCGGTGAGGCGGCCATGATCATGCCCATGGTGGCGGCCGGGGTGGTCAGGCCGGCCTGATTGACCAGGGTGTTGTAGAGGGCGACGCCGAGGAGGGAGACGAGGAGGACGTAGCGGACGTGCTGCCGGAAGAGGTGCCGTTGCCTCCAGGCCCGGCGGGCGCCGAAGGGGGCGACGGCGAGCAGCGCGATCACCCACCGCCAGAAGGCGTGCTGGACGGGCGGGACGCTGTCGTGCAGTCCGCGTGAGGTGACGAAGCTGCCGGACCAGACGAGGGTGGCGAGCGCGGCGCAGGCCAGGCCGAGGAGGGGGGCGGCGGCCTGCCGGGAGCGGGTGGCGCGGGGCGCGGGGGCGGCCGCGGGGGCGAGGGGGGTCTGGTGCGCGGCTGCGGGCACAGGGGGCCTTTCGGGTCGGCTCGGTCGGGAGGGCGCCCCTACCGTCGCAAGGCCGGAACCGTCAGGTCCATCGAATCTTTACGATCGTTCTTTTCAGTTTCCCTGAACGATGCTCCGCGGGCACGCGAAAACGCCGGGGGCGCCGGTCTCACCCGGGTACGGCGTACGCGCGTACCGGCGGGAGGACGGGCGCCCCCGGCGAACGAACCGGCGGGGCGGTCAGGCCTTGGCCCCTGCCCCGGGCTTGACGTTGATGTTGGACGAGGTGGTGTCCTTCTTGGCCCGCGACTTGTCCAGCGCCATGACCAGACCGGCGATCACCACGAACAGCACCAGCGGGAGGAAGACGTACAGGCCCAGCGTCTGGATGACGCTCAGGCCCGGGCCGGGGTCGTCACCGTCGTCGCGGGTCAGCGCGAGCGCGGGGGACGACATGAGCAGCATCATCAGCGTCGTACCGGCGGCCAGGGCGCCGGCGCGCAGGGCGTTGTTCTTGTCCACGCATTCAAGTTAGCGAACCGGGCTGAAGGCCGCGCGCCCGGGGTGCCTTACCGCCGGGGACGCGCGGGCCGGCCGGGCGGGGGCCGGCGCCCCCGCACGCCCCTTTCCAGCCCTGTTCTCAGCCTCCCGGCGGCCGGTCCTCCCGGAGGACGTCCAGCAGCCCCCGCAGCCGTGGCGAGGCGACCAGTTCCTCCAGGGGGACCGGGCGGCCGTACGGGTCGGCGAGCGGGAGGCGCCAGTTCGGGTATTCGTCCCAGGTACCGGGCAGGTTCTGCGGGCGCCGGTCGCCGACGCCGTCCGGGAGCCAGACGCCGATCAGCCGGGCCGGCGTGCGCAGCAGGAAGCGGTGGACGGCGCGGATCTCCTCCTCCTCGTCGGAGCCGGGCGGCCCGGCCGCCGTCAGGTCCAGCAGGCCGAGGCTGCCCAGCAGGGCCAGCCACTCGGCCGCGTCGGCGGTGGCCCCGGCCCGTTCCTCGGCGGCCGGGCGGGTCAGCAGGCCGAGGCGGTCGCGCAGCTCGACGTGGTCGCCGGTGAGCCGGGCGGCGGTGGGCGGCAGATCGTGGGTGGTGGCGGTGGCCAGGCAGTCGGCGCGCCAGCGCTCGGGCGGCAGCGGGCGGCCGTCGCCCTCCCAGTCCCGCTCGAACCACAGCACGGAGGTGCCGAGCACCCCGCGCCGCTGGAGCGCCTCGCGCACCCCGGGCTCGACGGTGCCCAGGTCCTCGCCGATCACCACGGCCCCGGCCCGGTCGGCCTCCAGGGCGAGGACGGCGAGCATGGCGTCGGCGTCGTAGTGCACGTAGGTGCCCTCGGTGGGCGGGCTGCCCGCGGGGACCCACCAGAGCCGGAACAGGCCCATGACGTGGTCGATGCGCAGGGCGCCCGCGTAGCGGAACAAGGCGCGCAGCAGCTCGCGGTAGGGCGCGTAGCCGGTGGCGGCGAGCCGGTCGGGGCGCCAGGGCGGCAGGCCCCAGTCCTGGCCGCGGGCGTTGAAGGCGTCCGGCGGGGCGCCGATGGACATGCCGGCGGCGAACACGTCCTGCTGGGCCCAGGCGTCGGCGCCGCCGGGGTGCACGCCGACGGCGAGGTCGTGCACGATCCCGACGGGCATGCCGGCCTCGCGGGCGGCGCGCTGGGCGGCCCGGAGCTGGCCGTCGGTGAGCCAGGCCAGGCGGGTGTGGAACTCCACCCGGCCGGCGAGTTCGGCCCGCGCCCGCGCGGTGGCGGCCGAGCGCGGGTCGCGCAGCCCGTCCGGCCAGCCGTGCCAGTCGGGGCCGTGCGCCTCGGCGAGGGCGCACCAGGTGGCGTGGTCGACGAGGGCCTGGCCGTGGGCGGCGCGGAAGGCGTCGTAGGCGGCCTGCCGGCCGGGGCCCAGGGGCACCGCCAGGACCGCCTCCAGCGCCTCCCGCTTCAGTTCCCACACGGCGTCCCGGTCGATGAGGGCGCCCTTCTCCAGGACGGCGACGCGCAGCCGCCCGGCCCGCTCCAGCAGGCCGCTGAGCCGCTCGCGGTCCCCGGCGTACGCGAACTCGGGGACGTCCTCGATACGCAGGTGGACGGGGTCGGGGAAGCGGCGGGAGGAGGGGCGGTACGGGGAGGGGTCGGTGGGGGCGCCGGGTACGGCCGCGTGCAACGGGTTGACCTGCACGAACCCGGCACCGGCCGTGCGTGCGGCCCAGCCGGCCAGCTCCGCGAGGTCGGCGAGGTCGCCCATGCCCCAGGAGCGGTGGGACAGCAGGGAGTACAGCTGGACCATCAGGCCGTAGGAGCGGCCGGGCGGGGCGGGCAGCCGGTCCGGGGCGACGACGAGATACGCCTCGCCGGTGCGGCCGTCGGGGGCGGTGGCGGTCAGCCGGTGGACGCCCGGCGGCAGGCCCTCGGTCCCCTCCCGGTCCTCCCCCTCCTCGGTCACCACGCGCAGCGCGGTGCCGGCGGGCAGGCCGGTGAGGGCGGCGGGCGGCTCGGCACCTGCCCAGCGGACGACCACCGGCGGCAGCAGCCGCTCGCTCAGCTCGTGCTCCCGGGCGGCGAGGGCGGCGCGCACCGCGTCCGGGCCCGAGGCGTCGACGCCCAGGGCGGCGAGGGCGGCGATCACGGCGGAGGCGGGGACCTGGACCGTACGGTCGGGGGCGGGTCGGTAGGAGGTGGCGACCCCGTGCAGTCCGGCGAGCCGGGCGAGATCCTCCGTGAGGTGCTCTGCGGGCGCCGCGGCCATCTACAGCCCCGACGCGCAGAAGTCCGGGACCGGGTCGGCCTCACTGGTCAGCGGGGTGGCCTCGGCGAGCGGGGGCTCGCTGGTCAGCGGCTCGGCGTCGGGCAGCGGCGGCTCGCTGGTCAGCGGGGCCTGTGCCGACGCGCTCTCCGCGCTGAAGACGCACAGCGGCGCCTGGCCGGGCTCGGCGGACGGTGCCGCCACGGGTTTGGACGGAGCCGGGATCGTGAGGCGAGCGGCCACGGGGGCCTCCTTGTCGGGGTGCGGGTGCCACGGGTCGGCCGTGGCCGGGTTACGGCAGGCCTACCCCGTGAGCCCGCGCCCACGCGCGACGGATGACCGGCGCCCGGGTGATCCCGCATCGGTCCCCCGAGTGATCCGGCATCGGTCCCGGTGACCGGCGGGGTGCATTCCGTGCGGCCCGGCGCGCCCGCCGGGCGTACGCACACCGGCCCGGACCCGGGCGGGCGCTCCGTCCTAGGCGGACACTCCGTCGATCCGGGCCAGGGCGTCGTCCGCGCCGTACGGCTGCAGGTACGGCAGCCAGCGCGGGTCCCGGTGGCCGGTGCCGATGATGCGCCAGGCGAGCCCCGTCGGCGGGGCCGGCTTGTGCCGCAGCCGCCAGCCCAGCTCGACCAGGTGGCGGTCGGCCTTGACGTGGTTGCAGCGGCGGCAGGAGGCCACCACGTTGTCCCAGACGTGCTTGCCCCCGCGGCTGCGCGGGATGACGTGGTCGACGCTGGTTGCGACGCCACCGCAGTACATGCACCGGCCCCCGTCGCGCGCGAAGAGCGCACGGCGGGTCAACGGGACGGGCCCCCGGTAGGGGACCCGGACGAATCGCTTGAGCCGGACCACGCTGGGTGCGGGGAGGGTGACGGTCGCGCTGTGCATATAGGCGCCGGATTCCTCGAGGGAGACGGCCTTGTTCTCCAGGACGAGGACGAGCGCGCGGCGGAGCGGTACGACGCCGAGCGGCTCGTACGACGCGTTGAGGACCAGGACATGCGGCACGGGTGCCTCCTTGGGCGTCGGCGGCGCGTGGCTCGCGCCGGGACGATCTGCAGTCAGTCTCCCCTCATGCCTGGTGGAAGCGCCACCATGTCCCGGTAACGGGCTGAGAGTGTTTTCGACCACATCTGATTCCTCCCCCGGACCACGCCCTGTTCAAGCCCGCGTGAGCCGTGTCTCTCCTGCGCTCCCGCCGCACGGAACGGCGGGGGGCACCCGCGCTGCCCCGTTAGTGTGGTGGTTCCGTCCGACCGGTGACCTTTTCGTGACCTTGACCCCCGCCGGTACGGACCGCGCAGCACCTGGAGGTACCTGCCGTGTCGTCCCTGCCCGCCCTCCTCGTGACCGCCGGCGCGTCGCCGTCCCCGTCCCCGTCGCCGTCGCAGTCGACGAGCCCGGCCGTGCCGACGCTCCAGGACGCCCAGGAGAGCGCGACGAACGCGGCGAGCTGGGTGGAGCAGAACTGGTCGACGTGGCTCGCGATGGGCCTGAGGATCCTGCTGATCGTGATCGTGGCGGTGGCGCTGCGGGCGGCGGTGCGGCGGGCGATCACCCAGCTGATCGACCGGATGGGCCGTACCGCGCAGGCCGTGGACGGCACCGCGCTGGGCGGGCTGCTGGTCAACGCCGAGCGGCGGCGGCAGCGCTCGGCGGCGATCGGCTCGGTGCTGCGCTCGGTGGCGAGCTTCCTGATCCTCGGCACGGCCGCGCTGATGGTGCTGTCCACCTTCGAGATCAACCTGGCGCCGCTGCTGGCGTCGGCCGGTGTCGCGGGTGTGGCGATCGGTTTCGGCGCGCGCAACCTGGTCACGGACTTCCTGTCCGGTGTGTTCATGATCCTGGAGGACCAGTACGGCGTCGGTGACGTGATCGACGCGGGCGTGGCCACCGGCGAGGTGATCGAGGTCGGGCTGCGGGTGACCAAGCTGCGCGGCGCGAACGGGGAGATCTGGTACGTCCGCAACGGCGAGGTCAAGCGGATCGGGAACCTGTCGCAGGGCTGGGCGACGGCCGGGGTCGACGTGACCGTCCGGGCGAGCGAGGACCTGGACCGGGTCAAGGCCACGCTGGACGAGGTCGCCGAGCGGATGAGCCGGGAAGAGCCCTGGAACGAGCTGCTGTGGGGCCCGGTGGAGGTCCTCGGCCTGGACTCGGTGCTGATCGACTCCATGGTGGTCCGGGTCTCGGCGAAGACCATGCCGGGCAAGTCGGTGACGGTGGAGCGGGAGCTGCGCTGGCGGATCAAGCGGGCGTTCGACGCGGCGAGCATCCGGATCGTGGGCGGCGCGACGGCGGTCGAGGACGCCGAGGAGGCCCCGGACCCGACGGCGACGGTGGCGGCCCCCTCGGTGTACTCCAACGCGGACTCTCCGCAGTCGGCGGCGGCGTCCCCGATCGTCACCCAGCGACCGGCACCGCCGGCGAAATAGGGGAACGGTTTCAGCACACTCGTTCGAGTGAACAGATGGGGCATTCCGGCGCGGCGGCGCACGGACTGCCCCATCGTTCTGCCGGGGCGCCCGACGCGGGCTTAGCCTGGCATCAGCGCGACGAGGCCCCGTCTACGTCCTCATCGACCGCCACGCCAAGACGGCCCACTGCTACACGGACCCGGTCCTCCCCGAGAAGGCCGACGAGGGCGACGCCTCATACAGCTCCGACACCAAGGTCACCCTCGGCGACCCGCTCCCCCTCCCGGCGCCGTACCCCGCCCTGGACACCGCCCCCTTCGTCAAGAGCTGAGCCCCGGCCCCGCGGCCCCTTGGGACCAACGACAACGTTGCCCAAGGGGCCGCTGCCATTGACGCCTATTGACGCCCCCTCCGCCCTCGGCTTACGTTCCTCCCACCCGGACAGGAAACTTTCCTAACAGTGACCGCAGTGATCTTCCTGGGTCCGTCGATCAAGGACTGGACGCCTCCCCCGGGTCACTGAAAAGCTGGGCGGCTGGAGAGGCAGGTGTGGAACCCCCATGGCAGGAACCGCCGGTACGCCGGGCACCCCGCGCGTCCTGCGCGCCATGAACGACCGCGCCGCCCTGGACCTGCTGCTGGCGCACGGGCCGCTGTCGCGCACCCGGATCGGCAAGCTCACCGGCCTGTCCAAACCCACCGCCTCCCAGCTGCTGGCCCGCCTGGAGGCGGCCGGACTGGTCCGGGTGACCGGCACCAGCGAGGGCCGGCCGGGCCCCAACGCCCAGCTGTACGCGATCGATCCGGCCGTGGCGTACGCCGCCGGGCTCGACGTCACCCCGCAGCGCATCCGGGCCGCCGTCGCCGACATCACCGGCCGCACGGTCGGCGAGTACGAGCTGCCCACCCCCGGCCGGCGGCCCGCGCAGCCGGTCGTACGGCAGGTGACCGACGCCCTCGACGGCGCGGTCAAGGCCGCCGGGCTCGCCCGGTCCGACGTGCACCGGCTGGTCATCGGCACCCCGGGCGCCTTCGACCCGGGCACCGGGCGGCTGCGCTACGCCTCCCACCTGCCCGGCTGGCACTCCCCCACGCTGCTGGACGAGCTGGCGGCGGCGTTGCCGATGCCGGTGGAGTACGAGAACGACGTGAACCTCGCCGCCGTGGCCGAACAGCGGCTGGGCGCGGCCCGCGGCCACGAGGACTTCGTGCTGCTGTGGAACCAGGAGGGCCTGGGCGCGGCCCTGGTGCTGGGCGGCCGGCTGCACCGCGGCTGGACCGGCGGCGCCGGCGAGGTCGGCTTCCTGCCGGTGCCGGGCGCCCCGCTGGTGCGGCACGTCACCCGGGCGAACAGCGGCGGCTACCAGGAGCTGGCCGGCTCGCAGGCGCTGCCGGCGCTGGCCCGTGAACTCGGCATATCCGACGTGCCCACGGGCCCGCACGCCGAGGCCGCCGCCCTGCTCCTGGCCCGTGCCGCCGACCACGCCGACGGCCCCCACCGGGAACTGCTGCGGACCTACGCCACCCGGCTGGCCACCGGCCTCGCCTCGCTCGTCTCCGTCCTCGACCCCGAACTCGTCGTGCTCAGCGGCTCCGCGCTGACGGCCGGCGGCGAGGTGCTGCGGGCCCTCGTCCAGGCCGAACTGGCGGAGCTGGCCGCGGCCCGGCCCCGGCTGGCCGTCGGCGAGGTCCGCGAACACCCGGTGCTGCGCGGCGCGCTGGAGTCCGCGCTCGCCGCCACCCGCGACGAGGTCTTCGACACCTCGCGCTGAGCGCCCCCGCTTTCCCCCTCCTCTTCGAACCCGTCCCCTGGGAGACCTCGTCATGCCCACACCCATACCCAGAGCCGCCCGAAAAGCGGCTTTCGCCCTGACCGCCGGGGCGGTGCTGCTCACCACCGCGTGTACCGGCCAGTCCGTCGGAAGCGCCACGGACGACCCCTCGAAGGAGGTCACGATCACCTTCTGGCACGCCTGGAGCGCGCCGAACGAGGTGAAGGCCGTGCGGTCGCTGGTCGCCGGGTTCGAGCGGGCGCACCCCAACATCCATGTGAAGGTCGTCGGGAACATGACCGACGACAAGATCAACCAGGCGCTGCGGACGGGCGGCGACCGGGCCCCGGACGTGGTCTCCTCGTTCACCACCAACAACGTCGGCCGGTTCTGCTCCTCGGGCGCGCTGGTGGACCTGAACCCCTTCTTCGCCAAGTCCGGGATCGACCCGGAGAAGACGTTCCCGAAGCCCATGACCGAGTACACGGCGTTCGAGGGCGACCGCTGCGCGGTCCCGCTGCTCGGTGACGCGTACGGGCTGTACTACAACAAGACGGCGTTCGCGAAGGCCGGCATCGCCCGCCCGCCGAGGACCTGGTCCGAGTTCCTCGCCGACGCCAGGAAGCTGACCGTCCGGCAGGGCGACGGCTACCGGCAGCTCGGGTTCATGCCCAATTACCACGGCTGGGAGTCCACCACCGAGCACTACCTCGGCCAGTTCTCCCCGACGTACTTCGACAAGGACGGCAAGTCGAACGTCGCCAAGGACCCGGCGTTCGCACGGGCCTTCACCCTGCAGAAGAAGCTCGTGGACGAACTCGGCGGATTCCGCAGGCTGGAGCGGTTCCGGTCCACCCTGGGCGACGAGTGGGGCCCCAAGCACCCCTTCCACACCGGTCAGGTCGCCATGCAGATGGACGGCGAGTGGCGGCTCGGGATGGCCGAGGAGGCGAAGCCGGACTTCGAGATCGGGGTGGCCCCGCTGCCCGTCCCGGACGACCGGGCCGCCCAGTACGGCAAGGGCTACATCACCGGCACCATCGCGGGCATCGCCGCCACCAGCCGCAAGCAGAACGCGGCCTGGGAGTTCGTCAAGTACGTCACCACGGACACGGACGCGGTGACCGGCTTCGCCAACGACATCCACAACGTGCCCTCCACGCTGGCCGCGCTGAAGTCCCCGAAGCTGAAGTACGACCCGCGGTTCAAGACGTTCCTGGACATCGCCGCCAACCCCTGGTCCACCTCCGCGCCCGCCTCCGTCAACGGCGGGGTGTACCTGGTGACGATCCAGCAGTTCGGCTACGACTACGAGAGCGGCAAGGCCACCGACCTGAAGGCCGGGCTGGAGAAGACGGCCGCGCAGATCGACACCGACATCGCGCAGGCGCGGCCATGAGCGCCGGCACCCTGGCGGCCAAGCGCCGCCGCGCGACCCTGCGCACGCTCGCCTTCATGGCGCCCTGGCTCGTCGGCTTCGCGGTGTTCTTCGCCTACCCGCTGCTCTCGACCGTCTACTTCTCCTTCATGCACTACGACGGCTTCCGGCCGCCGGAGTGGACCGGCGGGCGGAACTGGGTCTACGTCTTCGAGCACTACCCGCTGTTCTGGCCCGCGCTGCGCAACACGCTGTGGCTGGTCGTGGTGATGGTGAGCCTGCGGGTGGTCTTCGGGCTGGGCGTCGGCCTGCTCATCACGAAGATCAAGACGGGCACGGGGGTCTTCCGCACCCTGTTCTACCTGCCCTACCTCGCCCCGCCGGTCGCGGCCACCATGGCCTTCGCCTTCCTGCTCAACCCGGGCACCGGGCCGGTGAACTCCCTGCTGGAGCGGGCCGGGCTGCCCGCGCCGGGCTGGTTCGGCGACCCGGGCTGGTCCAAGCCGGCGCTGACCCTGCTGGCGCTGTGGGGCATCGGCGACCTGATGGTGATCTTCATGGCCGCGCTGCTCGACGTGCCGGCGGAACAGTACGAGGCGGCCCAGCTGGACGGCGCCTCGGCCTGGCAGCGGTTCCGGTACGTGACACTGCCGGCCATCTCCCCGATCGTGATGTTCGCGGTCGTCACCGGAGTGATCCAGACGATGCAGTACTACACCCAGCCGCTGGTCGCCGGGAAGGTCGCCTCCGGAGTGATCCAGGGCGCCGGCACCCAGTTCGAGCCCGGCTATCCCGACAAGTCGACGCTCACCCTCCCCCAGCTCGTCTACAACCTCGGCTTCCAGCGCTTCGACTACGGCTCGGCGTGTGTGGTGGCGCTGGTGCTGTTCGCCCTGTCGATGGCGTTCACCGCGCTGCTGATGCGGCGCCGCGGCGGCCTGATCCAGGCAGGTGACTGAACACATGACCCGCCGCAAGGCATCCCTTCAGTGGATCGCGGTCCACTCCCTGGGCGTGGCCGCCGCGCTGTTCTTCACGCTGCCCTTCGTCTTCCTGGTCCTGACCTCGCTGATGAGCGACAGCCAGGCCCTGAGCCGGGACCTGGTCCCGCACACCTGGGAGTGGGGCAACTACCGGAAGGTGTTCGACACCCCCGGCTTCCTCACCTGGTGGCGCAACACCCTGCTCTACGCGGGCCTCGGCACCGTCCTGACCGTGGTGTCCTCGCTGCCGGTGGCGTACGCGCTCGCCAAGTTCCGCTTCCGGGGCCGCAGGCTGTCGCTGATGCTGGTGATCTCGATGATGATGCTGCCGCCCCAGGTGGTCGTCATCCCGATGTACCTGTTCTGGGCCAAGCAGCTCGGCCTGTCCGGCACCCTGTGGCCGCTGATCCTCCCCATGGCGTGCGGGGACGCGTTCTCCGTCTTCCTGCTGCGCCAGTTCCTGACCACGATCCCGGACGAGTACCTGGACGCGGCCAAGGTCGACGGCTGCGGCGAACTGCGCACCCTGCTGCGGGTGGTGCTGCCCATGGCCAGGCCGGGCATCGCGGCCGTGGCCCTCTTCCAGTTCTTCTACGCCTGGAACGACTACTTCGGCCCGCAGATCTACGCGTCCGAGAACCCCGGCGCCTGGACCCTGTCCTACGGCCTGGAGTCCTTCAAGGGCGCCCACCACACCGACTGGAACCTCACCATGGCCGCGACCGTGCTGGTCATGGCCCCCGTCATCCTCGTGTTCTTCCTCGCCCAGAAGGCGTTCGTCGAAGGCGTGACGCTCACCGGAGTAAAGGGTTGATCTGACTGTGAAACTCACCGTGGTCGGCGGCGGCTCGACCTACACCCCCGAACTCGTCGACGGCTTCGCCCGGCTGCGCGACGCCCTGCCCATCGAGGAACTGGTGCTGGTCGACCCGGCCGCGGACCGGCTGGAGCTGGTCGGCGGCCTGGCCCGGCGGATCTTCGCCCGGCAGGGCCACACCGGCCGGATCGTCACCACCTCCGACCTGGACGCGGGCGTCGACGGCGCCGACGCCGTGCTGCTCCAGCTGCGCGTCGGCGGCCAGGCGGCCCGCGAGAAGGACGAGACCTGGCCGCTGGAGTGCGGCTGCATCGGCCAGGAGACCACCGGCGCGGGCGGCCTGGCGAAGGCCCTGCGCACGGTCCCGGTCGTCCTCGACATCGCCGAACGGGTCCGCCGGGCCAACCCGCGCGCCTGGATCATCGACTTCACCAACCCGGTCGGCATCGTCACCCGCGCCCTGCTCCGGGCCGGGCACCGGGCGGTCGGCCTGTGCAACGTGGCGATCGGCTTCCAGCGCAAGTTCGCCGCCCTGCTGGACACGGCCCCCGCCGACGTCCACCTGGCGCACGTGGGCCTGAACCACCTCACCTGGGAAACGGGCGTGCGACTGGGCGGGCCGGACGGCGAGGACGTCCTGCCCCGGCTGCTGGCCGAGCACGGCGAGGCCATCGCCGCCGACGTCCGCCTGCCCCGCCCCCTGCTGGACCGCCTCGGCGTGGTCCCCTCCTACTACCTGCGCTACTTCTACGCCCACGACGAGGTCGTCCGCGAACTGCGCACCAAGCCCTCCCGGGCCGCCGAAGTCGCGGCGATGGAACGGGAGCTGCTGGCCCTGTACGGCGACCCGGCGCTGGACGAGAAACCCGCGCTGCTCGCCAAGCGCGGCGGCGCCTTCTACTCGGAGGCGGCCGTGGACCTCGCGGCGGCCCTGCTGGGCGGGGGCGGCAGCCCGTACCAGGTGGTGAACACCCTCAACCGGGGCACGCTGCCGTTCCTGCCCGACGACGCGGTGATCGAGGTACAGGCGTCCGTCGGCCCCGAGGGCCCCGTCCCGCTGCCCGTCCCGGCGCTCGACCCGCTGTTCTCGGGCCTGATCGCGAACGTGACGGCGTACGAGGACCTGGCCCTGGACGCGGCGCTGCGCGGCGGCCGGGACCGGGTGTTCCGCGCCCTGCTCGCCCACCCCCTGATCGGGCAGTACGAGTACGCCGACGCCCTCACCGACCGGCTGGTCGCACACAACCGGGAGCACCTCGCGTGGGCCTGACCTCGACCGTGCTCGCCATCGACGCGGGCAACAGCAAGACCGACGTGGCCGTGGTCGGCGCCGACGGCGAGGTGCTGGCCACGGCCCGCGGCGGCGGTTTCCGCCCGCCCGCGGTCGGTGTGCCGGCGGCGGTCGAGGCGCTGGCCGCACCGGTCGCGCGCGCCTTCGCCGACGCGGGTGTCGCCTCCGTCTCCCATGTGTCGGCCTGCCTGGCCAACGCCGACCTCCCGGTGGAGGAGGAGCGGCTGGCGAGCGCGCTGCACGCGCGCGCCTGGGGCACGTCGGTGGAGGTCCGCAACGACACCTTCGCGATCCTGCGGGCGGGCGTCGCCGAGCCGCGCGGGGTGGCGGTGGTGTGCGGGGCGGGCATCAACTGCGTGGGCATGCGCCCCGACGGGCGCACCGCCCGGTTTCCCGCGATAGGCCGGATCTCCGGTGACTGGGGCGGCGGCTGGGGCCTGGCGGAGGAGGCGCTGTGGCACGCGGCCCGCGCGGAGGACGGCCGGGGCGAGCCGACCGCGCTGGCCCGCACCCTGCCCGCGCACTTCGGGCTGCCCACCATGTACGCGCTCATCGAGGCCCTGCACCTGGAGCGGATCGCCCCCGCGCGCCGGCACGAGCTGGCGCCGGTGCTGTTCGCCACGGCGGCCGAGGGCGACCGGGTGGCCGGGGCGCTGGTCACCCGGCTCGCGGAGGAGGTCACGGTGATGGTCACGGTCGCGCTGACCCGGCTGGACCTGCTGGCGGAGCGGACCCCGGTGCTGCTCGGCGGCAGCGTCCTCACCGCCGGCCACCAACAGCTGGACGACGCCGTACGCGCCCTGCTCGCCGCGCGCGCCCCCCGGGCCGACGTCCGCGTGGTCACGGCCCGCCCGGTGCTGGGCGCGGCCCTGCTGGGCCTGGACCGCCTGGGCGCGGGCCCGGAGGCGGGCGAACGGGCACGCGGGTACTGGGAGACGGCCGGCCTCTGACCGCGCAGACACGGGGAGACGGCCGTCCCCGGCGGAACCGATGCGTCGTCACCGCCGTCTTCGCCCCCGGGGGGTGGTGTGTCCGCCGGCCACGCGCCCCGGGGGCCACCATGATCCGTTCAAGATCCAGTGAAGGCCGGTGCGGATGCCGGCGCGGACGGTGATACTGGGCGGCGAACGGATGACCATGGGGGAGGTCGAGTGACACACCCGCCGAAGAGCAGCGCGGCGCCACCGCCGTCCGGGTCCGCCGGTGCCGCCGGTGCCCCCGGCATCCGCGCCCAGCCGCACGGGCGGCCCGCGCCCGCCGCCCCGTCGGCCCCGGCCCCGCCCACGCGCCGCACCGCCTTCGCCGAGGGCGCCGAGCGGGTGCGGGCCGCCGCGACCACCGAGCCGGGACGGCTGCGGATCATCGGCGCCGTACTGGCCCTGCTGGTCCTCGGATTCGGCGCGGTCGCCGCCTGGCAGACCAGCACCCGTGCGGCCGCCGCCGACGACGTGCTGCACCGCAGCCAGCCGCTCAGCTTCGGCGCGGCCGGCATCTACCGCTCGCTGGCCGACGCCAACACCGCCGCGGCCGGCACGTTCCTGGCCGGCGGGCAGGAGAACGCCAAGACCCGCGACCAGTACGAGAAGGACATCCGGGAGGCCGCCGCCGGGCTCGTCACCGCCGCCGCCAACGCCGAACCCGGCTCCGCCGCCGAGGCGACCGTCGCCCGGCTGAACCGGCTGCTGCCCGAGTACAAGGGCCTCGTCGAGCGGGCCCGGACCTACAACCGGCAGGGCTACCCGGTGGGCGGCGCCTATCTGCGGTACGCCGACGAGAAGATGCAGAAGCACATGCTCCCGGCCGCGCAGGCGCTCTACACCACGGAGAACCGCCGGCTGGACGCCGACTACGGCGACGCGACCCCGTACCCGTGGGCGGCGATCGCGCTCGGCGTGCTCGCCCTGGCCGCGCTCGGCTGGACCCAGCACCGCGTGTACCGGCGCACCAACCGGGTCCTCAACCGCGGCCTGGTCGCCGCCACCGCCGCGACCACGGCCGCCCTGCTGTGGCTGGTCGTGGGCCACGCGGTCGCCCGCTCGGGCCTCGACGGCTCCTACGCGCACGGCATCAGGTCGCTCAACGTGCTGCACGAGGCCCGGATCGCCGCCCTGAAGGCACGCGGCAACGAGAACCTGAGCCTGGTGGCGCGCGGCGCGGACACCGTCACGGTGGCCGGGCAGACGTACGACGCCCACTACTACGACTTCGACAAGGACATGGCGGTGCTCCGGGAGGCGCTTTCCGAGGCGGCGCGGCTCGCCGACGACGACGCGGGCACCGCCCCGGTCACGGCCGCCCAGAGCGACACGGCCGTGTGGCAGCGGCGGCACGCGGCGGCCCGCGCCGAGGACGAGAACGGCAACTACCAGCAGGCCCTGGACAAGGTGATCGGCGCCAAGGACGCGACCGCCGAGTGCTTCGACGGCGTCGACCGCGGCCTGGAGAGGGCCATCGGCCACGAGCGGGCCGAGTTCGGACGGGCCGCCGGTGACGGGCGGGACGCGCTGGCCTTCCTGCCGCAGGGCACCGCCGCCCTCGCGGTGCTGGGCGCGGCGGGCTCGGTCGCCGGCATAGGCCGCAGGCTTTCGGAGTACCGGTGACAGGGGGCGGGGCGATGGACGCGAGACGTGCGCGGGTCTCGCTGCGGGGCTGGGGCGGAGTCGCCACGATGGCGGTGCTGTGCGCGCTGGCGCTGGCGTTCGTCCTGCTGCTGCCGTGCACGCAGCGGGCGCCGGGCGAGCCGGGCCGGGCGGCGCCGCGGGTCGCCACCGGTGCCCAGGCCCGCGCCGACGGCTGCGTGGACGCCGAGGCGCACGAGCGGACGCTCGCCCCGGCCGGCGCCGACGGTCCCACGATCGAGGCGATCCGGGCCCGTACGGGCGCCAAGCGCAAGCTGGTCGTCGGCGTCGACCAGAACGGCTACCGCTGGGGCTACCGCAACCCGAACACCGAGGGCGCCCGGCTGGAGGGCTTCGACATCGACCTCGCGCACCGGATCGCCGAGGACATCCTCGGGGACCGCGACGCGGTGCAGTTCAAGGCGATCCCGACCAACCAGCGCATCCCGGCGATCCAGGACGGGCGCGTGGACATGGTCGTGCGCACGATGACGATCACCTGTGACCGGCTGCGCCAGGTCGCCTTCTCCGCGCCCTACTTCAGGACCGGCCAGCAGGTCCTCGCCCCCAAGTCCTCGGCGATCACCGGCTACGACGGCTCGCTGGCGGGCAAGAAGGTGTGCACGGCGACCGGTTCGACCGCGTACGCCAAGCTGGACGCCGACCGGAAGGCGGGCCGGCTGCCCGGCTCCACCGACCTGTCCACCACCGTGCCCAACCAGCTGGACTGCCTGGTCCGGCTGCAACTCGGCGAGGTGGACGCGGTGGTGACCGACGGCGCGCTCGCCGCGAGCCAGGCCGCCCAGGACCCGACCGTGGAACTCAAGGGCGAGCCGTTCACGACCGAGTACTACGGCGTGGCGATGAAGAAGGACGCCGACGATCTGGTACGCCGGGTCAACCGCGTCCTGGTGGACTATTCGGCGAACGGCTGGCAGAAGTCGTACGACGACTGGCTGTCGGCGACACTGGGCGAGAACCCGGCCGCGTCGAAGCCACCCGCGCCCCGCTACCTGCGCGGCAGTTGAGCCGTACCCGACCGGAACCGACAGCGAGCGAGAGGTGATCGATGGGCGTCACGGACCCCGCCGGGCCGGTGATGGACCGGGACGAGGCGGACCGTGCGCTGGCGCGGCTCGGCCAGGAACACGAGGCGATCGAGACCTCCCTGCTGGCCCTCCAGGACCACGCGGGCCGCAGACTCCTCGAAGGCGCCGGGCTGACCGGCGTCACCCGGGAACGCTGGCAGGCCACGGAGGCACGGATCACCCGGCTGTGGGCGTACTTCGACGCCTACACCGCCGCGCTCCGGTGCGCCCGTGAGATCCGCGCCCGGCGCCGCTGGTCCAGCCGCGAGGACCTGGCGGAGCTGACCGGGCTGCTGCGCGGCGAGTCCGTGACCGTCCCCGGTGGCGAGAGCGGCCGGCTCAGCGAGACGTTCACGCTGCCGGCACTGGTGGAGCGGATGAACGAGCTGTACGCGACGAGCCTGGACGTGATCGTCGCCGCGGACGCGGTGTGGTCGGCGCTGCCCGCGCGGATCGACCTGCTCGCCGCCGAGCTCCAGCGCACCCGGCAGCTCGCGCACTCCGTCGGGGTGCGCCCGGGCGAACACCCGGCCGGCGACGACCTGGAGCGGATCACCCGCACGCTGGCCCGGCTGCGCGAGGACGTCGTCGCCGACCCGCTCGCGTTCTGGGTGCCGGCCGAGGGCAGCTCCGCGCCGGGCGGCGGACGCCCGGACACGACGGTGTACGACCGTGCGGCGCGCGCCCTGGAGGACGTGCGCCGGGAGATCGACGCCGTGCTGACGGTGCGTCAGGACGCGGAGGCGCGGCTGGTCCGGGTGCGGGACGTGCTGTCCCGGGCGGACCGCACCCTCGCCGAGGCCCGGACCGCGCGCGGCGAGGTGCTGGCGAAGATCGCCGCCACCGAGGTGCCGGTGGTCGGCGGCCCGCCGACCGTCCTCCAGGAACAGCTGGCCACCGCCGTGGAGTACCGCAGGCAGGGCCGGTGGCACCGGCTGTCGCCGCTGCTGGAGTCCCTGGAGGAGAAGGCGGAGGAGGAACTGCTGCGCGCCCGCGAGTCGTTGACCGCGGTCACCGCACCGCTCGCGGTCCGCGCCGAGCTGCGCGGCCGGCTCGACGCGTACAAGGCGAAGGTCGCCCGGCACGGCCTGGCCGAGGACCCGCTGCTGGTGGAGCGCTACGACGCGGCCCGCCGCATGCTGTGGAGCGCGCCCTGTGACCTGCGCGTGGCCGAGCAGGCCGTGCTGCGCTACCAGCGGACGGCGGCCGAGCTGCTCGACGGCGCGGACGCGCCGGAGGACCGCAAGGGGGACGCGTCATGAGCCGGCCGGGGCAGGCCTGCCAGCGACCGGGGTGCCAGGGCGCCTACGAGGACGTCGGCGGAGGCGGGCTGTACTGCGACACCTGCGGTCTGGCACCGGTGGTGTCGGCCGGGGCTCCCTCCTCCGGGGCGGGGATGGTGGTCTCGCCGGCCACCGGTGTCGCCAAGGGGGCCACGGACGGCGCCGGTTCGCGCAGCGCCCGGACGTCCTCGCAGTCGTCGCGCTCGCGCCGCTCGGTGTCCGGACGGCTGTCCCGTTCGGTGTCGGGGAAGCCCACCGGCCGCTCGGTGTCGGTGCGCAGCTCGGGCGCCTCCACCGGCTCCTCGGCGCGCGGGCGGCTGGGCGCCGGGCTGGTGTCCGTGCCGCAGGTGCCGCGGCCCGACCCGCACGCGATGGTGCTGGAGCGCCCGGAGGTGCCCGAACGCAAGCGGTTCTGCTCCCGGTCGGACTGCGGGGCCCCGGTGGGCCGGGCGCGCGGTGACCGGCCGGGCCGCACGGAAGGCTTCTGCACCAAGTGCGGGCACCCGTACTCCTTCGTGCCCAAGCTGCGCGCCGGGGACATCGTGCACGGCCAGTACGAGGTCGCGGGCTGTCTCGCGCACGGCGGGCTGGGCTGGATCTACCTCGCCGTGGACCGGGCCGTCTCCGACCGCTGGGTGGTGCTCAAGGGCCTGCTGGACACCGGCGACCAGGACGCGATGGCCGCGGCGATCTCCGAACGCCGCTTCCTCGCCGAGATCGAGCACGCCAACATCGTGCGGATCTACAACTTCGTGGAGCACCTGGACCAGCGCACCGGCTCCCTGGACGGCTACATCGTCATGGAGTACGTCGGCGGCAAGTCCCTGAAGGAGATCGCCAACGCCCGCCGGGCCCCCGACGGCCGCCGCGACCCGCTGCCGGTGGAACAGGCGTGCGCCTACGGCATCGAGGCCCTGGAGGCGCTCGGCCACCTGCACAGCAGGAACCTGCTGTACTGCGACTTCAAGGTGGACAACGCCATCCAGACCGAGGACCAGCTCAAGCTGATCGACATGGGCGCCGTCCGCCGCATGGACGACGTGGAGTCGGCGATCTACGGCACGATCGGCTACCAGGCCCCCGAGGTCGCCGAGACCGGCCCGTCGGTCGCCAGCGACCTGTACACGGTGGGCCGCACCCTTGCGGTGCTCACCTTCGACTTCCAGGGCTACACCACCGTCCACGCCGACTCCCTGCCCGACCCGGACACCATCGAGGTGTTCCGCCGCTACGAGTCCTTCTACCGGCTCCTGGTGCGCGCCACCGACCCCGACCCGGACCGCCGGTTCGGCTCCGCGCAGGAGATGGCCGAGCAACTGACCGGCGTACTGCGCGAGGTGGTCGCGCTGGGGACCGGACAGCCCCGGCCCGCGCTGTCCACCCTGTTCGGGCCCGAGGTGAAGGTCACCGACACCGAGCTGTTCCCGCCCCTGGACGGGGACGTCTCCCGGCTCGGCGCCCGCCGGGACCGCGGCGGACCGGCCCCCGACCCCGCTCCGGCGGCGCTCGTCCGGCCCGTGGACACCCCGGCCGCCGCCCTCGCCCTGCCCCTGGCACTGGTCGACCCCGGCGACCCGGCCGCCGGTTTCCTGGCGGGACTGCCGGCCTCCGGTCCGGCCGAGCTGATCGGCGCGCTGGCCGCGGCCCCCGAGCAGACCGTGGAGACCCGGCTGCGGCAGATCCGCGCCCGGCTGGAGAGCGGCGGGACACGGGCCGCCCTGACGGGCCTGGCAGAGCTGGAGGAGGAACGGCCCGACGACTGGCGGGTGGTGTGGCAGCGGGGCGTGGCCGCCCTGGTCACCGGCGACTTCGAGGGCGCCGCCCTGGCCTTCGACGCCGTCTACGACGCCTTCCCCGGCGAGAGCGCGCCCAAGCTGGCCCTCGGCCTGTGCGCGGAGGTGCTGGGCCAGCCGGACAACGCGGCCGAGTACTACCGGCTGGTGTGGACGACCGACCGGAGCTTCGTGAGCGCCGCGTTCGGGCTGGCCCGGGTGCGGCTCGCGGCCGGGGACCGGCGGGGCGCGGTCCGCACGCTGGAGTCGGTGCCGGAGTCCTCCATCCACTACACGGCCGCCCGGGTCGCCGCCGTCCGGGCCCGGCTGCGAGGTCGTACCCCCGGCCCCGGTGACGTACCGTTCGGGGACGACCTGACGGCCGCCGCCGGGCAGGTCGAGGCGCTCCAGGCGTACGGTCTGGACCCGGCGCGGCGCGCGCGGCTGTCGGCGGAAGTGCTCGGCGGCGCGCTGGACTGGGTACTCTCCGGGGGCGCCGGATCCACCGCGGCGGGCCGGACGCTGCTGGGCAGCGGTCTGGACGAGCGGGGTCTGCGCTTCGGCCTGGAGCGTGCCTACCGCACGCTGGCCCGGCTGGCGCCCGGCGGCAAGGAGAGGATCGAGCTGGTGGAACGGGCCAACCGTTACCGCCCCCGGACGTGGGTGTAAGTCGATGTCGCAGATGCCCCGGCAGGCCGCACTGCCGAAGTGCCCGAGCTGCGCGGAACCGGTGGAGCCGGGTGACCTGTTCTGCGGAGCGTGCGGATACGACCTTTCGGTGGTGCCCGCACCGCCGCAGGACCATCCGACGCTCCCCATGACCGGTACCGCCACGCCGGGGAACGGAACGGAACGGCCCGCCCCCTGGCCCGCCGACCCCGCGCCCGCGCCCGAGACGGATCCGCCGGGCCCCGGCGCGGGCGGCACCCCGCCGCACGGACACGAGCCCGAGGACGGACAGTCCGCCGGTTCCGGGGTGCGCTTCGACCGGCCCGCGGAGCCCGACGAGTACCCGTTGCAGGCACCGGACCCGCGGCTGGCCGCCCCGGCCGCCGCTCCCGCCGTCGCGGCGCGGCTGTGCGTGGCCTGCCGCACGGGCCGGGTGGACGACGACGGCTACTGCGAGAACTGCGGGCACGCCCAGCCCCGTGAACGCGACCACCTGGAGCGGGAGACGGGCCCGGTCGCGGCCGTCAGCGACCGCGGACTGCGCCACCACCGCAACGAGGACGCGTTCGCCGTCGGCCACACCACGCTGCCCGACGGCACCCCGGCGGCGCTGGCGATCGTCTGCGACGGCGTGTCCTCCGCGACCCGCCCCGACGCCGCCTCCCTGGCCGCCTCCCGGGCGGCCGGCGACACCCTGCTGGCCGCGCTGCCACGCGGCACCCACCCGCAGGCGGCGATGCACGAGGCGATCGTCGCCGCCGCGCACGCCGTCAACGCGCTCGCCGACGAACCCGCCACGGCCCGCGAGCACGCCCCGCACCAGAACGCGCCGGCCTGCACGATCGTCGGCGCGGTGGTCACCTCCGGGCTGCTGGTCGTCGGCTGGGTCGGCGACAGCCGGGTCTACTGGGTGCCCACCGACCGCACCGCGCCGTCCGCCCGGCTCACCGAGGACGACTCGTGGGCCGCGCAGATGGTGGCCGCCGGACTGATGAGCGAGGCCGAGGCGTACGCCGACGAGCGGGCCCACGCGATCACCGGCTGGCTCGGCGCGGACGCCTACGAACTGGAGCCGCACACCGCCTGTTTCCAGCCGGACCGGCCCGGCGCGGTGGTGGTGTGCACCGACGGACTGTGGAACTACGCCGAGACGGCCGAGGAGATGTCCGAGGTGGTCCCGCCGGACGCGGCGGCCCGCCCGCTGCACGGCGCCCGGGTGCTGGTCGGGCACGCCCTGGACGGCGGGGGCCACGACAACGTAACAGTGGCGGTACTGCCGTTCCCGGCGCCGTCGCAGGGGGCAGGATCGGCCTGAAGGCCGTAGCCCTCGGGACTGCGGCACGGGGAAGCCGGGGCGGACCGGAGGGGACCGGTCCGTTCGCGGCCGGCGCCCGGCGTGGGCGGGGCAATCGAGGGGGATGCGTCACAGCATGGCCAATTTCGCGAAGCCGGACGGACCGCGGTTCTCGGTGGACGTCTACCAGAACGAGTACCTGCCCGAGGGCGGCAGCCAGGTCGACGCCATAGTGACGGTGACCGCGACCGGCGGCGGCACCCTCGGCGGCGCCCTCGTGCCGCCGGGGCGGCCCTCCGCCGCGGTGGCGGTCATGGTCGACTGCTCGGGCTCCATGGACTACCCGCCCGCGAAGATGCGCGGCGCCCGGGAGGCCACGGCCGCCGCGATCGACACCCTGCGCGACGGCACCCGCTTCGCGGTGATCGGCGGCACCCATGTCGCCCAGGAGGTCTACCCGGGCGGCGGACGGCTCGCGGTCGCCGACGCCACCACCCGCGAGCAGGCCAAGCAGGCGCTGCGCCGGCTGAGCGCGGGCGGCGGTACGGCCATCGGCACCTGGCTGCGGCTCGCCGACCGGCTGCTGTCCGCGGCGGACGTCACCCTCCGGCACGGCATCCTGCTCACCGACGGCCGCAACGAACACGAGTCGCCCGCGGACCTGCGGGCCACCCTGGACGCCTGCGCGGGCCGGTTCACCTGTGACGCGCGGGGCGTGGGCACGGACTGGGACGTGAAAGAAGTCACAGGCATCGCCTCGGCGCTGCTCGGCACCGCCGACATCGTCGCCGATCCGGCCGGACTCGCCGCCGACTTCACGCGGATGATGGAGACGGCGATGGGCAAGGAGGTCGCCGACGTCGCCCTGCGGGTGTGGACGCCGGCCGGGGCGACCCTGCGGTTCGTCAAGCAAGTCGCGCCTACCGTCGAGGACTTGACGCACCGTCGCACCGAGGCCGGGCCGCGCGCCGGGGACTATCCGACCGGGTCCTGGGGCGACGAGTCCCGCGACTACCACCTGTCCGTGACGGTCCCGCCGGCCGGACTGGGCCAGGAGATGCTGGCGGCGCGGGTCTCCCTGGTGGTGCCGCAACCGGACGGAACGGTACAGAACCTCGGCGCGCAGGGCCTCGTACGGGCCGTGTGGACCGATGACATGGCCGCCTCGACCGCCATGAGCCCCCAAGTCGCCCACTACACCGGGCAGGCCGAACTGGCACAAGTCATCCAGCAGGGTATCGATCTTCGCAAAGCGGGCGATTTCGATGGAGCAACGGCCAAACTGGGAAGGGCCGTTCAGCTCGCGAACGCCTCCGGCAACGCCGATACTGCGAAACTGCTTGCGAAGGTGGTGGACGTGGTCGACGCCGCGACAGGTACTGTGCGGTTGAAGACGAGGGTCACGGAGGCCGACGAGATGACTCTGGAGACCCGGTCCACCAAGACTGTCCGTGTGAAGAAGTGACCCTCCAGAGCGTAGGAGAAGGGGAAGCACCGACATGCCGACCTGCCCGAACGGACACCAGTCGGGTTCCGACGACTGGTGCGAGGTCTGCGGTCACCGCATGGCCGGTGCCGTACCTCCGCCCCCGCCGCCGCCCCCGAGCGGCGGCTACGGCTTCCCGCCGCCCGCCGGCGCGCCCGGCCGGCCCGGTCCCGCCGCGGCCGACCCCGAACCGGAGCTGTGCCCGCAGTGCCGTACGCCCCGCGAGGGCGGCGCGCCGTTCTGCGAGGAGTGCCGGTGGAACTTCCTGACCAACACGGCGACCTCGTACACCCCGGCCGCGCCGCGCCCGCCGCAGCCCCGGTTCCAGCCGCCCAGCGCGACCTACGGCGGCGGTGACGGGTACGAGTACCAGGGCTCCCGGCCCTCGCAGGTGAACCGGCCCGCCGAACCGATCCCGTCCTTCGGCAGCGAGCCGTCGGGCCCGACCCCGTTCGGCCCCGGCCCCTCGGGCCGCCCGCCCTTCCCGCCCGGCGACCGCCGCCCGCCCGCGCCCCCGCAGGGGTTCGGACAGGGGCCTGGTGGTCCCGGTGGGCCCGGCGCCGGTGGTCCCGGTGCCGGTGGTCCCGGTGCCGGTGGCGCGTCCGGTCCCGGCGGGTTCCCGGGGCAGGGTGCCGGTCCCGGTGGGTTCCCGGGTCAGCAGCCCGGTGGTCCTGGTGCCGGTGGTCCGGCCGGCCCCGGTGGTCCTGGTGGTCCCGGTGCCGGTCGTCCGGCGGGGCCGCCGTCCGGCTTCGGCGGCGGTCCCGGGCAGGGACCGGGCAGCGGTGCTCCCTCCGGTCCGTCGGGGTTCGGCGGCGGCCCGGGGCAGGGTCCCGGTTCCGGCGGTCCCTCCGGCCCGTCCGGCTTCGGCGGCGGCCCGGGGCAAGGGCCCGGCAATCCCTCCCGTCCCGGCGGCCCGTCGGGTCCCGGTGCTCCCGGCGGTCCCGGCGGCCCCGGGCCCTCCGGCTTCGGCGGGGATCCCTCGCGTCCGGTTCCGCCCCCGCCCGGTCCGGGCGGTCCCGGCGGCGCGCCGCAGGCGTTCCAGCAGGCCGGGGCCTCGGCTCCGCCCGCCCCGCCCGCGTTCCCGCGCGGGAACCGTCGGCCCCCGGCCGGTGAGGACGACTGGGTGATCTCCCCGCCGTCCTCCGGCGGCCCGGGCCAGGACACCGGCGGCCAGGGCGGCGGCTACGGCTACCCGCATCCCGGCGCCACCCAGGCACCGCCCGGACAGGGCGGTCCCGGCGGACGACCGGGCGACCAGGGCGGACAGGGTGGACAGGGTGGCCCCGGCGGGTTCCCGCAGGCGCCTCAGCAGGCCCGGGCCCCGCAGTCGCCCCAGGCACCCCAGGCCCCGCACCAGTCGCAGGCCCAGGGCGCCCAGTCGGGCACCTGGACGGCGACCATCGGCCCGGACCGCGAGTACTTCATGGCGATGATGCAGCGCTCCGGCCCCGAGGCCGCGGGCCTGAACCTGCCCGCGTACTCACCGGAGCAGCAGCGCACGCTCACCGGCAACCAGGTGACCATCGGGCGCCGCCGGCACTCCACCGGCGACACCCCGGACATCGACCTGTCGGTGCCGCCGGAGGACCCGGGCGTCTCGCACCAGCACGCCATGCTGGTACAGCAGCCGGACGGCAGCTGGGCGGTCGTCGACCAGAACTCGACCAACGGCACCACGGTCAACATGTCCGAGGAGCCGATCCAGCCGTTCGTGCCGGTCCCGCTCCAGGACGGCGACCGGGTGCACGTGGGCGCCTGGACGACGATCACCGTCCGCCGGGGCTGACCGGCTCAGGACAGCGGCCAGGCGTACGGCCCCTCGGGGTCGTCAAGCCAGGCCCAGGCGTGCTCGCCGCGGACCGTGACGCCGTAGCGGCCGCGGCCGGGCTCGCCCTCGCGCTCCCACAGCGCGTACGCCTCCCGGGGTCCGAGGGCGCCCCGGGTCAGCGCGAGCAGGAAGCGCAACGGCTCCTGCTCGCGGGCCCGGGCGGGAAGTCCGGCCAGGCTGACGCTCCCGGCCCCGGCCCCGCCCTGGCCGCGCAGCGGCACGAAGTAGACGGCCCCGGGCAGGAAGCGGCCCTCGGCGTGCTCCGCGTCCCGCACGGTCAGGGCGAGCAGTCCGGTGGCGAGCGGGGTGAGGACGCGCCCGCCGGGGCGGCACTGGGCGAGCCAGGCGCGCGGCACCGCGCACAGCTCGCAGGTGGCGATGATCCGGTCGTAGGGGGCGCGTTCGGGCACTCCGCGCGCCCCGTCGCCGGTGATCACGGCCGGGTGGTAGCCGGCCGCCGCGAGGTGCCGCCGGGCCGACTCGGTGATCTCCGGTTCCAGGTCGACGGTGGTCACCAGGCCGCCGTCGCCGAGCCGGTGGGCGAGCAGGGCCGCGTTGTAGCCGGTGCCGGCGCCCACCTCCAGGACCCGGTCGCCGTCCTCCACGCGCAGGGCGACCAGCATCCGGGCCATCAGGGAGGGCTGGCTGCTGGAGGAGACCAGCTCGCCGTCGCGCAGCCGGGTGGCCAGCGGCACGTCCGCGTAGGCACCGCGCACCCAGCGTTCCCGGGCCGCAGGCTCGGGACTCTCGCCCCAGCGGCGCTCGTACCCGCGCGGCCCGGGGACGTAGTAGTACGGCACGAACAGGTGCCGGGGCACCGCCGCGAACGCCTCCCGCCACACCGGGTCGTCCGCCCAGGCCCCGTCGGCGTCGATCCGCCGCACCAGCTCGGCCCGCGCCGCGTCCGCGAGAGCCTCGGTGCCGGTGTCGTAGCCCATGTGTCCACAGTAGGGGCCCCTGTGTCCGCACAGGGGCGGGCGGCCCCGCACGGGGCGGTCCTAAGTCTTCCGTCCTGGGTCACCGGGTCTGAGACGATAGACGGGTGAATGAGATTCGGCGCGGCACGCTTCAGGAGCAGACCTTCTACGAGCAGGTCGGCGGGGAGGAGACCTTCCGCCGGCTCGTCCACCGTTTCTACGAGGGAGTCGCCGAGGACCCGCTCCTGCGGCCGATGTACCCGGAGGAGGACCTGGGCCCGGCCGAGGAGCGGCTGGCCCTGTTCCTGATGCAGTACTGGGGCGGCCCCACGACCTACAGCGACAACCGCGGCCATCCCCGGCTGCGCATGCGGCACGCCCCGTTCACCGTGGACCGGGCGGCGCACGACGCGTGGCTGCGGCACATGCGGGTGGCGGTCGAGGAACTCGGGCTGTCCGAGGAGCACGAGCGGACCCTGTGGAACTACCTGACGTACGCCGCCGCGTCGATGGTGAACACCCCCGGCTGAGCCGGGTGCGTCGCCGGGCCCCGGCGCGGCTCAGCGCACGCTGACCCCGAGGGACCCGAGCGGCCCCGCCTGCCGTACGGCCACCGAGCCGTACGGCGTCCGCAGGCGCAGCCACGCCCCCGAGGAGAACAGCCCGGTGTCACCGGGCCCGGTGCCCGGCCGCAGGAAGCCCAGGGACTGGGCCGCGTGCACGGCCCGCACCGGCAGTCCGGTGCCCTCGATCCGCCGGGACCAGATGTCCCGCCCGATCCGGTCCAGCTCCGCGCGGGTACGGGCCTCGGGTGCCAGTTCCTCGGTGCGGGAGCGGAATTCGGCCACCGCGGCGGCGACCGTGGCGCGCAGCGCGTCCGGCGCGGGCAGCCCCGGCTCGGGCCGCCAGCCGGCGCGCGGCGGCAGCAGCCCGGCCCACGGCGGACCGGTGACCGGGCCCGGGACGGCGGCGGTGGCCGCCCGCTCGTCCAGGGACTCCAGCAGCTCGCCGGCGGAGACGGTCACGTCGAGGGTGGCGTCGAGCCCGTCCTCGTACGGCTTGGCCAGCCGCACCGCGCGGACGGCCAGCACCTCGAAGGAGGGCGGCCGGCCGAAGACGGCGAGTGCCGTGCCGGCCGCCTTCAGGCGCACCGCGGCCCCACGGTCGTAGTGGAGCAGCCGGGAGAGGAAGGCGGCGAGGTCCGCCGCCTCCGTCTCGTCGGCCAGGTGCAGCACCGTCATGCGGCGACGGCCTCCCCGTCGGCCTCCGCGGCGCCCTCGTCGGCGTCGTCCGTGTACTCGTGGAGGAAGTCACGCTCCTCCGCGGTGATCCGCCGCGGACGCTGGGCGGCGAAGTCGAACGGGACGATGACCGTCGACGCCCGGGCGTAGACGAGGTCGCCGTCCTTCACCTCGTAGGCGAGGGTGAAGGAGGCGGCCTTGATCTCGCTGACCCACAGCTCGATGGTCACCGGCTCGTGCCGGTGGACGAGCTGCCGCTTGTAGTCGATCTCGTGGCGCGCCACCACGGACCCCTGCTGGAAGTCCTTGTCCGGACGGAACAGGAAGTCGACCCGGGCCTCCTCCAGATAGCGGAGGAACACCACGTTGTTGACGTGGCCGTACGCGTCCATGTCCGCCCAGCGCAGCGGGCAGCGGTAGATGTGGCGCAAGACCGATCAGCCCCGGGTCAGCTTCTTGTAGGTGGCCCGGTGCGGACGCGCGGCGTCCGGACCCAGCCGCTCGATCTTGTTCTTCTCGTACGACTCGAAGTTGCCCTCGAACCAGAACCACTTCGAGTCACCCTCGTAGGCGAGGATGTGCGTCGCGACACGGTCCAGGAACCAGCGGTCGTGGGAGACGACGACGGCGCAGCCGGGGAAGTCCAGCAGGGCGTTCTCCAGGCTGGAGAGCGTCTCGACGTCGAGGTCGTTGGTGGGCTCGTCGAGCAGGAGCAGGTTGCCGCCCTGCTTCAGGGTCAGCGCCAGGTTGAGCCGGTTGCGCTCACCGCCGGAGAGGACACCGGCCGGCTTCTGCTGGTCCGGGCCCTTGAAGCCGAAGGCCGACACATACGCCCGGCTCGGCATCTCGACCTGGCCGACGTTGATGTAGTCGAGCCCGTCGGAGACGACCTCCCACAGCGTCTTCTTCGGGTCGATGTTGGCGCGGGTCTGGTCGACGTAGGAGATCTTGACGGTCTCGCCGACCTTGATGTCACCGGTGTCCGGCGTCTCCAGGCCCTGGATCATCTTGAACAGGGTGGTCTTGCCGGCGCCGTTCGGGCCGATGACACCGACGATGCCGTTGCGCGGCAGCGTGAAGGACAGCCCGTCGACGAGGACCTTGTCCCCGAAGGCCTTGTGCAGGTCGTTGACCTCGACCACGACGTTGCCCAGGCGCGGGCCCGGCGGGATCTGGATCTCCTCGAAGTCCAGCTTCCGCATCTTCTCGGCCTCGGCGGCCATCTCCTCGTAGCGGGCCAGACGCGCCTTGGACTTGGCCTGCCGCCCCTTGGCGTTCGACCGCACCCACTCGAGCTCTTCCTTGAGCCGCTTCTGCCGCTTGGCGTCCTTCTGGCCCTCGACCTTCAGACGGGCGGCCTTGGTCTCCAGGTAGGTGGAGTAGTTGCCCTGGTACGGGTACGCACGACCGCGGTCGAGCTCCAGGATCCACTCGGCCACGTTGTCCAGGAAGTACCGGTCGTGGGTGATCGCGACGACGGTGCCCGGGTACTTGGCCAGGTGCTGCTCCAGCCAGTTCACCGACTCGGCGTCGAGGTGGTTGGTGGGCTCGTCCAGGAGCAGCAGGTCGGGCTGCTCCAGCAGCAGCTTGCACAGCGCGACGCGGCGCTTCTCACCACCGGAGAGGTTGACCACGGGCCAGTCGCCCGGGGGGCACCCGAGGGCGTCCATGGCCTGCTCCAGCTGGGCGTCGAGGTCCCAGGCGTTGGCGTGGTCGAGCTCCTCCTGGAGCTTGCCCATCTCGTCGAGCAGCGCGTCGGAGTAGTCGGTCGCCATCAGCTCGGCGATCTCGTTGAACCGGTCGAGCTTGCCCTTGATCTCGGCGACACCCTCCTGGACGTTCTCCAGGACGGTCTTCGCCTCGTTCAGCGGGGGCTCCTGGAGCAGGATGCCGACGCTGTAGCCGGGCGAGAGGAAGGCGTCACCGTTGGACGGCTGCTCCAGCCCCGCCATGATCTTCAGCACGGTCGACTTACCGGCACCGTTCGGGCCGACGACGCCGATCTTCGCCCCGGGGAGGAAGTTCAGGGTGACGTCATCGAGGATCACCTTGTCGCCGTGCGCCTTGCGCGCCTTGCGCATGGTGTAAATGAACTCAGCCAAGAGAAACCGTCCGGCAGCTTGAAATCTGGCAGTGGGCAGATACACCCCATCTTGCCGTACCGCCACCCCAACGGGGAAACCCGTTCCGTTCGGGGGCTCTGACCTGGGGTTTCACTGTGGCGCGCTGCGTCTCGTCTGTCACTGCCGGTCGCCGTCGGTCGGCTTCGGGCACCCTCGCACGGCCCAGGGACGGCCCGGAGTCGATCACCAGGAACCGGTCATCGACTGACAGTGGCGCCATCGAGCAGGCCGCATGAACCTCAGCCACCGACAGCCAGCCACGACGGCGGACGCGCCAACCGACCAGGCGCGCGTATGTCTCGCTGCACCCCCACCGGCCTCAGCCACGGCGCAGCGCCGTCGACGGGAGCGGCCACGCCGGCCGGGCCGTGGGGACGAGCCGGAGCCAACCGCACCCGAACCCTCAGCTTGGGAAGCTACGGGGCGGAACGTCTCCGCCCGCATAGCCGGTACATGGATCAGTATCCATTGAGTGTGAGGAGGAGGCTGCTTCCGCCATCTACCTCAAGTTTTGCTCTGAATTCTGCCCCCCTGGAGCGAACAGTCTCCATCTCGGGGACGCTTCGATACATGAAGCCTAAGACGAGGAAGGTCGCTTCTGTTCTTGTAGCGGCGCTAACGGTTGTAGGCTACGGCCTCCTTCTTTGGCGTGGCCCTTGGTGGCTTGATGGGACTCACCTTCGCGAGAAAGATCTTCAGCCAGCCGATGGTGTCGTTATCACCGGTTTCCGGACGATGCTTGTGGCCTTAGGGGCCGGACTAGTGGCAGCGATCGGCGTGCACTACACCCATAGAAGCCACAAGCAGACAGATAGGATTTTCGAGCACACCAGAGAGAAGGATAGGGAACAGGCAGAGTTGATCCGTGAGGGTCAGGTCACCGATCGCTATGTGGAAGCTGTTAAGTTGCTGGGGTCAAGCAATCTGACCGAGCGCTTGGGTGGAATCTATGCGCTTGAACGTATAATGCGGGACTCCGAGCGCGACCATCCCACGATCGTGGAATTACTCGCCGCATTCATAAGGGAGCGGGCGCCACTCCCTGACGAGTCGACCGAGACTCCTGTTGACTATCGAGCCCCGGAAGATATTCAGGCGGCATTGACGGTCCTGACCCGGAGGCCTGAACACCCGCACCATGGCGCTCTCTTGGCACACACTGATCTGCGAGGCGTGAGGTTGAACGGAGGGCGTCTGACTGGCTTAATCCTCGGAGGGGCCAGGTTTGATCGAGTGACTTTTTACGATGTGTCGATGGCGAGAACTAATTTGAGCAATGCAAAATTCAAGGGTGCGAATATTTACGGGGGGAGCTTTGAGGGTGCGATGCTCTTTGATGCCAATTTCGATCGAGCTGCACTATCGACTGTAAGTATGAAAGGTGCGAATCTAGAGGCTGTCAGCCTTAAGGAGACGTTCCTTCTCGGAGGTGATATGCAGGATGTTGATCTCGGGGGAGCGCTGATGGATGGAACCATGGTCACGGATGAGGTGAATCTGCCGGCAGAGCTCTTGATTCAGGCCAAGATCATGGGGAACTGTAGACTTCCTGATCGATACCTGAGAGATCCGGCAGTTTTGAAACGGGTGCGTGAGTGCCTTCAAGAAAGTGACAGAGAAAGGGGAGAGGGAGCCCCTGAGGGTCACTCGTAGAATCGCGGAGCCGACCGCCTCAGTAACGACGTACCCCTTCTCTGGTATCAGACGACTGGCGTGCGCGGCACGGGCGCCGGCCGGGCTGGAGCGGGGCGGAGACAGGAGCGCAGGCCCGGCCGGGGGCCGGGCCGCGCGCGGGGAGCGGAGCGAGCCGCCTTGAACCAGTAGAGAAAGTTGTAACTCACTCTTCAGGGCGGGGCGTGAAGTCGTGCGCGCATGCTGGGAGTTCGGTGCCCTGGCGGTGCGCGAGGGGCAGGAAGAGCACTGGCCGGATCGTCCAGGTAATGCGGGTGCCGACGTGGGTCAGTGACACCGTGCAGGGCTCGGCCCGCAGCAGGGCTCGCCGGGTGTCGATCCGGCCGTCATACATCCACTCCCACGCTTCGGCGGATGCGTCCGAGTCCAGAGCCGGGGAGATCGTTTCGAGGGCGATCGCTACCCAACGGTCCGCTTGTGGGGCGGAGTAGGCGTCGAACGATGCCACCAGTACCGGCGGACCCTGTTCGGTCAGACTCTCCGTCCAGCACTCGCACCAGAACCCCCACCGGGGCAGCTTCATCAGCATCGTCGGCCTCCCAGCCGTGCGTCGGCGTACAGCTCGGCGGTGACCGTGTGGCCCTGGTCGGTGTCGTGGACGACGACCCGGTGGGCGAGGGCGCTGACCATGCCCAGCCCTCGGCCGTGCTCGGCCTCCTGATCGTGGTGCTCGACCTTGGGGGCCGTGGCCGCGCCGCCGTCGTCCGTGACCGAGACCGCGACCACCTGTGCCGAGACGGCGACGGCCAGGTGGAAGCTGCCGGGCTGCCAGCCGCTGGACGTGTGGCGGATCGCGTTGGTGCTCAGCTCGCTCACGATCAGCTCGGCGTCGTCGGCCAGAGGGGAGTCGCGCAGGATATCCCGGGTCCAGCGGCGGGCCCGGCTCACTTCTTCCGGGAATCCTGGGCAACTCAGCCCCCAGACCCGGGCTGTACTCGTATACTCGTGCATACAAGTTCCTTCGTGCTGGTAGGCCGCCATGTGCAGCGGGTTCGGGCTAGACGAGTTTCACGCCGTCGTGGGCGCGAACGGCCGGCGGGGTCGTAGCGTCGAGTGCGTCAAGCACGCGTATCGCGTACGCCTCGTCGGCAAGCTCGGTGACCTCTTCGCGGGTGGCCCAGCGCAGTGCGCGGGTCTCGTCACCGGTGGTGGGCACGCCGTCGGCGGCTTCGCAGCGGAAGACCAGCGAGACGATCAGGCCCTTCATGTTCTTGTAGACGCCGGTCAGGGTCGCGGGAAGCGCGATCTTGATGCCGGTCTCTTCGAGGACTTCGCGCTGGAGGGCTTCCGGGATGGTCTCCTCACGTTCGAGGACACCGCCCGGCGGCTCCCAGTGACCGTTGTCCCGGCGCTGGATCAGGAGGGCCCGGCCCTGGTCGTCCACGACGACCCCGGCGACGCTCACGGAGTGCGGGCGTTCAGTGCTCACGTTCCTCGGCCCTCTCGGCTGGCTAGGCTCTCCACCGTAGCAACAGCACTCGCCCACTCGTCTAGATACCTAAAGGAGTACTCACGTGAGCCCTCTTTCTTCGGGCCTCCTCGGTGATCTCGACCCCACGAGCGATCGTGCGGTCTTCCGGCAGATCGCCGACCAGCTTCGCGAGGCCATCGACCGTGGGCGATTCCGCGAGGGCGAGAAGCTGCCCTCCGAAGCCGACCTCGTGGACCACTTCGGGGTGTCCCGGATGACGGTCCGCAACGCCTTCTCCATCCTCCAGGGCGAGGGCCTGGTGCACGCCGAGCACGGCAGGGGAGTCTTCGTACGGCCACGACCCCCCGTCAGGCGCCTCGCCTCCGACCGCTTCGCCCGCCGTCACCGGGAACAAGGCAAGTCCGCGTTCATCGTGGAGGCCGACGCGGCCGGCGGCCACCCCCAGGTCGACAGCCTGGAGGTCAAGGAGGAGAAGGCCAGCCAGGACATCTCCACCCGGCTCGGCTCCGTGCGGCGAGTCCTGGCCCGACGGCGCCGGTACCTGCTCGACGGGCGGCCGGTCGAGTTCGCCACCTCGTACCTCCCGCTCGACATCGCCCGCGGAACCCCCATCGCCGAACCCAACCCCGGCCCCGGCGGCATCTACGCCCGCCTGGAAGAGCTTGGCCACCGCCTCGACCACTTCGACGAGGAGATCCGCGCCCGGATGCCCTCGCCCTCCGAGGTCAAGACGCTGCGACTCGCGGCCGGCGTCCCAGTCATCCACCTCATCCGGACCGCCTTCGACACCGAGGGCCGGGCCGTTGAGGTCTGCGACACGGTGATGGCGGCGGACGCGTACGTCCTCTCATACCAGCTTCCGGCGACCTGATCGTCACGATTTGCGGGGGTGCGCGGGGACGTCCTCCCGAACTCGTACACCCCAACACGCTTACTCGTATAGACGAGTGGGCGAGTTGTGTGGCAAGGTGATTCCGCGATCCCGATCAAGGGGTTCGCAGAACCCATCTTGTATAGACGAGTAGATAGGAGTGTGTCTTGCGCACCATCCGCGTGGAGACCTCCGGCGCCACGATCCTCCTCACCGAGGCCCCTGAACCGAAGGTCCGCGACCGGCAGACCGGCGAGATCGCCAAGGACGCCAACAGCGGTGAGGCGCTGATGACCATCGGCGTCGTCTACATCGAGGATGGCGAGTCCTCGCTCATCAAGGTCACCGTCCCGGAGGGCGGCATCTCCGAGGGACTGACCCTTGGGGCGCCGGTCTCGCTGCCGGGCCTGGTCGCCCGGCCGTGGGAGTCCGTCTTCAACGGCCAGCAGCGCCACGGCATCGCCTACCGCGCCGCCGCCGTCACCCCCGCCGCCTTCCCGGCCGCCACCGGGGCCGCTGCCTGATGTCCGACCTGACGACGCTTCTGGAAGTAGGTGGTCCTGTCGCCGCGCTCGGCGGCGGGGCCGCCTACGCCCGGGCCAAGCACCCGGCGGCGTACTGGTCCACGGTCGGCCTCCCGGTGTCCACGCTCCGGCTGCTCAGTACGTACGGCTCCGTGATGGAGGCGTGCGGCCTGACCATGGCACCGTCCCGGCTCCGGGTTCTCGCCGCCAAGGCCATGACCCGGCGAGAGGTGCGGCCCGTACCGCCTCGCCGGGGCCTGCTCCGACCCACCACGACGGGGCTGCGGATACGCCTCCGCCTGGCCCCTGGCCAGGAACCCGCCGACTTCGCCGCCTCGGCCGAACGGCTGCGGCACGCCTGGGGCGTCCACGCCGTCTACGTCATCCCGGTCAAGCCGGGTGTCATCGAACTGCGGCTCGTCGGCTACGACGTCTTACGGCGGGTCCGCATGCCGCGCAAGATCGCGGACGGCTTCCTCCAGGTGCCGGTCGCCCTGCGCGAAGACGCCACGCCGTTCGTACGCGACTACCGCACCATCCCCCACCAGCTCACCCTCGGCGCCACCTTGTCCGGCAAGTCCATGTACCTGCGCCACCTCCTCGCCGGCCTCGCCCCTCAGCCGGTCGCCCTGGTCGGCATCGACTGCAAGCGGGGCGTCGAACTGGCCCCCTTCGCACCCCGGCTCTCCGCGCTGGCCACCGACCCGGAACAGGCGGCCGAACTGCTGCCCGTCCTGGTCAAGGAAATGGAGGACCGATACGACCTGATCAAAGCCCGACAAGGCATCGCCCCCGGCACCCCGGATGAGGAGATCACCTCCGACATCTGGGGCCTGCCCGAGCACGAGCGCCCCGTGCCCATCGTGCTGTTCGTGGACGAGGTGGCCGAACTCTTCCTCGTCGCCACGAAGAAGGACGAGGAACGCCGCGACGAGATGGTCACCCAGCTCATCCGGCTCGCTCAGCTCGGCCGCGCGGCCGGCATGTTCCTGGAGGTCTGCGGGCAGCGCTTCGGCGCCGAACTCGGCAAGGGCGCCACCATGCTCCGCGCCCAGCTCACCGGCCGCGTCTGCCACCGCGTCAACGACGAAGCCTCCGCGAAGATGGCCCTCGGCGACATCGCCCCCGAAGCGGTCATTGCCGCCTGCTCCATCGCCCCAGAACGGCCCGGCCTGGCCGTGGCGGGCGACACCTCCGGCGGCTGGTCCCGCATCCGCACGCCGTACCTCTCCCTCACCGGCGCGGCCGAGACCTGCCGCGCGTCCGCCGGAATGGTGCCCGACCTGCCCGCGCTGGAGCCCTTCCGCCCCGACGTGCCCGAGCGACCGGTCGAGCACGCGGCCCCGGTCGTCCTGCCCCACCCGGTCACCGACTGACCTACCCCCGCCCAACTCCGGAAGGAGCCGCATCATGCGCGCCCACCTGGCCCGCGTCGACGCGGTGCTCGTCCAGGCGCTCATCGCCGCCGCGCTGTCCTTCGCCCACCTCCACGATGTCGCCGTGGCGGCCGGACAGGACGGATGGAAAGCGTGGGCCTATCCCGTCTCCGTCGACCTACTGCTCGTCGCCGCCTGGCGTCGACTGCGCTCCGGCAACGGCAAAGCCGCGGCCTGGTGCTGGTTCGTCATCGCCCTCGCCGCCTCCCTCGGCGCCAACGTCGCCACCGCCGGCCTCCTAGACCTCGGCAACCTCCCCGCCTGGCTGCGCATCCTCGTCGCGGGCTGGCCCGCCATCGCCTTCCTTGGCGGGACGCTCCTCGCCCACTCCGCACCCAAGCCGGACACCGAAGCCGAAGTCACCGAGGACCAGGTGGACGAGCCCGAAACCGCCCCCGAACAACCCTCCATCGAGACACCGGCGCGACCGGCACCCATCCCGGTCCCGTCCGCTCTGGTCGACCACGCCCGCAAGGTCGCCGCCGAGCATCACGCCCGTACCGGTGCCCCCATCGACACACCGACCCTCCGCGCCCGCCTCGGCGTCCCCGCGCCGATGGCCGAAGCCATCGCCACCCGCCTCTGAGAGGAGACCGCGTGTCCGCCAACCGCAGCTTCCGCAATGTCACCCGCATCGGCCCCGTCCAGGTCGGCACTTCCTACGACAACCGGGGCCGCGAGAAGCACACCGCCGCCTGCACCGCCCCGCGCTGCGGCTTCTCCGCCGACTACGACAGCCGCGCCGCCGCCGAACTCGCCGCCCGCACCCACCGCTGCCCCATCCGCTGAAAGGACCCGGACCACCGTGACCGTCAGCCTGCCGCTCGTCCTCATCCTCGGGTTCTTCGCCTGGGGAGCGATCAAGTTCCTCGGCGTCCGCCCCTGGATCGTCGTCCTCATCGCGCTGTTCGGTTTCTGGCTCTCGCACACCTTCCTCGCCCCCGCTATCGAGTCCGGCACCCGGTCCGGCGTCGGCGTCGTAAACGGCCCACATGACTAGACGAGTAGATAAGGAAGGCCAAGCCGTGTTCCTGCCCAAGTACCCGGAGAACCCGACCCCGCCGTCCGCCCACACCCACGCGCCCACCGATCCGGCGCCCGCCCGACGCGGCCTCGCGTCCCTTCCCGTCGATCAGAAAACGGTCGTGGCCCTGCTCGTCGGCGGAGTCGTCCTCACCGCGCTCCTGGCCGCCGTCGCCGTCACGGCCATCTCCGTGGCCGTCACCACCGTCGTCCTGCGCTCCCTGCTCCGCGAGCAGCACCGGCGCTGACCCCTCCGACCGCACCCGGGACGGCCGCGACACGGCCAAGCATCCGGCCGCCCCGGGCCCATCACCCCTGACCGATCCAGTCAGAAGGAGACCGCCATCTTCACCCGCACCACCCCGCCCCCGCTCCCGGAACTCACGAGGCTGGCCGAAAACGGCAACCTGCCGGGCATCCTGCGGCAGCTCTCCGGGCTCGGCGGCTGCACCCACCCGATCCGCCTCGACGGCCACCGCACCGAGTACGACATCGACACCACCACCGGCGAGATCGGCCGCCTCCTCCACCACCTCGACTCGACCACCCTCCCGGCCGGCCAACTCCTCGTCCGCTGCAACAACCGCCGCACCACCCGCTGCCCGGCCTGCGCCGAGGTCTACCGCCGCGACACCTTCCACCTGATCACCGCCGGACTGCGCGGCGGCAAAGGCACCCCGGAACACGTCGCCGCACACCCCCGCGTCTTCGCCACCTTCACTGCCCCCGGCTTCGGCCCGGTCCACAACCGCCGCACCGACGGCCGCACCTGCCGCTGCGGCACCCACCACGACCAGGACGACACCACACTCGGCACCCCACTCGACCCGGACACCTACGACTACGAAGCGGCCGTCCTCTGGAACGCCTATGCCGGACAGCTCTGGCGCCGCTTCTCCATCCACCTCCGCCGTGAGGTCACCAAGCGCGCGGGCCTGTCACAGCGCCGGTTCCGCGACCACGCCCGCGTGTCCTTCGCCAAGGTCGCCGAGTACCAGAAGCGTGGAGCCGTCCACTTCCACGCGGTCATCCGCCTCGACGGCCCCGGCGGCGCCGACACCCCACCCCCGCCCTGGGCCACCGCCGACCTCCTCACCGACGCCATCCACGCGGCAGCCACCAAGGCACGCGTCAACGGCCCGGTCATCGACGGCCGCGCCCACACCTTCACCTTCGGCCGCCAGCTCGACGTACGCACCATCCGTTCCGCCGACTTCAACGACGGCCAGGAGCTGACCGAGCGCGCCGTAGCCGCGTACATCGCCAAGTACGCCACCAAGGGCGCCGAAACCGCGACCGGCGCCCTCGACCGGCCGCTCAAGTTCGCCGCCGAACTCACCCAGCTCGACATCAGCGACCACGCCCGCCGCCTCATCCGCACCGCCTGGACCCTCGGCGCCCGCAAGGACCTCGAACACCTCCGCCTGCGCGCCTGGGCCCACATGCTCGGATTCCGCGGCCACTTCTCCACCAAGTCCCGCCGCTACTCCACCACCCTCGGCGCCCTCCGCGACGCCCGCGCCGAATGGCGCCGCGCCCAGGCAGCCGTAGCCAACGGCCCTGAGCCCGAGACCACCTATGTCCTCGCCCACTGGGCCTTCGCCGGCACCGGCCTGACCGACATCGAAGCCTGGCTTGCCGCATCCCTCGAACCCGCCCCCGGAACGGAAGGAGAACCCACTCGTGGCTAACCGACGCAACACACTGGCGGAAGCCCCACCGCGCCCCCTGCCCACGCGATTCCTGACTCCTGACGACCTGGTGGAGATGTTCGAGCTGCCCAGCGTCGAGACGGTCTACCAGTGGCGCCGCAAGGGCACCGGTCCGCGTGGTTTCCGGGTCGGCCGGCACCTGCGCTTCGACCCGGACGACGTACGCGCCTGGGTCGAGTCCCAGATCACGGGGGCCGCTGCCTGATGGCCGGACACATCCAAGACCGCTGGTACAAGGAAGAGAAGGGGCCGGACGGCAAGCCTCGCAAGGTCAGGACCGACCGCTACGGCACGGGCATGCGCTACCGCGCCCGTTACGTCGCCCCAGACGGCACCGAGAAGTCCAAGAGCTTTCCGGACAAACAGAAGCGGCTTGCCGACCAGTGGTTGACCAACATCGAAGCGGACATGGCGCGCGGGCAGTACATCGACCCGCGAGCCGCACGGATCACCTTCCGGGAGTACACGGAACGGTGGATCGCCGCGCTCACCACTGACCTGACCAGCCGGGCCGCCGTCGAAGGGAGGTTACGTCTTCACGCCCTGCCGTACCTCGGCTCTCGCCCCATCGGCTCTTTCCAGCCCGAACACATCCGCGACTGGAACCGCCGGTTGGAAGAGGCCGTGGCCTCGCCCCAGTACCGGCGCCTCATCTTCGACGCGGTGTCCTCCGTGCTGAACGCGGCCGTGGATGACCGTCTGCTGGCCTCGAACCCGTGCAGGGTCCGATCAGTCAAGGCACCTCGTCCCGCGCCTACACGCGTCCGTCCGTGGTCCGTGGAACAGGTTTTCGGTGTGCGGGCCGGATTGCCTGACCGGTACCAGGCCATGGTCGACCTCGGTGCCGGATGCGGCCTGCGACAGGGGGAGATCTTCGGCCTGGCCGTCGACAACATCGGGGATCTCGGCTGGCTGTACGTCCGCCAACAGGTGAAGAAGGTTCGCGGCACGCTCGTCTTCGCCCCGCCCAAGCGCGGCAAGCTCCGCGACGTCCCCCTCGACCCCGAGGTGTCGGCCGCCCTCCGCCAGCACATGGAGCGCTTCCCGCCCGTCGAGGTGACCTTGCCCTGGCTGACCCCGACCGGCCCCAAGGTCACACACCGTCTCGTCTTCACGAGCGGCATCGGCGCAGCCATCTGGAGCCAGGGCTTCAACGACCAGTCATGGAAGCCTGCGCTGGCCTCCGCCGGCATCATTCCGATCCCGAAGAAGGGGGAGCGCTACGCGGCAGCCCGTGAACACGGGATGCACGCGCTCCGGCACTTCTACGCCTCGGTGCTCCTGGACGCCGGGGAGAGCATCAAGGCCCTCAGCCTCTACCTCGGCCACAGCGACCCGGGGTTCACCCTCCGCGTCTACACGCATCTCATGCCGTCCAGCGAGACTCGGACCCGGAAGGCCATCTCCGCGATGTACCGGTCCGCCGGTCACGCTCACGACGGCCCGAAGACGGACGACGGCCCAGAGACGGCCCAAGCTGCCTGACACGGCCCCTCATCGGCGAAGAAACCGCTGGTGAGGGGCCCTATTCATGCCCTCCCCTGGCAAGTAACACCCCATCTTGCCGTACCGCCAGCCCTACGGGGAAACCCGTAGGTGTCGGGAGCGCTGACCTGGGGGTTTGCCGGTGGGGCGGTGTCTCGCCGATCGCCGTCGGCCTCCGTCGGCCACCCTCGGAACGGGAATCCGCTGCCGACGTGAATCGTTCCCCGCCTCGGATCGCACCTCATGGCCCGAGCGGCCGTTCAGACCCGGCTCAGGTCGATCTCCCCGGGGAAGGGGGCGGTGACCTTGACGACCCCGGTGTGCACGTCCCCGTCCCGGTAGGTCTTCGTCGCGGGATCGAGGACGTAGGTGCAGACGAGGGGCACGCCCGTCGCGGCCTGCCCGATCCGCCAGTAGAAACCGGTCCCGGCTTTCGCATACTGGTCGACCTTCACGATCCGGTCGGTGGTCTCCGAGCCCGGTGACACCACCTCGGCCACCAGCAGCACGTGCTCAGGCCGGGTGGGCGTGATGTCGATCCGGCGATCGCCTTCCGCAGCGGTTCCGCCGCGTCGCGTCGGAGCGGCGTTGGTGTCGATACCCAGTACCTCGATGATCTCCAGCCAACCACGAGGGCGGCCCTCGACGCGCAGGCCGCGTCGGGTGCGCGGGGGCCCGCTCATCATGGGCAGCGACCTCGCGGCCCCGGGTGGCTCGTGGGGCCGGGTGGCTCGTGGGGCCGCTTCCGTCGAGGCCGGCGTCAGCTGCTCTCGCTTATGGCTGCGCGAAGCCAGTCGAGAGGCGCTTGGGCCAGTAGCTCCCGGCTGTTGTCGACCCAGCGCTGCGCGGCGCCCTACCCCTGTGCCTTGTACTCCAGCCCCTGCAACATGCACTCCAGTTTGTCCGCGTCCCGCGCGCAAATGGCCTCGGGCGTCTCCCTGGCCTCGTACTCGGCGACGACCGCGCGGACGGCAGCGCGCAACACCTCGGGCATGCCGGCTGTCTGGTCCGCCGTGACGGCCTCGGGGTCGCCCGGAACGGCGTACTTCTTCCCCAGATGGTTCACGTCCCCGGTGCGTGTCTCCTGCGAGTCGTGCCAGACCGCCGGGTGCGCGGCGCGTGCGGCGTCGGCGCCCTCCAGCGTGGCGATGACCGAGGCGATGACGGACGTGCGCCATGAATGCTCGGCGACACTTCCGGGGTCCCGAACCCCCGCCGTCCACCAGCCTGTTCGGCGGGCCGCCTCGGCGAGGCGGACTGCGTACCGGATGCCTCCCACTCTCGCCGAGCCTGTGGCGAAAGCCCGGAGTCATCCAACATCACCGGCAGGCGCTCACGCGGGACCCGGCCAGCGGCAGACTGAGTACGAAGCAGGTTCGGGCACGCGGCAAGCAGAGCCCACAGGGTGTGGATACTCAAGTGCCCGTCCCCTGCTCGGTCTTCTACCTTGAGCCGAGGCATCCGAACAGGGGGGATCCGCGATGAGCATGTACTTCGACATCGGTGACGAGACGTTGTGGAACCCGTCGAACGGTGCCGGCCGCCTCTTCCTACGACAGGTCGGAGTCTTCGAGGCGGAACTCGGTCTGCCCTCGGGAATCGGGCAGGGCAAGTATTGGGGTGACCCGGACACGCTTGAGGTCGATCCGGCCGTATTCGCGGAGTTCGTACGCGGCCTGGTCGCCTGGCACTGCCGAACCGGGCACGCCGTGATCAGCGCGCTCTCGGAGGGATTCGTGGCGACGGCGATCGCGCTCGCGCGGCGGGCGGGAATCGATGTCGAGATGCCCGAACCGGGGCCCGGGCCCGGTCATGTGTGTGGTGGCAGCCAGTCCGATGTGCAGGTCCCCGGCAATCCCCGGACCGCGTCAGCCGCCACCGTCGCCGCGCTGGACACACGAGCACGGGAGATGGACCGCTGGATGGCCCGCTGAGCCGGTACGCCGGGACCGCCCCTGCCTAGTCAGCGCCCTATCCGAATCCAGCGTTTCTGCGTCTTGCCGGACCATCGGCCCGTACGAGCCCCGCCGGCCCGAGACGGACGCGGTGCGGGGCCGACGGGCACCGTGCGATGGCTACGGTCGGTTCATGCAGTGGATCACGTTGGTCAGCACCATAGTCGGCGCGATGATCGCCACAGGATCCGCCATGCTTCTGGACCGTCAACGGTGGAAGCGGGAGCGCGTGGATCGCGAGACGCAGGCGCGTCGCACTCTGTACGGGGACTATCTGGCCGGCCTGTCCGAGGCCCGACACGCCTGCGGCAACATGGCTCGGGACCCGGACATGGAACCCTCGACACGCCGCACCACGGCTCGTGAGGCGTTCGGGCCGTGCATCGGGCTGAGGTACCAGATGACCATCAGTGCGCCCAGTCGCGTCGTAGAGGCGTCGGAGGATGCTTTCCGCCGCCTGCGCGACCTCCGCGATCGGGTGATGGAGGGAGTCCTGGCCACCGATGCTGTGTACCTGGAGGGGCGCCGGACGTACGACGACGCCCTTGCCGTGCTCCGGGCGCGCATGCGAGAGGACCTGCGCGTCGCTGACGACGGTGCCGCGCCCTGAGGTCGGAAGCTTCGGTCGTCTGCGGGGTGGTCGCCGAGTTGACCTGTGGTGGAGCAACCTCGTTGCCTGGCAGGCATGTTCGGCTGTTCGCAGCGGTACGGGCCGGCGCCCGGCCGGTACGATGCGCGGGCTGGGCAGTGTTCACCAGACAGGGGAGGGACCATGAGGATCAGGGACCCGGAGTACCCGGCAGCGCGCGAAGCCGCCGTGGACATCCTGCGGGAGCGGGCCCGGCAGGGGCGGACCATCACGTACGGGGAGCTGAGCGCCGAGCTGGCGGCACAAGGTTTCGACTCCGTTCCGCCGCACCGCGGAGTCATGACCTACCTGCTCAAGGATGTCTGCCTCCACCGCAACGAGGACGGACGGGCGCCGATGCTTTCGGCGATCGTGGTGAACAAGGCCAGCGGCGAGCCATCCGGCCAGTTCTCCGAGCTTGCCCGAAGCCTGCCCTTCTCCCGGCCGGCCGACTGGAGTTGGCGGGACGAGCAGCAGAGGGTGTTCGCTCAGTACCGCGAGGAATGACGTCGGTCGGTCCTCGGCAACGCCCGGTTCATGAGGTCGGTCCGGGTCCGCTTCGGCCGCTGTCCCCCGGGAGCCAGCGGGAACACGGGTGGCTGCTCGGCGTCGCTGTGTCTCCGGCCGTCTTCGTCAGTGATGGGGGATCAACATGGGGGATCAACATTGTGGGAGCAGCTCCCTGCTTTGGCCGGCGTAGTCGTGGGAGCCATCGGCTCCTACGTGGCGACCAGTCTCACGGAACGGAGCAGGTGGCGACGGGTAAGAGCCGAACGCTGGGACCAGAAGAGACTGGACACCTACGCGTCCTACGCGAACAGCCTGAAGCATCAGATCAACATCGCCCAGCGCATAGGAGCGGCAAGGGGGTTCCAACACGCTGTGGACCCGCTGGATCCGGAACAGGGCCTGGCGCAGCTCGCCGAGGCCGAGGCGCGGCGTGCCACCGAGTGGGAAACGATGCTGCTCGTCGGGGAAGCGGAGACCATAGCGGCGGCTCGCAGATGGCATGAATCCGTGTGGAACGTCGAACTTTATGCTCGCGGCCTGAAAGACGACCCTGCCGGCTGGGAGACAGCGGTCGGGCAGATGAGCCGAGCGCGTGATGGCTTCTACGCTCTCGCACGGCGTGACCTGGGCATCATTGGGCCTCCTCCACCGTCCGGCAACTGGCCTCGTGCCTGGCAGCGGCAAGACGAAACGAACTGAGAACGACACGCTGCCACGTGACCGGTCTACCGCCAGAGACACAGCCCAGAGACACAGCGAAGCACGGCTGGCATGCGTCCGGTAGGGGACTTGGTGGGTGGTTCATAGTCATTCGCGGGAATTTGCCCTGCGGGTCGAGCCTCTCAGGTTTGGCGGAAACAAGCCGTTGCCGCCTCGTTCCAGGCCGCGCAGCCTTGAGGCGCGGGAGCGCTCCCACGCCTCCGGCACCCGCACAGTGAAGACCTCCCCCACAGGAAGAACCTCGCAATGGATTGTCATGAACATGCACAGCGCCGTACGCTGCGCCGTACCGGCCGTCGACTGGCGCTCGTCCTGAGCACCCTCGTCGGCGTGCTGATCAGCCTGATCACCTGGGGCGGCACAGCCTCCGCGCACGGCTCGGTGGTCGACCCCGCCTCCCGCAACTACGGCTGCTGGCAACGCTGGGGCAGCGACTTCCAGAACCCGGCGATGGCCCAGCAGGACCCCATGTGCTGGCAGGCCTGGCAGGCCAACCCCAACGCCATGTGGAACTGGAACGGCCTGTACCGCAACGGTTCCGCCGGCAACTTCCAGGCCGTCATCCCCAACGGGCAGCTGTGCAGCGGCGGCCAGACCGAAAGCGGGCGCTACAACTCCCTCGACGCCGTCGGCCCCTGGAAGACCACCGACATCGGCTCCAACTTCACCGTGAAGCTGAACGACCAGGCCAGCCACGGCGCCGACTACTTCCTGGTCTACGTCACCCGGCAGGGCTTCGACCCCACCACCCAGCCGCTCACCTGGCAGGACCTTCAGCTGGTCACCAAGACCGGCAGGTACGCGCCCAGCCAGAACTACTCGATCCCCGTCAGCACGTCCGGCTACACCGGCCGCCACGTCGTCTACACCATCTGGCAGGCCTCGCACATGGACCAGACCTACTTCCTGTGCAGTGACGTGAACTTCCGCTGACCCGGCCGTCACCGGCACCCCGGCACCCACCGGACGCGACCCGGCGCCGACCCGGGTCGCGCCCATCCGAATGGGAGCGCTCCCAACCGCTCTGGGGGCTCCCTCGGGGGGGGAGTCCTCTCTGGGGGCTCCCCCCTCCCCCTCCCCCTCCCCCTCCCCCGCCCCCTCGCCCTCCCCACCCCCAGGAGACCCACATGCCCCAACTGCCCACCCAGTGCCCCCGATGGGTGCGCACGCCCTGGACGGCGGTCGTGGCCGTGCTCGGGCTGGCGGTGTCCCTCCTGGTCGCGGCGCCCGCCAGTGGCGTCGGCGCCGGAGCCGCCGCCGGATGCCGGGTCGACTACACCGTCAACGAGTGGTCCGGCGGCTACACCGCCCAGGTCCGCGTCACCAACCTCGGTCCCGCGCTCAGCGCCTGGCGACTGACCTGGACCTACGGCGGCGACCAGCGCATCACCTCCGCCTGGAACGCCACCGTCACCCAGACCGGGCGCTCCGTGACCGCCGTCGGCACGGACTGGAACGCCGCCCTGCCCAGCGGTGGCGCCGCCGACTTCGGTGTGCAGGGCACCTGGCAGTCCGCCGATCCGGCGCCCACCGACTTCAGTCTCAACGGCGTCTCCTGCGGCGGTGACGCCACCGAGCCGCCGACCACACCGCCGACCACTCCGGGCACCCCGTCCCCCACCCAGCCACCGGCCGACTGCGGCGGCGCCGCCCTGTGCAGCGACTTCGAGAACCAGGCCGGGACCTCCCCGTCCGGCGACTGGCGGTTCACCGCGCCCGACTGCCAGGGCACGGGCACGGCCACCGTCGACACGGCCGTGGCACACAGCGGCACCAAGTCCCTCCGGGTGGACGGCCGGGCCGGCTACTGCAACCACGCCTTCGTGGCCGCCACCACCGACCTGTCGACGGTCGGCCCGGTGCTGTACGTCCGTATGTGGGTACGGCACACCACCGCGCTCCCCTCCTCCCACGTCACCTTCGTCTCCATGCCGGACAGTTCCCAGGGCGGCCGGGCGCTCAGGGTCGGCGGTCAGAACGGCGCTCTGCAGTGGAACCGGGAGAGCGACGACGCCACGCTTCCCGCGCAGAGCCCGGCCGGTGTGGCGCTGAGCAAGCCGCTGCCGACGGGCAGTTGGCAGTGCCTGCGGTTCGCCATCGACACCTCCGCACCCAAGCTGGACACCTGGCTGGGCGACCAGCAGATCCCCGGCCTGCACGCCGACGGTGTACCGACCCAGGACATCGACCAGCAATGGCTCTCCCGCACCACCCCGCCCCGACCCACCGCCCTCCGGCTCGGCTGGGAGAGCTACGGCAACGGCGACGACACCCTGTGGTTCGACGACGTGGCCGTCGGCTCGGCACCGATCGGCTGCTGAGAGGAGCGCCGGATTCCGTTCGCCATGAGTCCGGCCGCCGGATTCCGTTCACCGTGAGTCCGGCCGCCGGATTCCGTTCACCGTGAGTCCGGCCGCCGGATTCCGTTCACCGTGAGTCCGGCCGCCGGATTCCGTTCACCGTGAGTCCGGCCGCCGGATTCCGTTCACCGTGAGTCCGGCCGCCGGATTCCGTTCACCGTGAGTCCGGCCGCCGGATTCCGTTCACCGTGAGTCCGGTCGCCGGGCTCACGGCGGCCGTCTCTCCGCCCGCCGTCCCGTCCGGCGCGCTCACGCGTCCGGTGTCGTGTCCTTGCGGCGCAGGATGACCAGGACCGCGCCACCGATCACGACCAGGCCTATGGCCACGCCGGTGATCAGGGGGGTGAGGGCGGAGGCGCCGGTCTCGGCCAGGTCGGTGGTGTCCAAGGCGCGGCCGCCGACCGAGGCCGGGCTGGGCTCGTTGGGAAGCCGGGCCGCCGTCTGTGTCGTGACCGCTCCCCGGGTCTTGCAGTCCAGGACGCCGGTGAAGCGGTGGCTGAAGCCATGGGGGCCGGTGATCGTGAAGTCGTAGGCCTGGTCTTCCTGGAGCGGCACGGTCACCGTGCGGGTGGCGCCCGCGGGGATCGTGTGGCCGGCGCCCATCAGCTGGAAGGTGAACGGCTCGTCGCCGTTGTTGACCGTGGTGATGTCCACCCCGCCCTTGGCGCAGTTCTCGCGGGCCGACACCGCCGGGATCGGGCCGTCGGCGGCCCAGCCGGCCGTCGCGGTCGCGGAGACGGTGGACTCGCTGGAGCCGGCCAGGATCTGGGTCTGGCTGCGGCTCTCGGAGGCGAAGGCCCGTCCCACCGGCACGGTCGTGGACGCCTGCACGGTCAACTCGGCCGTGCCGGCCGCGCTGCCGGCGGTGTGGGCGGCCTCCCCGGACTCGTCCTCGGGGACGTCGAAGTACAGCCGGGTGCCGTCCTTCGCCGAGGTGATCACCTTGCCGTCCTTGTCGGTGATCCGCACCCCGCCGGTGGCCGCGTCCGCCGGCGGGCTCACCGTGACCGCGCTCGCGTTGGTGTGCACGGTGACCGGGCCGAGCCGGTCGCCCGGCCGGCCGGAGACGGCGGGCGGGTCCAGGGTGAGCGAGGCCTTCGGCTCACCGACGCCGCGGGCGCTCTTCTCCAGGTAGTCGGCGAGCTTCTCGGCCTGTGGGTCGAGGGCGTCGACGTCGGCGCCGTCGGAGTAGCGCCAGATGGCCACCTGGGTGCCGGCCGCCGCGTCCTGCTCGGTCAGCCCGGGTGCGCCCGCCTTGCGGGCCAGTGCGGCGAGGTCGTTGACCTGGGGGTAGGAGTGCTGCAGGATCCAGCCGATCCGGCCCGCGTTCTTGTTGGTGCCCAGCGAGGTGCCGCTCCAGGGTGTCTCCTGGTATCTGGCGTCCCGCTGGGTCGGGTTGTGCAGGTCGACGCAGTACGTCTGGAGGGTGCCGCCGCCGTCCACGGACATCTCGAACAGGCCCGCCGGGATGCGCTGGTCGCCGCCGTCGCCGTGGATGACGGCCTCGCCGTAGGTCTTCAGACCGTTGTTCGTGGCCGTCGCCCCGCCCTCGGTCCGCGGTGTCTCGTCGGCCACCGCCGTACCGGCACCGGACAGCACGCCGGCCGCCACGAGGCCGGACACCGTCGTGGCGGCGGCCAGGCGTGCCGTTCCGGTGGACCGGCACAGCCCAGAGAGCGCAGCAAGCACAGAATTCCCCTTCGAGCAGGACCCGTTGGACGTGGGGGACGGTCCCACCAGCAGAAATCGGCAGCCCCTAGGGGCACGCCCGGCATCCTATGGATCACTCGGAGCCCAACTTGCCGGTCGGATGATCGGATGGCCGATCCGATCTGTAATCGTTATCGCCGGGACCGTCCATGAGCTGGCCTTATCGACAAATCCACCCGCTTCATGGCTGACGCCACGTCATCTGCCGTGTGTGACGTCACGTCACCGGGACTGGCTGTGGCGCCTGTTGATCCGTCGGGTCGTTCTGGGTGTCCGTACGGCTCGGTGTCTCCCAGTTCGGTTCCGGGCGGGCCGCCGCGGCCGGGGCGTCGGGCCTGGCCGCGCGCTGGAAGAGCGCCGTACCGCGGGCCAGGTCGTGGCCGATCGTCACGGCGTCGATGTCGGCGGAGGCCCACGGCTGCTGTCCCTCCCGTGTCTCCGTGCGGACCTTCAGCCGGCCCTGGACGACGACCGGCTGGCCCACCTCCACGCACGCCGCCACGTTCACCGCGAGCTGCCGGTTGGCCCATACCGTGAAGAAGTTGGTGTGCCCGTCGGTCCAGGCACCCTTCTCCCGGTCCCAGTACCGCGCGGTCACCGCCAGCCGGAACCGGGCCGACGGACCCGCCGCCGACTCCCGGTAGACCGGCTGGGTCGCCACGTTGCCCACCACACAGACGATGGTCTCGTTCATGTCTCGCTCCCCTCCCCCGCCCGCGCTCTTCCGGCCGGGCGGACACACGTACGGGCCCGTCCCGTACGGCTGCGTCTGCCGTGCCGGCGCGTACGACTGCCGTACGCGCCCGCACCTCCCGCCGACCGCTCGCGCCGTCCGCCGCCTGTGCGGCCGGACCCGCCGTGCGATCGCCGTGGCCTCAGACTGCCTCCGCCGGGCCGGGCCCGCTGAGCGCTGTGGACGGCCGCCCGCCTGTGGATAACTCCGTCACCCGCGCGGGTGAACCCCGCCCCCTCCCAACAACCCCACCGATCCGGCCAACCCCGCCAGCCCCACCACCGACGCCACGGACACCACGGGAGGCCGCCGACCCCAGCGAGGCCATCACCAGCCTCACCATTCGCCCCCGTCCCCCAGGCCCGCTCACACCACCCCGGTCCTGCTCCGGGCGACCCTCCCGTACTGTTCCCGCACCTCCCGGTACCGCAGCAGCTCCGCCGCCACCGGATCGAGCACCCGGGCCCGGCCGCAGCCCGCCGCCGCCTCCCGCAACCGCCGTTCCGCCTCCTGGCCATAGCGCCGCGCGGGCCCCCGGGCCGCCATCCGGCACCCCCACTCCACCAGCGGCCCGCCGACGATCCCGCACACCATCAACAGCACCGGAACGCCCAGGTTGGGCGCCATCAGCCCGGCGATCTGCCCCACGAGCCACCCGCCGCCCACGATCTGCAGCAGGGTCATCGCCGCCTGCACCAGTACCGCCACCGGCCACCAGCCCGGCCGGGGCGGGCGGCCCGGCGGCAGCCCGGCCCGCGCCGACAGCGCGTCCAGCGCCTCGGACAGCCCTTGGGAGCCGCGTACGGCCGCCTCGCGCACCGCCTGCGCCCACGGCGCGGGCAGCCCGGCCGAGGCCCGGTCGGCGACCGTACGGACCGCCTGTTCCACCCGCTGGCGGGCCGTGGCCTCCTCGTCTGCCTGGCCGCGGACCGCGTGACGGCCCGTCGTGGCCTCGCCGCGGCCCTGGTACCAGCGCCACAGCCGAAGCCAGGGCGTGCCGCAGGCCCGGTTGGCGTTGCGCAGCCAGGCGCGTTCGGCGGCCTCGCCCGCCGCGGTGGCGCCCACCGCGTCCGCGAGCCGCGCGGCGAACTCCTCACGGGCCTCCTCGGTGAGACCGACCCGCCGCCCGGTGGCGTACACGGGCCGCAGTCCGGCCGCGGCGGCGTCCAGGTCGGCCGCGACCCGGCGGGCCGGCGCGCCGCGTTCCGCCACGAACTGGCCGAGCGCCTCGCGGAGATCGCCGACCCCCTCGCCGGTGAGCGCGGACAGCGCGAGGACGGTGGCGCCCGGTTCGCCGTGTTCGCCGAGCGCGATGCCGTCCTCGTCCAGCAGCCGCCGCAGGTCGTCCAGAACCTGGTCGGCGGCGTCCCCGGGCAGCCGGTCCACCTGGTTGAGGACGATGAACATGACCTCCGCGTGGCCGGCCATCGGCCGCAGATACCGTTCGTGCAGCATGGCGTCGGCGTACTTCTCGGGGTCGACCACCCAGATGACCGCGTCGACCAGCTTCAGGATGCGGTCGACCTGTTCGCGGTGCTGTACGGCGGCAGAGTCGTGGTCGGGCAGGTCGACCAGGACCAGTCCGCGCAGTTGCCCGTCGTTGTCCGGGCTGTGCATGGGGCGGCGGCGGAGCCGGCCCGGGATGCCCAGCCGGTCGATGAGGGTCGCCGCGCCGTCGCTCCAGCTGCACGCGATGGGCGCGGCGGTGGTCGGGCGGCGTACGCCGGTCTCCGAGATGGCCACCCCGGCGAGCGAGTTGAACAGCTGGGACTTGCCGCTGCCGGTCGCGCCGGCCAGGGCGACGACGGTGTGCCGGCCGGAGAGCTTGCGGCGTGCGGCGGCCTCGTTCAGGACCCGGCCCGCCTCGGCGAGCGTGCGGCTGTCCAGCCGGGTACGGGACAGTCCTACGAGCTCGCGCAGGGCGTTCAGCCGGGAGCGCAGCGGGCCGTCGTACGCCAGTGGGACCGGGACCTGCGCGCCCGGCCCGCGGTGCGGCTGCTCCCCGGCGGAAGCGCGCTCGGCGGCGAGGGCGGCGGAGGCGGACCCGGTGACGCGGCGGGCGATGAGGCCGTCGTCCCAGGTCTCCTGGGAGGTACCGGCTTCGCCGTCCGTGGCGGGGGCGGGGCTGGTGGCGCCGGGCGCGGCGGTCGTCTTGGGGGGCGTGGCGTCCGTTGCGGGGCGGGGCTTCGGGGAGCGGGCGGGGTGCGGGTGGGGGCGGGGCACCGAGACGCCCTGCTCGGCCGCGCGCCCGCGCGCGGCACGGTCCCGGTCACCGTTGCCACCGGCTTCACCGCGCCGGTCACGGTCCTGGGCGCCGTACCGGTCGTGATCCTGGGTGCCGTACCGGTCGTGGTCCCGTGCACCGTGACGGTCATGGTCCTGGACACCGCGCCGGTCCCGGTCCTGTACGGCGTGACGCTCGCCGTCCTCCTCGGCGTGGCCGTCGCGCTCGCGGTCGCGGCCGTCCTCGCGGCCTGTACTACGGTCACGGTCCCGGCGGTCGCGGCCGGTGCTACGGTCACGGTCCCGCTCGGTGTCACGGCCGTGGTCGCGGTCGGTGCCCTGGCCGTACCCCTGGTCGCGGTCGGTGTTCTCGTCGCGTAGGCGCGCGGGACGCTCCCGGCCGGTGTCCGGGCCGCCCTCGACGGTCCCGTCCGGCACGCGCGCGTGCAGGACACCGGCGCTGTCCCCGACGCCCCCTCCCTCGTGTCCGCCGCCGTTCCCGTCGTCCGTGGCGTCCTCACCCCGCCCCTCGTAGCGGCCACCGGGGCCGGGGCCGTCGTCCCCGGGGCCCTCCTTCACCAGGCTCGGGCGCGCGTGTGCGAGGCCGCCGGCGCGTTCGGTGCCGTCCAGGGCGCCCGTGCCCGCGCGGCCGACGTGTTCCAGGGACCCGGTGTCGCCGCTGCCGCTGTCGGTGCGCCTCATGTGGTCGGTGTGCTCCGTGTGGTCCTGGTCAGTGACGGCGGTCACCGGTCACCTCTCCTTCTGCAGTACGGACAGCGCGGCGATGAGTTCGGCCTGGGGCTCGGGGTGGACGTCCAGGGCGTCGAGCGGGGCGAGGCGCCGTTCGCGTTCGGTGTGCATGACGCGGTCCACGTGCTCGGTGAGCAGCCGTCCGGCCCGGTCGCGCAGCCGCAGGACGCCGTGGGCGCCGAGCCGCTCGGCGAGCCCCTCGCCGGCGGTGCGCGCCCGGCGCCCGCCCAGCACCGCCGTGGCGACGAGGGCGGCGACGACCTCGGGGTCGGGGGCGCCGGTGCGCTCCAGGACCCGTACCTCGTCCTCGGCGTACTCCTCCAGCTCGCGCCGCCAGCGCCGGGCCGCGAGCCCGATGCGGTGCTCGGCGCTCTCCAGGGAGGTGTCGCGGGCGGTCAGCTCGGGGGCGCGGGCGGCGGGCTCGCGCCGCCAGGCGTCGTCCACGCGCTCGTCGGCGGCGGTGACGGCGCACAGCAGCAGGGCGGCCAGGCTCTCCACGAGGGCGTCGAGGAGTTCGGCGGCGGTGCAGTCCAGGGGGAAGGCGCGCCAGCGCTTGAGGGCGTCGCCGGCGAGTACGGCGCCGGACTGCAGGCGGCTGCGCACGCGCGCGTGCTCGCTGTCGTAGGCGGCGTCCACGGCGGAGGTGAGCCGGAGGGCCGCCGCGTACTGGGCCGCGGCGGCGCCGGCCAGCTCGGGCATGCGGGACTTCAGCGAGTCGAGCAGTCCGTAGGCGGTCCGGGCCATGATGTGCTGGCGGGCGGCGGGGTCCTGGGCGTGGTGGGTGAGCCAGCTCTTCAGGGGCGCGACGGCGGTGGCGGGCAGCAGTCCGGCGCCCCAGGCGGACTCCGGCAGCTCGGGCACGGTGAAGCGGGGTACCTCGCCCAGTCCGGCCTTGGCCAGCAGGGCGCCGTACTGCCGGGAGACCTCGGAGACGACCTGGTGGGGCACCCGGTCCAGGACGGTGACGAGGGTCGCGTCGTACTCCTTGGCGGTGCGCAGCAGGTGCCAGGGGACGGCGTCGGCGTAGCGGGCGGCCGTGGTGACCATGATCCAGATGTCGGCGGCGCAGATGAGTTGCGCGGCGAGGACGCGGTTGTCCGCGATCAGGGAGTCGACATCGGGGGCGTCGAGGAGGGCGAGGCCGCGCGGGAGGGTGTCGGCCGTCTCCACGCGCAGCACGCGCGCGTGCTCGTCGTCGGTGGGCGGGAACTCCTCGGCCAGGTCCCGGTCGGGGTCCCATACGCGGGTGAGGGCGGGGAGCACGCGCATGCCGCTGAACCAGTGATGGTCCTCCGGATGGCAGACGAGGACCGGTGTCCGGGTGGTCGGCCGGAGCACGCCCGCCTCGCTCACCCGTCGGCCGACGAGGGAGTTGACCAGGGTGGATTTCCCCGCGCCGGTGGAGCCGCCGACGACGGCGAGCAACGGCGCCTCGGGGTGCCGCAATCGGGGGACGAGGTAGTCGTCGAGCTGCGCGAGGAGTTCGTCGCGGTTGGCACGCGCGCGTGGGGCCCCGGCCAGGGGCAGCGGAAAGCGTGCGGCGGCGACACGGTCGCGCAGAGCGGAGAGTGTGTCGAGCAGCTGAGGCCGTACGTCCAAGGTCACCACATGCGAAGAATGCCCAATTTTAGGGGAATTCTGAAGCATATGGACATGTCTGCGCGCCGACAGAACACAACGGACGGAAAGGACGAGTGGGACACTGGCACAGTCCAGGCATAACGAGTGCACAACACCCGGGGCGTCAGGCGCCAAAAGCGATGCACGATTCGCACCTGCCTGCGATTATCAGGACCGCTTCACCGAACCTCCACATCGAGCCACGGAGGGGAAGCGACAGGGTCAAGGAACCGGGAGCCCTATCCTTGACCCCGGCAACGTCACGGATCGGCCCCCACCAGGCCACCAGGCACGAGGCCACCCCACCCGGCCCCCGTAGCTCAGTGGATAGAGCAGGCGCCTTCTAAGCGCTTGGCCGCAGGTTCGAGTCCTGCCGGGGGCGCCACTGATCATTGCCCCGGGCTCCGGTGCGGCTCGAGGAGCCGGGGGGCGACAGTCCTGGTCAGGCCGCTCCTGTCATGATCGTTTGATCACGATCGGCAGGAGGAGCAAGACATGGCGACACAGCTGCCCGAGGGATTGGCCACACCGGCGCTCGTGGTGGACCTGGACGTCATGACCGGGAACGTCACGCGCATGGCCGAGGCTTCCCGGGCAGGGGGATTCACCCTGCGCCCGCATGCCAAGAGCCACAAATGCGCGCACATCGCCCGCCTCCAGCTGCGGTCCGGTGCCCGTGGGCTCTCCGTGGCCACGATCAGCGAGGCCGAGGCATTCGCCCGGGCCGGCGTGGACGACTTGTTCATAGCCTCTCCTGTATGGCCCGACGCCGGTAAGGCACAGCGGCTGCGCCGGCTGGCGGACGGCGTCGCCCTGAGAGTGGGCGTCGATTCGGTGGCGGGCGCGCGGCGGCTCGGGGATGCCGTGCGGGGCGGCGCACGACCGGTCGAGGCGCTCGTCGAGGTCGACAGCGGCGCCCGCCGGACCGGGGTACCGCCGCAGGCCGCCGGGGAGGTGGGGCAGGCGGCCGCGGAGGCGGGCCTGCGCGTCGTCGGCGCCTTCACGTTCCCCGGGCACGGTTACGGTCATGCCCCCGAGGCACGCGAGCGAGCCGCCCGGGACGAGGAGCGGGCGCTGGGCGAGGCCGCCGAGGCGCTGCGCGACGCCGGACTCGAGGCCGGTGTGCTCAGTGGCGGATCGACCCCGACCGTGGGCCGGTGGCGGCCCGGCACCGTGAACGAGCTGCGGCCCGGTGTCTACGTCTTCAACGACGCCACGCAACTCGCCATCGGCACCTGCGCGGCCGGGGACCTCGCGCTGGCCGCCGTCGCCACGGTGATCAGCGTTCCCGCCCCGGACCGCTTCGTGCTGGACGTCGGGAGCAAGGTGCTCGGCTCGGACCGGTCCCCATGGGTGCGGGGCCGTGGCCTGCTTCCCGCGTTCCCCGAGGCGACGATCACCTCGCTGTGGGAACACCACGCCGTGGTCCGGCTGCCGGCCGGGGTGCGCGGGCCGGCTCTGGGGTCCACGGTCGCCGTCGTCCCCTCCCACGTCTGCACGCCGGTCAATCTCGCCGACGAACTGCTGGTCGTCCAGCACGGCGAGGTCGTCGACCGCTGGCCGGTGACGGCCCGCGGCGCCAACACCTGAGCCGCCGCGCCCGGCCCGGCCGCTCGGCCCGGTCGCCCGGCGCACCACCGGGCGACCACCGGCCCGCCCGATGCCTGCCCGCCGGAACGGACGTACCGGAACACGGGCCCGTCTACGACACCCTCATGGCCGACCAGCTCGACACCGCCGTCGAACAACGCGGCAAGAGCGACCTCGCCGCCCTGCTCGCCGGCTGCGACACCTGGACCGTCGTCGGCGGCCAGGGGACGCGCCCCTGGCGGGCGACGGTCAGTCCAGGACCGGTACGAAGCCGCCCCGAGTCGTGTCAGAGGAGAGCAGGGCGGGCCAGTCGAGGGTCTGCGGGAGCCGGTCCAGGGACAGCACCACCGCGCCGCCGGCCCGCTCGGTGTCGTCGCACCAGTCGGCCATGTGGCCCGGTGCCGTGCCGTCATCGGAGCCGCCGGCCACCGGCGCGGCGAGGGCGGGGACGAGGACTCCGTGGTCGCCGGGGCCGTCCACCACACACAGGGTGAGCCGGGGCACGATGCTCCAGCCCTCGCACCGGGGTATCGCCAAGTCGGGCGCGGTCAGCGGCGGCAGGGCGGCGTGGACGGGTGCTCCCGCCAGCAGAAGCACGGGCGTGGCACCGCGGACGAACAACGTGTTCTCGGGTTCGAGCAGCATGGGGCCACTCTTTCAGCCCGCCGGCCCGCCATGAGTGGCGCCCGGCGCCCTACGCCTGCCGGCCGGCTCCCTACGGCCGCCGGCCCGTGCCCTACGTTCGCCAGAACCCGTGCCCTACGACTGCCGGCCGGCCTCCTCGGGTCTCTCCCCCCGGTTCAGCTTCCGCAGTGTCTCCCTGCTCCAGCCGGAGATGCGGGCCAGGTCCGACTGACGGACGCCGCCTACCGCTGCGTCGCGCAGTGAGGACTGGAGTGCCTCCGTCGCCTCCTCCAGGCGGCCCAGGGCCTCGCGACGGCGGCCGGCGTCCCTGCGCACCTTGTGTTCCAGGACGCTGTGCAGGGTGAACACCGCGGGCCGGCCGCCGGTTCCCTGCACCCGGACGAGGATCCGCAGGCCGGGGGCGTCCGGAGCGACCAGGGCGGCCACGGTCTGCCGGTGGTGGGCCATGTAGCGGTCGAAGGCCTGCACGGCGGCGTCGGCGGCGTGGTACCCGTAGAACCAGGTCGGAGTGACGGCCTGCGTGCACCAGTCGTCGGCGCCTCCGCGCTGCACCTCGACGGCGAACACCGTCCGCTGCGGACGCGCCTCTTCCATGGGTCCCCCTTTTCCGCTGGTCAGCAGGGGCCTTACCAGGATCCCTCACTTCAGTGAAACGTGCCACTGTTCGGGCGCCAACAAGCCTCCGTAACAACGTTGTTGGCGCCGGACGCCCGCTTGGGCGCCGAACGCCGCGCCTGCGGTGGCGAGTTCACGGGTGGGTAGAGTCGCTTCCAGGACACAGGGGAGGACACGCCGTGCGGCTTCGTTGTGTGGTGCTGGACGACTTCCAGGGGGTGGCCACCGAGGCCGCCGACTGGTCGGTGCTCGAAGGCCGGGTGGAGGTCGTCGCGCTGCGCGAGCACCTCCACGACGAGGACGCCCTCGCCGCGGCCCTCGCCGACTACGACATCGTCGTCACCCTGCGCGAACACGTCCCCTTCCCCGGCTCCCTGATCTCCCGCCTCCCCCGGCTGAAACTGCTCATCGCCTCCGGGATGCGCAACAGCGTCATCGACTACGCCGCCGCCGAGGCGCACGGCGTCACCGTGTGCGGCACGCAGAGTTCGGGCACCCCGCCGGTCGAGCTGACCTGGGCGCTGCTGCTCGGTCTCGCCCGGGGCATCGTCCAGGAGAACAACGCCCTGCGCGCGGGCGGCCCCTGGCAGTCGACCGTCGGCGCCGATCTGCACGGCCGCCGGCTGGGGCTGCTCGGGCTGGGCAGGATCGGCAGCCGGGTGGCGCGGGTCGGCCTCGCCTTCGGGATGCGGGTCTGCGCGTGGAGCCGGAACCTCACCGAGGAGCGGGCCGAGGAGGTGGGTGTGGAACTGGCCGGCTCGAAGGAGGAACTGCTCTCCGGCAGCGACTTCGTCTCCGTTCACCTGGCCCTCGGTGACCGCACCCGCGGCCTCGTCGGCGCCGCCGAACTCGCCCTGATGAAGCCGACCGCCTATCTGGTCAACACCTCCCGCGCGGCCATCGTCGACCAGGACGCGCTACTGGCCGCGCTGCACGAGGGCCGGATCGCCGGCGCCGGTGTCGACGTCTTCGACATCGAGCCGCTGCCCGCCGGCCACCCGATGCGCACCGCGCCCCGCCTCCTGGCCACACCCCACCTCGGCTACGTCTCCCAGGCCAACTACACGACGTACTACGGCCAGACCGTGGAGAACATCCAGGCCTACCTCGCGGGCTCCCCGCTACGACGGCTCCCCTGAGCCCCGCCGCGACGGCCGCCCCGTGCGGACCGGAAAGACGGGCCCCCGTCGCACGGGTCAACACCGTGCCCTCCCGCCGTCACACGAACAGCCCAGCCGCCGTTCCGGTGTCCGCACGGAACGGCACGGCCCAGTGCCGTTGAAAGGGTGATCCCCGGCTGATCGGCGTGACCCGCTCCGCGCGGCGCCGTTGAACGGGAAGTGCGGCGGCTGGCCTGCCGCCGCGCGCTTCCCCACAAGCAACAAAAGGAGAACGTGATGTCTCGCATCGCGAAGGCGGCCGCTGTCGCCCTCGGCGCCGGCGCCGTGGTGGTCAGCGGGTCCGGCCTGGCCATGGCCGAGGCGGACGCCCACGGCGCGGCCGTCGGCAGCCCGGGCGTGATTTCCGGCAACCTGCTCCAGGTGCCGATCGGCATCCCGATCAACGTGTGCGGCAACACCATCGACATCATCGCCCTGCTGAACCCGGCCTTCGGCAACGCCTGCGCCAACGTGGGCGACGAGGTCAAGCCCGGCAAGCCCGGCAAGCCCGGTCCCACCAAGCCCGGCAAGCCCGGCAACCACGGCAACGACGGCTACGGCCACTGAACCGTCGGCACCCCGCAGACAAGAGCCCCGGCACTCCGAGCGCCGGGGCCTTGCCGCACCCACCCCCCATCTGCTCACGCGCGCACCGCGCGCCTCCTCACGCGTCCCCGGCAGAGCCGCTCACGCGTACCGGTAGACCCGGCTCATGTCCTCCAGCTGGTCCGGTGTCTCGTCCCACGGCGGCAGCTTCTGGTGCCGGGCCACGACCCGGCCGTGCTGGGCGTCGCCGGCACGCGGCGGCTCGGCCGGCAGATAGCGCCGGCCTCGGTGGGCCCGCTGCCAGCGGTACCACTGGAGGTCCAGAAAGGCGTGGTGCAGCCAGAACACCGGGTCGTTGACGGACGCGCCGCCGAGCATGACCCCGCCGACCCAGCGGTGCACCCGGTTGTGGTTGCGCCAGGAGGCGCTGCCGCTGCCGCTCCCCCAGCCCTCCAGCTTGTTGCGGAATCCCTTGCGGACGGTCGAGTCCCATGGCCAGGCGTCGTAGAGGGGATCGTCGAGCGCCCACTGGAGCTCGCTGCGGGTGGGCAGTTGGATGGGGGAGGCCGAACGGCCCAGGTCCCGGGTGAGGAACCTGCCGTCGGTGACGCCCTCCTTGATGGTCCAGTGACCCTCCGCGTAGGCGAACGGGCCGGTCGTCACCTGCCGGTCGGAGCGCCGCCCGTTCCCGCCGAGCAGGTCCTTCGTCCACGGCACGGACGCCGTCGTACGGTCCCGGGTCCAGTCCCAGTACGGCACCGTCACCGAGGAGTCGACCCGGCGCAGGGCCCGCTCCAGCTCCAGCAGGAACCTGCGGTGCCAGGGCAGGAAGGACGGCGCCATGTGGGCGCTGCGCAGACCCGCCTCGCCGTCGGCGTTGTAGTAGTCGATGTGCATCCGCACGAACTCGTCGTACTCACCGCGCCGTTTGAGTTCCAGCAGCGCGTTCACGAACCGGCGCCGCTCCCCGGCGGTGAGCGCGCCGACGTTCTTACGCACGTACGCCATGCCGTCCCCCCGTGTGCGCGTGGCCGCCGGAGTGACCGGCGGCCGGCCCGGCCTCCGTCAGGTCGCGCAGCCGCCGGCCGGGCCCCATCTCGTCCACGGCCGCCCGGGTCGCCTCGAGCGGCGTCCGGTACGACGTGTAGTGGTCGACCATGCTCAGCCAGGAGCCGTCGGCCCGGCGCATCAGGTGCAGCGGACGGCCGTCCACGGTGATCCGCCATGTGCCGCCGCCCGCCGTCTGCCGCTCCATCGCGGGCACCAGGACGCCCTGGATACGGCGGCCCCGGTAGGTCTCGTCGAAGACGCCTCCGTCGGCCGCCCCGGCCGGGTGCACGGGCCGGGAGGCGGCGACGACCGGGGTCAGCGCCAGTGCGGCGGCGGAGGCCAGCAGCCCCCGCGCCACCTCCCTGCGGGACCGCCCGGCCCCGGCCTCCCGATGAGCCCCGGCCTCCTGCTGGGGCCCGGCGTCCTGTTGGGGTCCGACCGTCACTTCGCCGACACCGACGACCATGCTCGCTCCTCGTCCGGGTGCAGATGTCCGTACCGGCTAACCGGCCGAGGGCGCGCGGGGTCACCGCCGTAGAGCCATAAGAGCCATACGAGCCGTACGAGCCGTACGAGCCGTACGAGCCGTGGGAACGGGAGGGACCGGAGGAAGCGGCGAGGCCGTACGGGTCTTGCTCAGCGGCCCGGGCCCGTGGCCAGGTTGCCGCCGGCGACGGTGCGCAGGACCGGTGCGAGGACACCGGCCTGGGGGAGCTTGGTGGACGGCAGGCCGAAGCGGTCCGCGTCCGGTGCGGTCAGCGGGGCGTCCAGCACCAGGCCGGGGGCGAGGGCCCGTACGTCGCCGGCGGGCGCGTTCACGTCGAGGTGGTCGAAGTCGTCGCCCATGAGGCGCGGCAGCGGAGCCCTGCCGTCCAGGCCGGGCAGCCCGCCGCTCACCGGCAGCTGGGGCAGGGTCCGGTCGGGCAGCAGCCGGCCGGTGACGTAGCGGGGCCCCTCGGGGGCGCCGGGCTTGACCAGCGGCACCTCGGCGCGCAGCCTGGGCACCTCCATGTCCAGCGCCTGGGACACCCCGCCCAGGGGCACGGGGACGGGAACCGTACCGGCCGCGGCGGCGGGACCGGCGGCTCCCACGGTGGCCGCGAGGCCCGCGACGACGGCGGCGAGGGTGCCTCGGGTGAGGGTGATCGGTTTCATCACGGGTACGGGCCCTTTCGGAATGCGGGGGTTCGACGTCCGTACCGCGTAACGAGCGGAAAAGGCCCGCATCTCACAATTCCCCCGGGTGCCGTAATAGTCAGTTCGTCCAGAAGTCCCACCAACGGCCGGTACGAGGATTCCGGCCGGGATGCCGGGCCCGTGGGCCGGGGTGTCAGGTGCGCAGGCCGCGGGCGGGCAGGTAGACGTGCGCGGCGGCGTCCGTGGTTTCCGGGGAGCCGGCGAACGCGGCCAGTTCCGGTCCCTCCACCGAGCGGCGGAGACCGGCCGACGGGCAGATGCGGGTGGTGAACATGAAGTAGGCGTAACCGAGTTCCCCGACCGCCTTCAGCCAGTCCGCCGGCGGGGTGGCCTGACGGCTGAGCTGCGGCATCTGCAGCACGATCTGCCCGGCGAGGACCAGCATGGAGACCTTCAGGCTCGGCCGGGCCATGCCGATCACGGGCTCGCCGCCCACGGGCAGGTCCATGTCCTTGAGGAGCCGGGCGATGGCGGCGGACGCGGCCTGCGGGCCGTCGGGGCCGTCGCCCAGGGAGCAGGCGAGCAGACAGGGGGTGTGGCCGTTGCCCTCCTCGTTCCTGGCCATCCAGGCGAGCAGCGCGAGCGTGCCGAGGTCGGCGGCGCGGAAGGGGCGGGTTTCGCTTGATGCTGAGGTCATCGCGCGACCATATCGACGGGCGGTGGAGCGGCCCGGCGCTCTCTCACCCGTCCGGAGCAGCGTCCGGGACCTCGCCACACGATCGGGCGACGTGGTCCCGGACGTACCGGGGCGGGGTCAGCGCAGGGGCAGACCGCCGAGCAGCCCCCGCTGGTTGAGGGTCGTGGTGGCGCCCTTGACGCTGCTCAGCACGGAGTCCTTGTTCTCGGTGTCGAGCGCGTCCGACTGGTGCTGGAGCGGCATCAGGTCCCGCACGCCGGGCGGGTGTTCCGTCAGCTGGGCGAGTCCGCCGTTGAGGCTCATGGGCGGCAGGTGCTGGGCGTCGTAGGCGAACGCGGGAGCGGTGACGCCGACGAGGGCCACGGAACCGGCGACAACGGCGGCGGCCTTGAGGGACTTCATCGTGTTCCTTTCTTGGCAACTCACGTCACCCAGGAGATGCGGACGCCCTGCTCAACGATTTCCGCACGGCCCGGAAACCCCGCACGGAGAAGACATATGAGATCCCCCGTTCTCCGGAGGGGGCACCGCGTCAGCCGGCCGGGGCCGGGCCGGGTACGGAGGCCGGGGTGGTCGCGGTCGTACCGGCCTCCGTGGGCAGCTCGGTCACGGTGAGCCCGGAACCACCGCCGAACAGGCCCGTCAGCAGGTCGAGCAGACCGGACAGCAGACCGTCGAGGGACGGCAGCTGCTGGCCGGAGTCGTCGGTGGTGGCCGCCTCGTCGGTGGTGACGGCCTCGTCGGTGGTGGCCGCCTGGCCGGTGTCCACCGCGCCGGTGACGGCCTTCACCAGGTTCTCGATCGCGCTCACCAGCGCGCCGAGCGCGTCGCCGAGGACGTCACGGGCCATGGGCGCACCGACGTGGGCGTGGCGCGCGGTCACCGGGGCGTCGGGGGAGGCGGGTGTCGCGGGCTTCGCCGCCGCAGCCGCATCGGCGGACCGGTCAGGGCGGGCCGCGGCGGCCCTGACGACCGCCTCCTTCGCCGCCTCGCCCAGCCTTCTCGCCTCGTCGGCGGGCAGCCTGCCCGCCTCCAGCGAGCGGCTGAGCAGGTCGGCGACCGGGCTCAGCTCGGGATGGGTCCGGCCCAGGGACCTGACCTGGGCGAGCAGCCTCTCCTTCTCCGCCGCCGGGACGGACGCCCGGGACGCGGTACGCCCGTGCTCCCCGGCCGCGTCGGCGGCGAGCGCCACCGGGCCGGTGATGCCGGCCAGCACGGCCGCGCAGAGGACGGTGGACGCGAGACGCCGGGCGGGCAGAACACGCATGGGGGTTCCTTTCGGTGGACGGTGGGACCTGAGCCCACCGTCTGATCACCGATGGCACCCCGCAACCGCTCGTCCGCCGCGCGTGATCCGTACGAGGGAGCGCGAACCGGCCGCCCGTTCCGCGCCACGAGCGCGGACCGGACGGCCGGCCGAAGGGGGGTGCGTGCCCGGCGTCAGTGGTTGAGGCAGGTGTTGCCGAAGGCCGGGTTCAGCAGGCCGACGATGTCAATGGTGTTGCCGCACAGGTTGATCGGCACGTGCAGGGGGATCTGGATGGTGTTGCCGGAGATGACGCCCGGCGAACCGACAGCGGCGCCGCCCGCACCGGCGCTGGCGGAAGCCACACCGGCACCACCGGCGACGGCCGCGGCGGCGGCGGAGGTCAGAACCAGACCCTTCGCGATACGCGACATGGAGAGGTGCTCCTTGGAATCGACACAACATCCGGGCGGATACCCGGCGTTGTGTCAACGCCTGGCACCGCCCGGAGTTGTGCCGCCAAAGGGGTGATGTCCGGGTGCCGGCGGGTGACACCGCGGCCGGGGCACCACCGCGGCCGGCGGGCGCCCCGGGTCCGGCCGCTCCCCCGCACGGCGTAGCGGACCCACGCCCGGCGCACCGGGCGCCCTACTGGTACCGGCGCAGGCCGGCCTACGCCGACGCGCTCGGTACCACCGGCGATCCGTGCGATCCCGGCCCGGCTCCGCGGCGCGTGCGGTGACCCGCCGGGCTTCCGGCTCGTTGGCCACGCGGACGTGGCGTGGGCCCGCGAGCCCTTCGCCGCCGTGGACGCCCCGGACCGAGGGCGCGTTCACGACCGCAGTCCCGAGCGCCCCGTGAGCGAGGTACCCCGCGCATGCACCAGTCAGTCCCCGCCCTCCGGCCCCGGGTCCTGCACCTCGCGCAACCCGTCGACGGCGGTGTCGCCCGGGTCGTGCTCGACCTGGTACGGGCCCAGCTCGCGGCGGGCGTGCCGGTCACGGTCGGCTGTCCCGGCGGCGCGCTCGCCGCGGGTCTGCGGGAGCTGGGCGCCGAGGTCCGTGACTGGCCCGCCCGCCGGTCCCCGGGGCCCGGACTGCCGGGCGAGGTACGGCGTCTGGTGCGCCTGGTCGAGCAGGTGCGGCCCGCGCTGGTGCACGCGCACAGCGCCAAGGCCGGGCTGGCCGCGCGGCTCGCCGTGCGCGGGCGGGTGCCGACGGTGTACCAGCCGCACGCCTGGTCCTTCGAGGCGGCCGGCGGACTCACCGGGGCGCTCGCCCTGCGCTGGGAGCGGTGGGGGGCGCGCTGGGCCCACCGGGTGGTGTGCGTCAGCGCGGCGGAGCGGGCGACCGGACTGCGCGCCGGGGTACGCGCCGCGTACACGGTCGTCCCGAACGGCGTCGACACCACCCGCTTCGCACCGGGCCCCGCCGCGCCCTCCCCGCGCCGCGCCGGTCACGAGACGGACCGGCCGCTCGTCGTCTGCGTGGGCCGTCTGTGCCGGCAGAAGGGTCAGGACGTGCTGCTGCGCGCCTGGCACACCGTCCTCGGCGCACTGCCCGGGGCCCGGCTCGCGCTGGTCGGCGACGGTCCGGACCGTGCGGCGCTGCGGCTGCGGGCGCACCCCTCGGTGGAGTTCGCCGGTGCCGTCGCCGACGTCGTGCCCTGGTACCGGGCCGCCGACCTGGTCGTGCTGCCCTCGCGCTGGGAGGGCATGGCGCTCGCCCCGCTGGAGGCGCTGGGCTGCGGACGGCCGGTCGTCCTCACCGATGTCGACGGCGCCCGGGAGAGCCTGCCGCCCGCGCTCGCCGCGCGCTGCCTGGTGCCGCCGGAGGATCCCGTGGCGCTGGCCCGGGCGATCACCGGCCTGCTGACCGACCCGCCGCTGCGCGCGGCACTCGGCGACCAGGGGCGCCGGCACGTCACCTCCCGGCACGACGTCCGGCTCACCGCCGCACGGGTCACGGCCGTCTACGGCGAACTCCTCGCGCCCGCCGAGCACCGCGCACCGCGCCTTCCCGGCCCCGCGCGCGGCAGTGGGCCGCACCCGGCCGTGCCCGGACAGGGCAGGGGGGCCGGGCGCTCGTGACCACGGAGACCACCGTCCCCTCGTCCGGCACGCAGCCGCGGGCGTCCGGGATCCCGCACGGCCGGGTCCGGCCGGCGCGTCACCTCGGCGGCTTCCGGTTCCCGTCGCGGCGCCCGCCCGCGCGGTCCGACTCGCCGCTGCCGCTGTTCGCCGCCGATCTGCTCGCCGCGCTGGCGGGCGCGGTCGTCCTGGAGGAGGCCGCCGGCCGGCCGGGGCCGGCCGCCGCGCTGGTCGCCGGGGCGCTGTCGCTGCGTCCGCGCTCCGCCCGGCCGGGGCCCGGCGCCCCCGGCGTGCTCGACGAACTCCCCGCCCTGTGCGGACGGACCGCGGTGACCTGGCTGGGCCTGGCCGCGCTGCTCGCCGCGTACGATCCCGCGCGCGCCCTGACCGCCCGGACCCTGCTGCTCGGCTGGGCGCTGCACGCGGCGGCGGCCGGGGCGGGCCGGGCCGCGGTGCACTGGCGGCGCCGGGCCGCGCTGCTGCGGCATCCGCGTACCGCCCTGGTCGTCGGGCCCGCCGCGACCGCGCAGCGGGTGTCCGCCGCGCTGCTGCGCCACCCCCGCTGCGGGGTGCGGCCGGTGGGCGTGGTCGCCGACCGGCCGGAGGGCGCCGCCGGGCTGCCGGTCCTCACCACCGGCGAGGAGGTGGAGCGGGCGCTCATCCGGAACGGGGTGCGGGTCGTGCTCACCGTCCATCCGTCCGTACGCACCGCGCAGGCGCCGCTGCTGCGGGCGCTCGCCGCATCGGGGTGCGCGCTGTGGGAGGCGGAGGCGGACTTCCCGGCGTACGAGATGCGCGAACAGCTCGCCGGGTTCGCCGTGCGCCGGCTGGACACGGGCGTGCGGCGGCGCGGTGCCGTCGGCAAGCGGCTGCTGGACGTCGTGGTGTCCGGGACGCTGCTGGTGCTGGTCAGCCCGGTGCTGCTGGTGTGCGCGACGGTACTGCGGCTCACCGGCGGACCCGGTGTGGTGTTCCGGCAGGAGCGCGTCGGCAAGGACGGGCGCCCCTTCACCATGCTGAAGTTCCGCACCCACCGCCCGGCCGACGAGCAGGAGGCGGCCACCCGGTGGAGCGTGGCCGGCGACCAGCGGATGCGGCCCTTCTGCCGGTTGCTGCGGCGGACCTCGATGGACGAGCTGCTCCAGCTGTGGAACGTCTTCCGGGGCGACATGAGCCTGGTCGGCCCGCGCCCCGAACGCCCGTACTTCGTCGCGCAGTTCAGCCGGACGCATCCGGGCTACGCGGCCCGGCACCGCATGCGGACCGGCATCACCGGGCTGGCCCAGGTCAACGGGTTGCGCGGGGACACCTCCATCGAGGACCGGGCCCGCTTCGACAACGCCTACATCGACAACTGGTCGCTGTGGCAGGACATCCGCATCCTGCTGCGCACCGCCGCCGCGGTCGTGCGGTCCACGGGGAGCTGACCGATGGCCCTCGCCCCGCCGCCCGGCCTCCTCACCCGGCTGCGCCCGCTGCTGCCCGTACTGCCGGTGGTGGCCGTGGTGGCGCTGCTCGCGCTGCCGGTCACGCCCGGCGCGGACGGCGGTGCGGGTCCCGCCGACGCCCTGTCCGCGCTGGTCGTCGTCGCCTGCGCGGTACGGCTGCTGCGCGCGCGCCGCCGCCCGCTGACCCCGGCCGCCGCGGTGATCCTCGGCCTGCCGGTGGCCGGACTGGTGCCGGCCGCGCTGCACGCGGTCCCGGCTGACGCCGGGATCACCGGGCTGGGCCGCTACCTCCAGGTCTTCGTCCTGGTCCCGGCCGCCGTGGTGCTCCTGCTCCGCGACCGGGCCGACTTCCGGCTGCTGGCCTGGTCGTTCGTGGGGCTCGCGCTGTGGCAGGGGGCGGTCGGCACGCACCAGTACGTCACCGGGACCGGGGCCTCCTACCAGGGCCGGGACGTCCGGGCGGTCGGCACCTTCGGGGTGACGGACGTGATGGGCATGGCCACGGTGGTGTCGTTCGGGCTGGTGTGCGCGGTGGGGCTGGCGCTGGGCCGTACCGGGTCCCGGGAACGGGCCGTGGCCCTCGCCTGCGCGCTGCTCCTGCCGGTGCCGCTCGCCCTGTCCTTCAGCCGGGGCGCCTGGATCGCCACCGCCGTCACCCTGACCGTGCAGCTGCTGCTGGCCGGGGTGCGCCGGGCGGTGCGGGTGGCGGCGGCCGTGCTGGCGGCGGGGGTGGTGCTGGTGGGCGGCCTGGGGGTGGGGACGACGATGCTCCGGGAGCGGATCGACAGCATCACGCGGGTCGCCGACGCGCCGGACCAGTCGGTCACCGACCGGTACACGATGTGGGCGGCGGCCCTCGGCATGTGGCGGGAGCAGCCGCTGACCGGCGTCGGGCTGAAGGCGTTTCCCGAGTACCGCGACGCGCACGCCTCGCTGGCGCTGTCCTCGGGCAGCGACACGGAGGGCGCGGGCGCCGCCTTCCGCCGGCAGCCGCTGCTGTCCCCGCACAACATGTACCTGCTGGTCCTCGGCGAACAGGGGCTGACCGGGCTGCTGTGCCTGGCGGGCGGCTGGCTGGCCCTGCTGGTGTGCGCCCTGCGCGGCCTGCGCCTCGCCCGCGCGGCCGGCGGCCGGGGCCTGGACTGCGCGCTGGTCGCCTGCGGGCTGCTGGTCTGGCAGCTCGTGGACTTCGCGTACGCCGACATCGGCGGCCCGTCGACCGTGCTGACGGCGGTGTCCCTCGGCCTGGCCGCGTGGTGGGCCCTGCCGGCCACCGACCACCCCGGCCCGGCGGACCCCCGTACCACCACCTCGCCCCCGCGTCCGGCGGTACGGGGACAGGCGGCCACGCGATGACCCGCACCCCCGACGGAACCGAGGGCCCACAGCCCGACACCGGCACGTCCGCCGTGACCGCCGTACCCGCAACACTGGAACCGGAGACCGGCCTCGGCCCGTCCGCCGCACCCCCCGCCCCCGCGGGCCGCCCCCCGGGGTCCGCTGCCCCCGCCTCCCGTCTCCTGGCGCGGGCCGCGCTCCTCACCGCCTGTCTGTCCGTCGCCGCGGCGCTGCTCGGGCTGGTGCGGGACCAGTCGCTGGCGCGGTTGTTCGGGGCCGGGCGGGACACGGACGCCTTTCTGGTCGCCTGGACCGTGCCGGAGTTCGCGGCCACGCTGCTCATCGAGGACGGGCTGGCCTTCGCGCTGATCCCGGCGTTCAGCGCGGCCCTGGCCCGCCGGGCGCGGGGCGTCGCCGGGGATCCGGTGCGCGCGCTGATGGCCGGCACCCTGCCCCGGCTGGCGTCGGCGTTCGCGGCGGCCGGGGTGCTGCTCGCGCTGGCCGCGCCGTGGTGTGTCGCGGTGCTCGCGCCGGGCCTGCCCGACCCGGACCTGGCCGTGGACTGCACCCGGCTGACGGCGAGTTGCGTGCTGAGCTTCGGCCTCGCCGGATACTGCAGCGCGGCCCTGCGGGCGCACCGCCGCTTTCTCGCGCCGGCCGCCATCTACATCGTCCACAACGTCGCGATCATCACGGCGATGTACGCGTTCGGCGGCCGGTGGGGCGTACGGTCGGCCGCGTTCGGGGTCGCGGCGGGCGGCTGCCTGATGGTGGCGGTGCAACTTCCGTCGCTGATCACCGAGTTGCGTCGCGACAAGGGCGGTCGTACGAGGCTCAAGGGCCGTCGCACGAAGCTCGGCGGCGGTCGTGCGGAGCTGCGGCCCGCCGCCCCGGCGCCCCCGCTGGACGTGCCGCTGCTGGCCGCCGTGCTGCTGTTCGCGCTGTGCCGGCAGTCGCAGGTGCTCATCGAGCGGTTCCTGGCCTCCGGGCTGCCCGCCGGGGCCATCTCCCACCTGAACTACGCGCAGAAGGTCGCGCAGATCCCGATGACGCTGTCCATGATGCTGTCCACGGTCACCTTCCCGGTGGTGGCGCGGGCGCTGGCCGACGGCGACACCGAGCGGGCCCGGGGCCGGGTCGAGCGGGACGTCGCGGTGGCCGCCCGCCTGGTGCTGCTCGGCGCGGCCGCCGTCGTGGCCTGCGCCCCGCAGCTGATCGGGCTGCTGTTCCAGCGGGGCGCGTTCACGGCCCAGGACACGGCGGCGACCGCCGGCATCATGCGCGTCTACGCGCTCGGGCTGCTCGCCCAGACCCTGACCGGGGTCCTGGTCCGCTCGTACTTCTCGGCGGGCCGCGCCACCTGGTACCCGCTGTCCGCGATGGCCGCGGGGATCGCCGCGACCTGGGGGCTCGGCGCGGGCACGGCCGGTTCCCTGGGTGCCGTCGGGATCGCCGCCGCCAACGCCGCCGGGATCACCCTGACCGCCGCGCTGCTGCTCGCGGGCACCGGCCGCCGCGGGGTGCCGCTGCGGGCCGGGGCCGTGCTGCGCGGGCTGGGCCGTCCCCTGCGGGCGGCCGGCGCGGCCACCGTGGCGGGCGGGTTCGCGGCGGGAGCGCCGGCGGCCGCCCCGGCCGGGCTCGCCGCCGGCGCGGCCACGGTGACCGTCGTCTTCCTGCTGCTCGGCGGCGCCCCGGGTGCCCGCGCCCTGGCCCCCGCCCTCCGTCCCGTCCGCTCCCTCCCGCAAAGGCTCGCCCATGCCCTCTCCACCCGCTGAGTCCCCGGCGCCCGGCCCGGCCCCGTGGATCGCCATGTACCACTCGGTCGGCGACTGCTCCGACGACCCGTACCGCGTCACCGTCTCCCCCGGCCGGCTGGAGCGGCAGTTGCGCTGGCTGGTCCGGCGGGGGCTGCGCGGGGTGTCGGTGGCCGAGCTGCTGGCCGCCCGGGACCGGGGCGAGGGGAGGGACCTGGTGGGTCTCACGTTCGACGACGGGTATGCCGACTTCCTCGTCAACGCCCTGCCGGTGCTGAACCGTTGGCAGTGCACGGCCACCCTGTTCGTGCTGCCCGGCCGGCTCGGCGGCGACAACGCCTGGGATCCGCTGGGCCCGCGCAGGCCGCTGCTGACCGCCGACGGCATCCGGCGGGCCGCCGCCGAGGGCGTGGAGATCGGCTCGCACGGCCTCACCCACGTCGATCTCACCCGGGCCGACGACACCCGGCTGAAGTCCGAGACGGCCGAGAGCCGGGCCGCCCTGGAGGAGTTGACGGGTGCTCCGGTGGGCGGCTTCTGCTACCCGTACGGCACGGTCGACCGGCGCGCGGTGGCGGCCGTGCGGGAGGCCGGGTACGCCTACGCGTGCGCCATCGACCCCGGGGAGCTGACCGGCCGGCACGCCCTGCCGCGGGTGCACATCGGGCAGAACGACACCGCCGTGCGCCTGCTGCTGAAACGCCGGCTGCACCGGTGGCGCCGACGGCCGGTGGAGGGACTGCGGTGAGGGTCCTGCACATCATCACCGGGCTCAACGTGGGCGGTGCCGAGCAGCAACTGCGGCTGCTGCTGCGGCATCTGCCCGTCGAGTGCGAGGTGGTCACGCTGACCGATCCGGGGCCGGTGGCCGACGGGCTCAGGGCCGACGGGGTGCGGGTGATCCACCTCGGCATGTCCGGCAACCGCGACCTGGGCGCGCTGCCCCGGCTGACCGGGCTCATCCGGCGCGGCCGGTACGACGTGGTGCACACCCACCTGTACCGGGCCTGCCTGTACGGGCGGATCGCCGCCCGGCTGGCCGGGGTGCGCGCCGTCGTCGCCACCGAGCACTCGCTCGGTGACACCCAGACGGAGGGCCGGCCGCTCACGGTGGGGGTCCGCGCGCTGTATCTGCTGGGCGAGCGGCTGGGGCGGACCACCGTCGCGGTCTCCCCGGCGGTCGCCGCCCGGCTGGCCCGCTGGGGCGTGCCCGAGCCGCGCATCACGGTCGTGCCGAACGGCATCGACGTCGCCCGGTTCGCCTACGACCCGGCGGCCCGCCGCCGCGCCCGGTCCGAACTGGGCCTGGACGAGAGTGCGTTCGTGATCGGCGGTATCGGCCGGCTCGTCCCCGGCAAGCGCTTCGACGTCCTGGTGCACGCCCTGGCCGGGCTGCCCGCCGACTGCCGGCTGCTGCTGGTCGGCGGCGGCCCGCAGGAAGGCGCGCTGCGGCGGGCCGCGCACCGGGCCGGCGTCGCGGACCGGGTGGTGTTCGCCGGGGAGCGGCCGTATCTGCCCGACGGCTCGCCCGGGCCCGGGCTGCCCGCGCTGGCCTCGGCGATGGACGTACTGGCCGCCCCCTCCCCCGAGGAGGCGTTCGGGCTGGCGGTGGTGGAGGCGCTCGCGGCGGGGCTGCCGGTGCGCTACACCTCCTGCCCGGCCCTCGAGGACCTGCCGCCCGAGGCCGCCCCGGACGCGGTACGGGTCCCGTGCGACCCCGGCGCGTACGCCCGCGCGCTCGCCGGGGTGCGCGCCGCCGGGCCCGGTCCGCGCGCCCCCGCCGGGGCGGCCCGCCACTACTGCGTCACCCGCAGCGCCGCCCGGCTCCTGAACGTCTACGCGGCGGCACTCGCCCACCCGGCCCGGACCCCCGGCCCCCCGCAGAAAGCCGTCCTGTCATGACCGAGAACCACACCCGGCGCCACCGCGGCCCCCGTCTCACCCCGCCCCGCGCGCTCCCGCCCTGGTCGCTGGTGGCGGCCGGGGTCCTCGCGGGCGGGCTGCTGGGGGGCGGGTACGGCGTGCTGCGGCCCGCCGAGTACACGGCCACCAGCTATCTGGTCGCCGTGCCCGGCGAGCGTTCCGACTCCGCCGGCGCGCTGGGCTTCGCGCAGGCCTACGGCCGTATCGCCACCCAGCCCGCGGTGCTCGCCGACGCCCAGGCGGCCGCCGGGGTGCCGGTGGCCGCGCTGCGCGCCGGGGTGCGCACCGCGACCTCGCCGGACGCGCCGATGGTCGCCGTCTCCGCCACCTCGCCCCGCCCGGCCGAGGCCGCCGCCATGGCCAACGCGGTCGCGGGGGCGCTGTCCCGGCGCGCCGACGCGGCCCGGGCCGGCACCCGGGTGTCCCTGGTGCCGTTCACCCGCGCGGTACGGCCCACCGAGCCGTCCTCGGCGTCCGCCGGGGTGACGGGGCTGGTCGGGGCGGCCGGAGGCGGGCTGCTCGGCGCCCTGGCGCTGCTGGTACGGCCGCGCCGCGCACCGGAGGCGGAGACCCCGCGCCCGGCCCCGGTGCCCGGACCGGCCGTCGCCGACGGCGCGCGCGGCCCGCGGTGACGGCCACCGTCACGGCACGCGCCCGGGCCGTCCGCCTCACCGCGCAGCTCGTCACCGACCCGGAGGTGTTCGCCGGGCTGGCCCCGGCCTGGGGGCGGCTGTTCGGGCGGTGCGCCGCCGCGACCCCGTTCCAGAGCCACGCCTGGCTGCACTCGTGGTGGCTGTCGTACGGCCGGCCCGGACGGCTGCGGCTGCTGCTGGTACGGGCCGGCCGTGACCTGGTGGCCGCCGCGCCGCTGACACTGGTCCGCCGGCCGCTGCCCGCGCTGCTGCCGCTCGGCACGGGCATCTCCGACTACGCGGACGTGCTGCTGGACGACGCCGACGACGGGCGGGTGGCGGGCGCGCTCACCTCGGTGCTCGCGGACGCGGCCCGCACCGCGCTGGTCGACTTCCGGGAGGTGCGCCCGGGCGGGGCGGTGGAGCGGGTCTACGACCGCTGGCCCGGGCCGCGCCGCGCGGTCCCCGACTCGCCGTGCCTGGAGCTGCCCGGGCTGTCCATGGACGGGCTGATCGCCCGCCTGCCGTCGGCCAAGTCCGGCCAGCGGGTGCGGGCCAAGCTGCGCCGGCTGGCCGCGCTGGGCGTGCGGCGGCGGACGGTGGGGCCGGAGGAGGTGGAGACGGCCCTGGTCCGGCTGCTGGCGCTGCACCGGCTGCAGTGGCAGGGCCGGGGGGTGACGAGCGAGCATCTGCGGCCCCGGTTCCGGGCGCATCTGCTGCGCGCGGTGGGCCCGATGGTGCGCTCGGGCAACGCGGTGGTCACCGAGTTCCGGATCGGCGAGGAGGTGGTGGCCGTGGACCTGACCCTGCTCTCGGGCGGCATGGCCGGCGGCTACCTCTACGGCGCCCATCCGGGCCTCAGGGAGCGCCGGGCGGACGTGGCGGTGATGCTGCTGGACGCCTGTGCCGAGCTGACGGGCGGCGGGCACGGCACGCTGAGCCTGCTGCGCGGCGACGAGCCGTACAAGCACCACTGGCGGCCCGAGCGCGTCGTCAACCAGCGGCTGCTGATGGCCCGCCGGCCCACCGCCCCGCTGCTGACGGCCGCGCTGTGCGGGGCGGAGGCCCGGCGGCGGGGCAGGGAGGTGCGGCACCGGTGGCGGACGCGCGGCCAGGGCTGAACCCCCGCCTAGCGGTCCCCGGGCCACCGGTCGAAGGGGAAGCACGGCCGGCTGCCGAACCCGTACGCGGCCCAGTCGCCGAGGGCCGGCGGGACGCAGGCGGGCTGGCCGGTGCCGCCGTACAGGGCGGTCCGGTAGACCCGGGCCGAGCGCGGGTTGGCCGGGCACTGCCACACGCCGTGCGGGCAGTAGTCGGTCAGCGTGTGGTACACCGGCCGGTGTTCGCCGATCCAGTCGAGCATGTGCCGCATGTACTCGGCGTTGTCGCCGTTGCGGAACAGGCCCCATTCCGGGTACGACACGGGCTTGCCGTGGGCCTCGGCGAAGTCCACGTGCCACTGGAGGCCGTAGGGCTCGCTCACCTGCTCGGTGAAGGTCACCCCGGCCGGCTGGTCGTAGGAGTCCATGCCGAGGATGTCGACCGTGTCGTCCCCGGGGTAGCACTCGGTCCAGGGCACGGCGTCCCGCCCGCGGCTCGGCGCGAAGTCGAACCGGAACCGCTGGCCCGGCACCGCGCGCATGGCGGCGACGATCCTGTTCCAGTACGCCTTCCAGGCCGCGGGGTCCGGTGCGCAGCGATGGGTGTAGGTGGTGCCGTTCATCTCCCAGCCCAGGACGATCACCGTGTCCGGCACCCCCAGCGCCACCAGCCGCTCGGCCAGGGTCCGGAAGTGCCCGTCGAACGCGCCGTCCGCGCCCTGCCGCAGCAGTGCGCGCACCTCCTCGTCCGGGACGTCCTCCTCGTTGCGTTCCTGCATCGGCACGTTGAGGACGAGGGTCCGGCCGGCCTGCTCGCGCCGCCAGCCGGCCCAGGGCTCCAGGAAGCCGGGCGGGCCCTCGATGTCCTCCCACAGGCCGCCGGGCAGATAGGTGTGGGCGACCTTCAGCTCCGCCCCGCCGAGCCAGCGGCTCAGCCCGGCCATCCGCGCGACCCCGTCCGGACCGGAGTCGAGGAACGCCCCGAAGGCCGCGGCGGCCCGCGCGGGCGCGGGAGGCACGGGATCGTCCACGGCGGGTCCGGGTCGGGTCGCCACCAGTGCGAGGGCGACGAGCGCGGTGAACGCGGCGACGACCGAGGCCGCGCGCACGGCCGGCCCGCCACGCCGGTGTGAGGCCATCCGCCACTCCTCTCCGCGCGTCACCACACGTCACACGCCTCTGACACTCAGTCATACCTGTACGGGAAACGCCAGTGCGGTCGCCGCGTCCGGCCCCGGATCCCCCCGCACGGGCCAACGCGACCGAAAGCGAGCACATCGCCCATGTACGACCTGCTGGTGGTGGGTGCCGGACCGTACGGCCTGTCCATCGCGGCGCATGCCGCGGCGGCCGGACTGCGCGTCCGCGTCTTCGGGCGGCCCCTGGCGTTCTGGCGCGACCACATGCCCCGCGGCATGCTCCTGACGTCACCGCCGTGGGCGTCCGACCTGTCCGACCCGGAGGGCCGCTGGCGGCTCGACGTCTTCCGCGCCTTCCGCGGCCTGACCCCGGGGGATGCCGGGCCGGTCCCGCTGGAGGTGTTCACCGGGTACGGCATGTGGTTCGCCCGCAACGCCGTGCCCGGGACCGACGAGCGGACCGTGACCCGGGTGGCGCCGCGCGCCGGCGGCTTCGAGGCCGTCACCGAGGACGGGGAGACGTACACCGCGAGGACGGTCGCGCTGGCCGTGGGCCTGCTGCCGTTCGCCGAGCTGCCGGCCGCCCTGCGCGGACTGCCCCCGGCCCTGGTCACCCACAGCAGCCGGCACGCCCGGCTGGACCGGTTCCGCGACCGGGACGTCACCGTGCTCGGCGGCGGCCAGGGTGCCCTGGAGACGGCCGCGCTCCTCGCCGAACAGGGCACCCGGGTACGGCTGCTGGTCCGCGCCGACCGGTTGCGCTGGGAGAAGGCGCCGCCCCGGGAGCGTCCCCGGTGGCGCCCGGCCCGGCCCCCGCACGGCGGCCCCGGCGGGCGGAACCGGTGGTACTGCGAGCGGCCCGGGCTGTACCGGCGGCTGCCGGAGCGGGTCCGGGCCGGGGTCGCGGCGCGGGCGCTCGTCCCGGCCGGCTCCTGGTGGGTGCGCGAGCGGGTGGAGCACCGGGTGGAGGTGCTGTTCGGGCGGGAGGTGGCGGGCGCCCGGGAGGTGCCGGACGGGCTGCGCCTGGAGACGGTGGTCCGGCGGGGCGGGTCCGCGGTGCTGGAGACGGGGCACGTCATCGCGGCGACCGGCTTCCGGCCCGCTCTCGGCCGGCTGCGGCCGCTCGCCCCGGAGCTGCGCGCGCTGCTGGCGACGGGGGCGGGCGGGGTGCCGGAGGTGGGGCCGGAGTTCGAGTCGTCGTATCCGGGCCTGTTCCTGGCCGGTCCGGTCACGGCCGCGTGCTTCGGCCCGGCGGCGCGGTTCCTGCACGGCACGTCCTTCACGGCGGACACGCTGGTACGCGGCGTACGCCGGCGCCTGCGCACGGGTCCGGCGGGCTGGCCCCGCTGAGGAAGCCTCGCGCCGGAGGGCCTACGGCACGGGAGCGCGGCGGGCGGCGCGGGGTGCCGGGCGCTCGGTCCGGCACCCGGTGCGCTAGCTACGGCAGGCGGAGCGGCCGCGGCGGTAGAGGATGGTCCCGGCCCCGATCAGCACGGCACCGGCACCCGAGGCCGCCATCATGGTCCGGGTGTTCCCACCGGTCTGCGCGAGCACGGGCGGCTGCCCGGGCCGCTCCTGGTCCGCAGGAGGCGTGGTGCGGCCGGTATCCGGGGGCGTGCTGTGATCATCGCGCGGCGGGGTGGTCTCCTCGCCGCCGTAGGGGGGTGGGGTGGTCTCCTCACCGCCGTAGGGGGGTGGAGTCGTCTCCTCACCGCCGTAGGGAGGCGGGGTCGTCTCCTCACCACCGTACGGAGGCGGGGTCGTCTCCTCACCGCCGTACGGAGGCGGGGTCGTCTCCTCACCACCGTAGGGAGGCTTGGAAGTCTCCTCACCGCCGTAAGGAGGTGTCGGCGTCTCGTCCCCGCCGTAAGGAGGCGGAGTCGGCTTGTCGTTGCCGTAGGGCGGTGGGGTGTGGGTGTCGGGGCTCGGGCGGGTGCCGGAGTCGTCGGAGTCGCCGTACCCGTCGTGGGGCGGGGTGCTCTCCTGTGGCCGCGGGGCGGTGTGGCCCACGTTGGCGCAGGAGTTGCCGAACGCCGGGTTCAACGCGGCGGCCGCGTCGACGGAGTTGCCGCAGACGTTGACCGGGACGTTCACCGGGACCTGGACGTTGTTCCCGGACAGCACCCCGGGAGAACCCTGCGTGGTGCCGTGCGCATGGGAGTCGGCGAGCGCGGTGCCGCCGTACCAGGACAGCACGCCGGTCGCGGCGGCGGCCACGGCCATGCCCTTGCTGAGAGTCTGTCGTCGCAATGTCATGGTCTTCCTGCTCGGAGAAGTGGGAAGGCCGGCCCCGGAACGGCGAGTCGTCGGTCCGGGGCCGGCCAGTACACAGCCGGGGAAGCTGGTGAATCGCGCGGGGCGAACGTCAGTGGTTGACGCAGGCGTTGCCGAACGCCGGGTTCAGCAGCGCGATGATGTCGATGGTGTTGCCGCACAGGTTGATCGGCACGTGCACCGGGACCTGGATGACGTTGCCGGAGATGACACCCGGGCTGCCGACAGCGGCACCGTGGGCTCCGGAGTCCGCGAAGGCGGGCCCGGCCATACCCAGGGCCAGCACTGCGCCCGTGACGGCGACGACGGTCTTCTTCATGAAATGTTCCCTTCTCTGGGGCCACGCCCCGATGACGGCCAGAACCGTGCGAGCCCGACGTGAACGGTCGCGGCACGGAACGAGGAATTGACGCGAGAGGAGGCTGCGGAACAGGGACCGCGCGATAATCACTCGATCGCACCGCTTCCTCGTGCGTTCTTCCCTCATCTGAGGTAGGTGGAAAAAGGCCCGGGCGGCCCGCAGACGATGCCGCGGACAACCCGGGCCCTGCCGGTCCGGCTCAGCCTTCGCCGTTGGCCGAGAGGACCGCGAGGTCCTCCAGGATGTGCGAGAGCGCACCGTCGCGCTTGATGTTCGACGACTGGTCGCTGCACTGCTGGTCCAGATCGTCCGACAGGATCGGAACATCGTTGATCGGAACGATGTTGATGATCGGGACGTGGATGTCCTCGAGGGCGAGGCACGGCTTGTTCAGCGAGCCCTGGACCAGCGACAGCTGCGGGCTCATGGCACCCTCGGTGGACGAGTTGCCCCAGTCCGCCCGAGCGCCATTGCCATTCGCGACGGTCGGGCCGTCGTCGTTGCCGATGGCAAGCGCCTGCGGCGCGGCCGCCACCGCCATTCCCACGACCGAAGCGGCGGTCGCGGCGGCGACCATTGCCTTCTTGAGCACTTCGCGTTCCTTTCCTCGTAGCGACGCATGCCCTACGGCCTCATCAACCCGGCGCAACGGGAATGGTTCCGCCTATTCACTCGGTTGGCTCCCCGCCGTTCGAGAGGTGACGGCAGCCGCCAATCGGAAAAGCGCACCAGCAGCCCGGCCTATCGGCCGACGGGGTGAACGGCAGAAACCATGCGGGGGCAAGGGAGTTGACCAATGCGCTCCGGTGGACGGGGTTTTCTCAGAAAGGACTGGCCAGTGATCAAGAAGATTGTTGCCACCGCGGCCGTCGCCGCCTCGGCCGTGGGCGCCTCGGCTGCCGTGGCACCGCAGGCGCTGGCGATCGGCAACGACAGCGGCCCGACCGCCGCGAACGGCAACGGCGCCTGGCAGAGCTACGGCAACTCGGCCACGTACGGGAACATGAGCCCGCAGATCGCCCTGATCCAGGGCTCCTTCAACAAGCCGTGCATCGGACTGAACGACATCCACGTCCCGATCCTCAACATCGTTCCGATCAACGACCTGCCGATCCTCTCGGACGACATGACGCAGCAGTGCACCGAGAACTCCTCGAACGTCAAGCGCGACGGCGCACTGGCGCACCTGCTGGAGGACGTGTCGATCCTGTCCCTGAACGGCGAGTCCGGCAGCTGATCCGGCGCAACGGCCAGGAGCGGGCCACCGGGGGTTCCCGGTGGCCCGCTCCGGCGTGTTCGGGGCGTGGCGCTAGGAGACGACGTCCTTGCGGGAGAAGTTCCGGAACGCCAGGGCGAACAGCACCAGGGCGTACGTCACGGACAGCGCGGCGCCCTGGATCATGCCGGACCACTCCGGGGTCGGCTGGACGGCGTCCGCCCAGGCGAACTGCCAGTGCGCGGGCAGGAAGTCGCGCCAGTGGCCGAGGGCGGTGACGGCGTCCAGGACGTTGCCGAGGATGGTCAGGCCGACCGCGCCGCCGACCGCGCCCAGCGGGGCGTCCGTCACCGTGGACAGCCAGAACGCCAGCCCGGCGGTGACCAGCTGGGACACGAAGATGTACGCCACCGCCACCAGGAGCCGCTGGGCCGCCGTACCGGTGTCCAGCGCGCCGCCGGTGGGGATCCGCAGCGGGCCCCAGCCGTAGGCGGCCGTGCCGGCGGCGAGCGCCACGAGCGGCAGCAGCACCATCGCGGCGAGGGACAGCCCGAGCGCCACGACGAGCTTGGACCACAGCAGCCGGGCGCGGGGCACGGGCGCGGCGAGCAGATAGCGCAGCGAGGACCAGCTCGCCTCGGAGGCGACCGTGTCCCCGCAGAACAGGGCGACCGGGATGACCAGCAGGAAGCCGGCCGACACGAAGAGGCTGACGGCGGCGAAGTTGGCGCCGGAGGCGGTGGCCGTGTCCATCAGCGTGACCCGGTCGCCGCGGCCGCCGGGGTCGCCGCCGACCGCGAAGGCGATCAGCAGCACGAACGGCAGCACGGCCAGGACCGCGCCCATGACCAGGGTGCGGCGCCGCTTCAGCTGGCGGACCAGCTCGACCCGCAGCGGCAGGGTGCGCCCCGCCTGATAGCCGGAGGCGACCTCGGTGAGGGTGCTCATGCGGAACCTCCGATCAGGGTGAGGAAGGCGTCTTCCAGGCGGCGGTGCGGGCCGATGGAGGCGACCGGCAGCTCCAGCCGCACCAGCTCGGCGACCAGCCGTTCGGCGGTGCCGCCGGGGGCGAGCCGGACCAGCAGCCCGTCGTCGGTGCGCACGGCGGAGGCGACGCCGGGCAGCGCGGCCACCTTCTCCGCCACCGGCTCCTCCACGGGCCGGGCGGTGCCGACCAGCAGGGTGTCGCCGGAGCCGACGATGTCCCGGACCTCTCCGGCCCGCACCAGCCGGCCGCGGTCCATCACGACCAGGTGGGTGCAGGTCTGCTCGACCTCGGCGAGCAGATGGCTGGAGACGATGACCGTGCGGCCGCCGGCCGCGTAGCGGATCATCACCTCGCGCATCTCGCGGATCTGAGGCGGGTCCAGGCCGTTGGTGGGTTCGTCCAGAATGAGCAGGTCGGGCAGGCCGAGCATGGCCTGGGCGATGGCCAGGCGCTGGCGCATGCCCTGGGAGTAGGTGCGCACCGCGCGGGCCAGGGCGTCGCCGAGCCCGGCGATCTCCAGGGCCTCGTCCAGGTGGGCGTCCTCGGGCGGGCGGCCGGTGGCCCGCCAGTACAGCTCCAGGTTCTCCCGGCCGGACAGGTGGGGCAGGAAACCGGCGCCCTCCACGAAGGCGCCGACCCGGGAGAGCACCGACGCGCCGGGCCGGACGGCGTGCCCGAAGACCCGGATCTCGCCGTCGTCGGGGCGGATCAGGCCCATGAGCATGCGCAGGGTGGTGGTCTTGCCCGCGCCGTTGGGCCCGAGCAGTCCGAGGATCTGGCCCTTGTCCACCCGGAAGGAGAGGTCCCGGACGGCGTACCGGTCCGTGGACTTGGCGTAGCGCTTGCTCAGGCCCTCGATGACGAGGGGGACCTCGGCCAGATCCGGGTCGGGGGCGGGGGCGGCCGTGCGGCGGCGGGCGGTGAGCAGCAGGGCGAGGGCGGCCGCGGCACCGGCCGCGGGCAGCCACCACACCCAGGCGGGCAGGGGCGCGGCGGCCGTGGTGACCTCGGGCGCCGTCGGCACGCTCAGGTCCGACTTCAGGGAGACGGTGTAGGTGGCCGGGGCGGCCGGTGAGGCGTAGCCGAGGTCGGTGGAGGCGAGGACCAAGCGGAGCCGGTGGCCCTTGCGCACCTCGTGGTCGATCGCCGGGAGGGTGACGGTGACGTCCTTGCCCGCCTTCGCTCCGGTCACCCGGAACGGGGTGACGAGCTGGGCGGGGAGCACCGGGCGGCCGCCGTCGGGGCCGACGTCGTAGACCTTGCCGAACAGGACGGCGTCGTCACGGGTGGAGGTGATGTGCACGGTGGCCGTCGGGGTGCCGGTGATCCGCAGGTCGCGGGTGAGCGGTGCCGAGTCGAACCGGGCGTACTGGCCGGGGAAGTCCACGGAGAGGCCGACGCCGAGCGCGGACAGCCGGGCCAGGCCGCCGGAGGCGCCGAGGCCGGGCAGCGCGGAGACGCCGGGCGGGGTGGCGCCGGCCGGGTTGGCGACGCGCTGGGCGGGGCCGGTGAGGGCGAGGGCGCGCGGGTGGTCGCGCAGGCCGGGGTAGCCGTCGGCGCTCGCGCCGCGCAGCCGGGCAGTGCCGTCGGTGGAGTCGACGCCTCCGGTGCGGGTGATCCGGAAGGCCGGGCCGGTGTCGGTGTCCTTGTCGCCCTTCAGGTACCGGTCGAACCAGGCGCGCGTGCGTGCCTCGATCCGGGCGGTCTCCATGTCGCCGCCGTCGTGTCCGCCGGCGATCCAGTCGACGGCGACGGGGGCGCCGTTCGCGCGGATGGCCCGGGCGGCGGCGTCGGCCTGGTCGAGGGGGAACAGGGAGTCCGTCTGCCCCTGTACCAGCAGGGTGGGCACCTTGACGCGGTCGCCGACGGCGGACGGCGAGCGTCGCGTGAGCAGCGCGCGGGCGGCCGGGTCGGGGGTGCCGGAGGCGGCGACGCGCTCGTACATCCGGCACAGCTCGGGCTGGAACCTGGCGCAGCCGCCGCCGGTGTTGACGAACACGCCGGCCCAGAGCTTCTTGAACACGCCGTTGGGGAGCAGGGCGTCGGCGAGGTTCCAGTAGGTGATGGCCGGGGCGATGGCGTCGATCCGGCGGTCGTGGCCGGCGGCGAGCAGGGCGACCGCGCCGCCGTAGGAGCCGCCGGCCACGCCCACGCGCGGGTCGCCGGTCCGGTCGAGCCGTACCTCGGGCCGTTTCGCCAGCCAGTCGAGGAGCCGGGAGACGTCGGCGACCTCGGCCTGGGGGTCGTTCAGCCCGATCTTCCCGGTGGAGCGGCCGAAGCCGCGCGCGGACCAGGTGAGGACCGCGTACCCGGAGCGGGCGAGGTCCTCGGCCTGCCGGCGCATGTCGTCCTTGCTGCCGCCGAAGCCGTGCGCGAGCAGTACGGCGGGGTGGCGGCCGGTGTCGGCCGGGGTGACGTAGGAGGTGTCCAGGCGCGCCCCGTCGACCGCGAGGACGTGCTCGCTGCGGCGCACGGCACGGGTGTCGTCGGAGGCGACGGCCGCCGTCCACGTCCCGGCACCGGCGAGCACCAGGGCGGCGGCCACGGCGGCTACGAGCCGGCGCGGCCGCCGCCGGGGCGTCCGGGGTGCGCGAGGTCGAAGATCCATGGGTCAACGGTACGGGGCCGCACCGACAAGCGCTGCTGCCGCCGGGGGGAGGGGCGGGCCCTCCCTGGGGCGTACGGAGGCTTCGCCGCGTACCGCGCCCGCGGTAGGGCCGGGGTGCTTCTCAGGCCTGTGCTTCGCCGGTGACCGGTGCGGGGGCCGGGGTCACCGGACCTGCCTGGGCCGGGATGGTCACCGCCGGGTCCGCCGGGTCCGTGATCCGCGCGTCCTCGGGGAGGGACACCAGCCAGCGGGTGTCGCGGCGGGGCCGCAGGTACAGGGCCCAGTACAGGGTGGCGACGGCGGTGATCCCGCCGGTCCACAGCAGGTAGCTCGCCTCCTGCTGGGTCAGGATGTAGGCGAGGACGGCGATGAGCAGGACCGGCACCGCGGGCCACAGCGGCATCCGCCAGGCGGGCGTGTGCTTGTGGGAGCCGCGGCGGGCGAGCAGCGCGGCGACCGCGACCAGCAGGTACATGCCGGTGACCGAGACGCCGGTGACGCCGTAGAGGGTGTCGAGGTTGACGAAGCAGAGGACCGCGCCGGGGACGCCGACGGCGAGGGTGGCCACCCAGGGGGAGCCGAAGCGGCCGAGCCGGGAGAAGACCGTGTTGACCGGGGCGGGCCAGGCCTTGTCGCGGGCGGAGGCGAACAGCACGCGGGAGTTCTGGATGACCATGACGATGCCCGCGTTGATGATGGCGAGGGCCACGCAGAGGCTGACGAAGGTGCCGACCGCGGAGTTGGACCAGGCGGTGACCATGGTGCTGATGTCGCCGCCGGTCAGCTCGGAGAGGTCGGAGGCGCCGAGGGTGATGGCGACGACGGGCACCAGGATGACCACGGTGGAGATGGCGAGGGTGGCGAGGACCGTGCGGGCGACGTTGCGGCGCGGGTTCTCCAGTTCCTCGGAGAGGTAGACGGCGGTGGAGAAGCCCTGGGTGATGAACAGGGCGATGGCGAGGCCGGAGACCACCAGCATGGCCGTCACGGTGTCCGCGTGGCCGTGTTCGCCGGCCACTTTCATGGAGACGAGGCTGCCCATCCCGCGGTGGCCGTGCGAGAAGCCGAGCACGGCGACGACACCGGCGGCGATGACCTCGAGGACCAGGAAGACGCCGGTGATCCAGGCGTTGGCGCGCAGGTCGAGCAGGCCGGCGAGGGTGGCGAGGAGCATCACGCCGGCGCCGGTCATGGACGGGTCGAGGTGGACGATCGGGGCGAGGTAGTCCGCCGTGCCCATCGCGATCACGGGCGGGACGATCATGACGACCAGCAGGGAGAGCACGAAGACGAGCCAGCCCGCGAGCCGCCCGGCCATCGTGGACACCATGGCGTACTCGCCGCCCGCGCTCGGGATGAGTGTGCCCAGTTCCGAGTAGCAGAACGCCACGGCGACGCAGAGGAGGGAGCCGATGGCGATGGTCAGGGCGGTGGCGGTACCGAGGGAGCCGAACAGGTCGGGCACCACGACGAAGAGCGTGGAGGCGGGCGTGACGCAGGACAGCGTCAGGAGGGTGCCGCCCACGACACCGATGGAGCGCTTCAGCCCGGGGGCGGGGGCTGTCACGGCGTCGGCCACGGTCTTGTGGTGGGTGTCGGTCATGGAGCGGTTCCGATCGACTGGTGCGAGTGAGGGTGGGCTCGGGAGCGCTATCGCCTCCGGCGGATCGTCGAATGTTCGGTCTCGTCCGCTCCCGGCGCTGCATAGAACCCCGACGAAAACCCCCACGTCAATGGCCGTTTACCTACGGAATCCGAAGCTCCGCTTTTCCGTGGGCGGCATCGCTTTCCCAGGCCGTTACGCCCTACAGGTGCATCCATCAAGCTCGAACCGGTTGTGACCTTGCTTTCAAAGGCGCCATCGGGGCAACCCCTTTGTCGCCCGTTTCGTCCGCACTGCACGGGAACCGCAGCGAACGTTTCAAAAAAATGTCAGGCGTCCGCTATCCGGACGGGCCCGCCGGAGGGTCCGCGGACACACCGGTGCCCCGCCCGCCGCCGCGCGGAGGACGGGGCACCGCTCCGGCTCAGTGGTTGCGCGGGAAGCCCAGGTCCACGCCCGCCGGGGCGTCGGCCGGGTCGGGCCAGCGGGTGGTGACGACCTTGCCGCGGGTGTAGAAGTGCGTGCCGTCGTTGCCGTAGATGTGGTGGTCGCCGAAGAGCGAGTCCTTCCAGCCGCCGAAGGAGTGGTAGCCCACCGGCACCGGGATCGGCACGTTCACGCCGACCATGCCCGCCTCGACCTCCAGCTGGAAGCGCCGCGCCGCGCCGCCGTCCCGGGTGAAGATCGCGGTGCCGTTGCCGAACGGCGAGGCGTTGATGAGCGCCACGCCCTCCTCGTAGGTGCCGGCGCGCAGCACGCACAGCACCGGGCCGAAGATCTCGTCCTGGTACGCCTTGGCGGTGGTCGGCACCCGGTCCAGCAGCGAGATGCCGATCCAGTGGCCGTCCTCGAAGCCCTCCACCGTGTACCCGGTGCCGTCGAGCACGACCTCGCAGCCCTCGGCGGCGGCGCCCGCGACGTAGGAGGCCACCTTGTCCCGGTGCGCCTTGGTGATCAGCGGGCCCATCTCGGACGCCGGGTCGTTGCCGGGACCGATCTTGATCTTCTCGGCGCGCTCGCGGATCTTCTCCACCAGCGTGTCGCCGATGGAGCCGACCGCCACGACCGCCGAGATGGCCATGCAGCGCTCGCCGGCCGAGCCGTAGGCCGCGCTCACCGCCGCGTCGGCCGCCGCGTCCAGGTCGGCGTCCGGCAGCACCAGCATGTGGTTCTTGGCGCCGCCGAGGGCCTGTACCCGCTTGCCGTGCGCGGAGGCGGTGGCGTGGATGTGCCGGGCGATCGGGGTGGAGCCGACGAAGGAGACGGCCTTGACGTCCGGGTGCTCCAGGAGGCGGTCGACGGCCACCTTGTCGCCGTGGACGACGTTGAAGACACCGTCGGGCAGACCGGCCTCGGACAGTAGCTCGGCGATCCGCACGGACGCGGACGGGTCCTTCTCGCTGGGCTTGAGCACGAAGGTGTTGCCGCAGGCGATGGCGATCGGGAACATCCACATCGGGACCATCGCCGGGAAGTTGAACGGCGTGATGCCCGCGACGACGCCGAGCGGCTGGCGGATCGCGGCCACGTCGACCCGGCTGGCGACCTGCGTGGACAGCTCGCCCTTGAGCTGGACGTTGATCCCGCAGGCCAGGTCCACGATCTCCAGGCCGCGCGCGACCTCGCCGAGCGCGTCGGAGTGCACCTTGCCGTGCTCGGCGGTGATCAGCTCGGCGATCTCGTCGCGGTGGGCGTCCAGCAGCGCCCGGAACCGGAACAGGATGGAGGTGCGCTGGGCCAGCGAGGACTGGCCCCAGGAGGCGAAGGCGTCCTTGGCCGACGCGACCGCCGCGTCCACCTCCTCGGCCGACGCGAACGCGACCTTCGTCGTCACCGCGCCGGTCGCCGGGTCGGTGACCGGCCCGTACGCACCCGACGCGCCGTCGACGGTCTTGCCGCCGATCCAGTGGTTGACGATCTTCGTCATGTCCGGGGACTCCTTCTCACAGATGGCGGCGTCGGGTGGAGACGTGCCGTTCGTACAGCTCGCGTGCCTTGACCGCGGACGGGCGGGTCGCGGTCGCGGCCACGGGAACATCCCACCAGGCCTGGGCGGGCGGCGCGCCCGACACAGTGTCGGACGTTTCGGTCTCCACGTAGACACATGTGGGGACGTCGGCGGCGCGCGCCTCGCCGAGCGCGGCCCGCAGCTCCTCCACGTTCCCCGCGCGCAGCACCCGCATGCCCAGGCTGGCCGCGTTGGCCGCGAGGTCCACGGGCAGCGGGGCGCCGGTGTAGGTGCCGTCCCCGGCCGGGTAGCGGTAGGCGGTGCCGAACCGTTCGGCGCCCACCGCCTCGGACAGCCCGCCGATGGAGGCGTAGCCGTGGTTCTGCAGCAGGACGAGCTTGATCGCCACGCCTTCCTGCACGGCCGTGACGATCTCCGTGGGCAGCATCAGATACGTGCCGTCGCCGACCAGCGCCCACACGTTGCGCTCCGGCGCGGCGAGCTTCACCCCGAGCGCGGCCGGGATCTCGTAGCCCATGCAGGAGTAGCCGTACTCCAGGTGGTACTGGTCCGCCGACCGTGCCCGCCACAGTTTGTGCAGGTCGCCGGGGAGCGAGCCGGCCGCGTTGACGATGATGTCCGACTCGTCCACCAGGGCGTCCAGCGCGCCGAGGACCTGCGGCTGGGTCGGGCGGGCGGCGGGGTCGGGGGCCGCGAAGCAGGCGTCGACGGTCCGCTCCCAGCGCTCCTTGGCCTCGGTGTACTCGGCGACGTACTCCCCCGCCACGCGGTGGCCGTGCATCCGCACCCGCTCGGTCAGTTCCTCCAGGCCGCTCCGCGCGTCCGCGACCAGCGGGAGCCCGGCGAGCTTGTGGCCGTCGAAGGGGGCGATGTTGAGGTTGAGGAAGCGGACGGCGGGGTTCTCGAAGAGGGTGCCGGAGGCGGTGGTGAAGTCGGTGTAGCGGGTGCCGACGCCGATCACCAGGTCGGCGGTGCGGGCCAGGGCGTCGGCGGTCGCGGTGCCGGTGTGCCCGATCCCGCCGACGTCCTGCGGGTGGTCGTGGCGCAGCGATCCCTTGCCGGCCTGGGTGGAGGCGACCGGGATGCCGGTGGCCGCGGCGAACTCGGCGAGGGCGGTCTCGGCGCGGCTGTGGTGGACGCCGCCGCCGGCGACGATCAGCGGCCGGCGTGCCGCGCGGACCGCTTGGACCGCCTCGGTCAGCTCGGCCGCGTCCGCGCCGGGCCGCCGTACGGTCCACACCCGCTCGGCGAAGAACCGCTCCGGCCAGTCGTGGGCTTCCGCCTGCACGTCCTGGGGCAGGGCGAGGGTGACCGCGCCGGTGTCCACCGGGTCGGCGAGCACCCGCATCGCCTGGAGGGCCGACGGGATCAGGGCCTCGGGGCGGGTGATCCGGTCGAAGTACTTCGACACCGGGCGCAGGGTGTCGTTGACCGACACATCGCCCGCGTACGGCACCTCCAGCTGTTGCAGGACCGGGTCGGCGGGGCGGGCGGCGAAGACGTCGCCGGGCAGCAGCAGCACCGGCAGGTGGTTGATGGTGGCGAGGGCGGCGCCGGTGACGAGGTTGGTCGCGCCGGGGCCGATGGAGGTGGTCACCGCGTGGGCGGACAGCCGGCCCGACTGGCGGGCGTAGCCGACGGCCGCGTGCACCATCGCCTGCTCGTTGCGGCCCTGGTGGTACGGCATGAGGTCCGCGTACTCGACCAGCGCCTGGCCGATCCCGGCGACGTTGCCGTGCCCGAAGATGCCCCACATGGCGCCGATCAGCCGCTGCCGGGTGCCGTCCCGCTCGGTGTACTGGGCGGCCAGGAAGCGGACCAGCGCCTGGGCCACGGTGAGCCGGATCGTCGTCATCGGTACCCCCCGGTGGTGTGGTCGGGATGGAAGCGGATGAGCCACTCCCGGTCGTCCCCCGGGCCCGCCATGACGTTCAGGTAGTACATGTCGTGCCCGGGCTGGGCGATGGACGGGCCGTGCCAGCCGTCGGGGACGAGGACGGCGTCGCCGGAGCGGACCTCGGCGAGCACGTCGGCACCGCCCTCGCGGGAGGGGGACACCCGCTGGTAGCCCAGGCCGCCGGGGCCGTCGATCTCGAAGTAGTAGATCTCCTCCAGCTCCGACTCCTCGCCCGGCCGGTGCTCGTCGTGCTTGTGCGGCGGGTACGAGGACCAGTTGCCGCCGGGGGTGACCACCTCCACGGCGATCAGCCGGTCGCACGGGAAGGTGTCGGCGGCGGCGAAGTTGCGCACCCGGCGGGCGCAGGTGCCGCTGCCGCGCTCCTCGACGGGGACCTCCGGCGCGGGGCCGTAGCGGGCGGGGAGTCTTCGCTCGCACTTCGCTCCTGCCAGGGCGAAGCGGCCTCCCGCGCCGGAGGCGATCTGGACCCGGGCGTCCCGGGGGGCGTACGCGAAGTCGGTGACGTCCGCGAACACGCTGTCCCGGCCCAGGAGTTGGAACTCGTCCTGCTCCGTTTGTACGGTACATCCGCCTTGCAGCGGAAGCACGATCCACTCGCTGTCGCCGGTGGCGAAGGTGTGGCTGCCGCCGGGGGCCAGCTCCACGACCCGCAGACCGCTGTACGTCCAGCCGGCCGTCTCGGGGCCGATGTCGAGGGCGTACCGGGCGTTCGCGGTGGTGCCCCTGGGCAGATGCAGACCGGTGCTTCTCATGTGCCCCTCACAGCAGTCCTACGGCGGTGTCCACGGCGGCGGCCACATCGCCGTCCGCCGGGTACAGCAGCGAGCGGCCCGCCACCAGGCCGCGCACGGTGGGCAGGCGCAGCGCCGCACGCCACTTGCCGTAGGCGGCGGCCCGGTCCGCCGGGGAGTCGCCGATGTCCCCGCCGAGCAGGACGGCGGGCAGCGTGGAGGTCCGCATGACCCGGGCCATGTCGTCGGGGTGCTCGGTGACCGGCACCTTCAGCCAGGTGTACGCGGAGGAGCCGCCGAGGCCGGAGGCGATGGCGATGGCCCGGGTGACCGCCTCGGCGGAGAGGTCGTTCACCAGTTCGCCGCCGGGGCCGCGGCGGCTGATGAACGGCTCCACGAACACCGGCAGCCGGCGGGCCGCCATGGCGTCGATGACGCGGGCGGCGGTCTCCAGGGTGGCCAGGGAGCCCGGGTCGGCGTAGTCGACGCGCAGCAGCAGCTTGCCCGCGTCGAAGCCGAGCCGCTCGATGTCCTCGGGGCGGTGGCCGGTGAACCGGTCGTCCAGCTCGAAGCTGGCCCCGTGCAGCCCGCCGCGGTTCATGGAGCCCAGGACGACCTTGTGCTCCAGGGCGCCGAGCAGCAGCAGGTCGTCCAGGATGTCGGCGGTGGCCAGCACCCCGTCGACACCGGGCCTGGACAGCGCGAGGCACAGCCGGTCCAGCAGGTCGGCCCGGTCGGCCATGGCGAGCCGCCGGTCGCCGACGTCGAGGGAGCCGCGGGCCGGGTGGTCGGCGGCGACGATCATCAGCCGCCCGCGGTCGTCCAGCAGGGGGCGGCGGGCCCGGCGCGCGGCTGCCTCGGCGATGGCCTCGGGGTGCCGGGCACGGATACGGACCAGCTCGGCCACGTCGACCCGGGGACGGGGGGCGTCCGTGGGGCCTTCTCGGAGCCCGGTGGCGCCGGTCGCGGCGGGGCGGTGGACGGTCTCACCGGTCGCGGCATCGTGGCGGACGGGCTCACCGGAACCGGCATCGTGGCGGACGGGCTCACCGGGTCCGTCCTGGTGCCCGGGGGTCCCGGCGGGCGTCGTGGCCCGGGGTCCGGTTCCCGCGCCGCCCCCGGTGTGCGTGCCCGTGACCCGCCCCGCTCTCACCGCACCGCTCCGGCGTCGAGCGCGGCGGCCACCTCGGCGGGGGTCGGCATCGCGGAGGAGCACTCCAGGCGGGAGGCGACGATGGCACCGGCCGCGTTGGCGTGCCGCATCACCGTCTCCAGGTCGTGCCCGGCCAGCAGGCCGTGACAGAGCGAGCCGCCGAAGGCGTCGCCGGCGCCGAGCCCGTTGAGGACGGTGACGGGCAGCGGCGGGACCTCCGCGGTCTCACCCGTACGGCTGACGGCGAGGACGCCCTTGGGTCCCTGTTTGACGACGGCCAGTTCGGCTCCGGCGTCCAGCAGGGCGCGGGCGGCGGCGTGCGGCTCACGCGTCCCGGTGGCGATCTCCACCTCGTCCAGGTTGCCGACGGCGACGGTGGCGTGGCGCAGGGCCTCGGCGTAGAAGGGGCGGGCGGCGCCCGGATCACCCCAGAACATGGGGCGCCAGTCCAGGTCGAAGACGGTGATGCCGGCCCTGGCCCGGTGGGCGAGCGCCGCGAGGGTCGTCGTACGGCTCGGCTCCTCGCTCAGTCCGGTGCCGGTGACCCAGAAGACCCGGGCCGCCGTGATGGCGTCCAGGTCCAGTTCACGGGGGTGGATCTCCAGGTCGGGGGCCTTGGGCCGGCGGTAGAAGTACAGCGGGAAGTCGTCCGGCGGGAAGATCTCGCAGAAGGTGACGGGGGTGGGCAGGCCGGGGACGGGGGTGACCCAGCGGTCGTCGACGCCGAAGCCGCGCAGGGCCTCGTGGAGGTAGGTGCCGAACGGGTCGTCGCCGGTGCGGGTGATCACTGCGGTGCGGCGGCCGAGCCGGGCCGCGGCGACCGCGACGTTGGCCGCGGAGCCGCCGAGGAACTTGCCGAAGGACGAGACCTGGGCGAGCGGGACGCCGGTCTGGAGCGGGTAGAGGTCCACCCCGATCCGCCCCATGGTGATCAGGTCGTAGGCCATCGGCTTCCCTTCGTCATGGCTCTTCCGGCTTTCTAGCCCGCGTACGGAACCGTGTCAACGTTTTGTCCGGACATACGGACCTCCCCGCTCCGGTACGCGGACCACCCGCCTTTCGCATGGATGCCCCTTGTGGCGGGTTCGTCACAAACACCTCTCTCCTGTCACAGATGTCACGCCTGTACGGGTTGTCGGTCACAGCCCGTCGACACCACTCCCGGGCGGTCACTCACCGTCGTCATCGTGCACAGGCTGGGTGATCGATCCACAGGGAGGTGCGGCTACATGACCGACCGGAGGCTCTGGTCCTACAAGGAGATCGCGGCGCACATCCGGGTGCGGCCGGACACCGTGCGGTCCTACCGCAAGCACGGACACCTGCCGCCGCCCGACCACGTGGAGGGCGGCAGGCCCTACTGGTACGCCGACACCGTCCGCGCCTGGGTCGCCGCGCGCCCCGGCAACCGCCGGCGCGGAGCCGGCTGACCGCACGGAGGCGACGCGTCAGCCCCAGGGCTCGATCACCGTGACGCCCGCCTCCGTCGCCGTACCCATCGCCGCGAGCGCCGCCGGGGCCGCGTCGAGCGGGATGGTGCGGGTCACCAGGAGGTCGGGGCGCAGGACGCCGGCGCCGACCAGGTGGAGCATGCCGGGGTAGGCATGGGCGGCCATGCCGTGGCTGCCGAGCAGCTCCAGCTCCAGGGCGATCGCGCGGGCCAGCGGCACCGGGGTGGTGCCGTCGGCCGAGGGCAGCAGGCCGACCTGGACGTGCCGGCCGCGGCGGCGCAGTCCGTTCACGGAGGCGGCGCAGGTGGCGGGCGAGCCGAGGGCGTCGAGCGAGAGATGGGCGCCGCCGCCGGTCAGTTCCCGGACGGCGGCGGCCGGGTCGGGCACGCCGGTCGCGTCGAGGCACTCGGCGGCGCCGAACCCGCGGGCCAGTTCCAGGGCCCGGGGCGAGATGTCGACCGCCACCACCCGGGCGCCCGAGGCCGCCGCGATCATCACCGCCGACAGGCCGACCCCGCCGCAGCCGTGCACCGCGACCCACTCCCCGGCCGCCACCCGGCCCTGCTGGACCACGGCCCGGAAGGCGGTGGCGAAGCGGCAGCCGAGGGCGGCGGCGGTGGCGTACGCCATGTCGTCCGGGAGGGCGACGAGGTTGACGTCGGCGTGGTCGAGGGCGACGTACTCGGCGAAGGAGCCCCAGTGGCTGAAGCCGGGCTGGGTCTGCCGTTCGCACACCTGCTGGTCGCCCGCCGCGCAAGCCCCGCAGGTGCCGCAGGCGCAGACGAACGGCACGGTGACCCGGTCGCCGGGCCGCCACCGGGTCACCCGGGCGCCGGCCGCCTCGACCACTCCGGCGAGTTCGTGCCCCGGCACGTGCGGCAGCGTGATGTCCGGGTCGTGCCCCGCCCAGCCGTGCCAGTCGCTGCGGCACAGGCCGGTGGCCTCCACCCGGACGACCACGCCGTGCGCCGCCGGTTCCGGGTCGGGCACCTCCCGTATCCCGGCCGGCTTTCCGTACTCCTCGAAGACCACGGCTCGCATACCCGCTCCTTTCGGGAAACCCGAAGGAAGGCTAGACGCTCCGGGGAGTCGCTTGGCTTCATACCCCCTAGGGGTATACAGTACGGATATCGGGGTTCCTCCGGGTGCCCCACCGGTCCCACACGCGCCTCGACGAGGAGTAACGACATGACCACCGTCACCACCGTCTACAAGGTCACCGGCATGAGCTGCGGCCACTGCGAGGGCTCCGTCTCCGAGGAGATCTCCCGCATCCCCGGCGTCAGCTCGGTGAAGGCCGTCGCGTCGAGCGGCGAGGTGACCGTCGTGTCCGCCGCCCCGCTCGACGAGGAGGCCGTGCGCGCCGCCGTCGACGAGGCCGGCTACGAGCTGGCCGGCCAGGCCTGAGCACCACCCCCCGATCCCCGACCGGGCCGTGCCGACCAGCTGATACTGGATCCGTACGGCCCGGTCCGATGTCTGGAGTCCGGACATGACCAGCACCACCGCAAAGCCGCCGGCCCCGGCGCCCGGCACCGAACAGGTCGAGCTGCTCATCGGCGGCATGACCTGCGCCTCCTGTGCCGCCCGGGTGGAGAAGAAGCTCAACCGGATGGACGGCGTCAGCGCCACCGTCAACTTCGCCACCGAGAAGGCCAAGGTCACCTTCGCCGACGGCATCGAGGTCGCCGACCTGATCGCCACCGTCGAGAAGACCGGCTACACCGCCGAGGAACCCCGGCCGCCGGAGCCCGAGACCGAGACCGCGCCGGAGAGCCCCGGACGGGACGCCGAACTCGGCGAGCTGAGGCACCGTCTGCTCGTCTCGGCGCTGCTCGCCGCGCCCGTGGTCCTGCTCGCGATGGTCCCCGCGCTGCAGTTCGCCAACTGGCAGTGGCTCTCGCTCACCCTGGCCGCGCCGGTCGTCGTCTGGGGCGGCGCGCCCTTCCACCGGGCCGCCTGGACCAACCTCCGGCACGGCGCGGCCACCATGGACACCCTCGTCTCGGTCGGCACGCTGGCCGCGTTCGGCTGGTCGCTGTGGGCGCTGTTCTTCGGTGACGCGGGCACGCACGGCATGCACGACGAGTTCCGGCTCACCGTCTCCCGCATGGACGGCACCTCCACCATCTACCTGGAGGTCGCCTCCGGGGTGATCGCGCTGATCCTGCTCGGCCGCTATCTGGAGGCCCGCTCCAAGCGCCGCGCCGGTGCCGCCCTGAAGGCCCTGATGGAGCTGGGCGCCAAGGACGTGGCGGTGCTGCGGAACGGGCGCGAGGTGCGGGTACCGGTGGCCGATCTGGCCGTGGGCGACCGGTTCGTCGTACGGCCCGGCGAGAAGATCGCCACCGACGGCACGGTGGTCGAGGGCATCTCCGCGGTGGACGCGTCCATGCTGACCGGCGAGTCGGTGCCGGTGGACGTCGGTCCCGGCGACCGGGTCACCGGCGCCACGGTCAACGCCGGCGGCCGGCTGGTCGTGGAGGCGACCCGGGTCGGCGCGGACACCCAGCTCGCCCGGATGGCCCGGCTGGTGGAGGACGCGCAGAACGGCAAGGCCGAGGTGCAGCGGCTCGCCGACCGGATCTCCGCCGTCTTCGTCCCGGTGGTCATCCTGATCGCGCTCGGCACCTTCGGCGTCTGGCTGGCGGTCACCGGGGACACGGTCGCCGCGTTCACGGCCGCCGTCGCCGTCCTGATCATCGCCTGCCCCTGCGCGCTGGGCCTGGCCACGCCGACCGCGCTGATGGTGGGCACCGGGCGCGGCGCCCAGCTGGGCATCCTGATCAAGGGCCCCGAGGTGCTGGAGTCCACGCGCCGGGTGGACACGGTCGTCCTGGACAAGACCGGCACGGTCACCACCGGCCGGATGACCCTCCAGGACGTGTACGTGGCCGAGGGCGAGGACGAGAAGGAGCTGCTGCGCCTCGCGGGCGCCCTGGAGCACGCCTCCGAGCACCCGGTGGCCCGCGCCATCGCCGCCGGCGCGGAAGAACGCGCCGGAGTCCTTCCGCCGGTCGAGCACTTCGAGAACGTGCCCGGGCGGGGCGTGCGCGGGCGCGTGAACGGCCGTGAGGTGGCCGTGGGGCGGCTCTACGACGAGCTGCCGCCGGAGCTGGCGCACGCGGCCCGGGAGGCCGAGCAGCAGGGCCGTACGGCCGTCGTGGCCGGCTGGGACGGGCGGGCCCGCGGGGTCCTCGCGGTCGCCGACGCGGTCAAGGAGACCAGCGCCGACGCCATCCGCGAGCTGCGCGGACTGGGCCTGACGCCGGTGCTGCTCACCGGGGACAACCGGACGGTCGCCGAGGCGGTCGCGGGCACCGTCGGCATCGACCCGGGGAACGTGTACGCCGAGGTGCTGCCCGAGGACAAGGTGGACGTCGTACGGCGGCTCCAGGCCGAGGGCCGGGCCGTGGCCATGGTCGGCGACGGCGTGAACGACGCCGCCGCGCTGGCCACCGCCGACCTGGGCCTGGCCATGGGCACCGGTACGGACGCGGCGATCGAGGCCGGCGATCTGACGCTGGTGCGCGGGGACCTGCGGGTGGCCGCGGACGCCATCCGGCTGTCCCGCCGGACGCTGGCCACCATCAAGGGCAACCTGGTGTGGGCGTTCGGCTACAACGTCGCCGCGCTGCCGCTGGCCGCCGCCGGGCTGCTCAACCCGATGATCGCCGGGGCCGCCATGGCCTTCTCCTCGGTCTTCGTCGTGACCAACAGCCTGCGGCTGCGCGCCTTCCGGTGAACGGAAGCCGAATTTCGGAATCGATCTTCCGATCCCCCTGGAGTCCTGCGCGAGCCTCACATAAGCTCTTCACAAGCCTCGCGCATCTTCCTTACGCCTGGGCCTCGATTGCCATATCGGGGCTCTTGCGCACTTAAGGGACATATGCAAGAGACGCACATCACAGTGATGCGAACGTAACCATCGAAGGGGTTCGAAGGTCTAAGTTGGCGATTGTCAGGCCGACGTCTTGGGGGGCGTCGACTGGCGTCTGGGGATGTCTTGGGGGACTTTCCCAGAAGGGGGTACCTCCCGGCTCGCACGACGTTGAGAGCTTGGGGGAGCGTTGCCGGGGCACGTACACCGGGAAGCTTTGAGCGGCCCTCCCAGCGTGCGCTGTCCCGGCAGACCGCACCGCATCACTGGAGTACGGCGAGTTCGCTCGCGCGTGCTCAGACAGCGATTCAGGCGCTGTCCTCTCCGAGCGCCCGGCCGGATCCCGTGGGGGGAATCCGCACCGGGACATGGGAAGGCGCCCTGGTCGTCGGCCCGTGGGGGGACCGGCGGCTCGGGGCGCCTTCCACCTTTTGTGACGCTTCTCGTGAGGCTTTCTCGCCTCTCGATCACCCGCGGGTGATCACTTCCGAGCGCCGAACCGGGGCCCGTCCGCCCGGACGGGCCCCGTGCTCAGTGCGCTCAGCGCTCCTCGACCGGGACGAAGTCGCGCTCGACCACGCCGGTGTAGATCTGGCGCGGGCGGCCGATGCGGGAGCCCGGCTCCTTGATCATCTCGGTCCACTGGGCGATCCAGCCCGGCAGCCGGCCGAGGGCGAACAGGACCGTGAACATCTCGGTCGGGAAGCCCATGGCCCGGTAGATCAGACCGGTGTAGAAGTCCACGTTCGGGTAGAGCTTGCGCTCGGTGAAGTAGTCGTCGGAGAGCGCGTGCTCCTCCAGCTTCAGGGCGATGTCGAGGAGCTCGTCCTCCTTGCCCAGCGCGGAGAGGACATCGTGCGCGGCGGCCTTGATGATCTTGGCGCGCGGGTCGAAGTTCTTGTAGACCCGGTGGCCGAAGCCCATCAGGCGGACGCCGTCCTCCTTGTTCTTCACCTTGCGGATGAAGGTGTCGACATCGCCGCCGGAGTCGCGGATGCCCTCCAGCATCTCCAGCACCGACTGGTTGGCGCCGCCGTGCAGCGGGCCCCACAGCGCGTTGATGCCGGCCGAGATCGACGCGAACATGTTGGCCTGCGAGGAACCGACCAGGCGGACCGTGGAGGTCGAACAGTTCTGCTCGTGGTCGGCGTGCAGGATCAGCAGCTTGTCCAGCGCCGAGACCACGACCGGATCCAGGTCGTACTCCTGCGCCGGGACCGAGAAGGTCATGCGCAGGAAGTTCTCGACGTAGCCGAGGTCGTTGCGCGGGTAGACGAACGGGTGGCCGATCGACTTCTTGTACGCGTACGCGGCGATGGTCGGGAGCTTGGCGAGCAGCCGGATCGTGGAGAGGTCGCGCTGCTTCTCGTCGAACGGATTGTGGCTGTCCTGGTAGAAGGTGGACAGCGCCGAGACGACCGAGGACAGCATCGCCATCGGGTGGGCGTCGCGCGGGAAGCCCCGGTAGAAGTTCTTGACGTCCTCGTGCAGCAGCGTGTGCCGCGTGATGTCGTTTTTGAACGTCGTCAGCTGGTCGACGGTGGGGAGCTCGCCGTTGATGAGCAGGTACGCCACCTCGAGGAAGGTGGAGCGCTCGGCCAGCTGCTCGATGGGGTAGCCGCGGTAGCGGAGGATGCCCGCCTCGCCGTCGAGGTAGGTGATCGCGGATTTATAGGCGGCCGTGTTGCCGTACCCGCTGTCCAGGGTCACCAGACCGGTCTGGGCGCGGAGCTTCCCGATGTCGAAGCCCTTGTCGCCGACGGTGCTGTCGACCACCGGGTAGGTGTACTCGCCGTCGCCGTACCGCAGTACTACAGAGTTGTCGCTCACGTCTTCCCTCACCGACGTAGTGCCTCATCTTCGAGGTGCCCTGACTGTCTCTACCATCCCCCATTTGGCTCAGGAGAGTGCACTCGGGGTCGACCATTGGGCCTATTGACGGCACTCAGTGCCGCCAGCCTGCCCATCCTGCCCCCTTCGCGGGGGTTCCGGAAGTGCTCTGTGACCTTCACGACTCGTTTGATCGATCATTTTGTGCCGAGCCTGAAGTCCAGGGCCGTACAGCGCCGTCCGGCGGACACCGTGCGCACCGCCTGGCCGATCGCCTTGCGTGATCCGACGAGTACGACCAGCCGCCGGGCCCGGGTGACCGCCGTGTACAGCAGGTTCCGCTGGAGCATCATCCATGCCCCGGTCGTGACGGGAATCACCACGGCGGGATACTCGCTGCCCTGCGAACGGTGGATGGTCACCGCGTACGCGTGGGCCAGTTCGTCCAGTTCGTCGAATTCGTACGGGACCTCCTCGTCCTCGTCCGTCAGCACCGTCAGACGCTGGTCGACCGGGTCGAGCGAGGTCACGACGCCCACGGTGCCGTTGAAGACACCGTTCTTCCCTTTCTCGTAATTGTTGCGAATCTGGGTGACCTTGTCGCCGACGCGGAAGACCCGGCCGCCGAACCGCTTCTCCGGCTGATCGGGGCGGCCGGGCGTGATGGCCTGCTGGAGCAGGCCGTTGAGCGCGCCGGCGCCGGCCGGGCCGCGGTGCATCGGCGCGAGCACCTGTACGTCCCGGCGCGGGTCCAGCCCGAATTTGGCGGGAATTCGCCGTGCGGCGACGTCCACGGTGAGCCGGCCGGCGGCCTCGGTGTCGTCCTCCACGAACAGGAAGAAGTCCTTCATCCCGTCGGTGAGCGGGTGCTGCCCGGCGTTGATGCGGTGCGCGTTGGTGACCACCCCGGACTGCTGGGCCTGCCGGAAGACCCGGGTGAGCCGGACCGCGGGGACGGGGCTGCCGTCGGCGAGCAGGTCCCGCAGCACTTCTCCGGCGCCGACGCTGGGCAGCTGGTCCACGTCCCCGACGAACAGCAGATGGGCGCCCGGGGGCACGGCCTTGACCAGCTTGTTGGCGAGCAGCAGGTCCAGCATGGATGCCTCGTCCACCACCACCAGGTCGGCGTCCAGCGGGCGGTCGCGGTCATAGGCCGCGTCCCCGCCGGGCTTCAGCTCCAGCAGGCGGTGCACGGTGGATGCCTCGGCGCCGGTCAGCTCCGCCAGCCGTTTGGCCGCGCGGCCGGTCGGGGCGGCGAGCAGCACCTTGGCGCGCCGGGCCCGGGCCAGCTCCACGATCGAGCGGACGGTGAACGACTTGCCGCAGCCCGGGCCGCCGGTGAGGACGGCGACCTTCTCCGTCAGCGCGAGCTTGACCGCCGCCTCCTGTTCGGGCGCGAGGTCGGCGCCGGTGCGGGTCTTCAGCCAGCCGAGCGCCTTCGCCCAGTCGACGTCCCGGAAGCCCGGCATCCGGTCCTCACCGGTGCGCAGCAGCCGCAGCAGCTGGGCGGACAGGGAGAGTTCGGCGCGGTGGAAGGGCACCAGGTAGACGGCGCTGACCGGCTCCTCGTCGCCGTCGGGACCGGGCACCTTCTCCCGTACGACGCCGGGGTCGGCGCCGTCCTCGGGGGGCTCGGCCAGCTCGGCCAGGCACTCGATGACCAGCCCGGTGTCGACCTGGAGCAGCTTGACGGCGTCGGCGATCAGCCGTTCCTCCGGCAGGAAGCAGTGTCCCTGGTCGGCGGACTGCGACAGCGCGTACTGCAGGCCGGCCTTCACGCGCGCGGGGCTGTCGTGCGGGATGCCGACCGACTGGGCGATCTTGTCGGCGGTGAGGAAGCCGATGCCCCAGACGTCGGCGGCGAGCCGGTACGGCTGCTCCTTGACGACGGAGATGGACTCGTCGCCGTACTTCTTGTAGATCCGCACGGCGATGGAGGTGGACACCTCGACGGTCTGGAGGAAGAGCATGACCTCCTTGATCGCCTTCTGCTCCTCCCAGGCGTCGGCGATCTTCTTCGTGCGCTTCGGGCCGAGGCCGGGCACCTCGATCAGACGCTTCGGCTCCTCCTCGATGATCCGCAGGGTGTCGAGGCCGAAGTGCTGCGTGATGCGGTCGGCGAAGACCGGGCCGATGCCCTTGACCAGCCCGGATCCCAGATAACGGCGGATGCCCTGGACGGTGGCCGGCAGGACCGTCGTGTAGTTCTCCACATGGAACTGCTTGCCGTACTGGGGGTGCGAGCCCCAGCGGCCCTCCATGCGCAGGGACTCCCCCACCTGGGCACCGAGCAGCGCGCCGACCACCGTGAGAAGGTCGCCGGCGCCTCTGCCCGTGTCGACCCGGGCGACGGTGTAGCCGTTCTCCTCATTGGCGTACGTGATGCGCTCCAGCACGCCTTCGAGGACGGCGAGACGCCGTTCATCGCTGGAGTTCCCCGCCTGTCGGTCCATGATCCGACGGTACCGGTGGGGTATGACAGGCCGCCCGCGCGGCCGGGCCCGTGCTTCAGCCGGCCTTCTTGTCGGCCTTGTCGCCGGGTGACAGCAGCGTCTTCAGACGCATCAAGAGCGAGGCGCGTGGCTCACTGGCTCCGCTGAGGCTCGCCCGTACGCTCTCGAAGTCCATGGAGCGCAGCGCCGTGGCTTTCCGCTTCATGTACTCGGCCGGATCTCTTTCGAACTCGCGGACCGCGGGGTCCGTGTCTAAGACGACCCCGCTCCACACCTCACTGTGCGCAGTGCTCATGCTCGCGCTCCCCCCCGGGTTCGACTCGGAGGACGGGTGGCTCCCGCCGTTCTGGGTCGGCATGCGCCCTCCAAGCGTTGACGGTACAGTCTCGGCTGATGGCTTGTCAGCGTCAATCCGACGGTATGGCTTACGGATTGACAATCGGCCCGGTTCAAGAGGCTGACATCGTCCATGAACGAACCGTCCGCCTCCCGGTCACGGCCCGGACACCTTCCGTCACCGTATTGATACCCAGAGACACGCCCACCGAAACGACAGAACCACCCACTTGGCCTAACTCTGCGTGTAGTCTCCGTCGCTATGTCCTTGAGTGGATTACGGGTGGGCTGGGGTACCACGACGATGGGGACGCTGAGCGTCGTCACCTACGTGGCGCCGATCGTCCTAGGTCTTGGCCTGGAACTGCCGATATGGCTCGCCATGACCATCATGGGTGTCGGCGTCATCGCCACGGTGGCCACGGTCATCGTGTCCCGGCGGGAGGCGGTCGCCGCCCGGCGCGACCTCGTCACCGCCGAACAGGCCGCGAAGGTCGCCGCGGAGCGGGCCCGCGGCGCCATGGAAGACGTGCTCACGGTGCTGGTCCACCACATCGGGGAGATCGTCAGCGCGAACAGCAAGAGCACGCGCAGTCAGCTCCAGCAGCAGATGAAGCAGGCCATCGTCTCCCTCACCGCCCAGCTCATCGGACCGGACAACGCGCGCGCGTGCGTCCTGGAGGTCGACCCGGCGTCCCAGGTGACCGGGGTCCGGGAGATGAAGTGCCTGAACGGCCTGTGGATGGGGCGGGCGGAGGCGCCGCGGACGGTGTTCCGCGAGGACCAGGCGCGCGGGGCGTCCCTGCTGAAGCTGATGGACGACCGCAAGAGCACGTTCGTGGAGAACGTCGACGCGCTCGACCCCGCGCTGCGTCCCGAGACGGACTCGTACAAGACCTACATCACCGCCACCATCACGGCCGCCGGCAAGGACGCGTTCGGCGTCCTGTGCGTGGACGCCCCTTGCCCCGGGAACCTCCGCAAGGAGGACGTCCGCCTGGTGGAAGTCCTGGCCCGCCTGCTGGGCGCGGCGCTGGCGGTACGCCGCTGAGTCTTTCAACAGCTCTCACCCGAACGTGAGCCGAGCGCCTCGTACGGGTGCGCGACCTCTCGGCGGCCTGGCTCGTTGAGCAGGCCGTACGAAAGGAGAGCTGATGGTCGGCTCGTCGCATGAGGCGCTGCACCGGATCTTCCAGAAGGACCCGGAGCTGCTGACGCGGGCGTTGCAGCGGGTGTTGCACGTGCCGTTTCCCCGGCCCAGGGAGATCGCGGCGCTGAACGTGGACCTGACGGAGATCGAGCCGGTCGAGCGCCGGGTGGACACGTTGCTGCGGGCGGAGACGGACGAGGGTACGTACCTGCTGGTCGTGGAGTCGCAGGGGAAGGCGGACGAGCGGAAGCGGGGCAGCTAGCCGTACTACCTGTCGTACCTGTACGAGAAGTACCGCTGCGAGCCGGTGCTGATCGTGATCACGCAGAGCAGCTCCACGGCGAAGTGGGCCTCGCGGCCGATCCGGCTGGGTTTCCCGGGCTGGCACTCGTTGTCGGTGCGGCCGTTGGTGCTGGGGCCGGACAACGTGCCGGTGATCGCGGACGAGAAGCAGGCGGAGGCGGATCCCACGCTCGCGGTGCTGTCGGCGATGACACACGGGCGTGGGCCGGGGGCGATGGCCATACTGGAATCCCTGGCATCCGCCCTGCGGACCATCGACTCCGACAGTGCCGCGGTCTTCGCGCAGTTCGTCGACTCATGCCTGGTCGATCCCCAGGCGAAGCAGATGCGGAGGGATCTGATGACGGCTGTCCAGTACTTCTGGCGACACCCGCTTGCCGAGCAGGTGCGAGAGGAAGGGAGGGAGCAGGGGCGCCTTCAGGACCGGCAGGAGATGACTCTCCACGTCCTGGAGTGGCGCGGCATCCCGGTACCTGACGCCGTCCGTGAGCGAGTACTCGCCTGCGAGGACCTCGATCGGCTCGAGGTGTGGGCCCAGCGAGCCGTTCACGCAACGGATGCGGTGGAGTTGTTCGCCTGCGAGTGAGGGAAGACCTGACGATGGCGATCCAGTACTTCTGGCGGCACCCGCTTGCCGAGCAGGTGCGTGAGGAAGGGCGAAGGCAAGGTCTGGAACAGGCGCGGAAGCAAGGGCTCGTCGAGGGCTGGAAGGAGATGATCCCCCGCATTCTGGAGTGGCGTGGCATCCCGGTGCCCGACTCCGTCCGTGAGCGAGTACTCGCCTGCGAGGACCTCGATCGGCTCGAGGTGTGGGCCCAGCGAGCCGTTCACGCTACGGACGCCGCGGAGTTGTTCGCCGGCGAGTGAGCACGTGGCCGTTGGGCCGCTCGCTTCTTGGGCAGTGTCGGGCTTCCGCGAGGTGAGTCAAGGGCGCTGCGCGTCGCCTTCGGCGATGGCCCTGCGGGCCACCCTTGACACACCTCGCTCCAGCCCTGGGTAGAAGCGAGCGAGCGGCCCGGAGGAGCGGTGGGCCGGGCCGGTGGCCGGGCCCTCGGGTGGGCTTCGTGGTTCTGTCGGCCGGGGGCGCGGTCGCTTCTCGCATGCACGCCGGGTGCGTGCGGCGGCTTGCGGTGGGTGGGAGTGAGTGGTGCGTTCTCGCCGTCAGGGAGCCTGGTCGGCTCCCCCGGCCGTTCAACGGCCTGCCTCGCGTTGATCGCGGAGTGCTGCGCGCTGAGGGTCGCGGGCTAGGGTCGTGACGCTTCATCACCACCGAGAAGGGGGACCGCGGGATGAGCGGAACGGTAACGGCGGTCAGCAGCAACAGCGAGTACTCCTTTACCAAGCCCAACAGGCCCAGCATCACGTTGCTTGCCGGGCTCGGGGTGGAGGGGGACGTGCACGCCGGCGTCACGGTCAAGCACCGCTCGCGTGTCGCGCAGGACCCCACCCAGCCGAATCTGCGCCAGGTCCACCTCATTCACGAGGAGCTCTTCACCGAAGTCGGCGAAGACGGATTCAAGGTGGCGCCCGGCGAACTCGGCGAGAACATCACCACGAGCGGCATCGACTTGCTCAGCCTGCCGGTCGGGACGCTGCTGCACATCGGCGACGAGGCGATCGTCGAGGTTACTGGCCTGCGTAATCCCTGCCTGCAGATCGACAACTTCCAGGACGGGTTGCTGAAGAAGGTCGTCGGCCGTGACGAGGCCGGGAACGTCGTGCGCAAGGCCGGAATCATGAGCGTCGTCCAGGTGGGCGGCGTGGTGCGCCCCGGTGACACGATCACGGTGGAGCTTCCGGACGAGCCGCATCGGCCCCTCGACCGGGTCTGACCCTCCTTCGCGAACAAGCCGTGGTGTGTCCATGGCCGCGGGTTCGTGTGGTGTGAACATCAAGCCGGCCCGCGCGGCCATGGCTCACCATTTCTGGACCAGCCATTCCAAAAGTGAGGGTGGCACAGCGGAGGTCTTACGGGCCCTGAGGTGGGTGGTGGTCTGGCCTCTGCCGGTCCGGCCCGGGTGGCTGGCGCAACGGTTCTGCGTTATCTGCCGTGCCGGGGTTTTTCCTGGCTCTGGGGCAGCGTCAAGGTGATCTGGCGGATCAATTGCTGGAAGCAGGCCAGGGACGCGAACGCCGGGAGCGCGGCCCCTGCGATTCCGGTGACCGTTCGGTCGGCCTGGGCTACGCACAGGATCATCGCGACCGAGGAAAACAGCACAACGATGCACCACGAGTGCACAGCCCGGCGCTGATGCAGGGCATTTCGCAGGATGGAGAGAGACGCCGCCATCCAGGGGCCGTACACGAGAAGGGGCCACCAGGCGATCATTCCGCCGTTCACGCCCGGGGTGGCATTTCGCAGGGGGCCGTACGCCGCAATTCCGCCGAATACGCTGACCATCGCCACCAGGACGGACACGAACGCGGCGATCACAAAGCTGCCGGCCCGCATCCACTTGATGTGATTTCTCGGGACGCGCCTCTTTCGGTGCGTCGTCCCCGCGAAGTCGACGCCGGGTGCGGGCTCGGTGCGCGGTGGGGGGACCGTGGCGGCCGTCTGCTCCAGCGGCGTGGTGCCCTGCAGCAGGTTGGCGAGTTCTTCCGCCGGGTCCCAGTAGGCGTCCGGCGGCACCAGCACGTCGCCCCGGGGGTACGGGGCCGCGTCCGCGTACCATTCCGGGTGCGTAAAAGGTGAGCCAGTATATTTCTGGGTCATAAGGATCCTCCCCCGTCAGACGGTGTCGCCGGTGTTTTTCTGAGCGCTCCATCGCTCGTCGAGTTCCCTCTGGACCGCCTCCAGCAGAACGAGGAATTCGTCGAGCAGCGCCCCCACCGCGCGCACGTGATCTTCGCGCGCCTCGAGCGGGGCTCCGACTCCGCCAGGTGGGTGCATTGTTGGACTGAATGTCAGCAAACTGCCCGTCGACTGGCTATCCTTCCCCGTGTCCCGGTGCAGCAGGCCGTGGAACCTCGTCGTCGTCATATTCGGGCTAACGCCACCCCCTCTCCTCCAGATGCGCGGCAAAAGAGTGAACGCGGCATCCGGAAAACGTTACGGAGAGCGTTTTTTCATTTCTGTCGATCCGTCTGGGTGCGCTCCGGCTCCGCCCACCTGCGCGTCCGCTCCACCCGCCTGCGCGTCGGCGGTCCCGGCCGGGTGGCGGCTCCTTCCGCGCCGGTCACTCCGTCACCCGCCGCACGGTCACGATTGGGTTTCGGCCAACCCCACCCCCTTGCCCCCGCCCCGTGTAATCGTTTCCAATCCTCCTACCGCAGGGATGTAATCGATTCCACGAGGAGGTGGAGCCGGCGATGGCGAGCATCAAGGATGTCGCCGCTTCGGCGGGGGTGTCCGTGGCCACCGTGTCACGCGTCTTGAACGGCCATCCGTCCGTCAGCGCCGACGCCCGCGAGCGGGTGCTGGCCGCCGTGGCCGCCCTCGGGTACCGGCCCAACGCCGTCGCCCGGTCCCTGCGGACCGATCAGACCCACACCCTCGGGCTCGTCATCAGCGACGTGCTGAATCCCTACTTCACCGAACTGGCGCGGTCCGTCGAGGAAGAGGCCCGCGCGCTCGGGTACAGCGTCATCATCGGGAACGCCGACGAGCGGCCCGAGTTGCAGGACCACCACGTACGGAATCTGCTGGACCGGCGGATCGACGGGCTGCTGGTGTCGCCTACGGACGGCGGGTCGCCGCTCATGCTCGACGCCGCTCGGGCGGGGACCCCGATGGTGTTCGTCGACCGGTGGATCCCCGGCGTGGACGTGCCCGTCGTACGGGCCGACGGGCGGGCCGCCGTACGGGATCTCGTGGCGCATCTGTACGGCCTCGGGCACCGGCGGCTCGCCATCATCGCCGGGCCCGCCGCCACCACCACCGGCAGTGAGCGTGTCGAGGCCTTCCGGGCCGCCCTCGCCGAGTACGGGCTGCCGCTGCCCGACGCCCGCATAGGCCAGGGCGACTTCCAGGCCGAGAGCGGGCGGCGGGTCACCGAGGGGTTCCTGGATCTGCCCGAGCCGCCCGACGTCGTCTTCGCCGCCGACAACCTGATGGCGCTCGGCGCGCTGGACGCCGTACGCGCCCGCGGTCTGCGGGTGCCCGACGACATCGCGCTGGCCGCGTTCGACGACATCCCGTGGTTCGTGCACACCGATCCGCCGGTCACCGCGATCGCCCAGCCCACCGGTGAGCTGGGGCGGGCCGCCGTACGCGCGCTGGTCGACCGGATCGAGGGGCGTACCCCGCGCTCCGTCACGCTGCCCGCCCGGCTCGTCGTACGCCGCTCGTGCGGTGAGCCCCCCACCCCCTCCCCAGTGCAAAGGAGCACGACGTGAGCAACCCGGACGAGTTGCTGCGCATCGAGGGCATACGGAAGACCTTCCCCGGCGTGGTCGCGCTCGACGGCGTCGACTTCGATCTGCGCCGGGGCGAGGTCCATGTGCTGCTCGGTGAGAACGGGGCCGGCAAGAGCACGCTGATCAAGATGCTCTCCGGTGCCTACACCCCCGACGCCGGCCGGATTCTGGTGGGCGGTGAGGAGGTGCGCGTCCACGGGGCGCAGGACGCCGAACGGCTCGGGATCGCCACCATCTACCAGGAGTTCAACCTGGTGCCCGATCTGACCGTCGCCGAGAACATCTTCCTCGGGCGGCAGCCGCGCCGCTTCGGGATGATCGACCGGAAGCGGATGGAGGACGACGCCGCGACGCTGCTGAAGCGGGTCGGGGTCGACGTGTCGCCCCGGGCGCGGGTGCGGGACCTCGGGATCGCCCGGCTCCAGATGGTGGAGATCGCCAAGGCGCTCAGCCTGAACGCGCGCGTGCTCATCATGGACGAGCCGACCGCCGTGCTCACCTCGGAGGAGGTGGAGAAGCTCTTCGCCATCGTGCGGGGGCTGCGCGCCGACGGGGTGGGGATCGTGTTCATCACCCATCACCTGGAGGAGATCGGCGCCCTCGGCGACCGGGTCACCGTCATCCGGGACGGGAAGAGCGTCGGGCAGGTGCCCGCCTCCACTCCCGAGGACGAGCTGGTCCGGCTGATGGTGGGGCGGTCCATCGAGCAGCAGTATCCGCGGGAGCGGGCCGAGAAGGGCGCCCCGCTGCTGTCCGTGGAGGGGCTGGGCCGGGACGGTGTCTTCCACGACGTCAGCTTCGAGGTGCACGCCGGTGAGGTCGTCGGCATCGCGGGCCTGGTGGGCGCCGGGCGGACCGAGGTCGTGCGGGCGGTGTTCGGCGCCGATCCCTATGACCGCGGGGTCGTCCGGGTGGCCGGCACCGAGCTGCGGCGGCATGACGTGAACGCCGCGATGGACGCCGGGATCGGGCTCGTGCCGGAGGACCGCAAGGGGCAGGGGCTGGTGCTGGACGCCTCCGTCGAGGAGAACCTGGGGCTGGTGACGCTGCGCAAGGCCACCCGGGCCGGGCTCGTGGACCGCAAGGGACAGCGGGCCGCCGCCGAGCGGATCGCCGGGCAGCTCGGGGTGCGCATGGCGGGCCTCGGGCAGCAGGTGCGGACGCTGTCCGGCGGCAACCAGCAGAAGGTCGTCATCGGCAAGTGGCTGCTGGCCGACACGAAGGTGCTGATCCTGGACGAGCCGACGCGCGGGATCGACGTCGGCGCCAAGGTCGAGATCTACCAGCTGATCAACGAGCTGACGGCCGCCGGTGCCGCCGTGCTGATGATCTCCAGCGATCTGCCCGAGGTGCTCGGCATGAGCGACCGGGTGCTGGTGATGGCCCAGGGCCGGATCGCCGGCGAACTCCCCGCCGACCGGGCCACGCAGGACGCGGTGATGTCCCTCGCCGTCTCCACCCCCACCACCGAGAAGACCGAGACCGAGACCGAGAAGGAGGCCACCCGTGGCCACTGACACGCTCAAGAGCAGGTCGGGCGCGAGTGGCGCCCCGGGCGGCCTGCGCCGGCTGCTGCTGGACAACGGCGCGCTCACCGCGCTGATCGTCCTCGTCATCGCCCTGTCGGCGCTGTCGGGTGACTTCCTGACCACGGACAACCTGCTGAACATCGGCGTGCAGGCCGCCGTGACGGCCATCCTCGCCTTCGGTGTGACGTTCGTGATCGTCTCCGCGGGCATCGACCTGTCCGTGGGGTCGGTGGCCGCGCTGTCGGCGACCATGCTGGGCTGGAGCGCCACCTCGCACGGGGTGCCGGTCGCGCTCGCGGTGGTCCTGGCGGTCGCCACGGGTGTCGTCGCCGGTCTGGTGAACGGTTTCCTCATCGCCTACGGCAAGCTGCCGCCGTTCATCGCGACGCTGGCCATGCTGTCGGTGGGGCGCGGTCTGGCGCTGGTGATCTCGCAGGGCTCCCCCATCGCGTTCCCCGGCTCGGTCTCCCACCTCGGGGACACCCTCGGCGGCTGGCTGCCGGTGCCGGTGCTGGTCATGGTGGTGATGGGGCTCGTCGCGGCCGTGGTGCTCGGGCGGACGTACATCGGCCGGTCCATGTACGCGATCGGCGGCAACGAGGAGGCCGCGCGGCTGTCGGGCCTCAGGGTCAAGCGGCAGAAGCTCGCGATCTACGCCCTGTCCGGGCTGTTCGCCGCCGTCGCGGGCGTGGTGCTGGCCGCCCGGCTGTCCTCGGCGCAGCCGCAGGCCGCCGACGGCTACGAGCTGGACGCCATCGCCGCCGTCGTCATCGGCGGTGCCTCGCTGGCGGGCGGCACCGGCAAGGCGTCGGGCACGCTGATCGGCGCGCTGATCCTGGCCGTGCTGCGCAACGGGCTGAACCTGCTGTCCGTCTCGGCGTTCTGGCAGCAGGTCGTCATCGGTGTGGTGATCGCGCTGGCGGTGCTGCTGGACACCGTGCGCCGCAAGGCCGGTGCCGTCCCGGTGGCCGCCGGTGCGGGCGGGCCGAAGGGCAAGCAGGCGGTGACGTACGCGCTGGCGGCCGTGGTGACCGTGGCCGTGGTCGGCGCGACCTCGCTGCTGCACGGCGGTTCGTCCTCGTCGGCGAACCCTCGGCTGGGCCTGTCCCTGTCCACCCTGAACAACCCGTTCTTCGTGCAGATCCGGTCGGGCGCGCAGGCCGAGGCGCGGAAGCTGGGCGTGGACCTGACCGTGACCGACGCCCAGAACGACGCCTCCCAGCAGGCCAACCAGTTGCAGAACTTCACCAGTACGAACCTGGACGGGATCATCGTCAACCCGGTGGACTCGGACGCGGCGGGCAACTCGGTGAAGGCCGCCGGCAAGGCGGACATCCCCGTCGTCGCCGTGGACCGGGGTGTCAACCACGCCTCGGTGGCCACCCTGGTGGCGTCCGACAACGTGGCCGGCGGTGAGCTGGCCGCGAAGACCGTCGCCGAGAAGCTGGGCGGCCACGGGAAGATCGTCATCCTCCAGGGGCAGGCGGGCACCTCGGCGGCGCGCGAGCGGGCGGCCGGGTTCGCCAAGGGCCTGAAGGCGTACCCGGGCATCCGGGTGCTGGCCCAGCAGCCCGCCGACTTCGACCGCACCAAGGGGCTGGACGTGATGTCGAACCTGCTCCAGGCCCACCCGGACGTGCAGGGCGTCATCGCCGCCAACGACGAGATGGCCCTCGGCGCGATCAAGGCGCTCGGCTCCAAGGCGGGCAGGTCGGTGCAGGTCGTCGGCTTCGACGGCACCCCGGACGGGCTGACGGCGGTCAAGGGCGGCACGCTGTACGCGTCGGTCGCCCAGCAGCCCTCGCAGCTGGGCCGGATCGCCGTGGACAACGCCCTCAAGGCGGTCCGGGGCGAGAAGGTGGCGCCGACGGTGAAGGTGCCGGTGAAGGTGGTCACGAAGGACAACGTGGCCGGTTTCACCGGCTGACGGACCACAGCGGGCGGGCCGCCCCGGGGAGTTCCCTCGGGGCGGCCCGTCGAGGTCATCTCTCAGGGGAGTCAGGGGAGTCAACTGATGTACGACTACGACCTGCTGGTCGTCGGTTCGGCCAACGCGGACCTGGTGATCGGCGTGGAGCGGCGGCCGGCCGCGGGCGAGACGGTGCTCGGCGGCGATCTGGCCGTGCACCCGGGCGGCAAGGGCGCCAACCAGGCCGTCGCTGCGGCCCGGCTTCAGGCGCGTACGGCCCTGCTGGCGCGGGTGGGCGACGACGGCCACGGCCGGCTGCTGCTCGACTCCCTGCGCGCGGCCGGGGTGGACACGGTGGGCGTGCTGGTCGGCGGCGCCCCGACGGGGGTGGCGCTGATCACCGTGGATCCGTCCGGGGACAACAGCATCGTGGTGTCGCCGGGCGCCAACGGGCGGCTGCGCCCGGAGGACGTACGGACGGCGACGAGCCTGTTCCACGCCTCCCGGGTGGTGTCGGCGCAGCTGGAGATCCCGCTGGAGACGGTCGTGGAGGTGGTGCGGAACCTGGCGCCGGGCAGCCGCTTCGTGCTGAACCCGTCGCCGCCGCGCGAGCTGCCCACGGAGGTGCTGGCGGCCTGTGACCCGCTGATCGTGAACGAGCACGAGGCCCGGGTGATCCTCGGGGACGCCCGGGTGGGCGACGACCCGGCGGACTGGGCCCGGCTGCTGCTGGCCAAGGGGCCGCGCTCGGTGGTGGTCACGCTGGGCGCGCGCGGGGCGCTGGTGTGCGACGGTTCGGGGACGGCCCTGGTGCCGTCGGTGAAGGTGGACGCGGTGGACACGACCGGCGCGGGCGACGCGTTCACCGCCGCGCTGGCCTGGCGGCTGGGCGCGGGCGCGGGTCTGGCGGAGGCGGCGGCGTACGCGGCCCGGGTGGGTGCGGCGGCCGTCACGCGGCGGGGCGCGCAGGAGTCGTACCCGACGGCGGCGGAGGTCGAGGCGCTGTGAAGAAGGCGGGGATCCTGAACCGGCAGTTGTCCGGTGCGCTGGCCGGACTCGGGCACGGGCACGGGGTGCTGGTGTGCGACGCGGGGATGCCGATACCCGACGGGCCCCGGGTCGTGGACCTGGCGTTCCGGGCCGGGGTGCCGTCCTTCGCCGAGGTCCTGGACGGCCTGCTGGCCGAACTGGTGGTGGAGGGCGCCACGGCGGCGGAGGAGGTCCGCACGGCCAACCCGGCGGCGACGGCCCTGCTGGAAGGCCGCTTCCCTGACCTGGCCTACGTGCCGCACGAGCGCCTGAAGGATCTCTCGTCCGGCGCCCGGCTGATCGTCCGCACGGGCGAGGCCCGCCCGTACGCGAACGTGCTGCTGCGGTGCGGGGTGTTCTTCTGAGGCGACGGTGCCGGCCGGGTGATCAGCCGGTGCCGTCCTGCGCCCAGGGTCCGTCCAGGCAGCAGCGGACGAAGTCCTGGACGACGGGGTCGTTGTCGTCGGCGGCGGCCTAGGCGACCGCGACCCGGCTGGGGCCGACGCCGGTGACGGGGCGGTAGGTGATGCCGGGGCGGGCGTAGAAGCGGGCGGCGGACGCGGGGGCGAGGGCGATGCCGTAGCCGTTGGCGATGGCGCTGAGCCAGTCGTCCGGCTGGTCGGTGACGGCGCCGATGCGGACCGGGTGGCCTTCGCGTTCGTCGGTGGCGAGCCAGTGGTCCCGCCACCGGCCGGTTTCGGGCGGGGCGGCCACGAACGGCTCGTCCCACAGGTCCCGGAAGGGGATCGTGTCGCGTGCGGCGAGGGGGTGTCCCTCGGGGAGGGCTACCCAGCGGGGCTCGGTGAACAGCACCGCCGTCCGCAGGGCGTCCTGGCCGGAGAAGGGCAGCCGCAGCAGGGCCGCGTCGACCTCCCCCGCCGCGAGGCCGGCGCTCGGGTCCGACCAGGCGGCCTGCCGCATCTCCACCCGCCAGCCCGGCCGGCGCCGGGTGAACTCCGCGATGATGCGCGGGGTCGCCTCGTTGGCGGCGCTGGCCATGAAGCCGACCCGTAGCGAGCGGGCCGCCCGGCCGGCGGCGGCCCTGGTCTCCCGCAGTGCCTGGTCCCAGCCGGCCAGCAGGGCGGGCACGCGCTCGGACAGGGCCCGGCCCGCCTCCGTGAGGGTCATACCGGTACGGGACCGCGTGAACAGCCGTACGCCGAGCTGCGTCTCCAGCTGCCTGATCTGCTTGGTGAGGGCCGGCTGGGCCACGAACAGTCGTTCCGCGGCGCGGGTGAGGGTGCCCTCCTCCGCCACGGCGACGAAGGAGCGCAGCAGCCGCATGTCCACATCCATGCCCACAGGTTATGGAGGCGGGTATTGGACGCCGTCCAAGGGCGCGGAGAGGCTTGTCGTGGGGGGGAGTACCGGGCTCGCCGGACTCACGATGCGCTCGACTGGAGACGGGGCACATGTTCACCGCCTACGCGATCACCACCGCCGTCACCATCCTGGCCAACGCCGGAATCGCCCTCGCGGACCTCCTGCGGGCCGGGTTCGTCCTCGCCAACTCGGCCGAGGTCGGCGTCCCGCGGGCCTGGCTCCCGTGGCTCGGCGCGCTCAAGGCCGCCGGAGCCGCCGGCCTCCTCCTCGGGCTCGTGGGCGTCCCGGTCATCGGCGTCGCCGCGGCGACAGGGCTCGTCCTCTTCTTCGTCGGCGCCGTCGCCGCGCACATCCGTGCCCGGGTGTACTACAACATCGCCTTCCCCGGCACCTACCTGGCCCTGGCCGCCGCCTGCCTCGTCCTCGCCGTCGTGCGATAGGCGTCGCCCCGGCGAGCGGCTCACCGAGTGCGGGCGTACCGCTCCGCCGACAGCTCGAAGACCCGGACCCGCCGGCCGCCGGCGGGGGTCACGGTCTCCCGCTCCAGGCGCATCCCGAGTTTCGCCGTGATCCGTTCGGACGCCTCGTTGCCCACCTGGACGATGCTGAGGATCCGCTCCAGTCCCAGTTCCTCGAACCCGAACCGGACGGCGGCCGCGCCGGCCTCGGTGGCCAGGCCCTGCCCCCAGTGGGAACGGCCCAGCCGCCAGCCGACCTCGACCGCCGGCAGTACCTCCGGCAGGAAGTCGGGCACCGAGAAGCCGGTGAACCCGGCCAGCTCGCCGGTGGCCCGGACCTCCACGGCGAACAGGCCGAAGCCCCTTGTCTCCCACCCGGCGTCCCAGGCCCGGACCTTGTCGCGCGTCTGCTGTTCATCGAGGACGCTGCCGTCACGGATCCACCGCATGACCTCGGGGTCGGCGTTGACGGCGGCCATGGGCTCGATGTCCTCCTCGCGCCAGCGGCGCAGGACCAAACGGGGAGTCTCCAGCGTGATCATCCGGTCATTCTGGATCAGGGACAGGCAGCCGCGCTCCCCTGCTCTCCGCGACGCGCTTGACCTCCCGCAGGGATGTGGCCAGCTGCCGGGCGAGGTAGTGCAGTTCCCGGTCCGTCAGGCGGTGTTCGGTGAGGAGTTCGGCCGCGTGGTCGATCAGCTCCCCCGCCATCCCGAGCTGCACGCTCTCGATCTGGTCCGCGAGCCGGGACACGTATCCCGTGCCGTCGCCCAGCACATAGCAGGGCTTGCCCCCGTCACCGGTCCAGGGCAGCAGACGCCCGTCCGCCGACGGGTCGTCGTACGTCCGGTCGTTCATGCGTAGGTCTCCACCAGGTCGAGATACGGGCGGACGAGCGGGCTGTCCTCCCCGCGCAGGGGTGCCTCGCCCCTGCGGTACGCCGTGGGAGCGCCGACGTACGGGCACGAGTACGGGGACACGTCCGTGTACGGCGGGGGCGTGACCGGCCTACGGCGCCGACGCGACGGCCTGACCAGCCGGGCCAGGAGACGAACCATGCCGACCTGCTTTCTCACCTGCGGTGACTGCGTTGTGTGCTGATTTCCTCACAGAGTGGGGTCGGATGTGGCTACGCTGCCAGGGGCTGGGGGTTGACATTGCGCCTGTCACCAAGGGAGTTGGCCGGATGAGCGTTGTCCGCAGGCCGAAGACGCCGCGCGAGAAGTACGGGGAGGAGCTGAGGCTGCGTCGCATCGCGGCCGGGCTCACCCAGGAGCAACTGAGCGAGATCGTGGTCTGTTCACCGACGCTGATCAGTCACTGGGAGGCGGGGAGGAGGCTTCCCAAGCCGGATGACGCCCGTCGGATCGACCAGGCGTTGGGGACGGACGGGTTTTTCGAGAGGTGGCTGGAGGATTTGGAGGGCCAGTACTTCGCCCCTCGCTTCGCTGCCGCCCGCGAGCTGGAGCAACACGCGTCGCTGATCCAGTTGTTCGCGCTGACGCTCGTTCCCGGGTTGCTTCAGACACCGAGTTACGCACGGGCCGTGTTCACGGCCTACCACCCCAACTACACAGACGAGGAGCTTGACAGGGAAGTTGTCATTCGAACGAGTCGTGCCGAAATTCTTGAGGGACCGTCAGCTCCTGTCATTTGGACGCTGCTCGACGAGGCCGTGCTTCGCCGCCCGGTGGGTGGCCCTCACACCATGGGGGAACAGCTGGACAAAATCGCCGACATGGCCGAGGCGCGGCGGATTCGGCTTCATGTCCTTCCGTACCGGGTCGGAGCGCACTCGCTCATGACGAGCCTGCTCACTTTGATGAGCTTCGATGATTCCGCTCCAGTGGCGTACGTCGACGCGTTCGAAACCGGGCGACTGATCGATGATCCGTCGGTGGTGAGTTCCTGTCAGACGTCTTACGCTCTGGCGCTGAGCGACGCGTTGTCGCAGCAGGAGTCACTGGCCCTCGTCAGAGCCGCAGCGAAGGAACACGTACATGGTCGGCAGTGAGCGCACCATCCCCGACTCGTCCGCCCTCACCGGCTGGTACAAGTCGAGCTACAGCGACGGCAGCCAATCGGAATGCCTCGAAGTCGCTCGCGGCCACGCTCACGTACCCGTCCGCGACAGCAAAGCCGTCACCGGCCCCGCCGTGCTCTTCTCCCTGAACGGCTGGACCGAGTTCGTAACCGCCGTCAAGAAGGGCCAGCTCCCACCCGCCCAGTAATGAGCGCACCGTTCCAAAACCCGCCCAGCGCGCCGGAGATACTTGTCGAGCGGCTGCGTGAAGCAGGCTATGCAGCAGCCGCGGTGAAAGAGGCCACCGGTGGCGTGGTCGCCGTCGCGGGGCTGGTCACCCTCCAGGACGGCACTCAGGTTTTCGCGAAGACCATACTGGGGCCGGATTCCGACGTGTTCGCAGTCGAGTCCGCCGGCTTGGCCGAGCTGCGCAGCCGTGGAGGGGTGAACACGCCGGACGTGTTGTGCGTCTCTCCCCGGCTGCTCGTGCTCGAAAGAATGCGGCCTCGCCGGGACGACGAGCGCTTCTGGGAACAGCTCGCGCACATGGTCGCGGCCCTGCACACGTCCACCGTCGGCGAGCGGTTCGGCTGGCACCGCGACGGCTGGCTGGGACGCATGCGTCAGGACAACACCCGGGAGACGGACGGCCACGCGTTCTTCGCGGAACGGCGCGTGCTGCGCTGGCTGCCGGAGCCACTGGTCGAGGCCGCGTTCGACCGTGAGGAGCGCCGGGCCCTGGAACGGCTTTGCGCGTCCCTGCCCGAGCTGATCCCGCCCCAGCCCCCCTGTCTGACCCATGGCGACCTGTGGCGGGAGAACATCGTCGCCACCGGCGACGGTGCCCCCGTGCTCATCGACCCCGCGGTGTCCTACACCTGGCCGGAGGTCGACCTCAGCATGCTGTGGTGCTCGCCGCGCCCGGCCGCCGCGGACCGCTTCTTCGCCGCGTATCGGGAGATCGCCGGGCTTCAGGACGGCTGGGAGGCGCGCATGCCGGTCCTGCACCTTCGGGAACTCCTGAGCACGATCGCGCATGGTGACGACGACTGGGGCGCCGCCGAAGCGGTCCGGGAGATCGTGAGACCGTTCCGGAAGGCCCGGTGAACCTGTACGGCCGGAGCGCTAGCGAGCCGTCGCGAGTACGTCCCGGAGTACGTCCGCGAGGGTGACCCGGGCCAGTTCCTGTCTCAGGGTCTGCTCGATGGCCTCGTAGATGCCCTGCATCGTCGGCTGGATGCCTCGGCCCACCACGCATTCCTGGTCCGGGGTGGTGCGGTGCATGGCGAACAGCGGGCCGGGTTCCACCGCCTCGTACACGTCGAGCAGGGTCATCGACTCCAGCTCGCGCGCCAGCGACCAGCCCGCGCCCACGCCCCGCCGGGACTCCACGAGCCCGGCCCTGCGCAGTTCGCCGAGCAGCCGCCTGATCACCACCGGGTTGGTGTTCGCGCTGGTCGCGATCTGCTCGGAGGTGGCGACCTCGTGGCCCTGGCGCTGATAGAGGCCGATCCAGGCCAGCGCGTGGGCGGCGATGGTCAGCCTGCTGTTGGCGCTCATGGGTCCCTCTCTCGGCCGTGACGCTTCATGCTACGACCACGCTGTCGTAACACCTATGGTTGCGACAAGCTGTCGTAACAAATAATGTTGCGACTGCCACGAGGCATCGATCAACGAGGTGAGAAGAATGAGCAAGCCACTCACGGGCAAGGTCGCCCTGGTCACCGGAGGGTCGCGCGGACTGGGGGCCGCGACCGTACGGCTGCTGGCCGAGCAGGGCGCCGACGTCGCCTTCACCTACGTCAGCTCCGAGGAGCGGGCTCGGGCCGTCGTGGACGAGGTGCTCGCCAAGGGGGTCAAGGCCGTCGCCTTCCAGGCCGACCAGGCGGACACGAGCCGGGCGCCGGCGCTGATCGACGACGTGGTCGCGCACTTCGGCGGCCTGGACATCCTCGTCAACAACGCGGCGATCTCGGTGGAGCAGGGCCGCACGGTGGACGACCCGGACGCCGACACCGCCGCGCTGGACCGGATGCACGCCACCAACTACCTCGGCGTGATCGCCGTCATCCGGGCCGCCTCCCGGGTGCTGCGCACGGGCGGCCGCGTCATCACGGTGAGTTCCGGCCTGGGCTCCCGGGTCGGCGCACCCGGCCTCGCCGACTACGCGGCGACCAAGGCCGGGATCGAGCGGTACACCATGGGCGTCGCACGCGACCTCGGGCCCCGGGACATCACGGCCAACGTCGTGGAGGCCGGACTGATGGAGGGCGGCATGCAGCCGCCGGACCCGGAGACCCTCAACGCACTGCTGAACTCGCTGTCCCTGCGACGCATGGGGCACCCCGACGAAATAGCCGCGGCGATCGCCTTCCTGGCGAGCCCCGCCGCGTCGTACGTCACGGGCGCGGTGCTGGACGCCCACGGCGGCTACAACGCCTGAACCTCAGCGGACCGGGCAGCAGCCGTCACCGTTCGGCTCGGCCCGGGCGCTCTTGCCGAGGGTGTCGGCGTCGCCCTTGACGACGTAGACCTCCCAGGGCTCCCGGCCGGGGCCGTGGACCCAGACCTTGTCCTGGAGGGCGTAGCAGCAGGAGGTGTCGTTCTCCTCGAACGCGGCCAGGCCGGCGTCCTTGAGGCGTCCGGCCGCCGCGGTGACCTGGCCGGCGGACTCGACCTCGACGCCGAGATGGTCCAGCCGGGTCTCCTGGCCGGGCTCACCCTCGATGAGGACGAGCTTGAGCGGGGGTTCGGCGATGGCGAAGTTGGCATAGCCCTCGCGCCGCTTGGCCGGTTCGGCGCCGAACAGCTTCGAGTAGAAGGCGATCGACGCCTCCAGGTCACTGACCCGCAGGGCGAGCTGAACTCGGGGCATGACAGTCTCCATCCGCTTGTATTGATGTCCGTCGATGCAACATTGCGCGCTGGATCGAAGACTGTCAACATAGACGTATGTCAAAGCAAGAGCTTGTGATGCTGGAGGGGACCGGCGGGGCCGACGCGTGCTGCCCGGGGCTGCTGACCGCCCCGCTGGACGAGGAACAGGCCGCCGACCTGGCGAGGGTCTTCAAGGCGCTCGGTGATCCGGTCCGGCTGCGGCTGCTGTCGATGATCGCCTCGAAGGCGGGCGGCGAGGTCTGCGTGTGCGACCTGACCCCGGCCTTCGACCTGTCGCAGCCGACCATCTCGCACCACCTCAAGCTGCTGCGGCAGGCCGGTCTGATCGACTGCGAGCGGCGCGGGACGTGGGTGTACTACTGGCTGCTGCCGGAGACGACCGACCGCCTCGCGGGCCTCCTGACCCGCCCCGCCGGCACCCCGCTGCCCGACCGCGGCGAGAGGGCGGGTGCCGGCTCGTGAGCACCGCCGCACCCGAGCGGAGCGTGGCCGGACGGCTGTCGTTCCTCGACCGCTACCTGGCCGTGTGGATCCTCGCCGCCATGGCCGTCGGCCTCGGCCTGGGCCGTCTGGTCCCGGGCCTCGGCGACGCGCTGGCCACCGTGACGGTGAGCGGGGTGTCCCTGCCGATCGCGCTCGGCCTGCTCGTGATGATGTACCCGGTGCTGGCCAAGGTCCGCTACGACCGGCTCGGCACCGTGACGCGGGACCGGCGCCTGCTGCTGCCTTCGCTGCTGCTGAACTGGGTCATCGGCCCGGCCCTCATGTTCGCGCTGGCCTGGCTGTTCCTGGCGGACCTGCCCGAGTACCGCACCGGGCTGATCATCGTCGGTCTCGCCCGCTGCATCGCCATGGTCGTCATCTGGAACGACCTGGCGTGCGGGCACCGGGAAGCGGCTGCCGTCCTGGTCGCGCTCAACTCCGTGTTCCAGGTGATCGCGTTCTCCGCGCTCGGCTGGTTCTACCTCCAGGTCCTGCCCGGCTGGCTCGGCCTGGAACGGACCGGACTCGACGTGAGCGTGTGGGAGATCGCCCGCAGCGTGCTGGTCTTCCTCGGCATCCCGCTCGCGGCCGGCTACCTGACCCGCCGCGTCGGCGAGAAGCTCAAGGGCCGTGCCTGGTACGAGGCGGAGCTGATCCCGCGCATCGGCCCGTTCGCCCTGTACGGCCTGCTGTTCACGATCGTCGTCCTCTTCGCCCTCCAGGGCGACGCCATCACCGGCCGGCCGCTCGACGTGGCCCGCATCGCGCTGCCGCTGCTGGTCTACTTCGCGCTCATGTGGGCGGGGTCCATGCTGCTGGGCAGGGCCGTCGGGCTCGACCACCCGCGGGCCACCACGCTCGCCTTCACCGCCGCGGGCAACAACTTCGAGCTGGCCATCGCCGTCGCCATCGCCACCTTCGGCGCCTCCTCGGGACAGGCCCTGGCCGGCGTCGTCGGACCGCTCATCGAAGTACCCGTACTGATCGGACTGGTCTACGTGGCCCTGTACGCGCGCCGCTACTTCACCGGCCCGGCCGCCCCCGCACCACTGGAAGAGCCCACCCATGCCTGACATGCCCGACACCCCGCGGCAGCCGTCCGTGCTGTTCGTCTGCGTCCACAACGCCGGACGCTCGCAGATGGCCGCCGCCTTCCTCACCCACCTCGCCGGTGACCGCGTACGGGTGCGCTCCGCGGGTTCCGCCCCGGCCGACACGGTCAACCCGGCCGTGGCCGAAGCGCTCGCCGAGGTCGGCATCGACATCTCCGCCGAGGTGCCCAAGGTGCTCACCGTGGAAGCCGTACAGGCTTCCGACGTCGTCATCACCATGGGCTGCGGCGACACCTGCCCCGTCTTCCCCGGCAAGCGCTACCTCGACTGGCGGCTCCCCGACCCGGCCGGCCAGGGCGTCGACGCCGTCCGTCCCATCCGCGACGAGATCGAGGAACGCGTCCGCGCCCTGATCGCCGAGATCGCACCGCCGGCCCGCGCGTGAACGGCACCCTGGACGTCACGCGTCCAGCAGTGCTTCGTCAGGTTCCGGGTCTGGTTCTGCTGGTCGGCAGAGGCCGGCCGCAGGGTGAGGAAAGTGCCTCTGCCGGGCTGCGGTCCGCCCGTCCGCCGAGTGCCGCGGGTGCAGCCGGTCAGCCGCGGTCCTTCGCCTGGCCGTTCTTCGCCAGCCGGGCGATCCGCGCGGCGGCCTGTCCGATCCTCGACGCCTCGACGCGCAGCGACTCGGTGTCGGAGGAGCCCCTCTCCAACCCGTCGGTGACGTCCGAGAGCAGTGCGGCGATGTCCTGGAGGAGGGTGGCCAGGTCCCCGAGCGCGCCGGGAACGTCTCCCTGTTCCAGGCGCTCCTCGGCACTGGCGTAGGGGTCGGCGGGCAGCAGGTCCCGGCGGACGGCCACGGCCGCCCGGGCGTCGGGGGTGCTGTCGAAGGGGATGCACACCGTCCCGAGCTCCAGGCCGGGCTCCATGGCGGCGTCCTCGGTCTCGACGGCCGAGGCCACCCCGACGATGCGTGGGGTGACGGTGAGGAGCTGCTGCTTCAGGCGTTCGTCCGGGTCCCAGCGGACGTGCTCGTCGAGCCAGAGGGGCAGCTCAGGAGGGAGTCGCGCGAGCAGGCTCGCGAGGGCGCCGACGCTGTCGAGCATCGGATGGGCCGCGACGGTGGCGGCCAGGCGCTGCTCTTCACCGGGGGCGGGCGTCTCGCGGGGGCCGGGAGCACGGTCGGTGGGGACCGGCCGGCGGTGGGTGTCGGACATGGGTGTTCCCTCGGATGGGCCGGGCCGGAGTGCGCCCGGCGTCGATGACACCCTAGAAGTGCTTCGTCGGGGCCCGGGCCGGGGTCTGGTCCTGCTGGTCGGCAGAGACCGGCCGCAGGGTGGGGAAGGCCGGGCGGCGGTGACGAGGTGACGTCGTGGTGCCGGCCGCGCCAGGTGCGGACCTTCGAAGTGGTCCGCAGCCTCACGCGCTTCCTCCGGGTGACCCGACGGCCGTCGCTCCGCTCCAGGGACCCAGCGTGTCGGTCATGCCTTTGACAGCCGTTCCGGAGCTTACTGATCGGTCGGGCACTCGTACTGCTGGTGCGGTCCCCAGTGGGTGTAGTCCTCCCCTGGTGTGAGGGTGAAGGCTCCGCACACGAGGACGGGTACGGGGTTCCCCCTGTCGAAGTGGCGGAGGATGATCACCGGCTTGTTCTGGGGATCGGCGTCACCGGGGACGTAGCGGAGTGCTCCGCTCGCTCCTACCCGGTTCATACCGTTGTAGAGGGTGTTCTGGACGAGTTCGCTGGTCACCGTCAGATCGCTGGTGGCCACGGTGGAAGCCGCCTTGGCCATGAGGGTGATCGCGTCCCGGCCCTGGGCGGCGTGGCCGTCGTTGCTCCACAGATCGTTCTTCCAGGCGGCCGCGTATGCCTCGCTGAATTCCCTCGCCGTCTGGGTGCGCCGCTTGTCGCCCACGGGCAGGGCGTGCGCGGTGTGGTAGAGCCGCAGTCTGTCACCGCCGGGGAATTCGCCGGCCAGGGCGGCGTTGGTCAGTTCGTTGCCGCCGAGTACGGTCAGGTGCCGGCTGCTGCAGCCGGTGCCCTGGTTGAACTCCTTGAGGAACGATCTGAAGTCCTCCGCGCGTGCCGCCCAGTACAGCAGGGTCCGGTCGCGCAACTGGGCGCACACGGCTGTGGCGACCTGGGAGATGTCGCCGGTGCTCAGGTCGGGGACCTGCGCCGGGACGGCGGACGCGTTCGTCTGGTAGTAGGCCACGTTGTAGGGGCGGGCGTGGGTGAGCTTCTCGAATTGCGCGCCGAATTGTTCGCCCAGCTCGTTGCTGTACAGGTCGCTGGGGTCCCGTACCACTACCGCGGCCCGCGCCGTGTGGCAGTCGTCGGAGTCGTCCCCGACGACCGCCCCGTACTTGGCGAAGGCGGCCTCCACGGCGGTCTCCCTGCTGTTGACCGGGGAGATGCGATGGACGAACCCGGAGTTGCGGCTGGGAAGCATGGCATTGGCGGTCGAGGTGCTGACGATCACCGGAATCCGCGCCGCGGTCAGCTCGGAGATCGCCTTCCTGCTCTCCGTCCGGCTTTCCGAGAACCCCACCACGCCGATGACGTCCCGGTCCTCGGCAGCCTTCCGGACGATCTGCCGCGCCACATCGGCCGCGTGCTCGAACCGCACGCCCGCGTCCAGCGCGTCGACCTTCAGCCAGACCCCGTGTTTCGGATCGCTCTGGGCAGTCCTGTTCGCCTCCCGCTGACCCAGGGCGATACCGCGAAGCTCCGGAAGTCCCGAGCCGAACCGGGTGTTGCCGCGACTCGCCCCCAGATAGACGACCGTACGCACGTGCCCGGCGGGCGCCTGCTCGTCGACCCACCGGTTCTCCTCGGTGATCATCCGGCGGGCCTGCGCGTACTCCTCGGGTGCGGCAGGGGACGCGGGGACCGGCGGTGCGGACGCCCCCGGGTTCTGGTTCCCGCCGAGACACGGCGTGGAGCTGTGTCCGCGGGAAGGGAGACCTGTCATCACCAGCCAGGCGGTCACAGCCAACGCGGCGGTCAGCGCCGTGAGCTCGACGGCAAGTTCGCCGCCGGCCCGGGCGACCGGCCGGAAATACGGCACCGGCAAGGGAGGCACCGGCGCTCCGGGCACGGGGAGCGCCTCCGACAGGCGTGCCGTCTGCCGCTCGGGCGTGCGCTGCGGCCTCCACTGCGCGGCGACATCGGCCAGGCTCTTCGCGCCATCGCCGACGCCCCGCGTGCCCGCCACCAGGACGACCGATGCGTAGGGAATCACCCCGCAGGCGTCCTCGTACGCCTTCAGGAAACGGTCGAAGACCTCCCGCTGACCGCTGTCGGCGGGAGGTGACAGCAGTACGACACACCGGGTCCTCCGGCGCCGGCGGTAGGGCCGCAGCCGCCCGGGACGGTTGGCGTGCCTCAGATCCGACAGCAGCGCGGCCCACAACGCCCGCTCCATCAGCTCGGCCTTCTCGCGGTCCTCGGCGTCGCGCAGGCGACGGCGCCAGGCGATGGCCGTGTCGAAGAACCGCCCGGCCTCCGGGTGCGCCTCCCTGCCCCGCGCGAAGGCCCACCAGGGAAACCTCTTCGCCTGGCGCAGCAGCCGCCGGTCGCGGCGGAGCGTCCACAGCCACCGGGGCAGGAAGTAGAACAGCGGTACGGGAAGCAGGATGAAGAGGAAGTCCCGCAGTCCCCGGCCGGCGCTGAGGTCCGGCTGCTGTCCCCCGGCCAGCCAGCGCAACGCCATGAAACCCTTGTGACGGTCACACAGCCTTTCGTACGCGTAGTCGCGGAGCCTGATCGCGGCTTCCCTGCCCCCGCCCTGGCCGGCGTCGTGATTCCAGTCGAGCAGGCTCTTCAGCAGCGCGACCTCGGGCAGCCGCAGCCGCCCGACGCCGTCCAGCTCCGCCCTTTCCAGTTGGTGGATCACCTCGTCGCACAGGGTCCGGTCCGGACCGGCGACGAGGTGGTCCGGCTCGATCAGCGCGTGCCGGGCGCCCCTGTGCGCGACGTCGGGACACACGTACGCCGCCAGCTCCCTGATGGCGACGGCCGCGGGGTCCGGATCACCGCCGGCGGCCCGGTCACCGCACAGCACCACCGCGGGTAACGCGCCCTGTCGCTCCATGCGGTGGGTTCGCCGGGGCTCCGGCCGCACTGCGGCCTTGAACGCCTCGACGAACGTCGTTCCCTCTTCAGGCATGGCCCACCAAGTCCCCCGGAAACCAATGGTGTTGGCGGACCATACTCCGTATACACCCCGCGCCCAATCCCCCGGAAGGGTCGTACGGGAGCGGACTTCGTCAGCTCACATGCGCGAGGAAACGCTCCGCCGTCTCCGCCAGCACCTCCCGTCCGTCCCTCGCCCACAACTCCTCGTTGAACAGCTCCACTTCGATGGGCCCGGTGTAACCGGCCGCCTCCACGTAGCCCTTCCATTCGCGCATGTCGATCGCCCCGTCGCCGATCTGGCCGCGGCCGTTGAGGACGCCCTCGGGGAGCGGGGTGGTCCAGTCGGCGAGCTGGAAGGTGTGGATGCGGCCCCCCGCGCCGGCGCGGGCGATCTGGGCGGGGGCCTGGTCGTCCCACCAGATGTGGTACGTGTCGACGGCCACCCCGACCTGGTCCGCCGGGAAGCGTTCGGCCAGGTCCAGGGCCTGGGTGAGGGTGGAGACCACGCAGCGGTCGGCCGCGTACATGGGGTGCAGGGGCTCGATGGCGAGGCGTACGCCGCGGTCGGCCGCGTACGGTGCCAGGACGGCGAGGGCGTCGGCGATGCGTTCGCGGGCGCCGTGCAGGTCCTTGCTGAACAGCGGGAGGCCGCCGGAGACGAGGACCAGGGTGTCCGTGCCGAGCGCGGCGGCCTCCTCGATGGCCGCGTGGTTGTCGCCCAGCGCCTCCATCCGCTCGACCGGTTCGGTCGCCGTGAGGAAGCCGCCCCGGCACAGCGTCGTCACCGTCAGGCCCGCGTCACGGACCAGCTTGGCGGCCGCCTCCACGCCGTACGCCTGGACCGGTTCCCGCCACAGGCCCACGTGGGTGATGCCCAACCGGACGCAGGCGTCGACCAGTTCGGGAAGGGACAGCTGCTTGACCGTCATCTGGTTGACGGAGAAGCGGGCGAGGTCGGGGTTCATCGGGTCACTCCGTACAGCGACAGCAGGGTCCTCATGCGTTCCTCGGCCAGTTTGGGGTCGGGGAACAGGCCCAGGGTGTCGGCGAGTTCGTAGGCGCGGGCCAGGTGCGTGAGGGAGCGGGCCGACTGGAGGCCGCCGACCATCGCGAAGTGGTCCTGGTGGCCCGCGAGCCAGGCGAGGAGGACCACTCCCGTCTTGTAGAAGCGGGTCGGTGGCCGGAACAGGTGGCGGGACAGCTCCACCGTGGGATCCAGCAGGGCGCGGAAGCCCTGGACGTCACCGGTGTCCAGGACCCGTACCGCCCGCGCCGCCAGCGGGCCGAGCGGGTCGAAGATGCCGAGCAGGGCGTGGCTGAAGCCCTGCTCGTCGCCCGCGATCAGCTCGGGGTAGTGGAAGTCGTCCCCGGTGTAGCAGCGCACGCCCTGCGGCAGGCGGCGCCGGAGGGCGACCTCGCGGCCGGCGTCCAGCAGGGAGATCTTCACGCCGTCGACCTTGTCCGGGTGGGCGGCGATGACCTCCAGGAAGGTGCCGGTGGCCGTGTCCAGGTCGGACGAGCCCCAGTAGCCCTCCAGGGCCGGGTCGAACATCGGGCCCAGCCAGTGCAGGATCACCGGCTCGGCGGCCTGGCGCAGCAGATGGCCGTAGATCTCCAGGTAGTCCTCGGGGCCGCGGGCGGCGGCGGCCAGGGCGCGGGAGGCCATGACGATGGCCTGGGCGCCCGCCTCCTCGACCACGGCGAGCTGCTCCTCGTAGGCCGCGCGGATCTCGGCGAGGTTGCCGGCGGGCAGCTGGTCGGTGCCGACGCCGCAGGCGATCCGGCCGCCCACGGCACGGGCCTCCGCCGCGCTGCGCCGGATCAGTTCGGCCGCGCCCGCCCAGTCCAGGCCCATGCCGCGCTGGGCGGTGTCCATCGCCTCGGCGACACCGAGCCCGTGGGACCACAGGTGGCGGCGGAAGGCGAGGGTGGCGTCCCAGTCGACGGCGGCGGGCGAGTCGGGCGTGACGTCGGCGAAGGGGTCGGCGACGACGTGGGCCGCCGAGAAGACCGTACGGGAGGTGAAGGGGGTGCCGGGCGTGAAGGCGAGCGGCTCGGTGCGGGGCTCGTAGGCGCGCAGGGTGCCGTCGGCGGCGGGGAGGTGGAGGGTCACAGCGAGATCTCCGGGACGTCGACGCGGCGGCCCTCGGCGGAGGACCTGAGGCCCAGTTCGGCGAGCTGGACACCGCGGGCGCCGGCCAGCAGGTCCCAGTGGTAGGGGGCGTCGGCGTAGACGTGCTTGAGGAACAGCTCCCACTGGGCCTTGAACCCGTTGTCGAACTCGGTGTTGTCGGGCACCTCCTGCCACTGGTCGCGGAAGACCTCGGTGGCGGGGATGTCCGGGTTCCACACCGGCTTCGGGGTGGCGCTGCGGTGCTGGACGCGGCAGCTGCGCAGACCGGCCACGGCCGACCCCTCCGTGCCGTCGACCTGGAACTCCACCAGTTCGTCACGGTGGACGCGCACGGCCCACGAGGAGTTGATCTGGGCGACGGCGCCGCCCTCCAGCTCGAAGATGCCGTACGCGGCGTCGTCGGCGGTGGCGTCGTAGGGCTTGCCCTGCTCGTCCCAGCGCTGCGGGATGTGCGTGGTGGCCAGCGCCTGGACGGACGTCACCCGGCCGAACAGCTCGTGCAGCACGTACTCCCAGTGCGGGAACATGTCGACGACGATGCCGCCGCCGTCCTGGGCGCGGTAGTTCCAGGAGGGACGCTGGGCGGGCTGCCAGTCGCCCTCGAAGACCCAGTAGCCGAACTCGCCGCGCACGGAGAGGATCCGGCCGAAGAAGCCGCCGTCGATGAGGCGCTTCAGCTTCAGCAGGCCCGGCAGGAAGATCTTGTCCTGGACGACACCGTGCTTGACGCCCTTGTCGTGGGCGAGGCGGGCCAGCCCGAGCGCGCCGTCCAGGCCGGTGGCGGTGGGCTTCTCGGTGTAGATGTGCTTGCCGGCCGCGATCGCCTTGGCGATGGCCTCCTCGCGGGCGGAGGTGACCTGTGCGTCGAAGTAGATGTCGACGGACGGGTCCGCGAGGACGGCGTCGAGGTCGGTGGAGACGTGGTCGAGGCCGTGCCGGCCGGCGATCTCCCGCAGGGCGTGCTCGCGGCGGCCGAGCAGGATCGGTTCGGGCCACAGCACGGTGCCGTCGCCGAGGTCGAGTCCGCCCTGCTCGCGCAGGGCGAGGATGGACCGGACGAGGTGCTGTCGGTAGCCCATGCGCCCGGTCACGCCGTTCATGGCGATTCGCACCGTCTTGCGTGTCACGTGAGTCCCTTTCGTGGGCCGGTGTAGCAAGCGCTTTCTACAAGGTGAGAAGCTAGCCTCTGGACGTGGTCTGTACAAGACCGCGGCCGGGTGGCCCCTGTACAAGACCGCGGCCGGGTGGTCTCCGTACAGGGCCGCTGCCCGGCCGAGTTGTTCGAGGGGGCGAACAAGCGGGGTGCCCGGGCCGTAAGGTCTGCTCGGAACCAGGACACCGACCTGGTTGTCTACGAGGGCGTACGACACGACGCGTGACCGGAGGACGACGAGATGACCGTGACCCTGGCGGACGTGGCGGCCCGCGCCCAGGTCTCCCCCGCGACGGTGTCGCGCGTACTGAACGGCAACTACCCGGTCGCCGCCGCCACCCGGGAGCGGGTGCTGCGGGCGGTCGACGAACTGGACTACGTCCTCAACGGCCCGGCCAGCGCGCTCGCCGCGGCCACCTCCGACCTGGTCGGCATCCTCGTCAACGACATCGCCGACCCCTTCTTCGGGATCATGGCGAGCGCGATCCAGGGCGAGATCGGCGGGCCGGGCGGGCGCGCCGGCGGGGAACGGCTGGCGGTCGTCTGCAACACCGGCGGGTCGCCCGAGCGGGAGCTGACCTATCTGACGCTGCTCCAGCGGCAGCGGGCCGCGGCCGTGGTGCTGACCGGCGGGGCCGTGGAGGACGCGCCGCACGCGGCGGCGGTCGCGGCGAAGCTGCGCAAGCTCGCGGACGCCGGGACCCGGGTGGTGCTGTGCGGGCGCCCGCCGGCGCCGGACACCGACGCCGTCGCGCTCACCTTCGACAACCGGGGCGGCGCCCGCGCGCTGACCGCCCATCTGCTCGGCCTCGGCCACCGCCGGCTGGGCTACATCGCCGGGCCCGTGGAGCGTACGACCACCCGGCACCGCCTGGAGGGTCACCGGGCCGCGCTCGCGGCGGCGGGCGTCGAGGAGGACCCGCGCTGGACGGTGTACGGCCGCTACGACCGCCGGTCCGGCCACGAGGCCACGCTGGAGCTGCTGCGCCGGGATCCGTCCCTGACGGCGATCGTCGCCGCGAACGACTCCGTCGCCCTCGGCGCGTGCGCCGCGCTGCGCGAGTCCGGGCTGCGCATCCCCGAGGACGTCTCGGTGGCCGGCTTCGACGACCTTCCCTTCAGCATCGACGCGGTCCCCTCCCTGACGACGGTCCGCCTGCCCCTCGCGGAGGCGGGCGCCCGCGCGGGCCGCGTCGCCATGGGCCGCGAGGAGCCCCCGCCGGGCGGGATCGCCTCGGTGCGGGGGGAGTTGATGGTGCGGGGGTCCACGGGGGTGCCTCGGGTGTCTTGAGGGTGGTGCGTGGTCTCCGGGGGCGCCGGTGCACGGTCCCGGTGGGTCCGGTGCATGACCCCCGTCGGCAGCGGGTACGCAGCGGTCTCATGAAGCTGGCGTTCTCCACTCTCGGTGTTCCCGGGCTGCCCCTCCCGGACGTCCTCTCGCTCGCGACCGCGCACGGCTACCACGGGGTCGAACTGCGGGCCCACCCGGAGGAACCGGTGCATCCCGGGCTGACCCCCGCCGAACGCGCCGAGGCCGCCGCCCTGTTCCGGGCCGCCGGGGTGGAGGTGGTGGGGCTGGCCGGGTACGCCCGGGTGGCCGCGGCCGGCGAGGACGGGCCCGTACTGGCGGAGATCCGGGAGCTGGTGCGGCTGGCCCACGACCTGGGCGCGCCCTTCGTACGGGTCTTTCCCGGCGCCGGCCCGGACGTACCCCGTGAGGAGGCGGACGCGATCGCCGCGCGACGGCTCGGAGCCGCCGCCGAGGACGCCGCCGCGCTCGGCGTCCGGATCCTGCTGGAGACACACGACTCGCACCGCACCGGTGCCGACGCGATCCGGATCCTCGGCCCGGTCGGACACCGCCATGCCGGCGCGCTGTGGGACGTGCTGCACACCTGGCTGGGCGGCGAGCAGCCGGACGACAGCTACGCGGCCCTCGCCCCGCACCTCGGCTATGTCCAGGTCAAGGATGTCGCCTCGGCCGAGGACACCACCCCGCTGCCGCTCGGCGCCGGGGCGGTGCCGCTCGCCGAGTGCGTGGACGTGCTCACCCGGCGGGACTGGGACGGCTGGCTGTGCTGGGAGTACGAGAAGCGCTGGTACGAGAAGGCGGCGCCGCTCGAGGAACTGCTGGGCGAGGGGCGGGAGTACCTGGCGCGGCTGCTCGGGGAAGCCGCCTGAGTGCCTGTCCCCGGGGCACCCTCGGCATGATCGGCCGACCCGTTCGGCCACTCCACGGCGGGAGAGTTCACGCGCGTCGGTGCCACGTTCGCCGTCCTCGCCCTGACGGGCGCCGCACCCCCACCACCGCCGGCGCGGCCGCCGCCGACGAGGACAGAACGTCCATGCGATCGGCCTTCCGCGGGGATATTCGCTGGCGGGTGCCAGGGGGTGCGGTTACCCTCCCCCGGTGATATCGCCGCCCGGGCCCCGCGCCCGCCACCGCTCATGAGCCTCTCCGGCTCCCTGCTCGACATCCGGCCGCTGCGCACCTCCCCCGTCTTCCGACGGCTGCTGATCGGGCGGACCGTGTCCCTGCTCGGCGGGTTCATGACCATGGTGACGGTCATGTACCAGGTGTGGGACCGCACCCACAGCACCACCTGGACCGGCGCCGTCGGGCTCGCGCAGGCGCTGCCGCTGGTGGGGTTCGGGCTGTTCGCCGGAGCCTGGGCGGACCGGGCCGACCGGCGGCGGGTGTACCTCGCGGCCACCGTCGGCCAGGCGGTCTGCTCCCTCGCGCTCGCGGTGCAGGGCTTCACCGGGCACGTGCCGGTGGCCGGGGTGCTGCTGCTGGTCGCGGTGCAGTCGGCGTTCGGCGCGCTCGGCGCCCCGGCCGCCGGGGTGTTCCTGCCCCGCCTGCTGCCGAAGGACCAGGTGGCCGCCGGGCTCGCGCTGCAACAGGTCACCGGGCAGTCGATGATGCTGCTCGGGCCCGCGCTGGCCGGGGTGCTGCTCGGCTGGTTCGGCATCGGCCTGTGCTATCTGCTGGACGCCCTGAGCTTCGGCCTCGCCTTCTACGGCGCCTTCGGGCTGCCCCCGCTGCCGCCCGAGGGGACGCCCGCCCGGCCGGGGTTGCGCGGCGCGCTGGACGGGCTGCGGTTCCTGGCCGGGCACCGGGTGGTGCGCGGGGCGCTGATCACCGACCTGGCCGCCACCGTGCTGTCGTTCCCGGTGAGCCTGTTCCCGCTGGTCAACGCCGAGCGGTTCGGCGACGACCCGCGCACCCTCGGGCTGTTCCTGTCGGCGCTGGCGGTGGGCGGGGTCGCGGCGACCGCGCTGTCCGGCCCGCTGACCCGGCTCGCCAGGCCGGGCCCGGTGATGCTGTGCGCGTCCGGCGGGTGGGGCGCGGCCCTGGTCCTGTTCGGGCTGTCCACCAGCCCTTGGGCAGGCCTGGCGCTGCTGGTGCTGGCCGGGGCGGCGGACGCGACGGCGGTGGTCGCCCGGTCCACGATCGTGCAGACCCGCACCCCGGACGCGCTGCTCGGCCGGGTCACCGCGGCCGAGCAGATCGTCGGCCAGGCCGGCCCGAGCCTGGGCAACGTACGCGGCGGCCTCCTGGCCGGCTGGACCTCCGGCGTGACCGCGCTGGTGGCCGGCGGGGCACTGTGCGTACTGGCGGTGGCCGCGGTCGCCACGACCACCCCCGAACTACGCGACCGGAAGCCGCCCGCCACGGAGCCGGCCGTGTCGTGAGCGGACCGGCGAGACCGGCCAGGGCCGGAACGGCATCGGCGGAGACCCCGGACGGCCCCACGTCAAGCCCAGGCGCGCCCCGCCGCGCTTCTAGCCGGCCGTAACGTGAGCCGCACGGTCCGGTGCAAGCGCCGTGCCGCTCCACGGCGAAGTGCGCCACACCCACGTAAAGCGCCGACGCAGTGCGCACAACCCGGCCGAAAACCCGGCCACACCCCCACCGCGCAAGCGAAAGGCCCCCGCCACGGAGCCGGCCCTACCGTGACCGATCCGGCGAGGCCCGGCCACGGCCGCAACAGCGTCGACGGAGCTGCCGGGCGACCCGCCGAGAACCCGGGCACGCCCCCTACCCAGCCGGCCGTACCGTGAGCCGCACGGTCCGGTGCAAGCGCCGTGCCGCTCCACGGCGAAGTGCGCCACACCCACGTAAAGCGCCGACGCAGTGCGCACAACCCGGCCGAAAACCCGGCCACACCCCCACCGCGCAAACGAAAGGCCCCCGCCACGGAGCCGGCCCTACCGTGACCGGCCCGGCGAGGCCCGGCCACGGCCGCAGCAGCGTCGGCGGAGCTGCCGGGCGACCCGCCGAGAACCCGGGCACGCCCCCTACCCAGCCGGCCGTACCGTGAGCGGCACCGTTTCGTTCAGGCACCAGGACAGCATGGCCGGCCAGGGGCCGTAGCCGGCGTCCAGGTCGAGGTGGGCGGCGCCCGGGAGGATGTCGGCGGGGATGCCGAGCGGCTCGGCGAAGAGCGTGGCCGCGCCCTCGGGGCAGTAGGGGTCGTCGTCGCCCGCGACCAGCCGGGCCGGTCCGGGCAGGGTGAAGTCGAGCGGGGGCGGGGCGAAGGCGGCCACCTCCGGGTGCCGGGCGAGGACCGACCCGGACGGCGGGGCGACGAGCAGCACCCGGTCGGCGTGCCCCAGTTGGCCCATGCCCCGGGCGGCGGCGTGCAGCCACAGCAGGGCGGAGGCGCTGTGGGCCACCACGACCCGCTCCCCGGTGCCTTCCGGCTCCTCCAGGTGCCGGCCCAGTTCGCCGAGCCAGACGTCCAGGTCGGGGTCGTCGGGGTCGGGCAGGCCCGGGTACGTGACGTGGTGGCCGAGGGCGGTGAGCCGGTCGGCGAGCCAGTGCTGCCAGTGGGCCTTCGGACGGTGGTTCTGCCAGCCGTGCAGGATGAGAAAGGAGCGCGGGGTCGTCATGGCGCCGATCCTCACTCCGCCAACCACCCAGGTCCAGTTAATGTTTGTGCGTGGAACAGGTAAGCGGGGGCTTCACGGTCGATCTACGGCGGCTGACCGTGCTCCGGGAGCTGGAGCGCCGCGGCAGCCTGGCCCGGACCGCCGAGGCGCTGCATCTGACCCCGTCGGCGGTGTCCCAGCAACTCGCGGCACTGGCCCGGGAGGTGGGCGTGCCGCTGACGGAGCGGGACGGTCGCGGGGTGCGGCTGACCGGCCAGGCGCGGGTGCTGCTGGCCCACGCCGAGCTGATCGCCGCCCAGCTGGAGCGGGCCCGCGCCGACCTGGCGGCCTATGGCGAGGGCGGGCGGGGGCAGGTGCGGATCGGCTGCTTCGGCAGCGGCATCCTGGGGCTGCTGCCGCCGGTGCTGCGCGCGCTGGCCGAGCGGCTGCCACGGGTCCGGGTGGACGTGACGGAGGGCGAGCCACCGGATGTGTTCACGGCGCTGGACGCGGGCCGGCTGGACGTGGTGGTGGCCGTCGACTTCGCCGCCGCTCCCCCGCACACCGACCGCCGCTACACCCGCACCGACCTGCTCACCGACGTCCTGGACCTGGCCCTGCCCGTGGACCATCCGCTGGCCGCCCGCGACCGGGTCCCGCTGCGCGAACTGGCCTGCGAGCCCTGGGTGGTGGGCGCGGCGGGCAGTTGCTGCGGCGCGGTGGCCCGCGCGGTGTGCGCGGCGGCGGGCTTCACCCCCGACATCCGGCACGCGGTGAACGACTGGGGCGCGCTGCTCGCCCTGGTGGAGGCGGGCGCGGGCGTGGCGCTGGTGCCCCGGCTGGTGCGTCCGCTGTACGCGGACCGGCGCCTGGCGGTGGTGCCGGTGGCGGGCCGGCCGCCGTCCCGGAACGTGTTCGCGGCGCTCCGGGCGGGGGCCGAAGGGGATCCGGTGCTGGCGGCCGTACGCGAGCAGCTGCTGGCCGCGGCCGGCTGACGGGCCGTTCCAGGGGCCGGACGCGGCGCGGGAATCCCCGGCCGGCGGTCCCTTCCTGGTTACTGTGCAGTCCCTTGACGGAAAGAAACTTCCCGGATATTGGTGACTCCTCGGAAGTTTCCTTCAGCGGTTCTCCTCTGGAAGGAGCGCACGTGCCCGACACCAGCACGGGAAGCGACACCGGTACGGGAAGCACGCGAAGAGACACCGCACGGCCGTCCCGGCGCGCCGTCCTCGCCGCGACCGCGGGCGTCACCGCCGCGCTGACGGTCCCGACGGCCGCCGGCGCCGCCGACACCGACCGCCGGCTGCGCGCCCTGATCTCCCGCATGACGCTGGAGGAGAAGGTCGGCCAGCTGTTCGTGACGCGGGTCTACGGCCACTCCGCCACCGCCCCCGACCAGGCCGACATCGACACCAACCTGAAGGAACTCGGCGTCCGCACCGCCGCCGAGCTGATCGCGAAGTACCGGGTCGGCGGCATCATCTACTTCGCCTGGGCGCACAACACCCGTGACCCGCACCAGATCGCCGCCCTGTCCGACGGCATCCAGCGGGTCTCGCTGGACCAGCCGCGCGGGCTGCCCGTGCTCATCGCCACCGACCAGGAGCACGGCGCGGTGTGCCGGATCGGCAAGCCCGCCACCCTGCTGCCCGGCGCGATGGCGATCGGCGCGGGCCGCTCCCGCTCCGACGCGCGGGCCCTCGGCCGGATCTCCGGCGCCGAGCTGCGCGCGATGGGCGTCCACCAGGACTACGCCCCCGACGCCGACGTGAACGTCAACCCGGCCAACCCGGTCATCGGGGTCCGCTCCTTCGGCGCCGACCCGGACGCGGTCGCCGCGCTGGTCGCCGCCGAGGTGAAGGGTTATCAGTCGGCCGGGGTGGCGGCGACCGCCAAGCACTTCCCGGGTCACGGGGACACCTCCGTGGACAGCCACTACGGCTTTCCGGTCATCACGCACAGCCGTGAGCTGTGGGAGCGGCTGGACGCCGTGCCGTTCCGGGCCGCTATCCGGGCGGGCGTCGACTCGGTCATGACCGGGCACATCCAGTTCCCGGCCCTGGACGGCTCCGGCGACCCGGCCACCCTGTCCCGGCCGGTGCTGACCGGCATCCTGCGCGAGGAGCTCGGCTACGACGGGGTCGTGATCACCGACTCGCTGGGCATGCAGGGCGTGCGCACCAAGTACGGCGACGACCGGGTGCCGGTGCTGGCCCTGAAGGCGGGCGTGGACCAGCTGCTCAACCCGCCGTCGCTGGACGTGGCGTGGAACGCGGTGCTGACGGCCGTACGGAACGGCGAGCTGACCGAGGAGCGGCTCGATGAATCGATCCTGCGCATTCTGCGGCTGAAGGCCCGGCGCGGGGTGCTCGACCACCCGTGGGCCCGCCCGGACCGGATCGGCCGCACGGTGGGCACGAAGGCCCATCTGGCCGCCGCCGACCGCATCGCCGAGCGCACCACCACCCTGCTGGTCAACGAGGGCGGCACGCTGCCCTTCGACCCCCGCCGGGAACAGCGGGTCCTGGTCGTCGGCGCCGATCCGGCCTCCCCGTCCGGCACCACCGGCCCGCCCACCGGCGTGCTGGCCGCCGCCCTCACCGAACTGGGCTTCGCCGCGACCGCCCTGTCCACCGGCACCGCGCCCTCCGCCGCGACCGTCGACAAGGCGGTCACCGCCGCCGGGAACGCGGACGCGGTGGTCGTGGCCACGTACAACGTGACGGCGGGCAGCTCCCAGCGCACCCTGGTGGACCGCCTGCTGGCCACCGGCAGACCGGTGGCCGTGGTGGCGGTCCGCAACCCGTACGACATCGCGCAGCTCCCCGCCGTCCGGGCGTGCCTCGCCACGTACTGCTGGACGGACGTCGAACTGCGCGCCGCCGCACGGGTCCTGGCCGGGCGGGTGGCACCGCGCGGGCGGCTGCCCGTGCCGGTGCGGCGGGCGGACGACCCGGCACGGGAGCTGTACCCGATCGGGCACGGGCTGACGTACTAGGCCACCCGGGGCCGCAGCGCGGGCTCCCGCTCCACCTCCCGTACGTCCAGCCGCGCGTCGTACCGGGCCAGCGGCCTGGCCTGGTCGACGGTGGCCCGCGGGAGGCCCGCCCAGGCCAGGATGCGGGCGGTGGCCAGGCTCTTCTCGTCGGGGACCAGGCCCGCCACGTTGGCGCCGTGGTTCATGCCGGGGGCGGTGAACACGTAGGAGTCACGGGCGCCCGCGCCGGGCCGGAAGCGCTCCGAGCCCCACGGGTCGTTCTGGCCGTAGACGAAGAGCATGTGCGTGGCGTGGTGCCGCACCCAGGTGTCCACGTCCCGCATCGCCCACGGCTGGAACCGCATCGGGATGGAGCGCGGCACGTAGTTCCGGGGCGGCTGGTAGCCGTAGCGGATCAGGTGCCGGTCGATGCCGGGGAAGTGGATGGTGGGGGCGCCCAGCTGGGTGCCGGCCTGGTAGTAGTACGGGGTGTACGGGTCCAGTCCCTGGTCGGTGTAGGCGTCGAAGCCGGAGATGGTGTCGAGCGAGGTCCACAGCGCGTCGTCGTCCGCCGTGGCCGCCGGGATCGTGTCGCAGTCCTCGAGCAGGCTGTACTGCCAGAAGCCCCAGGCGTAGTCCAGGACGACCGCCTCGTAGGCCCGGTCCAGGCCGCCGATGGTGTCGAAGGTGTAGCCCTTGGCGGCGGCGTACTCGGCGTACTTCTTCTCCATGCGCTCGCGGCGCACCAGCGCCTCTCGCTGGACGGCGGTCAGCTTCTCCCGGCACTCCTTGGTGCCGACGCGGGCGAAGAAGCGGTCGTAGGCGGAGTCCTCGTCGTTGACGACGTCGTTGGGCGCGACATAGGCGACGACGCCGTCCATGTCACCCGGGTAGAACCGCTCGTAATAGGTGGCCGTCATGCCGCCCTTGGAGGCGCCGGTGGCCAGCCAGTTGGCGGGGTAGAGGGCCTTCAGTGCCCGGAACACGCGGTGCTGGTCGCTCGCGGCCTGCCAGATGTCGAGCTTGGACCAGTCGGCCGGGGCTGGGCGCGAGGGGGTGAAGAACCGGTACTCCAGGGAGACCTGGTTGCCGTCCACGATCTGGGTGGGCTCGCGGCGCGAGGGCTTGGTGGAGACGCCGTAGCCGCCGGTGTAGAAGACGGTGGGCCGGCTCACGTCCTTGTGCAGCACAGTGATCCGCTGTTGGAAGGTGCCCCGGTCCGGGTGGCGGTGGTCGACCGGCTGGGTGAAGTTCAGGACGAAGTAGCGGTAGCCGGGGTACGGCTTCTCCTCGATCAGGCTCATGCCGGGTATCGACAGGAGCCGGTCCTTGATGTCGGTGGGCTCATCACCGGCGGCGGTGGCCGCCCCGGCCGCCGTGCTCAGTGTGCCGATGAGCACCGTGAGCGCGAGCAGCCATCTGAGCGCCTTGCGCATGCGCACTCTCCCCTGTGAGACAGATGTGCGCCGGAAACTATCCCAGCAAGTGCCGCCTCACCAGAGGACGTTCGTCCGGTCGGCGGGCCGCCCCGCTCAGCGGGTCAGCACAGGATCCAGCCGGAGCTGACCGAGGAGCGGCCCACCGCGCCCTTGATCCACACGCAGCGGTGTCCGGCGTGCACGGTCACCGGGCCGGCGAGGCGGGTGTAGCGGCCGGCGTCGACGACCGGCCGGTTGCCGCGCGCCTGCACGCTGACCGACATGGTGCGGGCGGGGCCGGGGGTGCGCGGGACGGTGACGGCGCAGACGTAGCCGTCGCGCTTGTAGACGTGGGTGATGCCGGTCTTGAACGGCAGGGTCCGCACCTCGCGCCCGGCGCAGCCGCCGGTCGCGGCCTGCGCGGTCCCGGTCGCCGTCAGCGCGAGCGCGCCGGACGCGGCCAGCACGGCCGCGCCGAGGGCAAACCGCCGGCGTATCGCACCACTGTCCACTTCGTCCTCCCCGTACCCGGTCACACTCCCCCGTCTCCGTACTGATGTACGGACGCACGCGTATGCCGGATGGTTGCACGACCGTCAGCCAAACGATTCGGCGGGGGTCTCAGCGGGCCGCGCCGACCGGCTCCTCCGGCTCGGACCGGCCGACGAAGGTCCGCCACAGCTCGGCGTACCGGCCGCCGCGGGCCAGCAGCTCCTCGTGGGTGCCGTCCTCGGCGACCCGGCCGTGGTCCATCACCACGACCCGGTCGGCGCGGGCCGCGGTGGTCAGCCGGTGCGCCACCACCAGCGTGGTACGACGGCCCGCCAGCCGGTCGGTGGCCTGGTTGACCTGGGCCTCGGTGGCCAGGTCCAGGGCGGCCGTCGCCTCGTCCAGCAGCAGGATGTCCGGGTCGACCAGCTCGGCGCGGGCCAGGGCGATCAGCTGGCGCTGGCCCGCCGAGAGGTTCCGGCCGCGCTCGGCCACCCGGTGCAGATAGCCGCCCGGCAGCCGGGCGATCATCTCGTGCGCGCCGACCGCCCGGGCCGCCGCCTCCACCTCGGCGTCGGTGGCGTCGGGCCGGCCGTAGGCGATGGCGTCGCGGACGGTGCCCGGGAAGAGGTACGCCTCCTGCGGCACCACGCCGAGCCGGTGCCGGTACGAGGTGAGGTCCAGGGTGCGCAGATCCGTGCCGTCGACCGTGACCCGGCCGGCGGTCGGGTCGTAGAACCGCGCGACCAGCTTGACCAGGGTCGACTTTCCGGCGCCCGTCTCGCCGACGAAGGCGACCGTCTGCCCGGCCGGGATCGTCAGGTCGATGCCGGTGAGGGCCTCCTCCTCGTCGCCGTAGGCGAACCGGACCCCCTCGAAGGCGATGTCGCCGCGCAGCGAGAGCACCTCCAGCGGGGCCTTCGCGGTCTTGGTGGACGTCGGCTCGCGCAGCAGTTCCTGGATGCGGCCCAGCGAGACCGTGGCCTGCTGGTAGCCGTCGAAGACCTGGGAGAGCTGCTGGACGGGCGCGAAGAACAGGTCGATGTAGAGCAGGTAGGCCACCAGGGCGCCGGTGGTCAGCGTGGCCGCCTCCACCCGGCCCGCGCCCGCGATCAGCACGGCCGCCGCCGCGACCGACGACAGCAGCTGCACGAACGGGAAGTAGACCGATATCAGCCACTGGCCGCGGATGCGGGCGCCGCGGTACTCGGCGCTGCGCTCGGTGAACCGCCGGCCGCCGTCCCGCTCCCGCCGGAAGGCCTGCACGATCCGCAGTCCGGACACCGTCTCCTGGAGGTCGGCGTTGACCGCCGAGACGCGCTCGCGGGCCAGCTCGTACGCCTTCACGCTGGCCCGGCGGAAGAAGAAGGTCGCCACGGCCAGCGGGGGCAGGGTGGCGAAGACGACCAGGGCCAGCCGCACGTCGAGGACCAGCAGGGCGACCATGATGCCGAAGAAGGTGACGACCGAGACGAACGCGGTGACCAGGCCCGTCTGGAGGAAGGTCGACAGGGCGTCGACGTCCGTGGTCATCCGCGTCATGATGCGGCCGGTCAGCTCGCGCTCGTAGTAGTCCAGGCCGAGCCGCTGGAGCTGCGCGAAGATCTTCAGCCGCAGGGTGTAGAGCACCCGCTCGCCGGTGCGGCCGGTCATCCGGGTCTCGGCGATCTGCGCGGCCCACTGCACCAGCACGGTCAGCAGGGCGAGCAGGGACGCCGACCACACCGCGCCGATCGCCATCCGGGTCACGCCGGAGTCGATGCCGTGCCGGATCAGCACCGGCAGCAGCAGGCCCGCGCCCGCGTCCACGGCGACCAGCGCCAGGCTGACCAGCAGCGGCGGCCAGAAGCCGCGCAGCAGGCGGCGCAGCCCGTAGGACTCCTCGGGCAGCGTCGCGCGGCCCTCGTCGATGTCCGGGGTGTCGGTGGCCGGGGGCAGCGCCTCGACCTGGGCGAGCAGCTCCGGGGTGGCCGGGGAGCCGGACAGCGCCTGGTCCTTCGGTTCGCGGTCGCCGGTCCACAGCCGGGGGGTCACACCCCGCTCGGCGTCGAACTCGGCGTCCAGCTCGTCGCGGACGGAGGTGTCCTCGGCGGGCGTGGCGGGGCGGGCGTGGCCCGGGGAGACGCCGCCCAGTTCGTCCGGGTCGGTGAGCAGCCGGCGGTAGAGGGCCGAGCGCTCCTGGAGTTCGTCGTGGGTGCCGAGGTCGGCGAGCCGGCCGCCGTCCAGGACGGCGATGCGGTCGGCGAGGTTCAGGGTGGAGCGGCGGTGGGCGATGAGCAGGGTGGTGCGGCCCCGCATCACCTGGCTCAGCGCCTCGTGGATCTCGTGCTCCACACGGGCGTCGACGGCCGAGGTGGCGTCGTCCAGCACCAGCAGGCGGGGGTCGGTGAGCAGGGCGCGGGCGAGCGCGAGGCGCTGGCGCTGGCCGCCGGAGAGGGTCAGTCCGTGTTCGCCGACCTTGGTGTCGTAGCCGTCCGGCAGCTCGCTGATGAAACGGTCCGCCTGGGCGGCGCGGGCGGCGGCCTCGATCTCCTCGTCGGTGGCGTCCGGGCGGCCGTAGGCGATGTTGTTGCGGACGGTGTCGGAGAAGAGAAACGAATCTTCCGGGACGAGTCCGATCGCGGCCCGCAGCGAGTCCAGGGTCAGCTCGCGCACGTCGTGGCCGCCGATCAGGACGGCCCCCCGGTGGACGTCGTAGAAGCGCGGCAGGAGCAGCGAGAGGGTGGACTTGCCCGAGCCCGAGGAGCCGACGACGGCGAGGGTCTCGCCGGGCCGGATCTCCAGGCTGATCCCGTCCAGCACCGGGCGCTTCTCGTCGTAGCCGAAGGTCACGTCGTCGAACTCGACGGTCGCGGGCGCGTCGGCGGGCAGTTCCTTGGTGCCGTCCTTCAGGGCCGGCTCGGTGTCGATCAGCTCCAGCACGCGCTCGGTGCCGGCCCGGGCCTGCTGGCCGACCGTGAGGACCATGGCGAGCATCCGGACCGGGCCGACCAGCTGGGCCAGGTAGGTGGAGAAGGCCACGAAGGTGCCGAGGGTGATGTGGCCGTGCACGGCGAGCCAGCCGCCGAGGGCCAGCATGGCGACCTGGCCGAGCGCGGGGACGGCCTGGAGGGCCGGGGTGTACCGGCTGTTCAGGCGGATCGTGCGCAGCCGGCCCGCGAACAGCCGGCGGCCGACCTCGCGGAGCTTGTTGGTCTCCTGCTCCTCCTGCCCGAAGCCCTTCACCACGCGCACCCCGCTGACCGCGCCGTCGACCACGCCGGCCACGGCGGCGGCCTGCGCCTGGGCGTACCAGGTGGCCGGGTGCAGCCGGGTGCGGCTGCGCCGGGCGATCCAGCCGAGGGCGGGGGCGACGGCGAGGGCGACCAGGGTGAGCGGCAACGACAGCCACGCCATGATCACCAGGGAGATCAGGAAGAGCAGGACGTTCCCGATGGTCATCGGGAGCATGAAGAGCAGGCCCTGGATCAGCTGGAGGTCGCTGGTGGCGCGGCCGATGACCTGCCCGGTGGACAGCTCGTCCTGACGGCGGCCGTCCAGCCCGGTGATGGTGCCGTACATCTCGGTCCGCAGGTCGTGCTGGACGTCCAGGGCGAGCCGGCCGCCGTAGTAGCGGCGGATGTAGGTGAGGACGTAGACGAGGACGGCGGCGCCTATGAGGGCGCCGGCCCAGGGGGCCATGGCGCGGCTGTGGTCGCCGATCACGTCGTCGATGATCACCTTGGTGATCAGCGGGACGACGGCCATCACCGCCATGCCGGCGAGGGAGGAGCCGAGAGCCAGGACGACGTCCTTCGGATACCGCCAGGCGTATCCCGCCAGCCGTCGTGCCCATCCCCGTTGCGCTGCCACGCCGGTGCCTTCCGTTCGCCCTGCTTTACCGCAAGGCGTCAACGCCGGAAGATGCGGATTTCATCCCTCCGCAACAATTGCCGGCGCGACACGATCCGCCTTCCGGCGGGTATGTGCCCGGGGCATACCGGTGCCGGTCGGCGGGGATGCTCCCCGTAGCGGGCGGACGCGACGACGCGCTCGCCGCATGCCTCTGTTCCCCCGCTTCACGCGAGTCCCGCGCGCACACGAGCCCGGCGGAGTGACCTACGTCATATGCCACGTCTCGCATTCCCCTTAGTATGCGCCAGAGCATCTTATGCTTATGCATAATACCTGCATGCGGGTATTACCCGCTCTAGGAGGCGTCGTGCGAATACCTCGCTTCGAACGGGAAGTCGTGGCCGAGGGACTGACCGACGGGTACTGGATCGAGGCACTGGACCTCGACGGAAGCGGCCGGCCCGGACTGCTGACCTCAGGGCTCGCCGAAGGCGTGGTCCGCTGGTACGAGAACCCGGGGGCGCAGCGGTCCTCCTGGAAGCCGCACACCATCGCGGAACTGAGCCAGCCGGTGGCGTTCGCCGCGGCGGACCTCACCGGGACCGGCAGCCTCGACCTGGTCGTCTGCCACGACTACGGCGAGAGCATGTACGCGCACAAACCGGACGACGGCACCATCTCGTGGCTGCGCAACCCCGGCGATCCGCGCGGCTCGGGCCCGTGGGAGCGCCGCCGCATCGGCGGCCTGGTATCGGCGCACCGCCTGCGGGTGGGGCACTTCACCCGCGCCGACCGGCTCCAGCTGCTGGCCCTTCCGGTGGTCGGCGGAGCAGGCGGCCGGGCCGGGCTGGCACAGCCGGCGCGGGTGACGGTCTTCGACGTGCCGGAGGACCCCTTGAGCGCCGCCGACTGGCGGGTCAGCGCGGTCGACGACGCCTCCTTCACCGTCCTGCACGACTACACGGTCCAGGGCACCGACGCCGCGGGACGGCAGCGGCTGGCCGTGGCGAGCGCCGAGGGGCTGAGCGACTACGCCTGGGACGACGCCCGCGGCACCTGGTCGGCGCGCCGGTTCGGGCTCGGCGAGCAGGGGCAGCGGGAGGCCACCGGCTTCGGCGGCAGCAGCAGTGTCGCGCTGGGCACCAGCCACGGATCACGGTTCGCGGCCGCCGTCGAGCCCTTCCACGGCAACACGGTCGCCGCGTACACGCGGACCGCCGGCGCGGACACCTGGCAGCGCACCGTGCTCGACGTCTACGGCGACCCGAACGAGGCCGGCGAAGGGCCCGGACACCATGTCGTCGCCGCGGACTTCGACGGAGACGGCGACGACGAGTTCCTGGTCGCCCTGCGCGGCCCGGCCCCCTGGCAGGGGGTCTACTACTACAAGGCGGTCGACGCCGCCGCCGGCCTGTGGGTCAAACAGCGCGTCTCCGAGGACTCCGCGGCCCGTATCGCCGTCGCCGACTTCAACGGCGACGGACGGCCCGACTTCGCCACCATCGGCTACTACACCCCCGGGTACTTCCTGGCGAAGGACCCGGTGGTGGCCGTGTTCCACAACCTCGGCAGCTGAGCGACGCCCTCGGCTCTTCCGGCGTTCGAGATCTTCCTTGCGCATCGAGACTTCCGACACGAAGGAGTACGCATGACGCGGGCGCTGTACTTATACGGCGGCTGGCCGGGCCACAAGCCCTACGAGGTCGCGGAGTGGGCCCTGGCGGAGATGAGGGACCTGGGGCTGAGCGTCGACACGATCAACGACCCGTACCGGCTGGAGGAGGACCTGACCGGCTACGACCTGATCGTCATCGGCTGGACCCAGGCGCACACCACCGAGACCCTGACCCCGCGCCAGGAGGACAGCCTCCTGCACGCCGTGGAGAACGGCACCGGGGTCGCGGGCTGGCACGGCATGGCGGCATCGTTCCGGGCGAGCCTGCGCTACAACCACCTCGTCGGCGGCAACTGTGTCTCCCACCCGGGCGGCGAGGGCGTCGAGGTCCCGTACAAGGTCACCATCACCGACCCCGCGCACGAGGTGACCGCCTCCGTGTCGGACTTCGAGGTCGCCTCCGAGCAGTACTACATGCATGTGGATCCCGCCAACCACGTCCTGGCGGAGACGGTGTTCAGCGGCGAGCACCTGCCCTGGATCGAGGGCCAGCGGATGCCCGTGGCGTGGGTCCGGCGCTGGGGCGCGGGCCGGGTCTTCTACTGCTCCGTCGGCCACTACCTGAAGGACCTGACCCAGCCGGACGCCACCCGGCTGGTGCGACAGGGGATCGGCTGGGCCGCCCGCCGGGGCCCGCAGCGTTGAGGCAGTCATCACCGGGACACGAGTGCGGCAGGGGGAATCGTGGACGCGTTGTTTCAGGCGCAGTTACTCGGAGAGTTCCGGTTCTTCGTGCGGGGGTGTCTCCTCGACATCCCCGCGCAGAGACAGCGGGGGCTGCTGGCCGTGCTCCTCGCCGACTGTCCGAGAGCCGTCTCCGCGCGGCGCCTGGCCGAGTACCTGTGGGACGGCAGCCGGCCCAGCAACGAGCGGGCGGCCCTGCACATCCACATGACCCGGTTACGCCGTCTGCTGGTGCGGGCGGACTGCCGGCTGGGCTCCGCCATCCGCACCGGGCAGGGGTCGTACCGGATCGACTGCGACGGGCTGAGCACCGACCTGGCCGCCTACCGGGAAGCGACCCGCGTCGCGATGGAGGCGCGGCACAGCGGTGACCTGGCCGCCGAGCGCCGCCACCTGGAGCAGGCGCTCGCCCTGTGGCGGGGCGAGCTGCTGGAGGACGTGCCCCTCGCCGGGGCCTACGACGAGAAACGGCTCCAGCTCCGGGACGGCCACCTGTGGGTGATGGAGCGCGTCAACGAAGTGCGGATCGCGATGGGCGACTCGCTGCTCGCGGTGCCGGAGCTGCGCCGGCTGGCCATGGCGGATCCGCTGCGGGAAAGCACCTGGTACCTGCTGATGAGAGCGCTGCTGGAGGCCGGGCGCAGCGCGGAGGCGGTGGCCGCCTTCCACACGGCGCGGGACGTGTTCGTGAGCGAGCTGGGCGTGGAGCCCGGGGTGCGGCTCCGGGAGCTCTTCCACGAACTGCTCGCCGCCTGACCGGCACCGTACGGATTCGACGAAGGAGAGAACATGCCCGTGCCCCGAGGAATGGATGCCGTGCTGACGGCCGGCGGCGTCCTGTTCGACCTGGACGGCGTCCTGGTGGACTCGTCCCCGGTGATCGACCGTGTCTGGCGTGCCTGGGCGGCGCGCCATGACATCCCCTGGGAACAGGTCGTTCCCCTGTTACCCGGCCGCCGGGCGGTGGAGACGGTGGCCCTGCTCGCCCCGCATCTCGACGCCGGAGAGGAGGGCGCCGAGCTGGAACGGGTGCAGACCGCCGACCTGGAGGGCATCTCCGCCTGCCGGGGGGCGGTCGAGCTGACCGAACAGCTCGCCGGTTTCCCCTGGGCCATCGTGACCTCCGGGAGCCGGGCCACGGCCACCACCCGGCTGCGGGCCATCGGCATCCGGCTGCCCGAGGTCCTGGTCACCGCGGACGACGTGACCGAGGGCAAGCCCAGCCCGGAGGGCTATCTCCAGGCCGCCCGGCGGCTGGGGCTGGCGCCGGAGCGGTGCCTGGTGGTGGAGGACGCCGAAGCGGGGGTACGGGCCGCGCGGGCCGCCGGCGCCCGCGTGGCCGGCGTCGCGGGCGCGGGCCTGGGCGCCGCGGCGGACCTGGTCGACGTGACGATCACCAGCCCGGCCGACCTGCTCGGCCGCATCGGTCGGGCCCACGACCCGCTTCCCGGCTGATCCGCCCGGGCCGGGAGCTCCCTGCGGCCAGCGGGCTCACCGGGGCGGCTGCCCCAGGGAAAACCGCTGGCGAGGGCGCTTCCGGTGGGGCCGCCTCCGGGAGGGCCGCTCCTGACGACGCCGCGAGCCCGCCCTGGGACCACCGGGCACGGCCGGAAGCCCGGCGTGGACCCACACACCAGGAGCGCCGGTGAGGCGCCGGTGGTCACCGCGGCCGCCCGCTCGTGTCCAAGCCGCCGGCCGGGCGCGGCGCGAGCACAGCCGAGGCCGGCGCGCGTCCCGGCCGGCGCGGGGTGCGGGCGGACAGGGCCCGCGGGGGCGCGTCCCGGACCGGCACCACACGCGTCGGGATCGTGTGCGTCCGCTTGTCCGGCCCCGGTGGCGCTGTCAGGCGCGGGGTCTGGGCTGGGCCGCCTTCGCCAGCCATGCCGCGGCCGGGGCGAGGTCCTCGTCCTGGGCCGCCTCGGCCAGCGCGGCCTCGAGGGTCTGGACGTAGACGACGCGGGCCTCCTCCACGCACGCCCGCCCCTTGTCCGTGATCTGCGTGTAGACGCCCCGCCGGTCGTGGGGGCACAGGTACCGCTCGGTCAGGCCGAGCTTCTCCAGTCTGCCGACGAGCCGGCTCAGGGAGCTCTGGTTGAGGGGAATGGAGTCGGCCAGGAACTGCTGGCGCAGATGGCCGTCGTCGTCCGAGTACGCCAGCGCGGACAGGGTCGCGAACTCGGAGACCGACAGGCCGTGCTCCGCCTGCAGGGCCTTGGCCAAGGCGTCCTCGATCCGCGCCATCAGAATTCGCATCGTCTGCCAGCGCTGCTCAAGGGCAGTGGGCAGCTCGATGACGGGACTCACCTGACCGACGAGCGGCACGCCAGGCTCCTCTCCTCCGCAATGGTGCTGGCCTTCTCACAGTACATTGGCCGCATCCGCATGTCATGTATAAGCAATCATTGCACCGCCGTAATATGCACGTACATACTACTGCCTGCCCCACCCTCCTCAGCACGCAGAAGGACGGACATCCATGCCCATCGCTCTCCTCGCGCTCGCCTTAAGCGCGTTCGGCATCGGCACGACAGAGTTCGTGATCATGGGCCTGCTGCCCAACGTCGCCGACGACCTCGACGTCAGCATCACCTCGGCGGGCCTGCTCGTCACCGGCTACGCGCTCGGCGTCGTCGTCGGCGCCCCGGTCCTCACGGCGGTCCTCGGACGGCTGCCCCGCAAGAAGACGATCCTCATCCTCAGCGGCATCTTCCTCGTCGGAAACCTGCTGTGCGCCGTGGCCCCCGCCTACGGCATCCTGATGGTGGCCCGGTTCGTCACCGCCTGCGCCCACGGCGCCTTCTTCGGTATCGCCTCGGTCGTCGCCGCCGAACTGGTCACCAAGGACAAGCAGGCCAGCGCCATCGCCATGGTGTTCACCGGCTCCACCGTCGCCAACGTGCTCGGCGTGCCCCTCGGCACCTTCCTCGGGCAGCACTTCGGCTGGCGCTCCACCTTCTGGGCCGTGACCGCCATCGCCCTCATCGCCACCATCGGCATCGCCGTCCTCGTGCCGAACATCCGGCAGGACAACCCGCCGAGCTTCCGCGCCGAGATGCGGGTCCTCAAGCGGCGCCAGGTGCTGCTCGCCCTGCTCATCACCGTCTTCGGCTACGGCGGTGTCTTCACCCTCTTCACCTACATCACGCCGCTGCTCACCGACGTGACCGGGTTCGCCGAGTCCACCGTGAGCTGGCTGCTGGTCCTGTTCGGCACCGGCCTGTTCGTCGGCAACCTGGTGGCCGGCAAGGCCGCCGACCGCCGGCTGATGCCCACGGTGTACGTGGTGCTGCTCGCGCTGAGCGCCGTCCTGTTCGCCTTCAGCTTCACCAGCCACGACAAGACCGCGGCCGCCGTCTCCGTCCTGCTGCTCGGTGCCACGGCCTTCGGCACCGTACCGCCCCTGCAGATGCGCATCCTCGCCAAGGCCAGCGACGCTCCCGCCGTCGCCAGCGCCTTCAACATCTCCGCCTTCAACGTGGCCAACGCCGGCGGCTCCTTCATCGGCGGCCGGGTGATCGACACCGGCCACTCCATGACCGCCCTCGGCCCCGTGGCCGCGGTCATCTCCCTGATCGGCCTGGGCATCGCCGCCTACTCCGGCTGGCTCGACACCCACGGCAAGCCCAGCGACCGGGACATCGCGGACCAGCCCGCGGCCACCGCGGACCGCGCCGTCGAGGGCGCCGCCCCCTCCCCGGCGGAGGCGTGATGACCGACGCCCCCCAGCCCGCGGCCACGGCCCGCCCCGACGCGCTCGGCCGGCTGGTCCCCGTCCCCGGCCGCCTCACCCTCGGCGTGGAACTGCCCCTGGACAACGACTGGTCGCGGGAGGGCACCCGGCGGGCCCGGGCGGACGGCCGGCCGTCCGGCGTGCCCGACCTGAGCCGCCACCGCGAACTGGCCGCGCTCGCCGACCGGCTGGGCTTCACCGCGCTGTGGATGCGCGACGTACCGCTGTGGGACCCGGGGTTCGGCGACGCCGGCCAGGTCTACGACCCGTTCCCCTACCTCGGCTATCTCGCCGCCGCCACCGAGCGCATCCTGCTGGGCACGGCCGCCGTCGCCCTGCCCCTGCGGCACCCGCTGCACATCGCCAAGATGGCCGCGACCGTCGACCGGCTCAGCGGCGGACGGCTGCTGCTCGGCATCGCCTCCGGCGACCGGCCCGTGGAGTACCCGGCCTTCGGCCTGGACCACGCCGGGCGCGGCCAGGCGGTCCGCGACGCCGTCCACGTACTGAGGGAGGCGTGGGCGGACGCCGGGCAGGGCGATCCGCACCGGCTGCTCGTGCTGCCCGCGCCGGCCCAGCGGACCGTCCCGCTGCTCATGGCCGGCCACGGCCGGCAGACCCCGGAGTGGCTGGCCGAGCACGTCGACGGGCACTTCACCTATCACCGGCCGCCGGCGGAGATGCGCCCGGTCGCGGACCACTGGCACGCCCTGTGCGGGCCCGGCCGGCCGCGGCCCCTGCTGACCACCATGCTGGTCGACCTGGCGGACGACCCGGACGCCTCCGCGCAGCCCTTCCGGTTCGGCGCGCGCCTGGGGCGCCACGCCCTGGTCGACTACCTGAAAGGGCTGGAGAAGACCCGGGTGGCGCATGTCGCCCTGAACTTCCGCAAGAGCCGGCGGCCGGTCGACGACGTGCTGACGGAGATCGCCGAGCACGTACTGCCGGAGTTTCCCGGGCCCGGCCCTGTGTGAAGCGTCCCAGCGAGGAGAAAGCGAGGTACTCCACCGTGGCCGATGACGAACTCTCCACCTCCGCGTGGCGGGAGCTGCAGTCACTGTGCGCGCAGGTGGACAGAGCCCTGGCCGCAGAGCTGCACCGCTTCCAGCTGTCCGTGCAGGAGTACCAGGCACTGGATCACCTCCATACGCACCGGGGACGTGCCGTGCGGGTGCAGGACTTCGCCGGCGCGGTGCGTCTCAGCCACAGTGGGGCCACCCGGCTGATCACGCGGCTGGAGCGGCGGGAACTGGTCGCCCGCCGGCTGTGTGCCACCGACCGGCGCGGGATCGAGGTGGAACTCACCACCGCCGGTGCGGAGTTGCTCGGCCGGTTACAGCCGGTCCGCGCCGCCCTGGCCGGTGCCCTCAGCGACGCGGGCGCCCGTCTGGCCGACAGCGCCCTGGCCTGTGTACTGCGCACGGCCAGGGCGGACGGCGGCCCGCGCACCCCGCACCAGGCCCCGCAACCCACCGCGGCACTGCGCCCCGACCGCGTCTGACGGCCGGGGCGCGTCCGGCGGCCGGGCCGCTCGACCGCGCGGGCGACTCCCCACCCCGGGAGCCGCCCCGCGCCGGTTCGTGCCCCGTCGTTTCCGCCTCGCCCCGCCGGGCCGGACGAAGGTTTCGGCCACGAAAGAAACACGAAGTCCCCAGGAAAGAGGTGTCATCGAGGGTTTCTCCTGACCGGCACTGTGCGGCACCGCACAGTCTCCCCGTTCACGGAGGACCCACACGTGACCAACTTGACGCATTCCGCCGACATCGCCGTGCCCTCCCGTCTCGGCGTGGGACCGATGTCGAAGAACGCCGTGGACGCGGCGATCCAGGTGGCGTACCGGCGCAAGCGCCGCCTGATGCTGATCCCCAGCCGCCGCCAGGTGGAGGCCGCCGAGCAGGGCGGCGGCTATGTGGAGGGCTGGACGACCGAGACGTTCGCCGAGTACGTCCGGTCCCGGGACCCCGAGGGCCTGATCCTGCTGTGCCGGGATCACGGCGGGCCCTACCAGAACCCGCAGGAGAGACATCAGCGCTACTCCATCGAGCAGGCGATGAAGTCCGCGGCCGAGTCCTACGCCGAGGACATCCGTCAGGGCTTCGACCTGCTGCACGTCGACACGTCCGTCGACCTCGACGGCGTCGCCTCCCTGGAGGACGCGATCGACCGGGCGGTGGAACTGTACGGCCAGTCCGTGGAGACCGCGCGCTCGCTGGGCCGCGCCACCCTGTTCGAGATCGGCTTCGAGGACCAGGGCAGCGACACCAACGACCCCGAGGAGTTCGAGGAGCAGGTCACCACGGCCCTGGAGCGGCTGAAGGGCGCCGGGCTGCCGCTGCCGACCTTCATCGTCGCGCAGACGGCCACGAAGGTGATGGAGACGCGCAACGTCGGCGCGCTGACCATCGCGCCGTTCGCGGTCGCCTCGGCGGTGCGCTCCCTGGTCGCCGTCACCCGGCGGCACGGCATCGCGCTCAAGGCCCACAACTGCGACTACCTCAGCCGCGACCAGCTGCGCTTCCTCAACGCGGCCGGGGTGGACGCGCTCAACGTGGCGCCCGAGTTCGGGGTCGTCGAGACCCGCGCCTTCCTGGCCCTGCTGGAAGAGCTGAACCTGCCGGTGCAGCGCGAACGCTTCCTCGAGGCGGCCTACGACAGCGGCTCCTGGGCGAAGTGGATGCACCCGCAGACCACGGCGAGCGACACCGACCGGGCGATCATCGCCGGTCACTACACCTTCGCCACCGAGGGCTTCCAGGCGCTGAAGGAGGTCGCCGGCCACTTCGCCGCGAAGAAGGGCATCGATGTCGACGCCCGGCTGCGCGACGCGGTGGACCGTGCCATCGACCACTACGCCGACGCGCTGCCCGACGGCGTCCTGGCCGGCCCGGAGACCGCGGTCGCCGTCTGACCCGCGCCCCCTCGCTTCCCCCGAGACGGTCCGTCCGTCACCCCCACCGGCCGCAGGGCCATACACCGAACGAGGTTGCAGCTCATGGCTGTTCAGAACGCAACGGTCCCCGACGACGAGAACCCGCCGGCCCCCGACGCGGGCGCCGTGGAGGACGCCCTGCTCGGCGAACTGGCCGAGCGGATCGGCGGCGCCCTCACCGAAGAGCTCACCGAGGGCGGCTCGCCGGCCCGCCTGGTCAAACTCGCCCTGCCGGGCGGCGGTTTCCAGGTCGTCAAGCTCCTGGTCGACATACCGGGCGCCGTCGACGGCCACGACCTGGACTCCTTCCGGGTCAAGATCCGGCAGATCGAGAAGATCCGCGCGGAGATCCCCGAACTGCGCGAGGTGTACACCGAGCTGTCCGACGAGTTCCACGGGGACAACTGGTCGGCGTACACCATGCCGTTCTACGCGAACCAGGACATCGCCGCCCCGCTGCGGGCGGGCGAGGACGTGGAGAAGCGGTACGCGCCCCAGCTGCGCCGCATCCTGTCGGACCTGGTCGGGCAGGGTTATCTGCGCAGCAGCGAGGAGACGGCGCCGGGACACATCGCCGAGGTGCACGCCGACCGGCTCATCCGGCGCTTCTGGCTGCTGCAGAAGTACCTGCCGGGCGCGCTGGTCGACGCGGAGACGATCACCGTGAACGGCGTCGTCTGCCGCAACCCGCTGCGGCTGGCGCAGACCCTGGTGGACCAGCCCGGCCTGACGGCCGGCGTCGATCCGGCCCGCCTGTACTACCCGGTCCACGGCGACCTCAACACCCGCAACATCCTCGTACTGGACGACGCCGCCGTGAGCGCCGGCCGGGGCGGGTACCGCATCATCGACCCGCGCGGCACCCTCGGGCACTGGGACCCCGCCTACGACCTGTCCAAGATCCTGTTCAGTTTCACGGTGTGGGACGCCGGTCTGCGCAAGGGCTTCCGGCTGACCCAGGACGCCGGGGAGTGGCAGGTGGCCATCGAGGGCGGCACCTACCCCGCCTACCGGGCAGCGGCCCACGGCCTGCTGGGGCTGCTGCGCGGCCTGCCCGAGTTCCAGCGGCTCACCGCGGACGACCCCGGCTGGGAGAGCCGCTACCTGCTCGGACACGCCTTCCACCTGCTCGCCGAGGCCGCCTGCCGGCTGTCCGACATCAAGAAGCGCACGGGTGAGGACACCGCCGACCAGCTGGACCCGGTCGACCTCGCGAAGGGGCACTACCTCTACGGGGTGCTCTTCCTGGAGGACGCCGTGCGCCAGCTGGAGGCCGAGGGCCGCGTCGACCACGACGCCGCGCTGTCGCTGCTGGGCTGACCCCGGGCCCGGCCAGGGCGCGCCCCGGGCCGGCGGGTGGCGGTCCGCCCGGAGGGACGGCGGCTCCCGGGCGGACCGCGCGCAACCCGAGAAGGCCGCACCACCAGCCGCGGGAAGGAAGAACGAGGTCGAAGTGATCCGCCTGTTCCTGGTCCGGCACGGGGAGAACCCGGCCAACGTCCACCACATCCTGTCCTTCCGGCGAGCGGACTTCCGGCTGACGTCGCGCGGGATCCGGCAGGCCGAGGCCCTCGCGCCCCTGCTGCGCCGGCCCGGCCGCGGGCCGGACACCGCATGGTGGTCCTCCCCGCTGCGCCGGGCCCGGCACACGGCCGAGGTACTGGCCCCGCCCGGGACCGGCATCCGGGTCCTCGAGGGGCTCAGGGAACTCGACGTCGGCGAACTCGACGGCTCCGGCCGCCCCGACGACCGCGATGCCTACGAGAAGGTGATCGCCGCCTGGCGGCTGGGCGAGGACACCGCGCGCTTCCCCGGCGGTGAGAGCCTCGCGGAGGCGGTCGAGCGGTTCGAGACGTCCCTGCGCGCCGTCACGGACGACCGGGCGGAGGGCTCGGCGGCCGTCGTGGTCGGGCACGGGGGCCTGTTCACCGAGGCCCTCACCGTCCTGCTGCCGCCCGCCGACCGGGCCCTGTTCGAGCAGGCCCACCGGCCCCGCTGGCTCAACTGCGAGGCGGCGGAACTCACGGCCCGTACGGACCGGGACGGCCGGCTGCGCCTGCGCTGGGCGGGCTGGCTGTCCGCGGCCCGGCCCTCGCCGTAGGAGCGGGGCCGGCCCTCAGGTCCGTACGCGCAGGAAGTAGAACCGTGTCGTCTGGGCCGGGTTCTGGTTGTCGTCGCTGACCAGGAGGACCTTCAGGCGGCCCTTGGTGTCGCGGCCGGTGACCGTCATGCCCTCGATGTTGTCCAGCAGCGGGTTGGGCTGGGGCTGCCTGGCCGTGGCGCCGAGCGACGGGCAGGCCGCGATGTCGGCGAGCAGGGTCTTCTTCACCAGCCGGACGCCGCTCTGGCCCGTCAGGTTCTCGACGCCCGCCGTGTCGGTGGCGTGGCGGGGGTCGGCGAGGTAGAGGCGGACGGTGTTGCCGACGCCCGCGGTGAAGCCCCGCTCCAGGACCAGCAGTCGGCCGTCGGGGGTGGCCTGGACCTCGGGGACGCCGAGGCCGGGGTCGGTGCGGTAGGCGTACTGGGCGGCGGGCGCGAAGCGGTCCCGGTGGCGCCGCCAGGTCTGGAAGCGGACGATCCCGGCGGTGTCGCCGGCCGTCGCGTACTCCATGGAGGCCAGCAGGGTGCGGCCGCCGGGCAGCAGGGTCAGGCCCTCGAAGGTCTGGTTGGCGGTGGCCCGGCCGGCCGGGGCGACCCGGAGGGCGGCGGGCACCGGGAGCCGGTCGAGGAGGCGGCCGTCGGGGCCGTAGCGGCGGACGGACGGCTCGGTCTCGGAGGAGACCAGCCGGGTGCCGTCGCGGTCGACGACCAGGCCCTCGGAGTCGAGGTCGGCGCCCTTCTCGTCGGCGAGGCGGACGACTCCCTTGGGCCGGAGGGTACGGGCGTCCAGCCGGAACAGCGACGAACGGTCCCCGAGGGCCGCGAGCGAGCCGTCCCGGTCCACGGCGAGGGCGGAGAGGTTGCCGGTGTACGTGCCTTCGTACGTCGTCTTGTCGAGCACGTCGGAGAAGCGGTCGAGGACGACGTACGGCGAACAGGCGTGGCGGTCCGGCGTGTGGGCGGCGGCGGGCCCGGCGGCGGTCAGGGAGGTGACCGTCGCCAGGCCGGCGGCGAGGCCGGCGAATACGGTTCTCAGGCGCATGGCCGTCACCGTAGGGCCGGCCGGTGACGTGCGGGAAGCCGCCTCGTGAAGGGTCAGCCCTGCGGCGGGACGGCGACGAACGCCTCGCGCGGCTGGCTGGTCGGCGTGAAACGGGTGACCCCGGCCTTGGTCGGCACCAGGTCCTTGTGGATGGCCTTGGCGACGTTCTGGATGGTGGTCACGCCGTAGTTCATCGTGCTGTTGTCCTGCGTCAGCACGGTGATCATGTAGTCGTGGCCGGCGCCCTTGAAGGTGCCCAGGCTGTGCACGCGCCAGCCGTGCGTGGAGCGCTGCAGCCAGCCGTTCTTGACGTGCACGGAGACGGAGGACGGCGCGCCGGCCGGGGTGCCCCAGCGCTGCGAGGAGACGACCTGCCCCATCAGCTTCTGGATGTAGTCGCGGGAGTTGTCGCTCAGCACGCTGTTCTTGGCGGTGATGAGCTGGAGCAGCTTCTGCTCGTCGTTGACGTTCTCCTGGGTCAGGCCCCAGTAACCGCCCGTGCCCGGCACGGTCTTGGTCATGCCGGCGGCCTTCAGGAAGCCCTTGATCTTCGTCATGCCGAGCTGCTTCCAGAGCTTGCTGGTCGCGTTGTTGTCGGACTTGGTGATCATGGCCTTGGCGAGCGACTGCTCGGTGCTCGTCAGGTACCGGTTGTGCTTCTTGGCGTCCCACAGCAGCGTGGCGAGCACGGTGACCTTGACGGTGCTGGCCGAGTCGTAGGCGCTGGTGGCCCGCAGGGTGCAGGTGGTCTTGGTGCTGCGGTCGTAGAGGCCGACGGCGACGGTGCCCTTGCGGCCCGACAGGGCGGCCGTGATGTCCTTCTTCAGCTTGGCGGCGAGGCCCGCCTTGGCCGACGTGCAGGTCACGGTGGGCGTGGCCGCGGCGGCCGGGGTGGCGGCGGTGACGGCGGGTATGAGCAGCGCGGCACTGACGACGGCCGCGAGCGCGCCGGCCCGGCCGGTGGTCCGGTGAGTCATGGAAAAAGTCCCCTTGAAGGTCCGGGCGTCCCCCTGAACGCCCTTGAGCGCACTTGTGCGCCGCCCTAGTGGACTCGCCAGAACTGCCGACGGTTGCACGTACGTTCGGAAGAGCGGGGTTCCTTACCGTTTTGGTCCTACTAGTCCCACTTCTTCCCCCACATCGGGGAAGGGGCCGTGACCGCCGGGCGTGTCAGGAAAGCCTGCCCTCACCATGACGATGCCCGGCGCACCGTCCTGCCGGCCACCCCAACTCCCCTGCCTGGAGAGCCCCATGAAGCAGCTCCGCTCCTGGACGCTGGCCGCCGCCCTCGCCCTGACCGCCGTACTCCTGCCCGCCCAGACCGCGACGGCCAAGGCCGCCCCGCCCGCCTGCCACGACGGCTCCGTCTGCTTCTGGAGCGGTGAGAACTTCGGCGGCTCCTCCTGGGAGTGGACGTCCCGCAGCGGCTACCGCGACATGCCGTCATTCCTCCACGACCACGTGGGCTCGTTCGTCTCCTCCACCCGCGCGTGTTTCATCAACTGGGGCCCGGTGGAGAAGCGGGACGTCTTCAACGGCGACTGGCGCTCCCGCTACCTGAGCGACTTCGGCGGCCGCATCGACGGCGTGGGCCCGGGCGGCTGCTGACCCACGCCGTCCGCGCACCGACTCCGAGGCCCGAGGAGGCAGCTGCCCCCTCAGGCCTCGAAGTCGTACTCCAGCACATAGGCCGACGAGTCCAGCACCATCTCATTGACCTCGACCGCGAGCCCTTCGGCGTCGAAGGCCGTACGCGCGACCAACACGACCGGCACACCCGCCGGCAACGCCAGCCGCTCGGCCTCCTCCGCACCCGGCATCCGCGACCGGACCTCCTCCCGGAACCGCACGGGCCCGCGCCCCAACTCCGCGAGCCGCGCATACGTGCCACCCGGCCCGGTATCCGGCCGAGTGACCGCCGTACCCGCGACAAGGGCGGCCGACAGATAGGACGTGGACAGCAGCACCGGCTTGCCGTCGAGCACGAACCGCCGCCGCCGGACACAGACGTCCGCGCCCTCGCCGAGCCCCAGCACCGCCGCGACGGCAGCGGGCGCCGCTTCCTCGGCCACCTCGACGGAGTCGACCACCAGTTCCCGGTCCCCGATATCGGCGGACCAGATCGAACGCCCCTCACCCCACCGCTCCCGCGCGAGCCGCTCGATGCCCCGGCGGCGGATGGGCCTGAAGTCGCGGACGAACACCCCGGCGCCCTTGCGGGCCTCCGCGATACCCTCCGCCTGGAGCACGCCCAGCGCCTGCCGTGCCGTCATGCGGGCGACACCGTGCTCGGCCATCAGGTCGTTCTCACCGGGCAACCGGTCCCCCGGCCCGTACCGGCCGGCCTCCACCGCCGCGCGAAGCTCCGCCGCGATCCGCTGGTACTTGGGCTGCCGCCCCGCCTCCCGGCCGCTCATCCAGACCTCTCCTCCGATCATCTCTAGACATCCTAGGCGTCAGAGGTCTCTCAGCCCCAGTCAGACGGCGTCCGCATTCAGCCATCCAGCGTCACTTCTCTAGAGATGTATTGCGGCGAGCCTCCGCCAACGCTTTACTTCTCACATCTCTAGAGATGTAGCCCATCCTCGCCTGTGGCCTGATCACCTCGGAGGCCCCCCGTGCCAGACAACGGCACCCAACGATCGCCCGGATGCCCCGGCATGACGGAAGTCCAATGGCGCCTGCCCCACGGCCCGCGCAGTGCCGGACGCGCCCGTGCCTTACTCCGCGCGCAGCTCACTGAATGGAAGATCGACGGCGAAGTCGCCGACAACGCTGAGCTGTTGCTCGCGGAACTGATGAGCAACGCCGTCCGGCACGCCCGGAGGCCGGCCGGCCGGGAGATCGGCGTGCGCATCGCCCGGTACGACGGCCGGCTGCGCGTGGAGGTCGCCGACGCCAACCACTCCCGGCCGCTGCCGCAGAAGGCGGCGGCCGACGACGAACAGGGCCGTGGGCTCTCCATCGTCCAAGCCCTCGCGCACCGGTGGGGCTGCTGCCCCCGGCGGCACGGCATCGGGAAGGCGGTCTGGGCCGAGCTGCTGCTGCCCCTCGCTCAGCCCAAGTGAGTCGGTGCGAACATCCGCAGTACCGCCGGGAGTACGACCACCGACGGGCCCGGGGTGTTCAGGGCCCTGGTCAAGTCGTCTTGGAGGGTTTCCGGAATTGTGTGCAGCCCCGTCACGCCGAAGGATTCCGCCAGGGCCACGTAGTCGGGGCGGTGGAGTTCCGTGGCTGTGGGTTGGCCGAAGGCGTCCGTCATGTACTCGCGGAGGATGCCGTAGCCGCCGTCGTCGATGATCAGCCAGGTGACGGGGAGGTCGTACTGCTTGGCCGTGGCCAGTTCGGCGATCGAGTACAGGGCTCCGCCGTCGCCGGAGACCGCCAGGACCGGGCGGGTCGGGTCGGCCGCCGCCGCGCCGAGGGCCGCCGGGAAGCCGTAGCCGAGGCCGCCCGCGCCCTGGGCGGAGTGCATCAGGTTCGGGCCCTGCGCGTCGAACGCCGACCAGGCCCAGTACGCCAGGATCGTCATGTCCCAGAAGGACGGGGAGTCGGCGGGGAGGGCCTGGCGGACGGACGACAGGATCTGCTGTTCCAGGGTCAGGTTCTGCCCGGCTATGCGGGCCGCCACCTTTGCCAGCAGCTCGCGTACGCGCTCCCGTGCCGATGCGTCCGGGCGGTCCTCCACCGTCTCCAGCAGGGCCTGGAGGGCCAGGCGGGCGTCCGCGTGGATGCCCACGGCCGGGTGGTTGGACTCCAGCTTGCCGAGGTCGGCCTCGATCTGGATCACCCGGCCCCGGGGCCTGAACGTGTGGTAGTTCGAGGACAGTTCGCCCAGGCCGGAGCCGATCACCAGCAGGACGTCCGCTTCCTCGAGGAAGTCCGTGGTGTGGCGGTCCTCCAGCCAGGACTGGAGGGAGAGCGGGTGGTTCCAGGGGAACGCGCCCTTGCCGCCGAACGTCGTCACCACCGGCGCGTTCAGCCTCTCCGCCAGCAGCCGCAGCTTCCCCGAGGCGTCCGACCGTACGACCCCGCCGCCCGCGATGATCACCGGGCGCTCGGCGTGGGACAGCAAGTGCGCTGCCAGCGCGGTCAGTTCGGGGCGCGGGGGCAGGTCGTCCGGGGTGGCGTCCGGCGCCGTCACCACCGGCAGGGAGGTCTCCGCCAGCAGCACGTCCTGCGGGATCTCCACCCACACCGGGCCGTGCGGTGCCGTCAGCGCCGACTTCCAGGCCGCCGCGATCGCCGACGGGATCTGGGACTGGCTGCGGACCGTGTGAACCGACTTCACCACGTCCCGGAACGACGCCGGCTGGTCGGGGAGTTCATGGAGGTAGCCCTTGCGGGCCCCGCCCAGGCCCGCGACCGGGATCTGGCTGCCGATCCCCAGCACCGGCGCGCTGGCCGCCGCCGCCTCCTGGAGCGCGGCCAGCGACATCAGCGCCCCCGGCCCCGTCGAGAGCAGCAGCGGGGCCGCCTCGCCCGTGACCCTGCCGTACGCGTCGGCCGCGAAGCCCGCGTTGTTCTCCACCCGCAGGCCGACGTAGCGCAGCGAGGAACGGCGCAGCGCGTCGAACATGCCGAGGGCGTGCTGGCCGGGCAGACCGAAGACGGTCGTCGCGCCGAGCCCGGCCAGCGTCTCCACGACCAGGTCTCCGCCGTTGCGCCCCGGGGGCGGGTTCAGGGCGGCGGTGATCTGCGCCGGCGTCGGGCGGAGTACCAGGTCGTGGTCGTGGGTCACTTCGCTTCAGCGTCCTTCCGGGCCGCGGCGATCTGGCGGCTCATGATCGTGGTCAGTTCGTAGGCGGTGTGGGAGGCCGCGACCGAGGTGATCTCGGCGTGGTCGTACGCCGGGGCGACCTCGACCACGTCCGCCGAGACCAGGTTGCACGACGCCAGGCCGCGCAGGATCTCCAGCAGCTCGCGGGAGGTCATGCCGCCCGCCTCGGGGGTGCCGGTGCCGGGCGCGTGCGCCGGGTCCAGGCAGTCGATGTCGATGGAGATGTACAGCGGCCGGTCGCCGATGCGCTGGCGCAGCTGGTCGGCGATCTCGTCGGCGCCCCGGCGGTAGACGTCCGCCGAGGTGACGATGCCGAAGCCCATCTTCTCGTCGTCGGTGAGGTCCTGCTTGCCGTACAGCGGGCCGCGGGTGCCGACGTGGGAGAGGGCCGAGGTGTCGAGGATGCCCTCCTCCACCGCGCGCCGGAACGGGGTGCCGTGGGTGTACTCGGCGCCGAAGTAGGTGTCCCAGGTGTCCAGGTGGGCGTCGAAGTGCAGCAGGGCCACCGGGCCGTGCTTCTTCGCCACCGAGCGCAGCAGCGGCAGCGCGATGGTGTGGTCGCCGCCGAGGGTCATCAGGCGGGCGCCGGTGCCGAGCAGGTCGTCGGCGGCGGCCTCGATAGTCTCCACGGCCTCGTTGATGTTGAACGGGTTCACCGCGATGTCGCCGCCGTCGGCGACCTGCGCCAGGGCGAACGGGGAGGCGTCCTGCGCCGGGTTGTACGGGCGCAGCAGCCGGGACGCCTCGCGGATGGCGTTGCCGCCGAAGCGGGCGCCGGGCCGGTACGAGACACCGGAGTCGAACGGCACGCCCACCACGGCGACATCGGCGGTGCCGACCTCGTCCAGGCGGGGCAGCCGGGCGAAGGTCGCGGGGCCGGCGTACCGCGGGATGCGGGAGGAGTCGACGGGGCCGCGGGGCGTCTCGTTGCTGCTCATACTGAAATGCCTTCTTTCTTGCGCTTCATCGCGCATGTACTGCTTTCCCATGACTCTACTGGTGAGCCGGGACCGTTTCGGACGACAGTTCGGAGGGCCGCCCGGCGAGCCGCTCGCGCCAGACGGCGAGGACGGCCTCGTCGGTGGGCCGGGTGGCCAGGGAGACGGCGACGTAGGCCGCGAGGGAGGCCAGCAGGCCGTAGTAGACGGGTTCGTTGGCGAGGATGCCGTAGCCGGCCATCAGGCCGATGACGGACAGGCCGCCGACGGCGACGGAGGCCAGCGCCCCCTGGGCGGTGCCGCGCTTCCACAGCAGGCCGCCGAGGATGGGCACCAGCAGGCCGCCGACGAGCAGGTTGTAGGCCACGGTGAGCGCCTCGACCACGTCGTTCAGCGCGATGGCGGTGCCGATGACGGCGAGGCCCATGACGAGGATGAAGGCGCGGTTGCCGGCGACCTCGTCGTGCTCCTCCTGGTCCCCGGAGCGCTTGGCGAGGCCGCGCAGCCGGGACCAGATGTCGTTGTTGGCGACCGTGGCGCAGGCGATCAGGGCGCCGGAGGAGGTCGACATCACGGCGGCCAGGGCGGCGGCCAGCACCAGGCCGCGCACGCCGACGGGGAGTTCGTCCTTGACGATGGTGGCGAAGGCGTCGTCGGGGCTGCCCAGGTCCGGGTAGAGCACCTTGGCGGCGGTGCCGATCACCGCGCCGGCGAGGGCGTAGGCCAGACAGTAGGTCCCGGCCACCGTGCCGCCCCAGCGGGCGGTGCGGTCGCTGCGGGCGGTGAACACGCGCTGCCAGATGTCCTGGCCGATCAGCATGCCGAACGTGTAGATCAGCACGTACGTGAAGATGGTCTCGCCGCCGACGCCCAGCGGGTCGAAGTAGGAGGTCGGCAGCTCGGCCTTCATCTCGGCGAAGCCGCCCGCCTTGACCACCGCGACGGGCAGCAGCAGGAGCAGCACGCCGATCGTCTTGACGACGAACTGCACCATGTCGGTCAGGGTGATGGACCACATCCCGCCGAGGGTGGAGTACGCCACGACGATCGCGCCGCCGAGGACGATCGCGACCGTGCGGTTCACGTCGAACAGCACGTCGAAGATGGTGGCGTAGGCGATGGTGGAGGTCACCGCGAGCATCAGGGTGTACGCCCACATGACCACGCCGGAGATCACGCCCGCCCGTCCGCCGTAGCGCAGGTCCAGCATCTCGGAGACGGTGTAGACCTTCAGGCGGGCGATGCGCGCGGAGAAGAACACGGACAGGGCGAGGAGTCCGAGGCCGATGGTGAAGACCATCCAGGCGCCGGACAGGCCGTACTGGTAGCCCAGCCCCACGCCGCCGATGGTGGACGCGCCGCCGAGCACGATCGCCGCCATGGTGCCGGAGTACATGGCCGGGCCCAGGCGGCGGCCCGCCACCAGGAACTCGCTCTTGGACTTGGCGCGGCGCATGCCCCACCAGCCCATCGCCAGCATGCCGGCGAGATAGACGACGATCACTGTGTAGTCGACGGCCATGGGGCGGCCCTCCTTCGCGCACTGTCCGGTGGCGTGTCGTGCAGATCCTTCGGTGTCGGCAGCGGCTCGCGGGGACATCCGCCCGTACCCGCGGCTGCCGTGCTCACCTGACAGTAGGTGGCCGGAAAGCGACTGCGAAGTGTACGTTTCATACAGAGGAACGGGGCGGGATGGAAGGTACGCACACCATGCCCGAGACGATCACCCCGGCCCCCGCCGTCCCGCCGACCCCGCCGGTGCCGCTCCAGGCGCTGCTGGCCCGGGAGGACCTCGCCCTGCGGCAGATCGCCGGGCCCGCGGACCCCGGGACCGTGATCCACGGCGCGCACACCTCGGAGATGACCGACCCCTCCCCCTACCTGCTGGGCGGCGAGCTGCTGCTCACCGCCGGGGTGCACGTCCCGAAGGAGGCGGAACCGGAGGGCTACTTCGCCGGCTACGTCTCCCGGATCGTGGCGGGCGGCGGCGCGGCGCTCGGCTTCGGGGTGGCCCCCGTGCACGACACGGTCCCGCCCGCCCTGGTCGCCGCCTGCGAGCAGCAGGGCCTGCCGCTGCTGGAGGTCCCGCCGCACACCACGTTCTCCGCCGTGGCCCGCGCGGTCTGGCAGCTGATGGCACAGGCCCGGCTGGCCGAGCTGCGCCGCGTCACCGAGGCCCAGCAGAGCCTCGCGGCGGCCGCCGCCCGCCCCGACCCCATCCCCTCGGTCCTGCGCCGGCTGTCCCAGCACCTGTCCGGCCGGGCGGTCCTCTACGGCCCGGACGGCACGGAGGTCGCGGGGGCGGGGCGGGAGACACCGCCGGAGGTCCGGGCGGCCCTGGCCGGGCTGGCCGGCGTGGTCAGACCGGCCTCCCACCCGGCGAAGGCCCCCGCGCACCCCGCCTCCGCCACCGACACCCACGGCGGTGTGCACCTCGCGGTCTACGCGCTCGGGGCCGGGGAGGGGTTCGTGCTCGGGGTGGCCGGCCGGCGGCGGGAGGCCGGGGACCACACCATCGCCTCGGTGGCCGCCGTCCTGCTGGCGCTGCTGACCGGGGAGCACCACAGCGGGGCCGGCGCGGCCCGGTCCTCCGCGCTGGTGCGGCTGCTGCTCGGCGCCCCGCCCGAGGAGGTGGCCCCGCTGCTCGGCGCCGGCCGCCGGCTCGTCGTGCACGCCCGGCCGGAGGCCCAGGCCCCGGACCCGGTCGCCGCCTCCGCGCTGGGCGCCGCCCTGGGCTCGCCGCTGGTCGACCTCGCCGGCGAGACCGTACGGGTGCTGGTGCCCGCCGACCGGGTACCGCAGCCGCAGCCCGGCTGGACCCTCGGGGTGAGCGCCCCGGCCGAACCCCGGGAGTGGCCGGCCGCCGACACCCAGGCCGCCCGCGCCCTGGCCCGGGCCCGCGCCACCCGCGTCCCGCTGCTGCGGCACGCCGCCCGGCCGGCGCTCGCGGACCTGGTGCCGGCGGCGGACGCCGAGACGCACGCCCGTACCCTGCTCGCCCCCCTCGCCGGGCAGCCCGCGCTCGCCGAGACCCTGCGCGCCTGGCTGTCGCTGCACGGCAGTTGGGACCGTACGGCGGTGGCGCTGGGCGTGCACCGCAACACCGTGCGGCAGCGCGTCGCCCGCTGCGCGGCCCTGCTGGACACCGACCTGGACGACCCGGACGTGCGCATGGAGCTGTGGTTCGCCCTGCGCCGGGGCTGACCGTCCCGGTGCGTGACCCCCGTCCCAGCGGCCGATATCTCCGGGACCGGCGCCGTGCGCTGCCCCACAATGGGAGCCATGCCGATATCCGGGACACCCAGCCGCGCCCAGCTCGTCGACCATCTGGTGCGCACCCGCATCGCGGGGGACGTCGCCACGCCCCGCGAGAACAACCTCTCCCACTACCGTCAGCTCGCCAACGGTGTCCGCGACTTCTGGCTCGGCCTGGAGCTGGGCGACCGCTGGACGGACGAGCAGGACGTGCTCGCGGTGATGGCCGAGCGGGTCGGTGTCAACGACGACCCGGAGTACCGGTTCGGGCAGGACACCATCGACCCCGAACTGACCGTGGACGCGCTGGACCGGATGGCGGCGCGGCTGCGCAAGGCGGCCGAGGGACGCCAGCGGGTGCTGTTCGCGACCGGGCACCCGGGCGGGCTGCTGGACGTGCACCGGGCCACGGCCGCCGCGCTGCGCGCCGCGGGCTGCGAGATCGTGGTCATCCCGGACGGGCTGAGCACGGACGAGGGGTACGTCATGCAGTTCGCGGACGTGGCCGTGCTGGAGCACGGGGCGACGCTGTGGCACACCCACTCCGGGCAGCCGATGCGGGCCATCCTGACCGGACTCGAGCGGGCGGGGCGTCCGCTGCCCGACCTGGTGGTGGCCGACCACGGCTGGGCGGGGTACGCGGGGCAGCACGGCGTGGACTCCGTCGGGTACGCCGACTGCAACGACCCGGCACTCTTCCTCGCCGAGTCGGAGGGCACCGTGCAGGTGGTGGTCCCGCTGGACGACCATGTGGTCAGCCCCCGTTACTACGACCCGATGACGGCGTATCTGCTGGCCGGAGCGGGACTGGCCTGACGGCTCGTCAACCCCGGTCGCCTGGTCGACTCCGGTCGCGGAAACGACGCGCGGCCCCGCTGACGGGGCCGCACTCGGTGTTCGGTTGTCAGACCGGATCAGTGACCGCCACCACCGCCTCCGTGGCCGCCGCCACCGCCGCCGCCGTGGCCACCGCCACCGCCGCCGTGGCCGCCGCCACCGCCGTGACCGCCACCGTCGCCGTGACCGCCGCCACCACCGTGGTCACCACCGCCGTAGCCGCCGTGGTCGCCGCCGTAGCCACCGTCGTGGTCGCCGTAGCCACCGCCGTGGTCGCCGCGGCCGTAGTCGTCGTCATCGTCGTCCCACCAGCCGCCGCCGTGGTCATCGTCGTAACGGCTGTAGGAACTGTCGCTGCCGTAGTCCGAGGCGGAGGCCGTCGCGGCCGTGCCGAACGCGGCTCCGCCCGCCAGCAGCAGACCGGAGGCGGACAACGCGACAAGACGCCTCGTGCGCTGTGATCGCATGGGAATACCTTCCATCTCCATCGTCTCTCGCGGTCCCCCGGAGGGAAGCGCGAGGTGGATGGCCGTCGCCGCGGATGATGAGGAAGATGCGGCGCGGTCTTCAGGTGTCACCGCAGCAGAGAATGAACGAAATGGCGTTCGCTGCGGCCCTTCACCCAGAGAGCCTAATCGGACATACGTCACAAGTCATCTCGAGAAGCACATTAGTCACGGCTGTCTCGGAACGCGGACCACGCCCTCCTGGATGACGGTGATGGCGAGCCGTCCGTCCTGCGTGTATATGCGGGCCTGACCGAGGCCGCGGCCGCCGGACGACGTCGGTGACTCCTGGTCGTACAGCAGCCATTCGTCCGCCCGGAAGGGCCGGTGGAACCACATCGCGTGGTCCAGGGACGCCCCGACGACGTCACCGACGGCCCAGCCGCCGCGCCCGTGGGCGAGCAGCACGGAGTCGAGCAGGGTCATGTCGGAGACGTAGGTGGCGAGGACGACGTGCTGCAACGGGTCGTCGCCGTCCAGCTTGCCGTTGACGCGGAACCACACCTGGGAGTGCGGCTCGCGCGGCTCGCCGTAGCGCCCGTACGGCGGCTCGTCCACGTATCTGAGGTCGACCGCCTCGCGGGCCCGGAGGAACCTCTCTACGACCTCGGGGGCGAGGTGGGCGTAGCCGCCCAGCCGCTCCTGGGAGGTGGGCAGGGTGGCCGGGTCGGGCGCGGCGGGCATGGGCGCCTGGTGCTCCAGGCCGTCCTCGTACGTCTGGAAGGACGCGGAGAGGTGGAAGACCGGCCTGCCGTGCTGGACGGCGACCACGCGGCGGGTGGTGAAGGACCGGCCGTCGCGGATGCGGTCCACGGTGTAGACGATCGGCGCGCCCGGGTCGCCGGGGCGCAGGAAGTACGCGTGCAGGGAGTGGGCGGGCCGGTCGGCGGGGACCGTGCGCCCGGCGGCGACCAGCGCCTGCGCCGCGACCTGCCCGCCGAAGACGCGCGGGACGACGGCGGGGCGGGACTCGCCGCGGAAGATGTCCTCCTCGATCCGCTCCAGGTGGAGCAGATCGAGGAGGTCCTGGAGTGCCTTGCTCATGGCGTGCAGGTATACCGCCCGGGGCCGGGCGTCCTCAGAGACCCATGTCCTTGGCGATGATCGTCTTCATGATCTCGCTGGTGCCGCCGTAGATGCGGTTGACGCGGTTGTCCGCGTACAGGCGGGCGATCGGGTACTCGTTCATGTAGCCGTAGCCGCCGTGCAGCTGGAGGCAGCGGTCGATGACGCGGTGCGCGACCTCGGTGCAGAACAGCTTGGCGGAGGCGGCCTCGGCGGGGGTCAGCTCGCCGGCGTCCAGCGCCTCCAGCGCGCGGTCGGCGACGGCCTCGGCGGCGTCCACCTCGGCCTGGCAGGCGGCCAGCTCGAACTTGGTGTTCTGGAAGTGCGCGACCGGCTTGCCGAAGACGGTGCGCTCCTGCACGTACTGCTTGGCGAACCGGACGGCGGCCTTGGCCTGGGCGTAGGCGCCGAAGGCGATGCCCCAGCGCTCGGAGGCCAGGTTGTGGCCGAGGTAGTAGAAGCCCTTGTTCTCCTCGCCGAGCAGGTCCTCGACGGGCACCTTGACGTCCACGAAGGCCAGCTCGGCGGTGTCGGAGGTGCGCAGGCCCAGCTTGTCCAGCTTGCGGCCGATGGAGTAGCCCTCGGACTTGGTGTCCACGGCGAACAGGGAGATGCCGTGGCGGCGGTCCTCGGCGGTGGGCGCGGAGGTGCGGGCGCAGACGATCACCTTGTCGGCGTGGACGCCGCCGGTGATGAAGGTCTTTGCGCCGTTGAGGACGTAGTGCGTGCCGTCCTCGCTCAGCTTGGCGGTGGTCTTCATGCCCGCGAGGTCGGAACCGGTGCCCGGCTCCGTCATCGCGATGGCCCACATCTCCTCGCCGGTGACGAACTTCGGCAGGTAGCGCTTCTTCTGGTCCTCGGTGGCGAGCATCTTGATGTAGGGCAGGGCGAGCAGCACGTGCACGCCGGAGCCGCCGAACTGCACGCCCGCGCGCGCGGTCTCCTCGTAGAGGACGGCCTCGAACTTGTGGGTCTCCAGGCCCGCGCCGCCGAACTCCTCGGGCACGCTGATGCCGAAGATGCCCAGCTCGCCGAGCTTGTAGTAGAAGTCGCGCGGCGCCTGGCCGGCGGCGAACCACTCGTCGTAGACCGGGACGACCTCGGCCTCGATGAAGGCGCGAAGGGTCTCCCGGAACGCCTCGTGATCCTCGTTGAACACCGTACGGCGCACGCCGCCACCTCCACGTACCTCGGCATGACTTCGAGCATGTCTAAGCGCTTGCTCACTCACCGTACCGGCGAGTACGGAAGCCCGTCCAGGGGGGTTGCGCCGTAATACTCGTCACGCCCGCGACGAGGGCCCCGAGGCCCGGCAGGGGCACAGCCGACAGGCGGCGTCCTTCGAGTACTCGGCGCCGCGGGCGCAGGACAAGGACGGCAGGCGACAGGCAGTCCACCGGGGGCCGCAGACAGCGAGCAGGGACGGCCTGCGGCGCCCACCCGGGCAGCCCCGGACAGGCTCCGCGAAACTCCCCGTCGGGCGGCGATGGCAGCCCCGCGGCCACACATCTCCCCCGGGACCGCCCCATCCGCCCGCACCACCCCACGAGGCCCGGCGGACGATCTCCGAACGGCCGAGGGCCCCTCAGGGGAGGCAGCCGTACGGCGGCTACTCCCGCCCCGCCGCCTCGAACGCCCCCCGCGCCATCCGGTGCAGCAGGTCCGCCGTCGTCCCCCGGCCGGGGAGCGTGCCGGCGCGGCCGAGGTGGGGGGTGGAGTTCAGCAGGCCGAAGACGGAGTGGACGGCCGAGCGGGCGGCCGGTTCGGTCAGGCCCGGGTAGACCTCGCGGACCACCTGCACCCACAGCTCCACGTACTGCCGCTGGAACTGGCGCACCAGCTTGCGGTCGCTGTCGCGCAGCCGGTCCAGCTCGCGGTCGTGCAGGGTGATCAGCGGGCGGTCGTCCAGGGCGAAGTCGATGTGGCCCTCGATCAGGGAGTCCAGCACCCGGGTCGCGGGGGTCCCGTCGGCCTCCGCCAGCCGGCGCCGGGCACCGGTGAGCAGCTGTCCGCTGATGCCGACCAGCAGCTCGGCCAGCATGGCGTCCTTGCCCGGGAAGTGCCGGTACAGGCCGGGGCCGCTGATGCCGACGGCGGCGCCTATCTCGTCGACACCGACGCCGTGGAAGCCGCGTTCGGCGAAGAGCCGGGCGGCCTCCTTGAGGATCTGCTCACGGCGGGTGGGGGCGTCGGTTCTGCTGGCCATGCCGACAATTCTAGACAGCGACGTTAGCGGTCGTTAACCTGAGGGAAATGGTTAACGCTCATTAACAGGTTCGGACACCGGTGAGGGGACCGCAGGATGCAGGAGGCACCGGAGCTTCACAGCGCGGCCGATCCCGCGTCGGAGGGCTGGCGGGCCAATGAGAGGGCCCATCTCCAGCTCGTGGAGGAGCTGCGCGGCAAGCTCGCCGCGGCGGCCCTCGGCGGCGGCGAGAAGGCCCGGGCGCGGCACACCGCGCGCGGCAAGCTGCTGCCCAGGGACAGGGTGGACACACTGCTCGACCCGGGCTCGCCCTTCCTGGAGCTGGCGCCGCTCGCGGCCGACGGGATGTACGACGGGCAGGCCCCGGCCGCCGGCGTGATCGCCGGCATCGGGCGGGTCAGCGGCCGCGAGTGCGTGATCGTGGCGAACGACGCCACGGTCAAGGGCGGCACGTACTACCCGATGACGGTCAAGAAACACCTGCGCGCGCAGGAGGTGGCCCTGGACAACCGGCTGCCGTGCGTCTATCTGGTCGACTCCGGCGGGGCCTTCCTGCCGATGCAGGACGAGGTCTTCCCCGACCGGGACCACTTCGGCCGGATCTTCTACAACCAGGCCCGCATGTCCGGCGCGGGCATCCCGCAGATCGCGGCCGTCATGGGCTCCTGCACGGCGGGCGGGGCGTACGTCCCGGCGATGAGCGACGAGGCCGTGATCGTGCGGAACCAGGGCACGATCTTCCTCGGCGGGCCGCCCCTGGTGAAGGCGGCCACCGGCGAGGTCGTCACCGCCGAGGAGCTGGGCGGCGGCGAGGTGCACTCCCGGATCTCCGGCGTCACCGACCACCTCGCCGAGGACGACGCGCACGCGCTGAGGATCGTCCGGGACATCGTGGCCACGCTCCCCGCCCGGGGGCCCCTGCCCTGGGAGGTCCGGCCGTCCGTCGAACCCAAGGTGGACCCCTACGGGCTCTACGGCGCCGTCCCGGTCGACTCCCGTACCCCCTACGACGTCCGCGAGATCATCGCGCGCGTGGTCGACGGCTCCCGGTTCGCCGAGTTCAAGGCGGAGTTCGGGCAGACCCTGGTCACCGGGTTCGCGCGGATCCACGGCCACCCGGTGGGGATCGTCGCCAACAACGGCATCCTGTTCTCCGAGTCCGCCCAGAAGGGCGCCCACTTCATCGAGCTGTGCGACCAGCGCGGCATCCCGCTGGTGTTCCTCCAGAACATCTCGGGCTTCATGGTGGGCAGGGACTACGAGGCGGGGGGCATCGCCAAGCACGGCGCCAAGATGGTCACGGCGGTGGCCTGCACCCGCGTGCCCAAGCTGACGGTGGTGGTCGGCGGCTCCTACGGCGCGGGCAACTACTCGATGTGCGGCCGGGCCTACTCCCCCCGCTTCCTGTGGATGTGGCCCAACGCCAAGATCTCCGTGATGGGCGGCGAGCAGGCCGCGTCCGTGCTGGCGACCGTCAAGCGGGACCAGCTGGAGGGACGCGGCGAGGAGTGGCCCGCCGAGGAAGAAGAGGCGTTCAAGGCGCCCATCCGCGCCCAGTACGAGCGCCAGGGCAACGCCTACTACGCCACCGCCCGGCTCTGGGACGACGGCGTGATCGACCCGCTGGACACCCGTCAGGTCCTCGGTCTGGCCCTGACGGCCTGCGCCAACGCGCCTCTGGGAGACCCCCAGTTCGGCGTCTTCCGGATGTGAGGAGGGGAACCGTGTTCGACACAGTGCTGGTGGCCAACCGGGGCGAGATCGCCGTACGCGTGATCCGTACGCTGCGCGCCCTGGGCGTGCGCTCGGTGGCGGTCTTCTCCGACGCCGACGCCGACGCGCGGCACGTACGGGAGGCCGACACGGCGGTCCGGATCGGTCCGGCGCCGGCCGCCGAGAGCTATCTGTCGGTGGAGCGGCTGCTGGAGGCCGCCGCCCGCACCGGCGCCCAGGCCGTCCACCCCGGGTACGGCTTCCTCGCCGAGAACGCGGCCTTCGCGCGGGCGTGCGAGGAGGCCGGGCTGGTCTTCATCGGCCCGCCGGCGGACGCGATCGCGCTGATGGGCGACAAGATCCGGGCCAAGGAGACGGTCGAGGCGGCCGGGGTGCCGGTGGTGCCCGGCGGACGCGACCCGGAGCTGGCCGAGGCGGCCCGCGCCCTGGGCGCGCCCGTGCTGCTGAAGCCGTCGGCCGGCGGTGGCGGCAAGGGCATGCGCCTGGTGCGGGACCTGACCGTGCTGGACGAGGAGATCGCCGCCGCCCGCCGGGAGGCCCGCACCTCCTTCGGCGACGACACGCTGCTGGTGGAGCGGTGGATCGACCGGCCCCGGCACATCGAGATCCAGGTGCTGGCCGACGGCCACGGGAACGTGCTGCACCTCGGCGAGCGCGAGTGCTCCCTCCAGCGGCGCCACCAGAAGGTCGTCGAGGAGGCGCCGAGCGTGCTCCTCGACGAGGCGACCCGGGCCGCGATGGGCGAGGCGGCCGTGCAGGCGGCCCGCTCGTGCGGGTACCGGGGCGCGGGCACGGTGGAGTTCATCGTCCCAGGCGGCGACCCGTCGCAGTACTACTTCATGGAGATGAACACCCGCCTCCAGGTGGAGCACCCGGTCACCGAACTGGTGACCGGTCTGGACCTGGTGGAGTGGCAGCTGCGGGTCGCGGCCGGCGAACGGCTGCCCTTCGCCCAGTCGGACATCACGCTCACCGGGCACGCGGTGGAGGCCCGGATCTGCGCCGAGGACCCCGCGCGCGGCTTCCTGCCCTCCGGCGGCACGGTCCTGCTGCTGGACGAGCCCGAGGGCGACGGGGTGCGCACCGACTCCGGGCTGAGCGAGGGCACCGAGGTGGGCAGCCTGTACGACCCGATGCTGTCCAAGGTGATCGCCTACGGCCCCGACCGCGCGACCGCGCTGCGCAGGCTCCGGGCGGCCCTGGAGCGGACGGTCACGCTGGGCGTGCAGACCAACGCCGGGTTCCTGCGCCGGCTGCTGGCCCACCCGGCGGTGGTCGCGGGGGACCTGGACACGGGGCTGGTGGAGCGGGTGGTGGACGACCTGGTCCCCGCCGAGGTGCCCGAGGAGGTGTACGAGGCGGCGGCGGCCGTACGGCTGGAGGCGCTGAAGCCGCGCTCGGAGGGCTGGACCGACCCGTTCTCGGTGCCGAACGGCTGGCGGCTCGGCGGCACCCCGAAGCCGCCCGTCTTCCACCTGCGGGTGCGCGAACCCGTCGCCTACTCCCCCCGGGGCGCCCACACCGTCACCGGTGACCGGGTGAGCGTCACCCTGGACGGCGTCCGGCACACCTTCCGCCGCGCCGGCGACTGGCTCGGCCGGGACGGTGACGCCTGGCAGGTGCGCGACCACGACCCGGTCGCCGCGTCCCTGAACCGCGCGGCCCACGCGGGCGCCGACTCCCTCACCGCGCCCATGCCGGGCACGGTCACGGTGGTCAAGGTGGCCGTCGGCGACGAGGTGACCGCCGGGCAGAGCCTGCTGGTGGTGGAGGCGATGAAGATGGAACACGTCATCTCCGCCCCGCACGCCGGCACGGTCGCCGAACTGGACGTGACCCCGGGCAGCACGGTCGCCATGGACCAGGTGCTGGCCGTCATCGCACCACTCGAGGAGGCGGCCGGATGAGCACCGAGGGACTGCCCATGACCGTACCGGCCGAGGGCCTGCCGGCGCGGGTGCGGATCCACGAAGTCGGCGCGCGCGACGGACTGCAGAACGAGAAGACGGCCGTCCCGACGGCGGTGAAGGCCGAGTTCATCCGCCGGCTGGCCGGCGCGGGCCTGACCACCATCGAGGCGACGAGCTTCGTCCACCCCAACTGGGTCCCTCAACTCGCCGACGCCGAGGAGCTGTTCCCGCAGGTCGTCGGCCTGGACGCGGCCCTCCCGGTCCTGGTCCCCAACCAGCGCGGCCTGGACCGGGCGCTGGCCCTGGGCGCCGAGTACGTCGCCGTGTTCGCCAGCGCCACCGAGTCCTTCGCCAAGGCCAACCTCAACCGCACCCTGGAGGAGTCCCTCGCGGTGTTCGAGCCGGTGGTGCGGCGCGCGAAGGACGAGGGCGTACGGGTGCGCGGCTATGTCTCCATGTGCTTCGGCGACCCGTGGGAGGGCCCGGTGCCGCTCGCCCAGGTGGCACGGGTGTGCGGGGCGCTGCGGGACATGGGCTGCGACGAGCTGAGCCTCGGCGACACCATCGGGGTGGCCACCCCGGGCCAGGTCCGGGCGCTGCTCGCCCTGCTGAACGAGCGGGGCGTGCCGACCGACGCGATCGGCGTCCACTTCCACGACACCTACGGCCAGGCGCTCGCCAACACCCTGGCCGCCCTCCAGCACGGCGTCACCACCGTGGACGCCTCCGCCGGAGGGCTCGGCGGCTGCCCGTACGCCAAGTCCGCCACCGGCAATCTCGCCACCGAGGACCTCGTCTGGATGCTGCACGGGCTCGGCATCGAGACCGGGGTCGACCTCGGCCGTCTGACCGCCACCAGCGTGTGGATGGCCGAACAGCTGGGCCGGCCCAGCCCGTCCCGTACCGTCCGCGCTCTCTCCCACAAGGACCAGTGATCAGCATGGACCACCGTCTCAGCCCCGAGCTGGAGGAACTCCGCCGCACGGTGGAGGAGTTCGCGCACGATGTCGTGGCGCCGAAGATCGGCGACTTCTACGAGCGGCACGAGTTCCCGTACGAGATCGTGCGCGAGATGGGCCGCATGGGCCTGTTCGGGCTGCCGTTCCCGGAGGAGTACGGCGGGATGGGCGGCGACTACCTGGCACTGGGCCTCGTCCTGGAGGAACTGGCCCGGGTGGACTCCTCGGTGGCGATCACCCTGGAGGCCGGTGTCTCGCTGGGCGCGATGCCGCTGCACCTGTTCGGCACGGAGGAACAGAAGCGCCAGTGGCTTCCCCGTCTGTGCGCGGGCGAGATCCTGGGCGCGTTCGGCCTGACGGAGCCGGACGGCGGCAGTGACGCCGGGGCGACCCGTACGACGGCCCGGCTGGACCCGGACACCGACGAGTGGGTGATCAACGGCACCAAGTGCTTCATCACCAACTCGGGCACGGACATCACGGGGCTGGTCACGGTCACCGCGGTCACCGGCCGCAAGCCGGACGGCCGCCCGGAGATCTCGGCCATCATCGTGCCGTCCGGCACCCCGGGCTTCACGGTGGCGGCGCCCTACTCGAAGGTCGGCTGGAACGCCTCCGACACCCGCGAGCTGTCCTTCCAGGACGTCCGGGTCCCGGCCGCCAACCTGCTGGGCGAACGGGGCCGCGGCTACGCCCAGTTCCTGCGCATCCTGGACGAGGGCCGCATCGCCATCGCCGCGCTCGCCACGGGCCTGGCCCAGGGCTGTGTGGACGAGTCGGTGAAGTACGCGAAGGAACGTCACGCCTTCGGCCGGCCGATCGGTGCCAACCAGGCCATCCAGTTCAAGATCGCGGACATGGAGATGAAGGCGTACACGGCCCGCCTTGCCTGGCGCGACGCGGCGTCCCGCCTGGTCGCGGGGGAACCCTTCAAGAAGGAGGCCGCCCTGGCCAAGCTCCACTCCTCCACGGTCGCCGTGGACAACGCCCGCGACGCCACCCAGATCCACGGCGGGTACGGCTTCATGAACGAGTACCCGGTGGCCCGCATGTGGCGCGACTCCAAGATCCTGGAAATCGGCGAGGGCACGAGCGAGGTGCAGCGGATGCTGATCGCGCGGGAGCTGGGGCTGGCGGGCTGAGCCGACGCCGCTCGCGTGGGTTACGTGGGTTGGGCTGGGCCGGGGTTGCCATGGTTGCCGTGGGGCCGCCCGCTTCTCGGTGAGTGTCGTGCTTCCGTGAGCTGAGTCAAGGACGCGTTCCGCGTCGGCTGCGCCGATGGCCCTTCGGGCCACCCTTGACACACCTCACTCCAGCACGGGGGAGAAGCGAGCGGGCGGCCCGGGGGAAAGTGGCCGGCTCAGGTTCTTCGGCCCCTGGGGCAGGCTGCGTCGCATCGTGGGTCGGGGGATGCGCGTCAGCGCCTCGCCTGCACGCCGGGTGGGCTTAGCGGCTTCCGGGCGGGTGGCGGGTCCGCGCTCGCGTCCGACCTGCACGCCGGGCTGGCCAAGCGGCTTCCGGGTGGGTGACGGGTACGCGCTCACATCTGGCCAGCACGCCAGGCCAGTTCGGCGGCCTGCGGGACGGTGACGGGCACGCGCCCGCACCTCGCCTGCACGCCGGGTCGGCCAAGCGGCCTGCGGGCAGGTGGCGGGCACGCGCCCGCATCTCACCAGCACGCCGGGACAGCCAAGCGGCCTGCGGGCAGGCGGCGGGTGCGCGGTCGCATCTCGCCAGCGCGCCGGGCCCCTTCAGCGGCCTGCGGCCCGGTGCAGGGTGCGCGGTCGCGCCTCGCCAGCACGCCGGGACGGTTCAGCGGCTTGCGGGGCGGTGGCGGGTACGCGGTGGGGGCTTGGGCGGGTGTGTGGGGGGGCGCTTCGGTGTCTTGGTGGTCGGGGGGCGGGCTTGCCGGGGTGCTTGGTGGGTGGTGGGCCTGGTGGGTTGTTTTGGAATGCCTGTCCATAACTAGCCCCCTCCTCCCCTCGCCCCTCGCCCCCTTGCCTTCTCGCCCTCTCTCCCCCTCGTCCCGCCACCCCTTTTCGTCGGCCGTCCACCATCGTCTGGAGGACCCGCCACCGGGGCGCAAGTCGCTTGGCCCACCCGGCCTGCAGACGAGGCGCGAGCGCGCACCACCCGCCGGGCCGAAGACCGCTGAACTGGCCCGGTGTGCTGGCGAGATGCGATCGCGCACCCTCCACCGGGCCGGAGGCCGCCGAACGGGCCCGGTGTGCTGGCGAGGTTCGAGCGCGCACCCATCACCTGCCCGCAAGCCGCCAAGCTGGCCCGGCGTGCTGGTGGGGCGCTGTTGCGCTCCCCTGCCTACGGGAGGGTGCAGCCCACCTATGGGTCCGGTCCCGGGCTGGGCCACTGTTCTTTCGGCCGCTCGCTCGCTTCTTACCCGTGCTGGAGCGGGGTGGGTCAAGGGTGGGCCGGAGGCCCATCGCCGAAGGCGACGCGCAGCGCCCTTGAGGCGGCCCGTGGAAGCACGACACTGGCGCAGAAGCGAGCGGCCCGGCGGCCACTTGAGGGAAGAGGTGAACGCGACTTACGCAACAGGGCAACCCCACCCCCTGGACATCAGCTGAGGTTAGGCTAACCTACCTTCGAACTTGTCCGGCGGGCGCTTCGCCCCGGTCGAAAGCAGTCATACCCATGTCCCATGCCCGTGCCACCCACCTCACCCGCCGCGGACTGCTCGCCGCGGGCAGCGCCCTCGGCCTCGGTGCCGCACTCGCCGCCTGCGGGGACGACAAGGGCAAAGACGGTGGCTCCGACGGGAGCGCGGGCACGGGCAAGTCGGGCCCTTGGTCGTTCAAGGACGACCGCGGCACGACCGTGAAGCTGGACAAGGTCCCCGCGAACATCGTCGCGTTCACCGGCGTCGCCGCCGCGCTGTACGACTACGGCATCCAGGCCAAGGGCGTCTTCGGCCCGACGAAGACCACCGACGGCAAGCCCGACGTCCAGGCCGGCGACATGGACATCAGCAAGGTGACGATCCTCGGCAACACCTGGGGCCAGTTCAACATCGAGAAGTACGCCTCGCTCGCCCCGGACGTCCTCATCACGACGATCTTCGACGGCGTCGGCACCCTCTGGTACGTCCCCGAGGAGTCGAAGAAGAAGATCTCCCAGCTGGCCCCCAGCGTCGGCATCTCCGTCTACGACCGCCAGCTCACCCAGCCGCTCCAGCGCATGTGGGACCTGGCCGAGTCGCTCGGCGCCGACATGAAGGCCGCCAAGGTCACCGACGCCAAGAAGCGGTTCGAGGACGCCGCCGCCCGGCTGCGCGCCGCCGCCAAGGCCAAGCCCGACATCAAGGTGATGGTCGGCAGCGCCAGCGACCAGCTGCTCTACGTCTCCGGCACCAACCTCTCCATCGACCTGGAGTACTTCAAGTCCCTCGGCGTGAACTTCGTCGAGCCGCCCGAGGCCGCCAAGCAGAAGAACGGCGGCGGCGGCTGGTACGAGTCGCTGAGCTGGGAGAACGTCGACAAGTACGACGCCGACATCATCATGATGGACGACCGCTCCCAGGCGATCCAGCCCGCCGACATCACCAAGGCCACCTGGAAGAAGCTGCCCGCGGTGAAGGCGGGTCAGGTCATCCCCCGCTCCCCCGAGCCGATCCTCTCGTACGACAAGTGCGTGCCGCTGCTCACCAACCTGGCCGAGGCCCTGGAGAAGGCCAAGAAGGTCAGCTGACGCCGGTCCAGCCCTCCCACAAAGCCCTGAACCCCGCCCTCAGGAGCCACACATGACCACGGCCGTAGCCGCCCCGTTCCGTTTCTTCTCCCTCCAGGTCGTACGGACGAGGCGGCTCGGCCCGTCTCTGGTCCGGGTCACCTTCACCGGTACCGACCTGCACGCCTTCCACTCCGACGGACGCGACCAGTCCCTGTCGCTGTTCCTGCCGCACCCCGGGCAGAGCGAACCGGCGGTCCCGCTGGAGCTGGGCGACGGCTGGTGGCAGGGCTGGCGCGAACTGCCGGACGACATACGGGCCGTGATGCGCTCGTACACGCTGCGGGCGCTGCGCCGCGATCCCGACGAGATCGACATCGACTTCGCCCTGCACGGCGTGGAGCCGGGTGCCGCCACCCCGGCCGGCCCCGCCTCCCGCTGGGCCGCGCGGGCCGCCGCCGGCGACCGGGTGCTGCTGCTCGGACCGGCCGTCGCCGACAACCGGGCGATCCGTTTCCGCCCGCCCGAGGACACCGACCTCGTCGTCCTGTGCGGCGACGAGACGGCCGTACCCGCCGCGACCGCGATCCTGGAGTCCCTGCCCGCCGGCACCCGGGTCCGGGCCTGGCTGGAGGTGCCGCACAGCGGTGATGTGCAGGTCGTGCGCACACAGGCGGACGCGGAGATCACATGGCTCGTCCGGCACGACGGGTCCCCCATGGCCGTCGACGCCGTACGGGCCGCCGAGTTGCCGGCCGCCGAGCGGCCGTATGTGTGGCTCGCCGGGGAGTCCGGCCAGGTCAAGGCCCTGCGGCGGCACTTCGTCGGGGAACGCGGGGTGGACCGGCGGCGCGTGACGTTCGTCGGCTACTGGCGCCAGGGCCTGACGGAGGAACAGCTCCGCGCGACGGGCGAGTAGCCCGGCAGTCCTCCCTCTTTGGCCTGATCCGGCCTTGGGTGAGGCATGCCCCCCTCCGCGAAACTTAGGTTAGGCTAACCTAAGATCATCCCGCACGGACCGTCCCCTCGGAGGACCCCCACATGCGCTCGCACCTGCTCAATGGCCTCACCGCGGAGCACTACCGCCGCTCCGTGACCGAAGGAGTCGAGCGGGTGGCGGCCAAACTCGCCACCACCGACCGTCCGTTCACCGGCGTCACCGTGGACGCCCTCTCCCCCACCATCGACGCGATCGACCTCGACCGTCCGCTGGGCGACACCACCGCCGTCCTGGACGAACTGGAGGACGTCTACCTGCGGGACGCGGTCTACTTCCACCACCCCCGCTACCTCGCCCACCTCAACTGCCCCGTGGTCATCCCGGCGGTGCTCGCCGAGGCCGTGCTGTCCGCCGTCAACTCCTCGCTGGACACCTGGGACCAGTCGGCCGGCGGCACCCTCATCGAGCGCAAGCTCATCGACTGGACGGCCGCCCGCATCGGCCTCGGCCCGGCCGCCGACGGCGTCTTCACCTCCGGCGGCACCCAGTCCAACCTCCAGGCGCTGCTGCTCGCGCGGGAGGAGGCCAAGAGCGACTCGCTCGCGAAACTGCGGATCTTCGCCTCCGAGGTCAGCCACTTCAGCGTCAAGAAGTCCGCGAAACTGCTCGGGCTCGGCCCGGACGCCGTCGTCGTCATCCCCGTCGACCACGACAAGCGCATGCAGACGGTCGCCCTCGCCCGCGAACTGGAGCGCTGCGCACGGGAGGGCCTGGTGCCCATGGCCGTCGTCGCCACCGCCGGCACCACCGACTTCGGCTCCATCGACCCGCTGCCGGAGATCGCCGGGCTGTGCGCCCAGTACGGCGTGTGGATGCACGTGGACGCCGCCTACGGCTGCGGGCTGCTGGCCTCCCTGAAGTACCGGGACCGCATCGACGGCATCGAGCGCGCCGACTCCGTCACCGTCGACTACCACAAGTCCTTCTTCCAGCCGGTCAGTTCCTCCGCCGTGCTGGTCCGGGACGCGGCCACCCTGCGGCACGCCACCTACCACGCCGAGTACCTCAACCCGCGCCGCATGGTGCAGGAACGTATCCCCAACCAGGTGGACAAGTCCCTCCAGACCACCCGCCGCTTCGACGCCCTCAAGCTGTGGCTGACCCTGCGCACGATGGGCGCCGACGGCATCGGACAGCTCTTCGACGAGGTCTGCGACCTGGCGCGCGAGGGCTGGGAGCTGCTGGCGGCCGACCCCCGCTACGACGTCGTGGTCGAGCCCTCGCTGTCCACCCTCGTCTTCCGCTACATCCCGGCGGCCGTCACCGACCCGGCCGAGATCGACCGGGCCAACCTCTACGCCCGCAAGGCCCTGTTCGCCTCCGGTGACGCCGTGGTCGCGGGCACCAAGGTGGCCGGCCGCCACTACCTGAAGTTCACCCTGCTCAACCCCGAGACCAAGGCGGACGACATCGCCGCCGTCCTCGATCTGATCGCCGGCCATGCCGAGCAGTACCTGGGAGAGTCCCTTGACCGCGCGTCCTGACAGCCCGACCAAGACCTACGACTTCGTGGGGATCGGGCTCGGCCCCTTCAACCTCGGCCTCGCCTGCCTCACCGAGCCGATCGCCGAGCTGGACGGCGTCTTCCTGGAGTCCAAGCCGGACTTCGAGTGGCACTCCGGGATGTTCCTGGACGGCGCCCACCTCCAGACCCCGTTCATGTCGGACCTGGTCACCCTGGCCGACCCGACCTCGCCGTACTCCTTCCTGAACTACCTGAAGGAGAAGGGCAGACTGTACTCGTTCTACATCCGCGAGAACTTCTACCCGCTGCGCGTCGAGTACGACGACTACTGCCGCTGGGCCGCCGGGAAACTGAGCTGCGTCCGCTTCGGCACCACGGTCACCGAGGTGTCCTACGACGACGGGCTGTACACCGTGCGCACCGAGGCCGGGGACACCTACCGCGCCCGGCACCTGGTGCTCGGCACCGGCACCGTACCCTTCGTCCCCGAGGCGTGCCGGGACCTCGGCGGGGACTTCCTGCACACCTCCCAGTACATGCACCGCAAGGCGGAGCTGCTGGAGAAGAAGTCCATCACCGTCGTCGGCAGCGGCCAGAGCGCGGCCGAGATCTACTACGAGCTGCTCTCGGAGATCGACGCCCACGGCTACCAGCTCAACTGGGTCACCCGCTCCCCGCGGTTCTTCCCGCTGGAGTACACCAAGCTGACCCTGGAGATGACCTCCCCGGACTACATCGACTACTTCCGGGCGCTGCCCGAGGAGACCCGCTACCGGCTGGAGAAGCAGCAGAAGGGCCTGTTCAAGGGCATCAACTCGGACCTGATCGACTCCATCTTCGACCTGCTCTACCAGAAGAACGTCGCAAGCGGCGACCGCGGAGTGCCCACCCGGCTGCTGACCAACTCCACGCTGCGCACGGCGACTTACGCGGACGGCACCTACACCCTCGGCTTCCACCAGGACGAGCAGGACAAGGACTTCGAGATCCGCACCGAGGGCCTGGTCCTGGCCACCGGCTACCACTACACCCCGCCGGCCTTCCTCGCCCCCATACGCGACCGCCTCCGCTTCGACGGCCACGGCCGCTTCGACGTGGCCCGCAACTACGCCGTCGACGTCACCGGCCGCGGGGTCTTCCTGCAGAACGCCGGCGTCCACACCCACAGCATCACCAGCCCCGACCTGGGCATGGGCGCGTACCGGAACGCGTACATCATCCGAGAACTCCTCGGCACCGAGTACTACCCGGTCGAGAAGTCCATCGCCTTCCAGGAGTTCGCAGTATGACTTTCACATTCCGACCCGTCGATCCCCTGAACGACGCCAAGCTGCTGCACGCCTGGGTCACGCATCCCAAGGCGGCGTTCTGGATGATGCAGGACGCGCGGCTGGAGGACGTCGAGCGGGCCTACATGGAGATCGCGGCGGACGAGCACCACCACGCGCTGTTCGGGCTGCGCGACGGTGAGCCGGTGTTCCTGATGGAGAAGTACGATCCCGCGCACCGGGAGCTGGTGGGGCTGTACGAGGCACGGCCGGGGGACGTCGGCATGCACTTCCTGACGCCGGCCACGGACACCCCCGAGCACGGGTTCACCCGGGCCGTGATCACCGCCGTGATGGCGCACCTGTTCGAGGACCCGGCGGTGGAGCGGGTCGTGGTCGAGCCGGACGTCCGCAACACGGCCGTGCACGCCCTGAACGCCGCCGTCGGGTTCGTGCCCGAGCGGGAGATCGACAAGCCGGAGAAGCGGGCGCTGCTGAGCTTCTGCACCCGCGAGCAGTTCGAGAAGGCGGTGACCGCATGACCCTCGCCGACGCCGTGGCCCATCTGTCCCCCGAGCGGTGGGCGAGGGCCAACCGCCTGCTGGTGCGCAAGGCCCTCGCCGAGTTCGCGCACGAGCGGCTGATCACGCCCGAGGAGGACGGCGGCCACTACGTGGTACGCAGCGACGACGGGCTGACCGCCTACCGGTTCGCCGCCGTGCGCCGGGCCCTGGACCACTGGCAGATCGATCCCGACTCGATCACCCGGCACCGCGACGGCGAGGAACTCCCGCTGGCCGCGCTGGACTTCTTCATCGAGCTGAAGGAGTCGCTGGGGCTGAGCGACGAGATCCTGCCGGTGTACCTGGAGGAGATCTCCTCCACCCTGTCGGGCACCTGCTACAAGCTCACCAAGCCGCCGGTGACCTCGGCCGAGCTGACGCGTGCCGGGTTCCAGGCGATCGAGACCGGGATGACCGAGGGCCACCCGTGCTTCGTCGCGAACAACGGGCGGCTCGGCTTCGGCGTCCACGAGTACCTGTCGTACGCGCCGGAGACGGCGAGCCCCGTCCGGCTGGTATGGCTGGCCGCGCACCGCTCGCGGGCCGCGTTCACGGCCGGCGTGGGCATCGAGTACGAGTCGTTCCTGCGCGAGGAGCTGGGCGAGGAGACGGTGGCCCGGTTCCGGTCCCGCCTCACCGGCCGGGGCCTGGACCCCGCCGACTACCTGTTCATACCGGTCCACCCCTGGCAGTGGTGGAACAAGCTCAGCGTCACCTTCGCCGCCGAGGTGGCCCGGGATCTGCTGGTGCCGCTCGGCGAGGGCGACGACGAGTATCTTGCCCAGCAGTCGATCCGTACCTTCTTCAACGCCAGCGCCCCGCACAAGCACTATGTGAAGACGGCCCTGTCGGTGCTCAACATGGGCTTCATGCGGGGTCTGTCGGCCGCGTACATGGAGGCCACCCCGGCGATCAACGACTGGCTGGCCCAGCTGATCGAGAGCGACCCGGTGCTGAAGGCGAGCGGCCTGTCGATCATCCGGGAGCGGGCCGCCGTCGGCTACCGGCACCTGGAGTACGAGCGGGCCACCGACCGCTACTCGCCGTACCGCAAGATGCTGGCCGCGCTGTGGCGGGAGAGCCCGGTGCCCTCGCTGGAAGAGGGCGAGTCCCTGGCGACGATGGCCTCGCTGCTGCACGTCGACCACGAGGGCGCCTCCTTCGCGGGCGCGCTGATCGAGCGGTCGGGCCTGGGCCCGGTGGAGTGGCTGCGGCGGTATCTGCGGGCCTACTACACCCCGCTGCTGCACAGCTTCTACGCCTACGACCTGGTGTTCATGCCGCACGGCGAGAACACGATCCTGGTGCTGCGGGACGGGGCGGTGCGGCGGGCGGTCTACAAGGACATCGCCGAGGAGATCGCCGTCATGGACCCGGACGCGGCGCTGCCGCCGGAGGTGGCGCGCATCCGGGTGGAGGTCCCCGAGGACAAGAAGCTGCTGTCCATCTTCACGGACGTCTTCGACTGCTTCTTCCGCTTCCTCGCCGCCCAGCTGGCCGCCGAGGGCATCCTGGAGGAGGACGGCTTCTGGCGCACGGTCGCCGAGGTCACCCGCGAGTACCAGGAGGCGAATCCGCAGCTGGCCGACCGGTTCCGGCAGTACGACATGTTCGCCCCGGAGTTCGCGCTGTCCTGCCTCAACCGGCTCCAGCTGCGCAACAACAAGCAGATGGTGGACCTCGCCGATCCGTCCGGCGCGCTCCAGCTGATCGGCACCCTGAAGAACCCCATCGCCGGGTTCTGACGGGCCGACGGGCGGACGGGCACCCCGGAGTACGGTCCTCCGGGGTGCCCGTCGGCTTTCCACCGTCAGGGCGTCGGCCAGGGCACCTGCGGCGAGTGGTAGTAGCGGATGCCGAGGGCGTCCCAGCGCGGGCCCTGTGCGGCCAGCCGCTCACGGTAGCCGTCCCAGCCCAGCCGGGCGGCCGGCGACCAGCCCAGCTCGGCCGCCCCGGCGAACCGGGGGAAGGCCAGGTACTCGATGTCGGCGGTGGTCTTCACGGTCTCCGTCCACAGGGGTGCCTCGACGCCCCGGACGGCCTGGGCGGGCACCCCGGCGAGATAGGAGCCCGGGTCCCAGTCGTAGGAGCGCCGCACCTCCACCAGGCCCGCCCACTTGGTGCCGATGGGGGTGGCCGCGGTGTACTTCATGTCGAGGTAGATCCGGTCGGCCGGGGACAGGACGATCCCGGTGCCGTTCCGGGCGGCCTGCGCCACCTGTTCCTTCTCGGCCGCGCCGGTGCGGTCCAGGCCCCAGTACTGGGCGAGGGCGCCCGTGGCCGGGCGGGCGCCGGTGAGCTGGTGCCAGCCGATGACCGTCTTGCCGTAGCGGGCGACCACCGGCTGCACCCGGTCCATGAAGGCCACGTAGTCGGGGTGGCTGGTGGAGTGCGCCTCGTCGCCGCCGATGTGCAGATAGCGGCCGGGAGTGAGGGCGGCCACCTCGCGGATCACGTCGTCCACGAAGTCGTAGGTGACCTCCTTGGGCACGCACAGCGAGCTGAAGCCGACCTGGGTGCCGGTGTAGGGCGGGGGTGCCACGCCGTCGCAGTTGAGCTCGGCGTAGGAGGACAGGGCCGCGTTGGTGTGGCCGGGCATGTCTATCTCGGGGACGACCTCCAGGTAGCGGGAGGCCGCGTACCGCACGATCTCCCGGTAGTCGGCCTTGGTGTAGTAGCCGCCGGGTCCGCCGCCGACCTGGGTGGCGCCGCCGTGGGTGGCCAGGCGCGGCCAGGAGTCGATGGCGATGCGCCAGCCCTGGTCGTCGCTGAGGTGCAGGTGCAGTTCGTTGACCTTGTAGAGGGCCACCTGGTCGATGTAGCGCTTGACCTGGGCGACGGTGAAGAAGTGCCGGGAGACGTCGAGCATGGCGCCCCGGTAGGCGTAGCGGGGGCGGTCCTCGATGGTGCCGCCGGCGATGTGCCAGGGGCCGCGCTGCACGGTCTTCTTCTCGACGGCCGGCGGGAGGAGCTGGCGCAGGGTCTGGACGCCGTGGAAGAGTCCGGCGGGGGTGCGTGCGGTGAGGGTGACGCCGCCGGCGCCGCTGTGCAGCCGGTAGCCCTCGGCGCCGAAGTCGCCGTTCTGCAGGCGGAGCCGGATGCCGCCGCTGCCGTGGTCGGTGAGCGGCAGCGGGTATCCGGTGGACGGGCGCAGGATGCCGGCGAGGTAGGCGCCTATGCGGCGGACCTCGGCGGAGCCGCCGACGCGGATGCGGGTGGCGCGGGTGATGCGGTACGGCGTGCCGCCCGGCTTGACGGAGACGGGCGCCGGGACCACCCGGTCCAGCGGCGAGGGGGCGGCGGCCTGGACGTCGGGGGCCGCTCCGACGCCGAAGGCACCGGCCGCCGCGAGCAGCAGCAGGGTGGCGAGGATGCGGAACGTCCGGGGAGTCGTGCCGTGGTTCGGTCTCACATGCGCTCCCTTCGGTTAAGGGGAGGGTGACCGTCTGACGGGGTCGAACTCCACTGTGCCGCAGATCGGGTGAAACAATCCCCGTATGGCGGACATCATCCAGAAGGACGGCACCTGGGCCTTCGACGGCGACGCTCTGCGGATCACTCCGGGCCGGGAGAAGAACATCGGCCTGCTCCGCCGTGAGCTGGGCGAACTCGTCGTGCCGCTGCGCGCGTTGGCCGGGGTCTCCGTCGAGCAGGGCCGGAAGTCGGGGCGGCTCAGGCTGCGGCTGCGCGACGGCGCCGATCCGCTGCTCCAGGCCACCCGGGGCCGGCTGACCGAGCCGCACGACCCCTATCAGCTGGTCGTGGAGCCCGACCGGTACGGCGTGGCCGAGTACGTGGCCGACGAGCTGCGCAACGCCCTGCTGCTGGAGGGGATTTCGTCCGGCCCGGTCGACGAGTACCTGCTGCCGGGCCCGTCGCTGCCGGTGTCCGCCTCGGCCGGGGACGGCACCGCGAGCTTCGACGGGGAGCGGGTGCGGCTGGAGTGGAACTGGAAGACGGAGGAGTCCAAGGCGTCGGCCGGACCCCGCACGATTCCGCTCGCCGACCTCACCGGTGTGGACTGGCAGCCGGCGGCCGGTCTGGAGAACGGGCACCTGCGGTTCCTGGTGCGCGGCGCGCCGGCGGGCGTGCCGCCGAAGCACGACCCGAACGCCGTGGAGTTGTGGGGGTTCCGCAAGGACCCGCTGATGGCCCTGGTCGCGGCGGCGGTGCAGGCGCGGCTGCCGCACCCCTCGGCCGCGCGGGAGGAGGCGGGGCGGATCCCGGCGCAGCGGGCCGGGGAGCAGCGGGCCGGGGACGACCACGACACGCTGCTGCGGCGGCTGCGGGAGCTGGGCGAGCTGCACCGTGACGGGGTGCTGACGGACGAGGAGTTCGCGCTGGCCAAGCAGGCGGTCCTCAAGCGTCTGTGAGGACCGCCCGTGCGGCGGGGGCTACTTGGCCGTGCGGGACACGGTGAAGTGGTCGATGCGGGCGCCGGTCTCGGCGATGCCCGACACCTTCAGGGTGGTCTGACGGCCCCTGGGCGCGGGGCTGACGTCCACGCGCAGGAAGGAGTAGTTCAGGTAGCGCACCCGGGACCAGGCGACGGTCTCGTGGACCTTGCCGTCCTTGGTGTTGACGAACGAGGCGACGGAGTCGGTCTCGTGCTCGTGGCCCTCGTAGGTGTCGGGGGCGGAGAAGGCGTAGAGGCTGCGGCCGGCCGCGCCGGCGGTGACGTAGACCACGCCGTCGGTCTCGGGGTAGGCCGTGCCGCCGACGGGCAGCTTCTTGGTGACCTCGCCCGCCTTGATCACGTCGGTGCGCTCGTACTGGTGGTTGTGGCCGTTGATGACCAGGTCCACGGTGTACTTCTCGAACAGCGGCACCCACTCCTGACGCACCCCGCCCTCGGAGGCGTGGGCGGTGGAGGTGCAGTAGGCGCAGTGGTGGAAGAAGACGACGATGAAGTCCACGTCCTTGGCGGCGCGGAACTTCTTCAGCTGCCCTTCCAGCCATTTGGTCTGGGTTCCGCCGGAGATGCCCAGGTTCGCCGGGATCTCGTAGGAGATGTCGTTGGCGTCGAGCGAGATGACGGCGGTGTTGCCGTAGACGAAGGAGTAGACGCCGGGGAGGTTCTTCCGGTCCGGGCCGTTGTCCGGCAGGGTCCAGCGGGCGTCCTCGCCGCCGTAGCCGTTGGGCGAGTACCAGGCCTCCATGTCGTGGTTGCCGTACGCCGGCATCCACGGGACCTGCTTGGCGACGGTCTCGGTCTGGGCGAGGAAGGAGTCCCAGGTGCGCGCGTCGAAGCCGGTGTCGGCGGTCTTGCCCGCGCCGGACGGGTCGGCGTAGGCGATGTCGCCGGCGTGCAGGTGGAAGGCGGGGTTCTGGCCGAGCAGGAGGCTGTTGTTGGCCAGGCCGTGGTAGCCGACGCCCTCGTCGCCGAAGGCGGTGAAGGTGAACGGCGCCTTGTGGGCGGGGGCGGTGGTGAAGGTGCCCACGGTGCCCAGCAGGTGCGGCTCGGCCGGATCGAAGCCCTGGTGGCCGACGCCGTAGTAGTAGGTCTTTCCGGGGCGCAGGCGGGTCAGCCTGGCGTGCAGGTAGTACTGGGTGTGGTCGCCGCTCGCGCCGACCCCGGCCGGGGTGTACAGGGTGCGGACCTCGGCCTCGATCTTCCGGGAGAGGTCCCAGGGGTGGGCGCCGATCCGGATGAACGGCTTCTTGACGGCGACCGGGACCTGCCAGGAGACGGTGATCTCGGTGCGCGGGTCGTTGCCCCAGGCCAGGTGACGGCCGAAGGGGGCGACGTGCGCGCCGTCGACCGTGGCGGCGGCGGGCGTGGTGTCCCGGGCCGGCACGGCGGCCCGGGCGGTGGCCCCCGGCACGAACGCGCCACCGGCGACGGCGCCCAGCGTGACCGCGCCGCCCCGGATCATGGTGCGCCGCGAGAATCTGGCGCGCAGGTACTCGTGCTGTTCGGCCATGCTCATGCGCTCGGCCAGCTGCTCGGGAACGCCCATACGAGGAATGTCCATGGCGTCTGAAACTCGTCGGCTCGGGCAACGGGATGCGGGACTCCGGATGGACAGGGGGCGAACAGGGCGCCATAAGAGTTTCAACAGCCCTCTGCCCGGAATCGGGCACGATTCTTGCGAAACAGGCGCCGGTACCCCAGGATCTACCGGGTGCACGACGAACTCGTAGATCATCTGACGCGGTCCACGCCCCTGAGCCGGGGCGAGGCACTGCGCGTGGTCCAGGACGTGCTCGCCTACTTCGACGAGACGACCCAGGAGTACGTCCGTCGCCGCCACCGCGAGCTCCAGGCCCAGGGCCTGGTGAACGCGGAGATCTTCCAGCGGATCGAGGCGGACCTGAAATACCGGGCGGTGGCGCCGCCGGAGCTCTCGCTCAGGCAGCTGCGCCGCATGGTCTACGGCTGAGCCGGCCGCAGCCCGGACCCACTCGGCCAGCCCCCTCCCGCCCGGACCAGCGACAGCCAAGGGATACCTCTATATATGTGCGGAATTGTCGGTTACATCGGGAAGCGTGATGTCGCCCCCCTCCTCCTGGAGGGCCTCCAGCGCCTGGAGTACCGCGGCTACGACTCCGCGGGCATCGTCGTCACCTCCCCGAAGACGCCCGGCCTGAAGATGGTCAAGGCCAAGGGCCGGGTGCGCGACCTGGAGGCGAAGGTCCCGGCCCGCTTCAAGGGCACCACCGGCATCGCCCACACCCGCTGGGCCACCCACGGCGCCCCCTCCGACGTGAACGCCCACCCGCACATGTCGGCCGACCAGAAGGTGGCCGTCGTCCACAACGGCATCATCGACAACGCCGCCGACCTGCGCCGCAAGCTGGAGGCGGACGGCGTCGAGTTCCTCTCCGAGACCGACACCGAGGTCCTCACCCACCTGATCGCCCGCTCGCAGGCCGAGAAGCTGGAGGACAAGGTCCGCCAGGCGGTCCGGCTGGTCGAGGGCACCTACGGCATCGCCGTCCTGCACGCCGACTTCCCGGACCGGATCGTGGTGGCCCGCAACGGCTCCCCGGTCGTCCTCGGCATCGGCGAGAAGGAGATGTTCGTCGCCTCCGACATCGCCGCGCTGGTCACCCACACCCGCCAGATAGTGACCCTCGACGACGGCGAGATGGCCACCCTCAAGGCCGACGACTTCCGCACCTACACCACCGAGGGCACGCGCACCACCGCCGAGCCCACCACCGTGGAGTGGGAGGCCGAGTCGTACGACATGGGCGGCCACGACACCTACATGCACAAGGAGATCTTCGAGCAGGCCGACGCCGTGGACCGGGTGCTGCGCGGCCGGATCGACGACCGGTTCTCCACCGTGCACCTCGGCGGCCTCAACCTGGACGCCCGCGAGGCCCGGCGGATCCGCCGGGTGAAGATCCTCGGCTGCGGCACCTCGTACCACGCGGGCATGATCGGCGCCCAGATGATCGAGGAGCTGGCCCGCATCCCCGCCGACGCCGAACCGGCCTCCGAGTTCCGCTACCGCAACGCGGTCGTGGACCCCGACACCCTGTACATCGCCGTCTCCCAGTCCGGTGAGACCTACGACGTCCTGGCCGCCGTGCAGGAGCTGAAGCGCAAGGGCGCGCGGGTCCTCGGCGTGGTCAACGTGGTCGGCTCGGCGATCGCCCGCGAGGCCGACGGCGGCGTCTACGTCCACGCCGGCCCCGAGGTCTGCGTCGTCTCCACCAAGTGCTTCACCAACACCACGGTGGCCTTCGCCCTGCTGGCGCTGCACCTGGGCCGCACCCGCGACCTGTCGGTGCGCGACGGCAAGCGGATCATCGAGGGCCTGCGCAAGCTGCCCGGGCAGATCGCCGAGATCCTCGAGCAGGAGGAGGAGATCAAGCGGCTGGCGGAGAGCTACGCCGACGCCCGCTCGATGCTCTTCATCGGCCGGGTCCGGGGCTACCCGGTGGCCCGCGAGGCCTCCCTGAAGCTCAAGGAGGTCTCCTACATCCACGCCGAGGCCTACCCCGCCTCCGAGCTGAAGCACGGCCCGCTGGCCCTCATAGAGCCGGCCCTCCCCACGGTCGCGATCGTCCCCGACGACGACCTGCTGGAGAAGAACCGCGCGGCCCTGGAGGAGATCAAGGCCCGCGAGGGCAAGATCCTGGCGGTGGCCCACCAGCACCAGGAGAAGGCGGACCAGACCATCATCGTTCCGAAGAACGAGGACGAGCTGGACCCGATCCTGATGGGCATCCCCCTCCAGCTCCTCGCCTACCACACGGCGAAGGCGCTCGGCCGGGACATCGACAAGCCGAGGAACCTCGCCAAGTCGGTCACGGTCGAGTAGGCACGGCCGCAGAACGGACCCCCGCGTGTGCCACCGGGCACGCGGGGGTCCTTCTCATGCCGCTCGACTTCAACCGGTGGCCGTCACCCCCCGGCCCGCGGCACGCCGGGACACCACCGTCGGCCAGTGCGCGAGCGCCGCCGTCGCCGCGTACCAGGCCACCGCCCCCGAGGCGACGGCCGCCCAGCCGCCGGCCCGGGCGAGCACGGAACTGCCGGCGAAGGCCGCGACGGCCAGCACCAGCATGGACAGGAACAGCAGCCCGTACAGCAGCCGGCCGAGGGCGTCCCGGCCGGTGAGCGTCAGGGTGAGCGCGACCAGGGCGAACAGCAGCAGGAAGAGCCCGGCGGCGTTGGCCGGTCCGCGGTCCGACACGGCCCAGGCGAACCACAGGGCGCCGAGCGTGACATACCCCGCGCCGGAGGCGGCGGCGCCGTCGTGCAGGGCCAGCAGGCCGACGAGGAAGAGGGTGACCCCGCCGACGTAGTGGGCCACGGTGACGGTGTCGGAGGCGCCCACGCCGTGGATGACGCCGGTCGTGCCGAGCCCGAACGCCAGAAGGGTCAGGGCGAGGGCCAGCCGGCCGGCCACGGCGGTGGTCACGTTTCCCGCGGAGACGTCGTTGTGCACGGCGGGCTCCCTTCGTGCAGGTGCGGTGGTGCGGTGCCCGGTATATGCCCTCCACCAGGGCCGGAACACCTGCTACGCGCCAGTAGTTCGCCTGTGCGCCAAGGGAGTTGACGGGGCGTGGGATGCGCTAGGGAATGACGATCACGGGCCGTCGCGCCCGCTTGGCGAGGCGTCCGGCGACGGAGCCGAAGATCCGGCCGACGATGCCGTGCGTGGAGCCGACCACGATCGCGTCGGCCTCGTACTCCCGTCCCACCTCTTCGAGTTCGTGGCAGATGTCCCCGCCCCGCTCGACCAGGATCCACGGCACCTCGGCCAGATAGTCCGCACAGGCCAGTTCGAGTCCCAGGACCTCGGTGCGGTGGTCCGGCACATCGACGAAGACGGGCGGTTCGCAGCCGGCCCACACGGTGGTGGGCAACCGGTTGGCGACATGGACGATGATCAGGCCCGAGCGGGAACGGTGGGCCATGCCGATCGCGTAGGCGAGGGCGCGCTCACTGGAGGTGGAGCCGTCGAAGCCGACGACGACTCCGTGCCGGAAGGCGGGGTCGCAGGAAGGACGTGGCTCTTCCGCCGCCAGGGGATCGGCCGCCGTGGGGTCGGCGACCGGCCGCTTGCGGTCCGCGGGTTCGAAGAATTCGTGACCGGCCATGGCTGTCTCGGCGTTGTGATCCTTTATGGGAAGGGACGACAGTGTGCGGCGGAGCTGTGTCCGGGAAACATCTTCCCAAGCCCATACCCCCAAGGGTACGGCGGCACGCCTCCTGAGCCCAGATCCCGCGCACGCTCCGTAAGCGATCACCCCGGCATCCGCAGGGGTTCACCGGAGCATGCACGAGCCGCGCCCGTAACGCAATGGTTGCTGCCCCGTACAGGCGGTTTGCACACCGTTCACAGATGTACGGTCGGTGACCGGCCGGTCGAACGCGCGTTGAACCGGGGTGAGCCACCGCCACAGGGAGTACGAGATGCCCGGTCCCCGATCCAGCGGCGACCCCCGCCCCGCGCCGGACCCCGTCGGCGAGGTGATCCGGTGGGCAGCCTTCAGCTGCGTGGTCGTACCGGTCGTCCTGCTCTGGTACGGCACCGCGCTCGCCGGCGCCGTCGGTACCGCACTGGGTCTCACCGCCGTCACGGCCGTCTGCGGACTGCTGTTGCGCCGGTCGGAGCGGTGCGCGGCGCGTTGCGCCGCGCAAAGAGGCGGACGTCACACCCGGGCCCAGACACCGGTCGACTGACCTGTTTTCGCGCCTCCGACCGCTGCTTTTCAGCCAACTTCTGGATATCGCCCAAGAGGGCTCCGACCCACCTTCCAATCCCCGTTCCACCTGCAAGGAAAGGGTCTGCGGGCCGCCGTGCACCCTACGCGGTTTGGCCACGACGACAAGGCGCACTTCCCTGCACGCCTCGTGAGTGCAACGCTTCGTGATCGAATGCTTCACGCCAAGTTGTCATGTCGACAATGTCCGGCGTGTCGAACTGGCCACCGCGTGATCGCGGGAACCAGTAAATTCGATCTTGACTGTCTTTACGGCGGGGGACTCGTGCAGGACCGAGGGGAAACGTGCAGGAGCGACACAACCGAGGAGCCGCGACCACCGAGGGGGGCTTAGCAGTATGAGCCACGACTCCACTGCCGCGCAGGATGCCGCAGCCCGGAAACTGTCCGGGCGACGCCGTAAGGAAATCGTCGCGGTGCTGCTGTTCAGCGGCGGCCCCATCTTCGAGAGTTCCATTCCGCTTTCGGTGTTCGGCATCGACCGCCAGGACGCCGGCGTGCCGCGCTACCGGCTGCTGGTGTGCGCGGGCGAGGAAGGCCCGCTGCGGACCACCGGGGGCCTGGAACTCACCGCACCGCATGGGCTGGAGGCGATCTCCCGCGCCGGGACGGTCGTCGTGCCGGCCTGGCGGTCGATCACCTCACCGCCGCCGGAGGAGGCGCTCGACGCGCTGCGCCGGGCGCACGAGGAGGGCGCCCGCATCGTCGGGCTGTGCACCGGCGCCTTCGTGCTCGCGGCGGCCGGCCTGCTGGACGGCCGCCCGGCGACCACCCACTGGATGTACGCGCCGACGCTGGCCAAGCGCTATCCGTCGGTGCACGTCGATCCGCGGGAGCTGTTCGTCGACGACGGCGATGTGCTGACGTCGGCGGGCACCGCGGCCGGGATCGACCTCTGCCTCCACATCGTGCGGACCGACCACGGCAACGAGGCGGCCGGCGCGCTCGCCCGGCGCCTGGTCGTCCCGCCGCGCCGGTCGGGAGGCCAGGAGCGCTACCTCGACCGGTCTTTACCCGAGGAGATCGGCGCCGACCCGCTCGCCGAGGTCGTCGCCTGGGCGCTGGAACACCTCCACGAGCAGTTCGACGTGGAGACGCTGGCGGCACGCGCCTACATGAGCCGCCGCACGTTCGACCGCCGGTTCCGCTCGCTCACCGGGAGCGCGCCGCTGCAGTGGCTGATCACACAGCGGGTGCTCCAGGCGCAGCGGCTGCTGGAGACGTCGGACTACTCGGTGGACGAGGTGGCGGGCCGCTGCGGCTTCCGCTCCCCGGTGGCCCTGCGCGGCCACTTCCGCCGCCAGCTCGGCTCCTCCCCCGCCGCCTACCGGGCCGCCTACCGGGCCCGCAGGGCGACAAGCCGGGCGAGCCGGAGCCGGCGGTGCCGGTGACCGGCCCGCAGGGCACCCCCACGGGGCTGTCCGGCCCGGGACCGGTGAGCGGCCCCGCCCCCGCGCTGCTCCACGAGCACCGCGAAGGCGGAGTACCGCTCCAGACCCGCCGCGCCCCGGCCGGCGCGGTGGGCCTGCTGCCGGGCCCGCGCAGCGGTAACTGGGCACGACGGAGGGGGCGGACATGTCCGCCCCCTCCGTCGTGCCCAAGGGGCGCGGGGAACCGCGCGACAAGCCAGGACGCACCCGCACCCGGACGACCCCCTTCGGCCCGTCCCGCGGAGCACAGGGGCACGTAAAAAGCTCAGGTGCGCTTTAGGGTGGTCGCATGAACGATCGCATGGTGTGGATCGACTGCGAGATGACCGGCCTCTCGCTGTCCGACGACGCGCTCATCGAGGTGGCCGCCCTCGTCACCGACTCCGAGCTGAACGTACTCGGCGAGGGAGTGGACATCGTCATCCGTCCGCCGGCCCGCGCGCTGGAGACGATGCCGGAGGTGGTGCGTCAGATGCACACCGCGTCCGGGCTGCTCGCGGAGCTGGAGCGGGGCACGACCCTTCAGGACGCCGAGGAGCAGGTGCTGGCGTATGTGCGCGAGCACGTGAAGGAGCCCGGCAAGGCCCCGCTGTGCGGGAACTCCGTCGGCACCGACCGCGGCTTCCTGCTGCGGGACATGCCGACCCTGGAGGACTACCTCCACTACCGGATCGTCGACGTCTCCTCGATCAAGGAGCTGGCCCGCCGCTGGTACCCGCGGGCGTACTTCAACAGCCCGGAGAAGAACGGCAACCACCGGGCCCTCGCCGACATCCGCGAGTCGATCGCCGAGCTGCGCTACTACCGCGAGGCCATCTTCGTGCCCCAGCCCGGCCCGGACTCCGACACCGCCAGGCAGATCGCCGCCCGGCACGTCGTACCCGCGCCGTAGCCGCCCGCGCGAAAACGTGTGCGCGAGCACCCCTGAAGACCCTGTAGACTTCTTCTCGGCCGGTCGGGGAAACGACAAGTTCCACCGCCGGTCGTGGTGGGTGTAGCTCAGCTGGTAGAGCACCTGGTTGTGGTCCAGGATGTCGCGGGTTCGAGTCCCGTCACTCACCCTGAGTGATCAGCCGGTGACTCCGTCGCAAGACGGGTCACCGGCTGATTCGTTTGCCCGTCACGTCTTTCCCGCACGCTCCGCCACCGGCCGGGACCCGTGCGGGCCCGGCCGGTGAGCCGTGTCACGACGACGCCCGCACCACCAGCTGCACCGGCAGCACCGCCCGGCGGGGGGCCGCCTTCCTGGCCGGGCCCGGGCCCCGGCCGGCGATCTCCGCGAGGAGCAGGTCGATCATCGCTCGCCCCATCTCCTCGATGGGCTGCCGGACGCTGGTGAGCGGCGGGTCCATGTGGCGGGCGATGGCCGAGTCGTCGTAGCCGACCAGCGCCACGTCCTTTGGGATCCGCCGGCCCGCCTCGCGCAGCACCTGGCGGGCGCCCGCCGCCATCACGTCCGAGCCGGCGAAGACCGCGTCCAGGTCCGGTCGGCGGGACAGCAGGGTGGTCATCGCGCGCCGGCCGCCCTCCTCGGTGAAGTCGCCGGGTTCGATGAGGAGTTCGTCCGCCGGGTGGCCCGCGTCGGCGAGGGCGTCGCGGTAGCCGTCGGCGCGGCGCTGGGCGCCGTAGACGTCCAGCGCGCCGGTGATGTGCGCGATCCGGCGGCGGCCCCGGGACAGCAGGTGTTCCACGGCCGCGCGGGCGCCGGCGTAGTTGTCGGAGTCCACCGAGGTGAGCGACTCGGCCGCCGAGCGCGGGCCGCTGATCACGGCCGGGATCTCCAGCTCGGCCAGCAGATCGGGCAGCGGGTCGTCGGCGTGCACGCCCACCAGCAGGACACCGTCCACCCGGTGGGCGGCCAGGTACTGGGCCAGCCGCCGCCGCTCCCGGTCGCTGCCCGCGAAGGTCAGCAGCAACTGCATCTCGGTGTCGCTCAGTCCCGCGCCGACCCCGCGCAGCATGTCGGAGAAGTAGGGCTCGGCGAAGAACCGGGTCTCCGGCTCGGGGACGACCAGCGCGATGGCGTCGGTGCGGTTGGCCGCGAGGGCGCGGGCGGCGGTGTTGGGGACGTAGCCCAGCTCGGCGACGGCCGCCTCGACGGCGGCGCGGGTGGCGTCGCTGACCCGGGGCGAGCCGTTGATCACCCGGGAGACCGTGCCCCGACCGACCCCGGCCCGGGCGGCGACCTCCTCCAGGGTCGGCCGCCGGCCGCCCCGGCCCCTCACACCGTTGCCTGCCATGGTCGCCGCCTTCCGTTCACCGCCGTCAGGCCAGGAATGTAACAGCGTGACGGCGGCGCCTTCGATTCCGCGGGCGGCGACCGGCGATCAGGCGGGCAGGGCGTTGTTCCGGATCACCTCGGCGTACCAGCGGGCGCTGGCCTTGGGGATGCGGCGCTGGGTGGGGTAGTCGACGTAGACGGCGCCGAAGCGCTTCGAATAGCCGTAGGACCACTCGAAGTTGTCCAGCAGGGACCACAGGAAGTAGCCCCGCACATCGGCTCCGTCGGCGATGGCCCGGCGCACCGCGTCCAGGTGGGAGTGGAGGTAGGCGATCCGCTGCGGGTCCTCGACGCGTCCCTCGGGGGAGACGTAGTCGTCGAAGGCGGCGCCGTTCTCGGTGACCATCAGCGGCAGTCCGGGGTGCCGGGCCGACATCTCGGTCAGCAGGGTGTGCAGTCCGCTCGCGTCGATGGACCAGTTCATGGCGGTCAGGTCGTCGTTGGCGAGGTGGAAGGCGACCTGCTCGGAGCCGGTCCACGGGGAGTGGTCGCTGGCACCGTGGCCGTCGTTGCGGGTGCTGGCGGCGCCGTCGGCGGGCAGCGACACCACGGTCGGCGCGTAGTAGTTGACGCCGAGGACGTCGAGCGGGCGGGAGATCTCCGCGAGGTCCCCGGCGCGCACCAGCTCGTCCCAGTCGACCACGTGCGCGGTGTCGCGCAGCAGGTCCTCGGGGTAGGCGCCGTCCAGCAGGGGGCCGGTGAAGATCCGGTTGCCGACGGCGTCGATGCGGCGGGCGGCCTCGGCGTCCTCGGGGCTGCCGGTGAGCGGGCGCACCTGGTGCAGGTTCAGGGTGATGGAGACCTGCGCCGAGGAGGGCAGGGCCGTGCGCAGGGCGCCGACGGCCTCGCCGTGGGCCAGGTTCAGGTGGTGGGCGGCGCGCAGGGTGGCGGCCGGGTCGGTCCGGCCGGGGGCGTGCACGCCGGAGCCGTAGCCGAGGAACGCCGAGCACCAGGGCTCGTTGAGGGTCGTCCACATCCCGACCCGGTCGCCCAGGGCGCGGGCGGCGAGGGTGGCGTAGTCGGCGAACCGGTGGGCGGTGTCGCGGTGCGGCCAGCCGCCCGCGTCCTCCAGCTCCTGCGGCAGGTCCCAGTGGTAGAGGGTGGCGACCGGGGTGATGCCCGCCTCCAGGAGGGCGTCGGTCAGACGGCGGTAGAAGTCCAGGCCGCGCTCGACGGCGGGGCCCCGGCCGGTGGGCTGGACCCGGGGCCAGGAGATGGAGAACCGGTAGGCCTTGAGGCCGAGGTCCTTCATCAGGGCCACGTCGTCGCGGAACCGGTGGTAGTGGTCGGCGGCGATGTCACCGGTGTCGCCGTTGCGGACCTTGCCGGGGGTGTGGCTGAAGGTGTCCCAGATGGAGGGGGTGCGGCCGTCCTCGGTGGCGGCGCCCTCCACCTGGTAGGCGGCGGTGGCGGCACCCCAGACGAAGCCGGTCGGGAAGGAGGTGTCCGTGGCCGGCAGGGCGGTGGTCTCGGGTCGTACGGCGGTCATGGTGAGAGCGCTCCCAAAGGCGAAGAGAAACGGATGACGGACGGCGGCCCGGCCGTGCGGGAGCCGGTCGCGGGCGGGGCGGGTCCCGGTCTCGGGTCTGCCCCGCCACGGTGCGGAACGAGCGTCGCGGCCCGCGGTGCGGACGGGGACGAGGCCGTGCCCGCCTGGGTGCGGCGGTCCGGTACGCGGTGCGGGGGCCGGTGGCGCGGCCCCGGCCGGGCGGTGGGCGTCGCGTTCGGTACGGCCCCGGCGGGGCCGGGTGGTGTCCGGTCCGGTACGGCCCGCTGCGGGGCGGATGAGGAGGTGGGCGGTACCGGACCGGACACGAGGGGTGGGCCGGCGCGCCGGGCGCGCCGGCGGTGGGACACGGGCCGGCCCGCGGTGGGCCGGTCCGGCGGGGCGGGCCCCGCGGCCGGGGGTCAGCCCTTGACCGCGCCCGCCATGATGCCCCCGACGATCTGCTTGCCGAAGATCACGAAGACGAGCAGCAGCGGCAGGGTGCTGATCAGCGCGCCGGCCATGACGATGCTCTGGTCGGGCGTGTAGGAGGCGCTGAGCTGGCCGAGAGCCACCTGGATGGTGGGGTCCTGCTGGTTCAGCGCGAGGAAGGGCCAGAAGAAGTCGTTCCATGCCTGGACGAAGGTGAGCATGCCCAGCACCATCATCGCGGGCCGGGCCACGGGCAGCACCACGCTCCACACGATGCGGATGTTGCTCGCCCCGTCCACCTTGGCCGCCTCGATCAGCTCGTACGGCAGCGCCTCGATCAGGTACTGGCGCATGAAGAAGACGCCGAACGCGCCGACCAGGGTCGGGAAGATCACCGACTCCAGCTTTCCGCCCCACCCGATGTCCGACATCATCATGAACAGCGGGACGACGCTGAGCTGGGGCGGGATGGTCAGGGTGGCGATGACCGCGGTCATCAGCACGTTCCGGCCGCGGAAGCGCATCTTGGCGAAGGCGTAACCGGCGAGGGTGCAGAAGAACAGGGTGGCGGCGGTGATGCTGCCGGCCACGATCACGCTGTTGACGATGGCCTTGCCCAGGTGCGCCTGGTCCCAGGCCGCCTGGAGGTTGCTCGCCAGTCTGCCGCCCGGCAGCAGCGGCGGCGGGCTGTCCAGGACCCGCTGCTGGTCGTGCGAGGCGGCCACCAGCGTCCAGTACAGCGGCAGGATCGAGCCGAGCCCGACGACGATCAGGGCGGCGTAGGTGAACGGGCCGCCCCGCAACTGCTGGCCGGCGCCCAGGCGGAGCCGGCTGCGGCCCTTGCCGGGGGTGGGGGGAGACGGTGTCTGGAGGAGGTCCAGCGCCGAGGTCTTGGTGGGACTGGTCGTGGTCATCGATGTCGCTCCCGTCAGGCCGCGTTCTTGCGCACGAACCGGCCGACGATCCAGTTGATCAGGGCGATCAGCAGCAGCAGGACGAGCATGGCCCAGGCCACGGCCGCCGCCGGTCCCAGATGCCCCAGCTTCCAGCCGTAGTTGAACAGGTAGATGCTGAGCGTCTCGTACTGGTGCTCGCTGCCGCCGATCGAGCCGAGGGTGCCGCCCTGGAGCAGCAGCGGCTCGCCGAACAACTGCATCGAGCCGATGGTCGAGATGACGATGGTGAACAGGATCGTCGGCCGCAGCGAGGGAATGGTCACCTTGCGGAACTGCTGCCAGCGCGACGCCCCGTCGATGGAGGCGGCCTCGTACAGATCGGTGGGGACCGCCTGCATCGCGGCCAGGTAGATCAGGGCGTTGTAGCCGGTCCACCGCCAGATCACGATGACCGAGATGGCGATCTTGGAGGTCCAGGTCCCGTTGCCCCAGTCGATGTTGCCGACGCCGAAGAAATGCAGCACCCAGTTGAGGATGCCGCCGTCGGCGCGGAAGACCAGCGCGAAGACCAGGGCGGCCGTGGCGACCGAGGTGGCGTACGGGGTGAGGATGACGGTCCGCCAGAAGGTGCTGGCGCGCAGCTTGTAGTTGAGCAGATGGGCGAGGCCCAGGGCCACCAGCAGCTGCGGCACGGTGGAGATGACACCGATGACGAAGGTATTGGAGACGGCCGTCCAGAACTCGGCGTCCTGGAGGATCCTGGAGAAGTTGTCGAGGCCCACCCACTCGGACTGGTCGAGGCCCGTCATCTCCACCCGGTGCAGGGCGATCCAGCCGGTGTAGAGGAGCGGATAGAGCCCGAAGGCGCCGAAGATCAGGAAGAAGGGGGCGATGTAGGCGTACGGCGACGCCTTGTCGTCGAAGCGCCACAGCCGGCTGCGCCATGAGCCGCGTCCGTTCGACGCGGCACCGGAGCCGCCGGACGGCGGGGTGTAGGCACCCCGGGCGGGGGTTGTCGTTGCCACGGAGGGAGTCCTTCCCTGAAGGTTTCGGCCGGTGGGGCGTACGGCGCGGTCCGTAAGGGGACCGGTCCGCCGCTCCCCGCGCGGATCGGTACGGTGGCGGACGACCCGTGCCGCGGCCTGACGTGCGTGTGGGGCGGAACCCGGCCGTCGGCCGCCGGTCCCCGCCGGTGACGCCGTGGCGGCGGCACCCGGGGCCGGGCGCCGCTCCACGTCGTCGGGCAACTCACCCGCCCGGGCCCGGGTCCTGCCGCCGGGCTCCCGTCGCCGGCCCGGAGGCCGGGCCCGGCGGGAGCCCGGCGACCTGGCCGGGATCCCCGTGCCGCGCGCCGGTCTGCGCTGCCGGCGGCGGGGGCGGGGTCGCCCGTACGGGCGGGGTGCGGGCGGCTCGGGGGCCGCCCGCACCCGGGCCGGTCAGCCGAGCGCCTTGTCGAGCGTCTCGGTCGCGGCCTTCCAGGCGTCGTCGGGGTCGGTGCCCCGCTTCTCCATGTTGTTGATCTGGTTGGAGATGGTGTCCTTGATGACGCCGTCCTTCGGGCCGAGCACCGCCTCGGGGATGGTCTTGGCCTCCTCGGCGAAGATCTGGCCGATGGGGGCGTCACTGAAGTACGGGAGCTTTCCGTTCTTCACGTCGGGCAGGTCGTATGCCTTCTGGTTGGACGGGAAGATACCGGCGGCCTTGAACACCGCGGCCTGCTGCTCGGGCGCGGTCAGCCACTTGACCAGCTCCTGGGCCTCCTTGACGTGCTTGCCGCTCTTGGGAACGGTCAGGAAGGAGCCGCCCCAGTTGGCCGCCGTGGAGCCGGGCGCGCGGGAGATGTCCCACTTGCCCTTGTAGGCGTCGCCGGAGTTGGTGGAGATCTGGGCGGCCATCCAGGCCGGGCAGGCCACGGTGGCCACGCTGCCCTTGCGCAGGGCCGCGGTCCAGGCGTCGGTGAACTGCGGCAGGCCCTGGCTGAGCTTCTTCTCGGCGGCTTCCGCGGCCAGGTTCCAGCCCTGCTTGACGGACGGGCTGTCCTTGTAGACCGCCTCGCCGTCGGCGTCGTAGTACTGCTGGGAGGAGGAGGAGACGACCGCGTTGTACATCGCGGAGGCGGAGTCCATGAAGTAGGTGCCGGAGGGCGCCTTCTTCTGGTACTGCTCGCCGAGCTTGAGGTAGTCCTCCCAGCCGCCGGCGACGGCCTTGGCGACGGCCTCGCGGTCGGTGGGCAGACCCGCCTTCTCGAAGAGGTCCTTGCGGTAGCACAGGGACATCGGGCCGATGTCGGTACCGGCGCCGATCACCGTGCCGTCCTTGGCGGTGGCCTGCTTGGCCTTCCAGGACACCCAGTCGCCGACGTTGATGGTCTTGCCGAGGTCGGTAAACTTGTCCGCCTGGGTGTCCACGACCTCCTTGATGCGCGCGACCTCGACACCGACGACGTCCGCCAGGCCGCTGCCCGTGTTCAGCTGCTGAAGGAGCTTCGGGTAGTAGTCCTGCTCGTTGGCGGTGGTCTCTTCCTTGACCGTGATGTTCGGGTGCAGCTCGTGGTACTTGGCGAACAGGTTGGCTTCCTTGTAGCCGAACTGCCCGTAGTCGGCCACCGTGAGGGTGATGTTGCCGTTGGCGTCCGTGCTGCCCGCCTCGCCGTCGTCGCTGCTGCAACCGGTCAGCAGCAGGGCGGAGGCGGTCAGGGCCGTCGTGACCGTGATCGCCGCTCTGCGGCCGTGGCCACCGCCGGTACGGGTGATGCGCATTCCACTACTCCTTGTTCCAGTGGGGAACGGGACCTCAGGATTCGGACCGCCGGGCCGGGCGGTCCGGACCTGCCCTCTCGGATCGAGCAGCGGCTAGCCAACAGCACACGGTGTGCGATGGAAACGTGCTGGTCAACGGTGTGCCATGCAAGGTAGAGGGGAAGGCCATGGGTGGTTTCGTCCGAACGGAAGAGAGCCCCGGTCACCCCGTGGGACCGCTCCCACGCGGCATGCCGGAAGACTCGTCCGTGCCGGGGCCGGGTGTCAAGACTTGAAGACGGCGTTGTTGCGCAAGCGTGTTCCGTACGTCACGGGAACGTGTCGCCCCGCTCACCTCGGCCGGGCACGGTCCGGCCGGCGTCGCCGCAGGTCACCGGCGGGGGCGACGGCTTCCCGCGGGCAACCGCCCGCCACCGCGGGGCGGTTGCCGGAATTCCTGGGCCAGAATGAAGCGCCCCCGACCCGGACCGCCGGAAGGTGAACGATGAGCCCTGCCGAACAGCCGCAGCCGCCCCGGACGGTGGACGTGCGGCGACCGACCCTGAACGCCGTGGCCGCCCGCGCCGGCGTGGGCCGGGGCACGGTCTCCCGGGTCATCAACGGCTCCCCCAAGGTCAGCGACCGCTCCCGGGCGGCCGTCGAGCGGGCGATCGCGGAACTCGGCTACGTCCCCAACCGCGCCGCCCGCTCGCTGGCCACCCGCCGCACGGACTCGGTCGCGCTGGTCGTGCCCGACGCCGAGAGCCGCCTGTTCGCCGAGCCGTACTTCTCGGAGATCATCCTGGGCGTGTCCGCCGGACTCTCCAGCGCGGGCATGCAGTTGCTGCTGGTGCTCACCGGCGACGAGACCGAGTACGGACGGCTGGCCGGCTACCTGGCCGCGCAGCGGGTGGACGGGGTGCTGCTGATGGCGGTGCACGCCGAGGACACCCTGCCCGACCGGCTCGCGGAACTGGCCGTGCCGACCGTGCTCGCCGGGCGCCGAGGCGAGGCGGAGCGGCTCGGCCATGTCCGCGCGGACAACCGGGGCGGCGCCCGGCTCGCCGTACGGCACCTGCTGGCCGGCGGGCGGCGGGCCGTCGCCACCATCACCGGACCGCTGGACATGGACGCGGCGCGGGCCCGGCTCGACGGCTACCGGGACGCGCTGCGGGACGCCGGGGTCCCGGTCGCCGAGGAGCTGATCGCGGCGGGCGACTTCACCGAGCAGGGCGGGCGCGCGGCCATGCGGGAACTGCTGCGCCGGCGCCCGGACCTCGACGCCGTCTTCGCCGCCTCCGACGTGATGGCCTCCGGCGCGGTGCAGGAACTGCGCGCGGCGGGCCGCCGGATACCCGGGGACGTGGCGCTGGTCGGCTTCGACGACTCCATCGTGGCCCGGCACATCGACCCGCCGCTGACCAGCGTCCGCCAGCCGCTGGCGGAGATGGGCCGCACGATGGCGAGCCTGCTGCTGGAGGAGATCGCCCAGCGCGGCACCGGGCAGCGCGGGGTGGTGCTGCCCACGGAACTGGTGGTGCGGGAGTCCGCCTGACGGGCCGTCCGCCGCACCGCGCCCCCGTACGCCCCCTGTCGCGTCGCACCCCCGCACGCCCCCCTGCCGCCTCGCACCACCGCACCCTCCCCCTTCCGTCGTGGGAGCGCTCCCATGCATAATGCGTGCACTCGACCCCTGGGAGAGCCTCCATGCCCGAACCGATGACACCGACCTTTCCGCCCGCCTTCCTCTGGGGCGCCGCGACCTCGGCGTACCAGATCGAGGGGGCGGTGCGGGAGGACGGCCGCACCCCGTCGATCTGGGACACCTTCAGCCATACGCCGGGCCGCACGGCCGGCGGTGAGACCGGGGACGTCGCGGTCGACCACTACCACCGCTACCGCGACGACGTGGCGCTGATGGCGGAGCTGGGCCTGACCGCGTACCGCTTCTCCGTCTCCTGGAGCCGGGTGCAGCCGACGGGCCGGGGTCCGGCGGTCCAGCGCGGCCTGGACTTCTACCGCCGGCTGGTGGACGAGCTGCTGGAGCACGGCATCAAGCCGGCGCTCACGCTCTACCACTGGGACCTCCCGCAGGAGCTGGAGGACGCGGGCGGCTGGCCGGAGCGGGACACCGCGTTCCGCTTCGCCGAGTACGCGCGGCTGGTCGGGGAGGCGCTCGGCGACCGGGTGGAGCAGTGGATGACCCTCAACGAGCCCTGGTGCAGCGCCTTCCTGGGGTACGGCTCCGGGGTGCACGCGCCCGGCCGCACCGATCCGGCGGCCTCCCTGCGCGCCGCGCACCACCTGAACCTGGGGCACGGGCTGGCCGTGTCCGCACTGCGCGCGGCGATGCCGGCCCAGAACCGGATCGCGGTCAGCCTCAACTCCTCGGTGGTGCGCCCGCTCAGCCAGGACCCGGCCGACCTGGCCGCCGTCCGCCGCATCGACGACCTGGCCAACGGGGTCTTCCACGGCCCGATGCTGCACGGGGCGTACCCGGAGACGCTGTTCGAGGCCACGCGCGCGGTGACGGACTGGAGTCACGTCCTGGACACCGACCTGCGCACGATCAACGCGCCGCTGGACGCGCTGGGCCTGAACTACTACACGCCGGCGCTGGTATCGGCCGCGTCCGGGGAGGTGAAGGGGCCCCGGCTGGACGGGCACGGCGGCGGCGAGCACTCCCCCTGGCCGTGCTCCGAGGACATCCTCTTCCACCAGACGCCGGGCGAGCGCACGGAGATGGGCTGGACCATCGACCCGACGGGCCTGTACGACCTGATCATGCGCTACACCCGTGAGGCGCCGGGCCTGCCGCTGTACGTCACCGAGAACGGCGCGGCCTACGACGACAAGCCCGACCCCGACGGCCGGGTGCACGACCCCGAGCGCATCTCCTACCTGCACGGGCATCTGTCGGAGGTGCGCCGGGCCATCGCCGACGGCGCCGATGTGCGCGGCTATTACCTGTGGTCGCTGATGGACAACTTCGAGTGGGCGTACGGCTACGGCAAGCGGTTCGGCGCGGTCTACGTGGACTACGCGACGCTGGAACGGACCCCGAAGTCGAGCGCCCGCTGGTACGGCGAGGCGGCCCGCAGCGGGGCGCTGCCACCGGTGCCGGCGGTCTAGCTCAAAGGACCCGGCCTGCCGTGGGGGCGGGCCGTTCGGCCCGGAGGACCCGGCCTGCCGTGAGGGTGGGCCGTTCGGCCCGGAGGGCGCGGCCTGTCGTGGGGGACGGGCCGCGCCCTTCGTCGTCCCCGGTGGGGGACGCCGGGCGTCAGGCGATCACTTTGAGCGCGGAGTACAGCGCGTAGAGGATGGCCGGGAGGGCTCCGACGAGCCCGGTCAGCGCCGCGATCACCACGGGCAGCCGGTGTGCCGACTTCAGCGCCCGGGCGAGATAGGCCACGAGGACGAAATAGGCCAGAGTCACCACGACTCCGGCCGAGAGCAGGACAGCAGGACTCATCGAGTGCATACGGCGCTCTTCTCTGTGCGACATGCCCAGTCCGGTGCCGGCCCCGCCGTGAGCAGGCCATACGCGTCCCTTGGCGGGGGACATGGACAGTCACGGGGAGGTGCCGGTGATATGACGGTAGCTCAAACCGAGCCCCGTGGGCCAGAGTTGGCCGAGACGACGAGAAGAGCAGGGGTCCCAGGGAGCCACCCCTGGGTTCCCCCGCTCAGGTCAGCTCCGGACTGGGCAAGTCGCGGAAGACTGCTCGTCAGATATTCGCGCGCCGAGATATACGAACGATATACGCGCCGTCCGCGCCGGTTGTTACCCTGACGTGCGGGAAGGGGGCGTCATGCGTGAATCGATATCCGGCAACCCGGAACCGCGGTTCACCCTCCTCGGCCCGGTACGCGCCTGGCGGGGCGAAAATCCCCTGCCCACGGGCAGCCCCAATCAACGCGCCCTGCTGGCGGCCTTGTTGATGCGTGAGGGCCGCACGGCGACGACCGCCGAGCTGATCGACTCCCTGTGGGGCGACAAGCCGCCGTCCTCCGCACTGGCCGTCGTGCGCACATACGCCTCCCGGCTGCGCAAGATCCTCGACCCCGGGGTCCTGGTCAGCGAGTCGGGCGGGTACGCGATGCGCGCGCTGCCCCGCGACGCGGTCGACCTGTGGGTCGTCCGCGATCTGACCGAGGAGGCGGAGCGGGCGCGCGCCGCCGGGGATCCGGGCCGGGCACGGGACACCCTGGACCGGGCGCTGGCCCTGTGGGACGGCGAGGCGCTGGCTGGCGTGCCCGGCCCGTACGCGGAGGCACAGCGCACCCGCCTGGAGGAGTGGCGGCTGCAACTGCTGGAGTCCCGCCTGGACTTGGACCTGGAGCAGGGCCGACACGCCGAGGCGGTGGCCGAGTTGACCGCGCTGACGGCGGCCCACCCGCTGCGCGAACGGCTGCGCGAACTGCTGATGCTGGCGCTGTACCGCAGCGGCCGGCAGGCGGAGGCCCTCGCGGTGTACGCGGACACCCGTCGGCTGCTCCGGGACGAACTGGGCGTGGACCCGCGGCCGGGCCTCAGCGACCTCCAGCAGCGGATCCTCCAGGCGGACCCGGCCCTTTCGGTGCCCTCCGCCCCGGTGACCGGACCGGCCGCCCTGCCCGTCGTGCCCGCTCAACTACCCGCGACGGTATCCGACTTCACCGGCCGGACCGCCTTCGTGGAGGAGCTGCGCGACGTGCTCGCGTCGGGCGCGGGCGAGGTGATGGCCGTATCGTCCCTCACGGGCATCGGCGGGGTCGGCAAGACGGCACTGGCGGTGCAGGTGGCGCACCGGGCGAGCGACGCCTTCCCGGACGGGCAGCTGTACGCCGACCTCCAGGGCGCGGGGCGGCATCCCGTCGAACCGGCCACGGTGCTCGGCTCGTTCCTGCGCGCGCTCGGCACCCCGGACACGGCGATCCCCGACTCGGCGGAGGAGCGGGCGGCGCTGTACCGCTCGCTGCTGCGCGGCCGGCGGGTCCTGGTGGTCCTGGACAACGCCCGGGACGCGGCCCAGGTCCGCCCGCTGCTGCCCGGCACCCCCGGCTGCGCGGCCCTGGTGACCTCGCGCGTGCGGATGCCGGACCTGGCGGGCGCCCATCTGGTCGACCTGGACGTCATGTCCCCGGAGGAAGCCCTGGCCCTGTTCACGCGGATCGTGGGCGAGGAACGGGTGCGGGCGGACCGCGAGGCGGCCATGGACGTGGTCGCGGCCTGCGGCTACCTGCCCCTGGCCATCCGCATCGCCGCCGCCCGCCTGGCGGCCCGCCGCACCTGGACCGTCTCGGTGCTGGCGGCCAAGCTCGCCGACGAACGGCGCCGGCTGGACGAACTCCGGGCGGGCGACCTCGGGGTCAAGGCCACGTTCGAACTCGCCTACGGGCAGCTGGGCCCGGCTGAGGCCCGCGCCTTCCGCCTCCTCGGCCTGGCCGACGGCCCCGACATCTCCCTGGCCGCGGCGGCAGCGGTCCTGGACCTCCCGGCCGAGTACGCCGAGTACCTGCTGGAGTCCCTGGTCGACACCTCCCTGCTGGAGTCGGCCGCGCCCGGCCGCTACCACTTCCACGATCTGGTCCGCCTCTTCGCGCGTGCCTGCGCGGAGCGGGACGAGGGGCCCGCCGAACGGGAGGCCGCCCTCGCCCGTCTGCTGGACTTCCACCTGGCCACGGCCACCCGGGCGTACGCGGCCGAGCGGCCCGGGGACCGGCTGGTGGAGCACCTGCACGGCGCCGGACGGCCGGGGCTGTCCTTCACCGGCGCGCGGGAGGCCCAGGACTGGCTGTACACGGAGGCCGGATCCCTGCTCTCCGTGGTACGCCAGTCGGCCCGGCCGCCGCTGCTCGGCCGCGCGGTGGACACCCTGTGGGCCGCGCTCGACCTGTCCGACGGCAGCGGCGCGCGGGCGTACGAGGAGACGGCCCTGGCCCTGTGCGACGCCGCCCGCGCGGCCGGCGACCGGCGGACCGAGGCGCGGGCGCTGGTCACGGTGGCGCACGCCCATGTGATCAGCGGCCGGTTCGAGGAAGCGGACGAAGCCGCCGCGCGGGCCGTCGAACTGAGCACCGGCACCGACCCCCTGACCACGGCCTGGGCCTGCTACCGAAGGGGCGTCATCGCGCAGTACCAGCGCCGGCTCGCGGACGGTGACGGGTATCTGGCGCACGCGGCCGACGGCTTCCGCGCCTGCGGCGACCGGCCCGGCGAGGCGATGGCGCTGTCCCTCCTCTCCCGCCTCCGCATGGCGGCCGGCCGTCCCGAGGAGGCCGTCCGGCTCGCCCGGCAGGGGATGGAGATGTACGACGCGATGGGCCACGCCCTGCGCGGGGCGAACGCGCGTTACGCCCTGGCGCTGGCGTTGGCCGCCACCGGGGAGCCTGCCGCCGCGCTGCGCCTGCTCGGCGAGGCACTTGAGGTGTTCCGGGGCGGCAGGCTGCTGTTCTGGCAGAGCATGACCCACTACCGGATGGCGGAGATCCACCTCGCCCAGGACGCCCCGGCGGCTGCCGCGGCCTCGGCGGAGGCCGCGCTGATCCCGCTGAACGAGGTCGGCGGGGACGTGTGGCGGGCGAACGCGCTGACGCTGCTGGGTCGCGCGCTCTCCCGGCTCGGCCAGTCCGGCCGGGCCGAGTCCTGCTGGCGGGAGGCGCTCGCCCTGTACGAGGAGCTGGGCGCGGACGAGGCGCGCGACCTGCGGGACCTGCTGCACGAGGGCGCCGCGTCGGCGCCGGCCTCCTGAACCGGCACCGCCCCGGCCGGAACCGTCCGGCCGGGGCGGATCCTCCCGTGGGGGAAGGTCACTTGTAGGCGCCGAACGCCTTCGAGAAGGCGTACGGGTCCTGGGCGACGGAGCTGCACGTGGGGTCGGCGGCGGGCTTGGGGCCGCCCGCGCAGCTCTTGTCCCGGGTGGCGGACCACATGGACAGCCAGCCCAGGCCCTTGGACTGGGCGAAGTTCACCAGCTGGGTGGCGTCCTCGACCTTGAAGACCTCGGAGGAGACGTCGTTGACGCCGATCATCGGGGTGACGGCCACGGCCTTCCAGGCGGCGGCGTCGGACAGCCCCAGCACGCTCTTGACCTGGGCCTGGGTGGCGGTCGCGGCCTGCTCGGCGTAGGTTCCCATGTCCCCGCCGTACGAGGCGCCGTAGTCCATCGCCATGATGTTGACGGCGCCGATCCGCACGCCGTTGGCCTTGGCGTCGGCGAGGAGGTCGACGCCGGCCTGGGTGAGGCCCTCGGGCATCACCGGCAGCGTGAAGGAGACGTCCAGGCCGGGGTGCCGGGCCTGGAGCTTGGCGATGGCCTGGGCACGGCGGGTGTTGGCGGCCTTGTCGGGCAGCGCGCCGCCCTCGACGTCGAAGTCCACCTTGGTCAGCTGGAAGGCGTCGACCGCCTTTCCGTACGCCGCCGCCAGCGCGTCCGCGGAGGAGCAGGTGGTGGCCAGCTCGGAGCCGGAGGCGCCGCCGAAGGAGACCCGGACGTCACCGCCCTTGGCCCGCAGCGCGCCGATCTGCGCGGCCACACCGTCGCCGGTGAGGTCCGTGACCCCGCCCCACTTGGGGGTGCAGCCGCCGCCGTCGGTGAGGAAGGCGAGGTTGTAGTTCTTCACGCCGGTGGCGTCGGCCGCGCCGAGGAGGTCGAAGGCCGGGTAGAGGGAGGTGTCGACGTAGGGGGCGAAGCCGGCGGGGGCGGTGTTGCCGGTGCCGGTGCTCTGCGACGGGGTGGGGGTCGGGGTGGCGGTCTGCGTGGGCGTGGCCGTCCTGGTGGGGGTGGGGTCCGGGGCCGGGGTGGTCTGGGTCGGGCGGCCGCTCGGCTCGGGGGTGGCGCCGCCGTCCGCGGAGCACGGGGCGCCGTCGATGCGGCAGCCGGCCGGGTCGCCGCCGCCGCTGACCACGAAGCCGACGGTCACCGACTTGCCGGGGGCCAGCCCGGCGGTGTCCCAGGCGGCCGGCTTGACGGTGACGTGCCGGCCGCTGACGCTCGACTCGCCGTTCCAGAGCGAGGAGAGCGTGGCGCCCGCGGGCAGGTCGAACTCCAGCGTCCAGGTCTTCTCGGTCTGACCGGTGTTGTTGGTGACGACGTACTGGGCGGTGTAGCCCGTGGACCAGTCGCTGGTCCTGGTGTACGCGGCGTTCACCCCGGCCGCGTTGGCGGTGCCGGTGAGCAGGACCGCGCCGCCGCCGATCACGGCCGCGGCCAGCAGGCCGCCTATCGCCTTGTTCCTGCCACTGATCCTGCGCCGGTGCGTGCTCATGCGCGTGCCTGCCTTCGCTGTTCACGGGGGGGTGGGGTGCGGCAGCACGCTAGCGATCCGGAAACGGACAAACCGCTTGTCCGGGGCGCCCGTCGCGGACCTTAGGGTTCGCTTAAGGAAGCGATCGGGAACGGTTAAAGGCCAAGACCGATTTGCCCGGGCGGCGCCTGCGCACGGCCCCTCTCCGGCCACGGCCCACCGGCCTCCGGCCGCCTTGCTGGAGCCAGACCCGCACCTCCGTGCCGCCCAGCACCGAGGAGCCGATGCGTACGTCCCCGCCGGTGGACTCGGCGAGCCTGCGGACGATGTCCAGGCCCAGCCCGGTGGAGCCGGTGTGCCCGGAGCCCCGGCCGCGGGCCATCGCCGCCCGGGGGTCGGGTATGCCGGGACCCGCGTCGGAGACGAGCACGATCACCGCGTCCTCGCCGTTGTGCACGTCGACCGCGAAGGCGGTGCCCTCGGCGGTGTGCCGGAAGACATTGCCGAGCAGGGCGTCGAGGGCGGCGGCCAGGTCGGCGCGGGCCACGGGGACGCGCACCGGCCGGTCCACCCCGGCCACCCGCCACTTACGGCCCTCGTCCTCGGCCAGCGCGGACCAGAACTCCATGCGCTCGCGCACCACTTCGGCCGCGTCGCAGCCGGCGCCGTGCCCCGCGGCGGCCGTCTGCGGCTTGGCCTCCCGGGCGGTGCGGATGATGGTGTCGACCTCGCGTTCCAGCTGGGCGACGGCGGCCCGGGTCTGCTCGGCGGCCGGTCCGCCGCCGAGGGAGGCCGCGTTCAGTCTGAGGACGGTGAGCGGGGTGCGCAGCCGGTGCGAGAGGTCGGCCGCCAGCTCGCGTTCGTTGGCGAGGAGTTGGACGACCTGGTCGGCCATGGCGTTGAACGCGCTGGCGGCCAGCCGCAGTTCGGTCGGGCCGTCCTCGGGCACCCGGGCGCCCAGCTTGCCCTCGCCCAGTTCGTGCGCGCCCTCCACCAGCCGGCGCGCGGGCCGCACCATGCGTACCCCGAGCCGGTCGGCGACGGCCACCGAGCCGACGATCAGCGCCAGGCCGACGGCGGCGAGCACCGCCCAGGCCGTGCCGACGCCGTTGGTCACCTCGGACTCGGGGACGTACACCTCGACCACGGCGATCGCGCCCGAGCCGAGGGCGACCGGCTGGAGCAGCGTGGAGCCGCCGGGCACGGTGGTGGTGGAGGCCCGGCCGAGTCCGCGGACGGCCCGGATGTCCCGGGCGGCGGCGCGCTGCCGGCCGAGGTCCAGCGCGGCCCGGCCGCCGTCGGCGGGCAGGTGGACGGCCATCCGGGAGCCGGCGCCGGCCGAGGCCACGACCCGCTCCAGCTGGTCCCGGTCGGTGGTGATGGACAGCGCGGGCGCGACCGCGGCGGCCTCCCGCTCGGCGTTGGAGAACGCGCGGTCACGGGCCATCTCCTTGACGACCAGGCCGAGCGGGACCGCGAAGGCGACGACGACCATCGTGGTCACCGCGAGACAGACCTTGACCAGCGCCCACCTCATCGCGGCCCGCCGCCGAAGGGGGACGGGGGAATGCGGGAGCCGTGGTCGGAGGGCGCGTGAACGGAAGGGCCAGGCGCGGAGGTGCCGGGCGCGGCCGGCCGGGGCACCGAAGGCCGGGACCTGTCCGGTCGGGACACCGGGAGGTCGGGCATGGGGTGGCGGGGCGCCGGGGGCTCGGGCATGGCCGGCCGGGACTCCGGAGGCTCGGGAGCGGTCGGCCAGGCCGCCGTTGGATCGAGCATGACCGGCCGGGGCCCCGGGGGCTCGGATCCGTCCGGCCGGGACACCGGGAGGTCGGATCTGTCCGGCCAGGTCATCCGAGGTCCGCGCGTGGAGTGTTCGTGTGCGGAGCTTTCGGGTGCCGGGGGTTCGAGTTTGACGCCGACGCCGCGGAGGGTGTGCAGATAGCGCGGGCGGGCGGCCGTCTCACCCAGTTTGCGGCGGAGCCAGGACAGATGGACGTCGATGGTCTGGTCGTCGCCGTAGGACTGCCGCCAGACCTCGGCGAGGAGTTCCCGGCGCGGGACGACGACCCCGGGCCGGGCGGCGAGGAAGGCGAGCAGGTCGAACTCGCGGCGCGTGAGGTCGAGCCGGACGCCGTCGAGTTCGGCCTGGCGGCGCAGCGGGTCGACGGTCAGGCCACCGACGCGGAGCACGGGCGAGGCCGGTGTCTCCCCTCCGCCGGCCCGGGCCCGGCGCAGCACGGCCGCCATCCGGGCGCACAGGTGCTCGACGGAGAACGGCTTGGTCAGATAGTCGTCCGCCCCGGCGTTGAGCAGCCGGACGATCTCGGCCTCGTCGTCCCGGGCGGTGGCGATGATGACCGGCACGTCGGTGACGCCCCGGAGCATCTTCAGGGCCTCGGAGCCGTCCAGATCGGGCAGTCCGAGGTCCAGCACGACCACGTCGAAACGGACGTGGGCGACCTCGCGCAGCGCCTCCAGCGCCGTGCCGACGCTGCGTACCGTGTGGGCGGCGTCGGTCAACTGCCGGATGAGCGCCGAGCGCACGAACTGGTCGTCCTCGACCACGAGCACACTTGCCATGCGCCGCACCGTACGCCATGCGGCCGGGCCCGTCCGGAGCCTGTGGACAACTCCGCGCTTGTGGACAACTCCCCACGCCCGGAGTGACTGCTGTGCCTGCCGTGACTGCTGTGACCTGTATCCGGTGAGGCAGTATGGCGCCGATGCGCAGAGGACTCGTACACGTACTGGCCTGGCTGCTGGCGACGGGAGCGGCGGTCACGCTGTCCTGGTGGGGCGTGCACACGGTGCTGGCCGGGACCGCGTACGAGCCGCCGCGCGCCCTGCCCGTCCCGGCGGCCGGCGCGTCGGCCCCGCAGACGCCTTCCGAGCCCCCGGCGCCCGCCGCCTCCCCGGCCCCGCCGTCGACGGAGGAACCGGCCCGGCACACGCCCGCCCGGACGGCCACGGCCACCCCGGCCCGCCCCCGGACCCCGTCCCCCACCGCCACCGCGTCCGTCACCGCCGGCACGTCCGGCCGGGTCAGGTCGTACGACACCGACGGCGGCCGGGCGGTGTTCGACCTCGGTCCGGCCGACGCCACGCTGGTCTCGGCGACCCCGGGCACCGGCTGGTCGATGCAGGTGTGGAAGACGGCGAGCTGGATCCGGGTGGAGTTCGTCCGGGGCGCGGACCGGGTGTCGGTGTTCTGCACCTGGCACGACGGGCCGCCACGGGTCGAGGTCGGCACGTACTGAGCGGGGCCTGAACAGCGGCCCTAGCGGAACACCGAAGGCGGCGGGGCCGGGGACGCCACCGCGACCTCGTCCGTCACGGGCGCCGCGCCGCCGGTGAAGTCGGTGAGCGCCCGGCCGTGTTCGACCCGGCCGGGGTGCGGGTCGGAGGCGGCGCGGCGGGTGAGCTCGGCGAGCGGCAGCGGGGCGTCGGAGGCGACCAGGACGGCGTTGCCGAAGCGCTTGCCGCGCAGCACGGCCGCGTCGGCGATCAGCGCGAGTTCGCCGAACCGGGCGGCGGCGGTGGCGATCTGGCCGCGCAGGTGGGCGAGCGGCGGGCCGTCGGCGAGGTTGGCCGCGTAGCTCCCGGTGGGTTTCAGGGCCCGGCGGACCTCGTCGAGGAACTCGGTGGAGGTGAGGTGGGCGGGGGTGCGGGCGCCGCTGAACACGTCGGCGATGACCAGGTCGGCCCAGCCGTCCGGCACCTTGGCCAAGCCCTCCCGGGCGTCCGCCGCGCGCACCCGGACGCGCGCGTTCGCGTCCAGCGGCAGCTCGCGGCGGACCAGCCGGACCAGGCTCGCGTCGCGCTCCACGACCTGCTGGGTGGAGCGGGGCCGGGTCGCGGCGACGTACCGGGCGAGGGTGAAGGCGCCGCCGCCGAGGTGCACGGCGTGCACGGGCCGGCCGGGCGGGGCGGCGAGGTCGATGACATGGCCGAGGCGCCGCTGGTAGTCGAAGGAGAGGTACGCCGGGTCGTCCAGGTCGACGTGCGACTGGGGCGCCCCGTCGATCAGCAGGGTCCAGGCCCGGCCGCGATCGGGGTCGGGGACGAGCTGCGCGAGACCGCCGTCGACCGGCTCCTCGACGGTGACGGCCGACCTGCGCCGGGTGTTCCTGGACCTGCCCATCCGCCCATTTTCGCAGGTGTCACGGCAGGGCGCGGACCCGCCGGCGACCGGTCGGGGGCGCGGGGCACGCGCCTCGGCAGCGCGTGCCGACGCCTCAGCAGCACTTGTCCGCCACCTCGATCAGCCGGGCCGCCTCCCCCAGGGCCCGGCGCAGTACCGCCGGGTCCGTGGCGGGGTCGGTCTCGCCGGGGGGCAGCAGCCAGTCCGAGCCCGCCACCGGGGGCCCGGGGTCCAGTCTCAGCCCGCGCCCGTCCGTCTCGGTGCAGGTGCTGCCCGGCACGTCCCAGCAGGCCGCCGTACCGGCCGGCACCAGGAAGCCGAGGGTGTCGCGGTCGTCGTCGTGCAGGACGGGCCCCACCGCGTCCGCTCCCGCTCGCCGCAGGATGTCGACCGCCTCCAGCCCCTGCCGGGCCGGTACCGTCACGAGGTCGCATGCCGGGTCGCCCGCACACGCGGACGACGACGGCGACGTACAAGGTTCGTTGCTCTGGCTGGTCTCCATGCCGGCCTCCACACAGCCCTGTTGCGGTCCACGGGGTTCAACGCGACAACGCGTCAACAGGCACGGCCCGAGTGCGCCGCAAAGGATGGCACTTCATGGCAGATCACACGGGAGATACCCGGTTTGTGGCCAAACACCGCGTGCCGGACCCCGTACAGCGGGTACGTTCATGCCCGCCGGAGCCGGAGCGTCAGCCAGGCGTCCCGTCCCGGTACCACCCCGGAACCGCCCCGGTCCCGGCATGGTTCGACGGTTCGCACGAGAGGACCCGGCCATGACGTCGTCAACGGTGACCTCGTCACAGCCCGACCGGACGCCCCGGCCGAACCTCGCCTTTCGCCGGCTGCGGGGCCCGCGCTCCCCGGCCGAGTTCGCCGCGCTGGTCCGGCGGGCCGCGCGCGAGATCGGCGAGCGGGTGAGCTGTGACGCGCGCTACATCGGCCGGGTCGAGGCGGGCGAGATCCGCTGCCCCAACTACGCCTACGAGCGGGTGTTCCTGCACATGTTCCCCGGCCGCACCCTCACCGACCTGGGCTTCGTGCCTCGTTCGTCCGTCCGCGGCCGGGCGGCGCGTACGGCCGTGGCGGCTCCCCGGGGGCCCGCACCCGGGGAGCCGCCCGGGGCCGGTGGGCCGTACGACCTGCGGGACCCCTGGCAGAACGATCCCCCGAACCACGCGAACCACGAGGAGAGCGACGTGCTGCGTCGCGCATTCATGACCGGCGGAGGCGCCACGGTGGCCGCCGCCACCCTGGCCCCGCTGGGGCTCGCCCCGGCCGCCGAGGCGGCGGACCGGCTGCCGCGGCGCGCCGGGATCCCCGAGGCCATGGCCCTGGAGGAGGCCGTCCGCCGCATCCGGCTGCTCGACGACCGGCACGGCGCGGACGGCCTGTACCGGCGCGCGGCGGCCCCGCTGCGCGCCGCCTACGCGCTGCTCGACGCCGGCGCCACCCGGCAGACCACCGCCGACCGGCTGCACGCGGGCGCCGGTGAACTGGCCATCTCCGTCGGCTGGCTGGCCCATGACTCCGGCCGCTTCGACGACGCGCGCTCGCACTACGCGGAGGCGCTGGCCACCGCCCGGATGACCGGGGACGCGGGGCTGGAGGCGCACGCGTTCTGCAACACCGCCTTCCTCGCCCGGGACGCGGGCCGCCCCCGGGAGGCGGTCCGGGCCGCGCAGGCCGCGCAGCGCGCCGCGCGGCCGCTCGGCTCGGCCCGGCTGCTGTCCCTGCTGGCGCTGCGCGAGGCGGGCGGCTGGGCGGGGCTCGCCGACCGCACCGGCTGCGAGCGGGCGCTGGCGCGCGCCCAGGCCCTGTTCGAGCGGGGCCGCGCGGACGCGGACCCGGAGTGGATGAGTTTCTACGGCGAGGCCGAGCTGGCGGGCCTGGAGGCGCAGTGCTGGTCCACGCTGGGCGACTGGCGGCGGGCGTCCCGGCAGGCGCGGCGCGCCGCGCAGGCGCAGGATCCGCACTTCACCCGCAACATCGCGCTCTACACCGCCGAACTGGCCGACGACCTCGCCCGCGAGGGCCGTCCCGACGAGGCGGCGGAGGCGGGACTGCGGGTGCTCGCGCTGCTGGACCAGGTCCAGTCCTCGCGGATCCAGGGCATGCTGGCCGGGACGGCACGGGTACTGCTGCCGCACCGGCGGGCGTCGGGAGTGGCGGAGTTCCTGAACCGGCACGCGTCCTACAAGGGGCCGCGTCCGGTACGGGACGGGGAGCCGGTGTAGTCACCGGCCCGGGCGGGGCAAGCGGCGTACCCGCACCACCCCGCCACGGCTCCCCCGGTCACCCGGCGAGGTGCCCCACGTCGTTCCAGTTCTCGATCGCCGGCTCGCCGTACGCCCAGCCCAGGACGGACAGCGACGTGGGGTTCAGCCGGATGCGGGCCGCGAAGTCCAGGGGCAGGCCCAGCCACCGCGCGCCGATCGACCGCAGGATGTGCCCGTGGGCGAAGACCAGGACGTCGCGGTCGGCCGAGCGGGCCCAGGACACCACCTCGTCGGCGCGCGCGGCGACCTCGGCGACGGACTCGCCCTCCGGGACGCCGTCCCGCCAGATCAGCCAGCCCGGCCGGACCGCCTGGATCTCGGCCGGGGTCATCCCCTCGTACGCGCCGTAGTCCCACTCCATGAGCGTGTCCCAGCGCTCGGCCCGCTCGCCGAACCCGGCCAGTTCGCACGTCTCGCGCGCCCGGGAGAGCGGGCTCGTGCGTACCTCCACGTCCGGCAGCCCGTCCAGCGGAGCGCGGTGCAGCCGCTCGCCGAGCAGCTTGGCCCCGTGCCGGCCCTCCTCCAGCAGCGGCACATCGGTCCTGCCGGTGTGCTTGCCGGACAGCGACCAGGCCGTCTGTCCGTGCCGGGCCAGCAGGATGCGCGGTGCCATGGGAGACCTCTCCGGAAGAGGTGGCGCCCCGGGGACGCCACGGAAGCTACGAGTGTTGTCGGCCACTCCATCATCGCGCACCCCACCGGCAGGCAACCCCGCGGGCGGTCCCGGCGTCTTCCAGGTCCGGACGCACACCGGGCATGGCCGACGGGCCCCTCATGGGCGCGGTAGGGACACCGTAAAGTGGCACGGTCGCCCGCCGGGGCGCGCGTACCGCACACAGCAGAAGGGGGAGGGCGATCGGATTGCCGCAGACCGAGACACCGGGCACCGAGGTGGCCCTCCGTCCCCGGCCGCGCTGGTGGACCGAGCTGCCGCTGATCCTGCTGGTCTACGGCTGCTACTCGGCCGGCCGGCTCCTCGCGCGCGGTGACGTCTCCGGCGCCGTGGACCACGGCCTGGCGATCCTGCGCATCGAGAAGACCCTGCACCTCAACGCCGAGCACCCGCTGAACCGGCTGTTCACCCGGGAGGCCTGGCTCGGCGTGCCGGCCGACTTCTGGTACGCCTCGCTGCACTACCTGGTCACGCCCGCCGTCCTGGTATGGCTCTTCCGCGCGCGTGCCCCGCACTACCGGGCCGCGCGCACCTGGCTGCTCGCGTCCACCTTCATCGGCCTGATCGGCTTCACCCTGCTGCCGACCTGCCCGCCCCGGCTGCTGGACGCCGGCCACGGCTTCGTGGACACCATGGCCCAGTACAGCTCGTACGGCTGGTGGGGCGGCGAGGCCAGCGCCCCGCGCGGCCTGGGCGGCATGACCAACCAGTACGCGGCGATGCCGAGCCTGCACGTGGGCTGGGCGCTGTGGTGCGGGGTGCTGCTGTGGCGCCACGGCGGCACGCGCCTGACCAAGGTCCTCGGCGTGGTCTACCCGCTGGTGACCGCGATCGTGGTCATGGGCACCGCCAACCACTACCTCCTGGACGCGGTCGCGGGTGTCGCCGTGATGGGCGTCGGCTACCTGCTGGCGGCGCCGCTCATGCGGGCGGTGGACCGGCTCCGGGCCCGGCTGTCGCGCCCCGCCGCCCCGGTCGCCTCCGGCACGGGTTCCCCGATTGTCAGTGCCGGATGCCAGACTTCGGCGGGTGAGCGAATTCCACGGCAGCGCGAGTCGCGGCTCGGCCCCGCGGCCGGACCGGACGCCCCCGCCACCGACGCGGGCGAAGGGGCTCCGACACCGGCTCGCTGAGCTGCGCGGTCCCGACGTACCGGCCAAGGCCCTGGACGCCCGCGCCCTCGCGGCGCTCGCCGCGAACCCGGGCTGCGCCCGGCGGGCGATCCTGGACGGCGCCGGGGTGGACAAGGCCCGGCTGGCGACGGCGCTGGGCGCCCCGTCCGGCTTCGGGCAGTCGCAGTTCGCGCTGACCCGGGGCAACGCGTTCGAGGCGCGGGTGAAGGCGGACGGCGGCGCGGAGCTGCTGCGGCTGGTGCACGCCCGGCTCGACCCGGGCGCCGAGCCGCCCGCCGGCGCGGCCGTGCCCGACCTGACCGCGCACGGCCCCGAGGGGCGTACGGCCCGTACGGCGCTGGCGCTGCGCGAGGCCACCCGGGCGGGCGGCTGGACGCTGCTGGACCATCCGATGCTCGCCCTGGACGTGGCCGGTTCGCTCGCCTTCCTGGAGCCGGACGCGGTGGTGGTGCACCCGGACGGCGGCTGGTCGGTGGTGGAGATCAAGTCCTTCCCGATGGTGGACGGCGCCGCGGACCCGGCGAAGGCGGGCGCGGCGGCCCGGCAGGCGGCGGTGTACGTGCTGGCGCTGGAGCAGGTCGCCGCCCGTCTCGACCCCGTTCCCGAGGTGCGCCACCAGGTGCTGCTGGTGTGCCCGAAGGACTTCTCGAACCTGCCCGCGGGCTCCGCCGTGGACATCCGCAAGCAGCGCGCGGTCACCGCCCGCCAGCTCGCCCGGCTCACCCGGATCGAGGAGATCGCCGACACGCTGCCCGAGGGCACGTGCTTCGCGCCCGACCGGCCCGCCGAGGAGCTGACGGCGGCGGTGGAGGCGGTGCCGGCGGCCTACGCCCCCGAGTGCCTGTCCGCCTGCGAGCTGGCCTTCCACTGCCGGGAGCGGGCCCGCGCGGCCGGTGCGGTCACCCGGCTGGGCCGGCCCCTGCGGGCCGAGCTGGGCGGCCTGGCCACCGTGGCGGAGGTGCTGTCCGCCGCCCGGGGCGTGAGCGGCGACCCGGCCGACCCGGCGGTGGCGGCGCTGCGCCGCGCGGCGGCCCTGCGCGCGGAGGCCCTGCGGACGGCCGCCGAGAGGGCGGCCCCGCTCCCGGCCGACGACCCCTCGGTGAGCGCCGGGGAGGTGCGCGCGTGTCCCTGATCACCACCCTGGCCCGGCTGGAGGCCGTGGACAGCGGCCGGGCCCAGCCGGCGGCGACGGTCCGGCACCGGCATCTGTCCGACCGCCCGCTGGTGTTCGTGCCGCTGACCACCTCCGGTGAGACCGGCGCCCCGCTCGGCGCGCTGGTCGGCACCGACCGGGACGCGCCCCGGCTGCTGGTCGTACCGCAGCCCCGGGACCGCGATCTGCGCTTCACGTTCCTCGCCGACCTCGCCGACGTCGTGCTGCCGCACATCGAGTCGTACGCGGACGCCGTGGAGGCGGCCGAGCGCACCGAGACCGACCCGGAGACCGGCAAGCGGGTCAAGGTGGCGGCCGAGCTGTGCGCGGACGCGCCCCAGCTGATCGTGCCGAGCCGCACCGGCCTGGACTTCGTACGGCTGCTGGGCCGCTCGATGCGGTTCAGGCGCACCGCCGAGCAGGACCCGGACGCGCCCTACCCTGCGCCGCCCCGGGTGCCGCTGCTCGGCCGCTGGCTGACCCACTACGGCGAGCGGGCCCGCGTCCCCGGCTCCTCGCTGCTGCTGGCCCTGACCGATGTGCTGTCCCGGCACTGGGCGACCGGCCAGTCCGGCCTGGAGGACGAACACCTGGGCGCGCTGCTGGCCTGGATCGATCCCCCGGAGGGGACGACCGGCGCCGAGGCGGCCCGCCGGGCGGAACTCGCCCGGGACGCCGACGGACAGCTGCTGTGCCCGCCGGCCGGTCCCGCGACCGATCCGGCGTTCGACAACAAGCTGCTGGCCCCGGCGATCGAGCGGTACGACCGCGCGCGGACGGCCCTGGCCGCCGCCGAGGACCCGCTGGCGGCCGACGCCCGGCTGGCCGCGCTCACCGCCGCCGAGCGGGAGATCCGCGACCTGGTCGCAAGCCGCACCCGGCCCACCTGGGACGCGGTGTGGCGGGGCCTGGACCTGCTGCGGGCGCTGCCGGCGGGCGCGCACGTGGAGGGCCGCTGGACGCGGGACCGCTGGTCGTTCACCGCGCACCGGGACCGGGTGCGGGCCGGCGAGCCGCCGCAGCCGCGCCGGGACGACGCGGTGACGGCGGCGAACAAGCTGGCCACGCGCGAGCGGGAGCAGGCCCGGCTGGAGGCGCAGGAGGCGCTGGACGATCCGCTGGTGATGGCCGGGCGGCGACTGGCCGGGGAGGCGTTCGCGGGCGAGGTGACCGATGTCGTGATGGCGTACAGCGAGGGCAGGCGGCCGAGCCCGCGCCCGCTGGTGACCGTTCGCACGGACGACCGGCCGCACCTCGCGGAGCGGGCGCGGGTGTACCGCTCGCTGGACGGCCGGCCGCAGTCGGCGGAGTTCGTCGGGTACGAGGCGGAGGGGGTGCTGACCCTGCGCGTCCTGGACCGGATGGGCCGGGGCAAGGAGCCCGAGCCCGGTTCGGTGCCGGAGAAGGGCGACCGGGTCTGCTTCACGCTGTTCGAGCACGAGCAGCGCGGCGGCGCGAAGCTGCCCGACCCCGAGGACACCCCGTGGACGCACGGCGGCCCGCCGGGCGAGGCGGCGCCGGAAGCCCCCGACCCCGTCACCGAGGAGGACGTGCTGTGACGACCGTCGACTTCGATCCCGGCACCGCGGCCGGCCGCGCCACCGAGGCGATCCTCCACGACACGCTGCACGGCACCGAGCGGGGTGTCGTGGTGGACTCCCCGCCGGGCGCCGGCAAGTCGACGCTGGTGGTGCGCGCGGCCCTGGAACTCGCCGCGGCGGGCCGCCCGCTGATGGTGGTGGCGCAGACCAACGCCCAGGTCGACGACCTGGTGCTGCGGCTGGCCGAGAAGAACCCGGAGCTGCCCGTCGGCCGGCTGCACAGCAGTGACACCGACGCCTACGACAAGGCGCTGGACGAGCTGCCGCAGGTGCGTACGTCGGCGAAGGCGGCCGACCTCGCCGGGCTGCCGGTGGTGCTGTCCACCGCCGCGAAGTGGGCGCATGTGAAGGTGGACGAGCCGTGGCGGCACGCGATCGTGGACGAGGCGTACCAGATGCGCTCGGACTCCCTGCTCGCCGTGGCCGGCCTGTTCGAGCGGGCGCTGTTCGTAGGCGACCCGGGCCAGCTGGACCCGTTCTCCATCGTGGGCGGCGAACAGTGGGCGGGGCTGTCCTACGACCCCTCGGCCTCGGCGGTCACCACGCTGCTGGCCCACAACCCGGGTCTGCCCCAGCACCGGCTGCCGGTGTCCTGGCGGCTGCCGGCGTCGGCGGCTCCCCTGGTGTCGGACGCGTTCTACCCGTACACGCCGTTCCGCAGCGGCACGGCCCACGGTGACCGCCGGCTGGCCTTCGCCGTGCCCTCGGACGGCTCCGGCCCGGACCGGGTGATCGACGAGGCCGCGGAGTCCGGCTGGGGCCTGCTGGAGCTGCCCGCCCGGCACACTCCGCGCACGGACCCGGAGGCGGTGCGGGCGGTGGCGACGGTGGTGCGCCGGCTGCTGGACCGCGGTGGCGCGGCGACCTCCGAGCGCTCCGCCGACCCGACCCCGCTGACGGCCGACCGGGTCGCCGTGGGCACGGCCCACCGCGACCAGGCGGCGGCGGTCCGGGCGGCCCTGGCCGAGCTGGGCGTCCGGGACGTCACGGTCGACACCGCGAACCGGCTCCAGGGCCGGGAGTACGACGTGACGGTCGTCCTGCACCCGCTCTCCGGCCGGCCCGACGCCACCGCGTTCCATCTGGAGACCGGCCGGCTGTGCGTCCTGGCCTCCCGCCACCGCCACGCCTGCATCATGGTCTGCCGGGCCGGCGTCCCCGACCTCCTGGACGACTACCCCGCCACGGAACCGGTCCAGCTGGGCACGCTGGTGAAGTTCCCGGACGGCTGGGAGGCGAATCACGCGGTGCTGTCCCACCTGACCGAGCACCGGGTGGTCTGGCGGCCCTGACCGGCTACAGCCCATCCCATCGAGTACCGGGTGGTCTGGCGACCCTGAGTGAAGGGCACCACCTCCGGAATAAACGGGGACTCCCTCCTGTTAGCGCCCGGAGGACAGCGCAGTGCTCGGAAACAGGAGGCCATACCGTGGCGGCAGACGAGGTAGACGAGATCAGGGGGGTCACGCGCGGCAGCGCCCCCGTGCCCCTCTCCGTGCTGGACCTGGTGACCGTCGGCGCGGGCAGTACCGCCACCGACGCCGTGCGCACCAGCGTCGCGCTCGCCCGGCTCACGGAGTCCCGCGGCTTCCACCGGTACTGGGTCGCCGAGCACCACTCCATGCCCGGCGTGGCCTCCTCCTCCCCCGCGGTGATCCTCGCCCACCTCGCCGCCCACACCGACCGCATCCGGCTCGGCTCGGGCGGCGTCATGCTGCCCAACCACGCCCCGCTGGTGATCGCGGAGCAGTTCGGCACGCTGGAGGCGATGGCCCCGGGCCGGGTCGACCTGGGGCTGGGGCGGGCGCCGGGCACGGACGGCGCCACCGCCGCGGCACTGCGCCGTACCGAGCGGCTGAACGAGGGCGCCGACGACTTCCCGCAGCAGCTCGCCGAGCTGACCCGGTTCCTGGACGACGACTTCCCCGACGGGCACCCCTACCGGCGCATCCACGCGATCCCGGGTCCCGTGCAGGGCAGCTCGCCCGGCGGGGTGCAGTCCCCGCACCGCCCGCCGGTCTGGCTGCTCGGCTCCTCCGGGTTCAGCGCCCGGCTGGCCGGACTGCTCGGTCTGCCGTTCGCCTTCGCGCACCACTTCTCCGCGCAGAACACCATCCCGGCCCTGGACCTGTACCGGGAGACCTTCCGGCCGTCCGCCGTGCTGGCCGAGCCGTACGCCCTGATCGGCGTCTCCGCCCTCGCCACGGACGACCCGCGGGAGGCCCGCCGGCAGACCCGGGCGATGGCGCTGAACATGCTCCGGCTGCGCACCGGCCGGCCGGGCCTGTTCCCCGACCCGGAGGAGGCCGAGCGGCATGAGTTCGGCCCGATGGAGGAGGAGTTCATCACCTCCTGGACGGCGAACATCGTGCACGGCACGGCCGACGAGGTCCGCACCGGCCTGGACGATCTGCACAAGCGCACCGGAGCCGACGAGCTGATGCTCGTCTCGCACGCGCACCGCGGCGAGCTGCGGCTGCGCTCGTACGAACTGATCGCGGACGCCTACGGGTTGCCGACCGCGTAGGTCCGCGTCCCGAGCAGCTCGGAGATACGATCCGGCGGCACCGGGCGGGAGTACAGCCAGCCCTGCCCGGTGTCGCAGCCGATCCGGCGCAGCCGGCTGGCCTGGGCCGAGGTCTCCACGCACTCCGCGGTGACGGTGAGGCCCAGCCGGTGGGCGAGCTGGATCATCGCCTCCACGACGACCTCGTCGGCCGGGTTGGGCATGGCGTCCCGGGCGGCCTCCTCGTACTGGAAGCCCCGGACGAAGGAGCCGTCCAGCTTCAGCGCGGAGACCGGCAGCCGGCTCAGGTAGGCGAGGTTGGAGTAGCCGGTGCCGAAGTCGTCGATGGCGATGCGCACGCCCATGTCGCTGAGCGCCTGCAGGGCTTGGAGCGGGCGGCCGGCCGAGCCCATCACCGCGGACTCGGTCAGCTCCAGCTGGAGCAGGTGCGGGGCGAGCCCGGTCTCGGCGAGGGTCTCGGCGACGTCGGCCACCAGATCGGAGTCCCACACCTGCCGTACGGCCACGTTGACGCTGACGAAGATGGGCGGTTCGCCGGGGCGGTCGAGCTGCCAGCGGCGGGCCTGCCGGCAGGCGGTGACCAGCGCCCAGCGGCCCAGCGGCACGATCGAGCCGTCCTCCTCGGCCAGTCCGATGAACCGATTCGGCGTGAGCGTGCCGAACTGCGGGTGGTGCCAGCGGATCAGCGCCTCGACGCCGTTGAGCCGGCCGTCCTCCATGGCCACCAGCGGCTGGTACTCCAGGGCGAACTCGCCCCGTTCGATGGCGGGGCGGAGGGTGGAGGACAGGGCCTGGCGGGTCATGCGGTGGGCGTTGCGCTCGGGGTCGAACAGGGTCCAGCGGGCCTTGCCGTCGGCCTTCGCCCAGTACAGCGTCGTATCGGCGGCCTGCATCAGCCCGGTGGCCGTGGTGCCCGCGGTGTGCCGTTCGACGACGCCGATGGACGCGGTCAGCGACAGCCGCTGTCCGGCCAGGTCGAAGGGTTCCTGAAGGGCCTTGAGCGCGGAGTCGGCCAGGTCGGCGAGTTGTTCGGTGCCGGTGGAGTCCTCCACCAGCAGGGCGAACTCGTCGCCGCCGAGCCGGGCCACCAGGGGGGTGGCGGCGCGGGCGTAGCCGGCCGCGTCGGCGACCCGGGTGAGCCGTCCGGCGACGGCCGAAAGCAGCCGGTCGCCGACACGATGGCCGAGAGTGTCGTTGACGGCCTTGAAGCCGTCGAGGTCCAGATAGCACAGGCCGATCCGGCCGGTGCCGCCCTGTTCGTACGGCTCCGCCTCCAGCGCGGCCGTCAGCCGCTCGAAGAACAGTGTGCGGTTGGGCAGCCGGGTCACCGGGTCGTGCATCTGCAAATGCCGCAGTTGCGCCTGGAGTTCACGGCTGGCGCTGATGTCGGTGACCGACATCAGGGCGCCGGGCTCGCCGCCGCTCAGCGGGGCGAGGGTGATCTGCGCCCATACCGAGTTCCCTCCCGGCTGTTTGAGCCGGCGGGTGCAGCGCAGCCGGGTCTGGCGTCCGCCGAGCACCTCCTGGAAGGCGTGCCGGCCGCGGGCGTCCGCGGCCAGGTCCACCAGGTCGGCGGCGGACCGCCCGACGACCGTGTCCGCGTCGATGCCGAGCAGTTCGCCGAGGGCGGTGTTGGCGGTGACGACGAGCCCTTCGGGACCGACGACCGCCATGGCGAGCGGGGCGGTCGCGAAGACACGGTGGTAGGTGGTGTAGTGACTGTCTGTGACGGCTGACCGGTCGAGGTCTGCCGCGGGCGTCGGCCCTTCGGACGTTCCGCTCACCGCTCGCTCCCGCAGTGCACTCGATCTCTGTCCGTGCCGGAAAGTGTGCCGATCATAGAGGCTGGCCCCGGGCCCTTCCAGCCGATGTCCAGTGTCCCGGACCGAGCACAGGTTCTGACAGATCGTTTCTGCCCGCACCTGGGCAGCTTCTTCAGCCCTCCGACAAGTTGTGACGTTCCGTGAATGTTTCCGGATATCGAGCGCCGGGGCGCGCCCGGCGCTCAATGGGCGCGCGCTCACCCTTCTGGTGCAGACAAACAGGGCATAAACCAATGAATACCAGCAATCTGGGTGCGGGTCCCGCGAACCACACCCGGAGGTCACGTCCGTGCCCAAGCTGCGCAGCACCGCCGCCGTGTGCACCACGATGTCGGCGCTCGCCGCGACCTCGATCCTCACCGGCCCGTCGGCCGCCGAGCCGTTCTCCACCGCACCCTGCGCGCTGCACCGCACCGAGGCCCACCACTCGGAGGGCGTGGACACCTGGAACACCGCCTACCCCCGCCCGGCCGGCACCCTCGACGCCGTCCTGGTCTTCCTGTCATTCCCCGACTCCGCCCCGCGCACCACTCCCGAGGAGCTGACGGCCGACCACTTCCCGGCCACCACCGGCTTCTACGCGCAGTCCTCCTACGGCAGGTTCACCCTGCGCCCGCACCCGCTGGACCGCTGGCTGCGCATGCCGCGCCCCTCGACGTCGTACGCCATACGGCGGGACTGGAGCGCCAAGGACCGGGCCGACTATCTGCGCGACGCGTTCGCCGTGGCCGACAAGGAGGTCGACTTCTCCCGCTACCAGGTCGTCTACCTCGTCGCCGACCCGGACGCGCCCGGGGTCGACTCGGACGCCACGAAGGTGGTGAACCTCGACGCGCCCCTGCGCGCGGACGGCACCGACATCCACCGGGTCGTCACCGTCTTCGAGGACCACCCGCCGGACCGGCTGGTCCTCGCCCACGAGACCGGCCACGTCTTCGACCTGCCCGACCTCTACCACCGCCCGGCCGACGGCAAGGGCGACTGGGACACCCATGTGGGCGACTGGGACCTGATGGGGAGCCAGTTCGGACTCGCGCCCGATCTGCTGGGCTGGCACAAGTGGCGGCTCGGCTGGCTGGATCCGCGCCAGGTGGTGTGCGTGCGCGGTGCCGCGCCCAGCCGCCTCACCCTGGAGCCGCTCGCGGCCGGGCCGGGCGCCCCGCTGCCGGTGGCCGGCGGCGGGTCCGCCTTCGGGCTGGGGCACGGCGTCAAGCTGGCCGTGGTGCGCACCGGGCCGGAGAGCGCCCTCGCCTTCGAGGCGCGCGGCCCGGCCGGCGCCGACCACGGGGCCTGCCGGCAGGGGATCCTGGTCTACCGGGTGCGCGGCGGCGCCGCCTCCGGTGACGGCCCGGTCCAGGTGGTCGACGCCCATCCGCGCACCGAGGCCTGCTGGGAGGACTCGGTCTACCCGCCGCTCGCGGACGCGCCGGTCTTCCTCGGCGAGCGCTTCACCGTGCCCGGGGAGGGCGTGCGGGTGGAGGCGGAGGGCAGGACGGCGTCGGGGGCGTGGACGGTGACGATCACCCCGGGGGTGCGTGGCTGAGCCCCTCCGGCCCTGTTCGTACGCAAAGGCGGCGAGGGCCGTTCGTATACAAAAGCAGCGGGCCGAATTCTTTCGAATTCGGCCCGCTGCTTTTCGCATGTGCGCCGCCAGGGACTCGAACCCCGGACCCGCTGATTAAGAGTCAGCTGCTCTAACCAACTGAGCTAGCGGCGCCTGCTGACGTCGTAGACATTAGCACCCTGGTCGCGGTGAGGAGAAATCGACGGCCGTCCGGCGGACCGGGCGGCCCCCACGGCCGCCCACAGCACCACCTCCGGGCCCGGCAGCCAGGGGTGCCGGCCCTCCGGGGCGACCAGCCAGCGGGCCGCGCCGGGGGCGTCGTCGCAGCTCAGGGGCGCCAGCGGGGGCACGGTCACGGCGTCGCCCGGACCGTGGCACAGCAGCGGCGGCACCTCCCGGGCCCGCCGGGTGCCCCATTCCTCCCAGGCCAGCAGGGAGGGCAGCCGCTGGGCGGTGCCGGGGGCGGCGAAGAACAGCGTGCGGCCCCGGAACACCGCGACCGGGCCCGACCGCGAGCCCGCGCCCCACAGCCGGCCCAGCATGCGGCGCCCGAACACCACCGGGGCACTGACCACGTCGAAGACGGTGCCGCAGGGCAGGACCACGGGGGCGTCCGGGCGCTCCTGCCACAGGGCGAGCGTGCTGCGCGGGTGGGTTCCCGCCGAGGCGAGCCAGGCGACGGCGCCGGGGCTGTCACAGGTCACGTTCGGGGCACTGGTCGTCATGGCACCCAGGTGTACAGCCCGTCAGCGAGCGGCTTCGCTGAGTTGCGGAAAACCGGGACAGGACGGCCGAGGAGGAGTATCTTGCCCACCCGGCATATGCCCCTGGCGGTCGGGAAGCGACGCCGTGCCGCGCGCTACAACGAATCGGCCGACGTCCGCCCCTCGCCCTCCCCGCGCATCAGGTCCCGCCCGAACTCGACCATCTTCTTGGCATAGTCCTCGGTCCACTCCGCCCGCTCGGCGATGTCCGCCGGGGTCAGCCGGTCGAACCGGCGCGGGTCGGCGAGCTGGGCCGCCGCGACGGCCTGGAACTCCACGGCCCGGTCGGCCGCCGCGCGGAACGCCTGGGTCAGCTCCGTCGCCCGGGACAGCAGCTCCCGCGGATCCTCGATCGACTCCAGGTCGAAGAAGTGCTCGGGGTCCGCGGCCGCCTCCGCGGGCTCGAAGAGCAGGGGCGCGGGGCGTAGCCGCGGTTCGTTGCGACGCGGCGTGGGCTCCGCCATGTCTTGTCTCCTCCTCGTACGGTTCGCCGGCACCGCCTTCGGGTGGGCCACCGTCCATTGTCCCGCGCCCGCGCAAGGGGCCCGGTGCGACGAGGAGATCCCGGGGTCACGGACGAGGAGATCCCGGGTCACACCTGCACGAGCGGCTCCCGGGTGAACAGGCTGCCCAGGGTCGGCGCGTTCACCCGGCGGTCCGCCAGCCGCAGGGCCTCCCAGACCGTGACCTGGCTGGCGGTGAGCACCGGCTTGGCCAGCGCCTTCTCCAGCGCGCCGAGGTGGGCGGCGGTGTGCAGCGCCGTGTCCGGCAGCAGGACGGCCTGGGCGTCGGGGGTGTCCGCCGCGCGCGCCAGGGCGAGGACCTCCTCCCGCCCCCAGCCGGCGACCTCGGCCGGGGCGGCGGCCGGGGAGCGCGGGCCGGTCACCTCCAGGCCGCCGGCCCGCAGGAAGTCCGCGAACAGGCCGGCGAGGTCCTCCGGGTAGGCCGCGGCGACGGCGACCCGTCGTACGCCCAGTTCGCGGGCCGCGTTGACGAAGCCGAAGGAGGTGGAGGAGGCGGGCATCCCGGCCAGCCGGGCCAGGGTGCGCACCTGCTCCTGGGCGCCCGCGAGGCCGTGCACGAAGCCGCCGCCGGCGCTGGCCCACACCACCGTCTCGGCGCCGGTCAGCCGCAGTGCCTCCACGCCCTCGGCGAACCGCTCGGCGGAGCCCAGCCCGCGCAGCGCCGCCGGTTCGCGGGTGTCCTCGCCGGGGTCGGTGTGGATCAGGTCCACCCGGATGTCGCTGCCCAGGAGCTGCTCGATGCGCGGATAGTCGTCCTCGGCACGGTGGCCCGGGTAGAGGAATCCGAGTGCGGTCATGTCCAGCCTTCCTGATGGTGGTCCGGCGGTACGGGCCGTCCCCGGGCGGGCGTGCCCGGCGGGCCCACGGCCCGGGTACCCCGTCGGCGCGGCACCGCGCCTTTCACGGGTACGCGGCCGTGTTGACGCCGCCGCATCCGGGTGCGAGCGTGGTCGGTCCGTGCACGGTCCGCGCAGGTCAGACCTTCGGGAGCCGCCCGCATGACATCGTTGTCCCCCACCGTGCTGGTCCTCGACGCCGATCCGCCGCCCCGGCTCGGCAGCCTCACCGGACGCGCCCGGATCGTGCATACGGACGAGGCGCACCTGGCGGAGCGGCTGCCCGCCGCGGATGTCCTGCTCGTGTGGGACTTCACCTCGCACGCGGTGCGCGAGGCATGGCCGGGGGACGGACCCCGGCCGCGCTGGGTGCACACGGCGAGCGCGGGCGTGGACCATCTGATGTGCCCGGAGCTGGCCGCGTCGGACACGGTGGTGACCAACGCGCGCGGGATATTCGAGCAGCCGGTGGCCGAGTACGTGGCGGCGCTGGTGCTGGCGGTCGCCAAGGACCTGCCGCGCACCCTGGCCCACCAGCGGGAGCACACCTGGGTGCACCGGGAGACCCGGCGGGTGGCGGGCACGCACGCGTGCGTGGTCGGCTCGGGGCCCATAGGCCGGGCGATCGTGCGGGCCCTGAAGGCCCTGGAGGTGCGGACGGCGCTGGTCGGGCGGGTGCCGCGGACCGGGATACACGGTCCCGACGACCTGGACCGGCTGATCTCCCGCGCGGACTGGGTGATCGCGGCGGCTCCGCTGACCGAGCGGACGTACCGCATGTTCGACACGCACCGGTTCGGCGTGATGCAGCCCTCGGCGTTCTTCGTGAACGTCGGCCGGGGCGGCCTGGTGGACGAGGAGGCCCTGGTCCGGGCGCTGGAGCGGCGCTGGATCGCGGGCGCGGCGCTGGACGTGTTCGCGGCCGAACCGCTGCCCGGGGACAGCCCGTTGTGGGAGCTGCCGGGGCTGATCGTGTCCCCGCACATGAGCGGCGACACCTTCGGGTGGCGGGATCGGCTCGGTGCCCAGTTCGTGGAGTTGTACGAGCGGTGGGCGGCGGGCAGACCTCTGCCGAACGTGGTCGACAAGACGCGCGGCTATGTGCCCGGCCGCTGAGGGCCCCGCGCCGATCCCCTGGAGGGTGCGTGCGGCTCACCGACCTCACGGCCGTCCGACTCCTGGAGGGTTACCCCACGGGCGAGTTCAGCCCGGTGGAGTGACCGGGCGGCTGCTGGAGCGGGCGCGGCGGATCCAGCCGGAGGTGAACGCGTCCGTCCTCCTGCTGCCGCGCGGCCGTCCCAGGCGGTGACACCGCCGGCACCGACGTGGTCCGACACCCGCCGGCGGGCGCAACAGGCGGTCGGGGCGGGGCACATCACCCGGTCCCGGCGAGACGGTGACGAATCGCCCGGCCGGCAGAACCGGGGTGCATAGCCGGATTACGTCTGGGTAGCCGCGCCGCCATGGCTGCACCACGTGGGAACGACGCACACACCATACGGCCGGAACGCAGACACACCCGGCGCTCCGTGCTGGCGGGACTCGCGGCGGTCGGCGCGCTGGGCGCGGCGGGCTGCACGCGGGTGGCGTCGGCGTCCGGGAAGGACGGCGGCGACCTGCTGGAGCGGCTGCGCGCCCAGGGTGTCGTACGGCTCGGGATCGCCGGCGAGGTCCCCTTCGGGTACATCGACCGGGACGGCAGACTCACCGGGGAGGCGCCCGAGCTGGCCCGGGCCATCTTCGGGCGGCTCGGGGTGGAGCGGGTGCAGCCGGTGCCGACCGAGTTCGGCTCGCTGATCCCGGGGCTGAACGCCCAGCAGTTCGACGTGGTGGCCGCCGGGATGTACGTCACCCCGGACCGCTGCGAGCAGGTCATCTTCGCGGACCCCGACTACCAGATGCCGGACGCGTTCATCGTCCCCAAGGGCAATCCGCTCGGGCTGCGCACCTACGCGGACGCGCTGCGCCGGCACGCGAAGATCGCCACCGGTACCGGGTACGCGCAGATCCAGCACGCCGTGGAGGCGGGCTTCAAGGAGAACGACCTGGTCATCGTCCCGGACCAGGTGGCCGGGCTGAACGCCGTGGAGTCCGGGCGGGTCGACCTGTTCGCGGCCACGGCGGTCACCGCGCGGATGGTCGCGCGGGGCTCCGCCAAGGCCGAGTCGACCAAGCCGTTCGTGGCGCTCGTGGACGGCAAGCCCAAGGCGGACGGCGGCGCGTTCGCGTTCCGGCCGACCGAGACCCGGCTGCGGGACGCCTTCAACGCCGAGCTGCACAAGCTGCGCCGCAGCGGGGAGCTGTACCGGATCGTGCGGCCCTTCGGCTTCACCGAGGCGGAGATGACGACCCTGACCGCGAAGGAGCTGTGCCGCCGATGACCGCGGGGCTGTGGAAAATCATCCTCCAAGGGGTCGGCGTCACCCTCCAGTTGCTGGTGTACAGCGCGCTGCTGGCCGCCGTGATGTCCTTCGTCGCCGGTGCCGCGCGCACCCACCGCTCACGGCTGGTCCGCTTCGTCGCCGCCCTGTACACCGAGGTGTTCCGCGGCACCTCGGCGCTGGTGATGATCTTCTGGGTGTTCTTCGTGCTGCCGGTCGCCTTCGGCTGGCAGCTGGTGCCGATGTGGGCGGGCACGCTCGCGCTGGGCCTGACCTACGGCGCGTACGGCGCGGAGATCGTGCGCGGCGCGCTGGCGGCGGTGGACCCGGCGCAGCGCGAGGGCGGGATCGCGCTCGGCTTCACGCCCTGGCAGCGGCTGCGGCTGATCCTGCTGCCGCAGGCGGTGCCGGAGATGATCCCGTCCTTCTGCAACCTGCTGATCGAGTTGCTCAAGGGCACCGCGCTGGTGTCCATCACGGGCATGGGCGACCTGGCGTTCAGCGGCAACCTGGTCCGGCTCGCCCTCCAGCAGAGCGCCCAGATCTACGGGTACCTGCTGCTGATCTATTTCGTGATCGCGTTCCTGCTCACCCGTGGGATGCGCGGTCTGGAGCGCCGGCTGAAGGCGGAGGTGGCCCGATGACCTGGGACTGGGGAGCGGTCGCCGACTTCCTGCCGTACTTCGGCAAGGGACTCGTCGTCACGCTGGAGGCGCTGGCCCTGGGGTCGCTGATCTCGTTCGCGCTGGGTCTGGTGTGGACGCTGCTGATGCGGGCGCCGACCCGGTGGGTGCGCTGGCCGGTGGGGGTCTTCACGGAGTTCGTGCGGGACACCCCGCTGCTGGTGCAGCTGTTCTTCCTGTTCTACGTGCTGCCCGAGGCGGGGGTGACCCTGTCCCCGCTGACCACCGGGGTCCTCGGGCTCGGGCTGCACTACTCGACGTACACGATGCAGGTCTACCGGGCCGGCATCGAGGCGGTGCCGGCGGGTCAGTGGGAGGCCGCGACGGCGCTGAGCCTGCCGGTGCGGCGCACCTGGACGGCGGTGGTGCTGCCGCAGGCGGTGCGCCGGGTGGTGCCGCCGCTCGGCAACTACGTGATCGCGATGCTGAAGGACACGCCGATACTGATGACGATCGGCGTGCTGGAGATGCTGGGCCGGGCGCGGCTCGTCTCCCAGCAGCACTTCCAGTTCACCGAGCCGCTGACGGTGATCGGGATCGCCTTCGTCGTCGTGTCGTATCTGGCCTCCCTTCTTCTGCGCACCCTGGAGCGACGCCTTGTCCGTTGAGACCAGCAAGCAGCCGGCCGCGACCGGCACCCGGCCGACCGAGCTGATCCGCATCGAGGGGGTGACCAAGCGGTTCGGGGAGAACACCGTCCTGGACGGGCTGGACCTGTCCGTGGACGCGGGCCGGCACGTCACCCTGATCGGGCCCTCCGGTTCCGGCAAGACCACGATCCTCAGACTGCTGATGACCCTCGCCAAGCCGGACGAGGGCACGATCACGGTGGCCGGGCAGCGGCTGTTCCCGGCGCCGGAGAAGCAGGTCCGGGAGGTCCGCAAGAAGATCGGGATGGTGTTCCAGCAGTTCAACCTGTTCCCGAACATGTCGGTGCTGCGCAACCTCACCGAGGCGCCGGTCCGGGTGCTCGGCCTGTCGAAGGACGAGGCCGAGGCGCGGGCGCGGGAGCTGCTGGACCTGGTGGGGCTGGCCGACAAGTGCGACGCGAAGCCGACCCGGCTGTCCGGCGGGCAGCAGCAGCGGGTGGCGATCGCCCGGGCGCTGGCGATGCGGCCCCAGGTGCTGCTGCTGGACGAGGTGACCTCCGCGCTGGACCCGGAGCTGGTCGCGGGCGTGCTCGATCTGCTGCGGGACATCGCGCGCAGCACCGACATCACGATGCTGTGCGTGACCCATGAGATGGGATTCGCCCGGGACATCTCCGACCAGGTACTGATGTTCGACGCGGGCCGGGTCATCGAGGCGGGCCCGCCGGAGAAGATCTTCGGCGATCCGGAGCGGGAGCGGACCCGGGAGTTCATCAGCGCGGTGCTGTGAGCGGCGGAGTCCCGTCGGCGGGACCGGCCGGTACATGCCTTTGGCATATGCCAGCGGATCTCGCCGCCGGTGGGAGCGCGCACACGAACGGGCCTCTTCTCGCCGACACCCTCTTCCCGGGGGTGCCCGCGCGGCTATCGTGGACACGATCCGACCCGGATCGCGGCCGAGGGGGACCCATGAGTTTCAAGCCGACCGCCCCGTACCACTGCGCCCAGGAAGCCCTGCGGGTGCTGGAGACCGTCTCCGGCCACCCGTCCGGCGTCACCGCCGCCGAGCTGGCCCGCCGCACCGGCCTGGACCCCGGGCGGCTCACCGGCCTGCTGCGGATGCTGCGCCGCGAGGGCTACGTCCAGGAGATCGCCGACAGCGCGTACGTCACCGGCGAGACCCTGCGCAGGCTCGGCTCGGCGCACGACCGGGAGCGGGCCCTGCGCGACAACCTCCAGCAGAACCTGGACCGGCTGCGCGACTCGGTCGGCGCGGCCGTCTACCTCAGCCGGTACGTGGACGGCGAGGTCCGGGTCACCCAGTACGCCGCCGGGCCGGCCACCCCGGCGGTCAACGAGTGGGTGGACTTCCGCTGCTCCGCCCACGCCACGGCCGTCGGCAAGAGCCTGCTGACCCAGCTGGACGCGAACGCCCGCCGCGACCACCTGGCCCGGCACAAGATGGCCCGGCTCACCTCGCGCACGATCACCAGCGACAAGCTGCTGCTGTCCCGGCTGGAGGCCCAGCCGCCGTCGGCGCCGGTGCTCGACCTCCAGGAGTACGCGGTCGGCACGGTCTGCGCCGCCGTACCGGTCACCGCGGGCACCACGGTCGGCTGCCTCGCCCTGTCGCTGCCGGTGCGCGACGCCCACCGGCTGAAGCGGGCCGCGGACGCCCTGAACCGCAACGCGGCACCGGTCCTGCTCTCGCTGGCGATCTAGGTCCGCCGGGGTGGTCACGAGCACCCCTCCGGACCAGGTAGTATTTTCTTCGTCGCCGGCCGCGGGAAGGAAAAACCCGAGGCAGGCGGGAGTCATGCGCCGCTAGCTCAGTTGGTTAGAGCAGCTGACTCTTAATCAGCGGGTCCGGGGTTCGAGTCCCTGGCGGCGCACCTGAGAAGGGCCCCTCGCCTCGGCGAGGGGCCCTTCGGTCTGCGCTCAGAAGGTGACGTCCGAGCAGGCGTAGAACGCGTTGCCCGTGTCGGCGATCGTCCACACCGAGACGATGACGTGGTGCCCGCTCAGGCCGGACGGCAGGGTGCCGCTGTGGCTGAGCGTGGACGGCGGCTGCTGGCCGCCGTAGGGCACCGTCAGGAACGGCGTGAGGTTGAGGTCGGAGCGGGCGAGGTTGTGGGTCTGGTTCCAGCCCGGCTTGGTGATGTAGTACTTGAAGTCCGTCGTGGCGTGCCTGGCGGTGAACTGCCAGCGGAAGCTGTAGGACTGGCCGCCCGTCACCTTCGTGGTCGGCCAGGCCGCGCCGGACGGCGTCTTCGGCGCGCCGAGCTGGGCGAACTGCCCCAGCCCGGCGTTGCAGATCTGGCCGTCGGCGGGTCCGCCGGCCGGGAAGCCCTTGGGGCCCTCGACGCTCTGCGGCTCCCACTGGATCTGGCCGCAGTTGGTCACGGTGCCGTTCTGACAGAGCTTCTGCCTGCTGATGGGGAGATCGGTGTAGCCGTGGCCGCTGGCACCGCCGGTGGAGAGCGCGAACGCTCCGGCGGTCACCGCGCCCAGTACGACCGCGGACAACTTGGTCTTGGTGCGCATGCTGCCGCTCCTGGGGAACGTGGGGAGTTCTGGGAGTTCGGTGCGCCGTGCAGGTAGGTCTAGACCAAGTCTCAGATTATTGCCGTGAGTTGAACATGTCCATACCAACCGCGCAGAGGTTCGTCCCGCCGCTACACCGGCTCCCCGCGCCCCGAGCAGAACGCCACCGTCAGGTCCCGGACCAGCACCTTGCGGTCGTAGTCGTCCAGTTCGACCAGACCGCGCGTGGTCAGCCGGGTCACCGTGTCCTCCACCGAGTCCACCACCGAGCCGAGCAGGTTCGCCCGCTGCCGGGCGTCCAGCGCGGCGATCCGGCGCCGGTGCACCGCGGCGGCCACCTCGGGGGCGTACTCCACCCGGACCGGCTGCACCGAGAACACCTCCACCCCCACCGGCGCGGTCTCCTCGGCCACCAGCCGGGTCAGCGCGTCCCCGGCCGCCGTCGTCCCGCCCCGCGCGCCGCCCGCCGGCTCCACCGGCACCCTCGCCAGCGCCGCCTCCACACACGCGCGCAGATACGTCTCGTGGTCGTCGACGCCGAGCAGGGCCCGCGCGGTGTCCCGTACCCGCCACACCACCAGCACCACCACCCGCAGCGCCATCCCGTCCGGATCCACCGCCGGCATCGCCTCGCTGCGCCAGTGCCGCAGCCGCACATCCACCCGGCGGCGCGGCACCAGCGGATTCACCCACAGCAGCCCGGTGCGCCGGACCGTCCCCCGGTACCGCCCGAACAGCCCCAGCACCCAGGCCCGCCCGGCCCGCCCCCGGGCCAGCCCGCCGAACCCGGCCGCGCCCAGCAGCCCGGACCCGGCGTACGCGGCCAGGTGGGCCAGGCCGAGTCCGGAACCGGTGCCCGCCGGCAGCCCGAACGCCCGGCCCGTCGGCGGCAGCAGCCCCGCCCACCAGGTGGTGACCAGCGCCCCGGTGAGCCCGCAGGCCCCCGCGAACAGCCCGGCCGCCCCGGGCAGCACCCGCGCCGGGCGCTCCGCCAGCTCCGGGTCTGTCTCCGGCAGCGGCCGGCGGCGCACCGGCACCGGGCGGCCGGGCCGGGGCCGCTCACCGGTGTCCTGCCGACGGCCCACCAGCGCCGGTGCGAGCGGCACCCGCACCGGGTCGGGACCGTCCCGGAAGAGCAGGTGGACGGGGATCTCGGTGGTCGCCTCGTTCTGGATCAGCCGGGCCGGCCGGACACCGGTACCGGGGGCGGCACCGTCCGACTGCCCCTCGGACTCGGGCGGCGTGTGGGATGTGGTCGTACTCATGCGTGCTCCAGCCTCCGCGCCAGACGCGTCATGAACAGGGGGTGGACGAGAGAACGTGCCCGGTCCGGGAACGGGGAAGGCGGTCCGGGAAGGGGCGGGGAAGAAGAGGGGGCCTAGGCGAACAGGCGGCGCCAGGTCTCCGGCCCCGGGTGACCGTCCGCGGCGCCGCCCCGCCAGCCCTGGGACCGCTGGAACGCCTCGACGGCCCTGCGGTCCGCCTCGCCCCAGCGCGGGCCGGGGTCGTCGGCGTAGAACCGGCCGTACCCCTTGTCCACCAGCCGGGCGCGGAGCCGGGCGACGTGGTCGTTGGCCGCGCCGGGCCGGAAGAACGCCGCGCCCGGATAGGGCACCGCCGTCTTCGCGCCGCCGGCCGCCCGGGCGCCGGCCGCGCCCTGGGGCAGGCCCTTGTAGCGGTAGGGGACGTACTTGTCGGAGTTGCTCCAGTAGGCGTAGGGGGTGGTCTGGCGGCGGGCGTGCGGGGGTGTCTGCTCGTAGGCCGTGTACGAGGTGTGCTTGTCGTCCGTCCAGCCGCCGAAGATCACTACGTGGGAGCCCTTCTCGGGGTTGTCGGGGTTGTGGAACAGCAGGATGTCCCCCTGCTCCAGCTCCGCCTTGGTGATCTTCACGCCGAACTGGCCGAGGCTGCCGGTCCACTCGTTGTTCGGCAGGCCCCAGGCCATGGAGACGTAGCCCGAGCAGTCCTGCCGGTAGCCGTCGGACCAGAAGGCCGTCATGCTGTACGGCACCTTGGCGTCCACCCAGGTCTTGGCGCGCTTGATGATGTCGGCGCGGGTGGTGGCCGGGATCGGTTCGGCGGGGGTCTTCTCGGGGCCGTCCGGTCTGCCGTACAGCGGGGCCCAGGGGCCCTGCGGGGTGGCGAACTCCTCGTCGCCGGGCAGTGCCGCGCGGTACGGGGCCTGGCCGGGGGCGGCGACGGCGACGGCCGGGGGCAGCGCGCCGAGGGCGGCGGAGGCGGCGGCCACGACCACGGCGGCGCGAGCCGCGGGGCGGGCGAGGCCGGGGTGCGGGCGGGGGGAGCTGTGCCGGGAGAGTCGGCAACCGGGGCAGAGGCAGTCGCTCGCGGGGTCGACTTCCTCGAACATCGGAGCGGTCATGCGATCTGCCTCACATTCTCTGGGATGTGTCCGCGAGTGCGCACGTCGATCAGTTTCCCAACCGCCTTGAAAACGCGCATTCTGACGGTCCGAATGATGTACGCGGGGCCTCCACCCGGGGTACGGGCCACCGAAAAGCGGTCCGGAGCACTCTCAAACCTCAGGTAGAGTTTTCTCCGTCAGCAGGCGCCGCTAGCTCAGTTGGTTAGAGCAGCTGACTCTTAATCAGCGGGTCCGGGGTTCGAGTCCCTGGCGGCGCACGATGACGATGGCGAGCCACATCCGCAAAACGCGCGGATCTGGCTCGCCATCTCTGTTTCCGCGCGGCTTCGCCGCGCGCGGTGGGGGCTTCGCCACCCACACCCCCGGCCACGGTGGCCGACGCCTGAGAACGTGCCCGAGCCCCTGCTCGGCCGGAAAAGCCCCTCGCCTCGGCGGGGGGCTTTTCGTCTGCCCGGGGTGCGGACGGGCGGTTACGCTCTGGCCATGGCAGCCCGGGACCTTCAGGAGCGGATCAAGAAGCTGATCGTGGACCGGCGGCTGCCCTCGGGTGCCCCGCTGCCCACCGAGCCGGAGCTGATGCGGCTGCTCGGGGCGAGCCGGAACTCGGTGCGGGAGGCCCTGAAGGCGCTCCAGGCGATGGGCATCGTGGAGATCCGGCACGGCTTCGGGACGTACGTCGGCTCCATGTCGTTCGCGCCGATGATCGAGGGGCTGGCCTTCCGGACCGTGGCCGGCCACTACCGGGGCGAGGACTCGCTGCTCCAGCTGCTGGAGCTGCGCGAGGCCGTGGAGACGGGGCTGGTGTCCCGGCTGGCCGGACGGCTGGAGGAGGCCGACCTGGCCGAGCTGGACGCGCTCGTGGACCGGATGGAACGGGAGGCCGCCGAGGGCACCGGGCTCGCCGAGACCGACCGCGCCTTTCACGCCACGCTGTACCGGGGCCTGGACAACGTGCTGCTCGGCGAGGTGCTGGAAGCGTTCTGGGACGCCTTCCACCGGGTGCGGCGCGATCTGGCGGCGGCGCCGCAGGACCCCCGGGTCACCTGCCGCCAGCACCGGGAGATCGTGGACGCGGTGCGCTCCGGGGACTCGCTGCGGGCCGAGCGCGCCATAAGGGACCACTTCGGCAACCTGCGCACCCGCCTGTCCCAGGCGCCGACGGCCACCCCCTGACCGCTCACCCGGACACGCCCGTCAGGTACGAGGAGACGACCACGTTCGCCGTGTAGCTGCCGTCGGCCCGGTCGAAGGAACCCCCGCAGGTGATCAGGCGCAGCTCGGCGCGGCCGGGCCGGCGGGGGCCGTATGCCTGGTGGGCGTCGAAGCCGTCGCGGGGCAGGACACGGATGTCGTCCACGGTGAACTCGGCGACCTTGCCGTCCGCGCGGACCACCCGCACGGTGTGGCCCGGCTTGAGGGTGCTGAGCCGGTAGAAGACGGCCGGCCGGGTCGTGGTGTCGACATGGCCCACCAGCAGGGCCGCCCCGGCCGCGCCGGGCTTCGGGCCGGCGCCGTACCAGCCGACCACGCCCGGCTGGTCGTAGGGCGGCGGGTCGATCGCGCCCCGGGCGTCCAGGCCGCGGGTCACCACCGGGGCCGTCACGCCCAGGGCGGGGATGTCGACGCGCTGGGGCACCGCGTCGGACAGCGGCCGGGCCGCGCCGGGCAGCCGGGCGGGGTCGCCGGCGCGGCCCGCGGCGAACACGTCGCCCGTGGCGGCGCCGTCCGCCTCGCGGGTCACGCCGGTCACCCCGCGTCCCCACAGCCACAGTCCGCACAGCAGCAGCGCCCAGGTCAGGGCGGTGACCAGCCGCCCGGTGCCGCCGCCGTGCCCCTGCTCACCGGACACGGGCGGTCAGCGGGGGGAGCGGGTGGAGCGGGCGCGGCGGGCGCGCAGTCCGACGGCGAGCGCGGCGAGGCCGGCCAGCGCCAGGCCTGTCACCGCCTGGCCGGTGTCGGGGCCGGAGCCACTGGTGGCGACGGTGGCGAAGTGCGCGGTGCCGCCGCCGCCCGCCGGGACCGGGGCGATCGGGGAGGCGGCGGCGGTGGCCGGGGCGATGGGCGCGGCGGGGCCGGCGCCGTCCGGCCCGCCGACGGTGAGGCTGCCGGTGATCACCCGGTCGCCGCAGACGGCCTTCACCGTGTAGGCGCCCGGCTCCAGGTCGGAGCGGACCCGGGTCTCGCCGGTCAGGGCGCCCCCGCCGCCGGTCAGGCGGGCGTCGGAGACGAAGGCGGCCGAGGCGGCACTGCCCTGCCCGCCCGCGCAGCCCTCGGTGCGCACGGTGAGATCGGCGCCGGGCGCCGGGGAGGCGGGGGTCACGGCGACCGAGCCGGCGCCGTCCGCCGCGTGGGCCGCGGGGGCGGCCGCGGTGAACGCGGCGGCGAGGATTGCGGTACAGACAGTGAGGCGTAGTGAGCCCATCGTGAACCTCCAGTTATCTGGAGGCTCCCCCGCACCGGGCGCCTCCGCATCCTCGGGAGGCGCCCTGCTGCTCCGAACGGGTGAGACGGGGTTTCGCCCGGGCGGAACCCGCTGCCGGAACCGCCCCGACCGCGTCGCTCAGACCAGGTCGACCAGGTCCGCGATGGAGTCGACGACCTGGGACGGGCGGAACGGGTAGCGGTCGATGTCGGTGGGCTGGGTGACGCCGGTCATCACCAGGAAGGTGCGCATCCCGGCCTCCAGGCCCGCGAGGACGTCGGTGTCCATCCGGTCCCCGATCATCGCCGAGGTCTCGGAGTGCGCGCCGACCGCGTTCAGCCCGGCCCGCATCATCAGCGGGTTGGGCTTGCCCACGAAGTACGGCTTCTTGCCGGTGGCGGCGGTGATCAGCGCGGCGACCGAGCCGGTGGCGGGCAGGTCGCCCTCGGTGGAGGGGCCGACGTTGTCGGGGTTGGTGGCGATGAACCGGGCGCCGTTGTTGATCAGCCGGACGGCCTTGGTCAGCGCCTCGAAGGAGTAGGTGCGGGTCTCGCCGAGGATCACGAAGTCGGGCTCGTGGTCGGTGAGGATGTATCCGATGTCGTGCAGGGCGGTGGTCAGGCCCGCCTCGCCGATGACGTAGGCGCTGCCGCCGGGCCGCTGGTCGTTCAGGAACTGGGCGGTGGCCAGCGCCGAGGTCCAGATGTTCTCCACCGGCACGTCCAGGCCCATCCGGCGCAGCCGGGCGTGCAGATCGCGGGCGGTGTAGATGGAGTTGTTGGTGAGCACCAGGAAGGGCCGGCCGGACTCGCGCAGCTTCTTCAGGAAGGCGTCGGCCCCGGGAATGGGCACGCCCTCGTGGATCAGGACGCCGTCCATGTCGGTGAGCCACGACTCGATGGGCTTGCGGTCTGCCATGTGCTGCGTCTCCTGGCCTGCGTGCGAACGGAAAACGGGGGCGCCGGAACCACGGCGTACCGACGCCCCCAGCCTAGTCAGGACATGCCGATCCGGACCCCGTCGATCACCCAGTACCAGTTGTTGCCGCCGGTGTAACGGAACCGGACCCGGGCGGTGGCGGCGCCCGCCGGGACCTGGAGGGTGACGGTCTCGGTGCGCGAGGGCACGTCGGCGGTGTACGTCCGCACCGTCACCGGCGTTCCGCCGTCGTAGGAGACGAGCACCTCGCCCTTCTGCGGGGACTCGTGCCGGTAGTAGGTGGTGTACGTCAGCACGGCCGTGCCGCCGCCGGTGACCGGGTAGGCGGGGCTGACCAGGGTGGAGTCGAAGGTGCCGGTGAAGGACTTGTCGGTCCACTCGTCGCCGTCGGCGACCGCGAAGACGTTCCGGGCGCGGATGTTGGACTCGCGGTTCTGGTCGCGCTGGGCCTGGGTCCAGAACTCGTCGGTGGTGAAGGACCAGCCGCGCCACTCGGTGACCCCGCCGCCGCCCATCGCCGAGTTGTCGACGGACCAGCCGGGCGGCGGGGTGTGGGTGAAGCCCACGAGGGCCGCCGGGATGCCGGTCTCGTCCACGCGGGTCGCGAGCGAGCCGCGCAGGGCGTCGAAGTCGTCCGGGGCGGGCTGCTGGACGGGCCGGCCGTCCAGACCCCACGCGGGGTCGAGGGGGATGCCGAGGTGGGCGAGGGCGGAGGCGGCGACGTCCGGCATCTTCACGTCGTGGCGCACCGATCCGGGCGCGAGCGCCGAGCCGGTCGCGATGAGGAACGTCTGCCGCTCCTGGAGGGTGGAGCCGCCGTGGCCGCCGGCGTCGGTGTGGCCGTGGTCGGCGGTGACCATGATCAGCCAGTCCTCGGCGGCGTACGTCGGCCGGGCCCTCACCGCGGCCACGATCTGCCCCACCTGGGCGTCGGCGCCGTGGATGGCGTCCAGGTACTGGCGGGAGGCGGCGCCATAGGTGTGGCCGGCGTGGTCGATGTTGTCCAGGTGGACGAAGACCGCGTCCGGGTTCCCGTCCCGCAGCCGGGCTACCGCGCGGGAGGTGGTGCCGGTGTCGTACTCGGCGCTCGGGGTGGAGACGCGGGTGTCGACCCTCGCGGAGAACACGGTGTCGGTGAGCGGCGTCCAGGAGGCGACGGCGTACGTGGACAGGGCGGGGTTCGCGGTCTCGGCGCGGGTGAGGAAGTCCGGGTACTGGGTGAACCGGGCGCCGGTGAAGGCGTTGTCCTTCACGTTGTGCTTGTCGGGCCAGACACCGGTGAGGATCGTCGACCAGCCGGGGCCGGACATGGTCGGGGCGAGCGGGTTGGCGTAGATGCTGCTGGGCGCGGTGAGCCCGGCCGCCATCAGGGCGTCCAGGTTCGGCGCGTCGGCGTCCTTGATCCGGCTGAGCAGGGCACCGTCCAGGCCGATGACCAGCACCTTCGGGGTGCGGGCCGCGGCCCGGGCGGCGGCCGTGAACGACCCGGCGCCGGCGGCCGCGGCGGCGGTGGACAGGAGGAGGGAGCGGCGGGAGAGGTGGGGCACGGGTTCCTCCGGAGGAAGAGGGGCGGACGTGCGTACGGGCATGGCGACGCCCCCGGTGGTTCCAGGGGCGTGGGGTCTCGCGGTGCGGGGCTGTGTACGGCCGCGCGGCGGAGAGATCAACTGCCGGTCGCGGACTTCCAGTCCTCGACGTAGGCGCTGAGGTTCTTCTCGATGTCGTTCCAGTCGGGTTCGAAGATCTCGACGCCGTCCATCAGCCGGGTCAGCGCGACCGCGTTGGCGTCGGTGGCCTTGATGTCCTGGCGGGCGGTGAAGCCGCCGCCGATCGCGCTGACCTCCTGCTGTTGCTTGCGGGCGAGCATGAAGTCGAGCAGCTTCTTGCCGTTGGCGCTGTGCGGGGCCTTGGTGACCAGGCCGGCCGCGTACGGCAGGGCGAACGTGGTGGGCCTGCCGTCGGTGCCGGCCGGGAACCAGATGCCGAGGTCGGGCATGGTCTTGGTCTGGGCGTGGTTCATCTGCACATCGCCGTTGGCGACGAGGAGTTCGCCCTTGTCCACCTTGGGGGCGAGCTTGCCGGTGGAGGCGGACGGGCCGACGTTGTTGGCCTGGAGCCTCTTCAGGTAGGCGAGGGCCCGCTCCTTGCCGCCGAAGTCGTGGAACGCCTTGATCAGTACGGCCGTTCCGTCGCCGGCAACGCCCGGGGTGGAGTACTGGATCTTGTTCTTGTAGCGGGCATCGAGCAGTTCGTCCCAGGTCTTCGGGGGCTGCTTCAGCTCCTTCTTGTTGTAGACGAACCCGAAGTAGTTGGTGACGACCGACGTCCAGGTGGAGTCGGCGGCCTTGTCGCCGCCCGCGACCTGGTCGGCGCCGGCCGGGGCGTACTTCTGCAGCAGGCCCTTGCCGGCGGCCTGCTGGATGAACGGCGGCAGGGTGACCAGCACGTCGGCCTGCGGGTTGCTCCGCTCGCGGACGGCGCGCTGCACCATCTCGCCGGAGCCGCCCTCGACGTACTTCACCTTGATGCCGGTCTGCTTCTGGAAGTCCTTGAACACCTGGTCGTACCAGCCGTCGCCGTTCTCGCCCTTGAGGCCGTCGGCGCTGTAGACGGTGACGACCTTGGCGTCGGAGGCGGCGGAGGAGCCGCAGGCGGACAGCGCGGGCGCCGCGAGCAGGGCGAGGGCCACGGCGAGCGGGACGCGGTTTCTGGGCATGGCGCAGCGGTCTCCTGGCGAGGTGACGGGGTGATCCGGGGAGGGTTCAGCGGTAGGAGGCCCGGGTGCGGACCCGGGAGACGGCGAACAGGACGAGCAGGGTCGCGGCCATCAGGACCACGGCGACGGCGGACCCGGTGAACAGGGCGCCCCGGTCGGTGGCCGCGTAGACCAGCACGGGCAGCGGGGTCCAGTCCGGCGGGTAGAGCATCATCGTGGCGCTCAGCTCGCCCATGGACAGGGCGAAGCACAGGCCGGCGGCGGCGGTCAGCGAGGGCAGCAGCAGCGGCAGCCGCACCCGGAACAGGATGTAGGCGGGGCGGGCGCCGAGGGAGGCGGCGGCCTGTTCGTAGGCCGGGTCCAGGCGGGTCAGGGCGGCCGACACCGACTGGTGGGCGAAGGCGGTGACCAGCACGGTGTGGGCGGTGATCACGATCCACCGGGTGCCGTTGAGCAGCAGCGGCGGCTGGGAGAACGCCACCAGCACCGCGAGGCCCACCACCACCGACGGCACGGCGACCGGCAGCACGAACAGGGCGTCCAGCACCCGGCGGTGGCGCTTGTTCAGGGCGGCCCCGGCCAGCGCGGCCCAGGTGCCGGCGGTCAGCGCGAGCAGGCTGGCGGCGACCGCCGTGACCAGGCTGGTGGTGAGCGCCTGGAGGGCCTCGCCGCGGGTGGCGGAGCGGTAGTGGTCCAGCGTGGGGCCGGAGGGCAGGGCGCCGGACCAGTGGGTGGCGAAGGAGGCGCCCAGGATGACCAGCAACGGCAGCGCGAACAGCGGCAGGAACAGGACGAGGAACACCGCCCACACGGCCCACCTGGCCTTGCGGCTATGCACCAGCACGACGGCTCACCACCCGGTACAGGCCGTACAGGCCCACGGAGATCAGGACGTTGACGACGGCGACCGCGCAGGCGCCCGGGTAGTCGGACTCCAGGATCGCCTTGCCGTAGACGAGCATCGGCAGGGTGGTGACCCCCTTCGCGCCGGTGAACAGCACGATCCCGAACTCGTTCAGGCACAGCACCAGGACCAGGCTGCCGCCGGCCGCGAGCGCGGGCAGCGCCTCGGGCAGGATCACCTGCCGGACGATGCGGGGCGCCCGCGCCCCGAGCGAACCGGCCGCCTCCAGCTGGGCGGTGTCGAGCTGCGCGAACGCGGCGAGCAGCGGACGCATCACGAACGGCGTGAAGTAGGTGACCTCCGCCAGCAGCACGCCCCAGGGCGTGGTGAGGAACTGGAAGGAGCCGACGACGCCCGTGCCGCCGTAGAGGAACAGCAGCGCCAGCGTGATCAGGAAGGACGGGAAGGACAGGTACACGTCGATGAACCGGGCCACCGCCCTCGCCCCGGGGAACGGCACGAACGCGATGACCAGCGCCAGCAGGAACCCCAGGACCAGACAGCCGGCGGTGGCGGCCAGCGCCAGCCACACGGTGGTCCACAGCGCGTGCCGGAACGCCTCCGAGGCGAAGACGTCGGCGTACGGCTGGAGCGAGGTGCCTCCGGTGTCGGGTCGCAGGGACTGGCGGACGACGAGGGCGAGGGGGTAGAGGAAGAAGAGGGCGAGCGCGACCACTGGAGGAAGGGCCCAGGCAAGCGCCCCGAAGGGGCGCGGGCCCGTCTTCGATTTGCGGCTGCCGCCGCGTGGGCGCGCCCGGCCACGGACCACCTGCGGATTCTCGACAACCTCAGCCATGGCTGACTCCCGCGGGCAGCAGCACCCCGTCGTCGGGTGCGAAGTGCAGGTCCACGGTGTCCCCGAGGGCCGGCGGAGCCTTCAGCTCCCGTACGTCCGCCATCACCGTGTGCCCGTCGACCTCGACGTACAGCCGGTGCGTGGCGCCGCGCCACTGGATCTCCCGTACGGTGCCCGGGAGCCGGTTGGGTCCCTCGCCCAGCCCGACCAGGTGCGGCCGTACGCAGAGCGTGGCGCGGGCGCCCACGGCGGCCCCGGCCGTGTCGAGCTTCAGCTCGGTGCCCGCGAGGGACACCCCGCCGGCCGTCACGGTCACCGGGACCAGGTTCGCGCCGCCCACGAAGGACGCGGTGAAGGCGTCGGCGGGCGCCCGGTACAGCTCCCTCGGCGTGCCGCACGCCCGCAGCCGGGCGGAGTCCATCACCGCGATCCGGTCGGCCAGGGTCAGCGCCTCGACCTGGTCGTGGGTGACGTACAGCATCGACACGTCGGGCAGCTCCCGGTGCAGCCGGGCCAGTTCGGCGAGCATGCCGGAGCGCAGCCGGGCGTCCAGCGCGGACAGCGGCTCGTCCAGGAGGAGCACCCGGGGCCGGATGGCGAGGGCGCGGGCGATCGCGACGCGCTGCTGCTGCCCGCCGGACAGCTCGCGCGGGTGGCGGCGGGCGTAGCCGGCCATGCCGGTCAGTTCCAGCGCCTCGGCGACCCGCTGTCGTATCTCGCCCTTGGGGGTGCGGCGGGCCTTGAGCCCGAACGCCACGTTCTCGTCCACGCGCAGGTGCGGGAAGAGGGCGTAGCTCTGTACGACCATGCCGATGCCGCGCCGGTACGGCGGGAGGTCCGTCACGTCCTCGCCGCCGAGGTACACCCGCCCGGACGCGGGCCGCACGAACCCGGCGACCGCCCGCAGCGCGGTGGTCTTGCCGGATCCGGACGGCCCGAGGAGCGCCATGACCTCGCCGGGCTCGACGGTCAGGTCGAGGGAGTCGAGGACGACGTTGCCGTCATAGGCGACCGTGACGGAGTCGAAGCGGATGCCCATGTCAGCGGTCCCCGGCGAGCAGGCCGGGCAGGCCGGCGACGGAGTCGAGGACATGGGTGGCACCGGCGGCGGTGAACTCGGCGTCGCCGTGCGCGCCGGTGCGCACGCCGGCGACCAGCCCGGCCCCGGCGCGTACGCCGCTGAGCACGTCGTACGACGTGTCGCCGGCCACCGCGATCTGCCGTACGTCGTCGGCCGCCTTGGTGCGGACGAACGCCTCCAGCACCATGTCCGGGTACGGCCGCCCGCGCCCGCCGGCGTCGGCCGGGCACAGGGTGAGCGGCACCAGGCCGCGCCAGCCGAGGGCGTCCAGGACGGCGTCCTGGGTGACGCGGGCGAAGCCGGTGGTGAGGACGACGGTGCGGCCGGCCCCGGTGAGTTCCTCGATGGCCTCGCGGGCGCCGGGGACCGGCGCGATCAGGCCCTGGTCGACCAGTTCGCCGTACGCCTTCTCGAAGGCGGTGTTGGCGCGCCGGGCGCGGTCCTCGTCGCCGAAGAGGTGGCGGAAGACGGAGATCTTGGACTCGCCCATGGTGGCGCGGACGTAGGCCAGGTGCTCGGCGTGCTCGGCGGAGCCGGGCTCGACGCCCAGCTCGGCGGCCGCGGCGACGAAGGCACGCTCGACCAGGCCGCCGTCGGCGACGGTGGTGCCGGCCATGTCGAGGACGACGAGGCGGATGCCGGAGCCGGCCGGGGTGTTCGGGGTGACGGGGGTCATGGGGATGTTCACCAGCCCAGTTCGTTCGCGGTGGTCTCGGCTATCGCGGGGGCGCAGGTCATGCCGCGCCCGCCGGGCCCGGTGACCAGCCACACCCCCTCGTGCACCTGCTGGCGGTGGACGACCTTGCCGGGGTCGGTGCACTGCGCGTACACGCCCGCCCAGCGGTGCCGCACGCGCGGCAGCGGCCGGCCGAGGAGGGACTCCACGACGCCGGTGAGGTGCTCGTAGGGCTCCTCGACGGTGTCGAAGGCGAAGGGGTGCTCGTACTCGTGGGTGTCGCCGATGGTCAGGCCGCCGTCGGCGCGCTGCACCATGAGCAGCTGCATCTTGTGCGCGGCGGCGGTGTCCGGCTGCGGCTGACGCGCGTTCAGCTCGTCCAGGGCCTTCGAGGCGTACGCCGGGTAGTAGCGGAAGCTGTCGGCGTCGGCGACGGAGGTGGTCAGCGGCTCGCCGAGCGGGTCGGTCTGCATCATCTGGAGGCGGACGCGGCGCACCGGGAGGTCCGGGCCGGCCAGTTCGCGGACGAGTCCGCCGAGCCAGGCGCCGGTGCACAGCACGACGGCGTCGGCGTGGTGGGTGTCCCCGTGGTCGTCGCGGACGGTCCCGGCGCCGGTCACGTCGCGCACCTCCCGGCCCGGCAGGAAGGTGTAGTTGGGGGACTTCAGCAGCTCCGCGCGCAGAGCGAGCTGCGCGGTACGGGGCTCCACGGCCGCGTCCCGCTCGCAGTACAGGGCGGCGGTGAAGTCGCCGCGCAGGGCGGGGTTCAGGGCGCGGGCCTCGCCGGGGGTGAGCAGCTTGTAGCCGCGGGCGGCGGCGTCCGCGCGGGCCACGGCCGCCTCGGCGACGGCGAGTTCGAGCGGGCCGCGGACCGGGGTGAGGGAGCCGTTGGGGCGGAAGCCCAGCGCCGGCACCCGGCCGCCGATCCCCTCCCACAGCTCCCGCGCCCGCAGGGCGGCTTCCAGCTCTTCTCCACCCGCGCGGCCGCTGACCCAGATCTGCCCGAAGTTGCGCAGCGAGGCGCCGCGCGCCTCGGCCTCGCGCTCGATCTGGACGACCTGGTGGCCGCGTTCCACTGCGTGCCAGGCGTGCATGGTGCCCACCACGCCTGCTCCGACGACTGTGACTCTCACGGCGGCAACGCTCCTCGTGATTCGGGAACCGGAGACATCCGGCTGACAACGAGAGCGTGAACGACCCATCACGTTTGGGCTAGACCCGTTATCTTTTTGTGATGCAGGGGTGGTGTGCGGGGCGGACGGGGTTCCTCAGCCCTGGAGGTGGGTGGTGAAGGAGAAGCGGTCGCCCCGGTACAGCGACCGCACCCGCTCCAGCGGGCGGCCCCCGGTGTCCCGGGAGATCCGGTGGATCAGCAGCATGGGCAGGGCGGGCGGGGTGCCGATGAGGAGCGCCTCGCGGGGGGTGGCGAGGACGGTCTCGATCCGCTCGTCGGCGTCGCCGAAGGAGATGCCCTGGGCGGCGAGATAGCCGTAGAAGGAGGAGTCCGGGTCGAAGTCCGTGTCCAGCCGGGGCACCCGCGCCACGGCGACGTAGGTGCTCTCCAGGCCCACCCGCTCGTCGTCGGCGAGCAGCACGCGCTCCAGGTGCCAGACGGGTTCGCCGCGGCCGATCCCGGTCTCGGCGGCGAGCGGCTCCGGGCACGGGAACCGGTCGAGGGTGACGAGGCTGCGGCCGGGTGTGCGCCCCTGCCGGCGTACGCCCTCGGTGTAGCTGGCCAGGGACAGCGGCTGGGCCAGCTTGGGTCCGGCGACCACCGTGCCCCGGCCCCGGCGCCGCAGCCGGCCCTCCAGCACCAGGTCCCGCACGGCCTGCCGGACGGTCTCGCGGGCCACGTCGTACCGCTCGGCGAGATCCCGCTCGGTGGGGATGACGCCGCCCTCCCCCAGCTCCTCCAGCAGCGCGGCGATCCGCGCCTTCACCGCGTAGTACTTGGGGATGCGCCCGTGCTCGGGGATGCCGGAGCGGACGGGGGCGCCGGGGGCCTGGTCGTTGGGGTAGTCCACGGGGGGATCGTCGCAGACGGGGTCGGTGACGGAGGGGGTGGGGAGGGGGCGCGGGCGCGGGGCGGGCGGTCAGCGGCGGCGGGCGCGGACCAGGAGGAAGGCGACGGTGGCGGCCGCGAGCAGGGCGAGCAGGGGGACGAGGGCGGTCGTGAGCGGCGTGCGGGCGGCCTGGGGTGCGGCCCGGGGGACTCGGGAAGGGGCCGGGGCGGGGGTGCCCGGCGGGTGCGGGACGCGGGCCTCCCGCGCCTCCCGTACGGGGTCGGTGCCCTCCGCTCCCTCGCCGGTGTCGCCGTCCCCGTCCTCGGTGACCGAGAAGCGGTAGGCGCCGGACTCCCCGACCCAGTCCCCGTCCTGGCCCTGCCGCTGTACGACGGCCGCGTTCGCGGTGACCCGGCCGGGAACGGCGTCGGGGGCGAGCGAGAGCCGGACCCGTACGGCGACGGTCCGGCCGGGCGGCACGGTGAACCCGGCGAACCCGGCGCCCTCCAGCACGCCGACCAGTTCCTGGGCGTCGGTGGCCTCGAAGGCGACGCGGTGGGCGCGGGGGCCGTCGTAGAAGTCCAGGCGGGGGTGGTCCGGCCGCAGCGCGCGTTCGCCGCCGACGAGGACCACGACCGGGTGGATGCCGGCGCAGGTCCGGTCGGTGGTGTTGGTGAGGTCGATGTACCAGGTGCGGGGCCTGCCGCCGGCCTCGTAGGACGCGGGGCCGCCGCGGATGCGGGTGGCCAGCGGGAACGTGCGGGCGTCGGCGGCGGTGCAGGAGGAGGGGGGCGCGGGGGCGGTACGGGCGTGGGCGGCGGAGGGCGGGGTGGGGAGGACGACGGTGGCGGCGGCGGCCGCGGCCGCGGTGAGGCGGAGGAACAGGGGCGTGCGCAGTCGCATGAACACATGACCCTGCCGGGTGGGGCGGGGGTGACGGCGCCGCCATGCCGGGGGCGGGGGGAGGTCCCCTCTACCAGCGGACAACGGGCACCGGCCGGTCGTCAGGCGCGGGTCCGTCGTGGCCGGTCGCGCAGTTCCCCGCGCCCCCATGGGGCGCTCTCAGGCGTCCCCCCGGCCGAACAGGGGTGCCAGGAGCAGTTGGGCGGCTCCTTCGGAGACCAGGTGTCCGGCTCGTGGGGCGATGCGTACCGGGACGTCCTCGTTCGCTCCCTCGCGTCGGGCGCGTGCGGCCAGTACCTCGGCGACCCCCCGTGCGTACACGTCCGGCGCGTCGGCGACCGTGCGTCCGCCGAGCAGCACTCCGTCGATGTCCAGCAGCCCGACCAGGTTCCCGGCCGCCACTCCGAGCACCCGTGCCGCCTCCGCGAGCTCGCCCCGGGCCGCCGCGCCGAGGCACAGGGCCTCCACGCAGCCCCGGTTCCCGCACTCGCACGGCGGTCCGTCCAGCTGGATCACCTGGTGGCCGAACTCCCCCGCCCCGGTGCGCGCCCCGCGGTGCACTCCGCCGTCGATCACCAGCCCGGCGCCGAGCCCCGTACCGAGGTGCAGATACGCGAACGACCGGCCCACCACCTCCGGCGCGCCGCCGACGGCCAGCCCGAGGGCCGCCGCGTTGGTGTCCTTGTCGACCACCACCGGCACCCCCAGCCGCCGCGCGAGCGCGTCCCGCAGCGGAAAGCCGTCCCACTCGGGGAACCCGGTGACCCGGTGGAGCACCCCGCGCGCGTGGTCCAGGGGGCCGGGCAGCGCCACCCCCGCCCCGACCAGCGAACCGACCCCGGCGAGGTCCTCGCCGCCCGCACCGGGCAGGCCCCGCACGACGTCGCGTACCGCCGCGCACACCGCCCCGAGCACGGCCTCCGCCCCGGCCCCCAGGTCCAGTTCCGCGCGCCGCTCGGCCACCACGGCCCCGTCCAGTTCGACGAGCACGGCGCGCAGTTCGTCGCGGTCGAGATGCACCCCGACGGCATGCCCCGCCTCCGGTACCAGCCGCAGCACGGTCCGCGGCTTGCCCCCGGTCGACGCCCGCCGCCCGGCCTCCGTGGCGAACCCCTCCGCCCGCAGCCGCGCGGTGATCTTGCTGACGGCCTGCGGGGTCAGCCCGGTGCGCTCGGCCAGCTCCAGCCGGCTGATGCCCTCGGCCCCGGCGTCCCGCAGCAGCCCCAGCACCAGTGCCGTGTTGTGGCTGCGCACCAGCCCGAGGTTCGCCCCCGCCACGCCCTTGTCCCCCGTCGTCCCCGCCCTCGGCTCGCTTCTCTTCACGCCCCCATTGTCCCCTCCGCTTGCACTTTCGCAACAGCGTTGCCAAAGTGGGACGCATGACTGCAACCCCCCTCCGCGTCGGCCTGATCGGCTACGGTCTCGCCGGCTCGGTCTTCCACGCCCCGCTGATCGCCGCCACCGAGGGCCTCGCCCTGGACACCGTGGTCACCTCCAGCCCGGAACGGCAGAAGCAGGCCCGCGCCGAGTTCCCGGACGTCCGGCTCGCCGCCACCGCCGAGGAGCTGTTCGACCGGGCGGACGAGCTGGACCTCGTCGTCGTGGCCTCCCCGAACAAGACGCACGTACCGCTCGCCACCACCGCGCTCCGGGCGGGGCTGCCGGTGGTCGTGGACAAGCCGGTCGCCGGCACCGCGGCCGAGGCCCGGACCCTGGCCGCCCTCGCCGAGGAGCGCGGTCTGCTGCTGTCGGTCTTCCAGAACCGCCGCTGGGACAACGACTTCCTCACCCTGCGCACGCTGCTGGCGGACGGCGCGCTCGGCGACACCTGGCGCTTCGAGTCCCGTTTCGAACGCTGGCGCCCCCAGCCGAAGGGCGGCTGGCGCGAGTCCGGCGACCCCGCCGAGATCGGAGGTCTGCTCTACGACCTCGGCAGCCACGTCGTCGACCAGGCCCTGGTCCTCTTCGGCCCGGCCACCGAGGTCTACGCCGAGACCGACATCCGCCGCCCCGGCGCCGAGACCGACGACGACACCTTCATCGCGCTCACCCACGCGAGCGGCGTCCGCTCCCACCTCTACGTCTCGGCGACGGCCGCCCAGCTCGGCCCCCGCTTCCGGGTGCTGGGCTCCCGCGCGGGCTACGTCAAGTACGGCCTGGACCCGCAGGAGGCGGCCCTGCGCGAGGGCGGCCGGCCCGGCACCACCGCCGGCTGGGGCACCGAGGACGAGTCCCTGTGGGGCCGCATCGGCTCCGGGGAGTCCCCGCTGACCGGCGCCGGCACCCCCGTACCGACCCTGCCGGGCGACTACCCGGCCTACTACGCGGCCGTCGCCGACGCCCTGCGCGGCACCGGGCCCAACCCGGTGACCGCCCTGGAGGCCGCCGCCGCGCTCGACGTCCTGGAGGCGGCCCGCCGGTCCGCCCGCGAGAAGGTGACGGTGACCCTGTGATGCCCGAGGACACCCCGACCGTCGAGGAGCTGGAGGAGCAGCAGCGGCGCCTGGTCTTCCGTCGGTTCACCCACGAGGACGCCTGGGCGCTCGGGTGCCTTCTGGTCGAGCGGGCCCGGGAGCGCCGGGCGCCGGTCGCCATCGACATCCACCGGGCCGGCCAGCAGCTCTTCCACGCCGCCCTGCCGGGCTCCGCCCCGGACAACGACGCCTGGATCGCCCGCAAGCGCCGGGTGGTGGAGCGCTACGGCGCCCCGTCCTACCTGGTCGGCGCCCGCTTCCGCGCCAAGGGCAGGACCTTCGAGGAGTCCTCCCGCCTGGACCCGGACACCTACGCGGCGCACGGCGGCTCCTTCCCCGTCACGGTGGAGGGCGCCGGCGTGATCGGCGCGGTGACCGTCTCCGGCCTGCCCCAGATCGAGGACCACCGGTTCGTGGTGGAGACGCTGGAGGAGTTCCTCGGCCGTTCGGCCGACTGAGGGAACGGCGGGAATCAACCCGGGTCACCCTCCGGTTGGCACAACGGAAAGCCTGACGATCATGGCACTGTCCACCACCGGAGGGATCACATCCGATGACCACCGCACTGAAGGAGAGCGTCGGCCGGTACGGCGTCTGGAGCTTCGAACTGCGCTCCGAGGACCCGGCCCGGCGCGGCGAGCTGGAGGAGGCCGCGGCCGAACTCGAGGAACTCGGGTACGGCGCGATCTGGCTGGGCGGCAACAGCACCGCGGACCACGCGGCCCCGCTCATCGGCGCCACGCGCGGTGTCGTCGTCGGCACCAGCATCCAGAGCGTCTGGCAGCAGGACGCCGCCACCACGGCGGCCGGCTTCGCCGAGCTGGAGACCGCCAACCCCGGCCGGTTCGCGCTGGGCCTCGGGGTGAGCCACGGCCCGCTGGTGAAGGACTACAGCCGCCCGTACGCGGCCATGGTCGAGTACCTGGACGAGCTGGACCGGGCGGGCGTGCCCGCCGAGCGGCGGGTGCTGGCCGCGCTGGGCCCCCGGATGCTGGAGCTGTCCCGGGACCGCGCGGCCGGCGCGATCCCGTACCTGACCACGCCCGAACACACCGAGCGGGCCCGGGAGATCCTGGGCGCGGAGCCGCTGCTGGCCCCCGAGCTGAAGGTGGTCCTGGAGACCGACCCGGCCCGCGCCCGGGAGACGGCCCGCGCCTACCTGGCCCGCTATCTCGAACTGCCCAACTACACCAACAACTTCCTCCGGCTGGGCTTCACGGAGGACGACGTCGCCGGCGGCGGCAGCGACCGCCTCATCGACGCGGTCTTCGCCTGGGGCGACGAGGCCCGGATCCGCGAGCGCGTCACCGCCTTCCACGAGGCGGGCGCGGACCACGTCGCCCTCCAGGTGGTCACGGCGAACATCGGCGAGACCCTCCCGAGGAAGGAGTGGCGCGACCTCGCCGCCCTCCTGGGCTAGCGGGTCCGGGCCGCGGGGCACCGGGCACGGGGAATCGTGCGACCGGCCCGGACGCCGCCGCGGTTCCCGGCGCTCCCCGGTTCTCCCGGCGGAGCCGCTACGCGTCCTTCAGCTCCTGCCGCTGCCGGCCGAGCCCCGCGATCTCCAGCTCCACGACGTCCCCGGCGCGCAGGTACGGCTTGGGCTCGGGCGCGCCCATCGCGACCCCGGCCGGCGTGCCCGTGTTGATGACGTCGCCGGGGTACAGGGTCATGAACCGGCTCACGTAGCGCACGACCTCGCCCACGGGGAAGATCTGCTCGGCCGTCGTGCCGTCCTGCTTCAGCTCGCCGTTCACCCACAACCTCAGCGACAGGTCCTGCGGGTCGGCGATCTCGTCGGCCGTCACCAGCCACGGGCCCAGGGGATTGAACGTCTCGCAGTTCTTGCCCTTGTCCCAGGTCCCGCCCCGCTCGATCTGGAACTCCCGCTCGGAGACGTCGTGCGCCACCGCGTATCCGGCGACGTGCGCGAGGCCCTCCTCCGCCGAGTCCAGGTAGCGGGCCGTACGGCCGATGACGACCGCGAGTTCGACCTCCCAGTCCGTCTTCGCCGAGCCGCGCGGCACCAGCACGGTGTCGTTCGGCCCGACCACCGTGTCCGGCGCCTTGAGGAAGACGACCGGCTCGGCGGGCGGCTCGGCGCCCGTCTCGCGGGCGTGGTCGTGGTAGTTCAGCCCGATGCACACGACCTTCCCGATGCGGCCGAGCGGCGGGCCGATCCGCAGCCCGGTGGCGTCCAGCGCGGGCAGTTCGCCGGAGCCGGCCGCCGCGCGGATCCGGCGGAGCGCCTCCTCGTCGGCCAGGAGCGCGCCGTCGATGTCGTCCACGAGACCTGACAGGTCCCGGAGGGTCCCCTCGGCGTCGAGCAGTGCGGGGCGCTCGGCCCCGGCCGTACCGACTCGCAGCAGCTTCATGGTCACCTTCTCCCTCGATCGCGGGCGCCCCGCCGATGGGTGCAGCCATCGAAAGGGCTGGCTGATCCTCCAATTCCCCTGTCCACTCCGCAAGACCCTGTTCAGGTACTGGACCGTAACCGGGACGCCCGGTACCGCTCAGCGGTACAGCAGGGACTGCTCCGCCGCGCTCCACGCCGTACTGGTGACGATGTACAGCGCGGCCGCCAGCGGGACGAACGCCACCGAGACCAGGGTGAAGAAGGACAGGAACGGGGTCACCCGGGTGACCGCGGCGAGGCCCGGCACCTGGTCGCCGCCGACGGCCGGGGCGGGCTGTGCGGCCATCGTCCGCCGGGCGCGCCGGAAGTTGACGGTGGCGACGGCCGCGACGAGGGCGAACAGGCCGAGGTAGACCAGCCCGGCCGGGCCGAACACCCCGCCGTCGGCGAGCGCGTCGGCCCAGCGTCCGCCGAGCGGCGCCGCGAACAGCCGGTGGTCCAGCAGGGAGTTGCTCTCGCCGCCGATCGTGGTGCTGGAGAAGAGGTGGTAGAGGAGGAAGAAGGCGGGCAGCTGGAGCAGGCCGGGCAGGCAGCCGGAGAGCGGTGAGACCTTCTCCTGGGCGTGCAGTTCGAGCACCGCCCGCTGGAACCGCTCGGGGTCGCGGGCGTGCCGGGCGCGCAGCGCGTCGATCTTCGGCTGGAGCGCGGCGCGGGCACGCCGGCCGCGGGCGGCGGCCCGGGACAGCGGGTGGACGAGGAGCCGTACCAGCGCGGTGAACAGGACGATCGCGGCGGCCGCCGCGGAGGCGTGGAAGAGCGGGGTCAGCAGGTCGGCGAGGTGCTCGACCAGACGGGCGAAGACGGACATGGGTGAGCCCTCCGGGGGTCTCGTCGTGCCGGAAGCGGCCGGGGAATCAGGGATTCGGCCGGAATCAGGGATTCAGCGGGGAATCGGTGATCCGGCGGGGAATCAGGGGATTCGGCGGGGAACCGGCAGGACGAGCCGCGCGCGGGATCAGCCGTCGGCGGATACGCGGACGTGCGGCCCTACGGCCTCACGGGTGCGCGGACGTACGGGTACGCGGATGCGCGGCCTCAGGGCTACGCGGGCGCGTGGACGTACGGGTGCGCTGGGCGTGGCTACGCGGACGTGCCCTACGCGGCGGTCGTCGCCGGTCCGGCGCGTCCGGGGGCCCGGGGCCGTCGTCGGCCGGGTGCGTCGGGGTCGCGCTGGGGCAGGAAGGCCGTACGGCGGGCCCGGTCGCGGATGGCCGTGCGCACGCGGGTCGGGGGTACGACGGGCACGCGCCGCGCGGCCAGCAGGACGCAGGCGGCGAGCATCGCGGCGACGGTCGCGGTCGCGGCGAGGGCGACGGCGGTGGTGAGACCGCCGCTGCCGAGGAGGGCGGTCTGGAGCAGCAACACCTGCGCCAGGAACAGCAGGAACGCGAGGGGACGCGGGACGACCGCACTGCCGCGCACCCCAACTCCCCTCTCTCCGCTTCGTACTGCCCTCAGTCTGCCAGACCCGCCGGTTCGGTCTCCAGGGGCTCCAGCAGCCGTTTCGGCCGCAACAGCGCCCTGCTGACCGGGTCCTTGGGCGCGGTGTCCAGTTCCGGCCCCGGCACCATGACGACGTCGGCGACCGGCACGGCGGTTCCGCAGTCGGCACACGTTCCGTACGGCCCGACCTCCCCGCCGCAGTCGGCGTGCCGGAAGGACCGCAGCCGGCCGGCGTCGGCGTGCTCGCGCCCCCACTGGCTCAGGGCGCGCAGCGCGGGCCACAGGGCCGTGCCGCGCTCGGTGACGACGTACTCGTCCCGCGGCGGCGTCTCCTGGTACCGGCGCTTTTCGAGGATGCCCTGCTCGGTGAGCGTGCGCAGCCGGTCGGAGAGGACGGCGCGCGGGATGCCGAGGTGGACGAGGAAGTCGTTGTAGCGCCGGACGCCGTAGATCGCGTCGCGGACCACGAGCAGCGTCCAGCGCTCGCCGACGACCTCCAGCGCGCGGGCGATGGAGCACTCCTGCGACGCGTAGTCCTTGCCCAGTGCCATGCCGTCCACTGTAACCGCGCAGGGCGAAACGGGTTCAGTGAACGAACCGACAGTGCTACGGTGACGGCGACCGAGGTCGATTCAATGACCGAACCGACACGCACGGGCTCCGCCGGGCCGGACCGGACCGGCCGCCGGCCACCGGCCCCGGAAGGACACGACCGACCATGCCCCGGCCCGACTCCGCGACCACCCCCGGCGCCTCGCCTGGGGACTCCCCCGCCACCCCACCGGACGACTCCCCCGGCGCCCCCGGCACCCCACCGGGCAACTCCCCCGACACCCCCGGCTCCCCGGGAAACTCCCCCGCCGCACCCGGGGAAGCGCCCGCACGCCCCCGCGCCACCCTGGCCCTGACCAGCGCCGCGACCGCCGTGGCCCTCATGTCGTACACCGCCCCGATGGTCACGCTGCCGGACACCGCGCGCGATCTCGGCACCCCGCTGTCCGCCCAGGCCTGGCTGCTGAACGGCACCCCGCTCGGCCTCGCCGCCCTGCTGCTGGTGGCCGGCAGCCTCGCCGACGACCACGGCCGCCGCCGGATCTTCCTGGCCGGCACCCTGGGCCTCGGCCTCACCACCGCCCTCGCCGCGGTGACCACGTCGACCTGGCAGTTCACCCTGGCCCGGGTCGCCCAGGGCGCGGCCAGCGCGGCCCTGCTCGCCAGCGCGCTCGGCCTGATCGTGCACGCCTTCCCCAGCCCGCGCGGCCGGCTGCACGCCACCGGGGTGTGGGGCGCGTTCGTCAGCGGCGGCATCGCCGTGGGCCCGCTGCTCGCGGGCGCGCTGCCCGACTGGCGGCTCGCCTACGGCCTGCTGGGCGCCGCCGCGCTGGTGGTGGCCGCGCTCGGCGCCCGGGGCCTCACCGAGTCACGCGCCCCGCGCGGCGGCCGGCCGGACGTGCTCGGCGCGCTCACCTTCGGCGTGGCGCTCGCCGCCCTGGTCGCGGCCCTCACCCTGGGCCGGGACGGCTGGCTGCGCGCCCCGGTCGGCCTGCTGCTCGCGGCGGCCGTGCTGCTCGTCGCCGCCTTCGCCGCGGTGGAGCGCCGCGCCGCCACCCCGATGATCGACCTCGGGCTGCTGCGCCGGCCCCGCTTCCTGGCCTCCTCCGCGGGCGGCCTGTTCACCGGTCTCGCCGTGATCGGCGTGTTCAGCTATCTGCCGGCGCTGCTCCAGCAGGCCCTGCGCCTGTCACCCCTGGCCACCGCCTGGCTGTTCCTGCTCTGGGCCGGGCTGAGCTTCGCCGTCGCCCTCCAGGTCAGGCATCTGGCCGGCCGCCTCGCCCCGCGCACCCAGCTCGCCCTCGGCTTCACCCTGCACGCGGTCGCCGTGCTGACGATGCTCGGTGCCGTCGGCGCCGGCTCCTGGCCCCGGCTGCTGCCCGGCCTGATCGTCGGCGGGGTCGGCAGCGGGCTGCTCAACGGCGCGCTGCCGCTGCTCGCCGTGGAGTCGGTGCCGCGCGAGCGGGCCGCGATGGGCTCCGGCGCCCAGCAGACCTTCCGCTACATCGGCTCCTGCGCGGGCGTGGCCCTGACCATCGCCCTCGCCACGTCGGCCGGCGACCTGGCCCGGGGCGCCGACCTCGCCCTGCTGGTGTCGGCGGGGCTGGCGGTGGCGGGCGCGGTGGGCGTGCTGGTGTCGCGGGAGGTCGCGTGAGGCCCGCCCGGGATGTTCACCTGGGCCGCACGGACAGCAGCTTCGCCCACACCCCCAGCGCGGTAGCGGGAGGTGAACTCGGGGGGTGCGGGTGGTCAGGGTGAGGCAGTGGCCCGGCTCGTCTCCGTAGGTGTACGTCGCCGAGCGCGTCTCCACCTCGACGGTGTCCCCGCGCCGCAGCCGGGGCAGGTACCGGAAGGGCTCGCCGTGGGTGTCGCGGTGCCCGGCGAGCGCGAAGTTCCCGGCCCGGCCCGGCTGCCGGGTGCCGCGGTAGTGACCGGCGTACCCCTTGTTCAGCACGCCCGCCCGGTCCACGCCCTCCGCGACGGCCACGCGCAGCCCCAGCCGGGGGATACCGAGGACGGCGTACGCCCGGGAGGGGAGGGGCGGGGGCGCGGGGGCGGTTCCGGGGCGCGCCGGGCCGGCGTCCCCGGCCGGGTCCGGGTCCGTGTCCGGAGCCGTGACGGCGCCGCCGGAGGGACCACCGCCGAGCCCGGCCGCCGTACCGTCGCCCCGCTCCCCCTCCCTCTCCTCCCCCTCCCGTTCCCACTGCCGCTCCAGCGCCGTCACCGTGCGCTCGGCGCCGTGCCGGGCCTCCCGGCCGGTCCACCACATCTGGTGGGCGACCAGCGCCGGTCCCCGTGCCCCACGACCCGTACGTCCGCCACGGCCCGCATCCGCCCCCACCTCCACCGGCAGCCGCCCGCCCGCACGATAGGCGCGACGCCCCCAACCGGGCGGCGGCAGCGGGCCGATCCACTTTCTCAACGGGTTTGAGAAAGGGCCGTCACAACCCTCGACAACGCCGTCCGGCAGCCCCGATGCTTCGTGGTGGCATGCCGGGGGGGGACGAGTCGGCACCGCTTCCAGAACGCGGTGCCGCAAGCCGCATGGAGAGGCAGCGAACGCACCCATGATCCGACGCAGAACACTGCTGGCCGCCGCGGGTGGCGGCCTGCTCGGCAGCGCACTGGCCACGGGCACGGCCCGGGCGGACGCGACGATCGCCGTCAACCCGTCCGCGTCGTACGGCACCTGGGAGGGCTGGGGCACCTCCCTGGCCTGGTGGGCGAACGTCTTCGGCACCCGGGACGACTTCGCCGACATCTTCTTCACGACCAGGAACACGACGTACAACGGCACCTCGCTGCCCGGCCTCGGCCTGAACATCGCCCGCTACAACCTGGGCGCGTGCAGTTGGAACAGCGTGGGCGGCGCGACGATGGCCGTCTCCCCGAACATCCCCTCCTTCAAGCAGATCGAGGGCTACTGGCAGGACTGGACCGACGAGGACCCGGCCTCCGCGGCCTGGAAGTGGACGGCGGACGCCGCCCAGCGGGCCATGCTCATGAAGGCCACCCAGCGCGGGGCGGTCTCGGAGCTGTTCGCCAACTCCCCCATGTGGTGGATGTGTTCCAACCACAACCCGTCCGGCGCGGCCGACGGCGGCAACAACCTCCAGTCCTGGAACCACCGGCAGCACGCCGCCCACCTCGCCGCCGTCGCCCTGTACGCCCGGCAGCACTGGGGCGTGGACTTCGCGACGGTGGAACCCTTCAACGAGCCCTCCTCGTCCTGGTGGACCGCCACCGGCACCCAGGAGGGCTGCCACATCGACGCGGCCACCCAGGCGTCCGTACTGCCGTACCTGCGCTCCGAGTTGGACAAGCGGGGCCTGACCGGCACCCGGATCGCCGCGTCCGACGAGACGAGCTACGACCTGGCCCGCACCACCTGGAACTCCTTCTCCAACACGGTCAAGGGGTACGTCGACCGGGTCAACGTGCACGGCTACCAGGGCTCCGGGGGCCGCCGGGACCTGCTGTACACGGACGTGGTGACCACCGGCCGCAAGGCCCTGTGGAACTCCGAGACCGGCGACAGCGACGCCACCGGCCTGACGACGGCGAGCAACCTCCTCTACGACTTCCGCTGGCTGCACCCCACGGCCTGGGTGTACTGGCAGGTGATGGACCCCAGCGCGGGCTGGGCGGCGATCGCCTACGACCCGGCCACCCGGCAGCCGGGCGCGGTGCAGACGAAGTACTACGTCCTCGCGCAGTTCACCCGGCACATCCGCCCCGGCATGACGATCCTGGACACCGGCGTGAGCTACGCGGTGGCGGCCCTCGACCGGCCGGCGAGGCGCCTGGTGATCGTCGCCGCCAACACCTCCGCCTCCGCCCAGACCCTGACCTTCGACCTGTCCCGCTTCGCCGCCGTCACCGGCGGCCCGGGCGGCCTGGTGCCCCGCTGGAACACGGTCACGACGGGCGGCGACCGCTACGCGCCCCACTCCGACATCCGCCTGAACGGCACGTCGGTGTCGGTGCCGTTCGCGCCGAAGTCGGTCCAGACCCTCCAGGTCGACGGCGTCACCGGATAGGTCCCGCGGCACCCCCGTACAACCCTGGGCACCATTGATCAGTCCTCAAGGTGTACGAAAAGCAACCGATCGACGCACTCGTCACACCGTGAGGACCGCTTCCATGAAGTACCGTCCGGCCGTGGTCGCGGCCGCCGCCTCCGTCGCCCTGCTCGCCGGCACGCCCGCCGCCGGGGCGGCGGAGGACGGCCTGAACTCCCTGCCCGCCTGCACCGATGTGTCGACCGCGTACGGCGACTACGAACAGCACGACCTGAAGGCGTCGCTCGACATCGTCGCCGACGAGATGGTGCCGGGTGGCGACTGGAGCCCGGCCAAGGGCACCGTGACCAACGTAGGCAAGCGGGACCTCGCGAAGTTCGGGGTGAGCGCCTACGCCTGGCTCCAGACCGACAACCCGGAACTCCAGGACCTGACCAAGTGGGTGAAGGTGGAGGTCCGCACGGCGGACGGCACCTGGCAGCCGGTGAACGGCACCGACACCATCGACTCCACCCCGCTGCCGGCCGGCCAGACCCGCTCCTACGACCTGCGGATACGGGTGACCAAGGACGTATCGGCGGAACTCGGCGGCCCCGAGTTCAACTTCACGGGCACCTTCGCGGACGTGTACCGCTTCCCGGACACCGGCAAGGAGGTGGAGTGCGCGGCCGAGGCGATCGGATACGACGCGTTCCACATCCGGCGCGCGACCACCACCCCCAAGCCGACCCCGAGTTCCGCGCGGCCCACGCCGACCGCGTCCCAGGCCTCCCCCACCCCGACGGCCACGCCGACGTCCGCGCAGCCCACGGCGTCCCCGAGCACCACCTCGTCCGCCTCCGCTTCCGCCTCCGCCTCCCCGACCTCGACGGCGTCGGCGGCCCCCGTCCCCGTGCCGGCCTCCTCCTCGGCGGACGGTGAGCTGGCCGCTACCGGCGGCTCCGACGCCACCCTCCCGCTCGCCGCCGCCGCGGGCGGACTGGCCGTCCTGGGCGCGGGCGCGGTGGTGTTCGCCCGCCGCCGCAGGGGCTGACGGGCCGGCCGGTGACGGAGTGACCGCGTGACGGTGTCACCGTGCGACGGCAGGACCGCAGGACTGTGTGACGGTGTCACCGTACGACGGTTTCCCCCGGCGGCAGGGCGTCCTGGTAGCCGTTCGTGGGCCGGGGGACCCTCGTGACCGTACGGGCGTCCAGCGCGACCGGCGCGGACGCGGTGCCGAGCGTCCCGCCGGGGTGCCAGGTCCCGGTGACCGTCACCCAGGTGTCGGCGGGCGGCACGGGCCCGCCGTGGACGCGCACCTTGACCGACTGGGCGTCGGCGGCACAGCAGTTGAGAACGAGCCGGGTCAGGTCCCAGCCGCCGTCGTCCCGGGGGGTCACGAAGCCGGTCATCCGGACGACGCGCCCCTTGACGGCCTGACCGCGGTCCTCCCGTACCCGGCTGGTGAAGTCGGAGAGGGTCATGGGCAGGGGCGAGGTGCGCGGCAGCGGATCGAAGTCGCCGCGGTGGACGACGGGCTTCGCCGACTGCCGGGCCGCCGTGTAGGCGCCGAGGGCGGGCGGGGCGTAGCAGAGCAGGCTGAGGGCGGGAAGGAGCAGCAGCCAGGCGACCTTGGGCGTACCGGAATGCCCGTGTCCGTGCCCGTCACCGCTGTCCGCTCCTCTTCCGAGTCCTGTGTCGAGTCCTGTGTCGAGGACGGCGCTCGCGAGGCCCAACAGGAGCAGCACGGCCCCGGTGGCGATGAGCAGGGGCCGCATGCCCTCCTTGACGTAGCGCAGGTACAGGTCCGTGACCAGGGAGACGTGCAGCAGCCCGAGCCCGCACAGCACGAGCAGCCCCGCCTGGAGCGACCGCCTCACCGCAGCCCCCCTCACAGCAGCACCCCTCCGGCCAGCGCCGAGCACGCGACGGCGACGACCAGGGTCGCGGCGGAGAACCGTACCGCGAAGGCCCGGCCGAAGGTCCCCGCCTGGAGGGCGATGAGCTTCAGGTCGACCATCGGCCCCACCACCATGAACGCCAGCCGCGCCACGGGCGGGAACCCGGTCAGCGAGGCGGCCAGGAAGGCGTCGGCCTCGGAGCACACCGCGAGCAGGACGGCGAGGCCGGCGAGGAACAGCACGGACAGCCAGGGCGAGGCGGAGAAGGTGTCGAGCACGGAGCCCGGGACGGCGACGTTGAAGGTGGCCGCGGCCATGGCGCCGACCACCAGGAACCCGCCGGCGTGCAGGAAGTCGTGCTGGAATCCGCGCCGGAACTCGTCCCACCGGCTGTGTCCCGCCCGGTGCCCGGTGTGCCGTGCGACGGGCCGCAGCCACTCGGCCCGCCCGAACCGCAGCCACAGCCAGCCCATGACGACGGCGGTGGCGAGGGAGGCGAGCAGCCGGGCGAGCACCATGGCGGGACTGCCGGGGAACGCGATCGCGGTGGCGGTGAGCACGACCGGGTTGACGGCGGGCGCGGAGAGCAGGAACGCGAAGGCGGCGGCCGGGGTGACGCCCCGGCCGATGAGACTGCCGGCGACCGGCACGGAGGCGCACTCGCACCCGGGCAGCACGACCCCCGCGACACCGGCCACCGGGACGGCGAGCGCGGGCCGGCGCGGCAGGATCCGGCGGAACACGCTCTCCGGCACGAAGGCGTTGATCGCCCCGGACAGGGCGGTCCCGAGCACCAGGAACGGCAGCGCCTGCACGGTCACGGCGAGACACACGGTCCGCCAGGTCTGCACGGCCGGGAGGTCCCCCCACCGCCCGAGCAGGAAGACGACGGCGCCGGGGAGGACGGCGGCGCAGAGGAGGAGCAGAGGCCAGAAGGGGGGCGGGGCGGGCGCCTGAGGAGCCGGCACCTCATGGACGGGCGCGGGTGCCTCATGGAGGTCGGCCGCATGGAGGTGGGCCGCATGGAGGCCGGCCGCGCCGCCCGGCGGATCGCCCTTCCCGAGGCCCGGCCGCCGCTCAGGCACCGGAACCACTCCGCCCGTCTCCCGCACGCGCGACCCCCTGTCCTTCCGACCCCCGGCGAGCCCCTGCGTCCGCCCGCCCGCTCCGCCCGCCCGAAGATAACGGTCGGCCACGGCCGCCCGTCGCGTGCCCCCTGCGCGCCTCACGTTTACCGGCGCCCGGCAGTACGGTGTCCCCCATGCGCCCCGACACGCCTGCCGAGATTGTCGACCACGCCACCGAAGCGGCCCGCCTGGAGCGGACCGCCGGACTGTACCCGGAGGACGCCGAGACGCTCCTGCTGCGAGCGGCGGCCCACCTGGAGCTGTCCGGCGACCGCCCCGCGGCCACCACGCTCTACGACCGCCTGCTGTCGTCCTCAGCAGGGCTGGCCAACCCCGCCCTGGTCCGCGCCCTGAAGGCCTCGAACCTGTGGGAGTACGGCCACGAGGCCGAGGCGAGGGCGATCATCGAGGGCATCCGCACGACGGCCCCCCGGGACCCGGCGCCCTGGGTGATCGCGGCGGAGGCCCTGGAATCGCACGACGAGCTGGAGGCGGCGGCGGAGACGTTCACGGAGGGAGCCCGCCTGCTGATCCCCGGCCCGGCGGAAGCGCCCCTCGCCTCCACCCACCCCCTCCTCTTCGGCCGCCACCGCGTCCGCCGCATGCTGGGCCTGCCGCACGACGACTGGGACACCCTGGCGGACACCGTGCACACGGGCCCGGTCACCCTCGACGAACTCCACGACCCGAAACGGGTGTGGTCGCTGGGCTCGGACGAGCCGGCGGAACTGGAGGCGGAGATCTCCCGCCTGCGCGCGGAACTGGGCGCCTACCGAGCGGCCCTGTCCCGCCCGTTCCCGGTGGCGGTCCTGCACTGGCCCGCCCCGGAACTGGAGGAACTCCTCACGGCGTACCCCACCCTGTCCACGGAGTACCCGTCCCACCCCGAGCACTTGGCGACCATAGAGTCCTCCTTGCGCGAACTGGCCTCCTCGGGCACGCCCAACCTCGGCATCGTCACCGGCACGGTCCCGTCCTACGAAGCCTTCGCAGCCTCAGAAGCCACCTCCCCGACCGACCCCACCCTCCTCCCCCAGTACGCGACCACCCTTGCGGCCCGGGGACGGGCGGTGGCTTGGCCGCCGGGGGAGGGGGAGGGGTGTTGGTGCGGGGTGGGTCGGCCGTACCGGGAGTGTCACGGGGCCAACTAGCGGCTCAACCACCATTCGCGGTGGTAGCGGACATAATCCAGGTGGATCTTGTGCTGTGGGCGCCGCTTGAGCTTGGGCCGGACGTTCACACCGAAGGCGCCTGCTCGTACGACGATTGACCAATCGTCCTCGATGACGAAGGCGCCTATGTCCAGGCCGACGTGGCAGTTGGGGCAGAGGCAAAGGACGTTCGGCTCGACGTCCGGGCCCCGGTGAGGTTTGCCCAGAGGTCGGATGTGGGCGCCTTCGCTGTACGGCTTGCCGTTCGGGCCGAGCAGTCGGAGGCCACACACTTGGCACTCCCCGCCATGGAGTCGTTTCACATTCCGTATCACTGCGTTGTCCCGGATCAATCGCTGTACCCGGGTCAGTCGCGTCTCAGGGAACTTCTCCTGCTGGGCCGGCTCCTCTTCCCTGTCCACCTGCTCATCGGGCTCATCTGCGATGCCTTCATGCTCCGGGCCCTCCTCCGGCGCCGCGTCTCGCCGTTCCAGCAAGTCGGTGATCTGGCCCTCGAGAGCGGTCGGATCTTGGCGGTCTTCAGGGAGACGCTTCAAGTCGAACTGGCATATTTTGATGGGTGTGCCGTCGGGAGCCGGCGACTGTGCGACGGCGGTGCGAATGTCCGTGACTAGGTACAGGCCGTCGTACCGGTAGCAGTCGACCGGTGAGTACCGGCTATCGCCTTTCCACCCACGGATGACGCGTACCGGGTGGCCGCGTTCGTAGCTTCGCTTCAAGGCAGCGTTGTCTGCATAGTCCCAGGATTGGCTGCGCCGAAGTCTTGGAACCCCCTTGACCTCGTACTTGTCCGCGTCAGGTGAGGCGCCTGTGTAGCGGATAGTGTCCCAATCATCGTGATCGTCCTGGTATCCACCGTGCAGGACAATGGCGTCCGCTATGTAGCTACCGTCATCATCTACAAGCTTCGAGATGCCCCTCATTGTGTCGCTGTGCAGGCTGTTGCGCTTCACCTGCACGCGGCGGTGGAACTCCGCACCCGGAGCGATGCCCTCGATGTGACCGATCTTTCGTTCTCTCACATCGCCATACTGAAACGAATCGATCACTTGTGTCACTCGCGATCCGCAATGTGACGCAAGCCAGGCTGTCAGTGGTCCCTGTTACAACTAGTCGTGTCACAAAGGGACCAAGGGGGCAGGCGCGATGCAGCCAGACCAGACTCAGCCAGTGGCAGGGGTGTACGAGGAGCTTGTGACCCGCCGCTTGCAGGACCGCATCCAGCAACTGGACTCGGCCGGCTGGAAGGCGGTGGAGGCAGAGGTCAGCGAAGAGTCGACTCCCCACGTGCTCGCTCGCCACATTGGTGAAGCGGTCCGCTTCCATCTAAGTCAACTCCCGCATGGCCAACAGGTCGACGCGGCGAACGAGATCATGCGTGCGCTGGCGTCCCGCATCGGCACCCCCGAAGTAGGCGAGATGGTCGAGACCATCGCGGATGGCCCTCGACAACTACTCGCCTTGGCCAAGCAGGAGGCACCGGGCGTCTTCGCTCTTCGCCCACTCACCCCCTTGTCTGAGACGGCGCTTATCACCAATGCTCCGGACGACCCCAGTCTGGGCGCGGAGCTGAGGGCGGAGCTGGCCACCGCGGACCGCATCGACCTGCTCTGTGCGTTCGTGAAGTGGTACGGCATACGGGTCCTGGAGGACGCTCTTCGCGCCGCAAAGGATCGGAACGTGGAGATCCGGGTCATCACGACCACGTACATGGGAGCCACTGATCGCCACGCGCTTGACCGACTCGTCCGCGATTTCGGCGCTACCGTCAAAATCAACTACGAGACGCGCTCCACTCGCCTGCACGCCAAGGCATGGCTGTTCCGCCGCAACACGGGCTTCGACACCGCCTACGTCGGCAGCTCGAACCTGTCCAAAGCCGCACTGCTCGATGGCCTGGAGTGGAACGTACGCCTGTCATCGGTCACCACACCAGCCGTTCTGGACAAGTTCGAAGCAACCTTCGACGCATACTGGAACGATATTGCCTTTGAGACATACGACCCCGGCCTTCACAGCGAGCGCCTCGACGGAGCACTGGCCCAGGCGAGCGGGGCGACTTCACCTACCAACCTGAAGATCAACCTTTCAGGTCTTGAGGTGCGCCCCTACCCGCACCAACGGGACATGTTGGAGCGGCTCAGCATCGAGCGTGAGATTCGCGGGCGGCACCGGAACCTGCTGGTTGCAGCCACGGGCACAGGGAAGACCGTGATGGCCGCACTGGACTACCGCAACCTGTGCAGACAATCGCGCGCCGGACGGCCAACGTTGCTGTTTGTCGCCCACCGCAAGGAAATCCTCAACCAATCCCTGCGCACGTACCGGGAGGTGCTGGACGACGCGTCCTTCGGCGAACTGCTGTACGCGGGGCAGGATCCACAGGACTGGAACCATGTCTTCGCCAGCGTCCAGTCACTCAACGTCCGACGGCTAGAACAGCTGGCGCCGGATCACTTCGACATCATCGTCATCGACGAGTTTCACCACGCCACCGCTACCACGTATCGCCGAGTGATCGACCACTTCAAGCCCAAGGAGTTGCTCGGTCTGACGGCAACCCCCGAGCGCATGGATGGGCTCAACGTCCAGGACGAGTTCTTCGATGGACGCATCGCTGCCGAGATGCGACTGTGGGAAGCGTTGGAAAACGATCTCCTCTGCCCATTCCACTACTTCGGCATCCCTGATGGTACGGACCTGAGGAACCTGGGCTGGCAGAAGGGAGCGTACGTCGACCAGGACCTCGACAATCTCTATACGGGCAACGAAGCGCGGGCACGGATCGTGGTGAAGCAGATCACGGACAAAGTCTCGAACCCCGCGGCGATGCGTGCGCTGGGCTTCTGCGTGAGTAAGAGGCACGCCCACTTCATGGCGAGCTTCTTCACCATAGCCGGGTTCCACGCCGTCGCACTGGACAGTGACTCGTCCGCTGACGTGCGTGCCCAGGCACTGAGAGACCTGCGTGATGGCAAGTTGCAGGTGATCTTCTCGGTCGACCTGTTCAACGAAGGACTCGACATTCCCGACGTCGACACCCTTCTCCTCCTGCGCCCCACCAACAGCGCAACGGTCTTCCTCCAGCAGTTGGGCCGAGGCCTGAGGCGCACCGAGGCGAAACCCGTCCTCACGGTTCTCGACTTCATCGGGCAGCACCGCGCGGAGTTCCGCTTCGAAGAACAGTTCCGAGCTCTGACGAATCTGTCACGGAACCGACTGGTGGAGCACATCGAACATGACTTCCCCCAGTTGCCGTCCGGCTGCCAGATCCTCCTGGAGGGCAAATCCAAGGACCTCGTTCTTGAGAACATTCGCAGCCAATTGAATGCCAACGTCCGCACTTTGGTGAGTGAGGTCAAGGCCTACGGGACGCCACGCCTAGCGGACTACCTCCGCGAGAGCCGCCGAGAGATTAAGGAGCTGTACAAGAACGACAACTCCTGGACAACCATCCTGCATCGAGCGGGACTGACCAACGGGACCCCACCGGTGGGAGAGGCGGCGCTGCTCAAGAGGGTTCATGCCTTCCTCCACGTGGATGACCCGGAGCGCGCTCAGGCCTACCTTCGGCTTCTCGAAGACGACGCCCCTTCATACGAGGAGCTGAGTCCAGCCGATCAGTCGTATGCCCGCATGTTGTTCTTCAACATCTGGGATGACGCCGGCGGTTTCACCAGCTTCGGGGACGGCATCGCTTCGCTGCGCTCTCAGCCGCAGTTCCGGGACGAGTTGCGACAGGTGCTGTCGTACGTCATTGAACAGGCAGACCACTTCCCCCTTCCACTGTCGGGCCGCCTCAGCAACATTCCGCTGAAAGTCCACAGCGCATACAACCGCTCCGAGATCCTCGCTGCGCTGGGTGTGGCTCGCTTTGGCGGCCAGATGCCTCGGACCTTCGCGCAGGGGGTGCAGTGGGTTGAGGAGCTCCAGACGGACGCCCTACTCATTACATTGGAGAAGAACGAGAAGGATTTCTCACCGACTGTCCGGTATAAGGACTACGCGCTAAGCCCGACGCTGTTCCACTGGGAATCCCAGAACGCGACGGCCACTGACTCCAGCACCGGCATGCGATACCAGGAACATGCGCAGCGAGGCAGTGAGGTCCTGCTGTTCATGCGCCGCTACAAGAGCACGGATACAGGTAAGGCACACCCTTGGATGCTCCTTGGCCCTGCAACCTACGTGACGCACACCGGTAGTAAGCCGATGGCGATCACTTGGCGCCTCAAACACGAACTTCCGGCCGACGTGTGGACGTACTCAGCTATCACCGGCAGCTGACCGCGGTGTCGCCTTCGGTTACGTCACGAACGGAAAGGCAGTGGGCGCCGCGTAGTGCGGCGCCCAAGGGCCTTCTCCTGCCTACATCTACGCCATCGCCGCCAGCTCCGCCCGCCCGAACAGCAAGGCATACCCCGGAGGCAGCTGGGACAGCACCCGCGTCGTCAAGGTTTCGCCGATTCGGTCGGCGAGGACGCTGAGGACCGAGCTGACGTCCCAGCGGGCCGTCGCCGGGGTCGCGCCCTCGATGCGGGTGGCGACCGAGTCAACGAACTCGCGGGCCGTCAGGGGGTGGGTCGCGGGGATCTGGGAGGCGATGACCCGTCCGGCCTCGCGCGGGAGCGCCTGCGCCAGGGCCACGCGTTCGTCGCCGGTCACGTGGCCACCCAGGGCCGACAGGACGATGCGGGTGATGCGTTCCGCCTCCGCCCTCGTCGTGTACTGGCCCGCCTCGCGCACCGCCTCGGTCAGCTCCAGCCAGCCGGTGTCCTCGGCCGCGTCCCGGGTGCGGGGACGGGGCGCAGGGGTCTGGGCAGGGACGGTGATTCTCGGCTGCGGGGTGGTCACGGTCATCGTGCTGGCTCCTCCTCCGGGACACTGCGGGGCACCGGCAACCGGGTACCCCGTAACGCGGCGGGCATGAGCGGTAGTTCAGCCAAAGAGCGGCGTGTGGTGTCTCTGATGGTGTGGGGTTCTTCGTGGCGTGTTGCGGTGGTTCGGCGGCCTGTTGCCGGTTCTGGGATTCCTCGCCGGTGATGTGGTACGGGGTGCGCCCGTCCGCGTCTGCCGTACGGGCGCGTCCCGGGGCCCGCTCCGGCCCCGGGGCGCGCCCGTACCGGCCATGGCCGCCGGCTGGCGGTGGCGGCCGGGTTCAGCCGCTGATCTGCCTGCGGCCCGATCCGCCGCCGGTGATCTGGATGCGGCGGGGCTTGGCCTGTTCGGCCACCGGGATGCGCAGCGTGAGGACGCCGGCGTCGTACGAGGCGTCGATGCGGTCCGTGTCGAGCGTGTCGCCCAGGAACAGCTGGCGGGTGAAGGTGCCCGTCGGCCGCTCGGCGACCAGTACCTCCGCGTCCTCGGGAGCGGGGCCGCGCCGCTCTGCGCGGACGTTCAGGACGTTGCGCTCGACGTCCAGTTCGATCGTCTCGGGGTCGATGCCGGGCAGGTCGAAGTGGACGAGGAACTCGTCTCCGGACCGGTAGGCGTCCATCGGCATCACGGCCGGGCTCACGGCGTTCGCGCCGAGCACCTGCTGCGCGAGCCGGTCGAGTTCACGGAACGGATCCGTGCGCATGAGCATCACAGGTCACTCCTCTCTTCAGGCGCTGTGTGCGATGCCCTTCGGCTTCTTATATAACTCTCCGCTGGAAACTTGACAAGCCTCGACTCATGTTTGTACCGGCCTCCGACCTGCGCGTTAGCCTCGGGGCAGACATCACTGTCAACGAGGGTTACCAGGAGGCACTCATGGCCAGGGTTCCCAGCGCGGTCGTCGCCGCCACCGGGCTCGTCGGCGGCTACGGCGTCGCCCGTTGGACCAAGAAGCGGCAGCTGGGCGGGGCCGTGCTGGCCGTCGCCGGGGCCACCGCCGCGCAGCAGTGGCGCTCGCGGGCCGGCGGGAAGGCCGCGGGCGCGCTCACCGCCGCCTACGTCGCCGCCTTCGCCGGCTCCCACCCGCTGGCCAAGAAGGTCGGCGCCTGGCCGGCCGTCCTCGGTGTCGCCGGTGCCGTCGCCGCCGCCTCCTGGGCCGTCGCCGACCGCAAGGCCTGACGGCCACGGGACATCACCTACAGGGGGCTACCGCGGCTACGGGTGCGGCTGCTCCTACGACGCCCTCTCCTCCGCCCGGAACGCCCTCCGGTACCCCTGCGGGCTCGTCCCCACCACCCTCCGGAAGCGTTCCCGGAAGGCCGTGGGGGAACCGAAACCCGTCTGGGCCGCGATCCGTTCCACGGGGTGGTCCGTCGCCTCCAGCAGGTACTGGGCCCGCCGCACCCGGGCCCGGTGCAGCCACTGCAGCGGTGTCGTGCCGGTCTGGTCGCGGAAGCGGCGGTTGAGGGTGCGGGTGCTCATGCCCGCCTTCGACGCCATCTCGTCCAGCGTCAGATCGCGGTCGCAGTGGTCCTCCAGCCAGCGCAGTAGCGGCTCCAGGGTCGCGCCGGCCGGTGCCGGGGGCAGGTCCCGGACGATGAACTGGGCCTGCCCGCCCTCCCGTTCCAGCGGCATCACGGACATCCGGGCCGCGTGCGCCGCGACCGCCGAGCCGAAGTCCTTGCGGATCATGTGCAGGCACATGTCCAGCGCCGCCGCCGCGCCCGCCGACGTCAGGAACTGGCCGTTGTCGACGTAGAGCACGTTCGGGTCGACGGTCACCTCCGGGTAGCGCGCCGCCAGGTCACCGGCCGCGATCCAGTGGGTCGTCGCGCGCTTCCCGTCCAGCAGGCCCGTCGCCGCGAAGAGGAACGCGCCCACGCAGATCGACGCGATCCGGGTGCCGTTCGCCGCCGCGGCGCGCAGTGCCTCGGCCACCCCGGTCGGCAGCGTCTCCGGCGGGTCCGCGACCCCCGGCAGGATGATCGTGTCGGCCTCCGCGAGCGCCTCCAGACCGTACGGCGCCCGGACCGTGAAGGCGCCCGCCGCGACCTCCTCCCCCACCCCGCACACCCGCACCCGGTACGGCTCCCGGCCGTCGGGCAGCCGGGCCCAGCCGAAGGTGTCGACGGGGGCGGACAGATCGAACGGGATGACGCCGTCCAGCGCCAGTACGGCCACGGTGTGCATGGCAGGAACCTAGCCGTACGACCGGTTGTCGCCAACCCTCGCCGAGCAGGTCCGACATGGCGAGCACGGCCTCTGCCACCGGTGGCGGGAATCCGTTGGGAGGTGGCAATCGCGCCGCTTCTCCGCGCTTCCGACCCGCCCTAGCGTCGCCCCGTGACCAAGTTCCTCCTCGCCGTGCATGTCATCGCCGCGATCCTCGCCGTCGGGCCCGTCGCCGTCGCCGCCAGCATGTTCCCGCCCGCCGCCCGCCGGGCCCTGGCCGCCGGCCCCGGCACCGACGACCTCGGGGCGCCGCGCCTGCTGCACCGCATCTGCCGCGTCTACGCCGTCATCGGCGTCGTCGTCCCGGTCTTCGGCTTCGCCACCGCGAGCGAGATGGGCGTGCTCGGCAGCCCCTGGCTGATCGTGTCCGTCGCGCTGACCGCCCTGGCCGCCCTGGTCCTGGCCGCGGTGATCCTCCCGGCCCAGACCGCCCTGCTCGAAGCCGGCAGCGGCACCCGGAACCCCACCGCCCGTCTCGCCATGGCCACCGGCCTCTTCAACCTGCTCTGGGCCGCCGTCACCGTCCTGATGATCGTCCGGCCGGGCTCCACCACCGGCGCCTGAGAGCCGGCCCCAGCCGTCCCCCGGCGACCCCGGCGCCCCGGCACCGTACGCTCACGGCCTGCTCGCCGCCGGCGGGGCCGAGGGACCGCCGCCCCGCGAACCCGGCCGCGCCGCCGCCTTGGCCCGGCTCGCCACCGCCGTCAGCGGGCGGGCGATGTCCTCCAGGGAACGGCGTTCGGCCCGTACCGCCAGGAACACCGCGACCAGGCCGGCCGCGCACATCAGCGCCGCGCCGATGGAGAAGGCCAGGACCGTGTCCCGGACCCGGCCGGTGCCCGTGAGGTCGGCGAACAGCAGCGGGCCGCTGATGCCGCCGGCCGCCGTGCCGATCGCGTAGAAGAAGGCGATGGACATGGCGCGGGTCTCCATCGGGAAGATCTCCGACACCGTCAGATAGGCGCTGGAGGCGCCCGCCGAGGCGAAGAACAGCACCGCGCACCAGCAGGCGGTGAGCGTGGCCGCGGTCAGCGCGCCCCGGTCGAACAGCCAGGCCGTGCCGAACAGCAGCAGGCCCGACAGCAGGTAGGTCGAGGAGATCATCACGCGCCGGCCGACCGTGTCGAAGAGCTTGCCGAGCAGCAGCGGGCCGCAGAAGTTGCCGGCCGCGATCACCGCGAAGTAGTAGCCGGTGCGGTCGGAGGGCACGTCGTAGAACTTGGTCAGGATGGCGCCGAAGCCGAAGGTGATGGCGTTGTACAGGAACGCCTGGCCGATGAAGAGGGAGAAGCCGAGGACCGCGCGCCTGCGGTAGCGGCCGAAGACGGTGCGGGCGATCTCCAGGAAGGAGACGCTCTTGCGCTGGTGGATCTCCAGCTCGCCCTCGGCGTCCGGCAGCCGTTCGCCGCGCTCGGCCTCCACCCGGCGTTCGATGCCGGAGACGATCTCCTCGGCCTCCCGGTCCCGGCCGTGGATCAGCAGCCAGCGCGGGCTCTCCGGGACGTGCCGCCGTACCAGCAGGATGACCAGCGCGAGGACGGCGCCGAGTGCGAAGGTCAGCCGCCAGCCGAGGTTCGCGGCCAGCAGGTCGGTGTTCAGCGCGACGATCGACAGCAGGGAGCCGCCGACCGCGCCCAGCCAGAAGCTGCCGTTGATGACCAGGTCGACCCGGCCGCGGTAGGCCGCCGGGATCAGCTCGTCGATCGCGGAGTTGATCGCCGCGTACTCTCCGCCGATGCCGAAGCCGGTCAGGAAGCGGAACAGGAAGAACCACCAGGCCTGCCAGGAGAAGGCGGTCAGGGCGGTCGCGGCCAGATACACCGCCAGGGTGATCATGAAGAGGTTCCGGCGGCCGAACCGGTCGGTCAGCCGGCCCCAGAACAGGGCTCCGGAGCAGGCGCCCGCGACGTAGAGCGCGGCGGCGACGCCGGTGACCTGCCCGGAGGAGATCGCCAGGCCGCTGCCGGACTCCGACAGCCGGCCGGCGATGTTGCCGACGACCGTGACCTCCAGGCCGTCCAGGATCCATACGGTGCCCAGCCCGATCACAATGGTCCAGTGCCAGCGGGACCAGGGCAGCCGGTCCAGCCGGGCGGGGATGTTCGTGGTGATCGTCCGGCCGGTCCGCGCGGTCGGCGTCTCCGCTTCGCTCATGGGCTCCCTCCTCGTCGAAGGACGGAAAAGCGGGTGCCCCGACCGCACCGGAACAGTCCCGGTCAGGCTCCCAGGCCGCGCGAGACCGCGTAGATCAGCAGCCCCGCGAGGGATCCCACCACCGTGCCATTGATCCGGATGAACTGCAGGTCGCGGCCGATGTGGGCCTCGATCTTGCGGGTGGTGTGCTCGGCGTCCCAGCCGGCCACGGTGTCCGTGATCAGCGAGGTGATCTCCTTGCGGTACGTCGTCACGACGTGCACCGCGGCGCCCTCCACCCAGGCGTCGACCTTGCCCTGCATCTTCTCCTCGGTGGCCATCCGGGCGCCCAGGGACAGCAGCGCGGACCGCACCCGGCGGCGCAGTTCGCTGCGCTCGTCCTCCGCCGCGGCCACGATCATCGACCGTACGGCCGTCCAGGCGGACGCGATCAGGTCCTGCACCTCGCCGCGGCCCAGCACCTCGGTCTTGAGCCGCTCCACCCGCGCCCGGGTGTCGGTGTCGGACTGGAGGTCGCCGGCGAAGTCGGTGAGGAAGCGGTCCAGCGCGCCGCGCGCCGGGTGCGAGGGCATGTCCCGCATCTCGGTGACGAACCGCAGCAGCTCCTTGTAGACGCGCTCGCCGACCTTGCGGTCCACGAACCGGGGGGTCCAGCCGGGCGCGCCGCCCTCGACGGCCACCATCACGTCGGCCCGGTGCAGCTCCAGCCAGTCGTGGGCGCGGGACACCACCAGGTCCACCACCCGCCGGTGCCCGCCGTCGGCGACGACCTTCTCCAGCATCTTGCCGATGCCCGGCGCGATCTCCTGGGCGTCGGCCCTCCGGGTGACCGCCTCGCCGACGACCGCCTGCACGTCGGAGTCGCGCAGCACGGTCAGGGCGCCGCGCAGGGCGGTGGCCAGTTCCGCCGTCACCCGGTCGGCGTGCTCGGGTTCGGCCAGCCAGGCGCCGAGCCGGCTGCCGATGCCGACCGCGCGCAGCCGCTGCCGTACGACGTCCTCGGAGAGGAAGTTCTCCCCTACGAACTCGCCCAGCGAGACGCCCAGCTGGTCCTTCTTGGTGGGGATGATCGCGGTGTGCGGGATGGGCAGCCCGAGCGGGTGCCGGAACAGGGCGGTGACCGCGAACCAGTCGGCGAGCGCGCCCACCATGCCGGCCTCGGCCGCCGCCGCCACATAGCCGGCCCAGGCACCGGCGCCCGCGTGCTCGGCGACCTTGGCCAGGACGTAGACCACCGCGACGAACAGCAGCAGGCCCGTCGCCGTGAGCTTCATGCGCCGCACCCCGCGCCGGCGCTCCTCGTCGGCCGGGGTGAACGCCGTCATGGTGCGGTACGACGCGGCCCGCGCCGGTGTGCTCGTCTCGGTACGTTCCATCAGCTCCACCCGTTCGGTGATCCCCGCGCACAATTGTCCCCGCCTGTCCGACTCCCGGACCAGAACAGGAGTTCCCCGGCGCCGCGAGGTGAGTGCGGGGCGGACGAGGGGGTGGCCGGACGGAGAGGAATACTGTCGGCATGACCCGCTTGATCCTCGCCACCCGCAACGCCGGAAAGATCACCGAGCTGAGGGCGATCCTCGCCGAGGCCGGACTGCCGCACGAACTGGTCGGCGCCGACGCCTTCCCCGAGGTCCCCGACGTGAAGGAGACCGGAGTCACCTTCGCCGAGAACGCCCTGCTGAAGGCGCACGCCCTGGCCCGGGCCACCGGACTGCCGGCCGTCGCCGACGACTCCGGGCTGTGCGTGGACGTCCTGGGCGGCGCCCCCGGCATCTTCTCCGCCCGCTGGGCCGGCCGGCACGGCGACGACGAGGCCAACCTCAGGCTGCTGCTCGCCCAGCTCTCCGACATCGCCGAGGAGCACCGCGCGGCCCACTTCGCCTGCGCGGCGGCCCTGGCGCTGCCGGACGGCACCGAGCGGGTGGTGGAGGGGCAGCTGCGCGGCACGCTGCGGCACGCCCCGGCCGGCACGAACGGCTTCGGCTACGACCCGATCCTCCAGCCGGAGGGCGAGACGCGGACGTGCGCGGAGCTGAGCCCCGAGGAGAAGAACGCCATCAGCCACCGGGGCAAGGCGTTCCGGGCCCTCGTCCCCGTGGTGCGGGAACTGCTGGGCTGATCTCTGGTGCGGCCGGAGGGACTCGAACCCTCACGGGAGTTACCCCACTGGGACCTAAACCCAGCGTGACTGCCAATTCCACCACGGCCGCCTGGTGCTGCCCGGCCATGCTAGCGGCCGGGCAGTGCCCGGGGACGTCAGATGCCCAGTTCCTTGATGATCTTGGCCACGTGGCCGGTCGCCTTGACGTTGTACAGGGCGCGTTCGACCTTGCCGTCCTCGTCCACGACCACCGTGGAGCGGATGACGCCGACGACCGTCTTGCCGTAGAGCTTCTTCTCGCCGAAGGCGCCGTACGCCTCCAGCACCTTCTTGTCGGGGTCGGCCAGCAGGGTGACCTTCAGGGATTCCTGCTCACGGAACTTCGCGAGTTTCTCCGGCTTGTCCGGCGAGATGCCGATGACGTCGTAGCCGGCGGAGGCCAGGACCTCCAGGTTGTCGGTGAAGTCGCAGGCCTGCTTGGTGCAGCCGGGGGTCAGGGCGGCCGGGTAGAAGTAGACGATGACCTTGCGGCCCTTGTGGTCCGAAAGGGACACCTCGTTGCCGTCGGCGTCGGGGAGGGTGAAGGCGGGGGCAACGTCCCCGGGCTGGAGTCGCTCGCTCATCGCACTAGCGTAACCGGGGGCCCTTGCGGTGCGGTGCGGCCATGAGCTGACAGACTGTTGGTCAAAGCAGCAGCAGATTTCGGCAGACTTCGGAGGCCGTACGGTGGCGGACACGTCGGACACCAGAACCCCGGCGCAGATCGAGGCGGACATCAGGCGCCGCCGCGAAGTGCTGGCCGAGACGCTCGACGAGATCGGGGTGCGGGTGCATCCGAAGACCGTCGTCGGGGACGCGAAGGCCAAGGTCGTCGCGAACGTCGATCACACGGTCGGACGGGCGTACGTGCAGGTCAACCGCGTCGTGAGCGAAGTGAAGGCGCGGTTCACGGACGAGGAGGGGGCGCCCCGTCTGGAGCGGGTGGTGCCCGTGGCGATGGTCGTCGTGGGGGTCGTGGGGCTGCTCGCCCTGGGGGCCCGGCGGCGCAGGGACTGACCGGGAACAGGTAGGTTTCGACGCGTGAGCGCCAACAGAAACGAGCAGAGCACTCCCCACGACAAGCTGCCCATCCGGATGCTGCACGACCGGGTTCTCGTGCGGCAGGAGACCGGTGAGGGCGAGCGGCGGTCGGGCGGCGGCATCCTGATTCCCGCCACCGCGGCCGTCGGGCGGCGGCTGGCCTGGGCCGAGGTCGTCGCGGTCGGCCAGAACGTACGCACGGTGGAACCCGGCGACCGGGTGCTGTTCGACCCGGAGGACCGGGCGGAGGTCGAGGTGCGGGGCGTGGCCTACGTCCTCATGCGCGAGCGTGACCTGCACGCCGTCGCCGCGGACCGGTTCGAGGGGTCGGAGGACTCCACGGGGCTGTACCTGTAGCACACGGCAGCGAGAGGGCCGGTGACCATCGTCACCGGCCCTCTTTGCCGTGCCCTTGCTAGGTTGGAGGGAACCCGACGAGACGCGCCGTACCGGGTCCAAGGCAAAGACGACGCACCCCCAGGAAGAGTCATTCGTCTCGGAGGTGCCGTCATGGCCTGGATCCTGCTCGTCGTCGCCGGTCTGCTGGAAGTCGCCTGGTCGATCGGGATGAAGTACAGCGAGGGTTTCACCCGACTGGTCCCGAGCCTGTTCACCGGCGCCGGCATCGTCGCCAGCATGGTCCTGCTGTCCTACGCCGCGAAGTCCCTGCCCATCGGCACGGCCTACGGCGTCTGGGTGGGCATCGGCGCGGCCGGCGCGGCGGTGCTCGGCATGGTGGTGCTCGGCGAGCCGGTCACCGCCGCCCGGATCTTCTTCGTGTGTCTGCTGCTGGTCGCCGTGGTGGGACTGAAGGCGACCAGCGGTCACTGAGCCGCCGGGGCCCCGGCCCGTCATGGGGCCGGGGCCTCGCGTCTCTACAGGCCGGGGCCGCCCCCGGCGCCGCCGTCCGTGGCCGTGGTGCCACCCGCGTCGGTGCCCCCGCCCGGCGTGCCGCCGCCGGTGGCCGTCCCGCCGCCGGGGGTGCCGCCGCCGGTGGTGGCGGTGCCGCCGCCGTCCGTGGCCGGTCCGCCGCCGGTCGTCGTGGTCCCGCCCGTGGTGGGTGTGCCGCCGGTGGCCGTGCCGCCGGTCGCGGGGGCCCCGCCGCCGGTGCTCTGACCGCCGTCGGCGGGCGCGCCCGTGGTGGCGCCGTCGGTCGGGGTGGCGGACGGGCCGCCGGTGTCCTGGCCGCCGTCGGTGGTGGTGCCGCCGGTGTCCTGGCCGCCGTCCGTGCCGGGCTCGGCCGTGCCCGAGGTGGCCGGGGGCTCCTCGACCCGGTCGGCGCCCTGCTGGAGCCGCAGGTCGAAGTCCTTGACCGGCTTGCCCTCCAGCGCGTCCCGCGTGTACTGCGCCCAGATCTCGGTGGGCGCGCCGCCACCGTTGATACGGGCCAGGCCGAGCGCGCCGTACAGCGGCTGGTGCTTCGCCGTCACCGGGTCCTGGCCCATGACCGCGACCACCGTGGCCAGCTCGGGGGTGTAGCCGGCGAACCAGGCGGCGGTGTCGTGCTCGGCGGTGCCGGTCTTGCCGACCGCCGGACGGCCCGCGGCCTGCGCGGCGGTGGCGGTACCGCTCTCGACCACGCTCCGCAGCACCGAGGTGGTGGTGTCGGCGGCCTCCCGGCTGACGGCCTGCTTCACGTTCCGCTCGGGCAGCTTGATCTCGTCCTGGCCGTTCTTGGTGATCGTCTTGACCAGGCTGTACGTGCCGTGCTTGCCGTGGTTGGCGAGGGTGGCGTAGGCCTCGGCCATGTCCAGGACGCTGGCGGTGGCGGTACCGAGGGCGATGGACGGGTACGGCTGGAGGTCGGGGGTGTCGGAGGGCAGACCGAGATCGACCGCGGTCTGCTTGACCTTGGCGGGCCCGACATCGACGGCCATCTGCGCGTACACCGAGTTCACCGACAGGTCGGTGGCCTTGCGCACGGTGATCGGACCGTACGACCGCTGGTCCTCGTTCTCGGGACCGTAGGCGCCGCCGCTCCAGCCCTGGACGGGACGCCGATTGGTGCCGTCGTAGACCGTGTTCGGGGTGATGGCGCGGCCGTCCTGGGTGGTGGACCCGTTCTCCACCGCCGAGGTGAACACGAACGGCTTGAACGTCGAGCCGACCTGGAAGTCACCGCGGGTCGCGCCGTTGGTGTACTGCTTCACGTAGTCGATGCCGCCGTACAGGGCGACGACCTCGCCGGTCTTGGGGTCGACGGAGGCGCCGCCGGCCCGGACGTAGGTGTCGACCTTGTTGTTCTTCTTGTCCAGCTTGCTCATCAGCTGGTCGTCGACCGCCTTGACGAAGGCGTCCTGCCGGTCCTTCTGGATGGTGGTGGTGATGCGGTAGCCGCCGGCCTCCAGCTGTTCGGCCGTGAGAATCTTGTTGGTGACCAGGTACTGCCTGACCGCCTCGACGAGGTAGCCACGCTGCCCGGACAGACCCGTGGAGAGAACCTGTTCCTTGGGCATGGGGAACTTCATGCCGGTGCGCTCGGCCTGGCTGAGCCAGCCCTTCTTGACCATGCCGTCCAGGACGTAGTTCCAGCGCGCGACGGCCGCCTTCCGGTTCTCCGGGTGGGCCACGACGTCGTACTCGCTCGGCGCGTTGACGAGCGCGGCGAGGTAGGCGGCGCGGGCCGGGTCGAGGTCGGTGGCGTCACGGCTGTAGTAGGCCTGGGCGGCGGCCTGGATGCCGTAAGCGCCGCGGCCGAAGTAGCTGGTGTTGAGGTAGCCCTCCAGGATCTCGTCCTTGGACTTGTTCTGGTCGAGCTTGATCGAGATGAAGAACTCCTTGGCCTTGCGGGTGACCGTCTGCTCCTGGGCCAGGTAGTAGTTCTTCACGTACTGCTGGGTGATCGTCGAGCCGGACTGCTTGCCCTTGCCGGTCGCGGTGTTCCAGGCGGCGCGGATCATCGCCTTGGGGTCGACGGCGGACTCGGAGTAGAAGTCGCGGTCCTCGGCGGCCAGGATGGCGTGCTGGGCGTCCTTCGAGATCTCGGCGAGACTGACGTTCTCGCGGTTGACCTGGCTGTCACGTGTGTCGCGGGCGATCTGGGATCCGTCGGCGTAGAGGTAGACGTTCGCCTGCTTGGTCGCGAACGCGTTGGCCGGCGGGATGTTCACCATCGAGTAGCCGACGAAGAACACGCCGATGATCAGCAGCACGAAGACGAAGCAGGTGCCGAGCACCATGCGCCAGGTCGGCAGCAGCCGCCGCCAGCCGGTCCGCTTCGGCCGCTTGCCCTTCTTGGCGTTCTTGGCCTTCTTGCCGGAGGGTGCGTCACCGTCGGTGGCGGCGAGCACGGTGGTCTCGGCTTCGGGAGCGCCCGGTGAGCCCGGGTTGGCCGGGTTGCCTGCCGGCGGGGGTGCGGAACCGGTGCGGGGGCCGGGTACGGCGCGGGTGGCCTCGGGGCCGCGGGCCTTGGCTCCGGGAACACCGGCACCGGTGCCGGCACCGGCCGCGGACGCCGACGCGGCACCGGCGAGCCCGGCGGCCTCGGCGCCCTGGGCCCCGGCGGCGGCACCGGCCCCGGCCGCTCCGGCGGCGCCCGCCGCGCGGGCGGCCCGGGCGGCGCGGGCGGCGGCCGGGGAGGAGGTACCGGTGGTGCTCGTGGTGCCGGCCGCGGGCCCGGCACCGGCGGACTCGGCGCCCTGAGCACCGGCACCGGCGGACGCGGCACCGGCGCGCTTGCTGCCCTGGGTGCCGGGCGCCTGCGCGGAACGCTTCCCGGCGCCCGGCTCCGCCGGGGAGGAGGACGGGGTCTTCGTACCGGGTGCGTCCGGCTCGCCCGCGCGGGGCGCGCTCACGCGCCGCAGCACCTGGGTGGTCTCGGGGGCCTGCCCGGCACCGGCACCGGCACCACGGGCGGCACCGCCCGCCGGACCGGCGCCCTTCCCACCGCCACGCGGCCCGCCGGCGGCCGAAGCGGCGCCGGCCCCGGGCTCGCTGCCCTGCCGTCCGCCGGACCGGTCCGCGGACCCGGGGCCCTCGGCGGACCTGGGCGGGGTGATGCGCCGCAGTATCTGGGTGCTCTCGGACGGCTGGGCCGGCCCGGCACCGGCCGGTCCGCCCGCCTTCCGGGCGCCGGCGCCGTCGGCGGAGTCCGCGCCCCCCTTCTGGTCGGCGCGGGCACCGCGCGCCGCCTGCCGGGCGCGCGCCACGGACGCCGTCCGGTCCTGCGGCGTACCGTCCTGCGGCGCCCGGCCCGCGGCCGGGGCGCCGTCGGCGGACTGCCCGTCCGGCCGCCCGGAGCGCTCCGGGCCGAAGTCGTCGCGGTCCGGCGTGCCCGGACCCTTACGGGCACCCCCGGCACCCGCGGCACCACCGGTGCCGTCGGTGCCCCCAGCGCCCCGGACACCGCCGGGCCGGCCGGCGCGCTGCCGTCCGGTTCCCTCGGTGCCGCCGGTCCCGCGCGCCCCCTCGGGGCGTCGAGGCCGGTCGGTGTGCTGTTCGGCGGCCTTCTCCTCGTGGCCCCCCGGCTTCCCGGGCCCTTCAGCCGGCAGCGGCTTTTCCGGCGCCACGCCTTCGTTCGGCTGCTGCGGCTGCGGCTCGTCGCTCATGTCGTGCACGGACTCCTGTTTCGCGTCGTACGTTCCCGTACGCCTCGTACGCTTCTGCGCTCCCCCTGCTTGAAGACTCTCGCACCTGGCGTTCCGTTCCCGGATTCCGGCACGGTTCCGGCGGAAAACGCGTGGCCGGCCGCCGGGTCGCCGGACTAGGCTCCTGCGCTTCGGTGTCGAGTGGTCCGAGGAGGTCGACTGGCGTGGGCGCGGGACGGTTGTACACGGCTGTCGCGGCAGGGGGGTTCCGACGGTACGCGACCTACCGTGCCGCCACTGCGGCAGGGGTGTTCACGAACACCGTCTTCGGCCTCATTCTCGTCTACACCTACCAGGCGCTGTGGAGCGAGCGGCCCCATCTCGGCGGCTACGACCAGGCGCAGGCGGTGACCTACGTCTGGCTGGGGCAGGCCTTCCTGTCGACGCTGGCCATCGGGGGCGGCGGGGTCGAGGACGAGCTGATGGAGCGGATCCGCACCGGGGACGTGGCGATCGACCTGTACCGGCCGGCCGACCTCCAGCTGTGGTGGCTGGCGGCGGATCTCGGCCGGGCGCTCTTCCAGTTGCTGGGCCGGGGCGTCGTACCGTTCGTGTTCGGCGCGCTGTGCTTCCCGGTGGCGCTGCCGGCCGACGCGGGCAGGTGGGCGGCGTTCCTGGTGGCCGTGGTCCTCGCGATGCTGGTCGGGTTCGGCATCCGGTACCTGGTGGCGCTGAGCGCGTTCTGGCTGCTGGACGGCACCGGGGTCACGCAGATGGGGTGGCTGCTCGGCTACTTCTGCTCGGGCATGCTGCTGCCGCTGAACGTGATCCCGGGTGCCCTCGGCGAGATCGTCCGGGTGCTGCCCTGGTCGTCGCTGCTGCAGGCCCCGGCGGACATCCTGCTGGGGCACGCCGACCCGCTGCCCACCTATCTGTTCCAGGGCGCCTGGGCGGTCGTGCTGCTGGGTGCCGGGCGGCTGGCGCAGTCGGCGGCCACGCGCCGGGTGGTGGTGCAGGGTGGCTGAGGGGCGGGCCCGGATCACCGAGGGCGTACGGGCGTACGGGCTGATCGCGGGGATGTGGGTGCGGTCCACGATGGCCTACCGCGCGTCCTTCGCCATGACCACGTTCGGGAACTTCGCGGCGACCTTCCTCGACTTCGTCGCGATCATGCTGATGTTCTCCCGGGTGGACGCGCTCGGCGGCTACCCGCTGCCCGAGGTGGCGTTCCTGTACGGGCTGTCGGCGACCTCCTTCGGCCTGGCGGACCTGCTGATCGGCTCGATGGAGCGGCTGGGCCGGCGGGTACGGGACGGCACCCTGGACACGCTGCTGGTCCGCCCGGCGCCGGTGCTGGCGCAGCTGGCCGCCGACCGGTTCGCGCTCCGGCGGCTGGGCCGGGTGACGCAGGGCGCGCTGGTGCTGGGCTGGTCGCTGACCCGGGTGGACATCGACTGGACGGCGGACCGGCTGCTGCTGATGCCGCTGATGGTGGCGGGCGGCTGCGGGATCTTCTGCGCGGTGTTCGTGGCGGGGGCCGCGTTCCAGTTCCTGGCGCAGGACGCCTCGGAGGTGCAGAACGCCTTCACCTACGGCGGGACGACGCTGCTGCAGTACCCGCCGACGGTGTTCGCGAAGGAGCTGGTGCGCGGGGTGACGTTCGTGCTGCCGCTGGCCTTCGTCAACTGGCTGCCCGCGACCTATGTGCTGGGCCGGCCGTATCCGCTGGACCTGCCGCGGTGGACCGCGTTCGCCTCGCCGCTGGTGGCGGTGGCGTGCTGCGCGCTCGCGGGACTGGCCTGGCGGGCGGGACTTCGTTCGTATCGCAGCACAGGGAGCTGACGTGGGTGACTTCATCACGCTGGAGAACGTCGAGAAGGTCTTCCAGGTGCGCCGCAGGACCGGGCTGTGGCGGCGGGAGCGGCGCGAGGTGCGGGCGGTGGACTCGCTGTCGTTCACCGTGGCCCGCGGGGAGATGGTCGGGTACATCGGGCCGAACGGCGCCGGGAAGTCGACCACCGTGAAGATGCTGACCGGGATCCTGACGCCGAGCGCCGGGCGGCTGCGGGTCGCGGGGATCGACCCGGCGCGGGAGCGGACCCGCCTGGCGCACCGGATCGGGGTGGTGTTCGGGCAGCGGACCACGCTGTGGTGGGACCTGCCGCTGATCGACTCCTACCGGTTGGCGCACCGCATGTACCGCATCCCGGACGCCCGTTACCGGCAGAATCTGGACCGGCTGGTGGAACTGCTGGATCTGGGCGCCCTGTTGGACGTGCCGGTGCGGCAGCTGTCGCTGGGGCAGCGGATGCGCGGGGACATCGCGGCGGCCCTGCTGCACGACCCGGACGTGCTGTACCTGGACGAGCCGACGATCGGCCTGGACGTCGTGTCGAAGGCCAAGGTGCGGGAGTTCCTGCGGGAGGTGAACTCCGAGCGCGGCACGACCGTGCTGCTGACCACGCACGATCTGCAGGACATCGAGCAGCTGTGCTCCCGGGTGATGGTGATCGACCACGGCCGGCTGGTGTACGACGGCCCGCTCGCGGGGCTGCACGAGGCCGGGGAGAGCGAGCGGACGCTGGTGGTGGACCTGGAGCGGGAGCTGCCGCCGGTCGAGGTGCCGTCGGCCCGGGTGGTGCGGGTGGAGGGGCCGCGGCAGTGGCTGGCGTTCCCGGCGGGGCAGTCGGCGGCACCGCTCCTCGCGCACCTGGCGGCCCGCTATCCCCTGGTGGACCTGTCGGTGCGGGAGCCGGACATCGAGGCGGTCATCGCCAGGATGTACGCGGAGAGAACGGCGCCGTAGCCCGTCGGCGTACTAGGAAGTGCACACCTTGGTCAGTTCGCCGGCCGCGTCCGTCACCGGGCTCACGTCCGGTGTCCCGTCGCCGTTCCTGATCGCCGTACGGACGTTGTCCACGGCCTTGCCGAGATCGTCCACGGCCTTGTCGACGTCGGCGTCGTCGGTCTTGTCGCCGATCCGGCGGAGGTTCTTCTCGATGGAGTCGAGCGAGGCGTCGGCCCGGGAGGGGTCGTTCGCGGCGTTCTCCACGGCCTGCTGGAGATCGGTGACGCTGTCGGCGATGGCGTCGGCGGTCTGTACGCAGTCCAGTGCCTTGTCCACGGCGTCACAGCCGGTGGTCAGGCCGGCGGTGAGCACGACGGCGGCCACCGTGGCGGCGACGACGGCGACCCGGGCCCGGCGTGGGCGTGGGCGTCGGCTGGCGGGCATGGCGGGTTCCCTCCCCTGGGACGGCTGGCCGGGCGCACGACGGTCGAGGCCGCGCGCCCGTACCCACAGGGACGCCACCGGGCCCCGGCGGGTTGCCGACGGAAGCCGGCGAGTGGCCGACGGCCCCCTTGGGCCCGTCAGGCGCGCGTCGACTCCAGGGCCGCCCGCTGGATCGCGGCCAGTTCGGTGCAGCCGCCGACGGCGAGGTCGAGCAGGGCGTTCAGCTCGTCGCGGGCGAAGGGCTCGGCCTCGGCGGTGCCCTGGACCTCGACGAAGCGGCCGTCGCCGGTGCAGACGACGTTCATGTCCGTGTCGGCGCGCACGTCCTCCTCGTAGCAGAGGTCGAGCAGCGGGACGCCGCCGACGATGCCGACGGAGACGGCGCTGACGGTGCCGGTGAGCGGCTGCCGGCCGGCCTTGACCAGCTTCTTGCCCTGGGCCCAGGCGACGGCGTCGGCCAGGGCCACGTACGCGCCGGTGATGGCCGCCGTGCGGGTGCCGCCGTCGGCCTGGAGGACGTCGCAGTCGAGGACGACGGTGTTCTCGCCGAGCGCCTTGTAGTCGATGACGGCGCGCAGGGAGCGGCCGATGAGCCGGGAGATCTCATGGGTTCGGCCGCCGATCCTGCCCTTGACGGACTCGCGGTCGCCGCGGGTGTTGGTGGCGCGGGGCAGCATGGCGTACTCCGCGGTGACCCAGCCCTCGCCGCTGCCCTTGCGCCAGCGCGGGACCCCTTCGGTGACGGAGGCGGTGCAGAAGACCTTGGTGTCGCCGAAGGAGATGAGGACGGAGCCCTCGGCGTGCTTGCTCCAACCGCGTTCGATGGTGACCGGGCGGAGCTGTTCGGGCGTACGGCCGTCGATGCGAGACATGCCGCCGAGCCTAGCCGCAGCAGCCGAAGGGGCTTCTCCCGCGTCGGGAGAAGCCCCTTCAGGGTGAACCGGTGCGGTTCACATCATGTCTTCGATCTCCGCGGCGATCGGGTCGGCGTCGGTGCCGATGACGACCTGGATGGCGGTGCCCATCTTCACCACGCCGTGGGCGCCGGCGGCCTTCAGCGCGGCCTCGTCGACCAGGCTCGGGTCGGACACCTCGGTGCGCAGCCGGGTGATGCAGCCCTCGATCTCTTCGATGTTGTCGATGCCACCGAGCCCGGCGACGATCTTCTCAGCCTTGCTGGCCATATTCCTTCTCCCTGCTCCGAACCGCTTGGTCGCAGTAACCCACAGTTGGCCCATCTTCGCGAGCGGTCGTGCCGTCCGTGCCCAATGATGGCGATCACAACAGCGGAACCGTCCGCCGACTGGTCTACACCACCGTGGGGAAGGTCGCCAAACCCATGAGCGCCGAGAGCACGGCCGGTCCCGTCCGGGCCCGCTGGAACGGCCTGTTCCAGGGGTTGCAGAAGATGGGCCGCAGTCTCCAGCTGCCCATCGCCGTGCTGCCGGCGGCGGGCATCCTGAACCGGCTGGGCCAGCCGGACCTGTTCGGCGCGGACGGCCTGGGCTGGACGGACGTCTCCAAGGTGATGAGCGGGGCGGGCGGCGCCCTGCTGGACGGGCAGCTCGGGCTGCCGCTGCTGTTCTGCGTGGGCGTCGCGATCGGCATGGCGAAGAAGGCGGACGGCTCGACCGCGCTCGCGGCGGTGACCGGTTTCCTCGTCTACTACGGCGTGCTCCGGCAGTTCCCCGAGGCGTGCCCGGCGGGCGCGAAGGTGGTGACGACCGGCTGCCAGGCGGCGAGCGGCACGGTGACCGCGTTCACCTACCAGAACCCGGGTGTCTTCGGCGGCATCGTCATGGGCCTGCTGGCGGCCTTCTTCTGGGCCCGCTACCACCGCACCCGCCTGGTGGACTGGCTGGGCTTCTTCAACGGCCGCCGGCTGGTGCCGATCATCATGGCGTTCACGGCGATCGTGGTCGCGGTGGTGTGCCTGCTGGTCTGGCCGGCCATCGGGGGCGCCCTGGAGGGCTTCAGCGGGTGGCTGCGGGACGCGGGCGCCTGGGGTGCGGGCGTCTTCGGGGTGGCCAACCGGGCGCTGCTGGTGGTGGGGCTGCACCAGTTCCTCAACGTGCCGATCTGGTTCCAGTTCGGCAGCTACACCAAGCCCGACGGCACGGTGGTGCACGGCGACATCAACATGTTCCTCCAGGGGGACCCGAACGCCGGGCAGTTCACCTCGGGCTTCTTCCCGGTCATGATGTTCGCGCTGCCGGCCGCCGCGCTGGCCATCACGCACTGCGCGCGGCCGGAGCGGCGCAAGGAGACCGGCGGGCTGATGCTGTCGGTGGCGCTGACCTCGTTCGTGACCGGCATCACCGAACCGCTGGAGTACTCGTTCCTGTTCGTCGCGCCGGCCCTGTACGCCGTGCACGCCGTGCTCACCGGGGTGTCGATGGCGGTGACCTGGGCGCTCGGGGTGCACGACGGGTTCAGTTTCTCGGCGGGGCTGATCGACTACGTGATCAACTGGAACCTGGCGACGCGGCCCTGGGCGATCATCCCGATCGGCCTGTGCCTCGCGGCCGTCTACTACGTCGTCTTCCGCGTCGCGATCACCCGGTTCGGCCTGCGGACACCGGGGCGGGAGCCGGCGGAGGAGGTGGAGGACGTCACCAAGGTCTGAGGCCGTGTCAGCGCGGGTGCGGGGCGCACAGCGCGTAGCGCCCCGGTCGCGGAATCACGGGTTCCTTACGCCGCCTTCATCGTGCTACAACAGGTCTACACCACAGGTGGTGTAGACCAGAGACGCTGCCGTCCCCTTCCATGGTTCCCGGGCGGCGCCCTGCCCGATGGAGGAAGTATGACCACCGCCACCGAGTCGGCGGCCCCGGCCAAGAAGCCGGCCAAGAAGAAGGGGGCGGGCCTGCTCCAGGGCCTGCAGAAGGTCGGCCGCAGCCTACAGCTCCCGATCGCCGTCCTGCCGGCGGCGGGCATCATGGTCCGGCTCGGCCAGGACGACATCTTCGGCAAGGACGGCCTGGGCTGGGACAAGGTCGCGACCGTCTTCAACGCCGCGGGCGGTGCCATCACCGGCAGCCTCCCCATCCTGTTCTGCATCGGTGTGGCCATCGGCTTCGCCAAGAAGGCGGACGGTTCGACGGCACTCGCCGCGCTGGTCGGCTTCCTCGTCTACGACAAGGTGCTGCAGGCCTTCCCGGTGACCGAGGAGCACATCGAGAAGGGGAAGATCGTCGCGGCGACGTACAACAACCCCGGGGTGCTCGGCGGCATCATCATGGGTCTGCTCGCCGCCGTCATATGGCAGCGGTTCCACCGCACCAAGCTGGTGGACTGGCTCGGCTTCTTCAACGGCCGCCGGCTGGTGCCGATCATCATGGCGTTCGTCGGCGCCCTGGTCGGCGTGCTCTTCAGCCTCGTCTGGGAGCCCATCGGTGACGGCATCACCAGCTTCGGCGAGTGGATGACCGGCCTCGGCGCCGGTGGCGCGGCCCTGTTCGGCCTGGTCAACCGCGCTCTGATCCCCGTCGGCATGCACCAGTTCGTCAACACCGTGGCGTGGTTCCAGCTCGGCGACTTCAAGAACGCCTCCGGTGAGATCGTGCACGGCGACATCACCCGCTTCCTCGCGGGCGACTCCTCCGCCGGCCTCTTCCAGACCGGCTTCTTCCCGATCATGATGTTCGGTCTGCCGGCCGCCGCGATCGCCATCGCGCACTGCGCCCGCCCCGAGCGCCGCAAGGCCGTGATGGGCATGATGGTCTCCCTGGCGCTGACCTCCTTCGTGACCGGTGTGACCGAGCCCATCGAGTTCACCTTCATGTTCATCGCCCCGGTCCTCTACGTCATCCACGCGGTGCTGACGGCCGTGTCCATGGCGGTCACCTGGGGGCTGGGCGTCCACGCGGGCTTCAACTTCTCGGCCGGCGCGATCGACTACCTGCTGAACTGGAACCTGGCGACCAAGCCGTGGCTGATCATCCCGGTCGGCCTGGTGTTCGCGGTGATCTACTACGCGGTCTTCCGGTTCGCGATCGTCAAGTTCGACTTGAAGACCCCGGGCCGCGAGCCCGAGGAGGAGGTCGAGGACCTCACCAAGGCGTGAGCGAGGCGTGGGAAAGGCCCCGGAGCCATGGCTCCGGGGCCTTTTCGCGTGCCCGGCGTCAGATCTCGTACGTGTGGCGCGGCACGGCCAGCTCCACCGGTCCGGGGAACACCTCGCGCGCGTGCCGCAGGTTGACCTGGGGGTCGGTCCACGGCGGGATGTGGGTGAGGACCAGTCGGCGGGCGCCCGCGCGGGCCGCCGTCTCGCCCGCCTCGCGGCCGTTGAGGTGCAGGTCGGGGATGCTCTCCTTGCCGTGCGTGAACGCGGCCTCGCACAGGAACAGATCGGTGTCCCGGGCCAGCTCGTCCAGCGCCTCGGTGACCCCCGTGTCGCCGGAGTACGTCAGCGACTTCCCGCCGTGTTCGACGCGGATGCCGTAGGCCTCCACGGGGTGTCGGACCCGCTCGGTGTGCACGGTGAAGGGGCCGATCTCGAAGGTGGAGGGCTTCACCGTGTGGAAGTCGAAGACCTCGCTCATGGAGGAGGCGGAGGGGGTGTCCGCGTAGGCCGTGGTCAGGCGGTGTTCGGTGCCCTCGGGACCGTAGACCGGCAGGGGGGCGCACCGGCCGCCCTCGTGGCGGTAGTAGCGGGCCACGAAGTACGCGCACATGTCGATGCAGTGATCGGCGTGCAGATGGCTGAGGAAGATCGCGTCGAGGTCGTAGAGACCGCAGTGGCGCTGCAGCTCGCCCAGGGCGCCGTTGCCCATGTCGAGAAGCAGCCGGAAGCCGTCGGCCTCGACGAGGTAGCTCGAACAGGCCGATTCCGCGGACGGGAACGACCCCGAGCAGCCGACGACGGTGAGCTTCATGAAGCAGAAACCTCCGTTGGCGGAAAAAGCGGTGGGCAGGATGGCGGAGCCGCTCGGATGAGGGCTGTCGGGGGTCGTGCGGTCCGTCGAGCGTAAGGCGCGAGGGCGCGGGTCGCTCCTCCGCCAGGGGCCGTTGTGGGCGAACTCACCTGTGCTGTCACCGGTTCGGCTGGACCGGGGGCGCACCGGGTTCCCAGGAGGGCGCGCGATGTGCGGCGCGCGCCGGTAACGTCGTCGTATGGACACGTCCTGGTGGCTGGCGCTCGCGGCGGTGGTGCTGCTCGCGCTGGTGGCCACGCTCGTCGACGGCTGGGGCCGGGGCCGCCGGCCCGCCGGGCGGCGCCTCAGGCCCCCGGGCCGGGCGGGCGCGCGCTCCGGGCACGCGCCGCGGCCGTCGCCCGGGGACATCTGGTGGGCGCACGTCCCGTTCGAGGACCGGCCGGGGCACAAGGACCGGCCCTGCCTGGTGCTGGCCGTGCGCGGCGACCGGGCCACGGTCGCGAAGATCACCAGCAGGTACCACGACGAGCGCAGCGGGGTGATCCCGCTGCCGCCCGGCGCGGTCGGCGACGCCCAGGGCCGCCCCAGCTTCCTGGAGACCGACGAGCTGCGCGAGGTCCCGGTGGACGGCTTCCGCCGCCGGGTGGGCGTGGTCGACCCGGTCCTGTGGGACCAGGTACGGCACCTGGCCGGTTAGCCGACCCGGACGGTGACCGTCCACTCCTCGACGCCCTTGCAGGAGACCTGGTCCGGCGCGGTGGGCTCGGGACACCGGGGGCGGGACGAGCTGAGCCTCACCGTGCCGGCGGCCACCGCGCGGTAGGCGGCCGTGGCGTCGCCCGGCTGGAGGACGAGCCCCGCGTTGATCGCCTCCAGTCCGCTGCCGCTCACGGTGACCGGCTTCCAGGGGCGGGCCCTGGAGCCGTCCAGGGTGAGCCGGAGCTCGCCGCCCTCGGCCACACAGACGGTGCGGTCCTGGTCGGCGACCGTCAGGTTCGCGTGACCGGTGCAGTCGCCGGCGTTCCGGCCGGCCGACGGCGCGCCGGTGCCGGACGGCGCCGGCGCCCGGCCGCCGCTCCCGGTGTCCTGCTGCGAGCCGCAGCCGGCCAGGAGCAGCGCGGCCGCCGTGAGGACGAGGGGCGTGGTACGGCGCATGGAGTCCGCCTTTCCGCAGGAGTACTGGTGCGGATGTGACGTACCACCGGCGCGTCCGGATCCCGCCAGGTCCTGTCTGACGACAGGGCCTACGCCCAGAGCTGTCCCTGGAGGGTGGCGATCGCTTCCTCGGTGGTGGCCGCCGTGTAGACGCCCGTGGACAGGTACTTCCAGCCGCCGTCGGCCACGATGAAGACGATGTCGGCGCTCTCGCCCGCCTTGACGGCCTTGTTCCCGACGCCGATCGCCGCGTGCAGGGCGGCGCCGGTGGAGACGCCCGCGAAGATGCCCTCCTGCTGGAGGAGTTCGCGGGTGCGGGTGACCGCGTCGGCCGAGCCGACCGAGAAGCGGGTGGTGAGCACGGAGGCGTCGTACAGCTCGGGGACGAAGCCCTCGTCGAGGTTGCGCAGTCCGTAGACCAGGTCGTCGTAGCGCGGTTCGGCGGCGACGATCCGCACGTCCGGCTTGTGCTCGCGCAGATAGCGGCCGACGCCCATCAGGGTGCCGGTGGTGCCGAGGCCCGCCACGAAGTGGGTGACCGAGGGCAGGTCGGCGAGGATCTCCGGGCCGGTGGTCGCGTAGTGGGCGCCCGCGTTGTCCGGGTTGCCGTACTGGTAGAGCATCACCCAGTCGGGGTGCTCGGCGGCCAGCTCCTTGGCCACGCGCACCGCGGTGTTGGAGCCGCCGGCGGCCGGCGAGGAGATGATCTCGGCGCCCCACATGCCGAGCAGGTCCCGGCGTTCCTGCGAGGTGTTCTCCGGCATCACGCACACCATCCGGTAGCCCTTGAGCTTGGCGGCCATGGCGAGGGAGATGCCGGTGTTGCCGGAGGTGGGTTCGAGGATCGTGCAGCCGGGGGTGAGCCGGCCGTCCTTCTCCGCCTGCTCGATCATGTGCAGCGCGGGGCGGTCCTTGACCGAGCCGGTGGGGTTGCGGTCCTCCAGCTTGGCCCAGATCCGCACGTCGGGGGACGGCGACAGCCGCGGCAGGCGCACCAGGGGGGTGTTGCCCACCGCGGCCAGCGGGGAGTCGTAGCGCATCGCTGCTCGGGAGCCGATCAGCGCATGCCGCCGGCCACGGCCGGCAGGATCGTGATGTTGTCGCCGTCGGACAGCTTGGTCTTGATGCCGTCCAGGAAGCGGACGTCCTCGTCGTTCAGGTACACGTTGACGAAGCGGCGCAGCTCGCCGCCGTCCACCAGGCGGGCCTGGATGCCGGCGTGCCGGGTCTCGAGGTCGGCGAACAGGTCGGCGAGGGTGTCGCCGTTGCCCTCCACCGCCTTCTGGCCGTCGGTGTACTGGCGGAGGATGGTCGGGATGCGGACCTCGATGGCCATGGCTCAGGGCTCCTGTCGGAAGGTGTCGTCGGTTCGGTCAGGCGCGCGGCGGCGGCCCGCCGCGGCCCAGGGCCGTACGGCGGCAGCGGCGCGGGTCAACAGAGGGCGCTGTTCAGCCTGCACAGGTCGACGTGCAGCCGCGCCACGAGCAGCGTGCCCGGCGCCCTGTCGCCCACGTCGAGAAGAACCATGGGCTCATCGTATCGATTCCCGGCCCGCGGCCCGGAGTGTGATTCCGCATGCCGGACGGATATCGTCCGGTGGGCGAGATCAGTAGTCCGTCACGACCCTGACCTCCTCCTCGGTGACCTGGCCGTCCACGATCCGGAAGGAGCGGAACTGGAAGTCGCCGAGGCCGTCGGTGTCGGCGGTGGAGACCAGGACGTAGTGGGCGCCGGGTTCGTTGGCGTAGGAGATGTCGGTGCGCGAGGGGTATGCCTCGGTGGCGGTGTGGGAGTGGTAGATGACCACCGGCTCCTCGTCGCGGTCGTCCATCTCGCGGTAGAGCTTGAGGAGATCGCCGGAGTCGAACTCGTAGAAGGTGGGCGACATCGCCGCGTTCAGCATGGGGATGAAGCGCTCGGGGCGGTCCGAGCCCGCCGGGCCCGCCACCACGCCGCACGCCTCGTCGGGGTGGTCCTCGCGCGCGTGGGCGACGATCTGGTCGTACAGGGCCTGGGTGATGGTCAGCATGGGGGTCAGGATAAGCAGAGGGCCGCTCCGTACCGAGGGGTGGTACGGAACGGCCCACATGCCGGACGTCCTGAGCGGCGGCCGACGGGGGCGCCACGAGAGCTCCCGGCGGCCGGACGTCCCTTTCCGGAAGGTCCGGGGTCCTCTCAGCGCTTGCGGAAGGCCGCTGCCTCCGGGTTGCGGCGCCGGAGCACCAGATAGGCGACGGCGAGGACCAGGCCCCACACCGGCGCGCAGTACAGCGAGACCCGGGCGTCCTTGTCGATGCCCATCAGCACGATCACCATGCCGATGAAGGCGAGCGCGATCACGCTGGTCCACGGCGCGCCCGGGGCGCGGAACTCCGAGCGGGGCAGCTCGCCGCGGTCGGCCTTGGCCCGGTAGCGGATCTGGCAGATCAGGATGACGATCCAGGCCCACATGCCGGAGATGGTCGCGAAGGAGACCACGTAGTCGAACGCCTTGCCCGGCCACTGGTAGTTGATCCAGACGCCGACCAGCATCAGCGCGGCGGAGAACGTGGTGCCGATCAGCGGGGTACCGCTCGACGTCAGCTTGGTGAACGCCTTGGGACCCTGGCTGTTGAGCGCCAGGTCGCGCAGCATGCGGCCGGTGGAGTACATGCCGGAGTTGCAGGACGACAGCGCGGCGGTGAGCACGACGAAGTTGACGATGCCCGCGCCGGCCGGGAGGCCCATCTTCTCGAAGGCGACCACGAAGGGGCTGTTGCCCGCGCTGAAGCTGGTCCACGGCACGACCGAGAGGATCATGATCAGCGCGCCGACGTAGAAGACGGCGATGCGCCACGGCACGGTGTTGATCGCCTTGGGCAGCACGGTCTTGGGGTCCTTGGACTCGCCCGCGGTCACACCGACCAGCTCGACGGCGAGGAAGGCGAACATCACCATCTGCAGGGTCATCAGCGTGTCGTCGATGCCGTGCGGGAAGAAGCCGCCCTGGTTCCACAGGTGGGCGACGGAGGCGGTGTCGCCGGCGTCGGAGAAGCCGAGGGTGAGGATGCCGGCGCAGATCAGGATCATGCCGATGATGGCGGTGACCTTGACCATGGAGAACCAGAACTCCAGTTCGCCGAAGAGCTTCACGGAGATCAGGTTGGCGCCGTAGAGGATGACGGTGAACACCAGGGCCGACAGCCATTGCGGGATGTCGGTCCAGTACGTGATGTATTTCGCCGCGGCGGTGACCTCGGTGATGCCCGTGACCACCCAGAACAGCCAGTACGTCCAGCCGGTCACGAATCCGGCGAACGGGCCGATGAACTCCCGCGCGTAATCGGAGAACGAACCCGACACGGGGCGGTACATCAGCAGTTCGCCGAGTGCCCGCATGATCATGAAGATGATGAGGCCCGCGACGGCGTACGCCAGGATCAGGCTCGGGCCGGCCTTGGAAATGCCCTTGCCCGCGCCGAGGAACAGGCCGGTGCCGATGGCCCCGCCGATGGCGATCATCTGGATCTGCCGGGCTCCGAGCCCGCGCTGATACCCCTCGCCGCCCTCGGCCCCCGCGGCCTCATTGCCGTCGCGATGCTGATCGACCTGCGCTGAGGTCATGTGTGGTGCGCCTTTCTCCATACCGAACCGGGCCTTGCGTCGGCCTCGGATCGGATCTCGATCCCCCCGGATTGATGGAGCTGTTGCCTGGCCGACGGTCGTCGGCTCGGTGGCGCACCCGGCCGAACATGGGTGGTGTTGGCCGGGCGGTCGTGAAGATTTATCACGGGCGCAATACTGATCACAGAGGGGCAGTGTGAGGCACCACACAGCCAAAACCGGACAAAGACGGTCCGAAAGTATCAAAAAAGGCCGGTATGGTAATGCGATCGTTATCCGGGTTTGAGCGTCCTCTGAGCGGACACCGATCGGAACCAGCCACTCCGCCTCACGGCATCAAGGTCGACACCAAGGTCTCCTGGAGCCCGCCCAGCCAGAGGTACGCCAGCACCATCGGCTTGCGCGGATCCTCCTCCGGCAGCCGGTAGAGCAGATCCGTGTCGTCCTCGTCGGTGATCTCCAGCCGGGCGCCGATCGCCAGCCGCAGGTCGTTGAGGGCGCCGAGCCACTGCCGGGACTCCTCCGGCGTCAGCTTCAGCACCGCGCCGCCCTCCCCGGCCGGGGCGAGCGCGTCCAGCGAGCGGACCACGCCGAGCGCGTTCTCCCGCTTGCCCGCGCGCAGGTCGTTCTCGGTGTAGCGGCGGAACTCGGCGGAGTGCGCCCGCCGCTCCTCGGCCTCGGCCGGCGAGGCGGGGGCCTGCTCCGGGTCGCTGTAGGCATCCGGGAAGAGCCTGCGCAGGACCGGGTCGGCCGGCGGCTCGCTCGGGCCCTCGGCGAACAGCTCGGCCAGCGGATCGGCCGGGGCGTCGGCGCCGGGGCCGGGACCGATCAGCTCCAGGAGCTGGACGGCCAGCGAGCGGATGATGGAGATCTCGACGTCGTCGAGCGCGACGGCCGCGCCGCCGCCGGGGAGCGGTTCGAAGTGTCCGGGCATCTGCGGCGTTTACTTCCGGTCCTGCTGGAGGGTGGCCCACAGTCCGTAGCCGTGCATCGCCTGCACGTCGCGCTCCATCTCCTCGCGGCTCCCGCTGGAGACGACCGCCCGGCCCTTGTGGTGGACGTCGAGCATGAGCTTGGTGGCCTTGTCCTTGGAGTAGCCGAAGTACGTCTGGAAGACGTAGGTGACGTAGCTCATGAGATTGACCGGGTCGTTGTGGACGATGGTGACCCAGGGGACGTCGGGTTCGGGTACGGCGGAGATCTCCTCCGCCGACTCGGTGCGTTCGATCTCTACGGGCGCGGGTGACGTCACACTGCCCATGCTGCCACGCCCTTCATAAATCGTCACACCGACGAAAAGGGAGTACGATTCCCCGACATGAACACAGCGGACCTTGGGCTGCCGGTGGATGTTCCCTCGACGGCGCTCTTCACGGACCAGTACGAGCTGACGATGCTGCGCGCCGCGCTGAAGGCCGGTACGGCCGAACGGCGGAGCGTGTTCGAGGTCTTCACCCGGCGGCTGCCGAACGGGCGCCGCTACGGCGTGGTGGCCGGGACCGGGCGGGTCCTGGACGCGGTGGAGAACTTCCGCTTCGACCCGGGCGTCCTCGGCTTCCTGCGCGAGCGGCAGATCGTCGACGAGGAGACCCTGAAGTGGCTGGCCGACTACCGCTTCAGCGGGGACATATGGGGTTACCCCGAGGGCGAGGTGTACTTCCCCGGCTCGCCGATCCTGCGCGTCGAGGGCAGCTTCGCCGAGTGCGTCCTGCTGGAGACGGTGATCCTGTCCATCCTCAACCACGACTCCGCGATCGCCGCCGCGGCCTCCCGGATGGCCTCCGCCGCCGGTGACCGGCCGCTGATCGAGATGGGGGCCCGGCGCACCCACGAGCTGGCCGCGGTGGCCGCCGCCCGCGCCGCCTACGTCGGCGGCTTCGCCACCACCTCCGACCTCGCGGCCGGCTTCCGCTACGGCATCCCCACCGTGGGCACCTCGGCCCACGCCTTCACCCTGCTGCACGACCGCGAGCGGGACGCCTTCCAGGCCCAGGTGGAGACCCTCGGCCGGGGCACCACCCTGCTGGTGGACACCTACGACGTCGCCGAGGCCGTCCGTACGGCGGTGGAGGTGGCCGGTCCCGAGCTGGGCGCGGTCCGCATCGACTCCGGCGACCTGCTGCTGGTGGCCCACCGGGTGCGGCAGCAGCTGGACGAGCTGGGCGCCACCGATACGAAGATCATCGTGACCTCCGACCTGGACGAGTACGCCATCGCCTCGCTGGCCGCCGCGCCCGTGGACGCCTACGGGGTGGGCACCCAGCTGGTGACCGGCTCCGGGCACCCCACCAGCTCCATGGTCTACAAGCTGGTCGCCCGCGCCGACTCCGCCGACCCCAAGGCGCCGCTGGTGCCGGTCGCGAAGAAGTCCAGCGGCGGCAAGATGTCGGTCGGGGGCCGCAAGTGGGCGGCACGCCGGCTGGACACGGACGGGATCGCCGAGGCCGAGGTCGTCGGCACCGGGCCGGTGCCGGCCGAGCTGGCCGACCGGCAGCTGCTGGTACCGCTGGTGCGCGGCGGGACCGTGGTGGCCCGGGAGCCGCTGGACGTGCCCCGGGAGCGGCACATCGCGGCGCGCGCCAATCTGCCGCTGTCCGCTACCCAGCTCTCGCGCGGGGAACCCGTCATCCCGACGGAGTACGTACACGGGCGCTCGGGTAGCTAAAGCGCGACCGCCGTCCGCCCCTTCCCACCCCTCCCGCACGAGCCCGGAAGTCTCTAGGCTCGGTTACTTCACTCTCAGTCGAAGGACACCCACCATGCGCCGCGCCTTGATCGTCGTAGATGTGCAGAACGACTTCTGCGAGGGGGGCAGCCTCGCGGTGGCCGGGGGGGCGGACGTGGCCGCCGCCGTCACGGAGCTGATCGGCGAGGCGGCGGGCACCGGGTACCGGCACGTGGTGGCCACCCGGGACCACCACATCGCGCCCGGCGGTCACTTCGCCGACGACCCCGACTACGTCCGCTCCTGGCCCGCGCACTGTGTCGCGGGCACCGAGGGCGTGGGCTTCCACCCGAACTTCGCCCCCGCGGTCGCCTCCGGCGCGGTGGACGCCGTGTTCGACAAGGGGGCGTACGCGGCGGCGTACAGCGGCTTCGAGGGCACCGACGAGCACGGCGTGTCCCTGGCCGACTGGCTGCGCTCCCGGGAGATCACGGAGGTGGACGTGGTGGGCATCGCCACGGACCACTGCGTACGGGCCACCGCCCTGGACGCGGCCCGCGAGGGCTTCCGCACCCAGGTCCTGCTGGACCTGACGGCCGGGGTGGCCGCGGAGACGACCGAGCGGGCCCTGGAGGAGCTGCGGGCGGCGGGCGTCGAACTGACCGGCAAACCGGTGGTCGGCGGCTGAGCGGGCGCGTCAGCCCACCGTCGCCGGCCCCCGCAGCAGCGCCCGGATGGGGTGCCACAGTTCCGTCGCCATGACGCCGCCGGCCGCCGTGGGGGCCGTGGGTGCCGTGCGCCAGACCAGGCCGTCGGGGTGGTGCAGGACCGCCGTGATCTCGTCCGGTGTCGGAGGTGATGCGTTGCCGCGGAGGTACACCGCCCGCAGGCCCAGGTTGCGGAGCCTGGTCAGGGCGCGTGCGCGGTTGGCGGCGTGCACCAGGATCCGCACCCCGGCGGAGCCGTACGGCAGGTTGAGCGCCACCACCACCGTGCCGTTCGGCAGCTTGCTGAAGCCTCCAGCGGCCATGCGGTCACATCCCCGTTCCGATTGGTGTCAATAAGCGGTCCACAGGACGCACCTAAACACGATCGGCGGCAACCCGCCAGGGGTTGCCGCCGATACGCTTTTGACCTGCGGTGATACGGGTTACTTCACCGCGGGGCCGACCTTGAGGGAGATCGTCGAGCCGTCCTTGGCCTCCTTGACGATCGTGATCTTGGTGTTGGTGTCAGTGACCTTCACGCCACCGGTCGGGTTCGCCGGGTCGTAGTAGGTGCTGGTGTGGTCGTTGAAGACCGGCACGCCCTTCGAGCCCTTGATCTTCAGCGCGACGTCGGCCTTGTGCAGGGTGATGCCGTCCGTGGCGTACAGGCTGAACGGGGAGTCGTAGGCCTGGACGCGGTTGCGCAGCAGCGTGCCGTCGGCCCACTTCAGCGCGGTCGGGTGCGAGTCGACGGGGAGGATCAGACCGCTGCCCGGGTGACCGTTGGTGCTGTTGGTGTTGTTGTCCGCCTGGGATGTGTCCCACTTCCAGATCAGCAGGCCGTTCTGGTACGGGTAGTGCTCCACCCAGTCCGGACGCGACGCGAAGCCGAAGTTGTACGGGCCCGTCTTCAGCGTCTTGTCGTACGACACGTACTGCCGGTTCTCGGCGATGTAGTACTGCTTGTAGTCCTTGGTGAAGGACGCGCCGATGCGGGAGAAGCCGTTCGCGGTCCAGCCGGCGTCGGCCTTCTCGGCGTCGTCCGAGAACAGCGGGGCGCCGTCGGCGGTCACGGTGATCTCGTCGGCGGTGAAGCCGTTCTCCGCGACACCGCCGTCGGTGGCGTAGCGGAAGCGCAGGTCGACCTTCTTGCCCGCGTAGGCGTCGAGCGGGAACGACAGCTTCTTGTGCGTCTGCGAGAAGCCGCTCAGCGCGGGCTTGCCGCTGGCGTCCTTCGGCAGGGCCTGGCCGTCCGCCGTGCCGTCCAGCGCGGTCCAGTTGGCGCCGCCGTCGGTGGACACCTCGGTGTAGACGTAGTCGTAGCCGTCCTCGGTGGCCCACCAGCCGTCCAGGGTGAGGCTCGCCGAGGTCTTGCCGGTCAGGTCCACGGACCGGGTCAGCGTGTTCTTCAGGTCGTTGCCGCTGCCGCTCCACCACTGGGTGGAGCCCTGGGCGGGCTGGACGATCGTGGTGGTGACCGCCTTGTCGGGCAGGTTGACCACGAGGGCCTGCTTGTCGAAGGTGTTGTACTCGGCGGGGCCCAGCTTGTGCGTGGACTGCTTGCCGGCCGTGGCGGTGTCGTAGTTCAGCCAGCCCAGCTGGAGCTTGTCCCAGGCGTTCATGTCACCGGGCAGGTCGCCGATGGAGTCCTTGCCCCGGCCGAGCCAGGAACCGGAGGACATCAGCGTCCAGAAGCCGGTGGAGTTGTCGCCGCCGGCGGTGTCGTACTCGTCCGGCAGGCCGAGGTCGTGGCCGTACTCGTGGGCGAAGACGCCGAGGCCGCCGTTCTCCGGCTGGATGGTGTAGTCGCCGACCCAGATGCCGGTGTCGCCGACCTGGGTGCCGCCGAGCTTGTTGTTCTGCGGGCCGGTGGCGCCGGCGTCGGTGCCGAAGGCGTACCAGCGGTGCGCCCAGATCGCGTTCTCGCCCTCGGCGCCGCCGCCCGCGGACTCGTCCTCACCGGCGTGCACGATCTGGAAGTGGTCGACGTAGCCGTCCGGCTCGTTGAAGTTGCCGTCGCCGTCGTAGTCGTACCGGTCCCACTGGTCGTACTGGGCGAGGTCCTTCTTGATGTCGGCGTCGGTGCGGCCGGCCGCCTTCTGCTGGGCGACCCAGGCGCTCAGGCCGTCGCTGACGACGTTCCACACGCTCGGGCAGTTGGTGGAACCGCACGCGTTGTTGCCGTAACGGGCCTCGTTGTAGGGCACCTTGACCCAGTCGGTGACCTCGCCGGAGACCGAGTAGCGGCCCGAGGACTGCTTCTCGTAGTACTTCTTCAGCGACTCGGTCTTCTCACCGGTGCCGAAGTAGAGGTCCTGGTAGTGCTTCTGGTCGTAGTCCTGCTGCCAGGCCGTGGAGTTGTCCTTGGTGCGGTCCGGCGCGGCGATCTGGTTGTGCAGCGGGCCGGGCGTGCCGCCGAACTTGGGGTCCGTCTTGTCCCCGAACTCCACCAGGATGGTGAAGATCTTGTCGGTCTTCTCGCGGCTCAGCTCGACGTACTTGCTCTTGCCCTTGCGGCTCTTGAGCTTGACGACCTTCGAGCCGTTGCGCTCCTGCGCGGTGGCCTCGCCGGATATGAGCTGGTTCAGGGCCTCTTCACGCTGGGCGTCCTGGGTCTTGCTCAGGGGGCCGTCCAGGTCGTGCTTGTGCTGCTTCACCGGCGCCGGGTCGTGCCGGTTCTCGGCGGCGGGCCGGGGCTGGGTGCCCGCCTCGGCGACGGCGAACGTCGTGAACGAGGCGGACGCCGCCGCGAGGGTCACGCCGATGGCGGCCGCTCTGAACGTCCAGGATCTGCTGGTCACTTGAGTTCCTCCCCCGCGCCGCGCACACGGACAGGGGGTTCCGGGCATGGTGGAATCCGTGCGCGCAAGATCAACGCGTGTAGTCAAGTGACGACATTTGACTAGAGGTTTGGCAGAAAAGACAGACCTTGACTTGAGCAGGACAAGTGCACTATGCGGAGGTGGAGTTCGCTTTACGGACAGGTGACGACATGCCGGCAGCCCTGCGGAACCCTCCGTCTGACGGGCCGGTGACTCCGTGCGCCCCCCGTGCACCGGCACCGCCGGTCAGGTCACGCTTACCGGGAGTTCCCTGCGGGCAGGGACGCCAGGAGAATCGAACGGCACAGAGAACCGAACGTGCCTGCGCCGTCTCCCACTTCCCCCGAAGACTGCCGAGGACCCGATCGCCATGCCTCGTCCGACCGCCGCACAGTTCGCCTACGGCTCCTGCACCGTGGTCGTCTCGGCGCTCGCCATGCTGCTGCTGTCGCGGACGACTTCGGGCCCCTGGATCGCCGTCATCGCCCTCGCGGCCCTCGCGCTGGGCCTGCTGGTCGCCTGGACGGTCCCCCTGCCCGGGACGCGCGGAACGCGGACACCCGCCGAGCCGGCCGCGCACGAGGGGCGCGTGCCCACCGCCCTGTGACCCGCCCCGGCGCTGCGCCGCTCAACGGGTGCTGACCACCACCGTCTTGGCCGCCTTGTCGTGCAGGCCCTGTTTGTACGGCTTGTCGAAGAAGCTCCAGCCGCCCGCGATCGCCGTCCAGACACAGGCGCAGCAGAAGGCGAACGGCACCCACAGCACCAGGGCGCGGGTCAGCGAGGTCGACACGGACGGGGTGGCGCCGTTGTCCAGATCGGCCACCCGCAGGCCGAGCCACTTCTTGCCGAGGGTCTGCCCCGACCGGCTGGTCATGAAGGTGTCGTAGGCGACATAGAGCACGGCCGCGATGAAGGACTGGGCGACGGACCGGCCGACCTCGATCCGGTCGCCGTCGACGGTGTACTCGCTCACGCCGAACCCCAGGGTGAGCAGCCAGACGACGATGCCGACCAGGATCATGTCGATGATCCTCGCGAGCGTCCGCTTCCCGCTGTCGGCGAGCGGGGGCATACCGGCCAGCGGATCGGCGGGATAGCCGCCCGCCCCGGACCCGTAGGGGCCGCCGCCGTACGGCCCACCGCCGTAGGGGCCTCCCCCGTACGGGCCGCCGGGAGGCGGGGGCTGGCCGCCGCCGTACGGGGGCGGGGTGTCGTACGGCGAGCCCGACCCCTGGTCCGACGGGGGCCGCTTCCTGAAGGGGTCGTCCTCGGGGGGCTGCTCTCCGGAGCCGGGGGGCGGTTCGCTGCTCATGGCCCGAGTGGAACCCGCGGGCCGCCGCCGCGCATCCGGCAGACGGCCGGACGGAGTACCCGGCCCTCCCAGGCCCCGCCCTCCGTCCCTCCCCCGGTCTTTTCCTCCGCCTCTCCCCCGGTCCTTTCCTCCGCCTCTCCCCGCTCAGCCCGCGACGAACGTGTGCGCCGCCTTGTCGTGCCAGCACTGGCGCCAGGGCCGGTCGAACAGACACCACAGCACGCCCACGACACCGACGACCAGCAGACCCGGCACGCTGAACACCAGCCAGCGGCGCAGCGCCGGGCCGAACGTCGGCGGCTCGTGCGCCTCGATGTCCCGCACCTCCAGACCGCACAGCTTCTTGCCGAGGGTGCGGCCCCAGCGGACGGTGGGCAGCACCTCGTACAGGACCCCGGCGAGCAGCAGGACGGCGAGGACGATGCCGAGGCCGGTACCGGTCGTGCCGTCGATCAGCCACACGGTGACCTGGTGGCCGGAGAGCCGGGCCGCGTCGATCTTCTGCTGGACGTGGTCCACGGCTCGGATGCCGAGCGGCACCGCCGCGGCGGCCGTCACGGCCCCCACCACGGCCAGGTCGATCAGCCGCGCCGCGAGCCGCCTGCCGAGCCCGGCGGGGCGGGCGGCGGCCTGCCGGCGCGCGGCGGCCTGGAAGAGGTCCTCCACCGGTGGCTTCCACGGCGCGACGGACGGCTCGTCCCCGCCGCCGGCCAGCTGATGCACCTGCTGCGCCCAGGACGCCTGCCCGCCGCCGGGCCCGCTGGTCACAGGGGTGGTGACGGGAGCGGGGCCGGACTGCTGCGGCACGGGGGACGCCACGGCGGGGGCGGGGTGGGGCGCCTGCGGCTGTGGTGCCTGAGGGGTGACGGGCGCCTGCGCGGCGGCAGCGGCCTGGGCGGCGGCCTTGCCGGCACCGAAACCGGAGGCGGCGGGCGCGCCGACGGGGCCCTGGGCGCCCTCGGCGGCGGGGCCGGGCGGGTCGGCGGGCACCGGGCGGATGGTCATCGTGCCGTCGTCGGTACGGGCCGCCGCCGGACCGGGCACCGGGCGCCGGAAGACGAACGTGCCGGGGTCCGGGGCGTCGCCGGCCTCGGCCGGGAGGACCGTCGCGGCGCCGTCGGCGGCACCCTGGCCGCCGGAACCGGCCGGGGAGTCCATCGGCACCCGCGGGTCGGCGCCCCACGCCCCGCCACGCCCGGCGTCCCCACCGAACCCACCCGACCGGTCCCGCTGCCCGGGGAGACCGGGGGTGGCGGGCTGAGCGGATACGCCGGACTGGGCGGGCACGCCGGACTGGGCGGGCACGCCGGACTGACCGGGCCCGCCGGACTGACCAGGTACGCCGGGCTGAGCGGGCGCACCCGACTGGGCGGGGGCACCGGGCAGGCCGGGACCGCCGGACTGGGCAGGGGTGCCGGGCAGGCCGGGTGTGCTGGACTGACCGGTTGCTCCAGGCTGGGCGGGAGTGCCGAGTTGGCCTGGCTGAGCGTCCGGTCCCAATTGCCCCGGCTGGTCCGGCTGGCCCAGCCAGCCCGAGTGCCCCGGCTGCCCCGGCCGGCCGGAGTGGGGTGACGGGGCCGACTGGCTCCACTGCGCGGCTTCGCCCGCCTGTGCGACCACATCGCCCTGCGCCGCCGGACCGCCCGGCACCGCCTGGCCATCCCGCCCGGCCGGATTGCCCTCGCCCGCCTGACCGCCCTGCCCCGCCTGGGCCCACGGACCTGCCTGGCCGCCTTGGCCTGCCTGGCCGTTCCGACCTGCCTGGCCGCTCTGGCCCGCCTGGTCCACGGCCCCCCACTGACCGGCCTGGCCACCCGGACCGGTCTGGCCGGTCCGGGCCCACTGGCCGGCCGGGCCCGCCTGGTCGCTCTCGCCCGCCCGGGTCCACTGATCCGCCTGGGCGGCCTGGGCTCCCTGTGCCCACTGGCCCGGCCGGGCGCCGGCGGGGTCCTGCCGGCCGGTGTCGGCGGCCGGACCGGACTCCGCGGCCCGCGTGCCGGCGGCGGGCGGGTCCTCGTCGAAGAAGTGGGGGCCCGTTTCCTCCACGGCCGGGGCGGCCGGGCGGATGCCGGGGGGCGGGATGAGCGGCTCGCCGTCCTTCGGCGCCGGACGGCTGGTGCCGGGCACCCAGGAGGCGCCGTTCCAGTACCGGACGTAGCCGGGGATGGACGGGTCCGGGTAGTAGCCCTCGCGGGGCCTGTCGTCGCCGGGTGCCGGGGTTGGGGCGCTCATGTCCGTCGTCCCGTATCTGCTCGGGGGTGGGATGGGGGCCTCCACATCTATCAGACCGGGGCAGCCCGCAGCGCCAGTCCGGCGGGACCCACCCCTTTCCGGGCAACGCCGTACCCGCTTTCCGGGGCCCGCGAAAAAAACTTCCCCGGACCCGCGTAATGGTCCGGCCCCCGCCCGCTCTCCCCTGGTACGGGCCCGGTCCGAGCGGCCCCGACCAGAAGGGAAACACGTCATGCGGCACACCGTGGTGGAGCGGGAGCTGGAGCTGAGGCTCGTTCTGTCGCCGGAGGAGAGCGTCCCGGTCCCGGCCCGGCTGACCTACCGCTCCGACGACCCCTACGCCGTCCACATCGCCTTCCACATCAACTCCGAGCACCCGGTGCACTGGACGTTCGCCCGCGAGCTGCTGGTGGAGGGGGTGTTCCGGCCGTGCGGGCACGGGGACGTGCGGGTGTGGCCGGGGAGGTCGGAGGGGCGCGGTGTCGTCCTGATGGCGCTGAGCGCGCCGGACGGCGACGCGCTGCTCCAGGCGCCCGTCGCGCAGGTCTCGGCCTGGCTGGAGCGGACGCTGCGGGCGGTGCCGCCGGGCACGGAGGGCGGTCAGCCGGGTCTCGACGACGCGCTCGACCAGCTCCTCGCCCGGTGAGCCGGACGCCAGGGAACGGGGGGCCGGAACGGCTCGGGAGGCCGGAACGGCCCGGGGGGTCAGAACAGCTTGCCGGGGTTGAGGATGCCCAGCGGGTCGAAGGCATGCTTCACCGCCCGCTGCATCTCCACCCCGACCGGCCCCAGCTCCCGGGCCAGCCACTCCTTCTTCAGCACGCCGACCCCGTGTTCCCCGGTGATGGTGCCGCCCAGCTCCAGGCCGAGGGCCATGATCTCGTCGAAGGACTCGCGGGCCCGGCGGGACTCCTCGGGGTCGCGGGCGTCGAAGCAGACGGTGGGATGGGTGTTGCCGTCGCCCGCGTGCGCGCACACGCCGATCGTCAGGTCGTACTTGGCGGTGATCCGTTCGACGCCGGCCAGCATCTCGCCGAGCCGGGAGCGGGGCACGCACACGTCGTCGATCATCGTCGTGCCCTTGACCGCCTCCAGCGCGGTCAGCGAGAGCCGCCGGGCCTGGAGCAGCAGTTCGGACTCGGCCGCGTCGTCGGCGGGCACCACCTCGGTGGCGCCGGCGGCCTCGCACAGGGCGGCGACGGCGGCCAGGTCGGCGGCCGGGTCCGGGGTGTCGAAGGCGGCCAGCAGCAGCGCCTCGGTGGTCTCGGGCAGGCCCATGTGCGCGAGGTCGTTGACCGCCTTGACCGTCGTACGGTCCATCAGTTCGAGGAGGGACGGGACGTGCCCGCCGGCCATGATGCGGCACACCGCGTCGCAGGCGGCGCTCGCCGAGGCGAACTCGGCGGCCAGCACCAGCTGCCGGGGCGGCTTCGGCTTCAGCGCCAGGACCGCCCGGACGACGATGCCGAGGGAGCCCTCGGAGCCGACGAAGAGACGGGTGAGGTCGTAGCCCGCGACGCCCTTGGCGGTGCGCCGGCCGGTGGACATCAGCCGGCCGTCGGCGAGGACGACGTCCAGGCCGAGGACGTACTCGGCGGTGACGCCGTACTTGACGCAGCACAGCCCGCCGGAGGCGGTGCCGATGTTGCCGCCGATGGTGCACATCTCCCAGCTGGAGGGGTCCGGCGGGTAGTACAGGCCGTGTTCCTCGACCGCGCGGGAGAGGGCCGCGTTGACCACGCCCGGTTCCACCACGGCGATCCGGTCGACGGGGCTGATCTCCAGGATGCGGTCCATCTTGGTCAGCGACAGCGCGATACAGCCGTCGGTGGCGTTCGCGCCGCCGGACAGGCCGGTGCGGGCGCCCTGCGGGACGACCGGGACGCGCAGCTCGGTGGCGGTGCGCATGACGTGCTGGACCTGCTCGACGGTGCGCGGCAGGACGACGGCGGCGGGCCGGCCGGCCGGGCAGAAGCTCGCCATGTCGTGGGCGTAGGAGGCGGTGACGTCGGGGTCGGTCAGGACGGCCTCGGGCGGCAGGCCGGCCAGGAGCCGGTCGGCGAGGTTACCGGTGTGCTCGTCGCGTGGCGCTTCGATACGGCTCATGATCACAGCGTGACACTCACGGCCATCGGTGTGAACCCCGCCCGCGCCGCCCTTGGGCCACCCGGATGTGCTCGTCATATTGACGCACAGTGAGCGCCATGGAGAACCGGCAGTGCGTGGGTACGTCCCTGATCTCCGAGCCGCCGGCACCGCGCCGGCGGCGGGTGGTGCGGCGGCTGCTGCTCGCCGCGCTGGCGGGCAGTCTGGCGACGGGCGCGGTGCTGGTGCTGCTGCCCGCGGAGGCGCAGCGGCACCGGCCGGCCCGGCCGCCCGCCGCCGGCCCGCAGTCCCGGCCCCGGGAGCAGGCGCTGACGGCGGTGACCTACGGCGTGCCGGCCGCGCTGCCCGCGCTGACGACGCTGATCGGGCGGCAGGAGCAGCGGGTGCGGGAGCGGCCGAAGGACGCCGTGGCCTGGGCGGTGCTGGGATCGGCGTACGTGGAGCGGGGCCGCCGGGCGGGTGACGCGGCCGACTATCCGCGCGCCGAGCGGGCGCTCAAGACCTCGCTGGAGGTGCGGGGGGCGCGGAACACCGAGGCGCTGGACGGGCTGGCCGCGCTGGCGCTGGCCCGCCGGGACTTCCCGGCGGCGAAACGGTACGCCGAGGAGGCCGGGAAGGCGGCGCCGAAGCGGTGGTCGGCGTACCCGGCGCTGATCGACGCCTACACCGGGCTCGGCGACTACGAGAAGGCCCGCGCCGCCCTGGACAAGCTGCTGGCGCTGCGCACCGACGCGGCGGCGCGGCCGGCCGTGATGGCGCGGGCGGCGGCGGTGTACCGGGACCGGGGCTGGCGCGAGGACGCGGTGGCGCAGCTGACCGACGCGGCGGCCGCCGCCCGCACCCCGGCGGAGCGGGCCGACTGGCTGGCCGGGGTGGGTCAGCTGGCCTGGGAGCGCGGGGATCTGCCGGAGGCGCTGCGGCACTTCGAGGCGGCGCTGCGGCTCGACCCGGACCAGCGGGCGGCACCGGCCGGGCGGGCGCGGACGCTGGCCGCGCTGGGCCGCACCTCGGAGGCGCTGGCCGCGTACCGGGCCGCCGTCGCGAGCCGGCCGCGCCCGGAGGACCTGCTGGAGCTGGGCGAGCTGCAGGAGTCGCTGGGGCAGCCGGCCGCCGCCGAGGAGAGTTACGCGCGGATGCGGGAGGCGGTGGCGCGGTCGGTGGCGGGCGGGGTGGACGAGGAGCTGCTGACCGGCCGGTTCGAGGCGGACCACGGGGATCCGTGGGAGGCGGTGGAGCGGCTGGAGGAGGAGTGGCGGCGGCAGCCGGGCATCGAGGTGGCCGACGCGCTGTGCTGGGCGCTGCACCGCACCGGCGAGGACCAGGAGGCGCTGACGTACGCGGCCGTCGCGACGGACAAGGCGAAGGGCGGCGGGGTGCGCAGCGCGCTGTACGCGTACCACCTGGGGGTGATCGAGGCGGAGCTGGAGCGGACCGGCCCCGCCCGGCGGCACCTTCAGGAGGCGCTCAGGATCAACCCGTACTTCTCGCCGCTGCGGGTGCCGCTGGCGCAAGAGGCGCTGCGGGAGCTGGGCGACGTACCCGACGAGCCGCCGCCCAGCGAGTAGGGCCCGCCGTTACAGGTTGCCCCGCTTGGCCTGCTCGCGCTCGATCGCCTCGAACAGGGCCTTGAAGTTGCCCTTGCCGAAGCCCATCGAGCCGTGCCGCTCGATGAGTTCGAAGAACACCGTCGGCCGGTCCTGGACCGGCTTGGTGAAGATCTGGAGCAGGTAGCCGTCCTCGTCGCGGTCGGCGAGGATCTTCAGCTCGCGCAGGGTGTCGATCGGCACGCGGGTGTCGCCGACCCACTCGCCGAGGGTGTCGTAGTAGGAGTCCGGGGTGTCGAGGAACTCGACGCCGGCCGCGCGCATGGTGCGCACGGTCCCCACGATGTCGTTGGTGTTCAGCGCGATGTGCTGGACGCCGGCGCCGCCGTAGAACTCCAGGTACTCGTCGATCTGGGACTTCTTCTTGGCGATGGCGGGCTCGTTGATCGGGAACTTGACCTTGAGGGTGCCGTCCGCGACCACCTTCGACATCAGCGCGCTGTACTCGGTGGCGATGTCGTCGCCCACGAACTCCTTCATGTTCGTGAAGCCCAGCACCTTGTTGTAGAAGGCCACCCACTCGTTCATCCTGCCGAGTTCGACGTTGCCCACACAGTGGTCGATGGCCTGGAAGGTGCGCACGGCGGGCGGCTCGACGAGCGGCTCGGCCGCCGTGTAACCGGGCAGGTAGGGGCCGTCGTAGCCGGAGCGGTCGACCAGGGTGTGGCGGGTCTCGCCGTAGGTGGCGATCGCGGCGAGGACGACCGTGCCGTGCTCGTCCTTCACCTCGTACGGCTCGGTGACGCCGCGGGCGCCGTGCTCGACGGCGTACGCGTACGCGGCGCGCGCGTCCGGGACCTCGATGGCCAGGTCGACGACGCCGTCACCGTGCTCGGCGACGTGCCGGGCCAGGAAGTGGCCCCAGGGGCTCACCGGCTTGATCACCGAGGTGAGGACGAACCGGGCGGACCCGTTCTCCAGCACATAGCTGGCGGTCTCGCGGCTGCCGTTCTCCGGTCCGGAGTAGGCGACCAGCCGCATGCCGAAGGCGGTGGAGTAGAAGTGCGCCGCCTGCTTGGCGTTGCCCACGGCGAAGACGACCGCGTCCATTCCCTTGACCGGGAAGGGGTCGTCCTGCCGGGCGGTCGTGTCGGGAGTGTGGTGTGTGGTCTGCGTCATACCCGAAGGGTGGCCCCGCTCTGCAAGGTGCGCAATAGTTCGCGAATCCGCTGGGCAATCTGTTCAGCGGTACGGCCGTTCCTACGGTCTTTCTGTACAGGCTGACCATCTCAGGGGGTCCCGTGGCGATCGATCATCTGGACGGGCGGATCATCGTGCTGCTGGCCGAGGAACCGCGCGTCGGCGTGCTGGAGATGTCCCGGCGGCTGGGGGTGGCCCGGGGCACCGTGCAGGCCCGGCTGGACCGGCTGCGGTCGAACGGGGTCATCCGGGGCTTCGGCCCGCAGGTGGACCCGGCGGCCCTCGGCTACCCGGTCACCGCGTTCGCCACCCTCCAGATCCGCCAGGGCCAGGGCGCCGACGTCCGCGCGCACCTGGCGACCGTGCCGGAGGTGCTGGAACTGCTGACCACCACCGGCAACGGGGACATGCTGTGCCGGCTGGTGGCCCGCTCGAACGCCGATCTGCAACGGGTGATCGACCGGGTGGTGGGCTTCGACGGCATCGTCCGGGCCTCCACGACGATCGTGATGGAGACACCGGTACCGCTGCGGGTGATCCCGCTGGTGGAACAGGCGGCGCGGGAGGGGAGGTGAGCGGGCGGGGCGGCCGGGGTTTCGGCCGGGGGCTCAGCAGCTCGGGACCGGGCCCTTGCCCTTCTCCAGGGCCACCAGGGCGTCGACGGCGCCCTTGAGCGTGGTCACCGGCACCAGGCGCAGCCCCTCGGGCAGCTCGGCCTCGGCCTCGGCGCACTCCGCCTTCGGCACCAGGAACACGGTCGCCCCGTCCCGGCGCGCGGCCTGGGTCTTCAGGCCCACGCCGCCGACCGCGCCGACCTTGCCGGAGCCGTCGATCGTGCCCGTACCGGCGATGGTGCGGCCGCCCGTGAGGTCGCCGCCGCTGCCGTCGCCGTCCAGCTTGTCGATGATGCCGAGGCTGAACAGCAGGCCCGCGCTGGGCCCGCCCACGTCGGCGAGGCGCAGCGTGACCTTGACCTTGTCCGGGCTGAGCCCGAGGTGCTTCAGCGCCGCCTGGGTGGCCGAGTCCTGGGACTCGCGCATCTGCGCCAGGTTGTGCTTCTCGATCTCCTTGACGGTGTCGCCCTTCGGATAGACCGAGTCGCGCGGCATGACGGCCCGGTCGGTACGGAACCAGTCGCCGACCACGTCACCGAGGGAGACCCGGGCGTCCGGGCCGGTCGCCACGATCGTGGTCATCCGCAGCTGCCCGCTGGTCTTGCGGGTCGGCGTGCCGGAGACGGTGATCACCGGGGTGCCCTGGTTCTCGCCGAGCACGTTCGCCGTCGAGCCGGGCTGCGCCACGGAGAACGGCAGCGGCGCGAACGCCGCCGTGGCGAGCAGGGCCACGACGGGCAGCGCGCTGACGGCGAGGGCCTGGGGGCGTGTGAGACGTGAGAGCACGGAATCAATCTAACGTGAGGGCCGCGGGGGCCCTCGCCGTGTCCGGGCCGCGCGGTCAGCGCAGTGCTGCCGCTTGGTCAGCGCAGTGCTTCGGCGACCTCGCGGGCCGCTTCCACCACCCGCTCGCCGACCCGCTCCGGTACGGCGTCGGCCAGCATCACCACGCCCACGCTGCCCTCGACGCCGGTGACCCCGACCAGTGGCGCGGCGGCCCCGCTCGCGCCGGCCTCGAGTTCGCCGTGGGTGAGGGTGTAGCCGGGGTCGGCGGACGGCGACTGGCGCGCGGCCAGGATGGCCCTGCCCGCGGCCCCCCGGTCGAGGGGGTGCCGGAAGCCGGCCCGGTACGCCACGTGGTAATCGGTCCAGGTGGGCTCGACCACGGCGACGGCGAGCGCCTCCGAGCCGTCCACCAGCGTCAGGTGCGCGGTCGCCCCTATGTCCTCGGCGAGGGAGCGCAGTGCGGGCAGCGCGGCCTCGCGTACCAGCGGATGCACCTGCCGGCCGAGTCGCAGCACTCCGAGGCCGACCCGGGCCCGGCCGCCCAAGTCCCGGCGTACGAGCGCGTGTTGTTCGAGGGTGGCGAGCAACCGGTATACGACGGTCCGGTTCACGCCCAGTTTGGTGGACAACTCGGTGACGGTCAGCCCATGGTCGGTGTCGGCCAGCAGCTTGAGGACGCGCAGTCCCCGGTCGAGCGTCTGAGAGGTCTCCGCGGTCACGACGCCCACTCCTTCGACGGTGAGGTCGGCGGGTCCCTGAGCGGCGGATGCGTCACCGAGTCCCGTCGGCGACGCGCTTCAGAGGCCGCCGATCGGCAGGACGGCCCGGCGGCTCCAGGCCCTGTCGCTTCACGGCTGCGCTCCGCGGCGGCGCTGCCACGGGGCGTGTGCGTAGCCGGACAGTAGCGAAGCGGGTTCGCTGAGCGGAAGTCTCAGTCCAGAATCCGGGCAAGGGCAGATCCGGCCTGGCTGCATTCGTCCGGATACGCACACGGGGCGGCGTCGAAACCGAGTCGAACGGGATCCCCGCAGCCCACCCGCGCGCCTCAGCCCGGCACGCTATCTCCGGGGCCCCGGGCGAAGCCCCGTGGCGGTGACCGCTCAGCCGCCGAGCCGGATCCCCGGCCCTCGTCCCAGCACCTCACCTGCGCGCCCCGCCGCCGGGTCCGGGGCGGAGCCCCGCGACGGGAACCACTCACCCACCGAACCGGAACTGCGGCCCTCGTCCCCTTACCCCATCCCCGGGGCCCGGGGCGAAGCCCCGTGGCGGTGACCGCTCAGCCGGCGAGCCGGATCCCCGGCCCACCTCCCAGCGCCCCACCCGCGCGCCCCGCCACCGGGGTCCGGGGCGAAGCCCCGCAACGGTGGCGTCTCAGCCGCCGAGCCGGGTCCCCCGCCCCCCGGGGTCCGGGGCGGAGCCCCGTGGCGGTGATCATTCAGCCGAGCGAGTCGGGTGGGTGGGCGGGCAAGGAACTTCTGGTGCGCGGCCGTCACTTCATTCGGGTCGCCCACTCCTGGACCTTGGCGATCCGCTGCCGCAGCTGTCCCGCCGTGGCCTCCGCACTCGGCGGCCCCCCGCACACCCGCCGCAGCTCGGTATGGATCACCCCGTGCGGCTTACCGCTCTGGTGCACATACGCGCTGACCATGGTGTTCAGCCGCTTCCGCAGCTCCATCAGCTCCTTGTGCGTCACCACCGGCCGCCGCTCGGCCGGCAGCTCCAGCAGATCGGCCTCCGTATCCGGCTTCTTCCGGCTGTGCGCGATCTGCCGGGCCTGCCGCTTCTGCAGCAGCAACTGCACCTGCTCGGGCTCCAGCAGCCCCGGAATCCCCAGGTAGTCCTGCTCCTCCTCGCTCCCGGGGTGCGCCTGCATGCCGAACTCGGCGCCGTCGTACAGCACCCGGTCGAACACGGCGTCGGACTCCAGCGCCTCGAACGGCAGCATGTCCTGCTCGCCGGTGTCCTCGTCCTGCTGCTTGTTCGCCTCATCCATCTCCTTCTCGGATTCGGCGTACGGGTCCTCCTCGCCCTCCTTCTTCGGCTTGTCGAGGGCGTGGTCCCGTTCCTTCTCCATCTCGTTGGCGAAGGTCAGCAGGTCGGGCACGGTCGGCAGGAACACGGACGCGGTCTCGCCGCGCCGCCGGGACCGTACGAAACGCCCGACGGCCTGCGCGAAGAACAGCGGCGTCGAGATCGTCGTGGCGTACACCCCGACCGCGAGCCGCGGCACGTCGACGCCCTCGGACACCATGCGGACGGCGACCATCCACCGGTCGTCGCTCGCGCTGAACTCGTCGATCCTCTTCGAGGCGCCGGCGTCGTCCGAGAGCACGAGCGTCGCCTTCGTCCCCGTGATCTCCCGGATGAGCTTGGCGTACGCGCGCGCGGAGTCCTGGTCGGAGGCGATGACGAGCGCGCCCGCGTCCGGGATGGCTTTGCGGACCTCGGTCAGCCGCTGGTCGGCGGCGCGCAGCACGCTCGGCATCCAGTCGCCACGCGGGTCGAGGGCCGTACGCCACGCCTGGCTGACCGCGTCCTTGGTCATCGGCTCGCCGAGCCGGGCGGCGACCTCGTCACCGGCCTTGGTGCGCCAGCGCATGTTGCCGCTGTAGGAGAGGAAGATCACCGGCCGGACGACACCGTCCGCCAGCGCGGAGCCGTAGCCGTAGGTGTAGTCGGCGGCGGAGCGCCGGATACCCGCGTTGTCCTCCTCGTACGTCACGAAGGGGATCGGGTTGGTGTCGGAGCGGAACGGCGTACCGGTCAGCGCCAGCCGTCGCGTGGCCGGCTCGAAGGCCTCCAGGCACGCCTCGCCCCAGGACTTGGAGTCACCGGCGTGGTGGATCTCGTCCAGGATCACCAGGGTCTTGCGCTGCTCGACCCGGTTGCGGTGCAGCATCGGGCGGACGCCCACACCGGCGTACGTCACGGCGACGCCGTCGTACTCCCGGCCGAGCGGGCCCGCGCTGTACTCCGGGTCGAGTCTGATCCCGATCCGGCCCGCGGCCTCGGCCCACTGCTTCTTCAGGTGCTCGGTGGGAGCGACCACGGTGACCTGCTGCACGACGTGGTGGTGCAGCAGCCAGGAGGCCAGGGTCAGCGCGAAGGTCGTCTTGCCGGCGCCGGGCGTGGCGACGGCGAGGAAGTCGCGCGGCTGCTCCTGGATGTACTTCTCCATCGCCCCCTGCTGCCAGGCACGCAGCTTGCTGGCGGTACCCCAGGGGGCACGGCCCGGGAAGGCGGGCGAGAGGTGATGGGAGGAAGCGGAGGTGGCGGAGGATGCGGCGGTGGTAGTCACGGTCTCCGTGGATCAGGGTCGGGCGGCTACGTACGACAACCGGGCCACCCTACCGGCGCCGTCCCGCGCGCACGGCGTGAACGAGCCGGGGTCGCCCCCGGGTGGGAGCGACATCACAGCGACCCCGTGAGCACCCTGACCACCACCGGTCACTCGGGGTGCGCGGTACGTTCCCGCAGCCGCGTCGTCACCCAGGAGCCCACCAGTGCCACCACGGCCATCGGCAGGAAGACGGCGGCGAAGGCGGCGGGACGGCCGCCTTCGCCCGCCGTGGTGGCGGCGGTGCTGCCACCGCCCAGGGCGGCGAAGGCCGCGCCGGCCGCCGCCAGCAGGACGACGTTGGACAGGGCGTCGGAGATCTGGAGCGCGGCGGAGTTGGTGCCGGCCTCCTCCGGGGCGGACAGCTTCAGCAGCAGCACGCTGGTGGAGGAGATCACCAGCCCCATCCCGAAGCAGCCGACGCCCCACGCGGCGGCGACGGTCCACACGGGCACGGAGTGGATCAGCACGCTGGGCGCGGTCAGGATCGCGGTGGCGACCAGCACCATGCCGAGGGTCATCAGCCGCTCCCGGTACGGCGCCAGGCGCGGCCGGGACTGCACGAACGAGCCCAGCGCCCAGGTGCCGCCGCCGGCCGCGAGCGAGAACCCGGCGAGGGTCGGCGACAGCCCGCGCTGGGTGACCAGCATCAGCGGGACGAAGGACTCGGCGGCGATGAAGGACCCGGCCGCCAGCCCCCGCAGCAGCACGACGGAGGGCAGGCCGCGGGCGGCCCGGTAGGTGCCCCGGGGCAGCAGTCCGAGGACGGCGGGGACCAGCAGGGCCGCCCCGGCCAGTCCGGGGAGCAGGGAGAGGAGCCGCAGGTCCTGGGCGGCGTACTGGAGGAGCCCGGCGCCGAGGGAGATCCCGAGCGCGAGCCGGATCCGCCGCCGGTCGAAGGCGGCGGCACCGGCCCGCTCGTCCACCGGGCCCGCCGCCCGCCGGCGTATCTGGGGCAGGGCGAGGGCGAGCGGGAACACGACGAGGACCGGGATGCCGAGGAACACCCAGCGCCAGCCGAGCTGCTCGGTGACGGCACCGGAGGCGAGGGGGCCGACGATGGACGGTACGACCCACCCGGCGGCGAACGCGGCCATGATCGCGGGCCGCAGCCGCTCGGGGTAGGCCCGGCCCACGACGACGTACAACGCGACGATGACCAGCCCGCCGCCCAGCCCCTGCACGGCGCGGCCGAGGATGAACACCCACATGGCCTGCGCGGTCCCGGCGACGACGAGGCCCGCGGCGAAGGCCCCGATCCCGCTGGTCAGCGCGCCGAGCGGGCCCCGCCGGTCGGACCACTGACCGGCGAGCACCATGCCGAAGAGGCTGGTCGTGAAGTAACCGGAGAAGGCGAACGCGTACAGCGCCACGCCGTCCAGCTCCCGCGCGGCGACCGGCATCGCCGTGCCCACGGCGGTCGCCTCGAACGCGATCAGCACGACGACGGACACGATGCCGACACTGAGCGCCCGGTAGGCCCGGCTCAACACACCGGTCGCCTGGTCGGCCGGGGGATCAAGGACAGCGGGGTCGCGGGATTCGAGGGCGCTCATGCTCGTCAGGGTAAGGCCCACAACCAACTTTGACCCCTGTCAGGAGCCCCACCTCCCCTCATCCCTTGGTCGTACACCCACCACCCCTTCATGAACGCCGTATGGCAGTCACATTGCATCCCCCGCCCCCCTCTTGAGCCCCGCCCACCCCACCCCATACGTTCATCCCATCAACACGGCCGTGTGCCCGAGTGGTTGAGGGACTCGCCTGCAAAGCGAGTTACGCGGGTTCGATTCCCGCCACGGCCTCCACACCGACGCTGCGGCCGACCACTGGCGGGTGGTCGGCCGAACGGCTCAGGAACATCGTCGGCCGAGTGTCCCGGATACCGGCAACCTTCCCCATCGGCAGGGGAACTGAGGGATCCTGGGTAACCGTGGTCGAAAATCCGAGCGAAACTCATCCGGACGGTGAGGTCAGGGCGCTTCTCCGGGTCCTGGACGAGCAGCGGCGCCATGTGCTCGGCATCCTCGACGGGCTCGACGCGACGGCCCTGCGGCGGCCCGTGCTGCCGTCCGGCTGGCATTGCCTGGGGCTGGTCCAGCACCTCACGCTGGACGTGGAGCGGTTCTGGTTCCGTGCCGTCGTCGCCGGTGACGAGAAGGTCATCGATGGGCTGACGAGCGGAGACGAGGCGTGGCGGGTGGCACCCGACGTGCCGGCCGGTGACGTGCTCGACCGGTACCGGCAGGAGGCGAGACTCGCCGACGCCGTCATCACCGCGACCCCTGCCGACGCTCCCCTGGCCTGGTGGCCCCACGACCTGTTCGGCGAACCGCACCTGCACACCCTGCGCGACGTCCTGCTCCACGTCATCACCGAGACCGCCTGCCACGCCGGCCACCTGGACGCCGCACGCGAACTGCTCGACGGTCGCCGCTGGCTGGTCCTGACCTAGCCGGCCCGCGTACCGGCCCCCTGGTCGGCCAGCCCACGCAAGCTGGTCGTTACCGCTGCCGTGCCCCCTTCACCCTCCGTTCCAGTCCCGCCATGCGCAGGACGTCCGGGCGAGGCTGGTTCCAGAGGTTCTGGGGGATCTCGACGCGCCGGGCGGCGGGGCAACGGGCGAGGAAGGCACCGAACTGTTCGTCGCACCAGCTCGGCACCCAGGCCCCGGAGCGGCAGACGAACACGGCGTCGAAGACGACGCCGGGCGGACGGCCGTCATCGATGGTCATGGTCACCGGGATCAGGGGCCGTTCGGCGGGTCTCGTCATGGATTCCCGCCACGGGGGGAAGCGGACGTACACCTTCGATCCGTGCCAGTAGTGGGCGAGGAGCCAGTTCTCGGCGGAGATTGGGCCCTTGGCCGTCCACTCCTCGAAGGTGCGGTGGTTCGGCGGGTAGCCACAGTCGTGGTGAGCGTCGTACAGGTGCACCGATTCCCACGGCCCGGTCCCGCCCAGGTTCGAGGGGAAGAGCTGTCCGGCCCACGCGTTGGAGTCGGCGTAGAAGAGTGTCGCGTCCGAGGAGAAGCCGAACCGGTCCCAGAAGTCGAAGAAGCCCTCGCAGTACGGCAGGGATACACCCGCCTTCAGGAACGCGCGGACTCGCCGGAGCCAGATCATCTCGACGTGTACGGCGTCCTCGGCGACGGGCCAGGCGTACAAGTGCGCGTCCTCGGCAACCGGCGCTCCGGCTGTGGGAGTCGGAAAGAAGTAGTCCCAGTCGACCACTAGGAGATGCATGGCGTGACTCTCGTGAGCAGGGGGGAGCCCCCCGGCAGAAACCGGAGGACTCCCTTCGTGGTTCGGAAGGGGTCAGGAGAAGTGCAGGTGACCGGGAGAACCGGAACCGCCCTGGCCGTCGCCGTCCTCGATGTCCGTGTTATCGGACCCGTGGCCGCCGTCGTCGCCGCCACCGCGCGCGGTAGCCTTCCTGCCGAGTGCTTCCTTGAGGGTCATGGGCTTCTGCCTCTCTCAAGCTGCGGCCGAGGGTCCTTCCCACGGCCCTTGTGCACTTGCCGACCCACCCCTCGGTCCGGTCCCGCGAAGATCAAGACCGAGGGGTGGGCGCTTTTGGCCGCTCCCCTGCCGACTCCCCGGCCTGCACAGGGCGAGCGGAGTTCCCGCCGAGACGGGAAGCGGAGGATCAAGGCCGGCTTCTCTGTTCCACCGCCGTGGTCACCCAGCGGCCTCGTGTGTGCACTGCCGGATGCTGCGGGCCGCCTCGAAGCGCGCGCTCGCCTCGCCCCGCCGCGTGGCACGGTCGAGTTGCGTCTTCAGCTCCACGCACCTGGCACAACCGGGCTCCGGCCTGGCCTCGTACAGCCACCCGTCCAGCGGCAGATCCACCGGTGGGCCGGGATAGGTCCGCTGCCTCATAGGGCCGCCCACACGCCGGGGAGCGGTCGCCGGACAGCGACCGGAGTGCGGTACCGATGGGCTGGAGCCACGACGGCTCCTTGAGTTGCTCGCATTGCTCGCCTCTCACTGACGTTGTCGCTCTACGCAACCAAGTCGTCGCCCACAGCGGTACGGTGGGAGCCGGGGCAGAACTTGAACGACTTGAACTTCGAGTTCGCGGAGAGTGGTCGACATGCCGAAGCGCCAGCCGAACGAAAGCCTTGCCCGGTTGCTCGATGAAGCCGACTGGACGTACGGGCAACTGGCATCGGCCGTGAACCGGACCGGTGCCGAGCGGGGGCTTCGGCTGACCTACGACGAGTCCTCCGTGAAGCACTGGCTCGACGGCACGATGCCCCGGAAGAACGTCCGCCCTGTCGTCATCGAGGCCTTGGCCCGCCGCACCGGGCGCCCCGTCACCCTCGAGGAAGCGGGACTCGGCTCATCCACCACCGTGACCGGATCGGACGTAGCGACAGGCGAGCACGACCTGAACACCATTGAGGGTCTGGTTCACACCGGAAGGGCAGACATGGACCCATCTCGCCGCACGGTCCTGACCACCGCGCTCTACTCGGCCACGCTGGCGGTACCGCGCTTCGATGACGCAGAGGAGACGCTGGACCGGCTGGAGCACCAGGCCGCCGGCCGCACCGTCCGGATCGGCGCCGGGGACGTCGCCGTGGTCCGGAGCATGACGGACAGGATCGCCGACATCCTCGACGAACTGGGGGGCGCGCACGCGCGGCCCATGGCCGCCGCGTTCCTTGTGAACTCGGTCGCCTCGTACCTTCGGGCCGATGGCCACGATGCCGTGAAGAAGGACATGCGGGCCGCCGCGTCCGATCTGGTCTACCTGACCGGGTGGATGGCCATGTACGAGCGCGCGCACGGACTTGGCCAGCGGTACTACCGGCAGGCCCTCGGCCTGGCGAAAGCGGCGGACGATCAGGTGACGTACTGCCGCACCCTGCGGGGCATGGCGCTCCAGGCCGCCAACCTCCGGCACGCGAACAAGGCCCTGGAACTGGCGGACTCCGCCGCCGAGGCCGCACCCTCCGCCGGTCCACGCCTTGTCGCCTTCCTGCGGGGGCAGCAGGCGCACGGGGCCGCGCTGGTCGGTGACCGTCGGCAGGCCTTCTCGCGGCTCAGGGAGACCGAAGCCGCCCTGGCGAAGGCGGACACCCGGCGGGACGCCATCGGGGGCTACGACCAGGCCGCCTACTTCTTCCACCAGTCCGCCGTACTCCACGCCCTGGGCGATGTCCCCGGGTCGATCACGGCCATGCAGGCATCGAACCGGGTCCGCCCGCCCAAGGAGAAGCAGGGCAACGCCCACGCCAACGGACTGCTCGCCCAGCGGCAGTTCGAGGTCGGGCACGTCGAGGCGGCGTGTGCCACCTGGCACGCCTTCCTGGACGACTACGCGACGCTCAGCTCATCGCGGGCCGATGAACACTTCGACATCATGCGGCGGCGCATCCGTCCCTACCTGAAGAACGCGAAGGTACGGGAGCTCAACGACCGGGCCCGGGAGATGGCCCGGCAGAAGGCCGCCGCCTGAACGAGGGCGTTCAGGGCGTCCCAGACCCGACAGCGTCGCCGGCCATGGCCCGACGTGTCACAACACCCCGCCCGTCTCGTCCTGGAGCAAGTGGGTCCAGTAGTGCCAGGTCGTTTCCGGGAGGGTGGCTGTGGGGTCTATGGACTGCAGGGTGTGGATCATGAGGGCGACCAGGTGGTCGTAGGCGTGGGTGGCCAGTTCGTGGCCCAGGTGGGTGTCGATCACGCGCTCGTGGTGGATGAGCCACAGGGTGAACGCCAGTGTGGAGACGTCGGTGTTGAGGGGGTGGAGCGTCGCGTCCGGCTCGCTGAAGGTCAGGACCGTGCCCGTTCTGCCGTCCACCACCAGGCTGGTCTCGTCCCTGAGGTGGCCGAGGCGGATCAGGTGGTCGCAGTGGGCCGGGAGGTCGGTGACGGGGCGGTCGGGGTGTTCCTCGGTGAAGTACTCCCGGAGCGTGGGCAGCGGGACGTCCGTGTCGGCCTGGTACAGGACCCCGGACTCCGGCAGTCCCGTCTCGCGCAGGAAGCGGCGCGTCGGCTCGTGGGTGAGCGTCGGCGGGAAGTCGACCTCCTCGAACCTGGTCACCCTGCCGTGCCCGAACTCCTGGTCCAGCACCCGCGCGGGCACGTCCAGGGCGAGCCCCGAAACCGTACCGGGGCCGGCGACCAGGGCGAGGGGGCGGAGCAGGGCCGCCGCCTTCCAGTACGGCGGGACCTCGCCGTCCGAGTCCTCCTCGAAGAGGGTGAGGAGGCGGCGGGACGCCTCGGTCACGGTCTGCGGGCCGTACTGGCCCGCCAGGGAGGCGAACCGGCCGCGCAGGCCCGCCAGTTCCTCGGTGACCGCCGCGAACCGCAGCAGCGTGTGCAGGGACGACGCTAAGGGGCGCGCGTCGTACGGGTCGCGCAGGAACGCCGTGGTCAGCTCGCCGGTCACTCCGTCGAGCAGGATCGACTCGCGCTCCATCCCGGCCGGGGTGAGCAGTTCGCCTATGACCAGCCGGCCGCGCAGGTCCTCCGCCAGGCGCAGGGGGCCGTCGGCGGCGTCGGCGAGGGTGCGCAGGCCGTGCGTGCGCAGCGGGGAGAAGGTCAGCAGGTCGGTCACCGGGGGCAGGCCGGTGTCCGTGAGCAGGCCGCGCGTCGGCGCGTGGGTGACGTAGCGGTCCAGTTCCGCCTCGGTCAGCGTGATCGCCGGAACCCCGGCGTCGGTCGTGCTCATCGCTCCCCCGCGATCTTCCCCGTGCGTGACGGACCCGCGCACACCGTCGTACGCGGTCCCGGGCAGGTGCCCCCACCGCTTCGCAGCCTACGCCGCCCCACTGACAACGGCCGCCACCAGGCAAGACGTCGGCCGGGCCGGGCACGTTGCCCGCCCGGCCGGATCGGCGTCCAGGAGCCCGCGCCCCGTCCGGCTCAGGTGAAGTAGATCCCACCGAGGACAACGGCCAGTGCCGCCGCGGCGAACAGCAGGATCCACAGGGCCAGCCTGCCCGGCCCGGGAGGGGGTTCGTAACGCGGCTCGCCGGACGAAGCCACAGAGCACGGCCCGGCGGACGGGGCCGCGGAGCACGGTTCGCCGGACGAGGGGACGTGGCGTCGCTCGTCCCCATCGGCCGGCGGTGTGCTCATCGGTCCGTGGCCACCGCCGCCTGCGGGCGGATCGGGAGCCGGTTGACCGGGCGGCCGGTGGCGGCGCGTACCGCCGAGGCGATCGCCGCCGGGGCCGTCACCACCGGGACCGCGCTGACCGACTTGGCGCCGAAGGGCGCGACCACGTCCCGTTCCTCGACCAGCTTGACGATCCGGATGTCGGGGGCGTCCAGGGCGGTCGGGAGGGCGTAGCCGGTCAGGTCGGGGTGGCGGACCAGGCCGCGGGGCGCGCGCAGGTTCTCGGTGAGGGCGATGCCCACGCCCTGGGTGACGCCGGCCTCGATCCGGGCCGCCAGCTGGGCCGGGTTGAGGACCCGGCCGACGTCCTGGGCGACCGCCAGCTCCACCACCCGCACCGAGCCCAGCTCCACGTCCACGTCCACCACCGCGCGGATCGCGCAGAACGCGAGGCCCACGAAGGCGTCACCCTGCCCGGAGGCGTTCAGCGGCTCGGTCGGGTGCGGGCGGCACTGGGCCGTGGCCCAAAGCTCCTTGCCCTCCAGCGCCTCCATGACGGTGGTCGACAGCACCCCGTCGTACGAGGTGATCTTGCCGTCGGTGATCTGGAGCAGCTCCGTCGACATGCCGAACTTGTGCGCGAGGGGCTGGAGGAGCTGGGTGCGGACCATCTTCGCCGCGCGCTCCACCGCGCCGCCCGACACCCAGGTGTGCCGGCCCCGGCAGCCCGCGCCGGCCGGCGGCTGGTCGGTGTCGACGGGCGCGACGTGGACCTCCTCGATGCCGAGGGTCTCCTGGACGATCTGCCGGGCCAGCGTGGTGAAGCCCTGGCCGGTCTCCACGGCGGCGCACAGCACGGTGGCCACCCCGCCGTGGACCTTGACCGTGGCCGTGGACACCTCGTCGGCGCCCTCCGCGCCCAGCATGTGCACCATGCCCAGGCCGTAGCCGACGCCCCGGCGCACCGCGCCCGGTTCGCCCGCGCCCTCGGGGCCGCCGGGCAGCAGCCACTCCTCCTCGGGCGTGTCCTTCGGCAGCGCGGGCAGCGGGTAGTCCCGTACCGCCTGGAGGAGTTCGGCGACCGGCGCCGGGCAGGTCACGGTCTGGCCGATGGGCAGGACGTCCCCGGTCGCCAGGACGTTGCGCAGCCGCAGCTCGGCCGGGTCCACGCCCAGTTTCCGCGCCAGTTTGTCCATCTGCGCCTCGTACGCGGCGCACACCTGCATGGCGCCCTCGCCGCGCACGTGGCCGGAGGGCGGGTTGTTGGTGCGGACGGCCCAGCCCTCGATGAACGCGTTCGGGACGACGTACGGGCCGCACGCGAAGGAGACGGCGGCGGCCAGGGCGTCGGCGGAGGTGTCGGCGTACGCGCCCGCGTCCAGCAGGATCTGCGCCTCGACCTTGACCAGCCGGCCCTCGGCGTCGGCGTGGTGGCGGTAGCGCAGCAGGGTGGGGTGGCGGTGGGCGTGGCCGAGGAAGGACTCCTCGCGGGTCGCCGTGAGCTTCACCGGGCAGCCGGTGCGCAGCGCGAGCAGGCCGAGCGGGAGCTGGAAGCCCTGGTCCTCGCGGTCGGCCGTGGCGCCGGGCACCCCGGTGACGACGATCTTCACCCGATCGGGTGACAGGCCGTAGCAGGCGGCGGCCGTGTTGCGGTCGGTGTGGGGGTCGGTGGAGGCCAGGTACAGCTCCACCCCGCCGTCCGGGCGGGGCACGGCCAGACCGGCCTCGGCGCCGATGGGGGCGGGGTCCTGGCGGCCGATGCGGTACAGGCCCTCGACCACGACCTCGCCGACCGCCTCCGGGTCGCCGTGGCGCAGCGGGATGTGGCGGATCAGATTGCCGTCGGGGTGCAACGGCTCGGCCTCGAATGCCTGTTCCGGGTCGGTGACGGGGTCGAGGACCTCGTACTCGACGATGACGGCGGCGGCGGCCATCCGCGCGGTGTCCGGGTGGTCGGCGGCCACGGCCGCGATGGGCTCGCCGTGGTGGCGTACGACGTCGGAGGCGAACACCGGCCGGTCGGGCGTGCCGCGACCGTGGCGGGGGGTGCCGGGTACGTCCGCGTGGGTGATGACGGCGCGGACGCCGGGCATCTCGCGCGCGTGCGTGGTGTCGATGGACACGATGCGCGCGTGCGCGTGCGGGGAGCGCAGTACGGCCGCCCACAGCAGGCCCTCGGCCCACAGGTCGGCGGCGTACGGGAAGGTGCCCTCGGTCTTGGCGCGGGCGTCGGCGTGCGGCAGGGAGACGCCGAGACCGTGCGGCGACGGCTCGGCCTCGGGGGCGGGTTCCGGGGCGGTGGTCGCGATGCCGGCTTCATTGCTCACGCCTGGCCTCCGTCCTGGCCGTAGTGCTGCTGGTCCTGCGGTCCCGGGGGCGTGGTGCCGTACGGGTCCGGCGCGTCGTACTGCTCCGGGGGCCGGGGGGCGGCGAACGCGCCGGGGGCCTCGAAGGCCGACGGGTGGACACCGCCGGAGCCCGGGGCCGCCTGGTGCGGGATACGTGCCTCGTCCGCGTCCGTCTCATGGCCGGCGTGGGACGCCTCACGCGACGCCTCGCGCTCGGCGACGACCTCCTTGACGGCCTCCAGGACGCCCCGGTAGCCCGAGCAGCGGCACAGGTTGCCGCACAGGGCCTGCCGGGTCTCCAGCTCGGTGGGCGCCGGGTTGCCCTCCAGCAGGTCGTGCACGGTCATCGCCATGCCGGGCACGCAGAAGCCGCACTGCACGGCACCGCAGCGGGCCAGCGCGCGCTGGACGTCGGAGGGCTGCCCGTCCACGGCCAGGCCCTCGACGGTGCGGACCTCGCTGCCGGCCGTGGTGACCGCCGGGACCAGGCAGGACGCCACCAGCCGGCCGTCCACCTGGACGTTGCAGGCCCCGCACTCGCCCTGCGAGCAGCCGTCCTTGGCACCCGCGAGACCGAGCCGTTCGCGCAGCACGTAGAGCAGCGACTCGCCGATCCAGGCGTCCGTGACCGGCCGGTCGGTGCCGTTGACCCGCAGGACGTAGGAGGCGAGCGGGTGGTCGTCGTGCGGCGGCAGGGGGGCGGCGGGGGGCTCTTCGGCGCCGTCGGGTACGGGCTCCTGGGCCTCCCGGGGTTCCAGAGCCTCGCCGGTTTCCGGGTGTTCCTGGGTTTCGTGGGCGGCCTGGGGGTTGCCGGGGGCGCCGTCGTCCTCGGACGGCTCCGTGACGGCGGGCTCCTCGGCGGGTTCCGCCGGGGGCGCGGCGGCCTCGGGTACGGCGGTCCCGGCCGGCTGCTCCGCGGTCTCGGGGTCATCGACGGCGCCGGTGGCGTCGGCGGCGTCGGCGGCGTCGGCGGCGGCCGTGTCGGCGGGTTCCGCGGGATGGGCGGCGGGCCGCGCGGCTACGGCGGGGTCGGCACCGGGCTCCGGGGCCGCGGTGGGGTCGGTGACGGAATGCGGCGCTCCGGCGGGATCCGGTGCGGGCTGCTCGGCCGCCGCCGGCGTGCCGGTGGGCGCGATGGGCGTGCCGGGCGGGTCGGCCGGGTGGGCAGCGGGATCCGCCGCCGGGAGGGCCGCCGCCGGGTCCCCGTGGGTCTCCGGGGAGGCCGTGGGCGCCGCTGTGGCGGGCTGGGGCGCTGAGGCCGGGTCGGTGGGCTGTTCGTGGTCCGACGGCGCTTCCACAGGGCGCTCGGGGGCTTCCGCGAGGCCGTGGGCGTCCGCTTCCGGCGCCGCGCCGGGGCCGGTCGGCCGAGACGCCGGTACGGCCGGTTCGCCGGGCGTGTCCGCGGTGCCGGGCGCGACCGTACCGCCGGGCGTGTCGCCGTCGGTCGCGTCGGCGTGCCCCGCGTGGGCGTGCCCCGCCACGGGACCGTGCTCGGCGTGCCCCGCCTCGACGGCACCGGCGCCGAGGTGACCGCCGTCGGTGTGCCCCGCCTCCGGCAGGGCGTGCCCGGCGTGCTCCGCGTCCCCGGGACCCTCCTCGACGTGCCCGGCGTCCGGGTAGCCCGTACCGGCATGCCCGGCGGCACCCTCAGGCTCGCCTCCGGCATGCCCGGCGCCGGAGTGACCCGCGCCCGCAGGCACAGCACCGTCATCGCCACCCGGGACGTGCCCGGCGTCCGCGTGACCACCGCCGACGTGCCCGGCCTCCGGGTAACCGGCACCGGCGTGCCCGGCGCCCTCGTGACCGCTCTCGACGTGCCCGGCGTCCACGTACCCCGCACCGGCATGCCCGGCGGCACCCTCGTGACCGCCCTCGACGTGCCCGGTGTCCCCGTAGCCGCCCCCGTGGCCGTCCGGGTAGCCCTCGCCGTGCGTGGCGGGGCCATGTCCGTAGCCGGTCTCGGGGCCGTACGTCTGCGGTGCCGTGTCCGACGGGTGGGTGGCGGTGTCCCAGGAGTGGGGGGTGGCCCAGGGGGCCGGGGCGCCGCCGGGCAGGGTGGCCGGCGCGGTGCCGCCCCACTGATCGACCAGTGAGGACGTGGTGTACTCGCCGGACTCGTCCGGCAGCTCGCCCCCGGCGACGGGGATGGACCACTGCCCGGTGACGTCGTGCCCCGGGGCCGCTGGTGCCGCGGGTTCCTCGAAGGTCCACTGCTGGGTGGCACCGGGCTCGTAGGTGAACCGGTCGTCCGCCGCGTGCGAGGAGGCCGGCGCGGCGTTCGGGTCGGGCCACTGGCCGCCCTCGGGCGCCGGCCAGCCGGCGGTGCCGTCGGTGTGCGTGGCCGTGATCGGCGGCGGTACGTAGCCGTGGCCCGGCGCGGCCAGCGGGCTGTCACCGGTCAGCAGGGCGTCGATGCCCCCCTCGGGGAGCTGGACGAAGGCGGTGGCGCCGTCGTCGTAGTCGCCCTGGGGCAGCGGGTTCCAGCGTCCGCCGCCCTGGGGCGTGCCCTCTCCGTGCTGGTCGTCGGTCACGACAGCGCCCTCCCCAGTGCTCGTCGGGCCAGCGCGGCGACGGTGCGCCGCAGGTGCAGTACGGCGGGCGGAAGCGGGGCCACCGTGCCGTCGGGTTCGGGGGCCGGGTCGGGGATGCAGGCCGCGGCGACGTACTCGCCGAAGGCGTGCAGGGCCTCTGGGACGAGGGCGCGGTCGTTGTCCCAGTCGATGAGTCCCGCGATCCACTGCTCGGCCTCCAGGGGCCTGAGCGGCATCGGCGCTATGGCGCCGACGGCGCAGCGCACACCGCGCCGGGCGGGGTCGAGGACGAGGGCCACGGAGGCCAGCGCGCGACCCGGGCCGGTGCGTCCGGTGGCCTTGAGGAAGACCTGCGGGGCGTGCAGCAGCGGTACGCGGACGTAGCCGATGAGTTCGCCGCCGCGCAGCATCTCCACGCCGGCCAGCAGGTGCGACACCGGGATCTCCCGGCGGGCCCCGCCCGGGCCCGCGATGACCAGCGTCGCTTCCAGGGCGGCCAGCACCGGCAGCGCGTCCCCGGTGGGGGCGGCGGAGGCGATGTTGCCGCCCAGGGTGCCCGCGTTGCGGATGTGCGGCGGGCCGGCGGCGCGCGCGGCGGCGGCGAGCGCCGGGATGAGGGCCGCGAAGTCGGGGCGGCCCATGCGCGCGTGGGTGAGGCCCGCGCCGAGCAGCGCGTGGCCGTCCTGGTACTGCCAGCCGCGGATCTCGCTGATGCGGCCCAGTCCCACCAGCGCGGCGGGCCTGAGCTGACCGGAGTTGACGGCGGCCATCAGGTCGGTGCCGCCCGCCACGGGGACGGCGGCGGGCAGGGCCGCGAGGGCCGCCACCGCCTCGTCCAGCGTCGTGGGCAACGTGACGGCCTGTGCCGTCCGCGGTGCGTGCGTGGTCAAACCGGCTGCCCCTTCCCGCTGCCCCACCTGGTCCCGCCTGTGTTGCCGTACGGTACGTGCTGACAGGGCGGACGACGCAACTCTGGCACATCTTCGCAACGCCCGAACGCGGGGGTCCGCTAGGAGGCTTTCGCCCACCTCACCGGGGGGTTGGTCCGGTTTCGCACTCCTTCGGCGGTGCGTGCGGATTGCCACTCTTCGGTGATACTGCCGGGGTTTTTCCGGTACTTGTTCGGGGGCGGGGAGGTGCGGGGCGGGGCAGGTCCGGCGGGGTGCCGTGCGGTCAGCGGTTCGGGGGCGGTCCCTCGATCGGGCGGCCGGGCACGCCGGGGCGGCGCTGCCACGGGCGGGGTCCGGCGGGTGGCCGGTAGGCGACGCCGAGGGCGTCAAGTCGCCGGTAGTGGGCGGTCATCCGGCGTTCGAAGTCCGCGTAGTCCCGGTCGGCGGGGGCGGGCAGCGGGCTCCAGGCGACCTCGGCGAACGCGGCGAGGCGGGGGAAGGCCTGGTAGTCGACGCGCGCGGAGTCCTCCAGCACCTCGGTCCACACGTTGGCCTGGGTGCCCAGTACGTGCCGGGCCTCCTCCTCGGTGAGCCCGGCCGGTACCGGTTCGAACCGGTAGACGTCCTCCAGGGTGCGTACGAAGCCGATGGGCACGGGTTCGTCGTCGCCGGGGGCCTGCCGGTGGTCCAGGTACACGTACTGCTCCGGGCACATGACCACGTCGTGGCCGGCCCGGGCGGCGGCGATGCCGCCCGCGTAGCCGCGCCAGGAGGCGACGGCCGCGCCCGGCGCGAGCCCGCCCTCCAGGATCTCGTCCCAGCCGATGAGGCGGCGTCCGCGCGCGGCGAGCCAGGCGTCGAAGTGCCCGATGAACCAGGACTGGAGGGCGTCCTCGTCGGTGAGGCCGAGGTCGGCGATGCGGGTCTTGGCGGTGACGGACTCGGTCCACTGCTCCTTGCGGCACTCGTCGCCGCCGACGTGCACGAACGCGGAGAACCCGGCGGCGTCGGCGGGGAACAGCTCCAGGACCTCCTCGAACACCCCTTCGTAGAAGCGCAGGGTGGTGTCGGTGGGGGCGAGCACGTTGGACGAGATGCCCCAGGTGTCCCAGACGGAGAGGGCGCTGGTGTCGACGACGTCGGTGTTGCCGAGTTCGGGGTAGGCGGCGATGGCGGCCTGGGAGTGGCCCGGTACGTCGATCTCGGGGACGACGCTGATGTGCCGCTCGGCGGCGTAGGCGACGATCTCCCGGATGTCGTCCTGGGTGTAGTAACCGCCGTGCGGTTTCTCGTCCCACAGCGGTGAGGCGCGGTGGCCGAATTTGGTCCGCGAGCGCCAGGAGGCGATTTCGGTCAGCTTCGGGTAGCGCCGGATCTCGATCCGCCAGCCCTGATCGTCCGTCAGGTGCAGGTGCAGGACGTTGAGTTTGTGCGCGGCCATCAGGTCCAGATAGCGCAGCACGCCCTCCTTGGGCATGAAGTGCCGGGCGACGTCGAGGAGCAGGCCGCGCCAGCGGAAGCGGGGGGCGTCCTCGACGACCCCGGCGGGGACGGAGCGTGCCGCGGCCGGGCGCAGGGGGGCGCGGCGGAAGGCGTCGGCGCCGAGCAGCTGGCGCAGGGTCTGGGCGCCCCAGAACACGCCGGCCGGGCCGCCGCCGCGGATCTCCACGCCGGTCCCGGGAGCGGCGGTGAGCCGGTACGCCTCGGGGGCGAGGGTGTCGTCCAGGAGCAGCCGTACGCCGTCGCGGGCGTCCGGCGGCCCGGGGCGCAGCGGCAGGTCCAGGGCGGCGCCGAGGGTGGCGCGCAGCCAGCGTTCGGTGCATTCGGTGCCCGGAGCGGCCCACAGTGTGGTGTCCGGGCCGAGCGGCACGCCCGGTCCGGTGGGTTCCTCGACGGCGCGCGGCGCCGGAATCAGTTCCACGTCCTCAGCCCCCTGGGGAGGTCGTTGCAGTATGCGCAACGGTCGTTGCGCAAAGCGACACCTCGAAGGCTAGGCACTGCGCCGGACCCTCACAAGAGGTCTGGACCACTCGGCGGCCGGAAAACACGAAGATCCCCGGGACGCGCCGTACGCGCGTCCCGGGGACCTCACCGCCTCGGCCGGGCCGGGACCTACTTGTCGCCGCCCTTGCCCTTGTCGTCGCCGCCGCTGCCCATGGATTCGTAGATCTCCTTGCACATCGGGCAGACGGGGTACTTCTTCGGGTCGCGGCCCGGCACCCAGACCTTGCCGCACAGCGCCACGACGGGGGTGCCGTCGAGGGCGCTCGCCATGATCTTGTCCTTCTGGACGTAGTGGGCGAAGCGCTCGTGGTCACCGTCGCCGTGGGACACCTGCGGCGTCGGCTCTACGAGGGTCCCCGTACCAGTCCCGCGCTCGGGCTCGAGAGTGCTCATAACAGCCAGGGTACTGAAGCCCACACGCATCAGTTGAGCGAAGGGTCGTCCGGATACGTGGCCACCATCGCCAGCTCGCTGCGCTGGCGGCGCAGCACCTCGCGCCACAGCCGCTCCGGGGCCGGCGAGGACACGTCGCCCGGCTCGGACTCCACGACGTACCAGGCGCCCTCCACCAGCTCGTCCTCCAGCTGGCCGGGGCCCCAGCCCGCGTACCCGGCGAAGATCCGCAGGCTGCCCACGGCCGAGGCGAGCAGCTCCGGCGGCGCCTCCAGGTCGACCAGGCCGATCGCGCCGTAGACCCGCCGCCAGCCCAGCGGCGCCCGGTCGCCGTCGGCGCCGCCCGGGATGACCGCCACGCCCAGCGCCGAGTCCAGCGACACCGGGCCGCCCTGGAAGACCACACCGGGCTCGCCGGCCAGGTCGGCCCAGCCCTCCAGGATGTCGCCGACGACCACGGGGGTGGGACGGTTCAGGACGACACCGAGGGAACCCTCCTCGTCGTGGTCGAGGAGGAGCACCACCGCACGGTCGAAGTTCGGGTCCGCCAGGGCGGGAGTGGCCACGAGCAGCCGCCCTGTGAGCGAGGACACCTCGGTCATGCCAGACATGATCCCGCATCTTCCCCGGGTGTGGGGAGCCAATCGGGGGCACGGAGGTGAAGCAGGTCGGGACCGGGACACGCCCCCGGCGCACACCCGGGCCACCGGTGACCCCATGTGCCCGAAAGGGAACGGTTCGTGTTGTGACACAGCTATGACGGTCTGGCCGGGTACTGGGCTTACGGGAGGGGGGTAATCGGCGATTACCCTGTCTTCCCGGCCCCTGCGCACAGTGATCGGCCGGCCCCTGACCAACTCATCGGAACGCGAGATTCATGACCGTCAACGACGATGTCCTGCTTGTCCACGGCGGAACCCCGCTGGAGGGCGAGATCCGTGTCCGCGGTGCGAAGAACCTCGTGCCGAAGGCCATGGTCGCCGCCCTGCTGGGCAGCGAGCCGAGCCGACTGCGCAACGTTCCGGACATCCGTGACGTGCGCGTGGTGCGCGGCCTGCTCCAGCTGCACGGGGTGACGGTCCGTCCGGGCGAGGAGCCGGGCGAACTGGTGCTGGACCCGACGCGTGTGGAGAGCGCCAACGTCGCCGACATCGACGCCCACGCGGGTTCCAGCCGCATCCCGATCCTCTTCTGCGGCCCGCTGCTGCACCGTCTCGGCCACGCGTTCATCCCCGGTCTCGGCGGCTGTGACATCGGCGGCCGGCCCATCGACTTCCACTTCGACGTGCTGCGGCAGTTCGGCGCGACGATCGAGAAGCGGGCCGACGGGCAGTACCTGGAGGCTCCGCAGCGGCTGCGCGGCACGAAGATACGGCTGCCCTACCCGTCCGTCGGCGCGACCGAGCAGGTGCTGCTGACGGCCGTACTGGCCGAAGGCGTCACCGAGTTGTCCAACGCGGCCGTCGAGCCGGAGATCGAGGACCTCATCTGCGTGCTGCAGAAGATGGGCGCGATCATCGCGATGGACACCGACCGCACGATCCGCATCACCGGTGTGGACAAGCTGTCCGGCTACACCCACCGCGCCCTGCCGGACCGCCTGGAGGCCGCCTCCTGGGCCTCGGCGGCGCTCGCGACCAACGGCGACATCTACGTCCGCGGCGCCCAGCAGCGCTCGATGATGACGTTCCTGAACACCTACCGCAAGGTGGGCGGCGCCTTCGAGATCGACGACGAGGGCATCCGTTTCTGGCACCCCGGCGGGCAGTTGAAGTCCATCGCCCTGGAGACGGACGTGCACCCCGGTTTCCAGACGGACTGGCAGCAGCCGCTGGTGGTGGCCCTGACCCAGGCCACGGGCCTGTCCATCATCCACGAGACGGTCTACGAGTCCCGGCTCGGCTTCACCTCCGCGCTGAACCAGATGGGCGCGCACATCCAGCTCTACCGCGAGTGCCTGGGCGGCTCCGCCTGCCGCTTCGGCGCGCGCAACTTCCTGCACTCCGCGGTCGTCTCCGGCCCGACCAGGCTCCAGGGCTCCGATCTGGTCATCCCCGACCTGCGCGGCGGCTTCTCGTACCTCATCGCGGCCCTCGCCGCCGAGGGCACCTCCCGCGTCCACGGCATCGAGCTGATCAACCGCGGCTACGAGAACTTCATGGACAAGCTCGTCGAACTCGGCGCGAAGGTCGAACTCCCGGGCAAGGCGCTCGGCTGACGATCCGGGTACGACGAAGGGGCGGCCCTCCTGTGAAGGAGGGCCGCCCCTTTGACGTTCTCGGCTGGGCCGCGCCCCAAAGGGGCGCGGGGAACTGCGCGACCGGCCACACCGGACCGGCAGTCACCCGCGGCGCTCAATTGAGACGGCGCTCGCAGCGGAGCGCTTACTTGCCCTTGGCGGCTTCCTTGAGCTTGCTGCCCGCGGTGACCTTCACGCTGTAGCCGGCCGGGATGTTGATGGGCTCGCCGGTCTGCGGGTTGCGCGCGGTGCGAGCGGCACGGTGGGTGCGCTCGAAGGTCAGGAAGCCAGGGATGGTGACCTTCTCGTCGCCCTTGGCGACGATCTCGCCGACGGTCTCGGCGAACGCGGCCAGCACGGCGTCGGCGTCCTTGCGGGTCACCTCGGCGCGGTCGGCCAGCGCGGCCACCAGCTCACTGCGGTTCATGTTGTTACTCCCGTATTTTTCTTGCCGTTGGGGTGTGCCACGCGGCGGTGCCGCCCGAGGCACTGCGATGCCGATGCGCTCGCGCCCTTGGGGGTGCCCCCGGAGGGACATGGTCCCTGGGGGAGCATCCTGCCCCTACCTGCGGCGGGAAAGCCAATCCGGCACCCGTAGGAGTCGTGAGAACACCCTGGGGAGTCACACGAAGAGCGCCCGCTCGGCCGTCACCCTAGAGTGCGCCCGGCATCCGGTGGTTCCACGACGCGCCGGTGCGGGGGCCGCCGTGGTGATGCTCACAGCCCCCCGCACCGTACGACACGCCGTGGTCAGGCCGTCGCGCCGGCCGCCTTGGCGGCCTCCCGGACCGCCCCGGCCACGGCGCCCGCGACCTTGTCGTTGAAGACGCTGGGGACGATGTAGTTCGGGTTCAGCTCGTCCTCGCTGACCACGTCGGCCAGGGCCTTGGCGGCGGCGAGCATCATCTCGGTGTTGACGGTGCGGGACTGCGCGTCCAGCAGGCCGCGGAAGACGCCCGGGAAGACCAGCACGTTGTTGATCTGGTTCGGGAAGTCGGAGCGGCCGGTGGCCACGACGGCCGCCGTCTGCCGGGCGATCGCCGGGTCCACCTCGGGGTCGGGGTTCGCGAGCGCGAACACGATGGCACCCTCGGCCATGGCGGCCACGTCGGAGCCGTCCAGGACGTTCGGGGCGGAGACGCCGATGAAGACGTCGGCGCCGCGCACGGCCTCCTTCAGGGTGCCGGTGAGGCCCTCGGGGTTGGTGTTGTCGGCGATCCAGCGCAGCGGCGAGTCGGCCGGGGCGTTCACCAGGTCCTCGCGGCCGGCGTGCACGACACCGTGGATGTCCGCGACGACGGCGTTCTTCACGCCGGCCGCCAGCAGCAGCTTGAGGATGGCCGTACCGGCCGCGCCGGCGCCGGACATGACGACCCGGATGTTCTGGATCGCCTTGTCCGTCACGCGCAGCGCGTTGGTCAGGGCGGCGAGCACGACGATGGCGGTGCCGTGCTGGTCGTCGTGGAAGACCGGGATGTCCAGGGCCTCGCGCAGCCGGGCCTCGATCTCGAAGCAGCGCGGCGCGGAGATGTCCTCCAGGTTGATGCCGGCGAAGCCCGGGGCGATCGCCTTGACGATCTCCACGATCGCGTCGGTGTCCTGGGTGTCCAGGCAGATCGGCCAGGCGTCGATACCGGCGAACCGCTTGAAGAGGGCCGCCTTGCCCTCCATGACGGGCAGCGCGGCCTTGGGGCCGATGTTGCCGAGGCCCAGCACGGCGGAGCCGTCCGTCACGACCGCAACGGAGTTGCGCTTGATGGTGAGGCGGCGGGCGTCCTCGGGGTTCTCGGCGATGGCCATGCAGACGCGGGCCACGCCGGGCGTGTAGACCATGGAGAGGTCGTCACGGTTGCGGATGGGGTGCTTCGACGCCATCTCGATCTTGCCGCCGAGGTGCATCAGGAACGTACGGTCGGAGACCTTCCCGAGCGTGACGCCCTCGATGCCGCGCAGCTTCTCGACGATCTCCTCGGCGTGGGCCGTGGAGGTGGCCGCGATGGTGACGTCGATACGGAGCTTCTCGTGGCCGGACGCGGTGACGTCGAGGCCGGTCACCGAGCCTCCGGAGGACTCCACGGCGGTGGTGAGCTGCGAGACGGCCGTTCCGCTCGCGGGCACCTCCAGCCGGATCGTCATCGAGTAGGAGACGCTGGGCGCCGTTGCCATGGCCGACTTCCTCTGCTTTCACCGTGTCGCGAGTTGTGCCGTCCGATCGTCGCACCTACCACTCAGTACGTGGTAGTCGCCCTGGGTTGCGGACGTTTTGTTCACGCGACGTTCCCTGCGGGATCGTGGTTTCGGAAAACTACTTCCACCATACGAGAAATGATCGGACGTGGAAAGAGGCCACCGGGGCAAAGAAAGAGGCCCACGTCACATCCGTGACGTGGGCCTCCCACGCTTGTGACACCGACCCGCCATGCTCGCCTCGCGGCAAGTGGTCGCTCGTAGCGACGAAGGTTGGGCCCGGGGGCTTGGATCGGGCCGGTGCCACACCAAGGCTAACAAACCCTCGCCCAGGGCCATTCCCCCTGCGCGGGATTGCTTCAAATCGGTCCCCGAGCGGGACCGCTCCCCCGCCCGTCAGTCCCTGAGCAGGTCCGGCACCCCGGCCGCGTCCGGCTCGTCCCGCTGGCCCGAGACCACCGTCAGCTGCTGGGTGGCCCGGGTCAGCGCCACGTACAGCACCCGCAGGCCGGCCGGGGACTCGTCGGCGATCTCCGCGGGGGAGACGACGACCGTCGCGTCGTACTCCAGCCCCTTGGCCTCCAGGCTGCCGAGGGCCACCACCCGGTCGCCCAGCCCGGCCAGCCAGCGCCGGGCCTCCTCGCGCCGGCCCATCGCCACCACCACGCCGACCGTGCCGTCCACCAGGCCCAGCAGCCGCTCGGCCTCCGCGCGCACCGTCCGCTCCAGGGAGTCCGCCACGACGGTGAAGCGCGGCCGCACCCCGGTCGACCGCACGGCGGTGGGTGACTCGGCGCCGGGCATGGCGAGCGCGAGCACCTTCGCGGCCAGCTCGGCGATCTCGGCCGGGTTGCGGTAGTTCACGGTGAGCTGGAAGCGGCGCCGGGGCCGGGTGCCCAGCGCCTCGTCGCGGGCCTCGGCCGCCTCGTCCGGGTCGGACCAGGAGGACTGCGCCGGGTCCCCGACGACCGTCCAGGTGGCCTGCCGGCCGCGGCGGCCGACCATGCGCCACTGCATCGGCGTCAGGTCCTGCGCCTCGTCCACGATGACGTGCGCGTACTCGGTGCGCTCCTGCGCCAGCCGCTCGGCCCGCTCGCGCTGGGTCTCCTCGCGCACCGGCATCAGCTCCTCCAGGCCGGTGAGCTGGTCCAGCGGATCGAGTTCGCGCTTCTTCCGGGGGCGGGCCGGGGCGCCGAGGATCGCCTGGAGCTCGTCGAGCAGGGCGATGTCGTGCACGGACAGGCCGTCCCGCCTGAGCGAGCGGGCGACCTTGCGGACCTCGCCGGGGTTGAGCACGCGGCGGGCCCAGCGGCCGAGCCGCTTCTCGTCGGCCATCGCGGCGAGCACGGCCTTCGGGGTCAGCTCGGGCCACCAGGCGTCGAGGAACGCCAGGAAGGAGTCCTCGCTCGTGACGTCCTCGTCGAAGGAGGAGCGCAGCTCGGCGGCCAGCTCCGGGTCGGTGTGCCGGCCGGCGGCGCCGGAGCGGGCCCACAGGGCGTCCAGCAGCAGCTTGCGGGCGCGCGGGCGGAGCAGGTTGACCGGGGCGGTGCCGGTGAGCGCGGTACGGCGGATACGTTCCAGCTCGTCGGCCTCCAGTTCGAGCCGGCGCCCGAAGGCCACGACGCGCAGCCTGGAGGGCGGACCGTCGCCGGGCCGGCCCTCGTCGTCCTCGGCGTCGGCCGGGGCTGCCGGGCCCAGCTCCAGGGCGCCCCGGGCGGCCTTGCGCAGCACCTTCAGCATCCGGGAGGAGCCCTTGGCGCGGGCCACGGACGGGGAGTCGTAGACGGTGGCCTCCGCGCCGTCGACCAGGGAGCCGATGGCGCGGATGGCGACCTGGCCCTCCTCGCCGAGCGAGGGCAGCACGCCCTCGGTGTAGGCGACCAGCAGCGGGGTCGGGGAGACGATCAGGATGCCGCCCGCGTAGCGTCTGCGGTCCTGGTAGAGCAGGTAGGCGGCGCGGTGCAGGGCGACGGCGGTCTTCCCGGTGCCCGGTCCGCCCTCCACGTAGGTGATGGAGGCGGCGGGGGCCCGGATGACCAGGTCCTGCTCGGCCTGGATGGAGGAGACGATGTCCCGCATCGTGTGGCCACGGGCCTGGCCGAGGGCGGCCATCAGGGCGCCGTCGCCGATGACGGGCAGCTCCCGGCCGTCCAGGTAGGCGGTCAGCTCCGGCCGCATCAGGTCGTCCTCGACGCCGAGCACCCGGCGCCCCTTGGAGCGGATGACCCGGCGCCGCACCACCCGTCCCGGTTCCACCGGCGTGGCCCGGTAGAAGGGCGCGGCGGCCGGCGCCCGCCAGTCGATGACCAGCGGGGAGTAGTCCTCGTCGAGGACGCCGATACGGCCGATGTGCAGCGTTTCGGCGATGTCGGCGGTGTTGTCCTCGCGCACGGCGCCCTCGGCGGGCTCGACGGCCGTGTAGGCGCCGTCGGGCCCCTTCTTGCCGTCCTTGCCGAGCAGCAGGTCGATCCGGCCGAACAGGAAGTCCTCGAACTCGTTGTTCAGCCGGTTGAGATGGACACCGGCCCGGAAGACCTGGGCGTCCCGTTCGGCGAGCGCGCCCGGGGTGCCGACCTGGCCGCGCTGGGCCGCGTCGTGCATCAGGAACTCGGCCTCGTGGATCTTCTCCTCGAGCCGCCGGTACACCCGGTCCAGGTGTTCCTGTTCGACGCTGATCTCCCGGTCACGGACGGAATCGTGTCCCTCGTGTACCGAGCCGACCGCGGACTGCTGAACCTGAGCGGCCACCTGGCCCCCTTCTGACGTGCTGGGCAGCCGTCAACCGTACGCGAAGGGGGCCGGTCAAAGCTACGGGGCGGTCACCCGGGGCGCGCCCGGGCTACGCGTCGACCTCCACCAGCTTCCTCCCCTCGAACGTCACCACCTCGAAGTGGTCGATCTCGTCGGGCCGGAAGGCCGCCGCCCCGCCGATGTAGAGCGGTTTCTTCGCGTTCTCGCTCTCCGCGTCCGGGAGGCCGTACCCCCGGTCGGGCACCGTCCACGACGACATGGTCACGCGCTGGCCGTTCTTGGCGACGAGCACCAGGGAGCACTTCAGCGGCCCCTTGACGTTCTTCAGCTCCAGCACCGCCTGGGTGCCCCAGTCCTTGCCGGTCAGGGCGACGGTCGCGCTGACGTGCGTCGAGGCGTCCGTGGCGGACTTCCGGTCGGACATGGTGCGGAACGCGGACTGGGCCGGCGGCGCGGCGACCTGCCCGCTGTCGTCCGAGCCGCCGCCGGCCGCGACCGCGGCCAGCGGGCCCGCGACGACCAGCGCCGCCGCGGCGGCGATCATGTAGAAACCGCGGCGGCGCTTGCGGGCGCGCTGCTCGGCGACCTCGTCCACCAGCTTCTCCACCAGCCGGGGGCCGGGCCGGGCGGCCAGCGACTCGCCGATCGCGGGCGTACCGCCGGAGCCCGGGAGGTCGGCCAGCGCGGCGAGCATCGGCTCCATCCCGGCCAGCTCGTCCAGTTGCCGGGCGCACCACTCGCAGCCGGCGAGGTGCGCCTCGAAAGCGGTTGCCTCGGCGTCGTCGAGGATCCCGAGGGCGTAGGCGCCCACGGTCTCGTGTTCGCTCGGCGGCGAGGATCCCTGGCTGGGGTTCATGGGCCCAGACATACCCGGACCACCCGGTCCGAATCCCCGCTCTCCCGCGTACCCGCTGCTCATCACGCCGTCACCCCCCGCTCCTCCAGTGCCAGCTTCATCGACCGCAGGGCGTAGAACACCCTGGACCGGACGGTTCCGCTGGGTATGCCCAGGGTCTGGGCCGCCTCATTGACGGTACGCCCCTTGAAGTACGTCTCGACGAGGACCTCCCGGTGGGCCGGGGTCAGGTCGTCGAGCGCGTCCGACAGCGTCATCAGCCACAGCGCCTTGTCGATCTCGTCCTCCGCGGGGATGACCTCCAGCGGCGACGGATCGACCTCCTGCGGCCGGGCCTGCCGGCTGCGGTGGCCGTCGATGACGATGCGGCGCGCGACCGTCACCAGCCAGGGGCGTACCGAACCGGTCGCCCGATTGAGCTGACCGGCGTTCTTCCAGGCACGGATGAGCGTTTCCTGCACGACGTCCTCGGCGCGCTGCCGGTCACCGGCGACCAGCCGCAGGACGTAGGCGAGCAGCGGACCGGCGTGCTCCCGGTACAGCGCGCGCACCAGCTCCTCGTCCGGCTCCGCGGACGGTGCGGGCACGCGGGGTTCCGCGGGGTGTGCGGACATGCGATGTCGGGCCCTCGTTCCACGGTCCTTGGCCACGGCCGCATCCTTGCGCACGCCCACCTCCGGTGTCCGGGGGTTCCCCCAGTCGGTCGCTCGCCCACCCGTACGCAGCGGGGCGGCGGGGTGTTCAAACCGGAGGCGCGGATTTCCCAACGGCGAGCCGCCGAACGGGACATGCCCGCACATTTCCACCTCGGGATCTTCACCCGGGCGACACGGCCGGGCGCGGTGGCCGTGCGTGTCCCGGCATCGGGTGGCCCTGTGCCGGGGACCGGCCCGGTGTTCGTGCGTCAGGCGCGGGCGGGCGCGGTCCGCCGCCGGTGGCGGGCGACCCGTTCCCGGTTGCCGCACACCTCGCTGGAGCACCAGCGCCGGCGCCGCCCCCGGGAGGTGTCGAGGTACACGAGGGGGCAGTCCTCCCCCGCGCACTGCCGCAGCGAGGCACGCGCGGCGGGATCGGTGAGCAGCTCCACGGCGTCCCGGGCGACGACGGCGAGCAGCCCGGCACACCCGGGCGGCCCCGCCAACTCCCGCACCAGGCACCCGTCGTCCCCGGGTACGGCGACGGGCGCGGGCGGCACGGCCCGGGCGGCGCCGTTGACCCGGGCGAGCGCACCCCCGTACCCGGCCGCCTCACCACGCAGCAGCGCGCGCACCAAGTGCCCGACATCGTCCCGCAGTTCCCGGAAGGCGACCGGCCAGGAGACGTCCGCGTGCCCGAGCGGCGTCCCGTCCGGCACCAGCCCGGCACCGGTGATCCACGCGCACAACGCGCCCACCCCGTCCAGGCGTTCGCCCGGATGCCGGGTGGCGAGCAGGTCCAGGCACACCCGTCCGGCATCGAACCGCAGCGGGTACGCGGGCGTGCCTCCACCGAGTGCCATGTGCCAGTCACCGCCTAGGCAGAAACCGCGCACAGGCGTACGCCCCCGCGCGCGGACGGCATACGGGACCATCGCGTCCCGCCTTCTCCACAGTGCCTGGCGGGGGGTGGGGCCGGAAGCCCTCGCGCGGGGAACGGGGCGCCCGCCACGGTCCAGGGCTCCGCACCCCCTGGTGGAACTCCGCGCCGGGCCCCGAAGGCGGTGTGGTGAGGCCGATCGCCCTACGCGTCCGCGTACTTGGTGTCCGCCGCCGGGTCGAGGGCCAGCCGGTAGCCCCGTTTCACCACCGTCTGGATCAGCTTCGGCGCGCCGAGGGCCGTGCGCAGGCGGGCCATCGCCGTTTCCACGGCGTGTTCGTCGCGGCCCGCGCCGGGCAGGGCCTTGAGCAGGTCCGCGCGGGGGACCACCCAGCCGGGGCGGCGGGCCAGGGCGCGCAGCAGGGACATGCCGGCCGGCGGGACCGGCTTGAGCGCGCCGTCGACCAGGACCGCGTGGCCACGGATCTCCACCCGGTGCCCGGCGACGGGCAACGCGCGGGCGCGGGCCGGGAGTTCCTGGCAGAGCAGCTGCACCAGGGGGCCGAGGCGGAAGCGTTCCGGCTGGACCGTGTCCACCCCGTGGGCCTGGAGGGGCAGCGCGGTGACCGGGCCGACGCAGGCGGGCAGGACGTCGTGGGCCAGCGCCGACAGCAGCTCGCCCAGCAGGCCGCGCTCCTCCGCGCGGGAGAGCAGGGAGGCGGCGGCGGGGGCGCTGGTGAAGGTGAGGGCGTCCAGGCCGCGGCCGACGGCCGTGTCCAGCAGGCGGTCCAGCGGGCCGGTGTCCTCCGGGGGCATCCAGCGGTACACGGGCACCGGGAGCACCTCCGCCCCGGCGGCCCGCAGCGCCTCCACGAAGCCGGGAAGGGGCTCGCCGTGCAGCTGTACGGCGACGCGGCTGCCGTCGACGCCCTCCTCCAGGAGCCGGTCGAGCACCTCGGCCAGGGACTCCGAGGACGGCGACCACTCCTCGGTGAGGCCCGCCGCCCGGATCGCGCCCTTGACCTTCGGGCCGCGGGCCAGCAGCCGTACCCCGCGCAGCCGGCCCACCAGCTGTTCGCCGAGTCCCCAGCCGTCCGCGGCCTCGACCCAGCCCCGGAAGCCGATGGCGGTCGTGGCCACGACGACGTCCGGTACCCGGTCGATGATCTCCTTCGTGGCGGCGAGCAGTTCGCTGTCGTCGGCGAGCGGCACGATCCGCAGCGCGGGGGCGTGCAGGACGGTGGCGCCGCGCCGCTGGAGCAGGGCGCCCAGTTCCTCGGCCCGGCGCGCGGCGGTGACGCCCACGGTGAACCCGGCGAGGGGTCCGTGCTCGGGTTGCTGCTCTTCGTCGTACATGGGCTCTCCTAGCTGACCGGCGCGCCGGACGAGCCTGTCAACACTGCGTGACAGGCTCGGTTCGGCTCGATGTCGCCGGTGTTACGTCACACCTCGGCATAGCTGAGCTGGGCCTTCTCCTCGGATGCGGACGCCTTGGCCGGAATCCTCCCGATCGGACGGCGAAGGTATACGGCCCAGGTGACCACGAAGCAGACAGCGTAGAAGCCGAGGAACGCGACGAAGGCGCCGGTCCCGGAACCGTAGGAGAGGAAGGACTGGCGGAAGGCCAGGTTGATGCCGACCCCGCCGAGCGCGCCGACCGCGCCGATCAGCCCCATGGCCGCGCCGGACAGCCGCCGGCCGTGGGCGACGGCCGCCTCGCCCTCGAGCCCCCGGGCCAGGGCCTTGGCCTGGAAGATGCCGGGGATCATCTTGTACGTCGATCCGTTGCCGAGGCCGCTGAGCACGAACAGCACGACGAAGACGGACACGAACAGCGGCAGCGACTTGCGCATGCCGGCCCCGATCAGTACGGCGGTGGCGGCGGCCATGCCCACGTAGTTCCACAGGGTGATGCGGGCGCCGCCGTAGCGGTCGGCGAGCCAGCCGCCGACCGGGCGGATCAGGGAGCCGAGCAGCGGGCCGATGAAGGTGAGGTAGGCCGCCTGGAGCGGGGTCCGGCCGAACTGGTTCGTCAGCACCTGGCCGAAGGCGAAGCTGTAGCCGATGAAGGAGCCGAAGGTGCCGACGTAGAGGAAGGCCATGATCCAGGTGTGGCCGTCGCGGGCCGCGTCCTTGGCCGCGCCGGTGTCGTTCTTCACCGAGGCCAGGTTGTCCATGAACAGCGCGGCGAGCACGGCGGCCACGACGATCAGCGGGATGTAGATGCCGAGCAGTACGCGCGGACCGCCGCTCGCGCCGATGATGGCGAGCGCGATGAGCTGGATGACGGGGACGCCGATGTTGCCGCCGCCCGCGTTGAGCCCGAGCGCCCACCCCTTCTTCCGCAGGGGGAAGAAGGCGTTGATGTTGGTCATGGAGGAGGCGAAGTTGCCACCGCCGATACCGGCCAGCAGGCCCACCAGGAGGAAGGTGGAGAAGGACGTGCCCGGCTTCATCACCGTGAACGCGGCGATGGTCGGGACGAGCAGCAGACTCGCCGAGATCACCGTCCAGTTCCGGCCGCCGAAGACGGCCACGGCGAAGGTGTACGGCACCCGGACGACCGCGCCGACCAGCGTCACCACCGAGGTCAGCAGGAACTTGTCGGCGGGGGTCAGCCCGTACTCGGGGCCCATGAACAGCACCAGCACGGACCACAGGGTCCACACCGAGAACCCGATGTGCTCCGACAGCATGGAGAACCACAGGTTCCGGCGGGCGATCCGCTCTCCGGTCGCGTTCCAGAACGCCTCGTCCTCCGGATCCCAGCGCTCGATCCAGCGGCCACGACGGGTTGGGGCTGGGGCTGTCATCACGCCTCCACGATGCTCCGGCTGCTCGGTCTGCCGACCACTGACTCGGTTGACTCGGTCCGAAGGTAGAAAGGACGCGTTTCCGCACTGTGGCAGCGGGTGACCGGAAGGGAACGTTGCTCTCACTCGGGCGGGGGGTGGCCGGTGAGGGGGCCAGACCTGTCCTTGCGGTTCCCGCCCACCTCGAACCACACGGGTCCGCCGCCGAACGGCTGCGCTCCGGCGGTGACGTATCCCTCGGCGCCTGTCCGGAGCGCCCGGCCTCCCTGTCCCTGGCCGTCGTGACCTGCTCCCCCGACCACGCCATCGGCAGCTGTCCCTGCCCGGCGTCGCGGAGATCGGGCCGACCCTCTGGATCTGCTCAAGTGGTTTGGAGGGGGCGGGCCGGGCGATTCACCATGATCCATGTGAAGGGACTCGTGGGATTCGGCAAGAAGCAGGACTGTGTGCTCGTCATCCGGGACTCGGACGTCGTGCTGGAGGCGTTGCGGGAGGTGCTGGACGGGGCCCCGGAGCGGGAGCGGGCCGGGCTGGAGCGGGCCCTCGCCGTGGTCGGGGGTGTCGCCGGGGCGGACGAGGGGCCGTTGCGGGCCGCGTGGGTACGCAAGCGGCTCGCCGGGGTCGGGTTCGCCGGGGACGTCGGCTCGGTCGCCGCGATCAAGGCGCTGCGCCAGGCCGAGCCGGACCTGAGCCTGCTCGCGGCCGTCCAGTTGCAGCGGGACGCGGTCGCCCATCCGGCGTGATGCCGGCCGCCTCCATGGTCTCCTCGTCCTCCGCCGGGAGCCACGCGTCGGCCGGGCGGCGCAGCCAGCCCTCCGACCGGGCGGTCCGCCGCGCCGCGTGTCTCAGGGCCGTCAGGCCGGGGTGGACCAGGCCCTTGCGCCAGACCAGGGAGACGGGGGACAGCGGGACGGGGGCCACGAGGGGCCGGCGGACCGCGCCGGGCATGGGCGGGAAGTCCACCACCGCCAGGACCGGGTTCCCGGTCTTCGCCATGACGCGGGCGAACTCCTCGTCGCCGACGGCCATCGGCAGCGGCGGCGCGAGCCGGATGCCCCGGCCCTCGAACAGGCGCAGGGCCAGGTCGGTCCACTCCCGGGTGCGCGGGTTGCCCGCGCCGGCGTACACCGTCTCCCCGGCGAGCGCGGACACCGGGACCTCGGGCAGGGATGCCAGCGGATGGTCCTCGGGCAGGACGACGGCCATCGGCTCGTACCGCACCGGCTGCTGCGCGAGGCCGGAGCGGAGCGCCGGGTCGAGTCCGGCGAAGCGGCCGAAGGAGACGTCCAGGCGGCCGGCCAGCAGATCGGCGGCGGCTCCGGTGAGCCCGCTCTCGTAGCGGGCCATCAGCTCGCAGTCGGGGGCGAGTTCGCGGGCCCGATACAGCACCCGGCGGCCGGTGGCCAGGCCCGGCGAGTTCAGGTCGACCAGCAGGGGGCGGGCCTGCCCGGCCGCGAACGCGGCGAGCAGGTCGTCCTGGGCGGCGAGCACCCGGCGCGCGTGCGGCAGCAGGCGCTCGCCGTCGGGGGTGAGGGTGACCTGCCGGGTGGTGCGGACGAACAGCTCCGCGCCCAACTCCCGCTCCAGGCGCCGTACATCGCGGCTGAGCGCCTGCTGGGCGACGTAGAGGCGGGCCGCGGCCCGGGTGAAGTGCAGGTCCTCCGCCACGGCGACGAAGGCGCGCAGCAGGCGCGGGTCCAGGGATGCGGGCACGGAGCGAATCTACAACGCGGGTGCGTCAATCGGCGTCGTACAGGTGTTGGACCCGGTGATCCGCCCCGGGCGACCGTGGGGGCATGCCTCAACCGACCTCCCGGGACCGCCCGGTACGGAAGAGAACGACCCGACTCTCCGCCTACCGGCGGCTGTTCGCGCTCCCCGGCGCCCGTGCCTTCACCGCCGGCAATCTCCTCGCCCGCCTTCCCATGGGCATGTTCAGCGTGAGCGCGGTCGTGATGATCGCCGGTTCCCGGGGCTCGTACGCCCTCGCCGGTGCGGTCACCGCGACCGGGCTCGCGGCGACCGCGGTGGCCGGGCCCTTCGTCGCCCGGCTGGTGGACCGGCACGGGCAGGCCCGGATCGCGCTGCCGGCCACGGTCGTCTCCGTGCTCGGCAGCCTCGCGCTGCTGCTGTGCGTCCACCACGACGCCCCCGACTGGACCCTCTTCGCCGCCTACGCCGCCACCGCGACCACCCCGAACACCGGCGGTCTCTCCCGCGCCCGCTGGGCCCATCTGCTGCGGGACGATCCCGGCGCGCTGCACACGGCGAACGCGTTCGAGCAGGCCGCGGACGAGCTGTGCTTCATGCTCGGGCCGGTCCTCGCCTCCTTCCTGACCGGGACGTTCTTCCCGGAGGCGGGCACGCTCACGGGGGCGGTGCTGCTGCTCGCCGGGATGCTGCTGTTCACCGCCCAGCGGGCGACCGAGCCGCCGCCGACGGCCCGGTCCCAGGCGCCGTCACCGCTGCGCAGTCCTGGCATCCCGGCACTGCTGGTCTGTTTCACCGCGACCGGAGCCGTGTTCGGTTCCATGGAGGTCGTCACGATCGCCTACGCCGACGCGCAGGGACATCGCGCGGCGGCGGGGGCGGTGCTCGCGCTCCAGGCGGCGGGCTCGTGCGCGGCCGGGCTGGCCTACGGGGCGTACGGGACGTCCGGTCCGGCCGGGCCCCGGCTCGTGCGGTGCCTGGCGGCGATGGCCGCCTTGATGACGCTGCCCTGGGCGGCGGCCGGCACCGGGTCGCTCGTGGTGCTCGCCGGCGCGCTGCTGGTCGCGGGCATGGCGACCGCGCCGACCATGGTCACGGCGATGGCGCTGGTGCAGCGGCGCACCCCGGCCGACCGGCTGAACGAGGGCATGAGCCTGATGGTGACCGGACTGCTCGCCGGGATCGCCTGCGGCTCGGCGACGGGCGGCTGGGCGGCCGAGCGCCTCTCCCCCGTCACCGCGTTCGCCGTACCGGCCGCGGCGGCCGTCCTGGCCCTGCTCGTCGGCGGGGCGGGCGGACGGGAGGGGGCATGGCGAAGGCCCCGCCACCAGGGGTGACGGGGCCTTGGCCCACATGGGGTCGGCCCCCTGAGGGGCCTCGTGGAGATGGCGGGAATCGAACCCGCGTCCAACGGTGCGGAATCAGGGCTTCTCCGTGTGCAGTCCGCTGCGATTTTCTCGGCCCCGGAGATCACGCGGACAAGTCTCCGACGGGCTCAGTCACTGTTTGATTTCCCTCTACACCCCGTGACCGGGTCTAGAGGTTTAGTTCCCTAGCTGATGCCAGGATCCGGGTCGGGAACAGCCCCGGGCTGACACTTCGCAAGTCGCTACTTAGGCAGCGAGGGCGAAGGAATCGCGCTTGGTGTTGGCGATTATTTTTTGCGACATATGGTTTACGAGATCATTGCCGCTTCCTCGACACGCTTCCCCTGCTTCGACAGCCGCTGTCGAAACCGATCATCCCCATGTTGATTTCTCAAGGTGCGCACCCACTGTGAGGTGCAGGTGCCATCGTACGGGAACAACGCGGGCCGATGCCAGCCTATTCCCGTCGGAGGGCCGGTCCCCGTGGGCCGGCCGGCTAGGCGCCGCGCTGCCGGCGCTTCGCCGCCGCGATCGCCCGGGCCGCCTCGCGCCGGTCCTGCTGCTCGCGCAGCGTCTGCCGCTTGTCGTACTCCTTCTTGCCCCGCGCGAGAGCGATCTCCGCCTTCGCCCGGCCGTCCTTGAAGTAGATGGCGAGGGGCACGATGGTGTGTCCCGTCTCCTGGGACTTCGACTCCAGCTTGTCGATCTCCGCGCGGTGCAGGAGCAGCTTGCGCTTGCGGCGCGCGGAGTGGTTGGTCCAGCTGCCCTGGTGATACTCGGGGATGTGGGCGTTGTGCAGCCACGCCTCGCCCCGGTCGATCTGGACGAAGCCGTCGGTCAGCGAGGTCCGGCCCTCGCGCAGCGACTTGACCTCCGTGCCCATGAGCACGAGCCCGGCCTCGAAGGTGTCGATGATCGCGTAGTCGTGCCGGGCCTTCTTGTTCTGGGCGACGATCTTGCGCTTGCCGCCCTTCTCGCCGTCCCTGGCCTTGGCGGCCCCGCCGCCCTGCTTGGGCTGGGACTCCTTGGGTACGTACATTCCCTTGCTCATAGTGCCGCCCATTTTCGCACCACACAGGGGTGGTGAGTACAGCCGTTTACGAGGGAGTGCGCGGCGTGGCTACGACGGGTCGCCCAGCCCGGTGAGCACCGTACGGGCCCGTGACAGGGCCTGCTCCGGGCCCGCCTCCAGGTCGGGGGTGATGCCCCGGCCGTCGACGGTGTGCCCGGACGGGGTGCGGTAGTGGCCGACGGTCAGCTCGGCCACCGAGCCGTCGGGCAGCTTCACCGGCATCTGGACGGAGCCCTTGCCGAAGGTGCGCGACCCGATCACCACCGCGCGCCCCCGGTCCTGGAGGGCGCCGGTGAGCAGTTCGGCCGCGCTCATGGTGCCGCCGTCGACGAGGACGACCAGGGGCCGGGCGGTGTCGCCGCCCGGGTCGGCGTGCAGGGCGCGCTGGGCGCCGTCGACGTCGTAGGTGGCGACCAGGCCGCCGTCCAGGAAGGCGGAGGCGGTGGCCACGGCCTCGGTGACCAGGCCGCCGGAGTTGCCGCGCAGGTCGAGGATGGTGCGGCCGTCGGCGGGGGCGGCGCGCAGGGCCGCGCGGACCGCGTCGGCGGAGCCCTTGGTGAACGCGGAGACCTTCACGGCGGTGACCGCGCCGGGCAGCCGGCGCACGGTCACGGGGTCGGTGGACAGCCTGGCCCGGCGCAGGGTCCTCGTCCACGCGCGCGTGCCCCGCTCCAGGCCGAGCGTGACCGTCGTACCGGCCGCGGCGCCCGCCGTGCCGTCGCCGCGCGCGTCGCCGCGCAGCAGGGCGATCACCTCGGTGACCGGCCGGCCGTCGGTGCGATGGCCGTCGACGCTGCGCAGCCGGTCGCCGGCCCGGATCCCGGCGTCGGCGGCGGGCGAGCCGGGCCGCACGCGGGTGACCTCGATCCGGCCGTCCGGTTCCTGCCGCGCCCACAGGCCGACGCCGGTGTAGCGGCCGTCGAGCGCGTCCTGGAACTCCTCGTACTCGCCCTCGGAGTACACCGCGGCCCAGCGGTCGCCGCTGCGGCTGACGGCCCGTTCGGCGGCCTCCGTCGGGGACTTGCCGGCGGCCATCGCCGCGGCGGCGGCCTCCCGCACGGCCTCGGGCCGGCCGGCCGGGTCCACCGGTGCGGCGACGGCTCTGCGCTGGGGGGCGCCGGGCCCCGGGAAGGCGCCGGTGGCGGCACCGGCCCCCAGCACCCCGGCGAAGACCAGTGTCAGGGCGGCGCCGCGGCGGACGCGGCGGGGACTACAGAGGGGATCGCGGCCTGACATGGCGGTGAGTCTAGGACAACGCGAAGGGCCGCACGGGCGGTTGCCCGTACGGCCCTTCTTGGTGTGCGTCACACCTTCAAGTACTTGCGCAGCGCGAAGAACGCCGCAAGAGACGGCATCAGCACGCTGGTCGCCAGGATCAGCGGCAGCTTGGTCAACACCGCGTCCCAGCCCACGAAGTTGATGAGGGTCAGCTTGTGGGAGAGGTCCATGCCGTGGTCGATGGTGAAGTACCGGCCGAGCACGAGGGCCACGCAGGCCAGGCCGCCGCCGATGAGTCCGGCGACCGCGGCCTCGGCGATGAACGGCGCCTGGATGTAGAAGCCCGAGGCGCCGACCAGGCGCATGATGCCGGTCTCGCGCCGGCGGCTGAACGCCGAGACGCGCACGGTGTTGACGATCAGCAGCAGGGCGACGATCAGCATCATCGCCATCACGCCGAGCGCGCCCCGGTTCATCAGGTTCAGCAGCTGGAAGAGGTTGTCCAGGATGCCCTTCTGGTCCTGCACCGACTGCACGCCGTCCCGCCCGTTGAACGCGCTCGCGATCACCTGGTACTTCTGCGGGTCCTTGAGCTTGATCCGGTACGACTCCTGCATCTGGTCCGGCGTCAGCGAGCCGGCCAGCGGGGAGTTGCCGAACTGCTCCTTGTAGTGCTTGTACGCCTCGTCCTGGGACTCGTAGGTCACCTTCTCGACGACCGGCATCTGCTTGAGGTCCGCGAGGATCTGCTTCCTCTGGTCCTCGGTGACCGCGCCCTTGGCGCAGTTCACGTCGTTCTCCGCGTCGTGCTTGTTGCACAGGAAGATCGAGACGTTGACCTTGTCGTACCAGTAGCCCTTCATGGTGCTGACCTGGTCGCTCATCAGCAGGGAGCCGCCGAACAGGGCCAGGGACAGGGCGACGGAGACGATGACGGCGAAGGTCATCGTCAGGTTGCGGCGGAGACCGACACCGATCTCCGACAGGACGAACTGGGCGCGCATGGCTACTTCTTCAGGCCTTTCGGGAACTGGGTGCGGTCAGTGCTGGTAGCCGTAGACGCCGCGGGCCTGGTCGCGGACGAGGCGGCCCTTCTCCAGCTCGATGACGCGCTTGCGCATCTGGTCCACGATGTTCTGGTCGTGCGTCGCCATGATGACGGTGGTGCCCGTCCGGTTGATCCGGTCGAGCAGCTTCATGATGCCGACGGAGGTCTGCGGGTCGAGGTTGCCGGTGGGCTCGTCGGCGATGAGCAGCTTGGGCCGGTTGACGAACGCGCGCGCGATGGCGACGCGCTGCTGTTCACCGCCGGACAGCTCGCCGGGCCTGCGGTCCTCCTTGCCGCCGAGCCCGACGAGGTCGAGCACCTGCGGCACGGACTTGCGGATCTCGCCGCGGGACTTGCCGATCACCTCCTGGGCGAAGGCCACGTTCTCCGCGACCGTCTTGTTCGGCAGCAGCCGGAAGTCCTGGAAGACGGTGCCCAGCTGGCGGCGCATCTGCGGCACCTTCCAGTTGGACAGGCGCGCGAGGTCCTTGCCGAGCACGTGCACCTGGCCGTGGCTGCACCGCTCCTCGCGGAGGATGAGCCGCAGGAAGGTGGACTTTCCGGAGCCGGAGGACCCCACGAGGAAGACGAACTCGCCCTTCTCCACCTCCAGGGAGACATCCCTGAGTGCGGGGCGGGTCTGCTTGGGGTAGACCTTGGAGACGTTGTCGAATCGGATCACGGATGCACCACGGGTCGCCGGGGGTAGATGAGCGTGACCATACGCGAACCGGGTGCGCAAGCGCAGGCGCAGGTTGAGGTTGGGCAAGACTTGTACGTTTTTGTACCTCCCGGTGTCCGTACCCCCCTCCTCCCCCCGCGTGCGGGCCCCGCGCACGCTCCGCGGGAACCTGGCACAGTGGAAGAAGGAAGACGAAGGACGACGGGAGCGCCGGGGAACGTTCCCGTTCCCGTGAGCGTTGTACATGTGATGGCCGGTGCAAGGAGGGCGAGCGCATGACGTACGACCGGTTGGTGTGCGCGAACTGCGCGGCGCCCGTGAGCGAGGGCCGGTGCCCGGTGTGCCGTGCCAACCGCGAGCGACTGCAGCAGGAGGGCTTCTTCGGGGGCCTGAACGGGTTGAACCCGATGGCGCTGATCGCGCTGCTGGCGGTGCTGATCGCCGCGGTGGCGCTGCTGGCGCACCAGACGGCGTGAGAACGCCGTAAGGGCCCGGAGCGCGAGGCTCCAGGCCCTTACTTGTGCGTGCCGCGTGCGGTGCGTGAGCGCGGTGTTACGCTCAGGCCGCGACGCCGCCCCGGCCGTTGACCAGGCGCGGCAGCATACGGAAGCCGATACCGCCGGCGATCATGGTCGCGGCGCCGACGAGCAGGAACGCGGTCTGACCGGCACCGGTCTCGGCGAGCTGCTTGTCACCGCCCTGGGCCACGGTGTCGGAGCCGGTGTCGGTCAGCGCCGAGGAGCCGGCGTCCTGCGGGACGGTGTTGTTGCCGCCGCCGTTGGGCGTGGTGTTGTTGCCGCCGGTGCCGGTGCCGCCGTCGGTGGAACCGCCGGTGGAGCCGGTGGAACCCGTGGAACCGGTGGAACCGGTGGAACCCGTGGAACCCGTGGAACCCGTGGAACCGGTGCCGCCGTCGGTGGACCCGCCGTCGGTCGAGCCGCCGTCGACGGAACCGCTGGTGCCGCTGTCGCCGCCGGAGCTGTTGCCGCCGTTGCCGCCGTTGCCGCCGGAGTTGCCGTTCCCGCCGTCGGTGCCGCTGTTGCCGCCGTTGCCGTTGCCACCCGAGTTGCCGTTGCCGCCCGAGTTGCCGTTGCCACCGGAGTTGCCGTTGCCGCTGTCGCCGCCGATGACACCGCCGATGGTCACGCCACCGCTGGTGGAGGCGTCACCACCGGTGGCCGCAGCGCCGCCCGTGGCCGCGTCGCCACCGGAGGCCGCAGCACCACCCGTGGCCGCGTCGCCGCCGGAGGCCGCAGCACCACCCGTGGCCGCGTCGCCACCGGAGGCCGCAGCACCACCCGAGGCCGCAGCGCCACCCGCAGCCGCGGCACCGCCCGTGCCGTCGGTACCGCCGTCGGTGCAGATGCCGACCGGGCAGTCGCCGCCGCCCCCGTCGGTGTTCCCGCCGTCGGCGCCGACACCGCTCACGCCGAGGCTGATCGGACCCGCCTGGACATCGAGGTCCAGGGCGGAAGCCGCGCCCGCCGCGGTCAGCGAGGCACCGGCCGCGATCACGGCGCCGGCGGCTATCCGCGCGACCCGGATCCGCGTCTTCTTCGTCATATGGTTGCTACCCCCAGTAGCTGTTCGTCAATGAGGCGGCGCATGGGCGGGCGTGCCGTGATCGACGGAGGCAGCTGGTGACGAAGAGTGCGTCAACTCGATCCCCCGGTTCACATGCGCCCCGCGAGTACGCATGCCGCCGCCCCACCCTTCCGATTTTTCAAAGCAACGTCAAGGGCGTTGCGGGCGCATTGTCCGATGGGGTGGCGTTTACGGGGAATTGAAGCCTGTGAGTGTGATGTAAAACCCGGACAAAAGAACAACTGCCGCCCATCGGACGGCAGTTGTCATGTCGACAAAGTTACTTCTCCTGCTGCTTGCGCCAGCGAATTCCGGCCTCCAGGAACCCGTCGATCTCGCCGTTGAACACGGCCTCCGGGTTGCCCACCTCGTGCTCGGTGCGCAGGTCCTTGACCATCTGGTAGGGGTGCAGCACGTACGAACGCATCTGGTTGCCCCAGGAGTTGCCGCCGTCGCCCTTGAGGGCGTCCATCTTGGCCTGCTCCTCCTGGCGGCGCCGCTCCAGCAGCTTGGCCTGGAGGACGTTCATCGCGGTGGCCTTGTTCTGGATCTGCGACCGCTCGTTCTGGCAGGAGACCACGATGCCGGTGGGCAGGTGGGTGATGCGGACGGCGGAGTCGGTCGTGTTGACGCCCTGGCCGCCGGGGCCGGAGGAGCGGTAGACGTCGATCCGCAGGTCCGACTCGTCGATCTCGACGTGGTCGGACTGCTCGACGACCGGCAGCACCTCGACGCCCGCGAAGGACGTCTGGCGGCGGCCCTGGTTGTCGAACGGCGAGATGCGCACCAGGCGGTGCGTGCCCTGCTCGACGGAGAGGGTGCCGTAGGCGTACGGCGCCTGCACGGCGAAGGTGGTCGACTTGATGCCGGCCTCTTCGGCGTACGACGTCTCGATCAGCTCCGTCTTGTAGCCGCGCTGCTCGGCCCAGCGCAGGTACATGCGCTGGAGCTTCTCGGCGAAGTCGGCCGCGTCGACGCCGCCGGCCTCGGCGCGGATGTTGACGAGCGCCTCGCGGGAGTCGTACTCGCCGGACAGGAGGGTACGGACCTCCATCTCGTCCAGCGCCTTCTTCACCGAGGCCAGCTCGGACTCGGCCTCGGCTCGGGTGTCCGGGTCGTCCTCCTCCTCGGCCATCTCGAAGAGGACCGCGAGGTCGTCGATCCGGCCGCGCAGCGCCTCCGCCTTCCTGACCTCGGCCTGGAGGTGGGAGAGCTTGCTGGTGATCTTCTGCGCCTCGTCCGGGTTGTCCCACAGGGACGGGGCCGCCGCCTGCTCCTCAAGCACGGCGATATCTGCCCTCAGCTTGTCGAGGTCCAGGACGGCCTCGATCGACTCCATGGTCGAGGAGAGGGACTTCAGCTCTTCGGATACATCGACGACTGCCACGCCTTCCAGCGTAACGGCTGTGGCAAGCGTCCTCGGCCGGGCCGCGTCCGCCCCGGGCCCCAGGGGCCCGGCGTGCCCGTGCCCGGCCGGCCGCGTCCGCCCCGGGTCTCAGGGGGCCGACGTGCTGTGCGTGTCCTGGGGTGCCTGGTCCTCCCCGTCGGCGGAGGCGAACCACGCGCCGACGCCCACGGCAGCCGCCACCAGCACCCCGGCCACACCCAGCGTCACCCGGCGCCGCCGCACCGCGGCCCGGTGGCGGGCCGAGCCCGGGCGGGGCGCGCCGGCGGGCCGGGGCGCGCGGGCGGTCCCGTGGGCGCCGCCGGCCAGCTCGTCCGGCGCGGGCACCCGCATCGACGTGTGGGTGTCCCGGTTGGAGTCCGGCCGGGCGCCGGGGACCAGGGACACCGCGCCGCGCCGCCGTACCGGCTCGCCCTCCGGGGCGGCCGCCGGAACGGGCTCCTCGGCCTCGTCCTCGGCGGGCCCGGGCTCGTCCACCTCCAGCGGCGGCAGCCCGGCCAGCGTGGGCAGCTGCTCGCGCAGCCGCGCCGCGAGCTCCGAGGCGCGCAGCCGGGAGGCGGGGGCCTTGGCCAGGCACTGCACGAGCAGCTGCCACAGCTCCTCGGGGATCCCGGGCAGCGGTACGACGGTCTCGGTGACGTGCCGGCGCAGCACCGCGCCGGGGTGTCCGCCGCCGAACGGGGTGAAGCCGGCCAGCAGCTCGTACAGGACCGTCGCCAGGGCGTAGATGTCCACGGCGGCGCGCGGCGGCAGGCCCTCCACGATCTCGGGGGCCAGATAGTCCGGGGTGCCGATGATCTTCGTGGCGCGGGTCCGCCTGGGCGAGTCGATCAGCTTGGCCACGCCGAAGTCGGTGAGCAGCGCGGGGTGGGCGCCGCCCGGTCCGAGCGGGCCCTGCATGTCGAGCAGGACGTTCTCGGGCTTGACGTCCCGGTGGACGACCCCGGCCGCGTGGGCCGCGGCCAGCGCGTCGGCGACGTCGGCGACGATCGCGACGGCCGCCTCGGGGGCGAGCCGCCGCTCCCGCTCCAGCCGGGTGCGCAGGTCGGTGCCGCGCACCAGGTCCATGACCAGGGCCAGGTCGTTGCCGTCGACCACCAGGTCCCGCACCGTGACGATGCGCGGGTGCTCCAGGCCGAGCAGCGCGGTGCGCTCCTGCACGAAGCGTCCGACGAGCTCCTGGTCGGAGGCGAGGTCCTCGCGCAGCAGCTTGATGGCGACGGGGCCCCCCGGTCCCTCGCCCAGCCACACCGTCCCGGCGCTTCCCCGCCCCAGGATCTGGTTCGCGGTGTACCGGCTGCCGATCTTCCGTGCCAAGACTGCTCCTACAGACGCGTGTTGTCGTTAAAACTACGCGTCCGGGGAGCCAACCTTCTCCGTGGAGGCGGAAATCACCCGGCAGGTGTCGACAAATCTCCAACCTGACGGCCGGTTCCCGGAGGACGGCTGACGGTCAGTTCCCGGAGGAGCCGCCCAGGTCGTCGATCCAGCCGCCCACCTTGCCGACCCAGTCGCTCAGCTGGTCCCAGTAGCCCTTGCCGGTGCCGATCCAGTCCTGGAGCGGGGTCAGCTCCCAGATCAGCCAGCTGACGACGATCAGGATGACGATCGTGAACAGGCAGCCCTTCAGGCAGCCGAGCCCGGGGATCTTCATCGGGTTGGCGCTGCGCTGCCGCGGCGCCCGGGGTTCGCGCGCGGGGCGCTGCGGCTCGGGCGGGGCGGGCGGCGCGTACCGCTGCGGCTGCTGGGGCTGCGGCGGCTGGGGCGTGGAGTACCGCTGGGGCTGCTGGGGCGGGTAGCCGGGGCCCGGTGCCTGCTGCGGGCGCTGCCGGCCGCGCGGCTGGGGCTGCTGCGGGCGGGGCTGGGGGGCCGGGCGCGGCTGCTGCTGCGGCCGGGGGGCGACCTGCCGCTGGGGGCGGCGGCGCAGCGGGTCCTCGTCCGGGTCCAGGTACTGGATCTGCGTCTGCTCGTTGCGGTCGCGGGCGGCGCGCAGCTGGTTCTGCCAGGGGTGCGGCTGCTCGGGCTGCTGCCCCTGCGGGCCGTACTGCCCCTGCTGCCCCTGCTGGTTCGGCGGGACCGGCGGCAGGACGGCCGTGGGGTCCGCGGCGCCCGTGCTCGGCAGGACGGCGGTGGGGTCGGCGGCGCCGGCCGGGCCGTCGGTGTGCGGCAGCACGCTGGTCGCGGCGTTCGGGTCGTACGCCCCCGTCGGCGCGTTCGCCGGCAGCACCTGGGTGGGGTCGGCGGCGCCGGGCGCGTCCGGGACGGCGGCCGGGGCCGGGTCGGGGGCGAGGAGCGCGCCGACACCGTCGGCGGCGGCGATCTGCGCGGCGTTCGCGTGCACGCCGACGCCCTCGGCGACGACCCGCAGGGCCCGCGCGAGGTTCTCGGCGCTGGGCCGTTCGTCCGGGTTCTTGCGCAGGCAGCGCTCTATGACCGTCCACAGCGGGTCCGGGACGGTGGAGGGGCGGCGCGGCTCGGCGCTCAGGTGCTGGTGCAGCACCTCCAGGGCGGTGGACCCGGCGAACGGCGGACGGCCGGTGACCAGCTCGTACAGCAGGATGCCGGCGCCGTAGACGTCCACGGCGGAGGTCTGCGGGCGGCCCTCGGCGGACTCCGGGGCGACGTAGGCGGGGGTGCCGACGAACTCGTGGGTACGGGTCAGGCCCGGGGAGTCGGCGAGGCGGGCGATACCGAAGTCGGTCAGCATCGGGTGCATCTCGCCGCCCTGCTGCATGAGCAGCACGTTGGCGGGCTTCAGGTCGCGGTGGACGACGCCGTCGGCGTGGCTCGCGGCGAGGGCGTCGGCGATCTGCGCGGTCAGCAGGGCGGCGCCGACCGGGGTGAGGGGGCCGTTCTCGCGCAGGTAGCGGTGCAGGTCGGGGCCGTCGACCAGGTCCATGACCAGGGCCAGCAGATCGCCCTCCACGACCAGGTCGCGGACCCGGACGATGTTCGGGTGGGTGAGCCGGAGCAGCACGGAGCGCTCGCGCAGGAAGCGCATCACGATGTCCGGGTCGCTCGCCAGCTCCTCCTTCAGGACCTTGATCGCGACCGTTTCCCCCGGCCGCCCGGGCACGGCGGCCTCCGCGCCCGCCGTCTCGCGCTGGCGGGCACGCCAGACAGTGCCTGTGGCGCCGCGTCCGAGCGGCTCCTCAAGCAGGTACTTGCTGCCGACTGGCCGCACGTCACGCGCTCCCTGCTGGTTGCTGTCGCTTGCTCCCGGTGCGCCCGGTCCCGGTGTCCCGGGGCCCGGTGTCCCGGTGTTCCGCCCCACTGTAGTGCCGTGCTACGGGGCACCACCCACGCGTTCCCGGGCATCCCCGGGGCGTGCGGGACGGGGTTCGACGGAAAGACGCGGGTCGCGGTCCTCCGGTTGCCCGGGGCCGGACGTGACCGATCTCAACTGATCGCCGTCGGGGTCCGGGTCCGGCACTTTTGGGGGCAGAGCCGACCAATCAAGATCACTTGCCATCGGGTTCCGGGCGCGTTGCCGACGGCAGGTGCGAGGATGCCTCCAGCAGTCCGCCGGGACGGTTCCGGCGGCCGCTGGCCGACGTGCTCGTGTGGGGTGGGGGGAAGTCCGCGCCCGCGCAGACCCGCGCAGAAGGGACCGCTGACGCCGATGCAGATCCGGCTGACCGTCGTAGACCCGCTCGGTCCGCCCCCGCAGCGGGGCCACTCCGTGAGCCGCGACGTGCTGGTCACGGCGCCCGTGGGCACGGAGCTGGGCGCGGTGGCCTCGGCGCTGGCCGGGGCGGTCGCGAGCGAGGGGGGCGCGGGGCGGGAGGCCGGCGCGTCCGTGGTGCTGTACGCGGGCGCGGAGCGGCTCGATCCGCGCCGGAGCACGCTCGGTGAGCCCCCGCTGGTCGACGGCGCCGTGCTGTCGCTGGGCGCGCCGGCGGCGCCCGAGCCGCATCCCGAGCTGGACGCCGCGCCGACGCAGCTGCACGTGGTGGCGGGGCCGGACGCGGGCGGGGTCCATCTGCTGCACGGCGGACGGATCACCGTGGGCCGCTCCGCCGACGCGGACGTGCCGCTGGACGATCCCGACGTCTCCCGGCTGCACTGCGCGGTCACCGTCGGCGCGGACGGCCGGGTCTCGGTCGCCGACCTCGGCTCCACGAACGGCACGTCCCTGGACGGCACCCGGGTGACGGACCGTCCGGTACGGGTTCCCGCCGGGGGCCTGCTGCGGATCGGGGAGTCCGCCCTGCGGGTGACCCCGTCGGGCGGGGCGGGGACACGCGTGCGGGCGGTACCGGACGGGGAGGGCCGCGTACGGGTTGCCGTGGGCGGTGACGGGACGGCCGGGCGCCCGGAGGCGCCGGCGCGGGAAGGTGCGGGCCGGCGTTCCTTCCCCTCCGGGGAGACGCATCACGCCTACGGCTCCCACACCCCCGTCGGCCGGGTCCCCGATGAGGAGGCCCGGGACCGTCGGCGCGGGCAGTCCCCGGTGGTGCCGGGGCAGGCCGGCGCGCCGAGCGTGGAGAGCAGGGGCGCGGGCCCCGGTGTGCCGGGCGCGGCGTCCGGCGGTGCCGCCACCCACGCGGGCCGCTTCGGAGTCGCCGGCGGGCCGGGCGGGCCGTCCGGAGCGGCGTACCCCGGGGCGCCTGGAGGGGCGTACGCCGGGGCGCCCGGTGGCGAGGACCCGCACCCGGGCGGGCGCAAGAGCACCCCGGTCAGGGGCACGGACGTGCCGCCGGGCGGGTTCCCCGGACCCGCCGGCGCGACGTTCACGCAGTACGGCGACCACCCCGGGTACGCCGACGCGCCGTACGGCGACCGTCCCGGGCAGGTGGACGTGGAGCAGGGGACCCGTCCGATGCCCGGCGACGCCGGTGCCCCCGCCCGGCCGGCCGCCGTCCCGCAAGGGACCCGGCGGCGTGGGTTCGGGGCCTGGGCCCGGCGGCTGACCGGTGGCCGTGGGGAGCAGGCGGGCGGCGCCGTGCCGTACGACACCGTCCCCGGGCCCGCCGCCGACGGGGGGCCGGCCGCCGGTGCCGTACCGCGCCCGGACACCTGGCCGGACCCGGCCGCGCTGCTGCTGACGGTGCTCGGTCCGGGGCCCCGGCTGTGGGAGCGCGGGCCGGGTCACCCGGAGGCGCTGACCGTGCGGCTCGGCACGGCCGACCGGAGCGCGCCGGACGGCTCGGGGCTCCTGCCCGCCGTACCGGTGACCGCCGCGCTGCGCGAGGCCGGCGCGCTGGGCCTGGCCGGTCCGCGCCCCCGGCTGTCCGGGCTGGCCCGCGCGGTGCTGGCCCAGCTCGCCGCGCTGCACTCCCCCGACCTGCTGGAGATCGTGCTGATCAGCGCGGACCACTCCCGGCCGGTGGCGGACCGTACGGAGGAGTGGGCCTGGCTGGGCTGGCTCCCGCACGTCCGGCCGGGCCACGGCCAGGACTGCCGGCTGCTGCTGGCGTACGACCGGGAACAGGCCGCGGCCCGTGTCGAGGAACTGCTGCGCCAGGTGGACGACCACGCCGGGACGCCGGGCGGACCGGCCGGAACGGTGACCGGCCTCACGGGGACACCGACCGGCCCCACCGGGACGGTGACCGGACCCGCCACGGCCATGGCCGTACCCGCCGGAACAGTGACCGGACCCACCGGGGCGATCGCCGGCTCCGGCCCCGCCGGGGCCCCGGCCCGAAGCGCTGTCACCGGCCCGGCGGGGATATCCGTACCCGCACAGGGCACGCCCGCCCGGACCTCCGGCCTCCCCGGCCACGGTCCGCTCGGCGCCCCCCTCCCCGGCGGCGGCTCCCCGGGACCGTTCACCATCGTCGTCGTGGACGGGGACCCCGGCGGTTCCGCCCTGCGGGACGCCCTCGCCCGGCTGGCCGTGGCCGGGCCCCGGGCCGGGATCCACCTGCTGTGTCTCGCCGAGACCGAACCCGCCTCGCCCGTCTCCCCCGTGGCGCGGACGTACGAGGCCGCCTGCGCGGTGACGCCCGCCTTCCGGCACTGCGGGGCCGTCGCGCTGCTCAGCGGGGACGTCGCCACCGCGCTGCAACTGCTGCGGGTCGGGCCGGGCGGCCCGGTCGGTCCGGGTACGCACGGCACCGTGGACGCCGTCTCCGCCGCCTGGGCGGACCGGTTCGCGCGGGCACTGGCGCCGCTGCGCCCGGACGGCCCGGACGGCGAGCCGCACGCGCGCGTGGCCGTGCCGCTGCCCCGGTCGGCCCGGCTGCTGGACGAGCTGGGACTGGCCCGCGCGACCCCGGCGTCGCTGATGGCGCGCTGGGCGGACGCGGCGGACGACACCGACTCCCCGGGCGGCCGGGCCCGGGCCGTGCTCGGCGCCGGGCCGCGCGGCCCGGTCACCGTCGACCTCGTGGCGGACGGTCCGCATCTGCTCGTCGAGGGCCCGGCCGGCAGCGGCCGTACCGAGCTGCTGCGGACCGTGGTCGCCTCGCTGGCCGCCGCCGAGCGGCCGGACCGGCTGGCCGTGGCGCTGCTCGACGGCCGGGACGGCGTCGGCACGGGCGCCGGGCGGGGCGAGGGGCTGCGCGTGTGCACGGACATCCCGCATGTGACCACCCACCTGATCGCCAACGACCCCGTGCGGATGCGGGAGTTCGCGCAGTCGCTGAGCGCCGAGCTGAAGCGCCGGGCGGAGCTGCTGGGCCGGACGGACTTCGCCCGGTGGCACGCGGGGCGGGAGGTGTCCGGCCGGATGGTGGCCCAGCGGGGCTCCGCCGTGGGATCGGCCTCCGGTGACATCGAGGCGCCGCCCAGCTCCACGCTGCGGCTGCGGCCGGGCGCGGCGGCCCGGCAGCGCGCGGCTGCCGCGCCGCCGCTGCCCCGGCTGGTGGTGGTCGTGGACGACCTGGACGCCCTGGTCTCGCCCGCGCTCGGCTCGCCGGGCCGGCCCGCCGCCGGCTCGGTGATCAGGGCGCTGGAGGCGGTGGCCCGGGACGGCGACCGGCTCGGGGTGCACCTGGTCGCGGCGGCCGGGTCCGACGGCCGTACGGCCCAGTCCGAGCCGGCCCGCCGGGCGGCCCTGCGGATCGTCCTGGACGCGCCGCAGCCGGGGCCGGACCAGCCGGCGCCGGGGCGGGGACGGCTGACGCACGCGGACGGGCCGGCCGTGGGCTTCCAGGGCGGCCGGGTGACCGGGCGCATCCCGCGCACCGCGACCCAGCGGCCCACGGTGGTCCCGCTGGACTGGGCGCGCGTGGGCGACCCGCCGGCCCGCCGGCCGGTACGGGAGCTGGGCAACGGCCCGACCGACCTGGCCCTGCTGGCGAGCGCGGTGGAGCGGGCGGCCCGCGAGGTCGCGGCGACCGAGGTCCCGTCCCTGCTCTAGGCCCTCTTTCCCCGCGAACTCCCCTGCATACGTGCCCGGTTACGAGCCGATCACGATACGCCGGTCCGGACCCCGGGCGCTCTTGCCCGTGTGGAGCGGCCCGGCGTACACCGGACCGCACGGGACAGAGTTCTTACGTTCAACGCGCGTTCAACGAAGAACGAACGAACGGGGAAGTGATGCACAGCAAGAGCAGCACATTCCGGCCCCACCGGGCCGTCACCGCGGTCGCCGCCCTGCTCGCGGGGGCCCTCGCGCTCTCCGCCTGCTCCAGCGGTGACGACGACAAGGAGGGCACCGGGGAGAAGCCCGGCGCGACCACGGGTTCCACCGTCACCCTGCCGAAGCTGGACGGCGCCAGGCTGGAGGTGGCCGCCGTCTGGACCGGTGGCGAGCAGGCCAACTTCAAGAAGGTCCTCGCCGAGTTCGAGAAGCGCACCGGCGCGTCGGTCACCTTCGTGCCCGCGCAGGACCCGATCATCAACTTCCTCGGTTCGAAGATCGCGGGCGGCCAGCCGCCGGACGTCGCGCTGCTGCCGCAGCCCGGTGCCATCAAGCAGGCCGTGCAGAAGGGCTGGGCCAAGCCGCTCGGGGCGCAGGCCGTCAAGGAGCTGGAGAAGAACTACTCCCAGGGCTGGCAGGACATCGGCAAGGTCGACGGCAAGCAGTACGGCGCCTACTACAAGGCCGCCAACAAGTCGCTGATCTGGTACAACGCCCAGGTCTTCGAGAACGCGGGGGCGAAGGAGCCGAAGACCTGGCAGGAGCTGCTGACCGCCTCGCAGGCCGTGTACGACTCCGGGGTCACGCCGTTCTCGGTGGCCGGCGCGGACGGCTGGCCGCTGACCGACTGGTTCGAGAACATCTATCTGTCCCAGGCGGGCCCGGAGAAGTACGACCAGCTGGCCCAGCACAAGATCAAGTGGACCGATCCCTCGGTCAAGCGGGCGCTGACCACCCTCGCCGAGCTGTGGGGGAAGAAGGACTATCTCGCGGGCGGCCAGAAGGGCGCGCTGCAGACGGAGTTCCCGCAGTCGGTCACCCAGACCTTCACCGGCGGCGACCAGCCGAAGTCGGCCATGGTCTACGAGGGCGACTTCGTGCAGGTGAACATCGGCGAGACCAAGTCGAAGGTGGGCACGGACGCGAAGGTGTTCCCCTTCCCGGCGGTCGGCGACAGCGCGCCGGTGGTCTCCGGCGGTGACGCGGCGGTGATCCTGAAGGACTCGAAGGCGGCGCAGGCCCTGGTCACCTTCCTAGCCTCCCCGGACGCCGCCGGCATCCAGGCCGGGCTGGGCGGTTACCTCTCCCCGAACAAGAACGTGCCCCTGTCGGCGTACCCGAACGAGGTGCAGCGGAAGATCGCCAAGGCGCTGGTCGAGGCCGGTGACGACTTCCGCTTCGACATGTCCGACCAGGCCCCGCAGGCCTTCGGCGGCACGCCCGGCAAGGGCGAGTGGAAGGACCTCCAGGACTTCCTGAGGAACCCGAAGGACGTCGCGGGCGCCCAGGCGAAGCTGGAGCGGGACGCGGCGGCGGCCTACGGGAACGGGGGCTGATCCGGGCATGGCGTCGGCAGCGGCGGCCGGGGCCGCACCGGGCCCCGCCGCGCCCCGCGGTCGCAAGAGCGTGACCGGCACCCGCAAGGCCGTGGCAGCGCTGTTCCTGCTGCCCGCGCTGGTGCTGCTCGGCGCGCTCGTGGTCTACCCGATCGGGTACTCGGTCGTCCGGAGTTTCGCGAACACCTCCGGTGACGGCTTCGCCGGCTTCGACAACTACGAGACACTGTTCACCGACGACGGCATCCGCACCGCGCTGAAGAACAACGTCATCTGGGTGGTGTTCGCGCCGACGGTCGCCACCGCGCTCGGCCTGGTCTTCGCGGTGCTGACCGAACGGGTGCGCTGGGGAACGGCGTTCAAACTGGTCGTCTTCATGCCGATGGCGATCTCGATGCTGGCGGCCGGGATCATCTTCCGGCTGGTGTACGACCAGGACCCGGACAAGGGGGTCGCCAACGCGGTCTGGACGGGCGTGCACGACACGTTCGCGCAGTCCTCGGCGTTCCCCAAGGCGCATCCGGGCCGCAAGTCGCCGCTCGTGGCGGACGGCGGGGGCTTCGTCACCAGGGACGCCGTGCGCGCCGGGCAGCCGGTCGCCCTGCCGCTGGTGGGCGTGGCCCCCGACCAGCTGCCCGACGGGGTGCGGAAGGCCGTCGCGGCGAAGCCGGAGCCGGGCAAGGTCACCGGCACCACCTGGCAGGACTTCACCCGCGGCAAGGGCGTCGGCAGGCTCGGCGCCCCGGACCCGTCCGAGGTGGGGTACGCCGGGATGCGGATCGAGGCGGTCAAGGACGGCGAGGTGGTGGCCTCCGCCACGGCGTCCGGCGACGGCACGTTCACCCTGCCCGCCGCCGCGGACGGGGCCCGGCTGCGGCTGCCGGCGGACAACTTCCGGGAGCCGTACAACGGGGTCTCCTGGCTCGGCCCGGCGCTGGTCACCCCGGCGATCATCGGGGCGTACGTGTGGATGTGGGCGGGCTTCGCGATGGTGCTGATCGCGGCCGGGCTCGCGGGCGTGCCCCGGGAGCTGCTGGAGGCGGCCCGGGTGGACGGCGCCTCCGAGTGGCAGGTGTTCCGCAAGGTCACCGTGCCGCTGCTGGCGCCGGTGCTGGCGGTCGTCGTCGTCACGCTCATGATCAACGTGCTGAAGGTGTTCGACCTGGTGTTCATCATCGCGCCCGGCTCCTCCCAGGACGACGCGAACGTGCTGGCGCTGGAGCTGTACCGCAAGGGCTTCTCGGAAGGGCAGCCGGGCGTCGCGAGCGCGATCTCGGTGTTCCTGCTGCTGCTGGTGATCCCGGTGATGCTGTTCAACATCCGTCGGCTCAGGCGGGAGGTGCGGCGATGACGGCGACCACCGAAGGCGTCCGGAAGGCCGGCGCGGTCCGGGCGGCTCCCGTCCGGCGGCCGGTCGGTGCCCGGATCGTGGAGAAGCTGGGCGGCGGGCTGGTCCGCGTGGTGCTGATCGTCGTGGGCCTGTTCTGGCTGGTGCCGACCATCGGCCTGCTGGTGTCCTCGCTGCGCTCGCCGCAGGACATGAGCGCGAGCGGCTGGTGGACGGTGTTCACCGAGCCGTCCCGGCTCACCGTGGACAGCTACGAGAAGCTGCTGGAGAACTCCGACATCACGAACTCGCTGCTGAACACCGTGCTGATCACGGTCCCGGCGACGGTCCTGGTCGTGGTGATCGGGGCGCTGGCCGGGTACGCGTTCGCGTGGATGGAGTTCCCGGGCCGGGACTGGTGGTTCCTGGGCGTGGTGAGCCTGCTGGTGGTGCCCGTACAGGTGGCGCTGATCCCGATCGCCGAACTCTTCGGGAAGATCGGGCTGTTCGGGTCGATCCTCGGGGTGATCCTGTTCCACACCGGGTACGGGCTGCCGTTCGCGGTGTTCCTGCTGCGGAACTTCTTCGCGGAGATCCCGCGCGAGCTGCTGGAGGCGGCCCGGCTGGACGGCGCCGGTGAACTGAGGCTGTTCGCGCGGGTGGTGATGCCGCTGGGCGGCCCGGCGATCGCCAGCCTCGGCATCTTCCAGTTCCTGTGGGTGTGGAACGACATGCTGGTCGCGCTGGTGTTCACCAAGTCGGGCACGCAGCCGATCACGGTCGCCCTGCAGACGCAGGTACGGCAGTTCGGCAACAACATCGACGTCCTGGCGCCCGGCGCGTTCCTGTCCATGGTGATCCCGCTGGCCGTGTTCTTCGCGTTCCAGCGGCAGTTCGTGTCCGGCGTGATGGCGGGCGCGGTCAAGTAGCCGCAGGGGTAGGTCACTTCAGGGGGCGGGCCGGTCGCGGCCCGCCCCCTTCGCGTCGGTCCGGTGTCGCCCGAATGCCGTACCCGCCGTAACCAATTCACTCCATCGGCCGTTCCCGGACCACCACACCCGCGCCGAGCGACCCAGGGATGTCCCGTGCCCCGGTTCAGTGTCACCGTGCCGCAACCTCCCGGTTCCTTCCCCGTCACCGGGAGCCGCTGAACGCCGTTGTTCCTCCCGGGAGTTCCCATGCCCCTCGGCTCGACGCGGCCCGCTCCGAGCCGGCCGTCCACCTGGCGTCCGGCGGGACGGCCCGGCCGCGTCCGCACGACGACAGAGAGAACAGAATGCCCCGCTTCAGCATCATCGTCCCGTCCCATGGGGTCGCCGGACGGCTGTCCCAGGCGCTGGACTCGGTCCTCGGCCAGTCCTTCGGCGACCTCCAGCTGATCCCGGTCTGCGACGCCCCCGACGCCCCGGCGGCCGAGGTCGCCGCCGGGTACGCGGAGCGGGACTCCCGGGTGACCGTCGTCCACTCGCCGCCGTCCGCCGGGCTGAGCGGGGCGCGCAACGCCGGGATGCGGGCGGCGACCGGCGCCTATGTGCTGTTCCTGGACGGCGACGACCTGCTGCTGCCGGGGGCGCTGGCGGTGGTGGACGCCCGGCTGTCCGAGGTCGCCGGGGTGGACGTGCTGTACTGCGAGCACGAGCGTGCCCCCTGGTGGGAGGGCGAGCCGGCGCTCCCGGCCGGGCCGCTGCCGGCGAAGGCCCCGCGCGGCGCCTTCGCCCCCGCCGAGCTGCCCGGGCTGACCGGCGTCCAGCTGCCCGCGTGGAGCGCCGTGTACCGGCGGGCCTTCCTCACCGAGCGGGAACTGTCCTTCCCGGACGGGCACTTCACCGACCTGGGCTGGGGCGGGCTGGTGACCGTCGCGGCCGGGCGGATCGCGGTGCTGCGCCGGGCCGTCGTACGCCACCGGTCCCGCCGCCAGGGCAGCCGGCTGAATCTGCCCGGCCCGCACCAGCACACCCTGCTGGACCAGGTGGAGCGGGTGCTGGCCCGGGCGGCCGAGGCGGGGCTGCCTCCCGAGCGGACCGGGCCGCTGTTCGACCAGGCGTTCGCGATGGTGCTGAAGACGGCGGCCCGGCCGGAGCGGCTGCCCTCGGGGCACCGGGCGTTCTTCCGCCGCGCGGCCCGGCTCTACCGGCTGCACCGGCCGGACGGGCACCGGGTGCCGGACGGCAGCCTCGGGGTGCAGCACCGGCTGCTGGCGGCGGGCGCGTACGACGCCTTTCGCGCCCTGCGCGGCGCCAACCGGGCGGCCGGCGGCGCCGCCGCCCGGCTGCCGCGTCCGCACCTGGCCCGCACCCGGCTGCGCTACGCCCGCGACCTGCGCCGCCCGCTCGAAACGGACCTCGCCGTGTACTGCGCGTACTGGGGCCGGGGGTACGCCTGCAACCCGGCGGCGATCCACGCCAAGGCCCGGGAGCTGGCCCCGCACCTCCGCTCGGTGTTCCTGGTCGAGGCCGGCCAGGAACACACCATGCCGGACGGCGTCGAGTACGCGGTGCTCGGTTCGCGCCGCGCCTGGGAGGTGCTGGCCCGGGCCGCGTACCTGATCAACAACGCCAACTTCGCCGAGGGCGTGGTCAAGCGGCCGGGCAGCGTGCACCTGCAGACCCAGCACGGCACCCCGCTGAAGACGATGGGCGTGGACCAGTCGGTGTATCCGGTGGTGGCGGCCCGGTCCGGGAGTTTCACCAAGCTGCTGGGCCGGGTCGACCGCTGGGACTTCAACCTGTCGTCCAACCGCCACTCCACCCGGATGTGGGAACGCGCCTTCCCGGGCTCGTACGAACAGCTGGAGTACGGCTATCCGCGCAATGACGTCTACTACACGGCGACCGCCCGTGACGTGGCCCGGATCCGTCGTGAGCTGGGCGTCCCGGAGGGCCGGACGGCCGTGCTGTACGCGCCGACCCACCGCGACCACCACACCGGCTTCGAGCCCGGCCTGGACCTGGAGGCGTTCTGCCGGGCGGCCGGGGAGAACGTCGTCGTGCTGCTGCGCGCCCACTACTTCTACGACCGGGGCGGCCCGCGCGGCTCGGGCCGGATCATCGACGTCACCGCGCACCGCTCGGCGGAGGACGTGTGCCTGGCGGCGGACGCGCTGATCACCGACTACTCGTCCATCATGTTCGACTACGCCAACCTGGACCGGCCGATCGTGATCTACGCCGACGACTGGGAGGTGTACCGGGAGACCCGGGGCGTCTGCTTCGACCTGATGGCCGAGCCGCCGGGCCTGGTCGCCCGGACCCCCGAGGAGCTGGCCGCCGTGTTCCGCGACGGCTCCTACGCCGGTCCCCGGGCCCGGGCGCTGCGGGCCGCGTTCCGGGAGCGGTTCTGCGAGTTCGACGACGGGCGGGCCGCCGAGCGGGTGGTGCGCCGGGTGCTGCTCGGCGAGCCGCCCCAGGCGCTGCCCCCCGTGCTCCCGCTCGCCGAGCGCGTCCCCGCCCCCGCCGCCGCGACCCTCGTGAGGAGCTGATCCGCCGTGCCCCGCTTCAGTGTGATCGTGCCCTGTTACCGGGTGCAGGGCTTTCTGCCCGAGTGCCTGGACTCGGTGCTCGGGCAGTCCTTCGGGGACTTCGAGCTGATCGCCGTGGACGACCGCTCCCCGGACGACTGCGGCGCGATCCTGGACGAGTACGCCCGGCGCGACCCCCGGGTGAAGGTGCTGCACCTGCCGGAGAACGTGGGCCTCGGCATGGCCCGCAACGCCGGGCTCCCGCACGCCACCGGCGACTACCTGCTCTTCCTGGACAGCGACGACACCCTCACCCCGGGCGCGCTGGAGGCCGTGGCCGACCGGCTCGCCGAGACCGCCGACCCGGACGTGCTGGTCTTCGACTACGCGCGTACCTACTGGTGGGGCGGCACCCGGCGCAACGTCCTCGCGCACCTCCTCGCCAGGGAGGAGGTGTTCACCGCCGCCGAGTACCCGGGGATCCTGGACCTGCTGATGGTGGTCTGGAACAAGGCCTACCGCCGGGACTTCGTCACGGAGAACGGCTTCGCCTTCCCGCCGGGCTACTACGAGGACACCCCCTGGACGTTCCCGGTCATGCTCAGCGCCCGCCGGATCGCCGCCCTGGACCGGATCTGCCTGCACTACCGGCAGCGCCGGCAGGGCAACATCCTGTCCACCACCAGCCGCAAGCACTTCGACATCCACGACCAGTACGAGCGGGTCTTCGCGTATCTGGCCGGGCGGCCGGAGCTGGCGTCCTGGCGGCCGTATCTGCACCGCAAGATGGGCGAGCACTGCCTGGACATCCTGGCCAAGCCGGACCGGCTGCCGCCCGCCGACAAGGCCGAGTTCTTCCGGCGCACGGCCCGGATGTTCCGCGCCCACCGGCCCGAGGGCGCCCGGGTGGACGGCGAGGTCGCCGTGCTGACCGGCTCCTGGACCGGGTACCGGCTGCGGCGGCAGTCGGCGCGGGCCGGGCGGGAGGCGGCCCGGCGGGCGGGCCGGGCGCGCCGGGCCGCCGCCGCGCGGGCCGGCGCCGGCTGGGCCGCGCTGCACGCCCGCCGCCCGCTGGACGAAAGCCTCGTGGTGTACTCGGCGTCCTCGCACCGGGGCGTGCTCGGCGACCCGGCGGCGATCTACCACGCGGCCCGCGAGATCGCGCCGGAGCTGCGCGGGGTGTGGGTGGTGCGGGACGAGGAGACGGCGGCGGGGCTGCCGGACGGCGTCGAGCACGTGATCGTCGGCTCGCGGCGCTATCTGGAGGTCACCGCGCGCGCGAAGTTCTTCGTCAACGACGTCAACTGGCCCGGCACCCTGGCCAAGCGCCCCGGCAGCGTGCACATCCACACCCACCAGGGCACCCCGCTGAAGTACCTGGGCGCCGATCTGCGGGACAAGCCCGGCGCGCGGCTCGGCTTCGACGTGCCGCAGATGCTGCGCCGGGCCGACCGCTGGGACTACAGCCTGGTCGCGAGCCGCCACGCGGAGCTGGTGTGGGAGCGGGCCTACCCCTGTCACTTCACCTCGGTGCGCACCGGCAGCCCGCGCAACGACGTGCTGGTGCGCGGCGGGCCCGGCGGTTTCCGGGAGCGGCACGGCATCCCTGCGGACCACACGGTGGTGCTGTACGCGCCGACCCGCCGGGACTACCGCCGCGGCGGGTACGTGGAGCGGATCGACCTGGCCGCCTTCGCGGCCGGTCTCGGCGAGGGGCACACGCTCGTGGTCCGGCTGCACCCCACGCTGGCGGACGGCCCGGCGCGGGGCATGGGCCTGACGGAGCTGGCCCGGCGCCGGATCGTGGTGGACGCGACCGACGAGCCGCATCTGTCGGACGTGCTGCTCGCGGCGGACGTACTGGTCACCGACTACTCGTCCGTGATGTTCGACTACGCCGTCCTGGACCGGCCGATCGTGATCCACGCCGACGACTGGCCCGCGTTCACCGCGAGCCGGGGCACCTATCTCGACATCACCGCCGAGCCGCCGGGTCCTGTCACCCGCAGCTACGGGGAGCTGTCCGGGTTGTTCGGCTCGGGCGGCTGGCGGGACGGGGAGTCGGCGCGGCTGCGGGCCGCCTTCCGCGCCCGGTTCTGCGAGTTCGAGGACGGACGGGCCGCCGAGCGGGTGGTGCGGACCCTGCTGCTGGGCGAGCCGCTGTCCGCTCCGGCGTCCCGGATCCCGGGCCAGTCCGGGTCCCGGGACGCGCTGTCGCCGGCGTAGGGGCCGTCCGGCCGCTCGTCGGTCACTCGATGACGAGGTCGACGTCGATGTTGCCGCGGGTGGCGTTGGAGTACGGGCAGACCTGGTGGGCGGTCTCGACCAGCTTGCGGCCGGTGGCCTGGTCCACCGTGTCGGGCAGTTCGATGCGCAGGGTGACCTTCAGCCCGAAGCCCTCGCCCTGCTTGCCTATGCCCACCTCGGCGGTCACGGCGGCGTCGCTGACGTCGACCTTCGCCTGGCGGCCGACCAGGCCGAGGGCGCTGCCGAAGCAGGCGGCGTACCCGGCGGCGAAGAGCTGCTCGGGGTTGCTGCCCTGGCCGTCGCCGCCCAGTTCGACCGGCATGGCCAGGGCGAGGTCGATGCGGCCGTCGGAGGAGACGGCACGGCCCTCGCGGCCGTGGGTCGCGGTGGCGACGGCGGTGTAGAGCGCGTCCATGGAGACCATCCCTCTCGGGGTGCGGGGTTCGTTACGACCGCAAGTAGAGCACACAACTAAGTTGTGCACAACTAAATGCCGGGCAAGGGCTACCCTGGAGCCATGACCGAACCGGAGTGGCTCCGCCTGGACCGCCAGATCTGCTTCTCCCTGCACGCCGCGTCCCGCGCCTTCAACGGCGTCTACCGCGTCCTCCTCAGGGACCTCGGGCTCACCTACCCCCAGTACCTGGTGATGCTGGTGCTGTGGGAACAGGGCGAGCTGCCCGTCAAGAAGCTCGGCGAGCAGCTGCGGCTGGACTCCGGCACACTGTCCCCGCTGGTCAAGCGGCTGGAGGCGGCCGGTCTGGTACGGCGCGAGCGCAGCGCCGAGGACGAGCGGTCGGTCCTCGTGCGGCTCACCGAGGAGGGCGCCGCGCTGCGCGAGCGGGCGCTGGAGGTGCCGCGCCGGATCATGTCGGCGACCGGCTTCGACCCGGCCGAGATCGGCGAGCTGCGCGAGCGGCTCGACCGGCTCACCGCCGCCCTGGACGAGGCGACGCGGACGGAGGCCGCGCGCTGACCGGGCGGACGTAGAGCCGTACGGTGACCACGCCCCGCACGGTTTCCTCCCGGCCGGTGAACTGCTGCCAGAGCGTGGTCACCTTCGCCCGTTCCACCGGGTCGCGCGGCACCCAGCGGGCGCCGAGCAGCCGGCGGTCCCCGACCACCCACACCCGGTCCAGCCCCGCCAGCCTGCGGCGCAGCTCGGCCACGCCGGCCTCGCGCCCGTACAGCGTCCCGGACTCCGCCGCCCCCGCCACCCGCAGCACGTCCCGGGTGCCGTCGAACGGCCGGGGATAGGTGAGCGCCACGTTCCGCAGGGCCGCCGGCACGAACACCACGGCGTCCCCGTCCGCCAGCTCCCGCCCGGCGGCCCGGGAGACGGCCCCCAGGTCGTCCGCCCGGGCCCCGGGTGCGCGGTCGTCGCGGAGCAGGGGGAACTGGTGGACCACCGAGAGCGCGACGGCGGCGACACCGAGAAGGGCGAGGGCCGGGGAGGCCGGCGGACGGCGCCAGACCGGCCGGCCGCGCCCCCACAGCCGTTCCACCGTCCCCGCCACCCGCTCCGCCCCGCACGCCACCAGCAACGGCGCCCCCGACAGGGCGTAGAGCACGTACCGGTCGACGTACAACGGCGACGCCTGGGACACCAGCATCAGCACCAGCGGCGGCACCACCGCCACCGGCATCCCCACCCCCGCGCACGTCGGCTCCCCCCGCCGCCCGGCCAGTCGCAGCAGCCCCAGGCAAGCCAGCGCGAGACACACCCAGTACACCGAGTCGGCCGGCCCCAGGAACCTGCGCAGCAGCCCCCCGGCCGTCTCCGCCGTGGGCGGCCGCAGCCACGCCAGCTGCGCCGACTGGCCCCGCGACACCAGCACCATCGGCAGCAGCGCGAGCACGACCGCCGCCGCCGCGCACCCCCAGCCCCGCCACACCCGCCGCCCGGCCCGGGCCAGCGCCAGCGACACCGCGTGGGCGAGGAGCAGCAGCACGGCGAACTCGTGCAGCCAGCAGGTGAGGGAGAGGACCACGCCGTAGGCCCGCCACGCACCGCCGCGCACGGCCCGCACGAACAGCAGCGTCGCCGCGGTGGCACCGGCGGCGACCAGGGCGTAGGAGCGGCCCTCCTGCGCGTAGTGCCCGGCCATCGGCGTGACGGCGTAGAGCAGTCCGGCCCACAGCCCCACCCGCGGCCGGACCAGCCGGCGGCCGAGCTCGGCCACCAGGGCCGCCGTGGCGGCCGCCGCGCACACCGACGGCAGCCGCAGCGCGACCTCGCCGGGGTGGACGGCGAGGACGGCGTGCAGCAGCAGGTAGTACAGGCCGTGCACCGCGTCCACGTCGTGCAGCAGGTGCCAGATCTGCGGCACCGTACGGCGCCCCACCTGGAAGCTGACGGCCTCGTCGCGCCACATGCCGCCCCGGTCCAGCCGCCACAGTCCGAGGGCCAGCATCACCAGGGCGGGCACGCCCGGGACGGCGGCCCGCCGCAGCCGTTCCCAGGCGGGTGGCCGGCTCGTTGTACCGGCCGGTGCGCCCGTGGGCGCACCGGCCGCTCGACGCGATCGCGGTGTGACAGGAAGCCCGACGTTCACCATGGCCCGATCTCTTGCGATTAGCCAATATTTGCGGAGATTGACGGCGTATCAGCAGGGATACACCATCCGCACCGCTTAGGCTCCCATGTGATGAACCGTCTCCGTGTCACCCCCGGACCGATCGTCACCCTCACCGCCCTGTGGCTCGCCACCCGTGCCCTGATGCTGTGGCTGACCGCGCACAGCGGTGCCTGGCTGCCGGGCGGGGACGCGGTGACCCGGGAGGTGTGGCGGCTGTACCACCACTGGTACGGCGTGCTCGCGCACGGCTCCTTCCCGGTGCACGACACGCTGTGGCAGTACCCGCCGGGCGCGGGCGCGGTCCTGCTGGCGCCGGGGCTGCTGCCGGGCCTGACCTACTTCCAGGCGTTCGTGCTGCTCACCCTGGCCGTGGACGCGCTGACCGCGGCGGCGCTGCTGCGCGCGGGCAGCCGGCCCGGCCGCAGCCTGCGCGGCGCGGCCCTGTGGACCGGCGGCCTGCCGCTGCTGCTGCACCTGCCACTGGCCCGCTACGACGTCCAGGTCACCGCCCTGGCCGTGCTCTCCCTGCTGGCCATGGCCCGCTCCCCGCGCGCGGGCGGCGCGTTCGCGGCGCTGGGCGCGCTGGTGAAGGTGTGGCCGGCGCTGGTGCTGCTGGGCACGCCCCGGGGCCGGCCGGCGCGCGGGGCGTGGCTGTCGGCGGTCTGGACCGGGGCCGGGTGCCTGGCCGTGCTCGCGGTGTTCTTCACCCACCCGCTGTCCTTCCTGCGGGAGCAGGGCGGCCGGGGCGTGCAGATCGAGTCGCTCGGCGGTACGGCGCTCAATCTGGCCCGGCGTCTCGGCTGGTCCGGCCGGTCCCGCTACCAGTACGGCGCGGTGGAGCTGGTCGGCCCGCATGTGCGCGCGGTCGCCGTCGCCTCCCTCACGCTGACGGTGCTCTCCTTCGGGCTGCTGGTGCTGTGGCGGGTGCGGGCGCGGCACTGGAGTGAGGCGACGCCGTTCGACGCGGCGCTGAGCGCGGTGCTGCTGTTCACGGTCACCAGCCGGGTCATCAGCCCGCAGTACATGATCTGGCTGATCGGGCTGGCCGCCGTCTGCCTGACCTCGCGGCACACCGCCCAGCGGCCGGTGGCGGTGCTCGTGCTGGCGGCGTCCGCGCTGAGCACGGTGGCGTTCCCGATCTACTACCGCGAGGTGATCGACGGCACCTGGGCGGGCTGTCTGCTGATGCTGGCCCGCAACGGGCTGCTGACGGCCGCCGCCGTGCTGTCCTTCGTCCGGCTGTGGCGGTCCGCGCGCCCGCCAGCCGGCGCGGCCGGGCCCACGACGCGGCCCCGGCCCGACTCCGACCGCCTCCCGGACCGGGCACTGAGCGCGTCGTAGCGGGGCACTCAAGGGCCTCAGGGGACCTCAGGGGACCTCAGGGGACCTCACTTGCATTACCCCGCGCCTGCAATTATTGTCGACGACAGTTAAGCGCGCCCGCAATCAAAGGGTCGCGCGTCACTCCACCCGAGTGTCAGCGCGGCCCGGGCGTGAAGAAATTGATCGAGAAGGCATCCCCTCATGTCACTGAAGAACCTCCTTCCCGGCCGTCTCGGCTTCGGCACCGCCCCGCTGGGCAACATGTTCCGCGCGATCCCCGACGACGAGGCCCGCGCCACCGTCGAGGCCGCCTGGGACCAGGGCATCCGCTACTACGACACCGCCCCCTTCTACGGCGCCGGCCTCGCCGAGGAACGCCTGGGCCAGGTCCTCGCCGACAAGCCCCGCGACTCCTACGTGCTGTCCACCAAGGTCGGCCGCGTCATCCTCGACGAGATCGAGACCGACGTCCCCGACTTCGGCGAGAAGGGCGGCCTCTTCGAGCACGGCAACCCCAACAAGATCCTCCACGAGTGGACCGCCGACGCCACCGAGCGCTCCATCGAGGGCAGCCTCAAGCGCCTCGGCGTCGACCGGCTCGACATCGTCTGGGTCCACGACATCGCCCAGGACTTCCACGGCGACGCCTGGATCCAGAAGTTCGAAGAGGCCCGCACCGGCGCCTTCCGCGTCCTGTCCCGCCTGCGCGACGAGGGCGTCATCAAGGCGTGGGGCCTGGGCGTCAACAAGACCGAGCCCATCGAGCTGACCCTCGCCCTGGACGAGCCGCAGCCCGACGGCTTCCTCCTCGCCGGCCGCTACACCCTCCTCGACCACGAGCACGCCCTCCAGCGGCTGCTGCCCATGGCCCAGGAGCAGGGCGTCGAGATGGTCGTCGGCGGCCCCTACAGCTCCGGCATCCTCGCCGGCGGCAGCCACTTCGAGTACCAGCAGGCCCCGCCGGAGATCATCGAGAAGGTCTCCCGCCTGAAGGCCCTCGCCGAGAAGCACGGCATCGGCATCAAGGCCGCCGCCCTGCAGTTCTCCCTCGCCCACCCGGTCACCGCAGCGGTCATCCCCGGCGCCACCCGCCCGAGCCGGATCGCCGAGGACCTCGCCGCCCTGAACGAGACCGTCCCGGCCGCGTTCTGGCACGACCTGCGCGCGGCAAACCTGGTGAGCCCCGCCGCCCCGCTGCCCGACGCCGCCTGACCCACCCCCGCCTTTCCCCCCACAGCAAGACCCAGGAGCAAGACCATGGCCTCGACTTCCGTCAGCCGCACCGTGCCCGCCTCGCCCGAGAAGGTGTGGAGCCTCATAGGCGGCTTCGACGCCCTGCCCGACTGGCTCCCCTACATCCCCGAGAGCACCGCGCTCGAGGGCGGCCGGGTACGCCGGCTGACGAACCCCGAGGGCGAGGTCATCATCGAACGCCTCGTGGAGTTCAACGAGGCCGAGCGCCACTACAGCTACGCGATCCTCCAGGCCCCGTTCCCCGTCAACGGCTACGTCTCCACCCTCCGCGTCCACGCCGTCCCCGGCCGGGAGGACGCCGCCGAGGTCCAGTGGTCCGGCCGCTTCAACCCGGACGGCGCCACCGAGGACGAGGTCGTCGACCTCTTCACCGGCATCTACCGCGACGGCCTCGACGCCCTGTACCAGACCCTCGCCGCCTGACACCAGGCCGGACCGCACCGCCCCGGACGCACACCCGCGTACCGGGGCCGCGGTGTGTCCGGGCACGGAGGCCGGGCCGTCCCGCTCACCGGCGGTCGGCCCTCACAGCGCCCTGAGGGCCGCCGCCGTGGCCCGGGCCAGCTTCTCCAGGTAGCCCTTCGGCGGCTTCGGGGCGCGGATCACCACCGAGCGCCAGTACAGCGGGCCGGAGATCAGATCGAGGGCCAGCTCCGGGTCCACCCCGGCGCGCAGCTCGCCCCGCTGCTCCGCCGCCGCCACGATCCGGCTGGCCACCCCCTCCTGGCCGTCCCGCAGGGCCTTCTGGAAGGCCTGGGCGAGATCGGGGTTGCGGGCCGCCTCGGCCTGGAGGTCGGGGATGATCTGGGACGCGACCGGGTGGCGCAGGGCGCGGGACGTGACCTCGTACAGCAGGCGCAGGTCGCCCTCGAGGGAGCCGGTGTCGGGCACCGGGAAGCCGGTCACCGCCATCGCGGAGACCACGTCCAGGACCAGGTGGAGCTTGGAACGCCAGCGCCGGTACACCGCCGTCTTGCCGACGCCGGCCCGGCGGGCGATGCCCTCGATGGACATGCGGGCGTAGCCGACGGCGGCCAGTTCCTCGAAGACCGCCGTCCGGATGGCCTCGGTCACGTCCTCCCGGAGCACGGCGGCCCCGGCGGGCGCGCGGCGGCGCGGACGCGCCGGCGGCTCGTCGGCGGAGGCGGCGTTCGTCGTCATACCGCACAGCATAGGCCGTGACGACGAAACGGTTGCGTTCCGACGTGCGCTGCCCTACGCTCACGTTGCGACGATACGGTCCCGTCCCGACGTAAGAACACGTGAAGAGAAACGTAAGGAAACGCCGGCCGACGGGCACCGCGGCGCTCCCGGCGCGCGCCGGGCGCGGCATCCCCTCCCCCGAGCGAAAGCAGCGGATGTGAGTCAGGTCCTCCACACACCGCCCCCCACCCGGGCCCCGGCCGACGGCGATCTCGCGGCGCTCGCGGCCCGGCACGGCCTGTCGGTCAGCGGCGCCCGCCCCTCCCTGCCGCAGTACGTCCGCCAGCTGTGGGCCCGCCGCCACTTCATCAGTGCCTTCGCCACCGCCAAGCTCACCGCGCAGTACAGCCAGGCGAAGCTCGGCCAGGTGTGGCAGGTCATGACCCCGTTGCTGAACGCGGCGGTCTACTACTTCATCTTCGGCGTGCTGCTCGGCACCAAGCAGGACGTCGCGGACTACGTGCCGTTCCTGGTCACCGGCATCTTCGTGTGGACGTTCACGCAGAGTTCGATCATGGCGGGCACCCGGGCGATCTCCGGCAACCTCGGCCTGGTCCGGGCCCTGCACTTCCCGCGCGCCGCCCTGCCGATCTCCTTCGCCCTCCAGCAGCTCCAGCAGCTGCTGTTCTCGATGTGCGCGCTGGCCGTCATCCTGCTCTGCTTCGGCGTGCCGGTCGGCGCCTCCTGGCTGCTGGCCGTCCCCGCGCTCGTCCTGCAGTTCACCTTCAACGCGGGCGTCTCCATGATCATGGCGCGGCTGGGCGCCAAGACCCCGGACATCGCCCAGCTGATGCCCTTCGTGCTGCGCACCTGGATGTACGTGTCCGGCGTGATGTGGAGCATCGACACGATCGCCAAGCACGACGATCTGCCGCGTATTGTCACCGTTCTGCTACAGATCAACCCGGCCGCCGTCTACATCGACCTGATGCGGTTCGCGCTGATCGACAGCTTCCAGGCGCACCAACTGCCCCCGCACGTCTGGGCGGCGGCGGTCGGCTGGGCCCTGCTCGCCGGCGTCGGCGGCTTCATCTACTTCTGGAAGGCTGAGGAGACGTACGGCCGTGGCTGAGCACACCACCGAGAAGGTCCCCACCGTCGTCGCCGACCGCGTCGACATCGTCTACCGGGTCAACGGCACCGGCGCGGGCCGCGGTTCCGCCACCGCCGCCCTCAACCGCATCCTGCGCCGGGGGCAGGCCGAGAAGGCGGCCGGCGTCCGCCGGGTGCACGCGGTGAAGAAGGTGTCGTTCGTCGCCTACAAGGGCGAGGCGATCGGGCTCATCGGCACCAACGGCTCCGGGAAATCGACCCTGTTGAAGGCGGTCGCGGGCCTGCTCCCGGTGGAGAGCGGGCACATCTACACCGACGGCCAGCCGTCCCTGCTGGGCGTGAACGCGGCCCTGATGAACGACCTCACCGGCGAGCGGAACGTGTACCTCGGCGGCCTGGCCATGGGCATGTCCCGGGAGCAGATCAAGGAGCGCTACCAGGACATCGTCGACTTCTCCGGCATCAACGAGAAGGGCGACTTCATCACCCTGCCCATGCGCACGTACTCTTCCGGTATGGCCGCGCGGCTGCGCTTCTCCATCGCCGCCGCCAAGGACCACGACGTCCTGCTCATCGACGAGGCGCTGGCCACCGGTGACCGTTCCTTCCAGCGGCGTTCGGAGGAGCGGATCCGCGAACTGCGCAAGCGCGCCGGCACGGTGTTCCTGGTCAGCCACAACAACAAGTCGATCCGCGACACCTGCGAGCGGGTCCTCTGGCTGGAGCGCGGCGAACTGCGTATGGACGGACCGACGGAGGAGGTCATGAAGGAGTACGAGGCCTTCACCGGCGAGAAGAAACCGGCGGCGAAGGCGTAGTTCGCGGCCTCCCGGCGGAGAGATCAAGGTCTCCCGGCGGAGACCGCACCGGCATAACCGTTTTATATGACCTTTATATGACGTTGTGAAAGATGTGCCGGACATACCCAGCCTAAGGAGTCCACCGCGATGCCCCAGTTGAGCGTGATCGTCTATGGGTCGAACGCCCAGGGGCATCTCACCGAACTACTCGACTCTTTGACGGCCCATCCGCCGCCCGGCACCGAGGTGGTCGTCGCCGCCGTCGGCGACTGGGCACGGGAGACGGCCGAGGGCCACGCGCCCGGGGTGATCGTCGTACCGCTGCCGGACGGCACGGGCGACGCGGAGGCGCGCACGGCCGGTGCCGCCCGGGCCTCCGGCCACTGGCTGCACTTCGTGCACGCCAAGGACGGCCTCCCGGCCGGCGGGCCCCGGCTGATCGCCGAGCGCACCGCCGAACTGGACGCCCCGGACGGCACGGACCCAGTCGACGTGCTCCTGTTCGACCACGTGAGCACGGACTGGCAGGGCGTCGGCAGACCCTCCGCCGACGGCCGCCGACTGGCCGCCGCCGGCCGGGCCCCCCGCCCCCTGGACGAGGCAGCCGACCTGCTGCGGCTCGCCCCGCTGCTCGGCAACCGCGCCCTGCGCACCGCGTTCTGGCGGGCCCACGAGGAGCTGCACACCGACGCCGACGAGCCGCGCGCCGCCCACGCCGCCCTGCTGGCCGCCGGCCGGGTCGCCTGCCTGACCCAGGTCGCGTACGAACACCGCGTGCCGCGCCCGCAGAGCCTGCCGCCCCGCACACCCGAGGACCGGTTCGCGCTCATCGAGCGGTACGAGTCCCTGTTCCCGCTCGCCGGGGACCGCCGGGCCACCCACGCGGTGCTGTACGACCTGATGGTGCGTGACCTGGTCACCACCTTCGCCCGCGAGGACCTGCCCGAGCAGGTGGCCCGCGAGTTCTTCCGCCGCGCCTCGCTGGCCGCGGTCCACTGGCGCCCCGAGCACCACCGGCGCCCATCCGGTCTGGACGGCATACGGCACGCGCTGCTGGAAGAGGGCGCCTACACCCGGTACCGCGCGCTCCAGGCCGCCAACCGCACCCGCCGCGCCGCCCGCTCGACCCTGCGCACCCGCAAGCGGCAGCTGGGCACCAAGGTCCGCGACCAGCAGTACCGGCGCGCGCTGAGCCGCCCGGTGAACCCCGACCTCGCCGTGTTCGCGGCCTATTGGAACCGCGGGGTGTCCTGCAACCCGGCCGCGATCGCCGCCAAGCTCGGCGAACTCGCCCCGCACATACGCCCCGTGTGGACGGTGAGCAAGAAGAACGCGGCCCTGCTGCCGCCCGGCACCGACCATGTGATCCCCGGCTCCCGCCGCTACTGGGAGACCATGGCCACCGCCAAGTACCTGACGAACAACGTCAACTTCCCCAACGCGGTGGTCAAACGCCCCGACGCGATCCACCTCCAGACCCACCACGGCACCCCGCTCAAGCGCATGGGCATGGACCAGCGGGACTACCCGGCCGCCGCCCAGGGCCTGGACTTCGCCGCGCTGATGGCCCGCGTCGACCGGTGGGACTACAGCCTCAGCGCCAACAGCCACAGCACCCGCATGTGGGAGCGCGCCTACCCGTCCCGCTACACCTCGCTGGACTACGGCTATCCGCGCAACGACGTCTACTACACGGCCACCGCCGCCGACGTCCGCGCCGCCCGCGAGCGCCTCGGCATCGCCCCCGGGCAGACGGCCGTGCTGTACGCGCCCACGCACCGCGACTACGAGGCCGGCTTCACCCCCCGCCTCGACCTGGCCGCCCTCGCCGACCGCCTCGGCGAGAACACCGTCCTGCTCGTCCGCGCCCACTACTTCTACGGCGCCGCCGCCCAGCCGACCGCGCTGCGCCGCTCCGGCCGGATCATCGACGTCTCCGTCTACGACCCCGTCGAGGAGCTGTGCCTGGCCGCCGACGCCCTGGTCACCGACTACTCGTCGATCATGTTCGACTACGCCAACCTGGACCGGCCGATCGTGGTCTACGCCGACGACTGGGAGACCTACCGCACCACCCGCGGTGTCTACTTCGACCTGATGGCCGACCATCCCGGCCAGGTCGCCCGCACCCAGGAGGAGCTGACGGAGATCTTCCGCTCCGGCGCCTGGCGCGACGAGTGCGCGGCCAAGGCACGGGCCGCGTTCCGCCGGCGGTTCTGCGAGTACGACGACGGACGCGCCGCCGAACGGGTCGTACGGCGGGTGTTCCTCGGCGAGCCGGAGGAGGCGCTGCCCCCGGTCCTGCCCGTCGAGCGGCGCACCCCTGCCCCGACGCCCGAGGAGGCCACCGCATGACCAGCCCCGACGTCACGGTCACGATCATCGTCCACAACGACGCGGCCCGGCTGCCCCGCGCGGTCGCCTCCGTGCGCGCGCAGACCCACGCCGGCATCGAGATCGTCATCAGTGACGACCACTCCACCGACGACACCCCCGAGGTGGCCCGGCGGCTCGCCGCCGAGGACGACCGCATCCGCGTCATCCGGCTGCCGGAGAACAGCGGCGGGTGCAGCGCCCCGCGCAACCGGGCCATCGAGATCTCCCGGGCGCCGTACCTGATGTTCCTGGACAGCGACGACGAACTCCCGCCGCGCGCCGTGGAGGTGCTCCTCGCCGCGCACCAGGAACGCGAGGTCGACTTCGCCATGGGCGCGGTGCGCCGGGTCCGGGTCGACAACGGACGCCGCTCCACCTGGATGCCCCACCTGGTCGCCGAGCGCCGCACCCTGGAGGGCATCGAGGAGGACCCCCGGCTGCTCTTCGAGCACCTGGCGACGAGCAAGATGTACCGGCGCGACTTCCTGGACCGCCACCGGCTGCGCTTCCCCGAGGGCATCCACTACGAGGACCAGCTCTTCTCGGCGCAGGCGTACTGCCTGGCGAAGGCGTTCACGATCGTCCCGGACCCGGTGTACGTCTGGTACATCGAGCCGTTCGCCGCCGCGGCCTCCGCGTCCATATCCAACCAGCGGGACCGGATATCCAACGTCCGCGACCGGGTGGGCGTCCAGCGGCTGATCGACGACTTCCTGCGCGACAGCGGGCACGAGGGGCTGCGGGCGGACAAGGACTTCAAGTTCCTCAAGCACGACTTCCGCATGTACGCCGGCGACCTGCCCTACCGGGACGACGCGTGGCTGGCCTCCTTCGCCGAGATCATGAACCCGTACCTGGACACGCTGTCCCCCGAGGCGTACGACAGGCTGCCACGGGACGAACGGGTGGTGCTGGAGCTGCTGCGGCAGGAACGCACGGCCGAGGTACGGCTCGCGGCACGCGGGCTGGGGCACCAGGTGGCGCCGCGGCGGGTGACGACCGACGGCGCGGGTGGCCCGTACTGGGGCGAGACGCCGCCGGCGACGGAGCGGGCCCGCCGCGAGCTGAACCTGTCCGAACTGGAGCTGGACAGCCGCCCGTTCCCGACGGCGCGGTTCCGCCACGAGATCACGGACCTGACGTACGACCCCGGCGCGGTCCTCACCCTGACGGTCCGCACCTACGACCCCGGCCTGCGCCTGCCCGTCGGCCCCCAGCGCGCCTCGCTCCTGCTCACCCCCGGCAAGCGCCGGATGACGGTCCCGTTCCGCCTGGACCCGGTGCGCCCCGGCGTGTTCACCGGCACGGTCCGCCTCGACCTCGCCTCGGCGTCCCTTCCCGTCCAGGGCTTCGACGGCTTGCGCCACCCCGTGATCCGCCTGGAACAGCAGGGCCTGGCCAACTCGTCCGTGCTGCTCGCTCCGCTGGACTTCCCGGCGCGCACGGCCCGCGTCCCGCACCACACCGTCACCGTCGAACCGGAACCCCGCAACCCCGGCCGCCTCCAGATCCGCTGGCGGCCGGTGGGAACGAGGGCCCGGGTGCTGCGCCCGATGGCCCGCCGGGTCACCAACCCGCGCGTACGGAACGCCGCGCGGCTGGTGGCGAGCGTACTGAAGTAAGGGGCACGTGCGAGGCGCCGTCATGGCGTCTCTCCCCGCAGCCTCACCGCCCCAGCTGCGGGCAGTCGTGCCGCTGGGGCGGTACGGGTGGGCGCAGCGGCACCCTGCCGGCGCCGGTAAGCGCCCCCCTCCGGGCCCAGACCAGCTCACGGGACCACGCGGTACAGCACCTGCCCCCGTGGCCCCACGGCCGTCCTGTGGAGCCACGGGGCGGGGGCTCCCCCGACCACCCACCGCACCCCGTACTCGCGCAGGATCCCCCGCCGCTCCTCCGCCCCGGCCCCCGCCGAGAAGTACCGTTTCATCGCCGCCTCCCGACGCCCCGCGTCCGGCAGGAACACGTCCGGATAGCCGGGCGCCACGGTGTAAGGCCCGTACGCGGGGATCTGCCGGGACGGGAACCGGCGGGCCATCACCACATCGCCGTACCGCACCCCGGCCCGCGTCATCCACTGGTACCCCGCCCACGGCTGCCGGTACTTCTCCGCGATCGCCGCGGGCAGCGCGTCCCGGCGCACCACGTACCCGAGCGTCCCGGCCTGCGTCCACGCCCCCGCCACCAGCACGACGAGCAGCACGCACGCCCACCCCCGGCGCACCGCCCAGCGCCCCGCCGACACCGCCTGGAGCGCGGCGGCGAGCTGCGCCGGGATCAGCGCGGCGGGCAGCGCGCGGCCCCAGGAGTAGTGGCCGGTCAGCCCGCCCGCCGCCACCATCAGGACACCCAGGACGAAGAACAGGGCCAGCGGATCCCGGCGGTCCCGGCGCAGCCGGAACCCCAGCGCCACCACCCCGGGCAGCGCATACCCGAACCGTCCGGCCAGGTCCCGGTACAGCGACCGGTGGACCGCCTCCAGGTCCCCGCCGGCGGAGAACAGCGCGAAGAAGTCGTAGTACGGCCACAGCCACAGCACCAGCAGGCCGGTGAGCACCCCGGTGCCGAGGCGGAGCAGCGTCGCGCGCCCCGGGCGGGCCCCGGCCACCATGGCCAGTCCGCCCAGCGTCGCCACCACCCCGGTGAACTGGTGGCACAGCAGGATCCCCGCCCACAGCGCCCCCAGCGCGGCCCCCGCGCCCCACCCGGCCGGTCCGCGCGCCGCCCGGGTCAGCCACGCCCAGAAGTGGAAGGTGAGCCCGAGCGCGAAGACGCTGGGGTACGACACCGTCAGGGCCAGGGAGTTCAGCCCGAGGAAGCCGCTCCAGGCGAACAGGTCCGGACCCCACAGGAACAGCAGGCCGAGCAGGGCCAGGGCGGGGGCGGCGCGGTGTGCGGTGAGGGTGCGGACGTAGCGGTGGACGCCCGTCACCAGCAGCGCCAGTCCGGCGAGCGCGGCCAGGCGCAGGACCACGAAGACGGACAGGCCGGTCAGCTTGGCGACGATGCCGAGCAGCAGCGTCCACGGCGAGTAGTACGGGCTCGGCGTGTCGGCGTCGACCAGCGGGTTGCCGGGATGCACGAGGCTGTGCCGTAGCCGCTCGATCGTGGCCGCGTGCATGCCCAGGTCGCCCGCCCACGGCAGCCGGACGACGACCAGGAGCAGCAGCACCAGGACCAGTGCGGCGGCGCCCTGCGCCGAGATCCGGCCGGCGCGGGCCACCGGGTGGCGCGGCGCCGCCGTACGCTGCTCCGGTTCGGTGTCGGATGTCGTGGTCTGCATGATCCACCGACCCTACCGCCGTCCGTGTCCGCGTCACCCGGACAGACGAAAGACGCCCGGGGCCGCTACCGGCCCCGGGCGCCTCTCACACCGTGCGGACTACGAGTGCGTGCGCAGCAGCGTCCGCATCGTGCGCATCGCCACCGACAGGTTGGCGAGGTCGAACGAGTCCGAGCCGCGGATCTCGTCCAGCGTGGTGCGGGCCCGGCTCAGCAGCGCCGCGTTCTTCTCCTCCCACGCCTCGAACCGCTGCTCCGGCGTCGAGGTGCCGTTGCCCACCGCGAGGATGTCCGCGGTGAGGGCCGCGTGCGCCGCGTACAGGTCCTCGCGGATGGAGGCGCGGGCCATCGACTGCCAGCGGTCGGTGCGGGGCAGCTCGATGATGCGGTCCATGAGCTGGGTGATGTCCAGCCGGTCGGCGAGGTCGTAGTACACCTCGGCGACGTCCAGCGGCTCCTTGCCCATGCGGTCGGCGACCGACACGATGTCGAGCGCCGGGAAGGCGGAGGAGAAGCCGGCCACGCGGGTCGCCAGCTCGTCCGGGACGCCGGCCGCGGACAGCTCGTCGTACACGTGCTGGTACCACTCCAGGTCCGCGCCGCGCAGCAGCTTCGGCAGCTCCTGCCAGACCCGCTCGACCCGCTCGGCGAAGAACTCCACCGTCTCGGCGAGCTGGACCGGCTGCGGCCGGTTGTTCAGCAGCCAGCGCGTTCCGCGCTCGACCAGGCGGCGCGAGTGCAGCCGGATGCGGGTCTGCACGGCCGCGTCGACCTTGTTGTCCAGTGCCTCGACGGCGTCCCACACCGGTGCCGCGCAGAAGATCACGCGGGCCGCGGTCTGGGCGCGGACGATCTCCTCCAGGGAGGCGCCGGTCTCCTCGCGCAGCCGGTGCAGATACGTCGTACCGCCCGTGTTGACCGTGTCGTTGACCAGCACGGTGGTGGTGATCTCGCGGCGCAGCGGGTGGTTGTCGATGGCGTCGGCGAACCGCTCGCGCAGGGCCGTCGGGAAGTAGGCGTGCAGCAGACCGCGCAGGTACGGGTCGTCCGGCAGCGAGGTGTGCAGCAGCTCCTCGGCCACCGTGATCTTGGTGTACGCGAGGACGACGGCCGTCTCCGGGCCGGTCAGGCCCTGGTTCTGGGCGAGGCGCTCACGGATCTGCCGGTCGGTCGGCAGGAACTCCAGCGCCCGGTCCAGGTGACCCTCGCGCACCAGGTGGCGGATGAACCGCTGCTGGGCGTGGAGCATGTCCTTGGCCTGGGACAGGGCGTTGGCCAGGGCGGTGTTCTGCGCGTAGTTGTTGCGCAGGACCAGCGCGCCGACCTCGTCGGTCATCTCGGCGAGCAGCTTGTTGCGCTGCTTGACGGTCATGTCGCCGTCCGCGACCAGGCCGTTCAGCAGGATCTTGATGTTCACCTCGTGGTCGGAGGTGTCCACGCCGGCGCTGTTGTCGATCGCGTCGGTGTTGATCTTTCCGCCGTGCCGGGCGAACTCGATCCGGCCGAGCTGGGTCAGGCCCAGGTTGCCGCCCTCGCCGACGACCCTGGCCCGCAGGTCCTGGCCGTCCACGCGGATGGCGTCGTTGGCCTTGTCGCCGACGTCGGCGTGGGACTCCGTCGACGCCTTGACGTACGTGCCGATGCCGCCGTTCCACAGCAGGTCCACCGGCGCCTTGAGGATGGTCCGCATCAGGTCGGCCGGGGTCATCTTGGTGACCTTGCCGTCGATGCCGAGGGCCTCGCGGATGTGGCTGTTGAGCGGGATCGACTTGGCGGTGCGCGGGAAGATCCCGCCGCCCGTCGACAGCAGGCTGGTGTCGTAGTCGGCCCAGCTGGAGCGGGGCAGCTCGAACAGGCGGCGGCGCTCGGCGTAGGAGGTGGCCGCGTCCGGGTTCGGGTCGATGAAGATGTGCCGGTGGTCGAACGCGGCGACCAGGCGGATGTGCTCCGACAGCAGCATGCCGTTGCCGAACACGTCACCGGACATGTCACCGATGCCGACGACCGTGAAGTCCTCGCTCTGCGTGTCCACGCCCAGCTCGCGGAAGTGCCGCTTGACGGACTCCCAGGCGCCGCGCGCGGTGATGCCCATGCCCTTGTGGTCGTAGCCGGCCGAGCCGCCGGAGGCGAAGGCGTCGCCGAGCCAGAAGTCGTAGCTGTTCGCGACGTCGTTGGCGATGTCGGAGAAGGTCGCGGTGCCCTTGTCGGCGGCGACCACCAGGTAGGTGTCGTCGCCGTCGTGCCGGACCACGTCCCGCGGCGGCACGACCTCGCCGGCCACCATGTTGTCGGTGATGTCGAGCAGCGCCGAGATGAACGTCTTGTAGCTGGCGATGCCCTCGGCCAGCCAGGCGTCGCGGTCCACGCCCGGGTCGGGCAGCTGCTTGGCGACGAAGCCGCCCTTGGCGCCCACCGGCACGATCACGGTGTTCTTCACCATCTGCGCCTTGACCAGGCCGAGGATCTCCGTACGGAAGTCCTCGCGCCGGTCCGACCAGCGCAGACCGCCGCGCGCGACCTTGCCGAAGCGCAGGTGCACGCCCTCCACCCGCGGCGAGTACACCCAGATCTCGAACGCCGGGCGCGGCGCGGGCAGGTCCGGGATGGCCCGCGGGTCGAACTTCATGGAGACGTAGTCGTGCGGCTCGCCGCCCGGCCCCTCCTGGAAGAAGTTCGTGCGCAGGGTCGCCTTGATGACGGTCAGGAACGACCGCAGGATGCGGTCCTCGTCCAGGCTGGCCACCTGCTCCAGGGCCGCGTCCAGCTCCTCCAGCAGGGCGTCGGTGATCTCGACGCCGGCCTGCTGCCGCTCCGGGGACATCCGGGCCTCGAACAGGGAGACCAGGAGCCGGGTGGTGTGGACGTTGTTGCGGAGGGTGTCCTCCATGTAGTCCTGCGAGAAGGTCGAGCCGGCCTGCCGCAGGTACTTGGCGTAGGCGCGCAGCACCATCGCCTGCCGCCAGGTCAGCCCGGCGCTGAGCACGAGGGCGTTGAAGCCGTCGTTCTCGGCCTTGCCGGTCCAGGTCGCGGCGAACGCCTCCTGGAACCGCTCGCGGCCGTCGTCGCCCAGGTAGTCGCCGTTGCCGCCGCCGAGCGACTTCGGCATGCGCAGGCCGAAGTCGTAGATCCAGGCGGTGGTGCGGTCGGCGCAGCGCATCTCGTACGGGCGCTCGTCGGTGACCTCGACGCCGAGCCGGCTCAGCACCGGCAGCACCTTGGACAGCGAGACCGTGCCGCCCTTCTGGTAGATCTTGAACCGGCGCTCGTCGGGCGCGGCGCCCACCGGCTCGTACAGGCTCAGCGAGAAGTCCTTGTCCTCGCTCAGCTGCTCCAGGTGGACCAGGTCGGCGACGGCCGCGCGCGGGCTGTGGTCGGCCTTGTAGCCCTCCGGGAAGGCGTGGTTGTAGCGGCGCAGCACCTCGGCCGCGCGCTCCTCGCCGCACTCGGCGGTCAGCGCCTCGGCGAACGCGTCGGCCCAGGAGCGGGCCGCCTCCACCAGACGGGCCTCGATGCGCTCCTTGTCGGCGTCCGACAGCTCGGGCAGCTCGGTGCCCTGCGGGACACGGACCACGAAGTGCAGCCGGGAGAGGATCGACTCGGTGTTCCAGGCGGTGAAGTCGACGCTGGTGCCGCCCAGCTCCTCCTTGAGGATGTCGATGATCCGCAGGCGCACGCCGGTGGTGTAGCGGTCGCGTGGGAGGTAGACGAGGGCGGAGTAGTAGCGGCCGTACTCGTCCTGGCGCAGGTACAGCCGCAGCCGGCGGCGCTCCTGGAGGTAGAGCACGCTGGTGACGATGGCCTGGAGTTCGGCGACCGGCGTCTGGAACAGCTCGTCGCGCGGGTAGGTCTCCATGATCTGGAGCAGGTCGCGGCCGTCGTGGCTGTGCGGCGAGAAGCCGGCCCGGGCGAGCACCTCGTCCACCTTGCGGCGGATCACCGGCACCCGGCGCACCGACTCGGTGTAGGCGGCGGAGGAGAACAGGCCGAGGAAGCGGCGCTCGCCGACGACGTTGCCGTCCGCGTCGAACTTCTTGACGCCGATGTAGTCCAGGTACGACGGCCGGTGCACGGTGGCCCGGCTGTTGGCCTTGGTCAGCACCAGCAGCTTGTGCTCGCGGGCCTTGGCGCGGGCGTCGGCCGGAAGGCGCTCGAAGGAGGGGCTGACCGGGTGCTGGTCCTCCTTGGCGTGGTGCGGGTCCGAGCGCAGTATGCCGAGACCGGTGCCGGGCACGGCGGCGAGCGTGTCGTCCTCGCGCAGCTGGTACTCGCGGTAGCCGAGGAAGGTGAAGTGGTCCGCGGCCAGCCAGTGCAGCAGCTCACGGGCCTCCGCGACCTCCGGGCGGGGCAGGTCGGCGGGGGCGGGCTCGCTCTCCAGGCCGTCGGCGATCCGGATCGCCGCGTCCCGCATCTTCTCCCAGTCCTCGACGGCCTCGCGCACGTCGGACAGCACGCGCAGCAGGTCGGCGGAGATCTGCTTCAGGTCGGCGCGGTCGGTCTCCCGGTCGATCTCGACGTGGATCCAGGACTCGACGTGCGCGTCGTGCGGGAGGTCGTCGCCGACGGGCGGGGTCGGCAGCACCTCGAGCAGCTTGCCGGTCAGGTCCCGGCGGACCACGAACTGCGGGTGGATGACGACGTGGATGCCACGCCCCTGCCGCGTCAGCTCGTTGGTGACCGAGTCCACGAGGAAGGGCATGTCGTCGGTGACGGCCTCCACGACGGTGTGGCTGCACGTCCACCCGTTCTCTTCCACCGTCGGGGTGTGCACCCGCACATTGGCGGTGCCCTGCGGGCGGTTCTCGGCGAGCCGGTAGTGCGAGACCGCGGCGCCGAAGACGTCGACCGGGTCGCGGTCGGCGAGGTCTTCGGGGGCGGTGTGCAGGTAGTAGCGCTGGAGGAACGCGAGCACGGATTCGCTGTCCGGGGTGCCGGGGGTGCCCTCGCTCGTCGTCCCGGTCGGTAGGTGCCCCCCGACCGGGCTGTTCTCAGCTACCCGGGCGGCCCTTTCGAGCAGCTCGGCCTTGGCTTCGTCCAGCTTGGTCTGCATTGTCCTCTGGCTCCTGTCGCGCGCCGTTGCGTGACGTAGAAGGAAGTTCTGTCTCTTCCCTTGCGACACAACGCCACGTCCCGGGGTGTCCGGTCACTGTCGACGGTATGCCGCGAGGTGAGATGAGCGGGGAGAATTCGGCCAATTTCATGACGCCGGACGAGTGTGACGCTGCTCTCGGCAGCGCCGTGAACCCGACCGTTTCCGGCGCCGCGGAGGCGTCCGCGCCCCCGTCCCGCCCGCGAAGACCAGCGACCGCCACCCGGTCACGGAGACGAGCCGTGCAACCCGGGCGCAGGGCGGGAGCATGATCGCCCCCGCGGGATATCGCGCTGATCACGCCACAAGGCTATCGCTCTTGCCCCGGGGCGCGTCATGAGCCGCATGTGTACAAAACCGAGTGGTGAAGTTTGACGTTCTGCACAGCGATGGGGGCGGGGAGGGTGACGTATCCGGCCACCGGCGCGCGCGGCCCGCCGCCGGGTCATCCGGTCGCGTCCCCGCGTCCGCCGCCGCACTCTGAAAACCACCGGGTCCTCTTGGCAAGCGCGCCCGGCGGGGGCACGGTGCCTTGAGTCCGCCACGGGTCCCGGCGTCCCGCCGCGGAACGCCGGGTCCCACCCTCACGCACGGAGTCTGCGAGGAACCGACATGCCCACCAAGATCCTCATCGTCACCGGCGACGCGGCGGAGTCCCTGGAGGTGTTCTACCCCTACCAGCGGCTGCGCGAGGAAGGCTACGAGGTCCACATCGCGGCCCCCTCCCGCAAGACGCTCCGCTTCGTCGTCCACGACTTCGAGCCCGGCTACGACACGTACACCGAGAAGCCCGGCTACACCTGGCCCGCCGACCTGGCGTTCGCCGAGGTCGACCCCGGCGCGTACGCGGCCCTGGTGATCCCCGGCGGCCGGGCGCCCGAGTACCTGCGCAACGACGCCGAGCTGCGCAAGATCCTCAAGGCGTTCTTCGACGCGGACAAGCCCGTGGCCCAGATCTGCCACGGCCCGCTGCTCACCGCCGCGGTCGACTCCCTGCGGGGCCGCCGGGTGACGGCCTACCCGGCCCTCGAACCGGACATGCAGGCGGCCGGCGCGGACTTCCAGGACACCGAGGCCGTGGTCGACGGCACCCTGGTCTCCTCCCGCGCCTGGCCGGACCACCCGGCGTGGATGCGGGAGTTCCTGAAGGTGCTGCGGGCGACCGCGCCGGCGGACTGAGGCCGGCTATCCGGTCCCGCCGCGGGACCTGGACCGCGCCGCCGGGCGGCGGGCACGTCGTGGCCGGGCGCGCTCTTCCCCGCGCCCGGTCACGCCGCTGTTCTTCGCGCCTCCGCGACCGCCTCGGCCAGGGAGTCCACCACCGGCACCCCGGCCCCCTCCAGACTCGCCCGGCTGTGCGACCCCCCGGTGTACAGCACGGCCCGGGCCCCCACGTGCCGCGCCGCGACCGCGTCGTCCGCCGCGTCCCCGATCACCACGGTCCGCTCCGGCTCGGCGACCCCCACCAGCGCCTTCAGGTGCCGCACCATGTGCTCGGCCTTGCTGCCGCCGGACGGCCCGGTGCGCCCGTCGATCCGTACGAAGTGCGGCTCGATGCCGAAGCCCCGCACCACCGGCACCAGTTCCTCGTGCTCGTACATGCTCAGCAGCGACTGGCTGTGCCCGTCCGACCGCCACCCGGCGAGCAGTTCCTCGGCCCCCTCGGTCAGCCCGCACCGCACCCGGTGCTCGGTGTAGTACCGGTGGAAGGTCGCGTCCATCAGCTCCCACTCGGCGTCGCTCGGCAGCCGGCCGAGCAGCCGCTCGTAGAACTTCGGCACCGGTACGCAGTACAGCGAGCGGTACTGCTCGAGCGTGATCGGCGCGAGTCCCAGCTCGGCGAAGGCGGCGTTCGTCGCCCCTATGATCGCGTCATTGTCGTGGAAGAGGGTCCCGTTCCAGTCCCAGACGATGTGCGCGCTCTTGTGCGTCCCCATGCCCGAGACCGTACCCGCCACCACTGACAATCACCGTGCCGGCCGAGGTCAGGCCCGTCCGACGAGGTTGGGGATCTCCTGCGTGGCGTACCACAGCAGTTCGTGGTCGTCCGCCCCGTCCACGACGAACCGGGCGTCGTCGTCCCCGCCGTCGGCGGCCGGGAGCGCCCGCGCCGCCGCGGCCACGTCGGCTTCCGCGTCCTCGGCGTCGACGTGCACGGCGGCCGCCTTCGCCAGCGGCACCGACACCGTCACGGTCACCTGGCCGAGGGCGGAGGGTTCGAGCCCGCGGTCCGGGTCGGCCTTCGCCGCGCCGTCGGGCACGTCCACGGCGACCACGACCCGGCGCCGTACCGCGTCCGGGTCCGCCGCCAGCAGCCGCAGGGAGGCCAGCGCGGCGCGGCCGAGCGCCGCGTACTCCAGCTCCTCGATGTCCTCGGAGAGGTACCACTCGCGCAGGGCGGGCGTGACGGCGTACGCGACGAAGGGGCCGCTCCCCAGCTCACCCGTCCTGTGGGCCTCGGCGAGAGCGGGGAGGGTCAGGGGGACGTAGACGCGCATACTGGCCGCTCTTTCCTGGTCAAAGGCTCCGCTGGGGCCCCGGGGAGGGCGGCTGGCGCGTCTCCCGGAGGGCCTTCAGGATACGTGCGTCCGTCCCCTTTCGAGCCCCCGCCCGCCCCCGTCGGGACGTCAGCCCCGGGCCGCCGGTTCACCCTCTCCGGCCGCTCGACCGCGGGGTCCGGGACCCTCTTCTCACCCTGATAGGTGAGCTTGCCCGGCTCGCGCCCACCGGTCGTCCCCTGCTTGTCCGCGCCTTCCGCGCCCCGTACAAGATCCCCACCACTTGTTACCGCCCGGTACCCCCCGGGCCGGCCGAACGGGGTCCCCCATGAACAAGGTCATGAGCCGAACCGTCCAGCCCCGCCCGCGGCACCGCCCGCCGACCCGCCGCGACACCCGCCGCCCCGGCGGAGCGCCACCCCGCACGGCCGCCCGCACGACGGCCGTCCGCGCCCAGAGCCCCCGTACGACCCCACAGGCCGCCGCAGGGCAGCCCCGGCCCACCGACCTCTTCGCGGACCGCCTGCTCGCCGTCCTGAGCGGGCAGCGGCCCGTCCACTGGATGCTCCGCCACACCGCCGGCCGCGCCTACGACGACCTGGCCCGCCTCGCCGAACGCGGCCCCCTGCGCACCCGGGGCCCCCGCGGCATCCGCCCGGTCGTCCAGGACATCGGCTACTACGTCGCCGGCGAGGGCGCGCTGGAAGTCTTCGCCCGGGTCGCCACCGGCGACCGGCTGCGCGCCATGGCCTTCCGCCTGGAACGCGGCGAAGACCTCCGCTGGCGCTGCACAGCGGTGGAAACGGGTCCCGTGTGAGTCCCGGGTGGGAACGGCAAAGGGCCGGGTCCCCGTAGGAGACCCGGCCCTTGCGCACCGCCGGCCTCTCAGGCGCCGGCGTCGCTTCCCGCGTTACTTCTTACGGCGCCGGCCGCCCTTGGCCTGCCGCCGCCGCTCCGCCCGGGTCAGCCCGTCGGACTCGGACCGCACCGGCTCCTCGTCCTCCAGGTCCCGCTCCACGATGCCGCCCTCGCCGTCCACCGTCGGCGCGGAGAAGTGCAGCTCCCGGCGCTGCGGAACGTCCAGCCCCTTGGCGCGGATCTCGGGGCGGGCGGTCGCCTGCGCCGGCACCGTGTCCTGCGCGCCCTCGCCGGCCGGCTGGGCCTGCGCCTCGACCGGGACCTCCTCGACCTGCTGCTCCACCTGGACCTCCAGGTTGAACAGGTAGCCGACGGACTCCTCCTTGATGCCGTCCATCATCGCGGTGAACATGTCGAAGCCCTCGCGCTGGTACTCGACCAGCGGGTCCTTCTGGGCCATCGCGCGCAGGCCGATGCCCTCCTGGAGGTAGTCCATCTCGTAGAGGTGCTCGCGCCACTTGCGGTCCAGGACCGACAGCACGACCCGGCGCTCCAGCTCACGCATGATCTCGGAGCCGAGCTGCGCCTCGCGGGCCTCGTACTGCTCGTGGATGTCCTCCTTGATGGACTCGATGATGAACTCGGCGGTCAGACCGGCCCGGTCGCCGGCCGCCTCCTCCAGTTCCTCGATCGTGACCTTCACCGGGTACAGCTGCCGGAAGGCGCCCCACAGCCGGTCCAGGTCCCAGTCCTCGGGGAAGCCCTCGGAGGTCTCCGCGGTGACGTACGCCTCGATCGTGTCGTCCATGAAGTGCCGGATCTGCTCGTGCAGGTCCTCGCCCTCCAGGACGCGGCGGCGCTCGCCGTAGATGACCTCGCGCTGCCGGTTGAGCACCTCGTCGTACTTCAGGACGTTCTTACGGGTCTCGAAGTTCTGCGTCTCGACCTGGGCCTGCGCGGACGCGATGGCGCGGGTGACCATCTTGTTCTCGATCGGCACGTCGTCCGGCACGTTGGCCATGGACATCACGCGCTCGACCATCTGGGCCTTGAACAGGCGCATCAGGTCGTCGCCCAGCGAGAGGTAGAAGCGGGACTCGCCCGGGTCGCCCTGACGGCCGGAACGGCCGCGCAGCTGGTTGTCGATGCGCCGCGACTCGTGCCGCTCGGTGCCGAGGACGTAGAGGCCGCCGAGCGCCTCCACCTCCTCCTTCTCCGCCTTGACGGCCTGCTCGGCCTTCTCCAGGGCGGCGGGCAGGGCCGCGGCCCACTCCTCGATGTGCTCCTCGGGGTCGAGGCCGCGCTGGCGCAGCTCCGCCTCGGCGAGGTCCTCGGGGTTGCCGCCGAGCTTGATGTCCGTACCACGGCCGGCCATGTTGGTGGCCACCGTCACCGCGCCCTTGCGACCCGCCTGGGCCACGATCTGCGCCTCGCGCTCGTGGTGCTTGGCGTTCAGCACCTCGTGCTGGATGCCGCGCTTGCTGAGCTGCTGCGAGAGGTACTCCGACTTCTCGACGGAGGTCGTGCCGACGAGGATCGGCTGGCCCTTCTCGTGCTTCTCGGCGATGTCGTCCACGACCGCCTCGAACTTGGCCACCTCGGTGCGGTAGATCAGGTCCGACTGGTCCTTGCGGATCATCGGCCGGTTGGTCGGGATCGGGACCACGCCGAGCTTGTAGATCTGGTGGAACTCGGCGGCCTCGGTCATCGCCGTACCGGTCATGCCGGAGAGCTTGTTGTAGAGGCGGAAGAAGTTCTGGAGGGTGATCGTGGCGAGCGTCTGGTTCTCGTCCTTGATCTCCACCCCTTCCTTCGCCTCGATCGCCTGGTGCATGCCCTCGTTGTAGCGGCGGCCGGCGAGGATACGGCCGGTGTGCTCGTCGACGATCATGACCTCGCCGTCGATGACGACGTAGTCCTTGTCGCGCTTGAACAGTTCCTTGGCCTTGATGGCGTTGTTCAGGTAACCCACGAGCGGGGTGTTCACCGACTCGTAGAGGTTGTCGATGCCCAGCCAGTCCTCGACCTTGGCGACACCGGACTCGTGGATGGCGACCGTGCGCTTCTTCTCGTCGACGTCGTAGTCGCCGGTCTCCTCCATGCCCTTGAGCGGGTTGCCGGCCTCGCCGCGCTTGAGGCGGGTGACCAGCTTGGCGAAGTCGCCGTACCACTTGGTGGCCTGGTCGGCCGGGCCGGAGATGATCAGCGGCGTACGGGCCTCGTCGATGAGGATGGAGTCGACCTCGTCCACGATGGCGAAGTTGTGGCCGCGCTGCACCAGCTCGTCCTTCGACCACGCCATGTTGTCGCGCAGGTAGTCGAAGCCGAACTCGTTGTTCGTGCCGTAGGTGATGTCGCACGCGTACTGCTCGCGGCGCTGGGCCGGGGTCATGCTGGCGAGGATGCAGCCGACGCTCAGGCCCAGGAACTTGTGGACGCGGCCCATCATCTCGGAGTCGCGCTCGGCCAGGTAGTCGTTGACCGTGATGAGGTGGACGCCGTCCCCGGACAGGGCGTTGAGATACGCCGGCAGGGTGCCGACGAGGGTCTTGCCCTCACCGGTCTTCATCTCGGCCACATAGCCGAGGTGGAGCGCGGCACCGCCCATCAGCTGCACGTCGTAGTGACGCTGGCCGAGGACGCGCTTGGCGGCCTCGCGGACCGTGGCGAACGCCTCGGGGAGCAGGTCGTCGAGGCTCTCACCGTCGGCGTACCGCTGCTTGTACTCATCGGTGAGGGCCCGCAGCTCGGCGTCGGAGAGGTCGACGAAGTCCTCTTCGATGGAGTTGACCTGGTCCGCGATGCGGTGCAGCTTGCGCAGGATCTTGCCTTCGCCTGCACGCATGATCTTCGAGAGGACGGACACGGGGGCTGGTCTCCTTGCCGGTCGGGCCTGGGACGGTCGGTTTTCCTTCTGACTACTGAGCAACGGCCATCGTATGCGAGGACCCGGCCGCGCCGGGAGGCCTGGCGACCCGGCGGATGCTTCATCCAGGACAACGGACGGGGTATCCGGATGGTGCCGCCGCGGCGCCAGGAATTACGCGAATTGTGATCACGCGCTCACGCAGCGGGGAAATCCGTGGCGCCGGCCCGGTGTCCCGCGCAGAATCGGGCGATGGAACACGTCACGCTCACCACGGACCGTCTCGTGCTGCGCCCGGTCGGCCCCGAGGACACCGCCGCGGTGTACGCCGCCGCGCAGGACCCCGGCATCCAGCGCTGGACGACGGTTCCCTCGCCCTATCTGCCCGAGCACGCGGTCGGCTTCACGGAGCAGATCGTCCCCGAGGGCTGGGCGCGGGGGTCGATGTTCACCTTCGGCGTGTTCCTCACCGGCGGGGAGCTGGCCGGCATGCTCGCCCTGACGACGCGCTCGCCGGGCACGGCCGAGATCGGCTTCTGGGCGGCCAGGGAGCACCGCGGCCGGGGCTACGTCGGGGAGGCCACGCTCACCGCCTGCCGCTGGGCCTTCACCGAGGCCGGCGTGGACCGCGTCGAATGGCGGGCCGAGGTCGGCAACCACGCCTCCCGCGCGGTCGCCGAACGCGCGGGCTTCACCGTCGAGGGCGTGCTGCGCTCCGGCGTCACCAACAAGGGGGTGCGCCGGGACTGCTGGGTCGGCTCGCTGCTCCCCTCGGACCTGGGTCTGCCGTCCACCGCCCCGTACCTGCCCGCGCGTCCCTGAGACCCCTCGAGTCGCGGGCCCCGGGCGAACGCGCTGCCCGGCGCGGACTGTCGGTGCCACCCTCTATCGTCACGGGACATGACGACCCTTCCGCGTCCCACCACCACACTCACCGCGGACGACGCCCGCCGGATAGTCCTGCGGGCCCAGGGCCTGCTCGGCGCGCCCGACCGGCGCGCGGGGGTCCGCGGGGTGCTGCGCCGTCTCGGCGCGGTCCAGCTCGACACCATCTCGGTCCTGGCCCGTTCCCATGAACTCGTGCCGTACGCCCGGCTGGGCGCGGTCGGCCGGCGCACGGTGGAGGCCGCGTACTGGACGGACACCCACGCGTTCGAGTACTGGTCGCACGCCGCCTGCCTGCTGCCCATCGAGGAGTGGCCCTACTTCGCCTTCCGCCGCCGCGCCTACCGCGACCGCCCGCACTGGCACCACGAACTCCCCGACGGCGCCTACGACCAGGTCGTCAAGCAGCTGCGCACAGAGGGCCCGCTGACCGCCACGGAACTGGGCGGCGCGAAGAAGACGAACGACTGGTGGGACTGGTCGGGCACGAAGGTCGCCGTGGAGCGGGCGCTGATGTACGGCGAGGTGGTCTGCGTGGAGCGGCGCGGCTGGAAGCGGGTGTACGACCTCGCCGAGCGCGCGGTCCCGGCCGCGCTGCTGCACGACGAGCTGGATGACGCCGAGTGCCTGCGGCGCCTGGTGCGGCTGGCGGGCGAGGCGCTCGGCGTGGGCACGCGCGCGGACATCGCCGACTACCACCGGCTCCGGGGCGAGCAGGTCGACTCGGTGATCGCGGACTCGGGTCTGGTGCCGGTGGAGGTGGAGGGCTGGGCCAAGCCGGCGTGGGCCGACCCGGTGGCCCTGGCGACACCGCCGCGCGGCCGGCACCGCACCACGCTGCTCTCCCCCTTCGACTCCCTGATCTGGGAGCGGGCACGCACGGAACGGATCTTCGGCTTCACCCACCGGCTGGAGGCGTACGTCCCCAAGCCCAAGCGGGTGCACGGGTACTTCGCGATGCCCGTGCTCGCCGGCGGCCGGCTGGTCGGGCGGGTGGACCCGGCCCGCCAGGGCCGGGCGCTGGTGGCCAAGCAGGTCACCCTGGACGGCCCGAAGGCGGTCCCGGCGGTGGCCCGGGCCCTGACCGAGGCGGCGTCCTGGGTGGACTGCACCGACGTCCGCGTCGAGCGCGTGGATCCGCCGGAGCTGCGCGAGCCCCTCACCAGGGAACTCGCCGGGCTCCTCGGATAGCCGCTAGCGGATCTCCAGGATCTTCTCCCGCATCGCGTAGACCACGGCCTCCATCCTGGAGTGCAGCTGGAGCTTCTCCAGGATGTTGCGGACGTGGTTCTTCACGGTGTTCTCGGAGATGAACAACTCCTTGGCGATGTCCCGGTTGTTCATGCCCGTGGCGACGAGTTTGAGGACCTCCAGCTCCCGGTCGGTGAGCCGGGGCGCGGGCACCAGCCGGCGCTCGTCGGTGCGCTGGATCATCGACTTGAACTCGGTGAGGAGTTTGGACGCCATCGACGGGCTGATCTGCGACTGCCCGTCGGCCACCGCGCGAATGGCGGTGGCCACCTCGTCGGTCGAGATCTCCTTGAGGAGATATCCGGTCGCGCCCGCCTTGATCGCGTCGTAGAGGTCGGCCTCCTCGTCGCTGATCGTCAACATGATGATCTTCGCGCTGGGGGCCACCTCCTTGATGGAGGTGCAGGCCTCGATCCCGCCGCGCTTGGGCATGCGGACGTCCATCAGGACGATGTCGGGCAGCAGGTCGGCGGCCTTGTCGACGGCCTCGGCGCCGTCGCCCGCCTCGCCGACGACCTGGATGTCCTCCTCGGCCGCGAGCACGATCTCCAGGCCGCGCCGGAAGAGGGCGTGGTCGTCCACGACCAGGACTCTGATCGGCTCCTTGCGCGGCGCGTCCGCGCCCGGGTCCCTGCCGATGACAGCGTCGTCGGCGTCCCCGTCCCGCATCGGTCCGAAGGTGTCCGCCATCGTTCCTCCCCCTGAAGGCTGTGGCCTGTGGTCCTGTGCCATCGCCAACCCAAGGCAACGGCCCACCGGTTGGGCCGGTGCGGCCATGATTTCATGCCCGGGCGACACCGAGGTGACGTGCGGGGCGCGAAGTGGTCGCACGCCGGTGCCCCTGGGGGCGCACACTCGCTCCAGGGGCACCGGCTCAGCTTCAGCCGGGTGGGTCAGCCGCCCAGCGTGCCCCCCGCCGTGGGGGCCTGCGCCTCGGCGACCATCGGGTCCGTGCTGAGATGGATCACGCCGTAGTCGTAGGCGTGCCGCCGGTAGACGACGCTCGGTTCCTTCGTCTCGGAGTCGACGAACAAGTAGAAGTCGTGGCCGACCAGCTCCATCTCGTAGAGGGCCTGGTCGAGGGTCATCGGGGCGGCGACGTGGGTCTTCTCGCGGACGACGAGGGGGCCTTCGCCCTTGACCTCGAGGGAGCCGATCTTCTTGGTCGGCACCCCGTCGGACTCCTCCTCCGAGGCGGACAGGCCGTTGCCGTTCAGCGTCGCCACGCCCGGGACGTGGTCGGGGACCTCGGCCGCCGAGATCCGGCGCGCGCCTCGGCGTGAGAACCGCTTGTCGTGCTGCTTGCGCAGCCGCGCGTCCAGCTTCTCCGCCGCCATGTCGAGTGCGGCGTAGGGATCGCTGGCCGCTGCCTCCGCCCGGATCACCGGACCGCGGGAGCGGAGCGTGATCTCCACTCGGTCACAGCGGTCGGCCTGCCGGGGGTTGGGCTCCTTGGACACCTCGACGTCGAGGCTGATCACCTTGGCATCGAGCCTCTGGATCTTCTCCAGCTTCAGCTTCTCGGCCACGTGCTTGCGGAACCGCTCGGGCACCTCGGTCTTGCGGCCCTTGACGACGATGTCCACGCAGAACTCCGTTCCCGGATCGCTCCGCTCCATCGGCGGAGCGTCTCCCTTTCGCACCAGGTCCGGTGATCACCGGACCTCGGACTCGGTGACTTCCACCTCCTCCTCCCCCGGGGGCGAGATCTCCACCCCACCGGCGCGGGTGATTGCGGAAAACCGCGCACGGCATTCGGATATGCGAGGTGTGTGGCCTGCGCCTTTCCTCACAACCGAACATATCTCGCCCGGAGCGATGGCGTCACCCTCTCTGCCGCCGCACCTCCGTTCAGGTGAATTAAAGCTCTCACTACCTGCAACGATGCACGTTGACGATCAGTTCCTGATTATTTCCAGAGAATCGGCGGGAGCGGCGATCACGGCGGCACGCGGCATCCGCGCGCGGGCGTTCGGCACCGCCTTTTCCGGTGCACTGTGCACCGACTCCGTCCTCTCCTGCTCCGAACCGATCCGTCGTTCCTCCCTACCTTCCCGGGTTATGGCCCGATACACGGCCCTTCCGCCATTGGCGCCGGATACCCCGGACACCACGGTCTCCCGCAGGGCCCGCGTCGCCTCCGCGAGACTGGCGCCCGTCGTCATGAGGTCGTCGACGAGCACGACGCGCCGGCCGTCGCCGAGCAGCGGGGCGCCCCCCGCGGTCACCTCCAGCGCCCCGGCGAGGTTCGCCAGCCGCCCCGGCGCGTCCAGCCCCGCCTGGTCGGCGACGGCCCGCCGCTGCCGCAGCACGGCCGCCACCCGCGCCGGCGTCCCGGTGCGCCGCAGCTCCCGCGCCGCCGCGAGCGCCATCCGCCGCACCGGATCGTGTCCCCGCGCCCGCACCGCCCACCGCGCGGAGGGCACGGGAACCAGCAGCAGGGGTTCCCGCCAAGTGGGCACCACCGGCCCGGCACCGGCGCCCCCGCCCGCACCTAGGCCGAGGCCACTCGCGCCGGGGCCGAGGCCGCCCGCATCCTCGACACCCTCCGCGAGGCCCGCCCGCACAGCCCGCGCCAGCGCCACGCCCAGCGCACCCGCGAGAGCCAGCGCGCCCCGCTCCTTGTGGGCCAGCAGCAGCGCGCGCACCTCCGCCGCGTAGGGAGCCACCGCGTGCACCACCGGCAGCCCGGCCGGCTCCGGCACCGGCCGTGCCCGCCGTGCCACGCCCCCGTCCAGCGTGGCCCGGCACCGCGGGCACAGCGCCGTACGAGGTGCCCCACAGCCCGCGCAGTCGGCCGGCAGCACCAGGTCGGTGAGGTCCTGCCACCACCCCCGCATGACCACCACTGTGCCCGCGCCGCCGTCGGCCCGCCACCCCTGTGGAAAACCACCTGTGGATAACCGGCGGAAGGGCAGGTGACCAGGAAAACGCGCAGGTCCGCGTGGTGTCAGCCCGGGTAGACCGGCGCCGAACCGTCCTTGTCGACCTTCTGCCACTGCGCCCCGGACGGCAGCCGGACGATCCCGTCCTCCGAGTAGGCCACCAGCGGTACCCGCTCGTCCTCGGACGCGGCGATCGCCTTGACGCTGGTGAGCGCGCCCGGGGCCGGGCCGTCCAGCGTCGACCCGTCGGCCTGGACGTACCGCATCTGCTGCACGCCTCCCTGTTCCTGGCCGACGACGAGCAGTCTGCTGTCCCCGGCCCAGGAGATGGCGCTGACCTGTTCCAGATCTGGTGTCGCCGAGCGCAGCCCGTCCACCGAGATGCCCTGCCCGGTGCCGTCGTCGCGCTGGATCCGGCCGATGAACAGGGACTGCTTGCCGTCCTTGGCCACGACCAGCGCGATCCGTGCCCCGTCGGCGGCCACCCGCGCGTCCGTGATCCGGCCCGGAAGGTCGGGCACGGCGACGGGCACCGCTTCCTTCTCCCCCTCTTCCAGGACGTACAGGCGGGGCCGGCGGGGGTCACCGTCGGCCACCCACAGGTCGCCGTGGGCGTCCCAGCTCGGCGTGGTCAGCCGCTCGTCGGGAGCGGGCCCGTCGCTGGTCACCAGCGGCTCACCGAGGGAACCGCCCGACGCCAGCGAGGCCACGTACAGCGAACCGCCTCCGTCGGCGACCCCGGCCGCGGTGTGCTCGTCCCGCGACACGGCCACCGACCGCAGCTCCTTGCCGCCCTCGCCGAGCGGACCCGGCACCGGAACGGAGCCCGTGCCGGTGCTTCCGGTCGGCATCCGCACCACCCGGTGCCTGCCGTCGATGAAGTACACGTACTCCGGGCGCTTGGACGACCCGTGCCAGGCGATGGCCTCGGCGCGTTCCTCGGTCAGTTCGCACAGCCGGTCGTCACCGGCCCCGCGCAGCTCGACGGATTCCAGCGTCGGCGCCAGGTTCCGCAGGGTGAACAGCAGCTGCGTCGCCATCTCGGTGCACTTGCCCGCCGCGACCCGGGACGCCTTGAGGTTCAGCGGCACGGTCAACCTGTTCTGGTCGTCCGGCGCCAGCCCGGACTCACCCTTGCGCAGCGCCGTGCCGGTGGGGAAGCTCGACCTGACCACCGGCCCGAGCCAGGTGGTGGGCCCGTTCAGCAGCGACCGGACCATCTGTGTCATCGGGTCCACCTTGCCGCGCACGAACACCGGATCGGCGACCGCCACCGGCTGCCCGCCCGCCCCGACCGCCGTGTCGGAGGCGAAGTAGTACTTGTCGACGGGCGTGTAGTTGCGCTGGAAGTCCGACTTGCCCATGACGACGCCGTCCGGCAGCCCGTCGATGCGCCACTGTCCGCTCTTGGGGTTCTTCGTCAGGTGCAGCTTCTTGCGGTAGGGGCCGCCGGCGGGCTGGTATGCCTGCTGCGCGTCGACCGTGGCGACCCGGGTGCCGGTCAGCACACAGGTGACGCTGTTGGTCTCCTCCCGTCCGCCCGGGCTGCAGTCGGTCTCGATGCTCGGCCCGTTCGCCAGGACGGTGGTCGACAGCTCCGGCCGCCAGCGGCTCGCCGCCTCGGCCGACAGGTACTTGCGCGCCGTGTCGTACTCCGGGTCGTCGCTGGTCAGCGCCTCCAGGAAGCCCTGCATGATCTCGCCCGGACCGGCGCCGTCGGCCGGCGGCATCGCGAAGACCCGTACCGCGGTGTCCTGCCGCGGCGTGGACTCCACATCCCGCAGATCCCCGCTGTCGGGCATCGAGGCGCACCCGGCCAGCAGTGCCACACCCAAGGCGGCGCACGCCACCGCGCGCCCCGGCCGCCGCCGTGCGCCCCCCACGCGGTCAGCGACCACGAAATGCCTCCCCTGACTGCGTCGAGTCCTGCGGCGCGGCGGCGCCCGGCCGGGCCCCTGCCGCGTCCGGCGCGTCCGGCGCCGGGCGCGCGGCGGGCTCGTCGCCGGGCCGCCGTACGCCGCCGGTGGGCCGGGGCACCACACGCGCGCCGTTGCCCTTGCCCGGCAGGGCGGTCGGGTCCGCTGCCGGGGCGCCGGCGGTCAGCCGCGGCGCGATCGGCGTCCGCGGGGGCAGCGCGGGCCCCTGCGCGCCGGCCTGCTGCACCGGGACGGTCGCCCGTTTCTCCTCGCCGGCGCGCGGCTCGCCGCCGTCGTCGAGGCCGCGGTTACGACGCGAGTCCTTCGGCTCCAGCGGTATCGGCGAGCCCCGCAGCGGCTCGTCCGCGGTCCTCGGCAGCGTCAGCCTGAACTGTGAGCCGCCCCCGGGCTCACCCCAGGCCTGCAGCCAGCCCCCGTGCAGCCGCGCGTCCTCCAGGGCGATGGACAGCCCGAGGCCGGTGCCGCCGGTGGTACGCGCGCGTGCCGGGTCGGCCCGCCAGAAGCGGCTGAAGACCCTGGTCGCCTCGCCGGGCTTCAGGCCGACGCCGTAGTCCCGTACGGCGACGGCCACCGCTCCGCCCGCGGCGGCGAGCTTGACGACAACGTCCTTGCCCTCGCCGTGCTCGACCGCGTTGACGACGAGGTTGCGCAGGACCCGCTCCACGCGCCGGGCGTCCGCCTCGGCGACGACGGGCTGCTGGTCGCCGACCACCCGGATGTGCGTGCCCTTGCGCTCGGCGAGCGGCTCGGCACCGCTCACCACCCGCCGCACGACCTCCCTGAGGTCTATCGGCTCGGCCTCCAGCGCGGCGGCGCCCGCGTCGAACCGGCTGATCTCCAGCAGGTCCGCGAGCAGCGACTCGAACCGGTCCAGCTGGTCGGCGAGCAGCTCGGCCGACCGCGCGGTCACCGGGTCGAAGTCCTCGCGCGCCTCGTGGATGACGTCGGCGGCCATCCGGACGGTGGTCAGCGGGGTGCGCAACTCGTGCGAGACGTCGGAGACGAACCGCCGCTGCATCCGCGACAGGTCCTCCAGCTGCTGGATCTTGACCTGGAGGTTCTGCGCCATCTTGTTGAAGGCCTCGCCCAGGCGTGCGATGTCGTCCTCGCCGGTGACCTTCATCCGCTCCTGCAGCCGCCCGGCGGACAGCCGCTCCGCGATCCCGGCCGCCATCCGCACCGGCGTGACCACCTGCCGCACCACCAGCCAGGCGATGGCGCCGAGCAGGACGACGACGAACAGCCCCGCCGTGGCCAGGGTGCCCTTGACCAGGCTCAGGGACTTCTCCTCCTGCGTGAGCGGGAAGAGGTAGTACAGCTCGTACTGGCGGCCGTTCGGGTCGTTGAGCTGCTTGCCGATGGCCAGCCCCGGCTGCGACTCCTTGCCGCCGAAATAGACGATCCGCGTGTTGCTCTGCACGGCCGTCGTACCGTTGTTGACCCGCTCGCGCAGCTCGGCGGGCACGCTGGAGGTCGGATTGACATTCCCGGAGCCACGCGGGCTGCGCCCGCCGCCGCTGTCGTCGCCGACGGGCAGCGTCACCACGTCGAAGGCGCCCGCGCCACCGCTGGACAGCGACTCCACGAGGTCGCTCATCCACTGGATGACGTTCTGGGACTGCCGTCCGTCGACAGTCGCCGTACCGTCACCGGTCCCGGCCGCCCCGCCGGCGCCCGTGCCGCTCACCGCCTCGTCGGCCTTCTGCCTGGCCACCGCGAAACCGCCCGTGGCCTGGCTCTGCGACGCCTTCACCTTGGCGTCCAGCAGACCGTTGCGCACCTGCCCGATCACGACGAAGCCCAGCAGCAGGACGACACCCAGCGACATCACCAGGGTCGTGGCCACGACCCGGAGCTGGATGTTGCGCCGCCACAGCCGCATCACGGGCAGCAGCGGGCGGCGCACCCAGCGCAGGAACAGCCGCAGAACCGGGCTGCCCTGGACCCCGCCGCGCGGCAGCCCGCCCTCGAGCAGCCTCCTCAGGCGCGCACCCGTCGCCGACCGGCCGACAGGCCGCCCCGAACGGGTCCCGGGCCCGCCGGGAACCGAAGCGGCACTGTCCCCGGACATGTCAGCTCGGTCCGGCCTTGTAACCGACACCACGGACGGTCACCACGATCTCCGGCCGCTCCGGGTCCTTCTCGACCTTGGAACGCAGCCGCTGGACATGAACGTTGACGAGCCGCGTGTCGGCGGCGTGGCGGTAGCCCCACACCTGCTCCAGCAGCACCTCACGGGTGAACACCTGCCACGGCTTGCGCGCGAGCGCCACCAGCAGGTCGAACTCCAGCGGGGTCAGCGCTATCGACTGCCCGTCCCGCTTCACCGAGTGCCCGGCGACATCGATGACCAGGTCACCGATGGTCAGCTGCTCCGGCGCCGGCTCCTCCGACCTGCGCAGCCTGGCCCGGATCCGGGCCACCAGCTCCTTGGGCTTGAACGGCTTGACGATGTAGTCGTCGGCCCCCGACTCCAGGCCCACCACGACATCCACGGTGTCGCTCTTGGCCGTGAGCATCACGATCGGCACCCCGGACTCCGCCCGGATGAGCCGGCACACCTCGATACCGTCCCGTCCGGGCAGCATCAGGTCGAGCAGCACCAGATCGGGCTTGCTCTCACGGAAAGCGGCCAGCGCCTTGTCGCCGTCGGCTACGAAAGACGGCTCAAAACCTTCACCACGCAGCACGATCCCGAGCATCTCGGCCAGTGCGGTGTCGTCGTCGACGACAAGGACTCGTCCCTTCATAAACGACATCATCCCATTCTCGTAACGGTGACCGGGGCGCTGGTGAGGCAGGTCACTGGCCCGTGACCATAGTCGTACCGGGCCGTCACTGTCTGCCCCTGTCCGTCAGCGTTGATGTCAGCGGTAGATGTCAGATCTGGGCGCCGGAACACCGGCTCTTCCCGACCGACCAGACGGGCCCCACCCCAGCTCCCTGGACGCAGCCGCCTCCGCTCGGACGGTTCCAGCTCCCCCCGAGGGACGCAGGCACGCTGCCGCGCACGTTCCACAACCACGACTATCGGTCCGGCCCACTCACGCGGAGCAGATCATCCATGGCGCTACGCGCTGCCGTCACGAAGGCGTCGAGACAGTCGTTCAGCCGGGAGTGAGCCTGGAACCACGAATCAACCGGCGTCTCCTCGCCAGGCTCGGCACGGCTGCCATCCTGCCGCCAACGCCGCAGCGTGCTGAGCGTGGGAGGTAGCTGGGACAGGCACAACATGAGCTCATCAGCGAGTTGCGACACTGGTTCAGGCCCCTCCAGCTGGACCTTATGTACCGAGCCGCCGGCCGCTCTGACTGCTGCGTCGACTTCCGCAGCTAAGGCGTCGATGTCACCGACCGCCTCGTAACGGGAGCGCATGATCATGTCGCCGAGCTTGTCGCCATCATGATTGACGGCATGGGCGTCCGCCAGGAACTGCTGATACACCTGTCGACGGTGATCGATCTGTAACTCTCGTATCTGCCGACGTTCCTCGGCTTGCAGCAGTCGCACCTGTTGCTGTTCAGCAGACAGGAGCTGCATCCGTTGCTGCTCCGCGAGGGCTGCATCCTTGCGTCGTTCGGACCGGAATGTAACGGCTGCGGTCAGTCCGCCACCAGCAAGCGTCCCCAGGACGCTCACAGCCGCCACGAGTAGGGAGTCCGCCATAGGCCTCATGTTGCCAGCCGAGGAGTTCCTCACGTTCGGGGATTGATCGCTAGCGCGGAAGACATCGACCGGTTGCCGTCCGATCGGGCACGCGAGAGACACGTGCGTCTGTGTAGCGAGAGATCGACGCACGGCACGGCAGCAATGTGACGCAAGTCACATAATCGAGCTCGGCCGCGATGGTGGCGACGGCGTGGACGATCGCAGTTTTGACGACGATGCCGGCGTCAAAAGCCGCCCATAGCGCGCATAACCCATTCGAGACTTCACTCTAAGTGACGAAAATCGGGCCTTGCCCTGCACTTGCCGCTACGCTCCGGCGCTACGCTAATCGCCAGCGATTCCGGAGCGTAGCGGCAAGTGGCGTGACATCTCGCCAAGGTGTCTGATATGCCCGAAAACTTTAGAGATTCTTTACCCGTGGGAGAGCTGTGGTGCAACGCTTCCAGGGCGCTGACCTGCGGAAATGTAGCGATGGCCCGATTGACTTCAGCACTACTTCTGCAATCATCGAAGACATGAGCACGCGATACGCCGACCAAGTCCCGTTCTCCGAGCTCATGCGTAAGCAGAGTGAGGTGGCCGACAAGGCTGCTCACGGTAAGGGGGTACTGCTGCGCCGCCGTAACGAAGAAGATCTTGTACTGATGAGTGCGGCTCACGCCGAGTCCACGGCCAATGGCTTCAGCGTTGCCAGCCGCATGTTCGTCTCCTTGATGAAGCACGACGCCGGAGCTAGGGAGCTGCTGATGGTTCTACCTGACGTGTTCCCGTGGGTGCGCTACCTGCCGGAAGAGGATGTGCGCGAGTTCCTAGTTGATCTGGTGCAGACCATCGACGCGTGCGACGACTTGGAGAACCTCGCCCCGCTTGAAACTGCTGTGGCAGCATGGCGAAGCACCGCCGAGGTCTATGCTGATCCCAAGCTGCGCGCTGCGCTGACTGAGGGGGAGCTAGATGATCTCGGGCAGGTCGAAGTCTGCTGACCCTCAAGGGGGGTTCACCTGGTGAGTGGAGGAAGGCGGGAGCGCGTCGCTCCTCCTCCGATAGGTGACGAGTGGGACGTGAAGTTCGGCAAGTCCGACGCGAAGCGCGGTTGGGACGAGCTGTGTAGGACTGCAACGGCCAATGCCCGGAAAGCGTTTGAGACTCTTCGGGCAGCGCCGTGCCCCTTCCCGGAAACGTCGCGTCAGCACCGTTTGAAGGGCAGTCTGAGGTCTACTACCTTCGACGGACGGTCCTATGCCTTGTGGCAGTACGAAGTGACGTCGGGTGGCCGGATCTGGTACTGCGTTGATGAGGCCAAGCGCATCGTTTGGCTGCTTCACGCGGGGCCCGGGCATCCGAAAATCACTGAATAAGGCTGACAGCCGGTGGTCGAGCTCCCCCCTCAACCCACCACTCACCCCAGCTCCCATCCCGTACGCCGTCGACCCACACACCGTGGAGCAGGCGTGGTTCCTGGCGTCCAGGTGGAGCGCGCCACTGTACGAACGACCTGGACGCCAGGGGCCGCGTCTGCTCGGCTCTGCCTGGGTCGGCGGTGTACGGGATGGGAGCCCCTCGCCCGCCACGACGAACCCGCGGTCGGCGACGGCGCCCCCTCCATCCCGGTGCCGGCCGATCCCCCGCCGGAGGCACTGTTCTGACCGTGACCGGAGCTCGGTGGGTGACCGACTCATGGCCACCGGCCCTATCCACCCGTGGGCGCGCGTCGGCGCAGCGCGGGCGGAGCGGGCCGAAGGCAGGAGCGGCGCCCGCAGCGGAGCCGGGAAGCGCGCCCGGCGGAGCGGAGCGCAGCCGGGGCTTGATGAGGTAGAGAAACCTGTAACAGCTCCTGGCCGATACGGGCTTAGGACTTGGTGCGCCTCCGTGGCGGTCCGGCATCGACGCGCACACGAGGGAGCAGGGTGCGACTGCTGGCAGGCGACTTGGCGGGGAACCGTCCGGGCGACGCGGTGCGCCGCAAGATCGTGGAGCTACAGCCGGATCCACTGCTGAGGCTGATTGGGCGCTGACCGCCTGCATGGCGCGGGACGCGCGGACTTGGATCCGCTGATCAACCGTCGATGGCGTACCCAAGTGCCTGGGCAATGGTGCCCATGTCCTCGGTGATGGCGTCGGCTCCGACCTCGGTGAATGCTTCGATCTTGCGCGGCTTGTTGGCGTAACCGATGGCCGTCCCTCCCGCCGCATGCGCGGCCTGGATGTCGGTCACGGAATCTCCGATGAGCACGCAGGCTGTGGGTCGGACATCGAGCCCCTTGGCGGCCCGGGTCACCGCGTCAGGGTTGGGCTTCATCAGGTCGGGCCTGTGCCGGACGCGCCCCACCACGTCATCCACCAGGTAGGACAGCCCGTGCCGATCAAGGAAGCTGAGGACGCACTCCGGGCTGTTGTTCGTGACCACCGCTACCGGTCGACCGGCCTTCCTGGCGGCCATCATGGCTGCCACGCCGCCACTGGTCGGATCACCAGATACCTGTACAGCGTCCATCTCCGCTGCGATCAAGGCTTCCTCGATCTTCCCGCTCAACGGCCGGTCGATGTCGTAGGTCAGACGCAGGACTTCGAGGGGATCTGATATCCCAAGCAGCTTGGTGCGAAGCTCGGGGTTCTGGTCCGCTGCCAGCCGGGCGAGGTCCTCCGCCACCTGGGGCGCCGGCAGGCCCGCGAAGACATCGCACAGCGGCCCATCGAAGTCGAACAGCACAGCCTGCGCGGCGGTAAGTGTCCTGGTCAGGCTGTCACTGGGCATCAAGATCAAAGTCCCTCGCGACGGTGTCCCATACGCTCTCGAACCACATCTGGGCTTGCTGGACTTGCTGGGCGCCGCTCGAAGACTCGCCCTCGTTCACCGAGTGGTGGAACAGGACGGTGTCCTTGCCCAACAAGTCGTAGATCTCGATGGCCTCTCCCTGGGCCACGACCTTGTTGGGCTTGACCGGGTAGTACCCGAAGAACACGTCGGCACCGTTGATTACGTACAGCTTGAAGAACGCTGTCCCGCTGTGAACTCGGACCTCGACAGCGGTCTCCGGAACCAGTCCTAGTTGTTCCAGCTCGTTGATCGAGTCCCGGATGCTCCGCGCGTATCCCAGCATGATGTCGTTCATCCGCTTGCGGAGACGCGGATCGTCCGCGCCGTCACCTCGGCGTACGGGCGCGAGGTGGGGCACCGACATGTCCGGCACGAGTATCCGAACGCGGATGCTGCTAGGGGTCAGGCGCCCAACTCGGATCTTGTCCAGCGGCTCTTGCAGGGCACCGTGCAGTGTCTCGCTGGTGAATCCGGCGAAGTCGATCGTCACGTGCTGTGCGGCGAACGCCTGCTCCACGTACGGCCGAAGTCCCGCCGGCCGCTCCGTCCGGTTGCGGACGTAGACGCCACTGCCCTTGCGGGAGACCACGAGACCTTCGTCCTCCAGCTCGCGCAACGCCCGCTGGATCGTCGCCCTTGCGAATCCATACAGCTCCGTCAGCCGCTGATGCGACGGCAGCTTCTCGCCCGGCGCCAGCTTCTTCGTGCGGATCGCAGCCCCGAGGCTGCTCGCGACCTGCTCATACGGCGGCCGATCGTCGTCCGGGTCGAGTGGATCTGGAGTGAAGGCCATGAGCCGATCGTACGCGCCCAAGTCCCACATTGGGACAACCAGGCCAGCCAGGTGTTGACATGGCTAGCCAGGCTGCTTACGTTAGTCATGCAGCCAAGAAGGCTAGCCAAGCCAGTCACCTACTGGAGGCGAACTATGCCGTCCTTCAAGATCGACACGTCTACTGCCATGGTGTTCGTGGCGACCGCACCGGAACCGAAGATGGCCAACAAGAAGACCGGGGAACGGGCCATCGACCGTGACACCAGCGCGCCGCTGTCGACGGTGGGCCTGCTGATCTCCGACGAGGGGGAGGGAAACCTCTACCAGGTCACGATCCCGGAGACGGGTTACCCGGAGGGTCTGGCTCCGGGCATGCCGGTCAAGGTGGTCGGCCTGAAGGCCCGTGACTGGGAGAACGAGTTCAACGGCCAGAAGCGGCACGGCATCTCGTTCCGCGGTCGCGATCACCCCGGTGGCCTGACCATGACTGACCTGACGATGTGGCTGGAGGCCACTGCCGGGTTAACCGCCGCCGGTGGTGTCGGCTACGCGAAGGTGCGGGCGCCTCGCGCGTACTGGGCGCTAGTGGGTCTGCCGACCGCGCTGACACGGTTCGGGTTCACCTACCGGTCCACGATGGACGTGTGCGGCCTCACGGTGCAGCCGTCGGGCCTGCGGGCGTTCATGACCCGCAACGTCGCCCGCCGTGAGGTTCAGCCGGTACCGCCGAAGATCCGCCGCGTGCGGGGCACGTCGACCGGACTGCGGGTGACCCTGCGGCTTCCGGCCGGTCTCGAGCCTGCCGACGTGGCCGCCGCCTCCGAACGGCTCCGCCACGCCTGGGGCGTGCACTCGGTGACCGTGGTGGAAACGAAGCCGGGTTTCGTTGAGTTGCGGATGACCGGGTATGACGTGCTCCGCCGGGTCCGCATGCCCCGTAAGGCCGCGCCGCACGACATGATCGTGCCGGTTGCGCTGCGGGAGGACGGGACCGCCTTCGAGCGTGACTACCGCAAGGCGCCGATGGCGCTCACCCTGGGAGCGAACCAGTCCGGCAAGTCCATGTACCAGCACAACCTGATCAAGGGCCTGGCACAGCTCCCGGTCGCGCTGGTCGGGGTGGACTGCAAGCGCGGGGTCGAGCAGTCCGGCTACGCGCCGCGTCTGTCGGCGCTGGTCACCACCCCGGATGACGCCGCTTCCCTGTTCGGCATCCTCGTTGCGGAGATGGAAGACCGCTTCGACCTGCTCAGCAAGCAGGGGGCCTCGGAGATCTGGGAACTGCCCGACGCCTTGCGGCCCGTGCCGGTGGTCGTGCTGGTGGATGAGGTCGCGGAACTGTTCCTGATCTCCTCGAAGAAGGATGAGGAGCGGCGGGAGCGGATCGTCACCGGTCTGATCCGGTTGGCGCAGATGGCCCGCGCCGTCGGGATCTACCTGGAGATCTGCGGGCAGCGGTTCGGCTCGGACCTGGGCAAGGGCGCCACTATGCTCCGCGCCCAGCTCACAGGCCGTGTCGTGCACCGGGTCAACGACAAGCAGACCGCCGAAATGGGGCTGGCTGACATCGCCCCGGACGCCGTACCGGCCGCGAGCCTGATCCAGATGGACCGCCCGGGGACCGCTGTCGCGGCGGACACCTCCGGCGGCTGGTCGAAGATCCGCACCCCGGCTGTCACGCAGGAAGAAGTGGTCGCCGTGTGCCGGAAGTACGCCCACCTGGTCCCGGATCTGCCGTTCCTCGAACCGTTCCGCCCGTACGCGCCCGTGGCGCCGGCGGATGCCCCGTCGCTGGTCAAGCCGCGACCGGTCACCGAGTAACCCCCTCTGTTCCACGGTCGGCGCGACCGCTCTCGCGCCAGGTCCCCACCCCTTCCATGCCTGAAACCGGATCGGAGATCACATGTTCTGCGAGCACTGCGGCGACGAGGACGGCGCCCAGACCGGCATCGACCACGACGAGCGCGACTGCCCCTGGTACGAGGCCGACTCCGATGAGGACGACGAGTGAGCGCTGCGAAGAGCGCTACCAAGCCCGCCGACGGCACCGGCCAGAACCCTGACTGATCTGCCCATTTCTGGGCCTGACTCCCCTGAGGGGAGGTGTCTCATGACCCGCTCATCCCTCCGCCCGGACGCTGTACTCATCCAGGCCGTGATCGCCGGTGCGCTGTCCTTCGCCCACCTGCACGACCTGGCCGAAGCCGCCGGCCAGTCCGGTTGGAAAGCCTGGGCCTACCCCGTCTCCGTCGATCTGCTCCTGGTCGCCGCTTGGCGCCGACTGCGCAATGCCCGGCGCGACCGCTCGGCCTGGACCTGGTTCGTCATCGCCCTGGGTGCCTCGCTCGGCGCCAACGTCGCCACCGCCGGTCTCCTCGACTTGCACCAGGTGCCCGCCTGGCTGCGCATCCTCGTGGCTGGCTGGCCGGCGCTGGCCTTCCTCGGCGGCACCCTGCTCGTCCACTCACCCGCCACCCCGGCGCCCGCCCCGGTCGAGCCGGAAACCGAGCAACCGGCCATGGCGGAAGTCGCCGTCGACCGCGCCGACGAACCCGCACCCGCGCCAGCTCCGGAACTGGTTCCCGCGCCGGAACCCGAGCCCGTGAAGCCCGCGGTTCCCGCCCCGGTCGTCCCGGCGGCGCTGCTGGACCACGCCCGCAAGCTCACCGAAGCCCACCGGGCCTCCACCGGCTCCCCGATGTCCGCCGACGTGCTCGCGGCCCGCCTCGGCCTGCCCGAGGAGATGACCCGCGCCATCACCGATCAACTCCAACTCGCCTGATCAGAGGGGACACCAGCACATGGCCCTGTTCAACTTCAACCGCCCGTCGGACTACCTGGACGCGGCACGCGAGATGGCCGACAGCAACCGTCCGACCCTGGCCCGCCTGCTCGCCGAGGAAGCCGCCGACCGTACCTCGGACCCCGCCGAGAAGGCGCGCATCCTCGCCGGGTTCCCCGGTGGCAGCCTCCAGAAGGACAACTGATGACCGTCTACCGCCGCTTCCGCAACGTGGTCCGCATCGGCCCCGTCCAGGTCGCCACCTCCTACGACGGCCGGGGCCGCGACAAGCACACCGCCGCCTGCACCGCCCCGCGCTGCGGCTTCTCCGCCGACTACGACAGCCGCGCCGCCGCCGAACTCGCCGCCCGCACCCACCGCTGCACGGCCTGAACGGAGATCCCCGCATGAACGTTCCGCTCTGGCTCGCCGTCGTCGCGGTCGGCTACCTCGGCGTCAAGCACATCCGACCGCCGTGGTGGCTCGTGGTCCTGCTCCTTCTCGGCGGCTACCTCGTCGCCCACAGCGCCCTCGGCCCCGTCGTCGGCTCCCTCGTCAACTAACCCGACCGAAGGGACACCACCGTGTTCACCCCGAAGTACCCGGCCCAGGACACCGCCCAGCCCTCGGCCACCGTCCAGCCGCAGACCACCGTCCCGGCCTCCGCCGTCCAGGCCCCCGCGCCGGTTGTCCCGGCGGCCCCGGTCTCGAACCGCCCGACCATCCAGCTCACCCCCGGCAGCACGCTCGCCCTCGTGGCCGGCGGCGGCGCCGTGGTCCTCGTCGTCGGCGCCGTCCTGGTCTCCATGCTGTTGGCCGTCGCCATCACCGGCGTCTCCGTGGCCGTGGTCGCCGTCGTGCTCCGCTCGCTCGTCAAGGACCTTCAGAAGGGGCGGTGACCGGTATGGACACGCAGACGATCGCGGCGGCTGGCTTACCGGCCCTGGGCTGGGCCTTCCACGGCGGGCTGCTCCTGCGCCGCCTGGCCACCGCCCGCCGTGACCCCCTGACCGGGCTGCACACCCGCGCCGGATGGACCGCCCGCGCCGAACGACTCCTGGCCAAGCACCCCGGCGCCCTGGTGCTCCTGGTCGACCTGAACGACTTCAAGGCGATCAACGACACTCACGGCCACGCCGCCGGAGACACGGTGCTCACCGCTACCGCCCGCCGCCTGGCCGACTGGTGCGGACGCCACGGCATCACCGCCCGTCTCGGCGGGGACGAGTTCGCCGCCATCGTCACCGACCCCAGCCACACGCCCGGCCTCAGCGCCCTCCAGGCCGCCTTGGATCAGCCCGTTGACCACAACGGACGCTCCCTGCCGGCCTCCGCTTCGGTCGGCCACTGCCACCGCCAGCACCTGCCCGTACCAACCCTCACTGACGCTCTGTCCGCCGCCGACTCGGCGATGTACGCGGCCAAGGGCCACGGCAGGCGCAACACACGCTAAGCGGCCCCCGGGGCGGCTCTCTCGCCAAAGATCCGCCGCCCCGGGCGCCTTCCCACCTTCCAGATCCAACGGACCCGAAAGGCAAGCCCATCATGCCCGAGGAACATGCCCAGGACATGCCGATCTGCGGCGACTGCGACGGCTTCCCCACCGTCGCCATCACCACCGGCACCAACGCCGACGGCTCCCGCGCCACCCTCACCGTCACCTGTCCTGCCTGCAAGGGCACCGGCCACACCATGGCCCCCGGCCCGGCCCACGCCAAGGGGGCAGCGTGACCGACACCGCCACCATGGCGGGCCTGGACCCGGCCACCCTCACCGACGTGCTGAGGCTGGCCGGGTCCACCGGCTTCGACCGCATCCAGGAACAGATCCGCCGCACCGGCGGCTGCGCCGACCCCATCCACCTCCAGGGCTCCGTCGTCGTCCGGGACAAGCAGACCCGGCACGTCCTGCACCACTACTCGACCGACACCGAACCTGGTGGACGGCTCCGGATCGCCTGCGGCAACCGCCGCGCCTCCCGCTGCCCCGCCTGCGCCTGGACCTACGCCGGTGACACCTACCACCTCATCCGCGCCGGCCTCGTCGGCGACCCCGACAAGGGCACCCCGCACACCATCCGCGATCACCCCCGCGTCTTCGCCACCCTCACCGCGCCCTCGTTCGGCCCGGTCCACAACCGGCTCGGCAACCGGCCCTGCCGCTGCGGCACCCGCCACAGCGAGGACGCGCCCGAACTTGGCACCCCGCTCGCCCCCGAGATGTACGACTACGCGGGCGCGGTCCTGTGGAACAACCACGCCTCCGACCTGTGGCGGTACTTCACGATCTACCTCCGCCGCGAGATCGCCCGCCGTGCCGGTCTCACACAGAAGGCCGCCCGGGAACAGGCCCGCGTCTCCTTCGGCAAGGTCGCCGAGTACCAGAAGCGCGGGGCCGTCCACTTCCACGCCGTGATCCGCTTCGACGGCCCAGACGGACCTGACAGCCCCCCGCCCGCCTGGGCCACCCTCGACCTGCTCACCGACGCCATCCACGCCGCAGCAGCCCGCGTTCAGGTCGACATCGACCCCGCTGGCGACCGGCCCGCCCGTTCTCTCACCTGGGGCAAGCAGCTCGACGTACGCCCGATCCGTGCCTTCGGCGACGGCGAGGAGATCACCGAACAGGCCGTCGCCTCCTACGTCGCCAAGTACGCCACCAAGGCCGCCGAGACCACCGGCACCGTTGACCGCCGCATCGGCAACAAAGAGGCCCTGGCCCTGCTCGGCGTCCCGGACCACCCGCGTCGGCTGATCGAAGCGTGCTTGGACCTGCACCCGCTCTACCCGGACCGCAAGCTCCGCGACTGGGCTCACATGCTCGGCTTCCGCGGCCACTTCTCCACGAAGTCCCGCCGCTACTCCACCACCCTCGGCGCCCTCCGCCAGACCCGCGCCGACTACCGCGCCGCCCAGCAACGCGCCGCCCTCGGCCTGCCCGACCCCGACGACGAGGAAGCGACCACGCTCACCCTCGCCCACTGGACCTACGCCGGCCACGGCCACACCCCCGGTGAGTCCTGGCTCGCCGCCAACATCCGCCGCGACATCCAGCACAGCCGCGAGATCGCCCGGGAGGAGCTACCCGCGTTGCTCGACCTGGAAGGAGCCGCCGCATGACCACCGCTGCCCCGGTGCTGCTCACGGTTCCTGAGGTGATGGGCAGGCTCAAGTACAGCCGCTCGAAGGTGTACGACCTGATCCGCTCGAAGCGTCTCGCGTCGTTCACGGAAGGTCGGTGTCGACGCATCCCCGAGAGCGCCGTCCAGGAGTACATCCGCACACGGCTTGAGGAGGCTTCCTGATGCCTCCGCGCAAGCGCAACCCCAACGGTTCCGGCACCGTCACGAGGCGCGCTGACGGCCGGTACCAAGCGGCGGTGTACGTCCCACAGCCGGACGGGACGACGAAACGCAAGTTCGCCTACGGCAAGTCCTACGACGAGTGCGACCGGAAGCGCCGCGAACTCCTGGACCGCGCCGCCGGCGGCATCCCCACCCCGACTCGCGACATGACTCTGGGGCAGTGGTTCGACTACTGGCTCCAGGTCGTGGTGAAGCCCAACCTGGCGCCCAACAGCTACCGCGCGTACGAAACAGCCGTGCGACACCATCTCCGGCCCCGCCTCGGGCCCAAAGTCATGGTCAAGCTGGGCGTCACGGAGCTACGTGGGGCCGTACAGGCGCTCGCAGAGGATCAAGGGGCGAAGACTGCCAAGCGGGCGTTACGGGTCCTCTCAGCCGCGCTCACGGCCGCGATGGTGGAAGACATCGGCCTGACTCGGAACGTGGCCAAGCTCGTGCACGTCCGCGCGACCACCGACAGCGGCAAGAGCTGGGACGCCGTGACGGTGCTGCGCTTCCTGGCCGCCGCTCGTCGCCTAACCCCGTACTACCCGGCCTTCCTCCTGCTCTGCCTCCTCGGCCTGCGACGCGCTGAGGTGTGCGGACTGCGCTGGGAGAGCATCGACCTAGACAACCGGATCATCTGGGTGGAGAAGCAGCGGCAGCGGGCCAGCGCGGGCACGGTCGACACGGAGCTCAAAACCGAGACGTCCAAAGCACCCCTGCCGCTGCCCGCCCAGTGCATCGCTCCTCTCCGCTGGGCACGCATGCGGACTGCCATGCTGCGCGAGCGCGCCATCAGCCGGGGGCGCCCCTGGTTCGAGGATCCCGACGGGCACGTGTTCGTGACTCGGACCGGCCGCCCGCTCTCGCCGACCCATCTCTACCTGGTCCTGCAACGGATCATCAGGAAGGAGGGACTGGGCAAGATGAACCCGAAGGGACTGCGCAAGTCCTGCGGCACCTTGCTCGTCCACCTCCGGGTGCACCCGCGGATCGTGAAGGCGATCCTTCGGCACAGCCGCATCACCACGACGATGGACATCTACGCTGAGGCCCTGGACCCGGACGTCGTGGAGGCGGTGGCGCAGCTCGATCGGCTGCTCCGCCAGCCGGCCCGGATCCGGGAGCTGGAAGCCGCTCGATCGGACCTGGATTCCGCCGCTTGATGTAGCCGTTGGATGTCACGGCCCCTCTCCTCGCGCGTCGCCGCAGGTAGAGGGGCCGTTTCCGTTGCTAAGGGCGAGAGCATCCCATTCTCGTAACGGTGACCGGGGCGCTGGTGAGGCAGGTCACTGGCCCGTGACGATAGTCGTAGGGGACGGTCACTGTCTGCCCCCGTCCGCCGGCGTCGACGTCAGCGGTGGAGGCCGGACCCGGGCACCAGAACACCGGCACCCTGCGGCGCACGTAGCGCGCGCAGCCGGGTCAGAACCTCCTGTACGCCTCGAACACCGTGCCGGGCGGCAAGGAACGACTGAAGAGCACGTGCACAAGACCGTACGGAGCCGCTGTTGCCGGGGGCGGACAGGCCCGTAAGGGGCCGTCACCGTCTGCCCCCGGCGTCTGCCGCCGGCCGCGGTCCGGTCAGGCGGGGTCCGGGGTGGGGCGTGAGCGGGCGCAGAGGCCGGCGAGGGACTCGGCGGTCACCGGGGAAACGGCTCCCTCCTCGGTGACGATGGCCGTCACCAGCTCGGGGGGCGTCACGTCGAACGCCGGGTTGTACGCCTGCGTCCCCAGCGGCGCCACCGGTATCCCGCCTGCCGCACCGGTCCCCGCCACCTGGGGCGCCACGACCTCGGTCACCTCGAAACCGGGCCGCTGCTCGACCTCGATGGACGCCCCGTCGGGCGTGTCCGGGTCGATCGTCGTCACCGGGGCCACCACGATGAACGGCACATGGTGGTACCGGGCGAGCACGGCCAGCGGATAGCTGCCCACCTTGTTCGCCACCGAGCCGTCGGCCGCGATCCGGTCCGCCCCGATCAGCACCGCGTCCACCTCACCCGCCGCGAACAGCGAACCCGCCGCGTTGTCGGTGAGCAGGGTGTACGGCATGCCGCTGCGGGCCGCTTCGTACGCCGTCAGGCGCGCCCCCTGCAACAACGGCCGTGTCTCGTCCACCCACAGCCGCCGCAGCCGCCCCGCGCGGTGCGCGGCGAGTGCCACGGCGAACGCCGTGCCCTCCCCGCCCGACACCAGCGAACCGGTGTTGCAGTGGGTCAGGATCCGGTGCCCGCCGGCCGGCAGCAGTTCGTCCAGCAGCGTCAGCCCGTGGGCCGCCATCCGGCCGCTGGCCTCGGCGTCCTCCTGGTGCAGCGCCCGCGCCGCGGCGAGTGCCGCCACGGCGGCCGCGGTGGGGTCACCGGTGCGGGCCAGCGCCGCCTGGTGCGCCGACTCGGCCCGGCGCACCCCGACGGACAGGTTCACCGCGGTGGGCCTGGCCCCTTCCAGCGTCCGCGCCGCCTCGGGCACGTCGAAGCCACGCGCGGCGGCCAGCGCGACGCCGTACGCCCCGGCGATCCCGAGCAGCGGCGCCCCGCGCACGGCGAGCGAGCGGATCGCCTCCACCAGCGCCGACGCGTCCGTGCACACCAACTCGACCTCTTCGGCCGGGAGCCTCGTCTGGTCGAGAAGGACCAGTACGGGGCCCTCTGGTGGTTCCTCCCATCGGATCGCCGGTATCTCGGTCGGCCGCTTGTCCCCACTCGTTCGCGCCTGCTGATCAGCCATGCCGTCAGTCTGCCCCGGATCCGGCGGACAATTGAAGAAGTCCCGCCCCCACTGCGGCCGGTACCCCGGTGACCGGCCCATGGCACGATGGCTGCCAACCCGCCGCCGCGACCGCGGACGGGCACCGAGAAGGAGCTTCGATGACTGACACTCCGGGCTGGGCCTCGCCCGGATCCGCCCCGTCGTCCGAGGGGCGGGAACCCGGTGCGTCCGGCCCCGCCGAGCCCGCCGACCGCCCCGGCCCCGCCGAGCCCGCGCCGCAGCCGGGCCCGGACCCGCAGGGCCAAGGCGTGAAATGGTCCAAGGAGCAGCCGCCACCCGGCCAGTGGTCGGCGCCCACCGGCGCCCCCGGGACGCCCGGCCCGCACCAGACCCCGCCACCCCCGCCGCCCGGCCCCGGCTGGGGCGGTCAGCCCCCGGGCGCCCCGGGCCCCGGCGGCTACGGCGGTCATGGCGGCGGATACGCGGGCCCGCCCGCCGGCTACGGCGGTTACCCGGCCTGGGGCGGCGGCTGGGGCGGACCGCCGCCCGCCGCCAAGCCCGGCGTCATCCCGCTGCGCCCGCTCGGCGTCGGCGAGATTCTCGACGGCGCCGTCTCCACCATGCGCACCTACTGGCGCTCGGTCCTCGCCATCTCGCTGGCGGTCGCCCTGATCACCGAGACCGGCCTGGTGCTGCTGCAGGGCTTCGTCCTCAACGACGCCCTCACCAACGCCTCGCTCGACAGCGAGACCGCCACTCCCGGCGAGGTGCTCCGCAGCCTGCGCGACACCATGGTCGGCACCGGACTCCTCACGGTGGTCTCGGCAGCCGCCACCATCGTCGCGACCGCCCTGCTCACGACCATCACCAGCCGTGCCGTGCTCGGCAAGCCGGTCAGCACCGGCGAGGCCTGGCGCGAGGCCCGCCCGCGGCTGCTCAAGCTGTGCGGTCTGCTCATCCTGCTCGGTCTGATCGTCTTCGGCGTGCTCGCCGCCGGCGCACTGCCCGGCTTCCTGGTCCTGATCAGCAGCCGCAGCGACACCGCGGGGGCCGCGCTGATGGCCCTGGGCATCCTCGGCGCCGTAGTCGTCGCGATCTGGCTGAGCATCCGCTACTACCTGGCCGCGCCCGCCCTGATGCTGGAACGGCAGGGCATCCGGAAGTCCATGAACCGCTCCGCCCGGCTGGTGCGGGGCTCCTGGTGGCGCGTCTTCGGCATCCAGTTGCTCGCCGGCCTGATCGCGAACATCGTCTCCGCGATCGTGACCATCCCCTTCGCCGTCATCGGCGCTGCCGCGAGCGGCGACGGCATGGCCGACTTCCTCGCCACCGACGGCGGACACGTCGGCTGGGCGTTCCTGATCATCCGGTCCATCGGCTCCGTGATCGGCACCACGCTCACCCTCCCGATCAGCGCCGGCGTCACCGCGCTCCTGTACATCGACCAGCGCATCCGCCGCGAAGCCCTCGACCTGGAACTGGCCCGCGCGGCCGGTGTCCAGGGCCACGGCACCGGCGCCCCCGGTCCCGTCCCCGGGAGCTGACGCGGTGAGCCTCACGGGGGGAGTACTCACGGCGGCGCTCCCGTCGGGCGCCACCACCGTCGTACGAGTGTGGCGCGCGTCGGACCGTGCGCTCCTGGCGGCCAGCGGCTCGGGCGACGAGCCGCCGGTGACCATCCCGCGTGATCCCGCGCGGGAAGCGGCCCGGCGCGAACTGTCCAAGGGGATGTACCACGAGAACGATCCCAGCCTGTTCCAGCGCGCCCTGAACGCGTTCTGGGACTGGCTCGACCGGCTGTTCGGCACTGCCGCGTCGGCCACCCCGGGCGGCGCGGTCGGGGTGGCCGTCGTCATCCTGTTCGTCGTCGCCGTCCTGGCCGCCCTCTGGTGGCGCCTCGGCACCCCCCGCCGCCAACCCACCTCCCCTCCGGTCCTGTTCGACGAACGCACCCGCAGCGCCGCCGAACACCGCGCGGCCGCCGAGGCACACGCGGCCCAAGGCCACTGGAACCAGGCCGTCCAGGAACGCATGCGGGCCGTGGTCCGCTCCCTGGAGGAACGCGCCCTGCTCGACGTACGCCCCGGCCGCACCGCCGACGAAGCCGCCGCCGAGGCCGGCCGCGCCCTGCCCGCGCACGCGGACCGACTGCGCGCCGCGGCACGTGAGTTCGACGACGTCGCATACGGCGGGCGCAGTGCCGGCGAGCAGTCGTACCGCCGCCTCGCGGAACTGGACCGCGACCTGGAGAACACCCGGCCGAGCCTCGCCGGCAGTACGGTCAGCACGGCCCACAGCAGCCGCCAGGGGGCAGCCGAGTGACCACCGAGGCCCCGCCGACGACCACCACCTCCACCGCGCCCACCGGCCGCCGGCTGTGGACCCGGACACGCGGCATCACGCTCGCCGTCGTCCTCATCCTGGCCGCGGCCGTCGCCATGGCCGCCGTGCGCTCCACCGCCCGTCACGGCGAACTGGACCCGCGCTCCGCCGACCCCTACGGCAGCCGTGCCGTCGCCGAACTCCTCGACCAGCGGGGCGTGTCCACGCGCGTGGTCACCACACTCGACGAGGCCCGCTCCGCCACCGGCCCGGACACCACCCTGCTCGTCGCCGTACCCGACCGTCTGACCCACCGCCAACAGGACCGGTTGCACTCGGCGATGGCGGACTCCGGCGGACGAACCGTCCTGGTCGCGGCCGGCAGCTGGTCCGTCGAACGGCTCGCCCCCGGGGTCACCGCGGACCCCGCCGTCAGCGGTAACTCCACGCTCGCCCCGGACTGCGCCCTGCCCGAAGCCCGGCGGGCCGGCACGGCCGACACCGGAGGCGTCCGCTACACCACCGCCCACCTCGACGCCGACTCCTGCTACCCCAGCGAGCGCCTCGCCACCCTGCTGCGTCTCCCCGCCGCCTCCGGGAGCGGCGACACCGTCGTCCTCGGCGCGCCCGACATCCTCTACAACGACCGCCTGGACGAGCAGGGCAACGCCTCCCTCGCCCTTCAACTCCTCGGCTCCCGCCACCATCTGGTCTGGTACCTCCCCTCACTGTCCGACGCCTCCGGCGCCCCCACCGGCGGCCAGAAAGGCTTCTTCGACCTGCTCCCCTCGGGCTGGCTCTGGGCCACCCTGCAGCTGTTCGTCGCGGCGGCCCTCGCCGCGTTCTGGCGGGCCCGCCGATTCGGCCCGCTCGTGGCCGAGAAACTCCCCGTCGCGATCCGCGCCTCCGAGACCACCGAAGGCCGTGCCCGCCTCTACCGCAAGGCCGACGCCCGTGACCGCGCGGCCGACGCTCTACGCTCCGCCACCCGCACCCGCCTCGCCCCCCTCGCCGGCGTCCCCGTCGTTCAGGCGCACACGCCCGAGGCCCTGCTTCCCGCCCTCTCCGCCCGCCTGTCCGGCGACGGACAGGACCTGCACTCCCTCCTCTTCGGACCGCCGCCCGGCGACGACGCGGCCCTCATCGCCCTCACCGACCAACTCGACGCCCTCGAAAGAGAGGTACGCCGTTCATGATGGACCCGACCACTGACAACGCCGGGCAGAGCGGGGACGCGGGCACCGCCCGCACCGCGCTGGAAGCCCTGCGCGCCGAGATCGCCAAAGCCGTGGTCGGCCAGGACCCCGCCGTGACCGGCCTCGTCGTCGCCCTCCTCTGCCGCGGACACGTACTACTAGAAGGAGTCCCTGGGGTCGCCAAAACGTTGCTCGTCCGCGCCCTCGCCTCCGCACTGGAACTCGACACGAAGCGCGTCCAGTTCACCCCCGACCTGATGCCGAGCGACGTCACCGGCTCCCTCGTCTACGACACCCGCACCGCCGAGTTCTCCTTCCAGCCCGGCCCGGTCTTCACCAACCTGCTCCTCGCGGACGAGATCAACCGCACTCCGCCGAAGACCCAGTCCTCGCTGCTGGAGGCCATGGAGGAACGCCAGGTCACGGTCGACGGCACCCCACGCCCCCTCCCGGAGCCGTTCCTGGTCGCCGCGACCCAGAACCCGGTCGAGTACGAGGGCACCTACCCCCTCCCGGAAGCACAGCTGGACCGGTTCCTGCTGAAGCTCACGATCCCTCTGCCCTCCCGCCAGGACGAGATCGACGTCCTCACCCGGCACGCCTCGGGCTTCGACCCGCGCGACCTGCGCGCCGCCGGCGTACGACCGGTCGCCGGCCCGGCGGACCTGGAGGCGGCCCGCGCCGCGGTCGCCAAGACGACCGTCTCGCCGGAGATCACCGCCTACGTCGTGGACATCTGCCGCGCCACCCGCGAGTCGCCGTCGCTCACCCTGGGCGTCTCCCCGCGCGGCGCCACCGCCCTGCTCGCCACCTCACGCGCCTGGGCCTGGCTGACCGGCCGCGACTACGTCATTCCGGACGACGTGAAGGCCCTGGCCCTGCCGACACTCCGGCACCGCGTCCAGCTGCGCCCGGAAGCCGAGATGGAGGGCGTGACCGCCGACTCGGTCATCAACGCCATCCTCACGCACGTCCCGGTCCCGCGCTGATGGCACTCACCGGACGCGCCGCTCTCCTCGCGGCCCTCGGCTCGATCCCCGTCGGCATCCTGGAACCGGGCTGGACGGGCATCCTCGCGGTCAACGGCCCCCTGGCCCTGGCCTGCGCCTGCGACTACGCGCTGGCCGCGCCGGTCCGTCGCCTGCTGCTGGCCCGCTCCGGCGACACCACCGTCCGTCTCGGTGACACCGCGAACGTCACCCTGACGGTGACCAACCCGACCCGTCGGCCCCTGCGGGCCCAGCTCCGGGACGCCTGGCCGCCTAGCGCTTGGCAGTCAGGCACCGAGACCGAGGCGTCGCGACACCTGCTGACCGTGCCTCCGGGCGAGCGCCGGCGCGTGACGACGAGGCTGCGCCCCACCCGCCGCGGCGACCGTCAAGCCGACCGCGTGACCATTCGCTCCTACGGCCCCCTCGGTCTGTTCACCCGCCAAAGCGCCCACAAGGTGCCCTGGACGGTACGAGTCCTGCCCCCGTTCACGAGCCGCAAGCACCTTCCGTCGAAACTCGCCCGATTGCGTGAACTCGACGGCCGTACCAGCGCGCTGACCCGTGGGGAGGGCACGGAGTTCGACAGCCTGCGCGAGTACGTGCCCGGGGACGACACCCGCTCCATCGACTGGCGTGCCACAGCCCGGCAGTCCTCCGTCGCGGTCCGCACCTGGCGTCCGGAGCGCGACCGGCACATCCTGCTGGTCCTGGACACCGGCCGGACCTCGGCGGGCCGCGTGGGCGACGCCCCACGGCTGGACGCCTCCATGGACGCGGCCTTGCTGCTCGCGGCCCTCGCCTCGCGCGCCGGTGACCGGGTGGCACTCTTGGCCTACGACCGCCGGGTACGCGCTCTGGTCCAGGGCCGCACGGCCGGCGATGTCCTGCCGTCACTGGTCAACGCGATGGCCACTCTGGAGCCGGAACTCGTCGAGACCGATGCTCGTGCTCTCACGGCCACCGCTCTGCGCACGGCGCCTCGGCGTTCCCTGATCGTCCTTCTCACGACGTTGGACGCGGCACCGGTGGAACAGGGTCTGCTTCCGGTGCTTCCCCAGCTCACTCAGCGCCACACGGTTCTGGTCGCATCGGTGGCGGATCCGGAGATTGCCCGCATGGCCGGCGCTCGGGGCAACGCCGAGGCCGTGTACGAGGCAGCGGCAGCGGCTCGCGCGCAGGACGAGCGTCGGCGCACTGCCGAGCAACTCCGTCGTCATGGGGTGACGGTGGTGGACGCGACTCCCGAGGAACTGGCGCCGGCGCTCGCGGACGCGTATCTGGCGCTGAAAGCGGCGGGCCGGCTCTGAGAGCTTTTACGAGAGTTCTTATCCACCGCAGTCCCTCCGGGGACGCCATGCGTGCATAACGCAGAAAACCCCCGCACCGTGAGGTGCGGGGGTTTTCCCAAAAATTGTTCGGCGGCGTCCTACTCTCCCACAGGGTCCCCCCTGCAGTACCATCGGCGCTGTGAGGCTTAGCTTCCGGGTTCGGAATGTAACCGGGCGTTTCCCTCACGCTATGACCACCGAAACACTATGAAACAATCAACCAGACCGCTTAAACAGCGGGGCTGTTCGTGGTTTCAGAACCAACACAGTGGACGCGAGCAACTGAGGACAAGCCCTCGGCCTATTAGTACCGGTCACCTCCACACGTTACCGTGCTTCCAGATCCGGCCTATCAACCCAGTCGTCTACTGGGAGCCTTACCCCATCAAGTGGGTGGGAGTCCTCATCTCGAAGCAGGCTTCCCGCTTAGATGCTTTCAGCGGTTATCCCTCCCGAACGTAGCCAACCAGCCATGCCCTTGGCAGAACAACTGGCACACCAGAGGTTCGTCCGTCCCGGTCCTCTCGTACTAGGGACAGCCCTTCTCAAGACTCCTACGCGCACAGCGGATAGGGACCGAACTGTCTCACGACGTTCTAAACCCAGCTCGCGTACCGCTTTAATGGGCGAACAGCCCAACCCTTGGGACCGACTCCAGCCCCAGGATGCGACGAGCCGACATCGAGGTGCCAAACCATCCCGTCGATATGGACTCTTGGGGAAGATCAGCCTGTTATCCCCGGGGTACCTTTTATCCGTTGAGCGACGGCGCTTCCACAAGCCACCGCCGGATCACTAGTCCCGACTTTCGTCCCTGCTCGACCCGTCGGTCTCACAGTCAAGCTCCCTTGTGCACTTACACTCAACACCTGATTGCCAACCAGGCTGAGGGAACCTTTGGGCGCCTCCGTTACCCTTTAGGAGGCAACCGCCCCAGTTAAACTACCCATCAGACACTGTCCCTGATCCGGATCACGGACCCAGGTTAGACATCCAGCACGACCAGACTGGTATTTCAACGACGACTCCACCCACACTGGCGTGCGAGCTTCACAGTCTCCCAGCTATCCTACACAAGCCGAACCGAACACCAATATCAAACTGTAGTAAAGGTCCCGGGGTCTTTCCGTCCTGCTGCGCGAAACGAGCATCTTTACTCGTAGTGCAATTTCACCGGGCCTATGGTTGAGACAGTCGAGAAGTCGTTACGCCATTCGTGCAGGTCGGAACTTACCCGACAAGGAATTTCGCTACCTTAGGATGGTTATAGTTACCACCGCCGTTTACTGGCGCTTAAGTTCTCAGCTTCGCCCACCCGAAAGTGAGCTAACCGGTCCCCTTAACGTTCCAGCACCGGGCAGGCGTCAGTCCGTATACATCGCCTTACGGCTTCGCACGGACCTGTGTTTTTAGTAAACAGTCGCTTCTCGCTGGTCTCTGCGGCCACCCCCAGCTCAGAGCGTAAAGCTCATCACCAGGTGTGGCCCCCCTTCTCCCGAAGTTACGGGGGCATTTTGCCGAGTTCCTTAACCATAGTTCACCCGAACGCCTCGGTATTCTCTACCTGACCACCTGAGTCGGTTTAGGGTACGGGCCGCCATGAAACTCGCTAGAGGCTTTTCTCGACAGCATAGGATCATCCACTTCACCACAATCGGCTCGGCATCAGGTCTCAGACTATGTGCAAGGCGGATTTGCCTACCTTGCGTCCTACACCCTTACCCCGGGACAACCACCGCCCGGGATGGACTACCTTCCTGCGTCACCCCATCACTCACCTACTAACCGCTTGGTCCGGCGGCTCCACCACTTTCCATTCCCCGAAGGGTCCGGAACGGCTTCACGGCCTTAGCATCACGATGCTCGATGTTTGACGCTTCACAGCGGGTACCGGAATATCAACCGGTTATCCATCGACTACGCCTGTCGGCCTCGCCTTAGGTCCCGACTTACCCTGGGCAGATCAGCTTGACCCAGGAACCCTTAGTCAATCGGCGCAAACGTTTCTCACGTTTGTATCGCTACTCATGCCTGCATTCTCACTCGTCAACCGTCCACGACTACCTTCCAGTGCCGCTTCACCCGGCAGACGACGCTCCCCTACCCATCACAGCCTCCGTTGGGAGTACATGCTGCAATGACACGACTTCGGCGGTACGCTTGAGCCCCGCTACATTGTCGGCGCGGAATCACTAGACCAGTGAGCTATTACGCACTCTTTCAAGGGTGGCTGCTTCTAAGCCAACCTCCTGGTTGTCTCTGCGACTCCACATCCTTTCCCACTTAGCGTACGCTTAGGGGCCTTAGTCGATGCTCTGGGCTGTTTCCCTCTCGACCATGGAGCTTATCCCCCACAGTCTCACTGCCGCGCTCTCACTTACCGGCATTCGGAGTTTGGCTAAGGTCAGTAACCCGGTAGGGCCCATCGCCTATCCAGTGCTCTACCTCCGGCAAGAAACACACGACGCTGCACCTAAATGCATTTCGGGGAGAACCAGCTATCACGGAGTTTGATTGGCCTTTCACCCCTAACCACAGGTCATCCCCCAGGTTTTCAACCCTGGTGGGTTCGGTCCTCCACGAAGTCTTACCTCCGCTTCAACCTGCCCATGGCTAGATCACTCCGCTTCGGGTCTTGAGCGTGCTACTAAAATCGCCCTATTCGGACTCGCTTTCGCTACGGCTTCCCCACCCGGGTTAACCTCGCAACACACCGCAAACTCGCAGGCTCATTCTTCAAAAGGCACGCAGTCACGAGAACAAGGCAAGCCTCGTTCCGACGCTCCCACGGCTTGTAGGCACACGGTTTCAGGTACTATTTCACTCCGCTCCCGCGGTACTTTTCACCATTCCCTCACGGTACTATCCGCTATCGGTCACCAGGGAATATTTAGGCTTAGCGGGTGGTCCCGCCAGATTCACACGGGATTTCTCGGGCCCCGTGCTACTTGGGTGTCTCTCAAACGAGCCGCTGACGTTTCGACTACGGGGGTCTTACCCTCTACGCCGGACCTTTCGCATGTCCTTCGCCTACATCAACGGTTTCTGACTCGTCCCACGGCCGGCAGACCGTGGAAGAGAGATCCCACAACCCCGCATGCGCAACCCCTGCCGGGTCTCACACGCATACGGTTTGGCCTCATCCGGTTTCGCTCGCCACTACTCCCGGAATCACGGTTGTTTTCTCTTCCTGCGGGTACTGAGATGTTTCACTTCCCCGCGTTCCCTCCACACTGCCTATGTGTTCAGCAGTGGGTGACAGCCCATGACGACTGCCGGGTTTCCCCATTCGGAAACCCCCGGATCAAAGCCTGGTTGACGACTCCCCGGGGACTATCGCGGCCTCCCACGTCCTTCATCGGTTCCTGGTGCCAAGGCATCCACCGTGCGCCCTTAAAAACTTGGCCACAGATGCTCGCGTCCACTGTGCAGTTCTCAAACAACGACCAGCCACCCATCACCCCGAACCAACAGGTCCGAGTGCACTGGGGCCGGCAGCTGAGGAAAGTTCATTCCCTCAGACACCCAACAGCGTGCCCGACACCCTCGCCACCCAGCCGTTCCGTTCCACGCCGAAGCAGTACTAGGAAGACCAGAAGGTCAAGTGTGCCGAGTAGTCAACGTTCCACCCATGAGCAACCAGCATCAGACGTTCGCTGATGTACTGGCCTCTGACCGAGCCAAGCTCGGTAAGAAGTGCTCCTTAGAAAGGAGGTGATCCAGCCGCACCTTCCGGTACGGCTACCTTGTTACGACTTCGTCCCAATCGCCAGTCCCACCTTCGACAGCTCCCTCCCACAAGGGGTTGGGCCACCGGCTTCGGGTGTTACCGACTTTCGTGACGTGACGGGCGGTGTGTACAAGGCCCGGGAACGTATTCACCGCAGCAATGCTGATCTGCGATTACTAGCGACTCCGACTTCATGGGGTCGAGTTGCAGACCCCAATCCGAACTGAGACCGGCTTTTTGAGATTCGCTCCACCTCACGGTATCGCAGCTCTTTGTACCGGCCATTGTAGCACGTGTGCAGCCCAAGACATAAGGGGCATGATGACTTGACGTCGTCCCCACCTTCCTCCGAGTTGACCCCGGCGGTCTCCCGTGAGTCCCCAGCACCACAAGGGCCTGCTGGCAACACGGGACAAGGGTTGCGCTCGTTGCGGGACTTAACCCAACATCTCACGACACGAGCTGACGACAGCCATGCACCACCTGTACACCGACCACAAGGGGGGCACTATCTCTAATGCTTTCCGGTGTATGTCAAGCCTTGGTAAGGTTCTTCGCGTTGCGTCGAATTAAGCCACATGCTCCGCCGCTTGTGCGGGCCCCCGTCAATTCCTTTGAGTTTTAGCCTTGCGGCCGTACTCCCCAGGCGGGGCACTTAATGCGTTAGCTGCGGCACGGACAACGTGGAATGTTGCCCACACCTAGTGCCCACCGTTTACGGCGTGGACTACCAGGGTATCTAATCCTGTTCGCTCCCCACGCTTTCGCTCCTCAGCGTCAGTATCGGCCCAGAGATCCGCCTTCGCCACCGGTGTTCCTCCTGATATCTGCGCATTTCACCGCTACACCAGGAATTCCGATCTCCCCTACCGAACTCTAGCCTGCCCGTATCGACTGCAGACCCGGGGTTAAGCCCCGGGCTTTCACAACCGACGTGACAAGCCGCCTACGAGCTCTTTACGCCCAATAATTCCGGACAACGCTTGCGCCCTACGTATTACCGCGGCTGCTGGCACGTAGTTAGCCGGCGCTTCTTCTGCAGGTACCGTCACTCTCGCTTCTTCCCTGCTGAAAGAGGTTTACAACCCGAAGGCCGTCATCCCTCACGCGGCGTCGCTGCATCAGGCTTTCGCCCATTGTGCAATATTCCCCACTGCTGCCTCCCGTAGGAGTCTGGGCCGTGTCTCAGTCCCAGTGTGGCCGGTCGCCCTCTCAGGCCGGCTACCCGTCGTCGCCTTGGTGAGCCGTTACCTCACCAACAAGCTGATAGGCCGCGGGCTCATCCTTCACCGCCGGAGCTTTCCAACCTCCAAGATGCCTTGGAGGTTCGTATCCGGTATTAGACCCCGTTTCCAGGGCTTGTCCCAGAGTGAAGGGCAGATTGCCCACGTGTTACTCACCCGTTCGCCACTAATCCCCTCCCGAAGGAGGTTCATCGTTCGACTTGCATGTGTTAAGCACGCCGCCAGCGTTCGTCCTGAGCCAGGATCAAACTCTCCGTGAATGTTTACCGGTAATCCGGTTGACACATCACGAGAGCGGTGCGAGAGGAGGAATAGTCCCCTCGCACACAGCGTCCTCGCTGTGTTTTTTCAAAGGAACCTCGTCCCAGCTGATGCTGGAGACGGGGTATCAACATATCTGGCGTTGACTTTTGGCACGCTGTTGAGTTCTCAAGGAACGGTCGCTTCCTTTGTACTCACCCTCTCGGGCTTTCCTCCGGGCGCTTCCCTTCGGTCTTGCGTTTCCGACTCTATCAGATCTTTTCTCGATCCGATTTCCTCGGTGCTTTCCAGGTTTCCGCTCTCGCGTTTCCCTTTCCGGCGGTTCCGACTTTATCAGAAGTTCTTGGCCGGTCTGACCGGCCGCTCATTTCCGATATTCGGAGGATGCTCTCCCGAGGGCCGTTCACGACTCTCTGAGAGGCAACAAGTAGATTCTAGCAACTGCCCGGCAACATGTCCAGTTCCAGACAACTCATTGAATCTACCTCCCCACTCCCTCCGTGTCAACGGCTCTTGCGGGGCGAAGAGGAGACTAGCAGCTCAGAGGGGGTGAGTGCACATCCGGTGGAGTCAGGCGGCCATGGGCACGGACGCGCTGCGCTCCGTCGCCCCGAGATCGCCCGTCTCGCCGGCGCGTGTCGCACGGCCGCCAAGGAGATAGACGTAGGCCAGAAAGGCCAGCTCGGCCACGACGCCGATTCCTATGCGGGCCCAGGTGGGCAGGCCGGAGGGGGTGACGAAGCCTTCGATGGCGCCGGAGACGAGCAGGACCAGGGCGAGGCCGATCGCCATGCCGATGGCCGCGCGTCCCTCCTCGGCGAGAGCGGCCCGCCGGGTGCGCGGGCCGGGGTCGATCAGGGTCCAGCCCAGGCGCAGACCCGTACCCGCGGCGACGAAGACCGCGGTCAGTTCCAGCAGGCCGTGCGGGAGGACCAGGCCGAGGAAGGTGTCGAGGCGGCCCGCGGAGGACATCAGGCCGAAGCCCACGCCCAGGTTCAGCATGTTCTGGAAGAGGACCCACAGGACGGGCAGGCCCAGGAAGACGCCCAGGACCAGGCACATCGCCGCCGCCTGGGCGTTGTTCGTCCATACCTGGGCGGCGAAGGCGGCCGCGGGATGGCTGGAGTAGTAGGTCTCGTACTCGCCGCCCGGGCGGGTCAGCTCCCGCAGCTGGCTGGGTGCCGCGATGGACGACTGCACCTCGGGATGGGTGCCGATCCACCAGCCCAGCAGGACGGCGACGGCGGTGGACACGAGCGCCGTGGGCACCCACCAGTGGCGGGCGCGGTAGACGGCGGCCGGGAAGCCCTGGCCCAGGAAGTGCGTGACGTCCCGCCATGAGGCGCGGCGGGTGCCGGCGACGGCGCTGCGCGCGCGTGCCACGAGCTGGCTGAGCCGTCCGGTCAGGTGCGGGTCGGGCGCGCTGGACTGGATGAGGGAGAGGTGGGTGGCGGTGCGCTGGTAGAGGGCGACGAGTTCGTCCGCCTCGGCGCCGGTGAGCCGGCGCCGACGGCGGAGCAGTGCGTCCAGCCGGTCCCATTCGGCTCGGTGTGCGGAGACGAAGACGTCCAGGTCCATCGGGTCTGCCTGCTCCTCGGCTGGTCGTCCACTGCTCGTCGTGGATGCTCATGCTTGCGGTCAGCTTGTCGTACTGCGGCGCGATGTGCCCTCAGCTTGGCAGACTGGCGGTTCAGGGGGCAGACCAGGGAAGGACGGCGGGCGTGAGTGAGCTGGTGACCGGCGAGGCGGTGGCGCTCGAACTGCGGCCCGCGAAGCTGCCGAGCAGGGCGCTCGCCGTCTTGCTCGACCTGGTGGTGGCGATGGTCGCGTACCTCGTTGTGGTCGTGGTGCTGGTGGCGTCGACGGCGTCGCTGGACGAGGCCGCGCAGATGGCGCTGTCGATCGCGTCGTTCCTGCTGGTCCTGGTCGGCGGGCCGATAGCCGTGGAGACGCTCAGCCACGGGCGTTCGCTGGGGAAGCTGGCGTTCGGGCTGCGGGTGGTACGGGACGACGGTGGGCCGATCCGGTTCCGGCACGCTCTGGTGCGGGGCGCGATCGGGGTCGTCGAGATCCTGATGACGTTCGGCGTGGTGGCCTGTATCGCCTCGCTGGTCTCGGCGCGGGGGCGGCGGCTGGGCGATGTGTTCGCGGGCACTCTGGTGGTCCGGGAGCGGATACCCGCCGGGCGGACGGGTTTCGTACCGCCTCCGCCTCCGTGGCTCGTGGGCCGGTTCGCCGGGCTGGATCTGTCCGCGGTGCCGGACGGGCTGTGGCTTGCCGTCCGGCAGTACCTGACGCGGATGCCGCAGCTCGATCCGCAGGTGGCAGCGGGCATGGCACAGCGGCTGGCTGCCGACCTCGCCGGGCGTACCGGTGCCGCGGTGCCGCCGGATCTTCCCCCGGCCGCGTTTCTCGCGGCCGTGGTGCACGAGCGGCAGTCCCGTGAGGCCCGGCAGGCGTTCGGCGGGGGCCCGGCCGCCGGCGGCGGTGGTCTCGCGGCCGGTGGCTTCGCACCGCCGGCGGGAGAGCCCGGCACGCCGGCCACTCCCCGGCCTGCACTCGCACAGCAGGACCGGCTGTCGCGGTACGGGGACTCGTATCCGGACCAGGCCAGGCTTCAGCCCGAGGGCGCGTACCCGTCCGAATCGTCCGCGTCCGTTCCGCCCGCCACTGCCCGGCCGCCGCGGGACGAGCCGTCGGCCGGTCGGCCGGCCACCGGGTTCGTGCCGCCCGCGTAGGTCCTCGCGGGGCCGGGCGCGGGGGTCAGTCGAATCGTGACGGCGGTGACTGGAGGTCCTCCAGCTCGATGCCGGGCGCGGCCAGGACGACGTCGCCGGCGATGTGGACGGCGTGCTGTTCGCCGGTGTCCAGGGCTGTGACCTGGTATTCGTCCACGGTCAGGGGGCCGTTGTCAGTGGCGTGTGCTTCGCTGTTCACCAGAGCCCAGGACTGGTCCACGGTGCGGGGGGCGAGGACCGGGTCGGTGAAGGCCACCAGGCGTACGCGGGTCGCGGCGGACGAGGGGGTGAGGCGCAGGAGCCGTGCGGTGGCGACGAGGAATGCGGGGGACGTGCCGGTGAAGGCGTGGGCGCGCACATTGCCTTCGGTGGCATGGAGGCCGGTGGGGTCGGTGCGGACCCAGGTGACGCCGTCGAGGGCGGCGCCGCGCACCTGCCAGTCACCCGCGTGCAGTTCGAGGCGGAGGGGGCGGCCGAGGTCGTCCAGGGCGAGGTCGACCGAGCCCCGGTGTTCACCGGCGGGGCCGGTCAGCCGGGAGACATAGCGCCAGCCGGACGGGCCGGGGGCGCACTGGAAGTGCTCTTCTGCGAGGGGGGTGTGATCGTGCGGATCGTGGAGCGAATAACGGCCGCGGGGCATGGGGGTCCTGGGTCTTGACGGGCTGGTCCGGCCGGAAGCCATGGGTCGGGGCCAAAGGGGCAGGCCCCCGGCACGGGGGTGCGGGGGCCTGCCTCGAAAAGCCTGCTGCCGGGAGGGGTGCGTCGGCGCACCGGCGCACTCCCCCGGCGGTCGGGCTACGGGATCACCGGCTCAGTAGCGGTAGTGGTCCGGCTTGTACGGGCCGTCGACGTCCACACCGATGTACGCCGCCTGCTCCGGGCGCAGCTTGGTGAGCTTGACACCGAGGGCGTCGAGGTGGAGGCGGGCGACCTTCTCGTCGAGGTGCTTGGGCAGGGTGTAGACGCCGATCGGGTAGGCGTCGGGCTTGGTGAACAGCTCGATCTGGGCCAGGGTCTGGTCCGCGAAGGAGTTGGACATCACGAACGAGGGGTGACCGGTGGCGTTGCCCAGGTTGAGCAGGCGGCCCTCGGACAGCACGATGATCTTCTTGCCGTCGGGGAAGGTCCAGGTGTGGACCTGCGGCTTGACCTCGTCCTTGACGATGCCGGGCACCTTGGCCAGACCGGCCATGTCGATCTCGTTGTCGAAGTGACCGATGTTCCCCACGATCGCCTGGTGCTTCATCCTGGCCATGTCCGAGGCCATGATGATGTCCTTGTTGCCGGTCGTGGTGATGAAGATGTCGGCCGTCTCGACGACCTCGTCCAGCGTGGTCACCTGGTAGCCGTCCATCGCCGCCTGCAGCGCGCAGATCGGGTCGATCTCCGTGACGATCACCCGGGCACCCTGGCCGCGCAGGGACTCCGCGCAGCCCTTGCCCACGTCGCCGTAACCGCACACCACGGCCGTCTTGCCGCCGATCAGCACGTCCGTGGCACGGTTGATGCCGTCCACCAGGGAGTGCCGGCAGCCGTACTTGTTGTCGAACTTCGACTTCGTCACGGCGTCGTTGACGTTGATCGCCGGGAAGAGCAGCGAGCCGTCGCGCTGCATCTCGTACAGACGGTGGACACCCGTGGTGGTCTCCTCGGTGACACCGCGGATCTCCGAGGCGAGCTGGGTCCACTTCTGCGGGTTCTCACCCAGCGTGCGGTGCAGCAGCTGGAGGATCACACGGTGCTCGTCGGACTCGGCCGTCTCCAGTGCCGGGACCTCACCGGCCTTCTCGTACTCCACGCCCTTGTGCACGAGCAGGGTGGCGTCGCCGCCGTCGTCCAGGATCATGTTCGGGCCGCCGGTGGGGCTGTCCGGCCAGGTCAGCGCCTGCTCCGTGCACCACCAGTACTCCTCCAGGGTCTCGCCCTTCCAGGCGAACACCGGCACACCGCGCGGGTTGTCCGGGGTGCCGTCCGGGCCCACCGCGATCGCCGCGGCCGCGTGGTCCTGCGTGGAGAAGATGTTGCACGAGGCCCAGCGCACCTGCGCGCCCAGGGCCACCAGGGTCTCGATCAGCACGGCCGTCTGCACCGTCATGTGCAGCGAACCCGTGATCCGGGCACCGGCCAGCGGCTGCGCCTCGGCGTACTCCTTGCGGATCGCCATCAGGCCGGGCATCTCGTGCTCGGCGAGGGTGATCTCCTTGCGGCCGAACTCGGCCAGCGACAGATCGGCGACCTTGAAGTCCTGTCGGTTCTCGACAGTCGTCATTACGAGCTGCTCCTCGGGGTTGGGTCGAGGTGGGTACGGCTGGTCTGCGCGGCGGCGGACACAGGGGTGCCCGGGAAGAGGACACAGGCATGCCCACGTACGCGCAGCGCAGTCCGTCGGAGGCCCTCTCTCCCTCGGTCGGCCCGTGTGGGGCCGCCCGACCGCCATCAGCAGCGACGTCTGGCTCCGTCCCAAGCTACACCGGAGGACCCGGTCGTCCCAGTCCGCCTTCGGATTCCTCGCGTCTTCCCCAGGTCGTCCTCGGCGGGTTTCCGGGGGCGGTGGGGGTGCCTGGGGGTGGGCGGAAACCGTGGAGCCGGCGCGGACAGACCGGTGTGAAGCGGGACTTACCTGCCTTCGGGGCGGGGTGGCGTGTGAGCCCGCGCCTCCGGGAGCGGGGCCGCTTTCGGCCGGCCCGCCCGGAGAGGACCGCCCTGCCCGTCCGGCGCACAGGCCGTTCGCGGACGGCCGATATGCTCCGCGCCGCGGACGGGCCGCGTGGGGAGGGCGGGACATGGCGGGCAGAGGGCGGGGACTTGGGATCGCGGCGCTCGTGGTCGGGCTGCTGGGCGTGGCGCTGGGCGGCGGTGCCTGGGTGTACGGGCGCGGCGCGTACGGCTCGGGCACCCTCTCGAGCCCCAGCATGGAGCCGGCGTACCACCGGGGTGACCGGATCGTCTGGGAGCGGATGGACGGGAGCGGGGTGCGGCGCGGTGATGTCGTGATGCTCTCGATGCCGGGGCGCTACGGGACCGACGGTGTCGTCATGCAGCGGGTGATCGGCGTGGGCGGCGACCGCGTGGCGTGCTGCGCGACCGTCGGCACCGAGACGCGGATCACCGTGAACGGCAGGCCGGTCACGGAGCCCTATGTGTACGAGGGCGATGCCGATGGTGTGAACCGGTCGTACGACGTGAAGGTGCCCGAGGGCCGGCTCTTCCTGCTGGGCGACCGCCGGTCCGACGCGCGGGATTCCCGTTTCTTCGCGTCGGACCACGGCGGGACCGTTCCCGTGGACGCCGTGCGGGGGCGGGTGACGGACGGCCGTACGGGCCCGACCCTGCTGGGTACGGCCCTGCTGGCCGGCGGGGTGCTGGTGCTCACCGGCGGCGGGCTGGGGATCGGCTTCCTGGTGGTACGGCGGCGGAGGGCGCCGGTGGTGCCGCCGGCGCCCTGGCCGGTGCGGCACCGCTGAGGCCGGCCGCCGTACCGGGCGTCAGTGGCCGGCGGCGTGGGGGTTCGGGCCGCCGGGGGTGGCGCTCGGGTCCGGGCCCTTGGCGGCCTCTGCCTCGCTGTAGATGTCCGGTTCGAGGTAGATGACGCGGGCGATCGGGACGGCGGCGCGGACGCGGGCCTCGGCGGCGTCGATGGCGGCCGCGATCTCGGCGGCGGTGTCGTCGTGCTGGACGGCGATCTTCGCGGCGATCAGCAGCTCCTCGGGGCCGAGGTGCAGCGTGCGCATGTGGATGACACGGGTGACCATGTCGCCGTCGACGATCGCGGTCTGGATCTTCTTGACGTCCTCGATGCCCGCGGCCTCGCCGAGCAGCAGCGACTTGGTCTCGACGGCCAGGACCAGGGCGATCAGGACGAGCAGGATGCCGATGCAGAGGGTGCCGATGCCGTCCCAGACGCCGTCGCCGGTGAGCAGGGAGAGGCCGACGCCGCCGAGGGCGAGGACCAGACCGATGAGCGCGCCGAAGTCCTCCAGCAGGACGACCGGCAGCTCGGGTGCCTTGGCGCGGCGGATGAACTCCTTCCAGGAGAGCTTGCCGCGCAGTTCGTTGGACTCCTTGATGGCCGTGCGGAAGGAGAAGCCCTCGGCGATGATCGCGAAGACGAGGACGCCGACCGGCCAGTACCAGTGCTCCAGGTCGTGCGGGTGGCGGATCTTCTCGTAGCCCTCGTAGATGGCGAACATGCCGCCGATGGAGAACAGCACGATCGAGACCAGGAAGGCATAGATGTACCGCTCGCGGCCGTAGCCGAAGGGGTGCTGCGGGGTGGCCTCGCGCTGTGCCTTCCTGCCGCCGACGAGCAGCAGGAACTGGTTGCCGGAGTCGGCGAGCGAGTGCACGCCCTCGGCGAGCATCGAGGAGGAGCCGCTGAACGCGAACGCCACGAACTTCGATGCCGCGATCGCGAGATTGGCGCCGAGTGCCGCCACGATCGCCTTGGTACCGCCTGACGCGCTCATGTGTCCGCGTTGTCCCTTCGCCTGTGTCGGCCTCGTACTGTTTCCGTCCGGACGGGTGCCCGGTTTTGCCCGGCCTTTGCCGGTGGGCCATTCTTGCAGCCCGGCCGGGCACCGGCGCGTCAGGTATCCACAGGCCCGGTCATATGATCGACCGCTTGTCCACAGCCCTGGTCAGACGACCACGGTGGCGCGGAAAATGGTGCCCGCGCCGGAGATCTCCGCCTGTTCGCCCGCCGGGACGAAGACCGACTGGCCGGGGCCCAGCGCGTGCTCGCCCGCCCGGACGGCGCCGGCCGTGCAGAGCAGGATCTGCGGGGTGTCGCGGGTGAGGTCGCGGGCGGCGCCGCCCTCGGGCAGGACGTAGCGGGAGAGCCGGAACTCGTCGGTCGGCGTCTCGTAGACCTCTTCGCCCTCCGGGGATGCCTCCGGGCGCAGCACGCCCGGGTCGCTCGGTTCGAAGCGGACGATCCGCAGCAGTTCGGGGACGTCGACGTGCTTGGGGGTGAGGCCGCAGCGCAGGACGTTGTCGGAGTTGGCCATGATCTCCACGCCGAGGCCGTCGAGGTAGGCGTGCGGGATGCCGGCGCCGAGGTACAGGGCCTCGCCCGGCTGCAGCCGGACGTGGTTGAGGAGCATGGCCGCGATCACGCCGGGGTCGCCGGGGTAGTGGTGGGCGATGCCGGCGTAGGGGGCGTAGGCGCCGCCGAGGCGGGTGCAGGCGGCGGTGGCCTCGGCGACCGTGTGGGCCATCTCCTCCGGGTCGGCGGTGAGGATGGCGGTGAGGACCTCGCGCAGGGCCGCGTCCTCGGGGTGCGCGTGCAGCAGGTCGACGTACGGCTTGAGGGAGTCGACGCCGAGCCCGTCGAGGAGGCCGGCGGCCTGGACGGGGGCGCGGAATCCGCACAGGCCGTCGAACTCGGTGAGCGCGCAGATCAGTTCGGGCTTGTGGTTGGCGTCCTTGTAGTTGCGGTGCGGGGCGTCAACCGGGACGCCGCGCCGCTCCTCGTCGGCGTACCCCGCCCTGGCCTGCTCCAGGTCCGGGTGCACCTGGAGGGACAGGGGCGCGCCGGCCGCGAGCAGCTTGAGCAGGAACGGCAGCCGGGGGCCGAACCTGGCGACCGCGCGGGCGCCCAGTTCCCGCTCCGGGTCGGCCTCGACGACCTCGGCGAGGGTGCCGCGGGGGGTGCGCGACGGGGCTCCGGGGTGTGCGCCCATCCACATCTCCGCCTGGGGTTCGCCGGTCGGCTCGGACCCCAGGAGCTGCGGGATGGCGGTGGGCGAACCCCAGGCGTAGGGGCGGATGGTGTTGTCGAGGCGGTCCATGTGTCTTCTCTGTCTCCGTACGTGCGCTGCTCGGTCGGCGCTGCCGCTTCCGTTCCCGGCGCCGACGGGGTCTGCCCGTGCCTGCACCGGTTCTGCCCATGCCGACGCCAGGTGCCCCGGCCCCGCCGACGGGACTACGGCGACGGCGCGGCGGCGGGACCCGCGGCGGGTGCGGGCGGTGGGCCAGGGGTCAGATCAGGCTCCCGAAGCGAGCGCCAGGTAAACGGCGGCGAAATCCGTGACGGCGATCAGTTCCGCGAGGGTCTCCAGTTCGCCGCCCTCCTCGGGTTCGAGTTCGCTGACCGGCGTGTCGTGGCCGAGGGCCACGTCGCGGGCGGCCGGGGCGGCGGTGAGGCCGCTGATCGGGCGGTCGCGCAGCAGCACCACGCGCGCGTGCAGCGCGGGCGGCTCCTCCACGCGGTCCCGGAAGAAGTCGTCCGGGTCGGCGCTGGCGGCGAGCGGCCCGGCCAGCAGGGCGCTGTGCGCGGCGAGCGCCTCGGGCAGTTCGGCGACCAGGGCCGGGCGGCCGGCGAGTTCGGCGAGGGCGGCGGCGAACCGGCGGCCCGCCGGACCGGCCGAGGTGCCCTCCGTCCACACCACGGGCAGCGCGTCGGCCAGCTCCGCGGCGAGGGTCTTGGCCGGGTTGCTGTAGGTCGCGATGGCGGGTCCGCAGCGCTCCGCGATGTGGTCCAGCCGGTCGGCGACCTTCTCCAGGGCCTCCGGCGGGGCGTCGAGCAGGCCGATCCGGTCCAGGAGCGCGAGCAAGGGGGTCAGCAGCGCCCAGAGCACCCCGGGAGAGGACGCGGCGAGCGGTTCCTCCTGGTCGTACGGGGCCGTCGCCATCGGTACGAACAGGCCGTGCGCCCCGGCGACCGCCTCGGCGAGCGGGGTGCCGGGCGGGGCCACGCCGGCGACGGAGCAGCCGCGGCGGTAGGCCTGCTCGGCGAGGAGGGACAGGCTGGGTTCGGTGCCGTCCGGGGTGGCGATCAGCAGCAGGTCCACGGAGCCGGCCCAGCCCGGCAGTTCCCAGCGCAGGGCGCCCGCGGCCGGGGCGACGCCGGTGGGGGCGAGCCGGACGACGGGGCTGCCCGGGCCAGCCAGTGTGCCGAGGAGGTCGGCGGTGTGGGTGGCGGCGGCACCGGGGCCCGCGATGAGGACCGCGCGGGGGCGGCCGTCGGGCTTGAGGCTGCCGACTCCGGCCTCGGCGGCGTTCCGGGCGGCGGTGCGGACGCGGGCGCCGGCCTCCGCCGCCCCGCGCAGCAGACCTCGGTGGTCGGCCTCGGCGAGGCCCTCCGGGGTGTCGAGCAGCGTTTCGTCCAGCATGGGCGGCAGCCTCCGGTCGCCGGGGATCCTGGGGTGCTACGAGGGGACGGGCCTGGTCACACGGGGCGGCGGCCGGACCGGGCGGCGCCGGCCCTCTCGCCCACGGTGACGGGCCGGCTCAGGCGGGGCGGCGGGCCTCGTCGACCAGCAGCACCGGGATGCCGTCGCGGACCGGGTAGGCGAGACCGCAGTCCGGGCCGGTGCAGACCAGCTCGGTGTCCTGCTCCTTCAGGGGGGCGTGGCAGGCCGGACAGGCGAGGATCTCCAGGAGGCCGGCTTCGAGCGCCATGGGGTGTCCCTTCGGGGGGCGGATGGGTGTCTGTGGTTGGCCTGGTCAGCGTACCGCCGATGGGGCGGGCCGCTCAGCCCCTGATGATCGCCAGGGCCTCGTCGCGGATCTTGGTCAGCGTCGCCTCGTCCTTCGCCTCGGCGTTCAGCCGGAGCAGCGGCTCGGTGTTGGACGGGCGGACGTTGAACCACCAGTCGGCGGCGGCGACGGTGAGGCCGTCGAGGTCGTCGAGGGTGACGTCGGCGCGGCCCTCGTACGCGGCGCGGACGGCGGCGAGGCGGCCGGGCTGGTCGGCGACCGTGGAGTTGATCTCGCCGGAGCCGCGGTAGCGGTCGTACTGCGCGACCAGGGCGGACAGCGGGCCGTCCTGGCCGCCGAGCGCGGCGAGGACGTGCAGGGCGGCCAGCATGCCGGTGTCGGCGTTCCAGAAGTCCTTGAAGTAGTAGTGCGCCGAGTGCTCGCCGCCGAAGATGGCGCCGGTGCGGGCCATCTCGGCCTTGATGAAGGAGTGGCCGACCCGGGTGCGCACCGGGGTGCCGCCGTTCTGCCGCACGACCTCGGGGACCGTGCGGGAGGTGATCAGGTTGTGGATGACGGTGCCCCTGCCGCCGTTGCGGGCCAGCTCGCGCGCGGCGACCAGCGCGGTGATCGCGGACGGGGAGACGGGGTCGCCGTTCTCGTCCACGACGAAGCAGCGGTCGGCGTCGCCGTCGAAGGCGATGCCGAGGTCGGCGCCCTCCGCCGGGACCCGCTTCTGCAGGTCCACGAGGTTGGCCGGGTCGAGCGGGTTGGCCTCGTGGTTCGGGAAGGTGCCGTCCAGCTCGAAGTACATCGGGACGAGCGTCAGGGGCAGACCGGCGAAGACGGAGGGGACGGTGTGGCCGCCCATGCCGTTGCCGGCGTCGACCACGACCTTCAGGGGGCGGATGGCGGAGAGGTCGACCAGGGAGCGCAGGTGCGCCGCGTAGTCCTCCAGCGTCTCGCTCGTGGAAAGCGTTCCCGGCCGGGCCGCGGGTGCCGGGGCGCCCTCGGCGAGCCGGCGCTCGACCAGTTCCCGGATCTCGGTGAGTCCGGTGTCCTGGCCGACGGGGGCGGCGCCCGCGCGGCACATCTTGATGCCGTTGTACCGGGCCGGGTTGTGGGAGGCCGTGAACATCGCGCCCGGGAGGTTCAGCGCGCCCGAGGCGTAGTACAGCTGGTCGGTGGAGCACAGGCCGATCTCGACGACGTCCACGCCGCGGTCCGCCGCGCCGTGCGCGAAGGCGCGGGACAGGCTCGGGGAGGAAGGGCGCATGTCGTGGCCGACGACGATGGCCGCCGCCGCTGTCACGTCCGCGAAGGCGGCACCGAAGAGCCTGGCCAGTGCCTCGTCCCACTGGTCCGGGACCACTCCGCGTACGTCGTACGCCTTCACGATCTGTGACAGATCAGCAGTCACGGCCATCCTCCTGAAAGTGCTGTGGGTGCCCAAAACTACCCGTCGGACGGCGGGGAGCGGTGTGCGGACACCGGGCGGAGGTCCGGGAACGTCGCCCGGAGTGGTCAGTTGTCCGGGGAGCGCAGGACCCTCAGGTGGCCGCGGCGGGCGACCTCCATGGGGTCCGCGGCGCGGGATCCCCCTCCGCCGGCCTCGGCCGCGCGCTCCTGGGGGCGGGCCGCCTCGCGCACGGCGTTGGCCAGCGCTTCCAGGTCGTCTCCGCTGGGCCGCGCGGGCGCGGAGCCGTCGAGGAGTCGTACGACCTCCCAGCCGCGCGGGGCGGTGAGGCGCTCGGAGTGCTCGGCGCACAGGTCGTAGCAGTGGGGTTCGGCGTAGGTGGCGAGCGGGCCGAGGACCGCGGTCGAGTCGGCGTAGACGTACGTCAGCGTCGCGACGGCGGGTCGGCCGCAGGCGGTGCGCGAACAGCGACGTACAGGGCTCACGATGTTGGACGGTACCGCACTCTTGAGCGGGCCGCGACGACTCTCCACCAGGTCACTCCACCGTGTCGGGCTGTGAAACGCCCCACACACCCCTTCGAGGGGACCCCGCTGACCTGCATGGACGAGCTTGCGCCGGGGGCGCGGAGGAGGCGCGTGCGGTCAGGAGTCGTCACAAACACCATCAATTGCCTTGAGTTCGGTGGTCTCGGAAAGTTACGGAAACGAGCCAGACGTTGGCCGGAATGGTCATCCTGCGACAGGGCGGGCGGGGGCCGGTTGCCGCGTGGAGCCGGACGGGCGGAGGGTGCGGGGACTACGCTTCACCGGTGATGGACAACCGTGTACCGCCCCGTGCCAGCGGCCCCGGGCCCCGTCGCCGTGATCGTCACGGACGGGGCATGCGGGGGCCGATCGCGCCGCCGCAGGTGCCGTTGGCCGCCAGCCGTGCCGAGGTGTTCGCGGATCTGGTGCAGGACTCCGTGGACCGTCTGGAGCGGCGGTGGCCGCAGCTGGCCGACATCGATTTCCTGGTGCTGGAGGTGCCCCGGCTGGACGGGCGGGGCGACGGGCCGGTGTGGGACGACGAGGCCGTACCGCTCGGCGGGGTCGTGCCGGCGCGGGACGGGCGACGGGCGCGGGTGGTCGTGTACCGGCGGCCGGTGGAGATCCGGACGAAGGGGCGGGACGAGCGGGCCGCGCTGGTGCACGAGGTGGTCGTGGAGCAGGTGGCGGAGCTGCTGGGACTGACGCCGGAGACGGTGGATCCCCGGTACGGGGAGGACTAGGCGGCGCGGGCGCCCCCGCGTCCGCCCGAGCCGCCGCCGCTTCCGCGAGCGCTACTTCTGCAATATCGACAAGTCCTCCTGCGTCCGCGGTACCGACACCAGGCCGTGGTCGCTGGGGAGGGTCTGGACGGTGAAGGCGGGGGTGTCGGCGGCGGTGAGGGTGCGGGAGGCGTAGACGGGGCCGCCGGAGACGGGTTCGACGGTGAGGGCGTAGGTGCCCTTCAGGCCCGTCGGGACGGGGGCGTCGACGTCCTGCGTGGTGCCGGACTTGATCGTGTACGTCTTGGTCGCCGGGTTTCCCCCCTCGCTGCCCGCCGAGGCGGTGACCTTGACCGTGGCCGCGCCCTCGGGCGCCGACAGCGCGAGCGTCGTGCCCTTGGCGCTGTTGCCGGCCGAGGTCGCGCGCGCGCCGACGGCAGCGGTGGCCGGGATGAACGCCGTCTCCCGCTTGTCCCCCTTGCCCCGCACCACCTGGAGCGCCGCGACGACCGGGACCGCCTGGTCGGTCGGGGTGAGCACCAGGGAGCCGGGCTCGCCCCGGGTGACGTCGCCGAGGTCGACCGTCGTCGTCATGCCGGACTTGACGTGGACGGTCTCGTTCCCGGCCGGGGTGATCAGGCCGTCGGGCGAGGCCAGGCGGATCTTCAGGTCGGCGTCGTCGTCGCCGGGGGCGAAGGCGGTCAGGCGGACCTCGGTGGCGTCCTTGGGGATGCCGGGCAGGACCAGGCTGCCGGCCGGGTCGGCGGCGGGGGCCAGCCAGTCCCCGCCCGCCTTGTCGTCCAGTGCCTGCACGGCCGCGCCGACCCGGCCGCCGCGCACGCTGACGTGCACGGTGAGGCCGGTCTGCCGTTCCTCGGTGAGCGTGGGGAGCAGGAACGCCTCGCTCGCCCCCGGTTCGACGGTGAGGTTCTCGCCCAGCGGGGCCTTGATCGCGCCGTCCTTGCCGTACAGCTCGATGTCGACCACGGCGGCGGAGTCGTCGGGGTTGGTCAGGTGGACGTAGTCGGTGCGGCCGGCGGCCGTGCTCGCGCCCGGGAACCAGAAGTCGGTGTCCGCTCCGGTGCAGTTGACGCCGAGGAGGCCGCGGCCGGTGCCGGCGGCGACCTCGGTGGTCTCCTGGACGGTCCAGCCGGGTGCGAAGGAGCCGTCCGCGGTGCCGACGAGCGCGGGCGTGTCCCCGCCGGAGGTGTCGCCGGTGGCCGGTGTGCCCGGTGCCTTCGGCGTGAGCACCGGCTGCCCGGCCTTCTTGTCCTTGCCGCCCTTGGCGTCCTTCTCGCCGGCCGCCTGGAGCCGGGCCCCGCCGCCGCTCGCGGCGCCCTTGGTGACGGGGGTGAACGAGGTGTACGTCGTCTCGGCGAGGTCCGAGGTGCTGGGTGCCGGGCAGACCAGGCTGGTGCGCTCCACGGGCTGCCGGGCGGCGGCCCCGGGAGCGGCGCCGGACGCGGACGGCGAGTCGACGGCGGCGAACGCGGTGACGGCGGCCAGCGCGGCCGTGCCGGCGAACAGGGACAGGGTGGTGCGGTTCACTGCTGGCTCCCGTCGGGACGCTGGCTGCCGGTGCCGTGGGGCTGCTGGGCCGGGTCGTAACCCCTCGGGGCGGGGTCGTATCCCTGTGAGGCGGGGTCGTAGTCCTGCGGGGCGGAGTCGTACCCCTGCGGGCTGGGGTCGTACCCCTGCCGGGCGGGGTCGTACGCCGTGTCGTAGCCCTGGTGCCGGTAGGCCGTGGGGTCGTAGGACGACTGGTCGTCGGTGCCGCCGTAGCCGTACGGGTCGTAGGGGGCCGTCTGGTACGGGTCGGACTGCGGGTACGGCCGCTGGTCGTACCCGGCCGGCGCCTGGTACTGGTCGGTGCCGTAGCCGGTGTATCCGGTGGGCGCGTACGCGGCCGGGTCGTGGGTCTCGTAGGGCTGGGCCTCGGGGGCGGCGGCCGGGGGCGCGGGTGTGCCGGGCGGGTCCCCGGCGGGCGGTTCCTCGGCCTGGGCGCGCAGGCGGCGGGCGCGGCGGCCCTCGCCGGCGGTGGCCTGGGCGGGCAGCGGCTGCTCCTCGGGCAGGTCGTCGTCGACGTCGCGGCGGCGGCCGGGCAGGGCGAGGACGACCAGGACGACGGCGAGCAGGCCCTGCGCCCAGAGCCAGGCGGTGTGGGCGAGCGGCGTGTCGTAGGTGACGTCGAGCCTGCCGCCCTGGGCGGGGAGCCGGAAGCCCTGGGCCCAGCCGTCGACCGTGGTGCGGGTGAGCGGTTTGCCGTCGAGGGTGGCCGTCCAGGCGCCGTCGGCGCTGTCGGCCAGGCGCAGGACGCGGCCGTCGGCGCCGGCGGGGACCGTGGTGTGGATCTCCACCGGTCCGGCGGCGACCGGCTGGGGCGTGCCGGAGCCGCCGGCGGGCACGATGGCCGCACGGGAGACGTCCTGGTCGACGCGCCACAGGGCGCCGCCGTTCTGCTGGCTGAGCCGGGTCAGGCCGGGGGTGGCGTCCAGGACGCGGGTGATCTCCCGGGGGGCGCCCTTGTGGACGAGGACGTAGCGCACGGCGAAGCCGCCGAGCTCGGCGGCCTGGTCGGCGCCGGAGCCGGCCACCAGGTGGGCGACGGTCTGGTCCAGGCGGGTGTTCGCGCCGTCGGCCGCGGTGAGTTCGGCGTCTCCCATGCGGGCGCCGGAGCCACGGACCAGGCTGTAGCGCACGCGCGTGGTGGAGTCGCTGTCCAGGACCAGGGTGCGGGCCTGGGCGCCGCCGGTGGAGTCCTCGGCGACGAACGCGGGGACCTGGGCCGGGTCGCGGCGCTCCAGCGGGCCGTCGGCGCCGCGGATCATCCAGCCGGCGGCGACGAGGAGCGGGCCGGCGGCCGAGGCGAAGGCGATCAGGGCGGCGACGGGCTGGCGCCAGCCGAAGCTCTGCTCGGCCACACGCGCGCGGGCGCCGTCGGCGCCGAGGGCGGCGGCGGCCAGCAGGGCGATGCCGTAGACGAGGGTGGCCGGTCCGGCCCAGGCGGACCTGTTGGACAGGACCGCGAAGACGAGTCCGGCCAGGGCGACGGCCCAGGCGGTGCGGATGCCGAGCTGCCGTTCGGAGCGCAGCAGGGCGGCGAGCGCGGCCAGCACGATGCCGATGAGCATCAGGCCGTTCACGGTCCCGGGGCCGCCGGGGGCGGCGCCGAGCAGGTCGAAGGCGGAGGCGGCCGAGGGGCCGTAGTCCAGGCCGGCCTCCTGGAGGAAGCCGGTCGGGAACAGGGTCAGCGACCAAGGGGCGAGGACCAGCAGCGGGGTGCCGAGCTGGGCGAGGAAGCGCGGTCCGTAGCCGAGGAGGTCGCGGCGGCGCAGTACCAGGACGCCGAGGCCGAGCAGCAGCGCGAGGGGCCACACGATCGGGGTGAAGGCGGTGGCGACGGTCAGCAGCAGCGCGTACGCCCAGGTGGCGCGCCAGCTGCCGCGGGTGCCGGCGCGGCCCGCGAGGCCGCTCGCGGCGATGCCGGCGCGCGCGATGAGCGGCAGCAGCACGGCGAGGACGGCGGTGCCGACGCGTCCGCCGGCCAGCGCGCCGGTGGTGGCGGGCAGGAAGGCGTAGGCGATGGCGGCCCAGGCGCGCAGCAGCCGGGAGGTGACCAGCGGCCGGGAGGCGAGGTAGGCGGTGCATCCGGCGAGCGGCACCGAGCCGATCAGCAGGACGGTGACGGCGAGGCCGGTGGAGCCGAACAGGAGCGAGGCGAGGGTGGCGACGAGGGCCAGGTAGGGCGGTGCGGAGGGGGTGCCGCCGGTGCCCGTGGGGTGCCAGGCGTCCAGGTAGCGCGACCACAGGTCGGTCGCGCCGGCCGGGGCGGGCAGCAGGGCGCCGCCGGCGAGGGCGCCACCGCCGAGCAGGGCGCGGCAGGCGGCGAGGGAGATGAGCAGCAGGGCGAGGAAGAGGACGGGGGCGGGCCTGCGGGCGATCCGCTTGAGCCGGGCGAACTGCTCGACCTCCAGGAAGTCGGCGTCGTCGCCGCCGGGCCCGGACTCCACGGCGCCGCCGTGCCGGCCGGCCGCGGAGGTGTCGGTGTCGGAGTCGCCGGTGAGGTTGCCGGCGATCTGTTCCACGGTGGCCCGGATGGTGGCGCCGGGCGGCGGGAAGAGGGCGCGCAGTCCCGCCTTGTCGATGCGGGAGGGGCCGCGGCGGCGCCGGGCGGCGATGATCCGCTCGGGGCGCAGCAGGGTGCTCAGCAGGCCGCGGATCTCGTCGAGGGCCTGGCCGGGGACCTTGCCGACGAGGTAGGCGAGGGTGCGCAGGACGGTGCCGAGGACGAGCCGGAGCAGCACCCAGGGCAGCGCGGCGGTACGGGTGTTGACGAGCAGGGTGTAGACGGCGCCGGCCTTGTCGACCTTGTGCGGGGAGGCGGTGGTGCGGCCGGCGCAGTCGACGGCGCGGCGCTCGCGTGAGGCGGCCTCGGCGTGCCGGACGACGGCGTCGGGGGCGATCAGCACGCGGTGGCCGGCGGTGTGGGCGCGCCAGCACAGGTCGACGTCGTCGCGCATGAGGGGCAGCAGCCGGTCGAAGCCGCCGAGCTGTTCGAAGACGTCGCGGCGCACGAGCATGCCGGCGGTGGACACGGACAGCACGGTGCGGACGTGGTCGTGTTGTCCCTGGTCCTGTTCGCGGCGGTCCAGACCGGTCCAGCGGCGGCCGGAGTTGGCGATGGAGACGCCTACCTCCAGCAGTTGGCGGCGGTCGTACCAGCCGCGCAGCTTGGGGCCGACGATCGCGACGTCGTCGCGGCCGAGTTCGAGTTCGTTGTCGACGACCCTCAGCAGCTGGGCGAGGGCGCCGGGTTCGGGGGCGCAGTCGTCGTGCAGCAGCCACAGCCACTGGACGGGTTCGCCGTGCGGCAGTTCGGGCAGGTCGTAGGCGTCGTCGCGCCAGGTGCGGGTGGCGGGGTCCCAGCCGCTGGGGCGCTTGAGGTACGGCAGGTCGTCGGGGGTGAGGAGGGGCGCGCTGCGGTGGGCCTCCTCCACGGCCTGGCCGAAGCCGGTGCGGCGGGCGAGGTGCAGGACGTTGGCCTCGCCGAGGGCGTCGGTGAGCAGCCGGGCGGAGTCGTCCGCGCTGCCGGTGTCGGCGGCCACCGCGTGCTGGACGGGGCGTTCCTGGCCGAGCAGCCCGGCGAGCGCGTCGGGCAGCCAGCGGGCGCCGTCGTGGGAGACGAGGACCGCGGTCACGACGTGGCGCGGGAACTCAGGGATGGCAGCTTCTGGTTGGGCTGCCGCATGGCTGTGCACGGACATCGAGGTACGGGCCCCGGTTCGATGGACTGCGGTGGACGCCTGTGTCTTCTCGCGGAACGAGGGGACAGCGGGGCGTCTCGGACGAGCGTCCACACTATCGGCTGGGCATGACGACGGCCCGCCGCCTGTGGACAACCCACGGCTGACGGGCCGTTCGTACTCTTCGCGGTCGCGCGTATGGTCACACGGCGGCCTTCTTCAGCCGGCGGCGTTCGCGCTCGGACAGGCCGCCCCAGATGCCGAAGCGCTCGTCGTTGGCGAGGGCGTATTCGAGGCACTCGGAGCGCACCTCACAGGCGAGGCAGACCTTCTTGGCCTCTCTGGTGGAGCCGCCCTTCTCGGGGAAGAAGGACTCGGGGTCGGTCTGGGCGCAGAGTGCGCGCTCCTGCCAGCCGAGTTCCTCGTCCGCGTCGTCGACCAGCAGTTGCTGCACCAGCTCGGTCATGTGCGCCCCTCGTCTGTCTTTCGCGTCCCCGTGCGTGGCCGTTACCGATTTCGGCTGAACGACACGAGTGAAATTACAAGTGTGCTGCTCCGGGCGAGTCAAGCCGAGATCTGCTATTGGGCCCGTTATTCACTCTGCGGAACCAAGGCCGTGCGGAAAGTGTTCAAATCGCCATAAACCTTGACACGCAGGCGGACCCACGGGGACGACCGAACCCCGTACAGATCCTCTGTACGGAGAAGGACGCCTCCGTGTTCGATCCCGTTCCGCGAGGCTCGCGCGCTCGGATGTGCCCCATGTGTCCCGCGACCCCGATGAGCAAACCTTTCGCCTGCGAAATAAACCGGAAGAGGTGAAACATGTCCCACATACCGGGCAGCGAGTTGACACTGCCCGTGTGAACCGCTGTCCTAGTGGGCATGCTCGCGTACTTGGCACCCACCTCGACCCGCACCGCCGGGTCCCTCGGTGCCGCCCGCGCGCGCTGTAGCTGTTGCTGCTGTCCCAGCTGTTGAGCCAAGCCCGCTCCGGCTGTTCCCGAGTCCATCCCGGCTCGGCCGCGTTCCGCCTTCTCCGATCCCCCTCGTCCGGGGCATCCCGCCCGCCCGTGACCCGGGCGGACCGCACGCGTCACCCAGCTCCGGCCCCACTCTTCCGCCGAGGACCACCGCACCCCCATGAACAGCGACAACGACCTCCAGATCGCCGGCGACATCCTCGAAGTCCCGCACCTGCTCCAGCCGCCGCGCGAGCACCCGGCCACCGTCGCCGAGTTCGCGGGGCTCGCCCGCTCGATCGCCGCCGACCGGGACCAGTGGGCGCACCTGGTCCGCTTCGACGCCACCACCCGCTGGTACCACCGGCTGCGCACCGGCCCCGGGTACGAGGTGTGGCTGCTGTCCTGGCTGCCCGGGCAGGGCAGCGGGCGGCACGACCACGGGCGCTCCTCCGGTGTGCTCACCGTCGTGGCGGGCACGCTCACGGAGCACACCGTGCGCGGCACGCGCGCGCTGGGGGCGGGCGCGCAGCGGGTGTTCGCGCCGGGGTACGTCCACGAGGTCGTGAACGACGCGCTGGAGCCGGCGGTCAGCCTGCACGTGTACCACCCCGGGCTGACCGAGATGCCCATGCACACCTCCCCGCACTGCGAGGCGCCCTCGGTGACTGCCTGACGCACTGTCGTACCCGGCTGACACACTGTCCCCATGCGCATTGTGGTTCTGGCAGGCGGCATCGGCGGTGCCCGGTTCCTGCGTGGTCTGAAGCGGGCCGCGCCGGACGCGGACATCACGGTCATCGGCAACACCGGCGACGACATCCACCTCTTCGGGCTGAAGGTCTGCCCGGACCTCGACACGGTGATGTACACGCTGGGCGGCGGCATCAACGAGGAACAGGGCTGGGGGCGGGCCGACGAGAGCTTCCACGTCAAGGAGGAGCTGGCGGCCTACGGCGTCGGGCCGGAGTGGTTCGGGCTCGGCGACCGGGACTTCGCCACGCACATCGTGCGGACCCAGATGCTCGGGGCCGGCTATCCGCTCAGCGCGGTCACCGAGGCGCTGTGCGACCGCTGGCAGCCGGGCGTGAAGCTGATCCCGATGACCGACGACCGCGTGGAGACGCACGTGGCCGTGGAGCTGGACGGCGAACGCAAGGCGGTGCACTTCCAGGAGTACTGGGTGAAGCTGCGCGCCTCCGTCCCGGCCCTGGCGATCGTCCCGGTCGGCGCCGAGCAGGCCAAGCCGGCCCCGGGCGTCCTGGACGCCATCGCCCAGGCGGACGTGATCCTCTTCCCGCCGTCGAACCCGGTGGTGTCCATCGGCACGATCCTCGCCGTGCCCGGCATCCGCGAGGCCATCGCGGACGCGGGCGTGCCCGTGGTCGGTCTCTCCCCGATCGTCGGGGACGCGCCCGTGCGCGGGATGGCGGACAAGGTGCTGGCCGCCGTCGGCGTGGAGTCCACGGCCGCCGCGGTCGCCGAGCACTACGGCTCCGGACTGCTCGACGGCTGGCTGGTCGACTCCGTGGACGCGGGCGCGGTCGAGCGGGTCGAGGCGGACGGCATCCGCTGCCGGGCCGTGCCGCTGATGATGACCGACGTGGAGGCCGCCGCGCAGATGGCGCGGGAGGCGCTGGCGCTGGCCGAGGAGGTGCGGGGAGCGTGAGCGCGACGGCGTCCGCCGAGGCGGGCGAGCGGGCGGAATACCGGGTCTGGGCCCTGCCCGGCATCCCCGAGGTGCGGCCGGGCGACGACATCGCCAAGCTGATCGCCTCGGCCGAGCCCGGCCTGGCCGACGGCGACGTGGTGATCGTGACCTCCAAGATCGTCTCCAAGGCGGAGGGCCGGCTGATGCGGGCCGATGACCGGGAGGCGGCGATCGACGCCGAGACGGTCCGGGTGGTCGCCCGGCGCGGCACGCTGCGCATCGTGGAGAACCGGCAGGGCCTGGTGATGGCCGCCGCCGGGGTCGACGCCTCCAACACCCCCGCCGGGACCGTGCTGTTGCTGCCCGAGGACCCGGACGCCTCCGCGCGCGCCATCCGGGCCGGCCTGCGCGAGGCCCTCGGCGTCAACGTCGGGGTGATCGTCACCGACACGTTCGGGCGACCTTGGCGCTCGGGGCTCACGGACGTGGCGATCGGCGCCGCCGGGGTGCGCGTGCTGGACGATCTGCGCGGGGGCACGGACGCGTACGGCAACCCGCTGAGCGCCACCGTCGTCGCCACCGCGGACGAGCTGGCCGCCGCCGGCGACCTGGTCAAGGGCAAGGCCGAGGGCCGTCCGGTGGCCGTCGTGCGCGGGCTGCCCCACGTCGTGGACCCCGGTACCGCCGACGGTACGGAGGAGGGCGCGCGGGCGCTGGTGCGCCGGGCGCAGGACGACATGTTCCGGCTCGGCACCTCGGAGGCGATCCGGGAGGCCGTCACCCAGCGGCGCACCGTGCGGTCCTTCGCCGACGCCCCCGTGGACCCGGGTGCCGTCCGGCGCGCGGTGGCCGCGGCGGTCACCGCGCCCGCCCCGCACCACACCACGCCCTGGCGGTTCGTGCTGCTGGAGTCGGAGGAGTCGCGGGTACGGCTGCTCGACGCGATGCGGGACGCCTGGATCGCCGATCTGCGCCGGGACGGCAAGAGCGAGGAGTCCATCGCCAAGCGGATCCGGCGCGGTGACGTCCTGCGCCAGGCGCCGTATCTGATCGTGCCCTGCCTCGTCATGGACGGCTCGCACACCTACGGCGACCCCCGGCGGGACGGCGCGGAGCGGGAGATGTTCGTGGTCGCGATGGGCGCGGGCGTGCAGAACCTGCTGGTCGCGCTGGCCGGGGAGCGGCTGGGCTCGGCGTGGGTGTCGTCCACGATGTTCTGCCGGGACGTGGTGCGCGAGGTGCTCGGACTGCCGGCGGACTGGGACCCGATGGGCGCGGTCGCGGTCGGCCGGCCCGCCGAGGAACCCCGGCCCCGGCCGGAGCGGGACGCGGAAGCGTTCGTGGAGGTGCGCTGAGCGCCTACCCTCGTAAAGCGGAACCGGTACCTCCGGAACATCCCGGCCGGCCCTCTAGGACTCCCCCGTGGCAGGACGCTTTCCCCAGCGGCCCACGCGTACGACCGTGCGCGGCGGGCATGCCGCCGTGCCCGGGGCGACCGGGATACCCCGGCAGACGGCGCCCGCGCGGGTCCGCCGATGGGTGCCGGACGGCCCGCTGGACCTCGGGCTGACCCTCGGACCGCTGCGGCGCGGGCCCGCCGACCCTACGTTCCGGGCCACCGCGGACGGGTCCGTGTGGCGAGCCTGTCGTACGCCCGCCGGACCGGGCACGCTGCGCGTGCGCGCGTACGGCGGTGAGGTGCTCGGCGAGGCGTGGGGGCCCGGGGCCGGGTGGCTGCTGGAGCAGTTGCCGGAGCTGCTCGGCGCCGCCGACGATCCCGGGGCGTTCGTGCCCCGGCACCGGGTGGTGGCGCTGGCCCGGCACCGCCGGCCGGGGCTCCGGCTGACCCGGACCGGGCTGGTGCTGGAGTCGTTGATCCCGTCCGTGCTGGAGCAGAAGGTCACGACCGACGAGGCGTACCGGGCGTGGCGGCTGCTGGTACGGCGGTTCGGGGAGCCGGCGCCGGGGCCCGCGGGGCTGGGCGAACGGCCGATGTCCGTGATGCCCGCGCCGCGGACCTGGGCGCTGATTCCCTCCTGGGAGTGGCACCGGGCGGGCGTGGACGACAAACGGGCGTCCACGATCCTGCGGGCCGTACGGGTCGCCGAGCGGCTGGAGCAGGCGGTGGGAATGCCGCCGGACCAGGCCCGGGCGCGGCTGGAGGTCGTACCGGGCGTGGGGCCGTGGACGTCGGCGGAAGTCGTGCAGCGCAGTCATGGGGCGGCGGACGAGGTGACCGTCGGCGATCTGCATCTGCCCGGGATCGTGGGGTGGGCGCTGGCGGGCGACCGCGACGCCGACGACACGGAGATGCTGCGCCTGCTCCAGCCGTACACCGGGCAGCGGCACCGGGCGGCCCGCCTGATCCTGCTGAGCGGCCACGTACCGGCCAGACGCAAACCGAAGATGCCTTGGGTGGACATCGGGGTGCTGTGAGGCGTGGGTGCTGCCGAGGGCGCTTACCGGCGCTGGCAGGGTGCCGTGAAGCCGACGGTGGCGGACTTGCCCAAGGGGCGCGGGGAGCTGCGCGAGCGGCCACCGACGGCCCGCGCACGGCGTCGGCCGGCGGCCGCCCCTTCCCTTCCCCGTGCCGGGGGCCTGGGGGCGGAGCCCCCAGGGCGGTGCGCCAGGCAAGGCTGGAGCGAACCGGAGTTCACTACTGGTCGGAAGAGAAGCGGAGCGCCCCCGCGGGGATGCGGGCGTCGCACCACACCCGTACGCCCTCGCGGAGTTCGTTGTCCGCGCCCACGACCGCGCCGTCGCCGATGACCGTGCCGGTGAGGACGGAGCGTTCGCCGACGCGGGCCCGGGTGCCGATGAGGGAGTCGGTGACGACGGCGTCCGGCTCGATGACGGCGCCGGGAAGGATGGTGGAGCCGGAGACCCGCGCCCCCTCGGCCACGAACGCGCCCTCGCCCACCACCGTGCCGCCGGTCACCTTGGCGTCCGGCGCCACCGTGGCCGTGGGCAGCACGAGACGGTCGCCGCAGCGGCCGGGCACGGCCGGGGAGGGCGCGCGGCCGAGGACCAGGTCGGCCGAGCCGCGTACGAAGGCGGCCGGGGTGCCGAGGTCCAGCCAGTACGTGGAGTCGACCATGCCCTGGAGATGGGCGCCGGCCGCCAGCAGGCCGGGGAAGGTCTCGCGTTCGACGGAGACCGGCCGGTCCGCCGGGATCGTGTCGATGACCGAGCGGCGGAAGACGTACGCCCCCGCGTTGATCTGGTCGGTGACGATCTCCTGAGGGGTCTGCGGCTTCTCCAGGAACGCGAGGACGCGCCCGGTGTCGTCCGTGGGCACGAGCCCGTAGGCGCGCGGGTCCGCCACCCTCGTCAGGTGCAGGGAGACGTCGGCGCCCGTCGTCTCGTGGGTGTCCACCAGGGCCCTGATGTCCAGCCCCGTCAGGATGTCGCCGTTGAAGACCAGCACCGGGTCGCCGGGACCGGAGTGCAACCGGTCGGCGACGTTGCGGATGGCGCCGCCCGTGCCGAGGGGCTCCTCCTCCGTGACGTACTCGATGTGCAGGCCGAGCGCGGAGCCGTCGCCGAAGTACGGTTCGAAGACCTCGGCGAGGTAGCTGGTCGCGAGGACGATGTGTTCCACGCCCGCCGCGCGGGCCCGCGCCAGCTGGTGGGTGAGGAACGGCACTCCGGCGGCCCGCACCATCGGCTTGGGCGTGTACACCGTGAGCGGTCGCAGCCGGGTGCCCTTGCCGCCGACCAGAAGGATCGCTTCCGTCACCTGTCGTCTCCGCTTCCAGCCGGACCGGCCGCACTGCTGGTCTCACTCGTTTCGGCCGGCCAGTGTAAGCAGACCGGAGGACGGCGCCTCGGCCGGCCGCGCGGTGTCCGGCCGGATCGGCGCGCGCTTTCCCCCGTCCGCCCGGCCTCAGCGCCCCTGGTAGCGCGCCGCGCTGGTGCGGACCGTGCCCAGCTTGGCGTAGAGCCGCTTTCCGGGACACTCGGTGGCGTATCCGTCCCGGTGGCCGGACATCACGTTCAGCCGTACCTTCTTTCCCTTGGGGTAGAGGTTGCCGCCACCCGACGTGAGGTACGTCTTCGCCCTCGGGTCGGCCCCGTGGAGGCCGAGCTTCCACGCGGCGAGCCGGGCGACGGCCGTCACCGCGGCACCCGGCGGCTGGGTCGTGCCGTGGCTGCCGATCACGGCGACGCCCATGCTGTCGGTGTTGAACCCCATCGTGTGCGCGCCGAGCACCGGCTTGGCCACGCCCCCGGCCCGGCCCTCGTAGAGCGTTCCGCACTTGTCGACGAGGAAGTTGTAGCCGATGTCCCGCCAGCCCATGCTCTTGACGTGGTAGCGGTAGATGCCGCGGATGACGGAAGGGGCCTGGGCGCAGGTGTACTTGTTGCCCGAGGCCGTGTGGTGCACGAAGGCCGCCTTGATCTTCTTCGTGTAGACGAACCCGCGTTCGCGCAGTGACTCGTCGGCGCCCCAGCCCCGGCGCGTGACGATCTTCGGGCGCGCACCGATGTACGGCTTGCCCCGCGACGGGCCCTGAAGCCTCGTCAGTTCCTTCTCGGTGGCCGGGCGGTCGAGTGCCGGGATCGCGGTGGTGCCGTAGGCGGCGATGTCGGCGTTCGCGCCCGAGGCGGCGATCGCGGCCTCCGTGTCCAGCGCGGTGCGCGGCGGCTCGCCGGCGGGCGCCCCCGCGGCCGGCGCCTCCCTCGCGTCCCGCCCGGGGTCGACCAGTTCCAGGCGCAGCCCCGACGGCAGCGCGCCGCGTCCGCCCCGGCTGCCCGCCTTCTCCGCCCGCACCCGTACCTCCACGCCGTCCGAGGAGCCCACCCACAGCGGCGCGGTCGCTCCACGCACCCGGTGGGCGGAGCGTTCCGCCGTGCCCGGGTCGGCGCCGTGGTCGGCGTGCGCCTCGACGTCCTGCCAGCCGGTCCACTTCCCCGTCGCGGCGGACCGGGTACGCACCCGCACCCGGCCGTGCAGCTCGGTGCCGGGGTCGTCCCACACCACGCCGAGCAGCGCGAAGCGGCCGAGACCGGTGCGGCGCAGGCCCTGCTCGGGGGCCGCGCCGGGGTCGCCTTCGCGGGACAGCGGGACGAGCGGCAGCGAGCGGGTGCTGCCCGGAACCGCGCCCCCGGAACCGGACTCGAGCACGGACCCGGAGCCGGACGCGGGCACGGACCCGAAGGCGGGCGGAGCCGGCGTGAGGGTGAGGACCGCCGCGCAGGCGGCACCGACCGAGCGGAGGGTGAACGGAAGGACGCCGGAAGAGGAAGCAAGGAATCCACGCATGCACACGACTTTGGACATAACCGACAAATCTGTCCATAGGTCAGCTGACGGACCGTCGGACGGGGATCCGCCGAACCGGTGGCCCGTTCCCCCCGTGCCGACGCCCGCCCGCGCGTACCCTGTGCCGGGTGAACGCCACCGATCGCACCCCCGCCGACCTGCTGACTTCCGCGCTCGCCGCGGACCCCGGCCGCCCGCTGGTGACCTTCTACGACGACGCCACGGGCGAGCGCGTCGAACTGTCCGTGGCCACCTTCGCCAATTGGGTGGCCAAGACCGCCAACCTCCTCCAGGGCGACCTGGGCGCCGAACCCGGTGACCGCGTCGCGCTGCTGCTGCCCGCGCACTGGCAGACGGCGGTGTGGCTGCTGGCCTGCTCCTCGGTGGGCGCGGTCGCGGACGTCGCCGGGGACCCGGCGGCGGCCGACCTCGTGGTGAGCGGTCCCGACGCGCTGGAGGCCGCGCGGGCCTGCTCCGGGGAGCGGGTGGCGCTGGCGCTACGGCCCCTGGGCGGACGGTTCCCGCAGCCGCCGGCCGGGTTCCTCGACTACGCCGTGGAAGTGCCGGGACAGAGCGACCGGTTCGTCCCGTTCGCGCCGGTGGACCCGCGGGAGCCGGCGCTCGTCGTCGCCGGGCGGGAGTTCAGCGGCGCGGAGGTGGTCGAGCGCGCCTCGGCCCAGGCGCCCTCGCTGGAGCTGACCGGGCCCGGTTCCCGGCTGCTGTCCGGGCTGCCGTACGACACCTGGGAGGGGCTGAGCGCGGGGCTGTTCTCGCCGCTGGCCGTCGGCGGGTCCGTGGTGCTGTGCCGGCACCTGGACCGGCTGGACGAGGAGTCCCTCGCCAAGCGCGTCGAGAGCGAGCGGGTGACCGCGGTACGCCGCTGAGCCCGTACGACGGCCGTCATACGGCGTGAGCCGCGCAACGCCCCCGCACCCCCGCGTCCCCGCGCGCCCACGCCCCCAGGACCCTCCGTCTCACCCGATCGGAGCAGCAAAGGGCGCTGCCCGGGCCGCTCCCCCGCCATCGTCGTAAGGGCAGCACGTGACGCTCGTACGCCATGAGGGGATGGCCCATCGTGACCGACACCGCAGGCAGGCCCCTCGGTACCGGTCGCGGGCCGGGGTCCTCGGCCACCGGGGACGGGCTGATACGGCGCCGGCGGCGGCGCAGGCTGCGGAACTCGGCGCTGGGGGCGGCCGCCCTCCTCCTCGCCGCCGGCGGCGCCGGCTGGGCCGGCTACGCCCGGCTCAGCGCCAACATCACCTCCGACGAGGCCGCCGCCGCCGAACTGGCCCGCTACGAACGGGAGCGGCCCACCGCGCTGGTCCGGGACGCGCAGAACATCCTGCTGATCGGGTCCGACACCCGGGCCGGGGAGGCCAACCGCGAGTACGGCAAGGGCATCACCGGGCAGCGGTCGGACACCACGATCCTGCTGCACCTGGCCGCCGACCGGACCAGCGCCACCGCCGTGTCGCTGCCCCGCGACCTGATGGTGCACATCCCCTCCTGCCGGAAGGAGGACGGCACGCGCAGCGACCCGGTGTTCGCGATGTTCAACCACGCCTTCGAGGTGGGCGGTTCGGCGTGCACGATCCGGACCGTGGAGAAGCTCACCGGCATCCGCGTCGACCACCACATGGTGCTGGACTTCGCCGGGTTCAAGAGGATCGTGGACGCCGTCGACGGCGTCGAGGTGTGCCTCGAGGAGCCGGTGGACGACAAGGCGGCGAAGCTGCGGCTGCCCGCCGGGCGGGTCACGCTGAACGGGGAGCAGGCGCTCGGATACGTGCGCGCCCGCAAGTCGCTCGGCAACGGCAGCGACACCGAGCGGATGGAACGCCAGCAGCGGTTCCTCGGCGCGCTGGTCGACAAGGTGCGCGGCGACGACATCCTGCTCAATCCGGTGAAGCTGTATCCGCTGCTGGACGCGGCGACCTCCGCGCTGACCACCGACCCGGAGCTGGCGAGCCTGCGCGGCCTCTACCAGCTGGCGCGCGGACTGCGCGACATCCCCACGGAACAGGTCCGGTTCCTGACCGTGCCGAGACGGTCGTACGTCTACGACGCCAATCGTGATCAGCTCGTGGAGCCGGAGGCCGAAAAACTGTTCGGGCGGCTGCGGGCCGATCAGCCGGTGGCGGTGTCACAAGAGAATTCACAGGAAGTTCCCCGGGATGTCACAGGAGCGGGCGGCCCGGACGGCCCCTCGCCCGCCCCGACGTTTCGCGGGTACACCGCCGTCGAACACACCTGTGCGTAGGCCGTCTACCCGAAACGGCGAACCTCCGTTTTGAAAATGAGGGGGATTGCCCGGTTGTAGGCACGTCGAATTTGTCATCGGCGTCGTCCGACGCTGAACTGGGCGGATAGTGTGAGCGATCCGGTGCACCTGGCCGCGAGGTCCGACGGGCTTTGTCGGGGCCGTGCACTGTTTCACCGAGACCCGAGCGCCTTGGAGGGGGAAGGCGCCGCGTGGCCCCGACGGAGGATTCGGACAACCGTGGACGCGCAAGGCCGTGGGCGGGCGGACAACATCGACCCCGCAGACCAGTGGGTGCTCAATCCGAACACCGGCGAATACGAACTGCGACTGAGCCCTTCCGCAGCGCAGCCGCCGGTTCCCGGACCGCGCAGACCGTCCGGTAAGGACGACGGCGGTGCGGCGGGCGGCCGTGCCCGGCGGCAGGGCGGCGAGAGCCGGCCGCCGTCCCGGGCGCGCGGCTCCGACGTGCCGCCGCCGCGCTCGGCCCGGCGCCGGGCCGCGGAGCCGGAGGCGCCGCAGGGGCGGCGCGCCTCCCGGCGGCCGGCGAAGAAGCCGTCCCGGGCGAAGAAGGTGCTGCTGTGGACCGGCGGGTCCATGGCGTTCGTGCTGGTCGCCGTGACGGCCGCCGGCTACCTCTACATCAAGCACCTGAACGACAACATCACGTCGGTGTCCGACGACGGCGCCAGTACGGGCGGCTTCCGCAAGGACGAGGCGATCAACATCCTGCTGATCGGCACCGACAAGCGCACCGGCAAGGGCAACGAGGGCTACGGCGACGCGGGCAGCGCCGGGCACGCGGACACCACGATCCTGCTGCACGTGTCGAAGGACCGCTCCAACGCCACCGCGCTGAGCATCCCGCGCGACCTGATCGTCGACATCCCGGACTGCCCGACCGAGCAGGAGGACGGCACCCAGAAGATCATCCCGGGTGCGACGGGCGTCCGTTTCAACACCAGCCTCGGGCAGGACGACCGTACGCCGAGCTGCACCATGCGCACGGTGACCGAGCTGACCGGGATCAAACCGGACGACTTCATGGTGGCCGACTTCAACGCGGTCAAGACGCTGACCGAGGCGGTCGACGGTGTCGAGGTCTGCCTGGCCAAGGACATCGACGACCCGGACTCGCACCTGAAGCTGTCCAAGGGCAACCACAAGATCTCCGGTGAGCAGGCGCTGGCGTTCGTGCGCACCCGGCACTCCGTGGGCCTCGGCGGCGACCTGAGCCGGATCGGGCTCCAGCAGCAGTTCCTGGGCGCGCTGATGCGCAAGCTGAAGGGCAACTCCACGCTGACCAGCCCGACGAAGATGGTGAAGCTGGCGGAGGCCGGCACCAAGGCGCTGACCGTGGACGACAAGCTGGACGACATCAACAGGCTGAAGGACCTGGGGCTGGAGCTGGGCAAGCTCGACCCGAAGAACCTGACCTTCACCACGTTGCCGGTCAAGGACAACCCGGCCGACGGCACCGTGCACAAGACGGTGATCGTGGACCAGGCGCTGGCCCCGCAGGTGTTCCAGGCCATCCAGAACGACGTCTCCTTCACCGACGTGAAGAAGAAGGAGAAGGCGGCCAAGGACGCCCAGGCCGCCCGGCTGAAGGGCACCCAGGCGCCCGCCTCCGAGGTGCGGGTGCGCGTCCTCAACGGCGGGGCACAGGCCGGCAGCGCGCAGGCGGTACTCGGCTGGCTGCAGAACGACCAGGGCGTGACCAAGTCGGAGAACGGCGGCAACGCCCCCGAGAAGCTGGCGAAGACCACGCTGGAGTACGCGCCCGACCAGGCGGCCCAGGCCCGCCGGCTGGCCGCGATCATGGGCCTGTCCGGGGCCGCGCTGAAACCGGGCGAGAGCGTGACCAACGCGCAGGGACTGCCGGCGATGACGCTGACCCTGGGTGCGGACTTCAAGGGAGCGGGGGTCTCCCTGACACCGCCGACGAAGGCGCCGAAGGTCGACAAGTCCACGGCGGACAAGGTGAAGTGCGCTTCGTAGGTAACCCATGGGGCCCGTCGTGCGTCTAACCGGACGCGGGACGGGCCCGCTGCTGGGCGCGAGGGCGGGGAGGGCAGGGAGTGGCGCAGAGCGAGGTGCGCGGAAAGGCTCCGGCGGTCGAGGACGCGGTGGCGCGCACGCCTGCGGCCGCGGGGGCACCGGCGGGTCCGGGCCGGGGCGGGAGCAGGCGGCGGCCGGGCGGTGCGGGGACCGACCGGCGGCGGCGAAGAAGGCGGGTGCTGCGCTGGTCGGCGACGGTGCTGGCGGTGGTCATACTCGGCACCGCGGGCGCCGGATATCTGTACTACCAGCATCTCAACGGCAATCTCCAGAAGGGGCGGCGCGCCAACGGCGACGACTCCAAGGCGCACCGGACCGCGCCGAACGCGGCCGGCCAGACCCCGCTGAACATCCTGCTGATCGGCTCCGACAGCCGTAATTCCGCGGAGAACGTGAAGCTCGGCGGCAGCCGGGACCACGCCGGCGACCCGCCGCTGGCGGACGTGCAGATGCTCATCCACCTCTCGGCGGACCGCAAGAGCGCCGCGATGATCAGCATCCCGCGGGACACCCGGGTGGACATCCCCGCGTGCACGGACCCCGACACCGGCAAGGAATATCCGCCGACGAACGACATCATCAACGTCACCCTGGCCCGTGGCGGGGCCGGCTGCACGCTGCTGACCTGGGAGAACCTCACCGGAGTCTATATCGACCACTGGATGACGATCGACTTCGCGGGCGTGGTGCGGATGGCCGACGCGATCGGCGGCGTCGACGTCTGCGTGAACCAGAACGTGTCGGACCACCCGACGCCCACCGTGCCCGGCGGGTCCGGGCTGAAGCTGACCAAGGGCACGCACAAGGTGAAGGGCGAGCAGGCCCTGCAGTGGCTGCGCACCCGGCACGCCTGGGGCGACGACCTGATGCGGGCCCGCGCCCAGCACATGTATCTGAACTCGATGATCCGCACGCTCAAGCAGCAGAACGTGTTCACCGACACCGGCCGGCTGATGGACCTGGCGGACGCGGCCGTCAAGTCGCTGCACGTGTCCGAGGAGATCACCTCGGTCAAGAAGCTCTACGACCTCGGCATGCAGATGAAGTCGGTGCCGACGGACCGCATCACCTCCGTGACCATGCCCAACCTGAAGGACCCGCGCAACGAGAACCACGTCATCCCCGACAAGGAGAACGCCGACAAGATGTGGCGGATGCTCCGGGACGACGTGCCGTTCGACAAGAACGGCGGGAAGCCGGACGGGAAGGGCGGCAAGAAGGACACCGCCGCGGCCAAGCCGGAGAAGAAGCCCTCGCTGGACCCGGCCGCGCTCGGGGTGCTGGTGCGCAACGCCACCCGGACCTCCGACGAGGCCGCGGTGGGGCAGCGGGCGTCGGCGGTCGCCCAGGTGCTCGTCGGCAAGGGCTACGCCCGGGCGCAGGCCGACGCCTCGGGAAGCCTGGCCGAGGACAAGACGCTGGTGCGCTACCCGAGCGCGGACCTGGAGGGTGACGCCCAGGCGGTGGCCGAGGCGCTGGGCATCCCGATCGCCCAGGTGCAGAAGTCGACCGACGTCTCCGGGGTCACGGTCGTCGTCGGCGCGGACTGGCGCTCCGGCCCGGCCTACCCGAAGAAGTCCGAGCCCGAGGCCGGCGACCTGCCGGAGAACTCCGACGCCGTGAACGGCTCGGACACCTCCAAGTGCATGGACGTGTACGCCCCCTACCGCTGGTAGCGGACCGGCTTCCGGGGCCCTGTGGCAGGGGCCCCGGCGCGGGTTCAGGCGTGGACGGCGGGCCGGCGGGAGGCGATGACCTTGCGCGCCAGCGACTTCGGGCTGGTCAGGAAGCCCCAGCCCCAGGACATGTGCATGGTGGCCAGGGCCACGGGGATGCGCAGCCGGGCCGACAGCGGCAGTCCCTTGCCGGCCGGGACCGAGCCCGCGACGATCGCGGCCAGGTAGCCGCCGGGGACCACCAGGCCCCAGGGGGTCAGCGCGACGCCGACGGCGAGGCCCGCCGCGATCGCGCACACCGCCGCCGGCGGGGCGAGGTAGCGCAGGTTGATGGACCCGGCGTGGTAGCGGGCGACGACGTGCCGCCAGCGGCCGTAGTCCTTGTACTGCCTGGCCAGCGCGCGCACCGACGGCCGCGGCCGGTACGACACCCGCAGCTCGGGCGAGAACCAGATGAGCCCGCCCGCCTCCCGGATCCGGAAGTTCAGCTCCCAGTCCTGGGCGCGGATGAACTCCTCGTTGTAGCCGCCCTGCTGCTCCAGCGCCTCGCGCCGGAACACGCCGAGGTAGACGGTCTCGGCCGGGCCGGCCCGGCCGCCGGTGTGGAAGGCCGCGTTGCCGACGCCGATCTTCGACGTCATCGCGGCGGCCACCGCGTGCTCCCAGGCGTTCTCGCCCTCGGCGTGCATGATGCCGCCGACGTTCTGCGCGCCGGTCTCCTCCAGCAGCCGCACGGCGGTGGCGATGTAGTTCGGCGAGAGCATGCCGTGGCCGTCCACGCGGACCACGATCGGATGCCGGGACGCCTTGATCGCCGCGTTCAGCGCGGCCGGGGTGCGGCCGGTCGGGTTGGGCACGGTGTGCACACGGGGGTCCGCGCGGACCAGCTCGGCGGCGATCTCGTCCGTGCGGTCCGTGGACGGACCGAGGGCGATCACGACCTCCATCTCGCCGGCGTACTCCTGCGCGAGGATCGCTTCGACGGCCCCGCGCAGATGCCGCTCCTCGTTGAGGACGGGCATGATCACGGACACTGCGGGGAGCCGCACGTCGGGCTTGGCGTTCATAGGAGCCTCACGTTACCGCGAACGGGGGACACGGATGCGCGCCACCGGGGCCGCGGCGCGGGCTGGAGATCGTATCGGCCTACTGTGCTCCCGGATCCCGCGTACGGCCTCGTCCGGAGGTGTCCCCCTTGCCCAGCCCGCCCCGGTCCCCGGCGCGTCCGCAGCGCCGCCCGCAGCCGCCCCTCCGTGTGCCGCGCCCGCCCGAGCGGGCCGCGCGGCCGGTCCCGCCGCCGCGGCGGCCCCGCTGGGCCATGCGGGCGGTCACCACCCTGTCGGTCGTGGTGCTCGCCTCCGCCGGGATCGGCCACGCGGTGGTCAGCAGCCTGGACGCGGGCATCGCCCGGATCGACGCCTTCAAGGACATGAAGAACCGGCCCCGGGGCGGGCACGGCATGAACGTGCTGCTGGTCGGCACCGACGCCCGGGACAAGATCAGCGAACGGGACCGGCGCGCCTTCCGGCTGGGCGGCCAGCCCTGCCACTGCACCGACACCATGATGATCGTGCACATCGCCGACGACCTGGAGCGGGCCACGGTGGTGAGCCTGCCCCGCGACTCCTACGCCGAGATGCCGGCGCACACCGACCAGAACTCGGGGCGGCGGCACGGCCCGCACCCGGTCAGGCTGAACGCGGCCTACGCCGAGGGCGGCCCGCAGCTGACCATCCGCACGGTGGAGAACATGACCCATGTGAAGATCGACCACTATCTGGAGGTCGACTTCACCAGCTTCATGCGGACCGTGGACGTGCTCGGCGGGGTCGAGGTCTGCACGCCGACCCCGCTGAAGGACCGGTACACCGGGCTCGACCTCGCCGCCGGACGGCACACCCTGCGGGGCGGGCAGGCACTCCAGTACGTGCGCGCCCGGTACGTCGACGGGGACAGCGACCTGGGCCGGATGAAACGGCAGCAGCGGTTCCTGGCCGCGCTGCTCGACAGGACGACCTCCTCCGGGGTGCTGCTGAACCCGATGCGGTTCCGGGACGTGACCCGGGCGGTGCTCGGCTCGGTCCGCGCGGACGCGGGCTTCGGCACCGACGAGCTGCTCGACCTCGGCCGGGCGATGCGGAACTTCTCGCCGTCCTCCTCGGAGTTCACCACCGTGCCCATCGGGCAGCTGAACTACCAGGTCAAGGGCATCGGCTCGACGCTGAAGTGGGACCCGGCGAAGGCGGAGAAGCTGTTCGCGGCGGTGCGCGACGACAAGCCGCTGGCCGAGGACCGCGCGCACCGCTCCCGGGTGCCCGCGCCGGTGCCGGTGGAGGTGGCGCCGGAGACGATCCGGGTGCAGGTGGCGAACGGCACGGGCACGGTGGGGCTGGGCAAGCGGGTCGACGCGGCGCTCGCGGCGACCGGTTTCGCCACCACCCGCCGGCCGGTGACGGCCCCCGCCCACGTGCCGCACACGCTGGTGTTCTACGACCCCCGCTGGGACCGCTCCGCCCGCTCCCTGGCCGCGGCCCTGCCGGGCAGCGAGCTGCGGGCGGTGCCGGGGCAGGGGCCGCTGCTGAAGGTGACGGCCGGCACCGACTTCAAGGACGTCCGCCGGGTGCGGTTCGACGACCCGGGCCGCCCGGAACAGAGCGTGCTGCGGGGCAACGAGGTGGTGTGCTGAGCGGGGCGGCGGGGTGGCAAGCCGCGCGCCGAGGGGGCGAGGCGGTGGCGGCCCGTGCCGGCGGCGGTGAGCCGCGCGTGCCGGGAGGCGGCTGGGCAGTGGCCTGCCCGGGCCGCCGGGCGGCGAGGCAGTGCGCTCCCCGTACCGCGGGGCAGCGAGCGGCCCGCACCGCACGGCGGCGAGGCGGTGTGCCGAGCGCTCTCGGGGGCGCTCAGTCCTCGAAGCCCTCCGCCGCCCGCTGTTCGCGCAGCTCGCGGATGGCGCGGCGGCGGGCCAGGCGGTGGGTGCGGCGGATCTGCGCCTCCTGGTAGCGGCGGCGGTCGCGGTCGGTCTCGGGTATGACCGGCGGCACCCGGCGCGGCTTGCCGTCGGCGTCCACCGCGGCGAAGACCAGGTAGGCGGAGCCGACCTGGGTGGGCGGGGCGGACTCGTTCCAGCGCTCGGCGAGGACCCGGACGCCGACCTCCATCGAGGTCCGGCCGGTCCAGTTCACCTGTGCCTTCACATGGACCAGGTCACCGACGCGCACCGGCTCCAGGAACGCCATCTCGTCCATGGACGCGGTGACGGCGGGACCGCCGGAGTGCCGGCCGGCCACGGCGCCCGCCGCGTCGTCGACCAGCTTCATGATCACCCCGCCGTGCACCGTCCCCAGCAGGTTGGTGTCGTTGTGGGTCATGATGTGGCTGAGGGTGGTGCGGGAGGCGGAGGTGGGCTTGCCCGGGATCTCCGGTTCCACTTCCGTGGCCTGGTCTGTCATGCCCTCCACCTTATGCCGACGGCGCATTCGCGGAATTTGTGTCGGCTTCGCAACAGCGCCGCCCTGATTTTCCGACAGCACTTGTCCGGCACACCACGGCGCCCGGCACACTGGTGCGCATGAATGACTGGCCCGAGGGATGGTCCGACGACAACCGCGGCCCGCGCTATGGGCGCGGCAGTGCCGGCGCGCAGCCGGAGAGCGCCCGCGTGATGCGTCAGGTGCGGCGCGGCCCGGCGGTACCGCCCGGACCGCGCTCGGGGTACGACGGCTCCGGCCCGGCGGCGCCGCCGCACGGTGCCGGGGTACCGCAGCAGCCGTCGTACGTGGACGGCCGGGGCCATGAACCGGGCGCCGGCGACGGGTACGACAGCGGCTACAACACCGGCCAGGTCTACGGCGCCCCCGGCGGCCGCGGCCCGGGCGCTCCGGGGGGCGCGTCCGCCGGGAGACCGCGTCCTGCGCCGAACTGGCGGCGGCGGATCAAGTGGACGGCGATCACGGTGGCGGGTGTGCTGGTCGTCACGTCGGTCGCGACCTACTTCTGGGCCGACTCCAAGCTGCGCCGCGAGGTGGACCTGTCCAAGGTCATCGACCGGCCGGAGGGCGGCGACGGCACGAACTACCTGATCGTCGGCTCGGACAGCCGTGAGGGCATGTCCAAGGAGGACGAGAAGAAGCTGCACACCGGCGGCGCCGAGGGCAAGCGCACCGACTCGATGATGATCCTGCACGTCGGCGACAACGGCGACACGCTGATCTCGCTGCCGCGTGACTCGGACGTGGTGGTGCCGTCGTACCAGGGGTCGACGTCCGGGAAGGTGTTCCCGGCGCAGGGCCGGCACACCAAGCTGAACGCCACCTACGCCGAGGACGGGCCGACGCTGCTGGTCCGCACGATCGAGGCCAACACCGGGCTGCGCATCGACCACTACGTGGAGATCGGCTTCCAGGGCTTCGCCAGCATCGTGGACGCGGTGGGCGGTGTCGAGATCGACATCGACAAGGGCTTCAAGGACAAGTGGTCGGGCGCCGACTTCGAGGCCGGCAAGCAGACGCTGAACGGCCAGGAGGCCCTCGCGTTCGTCCGCACCCGGCACGCGTTCGCCGCCTCCGACCTCCAGCGGACCAAGAACCAGCAGAAGTTCCTCGCCGCCCTGGCCCACCAGGTGGCGACGCCGTCGACGATCCTGAACCCGTTCAAGTTCTACCCGACCATGGGCGCGGGCCTGGACTCCCTGATCGTCGACAAGGACATGTCGCTGTGGGACCTGGCGTCGATGTTCTGGGCGATGAAGGGCGTCAGCGGCGGTGACGGCACCTCGATGAACATGCCGATCTCCGGCTCCGCGGGCGGGAACCTGGTCTGGGACAAGGCCAAGGTGAAGACGCTGGTGGACGAGCTGAACAACGACGAGAAGGTCACCGTCTCCGGGAACTAGGCACCGGGAAGCGGGGGCCGGGGGCGCCGGACCGGGTGCCCCCGGCCGTGCCGTCGCGGGGACTACATACGGCCCGCGCCCGCCATCGCCCGGCAGCTCTCGGCACAGCGGCGACACGCCTCGGCACAGCGCGTCAGCTGCTGGTCGTCCGGCATGGCGGTACACGCCTCGGCGCACATGTCGCACGCCTTGGCACACAGCGCGCACATGTCGGTGTGCATGGGCGAGCGGCGCATCATCATGTCGGCGCACATCCGGGTGGTCTCGGAGCAGTCCATCAGCGCGCGCATGATCTGCATCTGCTGCTGGCCGCCCTTCTGCATGCAGGAGCTCATGGTCTCCTCGCAGATGCTGTGGCAGTCCATGCAGGCGGCGATGCAGTCCTGCATCTGCCGGGTGAGGGCGGGCATCGTCGGCGACTGGGTCATGGCTCCTCCTGAAAAGGCGGGGGCCCGGGGCGGACCCCGTGTTCTTCCGTCCTACGTCCCCTGCCGCCGCCCCGCACGTCGGCCACGATGTGGACCGGAACGCACCACCGCACAAAGAAGGAAGGCGCCCGGACGGACGCCTTCCGAAGAACCACGAACCCCCCGGCGGTCAGGGCAGGTTGCGCGCCATGACGATGCGCTGGACCTGGTTGGTGCCCTCGTAGATCTGGGTGATCTTGGCGTCGCGCATCATGCGCTCCACCGGGTAGTCGCGGGTGTAGCCGTAGCCGCCGAGGAGCTGGACGGCGTCGGTGGTGACCTCCATGGCGACGTCGGAGGCGAAGCACTTGGCGGCGGCGCCCAGGTAGGTGAGGTCGGCGTCGCCGCGCTCGGAGGCGGCGGCGGCCTGGTAGGTGAGGGCGCGGGCCGCCGAGATCTTCATCGACATGTCGGCGAGCATGAACTGGATGCCCTGGAAGTCGGCGATCGGCTTGCCGAACTGCTTGCGCTCCTGGACGTAGCCCTTGGCGTAGTCGAAGGCGCCCTGGGCGACACCGAGGGCCTGGGCGGCGATGGTGATGCGGGTGTGGTCCAGGGTCTTCATGGCCGTCATGAAGCCGGTGCCCTCCTCGCCGATCATGCGGTCGGCGGGGATGCGGACGTTGTCGAAGTAGACCTCGCGGGTCGGGGAGCCCTTGATGCCGAGCTTCTTCTCCGGGGCGCCGAAGGAGACGCCCTCGTCGGACTTCTCCACGACGAAGGCGGAGATGCCCTTGGAGCGCTTCGAGGGGTCCGTCACGGCCATCACCGTGTAGTACTCGGAGACGCCCGCGTTGGTGATCCAGCGCTTGACGCCGTTGAGCACCCAGTGGTCGCCGTCGCGGACGGCCTTGGTCTTCATGCCGGCCGCGTCCGAGCCCGCCTCCGGCTCGGAGAGGCAGTACGAGAACATCGCGTCGCCCTTGGCCAGCGGGCCCAGGTACTTCTTCTTCAGCTCCTCGGAGCCGGAGAGGATCACCGGGAGCGAGCCCAGCTTGTTCACCGCCGGGATGAGCGAGGAGGAGACACAGGCGCGGGCGACCTCCTCGATCACGATGACCGTGGCGAGCGCGTCGGCGCCGGAGCCGCCGTACTCCTCGGGGACGTGCACGGCGTGCAGGTCGTTGGCCACCAGGGCGTCGAGGGCCTCCTGCGGGAAGCGGGCCTCCTCGTCCACAGCCGCGGCGTACGGCGCGATCTTCGCCTCGACCAGGGAACGGACGGCGTCCCGGAGCATGTCGTGCTCCTCGGACGGGCGGTACAGGTCGAAGTCAGCCGATCCGGCCACGGTCTCTCACGCTCCAAAGACGCAGTGATACTGACGCTAATTACCGTTAAGTAACTCAAATTTTAGAGGTCCGGCCCTCACCCGCCTACGTGACCTACGCGACAGCGGGAAAAATGCCCCGCGAGCGGCCCGGATATGCTCGGGCCCGCATGACCGAGCACGACCGACGGACCCGAGCTGGAGCACCCATGAGCCTGAAGATCACCGTGATCGGCACCGGCTACCTCGGCGCCACGCACGCCGCGGCCATGGCCGAGCTGGGCTTCGAGGTGCTGGGCCTGGACGTCGTACCGGAGAAGATCGCCCTGCTGGAACGCGGCGAGACCCCGATGTACGAGCCGGGCCTCCAGGAGCTGCTGCGCAAGCACGTCGCCGGGATCGGGGGATCGACCGGGCGGCTGCGGTTCACCACGGACTGGGCCGAGGCCGGGGCCTTCGGCGACGTGCACTTCGTGTGCGTGAACACCCCGCAGAAGCACGGCGAGTACGCCTGCGACATGTCGTACGTGGACTCCGCGATCGCCTCCCTCGCCCCGCATCTGCGCGGCCCGGCCCTGGTCGTGGGCAAGTCGACCGTGCCGGTGGGCTCCGCCGAGCGGCTGGCGGCCTACCTGGCCGAGCACGCCCCTGCGGGCGCGGACGCCGAGCTGGCCTGGAACCCGGAGTTCCTGCGCGAGGGCTTCGCCGTCCAGGACACCCTGCACCCGGACCGGATCGTGGTCGGTGTCCGCGGCGAGCGCGCCGAGAAGCTGCTGCGCGAGGTGTACGCGACGCCGGTGGCCGAGGGCACGCCGTTCGTCGTCACCGACTTCCCGACCGCCGAGCTGGTGAAGACGGCCGCGAACTCCTTCCTCGCCACCAAGATCTCCTTCATCAACGCGATGGCGGAGGTGTGCGAGGCGGCCGGCGGCGACGTGGCGAAGCTCGCGGAGGCCATCGGCCACGACGACCGGATCGGCCACAAGTTCCTGCGCGCCGGAGTCGGCTTCGGCGGCGGCTGCCTGCCCAAGGACATCCGGGCGTTCATGGCCCGCGCGGGCGAGCTGGGCGCCGACCAGGCGCTGACCTTCCTGCGCGAGATCGACTCCATCAACATGCGCCGGCGCGGCCAGATGGTGGAGATGGCCCGGGAGGCGCTGGGCGGCGGTTCCTTCCTCGGCAAGCGGGTCGCGGTGCTCGGCGCCACCTTCAAGCCGGACTCGGACGACGTGCGCGACTCGCCCGCGCTGAACGTGGCCGGACAGATCCACCTCCAGGGCGGCCAGGTGACGGTGTACGACCCGAAGGGCATGGCCAACGCCCGCAAGGTCTTCCCGACCCTGGGCTACGCCGACACCGCGGAGGAGGCCGTCCGGGGCGCCGACGTCGTCCTGCACCTGACCGAGTGGCGGGAGTTCCGCGAGCTGGACCCGGCGGCGCTGGGCGAGGTGGCGGCGGCCCGGGTGCTGCTCGACGGCCGCAACGCCCTCGACCCGGAACTGTGGCGCCGGGCGGGCTGGACGTACCGGGCGATGGGCCGGCCGACGGCGTGACACCACGGGCCGCAGGTCTGAGGCGCCCCCGGTTCGGCCGAGGCTCAGTCGGCCGAACCGGGGGCTGTGCGCATTGTGCCCCATCGGGGCCGGGGGTCAGGGGCCCTTCGCGCGGTAGCGGCGCATCTTGGCGCGGGCGCCGCAAACCTGCATCGAGCACCAGCGTCCGCGCCCGGCGGGGCTGCGGTCGTAGTACGCCCAGTGGCAGGTCGCGGACTCGCACGCCTTGAGCCTGGTCCAGGTGCCGGCGACGAGTGCCTCGGCGACGGCGGCGGCGACGCGGGAGAGCAGCGGGCCCTGTGCGGCGGGGGCCAGCCGGGCGGAGCCGTCGTGGTCGTCCACGGCGACGTACAGCGGGGCCCGGGCGAGCAGGGTGCCGAGCGGGGTCACGGCGCGGTGCGGCGGGTGGCCGGCGTGGGCGAGCAGCGTGGCCCGCAGCGCCTCGCGCAGTTCGCGGGCCTCGGCGACGCCGTCCTCGGTGATCCCCAGCCGGTCGCGGACCTCCGGCGTGTCCAGCGCGTCGGTGCCCGCCTCGATGTCGAGCGTGTTCACCAGCGTCTCGACCAGCGCCAGGCCGCCCGGAGCGGCGGATCTCTCGCTCATGCTTGCGACGTTACCGCTTCTGCGGGAGCATGCAGTAACGGTTACCGGTTACCCGTCTCTACGGGTAACGCCTAGGAGGTAGTCATGGCTCTCGCCAAGCTCGAATCCGTGGTCCTGGACTGTCCCGACCCCCGCGCCCTGGCCGGGTTCTACGCCGATGTGCTGGGCGGCACGGTGGAAGGGGACGACGACTGGGTGAACCTGCGGGTGCCCGGCGGCCCGACGCTCGCCTTCCAGCGGGCGCCCGGGTTCGTGCCGCCCCGGTGGCCCGCGGCGGACCACTCCCAGCAGTTCCACCTGGACCTGACCGTGCCGGACCTGGACGCGGCCGAGAAGGAGGCGCTGGAACTGGGCGCCAGGCCGCTGGACACCGCCGACCGGTCCCGCAGCTTCCGTGTCTACGCCGACCCGGCGGGGCACCCGTTCTGTCTCTGCGCCGGCTGAGACACCTCGCACAAGAAACCGGAGGACACATGGCACCCGTGGCCCGTTTCCGCAACGTCGTGCTCGACTGCCCCGACCCGCACGGCCTGGCCGCCTTCTACGCGGCGGTGGCCGGGGGCACCCCGGAGCCCGAGGACGACGACTGGGTCGTCCTCCAGGTGCCGGACGGGCCCCGGCTGGCCTTCCAGCGGGCCGAGGGCTACACCCCGCCGGAGTGGCCGCGCGCCGACCGCAACGGCCAGCAGCTGCACATCGACTTCGACGCGGGCCCGACCTGGGCGGACGTCGACGCCGCCCACGAGCGGGTGCTCGCGCTCGGCGCCCGTCCGCTGGACCTGGAGGACCGGGAGAAGAAGGACTTCCAGGTGTACGCCGACCCGGCCGGGCATCCGTTCTGCCTGTCCCGGATCGAGCGGTCGTAGGCGCTCAAGGGGCGTCCGGGTCCAGGTCGCCGATCCGTAGCGTCGGCGCCTCCCGGCGGTGCTGGGCGGCGCGGGCCGTGAAGTCCGCGCTGCGCAGCACCCGCTGGACGTTTCCCCAGGTCAGCAGGGACAGTTCGGTCTCGGACCAGCCGCGCCGGAGCAGCTCGGCGATCAGGTGCGGATAGCGGGAGGCGTCGGCGAGTTCCCGGGGGTGGACCGCCCCGGAGTCGTAGGTGCCGGACAGGCCGACGCACTCGGGGCCGGCCACGTCCCGGACGTGGTCGAGGTGGTCGGCGACGTCCGGGACGGCCGGGCCGGTCTGCTCGGCGGTCAGCGGCACCATGCACAGGCCCTTGGCCCCGCCCAGGGCGGCCAGCAGGTCGTCGGACAGATTGGCGGGGTGCGGGCGCAGGGCGCGGGCGGCCGAGCGGGTGCACAGCACCGGGGTCTTGGACAGGGCGAGGGTGCGCTGGACGGTGGCCGGGCCGGCGCCGGTGACGTCGGCGAGCACCCCGAGCCGGTTCATCTCGCGCACCACCTCCTCCCCGAACCGGGTGAGCCCGGATTCACCGGCCCAGGCGGTGCCGGCGAGGGTGAGGACGCGCAGGCCGAGGGCGTGCAGGACGCGCAGCACGGCGAGCGAGCCGTCCAGCGCGGCGCCGTGCGCGGGGCCGAGCAGCACGGCGACCCGGCCCCGGTTGCGGGCGTCGATGACCTGCCCGGCGGTGCGCACCAGGCGCAGCCCCTCCGGATGGGTCTCGACGACCGAGCGCACCAGGTCCAGCTGTTCCAGGGTCGCCGCGACCGGCCGTTCGCCGACCGGTCCCTCGGGCAGGTGCAGCGACCAGAACAGCGCGCCGACGTGCCCGGCGCGCATCCGGGGCAGGTCCGTGTCGACGGCGGCCTCGCCCAGCTGGAGGTCGTAGCCGGGCAGGTGGCGCAGGGCCCAGGGCAGGCCGCTGTAGCCGTCGGCGACCGGGTGCCCGGCGAGCAGGGCACGGGCCCGCTCCAGCAGGTCCCCGGCCGACACCTCCCCTTCCGGCACGTCCCCGGCGGGCAGGTCCCCCGGCGGAAGGCGGAAGGGGTCGTCCGGCAGGCCGTCGTCCTCGCCGACCTCGGTCGTGCGGGGGATGTCGTCCTGGAGGTCGGCCATGGCGGGCTCCGTACGTCGTCGGCGGCAACGCCGGTCGTGAGCTGCGACGGGCTGTGGCCGGCGTACCGACACGGTCGCACGGAGCGGGCCGGACCTCCTGGTGAGCGGGGCGTTCGGGGGTAATCCGGTCAGCTCTCGCCGGGTGTGCCGTCCAGTTCCCCGATGGTGGCGAGGGAGGGGCCGCGGGTGGCCTGGAGACCGCGGGCCACGTCCTCCGCCGCGCCCAGCACCCGTACCGCGTTCCGCCAGGTGAGCTTGGCCAGGTCGGTGCGGGACCAGCCGCGGTCCAGCAGCTCGGCGAGGAGGTTCGGGTAGCCGGAGACGTCGTCCAGGCCGTCCGGGGTGAACGCGGTGCCGTCGTAGTCGCCGCCGATGCCCAGGTGGTCGATGCCGGCCACCTCGCGCATGTGGTCCAGGTGGTCGGCCACCACGGACACCGTGGCCACCGGGCGCGGGTGGCGCTCCTCGAAGGCGCGGTGCAGCCGCATCGCCTCGGGGCTGGTGTCCAGGTGGTGCAGTCCGTGGGCGCGCAGGTTCTCGTCGGCGGCGGCCGTCCAGTCGACGGCGGCCTGGAGCACGAACTTGGGCACGAACGTCACCATCGCCACCCCGCCGTTGGCGGGCAGCCGCTCCAGGACGTCGTCGGGGATGTTGCGCGGGTGGTCGCAGACCGCGCGGGCGGAGGAGTGCGAGAAGATCACCGGTGCGGCGGAGGCGTCCAGCGCGTCCCGCATGGTGGTGGCGGCCACGTGGGAGAGGTCGACCAGCATGCCGAGCCGGTTCATCTCCCGGACCACCTCGCGGCCGAAGGCGGTCAGGCCCCCGGCCCGGGGCTCGTCGGTCGCGGAGTCCGCCCAGTCCACGTTGGAGTTGTGGGTGAGCGTCATGTAGCGCACGCCGAGCGCGTGCAGGGCGCGCAGGGTGCCCAGGGAGTTGGCGATGGAGTGGCCGCCCTCGGCGCCCATGAGGGAGGCGATACGGCCCTCGGCGCGGGCCGTCTCCAGGTCGGCGGCGGTCCGCGCGGGCGCCAGGTCCGCCGGGTAGCGCTCGAGCATCCGGCGGACGCAGTCGATCTGCTCCAGGGTGGCCGCGACCGGGTCCGGCTGCTCGGCCGGCACGTACACCGACCAGTACTGGGCACCGACCCCGCCCGCGCGCAGCCGCGGCAGGTCGGTGTGCAGCCGGTCGCGGCGGTCCCCGGCGATGTCCAGGGCGTCGAGGTCGTAGCGGACCTGCTCGCGCAGCGCCCACGGCAGGTCGTTGTGACCGTCGACGACCGGGAACTCGCGCAGCAGTTCCCGGACCTCCTCCAGCGCGCCCATGCCGGTCACTTCCCGAAGCCGAAGCCGCTCGCGCCCTCGACCTTGGCGCGCAGCCGCTTGCCCTTCTCGGTGGCCTGGTCGTTCAGGTCCTGCTGGAAGTCGCGCATCCGGTGCAGCAGTTCCTCGTCGTGCGCGGCGAGCATCCGGGCCGCGAGCAGACCGGCGTTGCGGGCGCCGGCGACGGAGACCGTGGCGACCGGGACGCCGGCCGGCATCTGCACGATGGACAGCAGCGAGTCCATGCCGTCCAGGTACTTCAGCGGCACGGGCACGCCGATGACCGGCAGCGGGGTGACCGAGGCGAGCATGCCGGGCAGGTGGGCGGCGCCGCCCGCGCCCGCGATGATCGCCTTCAGTCCGCGGTCGGCGGCCTGCTCGCCGTAGGTGATCATCTCGCGGGGCATGCGGTGCGCGGAGACGACGTCGACCTCGTAGGCGATCTCGAACTCGTCCAGGGCCTTGGCGGCGCCCTCCATGACGGGCCAGTCCGAGTCCGACCCCATGACGATGCCTACAACTGGGCTCATTCGGTGATCGTGCCTCTCAGGTAGCCGGCTGCGTGACGGGCGCGCTCCAGCACGTCGTCCAGGTCGTCGCCGTAGGTGTTGACGTGTCCGACCTTGCGGCCGGGCTTCACGTCCTTGCCGTACATGTGGATCTTGAGCTTGGGGTCCCGGGCCATGCAGTGCAAGTACGCGGAGTACATGTCCGGGAAGTCGCCGCCCAGGACGTTGACCATGACCGTCCACTTGGCGCGCGGGCGCGGGTCGCCCAGCGGCAGGTCCAGCACCGCGCGGACGTGGTTGGCGAACTGGGAGGTGACCGCGCCGTCCATGGACCAGTGGCCGGAGTTGTGCGGGCGCATCGCCAGTTCGTTGACCAGGACGCGGCCGTCGCGGGTCTGGAACAGCTCGACGGCGAGGTGTCCGACGACGCCGAGTTCCTTGGCGATGGTCAGGGCCAGCCGCTCGGCGTGCAGGGCGAGGTCCTCGGGCAGGTCCGGGGCGGGCGCGATCACGGTGTCGCAGACGCCGTTCACCTGGCGGGACTCCACCACCGGGTAGGCGACGGCCTGCCCGTGCGGGGAGCGGACGACGTTGGCCGCCAGCTCGCGGACGTAGTCGACCTTCTCCTCGGCGAGGACGGGGACGCCGGCGCGGAACGGCTCGGCCGCCTCCTCGGCGTTCTCCACGACCCACACGCCCTTGCCGTCGTAGCCGCCGCGGACCGTCTTCAGGACGACGGGGAAGCCCTCGCCCTCGGCCGCGAACCGCACCACGTCCTCGGGGTCGGCCACGATCCGGTGCCGGGGGCACGGGATGCCGATCGCGTCGAGTTTCGCGCGCATCACGCCCTTGTCCTGGGCGTGCACCAGAGCGTCGGGCCCCGGGCGCACGGGAATGCCGTCCGCCTCCAGGGCCCGTAGATGCTCGGTGGGGACGTGTTCGTGATCGAAGGTGATCACGTCGCATCCGCGCGCGAACTCGCGCAGCGTGTCCAGGTCGCGGTAGTCGCCGATGACGACATCGCTCACGACCTGCGCCGCGGAATCCTGAGGGGTGTCACTGAGAAGCTTGAACCTGATGCCCAACGGGATGCCCGCCTCGTGCGTCATACGCGCGAGCTGCCCCCCGCCGACCATGCCGACTACCGGGAACGTCACACCCCTAGCGTATCGGCCACACGGGGGCGGCCGGAGCGCCTCCCTCCCGGAACTCTTACCCGACGCTTTCCCGTCCCTTTCCGGCCTGTTTTCCGGCCGGTTTCCCGGCTGTGGGCCGGTCCATGGGCATGCCGGGGCCCGCGCGGCTAGCATGGCGGGGTTGTCGAACCCTACCGACGGGAGCTGCCCAGCCATGGAACCTCGTTCCGCGAGGCTGCAACGGCTCGTACGCGAGATGGCCAAATTCGGCGCCGTCGGCGGGGCCGGGGTCCTGGTGAACCTCGGTGTGTTCAACCTGGTCCGGAACATGTCGGACCTGCCGGTGGTACGGGCGAGCATCATCGCGACCGTCGTGGCCATCGTCTTCAACTACGTCGGCTTCCGGTATTGGACCTACCGCGACCGCGACAAGGGCGGGCGCACCCGGGAACTGGTGATGTTCCTGCTGTTCAGCGCGGCCGGCCTGGTGATCGAGAACGGCTTGCTGTACCTGGCGACGTACGGCTTCGGGTGGGACACCCCGCTGCAGAGCAACGTCTTCAAGTTCGTCGGCATCGGTGTGGCGACGCTGTTCCGGTTCTGGTCCTACCGCACCTGGGTGTTCCGGGCGCTGCCGGCCGGGCAGGCCGTGGCGGGTGCGGAATCGATTCTGAAGCAGGAACCGCGGCGGCCCGCGCCCCGGCAGCGGGTTCCGTAATCCCGCTTCTCAGCGGACCGTCGCCCGCTGCTCCCCGTCCCTCTTGGGCGCCGGGGGCGTGCGGGAGAGGAACAGCCCGAAGACCGGGGGCTGCGCCTGGAGCAGCTCCAGACGGCCGCCGTCGGCCTCCGCGAGGTCCCGCGCGACGGCCAGACCGATGCCCGTGGAGTTCCGCCCGCTGATCGTCCGCTCGAAGATCCGCGCCCCGAGGTCGGCCGGCACCCCCGGCCCCTCGTCCGTCACCTCGATCACGGCCTGGTTGCCGGTGACCCGGGTGCGCAGGGCCACCGTGCCGCCGCCGTGCATCAGCGAGTTCTCGATCAGCGCGGCCAGCACCTGGGCGACCGCGCCCGGCGTGCCCACCGCCGTCAGGTGCTGCTTGCCGGAGCTGACGATGGCCCGGCCGGCGCTGCGGTAGGCGGGCCGCCACTCGGCGAGCTGCTGCTGGATGACCTCGTCCAGGTCGAAGGCGACCGCGGAGCCGGTGCGCGGGTCGCGCGAGTTGGTCAGCAGCCGCTCCACCACATCGGTCAGCCGCTCCACCTGCGTCAGCGCGATGGTGGCCTCCTCCTTCACCGTCTCCAGGTCCTCGGTGAGGGTGATCTCCTCCAGCCGCATGGACAGGGCGGTGAGCGGGGTGCGGAGCTGGTGCGAGGCGTCGGCCGCGAGGCGCCGCTCGGCGGTCAGCATGCGCGCGATCCGCTCGGCCGAGGAGTCCAGCACATCGGCGACCCGGTCCAGCTCGGGCACCCCGTACCGCTTGTGCCGCGGGCGCGGGTCGCCGGAGCCGAGGCGTTCGGCGGTCTCGGCGAGGTCGGTCAGCGGGGAGGCGAGCCGATTGGCCTGCCTCAGGGCGAGCAGCACGGCCGCGACCACCGCCAGCAGCGCGACCAGCCCGATGATCAGCAGCGTCCGGCCGACCTCGCGGGTCACCGCGGAGCGGGGCTCCTCGACGGTGACCGTCTCGCCCTCCTCGCCCCGCTGCGTGGAGTGGATGGTGTCGCCCTCGGGCTTCTCGCCGATCTCTATGGGCGCCTTGCCGGGCATGCGGATGATCGCGTACTGGTCCTTGCTGACCGGATTGCGCAGTACGTCCGCGTTGACGTTCTCCGCGGCCAGCAGCCGGCTGTCCACGATGCTGGCCAGCCGCACCGCCTCCGACTCGACCCGCTCCTGGGCGCTGTTGCTGATGGTCCGGGTCTCGACGGCGACGAGCGAGACACCGAAGACGGCGATCACCACCAGCACGACGGCGAGGGTGGACTGGATGAGACGTCGACGCATGGTCCGTTACCTGTGGTGATCGCCGGCCCGGACCGGCTCAGCTCTTCTCGAAGCGGAAGCCCACGCCGCGCACCGTCGCGATGTACCGGGGGTTCGCCGCGTCGTCGCCGAGCTTCTTGCGCAGCCAGGAGATGTGCATGTCGAGGGTCTTGGTCGACGACCACCAGGTGGTGTCCCAGACCTCGCGCATCAGCTGGTCCCGGGTGACCACGCGGCCGGCGTCCCGCACCAGCACCCGCAGCAGGTCGAACTCCTTGGCGGTGAGCTGGAGCTCCTCGTCGCCCATCCACGCGCGGTGCGACTCGACGTCGATGCGCACCCCGTGCGTGGCCGGCGGCTGCTGCGGCTCGGCGGACCCGCGCCGCAGCAGCGCCCGCACCCGGGCGAGCAGTTCGGCGAGCCGGAAGGGCTTGGTGACGTAGTCGTCGGCGCCCGCGTCGAGGCCGACGACGGTGTCCACCTCGTCGGCGCGCGCGGTCAGGATGAGGATCGGCACGGTGTGGCCGTCGGCCCGCAGCCGGCGGGCGACCTCCAGGCCGTCCATGCCGGGCAGGCCCAGGTCCAGCACGACCAGGTCGACGCCGCCCTGCATTCCGGCGTCGAGCGCGGCGGGTCCGTCCTCGCGCACCTCGACCTCGTAACCTTCCCGGCGCAGGGCGCGGGCCAGCGGCTCCGAGATGGACGCGTCGTCCTCGGCGAGCAGTACACGGGTCATGAGGTGATGGTAGTCCGCCCGTGTACGGTGCCGGGCCGTGATCGCCTTCCCGGTCTCTTACCTTCGTACGCTGCTGGTACGAACCATTGACCTGGGGATGGGATCGTAGGAGAGACCTTCGAAACCGGTTGCACGGTTCCCGCGACACCTGTGATCCGCGTCTCAAGACCTTCCATATCCGGCAGTGTCCTGCCGTATGGTGACCTGAACGCCTGTAGTACGCACCGGGGACCTTTGGCGGGCAGTCGACGCTGAAGGTCTCTTTTGTGTACGGGCTGGTCCCCCGATCAGCCTCGAAAGGAATGACCTCTGGCCGGGCTCCGGGCGCAGCGACGCGTGTGGGGCGTGGATCCCGGTGGTCGCCGTCCGCCGCCTCCGTGACCCGGAGCCGGAATCCCCCTGGGCGTGGGGGTGGACGGCCGACCTGCCGGTGCCGGCCGCACCCCCACCGGGCGCGCACCCCCCAAGCTCGGCTTCGCCGAGCAGGGGGGACCCCCAATCGCGCGTCCCGAGCAGCAAGGAACGACCATGGCGTCCAGCCTGACGAAGGACTCGGTCCGACCGGGCACCCCCGGTTCCGAGAAGACCTTCTTCGGCCACCCCCGCGGACTGGCCACTCTCTTCATGACCGAGATGTGGGAGCGCTTCTCCTACTACGGCATGAGGGCCCTGCTCCCGCTGTACCTGGTGGCCCCGGGTGGCCTGCACCTCAACGGTGGCACGGCGAGCGCGATCTACGCGGTGTACCTGTCGCTCGTGTACCTGCTCGCCCTGCCCGGCGGCTGGTTCGCCGACCGCCTGCTCGGTCCGCGCAAGACGGTCGCCGTCGCGGGCGCGGTCATCATGCTGGGCCACCTGTGCCTGGCGGTCCCCTTCGCCGCGAGCTTCTACGTCGGTCTGGTGCTCGTCGCCATCGGTTCGGGTCTGCTGAAGGCCAACATCTCCACGATGGTCGGCCACCTGTACAACGGCCCGGAGGACCCGCGCCGCGACGGTGGCTTCACGCTCTTCTACATCGGCATCAACCTCGGTGCCTTCGTCGCCCCGCTGGTCATCGGCACCATCGGCGAGAACGTCAACTGGCACCTGGGCTTCGCGCTGGCCGCGCTCGGCATGGCACTGGGCCTGGTCCAGTACCTGCTGGGCGGCCGTCACCTGAACCCGAAGAGCAGCGAGGTCCCGACCCCGCTGACCGCCGAGGAGAAGACCGCCACGCTGCGCAAGGGCCTGATCTGGCTGGCCGTCGCCGCGGTGTTCTACGGCGTCGTCGGCGGCACCGGTCACTTCACCCTGAACTGGGCGCTGATCCCGCTCACCGTCATCGGCCTGATCGTGCCGATCCTGGTCATCGCCCGGATCCGGCGGGACAAGGACCTGGACGCGGGCGAGCGCTCGAAGGTGTCGGCGTACATCTGGTTCTTCGTGGCCGCCGCCGTCTTCTGGATGATCTACGACCAGGGCGGCTCGACCCTGTCGCTGTTCGCCAAGGACGGCGCCGAGAACTCGGTCCTCGGCTGGGACTTCCCGGTCTCCTGGTACCAGTCGGTGAACCCGGTCCTGATCATGGCGCTGGCGCCGGTCTTCGCCTGGCTGTGGCTGTGGCTGAACCGGCGCGGCAAGGAGCCGAGCACGATCGTGAAGTTCTCTTCCGGTCTGGTGCTGGTCGGTGTGTCCTTCTTCGTCTTCCTCGCCCCGCTGTCGGTCGCGGAGGGCGGTCACAAGGCCGCAGCGCTGTGGCTGGTCGCGATCTACTTCGTGCAGACCGTCGGTGAGCTGACGCTGTCCCCGGTGGGCCTGTCGGTGACCACGAAGATGGCGCCGCAGAAGTACGCCTCGCAGATGATGGGTGTCTGGTTCCTCGCGGTGACCGCGGGCGACTCCGTCACCGCCCTGCTGTCCAACCCGGCCGTCGGCGGCGTCAACCTCGACAAGAAGGGCTTCGTCGCCCTGGAGGCCGTGCTCGCCGTGATCGCGGGTGTGGCGGTGTGGATGTACCGCAACAAGGTCAAGAAGCTGATGGGCAACGTCAACTAGTCCGTCCGGTCCGTCGGGACCGTGCCGGGAGGGCCGCTGCACCCAGGTGGGTGCGGCGGCCCTTTCGTTCATCGGGTCCCGCGTCGTGGCATCAGCGTGAACACCGCGGTGCCCAGCAGGACCGCCGTGCCCGCCACCGGGCCCAGGGCCCGCAGGGCGCCGTGTCCGACGGTGTCGTGGTGGGCGTGATGGTGGGCGTCGTGGCGGGTGTGCCGCCGCCGTCCGCCGTCACCCGGACCGCCGCCGCCTTCGGCACGGCCTCCTTCCGCCCAGCGGGGCGACCGACCACCCACCGGACCGCGCGACGGCCCGCGGGGCGCCGGACAGCGAGGCGAGCGCCAGGAGGACGGCGAGGACGGCCGGGAGGGACGTACGAGGGGGCGGGGAGGGCGCGCGGCGCGCGGCGGCGGGCGGCGGCACCGGGGCGGTGGTGGCGTGCGGTGCGGCCGGGGCCGACGGGGGGCCTGGCCGGGCCTTCTCGAACTCGTAGCGGTCCGGCCGTGGGCGCGGTCCGTCAGCCGCGGGCGGTGCGGCCGCGCCGGGACAGCCACAGGGCACCCGCCGCGCCGGCCAGGAGCACCGCGCCGCCGAGCGTGCCGAGGGCGACGGCGGAGTCCTGGGGACCGGTCCGCGGCAGCTGCCCGCCGCCGGAACCACCGGGGGAGGCTGTTGGCCGGCGTGCGGGTGGTCGTCGTACCGAAGGCCTTGATGGTGGGCGTGCCGGCCGTGAAGGTGACCGTGCCGCTCTTCCCGGGTGTGCAGGTGCCGCTCAAGTCGCTGATTTGGATCGGGGTGTCGGCGGGGATCGCGGCGGTGTCGGCGGGCCCGGTGACGGTGAGCGTGCCCCTGTCGGCGCCGCCCAGCCGGATGGTGGCGCTCGGGTTCATCGCCCCCTTGCCCAGTTCGATCGGGCTGGAGGAGACGCCTTTCTGCCAGGACATCGTGATCTTGTATCCGGCCCCGCTCAAACGCCCGAGCGCGGCGGTTCGTTTCGGGTACGACACGGTCGGTCCCCCCCCATCCGTTCCTGACGGCATATCAGATGGGGCCGTCAAGGTACGCCGGGGGTCGTGAGGGAGGAAGGAAGACGCGTCACACGCCGGAGTCGCGGCGGTCCGGAGCAAACAGCAGGTACAGCAGGTGCGGAGGCCCGGGCACCCGCCGGCACGGCCGGTCGGGGACACGCGTCGGCACGGCCGGGCCGGGAGGCCACCGGCCACGCCAAGGGCCGGAAGGCCACCGCCCTTCGGCGGGCCAGGGCGGTCACCGGCCGCGCCGCGGTCAGGCCGGCGCGCCCAGTTCCGCCCACACCGTCTTGCCCGGTGTGCCGCTGATCCGGATGACGCCCCAGTCCAGACACAGCCGCTGCACGATGAACATGCCGTGGCCGCCGGGCCGGCCGGCCCGGTGCGGGGTGCGCGGGGCGGGCTGGCCGGCGCCCCGGTCCGAGACCTCCACCCGGATCACCTTGTTGTCACAGGTGAGCCGCAGTTCGTCGGGGCCCTCGGCGTGCAGGCAGGCGTTGGTGACCAGTTCGGAGACGACGAGCAGCACATCCTCGGCGGCGGCTCGCCGGTCGGCGGTGGCGGCGGGCAGCCACTCCCACGCGTACAGCGCCTGACGGGTGAAGTCGCGCGCGAGCGGGACGACCCCGCTCTCGCCTTCCAGGCGGAGTCTGCGCACCTGCCGTTCGCGGCTGCGCGGAGTGCCGTCGGTCGGCACGGACGGCGCGGCTGCCCCCGCGGCCGCGCCGACGGCCGGCGCGACTCCCTCGGACGCCCCGGAAGCGCCGCTGGGCTCCGGGCCGCGCTCGCCCGGCGAGTAAGGCCGGGTGGTGCTCATCAGCGCTTCACCTCACCGATTCACCAGTTCACGATTACAAAAGTCCGGTCAGCGGTCCGAGCGGCACCGCGGCCCGTGGTCCCGGCCGAGGAGCCGGACGACGGGCGCCGGCCGCGTCGGCCGTCGCACCACCCGGGGACCGACCGCCCGTCCGCCGGACGCGCGTCCCGTGCGCGTGCCGGCCGGGCCGTCCCCCGCCTTCTTCTGCCCTCTCCTGCCCGACCGATCCCAGGGAACACCCCTGTGTTCGGATGACCCGCGCAACGCCCGCGGGGGCCGGGCGCGGACCCGTCCGTACGGCAGGACACGGCGGCTCAGTCGGCACCGTCGGCCAAGGCGGCCTCCACGGAGTCGTGGACGGTGAAGACCGTCTCGGCCCCGGTGATCTCGAACACCCGGGCCACCACCGGCAGCATGCCTGCCAGGTGGACCCCGCCGCCGGCGGCGTCCGCCTTCAGCCGGGCGCCGAGCAGGACGTTCAGTCCCGTGGAGTCGCAGAACTCCAGGCGGGAGCAGTCCACGACGAGCCGTGAGAAGCCCTTGTCCAGCAGGTCGTCGAGGGGCTCACGCAGAAGATCGGCGGTGTGGTGGTCGAGTTCGCCGGCCGGTGTCACAACGGCGCTGGAGCCCTCTTCCCGCACCTCCACCAGAAGCCGGCCCGACTGTGCGCTGCCGACCGTCCCGTGGTCCATGCCGTCTCTCTCTCCCGAGGTCGTGGCTGCTGATGCCCTCGAACATTACGCCTTCCCTGCGCACTCCGACACCCGAACATCCGCACACAATCGGACATACCGCAACAGAACGCACTTGCGACCCGCTCGGTGCAGCGGGTAGGGCTAGTAAGGACACACACCCCTACACGCCGGCTTCGGAGGCGCCGCACACCGCAGTGCACGTACTGGCTTCGGCAGCCATATGCCGAGAACGATGGAGGACACCCATGTCACCCCGGCTCGACGCATCGCCTACCCCGATCGCGACGTCGACACCCCCACCGGTACAGCTGGATCATCCCATCGACCCCCTCGACCCCTTCGAGGGACTCCCGGAGATCCCCCCCTACGACGAGATCGGCCCGGTCGACGCGCGGGCCCTGTCCAAGACCCTCTTCGAGCGGCTGGAGTCGCTGGAGGAAGGGACGTACGAGCACGCGTACGTCCGCAACACCCTCGTCGAGCTCAACCTCGCGCTCGTCAAGTTCGCCGCCTCCCGCTTCCGCTCCCGCAGCGAGCCGATGGAGGACATCATCCAGGTCGGCACCATCGGCCTGATCAAGGCCATCGACCGCTTCGAACTCTCCCGCGGTGTCGAGTTCCCCACTTTCGCGATGCCCACCATCATCGGCGAGATCAAGCGGTTCTTCCGTGACACCTCGTGGTCCGTGCGGGTCCCGCGCCGGCTCCAGGAGCTGCGCCTGGACCTCGCCAAGGCGGGCGACGAGCTGGCGCAGCAGCTGGACCGCGCGCCCACGGTCGCGGAACTCGCCGAACGCCTCGGCATCTCCAGCGAGGAGGTCGTCGAGGGCATGGCCGCCTCGAACGCCTACACCGCCTCCTCGCTGGACGCCCAGCCCGAGGAGGACGACTCCGAGGGCGCGCTCGCGGACCGCATCGGCTACGAGGACCACGGGCTCGAGGGCATCGAGTACATCGAGTCCCTCAAGCCCCTGATCGCCTCGCTGCCGTCCCGGGACCGGAAGATCCTCTCCCTGCGCTTCGTGGCGAACATGACCCAGTCCGAGATCGGCGAGGAACTGGGCATCTCCCAGATGCACGTCTCCCGGCTGCTGTCGCGCACGCTGGTACGGCTGCGCAAGGGGCTGACCCTGGAGGAGTGACCCGCGCGGCACTTCGCGTGCCCCGATGGGCGGTCCGGCGCCTCGAGGCCGGACCGCCCATCGGGGTCCCCGGTCGCGGGCGGGCCGCCCGACGGCCGGTCAGACGACGCGTACGCCCGCGCGCCACACCCCGGCGACCAGCGGGACGCCCGGGCGGTAGGCCAGGTGGACATGGCTCGGGGCGTCGAGCAGGAGCAGGTCCGCGCGGGCGCCCGGGGCGATCCGGCCGATGTCGGTGCGGCGCAGGGCGGCGGCGCCGCCCGCCGTCGCCGACCACACCGCCTCGTCCGGGGTCATCCCCATGTCCCGGACGGCCAGGGCGATGCAGAAGGGCACGGACGAGGTGAAGGACGAGCCCGGGTTGCAGTCGGTGGACAGGGCGACCGTGACACCCGCGTCCAGCAGGCGGCGGGCGTCCGGCCATTCGGCGCGGGTGGAGAACTCGGCACCGGGCAGCAGGGTGGCGACCGTACGGCTGTGCGCGAGCGCGTCGACGTCCGCGTCCGTCAGGTGGGTGCAGTGGTCGGCGCTGGCCGCGTCGAGTTCCACGGCCAGCTGGACGCCGGGGCCGTGGCCGAGCTGATTGGCATGGATGCGCGGGTGCAGGCCCTTGGCCCTGCCCGCGGTGAGGACGGCGCGGGCCTGGTCGCCGTCGAAGGCGCCCTTCTCGCAGAACACGTCGATCCAGCGGGCGTGCGGCGCGCAGGCGTCCAGCATCTCGCCGGTGACCAGGGCGACATAGGCCGCCGGGTCGTCGGCGTAGTCCGGGCTGACGACGTGTGCGCCGAGGTACGTCACCTCCTCGGTGTGCCGGGCGGCCAGGCGCAGGGCGCGGGCCTCGTCCTCGACCGTGAGGCCGTAGCCCGACTTGGTCTCGAGCGTGGTCGTGCCCTGGCGCAGGGCCTCGGCGAGGTAACGGGTGAGGTTGGCCTCCAGTTCCGCGTCGCTCGCGGCGCGGGTGGCCGCGACCGTGGTGCGGATGCCGCCCGCGGTGTAGGGGCGGCCGGACATGCGGGCGTTGAACTCCTGCGTCCGGTCACCGGCGAAGACCAGGTGGGAGTGGGAGTCCACGAAGCCCGGCAGCACCGCACGGCCGGCCGCGTCGACCCGGTTGTCAGTGGCGGGTGCTTTGCTTGACTCACCGGTCCACACGACCCGGTCGCCGTCGATGACGACGGCCGCGTCCCGGACCAGTCCGAGAGGGGAACTGTCGGCGAGGGAGGGGTCGTTGGTGACCAGCGTGGCGATGTTGGTGATGACGGTGCTGCTCATGGTGTCCTCGTGGGTGGTCGTCAGGCGCGGAGGGCATCGACGGCCCGCGCCAGGGCTTGCGGCACATCGGGGACGCGCGTGTGCACCCCGTCGCGCACGATCTGCCGGCCCCCCACGACCGTGTGCCGTACGTCCGCCGCGCTCGCCGCGAATACGGCCGTCTCGGCGCCCAGCCGGGGCAGTGGTCCGGCCGTCCTGACCGAGTCCAGGGCGATCGTCGTCAGGTCGGCGAGCGCGCCGGGCTCGATGGTGCCGGCCTCGTCCCAGCCGAGGGCGGCGTGGCCGTCGGCGGTGGCGGCCCGCAGCAGGGCGGCGGCCGTCCAGTGGCCCCGGGTGCGGCTGCGCAGCCGCTCGTTCAGCTCCATCGCGCGCGCCTCTTCGAGCAGGTCGATCACGGCGTGGCTGTCGGAGCCGAGACAGAGCGGGGAGCCGGCCCGCTGGAGGGCGACGGCCGGGCCGATGCCGTCGGCCAGGTCCCGTTCGGTGGTGGGGCACATGCAGGTGCCGGTGCCCGAGCCGCCGAGCAGGGCGATGTCCTCCTCGGTGAGGTGGGTGTTGTGCACGCCGGTGGTGCGCGGCCCGAGGACGCCGTGGTCGGCGAGCAGCCGGGTGGGGGTGCGGCCGTGCGCGGCGAGGCATGCCTCGTTCTCGGCGGGCTGCTCCGACAGGTGCACGTGCAGCGGGGCCCGCCGCTCCTCGGCCCAGTGGGCCACGGTCGCCAACTGACCCGCGGGCACGGCCCGTACGGAGTGGATCGCCGCTCCGATCCGTGCGTGATCCCGTTCCTTGAGAACTCCACAGCGTTCGGCCCAGTCCGCCGCGCTGCCGTCGGAGAAGCGCAGCTGGTGGGCGTCCGGCGGCTCGCCGAAGCCGGCGGAGAGGTAGCAGGTGTCCAGGAGGGTGATCCGGATGCCGGCCTCGGCGGCGGCCTCGATCAGCGCCTCGCCCATGGCGTTGGGGTCGGCGTAGCGGGTGCCGCCGGGGGCGTGGTGCACGTAGTGGAACTCGCCGACGCAGGTGATGCCGGCGAGGGCCATCTCGGCGTACACCGCGCGGGCCAGGGCGTGGTAGCCGTCCGGGGTCAGCCGGGCGGCGACGGAGTACATCACCTCGCGCCAGGTCCAGAACGTCCCGGAGCCGACCTGGACCACGCCCCGCAGGGCCCGGTGGAAGGCGTGGCTGTGGGCGTTGGCGAGCCCCGGCAGGGTCAGCCCGCGCAGCACCTCGGCGCCCGGGGGCGGGGTGGCCACGCCCGTGCGCACGGCGCCGATGCGTCCGCCGGCCACGTCCACGGCCACGCCCGGCTCGACGCGGTCGCCGAGCCAGGCGTGCTCCAGCCAGTAGGTTCCCTTGGTCACCGGCAGGCCAGCCCTTCCAGTACGTCGGCGAGTGCGCGCACCCCGGCCACGCAGTCGTCCTCGGCCGCGAACTCGGCCGGGGAGTGCGAGACACCGGTGGGGTTGCGCACGAACAGCATGGCGGTCGGGACGCTCCCGGACAGGATTCCGGCGTCGTGTCCCGCTCCGGTCCCGAGGACGGGCACGGTCAGGCCGGTGTCCTTGCCGAGGATCCGGGCGAGTTCGTCGCGCAGCGCGTGGTCGAACTCGACGACCGGGGTGAAGGACTCCCGGACGACGTCGAGGTCGATGCCGTGCGCGGTGGCGTACTCGCGCGCGGCCCTCTCCACTCCCCCGACGACCTCGTCCAGGGTCTCCTGGTCGGCGGCGCGGGAGTCGAGCCAGCCGCGCACCAGCGAGGGGATCGCGTTGACGCCGTTCGGTTCCACCGCGATCTTTCCGAAGGTGGCGACGGCACCGGCGAGTTCGGCCTCGCGGCGGGCGGCGAGCACGGTCTGGGCGTACGACAGCATGGGGTCGCGGCGGTCGGCCAGCCGGGTGGTGCCGGCGTGGTTGGCCTCGCCCCGGAAGTCGAAGCGCCAGCGTCCGTGCGGCCAGATGGCGCTGGCGACGCCCACCCGGTCGCCGGACAGGTCCAGCGCCCGTCCCTGTTCGACGTGCAGTTCCACGAAGGCGCCGATCCGGGCGAGCCGTTCGGGGTCGGGTCCGATGGCCTCGGGGTCGTACCCGGCGGCCTCCATGGCCCGGGGCAGGGTGACCCCGTCGCCGTCGGTGAGCCGGTGCGCCTGCTCGGCGGTCAGCTGCCCGGCGGTGAGCCGCGACCCGACACAGGCGAGTCCGAACCGGGCCCCCTCCTCGTCACCGAAGTTGACGATGGCGAGCGGTCTGGTGAACCGCGCGCCCCGGCCGCGCAGTTCGTCCAGCGCGGCGAAGGAGGAGACCACGCCGAGGGGCCCGTCGAAGGCCCCGCCGTCCGGCACGGAGTCCAGGTGCGACCCGGTGACGACGGCGTCCCCGGCGGCCGGGTCCCCCAGCCAGGCCCACTGGTTCCCGTTCCGGTCGGCCTCGTACGTCAGCCCGCGCGCCTCGGCCTGCTCCCGGAACCAGTCCCGGCACTCGGCGTCGGCCCCGGTCCAGGCGTGGCGCCGGTAGCCGCCGGAGCCGGGGTGCCGGCCGATGGGGAGCAGCTCGCGCCACATCTCGTGAAAGGAACGCCCGCCGGGCACAGACCCTGGGCCGTGACCCGGGACGGCGGAACCCCCGGACGGTGCCGAGAGGCCGGCCACCACCGGCGCCGGACCCCCGTGTCCGCCCTGACCCGCCGTCACGCCTCGTCACCCTCACGCATCGGCACCCGGACCCCCCGCTCGCCCGCGACGGACTCGGCGATGTCGTACCCGGCGTCCACGTGCCGGATGACGCCCATGCCGGGGTCGTTGGTGAGCACGCGCCGGATCTTCTCGCCGCCCAGCTTCGTGCCGTCGGCCACCGTCACCTGGCCGGCGTGGATGGACCGCCCCATCCCCACGCCGCCGCCGTGGTGGAGGGACACCCAGGACGCGCCCGAGGCCACGTTGACCATGGCGTTCAGCAGCGGCCAGTCGGCGATCGCGTCGGAACCGTCGAGCATGGCCTCGGTCTCGCGGTACGGGGAGGCGACCGACCCGCAGTCCAGGTGGTCCCGCCCGATGGCCAGCGGCGCGGCCAGCTCCCCGCTCGCGACCATGTCGTTGAACCGCTCGCCGGCCTTGTCCCGTTCGCCGTAGCCGAGCCAGCAGATGCGCGCGGGCAGGCCCTGGAAGTGGACCCGTTCGCCGGCCATCCTGATCCAGCGGGCGAGGGACTCGTTCTCCGGGAACAGGTCCAGGATCGCCTTGTCGGTCTTGGCGATGTCGGCCGGGTCGCCGGACAGCGCGGCCCAGCGGAAGGGGCCCTTGCCCTCGCAGAACAGCGGGCGGATGTAGGCGGGGACGAAGCCGGGGAAGGCGAACGCCCGGTCGTAGCCGGCGAGCTTGGCCTCGCCCCGGATGGAGTTGCCGTAGTCGAAGACCTCGGCGCCGGCGTCCAGGAAGCCGACCATGGCCTCCACGTGCCGGGCCATGGACTCGCGGGCGCGGGTGGTGAAGCCGGCCGGGTCCTTCGCCGCCTCGGCGGCCATGTCCTCGAAGGCCACGCCGACCGGGAGGTACGACAGCGGGTCGTGGGCGGAGGTCTGGTCGGTGACGATGTCGATCGGGGCGTTCATGGCGAGCAGCCGCGGGACCAGGTCGGCCGCGTTGCCGAGGACGCCGATGGACAGCGGCTTGCGCTGGTCGCGGGCCTCGGTGGCGAGCTGGAGCGCGTGGTCGAGGGAGTCGGCCCTGACGTCGAGGTAGCGGTGCTCGATGCGGCGCTCGATGGCGCGCGGGTCGCAGTCGATACAGAGGGCGACGCCGTCGTTCATGGTGACGGCGAGCGGCTGGGCACCGCCCATGCCGCCGAGGCCGGCGGTCAGCGTGATGGTCCCGGCGAGCGTGCCGCCGAACTTCTTGGCGGCGACGGCGGCGAAGGTCTCGTAGGTGCCCTGGAGGATGCCCTGGGTGCCGATGTAGATCCAGGAGCCGGCGGTCATCTGGCCGTACATGGTCAGGCCGAGGGCCTCCAGGCGGCGGAACTCCTCCCAGTTGGCCCAGTCGCCGACGAGGTTGGAGTTGGCGATGAGGACGCGCGGGGCCCACTCGTGGGTCTGCATCACGCCGACCGGGCGGCCGGACTGGACCAGCATGGTCTCGTCCTGCTTGAGGGTCCTCAGGGTGCGGACCATGGCGTCGAAGGAGCGCCAGTCGCGGGCGGCCTTGCCGGTGCCGCCGTAGACGACGAGCTTGTCGGGGTGCTCGGCGACCTCGGGATCGAGGTTGTTCTGCAGCATGCGCAGGGCGGCTTCCTGCTGCCATCCCAGGGCGCTGAGTTCCGTGCCGCGCGGTGCTCGTACGGGGCGGGGTCCCGACATCTCTGTCTCCTCCTATGCCTACGACTATTCACATCCTGTAGTCCTGAATAGAGCTAGTCAATACAGGGGAGTGGTCCCGTCCGGGCGTGGCGGGTATCCGGCTGGAGACACCGGAAGCCGGGACAGGACGGAGAGGCCCGTGAAGGACATCGGGGCCGCGCAGGACGTGGGGGCCGGGGCCGCACAGGACCTCGAGGGCGGGGTGGCACCGGAGCCCGGGGGCGAGGCCCGGGAGCGGGCGGCCCGGCGGGACCGGGCGGTGCGGGCGGCCGTCGAGCAGGGGCTACTGGGGCCGGACGCGGCCGTGGTGGGGCTGCTGGACGTCACCGGCATCCGGGAGTCGGCGGCGGCGCTGCGGGCGGCGTTCGGGGCGGTCGTGGCGCCGGGGACGCCGGTGCTGCACGCCTTCGCGGTGAAGGCGTGCCCGCTGGTGCCGGTGGTGCGGCTGCTGCACACGACGGGTCTCGGCGCCGAGGCGGCGAGCCCCGGGGAGCTGGCGCTGGCCCGCGCGGCCGGGGTGCCGGCCGCGCGGACAGGTGCTGGACTCGCCGGCGAAGACCCCGGCGGAGCTGCGCGAGGCCCTCGCCCTGGGGGTCGCGGTGAACGCGGACAACCCGCAGGAGCTGCGCCGGCTCGACGCCCTGGTGCGCGCCGCCCCGTCCCGGTCCCCGCTCGGCCTGCGGGTCAACCCGCAGATCGGCGCCGGCGCCATCGGCGCGACCTCGACGGCGACCCGGACCTCGAAGTTCGGCGTGGCCCTGCGGGACGAGGGGGCGCGCGCCTGGGTCGTGGAGGCGTACGCGCGGCGGCCGTGGCTGTCCCGGCTGCACACGCACACCGGCTCGCAGGGCGTCCCGCTGCCGCTGCTGGCCCAGGGGGTGGCGGAGGTGTACGCGCTGGCGGAGGAGATCAACGCCGCCGTCGGGCGCCGCCAGGTCGACACGATCGACATCGGCGGCGGGCTGCCGGTGAACCTCGCCTCCGAGGAGACCGCGCCGACGTTCGCCGAGTACGCGCGGCTGCTGGCCGCGCGCATACCGGGGCTGTTCGACGGGCGGTACGGGCTGGTGACCGAGTTCGGGCGGTCGCTGCTGGCCCGGCACGGGGCGGTGGTGGCCCGGGTGGAGTACACCAAGGACGCGGGCGGGCGGCGGATCGCGGTCACGCACGCGGGCGTGCAGGTGGCGGTGCGGACGGTGTACGCGCCGGGTGTGTGGCCGCTCAGGATCGCCGCGTACGACGCCGGGGGGCGGCCGAAGGCGGGGCCGAAGACCGTGCAGGACATCGCGGGCCCGGCCTGCTTCTCCGGCGACCTGCTCGCCGAAGGACGCGCGCTGCCCCCGCTGGAGCAGGGCGACTACGCGGTGGCGCTGGACACGGGGGCGTACGGCTTCGCCCACCACTACGCCTACAACTCCCTCGCGCGGCCGGGGATCTACGGCTACGCCCCGGACGGGTACGGGGGCACGGCCTTCGCGACCGTGCGGCGGGCCCAGACCGTCGCCGAGGTGGTGGCCGACTCCGGAGGGGCGCACGCGTCGGCGCTCACCACCCTCCGGGCTCCCGAAAGCCGGTGACGCGCCCCGGCCGCCGGCCGCACGGACGGCGCAACCGCCTTGGAACACACGTCAGTTGACCAACACTAGTACGTCGGACGCATGTTCCACCGGAAAATGCCAAAGGCCCCACCTCCCGCACACACGTTGCGTAGTGTCGGCGTCACTCAGCCGGAGTCCCAGGCGGGAGGAAGCCACGGTGCCCGGAATCGACGAGTGCTTACTGGAAGCGATGCGCCTGCCCGGTGCCCGGGGAGCCGCGCTGGTGGACTGGACGAGCGGACTGGCGCTCGGCGCGGTCGGGGAGGCTCCCGGCGGCGACCACGAGACGAGTGCCGCCGAGGCCGCCGAACTGGCCCGGCTGGCCGCCGAGCACGGCACCTTCGCCGCAAGCCGCGCGGGGCTGCCACCCGTGGAGGACCTGATCGTCAGCAACGGTGACAGCTACCACCTGCTGCGGTTCGTGGACACCTCCTTCGACAGCAGCGTGTTCCTGCACCTGTGGCTCGGCCGCGAGGAGGGCAACCTCGCGCTGGCCCGGATCCGGCTCGGCGAGATGGCCGCCCGGCTGGTGCTGGGATGACCATGGTGCGGATCCCTCCGCCGGCCCTGCCGGTGCGGGACAGACGGGCCGCGCGCGCCCTGTCCCCGATGCTGACCCGGCTCGCCGAGGAGCGGGCCACCGGCGTCCTGGTCCGCGAACACGGCGTCCTGCATCTCGCCGAGGGCCGGGTGGTGCACGCCGAGAGCCCCCTCGCCCCGGATCTCGGCGTGCTCCTCACGGCCCACGGCACCCTCGCGGCCGCCGCCTGGCAGCGGGCCGCCGCCCGGGCCCCGGACCCCGCGCGGGCGGCGGAGGCGCTGCTGCGTTCCGGGGTGCTGCCCACCGGCGCGCTGGAGCTGTGCCACCTGGACGCGCTGTACGACGCGGGGTACTTCGCGCTGGCGCCGAGCGGCACGCCGGGCCGGTTCCGGTACGGCGCCGGGCCCCGGCTCGGCCCGCTGCCCTCGGTGCCGGTGGTCGCGCTGGAGCGCGAGACGCTGCGCCGCCGGCTGCTGCTGCACCGGCTGTGGCCGGACCCGGCCGCCGACAGCGCCCCGCTGATCCGCGCCGACCCGCCGCCCGGCGCCGCTTCCGCCCTGCCGGTCACCCCCCGGCAGCGGGCCGTCCTGGACCGCGTGGACGGCGTCCGCACGGCCGCCGACCTGGCCCGGGACCTGGGCCGGCAGGCCTTCCACACGCTGGTCGACGTCCGCCGGCTCACCGCGGCCGGCCGGATCGCGCCGGTGTCCGCCGGCCCCGCCCCGCCGCCCGCACCACCCCCTCTCCCGGTCACCACCGACCCCGACATCGCGCTGCTGAAGAGGCTCAGGGATGCGCTGGAGGCGCTTTGAACGGCACCGCCCCGCCGAAAGGAGACAGCTGATGGTGACCGAGGACGACCTGCGGGCCGTGCTGGCCGAACTGCACCGGCTGCGCACCCGGGTGCCGCGGCTCACCGGCGCCCTCGCGGCCGGCGTCGACGGCCTCGTCATCGCCCACGACACCCCCGGCGTCGACCCCGAGGGCCTGGCCGCGCTCACCGCCGCCGCGCTCGGGGTCGCCGTACGGACCTCCGACGCCACCGGGAACGGGGCCCTGCGGGAGCTGCTGGTACGCGGCGAGCGCGGCTATGTCGCCACCTACGCGGCCGGCCGCACCGCCGTGCTGACGCTGCTCGCCCAGGACCGGGTCAACGTGGGCCGGCTGCACCTGGAGGGCCGCCGGGCCGGCGCCCGCGTCGGGGAGCTGCTGGACGCCGCCGAGGCCGTACGCCCGCTCCCCGGCACCACCCCCGCACGCCCCCCGGGCCCCCCGGGCCCCCGCGCGCCGCGTACCCCGGCCGCCGATGCCCGTACCGCAACCGACAGCTGAGAGGACCCCCATGTCCGACACCGCGACCGCCCTGAAGCAGGCCCTCACCACCATCGCGGGCGCCACCGGAGCCGCGCTCGTCGACTACACCAGCGGGATGGCGCTGGGCACGATGGGCGACAGCACGGGCTTCGACCTGAACGTGGCCGCCGCCGGCAACACCGACGTGGTCCGGGCCAAGATGCGCACGATGGAACTCCTCGGCGTCAAGGGCGAGATCGAGGACATCCTGATCACCCTGACGGACCAGTACCACCTGATCCGCCTGCTCAAGGGCCGGGGCGGCAACGGACTGTTCCTGTACCTGGTCCTGGACTCCTCCCGGGCCAATCTGGCGATGGCCCGGCACCAGCTGCGCAGGATCGAGGAGGAGCTGGAGGTCTGACGGCGGCGGCTCAGACCAGGGCGGCGGTACGGCGGCGGGCCCCGCCCGGGGCCGCGTCGCCGGCCGCGATGCCCGTGGCCCGCAGGCTCTTGACGGCCTTGCCCGCCGGGCTTCCGCCGCCCCGGCCGAGCCAGTCGACGCGCACCCACAGCAGGGCCTCGGCGGACCGCTCCAGCCGTCCGATCCAGGCGGCCTTCAGCCACAGCCCGGCACCCAGCCCGGCCAGCAGCAGCCCGCCGGCCACGGGCACCGCGAACGCCGAGCCGAGCGCGAGCGCCCAGCCCAGCAGCAGCCACCAGCGGTGCCCCCGGCGCCAGCCGCGCACGGTCACCGCCCGGTCCTGGAGCACGTCGTACTTGCCCGCGCGGGCCGCCCCTCGGGCGAGAGCCGCGTACCGGCCCCGGCGGGCCAGCAGCACACCGGCCGCGCCCAGCAGGAACAGCGCCGCCCCGGCCGTCGTCCCGATCCGCCGCCCGGTCAGTCCCTCGGGCACGGCCCCGAGCCCGGCGGCGACGACCCCGAGCCACCACAGCGGCGCGGCGCCCGCCCGTACGACGACGGCCACCCGTGCCAGTCCCTGCCCTCCGCGTCCTCCGCGCGCCACGTCAGCCTCCCGTGTCACGTGTCCACACAGCGCTTGTGTCTCGCTGGGGAAGCTAATAGCAGAACGTGAGACGAATCTGAGAGCGGCGGGGCCCGGTCACTCCACGAACAGCCCCCGGGCCGCCGCCTTGGCGTCGAACTCCTCCAGCCGGGCCTGGGCGTCGGGCAGGTCGTCGCACAGCGCCTCCAGCAGCACCCGGCCGAGCAGCATCGGCGCGCACGCGGTGTCGAAGGCGAGCCCGGTGCCGACGGCGGCGGGCAGCAGCAGGTCGGAGTGCTTGGCGACCGGCGCGAACGCCGAGTCGGCGACCGTGACCACGGTCAGGCCCGCGTCCTTGGCGTGGGCGAGGGTGTCCACGACCTCGCGCGGGTGCCGGGGCAGCGCGAAGCACAGCAGGGCGGTGGCGCCGGCCCGGACGGCACCGTCGATCCGGTCCTGGATCATCGTGCCGCCCTCGTGCAGCAGCCGGACGTCCGGGTGGACCTTGGCGGCGAAGTAGGCGAACCCGTAGGCCTGGGAGGCGGCGGCGCGCAGGCCCAGCACCGGCAGCGGCCGGGAGGCGGCGAGGATCCGGCCGGCCCGCCTGACCGGGCGCGGGTCGGCGAGCAGCTCGGCCAGGTGCCTGAGGTTCTCGATCTCGGCCTCGACGGCCTGCTGGTACTCGTTGTAGGCGCGGGCGCCGGCGCCGGTGGCCGGTTCGGCCGGGACGACCTCGCGCAGGTGCCGGCGCAGGGCGGGGTAGCCGTCGAAGCCGAGGGCGACGGCGAACCGGGTCACCGACGGCTGGCTGACCCCGGCCAGTTCGGCCAGCTCCACACTGGACAGAAAGGGCACGTCGGCGGCGCGGCGCACCATGCTGTGCGCGATGCGGCGCTGGGTCGGCGTGAGCCGGTGGCCCTCGAAGAGCGCCTGCAACCGGTTCGCAGGGCTGTCGCTCGCGCTCATGCGGTACTCCCCCTCCAGATCTCCTCGACGCCCCGGGAGAGTACAGCGCCGGGGCATTGACAAACACCGGCCACCTATTCAGACAGTGTGTCGCTGCATACCGTTATACAGCCCGGTGTGGGGAGAACGCATGGCACAGTTCGTCGAACCGCGCTCCATCGACGCCGTCCCGGACGAGGAACGGCACGGCAGGGCCTTCGGCCAGTTCACGCTGTGGCTGGGGGCGAACCTCCAGATCACGGCCGTCGTCACCGGCGCCCTCGCGGTCGTCTTCGGCGGTGACGTGGTCTGGTCGGTGCTCGGCCTGCTGCTCGGCAATCTGCTCGGCGGCGCGGTGATGGCCCTGCACTCCGCGCAGGGCCCGCGCCTCGGCCTGCCGCAGATGATCCAGTCGCGGGCCCAGTTCGGGGTGCGCGGGGCGGTCGTCCCGCTGCTGCTGGTGGTCGTGATGTACGTCGGTTTCTTCGCCTCCGGCAGTGTGCTCGCCGGGCAGGCGGTGGGCGAGCTGACGCACACGGACGACACCACCGGGATCGTCGTCTTCGCCGCCGTCACGGGGGTCATCGCGACCGCCGGGTACCGGGTCGTGCACGCCCTCGGCCGGGTGGCGAGCACGGTGTGCGCGCTCGCCTTCGTCTTCCTCGCCGTACGCCTCCTGGAGCGCGCCGACACCTCCGCGCTGCTGCACGACGCGCACTTCTCGCTGCCGATGTTCCTGCTGGCGGTGTCCCTGTCGGCGTCCTGGCAGCTGGCGTTCGGGCCGTACGTGGCCGACTACTCCCGCTATCTGCCGCGTACGACGTCCCCGAAGGCGACCTTCTGGTGGACGCTGTCCGGCTCGGCGCTGGGCTCGCAGTGGTCGATGACCTTCGGGGTGCTGGTCGCGGCCACGGCCGGGGAAGCGTTCCTGGACAGCCAGGTCGGCTATGTCGTCGGTCTCGGCGGCACCGGACTGGTCGCGTCCTTCCTGTACTTCGTCATCGCGCTCGGCAAGCTCACCGTCAACGTCCTCAACACCTACGGCGGTTTCATGTCGCTGGTGACCGGCGTGAGCGGCTTCCGCGGGCAGCGGCGGCTGCCCCGGGCGGGCAGGGTGGCGTACATCGCGCTGGTGATGGCGGCGGGCACCGCGGTGGCCCTGCTGGGCAAGGACAGCTTCCTGTCCTCGTTCAAGGACTTCCTGCTGTTCCTGCTGACGTTCTTCACGCCCTGGTCGGCGATCAACCTGGTCGACTACTACCTGATCTCCAAGGAGCGCTACGACCTCGCCGCCCTCGCCGACCCGCACGGCCGCTACGGCGCCTGGCGCTGGGACGCCCTCGCGGTGTACGCGGCCGGCCTGCTGGCGCAGCTGCCGTTCCTCGCCACCGGCTTCTACACCGGACCGCTGGTGGAGCCGCTCGGCGGCGCGGACGTCTCCTGGATCGTGGGCCTCGCCGTGCCGGCGCTGCTGTACCGGCTCGTCGCCCGCCGGGTCCCGCTGCCGGACGTACCGGCGCCGGAACCGGGGGCCAGCACCAGTGCGGCCGGGCCCACCGCTTCCTAGGCTGACCGACATGGACACTCGCGATCCGCGCGCCACCGGCCCCGGGGAGGAGACCTCCCCCCGTCAGGACCCCGGCCTCGGCAAGGACCCCGACCTCAGGAGGGAACTGGACGCGACCGTGCGGGCCCGCGCTGAGCTGGGCGACGAGTACGACTCCGCCCTGGCGGACTCCTTCCTGGAGCGGGTCGAGCGGCGGATCGACGACGCGGTGGACCGCCGGGTGCGCCGGCAGCTGGCCGAGCGGCAGCTCGCCGACGCCCGCGCGGCCCGGCGGCCGGGCACGGCCGGCTCCTGGGCCGAGCGGTACGGCTTCGCGCTGATCACGCTGGTGCTGGCGATCCCGCTGTCCGCGATCGCGGGCGGCATGGCCGGGCTGTCCGGGCTGGTGGTCGCCTGGCTCGGCATCATCGGCGTCAACGCGGCCCAGTCCGTGCGCCTGAACCGGGAACCCCCGCCCGGCCGCGACCGCCCCGCGCCCGGGGACTGACCCACCGCCGGGGTCTCACGCCTGCCGGGTCGGCAGCACCATGACCTGGCGGAGGTTGACGTGCCGGGGGCGGCTTGCCACGTAGGCGACGACGTCCGCCACCTCCGCCGCCGACAGCGCGCCGATCTCCTCGAACATCCCCGCCAGCTGCCCGGACAGCTCCGGGTCGCGGACGAACGTCTTCAGCTCGGTGTCGGTCAGCCCCGGCTCGATGTTGGTGACCCGGACGTCCCGCGGTCCGAACTCGGTGCGCAGCGACTGCGACAGATGCGTGACGGCCGCCTTGGTCGCCCCGTACACCGTGTAGTTCGGGAAGGACAGGTGGGCGGCGACGGAGGAGACGTTCACCAGGTCGGCGGTGCGTCCCGCCGCCGCGGCGGCGACCAGGTCGGCGGAGAAGGCGCGGATGACCCGCAGCACTCCGGTGACGTTGGTGTCCAGCATCCGCCGCCACTCCTCGATCCGGCCCTCCTCCACCGGGCCCGGCAGCATGACTCCGGCGTTGTTGACGACCAGGTCGACGGCTCCGAACGCCTCGTGGATCCGGTCCCGGGCGGCCGTCACGGACGCGTCGTCGGTGACGTCGGCGGCCACGGCGAGCGCCTGCCCGCCGTCCGCGCGGACCTTGTCCACCAGCGCGTCGAGGCGGTCCGCGCGGCGGGCGAGCAGCGCCACCCGGGCCCCCTCGGCGGCCAGTTGGAGGGCGACGGCCTCGCCGATGCCGCTGGCGGCTCCGGTGACGACGGCGGTACGGCCGGACAGGCTCTCGTACGACATGGGTGCTCCCTCGGCGGTTGCCGTCCGGGGCGGCTCCCCGGCGGTCGGCACCACCCTCGCCGGATCCGGGGACCGTACCCAGGGATGCGCTTTTCCTGGGTCTGCCAGTACCAGGACGGACCGGCGGCACTCCCCTACGATCGCCGCATGGACGGTGACCGCACCGAAGCAGAGGTGGGCGACTTCCTGCGCTCACGCCGCGCCCGCATCAGGCCAGAGGAGGTGGGGCTGCCCGCGCACGGGCGGCGCCGCGTGCCGGGCCTGCGCCGCGAGGAGGTGGCCCAGCTCGCGGGCGTGAGCGTCGACTACTACATCCGGCTGGAACAGGGCCGGGGCGCGAGCGTCAGCGACTCCGTGCTGGACGCGGTCGCGCGGGTGCTGCGGCTGGACGACACCGAGCAGGCGTACCTGCGCGCGGTGGCGCGCCCCGGCCGGCGGCGCGCGAGGCCCGCCGCGGCGCCTGGGGTCCGCCCCGGCGTCCAGGCGCTCCTCGACGGCATGGAGCGCAGTCCCGCCTTCGCGGTGGACCACCGCATGAACGTGCTGGCCTGGAACGCGCTCGCCGACGCGCTGAGCGGCTACGGCCGGATGACGCCGGCCGAACGGAACGTGCCCCGGCACCTCTTCCTCGACCCGGGCGCCCGGGAGCTGTACCCCGAGTGGGCGGCGGTGGCCTCGTCGGCGGTGGCCCATCTGCGGCTGGGCGCCGGCCGGTACGCCGACGACGCCGAGTTGTGCGCGCTGATCGGCGAACTCTCCGTGAAGAGCGAGGACTTCCGCCGGCTGTGGGCGGACCACGAGGTCCGGGAGTGCTCCTACGGCGTGAAACGCGTCCGGCACCCGGTCGCGGGCCTGCTGACCCTGCCGTACGAAACCCTGACGGTGCCGTCCCAGCCGGACCAGACCCTCGTCATCTACACCCCGGAACCGGGCTCGGAGACGGCGGAACGCCTCGCGCTGCTGGGGAGTTGGGCCGGCGTCTGACCGCCGGGAAGACTGTCGCGGGGACCGCCGCACCCCCGTAGCCGGGGGGCGGGACGACGGCGGTCCCCGCGAGGGACGCGAGCCGGTCAGGACCGGACGTGCGCGTCCTTGGCGTCCATGGAGGTCCGGGAGCCGCTCCGGAGGTCCTGGCGCCGTTCGGCGCCGGCCGGGGCGGGGAGCCGATCCCGCCCTGCCGACGCCCACCAATCTGCCGGACGCGTGTTAAGCGGGTGCTGCGCGCACGTGACACCCTCGTACCACTTGCGCGAACCCCGGCCCCGCGCCGGCCTCGGCTACTTGTTGCCGCCCTTGGCCAGGAAGGCGAGCAGGTCCTGCCGGCTGACCACACCGGTCGGCTTGCCCTCGACCAGGACGATCGCCGCGTCCGCCCCGCCCAGCACCTGCATCAGGTCGCCGACCGGCTCGCCGGAGCCGACCTGCGGCAGCGGGGGGCACATGTGCTTCTCCAGCGGGTCGTCCAGCGAGGCCCGCTTGCTGAACAGGGCGTCGAGCAGCTCCCGTTCCACCACGGAGCCGACGACCTCGGCGGCCATCACGTCCGGGTGACCGGCGCCCGGCTTGACGACGGGCATCTGCGAGACGCCGTACTCGCGCAGCACCTCGATGGCCTGGCCGACGGTCTCCTCCGGGTGCATGTGCACCAGGGACGGGATGGCACCGGCGGCCTTGTCGTTCAGGACGTCGCCGACGCGGGCGCTGGGGCCCTCGTCCTCCAGGAAGCCGTAGTCGGCCATCCATTCGTCGTTGAAGATCTTGCTGAGGTAGCCGCGCCCGCTGTCCGGGAGCAGGACCACCACGACGTCGTCCGGACCGAGCCGCTCGGCGACCTTCAGCGCGGCCACCACGGCCATGCCGCAGGAGCCGCCCACCAGCAGGCCCTCCTCCTTGGCCAGCCGGCGGGTCATCTGGAAGGAGTCCTTGTCGGAGACGGCGACGATCTCGTCGGCGATCTGACGGTCGTAGGCGGTCGGCCAGAAGTCCTCGCCGACGCCCTCGACCAGGTACGGCCGGCCGGAGCCGCCGGAGTACACCGAGCCCTCCGGGTCGGCGCCGATGACCTTGACCTTCCCGTCGCTGGCCTCCTTCAGGTAGCGGCCGGTGCCGGAGATGGTGCCGCCGGTGCCGACGCCCGCCACGAAGTGGGTGATCTTCCCCTCGGTCTGCTCCCACAGCTCGGGGCCGGTGGAGTGGTAGTGCGAGAGCGGGTTGTTGGGGTTGGAGTACTGGTCGGGCTTCCAGGCGCCCGGCGTCTCACGGACGAGCCGGTCGGAGACGTTGTAGTACGAGTCCGGGTGCTCCGGCGCCACGGCGGTCGGGCAGACCACGACCTCGGCGCCGTACGCGCGCAGCACGTTGATCTTGTCGGTGCTCACCTTGTCCGGGCAGACGAAGATGCACTTGTAGCCCTTCTGCTGGGCCACGATGGCAAGTCCGACGCCGGTGTTCCCGCTGGTCGGCTCGACGATCGTGCCGCCCGGCTTCAGCTCCCCGCTCTTCTCGGCCGCCTCGATCATGCGCAGGGCGATGCGGTCCTTCACGGAGCCGCCGGGGTTGAAGTACTCCACCTTGGCCAGGACGGTCGCCCGGATGCCCTTGGTCACGTTGTTGAGCCGCACCAGCGGGGTGTTGCCGACGAGGCTGATCATCGAGTCGTGGTATTGCACCGTTGTCTCCGGTCGCTGCAAAAAAAGGTGTGTTCGTAGTGGTGTCGCCAGCCTAAGGCCAGCGGTGCGGCGAGCGCGGCCGTTCACTCCCCGTTGAGATTGACGCACGGTCCGTACGGGGCAAGGAGTGGGTACGGCTACGAGGAGGTGGCGGCGACGCATGACGAGCATGTCGAGGGCGCGGGTGGCCCGGCGCATCGCGGCCGGGGCGGCGTACGGCGGCGGCGGGGCCGGTCTGGTCGGCGCCGCCGTCGTCGGACTGGTGCTGGCGGAGGTGCGGCTGGCCCGGCGGCAGCTGGGCAACGGGCTCAGCGGCCGGGTGCCGGCGGCCGACGGCGTGTACGGGCACGCCTACGAGATCCCGGGCGAACCGGCGCTGCGGCTGGCCGTGCTCGGCGACTCCACGGCGGCGGGGCAGGGCGTGCACCGGGCGGGCCAGACACCGGGGGCGCTGCTGGCCTCGGGGCTGGCGGCGGTGGCGGAGCGCCCGGTGGAGCTGCGGAACGTGGCGGTCACCGGTGCGCGGTCGGACGACCTGGACCGTCAGGTGGGGCTGCTCCTGTCCGCCCCCGGGCCCGTCCCCGACGTGTGCGTGATCATGATCGGCGCGAACGACGTGACCCACCGGATGCCGCCGGCCCAGTCGGTACGGCACCTGTCGACGGCGGTACGGCGGCTGCGCACGGCCGGCGCGGAGGTGGTGGTCGGCACCTGTCCGGACCTCGGCACGATCGAGCCGGTGCAGCAGCCGCTGCGGTGGCTGGCCCGGCGGGCGTCCCGGCAGCTGGCGGCGGCCCAGACGATCGGGGTGGTGGCGCAGGGCGGGCGCACGGTGTCGCTGGGGGATCTGCTCGGGCCGGAGTTCGAGGCGCATCCGCGGGAGTATTTCGGGCCGGACAACTACCACCCGTCGGCGGAGGGGTACGCCACGGCGGCGATGGCTCTGCTGCCGACGGTGTGCGCGGCGCTGGGGCTGTGGCCGGCGGAGGAGGAACGGCCGGACGTGTCGCGCCGCGAGGGTTTCCTGCCGGTCGCCCGTGCCGCGGCCGAGGCGGCACAGGAGGCGGGGACGGAGGTCACGGCGGCGATGCCGGCGGGGCCGCGGGGACCGTGGGCGCTGCTCAAGCGCAGGCGCCGCCGGCGCCTCCCGGAAGCCGAGCCGGCGACTCCGTCGGTGTGACCGAGTCCCACCCGGCCAAGCAAGCGCTTAGAAAACTGCGGTCAGTGTCACACCGCGACACCGGTGACCTGGACCATACGGCCGGGTAACTTCCGAACCGGCCCTGCCCAACCCCCTTTCACTGGAGCCGTGATGCCCGAAGCCGTCATCGTCTCGACCGCCCGCTCCCCCATCGGCCGCGCGAACAAGGGCTCCCTGAAGGACCTGCGCCCCGACGACCTCACCGCCACGATCATCCAGGCCGCGCTCGACAAGATCCCCGAGCTCGACCCCAAGGACATCGACGACCTGATGCTCGGCTGCGGCCTCCCCGGCGGCGAACAGGGCCACAACCTCGGCCGGGTCGTCGCCGTGCAGATGGGCATGGACCACCTGCCGGGCTGCACGATCACCCGCTACTGCTCCTCCTCCCTGCAGACCTCCCGCATGGCACTGCACGCCATCAAGGCCGGCGAGGGCGACGTCTTCATCTCGGCCGGCGTCGAGATGGTCTCCCGCTACGCCAAGGGCAGCTCCGACGGCCTGCCGGGCACGCACAACCCGCTGTTCGCCGAGGCCGAGGCCCGCACCGAGGCCGTCGCGCAGCAGGAGGGCTCGACCTGGCACGACCCGCGCGAGGACGGCCTGCTGCCCGACCCGTACATCGCGATGGGCCAGACCGCCGAGAACCTCGCCCGCTGGAAGGGCGTCACCCGCCAGGAGATGGACGAGTTCGGCGTCCGCTCCCAGAACCTCGCAGAGCAGGCCATCAAGAACGGCTTCTGGGAGCGCGAGATCACCCCGGTGACCCTCCCCGACGGCACGGTGGTCAGCAAGGACGACGGCCCGCGCGCCGGCGTCACCCTGGAGGGCGTGGCCGGGCTGAAGCCGGTCTTCCGCCCCGACGGGCTCGTCACGGCCGGCAACTGCTGCCCGCTCAACGACGGCGCCGCCGCGCTCGTCATCATGTCCGACACCAAGGCGCGCGAGCTGGGCCTGACCCCGCTCGCCCGGATCGTGTCCACCGGCGTCTCCGGCCTCTCCCCCGAGATCATGGGCCTCGGCCCGGTCGAGGCCAGCAGGCAGGCCCTCAAGCGCGCGGGCCTGACCATCGACGACATCGACCTGGTCGAGATCAACGAGGCCTTCGCCGCCCAGGTGATCCCCTCCTACCGGGACCTGGGCATCGACCTCGACAAGCTGAACGTCAACGGCGGCGCCATCGCCGTCGGCCACCCCTTCGGCATGACCGGCGCCCGGATCACCGGCACGCTCATCAACTCGCTGCAGTGGCACGACAAGCAGTTCGGTCTGGAGACCATGTGCGTCGGCGGCGGCCAGGGCATGGCGATGGTCATCGAGCGCCTCAGCTGACCCGTGCCCCACGGTCCGTAGCGGGCCTGGCACGGTACGTCGCAGAAGGGCCCAGAACCGGGGAAACACCACGGTTTTGGGCCTTTCCGTGACCCAATCTCCCCCAGGATGTGACCTATCTCGCTCGCCGTACACATCGCCGCAGGTCAGCGCCGATCAGTCCGGCGCACGGCCAAACCGTGTGCCGTACGTCCTGTCCGATTCGTGACGTTACGCACTGACAGCTGGTTAGTCCGCCCTTCAAGCTGATGTAGGAAGTCGGGGGTCGACTTTGAACCGGGAGTACGTCAGTGAGCGCCATGCCGATCGCCCTGCTGCTCACCACGGCAGCCACCGGCGCCGTGGGCGTCGCCGTCCTGCGCACCGTCCTGAAGCTGCGCCGCCAGCTGACCGAGTTGCAGCGGCAGCTCGCCGACGACCAGGCGGCCACCGCGCGCGCCCTGCTGCCCGGCGCCCGTTCCGCCGCCGACGCCGACCGGATACGGGCGGCCGTGGCCGAGGCGCTCGCGGAGGAGCGGGAGCGGGAGCTGGCCGAGGCGCGGGCCTTCTGGGCCGCCCAGGAGGCGCGGGACGCCTCCGACGCGCCGATGCTGTTCGGTCTGCCCGAGGGTGATCTCTTCATGCCCCGGCAGGCGGACTTCGCGGGCCTGGAGTCGCTGGAGCCGGTGTCCGAGCCGACCGCCGACGCCGAGGACTTCTCCGGGGGCGACTCCCCGGAGCTGGCCGCCGCCCGCCGCCGGCACCCCTCGCACCCGGACTTCGTCCCGGCGCAGTCCCCGGCCGTGGGCGACCACGAGCGCACGGTGGCCGCCCTGGAGGAACTGGCCGCCGGGCAGGTGCGGCTCGCCGATGTGCGTCCCGGCCCGCTGGGCACGCTCGACGTCTACGTCTTCGCCGACGGCACCACGCTGTGCATGACCCCGGGCCACCGGGAGACGGCGGAACGGCTGGCCGCGGCCCTGGAGTCGGGTGAGACGCCGTACCTCCTGGGCGGCTCGGGCGTCTCCGGCTCGTACACCCTGACCTTCGCGTGCGGCGAGGACATGGTGTACATCCTGGCCGACCGGGTGATCGCGTCCCTGTAGTCCCGTAGGACCCGTAGGACCCGTAGTCCTCGCACTACCCGTAACCCCGTAGGCGTAGGGGCCGGGAGCCTCAGACCCCGGCCCGCTGCCGCGCCTCCTCCACCAGGCGCACCGCCTCGGCGACCTGGTCGTCGCCGTCCAGCACGACCGCGAGGTCATGGGCGGCCACCAGGATCTGGTCGGCGGCGGCGAACATCCCGGCGTCCGGCATCACGCGGGGCTCGGCACCGGGCGATTCCTTCCGCTGGGCCCACCCGGACAGCTCCCGGGCCAGCGCCAGCGCCTCCGCCGCGGCGCCGCGCTGGAGCCGGCTCTGCGGCGCGGCCCGCAACCGGTCGGCGAAGTGGTCCACTGCTTGGGTCAAGGGCGTCGTATCAACCACCCGCCGAGCGTAACGTGCCGCACTGTTGCCAATACGCGAACGCTCAGGCACGGTGACGTGAAGGACCGGCTTACATCCCCTTTGTGTCCGGAGGCGCCGATGTCCCACGTCTTCTCCGAGGAGACCCACCGCAATCTGCTCGCCCGTATCCCGCACTGCACCGGTCGTGAGGTGTCCGACTGGCTGCGTGCCGTAGAAGAAGGCCCGGCCCTGTTCCGCTTCGAGGAGAAGGTCAGCTGGCTCCGGCACGAGTACGACCTGGCGTACGGCCACGCCAAGGCGATCGTGCACGAGTACGACCTGAGGAGGGCGGCGCGCAGGCTGCTCTGAACGCCGAAGTGCCCCGGGTGTGTCACCCGGGGCACTTCGCCGTTTTTCGTGACCGTCGCTAGTCGTTGCTGCTGAAGATGGCCACCAGGCGCAGCATCTCGACGTAGATCCACACCAGGGTCATGGTGAGGCCGAACGCGGCGAGCCAGGACTCGCTGCGCGGGGCGCCGTAGGCGATGCCGTCCTCGATCTGCTTGAAGTCCAGCGTCAGGAAGAACGCGCCGAGCACGATCGCGATGATGCCGACGAGCGCGCCGAGCGGGCCGAAGCTGCGCAGCCCGCCGTCCTCGGCGACGCCGAACGCGACCAGCAGCAGGTTGATCGCCATGACGACCATGAAGGCGATCGCGATGGACAGGCCGATGCGGGCGTAGCGGGCGGTGACCCGGATCCAGCCGGCCTTGTAGATCAGCAGGGTGGCGCCCGAGACCGCCATGGTGCCGAGCACCGCCTGGAACGGGGCTCCGCTCCAGCGGCTGTTGAACATCTCGCTGAAGACGCCGAGGAAGACGCCTTCGAAGGCGGCGTAGCCGAGGATCAGCGCGGGCGACGGGGTGCGCTTGAAGCTCTGGACCATGGCCAGGACGAACGCGATCAGCGCGGCCCCGACGGCCAGGCCGTAGCTGGTGCCGGAGACCGGCAGCAGCGCCCAGGCGAGGACGGCGCCGATGGCGACCGTGCCGAGCGTGAGGGCCGAGCGGACGATCACGTCGTCCATGGTCATCCGACCGGTGGTGGCCGGGGCCTGGACGTCCGCCTGCGCGTACGGGTTCTGGGCGTAGGGATTCTGCGCGTACGGGTTCTGCGCGTACGGGTTGCCCTGTGCGGACCCGGCCTGCGGTGCGGTGTTGAAGCCGGCGTAGCCGTTGTCGCGGCTGAAGCCCCGTCGCGAGAAGACCGGGTTGCTGCTCCTCATTTCACTCCTCCATGACTGCCGAGTGCAGTCTTGGCTCAAGAGTAATGGATTGGCAAAGGACCGACCATGATACTTGAGGAGGATCCTTCCCCTTGCATGCTGCGCAACACGCTACGCGCACGTCCGATTCCCGGCCACGGGCGTACCGCTAGGCGAGCGGGAACCCGGTGTACGCCTCGGCGAGGTCGGTCTCGGCCGCGCGGGAGGAGGCGATCCGCTCCAGCCGGGCGAGCTGGAGCCGGGCGTCGAAGGGGGTGGCGTCCGGGGCGCGGTGCAGCAGGGTCGTCATGTCGTAGGAGAACCGTTCGGCCTGCCAGACGCGGCGCAGGCAGGTCGCGGAGTAGGCGTCGAGCAGCTCGGGGGAGCCGGTCTCCCGCTCGTGGACGAGGGCCCGGGCGAGGGTGACGACGTCGCCGGCGGCGAGGTTCAGGCCCTTGGCGCCGGTCGGCGGCACGATGTGGGCGGCGTCGCCGGCGAGGAAGAGCCGGCCGTGCCGCATCGGCTCGTGCACGAAGGAACGCATGGGGGTCACCGACTTCTGGGTGATGGGGCCGCGCTCCAGCCGCCAGTCGTCGTCCGTCTCCAGTCTCCGCTCCAGCTCGTCCCAGATCTCCTCGTCGCCCCACTGCCCGGCGTCCGTTCCCGCGGGGACCTGGAGGTAGAGCCGGGAGACGGCCGGGGACCGCATGGACAGCAGGGCGAAGCCGCGCTCGTGGCGGGCGTAGACGAGCTCGTCGTGCGAGGGGGCGACGTCGGCGAGGATCCCGAGCCAGGCGTACGGGTACGACCGCTCGAACACCCGGGAGACCCCGTCCGGGAAGGCCTTGCGGGCCACCCCCCAGAACCCGTCGCAGCCGACGGCGTACTCGCACTCCAGCACGTCCTCGCGCCCCTGGTACCGGAACGGGATCCGCGGCCGGTCGCCCTCGGCCCCCTCCACCGCCAGGGCCTCGGCCTCGAACAGCAGCGGCCCGCCCTCCTCCAGCTGGAGCGCGATGAGGTCCTTGCAGACCTCGGTCTGGGCGTAGACGGTCACGGACCGCCCGCCGGTGAGCCCGGGGAAGTCGACGCGGTGCCGGCGCCGGTCGAAGCGCAGCTCGATCCCGTCGTGCCGCAGCCCCTCCCGGTCCATCCGCTCCCCGGCCCCGGCGGCGCGCAGCACGTCGACCGTGCCCTGCTCCAGGATCCCGGCGCGCTGCCGCCGCTCGACGTAGGCACGGTCGCGGCTCTCCAGGACGACCGACTCGATCCCGGCGCGATGCAGCAGCCGCGCGAGCAACAGCCCGGCCGGCCCCGCCCCGATGATCCCCACGGTGGTACGCATCGACCGTCCCCTTCTCTCCACGTTGTTCGCCAGGTGAACTTTCCTTCACCAACTGCCCGCGAGTCTCGGCCTCACCGGACCCGACTGTCAATGGTCGGGCCCGCATCGAGCGATCAGGGGTACACCGGCGGCCGGCGATACGGTGACAGCGGTCGCGGGCGGATGCCGGCGGCGGAGGGGCTTCCAGGGAGCCGGCCAAGCCGACGGAGCGTCCTCATACTGAGGTCATAGCCGTACAAAACGCGCCAAGAGGCGGAAAGTGCCCGGAGCCGGACTCGAACCGGCACGCCCGCGAAGGGGCAGCGAGGTTTAAGCTCGCCGTGTCTGCATTCCACCATCCGGGCTTGCCAGGGGCTCCGCATCGAGGGTCCGAGCCTATCGGGACCCATCCCCCGAACAGCGGATGGGTGGACCGATGTTGTCTTATTTTATTGACGTCTGAGTGGGCATCAGCGGACGGAACTAGCCATCCGCACTTGCCAATAGCCTGCCGTGACAGGTGGGCGCGTGTACGCGAAATGACGGAATTTCACCGCTCGAACAAGACCGGTCCACCGGTTAACGAGATCCCGGACAGCCGTCGGCGCGCCCCGCGGTCCCTCAGGGTCGGCCGTCCTCCCCAGGTATGACACGACGGCCCCGCGTCCGACCCCAGTCGCCCCCCGGAACCGGAACAGCGTCTGACTCCAGGCGCACACCGCGCCGGGACGATGGAACGGTCCCCAGGAAACACGTCGTCCCGAGTAGGAGCACCGTCCCGTGACCACCACACCCACCGCCGGCCGGACCACCGCCGTCGCCGCGCGCGCCATGGAGCTGTCGAAGATCTACGGGCAGGGTGAGACCCGGGTGGTCGCCCTGGACCGGGTCTCCGTCGACTTCCGGGCCGCCGAGTTCACCGCCATCATGGGTCCGTCCGGTTCCGGCAAGTCCACGCTGATGCACTGCGTGGCCGGTCTGGACACCTTCTCCTCCGGGTCCGTGCGGATCGGTGACACCGAACTGGGCTCCCTGAAGGACAAGCAGCTCACCAAGTTGCGCCGGGACAAGATCGGCTTCATCTTCCAGGCGTTCAACCTGCTCCCGACGCTGACCGCGCTGGAGAACATCACCCTCCCGATGGACATAGCCGGGCGGAAGCCGGACAAGGCGTGGCTGGATCAGGTCATCCAGATGGTGGGTCTGTCCGGGCGCCTCGGCCACCGGCCCTCCCAGCTGTCCGGCGGCCAGCAGCAGCGCGTCGCCGTGGCCCGAGCCCTCGCCTCCAGGCCCGAGATCATCTTCGGCGACGAGCCCACCGGCAACCTGGACTCCCGCTCCGGCGCCGAGGTCCTCGGCTTCCTGCGCAACTCCGTGCGAGAGCTGGGCCAGACGGTGGTCATGGTGACCCACGACCCGGTGGCCGCCGCCTACGCCGACCGGGTGATCTTCCTGGCCGACGGCCGGATCGTCGACGAGATGTACGGCCCCACGGCCGAGTCCGTCCTCGACACGATGAAGCAGTTCGACGCGAAGGGCCGTACCAGCTGATGTTCCGCACCGCCCTGCGCAACGTCCTCGCGCACAAGGCCCGGCTGCTGATGACCGTGCTCGCCGTCATGCTCGGCGTGGCGTTCGTCTCCGGGACGCTGGTCTTCACCAACACCCTCTCCGACGCCTACCAGAAGAGTTCCGCCAAGGGCTTCGACCAGGTCGACGTCGCCGTACAGCCCAAGTACCAGGACTCCAAGGGAAATCGGGTCGGCAAGACGCCCGAACTGACCCAGGCGCTGCTCGACCGGGCCGCCAAGGTCCCCGGGGCCGCCTCCGCCACCGGTGTCGTCACCGGCTTCACCGCCGTCGCCGGCAAGGACGGCGAACTCGTCGGCGGTGACTGGCAGTCGGCCGGCGGCAACTACTGGGGCACCGAGGACCCCCGCTACCCCCTGGTCAGCGGCCACGCCCCGCGCGGCAAGGGCGAGGTGCTGATCGACTCCGCGACGGCCAAGCGGGCCGGCTTCAAGGTCGGCGACACCGTGCGCCTCTCCGTCGACGGCCCGGTCCTCACCCCCACCATCAGCGGCATCTTCACCACCGACGACGGCAACGTGGCCGCCGGCGGCAGCCTCACCCTCTTCGACACGCCGACCGCACAGGCCCTGTTCGGCAAGAAGGGCACGTACGACGAGATCGACGTGCGGGCGGCGGCCGGAACCAGCCAGGAGGCGCTGAAGTCCGCGCTGGACAAGGCCCTGCCCGCCGAGCTGGTGGAGACCACCACCGGCGAGCAGCTCGCCGACGACCAGGCGACGGCGATCGCCGAGGCCATGAGCGGCATGAAGCAGATGCTGCTGGTGTTCGCGGGCATCGCCCTGTTCGTCGGCACGTTCATCATCGCCAACACCTTCACCATGCTGGTCGCCCAGCGCACCCGTGAGCTGGCCCTGCTGCGGGCGGTCGGCGCCTCCCGCCGCCAGGTCACCCGCTCGGTGCTCGTCGAGGCGTTCGCGGTCGGCACGGTCGCCGGCGTGGCCGGTCTGGTCGCCGGCATCGGCATCGGTGCCGGCCTGCGCTCCCTGCTGGGTTCCCTGGGCGAGACCGTGCCCGACGGGCCGCTGGTGGTCAGCCCCGGCACGGTGGTGGCCGCCCTCGCGGTCGGCATCCTCGTCACCGTGCTGGCCGCCTGGCTGCCCGGCCGCCGGGCCGCGAAGATCCCGCCGGTGGCGGCGATGAGCAGCCTGCACGCCCAGGCCACCACCAAGTCCCTGGTGCTGCGCAACACCCTCGGCGCGCTGTTCTCGGCGGCCGGCGTCGCGGTGGTCCTCATGGCCACGAACATGGACGCCGACGCCGCCCAGGGCCCGATGGGCATCGGCGCGGTCCTGCTGATCATCGGCGTGTTCGTGCTCACGCCGCTGCTGTCCCGCCCGCTGATCGCCGCCGCGGCGCCGGTGCTGCGCGCCTTCGGGGTGTCGGGCAAGCTGGCCCGCCAGAACTCGGTGCGCAACCCGCGCCGTACCGCGGCCACCGCCTCCGCGCTGATGATCGGCCTGACCCTGATCACCGGCATGACGGTGATGGCGGGCAGCCTGCAGACGTCCATCGACCGGATGGCCAGCTCGGCGATCCGCGCCGACTACGTCGTCTCGATGGCCAACCGCGGCCCGCTCTCCCCCGACGTGGCGAAGAAGCTCGCCGCCGCCGACGGGGTCACCGCCAGCAGCCCGCTGCGCAACGGCGAGTCCCGCATCGACGGCGGCACCCAGTGGCTGACCGGCGTCGACGGCGCGGCCATCAACAAGCTGACCGACCTGAAGGTGACCGACGGCTCCTTCACGGTGGGCGGCACGCGGATCGTCGTGGACGAGGACCGGGCCAAGGAGCACGGCTGGAAGCCCGGTTCGCAGCTCACCGCGCACTTCGAGGACGGCGCGGCCCGCCGGCTGACCGTCGCCGGGGTCTACGAGGGCAACGACATGCTCAACGGGATCATCCTCGACAACAAGGTGCTCACCCCGCACCTGGCCGACCCGGCCGACATGCAGGTCATGGTCAAGATGGCGGACGGCGCGTCCGACGCGGCCCGGGACGGGCTGGTGAAGACCCTCGGCGTCAACCCGGCGATCAAGATCCAGGACAAGCAGGACATCTCCCGTGAGATCGGCAAGATGTTCACGCAGGTGCTGAACATGGTCTACGGCCTGCTCGGCATGGCGGTGATCGTCGCGGTGCTCGGCGTCGTCAACACGCTGGCCATGTCCGTCTTCGAGCGCGCGCAGGAGATCGGCATGCTCCGCGCGATCGGTCTGGACCGCCGGGCGGTCAAGCGGATGGTCCGCCTGGAGTCCCTGGTGATCTCCCTGTTCGGCGGGGTGCTGGGGCTCTCCCTGGGCGTGTTCTTCGGCTGGGCGGCCGGCGAGCTGATGGCCACGAAGCTGCCGACGTACGAGCTGATCCTGCCGTGGGGCCGGATGACGGTCTTCCTGCTGCTGGCGGGCGCGGTCGGCGTCCTGGCCGCGCTGTGGCCGGCCCGCCGCGCGGCCCGGCTGAACATGCTCACGGCGATCAAGGCCGAGTAACCGGTCGTACGACGGTGAAGGGGGCCCCTCGGGAAGGGGCCCCCTTTGCCGTGCGTACCGGCTGTCCGGTGCGGGCGGTCAGCCGTGCCAGGTGCGGGGCCGCAGCGAAAGCCCCGAGGCGCCGGAGACGGGGGTGCGGATCGCGAGGACCTGGTTGACACCGATCCGGTTGCGTTCGAAGGCGAGCGCGGAGGCGGCCATGTACAGCCGCCACACCCGGGCCCGGCCCGGGCTGGTGAGCCGGACCGCGCGGTCCCAGTCGTCCTCCAGGTTGGCCACCCAGCGGCGCAGGGTGCGGGCGTAGTGCTCGCGGATGGACTCCACGTCCCGGACCTCGAACCCGGCCCGCTCCAGCTGGGTGACGGTGGTGCCGACGGGGGCGAGTTCGCCGTCGGGGAAGACGTAGGCGTCGATGAACTCGTCCACCTCGTACGCCGACTCGTCGCGCTGCGGGCGGCGGGCGATCTGGTGGTTGAGCAGCCGGCCGCCGGGCTTGAGCAGGGCGTACAGCTGGCGGGCGTACTCCAGGTAGCGTTCGGCGCCGACGTGTTCGGCCATGCCGATGGAGGAGATCGCGTCGTAGGGGCCGTCCACGACGTCCCGGTAGTCCTGGACCCTGATCTCCACCCGGTCGGTCAGCCCCGCGTCGGCGACGCGCTTGCGGGCGTAGGTGGCCTGCTCCTGCGACAGGGTGACCCCGACGACGCTCACCCCGTGCTCGCGGGCCGCGTGGATGGCCATGGAACCCCAGCCGCAGCCGACGTCGAGCAGCCGCTGACCCTCTTTCAGGCCCAGCTTGCGGCAGATCAGTTCGAGCTTGTCGCGCTGGGCGGTCTCCAGGGTGCCGTCCTGCTCCCAGTAGGCGCAGGAGTACACCATGGAGGGGCCGAGGACGATCTCGTAGAAGTCGTTGCCGACGTCGTAGTGGTGGCTGATGGCCCGCTTGTCGGTGCGGCGGGTGTGCAGGTGCCGGCGGGGTCTGCGCATCTCCTCGCGCGGCGGGGTGGGCGGGATCGGCGGGCCGGCCAGTTTCAGCAGGTCGCGGACGGCGGCCCGGACGGCGGGGTCGCGCACGGCCTGGCGCAGGGTGCGGGCGTCCTCGCCGCGCTCCCAGATCAGGCCGGCCATCGCGTCCAGCACGGTGTACAGGTCGCCCTCGACGTCCAGGTCACCGGAGACCCAGGCGCGGGCGAGGCCCAGTTCACCGGGTTTGAAGAGCATCCGGCGCAGGGCGCGGCGGTTGCGCACCACGAGTGCCGGCGCGTCCGGCGGGCCGGCCTGCGATCCGTCCCAGGCCCTCAGCCGCACCGGGAGCGGGGCTCCCAGCACCTGTTCGGCAAGACTCCTCAGCCGCTGCGCGGCGTCGGCCATGACGCACACCTCCGTGACGGACGATCCCGGAATGCCAACACCACGTAAACACACGCGGGGCCCGGCCGTAGTCCCCACGCCGTGTTGTGACTGGGTAAAAAGCAGGTACGCGTCAGAAGCCCCCCGCCCGGCGGCACTTGGGTGCCGGACAGCCCGAAGGGGCCGCCCGCACCACGGATGGCAGGCGGCCCCTTCGGGCTCGGAACGGGTGACCGGGAGGTCAGGAGGCCTTGGCCTTCTCCTCCGGCTTGGCGGCGGCGACCGGCGCCGGCTTGGCGGCCTCGTAGAACTCCTCGCGCGGGTTCTCCATGGCGCCGAGGGAGACGACCTCGCGCTTGAGGAACATGCCGAGGGTCCAGTCGGCGAAGATCCGGATCTTGCGGTTCCAGGTCGGCATCGCCAGACCGTGGTAGCCACGGTGCATGTACCAGGCGAGACGGCCCTTGAGCTTGATCTTCATCTTGCCCATGACGATCATCGCCACGCCCTTGTGCAGGCCGAGGCCGGCGACGGCGCCCTTGTTGGCGTGCTCGTACTCCTTCTGCGGGAAGCCCCGCATACCGGAGACCACGTTGTCGCCGAGGACCTTGGCCTGGCGCAGCGCGTGCTGGGCGTTCGGCGGGCACCAGGCGTTCTCGTTGCCCGCCTTGCGGCCGACGAGGTCCGGGACCTGTGCGTTGTCACCGGCGGCCCAGATGTAGTCCGTGCCCTTGACCTGGAGCGTGGGCTCGCAGTCGACGTGGCCGCGCGGGCCGAGGGGCAGGCCGAAGCGGGCGAGGGCCGGGTTCGGCTTGACGCCGGCCGTCCACACGATGGTGTTGGCGTCGACCTCAAGGCCGTTCTTCAGCACCACGTGGCCGTCGACACAGGAGTCCATGGAGGTGGAGAGGTAGATCTCCACGCCCCGGCTCTCCAGGTGCTCCTTGCCGTACTGGCCGAGCTTGGGGCCGACCTCGGGGAGGATCTTGTCGGCGGCGTCGACGAGGATGAAACGCATGTCCTCGCGGGACACGTTCTTGTAGTACTTGGCCGCGTCCCGGGCCATGTCCTCGACCTCGCCGATGGTCTCCGCGCCCGCGAAGCCGCCGCCGATGAAGACGAAGGTGAGCGCCTTGCGGCGGATCTCCTCGTCGGTCGTGGAGTCGGCCTTGTCCAGCTGCTCCAGAACGTGGTTGCGCAGGCCGATGGACTCCTCGATGCCCTTCATGCCGATGCCCTGTTCGGCGAGGCCGGGGATCGGGAAGGTGCGGGAGACCGCGCCCATGGCGATGACCAGGTAGTCGAAGGGCAGCTCGTACGCCTCGCCCACCAGCGGGGCGATCGTGGCGACCTTGCGGTCCTGGTCGATGGTGGTGACCCGACCGGTGAGGACCTCCGCCTTCGGCAGCACGCGTCGCAGCGGGACGACGACGTGGCGAGGGGAGATGCTGCCGGCGGCGGCTTCGGGGAGGAAGGGCTGGTAGGTCATGTACGACCGGGGGTCGACGACCGTGACGGTCGCCTCGCCGTAGCGCATCTTCTTGAGGATGCGCCGAGCTGCGTACAGGCCTACGTACCCACCGCCTACTACGAGGATCCTGGGACGCTCCGTGGTGCTCATGCCATCGAGTATCCACCCGCCCCAGGGGGGTCGCTCGTGCGCCCCTTCACAAGAACCGACAGGCCCTGTGTTAAACTCCGCGACCCGCGTGACCGAGGTCATGCGGCCGGGCGGGAACCGCGCGGCGGTTCGCCCCGTTGTCAAGGCCGCGTGAGCAGCCTCTCCGGAGTCGCGGGGTGGTCGTGAGCGTGTCGTGACACCTCCGGGACAACCTCCTCCAGGGCCCGTTCGCGCCCTTCATCTGAACATGTTCAAACGGCCGTTAACGCCCCGGAAGGGCCAACCGGCCCCGTTCGGGGGACCCCCGGGCCCCAATTCCTTGTGAAGAACTTCACGAACTTTTCCGGCCGCACGCGACGGAGGGCCCCCGAGGGGGCCCTCCGGGCCGCTCAAACGTTATCCAACCTGCTCAGCGGTCGGCTACCGGTGAGTAACAAAAGAGACCTACGCCACCGACCAGGCGATGCCGTCCAGGATGTCGTGCTCGCTCACCACGACCTCCTCGGCGCCCGTGCGCTCCATGATCGCGAGCAGGACGAGGGCGCCCGCGCCGATGACGTCGACCCGGCCCGGGTGCATGGACGGGACGGCGGCGCGCTCGGCGTGCGTGGAGCGCAGCAGCCACTCGGTGATCTCCTGGACGCGATCCCGGGAGATCCGGGAGTGGTGGATGCGCGCCGAGTCGTACTCGGGCAGCTCCTGGGCGATCGCGGACACCGTGGTGACGGAGCCGGCCAGGCCCACCAGGGTGCGCGCCTCGCGCAGCGGGACCGTCCGCTCGGCGAGGTCCAGGGCGGTCTCCACATCGGCCCGTATGGCGGCGATCTGCTCCCCGGTGGGCGGGTCGGAGACCTCGCCGCCGTGCACCAGGTGCCGCTCGGTCATGCGCACGCAGCCGATGTCCACCGACCGCGCGGCGCGCACCCGGTCGTCGCCGACGACGAACTCGGTGGAGCCGCCGCCGATGTCCACCACCAGGTAGGGCCGGGCGAGGTCGGTGCGGCCGGTGAGTTCCTTCGTCGCGCCGGTGAAGGAGAACTCGGCCTCCTGGTCGCCGGTGATGACCTCCGGCTCCACCCCGAGGATGTCCAGCACGCCGCGCACGAACTCCTCGCGGTTCTCGGCGTCCCGGGAGGCGGAGGTGGCGACGAAGCGGATCCGCTCGGCGCCGTGCTCCTTGATGATCCCGGCGTACTCGCGGCAGGCGGCGAAGGTGCGCTCCAGCGCCTCCGGGGCGAGCCGGCCGGTGCGGTCGACGTCCTGGCCGAGCCGCACGATCGTCATCCGGCGGTCCAGCTCGGTCAGTTCCCCGGTCGCCGGGTCGGCGTCGGCGACCAGCAGCCGGATGGAGTTCGTACCGCAGTCGACGGCGGCCACACGGGTCACTTCGCGTCCTCCTCGGGGGTGTCGGCGGTCACGCACGCGCCCTTGCGCCACCACTCCGGCAGCATCGCCAGGGCCTCGTCGCCGAGCGGGTTCACGCCCGGGCCGGCGGCCAGCGAGTGGGCGACGAGGACGTGCAGGCACTTCACCCGGTCGGGCATGCCGCCCGCGCTCGGGAAGCCCTGCAGGACCTCGATCTCGTCCCGGCGCCGGATGTAGTCCTCGTGCGCGGCCCGGTAGGCGGCGGCCAGCTCCGGGTCGCTCTGGAGCCGCTCGGTCATCTCCTTCATCACGCCGTTCGCCTCCAGCGTGCCGATGGCGGAGGACGCCTTCGGGCACGTCAGGTAGTACAGCGTCGGGAAGGGCGTGCCGTCGGGCAGGCGCGGCGCCGTCTCCACGACGTCCGGCTGACCGCACGGGCAACGGTGCGCGATGGCCCGAAGGCCCCGCGGCGGGCGGCCCAGCTGCTGCTTGAAGGCCTCTACGTCCGCGTCGGTGGGCTCGGTGCGCGGAGTGGGCGGCGGAGGGGTTTCCATGACTGGCTGTCGGAGACTTTCTGTCGGTTCACTGGTCGGAGGCGTCGGACTTGTCGACGCCCTCCCAGACGTTCGCGTACCAGGGCCGGCCGGCGGCCCCGAGGTCGGCGCGGGACTGCTTGGCCGCGCCGGGGTCGACGACCACGTACCCGGTCTCGCCCGGCCGTACGTAGTGCAGCCGGCGGCGGATCTGCTGCTCGGCGTAGGCGTCGTCCTGCCAGCGCGCCTTGAGGTCCCGCAGCTGCTCCACCCGTTCGCGGGCCTGCCGCTGCTCGCGCTGGAGGTCGGCGATCTCCGCCCGCTGGGAGACGTACTGCCGCATCGGGTAGGCGAGGGCGACGACCATCGTGCACAGCACCAGCGCGAGCAGCGCCGCCCGGCCGGTGAGCCGGGAGCGGCGGGCCTGCCGCTTGGTCTGCGAGCGGTAGACGCGGGCCGCGGTCTGCTCGCCGAGCAGCCTGATCCTGGTCGCGGTGGAGAACCGGTCACGGTCCTTCACGCCCATCTTCCCCGCCTCCCGTCACACGCGCGTACGTCCCCGGACACGGTACGGGACCGGGTACGGGGACGTACGTACGACTGGCTAGGACTTAGCCCAGGTTGGGTCAGCCCTTGAAGCGCGGGAAGGCGGAGCGGCCCGCGTACACCGCGGCGTCGTCGAGGATCTCCTCGATGCGCAGCAGCTGGTTGTACTTGGCGACGCGCTCGGAGCGGGCCGGGGCGCCGGTCTTGATCTGGCCGCAGTTGGTGGCGACGGCCAGGTCGGCGATGGTGACGTCCTCGGTCTCGCCGGAGCGGTGGGACATCATGCACTTGAAGCCGTTGCGCTGGGCCAGCTCGACGGCGTCCAGGGTCTCGGTCAGCGAGCCGATCTGGTTGACCTTGACCAGCAGGGCGTTGGCGGCGCCCTCCTCGATGCCCCGGGCCAGGCGCTCCGGGTTGGTGACGAACAGGTCGTCGCCGACGAGCTGGACCTTGTCACCGAGCTTGTCGGTGATGGTCTTCCAGCCCTCCCAGTCGTCCTCGAAGAGCGGGTCCTCGATGGAGACCAGCGGGTACGCCTCGACCAGCTCGGCGTAGTACTCGGTCATCTCGGCGGCGGTGCGGTTCTTGCCCTCGAAGACGTACGAGCCGTCCTTGTAGAACTCGGACGCGGCGACGTCGAGCGCCAGGGCGATCTGCTCGCCGGGGGTGTAGCCGGCCTCCTTGATCGCCTCCAGGATGAGGTCGAGGGCCTCACGGTTGGAGCCGAGGTTCGGGGCGAAGCCGCCCTCGTCGCCGAGGCCGGTGGACAGGCCCTTGTTCTTCAGGACCTTCTTCAGGGTGTGGTAGACCTCGGTACCCCAGCGCAGGGCCTCGGAGAAGGACTCCGCGCCGATCGGGGCGATCATGAACTCCTGGATGTCCACGTTGGAGTCGGCGTGCGAGCCGCCGTTCAGGATGTTCATCATCGGCACCGGCAGCAGGTGCGCGTTCGGGCCGCCCAGGTAGCGGAAGAGCGGCAGGTCGCTGGCCTCGGAGGCGGCGTGGGCGACGGCGAGCGAGACGCCGAGGATGGCGTTGGCGCCGAGGGAGCCCTTGTTGTCGGTGGCGTCCAGGTCGAACATGGCCTGGTCGATCAGGCGCTGCTCGGTGGCGTCGTAGCCGACCAGCTCGGGGCCGATCTGCTCGATGACGGCGAGGACGGCCTTCTCGACGCCCTTGCCCTGGTAGCGGTTCGGGTCACCGTCGCGCAGCTCGATGGCCTCGAACGCGCCGGTCGAGGCGCCGGACGGCACGGCGGCACGACCCGTGCTGCCGTCGTCGAGGCCGACCTCGACCTCGACCGTGGGGTTGCCTCGGGAGTCCAGGATTTCCCGGGCTACGACGACGTCGATGGACGGCACGAGCATCTCCTTCTTGGATGTGACGCTGGAAGTGCGGGGCTGGTGTGCCTTGCGACTAGAGCCTAACCGTCCCGGGCCGCTCGGCCGTCGACCGACCGCCCCGTGGACAGAGCGACGGTACCTTTTGTTTCTACTCGAAACAAAGGGGGTCGGGGCATTTCCCGGCCGGGAACACCGGGCCGGACGCGGAAAACCCCGCCCCGGCGCGTACGGGGGAACACGCGCCGGGGCGGGGAGCCCTTGGGGACGGGGGTGGCCCGCACGGGGCCTTGGGGGACCGCCCGCAGGTGCGGGGCCTGGGGGCCTCGGGGGGCGCCCTGGGGGGCCCGGGCGCCCGCCGGGATGTGCGGGCCGTGGCCCCGGAGGGTTACTTCAGGTGGAGCTGCTGGCCCGGGTAGATGAGGTCGGCGTCCTGGACGATGTCCTTGTTCAGCTCGAACAGCTTCTCCCAGCCGCCCGCGACCTTGTGCTCCGCGGCGATGGTGCTGAGCGTGTCGCCCTCGACGACCTTGTACTCGCCGTCGCCCTTCTTGACCTTCTTGCCGGTCGGGGTGGTGACGGTCTTGCTCGCGCCGCCGGTGCTCTTGCCCGAGCCCGTGCCGTTGCTCGTGGTCGTGCTGTTGCTCGTGCTCTTGCTCGTGGCGGCCGGGCGCTCGGCGGAGCGGGAGGCGGCCTGCTGGTCGGCCGAGCGGGTGGTGGTGCCCGAGTCCTGGGTGGACGGGGCGGACGGCGCCGGGGCGGAGCCGTTGTAGGGGGTGCTCGACAGGCCCGTGCCGCAGACCGGCCAGGCGCCCTTGCCCTGCGCGGCGAGGACCTTCTCGGCGACGGCTATCTGCTGCGACTTGCTCGCCTTGTCGGCGGTGGCGGCGTACTGCGTGCCGCCGTACGCGGCCCAGGTGGAGGCGGAGAACTGCAGACCGCCGTAGTAGCCGTTGCCGGTGTTGATGGACCAGTTGCCGCCGGACTCGCACTGGGCGACCGTGTCCCACTGGGAGGCGGTGGCGGCGGAGGCGTTGCCGGCCGCCATCAGCGGGGCGGCGACGGCGGCGCCGGTGACACCGGCGAGCGTGACGGCGCGGACGGCCTTGGACGGACGACGGTGCTTGCCCTTGCCGGAAAACAGCATGGATCGATTCCCCTCACCGACGCCTACGAGGTGAGCTGTCGGGTTCGGGCCGGTTGAGTTGCCCGGCCGCGTCCGACGCTTTCGCGTGAACGCGGCTTCACCCCCAGCCGGTCCCAGCCTCAACTGCTGGGCCCGGCACTTACCTTGGGTCCCCCGCTCCTGCCTACGGCGCTTGACGCGACGACTGTTCCCGGGCGACCGCCGGCAGGATTCGGCGTGGCGGAAGCCGGGGCTCGCGGTGACGAGCGGCCTCGACCGTAGACAGGTGATCGCCGAGATTTCAAAGACGATCAGGGCTTCTGAGACTCATCCCACACTTTCGCCAAACCGGACATTAGGGCGTTAAGCGGGACGTCAATTCCCGCTACTTCGCGCCCGTTTCGCCCTGGACATCCAGGGTCTGACCGGCGGTGATGTGGTTCGGGTCGGCGCCGATGGCCTTCTTATTGCCGTCGTACAGCGCGCGCCATCCGCCGTCGACGTCAAGGGAGTCGGCGATGGAGGACAGCGAGTCGCCCTGGCGGACGGTGTAGGTGTCCGGTTCGCGGGAGGCGTGACGTCCGGACGTCGTCCCGTTCTGACCGTTTGTCAGGCTTTCGTCCGCGCTCGGACCCCGGTGACGTCCGCCGGTGGCGACCGCGCCGGTGTCGACCAGGCTCCAGGACCCGGCCGCCTGCTGCGGGTTGCTCACGGTCCCGGCGTCCGGGGTGGCCGTCGGGGAGCCGCCGGGGTACCGGGTGTTTCCGGTGCCGGGCGTGGGGAACTTGTCGGACTCGGTGGTGTCGGTGCCGGTGGAACCGGGGGTCTCGCCCGCGCCCTTGTCCGCCGCCTTGCCCGCGTCTTCGCCGGTGTCCTTGCCCGTGCCCTTGTCACCCTTGTCGGCCTTGTCGCCCTTGTCCTGCTTGGTGGACGGCGTGCCGGTCGGGGTCGAGGAGGGGGCGGTCTCCGGGTCGGCGGTGGAGCCGGTGGAGGGCGACGCGTCCGGCGTACCGGACGGATCGGAGGTTCCGGGGGTTCCGGACGTACCGGAGCCACCGGCCGATCCGGACGCATCCGACGAACCGGTGGTGTCGCCGGAGCCGCCGACGCCCGTGTCGACGTCCATGGACCCCGAGTTCCGCGTGAGGCCGGACAGCAGGGCGCAGGTGGCCCAGGGGGCGGTGCCCCGGGCGGCCAGGATCTTCTCGGCGACGGCGATCTGCTGCTGGCGGCTGGCCTGGTCGGGGCTGGCCGCGTACTGGCCGCCGCCGTACTTGTCCCAGTCGTCCTGCGAGATCTGCAGGCCGCCGTAGTACCCGGTGCCGTTGTCCGCGCTCCAGGAGCCGCCGCTCTCGCACTCGGCCACCTTGTCCCACGTGGTGCCGTCGGCCGCGTTGGCGCTCGCCGCGCCGAGGAGCGGGATGGCGATGGCGGAGCCGGTCACTCCGGCCGCGACGAGGAGGGCCGGAGCCTGGCGGGGGCGACGGTGTCGACCGTTCCCGGAGAGCATGCAGAAGCCTTTCGAGCGACAGCAGGACCGGCGCGGCGGTTGGAGCCGCTCGCCGCGCTGATGGGTGAACGTATCGGCAGACGATCACTTGTCACAAGTTCATGCCGCACAGATCACGTGAAGATCACAGAGTTGAGAAAGTGTCACCTTCCTCTGGAGGGCCTGTGTTCAGGCGGGCGGCGTGAACTCCACCGGCAGGGTGCGCAGGCCGCGCATGATGAGCCCCCCGCGCCAGCGCAGATCGGCCGGATCGGCGGCCAGCCGCAGGTCGGGCAGGCGGGTGAACAGGGTGGCCAGCGCGGCCTGGCCCTCCAGCCGGGCGAGCGGCGCGCCCAGGCAGTAGTGGATGCCGTGGCCGTACCCGAGGTGCTGGTTGTCGCGGCGGCCGAGGTCCAGTACGTCCGGGTCGGCGAACCGCTCCGGGTCCCGGTCGGCGGCGGCGAGGACGACGAGCACCGGGTCGCCCGGCGCTATGTCCTGCCCGCCGATGGTCAGCGGCTCGGTGGCGAACCGCCAGGTGGCCAGCTCCACCGGGCCGTCGTAGCGCAGGAGTTCCTCGACGCCCGTCTCCAGCAGGTCCCGTTCGCCGCGGGCCAGGGAGTCCTGAAGCCGGGCGCGCTGGCCGGGGTGGGTGAGCAGGGCGTAGGTGCCGTTTCCGATGAGGTTGACGGTCGTCTCGAAGCCGGCGAACAGCAGGATGAAGGCCATGGCGGCGGCCTCGTTCTCGGTGAGGTGCTCGCCGTGGTCGGAGGCGCGGATGAGGCCGGAGATGAGGTCCTCGCCGGGCTCGGGCGTGGCGGACAGCGCCTCGCGCTTCTTGTGGATCAGCTCGGCGAGATAGCCGCGCATCTTCTTCACGGACCGCGCGACCCCTCCCCTCGGTCCTCCCCCGTGCCGGATCATCATGCCCGCCCAGTCCCGGAAGTCGTCCTGGTCCTCGCGCGGGACGCCGAGCAGGTCGCAGATGGCGTAGATGGGCAGCGGGAAGGCGAACTCGTGGATGAGGTCGGCGGAGCCGGTCTTCTCGAACCGGCCGATGAGCTGGTCGGTCAGCTCCTGCACCCGGGGGGCGAACTCGGCGACCCGGCGCGGGGTGAACGCCTTGCTGACCAGCCTGCGCAGCCGGGTGTGGTCCGGCGGGTCGATGTTCAGCAGGTGCGTCATCAGCTCGGCCTTGCGCTCGCCGGGGATGCCGGTCTTCCCCTTGGCGTGCGCGGGCTCGTCGTGGTGGGCCGGGTTCTTGCTCAGCCGCTGGTCGGCCAGGGCCTGCCGGGCGTCGGCGTACCGGGTGACCAGCCATGCCTCGACTCCGCTCGGCAGCCGGGTGCGGTGCACGGGGGCGTGTTCGCGCAGCCAGGCGTAGGCGGGGTAGGGGTCGGCGGCGAACTCCCACGTGAAGAGGGCGGGGGCCGGCTGCTCGGCGGGGGCCGGCTGGTCGGGGTGGTGCTGGTCGGTCACTCCTCGACCGTATCCGGCGCGGCGGGTGTCCCGCCGGGCGCCTTCCGGGCGGCGGGGCGGCCCCGGCGGGCGGCCTTGCGGTACCGGGGGGAGTCCGGGGTGCCGGAGGGCGTTCCGCCTACGCCTCGTCCTCCTGTCCGCCGTCCGTCGTGCGCGCCGCCTCGGTGTCCTTGATCGCGTCCCGGTACACCCGGGCCGCCGCCCGCAGCGCCGCCTCCGGGTCGACGCCGTCCGCCTCGGCGGCGACCGCCAGCGCCAGCAGCTCGTACCCGATGCCCTCGCCGCGGGGCAGGGGCACCTCCAGGCCCGCCGTACGGACGCGGGAGGCGAGCTTGGCGGCCAGGGCCAGGCCGGGCTGGCCGAGCGGGACGCCCTCCGTTATGGAGGTGCGCCGCTTCTCCTCGGCCTTGGTGCGCAGCCAGTGCTCCGCGACGTCCTCCGGGGTCTCCGCCCGCTCGTCGCCGAAGACGTGCGGGTGGCGGTGGATCAGCTTGGCGACGATGCCACCGGCCACGTCGTCGACGGAGAACGGCGCGTCCGGGTCCTCCTCGGCTATCCGGGAGTGGAAGACGACCTGGAGGAGGACGTCGCCCAGTTCCTCGCGCAGCTCCTCGCGGTCGCCAGCCTCGATCGCCTCGACCAGTTCGTATGCCTCCTCGATGCCGTACTTGGCCAGGCCCTCGTGGGTCTGCCGGGAGGACCAGGGGCACTCGGCGCGAATGCGGTCCATGACCTGCACCAGGTCCAGCAGGCGGGCACCGGGCAGGTCGTAGGAGGCGGGGAGCAGCTCCAGCTCCGGCATCGCGACCCGGCCGGACCCGGCCAGCCGGGCGAGGCCGTCGGTGAGCTCCGGTTCGCCCTCACCGGTGGCCACGACCACCACCGTCCGTCCGCCGGCACAGGCGTCGACCAGTTCCCGCGCGGTGGGGGACGCCTCCGTGACCGCTATCCCGGCCTCGCGCAGATACGGCAGCTGCGGGTGCGCGCCGTCCGCGCACAGCACGGTGTCGGCGGTGCGCAGGGCCTGCCAGGCGGGCCAGGACAGCAGGCCGGGGGCGACGCGGTGGCTGGTGGTCAGCAGGACCACGCGGCCGGGGGCGGATTCCCGGCCGGGGGCGGGGCTGGGCTCGGGGCGGGCTTCGGCGCTGGATTCGTTCACGATCCGAACGTAACCCACGCCGCGCAAGGGTGGACCGAGTTATCCACAGGGCCCAGACACTCGTGCGATCGTACGACCGGAGATTCCGCTTCCGGTTCCGCTTCCGCTTCCGCTCCGCTTCCGCTCCGGTTCCGCACCGGCTCTGGCTCCGGTTCCGCACCGGGCCGCCGCCCCGCCCGCTCCCCGCCTACGTCGTCACCGGCTGTCCGCCCGCCGCCGTGACCTCCCGTACCCAGGGCGTCTTGGCGTCCACCCGGCTGCTCTTCTGCACGTCCCAGGAGCCGTAACGCGGGTTGAGGTCCACGTGGAGCTCCGTGGACGCCTTGGACAGGGCCTGCCAGAACGCGGGCTGGCTGGTGTCGGTGCCGAGCTCGGCGGCGAGCTTCTGCGCCTCCAGTTGCAGGCGCAGATTGTCGTCGAGGCGGGCCGGTGCGATGCCGTACTTCTGCAGCCAGGCCGTCTCCAGGCCCTTGCCGCCGCCGGCCTGCTGCTCCAGGCCCGCGCGCATCCGCTGGATCTCCGCGCGGGTGACCGTGACGCCCTTGTCCCGGGCGGCGCGGTGCAGCACCCGGTCGAGCACCATGTTGTGCAGGGTGTCCCGGGTGAGACTGCTGGTGGAGGAGACGACCTGCTGGTACTGCGTCTCGTCCGGTACCGCGGCCCGCTGGGCCCGGCGGACCTCCTCGACCCGGCTCTCCAGCTGGGCCACGGTGATCCGCTGCCCGCCGACGACGGCCGCGGCGCCCGGGTGCGCCTCGCTTCCGCAGGCGGTCAGCAGGGGGGCCGCGGCGACGATCGCGGCGGTGAGGACGAGCGCGGTGCGACGGCGGCGGTGCAAGGTGAACCTCCTGGGGGGAGATTGTGCGACGGTGCACAAGGTCTTGCGGTGATCGATGGTAGGCAGTGGGCAGGCCGCGGCCAACCCATTCGACCAACGATTCGCACCCGCTTCGGGCACCGCCGCGCCGCTCGGGGAACGGACCGCCGGGTCAGCCGATGATGGCCACCGGCGCGTCCCAGGAGTCCCGGTCGACGGTCAGCGTGACACCGCCGCGCGTCTCCTTGCTGTTGACCAGGTACTGGTGGCCGCGGCTGTGCGGGGTGAACTGACCGGCGCCCCAGGGCCAGTCCGCCGTCGTCGTGTCCTTCTTGTCGTACAGCGCGTACCAGAGGTTTCCCGGCAGGTCCTTCTTGTCCGCGGCGGTGGCGACGGCCTTGGCGCTGGAGCTGGTGAAGCCGTAGTAGCCGCCGCGGTAGGTCTTGGCGCGCAACGTCTTCGTGAAGGAGCGCACGTACGTCAGAACGGCGTCGTTGCACGCCTTATTCTTGATGTCGTACGCCTCCATGTCGAGGTAGATGGGGCTGCCGGCCTTCATGCCGAGCGCGGACGCCTTCGCCACGGCGTCGTTGGCGTCCTTCGCGCCCAGTGAGGCGGCCGTCGCGGCGGTCAGCTTCTCGGGGCTGGAGCCGGTCTGGCAGGGCGGCTGCGCACCGACGTAGATCGGGATGAGCTTCCAGCCGAGGGAGTTCACCGACTTCACCCACGAGGCGGTGAGGTTCGGCTGGGCGCAGCCCCGGTTCTTGCCGCCCACGTAGACGGCGGCGGCGCCGTAGTAGCCGGTGTGCCATGCCTTCATCGCGGACAGCGACGGCGCGGTGCAGGTGTCGAAGGCGCGGCCGGTGAACGTCTTCTGCGCGGGCCAGGTGGTGGCGGCCATGGAGGTCTGGGCGGCGATGCCGGCCCCGGCGGCCACCACCACGCCGACCGCTCCCCACGCGATGTATCTGCGCTTCTTGGACTGCCGGTGTCCGGCCATGATCCCCACCCCTGTTCGTGTACGGCGGCTCGCGCGCGTGCGCGCGTGCCTGACGAAGCCGACGGACAATCTATCCGCGCACCTGTCCGAGCCACTGGAGGGTGCGCCGGATCTCCACGGCCAGCGGATGACCTGGGCCGTGCAGCCGCTCGACGTCCATCACCAGCCGCGCGAGCGTGTCGTGGGCGGCCGGCCGGTCGCCGAGCGCGAGCAGCAGATGACCGACGCGCCGGCGCACCTCGTGGGCGAGCCCCGGGTCCCCGGAGACGTACTGGTTCTCGTAGTACGGCAGCAGCGCGCGGTACTCGGCGAGCGCCGCCGCCGGTTCGCCCAGCTGCTCCAGGCACTGCGCGGCCTCGTAGCGGTAGCGCAGTGCCTGCGCGTCCGCCTGGCCCGCCTCGGCGGCGCGCTCGTCGGCGAGCCGGCGCAGTTCGGGCAGCGCGCGCCGGTACTGGCTGTCGTCCAGGAGCGTGGCCGCGTACTGCTTGCGCAGGGTGCGTACCACCGGGGAGCGCTCGCCGTGCTGTTCGGCGGCGGCCGGCAGGATCGCGCCCAGGATGTCCACGGCCTGCGTGATACGGCCCTCGCCCAGCAGCCGCTTCACCTCGTCCACGGCGGCGGCGACATCGGGCTTCTCGACCGCCTGCGGCGCGGGCGCGACCGGGGCGGGCTGGTGCGCGGGGATCCGCGCGCGGTCCGGCCAGGGGGCGTGCGGACGCAGGAAGGGGCGCGTGGGATCCAGGGGCGCCCCGGTGGGGGTGCCGCGCTCCGGCAGCAGCAGCGCCAGGTCCTCGTAGACCTCCTGCGCGGACGCGGGCCGGTGCTGCGGGTCCTTGGCCAGCAGGCGCAGCACCAGGGCCTCCAGCGCCTCGGGCACCTCGGGGCGGATCCGGCGCACGGGCAGCGGCGGCTCGTACAGATGCCGGTGCAGCACACCGAGCGCCGTGGAACCGGCGAACGGCACCTCCCCGCTGAGCAGTTCGTGCATCAGCACACCGAGCGCGTACAGGTCGGTGTACGGGCCGACCGCGCCGCCCATCGCCTGCTCGGGCGCCATGTAGGCGGGCGAGCCGATCGGGGAGCCGGTGTGCGTGAGCCGGGTGGTGTCGGTGTCCATCACCGAGGCCACGCCCAGGTCGAGGACGGTGACCGTGCCGTCCTGCTTCACCATCACGTTGCGCGGCTTGAGGTCGCGGTGCACGATCGGCACGGCGTGCACGGCGCTCAGCACGGCGCACAGTTGTGCGGCCACCGCGACCGCCCACGGCCACGGGTACGGGTCGTGCTCGGCGAGGTGGTCGGACAGGTCGGCGCCGTCGACGTACTGCATGACCAGGAACAGCTCGTCGCCCTCGCTGCCCGCGTCGTGCACCGTCACCAGGCCGGGGTGGTCCACCTGCGCGGTGATCCGGCACTCGCGCAGGAACCGGCGGCGCAGCTCGTCCGTCTCCTGGCCCGCCACCTTGTCCGGGCGCAGCAGCTTCACCGCCACGCGCCGGTCCAGCCGCTGGTCGTACGCCGTCCAGACCTGGCCCATGCCGCCCTGCCCGATGAGCGTGGACAGTTCGTAGCGGCCGGCGACGACTCGTCCGGTCGCCACGCTCATCGACCGCCCTCGTGGCCGTCCTGCCGGCGCAGGTAGTCGCTCAGCTCGTCCAGCTCCGCGCGCACCTGCTCGATCCGCGCGGGCGCCGGGGGCCGCGGCAGCGGGGCGGCCGGCGGGGGCGCGGGCACGGGCGCGTACGACGCCGGGGGCGGGGGGTGCGACACCGGGGGCGGGGTGTACGGCGCGCCGGACGCCCGGGGCGGGGCCGGGGCGGCGGGTACGGCCGGGGTGGGTGCGGCGGACGCGCTGGGTACGGCCGGTACGGACGCCGTCGGTGCCGGTGGCGCGGTCGGTACCGTCGTCGCGCCGTAGGCCGCCGCGGGGGGCGGACAGCCGTACGCCGGCACCCCGGGCACCCCCGCGTACACCTGCCGGCGCAGCGCGAAGTGCTGGATGTCCGCGGCCAGGTAGTACGCGATCGAGCCCACGAGGCTGCCCAGCACCAGTATCAGGCCCACATAGCCGCCCGTGGTGTGGATCTCGTCGCCCGGCTCCAGCCCCAGCAGGACGACGGCCAGGATGTCGGCGACCAGCACCGCCACGAACAGCCCCCAGTCCAGCGACCGGCGCGTGACGATCGCCAGCCGCAGCAGCATCGCCCAGGACAGGAAGCCGAGGGTGAGGATCCCGACCGCCACGAACAGCACACGCAGGCAGACCAGCCACGCGGTGTGCGGCGGCTGCGTCACCGGCTGTCCGTAGCCGTGGCCTTGCATGGCTGCTCCCGGTCCTGGAAGGGGGCGTACCGCCCGCCCGGCGGGTCGGCGGGCGCGCGGACCACGCCCCTCGTGCGATGGTCGCTTCGAGCATATGGCCCGGCACGGACAAATGATCGAGGCTGTACCGAACCGTTGTCCGGCCGTCGGCACCGGGATCAGTCCGGTGCCACCGTGCCGTCGGTGAGCCCGTCGTACATCCCGCGCACCAGCTGCTCCCCGAGCCGGCTCGCGTGCCTGAGCGCCCGCTCGAACTCGTCCAGGGCTCGGAAGCGCGCGCCGTAGCGGCGCTGTTCCTCCAGCGGGAGCCGGGGCAGGTGCAGCCGGCGCACGTCCAGCCGGGTCGCCGTGGAGGCGTAGCTGCTGGCCTGCCGGTTGTTGGCGGTACCGCGCAGGAACCCGGCCAGGAACCACGGATCGAGCGCCGTGCGATCGGGGCGCAACAGCACCAGGTTGCGCCCCAGGGCGGCGCCCCCCGTCGCCCCGTCGATCACGCGCGCCACCGCTCCCCCGCCGAGCACGGGTACGACGACGTCGCCCGGCTCGGTCAGCACGGCCTCCTCCTCGCTCTCGGGCAGCGCCCCGGAGGGCGCCGTCCCGGCGAGGACGTCGTGGTCGGTGAGCACCGGCACGCGCGCGTGGCCGCCGTTTCCGCCGGTACGCATCACCAGCGCGCCCCCGCGCGCGAGTTCACCGACCGTGGTCAGCGTCCAGCGCGCGGCCGGTGCCGGGTCGGCGGGCGGCGGGGTGAGGTCCGCGGTCAGGCGCAGGGTCTCCCCCAGGCGTTCGCGCACCCGCGTGAGCTGCTCCGCGCCGTCGGCCACCGCGGCCGGCGGCAGATGACGGGCGGGCGCGAGGTCCACGTCGTCGTCGAGGAGTTCGATCACCGGCACGGAACGGGCGAGGCCGGGCCGCTCCGCGAGCCGCCCCTCGCGCGCGAAGGCACGCCAGGCGTCCAGTACCGCCTCCCGTACCGCCTCCCAGTCCGGACCGCCCCGCGTCTCCCCGGCGAACCTCCCGGTGTCCACGAGCAGCACCTCGGGCGCCGCCGGCGTCCGGTCGGGGCGGCGCAGCACCCACAGGTGCAGCGGGATGTTGTACGGCGGTGCCGCGCCGACCGGCAGCGCGACCACGGCCCTGAGCGCGCCCCGGCGCAGCAGATCGGCGCGGATCCGGCGCCCGGAGCGGCGGGAGGCTGCGGCCGGCGGCATCAGCAGGACGGCGGTCCCTCCGTCGGTCAGCCGCGCCAGCGCGTGCTGCACCCAGGCCAGCTCCGACTCCGTGCGCGCCGGGAAGCCGTACTCCCAGCGCGGGTCGTAGGCGAGTTCGTCGTGGCCCCAGTTGCGCTCGTTGAACGGCGGATGGCACAGCACCGCGTCGGCTTGCAGCCCGGGGTGGGCGTCGGCGCGCAGGGTGTCGCCCACGGCGGCGCGCACGGTGGCCCGGCTGTGCAGCGCCAGCCGCAGCGCGCTGAGCGCGGCGAGTTCGGGCGCGCTGTCCTGGGCGTACAGCTCCTGGCCGGGGCGGGGGTCCACGGCGCGCAGCAGGGCGCCGGTGCCGCAGGCCGGGTCCAGGACGGTACGGGCCGGGCCGGCCAGGTCGGCCATGAGACCAGCCAGCTCGGCCGGGGTGAGCGTGTACTGGCGGGGGTTGGCGTCCAGGTGCCGGCCCAGCAGGAACTCGAACGTCTGCCGGGCGCCGATCTCGGCGGCGAGTTCGGCGGCACCGCGGAGGAGGGGGACGGAGGGGAGGAGTTGGGGGCCGGTGGGGGTGGTCAGGGCTGGGGTGGGGGGTGTGGTGGGCGTGGTGGGTGTGGTGGGGGTGAGGGACGCGGTCGGAATGGTCGGTGTGGTTTGGGGTGGGGTGGGGGCGCCGAGGGTGGTCGGGGTGCTGGGGCTGTCGGCGATGGCTGCCGGGGTGCCGGGGACGGTGCTGTGAACAGTGGATCGGTTGTGAACGGCCGACGCGTTGTGAACCGTTGATTCGCCGTGGGTGGGTGGGGCGTTGTGAACGGATGAGTCGTTGTGCACGGTTGGTGGGGTGTTCACAGTCGGCGCCGCCGGCGAGGAGTTCGCGGCGGGCGCGGTGGATTCGGGATTCACACCAGGGACCACGGGATCCGAGTTCACACCGGCCACCGCCGAACCTGAGTTCACACCGGCTGCCGCCGTACCCGAGTTCACGCCGGAAGCCGTCGGCCCCGGGTTCACACCGGTCGCCGCCGAACCCGAGTTCACAGCGGTCGGCGCGGAACCGGCGTTCACAGCAGGCGGGTTGCTCGGCCCGTTCACACCGGCCTGCTCGAACACTCCGTTCACACCGGCCCGCCCGAACGCCGCGTTCACACCACCACCGGCACCCGCGGCCGCCCCCGCGCCCGCTCTCCCCCTCGCGCCCGCACCGGCACTCGCACTCGCACCCCCAACACCCGTGCCCCGGCGCCCCCGTACGCCCCCCACCCGCGGCGTCAGCACCTTTTCCAGCGCGCCCGGCAGCATCGCGGCCAGCCTCGCGTCGGAGCCGGCGCTCGCGTCGAGCCAGACCGTGGGGCGCTCATGGATCAGCAGCAGCGCGCAGCCGGTGTGCACCAGGGCCGTCAGCGGGCCCTCCGGATGGCCGGCGAGTTGCTGCCAGACACGCTCACGCAGCGGTACTTCCGCGAGTTTCCCCTGCTTGCGCAGCCAGGCCTCGACCTCGGCGAGGGCGAAGGACGGGCTGGTCTCGGTGCCGCCGACCGGCTTGGGGAAATCGGCGTGCCGACGGCGCCAGTTGCTGACGGCGGCCCGGCCCACTCCCGCGAGCCGGGCGATCCCCGCTGCGGTCACCTCTGTCGCGTTGTCCTGCACCGGCTTCGCTCCCCTCGTCCCGTGTGTGCGCCGAGCATACCGGCGTACACAAAGATCCAGGGGTTCACGGGCGTGTACACACCCTCAAGTGTGAACCGTGTTGACTCGGTTCACACGCTCTGCTGTTATTGACCCAGCGAACGAGCGGTCGCCGGAGGGGGAGACCGCCCGCATTCGGGGAGGGATACGTCATGGGCATGAAGGCCAGGCTCGCGGTCGGCGCGATGGTGGGGCTCGCCGTCATCGGGACCGTGTCCGCCACCGTCGGCAGCCATTCCAAGGGCGGCGGTCCGGGTGACGGCGCCCGGGCCGGCTCCTCGCCCTCGGCCCTGCACAAGCCCGGCGGTGCAAGCGAGAATTCGGGCGGCTCCGCTGACTCGAGGGGCGCCCGGGCGGCCGAGATGAAGACCGCCTTCGGGGACAACGGCGACTACCAGGTGGGCACCGACATCAAGCCGGGGACATACCGCACCACCGGCAACCCCGATGACACGTGCTACTGGGAGCGCGCCAGGGACGCCTCCGGCCAACCGGACGCCACACTCGCCGGCGACCGTGTCAACGGCACGGGATACGTGACCGTCATGCCCACCGACAAGGTGTTCCGGATCTACGGCTGCGCCGACTGGGAGCTCGTGGACCCGACCGTCCCCACGGCAAAGGGCACTCCCGCCACCTCCATGGACGGCGACGCGGGCATGTTCAAGGTGGGGACGGACATCGCGCCGGGCACCTACAAGTCGACCGGGAACACCGGCGGCTCCTGCTACTGGGAGCGCACCAAGGACGCCGAGCACGGCCCGGACTCGTTCCTCGCCGGTGACCATGTGACCGGTACGGCCGTCGTCACCCTCAGCGCCTCGGACGGCTACTTCAAGACCGACGACTGCGGTGACTGGAAGAAGGCCTGACCCGTTTGCCCACCCCGGCGCGGGGACACCCACACCCAGCGCCGTGACGGCACCCCACCCCACCACCCCGTAGAACCCCCGTACCACTCACCCCCCACGGAGCCGTCCGGCTCCCCGCTCACCAGAACACCTCTCTCACCAAGGAACCCCCATGCGTCGTACCGCTTTTGCCGCTCTCTGTCTCGCCGCCGTGGCCACCGCCGGTCTCACCACCGGCTGCCAGTCCGGGGACGACTCGGCCGGCAGCAAGCCGAAGGGCCCGTTCGCCGGGCTGAGCGGCGGTCAGATCGTCGAGCGGTCGATGAAGACCACCACCGGTTCCTCGTCGCTGCGCATGAAGGGCCGGGTCCCCGACGACGAGAGCAAGGGCTTCATCGACATCGACATGGCGCTCGACAAGCAGGGCCGGTGCGCCGGCTCGATGAGCTTCAGCGGCCAGGGCAAGGCCGACCTGATCAGGTCCGGCGGCACGATCTACATGAAGTACGACGAGAAGTTCCTGCGTGCCCAGAGCGAGGAGTCCAAGGAGGACACCGACGCGGCGGTCGACATGCTCGCCGGGAAGTGGACCAAGACGGCCGCCAAGGGCCAGGACGCCAAGGACATCGCCAGCTTCTGCGACCTGGACACGATCCTCGGTGACATGAAGGACGGCGACACGGAGGCCACCCGCGGCAAGACCACGACGGTCGACGGCAAGCCCGCGATCGTCCTGCACGAGAAGGACGGCGAGGACGACTACACGGCGCACGTGGCGACCGAGGGCAAGCCGTACCTGCTGCGGATCGACAGCGGCGCCAAGGCCAAGGAGCAGATCCACCTGGCCTTCAGCGACTTCGACCGGCCGGTCCCCGCGGACAAGCCCACCGGGGAGATCGTCGACCTGGACGCGCTGTAAGGGCCGGTACGGGGCCGGGCCCGGCGCGGGGTCACAGCGGGTGCCGCATCCAGACGTTGGGTTCGACGTAGACGGCGTACCCGCGCTCCGGTTCGCAGCGGACCGGGACCAGCGCGCCGGGCACCTCGATGTCACCGGGGCGGTCGAAGGGCAGCCCGGTCCAGCGGCGCCACTCCTCCAGCGAGGCGCCGACGGTCATGGAGGCCGGCGCGATGCAGTCGATGGTGGCGCCGGCCCGGGCGTGGACGCGCAGCCACGGGTCCTCGGGCAGCCCGTCGGGGCGGACCCGGTGGGCGTACTCGGTGATCGGGGTGTGCGGTTCGCGGTGCTTGGCGCTCGGCCGGACGGGGGCGACGACCTCGCGGAAACCGCGCTCGCGGGCGTTGTCCCGCATCGCGGAGAGCAGGACGGCGGACAGGCCGAGGCCCTGGGCGTGCGGGGCGATGGTGACCGAGACGGCACTCACCGTGTCCGGGCGGGTGCCGCGGCGCAGATCGGCGAAGGCCCACGCCAGGACCTGGTCCCAGCCCCGGGCGGGCAGGGTGCCCCGGCCCGGGGCGTCCAGGGCGAAGGGCACGCTGTAGGCGTGGGCGACGACCCGGCCGTCCTCGTCCTCGGCGAACAGGGCGTATTCCGGCAGTTCGGTGGGGATGCGGCCGTAGTGGGTGGCGCCCACGGGATCGTGGGTGACGAACTCGGGCCAGGTGTCGGGCATGTCGAACACCGCCGGCAGCCGGTCGGGCCGCTCGGCGAGGCTGCTCACCTTGATCTCCATGCCGGTCACGGTAGGCGGGGCGGGCCCGCCAGGACAGTGAATTACCCGGTCACCGGGCCCGGAAGCGTTCGGGGGCCCGGGTCGGGTTGCCGCCGGTGGGCAGCTTCTGGTCCGGGCAGCCGGCGAGGACCTTCTTCATGGCCGACTGTTCGGCGGCGGTGACCCACAGGCCGTACTTCTTCTTGACCGCCACCTGGGCGGCGACGTACTCGCACCGGTAGGCCTTGTTGGGCGGGAGCCAGGTGGCCGCGTCGCCGTCGCCCTTGCCGCGGTTGGTGGGCGCGTCCACGGCGAGGAGGTTGAGCGGGTCGTTGGCGAGGGCTATGCGCTTGCTCGGGTCCCAGTACTTGGCGCCCTTCTGCCAGGCGTCGGAGAGGGCCACGACGTGGTCGATGTCGACCTGGCTGCGGCCGCGCCGGTAGGTGATCTCCTTGCCGGAGTAGGGGTCGGGGTCCAGCAGTCCGTAGGTGACCTTGCAGGTGCCGCCGGTGAACTTCACTTCCTTCAAATCGCGTTTGAGGATGTCGTCGCGGGTGTCGCAGGAGTTGGAGTCGGTGTCCGCCCAGGCGGTGCCGAACCGTTCGCGGGAGTAACCCGTTTTCGGCGCACGCCCCTTGACGGTCAGTGAGTCCACGGCGGCCAGGGCCGCACTGCCGCCCTTGGCCTCCCCGGGCCCGGCGGACCCCTTGTCCTGCTCGGCCGTGCAGCCGGTCACGGCGACCAGCGTGGCCACGGCGGTGATCATCCCGCCCCTCAGACGCGTCACGGTGCGCCCCCCCTTGCTCGTGCTGGTCCGCCCTTCAAGCGGGGCGGGTCGTTCCGCTCTCCACGGTAACTTCCCGTCGCCGCCCAGCAGATGGGGCGTTGTCCCCTGATGCCATGACAAGTGCCGTTTCGTCCGGTGGACAGACGTCGCTTGACCTTGTCATTGGCGTCAGGGTCCGACGATCCCGGCATGAGCGAGAACAGCACCTCCCGCACCAGCCCCTCCGATCACCCTCGTACCGTCCTCGTGACCGGTGCCGGCACCGGTATCGGCCGGGCGACGGCGCGCGCGTTCGCCGCCGAGGGCGCCCGGGTCGTCGCCGTCGGCCGCCGCCGCGCGCCGCTGGCCGAGACCGCCGAGGGGCACCCCGGGATCACGCCCCTGTCCGCCGACCTGACCGCCGAGGACGGGCCCGCTGCCGTCGTCCGGGCCGTGCTGGAGCGCTACGGCCAAATCGACGTGCTGGTCAACAACGCGGCCGTCGTCACGGCCGACTCGCTGCGCAGCTACACCCGCGCGTCGGTACGGCCGCTGCTGGAGACCAACCTCCTCGCGCCCGTGCTGCTCACCCAGGCCGCGCTGCCCGCGCTGGAGGAGAGCCGGGGGGTCGTGGTGAACGTGACGACGGCGGTGGGACAGCGCGGCTGGCCCGGCAACTCGCTGTACGCGGCGGGCAAGGCGGCGCTGGAGGTGCTGACCCGCAGCTGGGCGGTGGAACTGGCACCGCACGGCATCCGGGTGGTCGCGGTGGCCCCGGGCGCGATCGACACGCCGATCGCCGACCACTCCGGCTACACCCCCGAGCAGCGGGCCACGATCAGGCAGTGGCAGCTCGCCCACACCCCGCTCGGCCGGATCGGCCGTCCCGAGGAGGTCGCCTGGGCCATCACCCGTCTCGCCTCGCCGGGGGCGTCGTTCGTGACCGGGGTCGTGCTGCCCGTGGACGGCGGCGCGGTCGTCTCCTGACCGGGCCCTCGTCAGCGGACCCCGGTCACGTCAGGGAACCTCGGCGCCCGCCTCCCGCAGGGCCGCCGCCAGCCGGTCCCGCAGCTCCGTCTGGGCCGCGATGCGGGCGTCCAGGACGGCCAGCCGGTCCCGGGCGACCTTCAGCGCCTCGGCGGAGGCGGGGCCGGCGGTGACGTCGCCGTCGAGGCAGGGCAGGAACACCAGGACGTCGTCCAGGGTGAGGCCCGCCGCGAGCAGCCGGCGGATGTTGCGCACCCGTACGACCGCACCGGCGTCGTACTCGCGGTAGCCGTTGGCCGCACGGGTGGAGGTGATCAGGCCCTGCTGTTCGTAGTGGCGCAGGGCGCGCGGTGTCGCTCCGGTCGCCTCGGCCAGCTCACCGATCCGCACGCGCGCCCCCTCCCGTTCCCGCCCGCCTGTCCCGCTCCCGGTCCCCTTCCCGTCCACGCGTCCCGCTCGAGGCCCGGTTCCCGTCCACCGTCCCCGCCCCGGCGGCCGTCAGCCCAGGACCGAGGTGAGGAACTCACCGACCCAGGCCAGCAGTTCCCGGCCGACCAGCGGCTTGCCGCCGACCTTGGCGGTCTTCGGGCGCGGGACCAGCACCTGGTGGGCGGCCGGCTTGATGACCGTGCCCGGGTAGAGCCGCTTGAGCCGCAGTTCCTGCGACTCGCGCAGCTCCACCGGCGCGAAGCGGATGTTGGTGCCCTGGAGCACGATCTCGCCGACGCCGCAGGCGCGCGCGAGCATCCTCAGGCCGGCCACCAGCAGCAGGTTCTCCACCGGTTCGGGCAGCTTGCCGTAGCGGTCGGTGAGTTCCTCGCGGACGGCCTTGATGTCCTCCTCGCTGTTGGCGGAGGCGATCGAGCGGTACGCCTGGAGGCGCAGGCGCTCGCCGGGCGCGTAGTCGTGCGGGACGTGCGCGTCGACGGGCAGCTCGATCTTGACCTCGAGCGGCGCCTCCTCCTGGATCTCGCCGGTCTCCAGCTGGCGCCGGTAGTCGGCGACGGCCTCGCCGACCATGCGGACGTACAGGTCGAAGCCGACGCCCGCGATGTGCCCGGACTGCTCGCCGCCGAGGAGGTTTCCGGCGCCGCGGATCTCCAGGTCCTTCATCGCCACGTACATGCCCGCGCCCATCTCGGTGTGCTGGGCGATGGTCGCCAGGCGCTCGTGCGCGGTCTCGGTGAGCGGCTTCTCCGGCGGGTACAGGAAGTAGGCGTACCCGCGCTCGCGGCCACGGCCGACCCGGCCGCGCAGCTGGTGCAGCTGGGACAGGCCGAAGGTGTCGCCGCGCTCCACGATCAGGGTGTTGGCGTTGGAGATGTCGATGCCGGACTCCACGATCGTGGTCGACACCAGCACGTCGAACTTCTTCTCCCAGAAGTCGACCACGACCTGCTCCAGCGCGGACTCCGACATCTGGCCGTGGGCGGTGGCGATGCGCGCCTCGGGGACGATGTCGCGGAGTCTGGCCGCCGCGCGGTCGATGGACTCGACGCGGTTGTGGATGTAGAAGACCTGGCCCTCGCGCAGCAGTTCGCGGCGGATGGCGGCGCCGATCTGCTTCTCCTCGTACGGCCCGACGAAGGTGAGCACCGGGTGGCGCTCCTCGGGGGGTGTGGTGATCGTGGACATCTCGCGGATGCCGGTGACCGCCATCTCCAGGGTGCGCGGGATCGGGGTCGCGGACATCGTCAGCACGTCGACGTTGGCGCGGAGCTTCTTCAGCTGCTCCTTGTGCTCGACGCCGAAGCGCTGCTCCTCGTCGACGATGACCAGGCCGAGGTCCTTGAACTTGGTCTCGGAGGAGAACAGGCGGTGGGTGCCGATGACGACGTCCACCGAGCCGTCCTTCAGACCCTCCAGGACGGCCTTGGCCTCGGTGTCGGTCTGGAAGCGGGACAGGGCGCGCACGTTGACGGGGAACTGCGCGTACCGCTCGGAGAACGTGCCGTAGTGCTGCTGCACCAGCAGGGTGGTGGGCACCAGGACGGCCACCTGCTTGCCGTCCTGTACGGCCTTGAAGGCGGCCCGCACCGCGATCTCGGTCTTGCCGTAGCCGACGTCGCCGCAGATCAGCCGGTCCATCGGGACCGACTTCTCCATGTCCTCCTTGACCTCGGCGATGGTGGTGAGCTGGTCCGGGGTCTCGGCGTAGGGGAAGGCGTCCTCCAGCTCGCGCTGCCAGGGGGTGTCGGCGCCGAAGGCGTGGCCGGGGGCGGCCATGCGGGCGCTGTACAGCTTGATCAGGTCGGCGGCGATCTCCTTGACGGCCTTCTTGGCGCGGGCCTTGGTCTTGGTCCAGTCGGCGCCGCCGAGGCGGTGCAGGGTGGGGGCCTCGCCGCCGACGTACTTGGTGATCTGCTCCAGCTGGTCGGTCGGGATGTACAGCCGGTCGCCGGGCTGGCCGCGCTTGGCGGGCGCGTACTCCACGACCAGGTACTCGCGGGTGGCGCCCTGCACGGTGCGCTGCACCATCTCGATGTAGCGGCCGACGCCGTGCTGTTCGTGGACGATGTAGTCGCCCGGCTCCAGGGTGAGCGGGTCGATGGTCTTGCGGCGGCGGGCCGGCATGCGGGCGCCGTCACGGCCGGCGGTGCGCTGCCCGGAGAGGTCGGTCTCGGTGAGCACGGCGAGTTCGAGTGCGGGGTCCACGAAGCCGTACTCGATGGAGCCGCAGGAGACGTGCACCACGGAGGGGGCGAGTTCGCCGAGGTCGGCGTCCAGGCGGGCGGCGATGCCCTCGCCGCCGAGTACCTCCACGGTGCGGGCGGCCGGGCCGTGGCCCTCGGTGACGAACACCGTGCGCCAGCCGTCGGCGAGCCAGCCCTTGGTGTCGGCGAGGGCGCGCGCGGTGTCGCCGCGGTAGGTCTCGGGCGCGTGCATGCCGAGCTTGAGGGTGTCGGCGTCGCCCGCGGCGTCGGTGTCGGCGGCGAACGGCGAGACCGACCACCACATCATGTCCAGCTCGCGGGCGCGGTCGCGGACGTCGGCGAGGGACCACAGGGAGGCCGCGCCGACGTCGATGGGGGCCTCGCCGCCGCCGGCGGTGGCCGCCCAGGACGCCTGGAGGAACTCCTGGCTGGTGGCGACGAGGTCGGCGGCGCGGGTGCGGACCCGCTCCGGGTCGCAGACGACGGCCATGGCGCCCTTGGGCAGCACGTCGAGCAGCAGCTCCATGTCGTCCACGAGGACGGGGGCCAGGGACTCCATGCCCTCCACCGCGATGCCCTCGGCGATCTTGCCGAGCAGTTCGCCCAGCTCGGGGTGGTCCTCGGCGAGGGCACGCGCGCGTGCGCGGACGTCGTCGGTGAGCAGCAGCTCGCGGCACGGGGGTGCCCACAGGCCGTGTTCGGCGACTTCGAGGGAGCGCTGGTCGGCGACCTTGAAGTAGCGGATCTCCTCGACCTCGTCGCCCCAGAACTCGATGCGCAGCGGGTGTTCCTCGGTGGGCGGGAACACGTCCAGGATGCCGCCGCGCACGGCGAACTCGCCGCGCTTCTCGACCAGCTCCACGCGCGCGTAGGCGGCGGCCGCGAGGGCTTCGACGATGTCGTCCATATCGGCGTTCTGGCCGGTGCGCAGGGCCACCGGTTCCAGGTCGCCGAGGCCCTTGACCTGCGGCTGGAGTACGGAGCGCACGGGGGCCACGACGACGGAGACGGGGCCGGTCTCGGGGTCGTCGGGGCGGGGGTGGGCGAGGCGGCGCAGGACGGCGAGGCGGCGGCCGACGGTGTCGCTGCGGGGGCTGAGCCGCTCGTGCGGGAGGGTCTCCCAGGAGGGGTACTCCACGACGCCCTCGGGCGGCAGCAGGGAGCGCAGGGCGGCGGCCAGGTCCTCGGCCTCGCGGCCGGTCGCGGTGACCGCCAGCACCGGGCGGCCGGCGTCCCGGGCCAGGGCGGCGACGGCGAAGGGCCGGGCCGCCGGGGGGCCGACCAGGTCGACGTGCGGGCGGTTGCCGTCCGCTGCCGCGCGCATCGCTTCCGCGAGGGCGGGGTCCTTGACGACGGCGTCGAGCAGACCGTGCAGGCTCATGGAGGCTTTTTCCGTCCAGGGGTCGGCAACACGAAGGGCCCGACTCGTGTGACGGGCCGGGGCTGTCCAGCGTACGACGGTGTCGGCGACGCCGCTGGAGCCTGTGGACAACCCCGCGCCCCGGGGCACGGGCCCTGTGGACAACTCCCGGACCGCCCGCACACGACCCGGCGCCGGGAAGCCCCGAGGCTCCCCGGCGCCGGATGCTCCCCCGCAACCCCCGTGTGCGGTGGCCGGGCGGGCCGGTGTCAGTCGGTGGCGATCGCGCGCAGCACGTTCATCCGGGCCGCCCGGAACGCCGGGACCAGCGCGGCGAACAGGCCCACGAAGGCCGAGCCGATGAACACGCCGGTGATCGTCGGCCAGGGGATGTCGAGGACCTTCAGGCCCTCCAGGGAGAGGAGCTGCTGCGCGGTGGCGCCCCAGCCCATGCCGAGGCCGAGGCCCAGCAGGGCGCCGAAGACGGCGATCACCACGGACTCCAGGCGGATCATGCGGCGCAGCTGGCGGCGGGAGAGGCCGATGGCCCGCATCAGGCCGATCTCCCGGGTCCGCTCGACCACGGACAGCGCCAGGGTGTTCACCACGCCGAGGACCGCGACGATGATCGCCAGCGCCAGCAGGCCGTAGATCATGTTCAGCAGCTGGCCGATCTGGTCCTTCAGTTCCTGCTTGTAGTCGGTCTGGTCGCGCACGGTGTACTGCGGGAACTCGTGCAGCGCCGACTTCAGCGCCTGGTAGGCGGCCTTCTCCTGGCCGTCCTTGGCGGTGGCGAACAGCAGGTCGTCCAGCGGCATCCGGTCGGCGGGGACGTACTTGGCGACGGTGGCGATGGAGGCGTACATCGCGCCCTTGTCGACGACGGCCTCGTCGCTGGTGATCGCGCGGACGGTCAGCCTGGCCGTCCCGCCGTCCTTGAAGCGGACGGCGACCGTGGAGCCGAGCTTGATGCCGTGCTCCTTCGCGAAGCCTTCGAAGACGGACATGGAGTCCGGCCGGTAGGCGTCGGCGAGGCTGCCGGCGACGGTCTTGGTGCGCACGTCCTGGGCGTACGTCGGGTCGGCCGCGTTGATCGTCTCCTTCGGCACGGTACGGCCGTCCGGCGTGGTCAGGGTGGCGTCCAGGAGCTTGTACTCGGTGACCCGGGCCAGTCCCGGGGTGTCCTTGACGGCCTGGACCGCCTGCTTGGTGATGACCTGGCCGTTGTCCTCCTGGACGATGAAGTCCGTGCCGACGGTCTTGTCCAGCTGGTCGGTGGCGGAGGCCACCATGGAGGAGCCGACCACCGACAGGCACGCCACCAGGGCCAGGCCGATCATCAGGGCGGCGCCGGTGGCACCGGTGCGGCGCGGGTTGCGCAGCGCGTTGCGCTCGGCCATCCGGCCGACGGGTCCGAAGACCCGCAGGAGGACCGCGCCGAGGACGCGGACCAGCGCGCCGGCGAGCAGCGGGCCGACGACGACGAAGCCGATCAGGGTGAGCAGTACGCCCAGGCCCAGCCAGCCGGAGCCGGTCTTGGCCTTCTCGGCGGTGGCGGCCGCGTACAGGCTCCAGCCGCCGGCGGCGGTCAGCAGCAGGCCGAGGACGGCGCGGACGGCCCCGGAGCGGGCGTCGGCGGGGGCGCCGGCGTCGCGCAGGGCGGCCATCGGGGAGACCTTGCCGGCGCGCCGGGCGGGCAGATACGCGGCGAGGACGGTGACGACCACGCCGAGGAGCAGGCCGAGCGCGGGGGTGGTCCAGGCCACCGTCAGGTCATCGGTGGACAGCTTCATGTCCATCTGCCCCATGAGCTTCATCAGGCCGATGGCGAGGCCGACGCCCGCGCCGACGCCGAGGACGGAGCCGGCCACACCCAGCAGCAGGGCCTCCACCAGCACCGAGCGGTTGACCTGCTTTCGGGAGGAGCCGATGGCGCGCAGCAGGCCGATCTCCCGGGTGCGCTGGGCGACCAGCATGGAGAAGGTGTTGACGATCAGGAAGATGCCGACCAGGAAGGCGATTCCGGCGAAGCCGAGCATCGCGTACTTCATGACGTCCAGGAAGCTCTGGAGCTGCTTCTGGTTGGCGTCGGCGACCTCCTTGGCGGTCTGCACCTTGTAGTCGTGGCCGAGGACGGCGACGACGTTCTTCTTCAGCTGCTCGTCGCTCACGCCCTTGGCGGCGGTGACGTTGACGCTGGTGTAGACGCCGGTGCGGCCGACGAGGGTCTGCTGGGCGGTCCTGGTGTCCAGGTAGAAGATGGCCGCGCCGGGGTTGGTGACCTTGAAGGCGGCGATGCCGGACACGCGCGCGTGGTGCGTGCCGACGGCCGTGATGAGGCCGATCTCGTCACCGCGCTTCAGTCCGTGCCGGTCGGCGGTGTCGGCGTCGACCATCACCTGACCGGGGCCCTTGGGGGCCGTACCGGAGGCGATCTCCATGGTGCGGGCGTCGTTGCCGTTCCAGCTGCCGACGATGGTGGGCCCGCCGCTGCTGGGCGACAGCTTGTCCTTGTCGGCGTCCACGACGGTCACCGAGGTGGAGAACACCGTGCCCTCGGCCGACCGCACGCCCTGGGCGCCGCGGACCTCGCCGACGACCGAGGCCGGCAGGACGGGCGGCTTGCCGGTGCGGGAGGTGGTCTCCCCGGTGTCGGAGGCGCTCTTGGCGCTGACCTGGACGTCGGACGCCGTGGCCTGGAACAGCTTGTCGAAGGTGGTGTTCATGGTGTCGGTGAACACCAGCGTGCCGCAGACGAACGCCACCGACAGCAGCACGGCGACCGCCGACAGCGCCATGCGTCCCTTGTGCGCGACGAAGTTGCGCATCGAGGTCTTCAGAACGGTCACGACGTACGCCCCCGGGCGTCGAAGTCCTTCATGCGGTCCAGGACCTGTTCGGCCGTCGGCTGGTACATCTCGTCGACGATGCGGCCGTCGGCGAGGTAGAGCACCCGGTCGGCGTAGGAGGCGGCCACCGGGTCGTGGGTGACCATGACGATGGTCTGGCCGAGTTCGTCCACCGAGCGGCGCAGGAAGCCGAGCACCTCGGCGCCCGCGCGGGAGTCGAGGTTTCCGGTCGGCTCGTCCCCGAAGATGATCTCCGGGCGGGCGGCGAGGGCACGGGCCACGGCGACGCGCTGCTGCTGGCCGCCGGAGAGCTGGGTGGGGCGGTGCTTGAGGCGCCCGGTGAGCCCGACGGTCTCCACCACCCGCTCCAGCCAGGCCCGGTCGGGCTTGCGGCCGGCGATGTCCATGGGCAGCGTGATGTTCTCCAGGGCGTTCAGTGTGGGCAGCAGGTTGAACGCCTGGAAGATGAAGCCGATGCGGTCCCGGCGCAGCTGGGTGAGCTTCTTGTCCTTCAGGCCGGTGATCTCGGTGTCGTCCAGGTAGATGTGACCGCTCGTCACCGTGTCCAGGCCGGCCAGGCAGTGCATCAGGGTCGACTTGCCGGACCCGGAGGGGCCCATGATCGCGGTGAACCGGCCGCGGGCGACGTCCACGTCCACGCTGTCCAGTGCGACGACACGGGTCTCCCCGGACCCGTACGCCTTCACGACCTGCCGCGCCCGTGCCGCGACGGCCGTACGCCCTCCAGTACCCCCGTGCCTGGGAATCGTTACAGCCGATGTCACGGTATGTCTCCTATGTCGGTCGACAGGTCGGTGCACGGCGCCCGGTGGTGCCGGGTCGTCGTCTGAGTACGTCGATGAGTCTCGCGGTCGGCGAGGGCGTCGCGCGCTGGTGCGGAGCCCCGTCTTTCCGGGGGGAAAACCCCACCCCCGCCGGTGCGGTCCGCCGCCCCCCAGCGGCGTATGACCAGGTTAAGGAGCGCCCTGGGCCGGGCTCCTCCTCCGCCGGGACGAACCGTCCCCGAGCCGGGGTACGGAGGAACCCTTAGGGGGTCTCCACCGAAGGGTGGAGGCATTCCCGGGCATGCCTCCACCCTTCGGCGTGCGCCGCCTCCACCCGACGCCACGCCGGAACCCCGGCCCGCCCCCGTGGAAAGCTGTCGTCGCAGACATGGGTGCAGGGGGCACCTGGGTAGCTTCCGACGGGAAGCAGGGGAGGGGTTTGCGGTGGGGAGTACGACACCCGCGATACGCGGCGGCGCGGCCCGGCGCCAGGGGGAACGGCGCCGGGGGGCGGTCGTGGCCGCCTTGATGCTGGCGATGGCACTGGCCGCGCTGGACTCCACCGTCGTCTCCACGGCGGTCCCCCAGATCGTCGGCGACCTGGGCGGGTTCTCCGTCTTCTCCTGGCTCTTCTCCGGCTATCTGCTCGCCGTCACCGTCACGCTCCCCGTCTACGGCAAACTTTCCGACACCTTCGGCCGCAAACCGGTGCTGGTGGTGGGCGCGGCCGTGTTCCTCGCGGGATCGCTGCTGTGCGCGGTGGCCTGGAACATGGGCGCGCTGATCGCGTTCCGGATCATCCAGGGCCTGGGCGGCGGGGCGTTGCAGGGCACCGTGCAGACACTCGCCGCCGACCTGTACCCGCTGGCGGAACGCCCGAGGATCCAGTCCCGGCTGTCCACGGTGTGGGCGGTCAGCGCGGTGGCCGGCCCCGGACTCGGCGGAGTGCTCGCCGCCTACGCCGACTGGCGCTGGATCTTCCTGATCAACCTGCCGATCGGCGCGGCCGCCCTGTGGCTGATCGTGCGTCACCTGCACGAGCCCGAACGGGAAACCGCCCGCCACGCGCGCGTGGACTGGGCCGGCGCGCTCACGGTGTTCGCGTGCGGCGGGGTGCTGCTGACCGCGCTGGTGCAGGGCGGGGTCGCCTGGCCGTGGCTGTCGGCGCCGTCGCTGACCCTGTTCGGCTCGGGTCTCGCCCTGGTCGCCGTGGTGGTGACGGTGGAGCGGCGGGCCGCGCAGCCCATCATCCCGGGCTGGGTGTGGCGGCGCCGGACCATCGCCGCCGTCAATCTGGCGCTCGGCGCGCTGGGGCTGCTGATGGTGGCGCCCGCGGTGTTCCTGCCGACGTACGCCCAGTCGGTGCTCGGACTCGGCCCGGTCGCCGCCGGGTTCGTGCTGTCGGTGTGGACGCTCAGCTGGCCGGTGTCCGCCGCGCTCAGCCAGCACGTCTACCGGCGGATCGGCTTCCGGGACACCGCGCTGCTCGGCATCGGCCTCGGCACGCTCATCCTCCTGGCGTTCCCGTTCCTGCCCTACCCCGGGTCCTGGTGGCAGCCGACGCTGCTGATGCTGCTGCTCGGCGGGGCGCTGGGTCTGTTCCAGCTGCCGCTGATCATCGGGGTGCAGTCGACCGTGGGCTGGTCGGAGCGGGGCACCACGACCGCCTCGGTGCTGTTCTGCCGGCAGACCGGCCAGACCCTCGGCGCGTCCCTGTTCGGCGCCGTCGCCAACGGCGTGCTGGCCGCGCGGCTGGGCGGAGTCGGCGACCTGGACTCCGTCACCCGCGCGCTGGACGCCGGCACGGCCCCGGAGGCGACCCGGCGGGCCATCGCCGACGCGGTCCACGCCGTCTACCTCGGCGCGGCGGGCGCGGCGGCCCTGGCGTTCGTGGTGCTGCTACTGGTGGCACCCCGCCGGTTCCCGGTGCTCCCGGAGTGAACCCGGCGGGGATCGCCGACGCCGCCGGAGTGAACCCGGCGGGGGTTCCCGGTGCTTTCGGAGCGGACCCGGCGGGCCGGCTCACTCGGTGACGACTCGTCCGGTCAGCGTCATCAGGTTCTCGCGCGCGCAGTCCATGTGCGCCTGCACCGCGTCCCAGGTGTCGCCGTGCTCGCGCAGCACCCGCTCGGTCTCCTGGGCGATGCGCTCCTCGCGCACGCGCGCGTCCGCGACGATCTCGGCGGCACGCGCGCGTGCCCGCTCCTCACAGCGGCGGGCGTACCGCCCGGCCTCCTCCACGGCCCGCCCGGCCGCCGCCAGCGCGGCCTCGGCCCGGCTCGTCCGCTCGGCGTACCGGGCGTCCAGCTCGGCCGCCCGCCCGGCCGCCTCGCGTTCGGCCGCCGCCCAGCGTCCGGCGTTCTCCCGGGAGTGCTCGGCCAGCATCCCGGCGGCGCGCTGCCGTGCCTCGCGCACCAGGGCGAGGGCCTCCATGCGCGCCGTCCGCACCTCGCGCCGGGCCCCGACCCGGATGCCGTTGGCCTCGGCCCGCGCGGCCAGGATCCGCCCGCGGGCGTGCTCGTCGGCCGCCGCGCGGACCGCGTCCGCCGCCTCCCGCGCCCCCCGGCGGACCCGCTCGGCCTCCGCCTCCGCCCGCGCGACGTGCTGCGCGGCCGCGCGCCGCGTGCGCTCCCTGAGGTCGGCCGCCTCGCTCTGCACCCGCTGGAACAGCCGCTGGGCGCCCTCCCCCAGCGCCTCGTACGTCTGCGGCTCGAGCTGGGCGACCACCTCGCCCAGCCGTGCCGCCTCCGCCTCCATGTCCTTGGCGAGCACGGTCAGCCGGGCGGCCCGCTCCCAGGCGGCGTCCCGGTCCTCGGACAGCGCCTCCAGGCAGGCGTCGACCTGGTCGGGGCGGTAGCCGCGCCCCCGGACGGTCGCGAAGCCGTGCGGCGGCATCGATGCGCTGCTCACCCTGGGACTCCTCTCCACCGGACCTACACGACAGAATGATTTCGTGCATATCTTGCTGGATCGGACATAAGGGGTCATAATCCGACACTCCGCAGAACGGCGCACGGACACGGAACGCGCGCCGGGCAGCACATCGGGCACGCGACAGACACGCGTGGGGCCCTTCACGCGCGCGTGAAGGGCCCCACGAAGGCAAACAGCGGATACGTCCGCGGCGGAAGGGCTACAACAGCCCGTCCCACATCTGCTCCAGCAGCACCGACCACCAGCTCTCCGGCGAACCGAGCGCCGCCGGGTCCAGGGCGGCCAGCTGCGCCTGGAAGTCGACGGTCCAGCGGCCCGCCTGCTCCTGGTTCAGCCCGTACCTCAGCCGCCACATCCGGCCCAGCAACGCCAGACACCGCGCGAACTCCGGCAGCCCGGAGTTCACGAACTGCGGCGGCACCGGCGCACCGCCCGGCCCCGCCTCCACCGGTACGGCCACGATGTTCGCCGTCCCGTACTGCACACAGATCGCCTTGCCGAAGTCGGTGCCCATCACCAGGTACGAGCCCGCGTCCGGCGCCGCCGTCACCCCGCGCTCGGCCGCCAGCTCCGCCAGCGTCGGCACCGGACGGCCCGGCTGCGCCTGCGCCCAGAAGAACGGGCCCATGTCCAGCGGCAGGCCGGCCACCACCAGGGTGTGCGCCACGACCGGCGGCACGCCCTGCCGGGACACCGCCTGCTGCTCGAACCGGAAGATGCCCGGCCCGAACGCCGCCGCCAGCTCCTGCGCCACCCCCTCCGGCGGCACCGGCGGCGCGGCCTGCACCGGCGGCAGCGGCGCCCGCACCGGCGCCGGCCGCGCCGGACCGTCCGCCACCTGGTGCAACTCGCCCTGGTGCGCCAGCAACTGATGCATGCCCTGACGCCGGCTCGCGTGATCCGTGCCGTACGGCGCGATGCTCGTGATCCGCGCCTGCGGCCACTGCTCCCGGATCATCCGCGCGCAGTAGGCACCCGGCAGCTCACACGACTCCAGCTCGGTGTGCAGCTCCAGCACCTGGCCCGGCGGCACGTTCATGGCCCGCAGCTCGTGGAAGATCTGCCACTCCGGGTGCGGCATGCCCGGCGCCGAACGCCGGATCAGCTGCTGCTCGGAGCCGTCCTGCGCGCGGTAGCGCAGAACGGCCTGATAGCCCGGACCCACCATCGGCTGCCCCTGCGGATACCCGTACGCCGGCCCCGGCCCCGGCACTGGCGCACCCGGAGGCGGCATCGCACCCGGAGGCGGCATGGCGCCGGGCGGCATGGGGGGCGGGGTGCCCTGAGCGCCCGGGGGCATGCCGGGGGCGCCGCCCGGCGCACCGGGAGCGGGCGGGGGCGCGGCGTGCGGGGCGGCTCCCGGAGGCGCGACGGCACCCGGGCCGCCGGCCACAGGGGGCGCGGCCAGCATGGTTTCGGCTTGGTGCACGGCGCCGGGAGCCCCGGGGGCGCCTGGGGCATGGGGCGCCGCAGGAGGCTGCGGGGCGCCCGGCGCCGGGGGCATGCCGGGGGCACCCGGCGCGGCTTGGGCACCTGGCGCACCGGGGGAACCCGGAGGCTGGGGAGCACCGGGCGGCTGCGGCGCCCCCGGAGGCCGGGACGCGCCCGGCGGCTGCGGCGTGCCTTCGCCCGGTCGGCTCGGGTCGGCCAGCATCGTGGCCGCCTGGTGCACACCCCCCGGAGGCGTACCTCCCGGGGCACCCGGCGGCGCGGCGGGCGGATTGGGGGCTCCCGGAACGTTCGGCGCGCCCGGCGCCCGCGGTCCCTCCACGCTCCCCGGACCGGCCTGCCCCTCGGGACCCTCCGGCCCGAGCGCCGACACCAGCTGCGTCGGCACGTACCCGCCCGCGGGAGCGCCCGGCGCGGGCGGCGGCGTCGCACTCCCCGGGCGCGCCCCCGGCATGCCCGGGGCGCCCGGCGGCGGAGGCGGAGGGGGCGTACCCACTCCCCCGCGCCCCTTCTTCGGCGGCGGTGCCGCCTTGCTCGTCGCCGCGTCCGCGATGTCCCCCGCGTGCGGCGGCAGCGGACGCGCGGGCGCACCCGGTACCGCCGGAGGCTGCGGCGCACCCCCCGGCGCCTGCGGATAGCCGTACGACGGAACGGGCGGCGGAGGCGTGCTGCCCTGCGGGGCGCCCGGCGCCCCCGAGGCCATGGGAGGAGGCGGGGTGCCGTGCGCGGGAGGGTACGGCGGTACGCCCGGCGCGGGCGTGCCCGGAGTCGCCGGCGCCTGCGGATGACCGTACGCCGACGCACCCGGTACCGGCGGGGGCGTGTCGCTCCGGCCGGCGGTCGGCGTGCCCGACGTGTCCAGCGCCGGTGCGACCGCCGTCGGCGGCAGCTGGCTGCCGCCCGACATCAACGCCGTCGGCGCGTCGGCCGCCACCGCCGGGGGCCGCGGCCCGTCGTCCGAGTCGCTCAACGGCGGCGCGAACACCGTCGCGGGCAGCGGCACGGAACGGTCGTCCTCACCGGCCTCCGCGTTCGTGTCGGTCCCGGCCCAGGGCGTGGCACCCTCGGGCACCTCCGCGGAAGCGGGCACCCCCGGCTCACCGGGCGCGCCCGGAACACCCGAAGCCGCCCCACCACCCGGCTCCACCGAGGCGGAGGCCGGAACCGAACCTGAAGCCGGACCCGGAGCCCCGGCCGAACCCGGCGCCCCCGATCCCGACGGAACCGAACCCGACGAGGCGGGCCCCGCCCCCGGCACCCCGGCACCCGCCGAAGCCGCCCCCACCGTCAAGTCCGCCGAATCCGCCGACCCGCTCGAACCACCCGAAACGCTCGGCCCCGCCGAACCTGCCGGCCCCGCCGAATCCCCCGCCCCGCCTTCCGCGTTCCCCAGCTTGTCCGCCGCCTCCTGCAACCACTCCGGAGGAGTCAGCAGGAACGACGTCTGATTGAGATCCAGCCGCGCGGGCGCCGGCACCGCGTCCTGCGGCTCCCCGGCACGGCCGTACTCCTCCTCGTACCGGCGGATCACCTCACCCACCGGCAGCGCGGGCCACAACGTGGCCTCCCCGCTGTCTCGGGCGATCACCAGCCGCTGGCCGCCCGCGTCCGAACGCGGACCCTCCGCACGGTCCTCGCCCCACACCACGAACCCCAGCCCGAACTCCCGCACCCGCACCTCACGGTGCTGGTACACGGGCACGTCGCCGTTGATCCACTCCTCGGCGCGCTCCTGCGCCTGCGCGTACGTCACCATCGCGTGCAGCTCACTCCCCCACCGGGCCGGAAGACACCGGGACGACCCGGACGAAGCCGCCGTCCACCATCAGACCGGCCACCGTCTCCAACTCCGGCGGATTGCCGGCCAACCGGGACAAGAACGCGTCGAAATCGTCACCGCACGGCAGCAGCAGACGCTCCACCCGCTCCGCCGGCGACCACGACGGATCCACGTCCCGCACATCGTCGTACGCGCAGAACCACACCGAACCGACCCGCTCGCCCTTCACCTTCACCGCGAGCAGCCCGCCCTGCACGAACCCCACCCCGAGGTAATCCTTCGTCAGATGGTCGCGCAGACACTTGTTCACGTACACCAGGTCGTTGACCGCGGCCTCGTCCCGCACCGTGAAGAACGGCTGGTCCACCAGCAGCCCCAGCCCGGCGTCCAGCGCCGCGCCGACCGGCGCACAACCGCCCGCCGCCTTCAGGAACGAACGATAGGCACCCGGCAACCGGTAACCCAGGTCCTCCTCGATCCCCTGCACCTGCGCCTCCGGCACCGCCACACCCGACTTCGGCAGCCCGAAGTGCGCCGGCCGCGACTCCTGCAACGGCCGCGTCCCACGCTTGGCATGGTCCACCACCGCCGTCGCCACCCCGCCGTGATGCCTCAGCAACGCCTTCACCTCGACCGGGATCAGCTCCAGCCGCCGCGTGCCCGCCACGTGATGCCACGTCCAGCCGTGCGGCGTCGCCACATTCGGCACCGTGTCCCACAACTCGTGCCCCGCCGCCGCCAGCGCCGCGTTCGCCGACACATAATCCGTCAGCCGCAGTTCATCGACCCCGAAACCCTCCGGCGGCTCGGCGATCTCCACCGCCACACGCGCGTACGGCGAGAAATCCGGGTAACCCCGCTCATCGACCCGTACCCCCCTCGGGTGACGAGCCGCCCGGACCGGATCCGGGAAATGCACGACCTGCCCGGCGTAGGCCGCGTTCGGCGGCACGGCTCGCTGCCCGAGCCGACCTGTCGTCATGGCGGATGCCCCCTGCGGCGTTCTCTCTGGCCGTAAACGGCGGTGTCGATCGCGGATGCCGCCCAGCCTATGCGGAACACCCACCCCGGTCACCGGCCCGCCGCCACCCCGCCCACACCCCGCACCCGCCCACGGCCACACCCGCACCCACCGCCGTGACCAGCCGTCACCCCACCGTCACACCCCGCCCCGCACCAGACGTGTCACACCGCCCCAGCTTCCCCACCAGCCACGGCATTTGGCACCCTAAGTCCTTCGGGGGGATGCCCCAGGGGAGGGACAACGATCATGACGACCTTGCAGACCGGAGGTGCCGACGTGCGGGCCGGCGACCCTCGCATCGACTGGAGCGGCACCGAAACACCCCCCACCCCCACCCTCCGGCACCGCCGCGACGGCATCCTGCCCGCCATCGCCGCCGCCCTCTCCGTCCGCGGCACCACCCTCACCTGCACCGCCGCCCGCGGCGACCAGCCCCCCGCCCTGCACCCCCTCGTCCAGGACTTCCTCGACACCCTCACCAGCGCCCAACGCGACCGCTTCACCGGCCGCTGCGCCGAGACCATCCTCATCTCCCGGCACCTCACCACCGCCGACGCCGCCCGCAGCAAACGCGCCTCCCGCAGACCCATGACCAACGGCGAGGCCCGCAAAGCCCTCAAACACGCCAAACTCACCACCCGCCGCATACGCGAGGACGGCGACCCCCTGCACGGCCGCTTCGCCACCCCCTGCCGCGCCTGCACCGCCCTCAGCGCCCACTTCGGCGTCCGCATCGTCGACCCCACCCCCACCGACGGCTGACCCCACCCCCACCCACCCGGCAAGCTCGACGAACGAACGGCAGATGCACCCCGACCGCACCTCCACCACGCGCTTCCCCGTACCCGTCGACGCCGCCCTGCGCGCCGCCGGCTGGCAACCCGGACGCTGGGACATCAAACAAGCCGAGATCTGGGCCGACGCCCTGCGCACCCACACCTCACCCGCCGGACACCGGCACACCGTCTTCCCCGCCGCCGTCGAAGCCTGGGCCGAATTCGGCGGCCTCACCATCACCCCCACCGGCCCCGGCCGCCAGATCGCCCCCGCCACCCTCCACCTCGACCCCCTGCACGGCCTCCACCTCGCCCGCACCCTCGGCGACCTCGGCCACGCCCTCGGCACCCAGCTGTGCCCCCTCGGGGAGGACACCGGCACCGCCGCCCTCCTCGCCATCGACGCCGAAGGCCGCGTCTACACCATCGACCACACCGGCGACTGGTACACCGGCCCCGACATCGACCACGCCCTGACCACCCTCATCACCGGCATCCAGCCCGTACGCCTCACCGCCGGCTGACCCCCGGACGGACACCCCACGGGCTCACGCCGCCGGAATCACCGCCGACACCCGGAACCCACCCGCGTCCGTCGGCCCCGAAACGAACACACCACCCAGCGCCACGACCCGCTCCCGCATCCCCACCAGGCCGTTACCGCCCGACGGCAACCCCGCCGCCGAGGCCGACGCCGGCTCCGGCGGCGGCTCGTTCTCCACCTGCATCGCGATCTCCGACACCCGATGCGCCAACCGCACATACGTCTTCGCGCCCGCCGCGTGCTTGTGGACGTTCGTCAACGCCTCCTGCACCACCCGGTACGCCGTCTGCTCCACCTCCGCCGGATACGACCGCGCCTCCCCCTCCACCGACAGGTCCACCACCATCCCCGCGGCGGCCGACTGCCCGACCAGCTCCTCCAGCTCCGACAGACACGGCCCCTCCACCGCCCCCGCCTCGACCGCCGCACGAGACTCCGCCGCCCGCGACGCCGCGGCCTGTGCCGCCTCCCCCACCGCCGCCAACGGCACCCCCGACGGACGACGCACCGCGTCCCCACCCGCCCGCAGCACCCCCAGCATCTCCCGCAACTCCGTCAACGCCTGCCGCCCCATGTCCCCCACCAGAGCCGCGTTCCGCACCGCCTTCTCCGGATCCTTCCGCGCCACCGCCTGCAACGCCGCCGCGTGCACCACCATCAGACTCACCCGGTGCGCCACCACGTCGTGCATCTCCCGCGCGATCCGCGTCCGCTCCTCGTTACGCGCCCACTCGGCCCGCTCCTCCGCCCGCTCCGCGAGCAGCTGAAGCTCCCGCTCCAACGAATCCGCCCGCTCCCGCAGACTCTCCATCAACCGCCGCCGCGCCCCCACGTACAACCCCAGCAGCACCGGCGGAGCCGTCAGCCCCAGCGACGTCGTCACCGCGGCGAACGGCAGGAACCAGTCACCCAGCGTGAGATCACCACGCGCCATGTCCTGCCGCACCCGCACGAACGTCACCACCGCCGTGCCCAGCAACGACATCCCCGACAACGCCCCGATCACCCGGCGCGGCAGCTCGCACGACGCCAGCGTGTACAGGCCGACGACGCCCATCAGGAAGCCCATCTCGGCCGGCGTCACCGCGATCGCCACCAGCACCACGGCGATCGGCCACTTCCGCCGCACCAACAGCACCGCACCGGCGATCAGCCCGAACACCACGCCCACGGACACCGGGACCCCCGCCTCCCGGGCGAACGGCACCCCCTCCGCGGCACACTCCACGGCGGACAGCAGCGCGAGACCCCCGTCGAGCACCGCGCTGCGCCGCCTCGCCCACCACCATGGCCCGGTCAAGGCCCTGGCGTGCTCTTCCCCCGTCGTGGTCATGCCTCCAGCCTACGGGCGACGGGTGCGGCATTTCCGGTGACTTTCACCTACCTCCACACACCACACTCCGTAACCGAACGACATCGAAACCTCCCCCTATCCCTCGAACTGGTGAACCTTTCCCGTTCGACCCCGGAACCTCCCATTCCGGCCGGACGGTATGCCCATGGCACAGACACACGGCAAATACGCCGACTTCGAGGGACTGCGGGAGCGGGCGGTGGCGCTGCGGCGGGAAGGGCTGAGCCGACGCCAGATCCGCGACCGGCTGCACGTCGACAACAACGACATCCTCAACCGCCTCCTGGAAGGCGAGCCGCCACCCGCGTGGACAAAGCGCCCGAACGCCAAGGACGACCTACGGGACCGTGCGAGGGAGCTGCGCCTCCAGGGCTGGACGTACGACCGGATCCAGCTGGAGCTGGGGTGCTCCAAGGGCTCGATCTCGCTGTGGGTACGGGATCTGCCGAATCCGGAGGGACGCGACCCGGCCGAGCAGGCGAAGCTCGCGTCACGGAAGAGGTGGGAACACGAGCTGGCGGTCCGCGACGAGGAACGGCGCGAGACCAAGAGGGCGGCAAGGGAAGAGATCGGTGCGCTCTCCGACCGCGAACTGTTCCTCGCCGGTGTCGCGCTGTACTGGGCCGAGGGCGCGAAGGACAAACCGCACGCCCGCCGGGAACGAGTCGTCTTCGTCAACAGCGACCCCAATATGATCCGCTTGTTCCTGGCCTGGCTCGATCTGGTGCGAGTGCAACGGGACCACGTGAGTTACCGGCTGATGATTCACGAGTCGGCCGACGTGGAAGGCGCCGAGAAGTACTGGGCCGGCCTCGTCGGCGTCGGTCTCGACCGCTTCGGAAAAACCACCCTCAAGCGGCACAACCCGAAGACGGTGCGCAAGAACACCGGGGAGAGCTATCGGGGATGCTTGGTCATCGTCGTACGGCAAAGCGCCGATCTGTACCGTCGCATCGAGGGCTGGTGGACGGGCATGGTGGATGCAACGGCAGGGATCACCACGCGGCTCCCCTCCGGTAAGGTCTGACGCAGCCATCCGCCATGGGGTAATCGGTAGCCCGCGGGACTTTGAATCCCTGTAGTGCTGGTTCGAGTCCAGCTGGCGGAGCTGCTCGGCGCGGGCCCTGACACCACCGTCAGGGCCCGCCCCCATATCCCCCACCCCTCCCCCCGGTATCCTGCGGCTGTCACCCACCCACCCCCAGCCGAAGGGCAACCCCGTGAGTGCCATCCGCCCGGCAGCCGTCGTCGTTCTCGCAGCGGGTGAGGGCACCCGTATGAAGTCGGCCACACCCAAGGTCCTGCACGAGATCTGCGGCCGCTCCCTCGTCGGCCATGTGCTGGCCGCCGCCCGCGCGCTGACCCCCCAGAACCTCGTCGTCGTGGTCGGCCACGCCCGCGAGCAGGTCACCGCCCACCTCGCCGGAATCGACCCGGACACCAGGACCGCCGTGCAGGCGGAGCAGAACGGCACCGGGCACGCCGTGCGGATGGGCCTGGAGGAGCTGGGCGGTGCCGTGGACGGCACCGTCGTCGTGGTGTGCGGGGACACTCCGCTGCTGACCGCCGAGACGCTGCGGCGGCTCACCGAGACGCACCACGCGGACGGCAACGCCGTGACCGTGCTGACGGCCGAGGTGCCGGACGCGACCGGTTACGGCCGGATCGTGCGGGACGAGGCGACGGGTGCCGTCACGGCGATCGTGGAGCACAAGGACGCGTCCGACGCCCAGCGGTCGATCCGGGAGATCAACAGCGGTGTGTTCGCGTTCGACGGGCAGCTGCTGGCGGACGCGCTGAAGAAGGTGCGCACGGACAACAGCCAGGGCGAGGAGTACCTGACGGACGTGCTCGGGATCCTGCGGGACGCCGGGCACCGGGTGGGCGCGTCGGTCGCGGAGGACCACCGGGAGATCGCGGGCATCAACAACCGGGTGCAGCTGGCCGAGGCGCGCCGGATCCTGAACGACCGGCTGCTGACGCGGGCGATGCTGGACGGGGTGACGGTGGTCGACCCGGCCACCACGTGGGTGGATGTGACCGTGACGTTCGAGCGGGACGCGGTGGTGCTTCCGGGTACGCAGCTGACCGGGTCCACGCATCTGGGCGAGGGTGCCGAGGTCGGGCCGAACAGCCGGCTGAAGGACACGCACGTGGGTGCGGGGGCGCGGGTGGACAACACGGTGTCCGACGGGGCGCGGATCGGCGCGGGGGCGAGTGTGGGGCCGTACGCGTATCTGCGTCCTGGTACCCGGCTGGGTGCGAAGGGCAAGATCGGGACGTACGTGGAGACGAAGAACGCGTCGATCGGGGAGGGCACGAAGGTGCCTCACCTGTCGTATGTCGGGGACGCGACGATCGGTGAGTACACGAACATCGGCGCGGCGAGCGTGTTCGTGAACTACGACGGTCAGGACAAGCATCACACGACGATCGGGTCGCACTGCCGGACGGGTTCGGACAACATGTTTGTGGCTCCTGTCACGGTCGGGGACGGTGCGTACACCGCCGCCGGGTCGGTGATCACGAAGGATGTGCCGCCGGGTTCGCTGGCCGTGGCCCGTGGTCAGCAGCGGAATATCGAGGGTTGGGTGGCCCGGAAGCGGCCGGGGAGCGCGGCGGCGAAGGCGGCCGAGGCGGTGTCCCGGCGGGGCGAGAGCGAGGACTGACCGGAAACGTGTGCGCCAAAGTCGGCGTACCGTGATAAGTGCACATCCGCACATGTGCACCCCGCACCCTTACCAGCTGATTCGGCCTCTCCTGCCCAGCCGAGAGGTCGCCGAGCAGCCGGCTGGCTGAGACAACCTCTGAGGAGACTGTGCTGTGACCGGGATCAAGACGACCGGCGAGAAGAAGTTGATGTTCTTCTCCGGCCGCGCCCACCCCGAGCTTGCCGAGGAGGTCGCCCAGCAGCTGGGTGTCGGGGTCGTCCCGACGAAGGCCTTCGACTTCGCGAACGGGGAGATCTACGTCCGTTACCAGGAGTCGGCGCGTGGTGCGGACTGCTTCGTGATCCAGAGCCACACGGCTCCGATCAACCAGTGGATCATGGAGCAGCTCATCATGATCGATGCGCTGAAGCGTGCTTCGGCGCGGTCGATCACCGTCATCGTGCCGTTCTACGGTTACGCGCGGCAGGACAAGAAGCACCGGGGTCGTGAACCGATTTCGGCGCGTCTGATCGCGGATCTGATGAAGACGGCGGGTGCCGACCGGCTGCTGACGGTGGATCTGCACACGGATCAGATCCAGGGCTTCTTCGACGGTCCGGTGGATCACCTGTTCGCGCTGCCGCTGCTGGCGGACTACGTGGGCAAGAAGGTGGACCGGGACAAGCTGACGGTCGTGTCTCCGGACGCGGGCCGGGTGCGGGTGGCGGACCGGTGGTGTGACCGGCTCGGTGCGCCGCTGGCGATCGTGCACAAGCGGCGCGACAAGGACGTGGCGAACCAGGTGACGGTCCACGAGGTCGTGGGCGAGGTCAAGGGTCGCGTGTGTGTGCTGGTGGACGACATGATCGACACCGGTGGCACGATCTGTGCCGCGGCGGACGCGCTGTTCGCGCACGGTGCGGAGGATGTCATCGTGACGGCGACGCACGGTGTGCTGTCGGGTCCGGCGGCGGACCGGCTGAAGAACTCGCGGGTGAGTGAGTTCGTGTTCACGAACACGCTGCCGACGCCGGCGGAGCTGGGCCGGGATCTGGACAAGATCACGGTGCTGTCGATCGCTCCGACGATCGCGAGTGCGGTGCGTGAGGTGTTCGAGGATGGTTCGGTGACGAGCCTGTTCGACGAGCAGTGAGGTTTCTGCTGGTCCGTGGTGCGGGCTAGCGGGTGATCCTTTTGGGTACGGCCTCCCCCTCCGAGTAGACTGCTGGAGTTGCTCGGCGAGGGAGGCCGTACTCGCGTTCTGCGAATACGGTGGTCCGTTATCGACGCGCTCTTCGTAGCAGGCCGTTCGTGGCCGGGTGACCACGTCCGTTCCGAGTTCCTACGAGGAGTGATTGATATGTCCGAGGTGAAGCTCGCCGCCGAGTCCCGTACCGAGTTCGGTAAGGGTGCGGCCCGTCGTATCCGCCGTGACAACAAGGTGCCGGTCGTTCTGTACGGGCACGGCACCGAGCCGGTGCACCTGACCCTGCCGGGTCACGAGCTGCTGCTGGCGCTGCGTACGCCGAACGTCCTGATCTCGCTGGACATCGACGGCAAGACCAACGAGCTGGCGATTCCGAAGGCCGTGCAGCGTGACCCGCTGAAGGGCTTCCTGGAGCACGTGGACCTGCTGCTGGTCAAGCGTGGCGAGAAGGTCCAGGTCGAGATCCCGGTGCACACCGAGGGCGAGCTGGCCCCGGGTGGCAACCTGCTGGAGCACGTCCTGGACGCGCTGCCGGTCGAGACCGAGGCCACGCACATCCCCGAGTCGGTCACCGTGTCCATCGAGGGTCTGGAGGCCGGTGCCTCCGTCCTCGCCAAGGACATCACCCTGCCGTCCGGCACCACGCTGGCCGTCGAGGAGGACGCGGTCGTGCTGCAGGTCCTGGCCGCTCAGGCCGAGGAGACCGAGGGCGAGTCCGCCGAGGGTGAAGAGGCTGCCGAGGCCTGAGCCTCGTAGTCGTCGTTTCGTCAGCCGCTGTTCCCGTGGGGGGCAGCGGCTGGCGCGTATTCGAGGAGAGATGGACGTGACCACTCCCGCCAGTGCCCCTTGGCTGATCGCCGGGCTCGGCAATCCGGGGCCGGAGTACGCGATGAACCGGCACAATGTCGGTTTCATGGTGGCGGATCTGCTCGCGGAGCGGATCGGGGGGAAGTTCAAGCGGGCGGGCAAGGCGCAGGCGCAGGTGCTGGAGGGCCGGATCGGTCCGGCCGGGCCGGCGAGCCGTCGGGTGATCCTGGTGAAGCCGATGTCGTTCATGAATCTGTCCGGTGGTCCGGTGAACGCGCTGCGGGATTTCTACAAGGTTCCGGTGGGGAACATCGTGGCGGTCCATGACGAGCTGGACATCGACTACGGCACGCTGCGGCTGAAGCTGGGCGGCGGGGACAACGGGCACAACGGTCTGAAGTCGATGACGAAGGCGATGGGGCCGGATTACCACCGGGTGCGGTTCGGGATCGGCCGGCCGCCGGGGCGGATGCAGGTGGCGGATTTCGTGCTGAAGGACTTCTCGTCGGCGGAGCGCAAGGAGCTGGACTGGTTCGTGGACCGTGCGGCGGACGCGGTGGAGTCTCTGGTGACCGAGGGGCTGGAACGGGCGCAGGGCGCCTACAACTCGTGAGGATGTCCTCCGGGTGGGCGGGGCGTCGTACAACTCGTGACTTGTCCGCCCAGGCCGCCCACCGGAGTTGACCGCTCGTAGGGGTATGGCCAATGATCCCGGCCATGCCTGCCACCGCCAGTACCGCTCGTCAGGCGTCCGGGACCGCGCTGCGGTTCGGCCGGATCGCCGTGATGGGCGCGCTCGCCGCGCTGATCCTGTTCGCCGGGGTGTGGGGTTCCTGGGGGACCGCACAGCACGTGATGCTGGCGAAGGGGCGTGAGTCCGGCACGGTGCGGGTGACGCGGTGTGCCGGGGACACCTGTACGGGGCCGTTCACGCCGTCGTCGGCGGGGGCGCGGACTCGCGCGCACGTGGAGCTGGACTCGTCCGTGGCGGTGCGCGCGGGGGCGGTGTACGAGGTGGTGCTGAAGCCCGGCACCGGGGAGGCGGTGCGCTCCGGTCCGGCGGGGATCCTGCTGGCGTGGCTGCCGCTGGGCGGGGCGCTGCTGCTGGCGTCGGTGGTGGTCGCGGGCGGGATGCGGCTGACGCGGCCGGCGTGGCTGCTGGGGCTGGCCGGTGCGGGGCTGCTGACGGCGGCGTTCGTGGCGGTGCAGTGAGCCGAGCAGAAAGAAAAAGGGGGTGCCCCCGGGGTCGTACGGCCTCGGGGGCACCCTCTTCTCGCGCTGGTCGGCGGCTGGTCAGCCGGTGTTGCGCAGGCCCGCCGCCACGCCGTTGACGGTGAGGAGCAGGGCGCGCGAGAGCAGCGGGTCGGGGTCGACGCCGGCCGCGACCGCTTCGCGCTGGCGCTTGAGCAGGGCGACCTGGAGGTAGGAGATGGGGTCCAGGTAGGCGTCGCGGATGGCGAAGGTCTGCTTGAGGACGGGCTGGGCGTCCAGCAGCTCCTTCTCGCCGGTGACCTTCAGAACCTCGGCGACGGTCAGCTCGTGTTCGGCCTCGATGGTGTCGAAGACGTGCTTGAGCTCGTCGGGGACGAGGGTGTCGACGTAGTGCCGGGCGATCCGCAGGTCCGTCTTGGCGAGGGTCATCTCGACGTTGGAGATGAAGTTGCGGAAGAAGTGCCACTCCTGGTGCATCTCGTCGAGGACGGTGTCCAGGCCGGCCTCGCGCAGGGCCTTCAGGCCGGAGCCGACGCCGAACCAGCCGGGGACGATCTGCCGGGACTGGGTCCAGCCGAACACCCAGGGGATGGCGCGCAGGCCGTCGAGCGAGACGCCGGAGCCGGGGCGGCGGGAGGGCCGGGAGCCCAGGTGCAGGTCGGCGAGCTGGTCGACCGGTGTCGAGGCGAGGAAGTACGTCGGCAGGTCCGGGTCCTCGACCAGGCGGCGGTAGGCGGCGTGGGCGGCGTCGGAGACGACGTCCATGGCCGCGTCCCAGCGGGCGAGGGCCTCGTCGGACTGGCGGGGGGCGGTGTGCAGGGCGGAGGCCTGCAGGGTGGCCGCGACCGTCAGTTCCAGGTTCTCCCGGGCGAGGGAGGGGATGAGGTACTTGTCGGAGATGACCTCGCCCTGCTCGGTGACCTTGATCTCGCCCTCCAGGGTGCCCCAGGGCTGGGCGAGGATGGCGTCGTGGGAGGGGCCGCCGCCGCGGCCGACGGTGCCGCCGCGGCCGTGGAAGAGGCGCAGCCGGACGCCGTAGCGGTGGGCGACGTCGCGCAGCCGGCGCTGGGCGCGGTGGATCTCCCACTGGCTGGTGGTGATGCCGCCGAACTTGGAGGAGTCGGAGTAGCCGAGCATGACCTCCTGGACGTCGCCGCGCAGCGCGACCAGGCGCCGGTAGGACGGGTCGGAGAGCATGTCCTCCAGGATGGTGTCGGCGGCCTTCAGCTCGTCGGTGGTCTCCAGCAGCGGGACGATGCCGATCTTCGCCCAGCCGGCGTGCAGGTCGATCAGGCCGGCCTCGCGGGCGAGGACGGTGGCGGCGAAGACGTCGTCGGCGCCCTGGCACATGGAGATGATGTAGGACTCGATGACCTCGGGGCCGAAGACCTCCAGGGCCTTCCTGACCGTCTGGAAGACGCCGAGGGTCTTCTGTCCGGCGGCGTCGACGGGGGCCGGGGTGGGGGCGAGCGGCCTTCTGGAGCGCAGTTCCTTGGCGAGGAGCTTGGCCCGGTACTCGCGGGGCATGTCGGCGTAGCGCCAGGACTCCTCGCCGAGCCGGTCGAAGAGCTGGCCGAGGGCGTGGTGGTGGGCGTCGGCGTGTTCGCGGACGTCCATGGTGGCGAGCTGGAGGCCGAAGGCGCCCAGGGTGCGGATGGTGCGGGCCAGGCGGCCGTCGGCGAACAGACCGCCGCGGTGTTCGCGCAGGGAGGCCTGGATGATCCGCAGGTCGTTCAGCAGCTCGGCGGTGCCGAGGTAGTCGCGGCCGTCCTCGTGCGGGGTGCCCTTGGCGAGGCGCTGCTTGGTGTTGACCAGCTTCTGCCGGATGCAGGTGGCCTTGAGCCGGTAGGGCTCCTCGGCGTTGAGGCGCTTGTAGCGGGGGCTGATCTCGGGGAGCAGCTCCAGGTCCTTCTGGAGGGAGTCGAGCAGCTCCTGGGTGGCTCCGGTGTAGCGGATGGAGTTGGAGAGCAGGCCGCGCAGTTCGTCGATCGTCTCCAGGGCGTCGTTGATGCCGTGTTCGTGCTGGAGGATGAGGATGTCCCAGGTGACCTGGGGGGTGACGTTGGGGTTGCCGTCGCGGTCGCCGCCGATCCAGGTGCCGAAGGTGAGCGGGCGGGTGTCGTCGGGGAGCTTGACGCCGACGCGCTCGAGTTCCGCGGTGAGGTCCTCCAGGACGTCGCCGACGGCGCCGGCGTGGAGTTCGTCCAGGTAGTAGATGGCGTTGCGGGCCTCGTCGGCGGGTTCGGGGCGTACGACGCGCAGCTCGTCGGTCTGCCAGACGAGGTCGATGTTCTCGGCGAGGCGGACGTCGTGGCGGCGGCGGTCGGTGTCGAAGACGGGGGTGTCCAGGAGGGCCGCGATGCGCCGCAGCTTGTTGAGGACGGACCGGCGGGCGGCCTCGGTGGGGTGGGCGGTGAAGACCGGGCGGACGTTGAGGTTCTGCACGGTCTGGCGCAGGTGCTCGGGGTCGGCGTCCTTGAGCCGGTCGGCGGTGCGGGAGAGCAGGCCGCCCTCGGCGGCACGGCGGGCGCGCAGCTCGCGGCCGCGGTGCACCTGCTCGGTGACGTTGGCGAGGTGGAAGTAGGTGGAGAAGGCGCGGACCAGCTTGGCCGCGGTCTCCAGTTCGGTGCCACGCAGCAGCTCGGCGGCGGCTTCGCCGTCCTCGCGGGTGAGGCGGCGGACCTTCTCGACCAGTTCGAGGAGTTCGGGGCCCTCCTGCCGGACGAGGGTCTCGCCCAGGAGGTCGCCCAGCCGGCGGATGTCGGCGCGCAGCTCGCTGCTGGTTGTGGTGGTCTGGTCGTCGGCACTGCTCACAGGTTGCGGCTCCTTGCAGTGTTGAAGCTCGGCTGGCGGGGAACCCGGCCGGCCACCGCGCGCGGCGGGGCGCCGCATACGGGCCGTGGCGTCCGGGAAGGAAACTTCAGCGGACCGCGCTGTCCGACCGGTTCCAAGGATAGGTGGCGATGTGGACGCGCAGGGTCTGGGGCTCTTGCCGCAGCATGACGCGCTGACATACTTACGATGCCGTAGGTTACGGAACCGTAGGGAAGTACCGTCGAGTCCCGTCCGGTCCCGGCGGCCCCGGCAATCCGACTCGATTCTCGACCCCACAGGGGACGCGTATGACCTCAAGCTCCGATGTGATCGCAGAGGCCCGTGAGGCCACCGACACAGCTGTTCCTTCCGCCACGCTGGGCGGTGAGCAGAAGCGTTCGATCGAGCAGATCACGCTGCTGCTCTTCATCACCGTGCCGTTCCTGGCGCTGGTGGCGGCCGTGCCGCTGGCCTGGGGATGGGGGGTGAGCTGGCTCGATCTGGGCCTGCTGGTGTTCTTCTACTTCCTCGGCTGCCACGGGATCACGATCGGTTTCCACCGGTACTTCACCCATGGCTCGTTCAAGGCGAAGCGGCCGCTGCGGATCGCGCTGGCGATCATGGGGTCGCTGGCGGTGGAGGGTCCGCTGGTGCGGTGGGTGGCCGATCACCGCAAGCATCACAGGTTCTCCGACGCCGAGGGCGATCCGCATTCTCCGTGGCGGTTCGGGGAGACGGTTCCGGCGCTGATGAAGGGCCTGTGGTGGGCGCACATCGGCTGGATGTTCGACGAGGAGCAGACCCCGCAGGAGAAGTACGCGCCGGATCTGATCAAGGACCCGGCCATGCGGGCGATCTCCCGGCAGTTCGTGATGTGGACGCTGGTGTCGCTGCTGCTGCCGCCGCTGATCGGCGGTCTGGTGACGATGTCGTGGTGGGGCGCGTTCACCGCGTTCTTCTGGGGTTCACTCGTCCGGGTGGCGCTGTTGCACCATGTGACGTGGTCGATCAACTCGATCTGCCACGCGGTGGGCAAGCGGCCGTTCAAGTCGCGGGACCGTTCGGGCAACGTGTGGTGGCTGGCGATCCTGTCCTGCGGCGAGTCCTGGCACAACCTGCACCACGCCGACCCGACCTCGGCGCGGCACGGGGTGATGCGCGGCCAGCTGGACTCCTCGGCGCGGTTCATCCGCTGGTTCGAGCGGCTGGGCTGGGCGTATGACGTGCGCTGGCCGTCACGCTCGCGTATCGATTCGCGGCGGAACACCGACGACGGCGGCTCCCGGCGCCGGAGGGAAACCGCCGAGGCGGCATGATTGACGCCGTGGCGACCGACTCCAGCAGCACTTCAGGCAACGACAAGCAGCGGCGGACCCGCCGGACCCGTATGACCGGTGCCGAGCGCCGCCAGCAGCTGCTGGAGATCGGTCGCACCCTTTTCGCGGCGAAGGGCTTCGAGGGCACGTCGGTGGAGGAGATCGCGGCGAAGGCCGGGGTGTCCAAGCCGGTGGTGTACGAGCACTTCGGCGGGAAGGAGGGGCTGTACGCGGTGGTGGTGGACCGGGAGATGCGCCGTCTGCTGGACATGGTCACCAGTTCGCTGACCGCCGGCCATCCGCGTGAGCTGTGCGAGCAGGCGGCGTTCGCGCTGCTGGACTACATCGAGGAGTACACGGACGGGTTCCGCATCCTGGTCCGCGACTCGCCCATCCCGCAGTCCACGGGGTCCTTCGCGTCCCTGATCTCCGACATCGCCACCCAGGTGGAGGACATCCTGGGCCGCGAGTTCAAGTCGCGGGGCTTCGATCCGAAGCTCGCCCCGCTCTACGCCCAGGCGCTGGTCGGCATGGTGGCGCTGACCGGGCAGTGGTGGCTGGACGTGCGCCGGCCGAAGAAGGCGGAGGTGGCGGCGCACCTGGTGAACCTGGCCTGGCACGGCCTGGACGGCCTGGAGCCGAAGCCGCGGCTGATAGGTCACCGCAAGGCGTAGGGCGGGATCATCGCGTGACGGACATACCGGTGATCCTGAGCAGGGTCGAACTCGCGGACTGGCGGGCCGTCCATTCCTGGGCCTCCCTCCCCCAGGTCTGCCGTTTCCAGACCTGGGGGCCGAACACCGAGGAGCAGACCCGCGCGTTCGTGGCGACCGCGGTGCAGGCCTGGTCCGAGTCGCCTCAGCGACGGTTCGCCTATGTGGCGCGTGTCGGGGGTGAGGCGGTCGGCATGGGAGAGCTGCGCGTCCGGAGCCGGGAACAGCGTCAAGGGGAGATCACCTATGCCGTGCATCCCCGGGTCTGGGGCCAGGGCGTCGGCACGGCCATCGGCAAGGCGCTGCTGGTGCGGGGGTTCGAGGATCTCGGACTGCACCGCGTCTATGCCACCTGCGACCCGCGAAACCTCGGATCGGCCCGGGTACTGGGGAAGCTCGGCATGACGTGGGAGGGGCGCCATCGTCATACCGCGTTGATCCGGGACGGCTGGCGGGACTCCGAGGTGTTCGGCGTCCTGGAGGACGAGTGGCGCACGCTCGCCTCACGCCCACCGCGCGACTGAGCCGCCGGCCGGCGGCTACGGCTTGACCGCGACCGTGAAGAGGCGGCGGAAGGGCAGGACCGTGCCGTAGGGGGCGGGTGGGTAGGCGGTGCGCAGGAGGGTCCGGTACTCGGTGAGGAAGGCTTCGCGGGCCTCGGGGTCGTCGGCGAGGGCGGTCAGGGCGGGGCGCAGCGCGGTGCCCTTCGCCCAGTCGAGCACCGGGTCCTCGCCGTGGAGGACGTGCTGGTAGGTGGTCTGCCACACGTCGGCCGCGCAGCCCAGGCGGGCGAGGCGGTCCAGGTAGAAGCCGGGGGTGTGCACGGAGTCGGTGGCGCGTACGGCGCCGGCGAGGCGGGAGCGCCAGCGGGGTGCGGTGACGAGGTCGCGCAGCAGGGTGTGCAGCGGGGCGTCGAGGTTGTCGGGGACCTGGAAGGCGAGGGTGCCGCCGGGGGTGAGGGCGCTGATCCAGTCGGCGAACCGGTCGGCGTGGCCCGGCACCCACTGCAGGGTGGCGTTGGAGACGATCAGGTCGTACGGCTCCCCGGGCGTCCAGGTCGTCACGTCGGCGTGGGCGAAGTCGAGCCGGCCGCCGCCCGGCGTGGGCCCCTGGTGTCCGGTGCGGGCCCGGTCGAGCATCTCGGGGGAGTTGTCGTAGCCGGTGATGCGGGCGGTGGGCCATCGTTCGGCGAGCAGGGCGGTGACGTTGCCGGGGCCGCAGCCGAGGTCGGCGACGCGGGGCCGGTCGCGGGTCGGGTCCGGGACGCGCGCAAGGAGGTCGGTGAAGGGGCGGGTGCGGTGGCCGGCGTGGCGGAGGTACTGGGCGGGGTCCCAGCGGGGTGTGGTCATGGGTCCACTGTCCCTCGCAACTTATCTCTACATCAAGAGGCTCGATATCAAGAGACTTCATGTCGACACAACCACTACACTGATCTCCATGGAGGACGAGGTCGATCGGCTGGTCGCAGCGTGGCGCCGGGAGCGCCCGGACCTCGACGTGGAGCCGCTGGAAGTGCTGAGCCGGGTGAGCCGGCTCGCCCGGCATCTGGACCGCGCCCGCCGGCTCGCCTTCTCCGAGCACCAGCTGGAGCCCTGGGAGTTCGACGTGCTGACCGCGCTGCGCCGCGCGGGCACGCCCTACCAGCTCTCCCCCGGCCAGCTGCTGACGCAGACCCTGGTCACCTCGGGCACGATGACCAACCGCATCGACCGGCTGGCGAAGAAGGGCCTGGTGGAGCGGCTGCCCGACCCCAGCGACCGGCGGGGCGTGCTGGTCCGGCTGACCGACGAGGGCCGGGACCGCGCGGACCAGGCGCTGGCGGGGCTGCTGGAGCAGGAGCGGGCGATCCTCGCCGAGCTGTCCCGCGCCCAGCGCGCCGAACTGGCCGGGCTGCTACGCCAGCTGACCGCCCCGTTCGACAACATCCCCGGCTAGGTCCACCGGCCCCACCCCGGCCCGCCGGGCCAGCGCGACGGCCGCCAGCGTGGAGTGGACGCCCAGCTTGCCGAGGACGTTCTGCATATGGGTGCGGACGGTGTGCGGGGAGAGGAACAGCCGCTCGGCGACGGCCTTGCGGCCCAGCCCGGCGACCATGCAGCGCAGCACCTCCCGCTCCCTGGGGGTGAGGGACTCCACCAGCCGCTCGCTCTCCGTGCGGTGCCGGCGGGCCGCCGTCAGCTCCTTGAGCACCCCGGTGAGCAGCGCGGGCGGCAGATGCGTCTCGTCGCGCAGCACGCCCCGTATCACCGTCAGCAGCCGGGACAGCGAACAGTCCTTGGCGACCCAGCCGGAGGCGCCGGCCTGGAGGGCGAGGGCCGCGCGGCGCGGGTCGTCCTTGTCGGCGAGGACGACGGTGCGCACGCCGGGCTGGGCGGTGCGCACCCCGGCGACCAGGGAGATGCCGTCGACCAGGCCCTCCTCGTTGCCGTCCCGCACCGGTACGGCCGGACGGGCGCCGGGCGGGGGGCCGCCGAGGTCGGCGTCGACCAGCAGCACGTCGTAGCGGCGGCCCTCGCCGGCCGCCCGCTCCAGGCAGCGCAGCGCGGCCGGGCCGCTGCCGGCCGCGAAGACGTCGACGTCCGGTTCGGCGGCCAGGGCGGCGGCCAGCGACTCGGCGAAGATGCGGTGGTCGTCGACGACCAGGACTCGGATACGAACCACGTAACCCCCTTCCCCGGGCTCCGCGTGGAGCCGGGGATGTCCAAGGTCCGGAAAGCTCCGGAATGAGCCGGCTTCCGGGACGTACCCGGAGAATGTCCGCAGAACGACGACGGGCACGGGCACGAACACCGGCGGACAGGGGCGAGACGCCGCACGGCCGCCGCCGTCGCGAAGACTGCCACCCCCGACCGCGGGCGCCGTACCCGCGTGTCTCGCCCCCTGAGCGGCACCGGCCCCCACCGGTGCTGTTCCACAGAGTACGGATGCGGGCACGCAGCGGAAGGAGATTTGCAGAACTGACCCTCCGGCACGTTTATGGTGTGCCGCATGTTTCGTATCGAGACGGAAGTCGACAAGGCGCGACGCGATCTGCTCCGCTCACGCTTGCGGGACACCAACACGGCGGCGTCCCCGGTGCTGGCCGCGCTGCGCGGCACCCCCGGCGAACGCGAGGCCCCGCTGCACGTGTGGGGGCTGGACGCCGCCGGGGACCTGGCGGGCGGGCTGGTCGGCCACACCTGGACGACCTGGCTGCACGTCACCTACCTGTGGGTCGACACCCGGCACCGCGGCGCGGGCCTCGGCTCCCGCCTGCTCGCCGAGGCGGAACGGCTGGCCGCCGCCCGCGGCTGCACCGCCGCCCGCCTGGAGACCTGGGACTTCCAGGCCCCCGCCTTCTACCGCAGACAGGGCTACGAGGTGGTGTGCGTGATCCCCGACTACCCGCCGGGGATCACGGAGTACACCCTGACCAAGCGCCTGCGCTGACGGCGGGTCAGACGAGCCGCCGGGCACCCGCCGACGGAACCGCCTCGAAGACGCGGGGCGCGGTGAGGCCCGCCGCGGCGAACGCCTCCTCGACGGACTTCGTCAGCGTCTCGACGTCCGCGGCCTCCGCGAGGACGATCGCCGAGCCGCCGAAGCCGCCGCCGGTCATCCGGGCGCCGAGGGCGCCGCCGACCAGCGCGGTGTCGACCACCAGGTCCAGCTCCGGGCAGGAGATGCGGAAGTCGTCGCGCAGGGAGGCGTGGCCCTCGGTGAGGACCGGGCCGATGGCGCGGGGGTCGCCGGACCGCAGCAGGGCGACCGTGCGTTCGACCCGCTCGTTCTCCGTCACGACGTGGCGGACCAGGCGGACGACCTCCTCCTCGTCGCCGAGGCGGGCGAGGGCAGCGTCCAGGCCGTCGTACGGGATGTCGCGCAGGGCGTCGACGCCGAGCAGGGCCGCGCCCTTCTCGCAGCCGGCCCGGCGCTTGCCGTACTCGCCGCCGCTGTGCGCGTGCTTGACCTGGGTGTCCACCACCAGCAGGCGCAGGCCCTGCGCCGCGAGGTCGAAGGGGATCTGCTGCTGGGACAGGTCACGGGTGTCCAGGAACAGCGCGTGGCCGGCCTCGCAGCAGGCCGACGCCGTCTGGTCCATGATGCCGGTGGGCGCGCCGACGTAGACGTTCTCGGCGCGCTGGCACAGCCGGGCCAGCCGCCAGCCCTTCAGGCCCAGGTCGTACAGGTCGTTCAGGGCGAGCGCGATCACCACCTCCAGGGCGGCGGAGGAGGACAGGCCCGCGCCCGTCGGGACCGTGGACGCCAGGTGGACGTCGGCGCCGGTGATCTCGTGACCCGCCTCGCGCAGCGCCCAGACCACGCCCGCCGGGTAGGCCGTCCAGTCGTGGTCGCCGCCGGGCGCGAGGTCGTCCAGGCGCAGCTCGGTGATATCGCCCCCGATGTCCGCCGAGTGCAGGCGCAGGACGCCGTCGGTGCGGCGGGAGACCGCCGCGACCACCTGGTGCGGCAGGGCGAACGGCATGACGAAGCCGTCGTTGTAGTCGGTGTGCTCGCCGATCAGGTTGACCCGGCCCGGCGCCGCCCAGACGCCCTCCGGACCCGCCCCGTACAGCTCCGCGAAGCGGTCCGCGACCTGCTGTGCCCCCACTAGTGCTCCCTTGTGATGCTCTGCGCGAACTCCCACGCGTCCGCGACGATGCCCGCGAGATCCGCGCGGGTCGGGTTCCAGCCCAGCTTCTCGCGGGCGGTGTCCGCGGAGGCCACCAGGACCGCCGGGTCGCCGCCGCGGCGCTCCGCGGTCACCTCGGGGATCGGGTGGCCGGTGACCTCGCGGACGGTCTCGATGACCTCGCGCACGGAGAAGCCGTTGCCGTTGCCGAGGTTGCAGATCAGGTGCTCGCCGGGGGCGGCTGCGCCCAGGGCCAGCAGGTGGGCCTCGGCCAGGTCCGCCACGTGGATGTAGTCGCGCACGCAGGTGCCGTCGGGGGTCGGGTAGTCGTCGCCGTAGACCGAGATGGCCTCGCGGCGGCCCTGGGCGACCTGGAGGACCAGCGGGATCAGGTGCGACTCGGGGTCGTGGCGCTCTCCGTACGCGCCGTAGGCGCCGGCCACGTTGAAGTAGCGCAGGGAGACCGCGGCCAGGCCGTGGGCGTGCGCCTCGCCGGTGATCATGTGGTCGACGGCGAGCTTGGAGGCGCCGTAGGGGCTGGTGGGCCGCGTCGGGGCGGTCTCCCGGATGGGGGTCTGCTCGGGCTCGCCGTAGGTCGCCGCGGTGGAGGAGAACACCAGCTTGCGCACGCCGGCCTCGCGCATCGCGGCGAGCAGCGCCATGCTGCCGCCGACGTTGTTGTCCCAGTACTTCTCCGGCTTCAGCACCGACTCGCCGACCTGCGAGAACGCCGCGAAGTGCAGCACGCCGTCGAAGGAGGGGTCGAGCCACTTGGCGGCGTCGCGGATGTCGCCCTCGATGAAGGCGGCCCCGGCGGGCACCCCGGCGCGGAAGCCGGTGGAGAGGTTGTCGAGGACGGTGACCTCGTGCCCGGCCTCCAGCAGGTGCTGGGCCACGACACTGCCGACATATCCGGCGCCACCCGTCACCAGGTACTTCATGAACTCGCTACCTCTCGCAGTCGCTCGGCCGCGCGCTCCGGCGGCACGTCGTTGATGAACACGCTCATGCCGGACTCGGAACCCGCGAGAAACTTCAGTTTGCCGGAAGTGCGGCGGATGGTGAAAAGCTCGAGGTGGAGCGCGAAGTCGTCGCGCGTCACACCGTCGAACTCCTCCAGCGTGCCGAACGGGGCCTGGTGCCAGGCCGCGATGTACGGCGTCGGAGGCTCGCCTTCGCCGAAGATCCGGTCGAACCGCTTCAAGAGTTCCAGATACACCTGGGGGAACTCTGTGCGGGCCGCCTCGTCCAGCGCGAGCAGGTCGGGCACCCGGCGCCTGGGGTACAGGTGGACCTCGTACGGCCAGTGGGCCGCGTACGGCACGAAGGCCACCCAGTGTTCACCCTCCAGGACGACCCGCTCGTCGGCCAGTTCGCGTTCCAGGACCGCGTCGAACAGGTTCTCCCCGCCGGTGGCCTCCTTGTGCGCGGCGAGCGAGCGGAGCATCAGCGCCGTGCGCGGGGTGGTGAAGGGGTAGGCGTAGATCTGCCCGTGCGGGTGGCCCAGGGTCACGCCGATCTCGGCACCGCGGTTCTCGAAGCAGAACACCTGCTCGACGGAGGGCAGATGGGACAGCTCCGCGGTGCGGTCCGTCCACGCGTCCAGCACCAGGCGGGCCTGCTCCGGAGTGAGGTCGGCGAAGGAGGCGTCGTGGTCGGGGGTGAAGCAGACGACCTCGCAGCGGCCGGAGTCGCCGGCGAGGGAGGGGAAGCGGTTCTCGAAGACCACCACGTCGTACGAGGAGTCCGGGATCTCGCTGAGCCGGTCGCCGTGCGTGGGGCACAGGGGGCACTCGTCGGCCGGCGGGTGGTAGGTGCGGCCCTGGCGGTGCGAGGCGATGGCGACGGCGTCGCCGAGCAGCGGGTCGCGGCGGATCTCGGACGTGGTGACCGTACGGTCCAGGGGACGCCGGTCGGCCGCGTCGCGCACGGTGTCGTCCCGAAGGTCGTAGTAGATCAGCTCACGACCGTCGGCAAGCCGGGTCGGGGTCTTCTTCACGCCGGACTCCTCCACACCCTCACTCCATCACTCAACACAATCAAACATAACAGACCACAACTCGACACCCTCGCGCTCGATCACAATCAAACAAAGAACACCAGTCAAAGTGTTCAAATAACGAACACGGCGGCGTAGGTTCCGCTTGGATCAGTTCGCGCAACGAAGCGAGTGCTCATGCAAACCCCCACATACGCCCCCACCTCCCTGGCGGCGGAGCTACGGCTCCCCACCAACTGGCTGGACTACACGATCCTGGCGATCTACTTCGTCGTCGTCCTCGGCATCGGTCTCGCCGCCCGCCGCTCCGTCAAGACCAGCCTCGACTTCTTCCTCTCCGGACGCTCGCTGCCCGCCTGGATCACCGGCCTCGCCTTCATCTCGGCGAACCTGGCGGCCACCGAGATCCTGGGCATGGCGGCCAACAGCGCCCAGTACGGCGCCTACACCGTCCACTGGTACTGGATCGGCGCCATCCCCGCCATGGTTTTCCTCGGCCTGGTGATGATGCCCTTCTACTACGGCAGCAAGGTCCGCTCGGTCCCCGAGTTCCTGCTGCTGCGCTTCGACAAGGCCGCCCACCTGCTCAGCTCCGCCCTCTTCGCGTTCGCCGCGGTGCTCATCGCCGGCGTCAACCTCTACGCCCTCGCGCTCGTCGTCGAGGCGCTGCTCGGCTGGCCGCAGTGGGTCGCCATCGTCGTCGCCGGCGCCCTGGTGCTCGGTTACATCACCCTGGGCGGCCTGTCCTCGGCGATCTACAACGAGGTGCTCCAGTTCTTCGTGATCCTCGCCGCGCTCATCCCCATCACCGTGCTCGGCCTGAAGAAGGCCGGCGGCTGGGACGGACTGACCGACAAGCTCACCGCGCAGCACGGCGCCGACTTCACCACCGCCTGGGGCGGCACCGGCATCGGCGAGGCCAACCCGCTCGGCGCCAACTGGCTCACCATCGTCCTCGGCCTCGGCTTCGTGCTCTCCTTCGGCTACTGGACGACCAACTTCGCGGAGGTGCAGCGCGCCCTGTCCGCGAAGAACCTCTCCGCCGGGCAGCGCACCCCGCTCATCGCCGCCTTCCCGAAGATCTTCATCGTCTTCCTGGTGATGATCCCCGGCCTGGTCGCCGCCGCGCTCGTGCCGAACATCGGCAGCGAGAAGTCCGGGCTCGAGTACAACGACGCCATCCCCTACCTGATGCAGGAACTGCTGCCCAACGGCGTGCTCGGCATCGCCGTCACCGGTCTGCTGGCGGCCTTCATGGCGGGCATGGCGGCGAACGTGTCGTCGTTCAACACGGTGTTCACCAACGACATCTGGGCCAAGTACGTGGTGCGGGGCCGCGAGGACGAGTACTACGTGCGGTTCGGCCGGCTGATCACCGTGATCGGCGTCTGCGCCTCCGTCGGCACGGCGTTCCTGGCGTCCTCGTTCTCGAACATCATGAGCTACCTCCAGACGCTGTTCTCCTTCTTCAACGTGCCGATGTTCGTCGTCTTCATCGTCGGCATGTTCTGGAAGCGCGCGTCCGCCAAGTCCGGCTTCTGGGGCCTGCTCGCCGGCACCACCGCGGCGATGATCAACTACTTCGTCTTCTACAAGAAGGGCGTCATCTCCATCCCCTCCGACCAGGGCGCCAACTTCGTCTCCGCCATCGCGGGGTTCGTCGCCGGCGCGGTCGTGATGATCGCGGTGTCCCTGTTCACCAAGCCGAAGCCGGCGGAGGAGCTCCAGGGCCTGGTCTACGGCACCCGCTCCCCCGGCATGTCCGAGCCGCCCGCCGAGGGCGACGACGCGTGGTACCGCAAGCCGGCCCTGCTGGGCTGGGGCGCGGTCGTCCTGGCCGCCGCCTGCTACATCCCGTTCTCGTTCTGACGCGGGAGGATCGAGGAAACCATGACCGAGCATCCTGAGCACCGTCCGGAGCACTACACCGAGCAGGACGTCCAGCGGGAGGTCTCCGAGCTGGAGACCAAGTCCGCGACGGCGGCCCGCATCTTCGACCTGCGCCGCATCATCGGCGGGCTGTTCGTGGTCTACGGCGTCATCGTCACCCTCACCGGGATCACCGACTCCCAGGCCGCGATCGACAAGGCCGAGGGCGTCAACATCAACCTGTGGACCGGGATCGGCATGCTGCTGCTGGGGATCTTCTTCCTGGCGTGGCTGAAGCTGCGGCCCACGGTGCTGCCCCCGGAGGACGACCGGACGGAGTAGCGCGCCCCTCCGGACGCCTAAGCCGGGCCCGTGTTCCGACGTGGCCCGGCCCGTTCCAGCAAGCCCGTGCGGGCGGCCAGGGCCGCTGCCTCCAGGCGGGAGCCGACGCCCAGTTTCATCAGGACCCGCTGGACGTGGGTGCGGGCCGTGCTGGGGGCGATGCCCATGCCCGCCGCGATCAGACGGGTGTCCTCGCCGTCGGCCACCCGGATCAGCACCTCCACCTCGCGCGGCGTCAGCATCTCCAGCAGCCGCTGGGCCTCGTCGTCGGGCTGCGCGGCCGGGTTCAGCAGCTCCGCGAACGCGCCCTGGAGCAGCTGCGGGGCGACGGCCGCCTCCCCGGCGCGGGCCTTCGTCATGGCCCGCTCGACGCCCTCGATCCGCTCGTCGTGCCGTACGTACCCCGACGCGCCCGCCGCGAAGGCCGCCGCGATGCCGCGCGGCGACGGCACCGGGCCGAGCACCACCACCGCCACCTGCGGACGCTCCCGCTTGATCTTGACCACCGGGTCGAAGGCGCCCGGCTCGGCCGGAGCCGCCGTCCCCAGCAGGCACACCTCGGGTGCCCGCGCGATCACCAGGTCCGCCGCGCCCGCGGCCGGTGCCGCCGCGGCGACCACCCGGTGCCCGCGCAGCTTGAGCGCCGACGCCAGCGCCTCCGCGAGCAGGCGATGGTCGTCGACGACCACGAGCCGCACTCCCATTGAGCAACCCCCCAGTCCCCCCGGCACCCCCCGCGCTTCATGCCCCCGGAAGCTACACGCTTGTTCGACGTCGCGCTGCCCCTCCAGAAGAGAAGTGCCCCGGATCGATGAAATCCGGGGCACCACTGGGCAGTTCACTCGTTCGGGCGAGTCCGGCGAGGGCGCCGGCGGCCGGTCAGCCGTCCGTGCCGAACGCCATCACCAGGTACTCCTGGTCGTACGTCCGGTTGCGCTTGTGGGCGAACTGGGCCGACATGTACAGGCGGCCCTTGCCGAAGAGCACCTCGGCGTACTCGGGCAGCAGGCTGGTCTCCGCCGTGTGCACGCTGCGCTCGGCGGGGTTCTCCAGCAGCTTGGTCACCTTGAAGGTGCCGCCGTCGATGCTGACGACCTGGCCGCCCTTGTTGTACGGCGGCGCGTTGTAGGCCAGCAGGTTGCCGCCGTCCATGCGCAGCGGGGAGAGCGTGTAGCCGTCGCCGGCCTCGGCGCGCTGCCCGGTCGGCTTGCCGGTGCGCAGGTCGAAGGCGACGATCTCGTTCGTCCTGCTGTACTGGGCCTGGCCGTCGTGCGACTCGGTCATCAGGTACAGCCTGCCGTTGCCGGCGACGACCTGGTTGCAGCCCTCGACTCGGGTGATGCCGTCGCAACGGCCCCCGTAGGTGTCGCTGGGCGCGGCGATCCGGGCGAGCAGCGCGCCGGTCCTGCCGTCGATGGAGAAGTAGTCCGAGACACCGCTGCCGTCGCCCGCGGCGTCGCCGACGTCGGCGGCGACCACGAGGGGGTCGGTGGAGACGACGGACGCGTACTCGACGCCGTCGGGCATCGTGTACTCGGAGATCACCTTGCCGGTCTTCGGGTCGATGTTCTGGATGTGCAGCTTCCGGCTGTCGGACACGCCGCACTTGCGCACCGCGACCAGCCGGGCGCCGCCGCCGTATCCGTCGTCGGAGCAGGAGTCGCCCGCCTTGGGCTGCCACAGCACCTTGCCGGAGTCGATGTCGAACGCGGCACCGCCGTCGGTGCTGCCGAGCGCGACCGTGTGCTGGGCGACCGTCACATTCTCGAAGGTGACCGGGTAGTCACCGGAGTTGACCGACTTCGTCCACAGCCGCTTGCCCGCGGCGAGGTCGATCGCGGCGACCTGGCTGCACCCCTCGGAGGAGCCCTTCGCGGGCATCTTCGGCTGGAAGGTGACCGCCGTCCGGCCGTCCTCGTTCACATGGTCGCTGGCCGCGCAGATCGGGCCGGGCAGCTTGACCGTCCACAGCCGGGTGCCCCGGACCGGGTCGTAGCCGTTGATCTCCGCGATGCCGCTCTTGGCGTACACCGTGTCGGTCAGCCAGGAGCCGGAGGTGACGACCGTGTCGTCCGTCGTGGGCAGCTCCACCTTGAACAGCACCTTGGCGGCCGGGTCGGCCGGCACCTTCTCCTTGCCGCCGCCCCCGCTCACCGGGCCGCCGGAGCCGCCGCCCGCGGAGCCGGTCTGGCCGGCGGAGGAGACGGGGTCGTGGGAGTGGCCGTCGTCCCCGGCGGAACCGGCGTACCAGATGCCGCCGCCGACGATCAGCGCGATGGCGACGACCGCCGCCACCACGATGAACAGGGTGGTGTTCCGCCGGCCGCCGCCCGGCACCGGCCGGGGCGTCATCGGCGCGGTCGGCGGCTGCCCCGGGCCCGGATAGCCGTAGCCCGGCTGCGGGCCCGGCACGGGCGGGGCGGGCTGGGCGTAGGGGTTGTTCGGCTGGGGGGCGTACCCGGCGGGCGGCTGGGGAGCGTACGCCGGGGGCTGGGCCGGCGGGGCCGGCGGCTGCTGGGCGTACGGGTTCGGCTGCGCGCCGGGCGGGCCGTAACCGGGCGCCGGCGGGGGCGACGGGGGCGGCGGGTAGCCGTAACCCGGCTGCGGGGGCTGCGGCGGATAACCGTAGCCCGGCTGCGGGGGCTGGTGGGGCGGTGGCGGGGGCGGCTGGGTCATGGCGACGGGTACCTCGGTGACGCTCTGCGGGCGGACGGCAAAAGGGGACGCGGGAAGTCGGGAGCCGGCGCCCGGCTCAGTCGCCGAAGGCCATGATCAGCTTCTCCTTGGAGTCGTCGTCGCCGGACAGCCGGCCCGAGGAGATGAACAGCCGACCGCCGGACCAGTCCAGGACCCCGTCGTAGAAGGTGTTCTCGACACCGGCGGCGCCCCGCGGGTTGCGCAGCAGCGCGGTCGTGCCGTGGGAGGACCCGGACGTCGGCACCGACACCACCTGGCCGCCGCTGTCGTACGACGGCTGCACATACGCGATGAGCTTGCCGCCCTCGGTCTTCACCGGGTACATCGGCCGGTCGCCCGGGGACTTCACCCGCCACTTCTCCTTGCCGTCGGCGAGGCCCACGGCCACGATCTCGTTGGCGCTGACGGTGGCGTCGGTGGGCAGGTAGAGCGTGTCGCCGTCGACCGCGACGCCCTGGCAGCCCTGCAGCTCGCGCTCGAGGATCGCCCAGCCGCAGCGGGGGGCGAACTTCTCGTCCACCACGACCTGCGAACGGACCTTGCCGTCGTCGGCGATGACGGAGATGTTCCAGGTCTTCTTCTCGCGGTTGGTCAGATAGACCACGAGAGGGTCGACCGAGTAGGTACGGCTGACCTCCCAGCCCTTCTTGAGCTTCTGCGTCCAGCGCACGGTGCCGTTCGCCGGGTCCAGCTCCTGGAGCTCCTCGTGCTCGTCGGAGCCGCCGACGCCGCAGGAGGCCACCTGGATCAGCCGGTCGGTGCCGCCCGCGTAGGCGGCCGGGAAGCAGGCCGAGCCGTACCGCTTCTTGTCGTACAGCTTCTTGCCGCTGTCGATGTCGTACGCCGTGCCCGACTGCGACCGGCCCACCATCAGCGTCCTGCCGCTGACCGTCAGCTCGATGGTGAGGGCGCTGTCGAACAGGCCGCCGTCGGCGACCTCGCCGCTCCAGCCCTTCTCGCCGGTGCGCAGGTCGAGCTGCTGGAGCTGGTTGCACTTGGCGTGCTCGCCGCCACCGCTCATGTACGCCACGACGATCTTGTCGTCGGCCGACTTGTGCGGGGTGACCGCGCAGATCTTCTGCGGGAAGGAGACCGGCCCCCAGGCGGTGCGGCCGTCCGCGGCGCCGAAGGCGAAGACCTGCTTGTAGGCCGCCTTCACCGCGGTGTCGCCGGCGATCCACATGCCGGGCGCGTCGGCACCGGAGGCGGGGGCGTCGGGGGGCGGCGCGTACCAGAGGACCTTGGCCTCGCCGGGGCCGCGTCCGTCGTTGAGGTGGTCCGGGTCCGCGCCGCCGGAGGTCGTCGGCGAGGCGGTGGCGGAGTGCCCGGGGCCGTCGCTGCCCTGGGCGACGGGCTTCTTGCCGCCGCCCTCGTCGTCGCCGCCGGCGGTGACCGCGAACACCGTGCCGCCGATGACGAGCAGCGCGGCGACCGCGGACCCGACGACCAGCGCCGTCTTCTTCTTCGAGGCCGGTCCGCCGGCCGGGGCCCCGGGTATGCCGGGCGCGGCCCCGGGCATGCCGGGGTACGGCGGCTGCGGCGGCTGTCCGTAACCGGGCTGCGGGGCGCCGTACGGGCCCGGCTGCTGCGGAGCCTGCTGCGGGTACCCGTAGGGGCCCTGCTGCGGCTGACCGTAGGGGCCCGGGGCGTTGCCGTACGGGCCCGGCTGCGGGTAGCCGTAGCCCGGCTGGGGCTGCGGGGGCCCGGCGGGGGGCTGGGGCGCGCCGAAGCCGCCCTGCGCCGGAGGCGTCTGCGGGGGCGGAGGGGCGCCGAAGCCGCCCTGGGCGGGCGGGGTTCGAGGCGCGCCGAAACCACCCGGCCGCGGCGGCTGCTCCTGTGGTGCTCCCGGTGCTCCGAACCCGCTCTGCGGCGGCTGGTCGGGCGGCTGGGTCATCAGCGCTCTTCCCCCTCGTTCACTGATTTTTAGCCACGCCCCGAAGCACGCGACGGACGGCTCTGGGCCGTTTATCAGACGGTTTTCAGACGGCTCTTTCTATCACCCGGCGGTGACAGCACAGGGGGCCGTGCCCTCCCCGGTTCCCAAGGGAGGACCGGCCCGTGACGCCGTCGTTACGCGTCTTCACGCCCCCTTCACCCGGCGCACGCGCCCCCTCCGCGCGCCGGGTCGAGGGTCAGGCGTCCTCCGCCAGTTCCAGCCAGCGCAGCTCCAGTTCCTCCCGCTCCCCGGCGAGGTCCCGCAACTGGGCGTCCAGTTCGGCCACCTTCGCGAAGTCGGTGGCGTTGTCGGCGATCTGCGCGTGCAGCTTCGACTCCTTCTCGGAGATCTTGTCCAACTGGCGCTCGATCTTCTGGAGTTCCTTCTTCGCGGCGCGCTGGTCGGCGGCGCTCTTCTCCGCCGTGACCGGCTTGGGCGCCGCGGCGGCGGTCCGCTCGGCGACCGCCTCCTCCATGCGCCGGCGCCGCTCCAGGTACTCGTCGATGCCGCGCGGCAGCATCCGCAGGGTGCCGTCGCCGAGCAGCGCGAACACCCGGTCCGTCGTCCGCTCCACGAAGAACCGGTCGTGGGAGATGACGATCATCGAGCCGGGCCAGCCGTCGAGGACGTCCTCCAGCTGGGTCAGGGTCTCGATGTCGAGGTCGTTGGTGGGCTCGTCCAGGAAGAGCACGTTGGGCTCGTCCATGAGCAGCCGCAGCAGCTGGAGCCGCCGCCGCTCGCCGCCGGAGAGGTCCCCGACCGGCGTCCACTGCTTCTCCTTGCCGAAGCCGAACGTCTCGCACAGCTGCCCGGCCGTCATCTCGCGCCCCTTGCCGAGGTCGACGCGCTCCCGGACCGCCTGCACGGCCTCCAGCACCCGCCAGGTGGGGTCGAGTTCGGCGACCTCCTGGGAGAGGTAGGCCAGCTTGACCGTCCTGCCGACGGTGATCCGGCCCCCGGCGGGCTGCTCCTCGCCGTCGGTGCGGGCGGCGGCGGCCATGGCGCGCAGCAGCGAGGTCTTCCCGGCGCCGTTGACGCCGACCAGACCGATCCGGTCGCCCGGTCCGAGCTGCCAGGTGACGTGCTTGAGCAGGACCTTCGGCCCGGCCTGGAGGGTGATGTCCTCCAGGTCGAAGACCGTCTTGCCGAGCCGGGAGGAGGCGAACTTCATCAGCTCGCCGCTGTCCCGGGGCGGCGGCACGTCCGCGATCAGCTCGTTGGCGGCCTCCACCCGGAAGCGCGGCTTGGAGGTCCGCGCGGGGGCGCCGCGCCGCAGCCAGGCCAGCTCCTTGCGGATCAGGTTCTGCCGCTTGGCCTCCTCGGTGGCGGCGATCCGCTCGCGCTCGGCGCGCGCGAAGACGTAGTCCGAGTAGCCGCCCTCGTACTCGTACACGTCACCGCGCTGCACGTCCCACATGCGGGTGCAGACCTGGTCCAGGAACCAGCGGTCGTGGGTGACGCACACCAGCGCCGAGCGCCGGTTGCGCAGGTGCTCGGCGAGCCAGGCGATGCCCTCGACGTCGAGGTGGTTGGTGGGCTCGTCCAGGACGATCAGGTCCTGTTCCTCGATGAGCAGCTTGGCCAGCGCGATCCGGCGCCGCTCACCGCCGGAGAGCGGTCCGATGACGGTGTCGAGCCCCTTGGGGAAGCCCGGCAGGTCCAGCCCGCCGAACAGTCCGGTGAGCACGTCCCTGACCTTGGCGTTGCCGGCCCACTCGTGGTCGGCCATGTCGCCGATCACCTCGTGGCGGACGGTGGCGGCGGGGTCGAGGGAGTCGTGCTGGGTGAGCACGCCGAGCCGCAGCCCGCCGGAGTGCGTGACCCTTCCGGTGTCGGCCTCCTCCAGCTTGGCGAGCATCCGGATGAGGGTGGTCTTCCCGTCGCCGTTGCGTCCGACGACCCCGATCCGGTCCCCTTCCGACACGCCGAGCGAGACGCCGTCCAGCAGGGCACGGGTGCCGTAGACCTTGCTGACGTTCTCGACATTGACCAGGTTGACGGCCATTTCACTCCTGTGCGCGGGGCGGTATCGACATGCGGCTCCACCGTGTGGGTCAGCCTTCTAGCGTAGGGCTTCGGGGGTGAGGGGCGGGGCGCGAGGGGGTTGTCACTCTTTGTGATGACGTGATCGGGATGGGGCCGCTACGGTGGGGAAGCAGGTCGCAGGATCCCATCCATGGGAGGAACCATGACTGCCGAGCCGATCTCCGAGGCCGCCGCGCCCGACGCCGAGCCGACCTCACGGTGGCCCGTGCCTCCGGCGGATGGCTGGAGCGTGGACGACCTGTTCACCCTGCCCAACCTCCCGCCGCACACCCAGTTGATCGACGGGAGCCTGGTCTTCGTGAGCCCGCAGCGGGATTTCCACAGCATTGTCATCGACCTGCTGGTGAGCGGCCTCCGCCGGACAGTGCCTCCGAGGTTTAAGGTCCGCCGCGAGATGACCGTCGTCATCGATCGCAAGAACGCGCCCGAGCCGGACGTCTCCCTGCTTCGCGCGGAGGCCGTCACCGAGCGCCGCCAGACGTCGTTCCGAGCCGCCGATGTCGTCCTCGCCGTGGAGGTCGTTTCGCCGGAATCGGAGTCCCGCGACCGCGACACCAAGCCACGCAAGTACGCCGCTGCGGGGATCGCCCACTTCTGGCTGGTGGAGATGGTGGGAGAGGACGCGCGGCCGGTCGTCTACGTGTACGAGCGTGATCCGGTCACCAAGAGCTACACGGTCACCGGAATTCACCACAACCGTTTGAAGGTCTCCGTCCCGTTCGACATCGACATCGACCTGACCGCCATCGACAACCTCTGAGCCTCAGAGAACCGTAGCCCCCGTCACCGGCCCCGCCGCCGTCCGTACCGCCCCGCACGTCCCCGACACCCGCAGGGCCCCGGCCACCTTCTCCGCCGCCCCGGCGTCCCGCACGAGGAACGCCGTCGTAGGGCCGGACCCGGAGACCAGCGCGGCCAGCGCCCCCGCCTCGCGCCCCGCCGCCAGCGTGTCCGCCAGCTCCGGGAACAGGGACAGCGCCGCCGGCTGGAGGTCGTTGGAGACGGTCGCGGCCAGCGCGTCCGCGTCACCCTTCGCCAGCGCCGCCAGCAGGTCCGCCGACGCCACCGGCTCCGGGATCTGACGACCCTCGGCCAGCCGGTCGAACTCGCGGAACACCGCCGGGGTGGACAGCCCGCGCCCGGCCATCGCGAACACCCAGTGGAAGGCGCCGCCGACCTCCAGCTCCGTCAGCCGCTCACCGCGCCCGACGCCGAGCGCCGCCCCGCCGACCAGGCTGAACGGCACATCGCTGCCCAGCTCGGCGCAGATCTCCAGGAGTTCCTCGCGCGAGGCGCCCGTACCCCACAGCGTGTCGCAGGCGAGCAGCGCGGCCGCGCCGTCCGCGCTGCCGCCCGCCATGCCGCCGGCGACCGGGATGTCCTTGGCGATGTGGAGGTGCACGTCCGGCTCGATGCCCCGGCGCCCGGCGAGGGCGATCGCCGCGCGCGCGGCGAGGTTGGTGCGGTCCAGGGGGACCTGGCCGGCGTCCGGGCCCTCGCAGGTGATCCGGAGTTCCGCCGCCGGGGTCGCCGTCACCTCGTCGTAGAGGCCGACGGCGAGGAAGACGTTGGCGAGGTCGTGGAACCCGTCGGGGCGGGCGGCGCCCACCGCGAGCTGGACGTTGACCTTGGCCGGGACGCGTACCGTGACGCTCACTTGCCGCTCTCCTTGTGTTCGGCGATCCGCGCGAACTCCTCGACCGTCAGCGACTCCCCGCGTGCCTGCGGCGAGACCCCGGCCGCGACCAGGGCCGCCTCGGCCGCCGCCGCCGAGCCGGCCCAGCCGGCGAGCGCGGCCCGCAGGGTCTTGCGGCGCTGGGCGAACGCCGCGTCGACCACCGCGAAGACCTCCCGCTTGGAGGCGGTCGTCCGGATCGGCTCGGTCCGCCGGACCAGGGACACCAGTCCGCTGTCGACGTTCGGCGCCGGCCAGAACACGTTCCGGCCGATGGCACCGGCCCGCTTGACCTCGGCGTACCAGTTGGCCTTCACGGACGGCACGCCGTACACCTTGTTCCCGGGCCCGGCGGCGAGCCGGTCGGCGACCTCGGACTGCACCATCACCAGCGTCCGCTCGATGCTCGGGAAGGTGTCGAGCATGTGCAGCAGCACCGGCACGGCCACGTTGTACGGCAGGTTCGCCACCAGGGCCGTCGGCGCGGGGCCGGGCAGCTCGGTGACGTGCATCGCGTCGGAGTGGACCAGCGCGAACCGGTCGGCGCGTTCCGGCATGCGCGCGGTGATGGTCGCGGGGAGAGCCGCGGCGAGTACGTCGTCGATCTCGACGGCGGTGACCCGGTCGGCGACCTCCAGCAGCGCGAGGGTGAGCGAGCCGAGCCCGGGGCCGACCTCCACCACCACGTCGTCGGGGCGGACGTCGGCGGTGCGGACGATCCGGCGGACGGTGTTGGCGTCGATCACGAAGTTCTGGCCGCGCTGCTTGGTGGGGCGGACACCGAGCGCTGCCGCGAGCTCACGGATGTCGGCCGGGCCGAGGAGGGCGTCGGGGGTGGGGCTGGTCACGGGACAAGGGTACGGGGGTGCGGGGGGCCGGGGTGCCGGGGGAGGCGCGAGCGGCGGGCCGGGGGGCTACCCCCGCAGCCTCGCGCCGCAGTGCGGCCACGGGCTCGCCCCCCGCTGCACGTACAGCTTCTTCGCGCGGTACGTCTGTTCCTCCGGGGAGGCGTCCTGGGGCCGGCCCTTGCCGCCGAGGCTGTGCCAGGTGCGGGTGTCGAACTGGTAGAGGCCGCCGTAGGTGCCCGAGGGGTCGACGGCGTCCGGGCGGGCGCCGGACTCGCAGACGGCGAGGGCGTGCCAGTCGAGGGGGCCCGTGTCGTGCACGGAGGCGGGCCGCGGCCGGGTGCCGACCTTCACCACCTGGGTGCGGGGCGCGCGCACCAGCTCGGTGCTCTCCGGGCGCGGGCGCTGCCGGACCCCGTTGACGGTGCGCACGTAGTAGACGGTGCGGCGCAGTCCGGGCCGGCCGGGCTGGGTGACGACCTCGGTGCCCTGGAAGAGCGTGCGGTCGGTGATCCGTACGGCCGGGAACGGGATCGGCTCCTCGTGGACCTCCCGCCGGCCGGTCACCCGCAGCACGGTCACGGTCTGTCCGTCGCGCGGGAAGCTGTCCCCCGGGACGGAGAGGGTGTCCTGGCCGCGCAGGATGACCCCGGCCTCCTCGACCACCTCCCGGACGGTGGCCGCGTTGGTGCGGACGGTCCGGGTCCGGCCGTCCGCCATGACGGTGACGGCGCGCTCGGTGCGTACGTCGAGCGCGAGCCCGGCGCGTGAGATGCGCCGGGAGCGGGAGGCCGACAGATAGGCGCCCTCGGCGCGCACCCCCAGCTGCTCCAGTGCGCCGGCCACGGTGTGCGCCGTCGTCCACACCTGCTGCCGGTGGCCGTCCAGGGTGAGCCACAGGGGGCGGCCGTAGCGCACCGCGACCTCGTCGCCGCTGGTGAGTTCCGTGCCGGGGGCGGGCGCGACCATGTCGTGCGCTCCCACCCGTACGCCCTCCTCGGCGAGCAGCTCGCCCACGTCGTCGGCGAAGGTGTGCAGGGTGCGCCGGTTGCCGTCGACGCTCAGCTCGATCGCCTTGTCCTTGGCGACGAAGGCGGTGGTGCCGCCGGCGAGGAAGGCCACCACGAGCGCCTGCGGCAGCAGACGGCGCACGGCGGATTCCGGGCGCTCCCCACCGCGGACCTTGCGCCGGCGCGCGGCCCGCCCGTCCGGTTCCCCGCCGTCACCGTCCACCGGGAGGTCTGCCGAGCCGTGGTCGCGGTGCTCGCGTGCCTCCTCCGCCGGCGGCGGGGCGCCCGCGCCCTGCCGTGGCAGGACCGGCTCGCCCGCCCGCGCGTGCGCCGCCGGCTCCACGTCGTACCGGACCGGCAGCGCGCCGCCGGGTGCGCCGGGCGGTGCGGCGCCGAGGCCGTACGCCTCATACGTCTCGTACTGCGACTTGCTCACGGCCGACACGCTCCAGAGGGCCAGAGGGGTCCGGATCGGGCCCCCAGAACCTAGCGGAGCGCCGGTCACTCTCCAAAGCGGCGCGACTACGTACCGTCGCCACCCGCGAGGCGGGGATGACCGTCAGTAGTCGAAGGCGCGGGCGGTGTTCGCGGCCAGGGCCGTCGCCAGCGTGTCCTCGTCGGTGCCGCGCACGGCGGCCATCGCGCGGACCGTGACCGGAACGAGATACGGCGCGTTCGGCCGTCCGCGGTACGGCGCCGGGGTGAGGAACGGCGCGTCGGTCTCCACCAGGACCAGCTCCGGCGGGGCGACGGCGAGGGCGTCCCGCAGGTTCTGGGCGTTCTTGAAGGTGACGTTGCCGGCGAAGGACATGAAGTAGCCCTCGCGGGCGCAGATCCGGGCCATCTCGGCGTCACCGGAGTAGCAGTGGAAGACGGTGCGCTCCGGGGCGCCCTCCTCCTTCAGGATCCGCAGCACGTCGGCGTGGGCGTCGCGGTCGTGGATGACGAGCGCCTTGCCGTGCCGCTTGGCGATCTCGATGTGGGCCCGGAAGGACCGTTCCTGGGCAGCCTTGCCCTCGGGGCCGGTGCGGAAGTAGTCCAGGCCCGTCTCGCCGACGCCCTTGACGTGCGGCAGCGCGGCCAGCCGGTCGATCTCCGCGAGGGCCTCGTCCAGCGCCGCGTCCCCGCCCGCCGCCCGGGCCCCCTGCCGGGACCACCCGTCGGGGTCGCCGTGGACGATGCGCGGCGCCTCGTTGGGGTGCAGGGCGACGGCGGCGTGGACGCTGTCGTGCGCGGCGGCGGTCTCGGCCGCCCATCGCGAGCCCTCGATGTCGCAGCCGACCTGGACGACCGTCGTGACACCCACCGAGGCGGCCTTCGCCAGGCCCTCCTCGACCGTGCCGGACTGCATGTCGAGGTGGGTGTGGGAGTCGGCGACGGGCACCGCGAGGGGTGCCGGAAGCGGCGGCGCGGCGTTCTTGTCGTTCTTGGCGTCGGAGCTGTGGCCGGCGTTCGAAGGCATGCCCCGATCCTACGAAAGGGGCGTGCCCCGGCCGGCCGGTGCTCCGCTCAGCCGGCCTTGCGGTGGAACGGGTGCAGCAGGTCGGACAGGTGCCAGTGGTGCGGCCGCCCCGCCTGCCCCGGCACCCGCTCCGCCTCGACCGGGCCCGCCGCCGGCACCCGGTGGGGTTGCCCGCCGGCCGCCGCGCGCACGGAGGCCACCTGGCCCGCGCGCATGATCCGCACGAGGTGACCGTCACAGTTCCGGCAGACCGGCCGGCTCAGCGGCGACGGCACCACCCGGCCGTCGGCCACGTACCGCACGACCCGTTCCCCCTCGGCGTTCGTGCGGTGCTCGATCACGTACGACTGCTCCCAGCCGTGCCCGCAGCGCATGCAGGCGAAGGCGTACGACGCTATGTCACTCATGTGCCAGCTCCCTGTCGGACGGGTGCGTCCTTGCGCCCAGTGGACGCCTCCCGTGGCGCGAAAGCATCCGACCTGCCGACTGTTGGCCCCGATTTGGCCACGGCTTGCCCGAGCGTGCCGATTGGGACGGCTGGGCTTTGCCATCGAGGCCGGCCTTTTGCCGGCGTATGGGAGGCCCGCCTCGTCAGTCACTCACCGGCCCGCTTGGCGGCGACGACGGCGTCGAAGACCACCCGCTTGGGCAGCCCCGCCTCCACCGCCACCGCCGCGATCGCCTCCTTGCGCCGCTCCCCGGCCTCCTCCCGCACCCGGACCCGGCGCACCAGCTCCTGCGCGTCCAGCTCCTCCGGCCCGGTCTCCGGCGCCCCCTCGACCACGACGGTGATCTCCCCGCGCACGCCCTCCGCGGCCCACCGCGCCAGCTCGGCCAGCGGGCCGCGCCGCACCTCCTCGTACGTCTTGGTCAGCTCGCGGCAGACGGCGGCCCGCCGGTCGGCGCCGAAGACCTCGGCCATCGCGGCGAGGGTGTCGTCGAGCCGGTGCGGGGCCTCGAAGTAGACGAGGGTGCGCCGCTCGGCCGCCACCTCGCGCAGCCGGGACAGCCGCTCGCCGGCCTTGCGCGGCAGGAAGCCCTCGAAGCAGAACCGGTCCACGGGCAGCCCGGACAGGGCGAGCGCGGTGAGCACGGCGGACGGGCCGGGCACGGCGGTGACCCGGACGTCCCGCTCCACGGCGGCGGCGACCAGCCGGTAGCCGGGGTCGGAGACGGACGGCATGCCCGCGTCGGTCACCAGCAGCACGCGCGCGCCGCCGAGCAGCTCGGTGACCAGCTCGGGCGTGCGGGCGGCCTCGTTGCCCTCGAAGTAGGAGACCACGCGGCCCTTGAGGGTGACGCCCAGCGCCTGGGTGAGCCGGCGCAGCCGCCGGGTGTCCTCGGCGGCGACCACGTCGGCCGCGGCCAGCTCCTCGGCCAGCCGGGGCGGCGCGTCCGCGATGTCGCCGATGGGGGTACCTGCCAGGACAAGGGTTCCAGTCACGCCCCCATCCTCCCAGGGCCCGCGCCGGAGGAGGAAAACGCGCACCCGACGACCGGTACCGCACATGCGCGGGACTCCCACAGAACGGTTCCCTACGATGGCGCGGTGACCAGTACCGCGTCCTCCATGGACCTCCGGCAGGGCCAGGCACCGCACGAGGGGCGGCCGTCGTGGCAGCGGCGGCTGCGCCGATTCGGTTACGCGCCGGGCAAGGACGCGCCGGCCGGCGACGTACGCGACCTGCTGGTGCCGCCGTACGCGCAGCCGAGCCCCCGGCTGTGGCGGGTGCTGGGCGCCTCGCCGGTCCTGGCCGAGCGGCTGACGCGCTGGTCGGGCTGGGGCGGGCCGCTGTTGGTGACGCTGCTGGCGGGCCTGACGCGGTTCTGGAACCTGGGCAGTCCGCGGGCGGTGATATTCGACGAGACGTACTACGCCAAGGACGCCTGGGCGCTCGTCCACCGCGGTTTCGAGGTCAGCTGGGACCAGTACGGCAAGAACGCCAACGACATGGTGCTCCAGCAGCACGGCGGCCTGGCGGTGCCGACCGACGCGGCGTACGTGGTGCACCCGCCGGTCGGCAAGTACGTGATCGGGCTCGGGGAGCTGCTGTTCGGGTTCGACCCGTTCGGCTGGCGGTTCATGACGGCGCTGCTCGGGACGCTGAGCGTGCTGCTGCTGTGCCGGATCGGGCGCCGGATGTTCCGCTCGACGTTCCTGGGCTGTCTGGCGGGCGCGCTGATGGCGGTGGACGGGCTGCACTTCGTGATGAGCCGGACGTCCCTGCTGGACGGCGTGCTGATGTTCTTCGTGGTGGCCGCGTTCGGCGCCCTGGTCGTCGACCGGGACCGGGCCCGGGAACGGCTGGCCGCCGCGCTGCCGGCCGGGCCGGACGGCCGGGTCCGGCCGGACGCGTCCGTCGCCGACACCTTCCGGTTCGGCTGGCGCCCGTGGCGCTGGACGGCGGGCGTGCTGCTGGGCCTGGCCGTGGGCACGAAGTGGAACGGCCTGTACGTCCTGGCGGCGTTCTGTGTGATGACGGTCCTGTGGGACGTCGGCACCCGCAAGGTGGCCGGCGCCCGTCACCCGTACCTCGCGGTCCTCAAGTACGACACCGGTGCCGCGTTCGTGGCGACGATCCCGGTGGCGCTGGTGGTCTACGTGGCCTCCTGGACCGGCTGGATCCTCTCCCCCACCGACGGCACGGGCGGCTACTACCGCGACTGGGCGGCCACCGACGGCAGGGGCGGCACCTGGTCGTTCCTGCCGGACTGGCTGCGCAGCCTGTGGCACTACGAGCACGAGGTGTACAAGTTCCACGTCGGCCTGGACCAGCCGCACACGTACCAGTCCAACCCGTGGAGCTGGATCGTGCTGGGCCGCCCGGTGTCGTACTTCTACGAGTCCCCCGGCCCCGGCACCGACGGCTGCCCGGCGGACGCCGGGGAGAAGTGCGCCCGGGAGGTGCTGGCGATCGGCACGCCGCTGCTGTGGTGGGCGGCCTGCTTCGCGATCGCCTACGTGCTGTGGCGCTGGGCGCTGCGCCGGGACTGGCGGGCCGGTGCCATCGCCTGCGGGATCGCGGCCGGCTATCTGCCGTGGTTCCTGTACCAGGAGCGGACGATCTTCCTCTTCTACGCGGTCGTCTTCCTGCCGTTCCTGTGCCTGGCGGTGGCGATGATGGCCGGCGCGATCATCGGCCCGCCACGCTCCACCGACACCCGCCGGGTGATCGGCGCGACGGCGGCGGGCGTCCTGGTCCTGCTGATCGCCTGGAACTTCATCTACTTCTGGCCCCTGTACACGGGCACGGCCATCCCGATCGACTCGTGGCGGTCGCGGATGTGGCTGGATACGTGGGTTTAGCCGTCACGGTTCGAACAACTCCCGCCCCAACCGCACCGCAACCGCTTACAGTTCCCCCCGCACGTTGAGTTGAACATGTTCAACAGGCTGAACGGGAGGGGGAACCGCGCCATGCGCAACGGGGTCAAGGCGGCCGTGGTGGGCGGCGTGTGCGTCACGCTGCTGAGCGGCGCCGGCTACGGGCTCTACAACTTCGCGTCCGCGATGAGCGGTGACAGCGGCACGGCGGCCGGCGTGGCGCCCCCGCGCACCGGGCCACCCAGCGGCACGGAGGTGCAGGAGACCACCAAGGCGTTCTTCGCCGCCTGGGAGAAGGGGGACGCGGCGACCGCTGCCTCCTACACGAACTATCCCGAGTCCGCCGAGGCGCTGCTGACGGCCTACGGCCAGGACGCGCACATAGGCAAGGTGCGGATCACACCGGGCACGCCCGACGGCGACACGGTGCCCTTCGCGGTGACCGCGACGGTGTCCTACGACGGCGCTTCCAAGCCGCTGTCCTACCGCGGCACGCTCACCGTCGTACGCGGCGTCACCTCGCACCGGGCGCTGGTCGACTGGCGGCCCTCCGTGGTCCACCCGCGGCTGCGCCAGGGCGACACCCTGACCACCGGGAAGTCGTCCGCCCCTCCGATCGAGGCCGTGGACCGCACCGGGAAGGTGCTGGACCGGGAGAAGTACCCCTCGCTCGGCCACCTGCTGGACGAGCTGCGCGGCCGGTACGGCGACAAGTCCGGCGGCAGGCCCTCGGTGGAGCTGGTGATCCGGCACCAGGCCAGCCCGGACGGCAGCCAGGCCGCGGACACCCCGCTGGTCACCCTGGCCAAGGGCAGACCGGGCCGGCTCCCCACCACGCTCAGCGCGAGCGTCCAGGCTGCGGCCGAGGCGGCCGTGATGAAGTACCCCGAGTCCTCCGTGGCGGCCGTCAAGCCGAGCACCGGCGAGATCCTCGCCGTCGCCAACAACCGCACGGACGGCTTCGACGCGGCCCTCCTCGGCGAACGCGCCCCCGGCTCCACCATGAAGATCGTCAGCGCGGCGGCCCTCATCGACAACGGCCTGACCACGGCGGACGGCCCGGCGCCCTGTCCGCCCTCGGCCGTCTGGCAGAGCCAGACCTTCCAGAACCTCAAGGGCCTGGCGCCCGACGAGCACGCCACCCTCGCCGACAGCTTCGCCCGCTCCTGCAACACGGCGTTCGTGAAGTTCGCCGACGAGGTGAGGCCCGACTCCCTCACCCGGGAGGCCGAGGACCGGTTCGGGCTGGGCCGGAACGACTGGCAGGTGGGCGTGCCCACCTTCGACGGCCGGGTCCCCGCCTCCGGCGGCCCGGACACCGCCGCGAGCCTGATCGGCCAGGGCCAGGTGCAGATGAGCCCGCTGAACATGGCCTCCGTGACGGCGACCGCGATGACCGGCGCCTTCCGCCAGCCGGTGATCGTGCCGCTGAGCCTGGACGGCCGCGAACCGGCACGCGCGCGCGGCCTCGCGCCGGGCACCGTCCGGCAGCTGCGCGCGATGATGAACCGCACCGCGCGCTCCGGCACCGCGGCCACGGTGATGGCCGGGCTGGGCGGGGACGTCGGCGCGAAGACCGGCTCCGCCGAGACCGACGGCGCGGCCCGCTCGGACAGCTGGTTCACCGGGTACCGGGGCGATGCCGCCGCGGCGGCCATGGTCCAGGACGGCGGGCACGGCGTCGACGCCGCCGGGCCGATTGTCGCAACCGTGCTACGGAACGCCGGTTGAGATCACCCGTGAAGACGGGGACCTTAAGGTGAAAGCCGTCGTTGGGAGTGTGAGGGCTTAGGAGAGCCTGGGAAGCGCGCGGAGGAACTGAGGCTGTGGGCAAGAGAAGGCGCGTCGCGGAGCGACGGAAGACCCGACCCGCCGTGCTCGGCGGGATGCTCGCCGTGGTCGTCGGCGGCGCCGGGGTCGGCCTCTACGCGCTCTACGACGGCGGGGCCGCGGCCGACGAGGGCACCGCGGCCACGGCCGCCCGCAAGAACGTGAAGACCGGCCCGCTCACCGCCACCGAGGTCCGCACGGCCACCACCCGCTTCCTCACCGCCTGGCAGCACGGCAAGGCCGCCGAGGCCGCCGCCGCCACCGACGACCCCGCGGCGGCGGCCCCGCTGCTCACCGGCTACGCCAAGGACGCCCACCTGAAGGACGTCACCCTCGCCCCCAAGGCGGCCAAGGGCGCCACGGTGCCCTTCGACGTCCGCGCCACCGTGGCCTACAAGGGCGTCAGCAAGCCGCTGGCCTACGGCAGCTCGCTCACCGTCGTACGCCGCCCGGGTGACGGCGAGCCGCGGGTCGACTGGCACGCGGCCGTCGTCCACCCGGACCTCAGGGACGGCGACCGGCTGGTGACCGGCGCCTCCGGCACCCCTCCGGTCAAGGCGCTGGACCGCGACGGCGGCGAGATCACCACCGCCCGGTACCCGTCGCTGGGCACGGTGCTGGACGGGCTGCGGGAGAAGTACGGCAAGACCGCCGGCGGCACGGCGGGCGTCGAGCTGCGCGTGGTGCGCGGCAAGGAGTCCAAGGCCGCCAAGCTGTCCGACAAGACGCTGCTGGAGCTGAGCGAGGGCACCCCGGGCACGGTGCGCACGACGCTCAGCCCGGCCCTCCAGGCGGCGGCCGAGCGGCAGGTGGACAAGCGGGCCAAGGCCTCGGTGGTCGTGCTGCGGCCCTCCACCGGCGAGATCCTCGCGGTCGCCAACAGCGGGCACGGCTTCAACACCGCCTTCCAGGGCTCCCTCGCCCCCGGCTCCACCATGAAGATCATCACGTCGTCGCTGCTCATCGACAAGGGCCTGGCCTCGGCGGACAAGCAGCACCCCTGTCCGAAGACGGTCACCTACGGCGGCTGGAAGTTCCACAACGACGACGACTTCGAGATCAAGGGCGGCACGTTCAAGGCGAGCTTCGCCCGCTCCTGCAACACCGCCTTCATCAGCCAGGCGAAGAAGCTGGACAACGACGACCTGACCAAGCAGGCCCAGCAGGTCTTCGGGCTGTCGATGAACAACTGGGCGATCGGCGTGCCCAGCGTCGACGGCTCGGTGCCGGTGCAGTCGGCGGCGCAGATGGCGGCCGAGCTGATCGGGCAGGGCGGGGTGCGGATGAACCCGCTGAACATGGCGTCGGTCGCGGCCACCGTGAAGGCGGGCTCCTTCCACCAGCCGTACCTGGTCTCCCCGTCCGTGGACCACCGGACGCTGGCCACCGCCGCGCGCACCCTGTCCCCGAAGACCCTCTCCCAGCTGCGCGAGCTGATGCGGTACACGGCCGCCTCCGGCACGGCGGCGGAGGCGATGGCGGGGCTCGGCCCGGACTACGGCGCGAAGACCGGCTCGGCGGAGGTCGACGGCCAGAAGAAGCCGAACGGCTGGTTCACCGCCTACCGGGGCGACCTCGCCGCCGCGGGCGTGGTCCAGGCGGGCGGCCACGGGGGCGACACGGCCGGTCCCATCGTGGCGTCGCTGCTGAAGCTCGGGGGCTGATCAGCCGCGGACCGGCTCGGCGGTGTAGGTGCGGCGCAGGAACCGCAGCAGGGTCTTGGAGTCGAACTGCACGACGTCCACGCCGTGGTCGCCGTGGAACTCCACGACGGCCTGGACCCGCCCGCAGGGCCACACCCGGACGTCGCCGGTCCCGGCCGGCGCGCGCAGCCCCCGTTCGAGCAGGGCGCGGGAGAAGGTCCACTCGTGGGGTCCGGGCAGTCCGATGCGGACGGAGCGGGGATCGCGGTCGGGGTCGTAGCGCAGCACGACGGGTACGGCCCCCGGGTCCTCCTCGTCCGTGACGATATGAGCGCGTGCGTACTGTTCGACCACAGACATCGGACCGCCCTTTCACGCACCGTGACCTATGTGAAAGCTGTTCTTCCGCTTCCATCCAGAGTGGCACATTTTCCGGTTCGCGCCCCGGTGGGAGACGAGACTTTGTCTCTCTTGCAAGAGGTTCGCAACAAGGGCCTAAAATCGTCGGGTGCATGTACCTGACGGATTCATAGACGCCCCGACCTCCGCGGTCACCGGAGTGGTCGCCGCCGGCGCCCTCGCGGTGAGCCTGCGCGGCGCCCGCCGCGAGCTGGACGAGCGCACCGCACCGCTGGCCGGTCTGGTCGCGGCGTTCATCTTCGCCGTACAGATGCTCAACTTCCCCGTCGCCGCCGGGACCAGCGGGCACCTGCTCGGCGGGGCCCTGGCGGCGATACTCGTCGGACCGTACACGGCCGTGCTGTGCGTGTCGGTGGTGCTCCTGATGCAGGGCGTGCTGTTCGCCGACGGCGGGCTGACCGCGCTCGGCGTGAACATCACCGACATGGCACTCGTCACCACCGTCGTGTCGTACGCCGTCTTCCGCGGGCTGCTCGCCGTGCTGCCCCGCAAGCGGCGCTCGGTGACCGTGGCCTCCTTTGTCGCCGCGCTGGTCTCCGTGCCCGCGGCCGTGGTCGCCTTCACCCTGATCTACGCGGTCGGCGGCACCGCGGACGTCCCCATCGGCAAGGTCGCCACCGCGATGGTCGGTGTGCATGTGCTCATCGGCATCGGCGAGGCGGTCATCACCGCGCTCACGGTCGGCGCCGTCATCGCCGTCCGTCCCGACCTGGTGCACGGCGCGCGCGGTCTGCGCCAGCGGCTCCAGCTGCGGGTGAACGGCGCCCTGGTGGACGCCCCCGCGGCCGAGCCCGCGACCCCGGTGCCCGCCGCGGCCCGCACCTCGCGGCGCACGCTGTGGGTGACCGGCCTGGTCACCTCCCTGGTCCTGGCCGGCTTCGTCAGCTTCTACGCCTCCGCCGACCCCGACGGCCTGGAGAAGGTCGCGCACGACAAGGGGATCGACAAGAAGGAGAAGGAGCACGCCGCCGCCGACTCGCCGCTGGCCGACTACGGCGTGAAGGACATCTCCGACGCCCGGCTGTCCGGCGGTCTCGCGGGCGTCATCGGCGTCGGCGTCACCGTCGTCGCGGGCAGCGCGGTCTTCTGGGCGCTGCGCCGCCGGCGCACCGACGACGCCTCCCCCGTGAACACGAGCGTCTGACGTGGGAGCGGGACACGCGCACCGGCTGTACCGGCACGGGCACTCGCCCGTGCACGGGCTGCCGCCGCACACCAAGCTCGCCGCCGCGTTCCTGTTCGTGGTGGTCGTGGTGTCCACCCCGCGCGAGGCGATGTGGGCGTTCGCGGCGTACGCCGTGCTGCTCGCGTCCGTCGCGTACCACGCGCGCGTGCCCGCCGGTTTCCTGCTGCGGCGGCTGCTGATCGAGGTGCCGTTCGTGGCGTTCGCGGTGCTCATGCCGTTCGTCGCGGAGGGCGAGCGGGTGCACGTCCTCGGGCTCTCGCTCAGCGTGAACGGGCTGTGGGGCGCCTGGAACGTGCTCGCCAAGGGCACCCTCGGCGTCGCCGCCTCCGTGCTGCTGGCCGCCACCACCGAGCTGCGCGAACTCCTGCTCGGCCTGCAACGGCTGAAGCTGCCGCCGCTGCTCGTGCAGATCGCCTCCTTCATGATCCGCTACGGCGACGTCATCACCGACGAGATGCGCCGGATGCGGATCGCCCGGGAGTCGCGCGGCTTCGAGGCGAAGGGCGTGCGGCACTGGGGCGTGCTCGCCAAGTCCGCCGGCGCGCTGTTCATCCGCTCCTACGAACGCGGGGAGCGGGTCCACCTGGCCATGGTGAGCCGGGGGTACGCCGGGTCGATGCCGGTCATCGACGAGGTGACCGCCTCCGGCGCCCAGTGGCGGCACGCCCTCGCCCTCCCCTGTGCCGCCCTCGTCGTCTGTCTGCTGGGATGGTTCCTGTGACTGCTTCTCTGGAGGTCTCCGGCCTCGCCTTCGCCTACCCGGACGGACACCAGGCCCTGTTCGGCGTGGACTTCTCGATCGCGCGCGGCGAGCGGGTCGCCCTGCTCGGCCCCAACGGCGCCGGCAAGACCACCCTGGTCCTGCACCTCAACGGCATCCTGAGCGGCGGCACGGGCACGGTGACCGTGGCCGGGCTGCCGGTCGGCAAGCAGCACATGGCAGCGATCCGGCAGAAGGTCGGCATCGTCTTCCAGGACCCGGACGACCAGCTGTTCATGCCGACCGTGCGGGAGGACGTGGCGTTCGGCCCGGCCGCCGCGAGGATCAAGGGGGCAGCACTGGAGGAACGGGTGAACACCGCGCTGGAGCGGGTCGGCATGCGGGACTTCGCCGACCGGCCGCCGCACCACCTGTCCTTCGGGCAGCGCCGCCGGGTCGCGGTGGCCACCGTGCTCGCGATGGAACCGGAGATCCTGGTCCTGGACGAGCCGTCGTCCAACCTGGACCCGGCCTCCCGCCGCGAGCTCGCCGACATCCTGCGCTCGCTGGACGTCACGGTCCTCATGGTCACGCACGACCTGCCGTACGCGCTGGAGCTGTGCCCCCGCTCCCTGATCCTCAGCGACGGCGTGATCGCGGCGGACGGCCCGACCGGCGAACTGCTCTCCGACGAGGACCTGATGCGGGCGCACCGGCTGGAGCTGCCGTTCGGCTTCGACCCGAAGTCCGTGACCATGGGCGCGTGACGCCCCGTCCCACCCCGGCAACGTCGACGTAACGATTCCGCCGGGCCGGTCCCGCCGAGGAATCGCAGGCGTGCGCGCCCTGTTGCACCCACTGTCGCAGGCGATCGGGAAGGGACGGCGGACGTGGACGTGAACGGCACAGTGGCCGAGGGCTTCGAGCCGGTCAGGGAGGCGTTCGCCGAGAACTTCGCGCGGCTCGGCGAGCGCGGCGCGGCCGTCGCGGTCTACCGCGACGGACACCGCGTGGTGAACCTGTGGGCCGGCACCCGGGACATCGACGGTACGGCGCCCTGGGAGCCCGGCACCGCCCAGATCGTGCGCTCGGCCACCAAGGGCGTGGCCGCCGCCGCCCTGCTGCTCCTGCACCAGCGCGGCGAACTGGACCTGGACGCCCCCGTCGGCGCGTACTGGCCGGAGTTCAAGGCGGCCGGCAAGGACCAGGCCCGGGTGTGGCACCTGCTCGCGCACCGGGCGGGCGTACCCGTGCTGGACCGCCCGCTGACCCCCGCCGAGGCCGCCGACCCCGACCTCGGCGCCGCGGCCGTGGCCGCCCAGGCGCCGGTGTGGGAGCCGGGCACGGAGCACGGCTACCACGCCCAGACCTACAGCTGGCTCACCGGCGAACTGCTGCGCAGGGTCACCGGGCGCCCGGTGGGCGAGTGGGTGGCCGAGGAGATCGCGGGACCCGTCGGCGCGGACCTGTGGCTCGGGCTGCCGGAGGCGGAGCGGGCCCGCGCGGGCCGGGTCGGCCGGGCGGAGACGCCCGAGACGGCGGGCGGTCTGAAGACCCGTCCCAAGCGCGCGGTGGCCGAGGCCTACGCCGACCCGGACTCCCTCACCCGCCGCGCGTTCGCCGCGATCACCCCGCTGCCGGACGAGAACGACCCCGGCTACCGCGCCGCCGCCCTGCCCGCCTCCAACGGCATCGCCACGGCCGACGGACTGGCCCGCTTCTACGCCGCGCTGATCGGCGAGGTGGACGGCGGCACCCGCCTGTTCACCCCGGACACCATGGAACTGGCCCGCACCGAGCGGTCCGCCGGGCCGGACCGGGTGCTGGTGGTAGGCACCCGCTTCGGGCTCGGCTACATGCTGCACGGCACCGCGTCGCCGCTGCTCTCCCCCGGCTCCTTCGGCCACCCCGGCCGTGGCGGGGCCCTCGCCTTCGCCGACCCGGAGTCCGGCATCGCCTTCGGCTATGTCACCAACGGCTTCCGCGCGAGCGTGACGGCGGACCCGAGGGCGCAGGCGCTGGTACGGGCCGTCCGCACGGCGCTCGCCTGATCCACGACCGCGCCCGGCGCACGCCGGGCGCGGATCAGACGTGGATCGGGTGGGAGGTCCGCCCGGACGCCGAGTCGATCTCCTCGTGCGCCTTGCTCAGCAGTTGCATGGCCAGGTCGTTCAGGGCGCGGGCGCCGGCGATCTCCTCGCCGACCCGGGGCTGGTTGGGGTCGACCTGGTGCCTGCTGGCCCGGCCGTGCGCCCGTACCTCGCTGCCGTCGGGCAGCCGCACCAGGGCCGCCGCGCGCGTGTGCTGGTCGTCCTCCTCCTTGAACTCCAGCTCGACGTGCCAACCGACAGTGGTGTGCGTCATCGGGACCACCTCCGAGAATCGCTGCTTCCAGGGTGCGCCCTGTCACCCCGGCCCGTCATGTCGGCGGTTCAGGCCCCGCGTTCGCGCACGTCCGCGACGGTGGCGCCGGCGTGCACGACGAGGTCCTTCGGCGCCACGGGGAAGACGGTGTACGGCGTCCCGGCCGCCGCCCACACCACGTCGTGCTCCAGCAGCGCCCGGTCGGCGAGGACCCGGGTGCGGGTGCGGTGCCCGAAGGGCGGCACACCGCCGATGGCGTACCCGGTGGTCTCCCGCACCACCCGGGCGTCGGCCCGGCCGACCTCCCCCGCGCCCAGTTCCTCCCGCACCCGCTCCACGTCCACCCGCGAGGCCCCGTCCATCAGCACCAGCACCGGCTCGCCGTCGGCGGCGAAGACCAGGGACTTGCAGATCTGGCTCAGCCCGCACCCGATCGCGGCGGCGGCCTCGGCCGCGGTACGGGTGGCCTCCGGGAACCGGCGGGTGCGCGCGAGGACGTCCTCCAGCCCGAGCGCCCGCAGCGCTTCGGCGAACCGGGGGTGGGCTCCGGAGTCTTCGGCGTTGGCGTCTGTCGTCGTCATGCGGGGCACGCTACGACACACCCGGCCACCGCTCACGGGGATTTCGGTACCCGGAACCGGGTGGGCCCCCGGATCGTCGTCATGATTGTCTGACTGCGCGACGGAACACCACCGCGCAAAGGAACGAACACCGCAAGAGGCCTGGTGGCCGCATCGGCTGCCGGGTGACGGGGGATCTCGCATGAGCGACCGCAAAGCCGTACACGGGGACGACAAGCTGCCCGAACCAGGGCAGTCGAAGCTGCCGCTGTCCCCGGACGAGATCAAGCGGCACGGCGTCCTGCCGGGCTTCGAAGGGCACTACACGGCACCGCCCGCCGGCAGCACCGCCGACCCGCTGGACCGGCCGCAGCTGCGTCCGGACCCGCCCGGGATCATCAAGCCGCCGGCGGCCCCGGGCGGCCCGCCGGACCTGAAGATCGCGCCGGGCGTGCTCAAGAAGGCCGCCGGCCAGGTGGACGACATCCACGACGCCTTCTACAAGCCGGCGGCCTCGCTGGAGGAGCCGTCGCTGACGGCCGTGCGCGCGCTGGAGGGCTTCGAGTCGGCGCGGGCCGTGCGGCTCGCCCACCGGCAGTGGGAGCGGCAGGCGGGCACGGTCACGGGATGGCTGACCCACATCGCCGAGAGCCTGCGGTCGAGCGACGGTACCTACACCAAGACCGATGTGGCCGTCGGGCAGACGTCGAACCAAATCCGCATCCGTTCGGCGCTGGAGGGCTACTGAGATGGCCGACGCCTTCTACCAAGCCCTGCTGGCCGCGGACCTGTCGGCCCTGGACGACCTGGCGGACCGCTGGGAGAGCATCCACCGCGACATCAAGGGCCTCGGCAAACGCATGCGCGACGAGGTGCTCGGCCCGCTGCGCGACAAGGGGTACTGGGAGGGGGCCGCGGCCCCCTATGCCTGGCGGATGATCGACGATGTGCAGCGTCAGCTGGAGAACGCCGCGAAGGTGGCGGACTCGGCGCGGCGCGTCGTCGAGGACGCGGTGGGCGATCTGAAGTCCGCGCAGAAGGATCTGAAGGACGCCGCCCGCAGGGCCGCGGAAAAGGGGTTGTACGTCAACGCGACCGGGACCCTGGCCCAGGACGTCATCGGCGGCGCCTGCAGAACCGACCTCACCGACGAGGAACGCAAGACCATCAAGGCGGCGGAGCAGGAGATAGCGCAGATCCTCAAGCGGGGCGTCACGGCCGACCGCAACCTGGCCTACAGCCTGATGTCGGACATCGGACTGGGCCAGTGGTTCAACGACGATCCGAGGCTCACGGACATCGACTCCACCCGGAGGATCGGCGAGGACGAGTACAACGCGCTCGACCTCGCGATGCAGGACAGGAACCCCTATCCCGGGCTCAGCTCGGACGACCCGTACTCGCTCGGCTGGGACTGGGTCACCGGCGACGGCCCCCGGCACCGGGAGTACCACGGCGGGGACGAGATGACCGAGCTGATCCGGTCCAGCGAGAGCATGAAGCAGCTGCGGCTGGACACGCTCCGGCAGTTCCAGGCCGACGGGCAGCCCCAGGGCAGCGTGTCGTACTCGATCTCGGAAAGCGGCAAGCTGGGGGCACTGAAGAAGCTCGTCACCACGGACCTGCCCGCGATCGTCACCGGCGACGAGGACCACCTCGGCGAGGCGTTCACCGGCTCGTACAACCTGCGCTACAAGGTCAAGGGCCAGGATGCCGACGGCTCGCTGGTGGTCGAGTACACCCTGCACAACAACACCAGCAACTCGTCGTTCCTGCACTATGTCGGCTACTACGACTGGCTCGAGAAATTCAATCGCGACGAAGGCGTCTTCTCCTCGGTGGACCAGGAGATCGTCTGGACCGAACGCATCCCGGCGAAGGAGAAGTGACGGTGACCCGGGTTCCCCTGACGGGCGGCGGAGCACGCCTGGTGACGGCCGCCGCCGCCCTGGTGCTGCTGTCCCCCCTGGCCGGCTGCTCCTCCGCGGCCACCGCCGTCGAGGCCTGTATGGGCAAACAGGCCCTCTCGGCCACCTCGGGGGAACTCGCCGGCACCTACGTGGGGGAAGCCCACGCCAAGGGGGTGACGCTCACCCTCGAGGCGTCGGACGACAGCACCGGCGGGAAGGTGACCGTGCGCAACTGGCCGACCGGCTCCTGGTACCGGAGCGAACTCGGGTCCACGTTCGACGGGTCCGGCACCTGGGACGTGCTGAGCGGAACCGGCTCCGACGAGTTCGGGCACGTCCAGCTCTCCTTCACCGAGCCGGAACGGTTCCTTCAGGACGACACCCTGGACAGCCTGTCCATCGCCAAGGACTCCCAGCGGACGTACCTCTACGAGGACTACGACCCCGACGTGTGCCCCACGTTCCGTCTGCGGCGCACCTGAGCGGCCCCGGAAAGCGAAGAGCCGGTGAGGGTGCGTCCCCGTCCCCACGGGCACCCTCACCGGCTGGTCAGCGGAGGCGGTACGTCAGGCGCGTACCAGTTCCTTCTCCTCCTCCGGGTCGGCTTGGGCGCGCAGGCCCTCGCCCTCCACGTCCACGTTGGGCAGCGCGCGGTCCAGCCACTTCGGCAGCCACCAGGCCCGCTTGCCGAGCAGCGCGAGGACCGCCGGGACGATGGCCATGCGGACGACGAACGCGTCGAAGAAGACGGCGATCGCGAGGCCGAAGCCGATCATCTTGACCATCGACTCGCTGGAGCCGATGAAGCCGGAGAAGACGGCGATCATGATGACGGCGGCGGCGGTCACCACCCGGGCGCCGTACTTGAAGCCGGTCACCACGGCCTGGCCGGGCGTCTCGCCGTGGACGTACGCCTCCCGCATCCGGGTCACGAGGAACACCTCGTAGTCCATCGCGAGGCCGAAGACGACGCCCACCATGAAGATCGGCATCATCGACATGACCGGGCCGGTCTGCTCGACGCCCATCAGGCCGGACAGCCAGCCCCACTGGAAGACCGCGACGACGGCGCCGAGCGCGGCGAGCACCGACAGCAGGAAGCCGAGCGCCGCCTTCAGCGGGACCAGCACCGAGCGGAACACCACGATCAGCAGCAGGAACGCGAGTCCCACCACCAGGGCCAGGTACGGCAGCAGCGCGTCGTTCAGCTTCTGCGAGACGTCGATGTTCATCGCCGTGGAGCCGGTGACGAGCACCGTGGCGCCGGTGTCCCGGGTGATCTCCGCGCCCTTGTCACGGATGGCGTGCACCAGGTCCTCGGTGGTGACCGAGGAGGGCTTGGAGTTGGGCACGACGGTGATCGTCGCGGTGTCGCCGGCCTTGTTGGGCGCGGCCGGGGTGACCGTGACGACGTCCTTCAGGCCCTTGATCTCGGCGCCGACCTCGGCGAACGCGTCCTTGGGCTTCGCGCTGTCCTTGGCGTCGACGACGACCATCAGCGGGCCGTTGAAGCCGGGACCGAAGCCTTCGGAGAGCAGGTCGTAGGCGCGGCGCTGGGTGGTGGAGACGGGCTGGGAGCCGTCGTCGGGCAGGCCCAGCTCCAGGGAGGCGGCCGGGAGCGCCGCCGCGCCGAGGCCGAGGACGCCGAGCAGCAGCACGGCGACCGGGCGGCGCACGACGAACCGGGCCCAGCGGGTGCCCATGTTGGGGCGGCCGGGCCGCTTGGGCGTACGGCCGCCGCCGAGCAGCCTGCTCTTCTCCCCGGCCGGCTTGATCTTGCGGCCGGCGTAGCCGAGCAGCGCCGGGATCATCGTCAGCGCGATGAGGACGGCGATGGCGACCGTGCCCGCCGCCGCGATGCCCATCTTCGTCAGCATCGGGATGTTGACGACGGACAGGCCGACCAGGGCGATGACCACGGTCAGGCCGGCGAAGACCACCGCGGAGCCCGCCGTGCCGACGGCGCGGCCGGCCGCCTCCTCACGCTCGCGGCCCTCGGCGAGTTCGGCGCGGTAGCGGGAGACGATGAACAGGGCGTAGTCGATGCCGACGGCGAGGCCGATCATCGTGGCCAGGGTGGAGGTGGTGGAGCCCAGGTCCAGGGCGGAGGCCAGCGCGGTGATCGAGGCGACGCCGATGCCGACGCCGATGATCGCGGTCAGCAGCGGCAGCCCGGCGGCGAGCAGCGAGCCGAAGGTGATGACGAGGACGACGGCGGCGATCGCGATGCCGATGATCTCGCTGGAGCCGGTCTCCGGCGTCGCGTTCAGCGCGTCACCACCGATCTCGACGGTCAGCCCGGCGTCCCGCGCGTGCTGCGCGGCCTCCTTGAGGTCGTCGCGGGTGCTGTCCTCCAGCTCCATGCCGGAGACCTTGTACTTCACCGACGCGTACGCGACGGTGCCGTTCTTGCTGACGGCGTGCCCGGTGTAGGGGTCGGCGACGGAGGCGACCTCGGGGCCGCCGCCCAGTTCCTTGACGGTCTTCTCGACGGCCGCCTTGTTGCCGGCGTCCGTCATCTTCTCGCCGCTCGGGGCCTTGAAGACGACCCGGGCGGTGGCGCCGTCGGCGCTCATCCCGGGGAAGCGCTGCTCCAGCAGGTCGAAGGCCTTCTGGGCCTCGGTGCCGGGGATGGAGAAGGAGGTGGTGCCGGGGGCCGGCGCGGAGGCCGCGCCCACCCCGGCGAGGGTGAGCAGCGCGACCCATATCAGGGCGACGAAGTGCCGTCGCCGGAAGGCGAGGCGGCCGAGTTTGTAGAGGAATGTGGCCACTTAGGGCGTACTCCCGGTCAAGTCGTGGGTTCAGCTGGGCAGGGGTGATCAGCCCGACGACGTGAGCGGTGACGTCAGGTGGTGGGCTTGCTGGGGAGGTGGGTGTCGCGTCGGTTTCAGACGCCGAGGGCGGGGAGGACCACGGCGTCGATGTACGAAAGGAGGAAGTCCTGTGTCGGCGGCTGTTCGTCGATCAGGGTGCGGGCGGCGAACGCGCCGATCATCATGTGGAGCACGAACCCGGTCGCGGGGTTGTCCGCACGGACCTCGCCCCGCTCGACCGCCCGCTGGAGCACCCGGCGCAGCTCGGCCAGCTCCGGCTCGATCAGATGTTCCCTGAACGCCTGGAGCAGGTCCGGGTTGCCGTGCACCGCCATGGCCAGGCCCCGCATCAGCGCGGAGTTCTGCTCCATCTCGCAGTCGTCGGCGTGCAGGATGAGGGCGTGCAGGTCGCCCTTGAGCGATCCGGTGTCGACCTCCGCGACGCGGCCCGGCTTGCCGTGCCGGACGGCTTTCGCGACCAGTTCGGCCTTGCCGCCCCACTGGCGGTAGAGCGTGGCCTTGCTGGAGCGGGTGCGGGCGGCCACGGCGTCCATGGTGAGGGCGTCGTAGCCGACCTCCCGGAGCAGGTCGAGCACGGCCTCGTACAACTCGGCCTCGCGCTCGGGCGTGATCCGACTGCGGCGCGTCGTCGCGGCGCCTTCGGTCATGCCACTCACCTCCGCTCCGGGTCTTCCGCCTTCGTATCACCGAAGATACCCCGGGCGCTCTGCGAAACGAAACGGTTTCGTACGTGTGCTGGGTCACGAAGATGAAGAGCCCATAAGGAGACCCGGCCGGCGCGGACGTCCCGGCCACGAGTTGCCGGGCCCGTACGCCCGGAAAAGCATGGGGAGGGTGAGCTATCTGCGCCTTCCCCACCTCAGCGGCGACCTGCTGTGCTTCGTGGCCGAGGACGACCTCTGGCTGACCCGCCTCGGCGCCCCGGAGCGCGCTTGGCGGCTCACCGCGGACCGCACCAAGGCCGGCCATCCGCGCTTCTCCCCCGACGGCCGCCACATCGCCTACACCTCCTGGCGCAGCCTCGTCCCCGAGATCCACCTCGTCGACGTGGACGGCGGCGGGCCCGCGCGCCGGCTGACGTACTGGGGCAGCGTCGACACCCAGGTCTGCGGCTGGACCCCGGACGGCGACATCCTGGCCGTCGCCTCCCACGGCCAGCCCTTCTCCCACTTCACCTGGGCCTACAAGGTGCCGCCCGACGGCGACCCGGGCGGCCGGCTGCCCTGGGGACCGGTCTCCGACATCCAGGTCACCGGCCTCGGCGCCGAGCGCCGGACCCTGCTGCTCACCGGCACCCCGCCGCACGAACCGGCCTCCTGGAAGCGCTACCGCGGCGGCGCCACGGGCCGCCTGTGGCTGCACGGGCAGCGACTGCTGGCGGACCTCCACGGCCATCTGGCCTGCCCCATGTTCGTCGCCGGCCGGATCGCCTTCCTCTCCGACCACGAGGGCGTCGGCAACCTCTACTCCTGCGCCCCCGACGGCACCGACCTGCGCCGCCACACCGACCACGACGCCTTCTACGCCCGGCACGCCGCGAGCGACGGCAACCGGGTGGTGTACCAGTGCGCGGGCGACCTGTGGCTGGTGGACGACCTCTCCCCCGGCGCCGGACCGCGCCGGCTCGACGTCCGGCTCGCCGGACCGCGCACCGGCCGCCGCCCCTACCAGGTGCCGGCCGCGCAGCACGTCGACGGCATCTCCGTGGACGAGACCGGCCGGGCCAGCGCGGTCGTCGTCCGCGGCAGCCTGTACTGGCTCACCCACCGCGACGGCCCCGCCCGCACCCTCACCGAGACACCCGGCGTACGGGTGCGGCTGCCGGAGATGCTGGGCTCCACCGGGCAGATCGCCTACGTCACCGACGCCGAGGGCGCGGACGCCGTCGAGATCGCCCGGCTCCCCCGCGCCACCGGCGACCGCGCCCCCCGCCGGCTGGCCTCCGGTGCCCTCGGCCGGGTCCTGGAACTGGCCTCCGACCCACTGGGCGAACGGCTGGCGGTCGCCTCCCACGACGGACGGCTGCTGCTCATCGACGTGCCGGACGAGCCCGAAGAGGCGGCCGCCGAGGACACGGGCGCGGTCACCGAGCTGATCCGCTCCGTCAACGGGCCCGTCCGCGACCTCGCCTTCTCCCCGGACGGCGCCTGGCTCACCTGGTCGCACCCCGGCATCGGCCGCTCGCTGAGGCAGATCAAGCTGGCCCGCATCAAGGACCGGCTGATCGTGGACGTCACCAACGGCCGCTTCGAGGACGAGAACCCGGTCTTCACCCGCGACGGCCGCTACCTCGCCTTCCTGTCCTGGCGCGGCTTCGACCCGGTGTACGACGTGCACACCGGCGACCTGTCCTTCCCGCTCGGCTGCCGCCCCTACCTGGTCCCGCTGTCCTCGGCGACCCCCTCCCCCTTCGCGCTCAACCCGGAGGGCCGGCCGGCCGCCGGCGGGCTGGACCCGCTGGAGGACGAGGAGACCGGCGAGGCCGGCACGGTCACGGTCGAGGTGGAGGGGCTGGCGAACCGGGTCACCCCGTTCCCGGTGATCGCCTCCAAGTACTCCGGGCTGGCCCCGGTCGCGGGCGGCGGCCTGGTCTGGCTGCGCTGGCCGATCTCCGGCGCGCTCGGCGAGACCTTCGTCAACCCGGCCGACGTCAGCGGACGCCCGACCCTGGAGTACTTCACCATCACCAAGGCGAAGAAGTCCGAACTGGTCGACCACCTGGACTGGTTCGCGGTCAGCGGCGACGGCACCCGGCTGGTCGTGGTGGACGAGGGAGACCTGCGGGCCGTGCCGTCGACCGAGGTGGGCGACGGCGACACGACCGTGTGGATCGACCTGCGCCGCATCCTGCGCGAGGTGGACCCGCCCGCCGAGTGGCGCCAGGCGTACGACGAGGCGGGCCGGCTGATCCGCGCCTACTTCTGGGAACCGGGCATGTGCGGCATCGACTGGGACGCGGTCCTCGACCAGTACCGCCCGCTGGTCGAACGCGTCGCCTCCCCCGACGAGTTCGCCGATCTGCTGCGCGAGGTCCTGGGCGAACTGGGCACCTCCCACGCCTACGTCACCGCCGCCCGCCGCAACGAGGGCCCGGCCCACTACCAGCGCTGGCAGGGCCTCCTCGGCGCCAACTTCGTCCGCCACGACGGCCGTTGGCTGGTACGCCGGATCCTGGCCGGCGACTCCTCCGACTCCCGGGCCCGCTCGCCGCTGGCCGGCACGGGCATCCGCGAGGGCGCCGTCCTCACCCATGTCGACGGCCGCCCGGTCGACCCGGTGACCGGCCCCTACCCGCTGCTCGCCGGTTCCGGCGGTACGACCGTGGAGCTGACGTTCACCCCGCCGGACGGCGAGCCCGGCGGACCCCGGCGGGTCGCCGCGGTCCCGCTGGTCGACGAACGGCCGCTGCGCTACCAGGACTGGGTGGCCAAACGCCGGGACGTGGTCCGTGAGTTGAGCGACGGGAAGTGCGGCTATCTGCACATCCCCGACATGGGCGGCTCCGGCTGGGCCCAGTTCAACCGCGACCTGCGCATGGAGATGTCCCGGCCGGCGCTGATCGTGGACGTGCGCGGCAACGCGGGCGGCCACATCAGCGAACTCGTGGTGGAGAAGCTGACCCGTACGATCCTGGGCTGGGACCTGACCCGGGACGCGCAGCCGGTGTCGTACGCCTCCAACGCCCCGCGCGGGCCGGTGGTGGCCCTGGCCGACGAGGCGACCTCCTCGGACGGCGACATGATCACGGCCGCCTTCAAGCTGCTGGACCTCGGGCCGGTCGTCGGCCAGCGGACCTGGGGCGGAGTCGTCGGCATGACCGGGCGGCACCGCCTGGGCGACGGCACCGTCATCACCGTCCCGATGAACGCGGCCTGGTTCGACGCCTACGGCTGGTCCGTGGAGAACCACGGCGTCGCCCCCGACGTGGAGGTGCTGCGCACCCCCGTGGACTGGGCCGAGGGCCGCTACCCGGTGCTGGGCGAGGCCGTCCGGCTGGCCCTGGAGCTGCTGGAGCGCCACCCGGCGGCGGTCCCCCCGGACTACAGCGACGTGCCCGACCGGACCCGCCCCAAGCTGCCCCCGCGGACGGCCGGGTAGACGGCGGGCGGACAGCGGGCGGCCGGGCGGACAGGGGCGCGGGGCGCCCTCCGCCAGGGAGGACGCCCCGCGCCTTCGGGCCGGACTAGGCGTCGTAGTCCTGGTTGAACCGGTCCCGCACCTGCTGCTCCGTGTCCTCGATGTCACGGTGGTTCTGGGTGCCGCGCTGCGGCTGGCCCTGCCGGCCCTGCTGACCGGCCTTCTGACGGGCCTGGCCCGCCTTCTCCTGGGCCTTCTCCTTGGCCTGGCGGGACTTGTCCTGCATCTGGTCCTTCATACCCATGTGGGTTCACTCCCGTGGTGGGTGGGGGTTCGGCCCCTCGCTGGGGCCTCGACCAGATTCACACGGGCCAACACCCTCCGCATGTCGATCAGTTACGGTGCGTGGCGCGAGCCGCCTCGTCGGCCGCCCCACCTGCGCCGACGAGCCCGGAGGACATCCCCCGCAGCCGGGGCGCGAACCGCTTCATCTCCCGCTGCCCGACCGTCCCGATGAGCGCCGGCAGATACCCGCGCACCCCCTGCATGCCGCGCAGCCACCACTGCCCGTACACATGCGCCGAGCGCCGCTCGATCCCGGCGACGAGCCGGTCCACCGCCGGACCCAGCGGGTAGGTCTTGTTCGACGGCCAGGGCAGCCGCTGCCGCAGCTCGCGCATCACGTCGTCCTGGTCGGCGCCGCGCACCATGTCGGTGTCGGTCCACGACAGGTAGGCCACGCCGACCCGCACGCCCTGGTAGCCGACCTCGGCGCGCAGGCTGTGCGCGTACGCCTCCACGCCCGCCTTGGAGGCGCAGTACGCCGTCATCATCGGCGCGGGCGTGAGCGCGGCCAGCGAGGCGATCTGCAGCAGATAGCCCCGGCTCTCCGCCAGCACCGGCAGGAAGGCGCGCGCGGTCACCGCCGACCCGATCAGGTTGACCTCGATCACCCGCCGCCAGGCCACCGGATCGGAGTCCGTGAACGGACCGCCGGTCGCCACACCGGCGTTGGCGACCACGATGTCGACCTTGCCGAAGCGCTCCTTCACCTCCCGCGCGACCCGGCTCATGGTCTCGTGGTCGGTGACGTCGGCGTACCAGTAGGCGCTGTCGTGGTGCAGCCGCCCGGAGACCTCCTTGAGCGCCTCCTCCTCCAGCCCGACCAGCGCCACCCGCGCCCCGCGCGCGGACAGTTTGCGCGCCAGCAGCTCGCCGACGCCGCGCGCGGCTCCCGTGACGACCGCGACCTGTCCTTCGAGGCTCACCCTGCTCATGCGCCCTCCTTGATCCGCACGGGGGCGGGCCCCGTGACATACGTGCCGACGAGTTCACGGATGCGGCCGGTCACCGTCTCCGGCGCCTCGACGGGGGTCATGTGGCCGACGCCGGTCAGCTCGGTGACGCCGAGACAGTGCGGCAGCGCGGCGGCCAGCGCGCGGGCGTGCACCGGGGGCGTGAGCCGGTCGGAGGTGCCGCACAGCACCGCGGTGGGCACGGTCAACCGCCTTACGCCGTGGTCGAGATCGAGCGTGGCCAGCACCTTCGACCACGCGTGGCGCACCGCGCGCGGACAGGCGTGCACGATCCGCGCGCACGCCTCGACCCGGTCCGGGGCGCAACCGGGGCCCATGGTGGCGTACTTGAGGATGCTCCTGGCCACCGGCGTGACCGGTCCGAGCGGGGCGCGCGAGCCGAGGACGCGCCCGGTGAGCCAGGTGCGCACGCGCCCGGCCCGCAACGGCACCACGCGGGACTCGGCGACCAGCCGTGAACTGCCCGTGCTGCACAGCAGGACGGCGGCGGCGTGCTCCCGGAAGCCCGGGCGCCCGGCGGCGGCCATGACCGTCATGCCGCCCATGGAGTGACCGGCGATCACCGCCTTCTCCCCGGGCGCGAGGGTCGCCGCGAGCACCGCTTCCAGGTCGTCCGCGAGCGCCTCGGCGGTGCACACGGGACTGGCCGGACTGCGCCCGTGCCCCCGCTGGTCGTAGGCGATCACCCGGTGACCGGCGGCTGCCAGGTCCCGTATCTGCGCCGCCCAGAACACCGTCGAGCAGGTCCAGCCGTGGGCGAGCACGACGGCGGGCGCGTCCTCGGGGCCGTGCGCCTCGACGTGCAGCCGGGCGCCGTCGGCGGAGACGGCGGTCAGGGTGCGGGCGGGGACCGGCGGGTCGTACGGGCCGGTGACGGCAGGGGTGCGGCGGCTCACGCGAGGGCCTCGCTCTTGCGGCCGGTCACCGGCGCGGGCTTGCGGATCACCTCGTACTCCGCGAGGTCCACCCGCCGGGTCGCGCGCCGGAACTCGGTGGTCGTGCCGGGCCAGATGGTGGTGTTGCGGCCGCTCGGGTCCAGGTACCAGCTGGTGCAGCCGCCGGTGTTCCACACGGTCCGCTTCATCCGCTCCTGGACCCGCTCGTTCCAGGCGTCCACGGCGGCGGGCCGGGCGTCCAGGGCGGTCCGGCCGCCGAGGACGTCGAGCTGGCGCAGATAGTCGGCCAGGTAGTTCAGCTGGGACTCGATCATCAGGATCATGGAGGAGTTGCCCAGGCCGGTGTTGGGCCCGATGACCGTCATGAAGTTCGGGAACCCGGCCGCCGAGGCGCCGCGCAGCGCCCGCATGCCGTTCTTCCAGGTCTCCGCGAGCGTGGTCCCGTCCGCGCGGGCCACCCGCTCGGCGATGGGCATGTCCGTGACGTGGAAACCGGTGCCGAAGATGATCGCGTCGACCTCGGCCTCGGTGCCGTCGGCCGCCACGAGCGTGGAGCCGCGGATCTCGGCGAGCCCGCCGGCGACGACGTCCACGTTGGGCCGGGCGAGCGCCGGGTAGTACTCGCTGGACAGCAGGATCCGCTTGCAGCCGATCCGGTAGTCCGGGGTGAGCTTGGCGCGCAGGGCGGGGTCCTTGATGGAGCGGGCCATGTTCCGCTTGGCGAGCTGTTCGACGAGCCCGAGCTCGTCGGGGTGCTTGGTGAACGCCTGCACCTGCAGTTCCCGGATGCCCCACAGCAGCCCGCGCCGGGCCTGCGCGGTGACGGGCAGCCGCCGGTGCAGCCAGCGCTCGGCCCCGCTGATGGCGCGGTCCACGCGGGGCATCACCCACGGCGGGGTGCGCTGGAAGAGGGTGAGCCGGCCGACCTTCGGCTGGATGGCGGGCACGATCTGGATCGCGGAGGCGCCGGTGCCGATCATGGCGACCCGCTTGCCGCGCAGGTCGTAGTCGTGGTCCCAGCGGGCGGAGTGGAACACCTTCCCCGGGAAGGAGTCCAGGCCCGGGATCTCGGGGATCTTCGGGTCGGACAGCGGCCCGGTGGCGGAGACGACGACGTCGGCGCGCAGGGTGCCGCGGGTGGTCTCGATGGTCCACCACAGGTTGTCGTCGTCCCAGGTCATCAGCTTGACCTCGGAGTCGAACCGGATGTGCGGGCGCAGCCCGAACAGGTCGGTGACGTGCTCCAGGTAGGCGCGGATGTGCCGCTGCCCGGAGAAGGTGCGCGGCCAGTCGGGGTTGGGCGCGAAGGAGAAGGAGTACAGGTGCGAGGGCACGTCACAGGCGCACCCGGGGTAGCTGTTGTCCCGCCAGGTGCCGCCGACGCTGCCGGCCCGTTCCAGGACCACGAAGTCGGTGACTCCCTCCCGGCGCAGCCGCACGGCGGCCCCCAGCCCGCCGAACCCGGACCCGATCACCGCCACCCGTACATGCTCGTGCTCGGCCATCCCGAAGCCTCCACGCATCACCTAGGAACTGTGCCAGTGAACACTGGCGCAATGGGACTGTAGAGCAGCTCCGTACCGAGCGGTAGGGGGCGGGGAAGGGAAAGTTACCGGGGGTACACCTTAGGCTGCGGGCGTGGCAGAGGACGCAGAGCACAGGGAAGGCCCGCGCGAGTACCGCATGGAGGAGCTGGCCCGGCTGGCCGGCATCACCGTGCGCACCCTGCGCTTCTACCGCGAGCGGGGGCTGCTCGCGCCGCCCCGGCGCGAGGGGCGTATCGCCTGGTACGACGACCACCACCTGGCCCGGCTGCGCACCATCGCGGCCCTGCTGGAGCGCGGGCACACCCTCAGCGGTATAGCGGAACTCGCCGAGGCCCTGGACCAGGGCCGCGATGTCGCCGACCTGCTGGGCGTGGGCCCGCCCACCGAGGAGGAGCCGGTCCGCCTCACCCCCGAGGAACTCGCCGCCCGCTTCGAGGGCGAGGTCACGCCGGAGAACCTGGCCGCCGCGATGGAGCTGGGCTACCTCGGCACCGACGGCGACGAGATCGTGCACATCAGCCGGCGGCTGCTGGACGTCTCCTCGGCGCTGGTGCGCGAGGGCATCCCGCTCGCCGAGGTGCTGGCCGCCGCCGCCCGCGTCCGCGAGCACGCCGAGGCGCTGGCCGACCTGTTCGCCGACGTGATCTCGCGCCACGCCCCCGAGGACGACCTGCGGCGGCTGCGCCCGCTGGCCCGCAGCGTGGTGGAGGCGGAACTCTCCCTGGCCCTGGACCGCCGGCTGAACAAGCGGGACTGAGACGGCCCCGAGGCCCCCTGGCGCCCGAGGTCCCCTAGAGGTCGTAGACGACGGTCACCGGCGCGTGGTCCGACCAGCGTTCGGCGTGCGTGGCGGCCCGCTCCACGAATCCCTTGACCGCCCGGCCGGCGAGCCCGGGGGTGGCCACGTGGTAGTCGATGCGCCAGCCGGAGTCGTTGTCGAAGGCCCGCCCGCGGTAGGACCACCAGCTGTACGGCCCCTCGATGTCCGGGTGCAGCGCGCGCACCACGTCGACGTACCCGCCCTCCCCGGCGGCGAACACCCGGCCGAGCCAGTCCCGTTCCTCGGGGAGGAAGCCGGAGTTCTTGGTGTTGCCGCGCCAGTTCTTCAGGTCGGCCTCGCGGTGGGCGATGTTCCAGTCGCCGCAGACCAGCACCTCGCGCCCGTCGGCGGCGGCACGCTCGCGCAGCTCCTGGAGGTGGACGAGGAACTCGGCCATGAAGCGGACCTTCTCGTCCTGCCGTTCGGTGCCGACCTCGCCGGAGGGCAGATAGAGCGAGGCTACGGTGACGCCGGGCAGCTCGGCCTCCACATACCGGCCGCTGCCGTCGAACTCGGCGGAGCCGAAGCCGACCCGGACCCGGTCGGGCTCGCGCCGGGTGTAGAGGGAGACGCCCGCGCGGCCCTTGGCGGCGGCCGGGGCGTGCACGACGTGCCAGCCGTCGGGCTGCCGGACCTCCTCGGGCAGCTGGTGCGGCTCGGCGCGCACTTCCTGGAGGCAGACGACGTCCGCGTCCGTCCCGGCGAGCCACTCCACGAAGCCCTTCCTGGCGGCGGCCCGCAGCCCGTTCACGTTCACGGTGGTCACAGTCAGCACCCCGGCACGATACCGGCACACTGGTCGGGGTCCGAAAACCCGGGACCGCCCCCGACTGCATAGAAGTACGATGCCCAGCATGAATATACGTCGCGTCCGTTTCGATCACCCCGACGCCGTCAAGCTCAACGACGAGGTCCAGGCCGAGTACCACGTGCGCTACGGCGACGGGGGCGACGCCACGGTCCTGGCCCCCGAGGACTTCGACCCGCCCCGGGGCGTGTTCCTGATCGCGTACGACGAGCGGGACCGCCCGGTGGCGACCGGCGGCTGGCGCAGCCAGGACCACAACGACGAGGGCAACGAGGACGGCGACGCCGAGCTGAAGCGCATGTTCGTCATCGAGGAGATGCGCGGCCGGGGCCTGGCCCGCCGCATCCTCGCGGCCCTGGAGGAGGACGCCCGCGCGGCCGGCCGGGTCCGCATGGTCCTGGAGACGGGCACCAAGCAGCCGGAGGCCATCGCCCTGTACACCTCCAGTGGCTACGAGCCGTGCGCCAAGTTCGGCTACTACCGCCACCACGAGGAAAGCCTCTGCTACGCCAAGCGCCTGTGAACCACGGCACCCTGGGCACCGGGGGTGCCATCCGGCACCCCTGGCCCCGGCCCTGGAAACGACGAAGATCCCGCCGGTCGTGATGACCGACGGGATCTCATCGTGCAGTGGACCTGAGGGGATTTGAACCCCTGGCCCCCTCGATGCGAACGAGGTGCGCTACCGGACTGCGCCACAGGCCCTTGCAACGAGTGAAACTCTAGCATCCCGATCCGGGTGCTTGGAAATCCGCTCCCTGACTGGTCAGGGCGGGGGTGACCGAGGTCACTCGTTGGCGGCGCGGGGCCGGTCGCCGTCCTCGTACTGGTCGAACAGCGGCGTACGGCCGCGCTCCCGTGCCCGGCGGGCCGCGGCGGGGCCGCCGCCGCGCGAGCGGGTCCGCGACTGCGGGCGGGCCTCCCCGCGGCCGTCCGCCGGCTTGTCCGCCGCGGTCGGCTCGGGGCGTTCGCCCGTCCCGTCCCGCGGCGCACGGCCCGCCTCCTGCCCCGGCACGACCGCGCTGGACCGTGCCGAACTCCAGGTGTCGGGCGCCCCGAGGTCCACGTCGGAGGTGGCGCGCGGGGCGACGGGCGCGGTGACGTACGTCGGCAGGGGCACCGGCACCGGGTCCCAGCTCTCGCCGTGCCCGGGCCGCCGCTGCCGCTCGCGCTGCTGGTCGACCCACTCGGCGTGGTCGGTCTGCTCCACGAGCGCCCGCCGGTCGGCGGCGAGCGCGGACAGCTCCGCGTCGTCCGTGCCCGCCTCCTGGCCCGGGTCCGCCTCGTCCGCGCCGGTGTCCTCCTCCAGGGACGCCCGGGTGCGCGGCCGGCGTTCCCGCAGACGCTGGGCGGCGGCCTCGGCGCGGCGGCGGTCCATCTGGTAGGCGAAGCGACGCCGTTCCTGCGCCCGCAGATAGGCGATGTAGGCGCTGAGCAGCACGGCCGGGACGCCGGGCGCCCACAGGAAGGCGAGCCCGCCGACGGCGGCGATGACCGTGCCGAGGGTGAAGGCGAGGAAGAGCATCACCGTGGTGCGCCGGCGGCGCGCGAGTACCTTCGTGCGCCGGGCGCGTGCGGCGGCCGTCTGCGCCGAGGGTGCGCGCCGTGCCACCGGTTCACGCTGCGGGGCGGGCACGGAGGCGGGGTCGGGCGCGGGTGCGGGGGGCTCGTCGCGGGCCGGCTCGGCGTCCGCGACCGCCTCCGGCCCGTCGTCCAAGGGCTCGGCGTCCGGGCTCTCCTGACGGCGGGTCGGAGGCACGGCGAAGGCCCGGACGTCCACCGAGTCGGTGACGGCGTCCGGGTCGACGGCGTCCGGCTCCCCCTCCTGGGCGGAGCGCGCCCGCAGGTCCCTGGCGTACCGGCGCTCCATGCCCGCCCGTCCGGAAAGCAGCCGGATGGCGGTGCTGAAGCGTTCCGTCGGACGGGCCTCGTTCAGCTCGTCCTGCCTACGGAGCCACATCGGCACCAAGTAGGCGGCCCAGGCCCCGACAATGACTGCGTAGATGAGGCCGCTGCTGCTCACGCCTCACACGGTAGAGGGGTTTGCGTGAGGCCATCCGCCAATTGGGCCGGTGTGTCGCACGATCTGGCTGATATTTCCAGCATTTTTCGCGACGATGCGATTTTCAATAATCGAACATATTTTCAATTCATGGGCTCTCGGTGCGCTGAGCCCGCTGGGAGCGTGCCCGGTGCCACCGCGTGAGCAAACCGTCGGGCACCTCTTCCGCGGTGAGCGCGAAGACGAGATGGTCGCGCCAGGCGCCGTCGATGTGCAGATAGCGCGGCCGCAGCCCCTCCTCGCGGAATCCGAGTTTCTCCACCACGCGCCGGCTCGGCCGGTTCTCGGGGCGAATGCAGACCTCGACACGGTGCAGGCCGACGGTGCGGAAGCAGTGGTCCACCGCGAGGGCGACCGCCGTCGGCACCACCCCGCGCCCGGCCACCGCCTCGTCCACCCAGTACCCGATGTGCCCCGAGCACATCGAGCCCCAGGTGATCCCGGCGACCGTCAACTGCCCGGCCAGCCGCCCCTGGTACTCGATGACGAACGGCAGCATCCGGCCCGCCCCCGCCTCGGAGCGCAGGTGACGGACCATCTGACGGTAGGTCGGCCGGTGCGCCACCGGCCCGCTCGGCGCGGGCGGCGGGATGGTCGCCTCCCAGGGGCGCAGCCAGTCGCGGTTGCGCCGGTTCACCTCGCGCCAGGCCCGCTGGTCGCGCAGCTTTATCGGCCGGAGGACGACCTCGCCGTCCGCCAGCACGACGGGCCAGGAAGGGCTGTTCAGCTCGCACCCCCACTGCCGGGTCTGGGGTGGTCGCCGCCGCGGACCTGGTCGACGGCGTGCACCAGCAGCGGCTCCAGCACGGCCAGGCCGTCGCGCACCCCGCCGGTCGACCCGGGCAGGTTCACGATCAGCGTCCGGCCGGCCACGCCCGCCAGGCCCCGGGACAGCGCGGCGGTGGGCACCTTCTGCCGTCCGTGGGCCCGGATGGCCTCGGCGATGCCGGGCACCTCGTGGTCGATCACCGCTCGGGTGGCCTCCGGGGTGCGGTCGGTGGGCGAGATGCCGGTGCCGCCGGTGGTGACCACGACGTCGTACCCGTCCGCCACGGCCGCCCGCAGGGCCTCCTCCACGGGGGCGCCGTCGGGGACGACCCGCGGCCCGGCCACGTCGAGACCGAGGCTCATGAGGCCGTCGGCGACCAGCGGGCCGCCCTTGTCCGGGTAGACGCCGGCGGCGGCCCGGCTGGACGCGGTGATCACCAGGGCGCGGTAGCTCATGCCCGGCTCCAGTCGCCCGACTTGCCGCCCGTCTTCTCCTCCACGCGCACGTCCGTGATGACCGCCCCCTTGTCGACCGCCTTGACCATGTCGACCACGGTGAGCGCGGCGACCGTCACCGCCGTGAGGGCCTCCATCTCGACGCCCGTGCGGTCCGTGGTCTTCACGGTGGCCCGGATCTCCACGGCGTCGTCCGCGACCGACAGATCCAGTGTCACACCGGACACCGACAACGGGTGGCACAGCGGGATCAGGTCCGGGGTCCGCTTGGCCCCCATGATCCCGGCGATGCGCGCGGTGGCCAGGGCGTCGCCCTTGGGCATCCCCTCGCCGCGCAGCAGCTCGACCACGCGCGGTGAGACGAGGACCCGGCCGCTGGCGCGGGCGGTGCGCGCGGTCACGTCCTTCCCGGATACGTCGACCATGCGGGCCCCACCCGCCTCGTCGATGTGCGTCAGCCGTTCCTGCGTACTCATGCTGTGGCGCTCCCGGTCCGGGCCCGCGCGGTGCGGAGCGCGGGCCTGCTGTGCGCGCAACGGTACCGCCAAGCCGGACCGGACAGCGGACCAGGATCGTCCTGTGGACGGCACGCGCGCGTGCCTCAGCCGAGCAGCACGACCTCCACCTCGCCGCCGGGCTCCACGGACTCCGTGTCCTCGGGGACGACGATCAGCGCGTCGGCCTTGGCGAGCGCCGCGATCAGGTGGGATCCGGCTCCGCCCACCGGGGTGACCTCGCCGTCGGCGTACCGGCCGCGCAGGAACTGGCGGCGGCCCCGGGGCGAGCGCAGCGCCGCGTCCGCCTTCAGCGTGGCCCGGGTGCGGGGCCGGTGGAGTCCGGTCAGGCCCATCAGGGCCCGGATGGCGGGGCGGACGAACAGCTCGAAGGAGACGTACGAGGACACCGGGTTGCCGGGCAGGGCCAGCAGCGGGGTGTGGTCGGGGCCGATGGTGCCGAAGCCCTGCGGCTTGCCGGGCTGCATGGCGAGCCTGCGGAACTCCACGCCGCCGCCCGCCTCGTCCTCGTCGCCGACGGAGGACAGCGCCTCCTTGACGACGTCGTAGGCGCCCACGCTGACCCCGCCGGTGGTCACCATCAGGTCGGCGCGGATGAGCTGGTCCTCGATGGTGGTGCGGAGCGTCTCGGCGTCGTCGGCGACCGCGCCCACCCGGTAGGCGATGGCGCCCGCGTCCCGCGCGGCGGCGGTGAGGGCGAAGCTGTTGGAGTCGTAGATCTGCCCGGGGGCCAGTTGCTCGCCGGGCTGGACGAGTTCGCTGCCGGTGGACAGCACGACCACGCGCGGGCGCGGGCGGACCCGGACCGTGCCGCGGCCGATCGCGGCGAGCAGCGCGATCTGCGGCGCGCCGAGGACCGTACCGGCCTCCAGGGCGAGCTCGCCGGCCCGTACGTCGCTGCCCTCGGCCCGCACGTGCGCGCGTGCCTCGGCGGGCCGGTACACGTGCACCTGCCCCTCGGCGCCCTCGGGGGCCAGGCTGCGCGCCCGCATGCCGCTCGCCGGGCCCTCGCCGAGCCCGCCGTCGGTCCACTCGACGGGGACGACGGTCTCGGCGCCGGGCGGCAGCGGGGCGCCGGTCATGATGCGCGCGGCCTGCCCGGGACCGACCCGCACCGGATCGGCGGCGCCGGCCGCGACGTCCCCGACGACCTCCAGGGCGGCCGGGAACTCCTCGCTGGCGCCGGCGACGTCCGCGACCCGCACCGCGTACCCGTCCATGGAACTGTTGTCGAACGGGGGCAGGGAGACCGGCACCGTGACGTTCTCCACCAGGACGCAGCCCTGGGCGTCGAGCAGTTGCAGCTCGATGGGCTCCAGGGGGCGGACGGTGGCGAGGATGTCGTCCAGGTGCTCGTCCACCGACCACAGGTCGTCCGGGCCGGCGGGACGGGTCGCGGCGCTGCTCAAGACTGCTGCATCTCCTCGGCTACGTAACTGCGGAGCCAGGTCCGGAAGTCCGGGCCCAGGTCCTCACGTTCGCACGCGAGTCTGACAATGGCACGCAGATAGTCGCCGCGGTCGCCGGTGTCGTAGCGGCGGCCCTTGAAGACGACGCCGTGCACGGGGCCGCCGACCTTCTCGTCCTGGGCGAGCTGCTGGAGGGCGTCGGTGAGCTGGATCTCGCCGCCGCGGCCCGGCTCGGTCTCGCGCAGGATGCCGAAGATTCCCGGGTCGAGGACGTAGCGGCCGATGATCGCGTAGCGGGACGGGGCGTCCGCCGGGTCCGGCTTCTCCACCAGTCCCGTGACCTTCACCACGTCGCCGTCGGCGGTGGCCTCCACGGCGGCGCAGCCGTAGAGGTGGATCTGCTCGGGGGCGACCTCCATAAGCGCGACGACGCTGCCGCCGTGCCGCTCCTGGACCTCGATCATGCGCCGCAGCAGCGGGTCGCGGGGGTCGATCAGGTCGTCGCCGAGGAGGACGGCGAAGGGTTCGTGGCCGACGTGCGGGGCGGCGCACAGCACGGCGTGACCGAGTCCCCTGGGGTCGCCCTGGCGGACGTAGTGCATGGTGGCCAGGTCGCTGGACTCCTGCACCTTCGCGAGCCGCTCGGCGTCGCCCTTCTTCTCCAGCGCGGATTCCAGCTCGTAGTTGCGGTCGAAGTGGTCCTCCAGCGGGCGCTTGTTGCGCCCGGTGATCATGAGGACGTCGTCGAGCCCCGCCGACACGGCCTCCTCGACCACGTACTGGATCGCCGGCTTGTCTACGACGGGCAGCATCTCCTTGGGAGTGGCCTTGGTCGCCGGCAGGAACCGGGTGCCGAGGCCGGCTGCGGGAATGACAGCCTTGCTGATCCTGGGGTGGGACTGAGTCATGCCCGCCACAATATCCGGTGCCTTTGTGCGGAAACTGTGGCTCGGGCGACTAACCGCTCATATGAGCGGCACGACGAGAGGTGCGAGGACGGCCGGTGGAACACGACGGGGCCGCGAGCGATCCCGGCAAGCGCGCGCTGCGGCGGGAGTTGCTCGGCGCGAGGATCGGATTGACGGCGGCGGACATCCGCGAGGCGGGCCGCGAGCTGGCCGCGCACGCCCTGGAGCTGCCCGAGCTGGCCACGGGGCGGACGGTGGCGGCGTACGTCTCGGTGGGCGGGGAACCGGCCACCCTCCCGCTGCTGGAGGCGCTCCGCGCCCGAGGGGTGCGTGTACTGCTCCCCGCGCTGCTGCCCGACAACGACCTGGACTGGGGCGAGTACACCGGTCCGGACTCGCTCGAACGAATCCGGCACAGCGGGAAGATGGCGCTTTTCGAACCCTCCGGTACGCGCCTCGGCCCGGACGCCGTGACAGGCGCGGACGTCGTCCTGCTGCCCGGTCTCGCGGTGGACACGCGCGGGATGCGCCTGGGGCGCGGCGGCGGCTCCTACGACCGGGTGCTGGCCCGGCTGGAGCGCGCGGGCGCGCACCCCCTGCTCGTGGTGCTGCTCTACGACACGGAGGTCGTCGCCCGCGTCCCGGCCGAGGCGCACGACCGGCCGGTGCACGCCGTGGTGACGCCGTCGGGCGTGCGCCGCTTCCCGGGCGGCTGACCCGGAGTACCCGCCGTGTGTGACGGAAACGGCCCTCCACGCGCGCGTGGAGGGCCGTTTTCAGCGGGGTGCCGTCAAGGTCACGGCTCGAGGACGAGGGTGTCGCTCGTGCTCTTGTCCACCGCCTTGCCCGAGAACGACCAGGGCAGCAGTTCGCCCTCGGCCCACTTGCCGGTCTGGTCGGTGTAGTGCGCGTTGAACGCGTGCCCGGAGGCGCCGGCCAGGTTGATCCACTTCGACTTGTCCAGGTCGGCGAGGTTGACGACCATCCGCATGGACGGCACCCAGACCACGTCGTAGCCGCCGGCCGCGTTCCAGCCGGTCGCGTTCACCGCGGCCTCGCCGCCGCTGAGCTTCCAGGGGCCGCGGTTCAGCAGGAGCTGCAGGGCCTTGGGGCCCTCGGTGCCGAGCGTCTGGTTCTTCAGGAACAGCCGGTGCAGCCGGCCCCAGCTCCAGGTGTCGATGTCCTTGCCGAGCTTGGCGGTCAGCTCCCAGCGGGCGTCGATCATGGCCCGGGCGAAGAGCTGGTCGCGGTTGGCCGCGCCGGGGCGGGTGCCCGACTTGGGCGCCTTCCACCAGTCGCTGTCCGGCTTGTCCATCAGGGTGCGTACGACCTCGAACCAGCGGTCGCCGCCGTCCGGCTGCGCCTGGTCGGCGTCGCGCTGACCGCACTCGCGCACCTTGGTGTCGTCGTCCACCGGGCCGGTGCTGTCGATCTTGTCGACCCACAGGCACTGTCCCTTGACCCGCAGCTCCTTGGGCATCTTGTTGCCGAAGGCCAGCTTGAGGACGTTGCGCCAGACGGCGTTGAAGTACGCCGCCGCCGCCGAGTCGGCGTCCTGGGTGTAGTCCCAGCCCTCCAGCAGCTTCTGCGCCTGACGGACCTCGGGGTCGGACAGGTTGATCTTCAGCAGCTTGGGCACCAGGAGCTTGGCGATCTCGCTGCTGTTGTCCAGCTGCATCTGCCGCATGTCGTCGGTGGAGATCTTGCCGCCGCCCTTGATCTTGGACTCGATCAGGTCGGTGATGCGCTGGCTGCGGGTGCCGTAACCCCAGTCGGTGGTCAGCGTGTACGGGTACTTCTCCGGGTCGACCACGGCCTGGTTGGCGGTGACGATGTAGCCGCGCTCGGGGTCGTACTCGTAGGGCAGTTCGTCCTGCTCGATGAAGCCGGTCCAGCGGTACTGGGGGTCCCAGCCCGGTGCCGGGAGGGCGCCGGTGTCCTTCTGCGAGCGGGTGGGGATCCGGCCGGGCAGCGTGTAGCCGATGTGGTTGTCCGTGCTGGCGTAGACCAGGTTCTGCGAGGGCACGTCGAACTGGGCCGCCGCCGCGCGGAACTCGCTCCAGTCGGACGCCTTGTCCAGCGCGAACACGGCGTCCATGGTGGTGCCCGGGTCGAGCGCGGTCCACCGCAGCGCGATGCCGTAGCCGTCGCCGCGGTCGGGCGCGGCGGTGTTCACGGTGGCCTTCTTGCCGACCTGGACGAGTTCGTCGTCACGGTCGGACAGCAGCGGCATCCCGTCCTGGGTCTGGCGGACGACGATCGTCTTGGACTTGCCGCCGGCGACCTTGATCGTCTCCTCGCGGGTCTTGAACGGGCGGACCTTGCCGTCGTAGAGGTAGCCGTTCGCGCTGACCTTCTCCAGGTAGAGGTCGGTGACGTCGACCCCGGAGTTGGTCAGGCCCCAGGCGATCTTGCCGTTGTGGCCGATGATCACACCGGGCATGCCGGCGAAGGTGTAGCCCGAGACGTCGTACTGGCACTTGTCGGAGACGCTCCGGCAGTGCAGGCCCATCTGGTACCAGACGGACGGCAGGGACGCCGACAGGTGCGGGTCGTTGGCGAGCAGCGGCTTGCCGGTGATGGTGTGCTTCCCGGCGACCACCCAGGAGTTGGAGCCGATGCCCTGGCCGTTCACGCCGACGGCCGTGGGCAGGTCGTCCAGGACCTCGGTGAGGCCCCCCAGCTGGCCGCTGAGCGTGGACCCGCCGCCGGTTCCGGTGGCAGTGCCGGAGGTGCCCGCCGTGCCCTGGGAGGAGCCGGTGAGGCCGCCGGTGGTGCCGGTCGCGCCCGTGGTGCCGGTCGTCCCCGTAGTACCCGTAGTACCCGTGGCGCCGGTCGTACCGGTCGTGCCCGTGCTGCCCGTCGTGCCCGTCGTGCCCGTGCTGCCGGAGGTGCCCGTGGCGCCGCTCTGCTCGAAGGCCTGGGTCAGTTCGTCGTACTGGCCCTCCTGCACGATCGGCTTGTTGCGGCCGGCCGGGTAGGCCGGGTACAGGTCCTGGATCTGCTGCGGGCCGAGGCGGCTGGTCATCAGGGCGCGGTCGATCTCGTCGCGCATGTTGCCGCGCAGGTCCCAGGCCATCGCCTTCAGCCACGCCACGGAGTCGACCGGGGTCCACTTCTGCGGCTTGTAGTCGTTGGTGAGGCCCAGGGCCGCGTACTCCAGGGAGATGTCCTTGCCGTTCTTGCCCTGGAGGTAGGCGTTGACGCCCTTGGCATAGGCCTGGAGGTACTTCTTCGTGGCGGGCGACAGCTTGGTCTCGTACTCCTGCTCGGCGATCCGGTCCCAGCCGAGGGTGCGCAGGAACTCGTCGTTCTCGACCTGGCTCTTTCCGAACATCTCCGACAGGCGCCCGGAGGTCATGTGCCGGCGCACGTCCATCTCGTAGAACCGGTCCTGTGCCTGGACGTAGCCCTGCGCCATGAACAGGTCCGCGTCCGAGGAGGCGTAGATCTGCGGGATGCCGTAGCCGTCCCGCTTCACGTCGACCGGGCCGGACAGGCCGTCGAGCCGGAGCGTGCCGGTGGTCTGCGGGAAGGAGGCGCGGACGGTGCTGATCGTCCAGTACGCCCCGTAGGCGATGCCTCCGATGACGGCCAGGACCAGCACCAGCACGATCAGTCGGGCTTTGCGCCCCTTCTTCCTGCCGGACTTGACGGACGTGGCACCCGTGGTGGCGGTGTCACCCGTTGTGGCGGTGGTGTTGGGGGGCATCGCTGTCCTTGCTGTCCTAACGCGAGCGGCAGGTCGGGCTGTGACTTTGAATGAGCGCTGGAGCAACCATAGGCGCAGCGCCCCGTCCCGCTTGACGCGGAGTCGGGAACCAGCGCGCACGAGCGTTCGATCTTGCCCTGCCGAACGTCAAGAAAGCGTCAAGAGTTAGGTAAGGTAACGAAGTAACCGGAGGCATCAGTCCCGGATACGGAGGCATCAGCCCCGGATGCGGAAGCATCGGCCGCCATACGAGGGAGGAACGCCCGCTGACTGTTCACCACCTCAACCAGCTCCTGCTCGTCTGCTCCGCCGTCCTGCTCGTCGCCGTCGCGGCCGTCCGGATCTCCTCCCGCAGCGGGCTCCCCAGCCTGCTCGTCTACCTCGGCATCGGCGTCCTCATGGGCCAGGACGGCATCGGCGGCATCCACTTCGACAGCGCCGAGGTGACCCAGGTCATGGGGTACGCGGCCCTGGTCGTGATCCTGGCCGAGGGCGGCCTGGGCACGAAGTGGAAGGAGATCCGGCCGGTCCTCTCCTCCGCCTCCGTGCTGGCCACGGCGGGGGTCGCGATCAGCGTCGGGGTCACCGCGGCGGGCGCGCACTACCTGGTGGGGCTGGAGTGGCGGCAGGCGCTCATCATCGGCGCGGTGGTGTCGTCGACGGACGCGGCGGCGGTCTTCTCGGTGCTGCGCAGGATTCCCCTCCCCGCGCGCGTGACGGGCACGCTGGAGGCGGAGTCCGGCTTCAACGACGCACCGGTGGTCATCCTCGTCGTCGCCTTCTCCACGGCCGGCCCGGTCGAGCACTGGTACCTGCTGCTCGGCGAGATCGTCCTGGAGCTGGCCATCGGCGCGGCCATCGGGCTCGCCGTCGGCTGGTTCGGGTCCTGGGGGCTCAGGCACGTGGCACTGCCGGCGTCCGGCCTCTACCCGATCGCCGTGCTCGCGATCACCGTCTCCGCCTACGCCGCCGGCGCCCTGGCGCACGGCAGCGGCTTCCTCGCCGTCTACCTGGCCTCGATGATGCTCGGCAACGCGCGTCTGCCGCACTGGCCGGCCACCCGGGGCTTCGCCGAGGGGCTCGGCTGGATCGCCCAGATCGGCATGTTCGTCGTCCTCGGGCTGCTGGTCACCCCGCACGAGCTGGGCGACGACATCTGGCCCGCCGTGGTCATCGGGCTGGTCCTGACCATGGTGGCCCGCCCGCTGAGCGTGGTGGGCAGCCTGGCGCCGTTCCGGGTGCCGTGGCGGGAGCAGGCCCTGATGTCGTGGGCGGGGCTGCGCGGCGCCGTGCCCATCATCCTGGCCACCATCCCCATGGTGAACGGCGTCGACGCCAGCCGGCGCATCTTCAACATCGTCTTCGTCCTGGTCGTCGTCTACACCCTGGTCCAGGGGCCGACGCTGCCCTGGCTGGCGCGCCTGCTGCGGCTCGGCGAGCAGGGCGAGGCGTCCGACCTCGGCATCGAGTCGGCGCCCCTGGAGCGGCTGCGCGGGCATCTGCTGTCCGTCACCATCCCCGAGGGGTCGCGGATGCACGGCGTGGAGATCAGCGAGCTGCGGCTGCCCCCGGGCGCGGCCGTCACCTTGGTCGTCCGCGAAGAGGAATCGTTTGTCCCACTGCCCACGACGGTGCTGCGGCGCGGTGACGAGCTGCTGGTCGTCGCCACCGACCCGGTCCGTGACGCGGCGGAACGGCGCCTGCGCGCGGTCGCCCACGGCGGCAAGCTGGCGGGGTGGCTGGGGACGAACGGCTCGCGGTGAGCGGCGCGTTTCTTGGCGTCCGCCTCCCGTGGAAACCCAGGCGGCCGGCCGGATGGTGCTCGTTTTCACAGTCGCGCAAGCGGTGATCCCTGTACGATTGGGGCGCACCCTGATCGAACCAACTCTGCCTGACGCAGAGCTGGCGCGACCGTATGGCGGCCGGGTCGCCCCCACCTGAGCGGGCACCGGCATCTACCGCAGTCCGCGCAAGAGGACAGCTCTCGGCGCGCGGCCCGCACGGGGCCCGCGCGCTACCAGGCGGCAGAAAGGCACGGGCCGTGGGATCCACGGTCACCACCACCGAACCGGAGAAGACCTCGCCGGCGTCCTCCCGCCCCGGATACGGACAGCTGCTGCGCACCCGCGGCGCCTGGACGTTCCTGCTGCCCGGCTTCGCGGCGCGCCAGCCGTTCGCGATGCTCACCCTCTCCATCGTGCTGCTCGTCCAGCACACCACCGGCTCGTACGGCGCCGCGGGCGCCGTCGCCGCGGTCACCGGCGTCTCCATGGCGCTGTTCGCGCCCTACAGCGGCCGGCTGGCCGACCGCTACGGCCAGCGCGCGGTCCTGGTGCCCGGCGTGCTGGTGCACACGGTCTCCGGCCTGTCCCTGACGGCGCTCGCGCTGGCGCACGCCCCGCTGTGGGCGCTGTTCGTCGCGGCCGTCCCGACCGGCGCCTCGGTGCCCCAGGTCGGCCCCATGGTGCGGGCGCGCTGGGGGGTCAAGCTCCAGGGCTCGCCCCTGATGACCACCGCGGCGGCCTTCGAGTCGGTCACGGACGAGCTGACCTTCGTCTTCGGCCCCCTGCTGGCGACCGCGCTGTGCACCGCCGTGGCGCCGGCCGCCGGCCTGATCACCGAGGGCGCGCTGACCCTCGTCGGCGGTCTCCTCTTCGCCGCCCAGAAGAGCACCCAGCCCTCGGTGTCCCAGGAGAACGGGCACGCGCGCGTACGGCACGCCTCGGCCCTGCGCGTCCCGGGCGTGCGCGTACTGGTCGTGACCTTCCTGGGCATCGGGTCGGTCTTCGGCGGCATGCAGGTCTCCCTCGCGGCCTTCACGGAGTCGATCGGCGAGCCCGGCCTGAACGGCGTCCTGTACGGCGTCTTCGCCGCCGGGAACATGCTGTCCGGCATCGTCTGCGGCGCGATCGCCTGGAAGACCGCGCCCCAGAAGCGTCTGCTGATCGGCTACGCGGCGCTCGCGGTGGCGGCGTCGGCGTTGTGGACGGCGCACTCCGTCGCGCTGCTCGCCGCGCTCGGCCTGCTGGTCGGCATGTGCATCGCCCCGTCCCTGATCACCGGCTACACGCTGGTCGACGGCCTGGTCCCGGCCGGCGCCCGCACCGAGGCGTTCACCTGGCTGACCGGCGCGGTCGCACTCGGTCAGGCCGCCGCCGTGACGGTCGCCGGACAGCTGGAGGACCGGCTGTGGGACGGCGCCGGGTTCCTGGTTCCCATGGGGGGCACCGTGCTCGCGCTGATCACCCTCGTGGCCCTGCGCTCGCGGCTGGCCACGCCGGACCGGAACCGCACCGTGGCACGTGGCGTGGGTCACCGCGCCCCGGTAGCGGTGGACTGATCCCCGGGAATACGTCACTATGGACCGTCGTTAGCACTCATTGAGTGAGAGTGCCAGGAGGAAGACAGTGCCGACCTACCAGTACCAGTGCACCGAGTGCGGCGAGGGCCTTGAGGCGGTGCAGAAGTTCACCGACGATGCCCTGACCGAGTGCCCGAGCTGCAAGGGGCGCCTGAAGAAGGTGTTCTCCGCGGTCGGCATCGTCTTCAAGGGCTCCGGGTTCTACCGCAACGACTCCCGCGGCTCCACGTCGAGCAGCAGCCCGGCGTCGAAGCCGGCCGGCTCGTCGTCCGACGCGAAGTCCTCGACCTCGTCCTCTTCGACGTCGTCGTCCTCGTCTTCGTCGTCCTCGTCGAGCTCCACCAGCAGCTCCGCCGCCTGAGATCTCTCATCCGTGACCCTGCCGTCGCCCGACGGCGGGGTCTTCGGCGTCCCGGCACCGGCCCGGTGGTCCGCGCGACGGCTCCCCCGCCGTTTCGCGGCCCGCTAGTGTGCTGGTCATGGCGAACGCAGAGATCGGCGTAATCGGCGGTTCGGGGTTCTACTCCTTCCTGGACGACGTGACCGAGGTCCAGGTGGACACCCCCTACGGAGCGCCCAGCGACTCCCTCTTCCTCGGCGAGGTCGCCGGGCGGCGGGTCGCCTTCCTGCCCCGCCACGGCCGCGGCCACCATCTGCCGCCGCACCGCATCAACTACCGCGCCAACCTCTGGGCGCTGCGCTCGGTCGGCGTCCGGCAGGTGCTCGGCCCGTGCGCGGTGGGCGGACTGCGCCCCGAGCACGGCCCGGGCACCCTGCTGATCCCGGACCAGCTGGTGGACCGTACGAAGTCCCGGGCGCAGACCTACTTCGACGGGCTGCCGCTGCCCGACGGCACCGTGCCGAACGTGGTCCACGTGTCCATGGCCGACCCCTACTGCCCCACCGGCCGGGCCGTCGCGCTGAAGGCTGCGCGCGGACGGGACTGGGAGCCGGTGGACGGCGGCACGCTGGTCGTGGTGGAGGGCCCGCGCTTCTCCACCCGTGCCGAATCGTTGTGGCACCAGGCCCAGGGCTGGTCGGTGGTGGGCATGACCGGCCACCCCGAAGCGGCGCTCGCCCGGGAACTGGAGCTGTGCTACACGTCGCTGACCCTGGTCACCGACCTCGACGCGGGCGCCGAGACCGGCGAGGGCGTCTCGCACGAGGAGGTCCTGCGGGTCTTCTCGGCCAACGTCGACCGTCTGCGCGGCGTCCTGTTCGACGCGGTGGCGGCCCTGCCGGCCCCCGACGCCCGCGACTGCCTGTGCGGGAACGCCCTCGGCGGGATGGACCCGGGGTTCGCGCTGCCGTAGGGCGGGGTGGGCGGGGGCGCGCCGGCGGGGCTTGCCGGCGCGGGCTCGGCGGGCGGTGGGCGGAATCTCTCGTTCGGGTGAGCGAGTTATCCACAAGCCGTTCGTCGTCCACCGGTCCCGGCGGGATCCGGCGGGAGCCGTCATCGTGGCACCGCAAGCCGGAATCCCTCGTCGCAGGCGGTGATCCCATGCCCTCGCCCGTACCTCCCCTCCCCCTCGGCCCGGCCCCGTCCCCCCGCCGGCCTTTCCCCCACCCGCACTCGCCCGCCCGCTCCTCCTTCCCACCCCCCTTCCGGCTGCCGCGCCCGCTGGGTACGGACGCCCCGGCGACCCGCGAGGTGCCCCCCTTCGATCCGGTGCGGGTGCGCGGCGGGCGGTATCAGCTGCAACGGCTGGTACGGCACCGCAGGCGCGCCCTGGCCGTCGGCCTCGCGGTGACCGCGGCGGCACTGGTGGCCGCGGGCCCCGGGACGGGACCGGAGCCGCCCGGGCCGCAGCGGCCGCGCGGGCACCCCGTCGCCGGCCCGGTACGGCCGCGCCCGGCGGCGGAGCTGGTGACGGCCCCGGTGCGGATCGCCGACGCCGCCACGGTGCGGCTGCTCCGGCCCGGCGACCGCGTCGATGTCATCGCGGCGCAGGATCCGCCCGCCGACGGCGCCCGGGTGCTCGCGCGCGGGGTCAGGGTGACGAAGGTGCCCGAGCCGCCGGACGGCGCCGCCGAGAGCGGAGCCCTGGTGGTGCTGTCGGTGCCCCGGGCCGCGGCCGCCCGGCTGGTCGGCGCGAGTGCCACCGCGCGACTGGCGGTGACGCTGTGCTGAACCAGCTTGTACGCCCCGTCGACGGATTGCTGTCAAGTCGCTCGATCGAGTTACCGAAATGGACACCGGGGTCGCACCCTGCCGTAGGTTGCGGAGCGTTTTGTTCCACACCCTGTGCATGCGAGGAGAGTCCCCGAGGTGAGCGCGAAGAAGGAACCGAGCGTCTGGCAGGGCTTCAAGGCCTTCCTGATGCGCGGCAACGTCGTCGATCTGGCAGTCGCGGTGGTCATCGGCGCGGCCTTCACCAACATCGTCAACTCGGTGGTGAAGGGGGTCATCAACCCGCTGGTCGGAGCGATCGGCACGCAGAACCTCGACCACTACAGCTCCTGTCTGAAGGACCCGTGCAAGGTGGCCGCCGACGGCACCGTGCAAAGCGGTGTGCCGATCCTGTGGGGCTCCGTCCTGGGTGCCACGCTCACCTTCGTGATCACCGCGGCGGTGGTCTACTTCCTGATGGTCCTGCCGATGTCGAAGTACCTGGCCCGGCAGGCGGACCGGAAGGCGGCGCGCGAGGGGACCAAGGAGATCGTGGAGGTGAGCGAGCTGGAGGTGCTCAAGGAGATCCGGGACGCCCTGGTCGCCCAGCGCGGCCCGGGACGCGCCGACGAGCGCTAGCGGCACTCCCACGGCACGCCCGGAGGCGGCGGCCCTTTCAGAAGTGGCGGCCCGTTGAGAAGTGGTGGGGCGTTCAGAGGTGGTGGGGCGGCTTCTCGTCCAGGAAGCGCCTGAGGTCGGCGGCGCTGTCGCCGTCGGGCCGCTCGCCCCACCCGCGGTCGGTGTCGTCCGAGGACTGCTGGTCCAGCGGGTCGTCGAAGACCAGCGCGGGCTTCGGGGCGCGCGGCTCGGGGGCGGGTTCGGGAGCGGTGCTCATGCCACCAGGGTACGGCTCCCGTGCCGGCGGCCCGGCGGACTGCCCGCCCCCGGCCCCGGACGGCAGGCCCGCCCCTCGTGCGCACGAGAGCGTGAACAGGATTTCCCGGCGGGTTTCTGATGTCCTGGGAATCATGACGTCCCCTTCCGCTCCCCCGCCCGCCCCCTCCGGCGCACCACGGCCCCCGGGTCACCTGCGACGACTCACCGCACGCGGGCGGGAGGAGGCGCACCGCGTCGCCTCCCCGCTGGAGCTGTTCTTCGACCTGTGCTTCGTCGTGGCGGTCGCGCAGGCGGGCGTACAGCTGGTGCACGCCGTCGCGGAAGGACACGCGGGCACCGGGATCCTGGACTACGCGATGGCGTTCTTCGCGATCTGGTGGGCCTGGATGAACTTCACCTGGTTCGCCTCGGCGTACGACAACGACGACGCGCTCTACCGGATCGTCACCCTGGTGCAGATCGCCGGCGTGCTGGTCCTGGCGGCCGGTGTCTCCCGGGCCTTCACGGACCACGACTTCCTGCTGGTCTGGCTCGGCTACGCGATCATGCGGCTGGGGATGGTCTGGCAGTGGCTGAGAGCCGCCAGATCGGCCGAGGGCACGGAGCGGGCCACGGCCCTGCGGTACGCGGGCGGGGTGCTGCTGTGCCAGGTGGGCTGGCTCGGCCTGGTGCTGCTGCCGGAGCCCGCGCGGCCCTGGGTGTTCCTGGTGATGGCACTCGTGGAACTGTGCGTGCCGCTGTACGCCGAGCGGAAGCAGATGACTCCCTGGCACCCGCATCACATCGCCGAACGCTACGGACTGTTCACGATCATCGTGCTCGGCGAGACGATCGCCGCGGCCACGGTCGCCGTGAAGTCGGCCCTGGCCGAGCACAGCACCCCGGCCGAGCTGCTGCCCATCGCGGCGGGCGGACTGCTGATCGTCTTCGCCGCGTGGTGGATCTACTTCGTGGTCCCCATCCACGGGCATCTGCGCTCCAGCAGACGGGCGTTCGTCTGGGGCTACGGCCACTACGTGGTGTTCGCCTCGGCGGCGGCCGTCGGCGCGGGGCTGGAGGTGGCCGTGGAGCAGGCGACCGGCAAGGCGCACATCTCCGCCCTGGCCGCGTCGGCCGCCGTCACCCTGCCGACGGCGCTGTATCTGCTGACGGTGTGGGCGCTGCACTCCCGGCACTTCAAGGTGGGCCTCGCCCAGCAGCTGGTGCTGCCGGTCACGGCCCTGCTGGTGATCTGCTGCACGTTCCTCGGCGACTGGGCGGTGCTCGCGGCGGGGCTGGTGTCCGCGGCCTCGGTGGTGACCGGGGTGGTGCTGACGGCGCGCCCGGCCGCCCGGGAGCACCGGCCGGGCTCCGCCGCCCCGGCGGGCTGAGCCCTCCGGGGAGGGCACTCGGTCACACTGGCGTCCATGACAGCTGACGCTTTGACGGATGTCGCCGGGCTGCGGGTGGGTCACGCCACCCGGGTCGGCGACGGCTGGCTCACCGGCACCACGGTGGTCCTCGCGCCCGAGGGCGGCGCCGTCGCCGCCGTGGACGTGCGCGGTGGCGGACCCGGCACCAAGGAGACCGACGCGCTCGACCCGCGCAACGTGGTCCAGAGGGTCGACGCGGTGGTACTGACCGGGGGGAGCGCGTACGGGCTCGACTCGGCGTCCGGGGTGATGGCCTGGCTGGAGGAGCGGGGCCGCGGGGTGCCCGTGGGGCCGGACCCGGCGCAGGTCGTGCCGGTGGTGCCCGCGGCGTGCGTCTTCGACCTGGGGCGCGGCGGGGACTTCCGGGCCCGCCCGGACGCGGCGACGGGCCGGGCGGCGGTGGAGGCCGCGGCGGCGAGCGCGCCGGGGGCGCCGGTGCCCGAGGGGTGTGTGGGCGCCGGCACGGGCGCGGTCGCCGGGCAACTGAAGGGCGGGGTGGGCACCGCGAGCACGGTGCTCGGCTCGGGGATCACGGTGGCGGCGCTGGTGGTCGTCAACGCGGCGGGAGCGGTGCTGGATCCGGAGACGGGGGTGTTGTACGGGGAGTTGTTCCAGGGGCGGGTGGCCTACCCGGAGGAGCGGGTGCACGAGGCCGCGCGGGAGCGCCTGGCGAAGGCCGCCGCCGGCAACGCGCCGCCGCCGCTCAACACGACGCTGGCGGTGGTCGCGACGGACGCCGCCCTGACCAAGGCGCAGGCGCAGAAGCTGGCGGGCACCGCGCACGACGGGATCGCGCGGGCGGTGCGGCCGGTGCACCTCCTGCACGACGGGGACACGGTGTTCGCGCTGGCGACCGGCGACCGTCCGCTCGACAAGCACCCGTTGGCGCCGAACGACATCCTGGCGGCCGGTGCGGACCTGGTGACGCGGGCGATCGTACGGGCGGTGCGGGCCGCGGAGTCGGTCGAGGGGCCGGGCGGAGTCTGGCCGTCGTACGCGGAGTTGTACGGGAGGGGGTAGCGCGGGCGGGCCGGATTGTCGCGGTTCTGTCACGTGATGGCGTCAACGGGGGCCGGTGGGAACCTTCCCCGGCGCCCGCGCCCTCTTCCCTCACGACCGGAACGGATCCCGCACATCACACGAACCTGGAGCAGCCCGTGACAACGCCGGACATTGCAGCGCGGCGCGCACTGGTGGCCTGTGCCGCCCTGATGGTCGGCGCCCTCACCCTGACCGCCTGCGGCGGCGACGCCAGTGCCAAGAACGACGGCAAGGGCGGCGACGCCCCCAAGACGTCGGCGGCGAAGATCGCGATATCGGCCAAGGACGGTTCGACCGGGGCGTCCATCAACGCCACCGGGGTGAAGGTCAGCGACGGCAAGCTGACCGAGGTGAAGATGACCGTGGCGGGCTCGGGGCAGGCCGTGCCCGGGGCGATATCGGCGGACGGCCACACCTGGAAGCCGGAGCGGCGGCTGGAGCGCGGGACGAAGTACGAGATAAACGCGACCGCGAAGGACTCCGAGGGGCGCACGGCGGCGGCGAACGCCATCTTCACCACCGTCAGCCCGGCGAACAGCTTCATCGGCACCTACACCCCGGACGACGGCGCGACGGTCGGGGTGGGCATGCCCGTGTCGTTCACCTTCGACAAGTCGATCACGGACAAGAAGGCCGTGCAGTCGCACATCACGGTCAACACCAGCAGCGGCCAGCAGGTGGTCGGGCACTGGTTCGGCGACCGGCGGCTGGACTTCCGGCCGCAGGAGTACTGGAAGGCCGGCTCCAAGGTCACGATGAACATCGACCTGGACGGCGTACAGGGCGCGCAGGGCGTCTACGGCGTGCAGAAGAAGTCCGTCTCCTTCACCGTCGGCCGGTCGCAGGTCTCCACGGTCGACGTCAACACGCAGACGATGACGGTCGTACGGGACGGGCAGACCATCAAGTCGGTGCCGATCTCGGCGGGCAGCCCGGAGCACACCACGTACAACGGGCAGATGGTCATCTCGGAGAAGTTCACCCAGACCCGGATGAACGGCTCGACGGTCGGCTTCGGCGGGGAGTACGACATACCGGACGTGCCGCACGCGATGCGGCTGACGACGTCGGGGACGTTCATCCACGGCAACTACTGGTACAACAAGGGCAACCCGCCGTTCGGCCGGACGGGTACCAGCCACGGCTGCGTCGGCCTCGCGGACGTGCAGGGGGCGCAGGGCGCCACGTCGGCCAAGTGGTTCTACGACAACACGCTCATCGGGGACGTGGTGATCGTGAAGAACTCCCCGGACACCACGGTCGCACCCGACAACGGCCTCAACGGCTGGAACATGCAGTGGAGCGCCTGGACCGCCGGAAGTGCCGTCTGACCGGCGGATTTTGACTCAGCGGCGGGCCGCGCGGGAACTCTTCGCGCGGCCCGCGCGTTTTCCCGGCGTACGTTTTCGCGGTTCCCGGACATGACGTCCGGGGAGGGGCTACGGTATGCACCCACAAGGTGACATGCAGCAACGCAGCCGGGAGAAGCCTTGAGCGTTCCGTACGAGACCGAAGCGTACGAACCAGCCGAGTCGCCCGAGTCTCCTGAGGAGCATCTCGAGCGACTCCTCGGCCGTGCCCTGAACTCCTTCGAGCTGCCGGACGAGGTGATACGGCAGCTCGACTGCGCGCTGGCGCACGACAGTTCGCTGCACTCGGCCTACCACAGCTCGGGGCTGCGCCGGGAGACCTACCGGCACACCTGGCTGCTCGCCGACGGCTCGGCGGTCACGCTGTGGGAGCTGGCGCACAACTCCAGCCCGGGCAGCGCGCCGGAGCACGAGGTGTATCTGGACGAGGAGGAGCTGCGGACCGCCGCGGCCCGGCTCGGGATGCCGACGGACACCCCGGAGGCGGAACTGCCCGCGCTGATGCGGCTGTGGGCGATCCCCGAGCCCCGGCACGTGTTCGCCTCGGACGACTCGGCGGACCACGCGCGCCGGCTGCTGCGCCGGGCGGAGAACCCCGACCGTCCCGGCGCCGAGACGGCGGCGCTGCTGGCGACGGCGACCGCGCACGAGATCACCCAGGCGTTCGGCCGGCCGGGGCGGGCCGGCCGGGCGGGTCTGAGCTACGCGCTGTACGAGCACGCCTTCCTGCTGCCGGACGGCACCGAGATCTCCCTGTGGGAGGTGGAGCACACGGCCACGCCCGACGGGCGGCACATGTGCGAGGTGTACATGTCGGAGGAGGCGGCCCGGGAAGCGATGGAGCGGCGCGCGGCACGGCAGGGGTGACGCGGGCGGCCCCGGTGTCCGCCGGGCGCGGCGGCGGCCGGGTGGTGCGGCGGGTCAGCCGTTGGCGAGGTGTCGTACCAGGCCCGCGAAGGCGTCCTGTTCGGCGGGGGTCAGCTCGACGGACTCCCGGGGCGGGCCGACCCTGGTCTGGCGCGGCACGGCGGGGAGTGGCGCGGTGCGGCGCCGGGCGCCGGTCGCCCCGGCGGCGAGACCCGCGCGGCGCAGCAGGCGCAGCAGGACGCCGGCCCACACGACGGCCGCCACCGCGAGGACGGTCACGCCGATCAGCTGGAGAATCGGGGCGTGCTCAGGCATACACCCCAGTACACACCACGGTCCGGGACTTCCGCCCCGGACCGTGATGTATCTCGCAGGTGCCGTGAACAACTCACAGCGGTGCAAAGGGACAAGACGCCGTGAAGGGTCACGGCCGCGCGGTCAGGCGGCCACCGGCTGCCCGGTGTCCTCCCGGGCCCCGGCCGGGTGCGCGGCGGGGCCCGCGGTCCCGGACTCGGAGACCTGCCCGCGCATTCCCTTGAGGAGGACCACCAGGGCCGTGGTGACGCACACCCCGGCCGCGATGGCCACCAGGTACAGCAGCGGGCTGCCGATCAGCGGGACCACGAAGACGCCGCCGTGCGGGGCACGCAGGGTGGCGCCGAAGGCCATCGACAGCGCGCCGGTGAGCGCGCCGCCCGCCATGGCGGACGGGATGACCCGCAGCGGGTCGGCCGCCGCGAACGGGATCGCGCCCTCGGAGATGAAGGACGCGCCCAGCACCCAGGCGGCCTTGCCGTTCTCGCGCTCGGCCGGGGTGAACAGCCGGCCGCGCACGGTGGTGGCCAGGGCCATCGCCAGCGGCGGGACCATGCCGGCCGCCATCACCGCCGCCATGATCTGCATCGCCGAGTCGCTGGGGTCGGTGACGGCGATACCGGCGGTGGCGAAGGCGTAGGCGACCTTGTTGACCGGGCCGCCCAGGTCGAAGCACATCATCAGGCCGAGCAGGGCGCCGAGCAGGACGGCGTTGGTGCCGGTGAGCCCGCTCAGCCAGTCGGTGAGGCCCTTCTGCGCGGAGGCGATCGGCTTGCCGATGACGACGAGCATCAGGAAGCCGGTGACCGCCGAGGAGAGCAGCGGGATCACCACCACCGGCATGATGCCGCGCAGCACCGCCGGGATCCGCACCCGCTGGATCGCCAGCACCACGCCACCGGCGATCAGACCGGCCGCCAGGCCGCCGAGGAAGCCCGCGCCCGCGTCCAGCGCTATCGCGCCGCCCACGAAGCCGGGGACGAGGCCGGGCCGGTCGGCCATGCCGTAGGCGATGTAGCCGGCCAGGACCGGGACGAGGAACTTGAAGGCGACGCCGCCGATCTGGAAGAGCAGCGCGCCCCAGCTGTCGGTCTGCGTCCACACGAAGTGGTCCATGACCGAGGGTGCCTTGTCGACCTGCCAGCCGCCGATCGCGAAGCCGAGGGCGATGAGGAGACCGCCCGCGGCGACGAACGGGACCATGTAGCTGACGCCGGACATCAGCCAGGTGCGGAGCTTCGTGCCGTAGCCCTCGGTGGCGTCGCCCGCGCGTTCGACCGGCGTGCCCGCCGGTGCGTGCGCCGGAGCGCTCACCTCGCCGCGCGCCGCCTTCTCGCGGACCTCGGCGATGAGTTCGGCGGGCCGGTTGATGCCCGCCTTCACGCCCACGTCGACGGTCGGCTTGCCCGCGAAACGGTCCTTGTCGCGTACGGGGACGTCGTGCGCGAGGATCACGCCGTCCGCCGCCGCGATCACCGCCGGGTCGAGCCGGGTGAAACCGGCCGAGCCCTGCGTCTCGACGACCACCTCGACCCCCGCCTCCCGGCCCGCGTTCTCCAGGGACTCGGCCGCCATGTAGGTGTGGGCGATGCCGGTGGGACAGGAGGTGACGGCCACGATCCGGAAGGGCCGGGGCTCACCTGAGCCGGGGGCGGCGGTATCGGTGGCGGGCCCACCAGGCGCAACGGGCACACCCGGCTCGGCGGGAGCACCGGTCCCGGTGGAGGTACCAGGCTCGGTAGACGTACCAGGCCCGGTGGACGTACCGGGCTCGGCGGCGCTCGCGGCCGCCGTCTCCCCCGTACTGCCCGCTGTGGCTCCGGCGGAGGCCGCCGCCGGGGCCACAGCGGTGTCTTCGGCGGCGCCCGGGACGCTCGCGGGCCCCGCTTCCTCCCCCGCCGGCGGCTCGTCGCCCCGGATCAGGGCCGCGGCCGTCCCGGCGCTGTCCGCCGCCCGCAGCGCGGCCGTGAACTCGTCGTTCATCAGCTTGCGGGCGAGGGAGGAGAGGATCGTGAGGTGGGCGTCGTCGGCGCCGGCGGGTGCCGCGATCAGGAAGACGAGGTCGGCCGGGCCGTCCGGGGCGCCGAAGTCGATACCGGTGGCGCTGCGGCCGAAGGCGAGGGTCGGCTCGGTGACATGGGCGCTGCGGCAGTGCGGGATGCCGATGCCGCCGTCGAGCCCGGTCGGCATCTGGGCCTCGCGGGCGGCCACGTCGGCGAGGAAACCCTCCAGGTCGGTCACCCGGCCCCGGGCCACCATGCGTGCGGCGAGGGCGCGGGCCGCCGCCTCCTTGGTGTCGGCGGACAGGTCGAGGTCGACCAGGTCCGCGCTGATCATGTCGCTCATCGCGGGCTCCTTCGCGCGCGTGCCGCCGGGGGGCAGGGGACGGCGGGGGTGGGGACGGGGGTGCGGTCAAGGGGCGGGGTGGTGGTACGGGGGACGGGGCCGGTCTGTCCGCCCAGCCGGCGAAACCCCGGGCGGGTGCCGTGGCGGACGGGCGGGATCATGGGACCGGCTCCGTCAGTTCGCGGACGGGCGGGGTCATCGGACCGGCTCCGTCAGTTCGCGGTCGAGCGGGATGTCCGCCGTGACGGTCACCGCCGCCGGATCCAGGTCGGCGGGCGTCGGCATCACGCTGCCGGGGAGCCCGACCGCGGCGGCGCCGTGGGCGACGGCGGAGGCGAGGGCCTCGGGACCGGTGCCGCCGGCGATGAGGAAGCCGGCCAGGGAGGCGTCCCCGGCGCCGACGTTGCTGCGGACGGCGGGCACCCGGGCGCTGCCGAACCAGGCACCGGCGTCCGCCACCAGGAGCTGTCCGTCGGCGCCCAGGCTCGCCAGGACGGTGCGGGCGCCCAGCGCGCGCAGTTCCTCGGCCGCCTTGAGCGCGTCGCCCACGGTGGCCAGCGGGCGGCCGACGGCTTCCGCCAGTTCCTCGGCGTTCGGCTTCACCACGTCGGGCCGCGCGCGCAGCGCCTCCAGGAGGGCGCGCCCCGAGGTGTCCAGCGCGATCCGGGCGCCGGCGGCGTGCGCCCGGGTGACGAGGTCGGCGTACCAGGAGGGCGCGAGCCCCCGGGGGAGGCTGCCGCAGCAGGCGATCCAGTCGGCGGCGCGGGAGTGCGACCGTACGGTGTCCAGCAGGAGTTCCTGTTCGGCCGCCGACAGCTCGGGGCCCGGAGCGTTGATCTTCGTGAGCACCCCGTCGGCTTCCGCGAGCGCGATGTTGGAGCGGGTGGCGCCGGCGACCGGGACCGGCGCGACCTCGATGCCCTGCGCGTCCAGCAGGTCGGCGACGAGCGCGCCCGGCGCACCGCCCAGGGGCAGGACGGCGAGCGTGCGCCGGCCGGCGGCGGCGACGGCCCGGGAGACGTTCACGCCCTTGCCGCCGGGGTCCATGCGCTCGCCGTCGGCGCGGATGACCTCGCCGCGCTCCAGGGCGGGCACCTCGTAGGTGCGGTCGAGGGACGGATTGGGGGTGACGGTGAGGATCATGCGCGCACTACTTCCGTGCCGCCGCGCTCGATGGCGGCGGCGTCGTCCGGGCTCAGCCCGCTGTCGGTGATCAGCAGGTCCACATCGCCGAGGCCGCCGAAGCGGGCGAAGTGCTCCTGGCCGTGCTTGCCGGAGTCGGCCAGCAGCACCACCCGCCGCGCGGCGCCGACCGCGGCCCGTTTGACCGCGGCCTCGGCGAGGTCGGGGGTGGTCAGGCCGTGCTCGGCGGAGAAACCGTTGGCGGCGACGAACAGCGCGTCGGCGCGGATCTCGCCGTACGCGCGCAGCGCCCAGGCGTCCACGGCGGCGCGCGTACGGTGCCGTACCCGGCCGCCGACGAGGTGGAGCTGGATGCCCGGGTGGTCGGCGAGCCGGGCGGCGATGGGCAGGCTGTGCGTGACGACGGTGAGGGACGCCTCCAGCGGGATGGTGGCGGCGAGGCGGGCCACCGTCGTACCGGCGTCGAGGATCACCGTGCCCCCGGCGGGCAGTTCGGCGAGGGCGGCCTTGGCGATGCGGTCCTTCTCGTCGGCGGCGGTGGACTCGCGCTCGGCGAGGTCGGGCTCGAAGTCGAGGCGGCCGACCGGGATGGCACCGCCGTGCACCCGGCGGACCAGGCCGGCGCGGTCGAGGGCCTTCAGGTCGCGGCGGATCGTCTCCGCGGTGACCTGGAACTCCTCGGCCAGCGACAGCACGTCCACCCGGCCGCCGTCCCGGGCGAGCCGGAGGATCTCCTGCTGCCGCTCCGGTGCGTACATGTCCGTTCGCCTCCGCCTCATGCCCGAACGTGTGGTTTCTCAAGGAGGCTACGTCCGGATTCCCGGAAAGTAAACAGGTTCAGACTTCGATCGGGCATGAACGGACTTCCGGCCCACCTGTTGGCGTCCGGTCGTACGAGGAGGGGCCCGGCACCTGATCGGCGCCGGGCCCCTCCTCGTACGCGGTCAGCCCGCCGGCTGCGGCTCGAGCTCTCGTTCCGGCGCCGGCGTCGCCTCCGCCGGCGTCTCCTCCCCCGCGCCCTCCACGTGCTGGGCCGGGCGCTTCGGCAGGGCGCACATCAGCAGGAAGATCACGCCCATGATCCCGGCGACGTACCACAGCGCGTGCTGGAAGGCGTGCACGAAGGCCGGGCCGATCTCCGCGAGGGCGAGCCGGTCGCCGATCTGCCCGTAGAAGACCACCGACACCAGTCCCAGCCCGAGCGCGTTGCCCATCTGCTGCACGGTGTTGATCAGCCCGGACGCGGAACCGGCGTGCTCGCGCGGCACCTCCGAGAGCACCGCGTCGGTCAGCGGGGCGACGATCAGGCCCATGCCGAGTCCCATCACGACCAGCGGCAGGGCCATCTGCCAGGAGGTGATGGCGAGGCCGTAGCGGTCGGCCTCCCACAGGTAGAGCAGCACGCCCGCGCCCATCACCAGCGCGCCCGTCTGGAGCACCTTGCGGCCGAACCGCGGAACCAGCTGCTGCACCGACAGCCCGGCCGCCGTGGACACCGCGAGCGAGAACGGCACCCCGGTCAGCCCGGCCCGCAGCGCGCTCCAGCCCAGGCCGATCTGCATGTACAGCGTCCAGACCAGGAAGAAGATGCCGAGCGCGACGCCGAACACGGTCTGTACGGCGATACCGGCGGCGAAGCTCTTCACCCGGAACAGCGACAGCTCGACCAGCGGCGAGCCGTCCCGCGCCGCCTTGCGCCGCTCGTACGCCACCAGCCCCGCGAAGACGACGAAGGCGCCGGCCATCGAGACGTACCCCCACAGCGGCCAGCCCAGCTCCCGCCCGCGGGTCAGCGGGTAGAGCAGCATGAGCAGGCCCAGCGTGACCAGGGCGACCCCGACGAGGTCCAGCTTCAGCGCCTTGGGGGCGCGGGACTCGGTGATGAACCGGCGGCCCAGCAGCCAGGCGAGCACGCCGACGGGCAGGTTGATGAGGAAGATGGGCCGCCATTCCAGGCCGAACAGGTTCCATTCCGTCAGCAGCGCGCCGAGCAGCGGGCCGGACACCGCGCCGAGGCCGACGATCGCGCCGAACAGGCCGAAGACCTTGCCGCGTTCGTGGGCCGGGAAGGTGGCGTGCACGATCGACAGCACCTGCGGCACCATCAGCGCGGCCATGCCGCCCTGCAGGAGGCGGGAGGCGACGAGCATCTCCGGGTTCGCCGCGAAGCCGCACAGGGCGGAGGCGAGGGTGAAGCCGCCGATGCCGACGAGGAACAGCCGCTTGCGGCCGTGGATGTCACCGAGCCGGCCGCCGATGATCAGGCCGGCGGCGAAGGCGAGGGCGTAGCCGGCGGTTATCCACTGGATCTGGCCCACCGAGGCGTGCTCGTTCCGCTGGATCGACGGGATGGCGATGTTGACGATCGTCACGTCCACGAGGTCCATGAAGGCCGCGGTCATGACGATGGCCAGGGCCAGCCAGCGGGTTCGGTCGGAGGGTGGGGCGGAAAGCGCCGTCGGAGTGGTCATGAGGGAAACCTAGGGCCGCTATAGGTCAGATCTTGACCTATAGGCGCGGCATGCTCGTAGGCATGACGACCGACACACCGGCCCGGCTGCTCCAGCTGCTGTCCCTGCTCCAGACGCCCCGTGAGTGGCCCGGGGGTGAGCTGGCCGACCGGCTGGGGGTGTCCCGGCGGACCGTGCGGCGGGATGTGGACCGGCTGCGGGAGCTGGGGTATCCGGTGCAGGCGACGAGGGGCGCGGACGGCGGGTACCGGCTGGTCGCGGGCAAGGCGATGCCGCCGCTGGTGCTGGACGACGAGGAGGCCGTGGCGATCGCGGTGGGGCTGCGGGCCGGTGCCGGGCACGCCATCGAAGGGGTGGACGAGGCGGCCGTACGGGCCCTGGCCAAGCTGGAGCAGGTGCTGCCGTCCCGGCTGCGCCACCGGGTGTCCACGCTCCAGGCCGCGACGACACCGCTGACGCTCGGCGACGGGCCGGGCATCGCGCCGGAGACGCTGACCGTGATGGCGTCCACGGTGGCGGGCCACGAACGGCTGCGGTTCGCCTACCGCGACAAGGACGGCAGCGCCTCCCGCCGGCTGACCGAGCCGCACCGGCTGGTGTCGACGGGACGGCGCTGGTACCTGGTGGCCTACGACGTCGACCGGGCGGACTGGCGCACCTTCCGGGTGGACCGGGTGAGCGAGCCGTTCGCGACCGGCGTCCGGTTCGCTCCGCGGGAACTGCCCACGGGGAGCGCCGCCGAGTATCTACGGCAGTCCATCCACCGGCGGCAGGAGACGTACGCCTTCGAGGTGCGGTTCGCCGCGCCGGCGGACCAGGTCGCCGCGCGGGTGCCCGCCTGGCTCGGGGTGCCCGAGGACGACGGCACGGGCGGCTGCGTCCTGCGGGGCACCACGGGCGACCCCCTGGAGTGGCTGGCGGTCCGGCTGGCGATGACGGACGTCGAGTTCGCGGTGCGCGGGCCGGGCGGACTGGTGGAGTGCGTACGGCGGTTGGGCGACCGCCTGACCAGGGCCGCGAACGCCGGCCCGGAGGGGGCGGAAGGGGCGTACGTGCCCTAGGGACCCTCAGGGCTGGGGGACGGGCGGGGTCCCGGGCCACTCGAAGTCCCGCAGCGCGCGCAGGTTGCGCACGGCCAGGCCCGCCGGGCCCTCGGGGCCGGTGGGGTGGGTCGCCGTGGCGGCCCAGGACTCCACGGCGACGCGTACGGCGGCCCCGGCCACGGCCGCCGCGAACCGCAGCCGCGGGGTGAGCGGCGCCGGGTCCTGGGTGCCGCACTCCACACCGGGCCGCGCCGGATCCTGGGCGCCGCACTCCACACCGGGCCGCTCCGGATCCGGGGTCCCCTGGGGCGCCGGAGTCGCCGGAGTTGTCGGTGTCGCCGGAGTCCCCGGTGTCCCCGGAGTCGCCGGAGTCGCCGGAGTCGCCGGAGTCCCCGGTGTCCCCGGTGTCCCCGGAGTCGCCGGTGTCCCCGGAGTCCCCGATGTCGCCGAGGCGTTCTCCCGGGCCGCAAGGATCTCCGCCAGCGCGCCCTCGGACGCCTGGCACACCTCGGCCCAGACCTTGCGCAGGGCCGGACTGGTGTCGGCCAGGCGGACCAGGGTGCGCAGCCACTCCCAGGACGCGGCGGAGACGCCGAGGCCGGGGGTGAGGGTGTGGCGGACGGCGTGTTCCAGGGCCTGCGGAACGGGCAGGCCGGCCGGGGCCGTGCGGACCGCCTCGATCCAGCGCTGGGCGCCGGCGGCGTAGAGGGGGGCGACCGCCTCCTCCTTGGTGGCGAAGTAGCGGTAGAACGTGCGCGGGGCGATGCCCGCGGCCTGGGCGATGTCCTCGGCGCGGGTCGCCCGCAGGCCCTGCCGGACGAAGAGGGCCGCCGCCGCCCGGGCGATCTCCATCCGTGTCTCGGCCTTCCGGCGTTCGGTGAGGGACACCGGCGCGGAGGCGGAAAACGGCTGGTGGGCGGGGGTTTGGGTGGTGCTCATGCCCGGCAGGCTATGCCCGTGTGGCAGAATCTGCCATCCGGCGGTCCACCCCGGGGTTCAGGTACGGGGTGGGCCGCCGTTCCAGTACCCGGGACCCTTACGGGACGGGCGCGGAAGTGCCCTCGGGGACAGAACCGCGCCGGGGCAGAAGAGGCCGGGCCCCGGCGCCCGGGGGGGGATAGGCGCCGAAGCCCGGCTCGGGAGGTCCCGGCGCCGGGGGGGGATTGCGTCGGGACGTGGCTCTTTCGTGGGTCGGCCGACGGCATTGTCGGCCAGGGGTGCGGTGTGGGGGTGTGGGGAGTGCCGGCCCCGGGCCCGCTTGCGGGCCCGGAAGGGTTGTTCCCTCGGGTCCGGCCGTTGAAGCGACGGGACCGCGCCATGTTTGCGCCGTCTTTCGCCACCCGCACCCCCGGCGCGCGCACCACACCGCGCGGTGCGCCCCGGAACGCTTCCCCTACGGCGAGCCCAGGGATCCCGGCCGTTACGCGGCCGCGTCGAACCCCGTGTCGCGGGCCAGCTTCTTCAGCTCCAGCAGCGCGTGCTTCTCGATCTGGCGGATCCGCTCACGGGTGAGCCCGTGCTCCTTGCCGACCTCGGTCAGGGTGCGCTCGCGGCCGTCCTCGATGCCGTACCGCATCTTGATGATGGAGGCCGTGCGCTGGTCCAGGCGGCCGATCAGGTCGTCCAGCTCCTCGCTGCGCAGCAGGGTGAGGACCGACTGCTCCGGGGAGACCGCCGAGGTGTCCTCCAGCAGGTCGCCGAACTGGGTCTCGCCCTCGTCGTCCACCGACATGTTCAGCGAGACCGGGTCGCGGGCCCAGTCCAGGACGTCGACGACGCGCTCCGGCGTCGAGCCCAGCTCCGCGGCGATCTCCGCGGGCTCCGGGTCGCGGCCGTGCTCGCGGTTGAACTCGCGCTGGACGCGGCGGATGCGGCCCAGCTCCTCCACCAGATGGACGGGGAGCCGGATCGTGCGGGACTGGTCGGCGATGGAACGGGTGATGGCCTGACGGATCCACCAGGTGGCGTACGTCGAGAACTTGAAGCCCTTGCGGTAGTCGAACTTCTCCACGGCGCGCACCAGGCCGGCGTTGCCCTCCTGGATCAGGTCCAGCAGGGGCAGACCGCTGCGCGGGTAGCGCCGGGCGACCGCGACGACCAGGCGGAGGTTGGAGCGGATGAAGACGTCCTTGGCGCGCTCACCGGCGGCCACCAGGGCCTCGAGCTCCTCGCGGGTGGCGTCCGTACGGGACTCCTCCTCGCCGTCGAGCACCTGCTGCGCGAAGACACCCGCCTCGATGGTCTGGGACAGCTCGACTTCCTTGGCGGCGTCGAGCAGCGGCGTACGCGCGATCTCGTCGAGGTACATGCCGACCAGGTCGCGGTCTGCGATCTCGCCGCCATGAGCGCGAACACTGCTTGCCGAGTCGGCCGTCTCGCCGGTGGCGGACTGACGACGGGCGACGGCACGGGTTGCCATGCGTGCTCCCTTGCGATGGTGGTCGGGCGGGTGGTCCTGCGAACGCGCGGCACTGAAGGGGCTGTCTCTGGGACTCTCTTCGAGTGCCCTGCATCCGTGGGAAACAACGACTGGAATCAGGACAGAATTCCCAACCCACCCCGCGATTTTTCTGATCATGCAGTACCCTGTCCGCCACACGGGGAGGCGAGATGCCGCCGGAAGATGCCGAAGTGCAGGTCAGGCCGGGAATCGAGGGGGACCTCGACGCCCTGACGGCGATCTACAACCACTACGTCCGTGAGACGGCCCTCACATTCGACACCGCGGTGTTCACTCCTTCGGAGCGCCGCCCCTGGCTGCTCTCCCACCCGGAAGACGGCCCGCACCGGCTGATGGTTGCCGCGGACGCCCGCTCACAGCGGATCCTGGGGTACGCCACCTCCAGCCCCTACCGGCCGAAGCCGGCGTACGGGACGTCCGTGGAGACCTCGGTGTACGTCGCACCCGACGCGGGCCGGCGCGGCGTGGGCACGCTGCTCTACGGCGCCCTGTTCCAGGCCCTGGCCGGACAGGACGTGCACCGCGCCTACGCCGGGATCGCCCAGCCCAACGAGCCCTCCGAGCGGCTGCACGCCCGCTTCGGCTTCCGGCACGTCGGCACGTTCCGCGAGGTCGGCCGCAAGTTCGGCCGCTACTGGGACGTGGCCTGGTACGAGAAGGAACTCTGAGCGGCGCGCTTCACCCGCGCCGCCCTTCTCATCCGAACTGCACGGACCGCTTCGCCATTCCCATCCAGAACCCGTCGATCACCGATTTCTGCGCGTCGAGCTCGCCGCCGGCCTCCGCCGCGCCCATGGCGACGAAGAGCGGGGCGAAGTGTTCGGTGCGGGGATGGGCGTAGCGGCCGGCCGGGGCCTTGTCCAGGAAGTCGAGCAGGGCGTCCCAGTCGCGGGCCTCCAGGGCGCGCCGGCCCCAGTCGTCGAACTCCGCCGACCAGCTCGGCACGCCCGGCCCGGTGTGCCGCAGGGCGGCGAGGTTGTGGGTGAAGAATCCGGAGCCGACGATCAGCACGCCCTCGTCGCGCAGCGGGGCGAGCCTGCGGCCGAGGTCCATCAGGCGGACCGGGTCGAGGGTGGGCAGGGAGATCTGCAGGACGGGGATGTCGGCGTCCGGGTACATCTCGACGAGCGGGACGTAGGCGCCGTGGTCGAGGCCCCGGTCGGGGATGTCCTGCACGGGGAGCCCGGGGGCGCGCAGCAGCTTGCGGACGGAGTCGGCGAGCGCGGGGGCGCCCGGTGCGGCGTAGCGGACCGTGTAGTAGCGCTCGGGGAAGCCCCAGAAGTCGTAGACGAGCGGGACGGTCTCGACCGCGCCGAGGGCGAGCGGGGCCTCCTCCCAGTGGGCGGAGACCATGAGGACGGCGCGGGGGCGGGGCAGGGCGGCGGACCAGGCGGCCAGCTGGCCGGGCCAGACGGGGTCGTCGGCGAGCGGCGGGGCGCCGTGGCTGAGGTACAGGGCGGGCATGCGCTCCTGGACGGTGGCGGACATCGCGGCGGCTCCCGGGGATCTGGCCTTGCTTGAAGTCTCAAGTTTCAGCCCGGAACCCTACCCGTCGCTTGTTCAAAGTTCAAGAAGCCGCCTCGTAGAGTGGATACATGAACAAGGCACCGGACTTCGCCGCGGAACCCCGCTGGCTGACCGCCGAGGAACAGCACGTCTGGCGCGCCTACCTGCACGCCACCACCCTCCTGGAGGACCACCTCGACCGGCAGCTCCAGCGTGACGCGGGGATGCCGCACGTCTACTACGGCCTGCTCGTCGGCCTCGCCGAGGCCCCGCGCCGCCGGCTGCGGATGACCGAGCTGGCGATGCAGGCGAAGATCACCCGCTCCCGGCTCTCGCACGCCATCGCCCGGCTGGAGAAGAACGGCTGGGTCCGCCGGGAGGACTGCCCCGCCGACAAGCGCGGCCAGTTCGCCGTACTCACCGACGAGGGCGCCGAGGTGCTGCGGCGCACCGCGCCCGGCCATGTGGCCGCCGTGCGCCAGGCGCTGTTCGACCGGCTGAGCCCGGAACAGCAGAAGGCCCTCGGCGAGATCATGGAGATCGTCGCCGAGGGCCTCCAGCCCAAGGAAGCGGGTGCGGACCTGCCCTGGCTCCGCTAGCTCACCGGGGCGGTCAGTGGGCCACCACCGGCACCGGGACCTCGTCCTCGGCGCCCTCGCCGCTCATCACGGCGGTCGGGTTCGGCCGGCCGGCGTTGACGAAGGTGAAGGCGATCAGCGAGGCGAGCGCCAGGATGCCGACGGCCACCCAGATCGCGGCCGTGTAGCCGTGGACCATGCCCTGGAGCCCCACCAGCTGCTGCTGCGGCTTGCCGGTGGCGCCGGCGATGTGGTCCTTGACGTACGAGGTGGTCGCCGAGGAGGCGATCGTGTTCAGCAGGGCGGTGCCGATCGCGCCGCCCACCTGCTGCGAGGTGTTGACCATCGCGGAGGCGACACCGGCGTCCCGGGGCTGCACACCCTGGGTGGCCAGGGACATCGCCGGCATGAACGCCGTACCCATGCCGAGGCCGAGCAGCAGCATGGCGGGCAGCAGCAGCGCCGGGTACGAGGAGTCCATCTCCAGCTGGGTCAACAGCAGCATGCCGACGCCGGCGACCAGGAAGCCGGGGCCCATCAGCAGCCGGGCCGGCAGCCGGGTCATCAGCCGGGCGCCGATCTGGGTGGAGCCGGTGATCATGCCGACCACCATCGGCAGGAAGGCGAAGCCGGTCTTGACCGGCGAGTAGCCCTTCACGATCTGCAGGTAGTAGGTCAGGAAGAGGAACAGGCCGAACATGCCGATGATGGCGAGGCCCAGCGAGAGGTAGATACCGCCGCGGTTGCGGTCGGTCACCACGCGCAGCGGCAGCAGCGGGGCCTTGACCTTGGCCTCGACCAGCACGAACGCGAGCAGCAGCACGACGGACGCGACGAACATCGACACGGTCAGCGTGTCGCTCCAGCCGTCGGACTCGGCGCGGGTGAAGCCGTAGACGAGCGCGACCAGGCCGAGGGTGGAGAGCAGGACGCCCGGGATGTCGAGCGGGTTGCGGTTGCGGCCGCCCTCCGGCTCACGGATGACGAAGTAGGCGCCGGCGGCGGCGACCACGGCGAACGGGATGTTCACGAAGAAGGTCCAGCGCCAGTTCAGGTACTCGGTGAGGAAGCCGCCGAGGATCAGGCCGACGGCACCGCCGCCGCCCGCGATGGCGCCGTAGATACCGAACGCCTTGGCACGCTCCCTGGCATCGGTGAACATCACGGCGAGCAGGGACAGCGCGGCCGGGGCGAGCAGCGCGCCGAAGACACCCTGGAGGGCGCGGGCGCCGAACATCAGCGGGCCGGTGGTGGCGGCACCGCCGAGCGCGGAGGCGGCGGCGAAGCCGACCAGGCCGAGCACGAAGGTGCGCTTGCGGCCCCACAGGTCGGCGATCCGGCCGCCGAACAGCAGCAGACCGCCGAAGGCGAGCGCGTAGGCCGTGATCACCCACTGCTTGTTGCCGTCGGATATGCCCAGGTCCTCCTGGGCGGCGGGCAGGGCGATGTTCACGATGGTGGCGTCCAGGACGACCATCAGCTGGGCGAGCGCGATGAAGACGAGCGCCTTCCAGCGGTTGGCGTCACCGCTCGGGGCGGCGAGGCCGGCAGCCTTGCGGGCTGTTTCGGACATGGGGATACCCACTTCGGGACTTCGGAGCCTTGGAACTCAGGGCTGGTGACGGACAGCGTGGTGAGGATCGGCGTGGTGAAAAATGCTGAGAAAACGGAGTAAGGCGGGATGGTGAACAGGAAGGGAACGGCCGTACGAACCGCCGTACTGTCGTGGGACCGGGCGCGGGAGCTGAACTAATCGGTCAGGAGGCGCGCAGCTCCTTGATGCTGAGGGACTGACCCGGCAGGGCGGAACGGGCGGGCGCCCGCAGGCCGTCGAGGAACAACTGCAGCAGGCGGTGGGCGAAGCGGTCGCCGCGCGGGCAGTCCGTGCCGGCCGGGGGCCGGCTCAGCTGGCCCACGCCGATCATCAGATCGCCCACGCCGACGTCCGGCCGGAGCTGCCCGGCCGCCTTGGCCCGGCCCATGACCTCCTCGATGAGCCGCTCGACGCGCTCACGGGAGGCCTCCAGGTCGGGGTGGTGCTGGTCGAAGGTGCCGGACACCATGGGGCACAGCGCGCCGATCCGCTCGTCCGCGGCGGCGTGCACGAAGTGCTCCAGGGCGGTGAAGGCGTCCCCGCTCTCCGCGAGGGCCAGCTCGGCCGCCGCGGCCGTGCGGTCCATGACGGAGCAGACGACCTCGCGCACGAGGGCGTCCCGGTCGGGGAAGTTGCGGTACACCGTGGCGTTGCCGACGCCGGCCCGGCGGGCGATCTCGTCGATCGGCACGTCCGGGCCGTGCTCGACGATCATCTCCCGGGCGGCGGCGACGATCCGCTCCCGGTTGCGCAGGGCGTCGGCGCGCGGCCGGGTCACCTTGCGCTCGGCGGGGGCGGTGGCGGCGGGCACGGCGTACTCCTTGGATCGAGGGGGCGATCCGGGGAAGGGCTCCCCGTTTCGCTCGGACACAGGGCTAAACGGGGAAAGCGTCCCCGGTTATTTCCCGTCCCGGCGAAGAATCGCTGTGACCTGGGGCACAATCACCGGCCGCCGGGTTTCACCCGGTCGCGGACCCGGTTTCCCACCATCGGTCTCCTCCAGCGCGCGCCCGCCTCCCCGCCGCCCCAGGGTGAGCGCAAGGGTGCAGCCGACAGACCGGCGGCTGCCGTGGCGCGAAAGGTCCCTGCATGCAGCCGCAGCCGCAGCCCCGCCGCCGCATACGCCCGCGCCGGGTGGCCGCCCTGACCCTGGTGAGCGCGCTGACCCTCGCGGTCGGCACCTCGGCCGGGACCGGACACCTGACGGCGCCGACCACCGCCGGGCCGCTCGGGCCGGCCCGCTCCTCCGCGCTCCTGCCCTGCATGATCCGTGGCGGTCTGGACGTGCAGATGACCGAGGGCCTGCCCACCCCGCCCGGCTACTCCCGCTCCACCGGCACCGTCCACGCCCTGACCCTGATGGTCGACTTCCCCGACGCGCCCGGCGAGGGCGACGCGATGGACCGCTTCCACGAGTTCTTCCCGCGCACCCAGGACTGGTTCCACACCGCGTCGTACGGCCGCCTCGACTACCGTCCCGAGACCCCCGTCACCACCTGGCTGCGCATGCCGAAGCCGTTCCACGAGTACGGCATAGAGCGCGGCGCGCCCTTCGACCCCGGCTACCGCAGCCTGGTGCAGGACCTCGTGGCCGCCGCCGACCCGGCGGTGGACTTCCGCGACTACGACCTGCTGAACGTGCTCGTCACCCCGAACGCGGGCCCCTCCGCCCTGGACACCGTGCTGTCCGTGACCTTCGCCGGCAACGACGACGCCCCGGTGGCCGACGGCGTGCGCATCTCCAACGCCTCCTTCGTCTACTCCCGCCAGGACGACGGCTCCGGGTCCTACGACCGCACCGGGTACCGGGTGCTGCCGCACGAGAACGGCCACACCTTCGGCCTGCCCGACCTGTACACGCAGGACGGCGGGGGCGCGGTCGGGCACTGGGACATCATGAGCGAGGACTGGGGGGCCAACAACGACCTGCTCGGCTGGCACAAGTGGAAGCTGGGCTGGCTGGGCGGCGGCCAGGTCGGCTGCGCGGCGGCACCGGGCAGCACGGAGTTCGCCCTCTCCCCGCTGTACCAGCAGGGCGGCGGCAAGCTGGTCCTCATACCGGTCACCGCGCGCACCACCTACGCGCTGGAGGTCCGCGCCCAGGGCGGCAACGACGAGGCGGTGTGCCGTCCCGGCGTCCTCGTCTACCGGATCGACGCGGCGGTGGACACCGGCCGCGGCCCGGTCACCGTCTTCGACAGCCACCGCGGCAGCGGCGGCTGCACCCGCAGCCCCAACGTCCACGCGGAGCTCTCCGACGCCCCGTTCGCCCCCGGCGAGACCTTCCAGGACCCGCGGCACGGCATCAGCGTGCGGGTGCTCTCGACCGACGCCGAGGGCAATTACCGGGTCCGGGTGAGCCGGGGCGGCAAGGTGGTGCAGGCCGCGGACGACTCCTGAGGGGGCGCGGGCGGTACGCGCCCGGTTTACCGTAGGCGTGCCCCGACGCCGTACCGGAGAGACGATGCCCGCCATGACCGCAGTGGATGCCGACACCCGCGCCGGGGCCGGGGTACCGGCGGAGGCCGTGGGGCCGCTGGTACGCGGGGTCGGGGTGCTGCGCCGGCTGGCCGAGGCGGGCGGCACGCTGAGCCCGAGCGCGCTGGAGCGGGCCACCGGACTCGCCCGCTCCACGGTGGACCGGATCACCGCGACCCTGGCCCACATGGGCTACGTACGCCTCGACGGCCGGGACGTCGTCCTCACCCCCGGCGTGCTGGAGCTGGGCAACGCCTACCTGGCCGCCCTGCGGCTGCCCGCCCTGCTCGGCGCGCGCGCCGACGCCCTCGCCGACGAGCTGGACGAGTCGGTGTCGCTGGCGGTCGCCGACCGCGACGGCGTCCGCTTCATCCACCAGGCCACCCGCCGCCGGGCGCTGTCGGTCAGCTTCCGCATCGGCGACCTGCTCCCGGCCGAACGGACCGCGCCCGGCGCGCTGTTCGCCACCGAGTGGACGGAGCGGGACTGGGCCCGCTGGCGGACCCGCCGGTCCGAGGACCCGCGGGACACGGCGTTCCCGGCCGTCCCCCCGCGCCCGGAACCCGCCCCCGGCACGGCCCATGCCACCGCCGACGCCGTCGACGCGGCCTTCGCGGACCGGGTACGGGCGGCCCGCCGGGACGGCTGGGCCCTGGACGACCAGCTGATCGAGCCGGGCCTGGTCGCGGTGTCCGCCCCGGTGCGCGACCCCCGCACCGGCCGCGTGGCCTGCGTGGCGAGCGTGGTCAGCCACACCAGCCGGCACCCGGCGGCGGAGCTGCCCGCGACCCTGCTGCCCCGGCTGCGTACGGCGGTCGCGGCGATGGAGGCCGACCTGCGGACCGCGCCCCCGCCCGAGCCTGGGCCCGCGCCCGCCGGCCTCGCGACCTGGACCACGGCCTCCAAGCAGGAACTCGGCCGGGACTTCGTGGAGTCGCTGGCCCGGGGCCTGACCGTGCTGACGGCGTTCGGCGAGGGCCGCCCCGCGCTGTCCCTGACGGACGTGGCCCGGGCGACCGGCCTGTCCCGGGCGACCGCCCGCCGGGCACTGCTCACCCACGAGCACCTGGGCCTGGTGGCCGCCGCCCCGCACGAGGACCGCGCCTTCACCCTCACCCCGCGCGTCCTGGACCTGGGCTTCCCGCCGCTGTCCCGGACGACGCTGCCCCGCCTGGCGGAACCGCATCTGCGGGCGCTGGCGGACCGGGTGCGCGAGCCGGCCGCGCTGGCGGTGCTGACCGCCGACGGCACGGAGGTCCAGTACACGGCGGGCGCGGCCACGAGCGGTGTGCTGACCGTACGCATACCGGTCGGCGCGCGCCTGCCGGCCGCCGCGACCTCACTGGGCCGCGTCCTCCTGGCGGACGCGGACGGTCCCCTGTCCCCGGAACTGACCGAGGTCAGAGCCCAGGGGTATGCCCTGGCCGACGCGGAACTGGAGTCGGGCCTGCGCTCGGTCGCCGTACCGGTCCGGGACCGCACGGGCCGCGCGGTCGCCGCCGTGAACGTGGCCACGCACGCGGCCCGCCGCACCCTGGACGACTGCGTCCGGCACCTCCTGCCCGCGCTCCGCGCGACCGCGGACGACATCCAGCGCGACCTGCGCCAGGTGTCCCGCTTCACCCAGGTCCCTACGACCTGAATCCCTTGCCGGGCATCTTCCGGCGAGCACGCAGAAGCACCTTGAGGGCGGCCACCGGCGACGGGCTCACCGAGCCGCGCGACACCTGCGCGCCACGGGACCGCACGGCCGCGGCGGTCAGCAACTCCACCTCGACCAGCGCCTCCAGCAAGGGCCGGCTGCCCGCCGGGACGAGGCCGGACACCGCCCGGGCCTGCCGCAGGGCGGCCTCCGCCAGCCCGACCTGGTCCCGGACCAGCTCCCGCACCCCGGGCACCACCCGCCCGGCCGCCAGATCCTCCCGCTTCACCGAGAAGCGCTCCAGCGCCCCGTCCGGGATCCCCAGCCGGCCCTCGGCCAGGTCCTCGGCGATGTCGTTGACGAAGTCCAGCCGCTGACTGCCGTCGATGAACGCCCGGCAGGCGGCGCGATAGCGGCCGTCGTCGGCATCCGGACCGAGCAGACAGCCGACCAGCATGAAGGCGGGCAGGGAGTAGGCGTCCACGTAGGTCTGGTAGTCGTCCTCACCGGCGAACCCGGCGAACTCCAGCTCGGCGGGCGCGCGGTCCAGGTACTCGTCCAGCGCCGCGCGCAGCCGCGGATGAGCGGCAACGGTATGGACGAGCGCCCGGAGCAGCGGATCATCCCCACGCCCCGTCTCCAGCGCCGCCCGCACCCGCCGCTCCCAGACCGCCCACGCTTCCGCCCGCTGTGCTCGCGACCCGGTGTCCAGCAGGTTGTCCCCGTGGTGCATGACGGCGGTCGCCACGACCACGTGGGGCAGCAGCGCCCGAGCCGCGAGATAGGAGGTCCGCCGAAACCGCGCGACCCAGCTCCCGCTGGACCCCGTAGTCCCGCCGCAACCCCGGCTCCAGCACACCGGCGGCGTCCAGCCCACGCTTCCACCCACTCACGGGGCCCCACCCTAACGGCGCCCCGACAAGCCCCACCCCTCGCGCGACCGCACCCCCGGTACACCGAGCACACCACCCGCTACACTGACGACGGCGACCCGACCCTCACCGGTCGATCACCACCCCGCCTTCGTAGCTCAGGGGATAGAGCACCGCTCTCCTAAAGCGGGTGTCGCAGGTTCGAATCCTGCCGGGGGCACAAAGAGAAGGGCCAGCTCAGGAGGAGTTTCCTCCCAGGCTGGCCCTTCGTCGTGTTTGGGGTCGTGCCACAGGCGTGCCACTACGGGCCCGCAGGGTCCTTCTCGGGAGTCTCGGAGGCCGCTCCCCCACCGCTCCGGATCATGGCTCCGAGCCGATCGGCGATGGCCCGGTCACGGTCGCTGGTCATGTGCTGGTAGATCAGCGCGGCCCGCGAGCTGCTGTGTCTCATCCGCGTCATCAGCTCCCGCGTGCTGGCCCCGGCCGTCGAGGCCAGCGTGTTGCCCGTGTGTCGAAGATCGTGGAAGTGCAGCTCGGCCGTGACGCCCGCAGCGTTCCGGGCCTTGACCCAGTCGTCTCCCTACTTCCTGACGGGCGTCATGACGGCGAAGACGTGTTGTCTTCCTCTCGCGGGTCGACGTTGGCGGGGTCGGGGTCCTGCATCAGCTCGAAGCGACGCCGCTGGTTCAGCTCGTGCTGGGCGGCTCTGCGCTGCTTCTCCTCTGTCCGCTCGGAGAAGGACGGGAGGGGGTCGGAACGGATGTAGGCCGACAGGAGGTCGGTCAGCTCGTCCGTTAGCTCCGCGAGCCAGCTCACCGCGAAGAAGTGCCGGACACCGGCAGCCTTGAACCGTCTCATCACGATGAGGAGGGACTTCACGCGCTCGCGGAGTTCCCGGTTCGGGATGCGGGCCACAGCTCTCTCGACGTTCTCCATGCGGCCAAACACGGTGTCCAGGTATGACGCCCGCTCGTCCGTGGGCATCGCGGCGACGTCGCTCCTGACTGATGCCAGAAACTCCCCGAGCGTGATCAGCTCGCTCAGGGCCCTGTCCGCTGCTTCTTGGCCGATCTCCGCGAGGCGGGCCTCCCGGGCCAGCTTCCTCTGATGGGACAGGGTGAGCCACACGCCACCGAAGGATGCGGCGCCACCGACCAAGGCGCCGCCGAAGCCGATGAGACCTGAGAGAACTTCTGGTTGCATGCCGATCATCATGCCGATGGGACCAACCCAATGGGGCGGATCCTGTCAAGTCCTCGGCGGCCGACTCAGGATGGAGCCATGGCACCCACTGACCTGTCTCGCCTGCAGTTGCCGCGCACGTGCCGTGAGGCTCTTGTCAAGCAGCGATCAGAGCGGATCGACGGTCACACCATCCCCATCGCCACCGACTGGTGGAACACCGAGATAGCCGCCGCTCACCTGCCTGGTGCGCCCGTGACCGAACCAGATGTCACGCAACTCAGTCGCGGTGACCTATTCAGGGATGCGGCCAACCTTGATGCGGGCCGCGAAGAGGAGCTGCTTCGATTTCTGTGGCGAGTCCTCGCCTGGGGCAGCGGCATGAGGCTCCGCCTCAACCGCCAGCGCATCCGAGCGGTTGCGGATAACCCGTCCTCAGCCGTGGCGGCTCTGCGCCAGGCTCTGCAGGCGGCTCGCGAAGATCCGGCGCATGCGTACGAAGCTCTGCGCCCGGGAGGCCGCAACGCCATTGCGTATCTGGGTCCGGCGTTCTCGACCAAGGTCTTGTATTTCGCCGGCAGTGGCGCTCTCGACCACCCGTGCGTGATCCTCGACTCCCAGGTAGCCGCCACGCTCAGGGACATCTGCAAGTGGGACTCACTTGGTGAGGACGGATGGCCCACCAGCACCTACGTCCGGTACTGCGCGCTCCTGGACCGCTGGGCCCACGAGGAGAGCAGGCAGCTCGGGCGCCGCATCGGCATCGACGAGATCGAACGCTGGCTGTTCAAGCCCAGACCGACCGATCTCTGTAGAGCTATGGATCACGTGGTTTCTGACATCCATTGCTGACATCAACAACGCCGGACAGGGACGTACACCAGCGTCTCTGTCCGGCCGTCGCACCAGTCGCCGACACCAGTTGGAGCGGGAGCGGATCGAACTCCTAAAGCGGGTGTCGCAGGTTCGAATCCTGCCGGGGGCACAGTGTCTGACCAGGCACGGAGCTTCAAACAGCCCCCTCGGAGTGATCTCCGAGGGGGCTGTTTTCGTGTGTGCGGGGACGTAACGCTAGGCGGCGTCCTGGTTACAGGGTTTTCTACCGACCCCACGGGGGCATCGGCGGCCTCCTGCTCGAACTGAGGCATCAGCGAGGTGCAGGTGTCCGTGTGGCTCGCGATCACCCCAACCGGAGAAGTGACCGCTCACCTCGCGGCGGGAAGTACCTCCAAGGTCACCTGGATCAGTCTGGATGGCGCCGCCTGCCGTCTGGACCACCCGACGAGGTTGACTGAGTCGAGCCCGTCACCGCCCGGCAGCGGTCTGGCTGGCCCTCCATTCAGAAGCCTCGGGCGTGTCCTGGAACTCCAGGAGGTGCTGTCCGGCGTGCCGCTGCAGGGCAGCGCGTACGTCTGCCGGTGTGACGTAGAAGAACTCCCGGCGTAGGTTGACCCGGTTGACGCGGCGGGACTCGAACTCCTGGTGCAGGCGGCGTTCCAGGCCGACGGCGTCCTCACTGAAGATCAGGGCGTGTACGTCGAAGCGGAAGGGGACGGAGGCATCCCCGAGTTCGATGACGCGGTCCATGGGATCGAGGCGCCGGGTCATACCGATCTTGACCATGCGTTCGCCGAACGCTCCGACGTTGGAGATGACGTAGACATATCCGGCCCGGATGTTGGCCTCGCGGGCCTCGACCGTCTCCAGTTCGGCGCCCAACTCGGCGAGCTTTCCTTCAAGTTCGGCGATGGCGGCCTCATCTCCAGTGCCGGAGCGCAGGCGGCGCAGGGCGCCCTCGTAGTGGCTGCGTTCCTTCTCCAGCCGCTGCCGCTCGCGCTCGATCTCGCGCTGCAGGCGCTCCTCCTCGCGCTGCTGGGCTCGTAGCTCTCGCTGCTCCTCCCGCTCGGTCTCCTTCCTCACCAGGTAGTCCGCCGTCAGCTCCAACTCCTGTACCCGCAACTGGTGGTAGTCATCGCCGATGCGGATCTGCATGGTGGCGCCGAGCCGGGCGATCGACTCCCGCGTCTTGCCGAGTCGGTCGATCAGCGAGTCGAGCCGGTGCGGCTTCATGCCGCGCACTGCGTTGTCCGCCTCGGCGTTGTACGCGCGCAGCATCAGCTTGGAGAAGTCACGGACCATCTTGCGGCCCTTGGCAGCTGAGCCGTCCACCATCCAGTACTGGTTCCCGAGCACTGCCCGATCGTCCCTCGCCAACTGCTTGTAGCGGGCCTTGAGACTGTCGAGCCGGTCCTTGTAGGCGAGCGCGTCGGCGAGCGGATGGCGGTACTCGTAAATGCCGGCCTCTTGCAGCATCCGCGTCTCATCGGTGAGCACCAGGTCCCGGCGCGCGGCCGTGAGGCGCTGTTCGGCCTCTGCCATCTGGCGAGCCATGTCGTCGGCTTGGCGGCGCACGTCAACCAGGGACTGCGCGGCGCTCGCGGCAGCGTGCTCTATCTTCTCGTCGAGGAGAGCGTCGATCCGTCCGATCTCTTGGAGCTTCTCCTCATGCGCGCGGCGCAGTCGCTGCTGCTCGGCGGCTATCTGAGCGCTGTCGGCTCCGATGAGACGACTCAATTGCTCCGTCAGGTGACGGTTGTCTTCCTGTAGACCGCGTACCTGTGTTTCCATCAGCGCCAGCTCGCCCGCCAAACGCGCCGCCTCGGACTCCGCTTGCTTACGGCGCCGGCCGAACAGACCCCCACCTGTGGCCGGGACCGTCGCCTGGGGACCGTAGGGGGACTGCTGAGGAACGGGTGCGCTCGGCTGCGGCACGGCCCCTTCCGGGATCCAGATCTGCCAGCCTGGGGGTGTGGGCCATGCGGGATCCGGTTCCCAGCCCGGTGGCGGGCTCCACCCCTCCGGCGGGGCGGGCCAGGTGGGCGGCGGGTTGAACCGATAGGTCATGGGGCAACGACTCCTGTCGCGAGGGCGAGAGACGGCCGGCGTAACCCCGATGCCGTCCGGCAGCCAGCGGGCCGAGTCGAACGTACTCGGCCTTGTGGACCTTCGTCCTGCCATCTCCTGTTTTTGGCCCTCCTGGCAGCAGATACGACGAGGTGGATGAGCAGCAGGGAGCAGTTAGACTCCCGCCGCTGTCAGGATGGCTCTCCGTCGGCAGCGAAGTGCCTCGCGGCTCCGATGAGGGGGCGGCCCGATCTACACCTGGTGCAAGGCCAGCACGCCGTGCTTGTTTCTGGTGACGGTGCGAAGACGCGCATGCAGGAGGAAACCGGTGAGTGATCGCAGCGCCGCCGAGGGGACTGAGGCGACGTGGAATCCGACCACTGGGAGCGATCGTGTGCCGGCCGGCTGCGAGACCCCACTCCACAAGCGGATGTCGCCGGTTCGAATCCTGCCGGGGCACAGACAAGCGCCTGTTCAGTGGCCCTTCCGTCCATCGGACGGGACCTGAAGGACAGCCGGCATGCTGCCCGGGAAGCGGGTCATTGCCTCGGCTGGAAGCCGGCCTGACTCGCCGGGACCGACTCTTCATCCAAGAACAGGGAGCCATCGGTCACCGGGGGCTGCGGGCCTGATTGACAAGGGCTTGGCTCATCGCATGGTATTCCGCCACCGATTCCGCTTGCCGAGAAGGAAGCGATGCTAAGTCACCGTTGTCACGCGCCGACCCGTACGCTACCGTGACACGCGTAGGAGTGTCACAATTCCCGGGGGGGCAAGTGGCGACGACTAAGCAGCTGATCTGTTTAGCGAATTCCAGGAAGCATCGCGGGCGATGCATCGCGGGCATCGACATCAAATCGAACACGTGGATCCGACCCATAAGCAGCCGACCAGGTCACGAAGTCTCGGAATCAGAGCGGACATACCAAAACGGCGCGGAGCCACGCATGCTTGATGTCATATCAATGCAGCTTCTCCGGCCACGACAGTCCGGGTACCAAAGGGAGAATTGGATCCTTGATTCCAGCGTCCGGTGGACGAAGCTGGGACAGATCGGATGGGCCGATCTGTATCGCATGGAACAGCACCCCACACAGTTATGGATCAACAGCGGAGACAGCACGGCACGAGGCTTGAATGATCGCGTCCCAGTAGAACGCGAAGGAGAAATAACGGACTCCCTCAAGCTCATACGAGTCGATTCCTTGAGGATAACGGTGGGTCGACCTTACGACGCAAACAGGGACCTCGATGTACGGGCCGAATTCCGTCACGCGGGATCCGATTACATATTAAAAGTAACCGACTCCATCTACGAAGAAAAGTTCAGAAAGCGAGGCATAGGCACTTACAGGCTGGGCGAGTCCTTCCTGACAGTGAGCCTGGGCGAGGAATTCAAGGGATATCTCTACAAGATGGTGGCGGCTATAATTGAACGCCGCCAGGCGAACGTAGGCAGCAGGTGAATCTCAGTACAATGATGACCATCGGTCATTCCACGCACGATTTTGCGACGTTCATCGAGCTGCTGCAAAAGAACCAGATTACGGCTGTCGCTGACGTCCGATCAACTCCCGCCAGCCAGTTCGCACCCCAGTTCAACAGGAGAACACTCGAGCCCGGCTTGCACGAGTCGGACATAAAGTACGTTTTCTTGGGTGAGGAACTCGGTGCGCGCACGAAGGATCCCACTTGCTATGTAGACGGACGAGTGCAATACAGTCGCCTTGCGCAGACGCGTGCGTTCGCCAGCGGAATTGAGCGCCTCACCAAGGGGGCACTGCGCGAGCGCATTGCCATCATGTGCACCGAAGGTGAACCATTGAACTGCCATCGCACGGTACTCATTTCACGGGTCCTTGTGCAGCGCGGCGTCACCATTCACCATATTCATGGCGACGGACGGGTCGAAAGTCACGATTCGGCGATGGAGCGCCTCATGGCAAAGTTCGGACTGGCGGACCCGGAACTGTTCCGTACCCCCGCCGAGCGCCTCGACGAAGCACTGAGTCGCCAGGAAGACCGCATCGCCTACGTCAACCAGGACCCCCCTTCCGAACGGACGGCAGATGCATGAAGATCTACACCATCGGCTTCACGAAAAAACCTGCCGAGAAGTTCTTCAACCTCCTGCGGAATTCGGGAGCATCGACACTTGTCGATGTCAGGCTCAATAATGTGTCACAACTTTCAGGTTTCGCGAAACGCGACGATCTCAAATACTTCCTCGCCGAGCTTTGCTCGATGGCGTACGTTCACCGCTCCGACCTGGCACCGACGCAATCGATTCTGGATGATTTCAAAAAACAGGGATCCGGTTGGGCAACCTACGAGGAAAAATTCCTGACCCTCATAAGGCAGCGAAGGGTCGAAGAAGCCGTCCCCAAGGAACTTCTCGCGAACGCAGTGCTGCTCTGCAGCGAGGATCAACCCCATCACTGCCACCGCCGTCTGGTCGCGGAGTACTTCGCAGAATGCTGGGGCGGCGTCACGATTGAACACCTGGTGTGACACATTTTGCCCGACGCCCCACGATTCATTCCGGCTCAGCTTGAGGGCAGGGGGCTTTCCTTCTGTCGGGTTTCGGGGCGCCGGGCCGCCATGGCCAACGACAAGGTGACGCACACCGAGCCCGCCGCCATCGTCGTCATCGCCGTCGCGGGCGTGGTGAGTTGGGCCAGGGAGCCCGCCGTTGTCGCGCTGAGGCCCTGGAGGGTCAGCATGCCCGCCGAGTGCAGGCCGAGGGCCTGGCCGGCCATGGTGTCGGGGGTCAGGCGCATCAGCCGCTCCTGCTGTACCAGGCCCGCCCCGAAGCCGGCCGATGCCACGGTCACGCAGGCCGCCGCCACCGGCAGCGGCGGGTGCGCGCAGAAGACCAGGAACGGTGTCGCCAGCAGGAGCAGCAGCGGGGTGGCCAGGCGGGCGCGGACGGTGGCGGGGAGCAGCCTCCCGACCGTCAGGTCCCCGGCGAACATGCCGAGCGCCCCGCACGCGAACAGGGTGCCGGCCGCGTGCGGGGCGTACGACACGTACAGCGACTCGCAGCCCACGACGAGGCCGTTGGGCAGCCACAGGCCCAGGTACGTCAGGCGGCGCGGCCGGGACGACCACAGCGCGGCGTTGACGCGCCAGGTCGCCGATACCGAGGGGCGGCCGGCCGCGCGGGGCGGGCGGGCGGTCAGGCCGAGCCGCAGGACGAGCGCGGCCGTCAGGTACAGGGCCGCCGCCAGCAGCAGGCCGGTGCGCGGGGACACGGCGGCCAGCAGGGCGGCGCCGGTGGCGAAACCGGCCACCTGCGACAGCCCGTTCACCATGTTGAACAGCGAACGCCCGGGCAGGTAACCGTCCTTGGTGAGGATCTCGTTCAGCAGGCCCCAGCGGACCCCGCCGCCGAGCGACGCGACCAGGCCCAGCAGTACGAGGACGGCCAGGAGCGCACCGGCCGGAAGGCCGGGCAGGGCCTGGGCCGCCGTACCGGCCGCGAAGGCCAGCGCGATCGCCGTCAGTGCCGTACGCGGGGGCAGCCGGTCGGCGCCGGAGAGCAGGACGGTGGCGCCCAGCGCCTGGGCGAGCGACTGGCCGAACATGCTCACCGCCGACAGCAGCGGGGAGCCCGTCGCCCGGTACACCAGCGTGCCCAGCGCGAGGCCGCCGATGGTCTGGGCCGCGGTCTGCGCGGCCGTGCCGAGGAAGAGCGGGGTGAACTCCGGGGTGCGGAACAGGGATCGGTAGCCGGTCATGGTCCGGAGTCTCGGCCGGGCCGCCGAGCGCCCGTTATTGTTTCGCCCGCACGCGAAAGGTCATGCCTGGTACGGAACGTCGGGCGCGGAACGTCGTACGCGCGGAGTCCCGGGGAGGTACGGCTCGCATGGGGTGGTGGCAGCTCGACGCCGACACGCTCGCCCGGAGCCGGTTCGTCGTCTCCCCGCTCGCCGAGACCTTCGGGTGCCTGAAGCTGCTGCACTCCGGGCAGGGGGCGCATCCCGGGGAGCATGCCTGGCTGGGTGCCCATCTGCCCGCCTACCGGGCCCGGCTCGCGGCCGACCCCGTGACCGCGCGGCTGGTGCGGGCGGGGCTGGGCCGGGAGTGGATCGCCGACTTCCTGACGCCCGCCCCGCGCCCCGGGGAGGACTTCGCCGCGGAGGTCGGCCGGGTGCGCGCGGTCGGTCCCGGCGCCGCCCGCGCCCATCTGCGGCTCTCGCTCGCCGGGCCGCTGCCCGCCGTGCTCGACCGGGACGACCTGGCGGAGCGGGCGGCCACGCTGCTGCAGTGGGTGTGGGAGGAGACCGTACGGCCCTCCTGGGAGCGGCGCCGGCGGGTGCTGGAGGCGGATGTGCTGGCGCGGACCGCGCAGGTGAGCCGGGGCGGCTGGGCGGGCGCGCTGGGCGGGCTGCGGCCGGGCGGGACACGCTGGCTCGGGGACAACCGGTTCCAGGTCAACCTGCACGAGTATCCGCCGCGTGACATCTCCGGTGCCGAGCTGCTCTTCGTGCCGGTGACCCCGCAGCGGCAGGGCTGGGTGTCCTGGGCGGAGCGGGAGCGGTACGCCGTGGTCTACCCCTGCGCCGGTGTGCTGGCCGGGGACGGCGGGCGTACGGTGCCGGCGGGGCTGAGCGCGCTGCTGGGGCCGGCCCGGGCCGGGGTGCTCGTGCTGCTCCGCTCGCCGATGAGCACGACCCAGCTGACCGCCGTCACCGGGCAGGGTCTCGGCTCCGTCGGGCGGCATCTGAAGGTGCTGCGGGAGGCGGGTCTGGTGGAGCGGCGGCGGGCCGGACGGGCGGTGCTGTACGTGCGGACGACGGCGGGGGACGTACTGGTCGAGGCGAGCGGGCCGGACGGGTGAGGGCGGGAGCGACGGATACGGGAGGGCCGGGGGCTAGCATCCCGTGGCATGACGACTACTGAGCACAGCGGCTCCCCGCTGGACGTCGAGATCGGTGCCCTCCAGGGCGGTTCCGCGGATCTGGCGCGGTTCGCGGGCAACGCCGTCCTCATCGTGAACGTGGCCTCCAAGTGCGGCCTGACCCCGCAGTACTCGGCGCTGGAGGAGCTGCAGAAGCGGTACGCGGCACGCGGCTTCACCGTGCTGGGCGTGCCCTGCAACCAGTTCCTCGGGCAGGAGCCGGGCAGCGCCGAGGAGATCGCGCAGTTCTGCTCGGCGACCTACGGCGTCACCTTCCCGCTGACCGAGAAGGTGGAGGTGAACGGCCCGGGCCGGCACCCGCTGTACGAGCGGCTCGTCGGGTTCGCCGACGCCGAGGGCCACAGCGGGGACATCCGCTGGAACTTCGAGAAGTTCCTGGTCGGCCGGGACGGCCGGGTCGTCGCCCGGTTCTCGCCGCAGACCGAGCCGGACTCGGCCGAGGTCGTCGCCGCGATCGAGTCCCAGCTGGGCTGAGCCCGGCCGCCCGTGTCGAGCACCGGGAGACCGGGACATGGGGAGAGCCCTCTCGGCTAGGACGGCGACTGGTCGAGAGGGCTCTTCGGTGGTGCGTATGCGGTTGTCGTGCCGGGCGGTGCCGGGAAGAACCCTTACCGCCTCGCCGGAGGGCCTTACGCCTTGACGGAGGCGACGAAGGCGTTCCAGGCGTCGGCGGGGAAGGCCAGCACCGGGCCCTCGAGGTCCTTGGAGTCACGGACGGCGAGCTCGGCGGCGGTCGGCGCCTTGACCTCGACGCAGGCGCCGTTGCCCCCGGAGTACGACGACTTCATCCACGTCTCCGAAGCGCCCTGAATCAGTGCCATGTCCACTCCTGTTGCGGTTGCGGTGGTCCGGTACGCGCCAACCGTGTCGTCCGATTGGCATGATCGACGCTAGCGGGCAACTTCCTTCGGTGGAGGGGCCGTTCACTCGACCGGATGGCATATTCAGGGCGAGCCTTCCACTGCGGCGAACCGGGGGTGTACGATCCCGCGCCCGTGCGCCTCTCGTCTCAGTCGGCGTACCTTTTCGCCGCTTCCGCGATGAACTGCCGGGACACCTCGACATTGTGCGACTGTGCCCGCAAGTGCTCGTACATCACGGCGTACTTCTGCACGTCCTGCGCCTTCTCCAGGTACAGGTCGCTCGTGACGCCCTCCAGGTACACCACGCTGGAGTCGGCCGCGTCGGCGAACTCCAGGATCGCGTACTGGCCGTTGATGCCCGGGTGCGCGCCCACCTCGAACGGCAGCACCTGCACGGTGACGTGCGGCAGCTCGGACAGCTCGATGAGGTGCTCCAACTGCTCGCGCATCACCAGCCTGCTGCCCACCACCCGGTGCAGCGCGGCCTCGTCCAGCACCACCCACAGCCGCAGCGGGTTGCGCTCGGTGGTGATGCGTTCCTGCCGCCGGATCCGCACCTCGACGCGCTTCTCGATCTCGTCCGCCGAGGTCTCCGGCAGCGCGCCGCGCACCAGCGCCTCGGCGTAGGGGCGGGTCTGCAGCAGACCGGTGACGATCTGCGGTTCGTACACCCGCAGCGACTCCGCGTCGGTCTCCAGGCCGATGTACACGCTGTACGGGATGTCCCCGAAGGTGTGCCACCAGCCCTGCTGCCGCGAGTCCCGGGCCATCTCCATCAGCGAGTCGACGATCCGCTTGTCCTCGACGTCGTACACGCCGCACAGGTCGCGCACATCGCGCTGGCTGATGCTCCTCCGGCCGTTCTCCAGCCTGCTGATCTTCGACTGCGACACCAGCAGTCGCTCCGCCACCTCCTCCGCCGTCATGCCCTTGAGCTCGCGGAGTCTGCGCAGCTCCTGGCCCAGTCGGCGTCGCCTTACGGTGGGATTGACATTGGACGCCACGGGACGTGCACCTCCGGCTGCCTGCCTGCCACTCAACACTTTGCGTATGTGCTGTTGAGCAGACTGCCACCAAGGTGCTTCGCCGCGCTGGGAAACGGCGGATATGCAACGCCCATCGACGACGTCCTTCGAAGCCCGTCGAACGGGTGGACGCAGTCGAGCGGGACGGCGGGACCACGACAGCGGTCCCACCGTCCCGCTCCGACCAGCGGCTCCCGAACCGGGTCTGTGCGTACCGGGTGGGCGCGCGCCGGGCCTTGTGGCCCGGCTCGCGGTCGTGCGTGCGGCTCAGTGGGCCACGGCACGGGCCATGGACCCGTGGCGCGGCTGCATGGGAACCCCGCGTGCGGGTTCCGCCGCGGCCCTGGCTCCGGAAGCGGCCTGCCGGCCGGCCGGGGCCGAGCCCCGGCGCGGCTGGGCCGCCGCGCCGTTCTGTACGTCCATGACGGCGTGCGCGACGAGCCCGCCCATGGGGTCGTGCCGGATCAGATCCCGCAGCCGGGAGCGGGACGAGCGTCCCTCGTTCCCCGGATACAGGTGCTTGCCGAGCCCGACGGCGTGCGCCAGGGCGGCGAGCGCCGCGGTCCGCGGGTCCGGTGGTACGCCGGTGCGGATCGCGGAATCCAGCCGGGCCCGGATCTCCCGGCTGATGGCGGTGTCGGTCGCCTGGTAACGCGTGGTCGGCAGCACCCCGCACATCTGGCCGGCCACGGCGGCGACCATGCCGCACCGCTCCAGATGCGAGAGATAGGTCTGCCTGAGCCCCAGCCGGGGCCCGCCGATCCAGTGGACGGCACGTACCGGAGCGCCACGCCTGCGCAGCAACTCCAACGCGCTGTCCAGAGTCGGATCTCCTGTCGGCCGTGGCACCACCACGGCGATACGATCCCCGTCTGGGGCTATCCGTCCGGCCAGCGCCAGCTCCACTAGCTGTGCACCGGCCAGACCGAGGTCGAGCGACTGCGGCTGCGCAGTGGTACCCGTGGCCGGGTCCAATGCCAGCAGCAGAAGCTCCTCCGGAAGTGTTCTGCGGCTCCTGCCCATCCATGCCTCCCCGCGTGGATGAATGACAGGGTGACCCCTCTCACATTGGTCTGTCGAGGGTGCGTGACCGGTTCGTAAGGGAACCGGTAGGTATGTCGTTCTCGTCTACCGCAGGGGCCATGCCCTCACACAGGACACTGGTACATGGTTCGGACAGGGCGCGCGCGCAAGCGTGCGGCGCATGGAGGAGGCATCGGTGGCGGGCGAGTCCCCCGACAGGTCGAAGCAGCGCGAGTCGTCGGCGGAACCGACGTCCCAGAGCGCGGGTCCGGTTCCCGAGACGCGCGATCCGCGGCTGACGGTGGCCCGCGAAAAGGATTCCCCGGCCGGCGGTACGGACACGGCGACGAAGGTCCTGACGGTACGGCCCGAGACCCCGGCCGGGTCCGAAGAGCCGTCCGGCGCGGAGGACTCCGTCCCGGCCGATGGGGACAAGGAGCTGCGCGCGGCCGTCTCGGCGTGGACCCGGAAGCCGGGGACCGACGCGACTGCAAAGGAAACCGGCGGCGCGGGGGGCAAGGACGAGGGGTCGTCCAACGAGGAGGCGGTGAGCGGGGGTTCGTCCGACGGGAAGGACGGGGGCTCGTCCCGCCCTGCGGCCGACGCGGATGCGGACGCGGACGCCGACGACTCGCCGAGCGGGAACGCCGAGGACGAGAGCGGGGGCGACGGCGACGAGTCGTCCGACTCGCGTGCCGAGGCCCGTTCTGAGGGGTCGTCCGACACCGGTGCCGGGGACGGCGACGGGACGGATGCCGAGGCGAAGGCCGAGACGAAGGCCGACGCCGACGACCACGACGACCACGACGACGCGCACGTCGACGGCAAGGCCGACGCCGACGGCAAGGACGAAGTCGCCGGCAAGGATGCCGCCGGGAGCGGCGCTGACGGGGACTCCGCTGCCGACGCGAAGGACGAGCCGGAGGCAGAAGCCGACACCGACACCGACGCCGACGTGAAGGGCACGGCGGACGCGAAGGAAGAGGCCGACGCCGAGCCCGGGGCTGACGCCGGCACCGGCGCGGACGCGGACACGGACGCCAAGGCCGACATAGACGCAGACGCAGACGCAGACGCAAAGAACGACACCGGCGCCAAGGCCGGCGCGACGAAGGACGCCACCCCCGGCACCAAGCCCGGCGCCTCCGGCAAGCCCGCTGCCGCCGCCGCGGGCGTCGATCAGCCGACCACCGTCTTCAAGGCCGTACAGCCCAAGAAGCCCGCCGTCGACCAGCCCACCACCATGCTCAAGGTCGGCGACACCGGTAAGCCCAAGTCCGCCGGCCCCGGGTCCGCCGAGTCCGAGTCCGAGCGCACCAGCAAGTTCGTCGCGCTGAAGGACGACATGCGCCCGGCCGGCAAGGCCCCCGCGCCGAAGGACGGCACGCCCCCGGCCGGCAAGGCCCCCGCGTCGGAGGCCACCACCGCCGTCCCCCGGATCGGTCCCGAGCGCACCACCCAGCAGCCGCTGCCGCCCAAGCCCCCGCTGGACCTGCTGGCGGAGCTGACCAACACGCCGCCGCCCCCGGAGACCCCGGTCCGCACGCTCGTGCGCCGGATCAAGATCTGGACCCCGCTGGTCCTGCTCCTGGCGATCATCTTCGCGGTCGTGCAGACGTTCCGTCCGCTGCCGGAGCCCGCCCTCGCGCTCACCGCCGAGGACACCTTCACGTTCGACGGCGGCGCGACGCGGCTGCCCTGGCCGGACGAGGGCCAGGGCTGGGTGGACGGCGACGGCATCGGCACGATGGGTCACTTCGGTGACCAGAAGCCGGTGGCCATCGGCTCCGTCGCCAAGACCATGACCGCCTACATCATCCTCCGCGACCACCCGCTGAAGCCGGGGCAGGAGGGTCCGAAGATCAAGGTGGACGCGAAGGCGGAGAAGGAGGGCGGCTACGACAAGGACGGCGAGTCGACGCTGAACACCGTCAAGGCCGGCGACCACCTCACCGAGAAGCAGGCCCTGTCCGCCGTCATGATCCCCTCCGCCAACAACATCGCGCGGCTGCTCGCGCGCTGGGACGCGGGCTCGGAGGCGGCGTTCGTCAAGAAGATGAACGCCACCGCCAAGGAGCTGGGGATGACCGGCACGACGTACACCGACCCCTCGGGCCTGAAGGAGACCACCGTCTCCACGGCCGAGGACCAGGTGAGGCTCGGCCGCGCGGTCGTCAAGAACCCGGCCCTGGTCGCCATCACCAGCGCGGCGAGCTGGACGGACCCCTCCGGCCGCAACTGGCCCAACTACAACGAGCTGCCCTACCGCATCGGCGCGATCGGCATCAAGACCGGCAGCACCACCAAGGCCGGCGGCAATCTGCTCTTCGCCTCCCGCAAGAAGGTCGGCGGGCAGACGGTCACGATCGTCGGCGCCATCCTCGGCCAGAACAAGACGCCGATCCTCGGCACCGCCAACGCTGTCAGCAAGACCGCGCTGCTCGCCGCCGAGGAGGCGCTGACCTCGGCGAAGGTCCTGAAGAAGGGCGATGTGGTCGGCTATGTGGACGACCGGCTCGGCGGCCACACCCCGGTCGTGGTCACCGAGGACGTCACGGCGGTCGGCTGGGCGGGTCTGAAGGTGCGGCTGACCTTCGCCTCCGGGTCGGTGCCGCACACCGCGAAGGCCGGCACCCGGGTCGGCACGCTCACCGTGGGTGACGGCACGGCCGCCGCGGTCAAGGTCCCGGTCGCCCTCCAGAAGGATCTGGCCGAGCCCGGATTCGGCGCCAAGCTGACCCGTCTGGGCTGATCACCGGCCCGCCCCCAGCACCGCACCCCGTCGCCGGAGCAGAACCCGGGAGCCTTTGCGACGGGGTGCGTGCTAGCGTCACGAATCGGGGCAGGTCGCCGGTCACGCGGGACAGGGCCGCGAACTGGAAGAAATCGGAAAGCGGCCGGGTACACCGTGGAAGCGGCCGAGAACAGAAGACGGGACACGGGGAGTGCCTTCAGTGGCCACAGCGGAGCCGACACGCGCCGACGACGCCGAACCGGGCCCGGGAGCCGGCGCGCGAATACGCCTGTCCGGAAGCGGCGCGGACAGCGGCGCCCCCGAGGTGCCCCCCGGCGAGGCCGCGCAGCCGCACACCCGGCTCGGGGCACTGCGCCGGCGGCTGCTGCGGCATCCCGTGCTGTCGGTCACGGCCCTCGCGGGTGTGCTGCACATCATCTGGTTCTTCACCTTCGCGAACAGCGGTGGTGATCTCGCCGCCCAGGACGCGTGGGCGGAGTTCGTCGGCCGCCACCCGGACTCGGCGTACAACCTCGCCTGGTACGGGGGCATGCACCCGGTGTCGTACAGCGTGGTGTCGCCGTATCTGATGTCGGTGCTCGGCGTCCGTACGACGATGATGGTCGCCGGCACGGTGTCGGCGGGCCTGCTGACGCTGGTGCTGATCCGCTCCCGGGTGGTGCGGAACCCGCTGTGGGCCTCGCTCGCCGGGGTCTTCGCGCTCCTGTGCAACGCGATCTCCGGCCGGGTGACCTTCGGGCTCGGCACGATGTTCGCGCTGGGCGCGGTCGCGGCGGTGTTCTGCTGGCCGCACCGGTGGCGGACCAAGCGCTGGGCGAAGGCCCTGGTCACCGCCCCGCTGGCCGCGCTCGCCACGATGTCCTCGCCGGTCGCGGGGCTGTTCGTGGGGCTGGTCGCGGTCGCCCTGTTCCTGCAGAAGCGGCGGCCCGGCGCCTGGGCGCTGGGGCTCGCGCCGTCGGCGGTGGTCGCGGTGTCGGCCTGGCTGTTCCCGTTCTCCGGCACCCAGCCGATGGGGTTCGGCTCGGTGGTCATGCCGCTGCTGTACGGCCTGCTGTGCCTGTTCCTGGTGCCCAGGCGGTGGGTGACCGTCCGGCTGACGGCGGCCGTCTACAGCGTCGCCGTGGTGCTGGTGTGGCTGATCAGCTCGCAGATCGGGTCGAACATCTCGCGGCTGCCGATGCTGTTCGCGGGCGCGGCCCTGATCGCGGCGCTTCCGTACACCGTGCCGAAGTCGCGCAAGTGGTATCTGACCGTGCTGGCCTTCCTCGGCTTCGTCGGCTGGATCGGCTACAAGTCGGTGGACGACATCATCCACACCACCCCGGCCGCGTCCTGGGCTCGGGAGCTGGCCCCGCTGGTGAACGAGCTGCAGAAGGGCGGCGCCGAGAAGGGCCGCGTCGAGGTGGTCCCGGCCCGCTCGCACCGTGAGGCCTCCGCGCTCGCGCCGTACGTCAACCTGGCCCGCGGCTGGAACCGGCAGGCCGACATGGAGCGCAACCCGCTCTTCTACGACGACACGCTGAACTCGGCGAACTACCACGAGTGGCTGAAGCGCTGGGCCGTGCACTACGTGGTGCTGCCCAAGGACGACCTGGACGGGTCCGGCGGCCAGCGGGAGCGGGAGCTGCTGCGCAGCGGGATGCCGTATCTGAAGCAGGTCTGGGGCGACGCCAACTGGCAGCTGTTCAAGGTGACCGACCCGGCGCCGCTCGCCGAGCCGAACGCGGTGGTGGACCGTGCCGACCAGGTCGAGATGACCCTGCGGGTGCGCAAGCCCGGCCGGGTGCTGGTGCGGATCCCGTACTCGCCGTGGCTGAGCGTCGTGGACGAGCACGGCAAGAGCGTGAAGCCGCCGCAGGAGTCCTCCGGTGCGCCCAAGACATACCGGAACGTCAATGGATGTCTTACGCACACACCGGAGGACGCGAACGGGGACCGGTGGACGGTGCTGGTGGCGCCGAAGGCCGGGACGTACCGGCTGGCCGCGCCGTACCAGCTGCCGCGCGGTACGCCGTGCCCGGACGAGCTGAAGTGAGGCGGACGTAGGCCACGCGGTCGCCGGGCAGGGGGATGGGCCGGAAGACCGTCACCATCGCGGCCGGTGAGCCCGCAAGCCAAGACAGGTGGCGGGTACGCAGCCCGGCCCGGCCGGGTGGCGGCCGAGCCCTCTGGGTGGCGCAGGAGCTGGAGCTTCCGGGTCGCCACCCAGCGCCGGCTCTCGTAGGCGATCAGGGCGGGTCCGGGGCGGACGCCGTCGGGAACGCGGTGCTCGGGGCGCGCACCGGGACCGCTCCGGCCGGGGTGGCGGCCGCGGTCGCCCCGGAGGGCGCGCGCACGGCGCAGCGGGCGGCCGGCATCACCGACGCGGGCCGGTGCGAGGCGCCGGCGGCGCCGGCGCTGGAGCGGTTCGGCGGGATCGACGCGGTGGTGCACGTGGGCGGCCCTGGATTCCCGCTTCGGCGGGCCGGCGGACGCCGACTTCGCGGCCTGGCGGGCGGTCCTGGACGCGAACCCGCCGGGGACGCCGCGGATGACCCGGGCGGGTCCGCCGGAGCCGCGGGCGATCACGTGAACGCCGGGGAATTGATGAGGTAGTCCGGCGAGGCGGGCGAACGAGCCTGTGCATTCAAGGATATGAATGCAAGTCACCACAACGAACGATTTTACCGTGACTTGACCTTCCCGTTGCTTGTCGCGTTCATGTGAGCGGAACCACGATCGGGCACATGAACAGTCTCGACTGGGCCGTGCTCATCGGCTACTTCGGTGTGATGGTCGCGATCGGCGTCTGGTCGCACAAGCGCGTGGACAACGTCTCGGACTTCTTCACGGCCGGCGGCAAGATGCCCTGGTGGCTGTCCGGCATCTCGCACCACATGTCGGGCTACAGCGCCGTGATGTTCACCGGGTACGCGGGCATCGCCTACACCTACGGCGTCACCTCCTTCATCACCTGGTCCTTTCCCATCGCGCTCGGCATAGCCATCGGGTCGAAGCTGTTCGCGCCGCGCATCAACCGGCTGCGCTCCCGGCTCCACGTGGCCTCCCCGCTGGAGTACCTGAAGAACCGCTACAACCTGCCGACCCAGCAGGCGCTCGCCTGGTCCGGCATGCTGCTGAAGATCGTGGACGTGGGCGCCAAGTGGGCGGCGATCGCCACGCTGTTGTCGGTGTTCACCGGGGTCTCGCTGAACCAGGGCATCCTCATCACCGGCGCGATCACCGCCGTCTACTGCACGATCGGCGGCCTGTGGGCGGACGCGCTGACCGAACTCGGCCAGTTCGTCATCCAGTTGCTGGCCGGGCTGTCCATGTTCATCGCGGTCGTGGTGAAGCTGAACGAGAAGAACATCGGCTTCCTCGGCGCCTGGGACGAGCCCGCGCTGCACGGCCATGAGAAACCGCTGGTCGGCCCGTACGGCACGGTGTTCCTGCTGGCGTTCCTGTTCATCAAGCTGTTCGAGTACAACGGCGGCATGCTGAACCAGGCCCAGCGCTACATGGCCACCGGAAGCGCCCGACAGGCCGAGCGCTCGGCCCGGCTGTCGGCGATCCTGTGGCTGGTCTGGCCGGTCGTACTGTTCTTCCCCATGTGGATGTCCCCGCTGCTGGTGCACGCGCAGAAGCCGGACGGCTCCGACTCCTACGCGCTGATGACCGAACAGCTGCTGCCGCACGGGCTGCTGGGCCTGGTCATCGTCGGGTTCTTCTCCCACACCATGGCCATGTGCTCCTCCGACGCCAACGCCATCGCGGCGGTCTTCACCCGGGACCTCGCGCCGGTGCTGTCGGCCAGGGCGCGGGGCTGGGGCGAGCGTTCGGGGCTGATCGCGGCCCGGGTCACCACGGTCGTCTTCCTCGGCCTGTCCATGGCGGTCGCGACCCAGGTCAACTCCCCCGCGTTCAAGGACATCATCACGGTCGTCATCAAGTGGGTGGCGGGGCTGATGGGGCCGATCGCGATCCCGATGATGCTCGGGCTGCTGCGCGCCTTCCGCCGTTCCGGGCCGACGGCGGCGCTCACCAGCTGGGCCGCGGGCCTGCTGGCCTTCTGGCTGGTCAACTATCCCATCAGCTGGCAGGTGGACGGCGGTGTGCCGCTCCAGTACCAGGTCTCGGTGCCGCTCGCGGTCTCCCTGGTCCTGTACATCCTGATCGGCTACCTGAAGCCGGAGGACACACCGGAGCGGCTGGCGGTCATCGAGAAGGTGAACACCGACGGCGACGGGGCGGCGGCGGTCCCGGTGCCGGCCAAGGCGGGGGACGACGTGGTGGGGGCGCCGTAGGCGGTCTCACGCCCGGGGGTAGCGCGCCAGCCACCCCGGTGACGCCCCGGCGGGTCCGTGCAGGGCCGGGCCCTGGGTCATCTCCATCGCGAAGTCGTCGGCGAGTTCGAGGAGCGTGGGGCGGCCCTCCAGTTCGGCCAGCCAGGCCGGGGGGAGGGCCGTCTCGCCGTGCAGGGCGCCGAGGAGGCCCCCGGTCAGGGCGCCGGCCGCCGCCGACGGACCGCTCTGGTTGACCGCGAGGCACAGCCCGTGCCGTACGTCCTCCCCCACCAGCGCGCAGTACACGGACGCGGCCAGCAGCCCGTCCGCCCTGCCGTCGCCGGCCAGCTCCTCCACCCGGGCCGGGGTCGGCATGCCCTGCCGTACCGCGCCGAGGGCGTGCTGGAGGGCGTCGCACACCGGCTGGTGGCCGGGGCGGGCGGTGAGCAGGGCGAGCGCCCGCTGCACGGCGCCGTCCAGGCTGTCGCCCCGGGCCAGCGCGTGCACGATCACGGCGTACGCGCCCGCCGAGAGGTAGGCGACGGGATGGCCGTGGGTCTGGGCCGCGCACTCCACGGCCAGCTGGACGACGAGCTGCGGCTCCCAGCCGACGAGCAGCCCGAAGGGTGCCGAGCGGGCGACCGCCTCGGGGCCCGGCTCGTCCGGGTTCTTCGGGGACTCCAGCGTGCCCATGGTCCGGTCGCCGAACCCGATGAGCAGGGCTCGGGTGGGGTCGCGGCGGGCGTACAGCCACTCCTCGCGGGCCAGCCAGCCGTCCTCCGCGCGGCGCTCGTCCGGGCCCCAGTCCCGCTGGGTGGCCGCCCAGCGCAGATACGCCCGGTGCAGATCGGTCGGCGGGTGCCAGGCGCCGGTGTCCCGCCGTACCTGGGCGCGTATCAGCCCGTCCACGGTGAACAGGGTCAGCTGGGTGTGGTGGGTGACGGTGCCGCGCCGGCCGTGCGCGGGGGCCAGGTCGAGCAGCCCCTCGGCGCCGTACGCGGCCCGTATCCCGTCCAGGGAGAGGGTGTCGGCGGGTCCGCCGAGCGCGTCGCCCACCGCCACCCCGAGCAGGGTCCCGCGCACCCTGCTGCGATAGTCCTGCTGTTCGGCACGGCCCCAGACGGCACCGGTCGTCACCCTCACCAGACCTCCCCTGGCACCGCCCGCCTGTACGACGCGCAGCACTGTAATCGACCGGGAACGGCCCGTTCAGCGGGACAAAACCGCCCCCACGGGTCGTTGTCCGGCGGACCGGCCGCGTTCGCCCCCGCGATCGCCGGAGTTCACCGGTCCTCTGGCTCAATACCCGTGGACGAGGCCGGTGTTGGACGGGAGAGAATCCAGCCATGACCACCACTCCCACCCGCCCCACCGGCCTCCGGCTCGCCGCCGGGGTGCTCACCGGCATACTCGCCCTCTACATCACCCTGGTCGCGTTCGGGAACATCACCGACTTCGGGACCAATCAGAGTTACGTCCGGCACGTGCTGTCGATGGACACGACGTTCAAGGACAGCGACCTGAAGTGGCGGGCCGTGACGAGCACGGCCCTGGAGGACACCGCCTATGTGCTGATCATCGTCTGGGAGAGCGTGGCGGCCCTGCTGCTGATCTGGGGGACGTCGCTGTGGGCGCGGGGCAGGGACGATTCCGCGCGGCGCTGGTCCACCTACGGGCTGCTGATGCTGATGCTGCTGTTCGGCGGCGGGTTCATCGCGATCGGCGGCGAGTGGTTCGCCATGTGGCAGTCGGAGGCGTGGAACGGACTGGACGCGGCGACCCGGATCTTCCTGATCAGCGGGGTCGCGCTGATCGTCAACCAGCTTCCCGCCCGGCAGCCGCGGACGGGAAGCGACGCTAGTTGACGACCGCGACGCGCGTGCCCTGGTCGCCGAAGGACCACAGCGCGGCCCCGTCCTCCTTGTGCAGGCGGATGCCGCCCAGCTTCTGGCCGTTCGCGGGGGGCGGGGAGGAGCCGTCCAGCGCGTTGGAGAAGGCCACGTTCACGCCGTCCGCCTTGGTGAAGTACATGACGTGCTCGATCTCCACGCCGTCCGAGCCCTTGAGGGACTGGGTGCGCAGGGTGATCGAGTAGCGGCCGGGCCGCGGGGCGACCGTGCCCGGCCACACCGGGAACGTGCGGATCGGCTTGCCCGTCGCGTCGACCAGCCACACCCGCTTGGCGCCCAGCGAGTAGACGATCCGGCGGCCGTCACCGGAGTCGTCCGGCAGCTCGGGTGCCTGCGGGGCGTGCGCCGAAGCGGACGGGTGCGGGCTCGCCGACGCCGACGGGCCGGGCCGGGCCGCGGCGGCGGCCGTGGGATGCGGCCCGGCGTCCGCCTGTACGGCGAGGGCGACGACGACCGCGGTCGCCCCCGCCGTCAGACCGGTGACCCAGGCCCACGAGGGCAGTCGGGCAGCCACGGGACGCATCTCCTCCGCTACGGGGCCCCGTCCAGCATCGGGGGTCGGACAATCGTACTCAGTCCAGGACCGGCAGCAGATCGGGCAGGTGCCCGTCGGACGCCTCGGCGACCCGCTGCCGCTCCTCGGGGACCTCGCCGTAGAGGGTGGTGCGCGGCCTGGCCGGGCGGCCGGCCGCCTCGGCCACGGCGATCAGGTCGCGGATCGACTTGTACGAGCCGTAGGAGGAGCCCGCCATGCGGGAGATCGTCTCCTCCATCAGGGTGCCGCCGAGGTCGTTCGCGCCGGAGCGGAGCATCTCCGCCGCCCCCTCCGTGCCCAGTTTGACCCAGCTCGTCTGGATGTTGGGGATCCAGGGGTGGAGCAGGAGCCGGGCCATCGCCGTCACCGCCCGGTTGTCCCGCATGGTCGGGCCCGGGCGGGCGATCCCCGCCAGGTACACCGGGGCGTTGGTGTGGATGAACGGCAGGGTCACGAACTCGGTGAAGCCGCCCGTCTCCCGCTGGATGCCGGCCAGTGCCCGCAGATGGCCGAGCCAGTGCCGGGGCTGGTCCACATGGCCGTACATCATCGTGGACGAGGAGCGGATGCCCAGCTCGTGCGCGGTTCTGATCACCTCGATCCAGGTGGCCGTGGGCAGCTTGCCCTTGGTGAGCACCCAGCGGACCTCGTCGTCCAGGATCTCCGCCGCCGTGCCGGGGATGGAGTCCAGGCCCGCCTCCTTGGCGGCCGACAGCCACTCGCGGATCGACAGGCCGGTGCGGGTCGCCCCGTTCACCACCTCCATCGGCGAGAAGGCGTGCACGTGCATGCCCGGGACGCGCTCCTTGACCGCCTTCGCGATGTCGAAGTACGCGGTGCCCGGCAGGTCGGGGTGGATGCCGCCCTGCATGCACACCTCGACCGCGCCGACCTCCCACGCCTGCTGGGCGCGGTCCGCCACCTGCTCCAGCGACAGCGTGTAGGCGTCGGCGTCCGTGCGGCGCTGGGCGAAGGCGCAGAACCGGCAGCCGGTGTAGCAGACGTTGGTGAAGTTGATGTTGCGGGTGACGATGTAGGTGACGTCGTCGCCGACCACCGACCTGCGCACGTCGTCGGCCACCCGGCACAGCGCGTCCAGCGCCGGGCCGTCCGCGTGCAGCAGGGCCAGCGCCTCGGCGTCGGTCAGCCGGGTCGGGTCGTCGGCGGCCGTGCGCAGCGCCTCGCGCACATCGGCGTCGATCCGCTCCGGGGCCATGCCGGGGGCCGCCGCCTCGCGCAGCGCCTCCCAGTCGCCGTAGACCTCGTCGAAGTCGGCGCGCCGGTCGCCGGTGCGGCCCTCGCTGTCGATGGCCGTGTGCAGGTCGGTGCGGCCGGTGGCGGTGAACACCTCCTCCGGCTCCTGCCAGGGGCGGCCCTCCACGACCGCGTCCGGCAGGGCCAGGCCCGTCTCCGGGTCGGCGAGGGCGGACACGTGCGGGCGCAGCCGCGGGTCCAGCCAGGGCTCGCCCCGGCGCACGAACTCCGGGTAGACGCACAGGCGTTCGCGCAGTTCGAAGCCGGCCGCCCGGGACCGCTCGGTGAGTTCCTCGATCTGCGGCCAGGGGCGCTCGGGGTTGACGTGGTCGATGGTCAGCGGGGAGACCCCGCCCCAGTCGTCGATGCCGGCGCCGATCAGCCGCTCGTACTCGGCGTCGACCAGGTTCGGCGGGGCCTGGAGGCAGGCGCTCGGGCCCATGATGTGCCGGGCGACGGCCACCGTGGCGACCAGGTCGTCCAGTTCGGCGTCCGGCATGCCGCGCATCGCCGTGTCCGGCTTGGCGCGGAAGTTCTGGATGATCAGCTCCTGGATGCCGTGGTAGGCGCGGGCCACCTTCCGCAGCGCGAACAGCGACTCCGCGCGCTCCTCGTACGTCTCGCCGATGCCGATCAGCAGGCCGGAGGTGAACGGCACGGAGGAGCGGCCGGCGTCCTCCAGGACGCGCAGCCGGACGGCCGGTTCCTTGTCCGGGGAGCCGTAGTGCGGTCCGCCGGGCTCGGACCACAGCCGGGTCGCGGTCGTCTCCAGCATCATGCCCATGCTCGGCGCGACCGGCTTCAGCCGCTGGAAGTCCGTCCATGTCATGACGCCCGGGTTCAGGTGGGGCAGCAGGCCGGTCTCCTCCAGGATGCGGATGGAGATGGCGCGGACGTAGGCGATGGTGTCGTCGTAGCCGTGCGCGTCCAGCCACTCGCGCGCCTCGGGCCAGCGGTCCTCGGGCTTGTCGCCGAGGGTGATCAGGGCTTCCTTGCAGCCGAGGGCGGCCCCCTTGCGGGCGATGCCCAGCACCTCGTCGGGTGACAGGAACATCCCGTGGCCGGCCCGGCGCAGCTTGCCGGGGACGGTGGCGAAGGTGCAGTAGTGGCATTTGTCCCGGCACAGCCGGGTGAGGGGGATGAAGACGCTCTTGGAGTACGTGATGACGCCGGGCCTGCCCGCCGCCTCCAGGCCCGCGTCCCGCACCCGGGCGGCGGAGGCGGCGAGGTCGGTCAGATCCGCACCGCGCGCCTGGAGAAGCACCGTCGCCTCGGCGACGTCGAGGGCGACGCCGTCCCGGGCACGTTTGAGGGCGCGACGCATGGAGTTCTCGGTGGGGCCGGTTCCGGAGGTCGCGGAAGTCGTCATCCCTTGAGCATACGGTCGCGGTGATCAATGCCGACGGGGGTGGGGCGCCGCGGTGGGGTGCTCGCCGTGGGTACGTGCGGGTTGTCCGTGGCTGGTCGCGCCCGCGCGGCGGAGCCGCGAATTGATACTTTCCCGGGCCCCTTTGGTGCGCCTACGTTGGGCGGGTGACGACCTTGCGCGGCACCTTCGCACCCGGCTCACCCGACTTCGCGTATCTCCCCTTCGAAGTCCCGCCGGGCACAGCAGAGTTGAAAGTCGCCTACACCTACGACAAACCCCCCGTCCCGCCCGGTACCCCCGGCAACGCGCTCGACATCGGGCTGTTCGACCCGCGCGGGACCGAGGTCGGCGGGCGGGGGTTCCGGGGCTGGTCGGGCGGGGCGCGGAGCGAGTTCTTCGTGCGGGCCGACGCGGCGACCCCCGGGTATCTGCCCGGGCCGCTCACCCCCGGCACCTGGCACATCGCCCTCGGCCCCTACACCGTCGCCCCGCAGGGGCTGGCCTACGAGGTGACCGTCACCCTGACCAAGGGGGCGGCCGGTGAGACACCCGAACCGGTGTATCCGCCCAGCCGGGCCCGGGGGCGGGGGCGGGACTGGTACCGGGGCGACTGCCACCTGCACTCCTGGCACTCCGACGGCCGCCGCACCCCCGCCGAGATCGCGGCGCTGGCCCGCGCCGCCGGGCTGGACTTCGTCAACAGCTCCGACCACAACACCAACGCCGCGCACCCCCACTGGGCCGACGCGGCCGGTGACGACCTGCTGGTGCTGCTCGGCGAGGAGGTCACCACCCGCAACGGGCACGTGCTCGCGCTCGGCACCGACCCGGGCACCTTCGTCGACTGGCGCTACCGGGCCCGCGACGGCCGCTGGGCGCACTTCGCGCGGGCGATCCGGCGGGCCGGCGGTCTGGTCGTACCGGCCCATCCGCACGGTGACTGCGTGGGCTGCTCCTGGCGGTTCGGGTTCGCGGAGGCGGACGCCGTCGAGGTGTGGAACGGGATGTGGACGCCCGACGAGGAGCTGGCGCTCGCGGGCTGGGACGCGCGGCTGGTGGCGGCGGCGCGGGGCGAGCGGGCGTGGCTGCCCGCGATGGGCAACAGCGACGCCCACCGGGACCCGGACGTGGTCGGGCTGCCGCAGACGGTCGTCCTCGCCGACGGCCTGACCCGGGAGGCGATCCAGGAGGGCCTGCGGGCCGGGCGGTCCTACGTGGCCGAGTCGCGCCATGTCTCGCTGGACTTCTCCGTCACCGCGGAGGGAGGCGGGCGGGCCGGGATCGGGGAGCGGCTGGCGGTGGCCCCGGACACCCCGGTGACCGTGCGGCTCCAGGTGTCCGGCGCGCCGCGCTGCGCGGTGCGGTTCCTCACCGACCAGGGCCTGGTGTTCACCGGCGAGCCGCTGCCGGTGTCCGGCACGGGGACCGTGGAATGGCGCACCTCCCCGGCCCGCGCGGCCTATGTCCGCGCCGAGGTGCGGCACGAGACGGCGCCGGGTCCGGTGCCGGGGGCGATGGCCGCGTTCACCAACCCGGTGTTCCTCGGGCCGGTCAGCGGCGGATGGCCCGGCGCAGCGCGATGATCTCGGCGACCGCCTCCAGCCAGCGGGCGGCGCGTTCCTCGGCCTGAGGGGTGGCGGCGGCCGGCGCGGCGCCGGCCAGCCACTGACGCAGCAGGGCGGCCGGTTCCGGGGAGGGCAGCGGCTCGGGCAGCTCGGCGGCGTACCCGAGCCCGCCCGCCCGGACGATCCCGGCGAGGAACACCAGGGAGCGGGGCAGTACGCCGAGCCGGTCCAGGGTGACCGCGGCGGCCACCGCCCCGTCGCCGAACAGGGCGGTGCGGGAGGCGTCCTGGGTCAGGCCGTGGCGCAGCAGGGCGGCGACGTCGGTGGCGGCCAGGACCTCGTCGTCGGTGCGGGAGTCGGGCGCAGGGGGCATACGGGCCTCGGTTCCGGTCCGGTCAGCGGACGGTGATCGTGAAGACGTAGAAGCCGGCGCCGGTGCCGTGGGCGTGCGGGTCGGCGGTCAGCGTGGGGTACGGGGACGGCGACCCGCCGGGGCTGGGGCCCAGGGTGGAGCGGTCGCCGGGGCCGGGGCCGGTGCACGTGTGCAGCGGGCAGTGCAGCAGCCGTACCCTCGTACGGCCCTCGGCCAGCGCGGTGAAGTCGAAGGAGCGGGTGGAGCCGGTGCTGCCGTCGGCCTCTCTGTTGTCGCCGGTGGTGTGCTCGCCCCGGGAGGCCAGCACCGCCTTGTCGGGCCGCGGGTCGGCGAGGTACCAGTGCTCGCCGAGGGTGGGGGCCGAGGGGACGGTGAGGGAGAAGCGCTCGCCCGGCCGTACGGTGATGTCGCGCCGCTCGATGCCGTACTCGGTGCCGCCGCCCGGTGTGGCCCGCAGGGTGCTGGTGCTGCCGACGGTCGGGGCGGGCGCGCCGGTGGTGCCGCCGTCCGTGCCGCAGCCGGTGAGGGCGAGCAGGGCGAGGAGCGCGGCCGGGGCGAGCCGGGTGGTGCGGGAAGTCATGGTCGGTCTCTCAGTCCTGGGGCAGGTGCACCGCGTAGGCGTCGGGCAGCTGGCTGTTGCTGGCCTTCGCCATGCCGCCGTTGACGAAGTCGTCCTCGCTGACCCAGGTGGTCTGGCCCCACGGGTTGTAGATCTCCAGCTTGTCACCCTCCTGGCCGATGATCATCATGGCGTGTCCGTGCCGGGTGCCGTCCGCCTCGTAGCCCTCGACGCCGATCGGCACCGGCCTGCCCTCGGCCACCGCCTTCTCTATCTCCGGCAGGACGTTGCGCCGGGCGTCCGCGCTCTTGACCTCGTGCAGCTCGTAGGCGCTTCCGGTCTCGGGGCTGATCTCCTTGTTGACGACCTCGGTCTTGCCCTCGAGGACCATGCCGTCCCAGTTGGCGCCGCCGTGGCCCTCGGTGTGCACCCGGTGCTGTTCGTCCACCAGGCGGCGGCGGAAGGCGGCGGGGTCGTTCTCCTGGCCGCTGGGGCCGCCGGTGAGCGAGAGGGCGTAGACGGGGTCGACCATGGCGCGGGCGGTGACCGTGGAGGAGGCCACACAGGTGCCCTCGCGGCCGTCGCCGCCCTGCGCCCACTGCTGGCCGCGGAAGCTCTGCAGGTCGGTGTTGACGTTGGCGCCGCTGCCCGCGTCGACGCCCTCGTCCTTCAGGCTGTCGCCCTGGGTGACGATCGGGGACAGGTGCTGCTGGAGCCAGGCCGGGTCCTTGCCGTGGATCTTCCGGCCGAACGTCTCGATGTCGTCCACGCTGTGACCCGCGGCGAGCGCCTTCATCAGGTACGCCTTCTCCTGCGGGGACCCGGCGCCGGCGAGGAGGTGCTCCATCCGGGCCCGGTCGGCCGCCGGCAGCCGGTCCATGGCCTGCCCGGAGCGCTCCAGGTCGCCCGCGGTGAGGATCTCGTTGTAGTCGGCGGCGCCGGCCTTTCCGCTGGTGTCGGCGAGCATCAGCCGGTCCACCGCGGACAGTCCGCCGGTGCGCATCTTCCCGGCGCGGGCCTCGGCCGCCCACTTGTTCAGGTCCCGGGTGGCGGCGCGTACGGCGTCGTCGGCGGCGACGGCGGCCTTGTGCATCAGGTCGACGCCGTCGGTGGCGGCCGACCGGGCCGCGGCCAGGGCCTGCTTCTCCTCGTCGGTCTCGATCATGCGGTCGACGACGTCGAAGAAGCCCTCCCTCGGGCCGAGTCGCTGTCTGGCCTGGTCCAGGCGGGCGCGGCCGTCGGCGTCCTGCCGCCGGGCGTGGCCGAGGGCGTCGGCGAGCGCGAACAGCGCCTTGGCGCCGCCGTCGAACGCCTCGGCCATGTCCGTCGCGGCCCGCGCGGCGGCGGCCACCCCGTCGGAGGCGAGGACGCTCGTCTTTCCGGTCCACACCTCGGGCAGGCCCTTGCGGGCCACCTTGTTCACCCGGTCGTGCAGATCGCCGGCCTTGTCGACCTGGCCGCGGTAGCGCTTGCCCAGCGCCTCCAGGGTCGCGGGGTCGCCCTGCGGCGCGGGGACGAACAGGGCGCCGTCGATCTGGTCCAGCAGGTCGTTCTTGGAGGCGGCCTTGGGGATGCTGTCGCGCAGGCCGGACAGCCAGGAGCGGCGGGCCGCCGGGGAGTCCAGCGGGCCGAGGAATCCGGTCATCGTCGGCCTCTCAGTAGCGGGAGAGGGCCGACGGCCGCTCGGCGTACACGGGCATGGTGGTCACGGCGCCGCCGCCGGCCGGGGTGGGCATCGTGGTGACGGCCCCGCCGCCCGCGGGGGTCGGCATCGTGGTGAGGCCGCCGCCGGGGACGGCCGCGGCGCGGGTCGCCACCGTGTGGTCGGCGCCGCCGTACGCGCCCTTGGCGAGGCGGACCTTGCCCGCCAGCTCGTGCAGCGCCGACTCCAGCGTGGTCGCCTCCGACTCCCAGGCGGCGGCGAACGCGTCGAACGCCGCCGCCGACTCGTCGCCGCCCAGCGTGTCCGCGGACTGGTTCCCGGCGGGGCGTACCGCCTCGGCGACGTGCCCGGCGTCGTCGCCCGCGCCGTCCAGTTCCGTCGACTGCCCGGCCATGCCGGACCTGACCGTGTAGCCGTCCGTGGACGCGCCCATGAAGCTCCCCCGTCGCGTTGATCCCTGGCTGCGGGAGGCTAACACGCCTGGTCCGGGGGGCCGTCGGGGTGTCACAGGCCCCGCACGGGCCCGCCACACCCTTCACGCGCGGGCCGGGTCGGCCCGGCCGCACCAGCGTCTGGACCTCGGTCTCCTCCATCAGCGCCTTGTGCTGGGTCGGTGTCGCACCGGCCGCCGGGACCGTCAAGGGACGACGGCCGGTTCAGCGGTATCAGCCCGGCTGGACACCGCAGTCGGCTACGCCAGGGACGAGGTCCGGCTGGAGGTCATCACGTACGAGCGGATACGGGCCGGGTCGTACGACGTGTCCGCGCGCCTCGCCGACACGGACGTCACGTACGTCCGGTCCGCCCTGTGCTTCCCCACCTTCCCGCGCTTCTGCGGGCAGCCCTTCGCCGAGGCCGCCGACAAGGAGCAGCCGGCCCTGCTGTGCGTGCGCGCCGATCAGGGGCCGGCACAGGTTCTCGTGGGTCCACCGGTCGCCGACCGGCCCGTCGTCCCCCCGGGGTGCCCATGACGGGCTTGGAACGGCCGCCCAGGACCGCGTACGGGCCGTCCTCGGCGGGCGAAGGGGTGTGAGAACCCTGTGGAACGCGTGAGGGCCTTGTGACCCGTGGCCGCGCCCTTGTGATCGGTGTCTCGCACGGCTGACGCAACCGCCCGGAACAAGGCAAACTGACGGGGTTGTTCGTGACGCCGAGGGGGACGAACGCATGGACGGTGGGCCGCGAGTACCCGAGCAGCGGCGCGCCGGCTCCGCGGGCACCGCGGAGACCGGCACGCTGCGCTTCGGCGTGCTCGGTCCGGTGCGGGCCTGGCGCGGCGAGAAGGCGCTCGGCACGGGCTCTCCGCAGCAGCGCGCCCTGCTGGCCGCGCTGCTGCTGCGGGAGGGCCGTACGGCCACGGCGGCCGAGCTGATCGACGCGCTCTGGGGATCCGAGCCGCCGCCCCAGGCGCTGGCGGCGGTGCGCACGTACGCGTCCCGGCTGCGCAAGATCCTGGACCCCGGGGTCCTGGTCAGCGAGTCCGGCGGGTACGCCGTGCGCGGGCTCGGCGAGGGCGCGCTGGACATGTCGAGGGCGCAGGACCTGGCGGCGGAGGCGGAGAAGGCGCGGGGCGCCGGCGACCTCGGCACGGCCCGGGGGCTGCTGCGGCAGGCGCTGGCGCTGTGGGACGGCGAGCCGCTGGCCGGGGTGCCCGGCCCGTACGCGGAGACCCAGCGGGCCCGCCTGGAGGAATGGCGGCTGCAACTCCTCGAATCCCGCCTGGACATGGACCTGGAGCAGGGCGGCCACGCCGAGGCGGTCTCCGAACTGACCGCCCTGACGGCGGCGCACCCGCTGCGGGAACGGTTGCGCGAACTCCTCATGCTGGCGCTCTACCGCAGCGGCCGGCAGGCGGAGGCGCTCGCGGTGTACGCGGACACCCGCCGCCTGCTGGCCGAGGAACTCGGGGTCGACCCGCGCCCCGGCCTCAGCGACCTCCAGCAGCGCATCCTGCGGGCCGACCCGGCCCTGGCCGAGCCCTCGGCGCCGGTGACGGAACAGGCGGCGGCGCCGGTCCGGCCCGCCCAGTTGCCCGCGACCGTGCCCGACTTCACGGGCCGCGCGTCCTTCGTCGCCGACCTGAGCGCCGTGCTGTCCTCCGCGTCCGAGGCGGAGGGCCGGGTGATGGCGGTGTCCGCGCTGGCCGGCATCGGCGGCGTCGGCAAGACCACCCTGGCCGTGCACGTCGCCCACCGCGCGCGGTCCGCCTTCCCCGACGGGCAGCTGTACGTCGACCTCCAGGGCGCCGGTCCGCGTCCCGCCGAACCGGAGACGGTCCTCGGGTCCTTCCTCCGGGCGCTCGGCACGGCGGACTCGGCGATCCCGGACTCCCTGGAGGAACGGTCGGCGCTGTACCGCTCGGTGCTGGACGGCCGGCGGGTGCTGGTCCTGCTGGACAACGCCAAGGACGCGGCCCAGGTACGGCCGCTGCTGCCCGGCACCGAGGGGTGCGCGGCCCTGGTGACCTCGCGCGTGCGCATGCTGGACCTCGCGGGCGCCCATCTGGTCGACCTCGACGTGATGTCCCCCGACGAGGCCCTGTGCCTGTTCACCAAGATCGTGGGCGAGGAGCGGGTGGCGGCGGAGCGGGAGGCCGCGCTCGACGTCGTGGCGGCCTGCGGCTTCCTGCCGCTGGCGATCCGCATCGCCGCGTCCCGCCTGTCGGCCCGCCGCACCTGGACCGTCTCGGTCCTCGCCGCCAAGCTCGCCGACGAACGCCGCCGCCTGGACGAACTCCAGGCGGGCGACCTCGCGGTCAAGGCCACGTTCGAACTCGGCTACGGCCAGCTGGAGCCGGCCCAGGCCCGCGCCTTCCGCCTCCTCGGCCTGGCCGACGGCCCCGACATCTCCCTCGCCGCCGCGGCAGCGGTCCTCGACCTCCCCCCGGAGGACACCGAGGAACTCCTCGAATCCCTGGTCGACACGTCCCTCCTCGAATCCGCGGCCCCCAACCGCTACCGCTTCCACGACCTGGTCCGCCTCTACGCCCGAGCCTGCGCGGAACGCGACGAGGCCCGCCCGAGCGAACGGGAGGCGGCGATGTCGCGGTTGCTGGACTTCTATCTGGCGACGGCCGCACGGGTGTACGCGATCGAACGCCCGGGGGACCGGACGGTGGATCACCTTCAGGTGACCGAGCAGTCGGGCCAGGCGTTCAGCGACGACGGAAAGGCCCTGGACTGGCTGCACGCCGAGGCCGCGTGCATTCTCGCCTGCGCCCAACAGTCCCTTGCCCAGGGAAACCTGCGACGAGGAGTCGACCTCCTGCTGGCTTCCAAGGACTTGGCGGAATCGGGTGCCAGTTCGCTTCACTACGAGACGGCGACCCGGGCGGCCCGTGACGCCGCCGACGCATTGGGCGATGCCCTCGCAGCCGGCCGTGCTCGCGTGACGCTGACGCAAGTACTGATCAAGTCGGGACAGTTCGATGAGGCAGCTGTCCAGGCCCAAGAAGCCATCGCCTTGGGCAAGGCCGCGAACGACCCGTGGACGAGTGCCAACGCACCGAACGAACTGGGCATCATCGCCATCTGCAGGAACGACCACGCCGCCGGTGAAGCGCATCTCCTCAGAGCCATCAGTGCCTTTCGTGATGACGACAACCGCCCCGGAGAGGCCAGCGCCCTGTGCAACCTCTCGCGCGTGCTCGTCTCCATGGACCGGGTCTCCGCGGGAATCGACCTGGTCCAGCAGGGGATCGCCATATACGACGAGTTGGGGCTGAGCGTGCGGCTTGCCAACGCGCGGTACGCCCTGGGTATTGCCCTGGGTCATACAGGTCGCAGCGAGGAGGCGTTGGAGCAGCTCACTGAAGCGCTTCGCATCTTCGTCGAGAACCGACAGCGCCTGTGGGAGGGCACGACCCACTTCCGTATCGCCCAGGTCCACCTGTCGGCTCAGAGAGCCACCCAAGCGGCCCTGCACGCGGAACAGGCACTCAGTACCGGATGCATCGGCGGTGACTGGATGCGCGCCAACGTCCTGACTCTCCTCGGCAAGTCGCTGCACGCACTCGGGCAGGTTGACCGCGCCCGGGCCTGCTGGAGAGAAGCGCTCAGCATTCATGAGGCGTCGGAGGCGGTCGAAGCCATGGAAGTCCGTCGTCTGCTCAACCCCTTGGCGACGGCCTGACCAGCCAGTCCATGACGTTCATCGAACGTTTATGGCGTGCTGCCACTCTCATCGCATCGACCCGTCGCGTCGGGGGGCAGACGGATCGGAATGGGCCCCACAGCTATGGTGAACGGCCCAGAACGCTCGCTCGGCGACCCACGGGGGAGTTGCCGGGGGAGCGTTCCCCGAATCTCTGTGCACGAACTTCTGGGGAGGTCCCAGCCATGAGCGAAGCCAAGACCACCGAAGCGGACATCACGACGCTGGACAGTCACGCACCGGCCCCGCCCATCTCGGACAAGCCGGCAACCACGAACGACAGCCACGCGCCCGCACCGAGTGAGGACGCCATCACGACGCTGGACAGCCACGCACCGGCCCCGCCGGCGCTGGACCTGAACAGCAAGTAAGCCACCAACCCGACGGGGGATCGGCCGCGGCGGCGCGGAGGGGGAGTCGTCGTGGCCGGGGTGTGAACGGGGGGTCGAGGGGCCGGGCCTGGGGGGGGCTCGGCCCCTTGGCGCGTGCGCTTTCGGGGGGGGCAGGGCCTCGTTGGCAGTTGTCCCTTCAGTACCTTTCCGCTCGCGTTCCGGGGGAGGGACGGGAGGAATGGCACTGATCTCGGGATGTTGTAGTTGGCCATTTCGTGGCGGGACCAGGTGGTCAAGGTCTCCGGGGTCAGGGGCGAGCCGGGGCGGGGGACCACGTAGGCCTTGGCGACCTCGCCCAGGCGGGGGTCGGGGACGCCGATGACCGTCGCTTCGGTGACGTGGGGGTGGGTCAGGAGGCGGCGTTCTCTTTCGGCGGGGTAGGCGTTGAAGCCGCCGACGATGAACATGTCCTTCAGGCGGTCGGTGATGCGCAGGTTGCCCGAGGGGTCCAGGACGCCCACGTCGCCCGTGCGCAGCCAGCCGTCCGGGGAGATCGCCTCGGTGGTGGCCCGGGGGTCGTCGTAGCCGCGCATGACGGTGAACCCGCGGACCAGGACCTCGCATGGCGGCCGCGGGGTGCCGTCGGTGTCCGCCACCCGCACCTCGGTGCCGGGGATCGCCCGTCCGGAGGTGGACGCGATCACGGACGGCTCGTCGCCGCGGCGGCACAGGACCGGCTCGACGCCGTCGGCCTGGGGATGGCCGACGGATCGCGGGAAACCTGGCGGACGCTGCGGTTCGCGGAGCGGGTGCGGGCCGTCGTGCTCACCGGGGCCGGGGAGCGGGCCTTCCGCACGGGCATCGACCGGGACGCCGTCGTACCGCAGCCCCCGTCGCCGTACATGCGGGACGATCCGCTGCTGGACGTCGCGCCGAAGGCGAACGGGCTGTGGAAGCCGGTGGTGGCCGCCGTGCGCGGGATGGCCTGCGCCGGGGCCTTCTACCTGCTGGGCGAGAGCGACTTCGTCGTGGCCGACCCGACGGCCGTGTTCTTCGACCCGTACACCACGTACGGCATGGTCAGCGCGTACGAGTCCACGCTGATGGCGCTGCGGATGCCGTACGGGGAGGCCCGCGGATGATGCTGATGGGGACGGCCGAGCGGATCTCGGCGCGGCGGGCCCACGAGATCGGCCTGGTCTCCGAAGTGACCGAGGAGGGCGGGGCGTTGACCGGTGCGGCCCGCTGTGCCGCCGTACTCGCCGGGTATCCGCCCGAGGGGGTGCAGGGGACCGTGCCGGCCGGCGGCAGGCGGAGCTGTTCGCCGGCCGGCGGCGGGAGTACCGGGTGCGCCAGCCGGCGACGGGAACACCCGGTGCCGCCCGGGGGCGTCAGGTGGTCCGCGCCGTGCCCGTGCCCTTCTCCGCGTCCAGCGCGTACACGCACCGGTCCTTGCTGCACGCGTAGACCACACCGTCCCTGACCACCGGGGAGCCGGTGATCTCGCCGCCGGTCGCGAGCTTCCAGCGCAGCCGGCCGTCGTCGGCCTTCAGGGTGTACAGGAGGTGGTCGGTGGAGCCGAAGTGGATACGGCCCTCGGCCACCGCGGGCGCGCCCACGACGTCGCCGCCCGCCTGGAAGCGCCACTTGGGGGTGCCGGTGACCGCGTCCAGGGTGTACAGGCCCTTGCCGCTGCCGACGTGCACATGCCCGGCGGCGACCAGCACCGGATCCACCGAGGAGCGGGCCTCGGTGGCGATGCGCCAGCGGTCGCGGCCGTCGGCGGCGTCGAGGGCGTAGACCGTGCCGAGGTAGTCGGCGAGGTAGACACCGCCGCCGGTGACGGCCGGGCCGGGGGCGAAGGCGGGCGGGCTGAGGAAGACCGCCGGGGCCTCGAAGTGCCAGCGCACCCGGCCGCTCACCGCCTCCACGGCGAGGACGCGGGTGCCGGCCGAGATGTAGACGCACCCGTCGGGCGCCGGGGCCAGGCGCACCGGGACCCCGCCGCAGGAGGCCGCGTCGCCGATGGGGTACGACCAGCGCTCCTCGCCGGTACGGGCTTCCAGCGCGCGCAGCCGGGCGTCCTGCCAGACGTAGACCGTGCCGTCGTGCACGACCGGGCCCGCCTCGGGGGACTCGAAGTCGGTCTGGCAGCCGGTGATCTCCCACAGCTTCCGCCCGCTGGACGCCTCCCACGCCTGGACGCCGCCGCCGCGGGTGCCGGTGACGACCGTGCCCCGGTCGGCCTTGAGGCAGTACACCCAGGCGTCCGTGGACAGCCGCCACAGGTCGGTGCCCTCGCGGGCGTCCAGCGCGTACAGGGTGGGGCCGTCGGAGGCGTGGATACGGCCGTCCGCGACCGCCATCGACCAGGCGACGTCCCGGGTCTTGAAGCGGCGGCGGCCGGTGGCCACGTCCAGGGCGTGCACCTCGAAGGAGGTGACGTAGACCAGGTCGCCGGCCACGGCCGGGGTGCCCCACACGTCGTTCGACATGCGGAACCGCCAGGGCCGCCAGCCGCTCGCGGGCTCCGGGGGCACGGGCGGGGCGGGCGGTACGGCGGGGTCGGCGGTGGCCGTGCCGGGGCGGGGCCGGGACCAGCTGGCCACCAGGCCGGCCTCGGGCGGCGGCGCCTTGACGGCGGCGGCGCGGGCGTCGGCGACCCGGGGTCCGGGGCCGATGGGGACGGAGGCGCCGGCCAGCCGGACCGGGCCGGTGTCGGGGGCGCCGACCGGGACCGGGACGGGGGCCGAGGGCGCCACCGGCATGGGCGCGGGGCCCGGCATGGACACGGGCGCCGAGGGCGGCACCGGGACCGGGGGGTCGTACGGCGGGGGCGGGGGCACCGTCTGCCGGACGGCGGCGCGCGGGCCACCGGTCGGGGCCGGGGCGGGCGGTACGGCGGGGCGTCCGCCGCGGCGGGCCTCGATCAGCGCGACGGCCTTCTCCGGCAGCCAGGCGGAGGCGGTGCCGCTGTCGTCGGAGCCGGAGCCGAACAGGTGCGGGGCGAGCTGGGCCTGGAGGTCGGCCGGGGTGGGCCGGGCGGTGGCCTCCATCTGCATGCACGCCTCGATCAGCGGGCGCAGCTCGTCCGGCAGGCCGGTGAGGTCGGGGCCCTCGCGCAGCAGCATGAAGACGGTCTCGACCGGGTTGGCGCCGTGGAAGGGCGGGTGTCCGGTGGCCGCGAAGACGAGGGTGGAGCCGAGGGAGAAGACATCGCTGGCGCCGGTGACGCTGCGGGAGTCCTTGGCCTGCTCCGGGGACATGTAGGCGGGGGTGCCGACGGCGACGTTCGTCATGGTCAGCCGGGTGTTGGAGACCCCGGAGGCGATGCCGAAGTCGATCACCCGGGGGCCGTCCTCGACCACGAGCACGTTGGAGGGCTTCAGGTCGCGGTGGACCAGCCCGGCACCGTGGATGGACTGGAGGGCCTCGGCCACGCCCGCGGCGAGCCAGCGTACGGCCTGCGCCGGCAGCGGCCCGCACTCGTTCACTATCTCTTCCAGCGAGGGCGCGGGGACGTAGGCGGTGGCCAGCCAGGGCACGGCGGCGCGGGGGTCGGCGTCGACCACGGCCGCGGTGTAGAAACCGGAGACCGCGCGGGCCGCCTCCACCTCACGGGTGAAGCGGACCCGGAAGAGCTGGTCCTCGGCCAGTTCGGTGCGCACCGTCTTGATCGCCACGCGCCGGCCGGACGCCGAGCGCGCGAGATAGACCAGCCCCATGCCGCCGGCCCCCAGCCGGCCCAGCACCTCGAACGGCCCGATCCGCCGCGGATCGTGCTGCGTCAGCTGATCCACCACTTGCCTGCCACCTCCCCGTACGAGCCGCGCCACCCCATATGTACGCGACCGAAGTGCAGCGTCTCACCACCGCACCGCCATGGCGGCACGCACCCCGATTCTTCCTGGCCGGGCGGCTGGTTGCGAACCCGGTGACAGTCGGGGTGTCTCACATTAATTCATCCCAAAAGCGGATGGATCACCGCTGGAGCAGCGCGAACGACGCCCCCTGATTGTCGGTGACGACGGCCACCCTGCCGTACGACGCGGTGAAGGGCGGCGCCTGCACCCGGCCGCCGAGCCGCCGGACGGTCCCGAGGGCGTCGTCCAGGTCCGCGACCCCGAAGTGGGCGACGAAATGCGGGGGCATCTCGGCCGGGAACACCTCGGTGACGTCCGCGCGGCCGAAGTCGGGCGCGGCACCGGAGCCGAACAGGGCGTCGTGGAAGAGGTCGCCGTAGAAGGCGTTGGCGGCGGCCGTGTCCCGGGTGTACAGCTCGGCCCATACGAAGGTGCCCGGCGCGCGCCGCCGCCCGAAGCCGCGGTGGGTGCCGGGCTGCCACAGCCCGAACACCGCGCCGCCGGGGTCGGTGGCCAGGGCGGCGGTGCCGAGGTCGCCGACCGGGTACGGGTCCGTGATCAGCCGGCCGCCGGCCGCCGTGAGCCGCCGGGCGAGGGCCTCGGCGTCCGGGGTGGCGAAGGAGACCGTCCAGACGGTGGGCATACGGCCGTCCGTCTTGGGGGCCAGCGCCGCGACCCGGTCCCCGTCCAGCAGCGCCCACACCGCGGAGCCGTACGCCTCCTGGAAGGTCCACCCGAAAAGCTCACCGTAGAACCGCTTGCCCGCCTCGACGTCGGGCAGCTGGGCGTCGACCCAGCAGGGGACGCCCTCCCCGTATGTCTCTTCGTTCGTGGATGCCCTGTTTTCGGCCATGCGGCAAAAGTAACCGGGACGCGCGCAAGCCGCAGACCAGGCACACCACCCCCGATCCCCCCGCGCACCCCATTTGCAGTCGGCCGAATCGCGCTCCCATCACCCCTCGGTAAGCTGACGGCATGACAGGACAAGTGCGTACCGTCGACGGCCGCGTGGCCGGCCGGCGTGGGCAGGCGACCCGGCAGAAGCTGCTCGACTGCCTCAGCGAGATGCTCAGCTCCTCCCCCTACCGGGACGTCAAGGTCATCGATGTCGCCCGGAGGGCGGGCACGTCGCCCGCGACCTTCTACCAGTACTTCCCCGACGTCGAGGGCGCCGTCCTGGAGATCGCCGAGCAGATGGCGGCCGAGGGCGCGGGGCTGACCGAGCTGCTCGAAGGGCGCGCCTGGACCGGCAAGTCGGGCTGGCAGACCGCGCAGGAACTCGTGGACGGGTTCCTGGACTTCTGGCGCCGCAACGACGCGATCCTGCGGGTCGTGGACCTGGGCGCGGCCGAGGGGGACAAACGGTTCTACAAGATCCGTATGAAGATCCTGAACTCGGTCAACAACTCCCTGGCCGACTCCATCGCGGAACTCCAGGCCAAGGGCCGGGTGGACAAGGACGTGAACCCGGCGGCGGTGGCCGGTTCGCTGGTCGCGATGCTCGCGGCGGTGGCGGCCCACCAGAAGGGGTTCACCTCCTGGGGCGTGAAGCAGGCCGAACTCAAGCCGAACCTGGCGCTGTTGGTGCACCTGGGCGTGACCGGCAAGAAGCCGTCCAAGTAGGCGCCCCACGTCCTTCGCAGCCCTTTGCCCCCTTTACACAGTCCAAGTCCTGTCACGCGGGCGGTGGTTCATCCCCTGAACCACCGCCCGCCGTCTATGCGGGCAGCGGACGGTCCCGCACCACGTGCTTCATCACCAGCGTCGAGGTGAGCCGCTGCACCCCCGGCAGGGTCGCGAGCCGCTCGTCGTACAGCCGCTGGAAGGCGGCCAGGTCGGCGGTGGCCACCCGGAGCAGATAGTCCGGTTCGCCGAACAGCCGCTGCGCGTCCAGCACATGCTCCAGTTCACCGACCGCCCGCTCGAACTCGGCGACCGTGTCCCGGTCCTCCTGGCGCATGGACACGAAGACCAGCGCCTCGAAGTTCAGGCCGAGCGAGGCCGGGTCCACCACCGCGCGGTAGCCCCGGATGGCGCCGGCCCGCTCCAGCTCGCGCAGCCGCCGGTGGCAAGGGGAGACGCTGAGCCGCACCCGGGCGGCCAGCTCGGTCACGGTCAGCCGCCCGTCCTGCTGGAGCTCGGCAAGGATTTTCCGGTCTACGTCGTCCATGGAGAAGATCTTTGCGCACAACTCGCGATCATGAGCAAACTTCGGGAACACTTTCGGGTAATTCGCGCCTAATGTGCCCGACATGGACTCGGGACTGCTCTTCTCCTTCCTCGCCGTGGACCTGTTGCTGGTGTGCGTACCGGGCGCCGACTGGGCGTACGTCATCACGACCGCCCTGCGCGGCGGCCCGATACCGCGCGCGGTGGCGGGCCTGGTCTGCGGCTACGCCCTCCACACCGCCCTGGCCACGGCGGGCCTGGCGGTCCTGGTGGCCGGCTCCCCCGGCCTGCTGACGGCCGTGACGGTGGCGGGCGCGGGATACCTGCTGTGGCTGGGCTGGGGAGTACTGCGCCGGCCGGCGGTGCCGGGGGCGACGGGACCGGCGGCCACGGGGACGGCGCCCGGGGCGACGGGCCCGGCGGCCACGGGGACGGATGCGGCGGCGGCCGACGGCCGGCCCTTCCTGCGCGGTGCGACGATCAGCGGCCTGAACCCCAAGGGCCTGCTCCTCTATCTCTCCGTACTCCCCCAGTTCCTCACCCTGCGCGGCGCGCACCTCCCCGTCCCGGCGCAGACGGCGGCGCTCGGCCTGCTCCACATGGCGTGCTGCGCGGCCGTCTACCTCACCGTCGGCGCCCTCGCCCGCGCCCTCCTCGCGGCCCGCCCGGCGGCGGCCCGCGCGGTGACCCGGACCTCGGGCGCGGCGATGCTCGGCATCGGAGCGTTCCTGCTCGTGGAACGGCTCGCGACGCTCTAGGGTTCCCGCGCCTCCGGCTCGCGCCGCGTGAGCCGGAAGAGACGGATCTCGCGCTCCACCCGGGACTGGTACACCGCGTACGGCGGCCAGAAGGCGAGGGCCGTCTGCCAGGCCGTCGCGCGTTCCGCTCCGGTGAGGAGACGGGCCGTGACCGGGATGTCCCGGACCTGCCGGTTGATCGTCGCGTCGGGGTGGGCGAGGAGGTTGCGGGTCCAGGCGGGGTGGTCGGGCCGGCCGAAGTCGGACCCGATCAGCAGCCGGCCGCCGCCCTCCTCCGGCACACAGGCCAGCGGAGTGCGGCGGGGCAGTCCGCTGCGCGCACCGGTGGAGGTGAGGAGCGGGTACGGGGCGGGGAGCTGCCGGTGAACACCGACGGGGGCGGCCTGGCGGCCCGGCATCCGGGGATGCGGGGGCTGTTCCTGCTGGTGGAGGCGGTACGGCGGCTGCGGGGCGAGGCCGGGGAGCGCCAGGTACGGGCCCGGGACGGCGCCCTGCCCCGGCTGGGCGTGGCCTCGGGCACCGGCGGCTGGTTCTGCTCCTCGGGGACGGTGGTGCCGGGCCGGGAGTGAGCACGGGGCTGTGAGAGAGTCCACCGGTGCCGGCGGGACTGGGCGGGGCACCGGCGGTGATACTCCCCCCATGGCACAGCACGATCTTCACGAACTGCTCCGCTCGCTGCGGGTCTGGGACCCCGAGGTCACCCGGCTGCCGCCGTTCGACCCGGACACCGCCCCGCCCACCCCGCTCGCCCTGTTCACGGACTGGTTCGCCGACGCGGTGGCGGCGGGGCAGCCGGAGCCGCACACCATGTCGCTGGCGACCTCGGACGAGGAGGGCCTGCCGGACGTGCGGATCGTGATGCTGCACGGCGCCGACGCGGACGGCTGGTCGTTCGCCACGCACGCCACCAGCCGCAAGGGCCGCGCGCTGGCCGCCCGGCCGTACGCGGCCCTCGCCTTCTACTGGCCGGTGCTGGGCCGCCAGGTACGGCTGCGCGGACCGGTCGCCTCCGCGCCGGCCGAGGAGAGCCAGGCCGATCTGCACGCGCGGTCCACAGGCGCGCTGGCCGCCGCGCTGACCGGCCGGCAGAGCGAGGAGCTGGACTCGCTCGCGGAGCTGCACCGGGCCTCGGAGGCGGCCTGGGAGCGGGCCCGGGAGAATCCGGCGGAGCCGTCGCCGACCTGGACGCTGTACCGGCTGCGCCCGCAGACGGTGGAGTTCTTCCAGGGCGACCCGGAGCGGCGGCACGTACGCCTGGAGTACCGCAGCACCGGGTTCGGCTGGAGCCGGACACTGTTGTGGCCGTGAGGAGTGCCCGCCTCTGCGGCCGATGCGCGCGCCCTCCGTCAGGACGGTGACACCGCCGGCCGGAACACCGGGATGCCGTCCCGGAAGGTCACCGTCAGCGGTATCCCGGCCCGTACCGCGTCCGGCGGGCAGTCCACCGGTTCCGTCATCATCCGGGGGCCCTCGGCCAGGTCGACCACCGCGGCCAGGTAGGGGGTCCGGCCGGTGAACGGGGGGAGGTCGTTGTGGTGGACGGCGGACCAGGCGTAGAGGGTGGCCCGGCCGCAGGCCCCGCAGCGGCGGATCAGCAGCCGCCCCGCGCCACCGCCTCCCAGTAGGGGCGGGTGAGGGCGCCGGGCTCGGGCAGGTCGGGGCGCGGGCCGGTCGTCACAGCCACCCCAGCGCCGCGTCGAGCGACCAGGTCTGCCAGGACATGCCGAAGAGGCCGACGGCGGAGATCAGGGCCATCATCGAGTTCTGGCCCTGTTCCGTCCAGTCGTGGATCATCAGCACGAAGTAGACGTCGTTCAGCAGCAGGCCGCCGATCAGGGTGGCCGGGGTCGGGAACCCGGTGATCAGGCCGAGTCCCAGGGCCAGTTCGGCGTAGGCGACGACGCAGGCCATCAGTTCGGACGAGGGCGCACCACCGTCTCGAAGCCCGCGCGGACCGGCGCCCAGCGGTGTCTCGCCGCCACGTCCGCCGCGCAGGCGATGCCGCCGCCCCGCTCGAACCAGGCCCTCTTGTCCTTGTGCCGCCAGCTCTCCAGCCACCACAGGCAGAGACCGATGCGTCAGATAATGGGGGAAGCCGCCCACCCGTGAGTCGACCCGCCCAAGAAGCCCCGGACGCGGGCCCGTTCACGTCCGGCGCACCCTTCCCGCACACCCGTGATCAATCCGCAACCAATTCCGGTCTTGACCGAGACCCATCAAGCGGGCGGGTGATTACGCTCCCGCTCATGGCCGCCTCCCGTCCCGCCGACGCCCCCCGCCCGCCGCTCCCCGCCGACCCCCCGGTCTATGTGATCGGCGCCGGACCGGGCGGCCTGGCCGTGGCCCGGGAGCTGCGGGAACGGAACGTACGGGCCGTGGTCCTGGAGAAGTCCGACCGGGTCGGCGCCTCCTGGCGCGGCCACTACGACCGGCTGCGGCTGCACACCACCCGGCGGCTGTCCGCGCTGCCCGGCCTGCCCATGCCCCGCAGGTTCGGGCGCTGGGTGTCCCGGGACAACGTGGTGCGCTACCTGGAGAAGTACGCCGAACACCACCGGCTGGAGATCGTCACCGGGGTCGAGGTGCACCGCGTCGAGCGGACCGCGGACGACGGCGGATGGCTGCTGCGCGCCTCCGGGGGCCGGGAGCTGACCGGCAGCGCGGTGGTCGTCGCCACCGGCTTCAACCACACCCCGCGACTGCCCGACTGGCCGGGCCGCACGGAGTACGCCGGGGAGCTGCTGCACGCCGCCCGGTACCGCGACGCGGCTCCGTACCGGGGGCGGGACGTGCTCGTCGTCGGCGTCGGCAACACGGGCGCGGAGATCGCCGTGGACCTGGCGGAGGGCGGGGCCGCGCGGGTGCGGCTCGCGGTACGCACGCCCCCGCACATCCTGCGCCGCTCCACCCTCGGCTGGCCCGCCCAGTACACCGGCGTCCTCGTCCGGCGGCTGCCGGTACGGCTGGTCGACCGGCTCGCGGGGCCGGTGGGGCGGCTGAGCACGCCCGACCTGTCCGCGCACGGGCTGCCGCGCCCGGTCACCGGCCTGTACAGCAGGGTGAAGCAGGGGGCGATCCCGGTGCAGGACGTCGGCCTGGTCGACGCCGTCCGCACGGGCAGGGTGGAGGTCGTGGCCGCCGTGGAGGCGTTCGAGGACGGCGCGGTCGTCCTCGCCGACGGCAGCCGGATCACACCGGACGCGGTGATCGCGGCCACCGGGTACGTCCGCGCGCTGGAGGGGCTGGTCGGGCACCTGGGGGTGCTGGACGGGCGCGGCCGGCCGGTGGTGCACGGCGGCCGTACGCACCCGGGGGCGCCCGGCCTGTTCTTCACCGGGTTCACCAACCCGATCAGCGGGATGCTGCGGGAGCTGGCGATCGACGCGGGACGGATCGCGAAGGCGGTGGAGAAGACGGTCACGAAGGCGGCCGGGAAGGCGGTCACGAAATCGGCCGCCAAGTCTGCCGCGAAGCCGGCGGGCACATCGGCGGCGAAGTCGGTCTAGACGGCGGCCGCGAGAACGCGGGCGCGAAGCCGGGGGGCGGGCCGGGGGGCGTGTCGGGCGCGAAACCCGGGGTCCGACCCGGTACGAAGTCCGGTGCGAGCAGCCGCCCCGGCCGGCGCCGACAACTTTGCCCTTCCGGCCCACTCCTGACTTTTTGTCAGTTCAGTGACCTGACACCGCGTCAGTCAGTGCTGTCTCACGGGGAGGCGGCCGGAACGATGCTCGGATCGACCCACGGCACCCTCACCACCGCCTCCCGCCAGGCCCGGGTCATCGCCTGCGGCGGGCAACGGCCCGGCCCCGCCGCCCACGACCGCGTGGCGGACATCGACGTCAGCGGGTGCCCGCTGCACGCGGACGTACCCGACCTCGCCCGGCTCTTCCGGCCCGGGTCCGTCGCCGCGATCGGGGCCTCCGACGCGGAGGGGCGGCCGGACACCGGCATCACCCGGCAGCTGCTCGACTGGGCCGGCCGGGTCGGGGCCCGGGTGCACCGGTGCACCCACCCGCAGGTCCGTCTTCGGCCTGCCCTGCGTGCCCTCCGTCGCCCGGTTGCCCGAGCCGGTCGACACCAACCTCAACGCCTCCGAACGGTTCCGGGAGGACCTGACCGGGCCGGCCATCGCCCTGATCACCCAGTCCGGGCACCAGGGCCGGCCCGTCTTCGCCCTCCAGGAGCTGGGCCTCCGGCTCTCCCACTGGGCGCCCACCGGCAACGAGGCCGACCTGGAGACCGCCGACTTCCTGTCCTGGTTCGCCGAGCGGCCCGAGGTCGGCGCGATCGCCTGCTGTCTGGAGGGGCTCAAGGACGGCCGCGCCTTCCTGCTGGCCGCCGACCGGGCCGCCCGGCGCGGGTGCCGGTGGTCGCCGTGAAGGTGGGCCGGACCGAGGCCGGCGCCTCCCACACCGGCAAACTCACCGGCGCCGACGACGTGGTGGACGCGGCCCTGCGGCAGTACGGCGTGATCCGCGTCGACGCCCTGGACCAACTCCAGGTCGTCGGCCGGGTGACCGCCCTCGGCACCGACGGCACGGACCGGCCCCTGCTGTTCCACCGGGGCCGGTTCGCCCGGCTCGCCGACGACTGAGCCCCGCTCAGCGCGGTACCAGCCGCCACAGGGACGTGACCTCGGCGGCGCGGGCCGCGTGCAGCGGGTCTTGCGGATCGGCCGCCCGGGGATGGCGCGGGCGGGTGTCGATCCGGCCGGTGATCCGCAGCCCCGCCGCCTCGATCGCCGTCAGCAGGTCGGCGCGGCTGCGCAGACCGAGGTGTTCGGCCAGGTCGGAGAGGATCAGCCAGCCCTCACCGGCCGGCTCCAGATGCTCCGGAAGGCCCGCCAGGAAGGCGCTCAGCATCCTGCCCGACGGGTCGTACACCCCCTGCTCCAGCGTGGAGACGGGGCGGCCCGGCAGCCAGGGCGGGTTGCAGACGACGAGACCGGCCCGGCCGGGCGGGTAGAGGGCCGGGCCGGTGACCGTGATCCGGTCCGCCAGCCCCAGCCGGTGCGCGGTGTCCCGGGCGCAGGCCAGGGCCCGGTCGCTGATGTCCGTGCCCACCACCCGGCCGATCCCGCGCCGGGCCAGGACGGCCGCGAGGACACCGGTGCCGGTGCCGAGGTCGAAGGCGGTGCGCACGGGCGGCAGCGGGGCCCGCGCCACCAGGTCGACGTACTCTCCGCGCACCGGCGCGAAGACTCCGTAGTGCGGGTGGACACGGGCGCCCAGCGCGGGGACCTCGACACCCCGTTCCCGCCACTGGTGGGCGCCCAGGATGCCCAGCAGTTCACGCAGCGGGATCAGGCGCGGGCCCTCGGGCGGGCCGTAGGCGGCGGTGCAGGCGGCCCGGACGTCGGGGGCGCGGCGCAGGCCGAGGCCGTGGTCCGGCTCCAGCAGGACGGTGAGCCGGCCCAGCACCCGGGCGCGGTGCGCGCGGAAGCGGCGCTGGAGACGGAAGGTCTCGGCCGGCGCGGCGGCGGGCCCGGGCGCCGTCCGGTCGACGCGGCGCTCCAGGGCGCGCAGCAGACGGCGCGCGCCCTGGTAGTCGCCCCGCCACAGCAGTGCGGTGCCCTCGCAGGCGAGCCGGTAGGCGGTGGCGGCGCGGATACGGTCGTCGGCGACGACCAGGCGGCGGGGTGCGGGCAGTCCGCTCTCAGAGTGCCAGCGGGCGGGCAGGGGTTCGTCGGTGATCGGGTCGTTCGTCGGCACGGTGTGCTCCTCGGGGTGTTCCGGCGTGGGCGGGCACGAGGAACACGTCGAAGAGGACCATGCCGAGTGTCACTGAACTGTCCTTTCGCTGACGGTGGGTTCAGGATACGGCGGGTGCCACAGCCGGGGCCGCGCGCCGTATGACCAGGGACATCAGGGCGGCCGCCGCGCACAGGGTGCCGGAGGCGTACCAGACCAGGTCGTAGGAGCCGAAGACGTCCCGGGCGACGCCGCCGAGGTAGGCGACGAGGGCCGCCCCGATCTGGTGGGCGGCGAGCACCCAGCCGAAGACGATGGCGCTGTCCTCGCCGAACTGCTCGCGGCACAGGGCGAGGGTGGGCGGGACGGTGGCGACCCAGTCCAGTCCGTAGAAGATGATGAAGAAGATCATCGACGGCTTTATGGAGGGGCCGAGCAGCATCGGCAGGAAGAGCAGGGACAGTCCGCGCAGGGCGTAGTAGACGGCGAGCAGGCGGCGCGGTTCGAAGCGGTCGGTGAACCAGCCGGAGGCGATCGTGCCGGCGACGTCGAACACGCCGATGACCGCGAGCAGCGAGGCCGCCGTCGTCACGGGCATGCCGTGGTCGTGCTCGGCGGGCACGAAGTGGGTCTGCACCAGGCCGTTGGTGGAGGCACCGCAGATCGCGAAGGTGCCGGCCAGCAGCCAGAAGGTGCCGGTGCGCACGGAGCCGGACAGCACGGTGAGCGTACGCCGCGCGGCGCCGGTGACCGGCGGCGGCTTGGGCACGAACTCGCCCGCGCCGTACGGCTTCTCGCCCACGTCGGCCGGATGGTCGCGCAGCAGCAGCCAGACCAGCGGGACCACGGCCAGCGCGGTCAGCGCGACCGTGACGGCGGCGGGCCGCCAGCCGTGGTCCTCCACGACCCAGGACAGCAGCGGCAGGAAGATCAACTGGCCGGAGGCGGAGGCCGCGGTGAGGATGCCGCTGACCAGGCCGCGCCGCGCGGTGAACCAGCGGTTGGTGACCGTCGCGGCGAACGCCAGCGCCATGGAGCCGGTGCCCAGCCCCACCAGCAGACCCCAGCACAGCAGCAGTTGCCAGGCCGCCGTCATCCATACGGTCAGCAGGGAGCCGAACGCGATCACGGTGAGCGCGGCGGCGACCACCCGGCGGATGCCGAAACGATCCATCAGAGCGGCGGCGAACGGCGCGGTCAGCCCGTACAGGGCCAGGTTGACGGAGACGGCCGCGCCGATCGTGCCGCGCGACCAGCCGAACTCCTGGTGCAGCGGGTCGATGAGCAGACCGGGCAGCGAACGGAAGGCTGCCGCGCCCGTGATGGTGACGAAGGTGACGGCGGCGACGAACCAAGCGCGGTGCACTCGGCGGCGCCGGGCGGGCGGGGCCTGGACAGGGGCGGCGGCTGGGCTTGTCTGAGTCACCTCACGAGACTCCGATTCGCACGCCTGTCACATCGAGTGGCCCGAAGGACAGCCTTCGTTAGGATCGGGCCATGACCTACGAAGGCGATTTCCGCCCGCACCGGGTCGCCGTTCTCGCCCTGGACGGCCTGCTGCCCTTCGAACTGGGCATCCCGCACCGGATCTTCGGCCGGCCCCGGGACGCGCACCGCCGCCACCTGTACGAGGTCGTCACCTGCTCCGTCCGCCCGCCCGGCCGGGTCGACACGGACGCCGACTTCGCCCTCCACGTCCCGCACGGCCCGCAGACGCTGGCGACCGCCGACACGGTGATCATCCCGGCCTCGTACGAGCTGGGCCCGGTCTACGAGGAGGGCCGGCTCACCGACGAACTCGCCATCGCCCTCTCCCATGTCCGCCCCGGCACCCGGCTCGCCTCCATATGCACCGGCTCCTACGTCCTGGCCGCCGCCGGCTATCTGGACGGCCGCCCGGCCACCACGCACTGGGCCGACGCCGAACGGTTCCAGCGGATGTTCCCGAAGGTCGAGGTGGACGCCAACGTGCTGTTCATCGACGACGGCGACGTGCTGACCTCGGCCGGGGTGGCCGCCGGGATCGATCTGTGCCTGCACATGGTCCGCCGCGACTTCGGCTCGGCGGTCGCCAACGAGGTCGCCCGCATCACGGTCGTACCGCCGCACCGCGACGGCGGCCAGGCCCAGTACGTCCAGCGTCCGGTGCCCGATCCCCAGCTCGCGACGACGGCGACCGCCCGCGCCTGGGCGCTCGGCCGGCTGCACGAACCGATCCAGCTGCGGGACATGGCCGCGCAGGAGGCGATGTCGGTGCGCACCTTCACCCGGCGCTTCCGCGAGGAGGCCGGCATCAGCCCCGGCCAGTGGCTCACCCAGCAGCGCGTGGAGCGGGCCCGGCAACTGCTGGAGTCCACCGGGCTGTCGATGGACCAGGTGGCCCGGGAGTCCGGCTTCGGCACGGCCCAGTCGATGCGCCAGCACCTACAGGCCGCGCTGGGCGTCACCCCCACCGCCTACCGGCGCACCTTCCGCACCGGCACCACCACCGAGCGGCCCGGCCGCACCGGCGGCATCGGCGACAACACCGGCACCCCGCGCTGACCGGCCGACGCGTATCTCACCCCACCAGCCGACCGCCGTCAGCAGCAGGGTCAGGGCCACGCCCGCCAGGATCGCCGTCGAGGGCGTGGTGTGCGGCAGCAGGGCGCCGGCCAGCGAGCCGGTGGCCGCGTATCCGGCGCTGACGGCGGCGTACATGAGCGAGTAGCCGGCTGCCAGCGCGTGCGGCGGGAGCGCCTCGCGCAGCGACAGGTTGCGGGTGAGCAGCGCCCCGGACTGGAGCAGTCCCGCCACGGCCAGCGCCACCGCCATGCCCGGCGCCGCCGGTATCAGGGCGACCAGGCACACCGCGGCCGACATGCCCGCCATCAGCACCACGCTGCGGGTGGCGAGCCGGCCCGGCCAGGACCGCAGCCCGTACCCGAAGGCGCCGGCGGCGGAGGCCACCGACATCACCGTGAGCAGCGGGCCCGCCCAGCCGACGCCGATGCCGCGCTGTTCGAGCAGGGCGGGCAGGATCAGTTCGGCCAGCGACAGCAGGGACAGCCCGGCCGCGCCCGTGACGTACACCGGCCAGGCGCGGGCCAGCACCCGCAGCTTCGAGGCTCCCCGCCCGCCGGGCCCGTCCGGCTCCGCCGCCCAGCCCGCCGGCAGCAGCCACAGGCCCAGCGCCGCCGCTGCCATCAGGGCGGCCTCGAGCAGCAGCGGCAGGCGGGGGCCCACCCCGAGGGCGAGGCCGGTGACGGCGGCCGGGGCGACGGCCCAGACGCCGAACGTGAGCATCGACTCGACGGACAGCGCCTGGGCCGCCGCGTGCCGGGGGACCAGGGAGGTGAGCAGGGCCCGCAGCCCGCCGGACACCGCGGCGGGACCCGCCCCGGCGAGGAGGGCGAAGGCGGCGAGCAGCGCGTCGGGCGCGTCGGCGAACGTCCCGAGGCCGGCGAAGCCGACGGCGCCCGCGACCAGACCGGCGGCCAGCTGGGGACGGGCCCGGCCGGGGTCCAGGCGCATGCCGAGCACCGGGGCGCCGACGATCTCGCCGATGACGTAGGCGGCGGCCAGGGCCGCGCCCAGGGCGTAGCCGCCGGGCCGCTCGCGGGCCAGGAAGACCAGCGCCAGCGGCGCCATGGCCACCGGCATCCGGGCGCCGACGGCCACCAGGGCCCAGGTCAGGACCCGCCGGGAGACGACATCGCGGTAGCTCATGCCTCGACGGTAGGGGGCGGCACCGACAACCGCCTCCCCCATTTCCGGCGCCTGTGGACAACTCCGCCCGGCCCCTCGTCCGTTGCGCCTCCGGGACCTGACGTCCACTCACAAGCGGCCCTCAGAAGGTGAGCACCGCCCGGCCCCTGGTCTCGCGCGGGGTGCTGCTGGACGTGGCGGGGGCGCGGGACGTGGATCGGCCGGCCGGGCGCCACGCGGTGACGCCGGAAGACCTGGCGGCGGCCGAGAGTTCGGCCGGGTCCGGGTGCGGGCCGGGGACGTCGCGCTGCTGCGGACCGGGCAGGTGCGGGTGTATCCGGCCGGGGACCGGCACGGGTACGGCCATCCGTCGCCGGGGCTGTCGGTGCGCTGCCCGGTCACATGTGAGATCTTTCCGCCCGAGATCGAGAATCTGTGGCTGCCCGTGCACGCCCTGCATCTGGTGGAGATGGGCATGCCGCAGGGCCAGAACTGGAATCTCGAAGAATTGTCCACAGTCTGTGGAGAAACCGGCCGGTGCGCGTTTCCGCTGTCGGCGATGCCCGAGCCGTTCGTGGGGGCGACGGGCACGTCGGTGGCACCGGTGGCGGTCCTGTGACCGGCGGCACCGGTCCTGTGACCGACGGCACCGGCGCGTCCGCAGCGGTCCATGACCCGCGGCGCCGGTGCGCCGGTGGCCGTCTCGTGAACGGCGGCACCGGTGCGTCCGCGGCCGTCGCGCGATCGGTGGCGTCCGGGCCGCTACACCGCTTCGAAGGCGAACCCCTCGTACGCGGGCAGTCCGCACCCGTACGCCAGCGCCGCGTTCTGCCGGGGCGGTGAACAGCGGTCCAGTTCGCACCAGATGCTCTTGCCGGCGCCCTCGGGGCTCCAGCCCCAGCGGTCGGCGAGACACTCCACGAGGGCCAGGCCCCGCCCGCCGGTGGCGTCGTCGCCGGCGCACCGGGGCTGGGGCGCCCGGGTGCTGGTGTCGGCGACCTCCACCCGCACCGGGGCCGGCGCGCCGCTCCCGGCCGCCGCACCCGGCAGGCACAGCCGCAGCACGGCCGGCCGGCCGGTGTGCACCACGGCATTGGTCACCAGCTCGGAGACGAGCAGGATCAGGGTCTCGGCCAGCGGCTCGTCGGCCGTTATGCCCGACCCGGCGAGCCGCGAGCGGGCCCACCGCCTGGCCCGCCCCACCTCCGCGGGGTCGGGCCGGATCTCCAGCTGCACTCGAAGCACCTGCACCGCTCACACCATCCGAACCGGCGGACACATGACCCCGCGCCGTCCGCGCGCCACGACGTCCGCCGCGGCGACGATCACGACGAGGGCCACGATCGTAGCCATTTTCTGCATGGCCAGGACAACGACCAGAGCCGGGAGTCACGGACTGTGACTCCCTTACTGCACAGCATGGTTGACTGACAGTCACGCCAACAAGCGCTTCGGGCATATTCCCGCGTGAAGGAGTACGTATAGGGGATACTGTGCGACGCTCGTGACGCCGAGTCGAACAAACCCGGAGCGCGATCCCGCAACCACCATACGAGCAGCGGCGGGCGCAGCTTGGCCCGAAATCGCCCCGACCCGGCCCGGCCGCACAACCCGGCACCGCGCCCTCACGTCACCGGAGCGGCATGGCAACTACGAAGCGTGACGAGTCCAGGGAGGGCGTTACCGATCGTGGGCGCCGCGCTACCCAAGAATGCCACGATCGGTAACATCGATGGCCAACGCTTCACCGTCGACGGCCACGGAAACCGCCACCGGTTCAGTCCGTCAGCGCCCCGGTCAGCCGTTCCTCGCTCCACGCACTCCCCCGGCCCGCCGCGCCCGCACCGAGGCACGCTTCAGGTGCGGATGCACATCCGCCTCTCCTTCCTCCGGGCGGCGGGGCTGTCCGTGCACAAGCTGCCGGAACGGCTGGAGGTGCCGGACGGGCTGCCGCGCGACGGCACGCTGCGCAAGGTGCTCAAGTACGAGCTCCGCGAGCGGTTTTCGCCCTCCTGAGCAAGACGGCGCGCGGCCGGTCGCGGTTGTCCTCCTCCGGGACCATTCGCCCTGCCGTGTCTCCAACCCCGGGACCGGCAAGCGCGACTTCAGGGAGGATTCGCTCGACTCCCGCGCGCGCGAGGGTGGATGGGTTGCCTGTCCACCGACCCGAGGACTCCTTTCGTGCGAAGCAGTAGAACCGCCTCCCTGCTGGCGGCCGGTGCCGCCGCCGTCATGGTGCCCGTGCTTCTCCCGGCCACCGCCTCCGCCACACCGTCCGCCACCACCGATCCCCTCGGCCGGTACGTCACGCAGAAGCCGGCCTGGCACCGCTGCGACCCGGACACGCCGGCCGCCTTCCAGTGCGCCACGATCAAGGTGCCGCTCGACTACGGCCGGCCCGGCGGCCGGAAACTCGACCTCGCGATATCGAGGTGGAAGACCAGCACCAAGAAGCAGCACCGGGGCGCGCTCCTGCTCAACCCGGGCGGCCCGGGCGGCTCCGGCCTCGACATGCCGCTGTACATGGGCGGCGTACTGCCCGCGTCCGTGAAGAACACCTACGACCTCGTCGGCTTCGACCCGCGGGGTGTCGGCCAGAGCTCCCCGGTCGGCTGCGGTCTGACCGACAAGGAGCTGAACTGGGAACGCCCCTACAAGGAGGCGACGTTCGCCAAGGACGTGGCCTGGGCCCGGACCGTCGCCGAGAAGTGCCACGCCAGGCAGGGCGACAAGCTCCGCCACATCTCCACCCGCGACACCGCCCGGGACATGGACGTGATCCGTGCCGTGCTCGGCGAGAAGAAGATCTCCTACCTCGGCTACTCGTACGGCACCTACCTCGGCGCGGTCTACACGCAGATGTTCCCCCACCGCACCGACCGGTTCGTCCTGGACAGCGCCGTCGACCCGGCCCGGGTCTGGCGCGGCATGATCCAGGTCTGGGCGGAGGGCGCCGAACCCGCCTTCACCCGGTGGACCAAGTGGACCGCCGAGCGGAACTCCGCCTACCGGCTGGGCGCGACCCCCGAGGCCGTCCGCAAGACCTTCTACGACCTGGTCGCCCAGGCCGACCGCAAGCCGATCGACGTCGACGGCACGCGGATGACGGGCGACGACATCCGCCTCTCCAGCCGCGCCGTGTTCTTCAGCGTGCGGGACGCCGCCGAGTGGGTCGTCACGCTGAAGAAGGCCGCCGCGGGCACACCCGCCGGCCGGGGCCTCAAGGCCCCGGCGCCCGTCGCGCCGTCGTTCGCCCGTGCCGTGCCCGAGGACAACGGCGACGCCGCCTTCTGGTCGGTCCTCTGCGCCGACCAGCGCGACTGGCCGCGCGACCCGGAGCAGTACCGCGCCGACGCGATCCGCGACAAGAAGAAGTACCCGCTGTACGGCGACTTCGGCTCCACCATCAAGCCGTGCGCCTTCTGGAAGACCGGCGGCGAGCGCACCACCAAGGTCGACAACAAGGTCCGCGCGCTGATCCTGCAGAACGAGTGGGACTCCCAGACGCCGCTGACCAGCGGGCAGGGCCTGCGCCGTGCCATGAAGGGCGCGAAGATGGTCACCGTCGCCGGGGGTGTCGGACACGGCGTCTACGGCAACAAGTCGTGCGCCGACAAGACGGCCACCACCTACCTGACCACGGGCAAGCTGCCGTCGAAGGACATCACCTGCAAGGCCACGCCCCAGGCGGCCGAGCGCGGCAGCCTGCTCCCGCTGCCGCTCCCGGGCTCCCGGGGGCTGCCGGGTCCGGGCGGCCGTTTCTGACGCCGCTCACATCCGGCTGAGGCGCGTGCCGTTCACATCCGGCTGAGGCTCGCGCCGCTCACATCCGGCTGAGGCTCGCGGCCGCGTACAGCACGTCCCGGATCGCCCGGCGGTCGCCCTCCTGGCCCGCCGCGGCGTCCTCCGGGGACACATGGCCGGCCGCGAGCTTGCAGAACTCGACGCCGTCGAGCACCACACGGGCCACCTCCAGTTCCGCAGAGCCCCGGGCCGCCGGCGAGTCCAGCGGGATCAGCCACTCGCCTCCGGCGTCGCCCTCGATCTCCAGCCGCAGGCTGCGGCCGGGCGCGCCGGCCGGCACCAGGTGCGGGGTGTGCCGGGCCGGCTCGGACAGGCCCGCGCGGCGGCGCTCGGCGAGCACCGTCGGCAGCACGCGGGCCGCGAGCTCGATCATCCGGTGCAGATGCCGGGGCGTCGGCACCGCGTACGGGTAGTCCACCGCCTTGGCGATGTCCTCGGCGTGCACCCAGCACTCGAAGGCCCGGTCCAGCATCGCGTCGTGCAGCGGCAGCGTGAACTCGCCGTAGGACACCGGGAGTCCGCCCGTGCGGCCGCCGGTGAAGGACACCGTGCGCACCAGGGCGTGGCTCTGCTCCCGCCAGGCTCCGCGCACCGCGTGCGCCGGCGGCAGGTGCGCGGAGCGCCAATATGCCTCCGTGCGGCCGGCCGGTCCCGCCGCGGCGGCGGCCCGGGCCAGCGGGTCCGCGAGGCCGAGCGCGGCGGCGATCAGCCCGTCCACCGCGAGCAGGTGCGCTATGACCCCGGCGACGGTGGTACGGCGGCCTGCCGGGAGGTCGTTCTCGAACCAGCGCAGTTCCACCGGCGCCCGCCACTCCGCGTCCCTGAAGTCCTGGAGCAGCGCGTCCAGCCGGGCGGTCTCGGCGTCGTACGGCGCGGCCCAGTCGGGGACCGGGATGCGCGGCGGCCGGCGCCGCAGGCAGCTCTCCAGGACCCGGGTGCGCAGACCGGGGTCCAGGTCCAGGCTCTCCGGCTGGTGCAGCAGGCCGACCGCCTCGCGCAGCCGGCGGGCCTCGTCGGCGCAGGCACCGCAGCCGCCCAGGTGTTCCTCCACGGCCGCCGTCTCCGCGGCCGAGCAGGCGGTCAGCGCCCAGGCGCCGAGCAGCGACTTCAGGACGTCGTGCGACAGGTCGAGCGGCGGCACGGGTGCGAGGTCCCCCAGGTCGGCGCGGGCGGGCAGCGGAAGTCCGGTGTCCTCCACGGAGGTTCGGGGCGTCGGTATGCGCGGGCCGGGAACCGCCCCGGACCTGTCCGGCGCCCGCGGCGACACCGCCCGGCGGCCCGAAGCGCCCTCCGGAGCCGGCCGGGCCGCGGTGGCCTCCGGAGCCGGCCGGGCCGAGGTGCCCGCCGGTGCCGCCTTCCCGGTGCTCCCCGGGCTCTTCGTCGTCCCGGCGGCCGTCCGCCGCGCCGTGGGCGTTCTCGTGCGCCCCCTCGAAATCGTGCGCCCCCTCGGAGCGGTGCGGGCCGTTCACACCGCACCCCGGTATCCCGGCGGGGTGCCGGCGTCGTGGGCGGTGGCCAGGAGCTGGAGGCCGAGACGGAGCCGGCGGCGCGCCTCGTCCTCGGTGACGCCGAGGTCGGCGGCGGTCTGGCGGTAGTCGCGGCGCTGGTTGTAGGCCAGGTCGAGGGCGGCCCGCAGCGGGGCGGGCATGGAGTGGACGATGTAGTCGGCGCGGGCGGCGACCGAGGCGCGCCGCACCGTGCTCTCCCGTTCCTCGCGCAGCGGCTGCTCCAGTGCCTCCCGGTCCCGCAGCCGCTGTACGGCGACCCGCTGGGTGACCTCGGCGAGCCAGGAGCGCAGCGGGCCCTCCTTGGGGTCGTAGGTCTCGGGGTGCTCCCAGACGTGGGCGAAGACCTCGCGGGTGACGGAGTCGGCGGCCCGCTCGTCGTCCAGGACGCGGTGGGCCAGGTTGTGCACGAGGGAGGCGAACCGGTCGTACATCTCGCCGAGGGCCGCCGCCTCACCGCGGGCGAGCCGCTGTTGCATCTTGCGGTCCCACCGGGCGACAGATCGTTCCTGGCCATGCGGTCCCCTCCCCTCACCGTCTGGCGGTCACCGGGCCGGTCGGCCCCGCCTTCTCGAATGTAGTCGGCCCCTCCGACAGCGCACGCCCCTTTGTGCCAATGTGCGCCCCCGAAGCCACCTCCCGTGATAGTGCCCTCTTCACACAACCTTCACGCGAGTCACGCGCACACTTGATCAAAGACGATCGTTGATGACTGGAATAAGCCCCTTATTGATCACCCGCCGTTTGCGGCATCACGTTTCAGGGAACGGCCGCTGGGCAGCCGCGCGACAGGAAACGTAGGAACTGCTTCCGTTTCCGGGCGGTTCCGGGACATCCCGCGAGCGGAGGGGCATGGCCGTGGCATTCAAGGTGACCGGCGTCGAACAAGGCCGGTGGGCCGTGCTCCGGGTCTCCGGGGAACTGGACCTGATGACCTCGCCGGTGCTGCGCCAGCACGTGCACGACGCCGTCGCCGAGGGACACCACAGCCTCGTGGTGGACCTCTCCGACGTGTTCTTCTGCGATTCCAGCGGGGTCGGCGTGCTCATCGCCGCCCGCCGGCTGATCCGCTCCTGCCAGGGCCGGCTGCGGCTGATCCTGCCGGACCGGGGCGCCGTCGACGGCTCCCACGTCAACCGCGTCCTCGGCGCGCTCGGCGTCCGCCGCCTCTTCGACGTGCACCCCGACCTCGACTCCGCCACCACGGACGATGCCGGACCGCTGTCCGCCTGACCCCCGCCGGGTGTGACAACGTCCCGGCCGGGACACGGCGTTGTCGCGGAATTCCCCCGGTCTTGGCACAGTCGTCGGTTTTCCGCCATCCGACGGCCATCCGCGTCGTACGCTCCCAGCCAGGCCCACGGACCCGCCCGGTCCCGCGGTCCCCCCATGGACGACGCACACGTAAGGCGGCCCCCCACATGGTCAGCACCGAGTACGAACGCCGGATCGCCGCCCGGTTCGCCGGATTCGACCAGGACGGCAACGGCTACATCGACCGCGAGGACTTCAGCGCGGCGGCCAAGGCCCTGCTCGCCGAGTTCGCCGTGCCCGCCCGCTCCGCCACGGGCCAGGCGCTGTACGCCGGCGCGGAGGCGTTCTGGCAGGGCATGGCCGGCATCGCCGACCGGGACGGCGACCAGCGCATCACCCGCCAGGAGTTCGTCACCGGCGCGGTCAAGCGGCTGCGCGACAACCCCGGCCGGTTCGCCGAGATCGCCCGCCCCTTCCTGCACGCGGCTCTGGCGGTCGCCGACACGGACGCCGACGGGCGGATCACCGTCCCCGACGCCGCCCGCGTCCTGCGCGCCCTGCGCGTACCGGCCGGCCCGGCCGAAGCGGCCGCCGCCGCGCTCGACACCGACGGCGACGGAAAGATCGACGAGCGGGACGTCGTCCCGGCCTTCGCCCGCTACTTCACGGTGCCCGAGCAGGCGTGAGGGCCGCCCGGAGCACCCGGATCCGGGGGCTCAGGGCTCAGGGGTTCAGCGGCTCAGGCGAACACCACGGTCCGGCGGCCGTTGAGCAGGATGCGCCGCTCGGCGTGCCATTTGACGGCCCGCGCCAGCGCCTGGCACTCCACGTCCCGGCCGATGGCCACCAGCTGGTCCGGCGTCACACCGTGCCCGACCCGCTCGACCTCCTGCTCGATGATCGGCCCCTCGTCCAGGTCCGCGGTGACGTAGTGCGCCGTCGCGCCGATCAGCTTCACGCCCCGCGCGTGCGCCTGGTGGTACGGCTTCGCGCCCTTGAAGCTCGGCAGGAACGAGTGGTGGATGTTGATGATCCGGCCGCTGAGCTGCTTGCACAGGTCGTCCGAGAGGACCTGCATGTAGCGGGCTAGGACCACCAGTTCGACCCGCTCCTCGCGCACCAGCTCCAGCAGCGCGCCCTCGGCCTCGGGCTTGGTGTCCTTGGTGACCGGGATGTGGTGGAAGGGAATGTTGTACGAACCCACCAGCTCTTCGAAATCGGTGTGATTCGACACCACGCCGACGATCTCCACCGGAAGCGCGCCGATCCGCGCCCGGAACAGCAGGTCGTTCAGGCAGTGCCCGAACTTGCTGACCATGAGCAGGACGCGCATCTTCTCGTCGGCCCGGTGGATCTGCCAGTCCATGTGGAAGGAGTCCCCGACCGCGGCGAAGCTCGCCCGCAGCTTCTCCACCGTCACCGGAGCCTCGGCCGAGAAGTGGACGCGCATGAAGAACAGTCCCGTGTCGTGGTCGCCGAACTGCTGGCTGTCCTCGATGTTGCAACCGGTCATGAACAGGTAGCTGGACACGGCGTGCACGATGCCCTGCTTGTCCGGGCAGGAGAGCGTCAGGACGTACTGGTCGGCCGGGGCGGCGGCGGATGCGGACTGTTCTGTCATGCACTACAGGTTCCCATACCGGGCGACCCGCGCGTGCCGCCGTCCGCTAGGCGGAGCGCGTGAGGATGCGCAGGACCTCCAGGCTCTTGGGGGCCTCGTCCGGGTCGTCCCCGTCGCTCACCGACATCCGTACGTGCGCGTCCCGCGCCGCCCGCACCGCGTCCGGCCAGCCGGGGTTGTCCAGGTAGGCGGCGACCGGCGCGTCCGGGCCGACCTGGTGCATGATCCGCAGCAGCCGCAGCACGGCGGTGTCGACGAGCGCCGCCTCCTGCGAGTCGCGGAATATGGTCCCGACGTACTTCTCCGCCGACCAGTTGTCCAGCCAGGTGTCCTCCACCAGCCGGTACACGGCGTCCGTGACGTCGCCGTAGCCGTCGACCCCGGCCAGCCAGACCTCGCGCTGGAACACCGGGTCGGAGAGCATGTGCAGCGCCGAGCGCACATTGCTGCGCCACCGCCACCACGGCATGTCGTTGAGGGGCATGCCGCCCATGGTGGAGGAGCGGCGGCCGCGACGGGAAGAGTTCTCCGAACCTTGCACGGTCACCGATCGTACGTTCCGCGCCCGCCACCGCCCACCGGCCCCCGTAATTCACCTCGCCGTCACCCTTCGTTGACCAAGGGTCACTCAGGGGTTAGCGGTGTGAGGGAATCGTGCGTGTCCATGACCGGCAGGCGACGCACTCGCACCACCCCCGTTCCCGCCTCTTCCCGCTCCTCCCGCCCCGTCCGGGCCACCGTGCTCGCCGCGTGCGCCGTGGCCCTGTGCGCGTCGCTCACCGCCGCGTGCGGACTCGTCCCCGGTGCCACGGGGGGCTCCGGGGACGCCCCGGTCACGGTGATGACCTGGGCCCCGCAGGACACCGACGCGACCAACAAGCCCGGCATGCCCGCCATGGCCCTCGCCTACGCGAAGTGGGTCAACGCGCACGGCGGCATCAACGGCCGCGAGCTGAAGGTGCTGACCTGCAACGACCACAACGACAGCGTGGGCGCCGCGAAGTGCGCCAAGCGCGCCGCGGCCGAGAACGTGGTCGCCGTCGTCGGCTCCTACAGCCAGTTCGGCGACTCCTTCCTCGCCCCGCTGGAGGGCGCCGGCATCCCCTACATCGGCGGCTACGGCGTCACCAACGACGAGTTCACCGGCACCATGTCCTACCCGGTCAACGGCGGCCAGCCCGCCCTGCTGGCCGGCCTCGGCAGGGCCCTCGCGGCCGGCTGCGGCAACGTCGTCCTGGTCCGCCCCGACAGCATCGCCGGCGACCAGCTGCCCGCGCTGCTCGACTCGGGCCTCCGGGCCGGCGGGCACGCGGACGCCGGTGACCAGCTCGCCGCCGAGGACGCCACCGAGTACGGCGACCAGGCCGAACAGGCGCTGCGCCACGCGACCGCCGACCCGGCCCGCGAGGGCTGTGTGGTGCCCGCGCTCGGCGACCGCACGGACACCTTCATGGACTCCTTCCGGCGGGTCCGCGCGAACCACCCGGACGTGCGTACGGCGACCGTGCTCGGCAGCGTCGACCAGACGGTGATCAACGCCACGGGCGGGGCCTCCGGACCGTACGAGGGGGCGTACGTCACCGGCTGGTACCCGGCCGCCTCCGATCCGCGCTGGGCCCCGATGCGGAAGGTGATCAGCGAGGCGGCCTTCGACGACGACCGCATCGACCCCGCCGACGCCGGGGTGCAGACCACCTGGATCGCCTACACCGTGCTCCGGGCCGTCCTGGAGAAGATCGGCGACGGCGAGGTGAGCGCCGACGCCGTGCGGCGCACCCTCAACGACGGGCTGCGGGTCTCCACCGGCGGCCTCACCCCCACCCTGAGCTGGCCCTACGCGGGCAGGCTCGCCGCGGTCGGCTTCCCGCGGCTGGTCAACGCCGACGTCACCCTCCAGGTGGTCCGGGGCGGCCGGCTGGTCGCGGCCGGACAGCGCGTCGGCGACAAGAAGGGGGTCGCCGACATGACCCCGGTCCTGGCGCGGGCCGAGGTGCCCTGACGGGCCCCGGCGCCGGGGCCCGCCCAGGGCGTCACAGCTGGGTGGGCTGGCGCTGGGTCAGACCGTACTGCCGGGCGATGGCGTTCCACAGCGGGGCCGCCTTGCCCTTCTGCTCGGTCGCGGTCTTGCTCTCCCGGTTGCCCGCCTGGGTCTCGCCGGTGGAGCGGGCCTGCCCCTTGTGGCAGCCCTTGCGCCCCTTGACCTGGTCGGCCCAGGCCGCGTAGTGGTTGTCGGCCGCGGCGGACGCCTGCCAGGCCCTGGTCAGGGCGTCCCTGAGGTGGCCCTGGGAGTGCAGCTTGTCCGTGGGCAGCTTGTTCAGCCGGGTGACCAGCTCACCGCGCTGCCGGGCCGCGTCCCGCAGGTCGGCCGCGGCCTGGTCGAGGTTGTCGCACTTGCGGACGTCGGCCACCGCCTGGATCACCGCGGCCCGGCTGCTGCCGCTGTCCGCGAGCAGCTTGTCCAGCTCCACCGCCTGCTGCCGGGCGGGGTCGGCGCTGGGCGAGGCGGAGGCGGAGTCCGTACCGGCCGGGGACGCGGCCACGACCGGCGTGTCGTCCCCGCCCGCGTCCTTGCCGTCGCCGCCGCCGGCGCTGAGCAGGGCGCCGGCGCCCACGCCGACCACGATCAGGCCGACCGCGGCGGCGGCGATCAGCGGCACCCGCGACCGGCCGCCGCGCCGCCCGCCGCCGTCGTCCGGCCCGTGGTCGTACGACGGCTGCGCCGGGCGGTACGCGGACGGCTCCGGGCCGGGGTAGGCGTCCGGCCGCTGGACGGCCGGGAGCTGCTGGGTGGAGCCGGCCGGGCCGTCGTCGCCCGCGGGGCTCCCGCGGAAGAGGTTGTCGAACTCGGCGGGCGGCTGCCGGTCCGCGGCCGGCACCGGCGCCTGGATCTGCGTCTCGGCGGCGTAGGGCGGGATGTACTGCGTGGCCTCCGCGTCGGCGGGCGCGGGCCCCGGCTGCCGGGGCGTCCGGCCGAGGTAGCGGGTCTCCTCGGCGCCCGACTCCGGCGGGAGCGCGCCGGAGGCCACCGGCGGGATGTACTGGGTGGCCGCCTCGTCACCGGGGCCGGCGGGACCCGCGGCGACCGGCGGGATGTACTGCGTGGCGCCGTCGGCCGGGGCGGCCTGCACGGGCGGTATGTACTGGGTGGCGCCCTCGTCGGCGCCGCCCCGGGCGGTGACCGGCGGGAGGTACTGCGTCGCGGCGTCGGCCGGCGGCGGCAGCGGGGCGCCCGCGGCGGACGGCATCGGCGCGGCGGGCGACGCCGGATACGGCTGCCCCGGGTACGGCTGCTGGTTCTGCTGGGGCTGGTACGGCTGCTGGGGCTGTTGTCCCGGATACGGCTGCTGGGACTGCTGTCCCTGGTACGGCTGCTGGTACGGGTCGGGCGCGCCGTAGCCGGGCTGCGGGGGCGTGCCGTAGGCGCCGGGGCCGGCGGCCTGGGAGTCGCCGTAGCCGGGGGCCTGGCCGCCGTACGACGGGGCCGGGGCGCCCTCGGGGGGCAGCGGGCCGGGGCCCGCGGCGGACGGGGGCTGCTGTCCGGGGCCGGTCCACTGCTGGGCCGCCGCCGGGGGCCAGCCCTGGCCCGGCGGGGGCGTCTGCTGCCCGGGGCCCCAGGAACCGTCCCAGGACTGTCCGCCGGCCGGGGCGGCGGGCTCGGGCGGCGCGGTCGTGCCCGGCAGCAGGGGCTCGCCTCCGTCCGAGGGCAGCACGATGCCTTCGCGCGCGGGCCGCGCCGAGGGCTCCTCGCCCTGTCCACTCTGCGTCACCGGGACTCCTACTAATGGGGGACCTTGTGAATCGTCGGCACACGCTACCGGGTCCCCCGAGCCGGGTGCCACGCAGCTCAGGACGTGATCTGCCGTGCTGTGACGGCGATAACAGGGCCGGCCCCGCGGCGCGTCGCGCACGGCACCCGGCGTCCACCGGGTGCCGTTCCCGTGCGTTCACCTTGCCGCGAGGCCGTTGTTCACGCGGCCTGCTGGAGTTCGAGGCGGGCCCCGAACTCCCGTACCACCGCCTCCTCCCGGAACGGCTCCAGGCGCTGCTGGAGGTCGTCCAGATACTCGGCGCCCCGGTTGGAGCGCAGTGTCTCCAGCAACTCCACCGCTCTCAGGCCGGTGTTGCAGGCCTGCTCGATCTCGCGCTGCTGCACCTGGGCGGTGGCGAGCAGCACATAGCCGATGGCGCGGCGGCGGGCCCGGGAGGCGGGGTGCCCGGCCAGCGACTGCTCGGCGTACCGAGCCGCCTGCTCGGGCTGCCCGAGGTCGCGGTGGCAGTGCGCCAACTCGTCAGCCAGATACGCCTGGTCGAAGTGCGCGATCCACGCCGGGTCGTCACCGTCGGCGGCGTCGGCGCGTTCCAGCGCGGCCACCGCGCGCCCGCCGGCCGCCTGTGCCGAGCGGGCGTCGCCGAGCAGGGCGTGCCCGCGCGCCTCGGCGGCGTGGAACATCGCCTCCGCGCGCGGGGTGACATGCCCGCGCGCGCCCTCCTGCGCCGCCCGCGCCAACTGGGCGATCTCGCGCGGGTTCCCGAGCTGCGCGGCGAGGTGGCTCATGGAGGCGGCCAGGACGTACCCGCCGTACCCGCGGTCACCGGCGGCCTGGGCGAGGCGCAGCGACTGGATGTAGTACCGCTGGGCCAGGCCCGGCTGGCCGGTGTCCACCGCCATGTACCCGGCCAGTTCGGTCAACCGGGCGACGGTGGCGAAGAGTTCTCGGCCGACCGCCTCCCGGTAGGAGCCCGCGAGCAGCCCGGACACCACGCTGTTGAGGTAGTGCACGACGACCGGGCGGACGTGTCCGCTGCCGTACTGGTGGTCGAGGTCCACCAGCGCCTGGGTCATGGACCGCACGGCGGCCACGTCGGACTGGCCCACGCGCGGGCCCGCCTGCCGGGCCACCTGGGTGTCCGGCGCCGAGATCAGCCAGTCCCGGCTGGGCTCGACCAGCGCGGAGGCGGCGACGGAGGAGCCGGACAGGAAGTCCCGGCGCCCCACGTCGCTGCGCCACAGCTCGCAGACCTGCTCGATGGCTCCCAGTACCGTCGGCGAGAACTGGAGGCCGACCCCCGAGGCGAGGTTCTTGCCGTTGGCCATGCCGATCTCGTCGATCGTGACCGTCCGGCCGAGCTTGCGCCCGAGCGCCTCGGCGATGATCGCCGGGGCCCTGCCCCGCGGCTGCTGTCCGCGCAGCCAGCGGGCCACGGACGTCTTGTCGTAGCGCAGGTCGAGGCCGTGCTCGGCGCCGCACATGTTGACCCGCCGGGCCAGCCCGGCGTTCGAGCACCCCGCTTCCTGGATGAGTGCTTGCAGCCGTTCGTTCGGCTGCCTCGCCACGAGAGGCCTTGCGGCCATGTGTGTACCCCCTGCGTTGCGGTCCCCTTGGAGCGTGTTGTCCGACCCTGCGGAGCCCGCGGCTCCGTCCCGGTCGGTCCGGTCGGGACGATCACTGCCCAGTAGACATACCGTCAATGCGCGACATATGCGGTTTGCCGGAAGTAATGGAGGATGCCGGCCCACTCCCTGGCTACCCCGCCCACGCCCGGCTTCCTCGCGCGCGCCCCCGACCGTGCCTCCATGCGCCCCGACCGCCGGAACGATGCTCCTCCCCGCGCGCGCCCCGGGGCCGTAACTCCAGGTGGACAGGGGAGTTGAGAGGAGCGTGGAAGAGACGATCGCGGGCGCCGAGAACACGCAGATGGCCGGTCAGATTCCGCGGCAGCGCGGGACATCGCTGCTGGAGACCGCCGTACGCTACGCCGAGGAGCGGCACTGGGACGTGGTGCCGGGCACCTGGCTGGAGACCGCCGGCGGCACGCAGCGCTGCTCTTGTGGTGAGGCCGCCTGCCCCGCGCCGGGCGCGCACCCCGCGCGCCCCGACTGGGCGACCCAGGCGACCGGCAGTGCGACCGTCGCGCGCCGGATGTGGCAGCAGCAGCCGGCGGCGTCGATCCTGCTGCCGACGGGCCGGACGTTCGAGGCGCTGTCCGTCCCGGAGAGCGCCGGCTTCCTGGCGCTCGCCCGGATGGAGCGGATGGAGCTGACGCTCGGTCCGGTCACGCTGACCCCGGACCGGCGGATGCAGTTCTTCGTGCTGCCGGGGGCCTCCGCGAAGGTGGCCGACCTGGTGCGGCGGCTGGGCTGGTCGCTGCCGTCACTGGACGTGGTGGCGCTGGGAGAGGGCGCGTACGTGGCGGCGCCGCCCACCCGGTTCGGGTCCCGGGGCGCCGTGCAGTGGGCCCGCCGCCCGACCCCGGCGAACCGCTGGCTGCCGGACGTGGAGGAACTGATCTCTCCGCTGGCCTACGCCTGCGGAAGGGACCGCTGACCCGTTCCCCTGTCGAACACGCGCCCTGAAACTCCCTTTTCGCGGTCAACACCCCTCATATGAGTGACACCGCGCGATGAATGATCGCCGTGTGTGAGGGGATCTTCCTGGCAGGAGGCGGACCGCTCGGGGAAAAGCCGGTCCGAGGGGGATGACCCTGAGAGCTCGGGGCTCCGGGTCAGCACCAGGGGAGGACAGGCCCCGGCGCCACAAGGCGCCGGGGCCCCTGCTCGTACCGGACCGGGCTCAGCGCTTGGCCACGAACACATGGGAGGCGACGTCCGCCTCCAGCTCGGCCGCCTCGCCGCCGCTGCCCACGAGCACACCGCCGGGCGACTCGGTCACGCTCACCACCGAGCCGGGCTGCACGCCCGCCCGCCGCAGCGTGTACATCAGCTGGGCGTCCGTCTGGATCGGCTCCCCGATACGGCGTACGACGACCGTCTTGCCGTCCGTGCCCGCGTCCAGGTCGGCCAGCGAGACCATTCCCTCGTACAGGAACGGGTCGGCGCCGTCCTTCTCGCCCAGCTCCTCCAGGCCCGGGATGGGGTTGCCGTACGGCGACTCGGTGGGGTGCCGCAGCAGCTCCAGCACGCGCCGCTCCACGGCCTCGCTCATCACGTGCTCCCAGCGGCAGGCCTCCGCGTGCACCTGCTCCCACTCCAGCCCGATCACGTCGACGAGCAGGCACTCGGCCAGGCGGTGCTTGCGCATCACGCGCGTCGCCAGCCGGCGTCCCTCCTCCGTGAGCTCCAGGTGCCGGTCGCTGGCCACGGACACCAGGCCGTCGCGCTCCATGCGCGCCACCGTCTGGCTCACCGTCGGCCCGCTCTGGTCCAGCCGCTCCGCGATGCGGGCGCGCATGGGGACGACGCCTTCCTCTTCGAGTTCGAGGATGGTGCGGAGATACATCTCCGTGGTGTCGATCAGTCCGGACATACGTGCCCCTCGATTACCTCTGCCGGCAGCCCGGCGCGTGCGCGGCCCCCCTGTACGTCAATTCTGCCGGATCCCACTGACAACCGGGCTGCACCAGGGAAACGGGGCTGTTCGAAGGGGGCACGGGCCGTTGTTGGAGACGAGCGCGCGGGGCGGTCGCGCCCACGCGGGCCGATCGTAGCGCGGCACCGTCCCCGGCGCCGGGTCCCGGCCACCCGGCCGACCACGGGCACGGGGACGCGGGTCGCCCCCGCGAAGCCACCTCCGGGTCCGGGCCCGGGACCGGACGCCGTCGCGCGGGGCGGCCGTCGGGTGGGGCGGAGGGCGCCGGTCGCCGACCGCGCGGGGCGGCCGTCGGACAGCGGACGCGTGGGGCGGGCACCCAGCGTGCGGAAGGCGCTGCTCCCGCCCCCCCCGGGCGCGGGCGGGCACGGGGGGCGGGAACGGTCGCCTCCGCGCGGGACACGACGCGGGACGGCCGGGGCCGTCCCGGCGGGGAGAGCCGTCGTACGCCGATGCGAGCCCACGACCAGTCGCCCGCACACAGGGCAACGCGCCGGACGACCAGGGCCGCCCCGACAGGCGGTGCCGTCATACGCCGATGCGGCCCCACGACCAGTCACCCGCACCCAGGCCAACGCGCCAGACGACCAAGGCCGCCCCGACAGGCGGTGCCGTCATACGCCGATGCGGCCCCACGACCAGTCGCCCGCACACAGACCAACGCGCCGGACGACCAGGGCCGCCCCGACAGGCGGTGCCGTCGGGCACCGTCGTGGGTCCCCGTCGGGCGCGTGCTCCCGGCCGTATTGACACCGCGATGGTCCAGACCGCACCGTGATCCGCGACACAGACGCTGCGAAGGGGCACCGCATGAGCGACGGCACGCCTGCCGACCTGTTCTTCGACGCCGCCATCGGACTGCTGCAACGGGTCCGCGACGAGGAGGCCGAGGCGATCGCCACGGCCGGCGCCCTGCTCGCCGACACCGTCGCGGCCGGCGGCCGCCTGTTCGCGTTCGGCGCCGGGCACTCCTCGCTGGCCGCCCAGGACGTCGTCTACCGCGCGGGCGGCCTGGCCCTGATGAACCTGCTCGCCGTCCCCGGAGTCGTCGGCGTCGACGTCACCCCGGCCACCCTCGGCTCCGCCCTCGAACGGGTCGACGGCCTGGCCGGTGCCGTCCTGGACACCTCACCGGTGCGCGCCGGGGACACCCTGGTGATCGTCTCCCTGTCCGGCCGCAACGCCCTGCCCGTGGAGATGGCCCTGGGCGCCCGCGCCCGCGGTCTGAAGGTCATCGGCGTGACGTCGGTGGCGTACGCCGCCGAGACCTCGTCCCGGCACGCCTCCGGCACCTTCCTGAAGGACCACTGCGACATCGTCCTGGACTCCAAGATCGCCGTGGGGGACGCGGAACTCACCCTGGACACCATCCCGGCGCCCTTCGCGCCCGCCTCCACGGTCGTCACCACCGCGCTGCTCCAGGCCGTCATGGCGACCACCGCCGCCGCCCTCGCCGACCGCGGCATCGAGCCGCCGCTGCTGCGCTCCGGCAACGTCGACGGCGGGCACGAGTGGAACGGCCGGGTGATGGCGCAGTACGGCGACCGGATCTTCTACCGCCGCTGACCCCCGGCCCACCCGGGGTGGCCTACCCGCGTACGGCCTCCGCCAGGTCCAGGGCCGCCGCGATCCGTACGGCGACGTCCTCGGCGTAGGCCGTGTCGGCGCGCTCGAAGCGGCTGCGGCCGGCGCCGCGCAGGAAGGTCAGCACGCCCAGTGTCCGCCCCCGGCTGCGCAGCACCGCGCAGAGCGCGTGCACGGCGTCGTCGGGCCACTGCCGCTCGAGCGCCCACTCGCGGGCCCGCTCGGCCGGCACCTCGCCGGCCTCCGCGCGCACGGTCCCGGCGCGCCGCACGCACTGCCGCGCCGGGTGGTCCTCCGGGTAGCGCACGGGCAGTCCGGCCGCGCCCGTCAGCAGGCTCGGGCCCGGCGCCCCGGCGGGCGTGGCGGCGAGCCGGACCAGCCGGACCGGCTCCGTGTCGCCCTCGCCCCGCGCGCTCGGGCCGTCCGTCAGCCGGTCGACCAGGGCGTGGTCGGCGAACCCGGCGAGGGCGAAGTCCAGATGGACGGTGGCCGCCTCCACCGGGTCCTCGCACTCGGCGGCGGCCCGGGCCGCGCGGTGCAGCTGGTTGGAGCGGAACCGCAGCAGGGCCGCCTCCTGCTGGTCCTGCCTGGCCTCGGTGACGTCCTGGAACAGCCAGCCGACGCCGAGCGGCACCGGCTCCTCGGCGAGCGGCGAGGCCAGCCGCAGGAACCCGTTGCGCCAGCAGCGGCGCCGTTCGCCCTCGGGTGTGCGCACGACGACCCACATCTCGGCGGGGGCGGGCGGCGCGCCTTCGGCCAGGACGTGCGTCAGCGCGGCCTCCAACTCCTCGGCGCCCTGCGCGAGCAGCTCGCCGAGCGGGCGGCCCAGCGCCGAGGTCCGTCCGACGCCCAGGGCCCGTGCCGCGTAGGCGTTGACCACGGCGGGCCGCAGATCGGCGTCGACGAGGACGACCCCCCAGGCGGCGTCCTCGAACAGCGCCTCGCTCAGCGCGATGGACCGCTCCAGGTCGATCTGCGCGTGCACCTCGCTGAACGCGCAGTACACCCCCGCCGGTTTCCCGTCGGGCCCGCGCACGGCGGCCGACTGGGTGCGGACGAGGATCCGCCCGCCGTCCTTGGTCACCAGCGCGAACTCGTGCACCTGACGGCCCGGCGCGTGCATCGCCGACATCAGCCGGGCCTGCACCTCCTCGGCGTCGGCGCTGCGCACCGCCCACCCGGCGAACCCGCGCCGCCCGACGGCCTCGGCGGCCGTCCAGCCGAGGATCCGCTCGGCCTCGCGGTTCCAGTGCGTGACGACCCCGTCGGCGTCGAACGCGCACAGCGCCGCGTCCATCCCGTCGAGCAGTGCGGCCAGCAGGTCGGAGCCCGGCTCACCCGGCTCGTCCGGCCCCAGCTCGTCCGTGGCCCCACTCCGCCGCGAAGCACTCACCTGGACCCCCTGGAAACTGCCTGCGCGCCTGTGCATACGGCGCCCGGTTCCCTCACCGGCCTTCATTCAACTGGAACGTGACCCAGCCCACACCCTGTTCCCGCAAGAAAAAACAGTTGAGTGCGTCCCGGGTGCTTCCTAGGCTGTCGGTACACGAGAAGGGAGGTGGTTCGGCAGATGTATGACAACCGGACGCGTGAGGTGGCTGCGGGCTAGCGGCCCGACACCACAGCATGTGCGGTGCCGGACCAGCGTGTGAGAGATGCGCGCAGCCGGCCCAATCCCAAGCAGTCACCCGACCCGCGGGCTGCCGGTACGTCCGGCCGGCTCCTCCTCGGAGGAACCCAGCCCGCGGGTCGTCTGCGTTTCCCGCGTACGTCGCCCCTGGGGGTCAGGGGCTGAGGCGCTCCACCGTCCAGGTGCCGTCCGGCCGGGCGGTGTACCGCAGCCGGTCGTGGAGGCGGTTGGCGCGGCCCTGCCAGAACTCGACCGTCTCCGGGGTGATCCGGAAACCGCCCCAGTGCGGGGGCACCGGGACCTGTTCGCCCTCCGGGTAGCGCGCCTCCAGTTCGGCGTAGGCCGTGTCCAGTTCCGAGCGGGAGGCGATCACCGTGGACTGGGCGCTGGCCCAGGCGCCCAGCTGGGAGCCGTGCGGGCGGGTGCGGAAGTAGGCGGCGGTCTCGTCGCGGCCGGTGCGCCGGGCGGTGCCGGTGACGATGACCTGGCGGGCCAGCGGGTGCCAGGGGAAGAGCAGCGAGACGTGCGGGTTCCCGGCGAGGTCGAGCGCCTTGCGCGAGCCGTAGTTGGTGTAGAAGACGAAGCCCTCGGTGTCGTACTGCTTCAGCAGGACCGTGCGGGCGCTGGGTCGGCCGGCCGCGTCCACCGTGGAGACGACCATGGCGTTGGGCTCGTAGAGCGTGCCGTGCAGCGCGGCCCGGGCGGCGTCCTCGAACCAGCGGGCGAACTGGTCCATCGGATGGGTGGCGAGGTCTTCCTCGGCGAGGCCGTCGGCCCGGTACTGCTTGCGCATGGCAGCGGGGTCGAGAACGGGGTCCGGAAGCGGGTCGCGATCGGTCACGCGGTCATCTTGCCGTATAGAACGGGTATGGCACTCGGTGTCGTGTGGTCTCCCCAACCGTGACACCGGGCGTTATCGTGCTGCTCCCTTTGCGGTTGGGTTGACCATGGGTGACCGTCGTCGGCGCGCCGAGGCATCACCGGGATGACCGCCGCCCCACTTCACGAGGAGCCGCCTGATGTCCGATTTCGTACCCGGACTCGAAGGAGTCGTCGCGTTCGAGACGGAGATCGCCGAACCGGACAAGGAGGGCGGCGCCCTGCGCTACCGGGGCGTCGACATCGAGGACCTGGTCGGTCACGTCTCGTTCGGCAACGTGTGGGGGCTGCTGGTCGACGGCGCCTTCAACCCCGGTCTGCCGCCCGCCGAACCGTTCCCGATCCCGGTGCACTCCGGTGACATCCGGGTGGACGTGCAGTCGGCCCTCGCCATGCTCGCCCCCGTGTGGGGCCTCAAGCCGCTGCTCGACATCGACGAACGCCAGGCCCGCGACGACCTGGCCCGGGCCGCGGTCATGGCCCTGTCCTACGTCGCCCAGTCCGCGCGCGGGCAGGGCCTGCCGATGGTGCCGCAGCGGGAGATCGACAAGGCGGCCTCGGTGGTGGAGCGGTTCATGATCCGCTGGCGGGGCGAGCCGGACCCCAAGCACGTCGCGGCCGTCGACGCCTACTGGACCTCGGCCGCCGAACACGGCATGAACGCCTCCACCTTCACCGCCCGGGTCATCGCCTCCACGGGCGCCGATGTCGCCGCCGCGCTGTCGGGCGCGGTGGGCGCGATGTCCGGTCCGCTGCACGGCGGCGCGCCCTCCCGGGTGCTCGGCATGATCGAGGAGATCGAGCGCACCGGCGACGCGCAGGCGTACGTCAAGGGGGCCCTGGACCGGGGCGAGCGGCTGATGGGCTTCGGGCACCGGGTCTACCGGGCCGAGGACCCGCGGGCCCGGGTGCTGCGGCGCACGGCGCGGGAGCTGGGGGCGCCGCGGTTCGAGGTGGCCGAGGCGCTGGAGAAGGCCGCGCTGGAGGAGCTGCACAACCGGCGGCCGGACCGGGTGCTGGCCACGAACGTGGAGTTCTGGGCGGCGATCGTGCTGGACTTCGCCGAGGTGCCGGCGCACATGTTCACCTCCATGTTCACGTGCGCCCGCACCGCGGGGTGGTCCGCGCACATCCTCGAGCAGAAGCGCACCGGACGGCTGGTGCGGCCCTCCGCCCGGTATGTGGGGCCGGGGCCGCGCAGCCCCCGGGACATCCAGGGGTACGCGGACATCGCCCACTGAGCCGCGGCCCCCGGCCCGGGGAACCGGTCAGGCGGGCGTCAGCAGGTTCCCGTGGTGCCGCTCCGCCACCAGCGGGTGGGCCCTCAGCTTGCCCTTGAGTTCGTTGTAGCCGTACTCGGCGTACAGCGGGTTCGCCGGGTCGGTGGTGATGCCGGGGGCCTTCGCGGCGTGCGGGAAGGGCAGCGGGTCGATCCGCGCGTCCAGGCGGGGGTTGTAGAAGAACGGCACCGAGTAGCGCTCGGTGGCGCCGGGCGGGCTGACGACACGGTGGTTGGTGGCCAGCAGATAGCCGTTGGTCGCCACCTCCAGCAGTTCGCCGAGGTTGACGACGAAGGCGCCCTCGAGCGGCGGCACGTCGTGGAAGCGGCCGTCCTCGCGCTGGACCTGGAGGCCGCCGACGGTGTCCTGGAGCAGCAGGGTCAGGAAGCCGTAGTCCTTGTGGGCGCCCACGCCCTGCTCGGTGCCGTCGGCCGCGCTGCCGGGGTAGCGGACGAGCTTGAGGTGCGGGTGGGCGTGCTCGCCGAAGACCGGGTCGTAGAAGCCGGCCGGGGCGCCGATGGCGGTCAGCAGTTCGCGCAGCAGCCGGTGCGCGACCGCGCTGAGCCGGTCGATCCAGGCGAGGGCGGCGGTGCGCAGCCCGGGCAGGGCGGCGGGCCACTGGTTGGGGCCCTGCAGCCACCAGTACGGGGGCTCGCCGGGGCCGGGGATCCGGGCGGGGCGCTCGGCGCCGATGTCGAGCTGGTCGCGCCAGTCGCGGGCGCCGCCGGTGCGCTCGTCGCCGGTGCGGGTGTAGCCCCTGAAGTGCGGGGAGTTGACGTTGTCGAGGGCGAGCCGGTCGGCCTCGGGGAGGGCGAAGAAGGCGCGCATGGCGGTGAGCAGCGCGTCCGTCTCGGCCCGGGTCACGCCGTGCCCGACGAGCTGGAAGAAGCCGACGTCGTGGGCGGCGCTGTGCAGCTGGGCGTGGAGCAGGGCGCGGGCCTGGGGGCCTCGGTCGGCGGCCGACAGGTCGATGATCGGGAGCTGGTCGTACGACATCGCTGTGTGCGTGGTCATGGTGCGTCCGCGGGTGTACGGGGCACGGCCGGCCGCCGAGGGGTACGGGCGGCCCCCGGTGCCGGAAAAGGGAGAAAAAGGGAGATACAGGGGGCTGTCAGGCGGAGAGGTGCCGACAGCCCATGCTCGTGACGCGCACGTAGTCCACGTGGCGGCGGCGGACGAGCATCGGAAGCATGGGCCAAGGGTAACGCGCCGCGTGAGAAGTGCCGCCGTACGGTCTTCTCAGCCCAGCGCGCCGTCCAGCAGGGCAGCCCACTGGGCGACGACCCGTTCGCGGCGGGCGGTGTCGTCGGTGAGCAGGTTGGCCAGGCCCAGGCCGCGGGCCATGTCGAGGAGGCCCTGGACGGTCTCGCGGACGCCGGGGCGGGACTCGTCGGCGCCGAGGAGTTCGACGGCTATGCGGTGGGTCTCGCGGCCCACCCGGGCCTCCAGCTCGGTCACCCGCGGGCGCAGCTGCTCCTCGTCGGAGGCGGCGACCCACAGGTGCAGGGCGGCGCGGAAGAGCGGGCCGGTGTAGAGGTCGACGAGGGCGGACACGACGGCCCGGCGGTCGGCTGGGCCGTCCGGGAACAGGGCGCGCAGGGCCAGCGAGCGTTCCTCGGAGACGTACTCGACGGCCGCGGTGAAGAGGTCCTCCCGGGTCGGGAAGTGGTGCTGGGCGGCGCCCCGGGAGACACCGGCGCGTTCGGCGACGACGGCGACCGTGGAGCCCGCCCAGCCGCGCTCGGCGAGGCAGGCCACGGCGGCCTCCAGGAGCCGCTGCCGGGTGGCCCGGCTGCGGTCCTGCTTGGGTACGCGCTCGCGTTCGGTCGTACTCACACCACCCATGCCGCATCACGTCTTTCCAGGAAGGCCGTCATCCCCTCCCGGGCCTGGCCGGAGGAGAACAGCCGGGCCGTCAGCGCGGTCAGCCCGTCCGCGTCCCGGTCGAATGTCTCCAGCACCCTAGCCGTGAGCAGCCGTTTCGTCTCGGCCAGGGCCTCGGGGGAGGCCCGGCGCAGGCCGTCCAGGACGGGGGCGAGGGCGTCGTCCACGTCGTCCGCCGCCGTCGTCAGCAGGCCCAGCGTCACGGCCTCGGCCGGGCCGAAGCGTTCGCCGGTGAGGTAGTAGCGGGCCAGGGCGCGGGGGTCGGCGCGCGGCAGCACCGGCAGGGAGATCACGGCGGGGGCGACGCCGATGCGCACCTCGGTGAAGGCGAAGGTGGCCGCGGCGGAGGCGGCGGCGATGTCGCAGGCGGCGAGCAGGCCGAGGCCGCCGGCGCGGACATGGCCGGTGACCCGGGCGACCACCGGTTTGGGCAGCTCCACGATCCGCCGCAACAGGGCCACCAGGGCCTCCGGGGCGGGCGGGTCGCGCAGGTCGGCGCCTGCGCAGAACGTCGTACCGGTGTGGGTGAGGACCACGGCCCGCACCCCGGGGTCCTCGCCGCAGTCGGCCAGGGCGTCGGCGAGCCCGGTGACGAGGGCCGCGGACAGGGCGTTGCGGGTCTCGGTGGCGTCGAGGCTGAGCGTCTCCACGGCACGCGCGCGGGTGCGGCCGATGGGCACGGCGGGGTCGGTCATGTGAACTCCCTGAACTGCCGGCCGGTCATGTGGACTCCCTGAGCTGCCGGCGCAGGATCTTGCCGGAGGCGGCACGGGGGACGGTGTCGGTGAAGGTGATCCGGCGGACGCGTTTGTAGGGGGCGACGCGTTCGGCGACGAAGTCCAGGACCTCGTCCCCGGCCGGGCCGTCGGCGCCGGGCCGGCGGACGACGAAGGCGTGCGGGATCTCGTTGCCGTCCTCGTCGCGGGCGCCGATCACGGCGGCGTCGGCGATACCGGGGTGGGTGAGCAGCAGGGCCTCCAGTTCGGCGGGGGCCACCTGGTAGCCCTTGTACTTGATGAGTTCCTTCACCCGGTCCACCACGAACAGCCAGCCGTCCGCGTCGGTGTGCCCGACGTCCCCGGTGTGCAGCCAGCCGTCGGGGTCGATCAGGGCGGCGGTGGCGTCGGGGCGGCCCAGGTAGCCCTTCATCACCTGGGGACCGCGGATCAGGATCTCGCCGGGCTCGCCGGGGCCGAGGTCGCGGCGGGGGTCGTCCAGGGAGACGATCCGCATCTCGGTGCCGGCGATGAGCCGTCCGACCGTGCCGGCGGGGGCCTCGCGCAGCCGGTCCAGGGGGACGGCATGGGTGCCGGGCGACAGCTCCGTCATGCCGTACGCCTGGCCGATCGGGGGCAGGCCGAGCCGTTCGGAGCAGGCGCGGGCGAGCCGGGCGTCCAGCGGGGCGGCGGCGCTGATGACGTACTTGAGGGAGGAGAGGTCGTAGCGGCCGACCGCCGGGTGCTTGGCGAGGGCGAGGACGATCGGCGGGGCCACGTACAGGCTGGTGATGCGGTGCTCGGCGATGGCGGCGAGGAAGGTCTCCAGCTCGAAGCGGGGCAGGACGACGACGGTGGCGCCCTTGCGCAGCGGCCCGTTCATCAGCGCGGTGAGGCCGTAGATGTGGAAGAACGGCAGGACGGCGAGGACGCGGTCGTCGGGGCCGGCCGGGACGGCGGAGTCCAGCTGGGCGAGGTTGGTGGCGATCTGCCGGTGGGTGAGCAGTACGCCCTTGGGGGTGCCGGTGGTGCCGGAGGAGTACGGCAGCACGGCGATGTCCTCGGCCGGGTCGATGGCGACCTGTGGTTCGGGATCGGTGGTGGCGAGCAGGCCGGTCAGCGAGCGGTGGCCGGGCGCGCTGTCGCACACGAGGATCTCCCGGATCCCGCCCGCGAGTCCGGCGGCCCGGCGGGCGGTCCGGAGCAGCGGGGAGACGGTGACGATCCAGCGGGCCGCGCTGTCGCGCAGCTGCCGGGCGAACTCCTCGGCGGTGGCGAGCGGGTGCGCGGTGGTGACGGTGGCACCGGCGCGGGTGGCGGCGTAGAACGCGAGCGGGAAGGCGAGGGTGTTGGGGCTGTGCAGGGCGAGGACGTCGCCCTTGCGCACGCCGGTGCCGGCGAGGGCGGCGGCCAGGCGCCGGTGGAACCGGTCCAGCTGCTCGTACGTGAGGGTGGTGCCGTCCGTGCCGTCGACGAGGGCGGGCCGGTCGCCGAAGCCGGCGGCGTGGCCCAGGACGGCTTCGTGGATGGGGAGTTCTACGGGCGGAACGTCTGCGTACTCGCTGCGGAACACGGTTCCTCCTCGCGCGGGGCCGCTCAGTACGACTTGGGCAGGCCCAGGCTCTGGTGGGAGACGTAGTTGAGGATCATTTCCCGGCTCACCGGGGCGATACGTGCCACGCGGGCGGCGGTTATCAGCGAGGCGAGCCCGAACTCCCGGGTGAGGCCGTTGCCGCCGAGGGTGTGCACGGCCTGGTCGACGGCCCGCACACAGGCCTCACCGGCCGCGTACTTGGCCATGTTGGCGGCCTCGCCCGCGCCGATGTCGTCCCCCGAGTCGTAGAGAAGGGCCGCTTTCCGCATCATCAGCCGGGCCAGCTCCAGGTCGATGTGGGCCTGCGCCAAGGGGTGGGCGATGGCCTGGTGGGCGCCGATGGGGGCCTTCCAGACCGTGCGCTCGCGGGCGTACTCGACGGCCCTGGCGAGGGCGTAGCGGCCCATGCCGATCGCGAACGCGGCCGTCATGATCCGCTCGGGGTTCAGTCCGGCGAACAGTTGCAGCAGCCCGGCGTCCTCGTCGCCCACGAGCGCCTCCGCGGGCAGCCGGACGTCGTCCAGGGTCAGTTCGAACTGCTTCTCGGCCGCGTTGAGTTCCATGGCGATGGGGTGCTTGTGGAAGCCCTCGGCGTCCGTGGGGACGATGAACAGGCAGGGCTTGAGGGTGCCGGTGCGGGCGTCCTCGGTGCGGCCGACGACGAGGACGGCGTCGGCGATGTCGACACCGGAGATGAAGACCTTGCGGCCGGTGAGCAGCCAGTCGGTGCCGTCCCGGCGGGCCGTGGTGGTGATGCGGTGGCTGTTGGAGCCGGCGTCGGGCTCGGTGATGCCGAAGGCCATGAGGCGGGTGCCGTCGGCGAGCCCGGGCAGCCATTGCCGCTTCTGCTCCTCGGTGCCGAAGCGGGTGATCACCGTGCCGCAGATGGCGGGTGAGACGACGAGCATGAGCAGGGGGGAGCCGGCGGCGCCCAGCTCTTCGAGCACGATGGAGAGTTCGGTTATGCCGCCGCCCCCTCCCCCGTACTCCTCGGGGAGGTTGACGCCGAGGTAGCCCAGCTTGCCCGCGTCGGACCAGAGTTCGGCGGGGGGTTTGCCTTCGGCGACCGTGCGGGTGACGTAGTCGCGGCCGTAGCGCTTGCCGAGTGCGGCCACGGCGGAGCGCAGGGCCTTGTGCTCTTCGGACTCGATGACGGCGGTCATGGGGCTCCTAGGAAGGGATTTCCTGCACTACTGCCAGGACGGTGCCCGGCTCGACCTGCTGTCCGGGCCTGGCGTGCAGGGCGGTGAGGGTTCCGGCGGCCGGGGCCGAGATCAGGTGCTGCATCTTCATCGCCTCCACCCATATGAGTCCCTGGCCGGCCCGAACCGTTGCCCCTTCCGCCAGCCCCTCGGCGATCCGGACGACCGTGCCCGGCATCGGGGCCACCAGGGAGCCGGGGGCGAGCCGGGCGACCGGGTCGGGGAAGCGGGGCAGGGCGGTGAGGCGGGTGGTGCCCACGTGTACCTGGTCGCCGTAGCGGGCGACGGTGAACTTCCGCCGTACGCCGTCGATGTCCAGGACGACCAGCCGGGCGTCGGCGTGCACGACCCGCACCCCGTCGGCGGCGAGGCCGTCCCGGGTGTGCCGGTAGCGGACCTCGTGCTCCTCGCCGCCCATCTCGTACCGCTTCACCTGCGGCTGCGAGGGGACGTTGCGCCAGCCGCCGAACCGGGAGCGACCGTGGGCGTCGGCGAGGGCGGCGGCCAGGGGGGCGTACGGGTCGTGGGCGGGCGTGGTCAGCGCGTCGAGGTGGCGGTCGTAGAAGCCGGTGTCCATGCGGGCCGCGGTGAACTCCTCGTGCCGCAGCGAGCGCACCAGCAGGTCCCGGTTGGTGACCGGGCCGTGGAGCACGGCCGCCTCCAGCGCGCCGGCGAGCCGGCGGATCGCCTCGGCCCGGGTGGGGGCGTGGGCGACGACCTTGGCGAGCATGGCGTCGTAGTGGACGCCGATGGTGTCGCCGTCGGCGCAGCCGGTGTCCAGGCGGACGCCGTCCGGTACGGCGATCCGGTGCAGGGTGCCGGTCTGGGGGGCCCAGTCGCGGGCCGGGTCCTCGGCGTAGAGGCGGGCCTCGACGGCGTGGCCGCGCGGGTGCGGGGGCTCGGTCCCCAGAGCGTGGCCCTCGGCGATCCGGATCTGCTCGGCGACCAGGTCCAGCCCGAACACGGCCTCCGTGACGGGGTGTTCCACCTGGAGGCGGGTGTTCATCTCCAGGAAGTGGGCGCGGCCGTCGGCGACCAGGAACTCGACCGTGCCGGCGCCGGTGTACGACACGGCGCGCGCGGCGCGTACGGCCAGCGCCCGCAGCTCCTCCGCGAGCCCCTGGGTGAGCCCGGGCGCCGGGGCCTCCTCGATGACCTTCTGGTGCCGGCGCTGGAGGGAGCAGTCGCGGGTGCCGAGCGGCCAGACGGTGCCATGGGTGTCGGCGAGGATCTGCACCTCCACATGGCGGCCGCGCTCCAGGTACGGCTCCACGAACACCTCGCCGTCACCGAAGGCGCTCGCGGCCTCGGCGCGCGCGCTCTCCAGGGCGGCCCGCAGCTCGTCCAGACGGCGCACGATCCGCATCCCGCGCCCCCCGCCGCCCGCCGCCGCCTTCACCAGGACCGGCAGGTCGGCCTCGGTCACCTGGTCCGGGTCCAGCGGGGCGAGGCCCATCAGCCGTTTGGCGCGGGTCTTGGACGCCATGGCCTCGATGGCCTCCGGCGGCGGGCCGATCCACACCAGCCCGGCGTCCCGCACGGCGCGGGCGAAACCGGCGTTCTCGGAGAGGAAGCCGTAGCCCGGGTGCACGGCGTCGGCCCCGGCGGCCAGGGCCGCCTTCACCACCAGGTCGCCGCGCAGGTAGGTGTCGGCGGGCGCCGCGCCCGGCAGCCGTACCGCCGTGTCGGCCACGCGCGCGTGCAGCGCGTCCGCGTCGGCGTCGGAGTGCACCGCGACCGTCCCGATGCCCAGCTCACGGCAGGTGCGGAAGACCCGGCAGGCGATCTCGCCCCGGTTCGCGACGAGCACACTGGAAATCATGTGATCCCTCACATCCGGAAGACGCCGAAGCCGCCGCGCGCGCCCTCGTAGGGCGCGGTGTGCAGGGCGGACAGGCACAGGCCGAGGACGGTGCGGGTGTCGCGCGGGTCGATGACGCCGTCGTCGTACAGCCGCCCGGACAGGAACATCGGCAGCGACTCGGCCTCGATCTGCTGCTCCACCATCGTGCGCAGGGCCGCGTCCGCCTCCTCGTCGTACGGCTGCCCCTTGGCCGCCGCCGACTGCCGGGCGACAATGGACAGCACGCCCGCGAGCTGCTGCGGGCCCATGACGGCGGACTTGGCGCTGGGCCAGGCGAACAGGAACCGGGGGTCGTAGGCCCGGCCGCACATGCCGTAGTGCCCGGCGCCGTACGACGCGCCCATGAGCACCGAGAGGTGCGGCACCTTCGAATTGGAGACGGCGTTGATCATCATCGAGCCGTGCTTGATGATCCCGCCCTGCTCGTACTCCTTGCCGACCATGTAGCCGGTGGTGTTGTGCAGGAACAGCAGCGGGATGTCGCGCTGGTTGGCGAGCTGGATGAACTGGGCGGCCTTCTGCGACTCGGCGCTGAACAGCACGCCCTGGGCGTTGGCCAGGATGCCGACCGGGTAGCCGTGCAGGGCGGCCCAGCCGGTGACCAGGCTCGTGCCGTACAGCGGCTTGAACTCGTCGAAGTCGGAGCCGTCCACGATCCGGGCGATCACCTCGCGCGGGTCGAACGGGATCTTCAGGTCGTCCGGGACGATGCCCAGCAGTTCCCCGGGGTCGTACTTCGGCGGCTCGGCCGGGCCGGGGTCGGGGTACGCCTTGCGGTGGTTGAGGCGGGCCACGACGCGGCGCGCCTGGCGCAGCGCGTCCGGCTCGTCCAGCGCGAAGTAGTCGGCGAGGCCCGACACGCGCGCGTGCATCTCGGCGCCGCCCAGCGACTCGTCGTCGCTCTCCTCACCGGTGGCCATCTTCACCAGCGGCGGCCCGCCGAGGAACACCTTCGCCCGCTCCTTGACCATGATCACGTGGTCGGACATGCCGGGGATGTAGGCGCCGCCGGCGGTGGAGTTGCCGAAGACGACGGCGATGGTCGGGATGCCCGCGGCGGACAGCCGGGTGAGGTCGCGGAAGATCGCCCCGCCGGGGATGAAGATCTCCTTCTGGGACGGCAGATCGGCGCCTCCCGACTCCACCAGGCTGATGCAGGGCAGCCGGTTGGCCAGGGCGATGTCGTTCGCGCGCAGCGCCTTCTTCAGGCTCCAGGGATTGCTGGCGCCGCCGCGCACGGTCGGGTCGTTTGCGGTGATCAGGCACTCCACGCCCTCGACCACCCCGATCCCGGTGACGAGGGAGGCACCCACCGGATACTCGCTGCCCCAGGCGGCCAGCGGGGACAGCTCCAGGAACGGGGTGTCGGGGTCGAGCAGCAGCTCGATCCGCTCACGGGCGAGCAGCTTCCCCCTCCCCCGGTGCCGGGCGACGTACTTCTCGCCGCCGCCGGCCAGCGCCTTGGCGTGCTCGGCCGCCAGGTCGGCGAGCTTGGCGAGCATCGCCTCGCGGCGGGCCCGGTACTCGGGGGCGGTGGGGTCGACAGCGGTCTGCAGGACCGTCACAGCAGGGCCTCCGGGATGTCCAGGTGGCGGGAGCGCAGCCATTCGCCGAGGGCCTTGGCCTGCGGGTCGAAGCGGGCTTGCGCGGCGACGCCGGCGCCGAGGATGCCCTCGACCACGAAGTTGACGGCGCGCAGGTTCGGGAGCAGGTGCCGGGTGACGGGCAGGTCCCGGCTCTCGGGGATCAACTTCCGGAAGGTGTCGGCCGTCAGCGTGTGGGCGAGCCACCGCCAGGCGTCCTCGGACCGGGCCCACACCCCGACGTTGGCGTTCCCGCCCTTGTCCCCGCTGCGGGCGCCGACGACCAGGCCGAGGGGCGCCCGCCGGGTCGGTCCGGGCGGAAGGGGTTCCGGAAGGGGCGGGTCCGGTACGGCGGCCAGGGGGCTTGTCTCCTGGGGCGGGGGTACGGGGACACGGCGGCCGTCGTGGAGGACGGCCACGTGGGAGACGGACACGTGGGCGGTGGGCACGTGGGCGGTGGGCACGTGGGGGGCGGGCCCGTGGGGGGTGGGCACGTGGTCGGTGTCCACGTCGGAAGCGCCGGCCCTGTGTGTGGCGCCCACATGGGGGACGTACACATCCTCGAAGACCCCATAAGGTGCGCCCTTTCCGGGTGGGGCCAGCACATGGAAGCCGGGGTAGCTGGCCAGTGCCAGCTCCACCGCGGCCCCGCTCAGCGCGCGCCCCACGACCTGCTGGTCCGGGTCGCGTACGACGAGCCGCAGCAGCGCGCTGGCCGTCTCCTCGGTGTCCGCGTCGGCCCGGTCGGTGCGCACCAGCTCCCAGCGCACCTCGCTGGGCGGCGTCTTGGCGAGCGCGTCCGCGAGCTGCTCGCGCACCAGCGCCGCCTTGGCCTCGATGTCGAGCCCGGTGAGCACGAAGACGACCTCGTTGCGGAAGCCGCCGAGCCGGTTGAGCCCGACCTTGAGCGTGGGCGGCGGCGCCTCCCCGCGCACCCCCTCGATCCGCACCCGGTCCGTCCCCTCCTGGGCGAGCCGTACGGTGTCCAGCCGGGCCGTGACATCGGGTCCGGCGTACCGGGCGCCGCCGGTCTCGTACAGCAGCTGGGCGGTGACCGTGCCCACGTCCACGAAGCCGCCCGTGCCGGGGTGCTTGGTGATCACGCTGCTGCCGTCGGCGTGGATCTCGGCGAGCGGGAAGCCGGGCCGGCGTACGTCCCCCTCGGCGAAGAAGGCGTAGTTCCCGCCGGTCGCCTGGGTACCGCACTCCAGCACGTGTCCGGCGACGACGGCACCGGCGAGCCGGTCGTGGTCGTCGGGCCGCCAGCCGAAGTGCGCGGCGGCCGGCCCGGTGACCAGCGCCGCGTCGGTCACCCGGCCGGTGACCACCACGTCGGCGCCCGCCCGCAGGCACTCGGCGATGCCGAAGCCCCCGAGGTAGGCGTGGGCGGCGAGGGTGCCGGGGTAGGCGGCGGTCAGGTCGTCGCCCTCGACGTGCGCGACCCGCACCGGGATGCCGAGCCGGTCCGCCAGCCGCCGTATCTCCCCGGCGAGCCCGGCGGGGTTGAGGCCGCCCGCGTTGGTGACGATCCGTACGCCGCGTTCGTGGGCGAGGCCCAGGCAGTCCTCCAGCCGGCGCGGGAAGGTGCGGGCGTATCCGGCGGACGGGTCCTTCAGCCGGTCCCGGGCGAGGATGAGCATGGTGAGTTCGGCCAGGTAGTCACCGGTGAGGACATCGACCTCGCCGCCGGTGAGCATCTCGCGCAGGGCGTCGGAGCGGTCGCCGTAGAAGCCGGAGAAGTTCCCGATGCGCAGCGGTTTCACCGGCCGGCCCCCTGAGGCGAACGGCCGGACTCCTCGGCCGGACGGCCGGTCCCCCGCGCCGGCCCGTCGGCCGCCTCGCGCGGGCGGCCGGTGCCCGGTGGGCCCGCGAAGGCCTGGGCGATGTCCAGCCAGCGGTCGGCGTCCGGGCCCGTGGCCGTCAGGGCCAGGCCGGCGCGGTGGGCACGCTGGGTGACCAGGAGGCAGAAGTCGAGAGCGGGGCCGGTGACGCGCTGCGCGGCGCCCTCCGGGCCGTACGTCCACACCTCGCCGGAGGGCGCGAGCAGTTCGACCCGGAACTCCTCGGCCGGCGGGGTCAGTCCGCGCACCCCGTAGGCGAAGTCACGGGTGCGTACCCCGAGCCGGGCCACATGCCGGAGCCGGTCGGTGGGTGGGCGCACCACACCCAGGGCGTCGGCGATGTCCTGGCCGTGGGCCCAGGTCTCCATGAGCCGGGCCGTTGCCATGGAGGCTGCCGACATGGGCGGGCCGTACCAGGGGAAGCGGGCGCCGGGCGGGGCGCCCAGCAGTGCCTCGCGGAGGGCGGTGCGTCCGGCGCGCCAGGCGGCCAGCAGGTCGGCCGGCGGGAGCGCGGCGCCCTCCTCGGCCCCCTCGTCCACGAACGAGGCGGGGGCGGCGAGTGCCTTCTCCACCAGTGCCCCGAAGGCACCGGGGTCGGTGACGGCGAGCAGTGCGGAGCGGTCGGTCCAGGCGAGGTGCGCGATCTGGTGGGCGACGGTCCAGCCGGCCGCGGGAGTCGGCAGCTCCCACTGCTTCGGGCTCAACTCGGCTACGAGCAGGTCGAGTTCACCACTCTCGGCACGCAGGTCGTCGATGACGGGCGTCGGGTCGGCCATGGGGGGAGCATGGCAGCGCCGCCAGAAACAATCAAGCGTGCTTGCATTAATTGGGTCGCCGTCCTACCGCTCCGGGCGCCGCCGTCACACCGCTTCCAGCGGCGGGTAGACCGGCTCCCAGCGGGCCGCCCGTACCGCCGCCTCGACATCGTCCAGGTCGGCCCGGGCGACTCCTTCGTCCACCGCGGCGCGGGCCACGGCCACCGCGACCGCCTCCGAGGTGGCGCGCAGCTCGCGGATCGGCGGGAGGAGCGGTGCGTCCAGCCGGGAGACCTCCGCGTCGGCGGTCCGGCGGGCCACCGCGTCGGCGGCCGCGCGCAGCATGCGGTCGGTGACGCGGGAGGCGCGGGCGACGATCGTGCCGAGTCCGAGGCCGGGGAAGACCAGCGCGTTGTTGGCCTGGCCGATCTCGTACGTCGTGCCGTCCCGCTCCACCGGGGCGAACGGGCTGCCGGTGGCCACCAGTGCCCTGCCGCCGGTCCAGTCGAGCAGGTCGGCGGGGGTGGCCTCGGCCAGGTCGGTCGGGTTGGACATGGGCAGGATGATCGGGCGTCCGGTGTGCCGGGCCATCTCGCGGACGATCTCCTCGCGGAACGCGCCGCCCTGGCCGGAGGTGCCGATGAGGACGGTCGGGCGGACCCGGCGGACCACTTCGGCCAGCGGGATGCCGGGCAGGTCCTCGTCCCGGTGCCAGCCGTCGGTCTCGGCGGCGGGGCGGGCGTACGGCCGCTGGACGTCGCTGAGCCGGTCGCCCTGATCGTCGGTGAGCAGGCCGTACCGGTCGACGCACCAGAACCGGGCGAGCGCCTCGGCCTCGGACAGGCCCTCGGCGATCAGGGCGTCCCGCAGCTGGTCGGCGACACCGATGCCGGCGGTGCCCGCGCCGAAGACGACGATCCGGTGCTCGGGCAGGGGCACGCCGGCCGCGCGCACCCCGGACAGGACGGCGGCGAGGTTGACGGCGCCGGTGCCCTGGATGTCGTCGTTGAAGGTGCAGACCCGGTCGCGGTAGTGGTCGAGGATGCGCCGGGCGTTGGCGTTCCCGAAGTCCTCCCAGTGCAGCAGGGCGCCGGGGAAGAGCCGGGTGGCGGTGGTGACGTAGGCGTCGATAAAGGCGTCGTACGTGTCGCGGTCGACGCGGGGGTGGCGGTTGCCGAGGTAGAGGGGGTTGTCGAGGAGCTCCCGGCGGTTGGTGCCGACGTCGAGCATGACGGGCAGGGTGCGGCGCGGGTCGATGCCGGCGGCGGCGGTGTAGACGGCGAGCTTGCCGACCGCGATGTCGATGCCGCCGACGCCCCAGTCCCCGATGCCGAGGATGCCCTCGCCGTCGGTGGCCACGATCAGGTCGACGTCGTCGGCGCCGAGGCCGCTCGCGCGCAGGGAGCGTTCGATGTCGCCGGGGGCGTCCACGGAGAGGTAGATGCCGCGCGGGCGGCGGTACTCGGTGCTGTAGCGGCGGATCGCCGTGCCCACGGTGGGGGTGTAGACGATGGGCAGCATCTCTTCGAGGTGGTCGCCGACGAGCCGGTAGAACAGCACCTCGTTACGGTCGTGCAGCGCGGTCAGGTTCACGCTCTTGGCCAGGTCGTCCGGCTGTTCGCGGAACTGGCCGTAGGCGCGCTCGGCCTGCTGGTCCTGGGTGAGCACGCGGGGCGGGACCAGCCCGACGAGGTCCAGGGCCCGGCGCTCCGCCTCGGTGAACGCCGTACCGCGGTTGATCCGGGGGTCGCCGAGCACGGCGCGCCCGCGGGCGGTGACCTTCATGAGCCCACCTTCGCACAGGGCGGATCCCCGTGCGCAGGCGAACGATTACGGACTGTGACGGCGGGGTCTACTGACCCTCGGCCGGCAGAGCGGCCTTGCCCCGGCCCATCTGGGTGCGGACCGCGCCGATGCTCGCGGCGATGACCAGGGCGATGGCCGCCGCCTCGGCGGGGTGGAGGGACTGGCCCAGGACGAGGAAGCCGGCCGTGGCGGCGATGGCGGGTTCCAGGCTCATCAGGATGGCGAAGGTGGAGGCCGGCAGGCGGCGCAGGGCCAGGAGTTCGAGGGTGTAGGGCAGGACCGAGGAGAGCAGGGCCACCGCCGAGCCGAGGGCGATGGTGGTGGGGTTCAGCAGGCGCGTGCCGGCCTCGGCTATGCCGAGGGGGAGGAAGAGCAGGGCGGCCACGGCCATGGCCAGGGCCAGGCCGTCGGCCTGGGGGAAGCGGCGGCCGGTGCGGGCGCTGAAGACGATGTAGGCCGCCCACATGGCGCCGGCGCCCAGGGCGAAGGCGACACCTACGGGGTCCAGATCGCCGAAACCTCCGCCACCGAGCAGGAACACGCCCGCGAGCGCGAGACCGGCCCAGAGCGCGTTGAGCGCACGGCAGGAGGCCAGGACGGACAGGGTCAACGGGCCGAGGACTTCGAGGGTGACCGCCGGGCCCAGCGGGATACGGTCCACCGCCTCGTAGAACAGGCCGTTCATCGCGCCCATGGTGATGCCGAAGACGATCACCGTGCCCCAGTCGGCGCGCGAGTGGCCGCGCAGCCGGGGACGGCAGACGATGAGAAGGACGACCGCCGCCGCGACGAGGCGCAGGGTCACCACGCCCAGCGCCCCCGCCCGGGGCATCAGGGTGACCGCCAGCGCGCCGCCGAACTGCACAGAGATCCCGCCGGCCAGCACCAGCCCGACCGGTCCGAGAGAGGTCAGCCGGCCGGGACTGCGCGGAGCGGGCGCCCCCGGTGACGGGGAGGACGCCGGTGACGTCGAGTTCGCGGCGCTGGGGGTGTTGACGGTGCTCACGGCGGTCCCGGTGCTGGATCGGATCAGATCATGTACATCTCCATGTACTACCGAGTCCAGGGTAATAGACTCCGTCAGGAGTGTGAACCCTTTATGGAACTGACCTGGAGGGTCGGTCTCCCGGCCGAGGGGGAGCCGTGCCGCGTTCACCGGCTGCCGTCCGCCCGGTCCAGGGCCTCCGCCAGTACCTCCGCCAGGTGGCGGCCCCGGACGCCGGCCAGCTGGTCCAGCTGGGTGCGGCAGGAGAAGCCGTCGGCCAGGATCACCGCGTCCTCGGGCGCCTGCCGTACCGAGGGCAGGAGCTGGTCCTCCGCACAGGCCCGGGAGACGTCGAAGTGGCCTTTCTCGAACCCGAAGTCGCCCGCCAGGCCGCAGCAGCCGCCGCTCAGTTCGCCGGTGAGGCCGGCGGCGGCGCGCAGCCGGCGGTCCGGGCCGTCGCCGAGCACCGCGTGCTGGTGGCAGTGGGTCTGGCCGGCCACCGGACGGTCCACGGCGGGCGGGGTCCAGTGCGGGGCGTGCCGCTCCAGGGTTTCGGCGAAGGTGAGGACCGTGGCGGACAGCCGGGCGGCCCGCGGGTCGTCGGGCAGGAGTTCCGGAAGGTCGGTGCGGAGGGCGGCGGCGCAGCTCGGTTCCAGGACGACGACCGGTGCCCCTGCCCGCAGCACCGGTTCCATCAGGTCAAGGGTGCGGCGCAGTACCGTACGGGCGCGGTCGAGCTGGCCCGTGGAGACGTAGGTCAGGCCGCAGCAGACCCGGGCCCGGCGGGCGGTGAGCAGCGCGGCGGCCGAGCGGGTCCTGCCGTCGCCGATCGCCCCCTTGCGCGGCAGCAGCGTCGGCGGGAGCGCCACCCGCAGTCCGGCCGCCTCCAGTACGCGGACGGCGGCCTGGCCGACGGACGGCGCGAGGTGCTCGGTGAAGGTGTCGGGCCAGAGGACGACGAGGTCGCCGGGGGTGGAAGTGGGTGCGCTCTCAGTCGGCGACGCACCCGGCGTCGTCGGCTTTCGCTTGCGCCACCAGGTGGTGAACGTCCGGGGCGCCAGGCGGGGGATGTCCCGTTCCGGGGCTGTTCCGGCCAGGTGTTTGCCAAGGCCGGCCAAGGGGCGGGTGGCGGCCAGCGTGTTGAGCAGCGGGGCCAGGTGTGCGCGGGACGCCCAGCGGAGCCATTCCGGGAGGCGGCCCATGCTGTAGTGGGCGGCCGGGCGGCGGCGGCCGGCGTAGTGGTGGTACAGGAACTCGGCCTTGTACGTGGCCATGTCGACGCCGGCGGGGCAGTCGGAGCGGCAGCCCTTGCAGGACAGGCAGAGGTCGAGGGCGCCCAGGACTTCCCGCGACTGCCAGCCGTCGGTGACCAGGTCGCCCGCGAGCATCTCGTGCAGCAGCCGGGCCCGCCCCCGGGTGGAGTGCTCCTCCTCGCCGGTCGCCCGGAAGGAGGGGCACATCACGGCCGGGCCGGAGACGGTCGTCGTACGGCACTTGGCCACACCGACGCAGCGGCGGACGGCCGCGCGGAAGTCGCCGCCGTCGGACGGGTAGGCGAAGGCCACGTCGACCGGCCGGCGGGGCAGCACCGAGAAGCGCAGGTTCTCGTCCAGCCGGGCCGGGCGGACCAGCATGCCGGGGTTGAGGAGGTCGTCCGGGTCCCACACCGCCTTGGCCCGCTCGAACAGCCCGACCATCTCGGCGCCGTACATCCGCGGCAGCAGTTCCGCGCGGGCCTGGCCGTCGCCGTGCTCCCCGGACAGGGAGCCGCCGTGGGCCACGACCAAGCCGGCCAGTTCCTCGGAGAAGCGGCGGAAGCGGCCGACGCCGGCCTCGGTGAGCAGGTCGAAGTCGACGCGGACGTGGATGCAGCCGTCGCCGAAGTGCCCGTACGGCGTGCCGCGCAGTCCGTGGGCGGCCAGCAGCGCGCGGAACTCGCGGAGGTACCCGCCGAGGCGGGCGGGCGGGACCGCGCAGTCCTCCCAGCCGGGCCACGCTTCGGAGCCGTCGGGCATCCGGGTGGCGGTGCCCGCCGCGTCCTCGCGGATGCGCCACAGACTCCGCTGGGCGGCCGGGTCGGTCACCACCAGGGAGTCCACGACATCGGCCGCGCGCACGATCTCCTCCGCACGCGCGCGTGCCTCAGCCGCCGTCTTTCCGCCGGTCTCCACGAACAGCCAGGCGCCTCCCCCGGGCAGCCCCGCCCCGGCCGGGACCAGATCGGCGGCCATGCCCTCCACCGTGAGCGGGCCGAGCGGCAGCAGGCCCGCGGCGGCCTCGGCGGCGGCGCTCTCGTCGGCGTACGCCAGCACGGCCAGCGCCCGCGCGCGGGGGCTGTCGACCAGGCGGACCACGGCCTCGGTGAGGATGCCGAGGGTGCCCTCGGAGCCGCAGAAGGAGCGGGCGACATCCGCGCCCTTCTCGGGCAGCAGCGCGTCCAGCGCGTACCCGGAGATCCGGCGGGGCAACTCCGGGAACCCCGTCCGCAGCCGCGCCAGCTCGCCCTCGGCCAGCTCGCGCAGCCCGTCCGGGGCGCCCGCCCACCCCTGCCCGAGCCGCAGCCGCCGCCCGCGCGCGGTGATCACGGACAGCTCCCGCACGCTGTCCGCGGTCGTGCCCCAGGCGACCGAGTGGGAGCCGCAGGAGTTGTTGCCGATCATTCCGCCGAGCGTGCACCTGCTGTGCGTGGAGGGGTCGGGGCCGAACCGCAGTCCGTGCGGTGCGGCGGCCTCCTGGAGCCGGTCCAGGACGAGCCCCGGCTGCACGACGGCCGTACGGCTGCCCGGGTCCAGCTCCACCAGGGCGGTCATGTGCCGGGTGAAGTCCAGCACCACGCCCGTGCCGGTCGCCTGCCCGGCGATGGACGTGCCGCCGCCGCGCGCCACCACCGGCACCCCGCGCTCCCGGCACACCTCCAGCACGGCGGCCACGTCGTCCGCGTCCCTCGGGGCCACGACGCCCAGCGGGACCCGCCGGTAATTGGACGCGTCCATGGTGACCAGTGCCCGGGCGGTCACATCGAACCCGACCTCGCCCCGCACTGCCTTACGCAGCGCCCCCGCGAGCGCGGCGACATCCGCGTCCCTGACGTCCCCCGCGACTTCTTCCCCACGATCCGTCATGCGTCCAGGATGCATCCGGCCACGCACAGTCACCGAAAGTTTTCCACAGGTGCGCACTAATAGTCGTACGACATCACAAGTCCACGACCCGGTGATCTCGTCTCATCGAACGGACAGAACTCCACCCGGGCTTCTTCCAGCGGCTAACCTCCTCCCGTGGCCGACATCCAGATTCCCGCTGACATCAAGCCCGCCGACGGACGTTTCGGCGCGGGCCCCTCCAAGGTGCGGACCGAGGCGCTGAACGCCCTCGCCGCCACCGGCACGTCCCTGCTGGGCACCTCCCACCGTCAGGCGCCGGTCAAGAACCTGGTCGGCAAGGTCCGCGAGGGCATCTCCGAGCTGTTCTCGCTGCCCGAGGGCTACGAGGTCGTCCTCGGCAACGGCGGCTCCACCGCCTTCTGGGACATCGCCACGCACGGCCTGATCGAGAACAAGTCACAGCACCTCACCTTCGGCGAGTTCTCCTCCAAGTTCGCCAAGGCCGCCAAGCTCGCCCCCTGGCTGGCCGAGCCGACCGTCGTCGCCGCCGACCCCGGCACCCACCCGGAGCCGCAGGCCGAGGCGGGCGTCGACGTCTACGCCTTCACCCACAACGAGACCTCCACCGGTGTCGCCATGCCGATCACGCGCGTGGCCGGCGCCGACGAGGGCGCGCTCGTCCTCGTGGACGCCACCTCCGGCGCGGGCGGCCTCCCGGTCGACATCGCCGAGACCGACGTCTACTACTTCGCCCCGCAGAAGTCCTTCGCCTCCGACGGCGGCCTGTGGATCGGCGTCTTCTCCCCCGCCGCGATCGAGCGCGCCGAGCGCGTCCACGCCTCCGGCCGCCACATCCCGGAGTTCTTCTCGCTCCCGACGGCGATCGACAACTCCCGCAAGAACCAGACGTACAACACCCCGGCCCTCGCCACCCTCTTCCTCCTCAACGAGCAGCTGGAGTGGCTCAACGGCCAGGGCGGCCTCGCCTGGTCCACGGCCCGCACGAAGGACTCCTCGACGCGCCTGTACACCTGGGCCGAAGAGTCCAAGTACGCCACCCCGTTCGTTTCCGACCCGGCCAAGCGCTCCCAGGTCATCGGCACGATCGACTTCGCCGACGAGATCGACGCCGCCGCCGTCGCCAAGGTGCTGCGCGCGAACGGCATCGTGGACACCGAGCCGTACCGCAAGCTCGGCCGCAACCAGCTGCGCATCGCGATGTTCCCGGCGATCGACCCGGCGGACGTCGAAGCGCTCACGAAGTGCGTGGACTACGTGATCGAGAAGCTCTGACCTTCTGAGTACGACGCGAAGGGCGCCCGGTGCTTGCCGGGCGCCCTTCGCGTGTACGGGCCGTTATGCGAACTGGCGGATGAAGGCGTGCCAGCTGTCGCGGGAGACGGTGAGAAGGGGGCCGTCGTGCTGCTTGCTGTCGCGGACGGCTCGGCCGCCGGGAGCCGTGTCGGCGACCTCGACGCAGGCGTTCTCCTGACCCGAGTACGACGACTTCCAGAAGGGACTTACAACCTCGGTCACGATGGCTCTTCCTTCAGGCTCCGCAGTATGCCCCGGATGAGCTTCGCGCTCGCTTCCGGCGCCAACGCCGCTGATCGTAGTAGGTCGAACGCGTTGGCGTAAGCGGCCAGGTCCTCGGGCCCTTCGAGGACCGACGTGCCCCGCAGATTGTCCATGGCGACTGCCTCGACCGTCGGCTCCTCGTCGAAGCTGAAGGAATAGAAGGGAGCCGAGTAACCGGCCAACGCTCCCGCGCTGAACGGCAGGACCTGCACGGTGACGTTCTTCCGCTTTCCGATCTCAAGAATGGCGGCCAGCTGCTCCCGGTGGACCTCCGCGTTCATCAAGGGATGGGCGATGACCGCCTCCCAGAGGATGGCCGTGTACGACGCTCCGCCTTCCTCGATCTTCGCTTGCCGTGCGAGCCGCACCTTCACCAACTGGGCGACGCGTTCCGACTCGATGTAGTGCGGCCCATCGGCGATGACGGCTTCCGCGTAAGCCGGAGTTTGCAGGAGTCCTGGCACCATGACCGGCTGCCACTCACGGATGTATGTCGCATCGTCCTCGAGCGCGATGTGGTCCAAGTAGTCAGGCCGAAGATGCTCTGCGTGCTCGAGCCACCAGCCTCGATTCTTGGAGTGCTTGGCCAAGTCCGCCAGTTTGGCGCGTACGTCCGCATCAGTGATGCCGTACGCGTCCAGCAGCAGGCGCACTTCGATCACGCGCGGCGTGGCATGTCCGCTCTCGATGCGGCTGATTCTGGCTTGGCTTGTGGCGATCGCCTCGGCGGCCTGGGGCTGGTCGAGCTTGGCGGCCTGCCGGTACTGCCTGAGGGCTGTGCCAAGTCGCCTGCTGCGTACGGTCGGTCGTCCACCTGCGGGCATGGGATCTCCCCTCTCCTTCCGGAAACCCTGCCACACCGATTGACCGCGCGGGGCGTGCATAACTCGATCGAGTGAAACTCATGCATACATTTCTCGATTTCCATTGCAGAAACCTGCATGTATTTCTACGTTCAGGCCCATGCCCTCAACCGAGACATTCCACATCCCCACGCACCGGCGGCACGTACCGACCGCTCGGCACTACGTCCGCAAGGCCCTCGCCGACTGGGGAATCACCGATGAACTCGCCGACCGAGCCACCCTGTCGGCCAACGAACTCGTCACCAACGCCGTGAGCCACTGCCGGGTTTCCGACGCCCGGGTCCGGGTCACGCTCGCCCTCTGCCGCTGCGAATTGGTCCTGGAGGTCTCCGACCCGGACCGGGACCGGCTTCCCTCGCCCCGCTGTCCCGGGCTGGACGAGGAGGGCGGGCGCGGACTGGCCCTGGTGGACGCGTTGGCCGACGCGTGGGGGCATCGGCAGGGGCCGTACACCAAGACCGTCTGGGCCCGCTTCACCCTCCCCCTCCCGGAGACCCCCCATGTTCTGGACCACCCGTAACACAACAGGTGCGGCACAGCCCCACGCCCGGCGCCTGCCGAACCCCCACGACGCCCGCTGGCGCCGCTGGGCCAAACGCTTCCGCGCCGCCGGCCACCGGCTCCCGTTCCCCCGCGACGAGGAGTGCTGGCAGACCCCGGCCCCCGCACGAACGCCCTTGTGGGAACCCTCCGATGACGTCGTACGGCCGTACGTCCTCAGACCTTGATACTCCGCCGCACCCGGGCGATCACCTGCTGCGCCTCGGCCCCGAACACCGCCGACTCCGCGAAGGTGTCCCACACGCGGCGATACAGAGCGATCGTTTCGGCGTCGTCCAGCCAGAGTTCGGCGTGCCAGTCCTCGACCACGACCAGACGCTCGTCCAGGACGCAGAACCCGTTCGCCGGATTCAGACCCAGCTTCGCGTCAAGAGGCACAATCCCCAGGTGCACGGTGTCCATCCCCACGACACCAAGCAGACGGTCCAGTTGTGCCGCCAACATGTCCGGCGGACACACCCGGGCCCACAGCGCCCCTTCCCACACCAGCAGATGCAACTGCTTACCCGGACGGTACAGCCACTCCTGCCGTTTCATTCGGGCGCGCACCGCATCCTCCGTGTCACGCGGGGAATTCTGGAGCTGCGAGTGACCCTGGAAAACGTGTCGGGCGTAGTCGGCGGTCTGGAGCAATCCGGGGACGAGGCTGGTCTCCCACTCACGCACAATCGTGGAGTTGGAGATGACGGTGTTCCAGGAATCCTGAACAGGGCGGTGCCCCGCCGCGAGCTGGCGTCGCCAGGACCGGATCTGGCTCTCGAAGCCCTTGAGGCGGGCACACAGCTCGTCACCGGCCGCCGGCTGCCCGGTGGCGTCGGCCCACGAGCGGAGATCCTCGACCGTGGGGGTCTGCCTGCCGTTCTCCAGCTTGCTCACCTTCGACTGGGGCCACCCCAGCCGCTGGGCGAGTTCCGTACCGGTGAGCCGACCATCAGGGTTTTCGATGCGCAGTTCTCTGAGCCTGCGGCCCAGTTCCTCGCGCGCCCTCTGATAGTCCGTGCTCACCGGTACCCGCTCTTGTCCTTACACGTCGCTGCGCATCCCAGCCGCGAACTGCTCCCGCGGTACAGCGTGATGCCAAGCAGCATCTCGCACCATGGAGTAACGCACCACCTCTGCGGGCTCGGTGATCAGGTCCACGTGCGTGAGCTGGTCGTCGTCATCGAACCGGAGAAGCGCGACGAGGCGGCTGTCGAACAGCCAGAAGTCCTCGGCGGGAAGCCGAAGCCGTTCCGCGTCGGCACGCCACACGTTGCGAATGTCCTCGCCGAGGCCGATGTTCCACTTGGCGCTCTCGAAGAGGTACCGCTGGCCGAGGGTGGCGGGCCGGTCCACGATGCGCACCCGTTCGACCCGCTTGCCCTGCGCGACCTGCGTGCGGATCTTGTCACTCCAACGGCGACGGCCGGACACGGCCGTGACAGTGGAGCAGGAAGGTACAGCGATGGTGAACGGAAGTGACCTGTACGCGCTCGACCTCAACGGCGCCTCGTTCCTCAAGGCGTGCGGCGGGAACACCCACCCGGACGGCGAGGCCTGCGTGACCCTCGCCCGTATCGGCGAGGACGCCTGGGCCCTCGGTGACAGCAAGCGGCCCGACCTGGAGCCGCTGCGGTTCACCACGAACGAGTTGAGCGCCGCCGGGATCGACCCGGCCCGCTTCGGCCTGGCCCGCTGAGCCCTTATCCGAACAGCCTGCCGGTTCCGGCCCGTTGTCGTTCGGGCCGGAACCGGCCGCGCAGCGCACTGAAGAGGACCCGGGTGCACCACCACGCCTACCTCTGGACCGGCCCCAAATCCCGCTTCGACGAGGAAGCCTTCCGGCGCCCGCCCCACCCCGAGCCGCCCCCGCCCACCGGCAGCCCGGAACTGATCCAGCGGTACCGTCTCGCCACCGTCGAGTTCCCCAGCTCCGACCTGCCACCGCTGGAGACCGCGTACTGGCTGGTCAAGCCCCGCGCGATCGTCAAGGGCACCTGGTCCGAGCCGTCGGCCGCCGCCGCCTGGCTCGGGGACCGGCTCACCGAGTACGCGCCCCGGTTCGCCGCCGAGGCGCACCGCGCCCCCGGCCGCCTGGCCGCCCTCCTCGCCTCCGCCGCCGAACGGCTGACGGCGGGCGGTGACATCTCGCTCGGGTTCTACCTCGAACAGCCCGCGTTCCTGTCGCTCGCCCTCGTGACCTGCGCCCCCAACCGCGCGCTCCCCGAGGTGCCCTGCCCCCTCCTGGGCGCGCCCGGAACAGCGGGAACCTAGCGCCGCTCCTCCAGCGCCCGCGCCGCCGCCGACCCGAGCCGGGCGAGCGTGTCGCGGTCCGACGCGGACAGGGTGGCGCACTTCTCGGCCACGACGCCGGCGAACGTCTCGCGCAGCCGCCGGCCGGCCTCGCGCCCCTCGTCGGTCAGGGTGACGCGGCTGACCCTGCGGTCGGCCGGGTCGGGGGCGCGCCGCACGAGACCGCGCCGTTCCAGGCGGTCGACCATCCCCGTGACGTTCGTCTTGTCACAGCCGAGCAGCCGGGCCAGCTCTCCGAAGGAGGGCGTGGAGTGCTCCAACTGGCACAGCAGTTCGGCCTGCTGGAGGGTGAGCCCCGCCTCGCGGGCGCCCGCGCCGTAGCGCAGCGCCACCTGCCGGTGGAGCACGGAGAGAGCGCGGGCGAGGTCGTGGTCTTCGGTGCCGGGCCGCATGTCCCGATCGTAACCGCCCGCGGACATTTGGTTGACATCATCGACCAAATTGGTCGAGTGTATCGACTAACGAGCTGGTCAACTTTTGGGAGTGCCGCATGGACCGTCGTGTCGCCGTCGTCACCGGAGCCTCGCGCGGAATCGGCAGGGCCGTGGCCGAACGCCTGGGCGCGGACGGCGCGGACGTCGTCGTCAACTACCTCTCCGACGCGGACGCCGCGGCACAGGCCGTCGCCGCGATCGAGGCGGCGGGCGGCCGGGCCACCGCCGTACCCGCCGATGCCACCGAACCGGACGGGCTGCGGCGGCTGTTCGACACCGCCGAGCAGGTGTACGGCGGCCTGGACATCGTGGTGTGCAATGTCGGCGTGGCCCGCTTCTCCCCCCTCGCGGAGACCACCGACGACGCCTTCGACCTGATGTTCCGCACCAACACGCGCGCCACCTTCCTCGCGCTGCGCGAGGCGGCGCTGCGGATCCGCGACGGCGGCCGGATCGTCGTCGTCTCCAGCGGTACGGCCGTCACCCAGCGCCCCGGATCGGGCGTGTACGGAGCGTCCAAGGCCGCGGGCGACGCGCTCGTGCGCACCCTCGCCCAGGAACTGGGGCCGCGCCGCGTCACCGTCAACAGCGTGCTGCCCGGCGCCACCGACACCGACGCCCTCGCCGGCCAGCTCACCCTCCCCGAGCGGGAGGAACTGGCGCGCCGGATTCCCCTGGGCCGCCTGGGCCGCCCCGACGACATAGCGGACGTGGTCGGCTTTCTGGCCTCCGACGCGGCGCGCTGGGTGACGGGTCAGGCGATCCGGGCGGGCGGCGGAATGTTCTGACCCTTCTCTTTCGCCGGGCGTTCACTCTGATTTAACCGCACCCCCGCACCGCATTTCCGGGCACGACAGCGGAGATCAGGATTCCAGTTCCTGTCGAAATTCCGTGACAATAGGAAGACAGTGGTGTCGTATACGCCTACTTATCGTTTTCTCGTCGCCGCTCCGACGAATCCTGTCTTCCGCTGTTCGCGCACGTTTGAGGAGCCTTTTCCATGTCCGCGTTCGCACGCCACCGCCGCGCACTCCTGACCGCCTCGGTCCTTCTGACCGCTCTCGGCACCACCGCCGTCCTGCCGGTGGCGACCGCCTCCGCCGCCCCCACCCTCAAGGCCGGCAACACCGCCAAGGCCGCCAAGACCGCCCCCAAGCCCAACCCCGCCGGCCGTTACGCCGGCAAGGCCGTCGCCGTCGGCAAGGACATGGTGGCCGTCCTGCGCAACGACCCCAAGGCGGGCGGCCCCGAGGCCTGGATCCGTGCCGTGCCGAAGAACTGGCGCTCGGGCGACCCCTACATGGGCCGCACCCTGGCCAAGCTCGACCGCGGTCACGTCACGGCCGCGCAGCGCGGTCTCTCCCTGCGGCTGGTCGACCCCACGGGCTCCAAGCCCGCGCTCCGGGTGACCGGCGCCAAGGGCGGCCCGCGCACCTACGCACTCCCGAAGGTCGGCACCCCCGATGCCCGGGGCTGCACGATCATCACCGAGCACTTCATCGGAGCTGGGACCGTCGCCGTGCTGAGCAACGGCCTGAGCGGTCCGTCGGCGTTCTTCAAGGACGCCGGTGACGGCACGCGCTTCGCCGGAGTCGTCAACCGCGCCCACCCCTCGCTGCCCAAGAGCGCCGGGTTCCTGGCCCAGATCGTCGACCCCAACGGGGCGGCGCCCAAGCTCCGCACCAACATGGAGGGCGGCGGCCACCCCGCGTCCACCACTCCGTTCCCGGCTCCCGGGTGCGTGAAGTAACCACTTCGGGCCGCAGCCACTCCCCTCCTACGACGACGAAGGGCGCCCGGTGCTCGCCGGGCGCCCTTCTCTCATGCCACCGCGCGGGTCAGCTCATGCCGCCGTGCAGGTCAGCGTCGGTGTCGCCGCCCCGCCCGGCGCCGCTCCGAAGCCGAAGCTCGCCGAACCCCCGGCCGCCAGGCCCCCGTTGTGAGCCGCGTTCACCACCGTCACGCTCGCACCGCTCTGCGTGTAACTCGCGTTCCACATGGACGAGATCTTCTGGGCACCGCCCCACGTCCACGTCACCTTCCAGGACTTGAGGGCGACCGTGCCGGTGTTGCTCACCTTCACCTCGGCGTTGAAGCCGCCGCCCCAGTCACTGCTGACGGTGTAGGACGCGGTGCACGCGGGCGTGCTGCCGCCCCCGCCGCCGTTGTCCCCGCCACCGCCACCGCCGCTCCCGCCGCCCGGGAACAGCGGCGCCTTGATCCCCGCCAGATACCCGTCCTTGACCGTGTCGACGGTCGTCCAGTCGTCCTTCAGGATGCCGCCGGTGTCACCGGAGTTGGGGTTCAGCGACCAGTAGGTCCAGTGGAAGGAGTCCGCGCCGTACGTCGACGTCGGCCTCAGATAGTCCGCCAGCGCGGCCAGCCACTTCTGGTCGACGGCCGACTGGAGCGTCGTACCGAACTCGCCCACCCACACGGGGGCGATGTTCTGCTTGAAGATGTAACCCCAGTACTTGTCCCAGACGCCCGGCATGTTGGCCGGGAAGGACGGGTCGCTGAACCAGCTCTGCTGGGCCACGCTCGTGGCGTAGTCGTGGGCGGAGTAGACCACCCGGCCCGGCACGCTGAGCTGCACAGGGTACTGGGCGACGCCCATCAGGTTGCCGCCCCACCAGCCGGACACGCCGTTGTACGTCTGCACGCCCTCGACGAAGACGAGCAGGTCCGGGTTGACCGAGAGCACCGCGTTCCCGGCGCGCTGGGCCGCCAGGCGCCAGTCGGTGGCCTGGTCGCCGCAGCCCCAGCACGCCGGGTCGTGCGGCTCGTTGTGCAGGTCGATGCCGATCACCGTGTCCTGGCCCTGGTAACGGGCGGCCAGCGACTTGAGATTGGCGATCCACGTCGACTCCGGGACGGACGCGGTGTACCAGAGCGCCGACTGGCCGGCCGAGTCCGGGCGGTGCCGGTCCAGGATGACCTTCAGCCCGTCCTGGCCCGCGTACGCGACGATCCGGTCCAGTACCTGGAGCGAGGTCAGGCCCTGGAGGTCGGCGTTCTTGCCGGCGGAGACGTCGATGCCGCTGGGCGTGGCACCGGCCTTGAAGATGTCGTCGCTGTACGGGATCCGGAGGGTGTTGTAGCCCAGCGACTTCACCTGGTCGATCATGCTCTTGTAGTCGCGGGACCACAGGCCGTGGACCACCAGGTTGCTGGTCTCGAAGCCGAACCAGTTGATCCCGGCGATGCGCACCGGCTGGCCGGCCGCGTCCAGGATCTGCCGGCCGCTGGTGTGCCAGTAGCCGGCCCCGGGGGCGGCGGCGGCCGTGGGCGCGTCGGCCGCCTGTGCCGCGTAGGCCCCGGTCAGAGGCAGGAGGAGCGCCGCCGCAGCGGTGCACAGCGCTCTTCGGAGGGTGCGGAACATGTGTCGGTTCCTCTCGGCAGGCGCGGCGGCCTACTTGGAATGGGAGCGCTCCCAAGCGCCGCGCACCGCACAGGAAACCCAGATCAACATGAGCACGTCAATACCTGCGGCGCACCTCGGTACACACGGCCGGCCCGCCGCGGCCGACGCCCGCCCGGTCAGCTCCGCCGCAGCCGGCGCAACCCCAGGAACGCCGCCACCCCGACGGCCAGGATCACGGCGCCCACCTTCAGGCTCGGAGTGCCGCCCTTGTCCCCCGACCCGTCGGAACTCCCCTCCCCCGACGGCGACTCGGCAGCGGACCGTTCGGGAGCGTCGGCCGCCTGTACGGAGCTGTCCGCGCCCTCGCTGCCGTACATCAGCTTCGTACCGTCGGCGGAGTACGACACGGACTCGCCCTGCCCCTGGAACGGCACGTCCAGCCGCCCCCGCCGCTTGATCCGGCCGTCGTTCCAGTCGTAGTAGACGCCCCCGAAGTAGCCGCGCACCGCGAGCTGCCGGCCGTCCGGGGAGAACGCGGCGTCGGTCGCCCACAGATCGACCGGCGCGACCTGACGGAAGACGTTCGCACCGGATGTGGAGAGGGCGGCCGGACCCTCGTACAGGTGCCCGCCCTCCTCGTTCTTGTCGACGATGTACACGCGCCCGGTCTTCGGGTGGACGAGCAGCGACTCCGCGTCGCGCGGACCGTCGGCGTACTTCACCACGTACTGCGTGGCCGTGACCGTCTGGTCCGTCAGCCGCTCCGGCTCGGGCAGCTTGTAGATCCACACGTACGGCCACTTCCCGCCGAAGTTGTCGCCGATGTCACCCACGTAGATCTGGTTGTCCGGTCCGATGGAGATGGCCTCGACATCGCGCGGCGTACCGATCCCGCGCAGGGTGATCCGGGCGACGGTCCGGCCGGTGGCACTGTCCACGGCGTACAGGTACGGCCCGTCGTCGCTGTCGTTGTGCGTCCAGTAGACGCCCGGGTGCTGCCGGGAGGCGGCGAGCCCGCTGGACTCGGTTATCCGCGGGTCCTTGATGGTGAACCCCTTGTCCCCCGCGCCCTCGGCGGTCCCGGTGGCGGAGGCGGGCAGCGCGCAGGCACCGGCGAGCAGCACCCCGGCGAGTACGGCGAACGATCGACGCATGAGCCAAGCCTGCCATCCCCGCAGGGGGACCGGGGGAGGTGGTCGGCCTCACACACCCCGGCGGTCCACGGGCCCCGGCCATCGTCCATGATGAGCCGATGCTTAGGTTCATGCCCGTGGGCGACTCCATGACGATCGGGAGCGCGGGCGAACACACGTGGCGTTACCGGTTGTGGCGGCACCTGTGCGAGACGTACGGCGGCCCGTTCACCTTCGTCGGGCCGCGCGAGACGCTCTACGACCAGCAGGCCGGCGCCCCGACGTCCCTCGCCTACGCCGAACCCGGCTTCCCCCGCGGCCATCTGGCGGGCTGGGGCGAGGGCTGGCAGCACATGACCCCGCTGATCGGCGAGGCGGTGCGCGCCCACCGGGCCGACGTGCTGCTGGTCTCCCTCGGCCTGATCGACCTGGGCTTCTACACCAACGCCGAGCAGACGGACGAGAACGTACGCGTGTTCGTCGCGAGCGCGCGGGAGGCCCGCCCGCGGATACGGATGGTGCTGCTGCCGGTCATACCCAACGTGCGGGCCGCTTCGGACGCGCCCTTCGCCGAACAGGTGGACCACTTCAACGCCCTGCTCGCCAAGACCGTCGCCGACCTGGACGAGGCACGGTCGCCGCTGCTGCTGGCCTCGCTGCCCGAGGAGTGGGACATCCACACCGACACCTACGACGGCACCCATCCCAACGCGAACGGGGAGCACCGCATCGCGGGGGCGTTCGCGGGGGCGATGTGGGAGGCGTGGGGGGTCGGACGGCCGTACGGGGACTGATCAAGTCGGCGAAAACCGGCGTTCCGTGGGCGTGGTGCCTATCGTTGTACTGCGCGGCCGCACCTGTTCATGGGGCGGCCGGGGAGGAGCGCCAAGTGACCGTCCTCGAAGACAGGATCTCGATGGCCGAGCGCGACAACGAGAGCATGCTCGACGAGATGTTCGACCGGCTTGAGCCCACCCCCGAGGGATTCAAGGTCGAGATCGTCGAGGGGAGCGTCTACATGTCGCCGCAGCGGGACACCCATTGGGACATCACCCTGGACATCATCCCGCAACTGAACGCCAAGTTCCCGCGAGGGCGGTTGAAGTCCGATGTACGGATCGACTACCCGGGCCGCCTCAACGGTTTCGCCTCCGATGTGACGATCGTCAGGGAAGGCGCGACCCTGAACGCGAAGGGCCGCTGGCAGCACCAGGACGTCGAATTCGTCGCCGAGGTCATTTCCAAGGGCACCGCCGCGAACGACTACGGCCCGAAGAAGGCCGCCTACGCCGCCGCCGAAGTCCCCTTGTACCTGATCGCCGACCCCTACAAGGGCATGTGCTACGCCTACACGCAGCCCAAGGAAGGCGACTACATCACGCGCACGAAGATCGCCTTCGGCGAGGACATCGACCTGACCGGCACCGTGATCGACCTCGTCCTGAAGACCGACGGCTTCCCCCGCGACTAGTCCCGGCGCCAGACGTACAGCCCCTCCCCCGACTCCGCCGGCGTGGCCCACATCCCCTCGCCCAGAGCGGTCGGCGGCCGGTGTCCGACCGGCAGCGGGTAGGTGATCTCCTCCGGCGTCCGCTCCCCCGCCGTGTCGACGAGCCAGTGCCGCCCCTCCCCCCACTCCTCGTCGCCCTCGACGGTCGAACCGAGCAGCGTCGCCTCGTCCAGGAAGCCCCCCTCCCAGTCCCAGTAGGGCAGCGCCTCGTCGTTCTCGGGCTCCGCCCCGGGATGCCGGGGCACGGCGGTCTCCGCCTCCCACTCCAGACCGTCCAGCACCGCGCCCCCGGTGTCACGCACGGCCAGCACGTCCTGGTCGTGGGTCACGGTCAGCAGCCGCTCCCCCGACGGGCTCACCCCCACCAGCGTCAGGTCCCCCTCGACGTACCGGACGGACAGCTCCCGCCCGTCCCAGCGGCCCCAGCGCAGCGGCGCCCCGTCCTGGCCCTCCCCGATGCTCAGCCCCATCTGGCCGGGGTCGGAGGGATGCGGCACATGGAAGCTGCCGGCCGCCGCGGCCCGGGCGTCGGCGCGCGCGAGCAGCCGCCCGTCCGCCGCGTCCAGCAGCAGCCACTCGTCCACGGCCTCCGGGTCCGGCTCGCCCGCCGCCAGCGGCCCGCGTATGTGCGCCCAGACGAAGGCGCCGTCCACCGAGAACCCGGCGGAACCGCCGTCCGGGTACCGGTGGTCGGCGCGGTCGCCGTACTCCTCGTACGAGCCGTGCGACTCCCGGCAGGCGCCGTACCAGCACCCGTGCCGGACCTCCCAGCGGGTCCGTCCCGACGGCTCCACCGCCCGTACGGCGTGCACGCCCGCGAACACGGCCAGGCTCGCGTCCGGCGCCACCGCCCACGTCCCGCGCCGCCGGGGCCAGGGCGCGGGCACCCGCACCGGCTCCCCCACCGGGGCGAAGGCGTCGTCCAGCCGCTGGACCAGCAGCGCGTCCTCGCCCCGCTGGGCCAGCAGACGGCGGCCCGGCAGGCCGAGCAGCTCGGGATGGTCCGCCTCCGCCAAGGGCAGCAGCGCGGGAACGTCGGCGACGAGCCGGGCACGAACAGACATGTCGGTCTCCAGGAGTGATGCTGCTCCGCAGGGTAGGGGACGCCTCTGACAATCCGTCGGGAGCGGTCCGGCCGCGGCGATCCGTCGGGAACGGGCCGGTCGCCCGGTGACGCGGGTCACACGCCCCGCCCTGTCACACCGGCGGACCGGCCGGCGTCTCGTGGGCGACAGGACGCCGCGCCCCACGACCGCGCGGCACCCACTCCCTCGTAAGGACGGCACACCATGACCGGCACCATGACCACGGCACCCCGTATCGACCTGACCGCGAACGACCTCGGCGCCAGGCTCGGCAAGCGGTTCGCCGCCCTCGGCCTCGGCGTCATGCAGTCGGCGCTGCCCCGGAGCACCCAGGAGCTGGTGATGCTGCGCGCCAGCCAGATCAACGGCTGCGGTTTCTGCACCGACCTGCACACCAAGGAGGCGACGGCGGCCGGCGAGACCGCGACGCGGCTGCACCTGGTGGCCGCCTGGCGCCACTCCACCGTGTTCACCGAGGCCGAGCGGGCCGCGCTGGCGCTCGCCGAGGAGGGCACCCGGCTCGCCGACGCCCACCAGGGCGTGTCCGACGCGACCTGGCGGGAGGTCCGCGAGCACTACGACGACGAGCAGACCACGGCGCTGGTCTACCTCGTCGCCGTGATCAACGCGGCCAACCGGCTCGGCGTGATCGCGCACCACCAGGGCGGCTCCTACGAACCCGGCATGTTCGACCGGCCGCAGGACTGACCGGCACCTCGCGCGCGCCCGGTTCCGGGTGCGCGCGACGGCAGGAGCTTGCCTTGAGCGCACTCCAAGTCGTTGGCTTGTGGACCATGGAGTACACGCAGCTCGGACGCACAGGACTCAAGGTCAGCCGGCTCGTCCTCGGGACGATGAACTTCGGTCCGCAGACCGACGAAGCCGACAGCCACGCGATCATGGACGCGGCGCTGGACGCGGGCATCAACTTCTTCGACACCGCCAACGTGTACGGCTGGGGCGAGAACAAGGGCCGGACCGAGTCCATCATCGGCAACTGGTTCGCCAAGGGCGGCGACCGGCGTGAGAAGACCGTCATCGCCACCAAGGTGTACGGCAACATGGGCCCCGACGGCGGGACGGTGTGGCCCAACCACGACAAGCTCTCCGCGGTGAACATCCGGCGCGCGGTGGACGCCAGCCTGAAGCGGCTCCGGACCGACTACATCGACCTCTACCAGTTCCACCACATCGACCGCGACACGCCGTTCGAGGAGATCTGGCAGGCGATCGACGTCCTGGTCCAGCAGGGCAAGATCCTCTACGTCGGATCCAGCAACTTCCCCGGCTACAAGATCGCCCAGGCCAACGAGGCCGCCGCCCGCCGCGCCGGCACCATCGGGCTGGTCAGCGAGCAGTGCCTGTACAACCTGTACGAGCGGCGCGCCGAGATGGAGGTCATCCCGGCCGCGCGGGACTACGGCCTCGGGGTCATCCCGTGGTCGCCGCTGCACGGCGGTCTGCTCGGCGGGATCATCAAGAAGGAGGTCCAGGGCGGTCGCCGTGCCTCCGGCCGGGCCGCCGACACCCTCAAGGACCCGGCGGCCCGCGCGCGGATCCAGGCCTACGAGGACCTGCTCGACAAGCACGGACTGGAGCCCGGCGAGGTGGCCCTGGCCTGGCTGCTCACCCGCCCCGGCGTCACCGGCCCGATCGTCGGCCCGCGCACCGCCGAACAGCTCGAGTCGGCCCTGCGCGCCGTCGAACTCGAACTGAGCGAGGACCTCCTGAGCGGCCTCGACGAAATCTTCCCGGGCCCGGGCCCGTCCCCGGAGGCCTTCGCCTGGTAACCCCAGAGGGGACAGCGCCCCGAAAGGGGCGCGGGGAACTGCGCGCCCATCCACAACCGGCTCGCAGCCGAAGCACAGGCCCGCAGTTCCCCGGCCCTCTCCCCCACGTCCACCAAAGGCGCCTGTCAAGGGCTCGGGGAACTGCGCGACAAGCCACAACCGACCCGCAGCCGAAGAACGGCCCACAGCCTCCGTCGGCGTACTCCTACCGCATGGCCGACGCCACAGCCACCACCACGAACATCAACACAAGCGCACCGGCCATGATCCGGTTCCGGGTTTTCGGGTCCACGTATTCGAGACTAACCGCCCCCGCCCAGCGCCCACCGCCCGACCACCTCGTACCGCGGCTGCTCCCCCGGCACCCCGGACTCCGGCAGTCGGCTGCGCACCAGCGCCAGGTCGGTCACGTCCCAGCCGCCGCCGGCGAACTCCGCGAGCGCGGCGACGTACGGCCGTACGTCCAGCGCGTGCCGGCTGCGGGCCAGCGTGAGATGGGCCTTGTACGGCCGGTGTTCCCCCATCGGCAGCCCCTCCTTCCGCGCCGCCGCCTCCGCCCGCCCGGCCAGCAGCCGCAGCTCCGCCACGTCTCCCCGGGCGCCCACCCACAGCGTGCGGCCCTGGCCGAACTGGCCGCCGCCCGCGAGGGCGAGGGTGAACGGCGCCGCCCGGCGGGCCGCGCGGCGCAGCCGGTCCGCCAGGGCGGGTACGACGTCGTCGGGGACCTCGCCGTAGAAGGCGAGCGTGAAGTGCCAGCCGGGGCGCCCCGTCCAGCGCAGCCGGCCGGCCCCCGGCAGCTGCCGCAACCGGTCCACCTCGACGGCGAGTTCGTCCGCGATGTGCTCCGGGGGCAGGACGGCGGCGAAGAGTCTCATGACCCTCACGATCCCAGACCCGGGCGGGCATGATGGGGCGATGACGATCACCATCCGGGAAGGCGGCCCCGACGATCTGCCCGCGATACTCCGCATGCTCGACAGCAGCGTGGAGTGGCTGGTCTCACAGGGCCGCACCCGCCAGTGGGGCAGCGAGCCGCTGTCGGGGACCAGGACCGCCGAGGCCGTCGAGCGGGCCATGGCCGAGGGCACCACGTACATCGCGGAGATCGACGGGGAGCCGGCGGCCACCCTCACCCTCACCGACGGGCCCGGCGCCTATCTGTCGCATCTGCCGGCGCCCGGCGAGCCCGAGCGGTACATCCACTGGCTCGCCTCCGACCGCCGCTTCAAGGGCCGGGGCGCGGGCGGTGCGCTGCTGGCGCACGCCGCCGAGGTGACCCGGCGGGCGGGCGTGGGCCTGCTGCGGGTGGACTGCTACGCCGGTGACGACCGCAAGCTGGTGGCCTACTACGAGGCCCACGGCTTCACCCCGACGCACGCCTACACCCACGGCCCGGACGCCTGGCCGGGACAGGTGCTGGCCCGGAGGGTCGACTAGACCCTCCGGGACCGCGGAACCTCATGCCCGCGCGAGACCTACGCGGCCGTGGCCAGCCGCTCCCGCTCGCGCGGGACGAAGCGGACGCTCGGGTGGCCGTGGTGCCAGCCCACCGCCAGCCGCAGGCCGCCGATCCGGGCCAGGACCAGGCCGATGGCACCGGCCGCGAGCGCCGACACCACACCGCCGGCGGCGAAGCCGGCCCGGGCGCCGTAGGTGTCGGTGATCCAGCCGACCACCGGCGCGCCCAGCGGTGTGCCGCCCATGAACACCATCATGAACAGGGCCATCACCCGGCCGCGCATGGCCGGGTCGGTGCCCATCTGCACGGCCGTGTTCGCGGTGACGTTCACCGTGAGGCCGAACACCCCGATCGGCACCATGAGCAGGGCGAACAGCCAGTACGACGGCGCGGCCGCGGCGACGATCTCCAGCGTGCCGAAGGCCAGCGCGGCGGCGATCAGCACGCGCAGCCGGGCCGTGCCGCGCCGGGCGGCCAGCAGGGCGCCGATGAGGGAACCGACGGCCATCAGGGTGTTGAAGAGGCTGTAGGCGCCGGCGCCCGCGTGGAAGACGTCGTCCGCGTAGGCGGTCAGCCACACCGGGAAGTTGAAGCCGAAGGTGCCGATGAAGCCGACCAGGACGATGGGCCAGATCAGCTCCGGCCGCTTGGCGACGTAGCGCAGGCCCTCGCGCAGCTGGCCCTTGCCGCGCGGCGCGCGCTCGACCACGTGCAGTTCGCGGGCGCGCATCAGCAGCAGGCCGGTGATGGGCGCGGCGAAGGACAGGCCGTTGGCGAGGAACGCCCAGCCGGTGCCCACGCCGGTGATCATCAGGCCGGCCACGGCGGGGCCGACGAGCCGGGCGGACTGGAAGTTCGCCGAGTTCAGGCTGACCGCGTTCTGGAGCTGGTCGGGGCCGACCATCTCGGAGACGAAGGACTGGCGGGCCGGGTTGTCCACCACCGTGGCGAGGCCGACGGCGAAGGCGGCGACGTAGACGTGCCAGACCTGGACCTGCCCGGAGAGGGTCAGGGCGGCGAGCGCGAGCCCGGTGACGGCCATCGCGGACTGGGTGACCAGCAGGGTGGGCCGTTTGGGCAGGCGGTCCACGAGGACCCCGCCGTACAGGCCGAACAGCAGCATCGGCAGGAACTGCAGGGCCGTGGTGATGCCGACGGCGGCCGAGGAGCCGGTGAGGCTGAGGACCAGCCAGTCCTGGGCGATGCGCTGCATCCAGGTGCCGGTGTTGGAGACGACCTGGCCGGCGAAGAAGAGGCGGTAGTTCCGGATCCTCAGCGAGCTGAACATCGAGGACTTGCGCGAGTCGGGCGTGGTGGTGGTAGGGGTCGGTGCGGGGGCGGAAGGTGTTCCGGATCCCGTACTCAACAGGATTCGCCTCCTTGGATGGTTCGCTTACAGGTGTGCGAGTTTCTCCAGCACGGGGGCGGCGGCGCGCAGGGCGGCCCACTCGTCCTCGTCCAGGCCCTCGGCCAGGCCGGCCAGGAAGGCGTTGCGCTTGCGGCGGCTCTCCTCGAGCATGGCCTCGGCCTGCTCGGTCTGGGTGACCACCTTCTGGCGCCGGTCCTCGGGGTGCGGCTCCAGCCGGACCAGCCCCTTGGCTTCGAGCAGCGCGACGATGCGGGTCATCGACGGCGGCTGGACGTGCTCCTTGCGGGCCAGTTCGCCCGGGGTGGCCGAGCCGCAGCGGGCGAGGGTGCCGAGCACCGACATCTCGGTGGGGCTCAGCGACTCGTCCACCCGCTGGTGCTTGAGCCGACGGGACAGCCGCATCACGGCGGAGCGGAGAGCGTTCACGGCGGCAGCGTCGTCGCCATGGGTAAGATCCGGCATGTTCTTTAGCGTAACTCATTACTCTTACTAAAGACCACTTGGGCGGGCCGTCCCGCCCGTGACGCCCACCACTGACTCCGCCGCCGCCCGGCGGAAAAGCAAGGAGCGCCCGGACCGTGGTCCGGGCGCTCCTTCCTGCTGGATCTCTACGCGGTCACGTGAGGCCCAGGGCCGGCATCAGGTAGTAGAAGGCGAAGACGGCCGAGACGACGTACATCGCCGACGGGATCTCCCGGGCCCGTCCGGCGGCCAGGCGCAGCACCGTGAAGGCGATGAAGCCCATGCCGATGCCGTTGGTGATCGAGTAGGTGAACGGCATCATCAGCATCGTCACGAAGGCCGGCATGGCGATGGTGTAGTCCGCCCAGTCGATCTCCTTGATGGAGTTCGACAGGATCAGGAAGCCCACCGCGAGCAGCGCCGGGGTGGCCGCCTGGGACGGGACCATCGTGGCGATCGGCGTGAGGAACAGCGCGACGGCGAAGAGGCCGCCCGTGACGACGTTCGCGAGACCGGTGCGCGCGCCCTCGCCGACGCCCGCCGTGGACTCCACGAAGGCGGTGGTGGCCGAGGCGGAGCTGGCACCGCCGGCCGCGACCGCGAGGCCGTCCACGAAGAGGACCTTGTTGATGCCCGGCATGTAGCCCTCGGCGTCGGTCAGCTTGGCCTCGTCGCTGATGCCCATGATCGTGCCCATCGCGTCGAAGAAGCACGACAGCAGGACCGTGAAGACGAACAGGATGCCGGTCAGGATGCCGACCTTGTGGAAACCGCCGAACAGGCTGACCTGGCCGAGCAGGCCGAGGTCGGGGGTGGAGACCGGGTTGCCCGGCCACTTCGGGACGGTCAGGCCCCAGGACGGCACGGTGGCCACCGCGTTGATGATCACCGCGACGACGGTCATGCCGACGATGGAGAGCAGGATCGCGCCCGGCACCTTGCGGACGATCAGCGCGAAGGTGAGCAGCGCGCCGAGGACGAAGACCAGCACCGGCCAGCCGGTGAGGTGACCGCCGACGCCCAGCTGGAGCGGGACGGTGGTCTGGGCGGCGTCCGGCATCCGGGTGACGAAGCCGGAGTCGACCAGGCCGATCAGCATGATGAACAGGCCGATACCGATCGAGATGGCCTTGCGCAGGCCGAACGGCACGGCGTTCATCACCCGCTCGCGCAGCCCCGTGGCGACCAGCAGCATGACCACGAAACCGGCCAGCACGACCATGCCCATGGCGTCCGGCCAGGACATGCGCGGCGCGAGCTGGAGCGCGACGACCGAGTTCACGCCGAGGCCGGCGGCGAGCGCGATCGGCACGTTGCCGATGACGCCCATCAGCAGCGTGGTGAACGCGGCCGACAGCGTCGTGGCCGTCACCAGCTGGCCGTTGTCCAGCTGGTGACCGTACATGTCCTTCGCGCTACCGAGGATGATCGGGTTCAGCACGATGATGTACGCCATCGCGAAGAAGGTGGCGAGACCGCCCCGGACCTCACGGGCGACGGAGCTGCCGCGCTCGGAGATCTTGAAGTAGCGGTCGAGGAAGCCGAAGGCGGGAGCGCCACCCGGCCTCTCGGGGGTGGGGACCTTGGCAGGTGCCGAGGTGGACATGCGTGACCTCATCACCAACGGGGTTCCCCCGAGCCCTGTTGGAGTTTCATACGAGCGGAAGCGGCCAAAGACAAACGGCTCCAGTATGAACGTATGAGTCATAGATCGCTATCTCCGCGCGTAGACAGCGGCGGCGCATAAGCTGTGCGCATGGCTAAGTGGACCCCCAAGCACGAGGCGCCGGAGCCCCTGGAGGGCCCCGTGGTCGCCACCATCACCGGCGGCACGATCGTGTGGTTCGTCCTCTTCCTGGTCCAGCTGCCGCTCTACGGCTGGTTCGACGAGCACGGCCACACCTGGTGGCTGTGGACCTGCCTGGCCGGGGGCGGCCTGGGGCTGATCGGCGTCTGGTACGTCCGCAAGCGGGACGCGGCGATCAAGCGGGCCGCCGCGCCGGACCCGGCCGCCCGGTAACGGCCGGCGCCGGTGGGCGGGCGGGCGCGTCCGCACGTACCGTCGAATGCATGAGCCACATACGCGCGGGCGCGGAACTCGATCCGGCGCGTCCGGCGCCGTCACCGAGAACCCGCCCGGCCGGGCTCGGCCCCGCCGAGGTCGCCGAACGCGTCGCGCGCGGCCAGGTCAACGACGTACCCGTGCGCAGCAGCCGCTCGCTGGGGGAGATCGTCCGGGCGAACGTCCTCACCCGGTTCAACGCGATCATCGGCGTGCTCTGGCTGATCATGCTGTGCGTCGCGCCGATCCAGGACAGCCTGTTCGGCTTCGTGATCCTCGCCAACACCGCCATCGGCATCGTCCAGGAGTGGCGGGCCAAGCAGACCCTGGACTCCCTCGCGGTGATCGGGGAGGCCCGGCCGACGGTACGGCGGGACGGCGTGGCGGTCCAGGTGGCCACCCATGAGATCGTCCTGGACGACCTGATCGAGATCGGCCCCGGCGACAAGGCCGTGGTCGACGGGGTGTGCGCGGAGGCCGACGGGCTGGAGATCGACGAGTCACTGCTCACCGGCGAGGCCGACCCCGTCGTCAAACGCCCCGGCGACCAGGTCATGTCCGGCAGCTTCGTGGTCGCGGGCAGCGGCGCCTTCCAGGCCACCAGGGTCGGCCGCGAGGCCTACGCGGCCCAGCTCGCCGAGGAGGCCTCCCGCTTCACGCTGGTCCACTCCGAGCTGCGCGGCGGCATCTCCACCATCCTCAAGTACGTCACCTGGATGATGCTCCCGGCGGCCGCCGGGCTCGTCGTCACCCAGCTCGTCGTCAAGAACAACGACCTCAAGGACGCCGTCGCCCGCACGGTCGGCGGGATCGTCCCGATGGTCCCCGAGGGGCTGGTGCTGCTCACCTCCGTGGCCTTCGCGATCGGCGTCATCCGGCTGGGCCGCAGACAGTGCCTGGTGCAGGAGCTGCCGGCCATCGAGGGCCTGGCCCGCGTCGACACCGTCTGCCTGGACAAGACCGGCACCCTCACCGAGGGCGGCATGGACGTCACCGAGCTGCGACCGCTGAACGGGGCGGACGAGACGTACCTCCGCAAGGTGCTCGGCGCGCTCGGCGAGTCCGACCCGCGGCCGAACGCCTCCCTCCAGGCGATCATCGACGCCTTCCCGGACAGCGAGGAGTGGCGCTGCGTGGAGTCGCTGCCGTTCTCCTCCGCCCGCAAGTACAGCGGCGCCGCGTTCAGCGAGGGCGACGGCGAGACCAGCACCTGGCTGCTGGGCGCCCCGGACGTGCTGCTCGCCCCCGACGACCCGGCCCTGGCCGAGACCGGGCGGCTCAACGAGCGGGGGCTGCGGGTACTGCTGCTGGCCCGCGCGCACCGGGACCTGGACGACCCCGAGCCGGCCCGGGGCGCCCGCGCCACCGCCCTGGTCGTCCTCGAACAGCGGCTGCGGCCGGACGCCTCCGACACCCTGCGCTACTTCGCCGAGCAGAACGTGCGGGCCAAGGTCCTCTCCGGGGACAACGCGGTGTCGGTCGGCGCCGTCGCCGCGAAGCTCGGCCTGGAGGGTAAGGCGGTGGACGCGCGGCGGCTGCCCGCCGACCTGCCGGCGATGGCCGAGGCACTGGACACGGGCACGGTGTTCGGGCGGGTCACCCCGCAGCAGAAACGGGACATGGTGGACGCGCTCCAGTCCCGTGGCCGTACGGTGGCGATGACCGGGGACGGCGTGAACGACGTGCTCGCCCTGAAGAGCGCGGACATCGGTGTCGCCATGGGCTCCGGTTCCGAGGCCACCCGGGCGGTCGCGCAGATCGTGCTGCTGGACAACAGCTTCGCGAGCCTGCCCTCGGTGGTCGCCGAGGGCCGCCGGGTGATCGGCAACATCACGCGGGTGGCGACGCTGTTCCTGGTGAAGACCGTCTACTCGGTGCTGCTGGCGGTGCTGGTGGTGTGCGCGCGGGTGGAGTACCCCTTCCTGCCCCGGCACCTGACGCTGCTGTCCACGCTCACCATCGGCGTCCCGGCCTTCTTCCTGGCCCTCGCGCCCAACACGGAACGGGCCAGACCGCACTTCGTGCGCCGGGTGATGCGGTACGCGGTCCCCGGCGGGGTGGTGGCCGCGGCGGCGACCTTCCTGACGTATCTGCTCGCCCGGCACCACTACTCCGGTCCGGGCGCGCTGGACGCGGAGACCAGCGCGGCCACCCTGACCCTGTTCCTGGTCTCCATGTGGGTGCTGGCGATCATCGCCCGCCCCTACACCTGGTGGCGGGTGACCCTGGTGGCGTCGATGGGCGTGGCCTTCCTGCTGGTCCTCGCCGTCCCCGCGCTCCAGGACTTCTTCGCGCTGAAACTGGTCGGCGTGACGATGCCGTGGGCGGCGGTCGGCGTGGCGGCGGTGGCGTCGGGGGCGCTGGAGTACCTGTGGAGATGGGTCGGCCGCCGTTTCCCGGTGTAGGTCGTCTCGCCCTGCCGGCTCATGTGGCCGGAAATCTCCTCACCGGAATCACCTATCAGGGTGACGGCCGTATGGGTGACCCCGCGGGCGGGGCAGAGCGACCGGTGCCATGCCCCGGGTCACCTTCCCGACGCCGTTCCCGGCCGGGTCGACGGTGGTCGTGGTGACCCAGACCCAGCACCGTCCAGCGCATGCGCATGGGTGCCCCGGCTGTGGCTGGGGCACCCATGCGCGCGGCTGTCACCGCACGTCGACGTGGTCGGCCGGGGCGCTGACGGCCGAGGTGGTGGACGTGCCGGCGAAGCGGTAGCGGTAGGAGCCGGCGGAGCCGGCCGTCACCGTCGTCCTCAGGGTGCCCGTGGAGGACGAGGTGACAGTCTTGACGGTGGTGTAGGTGCTGCCGCCCGCCTTGCGGAACTGGAGCTCGACGGGCCGGCCGCCGAAGGCGACCCAGGTGCCGTGCGGCCAGTCGGCGCGGGTCAGCTTGCCGGTCACGGTGATCGTCCTGCCCTTCTTCACCGGCTCCGGGGCGGCGTTGGTGGTGAGCTGGGCGGCGCGACGGACCGGGAGGGTGCCGAGGTCGTTCTGCCACTTGTCGGCGCCGGTCTTCCGGTCCACCGCGACCCCGCCCTGCTTCCAGGTGCCGGCGTCGGAGTTGTACAGCTCGCGGGCGGGGACGGTGATCGTGGCCGAGCAGTGCGCGGTGGTGGGGTCCACCTTGGCGCAGGTGCCCGGGTCGTCGCTGGTGACCTGGGTGTCGGGGTACTTCGCCGAGTCGCCGCGGTAGAGCACCGGGCCGGTGAGGACGTCGGACATCGACACGGTCGCGGGGTGCGTCACGGTGTAGGTCGCCTTGATCTTCACGGTGGAGGTGGCACCGAGAGTGATCGCCTTGCCGTCGTTGACCTTCATGTGCGAGAAGGTGACGTTCGGCGCCGCTGGGGCCGCGTGGGCGGCGGGCACGGCGAGGGCGGAGAGGGCCAGGGCGCCGGAGACGGCGGCCGCGGTGGCACGGATGCGCATGTGTGTTCCCTTGGAGGGAGAAGTGATCGCGGAGTCGGTCGACTCACGCGATCACATCCCCGCCCCGGGACCCGGTTTCCACGGGTCAGGGCTCTTCACGGCCGGAATACCCCCGGGTGGCGCAACCCGGGGGTACGGCGGCTTACTTCACGTCGATGAAGTCGGCGGCGGAGTTGACCGCGGCGGTGCCGGAGTTGCCCGCGAAGGAGAAGCGGTAGTAGCCGTCGGCCGAGGCCTTGACCGTCGTCTTCAGGTTGCCCTTGGAGTCGGCCTTGATGGTCTTGACCGTGGTGTAGCCGGTGGTGCTCTTCTTGCTGTACTGCAGCTTCACGGACTGCGAGCCGTAACCGGCGTACTTCAGCGACTCCCAGTCGGCGCGGGTGAGGGCACCGGTGACGGTGATCGTCTTGCCCTTCTTCACCGGCTCCGGGGTGGCGTTGGCGGTCAGCTTGGCGGCGCGCTGGAAGGAGAAGGAGCCGGCCTTCTCCTTCCAGATGAAGTCGCCGTCCTTGGCCTCGACCATCGCGTCCACGTACCAGGTACCGGCGTTCTTGTTGCTGAGGTAGTCCGTCCTCGGGTCGATCTTCACCGAGGCGGTGCAGGTGGAGGTCGTGGCGTTGACCTTGGCGCAGGCGGGCTTGCCGGTGGTCTCGATGCCGTAGCCCGGACCGAAGAGGTCGAACTCGTCGGCGCCCTTGATACCCGAGTTGTCCGTCGCGGTCACGCTGACCTTGACGGTCACCGCGCCGGAGGTACCGATCTGCACCTTGTTGTCGCCGTCCACGACCACCTTGGTGATCTTGACGTTGCCGACGCCGATGTCGGCCTGGGCGGCCGGAACGGCGAGGGCGGACAGGGCCAGAGCGCCGCTCACGACGGCGACAGAGGCACGGATGCGCATGTGTTTCCCCACGTTCAGATCAGGGAGTCGGGATGACTCCGCTGATCTGACCCGGGGCAGATGTGAAAGGTTGTACTACTGATGTGAATTTTCTGGGGATCCGGTGGACAGGGCCGCTCCCGGGGTCAGTCGAACCACCGGTCGCGGGCCAGTTCCTCCGTGCGCGACGGGTCCTCCAGCAGCGCGGCCACCTCGAACCGGCGCGGCCACTGCCCCGCCGCCCAGGCCAGCCCCGCCGCGACCCCCTCCAGGGTGGCCGCGTGCAGCACGCCGTCGTCGGTCAGCCGCCAGTCGATCTCCACGCCGTCCACGACGAGTTCCTCGTGCTCGACGTAGGCCGAGGGCGTACGCGGTCCGAGCAGCACCCGCACCGACTCGGGCACGTCGTGCTCGGTCCCCTCGGAGTGCACCTCGCCGGTGACGGACTCGCTGAGCCGGCGCACCTGGAACAGCTCGGCCAGGTCGGCGGCGCGCGCGGGCCGCACCGGCAGCAGCGGCACCCCGGAGGTGAACGGCAGCAGATCCGGGGAGTCGACCACCACGGCCGAGGCGGCGTCCACGACCTCCACCCGCCCGTCGACCACGGCCCGCAGCTCGTCCGGCAGGGTCACCCGCTCGGGGTCCAGCTCCGCCAACGCGCTGTAGAGACCGTGCAGTTGGGCGGGCGTGACCGAGCGCTCCGGGTCGGCGAGCCGGTCCAGCAGCTCGGCCGCGCCGCCGGGCTCGTCCAGCAGCGCGCCGACGGAGGTGCGCACCCCGAGCGCCCGCAGCACCTGCTCGTCCTCGAACCCGGTCGCGTCCGCCTCGTCGTACAGCCCGCGCAGCAGCGGGTCCCCGCCGGCCGCGAGCAGCCCGGCCGGGCGCCGCCCGTCGAGCACCGGGTGCCCGCGCAGCCACCACGCGGTGTACGGCCGTACGACCTCGTGGGTGCCGTCGGGCAGCAGGACGCGCACGGGCTGGGTGAGGGCGTCCCGCAGCGGCGGCCGGGCCAGCAGGGCGAGCGCCTCGGGCCAGTGGTCGTCGTCCACCAGCTCCAGGTCGCGTACGGCGACGAGTTCGGTGGCGACGGGCGGCACCGGGCTGTCCGGGAACCGGTCGAGGATGTCCTCGCACCACACGTCCACGGCGTCCAGCAGCCCCGCGTCGTCGGGCTCGGCGAAGTCGCCCTCGCGGGGCTCCAGTTCGTCCGGGTCCAGGACGACATCGGTGGCGCGGACCAGCGCGAAGTCCGCCAGCACGCCGCACGCGGTGAGCGGCTGCTCCCCCCACCGCTCGGCCAACTCGGCATCCACGGCGGCGAGTTCGCCCTCGCGGATGATCCGGGCGAAGGGACTGCCGGGAAATACCAGTTCACCGGCGGGCGCGAGTTCGCCGTCCTCGTCGGGCAGCGCGAGCGCGCCCAGCCAGGGCTCGTCACCCGGCTCCAGTCCCGCGTCCCGCACCAGACCGAGCACGGCCTCGGCCAGCTCTTCCGCGTCCGGCGCGTCCTCCTCCCAGCCCAGAGCGCCGTCCTCCTCCAGGGAGCCCGCCACGGCGGCCCGCACCTGCGGGGTGGTCAGCACGGCACGGGGAGTCGCGGGCAGCGCGCCCAGCTTCTCCAGCAGCGGGTGCGTGGCGTCCGGGTGGGCGACCTTCAGCCCGAGCCGTCCGAGGAGGTCCGGGTCGATCCGGGTGGCGTCGGGGGTGGGCAGCAGCACCTGCCGGGGCCCGATGGTGGTCCGGTTGTCGGCGAGCGGCACCGGCAGCCCGGTCAGCCGCTCCGGGTCGACCCCGGCGAGACTGTCGTACAGCCGCCACCACCACTGCGGCTCCTTCTCCAGCCCGGCGAGCCGGTCGACGGCGTCGGCGAGCGGCAGCCGGGCGACACCGAGGGTGCGCAGCTCGGCGCGGCGCTCCAGCCCGGCCGGCAGCAGGGTGGGCAGCACCTCGGCCAGCACCCGTACGGTGTCGGCGCCGGCGCCCTCCACGATTTCGGCGTCCCGGGGGCGCAGCGCCTCGGGAAGCTCCTCGTCACCCTTCGGCGCGACGGCCGGCGGCAGGAACGCGGTACGCGGCAGCCGCTCCAGCACGGCCTGCCGCAACGCCCCGTCCAGCGCGCCCTTGCCGAGCGGACCGGGCACGAGGTCGATGATCCCCTCCCCGACCGGCCGCCACTCGGCGAGCAGGGCGGCGTAGGCGTCGGCCGCGCGCTGCACCAGGAAGTCGGTGAGCGGTCCGGGCGCCGCGTGCCGGCGGGTGGTGTCCAGCGGGAAGGAGGCGATGAGCAGGGCGGGCACGCCCAGCGGCTCGTCGCTCGGGGTCGGCGCGTGCACGACCGGGCTGGTACGGGGCCGGGCCGGGGCGCCGTACGTGTCGACGGGTACGGCCCAGGTCACCGACCAGTGGGGGCGCAGCCGCTCCTCCACGGGCCGGTCGGCGAGCAGGTCGGGGGTCAGCGTCCCGTGCGCGGACGCGGTGCGCCAGTGGGTGATGCCGTCCCGGGAGTCCTCCACGACCGTGAAGGCACCGTCGGTACGGCGGCCGAGGGTGCGCGGCTCCTGGCCCTCGATCTCCACGACGACCTCCGTCAGCCCCGGCAGGGCGAGCAGCAGGGCGTCGTCCACACCGGCGAGCAGCCGCTCGGCGAGATCGGCGGCGGCGGCGTCGCGCAGGGGCAGGATGACGGCGGTGTCGTACGGCTCGGGGGCGGTGCCCTCGGCGGCGAAGGGCAGCCGCAGCAGGGGCACGTGGCCCTCCCGGCGGCGCACCTCGTCACCCAGTCCCGGGCTGTGCCGGGCGACGTCGGCCGCCAGCTCCCGGGCCTCGGCGAGGGACCACCGGACGCCTCCGTGCCGCCCCACGATCGCCGGTTCGTCGGTCACGGCGAGTACGGCGGCGAAACCGACCCCGAACCGGCCGACGGCGGCGTGCGTGGCCGCGGCGTCCCGTTTCGCGGAGGCGCGCAGTGTGGACAGCGACTCGACACCGGCCGCGTCCAGCGGGGCGCCGGTGTTCGCGGCCACGAGCACGCCGTCGCGGAGGGTGAGCCGGAGCCGCCCGGTCGTCCCGGCGCGTGCGGCGGCGTCGGCGGCGTTCTGTGCCAACTCGACGACGAGCCGGTCCCGGTAACCGCCGAGGGCGAGATCCTCCTCGGCGTTGGCGTCCTCCCGGAACCGGGCGGGACTGGTCGCCCAGGCGTCGAGGACCCCGCGCCGCAGCCGGGCCGTCCCGAACGGATCGGCCCCCTCCACCGCCGGCCGCACGAACTTGCTCACGATCACTCTCCATCCTCCGCGTGAGGACGAAGGTACAGCGCGGAGGGGTCGGGGGCCGAAGGGAAGGTGAGTCGGGGTGCTTGCTCGGGGTGCCAGGGGTGCACGGCGGGGAGTCGGAGCGGGCGGTGTGGTGACGTGGCCGTCGGGCCGCTCGCTTCTCCGCCAGTGTCGTGCTTCCACGGGCCGCCTCAAGGGCGCTACGCGTCGCCTTCGGCGATGGGCCTCCGGCCCACCCTTGACCCACCCCGCTCCAGCACGGGTAAGAAGCGAGCAGAGTGAGCGGGGCGGCTCGCGGAAAGGGTGGCGGGCGATCCCCCCATAGGGCCTGCCTGCGCCAGCTGATCCAGAAGCGAGGGCGGGCTACTGCCACGACGGCCCTGACCGCGAGGGGCAAGGAGGCGGGGAGGCAAAGGGGCTAGTTATGGACAAGCATTCCAAAACAACCCACCCACCGAGCCCACCGCCCAACCACCCGGAAGCCGCTAAGCCCACCCGGCGTGCAGGCGAAGCGCCGACGCGCATCCCCCGACCCACGATGCGAACGCAGCCCACCGCACGGGCCGAAGAACCTGAGCCGGCCACTTTCCCCCGGCCGCCCGCTCGCTTCTCCCCCGTGCTGGAGTGAGGTGCGTCAAGGGTGGGCCGCAGGCCCATCGGCGCAGCCGACGCGGAACGCGCCCTTGACTCAGCTCACGGAAGCACGACACTCACCGAGAAGCGGGCGGCCCCACGGCAACCTCCCGACACCGTCCCGTATACGACCCCAACTCCCGGACACCACCGGACATGCGCGGACAGTGACTCTACGCAACCACCCCGTCACTCTTCAGAAGTGCCGGAAATGGACACGCTGAGTACGTGAACCGCGAATCCCCCACCCCTGACCCGAACTTCTCGATACAGCTGTCCACCACCCCGCGAGGGGCCCGGCTCGCCCGTCTCCTCGCCACGGAGCAACTCCGCTCCTGGGGCCTGCCCATGGACCCCGCCGCCCTGATCGTCGCCGAGCTGGCCGCCAACGCCGTCGTCCACGGCCGCACAGCCGGGCGGGACTTCCGGCTGACGCTGTACCCCGTAGGGGACGTGCTGCGGATCGAGGTGACCGACATACGGGGTGACCGGCTGCCGGAGCGGACCCGTCCCGCGCCGGACGCCGACTCCGGGCGCGGGCTGCTGCTCGTGGACGCGTTCGCGGACCGCTGGGGCACCACGCCTGGGCCCGCGCCCCGCAAGACCGTGTGGGCCGAGGTGCGGCTCGGCTCAGGGGACGTGGCGGCGGTACACCTGCCGGGAGCCGCCCTCCGGACCGGGGGCCGCCGGCTCGGCCGGAGTGAAGCCGAGCCGCTCGTAGAACACGCGCGCCCCACTGGCCACCGCACCGGGGTGGTCCGCGCCGAACGTGACCACCTCCACGGTGGCCGGCCCGCGGACCCATCTGCGGAACGCGTCCGACAGCAGCGCGCTCCCGACGCCCCGCCCCCGCGCCCCGTCCGAGACGACCAGCCAGTGCACATGGTGGACCGGCGGGGCCGCGCCGAAGAGGACGGCGCCGAGGAGACCGGAGGAGGACTCCTCCGACGCCACCAGCGCCGTACCCGTGCCGATGCTCTGCCGTACGGCCCGGGTGAAGCCGGGGTCCGCCACCATGGGCCCGAACCAGTGCTCCACCTGGGCCGCCAGCCCGAGGAAGCCGGGAAGGTCCTGTTCCTGCGCCGTTCTGATGATCACCGGGGCAGTCTGGCAGCGGAGGCCGCCGTTCAGGAGTGGCCCAGCTCCGCCGTCTCGTCGTCGCCGGTCTCCGGGACCGAGCCGGAGTCACGGGCCGGGCGGAGCGGGAAGGGGTCGACCCGGGTCTCGTCGATGACCGGCGCGGCGGGCTGCGGGGGCTTGGGCATGACCGCCGCCTCCGAGTGGCCGCCGCAGCCGTAGGACAGGGAGACCACCCGGCCGTCCGCCGGGGAGAACTCGTTGGCGCAGACGCCGAAGGCCTGGCCGAGGGAGCCTCCGATGCGGGCGAGGAAGCCGCAGGACACACAGGTGGCGGGGGCCGCCTGGGCCATGGGGGACTTCGGGCCGAACTCCTCCTCCCAGCGGTCGGCGGCGATGCGCAGGCCGTAGCGGGACAGCACCCGCGCACGGCGCAGGCCCAGTTCCTCGGCGACGGACGCGATCGTGCCCCGGGAGGGCGTCGCCGGCTGGACGGCCGGGGTGCCGGGGGTGACGTCGGCGTCCTCCGCCTCGGCCAGTTCCCGCATCTCCTCGGAGACCACCGAGTTGGGCGGCGGCTCCTCGTCACCGGTGTAGCCGGGCTCCAGGCGCAGGTCGTCCTGGTCGGTGGGGAGCAGGTCGCCGGGGCCGAGGTCGCCGGGGCGCAGGCGTTCGCTCCACGGCACCCACTCGGGGGCGAGGAGGGCGTCGGGGCCGGGCAGCAGGACGACCTCGTCGAGCGTGACGATCTTGGCGCGGGAGGCGCGGGCGACCGTCACCGCCCAGCGCCAGCCCCGGTAGCCCAGCTCCTTGCACTCGAAGAAGTGCGTGACAACGCGGTCACCCTCCGACACCAGGCCCGTGTGCTCACCGATCACCCCGGGCGCGGCGGCCTCCTCGGCGGCGGCGCGGGCGAGGTCGACGGCCTCGGCGCACAGGCGGTCGGGGGTGCGGCTTCGCGTTGTCGCTGCGCTCACAGGTATCGCTTCTCTCCTACGCCGTCTCGTCGAGTGCGGCTGCCTCCGGCGGTTTCGCCTACGGAGCGGACCTGGGGACCGCATCGACGTCTGCATCCGCGCGCCCGGGCGCACCTCTGCCATCCATTCTGCGTTATGGCTGAGACAGGCACGCTACACCGGGCGGGATTCGTGCAATTTCCCACCCGGTCCGTACCCGGCCCCCGCACCGTCCGCCGCTCCCTCACGCCGTACGCCGCCGTCCGTGCCGTACCGCACTATCCGGCCCGCTCCCGGGGCACTATGAACGTCGTGGCAGCCACGGGCAAGGCGAGTGGTCGGGGCGGCGGTTCGGGCCGGGTGGGCGGGGCCGTCCGCGCGGTCGGCCGTGCCCTGCACCTTCCGGTCACCGGCACGGCGCGCGGGATCCGCAGGGCCACGCACGCGCACGGCGCGGGCGAGTCGGGCCTCGGCAAGCTGATCGAGCTGCACGCGGTGAACGGCGCCGGGGACGTCATGGTCACCGTGGCGCTGGCGTCGACCGTGTTCTTCTCCGTGCCCACCGACGAGGCGCGCGGCCGGGTCGCGCTGTATCTCGCCATCACCATGGCCCCGTTCACCGTGCTCGCCCCCGTCATCGGACCGCTCCTGGACCGGTTGCCGCACGGGCGGCGGGCCGCGATGGCGGGCGCGATGCTGGCGCGGGCGCTGCTCGCGCTGGTCATCTCGGGGGCGGTGGCGAGCGGCGCGCTGGAGCTGTATCCGGCCGCGCTGGGCGTGCTGGTGGCCTCCAAGGCGTACGGCGTCATCCGCAGTGCCGTCGTGCCGAGGCTGCTGCCACGGGGCTTCTCGCTGGTGAAGGCCAACTCCCGGGTCACCCTCGCCGGGCTGCTGGCCACCGGGGCCGCCGCGCCGGTGGCGGCCGGGCTGCACGCGCTCGGCGATCCCTGGCCGCTGTACGGCGCCTTCGTGATCTTCGCTGCCGGGACGTTTCTGTCGTTCTCCCTGCCGCCCAAGGTGGACTCGGCCAAGGGCGAGGACGTGGCGCTGCTCGCGGCCGGCACCCGGCGTCCGCCCGGGGAGCGGGCCAGACGGCCGGGGCTGCGTTCGGTCGGGCCCGCCGTCACCTACGCGCTCGGCGCCAACGCCTCCTTGCGCTGTCTGTCCGGCTTCCTGATCTTCTTCCTGGCCTTCCTGCTGCGCGAGCATCCGCTGGCCGGGCAGAGCGCGGCGGTCTCGCTCGGCATCGTGGGCGTCGCGGCGGGCGCGGGCAACGCGCTGGGGACGGCCGTGGGCGCCTGGCTCAGGTCCCGCGCCCCGGAGATCATCATCGTGACCGTCGTCGCGGTGGTGCTCGGCGTGGCGGTGCTCGGCGGCCTGTTCTTCGGGGTGTTCCCGGTGGCCTTTCTCGCGGCGGTCGCCGGGTGCGCGCAGGCGCTGGGCAAGCTGGCGCTGGACGCGCTGATCCAGCGGGACGTGCCGGAGGCGGTGCGCACCTCGGCGTTCGCCCGCTCGGAGACGCTGTTGCAGATGGCGTGGGTGTTCGGCGGCGCGGTGGGCATCGTGATGCCGCTGGACGGCACGGTGGGGCTGCTGGTCGGCGCCGTCTTCGTGGCCGCCGGCTGGCTGACCACCCTGCGCGGGCTGCTCGCCTCGGCCCGGGGCGGCGGCTGCCCGGCACGCGCGACCTGACGAACCGGCCGTCCGGCACATCCGATCCGACGAACCGGCCGCCGGCGCACGTGGCGTAACGAACCGGGCACGCCGTACCCCACGTGGGCGGACGGCTCGGGCCGCCCGATAGCCTTCGGCCATGACCACGCTGCAATCCGCTGTGCGACGCCGCCGCGCCGTCGCCGTTGCCGGCGCCGTTTCCGCCGGACTGCTCGTCCTGTCGGCCTGTGACAAGCCGACCCCCGTCGCGACGATCACCGTCGGCGGGAACTCGGTCAACTCCGAGGCCCTCTGCTACAACGACGGCGACAAGCTGACCGCCGACTCGCTGAAGGACTGCGTCAAGAACTCCGACGACGTGAAGTCGATCGAGGTCGGCCAGGACGCACAGGTCCGCATCGGCGTCGACCCGAAGATCGCGGACGAGGGCTGGTTCGTCCTGGTCAACGGCCGCCCGTTCACCGAGCCCAGCAAGAACACGTACCGCACGATCCCGAGCGGCGCGTTCTTCAGCGCCCAGTACGGCACGCAGGGCGAGACCAACACGCTCACGATCCAGATGGGCCAGAAGGCGAACAAGGGCATGTGGTCCTTCAAGCTGAAGAACGCCGACGAGTTGAAGAAGGCCGAGGGCTGACCACGCCCCCCGCTCCCGTGCTCGTCGCCACCGCGGTCCCCGTCGAGCGGGACGCGGTGGCGAAGGCGCTGCCCGCGCCGGCCGAGGAGGTACGGCTGCCGGGCGCGGCCCTGTGCCGTACCGGCGCGGGCTGGGACCTGCTCGCCGCCGGCGTCGGACCGGCGCTCGCCGCCGCCTCCACCGCCGCCGCGCTGACCGCCGCCGCACTGGCCGGCCGGCCCTACGGCCTGGTCGTCTCGGCCGGGATCGGCGGCGGCTTCCAGCCCGACGCGCCCGTCGGCTCGCTCGTCGTCGCCGACGCGATCACGGCGGCCGATCTGGGCGCCGAGACCGCCGACGGTTTCCTCCCGGTCACCGAACTCGGCTTCGGGACCGTCACCCACCGCCCGCCGGATTCAGCCGTACGAGTCGCCGCCGAGGCCCTCGGCGCCCGTACCGGCACCGTCCTGACCGTCTCCACGGTGACCGGCACCGCCGCCCGCGCCGCCGCCCTGCGGACCCGGCATCCCGGCGCGCTCGCCGAGGGCATGGAGGGGTTCGGGGTGGCGGAGGCCGCCGCCGCGCACGGGGTGCCCGTGCTGGAGATCCGCGCCGTCTCCAACCCGGTGGGGCCCCGGGACCGCGCCGCCTGGCGCATCGGTGACGCCCTCGCCGCCCTCACCGAGGGCTTCGGGAAGCTGGCGCCCGCATTGGAGAGTTGGAACCCACATGACCACCAGTGAGCAGCGGTCCCTGCCGATCGCGTACTCCCCCTGCCCGAACGACACCTTCGTCTTCGACGCCCTCGCCCACGGCCGGGTGCCCGGCGCGCCCGCGCTGGACGTGACGTTCGCCGACATCGACATCACCAACGGCATGGCCGAGCGCGGCGAGCTGGACGTGCTGAAGGTGTCGTACGCCGTGCTGCCGTACGTCCTCGACGAGTACGCGCTGCTGCCGTGCGGCGGCGCGCTGGGACGGGGCTGCGGACCGCTGGTGCTCACCCGGGAAGCAGAGACCGACTTGACGGGCCGTACGGTCGCGGTGCCGAGCGAGAGGTCGACCGCCTACCTGCTGTTCCGGCTCTGGGCCGCGGACACCCTGCCCGGCGGGGTCGGCGAGATCGTGGTCATGCCGTTCCACGAGATCATGCCGGCCGTGCGGGACGGCAAGGTGGACGCGGGCCTGGTCATCCACGAGGCCCGGTTCACGTACCAGGGCTACGGGCTGCACAAGCTCGCCGACATGGGCGAGCACTGGGAGCGGACCACCGGGCTGCCGATCCCGCTGGGCGCGATCATCGCCCGGCGGTCGCTGGGCGCGGAGACGCTCACCCGGCTGGCCGAATCGATCCGTACGTCCGTGCGCATGGCCTGGGACGACCCGGAGGTCTCCCGCCCGTACGTCATGGCGCACGCCCAGGAGATGGACCCGGCCGTCGCCGACCAGCACATCGGGCTGTACGTCAACGAGTTCACGGCGGACCTCGGCGAGGACGGCTACGCGGCGGTCCGCGGGCTGCTCACCCGTGCGGCGGCCGAGGGGCTGCTGCCGCCCCTCGGCCCGAGGGCGCTGGACTTCCCCTGAGGGAGTCCGGGCCGGGTCAGACGTCCAGTTGGTCGGCGACCGCGCGGAGCAGGCCGGCGATCTTCTTGCCGGAGGCCTTCTCCGGGTAACGGCCCTTCTCCAGCATCGGGGTGATGTTCTCGAGAAGGGTCGTCAAATCCTGCACGATCGACGCCAGCTCGTCCGGCTTCTTGCGCTGGGCGGCGGCGACCGAGGGCGTCGGGTCGAGCACGTTCACCGACAGCGCCTGGTCACCGCGCTGACCGGCGACGACCCCGAACTCCACGCGCTGTCCCGGCTTGAGTGAGTCGACTCCGGCGGGGAGAACCGAGGAATGGACGAAGACGTCACCGCCGTCGTCGCGGGAGAGAAAGCCGAAGCCCTTCTCGCTGTTGAACCACTTGACCTTGCCGGTAGGCACGTCTGTCCTCGTCCTCGTACTCGTTGGGAAAACTACTTCGGAAACTGCTCTTGATAGCACTAGAGCGGGTCGACCATGACCCGCCGATACCAAGGCTAATGGTCTTCGGGCGGGTGACAAGACGTCCCCCGGTTGTTCTCTCGCGCAGGGAACTACCCTGGTCCGGTGCGTGACAAAACCCAAGCGAATTCCGCCGCGCCCGGTGACCGACTGATCCGGGCCGGTGCCGTCGTCTTCTTCCTCGGGGCGGTGGCCACCCTGGTCACGGTGGCCCCGCTGTTCCTCGGGGCGAAGCCTTTTCCGACCTACATGTTCGGTCTGAGCATGCTCATGGCCGTCGGATTCCTCGTCGCCGGTGCCGGTGTGCTGCGCTCGGTCACCGCCGGACGGCGTCAGGCGCGGGAGGCCGCCCCGGGCGCCTCGCGGTAGCCGTCCAGCCATTCCGGGAAGGCGGTCAGACCGGTCAGGACGACGTCCGCGCCGGCCGCGTCCAGCTCCTCGGCCGGGCACGGCCCGGTCGCGACGGCGACCGAGTACGCACCCGCGGCGCGGGCCCCGCGGACGTCTCCGACGTGATCGCCGACGTACACGGACGCGCCGTACTCGCGCAGCGCCTCCGCCTTCTGCTCGGCCCACAGGTCGCCGACGACCACGTCCGGCTCGATGCCGAGGTGGGACAGGTGCAGCTTGGCGTTCGGCTCGTACTTCGCCGTCACCACCATCGTCCGCCCGCCGGCCGCGCGCACCGCGTCCACCGCCTCCCGGGCGCCGGGCATCGCGGCCGACGCGGCGATGGCTATGGAGGGGTACATCGCCCGGTACACCTCGGCCATCTCGGGCACCCGCTCCGGCGGGAACCAGTGGGCCAGCTCCTCCACGAGCGGCGGGCCGAGCCGGGTCACCGCCAGATCGGCGTCGATGAACGTGCCGGTTCGCTCCGCCAGGGCGCGGTAACAGGCGCGGATGCCCGGGCGGGAGTCGATGAGGGTCATGTCCAGGTCGAAACCGACGGTCAGGGTGGAGGCCATGGGGGACATTCTGCCGGGTGCGGACGGGCGGGCCCGGGCGGGTCCGCGCCATTGTGGGCGGCTGTGGATCGCCGGGTGCGGGCGGGTGGGGCCGGTCCGCGCCGTGCGGGCGGCTGGCGTGCGCCGTGCGCGGGTCCACGGGTGGCTGGTCGCGCGGTTCCCCGCGCCCCCATGCGGGCACGCCGCGGCTTGGCCGTCACCGCCCAGGCGCTACCCCTTCCGCTGTGAGCGCCACACCAGGTACAGCGCCGAGGCCACCGCCGCGCCCCGGACCACCCACGGCCAGGTCTCGCCGATCGCGTCGCTCATGTGGCCCTGCGGAATCGGGGTGCCCCAGCGGCCGTCGGTGCGGCCCCACAGCCAGAGCAGACCGGCCGCGACCGCCGCGCCGGGCAGGATCATCACGGCCCACTTGGTCTCCGCGGGGGTCAGCCGCCGGGAGCCGTAGGCGATGGCCCAGCCGAGGAGCAGGGCGAACCAGTTGCCGAGGACGGCGCCGGCGACCAGCGCGGCGGCGGCCAGCAGCAGAAGGGGATTGGACCAGCCGGACAGCGGCCCACGGGCGGCGGCCCCGGAAGCCCCGGCAGCCCCGGCAGCCTCGGCCGGGGCGGTCTTGCCGCGGGCCGGCAGCAGTCCGCCCAGCCGGCGGCGCGGGGCGGGCCCCGGCTCGGTTCCCGGCGTGGCCTCGGTCCCCGAGGGGGCCTTGGCCCCCGGCACGGCCTCGGTCCCGGCGTCGGCGGTGGCCGGCCCGGCCTCCCGCGGAGGACGTTTGAGCAGCTCCGGGATCTCCACCCCGCCGACGAACCCCGGCACCGGGTCGGCGTCCGCCACCGGACCGCGTACCCGCCACCAGTCGGGCGGTGCCGAGCCGTCGCCGAGTTCGTGCGCGGGGGCGAGGTGCGGCGGGGCCGCCCCGGCCGGTGCCGCGGCGGGCGGCTCGGGCTCGGCCGGGCGCGGGCGCGGTACGGCCCGGCGCAGTCCCCTGGGCCGCTCCCGCCGGGGCGCCTGCTCCTCGGCGGAGGGCTGGGCCGGTACGGCGGTGGCGGGCGGCTGCGGGGCACCGCCGGCCGTGCCCGCCGCCGTGACCACCTCGTCCGGGCTGCCCAGGCGGTCCAGGATGCGGCGGACGGCGGCCGGCGAGTCCACCGTCGCCTTCGCCCGGTGCCGGTCGATCTCGTTGCGCAGCTCCGACACGAGCCGCATGCGTGTCGCCGACGGCAGCTGCCGCTGCTGGGCGATGTCACCGACGCGGCTCAGATACTCGTAGACGACCTGATCGCTCTCGATCCCCACGGAACCCCTCCGGGGTGCGCCGACTTGAAACCCCGGGAGGGACGGTACCGCTTCCCGGTGGATGCCCTCGGCATATGGTTGTCCGCTAACGTTGACCGGATGAGCCCCGAGGCCCACTCAGCCCCTCGGTCCCTCGCGGAGGCACTGCGCGCGCGGGACGACTCCTCCCTCGCCGCGCTGCTGCGCAGCCGCCCGGACCTCGTCACCCCCGTGCCCACCGATCTCACCCAGCTCGCCACGCGCGCCGGCACCCGTGCGTCGGTGCTGCGCGCCCTGGAGCGGCTGGACCGGTTCGCGCTCCAGACCGCCGAGGCGCTGGCCGTCGCCCCGGACCCGGCGTCGTACGACACCCTGCTCGGACTGATGGCCGGGGACGCGGGCGACCCCGTCGTGGCCGGCGCGCTGCCGCGGGCCCTTCACACCCTGCGCGAACAGGCGCTGGTGTGGGGCGGGGACGACCGGCTGCGGCTGGTGCGGACCGCCCGCGAGGTGCTGGCCCCCTCGCCGCAGCACCCGTCCCCGACCGGGCTCGGGCCGACCGTGCAGGAGGCCACCTCGGGCATGTCTCCGGGGCGGATCCAGGAGATCGTGACGACGGCCGGGCTGCCGTCGACGCACGACTCGGTGTCCGCCGTGGCCGCGCTGACCGCCCTGTTCACCCACCGCAAGAAGCTGGCCCGGCTGCTCGCACAGGCCCCGGAGGCCGCCCGCGAGGTGCTGTCCCGGCTGGTGTGGGGGCCGCCGTACGGGCAGGTCACCGCGGATCCGGCGGCGCATCTGCGCTGGCTGCTGGACCGTGGTCTGCTGCTGCCGACCGCGCCCGGCACGGTCGTGCTGCCCCGCGAGGTCGCGCTGCATCTGCGCGCCGGCCGCGCCCACCGGGTCACCGAGCCGCTGCCGCCCGCCGTGGTACCGGCCGCGACGCACAGCCCGCGGGTGGTGGACGCCACCGCGGCCGGGCAGGCGTACACCGCGCTGGCCACGGTGGAGGAACTGCTGAAGGAGTGGGACGAGGGCGGCCCGGCCGTGCTGCGGGCGGGCGGGCTGAGCGTCCGCGACCTGAAGCGGACGGCCGTGGCCCTGGACGTCTCCGAGCCGGTCGCCGCCTTCTGGGTGGAACTGGCGTACGCGGCCGGGCTGATCGCCTCCGACGGCGAGGCCGACGAGCGGTACGCGGCCACCCCCGCCTACGACGAGTGGCTGGAGCAGCCTCCGGCCGAGCGCTGGGTCCGGCTCGCCCAGGCGTGGCTGGCGGCCACCCGGACCCCGGGGCTGGTCGGCGGCCGGGACGCCAAGGACCGGACGCTGTCGGCGCTCGGGCCGGGGCTCGACCGGTCCGCCGCGCCCGAGGTACGGCACCGGGTGCTGTCCCTGCTGGCCGGGCTGGCGGCGGGTGCCGCACCGGACACCGAGTCGGTGCTGGCCCGGCTGCGCTGGGAGCGTCCGCTGCGGGGCGGCCGGCGGGACGGCGAGGAGGGCCGGCGGGAGGGCGAGGAGGACCTGCGGACCCGGCTGGCCCGCTGGACCCTGTCGGAGGCGGAACTGCTGGGCCTGACCGGCCGGGGCGCCCTCTCCTCCCAGGGGCGCGCACTGCTGGGAGCTCCCCCCGCCGCCCATTCCGGCCCCTCGGCGGCCGAGGCCCCGGGAACGGGATCGTCTCCCGGCGCCGGACCTGGTGCCGCAGCCACGCGGGCCGGCACGACCGGGACCGGCGCCTCCGGTCACCCCGCCTCCGATGCCCCCGGTCACCCCGCCGCCGATGGTCCCGGGGACAAGCTCCCCGTGCATCGCCACCGGGTCCCCGACCGGCTCGTGCCGCTGTCCGGGCCCGAGCAGGCCGTCGCGGGGGCCGAGGCGGCGCGGCTGCTCGCGCCGTTGCTGCCCGAGCCCCTGGACCACGTGCTGCTCCAGGCCGACCTGACGGCGGTCGCCCCCGGCCCGCTGCGACGCCCGCTCGCGGACATGCTGGGCGTGCTCGCGGACGTGGAGTCCAAGGGCGGGGCAACCGTGTACCGGTTCACCCCGGCGTCCGTCCGCCGGGCCCTGGACGCCGGCCGGACCGCCGCCGACCTGCACGCCTTCCTCACCGAGCACTCCCGCACCCCCGTACCGCAGCCGCTCGCCTATCTGATCGACGACGTGGCCCGCAGGCACGGCCATCTGCGGGTCGGCGCCGCCTCGGCATACGTCCGCTGCGACGACGACGCCCTGCTGAACGAGATCCTCGCCGACAAGCGCGCCGCCGCCCTGCGACTGCGCCGCCTCGCCCCGACCGTGCTGGCCGCGCCGACCGACCCGGCGACGCTGCTGGAGGGGCTGCGCGCGATGGGCTACGCGCCCGCCGCCGAGTCCGCCGAGGGCGATGTGCTGATCGCCCGCGCCCACGCGCACCGGAGCCCGCCGCGCACCGCGCCCGAGCCGGTGCCGGACGGGCCGCCGGTGCCCGACGCCACGCTGCTCACGGCGGCGATCCGCGCGATCCGGGCCGGTGATCTGGCCGCCACCACCCCGCGCAAGCCCGTCGGCGAGCCCCTGGCGGGCGGCGAGCTGCCCCGCACCTCCTCCGCCGAGACCCTGGCCACCGTGCAGGCCGCCGTCCTGACCGGCGACTCCCTGTGGATCGGCTACGTCAACGCCGAGGGCGCCGCCAGCCAGCGGGTCATCTCGCCGGTCCGGGTGGAGGGCGGCTTCGTCACGGCGTACGACCACACGGCGGACGAGATCCGGACGTACCCCCTGCACCGGATCACGGGGGTGGCCGAACTGGCGGAGGACTGAGCCGCCCCCATCGACGCCCCGCCCGCCCGGGTCCCTGCCGTCGGCGCGTCCGCCCCGGCGGCCCGCGGCCGGCGCACCCGGCCCACCCACCGAGCCGGGCAACCCCGCCGCACGCTCCGCACGTGGCAGCCGCGCCCCGCAGGCCCGGCCGGCGCGCCGACCCCACGAGCCCGGCCGGGCCCCCTCCCGCCCCGTACGGGCGAACCCGTGGCCCCCGGCCGCGCCCGTCCCCCCTCAGCAGTCCCCGACCGGAGTGTCCTCGCGCAGGCCGTAGCGGGTGCGGGCCGCTTCCTCCAAGGGGGTGGAGGAGATCTCGTCGCGCAGGGCGAGCGTGCGGCGGCCGAAGTGGGACTCGGTCCAGTCCGCGTGACCCGCGCCGTCGGGAGCCTGCTCGCGGGAGACCACCCGGTAGCGGCCGTCGGCGGCCCGCGCCAGCCGCAGCACCTGCGGGACCCGTCCGCCGCCGCACTCCACCAGGCCGCCGTCGCGCACCCCGTACTCGACGCACAGCGTGTCGACGCCCGCCCGGACCTCGTCCCCGTGCCGCTCCAGGCCGACCGGCTCGGCCCGGCAGAACCAGTGCGCGTCCAGCGCGGGCACCTCCTCGCCGTACCCGGTGCCCCGCTGCTCCGCCGCCAGCCGGGCCTCGATCACCGGCCGAACCTCCTCCCACAGCCGGGCATCGACCTGGCCCGGCCGCATGGCCCAGACACCGCTGCCCACCAGCACCACCACGGCCCCCGCGCCGGTCGCCCATCTGACCGCTGCCATTCCACGCCCTCCCCTCGGCCCCCGTCGCAGGCGTAGACCCACGGGGACGGGACGGGGTTGCACAGCGCACGGCCCCGGGACAAACCCGCTCGATGAGGCACACTGGACGTTTGGCCGTTGTGGAAAGGGTGTGCCGCGCGTGAATGGTCCACTGATCGTCCAGTCCGACAAGACCCTGCTGCTGGAAGTCGACCACGAACGGGCCGACGACTGCCGGCGGGCCATCGCGCCCTTCGCCGAGCTGGAGCGGGCGCCCGAGCACATCCACACCTACCGGGTCACCCCGCTCGGCCTGTGGAACGCGCGCGCCGCCGGGCACGACGCCGAGCAGGTCGTGGACGCCTTGGTGGAGTACAGCCGGTACCCCGTGCCGCACGCGCTGCTCGTGGACATCGCCGAGACGATGGACCGCTACGGCCGGCTCACCCTCTCCAAGCACCCCGCGCACGGACTCGTCCTGACCACCACCGACCGGCCGGTGCTGGAGGAGGTCCTGAAGTCCAAGCGGATCGCCCCGCTGGTCGGCGCCCGGATCGACCCCGACACGGTCGTCGTGCACCCCTCCGAGCGCGGGCAGATCAAGCAGACGCTGCTGAAGCTGGGCTGGCCGGCCGAGGACCTCGCCGGCTACGTCGACGGCGAGGCGCACCCCATCGAGCTGCTGGAGGACGGCTGGGCGCTGCGCCCCTACCAGAAGCAGGCCGTGGAGAACTTCTGGCACGGCGGCAGCGGTGTGGTCGTCCTCCCTTGCGGCGCCGGGAAGACGCTGGTCGGCGCCGGGGCCATGGCCCAGGCGAAGTCGACCACGCTGATCCTCGTCACCAACACCGTCTCCGCCCGGCAGTGGAAGCACGAGCTGGTGAAGCGGACCTCGCTGACCGAGGACGAGATCGGCGAGTACAGCGGCACCAAGAAGGAGATCCGGCCGGTCACCATCGCCACCTACCAGGTGCTGACGACCAAGCGGAAGGGCGTCTACCCGCACCTGGAGCTGTTCGACTCCCGGGACTGGGGGCTGATCGTCTACGACGAGGTGCATCTGCTGCCCGCGCCCGTCTTCAAGTTCACCGCCGACCTCCAGGCGCGCCGCCGGCTGGGGCTCACGGCCACCCTGGTGCGCGAGGACGGCCGGGAGTCGGACGTGTTCTCCCTCATCGGGCCCAAGCGGTTCGACGCGCCGTGGAAGGAGATCGAGGCGCAGGGCTACATCGCGCCCGCCGACTGCGTCGAGGTCCGGGTGAACCTGACCGACTCCGAGCGGCTGGCGTACGCGACGGCCGAGGCGGAGGAGAAGTACCGCTTCTGCGCGACCACCGCCACCAAGCGGAAGGTCACCGAGGCGATCGTGCGCCGGTTCGCGGGGCAGCAGGTCCTGGTCATCGGCCAGTACATCGACCAGCTGGACGAGCTGGGTGAGCATCTGAACGCTCCTGTCATCAAGGGGGAGACCTCCAACGCCCAGCGCGAGAAGCTCTTCGACGCCTTCCGTGAGGGCGAGATCAGCGTGCTGGTGGTGTCGAAGGTCGCGAACTTCTCCATCGACCTGCCCGAGGCCACGGTCGCCATCCAGGTGTCCGGCACCTTCGGCTCCCGGCAGGAGGAGGCCCAGCGGCTCGGCCGGGTGCTGCGCCCCAAGGCCGACGGCCACCAGGCGCACTTCTACTCGGTGGTCGCCCGCGACACCATCGACCAGGACTTCGCCGCGCACCGGCAGCGGTTCCTGGCCGAGCAGGGCTACGCCTACCGGATCCTGGACGCCGACGAGATCCTGGCGGAGGGCGCGGCCTGACGCCCCGGGCGGCGGGCCACCGCCGCCCCCGCCAGCAGGACGAGCACCAGCAGCGGGTACGGGGACGCCGCCGGCTGCTGCCACCACGGCAGGTGCAGGTCCCGGTCGCCCGCGTGCGGGACGAGCCACAGCGTGCGGGCGGTGAAGACCGCCGCCGTGGCGGCCGCCGCCCACCGGTGGCCGTCGCCGAGCAGCACCGCGAGCAGCGGCACGCACCACACCCAGTGGTGGGACCAGCTGATCGGGCAGACCAGCAGGGCCGTGCACGCGGTGAGCAGGATGCCGTGCCGCTCCTGCCGGGCGCGCGCCGCGAGCCACAGGCCGACGGCACCGGTGCCCAGCGCCGGCAGCACCCAGCCGAGGCCCGGCGCGGGATCGCCGAGCATCCGCGCGATCAGCCCCTGGAGGGACTGGTTGTCCACGATCCAGGCCTTGCCGACCCGGCCGGTCTCCCACAGCCGCCGGGTCCAGAAGGAGACGCTCGCCGAGGGCAGCAGCACGGCACCGAACGCGACCGTCCCCGCGAAGGCCGCGAGCGCGGTCGCCGCCTCACGTATCCGGCCGCGCAGCAGCAGCCAGGCCACGAACACGGCCGGGGTGAGCTTGATCCCGGCCGCGATCCCCAGGGCCGCTCCCGCCCACCGGGCGCCGGGGGGCCGGGTCAGGTCCCACAGGGTCAGGCAGGCGACGGCCAGGTTGACCTGCCCGAACAGCAGGGTCTGGAAGACCGGTTCGAGCCAGAGGGCGAGGGCGGTGGCGGCGCAGACCACGGGCGGGGCCGGGGTGCGCCGGGCCAGGCGGGCGGACAGGACGACGAGGACGGCGAGCAGGAGCACGTTGGCCGCGAGGAACGCCGTTTTCAGGAGGGGAACGGGGAGCCAGGCCGCCGGGACGAACAGGATCGCGGCGAAGGGCGGGTAGGTCGCGGGGAGCCGCCACTCGGTGGCGGTGAAGCCGTACAGGTCGGTGCCGTGGGCCACGGCGGCGCCCTCGGCGCGGTAGACGAGGAGGTCGGCCATGGGCGCGCCGCGCAGGGCGCAGAGCGTGCCGAAGGAGGCGAGGGAGAGGGCGAGCAGGATCAGGGCCGTCCGTTTCCGCACGGAGCCGACCCTATGTCGTCATCTGCGGCGTATGCCCGCTTCCTCGCCGTACTCGCCGTACTCGCCGAGGATGACGACGCTGAACGCGGCCTCGGCGAACACCTTGACGGCGCGCAGGGCGTTGCCCAGCGGGTGGTGGTGGGTGCCGTCCAGGGCGGTGGCGCCGGACGGCGGCCGGAAAAGGGCGGAAGTGAGGGTCGCTGCGCTCATGTCCCCATGGTGGATCGCCGCCCACCTCCGGCACATCGGCCCCCGGGTAGAGTTTTCGGCCGCCCCGCGTAGGCCCCCGGGTGGAGGCCACCCCTGAGACCAAGCGGCCTCTGCCCCCTAGGGGACGCGCGGACCCGGATCGGCCGGGACCCGGAACGGCCGGGACCCGGAACGGCCAGGGCCCGGAACGGCCAGGGCCCGGAACGGCCGGGGCCCGGAAATCCGTTGGACGTTTCCCGGCACCCCGCCTAAGATCTCCGCCCTTGCCCGCCTCCCTCCCGGAGTGCCGTCGTCCGGCCGGAAACCGGACGACACCGTCGAAGCCACGCCCACGCCCACGCAGCAGGCCCACCGGAGGCACCCCCTTGTCCACGCCCGTCCCCGACCCGCACGACCCGCTCGACGACCCCCTGGCCCGGGAGCGCGCCCACCTCGCCGCCTCCCGTGCCGCCCTGCGCGCCATGCGCGAGGACGTGGAGGCGCTCGACATCCAGGACGTCGCCGCGAACTGGGTCAACGCCCAGGTCCTCTCCCGCCAGATCGACGAGCGCATCAAGGCGCTGGCCGACCTCAGCGACACCCCCCTGTTCTTCGGCCGCTTGGACTACCTGCACGCGCCGGGCGCCGAGCGGGCCGAGGGCGCCGGGGGCGAGCGGTTCTACATCGGGCGGCGGCATGTGCACGACGCCGACGGCGACCCCATGGTCATCGACTGGCGCGCACCGGTGTCGCAGCCGTTCTACCGGGCGTCGAAGAAGAACCCCATGGACGTCGGGCTGCGCCGGCGCTTCGGCTACACCGGCGGCGACCTGACCGCGTACGAGGACGAGCACCTGTCCGACCCGGCGGAGGCCGCCGCCACCAGCAAGCTGCTCCAGCAGGAGATCGAACGGCCGCGCGTGGGCCCGATGCGGGACATCGTCGCCACCATCCAGCCGGAGCAGGACGAGATCGTCCGGTCCGGCCTGTCCGGGACGGTCTGTGTGCAGGGTGGTCCGGGCACCGGGAAGACGGCCGTCGGCCTGCACCGGGTCGCGTATCTGCTGTACGCCCACCGGGAGCGGCTGGCCCGCACCGGCACCCTGGTCATCGGGCCGAACCGGTCCTTCCTGCACTACATCGAGCAGGTGCTGCCCGCGCTGGGCGAGCTGACCGTGCGGCAGGCGACGGTGGACGACCTGGTCGCCCATGTGGAGGTGCGCGGCACGGACGAGGCCGCCGCCGCGATCGTCAAGGGCGACGCCCGGATGGCCGAGGTGCTCCGGCGGGCCCTGTACGCGCACGTGACCCCGCCCACCGAGCCGGTGGTGGTCGTGCGCGGCTCCCGGCGCTGGCGGATCCCGGCGTACGAACTGGAGGAGATCGTCGCCGAGTTGCTGGCCCGGGACATCCGTTACGGCGCGGCCCGGGAGGCGCTGCCGCAGCGCATCGCGCACGCGGTGCTGGTGCGGATGGAGCAGGCCGGGGAGGCCCCGGACGACCGGGTGCAGGACGCGGTGGCCCGCAACAGCGCGGTGAAGGCGGCCGTGAAGGCGATCTGGCCGGCCGTGGACCCGGCGAAACTGGTGCTGCGGCTGCTGTCGGACGCGGAGTTCCTCGCCGAGCACGCCGCGGGGATCCTGGACGAGGACGAGCAGAAGACGATCCTGTGGACCAGGCCGGCGCGCAGCGTGAAGTCGGCCAAGTGGTCGGCGGCGGACGCCGTGCTGATCGACGAGGCGGCCGATCTGATCCAGCGCACGCACTCGCTGGGGCACGTGGTGCTGGACGAGGCGCAGGATTTGTCCCCCATGCAGTACCGGGCCGTCGGCCGCCGCTGCAGCACCGGCAGCGCCACCGTGCTGGGCGACCTGGCGCAGGGCACGACCCCGTGGGCGACCCGCAGCTGGGCGGAGGCGCTCGCGCACCTGGGCAAGCCGGAGGGTGCGGTGGAGGAGCTGACGGCCGGTTTCCGCGTGCCGACGGACGTCATCGCGTACGCCTCCCGGCTGCTGCCGCACATCGCGCCCGGGCTGACCCCGGTCGCCTCGGTCCGGGAGAACCCCGGTTTCTTCGAGGTGCGTACGGCGGCCGGGGCGGCCGATGTGGTCGACGCCTGCGCGCGGCTGCTGCGCAACGAGGGCTCGACGGGTCTGATCGCCGCCGACGCCCGGATCCCGGAGCTGGCCGAGGCCCTGACGGCCGCCGGGATCTCCTACCTGGCGCCCGGCGAGGAGACCACCCGCGAGACCCGGCTGACCCTGGTCCCGGCCTCGCTCGCCAAGGGTCTGGAGTACGACTACGTGGTGCTGGACGAGCCGCGGGCCGTGGTGGACGGCGAGCCGGACGAACGCACCGGACTGCGGCGGCTGTACGTGGCGCTGACCCGGGCGGTGTCGGGTCTGATCGTGACGCACGCGGCACCGCTGCCCCCGCAGCTCGCCGAGTAGGGTGCTGATCCGTTCCGGCATGTCCCCCTGGAGAGGCCACCGTTGAGTACGCCGTACCCGCATTCCCCGTATCCCGCGTACCCGTACCAGCAGCCCGGGGCGCCGTACCCGCCCGTCCCCGGGTCGGTGTGCGAGGTGTGCGGGGCGCTGCCCGCCGCGCCGGTGACGGTGCGCGGGCACCAGGGCATGGTGGTGATGATGCGGCTGCTGCGGCGGCGGGAGGCACTGTGCCGCACGTGCGCGCTGGCCGTGTTCCGCCAGATGCAGCGGGACACCCTGGTACGGGGCTGGTGGGGGCCGCTGTCACTGTTGATCACGCCGGCCACCCTGCTGCTCAACCTCGGTGCGCTGGTCCGGATCCGGAAGCTGCCGGCACCGGTCACGGCCGCCTGGCGCCCGCCGCTGGACCCCGGCCGCCCGCTGCTGCGTCGGCCGTCCGTGCTGATCCCGCTCGCCGTCCTGGCCGCGCTGGTGGTCGCCGTGACCGTCCTGATCGCCGCCGACGGCTCCGACGAGCCGTCCCGGGTGCGCTTCCAGCCCCGGAAGAACACCGAGCCGCTCTCGGTCGGGGCGTGCGCGCACAACGACCGCGAGTGGCCCCACCAGGACCTCAGGAACGTGCCCTGCGACTCGCCGGACGCGCAGTACCTGGTCACCGAGCAGCACAACGGGTACTGCGCGGACGGCGACTACTACGCCTACCTCCAGTACAGCGCGAACGGCGTGACCCCGCTGTGCCTGCACCCGGTGCGGAAGCAGCCGGCGGCGTCCCCGTCCGGCGCGGTGCGGGACTAGGCCCTGTCGGACCTAGTCGGCGTCCCCGTCCAGGGCGGTGCGCCACTGGGCGACCACCTCCGCCGAGACCGGTCCCTGCCAGCCGGCGGGGCGGGCCGCGCCGCCGATGTGGAACGCGTCGATCCCGCCCTCGCGGAGCCGGGCCACATGGTCGAGGCGCAGCCCGCCGCCGACCATGATCTGCTGCTCGTAGCCCGGGCCGCCGCCCTGCGCCGCCTCGGCGAGCAGCGTGGGCAGGCCGTCGTCCACGCCGGAGGCGGCGCCCGCGGTGAGGTAGGTGTCCAGGCCGGGCAGGTCGGCGAGCTGCTTGCGCAGGGCGTCCCGGTCGGCGGCCCGGTCGATCGCCCGGTGGAAGGTCCACGGGCAGCCGTCGAGCGCGTCGACGACCCGCTCCACGGCGGCGAGGTCGGCGCCGCCGTCCTCGGCGAGGAACCCGAGCACGAACTGGTCGGCGCCGGCCTCCCGCAGCTCGCCGGCCAGGCCGACCAGCCGGTCCAGGTCGCCGGCCGCGAAGCCGTCCGCGATGCGGAGCATCACGCGCAGGTCGATGTCGACGGCGGCGCGGATCGCGGCGACGGTGGCGGGCGCGGGGGTGAGCCCGTCGGCCGCCATCTCGGTGACCAGCTCCAGCCGGTCCGCGCCTCCGGCCTGGGCGGCGACCGCGTCCTCGAGGTCGAGGGCGATCACCTCCAGGACTGCACGCTTGCTCATGGCACCCCATTCATCGGCATTCGTCGGGCGACTACAGGTCTAGTCCAATTCAAGAGTATGCCCGTCCCCCGGCGCCAGCCGTACGAACGGGGGCCAGCGGTACGAACGGGACGGCCGTACGGACGGGACGGCCGGCGGACCACCGGCACGCAGGAGGCGGCGGGCACGCGAGAGGCGGCGGGCACGCGGGAGGCGGCGTTCCAAGACCGGCGCGGAAGAATGGGGGCATGGCCGACCTCGACGCCCTGCGACTCCGCTTCACCCGCGCCCTGGAGGCCGCCCGCGCCCCCGGCGGCGGCCCCGACCCCGCCCCGTACGCCGACAACCTGCTGGCCCGCTGGCAGGAGCCGCAGCGCCACTACCACACCGTGGCGCACCTCACCGCCGTACTCGACCACGTCGACACCCTGGAGCGGTACGCGGCCGACCCGGACGTGGTCCGGCTGGCCGCCTGGTTCCACGACGCCGTCTACCTCCCGGAGCGGTCCGAGAACGAGGAGCGGTCCGCGCGGCTGGCCGAGCGCGCCCTGCCGGAGGCCGGCCTGCCGGACGCGAAGACGGCCGAGGTGGCCCGGCTGGTCCGGCTCACCGTCGGCCACGACCCGGCCGCCGACGACCCCGACGGCCAGGTGCTGTGCGACGCCGACCTCGCGATCCTGGCCGCGCCCCCGTCCGCGTACGCCGTCTACACCGCCGGGGTCCGCGAGGAGTACCACTTCGTGCCCAACGACGCCTTCCGGGACGGGCGTTCGGCGGTTCTGCGCCAACTCCTCGGCCTGCCGCGCCTGTTCCACACCCCCTACGGCCGGGAGCACTGGGAGGCCACCGCCCGCTACAACCTCTCCTCCGAACTGGAAATGCTGTCGACCTGAGGGAAGCGGGCCGCCTAGGGTGCGCCCATGCGATCGATGAACGGCGATGACGTGACCGAGGCCGTCGCGGGCTGCCTCGCGGCCCTGCGCCCGGCGGTGGACCGCGACTGGACGGCCGTCCCGGCCGGGAGACTGGAGTGGGACTGCCGCACCACGGCCGTGCACGTCGCCGACGACCTGGTGGCCTACGCCTCCAACCTGGTCGCACGCGCCCAGGACGACTACGTCCCCTTCCTGCTGACCCCCGACGAGGGCACCGGCAACGCGGGCCTGCTCCAGGTGATCAAGGCCACCGGCGGCCTGCTGGCGGCGGCCGTCGACACCGCCCCGCCCGGGGTGCGCGCCTACCACAACTACCCGTACGGCAGCGCCGACCGCGCGGGCTTCGCCGCGATGGGCATCGCCGAGGTGCTGCTGCACACCCATGACATGACCCAGGGCTTCGGCCTGCCCTACGAGCCCTCCGCGGACCTCGCCGAATCCGTACTGGCCTGGCTCTTCCCGCACGTCCAGCCGGGCCCCGAGCCCTGGCCGACCCTGCTGTGGGCCACCGGCCGCGGCGAACTGCCCGGCCGCGCCCCGGTCACCGAGTGGCGCTGGCGCAACAACCTGGTCATCCCCTCCGAGCGCCTCGACCTCGTCGGCATCCGCCCGGCCGTCGCCGAGGACCTGTCCCTGGGCGGCGACGGCGGGTTCGAGTGGGTCGACGGAGGCCCGTACGAGGGCACGCGCGAGGCCGCCGGCTTCATGCTCAAGGCGTACCGGACGGGCGTACACCGGCCGGAGTTCGGGGTCTTCACGCTGGTCCGCCGGGCGGACGGCCGCGCCATCGGCGGCATGGGCTTCCACTCCGCCCCGGACGAGGAGGGCCGGGTGGAGATCGGCTACGACCTCGCGGAGTCCGCCCGCGGCAACGGCTACGCCACGGAGGCACTGCGCGCGCTGGCCGAGTGGGCGCTGGCCCGCGAGGAGGTCCGGACCCTGTTCGCGACCATCGAGCCCGCCAACACCGCCTCCCAGGCGGTCGTCACCCGCGCCGGTTTCACCAAGGTGAGCGAGGACGAGGAAGGGCTGGCCTACGAGTTGCGCCGCTGAGCCGGGCCCTTGGGCCGGCGCAGCCCCGACTCCCGCAGCAGCCGGACCACTTCCCGGCTGCTGACCTCCACCGCCCCGGCCGCCACCGCGTCCGCGTACCGGCGCTCCGGGAGGTCGTAGTGGTCGCCGTCGAAGGCCCGCCGGGGCAGGCCCAACCGGGCGGCGAAGGCGTGCAGTTCGTCGTACGAGGCGTCGCTGACCAGGTGCGACCACAGGCGGCCGTGACCGGGCCAGGCGGGCGGGTCGACGTACAGGGTCACGACGAGACCGTTCCGCCGGTGGCCGAGCCCAGCGAGCCCACCGACGCGACCTTCACGCCCGCCTTGTGGCACACCCAGTGCGGGTCGGGGCCCAGTTCGGGTTCCACGTCCAGCGCGTGCGGGTCGCCGGAGCCGCACACCGGGCACAGCGGCCAGCGGCCGTACCGCTCCAGCAGGGCGTCCTGCACGTCCTGGGCGACCAGCCCGGCGACGAAGGCGGCGCCGTCCGGCCACTGCTCGACCCACCAGCGCCGCTGGGCGATGGACTCCTCCACCAGCGAGACCACGTCCGCCTCGGCGACCTCGCGCGCGACCAGGTCCGCGAGCACCAGGGCGCGGGCCGCGTGCAACGCCTGTTCCAGGGGGCTGATGGGGTCCATGCACCCATTGTGCGCACTCTTGACCGGGACACCGAACCGAAAATATCTTTCACGTGTGACCCAGGACGTGAAGGAAATTTTCGGCAGTCCGGTCGGCTCCCTCGCCGCGAAGGTGCGCACGCTCGCCCCCTCCATGACCCGGTCCATGCAGCGGGTCGCCGAGGCCGTCGCCAACGACCCGGCCGGCTGTGCCGCCCTCACGGTCACCGGCCTCGCCGAACTCACCGGCACCAGCGAGGCCACCGTCGTGCGCACCGCCCGGCTGCTGGGCTACCCCGGCTACCGGGACCTGCGGCTCGCCCTGGCCGGACTCGCCGCCCAGCAGCAGTCCGGCCGCGCGCCCGCGATCACCACCGACATCGCGGTGGACGACTCCCTGGACGACGTCGTCGCCAAGCTGGCCTACGAGGAGCAGCAGACCCTCGCCGACACGGCCGCCGGACTCGACACCGGGCAGCTCGGCGCGGCCGTCACCGCGCTGGTCGCGGCCCGGCGCACCGATGTGTACGGCGTGGGGGCGTCCGGGCTGGTCGCCCAGGACCTCACCCAGAAGCTGCTGCGGATAGGCCTCATAGCCCAGGCGCACAGCGATCCGCATCTGGCGGTGACCAACGCGGTGCAGCTCCGTTCGGGCGATGTGGCGATCGCGATCACGCATTCCGGGACGACGGGGGATGTCATCGAGCCGCTGCGGGTCGCCTTCGAGCACGGGGCGACGACGGTGGCCGTCACCGGGCGGCCGGACGCGCCGGTCACCCAGTACGCCGATCTCGTGCTGACCACGTCGACCTCGCGGGAGACGGAGCTGCGGCCCGCCGCGATGTCCTCCCGGACCAGTCAGTTGCTGGTGGTGGACTGTCTGTTCGTCGGGGTGGCGCAGCGGACGTACGAGACGGCGGCACCGGCGCTGGCCGCGTCCTACGAGGCGCTGGCGCACCGGCACCGGAGCGCTTCGCGATAGACCGTAGGGACAGCACGTCCCCGTACCGGAGAGAGCCACCCCCCTTATGACCTCTCACGACCTGCGCAGTCAGCTGGCCTCCCTGACCACCGAGGCCTTCCGGCCCGAGCTGGCCGGCATCGATCAGTTGCCCACCCTCGAGATCGCCCGGCTGATGAACGGCGAGGACGCGGGCGTGCCCGGCGCCGTGGCCGGGCAGCTGCCGCGGATCGCCGCCGCCGTCGACGCCGTTGCCGAGCGCATGGCCCGCGGCGGCCGGCTCGTCTACGCCGGGGCCGGCACCGCCGGGCGGCTGGGCGTACTGGACGCCTCGGAGTGCCCGCCCACCTTCAACACCGACCCGGACCAGGTCGTGGGTTTGATCGCGGGCGGGCCCGCGGCGATGGTCACCTCCGTGGAGGGCGCGGAGGACTCCGCCGAGCTGGCCCGCCGGGACCTGGACGCGCTGAAGATCACCCCGGACGACAGTGTGGTGGGTGTCTCCGCCTCCGGCCGCACCCCGTACGCCGTCGGCGCCGTCGAGCACGCCCGCGCTCTCGGCGCGCTGACCGTCGGCCTGGCCTGCAACGAGCACAGCGCGCTGGGGGCCGCCGCCGAGCACCGTATCGAGGTGGTCGTCGGTCCGGAGCTGATCACCGGTTCCACCCGGCTGAAGGCGGGCACGGCCCAGAAGCTGGTGCTGAACATGCTGTCGACGATCACGATGATCCGGCTCGGCAAGACGTACGGGAACCTGATGGTCGACGTGCGCGCCTCCAACGCCAAGCTCCGGGCCCGCTCGCACCGGATCGTCGCCCTGGCCACGGGCGCCGGGGACGCCGAGATCGACCGGGCCCTCACGGAGACCGGCGGCGAGGTGAAGCACGCGATCCTGGCCCTGCTCGCCGACGTCGACGGCCCCACGGCCGCGCGTCTGCTGGAGGAATCGGGCGGCCACCTGCGCGCCGCCCTGGCCCACGCGTCCGACTGACCCACTTCCGGCCTCGAGACCACCGGCCGAGGGCCACCAGGCCGAGGGCCACCAGGCCGAGGGCCACCAGGCCGAAGGCCGCCAAGCCGAGGGCCGCCAAGCCGAGGGCCGCCAAGCCGAGGGCCGCCAAGCCGAGGGCCGCCAAGCCGAGGGCCACCGGACCGAAGGCCACCGGGCCAAGGGCCACCAGGCCGAAGGCCACCGGACCGATGGCCGCCGGGCCGAGGGGCACCGACTGAGAGCCACCAGCCTGAGAGCCACCGGACCGGAGGCCACCGGGCTGATCGTCACCGACTGAGAGCCACCAGCCTGAGAGCCACCGGACCGAAGACCACCAGGCCAAGGGCCACCAGGCCGAAGGCCACCGAGCCGAAGACCACCAGACCGATGGCCGCCGGGCCGAGGGGCACCGACTGAGAGCCGCCAACCTGAGAGCCACCGGACCGAAGACCACCAGACCGATGGCCGCCGGGCCGAAGACCACCAGACCGAAGACCACCAGGCCAAGGGCCACCAGGCCGAAGGCCACCGAGCCGAAGACCGCCGGACCGATGGCCGCCGGGCCGAGGGGCACCGACTGAGAGCCACCAGCCTGAGAGCCACCGGACCGAAGACCACCGGACCGGAGGCCACCGGGCTGATCGTCACCGGCTGAGAGCCACCGGACCGAAGGCCACCGAGCTGAGGGCCACCGGGCCGAAGGCCGACGGCCTGAGAGTCGCCGGCCTGTGGGTCACCGGGCTGAGGGCCGTCCGTCCGAGGGTGCCCGCCACACCAGCGTGTAGCGCCAGAACAGGCGGCGTCGCAGCCGGGCGCCGGGCAGGAGGTGGCGGGCCGTGCGGGAGATCTCGGCGTAGGTCTCCCGCGGGTCCCGGGTGGCGGCCGTCATGGACAGGGGCCGGCGCGGGGCCGGCCGGCCGCGGTTCTTCGCCCAGCCCGTCAGCGCGTTGAGCGGTACGGCGACGAGCCCGAGCGCGTGGTCCAGCGGGTCCGACGCCCGCGCACAGCCGATGACGACGAGCGTGCCGCCGGGCGCGAGCCGGTCCCGCAGGCGGGTCAGGGTTTCGGCGAGGGGGAGGTGGTGGAGCACGGCGACGCAGGTGATCACGTCGTAGGGCCCGTCGGGGAGTTGCCGGGAGGCGTCGGCGACGCGGTAGGCGACGGGTGCGCCGCCGGGCGTCGACTCCCGGGCCCGGGCCAGGATTTCGACGTCGGAGTCGACGGCGTGCACCTCCCGGGCACGCCGGGCGAGCAGCCGCGCCAGCTCCCCGCTGCCGCAGCCGACGTCCAGCGCGGTGCCGAAGCGGCGGGGCAACTGCCTCAGCAGCCAGGGGTGGTAGTGGGCGTTGTGGTCCCAGGGGTGGGCCGCGTTGAAGCGATGGAGGGCCTCCGGCAGGCGGCCCGCACGGCGCGTCGTCATGGCGCCCACTCCACCACGGCCCGCGCCCGGGCCGCGGGCCAGGGCACCATGGAGGGGAGGAGGCGACCGACCGATATGAACCACGCCCAGCTCACCGCCCTCGGACGGGCTCTCCGGCTGCTCGGGGAGCACGGCGAGGCCCTGACCGCCGACACGCCGGACGCCCGGCTGCACGAGATCAAGGACGACCTGCGGCGCGCCCTGGACCTGCTGGAGGACAGCGTGACCACAGGGGCGCCCGCCACCCGGTGTCCCGAGCATCCACAGGGCCCGGTGGACGAGAGCGCCCCCGATCTGTGCCTGCTGTGCGAGACCCGGCGCCGGGCCGCGCGCCGCTCGGAGTACCAGGGCACCCGGCCGCGCCCGGAGCCCGCCCCCGCCGCGCCCTCCCGGTACGGCGTGCGCGGGGACCGCCCGCAGGCCCAGCAGCGGTGGCTGCCGGAACTGTGGAACGGGCAGGAGTGGCAGCTGTGCGGCACGCCCCGCCGGGACCGGCGCGAGGCGGAGGCATATCTCGCGGCCCAGCGGCGCGGCTCCCGGCCCGCGATGGCGTACCGGCTCGTCCACGAGTTCACCGACTACGAGGTGCTGCGGGTGTGGGGGACGCCGGTGCGGGTCGGGATCGAGCCGCTGGGCAATCTGTAACGACGGTCCGGCTCAGCTCAGGGTGGCGAGGGCCGACGCGTCGTAGGACTTCAGCTCGTCGAAGCGGTCGGTGAGGACCTTGGCCGCCCACTCGGGGTCCTGGAGCAGCGCACGGCCGATGGCCACCAGGTCGAACTCGTCGGCCTCCAGACGGTCCAGGAGGTTGTCGATGCTCTTGACCGAGGAACTCTCGCCCTGGAAGGCGTTGATGAAGTCGCCGTCGAGGCCGACCGAGCCGACCGTGATGACCTGCTTGCCGGTGAGCTTCTTGGTCCAGCCGGCCAGGTTCAGATCGGAGCCGTCGAACTCGGGCTGCCAGTACCGGCGGGTGGAGGCGTGGAAGACGTCGACACCGGCCTCGGCGAGCGGGGTGAGGACGGCCTCCAGCTCGCCGGGGGTCTCGGCGAGGCGGGCGGTGTAGTCCTGCTGCTTCCACTGGGAGTAGCGGAAGATCACCGGGAACTCGGGGGAGACCGCCTCGCGGACCGCGGCGACGACCTCGGCCGCGAACCGGGTGCGGGCCACCGCGTCGCCGCCGTAGGCGTCGGTACGGCGGTTGGTGCCCGCCCACAGGAACTGGTCCAGCAGATAGCCGTGGGCGCCGTGGATCTCCACGCCGTCGAAGCCGATGCGCTCGGCGTCGGCCGCGGCCCGCGCGAAGGCGGCGATGACGTCGTCGATGTCCTTCTGCGTCATCGTCACACCGGTGGGCTCCGCGCCCGCGGTGACCAGGCCGGAGGGGCCGATGGCGGGGGCGTCCGGGTAGGGCCGCTGGCCCGGCTTGCGGACCATGCCGATGTGCCACAACTGCGGGACGATGGCGCCGCCGGCCGCGTGCACCTCCTCGGCGACCTTCGCCCAGCCCGCCAGCTGCTCCTCGCCGTGGAACAGCGGGACGCGGCCGCTCTCGCCGGCCGACTCGTGGCCCACGTAGGTGCCCTCGGTGACGATGAGGCCGACGCCCGCGGCGGCACGGCGGGCGTAGTACGAGCGCACGTCCGCGCCGGGGATGCCGCCCGGGGAGAACTTGCGGGTCATCGGCGCCATCACGATGCGGTTCGGGACGGTGAGGCCGTTCAGCCGGAGGGGGCGGGACAGGACGCGGGCCGCGCGGGAGGCGGCGGGCGCGAAGGCGGTCATGGGGGGCTCCTAGCTACCAGGGGCGACCAGCTGGTATGTGCGGCTGCATTGTTGCAGCTTCTTAAGTAATGCGGGAACCCCGGGGCCTCATTCCCGGACCGCTCCACACGCCCGTGTGAACCCCGCCATACGACCCGTCCGCCGACAACCGGGTGAATTGCCCGCACTTCCCTGTCGCGCCGCCCGGAAGATCGAGCTACGAGCCTTAAATAACACAGCGTGACTATTACGCAACACAACGCGAGCAGCGGAGTGACCTGGGCGCCCGTCGCCGGCCCCGGCGTCACGCGGTGGACCGACCGCCTCGACGCGGCCGGCGAGCACACCCCCACCCCCCTGCAAGGACTGACCGTCGCGGTCGTCGGCCTCGGTTACGTCGGCCTGCCCACCGCCCTCGGCCTGCTGGACGCCGGCGCCACCGTCCTCGGCATCGACATCAGCGAACAGCGGCTGGCGGACATCCGCACCGGCAGCGTGGACCTGCTCCCGGCCCAGCACGCCGCCCTGGCCTGCACCCAGAACACCGGTGACTTCCTGCTCACCACGGACGTCGACACCCTGCCCCGCGCGGACGCCGTCATCGTCTGCGTACCGACCCCGATCACCGAGGACTACCGGCCCAACCTGCGCGCCCTGCGCGCCGCCTGCGCCACCGTGGTCGAGCGGGCCGTACCGGGCCAGCTGATCGTGCTGACCTCCACCAGCCACGTCGGCACCACCCGGGACCTGCTGCTGGCCCCGCTCGCCGCCCGCGGCCTGACGGCCGAGCAGGACGTCCTCGTCGCCTTCGCCCCCGAGCGCATCGACCCGGGCAACGAACGCCACACCCCGGAGACCACCCCGCGGATCGTCGGCGGCGCCGGACCGGTCAGCTCCCGGGCCGCCGCCTTCGTGCTGCGGGCCACCGCCTCGCGCATCCACCAGGTGTCCGGCCCGGAGACCGCCGAGATGGCCAAGCTCTGGGAGAACATCTTCCGCGCGGTCAACATCGCCCTCGCCAACGAACTGTCGGAGGCCTGCGCGCACCTCGGCCTCGCGCCCGTCGAGGTCATCGACGCCGCCGCCACCAAGCCGTACGGCTTCATGCCGTTCTACCCGGGCCCCGGGGCCGGCGGCCACTGCATCCCCTGCGACCCGTACTACCTGCTGCACCAGCTGCCGCCCGGCGGGCCGTCCGCCCCGGTGCTGAGCACCGCGATGACCGCCCTGCGCGAGCGCCCCGCGCAGATCGCCGCGCAGGCCGCCGAACGGCTGCGCGCCGACGGCCGCCCGCTCGACGGCGCCCGCGTCCTGGTCCTCGGGGCCGCCTACAAGCCGGGCGTGTCCGACATGCGGGAGAGCCCGGCGCTGCGGCTGCTCGCCCTGCTCGCCGAGCAGGGCGCCGACGCCCGCTACAGCGACTGCCACGTGCCGCGCCTGACCGTGGAGGGCCGGGAGCTGCGGTCCGTGGCGGACCCGCACGAGGAGCCCTGGGACCTGGTGATCGTGCACACCGTGCACCCCGGCACCGACCTCGGCTGGCTGGACACGGTGCCGCGGGTGCTGGACACCCGGCACCGCATCCGGCCCGCTACCCCCGCCGCGGTCCGGTGAGCGCCGCACTCGACTCCCTGCCTACGGCGTCCGCCGCGGCCGGTTCCCCCCTCCGCCGCCGGCTGCGGGCCCGCCTGGGCGGGGCACTGGAGACGATGAACCCGCGCGAACGGGCCGCCCTGGTACGGCTGCTCGGCCTGATCGCGCTGGTGCCGGTGCTGCTGCTGATCGCCCGGCGCTCGGTCCGGCTGCCGTACGAGCCCAGCCTGATCACCTGCTACGGCCTGGCCGTGCTGACCGGCACCGCCGGACTGCTCTACCTCGCCTACACCCAGTACGACGACCCGGCGGTGCGCACCCTGCGCCGCCGGGCGCCGGGCCACGAGACGTTCCCGGCGCTGCCGGAACGGCCCAGGGTCAGCTTTCTGCTCGCGGTCAAGGACGAGGTCGGCAACGTCGAGGCCTGCGTCCGCTCCATGGCCGCCTCCGACTACCCCGACCTCCAGATCATCGTCGTCGACGACGGCTCCCGGGACGGCACCGGCGCGGTCCTCGACGGCCTCGCGGACGAACTCGGCATCACGGTCATCCGGCTGGACCGCAACATCGGCAAGAAGGCCGCCCTGGTCCGCGCCTGCGCGCTGGCCGACGGCGACATCCTGATGTTCACCGACTCCGACTGCGTCCTCGCCCCGGACGCGATCCGGCAGTGCGTACGGGCCATGGTCCGCCATCCCGACCTGGGCGCGGTCAGCGGGCACTGCCGCGCCCTCAACCCGCACCAGAGCACCCTGACCCGCGTCCAGGACGTCTGGTACGAGGGACAGTTCCGGATCGCCAAGGCGGCCGAGGCCGCGTACGGGGCGGTCACCTGCGTCTCCGGTCCGCTGGCCGCGTTCCGGCGCGAGGCCGTCTACAACTACCTGCCCGCCTGGGCGGAGGACCGGTTCGCGGGCGCCCCGTTCCGGTTCGCCACCGACCGGCAGCTGACCGGGTACGTGCTCGGCCAGGCCTGGCGCGGACGCGCCCTCAAACAACGGCACGCCGGCTCGCCGTTCATCGCCGGACAGGACCACCCCGAGCGGCGCTGGCTGGTGGGCTACACCAAGTCCGCCCGGGTGTGGACCAACGTGCCCGCCCACTGGCGCCCCTTCATCCACCAGCAGGTCCGCTGGAAGAAGAGCTTCATCCGCAACCTGTTCTTCACCGGCGGCTTCATGTGGCGCCGGGGGCCGGTCCCGGCCCTGCTCTACTACGGCCACGCCCTGTGGGTGCTGGCCGCCCCCGCCCTGGTCTTCCTGCACCTGGTGTGGGCCCCGCTGCACTGGGCGGCCGGGCTCACCGCGCTCTACGTGGCCGGGATGCTGCTCAAGGGCAGCATCTGGGGTCTGGCGTTCCGGTTCGACAACCCGGGCGACAGGCGCTGGCGCTACCGGCCCCTGATGAGCCTGCTGTCCTGCTGTGTCCTGGCGTGGCTGCTGCCGTACGCCGCTCTCACCCTCCGCCGTGGAATCTGGACGAGGACTCCCGCATGAGCATCACCGCAAGCCCGTCAACCCCGCACCCGCCCCGGCGAGGCCGGGTCCGCAAGGGCATCGGCTACCTGTTCCGGCTGACCGTCGCCGTACTCTCCGCCGCCGCCGTGCTCGCCCTCTACTACGTGGTCCTCACCCGGGGAGGCTCCCGATGAGCCCGCGCAGCGACTCCCGTACGACCGCCACCGGCCGCGGGACGGGCCGCCGGCTGCCCGGCCCCGCCGTGCGCAGTGCGCTCGGTGCCCTCGCCGCCATGGTGGTGGTGACGCCGTTCCTCGGCGCGTGGAGCTACGACAGCGCCCGGCGCGCGGTGTCCGCGCAGGCCGCCGCGCCCCGCGTCGAGCCGGACGCGCTGCCCGGGGAGATCGTCAAGGCCCGCGCGAGCGCGCCGATCGTGCTCGCGTACCACGACATCAACCCCGAACCCACCAACGAATACACCCTCACCCCGCAGCAGTTGGACACCCAGCTCGCCAAGCTGGAGGCGGCGGGCTACCGCTCCCTGACCACCGAGGAGTTCACCCGCTACCTGACCACGGGCAAGACACCGGCGCCGCACACCGTCTACCTCACCTTCGACGACGGCACCCGGGGCCTGTGGGCGCACGCCGACCAGGTCCTCGCCAAGCACAAGATGCGCGCGGCATCCTTCCTGATCACCGGCGCCGTCGGCACCCACCGCCCGTACTACCTGTCCTGGGCCGAGATCGACCTGATGAAGGCGTCCGGGCGCTGGGACTTCCAGGACCACACCCACCTCAGCCACGAGCGGGCGGCGATCGACGCCGCCGGACACCAGGGGTCGGTGCTCGCGAACCGGCTCTGGCTGGCGAAGGAGAAACGGCTGGAGACCGAGGAGGAGTACCGCACCCGGGTGCGCACCGACCTGGACAAGTCGCTGCGGGCGTTCTCCGACCACCACCTGCCGGCGCCCCGGCTGTTCGCCTACCCGTTCTCGGAGACCGCCGGGCCGACCAACCTCGCCGCCCGCAACACCTCCGTGCTGGAACGGCTGCTGCGGGAGCGGTTCGCCGCGTCGCTGACCAACGTCTCCTCGCGCCCCCTGCCGGCCGGGCCGCGCGCGGCCGCCGTCCGACAGGTGCAGCGCCTGGAGGTGATGCGGGCGACGTCCACCGACACCTTCGTGAAGCAACTGAACGAGTGGGTCACCCGCTCGCCGGCCGAGATCCCCGAGCCGCTGCGCAACCCCGAGCAGTGGCGGTTCCCGGGCAGCCCCTCGGGCACCGGCCTGGCGGCGCTGACCGGCAAGGGGGTGGCGAACGGCACGTACGTGTCGGCCGTCCACCTGCCGATGGGTACGGCGGACTGGAACACCTACCAGGTGAGCGCGACCGTCGCCGGGCTGAGCGGGACCAAGACCAGCGCGTCGGTGGAGGTCGGGCACGGCAGCCTGGTGCCGGTCACGGTCACCGTCTCGGAGGCGGGGCTGCGGGTGACCGAGCGGCCGGCCGACGGCACGGCGCGCGTCACGACCGGCAAACTCACCCCGGCGGCGACACACCGGCTGGACCTGGAGGTCTCCCCCGGCGGCGTCCGTATCACCGTGGACGGCGGTCACGCGGTGGTGGCCCGCGCCACGAAGCAACTCGACCCGGCGCGTACCAGTGGGGGCGTGTCCCTGGCGGTACGCAACGAGGCGGACAAGGCGGCCAAGGTTGCCTGGCCCCGCTTCACCGCGCTGCGCGTCAAACCCTGAACGTCGCCTGTTCTCCGAAAGGCCGCCCCCTCTTCGGTGGGCGGCCTTCCGTACGCGCGGCGGAGCTTTCCAGTGGCCGTCGGGCCGCTCGCTTCTCCGCCAGTGTCGTGCTTCCACGGGCCGCCTCAAGGGCGCTACGCGTCGCCTTCGGCCCACCCTTGACCCACCCCGGCACCGGGCCCATAGGTGGGCTGCACCCTCCCGTAGGCAGGGGAGCGCAACAGCACCTCGCCGGCACGCCGGGCCGGCTTGGCGGCCTGCGGCCCGGTGGGGACCCTTCGGGCAGGGAGCCAAGGGGGCTAGTTATGGACAAACATTCCAAAACAACCCACCCACCCAGCAACTCCGGCGCCACCACACACCACCCACCGGGCCGCAAGCCGCCGACCACCCGGCGTGCAGGTCGGACGCGAGCGCGCATCCCCCGACCCACGATGCGAACGCAGCCCACCCCAGGGGCCGAAGAACCCGAGCCGGCCACTTTCCCCCGGGCCGCCCGCTCGCTTCTCCCCCGTGCTGGAGTGAGGTGTGTCAAGGGTGGCCCGAAGGGCCATCGGCACAGCCGACGCGGAACGCGCCCTTGACTCAGCTCACGGAAGCACGACACTCACCGAGAAGCGGGCGGCCCCACGGCAACCGTGACAACCCCGGAAACGCCCGAGGGCGGTACCCCGGCCGGGAAGCCAGGAGTACCGCCCTCGTTCGCAGGACAGGTGATCAACCCTCAGGTCGATCAGAAGTCCATGTCACCGCCCGGCATGCCGCCGCCGGCCGGGGCCGCGGCCTTCTCCGGCTTGTCGGCGATGACGGCCTCGGTGGTGAGGAACAGCGCGGCGATCGACGCGGCGTTCTGCAGCGCGGAACGCGTCACCTTCGCCGGGTCGATGATGCCCTCGGCGACCAGGTCGACGTACTCGCCGGTCGCGGCGTTCAGGCCGTGGCCCGGGGTCAGGTTGCGCACCTTCTCCACCACGACACCGCCCTCGAGGCCGGCGTTCACGGCGATCTGCTTCAGCGGGGCCTCCAGGGCGATGCGCACGGCGTTGGCGCCGGTCGCCTCGTCACCCTCCAGCTCCAGCTTCTCGAAGACCTGGGAGGCCTGCAGCAGGGCCACGCCACCACCGGCGACGATGCCCTCCTCGACGGCGGCCTTCGCGTTGCGGACGGCGTCCTCGATGCGGTGCTTGCGCTCCTTGAGCTCCACCTCGGTGGCGGCACCGGCCTTGATGACGGCCACGCCGCCCGCGAGCTTGGCCAGGCGCTCCTGGAGCTTCTCGCGGTCGTAGTCGGAGTCGCTGTTCTCGATCTCGGCGCGGATCTGGTTGACCCGGCCGTTGACCTGCTCGGAGGAGCCGGCACCGTCGACGATGGTGGTCTCGTCCTTGGTGATGACGACCTTGCGGGCGCGGCCCAGGAGGTCCAGGGTCGCGTTCTCCAGCTTGAGGCCGACCTCCTCGGAGATGACCTCGCCGCCCGTGAGGATGGCGATGTCGCCGAGCATGGCCTTGCGGCGGTCGCCGAAGCCCGGGGCCTTGACGGCGACGGACTTGAAGGTGCCGCGGATCTTGTTGACGACCAGGGTCGACAGGGCCTCGCCCTCGACGTCCTCGGCGATGATCAGCAGCGGCTTGCCCGACTGCATGACCTTCTCCAGCAGCGGGAGCAGGTCCTTGACCGCGGAGATCTTGGAGTTGGCGATGAGGATGTACGGGTCCTCGAGCACCGCCTCCATGCGCTCCATGTCGGTCGCGAAGTAGGCGGAGATGTAGCCCTTGTCGAAGCGCATACCCTCGGTGAGCTCGAGCTCCAGACCGAAGGTGTTGGACTCCTCGACGGTGATGACGCCTTCCTTGCCGACCTTGTCCATGGCCTCGGCGATCAGCTCGCCGATCTGGGTGTCGGCGGCGGAGATGGACGCGGTGGAGGCGATCTGCTCCTTGGTCTCGACGTCCTTCGCCTGCTCCAGCAGGGCGGCGGAGACGGCCTCGACGGCCTTCTCGATACCGCGCTTCAGAGCCATCGGGTTGGCGCCGGCGGCGACGTTGCGCAGGCCCTCCTTGACCAGGGCCTGGGCGAGCACGGTCGCGGTGGTCGTACCGTCACCGGCGACGTCGTCCGTCTTCTTGGCGACTTCCTTGACCAGCTCGGCGCCGATCTTCTCGTACGGGTCCTCGAGCTCGATCTCCTTGGCGATGGAGACACCGTCGTTGGTGATCGTGGGCGCGCCCCACTTCTTCTCGAGGACGACGTTGCGGCCCTTGGGGCCGAGCGTCACCTTCACGGCGTCCGCGAGCTGGTTCATGCCGCGCTCGAGGCCGCGCCGCGCCTCCTCGTCGAACGCGATGATCTTGGCCATGTGAAGTGGTCCCTCCAGGACTGGGGGTGATTCCTTCGGACCGCGCCCGCGCCCGCGACGGACGGCTCGCCGGCCTCGTGGTTCCTTGCCCCACCCGGCCCGCGGGCCTCACCGACCCGGTCCTTCACTGTCACTCTCACCTTCAGAGTGCTAACGCAATGATTAGCACTCGGCATGGTCGAGTGCAAGCGCCCGGCCGGGTGGGGAGGTGCCCGTCAGCCGCCCGCGAACGCCGGAACCGGGACCCGGCGGCGGGCATGGCGAAGGGCCCGCACCCTCTGCGAGGTGCGGGCCCTTCACACAAAACATTCAGGCGGTGACGCGAACCATGTCGGCCTGCGGACCCTTCTGGCCCTGCGAGATCTCGAACTCGACCCGCTGGCCCTCTTCCAGGGTGCGGTAGCCGTCCATCTGAATCGCGCTGTAGTGGACGAAGACGTCCGCACCACCGTCGACCGCGATGAAGCCGTACCCCTTCTCCGCGTTGAACCACTTGACGGTGCCCTGAGCCATGCCTAACTCCCCTATTACTGGCCCTTGCACAGATCCACACTTCGCGGACCCGGGTCAGACCTCACCCCCCAACTGGTCGGGGGCGTGCGCCGGAACGCGTCGACCGCGGCCGAATGTATCTGTCCAACTGCCGTCTGCAACAGGTCAATCGGACGAGAAATCTGGACGTCAGAGGTCCGGAATATGGCGAGAATTCACCCGACGTCAGGGCAAGTCGGGCCCCATAAAAGCCACAAAAGCCGCGCAGAACCCGCACAACTTGGCTGTTTCTTATCGGGCGCGCAGCATGTTTCCCGGGCTCGCGACCACCCGATCGCGACCGTGTTCCCCAACTCTACCGCGTTCAATCACACAGAATTGCCCCCTCCGTTTCTCTCACGGAGGGGGCAATCGAGTGGACGGTCAGTGACCGGGCCTACCGTCGGTAAAGGGTCAGCCGCCGGCGACCGCGGGGATGATCGAGATCCCGGCGCCGTCGGGGGTCGCGGTGTCCAGGCCCTGCTCGAAGCGCACGTCGTCGTCGTTCACGTACACGTTGACGAACCGGCGCAGCTTGCCCTGGTCGTCCAGGACGCGGGCGGCGATCCCCGTGTGGTTCTTCTCCAGGTCCGCGATGACCTCGCCGAGCGTGCCGCCCTCGGCCGGGACCTCGGCCCGGCCGCCGGTGTAGGTGCGCAGGATGGTGGGGATGCGAACGGTCACGCTCATGCGAGGCCAGCCTCTCGGAAGGAGTCCAGGGTCGGGCGGATGGTGGCGGTCAGGCCGGTGCCGGCCACCGCGTCCAGGGTCTTCAGGCCGTCGCCGGTGTTGAGGACGACCGTGGTCTTCGCCGGGTCCAGCACGCCCGCCTCGAGCAGCTTGCGGGTCACGCCGACGGTCACGCCGCCCGCCGTCTCCGCGAAGATGCCCTCGGTGCGCGCCAGCAGCCGGATGGCGTCGACGATCTCCGGGTCCGTGACGTCCTCCACGGCACCGCCGGTGCGGCGGGCGACGTCCAGGACGTAGGGACCGTCGGCCGGGTTGCCGATCGCCAGGGACTTGGCGATGGTGTCCGGCTTCTGCGGCCGTACGACGTCGTGGCCGGCCTTGAAGGCGGTGGAGACCGGGGAGCAGCCCTCGGCCTGGGCGCCGAAGATCTTGTACGGCCGGTCCTCGACCAGCCCGAGCTTGATCAGCTCCTGGAGCCCCTTGTCGATCTTCGTGAGCTGGGAGCCGGAGGCGATCGGGATGACGATCTGGTCGGGCAGCCGCCAGCCGAGCTGCTCGCAGATCTCGTACGCCAGCGTCTTGGAGCCCTCGGCGTAGTACGGCCGCAGGTTGACGTTGACGAAGCCCCAGCCCTCGCCGGCCGGGTCGCCGATCAGCTCGGAGCAGAAGCGGTTCACGTCGTCGTAGTTGCCCTCGATGCCGACGAGTTCACCGCCGTAGACCGCGGCCATGACGACCTTGCCCTGCTCCAGGTCGTGCGGGATGAACACGCAGGAGCGGAAGCCGGCCCGGGCGGCGGCGGCGCCGACGGCACCGGCGAGGTTGCCGGTGGAGGAGCAGGACAGGGTGGTGAAGCCGAAGGCGCGGGCGGCCTCCAGGGCCTGGGCGACGACCCGGTCCTTGAAGGAGTGGGTCGGGTTGCCGGAGTCGTCCTTGACGTACAGGCCGCCGGTCACGCCCAGTTCGCGGGCGAGGTTGTCGGCCTTGACGAGCTTGGTCCAGCCGGGGTTGAGATTGGGCTTTTCGGCGACGTCGGCCGGGACCGGCAGCAGCGGGGCGTAGCGCCAGATGCTGGCGGGGCCGGCCTCGATGCGCCGCCGCAGTTCCTCGGTGTCGTAGGCGGAGAAGTCGTAGGCGATCTCCAGCGGGCCGAAGCACTCCTCGCAGGCGAAGACCGGTCCGAGGGGGACCCGGTGGCCGCATTCGCGACAGCTGAGGGCCGCTGCGGGACCGAGGTCCACGGTGGAGTCGCTGGAGGTGGCAACTGTCTGCACAGCCATGTGAGGCGAGGCCCTTTCTCCTCATCTTCCTCACGACGCATCTCGCCGTGAGACGGATTTGGCACCTTCCCTAGCCGGGAGCCTCGCTCGGAAGAAGACGAGAATCGGCTGGAGGGTTGCCGGGGCTTCATCGGGCCGTGTCCCTCTGCCCCTCTGGATGAGCTGTATGTGGTTGTCAACGCCGCTTGACCACCCGACATGCGATGGTCATCGGCGTTGTTCAAGACTGTAACCGAAGGCCAGGACAGTTGAGATAGTCGTCCGAACCGCGAGATGCATCACACGGCGACGTGTGGTGGTGACAGTGAGGAGCCGCCGACCGTGCTGGAAGAAGTCGAGCGCTGGCTGAGCCGCCGCTCCTGGTCCGTGGCCGACCGTCCGCCGCACCAGGTGCTGGCCGCCAAGCAGCGCACGGGCCAGACGATCAGCGTCGTACTGCCCGCCCTCAACGAGGAGGAGACGGTCGGCGACATCGTCACCGTCATCCGCCACGACCTCGTGGAGCAGATCCCGCTCGTCGACGAGATCGTCGTCGTCGACTCCGGCTCCACCGACCGCACCTCCGAGGTCGCCGCGCGGGCCGGCGCCCGGGTCGTCCACCGCGACGAGATCCTGCCCCGCATCCCGGCCGTCCCCGGCAAGGGCGAGGTGCTGTGGCGCTCGCTGCTGGTGACCGGCGGGGACATCATCTGCTTCGTCGACGCGGATCTGCGGGAGTTCTCCTCCGACTTCGTGCTCGGCATCGTCGGGCCGCTGCTCACCGACCCCGACGTGGACCTGGTCAAGGCGATGTACGACCGTCCGCTCGCGGGCTCCGCCGGGCAGGGCGGGCGGGTCACCGAGCTGATGGCCCGGCCGCTGCTGAACATGCACTGGCCGCAGCTGGCCGGGTTCGTGCAGCCGCTGGGCGGCGAGTACGCGGCCCGCCGCTCGCTGCTGGAGCAGCTGCCGTTCCCGGTGGGGTACGGCGTGGAGCTGGGCATGCTGGTGGACGCGCTGCACCTGGTCGGCCTGGACGCGCTGGCCCAGGTCGACGTGGGGGTGCGCAAGCACCGCCACCAGGACGGCCAGGCCCTCGGCCGGATGGCCGCCGCGATCTACCGCACGGCCCAGCTCCGGCTGGCCCGGGGGCATCTGGTGCGGCCGGCGCTGACCCAGTTCGAGCGGGGCGAGGACGGTTTCGAGCCGCGTACCTACTCGGTGGACACCGAGGAGCGTCCGCCCATGGTGGAGGTCGCGGAGTACGCGGAGCGGAAGGTGGCGTGAACGGTGCGTACACGGCCTGCTTCGCAGGTGGATCGCACGTTTGAGGGTTTACGGGCCGGGCTAGGTTGAGGCGTATGGCTTCCACGCGCACTGCTGTCGGCAACGCTCGGGTCCTGGTCGCCTCCAACCGCGGCCCGGTCTCCTACCAGCTACGCGAGGACGGTTCGCTCGGCGCCCGGCGGGGCGGCGGCGGGCTGGTCTCGGGACTGTCCGCCATCGGGCCGGACGCGGACTCGGTGTGGGTGTGCGCCGCGCTGGGCGACGGCGACCGGGCGGCGGTCCGGCGGGCCGACGGCGGGCTGCTGCCGGTGGAGGAGACCGGCGGGCAGCGGGTGCGGATGCTCGACATCGACGCGTCCGTGCACGCCGAGGCGTACAACGGCATCGCCAACTCGGTGCTCTGGTTCGTCCACCACCTGCTGTACCAGACACCGCTGGAACCGGTGTTCGACGCGGACTTCCGCCGCCAGTGGGCCTCGTACCGGGCCTACAACCAGGCGTTCGCCGAGGCGCTGGCCGAGGAGGCGGGCGAGGGCGCGGCGGTGCTGATCCAGGACTACCACCTGGCGCTGGCCCCCCGGATGCTCCGCCGGCTGCGGCCCGACCTGCGCATCGGCCACTTCTCGCACACCCCGTGGGCCCCGCCGGACTACTTCCGGCTGCTGCCCGACGACATCGCGGCCGAGCTGCTCGGCGGCATCCTGGGCGCGGACCGGGCCGGGTTCCTCACCCGGCGCTGGGCGGACGCCTTCACCGCCTGCTGCCACCAGGTACTGGGCCCCGGCATCCCCTCCGGCACGGACATCGGGGTGCACGGGCTGGGCGCCGACGGGGACTTCCTGCGCGAGCGGGCGCACCGGGATGACGTGGCCGAGCGAATGGCGGCGCTGCGCGAGGAGATCGGCGAGGGCCGCCGGACGATCGTCCGGGTGGACCGCACCGAGCTGTCCAAGAACATCGTGCGCGGGCTGCTGGCGTACGAGCAGCTGCTCACCGACCACCCCGAGTGGCGGGAGCGGGTCGTCCACGTGGCGTTCGCCTACCCCTCCCGCCAGGACCTCGCCGTGTACCGCGACTACACCGCCGAGGTGCGGCGGGTCGCGGACCGGATCAACGAGCGGTACGGCACGCCGGGCTGGACCCCGGTGGTGCTGCACGTGAAGGACGACTTCGCGCGCTCCCTGGCCGCCTACCGGATGGCCGACGTGGCGCTGGTGAACCCCATCCGGGACGGCATGAACCTGGTCGCCAAGGAGATCCCGGTGGTCTCCGACGAGGGCTGTGCGCTGGTGCTGTCCCGGGAGGCCGGGGCGCACGAGGAGCTGGGCGAGGACGCCTTCACGGTCAACCCGTACGACATCACGGGCACGGCGCGGGCGCTGCACGAGGCGCTGACCCTGCCGGCGGAGGAGCGGGCGGCCCGCTCCAAGCGGCTGGCCGCCGCCGCGACCGCGCTGCCGCCCGCCCGCTGGTTCCTGGACCAGCTCGAGGCCCTGACCGCTCAGCCGAGCTAAGCCTCCAGGCCCGGACCGCTCAGCCGAGCTGAGCGGCGAGCGCCCGCAGCAGTCCCACGACCCCCTCCGGGCCGTCCACCACCAGGTCGGCCCGTTTGGCCAGTTCGGTGACCTCCGTGCTGCCGCTGCACACCAGCAGGCCGGGGACGCCCTCGGCGCGGAGGGTGTCGACGGCGGCGAAGGCGGGCAGGTCGCCGAGGTCGTCGCCGGCGTAGACGACACAGCCGGCGCCGACGGCACGGGCGTGGTCGAGGAGGGCCACGCCCTTGTCCATGCCGGGCGGGCGCAGCTCCAGCACCAGGCGGCCGGGCTCGACGATCAGTGCGTGCCGGGCGGCGAGGCCGGCGAGGGGGGCGCGCAGCGACTCGAAGGCGCCTTGGGGGTCGGCGGCCCGGCGGGTGTGCACCGCGAGCGCCCGGCCCTTCTCCTCGATCCAGATGCCCTCGCCGGTGCCGGCCCGCTCCAGCAGGCGGGGCAGTTCGGCGCGGGCGGCGGCCACGCCGGGGTGCGGGGGCGGTGCGGTGACGGTGCCGGTGGCCGCGTCCCAGCGTTCGGCGCCGTAGTGGCCGAGGACGGTGAGGTGCTCCAGGCCGGGGACGCCGGCGAAGCCGCCGTAGCGGACGGCGACCTCGGGCGGGCGGCCGGTGATCACGGCGACGGAGGCGATCCCGGGGGCGAGGGCGGCCAGCGCGGGGACGGCGCCGGGGTGGGCGCGGGCCTGCTCGGGGTCGGCGACGATGGGGGCGAGGGTGCCGTCGAAGTCCAGGCCGATCAGCGCGGTGCGGGGCCGAGCGAGCAGCGCGGCGAGCCCGTCGCGGCCGGACTGGGTCTGCGGGGTGGGCAGAGGATCCATACCGCGACAGTATCCGGCGCGGGCGGGGCTCACGCCTGAGCCGAAGCTCACGCCTGAGCGGGGGCCCGGGTCAGCGCTCCGCCCGCCGGGCCTCCCGGATCCGGCGCAGGCGGTTGACCGTGACCGGATCGTGGGCCAGGGCGCGCTCGTCGTCCAGGAGGGCGTTGAGCAGCTGGTAGTAGCGGACCGGGGAGAGGTCCAGTTCCTCGCGGATGGCGCGTTCCTTCGCGCCGGGCCCGGGAAAGGCCCGGCGCTCCAGCGCGAGGATGGCTTTTTCGCGGCTGCCCAGTTCCATGCCGGCCACCGTAGCGGCCGGCGGGGCGGCGGTGCTCAGTTCGCGGTGGTGCTGTCGGCCGCCGTGGCCGTCGCCTGGATCCGGGTCAGCACGCCGTTGGGGCTGCCGTTCGGGGTGACGGCCTGGCCGATGTTCTGCTTCACGGCCGCGCTGACCGCCGCCCAGGAGGTCTTGCCGACCGGGTACAGCTCGGTGCTGGGCAGCTCTTCCAGGAAGGGGCGCAGGGACTTGTCGGTCGCATCGTTCGACGCGCTCATGGCGTTGGAGGCGGAGCTGGTGACCGGCAGCAGCCCGTAGGTGCGGGAGAAGTCGAGGACGTTCTTGTCGTTGTAGACGAAGTCGAGGAAGTCGCCGACCTGGTCGCGGTGCCCGTTCTTGAAGGCCATCATCCAGTCGGTGACGCCCATGGAGGCCCTGGCCTTGCCGGTGCGGCCCGGCATCGGCACGGTGCCGAACTTCACGCCCTTCGCGGCGGCCTGCTGGATCAGCGTGGGGTGGCCGTTGAGCATGCCGACCTGGCCGTCGGCGAAGGCGGCGAAGGCATCGGCGCGGTTGAGCTTGCCCGGGGCGACCGGACCGGTGAGCCCCTTGCCGACCAGGTCGTCCTTGAGCCAGGTGAAGGTGGAGACGTTGGTGGCGGAGTCGATGGTGTAGGTGCCGATGTCATCGGTGTAGCCGCTGCCGCCGTTGCCGCCGGCGAGCAGCCACTGCATGGTCTCGGCCTGCGCCTCCTCCGGGCCGAGCGGCAGCGCGAAGGGGTACTTCACGCCCTTGTCCTTGAGCGCCGCGGCGTCGGCGGCCAGCTCGGCCCAGGTGGTGGGCGGGGTGATGCCGGCCTTGGTGAACAGGGTCTTGTTGTAGAAGAGCACGCGGGTGGAGGCGGCGAACGGGATGCCGTACTGCGTGAACTTCCACTGGCCGGCGTCGGAGAGCTGGGAGAGGAAGTTGGCCTGGGTGCGGATGGAGAGCAGTTCGGAGGCCGGGTAGAGCTTGCCGGCGGCGGCGTAGTCGGCGTAGGCGCCGATCTGGGCCAGGTCGGGGGCGTTCCCGGCGTCGACCATCTCCTTGACCTTGCGGTCGACGTCGTTCCAGGAGTAGACGCTGACCTCGACCTTCACGTCCGGGTGCGTGGACTCGTAGTCCTTGACGAGGTCGTCCCAGTACTTCTTGGAGCTGTGGGCCCGCGAGTCGCCGTAGTCGGCGGCCACCAGTCTGAGCGTGACGTCGGAGGACCCCGTGCTCCCGCAGCCGCCGAGGACCGCCGCCATGCCCAGTGCGGACACCACCGCGATCGTTCCTGCCGTACCCCGACGCACTCTCAAAGCCCCAACCCTGCCGTCTGACCGTTCAACATATGGACACATAAGGTCTACACCACGTGAGTGGACTAGACCTCTCGCGGGTGGGAGGGTCACACTAGCCCCGTGGTGAGACATGTCATCGCCCTGGACGTGGGCGGTACCGGGATCAAGGCCGCCCTCGTCGGCGCCGACGGCACGCTGCTGCACCGCGCCCGCCGCTCCACCGGCCGGGAAGGCGGCCCCGAGGCGGTCGTGGCGGGCATCCTCGACTTCGCCACCGAGCTGCGCGCCCACGGCGTGAAGGAGTACGGCGAACCGGCCGGCGCGGCCGGCATCGCCGTCCCCGGCATCGTCGACGAGGCGGACGGCACCGCCGTCTACTCCGCCAACCTCGGCTGGCGGGACGTACCCCTGCGCTCGCTCCTCGCCGACCGGCTCGGGATGCCGGTCGCCCTCGGCCACGACGTGCGCACCGGCGGCCTCGCCGAGGGCCGGATCGGCGCGGGCCGGGGCACGGACCGGTTCCTGTTCCTGGCACTGGGCACCGGGATCGCCGGCGCGATCGGCATCGGCGGGCGGGTGGAGTCCGGCGCGCACGGCTTCGCGGGCGAGATCGGCCACATCGTCGTACGGCCCGGCGGCACCGACTGCCCCTGCGGGCAGCGCGGCTGCCTGGAGCGGTACGCCTCCGCCGCCGCCGTCGGCGCGGCCTGGGCGGCTGCCTGCGGCGACCCGGACGCGGACGCCGCGGACTGCGCGCGGGCCGTCGCGTCCGGTGACCCGAACGCCGTCCGGGTCTGGCAGGAGGCGGTGGACGCGCTCGCCGACGGACTGCTCACCGCCGTCACCCTGCTGGACCCGCGCACGCTGATCATCGGTGGCGGGCTGGCCGAGGCGGGGGAAGTGTTGTTCCGGCCGCTGCGGGAGGCCGTCCGGCGCCGGATCACCTTCCAGAAGGCACCCGCCCTCGTCCCCGCCGCCCTCGGCGACAGCGCCGGCTGCCTGGGCGCCGGGCTGCTGGCCCGCGATCTGCTGACGATCACTCCTACGACTCCGGAGGTAAGCACCTGATGGCAACCGAGCGGGAAACTCCGGCCCCGGACGGCGCCCCGAGAGGGGCGCGGGGAACTGCGCGCTCCGCCACGACGACGCCGCAGGTGCTCACCGGCGCGCACGTGGTGCTGCCCACCGGGACCGTGGAGAACGGCCGGCTGGCGATCGACGGCACCCGCATCGCCGCCTCGGCCCCGGCCGGCGCCGAGGTCGTCGACGTCTCCGGGCACTGGCTGGTCCCCGGCTTCGTGGACATCCACAACCACGGCGGCGGCGGCGCGTCCTTCGCCGGTACGGCGGAGCAGGCCATGACGGCCGTGCGCACCCACCGGCTGCACGGCACCACCACGCTGGTCGCCTCCACCGTCACCGACGAGATGGACCTGCTGGTCCGCCAGGCCGGGCTGCTGAGCGAGCTGGCCGAGCAGGGCGAGATCGCGGGCATCCACTTCGAGGGCCCGTTCATCTCGCCGTGCCGCAAGGGCGCGCACTCCGAGTCGCTGCTGCGCGACCCGGACCCGGCCGAGGTCCGCAAGCTGATCGACGCGGCGCGCGGCCACGCGAAGATGGTCACGCTCGCCACCGAACTGCCCGGCGGCATCGACTCGGTGCGGCTGCTCGCCGAGCACGGGGTGATCGCGGCGGTCGGGCACACGGACGCCAGCTACGAGCAGACGGCCGAGGCCATCGACGCGGGCGCCACCGTCGCCACTCACCTCTTCAACGCCATGCCCGCGCTGGGCCACCGCGCGCCCGGCCCGATCGCCGCGCTGCTCGAGGACGAGCGGGTCACCGTCGAGCTGATCAACGACGGCGTCCATCTGCACCCGGCGGCCCTGGAACTGGCGTTCCGGCACGCGGGCGCGGGCCGGGTCGCGTTCATCACCGACGCGATGGACGCGGCCGGCAGCGCCGACGGCCGCTATCTGCTCGGCCCGCTGGAGGTCGAGGTCAGCGACGGCGTGGCCCGGCTGGTCGAGGGCGGCTCGATCGCGGGCTCCACGCTCACCCTGGACCGGGCGTTCCGGCGTGCGGTGACCGTCGACAAGCTGCCGGTGGAGGACGTGGTGACCGCGCTGTCGGCCAACCCGGCGCGCCTGCTCGGCCTGGACGACCGGATCGGCTCGCTGGAGCCCGGCAAGGACGCGGACCTGGTCCTGCTGGACGCGGACTTCGTGCTGAAGGGCGTCATGCGGCGGGGTGAATGGGTGGTAGCGCCCCAACTGCCCTGATCCGTAACCCTGTCGGGAAGACGGTGGCCGGTCCGCGCACTGGGCCGGTGGCCGTCTCTTTGGCATGATCGAGGCCCCGGACACCCAAGACACCGCAGGGACTTCGAGGGAGGTCGGCCCGGGTGATCCTCACGGTCACACTGAACACCGCTCTCGACATCACCTACCGCGTACGGTCGCTGCGGCCGCACGCCACCCACCGCGTCTCGGAGGTCGCCGAACGCCCCGGCGGCAAGGGCGTGAACGTGGCCCGGGTACTGGCCGCGCTCGGCCACGACGTGACGGTCACCGGCTTCGCGGGCGGCCACACCGGCGCGGTCCTGCGCGCGATGCTGGCACCGGCGCCGGCGGCCCCCGTGGCGCGGGAGCGAGGGGGCGCGGACGCGCCCGGTGCCCTGGTGGACGCGCTGGTGCCGGTCTCCGGGGCGACCCGGCGCACGGTCGCGGTGGTGGACGAGCGCACCGGTGACACGACCCAGCTGAACGAGCCGGGCCCACAGATCTCCCCGGCCGAGTGGGCGGCCTTCCTCGGCCGGTACCAGGAGCTGCTGCCGGGCGCCGAGGCGGTGGCGCTGTGCGGGAGCCTGCCGCCGGGGGTGCCGGTGGGGGCGTACGCGGGCCTGGTCCGCGCGGCCCGCTCCGCCGGTGTGCCGGTGCTGCTGGACACCAGCGGGGAGGCGCTGCGCCGCGGGGTCGCCGCCCGGCCGGACATCATCAAGCCCAACGCCGGAGAACTCGCCGAACTCACCGGCTCGCACGAGCCGTTGCGCGCCACGCAGGACGCCCGTCGGCGCGGGGCGCACGCGGTGGTCGCCTCCCTCGGCGCGGACGGCCTGCTCGCCGTCACCCCGGAGGGCCACTGGCGCGCCGCCCCGCCCGCCCCCGTCCGCGGCAACCCCACGGGCGCCGGCGACTCGGCGGTGGCGGGCCTGCTCTCCGGCCTGGTCGACCACCTCCCCTGGCCGGACCGGCTGGCCCGCGCGGCAGCCCTGTCGGCGGCGACGGTACGGGCCCCGGCGGCGGGCGAGTTCGACCATCCCGCGTACACGGAACTCCTCGGCCGGGTACGGGTCACGGCAGCGGTCAGCGCGGCCTGACCGGGGCGGCCCGACCGGCCCTGTCCGGCCCTAGCTGGTGACGCGGCCCTTCTTGATCCACATCTGGTCCAGCAGGACGTTGCACTTGTCGCCGGGCTGGCAGGAGATCGAGATGGTGTTGCGGCCCTTGTCGAGGGTGGGCCACACGTAGGAGTGCGTCCAGCCCTTGGCGAAGTCGCCGTCGGGGGCACTGCGCCAGTTGCGGAACCCGATCTTGCTGCCGAACTCCTTGCCGTTGACGGACACCGTCATCGACTGGTCCTCACCGGTCACGCTGTACCGCGTGAAGATGGTGTACGCGCCCGCCTCGGGGATGTTGTCGACCGTCCAGGTCACCGACGCGCCCGCCGTGTTCAGACCGCCCACGTAGGTGCCGCCGGCCGCCTGCGCGCCCTGGACGTCCGAGGCCGCGGCCGCGCCGCCGGACAGCTGGACCGAGCCGCTCGCGGCGTCGGTCTTCGGCAGTTCACCGGCCGTGGGCGAGCTGCTGCCCGTCGGGCTCGGGGACTGGCTCTGGGACTGGGTGGGGGCCGGGGTGGCCTGGTTGCCGGCCTTGTCGTCCTCGGTGTTGTCGTTGATCATCGCGACGCCGATGCCGATGACGACCGCGGCGACCACGGCTATCGCGCCGATCAGCAGGCCCTTGGTGTTCGGGCCGCGGCGGCCGGGCGCGGGCGGCGCGGACCGGTGGCCGGCCGGGGGCGCGCCGCCGGGCAGCGTCTCCGGGGCCTGGTAGTGGGCGTTCGGCTGGCCGTAGCCGCCCTGCTGCGGGACGCCCTGGCCGTACGTGCCCTGCGGCTGCTGGCCGTAGGGCCCGGGCTGCTGGCCGTACCGGCGCTCGCCGACCGTGCGCACCCTGCTGACCGAGTTCGGGTAGCCGTAACCGCCGCCGGACGGCGGCTGGGCTCCCCGGGCCTGGCCGTCTGCGTACAGGTAGCCGAACGGGTCGTCGTCCTCGGGCGTGCTCGCGCCGTTGTCGCCGGGCGTCATCCCTTGGTACTCCTCAACAGGTGCGTGCGGATGGGGTACGGGTTGGAATGGCGAGCCTACCCGCTCTCCGTCCCCCAAACGGGTGACCGGGATCGCGTCAACCCGCTGACCTGCGGTTCATCCCGCGCGGCGATGCTGTTTGGGACGAGATCGTTTCTCTACGTACATCCGCTCGTCGGCGGACTTCAGCACCTCGTCCGCCGTCATGCCGCAGTGTGCCCAGCCGATGCCGAAGCTCGCGCCCACCCGGACGGACCGGCCCTCGGCCCGGATCGGCTGGATGATCTCGTTGCGCAGCCGTACGGCGAGGTCCTGGGCGTCGGCCCGGCCGAGGCCGTCGGCGAGGATCACGAACTCGTCGCCGCCGAGCCGGGCCACCGTGTCCCCGTCGCGGACGCCGTTGCTCAGCCGCCGGGCGACCTCGATGAGGACCGCGTCGCCCGCGTTGTGCCCGAACCGGTCGTTGATCGACTTGAAGCCGTCGAGGTCGCAGAACAGGACCGCGAGGCCCTTGGCGCCGTCGTCGCGACCCTCCTCGGGGGCGACGGTGTGCACATGGTGGTCGTAGGCGTCGTACGCCTCGGCGCCCGGCGCGAAGTCGAAGCCGTGGCCGGCCGGGATGTCGTAGGCGGGGTGGCCGTAGGCCGCGTCCAGGGAGTCCGGGGCGCCGGCGTGGGCGGGGCGCCGGCAGAGCCGGGCCGACAGGCGTGAGCGCAGCTCGGCGGAGTTCGGCAGGCCGGTCAGCGAGTCGTGGGAGGCGCGGTGCGCGAGCTGGAGTTCGCGCCGCTTGCGCTCCTCTATGTCCTCCACGTGGGTGAGCAGGAAGCGCGGCCCGTCGGCGGCGTCCGCGACCACGCTGTTGCGCAGCGACACCCAGACGTAGCTGCCGTCGCGGCGGCCCAGTCGGAGTTCGGCGCGCCCGCCCTCGGCGGAGGTGCGCAGCAGGGTGCCGATGTCCTCGGGGTGGACGAGGTCGGCGAAGGAGTAGCGGCGCATCGCGGAGGCGGGGCGGCCGAGCAGCCGGCACAGCGCGTCGTTGGTGCGCAGGATGCGGCCGTGCTGGTCGCCGCCCATCTCGGCGATGGCCATGCCGGAGGGGGCATATTCGAACGCCTGTCGGAAGGATTCCTCGCTGGCGCGCAGGGCCTGCTGCTCGCGTTCCAGACGGATCAGGGCGCGCTGCATGTTGGAGCGCAGGCGGGCGTTGCTGATCGCGATGGCGGCCTGGAAGGCGTACATCTGGAGGGCCTCGCGGCCCCAGGCGCCGGGACGGCGGCCGTTGCGCGGCCGGTCGACGGATATGACGCCGAGCAGCTCGCCGCAGGCGCCGCCCTGCACGCCCGGGGTGTACATGGGCGCGAAGAGCCGGTCGGAGGGGTGCCACTCGTCCTCGAAGCGCGGCTCGGGGCCGTCGGTGAACCACTGGGGGACGTCGTCGTCGTCCAGGACCCAGCCCTCGGTGTGCGGTATGAAGATCAGGTCGCCCCAGCGTTCGCCCATGGTCAGCCGCCGCTCCCAGGACTCGCGGGAGCCGACCCGGCCGGTGATCAGGGCCTCGGCGGCGGGGTTGCCGGAGAAGGCGGCGACCACCAGGTCGCCGTCGGGGCGGACCATGTTGACGGCCGCCATCTCGTAGCCGAGGGCGTTGACGGCGCCGTCGGCGACGGTCTGCAGTGTGTCCGCCAGGCTGCGTGCCGTGTTGATGTCGGCCATGACCTGGTGCAGCTGTCGCAGGGACGCAAGACGGACATACGGCTCCGACTCGGTCTCCATGCTCGCCCTCCCCCCGAGACCTCGCAGCGAATCAAGGGTTGCCTTCGGCGCTTCTCCCGCGTGGTCAGCGGTGGCTCTTCGTCGTGCTGTGCGCGTTGTCCTTGCGGCTCCCCGCCACTGAATCACAGCGCGCTGCCCACTCGGTACACAGGGTCAACAATTCCCGCCTCTTGTGACTCAAGTCACAAGGAAACGTGAACAATTGAGTGCAGTTTCTGCGTTTGCCCCCTGTGATTCCCGAAGACACACGGTGCGCGCTCGTTCACATCATGCACGCGCCGAGCGCGCCGCTGGTCCTCGCGACCTAGGACCCGGCTCGGGCCAGGGCCCGATGCCCGCCGCACCGGGCGAAGACTAGCGTTTCCGGCGTGCTGAAGACTCCCTCCCCCACCACCCCCCTGCCTTCCGGGCATGCTGAGGGGGTGAGCAACGACGAGTTCCGGGCCGCGATGTCCCGGCTGGCCGCGGGCGTGGTCCTGGTCACCGCGCAGGAACCGCCGCTGGACCCGGACGACCCCCACGCACCGGGGGTGGAGGACGTCGGCATGACCGCCACCGCGTTCCTGTCGGTCTCCCTCGACCCGCCGCTGGTCATGGTCAGCCTGCGCGAGGGCGCCCGGATGGACGACCTGCTCGCCGAACAGCCGCTGTGGGCGGTGTCGGTCCTCGCCGAGAGCCAACGGCACATCGCGGGCCGCTTCGCCATGAAGGGCCGGATCAGCGACCGGCTGCTCTTCGAGGACATCCCCTACCGCCGTGGCGAGGTCACCGGCGCCCCGCTGGTCGGGGGCGCGCTGGCCACCCTGGAGTGCCGTACCGAGCAGCGGGTGGCCGCCGGGGACCACACCCTGGTCATCGGCCGCGTCCTCACCGCGCACGTGCCCAGCGCCGAGGGCGGCCCGCTGCTGTACTTCCGCGGCCGCTACCGGCAGCTGGGCTGAGCCGGGAAATTCCGTGGCCGGGGCGGGGCCGGCGGGCCTACGGTGCGCCGATGACACCTCGCCTGGAAGTGGTGACCCCACGGAACTTCGAGACCGCCGTCGCCCTGCGCGTCCGCCCCGACCAGGAGCACGCCGTCGCACCGGTGGTGCGGTCGCTCGCCGAGGCGTACGTCCACCCGGACGGCGTCGCCTGGCCCCGGCTGATCACCGACGACGGCCGGACGGTCGGCTTCGTGATGGCCTACTTCGGCATCGACTGGCACGGCGACGGCAGCCTGTACCGCTCCGGGCTGTGGCGGCTGAACATCGCGGCCGGTGAACAGGGCCGGGGCTACGGCCGGTTCGCCGTGGACGCGGTGGCCACGGAGATCCGCCGCCGCGGCGGCACCCACCTGTACGCCAGCTGGCACCCCGGCACCCACGGCCCCGGCGACTTCTACACCCGCCTGGGCTTCCACCCGACCGGGGAGACCGACGGGGACCAGGTGGTGGGGGTACTGGAGCTGTGAACGGGCGCTACGCCTCCTCCACCGTCAGTTCCGCCAGGCGGGACGGGGCGGTGATGATGTCGATCTCCGTGATGCGGTCGGCGATGAAGGTGAAGGCCAGGACCTGCGTGACGCGGCCGTCGGCGAACAGGGCCAGGCCCGTCGCGCCGTCGATCAGCGCCGGCCGTGCGAGCCGTGCCAGGTGGGCGAAGCTCGCCGCGCCCGCGGCGACCCGGGCCGCGCCGCTGTTCACACCGGACTCCGAGCGGGCCACCACATCCGGGTCGAGCACCGCGAGCAGCCCCTCGAAGTCCCCGTCCCGCGCCGCGGCCAGGAAGGCGTCCACCACCCGCCGCTGCCGGGCCAGGTCGGCCTCCGGCGCCTCGACCCCCCGCACCCGGCGCCGGGCCCGGCTGGCGAGCTGCCGCGCCGAGGCCGGGGTACGCCCGAGGATCCCGGCGATCTCCTCGAACGGCACGCCGAACATGTCGTGCAGCACGAACGCCAGCCGCTCGGCCGGCGAAAGGGTGTCCAGGACGACCAACAAGGCGAGCCCCACCGAGTCGGCGAGCAGGGCGCGCTGCGCGGGGTCCGGCTCCTCGGACGGCGCCGGCAGCCGGCTCTCCAGCGGCTCCTCGCCCCGCGTGCGGCGGGAGCGCAGCATGTCGAGGCAGACCCGGCCGACCACGGTCGTCAGCCAGCCACCGAGGTTGGTCACCTCCCCCGTGTCCGACCGGCTCAGCCGGACCCACGCCTCCTGGACGGCGTCCTCGGCCTCGGCGGCGGAGCCGAGCATCCGGTAGGCGACGGCCCCCAGATGCCCGCGGTACGCCTCGAACCGCTCGGCGAGAAAGTCGTTGTCGGTCGTCATGGCGGGCCCGGCCTCTTCCGTCGTCGTCCTCGGTGCTGTCACCGCCTTGACGACGGAGCGGCCACGGATGTGACAGCGGCCCGCCCGCTACCCCCACTCGCGGCCCGACCGGCCCCGCTTCGTCTCCGAGCGCTGCTTCTTCTCCCGCAGCCGGCGTTCGTTGATGCCACGCGGGATACGGGTGGGCTTGCGGGGCTTGGGCGGAGGCGCGGTGGCCTCCGCGAGGAGCGCGGCGAGGCGTACGGCGGCGGCCTCCCGGTTGCGCCACTGCGAGCGGTGCTCGGAGGCCCGTACGGTCACCACCCCGTCCACGAGGCGGCCGGCCAGCCGGTGCAGCGCCCGCTCCTTCCACACGGGCGGGAGCGCCTCGGTGCGCGCGAGGTCGAAGCGCAGCTCCACCTGCGAGTCACTGGTGTTGACGTGCTGTCCGCCGGGCCCGGACGACCTGGAGAAACGCCACATCAGCTCGGCCTCGGGCAGCGAGACCGAACCACGGATGAGATAGGGCCCGGACATGCCCTCCATGTTCCCGGTCCGGCCCGGCGCACGTCACCTGGATTTCCGGCCCCCGGTCCGCCCCGCCGGGAGCGCCCTGCTCCGGGCTCGGTAAAAAAGGTAAAGCGATCCGGAACCCAGGGGACACCCCGCGTCGTTGTCACGGGTGACGGTAGCTTCGTCGGCATAGCTCCGTCGGCACAGATGTGCGCACATACGCACGGGTATCCAAGGAAGGGACTCCCAACATGGCTGTAAGCCTGTCCAAGGGTGGCAACGTCTCGCTCACCAAGGAGGCTCCGGGCCTGACCGCCGTCACCGTGGGCCTCGGCTGGGACGTCCGCACGACCACCGGCACGGACTTCGACCTGGACGCCTCCGCCATCGCGGTGAACACGCAGGGCAAGGTCTACTCGGACGCCCACTTCGTGTTCTTCAACAACAAGCAGACCCCGGACAACTCGATCGTCCACACGGGTGACAACCGCACGGGCGAGGGCGCCGGCGACGACGAGGCGATCAACGTCGACCTGGCCGCGCTCCCGGCCGACGTCGACAAGATCGTCTTCCCGGTGTCCATCTACGACGCCGAGAACCGCGGCCAGAACTTCGGCCAGGTCCGCAACGCCTACATCCGCATCGTCAACCAGGCCGGCGGCGCCGAGATCGCCCGCTACGACCTGTCGGAGGACGCGGCCACCGAGACGGCCATGATCTTCGGCGAGCTGTACCGCAACGGCGCGGAGTGGAAGTTCCGCGCGGTCGGCCAGGGCTACGCCTCGGGCCTGGTCGGCATCGCCCAGGACTTCGGCGTCAACGTCTGACAGTAGGCACACGTCCGAAGACCCCCCGAGTCGCCTTCGGGGGGTCTTCTTCATGGGCGGACGAGACCGTCGCCGGGGAACTCGCCCGCCGATCGCGCCGGCGCTTCGAGGTCCACGTGATCCCACTCGCACTTCCCGGGATGGCCTTTGTAGATCGTGCAGGACGATCCCAGGGGCGTTTTGGTCCTCAGGCACACCTCGGCATCGACGATCCACTGCGTTCCCGGGTCATCGCGCCAGCACAGGTACACGTCCTTCTCGAGTTCCGAGCCGCTTCGCAGCCACGTGGCATGGAACTCGTGCTCTTCTTCACCCAGCACACACCGGAGGTCGTCCAGGAACGCCCAGTCGACTTCACCGTGGTCGGCGCAGGGCAGTCGTTGAGCCAGCCGGAAGGTGTGATCCTTGATTTCGCAGGTGCTGGTGCAGCGGAAGGTCATCCCCTCACCACCCTTGCCTGCACACCGGCCTCGATGGTGAGCGCCAGTTCTTCGGCCGCCTCGATCCCGATGCACTGGATGGCCAGGAAGCCGCCCGCGGGGTCGATCAGCACGTCCACGATGGCGCCGGCCCGCATGATGGCCTTTTCGAGGTGGGCCCGTGTCCTAACTGTCCTTGGCGGATGTTCCATTGATCGCCTCCTCCGGGTGCCGCTCGCGGAGGGTCAGCCCGTCCTTCAGAAGGTCGAGGAGGCCGCGGGCCTGGACCACGTTGCAGTCGCCGAGCCGGACCACCCAGCGGCGGTTCTCGGCGGGGGCCAGCCGGGTGTGGAACTGCGGAAGCCTGATGCCGGCCTCCGCCAGCACCGCGTCCAGGGCGAAGGTGATCTCGCCGACCTCGAGTGTCTGCCGGATGCCCAGCGTGGGGATGTGTTCGTCGCCGGGGCTCTCCGGGCTCTTCTCGCCGTCAACTGGGGCCAGTTCGTTCAGTCTTTCGGGCACGAAAGTTCCTCTCCGTAGCACTGCGACTACCGGACGGGTTCAGCATGGGACCACGCCTGGGAACCGTTCAACGTGTTGGAAGAGAACGAAAGGTCGGTGAAGCGCCCTTGAACCGCAAGGAGTTGAACCCCGACGCGTCGCCGCAGGCGGCGTACGGAGCACGTCTGCGCAGCCTGCGGGAGGCACGCGGCTGGACCCAGGAAGACCTGGCCACCCTGACGGAATATTCCAGCGTGCATATTTCGGCCGTGGAAACCGGTCGGAAACCTCCGACCCTTCGCTTTTCGCGTAGCGCGGACAGAGCATTCGGCCTCACGGGCAGCGCGGACTCGTTCGAGCGCGAGTACCGGCAGATCCGGCACGGCAACCTGCTGGAAGGCTTCCCCGAGTTCGTCAAGCACGAGGGCAGGGCGGCGGAAATCCGGTTGTACGAGATCGGGATCATCCCCGGCCTGCTCCAGACACCGGAGTACGCGCGTGTCCTCGCGGACAGTGCCGTGCACCGAGGGACCATCACGCCCGAACAGGCGGAGGAAAGAGTCTCGTTCCTGGCGGAACGGCAGGCGGCCCTGGAACATCCCCGCCTCCCCACGATGCTGGTGGTGATGGATGAGAGCTGCATCCGCAGACAGGTCGGCGGACCGAAGGTCATGAGGGCCCAGCTCGACCGGTTGATGCAGTTCGCCGAGCTGCCTAACACCGTGCTCCAGGTCGCTCCCTTCGACATGGGGGAGCGTCGCCCGTTCGACCTGCCCATGACCTTACTGACGATGCCGGACCTGTCCGTGATCGCGTACGCGGAATCCCAGACGCGAGGCCACTTGGAGCGTGAAACGGCAGCGGTGCTCCCCCTGTTGGCGGGCTACCATCAGTTGCAGGCAGATGCTCTGCCCCAGGCTGCATCGGTGGCCATGATCAAAGAGGCATGAAAGGGCACCCCGTGACGACCGAGTCCCCCCGCTGGTTCAAGTCCTCCTACAGCAACAACGGCGGCCAGTGCATCGAGGTCGCCACCAACCTCGCCGCCAGCCACGACATGGTCCCCGTCCGCGACTCCAAGGACGCCGACGGCGCCGTACTGAACTTCACCACCGGCAGCTGGGCCTCGTTCATCGCGTATGCCGCCGCCCAGAGCGTCTGAAACCCCGCTCACGACCGCCTCCTCCTTCCGCTGTAGTGGGAGGAGGCGCACTCTTCACCGAAGCGGCATGAAAGGGCACCCCATGACGTCCGAGGCCCCCCGCTGGTTCAAGTCCCCCTACAGCAACAACGGCGGCAACTGCATCGAGGTCGCCACCAACCTCGCCCCCACCCACAACGTCGTCCCCGTCCGCGACTCCAAGAACACCGACGGCGCCGTACTGAACTTCACCACCCGCGCCTGGGCCTCCTTCATCGCGTACGCCGCCGACCAGCGCCTCTGAGGGAAGGGCACCCATGACGTCCGAATCCCCCCGCTGGTTCAAGTCTTCCTACAGCGGCAACGGCGGCCAGTGCATCGAGGTCGCCACCAACCTCGCCGCCAGCCACGACACGGTCCCCGTCCGCGACTCCAAGAACACCGACGGCGCCGTACTGAACTTCACCACCCGCACCTGGGCCTCCTTCATCACGTACGCCGCCGCCCAGCGCGTCTGAATACACCCGCCTCGTACGGCTGTCGCGTCGGCCGGGCCGATCGTGTGCGGGCCGTCCGCGTGACAGCCGCCCGGCCCGGGAATGTCATCCACGCCGCACCGGCCCCGGCGGCGAAGCCTTTGGGGCATGCACTCCATCGGAAACCGTGTGGCGGCGCTCCGGTCCGGACTGGGCCGGGCCGGGCTGGCCTGCGCACTCGTGGCGGGCCTGGCCCCCGCCCTGATCCTCGGGGTGGGAGCCGGCCAGGCCCAGGCCGCCCCGCTGCCGGGCGGGCTCGGCCCCTGCGTGCCGGGGGACTGCCCGGACCCGTTCCCGGGCATCAACAACGGCCCCTTCGCGGGCCGGGACAACGGCATCAACATCTTCGTCGGCAACGACTTCCTCGTCCGGGGCAGGGCCGCCGAGGCGGAGGGCCGGGTCGTCGTCCTGGACGACTTCGACATGGCCAAGGACACCGCCGGCAGCGCCGTCTACAACGTCGGCATCGTCGGGGTCGGCTCGCGGGTGCCACCGCCCGACGGCGCGGACTTCCTGACCACCGGCGACGACATCACCGTCGCCCCCGGCCAGCGGCTGCTCGCCGAGGGCGGGGTCGTCCGGTACGGCGGCACGGTGACCGGCACGGTGGAGGGCACCCTCGTCCACGACCCGGACGCCGCGCAGCCGTACCTGCCGCTGCGCGACCAGCTGACCGCCGCGAGCCAGTGCTACGCCCGCGTGGACGGGACGCCCCGGCCGGCCACCGGCACGGCGGTGAACCAGGGCTACCAGACGCTGTTCACGGGCGACGGCACCTCCGCGCTCCAGGTGTTCAACGTCGACTTCGACCTCACCGGCCCCGGCGGAGGACAGCAGGGGATCGCCTTCGCGAACATCCCGGACGACGCGACGATCCTGGTCAACATCGTCGGCGACAACCGGGTCATCAACACCTACAGCGGCGGCATCGACGACGCGACCGACCCGTTCAACGCCTACCGCGAACGCCTGCTGTGGAACTTCCCCGACGCCACCTCGGTGAACCTGACCGGCACGGGCCAGTTCCAGGGCAGTGTGCTGGTGGGTCAGCAGGCGTCCATGACCACGGTGTCGCTGCCCGGGATGGACGGCCGCTTCCTCACCACCGGTTCGCTCACCCACACCAGCGCCCAGACGGGCGTCGAGTTCCACTCGTACCCGTTCGACGGCGACCTGCCGGACTGCGGCGGCGAGCCGCAGCCGGTCACCGGCGAGGTACGTGTCAACAAGACCGACGCCGAGACCGGCAACCCGCTCGCGGGCGCCGAATTCGAGCTGTGGCAGGAAACCAACGGCACGCCCGGTCTCCAGACCGGCGGCGCCGACCCCGACACCCGCGTCGGTGACACCTGCACCACGGGCACGGACGGCCTCTGCGCGCGGACGGTGGAGACCGGCACGTACTACTGGCGCGAGACGGCAGCCCCCGACGGCTACGACCTCCCCGCCCCCAACGTCTTCGGCCCCCTGACCCTCACCGAGGCCAACGCCGACGACGGAGTCCAGACCACCGCCGCGAACATCCGCACGGAAGAACCCGAACCGGTCACCGGCGAGGTCCGCGTCGAGAAGACCGACGCCGAGACCGGTGATCCCCTCGCGGGCGCCAAGTTCGAGCTGTGGGAGGAGACCAACGGCATCCCGGGCCTCCAGACCGGCGGCGCCACCCCCGACAGCCAGGTCGGCGGGGTGTGCACCACCGGCACGAACGGCCTGTGCACACGGACGGTGGACCCGGGCACGTACTACTGGCGCGAGACGGCGGCCCCCGACGGCTACGACCTCCCCGACCCCAACGTCTTCGGCCCCCTGGTCCTGACCCAGGCCAACGCCGACGACGGCGTACAGATCACCGCCGCGAACACCCCCACCGAAGAACCCCAGCCGGTCACCGGTGAAGTCCGCGTCGACAAGACCGACTCGGAGACCGGAGCGCCGCTGGAGGGTGCGGTGTTCGAGCTGTGGGAGGAGACCAACGGCATCCCCGGCCTCCAGACCGGCGGCGCCAACCCTGACACCCAGCTCGGCGGCACCTGCACCACCGGCACGGACGGAGTGTGCGCGCGGACGGTGGAGCCGGGCACGTACTACTGGCGGGAGACCTCGGCCCCCGACGGCTACGACCTCCCGAACCCCAACGTCTTCGGCCCCCTGACCCTCACCGAGACCAACGCCGACGACGGCGTACAGATCACCGCCGCGAACACCCCCACCCAAGAACCCCAACCGACCACCGGCGAAGTCCGCGTCAACAAGACCGACGCCCAGACCGGCCGACCCCTCGCGGGCGCCGTGTTCCAGCTGTGGAGGGAGACCAACAACATCCCCGGTCTCCAGACCGGCGGCTCCACCCCCGACACCCAGGTCGGCGGCACCTGCACCACCGGCACAACCGGCCAGTGCACACGGACGGTCGCACCCGGCACGTACTACTGGCGCGAGACGGCGGCCCCCGACGGCTACGACCTCCCCGACCCCAACGTCTTCGGCCCCCTGGTCCTGACCCAAGCCAACGCCGACGACGGCGTGCAGGTCACCGCCGTGAACTTCCGGACCGAGGAGCCGGACACAGAGGGCACCCTCACGATCAAGAAGACCGATGCCCAGAACGGCAAGCCCCTCGCGGGCGCGGTCTTCGAGCTGTGGAAGGAGACCAACGGAACTCCCGGCCTCCAGACCTCCGGCACCGGCCCCGACACCCGCATCGGCCCGAGTTGCACCACCGACGCCCGGGGCGACTGCACCTTCGACGACCTCCCGCTCGGCGAGTACTACGTGCGCGAGGTCGCCGTGCCCGACGGCTACCGGCTGCCCGACGACCCGGTCAGCGGTCCGCACGAGCTGACCGAGGACAACGCCGAGGACGGCATCACCGTCCGGCTCGGCAACAGCCGCTGCGAGCCCGGCCACCACGGCTACGGCGACGACGACGGCTACGGACACTCCGGCGGCTACGGCGACTCCGGCACAGGCTGCGGGGTCCCGGACGGCGACGGCGACTCCGGCAAGGAGTACGGAGACAAGTAGCGGCACGTGCCAGCGCGCCCCCTCCGGATGCCGTGAGCCGGAGGGGGCGCTCTCATGTCCGGCGCCCTACGGCACCCGGGGGAAGCGGGCCTGGAGGGTCCAGATCACCGGGTTCTCCGCCAGGTCCTCGTGCAGGTCGGTGAGGTCCGCCAGCAGGTCGTGCAGGAAGTCCCGGGCCTCCCGGCGCAGTTCGGCGTGGGAGAAGGACAGCGGGGGCTCCTCGGCCGGGGACCAGTCGGAGGTGATGTCGACCCAGCCGAAGCGACGCTCGAACAGCATCCGGTCGGTGGACTCGGTGAAGTCCAGCTCCGCCCGCTGCGGCCGGGCGGCCCGGGAGCCCATCGGGTCCCGGTCCAGCTGCTCGGCGATGTCGCACAGCGCCCACGCGAAGTCCAGCACCGGCACCCATCCCCAGGCTGTGGACAGCTCCCGGTCGGTCTCGGTGTCCGCGAGATAGACGTCCCCGCAGAACAGGTCGTGCCGCAGCGCGTGCGCGTCCGCGCGCCGGTAGTCGGTCTGGGGCGGATCCGGGAACCGGTTGGAGAGGGCATAGCCGATGTCGAGCACGGGGAGATGGTGTCACGCCGGTCCGCCCGGAACCGCTGTCGGCCCTCCCGGACACCCCCACGCCCACCTGGGACCACCCGCCGTACACCCCACGGCCCCGCTCCACCGGGCCCGTATAAAGGGAAGGCAAAGAACATCACGTGCCGTTCCTGGCCGACACAGCGCTGAGCCAGGATTGAAGCGCACAAGGGCCGACTTTCCCGCCCGACGGGGCAGTTGCCTCACCGTTCGGGATGAACCCCGGCTCACGCAGCGTGCCCGACCCCTCAGGGAGATGTCACATCGTGCCCACCGCCAGGAAGACCACCCGGAACCTGTTAGCCGTAGCGTTACTGACCGCGGGCCTCGCCGTCGCGACTCCGGTGAACGCCGCGCACGCCATGAACCAGACGCCTTGCACCAGTGACGACCTGTTGCACATCTGGGGCCACTACAGCCGTCCGATCATTGTCGGCCCCAACGGGCCCTTCGAATACTGCGCCGCCAACGCGGGAACCATGAGTCTCGGAGCCGGCGCCTGGGTGGACAAGATCTCCACCGGGAACAACGACATCCAGATGAACGACGCCAACGGCTCCACCGTCAAGATCAGCCGCTGGAACATCGTGACCTACCCCACCCGGCCGCCGAACATCACGTCCATTCAGATCTTCTGAGGCGCCGACACGTTCACCGGTGGCACGCCCCACCCGCCGTACGCCCCACCGCCGTACCCCCCGCCCGCCTAAGATCACTGGCATGTCCAGATCGGTACGCCTTGTCCCGGCCCTCGCGGCGCTGCTGGCCCTCGCCCTGACCGGCACGGCGTGCGACGCCGGTGTCCGGGGCGCCCCGGGCGGCTCCGGTGTGGGCGACCCGTACTTCCCGAAGGCCGGCAACGGCGGCTACGACGTCGGGCACTACAGCCTCGCCCTGGACTACACCCCGGCCACCCGCCGGCTCACCGGCACCGCGGTCATCACCGCCCGGGCCACCCGCGACCTGTCCGCGTTCGATCTCGACCTCGCCGGACTCCACGTCGACTCGGTCGACGTGGAGGGCGAGAAGGCCCGCTGGAACCGCACCGGTCAGGAACTCACCGTCCGCCCGCACACCGACCTCAGCAAGGGCGAGACCTTCCGCACGACCGTCCGCTACTCGGGCACCCCGCGCACCCTCACCGACCCCGACGGCTCCAAGGAGGGCTGGCTGCCCACCACCGACGGCGCCCTCGCCCTCGGTGAACCCGTCGGCTCCATGGCCTGGTTCCCCGGCAACCACCACCCCTCCGACAAGGCGACCTACGACATCGCGGTCACCGTCCCCACGGCCTTCAAGGCCGTCTCGAACGGCGAGCAGACGGACCGGACCACGAAGGGCGACCGCACGACCTACCGCTGGCAGTCGGCCCAGCCCATGGCGAGCTACCTCGCCACCGTCGCCGTCGGCCGCTACGACATCGCCCGCACCACCGGCCCGCACGGCCTGCCGGTCGTCACCGCCGTCGACCCCGGCCAGGCCGAGGCGAGCGCCGGCGTGCTCGCGAAGATCCCGGAGATCCTGGACTGGGCGGAGTACAACTTCGGGCCGTACCCCTTCTCCTCCGCCGGCGTGATCGTGGCCCGCCCGGGCGACGCCGGTTACGCCCTGGAGACCCAGACCCGCCCCGTCTTCCCCGGCCCGCCCGACGTCTCCACCCTGGTGCACGAACTCGCCCACCAGTGGTACGGCGACTCGGTCGGCCCCGCGTCCTGGCGGGACATGTGGCTCAACGAGGGCTTCGCGACGTACGCGGAGTGGCTCTACGACGAGGACCACGACGGGCCCACCGCCCAGGAGACCTTCACCAGCCTCTACGAGGACGGACCCGACGACATCTGGGCCTTCCCGCCGGCCCGGCCGACGAGCGCCGCGCACATCTCCGGCGCCCCCGTCTACCAGCGCGGCGCGATGGTCCTGCACAAGATCCGCCAGACCGTCGGCGACGACACCTTCTACGACCTCGTCCAGGGCTGGGCCGCCGCCCACCGCCACGGCACCGCCGACACCGCCGACTTCGTCCGATACGTGGAGCGGAAGGCCCCGGGGAAGGACTTCGGCACCATCTGGAAGGACTGGCTGTACGGGGACGGCAAGCCCGCCCACGCCTGAGGCCCCGCCACGGCCGCCGTGGCTCAGTCCGTCACCCGTATGCCCAGCTCCGCCGCCAGCAGCGGGGCCAGGTCCAGCAGCTGGCCCGTGCCGATCACCGCGCCGGACAGGCGGTCCAGGCCCCGGACGATCTCCAGCGGCGCGGCACCGCGCAGATCGACGTCCGCCAGCGTCGCGCTGCCGAAGTCCGCCCCCTTCAGGGCGCAGTCGGTGAACTCCACCCGCTCCAGCCGCGCCCCCGCGAAGTCCGGCTCGACCAGCACACAGGACTCGAACACGACGTCCTTCAGCCGGGCCTCGCGCAGATTCAGGAAGTCGATCTTCCCGCCCCGGACCACGACCCGCTCCAGCACCGCCCCGTGCATCTGGGTGCCGCCCAACCGCGCGTCGACCAGCTCGACATCGCGGAACGTGGACTCCGCGAGCCCGGTGCCGACCCCGCGCAGGCCGGTCAGGACCGAGTCCAGCACCCGGGCTCTGCCCAGCGCCGTCTCGTCCAGGACGCAGCCCGTCAGCGCGCAGTCCATGAACCGGGCGCCCCGCGCGTCCTGCCCGGCCAGGTCCCGTTCCCGGAACTCCAGCCCGTCGTAGTCCCCGTCCGGCTCCAGTGCGCCGTCGTCCCAGGGAGCCAGGGCCGGCAGCCGCAGCTCCGGCCGCCGCGCGCCCCGCACCGCCGTCCGGCCCCCGGGCCGGCCCTCCGTCGCTCGCCTCACCATGCCCCCATGCTGCACCCCGCCACTGACAATCCGCCTGAGCTGCGAAAAGGCCGGAATGCCGGATGCGGCGAGGCGCCGTACGCCGGATCCGCGAAAGGAGACGGAGCCCCGGTCAGTGGCGGCCCGCCACCCGGTCCGCCAGACGGGCCAGCCTCGAGGACCGGGTGTCCGGGTAGCGGCGTTCGCGCCGGTCGGCGGCGCGGTAGGTGGCGTACATGCCCTGCACGCCCAGCCAGCGGAAGGGTTCCGGCTCCCATTTGCGGACCCGGTGGCCCACCCAGGGAAGCTCCGTCAGCTCGGTGCGTCCGCCCTGGCCGGAGTCCTGCCGGACCAGGTCGCGCAGGGTGCGGGCGGCCAGGTTGGCGGTGGCGACGCCGGAGCCGACGTAGCCGCCCGCCCAGCCGAGCCCGGTGGAGCGGTCCAGCGTGACGGTGGCGCACCAGTCGCGCGGCACGCCGAGCACCCCCGACCAGGCGTGCTCGATCCGCACGCCCGCCAGGGACGGGAAGAAGCGGGTCAGGATCTCGCGCAGCGCCGCTACGGTCGTCTCCTGCGTGCGGCCGTCGTTGTCGGTGCGCGAGCCGAACCGGTACGGCACCCCGCGCCCGCCGAGCGCGATCCGGCCGTCGGCGGTGCGCTGCGCGTACATGTAGGCGTGCGCCATGTCGCCGAGGGTCTCGCGGCCCGCCCAGCCGATCGCCGCCCACTGCTCCTCGGTCAGCGGTTCGGTCGCGATCATCGAGGAGTTCATCGGCAGCCAGGTCCGCCGCTGGCCCTTGAGGGCGGCGGTGAAGCCCTCGGTGCAGCGCAGGACATAGGGCGCGCGGACCGTGCCGTAGGGGGTGACCGCGTGCTTGGGGCGGATCTCCGTCACCGGCGTCGACTCGTGGATGGTCACCCCGAGCGCCTCCACGGCCGCCGCGAGCCCCTTCACCAGCTTCACCGGGTGCAGCCGGGCACCGTGCGGGGTCCAGGTGGAGCCGACCGCGTCCGCGACCCGGATCCGCTCGGCGGTCTGGCGGGCACCGTACAGCTCCCGGTCCGTCTCGCCGTGGGCCAGCTCGTGCGCGTGGAACGCCTTCAGCCGCGCCAACTGCGCCGGAGTGGTGGCCACTTCCAGGACACCGCCGTGGTGGATGTCGGCGTCGATGCCCTCCGCGCGGGCGACCGCGACCACCTCGGCGACCGTGTCGTTCATCGCCTTCTGCAGCCGTACGGCGGCCTCGTGGCCGTGCAGCCGGGCGTACCGGTCCCGGCCCGCGATGCCGTTGTACAGCCAGCCGCCGTTGCGGCCGGATGCCCCGTAACCGCAGAACTTCTGCTCCAGCACGGTGATCCGCAGGAAGGGCGCCGCCTTCTTCAGGTAGTACGCCGTCCACAGGCCGGTGTACCCGCCGCCGACGATGACGACGTCCGCGGACGCGTCCCCGGTCAGCGGCTCGCGCACCGCCGGGAGCCCGTCGTCCGCGTACCAGAACGAGACGCCGCCGTTGACGGCACTGCTAGCCGAGCTGTTCATGGCCGGGACGTTAACCCCTGAGCCCGGCCGGTGTCTCCTTCGGATTCCATGCTTTTCCCCGCCCCCTGACCAGCGGAAAGCAGGCCAGGCCGAACAGCGCCGCGAGGAGGTGGCCGACGTCCGTGACGGTCGGGCCGGCGGCCAGCGGCAGCGTGAACACGGCGAGCACCGCCACCAGATACCCGTACCGCCAGGGCACCGCGATCCGGTAACCGAGCACCGCGATCACCCCGGCCAGCGCGTAACTCACCCCGATGTCCAGGGTGTCGACGGCGGTGAGCGGGGCACGGCCCGTGCGGATCGCCGCCAGCAGCAGGGCCTCGCTCGCCAGCGACGCCGGCACATGGGCCAGCGCGCACACCGCCAGCCAGCGGGCCGTGCCCAGCCAGCGCTCGGCCGGCGCGTGGAACACCGTGTACAGGAAGGCGTACGGCAGCCAGTGCCCGCTCTCGATCCACATCGCGCTCGCCACCAGCACCCGCACGGGGTCACGCGACAGCTCGTGCAGGTTCGTCGACCGGTGCCGCAGGAAGTTCTCCTCGAACTCGGGCGGCATGGAGTGCAGCGCGACGGTCGTGGCGAACAGCACCGCCAGCCACACATGGGTGCCGGGAGCACCGCGGAGGTACGCCCACACCCCGCTCAGACCCCGGTTAATTCGCATGAACCGATTGACGCACGCCGGTATGGTCCGGGTCGTGATCGACATCCCCGCGGAACTGGCCGAGACACAGGAGATGTACAACGGTGCGGCGGGAAAGGCGTTCATCGCCGCGCTGCCGGACCTCGCAGCGGACTTCCTGGACCGCTGGGGGCTCCGGCTCGACGGGCCCTCGATGAACGGCGTCAGCGCCCTGGTGCTGCCGGTGGTCCGCGCCGACGGCGTCCGCGCGGTCCTCAAGCTCCAGCTGCTCGACGAGGAGAGCGAGGGCGAGCCGGTCGCGCTGCGCGCCTGGGACGGCGACGGAGCCGTACGGCTCCTCGACCACGACCCGGCCACCGGCACCATGCTCCTGGAGCGCCTGGACGAGAACCGGATGCTGGCCCACCTCGCCGACACCCGCGAGGCGGTCCTGGTCATCGCCCGGCTGCTGGCCCACCTGACGTCCTTCCCGGCCCCGCCCGGACTGCGCCGCCTCGGCGACATCACCGCGCGCATGCTGGAGCGCACCCCCCGGGCGCTGGACCGCATCCCCGACCCCGAGGCCCGCCGGATCGTCGCCGACTGCGCCGCCGCCGTCCGCGAGGTCGCCGACGAGCCCGGCGACCGGCTGCTGCACTGGGACCTGCACGACGAGAACGTACTGGCCGCCGAGCGCGCCGACTGGCTCGCCATCGACCCCAAGCCGCTGGCCGGCGACCCCGGCTTCGAGCTGTGGCCCGCCCTGGACAACCGGTACGAGGCGGCCGAGGTCCGCTGGCGCTTCGACGCGATGACCGACGTCCTCGGCCTGGACCGGGCCCGGGCCCGCGCCTGGACCTACGGCCGGCTGCTGCAGAACGCCCTGTGGGACGTGGAGGACGGCCGCCCCATCGACCCCCGCCAGCTGGAGATCGCCCGCCTCCTGGCATGAAAAGGCCCAGGTGGGAGCGGATCCCACCCGGGCTTGCCGGAGCCCCCTGTCGGATTCGAACCGACGACCTTCGCTTTACAGGTCCGGTTCCACCGGGGGCCGTGGCGTGCCGCGACCGCGGTGACCGGGCAGGCGGGCGGCGCTGTACCGGTACACGGCGATGGTGCCGGCGTGCCGGATGTCGAGCCGGTGGATCAGACACGCCGCCGCTGCGATGAGGACCAGTAAGGCAGCGGCTGCCGGAAAGGTGTCCACGGCGGCCACCTCACATACCGATGATCAGTCGGCTGGCCCGGCGGGAAACGGGTGCGGACGCCCTGGAACCGCCTTCGTGCTCCCGTGCCCCGTCCGGGTTCGGTGGCTGGTCGGCCGCCAAGGCGCCGTGCCGGGCCTCTTCCGTGGCGATGAGCGCGCTCGCCGTCAGCGCCGGGCCGTCGTAGTCGGACGCCGCAGCCATCAACCGGGCCGCCGGCTCCGCCCCGGCCCCGGGCGGGACGACCAGGAGATCCCAGCGGCCGGTGCCGTAGGAGAGCAGCAGTAGCTTGTGCGGGTCGATCTCCGGGGTGAACCAGCCGACCTTGACGATGTGGCCGTTCACGGGAACCTCGCGGGGGATGACCGGCCAGTGCTCCGGGTTGACGGCGATGCGGGTGATGCGGCCCCACAGGGAGTCCAACGCATCGGTGAGCGCCGGCAGTTCGCTCAGCAGATCCCGGGACCGGGGCCACCAGGCTCCGTCCAGGAGTCCCCGGGAGATACCGTCGGCCTTCAGTGCGAGACGCGCGGCCGGGGCCGCTGCGGGCTCGCGCTGCGACAGGGGTGGAAGCAAGGTCGCCGACATGATGCGGACCCGTCTCCGGGCCGCTTCTACGGCGGCCCGGGTTTCATCTTTCGCCGAGAACGACCCGGCGTGACAGCCGGTGTGCGGAATGCCCTCGGTACTGTCCACACTACTCCGCGCTGCGCCGCGGCGCGGAGTAGTGCCCGCATGGATGTGGGGTACCGGCACGTTCACGAGCTGGGCGGTGGTTGCTACTCAGCGGGTCCACGCGGCTTCTACCGGGTCCCCGTCGGGCCGGACGGTGCCTGCCCACCGCGACCGCTTGCCGGGCGGGACACCGGCCTGTACTCCTCCGGACCGTCCGGGTGACCGCCCTGCGCGGGGACGCATCCGAGCCCCGTTCCCTGCCTCGGCGTCCGCACGCCGCCTCGCCTGGTACCGCGCCGAAGGAGGTGGGGCAGAAACGCGTAGAAGCGGTCGGGAAGGAACACGGCGTCCGCGATGATCATCGCGCCCGAGAAGAGGGGCAGGCCCAGGAGCACCGCGATGCCGGCATGCATGCTCAGCAGCATGACGAGAACGGGGTACTTGAGCCTGCCGAACAGTACGAAGGGGAAGGCGACCTGGGTGAGAACGGTCAGGTAGCCGACGGCCGCGATCACGATCGGGTACTGGTCCATGGCGTGGGACAGCGCGGGCCAGGGCTGGAAGAGTTCGAGGTTCAGCACGTAGTGAAGCGCGGTGCCGTCACCCCAGAACGAGCCCTGGACCTTGTACAGACCGGCCGATCCGTACAGGAAGCAGACCTGTGCCGCGATCACGAAGACGCCGCAGTTGTGCACCACAGTGACCACCGTCCGGCGGGCCGCACGCAGTTCCCGCGCGACAAGGCTCCGCGCCCGCACTGGCACCCCGTCCGCACGCGTCGTCTTGATCCGCTCTCTGCGCGCGTCCAGGGACCAGCGCCGACCGCACGCGGTGAGCACGAGGTACAAGGCCATCAGCAGGATCAGGTTGTCGCCCCCGTCCGTCATGAAGATCGCTCTCGCATGGAACGACGTCACCACGACGGCGAACAGGACGGACATGGCACGGGTCCGCCAGCCCAGCATGAACAACGCGGACGTCATGACAGCCAGTGCGTAGCACAGTTCGAAGTAGGCACGGCTGTCCGACAGGATCAGGACGCTGTACCAGCCCGTCTGGTCGAAGAGCTGTGCCGCCAGCGTGGGTGTCCACGGGGAGCCGGGGCCCCAGATCTCGTGCCGGTGCGGGAACTCACGCAGGAGAAAGACCAGATAGAGCGACCCGTAACCGATGCGCAGGACCGACCTGGCGTACAAGGACACCGGGCGGCTGGTGAGAACGTTCCAGAAGGCATCGGCCCGTGCGCGAAGCGGACGGCGGACTGTACCGGGAGGCCGTGCCCCGCCCACCGATCCGCCCGGTGCGACCGTCGTGGCAGGGAGCTCGCGGGCCTGCTCATTTCCCATGGACGGTCACCTTCCACCAGGGCAGCAGCCGGTTCTCGACCGGCGTCGGCGGCCGGTTGACGACCCTCGCCCCGGGCGCGGCGACGGGCCGCGTGACGACCCGGAGCTGAATGAAGTCGAATCTGCGGCCCTTGTCGTGGCCGGTGACACGGTCCACGGCGACGTTGCTCAGATACGTCTGCATCATCGCGGCCCGTTCCGAGCGTGCCGTGTCGTCCGCGCCGTGTGTGTCGACGTAGGAGGACCAGGCACGGCGCAGGAGGTTCTGAGCCGTGTGGCTCGGAAACACGTGGTGCTTGACCGCGGCCCGGTCCACGGCGCTCAGGTCGAGCCATGGGCTCACCCGCATCGACCCGTCCGGGGCGGTGCGCGCGGTTCTCGCCAGGATCTGCCGATTGAAGGAGTCGGGATTGGGGGCGAAGAGCCGCCAGTTCTGTTCGAAGAGGGGGTACACCCATGCGTTGATCTGCTGGCCGTACCGCCGTGAGAAGGAATTGGAGGGAGCCACGGCAAGGAAGACGACGGCGACATGGACCAGAGCCACCACCAGACACAGGCCCACGGCACTGTGCAGCCCGGTTCTCAGCACGCGGGGGCCGATGGCCATGGTGGCGGGCGGGTCCGCGTCGTCATGACCCTCCCCCGAGAGCGGTCCGGAGCCGGACTGCTCACGTTTCCTCACACCCGCTGATCCGATTCCGCTCGACAACGTCCACCCTGCCTTCTGATCTGTCGCTGTCCGGCGCCTGGGATCGCGTGACTCGCGCCGGCGGTGCGCGACGGGACCGAGGTCCCGCCGCGCACCGTCATCCGAGGAAGGAACCTCGCGCGGTCTGTCGCCTAGTCCTCGTGGCTCTTGCGGCCCTCGGATCCGTCGGAGCCCTCGTGGCCCTCGGAGTCCCCCCCGTAGTCCATGTAGTCCTCGATCTTCGGCTTGCTGCCGTAGCCGTAGCCGTTGTGCGCGTCCGGCTTCTCGCCATGGCCGTGGCCCGGTTTGCCCTGGTGGGAGGCGCCACCATGGCCCGGTCCGCCCGGCGCGCCGCCGTGCCCGCCACCGGCGGTGTTGCCCGCGGTGTTCCCGGTGGTGACGTTGTTGCCGGCGGTGTTGCCCGCGGTGTTTCCGGCGGTGCTGCCCGCGGTGAGGGTGCCCCCGGTGACGAGGGGACCGCCCAGGAGGCCCCCACCGGTCGCGCCGAGGATGGTGCCGCTTGTCAGTCCACCCGTGCTGGTCCCACTGGTGGTGCCGGTGGTGGTGCCGGTCGTGGTTCCGCCGGTCGTGGTGCCGGTGGTCGTTCCGGTCGTGGTGCCGGTGGTCGTTCCGGTCGTGGTTCCGCCGGTGGTGCCGGTCGAGCAGGAACCGAGGAAGATCCGGTTCGTGTCGAGCGTCACGGCACCATTGCGGGCCAGCGCCCGGCCCTCGATGTTCGTGCCCGTGGTCACGTGGATGTCCGTCAGGGCCATGATGGTGCCGACGAAGGTGGAATTGGTGCCTAGTGTGGCCGAACTCCCGATCTGCCAGTACACGTTGCAGGGCGAGGCGCCGTTCGTCAGGAGCACCCGGCTGGAGGACGCCGTCGTCAGGGCCTCCGGAATCTGGAACACCCAGACGGAATTCGGGTTGCCCCCGGCGTCAAGGATCAGATCACCGGTGAGCCCGACACCGGAGGAAGCGGTGTAGACGCCCGGGAGCAGGGTGGTCCCGTTGCCGATTCCCGCCGCGAGCGCGAAGTCCGTGGCCTGGCCCGCCGCGTTGTTGTACGCGGTGACCAGGTCGGACTTGGCTTGAAGCGCCACGGCGTCAGCGGCGTGCACCGCACCGAGCACCTCACCGGGGGGGGAACCCGGTGATGGCCGGGTTCGGGTGCGTCCCGAGGTCGTGGCTGATCACCGTGGGGCCGGTGTTGGTGACTCCCGCGCCCGCCAGAACGGAGAAGCTCGCCGCGGTGGCCAGCGGTACGGGGGTGGCAATGGCGACTGCTTGAACGGGCGACAGGACGACCATCGTGGCGGCGACCGTTGCGGCGAGGGCCGAGGCGAGCAAACCCGGCAAGGTACGGCGGCGGCCCATTTCAGGGATCTTCAGCTTCATCAAGAGGCCATTCTGTGAGGGTCATGGCGTACCGGGCCATAACCAAACGCCCGGAGATACCGATCTGGTGGCGCATATTACGGAGGAATCTTCCAGAGGCCATTGCAAGCGATGACGATTTGCAATTTCCCGGCTCTGAACCCCCGAATGCAGGGCAATAATCAGGGGATGCAAAATTCCGATTATCCGGCACATTCACCTGGATGCGCGGATCGGGTCGCTCCTGCCTGCCCTGCGGTTCTCCGGTACGCAGGGGCCGGAGGCCGGCAACCGAGCCGGTCTCGGCGATCAGGTCAGCGCCTCCGGTCCCTCATCGGCCTCGACACCCTGCGCACACCTCATGGCTACCGGTCATTTCCTCCGGCCCTGTCGCGTCCCCGGGCGGGAACACGGGCCTGCCGGAGCGGTGCTCCGGCCTGATGGAGGCTGGTGAGGGCCAGTCGGTAGGAGGTGATCAGCCCGGTTTCCACGTAGTCCACGCCCAGGTTCTCGCAGTAGCGCCGGACGATGGTCCGGGCCTTGCGCAGGTTGGGGCTGGGCATGCTGGGGAACAGGTGGTGCTCGATCTGATGGTTCAGCCCGCCCAGCGCGATGTCGGTGAACCAGCCGCCGCGCACGTTGCGTGAGGTGAGCACCTGGCGGCGCAGGAAGTCCGGGCGGTCTTCGCCCGTCAGGATCGGCATGCCCTTGTGGTTGGGAGCGAAGACGGAGCCGAGATAGACGCCGAACAGGCCCTGGTGGACTGCGAGGAAGGCGATCGCCATACCGGGCGGCAGCAGCCAGAGCAGGACGGTCACGTAGACCGCGAAGTGCGCGAACAGCAGGGCGCCGTCGAGCGTTCGGTGTTTGAGTGAGCGGTTGGCCAGCGCCTTCACGCTCGACACGTGCAGGTTGAAAGCCTCCAGCGTGAGGAGCGGAAAGAACAGGAACGCCTGCCAGCGGCCGATCAGACGAGGGAGCCCCTTGGCGGCCCGCGCCTGGCCCTGGGACCAGACCAGCAGGTCGGGGTCGAGGTCGGGGTCGAGTTCCTCGTGATTGGGGTTGGCGTGATGGCGGGTGTGCTTGTCCTGCCACCACCCGTAACCCATCCCGATACCGGCACCGGCGATCCGTCCGCATACCTCGCTGCCCCTGCGTCGGCGGAACACCTGGCGGTGGGCTGCGTCATGAGCGAGTAGGGCGACCTGGCCGAAGACAAGGGCCAGGAAGGCGGCGGCCGCAAGCGACCACCAACTGCCGCCTGTGAGCGCGACGGCGGCCCACCCGCCGACGTAGAACACGGCCACCACTGTGATCCGAGCCGTGTAGTAGCCGGGACGGCGTTCCAGCAGGCCGGCCTCGGCGATCTTTCTCGACAACCGGGCGAAGTCGCTGCCGGACGTCTCCGAGAGAGGCGGGCGGACCGTGGTGCGTCTGGTCATGATCGTGAAACTCTCTCCGAAGGAGGCAAACGGCTCGGCACCGGAGGCGGACACCGCCGGGGGCAACGAATTCCGGGACTTGTCCGGACACGTTTGCGAGCGAAAGGGGCCCGGAAAGAGTCAGCGTCGGAGGAGGCGCAAGAGACGACCGTGGCCGTTCTCGCGATGTTTCTTCTCACCATCGGGGCGATTACCTGCGGGCCGGGTGGTGGCCGCGGTTCCGCCTGCGCCGAGGGCGCCCCTCGGTGTTGTCCTGGAGGGTTTACGGGGTGGTCAGTGTTTGAAGGCGTCCTTGATCTTCTGTCCGGCTTGTTTGAGGTTGCCCTTGACCTGGTCTCCACGGCCCTCCGCCTGCAGGCGCCGACTGCCGGTGGCACGGCCGGTTGTCTTCTTGGCGCCGCCCTTCATCGCTTCGGCTCTGTGGGCGATTTTTTTCCCGATACTCATGGTGGCCGCCTTGGGCGCATTGTCTCGTGGGATGTGACGGGAGCACGGCCCGGCGGGCCGGTGCGCAATCACGCGTGCGGTCTGCTCGACGACCGCCATCCGGGGCCGGAGGTAGATCACCGTTGGGTGGGTTCCCCCGCGCTTCCGCGTTCTCCGCGCGGGGAAACTCGCGTAGGGACGAAGACCTCGCGGCCCTTCCTGGTGGAGGCCGTGTCGCGAGGATCTGCCTGCTCCCACAGTAGAACCACGCCGTCCACAAGGCCACGGGGACCGAGACGCAGGGTGCGGGTGCGGAGTCTTCCCCGCGTGTGCCGAAGTCACAGCAGGATGGACGCGACCGCCGGCTCCCGGACGCCGGCCGGACAGCATGGGGGCTGGAGCAGCGGGGACTTCGCCGTCCACATCCGTGGCGGGCGTTCGTGCCACTGGGTACGGTCCACCGGGCCCGGCCCGCGACCGCCGTCGTCCAGGCCGGCCGGGACCTGGTGACGCGGTCGCACACGCACCGCTCACACAAACGGCCCCGGACGCGGAGTCCGAGGGCCGAGTGAAGCGCCTCCCTGGGAAGAAACCACAGGTCAACACGGCGTTCGAAGAGCCCCCTGTCGGATTCGAACCGACGACCTTCGCTTTACAAGAGCGGCGCTCTGACCAGCTGAGCTAAGGAGGCGCGCACCTGGGTGCTCGTGCAGTGTACCCAGGTCTGGCGGTGGGCCTGTCGAAAATTTCCGCGAAGTTCACCGGGGCCGGGGTACTGACAGGGCCGGTGATCGCCAGGTAGCGTCTCGGTCCAGTTCACCCCGGTGGACTACACCAACCACCTTCCTACAACGGATCGTCCGGCACGTTCCTGCCGGTAGAAGGGGGCCCATTCACCATGGCCACAGTCACGTTCGACAAGGCGACCCGGATCTACCCGGGTTCCGACAAGCCCGCCGTCGACGCACTCGACATCGCGATCGAGGACGGCGAGTTCCTCGTCCTGGTCGGCCCGTCCGGTTGCGGCAAGTCCACCTCCCTGCGGATGCTCGCGGGCCTGGAGGACGTCAACGGCGGCGCCATCCGCATCGGTGACCGCGACGTCACGCACCTGCCGCCCAAGGACCGGGACATCGCCATGGTGTTCCAGAACTACGCCCTCTACCCGCACATGACGGTCGCCGACAACATGGGCTTCGCGCTCAAGATCGCCGGCGTGCCGAAGGCGGAGATCCGGCAGAAGGTCGAGGAGGCCGCGAAGATCCTCGACCTGACCCAGTACCTGGACCGCAAGCCGAAGGCGCTCTCCGGCGGTCAGCGCCAGCGTGTCGCCATGGGCCGCGCGATCGTGCGCGAGCCCCAGGTCTTCCTCATGGACGAGCCGCTGTCCAACCTGGACGCCAAGCTCCGCGTCTCCACCCGTACGCAGATCGCCTCGCTCCAGCGCCGGCTCGGCATCACCACCGTCTACGTCACCCACGACCAGGTCGAGGCCATGACGATGGGCGACCGGGTGGCGGTCCTCAAGGACGGTCTGCTCCAGCAGGTGGACTCGCCTCGCAACATGTACGACAGGCCCGCGAACCTCTTCGTCGCCGGCTTCATCGGCTCCCCCGCCATGAACCTGGTCGAGGTCCCGATCACCGACGGCGGCGTGAAGTTCGGCAACAGCGTCGTCCCGGTCAACCGGGAGGCCCTGAAGGCCGCCGCCGACAAGGGCGACCGTACGGTCACCGTCGGCGTCCGTCCCGAGCACTTCGACGTGGTCGAGCTGAACGGCGGCGCCGCCGCGTCCCTGTCGAAGGACTCCGCCGACGCCCCGGCCGGCCTCGCCGTGTCGGTCAACGTCGTCGAGGAGCTGGGCGCCGACGGCTACGTCTACGGCTCCGCGGAGGTCGGCGGCGAGGACAAGGAGCTGGTCGTCCGCGTCAACGGCCGGCAGATCCCGGAGAAGGGCTCCACGCTGCACGTCGTGCCGCGCCCGGGCGAGATCCACGTGTTCTCCACGACCACCGGCGAGCGGCTGTCCGACTGACGGCCCACGGCACCGGGAAGGGCTCCGCACGCTCGGCGTGCGGAGCCCTTCGCATGGGGCGGACCTGGCGGTCCCCGGCGGGTGGTTCGTCAACCCGCTACCCGGAAATCCCCGCCTTCTCATCCCCCAAAGGAGTGACGCAGTGTCTCCTTGTCGTTACCGGGCGCTACCCTCACACGCGTGAAGCACTCCACCACCCCACAGACGCGACGCGGCCACCGGGGCGGCCCTGCCCGCCGGATCGGCCGTACTCTCGCCCTCGTCCTGCCCGTCTTCATGGTGCTCTCCGGGACCCTCGCGGTCACCCGGGTCAACTGGACGGGCAGCCCCGCCGACTCGGTGCTGGCCGCCTCCGACGTGACATCGGCGGCGATCCCCGCCCGGGCGGCCGCCCGCGCGCCCGAGGAGGTGCTCCGCGAGCAGCTCATGAGCGAACTCCAGCACAAGGACCCCGGCGCGGTGCTCACCCACCTCCAGCGGGCCGTCAACGGACGCCCCTCGCTCGCCCGGCACTGCTCCTCCATCGCCCGCACCCTCGGCACGGCCGCGGTGCGCATCTACGGCGCCTCCCGCGCCCAGTCCTACGCCCGCCCCGTGTGCGACACGTCCTTCGCCACGGGCGTCCTGGCAGCACACAGCTGACCCGCACCACCGCGCGTACACCCGCGCACACCCAGGCGTATCCGACCGACCCGGCCGGCCGGCAGCGGCTCCGCGCGGGCCGCTGCCGCCGCCACACCGCGCCGGGGCGCCACGTACAGTGCGGTCATGACCCATCCGAGCGCCGCGTCGCGCCCCACTCAAGCCGTGGTCCTGGCCGGTGGCCAGGGCTCGCGGCTGCGTCCGTACACCGACGACCGGCCCAAGCCGATGGTCGAGATCCCCGGCACGGGCACGCCGATCATCGGCCACCAGCTCACCTGGCTCGCCGAGGAGGGTGTCACGGACGTGGTCGTCTCGTGCGGCCACCTCGCCGACGTCCTGCAGAAGTGGCTGGACTCGGCCGACCTGCCCGTCTCCGTCACCACCGTCGTGGAGAACGAGCCCCTCGGCCGCGGCGGCGGCCTGCGCTACGCCGCCGCGCATCTGCCCCACCCCGACCGGCCCTGGTACGCCACCAACGGTGACATCTGGACCCGGTTCTCGCTGCGGGACATGGCCGACTTCCACACCGAGCGGGACGCCGTCGCCACCCTCGCGCTGGCCCGGCCGCGCATTCCCTGGGGCGCGGTGCAGACCGACGGGTTCGGGCACATCACCGACTTCATCGAGGCACCACCGTCCACGTTCGAGATCAACGCGGGCGTGTACGTGTTCTCCCCGGAGTTCGCCGCGCTGCTGCCGGAGCGCGGGGACCACGAGCGCACGACGTTCCCCCGCCTGGCCCGGGAGCACAAGCTGGCCGGGTTCCCCATCCCGCAGGGGGCGTACTGGCGGGCCATCGACACGGCGAAGGACCTGACCGAGGCGGCCAAGGAGCTGGCGGCACTGAGCCGGTAGACCGCCCGGCGAACCCGCTGCCACCCATACGGCGAAGGGGCCCTGTACCTCCCCGGTACAGGGCCCCTTCGTCGTCTCCGTCAGCCCAGCAGGCCGCCCACCAGGCCCGGCTGGCCGGTGGCCGTGCTGCCACCGCCGTCCGACGTGCTGCCGGTGGTGCCGCCGCCGGTCGACGCCGTGCCTCCGGTGCCGGTCGTACCGCCCGTGCTGGTCGGGCCCGCCGTGGTGCTGGGGGCGCCGCCCGTCGGCGCGGACCGGCGGGGCGGGACCTGGCCCGTGGTGCCCGTGGTCTGCGTCGGGGCCGCGGTGGTGGCTCCGGCGGTGGCACGGCTGGTGCCGGGCGGGGTCGCCGCTCCGGACGGGCTCGTGCCGGCCGTGGCGCCCTCCGTCGGCGCGGCGGAGGGCGACGCGGTCTTCTTGGGCCGCTTGCCGGGCTCCTGCGGGAGCGGGGAGCCGGGCAGGTGGTTGCGGGGGGCCTCGCCGGGACCGGGGACGACCACGCGCCCGGAGTCGCGGACCGCGCCGCCCAGCAGGGAGCCGATCAGCAGGGTCAGGCCGACGGTGACCGCCGTGATCAGCGCGCCCCGGCGCAGCACGTAGCGGCGCAGTTCCCAGATGTCGGAGCGCGGGCCGAGCCGCCGCCAGGCGCTGCCCGCGAGCCGGCCGTCCACGGAGTACACGGGGGCGCCGGCGATGATCAGCGGGGACCAGGCGGCCAGGTAGATGATGTCCGGGGCGTCGTAGGCCGGGACCGTCTTCCAGCTGACGGTGACGATCAGGGCGGCCGAGAGCAGCGCGCCGACGACCGCGGCCACGCGCTGCCAGCAGCCCAGGATGGTCAGGACGCCGACGACGACCTGGAGGAAGGCGATCACCAGACCGGAGCCGACCGGGTGCTGGAGGGCGAACTGGCGCAGCGGCTCGGCCACGTCCCACGGGTGCAGGGTGTTGAGCCACTTCACCATGGAGCCGCGCTCGCCGCCGTCGAAGTAGACGGGGTCGCACAGCTTGCCCATGCCGGCGTAGATGGAGATGAAGCCCAGGAAGATCCGCAGCGGAAGCAGGACCACGCCCAGGTTCATCCGGCGGCCGGGGTAGTAGGCGTGCCGGGACGGGTCGTCGCCCTGGCGGCGGGAGGGGCGGGGGCCGTCGGCGTCCTCGTCGTAGCCGGGGTCCGCCGGGTACGTCTCGTACGCCCCGGTGTCGGCCTCAAGGTCGTCCGGGGGGTCGTAGGCGCCGGTGACCGTGCGCATGTGCGGCAGCAGACGGGGGGCGCCGGCGGCGTCCGGAGCAGTGCGCTGATGGCCCACGACCGGGGTCTCGACGGTCTGGTCGAGTTCGGTGTAGGTGTCGGCGTAGCCGGTCTGGACGCGCGGGATGACCTGGGTGGCGCCGGCCTCGGGCTCGTCGGCGTGGCGGACGCTGCTGCCCCGCACGGCCTGGAGGAGCCGGTGGGCGCCGGTGTCGTCGGGGGCCGACCGGCCGCTCCAGACGACGGGGCGGCGGCGGCCCGAGGCGTCGGCCGCCCGGCCCGCCGGGCCCAGGACCGGCTTGCGGGCGGCCCCCTGGCCGGTGGCGTGCAGATGCCGGGTGATCCGGGGGGACTGGGTGCCCTTGGCCGACGCGCCCAACTGCACGCGGAAGCTGGCGTGATTGACGATGACCTGCGCCGGATCGCTCGGCACCTTCACCATGCTCAGCGCGGGAGCGTCGTCGAAGCCCGACGAGCGGTCCCCCGTGGGTGTGCGGGGTGTTCTGGTGTCCACACTCATCTAACCGAGTGACGTGGTGTTAGGACACTGCTTTGACCGCCCGGATGTGTCCGGACCCCGTCAAAGCCGTGCCCACCGCCGTACGGCCACCCGAATCACCCCGCAAGGGTGAGGCCCTGGACGGGTGTTCAGCCCGCCCGGGCCGTCGGTCAGCTCCGCCTGCGCGCGGCCTCGTAGAGCACGATCCCGGCCGCCACGCCCGCGTTGAGCGACTCCGCGCCGCCCGGCATCGGGATGCGCACCCGGTAGTCGCAGGTCTCGCCGACCAGGCGGGACAGGCCCTTGCCCTCGCTGCCGACCACGATGGCCACCGGGCCCGCGAGGGCCTCCAGCTCGCCGAGTTCGACCTCGCCGTCCGCCGCCAGGCCGACCACCGTGAGGCCGGCCTTCTTGTAGGCCTCCAGGGTCCGGGTGAGGTTGGTGGCACGGGCGACCGGCGTCCGGGCCGCCGTACCGGCGGAGGTCTTCCAGGCGCCTGCGGTCATGCCGGCCGAGCGGCGCTCGGGGACGACCACGCCGTGGCCGCCGAAGGCGGAGACCGAGCGGACGACGGCGCCGAGGTTGCGCGGGTCGGTGACCCCGTCCAGGGCGACGACCAGCGGGTCCTCGCCCTCCTCGGCGGCGGCGTCGAGGAGGTCCTCCGGGTGCGCGTACTCGTACGGCGGGACCTGGAGGACCAGGCCCTGGTGGTTGAGGCCGTTGGTCATGCGGTCCAGCTCGGGACGCGGGGCCTCCATGAGGTTGATGCCGCCGCGCTCGGCGGCGAGCTGGAGGGCCTCGCGGACGCGCTCGTCGTTGTCGATGAACTGCTGGACGTAGAGCGTGGAGGCGGGGACGCCCTCGCGGAGCGCCTCCACCACCGGGTTGCGGCCGACGACCAGTTCGGAGGTCGACCGGCCGGCGCCCCGGCGCTGCGGCGTGCGGCTCTGCGCGCGGCGGGCCTTGGCCGCGGCGGCGCGCTGCTTGGCGTGTCCCTTGCGCATCTCGGCGGGCGGGGTCGGGCCCTTCCCTTCCAGGCCCCGGCGCCGCTTGCCGCCGCTGCCGACCTGCGCGCCCTTCTTGCCGGACATGCGGCGGTTGTTCGCGGCCATGAGTTACCTGTCTCCGTGAGGCGTCGTACGTACGTCTTATGCAGTGTGCCGCCCGGAGGGCCGGGCGGCACAGTCGATCAGTCGCGGGTCAGCGCGCGCCGAGGCTCCAGCGCGGGCCCTGGGGGCTGTCCTCGATGACCAGCCCGGAGTCCTTGAGCTGGTCGCGGATGGCGTCGGCGGTGGCCCAGTCCTTGCGGGCGCGGGCCGACTCGCGCTGGTCGAGGACCAGGCGGACGAGGCTGTCGACCACGCCCTGGAGGTCCTCGCCCCGGTCGCCGCTCTCGCCGGCCCAGTGGGCGTCGAGCGGGTCGAGCCCGAGGACGCCGAGCATGGCCCGCACCTCGGCGAGCCGGGCGACGGCGGCGTCCTTGTCGTCGGCGGCGAGGGCGCTGTTGCCCTGCCGGACGGTGGTGTGCACGACGGCGAGGGCCTGCGGGACGCCCAGGTCGTCGTCCATCGCCTCGGCGAAGGCGGGCGGGACCTCGGCGGCCGGCTCGACGGTCTTGCCGGCCAGCTCGGTGACCCGCTGGACGAAGCCCTCGATCCGCGCGAACGCGGACTCGGCCTCGCGCAGGGACTCCTCGCTGTACTCGATCATCGAGCGGTAGTGCGGGGTGCCCAGGTAGTAGCGCAGCACGATCGGGCGCCACTGCTTGACCATCTCGCTGACCAGGACGCTGTTGCCGAGCGACTTGGACATCTTGTCGCCGGCCATGGTGACCCAGGCGTTGTGCACCCAGTACCGGGCGAACTCGTCGCCGTAGGCCTTGGCCTGGGCGATCTCGTTCTCGTGGTGCGGGAAGATCAGGTCGAGGCCGCCGCCGTGGATGTCGAAGGCGCTGCCCAGGTACTTGTGGGCCATCGCCGAGCACTCCAGGTGCCAGCCGGGGCGGCCCGGGCCCCACGGGGTCGGCCAGCTCGGCTCGCCGGGCTTGACCGCCTTCCACAGGGCGAAGTCGCGCGGGTCCCGCTTGCCGGTCTCGCCCTCGCCGGACGGCTGGAGCAGGTTGTCCAGCTCCTGCCGGGACAGCTCTAGGTACTGAGGGAAGGAGCGGACGTCGAAGTAGACGTTGCCGTCGGCCGCGTAGGCGTGCCCGCGGTCGATGAGGCCCCGCATCATCTCGGTCATCTCGGTGATGTGACCGGTGGCGCGGGGCTCGTAGGTCGGCGGGAGGCAGCCGAGGGCGGTGTAGCCCTCGTTGAAGGCGCGCTCGTTCTCGTACCCGATCGACCACCAGGGCCGGTTCTGCTCGTGGCTCTTGGTGATGATCTTGTCGTCGATGTCGGTGACGTTGCGGATGAACGTCACCTCGTAGCCGCGGTAGGCGAACCAGCGGCGCATGATGTCGAAGTTGAGGCCCGAGCGGATGTGGCCGATGTGAGGGGCCGCCTGCACGGTGGCGCCACACAGGTAGATCGAGACACAGCCCGGCTTGAGCGGGGTGAAGTCACGGATCTGCCGGGCGCTGGTGTCGTACAGGCGAATAGTCACCACTCCAGAGTAGTGGGCGCGGGAGAGTGCCTCACGCCCTTCTCCTGGATGCGTGATCTCAGAGGCGGCCGACGACCTTCCGCGGCGTGATCCGTACGACGACCCGCTGGGCGTCGTCCTTCGACGCCGGGTTGAAGTCCGCGTAGTCCTTGCCGGTGTACTTGCGGCTCAGTTCGTCGATGAGTTCCTGGCCGCCCTCGGTCGTGATCTGCGCGGTGCCGCGGATCTCGGCGTACGTGTACGGCGCGTCGAAGGGCTGGAGCAGGACCGTCACACGGGGGTCGCGGCGCAGGTTCCGCTCCTTCCGACGGCCGACCGTCGTGGAGAAGAGGATGTCGTCGCCGTCCCGCGCCACCCAGACGGGGGAAAGCTGCGGGCTGCCGTCGGGCTGGATGGTGGCGACGGTGACGAACACCGGGGTGTCGAGCCGGGACTTGAGCTCGTCGGACAGTGCGACGGACATGGGTACCCTCCGGAGTCCAGGGATGACTGGTGATCGTGAGGGTACCCTCGCACGCCGTCAGCGCACCCGCACCACCAGGGCCGTCGCCACCGCCATCAGCCCCTCGTCGCGGCCGGGAAAGCCCAGGCCGTCGGTGGTGGCGCCGGACACCGACACGGGGGCGCCGGCCGCCTCGGAGAGGATCTTCTGGGCCTCGTCACGGCGCTTGCCGATCTTCGGGCGGGGGCCGATCACCTGCACCGCGATGTTGCCGACGGCGAAGCCGGCCGCGCGCACGATCCGGGCGGCCTCGGTGAGCAGGGTGACGCCGGAGGCGCCGGACCACTCGGGGCGGCCGGTGCCGAAGTGCTGCCCCAGGTCACCGAGCCCGGCGGCGGAGAACAGCGCGTTGCAGGCCGCGTGGGCGACCACGTCGGCGTCGGAGTGGCCGGCCAGTCCGGGCCCCTCCCCCTCCCACTTCAGGCCCGCGCACCACAGCTCGCGGCCCTCCTCGAAGGCGTGGATGTCGGTGCCGATGCCGACCTGGGGAAGCGGCGGTGCCTCAGAAGCCATCGGTGAGCCTCCTGCGGGCCAGTACGGCCTCGGCGAGGACCAGGTCCAGCGGGCGGGTGACCTTGAACGCCTCCTCGTGACCGGGGACGGCCACGACCGTGAGGCCCAGCTGCTCGACCATGCTCGCGTCGTCGGTGACGTTCTCGGTGACGGTCTCGTGGGCGCGGACCAGGGCCGCCCGGTCGAAGCCCTGCGGGGTCTGGACGGCGCGCAGCCGGGCCCGCTCGGGGGTGGCGACGACCGGCTCCGGGTCGCCGGCCGCGGCGGCGGGCTCGACCTCCTTGACCGTGTCGGCCAGCGGCAGCGCGGGCACCACGGCGGGGGCGCCGTCGCGTACGGCCTCCACGACCGCGTCGACCGTCTCGACCGGGACCAGCGGACGGGCCGCGTCGTGGACCAGGACGACGCCGTACTGCGGCGGCAGGGCGTCCAGGCCGAGCCGGACCGACTCCTGCCGGGACTCGCCGCCGGGGACGACCAGGAAGTCCGTCCTCCCCCAGCTACCGCTGGGGGTACCCCCAGGCAGCGCGTGCGCGTCGAGCAGCGACTTGACCTCGGCGGCGCCGTCCGGCGGGGCCACCACGATCACCAGGGAGACATGGCGGGACGCGGCGAGGGCGCGGACCGCGTGGATGAGCATGGGTGTGCCGCTCAGCGCGCGGAGCGCCTTGGGGGCGCCCGGACCGAGGCGCACGCCCCGGCCGGCGGCGGGAATCACGGCGGCGACGGGGGTCTGCGCGGGCGTGGGGCGCGATTCGTCAGACATCGGTTCCTGTCAGGTTTGTGTGCTCGACCTACGTGGGTATGGCCTTCAGGAGTGCCGGGCGCGACGCCTTGACCGGACCCTTTCCGTGACCCTGGTCGAGCCATCCGCCCGGGCCCGGCACGCCGAGTATCGGGGGGTCGCACCACAGGCTTCCCGGGGTACGCCCCGCAGGGGACGAACATGCCGCAGCGCCCGGCGACAGGGTCAGTGTCAACGGGCACCGCGGCATTTCACTGCTGTGCTGGGCGTGCCGGAAGCGATGGTTCGCTGCCTCTGCGCGTCAGGAGGCGAGCACCTCGTCGAGCAGGGCCTCGGCCTTGTCCTCGTTCGTGTTCTCCGCGAGCGCCAGCTCGCTCACCAGGATCTGGCGAGCCTTGGCGAGCATGCGCTTCTCACCGGCGGACAGTCCGCGCTCACGCTCGCGACGCCACAGGTCGCGCACGACCTCGGCGACCTTGATGACATCGCCGGAGGCGAGCTTCTCCAGGTTTGCCTTGTAGCGACGGGACCAGTTCGTGGGCTCCTCGGCATACGGCGCGCGCAGCACCTCGAAGACCCGGTCCAGTCCGTCCTGACCGACCACATCACGCACGCCGACGAACTCCGCATTGTCCGCTGGCACACGTACCGTCAGGTCACCCTGGGCGACCTTCAGCACCAAGTAGGTCTTGTCCACGCCTTTGATCTGGCGAGTTTCGATGGCCTCGATCAGCGCGGCCCCGTGATGGGGATAGACCACGGTGTCGCCAACCTTGAACGTCATGTGACAGGTACCCCTTCCGTGGCTATCCAGGGTAACACGGATACGGCGTCTTCTGAATGGCGTTTTCGCAGGTCAGGGCATATCTCAGGGCTTGACAACAGCAACCGGGACGTGCTGCGAGGGTCTCGCGGAAGCGGGTATTCGCAGGTGGGAGGGGCTCTTCGGGCGAGGTGAAACGCGTACGTTACACGCCCCGGGAGGCCGCTCCAAGTGGCAGAACATCCCGGTTTGTCCGCCCTCGGGAGTGCGACTTCCGCTACTCCGTTCGGTGCCCACAGGTGGATGTGAGACGAATCCGAAATTGATCACCGGCAGCCGGACGGGCACGCCGTGATCAATTTCGGGGGCATGGCGCATTCCATCACGGAAATTTCGCGGCGGTCGCCGAGAGGCGGACACCGTCGCGTTATACGAATGGCAGACGAGCGCCTTCGCAATGTGACCGGCAGGTCGCTTGGGCCCGCCGAGGTACCCCCACCTGGAGGGATGGACGGTGCTTGGGGGAGGGTCGGGTGCGGTGGCCCGGGAACGGCTCGGTAGCCTAAGGCCGCTGACAGACACTTAGGGCGGCTTTATAAGGGGAGCCGCCCGCGCGTTCAAGGAGTTGCCGCCGCCGTGAGCAGCAGCCTTCGACGCGGCGCCCTCGCCGCCTCCGCCATCGTCTTCTCGATCGCCTCGCTCGCCGCCTGCGGCGCCGGCAATGACTCGCAGACCCTGGAGATCAAGCCGGACAACGCGGCGACCAGCGTCGGCGCCATCAAGATCCAGAACGCCTTGGTCATCACCCAGCCCGACCTGAAGTCGACGGGTCCCGCGGTGATCTCCGCGACCCTGTTCAACTCGGGCGACACCGCCGAGACCCTGGAGTCCGTGACCCTCGAGGGCAGCGGCACGTCCGCCGACCTCAAGCCCGCCAAGGGCAAGAACGTGACCGTCCCCGCGGGCGGCACGCTGGTCCTCGGCGGCAAGGGCAACGCCACCGCGACGCTGCCCAGCGGCCGCGAGGCCGTCAAGGACGGCGACGCCCAGAAGGTCACCTTCACCTTCAGCAAGACCGGCAAGGTGAGCCTGAGCGCCTTCGTGGTCCCGGCCACCAGCTACTTCGACAAGTGGGGCCCGGCTCAGGTCCCGTCCGGCAAGGCGTCGGCGCCGGCGTCGCCGACCAAGTCCGGCGCGCCGGGCGCGAACCCGTCGGCGAGCGGCAAGCCCGAGGAGGGCGGCGAGCCGGTGAAGAGCGGCGAGCCGACCCCGTCGGACCACGCTTCCGGTGAGGCCGTCACCCCGAGCGACTCGGCCTCGCAGTCTGCCGCCGGTCACTGACCGCCGTAGCCACACCGCCGAGCCGACGGCCGCCGCAGGGCACACCGCCGAGCCGACATGACGCCGAAGGGCGGCACCCCGTATCCCGGGGGTGCCGCCCTTCGGCGTGGCTGTGGACCTGTGGCTGTGGACCGCTCGCGGCCTACGGCTCGAACTTGTAGCCCAGCCCGCGCACCGTCACCAGGTAGCGCGGCGCGCCCGGGTCCGGCTCGATCTTGGCGCGCAGGCGCTTGACGTGGACGTCCAGCGTCTTGGTGTCGCCCACGTAGTCGGCGCCCCAGACGCGGTCGATGAGCTGCATGCGGGTGAGCACCCGGCCCGCGTTGCGCAGCAGCATCTCCAGCAGGTCGAACTCCTTCAGCGGAAGGTCGACCTTGGAGCCGGCGACGGTGACCACGTGGCGGTCGACGTCCATGCGGACCGGGCCCGCCTCCAGGGCGGCCGGGGCGACCTCCTCCGGCTCCCCGCGCCGGCGCAGCACCGCGCGGATGCGGGCGACCAGCTCCCGGGAGGAGAACGGCTTGGTGACGTAGTCGTCGGCTCCTATTTCGAGACCGACGACCTTGTCGATCTCGCTGTCCTTCGCGGTCACCATGATCACGGGGACGTTGGAACGGCCGCGCAGTTGGCGGCAGACCTCGGTGCCGGGCAGGCCCGGCAGCATCAGGTCGAGGAGGACCAGATCGGCGCCGTTGCGCTCGAACTCGTCCAGACCGTCGGGACCGGTCGCCGCGACGGCGACCTCGAAGCCCTCCTTGCGGAGCATGTACGACAGGGCGTCGGAGAAGGACTCCTCGTCCTCGACGACGAGCACACGGGTCACGGAAGGACCTCCGGGGCGGGAAGCGAAGCGTACGGGGATGAGTCGGTGGGGCCGGCCTCGTCGTCGAGGCCGGGGTGCTGCTGTGCGCGGTCGCGGGCCGCGCCCGCCTCCGGCAGCCTGAGGGTGAAGGTGGAGCCCTGGCCCTCGGCGCTCCAGACCGTGACCTCCCCGCCGTGCGAGGCGACCACGTGCTTGACGATCGCGAGACCGAGACCGGTGCCGCCGGTGGCGCGGGAGCGGGCCGGGTCGACCCGGTAGAAGCGCTCGAAGATGCGCTCCTTGTCCTTGTCGGAGATGCCGATGCCCTGGTCGGTGACGGCCAGCTCGATCATGTCGCCACCGGGCGCGGAGACCCTGCGGGCGGCTATGCCGACGCGGGTGCGGGCCGGGGAGTAGTTGACGGCGTTCTCGACCAGGTTGCCGAGGGCGGCGGCCAGCTGTCCGCGGTTGCCCCAGACGTGCAGGTCGGCGGCGTCGCCCTCGCGTCGCCCGCCCTGGTCGGTCCCGTCGGGCGACCACACGTTCGAAGCCATCGTGATCTGCTTGGTGCCCGCCTGGTGGCGGCAGCGGTCGATGGCCTCGGCGACCAGCTCGTCCACGCGGACGGGCTCGGCGTCCTCCAGCGGGTCGTCGTTCTGCACCCGGGAGAGGTCGATCAGCTCCTGGACCAGGTTGGTCAGGCGGGTCGCCTCGATCTGCATCCGGCCGGCGAAGCGCTGTACGGCCTCGGGGTCGTCGGAGGCGTCCATGACGGCCTCGGAGAGAAGGGAGAGCGCGCCGACGGGCGTCTTCAGCTCATGGCTGACGTTCGCCACGAAGTCGCGTCGTACCGCCTCGATCCTGCGGGCCTCCGTCAGGTCCTCGACCAGCAGCAGGACCAGGCGGGAGCCGAGCGGGGCCACGCGCGCGGAGACTGCGAGGGCCTCGCCGCGTCCGGTGCCGCGCCGGGGGAGATCCAGTTCGACCTGGCGTATCTCCCCGTCCCTGCGGGTGTCCCGGGCCATCTGGAGCATGGGCTCCACCGAGAGCGTGCCGCCGCGCACCAGCCCGAGGGCGTACGCGGCGGAGCTGGCCTTGACGACGGCGTCGGCCTCGTCGAGGACCACGGCGGAGGAGCGCAGCACCGACAGCACGGTGTCCACGCCGGGCGGGAGTACGGGATCGGTATGCAAAGAAGTCCTGGTCGGTCGCTTCTGGTCGCGTTCGCTCCAGCGGAACGCCAGCATGGCGATGACGCCGGTGAGCACCCCGGCGATCGCTGCCGCTGCGGCGACCGCCGCGTTCACGTCCATGGCTCCAGGTTAGGCATGGGGTACGACATGCCCACAGCCGTCCGGGTGCGACCTCGAACACTCGTCGCCCAGAGTTCACCTTGGAGCCAGCATTGGTTCATTTGGGGTGGCGGAAAAGGACGCGTACGGGGCACAGCGTGGAACGTGGGGCACGTACCGCCGGTTTCGCCAGGGGGCGCACGTGTGATGTGACGGCCCCCGAGATCCCCGGACGACCACGCACGAGAGGGAACCCACAATGCGGGACGCGTACCACGAGGAACTGGACTCGATCGGCGACGGACTGGTGGAGATGGCCCGGCTGGTCGGGTCGGCCATCGGGCGCGCCACGACCGCGATGCTCGACGCGGATCTGAAGCTGGCCGAGAGCGTGATCGAGGCCGACCAGAAGGTGGACGAGCTCCAGCACGACCTGGAGGCCCGGGCGATAGCCCTGCTGGCCCGGCAGCAGCCGGTGGCCACGGACCTGCGGATAGTCGTCACGTCGCTGCGGATGTCCGCCGACCTGGAACGCTCCGGCGACCTCGCCCAGCACGTGGCGAAGCTGGCGCGGCTGCGGTTCCCGCAGCGGGCGGTCCCGCAGGACCTGCACGCCACCATCCTGGAGATGGGCCAGCTCGCGCAGCGCCTGATGGCGAAGGCGGCCGAGGTGATCGTGACCAAGGACGTCGACCTCGCCCTCCAGCTGGAGCAGGACGACGACGAGATGGACCTGCTGCACCGCACCCTCTTCCAGCACCTCATCGACGACCGCTGGAAGCACGGCATCGAGACGGCGGTCGACGTCACCCTGCTGGGCCGCTACTACGAGCGGTACGCCGACCACGCGGTGGCCGTGGCCAAGCGGGTGGTGTACCTGGTGACCGGCGAGCACGCGGACGAGCTGCAGCCGGACATCCAGGCGGTCACGGGGGTGGAGGGGGCGTAGCCCTCCGGCGGTTCCGCAGGGGTTCGGGGCCTGCGCGTGGACGGAGGGCCGGCGTGGCCGAACGCCTCCGTGCGCCGTTGATGCGCCCGGCCGAATGGGCATGAAATGGGCGAGGGCATCCCTGCCCCGAGGTATTAGGAGGGGACCCATGGCCGAATCCCTTGGCAGCACCACGCCCGACCCCACGCAGGAGCGCGAGACCGAGCAGCCCGCCGAGATCAGGAGCCTTCCGCTGGTAGCCGCTTGCGGCTGCGGGTCGGGCTGCGGCTGTGGGTGCCAGTCGGGCAACCCCTGCCAGTGCGGCTGAACGACGACCGGGGCCGGCGCGAACACGCTTCGCGCCGGCCCTCCGCCGCTCCGGGTGCCCACCCCGCCGGCGAGGCGCAGCATGGAGATGCGGGGAGCGTCCGGTCGTAAGGAGGCGCGGGATCATGGCCAGGTTCATGGACATCCACCGCGGCATGCAGGGCATCACGGCCGACCAGCTGATGGCGGCCCACCAGGCCGACCTCGCCATCGAGCAGGAGGAGTCGGTCCACTTCGAACACGCGTGGGCGGACCCGGAGTCCGGCACGGTCTACTGCCTCTCCGAGGCCCCGTCGGCCGAGGCGGTCCAACGCGTCCACGAACGCGCGGGGCACCGGGCGGACGAGGTACATCCGGTGCCGTTCGAGGTCTGACCCCGTCGTCTCACTGATCCGGGGCGCATGCCTCGGCGATCGACAGACTGTTCTCGTAGAGATGGTGCCGAACGATCCGCCCGCCCTCGACGGTGAGCCGCAACGCGAACGGCCCCGCGAAGGCCTTGCCCGTGGCGCGTACGGTCCCCGACACATGCCCCATGAGCACGGCATCGGCACCATCGACAAGAAAGGCGTCGACGGAGGCACGCGCGTCCTCGGGCACGGTGTACTCCATCAACTCCGAGAACTGAGCGGCACACTCGACCCCGGTGGACCTCGGCCGGATCCAGGGGACGCCCGGATTCTCGGCGAGCATCCAGTCGACTTCGTCGGCGAACAGCTCCACGAGTCGCGCGGTGTCTCCGGCGAGGCGGGCGGCGAGGAACTCCTGCACGACGGCCCGGGTGGTCTCGGCAACGGCATCTGCACGTGCCGTGGTGACGCTGGACTGGTCGGACATGAAGCTCTCCTCACGACTGCGGGGCCGGCTCCCTATGGGGGTTCCTGCCGATGGGCTCGACCTTGCCAGGGGTGGAGCGGGACGGTCGATTACCCAGCAGGTAATGACGCCGACCGAGTTCGTCGCAGATGTCCGCCCCTGGGCGAACGACTCCTGGCGGAAGGCGTTGCGGACGTCTCTCTCAGCCGGCGATGCGGGCCGCCCGCTCACGAAGCTCCTCGGCTTCTGGGACTCCGCTGTACCGGCGCAGGCGTACGCGCATGTCCCGGAGTGCGGCCTGGACCTTCACGGAGCGGATGCCGTCGGCGCAGTCGAGGAAGTCGCGCCAAGTGGCCAGGGCGCCGTCGACGTCGCCTTGGCGGAGGCGGACGCCGCCGAGGTCGGCGAGGACGATGGCGCGGGTGCGGCGGCGGTCGAGGCCGTGGATGTCGAGGGCGAGGTGTAGGTGTTCCTCGGCGGCGGCGAGGTCGCCGAGGCGGGCGAGGATCATGCCGGATTCGTGGGCCCAGCGGCCGGGGGAGTAGTGGGCGGCCCACGAGTCACCGGGTGCGGCGGCCTGCTTGCCGATGGCGGTCTCGGACAGGGCGAGGTGTTTGGTGGCCGTGCGGCGGTCGTCGTCCTGGGCGGCGGCGTTGGCGAGGGTGGCCTCGTAGTAGGCGACGGCGCGCGGGTTGTCCAGGTTGCGGCCGTAGTCGACACAGGCTTCGCCAAGCTGGACGGCTTCGGCCCGGTAACCGAGGTCGACGCACTGTACGGCGAGGCCGCGGAGGGCCGTCGCCGACAGTTCCGGGTCTCCAGCTTCGGCGGCCAAGCGGTAGGAGTGGGCGTAGTAGCGCTGGGCGAGTCCGCGGAGTTCGGGGGTGTCGCCTTCGTCCTGGGTCATCCAGCCGGCGAGGTGGACGAGCTGGGAGGTGGCGGCGAACAGGTCGCGGCCGGTGGCTTCGGTGAAGCGGCCCTCCAGCCAGGGGGCGACGTCCTGGGTGAGGTAACGGACGGCCAGGTGGCGGGCGTGGCCGCCGCCGAGTTCGGAGGCGGAGTCGCCGAGGGCCTTGACCATGTGGCGTACGGCAGCCACCTCGCCCTGGCCGACGCGGACGGCTCCGGGAAGAGCGGTCTTGGTCCGCCGCGTGATGCTGTCCATGTCGGGCAGCCCGAGTGCGGACAGCGCGTATCCGCTGGAGGCGAGGATGAACTCCCGACGTTCCACGTCGCTCCTTCCCAGATGCAGGACTGATGCCACGGTATCCGTGTGAAGGGCTGCAGGCGCGGGCTCCGGAAGGTTGATCGCCTCGGGGTCCAGCCCTAACACCTGCGCGATATAAGGCCACCAGTGTCCAGGGGTCCGTTCGCCCTCCATCCACCGTCGGGCGTGCTGACGCTGCAAGCGGCGCGGGTCACCGCACTCGGCGAGGCCGAGTGCGCGTGCCAACTCCGAAGGCCCCCAGCCACGTTCCTGGCAGGCTCGCTTGATCAGTTCCGCGACGGCCGGGTTCCTAGGCACCCCGTCACCCTCCCCACCTGGATTACGCGGGATTACGCAGGACTACATCCTGGGCCCTGTCCCGGGAGTACGGACCGCCGTTCACTGAACATCACCCCGCAGACCTCCGAATTGCTCGAACGGGTCCCGTTCAGCGTGGTGTTGGCGCCTGCCCGGACACGTGAGAGGAACCGACGGTGGCAATGCCCACGAACAGCGCACGAACCCGTGTGATCCCGCTCCCCCGACGGCCTCCGATAAGCACGCCGGCCCGCCGCTCTGCCCGCCCCGACCGGGCCGGAGCTCCATCCCCATCTCGCCGCAGGTCGTCACCGGCTCTTCGCTGGCGTACCCGCAGCGCATCACAGTGAAGGGAAGCCGATGTCCATTCCGCCCAACAGCGACACGTATCCCCTCCCCGTGTCGGTCGCGTTCAGCGGCCCCGACAACACCGGGAAGACCAAGCAGATCGGAATCCTCGCCCGACGCATGGGCCCGGCCGCGACCTCCGCAGGCCCGCTCGACCACTACGACCCGCGCTGGGCCGCCATCAAGGCTGGCGGCATGGCCCGCTGGTGGTTCGAGACCGGACCCGTCGAGGAGGTGGCCGACGTCCTCGCCACCTCCTACCTCGAACGCTCCCGGCACCCCTTCTCCGGGCCGGTGCGTCTGCTGGACCGGGGCATCCCGATGCTGGAGGCATCCGTCGCCGCGACGGCCGCCGTACGGGAGGACCTGGGTGCCGAGCAGGCCGCGGACCGGGCCCGGCACCTGCTGTCCTCGTACGAGACCGACCTGCGGGCCGCCGAAGAGGGCGAGCACGCCCTCGTCCTCCTGCACTGCGACGACCCGGAGGAAGGCACCCGCCGGAGCCTGGCCCACGAGGTCACCGTCACCAAGATCTACACGGCGTACCAGCGCCGGCTCCACGAGCAGATCAACCGGCTCGTCGACGACGGCCGCTTTCCGATGGCGATCCGCATCGGCGACCGGCCCACCGTCGCCGTCCAGGACGAGGTGCGTCGGCTTCTGGCGCCCCTGCACCCGAAGGTGCCCGGCAGGGCCTTGGCCGGAGTGCACGTCACCGCGCTGGGCGGCATGTCGGAGAGCGGCAAGAGCACGGCCGGCGAGTACCTGCGCACCCAGCACGGCCACGCCCGGCTCAAGGTCGGGTACCTCATCGAGGATGCGGCCGGCCGGGCCGGGAATCACGACCCGTACCGGCTCGGGCCGGTCGTGCAGGCCGAGCTGATCGTGGACGCCCTGGACCGCTACTGCCAGGCCCACCACTTCCTCGACTCCGTCAGCATCGAGTCATTGCACGACTTCGATTCGACCGCCGAACTCGCTCGGATGCTCGGACCACAGCTCACCATCGTCTACCTGGACGCCTCCGAGGCCACGCGCACGCGTCGGGGCACCGCCGGGGCCTTGGACGTCGTCGACCGGGACCTCGTCAAGGCCGCACGGGGTGCGGACAAGATCGTCTCCCTCACCCACGAGGTCATCGCCAACGACGGTCCGCGCTTGAAGCTGGAGCGGCGGCTGGACCGCATCGTGCTCAACCGCCGCTGGCCGGAGCACCAGCCCTCCACCATGCCGGTCAACGCGCTCGGGCTCCCCGTCAACCTGGAGTCGTACCTGGCCGAGTTCCTCGACCGCACCACCGGACTGCGCCCGCTGATCGACCTGCTGGTCGTCACCGGAAGCGGCGCCCGGGGCAAATACCAGCACGGCTGGAGCGACCTCGACGTCCTGGTCGTCGCCGACACCTCCTCCCTCGACGAGCTGCGCCAGATCCTCGCGGACCTGGAGGCGGAACTCGGCGGAGTCAAGCTGGGCATGACCGTGCTGACCCGGGCCGAGTGCCGTGCCGGCGCTGTCACCTCCCGGCTCCTCCACGTCCTTGCTCTCATCGGCAGCGGGGTGCTGGTCCCCCTGTGGGCCACCCCCGGGCTGGCCCTGCCCGCTCCGGACGCCGCCACCGACATCACCGCCAGCCTGCGCGACGGCATCCAGGCCGCCATCGAGATCCGCCGCCAGCTCCTTAAGGGAACCCCCGACCTCCGCGCCCTCTACAAGGTCGCCGCGCTCCTCGCGAAGATCCAGCTTCGGTTCAGCGGAATCGAATGCCCCTCCGACAGCGACGCCCTCACTGTCCTCCTCGACGCCACGCGGCACGACACGAGCCTGGTCGTCACCGCCCGTACCGACCGGCCCGCCGCCGAAACGCTCGCCCGTCTCGTTCTCCAGGCTTGGCTGGACACCCTCCCCGAGGAGACGCGGTGAGCACTCGACGGTTTTCGACGACAGCGGGCGTCTTCCACAAGCCGGTGGCGACCCGTGAACGGGCCGAAGCCGAGGCGAAGGGATGGGCACGGCTTGCCTCCCGTATCGCGGTCCCGGCTCTTCACGGGCAGATCGCACTTCCGGACAGCCAGCTCCTCGCCTACGAGGACGTCTTCGCTACCGGTCGGTGCGAGCTACTCATGGGCGACGTGATCGCGCTCGCCGACCGCGATCCGGCCGTGCAGCCCCGCCTGGACCGCCTCGTGGACGGCGTCTGCGCCGATCTGCGGGCGGCGGCCGAGGAGACCGGAGAGACCGTGCCGCTGGCCGAGTGCGTCCCGGACCTCTACCTCGACCGCATTCGCCCCGGTGGCCGCCTGGACCGCTGGTACCTGCTCCGGGATCTGCCGTTCGCTCTGCCCCACACCGGTACGGTCCTCACCCTGCGGGAACTGGCCGATTTCACACTCACCGCCAACGGCAGGCCATTGACGCTGAACGTCGCTGACACCATCGAGCGCCTCCGTGATGCCCTGGCGCCTGACCGTCGACGGCGCACTGGCCTGACGCAGGGCGACCCGACGGAACCGAACATCGCCGACCCGCTGTGTTGGCTCGACTTCGACTTCGCCGGCCGTAACACCGTCGCGGGTGAGGCCGCGAACCTGCTCTGGTACCTGATGGGGTTGGGCGGCTGGCTCGTCCCCCGCTACCAGCCCGACGTGTACGCCCGCACCCTCCGCCTCGCCTTGTCTCCCCGGTCAGGCCCGCGCATCGATCACCTGGAACTGCACTGGAGCAGTCGGCACATCGATGTCCGGTACTCCTGGCACACCGGCCCCGGCCGCACCGCGGCCCTCACCCGCGCCCTGGACGGCCTTCTCAGGGGGAACGGCAGCGGCTTGGAGGAGGTCCGTGCCTTCCTCGCCCTGCGCATCCTCGGCGTCATCCCGCCCGCCCGGCTGACCGGACACGACCTTCTGCTCGTCTTGGTCAAACTCGCCGAGAGCCAGCACCCCCACACGACGCTCGACACCTTCTTCACCACCACACCGGCCCCTCACCCCGGCCCCGGCGAACGGAGCGGTGATGTCCCTGCACCTGCTTGAGACCCCTCTCCAGACCCGGCCGCTCCAGGGCCGCAACGCCCTCGTCACCGGCGGCGCCACCGGCATCGGCGCCGAGATCGGGCGGGCGCTCGCGGCCGCCGGGGCGACCGTCGCGGTCAACCACCTCGGCCGGGACCCTGAGGCCCACGCCCTTCTCGCCGCCTTCGAGCGCGCGGGCAGCCCCGGGATCTCGGTCAACGCCGACCTGACCGACCCGGGCTCCGTCCGGACCATGGCCGACCGCGTCCGCGACGAGATCGGCCCCGTCGACATCCTGGTGAACAACGCCGGCGCCTACCCCCGTGTCGCCTGGCAGGACACCGACGAGACCGCCTGGCACTACTCCCTCGACGTGAACCTCACCGCCCACTACCGCACCTGTCACGCACTCACCCTCGACATGATCGAACGCCGCTGGGGCCGGATCGTGAACATCGGCAGCGTCAACGCCCGCGCCGGCCGGACAGACCTCGTCGCGTACAGCACCGCGAAGGCCGGACTGATCGGCCTGACCCGCTCCCTCGCCCGCGAACTGGGCCCTTACGGGATCTGCGTCAACACGGTCATGCCCGGAGCCATCCAGGTCGAGGCCGAGAACGCCCTTCCCGCACAGCACCGTGCGCGGCCGGAGGACCAGATCAAGCGCCAGTGCGTCCCGCGCCGTGGTCGGCCCGAGGACGTCGCAGCCCTGGTGGCGTTTCTCGTGGGTCCCTCCGCCTCGTTCATCACCGGGCAGTCTGTCCACGTCGACGGCGGCTGGCTGCTCCACTGAGACCGACAACAAGCAAGGAGACGAACCGAAATGATCGAACGAGTCCGTGCCATCCTCATCACCGCCGACGACACGATGCTGGTCATCCGCCGCACCAGGCCCGGCATCCCCGAGTACTGGGTTCTGCCCGGGGGCGGCGTGGAACCCTGCGACGAGTCCCGCGAGGCCGCCCTCCACCGGGAGATCCACGAGGAGATCGCGGGGAAGGCCGACATCGTCCGCCTCCTCCACACGATGGAGTCCGACGACGAGCGTCAGCTCTTCTACCTCGCCCGGATCGCGACCTGGTCCTTCGAGGATCGCACCGGGCCCGAGTTCAGCGCCGAGGGACGCGGCGAGTACGCGCTGGAGGAGATCCCGCTGACCACGGAGGGGCTCGACGGCATCGACCTCAAGCCCGAGGAGATCGCCCACGTCCTGCGGGAAGCCATCACTACGGGAAACCTCGGAGTCGAGGCATCGCTCTGAGCCGTCGAGCACGTCAGCACGCCATCGGGGCCGCCTCTGAGACGAGCCGGCCCTGATGACGTCGCTCCGTCTTACTGGTTACTGGCTTGGCGCCCGCAGTTGCTTCCTTGCCGGCCAGCAGGGGGTCATGGAGCGCGAGGTCGCTGCGAGGTCCCGCGGTCCTCGTCCTGAGGCTTCTCCGCCGATCCCGGAGGCTCCGTGCGACACCCCGTGCCCAGCTCGGGGTGTACCCGTACACCGTGGGCGACAGTGGGCTCCCGCATGCGTTGCCCTCTCAGGGACCGAGCATGCCCAACCCGGCGAGTACGAGGCAGGCGGTACCGAAGAGGAAGAACCCGCCCATGCCGATCATGGCCGCCCCGAGTGTCCGGACGCCGGTGCTGCGGCCATCCTGGGGCACCAGCGTGCCCAGCGCCTTCTGCTTGAGGTCCAGATACGCAGGCAGCCGTCCGGAACGCCACAGCATCCGCCCGACACTGATCAGCGCTATGCCGAAGACCAGCGTGAGCAGGCTCGTCCTAAGCTGGTAGGCCGGGTCGTACCCGTCTGAAACAGCGATGATCACAGAGGCCCCCCAGGACAGGCCGGGCAGCGGCGCTGTCCGGCGGAAAGAAGCGCCCCATCCTGACGTACGGCCACCCCCACAGCAACAAGCCCCCTACCTGCACGGAGAAAGCGCAGGCAGAGGGCTTGAACAGTCGGCGCTTACTTCTTCTTGCCCTGGGTCTTGCCGGGGATCTTGGTGAGCTGGGTTTTTGCAGGTCGGAGGCGGTGGGCTCGTGCGCCTGGTGGCCGTCGTTGGTCGTCATTGGCCACTGTCGAGCGACCTCGGACGGCCCAGGGACGGCCCAGCTTTGCCGCGCTCGTCTGGCGGCCGACACCTTCGACGCGCCCAGCCCGAATCCCAGCCGACGACAGCCCGCCACGATGGCGGGTGCGCCGACCGACCACGCACGCGTGTGCCTCGCTGTACCCCCGCCGGCCTCAGCCACGCTGCCTGTTTCGACGGCCAGCGCCTGACGGCGGCAACCGGCCGAGCCCTCAGCTTGGGAAGCTGCGATCGTTTGCGGTCGGTTCGACTACTGACCTGCGCTGATGGTTGAGCTGTGCCGTCGCTGGCGCTGCGGGCTTTCACCGTGATTCCCCGCTGTTCCCCGTTCGATCTGGTGCTCGTGTGGTGCAGCCGCGGAGCACCGGCTCCGCGCGGCCTCGTGCCGGGAGGGCACCGGAAGGTCTCAAGGCGGCTAACGATCATCGATTTGCGGAGGTCGTTCCCTACCCGGTCCAGTGGGGGCCAGCCTTGCGCCCCGTGCCACACGCGGCCGCCGATTGCCGCCACTGTCCACTGCCGTTGATGTCACTCGTGGATGGCAGAGGCTCAACACTGGGAAAGGGCTAACCTCCAGTGACTCGCCCGGTCGGTCGGCCAAGCCTCACTAAACATGCTGACCGGCACACCGCCGTAGCGTCCCGCAAGTCCTCCGGCCGTCGTCCTCCTGCCCGAAGCGCACCCTCGTCACTGTCAGGGAACGAGGCACCCGCCCAGGGCCTGTTGCGCAAACCCCCTGACTCGGGAGAGGACATCTGGGACGATCTCTCTATGCTGCTCATGATCTCCAAGAGTGCCCAGCCAGACAAGCACCCGGTTGACGCGCTAAAGAAGCTGACAGACAGCCTCTCTGATCAGTACCACCCAACAGTCAACCCCCTTCTCTCGCGGCAGGCCGAGCTATTCGGTGTCCCGGTGAGATCGCTGCAATCGACGCCACGCGACGGGTTCCGCAGAACTAGCTATATCGACGAGGATGTAGTCGGTGCGGAGCTTTACGCAAAAGGCAGCACGCTGATTGCAATCCGCCTGATCGAGATCACGCGGGCACGCGCGCACCGAGATGAGAACGGGAAGATAGTAAGCAAAGAATCGACCGCGTGCTATCTCTCGGTGGCATACGCGGGTCCGACACTCGATGATAACGTGATGGATGAATTTGAAGGACACGTCAAGGCTGTGTGGGGAGTCGAGCTACGCGAAGACAACCAACCTTCCCGTAAATTGAGTGAGATTGAAAACCTAGGCCAGGGAGGGAAGGCCGAAGAGCCAACCGAGCAAGATGTGAAATGTGCAGCTATCCTGTCAGACAAGGCTACGAGGGTCTTGGCCATCGCAATTAAGTCATCGAGCGGTCTCCTGCTAAGTGACGCACCGAAGCAAATTCCCCAAAAGGACCGAGGCCGCCTCGATGAGGTTGTGCAGAGTTTGATCGCTGCGGGGGTGGTCGAGACGGAGATCGTTGTCATTTGCTCCAAGACCGGATCTCAGGTCAACAGGCTTCCCAACATGGGAGTTTTGCAAAGGCTCGATGAGCAGAACGTCCGCTGCTCATGCGGAAAGAGCCTTTCTCTTGAAAAGGCCGAGGAAGCGTTGAGTGTCACTGAATATGGGCGCACCATGCTTGACGGAAGTAGATGGCTCTCCGTTCTGGTCCTACAGAACTTGACCGACCTCGGGGTCTCCATCGAGAACATTCGAATGGAGCAGGAGTATGCAGGAGAGGAAGTGGATTGCGTTGCCGAGGTCTACGGCAGGCTGGCCCTTTTTGAACTGAAGGACAAGCAATTCAACCTCGGCAACGCCTACTCCTTCGGCGCCAAAGTAGGAATTTTTAGGCCCGATTATCCGGTAATCGTGACCACGGAAAAGGTGGGTTCTGACGCACGCGACCACTTCGTGAGATCCGCCCAGCGCGGAAAGCGTAGCCAGCGATTTTCCGTCTCCGATTCAGAAACAGTCAACAATATTCGTTTCATTGAGGGGATGTCGGCATTGCGTCGAGGCCTGGAAGAGATTGTCACCTCGATTTCGATTGAGGCTTTCGCTCCTTTTGTTCAGTCTGCCCTTAACTTCTCGACAACCTCTCCAGGTGCGATTCTCTCCGCATGGGCCGGTAAGGATCATTAGGTCGGTGGAGCGGCTTTGGGCTGGAGCTGCTTTGGCGTGAGCGATCAGGGCCCATTACGCTGGCCCGCGAATCGGGCAGGCTTGTGGACCTGCCCGTTAGTGCCCGATTTTGGGCCCTGATCTTCGAAGCTCGCGCCAAAGTGGCTGCCTAAGACACCATCTCATTTGGCTGCCTGGGTAGGCTGTCGGCCGTGGTGGGGATCGTTGAGCGGCTGGTGCCGGACGAGTTGTGGGAGCTGTTCCAGCGAGTGGTGCCGGAGGCGCCGGTGCGGCCTCAGGGTGGTGGCCGTCGCCGGCATGGCGACCGGGAGGTGCTGGCCGCGATCGTGTTCGTGGCCACGTCCGGCTGCACGTGGCAGCAGTTGCCGTCGGCCTCGTTCGGGCCGTCGGGTGCCACGGCCCATCGGCGCTTCGCGGAGTGGACGAAGGCCAGGGTGTGGGCCAGGCTTCATCGCCTGGTCCTGGACGAACTCGGCGCACGGGGCGAGCTCGACTGGTCCCGCTGCGCGATCGACTCGGTGAACATGCGGGCTCTGAAAAGGGGGACCTGACAGGCCCGAATCGTGTCGACCGGGGCAAGTACGGCTCGAAGATCCACTTGATTACCGAGCGGACCGGTCTGCCCATATCCGTCGGAATCTCTGGGGCGAACCTCCATGACAGCCAGGCCCTGATCCCGCTGGTGAAAGGCATACCGCCGATCCGCTCCCGCCGTGGTCGGCGACGGCGCAAGCCGGGCAAACTCCACGCCGACAAGGGCTACGACTACGACCACCTGCGGCGATGGTTACGGAAGCGAGGGATCACCCACCGCATCGCCCGCAAGGGAATCGAGTCCTCGCAGCGGCTGGGCCGCCACCGGTGGACCATCGAACGCACCATGTCCTGGCTCGCCGGCTGCCGCCGCCTACACCGCCGCTACGAGCGCAAAGCCGAGCACTTCCTTGCCTTCACCAGCATCGCCTGCACCTTCATCTGCTACCGTAGACTCACCAAATGAGACGGTGCCTAAAGCCGTGGAGCCGACCGCCCCAGCCACGACGTACCTCTTCTCTGACGTCAGGCGGCTGATTGCTGTGCGCGCGGCACGGGCGCCGGCCGGGCTGGAGCGGGGCGGAGACACGAGCGCAGGCCCGGCCGGGGGTCGGGCCGCGCGCGGGGAGCGGAGCGAGCCGCCTTGAACCAGTAGAGAAAGTTGTTACTCACTCTTCCGAGTGGGGCGTGAAGTCGTGCGTGCATGCCGGGAGTTCGGTGCTCTGGCGATGCGCGAGGGGCAGGAAGAGCACTGGCTGGATCGCCCAGGTGATCCGAGTGCTGGCGTGGGTCAGGGACAGCGTGCAGGGCTCGGCCCGCAGCAGGGCTCGTCTCGTGTCGATCCGGCCGTCATACATCCACTCCCACGCTGCGCTGGAGGCGTCCGCGTCCAGTGCCGGGGAGGTCGTTTCGAGGGCGACCGCTACCCAACGGTCCGCCTGTGGGGCGGAGTAGGCGTCGAACGATGCCACCAGTGCCGGCGGGCCTTGCTCGGTCAGGCTCTCCGTCCAGCATTCACACCAGAAACCCCACCGGGGCAGCTTCATCAGCATCGCCGGCCTCCCAGCCGTGCGTCGGCGTACAGCTCGGCGGTGACCGTGTGGCCCTGGTCGGTGTCGTGGACGACGACCCGGTGGGCGAGGGCACTGACCATGCCCAGTCCCCGGCCGCGTTCGGCGTCGTGAGCGTACCCTCGCCTCGGCTGGCGTGATCCCCGAGCGGAAGCCGGGCGGGTCGTACGTCGAGTCCCGCGAGAACGGCATGCACGCCCTCCGCCACTTCTACGCCTCGGTGCTCCTGGACGCGGGCGAGAACATCAAGGCCCTCGCCGAGTACCTCGGCCACTCGGGCCCGGGGTTGACATTGCGGGTGTACGCGCACTTGATGCCGTCGAGTCAGGAGCGCACACGAGCAGCGATCGCTCACGCTTACGAAACGCTCGACCTGTAGATCCGCCGCCTTCTATCGGCGGCACCCGTTTCATCCCGCAATACTTCCTTGCTTCCATGAAAGGAAGTTTTCTGTCTAGCAAGAAACTTCCTGGCTGACGGTAAAGCCCCAGCCCAGGTCAGCAATCTCCCTCACGAGGGAAAGTATCGGCCGTTCAGCACACGGGCCGTTTCGTTCCATCAGTGGAACAACCTGTCGCGGGGGGCGATGGAGGACAGACGGAACCCGTGGACAAGCCGGGGTAACCCTAGGTAGATCTGGGTAGCTCCGGGTACCCCAGGCCGGCAGGAAAGGAGAGGAAGAAACTGGAAAGCCAACCGAACCTAGCGGGCCCCGGGAAGCTCCCCTGTCCCTGACTTAGAGACGAAACGTCTACCGGACAGGGACAGCGCCCTCTATCCATCTGCATGTTTGTGTATGAGGCGGCGCCTATGGGAAAGTTCCAGCGCATGCGAATGCCGCCCGTGCAGGGGCGGCATTCGTTTCCATTTCCGCGTTCGGAAGCCCCAACAAGGAACCGACCACAGATGGAGGACCCATGGTCCCACGCGCAGGTGTCACCGTCGACATCCGTCCCCGCGACTTACCGCTCGCGCTCATCGGCACGGCCGGCGGCGCGCTCGCCCTCTGGGCCGATGCACCCGTCGAGATCGCCGTCCCCGTAGCACTGCTGATCGTCCTGGACATCAGAGTCCGTCGCTGGCACCGCCGCACCTGACGGCCCCGGGACGGCCCAGCCCCACCAAAAAGCCCCCGCCCCGCGAGAAACTCGCAGGTCGGGGGCTTGATCAGTACCGCTTACTTCTTCTTGCCCTGGTTCTTGACCGCCTCGATGGCCGCCGCGGCCGCCTCGGGGTCCAGGTACTTGCCGCCGGGGGTGACCGGCTTGAAGTCGGCGTCCAGGTCGTAGGACAGGGGGATGCCCGTCGGGATGTTGAGGCCCGCGATGTCGGCGTCGGAGATGCCGTCCAGGTGCTTGACCAGGGCGCGCAGGCTGTTGCCGTGGGCGGCGACCAGGACCGTGCGGCCGGTCAGGAGGTCGGGGACGATGGCGTCGTACCAGTAGGGGAGCATCCGGATGACGACGTCCTTCAGGCACTCCGTGCGCGGGCGCAGCTCCGGCGGGATCGTCGCGTAGCGCGGGTCGTGGGCCTGGGAGAACTCGGAGTCGTCCGACAGCGGCGGGGGCGGGGTGTCGTAGGAGCGGCGCCAGAGCATGAACTGCTCCTCGCCGAACTCGGCGAGCGTCGCCGCCTTGTCCTTGCCCTGGAGGGCGCCGTAGTGGCGCTCGTTCAGGCGCCACGAGCGGTGGACCGGGATCCAGTGGCGGTCCGCGGCCTCCAGCGCCAGCTGGGCCGTGCGGATCGCGCGCTTCTGGAGGGACGTGTGGACCACGTCGGGCAGGAGACCGGCGTCCTTCAGAAGCTCGCCACCGCGGACTGCCTCCTTCTCGCCCTTCTCGTTCAGGTTGACGTCCACCCAGCCGGTGAACAGGTTCTTCGCGTTCCACTCGCTCTCGCCGTGGCGGAGGAGGATCAGCTTGTACGGTGCGTCGGCCATGGTACTGAGCCTACCTAAGGAAAATCCGGGATGGGACGCGGACGGCGGTCTGCCGCACCTCGCCGCCGGCCCTCGATTGACATGTTCCGCTAATTGAGTGGCGGGGCCCGGCCTGGCGTTCGTAAGGTGTCCTAGCCGGTTGAGCCACTTACTGCTGCGGGGGAACCTCGATGTCGTCAGGCCGTGTCGGACGTGCCGTCCGGGAGTCCGTCTCCGGGCTGCCGCGCGAGTTCTGGTGGCTGTGGACGAGTACGCTCGTCAACCGGCTCGGCGCCTTCGTCGCCACGTTCATGGCGCTCTACCTCACCCTCGACCGCGGCTACTCCGCCTCGTACGCCGGTCTCGTCGCCTCCCTGCACGGGCTCGGCGGGGTCGTCTCCTCGCTGGGCGGCGGGGTGATGGCCGACCGGCTCGGCCGGCGGCCCACGCTGCTGATCGCGCAGACCGCCACCGCCGTCTCCGTCGCGCTGCTCGGGTTCATGACCCACCCCGTCGCCATCGCCGGTGTCGCCTTCCTCGTCGGCATGGCCTCCAACGCCTCCCGGCCCGCCGTGCAGGCGATGATGGCCGACATCGTGCGCCCCGAGGACCGGGTGCGCGCCTTCTCCCTCAACTACTGGGCGATCAACCTCGGGTTCGCCGTCTCCTCCATGGCGGCCGGGTTCATCGCCGAGTTCAGCTATCTCGCCGGGTTCCTGATCGAGGCCGGCATGACCCTGGCCTGCGCGGTCGTCGTCTTCGCGAAGGTGCCCGAGTCGCGGCCCGCGCCCTCGGCACGGCAGGAGGAGGCGGCGGTCGGCCTCGGCACGGTGCTGCGCGACGGGCGGTACATGGCCGTCGTGGGGCTGTCCTTCCTCGTCGCCCTCGTCTTCCAGCAGGGCTCGGTCGGGCTTCCCGTGGCCATGGGGCGGGCCGGGTTCTCCCCCGCCGACTACGGCCTGGCCATCGCCGTCAACGGCGTTCTGATCGTCGCCCTGCAGATCCCCGTCACCCGGTTCATCGAGCACCGCGACCCGCGCACCCTGCTGGTCGTCTCCTCGCTCCTCGCCGGGTACGGCTTCGGGCTGACCGCCTTCGCCGGGTCGGTCGGCGTCTTCATGCTGACCGTCTGCGTGTGGACCCTGGCCGAGATCGTCAACGCCCCGACCCAGACCGGCCTGGTCGTCCGGCTCTCCCCGGTGCACGGCCGGGGGCGCTACCAGGGCGTGTACACCCTGTCCTGGTCCGTCGCCGCGCTGGTCGCCCCGCTGATGGCGGGCGCGGTCATCGACCGTCTCGGCGCGGGCTGGCTGTGGGGCCTGTGCGCGGTGGTGGGGACTGGGGCCGGTCTCGGGTACGGCGTGCTGATGCGCCGGCTGCCGCCGGAGCGGGCCGTCGGCACCGCGGCTCCGGCCACGGCCGGCACAGAGGCGGCGGCTGGAGCGGGGGCCGACGTCCCTGCCACCTGAGCCGCCCCCGGTGAGACCCACGTCACACCCATCCATGTCACATCCCCGCGTTCGCGTCCGTCAGTGAGGTGGAAGCAGCCACTACCCACCAGGAGCACACCATGGACGCTCGCCTCAACCTCTTCGCCAACCCGGTCATCGGCAAGGTCATCCGGCACTTCAACGCCGCCGGGCAGGCGCTCGCGGAGTCCTCGCTGCCGGCCGCCACGCAGGAGCTGGTGAAGATCCGCGCCAGCCAGATCAACGGCTGCGGGTTCTGCACCGACATGCACACCAAGGACGCGGCGGCGGCCGGGGAGAGCGCCACCCGGCTGCACCTGGTCGCGGTCTGGCGGGAGGCCACCGTCTTCACCGAGGCGGAGCGGGCCGCGCTGGAGCTGGCGGAGCAGGGCACCCGGATCGCCGACGGCTCCGGCGGGGTCCCGGACGAGGTGTGGGCGAACGCCGCCCGGCACTACGACGAGGAGCAGCTCGGCGCCCTGGTCGCGCTCATCGCCCTGATCAACGCCTACAACCGCGCGAACGTCATCGTCCAGCAGCCCGCCGGCGACTACGTGCCCGGCATGTTCGGCTGAGCACGAGCCGGACACCGGCCGAGGCCCGCTCACGGGTGCGCCCACGCGCTGCTGGCGCGTTCGGCCGGGCACGCTCACGGAGGCGCCCACGCGCCGCCCGGAGGTCCGGCCATCGCGCACTGACGGCTGCGGCCCGGCAGGTCCGGCCATTGCCCGCGCACGGGTACGCCCACGCGCCGACCGGCAGGTTCCGCCGAGGCACGCTCACGGGTGCATCCCCGCGCCACCAGGCAGGTCCGGCCATCGCCCGCTCACGGGTACGCCCGCTCCGCAGGCTTTGCCGAGGCCCGCTCACGGATGCATCCGCGCGCCCTTCAGGACCTTGTCCACGGCGTTCTTCGGGCCGTACACCGCGAGTCCCACCAGGTCCAGGCCGTCCGTCGGGACGGCCCGGACCGCCGCGCGGTTGTCGCGGTCGTTGCCCGTGGCGAACAGGTCCGAGGTGAACACCGCGCGCGGCAGGGCGCGGCTCAGCGCCCTGCCGTGGGCCGCCTTCAGGGTCTCCTTCGCACCCTCGAAGACCAGCACGGGCTGGCGGAACATGGGCAGGTACGGCACGGCGTCCGCGTCCTCGTAGGGCTCCCCGATCACCTCGGGGGACGCGGTGCCCAGGCCGCTGACCAGGAAGGCGGTGACGTTCAGGCGCTGCCAGGGCTCCAGGTCCTCGCGCAGCAGTACGGCGATCTTCGTGTCGAAGCGGAGGGGTTCGGTGTTCATGGACCGAGACTCGCCTCCGGAGCGCGGCCGGGTCTTGTACGTTTTTTGCATGGCCGCCGGTCAGGACCTCGTCACCGCGTGGCGCCCCGTGGTGCCGGGCGTCACCGAGGTCTTCCACGCCCGCTTCACCGAGTACGCCTATCCGATGCACGTCCACGACGCGTGGACGCTGCTGATCGTGGACGACGGGGCCGTACGGTACGACCTCGACCGGCACGAGCACGGCACCCCGCACGACACCGTGTCGCTGCTGCCGCCGCACGTGCCGCACAACGGCTCCCCCGCCACACCGGGGGGTTTCCGCAAGCGGGTCGTGTACCTCGACGCCGGCCGGCTCGGGGAGGAGCTGATCGGTCCGGCCGTGGACTCCCCCGATCTGCGGGACCCCGTGCTCCGGGTGCGGGTCGCCCGGCTGCACTCCGCGCTCGCCCGGCCCGGTGACGAACTGGAGGCGGAGAGCAGGCTGACGCTGGTCGCGGAGCGGCTGCGGCTCCATCTGCGGCCGCGCGCCGGTGCGCCGCGCCGGTTCCGGGACCCGGTACTGGCCCGCCGGTTGCGGGAGTTGCTGGACGCCCGGGTCGTACCCGGCGTCTCCCTCGAGGAGGCCGCACGGTCGCTGCACGCCCATCCGGCCCATCTGGTACGGGCGTTCAGCGGTGCGTACGGCATCGCACCGCACCAGTACCTGATGTCCCTGCGGGTCGGGCGGGCCCGGCGGCTGCTGCTCGACGGGGCGCCGCCGGGCGAGGTCGCGTCCGCCACCGGCTTCTACGACCAGGCTCATCTCACCCGGCACTTCCGGAAGTTGGTCGGCGTCACCCCGGGGCGCTACCGGAACAGCGCCCGCTGAGCCCCGGGGACGCGGGGCGGTGTGCGAGGGGTTCGGCGGAAGCCTCCCGTCCGCCGATCACCGCTGGTTAGCCTCCCCGCATGGCTGACACACCTGAAGCACAGGACACACAGACCACCGGCGAATCCCCCGTCCCCGCCCGCGCGTTGCGGTTCAGACGCGTCTCGGTCGCCGTGGCGGGTGCCGCGGCCCTGGTCGCCGTCGGCGTCGGCGTGGCGCTCGCGGCCCCTTCGGACGAGGCCCCCCGTCAGGGGCGCGGCGTCGCGGCCACCCTCCCGCCCGACTCGGACACCGGGGGCACGTCCGTCGGCGTCACGTCCTCCGGCGGTACGTCCGACGGCACGTCGACCGACGGCGGCATGTTCGACGGCGGTACGACCGACGGCGGTACGGCCGACGGCGGGAGCAGCACCGAGGGCGTCCCGGAGGACGGCACCGTCACCGGCTCCGGCGGCAACAGCGGTGTCGTCGACGGGGGCAGCTCCGACGGAAGCGCCAACGCGGGCGCCGACGGCGGCACCGAACCGAGCCCGGGCGGCACCGGCTCCACCGGGACGGCGGGCCTGGAGGAGCTGAACCGGCGCATCATGGAGCTGGACAAGAAGGTCGACCAGCTGCCGACCAAGAAGGAACTGGCCGACGCCCTGCGGGCGTTCGCCGACGAACTCGACCACGGAGCCGGGACCCCGGCCCCCTCGCCCGACCCGTCCTGAGCCCCCGGGCCGCGCCCGTCAGCCCTCCGGGCGTTCGATCAGGTGCCTGAACGCCGCCAGGTTCCCGGTGGACTCGCCGCGGGACACCCGCCAGGCGTACTCCTTGCGGATCGAGGAGGCGAAGCCCAGCTCCAGCAGCGTGTTGAAGGCGCCGTCGGCCGCTTCCAGGACCTGGCCGAGGAGGCGGTCGACCTCGTCCGGGGTGACCGAGGCGAGCGGCAGGCGGGCGGTGACGTAGATGTCGCCGAGGCGGTCCACGGCGTAACTCACGCCGTACAGCTTGAGGTTGCGCTCCAGCAGCCAGCGGTGGACGCCGGGTTCGTTCTCGTCGGGGTGGCGGATGACGAAGGCGTTCAGCGACAGGGAGTGGCGGCCGACGAGGAAGGAGACCGTCGTGGACAGCTTGCGGGTGCCGGGGAGGCGGACGACGTAGTTCCCGGGCGCGGGGCTCTCCCACTCCAGCTCCGCGTCCTTGAAGACGCCCTCCAGGACCTGCCCGGCCTTCTCGACATCAGCCATGGTGGGAGCGTACGCGACGGCGGTGGGACTGGGTCGCGGCCGTGTAGACGTCGGCGGTGGCGGCGGCGGCCGTGTCCCAGCCGAAGGACTGGGCGTGCCGGGCGGCGGCCCGGCCCATGTGCTCGGTGAGGTCGGGGTGGTCGGCGAAGCGGCCGAGCACACGCGCGTAGTCGGCCGGGTCGTGGCCCTGGACGAGGAAGCCGGTCTCGCCGTCGCGCACGGCCACCGGAAGTCCGCCGACCGCGGCCGCGAGCACCGGTGTGCCGGTGGCCTGCGCCTCGATGGCGACCAGGCCGAAGGACTCGCTGTGCGACGGCATGACCAGCACGGACGCGGCCCGGAACCAGTCGGCCAGCTGCTCCTGCCCCACCGGCGGCCGGAACCGGACCACGTCGGTGATGCCCAGCCGGGCCGCGAGCTTCTGCAGCCCCTCCGGTTTGGCGAGGCCGCTGCCGCTGGGGCCGCCGACGACCGGGACGACCAGCCGGGAGCGCAGCTCGGGGCGGTGCTCCAGCAGCACGGCCACGGCGCGCAGCAGCACGTCCGGTGCCTTCAGCGGCTGTATGCGGCCCGCGAAGAGCGGGACCAGGGCGTCCTGGGGCAGTCCGAGGCGGGCGCGGGCGGCGGCGCGGCCGTCGGCGGCACGGAAGCGCCGGAGGTTGACGCCGGGGTGGACCACGGCGACCTTCGCGGGGTCGGCCGCGTAGTGCCGGACCAGTTCGCCGGCCTCCTCGTCGGTGTTGGCGATGAGCCGGTCGGCGGCGGCCACGATCTGGGTCTCGCCGATCACCCGGGCGGCGGGCTCGGGGGTGTCGCCCTCGGCCAGGTTGGCGTTCTTGACCTTGGCCATGGTGTGCATGGCGTGCACCAGGGGCACGCCCCAGCGCTGGGCGGCGAGCCAGCCGACGTGCCCGGAGAGCCAGTAGTGGGAGTGGACGAGGTCGTAGTGGCCGGGGCGGTGGCCGGCCCACGCCTGCATCACCCCGTGGGTGAAGGCGCACAGCTGGGCCGGGAGGTCCTCCTTGGCCAGGCCCTCGTAGGGGCCCGCGTCGACGTGCCGGACGAGGACGCCGGGGGCCAGCTCGACGGCGGGGGGCAGGCCGCCGGTCGTGGCCCGGGTGAAGATCTCGACCTCGATGTCGATCTCGGCGAGCCGCTGGGCCAGCTCCACGATGTAGACGTTCATGCCGCCCGCGTCGCCGGTGCCGGGCTGGTGGAGCGGGGAGGTGTGCACGGAGAGCATGGCGACCCGCCGGGGTCTGCGGTACAGCCGGAGCCGGGAGGCCGACGGGGAGCGTCGCCCGAGCCTGCTGACGTACTGGCTCACGTGGCGGACCTCCTTGATGCGGGCATGCCGTAGGAGGGCCCACCTGCGCCCTCCCCAGGACTCCAACAGCGGGCAGGTGCCCTGCCATTTCCCGATCAAGCGGCTTTGCCGAATCATTACCAATTATCGCTCAACGGTTCGATTACGGGCCGCGTCGGCCGGTGCGATTCCGGAGGAGCGGCGCCCCTTACCCTCGTACCCATGAGAACCCCCGCAGCGTCCCGGCCGGTGGGCACGGTGACGCGCGGGACCACCAACCCCAACCGGTTGCGCCGCATGGACCGCTGGATCGCGGCCACGCACGGCGCCACGCTGCGCCGCGCGAGCGACCCCCTGGCCGTCGACCTGGGCTACGGGGCCGCGCCCTGGACCGCCGTGGAGCTGCTGACCCGGCTGCGCACGGCGGCACCCCGCACCCGCGTGGCCGGCATCGAGATCGATCCCGTCCGGGTCGCGGCGGCGCGGCCGTACGAGCGCGAGGGCCTGGTCTTCCGGCACGGCGGCTTCGAGGTGCCGGTGCCCGGGCGGCCGGTGCTGATCCGGGCCGCGAACGTGCTGCGCCAGTACGACGAGGCCGAGGTCGCCCCGGTGTGGCGGCAGCTGTGCGCGCGGCTCGACCCGGGCGGGCTGCTGGTGGAGGGCACCTGCGACGAGATCGGCCGCCGGCACGTGTGGGTGGCGCTCGGCCCCGAGGGCCCCCGCACGGTCACCTTCGCCACCCGGCTGGGCTCGCTGGAGCGCCCCTCCGACCTCGCCGAGCGGCTGCCGAAGGCGCTGATCCACCGCAATGTCCCGGGCGAGCCGGTGCACGCCTTCCTGCGCGACTTCGACCGCGCCTGGGCCGCCGCCGCGCCCTACGCCTCCTACGGCGCCCGCCAGCGCTGGATGCGCGCGGTGCGGGACCTGACCGCCGACTGGCCGGTGACGGACGCCCCGGTTCGCTGGCGGCAGGGCGAAGTCACCGTGGAGTGGGCGGCGTTGGCGCCGGTGGGCTGACGGCGGGCCGGATACGCGCGCGGGGAACGCTTCCCGCGTCCCGTTCGTCACACCGGCGAGGTGATCGCCGCCCCCGGCGGCCCGCCGGGGGCATCCGGTGACCGACGGCCTCTGTCGCTTTGCGCGCGACCGTGGCACGATCCCTCAGACGACCGTAAGTTACTGACGGTAAATCAGTTTGGGGGAAACAGGTATGGGTTCGGGCAAGCGCGGCCTGCTCACGGCCGCCCTGACCGTGGTCTGCGCGGTGACCGTCCTCGCGGCACCCGGCACGGCGTTCGCGGCCCCCGCGCCCATACCCGCGCCCACGCGGACACCGGCCCCGACTCCCCTGCCGGACAAGGACCTCGAGGAGGTCCGCGCCAAGCTCGACAAGCTCTACCACGACGCCTCCGTGGCCACCGACGCCTACAACGCGGCCGAGGAGAAGGCCGAGAAGCAGTCCGCCGAGATCGCGGAGCTGGACCGGAAGATCGACCAGGGGCAGCGGCGGCTGGACGAGCTGAAGGACCGGGCGGGCGCGGCGGCCCGGGACCAGTACCGCACGGGCGGCCTGTCCTCCACCGCCCGGTTCCTGCTCACCGACGACCCCGGCCGGTTCCTCGACGGCGCCGGCCGGATGCTCCAGGGCCAGCGGGCGGCGACCGGGCTGGTGGCCGACATGACCCGCACCCAGAAGGAGTTGCGGGCCTACGCCGACGACGCCTCCGCGCAGTGGAAGCGGCTGGAGGGCAACCGCAAGGCCAAGGCCGCCGCCAAGAAGAAGATCGAGCAGCAGATCGACGCGGCGGAGAAGCTGCAGTCCCGGCTGGAGAAGCAGGAGAAGGAGCGGCTCGCCGAGCTGGAGCGGGAGGCCGCGCGGAAGGCGCAGACCGCCTGGCTGGACACCGGTGTCCTGAAGGACGCCCACGACCAGGCCTCCGCGCCGGGCGAGAAGGCCGTGAAGTACGCCACCGAGCAGCTCGGCAAGCCGTACGTGTGGGGCGCCGAGGGCCCCGACTCCTTCGACTGCTCCGGCCTGACCTCCCAGGCCTGGGCCGCGGCCGGGCACCCCGTCCCGCGCACCTCGCAGGAGCAGTGGCGGCAGCTGCCGCACGTGGACGTCAAGGACATGCGCCCCGGCGACCTCGTCATCTACTTCGACGACGCCAGCCACGTCGCGCTGTACATCGGCGACGGCACGATCATCCACGCCCCGAGACCCGGCCGTACGGTGACGGAGGCGGGCGCCGGTTCGATGCCGATCCTCGGCGTCGTACGACCGGACGCGTGACCGGCGCCGCACCCGCGCGGCGCCCCGGTGACCCGCGTCACGTGACCCACCGCACGGCCAACTCCCGCCGGACGTGAGCTTCGTCATCCCGGGCGGTCCGCCGGCGTGTCCAACTGCGGTACGGAACGCGGCATATGACGACCGCGGGCGGCGGAGCGACCCGGCTCACACCATTCCGCCGGGGCGGTCCCAGCCGCTATGGTCACCGGTCGGTGGGTCGAGACCCTCGATGCCGCCGTGCCCTCGGGGGGAGGGAAGGAACCCAAGACGATGCCCGTACCCGTACCGCGGCAGAGAGCGATCCCGGCCGTGGAGAGTGGTCAGGCGCAGGCCCCGCAGACCGTCGGCGGCCCCCTCAAGGAAGAGGCGCACCGCGACGCCACGCCCGCGCACGGCACCGGCGCCGCCACTCTCACCCTGCTGCTGATCGAGGACGACCCGGCCGGCTCGCCGATCGTGCCCGACCTGCTGGACTCGGCCGGCAAGCCGATCCGCGTGCGCACCGCCCGCAACCTCACCGAGGCCGAGCGGCTGCTCACCGACGACGTCCACTGCATCCTGCTGGACCTGGCGCTCCCGGCGCCCGGCGGCGACGACACCGACGACGAGCTGGCCGTGCTCCGGCACGTGCTGCGGCTCGCGCCCCGGCACGCCGTGCTCGCGCTGACCGCCTCCGGCGACGCCGAGCGCGGCGCCGAGGCCGTGCGCGTGGGCGCCCAGGACTATCTGTTCCGGGACGAGCTGGACGGCCGGCTGCTCAGCCGCGCCATCCGCTACGCCGTGGAGCGCAAGCGTTCCGAGACGGCCGAGCGGCGGCTCGCCGAGGGCCGGCTGCGCGCGCAGGAGAACCGCCGCCTGGAACGCGGACTGCTGCCCACCCCGCTGCTGGACGGCTCCTCGCTGCGGTTCGCCGCCCGCTACCGGCCGGGCCGCTCCCGGGCCCTGCTCGGCGGCGACTTCTACGACGCCGTGCGCACCCCGGACGGCACCGTGCACGCCATGATCGGCGACGTCTGCGGGCACGGCCCGGACGAGGCCGCGCTGGGCGTGGAGCTGCGCATCGCCTGGCGGGCGCTGACCCTGGCCGGGCTGTGCGGGGACGAGCTGCTGAACACCCTCCAGCAGGTGCTGGAGCACGAGCGCGCCGACGAGGAGATCTTCGCGACGCTGTGCACGGTGGACATCGCCCCCGACGGCCGCCGCGCGGGCCTGTGCCTGGCGGGCCACCCGGCCCCGCTGATCGCCCGCCCCGGCCGGGCGCCGCGGCTGCTGCCCTACGAGAACAACGGCCCCGCTCTCGGCCTGCTGCCCGGCGCCCGCTGGCCCCGGATGCAGGTGGAGCTGGGCGCCGAGTGGAGCCTGATGCTCTACACCGACGGCCTGATCGAGGGGCGGGTCGGCGTGGACGGGGAGCGGCTCGGGCAGGACGGCATGGTGGAGATGATCCGCCGGCAGCTGGCCGAGGGGCTGCGCGGGGAGGAGCTGCTGCGGGCCGCGGTGCACGAGGTCCGGGAGCTGAACGGGGGCGAGCTGACGGACGACGTGGCCGTGGTGCTGCTGGACCGGGCGGCGTAGAGGTTTCGCCGCGGGGCCGGCGCGCCGTTGCCGGGTGCGGGTGGAGAGCGGCGAACGGCCCCGGCGCCCCGCAGGCGCCCGCCCCCTTCGGTCGCCGCTACCGGCCGCCGTTCCACGGCCCGTACGGACCGTCGCTGCTGCTCCCCCGGCCGCGGCGGCCCCAGCCGCGGCCGCCGCCCACCTGCTGGAGGGCGGGGCGGACGTCGACGAGGTAGACGATGCTGGCGACCGCGCCGGCGATCGGCAGGATGGACAGGATCGAGAACAGGTAGCTGACCACGAGCGCGATGCCGAGGATGATCAGCCAGAAGACCTTGTTCTGCTTGTCGGCGGCGCGGAAGGCGTCCTCCCGCCGGAACGCGGCGTCGAACAGCCCGACCGCGGCCAGGGCCATGAGGATGATCTTCAGGATCCCCATGAACCCCGCGAAGCCCAGCATCAGCATGTCGCCCACCATCCGTTGATTCGCGAACCCCTGCTACGCCGCCACCGTACCCATAGAACGGGCCGGACACCCCAAAGGTGCCCGGCCCGTGCCCGTCCGGCCGGTCACTCTCCCTTGGCCGACGGCGTGGTCTTCTTCGCGGTGGTGGTCTTGCGGGCGGCCGGCGCCTTCTTCGCCGCGGGCTTCTCCTCCGCGGCGGGCTCGGCCTTCGCCCCGGCCGGCTTCGGCTCGTCGTCGCGGACCTCGACCGGCTCGGGCTTGCCCTCGACGGCGATCGCCAGGTCCTCGATCTCCTCGGCGGCCTCGCCACGCCAGGTCTTCACGGCCTGTTCGCCGTGCTCGGCGACCTTCTCGTAGGTCTCGCGGGCCTTGACGGCGTACTCGGCGGCGACGCCGACCCCGCGCAGGGCGAGGTCCTGCGCGGTCTCGCCCAGCTTCTTCACGTCGAGGGCGCCGATGAACTCGCCGACCTTGGCCTGAAGGGTCGCCTGCGCCTCCTTGGCGCGGGAGGCGGCCTTCTCCTGCACGGCCTTGGGGTCGGTGTTGCGTACGGCGTCGATGCGGGCCGGGGCCTCGGCGCGCAGCTGCTCGACCAGGGCCGGCACCTTCTTGGCCTGCTGAAGCGCCAGATCGGCGGTGCCGGCGGCGAAGTAGAGCGGGGTCGGGTCGCTGAGGGTCTTGCGCAGGTCGTCGGTGATGGCCATGGTGGGGATCCTCCCGGATCGGATTCGCGTTCGGCTGGGTTGACGAGGTCCGCGGCGGGCGTCCGAGCCCTGGTCCGGCGTTATCCGGCCGTCCGCCGCCGGCCTGCGCCGGTGTCGCTTCCGGCGGCATCGCCTCCGCCGTCCGTACTGCTGCCGCCGCCGGTCGCCTGGTCCGCGGTGCCGTCCCCGTCCCGCGCCGGCCCGGCCGCCTCTCCGGTCCCGAATCCGTTCTCCTTGCGGAAGGACTCGTAGATCTGGAGCAGCACCTGCTTCTGCCGCTCGTTGAGCGAGGGGTCGGCGAGGATGACGGCGCGCGTCTCGGCCTCGTCCCGGTCCCGCTCGGCGTCGAGGATGCCGGCGCGCACGTACAGCGTCTCGGCGGAGATGCGCAGGGCCTTGGCGACCTGCTGGAGCACCTCCGCGCTGGGCTTGCGCAGTCCGCGCTCGATCTGGCTCAGGTACGGGTTGGACACCCCGGCGGCGTCGGCGAGCTGCCGCAGCGACAGCTGGGCGTTGCGCCGCTGCTCGCGCAGGTACTCACCGAGATTGCCGACGTTCAGCGATGCCATGCCTCCACCATGCCCACCCTCGCTAACTTTTGCAAGCACCCGCTTGCAAAAGTGTGTCGCAGGCGGGGGTGCACTCAGGCCTTGGCCTGGCCGGCGCCGCCGTAGTGGCCGTCTCCGACCGGCCTCAGCGCCCGCGCGAGCGCGTCGACGGTCACGCCGACGATCGCCCGGAGTTGCTCCGGGCTCGCCCCGGCCCTGCCCATCACCGCGAGGGACTGGTTCACGGCCGCTACGTGAACGGCGAAGTCCTCGGCCTCCTCGTCGGACATTCCGCCGGCCTTCAGCGCGGTGCGCAGGCGCGGGCGCTGGAGGCCGAACAGCTCTTTGACACGCTCCGCGACGCCCGGGCTCAGCGCCGGACTCGCCATGACCGACTGGGCCATCAGGCATCCGTCGGGCACGGCGGGATCGGCGATGCGCCCCAGGGTGACGTCGAAGAACGCGCGGACGGCGGCGACGGGGTCCTCGGCCGCGCACGAGAGGGCGGCGTCGTACTTGGCGCCGTAGCGCGTGGCGTATCGATCCAGGCAGCGGAGGAAGAGCGCGTCCTTGTCACCGAGCGAGGAGTAGATCGAGCTGCGGTTCAGGCCGGTCGCCCGGGACAGGTCAGTACGGTGTGTATTCGGGGTAGTAGGCCGCGGCGGCGGTGGCCGTGTCGATGTTCCGCGGGAAGAGCGCGGCTTCGTAGGCGCGGATGGCCGCGTCCACATTCTCGGGCTGTCGGCCGATGGCGTTGCCGAGCTGACCCGCGTCGAAGAGTGCCCAGTTCGCCCCTTCGCCGTCCGGCGGGGCCAGATGGGCGGCGTCTCCGATGAGCGTGGCCCCGGGTACGTGTTCCCAGCGGTGTCCGATCGGCAGCCCGTACAAGGGGCGGAAGACCGGCGGGACGTCGCTGTCCGCGACCAGGGCGACGAGCTCCGGCGCCCACCCATCGAACATCGCCGCGACCGTACGGGCGGCCGCAGGGCCGTCATCGAAGTCGATGCCGTCGAACCAGTCGAGCGGCTGGTCGAACATGGCGTAGGAGTGCAAGGTGTCCGCGCGCTCGCGCTGCACGCCGAGACCGATGCGAGTGGTTTCGTCGTAGGCGGTCATCGACCCGCTACCGACCAGCGCCAGGGTGGCGGGGTGCCGGGTGTCGCTCTCGTACAGGTACGTCTCGATCATCGAGCGTCCGGCATAGGCCGGCGTGGCGTCGGAGAGCAGCGGCCGGACCTTGGACCAGGCGCCGTCGGCACCGACGAGGATGTCGGTGGCGATCGTCGATCCGTTGGCGAAGGTCACTTCGTGACGGCCGTCGGCGAGGGTCCGGACGCTCCGAGTCCTGTGGCCCCAGACGACCGTGCCGGGGGGCAGGGATTCCAGCAGCAACTGCCGGAGCTCGCCACGCTGCACCTCGGGGCGGCCTCCGGCGGGGTCGTCGGGCCGGTCCGCCAGGATGGTGCCGTCAGGCGCCACATCGCGGGACGCCTGGCGGCCTTCGAGGACGAGGGACCGGAAGCCGTTCATCAGACCGGCGGCACGGATTCCGTGCTGTCCGTTGTAGTCGTGGATGTCGAGCATGCCGCCTTGGCCCCGGGCCCGAGCGGACGCCTCCGCTTCGTACACCGTGGAAGCGATGCCATGAACCGCCAGGGTTCGTGCCAGGGTCAGTCCCGCAAGACCGGCACCGATGATCGTGATCTGGGTCATACCTGGATTCCTTACTGCTGCTGGAGGAACCGGCGGTCCTGCCCGCAAGGCTTCCGGCCGCCGTGCGGAGCAGTGGAGCCGGGTCAGGGAGAGCCGGGTGGCTCGATCCGGGACGCGAGCTGTTCCAGCAATTCATGGAGCCGCGCCCGCCCTGCGGCACCCAGCGGCGCGAGGATCGACTCCTCGACACCGTCCATTGCCTCTTCGAAACCCTGGATCAGCTCGGAGCCCGCTGGAGTGACACGCACCCGGCGGCTGCGCGTGTCGTCCTCCTGCGTCTGGCGCTCCACGAGTCCGCGCCGCTCGAGTCCGGCCAGGAGCCGCGAGACGCTCGGCGCACTGGTGCGCATGGCCCGCGCGACGTCACGCTGAATGGCGTCCGGGTTCTTCGACAGGTACGCCAGCACTGCACTCTGCTCGTGCGTGAGGCCGCGTTCCCGTATCCAGTCTTCAGCGATGCGCCGCTGTCCCCACACCACCCACCGCATCAGCTCCAACGTGCTCTCTCGGTTCGCTCCACCCATAGTTAGTACACTAACTGTTGTCGGGTTAACTATCAAGCCGGGCATGGTCTCGACGTCGACACCAGCAGCCTGTTCCAGGACACTTCGGTCGGCCCGCTGCGGGTCCGGCCGCACGGCCGGTGACCCGCCGGCCTTGGAACCGGGAGGATCTCTACGGTGGACATCTCGGACGACGGTCCGGAACTGGCTCCCGAGTGGCGGGACGCCGGCCACAACGTGTGCGGGATTCTTCGGGGCCACGGCGTCTCCGCCGTGGCCGAGCTGTTCGTCCGGGCGGGGTGGAGGTCGGACTCCTCGTCCTGGGAGGGGTACGAGGTCCAGACGCGCTGGTGCCGGGTCGAGCTCGATCCGCTCGACCGGGCGGAGACCCTGCTGAACGGCGTCGTCGACCCCGGCAGGCTCGACGTCCTCGCCTCGCTGCTCTCCCGGTTCGGGGTGGGCTTCGTCCTGGAGCTGTACGACGAGAGCGGTGGCCTGCTCCGGGAGGTCACCGGCTGAGCCTCCCGGGGCCCGAGGGGCGGATAATCGGTTGCCCGCCGACGGGGGCCGTGGCTGGAATGACCCGCATGATCAACCGTGTGGGCCCTCCGGGGCGGGGCGAGACGGGCGGGGGCGTCGCCGTATGAGTACGTCGCTTGGGATGGGCCGGGCCGACGGGGTGGTCCGGGTCGGGGCCCTCGCCCCACTGACGCCGCCCGGCTGGGTCGGGGCGGGTCGGCATCTGCTCGCCGGGCTCGAACTGGGCGTGCGGGACGTCAATGACGCCGGCGGGGTCGGCGGGCGACCGCTGGAGCTGGTGGTGCGGGACACCGCGGCCGATCCACAGCGGGCCGCCGCGGCCGTGGACGAACTGGCCCGGCTGGGCGTGGCCGCCGTGGCGGGCGAGTACCACAGCGTCGTCGCCCGTGCCGCCGCCGCCCGGGCGGACGCCCTCGGCCTGCCCTTCCTGTGCTCGTCCGCGGTCCTCGACGCGCTCACCGCACAGCCGACGGAATGGGTGGCCCGGATCGCCCCGGCGCAGTCCCACGGCTGGCGCCTCTACGCGGACTTCCTGCTCGGCGCGGGCCACAGCCGGATCGCCGTGGCGACCCAGCCGAGCGTCTACTGGGCGTCCGGGACCGGCATCCTGCGCGAGCACATCGCGCCGCGCGGCGGCAGCGTCGTGGAACTCGACATGAGCGCGCTCGGCCCCGCCGCCCTGTGCGACGCGCTCGCCGTCCAGGGCGCGACGGCCCTGCTCCTGCTGGTCGGCCACCCGGAGCCGGCCGCGTCCGTCGTCAGGTCCGTGCGCCGCGATCCCCGCCTCGCCGGCGTCCTGATCGGCGCCCCGGCCGGGCAGCCGGAGTTCGCCGAGTGGGCGACGCTGCTGGGCGCCGACGGCGCGGGGATCCCGTTCCTGCGCTATCTGCCCGAGCGCCTCACCCCGCTCGGCGCCCGCGTCGAGGCGGCCCTGCGCGAGCGGCTGGCCGAAGCGCCCTCCTTCGTCGCCTTCGAGGGCTACGACACGATCGCCGTACTCGCCGACGTTCTGCGCGCCCACGGCACGGACCGGGCGCGCACCGCCGCGTCCTGGCCGCGGGTCGCGACCGACGGCACCCGGGGACCGATCCGTTTCTCCCGCGCGCCGGGCATCAGCGTCCGGCAGTGGGCCTGGCCGCCGGTCCAGATCGTGGACCGGGACCCTGCGGCTCCGGACCGCTTCCGGGTCCTCCACACGGGTTGAGGGGCAGCGGGGCAGCAAGGCGGTTGCCCGGTGGCATCCGGTCTCACGTGAAGTCGTGCACCGTGAACTCGGCGACCGGGTCGTACCCGAGGCGCTGGTACAGCGCGGTGCTGGTGGGGTTGGCCGGGTCCGCGAACAGGACGACCGTGTGCGCGCCGGCGGCCAGCGCGGCCCGGCCCACCTGCGCCGTCACCGCGCCCGCGTAGCCGCGACCGCGCAAGTGGGCGGGGGTGTAGACGGGGTCCACCCGCACGTGACCGGCGACGATCGGGGTCGCGCCGGCCATGGAGACGGGTGTGCCGTCCGGGGTCTCCCAGAAGGTGAAGCGCTTGGCGGCGAAGCGGGTGCCGGGCCAGTCGGCGTCGTCCGCGGGGAAGTCCTCCCCGACGTCCGCCGTGAACGCGTGGCACCAGCGCACGACGTGCTCGTGGTCGCGCTCGCCGACGGCCCGGGCCCGGCCCTCCGGGTGCGGGTCCGGCGGGGCAGGGGTGCCGAGCCGGTACAGCCGGACCCGCTGTGCGCGCAGGGCCGGCGTGGCGCCCGTGTGCCGCCGCCACGCCTCGGCGAAGGCGGCGGCGGTGTGCTGCTCGGCGCTGACCCCGGGAAGGACATGGCGGAGTCCGGCCAGCCGGGCGGCGAGGGTGCCGGCCTGCTCCGGGGTGAGGACGGTGGGGCTCAGCAGACCCCGCGCCCTGCGGTGGAAGGCGGCACGGACCTCGCCCGACTCCTCCAGGTATCCGAAGAGCGGGGCCGGGGACGAGGGCGGCGAGGGCCGGGACGCGGTCACCGTCAGCGCCATGGTGTGCAGATCCGGGCGCGAGCGCAGGAAGCCCCCGGCCCGGGCGAGGAAGGCGTCGACGTCTTCGGTGAGGTGCCAGTCATCCGGTCGCATGCCGGAAACTTCCGCCGCACGGCCCGCCCCAAACCCACCGCATCGCGAAGCCGCCGGGCCCGGAGAGGAGTGTCAGTGGCATGCGCGAGGATCTCCCCCATGACCACGACGACCGCCGCCGACTACACCTGGTTCGAGGACCGCTTCCCGGACCTCGCGGAGGCGTACTGCTTCACGCTGGTACGCGGCCTGCGGCCCGCCGAGGTGCTGGACCGCCTGGGCGGGCGCGCCGAGCCCGCGCTGACCGGCCCGGACGCGGTGGTCGAGGCCGCCTTCGACCTCGTCCGCGCGTCGGACGGCAGGCGGCAGCTGCTCGCCATGACGTCCGTCGGTGCCTGGACCCTGCTGATCGAACCCAACGGCTGCACCGGCGTCACCGAGGACCGGGCGCGGCCCGCCTCGGCCGGGACCCGCTGGGTGTCGCACTTCGTCAACATCAACGGCCTCGACGCGTTCTTGTGGGCCGAGGACACCGTACGGCGCCTCTGGTTCGAGCCCGGGTTCCCCGACGAGCGCTGGGGCACCACGCCGGACGAGCTGCTGGACGCGATGCACGGCGTCGGCTTCCGCTTCGGGGACGACGAGGAAGCCGACGAAGCCGAGGAAGCCGACGACCCCGGGCCCGACCTGTCCGCACCGGCCGCCTTCGCCCTCGCCGAGCACCTGACCGGCGTCGCCGTCACGCCGGAGCTGCTGGAGAGGACCACCTTCGCCTGCGGCAGCGTCGGGACCCGGTGATCCGAGCAGCACGCCGGGCTCCCGTAACAGGGTCAGGAATGGAGAAGCGGGCGGGCGGGGTGCGCCGCTAGCGTGGCGGGGGTTTCACGGACGAGAGGCGATGAGCATGACCACGAGGACGGACGACACGCCGGTGCCGGTGCCGCACGCCGCCGACAGCCACGAGCTGATCCGGGTCCACGGTGCTCGGGAGAACAACCTCAGGAACGTCACCGTGGAGATACCCAAGCGCCGGCTGACGGTGTTCACGGGCGTCTCCGGCTCGGGCAAGAGCTCCCTGGTGTTCGACACCATCGCCGCGGAGTCGCAGCGGCTGATCAACGAGACGTACAGCGCGTTCGTCCAGGGGTTCATGCCCACCCTGGCGCGGCCCGACGTGGACGTGCTCGACGGGCTGACCACCGCGATCATCGTGGACCAGCAGCGGATGGGCGCCGACCCGCGTTCCACGGTCGGCACCGCCACCGACGCCAACGCGATGCTGCGCATCCTGTTCAGCCGGCTCGGCACCCCGCACATCGGCTCGCCCAAGGCGTTCTCCTTCAACGTCGCCTCCATCAGCGGGGCCGGCGCGGTCACCCTGGAGCGCGGCGGGAAACAGGTGAAGGAGCGCCGCGAGTTCAGCATCACCGGCGGCATGTGCCCGCGCTGCGAGGGCCGGGGCACGGTCACCGACATCGACCTGACCCAGCTCTACGACGCGGACAAGTCCCTCAACGAGGGCGCGCTCACCATCCCCGGTTACAAGCCCGGCGGCTGGAACCACCGCCTGTACACCGAGTCCGGCCTCTACGACCCGGACAAGCCGATCCGCACCTTCAGCAAACAGCAGCTGGACGACTTCCTGTACCGCGAGCCGACCCGCATGAAGATCGCGGGCATCAACATGACGTACGAGGGTCTCGTCCCGCGCATCCAGAAGTCCATGCTCGCCAAGGACCGGGAGGCGATGCAGCCGCACATCCGGGAGTTCGTGGACCGCGCGGTCACCTTCACCACCTGTCCGGACTGCGCCGGTACCCGGCTCAGCGAGGCCGCCCGCTCCTCGAAGATCAAGGGGATCAGCATCGCCGACGCCTGCGCGATGCAGATCAGCGACCTGGCCGTGTGGGTGCGGGAGCTGGACGAGCCGTCCGTGGCGCCGCTGCTCGCCTCGCTGCGCGACACCCTCGACTCGTTCGTGGAGATCGGCCTCGGCTATCTCTCCCTGGACCGTCCCGCGGGCACCCTCTCGGGCGGCGAGGCGCAGCGTACGAAGATGATCCGCCACCTCGGCTCCTCGCTGACCGACGTCACGTACGTCTTCGACGAGCCGACCGCCGGTCTGCACCCGCACGACATCCGGCGGATGAACGACCTGCTGCTGCGGCTGCGGGACAAGGGCAACACGGTGCTCGTGGTGGAGCACAAGCCGGAGGTCATCGCGATCGCCGACCATGTGGTGGACCTCGGTCCGGGCGCGGGTACGGCGGGCGGCACCGTCTGCTTCGAGGGCACCGTCGCCGGGCTGCGCGCGGCCCGCACGCTCACCGGCCGCCATCTGGACGACCGGGCCGCGCTGAAGGACACGGTGCGCGACCCGTCCGGAGCGCTGGAGATCCGCGGCGCCACGACCCACAACCTGAAGGGCGTCGACGTCGACATCCCGCTCGGGGTGCTGACCGTGGTGACCGGGGTGGCCGGTTCCGGCAAGAGTTCGCTGGTGCGCGGGTCGGTACCGGCCGGCGCGGGCGTGGTCTTCGTCGACCAGGCCCCGATCCGCGGCTCGCGGCGCAGCAACCCGGCGACGTACACGGGGCTGCTGGAGCCGGTCCGCAAGGCGTTCGCCAAGGCCAACGGGGTCAAGCCGGCGCTGTTCAGCGCGAACTCGGAGGGCGCCTGCCCGGCCTGCAACGGCGCCGGGGTCGTCTACACCGACCTGGCGATCATGGCCGGGGTGGCCACGACGTGCGAGGAGTGCGAGGGCCGGCGGTTCGACGCCTCGGTGCTGGAGTACCGGCTCGGCGGCCGGGACATCAGCGAGGTGCTGGCGATGACGGTGGAGCAGGCCGAGGAGTTCTTCGGCAGCGGTGAGGGCCGTACCCCGGCCGCGCACCGGATCCTGCGGAACCTGGCCGACGTGGGCCTCGGCTACCTCACCCTCGGCCAGCCGCTCACCACGCTGTCCGGCGGCGAGCGGCAGCGGCTGAAGCTGGCCACGCACATGACCGACAAGGGCGGGATCTACGTCCTGGACGAGCCGACCACCGGCCTGCACCTGGCCGATGTGGAGCAGTTGCTCGGCCTGCTGGACCGGCTGGTCGACGCGGGCAAGTCGGTGATCGTCATCGAGCACCACCAGGCGGTCATGGCGCACGCGGACTGGATCATCGACCTGGGCCCGGGCGCCGGCCACGACGGCGGCCGGATCGTCTTCGAGGGCACCCCGGCGGAGCTGGTCGCGGCCCGCTCCACGATCACCGGCGAGCACCTGGCGGAGTACGTCGGCCGCTGAGCCTCGTCCGGGTCTCAGAACGGCGTACGCCGGCCGCTGAGCCCGTCCGGGGTCTCAGAACGGCAGCGGGCGGGCGTGCACCACGTCCAGGCGGGACACCGCCCGGGTCAGCACCACGTACAGCCGGTGCATGCCCCGCTCCTCCGCCTCCGCCACGGCGGCCGGTTCCACGGCGATGACGTGGTCGTACTCCAGGCCCTTGACCAGGCCGGCGGGGACGACGGCCAGCCGGGCGCCGAGCGCCTCGGGGCCGGCCGCGTCCAGGCCGGCCCCGGTCAGGGCGGCCCGTACCCGGTCGGCGTCCGCGTCCGCCGTGATCACACCGACCGAGCCCTCCCGGGCGAGGGCCTCGCGGACGGCGGTCACGGTGGCGGCGAGCACGTCCTCGGCGGGCCGCAGGGTCAGCTCGCCGTCGGTGCGCAGCGAGGTGGCCGGGGGGACGGCGACATCGAGGCGGGCGAGCAGCCGGTTGGCCAGGTCCAGCACGGCGGCCGGCACCCGGAACCCGGTGGTCAGCGGCACCACGGCCGCGTCGGGCCGGCCCAGGTGGCGCAGCTGGACGGACCAGTCGCGGGCGGCCCACGGGGTGGTGCCCTGGGCGAGGTCGCCGAGGACGGTGAGCGAACCGAAGGCGGCCCGGCGGGCGATGGCCCGGCACTCCATCGGGGAGAGGTCCTGCGCCTCGTCCACGACGATGTGACCGTAGCCCTCGGGGTGTTCGATCAGCCCGGCCAGCTCGTCCAGCAGGACCAGGTCGGCGGCGGACCAGCGGGCGGACTTGTACGAGCGGGGCGGGCGCGGCCACAGCAGCGCCGCCCGCTCCCCGGGGTCCAGCAGGCCGTCGGCGGCGCGCGCCAACGCCTCTGCGTCGCTGAGGAGTTCGGCGAGGACCTCCTCGGGGCGGACCTTCGGCCACACCGCGTCGAGCTGCGCGGTCAGCGGCCGGCACCGTTCGATCCGGCGGACCCAGGCGGCGGGCTGCACCCCGGAGCGCCGCTCGGCCTGCTCGCGCAGCCGTCGTACGACCCGGGTGCGCACCCGTTCCCGCCCGATGGCGTACGGGGGTTCCTCGGCGCGGACCTCGGCCACGATGCCGGCCAGTTCCCCGGCGGACACCCGCCAGCGGTAGGAGCCGTCGGGGACGGCGAGGTCGGTGACGCCGTCGGTGGTGACCCGCGCGTACAGCGCCCGGCGCAGCACCTCGGCCATGCGCGGGTCGTGTTTGACGGTGGCCGTGGGCAGCGGGTCGGTGCCGGTGACCGGGTGGCGGGCCAGCTCGTCCAGCAGGGTGCTCTGGCGGTAGCCCTTGTCGGCCGTGCCGCGCCGTGCGGTCTCGCCGAGGGAGGGCAGCACCTCGGCGATGTACCGCAGGAAGGTCGGGTTGGGGCCGAGGATCAGCAGGCCGGAGCGCTGGAGCCGCTTGGGGTGGGTGTAGAGCAGGTACGCGGCCCGGTGCAGGCCGACGGCCGTCTTGCCGGTGCCGGGCGCGCCCTGCACGCACACCGAGTCGGTGAGGTCGGCGCGGACCAGGTCGTCCTGCTCGGGCTGGATGGTGGCGGCGATGTCCCGCATGGGGCCGACGCGGGGCCGCTCGATCTCGCGGGCGACGATGTCGCTGGTCCGGGCCTCGCCCCGGCCCAGGTGCTCGTCCTCCAGCGCGGTGAGGTCGGTGGCCTCGCCCCGGCTGCCCGGGGCCCAGCCGAAGCGGCGGCGCACCTCGACGCCCTGCGGGTCGGTGGCGTCGGCCTGGTAGAAGGCGCGGGAGACGGGGGCCCGCCAGTCGACGACGAGCGGCGGGGCGGCCGGGTCCTCGGTGATGCGCACCCGGCCCACGTGGTAGCTCTGCCCGCCGTGCTCGGGGTGGCCGTCGGTGAAGTCGAGCCGGCCGAAGAACAGCGGGCCGGGCGGCAGTTCGCGCAGGGCCTTGGCCTGGCTGCGCAGCCGGTAGCCGAGGACTTCGGCGTCGGCTCCGGAGGCGGAGACGTCCTCGCCCACGACGACCTGTTCGGCGGCGCCGTCGACCATCGCGGCGAGGGCGGCGCGGCAGGTCTCGTGGTAGGCGCGCTCGGTGTGCAGGGCTTCCGTGAGGGCGGGGTCGGTCGACGTCATGCCGCCAGCGTACGACAAAACATTACCGAGTTAAATTTCTTACCGAGTCTCAGCGAGCGGGCCGCAGCTCCGGCAGCGCCTCGGCCAGCCGCCCGAACGCCCGCTCGGCCGCCCGTACGGCATCCGGCGCGACGTCCTCGACCGGCTCCCCCGCCGCGATCCGCCGCCAGTTCTCCTGGGCGAGGACCCGCTGGACGGCAATGATCTGCCCGGCGGCCAGCCGCGCGTCCAGACCGCCGCCGAGCGCCTCGGCGAGCGCCGCCTCCGACCGCTCCTGATGGGCGTAGGCCCGCGCCACCAGGGAGGGGGTGCCATAGAGCAACCGGTGGAAGGCGAGCACCTCGGGGTGGTCGTTCAGGCCGGTCACCGGGTCCCGCCGGTCCAGCCCCGCGAGGAAGTGCCGACGCAGCGCGCCCACCGGGTCCGCCGCCCCGGCGACCACCCGGGCGGCCTCCGCCTCGTGGTCCGCGATCCGGTGCAGGACCAGGTCCTCCTTGGCCGGGAAGTACCGGAAGAGGGTCGGTTTGGAGATCCCGGCCGCGGCGGCGACCTCCGCCACCGACACCGCGTCGAAGCCCCGCTCCAGGAACAGCCGTACGGCGATGTCCGACACGTCCTGGTACATCCGCTGCTTCTTGCGCTCGCGCAGACCCATCTCACCCATGGTGGGGAGCCTACGCAGACCGGACCCGGCCGCGCTCAGGTCAGCAGGTCGTCCACCTGGGCCTCGCCCTCCCGGTACCGGCGCGCGATCTCCCCGCTGCAGTCGTCGGCGGTGCGCTGGAGGCGCTGGCGGCAGCGGGACACCTCCTGCTCGTAGCGGACCAGACGGCCCATGGCGGCGGTCAGCTCCGGGTCGGTGCGCGCCGTCAGGTCGGACAGCTCCACCTCGGCGAGCATCTCCGCGGCCAGCCGCCCGTACTCCTCGTTGTGCGGGGTGCCGAGCGTGACATGGCGGGCCGAGGACCGCTGCCGGGCCGGGGCGTCCTTCAGGATCTCCGCGAGCCGGTCGACCACGGAGCCGTCGGCCGGCGCCGGCACGGGTACCCGGCCGCGCCGCCCCAGCTCGGCGCGCAGGATGTCGATACGGCCCTGGAGCAGCCGCCGCACATAGCTGAGGTCCGCCTCGTCCCGCTGGGCGTCCCGGCGCAGGGCGCGCAGCTCGGGCAGGCTCAGCCGGGCCAGGCCGGGCTCGCCGGACCCGGGCTCCGGGGGGCCTTCGGTGCGCTGCGCGGGCGGCCGGTGCGTCCCCTCGGTCCCCAGCCGCCCGCTCGTGCTCGGTGTGCTCATCTGCGTGACCGTCCCCTCGACCGGCGTGTGGGAAGCATCGTGCCACCCCAACCGACCGCTATGTGACCGAGAGCCCCCGAACGGCCCCAGATGGGGGGTAACGGATCCATATTGGTCCCCGTGCGGGCGGCGGCGGGACACCGGGCATCATGGTCGGCATGCGTGCGGTGGTACAGAGGGTGGACGGCGCGAGCGTCGTCGTGGACGGCGAGACGGTCGGCGCGATCGAGGGCGAGGGGCTGTGCGTCCTGGTGGGGGTGACCCACGAGGACACCAAGGAGAAGGCGGCCCAGCTCGCGCGCAAGCTGTGGACGATCCGGATGCTCCAGGACGAGCGGTCGTGCAGCGACACCGGGGCGCCGCTGCTGGTGATCAGCCAGTTCACCCTCTACGGCGACGCCCGCAAGGGCCGCCGCCCCACCTGGAACGCGGCGGCCCCCGGCGACATCGCCGAGCCCCTGGTCGACGAGGTCGTGGCCCAGCTGCGCGCCCTGGGCGCGACGGTGGCGACGGGCCGCTTCGGCGCGCGGATGAGGGTGAACCTGACGAACGACGGACCGTTCACAGTGCTGCTGGAGATGTGAAGCGCCCCGAAGGGGCGCGGGGCTGTGTCCGACATGCGGCTCCGCCGCGTGGGCGCGAGCAACCACAACGGCGCCGCACCCGGCTACGGCTCGACCACGACCTCCTGAGCAGCCGCCGTCTCTCCGGCCAGGAGCCGCGCGTCGATCGGCACGTTCCGCTTCACCAGCGCCAGCGCCACCGGACCCAGCTCGTGATGGCGTACGGACGTCGTCACGAACCCGACCTTGCGGCCCTCGGCCCCCTCGTCGGCGACCCGGATCTCGGTCCCCGGCACCGGCAGGTGCACCTCGCTGCCGTCCAGGTGCAGGAAGACCAGCCGGCGCGGCGGCTTGCCCAGGTTCTGCACGCGGGCGACCGTCTCCTGCCCGCGGTAGCAGCCCTTCTGGAGGTGCACGGCCGTACCGATCCAGCCCAGCTCGTGCGGAATGGTCCGGTGGTCGGTCTCGAAGCCGAGCCGGGGCCGGTGCTGCTCAACCCGCAGCGCCTCGTAGGCGAGCAGCCCCGCGGCGGGACCGTGGGACGCGGCGAAGGACTCCAGCTCGGCGCGCGGCAGGAAGAGATCACGGCCGTACGCCGTCTCGCGTACGACGACCCCGTCCGGCACCTCGGCGATGGAGCCGGCGGGCAGGTGGACCACGGCGATGTCGGCGGTCCGGTCGGCGACCTCGACCCGGTAGAAGAACTTCATCGACTCCAGGTACGCGATCAGGGCGTCCTGGGTGCCGGGTTCGACGTGCGCCCAGACGGTCGTACCGTCGTCCACCAGATACAGCGCGTGTTCGATGTGCCCGTGCGCGGAGAGGATCAGGGCCTCGGTGGCCTCGCCCGCGGGCAGTTCGCTGACGTGCTGGGTGAGCAGCAGATGCAGCCAGCTCAGCCGGTCGTCACCGCTGACGGTGACGACACCGCGATGCGACAGGTCGACGAAACCGGTGCCGTCGGCGAGGGCGCGCTGCTCGCGGAACAGGTCGCCGTAGTGGGCGGCGACACCTTCGTCCACACCCTCGGCGGGAACTGCGCCGGGCAGGGACAGCAGGGGGCTCTTCATAACGCAAGCCTACGACGTGGTACTTGAACCCTTCAGGGAGCAGTCCCGGCACCGGCCGAAGATCGCGAAGTGCTTCATGTCGGTGTCGAACCCGAACTGCTGCCGCAGCTTGGCCGTGAACTCGGCGGCCACCTCCACGTCCGCCTCGATCACGTCCTCGCAGTCCCGGCACACCAGGTGCAGGTGGTGGTGCCGGTCGGCGAGGTGGTAGGTGGGCGCGCCGTGCCCCAGATGGGCATGACTGACCAGGCCCAGCTCCTCCAGCAGCTCCAGCGTCCGGTAGACGGTGGAAATGTTGACCCCCGACGCCGTCTTCCTCACTTCCACGAGGATGTCGTCGGGGGTCGCGTGCTCAAGGGTGTCGACGGCTTCGAGGACAAGCTGCCGCTGCGGCGTCAGCCGGTAGCCGCGCTGCCTGAGATCACTCTTCCAGTCGGTGCTCACCACACCGACGAGTCTAGGACTACTTGAAGAAAGCGATGCCGTCGTCCGGCATGTCGTCCGGGAGGGCCTTGGCCCAGCGTTCGACGTCCTCGGGGGTGACGACCTTCTTCAGCTGGGCCGACATGTAGGGGCGCAGCGCAACCTCGGGGGTCTGCTTCTCGCCCACCCACATCAGGTCGCTCTTCACATAGCCGTACAGCCGCTTGCCGCCGCTGTACGGAGCCGAGGCGGGGGTGCGGGCGACGGCGTCCGTCACCAGGTCGATCTGCGGCTTCTTGTCGGCCATCTCGCCGTACCAGATCTCGATGACACCGTCGTCGCGGGTCATCGTGACCTCGACCTTGCGGTCCGCGTCGATCCGCCAGAAGCCGGTCTCCGACTCCAGCGGACGGACCTTGTTGCCGTCCTTGTCCAGCACCCAGGTGTGAGAGCGGTACTCCAGGAAGTCCCGGCCGTCGTGGGTGAAGCTGACCTCCTGACCGAAGTTGCACTTCTCCGAGCCGGGGAAGTCGTGCACGCCCGCGCCGGCCCAGTTGCCGAGCAGGAAGGCGAGCGGGACAAGGTCCTTGTGCAGGTCGGACGGGATCTCGATCATGAGCGGAGGCTTTCCTAGAGGGGGGTCAGCGCTGGCCCTGGTACAGCTTCTTCACGGTCAGACCGGCGAAGGCGAGCACGCCGACGCAGACCAGGACCAGCAGGGTTTCGAAGAAGATCTCCACGGGTGCTCCTTGAGCGAGGGTGGGCATACGACAGAGCCGGAGCCCAGCTTACGCGGCCAGGCCCCGGCCCTCCTGAGGAGGTCCGCTCAGCTGAGCAGCTCGGTCTGCAAGGTCACCGTCTGCCGGAACGGAACGGCGTCCACCCCGCCCTCGCGGGTCTGGGTGATCACCGCGATGGTGTCCCCGGCCGAGAAGTACGCCTGCCGCACCTGCTCGGCGCCGTACGGCTCGGCCTCCGTGTACGGGAAGAGCGTCACGCCCTTCATATGGGCTTCCGGCGGAAACGTCTCGTCCAGTGCGTAGTACTCGGCACCGCGCACCGGGTAGGCGGGTGCCCCGGTGTTGGCGAGATCTCCGGCCAGCAGGGTCTCGGAGACGGCGGCGGTGCCGAACCGCAGCAGCCGGATCGTGGTGCGGGTGCCGTCCGGGGTGGTCCAGCCGCGGCCCGCGATGTGCCGCAGACCGTGGTCGGTGAGCTTCTGGGCCAGCTCCCGGCGCTTCTCCACGTCCGCGTAGTCGGCGAGGAAGTCCTTCACCGGCACCCACCCGTCCGTGCCGCGCGCTCCCGGTTCCACCGTCGCCCCGCGGGGCGCGGGCAGCACCAGCGCGCGCAGGTCGGCGTAGTGCGTGCCGGCGTGGTTGCCGGCTTCGAGGGGCCCGGGGCTGCCGGGCGGCAGCGGCGGCCGGACCAGCTCCGGGTAGTCCCATCGGCCGTCGGAGGCGGTGGCCAGGCCCGGCAGGTCCGTCCGCTCCATCCGGCTGATCCCGTACGCCGTCCCGGCCCCGACCAGGCAGAACACGGCCGCGACGGCGGTCCACCGCAGCGCCGCCCGCAGCGCCCGGCGGTCCTTGCGCACGGCGGCGGGCGGCGGCGGAAGGGCAGGGAGCGGCGATCGGCCGGGCACCGCGTCGGGCGCCACCGTCTCGGGCGCCACCGTCTCGTGGGTCACCACCTCGTGTGGGACCGCCTCGTGCGCGACCGCTTCCTCCGGGCCCGGCTGCTCCACCGCCGGTCGCTGTGTCTGCTCGGTCATACGGCCTTCCCCGGGTCCTCGATGCGGTCGAACTGGGCGGCGACCATGTCCGCCGCCTCCTGCCGGTCCAGCGGCCCGACCGTGGTCGCGGTGGCGAGGACCAGGACGTCTCCGACGGATCCGAGGCACACCATCGTGCCGATCTGCTCCTCCGTACCGGCCGGCGGCAGGAAACACGCGGCGTCATCCTCGTGTCCCTTCACCGCCGGGCCCTCGCGCAGGGACTCCACGGACCCCAGGAGCCGCCGCTGGAGGGCGGCTTCGGAGTCCGCTGCCGGCCGGTCCGCCACGCGCACCAGCATGACCTGCGCCGTGAACGCCTCGCCGGATTCGGAGGAGACTCCGGCAGTACCCACATAGCTGCGCATCGCGATGCCCTTGACCGGTTCCCGGTCCATCCGGCGCTCCATCAGCAGCCGCTGGGACCGGGGCAGCCCGGCCAGCGACCGCTTGCGCTGAGCGGTTGCCTGAGCGCCGGTCAGTTCGGCGTCGGAACCGAATTCGTTCATGTCCGGGCCGGGCGCGTACCGCCCCTCTTCGTAGGGCAGCAGCAGCGTGCTCATTCCGGTGTCCTCGGCGGGCTCGCCCACCGATGCCTTGGGCATCCGCCAGACAGGGGCGCCCGGGTCGCGGTCGGCCCCCTGGACGACGACCGCGGTCCAGCTCACCCCCGCGACGACGGCGAGCGCCACCACGGCACCGCCCAGCACGCGGCCGGCCCGGCGACGAGGGCGCCCTGCGGCGGACGCGGCCGGCTCGGGAGCGGGGTTGTCGGGGCTCTCGGTCATCACAGCCGCTCCACCTGCCTCTTCGCCAGGTCCACGATCGCCTTCTTCGGGATCGGCTTGGTGTCGTACATCCGGACCGACACGTAGACGTCCCCGCGCCATGCGTCCGCCTCCGCCCGGTACACGCTCACTCCGTCGCGGCTACGGGGTTTGCGGTGGGTGTACGCCTTGCCGTCGCCCGTGCCGGGAATCGCCCAGACGTCGGCGTCGGCAAAGTAGTTCTGGAGGTTGCCCTCCTGCACCTGCTCCTTCGCGCCGAGCACCTCCTCCTGCCGGAACTGCAGCAGCCGGATCTCGACCGCGCGGGTGCCGCCCTCGATCCAGCCGACGGCGGTGCCGCGGCGGAACTCCTGGTCGAGCAGCCAGTCGTAAGCGACCGCCGGGTCGTCGTACGCCTGCGCCAGTGCGGGCAGGCTCACCCAGCCGCCCACGGCCACGGACCCCGCCGCGCGCGCCCCGTCGGGTTTCCTCAGCAGCAGCCGGCGCAGGTCACCGTCGGTCCTGGCCTCGCGGTCCCGCGCGGCGGGCAGCGGCGCGGAAGCCCCTGCCGCGGCCTGCTCCAGCCTCGGCTGGGACAGCGGGGGCAGTTCGGTGGGCTCCCGGCCGGCCTGGATCAGATAACCAGCGCAGAGACCGCAGACCAGGCCCAGCACTGCGGCGCCGGCCAGGAGTGCCGGCATCCGCCCCCGTCGCCGTACCGGCTCTAAGCCGGACCCGTCCGGGCCGGCCGGACCGTCCGGGGCACCGGTGTCCGCCGGCTCCGCACCGGTGTCCGCCGGCTCCGCACCGGGTCTCGCGTACACGTCCAAAGGACTCCCCCCAAGGGATAAGGAAGCGCGGCTTCCGTGGCCGCGCCGTCACAGCAAGACTCATGGCATGCACACGGAGTTGCGGGCAAGCGGATTACGATTCGGGCATGGCGAAAAAGCTCGTTATCAAGGTGACGGCCGGTGCGGACGCCCCCGAGCGGTGTTCTCAGGCGTTCACGGTCGCCGCCGTGGCCGTGGCCAGCGGGGTCGACGTGTCGCTGTGGCTGACCGGGGAGTCGTCGTGGTTCGCGCTGCCGGGGCGGGCGGCCGAGTTCGAGCTGCCGCACGCCGCGCCGCTGCCCGACCTGCTCGAGTCGATCCTCGCGGCCGGGCGGATCACGCTGTGCACGCAGTGCGCCGCGCGCCGGGAGATCACCGAGAAGGACGTCATCGAGGGCGTGCGGATCGCGGGCGCGCAGGTGTTCGTGCAGGAGGCCCTGGGCGACGACACGCAGGCGCTCGTCTACTGAGGGACACTCTCACGGGCGCGGGCGCTTCTTGCCGTCCAGTTCGTCCCACCACTCGTCCGACTCCGGGTCGCCCGAGGGGTCGTCCCACCAGCGGTCCTCCGGGCCCCGCCGGTTGGCGACCATCGCGGCGACCGGCGGGATGACCATGGCCACGACGCACAGGCCCACGGCCGCGGGCACCGACCAGATGCGTACGACTCCCCAGGCCAGGACGAAGAGGCCGATACACGTCCCCATCATGGCGAAGTAGATGTGCCGTCGCCGGGCGTACATAGCTCCAGAGTAGGTCCGGCCGGCCCTGTCACAACTGATCCACAATTTCCCGGCGGCCGGGCCCGGCGGGGTTACCGTGGCGTATCCGCAACCGACGCCCGTCACCACCGCCACCACCACCGACCCGGGGGAACCCCATGCGAGGCCTGCGCATACTGCTGATCGTCGTCGTGATCCTGGGCGCGCTGTTCGTGATCGCGGACCGGGTCGCCGTCCACTTCGCCGAGGGCGAGGCCGCGGACAAGCTGAAGGCCAACGAGCAGCTGACCACGACCCCGGACGTGGACATCAAGGGCTTTCCCTTCCTGACCCAGGTCGCGGGGGGTTCCCTGGACGACGTCGAGGTCGGGATCAAGGAGTACGACGCGGCCACCGGCGACGCCGGCCGGACGATCCGGGTCGAGGACCTGAAGGCCCATATGAAGGGCGTGGAGTTCTCCGGCGACTACAGCTCCGCCACCGCGGCCACCGCGACCGGCACCGGGACGGTCTCCTACGCCGAGCTGCTGAAGACCGCCAAGCCGGAGCCGACCGAGGTCGCGCCGGGTGCCAGCGCCCGGGTCACCGGCCTCTCCGACGGCGGCAACGGGAAGATCAAGGTGGCGGTGGAGCTGACCGCGCCCGCCCTCGGGATCAAGCAGACGGTGTCCGTGCTCAGTTCGGTGAGCGTGGTGGACGGCAAGGTCGAGGTGCACGCGGACTCGCTGCCCAGCCTGGCCGGTGCCGCGTTCGCCGAGGACCGCATCCGCGCGATCACCGACTTCCAGCAGGCCATCGACCAACTGCCCGGCGGAATCAAGCTGGACAAGGTGCAGGCGGCGCCGGAGGGCGTCGAGATCAGCGTCAAGGGTTCGGACGTCCGGCTGGCGGGGTAGGCGCCCCGGCACCCCACACGCCTCCCCACCCGCCCGGAATCCGGGGATGGACAGCGGGCGTCCGACTGGCGAGACGGGTGCGTCCGCAGCGTAGCCACGGCCCGGTGCGCGAACGTCCGGCCGCCCTCGGAGGGCCCGTCGGACGCTCGCCTCGTACCGCGATTCGGACGATCGCGTCTCGCGATATGACACACCGGTGACACGCCCGCCCCGTCGTCCCTACGATCGGCCCCATGCGGTATTCGACGAGCGTCCTCCAGCCGCGGGGACAGGCGGATCTCACCAAGCGGCGGGCAGTGGACCTGTGCCGCGTGGCCGCCATGCTCTGTCGCCCCTTCTGAGCGGAAGCCCCCGGCTCCCGCGTCCCTCATCCGCCCTGCCTCAGGGCATCCGTGTGCCGCTCGGGCACCGAGCGCACCGCTTTCCACCCCGCACGCCCCGCCGCGACTGCCCCGGAGGAGAAAGAGCATGAGCCGCAGCGACGTCCTGGTCGACGCCGACTGGCTCCAGGAGCACCTGGACGACCCGACCATCGCCATCGTGGAAGTGGACGAGGACACGTCCGCCTACGAGAAGAACCACATCAAGAACGCGATCCGCATCGACTGGACCAAGGACCTCCAGGACCCGGTCCGCCGGGACTTCGTCGACCAGGAGGGCTTCGAGAAGCTCCTGTCGGAGAAGGGCATCGCCAACGACCACACGGTGGTCCTCTACGGCGGCAACAACAACTGGTTCGCGTCGTACGCCTACTGGTACTTCAAGCTCTACGGCCACGAGAGCGTCAAGCTCCTCGACGGCGGCCGCAAGAAGTGGGAGCTGGACGCCCGCGAGCTGGTGGCCGGCGACGAGGTGCCGCAGCGCCCGCGGACCGAGTACAAGGCCAAGCCGCAGGACACCTCGATCCGTGCCTTCCGTGACGACGTCGTGGCGGCCATCGGCGCCCAGAACCTGGTCGACGTCCGCTCGCCCGACGAGTTCTCCGGCAAGCTGCTCGCCCCGGCCCACCTGCCGCAGGAGCAGTCGCAGCGTCCCGGCCACGTGCCGACCGCGCGGAACATCCCGTGGTCGAAGAACGCCAACGACGACGGCACCTTCAAGTCCGACGAGGAGCTGAAGGCCCTCTACGCCGAGGAGAACGTCGACCTCGCCAAGGACACGATCGCCTACTGCCGCATCGGTGAGCGCTCGGCCCTGACCTGGTTCGTGCTGCACGAGCTGCTGGGCGTGGAGAACGTCAAGAACTACGACGGCTCCTGGACCGAGTACGGCTCCCTCGTCGGCGTGCCGATCGAGCTCGGCGCCAACAAGTAAGCCCGCCCCCCTCTCAACCCCTCAGGAGTACGACATGTGCGGAGCGAAGGCCGGCGGCCCGGACGCCTCGGCGATCAAGCCCGGTGAGACCACGATCCAGGGTCAGGTGACCCGCGACGGCGAGCCGGTGACCGGTTACGTCCGGCTGCTGGACTCCACCGGCGAGTTCACCGCGGAGGTGCCCACCTCCGCGACCGGCCAGTTCCGCTTCTACGCGGCCGAGGGCACGTGGACGGTGCGCGCCCTCGTGCCGGGTGCGACCGCGGACCGTACGGTCGTCGCCCAGAAGGGCGGGCTCGCGGAGGTCGCCATCGCGGTCTGAGCGGGCCGGCCGGGCTCGTACCGGCAGGACTCACAGTGACGGCTGAAGGGCCGCATCCCCGGGGTTGGACGCCGACGGGGGTGCGGCCCTTCGGCATGCGCGCACCTGTCGCGAAAAAGCGTGAAATTGATTATGAGATGACAGGGGTGAATTCCGGCCACCACCGGAACGGGCGATTCCACTACCATTTCCCGGACGTCACCCCTAATCTCCCCGTATGGCAGATTCCGGTTACACACAGATCCTGATCTACGCGCTCAACTACGCCGATCGCATGCTGGAAGAGGTGCCGTATCTGCGTTACTCCGCCGAGCGGAGCCTGGGTTTTCTGTGGAGCCTTCGCGACCCGGACGAAAGGGCCGTCGTCGTCACCTCGGAACCCGTCGACCCCTACACCCTCGAATATCATTTCCGGGATGTCTTCGGTTTTGACGACCGAATGATCGAAAGCGTGCGCGACCGGCTGACCCTGCTCACCCCCGGCACCCGCCGCCCGCGCCCCCTGGACGACCTGGTCCTCGGCGACGACGGACTCGTGGCCACGCTGCGGGACGCCGTCGGCAAGACCGCGCGGGCCGACATCGTGCACTTCATGGCGTCCGAGGCGCTGGACGAGCTGGCCCGCAGGATCGGCGCGGGCCTGGACGAGGGGCACGCCTCCCTGGCCGCCCGCTGGGGCAGCAAGGCGGGCAGCAAGGAGATCCTGCTGCGGGCCGGGGTGCCGGTGCCCGGCGGCGGGGCCGAGGCGCTGCGCGGCGAGGCGGAGGTGGCCGCCGCGATCCGCCGGCTGGCCGGCGGCCCGGACCGGCCGCGGCACGTGCTGGTCAAGGTCAGCGCGAGCACCTGGGCGGCCTCGGTCGGCAATGTGCTGATCGACTGCGAGAAGTACGCCCGGACCGGTGACCTGCTCGGCTCGGCCGAGGTCCTGCGCATGTCCGCCGACGAGTTCCACCGGGAGCTGGCCGGCGAGGGCGTGATCGTGGAGGAGTTCCTGGAGGACGTCACCTCCTCCCCCAGCGGCCAGGGGTACGTCACCGCCGACGGCACGGTGCAGGTGCTCGCCTGCCACGACCAGGTGCTCTCCGGGGGCCAGTACTGGGGCTGCCGGTACCCGGCCGAGGAGCGGTGGCGGCCCGCCCTGATGGACGCGGTGGCCCGGACGGGCGAGGTGCTCGCCTCGCTCGGCCACCGGGGCAGCTTCGGCGTGGACTTCGTGATCGCCGGGGACCGCGGGCCGCTCGCCGTGGAGATCAATCTGCGCAAGGTCGGCCCCAGCCATGTGCTGCGCTACGCCGAGGCCCTGGTCGGCCGGGACGTCGGCGCCGACGGACGGCTGCGCCGGCCGGACGGACAGGCCATGTGCTACGTGCACGGGCGCATCCTCGACCCCGAGGCGCTGGGCCGGCTCGACCCGCGGACCGCGGTGGCGCGGCTGCGCGCCGAGGACCTGCTCTACCGCCGGGACCGGGGCGAGGGCGTCGCACTGCACGTCCTGGGTGCCCTGAAGACCTGCGGCTTCGTGGAACTGACCGCGCTGGCGCCGACGTTCGACGCGGCCGAGCGCTACACCGAGGCCGCCCGGACGGCGCTGCTGCGGCCCGCCGAGGCGTGACGGCGGGGCGGGCCCCGGCTGTCCCGGGGGCCCGCCCCGCCCTCTCCCTCCGGCGCCGGTCAGTCGGGGCGCAGGGCCCGCTCGAAGGTCTCCGCGATCAGCTCCGGCGGCTCGGTGCCGACGGAGACCCGCAGCATGTCCCGGTGCAGCCCCCGCTCGCGCAGCGCGGCCCGCCCCGCCGGGGTGGTGAGCAGGTCGTAGTGCGCGATGAAGACCTGCGGGGACGCCATGGTGAACTCCGCGCCGAAACTGGGCCCCTTGGCCACCGCGAGCCGGTCGTAGACCAGCTCCAGGGGGACCTTGAGATCCACCATCAGCAGCCCGCCGGGCCCGCCCGAGTCCCGCGCCACCTTCCGGTAGTTCGCGGCCGACCGGGCATCGAGCGCCCAGCCGATGTCCCGGACCACGTCCGGGTGGCGCTCCAGGCACTCGGCGAGGGCCAGGGCGTTCGCGTTCACCCGCGCCATCCGGTCCGCGTAGCCGCGGATCCGGGCGGCCACCCGGGCCGTGTCCCGGCGGTAGGGCTCGTCGCCGTACCGCGGCAGCACGCTCAGCAGGTCCGCCGCGAACGGCGAACCGGGGGCGACCACCACCGCGCCCGCCAGCACGTCCGCCGATCCGGTGGCGTACTTGGTCAGACTCTCGCAGACCACGTCGGCGTACGGCACCACGTCGACGTTGTGCGGGGTGGCGATCGTGGCGTCCACCACGAGCGCGCAGCCGGCCCGGTCGGCGATCTCGCGCAGCGCCGGCAGGTCGGGCACGCCCATCCCCGGGTTGCTCGGGATCTCCGCGATGATGCCGGCCAGTCCGCCCGCGTGCGCGGCGGCCACCCGGGCGACCTCCGCCAGGTCGAAGGGGTCGGGCACGGTGGTGTGCCCGGCGTTCACGACCTTCTTCTCGAACAGGTGCATGGTGTCGAAGAAGATCCAGCCGAGCTGGAGCCAGTGGCGCCGGCCGCTGTCCCGCTGGATTTCCGTGACCGCCTCGACGGCCGCCATCACCGCGTTCATACCGCTGTTGCGCAGCGCCACGTACCGCGGTCCGGGCACCCCGTAGGCCCCGGCGAGGGCCTCCGCGACGGCCCGCGCGGGCGAGTCGTCCGCCGTCTCCTCCACCTGCCGGCCGTCGATCAGGCCCGCGTCCCACAGCACGTCCTCCGCCTGCCGCGAGGACAGATGCCCGCCGGTGTGCATGACGTGGGCCCGCGCCCGCGCGGCCCCCGGCCCCCGGTCGGGCAGCCGCACCCCGGACAGGACGTGTCCGCCGAGGGTGAGGTCGCGCGCCGCGCGGGGCGGCAGGCCCGCGTAGGCCGCGGCGGCCCGCGCGGCCCGCGCCGAGCGGGTGAGCAGCAGCTCCCCGCCCGCGTCCTCCCGGGCGGCCAGCTCCGCCACCCGGACCACGTACGGGTGGGGGCGGAAGCGCGGGTAGCCCCAGGAGATGCGGTTCAGGGTGGCCGCGTCGTTCGACTCGTACCCGATGACCGACGCCACGTCGGGGATCGAGACGGACACCGAGTGCACGGAGCCGGGGACGGGCCGGCCGGCGGCGATGTGCCGCAGGCCGTCGGCCGACCCGGTGGTGCCGGATACCGCTTGGCTCATGCGTCGAGGCCCACGAGCCGCTGCACGCCGTCCCAGTAGTCCTCCACCAGCCCGAGGAACTCGTAGGCGCCCGCCTCGAACTCGGCGCGGGTGGCGGGCGAGTGGACGTAGGGCGCGATCGCGTTGAAGACGGAGTTGCTGTGCCCCACCTCGACGTCGATGTGCAGCTGCCAGAAGTGGCGCAGGTCGTCGTCGTACCCCTGGTTGCGCAGCCCGTCGTTGATCTTCGAGACCATGATGGACGACATGGTCTCGTCGGCGTACAGCGCGCCGAGGGCCTTGTGGATCGGCGACTCGGTGTACAGCACCCGGATGCCGTCGTTGAGCCGCTTGGTGACCTCCAGCGGCTCGTAGGCGTCGAGGTGCTCCTTGTCGATGCCGATCCGGGCGAGGAAGTCGGCGAAGAGCGTGGAGTGCGTGACCTCGCCGCCGACCTCGTCGGCGACGTTCAGGATGATCTCCCGCAGGATCATCTCGTCCCGCGTCTTGACCGCCATTCCCGTGATGTAGAACGGGAGGTAGCGGAAGAAGTAGTAGCACTCGCTGTACATCAGGCGCTCCTGCTCGGGGGTGAGCGCCGTGGTGCGGTAGGCGTTCAGGTACGGGTGCTCGACGCCGCGGTGCGAGGCGATTTTCGCGAGCACTCCGTCCAGATAGTCCTTGATCTCCGGGTCCTGTACGGCGATCCGCCGGCGGATTCCCGGCTCCACGTTGTCGAAGTGGTCCGTCAGCGGCTTGGTGTCGGGGGTGTTCAGATCGGTCATGGTGATCCCTCGTCGCGGGGGAAAGCGGGGGAAAGCTCTGCTTCAGGCCCTTGCCGGGCCGCGGGTACGGTGGCCGGTCAGTCGTCCAGGGCGGCGGCCGCCGGCACGTCGGCGTCCTCCCACCAGCGGTCGTCGCCCTTGAGCTCGCGCCGCAGGTCCCGCTCGCCCGCCCAGGTCATGTTCAGGATGATGCGGGTGGTGTCCTCGCGCAGCGGGACCGTGCGGTGGAGCGTGGTGTCGGTGCGCAGGAAATACACGTCGCCCGACTGGAAGTGGTACGTGTGGATGGGATTGTCGACGAGATACTGGTGGATCCGCGGATCGGACTTGTCCCACTCCGTGTGCGGTACGCACTGGAGCATGCCGCCGATGTCGATGGGCGGGGCCTGGAGCACCCAGATGAGGGCGAAGCTGAAATCGCCCCAGTGCCAGCCGTGCGTGTCCCCGCTCCGTTCCTGCCGGGTGATGAGGAATTCCTCGTCGGCCTTGGGGCAGGGGTGCAGTTTCTCGCCGGCTATGCGCTCCAGCGCGCCGAGCAGTTCCGGATTCGCGTAGATCGAGGTGACCAGCTCGCTGTTGCCCGCGATCGTCTCGCTCTGCACCACGGACATCGAGCGGCGGGTGTATCCGGTGGTCTGGAGGCGGAGATCACGCCGCTCGGCGTATTTCTCCAGCAGCCGGTCCGCCTCCGCCCGCACGTTTTTGCGGACGTCTTCCCGAATCAGATCGGTGACGGTGGCGATGCCGTACCGGTGGTAGTGATGCGCCATACGGCGCAGTGCGCCCTGCTCCAGAGGATTGACGACGGTGCTTTCCTGCCCATTGCTGCTCACGGTGATCTCCCATGCTCGGCTGGGGATTTCGTGCTCGGCGAAGACGACGCGCGTCTGGGCCCGGCGAAGACTCCTGAAGAGGCTAGATAGGCCCCAGAGCCTGATCAACGGGTCCTGAATCGGAAGGCGCGATTTACGGCCAAGAGCATCTGCGGAAACAGAAACGATCAGAGAAAACGCAGGCCGGCGGACCGGCGGCGGCGCTATGGATCTCCGGGCGAATTCACCCGGACCGCCGGCCGCTCCGCACAGTCGGCACCGCCCGGGACGGAAGGGGCCGGTGTGACCGGGTTGATTGGCCCGATGCGTCCGGCCCCCATATGCCGAGGGCAAAGGCAGGGGCCGGCCTCAGATGTGCGCCTCGGGAGGGAAACCCGTCCAGCGCAGCTCGGCGGGCAGGTGCCGCATGTCGTTGGAGACGAGGACGGAGGCGGGCCGACCGGGCGCGTAGCGGATGACCGTGAGTGCCGCGTTGCCCTGGTTGAGGCCGAGCCAACGCCACTTCGGTGCCTGCATGGCATCGCGGACGAACCAGGCGACCAGGAAGCTGTGGGTGACGACGAGTTCGTACCGGTCCTCTTCGGCCGCCACCGCCCCGGTGAACAGCTCCAGAGCCCGGCGGGCCAGCGCGGGTCCGCGCTTCCGCTCCTCGTCGGTGGCTCCATCGAGAAAGCGGAGACAGAAGTCCGCCGACTCGGCCGGCAGCTCGTCCTTGTCCGGCAGGTAGGGCACGTAGTCGCCGGCGGCTTCCGAGACGCGCAGCGGAACGCCCTCCATCTGGTCGCCGATCAGGCGCGCGGTCTGTTCCGCCCGGGGCAGCGGACCGTGGTGGACAGCGGTGAAAGGGACGTCCCGGAGGCGCCGGCCGAGCAGTGTGGCCTGCCGTCGGCCGCGCTCCGTCAGGCCACTCTCGTCCGGCAGCGCCTCGCCGTGCCGGACGAGATACAGGTAACGGGTGGCCGTGCCGGTCATCTCGAATTCCTTCGCGCCCGCCAAAGATCTTGTACAGCGACGGACGCCACCCCCTGAGCCCCGGTTCCCCGGTTCTCAGGGGAGACGGGTTCTAGCCCAGCGCGCGGCCCAGCACCCACACCACCGGGGCCGCCGCCGACAGGGGCAGGGCGACGCCCGCCGTGAAGTGCACGAAGCGGGACGGGTAGTCGTAGCTCGCCACCCGGTGGCCGATCAGCGCGCACACCCCGGCCGCCGCGCCGAGGACGGCGCCCTTGGTGCCGAGGCCGGTCATGCCGCCCACCACGACGCCCGCGCCCGCCGCCGCGAGCAGTCCGGCCACGACCCGGGCCGGGCCCGGCAGCGGCAGGGCGCGGGCCACGACCGCCGCCGCGACGGCCGCCGCGCCCACCGACACCTCGTGGGAGCCGGCGGCCAGATAGCCGGTGGCCAGCACCGCGAGGGCCGCCGAGACCACCGTCGCCATCAGGCCGTACATCCGCTCGTCCGGCGAGGCGTGCGAGCGCAGCTGGAGCACGAGGGAGAGCAGGACCCACAGGCCGAGCGAGCCGAGGATGGCCACCAGGGCGTGGTCGCGGCCGGCCGCCAGGACCGCCACGTCGGCCGTCAGCGCGCCCGCGAAGGCCAGCGCGATGCCCTGCCGGGCGGGCCACATGCCGTTCAGCCGGAACCAGCCCGCGGCCGTCACCGCCTGGAGCACCACCAGCGGTACCACCAGGGCGTACGACGCGATGGGCGCCGCCGCGGCCAGCAGCAGGCCCAGCAGCGCGGTGAGCGCCGCCGGCTGCATGCCGGGCTCGATGATCGGGGACCGGCCCTCCAGGCGGGCCCGCTGGGCGTCGGTGATCCGCGCGTTCCCGGCGAGGGTGGCGGGGCCGTAGGCGGGCTCGTCGGAGCCGGCCGCAGAGGGTGTGGGGGGTGCGGAGGCGGCCGGGGCCGGCGTCGGTGCCGGGGCGGGGGCCGGCTCGGGTTCCCGCACCGGCGCGTAAGCCCCGTACGAGTCGCCGTACGAGTCGCCGTACGAGCCCGTATGCGCCCCGGTGTGCGCCCCTTCATAGGCTCCCGCGTACGGATCGGCGTACTGCTGGGGCTGCTGCGGCTGGGGCTGCGACTGCGGCTGCTGATAGCCGGAGTCCTCGTAGTACCCCTGCGGCTGCTGGTACCCCTGCTGCTGATACGCCTGCTGCTGCTCCTGCCGCGGCAGGTACGACGTCTCCTCCGCCGGTACCGCCGCGTGCGTCTGGGTCTCCCAGGTCTGGCCCTGCCACTGCTGGGTCAGCTCGGGGTCGTGGCCGTACTGCTGCTCGTGTCCGGGCCACTGCTGATGGGGCTGCTGATAGGGGTCGTAGCCCTGGTGGGGGCCGCCCTGGTACGGCTGCTCGGTCATGCTCACCCTCCTGCGAACGGCGGGAGCACCTCGACCGTGCCGCCCTCGGCCAGCCGTACCGTCTCATGCGCGCGGGTCCCGACGGGGTCGCCGTCGACGAGGAAGGAGCAACGCTGGAGCACGCGGGTGAGTTCGCCGGGGTGGCGCTCGCGGACGGCGGCCAGCGCGCCGGCCAGCGTGTCCGCCTCGTACGGCTCCTCGGCGACCTCGGCCGCGGCCTTGGCGGCGGCCCAGTAGCGCACCGTGACCTTGGGCATCTGAATCCTCAATCGACGGCAAGAAACAAGAAAAAGTCAAAGACAGTGTGAGTCAGGCTAGCCCGCCGCGGACACCGCCCAGTCCGCGATCCGCGCCACCAGGGCGTCGTCCGCCGCGTGCTCGGCGTGGCCCATGCCCGCCTCGATCCACAGCTCGCCGTGGCCGCCGGCCGCCTCGGCGAGCATCCGGGGGTGGTCGAGCGGGAAGTAGCCGTCGCGGTCGCCGTGCACGATGAGCAGCGGCGTCGGGGCGATCCGCGGCACCGCCCGCACCGGGGGGAGCGGGACCGGGTCCCAGTCGCGGTGGTGGATGCGGGTGCGCAGGCCGTAGCGGCCGACCAGGCGGCCCTCGGGGCGGGTGACCAGCCAGTGCAGCCGGCGCATCGGGGCCGTTCCCCGGTAGTACCAGCGGGCGGGCGCGCTCACCGAGACCACGGCGTCCACCGTGCCGGGGCGCAGCGCCGCGTGGCGCAGGACCACCGAGCCGCCCATGGAGAAGCCGACGGTGACCACGCGCGCGTGCCCGAGGCGGCGGGCCCACGCCACGGCGGCGTCGAGGTCCAGCACCTCCTTGTCGCCGACGGTGGACCGGCCGCCGGAGCGTCCGTGGCCGCGGAAGGAGAAGGTGACGACCGCGCCGTGGCCGCGCAGCACTCCGGCCACCCGGCGGACGTGCGGCCGGTCCACGTCCCCGGTGAAGCCGTGCGCGATCACGAACACCAGGTCACGGGAGGGCGAAGAAGAGGCTGCCAAAGGATCGGCAAAGGCTTCGTATACGGCGGCGCCCGGATCGTATACGGATTCGATCGGAATGCCGTCGGCAGTGCGCAGAAAAGTCCGTATAGGACCGCCTGCGCCCGTCTCACCCTTCGGACGAACGGTGGAACGCGCCACATCACCTGCCGGTCGGTTGCTCATGTGGGCTATTCTGCTGGGCAGAGGACTCGGGCAGCGTAGCCCCCGGGTCCTTTTGTGCTTTCGGAAGCGTTGTATACGAAGCGGGAAACCTCAGGTGACCGCGGGTGTACGGGGCCTTCGGGATCGCAGAGCAGTGCCCGTCCGCACAGCGTCCTCGCAGGGACCGAGGAGGAACCAGACATATGAGTTCTCTGCTGCTCCTGACCAACGCCCTCCAGCCGTCGACAGAAGTACTGCCCGCCCTCGGCCTGCTCCTGCACAACGTGCGGGTGGCCCCGGCGGAGGGCCCCGCGCTGGTCGACACGCCGGGTGCCGACGTCATCCTCGTCGACGGCCGCCGCGACCTGCCCCAGGTGCGCAGCCTGTGTCAGCTGCTGCGCTCCACCGGCCCCGGCTGTCCGCTGATCCTCGTCGTCACCGAGGGCGGTCTCGCCGCCGTCACCGCGGACTGGGGCATCGACGACGTCCTGCTCGACACCGCCGGTCCCGCGGAGGTCGAGGCCCGGCTGCGCCTCGCCATGGGCCGCCAGCAGCTCGTCAACGACGACTCGCCGATGGAGATCCGCAACGGCGACCTGTCCGTGGACGAGGCCACCTACTCCGCCAAGCTCAAGGGCCGGGTCCTGGACCTGACCTTCAAGGAGTTCGAGCTGCTCAAATACCTCGCGCAGCACCCCGGCAGGGTCTTCACCCGCGCCCAGCTGCTCCAGGAGGTGTGGGGCTACGACTACTTCGGCGGCACCCGGACCGTCGACGTGCACGTACGGCGGCTGCGGGCCAAGCTCGGCCCGGAGCACGAGTCGCTGATCGGCACCGTACGCAACGTGGGTTACCGATTCGTGACCCCCGAGAAGACCGACCGGTCCGCCGACGAGGCCAAGGGCAAGTCCGCCCGGGCAAAGGCGGAAGATGCGGACGCAACCGCCGTGCCGGCCGGCGCCGAGGTGCACGCCGAGGCCTGACCGGTCCCGCGGCCCGGCGCCGCACGCCTGGCCACCTGGTGATACGCCCTGCCCAGGAGGGGTCAATCCGCGTAGACTCCGCGCGTGGCCAAGGTGACTCGGGATGACGTGGCACGGCTGGCTGGGACCTCCACCGCCGTCGTCAGTTATGTCATCAACAACGGACCCCGGCCGGTCGCCCCGGCCACGCGCGAGCGCGTCCTCGCCGCGATCAAGGAACTGGGGTACCGGCCCGACCGGGTGGCGCAGGCCATGGCGTCCCGGCGCACCGACCTCATAGGGCTGATCATCCCGGACGCCCGGCAGCCGTTCTTCGGCGAGATGGCGCACGCGGTGGAACAGGCCGCGTCCGAGCGCGGGAAGATGGTGCTGGTCGGCAACACCGACTACATCGGCGAGCGCGAGGTGCACTATCTGCGCGCCTTCCTCGGGATGCGCGTCTCGGGCCTGATCCTCGTCTCCCACGCGCTGAACGACCTCGCCGCCGCCGAGATCGACGCCTGGGACGCCCGGGTGGTGCTGCTGCACGAGCGGCCGGAGGCCATCGACGACGTGGCCGTGGTGACGGACGACCTCGGCGGCGCCCAGCTCGCGGTGCGCCACCTGCTGGAGCACGGCTACGAGTACGTGGCCTGCATGGGCGGTACGGCCGAGACCCCGGCCGTCGGCGACCCGGTCTCCGACCACGTCGAGGGCTGGAAGCGGGCCATGGCGGAGGCCGGGCTGCCCATCGAGGGCCGGCTGTTCGAGGCGCCGTACAACCGCTACGACGCCTATCGCGTCGCCCTGGACATCCTCTCCGGGCCCCGGCGCCCCCCGGCGATCTTCTGCTCCACCGACGACCAGGCGATCGGCCTGCTGCGGGCCGCGCGCGAGCTGCGCATCGACGTGCCCCGGGAGCTGGGGGTGGCCGGGTTCGACGACATCAAGGAGGCCGCGCTCGCCGACCCGCCGCTGACCACGGTGGCCTCCGACCGGTCGGCGATGGCCCGGGCGGCGGTCGACCTGGTGCTGGACGACGGGCTGCGGGTGGCGGGCTCGCGCCGGGAGCGGCTGAAGACGTTCCCGTCGCGGCTGGTGGTCCGTACGAGCTGCGGGTGCGTGTAACCCGCCGCGGTCCGCCTTCTCCGGCCCCCTGCGGTGCCCGTCTTTATATCGGGCAAACACGGTTCTGCCGGGCTTCTCAGCGTGCGCTCAGGAAGCTCTCATGGTCGCGGGGGACTCTTGTGACATGACCGAGAGCCAGGGCACTTACGAGCAGCCGTACCCTTCCTCCCCCGCCTCCCCCGCGCACGCCGAGTGGCCGCCCCCGCCGCCGTACCGGCCGGGGCCGCAGCCGGAGCCGGGGAAGAAGCGCAGGCGCGGACCGGTGGCCCTGCTCGCGGCCGTCGCGATCGTGGCGGCGGCGGTCGGCGGCGGCAGGGCCTACACCGTGCAGGAGCTGGCCGGCAAGGACGCCACCACCGCCGTCGGCGCCCCCGCGGTACCGACCGCCAAGCGCGGTGACGTCGCCGCGATCGCCGCCGCGGTCGGCCCGAGCGTGGTCGAGATCAACGCGACCCTCGCGGGCGGCTCCTCCACCGGCTCCGGCGTGATCATCAGCTCGGACGGCGAGATCGTCACCAACAACCACGTCGTCTCCGGCGCCTCCTCGGTGAAGGTGCGCACCAGCGACGGCAAGAGCTACACCGCCGAGGTGCTCGGCACCGACAGCTCCAAGGACCTCGCGCTGATCAAGCTGCGGGGCGCCAAGGGACTGAAGGCGGCGGCGCTCGGCGACTCCGACGCCGTGCGGGTCGGCGACCCGGTCGTGGCCATCGGCTCCCCCGAGGGTCTGACCGGCACGGTGACCAGCGGCATCGTCTCCGCCCTGAACCGGGACGTCACCGTCTCCACCGACGAGAACCAGGGCCAGGACCAGGGCGGCGACGACCAGTGGCCGTTCCGGTTCGGCGGCCGCGAGTTCAACGGCGACACCGGCTCGTCCACCACCACCTACAAGGCGATCCAGACCGACGCGTCCCTGAACCCCGGCAACTCCGGCGGCGCGCTGTTCGACGCCAGCGGCCGGGTCATCGGCATCAACTCCGCGATGTACTCGTCCGGCTCGCAGGCGTCCTCCTCCGCGGAGGCGGGCAGCATCGGCCTCGGCTTCGCCATCCCGGTCAACACCGTCAAGTCCGACCTGGCCGCCCTGCGGTCGGGCGGCACCAGCTAGACCACTCACGCGCCCAGCCGGCGCACGAGTCAGCAAGGAGCAGGTCATGATCAAGCACGTTCCGCACCGCATGGCCGAACGCGGCCCCGCCGGCCTCACCCTGGCCCTGTCCATCGTGTCCGAGCTGCATGTCCCCGTTCCGGCGCCCCGCGCCCCCGAGGTGGCGACCCGGGCCGTGACCCCGGTCCCGCAGCTGATGGGCCTGCGCACCTCCCCCGCCCGTCGGCACCGCCGCAAGGTCCCGCTGCACCGGCTGAGCACGGTCCGGGCCTGACCGGCCCGCGCGTCCCTCACCGGCCCGCGTGACGTGGCACGCTGAGAGACGACCGCCACCGTCCCACCGCACCCCGAGGAACCGCGAGCGATGAGCCCCGCCGAAGGCGACCGTGACCCCCAGCGCATCCTGATCGTCGACGACGAGCCGGCCGTGCGCGAGGCCCTGCAACGCAGCCTGGCCTTCGAGGGGTACGACACCGAGGTCGCCGTCGACGGGGCGGACGCCCTGGAGAAGGCGGGCGCCTACCGGCCGGACCTGGTCGTGCTGGACATCCAGATGCCCCGCATGGACGGCCTGACGGCGGCCCGCCGCATCCGGGGTGCGGGGGACACCACCCCGATCCTGATGCTCACCGCCCGCGACACGGTCGGTGACCGGGTGACCGGCCTGGACGCGGGCGCCGACGACTACCTGGTCAAGCCGTTCGAGCTGGACGAGCTGTTCGCCCGGATCCGGGCGCTGCTGCGCCGCAGCTCCTACGCGGCGGGCGTGTCCGCCGAGGCCCGGCAGGACGAGGCGCTCACCTTCGCCGACCTGCGGATGAACCTGGCCACCCGGGAGGTGACCCGGGGCGAGCGGCCGGTGGAGCTGACCCGCACCGAGTTCACCCTGCTGGAGATGTTCATGGCCCATCCGCGCCAGGTGCTCACCCGGGAGCAGATCCTGAAGGCGGTGTGGGGCTTCGACTTCGAGCCGTCCTCCAACTCGCTGGACGTGTACGTGATGTACCTGCGCCGCAAGACCGAGGCGGGCGGCGAGCCGCGCCTGGTGCACACGGTGCGGGGCGTGGGGTACGTCCTCAGGCAGGGCGGCGCCGAGTGAAACGTGTGCTGCGCCGGTACCGGGCGCTGCCGATCCGGGCACGGCTGGCGATGCTGGTCGCCGCGGCGGTGGCGTTCGCGGTGGCCGCGGTGTCGATGACCTGCTGGTTCATCGTGGAACGCAAGCTGTACGACCAGGTGGACGACGACCTGCGCAAGTCGCTGAAGAACACCACGCAGCCCGACCAGGTGCTGCTGGCCCTCGCCCGCTGCACGGACACCCCGCCGTCCGACAACCCGTTCCGGGACCGGTACTCCCAGGTGGTCACCGAGGACGGCAAGGTCTGCCTGTTCGGGGGCGCCTCGGTGAAGATCAATGTCACGGAGGCCGACAAGTCGGAGATCCGGAACCTGGACGTCGGCACGCTCTACTTCCGCAACGGCACCGACAGCGAGGGCAACGACGTACGGGTGCTCACCCGGCCGCTGCTGGCCACCGCGTCCTCGACCGGCGAGCGCGGGCCCAACGTCGGGGTGCTCATCGCCATGCCGCTCAAGAGCACCCAGCAGAACCTCAACGACCTCGCGCTGATCCTGCTGCTGGTGTCGGCCATCGGGGTGCTCGGCGCCGGCGCGGCGGGACTGGCGGTGGCGCGGGTCGGACTGCGGCCGGTGGACCGGCTGACGGAGGCCGTGGAGCACGTGGCCCGTACCGAGGACCTGAGCGTGCGCATCCCGGTGGAGGAGGACAGCGAGGACGAGGTGGCCCGGCTGTCCCGGTCGTTCAACTCGATGACCGCCTCGCTGGCCAGCTCCCGGGACCTCCAGCAGCAGCTGATCGCCGACGCCGGCCATGAACTGCGTACGCCCCTGACGTCGTTGCGGACCAACATCGAGCTGCTGACCCGCAGCGAGGAGACGGGCCGGCCGCTGCCGCCCGAGGACCGCAAGGCGCTGCTCGCCTCGGTGAAGGCGCAGATGACGGAGCTGGCCGCGCTGATCGGCGACCTCCAGGAGCTGTCCCGCTCGGAGGGGCAGCGCGGCGAGCGGGTGCAGGTGGTCTCCTTCCGGGACACCGTGGAGGCGGCGCTGCGCCGGGCCCGGCTGCGCGGCCCGGAGCTGACGATCACCGCCGACCTGGACCCCTGGTACGTACGGGCGGAGCCGTCCGCGCTGGAGCGGGCCGTGGTCAACATCCTGGACAACGCGGTGAAGTTCAGCCCCGGGGGCGGCACGGTCGAGGTGGCGCTGCACGAGGGCGTGCTGACCGTCCGCGACCACGGTCCGGGCATCCCCGAGCAGGAACTCCCGCACGTCTTCGACCGGTTCTGGCGCTCCCCCAGCGCCCGCGCCCTGCCCGGCTCGGGTCTCGGCCTGTCCATCGTGGCCCGTACGGTCCAGCAGGCGGGCGGAGAGGTCACCCTGGCCCGCGCCGAGGGCACCGGCACGGTGGCCACGGTCCGTCTGCCGGGCGCGCCGACCCCGCCGCCGGAGGTCCCGGAGACGGCGGCCGGCTGAGTCAGGCGCCGTCCGCCGCCTGCTCGGGCCGGTCGGCGACCGGTTCTTTCCGGGCTTCCGTGGTGGTGGCGCCGAGGCTGGCGAGGAGCCGCAGGTTGTCGTGGGCGGCGGTGCCGGGGGCGGCGGACTGGATGATCAGTTCCGTGCCGGTGACGTCCGGGAGGGCGAAGTTCTCCTGGTGCAGTTCCAGGTGGCCGACCGCCGGGTGGTGGTACGCCTTGCGGCCGTGGGTGCGGGTGCGGACGTCGGCGCGCGCCCACAGCTGCCGGAAGCGTTCGCTGTGCATGGCGAGTTCGCCGATGAGGGCGGCCAGTTCCCGGTCGCCGGGGCAGCGGCCGGCCGCCAGCCGCAGATGGCCGACGACGTCGAGGGTGCAGTTCTCCCAGTCGGCGAACAGTGCCCGCCCCTCCTCGGTCAGGAAGAGGTGCCGGGCGATGTTCAGGCCCTCGGCCGGCCGGCTGTAGATCATGTCGCCGAGGCGGTTCGCGGCCAGCACGGTCAGCCGGTGGTCGATGAGGAACGCGGGGGCGTCGGTGATCAGCTCCAGCACCCGCAGCAGCTCGGGACGCGGCCGGGCCGAGGTGGCCCGCCGCGGTTCGCCCACCACCCGGCGGGCGAGCCGGTGCAGATGCTCGCGCTCCACGTCGTCCAGGCCGAGGACCCGGGCGAGCGCGTCGAGCACCTGCACCGAGGGCTGCCGCGCCCGGCCCTGCTCGAGCCGGACGTAGTAGTCGACGCTCACCCCCGACAGGTGCGCGACCTCCTCGCGCCGCAGCCCGGTCACGCGGCGGCGGGAGTCGGGCCGGATGCCGACGCTCTCGGGCCGGACCCGGGCTCGCCGTGTGCGGAGGAAGTCGGCCAGATCGTCCATCGCTCCAGTATCCGCGCGGAACGGCCCGGCTGGGTGGCCCCGCCAGTACCAGGAAGTCCGGTCCGACGGAGGAGGCGCCCCTGAATCGCGCGGCCGGATCCCGTGAGGATCGAGGGCATCCCGACCCAAGGTCTCAAGGAGCAGGAGCAGTCATGAAGGTCTTCATCGTGCACGCCCACCCCGAGCGGCGGTCGCTGAACGGCGCGCTCACCGACATCGCGGTGGAGACGCTGACCGGTGCGGGGCACGAGGTGCGGGTCAGCGACCTGTACGCGATGGGCTGGAAGTCCGAGGTCGACGCGGACGACTTCGGCGGCGCCGCCTCCAGCCCGCTGGACGTGGTCCACGACTCCGGCCGCGCCTTCGAGTCCGGCGCGCTGTCCGCCGACATCCGGGCCGAGCAGGAGAAGCTGCTGTGGGCGGACACCGTGATCCTCCAGTTCCCGCTGTGGTGGTACTCGATGCCGGCGATCCTCAAGGGCTGGGTGGACCGGGTGTTCACCTACGGCTTCGGGTACGGCGTCGGCGAGCACAACGAGGTCCGGTACGGCGACCGCTTCGGCGACGGCACCCTGAAGGGCAGGCGCGCCATGCTGTCGGTGACGGTCGGCGGCCCCGAGTCCCAGTACTCCGACCGGGGTATCAACGGTCCCATCGAGGACGTGCTGTTCCCGATCCAGCACGGCATCCTCTTCCACCCCGGCATGGAGGTGCTGCCGCCGTTCGTTCTGTACCGGACGGTACGGATGGCTCCCGAGGTGTTCGCGGACGCGGCCGAGCAGTGGAAGAAGCGGCTGCTGACCCTGGAGGACACCGACCCGATCCCCTACCGCCGCCAGAACCACGGCGACTACGAGATGCCGTCGATGCGGCTGCGCGAGGGCCTGGAGCTGCCGGGCCGCACGGGCTTCGGCCTCCACACAGCGGGCTGACCGCCCGGCAACCTTTCCTCGTCCCGCGGCGACTCCGGTGTGGCACCCCCACACGAACCACACCTGGAGTCGCTCATGAGCACTCGCACTCCCCGTCACCGCAGGAGCCGTGCCGCGTTCGCGGTCGGGCTGCCGCTCGCGCTCGCGGCGGCCGGCGGACTCGGCTACGGCCTGCTCGGCCCCGGCGCCTCGTCGCACGCCTCGGCCGCGACCGCCGTACCGGCGTGGGCCACGCAGGCCGCCGACGGGTTCGCCTCGGTGAACGCGCTCGGGCAGAACGGCACGTACGGCGGGCGCGGCGGCGAGATCGTCACCGTGAAGACCCTCGCGGACCTGGAGAAGTACGCCACCGCCGACAAGCCGTACATCATCGTCGTGGCCGCCGCGATCACGATGGACCCCGTCGGCAAGGAGATCAAGGTCCAGTCGGACAAGACCATCATCGGCTCGGGCACCTCCGGCCAGATCGTCGGCGGCGGCTTCTTCCTCGGCCAGGGCGTCCACAACGTGATCATCCGGAATCTGACGATCCGGGACGCGTACCAGGGCGTCTGGAACGACAAGGAGCACGACTACGACGGCATCCAGATGGACGGCGCCCATCACGTCTGGATCGACCACAACGACATCCGGCACATGGCGGACGGGCTGATCGACAGCCGCAAGGACACCACGTACCTGACCGTGTCCTGGAACCGGCTCGGCCAGGAGAACAAGGCGTTCGGCATCGGCTGGACCGAGAACACCACGGCGGACATCACGATCCACCACAACTGGATCCGCGAGACCGAACAGCGCAACCCGTCCACGGACAACGTGGCCCACGCCCACCTGTACAACAACTACCTGGTGGACGAGCCGGGTACGACGATCACGTCGTCCTACGGCAACTACGCGCGCGGCAACACCAACATGCTGCTGGAGAACTCGTACTTCCAGGGCCTGGCCAACCCGGTGATCAGGGACACGACGGCCACGCTCGTCCAGCGCGGCAACGTCTTCTCGGGCACGAGCGGCCGCAACGAGAGCGGGGGCACGGGCGGGTCGTGGAACCCGAGGAGCTACTACGCGTACACACTCGACAAGGCGGCGGACGTCCCGTCGGTGGTGAAGTCGGGGGCGGGCCCGCGCAGTTCGCTGGGCACGACCACGACGACGGCCAAGGCGGCGGCCACCACGCTGACGGTTGCCAAGGACGGCACGGGCCAGTACACGACCGTCCAGGCGGCCGTGAACGCGGTCCCGGCGAACAACGCCTCCCGGGTGGTCATCGCGGTCAAGCCCGGCACGTACCGCGAGACGGTCAAGATTCCGTCGAACAAGCCGCACGTCACCATCCAGGGCACGGGGTCCAGCCGCAAGGACACGGTGATCGTCTACAACAACGCGTCCGGCACGCCCAAGCCGGACGGTTCGGGCACGTACGGCACCGGCGGCAGCGCGACCGTGGCGGTGGAGGCCGACGACTTCCAGGCCCGCAACCTCAGCATCACGAACGACTTCGACGAGGCGGCGCACCAGGACATCGCCCAGCAGGCGGTGGCGCTCCGCACGGCGTCCGACAAGGTCTTCCTGGACGGGGTGATCGTGTCCGGCGACCAGGACACCCTCCTCCTGGACACGGCGTCCAAGGACCGTCTCGGCCGGGTCTACATGACCAACTCGTACGTGATCGGCAACGTCGACTTCATCTTCGGCCGGGCGACGGCGGTGATCGACAAGTCGGTCATCACCCTGAAGAAGCGGTGGAACGGCACGTCGGCGGGTTACGTGACGGCCCCGTCCACGGCCGCGAACCGCAAGGGCATCCTGATCGCCAACTCCACGATCAGCGGTGACGTCTCCGACCGCACCTTCTACCTGGGCCGCCCCTGGCACGCCGGCGGCGACGCCACGCTGGACCCGCAGACCACGGTCCGCAACACGTCCCTGAGCGCCGCGATCAAGACAACCCCCTGGACCGACATGAGCGGCTTCTCCTGGAAGAACGACCGCTTCGCGGAATACAAGAACACCGGCGCCGGCGCGGGAGCGGCCAGCACGGACCGCCCCCAACTGACCGACGCACAGGCCTCCGGCCAGGAGATCGGCGACTGGCTGGGCGACTGGACTCCTTCGGCGTCCTGAGGCGGGCGCACTCCGTCAGCCGCCTTGGTCACGGGGGCGGCTGACGGGGCTCTCACTCCTCTACCGGCGGTGCCTCGTCCTGCTTGAATCCCTGCCAGAAGAGCTGTTCCACGGTGATCTGAGGATCTTCGGAACGTCGGACGAAGGTGTACTTCAACCAGCCATTGCCGTCATCAAAGAAGAAGAGGCGGGCACCGTGCGGCTGGCTGGACCGGATCGGGACGACCCACATGCCGTCGGGGAGATCGGCATCCGCTTCGACACCTCGGAAGTACGGATCTTTCACCGTGACCAGTTCGGCGCGCGCGGCATAGACCATGTCCTGTGCATGCGCGGGTAGTGCTTCGAGCACAGCAAGAGCATCGAGCCGCCAGTCCATCTGCCACGGCGGCCCCATGAAACCATCGGTCACTCCCCGGGCTCCAACTGCTGCACCCGGTGACGAATCCTTGACGCCTCTTCGAGGAGCGCCTTCGCCTCGGCATTGTCGGTGGCCTCTGAGGCCCGCAGCTCAAGATCCTGCACGTGTGCGTCCAGCTCGGGATCCCGGGCCAAGGCGTACTCGCCCCACCAGAGAGCCATGAAGGCCGGGACGGGGCCGAGGTCGAACGTGTCGGCGATGGCGCGCTTCCAATGCGCGTCAAAGTCGGGAAGCAGCTCGGGGGCGTGCTCGGCGATGGCCTGGCGCAGCGCCTTCGGCGTCCGCTCGGGCATGGGGGGGACCACAGAACCAGGCTCCGCAGCGTGGGCACTCATGCTCGCTGTCCTCCTTCTACATGCCGTGACTACGACCATAGCCGCCTCGCATCTTCCACATGAGTCGTTCGTGCCCCGGCCGTCCATTCGACCGGGAGACCCACCATGCGGGGACGCACGACCCGACACGCAGGGCTCTCGCCCCACGTCACCCGAACGTGTGCACGCCCCTCCCGGCCGAGAGGACCAAGGGCCGGGAGGCGGGGGTTTTGCTGTCGCGGACGGGGACCAGGTGGGGGTAACCGTCCGCTACTCCCACACAGTTGTTGTCCCCACCGTCGCTGTAACTCGACTTGCGCCAGGAGGCAGTGCTGAGGTCGGGCGTCACAAGGACTCCTTCACACCGGCTACGAACGCGGACCAAGACGCGGTGCCGAAGATCAGGGCGCTGCCTGCCGGGCGCTTGCTGTCGCGGACCGGGACGACGCCGAGGTAACCGTCGGCGACCTCGACGCAGTCGTTGGCTCCCCCTTCGCTGTAGCTCGACTTGCGCCAAGTCGCCGTGCTGAGGTTGGGAGTGCGCGTCATGATCTGTGCTCCTCCAGTGCGTCCCTGATGAACGTGAGCGAGTCCGATGGGGACAACGCCATGTCCCGGAGCCGATCGTAGGACAGTCGCTGCCGAAGCACTTCGTCTTGATCTTCGATCAGCCGACTGCAACCGTTGCCCTCCTTGTAGGCGACAGCACTGCCGTCTCTCTGCCACAGCAGCGTCAGTGACCCGGTCATATGGTGGTGCGCTCCCGCCGAGAATGGCAGCACCTGGAGTGTCACATTGGGCCAGAGCGCGGCAGTCTCAAGGTGGAACAACTGGTCGTGCCAGGTCTTGCCTTGGGCAGCGGGGCGTCGTAGCGCGAACTCGTCCATTATGACGCGCACTTCGGGCTCCGGCTTCTGCCTCAGCAGGTACTGCCGTCCAAGCCGCGCCGCGACCTGCTCCTCCACGGCCTCTTCACCGTCCGCCGTTGTCTGAGCTCCGGCCAACACCCCGCGAGCGAAGTCCTCGGTCTGCACAAGCCCCGGAATTCCCGGCGAGAAAAGCCACATGATCCGCGCCGTAGCCTCCAGCTTCATGAACTCCTTGTACTGGTCCTTGAAGGCGTCCAGGCGCGCGGCCTTCCAGTGGCCGACCAGCAGGGAACCCGTGCCGTAGTAGCTGTCCAGGTCCTCCATCACCGTCACCTTGGACAACCGCTCGCCGGACTCCAGGCGGCTCAGGTAGCTCTTGTCGTAGCCGGTGTCCTCGGCCAGCTGGCCCAGGGATTTGCCGGCCTTCTCGCGCAGTACTTTCAGGGTCTGGCCGAGGATGGCCCGCCCGGACACCGGCCCCGGGTCAACGGTCTCGCCCACGTCACCCCTCCCTGTTGTCCCTGCTCACGGACAACACGACACCTCTTCCGCACCCTACTCGCCGTCCGTGACGATCGAGGCACGAACCGTAATCGTCACCACCCACAACGGAGACTTCTCATGGCCGAGTTGCGCCTGCTGCCCTGGACGAGCCCCGACGGCAAGCCCTGCTACCTCAGTGCGGACCACGACGGCAGCCGGCTGTCCCGGCTCGCGGACGACGTGGAGGCGGCGCAGTTGCGGTCGGGTGAGCAGGTGCTGGCCGGTGCGCGGGCCGTGCTCGCGGACCGGGCGGCGGGCGAACGCGCCGTGCGCTTCGCGCTGACGCGGGCCGGTGAGTCCCTGGAGGAAGTCCTCCGCATCGCCCACAGCAGGGGTGCCCGCATCCCCGCCGCGTACGAGCGCTGACGGCTCGTGCACGACCGGTCCCGCACCCCCGCCACGGTCTACCGTGGACTCCCAGGCACCCCCGCCGTCCCAGCCGGAGAAGAGAGCGCGATCATGGCCCACGAGGTGGATCCGAACTCCTGCGAGAGGACCCCGGACGCGATCCGTGCGGCTCTGCAGCGGCGCCCCGACTGGCTGAAGGCCTTCGAGCGGGACTGGCTGAGCGCGGCGGCGGAGTTCGACCAGCCGGGGCTCGACGCGGTGATCGACAAGTGGTTCCCGTTCGCCTGCGCCTGCGCCACCCCCGGGTACCTCGACGAGGTGGAACAGACGATCAAGCGCATGACCGAGGGCGACACGGAGGGCCTGGTCTTCTACGACGCGGACGGCAACGCCTACGACGCCGACAACCACCCCGTCGACGCGAGCAGGCGCAGGTGAGCGCGTACTCGATCAGGTACGTGGAGCGTGCGGCCCGGCGCAAAGCCACGCTTCCGGACCCTCAGCGGGCGTCCCTGGAGAGCCTGGAGAAGCGGCTCGTCCTCAACCCGTTCGGTCCGCCCGCGGCCAGCAACCGCGACAACAGCTGGTCAGCCGCGTTCACCGGCGGCTTCATCACCTACATCGTGTCGAACCGGCACGTCGTGATCAACGTGATCGACCTGGTCGCCCTCTGACCTTGTCCACAGCTGTGGACAAGGTCAGAGGACCGGCACACACGGGCCTACTTGATGATCGTGATCCGGTTCGCCGCCGGAGGCGCGATCGGGGAGGACGCCGACGAGTTCGCCGTCAGGTACTTCACCAGGGCGGCCAGGTCGTCCGTGCCGACCAGGGGGTTCTTGCCCTGGCCCAGGGACGGGAAGCCGTCGCCGCCGCCCGCGAGGAAGGCGTTCATGGCGACGCGGTAGGTGGCCGCCGGGTCGATGGGCGCGCCGTTCAGGCGGATGGAGTCGGTGACCACGCGGTCCGCGCCGGACTTGGTGAGGTCCAGGGTGTAGGTGAGGCCGGCCGAGGGCTGGAGGATGCGCGGGGCCGCCTCGTTGGGGCCGCTGACCTGCTCCTTGAGGGCCTGCACGAGCTGCGCGCCGGTGAGGTCCACGAGGTTGACCGTGTTGGAGAACGGCTGGACCGTGAAGCCCTCGGCGTAGGTGACCACGCCGTCGCCCTCCGCGCCCTTGGCCGCGTAGGTCAGGCCCGCCCGGACGCCGCCGGGGTTCATCAGCGCCAGGCTGGTCTTCGGGTCCAGCTCACGGCCGTAGGCGAGCTGCGCGTCGGCGACCAGGTCGCCCATCGGGGACTCCGTGCCGGTGTTGCCGATGTCGCCGGAGATGTAGCCGATGGGGCGGTTGCCGATCGGCGCGGCCAGGGTGTTCCACTTGCCGATCAGGTCGGTGAGGTCCTGCGCCTTGGGGACGTCCCGGGTGACCACGTGATTGTCGGAGTTCACCGCCGTCCGCACGATGTCACCCGTCCGGCGGTCGTACGTGAGCGTGGTGTCGGTGTACAGGCGGCCGAAGGAGGACGCCGACGTGACCATGCGCGGGCGGCCCGACGGGTCCGGGACCGTGCAGACGTACGCCTGGTGGGTGTGCCCGGTGACCAGCGCGTCGACCGCCGGGGTCACGTTCTTGGCGATGTCCACGATGGGGCCGGAGATGCCGTCGCCCGCGCCCGGGGAGTCGCAGTCGTAGTTGTAGGAGCCGGAGGCCGGGTAACCGCCCTCGTGGACCAGGGCCACGATGGACTGCACGCCCTGGCGCTGGAGCACCTTGGCGTACTTGTTGATGGTCTCGGTCTCGTCCTTGAAGGTGAGGCCCTTGACGCCCTCGGCGGAGACCACGCCCGGGGTGCCCTCCAGGGTGACGCCGATGAAGCCGATCTTGACGCCGTTCTTCTTCCAGACCCAGTAGGGCTTCAGGATCGGCTTGCCGGTCTTGTCGTCCTGGACGTTCGCCGCCAGGTACGGGAAGTCCGCGCCCTGGAACTCCTGGTCCGTGTAGCAGCCGTCCTTGGGGTGGCAGCCGCCGTTCTGGAGGCGGGCCAGTTCCCGCGCACCCTCGTCGAACTCGTGGTTGCCGACCGACGTCACGTCCAGGTCCAGCTTGTTCAGCGCCTCGACGGTGGGTTCGTCGTGGAACAGGCCCGACAGCAGCGGGGAGGCGCCGACCAGGTCGCCGCCGGCCGCCGTCACCGAGTACGGGTGGCCCTTGCGGGCCTGCCGGAGGTGGGTCGCGAGGTACTCGACGCCGCCCGCGTCGATCGTCTTCGTCGTGCCGTCCGGCTGGAGTTCGGTGACACGGCCCGAGGACCCGGACGGCGGCTCCAGGTTGCCGTGCAGATCGTTGAACGACAGCAGCTGGACGTCCTGGTAGCGGCCCGGGCGGTGGGGGTGGTGGCTCTCGTGCGCGTCCGCCGGGAGCGCGGTGGCCAGCGCCGCCGCCGTGGCGAGACCCGCCGCGGACGCGAGGAAGGCGTAGGTACGGCGTCTGGTGCGCCGGGGTACGGATGACATGGAACCCCCCTGTGGGTCGGCTGTGGTGCTCGGCGCAGCCTAGATTCAACGCGCGTAGAGAGACAGGGGGTTCAGGTCACAACCTGGTTTCCCTTCGACACCGTCCGCCCCCGGTGCCTTCGCCGCCGGTATGCCGGGACTTCGCCCCGGGCGCCCCGTACTCTCGTACGCATGAGCAGCGACGACACCGTACGGGGCTTTCCCGCCCGCTCCATCGAGACCTATTCCGCGCTCACCCCGGACCAGGGCGAGGCCGTGCTGCGCCTGCTCGGCGAGGCCGCCCGCGCCGACGGGCAGCAACCGGTGTCCGAGCAGGGCCGGCTGCACCTGCGCGGCGGCTCCCGCGAGGGCGTCTCGCACCTGCTGCTGACGGTCGGCGGCGAACTCGTCGGCTACGCCCAGCTGGAGGACACCGACCCGGTGGAGCCGCCGGCCGCCGAACTCGTCGTCCACCCCGCGCAGCGCGGACACGGGCACGGGCGGGCCCTCGGCTCGGCCCTGCTCGCCGCCTCCGGCAAGCGGCTGCGGGTGTGGGCGCACGGCGGACACCCCGCCGCCCGGCACCTCGCCCAGGTGCTGGGCCTGACGCTGTTCCGGGAACTGCGCCAGATGCGGCGGCCGTTGACCGACCTGGAGCTGCCCGAGCCGGTGCTGCCGGAGGGCGTGAGCGTGCGGGCCTTCGTGCCCGGCAAGGACGACACGGCCTGGCTCGCGGTGAACGCCGCCGCCTTCGCCCACCACCCGGAGCAGGGCTCGCTGACCCAGCGGGACCTCGACGACCGCAAGGCCGAACCGTGGTTCGACCCGGCCGGGTTCTTCCTCGCCGAGCGGCGCGGGGAGCTGATCGGCTTCCACTGGACCAAGACGCACGCCGAGGAGGGCCTCGGCGAGGTCTACGTCCTCGGGGTGCGCCCCCGCGAGCAGGGCGGCGGCCTCGGCAAGGCCCTCACCACGATCGGGCTGCGCCACCTGGCCGCCCAGCAGCTGCCGACCGCGATGCTCTACGTCGACGCCGACAACAAGGCGGCGGTGACGGTGTACGAGCGGCTGGGCTTCACCGTCCACGAGACCGACCTGATGTACCGCACGGAGACGTGAGGGACGGTTCGGCCCTGGAGCCGGGGCGCCCGCGCGCGTCAGCCGGAGCGCCGGGGTCTGGGTGTCCGGCGGCGGAAGGGTATCCGGAACGGGCGTCGTAGCGGCTCGTGGAGGGTCCCCAGCCACACCGCCCCCGCCGCCGCCAGCAGCCAGGCCCAGTGGTCGTGGGCCGTGGCCCAGCGGGGGTCCCCGGCGGGCACGAACAGGGGCCAGTCGTCCGGCAGCAGCAGCGGGGCGAGCAGGGCGGCGGCCAGCAGCGCCGTGGCCGCCGGCCGGCCCGGGTGCGGGTCGTCCGAGTGGCGTACGGCGAGCCCGGCCAGGGCCAGGGCCAGCGCGCAGGCGGCCCCCGCCTCCAGGGTGACGTCCCCCGTCGGCGGGCGGTGCGCGCCGGGCGCCAGGAACAGCACCGCCGTCCACCACGCGGCGGCGAACGGCGCCACCAGCGCCACCCGCAGCACGGTCCGCACCGCCCGCCCGGTCGGCACCGGCGTGGTGCCGTGCCGGGCGGGGTCGTCCAGCACGAAGGCCAGGCCCAGCGCGAGGACGAGGGCGGCGGCGCGCAGCAGTAAGAGCGTCACCCAGTCGGCCGGCTCGGCGCCGGACAGCCGGGGCAGCCCGGGGATCAGCAGGCCGACCGCCCCGGCCGCGCCCAGCGTCCGCCACGGCAGCGCGCGCCAGACCGGGACGGCCAGCGCCCGGATCACGCCTCGCACCGGTCCGGCCCCACCTTGGCGTGCACGCCCAGCAGTTCGGCGGCGCGGGCGGTGGTGAGCTTCGGGGAGGTCAGCTCCGCCCAGTGGGCCTTGACCCGGCCGACGACCGAGGGCAGCGGCCGGTCCAGCAGGGCACGGACGACCTCGGTCTGACCGGCCGTCATGGTGAGCGGATCGGTCGGCGAGAGGACGACCGCCGCACCGCTGAGGCTGTCGTCGAGCCTCACGTTCCTGAGCTGCGCCTGCGGGTCGTCCTGCCAGGCGAGGGACAGCCACATGACGGTCACCATCCGGCCGTCGCACAGCTTGGCCGCCGCCTTCTCGCTGCCCGCGACCAGCACGGCGGCCACGGCCGTGGAGAACTCCGGGACCCGGTTGCCACCCCAGGCGGTGCCCACGGTCACCTGGCCCGGGGTGGTGACCGGAGGCAGCGCCGAGTCCTCGTCGAGACCGTAGCGGGCCTCCAGCCGCTGCCGGACCAGCAGCTTCTGCCCCTGCGCGGGACCGCCCGCCAGCGACCGCACCCCGCGCACGACCCGATCCCACTCGGCGGTGCGCGGCACCCACTCGGGGAACGCGCAGTACTCCGAGGTGCCCCGCCGCAGACACGTCTGCTCCTTCTCCGGGGTGAGCGAGGCCCGCTGCCGGGCCGCCGCCGTCGCCTCCGGGACATCACGGGTCTGGGCGACGCCGCCCAGCACGGTCACGGCCAGCGCGGCGGCGACGGCCGCCTGGACGGAGCGGCCGCGGGAGCCGGAGAGCAGGACGGCGAGCAGCCCGGCCGTCACGGCGAGCCCGGCGAGGTACAGGGCGTGCCAGGCTGCGGGGCGGCCCAGCAGACCGGACGGGAAGGGGTACTTGTTGGCCGTGCCGACCACCGGGGCCAGCCAGGCGATCCCGCTCTCCCCGGCGAACGGGAACGCGGCTCCGACGAACATCAGGTAGAACACCACGAACAGCAGCGGCGCCGCGACGGCCGACGGCACCAGCCGGGCGAGCAGCACGCCGAGCGCCCCGAACAGCAGCACCGTCAGCGGCCCGGCCAGCAGCTCGGCCGGCGCACCGTGCCCGACCGCGCCCGGCTTGACCGCCTCCCAGGTGAACTGGACGGTCACCCCCACGGCGACCAGCAGCGCCAGCGGTACGACGGACAGCGCGTGCGCGGCCGTCCGCTGCCCCCGGGACAGCGCCAGCACCGCGAAGTGGCGCTCGGTGTCCCGGCGGCGCGAGCGCAGCACGGCCTGGTTGGCGCACAGCAGCGCGGCGAGGGCGACGAACAGCGGGCCGCCCTGGGTGGCCCGGTCGGCGTCCTGGAGCGCCGGGAACTCGTCCCAGGGCTGGAGGTTGTGCCACACCAGCCAGGCCGTGTAGCCGGTGAGGGCGAGCAGGACGGGCAGGCGCAGCAGCAGCCTGCGGGCCTCGAACAGGGCGAGCGCGAGCACCGCCGCCGTGGGCGTGCCGGGCGCGGCCGGGGCGGCCTGCGCCTCCTTCTCCAGTACGGGCGCGGTCACGCGGTCACCTCCGCGAGCTCGCCGTCGAGGGTGAGCAGGTAGCCGTCCTCCAGGGTGGGTTCGAGCAGTTCGGCGCCGGGGGGCGGATCGCCCACGTTGCGGAAGGTGCCCGTACCGGTGCGCCAGCCCGCCTTCGCCCCCGGATCGCGTCCACCGCTGCTCCACACCCGGCCGGCGGCCCGCGCGGTCAGTTCGGCGGGGGTGCCGGCGAACCGGATCCGGCCGCTCGCCATCACCAGGACCCTGTTGCAGAGCATCGCCACGTCCTCGGTCTGGTGGGTGGACAGCAGCACCGTGCGGTCCTCGCCGGCGCGGGCGATCACCTCCCGGAACCGCATGCGCTGTTCCGGGTCGAGACCGACGGTCGGCTCGTCCAGCACCAGGAAGCCGGGGTCGCCGACGAGGGCGGCGGCCAGCGCGACCCGCTGCCGCATGCCGCCGGACAGCTTCTTGATGCGCTTGCCGCGCACGTCGTCCAGATCGGCCTCGGCGAGGACGCGGCGCACCTCCCGGTGCCGGGCGGCGCGGTCGGTCAGCTCCTTGAGGATCGCCACGTAGTCCACGAACTCGAAGGGCGTGAAGTCGGGGTGGAAGCCGGGGGTCTGCGGGAGATAGCCCAGGTTCCGGCGCAGTTCCTGGCGGCCCCGCGCGGACGCCGGGTCGTGCCCGAGCACCGTGAAGGCGCCCCGGTCGGCCGGTACGGCGGTGGCCAGCACCCGCAGCAGCGTGGTCTTGCCCGCGCCGTTCGGCCCGAGCAGTCCGGTCACGCCCCGGCCGAGCCGCAGCGACACGTCGTCCAGGGCGCGGGTGCCGCCGTAGCGGAGGGTGAGTCCGGAGGCGGAGACGGTGGTGGTCATGCGGGGCTCCTGCGGGGGGTGGGGGACGGGGGGTTCGACGAGCACCCGGACAAGTGGGTCATCGGACGCCTCCGGTGGACTGGTCGAAGCGGTCCCGGATGAGGAAGAGCAGGCCGGTGGCGAGGGCGGCGACCCCGGCGGCCACGCCCTGCCCGACGGCGGTGAACGGCGCGAGCACGTGATCGCCGCCGGTGCTCCGGGCCGACTCGGTGACGAGCAGCAGCACGACCCAGCCGCCGCCGGTCAGGCCGGGCGCGACGACCGGCCCGAGCCGGGGGGTCAGGGCGAGACCGGTCGCGGTGAGCGCGAGCGCGGGCAGCAGCCAGGCGAACGCGCTCAGCCCGAACCCCGGCAGGGCGAGGCCCGCCAGACCGGTCAGGGCGAGGGCGGCGGTCAGCACGGCGACCGTCCGGATCATCAGCAGGCGGAAGCCGTGCAGCGGGGAGACGACCGACATCTCGTACGTCGGGTCGACCACCGGCCCGTACGACAGGGCCACCCCGGCGAGCGGGAGCAGCGGGGCGAGCGCCAGGAACAGGGTGTCCGAGTGGCCGGCCCGCGCGGTCAGCACGGACATCACCAGCACCAGCGTCACGGCCGTCAGCCACGAGCGGCGCAGCACCGGCGTCGCGGCCAGCAGCCGCGCGGTGTGGTCGGCCACGCCGAGCCGCAGCAGCAGCCGCTCGAGCGGGCGGGGCCGGGGCGCGTCCAGCTCGGCGTCCAGCCGCGCCCAGGCCGCGTCCAGCGCCCCGGAATCCCAGGCCGAGCCCAGTACCGCCCGGCACTCGGCACAGCCGGCCAGGTGCGTGTCGGCGGACCACAGCAGCGGCGGCTGAAGCTCCCCGCGCGCGTACGCCCGCAGGTCTTCCTCGGCGACGTGCCAGCTCATGCCGACACCTCCGCCGGTCCTCGTCCGGTCATGCCAGTGCCTCCCGCAGTTGCTTCCGGGCCCGCATCGCCCGTGTCTTGACCGTGCCGGGCGGAATTCCGAGCAGGTCGGCCGCCTCCCGGGTGGTCAGCCCGTCGATGACCGTCGCCTGGAGCACCGCCCGCAGCTCCGGGGAGAGCCGGACCAGCGCGCCCGCCAGGTCCCCGTGCTCCACGCCCGCCAGCACCCGGTCCTCGGCGGACACCTCGTCCCGGTGGCGCAGCCGGGCCAGCGCCTGCCGCAGCCGGCCGCGCGCGCCGTCGCCACGCTGGGCGTCCACCAGGCGGCGGGAGCCGATGCGCCACAGCCAGCCGGCCACCTCGCCCTCCTGGCGGTAGCGGGCCTTGCCCCGCCAGATCGCGAGGAAGGTGTCCTGGACGATGTCGTCCACGACCCCGGCGTCGGCGCAGCGCCCGCGCAGCCGCGCGGTCAGCCACGGCGCGTACCGCCGGAACAGCTCCTCGAAGGCGTGCCGGTCGCGGTCCGCCGCGATGGCTCGCAGCAGCTCCGCGTCGCTTCTCGTCTCGCTCACATCTCCTCATCGGACGGGACCCACCGAACGGTTCACACCGGTCACGATCGGCTCCCGGCCCTTCCCTCCCGCCCCGCGTGGACCACCCAGCAGACCAGACGGGCCCCGGGCCGAACCTGCCGGGGCACGGCGGGGCGCCGGGCCGGGGCCCGGGGGCGGAAAGAGACGGGCGGACCCGGGGAGCAGCGGGCCGGGGACGAGACCGAGAAGCGGGCCGGGGCCGGTCCACCGCCCCCGAGAGCCGCCGTCCGGCCTCGGCCCGCCCCCCTTCGAGCCGCCCCCCGCTATCCCACACGTCATGTCGCCGTAACCATTGATTCAGCCTGGCTTGCGACGCTCGGCCAATGACACCCGTCGTGCCAGAGCCTTCGCCGCCCCCCGAGGGGCCCGCCACGGGCAGCGGAACCGTGCGGCTTCCGCCCGCGCGTTCCGACGCGCCCGTGTCACCCGCGACGGGGAAGAATGGGTTCATGAGGCAGCACGAGACCCAGGCCGAGGCCCCGCACACGCCGCAGCCCCCCGTGGGCTCCCTCGCCGCGCACCGGCAGCGCGCCGTGTCCACCACCGTCTCCGGTCTGGCGCCCGACCTCGACGCGGACCTCGACGCGTACGAGGAGGCCCAGGCCGTCGGCGCCCCCCTGCCCCAGGGCCGTTTCCTCGACCGCGAGCGCAGCTGGCTGGCCTTCAACGAGCGGGTCCTGGAGCTGGCCGAGGACCCGGACACCCCGCTGCTGGAGCGCGCGAACTTCCTCGCCATCTTCGCCAGCAACCTGGACGAGTTCTTCATGGTCCGGGTGGCCGGCCTGAAGCGCCGCATCGCCACCGGGGTCGCGACCAAGTCCGCCTCCGGGCTCCAGCCGCGCGAGGTGCTGGAGATGATCTGGGCCCGCTCCCGCGAGCTGATGGCCCGGCACGCCGCCTGCTACCACGAGGACGTCGCCCCCGCGCTCGCCGAGGAGGGCATCCACCTGGTCCGCTGGCAGGAGCTGACGGAGAAGGAGCAGGCCCGCCTCTTCACGCTGTTCCGGAACCAGATCTTCCCCGTCCTCACCCCGCTGGCCGTCGACCCCGCGCACCCCTTCCCGTACATCTCCGGCCTCTCGCTGAACCTGGCCGTCGTCGTGCGCAACCCGGTCAGCGGCCACAAGCACTTCGCCCGGGTGAAGGTGCCGCCGCTGCTGTCCCGCTTCCTGGAGGCCTCCCCGGGCCGCTACGTCCCCATCGAGGACGTCATCGCCGCCCCCAACCACCTGGAAGAGCTGTTCCCGGGCATGGAGATCCTGGAGCACCACGCCTTCCGGATCACCCGCAACGAGGACCTGGAGGTCGAGGAGGACGACACCGAGAACCTTCTCCAGGCCCTGGAGAAGGAACTCATGCGGCGCCGCTTCGGCCCGCCGGTGCGCCTGGAGGTCGAGGAGTCCATCGACCGCGAGGTGCTGGACCTGCTGGTGCGCGAGCTGAAGATCTCCGAGGCCGAGGTGTACCCGCTGCCCGGCCCGCTGGACCTCACCGGCCTGTTCCGCATCCACTCGCTGGACCGGCCGGAGCTGAAGTACCGGAAGTTCATCGCCGGCACCCACCGCGACCTCGCCGAGGTGGAGTCCGCGTCCCCGCCCGACATCTTCGCCGCCCTGCGCGCCCGGGACGTGCTCCTGCACCACCCCTACGACAGCTTCTCCACCTCCGTGCAGGCCTTCCTGGAGCAGGCCGCCGCCGACCCGGACGTCCTCGCGATCAAGCAGACCCTGTACCGGACCTCCGGCGACTCGCCCATAGTCGACGCGCTCATCGACGCCGCCGAGTCCGGCAAGCAGGTCCTCGTCCTGGTCGAGATCAAGGCCCGCTTCGACGAGCACGCCAACATCAAGTGGGCGCGCAAGCTGGAGGAGGCCGGCTGCCACGTCGTCTACGGCCTGGTCGGGCTGAAGACCCACTGCAAGCTGTCCCTGGTGGTCCGCCAGGAGGGCGAGGTCCTGCGCCGCTACAGCCACGTCGGCACCGGCAACTACCACCCGAAGACGGCCCGCCTCTACGAGGACCTCGGCCTGCTCACCGCGGACCCCCAGGTCGGCGCGGACCTCTCCGACCTGTTCAACCGGCTGTCCGGCTACTCCCGCAGGGAGACCTACCGCCGGCTGCTGGTGGCACCCAAGTCGCTGCGCGACGGCCTGGTCTCGCGCATCCACAAGGAGATCCAGCACCACCGCGCGGGCCGGCCGGCCTTCATCCGGATCAAGGTCAACTCGATCGTGGACGAGGCGGTCATCGACGCCCTCTACCGCGCGTCCCAGGCGGGCGTGCCGGTGGACGTATGGGTACGCGGCATCTGCGCGATACGCCCCGGTGTGACCGGCCTGTCGGAGAACATCCGGGTCCGCTCCATCCTCGGCCGCTTCCTGGAACACTCCCGGGTGTTCGCCTTCGGCAACGGCGGCGAACCCGAGGTGTGGATCGGCAGCGCCGACATGATGCACCGCAATCTCGACCGCCGGATAGAGGCCCTGGTCCGGGTCGTCGACCCCGGCCACCGCGCAGCCCTCAACCGGCTGCTGGACACCGGCATGTCCGACACCACCGCCTCCTGGCACCTCGGCCCGGACGGCGAGTGGACGCGGCACGCGACCGACGGGGACGGCGGGCCCCTGCGCAACGTCCAGGAGATGCTCATAGACGCCCGGAGGCGCCGGCGTGGCACAGCAACACCTTGACCAGACGGACCCCACGGCCGAGGCGGTGGCGGGGGACGCCCTCGCGGACTACCTGCGCGCCCAGGCCACGGAGTTCCTCCGCGCCCTGCGCCTGCACCGGGAGACCGGCGGCAACGGCGGGAGCGCTTCCCCGCGCGCGGGTACGGGCGGGGCGGGCGACGGCACGCCGGAGTCCGTCGACGCGGCGCGCGCCCTGCGCCGCTCGGCCCGCCGCATCAGCGGCAGCCTGCACACCTTCCGCCCGCTCCTCGACCCCGGCTGGTCCGAGGAGATCCGCCCCGAACTGGCCTGGCTGTCCGGCACGCTGGGCCTGGAGCACGCCTACCAGGCCCGCCTGGAGCGGCTGTTGCTGGCGCTGCACCGGCTGTCCGGGGTGACCGCGCTGCCGGTGCAGACGGTCGACGCGATGGCGGTCGGCGGCCGGGTCCTGCCCGGGAAGACGGCGAACCCCGGCGGACCGGCGTACGCCACGGCGCCGGCGGAACGCGGCACCCTCACCGTCGGCGCGGCCAAGGCCGGTGCCCTGCTGGAACGACAGCTGACCCTGGCCCGGACCAGGGCCCACTCCACGGCGCTCCAGGCCCTCGGCTCCTCCCGCTTCCACGCGGTGGCCGACAAGGTCGCCGTGCTGGCCAGCGAGGTCCCCCTCACCCCGGCCGCGCCCGGCACCGAGCTGGGGCCGCTGGCCGCCGCCGCGGAGGAGCGCCTCACGGACGCCGTGACCGCGCTGCCCCTGGTCACCGCCGGCCACCCCTACAACGCGGAGGCGCTGGTCCACGGCCTGTCCCCGGAGCCGTCCCCGCACCCCCAGGACGGCCCCTGGCACCAGGTGCGGCTGCTGCTGCGGCTGTACCGGTACGCCCGCGAGGTGCTGCACGGCGGCGACGCCCCGCTGGACGTACGGCTGCTGACGGCCGGGCAGGCGCTGAACCGGCACCGGGACGCCTCGGAGGCGGCAGCGGCGGCGGCCCAGGCGGCCCGTACGCCCCGGATCACCCCGGCCACCGCCTACGCCCTCGGGGTGCTCCACGCCGATCAGCGGCACGAGGTGGAGGCGGCCCGGTTCGCGTTCCAGCAGGCCTGGCAGAAGCAGACCGTCACCGCGCCCTGAGCCGGAAGGAGCCGCGCCCTGAACCGGAAGGAGTACGGCGTGCCCGACAGCGTGATCCAGGCGGCCGGCTGCGTCCTGTGGCGCCGCTCGCCGCTCACGGGCGCCCTGGAGGTCTGCCTGGTCCACCGGCCCAAGTACGACGACTGGTCGCACCCCAAGGGCAAGCTGAAGCGGGGCGAGGACCCGCTCGCCGGGGCGCTGCGCGAGGTCGCGGAGGAGACCGGGTACACCGCCGAGCCCGGCGCGGAACTGCCGGCCGTCTGCTATGCGGCCGACGGCCGCTTCAAACGGGTGCGCTACTGGGCCGCCGAGGCGGTTTCCGGCCACTTCACACCGAACAGCGAGGTGGACCGCATCCTGTGGCTCACCCCGGCCGCGGCCCGCACCCGCCTGACCCAGCCCCGCGACCGGGACCTGCTGGACGCGCTCGCCCCGGCGGACCACGGCGAACGACGGGACTGAGACCGGGCCCTCCCGGCGGGACCACGGGGACCGGGGCGGACGGAGCGGCCGAGGTCATCCCGGGCGGTCAGCCGTCCGCCGTGTGGGTCTCCGCGTCCGTGCGGGCCTGGCTGCGGGCGCGGCGGGCGGGGCCGCGCCAGCCGCAGGTGCAGCGGGCCACGCAGAAGCGGCCCTGTTCGGTCGTCGTGGTGCGGTGTTCCTGCCCGGACCGGGCGTGCTCCGGCCCGTCCTGCTGCCCCGAGGTGAGTGCCACACCGGCCACCGTACCGAGCGCGCGACCGGCGTGACGACGCTTGCCAGCCGTCGTTATCCGGACGACAGGGGGCCCGTGACGGACACTCCGGCTTGGGGGTAGGCAGGCGATGGATCGGCGGCAGCACAGGCGCGCGGGCAGGACGGTCGCCGCGACGGTCATCCTCCTCGGCCTCGCGGCGGGCGCCTGCGGCTGTTCCGGCAGCGGGGCCGCCGCCGAGGACGTCAAGGGCGCGGACGACCCCCTGGGCGCACTGCACCGGGCCGCCCGGGCACTGCGCGACGCGGGCAGCTCCAAGGCCGCCACCTCCATGGAGATGGCCACCGGCGGCACCCGCGTCACCATCCGGGGCCGGGGCGTCTACGACTACCGCCGCCGCCTGGGCCGGCTCACCGTGATGCTCCCCGCGGACCCCACCGGCGCCGCCGGACACCGGCCCATCACCGAACTCCTCACCCCGGGCGCGCTGTACATGAAGAACCGGGGCGCGGGCGTGCCCGCCGACAAGTGGGTGCGGGTGGAGACCGCGACGCTGTCGGACGGCAATCTGGTCACCGGCGGCGCCACCGACCCGTACGTGGCGGCGGAGCTGCTGCGCGGGATCCGCGAGGCGACCTTCGTGGGCCGCACCGAGGTGGCCGGGACGGCCGTACGCCACTACCGGGGCACCGCCGATCTCGGCCACGCGGCCCGGTACGCCTCGGCCGGGAACCGGGCGGCGCTGGCCGCGGCGGCGAAAGGGTTCGCCACGGCCCGGGTGCCGTTCGACGCCTACCTGGACGACCAGGGCCGCATCCGCAAGCTCCGGCAGCGCTTCAGCTTCTCCAACGGCCACGCCAGGGCCACCGTCGCGGTCGCCTCCACCCTGCTGCTGTACGGCTTCGGCACGGCGGCGGACATCCGGCTGCCGGCCCCGGCGGACATCTACACGGGACGGATCGCCGGGGACGAGCCCGGCGAGAGCGGCTGATTCCGGCCAGTCACTAGTACCAGACGTCCCTTTGTAAGTAGCCCGTCCGTGCCATGCGCGGGATGCGGGCCACTGCCTACCCTAGGAGGCGGTGACGGCAGGGAAGAGGTGAGGCGGGTGGCTCCGGTCGGCGGCACGGCGGTTCAGGACCACGTGGCCCTCGCCGAGATCGAACTCTGCGGAGAGCTGATCATCGCGGCCTCGGCCGCCGAGGACCGGCTCAGCCTGGAGAGCATCGACGCGGTGCTGCGCGTCGCCGAGGAACGCGATCCGGCCTGAGCCCGGCCCGTACCGCCCCGCCCCTCAGGTGCGCAGCAGGCGGGCGATCGCCTTCGTCGCCTCGTCCACCTTCGCGTCGATCTCGTCGCCGCCCTTGAGGGCCGCGTCCGCCACGCAGTGCCGCAGGTGCTCCTCCAGCAGCTGGAGCGCGAAGGACTGCAGCGCCTTGGTGGAGGCGGAGACCTGCGTCAGTATGTCGATACAGTAGGTGTCCTCGTCCACCATCCGCTGCAGACCGCGGATCTGCCCCTCGATGCGGCGCAGCCGCTTGAGGTGCTCGTCCTTCTGCTTGTGGTAGCCGTGCGTGGCGCCGGCCTCGGTCGTCGTCGTCATCGCGGGCCTCCGTCTCGGGACGAGCTGCGGACAAAAGGGATAGATACCCCTACTGGGTATATGGTAACGAACTTTGCGGGGTAAGGGGGCCTTCGTACGCCCCTGTGCTCATCACCGCGCCCGATGGGCGACACTGGGATGCGGCCCGTTAGCCGTGGCCGGATGATGCGCCTAGCATCAGCCTGACCGAAACCGAAGCACCCCGAGGACCCCACGTGCGCTTTCGTCTGACCCCCAGGGAGACGAGCTTCTACGACATGTTCGCCGCGTCCGCGGACAACATCGTCACGGGCTCGAAACTCCTGATGGAACTGCTCGGGGCGGACCCCTCCGCCCGGGCCGAGATCGCAGAGCGTATGCGGGCCGCGGAACACGCAGGTGACGACGCCACGCACGCGATCTTCCACCAGCTGAACTCCTCGTTCATCACGCCGTTCGACCGGGAGGACATCTACGCCCTCGCCGGTTCCCTGGACGACATCATGGACTTCATGGAGGAAGCCGTCGACCTGGTCGTCCTCTACAACGTCGAGGAACTGCCCAAGGGCGTCGAGCAGCAGATCGAGGTCCTGGCCCGCGCGGCGGAGCTGACGGCCGAGGCCATGCCGAACCTGCGCACCATGGACAACCTCACCGAGTACTGGATCGAGGTCAACCGGCTGGAGAACCAGGCCGACCAGATCCACCGCAAGCTGCTCGCCCACCTCTTCAACGGCAAGTACGACGCCATCGAGGTGCTGAAGCTCAAGCAGATCGTGGACGTCCTGGAAGAGGCGGCGGACGCGTTCGAGCACGTGGCGAACACGGTGGAGACCATCGCCGTCAAGGAGTCCTGAGGCGTCGATGGACACCTTCGCCCTGATCGCGACCGTAGGCGTCGCGCTCTTCTTCACGTACACGAACGGCTTCCACGACTCCGCGAACGCCATCGCCACCTCGGTGTCGACGCGGGCGCTGACCCCGCGGGCGGCGCTCGCCATGGCGGCCGTGATGAACCTGGCCGGTGCCTTCCTTGGCTCCGGCGTCGCCAAGACGGTCAGCGAGGGCCTGATCGAGACCCCCCAGGGCTCGACGGGGATGGGCATCCTCTTCTCGGCCCTGGTCGGCGCGATCGTCTGGAACCTGGTCACCTGGTACTTCGGCCTGCCCTCGTCCTCCTCCCACGCCCTGTTCGGCGGCATGGTGGGAGCGGCGCTGGCGGGCGGCACGGACGTGCTCTGGGGCGGGGTGGTGGAGAAGATCGTCATCCCGATGTTCGTCTCCCCCTTCGTCGGCCTGATCGTCGGCTACCTGGTCATGACGCTGATCATGTGGCTGTTCCGGCGGTCCAACCCGCACAAGGCCAAGCGGGGCTTCCGCATCGCCCAGACCGTCTCGGCCGCCGGCATGGCGCTCGGCCACGGTCTCCAGGACGCCCAGAAGACGATGGGTGTCGTGGTGCTGGCCCTGGTGATCTCCGGCCACGAGACGTTCGGCGACCCGATCCCGGTCTGGGTGAAGATCGTCTGCGCGGTGATGCTGTCCCTGGGCACCTACGCCGGCGGCTGGCGGATCATGCGCACCCTGGGCCGCAAGATCATCGAGCTGGACCCGCCGCAGGGGTTCGCGGCCGAGGCCACCGGCGCGTCGATCATGTTCACCACCGCGTTCATCTTCAAGGCGCCGATCTCCACCACCCATGTGATCACCTCGGCGATCATGGGCGTGGGCGCGACCAAGCGGGTCAACGCGGTCCGCTGGGGCGTGGCCAAGAACATCGTCCTGGGCTGGTTCATCACCATGCCGGCCGCCGCCTTGGTCGCGGCCCTGGCCTTCGGCATCGTGAAGCTGGTGGCCCTGTAGGCCCCCCGCCGCCCCTGTAGGACCCCGCCGGACGAACGCGACGGGCCCGCCCCCGGGAGCTGGGGGCGGGCCCTTCTGCGTCCTCGCGGTGGCACCGCCATGCAGCACCGCGAGGGGTCCGTTCCGTCCCGGCGGGCCGGGGCGGGGGGCCGGTCAGCCGAAGCGGCCGGAGATGTAGTCCTCCGTGGCCTGGACCGACGGGTTGGAGAAGATCCGCTCGGTGTCGTCGATCTCCACCAGCCGGCCCGGCTGGCCCACCGCCGCCAGGTTGAAGAACGCCGTACGGTCCGAGACCCGCGCCGCCTGCTGCATGTTGTGGGTCACGATGACGATCGTGAACCGGTCCTTCAGCTCGCCGATCAGGTCCTCGATGGCGAGCGTGGAGATCGGGTCCAGGGCCGAGCACGGCTCGTCCATGAGCAGCACCTTCGGCTCGACCGCGATGGCCCGGGCGATGCACAGGCGCTGCTGCTGGCCGCCGGAGAGCCCGGAGCCCGGCTTGTTCAGCCGGTCCTTGACCTCGTTCCAGAGGTTCGCGCCCTTGAGCGACTTCTCGACGATGTCGTTCAGCTCGCTCTTCTTGTAGTTGCCGTTCAGCCTGAGGCCCGCCGCCACGTTGTCGAAGATCGACATGGTGGGGAACGGGTTCGGGCGCTGGAAGACCATGCCCACCTCGCGGCGCACGGACACCGGGTCGACCCCGGCGCCGTACAGGTCCTCGGCGTCCAGGAGCACCTTGCCCTCGACGCGCCCGCCGGGGGTCACCTCGTGCATCCGGTTCAGGGTGCGCAGGAACGTCGACTTGCCGCAGCCGGAGGGGCCGATGAACGCCGTCACCGAGCGCGGCTCGACCGTCATCGAGATGTCCTCGATCGCCTTGTGGGAGCCGTAGTAGGCGGTGAGCCCGCTTACGTCGATTCGCTTGGCCATGTCTGCTTCACTTCCAGGAAATTCAAGCTCGGTCGCTGTGGGGCCGCGTCGGCGGCCGGCCAGGCGGCGGTGGCCGCGGCGGGTCAGCGCGGGGTCTTCCAGCGGGCGATGCCGCGGGCCACCAGGTTGAGGATCATCACGAAGGCGATCAGCGTGAGGGACGCCGCCCACGCGCGGTCGTACGCCGGGTCACCGCCGGCGGCGTACTGCTGGTAGATGTACAGCGGCAGCGAGGCCTGCGCGCCCTCGAACGGGTTGTTGTTGATGAAGGGGTTGCCGAACACCAGCAGCAGCACCGGCGCGGTCTCGCCCGCGATCCGGGCGATGGCGAGCATGACGCCGGTGGTGATGCCGCCGATGGCGGTCGGCAGGACCACCTTCAGGATGGTCCGCCACTTGGGCACGCCGAGTGCCAGGGATGCCTCGCGCAGCTCGTTCGGGACGAGCTTGAACATCTCCTCGGTGGAGCGGACGACGACCGGCATCATCAGGATGGCCAGGGCCAGCGAACCGGCGAAGCCGAACGGCTCCAGCTCCAGGATGAGCATGAGGCTGAGGATGAACAGGCCCGCGACGATCGACGGGATGCCCGTCATGACGTCGACGAAGAAGGTCACCGACCGGGCGAGCCGGCCGCGCCCGTACTCCACCAGGTAGACGGCGGTGAGCACGCCGATCGGGGCGCCCATGAGGGTGGCGAGGCCGACCTGCTCCAGGCTGCCGATGAGGGCGTGGTAGATGCCGCCGCCGGTCTCGGTGTCGGCGACGATGCCCATGGAGTGGGTGAGGAAGTAGACGTCGAGCACCTTCACGCCGCGCGAGACGGTCGTCCACACCAGGGAGACCAGCGGGACGACGGCGAGCAGGAAGGCGACCCAGACCAGCGAGGTGGCGACCCGGTCCTTGGCCTGCCGGCGGCCCTCCACCCGGGCGGCGATGCCGTAGGTGCCGAGGACGAACAGGATCGCGGCGATCAGCCCCCACTGGACCTCGCTGTCCAGGCCCGCGCCGAGGCCGATGCCCACGGCGACGGCGACGGACCCGGCGGCGATCGCCCAGGGGGACCACTTGGGCAGGCGGGCGCCGCTCAGCGACCCGCCGCGCTTGTCGGTGACGGCTGCGGTGCTCATGCGTTGGCCCCCGAGTACTCCTTGCGGCGGGCGATGATCGCGCGGGCCGCGCCGTTGACCAGCAGGGTGATGACGAAGAGGACCAGGCCGGAGGCGATCAGCGCGTCCCGGCCCTGCTCGCTGGCCTCGCCGAACTTGCTGGCGATGTTCTGGGCGAAGGTGCCGCCGCCGGGGTTCAGCAGGCTGGCGTGGATGTCGTAGTCCGGGGAGAGCACGGTGGCCACGGCCATCGTCTCGCCGAGGGCACGGCCGAGGCCGAGCATGGACGCGGAGATCACACCGGAGCGGCCGAAGGGCAGGACGGACATCCGGATGACCTCCCAGCGGGTGGCGCCGAGGGCCAGGGCGGCCTCCTCGTGCATCCGCGGGACCTGCCGGAACACCTCACGGCTGACGTTGGTGATGATCGGCAGGATCATGATCGCCAGCAGGATGCCGACGGCGAGCATGGTGCGCGGCGCGCCCTCCTCCCAGGAGAGGATCCCGGTCCAGCCGAAGTAGGTGTCCAGCCAGCCGTACAGGCCGCGCAGGTGCGGTACGAGGATCAGGGCGCCCCACAGGCCGTAGACGATGGACGGCACGGCGGCGAGCAGGTCGATCACATAGGCGATCGGGCCGCTCAGCCGGCGCGGGGCGTAGTGGGTGAGGAATAGCGCGATCGCGACGGCGATCGGGACCGCGATGACCATGGCGATCACCGAGGAGACGATCGTGCCGAAGGCCAGGACCGCGATGCCGAAGACCGGCGGGGTGAGGTTGGTGTTCCACTCGAAGGTGGTCAGGAAGTTCCCGTGGTCCCTGCCGATCGCGAGGGAGGCGCGGTAGGTGAGGAAGACCGCGATCGCGGCCATGATCACCAGCAGCAGGATGCCGGAGCCGCGCGACAGGCCGAGGAAGATGCGGTCGCCGGGCCGGGTGGCGCCACGGGCCGCGCGCTTGCGTTCGGTGAGCGAGGGCGGGGAGGCGGGGGGAGGAACGTCTGTCGTCGTCGATATGTCCATCGGGTTCTCCGGTCTGCTAAGCCGCGGCCCCCGCCGGGGGCGCGGCTCGTGGCGGCGGTGCACCGGACGGTGCGGCCCGGCCCGGGCGGGCGTGCCGGGCCGCACACTCACGGATCAGGTCAGCTCAGGCCCTCGATGGTGGTGCGGACCTTGGCGATGATCTCGGCGGGGATGGGGGCGTAGTCGTTCTGCGCCAGCACCTTCTGGCCGTCCTCGCTGGCGATGTAGCGCAGGAACGCCTTGGTGGCGGGCAGGGTGTCGGCCTTGTTGCCCTTGTCGCAGACGATCTCGTACGTGACCAGGGTGATCGGGTAGGCGCCCTCGGCCTTGGTCTTGTAGTCGAGCTGGAGCGCCAGGTCCTTGCCGGTGCCGATGACCTTGGCGGCGGCGATGTCCGCGGTGGCCGACTCGGTGGACGGCTTCACCGGGGTCTTGGCGCCGGTGTCGATGGCGACGGTGTCGATGCCCTTGGCGAAGGACAGCTCGAAGTAGCCGATCGCGCCGGAGTTCTGCTTGACGCCCTGGGCCACGCCGGCCGAGCCGGAGGCCGCCTGGCCGCCCTGCGCCTGCCAGGCCTTGCCACCGGAGTACTTCCAGTTCTCGGGCGTGGTCGCGAGCAGGTACTTGGTGAAGTTGTCCGTGGTGCCGGAGTCCTCGGAGCGGTGGAAGGCCTGGATCTTCAGGTCGGGCAGCTTCGCGCCGGGGTTGAGCTTCTTGATCGCCTCGTCGTTCCAGTTCTTGATCTTGCTGTCGAAGATCTTGGCGATGGTCGGGGCGTCCAGGACGAGGTTGTCCACGCCGGGGACGTTGTAGCCGAGGGCGATCGGGCCGCCGACCATCGGCAGGTCGATGCCCTGGCCGCCGTCGCAGACCTTCTTGGAGGCGGCGACCTCGTCGGGCTTCAGCGCGGAGTCGGAACCGGCGAACGCGATCTGGCCCTGGGTGAAGGAGGTGACACCGGCACCGGAGCCGGCGCCCTTGTAGTTGATCTGCACGTTGCAGGCCGGGGAGAAGACCTTGGTCCAGGCGTCGATCGCGTTCTTCTGCGCCGAGGAGCCGTCCGCGAGCAGCTGACCCTTGGCGTCGTCGCACTTGACGGAGCTCGCGTTCGCGGCGGCGGAGGAGCCCCCGTTGGCGTTGCCTTCGCCGTTGTCGTCGGAGCCGCACGCCGTCAGGGCCAGGGCGCTGGAGACGGCGACAGCACCGAGAGAGAGGGCGCGCAGCCGGTTCTTGCGCTGAAGCTTCACTTTCGGGAGTCCTTCCAGGAGCCGCCGCGATCGGCGGCGCGCGAGGTAAGTGGGTGCGGTGCGCGCGAGCGCAATCCATGCCGCACTCCGCACCGGGTACGGCCGAAATTAGGCAGAACAGGTGAAGCCGCCGATGGCCAGAAATGAACGCAGAGTGAACCCCTGCCATCGGCCCGGTTAGGTCACGGAATGCTCACGGGGAGAGCACGTAGAGGTTCCGACGATTTGTCGCACGAACACCCGTGCGCCGTTCCTCACCCGTTCGGCGGAACCCCGTGACGCGCGACGCCGTCTCGTTCCACAGGAGCCGAGGAAAGGGCGACGGACATGGAACGGCGTACGTTCATCTCGGGCGGCGCGGCCGCGCTGGCGACGACCGCGCTCACCGCGTGCGGAGCGGGCAAGGACTCCTCCGCGCCCCCCGCCTCCCTCACCGGCGCGACCTCCCTCGCCGCCCTGCGCACCACCGGATCGGCCAGGGCCGCCGCCAACTGGACGGCCCTCGCCCGGGACCTGGACGGCACCCTCGTCCGGCCCGGCGACGCCACCTGGAAGACCGCCCACCAGCTCTACAACACCCGCTTCGACGGCCTGAAACCGGCCGCGGTCGCCTACGTGGCGCACACCGCCGATATCCGCACCACCCTGGCGTACGCCCGCGCGCACGGCGTCAAGGTCGCCATCCGCAACGGCGGCCACTCCTACGCCGGTTACTCCTCCGGCGACCAGCGGCTGATCATCGACGTCTCCCGGCTCAACCGGATCCGGGTCAGCGGCGGCCAGGCCGTCGTCGGCGCCGGCGCCAAACTCATCGACGTCTACCGCGCGCTCGCCGCGAAGGGCGTGACCATACCCGCCGGCTCCTGCCCCACCGTCGGCGTCTCCGGCCTGGTGCTCGGCGGCGGCCACGGCGTCGCCTCCCGCGCCTACGGCCTGACCTGCGACAGCCTCACCCAGGCCACCCTGATCACCGCCGACGGCACCCAGCTCACCGCCGACACCGGCCACCACGCCGACCTGTTCTGGGCGCTGCGCGGCGCGGGCAACGGCAACTTCGGAGTCGTCACCGAGCTGCACTTCCGCACCCACACCGCGCCGCAGGCCGTCACCGCCTACCTCACCTGGCCCTGGTCCAAGGCCGCCAAGGTGCTCAAGGCCTGGCAGGAGTGGGGTCCCTCCCAGCCCGACGAGATCTGGTCCTCCCTGCACCTGGCCTGCTCACCGGGCCGCACCCCGACCGTCTCCGTCTCCTGCTTCTCCCTCGGCACCTACCGCGAGCTGCAGAACGCCGTGGACCGCCTGGCCCACCTGGCCGGCGCCAGCGCCCGCTCGGTCTCGCTGCGCCGCCGCGGCTACGAGGAGGCCATGGAGATCTACGCCGGCTGCTCCTCCTTCGCCACCGACGCCCAGTGCCATCTGCCGGGCTCCACCCCGGGCCGCTCCCCGCAGGGCCGGCTCGGCCGGGAGACGTACGCGGCCCGCTCCGACTTCTTCGACCGCTCGCTGTCGGCGGCCGGCATCCAGACCGTGCTGAAGCAGATCGCCTCGGTGCGCGGCGGCGCCGGCAGCATCGCCTTCACGGCGCTCGGCGGCGCGGTCAACCGGGTCTCCCCGACCGCCACCGCGTTCGTCCACCGCCGCTCGCGGATGCTGGCCCAGTACATCGCCTCCTGGGGCGCGGGAGCCTCCGGCGCCACGGCCCAGTCCTGGCTGACGTCGGCGCACAAGGCGATGGCCCCGTACGCCTCCGGCGCGGCCTACCAGAACTACACCGACCCCACGCTGAAGAACTGGAAGAAGGCGTACTACGGGGACGCGGCGGCGCGCCTGGACAAGGTGAAGAAGCAGTACGACCCCAAGCGGTTCTTCTCGTACGCGCAGGGGCTGTAGAACCCGTCAGCGTTCAGGAACGGGAACGGGAACGGGCCGGCTCCCCGCCGAGGAGGAGCCGGCCCGTTCCCGCTTTCCCGCGCTTTTCCGCCTTACCGCTTACGCGGCCAGGTCCCGCTCCCCGGCCTCCGCCGAGCGGCGCGCGCCGGGCAGCACCGGGACGTCCGGCGCCGTGCGCCGCCGCACGAGCCACCCCACCCGCGGCGAGCGCTCCACCGCCCGCACCAGCGGGGTGAGCAGCGCCATGGCGAGCGGGGACAGCAGCAGCACGACGGCCGTACCGAGCGCGAAACCGCCCACGACGTCCGTCGGGTAGTGCACGCCCATGTAGACCCGGCAGAAGCCCTCCAGCAGGGCCAGGCCGATGCCGACGAGGCCGAAGCGGCGGTTGGCGACGAAGAGGCCCACACCGAGCGCCATCGTGAGCGTCGCGTGATCGCTGACGAAGGAGAAGTCGTCCTTGCCGGAGACCAGGACGTCCAGGCCCTGATGGTCCCGGAACGGGCGGGGACGCTCCACGAAGCCCCGTATCGGGACGTTCACGAGGACCGCGAGGCCCGCCGCGAGCGGCGCCCACACCAGCGCGGCCACCGACGGCGCCGCCTCTTCACCGCCCCGGCGCCGCACGCCCCACCAGCACCACAGGACCAGCAGCACCATGGCGAGCAGCAGCCCGTACTCGCCGACGAACTCCATGACCCGGTCGAACCAGTGCGGCGCGTCCTTGGCCAGGCCGTTGATGTCGTAGAGCAGGTCGACGTCGGGGTTCGATCCGGATTCGGCGAGTACAGCCATGGTGCTGCGGCCCCTTCGTCGTTCGTCCGGACGCACCGGGTGTGCGTCGCTCCAGCCCCCCGTGGTTCGTAGATCCGCTTCCGCTGCATTCCCGCACTGACGTCCGCTCGGCTACGTCAACAGGAACGCACGGGCACCATGAATACGTTCCACTCTCCACTGAATGATCACGCAGACGTTATCGAAGAGAGACTCGTCAGCGCAGCTCAGGGGGCAGCTTCACGCATCGTTCACACGGTCGTGGGAAGTGCCTGCGCGCCCTCCTCCGTTACCCGTGTCGCGCCGAAGTAGTCCGGGGTGTCGATCGGGTCGAAGCGGATCACGGCGCCGGTGCGCGGGGCGTCGATCATGTACCCGCCGCCGACGTAGATCCCCACGTGCCGGATGGCCCGCGAGTCGGTGAGGTCGTCGGAGAAGAAGACCAGGTCACCGGGGAGCAGTTCGTCCCGCGAGGGGTGCGGCCCGGCGTTGTACTGGTCGTTGGCCACACGGGGCAGCTTGATCCCGACCTTCTCGTACGACGCCTTGGTCAGCCCCGAGCAGTCGAAGCGCCCGCCCTGCTCGGGGGTGCCGTTGCCGCCCCACAGGTACGGCGTGCCGAGCCGGCTCTGCGCGAAGGCGATGGCACCGGCGGCCTGCCGGGTGGGGTCGAGCCGGCTGACCGGCGCGGCGAAGCTCTTCTCCAGGCTGCGGATCCGCTTCACGTAGTTCTGCGTCTCGCTGATGGCCGGCACCCCGCCCGCCCGGATCACCCGGTAGGCGCCCGCGTTGTATGCGGCGAGCATGTTGTCGGAGACGTCACCGGGCACGTCCTTGACGTACTTGGCCAGTTCGCAGTCGTACGAGGCCGCCGACGGAATCGCGTCGTCCGGGTCCCAGATGTCCCGCTTGCCGTCACCGTCGCCGTCGATGCCGTGCGTCGCCCAGGTGCTGGGGATGAACTGCGCGATACCGCGCGCGTCGGCCGGGCTGACGACGGTCGGGTTCCACCCGCTCTCCTGGTACAGCTGCGCGGCGAGCAGCGCGGGCGAGAGTGCCGGGCACAGATTGCCCCACCGCTGCACCAACGACTTGTAGGCGGCCGGCACCGCCCCCTTCGCCAGCCCCCGGCTCCCCGAGGTCACCCCGTTGACCAGGTTCCCGGCCACGATGTACACACCGACGACCAGCAGCATCACGAAGCTCACGCCGAGCGCGCCGGCCGCCCCACCGATCACCCATGACTTCCGCACGGTTCAACTTTCCCCCATCGGGGGCCGATCCAAGACCCCTTTCTCATGATGTGGCGTCATTTCGCGGTGACTCCCGCGCACATGAGTCGTTGCGGCGGCCCGCCCCGAGCCCGGGTCAGGAAGATCCCGCCGCCTCCTCGTACAGCTCCGCCGCCACGCGCCCCAGCACCACGCTGTACGAGGTCCCGGCCGTACTGCCGCCCTCCTCGTGACCGCCGAGGACCCCGACGATCTCGTGATCCCCGTTGACCCAGGGGCTGCCGCTGGTGCCCCCGGTGAAGTCGGGGCAGTCGACGCGCTGTTGGGTACGGCTGTGCCGGGCCGGCTTGTCGGTGCAGGTGATGGGGACCTCGCGGGAGCCCGGGTACCCGGTGACGGTCACCCCGGTCGCGCCGGTGGCCACGCCGGGCGTGAACCGGTAGGCGCCCACCACGTCCTCCACCCGGTCGCCGTCCCGCCCGGCGACGGTGGCGAAGGCGAGGTCGCTGTCCTCGTCCCGGTCCCGGACCCACCCGTCGGGCAGGAACCGCCGCGTCACCCTCCACACCCCGTACGGCGCCCGCCCGGCCCGGTAGCCCGGCACGAACACCAGGTCGCGACCGGGGTCGTCCAGGCAGTGGGCGGCGGTGACGATCAGATCGCCGCGCGGGCCGTGCGCCACCGACGCGGTGCAGAAGTGACCGCCGGCCGGACGGCCCGCCCCGTCCGCGGCGAACAGCGCGCCCACCCGGGCGCTCCACCGGTTCGCCGCGGCGTCCACGGTGACCCCGAACGGCCCCGGCCCGTCGTCGGCGGCGGCCACGGAGGCCGAGGTCAGCGCGAGCAGCACCACCGTGCTGAGCAGCGCGGGCCGCGAGGTGGCCGAGCGGCGTGAGATGCGCTTCATCGGGACCGAGTCTGACCGTCAAAGGTGAGAACGAAACCCCGAGTTGCCTGAGATTTCCCTGTGAATCGGCACCCCCGGGCGCACCCGTCGGCCGCCCCGCCCGTGAGAACATCGACGCGACGCCTCACCCGACCGGCCGTCAAAGCCGCGCAGGTCGTAAGGGGGGTCAACGACGGAGCCGCACACCAGGTTCCGCTCCGACCTCATTGCCCGGGGTGACCTGCCGTGATACACAGAGTGACGGTAGGTGCCACCTAGACGAAACCCGCCAGTGAATGACGCCAAGTCGACATACGTTGGCGACGTTGTCGGCGACAATGAGGCCTGACCTCTGCGCCCGCAGGGGCTCGCGGAACTACCCACCAGGGGCGGTGACTTACATGCTCTTTGCGGCCGACAAGGGAGACATCAACACCATCATCGGCGGGATCGCTCCGGACTGGGGCCCCTTCGGCAGCCTGGGCAACGAAGCCAAGGTGATGATCGAGGTGGTCATGGCCGTCGCCATCCTGCTGTGCCTCGGCATCGCGGTATGGGGGGCGGCCAAGCAGCGTATCGGTGCCACGGCCCTGCGGGACACGTTCAGCGCGGAGCAGGGCAAGGGCCTGATCATCGCCGGCCTCACCGGGGTCTTCATCATCGGCTCCCTCGGCACACTGTTCACCATCGTGTACGGCATGGCGGTGTAACCCCACGCGTTCCGGGCACGCCCGGCCACGACTGTCCCCTCCACCCCACCCACCCGTCGTGCCCACCGGCTGAGGTTGCGTTTCCCTGATGTCGAGTCACCACACCGCGCCCGCGCGGGAACCAGCACGGCTACCGTCGTATGTCTACGAGGTGGAGGGGGCGTACGCGGCATGAGTCCCGGAGACGAGCAGGGTTACCGCGACTACCAGGGCTACGGCGACCACCCGGAACCCGGCCAGACCCGGACCCGGCTCCCCGACCCCGACCCCTACGGCGGCGCCCCCCGCCGCCCCCAGCGCTCCTCCTCCAGAAGCCTGATCACGGTGGTCGGCGTGGTGGTCCTCCTCATCGCCGCCATCGCCTTCGCGAACCGGGGGGGCGGTGACGGGAGCACCACCGCATCGACAAAGCCCGACCAGCCGAAGGCCGCCGCCACCGCCCCCACCGGAACCAAGCCGCTCACCACAAACCCCGGCACCATCCCCTCCGGCTTCCCCCACACCACCCAGGGAGCCCAGAGCGCGGCGGCGAACTACGCGGTGGCACTGGGGTCGGCCGACATGTTCGTCAAACCCCGCCGGGACGCCATCCTGCAGGCCGTCATGACCCCGTCCCGGGCCGCAGGTTCCGCGGCGGCGTTCGACAAGGCGTACACCCCTGCCTTCGCCAAGTCCCTCGGTCTGAATGACGACGGCACCGCTCCGAAGGGCTACACGTTCGTGTCCCGCACGAGCCCCATCGGCACGAAGGTCACCGAGACCACCGACAACACGGCGACGGTCGACGTCTGGTGCAGCGGCTTGCTCGGTCTCGCGGGTGAGAATTCCACGAACCCGGTCACCAACAGCTGGTTCACCATCACGATGAAGCTCGATTGGGTCGCCGGCGACTGGAAGATCGCCGCGCACTCCCAGAAAGAGGGCCCTGCGCCCGTCCCCGGTGACGACAGGGCCTCCAGCTCCGAAGAGATGTCGAAGGCCGTCGATGAGTACGGAGGGTTCACCTATGCCCGCTAACCGCCGCGTACTCACGCTGGCCGGTGCGGTCGCGACCGTTCAGACGGCTGTGATCCTCACGACCGCCCGCGCCTACGCCGCCCCCACGCCTACGCCCACGGACCCGTCCTCGCCGTCCCCGACGCCCACGGCCACGAAGAGCGCCGGCGTCTGTGACCTGGTCCCCGGCGCCGCCCGGGACCAGTGCGAAAGGGAGAACGGCTCCTCCGGCACCTCCCCCTCCGGCCCCGGCAACCCCCTCACCGACACCCTGGATCCCCTCTCCTCGCTGGCCAAGGGATGCGCGGACGCCGCCTCCTGGACCGTCGACAAGCTGAGCAAGGCCGTCAAGGAGACGGCCACCGTCGACTTCACCAATCAGGCGTTCCTGAAGCAGTACGCGATCGTCTTCGCCGCCTCCACCATCCTGACGCTTCTGCTGTGGCTGCTCGCCGTGGCCAAGCGCGCGGTGCGCGGCGTGCCGCTGACCACCGCGATCACCGAAGCCGTCGGCTTCCTCTGGCTGACCGTGCTGGCCTCCGCCTTCACCCCGCTGATCCTGTACACCGTCGTCTCGGCCACGGATAGCGTCACCGACGTCCTCGCGAAAGCCACCGGCGACCAGGCCGACACGTTCTTCGGCACCTTCTCCGGCGCCCTGAAGAAGGGCAACGACATCGGCGGCGGCCCCATCATGCTGATCGTCGTCTCCCTGGTCAGCATCCTCGCCGCCGGCGTCCTCTGGCTGGAGCTGGTCATCCGCGCCGCCCTCCTCTACGTCGGCGCCCTCCTCGGCACCGTCGTCTACGCGGGCCTCGTCGACAAGAACCTGTGGGGTCACGTCCGCCGCTGGGCCGGCATCATGATCGCCGTCATCCTCGTGAAACCGGTCATCGTGATCGTCCTCGGCCTGGCCGGCGCCCTGTCCGGCGACAACGGCCCCGACGCCTTCTCCGCCGTCGTCTCCGGCCTCGCCATCATCCTGCTCGCCATCTTCGCCAGCGCGATGATCTACCGCTTCGTCCCCGGCTTCGGCGACGAGATCGCCAGCGGCCGCAACAACCGCATCATGCAGGGCGCGGAGAGCAAGGCCGCCGCCGTCATCAGCTCCCCCGCCACCCTCGTCGCCCAGGGCATCAAGACCCACAGCTCCCGCGCCGACAGCAACGCCGCGGCCGGCCAGTCGAGCAGCACCCCGCGCCAGGCCAACCCCGCCTCCGGCGGCGTCGCCGCCCACAGCAGCCGTACCCCGGCCGGGAACGGCGGCGGAACCGTCCCCTCCGCCACGCCCGCGCCCCGCGCGTCCAGCCCGGTCAACACCCCGCACGCCAGCAACACCCGCAACAACCGCTCGGGAGGTGAAGGGCGTTGACGACCGAGTCCCATCTGTCCCATCCGGTCACGCCCCGCCGTACGTATCTCATCGGCCGCGCCCGGCCGAACGCGATCATCGGCCGCAACCGTGAATCCGGCGAGATCGCCCTGATCATCGCCGGCGCGTTCCTCGGCATGATGTGCGGCCTCCTCGTACCGGTCCTGCCCCTGCGGATCGCGCTGCTCATGGGCTTCCCCCTGCTCGCGCTCGCCGCGGTCTACGTGCCGTACAAGCACCGCACGTTCTACAAGTGGTTCGAGATCAACCGCTCGTACAAGCGGACCGTCAAGCGCGGAGCCGTCTACCGGTCCAGTGCCATGGAGGCCGGCACCCGCCTCGACGGCCGGGAGATCGAGGTCGGCCCGCCGCCCGGCATCGGCCGCATCACCTGGCTCGCCGCGCCCTTCGGCCCGGACGAGATCGCCGTCCTGCTGCACGCCGACCGCAAGACGGTCACCGCCGCCATCGAGATCGAGGGCCCCGGCGTCGGCCTGCGCGACTCCGAGGACCAGGAGGCCCTGGTCGACCGCTTCGGCACGCTGCTCAAGCACGTCGCCAACGGCGACGGATTCGTCACCCGGCTGCAGATGCTCGCCCGCACCCTGCCCGCCGACCCCGACGCGCACGCCAAGGACGTCGCCGTGCGCGGCGACGACCGCTCCCCGGACTGGCTCCAGCACTCCTACGACCAGCTCCAGTCCATGGTCTCCACCAGCAGCGAGCAGCACCGCGCCTACCTCGTCGCCTGTATGCACTACAGCCGGGAACTGGCCGCCGAGGCCCACGCCATGGCCCGCGCCGCCCGCACCCGCGGCGGCAGGGTCGACCGGGACGCCGGGCTCGCCGTCGTCATGGCCCGCGAGCTGACCGACATCTGCTCCCGGCTCCAGGAGGCCGACATCCGGGTCCGCCAGCCGCTCGGCCAGGGCCGGCTGGCCTCCCTGATCCACTCCATGTACGACCCGGACCACCCCATCGACCACATCCAGGCGATGACCCAGCGCAACGCCTGGCCGGCCGAGCTGGACGCCGTGGAGCCCACCTACCTCCAGGCCAAGACCCGCGAGTCGTCCACCCGCGCCCCCTGGTGCCACGCCACCGCCTGGGTGAAGGAGTGGCCGATGACCCCCGTCGGCGTCAACTTCCTCGCCCCGCTCCTCGTCCACACCCCGGACGTCATCCGCACGGTCGCCGTGACCATGGACCTGGAACCCACCGAGGTCGCCATCGAGCGGATGCTGACCGAGAAGACCAACGACGAGGCCGAGGCCTCCCGCGCCGCCAAGATGAACCGGACCGTCGACCCCCGGGACATCGCCGCGCACAACCGCCTCGACCAGCGCGGCGAGGACCTCGCCAGCGGCGCCGCCGGCGTCAACCTGGTCGGCTACATCACCGTCTCCGCCCGCTCCCCGGAGGCCCTGAACCGCGACAAGCGGACGATAAGGGCCTCCGCCGGCAAGTCGTACCTCAAGCTGGAGTGGTGCGACCGAGAGCACCACCGCGCCTTCGTGAACACACTTCCGTTCGCCACCGGCATCCGAAGGTAGGGGCTGATTCTCCGATGCGGGATCCGCTGTCCGTCCTCACCGAGGCCTTCACCTCCTTCCTCTTCGGGAAGGTGGAGACGACCCGCCCGCCGGTGCGCACCTCCACGGGCCAGGCCCAGGCGGTCTACCTGCCCACGGCCGCGCCCGGCCTCGGCGACTCCGGCGTCATCATCGGCCGCGAGGTGTACTCCGGGAAGGGCTACATCTACGACCCCTTCCAGCTGTACGGCCAGCAGCTGCCGGCCCCGCACTGGCTGGTCCTCGGCGAGTCCGGCAACGGCAAGTCGGCGCTGGAGAAGACGTACGTCCTGCGCCAGCTCCGGTTCAAGGACCGCCAGGTCGTCGTCCTGGACGCGCAGGGCGAGGACGGCGTCGGCGAGTGGAACCTGATCGCCGAGGAGCTGGGGATAACCCCCATCCGGCTCGACCCGACGGCCGCCCTCGACCACGGCATCCGGCTCAACCCCCTGGACCCGGCGATCACCACGACCGGGCAGCTCGCGCTGCTGCGGACCATCATCGAGGTCGCCATGGGCCACGGCCTGGACGAGCGCGCCGGCTTCGCCCTGAAGGTCGCGCACTCCTACGTCAACGAGACGATCACCGACCGCCAGCCGGTCCTCTCCGACATCGTGGAGCAGCTACGGCACCCCGAGCCGGAGTCGGCGGAGGCGATGAACGTCGCCATAGACGACGTACGGGCGTGGGGCCTGGACGTCGCCCTGGTCCTGGACCGCCTGGTCGACGGCGACCTGCGCGGCATGTTCGACGGCCCGACCACGGTCGGCATCGACCTCGACGCGCCCCTGATCGTCTTCGACCTGTCCCACATCGACCGCAACTCCATCGCCATGCCGATCCTCATGGCGATCGTCGGCGTGTGGCTGGAGCACACCTGGATCCGCCCCGACCGGAAGAAGCGCATCTTCCTGGTCGAGGAGGCCTGGCACATCATCAACAGCCCGTTCGTGGCCCAGTTGTTCCAGCGGCTGCTGAAGTTCGGACGCCGGCTCGGCCTGTCCTTCGTGGCGGTCGTCCACCATCTGTCCGACGTGGTCGACGGGGCGGCGGCCAAGGAGGCGGCGGCCATCCTGAAGATGGCGTCGACCAGGACGATCTACGCCCAGAAGGCGGACGAGGCGAGAGCCACCGGCCGGGTCCTGGGCCTGCCCCGCTGGGCGGTCGAGATCATCCCCACGCTGACGCCCGGCATCGCGGTCTGGGACGTCAACGGCAATGTCCAGGTGGTCAAACACCTGGTCACCGAGACGGAACGGCCGCTGGTCTTCACCGACCGCGCCATGACCGAGTCGTCCAGCGACCTCGAGGTCGACGACGCCCTGCGCGCGGCCGAGCTGGAGGCCGAGCGGCGGGCGGCGGCCTTCGTGGAACAGCACCTGGGCGACTCCGAGTCGACGGTGGCCTAGAGGGAGTACAGTGTGAGACCGGACGATCACCGTGACATCCGCCGGGAACGCCAGGGCGGCATCCCCGACGGACTGCTGATCGGCATCCTCGCGTTCCTCATCGGCATCACCGTCCTGGTGTGGTCGGCCACCGGCCTCTCGGCCCGGTTCGCCCAGGGCGCCTGGCCGGAGGGCGTCACCTTCACCCGCACCCCCCTGGCCATGCGCCACCTCATCAGCCGGCCCCACGACCTGCCCGGCGCCTGGCCGGAGACCCCGCCGGGCCAGCTGTCCGGCTGGGGCCTGTTCTGGGGCCTGTTCCTCGGCCAGCTGATGATCCTCTTCGTCCTCACCGTGTTCGCGATGAGCACGGTGGCCCGCTGGCGGGCGGCCAGGCTACGCCGGTCCACGGCGGCCCGGGACACCCCGCGGCACCCCGCGCAGGCCGAACCGCGGTACGGGGCCCAGGGACCGCGATACGAAGCCCAGGAGCCGCCGTACGAGGCCCCGGGTCCGCACCACGCCGTTCAGGAGTCCCGCCACAACGTCCCCGAGCCACGCCATGAGGCCCCTGTGCCGCGCGTGGAGCCCCTGCCGGCGGAGCCAGTGGGCGCGACGGCGGCACCGGCACCGCCGGTCGCCCTGTCCGCCGTCGGTGACCGGTCGGGCGGCTGGGAGAAGGTCCTCCTCGCGCCCCGGGAGGCCCGGCAGACGGCCGCGGCCCAGGCCGTACGGGACGCGGAGGGCCCCGTCGTCCTCGTCACCTCGAACCCGGCCCTGTGGGCGGAGACCAAGGACACCCGGGCCAAGCTGGGTCCCACCCTGCTCTACGACCCCACACATCTGTGCGACACCCCGGCCCGGCTGCACTGGTCCCCCACGGCGGGCTGCGAGGACAGACAGACGGCCCTGCACCGGGCGACGGCCCTGCTCGCCCCCGTACGGCCCACCGCGCGGATCGACCAGGCGGTGGCCGACACCGCCACGACCCTGCTTCGCAGCTATCTGCACGCCGCCGCCCTGGAGAACCGCACCATCCGGCATGTGCACCGCTGGGCGCAGGGCACCCAAATCCAGGACGCCGTACGCACCCTGCGCACCCACCCCAAGGCCGCGTCCGGCGCCGCCGGCGAGCTGGAGGCGGCACTCACCGCGCATCCGGAACGCCGGGACATCGCCCAGGAGTTGACCAGCAGGGCCCTGTCGGCGCTGTTCACGGTGAACATCCGCGAGGCGTGCACCCCCAACCGAACCGATGCCCTCGCCCTGGATTCCTTCGTCCATGAAGGGGGCACGCTTTATATGGTCGGTGCATCCATCGAGGACCCGCGGAGCAACCCGGGCGCGATGCCGCTCCTGACGGCCCTCGTCTCCAGCGTGGTCGAGCGCGGCCGGCGCATGGCCGAACGGTCATCCTCCGGTCGGCTCGACCCACCACTCACCCTGGTCCTGGACGACATCGCGGCCGTGGCCCCGCTCCCCGAGCTGCCGGATCTGCTGGCCACCGGAACCGACCAGGGCCTGCCGACGCTCGCCCTGCTCCGCTCCCGCGAACAGGCCCGCGCCCGCTGGCCGCACCAGGAACTGCCCGTCTAGGACGGCCGTTCCAGGACGAACTCCAGCTCGTCGGCGGTCTCGTCCTTGGAGAAGGCCACGACGAGGCCACTGGGCGCGAACCCGATCCTCCGGTAGGCGGTCTGGGCGCGGAGGTTGTCCTCGTGGACGAACAGCCGCACCCGCTCGGCGTCCTGCTGCCACGCCCAGGCCAGGCCGGACGCGAACAGCGCCTCGATCAGCCCGTTGCCCCGGTGTTCCGGCCGTACGAAGACGCCGGCCGCGTGTCCCTGCCGTCGCTCGACCGGGTTTCCGGCCCAGTCCTGGGTGCCGGGCTCCTCCATGAGCACGGTGACGGAGCCGGCCCAGGTCCCGTCGAGGGCCTCGGCGATGAACTGCTGGGCGGTGGTGGAGCCCTCGCCGGAGCCGACGGCCCGGTCCTGCCAGAAGGAGTCGGGCTTGCTCGCGGCCTCCTCGTAGGTCTCCAGGAAGGCGAGGTGCGCGACCGGGTCCCGCAGCGCGTCCAGACGCAGCTGCCTCACCCGCTCCCAGTCGTCGGGGCGTATGGCACGAACGACATAGTCGTTCCTGGTGACAGCGGTCATGTGGCCACGGTAATCCACATCCCTCGGCCCGGAAAACAGAAAACCCCCGCACCGTGAGGTGCGGGGGTTTTCCCAAAAATTGTTCGGCGGCGTCCTACTCTCCCACAGGGTCCCCCCTGCAGTACCATCGGCGCTGTGAGGCTTAGCTTCCGGGTTCGGAATGTAACCGGGCGTTTCCCTCACGCTATGACCACCGAAACACTATGAAACAATCAACCAGACCGCTTAAAAAGCGGGGCTGTTCGTGGTTTCAGAACCAACACAGTGGACGCGAGCAACTGAGGACAAGCCCTCGGCCTATTAGTACCGGTCACCTCCACACGTTACCGTGCTTCCAGATCCGGCCTATCAACCCAGTCGTCTACTGGGAGCCTTACCCCATCAAGTGGGTGGGAGTCCTCATCTCGAAGCAGGCTTCCCGCTTAGATGCTTTCAGCGGTTATCCCTCCCGAACGTAGCCAACCAGCCATGCCCTTGGCAGAACAACTGGCACACCAGAGGTTCGTCCGTCCCGGTCCTCTCGTACTAGGGACAGCCCTTCTCAAGACTCCTACGCGCACAGCGGATAGGGACCGAACTGTCTCACGACGTTCTAAACCCAGCTCGCGTACCGCTTTAATGGGCGAACAGCCCAACCCTTGGGACCGACTCCAGCCCCAGGATGCGACGAGCCGACATCGAGGTGCCAAACCATCCCGTCGATATGGACTCTTGGGGAAGATCAGCCTGTTATCCCCGGGGTACCTTTTATCCGTTGAGCGACGGCGCTTCCACAAGCCACCGCCGGATCACTAGTCCCGACTTTCGTCCCTGCTCGACCCGTCGGTCTCACAGTCAAGCTCCCTTGTGCACTTACACTCAACACCTGATTGCCAACCAGGCTGAGGGAACCTTTGGGCGCCTCCGTTACCCTTTAGGAGGCAACCGCCCCAGTTAAACTACCCATCAGACACTGTCCCTGATCCGGATCACGGACCCAGGTTAGACATCCAGCACGACCAGACTGGTATTTCAACGACGACTCCACCCACACTGGCGTGCGAGCTTCACAGTCTCCCAGCTATCCTACACAAGCCGAACCGAACACCAATATCAAACTGTAGTAAAGGTCCCGGGGTCTTTCCGTCCTGCTGCGCGAAACGAGCATCTTTACTCGTAGTGCAATTTCACCGGGCCTATGGTTGAGACAGTCGAGAAGTCGTTACGCCATTCGTGCAGGTCGGAACTTACCCGACAAGGAATTTCGCTACCTTAGGATGGTTATAGTTACCACCGCCGTTTACTGGCGCTTAAGTTCTCAGCTTCGCCCACCCGAAAGTGAGCTAACCGGTCCCCTTAACGTTCCAGCACCGGGCAGGCGTCAGTCCGTATACATCGCCTTACGGCTTCGCACGGACCTGTGTTTTTAGTAAACAGTCGCTTCTCGCTGGTCTCTGCGGCCACCCCCAGCTCAGAGCGTAAAGCTCATCACCAGGTGTGGCCCCCCTTCTCCCGAAGTTACGGGGGCATTTTGCCGAGTTCCTTAACCATAGTTCACCCGAACGCCTCGGTATTCTCTACCTGACCACCTGAGTCGGTTTAGGGTACGGGCCGCCATGAAACTCGCTAGAGGCTTTTCTCGACAGCATAGGATCATCCACTTCACCACAATCGGCTCGGCATCAGGTCTCAGACTATGTGCAAGGCGGATTTGCCTACCTTGCGTCCTACACCCTTACCCCGGGACAACCACCGCCCGGGATGGACTACCTTCCTGCGTCACCCCATCACTCACCTACTAACCGCTTGGTCCGGCGGCTCCACCACTTTCCATTCCCCGAAGGGTCCGGAACGGCTTCACGGCCTTAGCATCACGATGCTCGATGTTTGACGCTTCACAGCGGGTACCGGAATATCAACCGGTTATCCATCGACTACGCCTGTCGGCCTCGCCTTAGGTCCCGACTTACCCTGGGCAGATCAGCTTGACCCAGGAACCCTTAGTCAATCGGCGCAAACGTTTCTCACGTTTGTATCGCTACTCATGCCTGCATTCTCACTCGTCAACCGTCCACGACTACCTTCCAGTGCCGCTTCACCCGGCAGACGACGCTCCCCTACCCATCACAGCCTCCGTTGGGAGTACATGCTGCAATGACACGACTTCGGCGGTACGCTTGAGCCCCGCTACATTGTCGGCGCGGAATCACTAGACCAGTGAGCTATTACGCACTCTTTCAAGGGTGGCTGCTTCTAAGCCAACCTCCTGGTTGTCTCTGCGACTCCACATCCTTTCCCACTTAGCGTACGCT